>NZ_QGTR01000001.1:0-286032 GCF_003182275.1 Hoeflea marina
CCCCTCCGGCCCCGGCCGCCCGGGGGGGGGGGGGGCGGGGGGGGACGGCCCCCCGGCCCCCCCCCCCGCGGGGGGGGGGTTGTTTTTTGTTTTTTGCCCCCCCCCCCCCCCCCCCGGCAGTCCGGCCCTCTTCCGGCTGTCTCTTATCCATAAAAAACCGAGAATCCGGGCTGGCGTCAAATTGTTTTTTATGGATAAATAACAGGGAAAAGAACCAGCGGGGCGCCACGGCAGAGATGAAAAGCGATACCGTCTACAAGCGGACCTTCAACCAGATGCTCGACCTGCTGCGCGAGGTGCCGGTCGGCGACGCGCTGCCCTCGGAGACCGTCCTGGCCCATTCGCTCGGCGCCAGCCGCACGACGATCCGAAAGGTCATCGGCGAATTGTGCGGCCTCGGCCTGCTGCGCTTCGAGGACCGCGTCCGCTACGTGACCAGCCACGACTGCGATGCGGCCTATCATCCGGCGGTGGAGACCGTGTCGGCTTCCGAGCGGCTCGAGAAGCTGTTCATGGAATGGATGCTGCGCGGCGACGCCAGGCCCGGAATGGCCATCAACGAAGCCGAGATGGCGCGGCGGTTTGCCATCTCCACCACCGGCATCCGCGAATTCCTCAACCGCTTCAGCCGCTTCGGCCTGGTCGAGAAACGTCCCGGATCGGGCTGGGTGTTCAAGGGATTTTCCGGGGATTTCGCCTCCGAGCTTTTCGAGATCCGGGAAATGTTCGAGATGCGTTCGGCGCTCGCCTTCTGCCGCCAGCCGCCGGAGGCGCCGGTGTGGAAGAAGCTCAGGCAGATCGAGCAGGAGCACCACGCGCTGCTTGCCGACATCGACGCGCGCTACCACGATTTTTCCGACCTCGACGACCGCTTCCACCGACTCGTCATCCACGGCGCGCCCAACCGCTTCATCGAGGATTTCTACGACGTCATCACCGTCGTCTTCCACTATCACTACCAGTGGAACAAGAAGAGCGAGAAGAGCCGCAACCGGGCAGCCATCGCCGAGCACCTGCGCTACATCGAGGCGCTGACGGCGCGCGACGAGGTCGCGGTCAAAGCCGCCTGCGGCGCCCATCTCGCCTCGGCGCGGCTGACGTTGTTCCAGTCGATGATCCAGGCAGCGCCGGCGGCGGCGGAATAGGGCAGGGCTGGCGCGCATCCCGTTGGACCGCGCCAGCCCTGCCGAGGCGGCCATCCCGAGGCGGCCATCCCGTCGCTCCAGGGTCCGCAATCGACGCCATCTTGCTGGTCGGAGTCGAACCGGGCGAGGACCGTCGATCGCAGGCCGCACCGCTGCATTGGCACGCACCGCCAAATCCTGTAGCTGATGGTCACACGCAATCCCCGGGAGTTTTCATGACCATCAAGCTGTTCGACCTCATCGGCGCCGACGACGCGCGTCCCTTCAGCCCGCATTGCTGGAAGACCATGATGTCGCTTGCCCACAAGGGCTTGCCCTATGAGCGCGAGGGTGTGCCGTTCACCGAGGTGCCGAATGTCGAGGACGGCATCTCGCCGATCGTCCCGGTGATCCGCGACGGCAGCCGCATCGTCGCCGACAGCTTCCTCATCGCCGACTATCTCGAGGAAACCTATCCCGACCGGCCGAGCCTGTTCGGCGGCGAGGGCGGCCAGGCGGCGGCCCGCCTCGTCGAGGGCTGGAGCCAGACCAGCCTTCACCCGGCGCTCGGCGTCATCGCCCTGCTGGAGATCCACGACCGCCTGGCCCCCGCCGACCAGGCCTATTTCCGGTCGAGCCGGGAAAGCCGCATGGGCAAGACGCTCGAGCAGGTGACCGAGGGCCGCGCTGCCGAGATCGCTGGCTTTGCCGCCCGGATGCAGCCGCTGCGCCACATGCTGAAATCGCAGCTGTGGATCGGCGGCTCAGAGCCGCTGTTTGCCGATTACATCGTCTTCGGCGCGCTGCAATGGGTGCGTGTCACCTCCACGGCGCAGCTGCTCGACGCCGCCGATCCGGTGGCGCAGTGGTTCGAGCGCTGTCTCGACCTGCATGACGGCCTGGGCCGCTCGGTGCCGGCCGCCTCGGCCTGAGCCCGGCGAAAACGCCGTCGCCCCCTTGTGGGACGCCGCCATGGCGGCTATTTAGGCGCCAACCCGGGCCGGATCTTCTTCGGCCCGGCTTTTTGCACCCCATTTGGCCCGCTCACCGGCGGGCAAACCGCTAAAGGAATGAGACCATGGCGATTGAACGCACATTCTCGATGATCAAGCCCGACGCCACCAAGCGCAACCTGACCGGCGCCATCACCAAGGTATTCGAGGACGCCGGCCTGCGCGTCGTCGCCTCCAAGCGCGTCTGGATGAGCACCCGCGAAGCCGAAGGCTTCTATGCCGTGCACAAGGAACGCCCCTTCTTCGGCGAACTGGTGGAAGGCATGACCTCCGGCCCGACCGTCGTCCAGGTGCTGGAAGGCGAGAACGCCATCCTCAAGAACCGCGAGATCATGGGCGCCACGAACCCGGCCAACGCCGACGAGGGCACCATCCGCAAGACCTTCGCGCTGTCCATCGGCGAGAATTCGGTCCACGGCTCCGACGCTCCGGAAACCGCGGCCGAAGAAATCGCCTACTGGTTCGCCGGCACCGAAATCGTCGGCTGAGCGACAGCATCGCCGCCGGACATCCGGCGCGCCTGATCGGAATGCGGAAGGCGGCTCCCGGGCCGCCTTCATGATGTCGGGACCTGCGACGCCGGTGTCGGGCGGTGCGGCCAAGCCGGCGAGAAGCGCCCTGGCTGTTTCATGGACAAAGGCTGTGCTCCGGCCCCGATTGCAACAAGAATACGGGCTACTGGCTGAACGTCGCTTCCGTGCGTAGCATCGCCGCCGCCGCTGCTGGCCGCCGGCATTCGAGAAGGTTCGTTCCGCTGCTCTATTCCCTCACACACAAGTTCATCTTCATCCACGTGCCCAAGACCGCCGGGCTGAGCATCACCCGGCTTCTCCGGCCCGCGTCGCTGCCCAGTCGGCCCAGATCGCAGTTCCGCCGGGTGCTGTCGAAGCTGCCGATCCCGGAACGGCCGGAGAAGGCCTATTTCCCGATGCACACCACCGCGCGCTGGTCCCGGCTGAAATATGGCGCCGAGCGTTTCGACGCCTTCTACACATTTGCGCTGTTGCGCAATCCGTATGATCTGTTCGTTTCCCGCTACAACTTCATTCTGAACGGGCAGACCCACCACAACGCCGCACGATACAGCGCCATGAGCTTTCTCGACTTTGCCCGCGTCGAGAAGGACAAGCTGCGCTTCGGGGCCCGCGACCAGACGAGCATGCTGGATGACGGCAGCGGACGGATCATCGTCAGGAACCTGTTCCGCTTCGAAAATCTGGAAGCATCCGTCAGTCGCATCTGCGCGGATATCGGCGTCTCGCCCGAGGCGCCTCTGCCGCGGGCGCATGTGATGCCCCGCGCGCATTATTCGAGCTACTACAGTGACGAGAGCAGGGCGATCGTCGAAACCATCTACGGGCGCGATCTCAAGGCTTTCGGCTATGAGTTCGACCGGGATGTCGATCCCGATCCGGTGGTCCGTCCCGTCGGTTGAGGCGCCATGTCGCGGGCCCGTTGCCGTATGGGAAGCGCCGGGTGCGGTCCTTGCGTCTGCCAGCCGGGCTCAATGTCACGTGCCGGGTCTCCGCGCCGGCCTCAGGCGTTTCACCGCATGCTGAACAGCTCCTGGTGAAACCGCCTGCCGGTGTCCATGCCATGGGCGGCGAAGTCGGATCTGAGCGCATCGCCGAAACCGACGGGTCCGCAGAACCAGAAGCTGGCGTCACGCCAGTCAGGCACCACCTTGCGGATGCGGGCGCCCGTGAGCGTGCCGTCCCTGGCGTCGATCAGGATATGCAGCCGCACATCCGCATCCACCGCGTCGGCCGCCAGCCGCGCCAGCGCCTCCTCGTCGAGATCGGCCGTGGTGTGGAACAGGTCGATGATCTGCGGGGCCGTGCCCGGGGCGTGCTTTCGCGCGTGCGCGAGATGCTTCATGCGGGCGATGAACGGGGTGATGCCGATGCCGCCACCGATCCAGACCTGGCGCCTGGCGTCGTCGTCGAAGGTGAAGCAGCCGTAGGGGCCTTCGATCCTGACCTGCTGGCCGACGCCGAGCTTCTCGGCAAGACGGCGCGTGTGGTCGCCCAGCGCCTTGATGATGAAGCTGATCGACGGATCCGCCGGGTCCCATGCCGAGGCGATGGTGTAGGGGTGGGCGCCTTCCTGACTGTCCGAGGTGGCAAAGGCGAACTGGCCGGGCTTGTGGCCGGGCCAGCCGGGCTGCAGCCGGATCCGGGTTTCGAGCGCCTGCACGCCGGGAAAGGTGCGGATCTCGGCAATCGTCCCTGTTACCTGCCGTCTTCCCGCCACGCGCCTGAACACAACCACCACGGCCGCGAAGCTGCCGGCGGCCAGCAGCAGTGCGAGGCTGATTCCCAACGGCGAGGTCCAGTAGCTGAATTTCGTCAGCACCACGGTGTGGAAGGCGAGCACGAGATAGAACACGGCCAGATACCGGTGCGTCTTGAAGAACAGCCGGTATGGAATGCGCGGAATCAGCGCCGCGGCAATCAACAGAACAGTCGCGTAGAAGGCCCATTCCCCCAGCCCTTCGGCAGGGTCGCGCAGTCCGGCGAGGGATTGTTCGATCGCGCTGGTCGGTTCCGGCCGCTCGCCGCGCTCCGGGCGCGCCATCAACCCCAGGCCGATGGCCCATTTCGGAACCTCCGACCACAACCAATGGACGACAGCGAAGATCAGCGCCGCGATGCCCAGCCATTTGTGCAGGCGGTACATCTTGTCGAGACCACCGAGCCATCGTTCCGGCCAGCGCGGCCTCAGCGCCAGCACCATGGCGATGCTCATGGCGGCGATCGCCAGCACGCCGCTGTATTGCATCATGTATCCGCGCAGCGCCAGCACGCTTCCGGCCTCGAAAACGGAGGGATCGGCGGCTATCCAGAGCAGCGTCATGAGCGCGAGCGCGGCCCAGAAGACAGACTTGATGGTTCTCACTGCCAGGTCCTTTCACACATCCCGCCGGGATCGTGAGTTCGGTCCGTAATCCACGACCCGTCCTGTCATAGGATGATCGCCGAGAGCGTGACTTGTCTCAGATCAAGATTTCCGGACTTTTCCTGCTGCCGCGATCCGCCCGGGCCTTTCCGAAAGGCCGGGCGTCATCTTGGACTCGGACCGCCATGGCTCTGCGATTGACTGAAAGGCAGAAGCGTCCGTGTGCAAACGGTGATGGATGCCGGACCGTCAGGCGGTCGGGGGTAGCTGCCAGTCGATCGGCGACATGTCGTTCTTCTTCAGGAAGGCATTGGTCCTGGAGAAATGCCGGCACCCCAAAAAGCCGTTATGCGCCGACAGCGGCGAGGGGTGCGCCGCCGTCAGCACCAGATGGCGGCCGGCGTCGACGAATGCCGCCTTCTTCTGCGCATAGGCGCCCCAGAGCAGGAACACCACCGGATGCGGCAGGTCGTTGACCCGGGCGATCACCGCATCGGTGAACTGCTCCCAGCCGCGTCCGCGATGCGAGGCGGCAAGGCCGCGCTCGACGGTCAGCACGCTGTTGAGCAGGAGCACGCCCTGCCGCGCCCAGCTTTCGAGGTTGCCGTGCCCGGCCCGGGGGATGCCGAGATCGGCCTCGAGTTCCTTGTAGATGTTGGTCAGCGACGGCGGGGTGCGCACGCCCGGCTGCACGGAAAAGCACAGGCCGTGCGCCTGACCCTCGCCATGATAGGGATCCTGGCCGAGGATGACCACCTTGACCTTGTCGAGCGGAGTCAGGTCGAGCGCCGAAAAATACTCGGCTCCCCTGGGGAATATCTGCTTTCCCGAGGCGATCTCGGAATTCAGGAATGTCCTCAGATCCGTCATGTAGGCGCTGTCCAGATCCTCCGACAGGGCCGCCTTCCAGCTCTCGTCAAGTCTGACGGTAGCACTCATGAGTCCTTCCGCCACCGCTCCCTGGCGGCATCGTCGGCATCCTTGGCCGAGACCCAGTCGCCGCTGGAGCCATCCTTCAGGTGCTCCTTCTTCCAGAAGGGCGCCTCGGTCTTGAGATAGTCCATCAGGAATTCGGCGCCCTCGAAGGCGGCGCGGCGATGCGGCGCTGCGGCGAGCACCAGCACGATGTTGCCGCCCGGGGCGATGCGGCCATGACGGTGGATGGCGGTGATGGCATTGAGCGAGAACCGCGCCACTGCGGTCTCGGCGATGCTCGTGATCGCCTTTTCGGCCATTCCCGGATAGTGCTCGAGTTCGAGGCTTTCAAGCCGGCCGCCGTCGTCCCGGCACAGGCCGGAAAAAGTCACCACCGCGCCGATGCCTGTCCGGCCCGCGGTCATCGCGGCGATCTCGGCGGCGATGTCGAAATCAGCCGCCTGGATGCGGACGGTGACCGGGACGGGCGCCGGCATGGCTCAGCCGCCCGTCATCGGCGGAAACAGCGCGATCTCGCGCGCGGAGCCGATCGGCTCGGAATGTTCGACATGCTCCTGGTCGATGGCGGCGCGGATGACGCCGGGCATCTGGAATGCCGCCTCGTATTCCTCGCCCAGCGTCGCCAGATGCGCGATCAGATCGCCGACGGTGGCCACGCTCGCGGGCACGTCGATGACCTCCGATCCCTTGCCGATGCGCTCGCGCACCCAGGCGAAATAGACGATGTTGACGCTCATTCATTCACCACATGGCGGTAGCCGGCGCGGAAATAGTCATAGCCCGTGTAGATGGTCACCAGGGCCGCGATCCACAACAGGCCGATGCCGATCTGGGTGGTGTAGGGCAGCACCTTGTCGCCGGCGGGGCCCGCAAGCAGGAAACCGAGCGCCACCATCTGCAGCGTGGTCTTCCACTTGGCGATCCAGGTCACCGGGACCGAGACCTTGAGCGCGGCGAGATACTCGCGCAGGCCGGAGACCAGGATCTCGCGGCACAGGATGATGATCGCCGCCCAGATGGTCCAGCCGGCAATGGTGCCGTCGGCGGCGACCAGCAGCAGGATCGAGGAGACCAGCAGCTTGTCGGCGATCGGGTCCAGCATCCGTCCGATGTTCGAGGTCTGATCCCAGATCCGGGCGAGATAGCCGTCGAAGAAGTCCGTCACGGATGCGAGGACGAAGATGCCGAGCGCCGCCCAGCGGGCGATGTCGGAGCCGTGCAGCCGGCCCTCGAGGAAGAAGCAGAGCACGATCAGGGGAACCGCCAGGATGCGGCCATAGGTGAGCAGGTTCGGTATGTTGAGTGCGCGGGAGGCCATGGGACGCCTTGTGTCTGAGATGTGGCCAGATGAACGGCTTGACCCGGCAAGGTCAACCGCAATCGGATTGCTCCGGTCACTATGCCGCAATCTTTTAGCGCAATTGCGCAGAAAAGCCACCGGAGGCCAGCCCGACATCGAAAAAGCCTCCGGCCCGGTGCTGGTGCGGGCCGGAGTGTCGCAAATCGGCACACAGTCAGGCCCGCCTGGCTGTGTGCCGGGGGTCAGAGACCGAAGCTCACATGGCCGTTCTCGTCGATCGCCCACGCCGGATTGAAGGCGATTTCCCAGCCATGATCGTCGGGATCGGCGACATAGCCGCGGAAGCCGCCGTGCACCGGCGCGTCGCCGGGCCGGAGCAGGCGTCCGCCGGCCTGCACCAGCCGGTCGATGAGCGTGTTGACCGCCTCGACCGAGCCGACATTGTGCGCCAGTGCAAAGGCGCCGGGCGAGACAAGGCCGGGGCGCTGCATGTCCTTCTCCAGTTCCGGCTTCAGCCAGGTGCCGAGCACCAGCCCGTTCATCTGGTAGAAGGCGATCTCGGGATTCTCGAACACCGGCGTCCAGCCAAACCCTTCACCGTAGAAGCGGCGGGAGCGGGCAAGATCGGCGATGCCGAGCGTGATGACGGAAATCTGCTGCTGCATGGTCAAAACCTTTCATTCGCGGCCCGCGTGATTGCGGGCGCGGGGAAGGTCTTGGGACCGGAGCCGGGCACCATGCCGAGCTGCGGAAAGGACCCGCACGTGGCGGGGGTCGGGCCAACCGCACCGACCTGACCTGTTTCAGACAGTCTCAATCTGGACCAGCCGGGCGAGGATTTCAAGATCCGCCGGGCGGTCGGGCTGCCCGCGCACCACCACCGCCGTGGATCCTGCGGCTACGTCTTGTTCTCGTGGAAATGGTTGTAGATGAGTTCCGCCGTCGACTGCGAGATGCCGTCGACGGTCAGCAGGTCCTCGACGCCGGCGCGCGACACAGCCTTGGCGGTGCCGAACGCCATCAGCAGCGCCCGCTTGCGGGTAGGGCCGATGCCGGCGATCTCGTCGAGCGGATTGCGCACCATTTCCTTCTTGCGCCGGGCCCTGTGGGTGCCGATGGCGAAGCGGTGCGCCTCGTCGCGCATGCGCTGCACGAAATACAGCACCGGATCGCGTGGCGGCAGCGTGAAGGGCTGGCGGCCGAGCATGAAGAAGCGCTCGCGCCCGGCCTCGCGGTCCATGCCCTTGGCCACCCCGATGGCGGTCACCTTGTCGGCGATGCCGAGTTCGTCGAGGATGGCGCGCACCGCCGTCATCTGGCCCTGGCCGCCATCGATCAGGATCAGGTCGGGCCAGGCCGGGAAGGCGCCGGTGTCGAGAAGCTCGCTGCCGGTCTCGATCTGGTCGGCCGCGCCGGGCAGCACGCCTCCGGCATCCGCGCCGGGGTCGCCTGGGGCCGGGGTTTCATCTGCCGGGGCAGGACCCTCGCCGTGCTCCTTGATCAGCCGCGAGAAGCGCCGCTGCATGACTTCCTTCATCATGCCGAAATCGTCGCCCGGGGTGATCTCGGTCGAACGGATGTTGAACTTGCGGTACTGATTCTTGACGAAGCCTTCGGGTCCGGCGACGATCATGCCGCCCACCGCGTTGGTGCCCATGATGTGCGAGTTGTCGAACACCTCGATGCGGCGCGGGACTTTCGCCAGCCCGAATGTGGTGGCCAGCCCCTCCAGCAGGCGCGCCTGCGACTGGGTCTCGGCCAGATGCCGTCCATGCGCCTCGCGCGCGTTCTGCAGCACGTCGTCGGTCAGTTCCTTCTTCTCGCCCCGATGCGGCACGGTGATGGTGACCTTTCTGTCCGAGCGCACAGACAGCGCCAAGGCGAGCAGCGCCCGGTCGGCAAAATCCTCCGAGATCAGCACCAGCTTCGGCGCCGGCTTGTCGTCGTAGAACTGGCCGATGAAGGCGCCCAGCACCTCGCCGGGCTCCAGCGACGGATCCGCCTTGGGGAAATAGGCGCGGTTGCCCCAGTTCTGTCCGGTGCGGAAGAAGAACACCTGGATGCAGGCGAGCCCCGAATCGGTGTGGATGGCGAAGACGTCGGCCTCGTCGACCGTCTGCGGATTGATGCCCTGGTGGCCCTGCACATGCGACAGCGCCGACAGCCGGTCGCGGTAGACGGCGGCGCGCTCGAAATCCATCTCGTCGGACGCCTGCTGCATCGCCGCACCGAGATGCGACTTCACCGCCTGGCTGCGGCCGGAGAGAAAGTCCCTGGCTTCGCTCACCAGTTCGGCATAGCCATCGAGGCTGATCTCGCCGGTGCAGGGCGCCGAGCAGCGCTTGATCTGGTAAAGCAGGCACGGCCGCGTGCGGCCCTCATAGGTGGAATCGGTGCAGGTCCTGAGCAGGAAGGCGCGCTGCAGCGCGTTGATGGTGCGGCCCACCGCGCCGGCGGAGGCGAAGGGGCCGAAGAAGTCGCCCTTGCGCGAGCGCGCGCCGCGGTGCTTGAAGATCGCCGGCGCCTCGTGGTCGCCGGTGATCAGGATATAGGGAAACGACTTGTCGTCGCGCATCAGCACGTTGAAGCGCGGCTTCAGCCGCTTGATCAGATTGGCCTCGAGCAGCAGCGCGTCGGTCTCGGTGCGCGTGGTGACGAACTCCATGTTCGTCGTCTCGGCGATCATCCGGGTGATGCGGTTGGTGTGGCCGCGGCCCTGGGCGTAATTGGTCACCCGCTTCTTCAGGCTGCGCGCCTTGCCGACATAGAGCACGTCGCCGGCAGCATTCATCATCCGGTAGACGCCGGGCTGGTTGGGCAGATGCCTGACCAGCACCTGGATCACCTCGGCGCCCTTCAGACCCGGGGTAACGCCCGGACTTTCATTCCACTCCACCGGCGCGAGGATGTTGTCTGCGGGGGCGACGCTGGCGGCATCGTCCTCCTCGTCGTTGTCGTTCTCGTCATAGACCATGCCGCCGTCGGAGACGGGCGTATCGGCGCTGCGGCCTGGCGATTTCGGGGTCGGGGAACGGCTCATTCTGCGATGTTTGCAACATCTGGCGTCTGCCACGCAAGATGCTGACCTCCGTCCAGGGCAATCATCTGCCCGGTGATCGATCCGGTCTCCCACAGGTAGCGGATGGTGCTGCCGAATTCCTTCAGCTCCGGCCCGTGGCCCAGCGGCACGGAGTCCGCCTGTTGGGCGAAATCCTCGGCCGACTGCCGCTCGTTGGCCAGCGTCGGCCCGGGGCCGATGGCGTTGACGCGGATGCGCGGCGCCAGCGCCTGCGCCATGGTCTGCGTTGCCGTCCACAGCGCCGCCTTGGACAGTGTATAGGAGAAGAACTTCGGCGTCAGCCGCCAGACCCGCTGGTCGATCATGTTGACGATCAGCCCGTGCGAGGTGGCGGGAAGGCCCCTGGCCATGGCCTCGGCCAGGATCAGCGGCGCCTTGAGATGAATGGCGAAATGCCGGTCGAAGCCGGCCTCGTCGAAATCGTCGGCGGCATCCTCCTGGAACACCGAGGCATTGTTGACCAGCAGGTCGATCGGCCCCAGGGCCTCGGCCACCTCGGCGTGCAGCCGCCGGACCGCCGCCGCGTCGGAGAGGTCGGCCAGGAACACCCGCGCCCGGCCGCCGGCGGAGCGGATGGCCTGCGCCACGGACTCTGCTTCCTCGCCGGAGCGGTTGGCATGCACGGCGACGTGAAATCCGTGGCGGCCGAGATCTTCGGCGACGGCGCGGCCGATCCGGCGGCCGGCGCCGGTAACCAGCGCGATCTTACCCTGTGGTGTCATCAAGCCGTCCTGTCTGAGTCCCCGTGCAGGTCAAGTTGTCTCGCGTCCGCCGTGCTGGTGCAAGTCCCGCCGGCCAGGCGAGTGCGGTCCCGGCGACGCGGACGGTGCTAGAACACCGACGCGATGTAGACGCCGAAGGCCGCCAGCATGGCGATGCCGCCGAGCTTCCTGATCGGCACCGACCAGTGCGCCAGCGCCACCACCAGCAAGGCCGTGGCCAGCATCACCCACATGTCGATGTGAATCACGCGCGCATCGACATCGAGCGGCAGAATCACGCCGGTCAGTCCGAGAATGAGCCCGATGTTGAAGATGTTGGAGCCGACCACATTGCCGATCGCCACCGCGCCGGACCGGCGGTAGGCGGCCATTAGCGAGGTCACCAGTTCCGGCAGCGAGGTGCCGACGGCGACAACGGTCAGTCCGATGGCGGTTTCCGAGGCGCCGAGCAGCCGGGCGATCGCGGACGCCGCGTCCACGGTCAGCCAGGCCCCGATGGGAAGTCCGACGAGGCCGCCGGCCATGAACACGGCGATCCATGTCGTTGACAGCAACTCGTGCGCCGGCTCGGGGCGGTCGCAGGCCGGTGGCATCGCCAGCCGTCCGCGGCGCGCCGAATGGATCTGCCAGCCGATATAGCCGAACATGATCGCCAGCAGCACGGCGCCGTTGAGGCGGGTGATCTGGCCCGAGGCCATGAAGGCCATCAGCACGGCACTGACCAGCACCATCACGATCAGCGAGACGCCGATGCCCTTCTCATTGCTGTGGATCGTCATCAAGAGCGCCGGAGCGCCCATCACCAGCAGCACATTGGCGATGTTGGAGCCGACCACATTGCCGATGGCGATTCCCGACTCGCCGTTGAACGCCGCCTGCAGGGACACGAACAATTCCGGCGCCGAGGTGCCGAATGCCACAACAGTTAAGCCAATGATAAGAGGATCGATGGCCAGACGCTCGGCCAGGCCGACGGCGCCGCGGACCAGATAGTCACCTGCCACAACGAGCAGGATCAGGCCCGCAACCAGCGTTAATATGCTTATCATAGGGAAATACGGGCTTTCTGGTGAGGTTTCGATAGGCCCCATATAGGCTGTGGCGGCCTCAATGCAACGCCGCGCCGCCGGCCCCGTGCCTGCTCGTCCCTGAGCAAAGCCGAATTTGTTGCCCGTCCGCAACAGCCGGGGGCGCCTTGTTTGTGCCGCGTTGTTTCCACATTTCGGCTCCGCGCCCGCCGCATTCATCCACCATCTTAGGCACTCGAGGGGGACGGAACCCAACCCGACTTCATCCGTTGTGATGATGGAAATAAACCAAGGAGTTTTCTATGCGTACGACCAAAATGGCGCTTCTCGCCGCCACCATGATGCTGCCATTGTCGTTCTCGGCCCATGCCGCTGACGCCATTATGGACCAGCCCGCCGAGCCGCCGGTTGCCGACCTGGCGACCGCTCCTGCCTATCTGTGGGCCGGTGGCTATGCCGGTGTGTTCGGCGTCTACAGCCGCGGCGACACCGATGTGGCCGGCGACGGCAACAACGGTTTCGGCGGCGGTGTCTACGGCGGCTACAACTGGCAGATGGACAACTTCGTCTACGGTGTGGAAGCCGATGTTGCGCTCAGCAACAATGACACCTCCAATGGTCTCGTTGGCGCCGAGCAGGGCGTGAACGGTTCGCTGCGTGCCCGTCTCGGCTATGACGTCAACCCGTTCCTGGTCTATGCGACCGGTGGTCTGGCCGCGTCGAAGTTCAAGCTCAACGATGCCACGTCCGACGACAGCAATGTCCACTACGGCTACACCGTTGGTGCCGGCGCCGAAGCGTTCCTGACCAAGAACATCACGGCCCGCGTCGAATACCGCTACACCGACTACCAGTCGAAGGATTACGATCTCGACCTGGGTACTGTGTCGAGCGGCTTCGATGACAACTCGGTCCGCGTCGGTCTCGGCGTCAAGTTCTGATCCGACATCGCCGGCAATCTTTGCCGGTGTGTTTGCAAGCCCGGGCGTTCGCGCCCGGGCTTTTTTGTTTCGCGAATGGAATGGCCAGGGACCTGATCGGTGCTGGCCGCGATGGCGTCTGCGCGGCTGCCGGCGCCTGTGTTCGGCTTCAGATGCCGAACAGGTGACTTCCCACCACATAGGCGGCCCAGATGCCGTTGATCAACAGCAGGCAGAAGACGGCGAACGAGCCCAGATCCTTGGCATGCTGGCCCATGGAGGAGATTTCCGGGGAAACCCGGTCGACCAGTTCCTCGATGGCGGTGTTGAGCGCCTCGATGGCGATCAGCAGCAGGAACAGCACCAGGGCGCCCACATGGGCGGTGGCATCGGCGCCGATGGCCGTGAACACGACGACGATGCAGCCATAGGAGATCGCCTCGTGCCGGAACGCCGCCTCCTGCCAAAGCCGCATGAGGCCGCCGCCGGAATACCGCGCGGCGGCGAATGCGTGGCGCCAGCCTTCGATCTTGACAGGCCGTCGCTGCGAGCCCGGCTCTCCGTGCTCGCTCATTGGCTTGCCGCCTGCCGGCAGCCGTTGCTCAGGTCGAGTTTCGGGTCGCGGCTGGCTGCGATGATGTCCATCATGCCGAGCGCTGTATGATAGAGATTGTCATGCGAGACTTCTTCACCGGCCAGCGCTGAAATGCAAGCCCGGTCGATCTTCGCCGCACCGGCAAATCCGTCCGACATCCACATCACGAAGGGCACATGTGTCTGTTCGCGCGGGGCGAACATGTAGGGCGTGCCATGCAGGTACAGGCCTTTCTCACCCAGCGATTCGCCGTGATCGGACATGTAGAGCATGGCGCCGGACAGGGTGTTCGCGCGCGCCTTCAGCCTGTCGATCACGCCCGAGAGGATGTGGTCGGTGTAGAGGATGGTGTTGTCATAGGCATTGACGATCTCCTCCTGGGTGCATTCGGCGAACTCCGCCGTGCGGCAGTCGGGGACAAAGCGTCTGAATTCGTCCGGATAGCGCAGGAAATAGGCCGGGCCGTGGCTGCCGAGCTGGTGCAGCACCAGCACCGAATCCGAGGAGACGCCGTCGAGCCAGCCATCGAGGCGGTCGAGCAGGATCCCGTCGAGACATTCGTGGCTGACGCAGTAGGCAGGATCGTTGAGCGCGGAGAAGTCGGTCGACGCCGACCGCGCGGCGACACCCTTGTCACCGGTGTTGTTCTCCCACCATTCCACCTGCACACCGGCATGGCGCAGGACGTCGAGAAGGTTCTCTGTGTACTGGCCGCGCTCGAAGCTGAAGTCGCGGCGGCCGAACTGCGAGAACATGCAGGGGATGGAGGTGGCGGTGGCGGTCCCGCAACTGGTGGCATTGGGGAAATAGGTGATGTCCTGCTTCTCGAGCAACGGGTTCGTCGTCCGACTGTAACCGCCCAGCGAGAAGTTCTGCGCGCGCGCCGTCTCGCCGGCGACAATGATCGTCACCATGGGTTTGCGGTCCGCCGCCGCAGCAATGCCCCTGCGCGCGTCGGCATCGACGACGACGACTTCGCGATTGATGTTGCTCGCGGTCTGGAACGAATATTGCGACACGCTGACCAGCGGCGTCACCGGAGTGAGATATTTCAAAAGATCCCTGTGCTGGCGCAGCGTCGACGCAATGGCCGGCATCTGCAGCGCCGCGCTGGCGACGAAGATCGCCGCCAGCATCACGGTCAGCCCGGCGTTCCAGGCGAGCTTGGCCATGAACGGCCGGTGCACGATCCGGATCCAGGCGATGAGCATGGCGGGCACGATCGCGAAGAGCAGATAGTGCAGCAGGAATCCCGGCGTCATCAGGTGGCCGGCTTCGGCCGGCGTCGTCTGCACCGTGTTGAGGATCATCTCGCGGTCGATGACGGCGCCGAACGAATCAGTGAACCAGGCGGTCGCCGCCGCGATCAGGATGAGCAGGATGAAGATGGGCTTGGTCAGGTACTTGACCGAGACGACGACCATGCAAATGGCGAAGCCTGCGGAAATCGCGATCGCAAACGCCCAGAAGCCGGCGGAACCGTCGCCGAAGTAGTCGGACGCCTTGGTCCAGAATGTCGCGTTGAACGCGAGCACGAGATAGGCAGCCACCAGTAGGCTGAGCAGTTCACTGCGGATGTGCGGGCGTTTGAGATGCATCGAACCATCCGTACGGGCGGGGCCACATTCTGTTTGACGACTCCGACCGGGGCTTGCGGCATGACCGTCCGTCTGACCACACCGCACCGCGCGGGGTGGTCAGACGCCGTCGATCTAGAACTTGTCTTTGTTTCTTGCAAGAACCAAGGTGACGCAGCCTCGCCGCACCGGCGATGTTCGGTCAGCCCTTCGGCCGCAGTCCGTCGAGCTCGGGGAAACTGATCGAGAATTTGCGCGAGAACGCCTTGAGCTTGGGCCGCCCGCGTTCCCACTGGCCCGGAAAGCGCAGCGCCAGGTAGGACGTCATGGCGGCAACCGAAAAATGGCCGCCGTGAAGCGTCTTGCCGAGTCTCGGCATGTTTGCCTCCAGATGGTCCATGCCGCGTTCGGCCTTGGCCCACTGCCGCTCGATCCAGTCCTGGTGCACCTTTTCCTCCGGCCGCATGCGCTTTTCGTAGACGATGGCGAGCAGGCAATCGCAGATGCCGTCGGCGAGGGCCTCGAGCACTTCGGCGTCGGTCCGCTTTTCGCCCTTGCGCGGATAGATCCGCCTGCTGCCCTCGCGATCGAGGTAATGCATGATGGCGCGGCTGTCATGAATGCCGCGGCCGTCATCGAGGACAAGCGTCGGAATCTTGCCGAGCGGATTGGCGGAGATGAGCTCCGCGGGATCCTTGCTGGTTTCGACGATCACCGACTCGAGGTCCATGCCCGCATGCTGGGCGGCCATTCGCACCTTGGCGGAATAGGGGGAGGCGGGGGAATAGAGGATTTTCATGGGATACCTTCTGCAATGATCGGACGAGGCCGGGACGGTGGGGAGCCACCGGTCAGCGCGGCGGCGGAACGGCCAGGCTTCCGGCCTGGCAGCCCGCGGCGTCGACTTCGCGGCAGGCGCGGAACTCCAGCGCATGGGTAAGGCAGATGCGCACTTCCTGCAAGCGCCCGCCCTTGCAGACGGCTGCGATTCCGGTCCGGCTCATGCCGGGATTGGCATCGACGAAGGCGCTTTCAGCCGCCGTAGATGAAAGGTTGCGCGGCGAGTCGGCAAAGACCTGCGGAATGGCGATCCGCGCCCGCGCCGCGCGTGTGACGCGAAAGAAATCCTGCTGGCTCAGCCCCGCGCACAGACCGTGCTTGCGCCACATGTGCCCCAGCAGCCCCATGCTGGGGACCAGATCCAGCATCGGTGCGCCCGCCGCCTCCGTCACCCTTTCGGACAAGGCGGAGGCGCAGTATTGCGGATAGCCGTGCTCGAACTGCGGCCAGAGGCCGTGGACGACAAAGCCGAGTTCCCGACCGGACGCGCATTGGCCGCCGCCGCCGGCATCGGCGCCCAGGCAGTAGCTGGGCGACCAGGACAGCGCCAGCACGTAGAAATCAAATCCCTTGCCGCGGGGGAGATCGGCGGGAACAGGCGAGGGCTGCGATGTCTGCGAAGCCCGCGGGGCAGCGGCGTCTTGGGTCGCGGTGTCGCCACCATCCGCATCCGAACAGCCGGAAAGTGCCACAAGCAGTGCCGCGGCAGCGGCGACCGGCCGCAGCAAGGAGCCGACCGTCACGGCGCTCAGCGCACCGAGCGGCACCAGGCGCCGTAGACCTTGAAGGGGTCGAGGCCGGAGATGCAGAACTCGACATTGTCGGCAATCCCGGCAAATCCCATGCCGGCTTCGATCAGATACCAGATCTCACGCTTGTGGCCGTCGTTCATCCGGGCTGTCGCGTGGCAGTAGAGCCGACCGATCGGCTCGCCATATCCCGCGGGGACGACGCGGTTCGTCTCCGGATGATGGATGGCGTCGATCGCCAGGCCGCGCTTGAGCAGGTGCTGGTCGGTCCAGACGAACCGCTTCTGAATGTAGGTGAGCACCTGCGGCGCCTCGCAGGCTGGAAAGTTGCCGCCGGTGAAGGCGCGCGCCGGCGTCGCGGCGACAGGCATCAGCGCGGTGATGGCAAGCAGCCCCGCCATGGCGAGGCGAAGCGCGGCGGCGCCGGCGGGACGGCGTGAAGTGCGGATGCTCATCAGGATTTCCTTTGTGCTGACCGAATCTTGGAACGCCAAGCGGGCAAACAATGATCAAGTGCCGCAGGGGCGTCAAGTCAAGGGCTGGCGCGCGAAATGGTTGCTTTGGCGTTCATCGTCGCGCGGCGCCGCCGCCGGAGCGCGGCCCTCAGGCGAGGGGGGCGAGCATCGCCGCGATGATCGCCTCGGGAGCATCCTCCCGGAGGAGATGGCCGGCATTGGGCACCCGGATGAGCCTGCCGCCGGCGATGAGCTGCCCGAACTCGCGATACAACATGTCCTGGCGGTCGAGCGGCCAAGGGGAGCGCAGCGCTGCAGGCAGGCCGTTCTGGACGCCGAGCCACACGTCCTGGCCATCGCACATCTCCGACTGCCCGTGGCCGATCAGGTCGAAACAGTGCACGGTCCAGTGCCGCGCCAGGAGCGGCGCGATGCGGCGCCAGACCTGGCTGGAAAATGGTGTTCCGTGCACCAGCACCACCGGCCACCGGCGGATGCGGCCCCATGCGACGCGGTCGCCCCGGCGCCGGAAACGGTGTGGCAGATCGAGCGTGGGGGCCGTGTCGCCATCTCCGCACGACTGTCACGCATCTGCCGGTCCGTGCCGCATTGGCCTCGCGGCGGCCGCGGCGCTCCACTACTCGGGCCTCTCCTCGCCCACCAGCCTCATCACCCGGCTGGACCCGCCTGCGCCGGTGGCAAGCAGCTTGGCAAGCTCCGGCAGCACCGCGCGAAGCTCGGCTTCCAGCGTGAAGGGCGGGTTGACGATCACCAGTCCCGAGCCGTTCAGCCCGGGCGCGTTCTTGTTGTTGCGGACCATGATTTCGGCGGCCAGCGTGTTGGGTCGGCCCAGCGCCTGCACCTTCTTGTGGAAGGCGTCCACGGCGCTGTCGATCTTGATCGGATGCCACAGGCAGTAGGTGCCGCCGGCAAAGCGCCGGGTGGCGCGGGCCAGGCCATCGACCATACGGTCGAATTCACCCTCGATCTCGAAAGGCGGGTCGATCAGCACCAGGCCGCGCTTTTCCTTCGGCGGCAGGTGTCCGCCCAGCGCCAGCCAGCCGTCGAGTTCGGTGACGCGCGCCTGATAGTCGCCGGCAAACAGCGCGGCCAGCTGCCTCGCGTCGGCAGGGTGCAATTCGATCGCCGAGAGCCTGTCCTGCTTGCGCATCAGCATGCGGGTGAGCTTCGGCGAGCCGGGATAGAGCCGGATGCCGCCGTCGTGCTCCTTGCCTTCCGGAGCCGCCTCGGCATTGAGCTGCCTGACCGCGTCAAGCCAGGGCGCGAGGAATGCGGTCAGTGCCGGCGACTTCTTGGCGGCGATCACCCTGCCGACACCCTCGCGCCATTCGCCGGTGGCCTGCGCCTCCTTGCCCGAAAGGTCGTAGAGGCCCGGACCGGCATGGGTGTCGATAACCCGGAAGGCGTGGTCCTTCCGCTTGAGGTAGGTGATGATCGAGGCCAGCACCGCGTGCTTGAGCACGTCGGCGAAATTGCCTGCATGATAGGAATGCCGATAATTCATCGTCGCCGCTGATGCCCCGGTGAAATGATGTGATGGCCCGCATGCCGACCGTGGCGCGGTGCGTTGCTTTCCCTTATAGAGGAAGCATGACCGATGCGACACCTTTCCCCAAATCTTCCCGGCAATCCGCAGGTCCGGTGTTCGGCCACACCGCCTGTCCCCACGACTGCCCCTCGACCTGCGCGCTCGATGTCGAGCTCTTGTCGACCGGACGTATCGGCCGGGTGCGGGGTGCGAGCGACAACAGCTACACCGCCGGCGTCATCTGCGCCAAGGTGGCCCGCTATGCCGAGCGCATCCATCATCCCGACCGGCTGCTCAAGCCGCTGATCCGGTCCGGCGCCAAGGGCGAGGGCACCTGGAAGGAAGCGAGTTTCGGCGCGGCGCTGGACCTGATCGCCGAGAAGTTCAATGAAGCCGAGGCCAGGCACGGCCCGGAAACGGTATGGCTCAACTACTATGCCGGCACCATGGGCCTGGTGCAGCGCGACGGCGTGCACCGGCTGCGCCACGCCAAGGGCTATTCCAACCAGTTCGACTCGATCTGCATCAACCTGTCCTGGACCGGCTACACCATGGGCGCCGGCGCGCTGCGCGGCCCGGATCCGCGCGAGATGGCGAAATCCGACTGCGTCGTCATCTGGGGCACCAACGCGGTGTCCACCCAGGTCAATGTGATGACCCACGCCATCCGCGCCCGCAAGGAGCGCGGCGCCAGGATCGTCGTCATCGACATCTACGACAACCCGACGATGAAGCAGGCCGACATCAAGATCCTGCTCCGCCCCGGCACCGACGGCGCCTTCGCCTGCGCGGTCATGCACGTGCTCTTCCGGGACAATCTCGCCGATCGGGATTATCTCAACGAATACAGTGACGACCCGGCCGGTCTTGAATCGCATCTTCAGACCCGCACGCCGGAATGGGCTGAAGCCATCTGCGGCGTTCCCGCGGCCGAGATCGAGGCCTTTGCCCGGCTTGTCGGCACCACGGCCAAGACCTATTTCCGCCTCGGCTACGGCTTCACCCGGCAGCGCAACGGCTCGGCCAACATGCATGCGGCGCTGTCGCTGGCCGTCGTCACCGGCTCGTTCCGGCACGAGGGCGGCGGCGCCTTCCACTCCAACTCCGACATCTTCCGGCTCGACAAGTCGGAGCTTGAGGGCCGCAGGCATTTCGATCCGCGCCGCCGCTGGCTCGACCATTCCCGCATCGGCCGGGTGCTGACCGGGGAGGCCGAGGCGCTCAATGGCGGCCCGCCGGTGACCGCGATCATGTTCCAGAACACCAACCCGGCCAATGTCGCGCCCGAGCAGCGCAAGGTGATCGCGGGTCTCAAGCGCGACGACCTCTTTGTCGTCGTGCACGAGCAGTTCATGACCGACACGGCCAAGCTCGCCGACGTGGTGCTGCCGGCGACCATGTTTCTCGAGCACGACGACATCTATCGCGGCGGCGGCCACCAGCATGTGGTGCTCGGCCCAAAGCTGGTCGATCCGCCCGAGGGACCGAAGACCAACCACTATGTCTACGAGGAACTGGGAAAGCGCCTCGGCGTCAGCGGGTGCCAGGGCTTCGGCATGAGCGAGCGCCAGCACATCGACCGCATGCTGGAAAAACGCGGGCTCGGCGACTTCGAGTCCTTCGAGGCGGAGAAATGGGCCGACCTGCAGCCGGATTTCCGCACCGCGCATTTCCTAGACGGTTTCGGCCACAAGGACGGCAAGTACCGCTTCAAGCCGGACTGGACCGGCACGCCGGCCGTCACCCGGCCGCCCGAGCGCGTCGGTCCGCTCGGCCCGCACGAGCGGCTGCCGCTGTTTCCCGACCATGTCGAGCTGATCGAGACCGCCGACGAGGCGCATCCGTTCCGGCTCGCCACCTCGCCGTCGCGTTCGTTCCTGAATTCGAGCTTCGCCGAAACGCCCGGTTCGAAGGCCAAGGAGCGGCGGCCCGAGTTGATGATCCATCCGGACGACGCGGCGGAACTCGGCATCGAGGACGGCGGCCGGGTCAAGCTCGGCAATCTGCGCGGCGAGATCGCCATGCATGCCCGCCACGATGCCGGCCAGCGCCGCGGCGTGGTCATCCACGAGGGCCTGTGGCCGAACTCGGCCTTCGCTGGCGGCGAGGGCATCAACGCGCTCACCGGCGCCGACGCCTGCGCCCCCTATGGCGGCGTGGCCTTCCACGACAGCCGGGTCTGGGTGAGGGCAGGGTAAGCACCGCGGACGCGCCGCCTGCAAAGAGCTTCGAGTGCATGGTTCGCCGATTGCCACGCGCTTGCGCATATCGGAGGGCGCGGCCGCCCTCATTTCCAAGATATTCCCACAGAACCCCGTTGGTGCACCGCATTGTGTGGATACCAATAGATTTACATTCAAACGAATGTATGAATCGGAATTAAATTCAAAGCAATTACAATAAAGCAACGTATATATTCTGAGAAAAATGTAATATGATGCAGTATCTGTTACATTGGGGGGGTGGGTATGAGCTTTTTGCATTCATTGTTGGCCATGGCCAACGCGGAGTGGAATTTCTTCGGTAATGACATCGGAAGAAAGGATAAGATATTGAACGGAAAGAATAAGGAGGCAGTGGAGCCCTATTCATCTCGCGTTGCCGATTACTGGCTTTCGATAGGCGCGTCTGAATACAAAAAACTTGTAAGCAAATATGCGAAGAGCAAGGGAAGGCTTGACGGAACCACGAAATTGGCATGGTCCGCCGCGTTCGTTTCCTACTGCATGCAGCAAGCGGGCGCCGGAAACAAATTTCCCTATTCGTCGGGCCACGCCACATGGATTGTACAATCCATCAACAACAGAAAAAACAATAAATTGAAGGCGTCACTCGTCGGCTATAAGTTGGGGGAGGAGGTCTTGCGCGTGGGGGATCTCATCGGTCGCCCAAGGGGTGCGGATGCAAAATTGTCTTATGAACAAGCGCCCGCCAAGGGATGGTTCACGAGTCACACCGATATCGTTGTCGAAATCGACAAGACAAGAAAGAAGGCGTTTGTCATCGGCGGAAATGTCGGGCAGTCCGTGAGTAAGTCTGAGGTTTCGATTGACGGAGATGGGCATCTGAACGATGCAGAGGGGTGGTTCGTGCACATTCGGAACAATATCGAATTCCCAAACGTCGCTGATGTCGGTGATCCAACGACCGCCCAGGTGGGATAAAGGGCCCTTTTAGGATTAGGGCGGAGAGGGCATCAACGCGCTCACCGGCGCCGACGCCTGCGCCCCCTACGGCGGCGTGGCCTTCCACGACAGCCGGGTCTGGGTAAGGGCAGGGTAAGCCGACGGGCGGCCAATTGGCGACCAGGGCCGTTGGGACGACGGTCTGCGAGGGGGGCTTTGAACGCCCGCCACCATGACCGGAAGTCAGGCGTCTCCCCTTGCCTCCGCCTCTGCCTGCTTCTTCAGTGCGGCGCGGATCTTGCCCAGCGTCTCATGCACGCCCATCAGTTCCGGCATCGGCACGCCGAAGGCTTCCGTCAGGCAGGTCGGAATGTGCTGCACGTCGGCGCGCATGGCGTCGCCGGCCTTGGTGAGCTTGACCCGCACCTTGCGCTCGTCCTCGCGGTCGCGCTTGCGCTTGACCAGGCCCTGCCCCTCCAGCCGCTTGATAAGCGGTGTCAGCGTCGAGGATTCGAGATACAGCCGCTCGCCGATGGCGCCGACGGTGAGATTGTCACTTGCCCAGAGCACGGTGAGCACCAGATACTGGGGATAGGTAACGCCAAGCGGCGCCAGCAGCGGCTTGTAGACCTGCCCGACCGCGTGATGGGTGGAATAGAGGTCGAAGCACAGCATGGCCTCCACCTGAATGCAGGCCAGTTTCGCGGTCTTGCTCTGGTCGGTCATGGAACGTCTCCTTGGGGGCCAGCCTATGTCGCGCACGATGCAATCGCAAGCGCGTGCGGTTGACAGGCCGCGGCTCTGCGAATATATATCGTGCACGACTTAATCGTATGCAATAGAAGGATGATCCCATGCCCACGAAAATCGTCTATTCCACCAATGCCACCGCAACCGGCGGCGGCCGCGACGGCAAGTCCCGCACCCATGACGGCGCGGTCGACGTCAATCTGGTCGTTCCCAAGGAAATGGGCGGCCCCGGCGGCGATGGCGTCAATCCGGAACAGCTCTTCGCCACCGGCTACGCCGCCTGCTTCATGGGCGCCATGCGCTTTTATGCCAACCAGAAGAAGGTCAAGGTTCCCGACGACGCGACCGTCAATGTCGAAGTCGGCATCGGTCCGCGCGAGGACATGGGGTTCGGCCTCGACGTCAAGATCAAGGTCTCGCTGCCGGGCGTCGACAAGGATGTCGCAGAGGACCTGATCGCCGGCGGCCACAAGGTCTGCCCCTATTCGAACGCCATTTCCGGCACGCTCGACGTGACGCCCGAGCTGGTCTGAGCCGGTTTGAGCCAAAAAAGAGGGCGGGGTGGCGAGAGCTGCCCCGCCTTCCGCCGCGCCGGCAGTGGGGAGTGGCCCTGACACGCGCGGGCAGGGGTGGGGTCAGGCCGGTGGCATCCGACCCGTGCGGATCGAGTGCGCCACTGCCTCGCGGCCGGCGGCTTCCGCCTGGCGCGCCGCCGCCTCGAAGTCGTAGGGCACCGCCCGCAGTTCCGCCGCCCAGCCTTCCGCAAGCCTCTCCACGATCGCATAGCGGGCGTGCGGCGCACCGGTTTCCATGACATGGGGCACCGGCAGGGTGTCGCGATAGCCGGGCATTCCGACGCTTCCCGGATTGACGACGAGGATGCCGCCGACGCTGACGATGCGCGGCGTGTGGGTGTGCCCGCACAACACCAGCCGGGCCTCGCCGCTGCCGGCCAGCCGGCGCAGGATCGCCTGCTCGCTGTCGACCATCGGCCGTCCTGACGTCACATCCTCGAGCAGGTATTCGAGATCGCCGCCCGCCGGACTGCCGTGGCAGGCGAAGACCTCCCCCTCGGCCAGCCTCAGGGTGGCGGGGAGTGACTTGATCCAGTCCATGTGCGCTTCGGACAGGCGTGGCCGCGCGAAGACATCGGAAAAGCCGGTCCCGCCCTCGATGAGCTGGCGCTCGTGGTTGCCGGCGATGGTCGCGCAATCAAGGCCCATCTGCACATCGGCGCTGCCTGCCGGGTCGAAGGGGCCGGAGACGAGGTCGCCAAGATTGACGATCAGGTCGGGGGCGGCGGCGCCGAGATGCCGAAGCACGGCGTCGAGCGCGATCCGGTTGCCGTGGGTGTCGGCGATCACTGCTATCCGCATCGAAACATCTTCCGGAAACAAGGGCTTGCCGCGCAAGTATGGAGAGAGTCGCCGGTGGCGGCAAGCTCAGGCGGCGAGCGTGTCTGCTTCCAGCTTCCGCAATCCGCGCTTGAGCGCCGCCACGCAGGCCGGATCGAAGGCGAGGTCGATGTCCTTGTCGAGGATCGCCAGCGCCTGGGCAATCGGCATTGCCGCCCGGTAGGGCCGCTCCGCCGACAGCGCGTCGAACACGTCGGCGACGGTCAGGATGCGGGCCTCGAGGCAGATCTCGTCGCCGGAGAGGCCGTAGGGATAGCCCTTGCCGTCGAGCCTCTCGTGGTGGGCGCCGGCCACCGGGGCGATGTCGGCAAAGGCTGCTGCGCGCTCAAGGATCCGTTCGCTCATGAGCGAGTGGCTGCGGACGGATTTCCATTCCTTCTCGTCGAGCTTGTCGGGCTTGTCGAGGATCTGGTTGGAGACGGCGAGCTTGCCGATGTCGTGCAGCAGCGCCGCGCGCCTGAGCCAGCGCCGGTGCGGGTCGGACAGACCCATCTCCTCGGCGATCATGTCGGTGTAGAGCGTCACCCGGTTGGAGTGGTCGGCCGTAAACGGACTCTTGGCGTCGACTATGTCGGAGAAGGCGGCGGCGATGTCGTCGAGATAGTCCTCGTCGACAATGTCCTGCTCCTGGCCCGCGGCCATGGCAAACACCCTGGCCTCCAGCTCGTCGCCGCCGAGAACGCGCCAGAACTCGGGGTCGGCCTGGGCGCGGATGAAGGCCTCGACCAGGGCCGGATCGAACCAGCTTCCCGATCGCGCCTTGATTTCCGCCAGCGCGGCGTCCTGGCCCTGCTCGTGGTGGAACACGTCCGCCACCTGCGCCAGCAGCGCGATGTTGGCGTTCAGCGGGATGGCGTCGCCGCCCAGCCCTTCGGGCTTTCCCGATCCGTCCCAGTGCTCGTCGAGCGACCGGATGCCGTCCTGGACAAGGCTCGAGAATCGCATCTTGCCGGCGATGTCGGCGCCGCGATGGCAACGGGTCTCGATCAGGCTCCTGGAAATTTCGCCGCCGTTCTGCAGGATGTTGACGATGGCGCGGATGCGTTCGCTGAGCCCCGATTCCAGACCCGTCTTCTTGAACACGAAGCGCAGCGCCGCGCTCAGGCTGCCGTCGACGGTCTTGAAGTCGCGTTTGAAGGAGATGTCGTCGGTCAGATAGAGTTCGCAGATGCGCGCCGCGTTCGAGCTGCAGCCCAGATCCTTGAGCAGGATGGTGTAGCGCAACTCGGTCATCGCCGCCTCGTCGAGGCCGAGCGCCAGGCCGACATGGGCGCCGATCCAGCAGCTGCGCAGGCAGTGGCCCTGCGGCTGTCCCTCTGTCAGATCGAGCGCGAAGCTGAGGGCGCCCAGCAGCGACGACAGGTTCATGCGGCCGCTGGCGGGCTCCACCTTGTCCTGCAGGTAAACGGATCTCGCGGCCATGTCAGCTCTCCCGGTGCGGCGGGAGAATGACGGCTGCGGCTTAAAGTTCCGCTAATGCGTGTCGCCCGAAAGTGTGCAGCGGTTTCGGGACCACGACATGCAGAACAGAGAGCTAAAACACATCGTGCGAATCTGAATTCCCGCGATGTGCTTTGGCGCCAGCTGCCCGAAAGCGGGCAGCACCGGACCGGCCGGGCGGGGCCGGGTTCATTCCGTTGCCGTCCGGGCAGGCGGCGTGAAGCGGCAATCATCGCCCTCGGGCACCGGTCACGCCGGCGTTCGCTCCCGTTGGGCGGGCGCCGGAGCCCTGTCGCGCGCGTCGGCTTCGAGTGCGGCGAAGGCCGTATCGGCCACCCGGTCGACGAAGCCGGCTTCCAGCCTTTCGATGCGGGCCTCCTCGATGGCGATATAGTCGCGGGTGATCGGCACCGCGTCGCGTTTGCGGGCCAGTTGCAGCTGGAAGACGTTGCTCGAGCCCTCCAGGAAGGCGCATTCGCACATCGACAGGTAGATTTCCCACATCCGGCAGAAACGCTCGTCCATGATGGCGCTTGCCGCCTCGCGGTTGGCCGCGAAGCGCTCGCGCCAGTGGTGCAGGGTGTAGCCGTAGTGGCAGCGCCAGATCTCGCAATCGAGCGACCAGAGGCCGGAGAGTTCGACCGCCGCCACGGCCTCCGACAACGAAGGCGCGTAGCCGCCGGGAAAGATGTACTTGCGCAGGAACGGTCCGGTGACGCCGGGAGGGCCCTTGCCGCTGATCGAATGGATCAGGGCCACGCCGTCGGGCTTGAGCTGGTCGCGCACGGCCATGAAATACGGCTTGAGATACTGCACGCCGACATGCTCGAGCATGCCCACCGAGACGATGCGGTCGAACGGCTCCTGGATCTCGCGGTAGTCGCGCAGCTCGAACCGGACCCGGTCGCTGACGCCGAGGATCTCGGCGCGCTTGCGCGCCACTTCGAGTTGGTGTTCGGAAAGGGTAATGCCCACCACCTCGACCTTGGCCACATGCGCCATGTAGAGCGCCAGCCCGCCCCACCCGCATCCGATGTCGAGCAGCCGCTGGCCGTCCTTGAGCTGCAGCTTGGCGGCGAGATGCCGCTTCTTGGCGGTCTGCGCCTGCTCCAGGGTCTCGTTTCCGGTCGGGAAGTAGGCGCAGGAATACTGCATGTCCTTGTCCAGGAACAGGCGGTAGATGTCGTCGCCGATGTCATAGTGGCTCTGCACATTGCCGATGGCGCGCGACAGCGAGTTGTTCTGGTAGAGCCGGCGCAGCTTGCGGTCGATGCCCTGCCAGAAGATCTGGTTGGGCGATTTGTCGAAGCGACTCTTGTTGCGGAAGATGACGAGCATCAGGTCGTGGATGGTGCTGTCTTCCATGACGAAGTCGCCGTCCATATAGGCTTCGGCCGCCTTCAGTTCCGGGTTGATGGCGATCCTTCTCTCGACCCCGTCCCGGGTGAAGCGCATGGTCGCCTCGGGTCCTGGTTCTGAACCGCCGAATGTGCGGACGGATCCGTCAGCTCCGATGATGGTGAGTTTTCCTTTTCGGATCACCCGTTCGAGAAACCTGTCCAGTAAACGCATAGTGTCCCCAATACACACTCGACGCCTGTGCCCAAGCGAAAGCACATACGGCATGCAGCAACGGTGAACGAACCAACCTTCGGCGGAATGGTTCCGACGATGCTGCGGAATATTTGCCAAAAAGGCCAATGATGCAAGCCCCCTGCGACCTTTGCCTGCCGCATTGGAGAAGGACGCAGACCGGCTCCCGCTCGAACCCCTAACTACTTAGGGAGCGAGAGGTCACCGATGCGGGCCATGGTCAAGATTCAGGTGAAGCCATGCGCCTGGACGCCGCCGTCGGCGGTCTCGCGCGCTCGATGCGCGCCAGTTCCCGTTTGCTGTGCATGGCATCCCAAAGGTCGCTGCGGCGCTGGGCGTTCAGCCAGAAGTCCGGGCTGTTGCCGGAATACGCGCGCCAGAATGAGCGCGGTCGCCGCCGTCACATTGCGGCGGTTTTTGCACGGTTCGTTGACATGCTTCCGCTGGACACCCATCGCCTCGGCCAACACCAATTGGGTCAGCTCGGGCGGCTGGATGAACTCCGTCTTCAGGATCTCGCCGACGCCCGGTGAGCCCGCGCCGGGTCATGACCGTCGCGGATCGTCAGTCCCGGAAGATCGCCTGGCCGTCGGCGCCCATGCGCACCGCGCCGCGTGCCACCATGGCCAGCGCCTCGGGGTAGAGCCGGTGCTCTGCCTCCAGCACCCGCGCGCTCAGGCTCTCGGGCGTGTCGCCGGTGAGCACCGGAACGGCTGCCTGGGCGATGATCGGACCTTCGTCCATGCCTTCGGTGACGAAATGCACGGTGCAGCCATGGATCCGGCAACCCGCGGCCAGCGCCCGGTGATGGGTGTCGAGGCCGGGGAAGGAGGGCAGCAGCGAAGGGTGAATGTTGATGATGCGGCCGCGCCAGCGATGGATGAAGCTGCCCGAAAGCAGCCGCATGTAGCCGGCCAGACAGACAAGTTCGGCGCCCGAGGCCTCGATCGCCTCGCTGATGGCCGCCTCGTGCGAGGCCTTGTCCGCAAACGCGGTGCGGGCGATCGCCCGGGTGGCGATGTTGTAGGATCCGGCGGTCTGCAGCCCCTTGGCTTCCGGCTTGTCGGAGATCACCAGCGCGATGCGGGCCGGATAATCGGTCGATCGCGCCGCTTCCATCAGGGCTGCCATGTTGGAGCCCCGGCCCGAGATCAGCACCGCGACCCTCGTCCGGCCGGCGGCGGTCGCCGCGGCGCTCATAGTGACAGCGTTCCGGAATACACCACTCCCGCCGATCCGGCTTCCCGCGGCCCCAGATGTCCGAGCCGGATGACCTGCTCGCCGGCATCCGACAGCGCGGCGGCGACCGCGTCGGCATTGTCCGCGGCGGTGACGACGATCATGCCGACGCCGCAGTTGAAGGTGCGCAGCATCTCCGTCATCGCCACGCCGCCGGTGCGCGCCAGCCAGGAGAACACCGGCGGCGGCGAGATGGCGTCGAGATCGATATGGGCGGCCAGCCCCTCGGGCAGCACGCGCGGGATGTTTTCCGGGAAGCCGCCGCCGGTGATGTGCGCCAGCGCCTTGATCTTGCCGGTCTCGCGGATCACCTTGAGCAGCGACTTGACATAGATGCGTGTCG
Organism: Hoeflea marina; assembly: GCF_003182275.1. GTDB lineage: Bacteria > Pseudomonadota > Alphaproteobacteria > Rhizobiales > Rhizobiaceae > Hoeflea > Hoeflea marina. The sequence continues at coordinate 28,691 of NZ_QGTR01000001.1, forward strand.
GCTCCAGCAGCGCCGCGCCAAGGGTTTCGCCCTCGTCGGCTGTGGCGAACGGGGCGGGCGCATCCCAGCCGAGCCCGCTCGTCTCGACGATCTTGCGCACCAGCGAATAGCCGTTGGAATGCACGCCGGAGGAGGCGAGCCCCAGAATGACGTCGCCCTCGGAGATGTCGGGCGTGGGCAGCAGGCGGCCGCGTTCGGCCGCGCCCACTGCGAAGCCCGCCAGGTCGTAGTCGCCCTTGGAATACATTCCGGGCATTTCCGCGGTCTCGCCGCCGATCAGCGCGCAGCCGGCCATCAGGCAGCCCTGGGCGATGCCGCCGACAATGGCCGCGCCCTGCGCCGGGTCGAGCTTGCCGGTGGCGAAATAATCGAGAAAGAACAGCGGCTCGGCGCCCTGCACCACCAGGTCGTTGACGCACATGGCCACAAGATCGATGCCGACGGTGTCGTGCCGGTCGGCGTCGATGGCGACCTTCAGCTTGGTGCCCACCCCGTCATTGGCCGCCACCAGCACCGGATCGGTGAATCCCGCCGCCTTCAGGTCGAACAGACCGCCGAAGCCGCCGATCTCGCCGTCGGCGCCCGGCCTGCGGGTGGAGCGCACCAGCGGCTTGATGCGGTTGACCATCTCGTTGCCCGCATCGATGTCGACGCCGGCGTCGCTGTAGGTGAGACCGTTCTTCGGGTGAGTCATGGGGCGAGGTCCTGTCCGTGCGGGCATTGGATGCAATCCCCGGGGGATGGCATTTTGCCGCTCTTGGCGCAAGCCGGAGGGGTGCATTTCTCCCCGGTTTCCGGCCTTCCTCCGGCCATCGAAGTTGGTTGACCCTTGGATTCGGAAGGCGCATCAACCATCTTCGAAGGATGCCGCGGAGACCTGGGGCCGAGATGACACTGCCGAACTTCATCACCATTGCCCGTTTCCTCATGGTTCCCCTCGTCATCATGGCCATGATCAACGGCCAGATGCAGGCCGCCTTCGTGATCTTTCTGCTGGCCGGATTGTCGGACGGGCTCGACGGCTTCATTGCCCGCCAGTTCAACCAGCGCTCGGAACTCGGCGCCTATCTCGATCCGATGGCCGACAAGCTGTTGCTGGTCAGCGTCGCCATCATGCTCGGCTATCTCGGCGCCCTGCCGCTCTGGCTGGTGGTGCTGGTGGTATCGCGCGACCTGATGATCGTCGGCGGTGTCCTGCTCGCAGGGCTGATGGAAAACCCGGTCGAGATGCGGCCGCTGCTGGTGTCCAAGATCAACACCGCGCTCCAGATCCTGCTCATCGTCGTGGTGCTGGCCAGCCTCGCCGGTGCGGGCGAATTCGCCGCCCAGGTATATTGGCTCGTGGTGGCGGTTGCGGGCTTGACCATCGCTTCGGCGGCGGCCTATCTCGTCATCTGGCTGCGGCACATGGCCGGATCGGGCGGCGCCGGATCATGACCGGGCGGCGGACAACGAAAAGCGAGAGCGCGATGGCTACCCATATCGATCCGAAGGTCCTGCGTCGCCAGCTGTTCTTCTGGCTTGTGGCGCTGGCGATCTTCGGCGGCTTCCTGCTGCTGTTCCGCTCCATCCTGCTGCCCTTCGTCGCCGGCATGGCGCTGGCCTATTTCCTCGATCCGGTCGCCGACCGGCTCGAGCGTATCGGCCTCAGCCGCCTGATGGCGACGGTGGTGATCCTGATCGCCTTCGTGCTCGTTTTCGCGCTGGCGCTGATCATCATCATTCCGCTGCTCGTCACCCAGGCTGCCGACTTCGGCAGCCGCCTGCCGGGCTATATCGCCGACCTGCAGACGCTGCTCACGCATGAATCTCGTTTCATTCCCGACTGGCTTGTCGCCCAGATGGCGGGGCTGAAGGACAGCTTCGCCGCCCTCCTCAAGGAGGGGGCAGGCTTTGTCGGCACGATCTTCCAGCAGATCTGGAACTCCGGCAAGGCGCTCATCGACATTGCCTCGCTGTTCATCGTCACTCCGGTGGTGGCCTTCTACCTGCTGCTCGACTGGGACCGGATGGTGGCCCGCGTCGACAGCTGGATCCCGCGCGACAATGTCGAGACCGTGCGCGAACTGGCCCGCCGCATCGACGCCACGATAGCCGGTTTCGTTCGCGGCCAGGGTACGGTCTGCCTGCTGCTCGGGGTTTTCTACGCCGTCGGCCTGACCATGACCGGGCTCAATTTCGGCCTGCTGATCGGCCTGTTCGCCGGTCTCGTCAGCTTCATTCCCTATGTCGGCTCGATGCTCGGCCTGGTGCTGGCGCTGGGCGTCGCGCTGGTGCAGTTCTGGCCCGACTACATCATGGTCGGCATCGTCGCCGCCGTCTTTTTCACGGGGCAGTTCTTCGAGGGCAACATCCTGCAGCCGCGGCTCGTCGGCCAGTCGGTCGGGCTGCATCCGGTATGGCTGATGTTCGCGCTGTTCGCCTTCGGCGCGCTGTTCGGATTTGTCGGCCTGCTGGTGGCCGTGCCCACGGCCGCGGCCATCGGCGTGCTTGTGCGCTTCACCATCGAGCGCTATCTGGAAAGCGACCTGTATCACGGAACCGAGCGGTCCCCCGCGCCGCCGGTACCGGCCGCGCCGGCTACCCTGCCGCAGGCCCCGGCGGCGGCCAAGCCGCGGAAGGCCGCGGTCGGTGCCGTTCAGGCTGCCCGGCCCGGCAAGCCTGCCAAGCCCTGACCGGCACCGCGATCGTTCGCAGCAAGCCAAACGCAAGGACACCGCCGCCGACATGCCCAAGCCGCCGCGCTCCAGCCAGATCCCGCTCGATTTCGCGCCCGTACCCGCATCCTCGCGCGACGACCTGATCGTTTCCGACCGGCTGAGCGCCGCCGTCGCCATCGTCGACCGTTGGCCGGACTGGCCATCTCCGGTCGTCATCCTGACCGGGCCCACCGGGTCGGGCAAGTCGCATCTGGCCTCCATCTGGGCGGCAAAATCGGGTGCGGTGTCCATTGCCGCGTCCGCCGGAGACGCCGATGCCATCGCGCTCGCCTCGGCCGGTCCGGTGCTGATCGAGGACATCGACCAGACCGGCTTTGACGAGGTGCAGCTGTTTCACCTCATCAATGCGGTGCGCGCCCATTCCGGCGGCATGCTGATCACCACCCGACTATGGCCGGCCGCCTGGAACGTGGCGCTGCCCGACCTGGCCTCGCGGCTGAAGGCGGCGATGACGGTCGAGATCGGCGAGCCGGATGACGAGTTGCTCGCCCAGGTGCTGGTCAAGCTCTTCGCCGACCGCCAGGTGGCGGCCGACGACCGGGTCATTTCCTATATCGTCGCCCGGATGGAACGCTCGCTGGCCGCCGCCCGTCATCTCGTCGTGCGGCTCGACGCGCTGGCGCTGGGGCGCCAGTCGCGCATCACCCGCTCGCTGGCCGCCGAGGCGCTGGCCGAAATGGCGGCCGGAAACGCTGACACCGAACTGTCATAGTTCCTTCGTTCTCGTGCTATAAGGCAGGCGCGAGACCAATCGGATGCCCGGACCATGGACGACCTGTCAGATATGAATGCCGACGTGACGCCGCTGAAGATCGATGTGCCGGAGCTTCCGGTCGTCGACCTGATGTCCAGCCCCGAACGCTTCGTCAACCGCGAGTTCTCCTGGCTGCAGTTCAACCGGCGGGTGCTCGAGGAAACGCTCAACGACAATCATCCGCTGCTCGAGCGGGTGCGGTTCCTGTCGATCTCTGCGGCCAATCTGGACGAGTTTTTCATGGTCCGAGTTGCCGGCCTCGAAGGCCAGGTCCGCCAGGGCATCTCCACCCGGTCGGCCGACGGTCTCAGCCCCGCCGAGCAGCTCGATTCCATCCTGAGCGAGATCGATGGCCTGCAACTCGAGCAGCAGGCCTCGCTCGCCGTGCTGCAGCAGCATCTGGCGGCGGAGAACATCCTCATCGTCCGCCCCACGGTGCTCGACGACGCCGACAGGGTGTGGCTTGAGGACGAGTTCCTGCAGTCGATCTTCCCGGTGCTCACGCCGCTGGCCATCGACCCGGCGCATCCTTTCCCGTTCATTCCCAATCTGGGCTTCTCGATCTGCCTGCAGCTCTACTCCAAGGCAACCCATGAGCCGATGACGGCGCTGATCCGCCTTCCGGTGGCGCTCGACCGCTTCGTCCGGCTGCCCGATTCCGCCGGCGCGATCCGCTACATCACCATCGAGGACGTGGTCTCGATGTACATCGGACGGCTCTATCCCGGCTACACCGTGCACGGTTCGGGCACCTTCCGTCTCATTCGCGACAGCGACATCGAGGTCGAGGAGGAGGCCGAGGATCTGGTGCGGCTGTTCGAGAGCGCGCTCAAGCGCCGCCGCCGCGGCTCGGTGATCCGCATAGAGTTCGATTCCGAACTGCCGCAGCCGTTGCGCGAATTCGTCGTGCATGAACTCAACGTGCCCGAAAACCGCATCGCCGTGCTGCCAGGCCTGCTGGCGCTGCACACGCTGTCGGAAATCACCAAGGCCCCGCGCGAGGACCTGCGCTTCGTGCCCTACAATGCGCGATTTCCCGAACGCATCCGCGAACATGCCGGCGACACCTTCGCCGCCATCCGCGAGAAGGACCTCGTCATCCACCATCCCTACGAGTCGTTTGACGCGGTGGTTCAGTTCCTGTTTCAGGCAGCGCGCGACCCCGACGTGCTGGCCATCAAGCAGACGCTTTACCGGACTTCGAACGACAGCCCGATCGTTCGCGCGCTGGTTGACGCGGCGGAAGCCGGGAAATCGGTGACCGCGCTGGTCGAGCTCAAGGCGCGGTTCGACGAGGAAGCCAACATCCGCTGGGCCCGAGATCTGGAGCGCGCCGGCGTGCAGGTGGTTTTCGGCTTCATCGAGCTCAAGACCCACGCCAAGATGTCGCTGATCGTCCGGCGCGAGGAAAACCGGCTGGTCTCCTACTGCCATCTCGGCACCGGCAACTACCACCCGGTCACCGCCAAGATCTACACCGACCTGTCCTACTTCACCTGCGATCCGGTGATTGCCCGCGACATGGCGCATGTGTTCAACTTCATCACCGGCTACGGCGAGCCGGAAGGCCTGTCCAAGCTTGCCGTCTCGCCGCTCAACCTGCGCGCGCGCATCCTCGACAACATCGAGGCGGAGGTGGCCCATGCGCGCGCCGGGCGCCAGGCCGCGATCTGGATGAAGATGAATTCGCTCGTCGATCCGGAAATCATCGATGCGCTCTACCGGGCCAGCCAGGCCGGCGTCGAAGTGGACCTGATCATTCGCGGCATCTGCTGCCTGCGTCCGCAGGTGCCCGGCCTGTCCGACCGCATCCACGTCAAGTCGATCGTCAGCCGCTTCCTCGAGCACAGCCGCATCTACTGCTTTGGCAATGGCGCGGGCCTGCCGTCGAAGGAGGCGCTGGTCTATATCGGCTCGGCCGACCTGATGCCGCGCAATCTCGACCGCCGGGTCGAAACCCTGGTGCCGATCATCAACAAGACTGTGCATGAACAGGTGCTCTCGCAGATCATGCTGGGGAATTTGATTGATAACCAGCAAAGTTACGAGATACTCCCTGACGGGACCTCACGGCGAGTCATAGCCCAGCCGGATGAGGAGCCGTTCGATGCGCAGCTGTATTTCATGACCAATCCCAGCCTGTCAGGCCGAGGTGAAGCCCTGAAGTCCAATGCGCCCAAGCTGATCGCGGGCCGGGTTGCCCGCAAGGCAAAAGAGAAGCAATAGACCTGATGGTCGAATCGGAAGCGCAAGGCCGGCTGCCGGGCATTCACCCTGTTGCCGTTGTCGATATAGGGTCGAACTCCGTCCGCCTCGTCATTTACGAGGGGCTGAGCCGGGCGCCGGCTGTGCTGTTCAATGAGAAGGTGATGTGCGGCCTCGGCCGCGGTCTGGCCGGCAGCGGCCGCATGGACGCCGACGGCATCGCCCGGGCGCTCGGCGCGCTCAAGCGCTTCCGCGCGCTGGCGCACCAGGCCCGCGCCCGCGACATGCACGTGCTTGCCACCGCCGCCGCCCGCGAGGCCGAGAACGGTCCGGAATTCATCGCCAATGCGGAAGCGGTGCTCGGCTGCCGGATCAGGGTGCTCAGCGGCGAGGAGGAGGCCAAGTACTCGGCGCTCGGCATCGTCAGCGGCTATCATCTGCCCGACGGCATTGCAGGCGACCTGGGCGGTGGCTCGCTGGAACTCGTCGATGTCCGGGATCATGCCTATTCCGGCGGCCAGACCCTTCCGCTGGGCGGCCTGAGGCTTGCCGAACTGGCCGGCAGTTCCGTCACCAAGGCCCGCGCCATCGTGCGCGAGCATCTCAAGAAGGCCCCCGTGCTCAAGGGAGGGGCAGGGCGCACCTTCTATGCCGTCGGCGGCACCTGGCGCAACATCGCAAAGCTGCACATGGAGATGACCTCCTACCAGCTGCACATGATGCAGGGATACGAGATCGCCGCCCCCGAGGCGATCGAGTTTCTCGCAGACGTGGCGCGCATGAAGGGCAGCCACGTCGAGACGCTCAAGGCCGTCTCCAAGAACCGGCGCTCGCTGCTGCCCTACGGCGCCGTGGCGCTGCAGGAGACGCTGATGGCCATGAAGGCTGAAAGGGTGAGCTTCTCCGCGCTCGGCGTCCGCGAGGGCTATCTCTATTCGCTCTTGGGCGAGCGCGAGGCGCGCCTCGATCCGCTGCTGACGGCGGCCGGGGAACTCGCCATCCTGCGCGCCCGCTCGCCCGAGCATGCCCGCGAGCTCGCGCAATGGACCGGCCGGATGTTTCCGGTCTTCGGGATCACCGAAACCGAGGATGACAGCCGCTACCGCCAGGCCGCGTGCCTGCTCGCCGACATCTCCTGGCGCGCCCACCCCGATTACCGCGGCCCGCAGGCGCTCAACATCATCGCCCATTCCACCTTCACCGGCATCAGCCATGCCGGCCGCGCCTATATCGCGCTGGCCAACTATTTCCGCTTCGAGGGTCTCAACGACGACGGCGTCTCCGCCTCGATGGCGGCGATCGCCACGCCGCGCTATCTCGAGCTCGCCAAGCTGCTCGGCGGCATGCTGCGCGTGGTCTATCTGTTCTCGGCCTCGATGCCGGGCACCGTGCCGCGGCTGGCCTTCGAGCCGGCGCGCGCCGGCGACGGCGATGTCGATATCGTGCTGGTGGTGCCGCGGGACTGCAGCGACCTGATGGGCGAACGGCTCGACGGCCGGCTGCAGCAGCTTGCGAGGCTCACCGGCAAGAAGCTGGGCTTCCGCCTGGCCTGAGCGGCTGATTGCGTACTCTCCTGCGTCATGACGGGCTCGACCCGGCATCCAGCGGGCTCGTGTCGGCGAGCCGGGGGACTCTCGGTCGGGATCGTCTGCAAAAAGAGTCTCTCACCACGCGGACGCGCGGTGGCTGGACCCCGGCTCGGGGGCCGGGGTGACGCTCGGAGGGTACTGTGGGAGCTCCGGCACCGATCGGGCAAAGAAAAAGGCCGGGCGAAATTCGCACCGACCTTCCTGACTTGCCTCGACACGCTGCCAGTACATCCGTGGTCAGGGTGGAGACAAATTTCGTGTTGAGACCAATATGGCCCTTCCGCCGGATATTGCAAGGGCGCGCAGGATTATTCTTCCCGACACGGACTACCGACCCGGCGCGGGGAGCCGGGATGCGGGCCCGGAGGTCATGGCGGCATCCCGGGGGGGCGCTGCCGCGCGCCGGGCTTCGCCACGATGGCTGGTTCAATTCGCCCCGCCGTGTCATTCGTCAACAATGACGTCGAAGCCGCCGAAGATCATCCGCTTCATGTCGAAGGGCATTGCCGCCGGGTCAAGCTGCATGCGCGGGTCGCGGAGCGCGTTGTCGAAGCCGGTCTTCTGGGTTTCCTTGTCCGGCCACCAGACCCAGGAGAAGACCACGGTCTCATCCGGCCGGGCCAGCACCGCCATCGGCAGCGACGTCAGTCTGCCTTCCGGCACCTTGTCGCCCCAGGATTCGACGATGCGGCTGGCGCCGTACTCCTTGAACACTCCGGCCATCATCGTGGCCAGCTCCAGATAGGCCTGCTTCCTGTCGGTCGCCACCGGGGCGATGAATGCACTGACATAGGCCATTTCCGTTCTCCTCGCGCATTTTCCCGGGGCAGGGCGGGGATCCTCCCTCCGGGTCCGCTGTCAGGCGTCGAGGATGACCTCGAACCCGCCAAAGATCATCCGCTGCATGTCGAAAGGCAGCGAGCCGAGATCGAAATCCATGCGCTCGTCCGCCATCACCTTTTCCATGCCGGCGACATAGGTCGCCTTGTCCGGCCACCACACCCAGGAGAAGACCACGGTTTCGCTCTCCCCGGCCTGGACCGCCATCGGCATCGAAGTGAGCTTGCCTTCCGGCACCTCGTCGCCCCAGGTTTCCACCACCCGCAAGGCGCCATGATCCTTGAACACCGCGACCGACCTCGTCGCGATGTCGAGATAGTCCTGCTTCCGGTCCGACGGCACCGGCGCCATGAATCCGCTGACATATGCCATTTTTCGTTTCCTTCCTGGGTTCACAAAGGGCGCGGCCAGGGCCGCGTCTGCATGCGGAACCGGCCTGGCCCGCCGCTGCCGGATCTGCTCTCACACGTCGAGAATGACCTCGAAACCGCCGTAGATCATGCGTTTCATGTCGAACGGAGAGGCCGCCGGATCGAACTTCATGCGCGGATCCTCCATCGACTTCTGCATGCCGCTGGCCTGCGTTTGCTTGTCCGGCCACATGACCCACGAGAAGACCACCACTTCGCCGTCCTCGGCCTTCACCGCCATCGGCATCGAGGTGAGCTTGCCGTCCGGCACCTCGTCGCCCCAGCTCTCGACCACCTGAATGGCGCCGTGGTCCTTGAAGACCTGGGATGCCAAGGTTGCCATCTCCAGATAGTCCTGCTTTTTCGCGGTCGGCACTGCGACCAGAAATCCGTTCACATAGGCCATCTCTTTCTCCCTTGCTCCTACTCGCCCCGGGCTGCCGCCTCGAGGGTTGCGATGTCGATCCTGTTCATCGTCAGCATCGCCTGCGTCACGCGGCTCGCGAGCGCGCGATCCGGCGAGGTCATCAGCCGAGGCAGCGCCGTGGGCACGAGCTGCCAGAATACCCCGAATCTGTCCCTGACCCAACCGCACCGCATGTCCGAGCCGCCATCGGCTGTCAGCGCCGCCCAGTAGCCGTCGAGCTCGGCCTGGTCCTCGCAAGAGACCATCAGCGACACGCCTTCGTTGAAGGTGAAATCGTGCGGGCCGTCGCCGTCCATGATGGAAAAACTCTGGCCAAACAGCGTGAACCGGCCGTGAAGCACCGAGTCCCGCGGCTGTCCGTCGCCCGTCTGCCGATAGCGGACGGCTCCCCTGGCGGAGTTGGGGAAGACGGAGGTGTAGAGATCGATCGCCTCCGCGGCCCGGCCGTCGCGGTCGCCGGTGAACATCAGCGACGGGATGATGCTCTGCCGTTCAGCCGCCCTGTCCCAGGCGGCAATCTGCCAGGAGACGCCGTAGCGGTCGCTGAGCCAGCCGTAGCGCGTGCTCCAGGGATAGGCGTCGAGCGCCATCAGCACCTGGCCGCCATCGACAAGGCCCGCCCACAGCGCATCGACCTTGTCGTGGCTGTCGAGGTGGACGAAGAACGAGATCGACGGGTTCGGCCTGAACACCGGCCCTCCATTGATGCCGCAGAAGGCCTGGCCGTCGAGCTCGAAGCCGACCGTCATCACCTTGCCCGCCGGCTGGCCGTGGATGTGCTCGCCCTCGCCGCGGTAATGGCTGACCTGGGTGATGCGGCCGCCGGGAAACAGCGATGTGTAGAGCCGGGCGGCGCCTTCGGCCTCGCTGTCGTACCAGATGAACGGCACGATCTTCCGGCGGGATTGGTCCTCGGATTCGGACATGCTCTGCTCCTGCCTTGCCGGTTACGCGCCCGGCATTGGTTTGATGTTGGAAAACAGCGCCCAGATCGCCATGGCGTGGCCGCGGCCGAGGTCAAAGTCGTCCTTGAGCCAGCCGACGACATCGCCGGCCTTGACCCCTTTGGCCACCATGCCATCCGCGAGCAGGCCCCTTGCTTCGGCAAGCGCGCGAAAATCCTCGGGCGTCTTGCCGGTCTTCGCCTTGATGGTGTCGAGATAGGCCTGGAAGCTCATGGGCGGATTCTCCTATTTGCGGATCTCGGCCCGATGCTGCTCGGCGCCTGCCGCCATCTCCTCGGGCGTGAGATCGTATTGGTGGGTGGCGAAGCTCCAGACGTGACCGAAGGGATCGCGCATCATGCAGAAGCGGTCGCCCCAGAACTGGTCCTCGGGCTTCATCATGATCTCGGCACCCTCGGCCTCGGCGCGCGCCGCGAAGGCGTCGATGTCGGGAACGAAGACATGCACCGACACCGCGCTGCCGCCATAGCTCTGCGGGCTCTTCATGCCGTGGAGAAAATTTTCGTCGACCAGCATGATGGTGCCGCCCTGCAGCGTGATCATGGCGTTCATCAGCTTGCCGTCGGGGCCGGGCATGCGGCCGTTCTCCACCGCCCCGAAGGCGCGGACATAGAAGTCGATGGCCTCGGCCGCTCCGCGGCAGATCAGATGCGGCGTGACCGGGTTCATTCCCTCGGGCTTGAAGCTCTTGGCTGCTGTGGGCATGGCGGATCCTCCTCCGGAGCCTTGCAGGTCAATCGCGGGCGGCGGCGTGCCGGCGGGCGGCGCTGGGCGCGGACGGGTGCTCGTCATACTCGTCGTGGCGGCGCCACCAGGCGTAGGGATCGCCCTGGGGAGTGCCTTCCGGCGCGTCCTCCCAGTTTTCCTGGCGGCCGTAGGGCGTGATGTCGAGCAGCGTCATTGGCGTGCCCAGGCTCTCAACCCCGCGCCCGCTGGTGTAGTAGGTGCGCATGATGCCGGCGTCGGTGTCGAGGAAGACATTGAGGCCGAAGCCGCCGTCGATGCCGAGGTCGGTGCCGAAGCTGTCGGTGCTTTCATAGAACGGCATGGTCCAGCCCATGCGGCGCTTGTAGGCCTCGATCTGCGGGGAGGGGGCGCGGGCGATGAAGGCGAGCGTCACGTCGCGAGCATTGAGATGGGCCAGATGCGGCATGTGATCGCCGACCATGCTGCAGCCGGAGCAGGGGGCGGGATCGTTGGGCTTGAGCATGTGATGGTAGACGATGAGCTGGCTGCGACCCTCGAACAGGCCGTGAAGATCGGTCTCGCCGGCGGGACCTGTGAAGCGGTAGGGCTTTTCGATCTTCATCCAGGGCATGCGGCGGCGCTGCGCCGCCAGGCGGTCCAGTTCGTGGGTCATGGCCTTTTCCCGGGCCAGCAGCTCCGCATGGGCGGAGCGCCAGCCGGCTTCATCGACGATCGCGTTCATCCTCTTTCTCCCGAATACTGGTTTCGATGATCTGGCAGGCAGCAGGTAGTCCTCGGATCAGGCGTCGGCTGCCAGCGATTTCGCGGTTTCCTCAAGCTGGTCGGTGGCCTTGCCCCAGCCGTCATGGAAGCCCATCTCCTCGTGGCGCTTGCTGTCCTCGACGCTCCAGTGGCGGACGACGGCGCGGTAGCGCGTGCCCTTGCCCTCGTCGGCGAAAGTGAGGATGCCGGTCATGAACGGTTTCTCGCTCGGCGCCCAGGCCTCGGTGTAGGCGTCGGTGAAGACCAGTTTCTCGCCCTCCACCACCTCGAGATAGATGCCGGGATTGGGAAACAGCTCGCCCTCCGGGCTTTCCATCACCACCATCGACGAGCCTCCGGCGCGCACGTCCATGCTGGCGCTCCTGGTCTTCCAGGGAGCGGGCGTGAACCACTTGACCAGAAGCTCGGGGTCGGTCCAGCAGCGCCAGACGAGATCGCGCGGCGCATCGACATAGCGGTCGATGACGAGTTCGCGCTCGGCGGGGAAGTCGGATGTGGTCATGGTCATCTCCTCATGGTGCATGAAGTAAGTCCGATCCCGGCGCCCTGCCGCCGGTGGCTCAGGGTCAGCCGTTGCCGGCGGTTGCGCCCCCCGGCGGCGAGAACAGCAGCGCAACATAGCGCTTGAGATGGTCGACGGATTCGACGGCGACCGTCACCGAATCCTGCGCCTTGGCCAGGATGAAGGCGCCCTGCAGAACCGCTTGGGTGTGCAGCGCCAGGCTGCCCGCTGTCCAGCCGCGGTCGCCCATGCCGCGCGCGTCCATGGCGGCCTGGATGTCGGGCTCCAGCGTGCGGGCATGACCCGAGATCGACGCCTCGCAGGCGTCCCGGATCGCCGGCGCCGTCAGATAGGTTTCCTGCACCATGGTACCCACCAGGCAGGTGTAATCCGGCAGCTCGCCGGCCAGCAGCTGGCGGCGGAAATCCAGATAGCCCGTGAACCGGTCGAGCGGGTCGGCATGAGCGTGGTAGGGCGCCTCGGCGAACAGCCGGCCGGTGAACTCCGCCCAGAAATCGGCGGCGGCAACACCGAGCGCCTCCTTGCTCCTGAAGTGATGGAAGAAGGCGCCCTTGGTCACCCCGGCGGCGGCGCAGAGGTCATCCACGGTGGTTCCGGAATAGCCCTTCGAGCGGATCAGCTGGAAGCCCGCGGCGAGCAACTTGTCGCGGGCGCTCATCTGTGTCGGAATGATGTCTGTGTCGGTCATGCATGTCTCCAGTCAGATATCCATACCAACTGGTCGGTACGATTGCAATCCTGCTTTTCGGCCTTTGTTCTTTGCCGCCCCCACGGCGGCCTCGCTCAAGAAAGGGCATTCCGGCCGGAACCGCACACCACCGATCCGGTCTGTTTGGAAATGACCTGTCGGCTCGACATTGAGGCGGATTGACGCGGTTGAGCGCTGGAATGCTGCAGGGCCTGGGGAGGGCGGTCGCCGGCCGGCAACCCGCATGGTCCGGAGCATCAGAAAAATTCGATTGAGCTCTTGCCGGTTCGGGTGGCAGCTGTCGCCCTAAGACCCCATATGCGACCGGCATTCGCCACCCCTTTCCAGGAACCATCCCGCCCGCCGCTTACCGAAAGACCTTGCATGACCCAGCTCTTTACCCCGTTCCGGCTTCGCGACCTCACCGTGCAGAACCGGCTCGTGGTCTCGCCGATGTGCCAGTATTCCGCCACCGACGGGCTCGCCAACGAGCACCACTACGTCCATCTCGGCCGCTTCGCGCTCGGCGGTTACGGCCTGGTCATGGTCGAGGCCACCGCGGTGGTGCCGGAAGGCCGCATCACCCATGGCTGCCTCGGCCTCTGGACCGATGCCCAGGTCGCCCCGCTCGCCCGCATCGTCGATTATCTCCATGCCAACGGCGCCAAAGCCGGCATCCAGATCGGCCATGCAGGCCGCAAGGGCTCGTCGCGGCTGCCCTGGCGTGGGGTCGGCACCGTCACGCCGCAGGACATGGCCGAGCTCGGCGTCACCCCCTGGACCACCCGGGCGCCCTCGGCGATCGCCGAATCCGATGCCTATGCCGAGCCTGCCGAAATGACAGTGGCCGAGATCGAGGCGCTGCCCGCCGCCTTCGTCGCCGCAGCGCGCCGCGCGCTTGCCGCCGGATTCGACATCATCGAGATCCATGCGGCCCACGGCTACCTCATCAACGAGTTCCTGAGCCCGATCGCCAACAGGCGCGGCGACGCCTATGGCGGCGGCCGCGAGAACCGCATGCGCCTAGCGCTCGCGGTGGTCGAGCGGGTGCGCGAGGTCTGGCCGGCAGAGAAGCCGATCTCGGTGCGGATCTCCTCCGTCGATGGCCATGAGCACGGCTGGAAGATCGAGGACAGCGTCGTGCTCGCCTGCGAACTCAAGGCCCGCGGCGTCGACCTGATCGACTGCTCGGCCAGCGGCTTTGCCGGTTCGCCGCTCAAGCCCGCCCCGTCCTATCTTGTGCCGCTGGCGGGCCGCATCCGGCAGGAAGCCGGCATCGCCACCATGGCGGTCGGCCTGATCACCACGCCGGAAGCGGCCGCCGACGCGGTCGACAGCGGCCGGGCCGATCTCGTCGCCATGGCCCGCCAGGCGCTCAACGATCCCAACTTCCCGCATCATGCCCGCGCGGCGCTGGGCGACGGGGAGGCCTGGACCCACTGGCCGGTGCAGGCGGGCTATGCCGTCAAGCGGCTGCAGGACGCGCTGATGGGGTGAGCGGCGGCCCCGTCAGCGCGAGGGGGGCGGAACGATCCGCCGTCCCGGCGCCGCTCGGAGTTACGGCATGGTTTACACACTGGGCCGCAGCGTTGCCAGTTTCAATCCGAAGCTGATGAACACGCCGCCGGTCACTGCCTTGAGCCAGCGCTGAAAGCGGCCGCCGCGTGTGACCCGGGTGAGCTTCGAAAACAGCAACACGATGCTGGAGAACCAGATCACGTTGATCATCGAGTGCAGGTACACCAGCAGGAACGCCCATGCCACGGGATGGGCGTTGAGCGGGATGAACTGCGGGAACACCGCCAGGTAGAACATCGACACTTTCGGGTTCAGACCGTTGGTCAGGAACCCCTCGCCGAACGCCTTGAGCAGCGTCCGTCGCCGTCGTGCCGGGGTCACGGCAGGGACTGTCGCCACGCCCCGCCAGGCCGCCACTAGCGCTTTGACGCCGATCCAGCAGAGATAGGCGGCGCCGAGATATTTGACGATCGCAAATGCGATCGCCGATTTCGTCAGGATGATCGAAATGCCGAGGATCGACAGCGTGCCGTGCACGTAGAAGGCGGCGAAGAAGCCGAGAATGGTCGCAAAGCCGGCGGCGCGGCCGGAGGTGGGCACGGTCCGGGCGATCAGTACGCCGTTGGGACCGGGTGACGTCACCAGAAGCGTGGTGGCAAGGACGAAGGTGAGAATCTGGGACCAGGTCATCGGCGAAGCTCCGCGGGCGTGCGTCAAACTGTGTCCGGAAGCGACGAAACGCAACGGGATTCTGCGCCGCGCGGCCGTTTTGCGCGGGATCCGCACGGGGCATGGCGGCCGGCGGCCGCAGCCCTTGGCGCGGCCGTTCTCAGGTCAGGGCGCCTGTTTCCGTCCTGACACTCCCCCGCTCGCCGGGCCATGGCCATCAGACCTGAGGCGGCTCCGCATCGGCCTGCGTCCAGCCGGCGATCCATATCCGCCGCAACGATTCGCCCTCGCCGCGGAAATGTGCCTCCTCGAGCCGGCTTGCCGTCACCCGGTCGGTGCGGAAATGGCGGATCGCCTGTCTCAGCTCGCACCAGGCGACGATGTTGTGGGCGGAGGAGTAGTAGATCAGCGCCACCGGCCGGATGGTTCGGCGGCTGGCGAGACCGGCGGCGTCGGCATAGTCGATCGTCAGCTTGCGCTCGTCGCGGATCGCCTGTCGCACCAGCGCGGTGTCGATGCCGGCGGCCGGCGCCACCACCGAGCCCCAGGCGTGCAGCGCGGTGCTGGCAAGATGCGGCCGGAGCGGCGCCGGCATCGCCGCGGCGATCTTCCGGTTGATGCGCCCGGCCGCCGCATCCAGCCCGCGGTCGCCGGTGCGCCGGAGCAGCGCCAGCGCCAGCACGATCGCCTCCGTCTCCTCGATCGAGAACATCAGCGGCGGCAGCTCGAAGCCGGGCCTGAGGATGTAGCCGATGCCGCGCCCGCCCTCGACCGGCACCGCCATCGCCTGCAGCTCGACGATGTCCCGGTAGATCGAGCGCGCGGTGACGCCGAGCCGCGCTCCGATCTCCGCCGCCGTCACCGGCCCTGTCGCCAGCCGCAGGATCTGGATGATCTCGAACAGTCGCGACGCCTTGCGCATCCGCGCTCCCCCGGTTGGTGATCGCAACTGACACAATGCTGTCAGTTGCCGGGCGCCAGTATCATTGCGGTGGCCAGGAAAATCAAGCAAATGGCCGGCAATGCATCCCGGCCAGCGGGATCGCAACTGACAAGTCACTTCACTCGCATCGGAACAGGAGCCTCGCCATGCAGGACCTCGCGCTCACCCATACCGGCCATCTCTGGCTGTTCTTCCTGCTGGTTGCCGGCATCATCATCCTGCCCGGCATGGACATGGCCTATGTGATGGCGTCGAGCCTGACCGGCGGCCGCCGCAGCGGCATGGCAGCGGTCTCCGGCGTGGTGGCGGGCGGCGTCGTCCATGTCGTCATGGGGGTGCTCGGCATCGGCATCCTGTTCAAGGCGTTCCCCGCCGCCTTCAACCTCATGCTGCTCACCGGCGCCGTCTACATCGCCTGGATCGGCTGGCAGCTGATCAGCGGCGCGGCGCCGCTCGGCGAGGTGAGAGCGGGTAGGGAGGTGACGCTGGCCACCAGTTTCCGCCGCGGCGCCATCAACTGCCTGCTCAATCCGAAGGCCTATCTGTTCATGCTGGCGATCTTCCCGCAGTTCCTGCGCCCCGAATACGGCTCGGTCTGGCTGCAGGCCATCGCCATGGGGCTGATCATCGCGCTCACCCAATTGGCCGTCTATGGCACCATCGCGCTCGGCGCCTCCGGCCTGAGACTCTGGCTGCGCGGCCACCATGAGGCGCAGATCCGCCTGGGCCAGGCCATCGGCGTGCTGCTGATCCTGACCGCGCTGTGGACGGCCTGGCAGAGCTGGAGCTGAGCCCGCCGTAGCCAGGAGTCGATTTGAGTTCAATGCTTTGGCGGGAAATCCGGAATCGGTTTGTTTGGCAGCTGGCTCGGAATTGAGCCGAGACAGCCGCCGATTCATGGTGGATTGATCCGAATGGGAGAGACCGGTTTGGGATTCCCACAGCCCTCGGCCACGATCGGCTTGGAGTGCATTTGAGGGCTTGGGTATGGGACCTCGAGTTGAGGTTCTCGGCCCCAAGCTGATCTTCGCGTCGTTCATATCCAACGTCCACTGTGCGTCACCATCTCCGATCACGTCGACCCGCCGAACTCCCGAAAGCCGCCGGTGGCTTGGCCTTGATCCCGAGGCCGGGAGCCGGGTCAATCGCCGACATATTGACAGTCCAGAAAGCTGCACTTAACATGCTTGTTAAATAACCACTGGGTTAAATGATGATCGATCGCCTGTCCGTCACATTTTCCGCACTCGCCGATCCGACCCGCCGCGCAATTCTGCAGCGTCTGATGGAGGGCGAGGGCTCTGTCGGCGAACTGACCGAGCCTTTCGCCATCTCGATGCCGGCGATCTCACGACATCTCAAGGTGCTGGAACAGGCGGGGCTCGTCGTGCGGACCCGGAGCGCGCAATGGCGACCGGTGCAACTCAACGCGACGCCGCTGGCCGAGGTCTCGGACTGGGTGGAGCGGTATCGCCGGCATTGGCAGGGTGCATTCGATCGCATGGAGGCATACCTGGCCGAGCTTCAGAAGGGAGATCCTGATGCCAAACACTAATGCGACGGCCGAGCAATTCGCGCTCGCACTCGACATCGACCGGGTGTTCGCCGCACCGCGGGACCTCGTCTGGCGTCTTTGGAGCGACCCAGACCACCTGGTGCGCTGGCATGGGCCCGAGGGCTGCGCGCTCAGTCAGTGCGAACAGGATTTCCGTGTTGGCGGGACGTGGCGGCGGACCATGACCGCCGGCCCTGGGCACGCCCACGTGATCTTTGGAGAGTTCCTCGAGATCGACGAACCACGCCGCCTGAGCTTCACCTACACCAACGCGCGCGACGGCTTCGAGACAGTCGTGACCATGGACTTTGTCGAGCAGGCGGACGGCACCACGCGGATGGTGTTCAAACAGACGCCATTCATCAGCCGTGAGGAGCGCGATGGCCACGGCCGTGGCTGGAACAGCAGTTTCGATCTGCTCAGCGCTTATCTCTTGCTGTTCGGGATTGAGGACTGGAGACCAAAGGGCCGCCCCCGCATGGACGGGGTGGCGGCGGATTTTGCTGCGGCAAAGATACGCCACGAGCAGGAGATGGAGGCAAAGAAAACTGAAAATCGGGAAGCCGGCAATCGTGGAGTGCGCCGCTAGAGCATTTCCAGACGAAGACGCAACTCGCCGCCTCACAGTCCCCCTCACGGCCCTGCCTGGTCAGCCACAGGTCCCGGGCGTCCCTGCGGACGCTGCCTTCCCGCTTGAACTATTTGCCGCGACTGCGTTATGCTGCGTCAGCGCGCGGGTCCGATAGGGTTGCCGGCGCGAGGGGCTACCATCCACATCATCACACAGACGACGGAAGACACGGACGCGGAGCGGGCGTTCGAGTACTGGCGGTATCTGGCGATGCCCATGGTCGACGCCTCAACGCCTGACATTGCGGCGTTCACCGCCAGCCGGCAGTTTACGGCGCTCGATCTCGGTGATCTGCTGGACACGCGGAGCTCAGCGGTCTGCATAGAGCGGACGAGGGCGCAGGTCAGGCAGGACGACCTGGACAATGTCGCGATCTCGGTGTTCCTGTCACGCGACGGCCGTATCGCGCAAGGTGGCGACAGTGCGGCGGTCGGACCGGGCGACATCGGCATCGTCGACATGAGCAGGCCGTTTCTCAACAGTTGCAGCGGCGAATACCGCGAATTGCGCATCCATCTGACGCGTGACGTGTTCAATGCGCAGATCGGCAAACTGGACTCGATGGCCGGACGGAACTTCGCCGCCGGCTCGCCGTTGCAGGCGTTGTTCGTCGGGCATCTGCAGGCCTATGTCGCAGGTCTGCCCGAGATGAGTGCCGTGGAAGCCAACATCGGCTTCGAGGGTGTGCTGCACCTGCTGCAGCACGCGCTTGGCCGGCACAGGCCCGACGGCGACATACGGGCCCGCACCGTGCGCGACCTCGCCGAAGCGATGATCCGGCGCCGCCTGCACGACCAGGCGCTCGATCCGAACGAGATCGGCAAGGCGCTCGGCGTTTCGCGCACCCGGCTCTACGAGGCTTTCGCGGAGACCGAAGGGGTGGCTGCGACAATCCTGAACGCGCGGCTCGATGCCACCAGGCGGCAGATCCAGACGGCAAGGACACGGTCGATCGGCGAGATCATGTTTGCGTGCGGCCTCACCGATGCGACGATGTTCAGCCGCGCCTTCCGGCGCCGCTTCGGCATGACGCCGAGCGAATTCCGCAAGCTGGGCGATAGCTGAGGCGGGCCGTCAGGGACCGGCGCGCCGGGGCGACCGGAACGTTGCCCGAATGCATCACCGGTGCGATGCGAAGCCGCATGACTAACCAAATCCAAACAGGTGGACGCAAAGCCGATTCTTCCGGACGGATCGCAGTTTCCCGTGTCCCGGCAAGCGACTAGGCAGGTTCCATGGAACACTGCGCCATTTCTTGGCGCATGAGCTAAGGAACCATTGCCTATGTCCGTCTCGATCCATCCCTCCGCGACCGCCCCGACCGCCCGCGCAGCACTCCTGCGCACATCGGCACTGGCTCTTGTGCTGGCATCGCTGCCCTTGGCCGCCGGCAGCGCCGCGACGTTCCAGGTTACCCCGTCGGAAGAGCCCAGTCCTGGAATCGTCACATTCAGCGGAACGCCAACGGGTATAAGTGCCGATGGCCGGATCGTCGTTGGCTCATACGTTGGGCCAGCCTACTGGGACAGCACCGGCGTTCGCACCGATCTGCCGTCTGCAGGGGTTTTGGGGAGTGCGGTTGCCGTGAACGCGGATGGCACCATTATTGTCGGCGGGGCATTCCAGTATTCTACCGAAAATACGATCGCTTTGAAATGGGTCGATGGGGAAACCGAGGTTCTTCCGGACTTTGGAGGTGGGTCTCAAGCCCTGGGCGTCAGCGGCGACGGCTCGTCGGTCGTCGGATACGCAGCTGGCGAAGGCAACCAAGTGGCTGTGCGCTGGGATGCCGAGGGAATTAACATACTCGACCATTTGACCGGCGAAACAGAAGCGATGGCCCGGGGTGTCAGCGCCGACGGATCGGTGATCGTTGGTTATGCCATCGATGAATCCTACAACAGAACGGCAGTCTACTGGGACAGCAGCGACATCATTCACAGCCTTGCCTTTCTCGACAGCGGAAACAACGCTGATCTCGACAGCTTAAAAAACGCTGATGCCGTTGCAGCCAGCAACAACGGGTCGGTGATCGTCGGCAGTGCATTCGAAGCCGGCACCAAATATGCAGTCTACTGGGATGCCGCACGCGACGTCCATCGTCTGGCGCTTGCCGATGGGATGACATCTGCGCGGGCCACTGCGGTTAACGGTGACGGCTCGGTCATCGTCGGCACAGGTCAGAATTTTTACTTCGACGGGATCTTTCTCCACGACACCCAGTCCGGTTTCCGCTGGACGCAAGACGACGGCGTGATCTCGGTGGGTGACTGGCTGCGCAACAATGGCGTCGACGTCGCTGTGGACATTGCGAAGACTGCTATCGGCGTCTCCGCAGACGGCGATGTGGTGGTTGGCCAGAGCCAGAACGGGATGCATATATCGCGCGGGTTTCGGACACCGGCTCCGGCATCATAGACAACGCCGAAAATGCGGCCACGCTCGCCAATGCGCCCGGCACCGGGATTGGCCTCAGCTTTGCCAACACCGTGCTCAACGGCGCGCATGGCAATCCGATGCGCGACCTGCTCGCCCCCGGCCAGCAGTCGGTCTCCGTCACCAATGATTCCGGCTATATCGACAGCGGCGCCTCCGACGGCGGCTTCACGCTCGGTGATGTCAGCTATTCGCGCGGCTTCGACGGCGGCATCACCGCCCGCATCGCCGCCGGCGGCCTTTACACCGACCAGGACATTTCCACCGGCGGCTCCTTCGACATCAAGGGCTTCTATGTGGCGCCCGAGGCCAGCATCGCGCTCGGTGAGAGCAATGTCCATGCCACCCTCGGCGGCTTCTTCTCCAGCGGTCGGATGACCGTCGACCGCGGCTATCTCAACGGCGGCGCCATGGATTATTCCAACGGAAAGACCGACACCGAGACCTTCGCCGCCAAGCTGCGCTTCGACTGGCTCGACGCTTTCAAATATCAGGGCACCGGCTTCACGCCCTATGCGAGCCTGAGCTACGCGCACTCGACAATCGACGCCTATACCGAGACCGGCGGCGGTTTCCCCGCAAGCTTCAATGCCGCAACCGACCACTCCACCATGGCCCGCCTCGGCGTCGACATGGTCCACGGCGTCACCGACAGCTTCCGGCTGCTCGGCAAGGCGGAGGTCTCCTACCGCTTCGAGAAGCAGGCATCGGGCACGAGCGGCGAGATCCTCGGCCTGTCGGGCTTCAGCTTCGCCGGCCAGGATGTCGACCAGATCTCGGTCCGCGGCGGCGCCGGCGCCGAGTTCGACGTGGCGGGCGGCACCGCCTCGCTGATGCTCAATGCCGCCAGCCAGGGCAGCGATCCGGATGTCTGGCTGCGCTCGAGCTGGACCGTCAGGTTCTAGCAATTGATCGGGGCGAGGGCCTGTCCCTTGGTCAACCAAATCGAAACAGGCGGACCACGCTCGGGCTCTATGGCGGCACGGAACTCGGCGGCATCGGGCTCAGCGGCGGCGCCAGCCATAGCTGGCAGCAGATCGACACGACGCGCCTGGTCGGCATCGGCGGTTTCGCCGACACGCTGACGGCGGACTACGATGCGCGCACCACGCAGGTGTTCGGCGAGGTCGGCTACAAGATCCGCACCGAGGCGGCGGTGTTCGAACCCTTCGCGGCGCTCGCCTATGTCCATCTCGACAGCGACGGCTTTGCCGAGACCGGCGGCGCGGCGGCGCTGTCGTTGGATGGGCAAAGCGACGACGCCACCTTCACGACGCTCGGCGCGCGGGCGACGACCGGCTTGATGCTGGGCTCGATGGCGGCGCGCGCCCATGCGAGCCTCGCCTGGCAGCACGCCTTCGCCGATCCGGAGCCGCTGACGACGATGGCGCTCGCCGGCGGCAACGGCTTCACCGTCGGCGGCGCACCGTTCGCCCGCGACCTGGCGCTGCTCAGCCTCGGCCTCGACATGGATGTGACGGAAACGACCGTGCTCGGCGTCTCCTATGGCGGCCAGTTCGGCGACGGCACGACCAGCCACCAGGCCAGGCTCGACCTGTCCGTCCGCTTCTGAGGGCAGGGGGCGGGGCCGCAAATCCAGCCCGGCGGATCCGTTCCATGTCGGAGGAATGAAACGTTGGGAACCCGGGCGCAAGGCGTTGCTCTGTCGCCCCCGGTTGCCATCGCGCCGGGGTCGGCGGAGAGCAGTGCCAACCCGCAGGCGTGGATGCGCCTCGGTCAGGCCATCGGCGTGCCCACGCGAGAGTGTCCGATTTGGGATCGCGGTCTGCCTTCAATGAAGGTCGGCTTCGAGTGCATATGAGGGATTCGATATGGGTACTCGAATTGACACTTTCGGCCCGAAGCCGCCGTTCGATTTTTGTTCCGGGAACGACTGCTTTGCGCCCCCGTGCCGGCCTTTCAAGCCGACCCGCCGAATTCTGGAAAACTGCCGGTCTGCCTGCATAAATCCGATGTCAGTGATGGGGTGGAAAGCGGAATGGCAGGTTTCGAGGGGTCAATCAAAAAGCAGACACTGACCGGTTGCCAAATTTGGGTGACAACCGATTTCGTGCCACCACAATTTGGCCTATGACGATGCGAAAGCGTGCAACTCGATATCCTGACTTTCCCTGAGTCCAAAGCCCGTGCCCTGCAACTGTTAACTGGCGTTCAAGGCTCTCCAAACCCGGTACCAGCAAGCATACTTACCAGCCAGCCGATGAGAGGACTGGTTGCTGATCGGGGATGCCACGCGGCGACAACCTCAAATCCGGGCGGTGTAACGTCACCATCAAGCATTAGCCGGACCAGATGAGGATTGGGCAGAAGTCGGGACGGCACAAAGGCCACCGCCCCTGTTGCTTCGACTACCAGAGGCAGCAACAGAAAATGAGGCACTGACAAGATTATATTGCGAGTCAATCCGCATCGCTTGAGCCAATCATCGGCAGAACCGATCAAGTTGGCGCGGGCTGGAGACACCACCACATGCTGCTGCTCGACCAAAGTAGCGAGACTGATCCTTTGTCCGGCTAGCGGCGAACCAGCCGCAGTAACGCAAACATAATGCTCACGCAGGATCGTCCTCCGCGGCACGGTGTCGGGCACAAATTGGGGGATGGTGACGACGATGTCGACTTGCCCACTGGCCATTTTAGTGACCACTGCATCGACTTCAAGTTCGCTGAGAATAATCTTGAGTTTGGGAGCTTGCCGCCGGATAGCGCCAAGCTGGGGCGCAATGGCGACTGCATGAGCATAGTCCGCCGCCGAGATAGTCACCGTCGCCTCGATCTGGGCTGGATCGAAAGGGGCGCGGGCGACTAGCAGATCAAGCGCCAACAGGATCGCACTAACCTCCACTCCAAGCTCTTTTGCCAAAGCTGTCGGCGCTACGCCACGCCCTGTACGGGTAAAAAGCGGATCGCCAAAAATGTCTCGCAACACGGCCAGATTCGCGCTGACCGCTTGTTGAGTCAGACCTATTTGGTCAGCCACGTGAGAAAGATTACCTGATTTGAGCAACGCGGAGAAAACCTGCAATTGCTTCAGGCTGAGGCGGGATGCCGCGTTCAAATTTGTGTCTCCTACAAAAAATGTCTGTTTGTTTTGATATCATTGCAGGGTCTATAGTCCCGGTCAACGGATAAGGAAATTCAATGGCCCAGCAATACTTCTCGATGGATTTTGCCTTCTACAGCTCGATGGGCGTCTATTCGTTTGATGACCGGTGCGAAATCACCAAAGCAACCGGATATGACGCCATTCACCTCACGCTTTGGGACGGTCGTGACTGGACGGCACACGCGCAACAAATCGCGACGGTCAAGAAGCGTTTCGACCTCGACATCGCCGGTGTTTACGTTGTGCTGGATCTGTCAGTCGGTGAAGCGGATCTGCGCAATTCAGGCATCATCAAACTTATCGAAGCCATGCCTGAGGGATCGACCATCGATCTCGCTATCAAAAGCGCAGGGACCAATTTTGGCCGCTCTGACCCCAAAGGCGATGCCGCAGTCATGGCTTGGCTCAACAAAGCATTGGTTGTCGCCGCAGCCCGCCGATCGCGCATTCTGATCTATACTCATATCCAGTTCTGGGCCGAAAAACACGGCGACGCATTGCGCCTTTGCGAGAAGATCAATCACCCCAACCTCGGCCTGACCTTTTCCGCACTACAGTGGTACATGGGAGAGGGGCGAAATCTGGCGCCTTTGCTCAGGCGCGCCATGCCTTTCATCAAGCAGGCCAATTTCTCCGGCAGCCGCCGCAGTCCACTCGGGTTCTTTGAAGTAGCTACCATCGAACCGCTCGACATGGGCGAACTCGACAATTTCGCAGTTTTGGCGCTGCTGACACGGCTCGGCTATCAGGGCGCGCTCGGCTACAATGGTTGGCACGAAGGAGGTGACACTTATAATAAGTTGGAACGCTCCTTGCACATGCTCAAGGATCTGGTCGCCCGCCTTAAAGCGCACCCTCATTGGGGGAGCCATATCGATGCTTGATCCACTCGCAATGCTCAAGCCATCATCAGCTCCTTACGCCGCCCAGCATGGTTTTTCGCGCACCTTTGCGCCTGGCCAGCTGACACTGGGATTGTTCTTTCCCATCGAGTCTTTTAGCGGCGAGTTTCCCACCATGAGCGGGCAAGTCCAGCTTGCAAAGCTGGCTGAGGCAGCGGGTTTTGCTGCACTGTGGCTGCGCGACGTGCCGCTCTACGATCCTACATTCGGCGACGTGGGCCAGATCTACGACCCGTTCGTCTATCTCGGATATCTCGCCGGTCAGACCACCGATATTGCCCTTGCGACCGGCTCGATAGTCGTGCCGATCCGCAACCCGCTCCATCTGGCCAAGGCTGCCACCAGTGTCGATCAGTTGAGCGGTGGGCGCCTCCTACTCGGTGTCGCTTCGGGTGATAGACCTGTGGAATTTCCGGCGTTTGGGGTCAACCCTGATACGCGGGCGGCACTGTTTCGCGAATATGTCGAAGTTTTCCGGCAGGTGCAGAAATCCAGCCTGCAACCTGTTTGCTGGAGCGGCGGATCGCTTGCCGGGGCGGACATGATACCCAAGCCGGTGGCAGAGGAAATTCCCCTGCTCATCACCGGCAGCAGCAGGCAGTCGGTCGACTGGATCGCGAGGAATGGCCATGGATGGATTACTTATCCGCGCCCGCCTACACATCAGAAAACCGTTCTCGATGCCTACCGAGCAGCGGTGCGAGATCAGTGTGGCGACATTTTCAAGCCGTTCACGCAGTCGCTTTACATCGACCTCGCGGCGGATCCGAATGCAATGCCCCAGCCCATCCATCTTGGCTATCGCCTTGGTCGTCATCACCTGATCGGTCTGCTCGAACAGTTGAGGGACATGGGAGTCAATCACGTCACCTTCAATCTGCGGTTCAGCCTGCGTCCAGTGCCAGACGTGATCAACGAGCTGGCACAACACGTTTTGCCCCAGTTCCCACCGATGGCGATGGCTACCTCCTAATCCCACCCGTTACTTTAAACGCATAAACGCGACAAAAGCGCTGCGCCTTTTCACGCCCAGTTTCGCTGACCAACAAGGAAGACACCATGACAAACCACACGCCTTTGAATGGAAAAGTCGCATTGATCACCGGCGGCTCTCGCGGCATTGGAGCGGCAACTGCCGGCGCCCTTGCAGATCAGGGCGCCGATATCGCGATTAGCTTCACGGCGCAGGCTGACAAAGCTGAAGCGGTAGTGGCGGAGCTTATCGCCAAGGGCGTCCGCGCCAAAGCTTTCAGGGCCGATCAGGCGGATGCCGATCAGGTCAAGGGAATGGTCGGCGCCACATTGGCGTATTTCGGCCGGCTCGACATCGTGGTTGCCAATGCCGGTGTGTCTGACATGGGCCCGACCGACATGAACGGCAACACCGACGCCCTTGACCACATGCGCCGCGTCAATATCGACGGCGTGATTTGGCTGGTCCGGGCTGCAAGCCAGGTCATGGAGGACGATGGTCGCATTATCGCGATGTCGTCAGCGATGGCGCGTCGCGCAGGCAGCCCAGGGCTTGCCGACTATGCTGCCAGCAAGGCAGCTGTAGAAGCCTATGTCAAAGGCGCAGCCCGTGATCTCGGCGGCCGCCGCATCACCGTAAATGCCTTGGCACTCGGCTCAGTCGAAACAGATATGAACCCCGATAATGGTCCTTCGGCAAAATGGCTAAAAGCGGGAACCGCCCTTGGTCGCTACGCCCAGCCTACGGAAGTTGCGAGCGTTGTCGCATTCATCGCGTCGCCCTCTGCAAGCTACATCACAGGCAGCATCATTGCCGTCGACGGCGGCGTCAATGCGTGACTCGACCTTCTGGTTGGCATTCGCCTGCTGGAGCACTGGCGGGAGTGTGCGCGATCTGCTGGTTAAGCAACGTAGACAGCTGGTGAACATGATCCGCGGCCTCATGGTCGAGTTTGGCATCAACATCCCGCAAGGTGTGGTGCGGGCGCTTGGCTTGGCCCGCCAGATCGCCGCGAAGGAAGCGGAACCCGACCTGCCGGCAATGGCAAAGCAGATCCTCGGTCTCCTATGCGGTCAGGTTATCGATGCCCATGCCCGTTTGCAGGAGATCGACCGCGCGATCATTGCCCTGCAAAGAACTGACGAGTTAGCGCGACGACTGACCACCTCGTTGCCGGCATTCCAGACCGCTTGAGAGGCTAAGATGAACATGGTGGATCACCAATTTGACAGTGTAGACAAGACCACGTTTCGCAACGGAATGTCGCGCCTCGGCTCAGCCGTCAGTGTCGTTACCACGGTCTTTGGCGGCAGGCGCTTCGGCTTTACCGCCTCGGCAGTCTGCAGCGTCAGCGACACCCCAGCCACGCTTCTCGTCTGCATCAATCGAGCCAGCTCGAGTTTTCCTGCCTTTGCCAACACACGCTACTTCTGCGTCAACACCTTGCTGCCGGAACAAGAGGACATCTCCAATGTGTTCGGGGGAAGGACTTCAGCTGCGGACCGATTTGAGTCAGGTGAATGGGGCGATGGGCTGACAGGTGTGCCGCTTCTTGCAAACGCATCGGTCAGTTTCGAGTGTGAGCTCACCACCGTCATCGACGAGGCGACACACCGCGTCTTCTTCGGACGGGTGATCCAGGTTCGCGAGAACGCGGAAAAGGCGACACTGCTATACTGTATGCGACGGTATCTCAGAGGATGACGAAACCTTCTTGGCAAGTTTAGCGAGGAGCTTATACCGTCAGCCTTCAGGAAATGGCAAAAAGAGCTGCAATGGCCGAAATAGCGTCGGACGCGGTCATGGACGTCGCCCACGCTCTATGGCAGCTATTTCATCCTCGAGCTCCAGGACCGGACTGTTGTGACACGGTCCCATTTCAGTCATTCGTTCCCGGTGCTGTGAATGGCTGCTCCCCGCCCATTCCCGCCGTTCCGGGATCCACTCTTTGCCGGTTTGCTCGAAGCAATGGCCTCCAGTCCACCCGCACGAGATCTAGTTGCCGCCCCGGCGCCCGGCCACCTGCCGCCCCTCCGGCCCCGAATAGGCCCGCTCCACCTTCGCCACCCGCATCTCGTAGTGGCTGTACCAGCGCTCGATGCCGAGGCTCTGCGCCACCAGGTGGCGGGCCTCGGCCTTCCAGGCGAGGATCGCCGCCTCGTCGCGCCAGTAGGAGACGGTGATGCCGAAGCCGCCCGCGTCGCGCGCGCTTTCGGCGCCGAGGCAGCCGGGCTGCGCCAGCGCCAGTGCGTGCATGGCGTCGGCCATGGCGCCGTAGCCGTCGGTCAACTCCGACATTTTTGATGAGAAGATCACCGTCCAGTAGG
Source organism: Hoeflea marina (assembly GCF_003182275.1). Taxonomy (GTDB): domain Bacteria; phylum Pseudomonadota; class Alphaproteobacteria; order Rhizobiales; family Rhizobiaceae; genus Hoeflea; species Hoeflea marina. The sequence goes on from NZ_QGTR01000001.1 coordinate 56,362, forward strand.
GCGGCTCGGGGGTAGGGGCGAATTCATCCATGGCAAGCCTCCGGCGGACTTGATGACGGTCAATCGCGGCCGAACCGCTCAGGCCGCGGAGGTCCCCGGTCAGGTTCTACGAGATTCCCACATCTCGCAAGCTCCATCCGAGTCTGACAGCGGGGTGAAGATGCGGAGTACGAAGGCTGAAGGCGCGCGAACGATCCGCTCGCCTGCGATTTCCAGCGCTTGACTGCGTTAAGGCGCTGAAATTGCTTCCTGTCCCACATGGGGAGAGGTGGAAATGCGGAGGGCGCGGCTTGCCGCCTCCCCCTTGAGGGGAGGCCGGAGAAGCGAGCGCAGCGAAGCTGATCCGGGTGGGGGTCGCGATGCAACCGCGGGGCGGAGTGTCCCGGTGGTCTCTTACCCCCACCCCAACCCCTCCCCTCAAGGGGGAGGGGCTTTCCAGCACCTCCGTACCTGCCGTTCTGCGGCAAGACCGCTGGCTTCACCCTCGCCCTTCGAGGGCCGCTGGCGCGGCCGCCTCAGGATGAGGGTGAAGGGGGCGCTGCTGGACCCCGGCTCGGGGGCCGGGGTGACGGGGCCGCGGAGATTACGGCAAGACCGGTGGCTTCACCCTCGCCCTTCGAGGCTCGCTACGCGAACACCTCAGGAGGGCCGGGGTTCCACGGCCGCCGCCCGTCGCCTCACAGCTCCAGCGCGTCGACCTTCTTGTCGGCGAATCGCAGCGCCAGCTTGCCGTTGATCAGCTTCAGCGCCTGTTCGCCGAACAGCTCGCGCCGCCAACCCGACAGCGCCGGCACGTCGGCGTCCTCGCCCTCGGCGGCGATGCGGTCGAGGTCGTCGCTCGAGGCGATCACCTTGGCTGCGACATTTTCCTTCTCCACCACCAGCTTCAAGAGCACCCGCAGCAGTTCGACCGCGGCCTGGGCGCCGTCTGGCGTCTGCCGCTGCCGGGGCAGCTTCGGCATCTGGTCGCGCGGGGTGGCCAGCGCCTGGCCCACCACCTCGACCAGCGCCGCGCCCTGGGTGGAGCGTTCCCAGCCGCGCGGCACCGTGCGCAGCCGCGACAGGGCCTCGGCGTCCACGGGCTGCTGCTGGGCGACCTCGTAGAGCGCGTCGTCCTTCAGGATCCGGCCGCGCGGCACATTGCGGCTCCGCGCCTCGCGCTCGCGCCAGGCCGCCACATGCTGCAGCACGCACAGCTCCTGCGGCTTCTTGAGCCGCATCTTCAGCCGCTTCCAGGCGTCGTCGGGATGCAGGTCGTAGGTTTCGCGCGCCTCGAGCACCGCCATCTCGTCGGAGAGCCAGCCGCTGCGGCCCTCGGCCTCGAGCCGCGATTTCAGTTCCTTGTAGACGTCGCGCAGATGGGTGACGTCGGCCAGCGCATAGTCGAGCTGCTTGTCCGAAAGCGGCCGCCGGCTCCAGTCGGTGAAGCGCGAGGTCTTGTCGATCTGCACGCCGGAGATGCGCGACACCAATTGGTCGTAGGAGACCGATTCGCCGAAGCCGCAGACCATCGCGGCGACCTGGGTGTCGAAGATCGGATGCGGCACCAGATCGCCGCGATTGACGACGATTTCGATGTCCTGGCGCGCGGCGTGGAACACCTTGATCACCGAGGTGTCGGCCATCAGTTCGAAAAATGGTGCAAGATCAATGTCTTTTGCCAGCGGATCGACGATCAGCGCGTCCTCTTCGCTGGCCATCTGGATCAGGCACAGCTCGGGCCAGAACGTGGTCTCGCGAAGGAATTCGGTGTCGATTGTCACATAGTCGCATTTGGCAAGGCGGCTGCAGGCGGCCGCGAGGGCCTCGGTGGTCGTGATGATGTCCATGATTTGCATTAGCCGTTTTGTTCGCCTTTGTCTTCACCCTGCGCCGTCGTGCGCGGCCCATGCCGTGAATTGTCCCCATGCTGTTGCTGCTGCGCCTGCGAGGCCATGCGCGCGAACACCGGCGAGGTGCGCAAGAGAGCCGAAAAGCCGCCCGGCCTGCGCAGGCGCGCCGGCGCACCCTGGATCATGCGCCACAGCGTGAACAGCACGAAGCAGCCATGCATGCAGCCGATGAAGGTGAAGAACGAGCCCGGACCGAAGTGGTCGATCAGCACCGAAGCAAACAGCGGCCCGATGCTGGCGCCGATGGCCCAGAAGAACAACAGCCCGGAGGCGATCTGCACATATTCGCCCGGCGCGGCGTTGTCGTTGGCATGCGCGCAGGAGAGCGAATAGAGCGGCAGCGCGAAGGCGCCGAACAGGAAGATGCCGATCAGGTTGAGAATTTCATCGGTGCCGGCGACGGCTGCGAGAAACAGGCCCGCCAGCGCAGCACCGACGGTGGCAAACAGCAGCACGTGGCGGCGGTCGATGCGGTCCGACAGATAGCCCAGCGGGTACTGCAGCACCACGCCGCCGATGATGCCGGCGGTCATGAAGCTGGCGATGGCCGGCACGTCGAGGCCGAGGCTGGCGGCATAGAGCGGTCCGATGGAGCGGAACGAGGCGCCGGTGAGCCCGACGGTGACGGCGCCGGCGGTGGCCAGCGGCGAGACCTGCCAGACCCGTCTCGGACTGAAGGCGAACGGGGCGGGGGGCGCCGGATTGGAGCGGTCGGCCAGCGACACCGGCACCACCGAGAGCATCATCAGCATGCTCATCACCGCGAAGACGACGAAACCGTCGATGCCGAAGACGGGCAGCATGTATTGCGACACGGTCACCGCGCCCAGATCGACGAAGCGGTAGATGGCCAGCGTCTGCGCCCGGTTGTGGTTGGTGACGCTGGCGTTGATCCAGCTTTCAACATTGGCAAACAGCGAGGCGAAGCAGATGCCCGTGACGATGCGCATGACGAACCAGAAGGTCGGATCGACGATCAGCACCATGGCCAGCGAGGCACAGGCGGCGATCGCCGCCATGGTCGAGAAGGCGCGGATGTGGCCCGCCAGCTGCAGCAGCTTCGGCGTCACCCAGCAGCCGCCGATGAAGCCGAGATAGTAGCCGGCGCCGATCAGGCCGATGACGGTGGCCGAGAACCCTTCCTCCGACCCGCGCAGCGTGATCAGCGTGCCCTGCAGTCCGTTGCCGGCAATCAGCACGCCGGCGGTGACGAGAAGCGGGATGAGCGGTCGGATCGAGGTCATAAAATGCCGAGTCTGTGCAACAGTGAACCAGCCTTACATCGGTTTGCCGGACCCGTCTCGGTCAAATGCGCCATCCCCGGTGTCGTGCACCGGCCTTCGACCTTGACAAAACCGGTCCGCCATGCGCTTTTCCGCGCGATTTTACCCGGCAGGCGAGCGGGCGCGGCTGTGTGCCCCGCTGCCGGTTTTGCCCACAAGGACCATCTCATGCACCGCTACCGTTCCCACACTTGCGCCGCCCTTCGCACCAGCGATGCCGGCTCCGATGTCCGCCTGTCGGGATGGGTGCACCGCGTGCGCGACCATGGCGGCCTGCTGTTCATCGACCTGCGCGACCATTACGGCATCACCCAGGTGGTGGCCGATCCCGATTCACCCGCCTTCAAGACCGCTGAAATGGTGCGCAGCGAGTGGGTGATCCGCGTCGACGGCAACGTCAAGAAGCGAACCGCCGACACCATCAACGCCAATCTCGGCACCGGCGAGATCGAGGTCTTTGCCGTCGAGATCGAAGTTCTCTCCCAGGCCAGGGAACTGCCGCTGCCGGTGTTCGGCGAGCTCGATTACCCCGAGGATGTGCGGCTCAAATACCGCTTCCTCGATCTGCGCCGCGAGACCCTGCACCGGAACATCGTCACCCGCACCAGGGTGATCGCCGACATGCGCCGCCGCATGACCGAAATCGGCTTTGCCGAATACGCCACGCCCATCCTGACGGCGTCCTCGCCGGAAGGCGCGCGCGATTTTCTCGTGCCCTCGCGCATCCACCCCGGCAAGTTCTACGCCCTGCCGCAGGCGCCGCAGCAGTACAAGCAGCTGCTGATGGTGGCGGGCTTTGACCGCTACTTCCAGATCGCGCCCTGTTTCCGCGACGAGGACCCGCGCGCCGACCGTCTGCCGGGCGAATTCTACCAGCTCGACATGGAAATGAGCTTCGTCACCCAGGAAGATGTCTGGAACACGATGGAGCCGGTGATGCGCGGCGTGTTCGAGGCATTCGCCGAAGGCAAGCCGGTGACGCAGGAGTTCCGCCGCATTCCGCATGCCGAATCGATCCGCAAATACGGCTCCGACAAGCCCGACCTGAGGAACCCGATCGAGATGCAGTCGGTCACCGATCATTTCGCCGGCTCCGGCTTCAAGGTGTTTGCCGGCATGATCGCCAACAACCCCAAGGTCGAGGTCTGGGCCATCCCGGCCAAGACCGGTGGTTCGCGCGCCTTCTGCGACCGGATGAATTCCTGGGCGCAGAGCCAGGGCCAGCCGGGTCTGGGCTACATCTTCTGGCGCAAGGAAGGCGACAATCTCGAAGGCGCGGGCCCGATCGCCAAGAACATCGGCCCCGAGCGCACCGAGGCCATCCGTATCCAGATGGGTCTGGAAGACGGCGACGCCTGCTTCTTCGCGGCCGGCGATCCGGCGAAATTCGCCAAGTTCGCGGGCGACGCCCGCATCCGCGCCGGCGAGGAACTCAACCTCGTCGACCAGAACCGGTTCGAGCTGTGCTGGATCGTCGATTTCCCGTTCTACGAATGGGACGAGGACGCCAAGAAGGTGGAGTTCGCCCACAACCCGTTCTCGATGCCGCAGGGCGGCATGGAAGCGCTTGAGAGCCAGGATCCGCTGACGCTGAAGGCCTTTCAGTACGATCTCGTCTGCAATGGCTTCGAGATCGCGTCCGGCTCGATCCGCAACCAGTCGCCCGAGCTGATGATCAAGGCGTTCGAGAAGGTCGGCCTGAGCCAGGCCGACGTCGAGGAGCGCTTCGGCGGCCTCTACCGCGCCTTCCAGTACGGCGCACCGCCGCATGGCGGCATGGCGGCCGGTGTCGACCGCGTGATCATGCTGATCGTCGGCGCCAAGAACCTGCGCGAAGTGGCGCTGTTCCCGATGAATCAGCAGGCACAGGACCTGCTGATGGGCGCGCCCAGCGAAGCCTCTCCGGCGCAGCTGCGCGATCTCGCCATCCGCCCGGTGCCGCCCAAGGGCGCCTGAGCCGACCATCCGGGCAGGCGCGCTCCGCCGCCCGCGCGTCAGACGCAGAAAACCCGGGCCGCGAGGTCCGGGTTTTGCGTTTGATGGCGCTCGAAAGCCGCGCCGGAGTCCGGCCGGCGGATATCAGTCCTTGTCGGCGTCCGGCGTCGCGAAATCCAGTGTCGCCGAATCGTCGCCGGAGGACTTGCCGCGCTTTGCCGCGGTCTTGGCCGCAGCGGGCTTGGCCTTGGGCTTGTCGGTTTCGGCAGCTGCCGCCTTCGGTGCCGGCTTGGCTGCAACCGGCTTTTCGTCGTCTTGCTTCTTGAAGCGGATCATCATGAATCCTGACTGGTGAGTGTGCGCTGGGCCATGGCTTGGGCGGGCCCCGGGATCCGAATCAGAAAGATCCGGATGTCTCCATCCGGGTCTTTCACGTTTCGGCCGTTTAGGCCAGAAGTCAGTCGTTGGCGCTCACGGTGACGCCGAGCAGGTCGACCAGCTGCTTCGGGTCGCCCATGCCCGCACCCATGATCATCGGGAAGCCAACCGGCTCGGCCGGCGCGGCGGAGATGGTCAGGCTCTGCGGGTTGTCGAGATAGGTGCTGGCGGCGGCCGAGATCTGCTGCTGCAGCGCCGGCATGTTGAGCTGGCCCAGCATCAGGGGCAGCATGCCCTTGAGCGCCTGGCCCATCTGCTCGCCGGAGACGCCCTGCTGCGCGCCTGCGAAACTCAGTGCGCGGGACGTGAGCGACGCGTCATCGAAGCGGATCGATGCATCCACGAAGGAGAGACGGCTCATCATGCCGAGCATCGCGATTCCGGCCGCCTGGTCGGCCGCCTTCTTGTCGGGATTGGCTGCGGCGGCGGCCTGGGCTTCCTGCAGCGCCTTGGCGAATTCCAGCGTGTATCCGGTGATCTTGAAGCTCATATCCAGCTTGCCGACATCGTCGAGGGTCAGGGCGTATTCGCGCATGTCGAGCAGACCGCTGTCGGCCTCCCAGCCCATGTCGAGCGCCAGGGTGCCGCTGAGCTTCTGGTAGCCGAGCTTGTCGAGCGCGTCCCTGGTCTTCGGCTCCTTGACCTGCGACAGATCGATGAGAATGCCGTTGGCGGTCATCTCGAAATCCATGCCCGCGTCGCCGTCCCTGGTGACGGTGCCCTCGGCGCCGGCGAGCGAGAAGACCTTCTCGCCCTTGACGGTGACCGTCATCGGGCCCATCGAGAAGCCGTCATAGAAGGCCATGGAGGTGAGCGAATCGAGCGTCGGCTTGGCCGGAATCGTCAGGCCCGACATTTCCAGTCCGGTCATGCTGACCGTCGTGTCCTCGACGGTCGCGTTGACGTCGTCGATCGACACGGTCTCGGCGGTGTAGCCGCCGTCGGCGGTTTCCGCCACGCCGTCGAACACCAGATCGCCGGCGCCGAACTCCCCGGTGCCCGGCAGGCTGAGCCTGGCATTGACCAGGGTGACGGTGTCGCCCTCGAGTTCGGCCGCTGCGTAGGTGAGCTTCTGGTTGGACACGGCCAGGACTTCGGTGACCTTGGCGGCGAAGCTGTCGGCGTCGAGGGCAAGCGCGGGGGAGGCAAATGCCGCCACGGCCGCGGTGAGCATGGTGGCGGACAGCAGTCGGCGACAGGCGTGGTGAATCGTCATGGAAATATCCTCTACTGGCGATGCGGCCTCGGCCGTCACGCGGATCTGAATTGCCCCAAGCGCAGATTGGTAACGCCTGTCCTGCCCAGCGTCCACAGCTTTATGGTGCATGTGTGACCGCGGCCGCCTCCGCGTCAGTCGTCCTCGGCGATGGCTTCGAGGCGTCCCGAGAGAAAATCCCGCTCGCTGCCATTGCCGCTGAGGCTGATGGCACGACGGTAGGCGGCACGGGCGCTGTCGAAGCGCCGCATCCGCCGCAGCAAGTCGGCGCGCGCCGCATGAAAAGGCTGGTATTGGCCCAGATCGGCTTCAAGCCGGTCCAGGATACTCAGCGCGGCCTCCGGCCCCTCTGCAAAGGAAACGGCGACAGCCCGATTGAGCAGATGGACGGGATTTCCGGTCATGGCGTGCAACCCGTCATAGAGCAGCGCAATATCCCGCCACCCGGTGGCGGCATGGTCCGGGGCCTCCGCATGGACGGCGCCAATGGCGGCCTGCAGCTGGAAGGGGCCCGGCGAATGGCGCGACAGGGCGCGGTCCAGCTCGGCCAGGCCGCGGGCGATCATCGCCCGGTCCCAGAGCGTCCGGTCTTGCCTGTCCAGTGGCACCATGGCGCCATAGGGGTCGCTTCGTGCCGACGCCCGCGCGTGGATGAGCAGCATCAGCGCCAGGAGCCCCTCGATCTCGGCCTCGGCCGGCCTGAGCACCTTCATCAGCGAGCCCAGACGCAGAGCCTCCTCGCAGAGGTCGGTGCGAAGGTGCGTCGGCCCGGCGGTTGCCGAGTAGCCCTCATTGAACACGAGATAGATAACCGTCAGCACCGCGTTGAGCCGCTCACTCCACAGGTCGGGTCCGGGAATCTCGAATGGGATGCCCGCCCTGGTGATCTTGTGGCGCGCGCGCACCAGCCGTTGCGCCATCGCATCCTCGCTGTCGAGAAAGGCGCGGGCGATCTCGCGTGTCGTCAGCCCGCACAAGGTGCGAAGCGTCAGCGCCACGCTGGTCTTGGCATCGAGCGCCGGGTGGCAGCAGGTGAAGATCAGTCGCAGCCGTTCGTCGGGGATGGCGGCGGGCTCGTCGCATTCCACGCTCTCGCGGTCGAGGTCCAGCAGCACTGCGTACTCCGCCGCCTTGCGCTCGAAATTGCGCGCCCTGCGCAGCCGGTCGATGGCCTTGCGGCGCGCGGTCTGCAGCACCCAGCCGGCGGGCGAGGCGGGCAGGCCGCTGCGCTGCCAGTGCACCAGCGCCGATTCCAGCGCCTCCTGCAAGCAATCCTCGGCCATCTGGAAGTCGCGGATGTGGTTGAGCAGGCTGCCAAGCAGCCGCCCCGTGTCGGCGCGCGCCAGCGCCTCGATGGCCTGGCGCGCGCCGGTCACTGCTGGCGGGCTTGCCCGGCACATTCAGGCGAAGACGACCACGGGCCGGACCTCGACGGTGCCGTGAGCCGCGCCCGGGATCATCGCCGCGTATTTGATCGCGTCATCGAGATTAGCGCAATCGAACATGTAGAATCCGCCGAGTTGTTCCTTGGTCTCGGCAAACGGACCATCGATTGTCTCCGTCTCGCCATTTCGAACCCGGACCGATGTCGCCGTTGACGTCGGCTGCAAGGCCTCGCCCGCAAGCATGACGCCGTCGCGCTGGAAGACGGCGTTGGCTGCCTGATAGGCGGCAAGCATTTTTCTGGAGGGGTCGGGCGGCGGGGCAATGGAGGGATCGGTGTAGATCAGGGCGAGATACTTCATCTTGCTGCTCCTTCTTCTGGTGGCGGGGTCATGGTCATGCTTCGCTCCCGCGGGTTGCAGTAGGGAGACGATCGGGTCTGGCCCGGATCGACATGCTCAAGCAACAAATCAGCCCAGCCAATGGTTGACGACAATGTTGGTCATGCTGATCAGCATCGAGATCCAGGTCAGCAGCCCGGCAATGATCCTCAACGGGCTCGCCGGCCGGTCGTGATGCAGCCCGAACGGGTGCAGGATGCGGCCCGCGAGCAGACAAAGGCCGGCGGCGTGACTCCAGACAGGCGCCGTGCCGCCTGCTTCCGAAAACGCCATCAGCAGCAGCGCCATCGGCGCGGTCTCGATCAGATTGCCGTGGCGGCGGATCCGCTCGGCCAGCTCCATATGGCCGCCGTCAAGGATCGATGTGCCGGTTTCGGACCGCTTCATGCTGACATGGGCCCATAGGCCGATCATCAGCAGCGCCAGCGGCACGGCGTAAAGTCCGGTCAAGTCGAGCATCGCATTTCCCCCTTGCCATGGTCGGAATGTCCCGCGCCCGTGAAAGGCGCCGGTGTTGCAAGAATCTTCCGTGGCGAATGCCTGTCAATAGGCCTTGCGCTGTGGGCATTCGCGCATTGCCCTTGCCCCGAATCACCGGCTCCGTTAACCCAGCGCCATGGGACAAAGCCTTTTGCCGCCTGGCGGCGGTGACGACATCCAGTCGATCGATCTGAAGAAGGCGCTTGAAGAGCGCTATCTGGCCTATGCATTGACCACGATCATGCACAGGGCGCTGCCCGATGTGCGCGACGGGCTCAAGCCGGTGCACCGGCGCATCGTCTACGCCATGAGCGAAATGGGCCTGCGCGCCAACGGTTCGTTCAAGAAATGCGCCAAGATCGTCGGCGAGGTGATGGGCAACTTCCATCCCCATGGCGACCAGTCGATCTATGACGCGCTGGTGCGGTTGGCGCAGGATTTCGCCGTGCGCTACCCGCTGGTCAACGGCCAGGGCAATTTCGGCAATATCGACGGCGATAACGCCGCCGCCATGCGCTACACCGAATCCAAGATGACGGCGGTGGCCGAGCTGCTGCTCGTCGGCATCGACGAAGGCGCTATCGATTTCCGCACAACCTATGACGAGGAAGGCCAGGAGCCGACGGTGCTGCCCGGCGCGTTCCCGAACCTGCTCGCCAACGGGTCCACCGGCATCGCCGTCGGCATGGCGACCTCGATCCCGCCGCACAATGCCGCCGAGCTTTGCGACGCGGCGCTGCTCTTGATCCGCAAGCCCGACGCCACCATCGAGGAACTAGTCGAGCATGTGGAAGGTCCGGATTTCCCCACCGGCGGCGTCATCATCGACGACAAGGCCTCCATCATCGAGGCCTACCGGACCGGCCGCGGCGGCTTCCGCGTCCGCGCTCAGTGGCACCAGGAAGACACCGGTCGCGGCGGCTACCAGATCATCGTCACCGAGATGCCCTATCAGGTGCAGAAGTCGCGGCTGATCGAGAAGATCGCCGAACTGCTGATCGCCCGCCGGCTGCCGCTTCTCGACGATGTCCGCGACGAATCCGCCGAGGACGTCCGCCTGGTGCTGATGCCGAAGAGCCGCGCCGTCGATCCGGCGCTGCTGATGGAATCGCTGTTCAAGCTCACCGAGCTCGAAAACCGCATTCCGCTCAATCTCAACGTGCTGTCGATGGGCAAGGTGCCCATGGTCATGTCCTTGAAGCAGGTGCTGACCGAATGGCTGGCGCATCGCCGCGAGGTGCTGCAGCGGCGCTCGGCCCACCGGCTCGCCGCCATCGAGCGCCGTCTGGAGCTGCTCTCGGGCTTCCTGATCGCCTATCTCAATCTCGACGAGGTGATCCGCATCATCCGCGAGGAGGACGAGCCCAAGCAGGAGCTGATGCGGACCTTCGAGCTCACCGATGTCCAGGCCGAAGCCATCCTCAACATGCGGCTGAGATCCTTGCGCAAGCTCGAGGAAATGGAGATCCGCAAGGAATTCGAGGGCCTGTCTGCCGAAAAGGCGGAGATCGAGGCGCTGCTGGCGTCGGAAGCCAAGCAGTGGGCCACCGTGGCCTGGGAAATCGGCAATGTCCGCAAGACCTTCTCCAAGGAAACCCCGCTCGGCAAGCGCCGCTCGGTGTTTGCCTCCGCCCCCGTGGCCGATCTCGAAGCCATCCACAATGCGATGATCGAGAAGGAGCCGGTCGCGGTCGTGATCTCCGAGAAGGGCTGGATCCGGGCCCTCAAGGGCCATATGAGCGACTTCTCCGGCCTGACCTTCAAGGACGGCGATTCGCTCAAGATCGCCTTCAACGCCTCCACCACAGACAAGATCGTCATCGTGACCACCGGCGGCAAGGCCTACACGCTCGGCGCCGACAAGCTGCCCGGCGGGCGCGGCCATGGCGAGCCGCTGCGCATCATCGTCGACATGGACAACGACCAGGCGGTGCTCACTGCCTTCGTGCACGACCCGGCGCGCAAGCTGCTGCTGGTCTCCACCGCCGGCAACGGCTTCATTGCGGCCGAACCCGAACTGGTCGCCAACACCCGCAAGGGCAAGCAGATCATGAATGTCGGCCTTCCCGACGAGATGCGGCTCTGCGTGCCGGTCAGCGGCGACCATGTCGCCATCATCGGCCAGAACCGCAAGATGCTGATCTTCCCGCTCGCCCAGCTGCCGGAAATGAGCCGCGGCAAGGGTGTGCGCATGCAGCGCTACAAGGATGGCGGCGTTGCCGACGTGCGCTGCTTTGCCATGGCCGACGGGCTGAAATGGGAAGACAGCGCCGGCCGCAGCCATGCCCGCAGCCAGGCCGAACTCGTCGAGTGGATCGCCGATCGCGCCCAGGCCGGCCGCGTCGTGCCCAAGGGCTTTCCGCGCTCGGGCAAGTTCTCCTGATCCGTGCCGATCTGATCGGCTGGAACGGGCGGCATCGGCCGCCCAATGCATGTCTCCCGAAATCGGGCAACGGTTTCCGGATCACGACATGCATGCCTGCAAGGAACTGACGCACATCGGGTCAATCCGAATTGGCGATGTGCGTCGGGCGCTGAACCGGGTTGCGCGCCGGCCGCATCGCGCATAGGTGTGAAATCTCATATACCCGTGCTCGGAGATTGTCGCGTGGAGCAGACCGGCCTGTTTTTGACCCATGTCTGGTCCGACAGAATTGCACGGCATTTCGACCGGCTTGTTCGCGAGACCGAAGGCGTGGTGCGCTGGCATCTGGTCCGCGACCATGGTGATGGCGACATGCGCTGCGAGACCCTTGTCGGCGAACCCGCCGCGTCCGTGCTGTCTGTCCGTCATGAGCGCATGCGCGAGGCCGGGACCATCCATGGCGGCCTCCTGGATTCGCTGATCTGGCCCTTTCTGCTGGCCACCGACAGCGATTTCGTCTGGCTCATCGAATACGACGTGGACTTCTCGGGTGACTGGGCGACGTTCTTCCGGCAGTTCCAGACCTCAGGCGCTGATCTCCTGACCACGACGCTCGATCCGCGCAGCGACTGCGAGGACTGGTTCTGGTGGTCGACGGCACTGGTGCCCGCCGAGGTGCCTCCCGAGCAGCTGTATCGCGGATTCCACCCGTTGATGCGCGTGTCGCGGCGGTTCGCGCACGAATACAGGCGCAGCATGGAGGATCCCGCCTGGTCGGGGCATTACGAGTTCACGCTTCCGACCGCGGCACTCGCCGCGGGACTCTCGGTCGAAGACATCGGTGGAAGCGGACCGCTCTGCCCCGAGCACCGGCGCGGGAGGAACTACCGCAGCATGCCGAGGGACGGTTCGCTGCCGTCGGGCACCTTCGTCTGGCGTCCGATCCGCAAGCGCTACTTCATCGAGCGGCCGCGGGATTTCGAGGTTGCCGATCTGCTCTATCATCCGGTCAAGCCCAACGTTGCCAACTGGGAAGCGCCGCCCGCGCCGCGCAAGACACTGATGGGCAGGCTTCGGAAGTGGTGGAGACGATCGAAACGGTGGAGGCGCTTGTAATGGCGCCGGCTTCACCACGGCCTTTGGTGTCGGTGGCGCTGGCGACCTTCAACGGCGAGAGGCATCTCGCCAAGCAGCTCGACAGCCTCGCCGCCCAGACGCGATTGCCGGACGAACTGGTGGTCGGCGACGACGCCTCGAGCGATTCAACCCTCGCCGTGCTGCATGACTTCGCCCGTCGGGCGCCTTTCCCGGTCGAGATCACCAGCAACCCCGTAACGCTGGGCTATTCCAGAAACTTCATTGCCACCGCCGGGCGTTGCCGCGGAGAGCTGCTGTTCTTCTGCGATCAGGACGACATCTGGCTTCCGGGCAAGATCGCGAGAATGGCTGAAATCGCCGCCGCGAGTCCGGAGGGGGTGATTACCCACGACATGTCGGTCTTTTCCAGCGATGAGTCCGGACCCTCGTTCCCGTCTTTCTTTGACCATCTTCGCGGCACCGGCTTTTCGCGCGCGGTTTGCCTGAATGGCTGCGCCATGGCGGTCAAGGCCGACTTCATTCGGCGATGGGGATGGCCGGAAGACGACAGCGGCGTGAGCCACGATGTCTGGATCGCGCTGTTCGCATCCGCCTTCCGGCAGCGCCGCTATTGCGACGAGATCCTGCTCAGCCACCGGCTTCACGGCGCCAATGCGTCGGGCTGGATTCCCGCGGAGTCCGACCGCATCGGATCGCGGGACTGGACGCCGCAGCGCCGGGCGCTGCAGAGCGACACCGATCTCATGATCGAGCTGCTCCTCAAGCCCTGGAACCTCAGCTGGACCGATGAAATCCTGCGCGCGGTGGAGGAGCGTCGGTCCGGGCTCGACCCGACCCTGCTGGCCGCCTTGATCGGGAGTCTCGGCGCCAACCGGCGCAGCCATCTGCGCCGGCGTCGCTGGTGGCGCTTCTGAGCCCGGCGACGGGTGCTCGGCCGCGGCTCAGTCTGTCCCTAGATCTTCCAGATAGCTGTTCTCGCGCCGGGACCGCGCATAGGCGGGCGGGTTGATTTCGGCGACGAGCTGCATCTCTGTGAGCCCCGCCTGCGCCAGCGCGCCGCCGTCGGGGGCGGCGATGATCGACTGGCCGGCATAGACGAAGCGGTCGTCATGGCCGCAATTGTTGATATAGGCGATGAAGACCTGGTTCTCGAAGGCCCGCACCGGGATCATCTTCTCGGCGATGAAGCTGCCTGAGGCGCCCATCGGCGTTGCCGTCGGCACCAGGATCATCTCGGCGCCGGCGAGCGCCAGCCGGCGCACGTTTTCGGGGAATTCGACGTCGTAGCAGATCAGCATTCCGAGCGTCATGCCGGCATGCACGAACAGGCAGGTGGAGGGTCGTTCCGGGGAAAACAGGTCGCGCTCGTAGTCGCCGTAGAGATGCGATTTGCGGTAGACCGAGGGCGTGCCCTTGCCGTCGGTGTAGACGGCGGCATTGTAGACGGCGCCGTCGGCCTTCTCGGCAAAGCCCGCGACGATGGCGACGCCGGTCCGGCGGGCGATATCGGTCAGCCGCGCCACCAGCGGTCCGTCGACGGCCTCGGCGAGATCGAGAATGTCCTTGCCGCCGCCATAGCTGGTGACGCCCAGTTCGGGCGTGATCAGCAGCGTCGCGCGGGATTGCGCCGCCTCGCGCGCGGCCTGCTCGATGCGCTCGAGATTGGCCTCGGTGTCGGCGCCGGCCGTCTGCATCTGCAATGCGGCAATGCGGATCATGCCTTCTCCTCGGAATTGGCGCCCAGCAGCTTGAGCAGGTCGCCGTAGCGCGCGATCAGTGAGTAGATGACCGCGGCGAGCATCACGAACAGCACCGTAACAGAGGCCATCGTCGGCGTGTAGCCGTATCGAAGCGCGTTGAAGATCTTGATCGGCAGCGTTTCCATGGTGAAGCCCACGGTCATGTAGGCGACGATATATTCGTTGAGCGACAGGACGAAGGCAAACGCGTAGCCCGACACCAGATAGGGCGTGATCAGCGGCAGCACCACGGTGCGGAAGATGGTGCGGTCGTCCGCCCCCATGGTGGCCGCGGCCTCCACCAGCGAGCGGTCGATGGCGGAAAAGCCGAGCGACAGCGTGACCAGGGGCAGGGTGACGAAGAAGATCGCGTGGCTGATCACCGCCGTCCAGGGCTGGCCGTAGAATCCGGTGGTGGCCCAGAAGGTCAGGAGCCCGAGCGCCGTGATCACCGGCGGCAGCGTGAACGGCGCGATGCCGAGCAGCTGGAAGATGTTGGCCCAGGGCGCGATCCGCCGCCACAGGAACCAGGCGAGCGGCAGGGCGATGGAGACGGCGAGCGCCGCCGACAGGATCGCCAGCACCAGCGAGGCCAGGAGCGCGTCGCGCCAGCCGGCGTCCGTGAAGATGTCGGCATACCAGGACAGCGAAAAACCCTGCGGCGGGAAGGCCAGCGTCTGCTTTTCGTTGACCGACACGCCCGCGACGACGATCAGCGGGGCCGACAGGAACAGCCCGACGAGCACGAAATAGAACCGTCGCAGGAACGCGTTCATATTGCGGCCTCCCGCTTGCGCCCGGCAAACAATGTCAGCGTCACCATGCCGAGCGTCACCAGCACCAGGAACACCGCCATGGCGGCCGCGAACGGCATGTTGGACTGGTAGATCGCCTGGTCGGTGATCAGCACCGACAGTGTCCAGTGCTGCGGCCGGCCGAGGATCTGCGGCAGCAGGTAGGAGCCGAGCGCGAAGATGAACACCATGATCAGTGTGGCGAGGATGGTGGTCCTGAGCGCCGGCAACACCACGGTGAAGAAGGCTTTCAGCGGCGAGGCGCCCAAGGTGCGCGCGGCCTCCGTCAGCGTCGGGTCGAGCCGCACCAAAGCGGGGTAGAGCACCAGGATCGTGTAGGGCAGGGCCTGGTAGACCATGGCGGTCAGCACCGCCGGAAAGCCCGGCGACAGCGCCACGGCCTTCTCCATCAGCCCGATGGCGACCAGCAGATTGGTGATCCCGGCGGTGCGCGACAGGAGCGTCGACCAGGCAAAGCCGATGATCACCTCCGACAGCGACAGCACCGACAGCAGCGCCACCATCCAGGCGATCTGCGCCCGTCGCGACATCCGGGTCAGCATGTAGGTGAACGGCACGCCGATTGCGACGCAGCAGACGGCGACCATGACGGCGAGCATCAGCGAGAAGCCGAGCACATGGGCGAAGAACAGCGACAGGAACCGCTCGTAATTGTCGAAGACGAAAGCCGGCGTGTAGAAACCGCCCTGCTGCCGCTGGAAGAAGCTCACCGCGATCATCGTGCCGAACGGGATGACGAAGAAGACGCTCAGCATGATCGCCGGGAATGCCAGCGGCGCGTAGTCGGCGAGGGTCGCGGGCTTCTCGCGTCTCATCGGGCCAGCACCACGCAGACGGAGGGATCGAGCACCACGCCGACGGGCTGGCCGACGGCGACGTCCGGCCGCGCGCGGGGCGTGGAGACGGCGATGATCTGTTTGCCGGCGCAATCGACGAAGGTCTCGATGGTGCCGCCGAGATCGCGCACGAAGGTCACGGTGCCGGCGATGGCGCCCTCGCTGCCCGGTGCGGTCAGTTGCACGTCCTCGGGTCGGACCGAGATGACCGCCTTGCCGCCGCCCGGCGCCTTGAGCCCTGGAATTGCCTGGCCCAGCGCCACGGCGCGGCCGGCGCCGTCGGTGTCCATGTCGATGAGATTGGTCGAGCCGATGAAGTCCGCGACGAAGGTGTCGGCCGGCCTCCGGTAGATCTCCATCGGGCTTGCCGCCTGGCGGATCTCGCCCTTGTTCATCACCACCACGGTGTCGGCCATGGTCATGGCCTCGCGCTGGTCGTGGGTGACCACGATGGTGGTGATGCCGAGCTGCTGCTGCAGCTGCCTCAGCTCCACCTGCATGGCCTCGCGCAGCTTGGCGTCGAGCGCCGACAGCGGCTCGTCGAGCAGGAACAGTTTTGGCGAACGGGTGAGGGCCCGTGCGATCGCCACCCGCTGCCGCTGGCCGCCCGAGAGCTTGGCCACCGGGCGGTCGGCATAACCGGAGAGATGGATCATCGCGAGCAGCTCGTCGACGCGTTTTTTCTGCTCCTCGCGCGGCGCGCCGCGGATCCTGAGCGGATAGGCGATGTTCTCGCCCACCGTCAGATGCGGAAACAGCGCCAGCGACTGGAACACCATGCCGAGATTGCGCTTGTGGGTCGGGACCTTGGTGATGTCCTCGCCGTCGAGCAGGATCGCGCCCGACGTCGGCAGGTCGAGTCCGGCGATCATCCTCAGGAGCGTGGTCTTTCCGCAGCCCGACGGGCCGAGCATGCACACGAAGGTGCCGTGCGGCACGCTGAGCCGCACGTCGTTGACCGCTGTGAAGTGGCCGAAATCCTTGCGGACGGTATCGAGCGTCAATCCAGACATCATGTCCCCATTGTCGTTCCCCCGCGGACCGGGGGCGGGGAGGGGCGGCGGGCTGGCCCCTCCCGTTTCACGCAATCACGTCCCGCGCGGGGACGCAACCGGATCTCAGCCGACGATCAGCTCGGTCCATTTCTGGTTCAGCCAGTCCGACTTGGTCTGGTAGAGGTCGTAGCGCGGGATGATCGGCTCGATGTCCGACGACACGCTGGCGAACTCTTCCGGCGTCAGGTCGAGCAGCTCGCGCTTCAGCGTCGGCGCGGTGCCGACCTTGCGCGACAGCGTCGACTGGATTTCCGGCTGGCTCATGTAGTCGATGAACACATGCGCCTCCTCGACCTTTTCGGAGGCGCGCGACAGCGCCCAGCAGCCCGAATCCTGGATGCCGCCTTCCTTGGGGAAGGTCGAGCGGACCGGATGGCCGTCGGCGGCGGCAAGTCCGGTGACGTCGTGATAGTACTGGCCCATCGGGATTTCCCCCGACTTCAGCGCCTGCTCGAACTGTGCCTCGTCGCGGTACCACAGCCGGACATTGGGCTTGACCTCGGCGAGCTTCTCGAAGGCCTTGTTGAGGCCCTCTTCGGTGTCGAGCGCATTTGTGCCGCCCATGTAGGTCTTGGCGGTCACTTCCAGCAGGAACGAGTTCGACACCAGCGCCAGCAGTCCGAGCTTGTCGGCATTGGCCGGGTCCCAGAGCGCAGCCCAGCTGTCAGGCGCCTCGGGATAGGTGTCGGTGTTGGTCACCAGCGTGATGTACCAGGCAACGGCGCCGATGCCGGCGACCCGGCCGTCCGGATATTTGTTGACGAACCGCTCGAGCAGATTGTCGTAGTTCTTGATCTTCGCCGTGTCGATCGGCGCCCACAGGTCGGTGGACTGGCCCTTGAGCATGGCGACCTGCGACATCATCGAGACATCGGCGGGCGCCACGCCGGCCTTGGCCGCCTGTTCGAGCTGCACCAGCCAGGCTTCGCCGGTGGGTTCGGCAATCGATTCCACCGCGATGCCGCTGGCGGCGGTGAAGTCGGGGAAGATGTTCTTGTCGAACGAATCCTTGAAGTAGCCGCCATAGACGCCGACCTTCAGCGAGCGGTCCTGGGCCCTCAGGATGGACGGCATCGCCAGCACGCCGATGGCCGCCGCCGTTCCGCCGAGCACCGTCCGACGGCTGATGGAAGGGTTGAATGTCTTTCGCATGGTCTTCTCCTTTGTTTCCGGTTCCTGACCGGGTTCCCATGGGTGCCCTGAGGTCTTTGCCTCAATGAGCGGTTTGTCTGGCCTCCAGCATGCGCGCATATTGCGTCAGCGGAAAGCAGAGCACGAAAAAGATCACCGCCACCAGCCCGTAGACCTTGAAGGGCTCGAAGGTGGCGTTGTTGATGGCGTTGGAGGTTCTGAGCAGCTCGTCGAAGCCGATGATCGAGGTGAGCGCGGTCGCCTTGATGAGCTGCACGAGAAAGCCGACGATCGGCGCCCGCGTGATCGAGAACGCCTGCGGCAGGATGATGAGCCTCAATTCCTGCACCCGGTGCAGCCCGAGGCTCCGGCCGGCGTCCCACTGGCCGGCGGGCAGCGCCTCGACGCCGCTGCGCCAGATTTCGGCCAGATAGGCGCTGGCATAGAAGGTCAGGCACAACACGGCGGCCGTCCACGGCTCGATGCGGAAGCCGAGCATCGGCATGCCGAAGAAGATCAGGAACAGCTGCATCAGGAGCGGCGTGCCCTGGAACAGCGCGATGTAGCCCTTGCCGAAGCGCCGTGCCCAGTCATGCGTGGAGATGCGCAGGATCAGGATGACGACGCCGACGATCGTGCCGCCGACGAAGGCCGCCAGCGACAGCGCCACCGTCCAGCGGGTGGCAAACAGCAGGTTGCGGACGATGTCCCAGAAGGTGAACTCGATCATGACACGCCCGCCGGCAAGGTGGCGCGGCCGACGCCGACCAGCAATCGCCTGAGCCCGATCGACAGGGCGAGATAGACCAGCGTGATGATGAAGTAGGTCTCGAAGGCGCGGAAGGTGCGGGCCTGCAGCATGTCGCCCTCATAGGTGAGTTCGCTCACCGAGATCTGCGAGACGACGGCGGATTCGAGCATCATGATGACGACCTGGCTGGTCAGCGCCGGAAAGATGATCTGAAGCGCCTGCGGCAGCACGATCTTGACGAACACCTGCCTTGGCCGCAGGCCGAGCGCCAGCGCCGCTTCCTTCTGGCCTGTGGGCACGGCGTCGAGGCCGGCGCCGACGATCTCGGTCGTGTAGGCCGCCATGTTGAGCGTCATGGCGAGAATTGCCGCGGCGATCGGATCAAGCCTGATCCCGAGGCTTGGGAGTCCGAAATAGATGAAGAACAGCTGCACCAGGAACGGTGTGTTGCGGATCAGCTCGACATAGGCGGTGATCGCCTGGCGCAGCAGCGGGATCTTGCTGCGCCGCCCGGCGGCCAGCACGATGCTGATCAGGGTGCCGAACACGGTGGTGACCGCGATCAGCAGAACGGTCATCGACGCGCCCCGGGCGATTGCCCAGAGCGCGTCGTAAAGCCAGCCGAAATCCAGGCTATAGGACAATGATCAGTCCTTGAGGTTGTCCGGGTTCAGCTCGACCTTCAGCCATTCCTGCGAGGAGGCGTTGAGGCTGCCGTCCTCGACCATCCTGGCGACAGTGTCGTTGATGGCGGCCTTCAGCGCGTCCTCGCCCTTGTTGAGCGCGATGTGCGAGGGCGAGCTCAGGAGCTGGAACTTCTGCTCCGGCTTCATCGCTTCCTGCTTGGCCAGCACCTGGGCGCCGACATCGTTGCCCACCACCATCAGGTCGGTCTGGCCGGAGATGAAGGCCTGGATGACCGAATTGTAGTTGTCGAAGCGCTTGATGTCGGTGCCTTCGGGGGCGGCCTCGGTGAGCGAGGTGTCTTCCAGCGTGCCCTTGTTGACGGCGATCGACTTGCCGGCGAGACCGGCGGCATCCTTCACCTCGGTGGCGGCAGGTCCGATGACGGCGATGTAGTAGGGCGCGTAGGCGGCGGCATAGTCGATGACCTGGGCCCGCTCGTCGGAGTAGCCGACGCTCATCAAGAGGTCGACGCGATGGTCGTTGAGATAGGGAATGCGGTTCTGGCCGGTGACGGCGACCGGCACCAGCTTGACCTTGAGCGTGTCGGCGATCGCCTGCGCCACGTCCATGTCGTAGCCCTTCAGGCTCATGTCGGAGCTGGCCGACGAGAATGGCGGGAAGTCGGCGAAGACGCCGACATTGAGCACGCCGGCTTTCTGGATGTCGGCGACGGCGTCGGCGCTGGCGGGAGCCGTGAAGGCGAAGCCGGCGCCGATGAGGGCGAGCGCGGCAATGGAGGATTTCAGGCTGTTCTGCAGGTTCATTGTGTATCCCTCGGGAATGATTCATTTATCCGGCGTCTGCCGTTGCTCATTGCATTCCGTTCAATGGCCAATTCGTTGGCTTTTCAGGCCTGCGCGCCGGTGATCGCCGGGCTGAAGACCATCAGGCTCAGGATCTCGAAGAGCACCTGCGCGCCGGCATGCGCCGTGTTGGTGGTGGCATCGTATTGCGGCGCCACTTCGACCACGTCGCCGCCGACGATGTTCATGCCCTTGAGCCCGCGGATCAGTTCCAGCACCTCGCGCGTCGTCAGCCCGCCGATTTCCGGCGTGCCGGTTCCCGGCGCAAACGACGGGTCGAGGCTGTCGATGTCGAAGGACAGGTAGGTCGGGCCGTCGCCGATGATCTCTTTGGCGCGCTCGATGATCGCCGGGATCCCCATGCCGGTGACCTCCTCGGCATGGATCACGGTCATGCCCGATTCGTAGCTGAACTCCCACAGATATTCGGCCGGACCCCTTATGCCGATCTGGATCGTGCGCGTCGGATCGAGCACGCCGTCGAGCACCGCATTGCGGAACGGGCCGCCATGGTGGAACTTGGTCATGTCGAAGGCGCCGCCGGTGTCGCAATGGGCGTCGATGTGGATCATGCCCACGGGACGCTTCTTGCCCACAGCTTTCAGGATCGGATGCGTGATCGAATGGTCGCCGCCCACCGACAGCGGCAGCACGCCGGCCTCGACGATCTGGCTGACGCGGCGCTCGATGTCCTCGTGGCTCATCTCGAGCCGGTAGCGGCTGCGAAAGCTGACATCGCCGATGTCGGCGACGCGCAGCTCGTGCACCGGGGCGCAGTCGAGCACGTGATTGTAGGGGCCGATGCGCTCGATGGTTCTCAGCGCCCGGGGGCCGAAGCGGGAACCGTTGCGGTTGGTCACGCCCAGATCCATCGGCATGCCGACGATGGCCACCTGCAGGTCACCGAAATCCGGGGTCTCGTTGTCGATCTCGCGATAGGGTGCGGTGAGGAAGGTCGGAATGCCGGAATAGGGCGCCAGCCGCGTGCCGCTCTCGGTGAAGATCTTGTCGGCGACGCGCCGGAACTGCGGGTTGAACAGTTCGCCGCCGTGGCTTTCGCCATACTTGCCCTTGAGGTCATCGAGCTTCGTCTTGTCCCAGGCCATGGTTGTCCTCGCATGCTGCCGTCGCGCGCCTCACTTGCCGCGCCTGTGACGAAAATGTTGCAAAGCGGCGAATGGAAAGCAATTGATATTGTTAGCGGCAATTGTGTGAGTTATTCTCACATCAGGAGAGCCGCCGATGACCCAGCGCCTGCCCCCGCTCAATCCGCTGCGCGCCTTCGAGGCGACCGCGCGCAATCGCTCGCTGACCAAGGCTGCAAAGGAGTTGTTCGTCACCCACGGCGCCATCAGCCACCAGATCAAGGCGCTAGAGGCCTCGCTGCAGGTCAAGCTTTTTCACCGCTCCGGGCAGCGGCTGACATTGACCGAACATGGCGCCGACCTGTTACCCTCGGTGACATCGGCGTTCGAGGAGATCGCCGCCGCCACCGCGCGCATGCGGCGGCCGGCGAAGTCGGGATCGCTGTCGATCTCCTGCGTCTCCGCGCTGCTGTCGCTGTGGCTGATGCCGCGGCTTGCAAGTTTCACCGCGCGCTATCCGGAAATCCGGCTGACGCTCAGCGCCGCCAACGACCCGGAGCTGATCCATTCGCCCGATGTCGACATCGCCATCCTCTACGGCGACGGCAGCTGGACCGACTGCTGGCTGAAACTCTGGTCGCATCTCGACCTGTTCCCCATCGCCAGTCCGTCGCTGATCAACAACCGCCCCATCCGCACCGCGCGCGACCTGGCCGAGCACACCATCCTGCATGGCGACGACGGCCACGAATGGCACATCTGGCTGACCGCCGCCGATGTCCGCGGCGTGGCCTCAGGCCCGCAGCACCACTTCTCCGACGCGCGCCTCTCCATCGAGGCGGCGCTGCTCGGCCACGGCATTGCGCTTGGAGACACCTTGACAGCGGCGAGCCTGTTGACCAAGGGACAGGTGATCGTGCCGTTCAAGCTTGCCGTTCCCGCCGTCGACGCCTTCTATGTCGCCTGCAGCAACGATCTGCGCTCCACTCCGGTGGTCGACGCCTTCATCGACTGGCTGTTTTCGGCCCTCGAGGAGGACGACGCCCGGGCCGAGCCGCTGATTGCCGCCCGCCGGACCATCCGGAGGGCGCAGCAGGCGCAGGGCGCGCGATCGAGCGAACCGGAGGCGGCTGGGGAGGACCCCGACTGACCGTCGCTGCGTCGCCGCCGTCCGACTGCCCGATGACCCTGAGCCGAGAAAGCGCCCCATGCCGACCGCCCGTTTCAATCCGCTTGTCGAGACCCTTGCCGCCCCGCCGATCCCTGAGGTGCAGGCCTGGAAGCGGGAATATGACGGCTCGTTCGGTCCGGTCATCGACCTGTCCCAGGCGGTCCCCGGCTATCCGCCCCATCCCGACATGCTCGCCTGGCTGGGCGAGGCGGCAGGGTCGGCGTCGATGGCGGGCTACGGCGACATCGAGGGCGAGGCCGAGCTCCGCGCCGCCTATGCCGATTGGACGGGCGCGGCCTACGGCGCGGCGCTCGGGGCGGCGAACATCCACATCACTGCGGGCTGCAACCAGGCCTTCATGGCCGCGATGATGGCGGTGGCCGGTCCCGGAGACACGGTGCTGCTCACCAATCCGTGCTATTTCAACCACGAGACCACGCTGGCGATGTCCGGCGTCAGGGTCGGTTATGTCGACTGCCGGGCCGAGGACGGCTTCCTGCCTGCGCCCGAGGCGGTCGAGGCGATGATCGGCGAGCGCGTGCGTGCTCTGGCGGTGGTCACGCCCAACAACCCGACCGGCGCCACCTATCCGTCCGGCCTCCTGCGCGAGCTGTTCGAGCTTTGCCGACGGCGTGGCATCTGGTTGATCGTCGACGAGACCTATCGCGACTTCCTGCCGCTCGAGGCGGGGTCCCCGCACGGCCTGTTTGCCGTTCCCGGCTGGCAGGAGACGCTCATCGGTCTCTACAGCTTCTCGAAATCCTTCTGCATCCCCGGCCATCGCGTCGGCGCGATCACGGCGGGCGAGGCGGTGGTCGGGCAGATCGCCAAGGTGATGGACAATCTGCAGATCTGCGCGCCGCGGTCGCCGCAGGCGGCCCTGGTGAAGGCGATTCCGGCGCTCGCCGACTGGCGACGCGACAACACGCTTGAAATCGCCGCCCGCGCAGAGGCGCTGACAATGGTGATGGCGGCCGCGCCCGGTTGGAAGATTTCGGCGCTCGGCGCCTACTTCGCCTTCGTCCGCCATCCCTTCGCGGATCTGAGCGCCCATGACGCCGCCCACCGGCTGGCGCGCGACGCCGGCGTGATCACCATCCCGGGGTCGTTCTTCGGCAACGGGCTGGAGCGCTATCTGCGCGTCGCCTTCGCCAATGCCGACGTGGCCACCATCCGCCGTCTCGGCGAGCGCTTTTCCGCGCTCGGCTGACCGGACGTCGGCAGGGCCGCCCGTTCAGACTGGATGCCGCGGCGCCAGCGTGCGCAGCATGCGGCGGTTGTGGACGAGCTGCCAGAGCGAGTGCACGATCAGCGTGACGATCATCACCAGCCCGCCGATCAGCCCGTTGCGGCTCGGCTCCTCGGCAAAGATCATCCACACCCAGACCGGCGCGAAGATCGTCTCGAGCAGATAGAACATCGCCACTTCCGGACCGGAGATGTATTTCGGGCCCGTCGCCAGGCACCAGAAGGCGAGTGGGGTCACCACCAGCCCGTTGAGCACGATCCACCAGGGCGCCTCGACGACGATGTGCGACGGCCCGCCCGCCATCGTCAGCCCAATGATGGCCGGCACCAGCGCCGAGAACAGCGGGGCGAACCCCATGTCGGCACGCGACCGCCGGCTGACGGTGATGGCGCAGGAGAGGCAGAAGGCCGAGGCGAGCGCGGTCAGGTCGCCCAGGAAATGCCCCGCCGCCAGCCCGTCGGCGACGATCAGCGCCACGCCGGCGATCATCACCGCCATGGCGATGAAGGTGGCGGTCGACGGCCGCTCGCCCAGCGTCACCCAGGACAGGAGTGCGGCGAACATCGGCGTGAAGGCGAGGATGAACACCAGGTTGGCCGTCGTCGTCGCGAACACGGCCAGCATGAAGCTGATCGAGGCGAGGATGTAGAACGTCACCACCGCGATGGCCGCGCGCCCCGGCAGGATCGGGATCGAGCGTCCGGTGATGAGCCGGATCGCCAGCCAGACGATCACCGCGGTGACGAAGGTCAGCCCGCTGCGCACCGCCAGCACCGACCAGGCGTCGCCCTCCGAGAGCCGGATCAGCGGAATGTCGGCGGTCAGCATCAGCCCGCCGAAGGCGGTGATCAGCTGCCCCTTGCGGTGGCTGGCGGCGTCGATGGAAAGGTGGGTCATGAAGGAAGCTGGCGCTTTCGGGTCAGGGTTTGTAGCGCTGCCAGCCCTGCGCCATCAGATGTTCCTGCGGCTGGTAGCGGGTCTTGTATTCCATTTTCGGCGAGCCATCGACCCAGTATCCGAGATAGACATGCGGCAGGCCGCGCGCCTGGGCCCGACGGATGTGGTCAAGGATCATGTAGGTGCCCATCGAGCGGTCGGCGAGGCTGGTGTCGAAGAAGGAATAGACCATTGACAGGCCGTCGCTCATCATGTCGGTCAGCGCCACGCCGATCAGCGGCCCGGCCGGCTGCTGCAGGATGCCGTCGCCCTCCACCCGCTTGCGGTACTCGATGACCCTGGTGTTGACATGGGTGTCCTCCACCATCATCGCGTAGTCGACCACCGACATGTCGGCCATGCCGCCGCTGCGGTGGCGGCTGTCGAGATAGGAGCGGAACAGCGCGAACTGCTCGCTCGAGGGCTCGGCGTCATAGTCGGAGGCGACCAGATCGGAATTGCGCGCCATCACCCGGCGCATGTTGCGGGTCGGCCTGAACTCGCCCGCGAGGATCCGCACCGAGACGCAGGCGCGGCAGCCCTCGCAGGCCGGCCTGTAGGCTATGTTCTGCGAGCGCCGGAAGCCCCCCTGGGTCAGCAGGTCGTTCATCGCCGCTGCGTTCTGGCCCACCAGATGCGTGAACACCTTGCGCTCGCTCTGCCCGTCCAGATAGGGACACGGCGAGGGCGCGGTCAGGAAGAACTGCGGTGAGTTGACGGAATGGCTTGTCATTGGCTGGCGCGGCCCGTGGTGAAACTTCGACGCGAAGCGACTCTAGATACCGTAATACCATGGCGCAAGCAGAGAAAACGTCAACCAGATGATGATGACGAGCGGTGTTCCGGCCTTCAGAAAGTCCGAAAATCGGTAGTGCCCGGGGCCCATGACCAGCAGATTGGTCTGATAGCCGATCGGCGTGGCGAAGGAACAGTTGGCAGCGAAGATCACGGCGGCCACGAACGGCTCCACCGGCGCGCCCATGCCGCGCGCCATTCCTATGGCGATGGGGACGAAGAGCACCGCGGTGGCGTTGTTGGAGAGGATGTTGGTGAGGATGGCGATGACCAGGAACAGAGCCGACAGTGTCATCGCCGGCGGCGCGCCGGCCATCGCGCCGACCGCGCCCTCGGCGATCAGCGCCGCCCCGCCGGTCGATTCCATCGCGGTCGCCAGCGCCACCGAGGAGCCGATGAGCAGGAAGATCTGGCGGTCGAAGGCGCGGGTGGCCTGGTGGATCGACAGGCAGCCGGTGGCCAGCATCGCCGCGGCGCCGGCGATGGCCGCCACCACGATGGGCATGATCGAAAAGGCGGAGGCGAGCACGATGGCGATGAAGATGCCGGCGGCGATCCTGGCCTTGCGCGATTGCGGCACGGCTTCGGCGGAATGCTCGAGCAGCAGCAGGTCGTGGTTGCCGCGCAGGCCTTCGATGATGGCGAGCGGGCCGCCGATGAGCAGCGTGTCGCCGGGCTCGAGCCGGATCTCCGACAGCGCCGAACGCGCCATCCGGCTCTTGCGCTGCACCCCGAAGACCGAGACCCCGAACTGGGCCCGCAGCCCCGAAAGCTGGATCGTGCGGCCGGCATAGCGCGAGCCCGGCGCGATCACCGCCTCGACGAGATGGTAGTCCGGGCCGGGCGGCAGCTCGGCGGCCGTCGGGGAAGTGCCCGCTCCCGCCTCGGCCGCCGCGGGCTCGTCGGCATCGTGGCTGGCCGAGCCGCTGGCCAGCGCCCGCGAGAACGCCCGTCGCGTGCCGGTGACCACCAGCGTGTCGCCCACCGACAGCACCAGGTCCTCGAACGGCGGCAGGATCGGCACGTCGCGGCGGTGCAGCAAGCGCGGCGTCAGCTCGCCGAGACCTGAAAACATGCCCGATTTGGCGGCGATGCCGACAAACGGATGTCCCGGGGTCAGCGTGATCTCGCCGATGAACTGCGCCCCGGTGCGCCGCTCGGCTTCCATGACGGTGTCCCGCTCGGAGAGGATCCGCGGCACCACGGCGAGCACCCAGACCGCGCCCACCAGCGCGAGCATCACGCCCATCCCGGTGAGATCGAAGAAACCCATCTCGTAGCCCATCTTGCGGGCGACACCGGCGGCGATCAGGTTGGTCGAGGAGCCGATCAGCGTCGTCATGCCGCCAAGAATGGTGATGAAGGAAAGCGGGATGAACACCCTGCCAGGCGAGATGCCGCGCTGCGCGGCCACCACCACCAGGATCGGGATGAAGATGACCACGACCGGCGTGTTGTTGAGAAAGGCCGATATCGAGCCCGATGCGATCAGGATCAGCAGCACCGGCCGCCAGGGGCTCTTGCCGCCCATCCTGCCGATCAGCCGCGCCGGCCGCTCCATGGCGTCGGTGGCAAACAGGCCCTGGCCAACGATCAGCAGCGCGATCACGGTGGCCAGTGCCGGGTTGGAGAAGCCCGACAGCAGCGCGTCGGCGGAGAGAAGGGCGCCATCGGCCTGGCGATAGGGCAGCAGCCCGAACAGGACCAGCACGGCGGACAGGGCGGCCAGCGACACGCCCTCCATCGACCAGCGCTCTGAGGCATAGGCAATCACCGTCGCCGCGATGATGGCGTAGGTCGCATAAAGATGAAAATCGCCCATGAAAGCCGCCGTCCCCTGTTGATGCGCAGTCTACCGCGCCATGCTGCATTGCAGTAGGGGGAATATTCCACCCGCGGCAGGGAAGCGGGCATGGGCGGCTGATATGGGGCAGGGATGGGGAATGGGATGCCAGAAAGACCCTTTCTGATTTCTCGTTCAGCAGGACCTTGAAAGCTTCTCTCACCGCGCGGACGCGCGGTGGCTGGATCGCGGATCAGGTCCGCGATGACGGCTGGAGAGTTTCGGCCAGAAACGCGAAGTGTACCCGTCGTCGCGGTTTCGCTGCCTAAAGAGTATCCGTCCTTACCACCACCGTCCCCAGCAGCCGGTCGTGCAGCGTCTGCTTGCGGTCGAGCACCAGCGCGGCAAGCAGGATCAGCGGCGTCAGGATGGCGTTGGCGGCCCAGAACAGCACCGAGTGGACGACGGCGAAGACGAAGTCGATGCGGCGGCCGTCGAGGCGCTCGAGCCTTATGCCCATGGCGCGCATGCCGGGCGTGGCCTGGCTTTCGCTGCCCAGCGTGAAGCCGATATAGGGAATGGCCACCAGCAGGAACAGGATTCCGTAGAGGAAGAAGCCGAGCCCCAGCGTCAGCAGCCCGACGAAGAAGATGACGATCGACACCGGAATGCACAACAGCAGCACCAGCGCATAGTCGATGATGAAGGCGAAGACGCGTTTGCTGCGCACGCCGTCATAGAGCGCGGGGTTTTCGTAGGTGCGGTCGTCGTAGATGATGTCGGTCTGGCTCATTCTGGCTCTCCGTGGCGTCGATCAGCATGTGGGCATGAAGCGCCCGAAATCCAAGGGGCGATAACGGTTTTCCCTCCCCGACCCGGGGAGGGTGGCGCGCAGCGCCGGGTGGGGAGAGATCGTCGCTGGCCCCTCGTGGTTCGAGGCCCGGCCCGGATCGGGGTCATCAGGAAACCAAAGCGCCATCGCGACCGCCAAAGTACCCCACCCCTCAATCCCTCCCCTCAAGGGGGAGGGAGGCTTGCTCCGCGTGCGTGGCGGCATCCGGTCCAGCTTGAACAAGGCGAATCGCCGGTCAGTCGGCTGCAGCGCTGCCTCGTCCCCCTCCCGCCTGAGGGGAGGGGTTAGGGGTGGGGGTATCAATGGTTGCGCAAACGGGAACTGGACTCGCACGTGCACGAGGCGGGTTTTCCCTCCCCGTCCCGGGGATGGCGCGCAGCGCAGGGTGGGGTGACTGCCGCGCGTTTCCCGCTCTCAGCCGCGGCCCCTGGCGATCAGCTCTGCCGCCTCGATGGCGAAGTAGGACAGGATGCCGTCGCAGCCGGCGCGCTTGAAGGCCAAGAGCGTTTCCAGCATCACCTTCTCGCCGTCGATCCAGCCATTGGCGGCGGCCGCCTTGATCATCGAGTATTCGCCCGAGACCTGGTAGGCGAAGGTCGGCAGGCCGTAGGTGTCCTTGAGCGCGCGGCAGATGTCGAGATAGGGCAGGCCGGGCTTGACCATCAGCATGTCGGCGCCTTCCTCGACATCGAGGCCGGCGTCGCGCAACGCCTCGGTGGCGTTGGAGGGGTCGATGTAATAGGTCCGCTTGTCGCCCTTGAGCAGGCCCGACGTGCCGATCGCCTCCCGGTAGGGGCCGTAGAAGCTCGACGCGAACTTGGTGGCATAGGCCATGATGCCGACATGCTGGTGGCCGGATGCGTCGAGCGCCTGGCGGATGGCGCCGATGCGGCCGTCCATCATGTCGGACGGCGCGATGATGTCGGCGCCGGCGTCCGCCTGGATGACGGCGGCGCGCGCGATCTGGCGCACGGTCTCGTCGTTGACGATCTCGCCGTCGCGCAGGATGCCGTCATGGCCGTGGCTGGTGAACGGGTCGAGCGCCACGTCGGTGATGATCCCGATCTCCGGCACCGCCCGCTTGAAGGCGCGGGTGGCCTCGTTGATCAGGTTGTCGGCGGCGAGGCTGTGCGATCCGGTCTCGTCGCGCAGGCTCATGTCGACATTGGGAAAGGTGGCGATCGCCGGGATGCCGAGGTCTGCCGCATGCCGGACGCCCTCCACGGCGCGGTCGACGCTCATCCGGTTGACGCCCGGCATGGCCTCGATCGGCTCGGTGATGCCGCTGCCGTGCACCAGGAAGATCGGCCAGATCAGGTCGTCGACGGTCAATCGCGTCTCGCGCACCAGCCGCCGTGTCCAGTCGGCCTTGCGGTTGCGGCGCATGCGCCGGTGGCCGGTGATCGCATCCACGTCGATGTCGCTGGTCATGTCGAAGTCTCCTGCAGTCAATCCGGCGCCGGAATCCGGTTGCGCCGCCAGCGCCGTTAGAGCCCGCCGCGCCCGACCGGTCAAGTCGCCGGCGCGGTCCTGCCGCCGGTCGGGACAATGCGGCGCAGGCGATGGCAACACAATCTGGCAGCATCTGGCACTAGGCATGGACGGCCCGCATGCCATTCTGGCCGCCTGGGAGGATCTCCGTTGCCGGAAGGATCACGCCGATGCCGCCGATCAAGCCCGCCATCACCCCCGCCACGCTCGACAAGTGGCAGCGCGTCGTCAACCTGATTGCCGAACTCGCCGATGTGCCGGCGACGCTGATCATGAACACGCTGGGGCGCGATCACTCGGTCTTCGTCGCCAGCGACGGCGAGGACAATCCCTATGAGCCGGGACGGACATTCCGGCTGCACGAGAAGCTCTATTGCTTTGGCGTGCTGGAGCAGGATGGCGAGCTGACCGTCGAGGACGCCGGCTGCGATCCGCGCTGGGCCGACAACGAGGACATGGAGCACGCGATGAGCTTCTATGTCGGCCTGCCGCTGAAATGGCCCGACGGCGAGATCTTCGGCACCATCTGCGTGCTCGACCGCCGCCGCAACCGCCGCGCGCTGATGTTCCGTAGGGGCCTGCGCGAATTTGCCCGCGTCGTCGAGGACGACCTCGCCCTGCTGATGGAGGTCGACACCCGCAAGTCCGCCGAGGCCCGGCTCAAGCAGGCGCTGGAGAACACCGAACGCGAGGTCGCCGCTCGGACCAATGAGTTGCAGGAGGCCAACACCGCGCTCAAGGTGCTCATCCGCAACATCGAGCAGGCCAAGGCCGAATCCGAAGCCGCCGTCATGGCGCGCATCAAGACGCTGGTGCTGCCGCATGTGAGCAAGCTCAGGCTGCTTGAGGCCGACCGCGAGCCGCAGGCCTCCTACATCGATCTCATCGACACCGGCCTGCGTTCCATCACCCGGGCGCTGTCGACGCCGATGGCCGAGACGCTGGACCGGCTGACGCCGACCGAGGTGGAGATCGTGCAGATGGTGCTGCTGGGCCGCTCCACCAAGGAGATCGCCCGCACCCTGTCGCGCGGCGAGAGCACGGTGGATTTCCACCGCAACAACATCCGCCGCAAGCTCGGCCTCAACGACCGGGCCCAGAACCTCCGCCGGCATCTGGCCTCGCTCGCCCAGTAGCCGGACGAGCCTGCTCGATAGGGGGATTTGCCCCCTATTTTCCCCGCATTCTTCTGGCAGCGGCGATCGGTTCCTTTTGACCTAGCATTCGGTCAGCCGCACCGGATGCGGCGCTGAAAGGGGAACAAGCAAATGAAAAAATCCGATCTCAAGCCGACCATCCTCAAGGGTGGGACAGACGATCTGGCGCCCGGCCTGTCGCGGCGGTCGTTCTTCATGGCGGCGGGTGCCGCCGGCGTCGGCACCGCGGCGCTTCTCATCGATCCGCGCGGCGCTTCGGCGCAGTCCACGGACTGGACCCAGCCTGGCAACAACAACCATGTCCTCGACCTGCAGGCGACGGCGAGTTTTGCCGACGGCGGGGTGACGATCGACCACTACGGCCATTGCGCCTTCAAGATCACCTCGCCGGGCGGCGCCACTGTCCTGATCGATCCCTGGCGCGACGACCCGTCGGGCGCCTGGGGCCTGTGGTTCAAGTCCAAGTTTCCCGAGACGCTCGCCGACATCACCATGTCGACCCACACCCATTTCGATCACGACGCCATCGACCGGCCGGTCTCCACCATGGTGCTCGACCGCATGGTCGGCCGCTTCGAATTCGCCGACCTCAAGATCACCGGCTTCGCCGACAAGCACGCCTGTCTGGCGCCCGGCTGGTACAAATGGACCGACGCGATCGCCGAATTCGGCGCCAAGGCCTGCCCGCCGGACAATGTCGGCCACATGGACATGGTCACCTATGTGATCGAGACCGGCGGCGTGCGCACCCTGATCTGGGGCGACAACCGCCCCGATCCGGGTCCGGGCTTCTGGGACTCCGTCGGCCGGGTCGACGTGCTCACGCTGCCGGTCGACGGCTCCCAGCACATCCTGTCCTACGACCAGGGCAACGCCATCGTCGAGCGGCTCAAGCCGAAGGTCGTCATCCCGACCCATTACCTCAACGAGACCACCACCTACACGCTTTCGACGCTGCAGACGGCGGACGAATGGGTCAAGGGCCAGAAGAGCTTCAAGCTGCTCGACAGCCCCAGGCTCTCGCTCGCCGCTGCCGACATCGCCGGCATGGACCGCGAGTTCCTGTATTTCGGCTCCCACACGCAGACGGCATGAGTGTGCGGCCGGGGCGGACCATCCGCCCCGGCCGCAGCCACACCGCTTTCATGGCGGCGGCCGCCGGTCACGCGGCGTCCGGCACCTGGTCGAGAAAGCCGGTCACCGTTGCGATCAGGCCGTCGCGGACCGTGACGAAGTCCGTTCCGCGGATGAGCGGCTCGGCGCCCTTCGGCCCGAGTCCCCATGAGAAGCGGACCTGATCACCGAATCCGTCGGCGGCTCCCGAAAGGCCGAAGACGAAGCCGGGGAAGCGGTCGTGCACGGCAGCCACCAGGCCGCTGATTTCGGCGGGGCCGGAACCCGCCATCAGCGGGTCGCGGTAGCTGGCGTCGCGGGTCCAGTCCCGCTCCATGAGCGCCTGGCGATTTTGCGCGTCGGTCTCGTTCCAGAGGGCGATATAGGCGGCTGCGATGTGGTTTGCGTCCTGCATGGTCAAACTCCTTTGTTGGACCCGGCAAGTTTCTCCCGGGGCTCGCACGAACGCGATGGCGCGTGAGGTAATGAAACCGCAAAAAATCGCATCCCTGATAACCTGCGGGGTAATTGATCAGCCTCCCTGCGCGGGGCTAGACTGCCCTCATGGAAACATCCGCCTCCGTAGGCCATCTCGTGCGCTCCTGGCGCGAGCTCAGGCACATGAGCCAGCTGGCGCTTGCCAGCGAGGCCGAGATCTCGCAGAAGCACCTGAGCTTCATCGAGAGCGGCCGCGCCCGTCCGTCGCGCGACATGGTGCTGCATCTGGCCGAGCATCTCGACGTGCCGCTGCGCGAGCGCAATGCGCTGCTCCTGGGCGCGGGCTTCGCGCCCGCCTATGTCGAGCGGGACCTCGATTCGCCAGAGCTGGCGGGCGCGCGAGCCGCCATCGGGCAGGTGCTCAAGGCGCACGAGCCGTTTCCGGCGCTCACCGTCGACCGTCACTGGACCATGCTTTCGGCCAATGAAGCCGTGGCGCCGCTGCTTGCCGGCATTGACACCCATCTGCTCGTCCCGCCCGTCAACATCATGCGTCTCAGCCTGCATCCGCGCGGTCTGGCGCCGCTGATTGTCAATCTCGATGAGTGGCGCGCCCATCTGATGGAGCGGCTCGGCCGCCAGTTCCGGCTCACGCGCGATCCGGTAATCGGGGCGCTCATCGGCGAGATGGAACAACTGGCGCCGCGCGGCTGGCGCGGCGGACCGGCCGGCGAGCGCGCCGCACCGGCCATCGCCGTGCCGCTGAAGCTCAGGACGCCGCTCGGCGTGCTCTCCTTCATCTCCACGACCACCGTGTTCGGCACGGCGAGCGAGATCACGCTGTCGGAACTGTCGCTCGAGGCCTTCTATCCTGCGGACGCCGGGACGTCGGATCTGATGCGCCGCATGGCCGCCGCCCGCACTCCGTAAAGTCACCCGGACGCGCGGGTCTTGCCAGGCGGGGCCGGGATGCGCACTCTGCCCGGAGCAACCGCCGGAGGACCCATGCCGATACAAAGCTATGTGGCGCTGCTGCGCGCCGTCAATGTCGGCGGCACCGGCAAGTTGCCGATGACCGAACTCAAGGCGATGGCCGGCGAGCTCGGACTTGCGAATGTCCGCACCTATATCGCCAGCGGCAATCTGGTCTTCGACAGCCAACTGCCGGAAGCGGAAATCAAGGCTGCGCTGGAGGCGAGGCTCGCGCGTCATGCCGGCAAGCCGCTGGGCGTCATCATCCGCTCCGCGGACGAGATCCGCGACGTGCTCGCTGCCAACCCGTTCCCCGAGGCGCCCGGCAATCGCAGCGTCGCCATTTTCCTCGATGCCGCCCCGCCTGCCGACGCGCTGGAGCATGCCCGGCATGCCGGCGGCGAGCGCATGCGGCTCGGCCGGCGCGAGATCTACGTCCATTACCCGCAGGGCCAGGGCCAGTCGAAGCTCATCATTCCGGCGGCGAAAACGGGCACCGCGCGCAACATGAATACCGTGGCCAAGCTCGTTGAGATGGCCGATGCGGAGGGGGCGCCGTCCGCGCGGTCTCGGTGAATGTCGACACGGTTTTCAAAGGGTTGATTGACATCGGCGACACCAGCACGGCAGGTGAGACATTGTTCAACAAGGACACCGCCATGACCCGCCTTGCCACCGCCCTGTTTGCGTTCGCGTTCTCTCTCTCCGTCGCCCCTGCAATTGCCGGAGACTTTGCGGATGCTGCCGCGGTCGCCGAGGATCTCGTGGCGACCGACACGCAGCAAGCCGCCGAGGCAGCCCGCATTGCCTATGCCGATTTCACCGGGTCGCTGCCCTTCGCGCTGGTCTCCGCGTTTTTCGTCACCGAGCCTGCCGAAGGCTACGGCATGTACACCGAGCACGCCGGCAGCTTCAAACCCGGCCAGCCGATCCTGCTCTATTGCGAGCCCATCGGGCTCGGCTGGAAAGAGGGCGGTCGCGGCTTCCAGTCGGCCATCACGGTCGATTTCGAGATCACCGACAGCGCAGGCCAGGTGCTGGGCGGCCAGAAGAAGTTCGGCAGCTTCAAGTTCGACAGCGCCGTGCGCAATCAGGAAATCATGATCAACCTGACCATGAATGTCGACGGCGCCGAGGCCGGGGACTACCAGCTGATCTACACCTTCACCGACGAGAATTCCGGCGAGACAGCAGTGCTGCCGATGCCCTTTTCCATCGCACCCTGACTGCCCGGCCGCGCCTCAGGCGGCCGCGGCCTCGGTGACCGCCCGGAGGTCGGCGCGGCGGCGGGCGATCACAGCCGCGGGTGGCCGTCGGCGGGGCAGGGCGGCCTGCGGCAGCGGATGCTTCAACTGGCCAACGAATTGGGCTAGAAGCGCTCAACGGCGTGATCGGAGATTCTCTTGGCCATATTGCAAGTCGGCGCCATTCCCCTGCGCAAGATGGGCATGCTCGACATCGGGTTCCGGCTGTTCATGCGGCTGGTCGCTGTCGGCTGCGTCATTTCGGGACTGCATTACTGGAGCCTGCTAATCGGTTACGCCGACGGCGGCGCCGGCCGCTTCGACCTGGTGGCGGTGCACTGGCAGGTGCCGAGCGTCGCGCTGGCTGTGCTGATGCCGGTGGCCGCCGTCGGCCTGTGGATGGAGGTGTCGTGGGGGGCGGTGATCTGGGTGGTGGCGGCCGGCGCCGAAGTGCTGATGCACGGCTGGCTGACCGGCTGGTACGGCGAGCGGCAGATGCTCGTCGGGATGCACCTGACGGTCGCGCTGACCTACGCCGCATTGCGGCTGGCGCGTGCCATCCGTGACCGCGGCCGCACGACGGCGGTAACAACTGATTCACTGTGATGCAGCTCTCTGCTTCGGTAAGACCCTGTTAAGCTTGCATTTTAAGTAGAATTTTATGCGTATTGGCTAGGTTCTGTCTCAAGGCGGGGAAATAAACCGCCACCACAACAGTGAGGCAGACACATGGCACACGCACAATCCGCATTCGCATCGGCACCCCGCACCATCGAGGCCGCCAACGAGTCCGATGCCCTTCGCGATCTCTATCTGGAATCCCTGCAGCTGGTCGAACGGCTGCATCAGCGGCTGCACGATGTCATCAAGGACGAGTTCGACCGCAAGGGCCGTTCCGACATCAACGCCGTCCAGGCGCTGCTGCTCTTCAACATCGGCAATTCCGAACTGACCGCCGGCGAACTGCGCACCCGGGGCTACTATCTCGGCTCCAATGTGTCCTACAACCTCAAGAAGATGGTTGATCTCGGCTTCATCAACCACCAGCGCTCCCGCGTCGACCGCCGCTCGGTTCGCATCAGCCTGACCGACGACGGCGCCGAGATCGCGGCAACCGTCGCCGCCCTCTACGACCGCCACATCGCCTCCATCGCCAAGGTCGGCGGCGTCGGCACCAACGAGTTCGAGCAGCTCAACAAGCTCATGCAGCGCCTCGACCGGTTCTGGAACGACCAGATCATGTATCGCCTCTGATCGCCGATCGGCGACAGTCGGAAAGACAGCGGCGGGCTTCCCGCCGCTGCTTGCGTTTGCCGTGCCGCTAACCAATTGGTCAGGATTGCTGTCCCACAATGGGGAGGAACCTTGAATTGGCCATATTGCTGTGGGACCCGCCAAGTTCAGGGGACTGCGTGGGATGGCGTGTCGTCGGCAATTGCTGCCGGGCGCCTTGCTCATTGCGACAAAGTGAATCGGCCGGATTGATTTCGGTCCCCACACAATCATGGTACTCATGGTATCGACCATTCGATCCCCGATGACCCAGCACACGGTGAATGTCCAGATGACGAAGACTCCGAACCAGATCCTGTCCCGCCGCCGTTTTCTTGGCGCTGCCGCCACGGCCGCCGGCCTTGCAGCAGTGCCGTCGACGGCGCTGGCACAGGCGACCCTGATGGACATCATCTCGGCGCCTCAGCGCGGCAACTGGGACGACCAGTTCGACGCCAAGAGCTCGCGATCCGTCGCCGAGACCGCGACCCGCGTGCCGGTCACAAGCCCCGAAACCATCAGCTTCGTCGAAAGCGCCATCCAGCGCTACCAGGGCATCGTCGCCAATGGCGGCTGGCCCATGGTTCCGGCCGGCAACAAGCTGCAGATGGGCGTCAGCGCGCCGGAAGTGCAGTTGCTGCGCCAGCGGCTGATCATCTCCGGCGACCTCGACCGCTCCGCCGGCATCTCCAACGCCTTTGATTCCTATGTCGACGGCGCGGTGAAGAAGTTCCAGTCGCGCCACGGCCTGCCGCCGGACGGTGTGATCGGCCAGTACACCTATCAGCCGCTCAATGTGTCCGCCGACGAACGGCTGGCGCAGCTCGAAACCAATGTGGTGCGACTGCGCGCCATGTCGGGCTTCCTCGGCGACCGCTACGTGATGGTCAACATTCCGGCCGCCTCCATCGAGGCGGTGGAAAACGGCCGCGTCGTCCAGCGCCACACCGCCATTGTCGGCAAGATCGACCGCCAGACCCCGATTCTCAATTCCAAGATCCACGAGGTGATTCTCAATCCCTACTGGACCTCGCCGCGCTCGATCATCGAAAAAGACATCGTGCCGCTGATGCGCAAGGATCCGACCTATCTGGAGAAGAGCTCGATCCGGCTCATCGACAGCCAGGGCAACGAAGTTTCGCCGGAATCGATCGACTGGAACGCCGAGAAGGCGCCCAACCTGATGTTCCGCCAGGATCCCGGCAAGAACAACGCCATGGCGTCGACCAAGATCAATTTCCACAATCCCTATGCGGTCTACATGCACGACACGCCGCAGCGCTCGCTGTTCGACAAGCTGATGCGGTTTGAATCCTCGGGCTGCGTGCGCGTCCAGAACGTTCGCGATCTCATCACCTGGCTGTTGCGCGACACGCCGGGCTGGAGCCGTCAGGCGATCGAGGCGCAGATTGCCGCCGGCACCAACATGCCGGTGGCCCTGGCGGTCGAAGTGCCGGTCTACTTCACCTATTTCACGGCCTGGGCGTCGGAAGACGGTGTCGTCCAGTTCCGCGATGACATCTACCAGCGTGACAGCGCCACCGAGATGGCGCAGACCAACATCGGAACCGGCGAAGACGCGCCGCAATAAGCGCCGCCTTCCGCCCGATCATTGACAAGGCCGCCCCGCAACGGGCGGCCTTTTCGATTCTGCCGCGAGGTGACGCAATTGGGACGGCGGATATTGCCCTTGCCATGCGAGACGGGTAAACAGCGCCGACACCACCGCGCCCCTGATCCGCCTGTCCGTTCCGGACATTCTGCCCTCATCAAAAGGAATTGGTCCATGTCCACTGCTTCCAAGGCCGATGCCAGCTTCGCCGATGCCTTCTTCAACCGCTCGCTCGCCGACAGCGACCCGGCCATTTTCGGCGCCATCGGCCAGGAACTCGGCCGCCAGCGCCACGAGATCGAACTGATCGCGTCGGAGAACATCGTCTCGCGCGCCGTGCTCGAAGCCCAGGGCTCGATCATGACCAACAAATATGCCGAGGGCTATCCGGGCAAGCGCTATTACGGCGGCTGCCAGTTCGTCGACATCGCCGAAGAACTGGCCATCGAGCGCGCCAAGCAGCTGTTCGGCTGCAACTTCGCCAACGTTCAGCCCAATTCCGGCAGCCAGATGAACCAGGCCGTGTTCCTGGCGCTGCTGCAGCCGGGCGACACCTTCATGGGCCTCGATCTCAATTCCGGCGGTCACCTGACCCACGGCTCGCCCGTCAACATGTCGGGCAAGTGGTTCAACGTCGTCTCCTACGGCGTCCGCGAGGACGACAACCTCCTCGACATGGATGCCATCGAGAAGCAGGCGCATGAGACAAAGCCGAAGCTTATCCTCGCCGGTGGCACTGCGTACTCGCGCATCTGGGACTGGAAGCGCTTCCGCGAGATCGCCGACAGCGTCGGCGCCTGGCTGATGGTCGACATGGCCCATATCGCCGGCCTCGTCGCCGGTGGCGTGCATCCGTCGCCGATCCCGCACGCCCATGTGGTCACTACGACGACGCACAAGTCGCTGCGCGGCCCGCGCGGCGGCATGATCCTGACCAATGACGAGGCGATGGCCAAGAAGATCAACTCGGCCGTCTTCCCCGGCCTGCAGGGCGGTCCGCTGATGCATGTCATCGCCGCCAAGGCGGTGGCCTTCGGCGAGGCGCTCAAGCCCGAGTTCAAGGCCTATGCCCAGGCCGTCGTCGACAACGCCAAGACGCTCGCCGCAAGCCTCAAGGGCACCGGCCTCGACATCGTCTCCGGCGGCACCGACAACCACCTGATGCTGGTCGACCTGCGTCCCAAGAACGCCACCGGCAAGAAGGCCGAGGGCGCGCTCGGCCGCGCCAACATCACCTGCAACAAGAACGGCATTCCCTTCGACCCGGAAAAGCCCTTCGTCACCTCGGGCATTCGTCTGGGCACGCCCGCCGGCACGACGCGCGGCTTCGGCGCGGCCGAATTCACCGAGATCGGCAACCTGATCGCCGAAGTGCTCGACGGTCTCAAGGTGGCCAACTCGGAAGAGGGCAATGCCTCGGTCGAGGCCGCCGTCAAGGCAAAGGTCACGGCGCTGACCGACCGGTTCCCGCTCTATCCTTATCTGGGGTGAAGCAGGGATACACAGTGTTCACAAGGGCTTGAGCTGCTGAACATAGCGGAGCCCTTGTCGAGCGTTTTGCGCTGTGGCAGATAGATGCCACTCCGGAAGGCCCACTGGATCGATGGATTTCCGGCATAAGAGGGCTCCTGCGGGAGCCCTTGCCATGTGCGGGACTCACATGGCAACGACGGCGGGGTTCCACGGACGCGTCCCACGCGTCGTTGCTTTCCGGCTGGCAGCAAAGGAAATGCGATCTGAGGAGTCCTGGCTGGCCTGGCGGCCCGGTGGTGCGGCAACGTTCCTTCCTATCGTGGCCAGAGGCTGCTAGGCATTTGCGGTGACGCTCCCGGAAGAGTATTCAGACATCCGCGACGTGACCGATACAGGCCGGGTGACAAGAGGAATCGCAATGCGAATCGAAGCCGACAAGAACTCCCGCGCAGGTGACACCAAATGAGGTGCCCCTTCTGCAGCTCGGAGGATTCCCAGGTCAAGGACTCGCGGCCGGCCGAGGACGGCGCCGCGATCCGCCGCCGCCGCGTCTGCCCGGATTGCGGCGGCCGCTTCACCACCTTTGAACGGGTGCAACTGCGCGACCTGCAGGTGCTCAAGAAGACGGGGCGCCGCGTGCCGTTCGACCGCGAGAAGCTCAACAAGTCCTTCGAGATCGCGCTCCGCAAGCGTCCGGTCGACCGCGACCGCATCGAGCGCGCCGTCTCCGGCATCGTGCGGCGACTGGAGAGTTCGGGCGAGACCGAGATCGCTACCGACGAGATCGGCCTGCTGGTGCTGGAAGCGCTCAAGGCGCTCGATGACGTCGGCTTCGTCCGCTATGCCTCGGTTTACCGGGATTTCTCCGGACCCGAGGATTTCGAACGCACCATCGCCGAACTGACCGCCCGCATCGCCGGCGACACCGTCGTTTCGGACGACTGAGCCGATGTCCGCTGCGGCCTCGGATCTGCGTTTCATGGCAGCGGCCATCCGGCTGGCCCGCTGGCACCAGGGCCGCACCGGCTCCAATCCGTCGGTGGCGACCCTGATCGTGCGCGAGATCGACGGCGGCCCGGTGATCATCGGCCGCGGCGTGACCGCGATCGGCGGCCGACCGCATGCCGAGACCCAGGCGCTGGCCGAGGCGGGCGAGGGCGCCCGCGGCGCCACCGCCTTTGTCACGCTCGAGCCCTGCGCCCATCACGGCCGCACGCCGCCCTGCGCGGAGGCGCTTGTGACGGCGGGGGTCGCCCGCGTGGTCGCCGCCTGCACCGATCCGGACGACCGCGTGTCCGGCAGGGGATACGCCATCCTGCGCGCCGCAGGCATCGAGGTCTGCGAAGGCGTTCTTGCCGAGGCTGCCGCATCCGATCTCGCCGGCTACCTCGCGCGGCGCACGAAGAACCGCCCGCATGTGATTCTGAAGATGGCCGTTTCGGCGGACGGCATGATCGGCGCCGAGGGGGCGGGTCAGGTGCCGATCACCGCCGACATCGCCCGGCGCCAGGTCCATTCGCTGCGCTCCGTCAGCGACGTGATCATGATCGGTTCCGGCACGGCGCTGGCCGACGATCCGGAACTGACCTGCCGGCTGCCGGGCCTCGAGGGCCGGTCGCCCATCCGCCTGGTGCTCGACCGGACGCTGCGCCTGCCTGTCGCCTCGAAGCTCGCCCGATCGGCGCGAAGCGTGCCGTTGTGGCTGGCCACGTCGGCGCAACAGGACGACCCGGCGCGCGCCGCGCTGGCATCGCTCGGCGCCGAGTTCCTTGCCGCAGAATGCCACGACGGCCGCCTGGCGCTGCCGGAGTTGATGGAAGACATCGCCGCCCGCGGCGCCTCGACCGTTCTGGTCGAGGGTGGCGCGGTCCTGGCGACGTCGCTGCTCGACGAGGATCTGGTGGACCGGCTGATCCTGTTCACTGGCGCGGTGACCGTCGGCGAGCGCGGCGTGGACGCACCGTTCGCGCTGGCGCGGCTCCCGGACGGTTTCGTGCCGGTCCGCACGATGCAGTATGGTCCCGACCGCATGGATGAATTTGAAAGGCAGCGCTGAATGTTCACCGGCATCATCACCGACATCGGCCGCGTCGCGCGGATCTCCAAGCTCGACCAGGGCGTGGGCCTGCGCATCGAGACCTCCCACGATCCGGCCGGCATCGCCATCGGCGCCTCGATCGCCTGTTCCGGGCCCTGTCTCACCGTCACCGCGCTTCCGGCGGCCGGAGACAATTCCAGATGGTTCGAGGTCGAGGCCTGGGAAGAGGCGCTGCGGCTGACCACCATCGGGACATGGGTGGAGGGGACACCGGTCAATCTCGAACGCTCGCTCCGGATCGGCGACGAACTCGGCGGCCATCTGGTCTCGGGTCATGTCGACGGCATGGCCGAGATCATCGCCGTGCGCGACGAGGGGGAGGCGCGCCGCTTCACCCTGCGGGCGCCAAGGGATCTGGCGCGTTTCATCCCGCCGAAAGGCTCGGTGGCACTCGACGGCACCTCGCTCACCGTCAACGCGGTCGACGGCACGGATTTCGACGTGCTGCTGATCCGCCACTCGCTGGGCGTCACCACCTGGGGCGAGCGCAAGGCGGGCGACCGGGTCAATCTGGAGGTCGACCAGATGGCGCGCTACGCCGCACGACTGGCCGAGCACCGGGGCTGACCCGGGAACGGACGTCCTGACATCGCGGGATTGCGCCGCACGGAGCGGATCAGACGCCGAGATTGGCCTCGCCGCGGTCAAGGATCACCGGGATGATCAGGTCCTCCTCGTCATCGAGGTGCCGCATCAGCATCGCCACCAGCCGGTCGTTCTCCGTGGCATAGGCGTCGCCGGCGCGCTTGAGCGCGTCGCCGCCCTCGGCAAGCCGCTTCAGGAAGCCGTTGGCCGCCTCGGCATTCATGGCCAGCGCGTCGTGGATCATGTGGTGGTCGTTGTCGAGAATGTCGAAGCCGCGGCCGAGCCGGGACTCGGCGCGCCGGAACACCGGAAAGTAGTGCACATCCTCAATCTGGTGATGGCCTTCCAGTTCGCCCAGAAACCAGTTGAGCCTGGGCACGAAGAACTGCGCGAACTGCGTCGCGTCCAGCTTCTGCTCGCGCCAGTCGTCGACCGCACCCAGCAGCGTGCCGCCCATGTCGCGGAACATGGCATGACGCTGCAGCCAGAAGCGCGCCATCTGGCCAAGATTGTCGTGCCCCTGCCAGGTCTCCCTCGGATATCGGTCGATCAGGAGCTTCAGATCGTCCGGCAGGCCGGCGCGTTGGTCGAGGCTGGTGTCCGTCAAGAGAAAATTCCCTGCATCATCGCCGAAAGTTAGCGCCCTACTACCTAATGCGGAGCAAGCGCCAGCCCAAGGGTGGCCAGGCGAGAAACCCGCTATCACCGCCGCCGATCGGCCCTCGCGGGCGTCAGGGCTGCGTCCGCCGTCGAGAAAAAGAGCGAGGCGGGCCATTTTATCCCTCAGATGTTAAGGGTTATCGGTGCCTTCGCAGGAGATTTAGCTGCGGGGTTTTCATCAATTATTTATGATAGTGGCCCAGAAAAGAGGCATCTCAGAGACGTCGCGGACTGTGAGCCCTGCAATAGCAAGGAGCAGCGGCGGGATCCCGAGGTCTGCTGCAGTGCCGGGCTCCGACCCAGGTTTCAAAGGAAGACAAGATGAAAATTCGCGGAAAGATATTCCTGGTCGTTGGCGTGATGGGGACTGTATCCGTCCTGATCGCCGGTATCGCCCTGGG
The DNA here is from genome assembly GCF_003182275.1 of Hoeflea marina. Taxonomy (GTDB): domain Bacteria; phylum Pseudomonadota; class Alphaproteobacteria; order Rhizobiales; family Rhizobiaceae; genus Hoeflea; species Hoeflea marina. The sequence continues at coordinate 99,058 of NZ_QGTR01000001.1, forward strand.
CGTGGTGTTCGGCTACGGCGAACAGTTGCGCAAGTATGAGAATGCCTCCGAGCGCGCCTTTCTCGGCGAGCACCTCAACCGTCAGGTCACCGCCGTCGTGATGGATGCCCGTGGCATCTACGCATCGCCCTCGACCGAGAAGGCTGCGAAATTTGCAAGCAGCGTCCTCGAAAGCCTCGACGCCATCGACGGCACGCTCGCCAGTTGGCGTCCGCTCGTTCCCGCCTCCCAGGCGGCAGCTTTCGAGAAGGTCGTGGCCGGCGCCGGAGAGTTCCGAAAGTTCCGCGCCGAAACTGCGCGGCTTGGCACCGAAGTTTCTCCCGAGGCAGCCAACGCCCAGGGCAACAACGAGGACAACCGTGCCAACCGCAAGGCCTTCCAGGCCGAGATTGACGGCGTCGTCCAGACCGACCGCGACAATCTCGACGCGATCAAGGCCAGCATAGCGCAGTTCAAGCAGGCCATGCTGATTCTGGTGCTCGCCACCGCCGGCATCGGTCTCTCGATCGGCATCGCGGTCGCCTACTTCTTCGCCACCCGCCAGTTGAGCGGCCCGATCCAGAACGTCACCCGCACGATGAGCGAACTGGTCAGCGGCAATCTCAACGTCGTCGTTCCCTACGAGGGCCGCCAGGACGAGATCGGCGAAATGGCTGCCGCCGTCTCCGTCTTCCGGCAGAACGCCATCGACACCCGCAAGCTCAATGCCCAGGAACTCGCGCTGCGCGAGAAGAGCAGCGACCTGCAGGACAGCATCGGCGTGGTCGTCAATGCCGCGGCGGCGGGCGATTTCTCCAGCCGCATCACCAAGGACTATGACAACGCCGACCTCAACCTGTTTGCGGCCAGCGTCAACGAGCTGGTCGCCGGCATCGACACCGCCGTCACCGAGACCCAGCGCGTCATCGCGCAGCTGGCGCAGGGCAATCTCACCGACACGATGAACGGCGAATTCCGCGGCGCGCTCGGCGAGTTGCAGGGCAACGTGAATTCGGCGCTCGCCACCCTGCAGGCGACGATGATCGACGTCCGCGGCTCCTCGGATTCCGTCAACGCCTCGACCAACGAACTGCGCGGCGCCTCCGACGACCTGTCGAGGCGCACCGAACAGCAGGCGGCTTCGCTCGAGGAGACATCGGCGGCGCTCGACCAGATCACCGCCGCGGTGAAGAACTCGACCGACCGCGCCCAGGAGGCCACCACCATGGTGGCCGGCGCCACCCAGAGCACCAAGCAGTCGGGCGAGGTGGTCCGCAACGCGGTGCAGGCGATGGGTCGCATCGAGAGCGCGTCCAACGAGATCTCCAAGATCATCAATGTCATCGACGAGATTGCCTTCCAGACCAACCTGCTGGCGCTCAACGCCGGCGTCGAGGCGGCGCGCGCCGGAGAGGCGGGCAGGGGCTTTGCCGTGGTCGCCCAGGAAGTGCGCGAACTGGCGCAGCGGGCGGCAAGTGCGGCCAAGGACATCAAGGGACTGATCCACAAGTCCGGCGAGGAGGTCAAGGTCGGCGTCAGGCACGTTCAGGAAACCGGCACCTCGCTGTCGGACATCGAGGAGCGCGTGCTCAGGATCAACGAGCACATCAACGAGATCGCCACGGCGGCGCGCGAGCAGTCGCTCGGCCTGCAGGAGGTCAGCGTCGCCATCAACCAGATGGACCAGGTCACCCAGCACAACGCTGCAATGGTCGAGGAAATGTCGGCTGCCACCCACAAGCTGGGCGAGGAATCGGCCAATCTGGCCGGCATGGTGTCGCGCTTCCGTGTTTCCGGCAGCCAGGGTCGTCCTGTCGCCGCGGTGGCGCAGAGCCATCGGCCGGTGGCTTCGCCCGCCCGCTCCATGGTCGTCAAGGTAAGTCGCGCATTCGCCGGCGGCGGTTCGAGCGCGGCGGCGGCGGACAACTGGGAAGACTTCTGATCCGGGCCGGAAATTCGGCTCCATCCTGTCTGTGTCCTGCAGCCGGCTGCTTCCCGCAGCCGGCTGTCTGCTTTCGGTCCCGCGCCAATCAGGGCTTGCGGTCGCGGATGACCGTGAACAGGAAGATCAGCATCGACGCGACGGTCAGCAAGGATCCTGCCTTTGCCAGGGCCTCGCCGTTCTGCTGCATGGCCATGACGATTCCCGGCACGATGATGATCACGCCGAGCGTCGCCACCGCATAGTGGATTTTCGCCAGCATCCGCCCGGCGGCGACCGGCACCAGATGGTAGTAGATGCCGAAGAGCGCCATCGTCACCCAACCGAGCAGGTTGAGATGGGCGTGGGCGGGGGCCAGCGTGTGATCGCCGGAGGCTGACATCACGATCCCCCAGATCATGCCGACGGTGACGAAGAGTACTGAAGTTGCAACAAACATGAAAGGAACGCCGCGCATTTGACCTCCTGTTGATCGATCTCCCTCACTCGGTAAGCTGTCGGGAGGGAATGGCGCAACGGTATACTTGCAAGGTCAGAATTCGGCAACAAGCGAAAAGCACAGAGCGCAGATATATTTGAGAAATCGACAACCAGACCTTTGCCCGCCCTCGATCGGCTGGCCACCGTCACGAAGTACGGCAGGCAGGTTCGCCATCGGCTTCTGCGCTGCCGCCGGAGCTGTTGCCGAGGCCGCGCCGTGCGCAGAGCGCAGCCACCGACAGCCGTGAGCATTACCTCCTGTTGATCGATCGCGGCCCAATCGCCGATGTGCCGGGACGGACCGGACTGAGCGGATACTGTCGTCTGGATGGTTCGGCCATCGGCGCGAAGAGCAGATGCCGGGAATATTTTCCATTCTTGTGGCGAACCCTGCGGCCTCGGCCTTCATGAACCGGCGGGTTGGTCGCGAACGGAGGGCCAAGCGACTGAAATAGGCAGGATTTTCCGTGGGCCGTTCGCCAATCATTAATTGTTTTAGAGACATCGTCGCCGGTGAGTGCGCGCGGGTCTGCCGCGCGCGGACGGTTCGCCCGGTGGCTTTTGAAAGCTGTCCGGAAGGACCTGTCCATGTCGTGCACGGGATGGAACATGAGCCTCAACGCCTTTCGCCTTGGAAAGATAGTGCCGCTGGCCGTGATCTGCCTGATCGGCGCGGCGACCGCCGCCTTGATATTCTCCGCCACATTCGCGGACAGACAGCTCGAAACGGCGATTTCCACAATTGGCGAGCAGACCGCCGATTCGATCCTTGTCCAGGAGCTGATTGGTCTCAACAAGAAGATTGAGCTCGACATCGTCTCGACGCAGGAATCACTCACCGATGTTTCCGCCACGCGCGGCCTCGACGGACTTGATGACGGCTTTGCGCTGGCCGAGGAGTCCGCGGCGGCACTCAGGATCAAGGCCGAGCAGGTTGTCGCCCTCGCGGAGCGGTTTCAGAGCGAGGCGTTGGCGACACAGATCACCGGGCTGCTGGGCAAATATGATTCCTTCAAGGAATCCGGCGTGACCATGGCCAACGCCTATGTCGCCGGCGGCCCCGCCGAGGGCAACAAGCTGATGGCGACATTTGACGCGGCGTCGGATGCATTGCAGGCCGAAATCGAAAGTCTCGACGCGATCGTGCAATCGATCGTTACCGCTCGGACCACCGCCGCGGACGCGCAAGCCCGGGCCATGCGCTCCAATGTCACCTTCTTCGTCGAACTGATGGTGGGCATCGGCCTGCTTCTGCTTGCCTTTGGCATTGGCATATCGGTGTTCATTTCCCGCCGCCTGGTCAGACCGGTTACCCAGGTGACCGCCTGCATGACGGCCATGACCCGGGGCGACATGAGCCAGGACATCCCCGGCGTGGATCGTCATGATGAAATCGGTGAAATGGCTGCGGCGCTGAACATCTTCCGCGTCAACACCATGGAGAAGATGCGGCTTGAGAAAGAACTCATCGAAAACCAGTCCCGCGCCGAGTCGGAGCGCCTGGAGCGCGTGCGTCTGCGCGAAATCGATGCGCAGAAGGTGACAGAAGCGGTCGATACGCTGGCCGCCGGCCTTGATGAACTGGCCAACGGCAACCTGACCCATCGCATCGACACCGTCTTCATTCCGCATCTCGACAAGCTTCGCACCGATTTCAACGCTGTGGTCGAACGCCTGCGCGACACCATCAACTCGGTGGGCGAGAACGCCCGCGCCATCGCCAGCGGCTCCAACGAGATCCGCGCTGCCGCTGACGACATGGCCAAGCGCACCGAGCATCAGGCAGCCTCCATCGAGCAGACCGCCGCAGCCCTCGATGAAATCACCACCACCGTCGCCGATTCGAGCCGCCGCGCCGAAGAGTCCGGCCGGCTTGTTGCCGCCACCCGCGATGGCGCCGAGAAGTCGGGTGTCGTGGTCGGCAATGCCATCGCCGCCATGGGCAAGATCGAAGCATCGTCCAAGGAGATCGCCAGCATCATCTCTGTGATTGATGACATCGCCTTCCAGACCAATCTGCTGGCGCTCAACGCCGGTGTCGAGGCTGCGCGCGCGGGTGAAGCCGGCAGAGGCTTTGCCGTCGTCGCCCAGGAAGTCCGGGAGCTTGCGGGACGATCGGCCAAGGCTGCCAAGGAGATCAATTCGCTGATCAGCGCGTCGGGCGAACAGGTTCGCAGCGGCGTGGTGCTTGTCGGCGAAACCGGCGAGGCGCTCGCCGCCATCGTCAGCCAGGTGCAGCAGATCAACACCAACATAGTTGCGATCGTTGAATCCTCGCGCGAACAGGCGCTGGGACTCAAGGAAATCAACATCGCCGTCAACACCATGGACGAGGGGACCCAGCGCAACGCCGCCATGGTCGAGCAGTCGACGGCGGCCAGCCACGCACTTGCCGCGGAAGCCGATTCGCTGTTCAACCTTGTCCGTCAGTTCAACGTCGGCGGTGGCCATGCCGGTGACCGCCCGCATCCGGTGAGCCACAATCGCGCGCCTGCCGCCCCGGTTCGTGCTGTGACGCCTTCGGCAGCGCCGCGCATCGTGTCCTCGAAGGACACAGCAGCGCCCAAGCAGTCGCCGGCTCGCGCGCTTGCAGGCAAGCTTGCCAACGCCTTTGGCGGCGGCGCAACCCCGGCCAAGGCCGCGCCGTCGGCTGCCAACGAAAGCTGGGAAGAATTTTGAGACGGTCACTCGATCACTGACGCAAACCGAAAGGGCGCCCCGCAAGGCGCCCTTTTCAATTCCCGAGAGTGGCTGCCGGTTGCCCTGCCCAGGGACATCCAGGGCAGGCGCCGGGGCAGGGCGGTGGAGCGCACCGCACCGGTCCGCTTTCAACGGGTTGGCGTTTGCTGGCTTTGGACGAAGGCTGTTTGCTCAGCATACGGCGCGCTCCAGTCCCGTCCAGTCGCCCGTCCGCCAGGCCGAGCCGGTGATGGCGGCCATCAGCCCGGCGAAGGCTTCGGCCGGCATGGCCATTTCCATCCCCGTCACCATGGCGACCCGTTCCGCCGGCGAGGCGCCGCCGAGCATGGCGCGAAGCGCCGGGACCATGTCGGCGGGAGGGATCGACGCGACCAGCCGCCGATGCAGATCGGCGATCTCCTCCTGGGTGAAATTGGCCTCGATCAGCGGCATCAACTCCGTTTCCTCCTCGTGCATGTGCGCGAGATCCGCGGAGACGAAGAGCGCGAAGCGCTGGTAGAGCCGGCGCAGCCGTCCGGCGCGGTCGGTCACGGCCGCCGAGAGGTCCTCGGACAGCCGCCGCAGCTCGGCGAATGCGTTGAGGTGATGGTCATGATCGTCGCCGGCGTGATCGGAGCCGCCCGGATAGCGTTCGTCGATCGCCGTGTGGATAAAGTGGTTCTCGTGGTTGAGATGCGCCAGGCTCATCTCGAGATGGCCGTGGAGCCGGGTCAGCGTTTCCAGAACGGCGTCGTCGTCCTCGGCGTCGAGCGCGCCCAGCGCGATGAGCATCCTGGCGTTGGCAAAGCGGATTCCCTTGTGGATTGCATAATAAAGGTCTTCCTTGGCGGCCTTCGGCGCGCCGATGCGAGCTTGCTGATTCATGGTGGGTCTCCCTGGCTCCGGCCGATCCGGATGCCGATGGGCGGCGCATGTATCCGAATTCCCTCCGTTGAAAAATACTGCTAAATTGGATTGAGAATCCAAAAATTCCGGACAATCCCATGGATCATCTGAAGGCTATGCGAGTATTCGAGCGGGTTGCCGAGCGCGCCAGTCTTGCCATGGCGAGCGAAGATCTTGGACTCTCGCGTGGCAGCGCCAGCGCCATTGTCTCTCAACTCGAACGCCATCTCGGCGTGCAATTGCTGGAGCGCAACACCAGGAGCCTGAGGCTCACCGAGGACGGCCTGCGCTATCTCGAGCGCGCGCGCGGAATCCTCGGCGAAGTGGAGCTGCTCGAGGAGGAGATCGGCTCCGCCGAGCACGCTGCTCGTGGCCGGTTGCGGATCCAGGCGCCGTCCGGTCTCGTCCGCCTGGTCATCGCGCCGTCGCTTCCGGGCTTCTTCGCGGATCATCCGCAGGTGGAACTGGAATTGTTGTCGCGCAATTCACTGCCCGATTTTGTCGGTGACCAGATCGACGCCGCCCTGGTTGTCGGCGAATTGCCGGAGCTCGACATCGTCGCCCGCCATGTCGGCCGAATTCCCTTTGTCACCGTTGCGTCGCCCGCCTATCTGGCCCGCTCCGGCGAGCCCGCCAGCCCCGAGGACCTGGCACGACACGCCTGCATATCGGCGCTTTCCACCGTCAACGGAGCCCGGGTGCCCTGGCGCTTCCGCATCGGCGAGGACACCGTCCCGGTTGCGATCAACGGGCCCGCTGCCTTCGAATCGGGAGATTCCGCCGTGGCATCCGCCGTCCGCGGGCTCGGCGTGCTGCAACTGGCGAGCTACCTCGTCTATGACGAAATCCGCGCCGGCCGTCTCCGGACGATCCTCGACGGGTTCCGTCCGCCGGGCCGGGATCTCAACATCGTGCATCCGCGCCATCGGCTGAAGCCGAAAAAGCTTCGGGTCTTCGAGGATTTCCTGTTGCAGCTCAATCTCCGCACCCGCCAGAAATGGGGTATCCGACAGGTCGATTGACGGCGCGGCCGCCCTTTCCGCACCATTTAACCACGCCTGCCCATTTGGGCTTGCCAATGGGGCCGCAAAGTGGTTTGACCGCCGCCTGATTTGCACATCCTCACAGCAGGGCGTAAAGCCCGTTTCAGAACCGTGCACAAGGCCGCCCGAGAGCGCGGTTTGAAAAGGACACCGTCATGGCCGAAGACCAGAAATCTCACCTCCTGATCGTTGAGGCGCGCTTCTACGACGACATGTCGGACGCGCTCCTCAAGGGCGCCACGCAGGCGCTGGAAGCCGCCGGCGCCACCTGGGACGTGGTCACCGTGCCCGGCGCGTTGGAGATTCCAGCCGCAATCGCCATGGCGATGGATGCCGCCGAAATGGACGGCCCGAGCTATGACGGCTATGTCGCGCTCGGTGTCATCATTCGCGGCGAGACCTTCCATTTCGAGATCGTCGCCACCGAATCCGCCCGCGGCCTGATGAACCTCGCGGTCAGTGAATCGCTGGCGCTGGGCAACGGCATCATGACGGTGGAGAACGAGGCGCAGGCCTGGGCGCGCGTCAGCCCCGACAAGCTCGACAAGGGCGGCTTTGCCGCCCGCGCGGCGCTGACCATGATCGCGCTGCGCGACAAGATGGGTGCCTGACCGTGAGTGACAAGAAACCCGCAGGAAATGCGCCGAAGGATGCCTCCGAGGTCAAGCCGGCCAACCAGCGCGGCGCCGCCCGGCTCGCGGCCGTCCAGGCACTCTACCAGATGGACATCGGTGGCGCCGGCGTGCTCGAGGTCGTCGCCGAATACGAGGCCCACCGGCTCGGCCAGGAAGTCGACGGCGAGCAGTACCGACAGGCCGACGCCGCCTGGTTCCGCGCCATTGTCTCCGGCGTCGTCGAAGGCCAGCGCGGTTTCGATCCGGTGATCCGCGGCGCGCTCAACGAGGACTGGCCGCTGTCGCGGCTCGATGCCACGCTGCGCGCCATTCTGCGGGCAGGGGCGTGGGAACTGTCCGCCAAGCGCGACGTGCCCATCGCCGTCATCGTCAACGAATATGTCGATGTCGCCCGCGCCTTCTTCGACGAGGAAGAGCCGCGCATCGTCAACGCCGTCCTGGACCGGCTGGCGCGGACGTATCGCGGCGACTCCTCGGTGCGGCCTGCCCATCGCGCTGCGGCCGATGGCGGCCAGCCTCAGGTTGACCCGACACCCGTTCCTGATACGGACGATACCGAGGACTGAGCATGGACATGGCTGGCAGGGCGCGTGACGCGGGGCAGGGCGCCGAAAGGCTGGCGCGGCGCAATGCGCTTCTTCTCTCCGCCGCGCAGGCCATCGGCGGCTCCGCCGCTCCCATCGCCATTTCCATGGGCGGCCTTGCCGGGTTCTACCTGCTGGGCGCCGACAAGTCGCTGGCCACCGCACCGGTCACCGGCTTCAATCTGGGCGTCGCCATGGGCGCCCTTCCTGCCGCCTGGATCATGCGGCGGATCGGCCGCCGCTACGGCTTCATGGGCGGCACCGTCATGACCGCGATGGGCGGGCTGCTGACCGCCATTGCGCTGTTCCGGCATGAATTCTGGCTCTTCGCCGTCGGCATGGTGCTGGTCGGGATGGGCGGCTCCTTCGTCCAGCAATACCGCTTCGCGGCGGCCGACGCTTCGCCCACGAATTTCAAGGCCCAGGCAATTTCCTGGGTGCTCGCCGGCGGCATATTCGCCGCCGTCATCGGTCCGCAGACGGTAATCTACACCCGCGAGTTCTTCGCCCCGGTCATGTTTGCCGGCTCGTTCGCCGCCATGCTGCCGCTGGCGATGATCGCGGCCGGCATTCTCTTCTTCCTGCGCATTCCCGACGACACCAAACCCGGCGATGTCGGTCACGACAATGAGCCGGCCCGGCCGCTCATCGAGATCATCACCCAGCGCCGCTTCGTCACCGCCATGATCTGCGGCGTCGGCTCCTACGCGCTGATGACCTTCATGATGACCGGCGCGCCGCTGGCCATGGTCGGCTGCGGATTTTCGGCGGATCTGGCCACGCTCGGCATCCAGTGGCACGTGATGGCGATGTTTGCGCCGAGCTTCTTCACCGGCAGGCTGATCGCCCGCTTTGGCCGCGATGCGATCGTGGCGACGGGGCTCGGCATTCTGCTGTGCTGCGCCGTCGTCGCCCATATGGGTATCGAGCTATGGAACTTCTGGCTGGCGCTGGTGCTGCTGGGCCTGGGCTGGAATTTCGGCTTCATCGGCGCCACCGCCATGGTGACCTCCACCTACCGCCAGTCGGAAAAGAACAAGGTCCAGGGCTTCCATGACGTCACCCTGTTTTCCATCGTCTCCTTCGCCTCGCTGATGTCGGGCCAGGTGCTCAACGCCTGGGGCTGGGACGCGCTCAACATGCTGATCTGGCCGGTGGCGCTGACCTGCCTGCTGGTGCTCGGCGCGCAGGTGCTGTCGGACCGGCGCAGCGCCGTCTGATCTCTTGCGACCGCCGCCGGCTGTCGCCGATTCGGCCGCAGCGCGACAGATGGTTCGTCACGGGGCGTAGGCGACCCATCCCCGAAAGGTGAGGGCGGCATAGAAGAGGCTGACACCGCCAAACCCGGCCTCCCGGAGCAGGGCCTCATCCTGTTCCGGCGACAGCACGGGAAGCCGCTCGCCTATTCCCTGGATCGCCTGTCTTGCCAGAGTCTCGGGAAAGCCGGATGCAATGCCGAACGCCGCGAAGCGATTGAGCCAGAGCTCCTTTTCACCCGCGCCCTGCGGAAAGCTGTGATGCGCGAGCACCAGAGGCGCGCCGGGCGCAAGCCGCTTGCGGATCTCGACCAGGGTCCGCAGGCGATCCTCCCTCGGCAGGAAGTGCAGGGTCAGGAGCGACGTCGCTCCGTCAAAGGGTCCACGAGGTGCGTTCTCGATATAGCCGTGGTGCAGATCGGCTCGGGAGGCAAGAGTTCCGAGCGTCTGCCGGGCCAGCCCGAGCATCTCCGCCGACGGGTCGACGCCGTCGAAACGCCAACCGGAATAAAGTTCAGCGAAAACCTTGAGTTCGAGCCCGCCTCCTGCTCCCACCACCAGAACGCGCCCCTCTGCCGGAACATGCTCGGCGAGAAGCTGTGCAGACATCCGCTGCAGATGGTGGAAGCCGGGCACCAGCCGCACCGGGCCATCGGCATATCGCGAAACTGCGTCGGCATCGGAGAAGGCGGCAGCCAGATCCTCTCCTGAACGCTTCGGTGATGCGTGCGCATCCTTGTCGTCGATGGTCATCCGTTGCTCCTGCCCGACAGCCGCCAGGACGCCCGCCGGAACCGTGTTCATTCAAGTAACATATGTAGTTACATGAGTCGCGGCAAGTCAACGTGATGCCTGTGCGAAACGGGCCGATTGTTTTCGCGCCAGTCTTCCAAACCCATGGGAAGACGCCGTATTCGCGTGGGAAAGCCGGTTTCCGCCGTCGTGCCTGCATCAGCGTTGCCGCTTGGGCACTGTTTCCTTTGACATATGGTTGAGTTGGGCACCGCATTGCGGCATCCGCCCTTGACGCGGTGCACCCGGTACCGCAATCATCCGCCCCGATGCGACGGGGTGGACGGACATGCGTCTGTCAGCCAACCGTTGCGCGGGTAACGGCCGGGGGGAGTTCCGGCCCTATTGGAGGGAAATCGGCATGAACATTCTTTTTGCTGTGATCGCCTGTGGAGTGCTGTCCATTGTCTACGCCGTCTGGGCGACCAACTCGGTGCTGGCCGCCGACCAGGGCAATGCACGCATGCAGGAGATCGCAGGCTATATTCGCGAGGGCGCGCAGGCCTATCTCAATCGACAGTACACCACGATCGCCATCGTCGGCGTCGTCGTGCTGGCGCTGACCTGGTGGCTGCTCGGCGCCACGGCGGCGATCGGCTTTCTGATCGGAGCGGTGCTGTCGGGCCTGGCCGGCTATGTCGGCATGCATGTCTCCGTGCGCGCCAATGTCCGCACCGCGCAGGCGTCCGCCAGCAGCCTGTCTGCCGGTCTCGACATCGCCTTCAAGGCGGGCGCCATCACCGGCATGCTGGTGGCGGGCCTCGCGCTTCTGGGCGTCGCCGTCTACTACTACATCCTCACCGGCCCGCTGGGGCTGGCATCTGACAGCCGTGCCGTCATCGACGCGCTGGTGTCGCTCGGCTTCGGCGCCTCGCTGATTTCCATCTTCGCCCGTCTCGGTGGCGGCATCTTCACCAAGGGCGCCGATGTTGGCGGCGATCTCGTCGGCAAGGTCGAGGCCGGCATTCCGGAAGACGACCCGCGCAACCCGGCCACCATCGCCGACAATGTGGGCGACAATGTCGGCGATTGCGCCGGCATGGCCGCCGACCTGTTCGAGACCTATGCGGTGACCGTCGTCGCCACCATGGTTCTGGCCGCCATCTTCTTCGGCGGTTCGGCCCTGCTGGAATCCGCGATGCTGTATCCGCTCGCCATCTGCGGCGCCTCGATCATCACCTCGATCGTCGGCACTTTCTTCGTCAAGCTCGGCCAGAACGGCTCGATCATGGGCGCCCTCTACAAGGGCCTCATCGTAACCGGCCTGCTGTCGATCATCGGCCTCGGCGGCGCCACCTCGCTGACCATCGGCTGGGGCGAGATCGCCGTCATCAAGGGCCAGACGATCACCGGCACGGCGCTCTTCGGCTGCGGCCTCATCGGCCTCGTCGTCACCGCGCTCATCGTGGTCATCACCGAGTACTACACCGGTACCAACAAGCGGCCGGTCAACTCGATCAGCCAGGCCTCGGTCACCGGTCACGGCACCAATGTCATCCAGGGCCTTGCGGTCTCGCTGGAATCGACGGCCCTGCCGGCGCTCGTCATCGTCGGCGGCATCATCTCGACCTACCAGCTCGCCGGTCTCTTCGGCACCGGCATCGCGGTCACCGCCATGCTCGGTATCGCCGGCATGATCGTCGCGCTCGATGCCTTCGGCCCCGTCACGGACAATGCCGGTGGCATCGCAGAAATGGCCGGCCTGCCTCCGGAGGTGCGCAAGTCGACCGACGCGCTCGACGCCGTCGGCAACACCACCAAGGCCGTCACCAAGGGCTATGCCATCGGATCGGCCGGTCTCGGCGCCCTGGTGCTGTTTGCAGCCTACTCCAACGACCTGCAGTTCTTCGCGCTGAAGGCCAACGAGGCCGGTTCCACGCTCTACCCCTACTTCAAGGACATGGGCGAGATCTCCTTCGATCTGTCCAATCCCTATGTGGTGGCCGGACTGATCTTCGGCGGCATGATCCCCTATCTCTTCGGCGGCATCGCCATGACGGCCGTTGGCCGCGCGGCGGGCTCGATCGTGGAGGAAGTGCGCATGCAGTTCCGCACCAAGCCCGGCATCATGGCGGGCACGGAGAAACCCGACTACGGCCGTGCGGTGGACATCCTCACCAAGGCCGCCATCCGCGAGATGATCGTCCCGTCGCTGCTGCCGGTGCTTGCGCCGCTGGTGGTCTATTTCGGCGTCTATCTCATCTCGGGCTCCAAGGCCTCGGCCTTTGCGGCGCTGGGCGCATCGCTCCTCGGCGTGATCGTCAACGGCCTGTTCGTCGCCATCTCGATGACCTCGGGCGGCGGTGCGTGGGACAACGCCAAGAAGTCGTTCGAGGACGGCTTCATCGACAAGGACGGCGTCAAGCATGTCAAGGGTTCGGAGGCCCACAAGGCATCCGTGACCGGCGACACGGTGGGTGACCCCTACAAGGACACCGCCGGCCCGGCCGTCAACCCGGCGATCAAGATCACCAACATCGTGGCCCTGCTGCTGCTGGCGGTGCTGGCGCACTGATCCACCGGCTCAGGAACAGCAAAAGAAAACCGCCCGGAGCGATCCGGGCGGTTTTTCATGGGGATGCCACCGAGGGCGGCTGGCGGGCAGGCCTCGAGCGCTATTGCTGGCCGGTCATGGCGCGGCCCACTGCGGCAGCCGTCGCCTTGGATCCGGTCGCACCCGTCAGCATCTGGATCAGGAACGACTGATCCTTGCCGCCGGTCGGCGTGATGCGCTTGATCATGTCGAACGCCTTGCCGTCCTTGAGGGTGTAGTTGGCGATGTTGGACACCACGCCGTCCCCGTCGAAATAGACGGCCAGCACCGACTGGTCGACCAGCCTGGATTTCATGAAGGCCGCGCCGCGCACGCGCTTCTGGGAAATGTAGTAGAACACCTCGTTGTCGAATGTGGCTGTGGTCGACGGGGTTCCCAGCGACAGCAGCACCTGTTCGCGCGACGAGCCGACCGGAACCAGTTCCAGCGTGCCCTGATCGACGACATATCCCTGCTTGAAGACCTCTTGTGTGGTGCAGCCGGAAACCGCGACCGCCGAGGCGAGCAACAGTGCCACGCCAAGCCGAAAACCCCGGCTGCCTGCCTTGAAATCAGTGTTCGTCAACGACATCTCCCTCCGGCGGGCACGTTTGGCTCAGCCATTGCGTTTTGTGCCCCATTCGGTAAACCAGCTTCCGCAAGGATGCAACATGCGTGACCTGCCAGCGGACCGAACCCATCCTTTATTGAAGGCAATTTCATGATCTTCTCCTTGTTCAAGCGAAAAAAGGCCAATGCGGCCGTCGTCGGCCGGCAATACCAGGCCTTGACCGACGCGGCGCGCGACCCCGGCTTCTACACCGCCATGAACGTGCCTGACACGGTGCTCGGCCGTTTCGAGATGGTCTGCATCCACATGGTGCTCTATTTCCGCCGCACCCGTGCTGCAGGCGAAGCTGTCGAGCAACTGTCCCAGGACATCGTCGATGCCTTCTTCGAGGACATCGATCATTCCATTCGCGAGTTGGGCATCGGCGACACCGGCGTTCCCAAGCGCATGAAGACGCTCGCCCGCATGTTCTACGGCCGCGGCAAGAGCTATGGTGACGCTCTGGACGCCTCGAACCGTGCCGGCCTCGCCGAGGCGCTGTTGCGCAATATCCGCCCTGATTCCGCCGCAGCCGGCGCGCAGGATGCCGCCTCGATGCTGCCGCTGGCCGACTACATGATCCGCGCCGACACCGCTCTCGGCAAGGTCACCGATGCAACCCTCGCAGCAGGCCTGGTGGTGTTTCCCGCCGCCAGCAACGCAGAGGCATGAGCCCCATGAGCACTATGTCCGAAGCCCCCTTTTCGCATCTGGTCAAGGTGGGCCGGATCTCCTCCAGGCCGGCCACCGTCACCCTCACCGCGGATGCCGCCGATCTTCGCCGGCTGGCGGCAACGTGGAGCGTGCCGGAGGTGCTGGAGTTCACCGCCACCCTGGCGCTGTCGCGCTGGAAGCGCGATGGCGTGCGCATCAAGGGCCATGTCGCCGCCCGCATCCTGCAGGAATGCGTGGTGACGCTCGAGCCGGTGGAAACGGCGGTCGACGAGGACTTCGAGACCATCGTCGTGCCGGAGGATTCGAAGCTGGCGCGCATGGAGCCCGACTCGGCCGGCGAGATCTTTCTCGATCCGGAAGGTCCGGACCTGCCGGACACCTATGCCGGCGATTCCGTTGATATCGGCGCCATCGCCGCCGAATTCGCGGCCCTCGGCATCGATCTCTATCCGCGCAAGCCGGGTGTCGCCTTCACCTCCGCCGTCGATGAGCCTGACCCGGTGGAACGCAAGCCTTCTCCGTTCGCGGCTCTCAAGGCTTTGAAATCGGATGGATCCGCCAGTTAAATGCCGCTTCTCAGACAAAGCGGTTGTGCGGACGGCGAAAACCAGTATTTTCGGCCAGCAAATCCGGCCGCGAGAGCCGGGGGATAGGACGGGGTGTGGTAAGGATTTCCGTGGACTTGATGGGGGGCGATCATGGCCCCGAAGTGGTGGTGCCGGGAGTGGCGCTGGCTCTGGAGCGACATCCCGATATCCGGTTCACTCTTTTCGGCCTGCAGCCCGCCTGCAGACCCGTCCTTGACCGGCACCCGTCCTTGCGCGCGGCGTCGACCTTCGTGCCCTGCGAAGTGGCCGTCGGCATGGATGACAAGCCCAGCCAGGCACTGCGCCAGGGGCGCTACCGCTCGACGATGTGGCGCGCCATCGAGGCGGTGAAGACCGGCGACGCCGATGTCTGCGTCTCGGCCGGCAATACCGGCGCGCTGATGGCGATGTCCAAATTCTGCCTGCGCACCATGGCCAATATCGAGCGGCCCGCCATAGCCGCCATCTGGCCGACGATGCGCGGCGAGAGCATTGTGCTCGATGTCGGCGCCACCGTCGGCTCCGATGCGCAGCAGCTGTTCGACTTCGCCGTCATGGGCGCGGCGATGGCCCGGTCGCTGTTCGAGATCGAACGCCCGCTCGTCGGCCTGCTCAACATCGGCGTCGAGGAGGTCAAGGGCCTTGACGAGATCAGGGAGGCAGGCCGCCTGATCCGGGAGGCCAACCTCCAGAGCTTCGAATATGCCGGCTTCGTCGAGGGCGGCGACATCGGCAAGGGGACGGTCGATGTGGTCGTCACCGAGGGCTTTGTCGGCAACATCGCGTTGAAGACGGCCGAAGGCACGGCGCGGCAGATGGCGGAGTATCTGCGCGCGGCGATGTCGCGGTCGTGGATGTCCAAGATCGGCTATGTGCTGGCCAAGAGTGCTTTCGACCGGCTGCGGGAGAAGATGGATCCGGGCAAGGTCAATGGCGGCGTGTTCCTCGGTCTCAACGGCATCGTCATCAAGAGCCATGGCGGCGCCGATGCAGAAGGCTTTGCGGCGGCGGTCGACGTGGCCTATGACATGGCGCGCAACGGACTGACGGCGAAAATCGAAAACGATCTCAATATCTATCATTCCCGTCGCAAGGCACTGTCCGCCGTTGCGACCGCTCAATCACCCGACTAGGACTTTGGCATGATCCGTTCAGTGTTACGCGGCTTCGGGGCATCGCTTCCGAAGCGCATCATGAAAAATCGCGAATTTGAATCGCTCGTCGACACCAGCGACGAGTGGATCGTTCAGCGATCAGGCATCGAGCAGCGCCACATCGCGGGGGAGGGCGAAACCACCGCTTCGCTCGGCGAGGCGGCGGCGCGGGCGGCGTTGGAGCGCGCCGGTCTGACTGTCGCCGACATCGACATGATCATTGTCGCCACCTCGACACCCGACAACACCTTCCCCGCCACGGCGGTCAACATCCAGAACCGGCTCGGCATGCACCACGGCTCGGCCTTCGACGTGCAGGCCGTGTGTTCGGGGTTTGTGTACGGCCTGACCACGGCCGATTGCTATATCCGCGCCGGCATGGCCAGGCGCGTGCTGGTGATCGGCGCCGAGACATTTTCGCGGCTCCTCGACTGGACCGACCGCACCACCTGCGTCCTGTTCGGCGACGGCGCCGGCGCGGTGATCATCGAGGCGGTGGAGTCCGAGGGGCTGGTCTCTGATCGCGGCATCCTCACTGCCCATCTGCGCTCCGATGGAGCCCATTGCGAGAAGCTCTATGTCGATGGCGGCCCCTCGACAACCGGCACTGTCGGTCACCTGCGCATGCAGGGAAGGGAGGTCTTCAAGCACGCGGTGGGCATGATCACGGATGTGATCGAAGACGCCTTTTCCGCCACCGGCCTCACATCCGAGGATCTCACCTGGTTCGTGCCTCACCAGGCCAACCGCCGGATTATCGACGCCTCCGCCAAGAAGCTGGGCATTGCCGACAGCAAGGTGGTGATCACTGTCGACCATCACGGAAATACATCGGCGGCCTCGATCCCGCTTGCTCTCGCCGAAGCTGCATCCGATGGGCGCATAAAGCAGGGCGATCTGGTGCTTCTCGAGGCAATGGGCGGCGGATTTACCTGGGGATCGGTGCTGCTGCGCTGGTGATTATCGCGGTGATCGTGCCGGTCTGATACGGATTTGCGTCTTTATTTACTTAATTTTTCATCAACGACGGGTGGCGAATAATGTGCTGCTTGACCTGGCCTCACATGATCCATAGAGTTGTCACGTTGTCTAAACGGTTGCGATTTTGCTGACCGGTTTGGTGGGGAATATGACTGGAAAAACGATCACCAGGGCCGATCTTGCCGAAGCGGTTTTTCGCAAGGTGGGTTTGTCGCGCACTGAATCCGCTGAACTCGTGGAGATGGTAATCGACGAGGTCTGCAACGCCGTTGTGCGTGGCGACAGCGTCAAGCTGTCCTCCTTCGCGACCTTTCAGGTCCGCGACAAGAAGGAACGGATCGGCCGCAACCCCAAGACCGGCGAGGAAGTCCCGATTTCCGAACGCCGCGTCATGACCTTCAAGGCTTCCAACGTGCTCAAGCAGCGTGTCCTGAAGGGCCATTCCGGGCAAAAAGGCAAGAAGGCCAGCGCAGGCTGAAGGCCGGCGACCGGAGCATGGCGCGATCGGCTGCGGAAAACCGTGTCCAGCCCTGATCCGGCACTTGATATTTCCCATCCAAACCGTTGCAATGGCTTGTGCTTCTATCCGGCAAGTGCGATTCGTTGACATCGGAGCAGATGATGGACAAGAGCCCAGACGCATTCCGAACCATTTCCGAGGTTGCCGACGACCTGGATCTGCCCCAGCACGTGCTGCGCTTCTGGGAAACCCGATTCATCCAGATCAAGCCGATGAAGCGGGGAGGTGGCAGGCGTTACTATCGCCCCGATGACATCGAATTGCTCAAGGGCATCCGGCATCTGCTGTATGAGCAAGGCTACACCATCAAGGGCGTGCAGAAGCTGCTCAAGCAGAACGGCAACAAATTCGTCATTTCGATCGGTGCCGGCGACCGCGATGCGTTCGAGGCCCTGGCCGCCGGGATCGCCGACGACAAGCCCGAGCCTCACATCGCTCCGCCCCTGATCGAAGAGGACCAGCTGGTCGGCAAGGCGCGCCCGCCCGCAAGGCGCTATTTCAGCCTCGGCGGCGACGGCGCCGCCGCAAGGCCGGCGGAGGATCCGTCGGCTCTGGGCCATGGTGTCTCGCGCGAGGATCGGGCGTTGCTGCAGGAGGCGCTCTACGACCTGCTCGAGTGCAAGCGTCTTCTCGACCAGGTGCGCTGATCCCTGGACAGGGCAATGCGACCCATCAGAACCTTGGAGCGCGACCGCGAGTCAGTGAAAAGCAGAAGCGCTCTAAGGTTATGAGTTTTGGTCGAGCCTGCAGGTACGGCCGTCCTCTATCGGATCCGGCTGATTTCCGCTTCTGCCGCCCGATGCCCCGCGGATACTCACGTCCGATTGTCCAGTCCGCCGCTGCCACGGTAGGCCGGACCATGGCCCTGATCGCGCCGCCCGCCGCAACCGCCGGGGCTGCTCCCGGCGTCAGTTGAGCTGCCGGTCCCGCGCCTTTCGGGCTTTGGCCATTGCCTTTTCCAGGTCCCGCGCGACCTCCGGGCTCTTGTTCTCGCGCGCCAGGGCCAGCGCCATGTCGAGCTGCATCATGATCATGGCCAGACGGTCATCATCACTCTGGCTGTCGAGATGCACCGCCTTGATGGGGAATTCCATTGCTTGGCGTTTTCTGATCATGACCGGGCAGTAAACCCCTCGAAATAGGCGCGCAGATCGTCGCGCGAAAACCGTTCTTCAATGTCCGCCGGCATCAGCAGCTTCTCGCCGAACCACGGATATTGCTGCGCATCGAACGCATCTGCCAGAAAATCGATGAACTGGCGGTGACGCGCAGACTTCATGATTTCCGGGTGCGTTGCAAGCCAGATCTCCGCCATGAAGGTCGTGCCGAAATTCACCGACACCACGTCCCCGCCAATGGCGCGGGCATAATTGGGCATCAGTCCGATGCCGGCGCCCTTGGTGATCGCCCAGTAATGGGCGCTCGAGAAGTTGGTCTTGAGCCGCACCATGCGCTCGGCGACCTGCTGGCCGTAAATGCGCTCGAGCCCGTAGCCCTTGAGCTGGTCGGTCTCCTGCTCGACGATGCGATGTCCTGCGAGTTCGATCAGGTTCCTGGGCGCGCCGTGCTTGGCGATGTAGCCGGCGCTGGCGAACGGCACCATGTGCAGGTAACCCAGCCGCCGGGTGATCAGCTCCGGGCGCTCCGGCTTGACCAGCTGGATGGAAATATCGGCCTCCAGCCGCATGACGTCCACCGAGCGCATCGCGCATTGCAGTTCGATGCGGTTCTGGGCGTTGGTCTCGTCCATGTACTTGACGATGCGGGGCGTCAGCCAGAACGAGCCGAGGCCCTCGGTGATCGCCAGCCGGATCGGGCCGTTGGCGGCTTTCTCCGCCAGCGCCGCGATGCGCCACATGTCGGAGACGGAGCTTTCGACATCGCGCGCGGCCATCACCACCCTGCGGCCCTCGACGGTCAGCCGCACGCCGTCGGCCTCACGGTGCAGCAGCGGGTAGCCGAGCTGGTCCTCGAGCCGCAGGATGGTCCGGCGGACGGTGTTGATCGCGATGCCGAGTTCATCGGCGGCCTTGCGAAAACTCGCCGCCCGCGAAACCACGAGCAGGATGCGGATGCTGTTCCAGTCGGCGTTGCGCCAGGGGTGTTCCATGGGTGGAACTCACTGTTTCAATCTTTGCCAAAGCCAATGGATTAGCGGAGACGCTAATACACCATCACGCCAATCAGGATGGTTAAGCCAATGTACACTGCACCAGAAAATAGAGTTTCGCCTCCAAATGCAAGCGTATTGCCCGGTCGCTCGGAATTCGACGCCGAGAGGGTGGATCGGGCGGCCGCGCTGGTCAGCGTCACCAACCGCGTCGAGGCAGCCGACGTCCCCGACCTGCTCGCCGCCGCCGGCAAGGTCATCGGCCGGCTGGCGACGCCGGAAACGGTTCTGCGCGTGGCCGCCTCCAATGCCGATTCAATCTGGCTGTTTTCCCGCCGAGGCCGCTCGAGGGCAGAGGGATTCGTCTCGATGCTGCTGCTCACCGCGGCCGGCCGCTCGGCGCTGTTCGACGGCAGGCTCAACCTTCTCGACCCCCAGCCGGAATATCTGGTCAGCCAGCACCAGAAGCCGGCCGCCATCTATATCTGGGCCAGCTACACGCCGGGTCTGCTTGCCGCCGGCCTGTCGCGGGTCATGGACCGTTTCGACTCGCCGCATTATGCGCAGGCCGACATCATCTCGACCTCCTTCACCGTGCGGGGACACCGGGCCATGGTGCGGCGCGGCTTCGAGCAGGGGGTCTGGCACGAGGGCAGGTTTCTCGACGGCTTCTACATGGTGCCGCGGGCGCCGGCGACGCTGGCCGAGCGCCTGCCGCGCTACGCCACCCATGACAGGGTGCTGCGCCCGACCGGCATCCGCGTGGTCAATGGCTTCGATGACATGATGCGGATTGCCGCCGTTCGCTCCGCCGTCTTCATCGGCGAGCAGGCCTGTCCTTTCGATGAGGAATTCGATGGCAACGATCTCGCAGCCACGCATCTGCTGGCCTTCGTCGACAACGAGCCCGCCGGCTGCATGCGGCTGCGCTTCTTCGGCGACTTCGCCAAGCTCGAACGGCTCGCCGTCCGCAAGGAATACCGGCGCTCGACCACGGCCTTCAGCCTGGTCCGCGCCAGCGTCGCACTCTGCCGCGACAAGGGCTTCCGTCGCATCTACGGCCATGCGCGCGAGGACTATCTGCCCTTCTGGCAGCACTTCGGCTTCAGGCTGAAGGAGAATGGTGCGCCGTTCGCCTTCTCCGATCACCTGTTCGTCGAGATGGTCGACGAGATCGAGCCCCCGGCGGGCGCATTGTCGCTTGCCGATGATCCCTATCGCCTCATCCGCCCCGAGGGGTCCTGGCATGTGCCGGGTCCGCTGGAGCTCTCTGCAGCCCGTTCGACCACTGTCGTGCCGAACTGAGGGAACCGCAATGCCGAACGGTCAGGCGGAAGCCTTCGCATGGATCATCCGAACCCTTGTCAATTGCCGGCAGGAGGCTGAGCGGCTCAATCTCGCCGATCTGAGCCAGGTCATCAACATGGCGGTGCTGCAGACGGCGCTCGACTGGGAGGGCAAGGAACCCGCCACGGGAAAGGAAACAGGTCTTGAGGCGTTGCTGCGCCTGAAGATGAAACTCGCATTTTCGGAACGGAGCGACAACGTCGTCCTTCTGAATTCGAAAACCGCCGGGGAAGCCTAACGACCAGCGGTTGCCGGGCAGGTGCAGGGTTGACGCCCCCGTTCACGGGCGCACCTGCCCGGTTTTTTTGCGCGCGGCGCTCCCCGCCACTCCTTCCGCTGTCCGTGCGTCATCGGCAAGCGGCGCCCGGCAATCGATGGTCATATTTTAGGATAGGCGTTAGGCCAATCGAGATGTTCCTGCTCTATCCGTGCACGTCCGGGACGGTGCAATGGAGCGGTGCGCAAACCACATGGCAAAGTCATTCCTCAAAGACCGAGCGGGCAATATCGGCCTCTCCTTTGCCGTCCTGTCGCTTCCCATGTTGCTCGCAGGCGGCCTCGCGGTCGACTATATCGGGCTGAGCGTCCACCGGACCTCGCTGCAGAATGCCGTTGATGCCGCAGCCCTGGCCGTCGCCCGCGAGGGCCGGATCAGCGAGGAGGCGGCGCTCGATATCGCCATCGACACGGTTGCCGGCAACTTCGCCGACGGCCGGGCCTTCGATGTCGAGGTCAAGCTCGTCGGCGACGATGTGACCGTCCGGGCAAACGCGGAGCAGCCCTTGATGTTTGGCGGCTTCATCGGATCGAAGACGATGCCGGTCGGCGCCGTGGCCACGGCCACCTACGCATCGACCAGATAAGAGATCGCCTTTGTTCTCGACACCACCGGCTCCATGGCTGGCGGCAAGCTGGTCTCGCTGCAGGATGCTGCCCTGGGGCTGGTCGCAGACATGGCCTCGCTGGAGTTGGGAAAGGATCAGATCCGGTTTGCCGTCGTTCCCTATGCCACCTTCGTCAATGTCGGTCCGGACCATGCGCCCACGATCAACGGCGCGGGCAAGGTTACGCACCCGGGCGCGGAGTGGCTCGACCAGGATGCAAGAATCGCGCTTCCGCAGGTCGACCTCCCGGATGGCCTGAGCCGGTTTGCCATGTACCGGCATCTCGGCAAGCCATGGCCGGGATGCGTGGAGACCCGGCAGGCCAGCTCCAGCGGTGCCCACGATACCGATGACACGGTGCCCGACCCCGGCGATCCGGCCACCTTGTTCACCCCGACATTTGCCATCGACGAGCCGGATGACAAGGGCAGGTATCCGAACTCCTACCTGCCCGATGCGGGCCGGCCGGCCAACGGCAAGAAGGCGACGGCGGCCGGAAGGGAAAGCCAGCTCGTCCGCTATGGCGCGACCGAAACATACGTCAAGCCGAAGAACCTGGAAGACACTCTCGCCCATACGTCGAAATGGAAGAAGGTGAAGGTCGACGATTCCGCTTCCAGGTTCTATGCCAACGAGTCCGATGCCAGGGGGCCCGGCTACGGCTGCGAGACCAAGCCGCTGGTGCCGCTGACCTCGGATTTCGCGCGGATCAGCACCGTGGTGAAGGGGCTCAGCGCCAACGGCTCCACCAACACGCTCGAGGGCGTGATGTGGGGATGGCGCGTCCTGTCCAAACGCCCGCCGTTCAGCGAAGGCGCGGCAAAGTCCGATGCAGCTACGCAGAAGATCATGATCTTCGTCACCGACGGTGCCAATTCATTCGGCAACCTGCCCAATGACTTGGGTTCGGGCTATTCCAGTTTCGGCTACCTGGTCGATGGCCGCCTCGACGGCATGATCTCGGCAAACGCGTCGCAGACCAATGACGCGCTCAACGACCGGACGGAAGCCGCGTGCGGCAAGGCCAAGGCCGATGGCATCGAGATCTACTCGATCCGGCTGGAGGAGCCCGACGTCAGCACGGCCGCCATGCTCGCCAACTGTGCAAGCGGCAGTAACCACTATTTCGATGCCCCCTCGCGCCAGGATCTCTCCGACATCTTCAGGGACATCAGGAAGGGCATTGTTCGGGTCCGCCTGACATCCTGACGGCCTCGCCCCTCCGTCCGGCGGGGAGGGCGTTCAGCCGTGGAATTCACCTTCATTGGCTTCGCCTTCGTCGCGGTGGATCTTCCAGTCCTCGCCGGACGGCTTCTGCGAAGTGGCGTCGTCATGGCCGGTGATGACCCGCGGCTTGGCGCTGGAAACCCCGCTGTTGTGGCTGCCTTTGTCCGACTGCTTGAACTGGCCTTTGGCGTCCTTGCGGATGGCGTCAGGAGCCGGTGTCGCCTGCTTCTTCGTGCTCATGGCTTGCGCTTCCCGGTCTTGCCCGCGTCCTTGAGACTGCTGCGGTCTGGATCGTCGAGCGTTTCGCCTGCGGCGTCAGGGTTGGTTGCCGGATTGTCCTCCGCGGGCAGATAGCCGCTGGGGCGGGTTTCCGGCGGCCCTTCCCAGCGGGGGGACTGTTCGGACGTGCCGGCGGGGGCGGGCTTGGGAGACTTCTTTTCCATGGTTTCCTCCGAAGTGTCGTGATCGTCTCTCTTCCAACTCCCTTGTTGCCTGGCGGTTCTAGTCCCCGTACCCGACGCCGCCATGACGGGGATGGTCCGCGGATTCCTTTAGAAGCAAGTTGTAATCTGATGGAACGCAACCGTTTTTGGCGGAACCTAGCGGCAGGGTCCGAGTTATGTCCACGGTCACAAACCGGTGATCGGACAGAAAGAAGGGAGCCACCTGATGGCCAAGGAAAAGACGCTCGAGGACCTGTTTCACGACACCCTCAAGGACATCTACTATGCCGAACGCAAGATCCTCAAGACGCTGCCGAAGATGAAGCGCGCGGCCAATTCCGAAGGTCTCAAAGCGGCCTTCGACAAGCACCACGCCCAGACCGAGGGCCAGATCGAGCGGCTGCAGCAGGTCTTCGAACTGATGGGCAAGCCGGCCCGCGGCAAGACCTGCGACGCGATCGAGGGCATCATCTCGGAAGGCGAGGAGATCATGGACGAATTCAAGGGCTCGCCGGCGCTGGATGCGGGTCTGATCTCTTCCGCCCAGGCGGTCGAGCACTATGAGATCACCCGCTATGGCACGCTGAAGCGCTGGGCGACGGAGCTCGGCATGACCGACGCGGCCAAGCTGCTCGATGCCACGCTGCAGGAGGAATCCCAGACCGACAGCGACCTCACCAAGCTCGCCGAGGGATCCGCCAACAAGCAGGCTCGCGCCAAGTGACATGAGAAGGCAGCCGGGGGTGATCCCGGCTGCCTTGTCGATGCCGATGGTGTGCCGGGCCGGACCGGTCAGTCAAGCGGGGCAGGCGCGCAAGCGTGACCTGACCTGCACGTTTGTAAAAACCGGGCCCCGGGCTCGCTGGGCGAGGCGGCGGAGCCCGAGGGGGTCGGATCGCCCGCGGTGTCGATGCTTTTTCGACAATCTGACCGGCGAGGACTTGCGCGCAAAAGCCTGATGATCTAGAGCCTCTTCCAGTCGGAGCGTAGCGCAGCCCGGTAGCGCACTAGTCTGGGGGACTAGGGGTCGTCGGTTCGAATCCGGCCGCTCCGACCATTATCCAATTTTTGAAAGAAGCCCCACCGGTCTCGGCCCGGCGGTCTTGGCGTGCCGGCTCCGGTGCGCGGGCTGGTTCTCGTGCGCGGCCGGACCGAAGCGCGATCGGCCGCTCAGCCGACCTTCGCCGCAGGTGCGCGACGTGTCTCGCCCCTCAAGGCCTGCTGCCAGCGCATTTCCAGGGCGATGCAGCCCCAGACGATTCCCATCAGCAGATAGAAATGCCGCCAGTGATCGGTGTCGATGACATTGCCGATCAGCGTGTGGCCGGCGAGCACGATCAGCGCCATCATCAGATAGGGCTGCCAGGGCCGGTCGCGCAGCATGTAGCGGAAGCCCTGCACAAACGTCCAGTTGATCAGCACCACATAGCTCACGAAGCCGAGCCAGCCATAGTCCATCAGCGCCTTGAGCCAGATGTTGTGGGTGTCCTCGCCCCACAGCAGGCCGAATTCCAGCGGGCCGATGCCGAGCGGATGCTCCATCGCCATGAGAAAGCCGATCTTGTGGCGCTCGAAGCGGCCGAGCCGCTCGCCGTCATAGTCCTGCACCAGCCGGGCGCGGTTGCTGAACAGGTCCGACACCTGGTCGAACTGCATGGCGATGATCACCGCGGCAATCAGCAGCGCGATGCCGATCAGCGTCATGATCAGGATCTTCAGCCGGAAGGCGCCGCTGCGCTCCTTGAGCAGCAGGGCAAACACCATGAGGATCATCGAGACCCCGAACAGGCCCCAGGCCGCACGCGAGAACGACAGGAAGACGCCGAGCGTCAGCACCATCAGCCCGACGGCGCGCAGCGGCGCGGCCCTCAGCGTGCCGGTGAGCAGCCCGTGCATGAGGTAGATCGACGGCAGCACCAGGAAGGGGCCGAAGACGTTGGGGTCCTGGAAGACGCCCATGGCCCGGTCATAGCGGGTGAACATCTCGCCGCCGGGGATGGCATGGAAGTAGCCGAGAATCCCGAACAGCGCGGTGATCACGGCCGCCAGCACCCAGGCGCGGAAGATCAGCCTCAGCCGCCGCGGCTCGGCCTCGATGATGGCGGCGTAGAACATCGCCGTGAACGCCAGGAACAGCGACACGGCGATGTACATCGGCGTGTCCCGGGTGTCTGCCATGGTCAGGATCGAGATCATGCCGCCGATGTTGAAGACGACAAAGAGCACGATCAGCGGGGCGATGTGGCGCGACAGCCTCAGCCCGAACAGCGCCCAGAGGCCGATGAGGGCGGCCATGTAGATCTCGTAGGGTGCAGGTTCGCGAATGACGAAGCCGGACAGGAACACGCCGAGGCCGACGCAGAACGAGGCGAGCAGCCCCAGGGCCGCGCGCTGCGGCACGGCGATGCGGGACCGCTGCGCTGCGGCCCGGCTCGGCCCGGATGCGGGGAGGGCGGCGCTGGTCAATAGGCGTTTTCCGTGTTGAGCAGCCGGATCGGGGTGAGCAGCAGGATCTTCAGGTCGAACAGCAGCGACCAGTTCTCGATGTAGTAGAGGTCGCAGGCGGTGCGCTGCTTGATCTTGTCGTCATTGTCGATCTCGCCGCGCCAGCCGTTGATCTGGGCCCAGCCGGTGACGCCGGGCTTGACCCGGTGGCGCGCGAAATAGCCGTCCACCACCTCGGCGAACAGCTTGTCCTGGGTGATGGCCACCACCGCGTGCGGGCGGGGTCCGACCAGCGACAGGTCGCCGCGCAGCACGTTGAAGAACTGCGGCAGCTCGTCGATCGAGGTCTTGCGGATGAAGCGGCCGACCTTGGTCACCCGCGGGTCACCCTTGGTGACCACCTTCTTCGCCGCCGGGTCGCTGGCCTCGGTGTACATCGAGCGGAACTTGAACACCTCGACAACCTCGTTGTTGAAGCCGTGGCGCTTCTGCTTGAAGATCACCGGGCCCTTGGAATCGAGCTTGATGGCGATGGCCGTGGCGATCATCACCGGCCACAGCACGGCCACGGCGAGCAGGCTGAAGAGGATGTCGAAGCCGCGCTTTGCCACCGAATCCCAGTCGGTGATCGGACGGTCGAAGATGTCGAGCATCGGCACCGAACCGACATAGGAGTAGGAGCGCGGCCGGAAACGAAGCTTGTTGGCGTGGGCCGCCAGCCGGATGTCGAGCGGCAGGATCCACAGCTTCTTGAGCAGTTCGAGCACCCGGTTCTCGGCATTGAGCGGCAGCGCGATGATCAGCATGTCGATGCGCGCCAGCCGCGCGAAGGTCACCAGGTCGTCGACATTGCCGAGTTTCGGGTAGCCTGCCACCATCGGCGGCGAGCGGCGTTCGTCCCGGTCGTCGAAGATGCCGCAGATGCGGATGTCGTTGTCGCTCTGCTGCTCGATGGAGCGGATGAGGGCCTTGGCCGGTTCGCCGCCGCCGACGATGACGGCGCGGCGCTCCATGATGCCGTTGCGGGCCCAGCGGCGGATGGCAAAGGCGATGAAATTGCGGTTGAGCACGAGGAAGGCGATGCCGGCGGCATACCAGGCGGCGAACCAGACGCGCGAGAACTGGATGCCGTACTGCAGGAAGAAGCCTGCGACCGCCATCAGCGCGAAGGCGGCCGTCCAGGCCGTCAGGATCTTCGGCAGCGTGCCCAGCGCGTTGCGCAGGGCAGGGACCTGGTAGCCGTCGGCGATCTGCATCAGCAGCACGGCCGTGGTGGCGCCGAGCAGGATCGCCGGGCCGTAGTGGACCAGCGCCATGTCGGTGCGGAAGCCGACATAGAGCATGTAGAGCACGACGCCGACGATCATCAGGCCGACGAACTCGATCAGCCTGAGCAGCCCGATGATCATCGTCGGCGAGTAGCTTTCCTGGGAAAGGCGGTTTGCGGTCTGGCGGGCGACGCGGTTGATCTCGGTCATCTCGCCGGGCTTGCGCACCGGCGAGCCGTCGCTGCGCGGCGTGACGGTGATGCTGCTCATCGCCTTGCGCAACACCTCGGGATCGAAACGGTCGGTGCGGTCGTGCTTGTTCAAGGTGCGGACTCCCGGGAAATCTCCCTCCCGGAATAGCAGCTTAGTTCTAAGAAAGGCTTGACGCGGACGCTGCGGCGGCAGCCGCCGGTGCCCCGGACAGGGACTCGCGGTAGAGCGTGAGCATCTCCCGGGCCATGGTCGTGACCGAAAACCGGTGACGGAAATCCTCGCGGTCGGGCATTGCCGCGGCCAGCCATGCCGGTTCGGCGAGGCTGCGCGCCATCGCCACTGCCAGCGCCTCGGCATTGCCGGGCTCGACCAGCGCCGCCGAGCCGGCGCCCATGATCTCGGGAATGCCGCCGACATCGGTGGCAATCAGCGGCTTTCCCGCAGCGATCGCCTCGAGAACGATATAGGGCATGGATTCCGCCCGCGAAGGCACCACGACATGGCGCGCGAGCGCGAAGGCCGCCCGCGCCGGCATGGCGTCGTGCATGGTGATGCGCCGGTCCAGTCCCAGCTTGTCGATGCGCGCCTGATAGCGCGGTTTGTCGTCGCCGTCGCCCACCATCACCGCGCTCAGCGGGCGGCCGGCGATCTGTTCGGCGCGGCGGAAGGCGGCGATGAACACATCGGGTCCCTTGAGGTCGCGCATCATGCCGATGTAGAGAAAGTCGGCGGCCTCCCCGTTGGCCCCCACCGGGTCGAATTCCTCGGCCCTAAGGCCGTTGTAGATGAGCCGGGAGGCGCATGTCGGCACGCCGATCTTCTCGGCATAGACCCGCCTTTCGTAATCGGACACGAAGACCAGACTGTCGGTCCAGCGCTCCAGAAAACGTTCGATGGCGAAATAGGCCTGGCCCCGCGCGGTGGCGCGCGTGTAGTGCAGGCTGCCCCCATGGGGGGAATAGAAACGGGCAACGCGAGACTGGGATACCCGTAAGCGTGAGCCGATGAGCCGGACATAGGCGCCGCCCTTGGCGCCGTGTCCGTGCAACACATCGGGCTGCAATTCCTTGATTTCCTTGTAGGTCTTCATAGCCGTCGCGATGTCGGCCGGTCCGACGGAGCGTTTGATCGCCAGCCGGTGAAGTCCGAGCGACAGATAGGGCCGGATGGAATCGAACAGCTTGTCCTCGAAGCTGCCGCCGGTGATCGAATCGCACAGGATTCCCACCTCGTGCCCGGCGCCGGAATGCGCCTCGGCCAGGTCCCGGACATGGCGGAAGATTCCGCCGACGGGCGAGCGGAAGCAGTGCAGGATGCGCAGGCGACGGCCATCCTCCATGGGATCAGAAAAGCCGTTCGCGCACGTAGATCGTGTCGCCGGCAAGGATCGGATCGGAGATCGTCACCCGGCCCGTCATGCTCTTGCCGTTGATCGTGCGGGTGATGTCGACATTGCGCTGGTTTGCGCGGGGCGAGTAACCGCCGGCAATGGCGATGGCGTTCTGCACCGTCATGCCGGCCACATAGGTGTATTGCCCCGACTGGCCCACTTCGCCCATGATGAAGAAGGACCGGTAACGGTCGATCTCGATGCTGACATCGGGGTCGCGCAGGTAGCCCTTGCGCAGCTGGGCGGCGATCTGGCCCTCGAGTTCCTGCACGGTCTGGCCGCGGGCGGGAACCGAGCCGATCAGCGGGAAGGCGATGTAGCCGGCCTGGTCGACCGTATAGGTGCTCGTCAGGCCGGCCTGCTCGAAGACCGTGATGCGAAGCCTGTCGCCGGCATCGAGCCGGTAGGGCTTGGTCACCGCTTCGTGGAAGGCCCGGGGTGCCGGATGATAGCCGGAGCAGCCGGCCAGCATGACCGTGGTCATGGCCGCGGCCAGAATCGTGCTGAACTTGAATTTGCCGGATGTCATGCGTTTCCCGCTCCACGATGAAAATGCCGCGAACAGGCCTGTTATCGATCCATTAGGGTTAACGGCTGGTAAAACCGCCGGCAAAAACGCTGCGGCCGTCGAAACATTTCGCGGCCTGCGGGAAGCCAATGCTCTCATGCCCGCAAGTCTTAACGGGAGGTGAAAACGGGTTTAACGCTTGGGTTACCATGTTCGTTTAGACTCCCGCCTGCAAGAATGTGTGGAGTGAATGGCATGTCGGGTGCAAACGTCAATCAAGCGGATGTGGACATCGATCTGGGTCACCTGGTGAGCGCGATCTGGATCCGCAAGCGCGGCATCGCCCTCGCGACGGTCCTGGCGGCGGGGCTTGCCTTCGCCGTCACCGGACTCATCCATCCGCTTTACAAATCTGAAACGCGCATTCTCATCGAGGCGCGCGAGCCGGTCTATTCGCGCGACCAGAACCAGGCCCGCCCGACCGATACGGCCTTTGACGAGCGCTCCGTCACCAGCCAGGTGGAGGTGCTCCGATCCACCGACCTGCTCAAGGACGTGGCGACCCGGCTGGATCTGGCCTCGCGTCCCGAATTCGACCCCGCCGCCAGCCCGTCCGCCATCGGCGATGCCCTGGTGCTGCTCGGCCTGAAGAAGGATCCGCTGGAAGTGCCCGCCAGCGAAAGGGTGCTGAAGGAATTCACCCGCAAGCTCGAGGTCTATGCGGTGCCGCAGTCGCGCGTCATCGTTATCGAGTTCAGCTCCCGCGACGCGGGCCTTGCAGCGGCCGTTCCCAATGCGCTTGCCGAAACCTATCTCGCCTTCAATGCGGGCGCCAAGGTGGAGAACAATTCCGACGCCAGCGCCTGGCTGGAGCCGGAAATCGCCCGGCTCAGGCTCAAGGTGCGCGAGGCCGAGGAAAAGGTGGCCGCCTACCGCTCCGAGAAGGGGTTGCTGTTGGTCAACGAGAAGGACACAATCTCGGCCAAGCAGCTCTCAGACATTTCCACCGAGCTGAGCCGGGTCCGCGCCGAGGCCGCCGACGCCGACGCCCGCGCCCGCGCGGTGCGCAACACGCTGGAGCGCGGCGGCTCGATCGACGCCATCAGCGATGTGCTCGGCTCGCCGCTGGTGCAGCGGCTGCGCGAGACGGAAGGCAACATCCGCTCGCAGCTGGCGGACTTGTCGACCACCCTGCTCGACAACCACCCGCGCATGAGGGCGCTGCGTGCCCAGCTTGCCGACATCGAGCGGCAGGTGCTCGCCGAAACCCGCAAGGTGCTCTCCGGCTTGGAAAACAACGCCAAGCTCGGCGCCCTGCGCGAGGAGGAACTGGTCTCGCAGATCAATTCGCTCAAGGCCGGCTCGGCGCGCGAGGGCGAGGAGACGGTGCAGCTGCGGTCGCTCGAACGCGATGCAGCCTCGCAGCGCGACCTGCTCGAGACCTATCTCGCCCGCTACCGCGAATCCGCCTCCCGGTCCGAGCCGCGCTCGACCCCGGCGGATGCACGGGTCATCTCCCAGGCGGTGCCGGCCTCCGAATCCTACTATCCGAAGACCGTTCCGATCATCATCGTCGCCGCACTCGCCGCGCTGTTGCTGAGTTCGATTTGGGTGATGCTGAGCGAACTGTTCAGCGGCCGTGCGTTGAGGCCGGTCGGTAATCTGGCCGACGACGCCGATTTCGATGCCGCAGCCGATGCCGAGCTGGGAACGCTGCGCCGGCATGCCGCCGCGCCTGTCGCCGCGCCTGTCGTTGAGCGCTTCCCGGACCCGGAGATCGCTCCTGCAGCCGCCGCTGCCGAGCCCGCCGGCGACGCCCGTCTCCATGCGGAAGCAGCGGCTACGGTCCCACTGGCTGCCCCGGTCGCCGCCGCCGTCCCGGCTGCCGCGCGCCGCCCGGCACAGGATTCCCGGCACACGATCAAGGCCAGTCTGCTGTCGGCGGCCTCGCCCGAGGTCAGCCCTGCGCCTGCGTCCGGTGTGCCTGACGGCGCCGATTTCACGGTGGAGGCGGTGGCCGATCAGCTGCTCGCCGACGAGACGGCGCTGGCAATCTGCGTGTCGCCGGAAGGCGATGAGGGCTCCGCCACGGCGGTCATGCTGGCGCGCACGGTCGCCGGCGAGGGCGCCCGCATCCTGCTCATCGACCTCACCGGCTCCGGCTGCCCGACCGACCTGATGGCGGAATCGCCGCGCCTTCCCGGTTTGACCGACCTGCTCTGCGGCGAGATCTCGATCGCGGATGCCATTCATGGCGACCGTCTTTCTGAGGCGCAGATCATTCCGCGCGGCAACGCCAATGGCCGCCGCGCCATGCGCGCCATCGAGCGTCTGCCGATGATCCTGAACGCGCTCACGGATACCTATGATCTGGTCATTGTCGAATGCGGCCCCGCCGATGCGGCGAGCGTCGCCCGCATCGCCCGCGTCGAAGGCACAGAGATCATTCTCTCGGTCGTCCGTCCTGACGAGGACACGCTTCTCGGCGTGGTCGCCGATTTCCACGATCAGGGCTTCACGGATCTGCTGCTGATGAGCTCGGCGACGGGTCCCGGTGGACCTGACACGGGCCGACGCTCCGTCGCCTGAGGGCGCTCAGTCGTCGGCGACCGCGTCGGGCGCCGCCGCATGCGGCCTGCCGATGATGCGCAGGCGGGCGGCGATCCGGTGCAGCGCGGGCGAGGTCTTGATGAGGCGCTTGGCCCGGACGAGATTGGAAAGCCCGGCCGCCGCCAGCCGGCCGCGCAGGTTGAGCGCGATGAAACTGTCGAAATGCAGCGATTCCACCGTGCACCAGGAGCGCTTGTAGGGCTGGTCGCCGATGCCGAAATCGAACACGTGGCAGCCGGCAAGCGACGCCCGCTGGATCATCAGATAGAACAGCAGTTCGCCGGCGCTGGCGTCGGCCGCGATCTCGGCGTCGATGGAGCCGAACTGGCAGATGACATGCCCGTCCTTCTCCGTCAGCGCGGCGATGGCGATCACCCGGCCTTCGTTCTCGCCTCCGAGCACGACGCCGTGCATTTCCAGAATAGGCTTGGTGCCGGACTCCGGAACGCGTGTCAGATCCTCGAAGAACGCCTTGAGTTCACCGTCGCCGAACACATCCGGCAACCCGCGCTCCGACAGCCGAGTCGCCTTCTGCCGGAAGAACTCCGCAAGCAGCGCCTGCCCCTCTTCGGTGGTGGAGGCGATCATGTGGCGATAGCCGCCGACAGGCTCGAGCCGGCGCTCTGAAACACGGAACTTCTTGCGCCGGCGCTTGGCGTTGAGCTGGGCCAGCACATCCTCGAAACGCGGGAACAGCGGCAGCTGGAAGCTCGAATTCTGGTTGATGACTTTCGGCATCAGCGCGAAGGGCTGCACCCAGTCGCCGCAACCGGACCGCATCCTCTCCAGCGCGACGACATCGGCGGGCAGCCGCACGGCGCGAAGTGCCGCGACGAGCATGTCCATCAGCCGTGGATCGGCGCGTGACAGGAACTCGGCCGAGAACAGCCCGGAATTGACGTTGCTCTGCGACGAGCCGATGAAGCGTGCGACGCGGATGCCGCCCCGACGAACGATCTCGAACGGAAACAGCGCGGCCGGGCGTCCGTCGAGTTCGATGGCCACCAGCGCCGTCCGCACATGTGTCGACCGGCTCCACGCCAGGCACCAGTCATAACTCTGGTGCACGGAGGCCTGTGCCCCGGCTTCGATCTCGCGCCACATCGGCTCGGCTTCGGCGAAGCTGTCGATGAGCCTGGCGGTGAGCGAAATCCGGTTCGAGGCGCAGCCGGCCGTCACGGTCGCCGGCGGGCGGGCCGACAGGAGAGGGGCGGCAAAGCTGTCGTGGACGTGAATCATGGCTGCATCCGGTTTGATGGCACCCGGACGTCTTAGGCCCAATCGGCAAACAATCCGTCACCACGGCCACTTGGCGGCGTTTGCCCGGATGAAATCGCCCGGCAGGGCAAATGATTGGTTAAAGCTCTCCGTCCTCGGCGGGCGCCCTCGGTCCCGCCATCCAGCGGATGATCAGCATCGCCGGCACCACCCAGAGCAGGCCGGAGAAGAAGAAATACAGCAGATGGACATACCAGGGCTGGTCCGAGAGCCGGTAGGTGGCGATCGTCGTGGCCACCAGCGCATAGATCACCACCAGCGATACGATCAGCAGCATGCCGATGAGCTTCTTCAGTCTGATGGGCATGGCGGGTTCCGGCTCCGGCGTGAAGATACCTCCACATAAAGGCTTTGACGCGCCGCGCAAGGCCTGACGGCCGGCGGGCGCCGCGACCGCATGCCGCAAAGCCCGCTCCCTTGCCAAGGCAGGCCTGCTGGTGCACATCTCCGCCGACCTCGCCTGTGCCCGGAGACCGCCGCCCGATGACCGATCAGACAGCCGCAATCGAAACCGTCCTCGCCCGCCAGGCGGCGCTCGTCCGCAACCGGCGGCTGATGCGGATCTGGCTCGGCATCGTGCTTGTCGCCATCTTTGCCCTGGTGCTGGTCGGCGGCGCCACCCGGCTCACCGATTCCGGTCTGTCGATCACCGAGTGGAAGCCGATCCACGGCGTCATTCCTCCGCTGAGCGAAGCCGAGTGGCAGGAGGAACTGCAGCTCTACCGCCAGATCCCCGAATACCAGCTCATCAACAAGGGCATGACGCTGGAGGCCTTCAAGTCGATCTACTGGTGGGAGTGGGCGCACCGCTTTCTCGCCCGCTCGGTCGGTGTGCTCTTCGGCGTGCCGTTCCTCCTCTTCCTGGTGACCGGACGCATCGAAAGTCGGTTGCGCTGGCCGCTGGCGGGCCTGCTGGCGCTGGGCGCGCTGCAGGGTGCCGTCGGCTGGTGGATGGTGGCCTCGGGCCTCGTCGACCGTGTCGATGTCAGCCAGTACCGGCTCGCCACCCATCTGTCGCTGGCCTGCGCCATTTTCGCGGCGATCGTCTGGGTGATGCGCGGACTGTCGCCGCATTCGGGAGACCGCGCGCCGACGCGCGGTCTCGCCTGGGCGGCGGCGCTGATCGTGCTGATGGTGCTCGTGCAGATCTATCTGGGCGGTCTCGTCGCCGGTCTCGACGCCGGCCTGGCCTACAACACCTGGCCGCTGATGGACGGCAGACTGGTGCCCGAGCAGCTCTTCGGCATCGATCCCCTCTGGCGCAATCTGTTCGAAAGCGTCAAGACCGTGCAGTTCGAGCACCGCGTCGGCGCCTATCTGCTGTGGACCGCGGTCCTCATGCACATGCTCTTCGCCCTTGCGCACGCGCCGCGCACAACCCATGCCCGCCGCGCCGTCGTGCTCTTCGGTCTTGTCACCATCCAGGCGGCGCTTGGCATCGCCACGCTCGTCCTGCAGGTGCCCTTCGGCTGGGCCCTTGCGCACCAGGGCTGGGCGCTGGTCGTGCTCGGCTTCGCGGTCGCCCACTGGCGCGGCTTTATCGGCGAATATCCGGTCGAGACGGCGGTTGTCGTTCGCAGCTGAAGAGCGCCGGCCAAGTCAATCGTTCACATCGCGTGGATGGCGGCCGCCAGCCGGTCGGCGAGCGCGCGCACCCGTCTGGGCTGGGCGCGGCTTGGCGGAAACAGCATCTGGATCGGCAGCTGAGGGGGTGCGAAGCCGGCAAGCAGCTCGACCAGGCGTCCGGCCCGGATGTCGGCGCCGACATCGAGTTCCGACCGGAACACCACGCCGTGGCCTTCCAGCGCCCATTGCCGCACCAGCGCGCTGTCATTGGCGACGCGGTCGCCGCGCACCGTGACCGGCTGCGGCCCGGCGGGGGAGCCCAGCAGCCAGACATTGTCGAGATTGGCGCCGAAGCGCATCACCAGGCAGTTGTGGTCCTTGAGGTCGGCTGGTGTCTTCGGCGCGCCGCGCCGGTCGAGATAGCCGGGCGCAGCGCAGACCACCCGCCGCCACGCGCCCATGCTGCGCACCCGCAGCGAGCTGTCGGTCACGGTGCCGAAGCGCACTGCGATGTCGAAGCCCTGGCCGACAATGTCGATATAGCCGTCAGAGAGCATCACCTCGACCGAGATCGAAGGGTGCTCGGCGAGAAAACGGTCGATCTCCGCGGCCACGACGGTGCGGCCAAGGTCGCTCGGCGCGCTGACGCGGATCAGCCCCGAAAGCGTCTGCGCCCCGAGGCGGATGCGGGCCTCCAGATCCTCGATCTCGCCCAGCACCTGCCGGGCGCCCTCGACCAGCGTCCGGCCCTCCTCGGTCAGGCTGATGGCGCGGGTGGTGCGGTTGAGCAGCACCACGCCGTAATGCGCCTCCAGCGCCGAAAGCCGCTCGGACACGGTCGTCGGCGACAGGCCGAGTTCGCGCCCGGCGGCCGACAGGCTTCCCTGCTCGACGATCTTCTGGAACAGGGCGATGTTGTCGACGAGCATTGTGCGGAAATTCCGGATTATCAATTTGTATCTGACGCGTTTATCCGGCGATGGCAAGACGCTAGACCGGGCAGGACCCCTTGCTCCTCCGGATTGGATTTCCCATGAAAGCCGTCGCCCTCACGCACTATCTCCCCGTCACCGACCCCAACGCCTTCCTCGATGTCGATCTGCCCAGGCCGGCGCCGTCCGGCCGCGATCTCCTGGTCGCCGTCAAGGCGGTGTCGATCAATCCCGTCGACACCAAGGTGCGCGCGCCGAAGGACACGGTCGAGGAGACGCCGCGGGTCATCGGCTATGACGCTTCCGGTGTCGTCGAGGCCGTCGGCGAGGACGTCACGCTCTTCAAGGTGGGGGACGAGGTCTATTATGCCGGCGACATCACCCGCCCGGGCACCAACCAGGAATTCCACCTGGTCGACGAGCGCATCGTCGGCGTCAAGCCGAAGAGCCTGGGCTTCGCCGAGGCCGCGGCGCTGCCGCTGACCACCATCACCGCCTATGAGGCGTTCTTCGATCGCCTCGGCATCGACCGCGACGGCGCCGACAGGGGCCAGTCGATCCTCATCGTCGGCGGCGCCGGCGGCGTCGGTTCGATCGGCATTCAGCTGGCGAAGGCCGCGGGCCTCGTCGTCATCGCCACCGCCTCACGTTCGGAGACCGAAAGCTGGGTCCGTGACCTCGGCGCCGATCACGTGGTCAATCACCGCAAGGACATGGTCGAGCAGGTCCGTGCATTGGGCTTCCGGCATGTCGATCACATCGCAATCTTCAACGACATGCGGCATTGGGCGGCGGCGGTCGAGCTGATCCGTCCGCAGGGCGGCATCGTCAGCATAGACGCCACCGACCTGCCGATGCCGATGGCCGGCATGAAGATGAAATCCGCCAGCCTGCACTGGGAGTTCATGTTTGCCCGCGCCATGCACCAGACGCCCGACATGATCGAGCAGCATAACCTGCTCACCTATGTCGCCGCCGAGGTCGACGCCGGCCGCATCCGCACCACGCTCGACACGGTGCTCGCGCCGATCAATGCCGAAACCATGCGCAAGGCGCATGCGCTGGTCGAGGCCGGCACGGTCAAGGGCAAGGTGGTCGTCGAAGGCTTCTGACCGCCGATCGGGCAATGGCCGCCTTGGGGCGCTTCTGCAGTTCGCTGGACAGCAGAAGCGCCCCCGATCGTTGCATTGTCCGGCGACGAAGTGAAATTCACTTCCGCTTTAGAGTCCGGCCATCAGTTTCAGGTTCTGCACCGCGGCACCCGAGGCGCCCTTGCCGAGATTGTCGTAGACGGCAATCAGCAGCGCCTGGGCGCGGGCGTCGTTGGCGTGCACATGCAGCGTCATGCGGTCGGTGTTGTTGTGTCGCTCCGGATTGATGTCGGGCGAGCGCTCGGAATTGGCGTAGGGCGCCACATCGACGAGTGACCCGGGCATCGCCGCATAGTGGTCGGCGATCGCCGCATGCAGTTGCGCGCCGGTCGGAATTTTCTCCAGCCGGTCGAGCTGCAGCGGGACCATCGTCACCATTCCTTGCGCAAAATCGCCCACCACCGGCATCATCATCGGCGTGCGCGTGAGCCTGGCGTTGAGCTGCAGTTCCGGCACATGCTTGTGCTGCAGCGTCAGCCCGTAGGGCAGGTAGGCCGGCGCGCTGTCGCCCTGGCCCTCGTAGTCCTCGATCATCTGCCGTCCGCCGCCGGAATAGCCGGTGATGCCGCTCATCGAGACGGCGTGGTCGGCGGGCAGCAGGCCGGCCTCGATCAGCGGCCGGAGCATGGCGATCGGTCCCTGCGGCCAGCAGCCGGGATTTGAGACGAACTGCGCCGCGGCTATCAACCCGGCCTGGCCCCTGTCCATTTCGGCGAAGCCGTAGACCCAGCCGTCAGCGGTGCGGTGGGCGGTCGATGCATCGATGAAGCGGGTGCCGGCATCGGCGGCCAGCGCCACCGATTCCTTCGCCGCCGCGTCCGGCAGGCACAGAATGGCGATGTCGGCTGCGCGCAGGAACTCGGCGCGGGTGTCGGGATCCTTGCGCTTGTCGGTCGGGATCGACAACAGATCGATGTCGGTCCGGCCCGCGAGCCGCGTCAGGATCTGCAGCCCGGTGGTGCCATGCTCGCCGTCGATGAAGATCTTCGCTGCCATGTCTGTATCCGGAATGTTGTTCGATGTCAGATGGTTGTGAACGACTGCGGATTCAATCCGGCAGCCGCTTGATTCAATTTGGCAACGGCCTCATCGGCCCCTCGCCAGCCTTTCGGCTCTCAGCCCGAGCATGTACATCGCCACGCTGGCGCCGGCAATCGCGGTGATGTCGGCATGGTCGTAGGCGGGCGCCACTTCGACCACATCGGCGCCGCGGATGTCGAGCGCGCCGAGCTTCTGCAACACCGAAAGGATCTTCGCCGTCGATGGTCCGCCCGCCACAGGGGTGCCGGTGCCCGGCGCGTAGGCCGGGTCGAAGCAGTCGATGTCAAAGGTCAGGTAGCAGGGCGCGTCGCCGACATGCTCGAGGATGGTGCGGGCGATCTCGGCGGCGCTCAGATCCTCGACCTCGTGGCCGTAAAGCATCCGGATGCCGCAATCCTCGGGTGCGTGCGTGCGGATGCCGACCTGGATCGAGCGGCTCGTGTCGATCGTGCCGTCCCGCGCCGCGCGTCCGACGAAGGAGCCGTGGTCGATGCGCTTGCCGTCGTCATACCAGGTGTCCTGGTGGGCGTCGAACTGCACCAGCGCCAGCGGCCCGTGCCGGGCCGCGTGCGCCTTGAGGAGCGGCCAGGTGACATAGTGGTCGCCGCCCAGCGACAGGAGGAACGCGCCCGACGCGAGGATCGTCGTCGCCTCCCGCTCGATTGCCGCCGGCGTCTCCTGGTGGTTGCCGTAGTCGAGCAGGCAGTCGCCGTAATCGATCACCGCCATGGCCTCGAACAGGTCGCGCTGAAACGGGTATTGCGGGTCGTTGTCGAAGATAGCCGAAGCGCGCCGGATCGCCTGCGGGCCGAATCGGGCGCCGGGCCGGTTCGACACCGCCGCGTCGAAGGGAATGCCCCAGACCACCGCGTCGACGCCCTCGAGGCTCTTGCTGTAGCGGCGGCGCATGAACGACAGCGCCCCGGCATGGGTCGGATCCGTGGCGGCCGAGGTCAGGCTGCGGGCGGTGAAGGCATGGTCGATGGACTTGTCGGGCATCGGTTCATCCGGGGCATTTGAGGATGATCCGGTCTAGCGCATTTGTCCCGGCGGATAAAGCAGCGATGGACCGGCGGAGGGGCGGACAGACCATCCGCCACGGTGAGGCACGCGCCGAAAGACGATCGGCTCCGCGAAAATTCAACGCTTGCGGCCGGCATTTCGTCGGTTTTCCAACGCTGGCGACCACGCTCATTGCCATGATGAGGCTTTTAAAGGCCGCCCAACGCCGGCCGCACAAGCACTGGCGCCGACAGATCGCCCGCTTCGGGCGTCGTCCTCCCAACCAACCTGAACTGAATGGATAGGAACTCGACAATGACCAAGCTCGTCCTCGCATTCGGCCTGACCCTGGCCGCCTCCACCGCCGCTTTCGCCGGCTCCACCGCGCTCGACGCCTATGACTTCCCCGCCGCCTCCGGCTCGCATTCGGCACCTCTTGTCGTCGCCGTCTCGACGGAAGTCCGGCAGCCGCGTCTTGGCGACGGCTCGCCCGTCTTCACCGGCGCACGCCTGTTCGACGGCATCGACTATACCTCGACCGCGTCCATCGGCGGCTTCGACAGCCGCAACAGGCTCGGCGTCTCGCCGCGCGCTGAGTGAAGTTGCGAGCCCGCCCCGCGACCGAAACGTCCGGAACGTCGAAGCATCGATAAGGGCGGCCGCGTCTGCGGTCGCCCTTATCGGCATGCCGGAATATGCGGCATGAGCGGTCCGCCGGGGCGCCTGCCTCAGGCGGCGCAGGCAATGCGGTGAGGCTGTCGGAAACCGACCCACCACAAGACCGCCGTCCGCAATCCGCAGAAAGACACGACCGCGTATGCCGCACCCCCCAAACGAAAAAGGCGGAGCCGAAGCCCCGCCTTGCAATCTTCGAAGTCCCGAAGCGCTTAGCGCTTGGAGAACTGGAACGAACGACGGGCCTTGGCCTTGCCGTACTTCTTGCGTTCGACGACGCGGCTGTCGCGGGTCAGGAAGCCGCCCTTCTTGAGCACGGCGCGCAGGCCCGGCTCGTAATAGGTCAGCGCCTTGGAGATGCCGTGACGGATCGCGCCGGCCTGGCCGGAGAGGCCGCCTCCGGCAACGGTGCAGACCACGTCGAACTGGCCTTCGCGGGCCGCGGCGACGATCGGCTGCTGGACAACCATCTGCAGCACCGGACGGGCGAGATAGGTGGTGAAATCGCGGCCGTTGACCGTGATCTTGCCGGTGCCGGGCTTGACCCAGACGCGGGCGACCGCGTCCTTGCGCTTGCCGGTGGCATAGGACCGGC
The DNA here is from genome assembly GCF_003182275.1 of Hoeflea marina. Classification (GTDB taxonomy): domain Bacteria; phylum Pseudomonadota; class Alphaproteobacteria; order Rhizobiales; family Rhizobiaceae; genus Hoeflea; species Hoeflea marina. The sequence goes on from NZ_QGTR01000001.1 coordinate 139,099, forward strand.
CCAGGTCATCGACCTTGCGGACATGAACGGGGGCGGCCGGTGCGGCGGGAGCAGCCGAAGTGGCAACGGTGCCCAGCTCTGCGAGCGAATTGAGCTCAGCCATGGTCATGCGCTCCTTTTGTTCTTGGAATTGAGAGCGGCGACGTCGAGGACGACGGGCTGCTGTGCTTCATGCGGATGATCCGGACCCGGATAGACGCGCAGATTCTTCATCTGGCGACGGCCGAGCGGGCCGCGGGGCACCATGCGTTCGACAGCCTTCTCGAGAACGCGCTCCGGGAAGCGGCCTTCGAAGATCTGGCGCGCGGTGCGCTCCTTGATGCCGCCGGGATAACCGGTGTGCCAGTAGTACTTCTTGTCGGAGTACTTGTTGCCGGTCAGCACGGCCTTGGCGGCGTTGATGACGATGATGTAGTCGCCGTCATCCACATGCGGGGTGAAGGTGGCCTTGTGCTTGCCGCGGAGACGGTTGGCGATGACAGTGGCAAGACGACCGACGACGAGCTGCTCGGCGTCGATGATCACCCACTTCTTCTCCACCTCTGCAGGCTTCTGCGAGAAGGTTTTCATGATGTTCTCTCTTCAAGTCTGGATCCGGGCGATGCCGGACGTTTCTTGTTGCTTGTGTTGCCGGCGGCGCTTTGGTCGCGACAACGTCATTCCGGCCCGAAAGCCCGCGAATGCGTGGGTTTATAGGCGAGGGCCGGAAACGCGTCAAGCGCACAGTTTTCCGACGTTTGAAAATAAACTCAAACAAAACAACAGTTTAATATTGTGGTATTTAGATACCGCATAATCAGCGCGGCGGAATCGAATAGGTGGCGGTCGCATGCGCCACCAGATCGCCGCCGGATTCGGGCGCGATCGCCACCTCCACCACCGCCAGCCGCTTGCCGAGCTTGAGAATCCGGCAGGTCGCCAGATGCGGCGTCATGTCCGGCTTGCGCAGGAAATTGATGCTGAGATTGGTGGTCACCGCCAGCGCCACCGGCCCGATATGGGCGAGGATCGCCACATAGGCGGCGAGATCCGACAGCGTGAACAGGGTCGGGCCGGAGATCGTGCCGCCTGGCCTCAGATGGGCGTTGTCGGGGTCGAGCCGCATCACCGCCTCGCCCGGCCGCACCTCGGTGACGGTGTAGACCCGGCCGCCGGCATTGACCTGCGGGAACTCGGCGTCGAGGAACCGGGTGAGTTCGTCGGCGGTCATCAGCGGCGTCAGGCTCATGGGATCATCCCGTCTGGTCGGTGCATGGCGCGCGGGGTGTGCCCCGGGGCCGCGGTGGCGGCATGCGAAATCAGGAACTGCGGCGCGCCGACCGAATCCTTGCCGGTGCGGCGCGCTGCAGGCGCCACCAGAGAGGGCTGGCCATCAAACGTCAAGTCGTGGCAAGGTCGGCAATCCAGATCGAGGAGACTTCCATGGCCGACATCGCCCCCTTCGCACCCGCCGGTTCCGGCCTGGTGCTCAAGACCGTCGAGAACGGCGTTCTCAGGCTGATGCTCAACAATCCCCCCGCCAACGCCCTGTCCATCGCGCTGATGCAGGCGCTCAGGGCCGAGCTCGAGGCTGCGGGCGCCGATCCGGACATTCGCGTCGTCGTGCTGGCGGCCGCCGGCAAGCTGTACTCCGCCGGTCACGATCTCAAGGAACTGCAGGGCCACAGGGGCGACGCAGACGGGGGCAGGGCCTTTTTCTCCCGCACCATGGAACTGTGCGCCGATCTCATGCAGACGATCGTGAACCTGCCCAAGCCGGTGATCGCCGAGGTCGACGGCCTTGCCACCGCCGCAGGCTGCCAGCTGGTTGCCTCCTGCGATCTCGCCGTCTGTTCCGACACGTCCCATTTCTGCACCCCGGGCGTGAACATCGGCCTGTTCTGCTCCACCCCCATGGTGGCGCTGACGCGCAATGTGCCGCGCAAGCAGGCGATGGAAATGCTGCTCACCGGCGACACGATCGACGCCTCGACGGCGCGCGAGATCGGCCTCGTCAACCGGGTCTGCCCCCGCCAGTACCTGACTCAGACTGTTCAGAAATACGCCGAACTCATTGTTGCCAAATCACCCTTGACCGTCCGGATCGGCAAGGAAGCCTTCTACCGCCAGGCAGAGATGTCGCTGTCGGACGCCTATGACTACACCGCGGGGGTCATGGTCGAGAACATGCTCGCCCGCGATGCCGACGAGGGCATGGGCGCCTTCATCGACAAGCGCGCCCCGCATTGGACCGGAGAATAGCGGCACGGATGCCGCGCCCGGGTGACGTCCGGGCGATGCGGGTGACCCGGGGCATTTCCGCCCCGGCCTGAGCGATCAGGTTGCGGCCCTTATGCATGTGCCCGAAAATGTGCAGCGGGAGGAACACGGGCGGTCGCTCCGAAATGTGTGAATCTCGTAGCGGCAGCCCGGGAGGCTCTGGCGGATCTCCGTGCGGGTGGCGCCGCTATTTCTGCGGTATCGTCGAGGTCGGCGCCCCGTCGGTGCCGTTGCCGTCGACGTGATTGTTGCCGTAGGACTGGATCTTGCCCGAGTTGACGGTCTGCATCCCGGTGGAATTGCCGGTGACGTTGCTGTTGGACATCCGCACCGTGCCCGCCGTGCCGTCGGCGCGGATCCCGGCGACGCTGGCATTGCCCTCGATCGTGACATTGTCGATCATCACATTGGCGGCGGAGCTTGCTGCGACCACCAGCAGCCCGACGTCGCGGTTGCCGGACAGCGACGTGTCGTGGACGGCGACATTGACGGTGCCGGTGGTGTCGCTGGTCACCACCCTGAGGCCGGTGATGTTGTCGTTGACCTGCGAGTGGTCGATGACAACCCTGGCGCTGGCGCTGCCGGTGGGCCTGATGCGGATGCCGGTACCTGCCGCGCTCGCGGTGCTGCCGTTGTTGCTGACGATGGTGTTGTCCACGAACAGCGAGGCGGTGTTGGCCGGCGCGAATTCGATCCCCATGCCGTTGGGTGCCGCGCCGCGGAAGCCGCTGATGAACGAATTCTGCACATGCAGCGATGCGCCGGCGATGAAGCGGATGCCGTTGAGGCCGGTCAGCGCGCCCTCGATGTCGAGGCCGCGCAGCACCACCACGTCGTTGACGCCGGCATTGACGATGATGCCGTTGGTGCCGCTGGCCAGCACGCCGGCCTGGCTGCCGGTGCCGTCGATGGTGATCGCCTTGGTGATCGTGACCGCGCCGAAGCCGCCCGGGTCGAGCACGCTGATCTGGCCGGCGGCGGCGGTCTTGGAGATCGCGCCGGCGAAGGTCTTGCACGGCGCCGTCCGGCTGCAGGGGTTGGCGTCGTCGCCGACACCCGAAACCCATGTCCGCAAGGCCTGGGCGGAGGCGGATGTCGGAGCGGCGGGTATGGCGACCGCCAGAAGCAACAGGGCGCCAATAAAGGTCAGAATGCGCATTGCGGATCCTCCCGTAGGTGATTTTTCAGATTCTATTTGAAAAAGTGCATTCAATACATACACCAGGCTCATGACTGGCGCAATTGCCGGCGATGCATCTGCGAAAAATCAGTTTCTATACTTGGGAGCGGCAGTTTTCGCGGGCGATTGTCCGGCGAGCGGAGGCCTTCAGGGCTGCAGTGACTCGGGGCGCATCTGCTTGCTGCGTCGGGGCACGGCTCCCTGAGCGGAGGCCTTCAGGGCTGCAGTGACTCGGGGCGCATCTGCTTGCTGCGTCGGGGCACGGCTCCCTCCGGCACTGCGGCCACCGGAGCCACCCGCGCCGCAGGCACGCCGCCCCTGTCGGGGGGGCGGCGCTCCGGTATCCCCTCATCGCCAGGCGGGCGACGACCTGCGGGCTCGGCTCGAGCCGCGAGGGCCGAGGGGCGAATAAGCGGAGCGCGGCCGGGTGCCGGATGGGTGCCCGTGCGATCGATCCGGCGACAGCCTGCCTCGAGCATGGAGGTCATTCCCGCCCGGTGCCGGAAGCAGGCTGTCGCCGACCTGGCCGATGCGCCGTTCAGTCGCGACCGAAGCGCGGGCGGATGCGCATGATGTCGTCGTCATAGTCGGGCCGGTAGCATTTGAGCACCGGGCATGACGCCGTGTCGCTGGCCGGCACGGACGCCCGCTGTGTCACCTCGCCGAAGGTGCACGAACCACGATTCGACACATAGCGGTCGTAGAGCGTGATCGACGAGTTGCGCGGCGACGGATGACGCAGGATGGCCGCGCCTTCCCGGGCAAGCGTCTGCTTGATGGCGCCGCAGGATTGGCCCAGCGTTTCGATCCGGCTGATGGCCGAAGCCTGGCCTGCCATCACCAGGGTCGAGAGCGCCAGAGCGGCGGATAATGCATGTCTCATCTTCATTGTCGTTTTCCTTTACCAACGCCCCACTCTATGCAAACTGGCGCTCCGGTCAGCGATATCAACGCGAAACAATGCGGCGGAACGATGAATCACGACAGCTATGACAATGCCTATATTTCCTCGATCCTGCATTCGGTGAAGACCATCGCCATGGTCGGCGCGTCGGCCAACGACGTCCGCCCCAGCTTCTTCGTCATGAAATATCTCATCGACAAGGGGTTTCGCGTCATACCGGTCAATCCGGGCCAGGCCGGCAAGGAGATCCTCGGTCAGACGGTCTACGCGAGGCTCGCCGACATTCCCGAGCCGATCGACATGGTCGATGTCTTCCGCGGCTCCGACGCCGTTCCCGGCGTGGTCGACGAGGTTCTGGCGCTCGACCCGCTGCCCAGGGTGATCTGGACCCAGCTCACCGTGCGCCACGACGAGGCGGCCGCCCGCGCCGAGGCAGCCGGCATCAAGGTGGTGATGAACCGCTGCCCGAAGATCGAATATGCGCGCCTGTCGGGCGAGATCGGCTGGAGCGGCGTCAACAGCCGGGTGATCTCGTCTAAGAAGCCGCTTCGCCGCGACGGATTCCAGAGCTTCGGGCTGCGCGGCAGGCCGGACCCGAAGGACTGAGGCGCGCGGTGTGTGCTCCCTGTCGCGTTCCCCGCGCGGCTTTGGAACCAATCGGCGGCTGCCGGGTTGAAGGTGCTCGGGCCGATCATGGCTCGCAGGAGACCACGGACATGGGTAGCACCAAGGACAAGATCACCGGCATGGCCAACGAAGCCGCCGGCAACGTCAAGCAGGGCGCTGGCAAGGCTGTCGGCAACGAAAAGCTCCAGGCCGAGGGCAAGGCGCAGGAAATCAAGGGCGAAGGCCAGCAGGCTGTCGGCAAGGCCAAGGCCGCCGTCAAGGACGGCGCCAAGGCTGCCTCCGACTACGCCAACAAGAAGCTCTGATCCGGGCGATCATGGGAAGCTTGAGGGACGGACCATTTGGTCCGTCCCTTTTTTTCACCGCCGTCCGCGCCCGTCAGACCGTCGGCACGGTGCCGCCGTCGATGGTGTATTCGGCGCCGTGGATGGCCGCGGCCCGATCGGAGGCCAGGAAGGCGATCAGCTCCGCCACCTCGTCGGGCTCGGCCGGACGACCGATCGGGATGCCGCCCAGCGCGTCGAGAATGCTCTGCCGCGCCGCCGCCTCGGTGATGCCGGAGCTGTCGGCGATCCGCTCCACCAGCCGCGCCGAGGCGTCGGTGTAGATCCAGCCGGGCGCCACCGCGTTGACCCGCACGCCCTTCGGCCCCAGTTCCTTCGACAGCGCCTTGGAATAGGTCGACAGTGCCGCCTTCGCCGCCGCATAGGCGATGGTCGAGTCGTAGAGCGGCAGCCGCCGCTGGATCGACGAGGTGTGCACCACCGCTCCCTTGCCCCGGGCGATCATGCCCGGGACCAGCAGCCGGTCGAGCCGCACCGCGGTCATCAGGTTGATGCCGAGCTCCGCCGCCCAGGCGGCGTCATCAAGCGCGGCAAAGCCGCCGCCGGGCGACGACGAGCCGCCCACCACATGCACCAGGATATCGACGCCCCCGAGCCTTGCGAGCGCCGCCTCGGCCAGGTGCCCGACACCCTCGACCGTCGACAGATCGGCCTGCACGAAGCTGTCCGCATCCAGATCGTCCGGCGCGCCGCGCGCCGCCGTCAGCATGCGCCCGCCGCCGGCTGCCAGCCGCGCCATCACCGCCCGGCCCGCGCCCTTGCTGCCGCCGGTGACGACGATGCGCTTGCCTTCGAATTCGGTCGCGTCGATGCGCGCGCCCATCAGGAGATCGCCAGGCGGGCGATGGCGCCGTCCGCGAGGACGAAGCGGAAGCTCAATTGCACGGGGCTGCCGGGAAAGCCGCCGGAGACCTCGGCGTCGACCACATGCACATCCGGCCTGGCCTGGCCTCCGTCCTCGAGCCGGTAGCCGGTGACGCGCGGCACCGCCTGGTTGGCGATGCTCGCCTCGAGGATCCAGGCGCGGATTTCGTCCGTGCCGGCGTGGCTGCGGCGCTCGTCGCCGACCACGGCGTCGGATGCGAACGGGGCGAGCATCGCCTCGGCGTCGAGCCGCGCATTCGCCTCCAGATAGGCCGAGATCGGGGCGGGCAGGGCGGGGGAAATCTGGTCTTGCATCGGGACATCCGGTTCGTTTGTTGCGATGGTCCGGATATGCGGATAGGCTGCGGGAATGACAAGAACCGACGAAAACGTAAGGTACCCACTAAGAAGTAAGCGCCCCGATTACGCCCCGGGATCCGGCGCGCGCAGCGTCCAGAACGTGCTCGGCGTGCTCGAGGGCCGCTGGAAGCTCATCATCCTGTTCGAGCTCTTCGGCGGTCGGCTCAAGCGCTTCTCCGAGCTCGAGCGCGCCATCCCGGCCATCTCGCAGAAGATGCTGATCCAGCAGCTGCGCCAGCTCGAACGCGACGGCGTGGTGGCGCGCATCGTCCACCCCGAGGTGCCGCCGCGGGTCGAGTATCATTTGACCGAATGGGGCCAGCGCCTCTGTCCGGCGCTCGACCAGCTGCTCATCTGGGCGGAATCGGCTCCCGACGAAATCCGGCAGGCGTTGATCGTGCCGGAGGGCTGAGGCCCGGCCGGTTGCCGCCATCCGCGATGCCGCCGCTGGCGCTGCTACAGCGCGGCGAGATAGGTGGGCAGCTTGCTCATGCTTTCCACCACGATCAGCCGCTCGATCTCGCCCTTCTTGAAGGCGGCGAGGAAGCGCTGGTAGTCCTTGAACACCACGCAGCCGTTGGACTGCGAGCGGCTGCCGCCGCCGGCATACATGTAGGTGTGGGCGAGCAGGCCGTCCCGGTTGAACTTCTTGCGTCCGTCGGCGGGCAGGAGACGGATGGCCTCGACGCCATGGAAGCGGCTTTCGCGCATCCGGAGATTGTAGAGATTGGGCGGTGTCGGGCCACGGTTCTTCTGTTTCACATAGTCCGGATCGTCCTGCATGTGGGCGAGGCCCGAATGCGCCTCGAGCTTCTCGCCGTTGGGCATGTGCACGATCGCCGACGAGATGTCGTAGACGGCAACCTTCGCGGCCCGGCCGGGAAGCCGCTTGCTCGAGCCGCCGCCCAGGAGCCGGCCGAAGATGCCGCCGGATTTTTCCTCGTCCGCCGCCACGTCCGGGCTGGCATAGGCGAGCACGCTCTCGGGCTTTTGTGGGGTGGCGGCCGGCCGCGCCGGGCGCCTGGCCGGCACGACTGCCGCCTCGACAACCTCGGCCGCGACCTGAACGGAGGCCGCCGCAACGGGTGCCGCCACTTGCGGCCGCGGCTCAGGCACCGGCACCATCATGGCAAGTTCGACGGCGGCCGCGCCTGCCTCGGCAACGGCGGCAGCCGCGGCGTCGCGGGTCTCAAGCGCGGCGGCAGTCCCGGTTTCGGCGACCGACTCGGCCAGTGCCAGCGCAATCATCATCGGCGCGACAAACTGCTCGGCGGAGGCGGCGAGCGCGGTGGCCCCGATCCTTTGCTGCCAGTGGCTCGCCGCCCCGGCGGCAGCGGCGGAATGAAGCTCGGCCACCTCGAAGGGCGAGGAGGCGATCCATCCGTCGCGCCTGCCGGGCAATTCGGCGGGCGCTGCTGCCGGAGGCGAGGAAAACCGCTGCGGATCGATGTCGGCGGCGTGGGCCGCTGCCCGCGGGCCGCGGGCGACGCGGGCGGCCATCGGGCTTGTGCCGGCTGCCGGCGGGTTGACCGGAACCGCAGCGGCGGGCTTCGGCTCGACAAGGGCGATTTCGGCGGCCTCCACCCGATGATGGACGCGCAGCGCCTTGAAGCGGGTCGCATCCGCCATCGGCGCGACCGCTGCGCCGTGCGCGGCCGGCGTCGCGGTGAAGCCGCCGGCAAAGCGCGAAAGCTGATGCGCCAGCAGTGACGTCACCGCAATCAGTGCAGCGACACCGAGCACCGCCGCCGCCTTCGCGCCATAGGGTCTTTTCTTCGAACGCTGACGCAACCCGTACACACGATCAGTCAAATCACAGTCCTCGATTGTCAGTGCCGCGCCCGCTGGTCCGGGCCGGTGATTGCAGTGCATGCCCGTGGAGGAGCCCGCCGGCGTCCACCCGATCGGTTGAACATTGCAAAGCCCGGTCAATGACGGCCGCATCCGACCGCCAGTCTGCCGGTGATCCCCAGCATGCTCGATCATGGTAAAGAAAGGATTTCGAACTCCTCTCCACGGCAAAAGCCCCCAGATCATGGAAATCGGGTGAGAGTGGGGCAGGGTCGGGCGGGGGAGTGCGGCCCGCCGCCTCGGCGTGCGTGGCCGGGCGACGGCCCGACATTGCCGGGGCTCTCTCCTCCCTCATGCCGACCTCCGAGCCGGCATCCGGCCGACCGTGTCCGCGAGCCGGGACGCCGTTGCGGATATGGGGACAGTTTGGGTCCTGCCCCACGGTGTGGTCCGCCGCCCGAAGCAAACCGTCCGCGGCCACCCCGGGCTGCCGCCGCGCGGTGGCCGGATTCCGCCTTCGGCCACCCATTTTCGTGGCGCGGCAAGAAGAACCGGTTCGCTAACCCTTGATCGCGCCTATATACAACGCCAGTCGACGACCGCGAAATTCACCCGCTTCTGGAAATGGACGATATGGCGAACTGCAAATATTTCACCTGGGCGTTCCTGGCCACGATTCTGGGACTGGTGCTCGGCACCTGGTTGGGCTGGAAGGCGACCGGAACGCTCGCAGGCGCGGGTCAGTTCCTCTTCATCTGCGCAGTGCTCGCCGTGCTTGAAATCTCGCTGTCGTTCGACAACGCCATCGTCAACGCGGCGAAACTCAAGACCATGACGCCGATATGGCAGCACCGGTTCCTGACCTGGGGCATCCTCATTGCCGTCTTCGGGATGCGCATCGTCTTCCCGCTCGCCATCGTCGCCGTCGCCGCGGGCATCGGGCCGTTTGCGGCCATCGCACTCGCGGTCGAGCAACCGCACGAATACGCCCGCATCATGACGGAATCCCATGTGAGCATTGCCGCGTTCGGCGGCACGTTCCTGATGATGGTGGGCCTCGGCTTCTTCTTCAACGTTGAGAAGGACGTGCACTGGATCCACTGGATCGAGACGCATCTGGCCAGGATCGCCGGCATCAAGGGCGTGGAGGTCTTCCTTGTCCTCGTCACGATGGTGGCGTTCTCGCGCTTGCTCGACGCCGAGACCGCGCGGACCTTCCTTCACTCCGCGATCTACGGCCTGATCACCTTTCTCGCCGTCGAGATCCTGGGCAGCGTTCTCGACGCCTCGCAGCAGGCCATCGAAGGCGTGGCCAAGGGAGGGCTGGGGGCGTTTCTCTATCTCGAGGTGCTGGATGCGAGCTTCTCGTTCGATGGCGTCATCGGTGCATTCGCACTCTCCCAGAACCTTTTCGTGATCGCCATCGGCCTCGGCATCGGCGCCATGTATGTCCGGTCGATGACCATCATGCTGGTCGAGAAAGGAACCCTCTCGCACTATCGCTACCTTGAGCACGGGGCCTTCTGGGCGATCCTCGCCCTTGCCGTCATCATGTATGCCCAGACCATGGTGCACATCCCCGAAGTGATCACGGGTCTCTTCGGCGCAGGCCTGATCGGCGTGGCGCTCTGGTCGTCGATTCGCTGGAAGAAGGCGAACCCGGAAGAGGATCCCGCGCTGCCGGCGGCGGCCGACTGAAGGCTTCCGAAAGCCGCAACAGCCGAGCCCTGAAAACATGGCGACGGCCTGGCGTCGAGGGATACAGGGCGGTCGGCGGTCGCCCGCCGCCGGCACGAGGCCGCTCTGCCGAAACCGGAGGCACTTCTGGACCATTGCCTGCAAATCCATCCTCCTGCGTCCATCCCCGGCGGAAAAATCGTCTTTGACCTCCAGTCCCGCATGCGGGATAAAGCTCCCCACGCCAAACGGCCAAACAGGGAGAGGTCCATGTCGAACAGAGAACCGGGGTTCAACACGCTAGCCATTCATGCCGGCGCCCAGCCCGATCCGACCACCGGCGCGCGCGCCACGCCGATCTACCAGACCACCAGCTTCGTCTTCGACGACACCGACCACGCCGCCTCGCTGTTCGGTCTCAAGGCCTTCGGCAACATCTACACCCGCATCATGAACCCGACCCAGGCAGTGCTCGAGGAGCGGCTGGCAGCACTTGAGGGCGGCACGGCGGCGCTGGCGACGGCCACCGGCCACGCCGCACAGCTCCTGGTGTTCCACAACATCATGACGCCGGGCGACAATTTCGTTGCCGCCAAGCGGCTTTACGGCGGCTCGATCAACCAGTTCGGCCACGCCTTCAAGAATTTCGACTGGCAGGTGCGCTGGGCCGATTCATCCGATCCGGCGAGCTTCGCGGCTCAGATCGACGACCGCACCAAGGCGATCTTCGTCGAGAGCCTCGCCAATCCCGGCGGCACCTTCGTCGACATCGAGGCGATCGCCAGGGTCGCCCACGAGCACGGCCTGCCGCTGATCGTCGACAACACCATGGCCTCGCCCTATCTCATCCGCCCCATCGAGCATGGCGCCGACATCGTCGTCCACTCGCTGACAAAATTCATCGGCGGCCACGGCAATTCCATGGGCGGCATCATCGTCGACGGCGGCACCTTCGACTGGTCGAAATCCGGCAAGTATCCGATGCTCTCGGAGCCGCGCCCGGAATATGGCGGCATGGTGCTGCACGAGACCTTTGGCAATTTCGCCTTCGCCATTGCCGCCCGCGTGCTGGGCCTGCGCGATTTCGGCCCGTCGATCTCGCCCTTCAACGCCTTCATGATCCTGACCGGCATCGAGACGCTGCCGCTTCGCATGCAGCGCCATTCCGACAATGCGCTGGAAGTTGCCGGCTGGCTCGATAAGCATCCGAAGGTCGCCTGGGTCTCCTATGCCGGACTGCCGAGCCACGAGAACCACGCGCTGCAGCAGCGCTATTCGCCCAAGGGCGGCGGTGCCGTCTTCACCTTCGGGCTCAAGGGCGGCTACGAGGCCGGCGTCAAGGTGGTCGAGGGCGTCGAGATGTTCTCGCATCTCGCCAATATCGGCGACACCAAGTCGCTGGTCATCCACCCGGCGTCCACCACCCACCGCCAGCTCACCGACGAACAGAAGGTCGCCGCCGGCGCCGGCCCGGAAGTGGTCCGCCTGTCGATCGGCATCGAGGACGTGGCCGACATCATCGCCGATCTGGAACAGGCGCTCGACAAGGCCTGAGCCAACCAATTCCCGTCCGGCCAGCCGCCGGGCGGAAACTCTCATCGAACGGTCCGGCCCCGCCGGGCCGTTTGCGTTTGTGCTGCAAGAGCCTGGCGCCGCAGCTTCTGCATTGGCTCCTCTCCCTTGGTGGGAGAGGAAGCAATTTCAGCGTCTTGGCGCAGCCAAGCGCTGGAAATTGCCGGTGAGGGGGCATTCGCGCGCTGCGCCCGGACCTATCGTTATGTTCCACACATTCTCTGCGGTCCACGGTGTCGAACGCGGCCTTGCGACATGTGGGAATGCCCTAGCCGCCGCCCGCGAATAATTGCGCCTCCCTGTTTGCCATGCTTTAGTCATGGCTTCTCAATGGCAGGGGCAAGACCGTGATCCGCATGTTGAAATTTCTCGTCGCGGCACTGCTGGCGCTGGCGGCGGGCCCGGCGGTGGCCGGGGTGCAGACCTCGATCCCGGCATCGGCCACCCAAAGCCCGAAGGCCTTCTGGGCGGCGGTCATGGAGGAATTTTACGGTCCCTATTCGACGCGGCAGAAATGCTGGCTCGGCACGGTCGAGGGCAAGGCCGTCTGCATGCGCCCGCACCGGCTCGATACCGTCGTCGAGGGCGGCGCCAGCCGATACTATCTCGTCATCGGCGGCTATGAGCTGCAGGAGGGCGGCGGCCGTCCGGATTGCCATGCCTGCGCCGGCAGCATAGGCCTGATCGTGCTCGGCGGCGGAAGCAGCCGCCTCGAGCTGGTGGCGCGCAATTCGCTTGCCGAGCCCGCCGGCTCCTGGGGCGAGGTTCCCGGCGAAAAGCAGTTCCGGCTGCAGCGCATCGGGCCGGCGGCCTATGGCTGGACGATGGAGTCGGGCTATACCGGGCAAGGCTACACCGGCGTGGGTGAGACGGTGTTCGGGCTCGTCGGCGACAAGGTAGCCGATCTCGGCTTCATCAACACCCATTCCGACAATTCCGGCGCCTGCGGCGACGGCATGGCCGCCTGCTACGCCCACGACTACGAGCTGATCTTCGACATCGCACCTGGCGACACCCGCTTCAGCGATGTCATTGTCCGCAGGCTCGACAGCACCGACCCGAAATCGCCGGCGAGCTTCGCCGTGCCGTTCAACCGCCAGACCCTGAGTTACGACGTACCGCAGGCGCTGAGCGACCTGCTCGGCATCTGAGCGCGCTCCGGCCGGCCAATTCAGCTGTCCGGACGATCGGCCGTCCGTCTATCCCGCCCGCATCAGCATGCCGAACAGGTCGCGCGGCTCGTCCGGGTCGGCGATCATGTCGAGTTCCAGGAAGTGGCCGCTGTCCCTCAGCCGGCCGTGGACGTAGCGCAGGGCGGAGAAATCCTCGATGGCGAAGCCCACGCCGTCAAACAGCGTGATGGCGTCCGCGTCGGCGCGGCCCGGCACGGCGCCGGTGATCACCTGCCAGAGCTCCTTGACCGGATGATCGGCGTCGAGTTGCTGGATCTCGCCCTCGACGCGCGTCTGCGGCGGATATTCGACAAAGATGTCGGAGCGGTCGAGGATGGCGCGGGCGAGTTCGGTCTTGCCCGGGCAGTCGCCGCCGATCGCGTTGATGTGCACGCCGCGGCCGACCATGTTGTCCGACAGGATGGTGGCATACTGCTTGTCGGCGGTGCAGGTGGTGATGATCTGCGCGCCCTCGATGGCCTCCTCGGCCGAGCGGCAGGGGACCACTGTCAGGCCCTTGCCGGCGAGGTTGCGGGCGCATTTCTCGGTGGCGCTGCGGTCGATGTCGTAGAGCCGCACCTCGGTGATGCCGTTGACGGCCTTGAAGGCCAGCGCCTGGAATTCCGACTGCGCGCCGTTGCCGATGATGGCAAGTGTCGTGGCGTTCTTCGGCGCCAGGTGTTTTGCCGCCATCGCCGAGGTGGCAGCCGTTCTCAGCGCCGTCAGGATCGTCATCTCCGACAGCAGCACCGGATAGCCTGTCGACACATCGGCGAGCAGGCCGAAGGCGGTGACCGTCTGCAGCCCTTCCTTCATGTTCTTCGGATGGCCGTTGACATATTTGAAGCCGTAGAACGAACCGTCGGAGGTGGGCATCAGCTCGATGACGCCGACATCGGAGTGGCTTGCCACCCGCGGCGTCTTGTCAAAGCTCTCCCAGCGGCGGAAGTCGGCCTCGATCTCGGCGGCGAGTTCAGTGAGCACTGTCTCCAGACCGATGTGATGGACGAGCCGCATCATGTCGGCGACGGACACGAAGGGAACGAGGGCGAGGCGGGAAGGGTCGGTCACGGTGGGTCTCCTCAGGATGGGTTTCGGCGGCGGCTGCAGGACTGTCAAAAAGACTCGTCGATCATGGCCTTGCCGGAATTGGTTGATTCATCGCCTGCACCCGGGCGCGGGCGCTGTTGCATTTCTCATGCGTAGCTCCGCGTCGGGCGGTCGAAGACCTTGCGGCCCATCAGGCTGGCGGTCAGGTCGACCATCAGCCTGGCGGTGCGGCCGCGCTCGTCGAGAAACGGATTGAGCTCGACCAGGTCGAGCGAGGTCACCAGCCCGGTCTCGTGCAGCATCTCCATCACCAGATGCGCCTCGCGGAAAGTGGCGCCGCCCGGAACCGTGGTGCCGACGGCGGGCGCGATGGTGGGATCGAGAAAATCGACATCGAGCGAGACATGCAGCATGCCGCCCGCGGCTTTCACACGATCGAGAAAGCCGCGCAGCGGTGCGACGATGCCGTGCTCGTCGAGCACCCGCATGTCCTTGATGGCGATGTCGCGCTCGATCAGCGCCGCGTGTTCCTGGCTGTCGACCGAGCGGATGCCGAACAGGCAGATGTTCTCGGCCGGCAGCGGCGCCGGGAAGGGCGGGAAGGCGTCAAAGCCGTCGCGGCCGGCGATATAGGCCACCGGCGTGCCGTGCAGATTGCCCGACTGCGTCGTCATCGGCGTGTGGAAATCGGTGTGGGCGTCGAGCCAGAGCAGGAATTGCGGCCGCCCGATCTCCATTGCGTGGCTGGTCACGCCTGCCACCGAGCCGAGCGACAGGCTGTGGTCGCCGCCGAGAAAGATCGGAAAGCCGTCCTGCATCGCCGCCTTTCCGGCTTCCGCCAGCGAGGCGGACCAGGCGCGCACCGCGTCGAGCGAATGCACCGCCGGATTGGCGCAGTTGCCTGGCTCGACCGCATGCGGCGCGACATCGCCGCGATCCTCCACCGGATAGCCGAGCTCGCCCAGCATGGATGCCAGGCCGGCGACGCGATAGGCGGCCGGTCCCATAAGGCAGCCGGGGCGCTTCTGGCCGTCGTCGATCGGCGCGCCGATCAGGATACAGGTCTTGGACATGGTCATTCTCCGTTTCATGGAGACATGACCCGATCTGGTGGCGGTTGAAACCCGAATATCTACCAATTCGCACTGCAAATTGTCCGAAATGGAATGCACCATTGTCCATGTCGGCCGAATGGCCTAATCTTCCTCGGCATCGGCCCGACCATTCCGTTGACGGATGGGGCGGTTGTAATGCGAGATCTTCGGGAGATGCCGCATGAGCCAGATGGACGACACTGACCGGAGGCTGATCGCCGCGCTCCGCCGCGACGGCCGCGCGGCCCTCTCCGACCTGGCCGGCACGCTTGCGATTTCGCGCGCCACCATCCGCGCCCGGCTGGAGAAGCTCGCCTCGAGCGGCGAGATCGCCGGTTTCACCGTGCTCACCCGCGCCGATGTCACCGCGGCGCCGGTGCGCGGTCTGATGATGATCGGCATCGAGGGCAGGGGGGCGGACCGCATCACCGGGCGGCTGCAGGGACTGACTTCGGTGCAGGCGGTGCACGCCACCAATGGCCGCTGGGACCTGATCGTGGAGATCAGCACTGAAACCCTGCAGCAGTTCGATGATACGCTGGCGCAGATTCGCCGCATGGACGGCGTCGCCACCAGCGAGACCAGTCTGCTGCTGTCGACGCGCCGGCCGCTGACGCGGGGATGATGCGGGCCGCGGGCAAGGCGACCAGAACCAGGCAGGGAGAGTGAGATGCGAGCAGTTAGCGCGATTTCAGGCGGGGTCATCAGGGCGTGCCTCGGGGTCGGCCTTGTGGGGCTCGCAAGCCTGGCAGCCGTCACCGGCGCGGGCGCCGACCCGCTGCCGAAGTCGGTCGAGGAGTTCATGCAGGTCTACCGGCAGTTTCTCGTTATCACCGGCGCCGGCGCCTCGGCGCCCTATCAGATGGTGGTTCCCGCCTGCGACCGCTGCGTTCCGGTGGTCGTCAATTGCACCGCGCCGATCAGCGCGCCGGCGGGTCTGGCCGGCCGCCGCGCCATCGTCGACGAATACACCGAGGCCTGGGTCCGGCGCTTTGGCGGAGTTCCCGTCGCCGCCATGCAGGACGGCGGCCTCGACGAGGTGACGCGGATCATCGAACGGCGCGGCTTCGACTGCATCGCGGCAGGCAATTCGCCGCTTGGCTGACCCCGCCGCTGCATGGACGACGCGACGGCGACGGCATCCCGGCAGGGGCGCGGCTTGCCCCCGATTGTTTCCTCCCCCGCACTCAATGGCCGGCGCCATCGCGACTGCCAAAGTACCCCCACCCTCAACTGGCTCGCGCCACGGGTCGCTCGCCGTCCTTCGGACCCCCTCAAGGGGGAGGGAGGCTTTGCTCCGCGTGCGTGGCGGCATCCGGTCCAGCTTGAACAAGGCGGATCGACGGTCAGTCGGCGGCAACGCAGCGTTTGTCCCCCTCCCCCTTGAGGGGAGGGGTTAGGGGTGGGGGTATCAATGGTTGCACAAACGGGGACTGGCCTTGGACTGCATCAAAAACTGGAGAGGTCATCTTCAGTTGGAAGGAAACCGAAATGCCCATGCAGCAGAACAGGTTTCCCAGCGCCGCCATGGGCCACCAGATGTGTGAATCTCGTAGCCCCTCAAGGGGGAGGGGCTTGCCCGCGGCACCTCCGCAATTGCCGGGTTGCCACAGCCTCCGTTGGGCTCGCCAGTTGCATCAGGATGCTGAAATCGCATCTCCTCATCCCGCTGGTGGCCGACCATAACAATGTGTGAATGCCGTAGGGCGGGTCTCCGCCGGCGTATAGGCTGCCAAAGTTCCAAATATAGATTTATGATAATATCGGTTTGGTTTATTTATTGGCAGGCTATATATAAAGTAAGCGGGATTTTATGGTAGTTCGTCGACCAATATTTGAATTGCATTTAAGGTTGCATGCAACAAACGGTAGTCGAAAAAATACCTGCGAAACGATTGTATTTGTCGGCAATTCCTCTATGTTCAATGCTGCAGCGCACAAGCGGGAATCGAGCTGGCGACGGACTTGAGCTATCGGTCTTCGCCCCCACCATTTTCTGTGCCGCGCCTGAACCCCGTTCAGGCCCTGGTTCCCGCGATTCCGGAGGGCGCGACATTGTCGCCCCGGCTCAGCATGGAGCCGTCACGGCTTTCTGTCGCCGCCGCCGGATCTTCGCAACCAGACCCAGGAGGCTGTCATTTGGACATGCACGACGAAACGATCCATTCCCCCATTGTCCTGCCGGACCAGCGCCCGATCCGCAGCATCGCCGTCATCGGCGCCGGCGCCTGGGGCACGGCACTCGCCATGACGGCGGCATCCGCCGGACGCGTGGTCCGCCTCTGGGGGCGCGACCCGGCCCATGTCGAGGCGATGGCCCGGCAGGGCCGCAACAGCCGCTACCTGCCGGAGGTCGATTTCCCCGCCGGCCTTTCGGTCACCGCCGACATGGCGGTGGCCGTCTCGGACGCCGATGCCGTGCTGCTGGTGACGCCGTCGTCGAGCATTCGCGCCATGGCGCGCCGCCTCGACCAACATCTCGGCGGCGTGCCGGTCTTCGTCTGTTCAAAGGGCATCGAGGCCGGGACCGGCATGATGATGAGCGATGTCGTCGGCGCCGAAATGCCGCGCCACACGGTCGGCGTGCTCTCCGGCCCGACCTTCGCCCACGAGACCGCCAGGGGCTATCCCACTGCGGTCACCATCGCAGCCCCCTTCACGTCGGCTGAACGCGCCGCTCCCCAGACCAGCCCCGCCGCGCGCATGGCGCTGGCCATGGGGTCGGAGTGGTTCCGGCCCTATGTTTCCGACGATGTCATCGGCGTCGAGATCGGCGGCGCGGTCAAGAACGTCATCGCCATTGCCTGCGGCATGATGACCGGGGCCGGCTTTGCCGAAAACACCCGCGCGGCGCTGATCACGCGCGGCCTCGACGAGATGAAGGCGCTTGCCGCGGCGCTGGGCGGCAGCCGCGAGACCGTCACCGGCCTATCCGGCGTCGGCGACCTGACGCTCACCTGTTCGAGCAGTTCGTCGCGCAACATGTCGCTCGGCCTGCAGCTGGGGCAGGGCATCGCCCGGCCGATGTGCTTCGGCGGCGCCCCCGTGGTGGTCGAGGGCGAGAACACCGCCATCTCGCTCACCGATCTTGCCCGTCGCGTCGGCGTCGAGATGCCGATCTCGGAGGCGGTTCGCGAGATCCTGCATTGCGGCGCCGATCTGGGCGAGACCTTCGCGGCGCTCTGGTCGCAGCCGATCCGGGGCGAGCCGCGGGCGCTGAGCTTCGAGATGGCCCATCCCGCCAGCGTCGAGGCGATCGACACATTCGCGAGGGCCTTCGCATGATTCCCGCTCCCAATCCCGGCGACAAGCCATGGCACGAGCGGCGCATGCTGCTGGCCACCGACCTCGACGGCACCTTTCTCGGCGGCAGCGACGACGACCGCCGCGCCCTCTACGATCTCATCGCCGCCCATCGCGACGATGTCGCTCTCGTCTTCGTCACCGGCCGCGATCCCGAATTCATCACCGACCTGTGCGCCGAGGGCTTCGTGCCCTGGCCCGACCTGCTGATCGGCGATGTCGGCACCACCATCGCCTCCGTGCATCCCGGTTCCAACACGCCGGTCCGCCCGGTGGCCGTGCTCGAGGCGGACATCGCCGAGCGCTGGGGCAACAGCGGCGCCAGGGTGCGCAAGGCGCTGGAAGGCGCGCCCGGCCTCACCCTGCAGCCGACCGCCTTCCGCTACCGCGTGAGCTACGATCTCGATGCCGACCTGCACGACCCGGCCACCGAGGCGATGATCCGCGAGATGGGCTTCGACGTCATCGTCTCGGCCAACCGCTTCTTCGACGTGCTGCCCTCCGGCATCTCCAAGGGCCCGTCGCTCAGAAAGCTGGTGAGCCACCTCGGCGTGCCCGAGGAGCGGGTGCTCGCCGCCGGCGACACGCTCAACGACCTGTCGATGCTCGCCTGCGGCCTCAACGCGGTGGCCGTCGGCGGCTCCGAACAGAAGCTCATCGACCAGGTCCGCCATTTGCCGACTGTCTACAAGGCCGCCGGAATCGGAACCGCCGGCATCACCGAGGCGATCGCCGTCTTCGGCCTGCTGCCGATCGAAAAAGGAATCACCAATGCCCTCTGATCTCGTCATCGTCTACCATCGCCAGCCCTTCGAGGAAGTGGAGGAGGACGGCGTCGTCGTCCGCCGCGCCAATTCCAGCCCCAACGGCATCGTGCCGACGCTCAAGGGCTTCTTCGCCAATGTCGAGAAAGGCTCCTGGGTGGCCTGGAAGATGGCCGAGGATCCGGCCAATCCGGATTTCGAGCGCGTGGTCGAGGTGGAGGACACGTTCGGGACCTATTCGGTGTCGCGGCTGCCGCTGACCCGGGCGCAGGTGTCGAGCTTCTACCACATCACCTCCAAGGAGGCGTTCTGGCCGATCCTGCACTCCTTCAAGGATCGCTACAATTACGACCCGGTCGACTGGCCCACTTTCCGCGAGGTCAACTGGGCCTTCGCCGAGGCCGCCGCCGCCGAAGCCGCTCCCGGCGCCGTCGTCTGGGTGCACGACTACAATCTCTGGCTCGTGCCCGGCTATCTGCGCCAGCTGCGCCCCGATGTGCGGATTTCCTTCTTCCACCACACGCCGTTCCCCTCGGCCGACATGTTCAACGTGCTGCCCTGGCGCCGCGAGATCATCAAGAGCCTGCTCGCCGCCGACGTGGTCGGCTTCCACATCCCGCGCTACGCCAACAATTTCGTCTCCGTCGTCCGCTCGCTCTTCGATGTGGCGCCGCCGGAGCGCGAACAGGTGCGCGGCGATTTCCTCGGCGAGGGCACCGCGCTGTCGGAACGCTCGGTGCCGGTCTCCCTGATGCATCAGGGCCGCAAGGTCCACATCAGCGCCTTCCCGGTGGGCGTCAATGCCGGCTATGTCGAAAGCATCGCCTCGAACGACGAGACCGAGGCGCGCGTGCGCGCCATCAAGGCCGAACTCGGCGACGCCAGGCTCATCATCTCGGTCGCCCGCACCGACTACACCAAGGGCAATATCGAGCAGCTGCTCACCTATGAGCGGCTGCTGGAGCGCCAGCCGGCCTTGCGCGGCAAGGTGAGGCTGATGCATGTCTCTGTGCAGGCCAACCGCTCGATGACCGCCTATGAATCCATCCAGAACGAGATCGAGCAGATCGCCGGCCGCATCAACGGCCGCTTCGGCAGTTTCGACTGGCAGCCGGTGGCGCTGATCTCGCGCGCCGTCCCCTTCGCCGAGCTGATCGCCTATTACCGCGCAGCCGACATCGCCTGGATCACGCCGCTGGCCGACGGGCTCAACCTGGTGGCGCAGGAATATGTCGCCGCCCGCACCGACGGCGACGGCGTTCTGGTGCTCTCGGAATTCGCCGGCACCGCCATCGCGCTCGAATCCGCCGTGCTGACCAATCCGTTCTCCGACGGGATGATGAACTGGTCGATCGACCAGGCGCTGGAAATGCCGGAAGACGAACGCCGGGCGCGCATGACCGTCATGCGCCGCACGGTGGCCACCTACGACATCGAGGCCTGGGCAAGCGAACAGCAACGCATGTTCGACCTCGCCCGCTTCGACACCCCGGAACAGGACAAGGCCGACGCGGCGTGAGCGGCGGGCATTATCGCTGAACTAAAGGGGCGGGCAGAGATGTCCGCCTTTTCCATGCCGGGAGGGGCGGTGGGAGGGAATTCAACGAGGTGTCAGAAGGGCAGGGAGGGGTGGTTCGGTGCGGCGGGAATGAACGCTGAAATGGGGCCGTAAGAGGACAGTTCGCACTTATCGGGAACCTCACAAAAACGGACATAAGCCCGAGGCACTAGATCCATCGCGACCGACCCAAATCAACCGTTGGATAGCTTCCCGGCAGATGGCTGCTTCTGCTTGGCATAGACGAAGTTATCAATAGCTGTCGACGTAGAGGGCATTTAGCCCTCAGAAATCGCTCGCGGAGAATTTGCGCTCAACGTCGAGCAAATACGTGAATGGAGAAGCGCGACGTGCCTTGTTTCGCGCAAGATGCGTTTTCACGGATACGTCTGTGACCGCAATCGCTGCCCCTGCGGCGAGCAACGTCGTGCCAGTCAAACCGGTGAAATATGCCAGTGCTCCGCCTGCGGGTACGGAGACCGTGACGGCGCGCTGAACACCCTCCCAAACGGATTGGATCGAGTTGTCTTTCAATTCGCTTCTCAACGCCTCCAACTTCGGGCGAATTCGCCGTTTATAGACTTGCTTCGCCTTCTCCTCGAGTTCCTTACCGGTTTCACAGGCGCCGATCTTGGAAGAGAGCTCCTCGAAATGCCCAGATAGCTCCGCCAGTTGAACTGCGCGCGCACGCCGGAAGTCCAGCAGCTTATCGACCCGTGTTGCCGGATCGACGCGAAGCGCCTCCATGACGAATGAGATAAGTGCTCCCTTCTTTTCTGACTCCGACGAAGGTTTCACATCATCCAGTAACGTGTGAAGGTTCACGCCCATTGCAGGCTCTTCATTCGTCAGCGCCGCTAGCTCCGTTTCCTTGGACAGCAAGGCAGCAAGAGCAGCCATGTAGACTTCAGCAAACAGGCTATCGACAAGCAGCCATTCGCCGTCGTTGTTGAAACGCCGATTGGCGTGATGAACGATGTCCTCTAAATGCCGGGACATTTTTCCGGGATGCATTGCGACAAACCGCATCTCCTCAAAATGGTCACGTAAACCAGGGTCGATCTTGCCCCGATGCATGTGCGCCAAACCAGTTCGCATCGCGAGGCTCCTGAGCGCTGGCGAGAGCTTTTCAGGATGTATATGGGCGTACCTGAACTGATCGCGAATATTCATGCCAATCTTGTCCGCGTGCATCAGCGCGTAGCGATTGGGGTCCCGGCCCATTCGGTTGGAGTCCAAGTCTCGTCGGAAGAAGCCACTGTCCATCAGGCCAACCACCCGTTTGCCGAGAACGTCAAGCAGATCGGGATGAAGGTCGCATCTCAACGGCTCAATGAACCCTTCGCGCCAGAGCATGTTAGTGTCGGCGTTCTGATATGGCTGATTAATGGCACGCGGTGCGATCGTCTTAATTTCGTCCCAGAACAGAATTGCTGAGCGCAACCAAGTGCTGTCATGAATATCAATGTGAGGATAATAAAGCGCAGACCCCAACACGGATGAACCTCAAAGCCAATTTCCCTAGTGGCCATAGTCGCAGTATTGGCGATCACTAAGCAAGCAATTTGTCCAAAGCGCCCCCAACTCAGTAATTCGGATCAGATTCAGCGGAAGTCGACCTCCTACCAGCTGGTGCAGAAATGGCCCGCCATTCCGAGCGTCTGTTTCCCCTCTCAGCAGTTGCTGCTCGACTTGTCGAATGGCAGCTTCCGAGCGTCTCACCGAGGAGCCTGAACGGCCGAAATTAGGGCGCGAAGCGGACTTTGGCCGCCGAGCGTATCAAACTCCCGCCCTCAACTATCCACATGCAGCCCGAAAGCGCCCAGCAGCAGGAACAGCGCCATCACCAGCGCCAGCAGCATCGCGTCGGGTCCGAACGAGCCGTCGTCGACTTCGGCTTCGAGCGCGATGCGTTTTCTGAGCCTGAGCATCCTCAGATAGGCGATCAGCACCACCAGCCCGCCGGCGGCGAGCAGGCCGATCTCGGAGCCGGTCGAGGGCGCGCCCGGATCGAGCCTTGCCGCGGCCAGCCCGAAGCCGACCACCGCCATGGCGGTGCGGACCCAGGCGAGGAATGTGCGTTCATTGGCCGAGTGGTCGGCATAGTTCTTGATCATGACCTACCTCAGGATTCCCTTGGCGCCGGCCGAGACCAGCCCCTTGATGCCGCCCGAGACCAGGCCGTTGACATCCATCAGCACGCCCGGCGCATCGATGGCGCGCGGCACCGCCATGTAGCTCGGGGTCCAGACCGGATTGAACTTCTGCTTGAAGGCGCGCAGGCCCTCGAAATTGTAGAAATGCTCGCCATGCTTGAAGACCGCGTTGCCGATGCGGTTCCACATCGTCGCCATCGGCCCGCTCTTCAGCCCCGAGAGGGGTGCGGCGCCGAGCGAGAACCAGCGAAACCCCTTGTCGGCGCCCCACAGCATCAGTTCGCCGAACAGCGCATCCATTACGAAGCCGGGGATTTCCGGGTCGTAGCGCATCAGGTCGATGGAGAATTCCTCCATGTCGGCGCCCTGCAGCAGATTGGCAAACGCAATGATGCGGTTGTCTTCCGTGTGGCGGATGACGGCCTGGTCGAAATGGGCGAGATACTGCTCGTTGAAGGAGCCGAGCGAAAAGCCCTTCTCGGTGCCGTGCTTGGATTCGAGCCAGGCTTCCGAGACGCGCCGGAGGTCGGCGAGATGCGCCTTGACCTGGCGCGCCGGAATGATGTCGAACTCGTAGCCCTCGCGCCGCGCCTTGTTGCGCGCCCGGCGGAAATAGCCCTTGTCCGGACCGTCGAGCGTCAGCCCCACCAGGTTGACGCGCGCCACCTCGCCGATCTTGAGGATCGAGAACCCCATCTCGACATAGGTCGGCAGGTATTTTTCCGAGGTGGCGTAGAAGGCGCATGTCTTGCCGCTGGCGTCGGCCAGGCCGCGCAGTTGCCAGCAGAGATCGGCGCCGGCCCTGGGCTCGCCCACCGGGTCGCCCTTGGCAACCAGCGTGCCGCCGCCATCGGCATAGGCGATGAAGGCCTTGCCGTCTTCCGACAGCAGGAAGCGCTTGTCGCCGGTCAGCGCCAGACCTGCTTCCGCCTCCGGCGATGCCGCCACCAGATCGCGCACCCGGTCGGGAATCGGCTCGGGCTTGAGCCGCGGGCCGGAACCGCCGATCCAGGCGTTGAGCGCCACCGCCAGCAGAATGACGGCGATCGCCAGCGAAGCGCGCAGGAACCGCGGGGCATCGCCGTGCCAGGCAAAATCCCACCACAGCTCGTTGGAATATTCGACATTGGAATAGGCAAACAGCCCGATCCAGATCGCCGCCGTCACCGCCATGGCCGAGACGATCAGCCAGCGCCAGCTCGGGGAGAACACCGCCTGGTTCGGCCCCCGGTAGAAGGCGTTGCGGAACGTCCCCAGCAGCACCAGTGCGGCCAGCAGGGCTTCCGCCTGCAGCCAGCCCGCGCCCCTGGCGACGGACGCGGCCGCGCCGATGGCAATCAGCGCCATGGCAATCCACCAGGCCTTGGCCTGCTTGCGGTAGAGTCCGCGGGCGACGATGATGAGCAGCACGCCGGCAACCGAACCGATCAGGTGCGAAGCCTCGACGAGCGACAGCAGCGAGACCTCCTGCAGCGCCCGCATGCGGCCGAACTCGGCCGGCAGGCTGCCCGAGACCAGCAGCGTCAGCCCGGCCATCAGCGCGATGCCGGCGCTGGCGGCGTGGATGAGCGGCTTGACGATGGAGTAGATCTTGCGGCCGGTGCGCTTGTCCGTGTCCGGCGACCGCATGATCCAGGCCAGCGCCAGGCCGCAGACGGCGATCGAGAACGGGATGACGTAGTAGACAAGCCGGTAGAGCACGAGGCTTGCGAGCATGTCGGAGCGGCCGGCGGCCCCCAGTCCGGCGATCATCGTCGCCTCGAAGACGCCGATGCCGCCGGGTGAATGGCTGACGATGCCGAGCCCGATCGCGGCCACGAAGACGACGAAGAACAGGGCGAAATTCTGCGCCAGGTCGGGCGGCAGCAGCACATAGAGGGTGAGCGCCGCCGAGATGATGTCGAACACCGCCACCGCGGTCTGCGCAAGCGCCATCTCCGCGCCCGGAAGCTGGATCCGGAAGCCCCTGTGGCCCACCGACCGCCTGCCGCCGGCAAGCCACCCGATCAGCAGCACGAACAGCGTCAGCAGCCCGATGCCGATGCCGGTCTCGGCCGGCGCGGACAGATTGAGCGTCGACCCCAGGCCCGCGGGATGGAAGGTCAGGAGCAGTCCGGTCAGGATCGTGACGCCCAGCCAGAACGAGAACCACAGGGTCGCCACCACATTGCCGATGGCGCCCATGTTCATGTCATAGGTGTCGTAGATGCGGGCGCGGACCGCGGCCCCGGTCAGCCAGGAAAATCCGAGCAGGTTTGAGATGGCGTAGCCCGCCGCTCCCGCGGTCGCGGCCACGCCCACGGGCACCCGTCCCGGCGCCACCGAATGCACGGCCAGCACGTCGTAGCAGGCCAGCGCCATGAAGCTCGCGGCGGTGAAGGCGAGCGCCAGCATGAGATGCGACAGCGGCAGTGCGGCAATGTCGGCCTGGACCTCGGTCCAGCCGACATTGACCGCCAGGCGGTGCAGCACGACGATGGCGATGGCGAAAATGCCGCCGCCGATCATCAGCTTGACCGCCGGATGCAGCAGGGCGCTCTCGAGGGAGGCGATCATGTCGGACTTTTCAGTCCGGTCGGCCTCGTCAGTTTCTTGGTCCAAGGCGCTCTTCCAACAGTTCGATCTGCAATTGCTGCATTTCCGCCAGCCGCTCCCACTGATGGGCCAGCTGATGGTCGATCTTCTCGTGCAGCTGGCGGATTTCCAGCTCCGCCTTGAGATTGACCTTGTAGTCGTTTTCGGCGCGCAGGCGATCCTTTGTTTCCTGCCGGCGCTGGCTCATCATGATCACCGGCGCCTGGATGGCGGCGATGCAGGAGAGCACGAGGTTGAGCAGGATGAAGGGGTAGGGGTCGAAGGCGGCAAAGAGCAGGCCGGTGACGTTGAGCATCATCCAGATGACCAGCACCACCGCGAAGGAGAGGATGAAGGTCCAGGAGCCACCAAACTGCGCCACCTTGTCGGCGGCCCGGTCGCCGATGGTCATGTGCTCGTCGATCAGGCCGGCGGGGTCGACGGAGACGATCTCGTTGTTCTGCAGGCTGGAGAGCACCTGGCGGTCAAGCGCCGAGATCTCGCCGCGCTCGTCCTCGAGCATGTTCTCGACGTAGCGGCGCCGGTAGCCGGCGAGGTCGTCGCTGCAGATGAACTTGCCGTCGCCCCAGTCGGCGTGGTCGCGGGCAATCAGCGCCGAGACGCCCGGCCGCACGGAGATCCACGGCCGCAGCGAGTGCGGCGGCAGATGCCGCCGGCAGACATGACAGGTCCGGTGCGTGGCTTGCGTCATCTTTTCGTCCTGCCGAGTGGGTTCCGTCACTGGAATCAGCCTGTTGCGGCGAGTGTGGCAGCTGAACCCGGTGCGAGGATGGAATGGGCGGAGCCATCCTGACCCCGATCGCGGCATGACCGGGGCGACCCGCGGCCGTCCCTTGACCGGTGCCCGATGCTTAACCGGGCTGCTTGGCACGCATCAGCGCGCGCCATTCGTGCGCGCTGCGCAGCCGCGCCTGGCCGGACCTGCGGTCGATCGCTGCGGAGGGCGGCCGCGCGAGAGCGGCGCCCGCATCAAGGCGTTCGCCGGCTCTGGGCCGCCTGATGCAGGTGAACCGGCTTCCGGCCCGGCGCGGGTCAACGCGACGACGCCCGCCGCGGCGCGCGCATGGTGCCGTCCGACAACCGGTCCGGCGTGCCTGCAAGGCGCCGCGCGTGGCCGATGCTCCGCGCAAAGAATGCAGGACCATGCGACAGCCGGCTCGTCCGGCGGCGACCCGCGTGAGCGCACCCGCCAACCGGCGGATGCGCCTGGCCGAATGCATCTCGCCCGAAAATGTGCAGCGGTTTCGGGACCATGACGCACAAGCACAAAGAGCTAAAGCACATCGCGTGAATCGGAAATCACGCGATGTGCTTCAAGGGCTTCTGCCGCTTCGGCTTGTATCGGGGGCGGGGCCTACTGCACCGCCGCAACCGGCGGTGTCGGGCCGGGATCGACGTTCCAGGTCTGCATGACGTCCTTCCAGACAGCGTCCTCCAGCACGGAGATCGCCGACCAGTAGCCGTGCAGCGGCATCGAGTTGCCCTTGTCGTCGGAGGCGGTGAAACTGTACTCGCCCTCGCTCCAGACCGTCTTGCCGTCGTCGCCGATCATGTGGGAACTGGTCACCTTGCCGGCGTGGTCGCTGAACTTGAAGCGCTCGAGCAGCTTCTCGTAATGCGCCTTGATCGCCTCGCGGCCCCGGATCGGGCCCTGGTTGGTGATCTCGACGGCGTCTTCGGCGTAAAGCGCGACGATGGCGTCGGCGGTGTTGGCGTTGAAGGCGTCGTCCCATTTGGCGGAGTGCTCAGCCAGCGCCGAAAGCATGGCTTCGTCGGTCACCCGCATTTGCTCCGCGCCTGCCGGGCCGACGGCGAGCAGGGCCGCGCCCAGCAACGCAGCTGTGAGGATGTGCTTCATGGCAAGTCTCCCGTTGTGAAAGCTGCGGCGGCGGAGCCGGTACCTGATCATTTCCCGGTCATTCCCGCCTGTCGCACCCTGAAATCATAGCGCATCGCAATAAAAACGCAATAAACATCAATAAAAAATCGTTTTACGCATGTATAAATTAAAAGTGAAACTTGAATACGTTATTTGATCATGATTTATATTGAAGAATGGCTTGCTGTGTTGTCTTGGAGGCAGCTTCCGCGGTTCCGCGGCCGGATTGCGGCGCGCCGCTGTGCTCGGCTGCGCGCCTATGTCACGCTGGCCAAACTGGCCAGCGGCGGACGGATGGCCTATCTATCTGTTCTGTTGAATGTGTCAGGGGAACGGGATGACCTACGGATTGACGGCGGAAATTCTGGCGCGGGCTCAGTTCGCCTTCACCATCTCCTTCCACATCATCTTCCCGGCCTTTTCCATCGGGCTTGCGAGCTTCCTCGCCGTCCTCAACGCCGCCTTCCTCTGGACCGGGGACCGCGCCTATCTGAGCCTGTTCAACTACTGGAAGAAGATCTTCGCCATCGGCTTCGGCATGGGTGTCGTCTCCGGCATCGTCATGTCCTACCAGATCGGCACCAACTGGAGCGTGTTCGCCGACAAGACCGGACCGGTGCTGGGGCCGCTGATGGCCTACGAGGTGCTCTCCGCCTTCTTCCTCGAGGCGGGCTTCCTCGGCATCATGCTCTTCGGCCGCACCAGGGTCGGGCCGGGCCTGCACATGTTCGCCACCGCCATGGTCGCCGTCGGCACGCTGGCGTCGGCCACCTGGATCCTGTCGGTCAATTCCTGGATGCAGACGCCGGCGGGCTACTCGATCAACGATGCCGGCCAGTTCGTGCCGGAAGACTGGTGGGCGATCGTCTTCAACCCGTCCTTCCCCTACCGCCTGGTGCACATGGTGCTGGCGGCCTATCTCACCACCGCCTTCGTGGTCGGCGGCGTCGGCGCCTGGCACCTCATCAAGGGCCACAGCGGGCCGGCCGTGCGCACCATGTTCTCGATGGCCATGTGGATGGCGGCGCTCGTCACGCCGCTGCAGATCGTCGCCGGCGACGCCCACGGCCTCAACACGCTCGAGCACCAGCCGGTCAAGATCATGGCCATGGAGGGCCATTATCAGAGCCATCCGGACGGCGCGCCGCTGATCCTGTTCGGCATCCCAAATTCCGAGGAGCGGCGCATCGACTACGCGCTCGAGATCCCCAGGCTCGGCAGCCTCATCCTCAAGCACGATCCGAACGCGCCGATGGCGGGCCTCGACACCATTCCCGAGGCCGACCAGCCCCCGGTTCCCATCGTCTTCTGGAGCTTCCGGATCATGGTCGGCCTCGGCTTCGCCATGCTCGGCCTCGGCCTGTGGAGCCTGGTGCAGCGCTGGCGCGGCCGGATCTACACCGACGGCTGGCTGCACCGCGCCGCCGTGCTGATGGGGCCGACCGGCTTCGTCGCCGTGCTTGCCGGCTGGGTCACCACCGAGGTCGGCCGCCAGCCCTTCACCGTCTACGGCCTGCTCAGGACCTCCGACTCGCTGGCGCCGATCGCCGCTCCCGCCGTCGGCGCCTCCTTCACCGCTTTCGTCGTGGTCTATTTCTTCGTCTTCGGCGCCGGCGTCTTCTACATCCTGCGCCTCATGCACCGCGCGCCGGTCATCGACGAGAGCGAGAATGTCGACGGCCCGATCCGCGCCGCCGGCGTCACGCCCGGCCCGGCGATGGAACACGCGCCGGCCGAAACCGGATCACAGGAGCGCTAGATGGTCTTCGATCTTCCCTTCATCTGGGCCGGCATCATCGCTTTCGCGGTGCTGGTCTATGTCGTTCTCGACGGCTTCGACCTCGGCGTCGGCATCCTGTTCGCGATCGAGCCGCACGAGCGCGAGCGCTCGCTGATGATGAATTCCGTGGCGCCCGTCTGGGACGGCAACGAGACCTGGCTGGTGATGGGCGGCGGCGGCCTGCTCGCCGTCTTCCCGCTCGCCTACGCCACCGTGCTGCCCGCGCTCTACGTGCCGATCATCGCCATGCTGCTGGCGCTGGTCTTCCGCGGCGTCGCCTTCGAGTACCGCTGGCGCACGGCGCGCTGGAAGGGCGTCTGGGACATGGCCTTCTTCGGCGGCTCGCTGGTTGCGGCGCTGATGCAGGGCATCGCGCTGGGCGCGCTGGTGCAGGGCATCGAGATCGAAGGCCGCGCCTATGCCGGCGGCTGGTGGGACTGGCTGACGCCGTTCTCGCTTCTGACCGGCGTGGCGGTGGCCATCGGCTACGCGCTGCTCGGCGCCACCTGGCTGGTGATGAAGACCGAGGGCGAGATGCATGACCGGATGCGCAGCCGCGCGAAGCTGCTCGGCATCGCCACGCTCGCTCTCATCGGGCTCGTGAGCCTCTGGACGCCGTTCCAGGAACCGCTCTACTTCCAGCGCTGGTTCGCCTGGCCGACAATTGCCTTCTCCGTCGTGGTGCCGGTGCTGGTGGCGGCTCTCGCCTGGGTGCTGTTTTCCGGGCTGGCTTCGGGCCACGACCGCTATCCGTTCCTGGCTTCGCAGGGGCTGTTCGTGCTGAGCTTCGTCGGCATCGGCATCAGTTTCTACCCCTTCATCGTGCCGCCGAGCCTGACCATCGCGGAAGCGGCGGCGCCGGAGAGCAGCCTGCTGTTCACGCTCGTCGGCTTCCTCATCCTGATGCCGATGATCCTCGCCTACACCGCCTATGCCTATTATGTGTTTCGCGGCAAGATGGACCCCGACGAGGGCTATCACTGATGGCAGTCGGAGAAACGGCAAGGCGGCTCGCCTGGTTCGTCGCCATCTGGCTGGCAAGCGTCGCGGCGCTTGCAGTGGTCGCCTACGGCCTGCGGCTGGTGATCAACTGACGCCCTATTTGGGTGGCCGTGGGTACTGGATAAATCTGAATTCCTGCGGTATTTGTGAAAACTGCTTTGTTCTAGAGGTGTTAACGGGAACCGCCGTTGGATACGACCGCCAGGATAGTCGGGATATTTCGTGACGAGATGCGCCTTCCGGCCGTTTCGGCCGATGGCAATTTCTTCGATCTCGGCGGCGATTCGCTGATGGCGGAAAACATCATCCTCGCCGTGCAGGAGGCCTTCGCGGTCAAGCTGCAGACCTCGGTGCTGCTCAAGGCATCGACGCCGCGCGACCTGGCGGCCGTGGTGCAGGGGCAGAGACATGCCGGCGACCTGTCGCGTCTGGTCACCGAGATTTCCGGCGGGACGGAGAAGCCGGCTATGGTGATGGTGCACGGCATGGGAGGCAGTTCGCTGTTTGCCAACCGGCTCGATGACACCATCCGCTCCCGGGCGCGCATCCTCGCCATGCGCGGCATGGGTCTGGGGGAAGGGGAAGCGCCGCTCGACGATGCCGACGAGATCAGCGGCCTCTATCTCGACGCGGCCAGGTCTTACGCCGGGCAGACGCCGAACATCTTCGGCGGCATCTGCGTCGGCGGACTGATCGCGCTCACCATGGGCCTCAAGGCGCAGACCGAATCGGGCAAGCGGCCGCAACTGGTGCTCATTGATCCGCCGCCGCTCGGCTCCCTCTGGCTCAAGCCTGTCAAGGCGGGCCGTGATGCCAAAGCCCGTCGCGGCAGCCTTGACCGACAGGTGCGGTTCTGGCGCGCCGTGTCGCGCGTCTGCGAGCGCTTTGGCCTCGGCCGCTCGGTGATCGGCCGCAAGGCCCGGCGCGAGAATTTCAAGAAATCCCTGACCCGCGCCTTTGCCGGCTTCACCCCGGCCTCCTATCCCTGCGACGTGCTGCTGGTCGCCAGTTCGCAGTGGGGCGAGACCACGCTCGCCGATTACCAGAAGTGGCTCGGGCCCGAAGCCTCGATCCGCACGGCGGTGATGCCGGGCCAGCACCGCGATTTCCAGCGGGTCAACCGCGACCGGATCAACGCGACGATTCGGGAATTCCTCGGACTGGAATGAGATGATGATTCCGCAGGCAGGCCGGCTTGCGGCCATCGGAACGCTGTTGCATGCCAATCTTGCCGCGCGCCACGATTCGATTGTCGTGGAGACGGCGGAGCGCGCATTCACCGGCGCCGATCTGCTCCGGCGCAGCGCGGGCGTTGCCAGGGTGCTTGCCGAGAACGGCCTTTCCCGGGGAGACAGGGCGCTGTTCTTCCTGGTGGGCAACGAGGACGCGCTGGTCTGCAGCCTGGCCTGCTGGTGGCTCTGCGCCACGCCCGTGCTGATGGATTTCCGCAGCCCGGCCGCCCAGCGCCGCCGGATCGCCGAACTGCTCGGCGCGCGCCTGATCGTCGAGCAGCGCCGCCCGTCGGGCGAGGAGCAGTATGAAAGCCTGATCTGGAACGAGACCTGGTGCGAGCGACCGGCCTGGGACGCGCCCTGGCCGCAGCAGGACGACCTCGACGCGGTCCCGGCCTTCATGTCGCTGTCCTCCGGCACCACGGGACTGCCCAAGGCCTATGTCCATTCCCATCAGCGCTCCACCGGACGCGTGCTCGATCGCGAATCGACAGGCGAGAGCACGGGGGGGCTGATCTTCACGCCGATGAACCTGTCCTTCGCCGCCACGCGCAACATGGTCATGGCGGGGCTTCACTACGGAGCCAGGATCCGCTTTGCCTCGCCGCTGTTCAGCGCCGGCGAACTGGTCGAGATGATCGCCGCCAGCGGCGCCACCGCCTGCGCGCTGCCGCCGCCGCTGATCCGCAATCTGGCGCGCGAGGTCGGCGAGCGCTCCACCCCGTTCTTCGATCGGCTGGTCATGTTGCGCAGCATTGGCGGACCGGCCTCGGCCGAGGACAAGCTCGAGGCCTATACCAGGCTCAGCCGCGGCTACGTGATGACCTATGCCTCCGGGCTCACCGGCACGGCGACGCAACTCGGCGGACCGGACCTGCTTTCCCATACGGCGAGTGTCGGCCGCCCGCTGCGCACCGTGCGCATCGAGATCGTCGATCCCGAGACGCTACGGCCGCTGGGCACCGGTCAGGCCGGACTGATCCGGGTCTGGACGCCAAACCTCGCCGACGACGTCATCGAGGCGGCCGAGGGCGCGCCCAACACCGAGCGCTGGGGCGAGGGCTGGGGCATTCCCGGCGATTTCGGCCGGCTCGACGCGGAGGGCTATCTCACCATCGTCGGCCGCGAGGCAGACATGATCGTGCGCGGCGGCGTGAACGTCGCCCCGCAGGAGATCGAGAACCTGCTGCGCAAGGACCCTCGGATTGTCGATGTCGGCGTGGTCGGCATCGACGACCCCGCCTATGGCCAGGAGATCGCCGTCTTCATCGTCGCCGAGAGCGGCGAGGAGGCGGACTTCCATGTGCTGTGCATGAGCCTGCTGGCCTCCGACCGCCGGCCGCGCATCATCCGCCTGGTCAAGCGCCTTCCCTACAACGCCAACGGCAAGCTGGTGCGCAACGAGCTGCGCGCCATGCTCTGACCCTTCGTCCGGGAGCCGACCGGCGGCCTCGGCCAGGCCGCCGCGGTCAGCGGCTGAGTTCCGCCGCGCGCTCGACGGTTGCCGTGTCTGCGGCGGTTATCGCCCGGACCGTCTCCGCCACGTCGGTACCGGGTTTCGACGCGATGTCCGAATGCCGCTTGCGCGCTTCCTCGAGAACCCTGGGGTCGGCGACCATCGCGTCGAAGGCCTTCCGGAATTCGGCCACCGTGGCCTCCGGCGTTCCCGGCGGCAGGAAGATCGGCAGCTGGAATTTCAGGTGGCTGGTCAGAAGTTCGGCCGCGGCCCGGTCCCGAGGCTCTTCGATCCGCTCGACGAAATTGGGGATGTCCGCG
This sequence comes from Hoeflea marina, assembly GCF_003182275.1. GTDB lineage: Bacteria > Pseudomonadota > Alphaproteobacteria > Rhizobiales > Rhizobiaceae > Hoeflea > Hoeflea marina. The sequence goes on from NZ_QGTR01000001.1 coordinate 172,038, forward strand.
ATCTCCGGCGGGACCTTGTAGGCCCATTGCGCGACGATGCGCTGGCTGCGCTCGGAGTTGGCCTGGATGAAGGAGGAGAGCGTGATGCCGCACCAGCCCTCGATCTCGCCGCGGTCCATGGCGATGTTGACCTCCGGCGCGGTCTTGAAGCCGGTGATGACGGTGTAGCGGGCGCCCAGTGTCTGCTTGATCATGTTGGCCAGCATGTAGCTGCCGCTGGCCTTTCCCGTCGAGCCGAGGATGACGTCGGCCTCGAGCAGGTCGTCGGCAGTCCGGATGGCGCTGTCCTTGCGCACCACGCAGAGCAGCGGCGTGTCGGCGAGGCTGCCGATCCAGTGGAACGCATTGGGGTCGAAGTCGGCGGTCGCCGGGTCGGTGACGGTCGCCACCATCACCGACGGATTGACGAGGCCGAACACCGAGCCGTCGCCGGGTTCGGTGGCCGCCATCATCTTGGCGAGCTTCAGGCTGCCTGCGCCCTCCACATACTGGACCACGATGCCGGGATTGCCGGGCAGGTGGGCGCCGAGATTTTCGGCCACCAGTTGCGCCATGGCGCCGTAGCTGCCTCCCGGCCCGAACCCGACCTTGAGGGTGACCGGGTCGGCGGCGAGGGCGTTTCCGGCGATGGCCGGGAAAGCTGCGGCCAGGACCGTGGCCGCCAGGCCGGTGCGGAGGGCATGGCAGGTATTCCGGATCAGTCTCATTGCATTTCACCTCTTCGGTCTGGAAATGAAGGAACCGGGATTCAGGTTCTGGGAGTTGTCTGCTGGACGATCAGACGATCTCGGGCTGTGCGTTATGGCATGGCACGCAGCGCCATGGTGCGCCGGGCGGTTCGGCCCGAAGCGCCCCTGACGCAGGTCCCGCGGCTTTCCCTGTGCGAACATGGCGCGCGCCGGAACCCGCCCGGAATTGACGCCTCGACGATTCTCGGGCGCGCGATGAACGGGCCGATCCTCCGGCGGGGCGGTACGGACTGTGGCAATGTGGAGGACAGGCAGGAAATGAAGGCACGACATCCTCGGTGATCGGCTCGGAGGGCTCCGCCATTATGCAGCGGCGAGCAGCCGATGTCACCTGGCCCGAGATCCGGAAGCAGCCCTCCTGCATACTGGATCCGTTCCTGACTTCTTGCAACCGCTGAGGGAATAGCGCATATGCGCCCTCGGAAAGCGGCGGGATGGGTGTTACGGCTTCCGCCTTCCCGGCGCCATCAGGCTCGCGGCAGCTCTGCCCCGAGCAGCGCGTCTTTCCGGCGGTGCAGGACGGCCGCCGGATGCAACGATCCGTATGCTGGAGTTTGATAGAGATGGAATTTGCAGCACAGACCGAAGATGCCGGCCTGGGGACAAGGCTGTACCGCGCGCTGTCGGCGCGCAGCGGCGATGTCGTGGTCGAGACCGCGGAGCGCATGTTCACCGGCGCCGATCTGCTGCGCCGCGCCGCCGGCGTCGCCCGCGTGCTGTCCGCCGCCGGTCTGGGCAAGGGCGGCCGGGCCGTCATCTGCCTGCCGGCCGGCGATGATGCGCTGACCTGCATTCTGGCCTGCTGGCATCTGGCGGCGACACCGGTGCCGATGGATTTCCGCAGCCCGGCGGGGCAGCGCCGGCAGATCTCAGAGCTGGTCGGGGCGCATGTGGTCGTCGAGCCGCGCCGGCCGGCCGGCGCCGAGGGGTATGAGAGCCTGATCTGGAACGAGGCCTGGTGCGAGGGAGCCGCTGTCGATGCGGCGTACGCGTCGAACGCCGAATTGAACGACGTGCCGGCCTATCTGGCGTTCTCGTCCGGCACCACCGGGCTGCCCAAGACATATGTCCAGTCCCACCGGCGCATGGCCGGCCGGATGCTGGTTCGGCTGGCGAGCAGGGAAACGGCAGGGGCGCGAAGTTTCACGCCGATGACGCTGGCCTTTTCCGCCACCCGCAACATGGTGACCGGCGCGTTGCTGTCCGGCGGCGTGGTCCGCTTCGGTCCGCCGCTGTTCAGCACCGGTGAGCTCATCGAGATGATCGACGCCAGCCGGGCCAGCGTGGTGGCGCTGCCGCCGCCGCTGATCCGCAACATGCTCCGTGAAATCGGACCCCGGTCGACGCCCTATTTTTCCCGGCTGAGTTCCTTGCGCAGCATCGGCGGGCCGGCCTCGGCCGAGGACAAGATCGGCGCCTACACCCATCTCTCCAACGGCTACCTGATGAGCTACGGCACTGGTCTGACCGGCAATGTCTCGCTGCTGTCGGGACCCGACGTGCTCACCCATCCCCAGACCGTCGGCCGCGCCGTCGCGAGCGTCGGCTTCGAGATTGTCGATCCGGAAACGCTGCGGCCGCTGGGGCGCAATGTTCCGGGCCTCATCAAGATCATCACGCCCTGGTTGGCCGACGATGTCATCGAGGACGTCCGCCCGGGCGCCATTGCCGAGCGGCGCGGCGAAGGCTGGGGCATTCCGGGGGACGTCGGCATGCTGGACGACGAGGGCTTCCTGACGATCCTAGGTCGCGAGGCCGACATGATCGTGCGCGGCGGCGTCAATGTCGCGCCGCAGGAAATCGAGAACCTGCTGCGCCGTGACCCGCGGATCACCGATATCGGGGTCACCGGCATCGACGATCCGTCCTATGGCCAGGAGATCGCCGCCTTCATCGTGGCGGCCAGCGGCGAGGAGGCGGATTTCCACGCGCTTTGCATGCAGCTCCTGTCCTATGACCGTCGCCCGCGCATCATCCGTCTCGTCAGTCGGCTGCCCTACAACGTCAACGGCAAGCTGCTGCGCGGCGAGCTTGCGGCGATGCTGTAGCGGGAGCGGCCGCCACTGGACGGATCAGAACCAAAGCAGCGGCCGCGGCCAGGGAACCGATATCAGCCAGCCGAAGATCCCGTAGCTCAGCGCCGTCGTTGACAGTGCGGCGATGACAGCCGCCGCCCGGCCGGTGGGCTGTTCGGCAAGCCTGTTGCGCGACCAGATCACGGTGAGCACGAAGATCGGCACGGCCACCACCAGTCCGGCGAGCATCACCAGGCTGGCAAAGAGCACGCAATGAACCGGCACCAGCATGCGTTTCATGGTCTCGTTGCGGCGGGCCAGCCGCGCCGTCGCGTCAGAAGCCCAGGGTGCCCGCGGCCGGTCGCGCAGGAACATCTGCCAGGCGAGCGCGGCGACCACCACAAGCAGCAGGATGGCGGTGAACGTCGGAAACCGCCGCGCCCCGTCCGGCATGGACCAGGTGTCGACGATCACGAAGATGCAGGCAGCGCTCAGCAGCGCGATCGCCACCATGTCGGAAATCCTGTGGGCGCCAGGCGCGCTGGCAGCGCGGCGCGCGCGCCGCCAGGCCAGCGTCTTGCGGATGGCGAAGGCGCCGCCGAGAAGGATCAGAGCCTGGATCGACGGTCGGTAGATCCAGTCGGTGCCGACGATCTGGTAGGACAGGAAGAAATAGCGCTCGATGCTGGGGCCGAGCACGAATCCCAGCGAGAACGCCGCCCGCGGCCAGTTGCCCTGCGCCATGAAGTGGCCGAGGATTCCGAAGCCGACCAGCACAACGATGTCGGCGAAGCTCGCATGGGTCTGGAACGCGCCGAGCGTGACGAACACCAGCGCGACCGGAATGATGATCGTGCTCGGCAGCAGCGCGATGCGCGCCAGCGGGTTGGTCAGGCCGAGGCACAGCGAGGCACCCAGGATGTTGGCCAGCGCCACGAACAGGATCAGCGAATAGGTGATGGGAAGATTGGTGGTCATCATCGCGGGACCCGGCACCAGGCCCTGCACCATGAAGGCGCCGAGCAGGATGCTCATCGTCGCCGACCCCGGCAGGCCGAAGGCGATGGTCGGGATCAGCGAGCCGCCTTCCTTCGCGTTGTTGGCGCTTTCCGGCCCGATCACGCCGCGGATGTTGCCTTCGCCGAACTCCGGTCCACCCTTGCGGTCGCGCTTGGCCATGCCGTAGGCGACCCATTCGATCACCGGCAGGCCGATGCCGGGAATGGCGCCCAGCATCGAGCCGAGGGAACTGCACTGCAGCACCAGCCTCCATTCCCTGAGCGTGTCCTTGAGGCCGACCAGCATCGAGGAGGGGCGCATGGATGCCGTCGCACCCGATATCGAGGTCCGCCGCGACAGGTCCATCAGCGCCGGCAGCCCGAACAGACCCAGGAAGACGATGCCGATCGGCAGCCCGTCCCAGAGATACAGGGTGCCGAAGGTGAAGCGGGCGACGGCCGACTGGTCGTCGATGCCGACGAAGGACATCAGCACGCCGCCCAGGGCGGCGATGACGCCCTTGAGCGGCTGCGGGCCGGCGAGCATCGCCACGAAGAACAGGCCGAAGAGCGATATGGCCAGGAAGTCGGGGGACTTGAGCAGCAGCATCAGTGGCCGCATCACCGGGATCGACAGCGCCAGCACCAGCGCGCCGAACAGCCCGCCGATCAGCGAGGCGCTGTAGGCGGCGCCGAAGGCGCGCGCCGCCTGGTTCTGCCGCGCCAGCGGAAACCCGTCCTCCACCGTGGCGATGGCGCCGATGCTGCCGGGCACGCCGATCAGAACCGCGGGGATGGTGTCGGAGGTGGTGATCACCGAGCCCATGCCGAGCAGCAGGGCGAAGGCGGCGTAGCTGTCCATCGTGTAGGTCAGCGGCACCAGCAGCGCCATGCCGAAAATGCCGCCGAGGCCGGGGATGACGCCGATGACCAGCCCGACGACGACGCCGCAGACCAGCATCAGCAGCGTGAAGGGCTCGGTCACTCCGGCAATGGCGGTGGTCCATGCGTCCATCGAAGGGCAGCGCTCCTGAATTGGATGGGGGTTATTTGCTGAGTTCGCCGGCCCTGTCTATGACGGCCTTGTCGGCGCCCGTCAGCGCCCTGACGATCCCGGCGACGGTCTCGCCGGACTTGGCGTTGAGCACGAGCTTGCGACTTGCGGCATCCGCCCGGAAGCCCGGATCGGCCACCATGGCGTCGAATGCCTTGCGGTAGGTCTCCACGATGTCTGGCGGGGTGCCGGGCGGAAGGTGCAGCGGATGCTGGAAGCGGAGCGTGTCGACGATGAGTTTCGCCGCCGCATGATCCACCGGGTCGGTGATCAACTCGAGAAAGGACGGAATGTCCTTCATGCTCTCTGGCACCTCAAGTGCCCATTGTCCGATGATGCGGTTGGTCTGCGACAGGCCTCCGGCAGTGTAGGCGGTCAGCGAATTGCCGCAGCTTCCCGCGATTTCGCCCCGTTCGCTGGCAAGACCGATCTCGGCCAGGCCCTTGAATCCCGTCACCAGGCTGAACCTGGCGTGGAGCGCGTTCTTGACCAGCGCCGCCATCACATAGGTGGTGCTGGACTTGCCGCTCGCCCCGAGAATGAAGTCCCGGCCGAGGAAATCCTCCACGGTCTCGATCGGGCTGTTCCTGCTGACGGTGCAGAGCTGCGGCGAGCCAGACAGGCTGCCGATCCAGCCCAGCGAATTGGCGTCGAAACTGGCAAGCTCCGGGGTCGAGACGGTGGCGAATGCCACCACGGGATTGATCAGCGCGATGACCGAGCCGTCCTTCGGTTCGGATCCGACCATCATCATGGCGAGCTTCAGGCTGCCCGCGCCGTCGACATTCTGGACGACGATGTCGGGATGGCCCGGCAGGAACCCGCCCAGATGCTCCGCCACGAAGCGGGCCATCAGGTCGTAGCCGCCGCCGGGACCGTAGCCGACCTTCAGCGTCACGCTTCCCTCGGCAAGCGCCGGAGCAGTCAGGACAAGCACGCCGATCGCCGCCTGGAGCCCGGTCAGCATCGTCTGGAAAAACGAGGATTTCATCATATTCCCGGTGGGTTGGTTGGACGGCCGGCCGGCCGGACGCGGTGCCGACTTTCCATTTATTGCGCCAGTTCCGCGGCGCGGGCAATGACGGATTTGTCGACGCTGACCAGGGAATCGATGATTTCGGCAACTTTTTCGCCGGGCTTGGGCGACAGCTCGATGTTCCGTCCGGCGGCGTCGGCCTGAAACGCCGGATCGGCGACCATGGCGTCGAAGCCGGCACGGTAGGCATCGACCGTCGCCTGCGGCGTGCCGGGCGGCAGCAGCAGCGGGTTGTCGAAGGCGAGATTGCCGATGACCAGTTCGGCGGCCTTCCTGTCGGCCGCATCCTCGATCAGGTCCAGGAAGGAGGGGAGGTCCCGGGTCGTCTCGGGGACATTCATGGTCCATTGCCCGACCGGCCGCAGCAGCCCGGTGCCGAGCGCCTGGAACGAGGTCAGCGAATAGCCGCAACGCAGTCCGATCTCGCCACGCTCCATTGCCAGGTTGACTTCCGCTCCGCCCTTGAAACCGGTGACCAGCTTGAACCTGCCGCCGAGCGCGTTCCTGAGCAGCGCGGCCATGACATAGGTTGCGCTGGTCTTGCCGGTCGACCCGGCAATGAGATCGGCGGCGAGAAGCTCCTCGACGCTCCTGACCGGACTCGCATTGGGAACCACGCACAACGAAGGCGTATCGTTCATGCTGCCGATCCAGTTGAAGGACCGGGCATCGAAATCGGCCAGTTCCGGCCTCGTCACCGTGGCGATTGTCACCGAGGAGTTGACCAGGGCGATCACGCTGCCGTCGGCTGCCTCGCTTCCGGCCATCAGCTTGGCCAGCTTCAGGCTGCCGGCGCCGTCGACATTCTCCACGACGATGTCCGGACGGCCGGGCAGGAACCCGCCGAGATGGTCGGCCACCAGGCGGCCGACGGCGTCATAGCCGCCGCCGGGCGCATAGCCGATCTTCAGGGTCACCGCTCCCTCGGCCCACGCCGGACCGGACAGAAAAAGCAGGGCGAGGGATGCCCGCAGGCTGGAGCGCATCATTTCCTGGAGGCTTGTCGTCATCGGCTGATCCATCGGTGTGAGGAGGGGAAGGGGCCCGGGCAACGGCGCGCGCGGGGGTCTATCTGATGAGCTCCGCCGCCCGGGCCACGATCGCCGGACTGGCATCGGTCAGCCCTCGGACGATGGCCTCGACGCTTGCGCCATTCTTCGGCGACAGCCGGATATCGCGGCGCAGCGCAGCCTCCACGAATGCCGGGTCGGCGATCATGGCGTCAAAGGCCCTGCGGTGCGTGTCCACGATGTCGGGCGGCGTGCCAGCCGGCAGGACCAGCGGCAGCTGGAATGCCAGGTAGCCGATGACCAGTCCCGCCGCGTCGCGGTCGACCCCATCGGCAATCCGGTCGAGCAGCGCCGGCAAGTCTGCGGTCTCGCCGGATGTCGAGAAGTCCAGGCGTCCGATCAGCCGCATGGTTCGCTCGGCGCCCGTCGCATGGTAGGAGGTCAGCGACGTGCCGCACCAGCCCTCGATCTCGCCGCGTTCGATGGCCAGATTGATTTCGGCGCTGCCCTTGAAGCCGGTCACCAGCCTGAAGCGCGCGTGCAGCGAATTCTTCACCAGCGCCGCCATCACATAGCTGGAACTGGCCTTGCCGCTCGCCCCGAGGAGAAACTCGCCGCCGAGGAACTCGTCCACGCTCGCGATCGCGCTGGCCTTGCCGACCAAGCATACCGTCGGCGAGGCGCTGAGGCTGCCGATCCAGTTGAGGCTGTTGGCGTCGAAACCGGTGAGCCCCGGGTCGGTCACGGTGGCGATGACCAGCGAGGGATTGATCAGGCCGATGACCGAACCGTCCTTCGGCTCGGTTCCGGCCAGCATCCTGGCCAGCTTCAGGCTCCCGGCGCCGTCGACATTCTGCACCGCCACCTCGGGATGGCCGGGCAGATGCGCGCCGAGATGCTCCGCCACGAAGCGGGCGGCCGTGTCGAAGCCGCCGCCGGGACCGTAGCCCACCTTGAGCGTCACCGTCTCGGCCGCGCTGGGCGCGCCGGATATCGCGGTCAGGCCGAGGGCGATGGCAAGACCGAGGGCGCGCAGGAGATGTATCGAATCCGCCATGGTTGATGTCCGTGATCGGCTGCAGGACCGCTGTCCTTATGGCTTATCCGCGCCGTCGTGTCATCATCTGTCGCCGGATATCGGCGCCGCGGAACCTTTGCCCGGCGAGCGGATTGTCTGCGCATGTTCGAAGGATTCAGGCTCGACAGGGTGGCGCTCTCCGGCGCCGTATTGCAGGTACGCCACGGTGGATCGGGTCCGCCGCTGCTGCTGCTGCACGGCCACCCGCGCACGCATGCCACCTGGCACAAGGTGGCGCCGATTCTGGCCCGGCACTGCACGGTGGTCTGTCCCGACCTGCGCGGCTTCGGCCGTTCCACCGTGCCGGCCGACCGGCCGGACCATGCCGGGTCTTCCAAGCGCGCCAAGGCGCAGGACTGTGTCGAACTGATGCGCACGCTCGGCTTCGACCGCTTTGCCGTCGCCGGCCATGACCGCGGCAGCGACACCGCCTACCGCACCGCGCTCGACTATCCCGACCACGTCACCGATCTCGTCATCATGGACGGCGTGCCGGTCGTGGAGGCGCTGGAGCGCTGCAACGAGCGCTTTGCCTCGGCATGGTGGCACTGGTTCTTCTTCGCCCAGCCCGACAAGCCGGAGCGAGCGATCCTGGCCGATCCGGAGCGCTGGTACGGCGCCTCGCCCGAGCAGATGGGGGAGGAGGCCTATGCCGACTATCTGCGCGCCATCAACGACCCGCATGTGGTCCACGGCATGATCGAGGACTATCGCGCCGGACTCGCCTTTGACCGTCACATCGACGCGGCCGACCGCGAGGCGGGCCGCCGCATCCGCTGTCCGACCACGGTCCTGTGGTCGCTGCACGACGATCTCGAGTATCTCTACGGCGACGTGCTGGCGGTGTGGCGTCCGTGGACGACGAAGCTGGCCGGCCGCGGCATCAATTCCGGCCACCACATGGCGGAGGAGGCGCCGGAGGAGGTTGCCGAGGCCATCCTTGCGGCGCTGTCGCGGCAGCACTTCGCGCGGCGCGCGGCGGAGACGCCGGCGGCGTAGGGCCACTCCGGGGAACCGGCTTTCGCTTGGCGGAGCGCACCGCGACCGATCGGCAGTCCCGAGTTCTGCGGCGGTTCGGTGAAAAGCCGCAGCCCGGGGCGCGGATCGGCGGCATGGTCGCGCGCTACAGCCTGAGCTCCAGAAACACCGTGTCGCGGATCGGGTTGTCGTAATAGGGCTCGATCGCACCGAAGCCGAGATCGCGGTAGAGGCCCTGCGCGGCGTTCATGCCGGGCAGCGTGTCGAGCAGCATGCGCTCGTAGCCCCGCCGGCGGGCATGCGCGATCACCGCCAGCGCCAGCCGACGGCCGAGCGCCGCGCCGCGCGCCTGCGGCCTGACATAGAGCCGCTTGATCTCGCAGCAGCCCGGCTCGTCGAGCGGCCTGAGCGCGGCACAGCCGACCGCCTCGCCGAAGGGACCGTGGGCGAGCACGATGATGCCGTCCGGCTCGGCGTATTTCCCCGGCAGATCCGCCAGTTCCGCATCGACGTTCTGGAACCTGAGATCGACGCCGAGGCTCTCCGTGTACTCGATGAACAGCTCGCGCGCCGCCTCCAGGTCGGGCGCGCTGCGTGCGGCGGAAAGCGGAAAAGTGTCGGTCATGGCGGCCTCGCGGAGCGGATGCGAATCATAGCAAGGAATTCACCGCCCCGTCACCCTGAAATGTGAGGCCATCCTTGCGCGGCCGAAACCGGCGTTTGGCCAGGCCCGGAGCCATTCTCCCCCCTTGCGGTGACCCATCGGCGAAGTTGAAAGGACGCGGTTTCAGCGCCTTGGTGCAATCTCGCGGCAGAAATTGTGGGGGAGGCATATTGCGGATGCCGGACCCCCTCACCAACAAAATCTACAGCTTGGCCCTTCGGTCCAAGGCTGTGATTTTGTATCCTCTCCCACCAAGGGTGAGGTGGATATGCGGAACCCGCGGCGCGACCCCCTCTCCATTGGTGGGAGAGGAAGCAATTTCAGCGTCTTAGCGCAGCTAAGCGCTAGAAATTGCAGGTGAGGGGGTCGTTGTAGGCGCCGAACATGACGGCGCCCCGCAGGCTCCGAATTGCCGTGCGGCCGATTGGTGCTATTCTTGCCGATCGGAGAGAGCCATGCGCCACAATCCGCCGCCGGTCCACCGCAGCCGCGCCCGCGCTATGCGCGCGGATGCCACGCGGCCGGAAGCCATCCTGTGGCAGGCGTTGCGCGACCGCCAGCTCGAAGGCTTCAAGTTTCGCCGCCAAGTGCCGCTGAGGGGATACATCCTCGATTTCGTCTGCTTCGAGGCGCGGTTGATCGTTGAGGTGGATGGCCATCAGCATGCCGATTCCGAGCGCGATGTCCGACGCGACGCAGTGTTCGGCGCCGACGGATTTCGGGTGCTGCGGTTCTGGAACGACGAGGTGCTGACCAATGCGGAGGGCGTGTGCCGTGCCATTTTGGCAGAGTTGCAGAACACCGGAGAGGGGCGCTGAAATTGTCCTCCCCCCTTGTGGGAGAGGAAGAAAAATCTGCAGCTTGGCGCGAAGCGGCAAGTGCGAGATTTTTCAGGTGAGGGGTATTCGTGCGCTGACCGGCCCCCTCACCAACAAAATCTGCGACTTGGCCCTGCGGTCCAAGACCGCGATTTTGTATCCTCTCCCACCAAGGGAGAGGTGGGACGAGTGGCGCTGTCCGCATTTCCCATCTCCCCTAGGCGCAAGAGGCAGCAATTTCAGCGGCTTAACGCAGCCAAGGCTGGAAAATGCAGGTGAGAGGGATATCAGTACACCAGCCACTGTTGTCAGGCGGCGATGTAGTCGACGCTGCCGGAAGCTTCGGGGACGGGGTCGTCGTTCCGGCACACGTCATCAGCCCGGAGCTCACGCCCCGGGCTGATTTCGTCTGTTCAATCATGTCGCCTCAGCTGCAGCCGCTCGTGCTTCCGCAGGTGTCGCACTTCTCGCAGGTGCCGTTGCGCACCATGGTGAAGTTCTGGCATTCGCCGCACATGTTGCCGGTGTAGCCCTGCATCAGCGACTTGGCGCGGCGGTCGGCGGCCTTGGCCTTGGCGTCGCGGGCCTCGTCGGCGGCGATGTCGGAGAACAGCGCCTCGGCCTCGCCCTCGACCACCGCGATCTCGGCGGCCAGCACCTCGGCGCGCTCCTCGTAGTCGCGCTTGAAGGCCACCGGCGCCGTGTCGTCGGCATCGATGTCGAGCGCGGTGACCGGCTTGAGCGCCAGGTTGCCGGACTTCGAGGCCGGGAACGCCGCCTTGATCACCGAGGCGCCCGAGGAGGGGCCCTGGCCGGCGTGACCCTTGGGCTCGCCCGGGCTCATCGAATTGACCACCTTGAGCGAGGCGCCGCGGGTCAGGCCCTTGGAGAAGGGCTGCGCCTTGCCCTCGGAAATGCCCTTGCCGAGCGCGGTGTTGCCGAAGTCGGAGGTGTCGACATGGGCCAGATCGTGGCGTGAGAGGTAGGAGACCGCCAGTTCCCGGAAGATGTAGTCGAGGATCGAGGTGGCGTTCTTGATGGCGTCGTTGCCCTGCACCATGCCGGCCGGCTCGAACTTGGTGAAGGTGAAGGCCTCGACATATTCCTCCAGCGGCACGCCGTATTGCAGGCCGAGCGAGATGGCGATGGCGAAGTTGTTCATCATCGCCCGGAAGGCCGCGCCCTCCTTGTGCATGTCGATGAAGATCTCGCCCAGGCGTCCGTCGTCGAACTCGCCGGTACGGAGATAGACCTTGTGGCCGCCGATGACGGCCTTCTGGGTGTAGCCCTTGCGGCGGTTGGGCAGCTTCTCGCGGTCGCGATAGAGCCGGTCGATGACCCGCTCGACGATCTTCTCGGTGACGGCAACCGCCTGGGCGGCAATCGGCATCTCGGCGAAGGCCTCGGCTGCGTCATCCTCGTCCTCGTCGTCCTCGATCAGCGAGGAGTTGAGCGGCTGGCTGAGCTTGGAGCCGTCGCGGTAGAGCGCGTTGGCCTTCAGCGCCAGCTTCCACGACAGCATGTAGGCGTTCTTGCAGTCATCGACGGTGGCCTCGTTGGCCATGTTGATGGTCTTGGAGATGGCGCCCGAGATGAAAGGCTGGGCGGCGGCCATCATGCGGATGTGGGATTCGACCGACAGGTAGCGCTTGCCGATCTTGCCGCAGGGATTGGCGCAGTCGAACACCGGATAGTGCTCGAGCTTGAGATGCGGCGCGCCTTCCAGCGTCATGGCGCCGCAGATGTGGATGTTGGCGGCCTCGATGTCCTTCTTCGAGAAGCCGATGGCCGAGAGCATGTCGAAGCTGAAATCGGCCATCTGCTCGTCGGTGAGACCCAGCACGGACTTGCAGAAGTCCTCGCCCAGCGTCCACTTGTTGAAAACGAACTTGATGTCGAAGGCGGCCTTGGTGGCGCCGTTGAGCGCCTCGATCTTCTCGTCGGTGAAGCCCTTGGCCCTGAGCGAGCCGGGATTGATGGCCGGTGCCTGGTTGAGGTTGCCGTGGCCCACCGCATAGGCCTCGATCTCGGCGATGTGGGCTTCCGAATAGCCGAGCGTGCGCAAGGCTTCCGGCACGGCGCCGTTGATGATCTTGAAGTAGCCGCCGCCGGCGAGCTTCTTGAACTTGACCAGCGCGAAGTCGGGCTCGATGCCGGTGGTGTCGCAGTCCATCACCAGGCCGATCGTGCCGGTGGGGGCGACGACCGAGGTCTGGGCGTTGCGGTAGCCGTGCTTCTCGCCGAGTTCGAGCGCCAGGTCCCAGGCGCGGGTGGCGTGGGTGATCAGTTCCTGGTCCGGGCAGTCGGCATGGATCAGCGGCACCGGGTTGACGGAGAGGCCCTCGTAGCCCTCCGACAGGCCGTGGGCTGCCAGGCGATGGTTGCGGATGACCCGCAGCATGTTCTTCTTGTTGTCCTTGTAGCCGGCAAAGGCGCCGATCTCGCCGGCCATTTCGGCCGAGGTGGCGTAGGCCACGCCGGTCATGATGGCGGTCAACGCGCCGCAGATGGCGCGGCCTTCCCTGGAGTCGTAGGGAATCCCGGTGGTCATCAAGAGACCGCCGATATTGGCGTAGCCGAGGCCGAGCGTGCGGTACTTGTAGCTGAGTTCGGCGATCTGGCGCGAGGGGAACTGCGCCATCATCACCGAGACCTCAAGCACGATGGTCCAGAGCCGGACGGCATGCTCGTAGTCGCCGATGTTGATGCGCTTGGTGTCGGCGTCCTTGAACTGCAACAGGTTGAGCGAGGCGAGGTTGCAGGCCGTGTCGTCGAGGAACATGTATTCCGAGCACGGATTGGAGGCGCGGATCGGGCCCGCCGCCGGACAGGTGTGCCAGTCGTTCATGGTGGTGTTGAAATGCAGGCCCGGATCGGCGGACGCCCAGGCGGCGTGGCCGATCTGTTCCCACAGGTCGCGGGCCTTGAGCGTCTTCATCACCTTGCCGTCCTTGCGGGCGGTGAGGTGCCAGTCGCCGTCGGTTTCCACCGCGCGCAGGAAGTCGTCCTTGATCGACACCGAGTTGTTGGAGTTCTGCCCCGAAACCGTCAGATAGGCTTCCGAATCCCAGTAGGTGTCATAGGTCTTGAACTCGATGTCGGTGTAGCCCTGGCGGGCGAACTGGATGACGCGCTTGACGTAGTTCTCCGGCACCTGGTCGCGCTTGGCGGCCTTGATCTCGCGCTTGAGCGCCGGGTTGAGCTTCGGGTCGAAGCAGGCGTCGTTGTCGGCCTCGCAGTTGAGGCAGGCCTTCATGATGGCCTTGAGGTGGCGGGCGACGATCTTCGAGCCGGTCACGAGTGCCGCGACCTTCTGCTCTTCCTTGACCTTCCAGTTGATGTAGGCCTCGATATCGGGGTGATCGACGTCGACGACGACCATCTTGGCCGCCCGGCGGGTGGTGCCGCCCGACTTGATGGCGCCGGCGGCGCGGTCACCGATCTTGAGGAAGCTCATCAGGCCCGACGACTTGCCGCCGCCCGAGAGCTTTTCGCCTTCGCCGCGCAGATGCGAGAAGTTGGAGCCGGTGCCCGAGCCGTACTTGAACAGCCGCGCCTCGCGCACCCACAGATCCATGATGCCGTTGTCGTTGACGAGATCGTCCTCGACCGACTGGATGAAACAGGCATGCGGCTGCGGGTGCTCATAGGAGGAGAGCGACTTGGTCAACTTGCCGGTGAACGGATCCATGTAGAAATGGCCCTGGCCGGGACCGTCGATGCCGTAGGCCCAGTGCAGGCCGGTGTTGAACCACTGCGGCGAGTTCGGCGCCACGCGCTGGGTGGCCAGCATGTAGGCGAGCTCGTCCATGAAGGTGCGGGCGTCTTCCTCGGAATTGAAGTAGCCGCCCTTCCAGCCCCAGTAGGTCCAGGTGCCGGCGAGCCGGTCGAAGACCTGGCGGGCATCGGTCTCGGGCCCGTAATGCTCCGCGGCGGGGAGGGCGGCGAGCGCCTCCTCGTCGGCGACCGAGCGCCACAGCCAGGACGGGACCGAATTCTCCTCGACCTTCTTCAGCCGCGCCGGGATGCCGGCCTTGCGGAAATATTTCTGCGCCAGAATGTCGGCAGCGACCTGGCTGAACTGCACCGGCACATCGATGTTCTCGAGCCGGAAGACCACGGAGCCGTCCGGGTTGCGGATTTCGCTGGTCGCCTTGCGGAACGCGATGTCCGCATAGGCTGAGTGTCCGACCTTGGTGAACCGGCGTTCAATGCGCATAATATCCTCGACTTTTTGCCCCGGCCGCCTGCGGTCCTCGCATGACGGCACAAAATTTTCCGCAGGCGGCGCACTCATTGCGCAGCCAGTTGTTTACTCGGTCACTCTTGGTGATTCCCGTTTCGGGAAATCCTCTATCTTGTGCTCAGGTTGGCTGCAAACACTAAATATAGTGTTAACAAGTTATTCATGCCAGCCCCGTTTTTGCCCCGCGGCCACTTTTTCAGCAAAATCCGTCCACGATCCAACCGATGGTTTTTGCCACCTGTTAGGCCTGAATTCGCCTGATTGTGAAGGTTTTGACTGGGAAACGAAACATTCCAGTCGCGCCGCCGCCGCAACGTGACCCTATTAGGGGCGACTCGGTCGCAAGCGTCAAGGGGTTGTTTGTGACACGAACATGAACACCATATCTTGTGCACGGCTCTGTGGAAATCGGGGACAAACCAATCCCCCGGTTTTCAAGGGGTTGTTGGCGCTACATGCCCGGGATTCCGCCGCTCCGGCGCGAATCCGCTGAAAACACCGGGTAATTTTCGGGGGTGGGGAAAATAATTTCCGCCGACGCGGCGAATTAAGCCTTGCAATCCGGGCTGGCAGGGATTCGGGATTCGCCGGTCCCGGGCCAGCCTCCTGCCGGAGCGCGGTGCCGCCGGAAGCACGCCCGCATGCGCGCTTCAGGCGGCCTTGTGGATCAGCACCGCCTGGCGCACCACCGGCCTGAGCCCGACGTCGCCGATCATATCCAGGGCGATGGCGACGGGAAACCATCTGCGGATGCGCTGGTTCTTTTCCGGCCACTCCTTGTCGGTGCGCACCGAACTGATCAGATAGACGTCGACGGTACAGGTGACGTCGCCGCGCCGGGTGCGCTGCTTGACATAGGAGAACTGCCCGATCGGCCCGCCATAGGCGATGTCCCCCCGGATCCCGGCTTCCTCCCAGGCTTCCCGCAGCGCCGCCTTTGCGCCGTCCTCGCCCGGTTCGATCCAGCCCTTGGGCACGATCCAGCGCCCGGTGTCGCGGCTGGTCACCAGCAGGATCTCGCAGACACCTTTTTCGCTCCGGAGCGCGATCGCCGCGACCTGGCCAAGCCGTCTCTCGCCGTCGGCATCCGCGGCGCTGTCCGCGGCGCTCCCGGGGGCGCGAAAAAGGTCGAGAAGTCGCTTCAGGCTGTCAAATGGCGTCATGGGATGGAATCACCTCTCCCGCGCAGGGTGACACCTATCCCGCGGTTTTGCGAGACGGAACCGGCATCGTCATTTGATCAGCCGCAGCCGGAACGCCTTGGCCACGGACTGGGTGCGCGAGACGCAGTCGAGCTTGCGCGATGCCTCGGCGATGTAGTGGTTCACCGTGTATTCCGACAGGTCGAGAATGGCGGCGATCTCGCTGGAGGTCTTTCCCGCCGCCGTCCAGTCGAGGCACTCGAGTTCGCGGTTGGTCAGCGAGGGCATCGAGCCCATCTCGGCGCTCATGATCGAGAACAGGCCGTTCACCGCGTGGACGGACATCAGGTGCAGGATGCCGACCTCATTGGTCGTCGCCGCGTCGCGCCTGCCGGCGATGGTGACCAGGTAGCGGTTGCCCAGCGGATCATGCACCGAGAAATCGACCCCGGTGGTGATGCCGAATTCCGCGCAGAGCGCGCGCAGGGCCGCATCATCCTCCGCGGATGCGACCAGATGCGGGTCATCCAGATGCCAGACAAAGGGCAGAGTCGATTGCTGCAGGTGAATGAGGTAGGGAATCGAGCTGGTGAGCTTGCCGTCATCAATGCGCTTGAGCGTCTCCGGCGACCAGGACGTGATCATCATGTGCGGGTGCAGCCGCGCCGTGCTCACCGGCGGCATCGCATAGACGGCGCAGCCGCCGAAGCCCATGAGCTGGACGACACGCTTGAAACGATGCAACACCTCGTGGGCGCTGGCCGCCGCCGACAACGCCTCGAGATTGGCGTTGAGCAGATCCTCGCCATCGACGATGTCTTTCGTGTCTCTCATCGGTATCCAGCGCGAAATTCAAAACGAGAATACCCCGGCAGGGTGGCCGGGGCTTCGGAACATCCTTATGTCCAATCATCGACTTTCAGCAGGACTTTGTGTTGAAAATGGGTGCGTTCACCCATGACGATCCCCGGAAACGGGGGCCTATGGTCAATAAAAGGTAAACATTGACATATATCGTGAATTCTTTAGTTCGCCGCAGGAAGCAGCGCGGGTGAAGCTGCTGCTTGCCCATCTCGGATAGTGTCGCCGTCAAGTCTTGCGCTGGCGCCAGACTGCAGACGGCGGGGCGAAGGCGGTCAGCGTTCGAGCGCCTCCGCCTTTGACGGGATCGCAGAGGCGCTCTAAACGTCTGATTTGTCGCGTTCTCCCACGACGAAGTGAATTCACTTCGTCTGGAAATGGTCCCGTGTCGGCCCGGGCGCCGCCATCAGCGTCAACTGTCCCGTCCTGTCACACTTCGGCGCTGGAACCGCTTTTCGGCCGCAGGGCAGGATGTGGCACGACGCGGCTCAGGGGGTCGTTGCAGCCGTCCGGCTGGCAGTGGAGACTTTCATCAACCGCTCGAACAGATCATGGTTCGGGCAATAGTCCGGTGCGGCAGGAGCTGTCTCGTTCTGATCCAGCCATTGCTGGCACGGTCCGGTCTGATCACAGCCCAGGCAGCGATCGACAGCCCGATCCACCACGCCTGAACGGTCGGAAAGCCGCTCAAGCTCGTCGCCGACACCGAGCCTGACCACCATGGCCTCGAACCGGTCGGCCCGGTGCATGAGCCGGGTGATGAAGTTGACAATCTGCATGGCTCTCTCCTGACATTGTCACCCATCATTGGCGTCGGCGCAGGTCGGCGCCTTGATTTCGGTCAAGACGAATGCCCGCCGGTTGCCGGTCGGGGCGTCCGAAAGCGGTCAATCCGCGGTTGCCGAAGGCTGATCGGCTGCTAATATGCCGACTGCGAATGAACCGCGCGCGGCGGGATCCGCTTCCGGCAGCAGAAGGGCAACGGAGATGAGAGCAAGAGCGGGGATCTTATGCGGCGCGATGGTCGCCGCAGTCGCTGCAGGCGTGCCGGCGGCGCGGGCGGATGCCTGCCTTGACGAGTTCAGGGCGCTGTTTGCCGGCGAGATGGATGGGTTCAGCCGCAAGCCCTATCGCAGCGTGAAGACCGTCTACGGCGAGGACGGCAAGCAGCAACTGGTCTTCGACAACATCGTCGAGACTCCGTTCGAGACCATCTCCGGCAACCGCGGCGGCCCCTTCGGCCTGGTGGTCGACCGCGAGGTCTGGACCGGGCCGACGATGGAGGGCCCGTGGAGCCCGAGTCCGTATCCCTCGACATTTCCGCCGGACCGAAAGGCGGCCTACGAGGAGAGCAAGGCGCGCCAGATTGCGGCGCTCGGCAACACGGTCTGTCTCGGCGAGGTCGAGCTCGAGGGCCGGACCTATCTGCACTACGAGTTTTCCCGGCTGCCGCCCGAAAACAAGGCGGCGGCGCCGATGTGGTTCGCCGAGAGCGACAAGGTCTGGCTCGACCCGGCAAGCAAACAGGTGGCGCGCTGGGAGATGACGGATTTCCAGACGTCCTTCCTGCCCGGCATCAGCAAGGAGCGCCATGTCGAGGTCTTCAGCTACGACGACTCGATCCGGGTCGACCCGCCGGAATAGAGGGGTCTGCGCCGCAACGGGCGTCCGCGTGGCGCATAAGCCTTGCAGTCGCGGGCGCTTTGTTTTACCGGACAGGGACGCCACTCCCATGAAAAGAGCCTGCCATGACCCTCGTCGACACCCGCACGCCCGAACCCAAGCGCTTCATCGCCGGAGCCACCGGTGACTGGGAGGTGATCGTCGGGCTCGAGGTGCATGCGCAGGTGACGAGCAACTCGAAGCTGTTCTCCGGCGCCTCGACGACTTTCGGCAATTCGGCCAACACCAATGTCAGCCTTGTCGATGCGGCGATGCCGGGCATGCTCCCGGTCATCAATGAGGAATGCGTGGCGCAGGCGGTGCGCACCGGCCTGGGGCTCAACGCGCAGGTCAACAAGCGCTCGGTGTTCGACCGCAAGAACTATTTCTACCCCGATTTGCCGCAGGGCTACCAGATCTCGCAGTTCAAGGATCCGATCATCGGCGAGGGCAAGATCATCATCTCCGTCGGTCCCGACCGCCAGGGTCAGTTCGAGGACGTCGAGATCGGCATCGAGCGGCTGCATCTCGAGCAGGACGCCGGCAAGTCGATGCACGACCAGCACCCGACCATGTCCTATGTCGATCTCAACCGTTCCGGCGTGGCGCTGATGGAGATCGTCTCCAAGCCCGACATGCGCTCGGCCGACGAGGCCAAGGCCTATGTCACCAAGCTCAGGTCGATCCTGCGCTACCTCGGCACCTGCGACGGCAACATGGACGAGGGTTCGATGCGCGCCGATGTCAACGTGTCGGTGCGCAAGCCCGGCGGCGAGTTCGGCACCCGCTGCGAGATCAAGAACGTCAACTCGATCCGCTTCGTCGGCCAGTCGATCGACTACGAGGCGCGGCGCCAGATCGCCATCCTCGAGGATGGCGGCACGATCGACCAGGAGACGCGGCTGTTCGACCCGGGCAAGGGCGAGACGCGCTCGATGCGCTCGAAGGAAGACGCGCACGACTACCGCTATTTCCCCGATCCGGACCTGCTGCCGCTGGAATTCGACGACGCCTATGTGGAGAACCTGAGGAAGGACCTGCCGGAACTCCCCGACGCCAAGAAGGCGCGGCTGGTGGCCGAGATGGGGCTGTCGGTCTACGACGCCTCGATCCTGGTCTCGGAGAAGGCGATCGCCGACTATTACGAGGAGCTGGCCTCGGGCCGCGACGGCAAGCAGGCCGCCAACTGGGTCATCAACGACCTCCTGGGCGCCCTGAACAAAGCCGGCAAAGGCATTGAAGAGACTCCGGTTTCCCCCACCCAGCTCGGCGGAATTCTTGATCTCATCAAGGACGGCACCATCTCCGGCAAGATCGCCAAGGACCTCTTCGAGATCGTCTGGGCGGAGGGCGGCGACCCGGCTGAGATCGTCGAGGCCAGGGGCATGAAGCAGGTCACCGACACCGGCGCCATCGAGAAGGCGGTCGACGAGATCATCGCCGCCAATCCCGACCAGGTCGAAAAGGTCAAGGCCAAGCCATCGCTCGCCGGCTGGTTCGTCGGCCAAGTGATGAAGTCCACCGGCGGCAAGGCCAACCCGCAGGCGGTGCAGGCGCTGGTCAAGGCCAAGCTCGGCATCGTGGACGAATAGGCGATGTTCTTCGTCCGCTCCGCCTCCGTCCGTGATGTCGCCGCCGTTCGCGAGGTGCTGGTCGCCGGATGGCGGGCCACCTATGTCTCGCTCTACGGGCCGGACAAGGTGGAGGAGATGATTGCCGAGTGGCATTCGCCCGAGGCGATCGCCGCCAATATGGGCCGTCCCGACGGCGAATACCTGGTGGCCGACGACGGCAAGCGCATCGGCGGCGTGGCATTCGCCACCATGTCGCGCGCCGCCGGCGAGGGGGCCGCCGCAGACACGACCGTCAAGCTGCACCAGCTCTATGTTCATCCCGACCTGACCGGCCAGGGCATCGGCCGCGACCTGTTCGCCGAGATCGAGACCTGTTTCCCCGATGCCTCGCGGCTGCGGCTCGAGGTCGACCCCTCCAATGCCCGGGCCATCGGCTTCTACACCGCCCACGGCATGGCGGAAGCGGGCCGTACCTCCGATTGCGGCGGCGCCGGGAGCAATATCCCGGCCGTCGTCATGGAAAAGCTGCTCGGCGTCTGAGCGGCACGCATTCGCGACTGCATGACCGAGACTGACCCGTGCTTGCCTCCCGGCCGAGACTGACCCAGCCGGAAACCATGGCGTCTTTGCAAGTGCCGCTGCACAAGTTCGACGATTGTCTGGGCTTCTCTATGGACATGCTGCACCGTCTTCGAACATGTATGCGTTGCCGTGTCTCAAGAGCCGTGCTTTTCGTCAGGCCAGGTGGAAACGATTGAGTGCGCGGTGACAGGCTGCGTTGCACGGCGCAGCCTGATGAAACCACGGGACGATTCATGACCGACATCCACATCCGCACGGCCACGGCCGACGACATCCCGGCGATTGTCGCCATGTTCGCCTCCGATGAACTCGGCGGCCATGGCGACAGCACCGACCCGCAATATGCGGGGCGCTACCGTGATGCGTTCGACCGCATCCGGACGAGCCCGAATGACACGCTCTATGTGGCGACGCGCGACGGGGAGGTGCTGGGCACCTTCCAGACGACGCTGGTGACCACCCTGACCGGGCAGGGGGCGTCGAGCCTGATGGTCGAGGCCGTGCATACGAGGTCCGACTGCCGCGGCCAGGGCGTGGGCGAGGCGATGATTCGCCACGCCATTGCGGACGGCCGCGCCCTGGGCGCGCGGCAGGTGAAGCTGACGTCGAACGCCGCCCGGCTGGACGCCCACCGCTTTTATGCGCGACTGGGTTTTTCGCCCAGCCATGTCGGCTTCAAGCTGATTTTGGGCTGACGGGCGGGCCGGGTGGCTGGACATCCGGCAATGCCCGGGCCATAAGGCGGTCATGACCAGACGCGGAAGAGAGATGACGCGATGAAGACGTTTCTGCTTCAATTCTTCACTTGGTGGAGCGGCCAGACGATCGGCACCCGGTTTCACACTTGGCGCCATGGCCAGCGCGTCGGCAGCGATGACAACGGCAATGTCTATTATCAGGGCGGCAGCGACTCCGAGGGCCGCACGCGGCGCTGGGTGATCTATCCCGCGGCATCCGATCCCTCGACCATTTCGCCCGGCTGGCACGGCTGGATGCATCATCGCACCGATGTCTCTCCGGCCAGCGAGACCTATGTGGCGCGCGAATGGGAAAAGCCGCATGTTCCCAACATGACGGGGACGGCGCTGGCCTACCGGCCGCCGGGCTCCATCCTCAACCAGGGCCACCGGCCGAAGGTCACGGGCGATTATGACGCCTGGACGCCCAAATCCTGATTGAAGCCTGCAACGGGCATCTGCCGGCCACATTTCGGCGCTATCGCAGCAGGGACATGCGGGTCCCGCTGCGCCGAATGTCGATTCGGCATGTGATTGCGGGGCCTCGATGTCGGAGCCGCCGAATGACGGGACACCGGGCCCGTCCGGCAAGAACCACTGCGCCCGGCTTTCCGCCGGCAACAAGACGGGTGAAACGATGACTGCGATGAACGGCTTCAGCCTGCGGCGCTCCCTATGCCTGGCCGCCTCCGCCGCCCTGGTGCTGGCCATGGCCGCGCCGGTTCAGGCCGAGCGGATCTCCAACAAGGTCGCCGTCTTCTCCGGCATCGACAAGATCACCGGCCGCATCACCACCTTCGACGTCTATATCGGCGAGACCGTGCAGTTCGGAGCGCTGCAGGTGACGCCGCGCGTGTGCTATTCGCGAGACGATACGGAGGCGCCGAAGACCGACACATTTGTCGAGGTGGACGAGATCACGCTCAACCGCAAGATCCGTCGCCTCTTCACCGGCTGGATGTTCGCCGATTCCCCCGGCCTCAACGCAGTCGACCATGCCGTCTACGACGTGTGGCTGAAGGACTGCAAGATGGAATCGGACGTCCCAGCGCCGGCCACCGCAGCGGCCAACTGACGCAATTCATCGGCTTTTCCCATCCGCCCGCACGATAGCCAGCCCTCTTTCGGGCATGGTCTTCCGTTCTGCACCATGATGCAACGCAATGGCGGTGAATTGCATTCGCGCATCTACTATATTACCAAATAGTGCGGGGATTTACCTTTCGCCGGCCGCGCGCCGGCAGTGCTGCCTTGCGGTCCGGAGGGCATCTTGGGCAATGACGACATGATGGTGGCGACAGCAACAGATCGGATTTTTCGGCGGGCTACCGACAGTGTCGAAAACGGGTTCCATCTGGTCATGGATGACGGTGACGGCGGTCGGGGTGACTGGCGCACCGCCTGCTGGATCGCGCCTTCGAGGGCGAAGGTCGAGGCGGCGCTGACGCGGAAACCCGAAGCCGACATCTGGATTGCCTGCGGACGCAGCGTGGCCGTGGTGATGGTCGCAGCCGACCGGCGCGCAGCGGTGGAGGCCGAGTTGGGGCGCACCGGGCTTTGCCGCCGCCAAGCCGATGGCAGGCTTGCCCTTGTCTATGCGGCCGCGGGACCGATTGTCTGCCACAGGTCGCCGGACATCGAAGTGTTCGGCCTGGCCTCGCGCGTCATAGCCTATCGCCGCGATGACGGCCACTCAGGCGACGGCGGCTGGCTTGAGGGCGGCCCCGACCGCATTCCGGTCTCGCGGCTGCCGGCCATAAGCAATGCCGAAATTCGCCGTCTCTTCGAGCGCCCGGACGATCTCGGGGCCGTGTCTGCTTCATCGGCCATGGCGCTCAGAATCGACCGCAGCTATCTCGTCGACTGGCTGTCGTCCCGATCCTGGCTCGCGTCGCAACTCGCGCTTCGGCTGCGCAAGGGACGCAGCCAAACCCGCGCGATTTCGATCGGGCGCCTTGCGCCAAGTATCCCCGCCACCTCGCGTGGACTTGTCACGGCGCCGGTGAGCACTTCCGAAGCCAATCCCGGTCCGGGATTGCCCTCCGGGCCGGCTCAAGCTGCGCCCGGCGCCGGCTTCTTTGCCGATCTTGCGCCGCAGGTGGCGGCAAACGGCTACAGCGTCGTGCCGGTCATCGCCCGCGGCAAGAAGCTGCTCGAACGCAGCCACTGGCGGGCGGGCTGTTGCGACATCGCCAGTGCCGACGACGTGCAGCGCATCGCCGGAAGCCATCCCGGCGCGGGTGTCGGCCTCGGATGTGGCTCTTTTGTTGCGGCCGTCGACATCGATGCCCGCGTTCCTGAGCGAGCGGATGCGATGGAGGCGGTGGCCCGCGAAGCCCTTGGCGATACGCCGCTGCTGCGCATGGGCCGATGGCCGCGCCGGGTGCTGCTGTACAGATGCCGCGAGCCGGTCGTCACCGTCCGCTGGCAGGATCTTGAGGTCCTGGGTCTGGGCTGCCATGTTCTGGCCTATGGTATCCACCCGCGTACCGGCAAGCCCTACACCTGGGGGGCTGCGGGCGAACCTGCGCGCACGCCGATTGCCGAGTTGCCATGCATCGGCAATGAGGACGTCGAGCGCTTCATGCGCGGCGCCATAGCCCGGTTTGGCGGAAGCGACGAGCCAGTCTTTGGTCTTGACCCGCGCAATTTCACGCCGATCGTGTCCTCGCTCGGCAGTCTCGCCCGTCTGCTGCTCGGCTCGCTGGTCCGCAACCGCGCGCAAAGACGCGCCGCTGCCGCGCGCCTGATAGCAGGGCGTTACTACAACACCGGCACCGGGCTGGCGATCGAATGGCTGCCCGCCGACAGCGCCGGCTGACGACAATTTGCCGGCGTCGAGGTCCCCGGTGCTGCAATCCAAATGCTCCAAACCAAGGTGAGCCGTCTTGCTGCCACGCATCTCCATCATCACCCCCACCTACAACCGTCGCGAAGCACTGCTGCGGGCCATCGACAGCGTGCGCTCCCAGAGCGTCGGGGTGCATGAGCACATCATCGCCGATGACGGCTCTACCGATGGCACCGAGGCGGCTGTGCGGGCGCTCGGCGACAGCCGGATCGTCTATCACCGCCTGCCGGAGCGAAGCGGCGCCAATGCCGCCCGCAACGCCGCCATTGCGCTTGCGCGGGCGCCGCTGACCACGCTGCTGGATTCCGACGACCTCTACCTGCCGCACCGGATCGAGACCACGCTTGCGATCTTCGAGGGCGATCCGGAAACGACCGTGTCGATCAGTTCCTTCCGCACAGAGGGCGCGGGCCGCGAGATCGTCAATGTCAATCCGGCAGGCTTTCTGGCGCCCGCGGATCTGGAACTCGCGGTGATGGCGCAGGTGATCTACATGGCCGGCACCTCGCTCACCATGCGCACCGAAGCGCTGCGGGCAGTGGGCGGGTTTGATGCAAGTCTTCCGCGCTACCAGGACGGCGATCTGCTGCTGCGGCTGGCGCGCAGCCACGGCGCCCGTCTCTCAGGCACCATCGACTGGGTCAAGACCATCTCGGGCGACGCGATCACCGCGTTGCAACCCGCCGTCCCCGCCTATGCCGCCCTCTACCGCAGCAATCCCGGCTATCCCGAGCGGTTTCCCGAGATATTCCGCTACATGATTGCCCGCGCCGTGCTGGCAGACCTGATGCGGCTGCGTCCTGACCTGGCCCTGCGTTCGGTGCGCGCCAGCCGGAAGCCGCCGCTCAATTGCTCGATCCGCGACCTGATTTGCGGATACAGATCGGGAAAGCGCGAGCGTCGGCGCGCCCGCGCCGAAATCAGGCGAAAACTCGCGGCTTCCGCGGCCAGACATGACGCGTAGGCGGCCGTGCCGGCGCCGCGGGTGACGTGTGGCGCCGCGTGTCGCTGAGAACTGCCCGGACCGGTTGGGGTTGACGGGTGCTCAGACCGCTGCCGCCGCTCACGCGGCGCGTTCGTCCGGACGCAGCGTCAGCACCGAAACGCCGGTCGCGGTGACCGCGACCGTGTGCTCGAACTGCGCCGACAGCGAGCCGTCCCTGGTGACCACGGTCCATCCGTCAGCCTCGGTCCGCACGCTCCTGCGACCGCGGTTGAGCATCGGTTCGATGGTGAAGACCATGCCCTCGCGCAGGGCGAGACCGGTTCCAGGCCGTCCGAAATGGGTGATCTGCGGCTCCTCATGCATGTCCCTGCCGATGCCGTGGCCGCAATATTCGCGCACCACGGAATAGCCGTTCTTCTTTGCGTGCCGTTCGATCGCCCAGCCGATGTCCCCGAGCCGCGCGCCGGGACGAACGGCCCTTATGCCCATCCACAGCGCCTCGTAGGTGGTCCGGACCAGCTTCCTGGCGGCGGGATGCACCTCTCCGACGAGATAGGTCTTGCTGGAATCGGCGATGTAGCCGTTCTTCTCGAGCGTGATGTCGAAATTGACGATGTCGCCGTCCGCAAGCACGCTCGACGGCGAAGGGACTCCGTGGCAGACCACGTCGTTGACCGAGGAATTGAGCACGAAGCCGTAGCCGTACTGGCCCTTGCTGGCGGGGCGGGCCTGGAGCTCTTCGACGATGAACCGCTCGACCATCTCATTGATCTGCAGCGTCGAGCGCCCCGCGAGAGGCGTACGATCCAGAAGTTCGAAGACGGAGGCGAGCAGCCGTCCGGATTCGGCGAGCAGGGCGAGCTCGCGCGGCTGTTTCGTCATGCCGCGCTCGCCTCCGTCGCCTGGGCGCACACGCCGGCTGACGTGAGTTCGCGGTCCATGATCTCGATGAAGCTGAGCGTCGGATTGGTCTCGCAAAGCATCCCGAACTTGATCCAGTAGGCGGCCTGCGCATTGATCGAGCGGCATGACACCTTGCTCGCCCTCCGCAATTGGTCGTGCAGGTCGTCGTCTATGCTGACAATGCCCATGATGCTCTCCATATGATTCGTATATGGAACATATAAAAGCGGCGCATGAATTCAAGGGCCGGCGCTTCATCCCGGCTCGGTGTCCCGGTCGCGCCCGCTCGGGCGCGAAAAACCCCGGGCCGCAAGAGCGGTCCGGGGTCTGTGATCGTCGAAGAGCCTGGCGTCAGTTGGCGGCGATGGGCGTCACCAGTGGCGTGATGCGGCGGATGGCGACCCGTCGATTGAGCTTCTCGGGCTTCTCGGTCCGGACCTTGAGATACTGCTCGCCGTAGCCCTGGGCCACCAGGTTTTCCGGCGGGATCCCGAACACGCCGGTCAGCGCTTCCGCAATCGCTTCCGCACGCTTGTCGGACAGAAGCAGATTGGCCTGATCCGTGCCGACCGCGTCGGTGTGGCCTTCAAGCAGGAAGGTCTCGGCGGGATTGCGGTCCAGAATCTCGGTCATGGCGCTGGCGACATTGCTCAGGCTCTCGATCTGGTCCTCGGCGATGGTCGCCTTGCCGAAGTCGAAGGTCAGCGTGTCCATGTCGACGCGGCGCACCTTGTCGCGGATGCGGGAGGACTGGCGCACCTCCTCGACCGAGTAGAGCCGCTCGACCCGTTCGACCGGGGGCTCCATGAGGAAGTCGAGATAGTCGCTCTGGTCGGCGTCCGTGGCATCGAGGATGTAGTCCTCGATCGGAATCGTCAGCCGCAGCGGCGGCAGGTCGCGGCCCGGATCCTGATAGGCGACGCGTTCCTCGCGGTCGTAGCGCGGATTGTAGGACAGCACGATCTCGCGACCGTCCGGCATGACGCGCGAACGCTGGATGACGTCGCCCCAGCGGTTGGTGATGGTCACCAGCTCGACGCCGTTCGGACGAACGATGACTTCGCGGGTGCGGCCACGGGGAAGATCCTCGTAATAGACCTCGTCCCTGGCGCCGCGCATGCGCTGGTCGTCGCCTCCACGGACGATGATCCGGTTGTTGAACTGGAAGATCACGCGGTCGCCGTCCCGCTTGACGACTTCGCGGTCGTCGCGGCGGTCTTCCCGGTCAGGACGGTCGCGCCGACGCTCGCCGGTGCTCTCCTCGGCAAGCGGATTGGGCGCCTTCTCCTGGCGTACGTCGGCCGAGATGGCGGCCTGCGCTTCGGCGTCCGTGCTCGGCGGCGGAGCGGCGGGCTCTGCAGGGGCCGCAGCCTGGGCAGGGGCAGGGGCGGAGCCATCCGCGGCGGCCGGAGCGGGCTCTTCCTTGGCGCTGTCGAGAACCGGCGCGCCATTTTCCACCGGCAGCGTGGCTTCTGGCGTCACGGCGATGGTCGATTCAGTCTGTCCCCCGGCGGGCGCAGCTTCGGCGGCGGGCTCGGCGCCGGGCGCAGGTGCTTCGGCGGCGGGCTTGGCCTCAGGGGTCGGCGCATCGGCGGCGGGCTTGGCCTCAGGCGTGGGAGCCGTCTGCTCGGCTGCGGGCGCTCCATCGGCCGGCGCGGCTTCCCCGGCCGGTGCTTCGGCTGCGGGAGTCGGTGCGTCTGCTGCAGGCGCTTCCGCTTCCGGCACGGCTTCGGCGGCCGGAGCTTCAGGCTGCGGCGCTGCCGGCGCCTCTGCTGCAGGCGCCTCCGGCTGTGCTTCGGGAGCGGTCTCTACCGCAGGGGCCTCGGCGGGGGCTGCTTCCGGCGCGGGAGCTTCCGGAGCGGGTGCTTCGGCGGCAGGCGCTTCGGGCGCAGGCGGTGCTTCGACAGCAGGGGCCTCCGGCTGGACCTCGGGAGCAGGCGCTTCCGCCTGCGGCTCGGCGGCGGGCGCCTCGGGGGCGGGCGCCTCCGCCTGCGGCGCGGGAGCTTCCGGAGCGGGTGCTTCGGCGGCAGGCGCCTCAGGCGCAGGCGGTGCTTCGGCTGCAGGGGCGGAAACGGCGCTCTGCGCGGCCGCAAGTTCGGCCTGAGCCTGGGCGACTTCCGCCTGGGCTGCCCCGACGTCTCCACCGCTGGCCTGGGCCTCTGCGAGCTTCGCCTGGGCGGCGGCGAGGGCGGCTTCAGCCTCCGGCACGCTCACCTGCACGCGGTCGATCAGCCGGGCAAAGCCGGCGGACTCACTGCTGGAGACCTGCGGTCGGACGGGAAGGGCGATGGCAATGCTGGCGCTCGTCACCAGCGCGATGGCGCTGGAAGCAAGCAGTCGGGAAGAAATTCGCATGGGGCGTCTCCAAGTGTTTCACGCTTCAAGCGCGACAGGCAGTTTCCTGGCGCGCCATCACGTCCATTCAATGGCAAGTTTCCGGCGTGGCGTTGCACGCGGAAGCATCCCGTCCACCTCCTGAACGTCCGCATCGCCGAATGGTTCCGGAATATGAGGGCCGCGAAGCCGCACGCCTGCCGATGAGTGCGCGGAAAGCGGGCGCCGGCGCGGGCGCGCAAGCGGCTTCTGTTCAGTCGAACGGCCGGTCGGGGCCGTCAAGAGCCGCGTCGAGCATCCGGTAATAGGCGTCCCGCGGCACGTCGATGGCACCGAAGCGCTTGAGGTGATCGGTGGTGAACTGGGTGTCGAGCAGCGTGAAGCCATTGCGCTTCATCCGCTCGACCAGATGCACCAGGCACACCTTCGAGGCGTCGGTGACGCGCGAGAACATGCTTTCGCCGAAGAAGGCCTGCCTGAGCGACACGCCATAGAGCCCGCCCACCAGCCTGCCGTCCTGCCAGGCCTCCACCGAATGGGCGTGGCCGAGCCGGTGCAGGCTCGTATAGAGGTCGGTGATGGTGGCGTTGATCCAGGTCGAGGGCCTGCCCTCGACGGATTCGGCGCAAGCCGCCATCACCGCCGGGAAGTCATGGTCGAACCGGATGTCGAAGGGCGCACGGCGCACCGTCCGGGCAAGGCTCCTGGGAATGTGGAATGCGTCGAGGGGAATGACGCCGCGGGTCTCGGGTTCGACCCAGAACAGCTCCGGATCATTCGCCGATTCGGCCATCGGAAACAGCCCCGCCGCATAGGCGCGGAGCAGGAGTTCCGGTGTGATCGGCGGAGGCGAGGATGTCCGCCCCATGGTCAGGTCCCGGATCGGGCGAACGATCCGGGAGCCATGGGTCTATTTCCCGGCTTTGTCGGCAAGGAATTTTTCCAGCCAGTGGATGTCGTAGTCTCCATTGGCGATGTCCGGGTTCGCCAGCAGATCGCGAAACAGCGGCAGCGTCGTGCTGATGCCGTCGACCACGAACTCGTCGAGCGCGCGGCGCAGGCGCATCATGCATTCCACCCGTGTGCGGCCGTGCACGATCAGCTTGCCGATGAGGCTGTCGTAGTAGGGCGGGATCTTGTAGCCCTGGTAGACACCGGAATCGACGCGCACGCCCAGTCCGCCGGGCGTGTGGTAGTGGGTGATGGTGCCGGGCGAGGGGACGAAGGTGCTCGGGTCCTCGGCATTGATGCGGCACTCGATGGCGTGGCCGGAGAACCGGATCTCGTCCTGCGTGACCGACAGGCCGCCGCCCGAGGCGATGCGGATCTGCTCGTTGACCAGATCGATGCCGGTGATGGCCTCGGTGACGGGGTGTTCGACCTGCAGGCGGGTGTTCATCTCGATGAAGTAGAAATTGCCGTCCTCGTAGAGAAACTCCACCGTCCCGGCGCCGCGGTACTTAAGCTTGCGCATGGCGGCCGCGCAGATCTCGCCGATCTCCGAGCGCTGGCTGACATTGAGCGAGGGCGAATTGGCCTCTTCCCAGACCTTCTGGTGGCGTCGCTGCAAAGAGCAGTCGCGCTCGCCCAGATGCACCGCGTTGCCTTCACCGTCGCCCATGACCTGGACCTCGATGTGGCGCGGATGGGCGAGATATTTCTCGATATAGACGGCTTCGTTGCCGAAGGCAGCGCCCGCTTCGGAGCGCGCCGTGGAGAGGGCTATCGACAGTTCGCCGACATTGTTGGCCACCTTCATGCCGCGGCCGCCGCCGCCGGCGGTGGCCTTGATGATGACCGGAAAGCCGATCTTGGTGGCGATCTCGACGGCTTCCTCGTCGGTGCGGATCTCACCCACAGAGCCGGGAACCACCGGAATGCCAAGGGCTTCCGCGGTTTTCTTCGCGGTGATCTTGTCGCCCATGATGCGGATGTGATCGGCCGTGGGGCCGATGAAGGTGATGCCGTGGGCATCGAGAATATCGGCGAACTTGGCGTTCTCGGACAGGAAGCCGTAGCCCGGATGAACCGCATCGGCGCCGGTGATCTCGCAGGCAGCCACGATCTGGTGGATGTTGAGATAGCTGTCGCGCGACGGCGGCGGACCGATGCAGACGCTCTCGTCGGCAAGCCGCACATGCATGGCATTGGCATCGGCGGTTGAGTGGACCGCCACGGTGGCGATGCCGAGCTCCTTGCAGGCGCGCAGCACCCGCAGGGCAATCTCGCCCCGGTTTGCAATGAGGATCTTGGAAATCATCACCTGTGCCACCTTATGAAATCACGATCATCGGCTCGCCGTATTCCACCGGGTGTCCGTCGCTGACCATGATTTCGGTGACCTTCCCGGCGCGCGGCGAGGCGATCTGGTTCATCGTCTTCATGGCTTCGATGATCAGGATGGTCTGGCCTTCCGTCACCGACTGGCCGACCTCGATGAAGGGGCGGGCGCCCGGCGCCGGCGACATATAGACCGTGCCGACCATCGGCGCGGGCACGACATTTCCGGAGGGCGCGGCCGCCGGAGCGGCCTCTGCCGCAGCGGCGGGCGAAGGTGCCTGGGCCTGTGGCGAGGCCATCGGCGCCTGCACATATTGCGGCGTGCCGGCGCGCGAGACGCGGATGCGCAGATCGTCCTGCTGGACCTCGATTTCCGTCAGATCGGTCTCGTTGAGAATATTGGCCAAATCACGGATCAGGTCCTGATCGATCCCCGGTTTTCTTGTTGCCATCGGACTTTGCCTTTGTGTTCGTTGATGAGGATGCCATCCCCTTGATGCGGCATCTCGCCCCGGCAATGGTTTGCCGGGTCTGACGTCGCCTAACAAGGGGAAGGCTCCTATGATCTTCGCCTAGGGTCTTCGTTGTCCCGTTCGCGCTCTTGCCAATTCCGCCCGCTGCCGCCTGTGAGGACGCCTCAAAGGCGCCCCGCAGCCGTCTCTGACCGCAATGGAAAACGACATATACAAGCAGCAAGGCCCCGGCGAAAGGGTTTTGCTGCAATGGCTTCATTGTCCACAAGCGATTGGCGTGCGGTTGACGGCATGCCGCTCAGCAGGTTGCGCTGTTGCAGGCGCGCACATTGGCGATCTTGCTCAGCAGCACATCCGCGCCCATGGCTCCGAAAACCGCTTCATCGCCGACCACATAGGATGGGGTTCCCGAGATGCCCAGGTCATTGGCGAGCGTGTAGGCCTGCTTGATCGAGGCATCGACGGAGGGATCCTTCATGGCCTCGCGCAGCCTGGCCTCGTCGGCGCCGAGCGAGGTGGCGATGTCGATGGCATGGGCTTCCGTGGCATGCACGCTGCCGCCGAGCAGTTCAAGATGGAATTCGCCATATTTCTCCGGCATCAGCTTGCGAAATGCCATCGAGACGCGGTGGGCTGCGAGCGAGTCCGGCCCGAGGATGGGAAATTCCTTGAGCACGAAACGGACATTCGGGTCCTGCTCGACGATGCCGGTCATGTCGGCCATGGCGCGCTTGCAGTAGCCGCAGTTGTAGTCGAAGAATTCGACGATGGAGACGTCGCCATCCGGATTGCCGATGATCATGTCGTTGGCGTCGTGGAAGATCGCATCCCTGTTGGACGTGATCGCCGCCTGCGCCACCTGTGCCTGTTCGTCCTGCTTCCTGGCTTCGAGAGCGGTCTGCATCTCCTCGATGATTTCCGGATTGGCCAGGAGATATTCGCGGATGAAGGCGCCGAACTCCTGCTTCTGGGCGTCGTCAAGAGCGGAGGCCGTGGTGGGCAGAGCCATCAGGCCGATGAGGCCGATGGCTGCGAGCACCGATTTGCTGCGGAATGTCATGGTCGTGAACCTTTCTGCGACGCTGCCCGGCTTGGGGAGGGTCCTGTCTATTTTCCGATGGTTAAGATGTCGTTGGCGCGGCGCGCGCCGGGCGATTTCGGCGGCAGCTTGCCCGCGGCGCGGGCGGCAAAGATCTTGGCCTGCTTGACGTTGCCGGCACGGTAATTGCCTTCGGCCATGGCCAGTTCCGCATTGCCGATGTCGCCGCTGGCGCCATAGGCCTGGCTGAGGCTGAGATAGGCGGCGTAATTGTCGGGATCGCTCTGCAGGGCCCGGCCGAGTTCATCGACCGCCCGGTCGATCTGGTGCTTGTCGCCGGTGGCCAGCAGCGCGACGCCGAGACGGGCCCGGATCAGGCCGGACCTGCTGCGATCGAGCTTCAACGCCTTGTCGAAGGCCTTCGCCGCGTCAGCCGCCTTGTGCAGCTTGAGCAGCACCTCGCCGCGGAACTCGTGGATATAGGGGTTGGACGGACTGGCCGCGACCAGCGCGTCGAGCTTCTTCAGCGCCGCGGCCGAATTGCCGCCGAGATCCGTGGCGATGGCGTCGCCATATTTCGCGGCCAGCGAGCCGCGATCCTTGAACAGGCGGGAGACGGCTGCCTGGCCGCCGGAATAGGCGGCGATCTTGGCGCGCATCATCTGGTGGCGGGCAATCAGGCTGGCGGGATCGGCGGTGTCGAAATAGGGACTGGCCTCGGCCAGGCTCTCGAGCAGCGCGATGCGTTCGCGCGGCAGCGGGTGGCTGATCTGGTACTGGTCGACCTGCACGCCCGCCAGCGACAGGCTCTGCGAGAACCGCTGGAAAGTGGTCAGCATGCCCTTGGCGGACTGGCGGGTGGCTGACAGATACTTGGCCGCCGCCTGGTCGGCATTCATCTCTTCCGAGCGCCGGTAGGAGAGCAGCCCGCGCATCGCCATGGAGGGGGCCGCCGAGGCGATGGCGGCGCCGCCGCTGGCTCCGCCGGAATTTCCCGACACGCTGCCGGCAACAACGGCACCCGCGCCCAGCAGGCCGCCGACAATGGCCATCGTTCGGGCGCGCGCCATCTGCTCGCGCAGACGATGCTGGTGGCCGCCGGCCAGGTGCCCGGCCTCGTGCGCGATGACGCCGATGATCTCGTTGGGCACTTCCGACGACATCAGCGCGCCGGTGTTGATGAAGATCCGGCGCCCGTCGACAAACGCGTTGAAGCTCGGATCGTTGACGATGATCACCTCAACGCCGTTGCGGTTGAGACCGGCGGCCTTCAGCACCGGCGTCGCGTAATCGAGCAGCAGGGTTTCGATTTCCGCATCCCGCACCACCGAGACGCGGCCCTGGGCCAGCGCCGGGGAAGTGGCGGTCATGGCCAGCATCATGGTGGCCGCAGCCATCCGTCGGAAAAATGTCGTTGTCGTCAGAGCCAAGATAACCTCTCCGCTCGGGCCGAGCCCGAGCCCATGGTGTGCGGCAAACCTAACCTTCATGCGGGCAAAAGGAAATGCCGGAGGATGCGGCATTGTTCGCGCTCGCGCTCTTGTGAACGCCACGACAATCGGGCAATTGTGCGGCCATTCGGCAATCGGGCGCCATGCCGCGCGCCGATGGCCGGCATGTTCATCGGGGATGCGGCGGCTCCATGACCTGACAACAAGGAGATGCCCGTGGCCATCAAGCGCAAGCCGTCCGTCGAACCGTTCCACGCCATGGACGTGCTGGCCGCCGCCACCCGGCTGCGCGTGCAAGGCCACGACGTCGTGTCGATGGCGGTCGGCCAGCCGGCGCATCCGGCGCCCCGGCCGGCGCTCATGGCCGCCCGGAAGGCGCTTGAAGCCGGACGCATCGGCTACACGGATGCGCTCGGCACGGGCAGCCTGCGCGCGGCGATCGCCGATCACTACCAGCGCACCCACGGCATTCGGCCGGATCCGGCCCGCATCGCGGTGACCACCGGATCGTCGGCTGGCTTCAACCTGGCCTTCCTGCAATTGTTCAGCCCCGGCGACCATGTGGCGATCTCGCGGCCGGGCTATCCGGCCTACCGCAACATCCTTGCGGCCCTCGGCCTCAAGGTGGTCGAAATCCATGTCGGCCCCGACACCGGCAATGCGCTGACGCCGGATGCCATCGAGGCGGCCGAGCGGGAGGGCGGGTTCCGCATTTCCGGGGTGCTGATTGCCAGTCCCGCCAATCCGACCGGCGCCGTCACATCACGTGCCGCGCTGAGCGAACTCGACGCCTGGTGCCACGCCCGCGACGTGGCCTTCATCTCCGACGAGATCTATCACGGCCTCACCTATGCCGGGGGCGAGACCACGGCGCTGGAGATCTCCGACCGGGCGGTGATCATCAATTCCTTCTCCAAGTATTTCTGCATGACCGGCTGGCGCATCGGCTGGATGGTGCTGCCGGAGGATCTGGTGCGGCCGATCGAGTGCCTGGCCCAGAGCCTCTATATCAGCGCGCCGGAACTCTCGCAGGTCGCAGCCGAAGCGGCGCTGAGCGCCGAGGCCTACATGGAGATGGAGGCGGTGCGAGAAGGCTATGTCAAGAACCGCGAATTGCTCTCGAGGCGGCTGCCGGAACTGGGCCTGCCGCTGGCGGCCCCCATGGACGGGGCGTTCTATGCCTGGTGCGACGTCTCCCGCCACAGCAACGATTCGATGGCGTTCGCCCGCGAGATGCTCGGCGCCATCCATGTCGCTGCGACGCCGGGCAGGGATTTCGACCCGGTCGAAGGCTCGCGCTTCATGCGCTTTTCCTATGCCGGAAGCCATGCCGAGATGGAGACCGCGCTCGACCGCATGCAGGCCTGGCTCTGCGCCCGATAAAGCGCATCGCGGGAAATCAGATTCATGCGACGTGCTTTGGATCTTTCTAATTGCACATGTCGTGACCCGAAACCGCTGCACACTTCCGGGCGACATGAATTGGGACCTTGCGCGCCGCAACCCGCACTTCATTGGGAACTCTGAAGACAAAAAAACCGGCGGGATGACCGCCGGTTCTTGATTCTCAGGTCTGGAGTCGCGGGATCAGAAGAACCCGCGCTTCTGCCACCAGCCACCCTTTTTCGGCTTGTCTGCCGCGGGCTCTTCGGCCGACGACGTGACCACCGGCTTCTGCGCGGCTGGCGCGGCTTCGGCAGGCTTGGAGGGCTCGGACGCCTTCTCCTCGACGTCGGCCTGGCTGGCGGCTTCCTTGTCGGCGGCGGGAGCCGCGTCCTCGGTGACTACCGGCGCCGCGGCCTCGGCCGCCAGATCGCCGGTCGATGCCAGGGCTGCCTCGGCTTCGGCCGCAGCAAGCGCCTCCGCCTCGGCGGCTTCGGCCGCGATCATCGCCTTGGTGCGGCGCTTGCGCGGCGCCGGCTTGGCCGGCTTGGTTACCACCTCCTCGATCACTTCGATCGCGATTTCGGGCGACTCCAGATCGGCGGCGGCTTCCTGACGGGCATTCGAGCGGGTGTGGTCGACGCCTTCGATGGCGGCTTGCGCGTCGCCTCCCTCCACGGCTTCATCAGCCTCGGAAGAGCCCGCATCGGCCTCGTCGGATGCATCGCCCGAGGCCTGGGCCTCGTCGGATCCTTCCGTGCCGCGTTCGTCCTCGCGATTGCGGCGACCGCCACGCTTGCCGCGCCGGCGGCGCTTGGCCGGACGCTGGTCGTCACCCTCGGCCGCAGTGGCCGTGGCGTCGGTTGCCGTGTCCTCGTCATCGCCGTCGTCGTCGCCGGAGTCTGCGTCGTCACCCGACTGGGCTGTCTGGCCTTCCGGGCCCGATTCCATATCGCCTTCGGTGCGGCGTCCGCCGCGACGCCTGCGGCGCCTGCGCTTGCGGCCTTGGCCGTCCTCGCGGTCCTCGGCGGCGGGCGCCTCGGACCTGGACTCGGTGCGGGTCTCGGCGGCAGCCGCCTTGGCGGGCTCCACAGCCGCGACGTCCTCGTCGTCCACTTCCTCGACGATGTCGAGATCATCGTCCTCTTCGACCACGTAGTTCATCGAGGCGGCGGTGATGTGTTCGATGCTGACCGGGTTTTCCACGGCCATGCCGCGGTCGATGGCAAAATGCTGCGCGGCCACACCGGCATCGGCGACGAAGCTGATCGCCAGTCCGAAACGGCGCTCGAGGTCCATGATGGTCTCGCGCTTGTGGTTGAGCATGTAGAGCGCGGTATCGGCCGTGGTGCGCACGGTGATGTTGTGCGTGGTGTTCTTGAGCAGATACTCCTCGATGCCGCGGATGACGTGCAGCGCCACCGACGATTCCGAGCGGATCAGGCCGGTGCCCGCGCAATGCGGGCAGACCTGGGTCGTGCTTTCGAGCACCGAGGCGCGGATGCGCTGGCGCGACATTTCCAGAAGGCCGAAATGCGAGATGCGTCCGACCTGGATGCGGGCGCGGTCGCTCTTGAGGCAATCCTTGACCCGCTTCTCCACCGCACGGTTGTTGCGGTTTTCCTCCATGTCGATGAAATCGATCACGATCAGGCCGGCAAGGTCACGCAGGCGCAACTGGCGGGCGACCTCTTCTGCCGCCTCCAGGTTGGTCTGCAGCGCGGTGTCCTCGATCGAATGCTCGCGGGTCGAACGGCCGGAGTTGACGTCGATGGCCACCAGCGCTTCGGTCTGGTTGATGATGATGTAGCCGCCCGACTTGAGCGTCACCTGCGGCTGCAGCATGCGATCGAGCTGCGCGTCGATGCCCGAGCGGGCAAAGATCGGCATCAGCTCGCGATAGGGCTGAACCACCTTGGCGTGGCTCGGCATCAGCATCTTCATGAAGTCCTTGGCTTCGCGGTAGCCCTCCTCGCCGGAAACGACGATCTCGCTGATGTCCTTGTTGTAAAGGTCGCGGATCGAGCGCTTGATCAGGCTGCCTTCCTCATAGACGAGGCAGGGCGAGGTGGAGCGGAGCGTCAGGTTGCGCACGTTCTCCCACAGGCGCATCAGATATTCGAAGTCGCGCTTGATCTCGACGCGGGTGCGGTTGGCGCCTGCGGTGCGCAGGATCACGCCCATGCCCTTGGGCACTTCCAGTTCGCGGGCGATTTCCTTGAGGCGCTTGCGGTCGACCACATTGGTGATCTTGCGCGAGATGCCGCCGCCGCGCGCCGTGTTCGGCATCAGCACCGAATAGCGACCGGCCAGCGACAGATAGGTGGTCAGCGCCGCGCCCTTGTTGCCGCGTTCTTCCTTGACGACCTGGACCAGGAGGATCTGGCGGCGCTTGATGACTTCCTGGATGCGATACTGCTTGCGCGGCTTGCGGACCGGACGATCGGGGAGTTCTTCCTGGGCATCCTCGGCGCCGACGGATTCGACGTTGTCCTCCTCGGACGCATCGTCCCTGTCGTCGTTGCGCGAACGGCGGCCCTTGTTGCCGCGCTGCCTGACGGGCTCGGAGATTTCCTCGGCCTCGACATCGGCGGACATGGTGGTCGGCTTGTCGCCGCCATTGTCGTTGCCGGCGTCATCATCGCCGCTGGTCTCGGCACCAGTGCTGTCAGCGCCAGCAGCTCCGGACGTGTCGCCGGCGGCCGCGCTGTCGTCCGCGGATGCTTCGGCCGCGGCATCGTCTTCGCCCGACTCATCGGATGAAGTCGTGTCATCGGACTGCTTGCGCCCGCGGCGCGAGCGGCGGGCGCGCGGCTTGCCGTTCTTGTCGGCGGAGGCCTCGCTGCGGGCTTCAGCGGCGGCGGGCTTGCGCGCCGGCTTGGCCTCCGGCTCCTCGTCGGCACTTTCGAAATCGGGATCGTTGCGCGCATCCTCCGCCTCGGCGAGAAGCAGCGCCTGCCGGTCGGCCAGCGGGATCTGGTAATAGTCGGGGTGGATTTCAGCGAAGGCCAGGAAACCGTGGCGATTGCCGCCATAATCGACAAAGGCGGCCTGGAGCGACGGCTCCACGCGGGTGACTTTTGCCAAATAGATGTTGCCGCGAATCTGTTTCTTGTGCTGCGACTCGAAGTCGAATTCCTCTATCCGTGAACCACGAACGACAACGACGCGGGTCTCCTCGGGATGGGAGGCGTCGATAAGCATTTTCTCTGCCATTTAAT
The DNA here is from genome assembly GCF_003182275.1 of Hoeflea marina. Classification (GTDB taxonomy): domain Bacteria; phylum Pseudomonadota; class Alphaproteobacteria; order Rhizobiales; family Rhizobiaceae; genus Hoeflea; species Hoeflea marina. The sequence continues at coordinate 210,123 of NZ_QGTR01000001.1, forward strand.
ATGCGCTCCTCGGCGCGCCCGCGTCTGGTCCTGTCCATGTCCTGTCCAGCAGGGCAGTGGAGAGACGGCACGGGTCGTGCCGGATAAAAGATATTCCAACGTGCGGCTGGCGGTGGTGCGCGGGAAGGCCGAAGCCTGGGCAATCGCTGCCCTGGACCGGTTCACTCGTAACAATTTCCGCTTCTTCACCATCAATCGCGCCGACTGGAAATGCATTTCCGTGTAGTCCTTTCGGACCGATGAAACCCCTTGCGGGGTGCTGCGGCGAGGGGTCGCCGCGATGTTGTGGCAGATTTTCACTCTGCCGGGTTCAATCAATCTGGCGGCCATGATGCGTCCGGCGTAGCGCCGTGCCGCATGTCCGGCCTCCTGTGCGGGACCGTATCAAGGCCGACCTGCCTCGCAAGGCCAGACGGTCCGGTGGTTCCCGGGGAGAGAGAGCGGCTGGACGACGGATGATCAGCACACCTGGCGCCGGTTTACCCCAGTCCGGGGTGGCGGCCGAAAGGGTGACAGTTCTATCCCGTCAAAACTCTTTCCCAACTATCGCTTTTATGGTCTGGCATCGAATCTTGCAAGCTGAAAACACTTTCCGGACCGGTGCCGAAACAACGGCTCGCATCAATTGGTCTGACCAGAGCAATCCTGGCTGTGCCATCGTGGTAAACGTCAGGTTAACCATGTACTGCCACGGTCCTGACACGCGGGTCGGCTTGGATGATTCGACACGAGGCGGATCCCGGATGAAAGGCAATGCAGCGAGAATGGGCATGACGGTGTCAGGCAGGGAGAAAGCGCGACGGGGCACCCGCACCTGGAATGCGCCGCGGCTGCCTTCCGCCGCGCGCGGCATCGTGCTGGCCGTTCTGGTGCTCGCCTCGGCGGCTTTCGTCTTCGTGCCGGGCGCCGACGCCCAGGTGCTGCAGCCGGCAATCGAGCCCGCGCCCACCGCCGCCGCGCCGCGACCCGGGCCGCTGGTGGCGTTTTCGGCACGCGTCGCCGGCGACGACCAGCGCACCCGTCTGGTCATGGAGTTCGAGGCCAAGCCGGATTTTCAGGTCCGGTATCTCGACGGGCCCGACCGCATCGTCATCGAGCTGCCGGAAACGGCTTTCGGCTTCCCGCCCGCCGAACTCGATCCGCGCGGCCTGTTCAAGCTCATCCGCTTCGGCTCGGCCGGGGAGGGGCGCTCGCGCCTCGTTCTGGGGCTTGCCCGTCCGGCGCAACTGGATCTGGCACAGTCCCAGCCCGCCGAGGGCGGCGCCGGCTTTCGCATGGTGCTGGATGCCGTTGCCGTCGCTCCGGACACGTTCGCGGGGCTGGTGGCGAAGACCGACTGGGTGCGCGGCGCGGCGAGGGGCGGCCGGCTGGCGCCGGCAACGGACAAGCAGTTCACGGTAGTCATCGACGCCGGTCACGGCGGCATCGACGGCGGCGCGGAGGGCATTGACGGCGTCCAGGAAAAGGACGTCACCCTGGCCTTCGCTGCGGCGCTCGATGAGAAGCTCAAGGCCATCGGCGGCATCCGGGTGCTGATGACCCGAAGCGACGACAGTTTTCTGTCATTGTCGGGGCGGGTGCAGTTCGCCCGCGACAGCCGCGCGGATCTGCTGATTTCGCTGCATGCCGATTCCATTGCCATGCGCAGCCTGCGCGGGGCCACCGTCTACACGCTCTCCGACAAGGCGTCGGACTCGGTGGCGGCGTCGCTGGTCGAGCAGGAAGACCGGCACGACGCCCTGGTCGGCGCCGATCTCGACGGCAAGACAGACCTGGTGGCCGGCATTCTCATCGATCTGGCCCGCAGCGAGACGCGCGTGTTTTCCAACGGTCTCGCCGGCAAGGTGGTCAGTTCCTTCGAGGGCCAGGTCAAGCTGATCAACAATCCGCATCGGCAGGCCGGGTTCCGCGTGCTGCAGGCGCCCGATGTTCCCTCCGTGCTCATCGAGCTCGGATACCTGTCCAACCGCGACGACGAGAAACTGCTCACCGATCCGGAGTGGCGCGACCACACCGCCGGTCTGCTGGCGCAATCCGTGAAGGATTTCCGGGAGACAATTCTCGAGGCGGTGCGATGAATCTCCGTGTGAGGCCGACCGGTTTCATGCTATGGAATCGCCGTGTTGTCATGGCCACACTGTCAGGGTTCGACCGATGCCGGACCTTTCAATCGGGCTTGCGGCCCTATTTTGCGCACATTGTCCGGGCTAAGCCGGATGGTAGGCCACAAGGCCATGCCGGTGTGAATTCGCCTGTTTGTGTAAACCGTCAACGGTAAGAGAATAATGATACGACTGATTGGATATCTCTTCGGAATCGGCGCAGTGCTGTTCCTGATGGTGGCCGCCGGCGTGGCCTGGTACATCGGCGATGTGTCCAGGGACCTGCCCGACTATGAGGTGCTCAACAGCTACGAGCCGCCCGTGACGACGCGCGTTCACGCCGCCGACGGCGAGTTGATGGCCGAATACGCCCATGAACGGCGGCTGTTCCTGCCGATTCAGGCCATTCCGGACCGCGTCAAGGCCGCCTTCATTTCCGCCGAGGACAAGAATTTCTACACCCATCCGGGGGTCGACATCACCGGCCTTGCGCGCGCGGTGATCGTCAACATCCAGAATCTCGGCTCCGGCCGCCGTCCGGTCGGCGCCTCGACCATCACCCAGCAGGTGGCCAAGAACTTCCTGCTGTCGGCCGACCAGACCATCGACCGCAAGGTCAAGGAAGCGATCCTGTCGTTCCGCATCGAGCAGGCCTATTCCAAGGACCGGATTCTCGAGCTCTATCTCAACGAGATCTTCTTCGGCCAGAACGCCTACGGCATCGCCGGCGCGGCGCTCACCTATTTCGGCAAGTCGGTCAACGAACTGACCATCGCCGAGACCGCCTATCTTGCCGCGCTGCCGAAAGCGCCGTCGAACTACCATCCCATCCGCCAGGCGGAGCGCGCCATCGAGCGCCGCAACTGGGTGATCGACCGCATGGTCGAGAACGGCTATGTCTCGGCGGCTGACGGAGCGGACGCGCAGAAGCAGCCGCTCGGCGTCATTCCCCGCCGCAGCGGTTCCTATCTGTTCGCCTCGGAATACTTTTCCGAGGAGGTCCGGCGTGAACTGATCGACCGCTACGGCGTCGATGCGCTCTATGAGGGCGGGCTGTCGGTGCGCACGACGCTCGATCCGCATTTGCAGGAACTGGCGCGCAAGGCGCTGCAAAAGGGACTGATCAGCTACGACGAGCGCCGCGGATTCCGCGGACCCGTCGCCCAGATCGCCATCACCGGCGACTGGGCCAAGGCGCTGAGCGAAATCGAACCCCTGCGCGACGTGCCCGAGTGGAAGCTCGGCGTGGTGCTCGCCGCCACCGACACGGAACTCGAGATCGGCATTCGCCCCGAAACCGATGCGGCGGACGGAGCGGCTGTCGCCACTGAGACGGCCACCGTTCGCGCCGAGGACATGAAATGGGCCTTCCGGCTCGACCGCGACAAGCAGCGCAAGACCGTCAAGACGGCGTCCGAAGTGGCCGCCCCCGGCGACGTGATCTATTTCGAGCCCAGGAAGGGCGAGGACGGCGTCACCCATTGGCGCATGCGGCAGCCGCCGAAGGTCCAGGGCGCACTGGTTGCGATGGATCCGCACACCGGTCGCGTGCTGGCGATGGTCGGCGGCTTTTCCTACGCCCAGTCGGAATTCAACCGCGCCACCCAGGCGCAGCGCCAGCCGGGTTCCGCCTTCAAGCCCTTCGTCTATTCCGCCGCTCTCGACAACGGCTACACGCCGGCCTCGGTGGTCCTCGACGCGCCGATCGAGGTTGTGTCGGGCGGAGAGGTCTGGAAGCCGAAGAACTATGGCGGAGATTCCGCCGGTCCGTCGACGCTTCGCCTCGGCATCGAGAAGTCGCGCAACCTGATGACGGTGCGGCTGGCGCAGGACATGGGCATGAACCTGGTTTCCGAATATGCTGAGCGCTTCGGCCTCTACGACAAGATGCTGCCGGTTCTGGCCATGTCGCTGGGGTCGGGCGAGACCACGGTCATGCGCATGGTGTCGGCCTATTCCGTGCTCGCCAACGGCGGCAAGCAGATCAAGCCGTCGCTGATCGACCGCATCCAGGACCGCTACGGCAAGACCATATTCCGGCATGAGGATCGCACCTGCGACGCCTGTGTCGCCACCGCCTGGCTCGACCAGGAGGAGCCGGAGATCATTGATGAGCGAGAACAGGTGCTCGACCCGATGACCTCCTACCAGATCACCTCGATGATGGAAGGCGTGGTCACCCGCGGCACCGCGGCGAGCAAGGTCAATCTCGGCCGCCCCACCGCCGGCAAGACCGGCACCACGAACGAGGAAAAGGACGCCTGGTTCGTCGGCTACACGCCCGACCTGGTCACCGGCGTCTTCATCGGCTTTGACAATCCCACGCCGATGGGCCGCGGCTCCACCGGCGGCGCGCTGGCGGCTCCGGTCTTCAATGACTTCATGCTGGGCGCGCTCGAGGGCACCCGGCCGGTGGATTTCCGCATCCCCAACGGCATGAAGCTGATCGCGATCAACCGCAAGACCGGCATGCAGGCCGAGCCTGGCGGGCCCGACGTGATCATGGAGGCCTTCAAGCCCGGCACCGGCCCGTCCGACATCTATTCGGTCATCGGCATGGAGGACGTCGCCACCGGCGCGGACATCACCAATGTCTCGCCGCAGGCCAACCGCGCGGTGGTTTCGGGCACGGGCGGGCTCTACTAAGGAGCGCGCGCAAAACGAAGACACGTCGCGCGAAATCGGATTCGCGCGATGTGCCCTGGTTCTCTTCAGCAGTGCATGTCCTGGTCCGGACGCCGCGGCGCAGTTTCGCCGACATGCACAGGACCGGTTCGGAACCCTCGGTTCCTGCCCTTTACATCATGCGGAGCGGACCCTATGTTCCGCCCGCTTTCCCGATTTGCCGATTCAGTGATTACGGACACCAAGAACCATGCGCTCAGAAACCCAGGTCGTTGTCGACGAAATCAAGCAGGCCATAAGCCTGCTGAGGAGGCATCTTTGACTGGGAACCGGCCCTCAAGCGTCTCGAACAGCTGAACTTCAAGGCAGAGGATGCCTCGATCTGGAATGATCCGGTCGAGGCCCAGAAGCTGATGCGCGAGCGCCAGTCGCTCGATGACGGCATCAACGGCCTGATTCGCCTCGAGACGCAGCTCAACGACAATCTCGAGCTCATCGAAATGGGCGAGGAAGAGGGCGATGACGGCATCGTCCGCGAGGCAGAAGCCGCGCTCAAGGAATTGCGGACCGAGGTCACGCGCCAGCAGATCGAGTCGCTGCTGTCCGGCGAGGCTGACGGCAACGACACCTATGTCGAAGTCCATTCCGGCGCCGGCGGCACCGAGAGCCAGGACTGGGCCAACATGCTGTTGCGCATGTACACCCGCTGGGCCGAGCGCCACCGGATGAAGGTGGAGCTGATGGAAGTCCATGACGGCGAGGAAGCCGGCATCAAGTCGGCGACGCTGCTGATCAAGGGCCACAACGCCTATGGCTGGATGAAGACCGAATCCGGTGTCCACCGGCTGGTGCGGATCTCGCCCTATGACAGCCAGGCGCGCCGCCACACCTCGTTCTCGTCGATCTGGGTCTATCCGGTGATCGATGATTCGATCGAGATCGACATCAAGGAAAGCGACTGCCGCATCGACACCTATCGGTCGTCGGGTGCCGGCGGCCAGCACGTCAACACCACCGATTCCGCCGTGCGCATCACCCACATTCCGACCAATATCGTGGTCCAGTGCCAGCAGGAAAGATCGCAGCACAAGAACAAGGCCAAGGCCTGGGACATGTTGCGGGCGCGGCTCTACGAGGCCGAACTCAAGAAGCGCGAGGATGCGGCGAGCGAGACGGAAGCCACCAAGGCCGAGATCGGCTGGGGCCACCAGATCCGCTCCTACGTGCTGCAGCCCTACCAGCTGGTCAAGGACCTGCGCACCGGCACCGAAAGCACCAATCCGACCGACGTGCTTGACGGCAAGCTCGATCCCTTCATGGAGGCAGCGCTCGCCCAGCGCGTCTATGGTGGCAAAGAGGCTGTCGAAGACATCGACTAGCTCGCTTTTGCCTCTGAGTGAATCTCCAAAGCACGCCCAGTTCTTGAATTCTCGAACGACGAAATGAAACTTCCGTCGTCCGGAAATGCTCTCTGGCGGTACGGCAGGCAAGGTTGCCAGAACGGCGGCGCATCGTGCGTCGTCGTTTTTGTCTGTGCGAGGCAGCCTGTTCGGCAGCCAGGGAGGCCAATGTGACCGCGTGCAGGTGTAGCAAGGTGACGCTGCAGGGGCGATCCCCACCAGCGTCGCGCACTCCACGGCGCCCGGACTGTTCGCCGCGCAGCGCGCACGCCATGGCGCTGATATCCGATATCGGCGGATTTGCGGGCGCCGCGCCGCCGGGCGATTTCAGCTTATTCGCCACCTTAATCCCGCCGCGCCCCTGAAAATTCAGCATTTTTCGGAAATCCGTAACAACACATTAACCTTTATCGGCGAAATTTCGCATGTGAAAAGGTGCTGCGTTGAGGCGGAAAATCTCAGGCATCTGATGTTTGTCGCAATCTTGGGGCGCATTCATGGCCAGCATTTCGACAAATATTGCGGCGATGTCCGCTCTGCAGACGCTGCGGTCGATCAACGGTCAGATGGAGACCACGCAGTCGCGCATCTCCAGCGGCTACAGGGTCGAGACCGCCGCTGACAATGCCGCCTATTGGTCCATCGCCACCACCATGCGCTCCGATGTCAAGGCACTGTCGTCCGTACAGGATGCCCTGGCGCTCGGCGCGGCCACGCTCGATACCGCCTATGCCGGCATGAATTCGGCCATCGAAGTCGTGGATGAGGTCAAGAAGAAATTCATAGCCGCGCGCGAACCGGGCGTGGACAAGTCCAAGATCAACAAGGAGCTGACACAACTCAAGGAACAGCTCCGGTCGATCGTGGCGTCATCGAGTTTCAACGGCCAGAACTGGCTTTGAGTGGAATACCAGCGCCGATTCGGAGGACAAGACCCTCGTCGGTTCCTTCGTCCGCAACCAGGACGGCTCCGTGGATCTCGGCACCATCACCTATGACGTGACCACCGGCTACGGCATCACAGGCGTCAACTACCTCGTCGACAATGGCGGGGTGGGCGAATACGGCATCCTGACCAGCGACGCCTTTGCCACTTCGGTCGGGGCCAGCGCCGCCTATGTGCTTTTCAAGGGAGCCACCAATCCGGGCTCGACGGTTGAAATGGTGCTTTCGGCGGCGACGACCGACACCACACTCGATGAGATGATCAAGATCGTCGATGCCATGTCGCAACGGATGATCGATGTCGCATCCAATATCGGTTCTCTTCAGTCGCGCGTCGCCATGCAGAGCGACTTCGTCAGCAACCTCCAGGACACTATGGAGACCGGCATCGGCAGGCTCGTGGATGCCGACATGAACAAGGAATCGACCCGCCTCAAGGCTTTGCAGACACAGAGCCAGCTCGGTATGCAGTCCCTGTCGATCGCCAACTCCAATTCCCAGAACATCCTCTCGCTCTTCCGCTAGGATTCTGCGTCCGGTGCGTCCGGAATGACGATCCATGGTCCGACATGCGTCGAAAACGGCCTAGTTGTCGGCGCGGCTGACCGTGATGTCGCCGAGATCGTCGATGAGCACGGACCATGTTTCGGGCTCCACCGTCTCGAGATCCGGTTTCATATGGACATAGGCGGCAAAGCCGGGCTGGCTTGCCGAACCGCTCGAATCCTCGGGGCGGATGTCGGTCACGTAGCCTTTGAGATCGCTGAGTTCGGCAATCTCCATGCTCATGACCACGTCCGGGCCGTCCTCGCCGAGCGCCACCTGCTGCAGGTAGAAGAGCGAATGGTTGTCCTGGGCGCGAACGGCGGCGATGCGGTAGTAACCCTTCTGCATGGTCAGCACCTCCGGCGCCGGCTCAGTGTCGGCAGCGGCCCCGGTGGCGGGCGCCGGTTCGGCCTGCGCGGCGCCCGCCGCTGGCACGCTGTCGGGAGCCGCGCCATCCGCCGGTGCCGCGCCGCCGTCCTGCTCGTTCGGAAGGCCTTCCCAGAAGCCGCCGGAGACGACGAACATGACCCGGTCCGACAGGGTTTCGATCTCCGTGCCCGGGGCAGCCTGGGCGAGGGCGGGCTGCAGCCACACCTGTCCCAGCAGCGCCAGCAGGGCGGCAAGCTTGAGGGCTGGACGGATCGTGAGATATGCGGGCTGGGTTGGCATGGACGTCACCTGTTGGACTGCGGAATGAAAGACAACGGTTTAATGCAGGAATTGTTCGGCGAGAATGCGGTCGTTCCAGGAGTGGCTGGAATCGGTCAGGATCCGCGTGGTCGAACCGGCCGCCTCGGCCACCACCACCCGGATCACGGATTTGACTTCCATGTGGTCGGCGACCGCGTTGACCGGCCGCTTGTCGGCTTCCAGCACCTCGATGGTGACGGTGGACTTGCTGGGCAGCAGCGCGCCGCGCCAGCGCCGCGGGCGAAACGCGCTGACCGGGGTGAGGGCGAGCAGCTGCGCGTCGAGCGGCAGGATCGGCCCCTGCGCCGAGAGATTGTAGGCAGTCGAGCCGGCGGGCGTCGCCACCATCACCCCGTCGCAGATCAGTTCCTCGAGCCGCACCTTGTCGTCGATGGACAATCTCAGCTTGGCTGCCTGGTAGGATTGCCGGAACAGAGACACCTCGTTGATGGCAAGAGATCGGTGCTCGGCGCCGGCGGCGTCGGTGGCGCGCATTTCCAGCGGCCGGATGATGTTCTCCACCGCCGCGTCGATGCGGTCGTTGAGGCCCGCGTCGGAATAGTCGTTCATCAGAAAGCCGACCGAGCCGCGGTTCATGCCATAGACCAGCCGGCCGGAATTCATCTGCTCGTGCAGCGTCTGCAGCATGAAGCCGTCACCGCCGAGCGCGACGATGACCTCGGCGTCCTCCTGGCGCTCATTGCCGTAGAGGGCTGCCAGATGACGCGCCGCCAGCTGCGCCTCTGGCGAGGAGGAGGCAATGAAACTCAGTTTTCTCGGCATGGATCCGGCTTCTCCGCATTGGGCCGCAACATGGCGGCTCGGCGAGCCGGATGCAAGCGAGGGCCGGGCGGGAAACTCACTCAGACATTGCTTTTGCATCGGGGAATGCTATCACGGCTGACGCTGAGCAACAGCATCGCCTCCCAGCCTCGCGATGGTCGGACGGTACAAAACAGTCTTGCGGGACGGCGCCTGACGGGGTGCCCGCACCAATCCGGGACCATCAAGGACATGCAGGTCGTCATTCACGGTGGAATGCACAAGACGGGCACCACTGCCCTGCAACTGGTCCTCCACGTCAATCGTCAGCGCCTCGCGGAGAACGGCTACTACTGTCCGGCGACGGAACTTCGGCACAACGGACCGGTTCTGAACACCAGGAATCCGGATTGGTCCAGACAGGATCTGAGCGACATCATTGAAGCGGCCAGAAAATCCGGCGCGCACACTCTGCTGCTTTCCGGTGAGACCGTTTCCACGCTTTCGGGCGATCAGTTTCGTCAACTTCGCGAGGTTTTCGTCGATTGCGAGGTGCGCTTCATTTTTTGCGTGCGGCATTGGTCGAGCTATTTGCCCTCGCGATGGGCGCAATATTGCAAGCGCCGGGATTCCCAGACATTCGCCCGATACGTTGGCACCATCGCCAATCGCGACCCCGGGCACATCGACATCCACTTCGACAAGTTCATCGACCGGGCGATGTCGGCGGGGAATAGCTCGGTCGCGGTGGTCTCCTACGATCATGCGGTTGGCTCGGGCCTGGGGGTGGTCGGCGAGGTCTTGCTTGCAGCAGGCCTGCCGGTGCATCTGGTCGGGCAGATGATCGAGTTCACAACTCGGGCAAACGCGACCGCCGACTGGGTGGGTATCGAATGCGCCCGCATGCTCAATGGATTGATCGCGCAACGCCTCGGATTGCCGCAAGACGATCTGAGTCACTCGGTCGGCGAGTTTCGCCGGTGCAATCGGTTCTTCGATCTCGTCGGGCGATTTTCACGGGTCGACCATTCCCTCATGGCCAGCCTGCGCAAGGGAATAGAAACCGCCGACGCAGGATGCGAATTGGATCTCGGCGACCTTGTCCACCGCACCGAAGCCCTATTGAACGTTCGATATCTCGAATTCTTCACCAATGCACGCAACGGCCGGGTCTTTCCCGAAGCCGGCAAGACCAGGATACCCGGTACCGCGCTTGACTGGCAGGAGTTCATTGCCGATTTCGACCGGGAGGCGAGCGATGCTGCCGACCAGATGGGCTTCGCCTGACCGCCTCCAGCCTCAGCCGTGCAATTCCATCACCTTCAGCACCGCCGGGCGCGCCTGCATGGCGGCGAAGTGGGCGGAAATGGCGGGGAAATCGTCCAGGTTGACGCCATCGACCTTCATCCAGCGGGTGATGACGAAGAGGTAGGGGTCGCACATCGAATAGGTTTCGCCCATCACCCAGGGACCCTTGAGATAGTGCTCCTCGATCATGCGGGCGCAGTCGGTCATGTTGGCGGGCACCTTCTCGCGCATCTTCGCCTGCGCCGCTTCGTCATCGGTCCAACGCATGCCGCGTTGCTTGTGGGCGTGGTTCACATGCACCGTTGCGGCGAGATAGAGGTTGAAGGCCTGCGCCTCGGCGAAGCCGAACGGATCGGCCGGCGCCAGGTCGGCGCCAGGAAAGACCTGCGCGATATAGGCGAGGATCGCCGGCGTCTCGGTCAGCGCCCCCTTCGGCGTGATCAACGCCGGCACCCGGCCCTTCGGATTGATCGCCAGGTAGTCGGGTGACCGCTGCTCGGCCGCGGCGAAATCAACGAGCCGCGTGGCATAGTCTGCGCCTGCCTCCTCCAGCAGGATGTGCGGCGCCAGCGCGGCTGTGCCCTTGGCGTAGTAAAGCGTGATCATGACTTGGCTCTCCGAATTGAATGGGACATGCAGCCGACACTAGCCAAAACCCGTGCCTTGCAAAGGGGTTTTTCAGATAGCGTTGTTTACACAAATGATTAGCATTTATTCCTTTTTGTTAGAAACGCTCACAGCTATAAATGCCGCTCCATCATTCACGGTCATCGAGGCGGTTTTGTCGGCAAGCATGCAAGAAATGGACGTATCGGTCTGGCGCGGCGACGCGAGCGGCGGTGGGCTCGAGCATTTCAGGGTCCCGGCCGAGGAAAGCCAGACCATTCTGGATGTCGTGGCCTGGATCCAGCAATATGCCGATCCGACGCTGTCCTACCGCTACGCATGCCGGGTCGGCATGTGCGGCTCCTGCGCCATGATGGTCAACGGCGTGCCGCGCTGGACCTGCCGCACCCATGTCAAGAAGGTGCTCAAGGACAACGCCATCACCATCGAGCCGCTGCGAAACCTGCCGGTGATCAAGGATCTGGCCGCCGACATGGATCCGTTCTTCGACAAATGGGTGGCGGCCGGCGGCGTCCATCACCCCACGAAGACGCGCAACGAGCCAATCGAGATCCTCGATCCGAAGACGCCGGAGCGCGTGGAGACCGATACCGGCATCGAATGCATCAACTGCTCGGTATGCTACGCGGCCTGCGACACGGTCTCCAGCAATGTCGATTTTCTCGGGCCTGCCGCATTGCAGCGGGCCTGGACCATCTATCTCGATCCCAAGGATGCCGATCCGAATGTCATTCTCGACGCCGTATCCGGCAAGGGCGGCTGCCACAACTGCCACAGCCAGGGCAGTTGCACGCTGCACTGCCCCAACGGGCTCAACCCGATGAAGGCGATCGCCGGCCTCAAGCGCGCCACCGTTGCCTCCTTTTTCAAGGGCGGGCGCTAGCATGCTCGGCCTGAGGCTCTACATGGCGCAAAGGCTGAGCGCGATGGTGATGATCCCGCTGACGCTGGGCCATATCGCGGTGATGATCTACGCCATCCAGGGTGGCCTCAGCGCCGCCGAAATCCTTGGTCGCACCAAGGGCAGCGTCGTCTGGTTCCTGTTCTACGGTCTGTTCGTGCTTGCCGTGTCGCTGCATGCCTCGATCGGCCTGCGCGTTATCGTCCACGAAACGCTCGGCCTCAAGGGCCGGGGGCTCGAGATCTTCATGTGGCTTTCGGGAATCCTGCTGCTGGCAACCGGCCTGCGCGCGCTGTTTGCGGTGACGCTATGATCCGGCCGCACCGCTCGCATCCGCTGTGGATCGCCTATCTCCTGCACCGGCTCTCCGGGCTTGGCCTGGCGCTGTTCCTGCCCGTGCATTTCTATGTGCTGGCCTTCGCGCTCAATGAGCCCGAGCGGCTCGACGGCTTCCTGCGCTTTGCCGACAACCCGCTGGTCAAGATCGCCGAGTTCGGCCTGGTCTTCCTGCTCGCCGTCCATGTCTTCGGCGGACTTCGGCTTCTGGCGCTGGAGTTCCTGCCCTGGTCACCGCGGCAGAAGACGCTGGCCGCCTCCGCGGTCGCTGCCGCCTTCCTGGTGGCCGGCACCTTTTTCCTGCAGGCGGTGTAAAGATGAGCATGACCAGCATTGAACGGCACGACACCGATATCCTGATCCTCGGCACCGGCGGCGCCGGCATGTTCGCGGCGCTGCACGCCATGCAGACGGCGCCTTCGGGCACCAAGGTGACCATCGCGGTCAAGGGCCTGATCGGCAAATGCGGCTGCACCCGCATGGTGCAGGGCGGCTACAATGTGGCGCTCGGCGGCGGCGACACCGTCGAGCGGCACTTCATGGACACGATCAATGGCGGCAAGTGGCTGCCCAACCAGGACATGGCCTGGAAGCTGTGCGAGCAGGCGGTGGTGCGGGTGCGCGAACTCGAAAACGAGATCGGCTGCTTCTTTGACCGCAACGCGGACGGCACGCTGCACCACAAGGCATTTGCGGGCCAGACCGCCGACCGCACCGTGCACAAGGGCGATCTCACCGGCATCGAGATCATCAACCGGCTGATGGAGCAGGTGCTCTCGCGTCCGGTGGAAAAGCTGCAGGAACACCGCGCCATCGGCCTGATTCCGACCAAGGACGGCTCGGCGCTGGCGGGCGTGCTGATGATCGACATGCGCACCGGAAAATTCCGCTTCGTGCGCGCCAAGACCGTGCTGATGGCGACCGGCGGCGGACCGACCATGTACAAGTATCACACCCCATCGGGCGACAAGACCATGGATGGTCTGGCCATGGCGCTGCGCGCCGGCCTGCCGCTGCGCGACATGGAGATGGTGCAGTTCCACCCGACCGGCCTGCTGGCCGGCGACCACACCAAGATGACCGGCACGGTGCTGGAGGAGGGGTTGCGCGGAGCCGGCGGGCAGTTGCTCAACGGTGCGGAACGCCGCTTCATGTTCGACTATGACGATCGCGGCGAACGCGCCACCCGCGACGTGGTCTCGCGCGGCATCTACGCAGAAATGCAGAAGTCCAACACCACCAGCAATGGCGGCGTCTACATCAAGATGAGTCATCTCGGCCCCGAGATGGTGCGGCAGAAATTCTCCGGCATGGTCAAGCGCTGCGCCGATTCCGGCTTCGATCTGGCCGGCGGCCTGGTCGAGGTGGTGCCGACAGCGCACTACTTCATGGGGGGCGTGGTGGTGGACACCGACACCCGCACCGAGATGGAAGGCCTCTATGTGGCTGGCGAGGACGCCGGCGGCGCCCACGGCTCCAACCGGCTCGGCGGCAACGGCGTTGCCAATTCCACCGTCTATGGCGGCGTGGCCGGCGACGTCATGGGGATGGACATCCGCAAGATGGGCGCATTGCGCGACCCTGACGAGAGCGTGCTCGACGCCGAGATCGCGCGCGCCTGCCAGCCGCTCGCCCGGAAGCCCGCCAATATCCAGGATCTGCGCCACCGGCTGCAGGAGGCGATGTGGGAGGATGTCGGCGTCATCCGCACCCGCCGCGGCATGCAGCGCGGTATCGACCGGGTGGCGGAGATTTCCGACGAGCTGATGGAATCGGGTGTCGCCTCTACCAATCTGGCCTTCAACCTGACCTGGCACGACTGGCTCAATGTGCGGTCGCTGTGCGATGTCTCCGAAGTCATCGCCGAAGCCGGGCTGGCGCGGGAGAATTCCCGCGGCGCCCATTATCGCGAGGATTTCCCGGAGTCCGGCGACCTCGACAGTTCCTATTTCACCGTTGCCCGGCAGCGGGACGGCGACATCGATGTCAGCCGCGAGCCGGTGCAATTTTCCATCGTCCGGCCGGGTGAGACCATCCTGCCCGCCGGCGAACCCGAAACCCTGGTGGAGGCAAGCTGATGATCCCCATAGATCTCATTCAAAGGACCGCCGAGACCCTGATGGACAAGGCGGCGATCGAAATCCCGCAGGACTATCTCGACGGGCTGCAGGCGGCCGCCAATGTCGAGGACGGGGACCTGTCGTCCTTCGTGCTCGAGGCGATGCTGGAAAACTACAAGGCGGCCAAGGAAGACCGCCGCGCCATGTGCGGCGACACCGGCACGCCGCGCTGGTACGTCAAGATGGGCAACGAGACACGGATCGAGGGCGGCCCGATCGCGCTCGAGGCGGCGCTCCGCCGCGCCACCGCCAACGCCACCAATGGCGTGCCGCTGAGGCCCAACCGGGTGCATCCGCTGTGGCGCACGGATCATGACAACAATGTCGGCATCGGTGCTCCGGAAATCGAATATGGCTACGAGCCGGGCGGCGAGTGGATTGACCTGATCACCGTGCACAAGGGCGGGCTGTTCGGCACCGACTACCGAATGCTGTTTCCCTCCGACGGCATCCAGGGCATCAAGCGCTTCTATCTCGATTGCCTGGTGGCCTTCGGCAAGCGCGGGCTTGCCTGCCAGCCGGCGATCATCGGCATCGGACTGGGCGGCTGCAAGGACACCTGCATGGTGCTCGGCAAGCGCGCCGCCTGCCTGCGCGTGGTGGGTTCGCGCAATTCCGATCCGCGCATTGCCGAGCTGGAGCTGGAACTCAAGGAACTGGGCAATTCCATCGGCATGGGCGCCATGGGATTTGTCGGCAAGTCGATGGTCATCGACGCCAACATCGAGGTAGGCTATTGCCACACCGGCGGCATGCAGATGTCGGTGCACGCCTTCTGCCTCTCATCGCGCCGCGCCGTGGCGCGGGTCTTTGCCGACGGACGGGTGGAATACCGCACCGATCCGGACTGGTTCACCGATTATCAACGCCGGGAGACAGTGGAATGGGAAATGCCTCAAAACCACGAAAAATCCGCCTGAGTACCACGCCGACGCCGGAAGCGCTGGCGGAGCTGCGATTGGGCGACGTCGTCTATCTCGACGGGCTGATCTACACGGCGCGGGAAGGCGTCTACAAGCGCGCGCTTGAAGAAAACGCCAACATTCCGATGGAGCTTCCGTCGGAGAGTGCCGCCAATTTCCATTGCTCGCCGGCCGCCGCCATCAACGAGGACGGCACGTTTCGACTGGGCGCCGTCACCGCCACCGCGTCGTTCCGCTTCACAAAGTGGATCGGCGACTGGATGGCGCGCTCAGGCGCCAAGCTGATCATCGGCAAGGGCGGCATGAGCGCCAAGGACTACAAGGAGCATTTCGTCCCCAACGGCGCCATTTACCTGACCACGGTCGGCTACGGCACCGGCGCGCTGCTCGGGCGCGGCGTCAAGCGGGTCAAGGCGGTGCACTGGAACAAGGAACTGGGCCTGGCCCAGGCCATGTGGGTGCTGGAGGCCGACAATATGGGGCCGTTCATCGTCGAAAGCGACCTGGCCGGCAACTCGCTGTTCGAGCGCGAAAACGCCAAGATTTCGGCCAACCTGGCCCGCGTCTATGAAGGCACAGTTCCCGCCGTGCTCAAGCGCTTCGGCGAGACCGACGACCGCTCGGACGAGATGATCGGCTAGGCCATGACAACCAGCGACAATCCCTTTGCGGGCTATGGCGGCCGCATCGCCACCGACGACGGTGTCTACAGCCAGTCCGAAGTGGGGCTTGCCAACCGCAATTCCGGCAATCTGCTCGAGACCCTGGCGCTGGATGTGACGCCGACGGGGCTGCATTATCTGCTCATCCATTTCGATGTCCCGCTCATCGATCCGGCGGCGCACCGGCTGACATTCTCGGGCGCCTTCGATGCGCCCTTCGAACTGGGGCTCGACGATATCAGGGCGCTGCCGCAGGTGACGCTGCCGGTGACGCTCGAATGCGCGGGCAACGGCCGCTCCGGATTGTCGCCGCGGTCGCACTCGATGCCGTGGATGTACGAGGCGGTCGGCACCTCGGAATGGACCGGGACGCCGCTCAGGCCGCTGATCGAGCGCGCCGGGCCGAAGGACGATGCGGTCGAGATCGCCTTCCTCGGCGAGGACTACGGCTTCGACAAGGGCGTCGGCCACCATTTCGGCCGGTCCCTGACCATGGCCCAGATCGCCGAACTCGACGTCATGCTGGTGCATTCGATGAACGGCCAGCCGCTGCTGCCGCAGCACGGCGCGCCGCTGCGGCTGATCGTGCCGGGCTGGTACGGCATGGCAAGCGTCAAATGGCTGGGGAAGATCGAGGCGCTGACCACGCCCTTCGACGGCTTCCAGCAGGTGCGCACCTACCGTTTTCGCGAGAATGACGAGGATCCGGGACGTCCGGTCACCGAGATGCGGGTCAAATCGCTGATGGTGCCGCCGGGCGTGCCCGACTGGAGCTCGCGCAAGCGCTGGCTCGAACCCGGTCCGGTCACGCTGGTCGGCCGCGCCTGGTCCGGTGGCGGCGTGTCGGTGAGCAAGGTCGAGGTCGAACTCGACGGCGAATGGCGCGAGGCCCGGCTCGACCGGCGCGCAGGCCCTTATGCCTGGACCCGGTGGAGCTGCGACTGGACCGCCACGCCCGGCGTCCATCTGCTGCGCTGCCGCGCCACCGATGCCAACGGCAATGTGCAGCCGCTCGACCCGCCCTGGGATGTTTCCGGCTTTGCCAACAATTCCGCCCAAAAGGTGTTTGTCTTCGTCGCCGACTCCTGACACTTGGTCCCTTCCGCCAGACGTTCCAAGCTTCCATGATCCGCGGCGTTCGCCGACCGGTCGATTTCTGAAATGTGAAATGTAAAAATGAGTCAGTTTGCCGATCTCGTCTATGTCCGCAAAGCCCGGGTGCTGTTTCCCGGCGTTCTCACCTCGCTGACCGTGGCCTTTGCCGCCAAATTCATCTCCGAGCATTACGGCGCGCCGGTGATGCTGATGGCGCTGCTCATCGGCATGGCCTTCAACTTCCTGGTCGAGGACGGCGGCACATGCGTGGCCGGCATCGAGTTCTCCTCCAAGGTGCTGTTGCGCTTCGGCGTGGCGCTGCTCGGCCTCGGCATCACGGTGCAGCAGATCGCCTCGACCGGCTCGGAGGTGCTGCTGATCACGCTGACAGGCGTGGCGCTGACCATTGCCATGGGACTGGCGCTGTCGCGCTTTCTCGGTCGCGGCGCCCGCTTTGGACTGCTGATCGGCGGCGCAGTGGCGATCTGCGGCGCCTCGGCGGCGCTGGCCATTTCCTCGGTGCTGCCCAAGAGCGAGACGCTGGAGCGCGACACCATCTTCACCGTCATCGGGGTGACGGCGCTCAGCACGCTGGCGATGATCGTCTATCCGATCATTGCCGACCTGATGCATCTGAGCGAAGTGGCGACGGGTGTGTTCTTCGGCGCCACCATTCATGACGTGGCGCAGGTGGTCGGCGCGGGATATTCGGTCTCGGAGCTTGCGGGTGACACTGCCACCTTCGTCAAGCTGCTCCGCGTGGCGCTGCTGGTGCCGATCGTCGTGGTGCTGTCGCTGGTCTTCTCGGGCTCGCGCGAGCCGGGCGCCAGGCGCTCGCTGCCGATTCCGTTCTTCGTCATCGGCTTTGCGGCACTGGTGATCGCCGGCTCCTATGATCTGGTGCCCGTCGAGGTCAAGGACGGGCTGCTGTCGTTCTCGCGCTGGTGCCTGGTCGTGGCGATCGCGGCGCTCGGCATGAAGACGTCGCTCAGGAAGCTCGGCGATGTCGGCGGCAGCGCCATCGTGCTGATCTGCGCGCTGACCGGCATTCTCGCCGTCTTTGCGCTCACCGCCATCAAGATCTACATGAATTGAGCGGCTTGCAGAGGAGAGTTCACGTGAGCAGGTTTGTCGACGAGCGCATCTACACGCTGAAAGCCGGGCAGGTTCCGGTGTTCCTGAAGCTCTACGAGGAGGAGGGGATGGAGGTGCAGGTCCGCATTCTCGGCCGGATGGTCGGCTATTACTTCACCGACATCGGTCCGCTCAACCAGATCGTCCACATGTGGGGCTATGACAGCCTCGACGATCGCTACGAGCGACGCAAGCTGCTGCAGGCGGCGCCCGAATGGCAGAGTTACGCCGCCAAGATGCGGCCGCTGGTCGCCCATGTGGAAAACAAGATCCTAGTGCCGGCGCCGTTCTTCAAGGCGGCGTGATCGTCACGGGTTCAACTCCGGCTCAGTTCCAGCGTCCGGTATCGCGCGAGACTGTCCGGCAACGTCTCGAAGCCAAGTCCCGGAGCGTCCGCGATCGCGAAGACACCATCCCTGCACATGCCGCCATCGAAGAAGGCGTCGCGCAGCGGATTGGCGTTGATGTCCACCTCAAGCAGGCCATCGCCGCCGGCGGCGGCCAGCAGATGGCCCGAAGCAATGAGCCCTATGCCGCCGCCGAGAAAATGCGGGCAGTAGGTCTTTCCTCCGCCAACAATGGCCTGGCCGATCCGGTAGCAGCCTGTGACGCCGCCCCATTTGGCAACGTCCGGCTGGATGAAGCGAAAAGTCCCCGAGCCGATGGCCGCGTCGAAACTGTCAAAGCCGGTGATATTCTCGCCGGCGGCGAGCGGAATGCCGCTGGCTTTTGCCAACTCGGCCCACTGGTCCCCCGGCATGTCGGCGCGGATCGGCTCTTCGAGCCAGCCGAGATCGAAACCTTGGGCCGCGTCGACGAAGGCAAGTGCCTGGCCGAGATCCCAGGCCTGGTTGGCGTCTGTGAAGATGCGCTCGCCGTCGCGGCGATCGGCGCACAATGCGGCAAGCTGTGCGAGATCGGTTTCGGCGTCGAAGCCGATCTTCACCTTTTTGGCCAGATAGCCCAACTCGCGCACCTCAGGCACGATGGTCGCGGCCGCGGCGATGTGGATGCCGCTGGCATAGGCGGGCACGGATGCAGCCGCATCGCGATTGAGGTGGCGGGCGAGCGACACGCCTTGGCGGCGCGCGAAGAGATCGTGCATGGCGGTGTCGAGGCCGGCGATCACCTGCGCGAAGGGGCCCCATTCGCCGCATTGCAGGGCGCGGATATGGGTTCTCGCCATCAGGTGCCCGAACAGGTCGGAGGCGGCCTCTGCGCGGAAGCCGATAACCAGGTCGGCGATGTCCTCCATCAGCAGCCGCGCCCGGTGTTCGGCACCTGCGGCGGGCCAGTTGGCGAAGATCTCGCCCCAACCGAATGCGCCGTCCGCATCGGTCAGACGCACGAACACGGCCGGCCGGTTGGTCATGGCGCCGAACGAGGTCATGACCGGCGTGGAAATCGGAACCCGGTAGGCGGAAACCTCGATGCGGGCAATGTCGGAATGGGTCACCAGAATATCTCCCTTGCAAGCAGGACCGTGCCGGAGACGAACATCAGGGCGATGATCAGTCGGCGGAACTGGTCGTCATTCAGTCGTTTGAAGGTGACGATGCCGATCTGGGCAAAGATCAGCGTCACCGGCAGCGTCACCGCGATCAGCTTCAGCGTGTGAAAGCCGTAGACGCCCTTGATCGCGAAGCCCGCGGCCGTCAGCCCGAGCACGATGACGTTGAAAGGCTGCAGAACGGCGCGGATCTCGGCCTTCGGCCATGGCCGCATCGAGCACCACATCGTGGGCAGCGCGCCCGACAGCGAGGCGGCGCCGCCCAGCACGCCACCGAGAAAGCCGATGACGCCGTCGACGACAGGCGTCGGTCGTTCGAAGCGGGGCAGGGCGGATCTCAGCGAGAAGAAGCCGCCATAGAGGATCATCATCGCCGCGATCACCAGCTTGATGACAAGCGGTGGAAAGATCGACAGGGCTGCGATGCCGGCTGGGATGCCGACGATCGCCGGCACCAGAAAGCGCGCCAGCCGCCTCGGATTGTCGAGCACCGAGCGCCGCACCACCCAGACGCCCTGCAGCCCGCTGACGACGGACATCAGCGCGATCAGCGACACGGCTTCGAGCGGCGGCAGGATCTGCAGCCAGAAGCCGAGCGCGAACATGGCGGTGCCGAACCCCGCCAGGCCGTTGACGAAGCCGCCCAGCGCGGCTCCGGCGGCCAGGATGGCAATGAATTCAATGGTCACTTCGGGGCGGTGTCCTCAATGTTGCGGGCGGAAAGGCGCCGAATGCGACGGCTTCGAGCAGCTTGCCGTGGATTTCCTCGATCACCCGCCCCTTGGTGGTGTCGGCGCGGCTGATCAGGCCGAGATGCCGCACCGGGCCGTCCGGCAGCGGCAGCCGCTTGAGCGGCAGCGGGTTGGCGCTCTGGAAGCAGCGGCGGGGGGCGATGGAGACACCGAGATTGCACAGCACCATGGTGGAGATCGCCTCCAGCCCTTCCAGTTCCATGCTGTCGCGAACATCGATCTTCTGCTGCTGCAGCCAGGTCTCGATCAGGTCGCCCACCACGGCGTCGCGGGTGAAGCGGATGAAGGGGTTGGTCCTGAGCAGGTGCACGGGATCGTTGCTCTCGGTCTCGAGCGATGCCAGCAATTGCAGCGGCTCGATGGCGATTTCCAGCCAGCCGAGGCCGCGCGGGATCAGCTTCGGCCTGGAGATGACCGCGGCATCGAGATGGCCGCGCTCGACCTGATGCAGCAACTGGTTGGTCAGCCCGGGCTGCACGGCGACATGCAGATCGGGAAAGGTGGTCTTGAGCAGCGAGATCGCCATCGGCGCCAGCCCTGCCAGCGTCGTCGGCACCGCGCCGAGAATCAGGTGACCCCTCAGACCGTCATCGCCGAGCACCGACGGCACCAGATTGTCATAGGCGCGCACCACCTCGCGCGCCTTCTCCACCAGGGTGCGGCCGATCGGGGTGAGTTCAGGCGTTCGCTTGGAGCGGTCGAAGATGGCGATCTTCCACTCTTCCTCCAAAGCCTTCATCTGCTGGCTGACGGCGGCGTGGGTCACGAACACCGCGTCGGCGGCGGCGCTGAATGTGCCATGTTCGGCGACTGCGAGCAGTGTCTTGAGCAACCGTATCGACATCAAAAGTCCGTCTTGAAATGTAAGCAAATGTTACAAAACCTGTAACCATTTGTGGCTTTTTACAAATGTGACTTACCAATATGGTTTTTGCAATGGCTTAGTTGTCCGGCGGGAGGAAAATGCTTCCGGATGATTTGAGGCCATCCAACCGGGAGGAAGTTATGAATTTCACAAAAATCGGCATGGCGTGCGCGCTCACGCTCGGAATGACGGCGACGGCGGCACTGGCCGAATACCCCGAGCGCCCGATCAACATGATCATCCCCTACGGCGCCGGCGGCGCCACCGACATTTCCGCCCGCGCGATCGCAGAGGCGCTGACGGCGGCAGCCGGCACGCCGATGGTCATGTCGAATGTCACCGGCGCCGGCGGCGCCACCGGCTCGGTGGCGGTGCAGAATGCCAAGGGCGATGGCTATACCATGCTGTTTGCCCGTGTCGGATCGCACACGGTCAATCCGGCGATGAAGGCAACGCTGCCCTACACGCTCGCCGACTTCCGCTTCGTCACCGTCTATGAGATCAACCCCGTCGTCTGCGCCGTCACCCCGGCGTCCGGCATCAATTCGATGGACGATCTGATTGCCAAGGCCAAGGAAGGCGGTGTGTCCTACTCGTCGTCCGGAGTGGGTTCGCTGCTGCAGCTGGCGGCCGTGATGGTGCTCAAGGAGTTCGGCATCGAGGATCCGCTCAACACCACCGTCCACATCCCGCAGAAGGGCGGCGGCGAGGCGGCAACGGCCGTGCTCAACGGCACGGTGACCTTCATCTGCACCAACTCTTCTGCGCTCGCGGGCTTCGTCGCCAATGGCCAGCTCAAGCCGCTTCTGGTGACCACGCCCGAACGCCTGGGCGGCTTTGATGCACCGACGGCGACAGAACTGGGCAAGCCGTCACTGGAGCAACTGGTGGGCTGGACCGGGATCGCAGGACCCGCCTCGCTGACCGACGAGGTTGCCGCCAAATGGGGCGAGTGGATGGCCACGGCCGTCAAGGACGAGAAGTTTCTTGCCGTCATGGAGAAGGCCGGTTCGGTCATCGACCTGATGAGCCCCGATGAAGCCAAGGCCTTCATCGACGGTCAGTACGAAACCTTCCGCAAACTCGTTGACGAGCTCGGCATGCGCATCGAAGGCTAGTCCGATCAACAACTGAGATTGAAGAATGCGCCGGATCACGTGAAAATCCGGCGCATTCTGCGAGCGGGAGGAGCTACGGGTGCACGATCGATCAATTCAACTTCAACTGGGCATCGGGGCTGTCATTGCCGCCGCTTTCCTGTTGCTGGTCGCCATTCCCACCTGGGTCTCTTCGCCCAGCAACGTCCCAAACATCATCCTCTCGCCGCTGTTCTGGCCCTGGGTGCTGTCGGGCCTCACCGGAATCACCGGTCTCGGCATGATCGTGACCGCGCTGCGCGATCCGGCATCCACCGAACCTGAAGCCAGCGATGTCGATGACAGGTCCCGGGCCTGGGGCCGCCTCGTAAGCGTCGCCGCACTGATGGGGCTGACCATGGTGCTCATGCCGCGCATCGGCATGGTCTGGACCTCGATGCTTGTGTTCGCCGCCACCGCGTTCCTCGTCCGCACCAGCCATCCGAAGACCGCGCTCGTCAGCGCGGTTCTGGTGCCGCTGGTGCTTTATGCATTCTTTGCCCATGTCGCCGGCGTTGCGATACCGCAAGGCGATTTTGTGAGGCTTCCATGAGTTTTACCGATAATCTGATGCTCGGGCTTTCGCTGGTCGCCAACGTCGAGAGTTTCATCGCCCTTGGCCTGGGGGTCGCCGTGGGCGTCATCGCCGGGGCCATTCCCGGCATGTCCGCCACCATGGCCGTGGCGCTGACCTTGCCCTTCACCTTCGCGCTGCAGCCGATCACCGGCATCTTGCTGCTGCTTGGCGTCTACAAGGGCGGGATCTTCGGCGGCTCCATTCCCGCCATTCTGATCAAGACCCCGGGCACGCCGGCCTCCTCCGCCACCGTGCTTGACGGCTATCCGCTGGCCGAAAAGGGCCAGGCCGGCAAGGCGCTGGGCATGGCGCTGTGGGCCTCCTGCACGGCCGATCTGATCTCCAATCTGGCGCTGATCCTGTTTGCGGGCTTTCTCGCGTCCTTCGCTCTCAACTTCGGCCCGCCGGAGTTCTTCACGCTGATGCTGTTCTCGCTGACCATCATTGCCGGCGTCTCCGGCGACAGCCTGCTGCGTGGCGCGCTGTCGGCGATGCTCGGCCTGCTGCTCGCCACCGTCGGCCTCGACCTCATCTACGGCACCAACCGCTTCACCTTCGGCGACGCCAATCTGATGGGCGGGCTCAATTTCATCGCCGTCCTTATCGGGCTGTTCGCCATTCCCGAGATCATCGCCATGGTCTGGAACCCCAGGGCCTTCGACGGCCAGAAGCGCTCGATGGGCAAGAGCTGGGTGACCTTCGCCGACTACCGACGCTGCTTCAAGTCGATCGTCCGCGGCAGCTTCATCGGCGTCTTTCTCGGCGCCATCCCGGGCATCGGCGCCGCCCCCTCGGCCTTCCTGTCCTATTCGGAGGCGCGCCGCACCTCGCCCAACAAGGCCAATTTCGGCAAGGGCGAACTGGAAGGCGTGGCCGCCGCGGAGGCCGGAAACAACGGCGTCGCCGGCGCGACCCTGATCCCGCTCCTGGCGCTCGGCATCCCGGGCGATGTCATCACCGCCATCATCATCGGCGCCTTCATGATCCATGGCCTGCAGCCCGGACCGATGATGTTCGTGCTCAACGCCGACATCATCTATGCGCTGTTCATGGGCCTCATTGTCAGTTCGGTGTTCCTGTTCTTCATCGGCACCGTGGCGATCCACGGGTTCAAATACGTCGCCGACATTCCCCGCGGCGTGCTGTTTCCCGCGGTCCTGGTGCTCTGCATCTTCGGCGTCTTCGCGGTCAACAATTCGATCTTCGACGTCGGCGTGATGTTTGTCATGGGATGGGTCGGCTATTTCATGATGCGCTACAAGGTTCCCGCCGCGCCGTTTCTCATTGCCTTCATTCTCGGGCCGCTGCTGGAGGACAATTTCCGCCAGGCCATGCTGATGTCGGGGAGTTCGCCGGTGATCCTGTTCCGCGGCCCCATCACCTGGTTCTTCTGGACGCTGACGGCGATCACCGTCTTCGCCATCATCCGCGCCGGCATCAAGGCCACGCGCAGGCATGGTCCATTGACGACGGCGAACCAGGAATAGCCCGGCCAGCCACAACCCCATGATGCAACAGGCCCGACCCGTTCGGTCAGGGCCCGACAAGGATGAACTCGATGCGCGGTGCAGATCTTCTGGTGCAGACACTGGCCATGGCCGGCGTGACGAAAATCTTCTCGCTCTCCGGCAACCAGATCATGCCGGTCTACGACGCCTGCCTCGACGCGGGCATCGAGATCATCCACACGCGACACGAAGGGGCCGCGGTGTTCATGGCCGACGCCTGGGCGCAGCTGACCGGCGAGATCGGCGTCGCCCTGGTGACGGCAGCTCCGGGTGCGGCCAATGCCGTCGGACCGCTGTTCTCGGCCCGCCAGTCGGAGAGCCCGGTTCTGCTGCTGACGGGCGATTCGCCGCTTGGTCAGGACGGGAGGGGCGCCTTCCAGGAATTCGACCAGGTGCCGATGACGGCGCCACTCACCAAGCTGTCGACGCGGGCGCAGTCTGCCGCGACGCTGGGACAGACCGTGGCTCTGGCCATTCGCACCGCGCTGTCGGGACGGCCGGGACCGGTGCATGTCGCCCTGCCGTTCGACGTGGTCGAGGCCGATGCCGGTGACTCCGCCGTGCCCGCCGCCGCCTCGATGGTGCGCGACCATTCGCCGGTCGACGGGGATGAGCTGAAGCGGGTTCTCGAGGCCGTGGCTGCCGCCAGCACGCCACTGGTGCTGTGTGGGCCGGCGATGAACACCACACGCCAGGGCACCGTTCTCACCGCCCTGCAGGATGCGCTTGATGTGCCGGTCGTGGCGATGGAAAGCCCGCGCGGCCTCAAGGATCCGTCGCTGGGCGATTTCGCCAAGGCCCTTGGCCAGGCCGATCTGGTGATCTCGCTCGGCAAGCCGGTCAATTTCACCCTTGGTTTCGGCGGAGCGGCGGTGACCGCTCCCGGCTGCCGCTGGATCGTCATCGACTCCGATGCGCCCGAGCGCAAGCGCGCGGCCCTCAATCTCGGCGACCGGCTGGCGCTGGCGATCGACGCCGATCCGCTCGATGCGGCGGGTCAGCTCATGGATTCGGGCGAGGGGGCAGGCGCCCGCCGCGCCTGGCGCAAGCAGGTGGCGACATTGATTGCCGCCCGTTCCTATGATGCCGCCGCACCCGGCGCCGAGGGCAAAATCAGTTCCGCGCAACTGGTGGCAGCCGTGCAACGCCGGATCGAGGCTGCCGACGAAGCGGTGCTGGTCTGCGATGGCGGCGAGTTCGGCCAATGGGCCCAGGCGGGCGCTCATGCCGCCGAGCGCGTCATCAACGGCCCGTCGGGCGCCATCGGCGGCGGGCTCTGCTACGCGCTTGCCGCCCGGGCGGCACGACCGGACGCCACCGTGTTCGCGCTGATGGGTGACGGCACCGTGGGCTTCCATTTCGCCGAGTTCGAGACGGCCGCGCGCGAAAACCTGCCGTTCGTCGTCGTCATCGGCAATGACGAGTGCTGGAACGCCGAGCATCAGATCCAGTTGCGCGAATATGGCAGGGACCGGCTGATCGGCTGCCAGCTGAGCGCTGCCCGCTACGACCTGGCGGTGGCGGCGCTCGGCGGCCACGGCGAGCATGTCACAGACGCGGCCGAACTTGATGCGGCGCTCGGCCGCGCGGTCGCATCCGGCAAGGTGGCCTGCGTCAATGTCGCCATCGACGGGCAGCCGGCGCCGAGCGGATCGGCCCACTGAACCGGCGGCTCCCCGCGGCACACGCGTGGAACCCATGCGGCAATCAGGCGTTTCTTTCCCGGAATAGGAGAGAGAGCCATGAACACCCGAACCATGATTGCGGGAATCATTTCCCTGCCTGTCAACGCCGTCCTGTTCGGAACCGGCGCTGTTGCCGTGCTTGCAACTCCCCAGCTTGAGGAGCACGCCGCCTATCTGCTTCCGGCCGTCATTTTCGCTTCCTTCCTGCTGACACTGCCGGTGGCTTGGCTGCTGGCGCCCCGCATGCGTCTTGCCCGCCGAAGCCACTGATCCGGCGTCGGCTCAAGGGTCGCCGCGTCAACCTGCATCGTGCGGAAGGAACCCTTGCATCGGTCCGGCGTTTGAGTCGGAACCCGCAAGGAGTACCCGATGGCCACACGACCGATCTGGAAGGGACAGCTGAGGCTTTCCCTGGTTTCAATTCCGGTGGAGATGTTCTCCGCCACCAAGAGCGGCGCGAGCATCAGCTTCCGCCAGATTCATGAACCCAGCGGCAAGCCGGTTCACTATCAGAAGGTTGTGACGGGAGTTGGTCCGGTCGATGCCGACGACATCATGAAGGGCTTCGAGTACGAGAAGGGGCAGTACCTGCTGCTCGATCCCGACGAGATCGATGCCATCAAGCTCGAAACCAAGAAGACGCTCGAGCTTGTGCAGTTCGTCGATGCCTGCGAGATCTCGCCGCTGTATTACGACAAGCCGTATTATCTCACGCCCGCCGACGATCTGGCCGAAGAGGCCTATTGCGTCGTCCGCGACGCGCTGCGGCAGGCCAAGATGGTCGGCATCGGCCAGGTGACGATGCGCGGCAAGGAGTATCTCGCCGCCATCAAGCCGTGCGGGGACGGATTGCTGCTCGAGACGCTGCACTATGCCGACGAGATCCGCAAGGCCGATCCGCTGTTCTCCAGCATCGACGCAAAGGCCTCCGACGATGACCTGCTGGAGGTCGCCAAGTCGCTGATCAAGCGCAAGTCCGGCCCCTTTCGCGCGGAGGCCTACAAGGACCATTTCAGCGACGCCATGCGCGACCTGATCGACAGGAAGACGAAGAACAAGACGACCAAGCGCGTCAACACCGACGATCACGAGGAGAGCAACAGCGGCGACAATGTCATCGACCTGATGGCCGCACTCAAGCAGAGCCTGCAGAAGGCGGAGAAGGGCGGGTCCGGCGACAAGAAGGAGAGTACCTCCAAGTCGGCCAAGGCGTCGTCGTCCGCCAAATCCTCGTCGTCGGCGGCCAAGAAGCCCGCCGCCCGCGCCAAGAAGTCGGCCTGATGTCGGCGGCCTCGGAAAAACTCGCCGAATACGAGCGCAAGCGGGATTTCTCCAAGACCGCCGAGCCCCGCGGTGCGGCCGCAAATGCCAAATCCTCAAAGCCGGTCTTCGTGGTGCAGAAGCATGACGCGACCAGGCTGCATTTCGATTTCCGGCTGGAATGGGACGGGGTGCTGCTGAGTTGGGCCGTCACCCGCGGTCCGAGCGACGTGACCTCGGTCAGGCGGCTCGCCGTGCGCACCGAGGACCACCCGCTCGACTATGGCGGCTTCGAGGGCACGATTGCCAAAAAGCAGTATGGCGCCGGCACCGTGATGCTCTGGGACCACGGCTGGTGGCAGCCCAAGACGGATTTCGACAAGGGCCTGGCCGACGGCCAGCTCAAGTTCATCCTGCACGGCGATCGGATGAAGGGCGGCTGGACGCTGGTCCGGCTCAAGCCCAAGCCCGGCGAGAAGCGCGAGAACTGGCTCCTGATCAAGGAACGCGACGACCATGCCGGCGAGGACGAGGATGCGCTGGTGGAGAAGAACCTCACCAGCGTGGCCACCGGCCGCAAGATGGAGGAGATCGCCGCCGGCAAGCAGGCGCCGCTCAAGACCAGGCCGAAAGGCAGCGACTCCGACGCGCCGAAAAAGCCGCTGAAGCTGCCGCCGAGCAAGCTCAAGGCCGACGCGGGGGAGAAGACGCGCTTCACGCTGGCGACGCCGAAATTCACCGAGCCGCAGCTCGCCAAGCTCACCGACGAAGTGCCTGAGGGCGAGGGCTGGCTGCACGAGACCAAGTTCGACGGCTATCGCTGCCTGGCCGCACTCGGCAAGGACGGCGTCCGACTCTACACCCGGTCGGGTCTCGACTGGGCGGAGCGCTATCTCGGCCTGCCCGAGGCCTTCGAGGCCATCGACTGCCGCAGCGCGCTGATCGACGGCGAGGTGGTCACCGCGCACACGTCGAAGGGATCTGCCTTCTCGGCGCTGCAGGACGATCTGGAGAAGGGCCTGCCGGTCCGCTTCATGGCCTTCGACCTGATCGAACTGGACGGCAAGTCGCTGCGCAAATCGCGGCTCGCCGAACGCAAGGAACTGCTCGAAAAACTCCTCGCAAACCTGCCCAAGGACTCGCCAATCCGCTATTCGGAGCATGTCGAGGGCCATGGCGACAAGGTCTTTGCCGCGGTCGAGAAGGGAGGCGGCGAAGGCATCATCTCGAAATCCGCCGACAGTCTCTATGCCGGCACGCGCAACGGTTCGTGGCTCAAGATCAAGACCCGCAAGCGGCAGGAATTCGTGGTCGGCGGCTATTCACCGTCCAGCGCACGCCACCGCCCCTTCGCCTCGCTGCTCGTCGGTACCCTCGATGGCGGGGTGCTCAGATATCGCGGCCGGGTCGGCGGCGGATTCGACGAGGGCGCTCTCGACAAGCTGATGGGACTGATGAAGACGCGCGAGCGCAAGACCAGCCCGTTTGACGAGGTGCCCGGCGCGATTGCCCGTGGCGCCCGCTGGATGACGCCGGACCTTGTCGTGGAAGTTGATTATGCCGAACTGACCGATCAGGATCAGCTGCGCCACGCGGTCTATCTCGGCGTGCGCGAAGACAAGGAGGCAGGCATGGTGCATCTCGAAAAGCCAGGCTCCACCAGCGGCGACGGTGATGGCCGCGGCGCCGATGGTGACGCTCCGGCCAGCGTGCTCGGCGTCCGTGTCACCCATCCCGGCCGCATCATGATGCCGGAAGCGGATATGACCAAGGGCGACCTGGCGCGCTACTACGCCCGGGCCGGCGAACGCATGACCGTGCTGGCGGGCGATCGCCCCGTGTCGCTGCTCAGATGTCCCTCGGGCCGGGACGGCGACACGTTCTTCCAGAAGCATGCAGGCAAGGGGTTTCCCGACGAGATCGATGAAGTCGAGATCACGGAAAGCTCGGGCACCCCGGCGCAGTACATGGTCATCCGCAGTCCGCAAGGGTTTGTGGCGGCCGCCCAGATGGGAACGGTCGAGTTCCACATCTGGGGCGCGCGCACCGATGATCTCGAAAAACCCGACCGGCTGGTGTTTGATCTTGATCCGGACGAGGGGCTCGATTTCGGCGACGTCAAGGCCGCCGCCAAGGATATCCGCGATATGCTCAAGCGTGTCGGCCTCGACAGCGTGGCCATGGTCACCGGCGGCAAGGGGGTCCATGTCATCGTTCCGCTGCGCCGCGTTTCGGACTGGGAGACAGTGACCGGCTTTGCCCGGACATTCGCCCATCTGCTCGCCCATCGCCGGCCCGAGCGTTATGTCGCCACCATGTCGAAGGCCAAGCGCAAGGGAAAGATCTTCATCGACTGGCTGCGCAACGACCGGGGGTCCACCGCGGTTGCCCCCTATTCGGTGCGGGCCCGGGCCAATGCGCCCGTCGCGGTGCCGGTGACCTGGCAGGAACTGGCGCGACTCAAATCGGCCAACAGCTTCGACACGCGCCAGGCGCTGAAGCGTCTGGGCAAGCCATGTCCGCTGCTCGAGGCATCGACCAGTCCAGGTCAGTCCATTTCCAGACCGGTGGTCGAGGCACTCGAGAAGCTGATCGGCGACTGACGCAAGCTGCGCCGGGCTCGAGGTCCGGTCTGGACCCAGGCCGAAGATCCGCAGCCCCTGCCGGGCGCGAGGCGCTAAGAGCGGTCGTGAGTCATCGCCGAGGTTCCCGTTGCGCGAACAGACGGTCACTTGGTGGCCGGCTGCGATCGAGCATCCGCGCCTGCCGAAGGGCGCGGCATCGCGCATCCCCGGTCAGCACACAGAAACCGAACTATACATTGGCGGATCAGCAATAAGGAATGGACATCCTGGGGCTAGATCAGGCGGAGCGATCCAATTGGAGACGTTGTATATTGGCAACGGATGCCGACTGTACCGAATGAGGTTGAAATCGGCTTCTGTATATTTGGCTTCGAATCAACTACAGATCTGATTCGGTCGTGCCTCTTGAGAGGTATTGGCCAGATGCAGCAATGGCATGAGCAGCAGGCCCGTTCCGTAGGATGCGATTGCGAGGCGGGGAGTGTTCGGAACGGGGACCGATGAAACATAACCGCTTTGCCCAGCTTCTTGCGTGCCTGTCCGCCTCCGTATGCTTGCCGGTTGCTGGCACGGCGGGAGAATACTCCATCAACAGCGCGCAGACCTTCGAGATCGTCGCCGTTGTGCCGACCGCGACCGGAAATATCGTGTATGCCAACGCGTCTTCCGGTCTCGCCATGACCGACAGCGATGCCGGTTGGCCGGCCTCGTTCTCCGCTACCTCCACCAGCAGTGTCGACGCAAGCAACCTCGTGGGTGGAGTGGCCTATTCGATCTCGTCCGGCTTCGGCGTCGCGGCGGCCAACGGCGCATGGGGCCTGGCCTTCGCCGCGGCCTACGGCCACAGCGCCGCCGGATTCATCGCCGACGGGGTTGTTTCCAGTGTCAGTCTGGATTCAGGCAATGCCGCCGCCAGCGTGGTGAGCGGCGATCCGGTCGTGGCCGCGGCCGAATATGCCGCATCCGGTCAGATTGACCATACGGTCAACGCGGTGCCGGCGGTGTCGCTTTCGACCGAGCAGTTCTTCAAGGCGGCCCTGTCGGTGCCGGCCGGCGTCGGCCCGACCATCAGCGGTTTCGAACTGGTGCCCGGTACGCCCGCCGGCGTCTATCGCCTGCGTCCGCCGATCTCCCCCTTCGCCGCCGCCGCGGACGCCGATACGCCCGCCATCATAGCCGAGATCTTCGACACCGGTTCGTTCAGCGTCGATCTCGCATCCGGCTCGGTGCCGGTGGCCGCCTCCAGCGCCTTCGAAGGACGAGCCGCGCTGGAACTTGTGGCGCTTTCAACGGGCGGCGGAGTCGTCTCCGACATCGGTCTTGGCGGCCCCGCCCTGTCGATATCCACGACGGCCGACAATGCCGGCGGCCTCATCAGCCTGGTCTCGGCCCTGACCGCTGCCAGCAGCAGGATATCCATCGGCACCGATGGCGCATCGCTGACCACCGGCGGCAATGGGTCCCATGCCATTGTTGCCGGCCTGGTGAGCCAGCAGCAGGCAGCAGAGCTGGCCATTGTGTTGGCAGGCGATGCCGTCGATGTCGTCACTTCGGGCGACGGCAGCTGGGGCGTGGTGGGTTTTTCCCTCAGTGGCCAGGACACGGCTTCGGCCATCGTGGACATCTCCGGTTCCGATGCATCCATCGCCACCTCCGGCGAAGGGTCCGGCGGGGTGACGATCAGTGCCGATGGCAACCAGGGCGCCGTTGCGCAGCTGGTGCTGTCGGGTGCCGGCGCGTCGATCGCTACCGGCAATACCGGTTCGCCTGGCGCCAGCGTGGTGGCGACGAGCCCGCTTGACGGGCGGGCGGCGGTCTCGCTTGCCGGCAGCGGTGCCTCGCTCGCCACGACGGGCGACCAGTCGACGGCGCTGCTGCTGTCGGCCAATGGCGCCACTGCCGGGGCGACGCTGCAGCTGTCGGGCGCCGGAAGCCTGGTCTCGACCCTTGGTGCGCAATCGGATGCCGTCCACGCGATCGCCCACGGCACCGAGATTGCGGAGGTCAATGTCGAACTCGGGGGGACGGGCAGCGGAATGTCCGCCGGGGGAGACAATTCCAGCGCCCTGGTTGCCGCCGCCTTTGCCGACCAGGCCACTGTCGGCCTGGCTTTGTCCGGGCAGGGCGCGGCGATCTCCGCTTCCGGACTGCAATCCGCCGGGTTCATCGGCAGCGCCAACGGCGCCAGTCGGGCGGTGGCCAGCGCGACCTTGAGTGGTCGCATGGCGAGCATCCGGACGTCGCAGGACAATTCCGTCGGCGTCGCCCTGACCGCGATTGCCGCCGAGGTCGATGGCCTGGCGCAGGTGCAACTCGAACTCACCGGTGCCGGCAGTTTGATCGAGACGCTGGGGGACAATTCCACTGCCGCCACTCTGGCCGGCTCCCAGGCGCGACTGGTCGTCGGCGGCGAAACCGGCCTGTTCACATCCGGAGCCGCTTCGCACGGCGCCCTGATCCTTGCGGAGGCCAGCCTTGTCGACATCGGCAGCAGGGGGACCGTTGCGACCGGGGCGGCGGATGCGGTGGGCCTGTACTTTCTCAATCCGCTGGGCGCCAACACGGTGGTCAACGCTGGCGCCGTCGTGGCCGGCGGCGGCGGCATCTTCTCAGCCGGCGGACTTGATCTTCGCAACGCCGGAGTGGTGAGTTCAGCAAATGCTGCTGCGGTCGAACTTGCCGCGGGTCGGGTCTGGAACGCGGGGCTCATCTCGGGTGAGGCGGGAATTGTTCGAGGCGGCGGCAGCGGCCCGGTCGGCATCGAGAACCACGGGCGCATTCTTGCCAATGCCGGCCCGGGCAATGTCGCCATCGAACTGCTCGGCGGTTTCGAAGACGAACTGGCGGTTGCTGCAAACGGGATCATAGTCGGCACCATCGAGCTCGGCGCGGGCGATGATCGCTTCGTCGCCCTGCCTGGGACGAACCTGGATTTCCTGTTCGAAACGGCTCCGCCGGAGAGCGTGGAAGCCATGACCGGCGTGCAGGTCGTGCGGCCGGACCCCAACAATGTTGTCATCGTCGATCCCGGCTATCTGACCGGGGCAGCTTCGCAGTCCGGTCTTCTCGCTGCCCGGCTGGCGTCAGGCGGCACTGGCGGGGACAGCGGCGAACCGGCGCAGGGCGATTGCGGCGAGGCCGTGCTGTCGGGGAGGGCGAGCGGCTCCTACGGCGATTTTGACGGTGATGGCGACCGCGCTCCCGCGCTCACCCGTTCCTACGGCCTCATCACCGAATTTGCGCCCGACAGCTGTGCCGGTGGGGCGGCGAGCTTCTTCATCGGTGTAGAGCAGGTGCGGATCGAAGGCGGCGGGTCGCGGTCGCTGACCTCATCGGTCTTTGCCGGCGCGCGCTATGCAGGCGAAACTGACACCGGAATGGAATATGAGTTTCTTGGCGGCATCGGCTATCTCTCGGGTGACAGCGACCGCCATGTGCTCAACAACCGCGTCGTATCCGGCGTCGAGGCGGCCGAGGCGGACTATTCCGGGTGGATGACTTTTGCCGGCTTGAGGCTGACCGGGCCGGTGATGATCGCGGAAACGGAGATCAGCCCGTTCCTGCAGGCGCATGCCGCCTATGGCGGCGCCTTCGATGCGCAGGAACAGGGTGTGCAGACGCCGGCTCTGTTCGAGGTCGGCGGCAGTTACGCCTATGACGTCAGTGCCGGCCTGTCGGTGGCACTGCAGCCGGAAGCATTCGATGCCGGCAGCCTGCTGGTCTCGTTTTCCGGCGCGCTCGTGATCGCGGGACATGACGCGAGCGCGTTGGTCGGAATGGATGGAAGTAAATCCGTTCTATACAGTCGAAATAGCTTCGGATCGGGAATTTCCCTGGGCAGCGGTCTGGATGTGACCTTCGATTCGATGCCGGCGAGGCTCCAACTCGAGGGGGTCGCGACCGCGTGGAGCGGGGGCGATTTCAGCCTCGAAATCAGTTCAAATTTTAAATACTTATTCTAAATCGTTGAATATCAATAGTTAATAAACTGTTAACTCTTGCTTGACAGGTATTGACAAGTAGAGAATAATTATTTCGTGTTCAGCGTAAGGAGTTGCATCATGTTCAAGAAGCTTGCATTTGCCATTGGCCTGCTGGTGGTCATCCCTGCAGCACAGGCGGCGGCCGCATCCAAGACGTATCATCACCCCACAATAACAATGAAGGCAGGAAACCGGGCGGGACTTCAGAATGTCTTCGCCTGGGATGCGAAGTGCCGATCTGTACAGGTCTCGGTGCAGGCCTCGAAGCCGAAGATGGGGCAGGTCTATCTCTACAAGTCAAGTTTCAAGATTCCGGCGAGTCAAAGCCGGGAATGCGCAGGACGTACTGTCCGCGGCTACAAGGTTGTCTTCAAGGCTGACAAGAAAGCCAAGGGATCAACCTTGGTGAAGTACCAGATTCAGTCGAAGAACGTGGATGGGACCTTCAAGTTCCGCCGGACTTTGCGCATCAAATAAGAAAATGACTGTCTGGGAGTGAACTCCGCGGCAGCCGGCTGGCTGCCGGGACAGGACAACTGTGACCGCAATTGAAGAGCTTACAGCGCACGGCAATACGGGTTGCCGTGACGGGGACCTGTGTGCGCTGCAAGAAGGCAAG
This sequence comes from Hoeflea marina, assembly GCF_003182275.1. Classification (GTDB taxonomy): domain Bacteria; phylum Pseudomonadota; class Alphaproteobacteria; order Rhizobiales; family Rhizobiaceae; genus Hoeflea; species Hoeflea marina. The sequence continues at coordinate 244,779 of NZ_QGTR01000001.1, forward strand.
TCGTAATGCGAGTAAACAGCGAACAGGTGTTCGCATCATAAAGGAGAGTTCAAATGCGTATCAAGACTGTTGCAATGACATTCGGTGTGTTGCTTGCCGGAGCCAGCATGGCCGGTGCCGCGACACTGTCCATCGGCGGTGGCATCGGCGGGGGCCTGGCTTTTGTCGCGGCCGGAGCCGGGACCGCGGTGGCTGACTCCACCAATCTCGCCACCGGAACTGCCGCAGCCTCGACCGTCGGTGTTCCGTCCTCGGCTGCCACGGCGACGTCCAGCAACACTTCCAATGCCGGCACGGCCGGTACCGCAGTTGCAGTCGGCGTGGGCGGCTCGCTCGGTGCCGGCCTCGGCATCGCCAACGGTGTCGGTTCGGTCGCAGGCGCCGGCGGCATCTCCGGTGCCGGGAGCGCTTCGGTGGGCAACGCGGCAGGCGCTGCGACCGGTACCTCCGGCGGCGTCGGCGGCGCGGCCAATTCCGGCGCCGGCGGCACCTCGGTCGGTGGCGGCTACGGCGGCGGCACGGCTTCGGCCGCAGCCGGCCCCGGCGGTGCTGCCGGTTCGGCCGCCGGCGGTGTCGGTGGCGGTGTCGGTGCAACGAACTGATTGCACCGCTTGCTATCCGGTCGCCGCTTGCGGCGACCGGAATCCCCGCAGTTCTTAACAAGGCCGAACCTGTTGGTTATGCGTGCTTATGGAGTTTGACATGACTGTTCCCTTCTCGCCCCGTATCGACAAGAAATCAGGCAGGGGTGCCCGGACGGTGCCCCTCATGGCCGTCGCCCTCTCGGCACTGCTGTTTGCGCCAAATGCCGGTGTGCTGGATCCGCAGCAGGCCGGAGCCGCATCCTGCGGCAAGGCCTGCGCGCTGAAGAAGGCGGAGACCAAGGCGCGCGCTGCGCGCATTCACACAGAAAGCTCGGTCAACGGCGGAATGGTCTTCGCGCCCGTGGCCGGTGGCACCGTCTTCGTCAAGGCTCAGGCCAAGGCACCGGCCGCCCGTGTCGGGACGGCGCCGCCCAGGGTCGCCGCGTCGGTCGGCGCCAAATCCAGGACAGCCGCTTCGACAGGCGGGCCGGTCATCGTCCGGCGGGCCGGATGCACGACCCTCGGCGCCAGCATGCGCATGAGCGCATATGACGAGTGCAGCGCCTATGCCGCGACCACCGCCTCCCGGACACCGTCGGGACCCGGCAATCCGAACAATCCGGGCAACCCGACGCCGCAGGGGATTCCCGGCAGCCATGTCAGCCTGTCCGGCTCCGTCGCGCTCAGCGGCACGATTTCGGCGGGTGGCCATACCGTCAGCGTCAACCAGGGGGTGTCGGTCAATCAGGGCGTCGGCGTCGCCGCCACCACGGCACCCGGAACCTCGTCCGGCATCGGCTTCGGCAACGGCATGAGTTCGGCCAGTTCCGTGGGAACCGGTACCGCCGGCGGCTTCGGCCACGGCTTTGGCGACAGCCTTTCGGAGACCGCCAATTCCATGGCAGGCGCGGTTTCCAATGCCGCCAACGGCTCCATCGGCGGCGGGGTCGGCATCGGTGCCGGCATGGGCGCCAGCGGAAGCGTTGACTGACAGGAGATCACGGCAGCCGCAGGGCGGCGACCATGATCTTCCAGGTGTCGGCGCCGGCCCTCGGAACAGGGCTGCGCTCGGCGCTCGACGGACCTTGCCGCATCGGCCGGCGCCGCCCTGGCGCCGGCCTGCTCATTCGGGACGACGCGCCGAGAGCCGTCTCGATGACCGCCGGATGGCGGTTCTGCGCGCTGGACGCGCGAGGGCCTGATATGTCACCCTGCGGCCGTCCATTCATCGGGGGAGTTTCATGCACCAGGCTTTGAAGACCGGCGGCGTCGCCGTTGTCACCGGCGGCGCGTCCGGCATCGGACTGGCGGCCGCCCGCCACCTGATCGGCCTTGGCTTGCGCGTCTGCATCGCCGATCTTGCGGGAGACGGCATCGAGGCCGCCCGGAAGGTGCTGATCGATGATGGCGCCGCGGCCGGCGAAGTGATGGCGGTTGTTGCCGATGTCGGTGAGCGCGCCCAGTTGCGGGCGCTTGCCGATCAGGTGGCGGAGCGTTTCGGACCGGTCAACGTGCTGATGAACAATGCCGGCATGCAACCGGGCAGCTCGATCTTCGACGAGGAGGGGACCTGGGACCGGATTCTCGACGTGAATATGGGCGGCGTCATCCGCTCCAGCCAGATCTTCGCGCCGCTGATGACTGCCGGCGGCCAGCCCGGCCTGATCGTCAACACCGGCTCCAAGCAGGGCATCACCACGCCGCCGGGCGATCCGGCCTACAATGTCTCCAAGGCTGGCGTCAGGGTCTTCACCGAGGCGCTGCAACATGCGCTTCGCAATCTCCCCGGTTGCCGGGTAGAGGCCCGGCTGTTCATCCCCGGATTCGTCTTCACGCCGCTGACGGCGCGCGGACGCACGGAAAAGCCGGCGGGTGCCTGGACGCCGGAACAGACGGTGGAGTTCCTGTTCAGATCTCTGGAGACCGATGACTTCTACATTCTCTGCCCGGACAACGAGGTCGACAGGGCCACGGACGCCAGACGGATCATCTGGGCTGCCGGCGACATCGCCGAAAACCGGCCGCCGCTGTCGCGCTGGCACCCCGATTATGCCGAGGCGTTCCGGCAATGGCTGCGCGAGGAACGGTCTTGACCGGACGGCGCGCCGATGCCGACTGATGGGACGCCGGTCCTGCGCGTTGGTTCAGGCGAGGGCCATCGAGGAAACGCGAGGCGTTCCGTGTGCCGCCCGATGACGTCGGACGAAGGCCCGAATCGCCCGGGGCGGACCGGCGCCGGGCGGCGCGCCGCGGAACGGCCCGTCTGGTCGGACCAAGATTACCCTCGCAATATCGGGGGCGGATTCGGTGATTTCGGGTGGTCCGGTCATGTATTTCCATGTGAAACAGTAAAAGCCTGGCATTGCGCGAACAGCAAGTTTAAGGCACTTTAAATGACGGCAAACACCAAGACACGCTGATGGAGGATTGCATGAAGAGCTCTGGCCCGGACCCTATCGACGTGGCAGTGGGCGGGCGTGTCAAGCTCCAGCGGCGGCTGAGGAAGGTCAGCCAGACCCAGCTTGCCGAACACCTTGGCGTGACATTCCAGCAGGTTCAGAAATACGAAAGAGGCACCAACCGGATCAGCGCCAGCCGGCTGATGATGATCTCGGACTATTTTGGTGTCACGCCGGCATTCTTCTTCGAGGCGATTCCTGGCCAGGACGCAAGGGGACTTGAGCCGGAGCGGGATTCGGAAACCGACATGGTCACGCAGTTCATATCTTCCCCGGAGGGGATGGCGCTCAACCGCGCCTTCGTCAAGATCAAGAGCGCCCGCACGCGCCAGCAGATTGTGGCTCTGGCCAAAGCTGTGGCCGAGCCGGAAGTCAGGGAATTCGCAATGGAGACGGCTGGAGACGCCGTCGGCACGCTGCACAGCTTGTAACAGGCCGGCAGCCAGCGATCCGCTGCGCTCGTCACTCGATCAGCCGGAGGTTGGATGACCTTGATACTCCAGACATTCGGTCGATTGCGTCTGGAAGATGCGACGGGCGAGGAGATCGCCTTCCCGGAAAAGGCCTTGCTGGCGGCATGCTTTCTGCTCGCCAGCAGGCAGCGCAGCGAGACAAGGCAGGCGATGGCCTGCTTCCTGTGGGGAGACAACGACAAGGCGGGAGCGCTGGTCAACCTGCGCAAACTGATCTCCCGCATCCGCGAGCGCCAGCAACAGATCGGCATCGAGATCTTCCGGTTCACCGCAACCGAGGTCAAGCTCGCCGGAGAGCATCTGGCGGTCGATTTCAGGCTGTTTGATGACAGGCCCGACGGCCAGTCGATTGCACGGCTGCGCGAGATGGCTCAGAAGATCGGCGTCGAGTTCCTCGGCTGGCTGCAGGTTGACAGCGGCCTCTTCGACACATGGCTGCTGGAGCGGCGCGAGTATTTTCTCGATCGGCTGCGCGAAGTGTTTGCCGAGGTGGCGCCGCGGGCGAAATCGCCCACCGACTTCGGGACCATCAAGCATGTCGCCCTGCTGCTGCTCGAGCGACGGCCGCTGGATGCCTTCGTCCGCAATGCCCTGGAAGGCGCACGCGCCGCCAAGGGTCAGTCCGTATCCGCTCCGGCTGTGGCGGGCGCCGGTGCGCCTGCCACGAGGTCGGCGGACATTGTGGTTGCCGGCGCGCCCCTTGTCTTTGCGGGGGGCGCCGCGCGGGGGTCTGCCTTGCAAGCCGATGGCAATCCGTCCCCCGAGGGCGCCGGCCTTCCCAGGCTGGTGCTCCTGCCGCCGCCGCCCTCAGGGTCGGGAGAGTGCAATGCGGTCGGCGGTGCGCTGATCGAGGACATCACCATCGCATTCTGTTCGTCCAGGGCTGTCTCGGTGGTGGCTCCCTACACCTCCCAGCAGATCAGCCTGCAGTCGGACAAGGCCGCCACCTTCAACAAGCACGCAATCAACTACATCCTCGATACGAGGCTGACGTCGGAAGCCGGAGGGCATTCGATTTTCGCGCAGCTTGTCTATTTCGGCAGCGACGAGGTCATTTGGGCCGACCGGTTTGACCTGCGGAAGGCGGGCCTGCTCAGTTGCCGCATGGAGATTGCAAATGCCATCTCCCGCGCGGTGGGCCGTGAGGTCAGCCGCAACGAGACTGTGCGGTGGAACATGGAAGGTGACCCGAAGGCCTACCGAACCTATCTTCTCGGGACGCGCTTTTCGAAATTCATCAGTCTTCCGGAGGTTCGCCGGTCCCGGAAGCTGTTCCGGGAAGCGCTCAGCATCAACGGCCAGATGGCAGCGGCCATGAGCAGCCTGGCGCGCACCTATTTCATGGAATGGCTCCTGACAGCGCGCGGCGACAGCGAGTTGCTCAGGATTGCCGAGCAGCGCGCCTGCCAGGCGATCGAGATCGACGAGACCTCGGCTGCAGGTCATCGCGAACTGGGCGTCATCCGTCTCTACCGGCGGGACTTTGACGGCAGCCTCGAGGCGCTGGACAAGGCGGAGGCACTCAGTCCGCAGTTCGCCAATGTGATCGCCAGCTATGCCGATACGCTGGTCCAGGCCTCGAGGCCCGAGGAAGGCCTGGCAAAGATCATGCGCGGCATGGAGCTCAATCCGCTGTGTCCCGACGACTATTTCTGGACAGCGGCTGGAGCGAGCTATTCGATCGGCGACTACGAGCAGGCCCTATCCTTCATCCAGAGGATGAAGGACCGGACCCCCGCGGACAGGCTGGCGGCGGCCAGCTGGGCGATGCTCGGCAATCGCGGCAAGGCACGCCAGTTTGTTCGCAAAACCCTGGAAACTCATCCGGATTTTGATCTTGATAAGTGGCTTCTGATGGTGCCCTTCAGGGAGGAATGGCAGAAGACCCACTATCACGAAGGGCTGCTGATGGCAGGATATGAGTGAACTCTTGAGGAAGGAATGTTTCAATGGCCAAGAACGTTGTGTTTGGACTGCCCGGGGAAGCCGGACTGTGGATTGCCGATCTGGATGCCGGGACCGTGGCGCCGCTCGAAGTCGAGGCCGGCAGCGCACTCGCGACCGCCGATGAATTGCGCCGGGGCGGCGCGACCGTCGTCAAGGGGGTGAACCTGGCCCTGTCCGTCGACATTGCCGGTGCTGCGTTTTCCGGCTTCATGGACAGCTGAGACAGGGCGACAAACGGCGGCGGATCAAGAGTCCGCCGCCCGCTTCCCGCGCAGCCAACTCTGGTGATTGCAGATGGACTATACGGACCGTATCTGCGCGCCCGACGAGACGTTGCGGCGCGTGACACCCCATCTCGACAGCTTTGGCGTCACCCGGCTGTCGCGACTGACGGGTCTCGACCGGATCGGCATCCCGGTGTGGAACGCGGTTGCGCCCAACTCCCGATCGATTGTGATCAACCAGGGCAAGGGCATCACGGACCTGGACGCCAAGGTGTCGGCGGCAATGGAGGCCCTCGAGCGTGCCGTTGCCTGCGCCCCGCAGGTGACCGCCGTCACGGCAACTCCGGCGGAACTGGCCGCGTGCGGAAAACGGGCGCTCTGCCTGCCGTCGCTGATCGCAGCCGGACAGCCGGATATAGATCCGGACGAAGCCATCGACTGGATCGAGGGTGTCGACCTGTTCGCGGGCGGTGGGGTTTTCGTTCCCCTCGGCGCGGCCACGCTGGACCGGAGCATCCGCGGCAACCGGTTCTGGCAGACTTCCGATGGCCTGGCGTCCGGCAACCATTTCGAGGAAGCCGCATTGCACGGGCTTCTCGAGAGGATCGAGCGGGACGCCGACGTGCTTTGGCGCATGGCCTCGTTCGGCACGCGGATGACCAAATGCGTCACGCCCCGATCGTTCAACGACCCGGTTCTCGATGACCTGCTCGACAGGATCGAGCTCGCCGGGCTGGCGGTCCGGGCCTTTGATGTCACCAGCGACATCGGGGTTCCCTGTTTTGTGGTGCTGTTGGCGCCGTCGGACATCCTGGCACTGCGGACCCCGCGCTTTGTCGACGTCACGAGCGGGCAGGGGTGCCACCCAAGCGCCACCCGGGCGATGATCCGTGCCGTCACCGAGGCCGCGCAATCGCGCCTGACCTACATCAGCGGTGCCCGGGACGACGTCTTCCCCGAGACCTTTGCCCGACCGCTGCCGCAGGAGTTGCAGGATTGCTTTCGCGCCGACCCGCGGCCGGCGCCGGATCGGTCTGGGCCCCTGTCCGGCGATCCGAAGACCCTCCTCGACCAGGTTCTGCTGGACCTGGAGCGGGCCGGCATCGACACTGTCGTCGCCGTCCGGCTGAGTGCCGAAAGCCTGCCGTTCGCTGTCGTCAAGGTGTTCGCTCCGGATCTGGAGAATCCGGACGGCGAGAGAAAACGCCGATTTGGCGCGCGCGCGCTCTCCAGTTCGCTGATGACCTCATGAAGGTCCTCTTCGTCGGCCCGACCTTGTCCGGCGCCGCCGAGATGGCGGGACCGGCCATGGCCGTCAGGCCTCCGGCCCGGCAGGGCGACATTCATGCCGCGGTTCGGGAAGGCGCCACCGCCATAGGCCTGGTCGATGGAGTTTTCGAATATGTCGCGCCGGTCTGGCACAAGGAGATTCTTTTCGCCCTTTCCCTGGGCGTCCAGGTTCTCGGCTCCTCGAGCATGGGTGCCCTGCGTGCGGCAGAATGCGACCGGTTCGGAATGATCGGCGTCGGCAGCATCTACCGGCGGTTCGCATCGGGAGGCATCGAGGACGATGCGGATATCGCGCAACTGCACGCTCCGGGCGAGCTGGGCTACGCGGCGCTGACGGTGCCGCTGGTCAATGTCCACGCAACTTTGGCGGGGCTTCTGGCAGACCGGTCGATATCGCGGGCCGAATTTGCCGCCATCGAGAAGGCGGCTGCCGTGACGTTCTTCAAGGATCGGACCCTGGATGCGATTGCGGCTGTTGCCATGGGCCTGGCCGCCGGCCGCCGCGCGCAAATCCGCGGTTTGCTCGGCACGCGGTACGTCGATCAGAAGCGGGCGGATGCCATGGAGCTGCTGGCAAGGCTTCAGGCCCTCGACGACTGCCGAGCCTGCCCGCCGGCTCAATGGCGGTTTCAGGCCACAACGATCTGGGCCGCCGCATTCCGGTCTGAATAATGGAGCGCACCCTCATGAATGCACCCGGAGGGTGTGTCACGCTTGCGTCACGCGATTTTACCCCTCCTGCTTGGTAGTCTGCAGTGCAAGGTAATTTGTGTCATACAGTACGGTGGGGATTGAGCCGATGAAAAATGCAGCCGAGATCGAAATGGAAGCGAGTTGGGACACCGACACGAAGGAATTGGCAGCACTTGCCAATATGATGACCTATGCCAAGCAGACCGCGAGTGACCTGGGTGCCTCGCTCCCGGCCTACTACCTCGATATGGCGATCGGAGCCTTGAGGGAGCAGGCGCGGATGGGCGAGGGCACCCAGCTGTCGAACACGCACTGAGTGTAGGAGTCCCTTCGCGACCTGGCCGGGGAGCGCCGGGATGGCGCGGGTCCGCGTCGATTAGACTGCTGGATCCATGCGGTTCTCAGAACAGATGGCCGGAGTCGGGAGTGGTGCCGTTCTCTGCTCCGGCCGATCGGGCGCCGCCCGTCCGACTGCGGCGCACCGGCCGGGATGGTCCCGCCAGGGCGGCTTTTCGCGGGACACGAACGCAACGCGCACGGAATGTCGGAAGGCCATTCCCCACGGACCGTGTGGTTCGCGCTCCAGCACCGGGCGATCAGGCGGGATCGCCCGACCGCGGATGAGACGCTCTGGATTTCTGAGATGCTTCAGTTTCAAAAGATATAGACGTTTCAAAGAGATAGAACGCGGATCGTGCGTCCGGACGGACGCACCGTGCCTTAGCTCATTGATTTTGCATGTCGTGATCCCGAAACCGCTTCAAACTTCCGGGCGGCATGCATTAGACGCTCGGCGTTTGCAGGTCGCGCGCGGCGCTGCCTTGCCGGACAGCAGCCAACTGGCGCAGATTGCCGTCGGCATCGAGCCGCCGCATCACCAGCCGGCTTCCCGCCGCACCCTTGCGTTCTCTTTCGGCGGCGACGGCGTTGACCGCCAGTTGCAGGCTCGGATAGGACGCCGTCCAGCGTCCGTCCATCAGCACCGCCCAGCCGTCCGACTGCGGAACAAAATCACAAAAATGCTGGCCCATCCGGGTTCTCCTCCACCGCGTTGCATCGCTTTTTCGAAAACCAACAAACCGGAGATTGGTTCCGGCGCCGCCTGCATTTTGGCGCGAGCTAAATCAGCCTTTCCGGATTCTGCGATGTGAACCGGCAGTGTGGACGGATCGGGCAGCGGAAGACGGATGGGCCTGCGGCACAGCGGGCGGAAGTTTCCGGTTGCGACAGAAAAAACTGCACGCCCGTGGGATCTTTCTGCGCCCCGGCGAATTGTCGCTGTATCCAAAAAAGGAGCCCGTCATGATCGACCGCGACAAGAGCATTCGAGAGAGAGCCCATCAGATCTGGGAGGCGGAAGGCCGTCCGGAAGGCCGCGAGGCGGATCACTGGGAGCAGGCGCGCACCGAACTCCAGAAACTGGAAGATGAAAGCCGTCCGACCGCAGCGACCGTCGGCGGAAAGGCGAAGCGCTCCGGCGGAAAGACCGCGGCCCGACCGGCTGAGGACGATGCCGGGACTGGTGCCGCAAAGCCGCGCTCTCCCTCCAGGGGCAAGAATCAGAGCGCGCCTGCCGAAGACGTTTCCCCCCTGGACCGGGATGCCGCAGTGTTGGGCGAGAAGCCGGCGAGCAGCAGGAAGCGCAATCCGTCCTGAGCTGCATCTGGGTGCCGGCGATCCTTCATTCATCGCCACATTCATCGCCACCGACTGCCGAAAACTGAACGGCGGAAGCTCGCTTCCGCCTGCAGCACCCCTGTGCTTTGCCATGCGGCGCCATGCTGGCCAGCCGCTCCCTGACCCGAAGCGCGAGCATGGCGGGCGGGAGCCCCAACAGAGCTTCAGGTCCAGAAAATGCGGAACGATTGTCGCGCTTTTCTGTTGAAACATCACAACCCCCGCCGAGGAGAAAGCTCAGTTGCCATTCGCTTCCGCCCAAATCCTGCGCATTCGGACAGAGTCCGGCCTTCCCGGTCCGGGCGCGGTCGAAACACTCGGACGCGCAACGTCCGCCGGCTTCGACGGCGTGTTGTGGCAGGGCGACTGGCCGCTCTTTGGCGCCGGTTCGCCGGACCCCGCGCCTCTCGTTGACGCGGCTAGGGCTGCGCAGCTGAATTCCCTCATCGACATCGATGTCACACGGTTTCCTCTCGACCATCCGCTGGTTCGGGATCACCCCAGGCTTTTTTCCGTCCGTCGCTCCGGGCAGGCCGATGGGCCTGTCGATCCACGCAAGCCCATGCCGCCGGCGGGAGAGGCGATCGCCAGGCTCACCCATCCCGACGCGGTCGACCTGCTCGCGCCTTCGATCGCCGAGCGGCTCGCCGCGTTTACGGCCGCAGGAATTGGCGGCTTCCGCCTTCTCAACCCGGAACGCCTGGGTGGCCGCGTGCTGTCGCTGATCGCTGCCGAACTGGCCCGCAACGATGTGCAGACACTTGCTGCCCCCACGGCGGGACGGGGGTCTGCCGCGGCATTGGCAGCCGCTGGAATAGATTGTCTGGTGTCGCGGTTGGGCGGGTCCGACCTCCGGAGCGGACAGGCGTTCGGAGCGCTTGCTTTGGCGGACAGCGCGCCGGTGCTGGCCGAAATCGACGCGGAGCAGGCATTCCCCGCGCAGGATGCCGGTGGTCTCGACATGCTCATGCGCGCGGCTGCGGCGCTGGCCTCCGGCCTTATCGTCCCCGAAACCCTGCTTGCCGGGGGCCCAGCTGATTTCGCCCGGGCTGCCAAGGCGATAGCGCTTTCCCGGCAGGCCGCTCCCTACGACGGAACGGTACGGCGTCTGGCAGGGAGCGCCGGTCATCTGGTGATGCTGTCGCGCACCCGGAAGGGAGATGCGCGCGCGGCCCGTGGGGCTTTGCTGGTGCTGGTGAATGCCGGCCCGGCAGAAGCGGCCGCGCCGGAGAACGGACCGATCATTCAGCGCAGTGGAACGCCGCTCGACCTGGGCGACGCAGATCTGTCGCCGCTTGCGCCTGGTGAAGTGCGGCTGATCGAGCTTGCACCGGCCATGCCGATCATTGCCGCGGCCCCGCGCGAGCCGGAAGTGGAAATCACCACCGGCTGCGCTGCCGCTCCAAGGCTGGTCATTGAAGCCGTCTCGCCACGCGTGGAAGGCGGCGATTTCGCCGTCAAGCGGGTGGTCGGCGACACCGTCGCGGTCAGCGCCGCCGTGTTCGCCGATGGCCACGAGCAGCTTGCGGCGGAATTGCGCTGGCGCAGCCTCGACGGCCAGGACTGGCAGACGATGCGCATGCGCGCAGTGGGCAAGAATGATCTGTGGGGCGGCGAGTTTTCTCTCGAACGTCTCGGTCCCCATGAGTTCGTCATCGAGGCCTGGCTCGATCGGTTCGGCGGCTTCCGCCGCGATTTCGTCAAGAAGCTTGATGCGGGGGTTGCCCAGCCGGTGGATCACGCCGACGGACGAGCGCTCATCGAAATGGCCGCAGCGCGGGCAAGGGGAGCGGCCGGGGACGGATTGGACGCTGTTCTCGTGCGTCTCGACGCCGCCGCGTCGCCCGCTGACAGCGCGGCGATCCTGCTCGACGAAGAGCTGGCCGCGCTGATGGATGCGGCCGACGACCGGCCGTTCCGCATCGTCTCCGGGCCGCAGCGCGTCGATGCCGAGCGGCTCGCCGCACGGTTCTCGAGCTGGTACGAGCTGTTTCCGCGCTCGATGACCGCCGACAAATCGCAGCACGGGACGCTCTCCGACGTCATTCCGCATCTCGCCCGCATCCGCGACATGGGCTTCGACACGCTCTATTTCCCTCCGATCCACCCGATCGGCCAGACCAACCGCAAGGGGCCGAACAACACGCTGACGCCCGAGCCGCACGATGTCGGCAGCCCCTATGCGATCGGCAGCCCCGATGGCGGCCACGACGCCATCCACCCCGAGCTCGGCAGCTTCGAGGATTTCGACGCCCTCGTCGAGGCGGCCCGCGCACACGGGCTGGAGATCGCACTCGACTTCGCCATCCAGGCCTCGCCCGACCATCCATGGCTCGGCGAGCATCCGGGTTGGTTCTCCTGGCGGCCGGACGGCTCGATGAAGTACGCCGAGAACCCGCCGAAGAAGTACCAGGACATCGTCAATCTCGATTTCTACGGCCCCGACGCCGTCCCTGACCTCTGGCTGGCGCTGCGCGACGTGGTGCTGTTGTGGATTGCCCATGGCGTCAAGACCTTCCGCGTCGACAACCCGCACACCAAGCCGCTGCCGTTCTGGGAGTGGATGATCGCCGACGTCCGACGAGAACATCCTGACGCGATCTTCCTCGCCGAAGCCTTCACCCGTCCGACGATGATGTATCGCCTGGCCAAGGTCGGCTTTTCCCAGAGCTACACCTACTTCACCTGGCGCGACGGCAAGCATGAACTCATCGACTACATCACCGAATTGACCACGACCGAGCCGAGGGAATTCTACCGTCCGCATTTCTTCGTCAACACGCCGGATATCAACCCGGTGTTCCTGCAGAATTCCGGCCGTCCCGGCTTCCAGATCCGTGCGGTGCTGGCGGCGACGCTGTCGGGCCTGTTCGGCGTCTATTCAGGCTTCGAACTCTGCGAGGCCGCCGCCCTGCCGGGCCGGGAGGAGTATCTGGATTCGGAGAAATACGAGATCCGGCCCCGCGATCTCGCCCGGCCGGGCAACATCATCGCCGACATCACGCTGCTCAACCGGCTGCGTCGCGATCACCCGGCGCTTCAGACCCATCTCAACACCCGCTTCCACCTCGCCCACAACGACAACATGATCTGGTACGGCAAGCCGTCCCCGGATGGTGACGAGATGATCATGGTGATGGTCAGTCTCGATCCGCACCACGCCCAGGAAACCCATTTCGAGGTGCCGCTGTGGGAGTTCGGCCTGTCCGATACCGCCACCATCGCGGTGGAGGATCTGGCGCTCGGCTACCGCTTTGACTGGCACGGCAAGACCCAGTGGATCCGCATCACCCCGGATCTTCCATACCGGATATGGCGCCTCAGCGCGCCGGGAGGACTCGCATGAACCAGCCATCCCCATCACTCATCGCACCGGCCATCGTCACCGACATGAACGATCCGCTTTGGTACAAGGACGCCATCATCTACCAGGTGCACGTCAAGTCGTTCTTCGATTCCAACAATGACGGCATCGGCGACTTCGCCGGTCTCATGCAGAAGCTCGATTATGTCGCCGAGCTTGGCGTCACCGCCATCTGGCTGCTGCCGTTCTATCCTTCGCCGCGCCGCGACGACGGCTACGACATCGCCGAATACTGCGCCGTCAGTCCCGACTACGGCACCATGGAAGAGGCCCGCGCCTTCATCGAGGCGGCGCACGCGCGCAACATCCGGGTCATCACCGAACTGGTCATCAACCACACCAGCGACCAGCATCCCTGGTTCCAGGCCGCCCGCAAGGCGCCCGCCGGCAGCCCCGAGCGGGACTTCTATGTCTGGTCAGACGACGACAAGCTCTATTCCGGCACCCGCATCATCTTTCTCGACACCGAAAAATCGAACTGGACCTGGGACGAGGAGGCGGGCGCCTATTTCTGGCACCGTTTCTACTCGCACCAGCCAGACCTGAATTTCGACAATCCCGCCGTGCTCGAGCGGGTGCTGGAGGTGATGCATTTCTGGCTCGACGCCGGCATTGACGGGCTGCGCCTCGACGCGGTTCCCTATCTGATCGAACGTGACGGCACCTCCAACGAGAACCTGCCCGAAACCCATGACGTTCTCAAACGCATCCGCGCCGACATGGACGCGCACTATCCCGGCCGGATGCTGCTTGCGGAAGCCAATATGTGGCCGGAAGACACGCAGCAGTATTTCGGTGGAGCCGCCTGTGGCGAAAATGGCGTTGCGGCGGTGACCGACGAATGCCAGATGGCGTTCCACTTCCCGCTGATGCCGCGCATGTACATGGCGGTGGCGCAGGAGGATCGCTTCCCGATCACCGACATCATGCGCCAGACACCGTCGATCCCGGAGGATGCACAATGGGCGATCTTCCTGCGCAACCACGACGAACTGACGCTGGAAATGGTCACCGACGCCGAGCGAGACTATCTCTGGAACACCTACGCGTCCGACAAGCGCGCCCGCATCAATCTCGGCATCCGCCGCCGGCTCGCCCCGCTGATGGAGCGCGACCGCGCGCGCATCGAGCTGATGAACGCGCTGCTCCTGACCATGCCCGGCACTCCCGTGCTCTATTACGGCGACGAGATCGGCATGGGCGACAACATCTTCCTCGGCGACCGTGACGGCGTGCGAACTCCGATGCAGTGGTCGCCTGACCGAAATGGCGGCTTCTCGCGGGCCGATCCAGCCTCGCTGACGCTGCCCACCATCCAGGATCCGCTTTACGGCTACGAGGCGGTCAATGTCGAGGCGCAGGAGCGGGACCGGCATTCGCTGCTCAACTGGGTCAAGCGCATGCTGGCGGTGCGCCGCGGCCACCAGGCCTTCGGTCGCGGGACGCAGACATTCCTGCGTCCGCCCAACAGGCACATCCTCGCCTATCTGAGGGAGTATGAGGGAGAGTCCATTCTCTGCGTCGCCAATCTCGGCCGCACAGCGCAGGCGGTGGAACTGGACCTGCACGACTTCGAGGGCCGCACCCCGGTCGAGCTGACCGGCGGCGCCGCCTTTCCGAAGATCGGCCAGCTTCCCTATCTGCTGACGCTGCAGCCCTACGGCTTTCTCTGGTTCCAGCTGGCCAAGGGCGTTGACGCGCCGGAGTGGGCCTCGTCTGCGCCCGGCATCGAGATCGAGCGCCACACCTTTGTGCTGCGTCCCGATCTCGGCGACATTGCGGACCCCGCAAACCGCGCTGTGCTGGAGCGTGACGTGCTTCCCGGCTACATTCCTCATCGCCGCTGGTTCGGCGGCAAGGACGAGCAGGTCTCGCGGATCTCGCTCATTCGGGCCATGCCGATGCCGGGCGCGGAAGACCTGCTCCTGGCTGAAATCAGGGTCGCCACAGCGGTAGGCGAGGCCATCTACACGCTGCCCCTCGGGATTGCCTGGGCCGATGGCCAGAACGGCCCCTACGCCTCCAACCTGGCAATCGCCCGGGTGCGCCGCGGACGCGATGTCGGCCTGCTGACCGACGGCTTCGCGCTGGCGCCCTTCGCCCGCTCCGTGCTGGGCGCCCTGCACGACGGCATCACCGTTGCCAGCGGCGAGGGCGAGATCCGATTTTCGGCGATGCCCGGCTTTGACATCGATCCCGATGTCGAGATCGAGTGGCTCGCGGCCGAGCAGTCCAATTCCACGATGGTGCTGGGCCAAAAGGCCGTGCTCAAGTTGCTGCGCAAGGTGGCCCCGGGCGTCCATCCAGACGTGGAGATGGTGCGCCATCTCTCCGACCATGGTTACGCCAATGTCCCGCCGATGCTGGGCACGGTCACGCGCACGGACGGCGGAGAGGAAACGCTGCTGATGCTGGTTCAGGCCTTCGTCTACAATCAGGGTGACGGCTGGCAGTGGACGCAGAACTTCCTCGGCAGGCTTGCCACCGACACCGAGGCGAGCTTCTCGAACTACGAGCACTTCGCCGCCAATCTCGGCCGCCGTCTGGCGGAAATGCACGATGTGCTGGCCCTGCCGAGCGACAATCCGGATTTCTTCCCCGAGGCGGTGACACTGGAGGAGGCCGACAAGCTTGGCGGGCGCATCAAGGGCCAGGTGGACAAGGCCCTGGGGCAGTTGCGCGGCTCCACTCTGGACGAGGCGGCCGCCGAAGCCGCCCGTTATCTCTTCGACCGCCGCGATGAGCTCATCGGCCGCATCGGCAGCGTCGTGCGCCGCGCTGTCGATCGCAAGCGCACCCGCATCCATGGCGACCTGCATCTGGGCCAGGTGCTCGTCACCGGCAACGACGTCATGTTCATCGACTTCGAGGGTGAGCCCACGCGGCCGATCACTGAGCGGCGTGGCAGGGATCTGGCGCTGCGCGACGTCGCCGGCATGATGCGGTCCTTCGATTATGCCGCAGCCGTGGCCGAGCGCACCCGCCCCGGCGGCGTCGAGCCGTGGGGCGATGACGGCGCGGAGGCCTTCCGGGTGGCCGCCAAGCGGGCGTTTCTGGCCGGCTACCAACACATCGAACAGGATGCCGAAGCAGAAGCCGCCGGCGACAAGGCGGGTGATTTGCCCGCTGCCGTCGCCGAGGTCGATCCGCTTCTCGACCTCTTCATCATCGAGAAGGCGGCCTACGAAGTCATCTATGAAGCGGCCAACCGCCCGGACTGGATCGGCGTCCCCGTCGCCGGCCTGGCGCGGGCCGTCCGCCGCCTGCTGGCAGGGGAAGTGCAATGATTGCCGATGACGCCATTCTGGAAGCGGCCGCCGCCGCATTGCTGCAAGGACGGCTCGATGATCCCTTCGCGCTGCTCGGCGCCCACGGTTCCGGCGAGAGCCGGGTGGTGCGGAGCTTCCAGCCCGGCGCCGAAAAGGTGGCGCTGGTGGCACGCGACGGGGGGGGAAGCCTGGGAGAACTGCAGCAGACGGCACCGGGTTTCTTCACCGGAAGCATCCCCGACAACCGGCCCTATCTCCTCAGCATCACCTGGCCGGGGGACGCCATCCAGGAAACCGAGGACCCGTACAGCTTCGGCTTCGTCCTCGGCGATCTCGACCTGCACCTGTTTTCCGAAGGCCGGCACCTCGACCTCGCCCGGGTCTTCGGCGCTCAGCCGACAACGATGGAAGGCATTGCGGGCGTCGCCTTTTCGGTCTGGGCGCCCAACGCCCGCCGGGTTTCCGTAGTCGGCGACTTCAACACCTGGGACGGCCGTCGTCACCCGATGCGGCTCCGTCACCAAGCCGGCGTCTGGGAACTCTTCGTGCCGCGGCTGGGCCCGGGCGCGCGCTACAAGTTCGAGATCGCCGGCCGCGACGGCAGCATGCTGCAGAAGGCCGATCCGATGGCCCGCCAGACCGAGGCGCCGCCGGCAACTGCGTCGGTGGTGGCAGTCCGCCCCGACTACAAGTGGCACGACGACGACTGGATGGAGGAGCGCGCCCGCCGCCAGGCAGAGGACGCGCCGATCTCCGTCTATGAGGTACATGCAGGCTCCTGGATGAAGCCGGAAGGCGAGGGCGATCGCGCGCTCGACTGGCGCGCCCTGACCGAGCGGCTCATTCCCTATGTCGCCGAAATGGGATTCACCCATGTCGAGCTGCTGCCGATCATGGAACATCCCTTCGGCGGCTCGTGGGGCTACCAGCCGCTGTCACAGTTCGCCCCATCGGCGCGTTTCGGCCGGCCGGAGGATTTTGCGCGCTTCGTCGATTCATGCCATCGCGAGGGCATCGGCGTCATACTCGACTGGGTACCCGCGCATTTCCCGACCGATGCCCATGGCCTGGCCCATTTCGACGGCAGCCATCTC
This sequence comes from Hoeflea marina, assembly GCF_003182275.1. Taxonomy (GTDB): domain Bacteria; phylum Pseudomonadota; class Alphaproteobacteria; order Rhizobiales; family Rhizobiaceae; genus Hoeflea; species Hoeflea marina. Next base: position 261,853 of record NZ_QGTR01000001.1, read on the forward strand.
TACGAACACGGCGATCCGCGCGAGGGGTTCCACCAGGACTGGAACACACTGATCTACAATCTCGGCCGCCGCGAGGTCTCGGGCTTCCTGCTTGCCTCGGCGATCTGGTGGCTGGAGGTCTTTCATGTCGACGGGCTTCGCGTCGATGCGGTGGCCTCGATGCTCTACCGCGACTACAGCCGCAAGCACGGCGAGTGGGTTCCCAATCAGTATGGCGGCCGCGAGAACCTGGAATCGGTGGCCTTCCTCAAGCGGATGAACGCCATAGTCGCAGAACGCTGTCCCGGTGCGATCACCATCGCGGAAGAATCCACCGCCTGGCCCGGCGTGTCCGCTCCGGTCGCCGAGGGTGGACTCGGCTTCAGCTACAAGTGGAACATGGGCTGGATGCACGACACGCTCAACTATATCGAGCGCGACCCGCTCTACCGCCGCTGGCACCAGGGCGAGCTGACGTTCCCGATGGTCTACGCCTATTCGGAACGGTACATCCTGCCGATCAGCCACGACGAGGTGGTCCACGGCAAGGGCTCCCTGTGGAACAAGATGCCCGGCGACCGCTGGCGCAAGTTCGCCAATCTGCGGCTCTATCTGTCACTGCTGTGGACCCATCCCGGCCGCAAGCTGCTGTTCATGGGATCGGAGCTCGGCATGGAAACCGAGTGGAATCACGACCAGGCGCTGCCATGGCACCTGCTCGACAAGCCGGAACATGCAGCCATCCAGACGCTGGTGCGCGATCTCAACCGGCACTACGTCGCCGAATCTTCGCTGCATCAACGGGATTCCGATCCCACCGGCTTCCATTGGCTGGTGGCCGATGATTCCGACAACAGTGTCTTCGCCTTCCTCCGTTACGGCGACGGCAAGCCGGTGGCGGTCGTTCTCAACATGACGCCGCAGACGCACCAGGCCTACCGGATCGGGTTGCCGCAGCCGGGGACCTGGAGCGAAATCCTCAATTCCGATGCCGCTCGCTATGGCGGCGCCAACATCGGCAACGGCGGCGACGTCTTTGCCGGCGACCAACCCATGCACGGCCAGCCCTTTTCGGCCGATATCACCCTCCCACCGCTCGGCGCCATCCTCCTGCGCCATCAAGGATCACGCAATTGAACCCAAACATCGACCGGCTTGAACCCGGCTATCCCTATCCGCTCGGCGCCACCTTCGATGGGCTGGGGGTGAATTTCGCCGTCTTCTCGGCCAATGCCGACAAGATCGAACTGTGCCTGTTCGAATCCTCCGGCCGACGGCAGATCATGTGCCTCGAACTGCCGGAATGCACCGACGAGGTCTGGCACGGCTACCTGCCGGATGCCGGTCCGGGGCTGCTCTACGGTTTTCGCGCCCACGGCCGATACGAGCCGGAGAACGGCCACCGCTTCAACCCTCACAAGCTGCTGCTTGATCCCTACGCCAAGCAGCTGTCGGGGGAGGTGCGCTGGACCGATGCGCTGCATTCCTACTCGGTGCGTTCGAAGCGCCAGGACCTGAGCTTCGACCGCCGTGACAGCGCGCCCGCCATGCCCAAGGGAGTGGTCACCTCCAGCGCGTTTGATTGGTCGCAGGACGTCCGCCCGAAGACTCCGTGGGCGGAAACGGTGATCTACGAGGCCCACGCCAAGGGGCTCACCAAACTGCTCGAGGATGTTCCCAAGCGCCAGCGCGGCACCTATGCGGCGCTGTCCCATCCCAAGGTGATCGATCAGCTCAAGCGGGTCGGCGCCACCGCGCTTGAACTGCTGCCGATCCACAGCTTCGTCCAGGACCGGCGGCTGCAGGAGGCGGGGCTGATCAATTACTGGGGCTACAACACCCTGTCGTTCTTCGCGCCGGAAGGCCGCTACATGTCGACCAACAGCGGTGACGAGTTGCGCATCGCCATCCGCCGCCTGCACGCCGCCGGCATCGAGGTGATCCTCGACGTGGTCTACAACCACACCGCCGAGGGCAGTGAACTGGGTCCGACCTTCAACCTGCGCGGCCTCGACAATGCCAGCTACTACCGGCTGGTCGAAGGCAATTCCCGCTACTGCGTCAATGACACAGGCACGGGCAACACGCTTGATCTCAGCCATCCGCGGGTCTTGCAGATGGTCATCGATTCGCTCCGCCACTGGGCGGAGAGCTACCGGGTCGACGGGTTTCGCTTCGACCTCGGGGTGACGCTGGGTCGCGACGGCAACAACGGATTCGACCCGCGCTCAGGCTTCTTCGACGTGTTGCGCCAGGATCCCGTGCTCAACCAGCTCAAGCTGATTTCCGAGCCCTGGGACATCGGTCCCGGCGGCTATCAACTGGGGCAGCACCCGCCGGGCTTCGCCGAATGGAACGACAAGTTCCGCGACGCCACGCGCAGGTTCTGGCGCGGCGAGAGCGGGCTGAGGCCCGAATTCGCCAACCGCATTGCGGGCTCCGCCGATCTGTTCGACCGCCGGGCGCGCCGGCCCTGGGCCAGCGTCAATTTCCTCACAGCCCATGACGGCCAGACGCTGCGCGACCTTGTCAGCTACGAGGGCAAGCACAACGAGGCCAACGGCGAGGACAACCGCGACGGACATTCTGAAAACCACTCGTGCAACTGGGGGGCCGAGGGACCGTCGGACGATCCGGCCATCGAGGATGTCCGCGATCGTGTCACCCGTTCGATGCTGACCACGCTGATGACTTCGCTCGGCACGCCGATGCTGCTGGGCGGCGACGAATTCGGCCGGACCCAGCTGGGCAACAACAACGCCTATTGCCAGGACAACGAGATCAGCTGGTTCGACTGGACGCTGCTTGAGAGCGATCACGGCCGCAAGCTAACCGAGTTCGTCGGCAAGCTCACCGCGGCCCGGAGAAAGTATCCGCTGATCCGCGCCGACCGGTTTCTCCATGGCGAGATCGAGGTGGCTCCCGGCGTGCTCGACATCGACTGGTTCGACGAGCGCGGCGAGCATCTGTCGCAGGAGGACTGGAACAACACCGAGGGCAGGGCACTGGTGATGCGCCGATGCCGCCGCCGCGAGGACGGCGCGCTTGAAACGGTGACGCTGCTGATGAACGGCTCGGGCGACACGCTGACCTTCCGGCTGCCGCCACCGGACCTGCACCGGACGCTGATCATCGACAGCGCCGATCCCGACGGCGCCGAAGCGGAGGTCGGAGCCGAAATCGAGGTCCGCGACCGGTCCGTGCTTCTCGTCGTCGGCACGGACAGGAGCGAATAGATGCTGTGGGGCCCGCAGCTCACCGTCGATGGCAAGGCCCGGTTCCGGCTGTGGGCGCCGGACCGGGACGATGTTGACCTCGAACTGGTCGACGACGTGACCCTGCCGATGGCACGGGACGCGGACGGGTGGTTCGAGATCGAGACGGCGGCCCCGCCCGGCACTTGCTACCGGTTCCGGCTGGATGACGATCTGGCCGTGCCCGATCCTGCCTCGCGGCTGCAGTCCGGCGGTGTCCATGCCTGGAGCGTGGTCACCGACCCGGAGGCCTATCGCTGGACCTCGACAGCCTGGCGCGGGCGGCCCTGGGAGGAGGCGGTGATCCTCGAACTGCATGTCGGCGCGCTGGGCGGGTTCGCGGGCGTCGCCCACCATCTCGAACACTGGCTCACCCTCGGCATCACGGCCATCGAGCTGATGCCGGTCGGCGATTTCGGCGGCAGCCGCAATTGGGGCTATGACGGGGTGCTTCCCTATGCGGTGGCCGAGAGCTACGGCTCGCCCGATGAGCTCAAGGCGCTCATCGACCGGGCTCACGGGCTCGGGATGATGGTCATGCTCGATGTGGTTTACAACCATTTCGGGCCGGACGGGAATTATCTCGGCGCCTATGCGGCGGGGTTCTTCGATGACAGCGCGCACACGCCGTGGGGCGGCGCGGTGGCGGTTCTGCGCGAACCGGTCAGGCGCTACTTCATCGACAATGCGCTGATGTGGCTGGACGAATATCGATTCGACGGTCTGCGCTTCGATGCGGTGCATGCCATCGGCAATGTCGAATTCCTTGATCTGATGGCGGCCGAAATCCGCGCGGCGCTGCCCGACAGGCAGATCCATCTGGTGCTCGAGAACGAGCACAACGATTCCGACCGGCTGCTGCCCGGCCAGTATGACGCGCAGTGGAACGACGACTTCCACAATGTGCTGCATGTGCTCCTGACCGGCGAGACCGAGGCCTACTACGCCGCCTTCGCCGACGATCCCACCGCCATGCTGGCGCGCTGCCTGGAGCAGGGGTTCATCTATCAGGGCGAGGATTCGGGCCACGGCCCGCGCGGCAAGCCCAGTGCCCATCTCGAGGCCACCCGCTTTGTCGCCTTTCTGCAGAACCATGACCAGATCGGCAACCGGGCAATGGGCGAGAGGCTCACGCATCTGACGGATGCGGCGCGGCTGCGCGCCGCGGTGGCGCTGCTGCTCCTGTCGCCGCAAATCCCGATGCTGTTCATGGGCGAGGAGACCGGAAGCCATTCCCCGTTTCTCTTCTTCACCGACTTCCATGACGAACTGGCCGATGCGGTCCGCACCGGGCGGCGGGCGGAATTCTCGCGCTTCTCCGCCTTCTCGGATCCCGAGGTTCGGGAGCGCATCCCCGATCCGAACGACCACGCCACATTTCGCGCCTCTGCGCCGCAGCCCGGCCCGCAAGCGGCGCAGTGGCTGAGCTTCTACGGCGACCTGATCGCGCTGCGCCACCGCCACATCGTGCCGCGTCTCAAGGGCGCGCGCGGGCTCCGCGCGGAGGTGCTGGGAGAGGGGGCGGTGTCGGCCAGCTGGCGGATGGCGGACGGCTCGACCCTGTCCATCGCCCTCAATCTCGGCGGCGAGCCGGTAGCGTTTCCTCGCGCCGATGGCGTCATTGTCTTCTCGCTTGGCGAGGCCGGCGCGCCTGCCAGCTTTGCCGCCAGGCTGGCCCGGTGACGGCGCTGCACCAGCTTGCCCGGGCAGCCGGCCTGCAGATCGACTGGCAGGATGCCACCGGATTGGCGCAACGGGTCGGCGACGAGGCGCTGCGGAAGGTGCTTGCCGCCCTCGGACTCCCGGCGGAATCGGACGCCGACATTGCCCGAAGCCGCCGGCAGTTGCGCGCGGCCGAGATGGAAGATCGGTTCGTCTCCGCCGACACCGGCGGTCCCGTGCTGCTGCCGGCCTCATTCGGCGAGGCGGGCGAGGCGGTGCTGGTGCTCGAGAGCGGCGAGACCATGCCGGCCAGGCTGCGCCGGGACCGGCGCGGCCTGACGATGTCGCCGATCGATGTCCCCGGCTATCACCGGCTGCGTCAGGGCGGGCGCGAGATCCGCCTCGCGGTGGCGCCGTCGCGCTGCTTTTCCGTGGCCGACGCGGCGCCCGGGCGACGGCTCTGGGGCCTGGCGGTGCAGGTGCCGGCCTTGCGCGGCGAACGCCGTCTGGACTTCGGCGATTTCGGCACATTGGCCGACAGCGCCGCAAGCTTTGCCGCTTTCGGCGCCGACGCGCTGGCGATCAGCCCGACGCATGCGCTGTTTCCGGCCGATCCCGGCCGCTTCAGCCCCTATGCGCCTTCGAGCAGGTCCTTCCTCAACATCCTGTTCGGCGACCCGAGCCTGATCGGCCATCCGGTCTCGCAATCCGCCGCCACCGGCGACCTGATCGACTGGAGCGCCGCGATTCCCGAGCGGCTGGCGCTGTTGCGTGCGGCTTTCGCCGCCTGTGGCGAGGGCGTGCGCGATGCCGTGGCCGCCTATCGCCGCCGCAGCGGAGCGGCGTTGGAGAGCCACGCGGTCTTCGACGCCCTGCATGCCCGCTTCTTCGCCCGGGGAGCGAGCGGCTGGCAGCAGTGGCCGGCCGAGTTTCACGACCCGGCGGGAGCGGCGGTGTCGGAATTCGCGGCAAGCCACGCCGACGAGGTGGATTTCTTCGTCTTCGGCCAATGGCTGGCGAAGATCAGCCTCGACGCGGCGCAGAAGGCCGCCACCGGCGCCGGCATGGCCATCGGCCTGGTGTCCGATCTCGCGGTCGGCATGGATCCGGGCGGCAGCCACGCCTGGAGCCGCCGTGACGAACTTCTCACCGGGGTGTCGGTGGGGGCGCCGCCCGACATTCTCGGCCCCGACGGCCAGAACTGGGGCATCACCGGCTTTTCGCCGCAGGCCCTGCGGCGCACCGGATTTGATCCCTTCATCGCCACGCTGCGCGCCGGTCTCGACCACGCCGGCGGCATCCGCATCGACCATGCGCTCGGTCTGAGCCGCCTCTGGGTGGTTCCGCAGGGGGAGGCGCCGGGCGAGGGGGCCTATCTGACCTATCCTCTCGAGGACATGCTGCGCATCCTCGCCATCGAGTCCAACCGCGCCCGCGCCATTGTCATCGGCGAGGATCTGGGCACTGTGCCCGAGGGGCTGCGCGAGCGGCTGGAGGCGCGCGAGATGCTGGGCATGCGGGTGCTCTGGTTCGAGCGCGACGAGGACGGCGGCTTCACGCCGCCCGGGAACTGGAGCCGGCAGGCCGCCGCGATGACCGGCACCCATGACCTGCCCACCGTTGCGGGCTGGTGGCGGGAGCGCGACATCGACTGGACCTGGCGGCTGCAGCGCAGCTCCCGGGCGGAAGACGAAGCCGCCGATCGCGCCGCCCGTTCCCGTGACCGGACGCTGCTGTGGCGGAGTTTCCTGGAGGCCGGCACGGCGACCGGGCCCGAACCGGCGCCGGCGGAGACGGATGCCTTCACCGAGGCGGCGCTGGCCCATGTCGGCGCGACCGCCTGCGACCTGGCGATCATTCCGATGGAGGACCTGCTGGGTCTCGTCGAGCAGCCCAATCTGCCCGGCACCATCGACGAACACCCCAACTGGCGCCGTCGCATGCCGGACCGAACCGCGACCTTGCTGGCGGAGCCGAAGGTCGCGGCCCGGATCGCGCGGCTCGCCGGGACCCGTCAGGGCAATCCCCCGCCCCAGCCCGCCCGGTCGGGTAAGCGCCATCCCGGCACGGTCCTGCCCGGCAAGGAAGAGACCCGATGACCCCGCGCGCCACCTGCCGACTGCAGTTTCACAAGGACTTCACCTTCGCCGACGCCGAAGCGCTGGTCCCCTATCTCGACCGGCTCGGCGTCAGCCATGTCTACGCCTCGCCTGTCACCACGGCGCGCCGCGGCTCGACCCATGGCTACGACGTCGTCGACCCGACGCGGATCAACCCGGAACTCGGCGGCGAGGCGGGCCTGCGCAGCCTCGTGGCAGTCCTGCGCCGGCACGACATGGGCCTGATCATCGACATCGTGCCCAACCACATGGGCGTGGCCGGCGGCGAGAACGCCTGGTGGAACGACGTGCTTCGCCATGGCCGGGCGAGCCGCTACGCCAAATTCTTCGACATCGACTGGAGCCGCCGATTGCTGCTGCCGCTGCTCGGCGCGCCGCTGCCCGAGGCGCTGGCGGCGGGCGACATCGGCGTGGACAGCGCGGGCGGCGAGCCGATGCTGGTGCTCTATGGCGACCAGCGCCTGCCGATCCGGCCCGAGGATCACGCGGTCGCCCGCGCCTCCGGCGACGACTTTGACCTGCCGGCGCTGCTGGCGCGCCAGCACTACCGGCTCGACTGGTGGCGGACGGCCGACGACGGGCTCAACTGGCGCCGCTTCTTCACCATCAGCGAGCTCGCCGGGCTGCGCGTCGAGGACCGCGAGGTTTTCGAGGCGGTCCACGCGCTCTGTTTCCGGCTTTATGCGGAGGGCCTGATCGACGGCGTCCGCGTCGACCATGTCGACGGACTGACCGATCCGGCGGGCTATTGCCGCCAATTGAGATCACGGCTCGATGCGATCGAGCGGCCGGAGGATGTGCCTCCGGGACTTGCTTATCTGGTGATTGAGAAGATTCTCGGCCCGGGTGAGGAGCTTGCCACCGACTGGGGTGTCGACGGCACCAGCGGCTATGATTTCATGGAGCAGGTTGCCGCCCTGCTGCACGATCCCGCCGGCGAAAAGCCGCTCGGCGCGCTGTGGCGGGAGTTCAGCGGACGCAGGCTCGAATTCCAGCAGGAGGAGATTGCCGCCCGGCAGGACATGCTCGACTGGGCCTTCGACGGCCAGCTCGAGGCCTGCGTCGCGGCCTTCGCCGGTCTCGCCGCCAGCAGCGACGAGACCGCCGGGCTGACCCGCGCCATGCTGCGCCGGGCCATCCGCCGCATGCTCTGGGTGTTCCCGGTCTACCGCACCTACGGCACCGGCGACAGCGCTCCGGCCGGCGATGCCGCGGTCCGCGCCACGGTGCGCGAGCGTGCCGCCCGCTTCACGCCTCCCGGAGAGGCGATGGTCGTCGATCATGTGCTTGCCTGGCTGGCGGGTGAGGGGCCGGGCGATGCCTGCATTGCGGCGACGGCGGTGCAGCGGATCCAGCAACTGTCGGCGCCGATCGCCGCCAAGTCGGTGGAGGACACCGCCTTCTACCGCTACGGCCCGCTCCTCTCGCGCACCGATGTCGGCTTCGATGCGGCGCGATTCTCGATGCCGGTGGGCGAATTCCACCGGGCAATGACGGCGCGCGCCCGCAATTTTCCGCGTGCCATGCTTGCCACCGCCACCCACGACCACAAGCGCGGCGAGGATGTCCGCGCCCGGCTGGCGGTGTTGAGCGAGGTCCCCGATATCTGGCGCGAGCGGGTCACCCGCTGGGACGGGCTGGCGGGCGACGCGGCCCATGCCGTCAACCCGGCCGACCGCTACATGCTCTACCAGACCCTGTTCGGCGCCTGGCCGCCCGCATTGGACGGACACGACCGGGCAGGCCTGTCCGCTTTCGCCGAGCGGGTCCTCGGCTGGCAGCAGAAGGCGGTGCGCGAGGCGAAGCTCCGTTCCTCCTGGCAGGCGCCTGACGAGGTCTACGAGCGCGGTTGCGACGTGCTGGTGCGGCATCTGCTCGATCCCGCCACGGGTCGCGATTTCCTCGCCGACATGGAGGAATTCGTCGCTTTGACCGCGGGCGCGACACGCGCCAACATGCTGGTTCAGGCGGCGCTGCGCTGCACCGTGCCGGGCGTGCCGGATCTTTACCAGGGCTGCGAACTCGCCGATTTCAGTCTTGTCGATCCCGACAACCGGCGGCCGGTCGACTTCGCTTTGCGCAAGGCCATCCTTGACGATCCGAAACCGGCCGCGCCGGGGCTTGCCGGCGGCGGCAAGCTGGCGCTGATCCGTGAACTGCTGGACCGGCGAAGGTCCAGTCCGGCACTGTTTGCCGGGGGCGGCTACGAGCCTGTCGGGGTCCGCGGCGCCCGCGCAGGCCACGTGCTCGCCTTCCGCCGCAGGCTCGGCGAAGAACGCCTGCTCTGCGTGGTGGCGCTGCATTGCGCCCATCCGCTGCTCGGCGCCGACCGCTGTGTCCCCGACCGCTCGTGGTGGAGGGAAACCGCGCTCGACGACGGCCGGCCGGTGGCGGCGTTGCTCGAACGACGGCCGGTGTATGTCGATTGGGAGCGTTGAGCGCTGCATCCCGCCAATGACTGACCGGACCGCTTTGGGATGCCCCTGAAGGATGGGTGCTGCCCCGATGCTGGCGGCGGGCTGTGCGGCATGACAGTCTCGACGGTCTTCCCCGTCCCCGCTGCCTTCGGCCATGATTGTGCAGTCAGACGAAAGCCGGTTGCATTGTCGGGCAAGCGGGCGCGCGCGGAAGTCTCTATCAAGGCCGTTTGCAGGGGGAGGTGCGCGTGGCTTCGGAAATCGCAGTGTCGTCGGACGACGGTGTCATGGAGATCAGGTTTGCGCGGCCCGCGAAGCTCAATGCGATGACGGCTGCCATGTATGGCGCCGCCGCCGAGGCCATCGAGGACTTCAACCGCAGCGAGGCGCTGAGCGCGCTGGTCTTCTCCGGCGAGGGAGGCCATTTCTGCGCCGGCCTCGTGCGCCCGCGCGCCATCGGCCGGGACACGATCGCCTCGATCCTGCACACCGGCGGCACCACCGGTCTGCCCAAGCTCGTGCCCCAGACCCACGGCAACCACATCCACGCCGCCTGGTCCTTCGCCCAGATGTTTTCTATCGACGAGACCGACGTCATCATCAACGGCATGCCGATGGTCCATGTCGGCGGCACCATCACCTTCCAGTTGAGCGTTCTGGCCGCCGCGGGCCACATGATCCTGACGGCGCCTGCGGGGTTCCGCGATCCCGCCGTGGTCGCCAATTACTGGGCGATGGTGGAACGCTTCCGGGTCACCATGGCCGGCGGCGTGCCCACCACCATCGCCGCCATCGCCGACGTGCCGGTGGACGGCCATGACATCTCCAGCCTGCGCATGGCCCTGACCGGCGGCGCGATCCTGCCCTCGACGGTGGCAGCTCGCTTCGAGCAGCGCGCCGGCATCCCGCTGCTGGAGCAGTACGGCATGACGGAAACACTCGCCAACATCGCCACCACGCCCTTCCACGGCGAGAAGCGACGCGGCAGCGTCGGCTACCGCGCGCCGTTCGGCGGCATCCGCATCGGATCGACGAGCCCCGACGACGGCTCGGGCGAGGGCGCCGCCGCCGAAGTGATCGGTCCGGTTTCCTGTCGGGGCCCCAACGTCTTTCCGGGATATCTCAGCGCCGAGCACCGCCAGGGTCTCTTCCTCGGCGAGGGATGGATGAGCACGGGGGACATCGGCTTCATGACGCGCCAGGGCCAGCTCGTGCTCACCGGCAGGGAGAAGGACCTGATCATCCGCTCCGCCCACAACATCGACCCGGCGGTGATCGAGGAGGCGGCCAACAGCCATCCGGACATCTCGCTGAGCGCCGCCGTCGGCATGCCCGACGCCTATGCGGGCGAGGTGCCGGTGATCTTCGTCGAGCCGGTTCCGGGCCGGCAGATCGACCTGGCCGAACTGCTCGGCTACATCACCGCGCGCGTCCCCGAACCGCCGGCAAAGCCGCGCCACGTCTATGTGCTGGCCGAGATTCCGAAGAAGCGCCGCGCCTCAGGCGTGGCGTCGCCGAGGACGGCGGCGCGTCTGCCGTGGAGCAGGCAGGCGGCGGAGAGGTAGGCATCGCCCGTCTCCTGCATGGCGGCGTCGCACATCAGCACCGCGTGCTGGGCGACCGAGTAGACGCCGCCCGGAACGTGGCCGGCGGAGCGGCAGATCCGCGCCAGCGCCTCGGCGACATCGGCATGCAGGTCGATCTCGCCCGCCGGCCGCTCCGGGTGGAGCAGCAGCGCGCGCCCGGTGACGGTGGCAAAGGTGTACGGCCGGCCTCGTGCGCGTTCATGGCCAGGCCCCGTGGCGGCGGTGGTTGCGCTGGGCAATGGCGAGCGGCGTGATCAACCGGTTCTTCTCGACGGCGAGCAGCGGCAGGGATCACTTCGAAGGGGCGCAAAAAGAAAGCCCCCGCCAGATCGTCGCTGGCTGGGGCTTTCCGCTAGAATAGTGTGTGCTTAACTCAGCGCTTAAGCGTTCTCGTTTGGTCCGCTGATTACCACCTGGGCAGTGACCGCCTGCAGGGTTACGGCAGACTTGACGAGGGTCGGCTTCAAATATTCGCGCTTCATGTCTTTTCTCACTTTGCTGGGTGGACGAGCTGTCGAGTTCAAAGACTATACCGACTTCTTTTTGACTTAGTCAATCCAACCCGGTCTCTTCCCCAACTGAAATAAGGTGGGAGTTTACCCGGGCGCTGCATTCCCGGGCTGGCGACCTTGAGCCTGGCAAGGTCTATCCGGACTATGCCGCTCCGATCGTGCGCGCCGACGCCAACGGCGAGCGTGAGCTGGTGCGGGCACTGTGGGGATGCCGACGCCGCCAAAGTTCCTCGAGCGCAAGAAGACCGATGCCGGCGTGACCAATGTCCGCAACCTCGACTCGCCGCACTGGCGCCGCTGGCACGGTGTCGAGAGCCGCTGCGTGGTGCCGGCCACCGAGTTTTCGGAATACGGCAAGGTGCGGGATCCGGAGACCAAGCGACTGCCGCTGCACTGGTTCGCCGTGTCGGCCGACCGGCCGCTGTTCGTCTTCGCGGGCATCTGGACCAGGTGGACTTCCGTTCGGAAGGTGAAGGAAGGCGAGATCGAGGCCGACATCTTCGCGGTTCTGACCTGCGAGCCGAACGGGGTGGTCGCTCCGATCCATCCCAAAGCCATGCCAGTCATCCTGACCACACCGGAAGAGATCGACACATGGCTGACCGCGCCATGGGACGAGGCGAAGGAACTGCAGCGGCCTCTGCCCGAGGAACAACTCGTCCAGGTCCAGGACGTCGCTTAAGCCGAATGGGGTCGCCAAAGTGTCTTGGCGGGGCGCTGTAATTCCGCGCCATGGAGAACATCCAGCAAACGATTCTGTAAACCGCGCCGGAAAGTGTAAACTGAGCGGCGAAAATCGTGCGCCGCACAGCCTCTAACGAATTGAATGTACTAGGAAAAATGGTGCCCCCGGAGAGACTCGAACTCCCGACCCCCTGATTACAAATCAAAGCACAAATGAAAATTATTCAATAAGATAAGAATTGAATAGCAGTAAACTGAGGCCTTAATTTTGCGAATCAAATCAACGATGCGGAATGAAAAAGTAAACGGCGAAAACAGTTCTTCGGAGATTGGATAGGATCGAAATAGAGCCTGCTTAGTCAAAGTCAAGGACAACGCATTGGGTGCAGGGTTCAAGGGCCTTAGCTCGAAAGGGCGACGACTGCTTCGTACACGATGGGGAGCAGCAGTACCTGGATAACAGAGGAGGGCGAATTCCAGACGTCTGCAGGTGCAGCGCGGCAACGAAGAAAACGGGCCAGGAATCAATCTGAAGCCTTGGGATTTCAGATAACTATTGTGGTACTTCACTATCGTGTATCTGGCTATAGCGGGCTTCTATGCTCTTGATATGCCATGAAGGCTATGATTAACCCGGCAAGCAGCCAGCCCACCATTGCGATCCAGTCGAGGTTGCCGAATCCAATCTGAAGCCACTGCAGATTTAGCGCGAACGAAGCACCGCGCGTTAGAACAAGCCCAATGCCCGACAGGACCCAAAGAACGAGAACACGTCGAAACATGAATGCACGGTCTCTTCCCCGGAGAAAACTCCAATAAAGAAACCAGACTGGGATGACGATGAGTATCCAAATCCTCCACGGCACCGACCAACCAAATGCAAGCGTGAATGCAAGAGCCCCAGCCAGAGCGGTGGGGGCAATGATTGTCGGGTTACGCCAGGAAGGCTGGGGGAGTGAGTTCTGTGGCTGAGGCAGGTTGGACGGAGCCGCCGACGGCTTATCTTTAGCCACCCGCCGATCTACCAACTCGAGCAACTCCCCGACGCTGTAGGCCCGGTCTGCCCCGGTGGGGCGGTGGCGATAGTCCTTCCCTTCTTCTTTTTCTAGCCGCAAAAGAAAAGAATAGTCTTCCTCAACATCTGCCTTGTCAGGCATCGGTACGAAAGTCTGAATCTTCAGTTCTTCGAACCCCTTGTGTATTTCACCAAAGGAATCGCGTACCACCGCCAGTGCGTCCCGGCGTAAATCGCCTTTGATCGCAATATCAATCATCCGCTGCTCAGGGAAAGAACGCACCAGTACATCAGATGGACCAATCTTTAGTCGTACCCCGGTACGCCAGGCGTTGGCTGGGGATTCGAGGCGTGAAGCCATGCGGACGATAAAACGCGTCATGACCGGCCGCGGCAATTCGTGGTAACGGAAACGGAACCGCAGCGCTCCATCTTCCCATCCGGAAAAATCGGGACTGTTGGCCGGAAGGGCATCCGGCGCCAGATACACCTGCTCAGATCCATCAAGCCGGAAGCACAACCCAATCGCCGGGTCCTGCATCATTGCGAGGATGAACTCCAACTGCTCGGGCGGATATCGGTCTGGGTCGAGACAAGCGGCAAGGTCTAATTGGGTGAAGCGGCCACCGCGTTCCTGCAACCTAGTGTCGTTCAGCACAGAATATATCGCATCGGTTAACCAGTTAGGGTCGAGCAGGGAGACTGCGCGCAGCGCGGCGGGCGCGTCGCGCGACAAGCCATGCGCGACGATAACTCCCATTTCGTGTAACATGCGCAGCAGGCTGCGGCGTAGATCCGGAGCGTCGAGTTGGCGGTCTCCCACTATGTCTGGATCCATGCAGATCGCGTTGAATTCTTCTAGTTGCAGTACTGCTTGCTCACGGGCACGCACCTCGACTGCGTCCTTGATTGCCAGCCAGTGGATCGGCACCGGATTTCGCAGAGCATCTAAGCGGCGATCCTCGACCAAGGTGTTGGCGATCAGCATGCGCAATGCGGCGATGCTATGTCGACTCCAGTCGTCCTGGTTGCAGGCCGTGCGTAAGAAACCCACGATCTGAGGATACTGACGTTGCAAACCCTCCTCGTCCAGGCGCAACGCGGTCTTGCCGTTGTCGGATTTGTTGATGACTATGATTGTCGGAGCATCTCCCGCAATTGCGGCAATCGTTCGCAGCCATTTTTCTGTAGGAGGGTTGTCTTCTCGGCGGTCCTCCAAGACAAGCAGATAGAGGCTACGTTCGGATAGAAAGTAGCGATGCGTGCCGTGGGTAATCTCCTGTCCGGCGAAATCCCACACATTAATTCGAATGCTGCACCCGTCCGGCCGCCATGTCGTGGTTTCGATCTTCTCGCTCTGCCTGATGCCTTGTGTCTTCATTTCCTCGGGATCGCGTGGCGCGTTAGTGACCAGGTAGCGGACCAAAGAGGTCTTACCCACGGCTTCTTCTCCTAAGATCAGCAGTTTAGCTGAATTCAGTGGCGCAAGTGCGCCAGCGTGTTTCGACCTCTCGTAGTCGTTCCACGCTGCGAGCAGCGCCTTTGCATCGCTGGTATCGAAATTCTCGGGCGTCATTAGATGGTCGACGCAAGGGTTTTTGCTAAGATCCAGAATAACAATGCCGCTTCCCGCGAATTCACCAAGTATGGCGCGCGCTCCAACGTCGCCGATGCCGTTTTTTGACAATTGGAGCGAGCTTAGCCGCGTTAGGTTTTCCGCGATCGCCTTGGCCCCGGCATCGCCGATGCGGTTGGTCGATAGATCGAGCGATTTCAGCGCGGTCAAATTTTCCGCGATCGCCTTAGCCCCGGCATCGCCGATGAAGTTGATTGATAGATCAAGCGATTTCAGCGCGGTCAAATTTTCCGCGATCGCCTTAGCCCCGGCATCGCCGATGAGGTTGGACGAGACATCCAACTCTGTCAGTGCGGTCAGGCTCTCGGCGATCGCCTTCGCGCCGGCATCGCCGAAGCTGTTGTCTGACATGGAGAGCAATTTCAGCGCGGTCAGGTTCTCCGCGATCGCCTGCGCGCCGGCATTGCCGACGCTGTTGTTCGATATGGTGAGCGATCTCAGCGCGGTTAGGTTTTCCGCGATTGCTTTTACCCCGATTTCTCCAATTTCGTTGGCCGATATGGTGAGCGATTTCAGAGCGGTCATATTCTTTGCAATCACCTGCGCGCCGGCCTCGCCGATTCCGTTGGACGACATAGTGATCGATGTGAGCGCAGTGAGATTCTCCGCTATCGCCTTTGCCCCAATATTTCCAATATCGTTGTTCGATACATCGAGCGATCTCAGCGCGGTCAGGTTCTCCGCGATCGCCTTTGCCCCAGCAAAGCCGATGTCGCTACTGGATAGATCGAGCGATGTCAGCGCGGTCAAGTTCTCCGCGATCGCTTGCGCCCCTGCTTTGCCGATGCTGTTCTGCGATAGATCGAGTGATGTCAGCGCGGTAAGATTTTTCGCTATCGCCTGGGCGCCGGCATCGCCGATACCGCTGTCTGATAACCTGAGCGATTTTAGCGCGGTAAGATTTTCCGCGATCGCGTGGGCACCGACTTTGCCGATTCTGTTGTACGAGAGATTTAGCGATGTCAACTCGGTCAGGTTCTCAGCTATCGCCTGGGCACCGACTTTGCCGATGCTGTTGAACGCAAGATTTAGCGATGTCAACGCGGTCAGGTTCTCAGCGATGGCTTGGGTCGCGGCTTCTCCGATGCCGTTGTGCGATGCATCGAGCGATTTCAGCGCGAGCAGGTTTTTCGCGATCGCCTGGGCCCCAGTTTCTCCGATGTTGGCGAACGATACATCGAGCAATGTCAGAGCGGTCAGATTCTCCGCAATCGCCTCCGCGCCAGCGTCGCCGATGTCGATGCCCCATACGAAGAGCGATGTCAACGCGCGCAAATTTTCTGCGATCGCCTTTACCCCCGCTTCGCCGATGCTGTTTTCGGATATATCGAGCCCTGTCAGCTCGGTGAGATTCTCGGCGATCGCCTTTGCTCCGGCATAGCCAATTTCATTTTCCCATGCATCGAGCAATGTCAGCCCGGTGAGATTTGCCGCGATCGCCTGCATTCCCACGTCGCCGATTCTGTTGGACGATATGGTGAGCGATTTCAGCGCGGTCAGGCTCCCCGCGATGGCCAGCGCCCCGGCATGGCCGACGTTGTTGTGAGATATGGAGAGCGATGTCAGCGCGGTCAGGTTCCCCGCGATGACCTGCGCCCCGGCATCGCCGATGCTGTTGAGCGATATGGTGAGTGATGTCAGGGCGGTCAGGCTCTCCGCGATGGCCTGCGCGCCGGCATCGCCGATGCTGTTGTCCGCTATGGAAAGCGTTTTCAACGCGGTTAGTTTTTCCGCGATGGCTTGTGCCCCGGCATCGCCGATGCTGTTGTCCGATATGGAGAGTGATGTCAGAGCGGGCAGGTTCTCCGCGATGGCCTGCGCCCCGGCTTTGCCGATGCTGTTGTTTGATATGGTGAGCGACGTCAGCGCGGTGAGATTTTCCGCGATGGCCTGCGCCCCGGCATCTCCGATGCTGTTGTTTGATATGGTGAGCGACGTCAGCGCGGTGAGATTTTCCGCGATGGCCTGCGCCCCGGCATCGCCCAGATCCGAGTTTGGCAAAATGAGTGTTGTCAGTTTCGGTAGATTTTTTGCGATATTGTATATGAAGCTGGATTCGAATGTTCCATTTGTAATTGCAAGTTCTCTTAAATTTGGAAAAGTGTGTATTAGATAGTCGGAAAAATTAAGTGCGATGACGGAATTCAATAGATAAAAACTTTTAATATTGAAAATTCTGCTAGGAGTATTGTTTAAATAAAAATACGAATCTATCCCAAGATCTAACGCTAATCTGCAAAGTTGAGGTCCCGCTGTGAGAAGCGCGGATGTAATGTCCAGTTCGTCAGATGTTACCCTAACAATTTGTTCATACCCAAATTCGCGTGCAAACTCTGTAAGATCTTGGGAAATAATGGCGGGCCCTGTAATGAGCAGGTGTTCTGTCCCCGCGACTGCCCGTACCAGAGTAGCGTCGGTGTCGGCTTCAAAAACATGCAAATTAGTCAAATATTTTCTCCTCAATTTGGACGAGAAACATCGCAGTGCTCTCCGTAGCTCGTACCGTACCTAATAAGTTTGCCTCTTGACTAGACGGGTCTCAACACTATCGATCGAACCTTGGGAGGAGGATATTCTTACACACATGGACGCAGCCTGAGGTTCTGCAGGCGTTTTCCCAACAGAGAGAGTTATTGAACTCAATAGGAGTTGATTTGCCGCAATCACAGGACGGTGGCGATTGCTCTTTTCTGCATCGGCGCCGATGAGGCCAAGAACAGGATAAGATCTGCAGAATTCACCCGCAGCCTATCTCCCCGGCCGGCTCTGCTGGATGGCCTTGATGACGGCGGCGCCGGCGAGGTAGTGGCGGCGGATGATCTTTTCGGCGTCTGCGGCGGAGTGGCCGGAGATCTCGGCGATCTGCTCGATGGTGGCGCCGTTGGCGTAGGCGTAGGTGATGGCGGTGCCGCGGAGGTCGTGGAAGGTCACGCCGGATATTCCCAGTCGGGCGAGTTCGCGGCGCCAGGAGGCGCGGAAGCCGCTCGAGGTCCAGTTCTGCCCGAAGGAATTGACCAGCACGCGCTGGCGGCCGGCGGCGCTGGCGCGATCGAGGATCGGCCGGATGGCGTCGGCCGCGTTGATCGCCACGCGTTCGCCGGTCTTCTGCTGGCGGATGGTCAGGCGACCGTCATTGTAGGCGAGCACCGGCAGGGTGAGCACGTCATTCTGGCGCTGCATGGTCCAGAGCGCGACGAGGGCGACGTCGACCAGGTGCGGGGCGCCCTTGCCCAGCAGGGTGTCGAGCTGCTCGGCGGTCCAGACATTGTTGCGGCGGCTGCCGGCGTGAAGCTTCGAGACGCGCTCGAGCGGATTGCGCAGGATGATCTCGCCATCCTTGGCCCAGGCAAACAGCCGGGCGGCGAGGCCGATCTGCATGTCGGCCGATCTCGGCGTCGCCTTCATCGTGTCGCGCCAGTCGATGAACAGCTTGCGCACGCCGCGCGCCTCGAGGGCGGCCACCGGCATGGTCCCGAACTTGATGCGCATCAGCTCGAAGCGGCGCTCGTAGTCGCTGCGGGTGGCGAAGGCGAGGGCGTGGAAGTCGGCCGAGGCCATGTAGCCGTCGATCAGGCTGCCGACTGTGCCGGGGCGGCTCTCCTTCTCGCGGCCGATGGTCAGCCGCACAAATTCCTGGGTAAAGGCCTTGGTGCCGGGCCTGGACAGCATGCGCGGGCCGCCGCGCCAGGCGTAGTGATAGCTCGCCCGGCTGCCATCGGTGAGCGTCTTATGAACGGTATGGATGCCCAACAGACTTGCTTTCATACCGAATGGGCTCGCCAAAGTGCCCTGGCAGGGCGCTGTCATTCCGCTGTCTCAAGAACATCCAGCAAACGATTCTGTAAACTGCGCCAGAAAGTGTAAACCGAGCGGCAAAAATCGCGCGCTGCACAGCCTCTAACGAATTGAATTTACTAGAAAAATGGTGCCCCCGGAGAGACTCGAACTCCCGACCCCCTGATTACAAATCAGGTGCTCTACCAACTGAGCTACAAGGGCAGCGCTCCCGACCTAGCATATCCGGTGGGCCAGGCAAGCGAAAAACGCGGCCGCCGCCGCGCTTTGACGTCAACTTTTTGTCAGCGCTGCTTCGCCGTGTCCAGCCACTGCCGGGCGGCGTAGAGGCCGATGGCCGTGGCGTTGGAGACATTGAGCGACTTGATGGCGCCGGGCATGTCGAGCCGCGCCATCACGTCGACCGTGTCGCGGGTCTTCTGGCGCAGTCCCTTGCCCTCGGCGCCGAGCACCAGCGCGATCTTCTCGCCGGAAAAGGCGCCTTCGAGCGCCGTGTCGCCTTCGGAATCAAGCCCGATGGTGACGAAGCCCTGCGCCTTGATGGTCTCGATGGCGTCCGACAGGTTGCGCGCCTCGATATGGTCGATCATCTCCAGCGCGCCGGAAGCGCTCTTGGCCAGCACGCCCGATTCCTGCGGGCTGTGGCGCTGCGTCGTCACCAGCGCGCCGGCGTCGAAGGCGACGGCCGAGCGCATGATGGCGCCGACATTGTGCGGGTCGGTGACCTGGTCGAGAATCACGATCAGCCGGGTCTCGCCCAGTTCTGAGAGCCGCCGCGGCACGAGCGGCGCCGTTTCCAGCATCACGCCCTGGTGCACGGCGTCGTCGCCGAGCAGCCGGTCGATGTCCTGCGGCGTCACCAGTTCCATGGGGAAGGGGAACGCGTAGTCCTCGGCAATGCCGAGTCGGTTGAGCGCGTTGCGCGTGGCCATCAGCTTGCGGATCCTGCGCGCCTTGTTGTCGAGCGCTGCCCGCACCGTGTGCAGGCCGTAGAGGAAGAGCGTGTCGCCGGCCACCGGCGCGCCGAACAATTCGCCCTTCCGCGGCGGCAGGGCGCGCTTGCCCTTCGGCTCGAACGGCGGCAGGCCGCTGTCGGCGCGCTTGCGGTCGCGGTGCACGCGGCGCAGCTTGGCGTAATGGGTGTCGCGGTCGGACCCCGGCTTGTCGGTATCGTTGTCGTTGCTCATGGGCGGCTTATACGCCATTTGACACGCCACGCAATCGGGCACCGGCAACTGGATCGATGCCCGGCTCCCGCGGCGGCAGCGGCAGCGCCAGGCCAGCCGTGAAAAAGCCGCTGCGTTTTCCCTCTATCCGGTTGACACGGCACCAGCCTGCGGTCATAACCCCGACCGCAGACCGGGTCGGCCGCAAGGCCCCCCGCAAACCTGCCATAGCACCTTGGATGCGTGACCCTGGCGGCTGGACCGGAGGGATGCCCGAGTGGTTAAAGGGGACGGACTGTAAATCCGTTGGCTCAGCCTACGTTGGTTCAAATCCAACTCCCTCCACCACCGCCGGCGGGTCATGATGCGGGTATAGCTCAATGGTAGAGCAGCAGCCTTCCAAGCTGAATACGAGGGTTCGATTCCCTCTACCCGCTCCAGTGCCAACGGCTCCGACACCGTCGCCATCGTCAAAATCGACACGGACGTCTGCGAGCAGACTTCACCCGGGGCGCCAGGCCGTAAACGCGCATTACCGGCTAGGATCGCAAACCACCTGTCCGGTCTGTTTCGTGAATGGCCTGCTGCTCGGATATCGAGCCGCTTGGCACAGCCAGGCGCCGGAAATGGCATATGAGGGGTGCCATGTGCCACCCGCCCCACCCAACGTCTCAACCCCGTTCAGGCTCTCAAGCATGGCCCCAGGGAGGCGGGAATTCCAGGCGCACCAGCCGGGATGATCAGCCGCCGGCGACCTTTTCCATTTCCAGCCTGAGCCGCGCCAGGGTCTCGGCAAACCGCGGATCCTGCGCCAGATTGGTCCACTCGTAGGGATCGGCCATCTGCTCGTAGAGCTCCTCGCCGCCGTCCCTGTAGCGGGTGTAGCGCCAGCTGCCCGACCGGATCGAATGGTTTCCCTGCTGCCAGGTAATCACGGCAGGGCCGCTGCGCGACGCCGTGTCCGAGTGCATCAGCGGCGTCAGCGATTCGCCGTCCACGCCATCGATCGGCGCAAGCCCGGCAAGCTCGCACAGCGTTGGAAACAGGTCGACGAGGCTGACGGGTGAATCGACCCTGGCGCGCCCGCCGCCGCCCGGCGGGACAACGATGAAGGGAACCCGCGTGGCCTCTTCCCAAAGCACGAATTTGCGCCAGTGCAACTTTTCTCCCAGGTGAAATCCATTGTCCCCCCAGAGCACGATCATCGTATCGTCGCGGTAGGGCGACGCGTCGAGCGCGTCGAGGATCAGGCCGATCTGGCTGTCGCAGTAGGATATCGCCGCCAGATAGCCCTGGACGGCGTGTCGCCACTGCCCGTGCAGCAAGACAGTCTCGTGATCGGGCGGATTGGTGGCCCACAGTCGCGCGGTTTCCGGGACGTCGTCGAGATCGTCATCCTTGACGAAGGGCAGCACAACCTCGTCGAGCGGATAGAGATCGAGGAAGCGCTGCGGCAGGTACCAGGGCAGATGCGGCTTGTAGAGCCCGGCGGCGCAGAAGAATTCCTCCCGACCCGGGCGCATCAGGAAATCGGTCACATGCGCGACGGTTCGGCCGTCTGGCATCTCGTCCTCGCGCTCGGCGGGCAGCACGCCCCAGTCAAAGAGATGGTTCCAGGGCGACACGGTTTCGAAGCGATCGAAATCGAACATCCCGTTGAGCGGGCGCTGTGGCGGCATCGGTTCGGCGGTGCTGGGGTGAAACTCATCCCATGCAGCCATCCGGTTCTCGGTGTCGCGCCATGTGGCGGCCGGCGCCCTCTCGCGCCCGGCTGTGGCGTAGTCGAAGGTGCCGTGGAAGACCTTGCCGGCGCCGAAGCAGTGATACCCGGCCTCACGCAGATGCTCGAGATAGGTCTTCTGACGCAGCGGCGCGTCCCAGAAGGACTGGTTGCCGTAGACGCCGGTCTTTTCGGGCAGGCATCCGGTGAAGACCGACATGCGGCTGGCGTTGCAGAACGGCGCGGAGCAGTAGGCGCGCGTGAACACGGTGCCGCGCGCGGCCAGGCGGTTCATGTTCGGCGTGCGCACCTGCGGATGGCGACCGAGCGGCTCGATCCAGGAATTAAGATCGTCGGCGACGATGAACAGGATGTTTGGTCGCTTGGAAGGGTTGGAATTCATGGTGATCTTGATACTCATCGGTCAGACTGGCGTTGAGTGGACCGGTTGGAGCATCAAGAGGCAAGGGCAATTGCGAAAAAACGTCGATTTCTTCATCATCGGGGTCCAGAAGGGCGGGACCACCGCGCTCGACAGGCTTTGCCGGAGCCATCCTTCGATGCAGATGGCTGCGGTCAAGGAGGTCCATTTCTTCGACGACGAGGCGATCGACTGGGCCGAGCCCTGTTATCAGCGGCTGCATGACGCGTTCGACTGGAGCACCGGCGATGTGCTGCGCGGTGAAAGCACGCCGATCTACATCTACTGGCCGCAGGCGCTGGCTCGCCTCCGCCGCTACAATCCGGATGCGAAGCTGATCCTGGCGCTGCGCCATCCAGGCCGCCGCGCCTTTTCGCAATGGCGGATGGAGCGCAAGCGCAGCAACGAGGCGCTGACCTTCGACGAGGTGATTTCGGTGCACGGACGGCTTCGCGTTCATCTTGCCGAAGCCGGGGCCCATCCGGTCTATTCGTATGTCGAGCGCGGCTTCTATGCGGCGCAGATCGAGAGGCTGTTCGACATCTTTCCCCGCCATCAGGTGCATTTTCTTCGCACAGATCTGCTGTGGCGCGAGCCTGCCACGACGCTGGCCGGGGTGTCGGAATTTCTCGGAATCGGCGGCTGGGACGCGGCTGCGGCGGTCACCGACTACGTCGCCCCGATTGCGAATGCCGAAATGGAGATCATCCCGCTTCGCGCGCGCGCCAAGCTGGATACCATTTTCAGGGGCGACATTGCGCGCACGGCGGAGCTGACCGGGCTAAATCTCAGCGACTGGCTCGATCCGGACTACCAGGAGCCGATGCGGACCGCGGCGGGCGCGGGCACAGGCAATTGGGCGAAGCCGGATGGCACGGCATAGCCCGCCGATCGCGCCGGCCCTGTCGCTGTCCGCGGAATTCATCGGCGTCGCACGGGGCTCCGTTCCGGCCGCGGCGGTCAGCTGCCGGACTGGATGGCGGCCAGGTGACCCGAGAGCATGCCGCACATTTCTTCAAGCGCCCTGTCGCGGATCGATGAGTCGGGATCACGCGAAATGGTGCCGGCAATGCGGATGAAATGCAGCATGATCGCGGCCATTGCCGGACGGCGCTGCTCCGGAACCGGCGGCTCGATCACCGCCAGAAGCGAGTTGAGGCCGGCGCGCAGCCTCGCCCGCGCCGAGTTGATCACCTCGGGGTCGATCGTGCGACGTTCGGTGAGCACGGCAAAGGAGCTGTTAGCCCTGAGAAAGTCGCTCAGCCGCAGGAACAGCTTGTGGCAGAACTGGGAAGCGTCCAGCCCGACGCATTCGCCGCGCAGTTCCTCGAGCATGGTATCGAGCGTGGCGATCTGGCTGGCGTGCAGTGTCGCCGCCAGCGGTTCCTTGGCCGGGAAATACTGATAGAGCGACCCGATCGATGCCCCGGCATTGGCGGCGATCTCCGTCATGGTCGCGGCATCGAAGCCCTTTTCGGCAAAAAGATCCGCACCAGCGGCCAGCAGATTGGCCACCCGCTGCTGACTGCCGGGTCGTTGCGGCGTCTTGACGCCGCGGCTTCCATTCGAGCTCGTTTTCCGCGCAGACATTTTCGTGAACCTTGTATTAGAAAAATCCGAAATCACAATACCGTTACAATTGGTAGTTTGAATTTGTACCATTGACAAGTGGCCGTAATAAGTATGTTTTTTCAACTCGTTCGTTGTTTTTGCCATCCACGGCGCCGATTGCGCCGGGCATATGCTCATATAGGTCTCCGGCATGGAAGGGCTCCGGAACCTCACCGGTCGACCCGCGCCGTCTGGCTGGATCCTTCCACGGTCCGGGGGCGCCGTTATCCAGTCATCCGGCGGCATGCTGTCGCTTCGCCGCGAGGCTTCCCGTCGACCGGATGCCCGAAGCGCGGCCGCCGGCGGTCGATCGGCCCGGCAGCGTCGCCGCCGCTGCGTGCCGCAGAGAGGGCGATGCCGGGCAGGGCAGCCGCCGCCCAGACCCGTCAATTCAGCTTTTGGCTTGCGGAACCGCGGTGAAAGCCTTATGTGGCGGTGACTTCACACCGGGTCGGGTCTTCTAGTTTCCGGATCCACAGACTGCCAACAGACTTACAGGATAGATGAAGATGGCAAAGGGTAAATTCGAGCGGAACAAGCCGCATGTGAACATCGGCACGATCGGTCACGTCGACCACGGCAAGACGTCGCTGACGGCCGCG
>NZ_QGTR01000001.1:286129-912118 GCF_003182275.1 Hoeflea marina
CGAAGATGGCAAAGGGTAAATTCGAGCGGAACAAGCCGCATGTGAACATCGGCACGATCGGTCACGTCGACCACGGCAAGACGTCGCTGACGGCCGCGATCACCAAGTATTTCGGTGAATACAAGGCGTACGACCAGATCGACGCGGCGCCGGAAGAGAAGGCCCGCGGCATCACGATCTCGACGGCCCACGTGGAATACGAGACGGCGAACCGCCACTACGCCCACGTCGACTGCCCCGGCCACGCCGACTATGTGAAGAACATGATCACGGGTGCTGCGCAGATGGACGGCGGCATCCTGGTGGTGTCGGCTGCCGACGGCCCGATGCCGCAGACGCGCGAGCACATTCTGCTCGCCCGCCAGGTCGGCGTGCCGGCGCTGGTGGTGTTCCTCAACAAGGTCGACCAGGTCGACGACGAGGAACTGCTTGAGCTGGTCGAGATGGAAGTGCGCGAGCTGCTGTCGTCCTACGACTATCCGGGCGACGACATTCCGATCGTCAAGGGTTCGGCGCTTGCCGCTCTCAACGATTCCAACAAGGCGATCGGCGAAGACGCCATCCGCGCCCTGATGGCCGCCGTTGACGACTACATCCCGACGCCCGAGCGTCCGATCAACATGCCGTTCCTGATGCCGATCGAAGACGTGTTCTCGATCTCGGGCCGCGGCACGGTTGTGACCGGTCGCGTCGAGCGCGGCGTCGTCAAGGTTGGCGAGGAAGTCGAGATCGTCGGCATCCGTCCGACCACCAAGACGGTGTGCACGGGCGTTGAAATGTTCCGCAAGCTGCTCGACCAGGGTCAGGCGGGCGACAACATCGGCGCGCTCATCCGCGGCGTGCAGCGTGACGGCGTCGAGCGTGGCCAGATCCTGTGCAAGCCGGGTTCGGTCAAGCCGCACACGAAGTTCAAGGCGGAAGCCTACATTCTGACCAAGGAAGAGGGTGGCCGTCACACGCCGTTCTTCACCAACTACCGTCCGCAGTTCTACTTCCGCACCACCGACGTGACCGGAATCGTGACACTGCCGGAAGGCACGGAGATGGTCATGCCGGGCGACAACGTGACGGTTGACGTGTCGCTGATCGTGCCGATCGCCATGGAAGACAAGCTGCGCTTCGCCATCCGCGAAGGCGGTCGTACCGTCGGCGCCGGCATCGTCGCTTCGATCATCGAGTAATCGATGATCGTCTGCGGCTGCCGAAAGCTGCCGACGCACCAAGGTGGTGCAAATGGCGCGCAAGCGCGATTTGCACGCGGCGCCGGCATCGTCGCTTCGATCATCGAGTAATCGATGATCGGTGATCGGTGATCGGTAGTCACCGGCGGCATCCAGCCAAAAGAATACAAAACGCGCTTCGGCGCGTTTTGTCGTTCTTGGCGCCGGCTGACCGCTTCCGCGGAGCGGCGGATGTTCATCCGTCCCGGTGTTGACCTTGGGCGGGCGAAAGGGTGTGATCGGGCAGGGGGACACCAGATGCGCGCAATTGCGCCTGCCTTTGCCGCTCTTCTGCTCATCCTTGCCAATCCCACGGCGGGCGGGGCAGCCGGTTGTCCGGAGCGACCGTCCTGCCACGGATGCGGCTGCAAGGGCGGACCCGGTTACCGTCACATCGCCACGCAACGCTGCGTCGGCTTCCGCGAGCTTGCAAAAAAGTGCGGGACGCCGCCCGAGACCCGCTGCGTGTTCGAGAACGCGCCCAACACCGGGCTGAACAGGGAATGCGCGCTGGGATCGAACACGTCCCGGGTGCGTGGACCCGGCAGCGTTGGCCCAAAGCCAGCTCAGCCAGACTGAGCGACATTTACGATCAGAACCATTCCTACCTTTGGGTACAGGCAGTTGACGCGACAGACTGAACGACTCCAGTCCGCCGCCAGAGTGTGGCGAGCCAAAGACTACTCAACAACAAAGGGTTCTGGCCGGCAGGCGCCCCGGTGGTGCGATGCGCGCGGGCGGATTGAACCGGCCATTGAAGCCGGAGATATCGACGCATTGGAGAATGCGCTTCGAAAATGAGGGCTTCCGCCTTTCTTCGCTGGACATAGCAGATCGGGCGTAATAATAGACACGCCGCACCTAGGGGTATAGCTCAGTTGGTAGAGCGGCGGTCTCCAAAACCGCAGGTCGCAGGTTCGAGTCCTGCTGCCCCTGCCACCCCCATCGTGCTTTCGCGTCGCGGGTGGGAAGCAATTGACGGGCCACGCGTCAGCGATGATGGCCCGCATCGGGTTAAATGTGCTTTTCCCTATTGTGATTTGGGGAATCGGACTATATGTAGTCGAAATCAGACACGCGGCGCGTGGGGCTGGAAGTCCGGCCATACGCGCCGTACAAGCGTGGGCAGGCAATGGCATCCAAAAACAATCCAATTACGTTCTTGCAGCAGGTTCGCGCGGAGACCGCGAAGGTCGTGTGGCCGTCGCAGCGCGAGACCATGATTTCCACCGTCATGGTGCTGGTCATGGTATTTGTCGCCGCGATCTTCTTCTTTGCGGCAGACCAGCTCATGGGCTGGGGCATCTCGCTGATCCTGAATATTGGCGCCTAAGGGCGGGGAAATTTTATGACTGCACGTTGGTATATCGTCCACGCCTATTCGAACTTCGAAAAGAAGGTGGCTGAATCGATTGAAGAGAAGGCTCGCCAGACCGGCTTGAGCCATCTGTTCGAAAAGATTCTGGTGCCGACCGAGAAGGTCGTGGAAGTTCGCCGCGGTCGCAAGGTCGACGCCGAGCGCAAGTTCTTTCCGGGCTATGTCCTGGTGCGCGCCGAGCTGACCGACGAGGTGTTCCACCTCATCAAGAACACGCCCAAGGTGACGGGCTTCCTGGGAACCGAGAGCAAGCCCGTGCCGATTCCGGATTCGGAAGCCGAGCGCATCCTCATGCAGGTTCAGGAGGGCGTCGAGCGTCCCAAGCCCTCCATCTCGTTTGAGATCGGCGAGCAGGTGCGCGTCTCCGATGGTCCGTTCGCCTCCTTCAACGGCACCGTTCAGGAAGTCGACGAGGAGCGCTCGCGCCTCAAGGTCGAGGTCTCGATCTTCGGCCGCGCCACACCGGTCGAGCTCGAATACGCCCAGGTCGAGAAGGCCTGATTTTCAGATAGCCTGCCTGCGCTTGCTGCGCGGGCGGGTTTTATGCATGGCGGTCGTCCGTCGTGCATCGCGTGGGAGGCAGGCGGGTTAGCCGATCCGTCAAGCCGCACCACGCAACCGCAGCCGCCGGGCACGTCCCGGCATCGCAGTGACGGCAAGCCGTCACGCCAAAGAAAGGCAGAGAAGAAATGGCTAAAAAAGTTGCAGGCCAGCTCAAGCTGCAGGTAAAGGCCGGTTCGGCGAATCCTTCGCCACCCATCGGTCCGGCCCTCGGCCAGCGCGGCATTAACATCATGGAATTCTGCAAGGCGTTCAATGCCGCCACGCAGGAAATGGAAAAGGGCATGCCGATTCCGGTCGTCATCACCTATTACCAGGACAAGTCCTTCACCTTCGCGATGAAGAAGCCGCCGGTGAGCTACCTTCTGAAGACCGAAGCCAAGCTCAAGTCGGGCGCCAAGCTTCCGGGCAAGGAAAAGGCAGGCTCGATCACCCGTGATCAGGTCCGCTCGATCGCCGAGACCAAGATGAAGGATCTCAACGCAGCCGACATCGAAGGCGCGATGGCCATGGTCGAGGGCTCTGCCCGCTCCATGGGCCTGGAAGTGATTGGATAAGACATGGCCAAGATTGCAAAACGCATGCAGAAAGTGCGCGAAGGCGTGAGCCCCGTGCAGTATTACGCGCTTCCCGAGGCCATCGCGCTCATCAAGGCGCGTGCCATCGCCAAGTTCGACGAGACCATCGAAGTTGCGATGAATCTCGGCGTTGACCCGCGCCACGCCGACCAGATGGTCCGCGGCGTCGTCAACCTTCCGAACGGCACCGGCCGCACGGTTCGCGTGGCCGTCTTCGCCCGTGGCGACAAGGCCGACGAAGCCCGCGCTGCGGGAGCCGACATTGTCGGCGCCGAGGAACTGGTGGAGATTGTCCAGGGCGGCCAGATCGATTTCGATCGCTGCATCGCCACGCCGGACATGATGCCGCTCGTCGGCCGTCTCGGCAAGGTGCTCGGCCCGCGCGGCATGATGCCGAACCCGAAGGTCGGCACCGTGACCAACGACATCACCGGTGCGGTCAACGCCTCCAAGGGCGGTGCCGTCGAGTTCCGCGTCGAGAAGGCCGGCATCATCCATGCCGGCATCGGCAAGGCCTCGTTCGGTGACGAAGCCCTGATGGAAAACATCCGCGCCTTCGCCGATGCGGTCATCAAGGCCAAGCCGTCGGGCGCCAAGGGCAACTACGTCAAGCGCGTGGCGATTTCGTCGACCATGGGCCCTGGCGTCAAGATCGATCCGGCCACGCTCAGCGTCGCCTGATGCACTGAATTCGAAACCGGGCCCAACAGCCCGGTTTCAAACTGTTTCCGGCCTTCGGGCCGGAAATGTCCGGGGTAACCCGGGCACCCTGTCCGAGACTGCAGGTGGCTGGCTTTCATCGGCCCGCCTTAATTTGGTAACCTGCATGAGACGGGTGAGATCCGGATACGGGCGAAAGCCCAGAACGGTTCGAACCGCGCTTGCCTTGTGCCGCATCGGAGATTCTCTGGGACCGGCGCGAGGGGACAGGATCCTCAAGCGTCGCTTGTGGTTCCATCGACGGATCCCGAGCGGCAAAAGGCAAACCCGGCAGGTGTCGCTTGCGGCGCCTGTCAACTGGAGAAACGCAGTGGATAAAGCGGAAAAACGCGAATTCGTCGCGGAACTGAACGGAGCCTTCCAGGGCGCCGGCTCGGTTGTCGTGGCCCACTATGCTGGTCTCACGGTTGCGCAGATGAACGACCTCCGGTCGCGCATGCGTGTAGCTGGTGGCACCGTCAAGGTCGCGAAGAACCGCCTTGCCAAAATCGCTCTTCAGGGCACGGAGTCGGAAGGGGTCGCAGACCTCTTCAAGGGTCAGACGCTCATTGCATATTGCAGTGATCCGGTGACCGCTCCGAAAATTGCCGTCGAGTTCACCAAGGTCAGCGACAAGCTGATCATCCTTGGTGGCGCGATGGGGTCAACAACGCTCGACGCCGACGGGATCAAGGCCTTGGCCACGCTCCCATCGCTCGACGAGCTGCGCGCAAAGCTGCTTGGCATGATTGTCACGCCGGCAACGCGCATTGCCCAGATCGTCAACGCACCGGCGGGTTCCGTCGCGCGTGTCATCGGCGCATATGCCCGCAAGGACGAGGCTGCATAGGCAGACCTTCGCATAACAAGTCAAAACCGGTTCGAACCGAATACAAGGAATATGAATATGGCAAACCTCGCCAAGATCGTGGAAGAACTTTCCGCCCTGACCGTCATGGAAGCCGCCGAGCTGTCCAAGATGCTTGAAGAAACCTGGGGCGTGTCCGCCGCTGCACCGGTCGCTGCCGCTGCCGCTGCTGCCGCTCCGGCTGAAGCTGCCGAAGAAAAGACTGAATTTGATGTGATCCTGGCCGACATCGGCGCCAACAAGATCAACGTCATCAAGGAAGTCCGCGCCATCACCGGCCTCGGCCTCAAGGAAGCCAAGGATCTGGTGGAAGCCGCTCCGAAGGCCGTCAAGGAAGGCGTGTCGAAGGCTGAAGCCGCCGACATCAAGACCAAGCTGGAAGCTGCCGGCGCCAAGGTCGACGTCAAGTAAGACAGAACGGGCGTCTGGGGGAGGGCTTCGGCCTTCTCCCATTCGCTGTTTCGGATGAACGGATTACCCAAAAGCCCGGAAACGGCTTTTGGGTAATGGGTTCTTCAAAAGGATAGTCTCGAACCAGACCGCAAGGCACTCCGGCCGCGCCGCTCTGGGAAATGGGACGAGATTGAACGAACGCATTAATATGACGGAGTCGCTTGGCCAGCGGCGTCCGTCTGTTGCAGGCCCGGATGCATATTGACAAGGAGCGACGATGGCTCAGACCCTTTCCTTCAACGGTCGCAGGCGCGTACGCAAGTTCTACGGAAAAATCCCCGAAGTGGCGGAAATGCCGAACCTCATCGAGGTTCAGAAGGCATCTTATGACCAGTTCCTGATGGTGGACGAGCCCGCTGGCGGCCGTCTGGACGAAGGACTGCAGTCGGTCTTCAAATCGGTGTTCCCGATTTCCGACTTCTCAGGCAGCGCGATGCTCGAATTCGTGTCCTACGAATTCGAACCGCCGAAGTTCGACACCGAGGAATGCCGTCAGCGCGATCTGACCTATGCGGCGCCGCTCAAGGTGACGCTGCGTCTCATCGTGTTCGATATCGACGAGGATACCGGCGCCAAGTCCATCAAGGACATCAAGGAGCAGAACGTCTACATGGGCGACATGCCGCTCATGACCGACAACGGCACCTTCATCGTCAACGGCACCGAGCGCGTCATCGTCTCGCAGATGCACCGGTCGCCTGGCGTGTTCTTCGATCACGACAAGGGCAAGAGCCACTCGTCGGGCAAGCTGCTGTTTGCCGCCCGCGTCATCCCCTATCGCGGCTCCTGGCTTGACATCGAGTTCGATGCCAAGGACATCGTCCACGCCCGCATCGACCGTCGCCGCAAGATCCCGGCGTCGTCGCTGCTGATGGCGCTTGGCATGGACGCGGAGGAAATCCTCTCGACCTTCTACACTCACTCGATCTATTCGCGTGACGGCGAGGCCTGGCGCATTCCGTTCAACCCCGAGACGCTGAAGGGCACCAAGGCGCTCTCCGACCTCATCGACGCCGACACCGGTGAAGTGGCGGTCGAATCGGGCAAGAAGCTGACTCCGCGCCTGCTCAAGCAGCTGACCGAGAAGGGCCTCAAGTTCATCAAGGCCAATGACGAGGATCTCTACGGCACCTATCTGGCCGAGGACATCGTCAATCCCGAAACCGGCGAGGTCTTCCTCGAGGCCGGCGACGAGATCGACGAGAAGACGCTTCCCGTACTGGCCGAGGCCGGCATGACGGAAGTGCCGATTCTCGACATCGACCACATCAACATCGGCGCCTATATCCGCAACACCCTGGCGGTCGACAAGAATGAAAGCCGCCAGGACGCGCTGTTCGACATCTACCGCGTTATGCGTCCCGGCGAGCCGCCGACAATGGATTCGGCCGAGGCGATGTTCAAGTCGCTGTTCTTCGACAGCGAACGCTACGACCTTTCGGCCGTCGGCCGCGTCAAGATGAACATGCGTCTGGATCTCGACGCCGAGGACACCGTGCGCGTGCTGCGCAAGGAAGACATCATCTCGGTGGTCCGCACGCTGGTGGCGCTGCGCGACGGCAAGGGCGAAATCGACGACATCGACAATCTCGGCAACCGCCGGGTGCGTTCGGTCGGCGAACTCATGGAAAACCAGTACCGCCTGGGCCTGCTTCGCATGGAGCGCGCCATCAAGGAACGCATGTCGTCCATCGAGATCGACACCGTGATGCCGCAGGACCTGATCAACGCCAAGCCGGCGGCCGCCGCGGTGCGTGAATTCTTCGGCTCCTCGCAGCTGTCGCAGTTCATGGACCAGGTCAATCCGCTGTCGGAAATCACCCACAAGCGCCGCCTGTCGGCGCTTGGACCCGGTGGTCTGACGCGCGAACGCGCGGGCTTCGAAGTCCGCGACGTGCACCCGACCCACTACGGTCGCATCTGCCCGATCGAAACGCCGGAAGGCCCGAACATCGGTCTGATCAACTCGCTTGCCACCTTCGCCCGGGTCAACAAGTACGGATTCATCGAGAGCCCGTACCGGAAGATCAAGGACGGAAAGGTGACCAAGGAAGTGGTCTATCTCTCGGCCATGGAAGAGGCGAAGTTCTTCGTCGCCCAGGCCAATGCCGAACTGTCCGAAGACGGCTCTCTCGTCAACGACTTCATCGTCTCGCGCCATTCCGGCGACGTGATGATGACGCCGCGCGAGAACATCGATCTGATGGACGTGTCGCCCCGCCAGCTGGTCTCTGTCGCCGCCGCGCTCATTCCGTTCCTCGAGAACGATGACGCCAACCGCGCACTGATGGGCTCGAACATGCAGCGTCAGGCCGTGCCGCTGGTGCGCGCCGAAGCGCCGTTCGTGGGTACCGGCATGGAGCCGATCGTGGCGCGTGACTCGGGTGCTGCCATCGCTGCCCGCCGCAGCGGCGTGGTCGACCAGGTCGATGCGACGCGCGTCGTCATCCGGGCAACCGAGGACATGAACGCGTCCACGTCGGGCGTCGACATCTACCGGCTGCAGAAGTTCCAGCGCTCCAACCAGAACACCTGCATCAACCAGCGCCCGCTGGTCACTGTCGGTGACATCATCAACAAGGGCGACATCATCGCCGATGGTCCGTCGACCGAACTCGGCGATCTGGCTCTCGGCCGCAACGTGCTCGTCGCGTTCATGCCCTGGAACGGCTACAACTACGAGGATTCGATCCTGCTGTCGGAGCGCATCGTCTCCGACGACGTGTTCACCTCCATCCACATCGACGAGTTCGAGGTGATGGCGCGCGACACCAAGCTCGGACCGGAAGAAATCACCCGCGACATCCCGAACGTCTCCGAGGAAGCCCTGCGCAACCTCGACGAGGCCGGCATTGTCTATATCGGCGCCGAAGTGGCTCCGGGTGACATTCTCGTCGGCAAGATCACGCCGAAGGGCGAAAGCCCGATGACGCCGGAAGAGAAGCTTCTGCGCGCCATCTTCGGCGAGAAGGCGTCCGATGTCCGCGACACCTCCATGCGCATGCCGCCGGGAACCTACGGCACCATCGTCGAAGTTCGCGTGTTCAACCGCCACGGCGTCGAGAAGGACGAGCGCGCCATGGCCATCGAGCGCGAGGAAATCGAGCGTCTGGCCAAGGACCGCGACGACGAGCAGGCCATTCTCGACCGCAACGTCTACGGCCGTCTCGCCGACATGCTCGATGGCAAGGTCGCCATTGCCGGGCCGAAGAGCTTCAAGAAGGGCTCGGTCGTCCAGCAGGCCTCGATGTCGGACTATCCGCGTTCGCAGTGGTGGACCTTCGCAGTCGAGGACGAAGCGGCTCAGGGTGAAATCGAAGCCCTGCGCGGCCAGTACGACGACTCCAAGAAGCTGCTCGAAGCCCGCTTCATGGACAAGGTCGAAAAGGTCCAGCGTGGCGACGAACTGCCGCCGGGCGTGATGAAGATGGTCAAGGTCTTCGTCGCCGTGAAGCGGAAGCTCCAGCCGGGCGACAAGATGGCCGGCCGTCACGGCAACAAGGGCGTGGTTTCGCGCATCCTGCCTTGCGAGGACATGCCGTTCCTCGAAGACGGCACTCATGTCGATATCGTGCTCAATCCGTTGGGCGTGCCGTCGCGCATGAATGTCGGCCAGATCCTGGAAACCCATCTGGGTTGGGCCTGCGCCGGAATGGGCAAGAAGATCGGTGCCATGCTCGATGCCTACAAGGCTGACGGCAACATCGAGCCATTGCGCGCCACCATCGACAGCGTCATCGGGTCGGGACCCAAGGGCGAGCCGATCAAGCAGTATGACGACCCCTCGATCGTTCTGCTGGCCGAGCAGACCCGCCGCGGCGTTTCCATCGCCACGCCGGTGTTTGACGGCGCCGTGGAAGCCGACATCAACATCATGTTGGAACAGGCTGGTCTCAATGTCTCGGGTCAGTCGACGCTCTATGACGGACGTACCGGAGAGACCTTCGACCGTCCGGTGACCGTGGGCTACATCTACATGCTCAAGCTCAACCACCTGGTCGACGACAAGATCCATGCCCGCTCGATCGGACCTTACTCGCTCGTGACCCAGCAGCCGCTGGGTGGCAAGGCGCAGTTCGGTGGCCAGCGCTTCGGGGAAATGGAAGTCTGGGCGCTTGAGGCCTACGGCGCCGCCTACACGCTGCAGGAAATGCTGACCGTGAAGTCGGACGACGTGGCGGGCCGCACCAAGGTGTACGAGGCCATCGTGCGTGGCGACGACACCTTCGAGGCGGGCATTCCGGAGAGCTTCAACGTTCTCGTCAAGGAAATGCGCTCGCTCGGTCTCAACGTGGAGCTGGAATCGACCAAGCTCGACGATGCGATCGAACTCGACCGGCTGCCTGACGCCGCGGAATAAGCCACGAAGCGCGCGGGCCTTGGCCCGCGCGCCGCTTCCCTTTTCGCCCCTGCGGCGGTGAGGGCCCGTTCTCCGCGAAAGCGGCATTGAATTCGAGCAGTGGCCGTTGCCGGAGTCTGTCCGGCGCCGTTGCAAGCCAAGGGCCTAAAGCCCATGAAGGAGACAGGCATGAACCATGAGGTCATGAATCTTTTTAACAGCCAGGTTCCGGCTCAGACGTTCGATTCCATCCGGATTTCGATCGCGAGCCCGGAAAAGATTCTGTCCTGGTCGTTCGGCGAGATCAAGAAGCCCGAAACGATCAACTACCGGACTTTCAAGCCGGAGCGCGACGGTTTGTTCTGCGCCCGCATCTTTGGTCCCATCAAGGACTATGAATGCCTGTGCGGCAAGTACAAGCGCATGAAGTACAAAGGCGTCATCTGCGAAAAGTGCGGCGTGGAAGTCACGCTGAGCCGCGTTCGCCGCGAGCGCATGGGCCATATCGAGCTGGCAGCACCGGTCGCTCACATCTGGTTCCTGAAGTCGCTGCCGAGCCGCATCGGCACGCTTCTCGACATGACGCTCAAGGATATCGAGCGCGTCCTGTATTTCGAGAACTACATCGTCACCGAACCGGGCCTGACCTCGCTCAAGGAGCACTCGCTGCTCTCTGAGGAAGAGTACATGCTCGCCGTCGACGAATTCGGCGAGGATTCCTTCACCGCCATGATCGGCGCCGAAGCGATCTATGAGCTGCTGGCCTCGATGGAACTGGAGAAGATCGCGGGCGAACTGCGCACCGAGCTTGCCACGACCACGTCGGATCTCAAGCAGAAGAAGCTGATGAAGCGTCTCAAGATCGTTGAGAACTTCATGGCTTCGGGCAATCGTCCCGAGTGGATGATCATGAAGATCGTGCCGGTGATTCCGCCGGACCTGCGTCCGCTGGTGCCGCTCGACGGCGGCCGCTTCGCGACCTCGGATCTGAACGATCTCTACCGCCGCGTCATCAACCGCAACAACCGCCTCAAGCGCCTCATCGAACTGCGCGCTCCCGGCATCATCATCCGCAACGAGAAGCGGATGCTTCAGGAATCGGTGGATGCGCTGTTCGACAACGGCCGCCGCGGCCGCGTCATCACCGGCGCCAACAAGCGTCCGCTGAAGTCGCTCTCCGACATGCTCAAGGGCAAGCAGGGCCGTTTCCGGCAGAACCTGCTCGGCAAGCGCGTCGACTATTCCGGCCGTTCGGTCATCGTGACCGGTCCGGAACTGAAGCTGCATCAGTGCGGCCTGCCCAAGAAGATGGCGCTCGAGCTCTTCAAGCCCTTCATCTACGCCCGTCTCGACGCCAAGGGGTATTCCTCCACCGTCAAGCAGGCCAAGAAGCTGGTCGAGAAGGAAAAGCCGGAAGTCTGGGATATCCTCGACGAGGTCATCCGCGAGCACCCGGTGCTGCTAAACCGCGCCCCGACGCTCCACCGCCTGGGCATCCAGGCCTTCGAACCGATCCTGGTCGAAGGCAAGGCCATCCAGCTGCATCCGCTCGTCTGCACGGCCTTCAACGCCGACTTCGACGGTGACCAGATGGCGGTCCACGTGCCGCTTTCGCTGGAAGCCCAGCTCGAAGCCCGCGTTCTGATGATGTCGACGAACAACATCCTCCACCCCGCCAACGGCGCGCCGATCATCGTGCCGTCGCAGGACATGGTGCTGGGGCTGTACTATCTGTCGATCTCGGCCCAGAACGAGCCGGGCGAGGGCATGGTGTTTTCGGACATGGGCGAACTGCACCATGCGCTGGAGAACAAATTCGTCACCCTGCACACCCGCATCAAGGGACGCTTCAAGTCCGTCGATGCCGAGGGCAAGCCGGTTTCGAAGATCTTCGAAACCACGCCTGGCCGCATGATCATGGGCGAACTGCTGCCCAGGAACGTCAACATCCCGTTCGACATCTGCAACCAGGAAATGACCAAGAAGAACATCTCGCGCATGATCGATGCCGTCTACCGGCATTGCGGCCAGAAGGACACGGTCATCTTCTGTGACCGGATCATGCAGCTGGGCTTCAGCCACGCCTGCCGCGCCGGCATTTCGTTCGGCAAGGACGACATGGTCATTCCGGACACCAAAGCGAAGATCGTCGGCGATACCGACAGCCTGGTGAAGGAATACGAGCAGCAGTACAACGAAGGCCTGATCACCCAGGGCGAGAAGTACAACAAGGTCGTCGACGCCTGGGGCAAGGCCACCGAAAAGGTGGCCGACGAGATGATGGCGCGCATCAAGTCCGTGGAATTCCACGAAAACGGTCGCCAGAAGCAGATGAACTCGATCTACATGATGAGCCATTCCGGCGCACGAGGCTCGCCGAGCCAGATGCGTCAGCTGGGCGGCATGCGCGGCCTGATGGCCAAGCCGTCGGGTGAAATCATCGAGACGCCGATCATCTCGAACTTCAAGGAAGGCCTGACCGTGAACGAGTACTTCAACTCGACTCACGGCGCCCGCAAGGGTCTGGCCGACACCGCGCTGAAGACCGCGAACTCGGGCTATCTCACCCGCCGTCTGGTGGACGTGGCCCAGGATTGCATCGTCACCCAGGTGGATTGCGGCACGACCGAAGGCCTGACCATGACGGCCATCGTCGACGCCGGCCAGGTCGTGGCCCCGATCGGGCAGCGCATCCTCGGACGGACGGCTCTCGACGACATCAACCACCCGGTGACGGACGTGACGATCGTCA
Source organism: Hoeflea marina (assembly GCF_003182275.1). GTDB lineage: Bacteria > Pseudomonadota > Alphaproteobacteria > Rhizobiales > Rhizobiaceae > Hoeflea > Hoeflea marina. The sequence goes on from NZ_QGTR01000001.1 coordinate 298,978, forward strand.
AGGCCGGCACCATGGTCGATGAGGCCCAGGTTCTCGAAGTCGAGGCCGCGGGCATCCAGTCGGTGCGCATCCGCTCGCCGCTGACCTGCGAAATCCAGACCGGCATCTGCGCGGCCTGCTACGGTCGTGACTTGGCGCGCGGCACGACGGTCAACCAGGGCGAGGCGGTGGGTGTCATCGCTGCCCAGTCGATCGGCGAGCCTGGTACCCAGCTCACCATGCGCACGTTCCACCTTGGTGGTGCGGCAACCGTGGTCGACCAATCGTTCCTGGAAGCGTCCTACGAAGGCACGGTCCGGATCAAGAACCGCAACATGCTGCGCAACTCCGATGGCAACCTGGTTGCCATGGGCCGCAACATGGCCATCCAGCTTCTCGACGAGAAGGGCACCGAGCGCTCTTCCCAGCGCGTCGCTTACGGTTCGAAGATCTTCGTCGATGACGGCGATGTCGTGAAGCGCGGCCAGCGTCTGGCCGAGTGGGATCCGTACACACGCCCGATGATGACGGAAATCGAAGGTACGGTCGAGTTCGAGGACGTCGTCGACGGCATCTCGGTCATCGAAAATACCGACGAGGCAACCGGCATCACCAAGCGTCAGGTCATCGACTGGCGTTCGACGCCGCGCGGTATCGATCTGCGTCCGTCGGTCATCATCAAGGACAAGAATGGCGAAATCGCCCGTCTTCCCCGTGGTGGCGAAGCCCGCTTCCAGCTGTCGGTCGACGCCATTCTGTCGGTCATGCCGGGTGGCAAGGTCAGCCAGGGTGATGTGCTCGCCCGCGTGCCGCTTGAAAGCGCCAAGACCAAGGACATCACCGGCGGTCTGCCGCGGGTGGCGGAATTGTTCGAGGCCCGTCGTCCGAAGGACCACGCCATCATCGCAGAGATCGATGGTACCGTTCGCTTTGGCCGCGACTACAAGAACAAGCGTCGCATCCAGATCGAGCCTGCGGAAGATGGTGTCGAACCCGTCGAGTACCTGATCCCGAAGGGCAAGCCGTTCCATCTTCAGGACGGCGACTACATCGAGAAGGGTGACTACATCCTCGACGGCAACCCGGCGCCGCACGACATTCTGGCCATCAAGGGCGTGGAGGCACTTGCGTCCTACCTCGTCAACGAGATCCAGGAAGTCTACCGTCTGCAGGGCGTGTTGATCAACGACAAGCACATCGAGGTGATCGTTCGCCAGATGCTGCAGAAGGTCGAAATCACCGACGCCGGTGACTCGGTCTATATCGTTGGCGACAATGTCGACCGCATTGAACTCGAGCGGGCCAACGAGCGCCTGATCGAGGAAGGCCGCAAGCCTGGTCTCGGCGTGCCGGTTCTTCTCGGCATCACCAAGGCCTCGCTGCAGACACCGTCGTTCTTCTCGGCGGCGTCGTTCCAGGAGACCACCAAGGTGCTTACCGAAGCGGCCGTTGCCGGCAAGGTCGACACGCTGCAGGGCCTCAAGGAAAACGTCATCGTCGGTCGTCTGGTGCCGGTCGGCACCGGCTCGACGATGAGCCAGATCCGTCGCATCGCCACCTCGCGTGACGACATGATCCTCGACGAGCGTCGCAAGACCACCGGTGCGGAAACCGCGCTGCCGATGCTCGAAGACATGGCGGAAGACGCCCAGCCGGCCGAATAAGCCGCTTCGCACACGAAACTTGAAAAGGCCGCTTTCCCCAAAGCGGCCTTTTTTGTTTGCCAGAACCCGGTCCCGACTGGAGAAGGGAGATGTGCATGCGCAAGCGCAGTAAACTGCTGATCGGTCTGGCACTTGTCGCAGCGGCGGTCTGGGCCAACAACACCAGTCTTCTCGCTCCGTCCATCGATGGAGAGACAAGGTTGCTGGCCCACCGGGGCGTTCATCAGGACTTCGACCGCACCGGCCTGACCAACGAGACCTGTACTGCGGAAAGGATCCTGCCTCCCGTCGCTCCGGAGATCGAGAACACCATCGCCTCCATGAGGGCAGCCTTCGAGATGGGAGCCGGGGTGGTCGAGCTCGATGTCCATCCCACTACCGACGGGGGCTTCGCGGTCTTTCATGACTGGACGCTCGACTGCCGCACCAACGGTTCAGGCAAGACGCGCGACCATGACATGGCGTATCTAACGTCACTCGATATCGGATATGGCTACACCTTCGACGGAGGGCGGACCTTTCCGCTGCGCGGCAAGGGTGTGGGCCTCATGCCGACGCTTGCCGAGGTCATGCGGGAGTTCCCGGACGGCCGCTTTCTGGTCAACTTCAAGTCTCGTGACGAGGAGGAGGGCAGGCGGTTCGCCGAGCTGATGGAGGCCAACCCGTCTTGGCGACCGGCGATCTGGGGTGTGTATGGCGGCGAGGAGCCCACCGCCGTCGCGGTCGAATTGATGCCGGACATGATCGGGGTAACGCCGAAGAGCGCGAAATCATGCCTTGCCGGCTATCTCGCGCTCGGATGGAGCGGGTATGTTCCGGCGGCGTGCCGGCGGGCGATCGTGCTGGTCCCCATCGACGTCGCGCCGTGGCTCTGGGGTTGGCCTGACCGATTCACGGCGCGCATGCATCGGGCGGGATCCGAGGTAGTGCTGCGCGGCCCGATTGCGGGCGAGGCCGCCGGCGACGGCATCGACACGCAGCAGCTGGCCGCGCGGGTGCCGCCGGGCTTTGCCGGCCTGGTCTGGACCAACAACATCGCGGCAGTCAGGCCGACGCTCGACGCCATGCGCTGACCCGACCGCCCGATAGGCCAGGGCGGCCTTCGCGCCGGCAGGAGATCCGCACCCGATCCAGCCTGCGCGCCGCCGCGCCGGAAGTCCCGGCGCGCAGTCAGTCGTGGGCGATAATGGCGACTTCGCCGTCGAGCACGCCCTGATACGCCGATGCATGCGGCTCGTCGGCAGGCACGCCGTCGAGCACGCCGATCTGGTCGAGCTCGGCCTCCGCGTAGCCTTCGCGGCTGAGCGCGTTGAGCGTCTCGCGCACGGCGTAGTCGTCGTCGGGCGCTCTGAGCATGACATGCACCTCCGACTTCTTGCCGCCGCGCCGCCTGGTCACGCGGCCGATGATGATGAACACGGTGGCGGCGGGATCGCCTTCATCGCCAGGCTCCCTCGTATCCCCGGGCGCAATGTCGAACGGTTCGTCGTTTGGATTGTCGTTGTCGGCGTTCATGGCAGATGTCCTGAAGGTGATGGCCGGCTGCACGGCTGCGGATGTGGACCGGGCGGGGGCGCCGGGGAATCGCCTTCAAGAATCGGGGAGGTTCCGGCTGAACGCAACCCGGCTTGTCCGACTCACCACCGAATTCGGGCGCTTGTGCGAGTCGGTGCCGAATCGGTATGGTTGCATTGGCGCGGTTTTGGCTGCATGACGGCGACCGGGGAGGGCGGTCTCGTCGCTTTGCCCTCTCCCGGTGCGGAAATAGCCGGCCGCTCTCCGCCATTGAGCCGGACTGGCAGGCCAAAGCCGGCGTTTCCGGCCTGCAGTGGCGATTATTTCGCCCGCACCCTTGACGGAACCCCGCGAACTCAGTAGTTAGCAGCCACCGAGACCGATGTGAGACGCATTTCTTCGGAACGACACGTTCTGAAATTTGTCTCAAACAAGTTCTCTGACTGCACTGGGAATGACAAATGCTGCACGCATGACACCGCATAGGTGTCCTCTGCTTTTCATGGGCCATCCGCTAGAAACGGACACGGCCCTTGTTTTGCGCATGAAATTCCCATGCATCGATGCCCGAGAGGGCAAGGACATGAATTTTAAAGGGATGGTTACATGCCAACTGTAAACCAGCTGATCCGCAAGCCCCGCCAGGCTCCGGTCAAGCGAAACAAGGTTCCGGCGCTGGAGCAGAACCCGCAGAAGCGCGGCGTTTGCACACGCGTCTACACAACGACCCCGAAGAAGCCCAACTCGGCGCTTCGTAAGGTTGCCAAGATCCGTCTGACCAATGGCTTCGAAGTCATCGGTTACATTCCCGGTGAAGGCCACAACCTGCAGGAACACTCTGTTGTGATGATCCGCGGCGGCCGCGTGAAGGATTTGCCCGGCGTGCGTTATCACGTCATCCGCGGCGTTCTCGACACCCAGGGCGTCAAGAACCGCAAGCAGCGCCGTTCGAAGTATGGTGCCAAGCGTCCGAAGTAATTCGGTTTCGTGTTTTTCGGCGCTGCGCGAGGTTCTCCGCGTGATAAGGCGCTTTTTGAAAGTTGAGAGACAAGCATATGTCAAGACGTCACAGTGCAGAAAAGCGCGAGATCAACCCGGACCCCAAGTTCGGTGACCTCATCGTCAGCAAGTTCATGAACGCGATCATGATGCACGGCAAGAAGTCAGTTGCCGAGCAGATCGTTTACGGTGCGCTCGACCAGGTGCAGACCCGCTCCAAGCAGGAGCCTGTCGGCATGTTCCACCAGGCGCTCGACAATGTCGCTCCGCATGTGGAAGTCCGGTCGCGTCGCGTCGGCGGCGCCACCTACCAGGTGCCGGTGGACGTCCGTCCCGAGCGCCGTCAGGCGTTGGCAATCCGCTGGCTGATCGCCGCTGCGCGCAAGCGCAACGAAACCACCATGATTGAGCGCCTGTCGGGCGAGCTCATGGATGCCGCCAACGGTCGCGGAAGCGCGGTCAAGAAGCGGGAAGACACCCACAAGATGGCCGACGCCAACCGCGCGTTCTCGCATTACCGCTGGTAGTCCACGAACACCGATATCTAAAAGGCAAGTACAATGGCCCGCGAATACGCAATCGAAGACTATCGCAATTTCGGCATCATGGCCCACATCGATGCCGGCAAGACGACGACGACCGAGCGGGTGCTCTATTACACCGGCAAGTCGCACAAGATCGGTGAAGTTCATGATGGCGCCGCCACCATGGACTGGATGGAGCAGGAGCAGGAGCGCGGGATCACGATCACGTCCGCTGCCACCACCACCTACTGGAAGGGCCGCACGGGCAAGATGTGCCGGTTCAACATCATCGACACCCCCGGCCACGTCGACTTCACGATTGAAGTCGAGCGTTCGCTGCGCGTGCTCGATGGCGCCATCGCGCTGCTCGATGCCAATGCCGGCGTTGAGCCGCAGACGGAGACCGTCTGGCGCCAGGCCGACAAGTACAATGTCCCGCGGATGATCTTCTGCAACAAGATGGACAAGACCGGTGCGGATTTCTACCGTTCGGTTTCGATGATCAAGTCGCGTCTTGGTGCGATCCCGGTGGTCATGCAGCTGCCGATCGGCGCTGAGACCGAATTTGTCGGCGTTGTCGACCTGATCGAGATGAACGCTCTGGTCTGGCGCGATGAATCGCTGGGCGCCCAGTGGGACGTCGTCGAGATCCCTGACGATCTCAAGGAAAAGGCCGCCGAATACCGCGAGCTGCTCATCGAGACCGCCGTGGAAGCCGACGAAGCCGCCATGGAACGCTACCTCGAAGGCGTGATGCCGGACAATGACGAGATCCGCTCGCTGGTCCGCAAGGGCACCATCGCGGTGCAGTTCTTCCCGATGTTCTGCGGTTCGGCCTTCAAGAACAAGGGCGTCCAGCCGTTGCTCGACGCCGTTGTCGAGTATCTGCCGAGCCCGGCCGACGTTCCCGCCATTGAAGGCATCGACGTCAAGACCGAGGAAGTCATCTATCGCCATGCCGACGACAGCGAACCGTTGTCCATGCTGGCCTTCAAGATCATGAACGATCCCTTCGTGGGTTCGCTCACCTTCGCCCGTATCTACTCCGGCAAGCTCGAAAAGGGCACGACGCTGCAGAACACGGTCAAGGAAAAGCGCGAGCGCATCGGCCGCATGCTGCAGATGCATTCCAACTCCCGCGAAGACATCGAGGAAGCCTTTGCCGGCGACATCGTTGCACTGGCCGGCCTCAAGGACACCACCACCGGCGACACGCTCTGCGATCCGCTGAAGCAGGTGATCCTCGAGCGGATGGAATTCCCCGAGCCGGTCATCCAGATCGCCATCGAGCCGAAGACCAAGGGCGACCAGGAAAAGATGGGCCTCGCGCTCAACCGCCTGGCAGCCGAGGATCCGTCCTTCCGCGTCAAGACCGACGAGGAATCCGGCCAGACGATCATCGCCGGCATGGGTGAACTTCACCTCGACATTCTCGTCGACCGCATGCGTCGCGAGTTCAAGGTCGAGGCCAATGTCGGCGCGCCGCAGGTTGCCTACCGCGAGTCGATCACCAAGTCCTACGAGGCCGATTACACCCACAAGAAGCAGTCGGGTGGTTCGGGTCAGTTCGCACGCGTCAAGATCCGGTTCGAGCCGAATGCAGAGACCGAGGATTTCGTGTTCGAATCCAAGGTTGTGGGTGGTTCGGTTCCGAAGGAATACGTGCCAGGCGTCCAGAAGGGCATCGCTTCGGTGATGTCGTCGGGCCCGCTTGCCGGCTTCCCGATGCTGGGCGTCAAGGCCACGCTGATCGATGGTGCCTACCATGATGTGGACTCGAGCGTTCTGGCCTTCGAAATCGCCGGCCGGGCCTGCTTCCGCGAAAACTCGAAGTTCATGGGCGCTCAGCTGCTTGAGCCGATCATGAAGGTGGAAGTCGTGACGCCGGAAGATTACGTCGGTGACGTGATCGGCGACCTGAACTCCCGCCGTGGCCAGATCCAGGGCCAGGAAATGCGCGGCATCGCCGTGGTCATCGACGCTCATGTGCCGCTGGCCAACATGTTCAAGTATGTCGATACGCTGCGTTCGATGTCCCAGGGCCGCGCCCAGTATTCGATGACCTTCGATCATTATGCGCCGGTGCCCAGCAACGTCGCACTGGAAATCCAGGCCAAGTACGCCTGATCCCCCCGGGGCCATTCCGATCCCGCGGCGACGCGGCGGGAATGGCCTTGGAACGAACCTAGATTTGCCCGCACGGGCTGAATGAGAATGGAGAGCCGAAGATGGCAAAGGGTAAATTCGAGCGGAACAAGCCGCATGTGAACATCGGCACGATCGGTCACGTCGACCACGGCAAGACGTCGCTGACGGCCGCGATCACCAAGTATTTCGGTGAATACAAGGCGTACGACCAGATCGACGCGGCGCCGGAAGAGAAGGCCCGCGGCATCACGATCTCGACGGCCCACGTGGAATACGAGACGGCGAACCGCCACTACGCCCACGTCGACTGCCCCGGCCACGCCGACTATGTGAAGAACATGATCACGGGTGCTGCGCAGATGGACGGCGGCATCCTGGTGGTGTCGGCTGCCGACGGCCCGATGCCGCAGACGCGCGAGCACATTCTGCTCGCCCGCCAGGTCGGCGTGCCGGCGCTGGTGGTGTTCCTCAACAAGGTCGACCAGGTCGACGACGAGGAACTGCTTGAGCTGGTCGAGATGGAAGTGCGCGAGCTGCTGTCGTCCTACGACTATCCGGGCGACGACATTCCGATCGTCAAGGGTTCGGCGCTTGCCGCTCTCAACGATTCCAACAAGGCGATCGGCGAAGACGCCATCCGCGCCCTGATGGCCGCCGTTGACGACTACATCCCGACGCCCGAGCGTCCGATCAACATGCCGTTCCTGATGCCGATCGAAGACGTGTTCTCGATCTCGGGCCGCGGCACGGTTGTGACCGGTCGCGTCGAGCGCGGCGTCGTCAAGGTTGGCGAGGAAGTCGAGATCGTCGGCATCCGTCCGACCACCAAGACGGTGTGCACGGGCGTTGAAATGTTCCGCAAGCTGCTCGACCAGGGTCAGGCGGGCGACAACATCGGCGCGCTCATCCGCGGCGTGCAGCGTGACGGCGTCGAGCGTGGCCAGATCCTGTGCAAGCCGGGTTCGGTCAAGCCGCACACGAAGTTCAAGGCGGAAGCCTACATTCTGACCAAGGAAGAGGGTGGCCGTCACACGCCGTTCTTCACCAACTACCGTCCGCAGTTCTACTTCCGCACCACCGACGTGACCGGAATCGTGACACTGCCGGAAGGCACGGAGATGGTCATGCCGGGCGACAACGTGACGGTTGACGTGTCGCTGATCGTGCCGATCGCCATGGAAGACAAGCTGCGCTTCGCCATCCGCGAAGGCGGTCGTACCGTCGGCGCCGGCATCGTCGCTTCGATCATCGAGTAACAAACTGTGGTAAAGGTGCGCGTTTCCCGGTCTACGGGGCGCGCGCCCTTCACACACAAGCAAGGACAATTCGAATGAACGGCCAGAACATCCGCATCCGCCTGAAAGCGTTTGATCACCGGATTCTCGACGCCTCGACGCGGGAAATCGTATCGACCGCCAAGCGGACCGGTGCAAGCGTGCGTGGTCCGGTACCGCTGCCGACCCGGATCGAGAAATTCACGGTCAACCGGTCGCCGCATATCGACAAGAAGAGCCGCGAGCAGTTCGAGATGCGCACCCATAAGCGTCTTCTCGATATTGTCGATCCGACACCCCAGACGGTTGACGCGCTTATGAAGCTCGACCTGGCTGCAGGCGTCGATGTGGAAATCAAGCTTTAAGGCTGAAGCGTTAGAGCAGGTATAGAGGCGTGAAGGGCAACCCCCGACAGGCTACTCTGAGAGGAATGAACCGATGCGTTCAGGTGTGATTGCACAGAAGGTTGGGATGACCCGGGTCTACAATGACGCCGGCGAACACATCCCGGTGACCGTCCTGCGTCTGGAAAACTGCCAGGTGGTAGCCCAGCGTACAGACGAAAAGAACGGCTATACCGCTGTTCAGCTCGGCGTAGGCCGGGCCAAGGTCAAGAATACGTCCAAGGCCATGCGCGGCAACTTCGCCATTGCCAATGTCGAGCCGAAGGCGAAGGTGGTCGAGTTCCGGGTATCCACGGACAACATGATTGATGTTGGTGCCGAGATCACCCCGAGCCACTTCGTCGCCGGCCAGCTGGTTGACGTCTCCGGCGTCAGCCAGGGCAAGGGCTTCGCCGGCGCCATGAAGCGCCACGGCTTCGGCGGTCTGCGCGCCACCCACGGCGTTTCGGTCTCGCACCGTTCGCACGGCTCGACCGGTTCCAACCAGGATCCGGGCAAGGTGTGGAAGGGCAAGAAGATGGCTGGCCACATGGGTCAGACAAAGATCACGACCCAGAACCTGGTCGTCGTCTCGACGGACGATGATCGTGGCCTGATCCTGGTCAAGGGCGCCGTTCCCGGCTCCAAGGGCACATGGATCATGGTTCGTGATGCGGTCAAATCCGGCACTCCGGCTGATGCCCCCCGTCCCGCAGCGCTTCGCGCCGCAGCAACAGCTTCGAATGAGGGAGCCGAATAATGGACTTTAATGTCACCACCCTCGATGGTCAGGACGCTGGAAAGATCACTCTTTCCGATGCGATCTTCGGCCTCGACCCGCGCCAGGATCTGATCCAGCGCATCGTTCGCTGGCAGTTGGCCAAGCGTCAGCAGGGCGGCCACAAGACGCTCAGCCGGTCGCAGGTCTCCCGCACCGGCGCCAAGATGTTCAAGCAGAAGGGTACGGGCCGCGCCCGTCACCATGCTGCGAGCGCTCCGCAGTTTCGCGGCGGTGGCCGGGCTCATGGTCCTGTCGTCCGCAGCCACGCCCATGACCTTCCCAAGAAGGTGAGGGCACTCGGCCTGCGTCACGCCCTTTCGGCCAAGTTCAAGTCGTCCGACATCATCGTCGTCGACAGCTTCACCTCGACCGATCCGAAGACCAAGGTGCTTGCAGGTACGCTGGGCAAGCTCGGGATCGTCAACGCCCTGTTCATCGGTGGCGCCGAGCTCGACAAGAACTTCAGCCTGGCGGCCGCCAACATTCCGAACGTCGACGTGCTGCCGATTCAGGGCATCAACGTCTACGACATCCTGCGCCGCGGCAAGCTGGTCTTGTCCAAGGACGCCATCGCGGCTCTGGAGGAGCGGTTCAAATGACTGATCTTCGCCACTATGATGTGATTGTCTCACCGGCAATCACCGAAAAATCGACAATGGTTTCCGAACAGAACCAGGTTGTCTTCAACGTCGCACGGCGTGCGTCCAAGCCTGAAATCAAGGCTGCGGTCGAAGCGCTGTTCGGTGTCAAGGTCACGGCGGTCAACACGCTGCTGCGCAAGGGTAAGACCAAGCGCTTCCGCGGTTTCTCCGGTCGCCAGCAGGATGTGAAAAAGGCGTATGTAACGCTGGCTGACGGTCAGTCGATCGACGTCTCCACCGGTCTCTGAGACCGCGCGGACAAGCCCTCAAAGGGAACAGGAAAATGGCACTGAAAAGCTACAATCCGACGACACCGAGCCAGCGTCAGCTGGTCATCGTTGATCGTTCGGGTCTTCACCGCGGCAAGCCTCTCAAGGCGCTGACCGTTGGTCTGAACAAGAAGGGCGGCCGCAACAACCACGGTCGCATCACGGCGCAGTCCATCGGTGGTGGTCACAAGCGCACCTATCGCATGGTCGATTTCAAGCGTCGCAAGTTTGACATCGAGGCGACTGTCGAGCGTTTGGAATACGACCCCAACCGCACGGCGTTCATCGCGCTCATCACCTATGCCGACGGTGTTCAGGCCTATATTCTGGCGCCACAGCGTCTGGCAGCCGGCGACAAGGTCATTTCTTCGGCCAAGGCCGTCGACGTCAAGCCCGGCAATGCGATGCCGCTGCAGTTCATGCCGGTGGGCACGATCGTGCACAACATCGAGATGAAGCCTGAGAAGGGCGGCCAGATCGCCCGCTCGGCGGGCGGCTACGCCCAGCTGGTCGGTCGCGACCAGGGCATGGCCATTCTTCGGCTCAATTCCGGCGAGCAGCGTCTGGTGCAGGGCACCTGCCTCGCCACCGTCGGCGCCGTGTCCAACCCGGATCACAGCAACATCAACGATGGCAAGGCCGGTCGCACGATCTGGCGTGGCAAGCGTCCGCATGTTCGCGGTGTGGCCATGAACCCGGTCGACCACCCGCACGGCGGCGGCGAAGGCCGTACCTCCGGTGGTCGTCACCCGGTTAGCCCCTGGGGCAAGCCGACCAAGGGCAAGCGCACGCGTTCGAACAAGTCGACCGACAAGTTCATCATGCGTTCGCGCCACCAGCGCAAGAAGTAAGAGAGGAAGTCTCCAATGGCTCGTTCAGTTTGGAAAGGTCCGTTTGTTGACGGCTATCTTCTCAAGAAGGCTGAGAAGGTTCGCGAAGGCGGCCGCAACGAGGTTATCAAGACGTGGAGCCGTCGCTCCACGATCATGCCTCAGTTTGTCGGCCTGACTTTTGGCGTCTATAACGGCAACAAGCATATTCCGGTCAACGTCACCGAGGACATGGTCGGCCAGAAGCTTGGTGAATATTCACCGACGCGGACCTACTACGGTCACGGCGCGGACAAGAAAGCGAAGAGGAAGTAACAATGAGCAAGGCTAAAACAGAACGCCGGCTCAAGGATAACGAGGCCCAGGCGGTTGCGCGCACATTGCGCGTCAGCCCCCAGAAGCTCAATCTCGTTGCCGCCCTCATTCGCGGCAAGAAGGTTGGCCAGGCGCTTGCCGAACTCGAATTCTCGCGCAAGCGGATTTCGGGCACCGTCAAGAAGACCCTTGAGTCTGCCATCGCAAACGCAGAGAACAACCATGATCTCGACGTTGATTCGCTCATCGTCGCGGAAGCCTATGTGGGCAAGTCCATCGTCATGAAGCGCTTCCATGCCCGTGGTCGCGGTCGCTCCTCGCGCATCGAGAAGCCGTTCGCACACCTCACCATCGTGGTGCGCGAAGTGACGGAAGCTAAAGGGGAGGCCGCATAATGGGTCAGAAAATCAATCCGATCGGTTTTCGCCTCGGCATCAACCGTACCTGGGACAGCCGCTGGTTCGCCGACAACGCGGAATACGGCAAGCTGCTCCATGAAGACATCAAGATCCGCGCCTATCTGATGAAGGAACTCAAGCAGGCCGGCATCGCCAAGGTGGTGATCGAGCGGCCGCACAAGAAGTGCCGCGTGACCATTCACGCAGCGCGTCCTGGCCTGATCATCGGCAAGAAGGGTGCGGACATCGAGAAGCTCCGCCGCAAGCTGGGCGAAATGACCGCTTCGGAAACGCACCTCAACATCGTCGAGGTCCGCAAGCCGGAGATCGACGCAACGCTGGTGGCGCAGTCGATCGCCCAGCAGCTCGAGCGTCGCATCGCCTTCCGTCGCGCCATGAAGCGTTCGGTTCAGTCGGCCATGCGTCTTGGCGCCGAAGGCATCAAGATCACCTGCGGCGGCCGTCTCGGCGGCGCGGAAATCGCCCGCACCGAATGGTACCGCGAAGGCCGGGTGCCGTTGCACACGCTTCGCGCCGACATCGACTACGGTACGGCTGAAGCAAAAACTGCCTACGGCATCTGCGGCGTGAAGGTCTGGATCTTCAAGGGCGAAATCCTCGAGCACGATCCGATGGCTTCCGAGCGCCGCTCCACCGAGGGTGACGCATCAGGCGGCAATCGTCGGCGCGAAAACGCCTGAGGCTCTTGCCGGGCACGACAATTCGGAGAATTAGACAATGTTGCAGCCAAAGCGTACTAAGTACCGGAAGCAGTTCAAGGGCCGCATCAAGGGCGTTGCCAAGGGTGGTTCGGACTTGAATTTCGGCGCATTCGGCTTGAAGGCTCAGGAGCCTGACCGGGTCAACGCGCGCCAGATCGAAGCAGCCCGCCGGGCCATCACGCGTCACATGAAGCGTGCGGGCCGGGTGTGGATCCGGATTTTCCCGGACGTTCCGGTGACATCGAAGCCGACCGAAGTCCGCATGGGCAAGGGCAAGGGTTCGGTTGACTACTGGGCATGCAAGGTCAAGCCAGGCCGGGTCATGTTTGAAATCGACGGCGTCAGCGAAGAACTCGCCCGTGAAGCCCTGCGCCTCGGTGCAGCCAAGCTTTCGGTCAAGACACGCTTCGTACAGCGCATCGCAGAGTAAGGAGACGGATCATGAAAGCCGCAGACGTCCGCGCCATGAGCGTCGACCAGCTCAACGACGAGCTTCTGAAGTTGAAGAAAGAGCAGTTCAATCTGCGCTTCCAGGCGGCCACCGGCCAGCTGGAAAAGACATCGCGTGTCCAGATCGTCCGTCGTGACATCGCACGCATCAAGACAATCGCTCGCCTCAAGGCGGCGGAAGCCAAGGTTTAAGGACCAGATACAATGCCAAAACGCATTCTGCAGGGCACTGTCGTCAGCGACAAGAACGAAAAGACCGTGGTTGTCCGTGTGGAACGTCGTTTCGCACATCCGGTCATGCAAAAGATCATTCGCCGTACCAAGAAGTACAAGGCGCATGACGAGACCAATCAGCACAAGGTCGGCGATGAGGTTTCCATCCAGGAATGCGCGCCGATTTCCAAGGACAAGCGCTGGACGGTGATTTCCGCCACCGAGGCTTGACGGACTGAATTAGGGCAGGGGGCTATTGCACCCTGCGAAGAATCCTGTATGACACAGGCCATTGGCGCAAGAACGCCCCGGTAACGGGCGTTCTTCTGCTTTAAGCGCACGGAAGGTCCCACAGTGGAAACCACCTTGGCAATATTCTTCCCGCGCAAGATAGAATTGATTCATAAGCTGGCAAAGGGGGCCTTCGTGCCCAACCGTGCCGGTAACAACAAGAAGGCGGCCTGATATGATTCAGATGCAAACAAACCTCGACGTCGCGGATAATTCCGGCGCCCGTCGTGTCATGTGCATCAAGGTTCTGGGCGGCTCCAAGCGCAAGTACGCTTCCATTGGCGACATCATCGTTGTGTCGATCAAGGAAGCCATTCCGCGCGGCCGCGTCAAGAAGGGTGATGTGATGAAGGCGGTTGTCGTTCGCACTGCGAAGGACATCCGTCGCGCCGATGGCAGCGTGATCCGGTTCGACCGGAATGCTGCTGTTCTGATCGACAACAAGAAAGAGCCGATCGGCACCCGCATCTTCGGACCGGTTCCGCGCGAACTTCGCGCCAAGAGCCACATGAAGATCATCTCTCTGGCTCCAGAAGTGCTGTAAGGAACGTACCGATGCAAAAGATCCGCAAAGGCGACAAGGTCGTCGTCCTGGCAGGCAAGGACAAGGGCCGTACCGGCGAAGTCATTGCCGTGATGCCGAAGGAAGATCGGGCCGTTGTCCGTGGCGTCAACATGGTCAAGCGCCATCAGCGCCAGACCCAGACCCAGGAAGCCGGCATTATCAACAAGGAAGCTTCGCTTCACCTGTCGAACCTCGCAATCGCCGATCCGCAGGACGGCAAGCCGACCCGCGTCGGCTTCAAGATTGAAGGCGACAAGAAGGTGCGCGTGGCAAAGCGTTCGGGAGTGGTCATCGATGGCTGATGCAAAGTATGAGCCGCGGCTCAAGACCGAATACAACGAGCGTATCCGCCCGGCCCTGCATGAACAGTTCGGCTATGCCAACGTCATGCAGATCCCGCGTCTGGACAAGATCGTCATCAACATGGGCATCGGCGAATCGACCGCCGATTCGAAGAAGCCTGCGATCGCCGCTGAAGACCTGGCAGCCATTGCCGGTCAGAAGCCGGTCATCACCCGGGCCCGCACCTCGATCGCCGGCTTCAAGCTGCGCGAGCACATGCCGATCGGTGCCAAGGTGACGCTGCGCGGCGCGCGGATGTATGAATTCATGGACCGCCTGGTGACGATCGCGCTTCCGCGCGTTCGCGACTTTCGCGGCCTGAACCCGAAGAGCTTTGACGGCCGCGGCAACTTTGCCATGGGCATCAAGGAGCACATCGTGTTCCCGGAAATCAACTATGACAAGGTTGACCAGATCTGGGGCATGGACATCATCGTTTGTACGACGTCAAAGACGGACGACGAAGCGCGGGCTCTTCTCAAAGAGTTCAACTTCCCGTTCCGCCAGTAATCGTTACGGCATTCGTAGAGAAGGATAGAGACATGGCGAAATTGAGCGCAGTTGAAAAGAACAAGCGCCGTCGCAATCTGGTTGCCCGGGATGCCGCAAAGCGCGCCACCCTCAAGGCAATCACCCAGGACCAGAAACTCCCAATCGAGGAGCGTTTCCGCGCCACCCTGAAGCTGGCCGAAATGCCGCGCAACGGGGCAAAGGTTCGTATCCGCAATCGGTGCGAAATTACCGGTCGTCCGCGAGGCTTCTATCGGAAGCTGCAGATGTCGCGTATCGCATTGCGTGAATTCGGGTCACTCGGCAAGGTGCCGGGCCTCGTCAAGTCGAGCTGGTAAGGAGCTGCACAGATGGCAATGACTGATCCTCTGGGCGATATGCTCACACGTATCCGCAACGGCATGGCCCGCCGCAAGTCGTCGATCTCGACGCCTGCGTCCAAGCTCCGTGCCCGCGTTCTCGACGTCATGCAGGCCGAAGGCTACATCCGGGGTTACTCGGAAGTCTCCTTCGACAATGGCAAGGCCGAGATCAATATCGAGCTCAAATACCACGAAGGCACCCCGGTTATCCGCGAGATCGCTCGCGTTTCCAAGCCAGGTCGCCGGGTATATGTCTCGGTCAAGTCCATTCCGCAGGTCGGCAACGGTCTCGGCATCACGATCCTTTCGACTCCGAAGGGCGTGCTCGCTGATCACCAGGCGCGTGAGCAGAATGTTGGTGGCGAGGTTCTCTGCTCGATCTTCTGATCGGCAGAACCTCAAACTCGAACAGACAGGTTGAACAATGTCTCGTATCGGTAAAAAACCCGTTCCGGTTCCCGCTGGCGTCACCGCGACGGTCGACGGCCAGAAGGTTGTCGCCAAGGGTCCCAAGGGTGAACTTTTCTTTGTCGCCAACGATGAAGTCACGGTAAAGCTCGAAAACAATGAAGTCGTCGTGACCCCGGTGGATGCATCCAAGGATGCACGCGCCAAGTGGGGCATGGCCCGCACGATGATCTCCAACATCTTCACCGGTGTGAAGGATGGCTACGAGCGCAAGCTCGAGATCCATGGGGTTGGTTATCGCGCGACGTTGCAGGGCCGCAATCTGCAGCTCGCCCTTGGCTTTAGCCACGATGTGGTCTATCAGCCGCCGGAAGGCGTCAGCATTGCATGCCCGAAGCCGACGGAAATCACCCTCACCGGCATCGACAAGCAGGTGCTTGGCCAGGTGGCGGCGGAGATCCGCGGTTACCGTGGTCCGGAGCCCTACAAGGGCAAGGGTGTCAAGTATGCCGGTGAGCGGATTGTCCGCAAAGAAGGCAAGAAGAAGTAAGGAAGACGCGAAATGGCTAGCAGGAAAGAATCCCTTACGCGTCGCGCCGATCGCGTGCGGCGCCAGCTTAAAGCGGTGGCCAACGGCCGTCCGCGCCTGTCGGTTCATCGCTCGTCGAAGAACATCTACGTCCAGGTCATCGATGACGCAGCGGGCCACACGCTCGCGGCAGCATCGACCCTCGACACCGATCTGCGCGGTGCGCTCAAGACCGGCGCCGACACAGCTGCGGCTGCAGCTGTCGGCAAGCTGATCGCAGAGCGCGCCTCCAAGGCCGGTGTGACGGACGTGGTCTTCGACCGTGGTGCCTTCATATATCATGGCCGCATCAAGGCCCTCGCCGAAGCAGCCCGCGAAGGCGGTCTGAACTTCTAACAATCGCCGATTGATTCCGGAAAAGAATAAGGAAAAGGACAATGGCAAGAGAAGCCCGCCGCGACAACCGCGGCAAGGAAGAAGAGCGCGACAGCGAATTTGTCGACAAGCTCGTCCACATCAACCGCGTCGCCAAGGTCGTCAAGGGCGGTCGTCGGTTCGGTTTTGCAGCCCTCGTGATCGTCGGCGACCAGAAGGGTCGCGTCGGTTTCGGTCATGGCAAGGCGCGTGAAGTGCCGGAAGCCATCCGCAAGGCGACGGAAGCTGCCAAGCGCGAGCTGATTTTCGTACCGCTGCGCGGCGGCCGGACCCTGCACCACGATGTGCATGGCCGTCATGGCGCCGGCAAGGTTCTGCTGCGCTCAGCAAAGCCTGGTACGGGCATCATCGCCGGTGGCCCGATGCGCGCTGTCTTCGAGACCCTCGGCATGGCCGACGTGGTTGCCAAGTCGACGGGTTCCTCGAACCCGTACAACATGGTCCGCGCGACATTCGATGCCTTGAAGCACCAGGTTCACCCGAAGGACGTCGCGGCTCAGCGCGGGATCAAGTATTCCACACTGCAGGCTCGTCGTTCGTCCGTTGTTGACACTGAAGAGTAACCAGGCGTCTGCCTTCACTTCGTTTTAGGGAGCCAGATCCATGGCTGATAATCAGAAGGGCAAGACGGTCACTGTCGAACAGATCGGCAGCCCGTCCCGCCGTCCCAACGTTCAGCGTCAGACGCTGATCGGCCTGGGCCTCAACAAGATGCACCGCCGCCGCACCCTCGAGGACACGCCGTCCGTGCGTGGCATGATCCGTGCGGTCGGCCATCTCGTTCGCGTCGTCGACGAGAAGTGAACCCGGAGACACGATCATGAAACTCAATGAAATCAGTGACGTCGAAGGCGCCACCCACGCTCGCAAGCGCGTTGGTCGCGGCATCGGCTCCGGCTCCGGCAAGACCGGCGGCCGTGGTGTGAAGGGCCAGAAGTCCCGCGGTGGCGTTGCCATCAACGGCTTCGAGGGCGGTCAGATGCCGATCTATCGGCGTCTGCCCAAGCGCGGCTTCACCAACATCTTCACGACCGACTTCAATGTCGTGTCGCTGGGCCGCATCCAGACCGCGATCGACGCGGGCAAGCTCGACGCCAAGGTGTCGATCGACGCCCTGGCGCTCAAGGCTGCCGGTGTGATCCGCCGTCTCAAGGACGGCGTGCGGGTTCTGGCCGATGGCGAACTCAAGGCCAAGATCAACCTCGACGTCGCCGGCGCTTCCAAGTCCGCGGTCGAGAAGATCGAAAAGGCCGGCGGATCGATCAAGGTCCAGCCTGCCAAGGCCGACAAGGCCGCCGAATAGCGCAATAGTTATCGCCCGGTGCTTCACACCGGGCGATTTCCGTCCCATATGGGGGTGCGATCGGCGCGAATGTCGCGACGATCGGGGCAGGGGACCGCTCCGGAGCATCCGGATGCAGCGCCCGACGCTCAATGAAACCAATTTAGACCCTCCGGAGATGATGGGGTTCATCATGCCCCGGTTGGGCCGCGCGGAGAATTCCATGGCATCTGCAGCCGAACAGCTCGCCTCCAACCTGAATTTCTCCGCCTTTTCGAAGGCGGAAGACCTCAAGAAGCGCATCTGGTTCACACTGGGTGCGCTTTTGGTCTATCGGCTTGGAACCTACATTCCGCTGCCCGGCATCAATCCCGATGCCTTTGCCCGCGCCTTCCAGGGACAGGCGGGCGGCATTCTCGGCCTGTTCAACATGTTTGCCGGCGGCGCCGTCGGGCGCATGGCGATCTTCGCGCTCGGCATCATGCCCTATATCTCGGCCTCGATCATCATCCAGTTGATGACCTCGGTGGTGCCTTCGCTTGAACAGCTCAAGAAGGAAGGCGAGCAGGGCCGCAAGGTCATCAACCAGTACACCCGCTACGGCACCGTGCTGCTCGGCACTCTGCAGGCCTATGGCATTTCCGTCGGCCTCGAGTCGAGTGCCGGCGTGGCGACCGATCCAGGCTGGTTCTTCCGCATCTCGACCGTCGTCACGCTGGTTGGCGGCACCATGTTCCTGATGTGGCTCGGCGAGCAGATCACCGCGCGCGGCATCGGCAACGGCATTTCGCTGATCATCTTCGCAGGCATTGTCGCCGCGCTTCCGAACGCGGTGGCTGGTACGCTTGAACTCGGCCGGACCGGCGCGCTGTCGCCGGCACTGATCGTTGCCGTGCTGCTCGTGGCTGTCGGCGTCATTGCCTTCATCGTCTTTGTCGAACGGGCTCAGCGCCGGCTGTTGATCCAGTATCCGAAGCGACAGGTCGGCGCGCGCATGTTCCAGGGCGACACCTCGCACCTGCCGCTCAAGCTGAACACGGCCGGCGTCATTCCACCGATCTTCGCCTCGTCGCTGCTGCTGCTTCCGGCCACCGTCGCCGGGTTCGCCAACACCGGCAACCTGCCGAGCTGGGCGACGGCGGTTCTCGCCTCGCTGGGCCATGGCCAGCCGCTCTACATGCTGATGTATGCCAGTATGATCGGCTTCTTCGCATTCTTCTACACAGCCATCGTCTTCAATCCGAAGGACACCGCCGACAATCTCAAGCGCCATGGCGGGTTCGTGCCCGGCATTCGTCCGGGGGAACGCACGGCGGAGTATATCGACTATGTGCTGACTCGCATTACGGTCGTCGGTGCGCTCTACCTCATCTTCGTCTGCCTCCTGCCGGAAATTCTGATCGCCCAGACCGGGGTTCCGTTTTATCTCGGTGGAACGTCGCTTCTGATCGTTGTCAGCGTGACGCTCGATACGGTAACGCAGGTGCAGGGGCACCTGATCGCCCAGCAGTATGAAGGGCTGATCAAGAAGTCGAAGCTTCGGGGAGGGAAGAAGGGCAGATGAGATTGATACTTTTAGGACCGCCAGGCGCGGGCAAGGGGACCCAGGCCCAGCGCATGGTGGCCAAGTACGGAATTCCGCAGCTGTCGACCGGTGATATGCTCCGCGCGGCAGTCTCCGCGGGGACCGAAGTGGGGAAGAAGGCCAAGGCGGTCATGGATGCCGGCGAGCTGGTCTCCGATTCGATCGTCACGGCGATCGTCTCCGACCGCATCGACCAGCCCGATTGCGCCAAGGGGTTCATCCTCGACGGCTATCCGCGCACGCTGGTGCAGGCCGATTCGGTGGCGGCGATGCTGGCTGCCAAGGGAATGGAGCTCGACATGGTCATCGAGCTGGTCGTCGACGACAAGGCGCTTGTCGGCCGCATCGTCAAGCGTGCCGCCGACGCCAAGGCTGCCGGTGAGCCGGTCCGCCGTGATGACGAGCCGGTGGTGTTCGATGAGCGGCTGCGCGAATATTACAAGAAGACCGCACCGCTGATCGGCTACTATTACGCCAAGGGCAAGCTGCGCTCGCTCGACGGAATGGCCGACATCGAGCAGGTTTCCGCCGAGATCGATTCCCTGGTGGCCTCGATCTGAGTCGGTTTGCAGCGCTGCTTTCTTACGGGATGGTGGCGGGTCCGGCTGTGTCAGGCGCAAAATAAGGGTCTCGGGAGGTTGACGTAACCCTTCCGAGTCCGATATGACCTGCGCAACTCGCGACATGAAGGCGATCGGTGCGTTCCCCGCAGATTCGGGGACACGGGCCTGATCGCTTTATTCGTGCCGGGAACACGCATCGGCCGATCGTCCGCAAGGATCCGATTGTCCCTGTACGGACTACCCCGCAAGGGCCGGCCTCCACCGGACGCGGGTCAACAATAACCCGCCGGCCAGATCAGATCTGTCCCGGCCCACATGGAGAAGCACATGGCCCGCATAGCAGGCGTAAACATTCCGACGAACAAGCGCGTCGTCATCGCGCTCACCTACATCCACGGCATCGGCAAGAAGTTTGCCCAGGAGATCGTGGAGAAGGTCGGCATTCCACTGGAACGCCGCGTCAACCAGCTTTCGGACGCCGAAGTGCTGCAGATCCGCGAAACCATCGACCGCGACTATCAGGTCGAGGGCGACCTTCGCCGCGAAAATTCGATGAACATCAAGCGTCTGATGGATCTGGGCTGCTACCGCGGCCTGCGCCATCGTCGCGGTCTTCCGGTTCGCGGTCAGCGGACCCACACCAATGCACGCACCCGCAAGGGTCCGGCAAAGGCGATCGCAGGCAAGAAGAAGTAATTTCCGGACGCGTCCCGCTCGTTCCGCCAGCCGGTTTTCCGGCCTGGCGGAATTTGCGGTTTGTGGACGGGGTGGAGCCGCTGGCATTACGGCGGTGAAGATATCAGGAAAGGGACTACCATGGCTAAAGAAGCTACACGCGTACGCCGTCGCGAACGCAAGAATATCTCGACCGGCGTTGCACATGTCAATTCGACCTTCAACAACACCATGATCACCATCACCGACGCGCAGGGAAACACGATTTCCTGGTCGTCCGCCGGTGCGAAGGGCTTCAAGGGTTCGCGCAAGTCGACACCGTTTGCCGCCCAGATGGCTGCTGAAGACGCCGCCAAGAAGGCGCAGGATCACGGCATGAAGACGCTCGAAGTCGAAGTCTGCGGTCCCGGTTCGGGCCGTGAATCGGCTCTGCGCGCCCTGCAGGCTGCCGGAATCGTCATCACCTCGATCCGCGATGTGACTCCGATTCCGCACAATGGCTGCCGTCCGCGCAAGAAGCGTCGCGTCTAAGCCTTACCCTTACTAGCCCGGCGGACCGTGTTCCGTCGGGCTCTTTCACTTGGTCGTCACGATTGGATGGTGACGACGACAGGAAGGCGGAAAATATGATTCAGAAAAATTGGCAGGAACTTATCAAGCCGAGCAAGGTCGAGTTCATCTTGTCGGGACGCACCAAGGCGACGGTTGTCGCCGAACCGCTTGAGCGTGGCTTCGGCCTGACGCTCGGCAACGCGCTGCGCCGCGTGCTGCTGTCGTCGCTTCGCGGCGCCGCGGTCACCGCCGTGCAGATCGACGGCGTCCTGCACGAGTTCTCCTCGATCCCCGGCGTGCGGGAAGATGTCACAGACATCATCCTCAACATCAAGGAAATCGCCATCCGCATGGAAGGCGACGATGCCAAGCGCATGGTCGTCCGCAAGCAGGGCCCGGGCGTTGTCCGCGCCGGCGACATCCAGACAGTGGGCGACATCGAGATCCTCAACCCCGAACACGTGCTCTGCACGCTGGACGAGGGTGCGGAAATCCGGATGGAATTCACCGTCAACAACGGCAAGGGCTATGTGCCCGCCGACCGCAACCGCGCCGAAGACGCTCCGATCGGTCTTATCCCGATCGACAGTCTCTACTCGCCGGTCAAGAAGGTCTCCTACAAGGTCGAGAACACCCGCGAGGGCCAGGTTCTCGACTATGACAAGCTGACGCTGAACATCGAGACCGACGGATCGGTCAGCGGTGAAGATGCCGTGGCCTACGCCGCGCGCATTCTGCAGGACCAGCTTGGCGTCTTCGTCAATTTCGACGAGCCGCAGAAGGAAGTCCACGAAGAGACCGTTGCGGAACTGGCGTTCAACCCGGCGCTGCTCAAGAAGGTCGACGAACTCGAGCTTTCGGTGCGTTCGGCCAACTGCCTCAAGAACGACAACATCGTTTACATCGGCGACCTCATTCAGAAGACCGAGGCCGAAATGCTTCGCACTCCGAACTTTGGTCGCAAGTCGCTCAACGAGATCAAGGAAGTTCTCGCTTCGATGGGTCTGCATCTCGGCATGGAAGTGCCGTCCTGGCCGCCCGAGAACATCGAAGATCTCGCCAAGCGCTACGAAGACCAGTACTGAGGACGCCCGCGCCCCTGATGGGGCGCGACAGCGGCCTTGGCCATTTAACTTGCGCATGCCTGTTTCCGCCGCGGCGGGTTGCATGCGCCCCAGTCAAACGGCAGGCATCAGCCTGCAAGTGAAGGAGACGAGCCATGCGCCATGGAAATTCAGGCCGCAAGCTGAACCGCACCTCGAGCCACCGCAAGGCGATGTTTGCCAATATGGCGACCTCGCTCATCGAGCATGAGCAGATCATGACGACCTTGCCCAAGGCCAAGGAAATCCGCCCGATCGTTGAAAAGCTTGTCACGCTCGGCAAGCGCGGCGACCTGCATGCCCGCCGTCAGGCGCTCTCGCAGATCCGCGACAACGATGCCGTGCGCAAGCTGTTCGATGCCATTGCCACCCGTTACGCCACACGCAACGGCGGCTATATCCGCATCATGAAGGCCGGCTTCCGCACCGGCGACAACGCTCCGATGGCCGTTGTCGAATTCGTTGACCGCGACGTCAGCGCCAAGGGCGCCAAGGATCTGGCCCGCGTGGCCGCCGAAGCCGCCAACGAGGACGAAGCCGCCTGATAGGCTGCTTTCACCGTCGCATTTGAAAAGCCGGGTGCTCGACGCATCCGGCTTTTTGCATTTGATCGCCACCCCGGCGGCTATCGGCGAGATGAACCCGCCCCAAGTACCGCGCGCCATCTGTCGAGCCGGCGCCTGAGACGTTCCATCCGGCGGGCGGTGATCCACGGCCGAAGAACGGCCCTGAGCGACTTTCCCCCGCGCGGCGCGGCCTCGATGACGGTTGTGGCATGGATGTCCTTCCAGCCCAGGCCATGGATGGCGAGGATCTGGAAGAAATCCTCCGCGCATGCCCATTCGCCACGGATGTCGTCGCCGAACGGACCCGCGCTCTCGGCGTGAAACCAGTGCTCCCTGACGCCGGCCGGCGTCAGGATCGTGCCGGTGCCGTAGGTGTCGACCCTGTCGCCCTCAACCAGTTTGAAGGAATTGTATCCGCCCATGCCTGCCAAGAGGCAGAAGACATCGATCGTGTGCGATTCGGCGGAAATGAAAGGCGGGCGGATGCCGTGCTCGAACAGCGACCGCAGCAGCGGGCCGTCGTAACCTTCGACGTCGATCTTGATGTAGTGCGGCACGCCGTGATCCCGCACAAGTGCGGCGACATTCCTCGACGGCAGCAGGACGCGGTCGTATTCGTGCAGTCTATCGGCGGACGGCGGGGAGAACTGGCCCCATCTGTCGCTGAGACGGTGATTGTAGAAATGCACCTCGCCTTCGGTGGCGCAATCCGTGAGCACGCACTGCTCGATGATCAGCCGTCCGGAGCGGACCTCGTCCGAAAACCGGTCCGTCATCAGGGCGCACATGGCCGGGTTGGCGTCGACCGCGACCACCAGGTCGGCCTTCATCAGGTAATAGGGTATGTCGTCGCCATTGTTGGCACCGAAATCGTAGATGATGCGTCTGGCGGCATGGTCGTCCGTCATGTCTTTCCATTCGTTCCGTGGCCGGGCGACGCGCGCCCCGCCGACTGGCCTGTCCCGTTATGGCCGATGCGAGCCTATATTCGCAAGGGCAAGGGTGCCGCGGGCCGGCGACCGGTGCGCGGCGGGGGCGGGAAGAGGGTGAAGCGGTTTGCCGATTTCAGCTGCGCCGACACGGAATTGCCTGTTTCCCCGGGCCAATTTGTCGCCCCGGGCCGGTGCGGCGGTGGTGGCCCGACCGGCGCTTCTGGGCCATACTGCGCCACCGTGAAAGAGGATGAGTCTGCCATGAAGTCTGTTGCCCGAGGCCTGCGCCGCGCGTCCCCCTTGCTGATTGCGATGCTGGTCTGTCTCAGCGTGTTTGCCGCGCCTCGCCCCGCCACCGCCGAGGGTGGTGAGTCATTGACAAAGACGCTCGGCGACATCTTTCGCGGCGTGATCGATGGCGACAAGGCCGCGCCCGTCCCGGATTCGAGCGCCACTGGCGCGACGCCCGCT
Organism: Hoeflea marina; assembly: GCF_003182275.1. Taxonomy (GTDB): domain Bacteria; phylum Pseudomonadota; class Alphaproteobacteria; order Rhizobiales; family Rhizobiaceae; genus Hoeflea; species Hoeflea marina. The sequence goes on from NZ_QGTR01000001.1 coordinate 323,254, forward strand.
CCCCAGGCGGAGGCTGCCGCCCGGGCCGGGGACGAGGTCGTCCGGCAGGTGCCGCAATCGCGCGGCGACATGCTGCAAAGCTTCTCGCCGCTGGTCAAGCAGACAGCGCCCGCGGTGGTCAACGTCTATGCCGACCGCACCGTTCAGAGCCGCAGCCCGTTTGCGGGGGATCCGTTCTTCGAGCAGTTCTTTGGCCAGCGCATGCCGAACCGCACGGAGAAGCAATCCTCGCTCGGCTCCGGCGTGATGGTCGAAGCGTCGGGCATCATCATCACCAACAACCATGTCATCGAGGGCGCGGACGACATCCGGGTGGCGCTTGCCGACGGCCGTGAGTTTGAGTCCAAGGTCCTTCTCAAGGATGAGCGTTTCGACGTCGCCATCCTCAAGATCGAGGGTGACGGCCCGTTTCCGACCATCGAGTTCGGTGATTCCGACGCGCTTGAAGTGGGCGACCTTGTGCTCGCCATCGGCAACCCTTTCGGTGTCGGACAGACCGTGACCAGCGGCATCATCTCGGCGCTGGCGCGCAACCGCGTCGGCATCTCCGACTTCGGCTTCTTCATCCAGACCGATGCGGCCATCAATCCGGGCAATTCCGGCGGCGCGCTCATCGACATGAACGGCCGTCTGATCGGCATCAACACCGCCATATTCTCCCGCTCCGGCGGATCGAACGGGATCGGCTTTGCCATTCCCGCCAATCTCGTGCGGGCCGTGGCGCTGGCTGCCGAGGCCGGCGGCGACCGGTTCGAACGACCCTATATCGGCGCCACCTTCGAGACGCTCACCCCGGAGATCGCCGATGCGCTCGGGCTTGAGAACTCCAACGGCGCGCTGGTCTCCGCGGTCGAGGATGGCGGGCCCGCCGCCAAGGCCGGCCTCAAGCCCGGCGACGTCGTCGTCGCAATGAACGGCCAGTCGGTTCAGCATCCCGACGCCTTGGGCTACCGCCTCGCCACCACCGGCGTGGGCGGCACCGCGGATTTCACCGTCAGGGGACGCGGCGGCGAGCGCACCGTCACCATCGCACTTGTGCCGATGCCTGCCGATGCGCCCGGCAGCAAGCTGCTGATCGGGGGCGACAGCCCGTTTGCCGGCGTCACCGTCGCCGACCTTTCGCCGCGCCTGGCTTCCGACCTGCGCATGCCCCCGAACACAAGCGGGGTCGTGGTGGTCGACGTGACCCGCCGGTCGCTCGCCGAGCGCTACGGATTCGAGCCGCGCGACATCATCGCCGCCGTCAACGGCGCGGAGATCCGGCAGGTCGATGACCTGCGCACGGCGCTCGGCGGCAAGCCCGGCTTCTGGAAATTCGATGTCATCCGCAATGGCCGGCTGATGCGCCAGTTCATCCGCTGATCCGATGCCCGATCTGTTCACCGACACCTCGCTTGCCGAATCCGTAGCCCGACCGCTCGCCGACCGGCTGAGGCCGAAGACGCTGGCCGAGGTGTCGGGGCAGGAGCACCTGACGGGCGCCGACGGGGCGCTGACGCGGATGATCGCCTCCGGCAATCTCGGCTCGATGATCTTCTGGGGCCCGCCCGGCACCGGCAAGACCACGGTGGCACGCCTGCTTGCCGGCGACACCAATCTCGCCTTCGAACAGATCTCGGCCATTTTCACCGGCGTGGCCGATCTCAAGAAGGTGTTCGAGAGCGCGCGGTCGCGGCGGATGGGCGGCCGGCAGACGCTGCTCTTCGTCGATGAGATCCACCGCTTCAACCGGGCCCAGCAGGACAGTTTCCTGCCGGTGATGGAGGACGGGACCATCATCCTGGTCGGCGCCACCACCGAAAACCCGTCCTTCGAGCTCAATGCTGCTCTGCTCTCGCGCGCCCGGGTGCTGACCTTCAAGTCCCACAGCGAGGAGAGCCTCGCTGCCCTGGTCGATCGCGCCGAGGCGGAGATGGGCGGTCCGCTGCCGCTCGATGAAGATGCGCGCATGAGCCTCATCCGCATGGCCGACGGTGACGGCCGCGCGGTGCTGACGCTGTCGGAGGAAGTCTGGCGCGCAGCGCGCCCGGGCGAGATCTTCGACACCGAGGCGCTGACCAGGATCGTCCAGCGCCGGGCGCCGATCTACGACAAGGGCCAGGACGGCCATTACAATCTGATCTCGGCGCTGCACAAGGCGGTGCGCGGCTCGGACCCCGACGCGGCGCTGTATTATCTCTGCCGGATGTTCGACGCCGGCGAGAACCCGCTGTTCATCGGCCGGCGGCTGGTGCGCATGGCCTCAGAGGACATAGGCCTGGCCGACCCGCAGGCGCTTGTCATCTGCAATGCTGCCAAGGACGCCTATGATTTTCTTGGTTCGCCCGAGGGCGAACTGGCGCTGGCGCAGGCCTGCGTCTATCTTGCCACCGCGCCTAAGTCGAACGCCGTCTACACCGCCTACAAGCAGGCCATGCGGGTCGCCAGGGAGGCCGGTTCGCTGGCGCCGCCCAAGCACATCCTCAATGCCCCCACCAAGCTGATGAAGGGCGAGGGCTATGGCGACGGCTACCGCTACGATCACGACGAGCCCGACGCCTTTTCCGGCCAGGACTATTTCCCCGAAAAACTCGGCCGCCAGACCTTCTACGATCCGCCCGAACGCGGGTTTGAGCGCGACATCCGCAAGCGGCTGGATTTCTGGTCGAGGCTGCGCAAGGAGAAACAGGGCGGGTAGGGCGGTTCATTGCAGCTTGGAATGCTGCGATTGAACGTCATGGCCGCGGAAGCCTTCGGTCAAGGACCCGCAGGTCGGCCAGCCGCGATTGCAAGATCTCGATACGGGGTGCGAGCAGCAGCTCTTGCCCATATCCGTAAAGCGCCGCCGCGCCGCCAATGACAGTCAATGCAGGGCCCCATATGGCGAGCGATGGAATTGCCAAAGCGGCGAGGCCTGCAACCGAACACAGGCCGCCCGTGTTGCCGATTGCCGTGGACCATGGCGCGGTCCGAAGCCGCTCAAGCTCCGATGACAATGTCAGGACAACCGAGCCGAGCTCGGTTTCGAAAGCGCGTCTTTCCGACGGCGACAGGGTCGAGTAATCGAAGCTTGGCGACCATGCATGAGCGGCAATCCAGACTTCGCAATCCGCAATTGACTCAATCCGAGCCGGTTCGCGGGGCATAGGCGCCTGGCCTATTGATCGAGGGCCCTTGTTCTTTGGTCCGAACGCAGCGCCATCTCGGCCAGTTCAAGCTTCAGGCTGGCAATGCGAAACACATTTGCCGATTTTTGCCTTGTCATGGCGGTCCACAAAACCACTCCGAGAATGCCGGCCGATAGCGTTGCCCAAAACAGCACCGGCGACGCGGCCACGGCATCGGGGACGGAAATCGTCGGCAATTCGCTCATCTGATAAGAGGCCCGATAAAGATATATCGAGAAAATGCCGGCTAGCGAGCCCAATAGGATGTGCAAGCCCAGCACCATGAAACGGGCATATCTGTAACCTTCGCCATGCCATTCTTTCAGCTTTTGCCCTGCGTCCATGATTGAAGGCTCGATGACGAATTCGCGCAATTCGGAAAATTCGAGCCATTCGGACGAGGTCTCGGTCTGTTTCGGCGTTTCGCCGTTGCCGCTGATCAGCCAGGCTGGCGACACGCCCATCACGCCGGCCAATGTCAGCAGCTTGTTGGCGCGCGGTTCGGAGCGATCGGATTCCCATTCCGCCAGAGTTTCACTCGTCACCCCCGCCCTGGATGCGGCGGCTTCACGGCTTAAACCTGCACGCTTCCGGGCTTGCGAGATCCTGCTGCCCAACGTTATTCCGCCATGCTGGGCGCTTGATTCTCCGAAGGCCATTGCCGATGCTCCTTGGACGGATGACATCTGAGTCAGAATTGAAAGGGCCAGTATCTTTCCGCGGCTATTTGCAATGGGAAGGTTGCCGCCTAGAAGGATGGCTCAAGATCATAGTAGCCCAATTTCGGACAATCTGGCCAGTGGGGCAAACGGGCTGCTGTCGCATCCCGCGGCCCCTGGTTGACCTGCGTCAATGCGGCGGCCGCCGATAGCGGGTGATATCGGTCAGCGAAACTGGAGATCCGCCATGAACGTGCTTGTGCTGTATGCCACCGTTGAAGGCCAGACCCGCAAGATTGCCGAGCATGTCGCCGCCCGCATCGAGGGGCAGGGCCATATGGTCGTGCTCGGGGACGTGCGCGATCCGGGATTTGCCGTTCCCGGCACGTTTGAAGCCATCGTGCTCTGCGCTCCCATTCATATGGGCCGTTATCCGGAAGCCTTCGTCCGCTTTGTCACCGACTGGAAGACCGCGATCGAAGCCGTTCCCAACGCGCTTGTCTCGATTTCTCTCGCGATCCACAGCGACAATGCCGAGGAGCGCGCCGAGGCGGAAGCCTACCCGATCCATCTCCAGCACAAGAGCGGCTACCATCCCGCATCGGTGCATCATGCCGCCGGAGCGCTCAAATTCCTGGAATATGATTTCTTCAAGCGCTTTCTGATGCGCCGCATTGCCGGCAAGGAAGGCGGTCCTGTTGACACCAGCCGCGATTACGAGTTCACCGATTGGGCGGCTCTCGATCAATTTATCGATGCTTTTGCCGGCCAGATAGCGCAACCGTGACGGAATTGCCGTTACTGCTTTATCCGGCGGATGAATTCCGCTAAAGCAGCGGCCATGAGTGCATTTTTTCTGGTATTTGTCGGGGGCGGACTTGGCGCCGTGTCGCGCTATGGGTCAGGGCTGCTGGTCGGACGCGTCGCCGGGCACGGTTTCCCCTGGGGCACCCTGTTCGTCAATGTCGCGGGCTCGCTGGTCATGGGACTGTTGGTCTCCTGGCTGGCTCGGCGCTCGTCCGGCGATTCCGATCTCCGCCTGTTGCTGGCGGTCGGCTTTCTGGGCGGGTTCACGACGTTCTCGGCGTTCTCGCTCGATGCGGTCGCTCTTTATGAACGCGGCGAGCCGACCGCCGCGATGATTTATGTTCTGGCGAGCGTCCTGGTGTCGATCCTGGCGCTGTTTGCCGGCCTCTGGCTCGTGCGCCAACTCTGACAATTGGACGAAGGAAACGATATGGCGGGCGTACAACTCATTCAGGTTGCAGCCGACGAAACCGGCATGCGGCTTGACCGCTGGTTCAAGGTGCATTTTCCCGGTCTCGGCTTCGGGCCGTTGCAGAAACTGCTGCGTTCGGGCCAGATCCGCGTCGACGGCGGCCGGGTCAAATCCGAGACTCGCGTCCAGCCGGGCCAGACTGTGCGCGTGCCGCCGCTCGGCGTCGACGAGAAGGTGCATGGACCGCTCACCGCCAACACCATGAAGAACCGCGACGATGACGACGTGCTCAAGCAGATGCTGCTGCATGAGGACGACAAGGTGCTGGTCTTCAACAAGCCCGCCGGCCTTGCCGTGCAGGGCGGTTCGGGCATCACCCGCAATGTCGACGAGATGCTGGAAGCCTGGCGCAACAAGAAAGGCGAAAAGCCCCGTCTGGTGCACCGGCTCGATCGCGACACAGCCGGCGTGCTGGTCGTCGCCCGCACCCGTGCTGCGGCGCAGGCCTTGACCACTGCCTTCCGCGAGCGCGAGACCAAGAAGACCTACTGGGCGCTGGTCAAGGGCACGCCGCGGCAGAAGGAAGGCAAGCTGTCGAGCTGGCTGATCAAGGAATCGACGCCCGATGGCGACCGCATGCGCATCGGCAAGCATGGCGAGCAGGGCGCCGATCACGCGGTGTCCTACTACCGCGTGCTCGAGGAGGCCGGCCAGCAGCTGACCTGGCTGGAGATGGAGCCCTATACCGGCCGCACCCACCAGCTGCGCGTCCACGCCCTCAGCCTCGGAACGCCGATCATCGGTGATCCGAAATATTTCGACGCCGACCACAACTGGGCGTTCCCGGGCGGCATGCAGAAGCGTCTGCACCTGCTTGCCCGTCGCATCGTCGTGCCGCATCCGTCCGGCGGCACGCTCGACATCACCGCGCCGCTGCCGCCGCACATGGTTCAGAGCTGGAACCTGATCGGCTTCGACCTGGAAAACGGCGAGGCCCGCTACTGATGCAGCTGGTCCTGTTTGATTGCGACGGCACGCTGGTCGACAGCGCCGATGTCATCCATCTGTGCATGAGCCGGACATTCGCCGATTTCGACCATCCGCTGCCGGACCTGGCGGCGACCAAGTCGATCATCGGGCTGACGCTCGATCTGGCGATCGCGCGCATGCTGCTGCGCGAGGTTGACCCGGAGGTGACGGCCATGACGGCGCGCTACAAGGACCACTTCTTCGCCCATCGCCAGGCGGGCGGCGCGCCGGAACCGGTGTTCGAGGGGATCCTGCCGCTGCTGGCGGAGCTGAAGGCGCGCGACGACCTGGTTCTCGGCGTCGTCACCGGCAAGTCGCAGCGCGGCCTGAAGGCCATCCTTGCCCACCATGGGCTCGACACGACGTTCTTCACCACCCGCACCGCCGACGATTGCCCCTCCAAGCCGCATCCGGCCATGGTGCTCGAATGCTGCGCCGAGGCCGGCATCGATCCGGCGCAAACCCTTGTCATCGGCGACGCGATCTACGATATGCAGATGGCCCGCGCCGCCGGCGCCCGCGCCATCGGCGTGTCCTGGGGCTACGGCTCGGTCGAGGCCCTTCACGCCGCCGGCGCCCATCAGGTGGTCACCGATGTGGTGTCCATTGCCGGACTTGTCTGACACACCGATCTGACGGAGAGCGCCATGCGCGATATTCTGAGCGACCTTGAAGTGGGAACTCCCCAGGAGAAGGACCCGGTGCGCCGGGCCCAGGCCACGATGAAGCGGTCGCTGCCCAAACGCTTCTACAAGGACGTTTCCGTTGTCCCTGTGCCGGAAGGTTTTGCCATCGCGCTCGACGGCAAGCCGGTGCGCACGCCTCAGCGCGCCAGCCTGGCCGTCCATGACGAAGAGCTCGCCCGGGCGCTCGCCGCCGAATGGGAGGCCCAGGACAAGGAGATCAATCCCGCGCGCATGCCGCTTACCCGGATGGTCAACACCGCCATCGATGGGGTGGCCTCGGCGCCGGAGGCTGTGTTCGAGGAGATCCTCCGCTACGCCGGCTCAGACCTCTTGTGTTACCGCGCCGCCCAGCCCGCCGAACTTGTCGCGCGGCAGGCCGAGGTCTGGGATCCATTCCTCGACTGGGCCGTGCAGGCCCATGGCGCGCGCTTCGTGCTGTCGGAAGGGGTGATGCATGTCGCCCAGCCGCCCGAGGCCGTGGGCGCGCTGGCCGCGGTGCTGCGCCGCCATTCCTCGCCGCTGATGCTGACGGCCCTGCACACGGTCACCGCCATGAGCGGCTCGATCCTGCTCGCTTTGGCGCTGGCCGAAGGCGAGGCCGACGCCGACACCGTCTGGAACGCCGCCCATGTCGACGAAGACTGGAATATCGCCCACTGGGGCGAGGACGGCGAGGCGGCCGCGCGCCGCGCCGCCCGCCGCCAGGACATGGACGCGGCAACCCGGATCATCGAGAGTTTCCGGCGCTAATGCATGTCGCCTGAAAGTGTGCAGCGGTTTCGGGATCACGACATGCATGATTACAAAGAGCCAAAGCGCATCGCGTGAATCTGAATTCCCGCGATGCGCTTTGGCGCATTTCGCGAGGAAGTGGATTGCACGTCGTCTCAGGACAATGCGGCACGTCAAGAACGCGGAGCGCCTCTGCGATGCTCTGACGAGCAGACGCGCTCTGAGGCGCCGAGGGAGCGAAGCGGGGCGTCAAGTCGCCTCCGAAACGGGGCGACGGGCGACCGGGCGCTCAGGCGGGCTGCCCGTCCGCCTGCAACTGATCGGCCATCAGTCGGTCGACATGGCCGGCGACGACGCGCGCCACCGGGTCGTGCAGAATTGTGTAATGATCGGCATCGACCGTGATCACCCGCACCGGCCGGTCACAGAACTGCTGCCAGCCAAGTGCTTCCGGCTCGTTGCGTGCCTTGGGTGGCCGCTGCGCAGCCCGAAGCAGGGTGACCGGCCCGTCATACCGGCCGGGAACATGGCTCATGTGAGCGATCTTGTTGAAAGACAACAGGGCGCTTTCCCGCTCGTTCATCGGTATTGCTTCTCCGCGCAGGGCATTCTCGGCGAACAGCCGCTGCAGCGGCACCAGCTTGGCCCGATTGCGCCGGTCGCGCATGGCCAGTTCCAGCCGCTTGAGCCCCGACAGGCGCATCCAGAAGCGCGAATCCGTCATCTGGTCGAGGAACGGTTGCCGCACAGGCTGCTGGCGCGGGCAGTCGCTGTCGAGCATCATGACATGCGACTGTCCGGTGTTCGCCGCCGCCAGCAGCCGCGCCACCTCGAAACCCACCCCGCCGCCCATCGAATAGCCGAGTATCCGGCAGGGCCCTGACGGCTTGATCGAGCGGATGCTGTCGACGCAGTCTGCGGCGATCTCCCGCACGTCAAGCCGCGGCATCGCCTTGCCGTCAATGCCATGCATCTGCAGCCCGTAGACCGGAACGGCGTCCGACAGGCAGGAAACGACATGTCTGAATGCATAGCTGCTGCCATCGGCGCCGGGGATGAGGAACAGCGGGACTCTTCCCGGATCCCCGGCCTGCATGCATATCATGTGCGGGCCGAAATCTGCCGGAGCCTTATCGGCTTCCCGTGCTTCGCTGGACTGGACGATCGACGCCACGCGCGCCGCAAATCCGTCAAGTGTCCTGACGCGGGCAAATTCCGCCAGGTCAATGGCCACGGAGAGCCTGGCCTCCAGCTCCATGCACAATTCGACCGCGTCGACGCTGTCGAACCGGGCAAGCTGGCCGAACTCGACATCGGCACCCGAAGCATCTGCCGCCTTCAGCAAATCGACATTGGCGGCGCTGCCGAAGCTGATCATGTGGGCCAGCACCATCCCGCGAACTTCCGCCGCATCGGTCATGACAGTGCGATCTCGAGTTTTTCGGGGTAGACGAAAAGGTAATCCGCGGGTCTGAGCCTGTAGTCGGTGACCACCACTTTCCGGTCGATCAGCCCGAGCTGCCGCGTCACCTCGTTCCAGACCATCAGCGAGAGCCTCTTGCCGATGCAGGCATGCCGGCCGTAGCCGAACAGCTTGCCGAGATCCCGATGTCCTTCGGTGTCGCTGAAGGGCAGGAAATAGAGGTGCAGATTGTCGCCCTTTGAAAACGAGGTGCCAAGCACTTCACAATCGCGGCCGGCGACCCGGGCGACATAGGGAATGCTCGTGCTCGTGAACTCCGTCGGCCAGCTGATCTCGGCGAAGCCGGCGGGTGTCTGCTTGGGCAGACAGTCATGCAGCGTGGCCGAGAGCGATCCGCCCAGGGTGTCGGTGCCCAGAACGTTGAGCACCAGCGCCCGTATCGCCTCGGTCTCGCTCTGGCCGACAATACCCGCCTTCATCGCCTTCAGCGCCGTCTCGATGCTTCTGCGGGTCCCGACGCCCAGCAGCTGATCGACAAGGCGCGACACGGCCACTTCCGTGGGCGGGGTGATGCCCCCGTCAAGAGTTCGGCTTATGGCGGCGATGAGCGGAATGCTGAGCTCGGACACCAGATCGAAACTGTCGCGGTGCCGCATCGGCTCCAGCAAACGGGACACCCAGGCAGGCATCTCCCTTTGCACGATCGGCAGGCGTGAGCTGATGGCGCCCGCGAGGTCGCGGCGCAGTTCGCGATGCCGTGCACCCTCATGAAGCAGTGGCACCTGGCCGAGAACCTCCACGGTCACGGACAGGTCGAGATTGAGGCGCTCGACCAGCCGCTCGACGAATGCGGTCAGATCGGGGGCCAGCCAATCCTCGGACTGCTGGATCGCCAGCGAGGCTTCCGGAGTGAGGGTCGCGTAGCACCGCATGGCGGGGTCAAAGCCGAAGTGGCTATCCGGCCGGGCGAAAACCTGGCTTCGGCGTTCCGGCGAGTGATGCAGCCCGACCAATTGCAGCGCGGAATCAATCAAAGCCGTCAATCCTCAATGTAAACGCGACCGATCACGGGCCAGCTTATCGTGGAATTTCAGCGGAAAATCAATATGCTGCCGATGCAATTTGAGCTGCCGCCCGTCGCCCGCGCTGGTCAAGGCGATGCGACCGCAGGGCGCCGCGCGGATGGCATCGGCAGCGTCAATCAGCCGTGAACAGGCGGATGGCCCATCCAGACCGCTGGCCGGAGGTAGTCAGGACACGGTCGACGCGTCCCCCCAACGGACACGACGACAGTCGCAGTGCATCGGCCCTAGGCGATGCCTTCCGGTGCTGTCGAGCGCAATCTCAACGCTCCGTTAGCTGGCGGATGGTCGCGCGGCATTGCAAGGATCCGCGTGATGTGCGGCGGGAGGATCCATGGTGTCGAAATCGGCCTCGATGGGACATTCGGCCAAGCCGATGGGACGGGAGCGCCGCATCCCCGGCAACAAGGGCAGTCACGGCATGCGGCAGTGTCTCGAAGTGGTATGAGTCCGGAACCTTGCCGGCGTGGGCGAACATCGCCCAAAGAGGGCGCCTTGCTGCTTTTCGCGGCCTCGTCAACACATTGGTGCCCGGTGAACCAGTCCGGTGGCGGCCGGCAATCCACGGATGCTTTCCTGCCCCTGCGCCTGAGTATCGGAACGGTCGACCGAGGGCGCGTCGGTTAACCTCGCGCTAACCATAATATGTGAGTCTTCTCATGTTCCATTAACAGCCGGGGCCTGCCGTGACCAACTGCCGCCGTCTCCATTCGAGCCTCCTCCGTGTCGTTTTTGCGATGGTTCTGGCGGTTTCCCTCGGCGCCTGCGCCAGCCGGACGCCGCCGCGTGCCAGCGCCGTGGTGTCGCTGACAAGTGTGAGCGTGACCGCCCTCGATCCAGATGATCGCGTGTTTGCAGATCGTCTTGACGAGCGGCTCCGCGCCACCGCGGGCAGGCCCAGCCGAGATGTCGGCCAGGCGGCCACATTGGCCGTGACTGTGATCGAGCGCGGCCGGCCGGCGGCGGCGGTCTTCCTGCCCGGTGTCGGCCGCGACTTTGCCCGCTGGTCCGTTTCCGTCACCGAAGACGCCACCGGACGGGTCCTCTACTCCGGAGTGTGGCAGAGCGCCGTGTCCGGAACCGATGCTGCGGATTCGGATGCCGGCCTGGCCGCCCGCATTGCCGGAGACGTCCGCATCCTGCTCGGGCTAGGCGCGACCGTGCCCTCTCCGATCGAAGGGCCGAAACGCGCCGTGGCCAGGCCCTCGGTACGCCCTCTGCCTTCCGAGGCGGCGCTGGATGCCGCGGGAGTGGAGGCCGCCGATCCGCTGCTCAACGGCACCGTGACCCCGACATCCGTGCCGGCTGTTGCGATGGATGAGGACGTGCCGGTGCTCGACACGTCGCGGCCGCTGCTGGCAGCCGAGTCCGATGCCCAGGCTGCGACCTCTGTCGCACCGATTGCCGACGGTGTGCCCGCCGGGGAGGTGCCGGTTCGAGCGGCCGCGCCATCCGACGCGTCGTCCGACCCGGATGAGCCGTGCATTGTCACCATCGAGACCGACTGTCAGTCGCCTGTCGTCAACTGAACGTTCCGGAACCCGGAAGCGAAAAGCCCGGAAGATCAGCTTCCGGGCTTGTCGTTGTCCGCTGTACTTCTGTCTTTCCGCAATCAGATCCTAGGCTTGCGCCAGTCTGCTCGCGTGCCAGGCGAGGTGGTCGTCCATGAAGGTCGAGATGAAGTTGTAGGAGTGGTCGTAGCCTTCGTGCAGCCGGTATGTGAGCGGAATCCCGGCCTTGCGGCAGGCGTCCTCGAACAGCCACGGCATCAGGCCGGTTTCCAGATACTGGTCCGACTTGCCCTGATCGACCAGAAACTCGGGGAAGCGCGCCCCGTCCGCGATCAGCAGGGTTGCGTCATGGCCGCGCCAGGCGGCCTGGTCCGGGCCGAGATAGGCGGTCAGCGCGCCAACGGACCAGTTGGCGGTCGAGGGCTGCACGATCGGCGCGAAGGCCGAACAGCTCTTGAACCGGTCGGGATGGCGCAGCGCCAGCGTCAGCGCTCCGTGGCCGCCCATCGAGTGGCCGAAGATCCCCTGGCGGCTCATGTCGGCGGGAAAGTGCCCCGCGATCACCGCCGACAGCTCGTCGATGATGTGGCTTTCCATGCGGAAATTGGCCGACCACGGCTCCTCGGTGGCGTCGAGATAGAAGGCCGCGCCCTTGCCGAGCTGCCAGCTGGCGTCGTCGGGCACGTGATCGCCGCGCGGCGATGTGTCGGGGCAGACGATGATCAGCCCGTGCTCGGCGGCCATGCGGCGGTACTCGCCCTTGTCCATGACGTTGGCATGGGTGCAGGTGAGCCCGGAGAGGTACCACAGCACCGGGCAGAGCTGCTCCTTGGCCTGAGGCGGCACGAACACCGCGAAGGTCATGTCGCAGCCGCAGGCGTCCGACTCGATGGTGTAGACACCCTGCCGTCCGCCATGCACCTTGGCGTCCGAGATGATCTGCATCGGCTTGAGGACGGCGGCTGCGCTGGAATGCGGCATCAGTAGATCACCACGCTGCGGATGCTCTCGCCGCTGTGCATCAGGTCGAAGCCCTTGTTGATGTCGCTCAGCGGCATGGTGTGCGTGATCATCGGATCGATCTCGATCTTGCCCTCCATGTACCAGTCGACGATCTTCGGCACGTCGGTGCGGCCGCGGGCGCCGCCGAAGGCGGTGCCGCGCCAGTTGCGGCCGGTCACCAGCTGGAACGGCCGGGTGGAGATTTCCGCGCCCGCCGGCGCCACGCCGATGATGATCGACGTGCCCCAGCCCTTGTGCGAGGCCTCGAGCGCGGTGCGCATCACCTTGACGTTGCCGGTGGCGTCGAACGTGTAGTCGGCGCCGCCCCTGGTGAGATTCACGAGATAGGCGACGAGGTCGCCCTCGACTTCCGACGGATTGACGAAATGGGTCATGCCGAAGCGTGTCGCCATGTCCTTCTTGCCGTTGTTGAGATCGACGCCGACGATCATGTCCGCGCCCGCCAGCCTGAGGCCCTGCAGCACGTTGAGGCCGATGCCGCCGAGGCCGAAGACGATGGCCTTCGAGCCGATCTCGACCTTGGCGGTGTTGATCACCGCGCCGATGCCGGTGGTCACGCCGCAGCCGATGTAGCAGACCTTGTCGAAGGGCGCGTCCTCACGGATCTTGGCGAGCGCGATCTCCGGCAGCACGGTGTAGTTGGCGAAGGTGGAGGTGCCCATGTAGTGCAGGATCGGCTTGCCCTCGATGGAGAAGCGCGATGTGCCGTCCGGCATGACGCCGGCGCCCTGGGTGGTGCGGATCGCCTGGCACAGATTGGTCTTCGGGTTAAGGCAGTATTCGCACTGCCGGCATTCCGGCGTGTAGAGCGGAATGACGTGATCGCCCTTCTTCAGGCTGGTGACGCCCGGGCCGACATCGACGACGATGCCGGCGCCCTCGTGGCCGAGAATGGCCGGGAACTGGCCTTCGGGATCGGCGCCGGAGAGCGTGAACTCGTCGGTGTGGCAGATGCCGGTGGCCTTGATTTCCACCAGCACCTCGCCGGCGCGCGGACCGTCGAGCTGCACGGTGGTCACTTCGAGCGGTTTACCGGCCTGGTAGGCCACGGCTGCGCGTACGTCCATTGTCTGTCTCCCGATGACACGGCGGAATCGATATCGGCTGCACAGTGTCAGAGCAGGGCACGCGGCTCAACCCTGAATGCATCGGGAGAGGGAACGATTATTTGACCGCAGCGGCGACGGTCGCCAGGCGTGTTTCCAGCAGTTCGATGCCGGCCAGCGCCTGGGTGTTGAGCTCCCGCAACCGGGCGAGTTCCCCCGTCATCTCGTCAAGCGCGGTCTGCAGGCCCTGCGGGCGCGGCGCCTCGCCGTTGCCGCTGATCAGCCAGGCCGGGGACACACCCATCACGCCCGCCAATGTCATCAACTTGTTGGAGCGCGGTTCCGAGCGGTCGTTTTCCCATTCCGCCAGCGTCTCCTCGGTGACGCCGATATGCGAGGCGACTTCCGCCGTCTCCATGCCGGTGAGATCGCGCGCATGGGTGATGCGTCCGCCAAGCGTGTCGTCGTCACTGGCAAAATTCTGGGTGAGGTTCGTCATGGGCAACTCCTTCTCGCGCGTCCGGTCCGACGCCATCTGCGGGCGGTTCACCGGATTGCGGCCGCCCAATTCCGGCTCTATGTGCCACCGCTGGCTGGAAAACACAAGGTTTATGCAATTATTTCGTGCGCAGAGTGTTGAAATATACAATTCAGGATAGTATCCCGGCGCGAATGCAAGGGGTTCACAGGCACACGGCAGACTGATCAGGAATCCATCGCCAGCGTGCAGGAGGCGGCTGCGGGCAGCGCATCGTCTCAGTCAGGCGGCCGGAATGCCGGCCTCCAGGGGCTGCCACGCGGTCGCATCATCGCGGGCCGGCCCGAATACGGCCTCGAAGGTCTCCCGCAGCCTTATGTCGACCTCGTGCATGTCCACAGGCAGTCCGAGATCGACGAGGCTGGTGACGCCGTGGTCGCTGATGCCGCAGGAGACGATCCCCGAGAAGTGCTCGAGATCCGGATCGACATTGAGCGAAAGGCCGTGAAAGCTCACCCATTTCCGCAGCCGGATGCCGATGGCGGCGATCTTGTCCTCCTGCATCGACCCGTCCGCCTCGCGCGGCTTGTCGGGACGGCGCACCCAGACCCCGACACGGTCCTCGCGCCGTTCGCCGGTGACGTTCATGCTCGCCAGCGTTCCGATCGCCAGCGCCTCCAGCGCGGCGACGAAGGCGCGCACGTCGGGACGGCGGCGCTTGAGGTCGAGCATCACATAGACGACGCGCTGGCCCGGGCCGTGATAGGTGAACTCGCCGCCCCGTCCGGTGGAAAACACCGGGAAACGGTCGGGCGAAACCAGGTCGGCCGGGTCGGCGCTGGTGCCGGATGTGTAGAGGGGAGGGTGCTCGATGAGCCAGACCAGTTCGTCGGCACGGCCCGCGGCGATCTCGCCGGCCTCGAATTCCATTCGCGCCACCGCCTCCTCGTAGGGGACGGGGTTCGAGGCCACGCGCCAGCGCACCGGAGGGCTGCCTTCGGCGGCGAAGAAGCGTGTTTCAAGCTCGTTGCGAAGTGTCATGCACTTTCCTAGCGCCGTGCCGAAAGGCTGGCAAGCTTTGGAGAGGGAGGCGGCGGGCGCAATTGCTCCTTACCGCCGATCGAGCCACGGCAGCCGGCATTCCCGAATCCGGACAACAAAAAACCCGCCGAAGCGGGTTTCTCGATGCGGAGAAATGGTGCGGTCGAGAAGACTCGAACTTCCACGGGTTGCCCCACAGCGACCTCAACGCTGCGCGTCTACCAATTCCGCCACGACCGCACGTGGTAGAGCCGAACCGCGTCGGCGCGCTGCATGTAGCAAATGGCCATGAGGTGCACAAGCGCAATTGCCACAAAAATACGATTGCGCGCGACCATGGCCTTGAGCAGCCGGCAAGCCTTGGGAATCAGGTGGTTCATCGTCGATCCGCCGGGTTGTCGGAGACAGCGATAGGGCTTCCAACCGGTCCCGGTCGAGCAGGCTGCCGATTTGCTGCGGGTGGAGCGTTGCGGCGCCGCGCCGTCGATCGCAACGGCTTGCATCCCGACCGCTCGACCGCTGATCCCGATTCGAGATCCCAGGCTCTCGAGAGCCTCTCAGGAGCTGCTGCCCGCCGCTGCCGGCAGGGCCGGCGTCATGCGGCGTCGGTCTTCCGCAGCATGTTGGTTTCCCAGGCGAGGACCAGCAGGTCCTGCCATGCGCGGTGCACGCGCTCCGCCTCCAGAAGCTCCTCTTCGGGGCTGGCGGATGCGCGCATGTCGTCAAGAATAGCGGACGAGACGGCGCAGACCTTCGAAATCGAAATCATCACCGATGCCTTCTTGGGCGCCGGCGTGGACTCTTTTGTCAGCGTTCCAAGAATTGCATGCTTGTTCCGCTCGTAGAGTGTCGAGAGATTTCTGTTTCGCTCATAAAATTGCATTCAAGTATCCCCAGCTATCAGGAACTGCCACCGCTCACAATTGTCGAATCGGCCCCAGCTCCATGACTCAAAGTATTGTGAGTCGATGTGACAAGTCTAGCCCGTTGATTTGACTGATGAGCCGGGCGGTGATCTGCCGTTGCCCGGACTGGTTGCTGGTCTTGGCGAGAGTTGCAGAGGATCGCCGGCCGACGCGGACCGAAACCCGCCTCGGCCCTGGGCCGACCGGTGGCGACTGTGCGGGCCGGTGATCCGGCTGCCGGCGCTCAGCCGGCCTTGTGGCTGCATCTGCCATCGCGCCCGGAACGGCGCGATCCGCCGGCAGCGGTGAGGGCCGTCCATCCGCATGGCGATCCCTGGCGTTTCTTTGGTGTCCGAATTGCGCTCGCGGCCCCTTTGTGTGCATTTGCCGAAACCGTTATGCTGCGGCGAGATTCCCAACCGCCGCGTTGACCTCGCCGCCCTCAAGCCGTTCAAACCCGCGAGCCCTGGCCATGAATGACTTCGCCGACCGCGACGACGACAAGATGAAGGATGCCCAGCTGGCGGAAGTCGGCGATGACGACGACATCTACGGTGAGGACGGGTCGATCCGGCAGGATTTCCTCACTGCGATCGGTGCGGCGATTGCCGATCGCGACGTGCTGTTCCTGCGTGACCACGTCATCCCGCTGCACGAATCCGAACTGGGCGACCTGCTTGAGTCGATCAATGCCAGCCAGCGACAGGCGCTGGTCAAGCTGCTGGGCGCGGACTTCGATTTCGCGGCGCTGACCGAGGTCGACGAGGCCATCCGCCTCGAAATCATCGATGCCATGCCCAACGAACAGATCGCCCAGGCGCTGGGCGATCTCGATTCCGATGATGCGGTCTACATCCTCGAGGATCTCGATGAGGAGGATCAGGCCGAAATCCTCGCCCAGCTGCCGTTCACCGAGCGGGTGCGGCTGCGCCGGTCGCTGGACTATCCCGAGGACACGGCCGGCCGGCGCATGCAGACCGAATTCGTGGCCGTGCCGCCGTTCTGGACGGTCGGGCAGACCATCGACTACATGCGAAACGAGGAGAATCTGCCCGACAGTTTCAGCCAGATCTTCGTCATCGATCCGACCTTCAAGCTGCTCGGCTCGGTCAATCTCGACCGCATCCTGCGCACAAGGCGCAAGGCCCGCATCGAGGAGATCATGGATGACAGCCGCTATCCGATCCCCGCAGAGATGGATCAGGAAGAGGCGGCCCAGGTCTTCGAGCAGTACGACCTTCTCTCCGCCGCAGTCGTCGACGAAAACGACCGTCTGGTGGGCGTGCTGACCATCGACGACGTGGTCGACGTCATCCACGAGGAGGCCGACGAAGACATCAAGCGCATGGGCGGCGTCGGCGACGAGGAACTGTCCGACAATGTCATGTCGACGGTGCGTTCCCGGTTTGCCTGGCTGCTGATCAATCTCGGCACGGCCATTCTCGCCTCCGCCGTCATCAGCCTGTTCGACGCCACCATCAGCCAGATGGTGGCGCTTGCGGTGCTGATGCCGATCGTCGCTTCCATGGGCGGCAATGCCGGCACGCAGACCATGACCGTGACGGTGCGGGCCCTGGCCACCAAGGATCTCGACATCTACAACGCCGGCCGCATCATCCGGCGCGAGGCGGCCGTGGGCGTCATCAATGGTGTCATCTTCGCCGTCATCATCGGCGTGGTGGCCGGCTTCTGGTTTGCCAGCCCTGGTCTGGGCACCGTCATTGCCGCGGCAATGATCATCAACATGCTGGCCGCGGCCCTGGCCGGCATCCTGCTGCCGCTGCTGCTTGACAAGGTCGGCGCCGATCCGGCGATTTCATCGGCGGTGTTCGTGACCACGGTCACCGACGTGATCGGCTTTTTCGCCTTTCTCGGCATGGCCGGTCTTTGGCTGGCGCATCTCTGAGCCGCATGAAAGGTGGTGGTCAGGGTGGAAAAATTGACTTATACGTAAAGGTAAGCAAGTCGTGCAATGCGCCATGCGATCAGGAATCATGCAGTGCACAAAGTATACACCATCACCGAGCTGACCCGCGAGTTCGGGATTTCGACCCGGACGCTGCGGTTCTACGAGGATGAAGGCCTGATCCAGCCCGAGCGCCGCGGCCGAACCCGGCTGTTCCGCTCCGCCGATCGGCGCCTGATCCAGGAGATCCTGCGGGGGCGCCGCATCGGCTTTTCCATCGCCGAGATCCGCGAGATCATCCAGGTCTACAAGGACCCGCCCGGCGAGGCAGGGCAACTCCGGTTGCTGATGCGGAAGGTCGAGGAGAAGCGCGATGACCTGCGCCAGAAGCGAAAGGACATCGATGAGACGCTGTCGGAACTCGACCTGGTGGAGGAAACGTGCCTGACCCGGCTGGCCGAGATCGGCGTGAACACCTGAGGCGACGAGCCGGTCTGGATGACGGCGCCCCTTGAGCGCCGGGATCGCA
This sequence comes from Hoeflea marina, assembly GCF_003182275.1. Taxonomy (GTDB): domain Bacteria; phylum Pseudomonadota; class Alphaproteobacteria; order Rhizobiales; family Rhizobiaceae; genus Hoeflea; species Hoeflea marina. The sequence continues at coordinate 341,669 of NZ_QGTR01000001.1, forward strand.
GAGGCAATGGAGGTCGGTGACCTGTCGCGCTGTCCTGCCCCGGCAAGGTTCACCTCGTCCGGAATTGCACCGGGCGGAGCCGAATCCCGGCCGTCAGATCCAGCGGCGGACCTTGCGGCAGTAGTTCTCGTATCGATACCCGAACTGGGCCAGCAGGTGCCTTTCCTCGCGGAGCACGGCCAGATAGTGCATGGCCAGGGCGTCGAAGGGCATCACGACGATGAACCATCCGTTGCCGGTCGCAAGGCCGATGCCCGCCAGCAGCAGCAGATTGGCCACATAGATCGGGTTGCGGCTGAAGCGGAAGGGGCCCTCCGTGACGAGATGGTTCGAGCCGCGATGCGGCAGGATAGTGGTGTGGGCCTGCTGCAGGCTGCGCATCGCCCAGAAGTCGACCGCCAGCCCGGCGAGGATCAGCACGGCCCCGAGCAGCCGCGACAGGTGAAACACCAGCGGCAGAGGCAGTGCCGCAAAGGCGGCGATCGCCGCGGCCCCGAACAGGACGAGCAGCAAGGGTGGCCAGGGAATGGAATTGGGTCGCGCCCGATAGACGTTCATCATCGTTCCCGTTTGACGGCTAATATACAAGGATTGCCGATTCCGGCCAGTCTTTTTCCATTGTTTTCAAGGCGTCTGCGCTCTCATCGTGCAGGCCCGGGCGATCTCGCCGACGCGATCGTCCTTGAGCGGATCAATGGCGCCCGACTGCAACGGCGCAAACAGGTCCCGCCCCAGCAGCTCCTCCATGACGCATCCGCAGAAGCGCTGGCACATCGCCATGTCGTTGTCCTGGACACAGCCCTGCTCGCAACTCGCGACATAGGCCTGCACCGGGTCGGCGCCGGCGGGCGGCAGGATCTGGCTGACTGTCCAGACAATCGCGATCAGCACCGGTTGATGCACCAGATAGAAGGCCAGACTGTGGCGCCCGGCAAACCGCAGCAGCCGCACCAGCGGGGTCCCGGGCAACCGGATCCGCTGCAGCCGCTCGCGCAGACCGGTGGCGATGGCCAGCCGGGTCAGCGCGATGCCCGCCAGGACCGCGCCGAACCAGGGAAACAGCGGCACATAATCGTTGGAGCGCGGCACATGCGCGGAAAGTCCAACCCACCACAGCCACGGAGCGTCGAAGAATTCGGCCCTGAACAGCTGCGGCAGCGCCACGACCGCCAGCGCCACCGCGAGCGTCAAGGCAGGGGGCAGGCGAACGAAGGCAAGCCCGAGCAGGCTCGCCAGTGCGATTTCATGCAGGATGCCGAAGAAAATGAACTGATCGGGCGTGGCGATCCATGTCGCCAGGCTTATCAGCGCCGCCGCGCCCGCCACCATGGCGATCCGCTTGAGAAAGCCGTCGAACCGGAATCGCGGCCAGTGCGCCAGCACCAGGCTGACACCGACGAGAAACAGGAAGCTCGAGGCGATCGACCGCGCATAGAGCTTGAACAGTCCGTGGCCGGTGCTGCCGGGCTCGAGATAGCCGAAGTACTCCAGGTCCCAGGAGAAATGGTAGCTGGCCATGGCCAGAAGCGCCACGGCGCGCACGAGGTCGATGATCTGCAGCCGTCCGCCGGATGATGCTGCGGGCGTGGCGGTGCCTGGATCGGTTGCCAATCGGCTCTCCCCGGAAATTATGGGCCGCCCTGGTCGGCCCGGATGCACGGAGCTTACAGCAAGTCATTGTGTTGGAAAGCGGGCGCAGCTGTCGCCCGGGCCGAATTCAGGCTCGCCGTCCGCCGCGCGAGGCCACGAAAAGCCCGGCCAGCACCAGCGCCAGGGCGATCAGCACGCTCATGCTCACCTGCTCGCCGAGAATGATTGCGCCCAGCATGACCCCGAACACCGGCACCAGGTTGATCGCCGTCGAGAAGCGGGTGAGCCCGATGGTGCGGATGAGATGGAAGCGCAGGATGTAGGCGAGCCCGGTGGGAAAGATGCCCAGAAAGACCAGCGCCATCCAGGCATGAAGCGACATGCCGGTCGGCGGCAGCCCCTCGAAGGCCAGCGCCAGCGGGATGAGAAAGGCCGAGCCGATGCCGAGCGCCAGGCAGGCGAGCCTCACCGGCGGCATGTGGATACGGCGGATCAGCAGGCTTGCCGTCACGTAGCACATCGAGGCGCCGAGCACCGCCGCCTTGGCATGAAAATCGCCGTGACCGAGACCCGCCGCGGCGCTGGGCCCGACCACCACCATGATGCCGGCAAAGCCGAGCGCCACGGCAAGCAGCTTGTGAGGCGTCAGCCTATCGTCCGCGGTGAGGAAGTGGCTGCCGATCAACGCGAGGAAAGGTCCGGTTCCCATCAGCAGCGACAGCACGCCGGCGTGGAGGGTCTCGCCAGCCCATGCAATCAGAAAGAACGGCACCACCATGTTGAGGCAGGCCATGCCGACGATCAGGCCCCATTGCCCGCGCGATTCCGGCCAGGCCAGGCCTCGCCACAGCGCGTAGGGCAACAGCACCACGAAGCCGAGCGTCACCCGGATGGCGGCAAGCCACACCGGGCCGGTTTCGGGCACGGCGATCTTGATGGCGGTGAAGGCCGAGGCCCACATCAGGGCGGCCGCCACCAGCAGCGCATAGTCGAGCGGCGTCGGCCTTCGGATCGGCAGAGGCGGAATCATTACTCGGCGTCGGTGTCGGGGTTGTCGCCGGCGGCGTCGAGCCTGGCCTGCGCCGCGCGTGCGATGCTTTCCGGCGATGCGGCAGCCAGACGGTAGATGCCGCGGAAGTCGTCGGGATCGGCGACCTTGCCCTTGCGGCGGATTTCGAGCTCGCCGTCCTTGGCCATGGCGATGCAGACGCGGCGCAGCGGCTTCATCACCTGGCTCCAGGCCTTTTCGTCCTTGCCGGCCATGGCACGGGCGACATCGGAGGGTGAAATGGTCTTTCCGGCGCCGGCCTTCGCGAGGTGCTCGACGATCGTCATGCGGATATCGGCTTCGGAGTGGCCGGTTGGTCTGGTCATCAGTTTACATGCCTTCCAAAGCCGCGCTGCGCGCCGCCGACAGGAACTGCCGCCGCACCAGAACGAGAATCACCAAAGTTGTCGTAGCCATGAAGTACAATGGTCCGGCAAACCAGCCCAGATATCCGATTGCGAGAAAAATCGCCCGCAAACCGGCATTGAAGTGTTTGCCGGCGAGGATGTTCATGGCCGCGGCCCGGTCACCGGCCCTCTCCACCGCATCTTCACCTCCCTCGATCTCTCCGACCATCGGTATCGCGCCGAACAGGATCGAGGCATAGTTGAACAGCCGGTAGGACCAGCCGAACTTGAAGAACGAGTAGGCGAAGATCGCGATCAGCCCGAAGACCTTGAGTTCGAAGCCGATGCGGGTCGCGACGATGGGAAACGGCAGGCTGTTGACGACGGTGAGCACTTCGTCGGTTGCCCCGAGCAGGGCAAAGCAGCCGCCGATGGCGAAAATGGTGGTGGAGGCGAAGAACGCGGTGCCGTTCTGGAGCCCGCCGAGGATCGCAGTGTCGATCATCCGGAGGTCGCGGCGCACAGCCGTCCTCATCCAGGTGCGCCGATGCGCATTCATGATCTGAGACAGGCTGGAGCGGCCAAGCCGGTGGCTGCCGCTGGTCGATTGCGAGAAGCCTGCCCAGAGCAGCACGAACCATGAGATGGCGAGGTAGTCGAGGATTGTCATGACCGACCTTGTGCCACGAAGCAGCACCGTACGCAAAACCATTAAAGTTCGGCGCCGCACTGACGCGGCAGCGGCCTTGTCGTGGTTAACCCGCCGTTAAGGTCTGTGGTCGAAAATTGCCCTGTCATGTGAGTCGAACAGGAAACGCTTCAGGCTAACCCGTTGGATTGTCAAGGAGCCATGTTCCGAGCGCGAAGCTCCTATGAGAATTTGACCACAGTTTCGCCCTTTTTTGCAGTTGCGAAGATGTTACCAGTTCGTTAAACCCCCAATTCAAGCCGCAAGCGAATCCAACATGCTGACGCGGCCGGATCTGGTCCATCAATCGGAGTGAATATGAACGACACCGCACAAAAATCCTGCTGGGGCATCACCGCCCGCGCAGTGATCGGGTTTACGGGAATTCTTGTTCTGGCATATCTGTTCGGCGGCATCTGAGCCCCACACTGCGAGATCCGATAAGCAGCGCGTGACCCTTGTCCGCGCTGCTTTTTCTTGCCCAAATTTCCGTGCACTGGTCCTCCCTGTTTCGCGGCATCGCGCCGCCGATGTCGCCTGCGCGGCAGAAGGTGTCGGCGGCCCGGCAGGCCGTGCTGGAAATTTGCATGTACTGTCGGCGTCACCGGACTGGTCATGCACCGGTGGCTCGGCGATGATAACCCGTCCGGCCGGTTCGCCGGGATCCGGCGGGACCGGCATTGGAGGTAGCACTTGTTTCTCTCGGTTTTCGATGTCTTCAAGATCGGTGTCGGTCCTTCGAGCTCCCACACGATGGGGCCGATGTCGGCCGCGGTGAGGTTCCTCGATGAAATCGCCTCCGACGCCTGGCCGCGGCCCGCAGGAACCCGGGTTGCCTCGCTGGCGGTCAGCCTGCATGGTTCGCTCGCCTACACCGGCATCGGCCATGGCACCGGCCGCGCAGTCGTGCTGGGCCTGACCGGGGAGCGCCCCGACCAGGTCGATCCAGACCGGATGGACGCCATCATCGGATCGGTCGAGGCAAGCCGGTCGGTCACGCCGCCCGGCCATCCGACCTATCATTTCGACCCGAAGACCGACCTGGTCTTCGACAAGAAGACGCCTTTGCCGGGGCATGCCAACGGCATGCGTTTCAGCGCCTTCGACCGCGACGGAAATGTGCTGCTGCGCCGGGTCTACTATTCCGTCGGCGGTGGTTTCGTCGTCACCGACACCGAACTCGAGGCGCTCAAGTCGACCAGGAAGCCAGCAGTCGACAGGACCGTGCCCTATCCTTTCGCCAATGCCGCGCAGATGCTGGCGATGGCGGCCCGGTCAGGCCTGTCGATTGCGCAGATGAAGCGCGCCAACGAGGAGGCGTCGATGAGCCCTGAAGAGCTCGACGCCGGCCTCGACCGGATCTGGTCGGCGATGGACGGCTGCGTCGAGCGCGGCCTGACCGGCGAGGGCATCATGCCCGGTGGGCTCAAGGTCAAGCGTCGCGCCCGCATGATCCATGAAAAGCTGCAGGACGAGTGGCGCCAGAACCGTCGCAATCCGCTGCTCGCCAATGACTGGCTGAGCGTCTACGCCATGGCCGTCAACGAGGAGAACGCCGCCGGCGGTCGTGTCGTCACGGCGCCCACCAACGGCGCCGCCGGCGTCATTCCCGCCACCATCCGCTACATCCTGCAGTTCCAGGACGGCGCCGATCAGACTTCGGTTCGCGACTACCTGCTCACAGCCGCCGCCATCGGCGGCATCATCAAGCATAACGCGTCGATTTCCGGCGCCGAGGTGGGGTGCCAGGGCGAGGTGGGTTCGGCTGCGGCGATGTCGGCCGCCGGGCTGGCCGCGATCATGGGTGGCACGCCCGAACAGGTGGAAAACGCCGCCGAGATCGCGCTCGAGCACCATCTCGGCATGACCTGCGACCCCGTCGGCGGCCTGGTGCAGGTGCCCTGCATCGAGCGCAATGCGCTGGGCGCGGTCAAGGCGGTCACCGCCGCCTCGCTGGCGCTGAAGGGCGACGGCACCCATTTCGTGCCGCTCGACGCCTGCATCGAGACCATGCGCCAGACCGGCCTCGACATGAACGAGAAGTACAAGGAAACCTCCACGGGCGGTCTCGCCGTCAATGTGGTGGAGTGCTGAGCCCGGTCGTCCGGCGCCGGAGACGGGCTGTGGACGGGTGGCGGAGTGCTCCGGCGCGCTCTTGACGGATCGCGCGCCGGCACCGACAAGGAGGGATGGCTCTCCATATCATCAAGCTTTGCGTCGGCGCCGAGAGCGTCGAGGACCTGCAGGACTGGATCACCCGGCGTCTGGCGGCCCGCAAGGCTGCCGGCAAGGCGCCCGAACAGCACCACACCACCCGCATGGCGCCCAAGCGCCGCGACGAGGTGCTGGACGGCGGTTCGCTCTACTGGGTGATCAAGGGCAATGTGCAGGTGCGCCAGCGCCTGCTCGACCTTCGCCCCGTCGTCGACGGCGAGGGCATCTCGCGGTGCGACTTCATCCTGGAACCCCAGTTGCATCTGACCAACTGGCAGCCGCGGCGGCCGTTCCAGGGCTGGCGCTATCTCACCGCAGAGGATGCGCCCGCAGACCTGGGCTCTGACACCGGGGCCGAGGCGATGCCGGCCGAACTGCGTCGCGAACTGGCCAGTCTCGGCCTTCTCTGAGCGCATTCCGCCGCGCTGGCGGCGGACGGCACGGCAATCCGGCCTTGCAGACCTTGTGTTTGCGCCCGACGATGCCACATTGAGGGAGAGGCGTTTTCGCCGGCTTGAACAGGCGGACCATGGACAAGGACAGACCCAGCACTCACAAACAGGTCAGGCCGGCCGAGGCCGCCGCCGGCGTGCCGGCTGCCCGCTCGTCGTCGAGCGAAATCGCGGCCTTCCTGTCATCGGCCAGATCGATTGCCGGCAGCGCCGACGGCGACGGTCGGCTGATTTTCGCGCTGGACGCGACCATGAGCAGGCAGCCGACCTGGGACGTGGCCTGTCATCTGCAGGGCGAGATGTTCGACACGGTCGGCAAGACCGGCGGCCTGAATGTGCAACTGGTCTATTTCCGCGGCTTCAATGAATGCAGGTCGTCGAAATGGGTGGCCGACACCGGCCGGCTGGCTCGGCTGATGTCGGCCATTGACTGCCGCGGCGGCCAGACCCAGATCGGCAGGGTGCTGCGTCATGCGAACGCCGAGGCGCGCGGCGCCAGGGTCAACGCCCTGGTCTATATCGGCGACGCGATGGAGGAGAACATCGATGAGCTGTGTGCGCTGGCAGGCGAACTGAGCCTGCGCAATGTGCCATGCTTCATGTTTCACGAGGGCCATGACCCGGCTGCGGAGACGGCCTTCCGCGAGATTGCCCGCCTGACCAACGGCGCCTATGCGAAGTTCGACCGATCCGCGGCGGCAGAGCTGGCCGCGTTGTTGCGGGCTGTGGCGACATTCGCCCGTGGAGGCCGAAAGGCCTTGGAACATGCGGGCGGCAGCGCCGCCCGGTTGCTGCTTGGCCAGATGAAGCCGGGCTCCGGGGGAAACCGCTAGGATGACGATTATCTTCTACATGCTTCTGGCAGGGGCTGTCCTGGCGCTGCTGGGTCTGGTGGCGATGCGCATGCCGCCCGCCAGGCTGGCGACGACGCTGCGCTATTTCTTGCCGGGCGTCATGGGCATTGCAGGCCTCGCGCTCACGCTGGTCGGGCGCATCAGCCTCGGCGCGCCACTGTTGTTCCTGGCCTTCACCATCTTCGGGCGCATGCGCTCCGCCGCGCGCGCCAAGCGCAGCGCCGGCGGGCGGTCGCATGTGCGTTCGGCGGCGCTGGAAATGGAACTCGATCTGGATTCCGGCGACATGAACGGGGTCGTCCTGGCGGGGAGCATGGAGGGCGCCGAACTCGGCGCGCTCGATCTCGAAGCCTTGCTGCGGCTGCGCCGCGAGCTGGACTGCGATGCAGAAAGCCTTGGCCTACTGGAGGCGTATCTTGACCGCCGCATGCCCGATTGGCGTGCGGGCGCTGATGCGGATGACAGCGCGGGACTGGGAACTTCTCCAGGCTCGGGCGCCATGACAAAGCAGGAGGCCTACCAGATCCTTGGTCTTGGACCTGGGGCGGGAAAATCCGATATCAGCGAGGCGCATCGCCGCCTCATGAAGCGGATGCATCCCGATACGGGTGGTTCTGAGTTTCTTGCCAGCCGGATTAATGAGGCCAAGGATGTTCTCTTGCGTCGACATGACTGATTTCCCCTGATTACGCATTACAAGTCACAGGCGGTGCCAGGCGAACAGCCTGGCACCCATGGCACGACAGGCCACGTTCAGTTCTGGGTTGCCCAGCAGGCGAACCCCTTCTTCTTCAAGGCCTTGCAGGCCGACAGCGCGCCGTCCTGGCCGTCAAAGCCGGCAAACCGGGCGCGATAGAGCTGTGCGCTGCCCTTGGAATAGGCCATCGTGAACGGCTCGGCATCGGCGAGCGCGCCGCCGCCTGCGCTCTGCGCCTTCGACAGCAGGCCGAGCGCGCCGTCCCGGTCCGGCATTGCGCCGATCTGGATCACCCAGCCGGTGATCGCCTGGGTCGATGCGGTGGTGACCGGATCGACGGCCAGGCTTGCGATGCTGTCTGCCGCCTCCGGCACATAGGCCGGCGCCGGCGTCGGCACCGCAACGGTCTTCTGCAGGCGCAGCGTCTCGGCCAGGGCCGCGCGGCCGACGACCGGATTGGGCGCGGGGGCGGCATAGGCCAGCGTGATGCGGCTGTCGTCGTGACGGTTCTCCGGCAGCGGGCCGACCTGCGGCAGTTCCAGCTCGGCAATGAGGGCTGCCGGAATCGTCGGCGCCATCTTGCCGCGGGCGATCAGCTGTCCGCCGCCGCGGGTCGAAGCCTGCGGCAGGTAGCGGGCAATCAGGTCCTTCATCTGGGCATTGCGGCTGGCGCCGGTGCGCCCGCCCATCACCACGGCGACGATCGAACGGTCGCGGTCGATCACCGATGTCACGAGGTTGAAGCCCGAGGCCCTGGTGTAGCCGGTCTTGATTCCGTCGACGCCGCGCACCTGGCCCAGGAGCCGGTTGTGGTTGCCGTGCTTGCGCTTGCCATAGGTGAAGGAGCGGGTGGAGAAATAGCGGTAGTCGCGCGGAAAATGCTCGCGCAGTGCAATGCCGAGCCGGGCCTGGTCGCGCGCGGTGGTTTTCTGTGCCGAATTGGGAAGTCCGTGCGCATTGCGGTACGTGGTGTGCGACATGCCGAGCACGCGCGCCTTCGCGGTCATCATCGAGGCGAACTTGGATTCAGATCCGCCCAGATATTCGCCGAGCGCGGTCGAGACGTCATTGGCCGACTCGGTGATCAGCGCCAGGATGGCGTCTTCCACCGAAATCGTCTGTCCCGGCCTCAGTCCGAGTTTGGTCGGAGGCTCCTTGGCCGCGTTGGCCGAAACCGGAATCCGGGATGACAGTTTGAGCCGGCCATTCTGCATCGCCTCAAAGGTGAGATAGAGCGTCATCATCTTGGTCAGCGAGGCCGGATAGCGCAGTTCATCGGCGTCGTGAGCGTAGAGCGTCTTGCCGGTCTTGGCGTCAATGACGATGCCGGCATACTCGGCGGCCCGCGCAGCGGGGGCGCTGAAGGCTGTGGCCAGGACGAGCGTGACAAGGGCGAGGAGCCGCAGCGGGAGGGCGGCGACGGCGGTTCGGGCGGTTGTCTGTTCGGTACGCATGGGACGGCAACTCGTAATTTTGCAGCAGGGAGGGCGTCTGGAAGTCATCCCCCAATGACCAGCCATTGCGGCCACATTATCGGCGCGTCGTTACCAATCCGTTTATGATGAATCCTTCGTTGCCGGCCTCATCCCCCCAGAACGGGCGTATTGACGCCGCGCGGCGCGTCTATCCGTCTGAAAATGTTTCGAAATGCTGCACTGCACAAAAATCCTTGACAAATTGGTGCGACGCACATATCAATGCTCCATCACCCCATTCAACGACAGGAGTCGGCGCCATGATGAATTTTGACAGCAGTTCCAAACTCGGCAAGGAAGCCATGGACAGCATGTTGACCACGGTTTCGTCCATGACCAAGGGTTTCCAGCAGATCGCTGCCGAAGCCACGGACTATTCCAAGAAGGCCTTCGAGGACAGCTCGGCCGTGGTCGAGAAGCTTGTCGCAGCCAAGAGCCTCGACAAGGCCATCGAGATCCAGACGGATTTCGCCAAGTCCAGCTACGAAGGTTTCGTCGCGCAGGCCACCAAGATGAGCGAAATCTACGCCGATCTGGCCAAGCAGGCCTACAAGCCTTTCGAAGAGGCTGCCGCCAAGGTCGGCACCCACGCCTGACATGCTCGGCAGGATCTGTCTCGCGACAGGTTCACGCTTCAGAATTCAACCCGGTTGCGCTTCGCAGCCGGGTTTTTTCGTGTGCCGTTCTTGTTGCCCGGCGCGGCATCAAATAAGATTGATCGATCGTGCAGGGGGGCTTAAAATCGGCGAACAAAAGATTAAGTTATGGGAAAGCGTCAGAATGCGTCGTGATCTTGATGAGCAGCGCGGCAGGGCCAGACAGGACAGACACACTGTGATCAAAAGCGCATTTCCGGTTGTCATGCAGGCGGACAAGAAATCAGGCGGCGGCACTCCCGACCGGGGCACGCAGGTGATCACCCGGGTCAAGCCCGAGGTGAAACGTCCGAGTCTTTACCGGGTCCTGCTGCTGAACGACGACTATACGCCGATGGAGTTCGTGATCCACATCCTGGAGAATTTCTTCCAGAAGGACCGCGAGCAGGCGACACGGATCATGCTTCATGTGCACAATCATGGAGTCGGAGAATGTGGCGTATTCACCTACGAGGTGGCCGAAACCAAGGTGACTCAGGTCATGGATTTCGCCCGCGAGCATCATCACCCGCTTCAGTGCGTGATGGAAAAGAAATGAGGACCTGAACGTGCCCAGTTTTTCCGCCAGCCTGGAAAAGGCGATTCATCAGGCACTGACATTCGCCAACGAACGTCATCACGAATATGCCACGCTCGAGCATCTGTTGCTGGCGCTGATGGAAGATCCCGATGCCGCCGCCGTCATGGGCGCCTGCAATGTCGATCTCGATCAGCTGCGCCGCACGGTGACGGATTATGTCGACAAGGAACTGGGCAATCTGGTCACCGGCTATGCCGAGGACTCCAAGCCCACTTCCGGTTTTCAGCGCGTCATCCAGCGGGCGGTCATCCATGTGCAGTCGTCCGGCCGCGAGGAGGTGACAGGCGCCAATGTGCTTGTCGCCATATTCGCCGAGCGCGAGAGCCACGCCGCCTATTTCCTGCAGGAGCAGGAGATGACGCGCTACGATGCGGTCAATTTCATCTCGCACGGCATCGCCAAGCGCCCGGGCTCAGGCGAGGCGCGGCCCGTTCGCGGCATCGATGATCCCGAGCCCGAGATCACCAAGCCGGCAGCCGAAAGCGACGAGGGTGCCAAGAAGAAGGGCCAGGATGCGCTCAGCGCCTATTGCGTCAATCTCAACGAGAAGGCCAAGACCGGCAAGATCGATCCGCTGATCGGTCGCACCGAGGAGGTCAATCGCACCATCCAGATCCTCTGCCGCCGCTCCAAGAACAACCCGCTCTATGTCGGCGACCCCGGCGTGGGCAAGACGGCGATTGCCGAAGGCCTGGCCAAGCGCATCGTCGAGGGCGACGTCCCCGACGTGCTTTCCGACGCGGTCATCTATTCGCTCGACATGGGCTCGCTGCTGGCGGGAACCCGCTACCGCGGCGACTTCGAGGAACGCCTCAAGCAGGTGGTCAAGGAACTCGAGGACCTGCCAGGCGCGGTGCTGTTCATCGACGAGATCCACACCGTCATCGGTGCCGGCGCCACGTCCGGCGGCGCCATGGACGCCTCCAACCTGCTCAAGCCTGCCTTGTCGTCGGGCGCCATCCGCTGCATCGGCTCGACCACCTACAAGGAATACCGGCAGTTCTTCGAGAAGGACCGGGCGCTGGTGCGCCGGTTCCAGAAGATCGATGTCAACGAACCGTCGATCGACGACGCCATCGAGATCCTCAAGGGTCTCAAGCCCTACTACGAGTCCTATCACAAGGTCACCTATTCGGACGCGGCGATCAAATCGGCCGTCGAACTGTCGGCCCGCTACATCACCGACCGCAAGCTGCCCGACAAGGCCATCGACGTCATCGATGAATCCGGCGCGGCGCAGATGCTGCTGCCGGTCGGCCAGCGCAAGGCCGAGCTGACCGAGGTGGAGATCGAGAACACCATCGCCACCATGGCCCGGATCCCGGCCAAGACCGTGTCGAAGGATGACGAGAGCGTTCTCGAAAATCTCGACAAGGAACTGCGCTCGGTGGTCTATGGCCAGGATGCGGCCATCGACGCGCTGACGGCGGCCATCCGGCTGGCGCGCGCCGGCCTGCGCGAGCCCGACAAGCCGATCGGCTCCTATCTGTTCTCCGGACCCACCGGCGTGGGCAAGACCGAAGTGGCCAAGCAACTGGCGGCCTCGCTCGGTGTCGAACTCCTGCGCTTCGACATGTCGGAATACATGGAGCGGCACACGGTCTCGCGGCTCATCGGTGCGCCTCCCGGCTATGTCGGCTTCGATCAGGGCGGCCTGCTGACCGACGGCGTCGACCAGCACCCCTATTGCGTGCTGCTGCTCGACGAGATCGAGAAGGCGCATCCCGACCTGTTCAACATCCTGCTGCAGGTCATGGATCATGGCTCGCTGACCGACCACAACGGCAAGAAGATCGACTTCCGCAACGTCATCCTGATCATGACCACCAACGCGGGCGCCGCGGACGCGGCCAAGTCGGCCATCGGCTTCGGCTCGTCCAAGCGCGAAGGCGACGACATGGAGGCGATCAACCGGCTGTTCACGCCGGAGTTCCGCAACCGTCTGGATTCGATCATCGCCTTCGGCTCGCTGCCGGCGGAAGTGGTCCATCAGGTGGTTCAGAAGTTCGTCATGCAGCTCGAGGCCCAGCTCAACGAACGCAACGTCACCTTCGATCTCAACGAGGAGGCGATCTCCTGGCTGGCCGAGACGGGCTATGACGACCGGATGGGCGCCCGGCCGCTGGGTCGGGTGATCCAGGAGCACATCAAGAAGGAGCTCGCCAACGAACTCCTGTTCGGCAAGCTCAAGCACGGCGGCACGGTCAAGATCACCGTTGGGGTCAAGGCCGACGGCAACCGCGGCCTGCTGCTGGAGTGCATTCCGGGCTCGGTGCCCGTGTCGCCGAAGAAGGAACAGCTGCCGGAGAAGAAGAAGGCTGCCTCCAAGGCGCGCGCGAAGCCGAAGGCCAAGGCCGGTCCGGCGCCGAAGACGCCCGACAAGCCGAAGTCGGCTGGTGCCGCCAAGGCATCCGCCCCGGCCAAGCCCGCGGCTTCTGCCGGAGCTGAGCAGGCAGGCGAGAAGCCCGCGCCCCGCAAGGCCTCAGGGGCAGTGCCGAAGGTGCCGCGCAAGAAATAGACCGCACCTGGACCTCGAGACGCCCAACGCCCCCGGCTTGCCGGGGGCGTTGGTTTTTCTGGATAATACGTTCCCCCGCGGGCATTTTCTGTTTTCAGCGGCCGCGCCATGGCTTAACACCGAGTCATGACCGATCCGATTGACCGGCCGTCCGCCTGGTGGTTCTTCCACGGCGTGCGCGGCATAGCTTCGCTTCCAGCCCTCATTCTGATGAGCGCCTTTGTCGGTTTCGCCGGTTTCGCGGTGGAGGCGGGAATGCCCATGGGCGAGACCGTCTTCATGACGGGAATCGTCTGGGCGTTGCCGGCCAAGGTGCTGCTGGTGGGGTCCATCATCGCCGGTGCATCCCTGCCGGCTGCCTTCATCACCGTGACGCTGTCCTCGATCCGGCTGATGCCGATGGTCGCCTCGCTGATCCCCGAGATCCGCAGCCACAGGACGCCGACCTGGCTTCTGCTGCTGCTGGCGCATTTCGTCGCCGTGACCGCCTGGGTGTTTACAATGGAACGGGTGAAGGACATTCCCCGCGAGCACCGGGCGATGTTCTTCGCCGGCTTCGGCATGACCGTCACCACCGTCAACATGGTGCTGGTGGCCATCGTCTATTCCACCGTCTCGGTTCTGCCGGCGATGCTTGCCGGCGCGCTGTTCTTTCTGACGCCGGTCTACTTCCTGACCTCGATCTGGGCATCCTCGCCCCACCGGGTCGTCCATATCGCCATGATCGCCGGCATGGCGTTGGGGCCGCTGTTTCACCAGATATCGCCGGGCTTCGACATTCTCTATGCCGGACTTGCCGGCGGAACGGTGGCGTTTCTGGCCGATCGGCTAATCGCCCGGCGCGCAAGGTCGGCAGGCCGATGATGTCGTATCAGTGGCTCGACACCTGGTGGTGGCCCTATGTCTTCATTGCCGTCGCAGGCTGGCTCGCCACCGATCTGTGGCGCTGGCTTGGCGTTGTCGTCGGCGCCCGGCTGAAGGACGACTCGCTGCTTCTGATCTGGGTCCGGGCCGTGGCCACCGCGCTGGTCGCCGCCGTCATCGCCAAGCTCGTGCTCTATCCCAGCGGTGAACTGAAGCACGTGCCGGTGGCATTGCGGCTCCTTGCCCTGGGCCTCGGCTTTGCCGCCTTCCTGGCGCTCCGCCAGCGTGTCTGGGTCGGCATCGCCGTGGCGCTTGCCGTGCTCATCGGCGGCCAGTTGCTGCTCGGCTGACGGGGAGGTGGCCGGCCGCCGCCGCCGGCGCTATTTCTCGAAGCGTTGCGCCACCCAGGAGTAGCCGTCGGTGACGAAGTGCACCGGCTTGGCGATCAGGGACTTGATGCCGGCGGCGGCCGGCAGAACGCCCTTGATCTGCGTGAAGACCCTGCTGGCGACGCTGGCCTGTGCCTCGGTGCTGTGAGCTGAGTCCGGATCCGTGCGCTTGTCCGGCGCCTCGGCCAAAACGCTGCCGTCCTCGATCGCCGCATCAACCATGCCCGCGTCCTCCGGTGTCTGGCAAACGGCCACGACCACGGGATATTTCAGGTTGGAGTAGCCCCTCAGCCTGGCCTCGGAGTCGGCGTCGCAGGTCTGGATCGTCGCCCATTGCCGGTCGACCGTCTCCACATAGTGGCACTGGGTTGCGGAATCGTCGCATCCAAGAATGGTCATGATGATGATGGCGGCGTTCATGGAAACCTCGCAGGGATGACTGAAACTTCCTCTTGCCCGCACAATGCCGCAAAACGATGGCGACCCGCCGCCGGGTGGATCGGAGCGGGACCGTGGCGCTGCAGCCTGCCTGCGCCGCGATGCGCGGTGGACATCAGGCCCGTCGCGCTGTTGAATGGATCCTTTCCGCGGCATCGGCGTTAAGGTGGAAACCCAGATCAGGAGAATTCATTCCGTGACCGAATTGAGCCAGGACGGACGCCGGGCCGTTGACGAGATTGCCAGGCGCCACGGCGTCAGTCCCGCAGCCGTCGAGCACGTGCTGATGGCGCTGACGGCGGGGCAGGGCAACCAGGCCCAATTCAATCACCCCGATCTGGGCGGCATGGGCCAGTGGTCCCGGGGCGGCATGACCATGGTCGGCGACATGTTCAACAACGAGCTCAAAGCCAAGGTCGATGCGATCTGTTCGGATGTTGCGCGGTTGTTGCGCGAGCACGCCGGTCTGCGGACCCCGGCAGCCGTCTCGTCGCAGACGCAGGGAGGCGCTCATGCCGCGTCCCCGAGCGCCGGTTTCCAGAGCCAGAGCCAGGGCCATCGCACCGGCGGCGGACACTCCGGTGAAAGCCTGTTCGTTGAAGGCGGTTCGAGCGGGCAATGGTGGCCGGAAACGCTCGGCCGGGCGGCGTCCACAGGCGCGCAGAACCGCATGCGCTATGCCTGGTTCCCCGACAGCCGCCGCATGGCGATCGATACCGGCGACGGCGTGGTCCGCGTCTATGACACGGGCGAGCATCATATCGGCGGCTTCTCGCAGCAGCAGGGCGGAGACCAGTCGCTGAGCTTCACCTCGCAGCACGGACCGGTCAGGGTGTCCGAGTTGCGGCAGGTGGACGGCGGCGCCAAGGCCGGCCGCAATGACGGGGCCGGCAACCAGAATCCGCTTCCATCGCCGCCGGGGCCCGATGCCGGACTCACTGCTGCATCAGTCCCGGAGAATACGGCGGAGGCGGAGCGCCAGGACGACAGCGCCTCGGCGGTCGATGCCACCCACGGGACCCCGAAGCCGTCGGGCCCGGCGGAAGTGACGGCCGAAGAGGTCGATGTCTTCGCCCGGATCGAGCGGCTTGCCGGCCTGCACGCTAAGGGTATTCTCAGCGACGAGGAATACCGCGCCAAGAAAGCAGAGCTGCTGGCGCGGATCTAGATTCTTCGCGGAGAAAATGAATCTCGATTCGCCGCTGGATGCCTACAGTGCGGCGCGGATCCTCTCGGCATTTGCCTTCAGCACGGCGGCATCCTCCATCGTCCCGCTGTGCGGCTTCAGCGCGGTGCCGTCAAACCGCGGGATCACATGCACATGCAGGTGGAACACCACCTGGCCGCCGGCGGGCTCGTTGAACTGCTGGATCGTCACGCCGTCGGCATCGAAGGCCTTCATCACCGCATGAGCCAGTTTCTGCGTCGTCGCCATCACTGCCGAGAGACTGTCGGGGGCGACATCGAGGATGTTGCGCGCCGGCGCCTTCGGAACCACCAGACAATGGCCGGGGCCGCGCGGCATGATGTCCATGATGGCGAGGGTGGCGTCGTCCTCGTAGAGCCGTTCCGCCGGCAACTCGCCGCGCAGGATCTTTGCAAACACGTTGCCGTCGTCATAGCTGGATGCGGTCATGGCCTGTTCTCACTGGGTGATGTCCCGGTACATCTACCCAAGCCGGCCCGGTGCGGCAAGGCATCCGCGGCGCGTTGCCGCCGCTTCGGTGGCAATCGACATTCGATCGATTGCCAAAAAATCTTCTAATACAAGAAGCTGGTCGGCTTTTCGATTCCACCGCATGCAGATGCGGGAGGGGCGTGATATCTGCCGTCGCCACAGGCGCTGCCACGAGGATCTCGCCTCAGTCCTGCTCGCCCTCCGGGGCCGTCGCAGGGCCGCGGGCGATCTGCGGGTCGGATTTTCGGAACGGGCCGTGGTCGGTCAGCACTTCGGACACATGCTCGACCTCGCGGCGCTCGTGCTCGAGATAGTCCGCCACAGCTCGGCGCAGCCCGGGATGGGTGATGAAATGCGCCGAATGGGTGGTGACCGGCAGATAGCCGCGCGCCAGCTTGTGCTCGCCCTGGGCGCCGGCCTCGACGCGGGCAAGCCGGTGCGCGATGGCGAAGTCGATCGCCTGATGGTAGCAGACCTCGAAATGCAGGTACGGATGATCCTCCGAGCAGCCCCAATGACGACCGTAGAGGCAATCGCCGCCGATGAAGTTGAGGGCGCCGGCGATGAAGCGGCCGTCGCGGCGCGCCATGACCAGCAGTACGTCGTCGGCCATCCGATCGCTGAGCAGCGTGAAGAAGTCCCGCGTGAGATAGGGCCGGCCCCATTTGCGGCTGCCGGTGTCCATGTAGAAGCCGTGAAAGATGTCCCAGACCTCTTCGGTGAGGTCGGCGCCGGTCAGCCATTCGATGCTGATGTCGTTGTCCAGTGCGCAGCGCCGCTCCTTGCGCAGCGCCTTGCGCTTGCGCGATGCCAGCGTATCCAGAAACGCCTCGTAGTCGGCAAAGCCGTGATTGGTCCAGTGGAACTGCTGGTCGGTGCGGTGAAGATAGCCCTCCGCCTGAAAGGCCGGCAATTCGCCTTCCGGGACGAAGGTGGCGTGCACAGACGACAGGCCCATCTGCTCGGCCAGCGCCCTGGCGCCGCCCGCCAGCGCGCGCCGCATCGCCTCCGCCGCAGGCCCCTCGCGCACCATCAGCCGCGGCCCGGTGGCGGGCGTGAACGGCACCGCGCATTGCAGCTTCGGGTAATACCGGCCTCCGGCGCGCTGGAAGGCGTCGGCCCAGGAATGGTCGAAGACGTATTCCCCCATCGAATGGCTCTTGAGATAGGCCGGCATCGCACCGGCCAGCCCGCCGTCCGGATCGCGCAGGATGAGGTGGCGGGGAGCCCAGCCGGTTTCCGGCGACACGGAGCCGGAGTCTTCGAGCAAAGACAGGAATGCGTGCGATATGAAGGGATTGTACGGGGTTTCGGATTCACTTTCTCTGGATGCACCGCAGAGCAGCGACCATTCGGCGGCACTGACGGCATCCATTGCGGTCACAGTCGACAGCGTGAAGTCCCGATCTTTCGAAGTCATGGGCTGGATCATCCGCGGGGCGCGCGGATGTCGGCGCCCGTCTTCCGGAACCTAGGTCCTGAGGCGGCGAAAACAAGTCCCGTCGCCCCGGTGGCGGCATCTGCGAAGGCTTTTATTGCCGCGGCGGCATCAGGCCGTAAGGCTCTGGTCCGGGTCGAAGCCCTCGAAGGTCATCTGGTCGGCGCAGTCGCGGGTCCGTTGCACCGCCTCGGCATTGCGAACTGTCCAGGTGATGACCGGCACGCCGTTGGCCCGCTGGGCGGCGATGAACGGATTGGGCAGATGCTGGACACAGTAGGAGATGAAATCCAGCCCCAGATGCATCGCTTCCTCGTGCAGGAAGAACCTCTCCGGCTTGACGCCCTCGGCCGTCAGCCCGAGCGGCCGCGTCGCGCCCGCCCGCTTCAGGTCGCGCAGCAGCCAGTGGTCGAACGACATCAGCGCCACTGCGCCCTTGTAGCCGGAAAGGCAGTCGACCACGGCTTCGGCGAAGCCGTCATCGTTGTCCTTGCGGCCCTTGAGTTCGATGACCAGCGGCACCTTTCCGGCCACCTGGGCGAGCAGTCCGGGCAGGGTGATGATGCGGTCGGCGGTGCCGCCTATGGCCAGTTGCCCCAGTTCCCACGAGGTGCGGTCGCGGACATCGCCGGGAAGCCCGCAGACCCGCTGCAGGTCGTCGTCGTGGAAGACCACCGGCACGCCGTCGGTGGCAAGCTGCAGATCGCATTCGATGGCGAAACCGTGCTCGATCGCCCGGGCAAACGCCGAGGGCGAATTCTCCCAGATCGTCCGGTTCATGTCGTGATAGCCGCGGTGAGCGATCGGGCGGGCGATGACGGCGGAGAGGTCCTTGCGGTGGGGCATCGGTCTGGCTCAGCGGATTTCGATGATGGCTTCGACTTCGACGGCGGCGTTCAGCGGCAGGCAGGCGGTGCCGACGGCAGCCCGCGCATGCTTGCCGCGCTCGCCAAGCATCTCGGCCAGCAGGTTGGAGGCGCCGTTGACGACCAGATGCTGGTCGGTATAGCCGGGATCTGAAGCGACGAAGCCGGTGATCTTGACCAGTTGCACGATGCGCTCGAGATCGCCATCCAGCGCGGCCTTGGCCTGGGCGATGAGATTGATGGCGCAGAGTTCGGCGGCCCGCTGTCCCGCTTCGGTGTCGAGGTCGCGCCCGAGCAGGCCCTTGGCGGTCATGGTGCCATTGCTGAGCGGCAGCTGGCCGGAGATGAACAGCAGCGCGCCGCTGATCACCCAGGGCCGGTAATTGGCGGCGGGGGCTGCGGCTTCCGGCAAGACGATGCCGCGGGCGGCGAGGCGGGTTTCGATGGTGTCAGTC
This sequence comes from Hoeflea marina, assembly GCF_003182275.1. GTDB lineage: Bacteria > Pseudomonadota > Alphaproteobacteria > Rhizobiales > Rhizobiaceae > Hoeflea > Hoeflea marina. Next base: position 360,916 of record NZ_QGTR01000001.1, read on the forward strand.
ATGGGCAAGGCTCCGATGATGGAATCGTGGACGCGACAATCAGTGCAAAGCCGGCGAGATCCGCCTCGCTTTTGCCTTGCAAGCCCGTATAACATGACGGCTGGAATTGACAGGAGTAAACTGATGCGAATGCTTGTTCTGGCCTCCATGGCCCTGATCGGCGCCGCGACCGCGGCGTCTGCCGCCCCGGCCTCGCTTGCCGCGCACCGGGCCGTCTACGACCTGTCGCTCAAGGACGCGTCCGAGCGCTCCGGCATTTCCGGCATGGCCGGTCGCATGGTCTATGAGTTCAACGGTTCGCCCTGTGACGGCTACACGGTCAGCTTCCGCTTCGTCACAGAGATCGTCACTGCCGATTCGTCGCGGGTGACCGATCAGCAGACCACCACCTACGAGGACATCAGGAACCGCAAGTTCGATTTCTCGACCCGTTCCTTCGTCAACCAGGACCTCGACCGCGAGGTCCGTGGCAGCGCCAGCGGCGAAGCCTCCGGATTGCAGGTCGAACTGGCCGAGCCCAAGCAGGAGAAGCTGGAACTGGCCGGGGCCCATTTCCCGACCGAGCACATGATGGAGCTCATCGACAAGGCGAGGAGCGGCGAGCGGTTCTACGAATCGCGCATCTTCGACGGCTCCGACGACGCCAACGAACTGATGATCACCACCACCGTTATCGGCGCGCTGGAAAAGACGCCGGAGCCAGGCAGTGACGCGGAAAAGGCAGGTGAACTGGCCGGGCAGGGCTTCTGGCCGGTGACCATCTCCTATTTCAACGACAAGAAGGATGCCGACGGCCTGCCGGTCTACACCATCAGCTTCAAGATGTACGAGAACGGCGTCACCCGCGACCTGACCATGGACTACGGCGACTTCGTGCTGGAAGGCCGGCTTGCCGAACTCGACATGCTCAAGGCGGAGCCCTGCAAGGAGTAGGGCGCCCTGGTCCAGAATCAGCGGCCGGATCTGATCGGGTGTGGCTGCCGTAGTCCGGGACGCCCGCGGAAGCGTGCGCGTCGCTCCATGTCTCTTTCCAGGCAATCGGCGGCTGGACTGTGACGTGCGCCTGTGGCATCAGGCCCGCTCGTCACGCGCGGGCATAGCGGCCCGCCATTCTCATTCACCCGGCAGACAAGATGGAGCAACGGCCATGGCTGATGCGCTTGGGCTCGACTTTGGCACCACCAACACGGTGCTGGCCCAACTGGGCGGCGGCTCGGAGACGACCTCCATCACGTTCAAATCCTCTGCCGGTTCCGCCGACACCATGCGCACCGCGCTGTCCTTCATGCAGGATCCGCAATTGGGCGCCACCGCGCTGCGGGTCGAGGCCGGGCAGGCGGCCATCCGCGCCTTCATCGACAATCCCGGCGAATGCCGCTTTCTGCAGTCGATCAAGAGCTTTGCCGCCTCGCCGCTGTTCCAGGGCACCTTCGTGCATGGTCGCAAGTTCCAGTTCGAGGACCTGATGGAGGTCTTCCTCAAGCGGCTCGAACGCTATGCCGGCGACAACTGGCCATCCCCGGTCAAGCGCATTGTCACCGGACGGCCGGTGCACTTCGCCGGCTCCAATCCGGATCCCGCGCTCGCCATGCAGCGCTACAACGAGGCGCTGACCCGGCTTGGATTTCCGGAGCTGCACTATGTCTATGAGCCGGTGGCGGCCGCCTTCTACTTCGCCCGAAACCTCGAGCACGACGCCACCGTGCTGGTCGCCGATTTCGGCGGCGGCACCAGCGACTATTCGCTGATCCGCTTCGAGCGCGAGGCGGGACGCATCCGCGCCCTTCCCGTCGGCCATTCCGGCGTCGGCGTGGCCGGCGACCAGTTCGACGCCTGCTTCATCGACCACGTGGTGGCGCCGGAAATCGGCAAGGGCAGCCAGTTCAGGAGCTTCGGCAAGCAGCTCGACGTGCCGGGCAGCTACTACACGAATTTCTCGCGCTGGAACCAGCTGTCGATCTTCAAGACGACGAAGGAATATTCGGCGCTCAAGGCGCTCGTGCGCCAGGCGGTGGAACCCGACAAGCTCGAGCTGTTCGTCGATCTGATCGAAAACGACGAGGGCTATCTGCTCAACCAGGCGGTCTCGGCGACCAAGATGGCGCTGTCGTCGGACGAGGAGGCCGGCTTCCGCTTCGCGCCGCTGGGCAAGGCCGGCGAGAAATCGGTCCGGCGCAGTGATTTCGAGACATGGATCGCCGCCGATCTCGCGCGCATGACCGCTGCTCTCGATGATGTGCTCGACAAGACCGACACGCCGGTCTCGGCGGTCGACAAGGTGTTTCTGACCGGCGGCACCTCCTTCGTGCCCGCGGTGCGCCGCATCTTCACGGAGCGCTTTGCCGCTGACAGGATCGAGACCGGCGGGGAACTGATCTCCATCGCCCACGGCCTGGCGCTGATCGGCGAGCGCGACGACATCGAGCAATGGACTGTGCCCGGTCCGGATTGACGGAATCGGCCAGGCACGATTGCAGGATGGGTCGGCTGGGCGCGCATTCAGCGATCGATCACGCGCAACACGGCCTGCCAATCCTGCTTGCCGCCAAGTATTCTTATGATGTCAATCCGGCCATCCCCGATCAGATAGATGATCAGGTGGTTCCTGTGGGGAAGGATGCGCACTGGCGGATCGAATTCCGATCGCTCGCGGGCCATTTCCGGCGTTGCGGACAGCATGTCGAAGCGCAACGACAGCTCATCGATGTAGGCATCGGCCTGCTCCGGCGACCAGGTCCGGGCGGTGTAATGCCAGATCCCATCGAGATCCCCGAGTGCCTTGGGAGTGAGCCGGACATCCGTTGGCCTATTCGGCGGCATGGCCTGAACGCATGCGGCGTTTGAAAGCGTTCGGGTCAAACCGTTGCGACTCGCCGCTTTCGATGCCCTCGGTGATCGCAGTCTGCAAGATGTCCAAGGCGCCCTTTCGCTCCTGGTCCTGGCGGATCAGGTCGCGCACATAATCGCTGGCATTGCTGTAGCGTCCATCGGCTGACTGCCGTTCGACCCACGCCTTCATGGCAGCGGGCAGGGAGACGTTCATTGTAGCCATTGGCGGAATCCACGTTGGCGCAAAGGACAGGATAGCAGAAATGCGGGACCCCGCAAGATTTATGGCAAAGTTTGCCATTCCGCCGCATCGCGCAACTTGCGTCCCACCTCTTGTCGCCGATTGCGAAGTCTGGCGACGTCCAAAGCCGGTCCTGTCGGGGTTTCGTCCACCTTCGCCCTTGCAATACCGCCCCGCAGGCTGTAAGCGACGCCTATTCCACACGTGGGGCATGGGTTGATCCGGGAGAAATCCGGATCGGTCCGCCGGTGGCGCTATGCGCTCACGCCCTGCGGAGGTTCAACCGGAAACAGGAGTAAAAGGCATGGCATTGCCTGATTTCAGCATGCGCCAGCTTCTCGAAGCAGGCGTCCACTTCGGTCACCAGACACATCGCTGGAACCCGAAGATGAAGCCTTACATCTTTGGTGAGCGCAACAACCTTCACATCATCGACCTCGGCCAGACCGTTCCGATGCTCTCTCGCGCGCTTCAGCTCGTCAGCGACACCGTGGCCAAGGGCGGCCGCGTGCTGTTCGTCGGCACCAAGCGCCAGGCGTCCGAAATCGTTGCCGACGCCGCCCAGCGTTCGGCTCAGTATTACGTCAACGCCCGCTGGCTCGGCGGCATGCTGACCAACTGGAAGACGATCTCGCACTCGATCCAGCGTCTGCGCAAGCTCGACGAGATCCTGTCCTCGGAAGCTTCGGGCTTCACCAAGAAGGAACGCCTCAACCTTGAGCGCGAGCGCGAAAAGCTCAACCGCGCCCTCGGCGGCATCCGCGACATGGGCGGCACACCCGACCTGATGTTCGTCATCGACACCAACAAGGAAGGCATCGCCATCCAGGAAGCCAAGCGTCTTGGCATTCCGGTCGTCGCGGTCATCGATTCCAACTGCAATCCCGATCCGGTCGATTTCCCGATCCCGGGCAACGATGACGCCTCGCGCGCCATCGCGCTCTATTGCGACCTGATCAGCCGCGCCTGCATTGACGGCATCGCCCGCCAGCAGGGTGCGTCCGGCATCGACATGGGCGCCCAGGATGCCACCGTCGAGCCTGCGCTCGCCGATGCGCCTGCCGCCGAAGAGACCGCAGAAGCACCTGCCCAGGCCTGACCGGGCCGAGACTTCGATCCGGCAGGGCCAGGCCCTGCCGGATCAGACCTTTTGGACGGCGCGACAGCGCGCCAAACGCCGGGACAGCGCCTTTTCGGCGCCGGATCCCGCATTGAGATTGAAGAGGCTAGCATGAGCATTTCCGCAGCAATGGTGAAAGACCTGCGCGAGAAAACCGGCGCAGGCATGATGGATTGCAAGAAGGCGCTGATCGAGACCGATGGCGACATGGAAGCCGCCGTCGACTGGCTGCGCGCCAAGGGCATTTCGAAGGCCGACAAGAAGGCCGGCCGCACCGCGGCCGAAGGCCTGGTCGGCGTCGCCGCAGACGGCGAGTCGGCCGTGGTCGTCGAAGTCAACTCCGAAACCGATTTCGTCGCGCGCAACGATGCCTTCCAGACCATCGTCCGCGATGTGGCCAAGGCCGCGCTCGGCACCGACGGTTCGGTCGAAGCCGTCAGCGCCGCCATGATCGGTGACAAGACCGTCGCCGCCACCATTACCGACGCGATCGGCAATATCGGCGAGAACATGGCGTTCCGCAGGTCTGCCAAACTGTCGGTCGACAACGGCGTCGTCGCCACCTATGTGCACAACGCGGTTGCCGACAATCTCGGCAAGCTCGGCGTTCTCGTGGCGCTGAACTCGACCGGCAAGGCCGACGTACTGCAATCCATCGGCCGCCAGGTCGCCATGCACGTCGCCGCCACCAACCCGCTGGCGCTGAAGGCCGAGGACGTCGATGCCGACGTCGCCGAGCGCGAACGCAACGTGTTCATCGAGCAGGCCCGCGAATCGGGCAAGCCGGAAGCCATCATCGAGAAGATGGTCGAAGGCCGCATGCGCAAGTTCTACGAGGAAGTGGTGCTTCTCTCGCAGGCCTTCGTGATGAACCCCGACCTGACCGTGGGCGCCGCCGTCAAGGCCGCGGAAGCCGAAGCCGGCGCGCCGATCGAGATCACCGGTTTCGTCCGCTTCCAGCTTGGTGAGGGCATCGAGAAGGAAGCAAGCGATTTCGCAGCAGAAGTGGCGGCGGTCGCCAAAGGCTGATTTGCCGGCTCTCCACCTTGGAAACCCTTGGGGCACCGCGTGACAACGCGGTGCCCTTCGTGTATCCGGGCTCAAACAATATGGAAAATCCGATGACAGCTGCCGAACCTCTCTACAAACGCGTCCTGCTCAAATGTTCCGGCGAGGCGCTGATGGGCGCCCAAGGCTTCGGCATCGATGTCACAGTCGCCGACCGCATTGCCTCCGACATTGCCGAGGTGGCGAGACTGGGAGTTCAGGTGGGCGTCGTCGTCGGCGGCGGCAACATCTTTCGCGGCGTGGCCGTGGCCTCGAAGGGCGGCGATCGGGTCACCGGCGACCACATGGGCATGCTCGCCACCGTGATCAACGGGCTGGCGCTGGCCACCTCGCTGCGCAAGCTCGGCATCGACACCGAGGTGCTGTCGGCCATTTCCATGCCGGAAATCTGCCAGAGCTTCTCGCAGCGCGCAGCTCTGCACCTGTTCAACCGCGGCAAGGTCGTCATCTTCGCCGGCGGTACCGGCAATCCGTTCTTCACCACCGATTCGGCCGCAGCGCTGCGCGCAGCCGAAATCGGCGCCGAGGCCATCCTCAAGGGCACCCAGGTGGACGGCATCTATTCCGCCGATCCCAAGCTCGATCCGCACGCCACCCGCTTCGACCAGATCACCCACGCCGAGGTCCTCAACAAGGGGCTGGCGGTGATGGACGTTGCCGCCGTGGCGCTGGCGCGCGAGAACAAGATTCCGATCATCGTCTTCTCCATCCATGAGAAGGGTGAGTTCGCCAAGATCATCCTCGGCGGCGGCCGGGCGACCATTGTTCGCGATCACTGACCGCGCCGTCGCGGCCTGTTCGCGCCGCGACGAACATGAGATGATCGACACAACAGCCGGTTTCGGCAGTCAGATACAGCAGAAGGAAAAGCGCCATGGCCCTGCCGATTGAACACAAGGAACTCAAGCGCCGGATGGACGGCGCGATCACCTCTTTCAAGACAGACATCGCCGCGCTGCGGACCGGCCGCGCGTCCTCCAACGTGCTCGATCCCGTGCAGGTCGAAGCCTACGGCTCCAGGGTTCCCCTCAACCAGGTCGCCAACGTCTCGGTGCCGGAGCCGCGGATGATTTCCGTCTCGGTCTGGGACAAGCAGATGGTCGGCGCGGTCGAGCGCGGCATCCGCGAGGCCAATCTCGGTTTCAACCCGATCATCGACGGCCAGAACCTTCGCATTCCGCTTCCCGAACTCAACGAGGAGCGTCGCCGCGACCTGGTCAAGGTCGCCCACACCTATGCGGAGAATGCCCGCGTTGCCATCCGTCACGTCCGCCGCGACGGCATGGACTCGCTCAAGAAGGCGGAGAAGGACGGCGACATCAGCCAGGACGACAGCCGTCGCGATTCCGACAAGGTCCAGAAGATGACCGACGAGATGATTTCCGAGATCGACCGCTTGCTCGCCGAGAAGGAAAAGGAAATCATGCAGGTCTAGGACCGGTGACTCGCTTGCACGCCGGAATGGAGGCTCTGGAACATATGCCGGGCATCGACCCTGACAAGGTGCCGCACCATGTCGCCATCATCATGGATGGCAATGGCCGTTGGGCAAAGGCGCGCGGACTTCCGCGCACCGCCGGGCATCATGCCGGAGTGGAGCGCGTGCGCGAAGCCGTTCGCACCGCCCGCGAGGCCGGCATCGCCAACCTGACATTGTTCGCCTTCTCCTCCGAGAACTGGAACCGCCCCAAGGAGGAGGTCCAGGACCTCATGGGGCTGCTCCGGTTCTTCATCCGGCGCGACCTGGCCGAACTGCACAAGCAGAACGTGCGGGTTCGCGTCATCGGTTGCCGCGAGACCATCCAGTCCGACATCCGGCCGCTGCTGATCGAGGCCGAGGAGCGGACGGTCGCCAACACCGGTCTGGTGCTGGCGATTGCCTTCAACTACGGCGCCCGCGACGAACTGACCCGCGCCATGCGCGCGATCGCCGTCGGCGTGGCCGAAGGCCGCATCGATCCGGCGACGATCACCGAGGCCGACATCGACTGCCATCTCGACACCGCCGCCATGCCGGATCCGGACCTGGTCATCCGCACCAGCGGCGAGCAGCGCCTGTCCAATTTCCTGCTCTGGCAGTCCGCCTATTCGGAGTTCGTCTTCATGCCCTGCTACTGGCCGGATTTCGACCGTGCCGCCTTTCACGAGGCGCTGGCCGAATATGGCCGCCGCAACCGGCGCTTTGGCGCGCTCGCCGCACCTGGCCTGGCGGTGGGGCAGTGAATCCGGAGCTCGTGCTCCGAATCAAGTCAGGACTTGTGCTCGCCGTCCTGGTTCTGGCTGCGACCTGGGCCGGCGGCATCTGGTTCCGCCTGCTGGCCGTGGCCATTGCGGTGCTGATCTTCTACGAGTTTTCCACCATCGCCAGGAACCAGGAGCGCGATCCGGTCGGCAACGGCATCGGCTGGCTTTGCGTGGCGGTTTCCGGGCTGCTGATCCTGTATGACCGGTCGTCGCTGGCGCTCGTCGTCATCGTCGCCGGCGCCATTGCCGCCGCGGCTCCGGCGCTCTTCCGCCGCAAGCCGGCCTGGGCCGCCACGGCGCTGGCCTATGCCGGGCTGTCGGGGCTGGCGCTGTCGGAAATCCGCGGCGAGGGGCTGCTGGGCCTCTTTGCCATGCTGTTCGTCTTTGCCATCGTCTGGGCTACGGACATTCTGGCCTATTTCTGCGGCCGCGCCATCGGCGGCGCCAAGCTGGCGCCATCGATCTCGCCGGGCAAGACCTGGTCCGGAGCGATCTTCGGCGCTGCTGCCGGCGTCGCGGCCGGCGTCGCCGTGGCGCTCGGCATCCGTCCGGGGGGCGACATCGCCATTCCGCTGATCGCGCTCGTCCTGTCGATTGCCAGCCAGTGCGGCGACCTGTTCGAGTCCTGGATCAAGCGCCGGTTTTCGGTCAAGGATTCGAGCCGGCTCATCCCGGGCCACGGTGGCGTCATGGACCGGGTCGACGGCCTTGTGTTTGCCGCATTTGCAGCCTTTCTGATAGCCGGACTGATGCCGAATTCGTCCATGCTTGCCGGCGGTGACGAGCTTGCGGCAAGGTTGCTCGGGCAATAGGGTCGCAGAGAATGAATTGCGCCTGGTTTCCGGGCTGATCGCGGGCGGCGGTCCTGCCGACCGCCATCGCAAGTGACTTCAAAGGAATGGCCCCATGGACATCGTCTCCTCCGCAATCGGATTCCTCACCGGAACGCTGGTGCCATTCCTGGTGGTGCTGACCATCGTCGTCTTCGTCCACGAGATGGGCCATTATCTGGTCGGCCGCTGGTGCGGAATCCGGGTCCTGACCTTTTCCGTCGGCTTCGGCCCGGAGCTCGTCGGCTTCAACGATTCCCGCGGCACCCGCTGGAAGATTTCCGCCATCCCGCTGGGCGGCTATGTCAAGTTCTTCGGCGATGAGAATGCCGCCAGCGTGCCGGACAATGCCGAGGTCGCGGCCATGTCCGAGGCGGACCGCGCGCGATCGTTTCCGGGCGCATCGCTGTGGCGGCGCGCGGCGACGGTGGCCGCCGGCCCGATCGCCAATTTCATCCTGGCCATTGCGATTTTCTCCGTCGCCTTCGGCGTCAATGGCCGCATGATCGCCGACCCGGTGGTGGCCGAAGTCCGTGCCGAGAGCGCCGCCGCCGCCGCCGGCGTGGCCCCCGGTGACCGGTTCCTCGCCATCGACGGCCACCCCGTGGAGACCTTCGATGACGTCCGCCGCTATGTCGGCGTCCGGCCCGACGTGCCGATCCGGGTGACGATGGAGCGTGCCGGCCAGCCGGTGGAGCTGTCGTTGACGCCGGTCAGGACCGAGATCACCGACCGTTTCGGCAACAAGATGGAGGTCGGCCAGATCGGTGTGGTGACCAACAATGAGACAGCCAATTTCCGGGTGAAGACCTACGGTCCGGTCGAGGCCGTGGGGCAGGGCGTGCAGGAGAGCTGGTTCATCGTCACCCGCACCTTCGGCTATATCGGCAACATCATCACCGGGCGCGAGAAGGCCGACCAACTGGGCGGACCCATCCGGGTTGCCCAGGTTTCGGGCCAGATGGCCACTCTCGGGGTCGGCGCGCTGATCCAGCTGGCGGCTGTCCTGTCGGTTTCCATTGGATTGCTCAATCTAATGCCGGTGCCGATGCTGGACGGCGGCCATCTGGTGTTCTATGCACTCGAAGGCATCCGCGGACGACCGCTGGGTGACACGACTCAGGAGTGGGCTTTCCGCCTCGGATTGACGGCCGTGCTCGCCCTGATGTTGTTTGCCACCTGGAATGACGTGAGCAGCCTGATCGGATGAGGGGTGCGGACAGCCTGTGTTAACCGTTCGTTGAGCATGAATTGGAACATACGTGACCAAACAGCCACGCATCGGAACGAAGTAAACAGAAATTAACTCGATCCCTTGCTTGTGGGGCAAAAGCGGGTAAAACGGCAGTGTCATGAGTCAGGACGCTTGTCGCCTGCGCGGGGACATCGGAAATAAAGGTAAGTAGATCAATGAAGGCTGGTTCAAAATTCTTGAACGCTGTGTCAGCGGTTGCGCTGTCAGCGGGTATCGTTGCAACGGGCGCCTCTGGTGTCATGATGGCATCCGTTACCATCGCTGACGCAGCCGTCATCAGCCGCATTGATGTGCGCGGCAACAGCCGCGTCGATGCATCCACCGTCCGCGGCAATGTCACCATCACCCCCGGCTCGAGTTTCTCCAACGACGACATCGATGAATCGGTCAAGCGGCTGTTTGCCACCGGTCTGTTCTCCGATGTCCAGATCAGCGTGTCCGGCTCGACCCTGGTGGTCACGGTTGCCGAGAACCAGATCGTCAATCAGGTGGTCTTCAACGGCAACAAGAAGATCAAGGACACCCAGCTGAAGTCGACCGTCCAGATCCAGCCGCTGGGCGCCTACAATCCGCAGATCCTCGAAGCCGACGTGCAGGCGATCAGGGATGCCTATACGGCCATCGGCCGCAGCGACGCCACGGTCACCACCCGTCTGGTTCCCGTCGATGGCGGCCGCGTCAACATCGCCTTCGAGATCAACGAGGGCGACCGCACCAAGATTGCCTCGATCAACTTCGTCGGCAACCAGGCTTTTGGCGATGGCCGCCTGGCCGACGTGATCACGACCAAGCGCTCCGGCATGCTTTCGTTCCTGTCGCGCAAGGATGTCTACGACGAGGACAAGCTGCGCGCGGATGAAGAGCTGCTGCGCCGCTTCTACTACAACCGCGGCTATGCCGACTTCCGCGTCATCTCCTCGTCCGCCGAGCTTGACGAGACGCGCAACGAATATGTTCTCAACATCACCGTCGAGGAGGGCGAGCGCTACACCTTCGGCGCCGTCAACGTCGAGAGCACAGTTCCCGGCGTCGATACCGAGGGCCTGCAGCGCCTTCTCGAGACCAGATCCGGGGCGGTCTATTCCGCCAAGGACGTGGAAGATTCCATTCTGGCGATTTCCGACCGCGTTGCCGGCGAGGGCTATCCCTTCGCCCAGGTGACGCCGCGCGGCGACCGCGACTTCACCAACCGTACCATTTCGGTCACCTATCTCGTCGACGAGGGCACCCGCGCCTATGTCGAACGCATCGAGATCCGCGGCAACACCCGGACGCGTGACTATGTCATCCGGCGCGAATTCGACCTCGCCGAGGGTGATGCCTTCAACCAGGTTCTCGTGCGCCGCGCCAAGAAGCGCCTCGATGCGCTGGGCTTCTTCGAGTCGGTCAACATCTCCACGCAGCCGGGCTCCGAGCCTGATCGCGTTGTCCTGATCGTCGATGTCAAGGACCAGCCGACCGGTGAATTCGGCGTCGGCGGCGGCTACTCGAACAATGACGGCTTCACCGCCACGCTCGACATCACCGAGCGCAACTTCCTCGGCCGCGGCCAGTTCATCCGCGCCTCGGTGGGCGGCGGATCGGATAGCCGGACCTACAGCCTGTCCTTCACCGAGCCCTATTTCCTCGGCTACCGCCTGGCCGCCGGGTTCGACATTTTCCGCAACACGGACAAGAGCTACACCGGCTTCGACCAGACCGACCAGGGCATCAACCTGCGGCTTGGCATTCCGATCACCGAGAAGCTGGCCCTGACGACAGCCTACAAGCTGACTTCGACAGAGTACGAATACACTAGCCTCGCCAATATTGATTCCAATCCGGAACGTGCTGTTATCGCGGACGGCGGGCGCATCACTTCCGCCCTGTCCTACACGCTGTCCTACAATTCGCTAGACGACCAGAAGCTGCCGCGCGAAGGCATTTCGGCCAAGTTCACGCAGGAATATGCGGGTCTGGGCGGCGACGCCGACTATCTCAAGACCACCGCCAAGGCGACCTATTTCCACATGCTGTCGGAATCGGCGGACATGATCGGCCAGGTCTCGGTCGGCGGCGGCCATGTCATGGCCACCAGCGGCAATCTGCGCGTCTTCGACCACTTCTTCCTCGGCCAGGAAACCATCCGCGGCTTCGACACCCGCGGCATCGGCCCCCGGGTTTTCGATGGGACCACCAATGTGGACTCCGCCGGCGGCACCACCTATTTCAACGGTTCGCTTGAAGTCTCGACACCGATGCCGTTCATCTCGCGTGATCTCGGTCTGCGCCTCAACGCTTTCGCCGATGCGGCGACGCTCTATGGCAGCGACATCAGCGCTACCGATCTCGATGGCCAGACGGTTGAGGGCTCCGACATGGCGTGGCGCGCATCCGTCGGTCTCGGCCTGACCTGGGCCTCGCCTTTCGGTCCGCTGCGGGTCTATTACGCCGAGCCCGTCGTCAAGGAAGACGGCGACGACATCAAGAAGTTCGGTTTCGGCGCGTCCACGCGTTTCTAACGCCTTCGCCAGGCGTCACCCACGGGTGGCGCCTGGCCTAGCTGATCGGTCCCGTGATGGAGCCCAGTTCCTTTTACCCCCCGCATGGCGGCGTGACGATTGCCGCCCTCGCGGAGCTGTGCTCGGCCGAGTTCGATCAGCCTGACCTGGGACACCGGGTCCTGTCCGGCATTGCCCCGCTGGCCCGCGCCCAGGGCGCCGACGTCACCTTCATAACCAGCCGCAAGCCTCTGGACGACCTGCGTCAATCGCAGGCTGGCGCCGTGTTCTGCAGCCGCGCGCTGGCCTCCGAGGTGCCCGCGCATGTGGCAGCGCTCGTGGTCGCCCATCCGCAGGCAGCCTTCGCCATGGCCGCGGCAGTCCTGTTTCCCGCTGCACTACGGCCTTTGCGGATCACCACCGGTGCCGGCATCTCGCCGGCCGCCCATGTCGATCCGTCCGCGCGGCTTGAAGACGGCGTCATCGTCGAGGCCGGGGCGGTCATCGGCGCCGATGCGGAGATCGGAGCAGGCACGCTCGTCGGCGCCGGCGCCGTCATCGGCCGCAAGGTCCGCATCGGCCGGAACTGCTCCATTTCGACCGGCTGCACGGTGCAGCACGCGCTCATCGGCAACGAGGTGATCCTGCATCCCGGCGTCCGCATCGGCCAGGACGGCTTCGGCTATGTGCCGGGCCCGCGCGGCCTCGACAAGATCGTCCAGATCGGCCGGGTCATCATTCAGGACAAGGTCGAGATTGGCGCCAACAGTTGCGTCGACCGCGGCGCGCTGGACGACACCATCATCGGCGAGGGCAGCAAGATCGACAATCTTGTCCAGATTGGCCACAATGTCCGTATAGGCCGCCACTGCGTCATCGTTTCCCAGGTGGGCATTGCCGGCAGCACCACGGTCGGCGACATGGTGATGATCGGCGGCGCCACCGGCGTCAACGGTCATGTCCATATCGGCGACGGCGCCCAGATCGCCGCCATGAGCGGCGTGGCCGGCGACGTGCCGGCGGGCGCACGCTGGGGCGGCGTGCCGGCGCGGCCGATGCGCGGTGTGCTGCGCGATGCAGCCGATGCCAATGCACGGGCTTTTGCCCGGAACCAGAAGAACTAGGGCGGAGAAGACCAATGAACGACACTCCGGCGCGGACGCTCGAGAGCGCGGATCTCAAGGAAATCATGCGGCTTCTGCCGCATCGCTATCCATTTCTGCTGATTGACCGCATCATCCATATCGATGGCGACAGATCGGCGATCGGCATCAAGAACGTGACGGCCAACGAGCCGCAGTTCACCGGCCATTTCCCCGGCAATCCGATCATGCCCGGGGTTCTCATCATCGAGGGGATGGCCCAGACGGCCGGCGCCATCTGCGCCAAGTCGATCGGCGACGGCACCAACCTTGTCTACTTCATGACCATCGACAACGCGCGGTTCCGCAAGCCGGTCGTGCCGGGTGACCGGCTCGAATACCACGTTGCCAAAACCAAGCAGCGCGGCAACATCTGGAAATTCCATTGCGAAGCGATGGTCGACGGTTCCAAGGTGGCCGAGGCCGATATCGGCGCCATGCTGGTGCCCTCAGAAAGCGAATCCGAATGACCCTGCCTGCCGCCGCGCGCGCACCCGCCATCGTCCATCCCAGTTCCTTCATCGAGGACGGCGCCATCCTGGGCTCCAATGTGGTCATCGGGCCGTTCTGCCATGTCGGCCCGCAGGTGGTGCTGGGCGACAATGTCCGGCTGATGAGCCATGTCGTGGTCACCGGCCGCACCAGCATCGGTGCCGGCTGCCGCATCTTCCCGCAGGCCGTTATCGGCTGCGAGCCGCAGAACATCCACTACAAGGGCGAGGACACCGAACTCGTCATTGGCGAGAACTGCACCATCCGCGAAGGCGTGACGATGAACACCGGCATGGCCAATGCCGGCGGCAAGACCACCGTGGGCAACAACTCGCTGTTCCTGGCCTATTCCCATGTCGCCCATGACTGCCATGTCGGCGACAACGTGATCCTGTCCAACAATGTGATGCTTGCGGGCCATGTCAGCGTCGGCGATCGCGTCATCATGGGCGGCGGCGCTGCCGTGCACCAGTTCACCCGCATCGGTCACCATGCCTTCATCGGCGGCCTGGCCGCCGTCAGCAACGATGTCATTCCCTACGGCATGCTCAATGGCAATCCGGGCGTGCTGGCCGGCCTCAACATCATCGGCATGCAGCGCGCCGGCATCGACAAGCAGTCGATTCATGCCGTTCGCCGCGTCTACAAGGCGATCTTCGACCAGACCACGCCGATCCGGGACAACATCGCCCGCATCAAGGCCGAGGGCACCGTCGTCGGCGCGGTGGCCGACATCATCAGCTTCATCGATGCGGACAGCGAACGCGCGCTCTCGTCGCCGGCGCGGGGCAAGCGGGGCTGAGCGCGATGCTGGCCGGCGCCGCCATAGGCCGTCTGGCCATCGTGGCCGGCAGCGGCCAGTTGCCGATGCGCCTGGCCGAAGCTGCGCGCGAGGCGGGGCACACGCCCTTCGTGCTGCCGATCATCGGCGCCGCCGACCAGGACTGGTCCGGCTTCGCCCATGCCGACCTTGCCATTGCCGATCTTGCGAGCTTCGCCGCCATCACCAGGCGCGAGGAGATCAGCCACGCTGTGCTGTCGGGCGGCATCGCCCGCCGGCCGGGCCTCGGCGAGTTCCGTCCCACCTGGAGGATGATCCCTGCGGTGCCGCGCATCTTCCGGGCGCTGGTGTCGGGCGGGGACGACGCGGTGCTGCGCAGCGTCATCGGGCTGCTCGAGAGCGTCGGCGTCAAGGTGGTCGGCGCCCATGAGGTGGTGCCCGGCCTGCTCGCCACCGGCGGCCCGCTGGGTGCGGTGTCGCCGGACGCAGCCGCATGCCGGGACATTGCGGCCGCCGCCCGCGCGGCGCTCGAACTGGGACGCCTCGACATCGGCCAGGGCGCGATTTCGGTCGGGGGGCGGGTGATCGCGCTTGAGGGACTGGAAGGCACCGACGACATGCTGGCGCGGGTCGCCCGGCTGCGCGCCGAGGGCCGCTTGCCCGCCGGCCGCCGCGGCGTGCTGGTCAAGCTCTGCAAGCCGATGCAGGACATGCGCGCCGACCTGCCGTCCATCGGGCCCGGCACGGTGGAGAATGCCGGCCGCGCCGGTCTTGCCGGCATTGCCGTGGAAGCGGGGCGGGCGCTGGTGCTCGACCGCGATGCGCTGATCGCCGCAGCCGACCGGGCCGGCATCTTCGTCTCCGGCATCGATCCGGCGGACCTGGCGCCATGAGATTGTCAAAGCTTGCCATCATTGCCGGCGAACCCTCCGGCGACATGCTGGCAGCCGAACTGGTCGCGGCGCTGACCGAGCGCCTCGGCGCCCGGCCGGAGCTGGTGGGCGTCGGCGGCGAGGCGCTGCAGCGCCAGGGACTCACGTCGCTGTTCGACCAGTCGGAACTCTCGATCATCGGCTTCTCCGCCGTCATCGCCCGGCTGCCGAAGCTGATCTGGCGCATCCGCCAGACCGCCGCTGCCGTCATCGCCGCCCGGCCCGATTGCCTGATCATCGTCGACAGCCCGGATTTCACCCATCGCGTCGCCCGCCGGGTGCGCCGCGCGCTGCCGGACCTGAAGATCATCAACTATGTCTGCCCGACCGTGTGGGCCTGGAAGCCGGAGCGGGCTCCCGCGATGACCGCCTATGTCGACCACGTGCTGTCGGTGCTGCCCTTCGAGCCCGAGATCGTGGCCGAGCTCGGCGGCCCGCCGCTCACCTATGTCGGCCACCGGCTGATGTTCGATCCCGGCCTGCTGGCGGCGCGCGCCGCACAGGCCCGCCGCGCCGAACGGCCGGCCGATCCGGAGCGGGCGCCGGTGTGCCTGATCCTGCCCGGCTCGCGCGGCAGCGAGATCGCCCGGCTGATCGGCCCGTTCGGGGCCGCGGCCGCCCATCTGGCGCGGCTCGATCCGGCCATGCGCTTCGTCCTGCCGGCCTCGCCGCGGGTCGAGGCGCGGGTGAGGGCGGCGGTCGGCGGCTGGAGCGTGCCCTGCGAGGTGGTCAGCGGCGAGGACGCCAAATGGCAGGCCTTCGGCGAGGCCGATGTCGCGATCGCCGCCTCCGGCACGGTGCTGCTCGAACTCGCCATTGTCGGCGTGCCGCACATGTCGTCCTACAAGCTGGACTTCATCGCCCGCCGGCTGGTGCACAAGCTCACCACCTGGTCGATGGCGCTGCCCAACCTGATTGCCGGCCATGTGGTCGTGGAGGAGCAGTACAACAACCATGTGCTGCCCGAGCGGCTGGCCCGGACCGCCGCCAATCTGGCGCGCGACACGCCGAGGCGAGCGGCGATGCTGGCCGAATTCGCCGTCATCCGCGAGCGCATGCACACGGATGCGCCGCCATCGGCGACGGCCGCCGACGTGGTGCTCGCGGTCCTGGCAAGGACCTGAGCGACGCGGCCTCCGGCCGGCCCGAATTTTTCAATCAGCGCCACGCCTGGCACGAAAAAAGCGCCCGAAGGCGCTTTCTCAGGTCCGGATGCGGAAGAGCAAGCGCTCAGCGCTTGGAGACCGGTATGTAGTCGCGGTTCTTCTCGCCGATATAGAGCTGCCGGGGGCGGCCGATGCGCTGGCCCGGGTCCTCGATCATCTCGCTCCACTGCGCGATCCAGCCGACGGTGCGGGCAAGAGCGAACAGCACGGTGAACATGGTGGTCGGGAAGCCGAGCGCCTTGAGCGTGATGCCGGAATAGAAGTCGATGTTCGGGTACAGCTTCTTCTCGATGAAGTAGGGATCGGTGAGCGCGATGCGCTCGAGTTCCATCGCCACTTCGAGCAGCGGATCGTCCTTGATGCCGAGCTCGTCGAGCACTTCATGGCAGGTCTTCTGCATGATCTTGGCGCGCGGATCGTAATTCTTGTAGACCCGGTGGCCGAAGCCCATCAGACGGAACGGATCGTCCTTGTCCTTGGCGCGCGCGATGAATTCCGGGATCCGGTCGACGGTGCCGATTTCGGTCAGCATGTTGAGCGCGGCCTCGTTGGCTCCGCCATGGGCAGGGCCCCAGAGGCAGGCAATGCCTGCGGCGATGCAGGCAAACGGATTGGCGCCCGAGGAGCCCGCAAGCCGCACCGTCGAGGTGGACGCGTTCTGCTCGTGGTCGGCATGCAGGATGAAGATCCGGTCCATGGCGCGCGAGAGCACGGGGTTGGGCACGAATTCCTCGCACGGAACGGCAAAGCACATCCGCAGGAAGTTCGACGCATAGTCGAGATCGTTCTTCGGATACACGAAGGGCTGGCCGATATGGTACTTGAACGCCATGGCGGCGAGCGTCGGCATCTTGGCGACCATCCGCATCGAGGCGACCATACGCTGGTGCGGGTCGGTGATGTCGGTGGAGTCGTGATAGAACGCCGACAGCGCGCCGACGCAGCCGCACATCACCGCCATCGGGTGGGCGTCGCGGCGGAAGCCGGTGAAGAAGCGCGACATCTGCTCGTGCACCATAGTGTGCCGGGTGACGCGGTAGTCGAAGTCGACCTTCTGGGTCGCGGTCGGCAGTTCGCCGTACAGCAGCAGGTAGCAGACTTCCAGAAAGTCGCCGTGTTCGGCCAGCTGCTCGATGGGATAGCCGCGGTGCAGCAGAATGCCTTCGTCGCCATCGATGAAGGTGATGGCCGACTCGCAGGCCGCCGTTGAAGTGAAGCCCGGATCGTACGTGAAGGCGCCGGTATGCTTGTAGAGCGTGCCGATGTCCACGACATCCGGCCCAAGGGAGCCGCTGCGAACCTGCAGATCGACTTCCTTGCCGTCAACTATGAGTTTTGCGCTTTTGTCTGCCATGGCATGTCCTTCCAGAATGGGCAGCGCCGCACCAGAAGGCCGGCACAGTGGATGACTGTCACCCGTTGTGCTATACGATTTGGAAAGGCATGCCAAGCTATCCAGACTGCTAATTGTGCAATGCAAGAGCAATGGTGCAGACCCTGACCGCGATTTGCCCGTTTGTTATGCAAGCTGATGATTATAATGAATTTTGCCGGCATCTTGCAACCCGTTCGCGGATGCCTGGCGAACCTTGATTCTGACGCTGTCAACCCTTTCAGGTTGTATTTCTGCCCCTTTTGCGTGTAGTATCGGGATCCTGGCGAGGCTTGGCTTGGATGAGCGAACCGGCACTGCAGCATGAGGATCGCGCGGCGGCGTCCATCGCCATGCCGGAGCCTTTGTTCATGCCGCCGCAGGCGGCTCTCCCACAGCGTCTGCCCGCCCGGCTGACACCCCTGCCGATGCAGGCGAGGGGCGTGTCTCTGAGGACACGCGCGGCGCGAATGCTGACCGCCGGCCTGGAAGCGGAGCGCGGCCACGGCCAGTTGTTCCTCTGGCTGCCCGTCGCAGCCGGTGTGGGCGCGGCGGCAAGCTTCGCGCTGCCCTTCGATCCATCCGTGGCAGCGCTTGCGGCGGCCTTCGCCCTGATGACGGCGATCACGCTCCATGCCGGCTTGCGATCGGCGGTCCATCTGCCGCTGGCGCTGCTGCTGGCGGCGGCCTGTGGCGGAGCGCTGGCCGCAGCGCTGCAGGCGCGGGGGGCGCCGACGCTGCTCGATTCCGACGTGACCACGGCGATCACCGGCCGGGTGGAAATGCGCGACATCGATGCAGACGGTCGTGTCCGCTATCTGATCGCCCTGGAGGCGACGGAGGCTCCGGAGATCCGTCGTCCGCCCGAGCGGGTGAGGCTGGTGGCGCGCACAGGGCATGAGCCGCTTCCGATCGGCGCCCGCCTCAAGGCCAGGGCACGGCTGTCGGCCCTTTCCGGTCCTGCCTTGCCCAGGGGCTACGACTTTGCGTTCTCGGCCCTGCAGAACGGTATCGGTGCCTACGGTTTCCTTTTCGAGGCTCCGGTCGAGTTGCCGGCGACCGCTGCGTCGGCCGGATGGGTGTTGCGAAGCGTCGAATATGCCAGAGCGCTGCGCGACCGGATCGCCGGCCGCATCCGGTCCGTGCTGCCGGGAGACGCGGGCGCCATCGCCGCCACGCTCGCCGTCTCGGACAGGCGCGGCATCAGTCCCGAGGTGGTCGACCATCTGCGCGCCACGGGGCTGGCGCATATCCTGGCGATCTCGGGCCTGCACATGGCTCTGGCCGCCGGCACCCTCTATGTCGGATTGAGGCGCCTGATGGCCCTGTTTCCGTCCGTGGTGGAGTCCTGGCCGGTCAAGAAGATCGCCGCTTCCGGCGCGCTTGTCGCCGCCACCGTATACCTGGTGCTGTCGGGCGCCAGCGTGCCGACGCAGCGCGCATGGATCATGCTGGTCATCATGCTGGTGGCGGTGCTGCTTGACCGTCCGGCGCTGACGATGCGCAATGTCGCGATCGCGGCGCTCGTCATCATCGTGATCTCTCCCTCCGCCGTGGCCGGCCCCGGCTTCCAGATGTCGTTTGCCGCCACCGCCGCGCTGATTGCCGCCTATGGCGGCTGGGCAGGGCGGGCCGAAAGGAGCGAGCGGTCGGGCGGTGCGAAAGGTTTCGGCCTGCTGCGCGGGGCAATCGGCTTCATCGCCGGCCTGCTGGTGACGTCCCTGGTGGCGGGGATTGCCACGGGCCTTTTCTCCACGCATCACTTCCACCGCATCGCCGCCTGGGGCACGCTTGCCAATCTCCTGGCGATGCCGCTGATGACGCTGGTGATCATGCCGGCGGGGCTCGTGGCGCTGCTGCTGATGCCCTTCGGACTGGATGCCTGGCCGCTGAAGCTGATGGGCCTGGGGCTCGAAGGCGTCATCGCTGCAGCCGCCTGGGTCGACAGCCTGGGCGGTGATGTCGTGGTCGGCCAGGTGCCTCTGCCCGCCACGGCGACCGCCGCCGCCGGCTTCCTCGTGCTGGTGCTGATGCGCGGACGCCTGCGTTTCGCCGGCGTGCTGCTCGCAGCGCTTGGCGCCATGCTCACGCTCTCCCCGTTTCGGCAGGCGCCGCCCGACATCGTCATCGGAGAGGACGGGCGGCTCATCGCGCTGCTCGGGGAGGGGACGCTTGCCAGCAACGCCGAACGGCCATCCGCTTTCGTTTTCGAGCAGTGGCAGAGGGCGCTCCGGGCGCCCACCCATGAGCCGCCGGTCATGGTACGGCTTCCGCGGCAGATCGATTCCGGCGACAGCCCGGTTGCGGCCGCCGGTGCGGCGTCGGACCCGCCGCCGGCGGGCAGAGCGTCAATCAAAAGGGCGCCAGTGAACACGGCGCCCGTGAACGGGGAGTTGGCGCGCAGTGCGTTGGTGGAAGACGCCGCGGCCCTGCGGGCGCAACGCATCGAGGCGCAGCGCACCCTGCGCGACCTGCTTGGCCATGCCCGCGGCGCTGCCGGCCGCTTTGCCTGCCGGGACCGGGGCAACTGTGTCGCAGTGCTGCGCGACACAGTCATTGCCGCGGTCGACGACGGGGCGGCCATCGGTCCCGCCTGCGACATGGCGAACCTGGTGGTGGTGGGGTTCCCGGCGCGCATCGACAGCTGCCGCTCCGGTGCAGTTCTGGTCACCGCCAGGACCTTGCGGCGCAGCGGAGCGCTGGCGATCCGCCTGCTGCCCGGCGAGGCTCGGGATCCGGCAGACGGGATCACGAGCCCCACCATGGCAGCGGCGGCGACGGGTCGGCGCGGAAAGGCGTCCTTCGCCATCACGGCTTCGCTTGCCGGCGTGGTCAGGCCGTGGACGATCCAGCGCTACTACGACTGGCGCTCCGGCGTATATGAGACCGGCGGCGCCACCCCGCAGGACGCTCGTCCAAACGAAATCGGCCCGCTGGAGGGCGGGCCGGGAGTCCTGGAATGAGGGCGGCGAGCAAAGCCGGCAGGGTGTCAGTGGTAGCGGCGGATGAGGCCGACCAGCTTGCCCTGGACCTTGACGCGGTCCGGCCCGAAGATCCGCGTTTCGAAGGCGGGATTTGCCGCTTCGAGAGCGATCGAGGCGCCCTTGCGCCGGAACCGTTTCAGCGTCGCCTCCTCGTCATCGACGAGTGCGACGACGATGTCGCCGGGATTGGCGGTGGAGACGTTGCGGATGATCACGGTGTCACCGTCGAAGATGCCGGCCTCGATCATCGAATCGCCCTTGACCTCGAGCGCGTAATGCTCGCCCTGGCCCAGCATTTCGAGCGGCAAGGTGATGTCGTGGGTGTTGTTCTGGATGGCCGAGATCGGCACGCCCGCGGCGATGCGGCCCATCATCGGCACCTGCGCCGTCAGCGACGTCGACTCATTGGAGGGTTCGGGAGCCCGCCGCACCGGTTCTGCCTTGCCGAGACTGCCCTGGATGACGCTGGGGGAGAAGCCGCGACGCTGCTGCAGGCTTGGCTGGTAGCTTTCCGGCATCTTGATGACTTCCAGTGCCCGCGCCCGGTTGGGCAGGCGGCGAATGAAGCCGCGCTCCTCGAGCGCGGTGATCAGGCGGTGGATGCCGGATTTGGACGCCAGATCAAGCGCATCCTTCATCTCGTCGAAGGAAGGGGGAATGCCCGATTCCTTCATGCGTTCATGGATGAAGAGCAGGAGCTCGTGCTGCTTGCGTGTCAACATGGCCGGAAATCCCCCGGGTCGCCTTATGAAACAAAACCAGAACGTTGTTTACATGTTCCATATGTGTTCTGCAAGGGGTGAACAAACAATGAAGGAACATTGGAGGCGCGAAACATAAACGGGACCGGAACACGGCGGCCTGGGTCGGCTGGAGTGCAGGGCGTGGCGTTAGCTCTTTGTTATCGCTGCATAAAATATCTATTCGGCGCCTGCGGCAGGCTTATGGTGGCAAGCACCCGCCTCGCCGGCATCGTTGATGGTTCAGCCAAGCTTCGCGCCCCTATTGTCCCCTCGGGTCTCCGGCGGGAGACGGGTGGTGCTCTGCATCATACCTGATTCGGTTGAGTGCGCGTGCGTCGGCAACCGCTGGAGTTCGGCTTGTCAAACAGCGGCGCTGTCCTGACCGGACGTGGTGGCGATGGAAGTGAAATCCTGTCCATGCAGGCGAGGAGATCGATGGGCGTTGCCACGGCTGCAGGTTTCGAGTGGTTATCTGGGAAAGGTCTGCAGGTAGAGTTCCTGAGTGGGGGTTTCCAGCGCTTCCGGATGGACCGCGCGCAGGGTCTTCAAGGCCTCGCCGGGCGGAAGGCCGAAATCGACCAGGATGCGACCTGCCATCATGAAGCTGCGGCCGATTCCGGCCATGCAGTGGATGGCAAACCCATGGCCGCCGCGCGCCAACTCGTGTGCGTGCGACGAGATGTGACGCCAGTCCGCTTCCTGATCCGCTGACGGGATGCCGAAGTCCCTGACCTGGAACCGGATGCTTTGAATGCCGACGGAATTCGCCGCGTCTGTTATGTCAAGGTAATCAATGGTGCCAAGCTCGTCATCCTCGACCAGCCCGATCAGGGTCCTGATGTTGAGGTCGCGGAGCCGGTTCATTTCCGCCGCGAGTGTCTCCTCGCACAGCGCCAGCGCGCCGTTTGCGGATATCAGAAGGCCCGGCACTCCGCTGACTGCCAGATTGACCGTGGGCCGGCCCGGGAGGGGAATCAGGTGAAGCTGCTGCATTTCGATCCGAGTTATTCAGTTTATTGTGTTGGCGTGATGACAAGCGTGATCCGCTTGGAAAGCAAGGGATTTTTGATGATCCAGGATGGGTTTCCCGCCATGGGCCAACCGCGCTTGACGCTCGGCGCGGCGTGGCGCACTTGAGCGCATGGTGAAAATCTTGTTACAGGATCCGAACGCCTGCCGCGGTGCCCGGCGCCGTCCGCCCGGGCCAGTTGTATGAAAGAGTCTCCCATGCGCGAAAAAACCCGTGTCGACGTCATTTATGAAACGCTGCGCGATCGTATCTGCCTCGGCGAATATCCTGCGGGAACCGTTTTTCGTGAGCAGGAACTGGGGCAGGAGTTCATGGTCAGCCGGACGCCGATCCGCCAGGTGCTCCAGCGCCTCGCCTTCGAGAAGCTCGCCGTGGTCCGCACCGGGGTGGGGACGCTGGTCGAGGGCTATCCCGCCGGAATGGCAGGGAACTATCTCGCATTGTATGCGAACATGCTCAGCACTGTCGCCAGTCTCGGGCTGGTCGCCGATTGCGGTGATCTGGAGGAGGCTGCCACCACTCTGCAGGGCCGCGCCACGCGCCTGTCCGCAAGCACCGAGCCGGCGCGGTTCTGGCTGGTGCTGAAGACGGTCCATGAGATCGGAAGCGGTTTTTATTCGGATGATCTGCCAAAGCATATGGACGAGCTGCTGTTTTACCGCAGCAGCCCGGCGGTGATGGAGGGTGTTGTCCGCGATCGCAGCAAGGCCGCCGACCTGTTCCGGCAGAATGCCTCCGATCTGGTCACAGCGCTCGATGCGGGAGACCGTGCCGGCTTCTTCCGGTCGCAAGCCGCGAACGTCTTGCGCCTGACCGCGCTTGTTTCCAATCCGGGATAGAGCACTTCTGCCCTTGATTGACGCGCAAGCTGCTCCAGGGTCTTGGTCTGTCATATCGTCCTGCGCCGAAGGGAGTTCGCTTCCTCTGGACATGCGCCGGGATCGGGCCTCGGCAACGCGGCGAGATGCTCCCGCGAAAACGCGTTGATCGAAATATACCTGTATTCACTTCCTGTGCTGCGTGTGCTCTGTCTGTGCCGGAGCGAAATCCGTCAGGTGGAGCCGCAGGATGAACGACACCGGGCCCGAGCCTCAATCCTCCGGATTGCGGGTCACGCCATCGACCAGGGATCAGACGGCTGTGTTGGGCGGCGTGCTATGGCTCTGCCGGAAATCCACGCTGCATCAATACTACCCCGTCGGCATGCTGCTGCAGCGCATTGTTCCGGCCATCGAGATCGGCCAGTTTCGTTATTATGAGACCACGCAGGGCGTGCCGATCGGATTTTGCAACTGGGCATACCTGTCCGATCCTTTGCTGGACGCGGCATTGCATCACAACCTCGTCTTCGAACAGTCGCACTGGCGCAGCGGTCCGCATATCTTCGTTCCGGAACTGCTTGCGCCGTTCGGGCATTGCCGGCACGTCGTTCGGGACCTTCGAACGAACGTGGCTCCGCCACGGCAGACGATCTGGTCGGTTCGCGGCGCGGTGGCTTTTGGGAGTGATCCCGCCAAGGGCAGGGTGCAGCGCTTTTTGACCCGTTGAGCGCTGCGGACGCGATTCTTGTGCAGCGCAACGAAGGCCGTCGAAAGCGATGGGCCCTCGCGCGGCTCCAGGGGCCATCATGCGCCAGCCTGTCATCGGAATGTCATAATAAATGCACGGAAGTGCACGTCAAGACTATTGTCTTCGCAGTTGCAATAAGTCCACCTGTATACAGCATCTCGGCGCTGGATGTCCGGCGTCACGGGAGTGGCCAAGTGGGGTGACCAATGCAAGATCTTTACGCCGAAACCGTTTCAGCCATCAATTTCAACAACGGCATGGTCCGCCTGCTGCTGGTGGATCAGGACCCCGCAGCTCTGGCCGAGAAAGGCGCGGATGCGGGAGAGGTCAAGCCGCGCCTGAAGCAGCAGCTCATCATGCCGCTGCCTGGCTTCCTCTACATGCTCTCGGTCATCCGTGGCCTGATGGAGGAGCCGAAGATGCAGCAGATCATCGAGAAATACATCGAGCTCGGCCTGATCAATAGAAAGCCCGACGACGCCGACGGGCCTGCCTGAGAGGCATGCCGGGCTCCGTGAGGGACCAGGAGATACGATGAACGTCATGGCGGGTTCCGGCGCATCGACGCTGTCGCCGGGATCCGCAAACTTCCTGAAGCAATGGAGTGTGTGATGGGTGGCTTGGTCCAGACTTTGAACTTTGCTTTTACAGGTCGCTACGATGCAACCGACGGGAACGATACCATCGTGGCCCTCGGCTTCGCCGGCTACATCAATGCCGGCGCCGGCAACGATATCGTCGATGTGGGGGCTGTCGAGGCGCGGATCTACACGGGATCTGGCAATGACGAGATCAGGGGCTCCGTGACGGTGCTCCACGTCGAGGACACCACGGGGGACCTCGGTCTCTACGGCCTGTTCGGATACGCGGATATTTCGAAGACCGGGGACGGGAGCATCCATTTCGGCGGCCTCGCGGGCGCGGTTTCGGTCAATCACACGGGCGGCTACGGCGATATCCTCTACCAGGGCGCAGCTGCCTCCAACAACATTTATCGTTCGGGCATCCGCGGCAATGTCGACTTCTATGGCGCTGGTGGAGCAAACCATATTGAGAACAATGTATTATACGGTGGAATAACATTCCGTGGGGCCGGTGCCAGCAACGTTCTGATCCGCAATGGATACGCGGGCGGCATCACCTTCCAGGGTGCTGGCGGATACAACCTGCTCAAGAGCACGGCTACCTTTGGCGATGTCACATTCGAGGGCGCCGGCGCCTACAACAGCATATCAAGTGAGGGTTATCAGGGTGAGGTCACCTTCATCGGCGCGGGCGCCTACAACGAGATCTACCACAGCACCACGATCGGCGGCACGTTTTTCCAGGGAGCGGGATTCTACAACAGCGTTACTCACATTATGGTCGGGGGTGACGGAAAGACCGGCGGCCAGCTGACCTTTGTGGGCGGCGGCTCCTACAACAGGGTCATGCACGGCGGCGTGGCCGGAAATACCTATTTCATTGGCGGCGGCGCCTACAATGAGGTGACCCAATCGACCGACTACGGCGACGTCGATTTTGCCGGAGCGGGCTTTTACAACAGCGTGACCAGCAACGGATATTCGGGCAATGTCACCTTCCGGGGCGGCGGCGGGGCGAATGTCATCGACCATGCGACTGCCTACGGCGACACGCTGTTCGAGGGCGCGGGCGCTGCGAACATCGTGACGCGCACCGGCACGTCGGGCAACGTCACCTTCCGCGGCGCGGGCGCGGCGAATGTGATCACGCATTCCACCGCTCAAGGCAACACTCGGTTCGAGGGCGCGGGCGCGGCGAACATCGTGACCCGCACCGGCACGTCGGGCAACGTCATCTTCCGCGGCGCAGGTTGGGCGAATGTCATCACCCATTCCACAGCGCAAGGCGACACGTTGTTCGAGGGCGCGGGCGCGGCGAATATTGTTACGCGTGCGGGCACGTCAGGCAACGTCATCTTCCGAGGCGCCGGCGCGGCGAATGTGATCACCCATCTGACGGACTCCGGAGACACATTGTTCGAGGGGGGTGGCATCGGCAATGCCGTGACGCGGATCGGCACGTCGGGCAATCTGATCTTCCACGGGGCCGGCGCGGCGAATGTGATCACGCAGGCGGTGACGAATGGCGATCTCGATGTGGTGGCGCTTGGCGGCGGCAATTTGGTGACGCGGACAGGCGGCGGCAGCGGACACAGCCAGCTCGCGCTCGGCGGCGGCGCCAATGTGGCGACGATACTGGGCGGCGACAGTGTCGATGCGACCATGGTCGGTGGCTACAACGTGCTGACCACCGATGTCTCCGGTCTGACCAGCGCTGTTCTGGTCGGCGGATACAACGTCGCCACGGTCGCAGGCCAGGCCGATATCCAGGCTTTTGGCATCGGCAACGTGATCACCGCGGGCGGCACCGACAGCACGATCCGGGCCTATGGCGCGGCCAACATCATCGAGACCAAGGGCAGCAACAACGACGTCCAGGCCTATGGCGGGTTTTCGATCATCACCCAGACGGATGACCCCGACGCCGTGTCCGACCCGTCAGCCGAGACCGCCGGCGGCGGCATCGCCAACCCGTTCCAGGGCATGGTCGATGCCTTGACCGGCTTCATCGACGCGGGCGTCTCCGGACTTGGCGACCTGATGAACGGCGACACCGGAGGCGGTTTCGCCGATGCCGGCGGCCTGACTGAGAGCCTCGGCATTGACGGACTCGACGCGGGGGAGGCGGCGGACGAGCCGGAGCTCTCGGATGCCGATCTCGCGGAGCTGGAGGGCGAGGGCTTCGATCTCGACGCCGAACTGGCCGCACGGGGGCGCACGCGCGCCGATCTGGCGAAGACCGGCGACGCCGAGGCGCCGAGCGAGCAGGACCCGGACGCGGACGCCATCCTGCAGTCCGCGATGAATGGCGGCCCGGACGGCCAGGCGGCTGCCAATCAGGCCGCCGCAGCCGGCACGCTTCCGGACATGGCGGCGCTGACAGCCCGTCATGCCGACACGCTCGCCAAGGCCGATACGACGCGAGACGAAGCCGTCGCGGAGCAAAGCGAGCTGTTGGCGGCCAGCACGGATGTGTCTGACGCCGACCCTGGGGCAAGCGAAGATGCATACAAAGCCACGCAAGAGGACTTCACAACCCAAGCGGGTGGCGGGACAAAGTTCATATTCGACGATTTCAATCGCTACATCGTCGGCGGTTTGGCGAACGTTCTTGATACAGGAGACGAAAACGACCAAGTCATCGCGATTGGTATTGGCACAAACTGGCTGTCGACGGGCGGTGGCGACGACTTCATTTTTGCCGGAAGCATTCTTAATTTCGTTGATGCGGGCGAAGGAGATGACGTCGCGTTTCTTGTCGGAGGCATGAATATTTTCCGAGGCGGTGCTGGAAATGATACGGCAATCATGCTCGGTTCCCTCGGGAACGTTGCCCTGATGGGAGAGGGCGAGCGGGATATCGCCATCGAGCTGGGCTTGTTGAATTTCGCCACCAAGGACGGAAATGGCGATTTCTACGCGATCATGGCGGGCGGGGCGAATGTCGCCTACCACGGCAATGCCATCGGCGACGATTCCGAGTCTGTGGGGAATTTCGTCGCGATCATGGGCGGCTACCTCAATGTCGCCCATCGGCAAGGCGACGGGTTGGCTGTCGGGATCATGGGCGGGAATATCAATTCCTTCTCCCAGAAAGGCGACGGCACGTTTGTCGCCGTGCTTCTGGGCAAGCTGAATGTGGCGACCAAGGTCGGCGATGGTGACGCGACCTTCGTCATGGGCGGGCAGCTCAACATCGCCACACGCGTCGGCGACAATGGGGTGTCCACCTTCGTCATGGGTGGCCAGGTCAATGTCGCGACGCTATCGGGCAACAGCGACGCCAATTTCTTCATGGTCGGCAAGCTGAACGTGGCCACCGTGGTTGGAAACGGCGAACTCTCTGGCGTGTTCCTCGGCCAGTACAACGTGGTCACCAAGGTCGGCAACGGACTGGTCGGGGTCGGCATGGCCGGCGTCGGCAATGTCCTGACGGTGGTCAACAGCGCGCAATCGGACCTCTGGGCCGTGATGGCCGGACGTTACAATGTCGTCACCAAGGTCGGCGATGGCGCGATGTACGTCGTCGGGGCGTTGTCGACCGCCAATGTGGTGACGAATGTCGGCAACGGAGACCTGGTTTCAATCCTGTCCGGAACGGTGAACGTGGTCACCAAGGTGGGAGACGCGGATTTTGCCGTGATGGTCTCCATGGGGAGCCTGAACGTCTCCACCCATGTCGGCAACGGCCTGACCGCCTTTGTCTCCTACGGAAAGGCCAATGTTGCCGTCAAGGTCGGCGATGGAACGGCGGTGAGCCTTCAGGCCGGCCAGGGCAATGTCACCATCCAAGACGGCTCGGGCATGCTGCTGGGACTCGGCGTCGCGTCGAGTTTCTTCGGTACGGATGTCGACGGCAAGAAGCGAGGCGAAGACCTCAAGGAAGAACTCGCGTTGGTCCCGGCCATTTTCGACAGGAAAGGGACTCCGAGCGACTTCCTGAGCTGGCTTAAGGAACAACTTAAAACATATCTCGGCGATTCGACGTCGACAACGCAAACCACCACGACCGGCACGGCCTCTCCCCAAGACGAGACGGCCTCCCCTCCGAGCGGGACTCCCTCAACGCCACCTGCAAAGAAAACGCCGTCGCTGAACACGCTCTTCACGGAACAACTCGAGTCTGTCCGGGCGTCGCTCAAAGACAAGGAAGCGATGAAAAAGGCCGTGACGCATGATGGGGAGGGGCAAGCGGCGGCAAATATCACAATCAAGGCCGGTGACGGCGATGTCGCCTTTGCACAGTTCGGAACGACACGCCCCGCTCCGCCCGCGCCAGCGGCTACGACTTCGCCGGCGCCCCGTCTCGCGGATCAATTGGGCGGCGAGGCCGGTGAGGTCATTGAAAAGAAAGACAGCATAGCCAGCAGGTTGCTCAAGAGTATCGCCTTGGGCTCCTCCTACAACATTCTCGTGCAGGTCGGCGACGGCAAGACCTTCACCGCGCAACTCGGCGATGGCAATCTCGTGGTCAAGGTCGGTCATGGTCACGCGGGCTGGGATCTGGGGGCGGGGCCGGATGTCTTCAACGTCGCCTACGGCAACAACAATGTGGCCATCGAGGTCAACTACCACTCGATTTTCGACGGTGGCGATCTGCTTGGACATGTGGCCGCGGGCAACGGCGGCGCATATTCGACCTTCAGCGCGCAGGTCCTGTTCGGCGACAGGAACCTGGCCCTCAAGGTCGGCGACGGCCTGACCGTCCGGTTGCTGAAAGGCAGCGGCAACGTGGCCATCAAGGTCGGCCACGGCAACGACGTCAGCATCGTCAAGGGCAACTTCAATCTCGTCGTGCGCTTCGGCAGCGTCGATCCGGCCATGGGCAGCCACAGTCTCAACTGGCTGGATGGTCTGAACGGCGGTGATGGTACGGAGACGTCGGTCACGGGCGACGCGGATATGACCTTCGCATGGCATGGGTTCCACGTCATGGCCGGGCGTCACAACGTCAATCTCGACTACGGCGTATCGAATGACATCTATTTTTCCTATGCAAAACCGCGCCGGCCTTCTCTCGACGTGAACACTGCAGGGTTTATTGGTCCGCGTAACCTTGAGGACACCGAGGGATTTATTGGTCCGCACACCAGAACTCCGAGCATGATGGAGAAAATATCAGGCATTGACCTGAGCTGGATGAGTCGGGCAACGCTTGGCATACCCGTGCCAAGCCCGTCCCAATTTGCGTCGTTGGCCTTCCTGGGCTTCTCGCTGCCATCCTTGAGCGCGAAGAACATAGGCGATAAATATACCAACGGTAATTTCGGCAAGCGGAACGCGGAGTCTCAGACCAATGCCACTGTGACGAAGTTTGGCAATTTACTTGGTTTGGAAAGTACTCCCAAAAAGGCCGTCGCGGACGAGACTGCCGATCCTGTTGAGCCTAAGAAAAAAGAGTCTGGCATCCAGAAAGGGTCGCAGACATCGCTGGAGAGCGGGCTGGACATTCGCCTGTCCATGTACGACATGAACAGGATCATGGTCGACAGCGCCAAGGATGGCGGCAACGTTGTCCTGGCCGGCCGGGGATCGGACGTGGTCTTTTCCATCGGCAACGCCAACCTGGTTTTCGGCGACACCGCCATGAGCATCCTCGACATGTCGCTGGCCTCGTTCTTTCCGGCGATGGGTCAGGCGATTTCCCTCAATGAACTGCTGGCCATGTTCCTTGTCAGTTCGGAAAAGAAAGACGGAAAATATCAGTATAACGCCGCCGGGGTAAAGGTGAAACGGGTCATGGATCCGATCCTGGCCTTCATCGACTATATCCAGACCTGGGGCGATATCGGCATCACGGTCCCCTACGACTCCTTCGGAGACTTCTTCAACATCAGCTACGATGCGAATGGCCTGCCGTCCGGAGAAGTTGACGGCAATCAGATCGCGGCCGATCTGGCGGGCATGTTCTGGTTCGACCTGACCCTGCCGTCCAGTCTCTTCGGAGGCGCCATAGTGGCTGGAATAGGTACTGGCGTGAATTACGGCCTGAATCAAGGCGTGGGGGCTGGGGATCCGACCGAGTGGGCGTCCGGCTTCCTTGACCAGTCCGGCAGTCTGTTCAACGGCTGGGTGGAACTGGCCGCGGGTTCGAGTTCGTTGGACGACTTGACCATCAGCAGCGATCAATCCTTCGAGGAAGGCGACATATCCAGCCTGTTCACCGCGCAGGACGGCTATCCGGTCATTACCGCGGTGCCGAACCTGCCGTCCCTGATCAAGCTGTTCAGCGACTTCGGCAATATCGTTCAATGGGGCGAAGGTGGCGCTGTGGACAATCTCGGCGAAATCCTCGTCGGTCTCCGTCCGCTCACCGAGGATGGCGACATCCTGATCGCCAAGGGCAACGCCAACCTGCAGTTCGGCGGTCATGGCGACGATATCATCGCCTCGATGGGAGAGGTCAGCCGCGCTTTCGGCGGCGAGGGTGACGACATCCTGCTCAGCTTCGGAAAATACAGCTATCTGACCGGAAACAACGGCAATGACGCCATGTTTGCCTTTGGTGAATACAATGTCGTTCACGACATGAATGGCGACAACGCGATCTTTGTCTTCGGCAAGAAGAACGATATCCGTACGGGCGACGGAAACGACGTTGTCGTCGTCTACGGTGACAAGACAAAGGTCAGAATGGGCGGCGGGTTCAATTTCGGCATCGTCGTCGGAAACAAGAACTCGATCTACCTCTCCGGAGACAACATCATTTTCGCCATCGGCGGCGAGAACAATTACTATATTCTTGGCGGCCTGGGCAGCAAGAATCTCATCTACAATGTCGGCGCATCGGTGATCACGATCGCCCCCGGCGGGCTTGTCTACGCCCAGTTCAATGGCGGCCTGATCAACGGCAGCGCCGGGAAGGATTTCATCGGATTTGGCCGCGACTCATTGGGCGGGGTGCTGCGTGGCGATGGCGAGAATGTTGAGGCTGAAACATCGTCCTGGCACGGAAACGATACGATCGTCCTGCGCGGATTGGACACTTACGCATGGGGCGGCAAGGGCGGCACGAAGGACCAGGACGTGTTCATCGTCGGCTACGGCCTGAAGGATGGCGTCATTCAGGACGCGGGCGGCAGCAAGCTCGGCTTTGGAGACGAAACCGAGGACAAGATCGTCCTCGGCGAGCGGATCGGTGTCGCCGACTACAGCGTCAGCGTGCTGGACGCGCCGGTGCAGTTCCAGCGCGTCGGCGATGACTTGCTGATCCTGATGCCGGACCATGTGATGTTCGAAAACGGAACCGCACCCCTGGCCAAAGGGGAACTCAATTCGGTGACGGTCAAGGGGTATTTTTCCTGGGGTGGCGGCAATGCGGCGCAGATCGTTCTGTCGATTTGGGACAGCTACTTCAATGGCCCCGACGGCGTGCTGGAAGAGTGGACAGCTGAATACGAAGCGGAAGCGGCGCTCGGGGCGGAGGCCATTCACACATACTCCGAGCACGACTTCTCGGACTACACCTATCTGACCAGCGCGGGCGTCGCGGACCTCATCGCAAAGTATGAGACCGCCAAATCGAGCCATGCGGCATGGACCGACGCGGAGCTCTGGGCATCCGTCTGGAAGGACCTCTGGGACGCCGGCACAGGTAAATGGAAAGTCTCTGCAGATGGCACCGGGGTGAAGACCTCCGCGGCAGGCGAGGGGCTTTCCGATTTCAAGCTCGGGCAGGACAAGGGGCTGATGATTGCCGGCGGCGTCGCCTCGGACTTGCTGATCGGCACCCTTCTCGATGACGTTCTCGAGGGTCTGGACGGAGACGACGCCCTCGACGGCAATGCGGGGAACGACATCCTCTACGGCGGAAAGGGCAATGACAGGCTTTTCGGCCGGGAAGGCGACGACACGCTCCACGGCGGAACGGGCAATGACACGCTCGATGGCGGCGAGGGGTCGGACACGGCAAGTTACGCCGATGCGACCGCAGCGGTTGTCGTCGATCTTCTTGCCAAGACCGCCACGGGAGGTGGCGGTACCGACACGATGGTCAGCATCGAGAACGCAACCGGCAGCGACTTTGACGATGTCATCTACGGCGATATGGCGGCCAACAAGCTGATCGGAGGCGACGGCGCGGATCAGCTGTTCGGGCGCGATGGAAACGACCAGATCTGGGGCGGTCGCGGCGACGATATCGTGACCGGCGCGACCGGCGACGATGAGTTGTATGGTGGCGACGGAAATGATCTGCTGCGCGGAGGCGTCGGTGACGACCTGCTCTTCGGCGATGCAGGCGACGACATACTCAATGGTGGGGCGGGAAACGACACCGCAAGTTTCGACGGCAGCACGCTGGCTGGCGGCGTGGTTGTCAGTCTGGTCACCGGGATCGCGACCAGTTCGTCGGGCACCGACACGCTGATCGATATCGAAAACATTGTCGGCACCGAGTTCGATGATCAACTCACAGGCGATGCGGGTGTCAATCTGCTGATGGGCGGCGACGGCGACGATCTGCTTGAAGGAGGACTGGGCAACGACAAGCTCGACGGTGGCCGGGGCAGCGATACCGCGAGCTACCACGGGGCAGGAACCGGTGTCACGGTCGATCTCGCCGCCGGCACCGCGACGGGCGGCGCCGGATCGGACACCTTGTCAGGAATCGAGAATGTCATCGGCAGCAGTTTCGACGATGTGCTGAAGGGCGATGGCAACAACAATGTGCTCGAGGGCGGTCGGGGAAATGACACGCTTGCGGGCGGCGGCGGCACGGATACCGCAAGCTACGTCCATGTCACGGGAGGGCTCGGCGTGACAGTTGATCTCGCCGCCGGTACTGCGACGGGCGGCGCCGGGTCTGACACCTTGTCCGGGATCGAAAACGTCACCGGCAGCAACTTCGACGACGTGCTGACGGGCGACGACGGCAACAACGTGCTGGAAGGTGGTCTGGGCAATGACCGCCTGTCCGGCGGCGGCGGCATCGATACCGCCAGTTTCATCCATGCCACGGCCAGTGTCGTCGTCGATCTGGGCGCGGTCGGCCAGGGCGGCATTGTGACCGCAAGGGTCGGCGCCAGCGAAGTCGACGAGTTGATCGGCATCGAGATGATTTACGGCGGCGGCTTCGGCGATACCTTGACGGGGGATGCCAACGGCAACCTGCTCGACGGCGCGGGCGGCAGCGATGTGTTGAACGGCGGCGCCGGCAATGATGTTCTGATCGGCGGCGCCGGAGACGACAGGATGTCGGGCGGCGCCGGCAGCGACATGTTCATGGTTTGGGCCGCGGACGGCAAGGACAGGATCGCCTCCGACGGCGACGATGCTACCACCGACGTCGTCTCGTTCCAGGATGATCTGTCCTGGGAAGAACTGTGGTTCTCGAAGAGCGGCGACGACCTGCTGGTCGACATCCTGCGCGGCGACGGAAGCAGCAGCGTCACGCTGGACGGCTGGTATTCAGGCGGCGCGCCATCGGCGGCCGGTGTCGACGGGTTCCTGGCTGCGGACCTGCAGCTCTCCCGGGCAGGCGTTCAGCAACTGGTGACAGCCATGGCGGCCTGGAGCGCGAGCAACACCGGGGGAACCAATCTCGATCGGCTCTCGGCGCTGGAGCAGGACAACAATGTGGTCGCCGCCCTCGCGGCCTGGCAAGCCGCGTAGGGCCCGGCCAATGACCAGCCAGAGCGCCGACACCGCCGACGACCTGATCGACACCGGCGCGATCGGTCTCGTTCGTATCCTGAGCCTGCTCGGCATGCCGGGGGACGCGGCGCAGCTGCGCCATCAGTTCGCCGACCCGGGCAAGCCGATGACGGCGGAACTGCTGGCGCGCGCCGCAAAGCGGCTCGACCTGAAGGCCAGGATCCTGAAAAGCAGATGGGATCGGCTGCCCGGGACCCCGTTCCCCGTGCTTGCGGAAATGAAGGATGGCAGCTTCGTCATATTGGCGGGCGCGCGGGACGGGGCCGTCCTCATTCAGGAGCCCGAGGCCCGCAATGTCGAGCAGCTGGAAAAGGCGGAGTTCGAAGCCAGGTGGTCCGGACGCCTGCTGCTCGTCGCCAGGCGCGCACGGTTGCTCGGCGAAGGCTCGCGCTTTGACATTTCCTGGTTCGTGCCGGCGATCCTGAAATACCGGAAGCTGTTCGGCGAGGTCATTCTCGCCTCCTTTTTCCTGCAGCTTGCGGGACTTGTGTCGCCGCTGCTGTTCCAGGTGATCATCGACAAGGTTCTGGTCCATCGCGGCTTGACCACGCTTGATGTGCTGATGCTGGCGCTGGTCGCTATCGCGCTGTTCGAAGTCACGCTCGGCGGTCTGCGGACGTACATCTTCTCGCACACCACCAACCGGATCGACGTGGAGCTCGGCTCCAGGCTCTACCGCCACCTGGTCGGCCTGCCGCTGGCCTATTTCGAGAACCGCCAGGTCGGCGAATCCGTCGCGCGGGTGCGAGAGCTCGAGAACATCCGTGACTTCATCACCGGGTCGGGATTGACGCTGTTGATCGACCTGGTCTTCACCAGCGTGTTCTTCGTGGTGATGTGGCATTTCAGCCAGATGCTGACATTGATCGTGCTGGCCTCCATTCCCTTCTATGTCCTCCTGGCCGTGGTGGTGACGCCGATCCTGCGGGCGCGTCTGGATGAGAAGTTTCGCCACGGCGCGCGCAACCAGGCGTTTCTGGTGGAAAGCATCACCGGGATCGAGACCCTCAAGGCGCTGGCGGTCGAACCGCAATCGCAGCGGCGCTGGGACGAACAGCTGGCGGCCTATGTGGGAGCGTCGTACCGGACCGCCAATCTCGGCAACATCGCCGGCCAGATCACCCAGCTCATCAACAAGCTGACGCTTGCCGCCACGCTCTATTTCGGGGCTCTGGCGGTGATCGAGGGCAATCTGACCGTCGGCCAGCTGGTGGCGTTCAACATGCTGTCGGGCAAGGTCACCGGGCCGATCCTGCGGCTGTCGCAGCTCTGGAACGATTTCCAGCAGGCGCGGATTTCAGTCGATCGGCTAGGGGACATCCTCAACACGCCGTCCGAACCCCAATACAACCCGAACCGGGCAGCGCTCAAGCGCATTGAGGGCGGCATCAGGTTCGACAATGTGTTCTTTCGCTATCAGCCGCATCTGAAGGATGTCCTGGCCCGCGTCGATCTCACCATTCCGCCGGGGCAGGTGGTCGGCATTGTCGGCCCCTCGGGATCGGGAAAATCGACCCTGACGAAGCTGGTTCAGCGCATGTATGTGCCGACGCACGGCCGTGTCCTGATCGATGGGCTCGACATCGCGTCTGTCGACGCCGGCTGGCTGCGGCGGCAGGTCGGCGTCGTGCTCCAGGAAAACCTGCTGTTCAGCATGTCGATTCGGGAGAACATCGCCCTGGTCGACCCGGGCATGCCCTTCGAGCGCGTCGTCGCCGCCGCGACAATGGCCGGGGCGGACGACTTCATTGCCGAGCTGTCCGACGGATACGACACCCATGTCGGCGAGCGCGGTTCGAACCTGTCGGGGGGTCAGAGGCAGCGCATCGCCATCGCCAGGGCCCTGATCGGGCAGCCACGCGTCCTCATCCTCGACGAGGCGACAAGCGCGCTGGACTATGAATCCGAGCGCATCATTCAGCAGAACATGCAGCAGATCTGCCGCGGGCGCACCGTGTTGATCATCGCCCACCGGCTTTCCGCCGTCCGGCACGCGGATCGGATCCTGACAGTGGAAAAGGGGCTGGTGGTCGAGGACGGAACGCACGAGTCCCTGCTCGAGGCCGGGGGGCGCTACGCCCAGCTCTGGGACATCCAGGGAAGCGGGGCCTCGGATGCAGCCTGAGAAGAAGGCGCCGGATCAGAGCCAGCCCATCAAGCTTGCGGGCGCTCGGGCGAAGCCTGGTTCCGGGCGTGGCGAGGATGCCGTGGTTCGGCCGAGCGCTGCGATCCCTGCGAAAGCAAAGGCGGACGAAAAACGCGAGGGCGGCACACGGCACAAAAAAATCCACGGCGTCGAACGACAGTTCCTGCCGGCCGCTCTCGAGATTCTCGAAACGCCCGCCAGTCCGGCAGGAAGGGCTGTGGCGATCACGATCATCACGATGTTCGCCGCAGCCCTCGCATGGGCGATGATCGGAAAGATCGATGTGGTTGCCATCGCGGTGGGCAGGGTCGATCCGGTTGGCGGGACAAAGGTCGTGCAGGCGCTGGAGATCGGCAATGTTGTGGCCATTCATGTGGTCAATGGGCAGCATGTGACGGCCGGCCAGCTTCTGGTGGAGCTGGACGCCACCGACAGCGAGGTCGATATCGATCAGTTGCAGCGGCAAAGGGACGATTCCCGCCTGGAACTCATCCGGATGAAGGCCTTTGTCGAGGCGGTCGCCGGCCGGCCATTCGACTTCCAGCCGGTGGTCAGCGGCGGCGCGCGTCTGCTGGTTGATATTCACCGCAGCCGGCTCGGCGCGGATGTGGCATTTTACCGGTCACAGCTGGAAGCGCTCAATGCCGAGATTGCCAGACGGTCCTCGGAGATCGCCACCGACAGGGCCGAAATCGCCAAGCTGGAAGAGCTGCGTCCCCTGGTCGATGAGCGGGAAGCCACGACGCGCATCCTGATGGCTCAGGGCCATACGTCCAAATCGACCTGGCAGCAGATCAAGGCGCAGGTGATCGAGATCAAGCATGCTCTGATCCTGCAGCAACTGCAGGTCACCGCGGCGGAGGGAAACCTGCGGGCGGCAACGAGGCAGCTCGCCGGGCTGTCCGCGCAGACCCTGCAAAAGGCCTACACCGATCTGTCCGAGGCACAGCGGCGACTTGACCAGACCGATCTGGCGCTGCGCAAGGCTCTCAAGCGGGAAGAGGTGACGAAACTCGCCGCGCCCGTTTCCGGAACCGTCTACGGCATAAACGTGAACACGATCGGCGGAGTCGTCCGCCCCGCTGAACCGCTGCTGAGAATAGTGCCCGACGGGGCTCGGCTCGAGGTCAAGGCGCAGATCCTCAACCGCGACAAGGGAGTGATCTATTCAGGGCAGACGGCCGAGATCAAGTTTGATGCCTTCGACTTCACCCGCTACGGAACGATCCTGGGCGAGGTGACATCGATTTCCGAGGATGCGGTTGAAAAGGAAGGCCTCGGCCTTGTCTACGACACCGTGATCGCACTCCGGAAAAGCGGTTTCCGGGTCGACGGCAAACAGGTCTCCATTGCGCCAGGCATGATGGCCCGGGTCGAAATCAAGATCGGGCGCCGCCGCATCATCGACTATCTCTTGTCGCCGTTGAACCGGTATCAGGACGAGGCAATTCGCGAGCGATGAGATTTCACCAGAACCCTGTGCATGACAACTCATTCCGGCTGTCGCGGGCGCCCCGGCTGCGTCGCGCGGTGCGCGCTTCCCGCATCGAGATTCCGCAGGTGCGTTTCCTGTTCGATTGTTTCGACGGTCTTGCTGTCGTGCCGGTCCCGAAGGAAGGCAATCGCTTCGGCCGAGGTGAGCCCGTATTCCATAGCAAGGCGCGCGGCAACGGTTCCCGTCCGTCCCAGCCCTGCCAGGCAATGGATGGCAACGGCCCCGCCAAGGGCAAACACCGACCGGGCCGCCGCAAACGCCTCCTCAAGCGCTTCTTCATTCTCCCCGGTCGGTGCCGACATGTCGGGAATCGCGATCATCCGCCAGGCGATGCCGTGCCGGTTCGCGGCGTCCTGGTAGGCCGCCTTGCCGAGAAGCAGTTCTCCTTCCGTCAGGCAAGAGAGCATCAGACGAACGTTTCGACCGCAAAGCCGGCTCAGGTCTTCATTCAGGTGCTGTTCGGATGCGATCCGGGTTCCATCGATGACCCGCACGCCGGGACAGGACATGAGCACCAACGAGAGGGCGGTGTTTTCGAGCTTTACGGTGCTCGAAAGCGGGGCGGAGGAAGGGGTTGACATTCACGAGCTCGCTTGACCATTATATGAAGTATACACGTATACATGCAGCGTCTGCATGTGACAAGCCCATGAAAGTTGCCGATGACAACCTCTGGTGAAAGTCTCGCAGGCCGCCTGCGTTTGCTGCTCGTGACACGCAAGGCGCGCCAGAATGCGCTGCAATGGCTGGTTCTGGCCGTGGTGGGCTTACTGATCGTTCTGGGTCTCGCCAATCTGATGGGAAATCTGAACGCGAAGGGAAGTCAGCTCGGATTCGGGTTTTTGCTGGGGGAGAGCGGTTTCGACGTCAACGAGAGCATGATCCCTTACAGCGCCGGAAACAGCTATTTAAGGGCGCTGCTCGTAGGCACCCTCAACACGCTTCATCTGGCGATTGTCTGCGTGGTCCTCTCCACCGTGATCGGGGTTTTCGTTGGCCTCCTCCGGTTGAGCGAGATCCGGGTCTTCGCAATTGCCTGCCGGCTCTATGTCGAAACCATGCGCAACCTGCCGAAGCTTCTGATTCTCCTGGCGGTCTACGTCTTTCTGGTGATCAATCTGCCGCTTGCCCGCGACGCGGTCACCGTCCTCGACATGGTCTATCTGTCAAACCGGGGGGTGAACCTGCCGGGGCTGCGGCTCGACATTGCACAGGCCCTGACGCTTCGTGGCGGAGTTCTGTTCGTGGCGGGCGCGGCGCTCGGCGTGGGGGTCTGGCGCTGGGCGCGCGCCCGCACGCCCAGCAGGGTGTTTGCCTGTTATCTGCCGGCCGCGTGTCTGGCAGTCGGCTGGGGGCTGCTTTCCGGATTTATCGTGCTCGAGATGCCGCAATTCAAGGGCTTCAACTTCACGGGCGGAAATCTTGTTTCCCTGCCGTTCCTGAGCCTTGTGATCTCCTTGAGCGTTTACCACGGTGCACAGGTGGCGGAAGTCGTGCGCGGCGGGATCCAGGCCGTTGAACGCGGCCAGGTCGAGGCCGGCAAGGCGCTCGGGCTGACGGGCGGCCAGATCTCCTGGCTGATCGTCCTGCCCCAGGCCCTGCGTGTCATGATCCCGCCCATGACGAACCAGTATGTCAACATCCTGAAAAACACCTCGATCGGGCTTGCGGTCGGCTATTCGGACCTGGTGTCGATCATGAACACCACCATCAACCAGACCTTCCGGCCAGTCGAACTGATGCTGGTGGCGATGTCCGTCTATCTCCTGATCGGAGTCGGAGCGTCCATCGGTTTGAATGCATTCAACCGCCGCATGCAACTGAAGGTAAGGTAGTCATGACCGAGGCAATACTGATGGAAGAGGTGTCGATGGCGCCGCCATCGCTGGGCAGATGGCAGACGGTGCGCGCGCAGTTCTTCCAGAACCGGACGGCAACGTTCTGGACCGTGCTGTTCGGCGTGTCGGCGGCTTACAGCCTGTTCCTGCTTCTTGACTGGTCGATATTCTCCGCGAAATGGGGCCCGGGAACGCCCGCTGCCTGTGCGGACTACAGTGGCGCGTGCTGGGCATTCATCTGGGAGAAGTGGTCCGTGATCCTCTTGGGCTCGTTTCCGAGGGATCAGATGTGGCGTCCATTCGCCGGTGTCGGGCTGGTGCTGGCTGTTCTTTTTCTCCTGGCGAGGCTGCGGTGGCCCGCTCGGCTGAGCACCTGTCTCCTGATCTTTGCCTTTGCCGCGCTGTTTTCCCTTCTGGACGGGCGGCCGCTGGGCCTGGAGCAGGTCAATATGGTGCGCTGGCACGGCATCGCCGTCGTCACCTTCCTGGGCGTCTTCAGTCTCGTCGCAGCCTTTCCCCTGGGCATCCTGCTGGCTCTGGCGCGCGTGGATGGTCCGCCGGTTCTTTCCTGGTGCGCCGCCGGCTATATCGAGGTCATCAGATCGATTCCGCTGGTCATGTTGCTGTTCTTCGGCATCTTCGTTCTGCCGCTGCTCCTTCCGGCGAGCATGAGCTATGAGCCGCTGTTGGCGACGCTGCTGGCGCTGATCCTGTTTCATGCGGCCTATTTCGCGGAGGGTGTGCGGGGCGGGTTGCAGGCGGTTCCAGACGGCCAGAGAGAGGCCGGGGAGTCCCTGGGCCTCGGATATGTCACGGTGATCCGCAAGATCGTCCTGCCGCAGGCGCTGTCCGTTTCCATCCCCGCGATGACGAACACGATCATCGGCGGGCTCAAGGACACGTCGCTCGTGGCCATTGTAGGCATCTTCGATCTGCTGGCGACGACGCGCATGGCCTACAGCGATCCGGAGTGGCAACGCTTCGCATATGAAGGCCTGTTCGTCCTCGGCGTTCTGTATCTGGTCGTCTGCACCGCGATTTCCCATCACAGCCGCGTCATGGAGCAGCATGTCGCGGGATGGCTGACCATCGGCAAGTAGCCGCTGAGCACTGCGCGCTTGGGTGGACGACCGGCGCCAGTGCAGTTTTTCGAGACCGGCTCCCGCATCGTCGGATGCGTGAGCCTCGCCTGAACAAATGGATCAGCACTTTGCTGCCGCCTCGCTTGACAGGCTTCTAAAAGTATACATGTATACATAATAATTCCGGTCGCTTCCTTTCACCCATCCGATGACCGGACCACTCTTTTCAGGGGACTTTTCAATGGCAAAATTCCAATCAAATGTTTTGGCGGCCGGGCTGTGTGTTCTGGGGTCCGCGCTCTGTGCACCGGCACATGCCGGCACGGTGATGGACGAGATCCGTGAACGCGGACAGGTCGTCTGTCTGGTCAACAGCAATTCGCCCGGCTTCTCCGTGCCCGACAGCAATGGCGTCTATCAGGGGTTCAATCCGCAGTTCTGCCGCATGGCGGCCGCTGCCATATTCGGCGACGCCGGCAAGGCCGACATCCGCGGCATCGGCTTCTCCGACAGCATGAAGACCATCGTGTCTGGCGAAGCCGACATGGCCTCGCGCAGCATCACGGCAACAGGAACCCGGGACGCCGATCCCGGAATGGCGTTCGTCGTCACCACCTTCTTTGACGGCCAGGGCTTCATGGTCCCGAAATCGCTTGGCATAACGGCCGCCAGCGGGCTTGGCGGCGCGACGGTCTGTGCCGAGGAAGGATCGACGACGCTCTCGAATGTCGCCGACTGGTTCTCCGATCGCGGCATGGACTACAAGATCGAGAACATCGCCGACAAGACGGCGAGGCTGCAGGCCTTTTTCGGCGGCAAGTGCGATGTCCTGTCCAGTGACCTGACGGCGCTGGCGTCGGACCGCCTGCTGGCGGAGAAGCCGGATGACTTCATGCTTCTGCCGGATATCATCTCCAACGAGCCGCTGGCCATCGTGACCCGTCCCGATCACCAGCTCGAAGGCGCCATTTTCTGGGCCTTCCAGGTCATGCTCTGGGCCGAGGAACTCAATATCACATCCTCGAACGTCGATGCGATTGTTGCCGATCTCGGCAATCAGCCGAAGGCTGTTCAACGGCTTCTGGGCCGCGACGCCGCCATGGGCGAGATGGCCGCCAAGCTCGGTCTGAATGAGAACTGGGCCGTGGAAGTCATCCGCCAGGTCGGAAACTACGACGAGGTCTTCCAGAACACCATTGGAACCGCAAGTCCGATGGCCATCGACCGCGCCGTCACGCCGAACCGTCTGTCCTCCAAGGGCGGGCTTCACTACCCCTATCCGATCCGGTAGTTGCGGCAGTCAGGGCGGGCGCTGCCCGACCACTGGTTTGGAGGAGAAGGGGCACACTGTGCCCCTTCTTTGCTGCATCCAGTCCCCCAGATTCTGTGGAGGACCGGATGAACCGGACATTTCGGCGAAGGACACCTCCACGTGGCATTGCCGTGCCATCATGATCGGCGGCGCGTCGTGGATGACACCGGTTGCGAATTTGCGTGCCGGCAGGTCCTTCGATGCCCGACCGCGAGGCCGGGCAACATCGCGAAAGCCCGAACTCGACCAAAGACAGCGGACGGTTCCGACGGATACCCGTCCGGATCGGTCAGGGGCGCAAGACGAGCACGGAACAGGTCTCCCCGATCCGGGCTGCCGGCGCATGCGGCGGCCGGATCAGCAGGCAGTCGGCATCGGCGAACAGCCGCATCAGCGAGGAGTCCTGCTGGTCGAACGGCGTCGCGGTCAGACGGCCGCTCTCGGGATCGGTATCGAGGCGGGCGCGGAGGTAGTCCTGGCGCTGGTCGTTTGCCGACAACTCCCTGCCAACAAACGCACTTTTGAGCCGGGCAGGGGCGGGGAGGCCGGCAAGTCTCGCCACCAGCGGCTCGAGAAACAAGAGACCGCAGACCATCGACGAGGCGGGATTGCCGGGGAGCCCGAGCACCCGCATCGGGCCGAGACTGCCCGACATCAGCGGCTTGCCCGGGCGCATGGCGATGCGCCAGAAGTCGAGGTTCATGCCATGGCCGACGAGCGCCTTCTGCACAAGGTCGTGATCGCCCACCGAGGCGCCGCCGATGGTGACAAGAATGTCGGCGCCTTGCGAAATCGCCGAATCGATTGCCGAGTCGAGAGCGTCCATGCGGTCGGCGGCGATGCCGAGATCGATGATCTCGGCGCCGGCCCGCCGCGCCATGGCGGCCACGCCGAAGGTGTTGGAGGCGATGATCTGGCCCGCGGCAAGGCTCTGGCCGGGCAGCCGCAGCTCGTCGCCGGTGGCCAGAATCGCCACGCGCGGCCGTGCCAGCACGCTCAGCATCGGGTGGTTCATGCCGGCTGCGAGCGTGATCGCGGTGGGATCGAGAACCCGGCCGGCAGGCAGGCCTGCGTCGCCGAAGCTGAAATCCATCCCGTCCGGCCGCACATAGGCGGCCGCTTCGACCGGCGCGGTGATGCGGATCCGGCCCGGCCGAACGATTTCGGCATTCTCCTGGATGAGGATCGAGTCCGCGCCCTCGGGCATCGGCGCGCCGGTGAAGATCCTGACGGCCTCGCCTGGCCCCACCCGGCCGTCAAAGCCGTGCCCGGCGGCCGATTCGCCGGTCACGTCGAGCTCGGCGCCCGCACGGGCGGCATCCTCGGCGCGCAGTGCATAGCCGTCCATGGCCGAGGCGGCGAATGGCGGCTGCGTGCGCAGCGCCAGCAGGTCCCGCGCCAGCACCCGCCCGAGCGCGTCCGCCAGCGTCACCGGTTCGGTGCGGGTCAATGGTTCGGCGTCGCCGACAATGCGCTCGAAGGCCTGCTCGACCGGCATCAGCGCCATCAGAGCGGCCCGCCCGCTGCGCTCCAGTCGCCGGACTTGCCGCCCGACTTGGCCAGCACGCGGATTCCGGAGATCTCCATGCCGCGGTCCACCGCCTTGGCCATGTCGTAGATGGTGAGGCACGCGACCGAGACAGCGGTGAGCGCCTCCATCTCGACGCCGGTCTTGCCGGTGAGCTTGGCCATGGCGGTCACGCGCAGGCCGGGCAGGGCCTCGTCGACCGCGATGTCGACCGACACCTTCGTCAGCGCCAGCGGGTGGCAGAGCGGGATCAGCGACGCGGTCTGCTTGGCGGCCATGATGCCGGCGATCCGCGCGGTGCCGATGACGTCGCCCTTCTTCATGTCGCCGGCGCGGATCAGCTCGAGCGTTTCGGGCCGCATCCGCACAAAACCTTCGGCCTCGGCGATGCGCGTCGTGTCGGCCTTGTCGCCGACATCGACCATGGAGGCCGAGCCGTCGGCCGCCAGATGGGTCAGCTGCGGTTCCGTCTCGCCCATCTCTAGCCCGCGGCCATGATCGCGGCTTCGCCGGTCAGCAGCGCCCGCGTGGCGGCCTCCACGTCGGCCTGCCGCATCAGGCTCTCGCCGACCAGGAAGGTGGCCATGCCGGATCGTGACAGCCGCACGCAGTCGGCATGGTCGGATATGCCGCTTTCGCCCACCAGGAGAGTTCCTTCCGGCGCCATCGGCGCCAGCCGCTCGGAGACGGTCAGCGACACCTCGAAGCTGCGCAGGTCGCGGTTGTTGACGCCGATCAGGCGGCTTTCGAGTCCGAGGGCCCGTTCCATCTCGCGCTCGTCATGCACCTCGACCAGCGCGTCCATGCCGAGTTCGATTGCCGTGTCCTCGATGGCGCGGGCCTCGTCATCGCTCAGGCAGGCCATGATGATCAGGATCGCGTCGGCGCCCCAGCTGCGCGCCTCGTGGACCTGGTAGGGCTCGAACAGGAAATCCTTGCGCAGGGCGGGCAGCGAGACGGTCTGGCGCGCGGCGACCAGAAATTC
Source organism: Hoeflea marina (assembly GCF_003182275.1). Taxonomy (GTDB): domain Bacteria; phylum Pseudomonadota; class Alphaproteobacteria; order Rhizobiales; family Rhizobiaceae; genus Hoeflea; species Hoeflea marina. Next base: position 405,818 of record NZ_QGTR01000001.1, read on the forward strand.
GGGCGCGCCCTGGAAGGAGGGAGTGTCGGTGAGCACCGACAGGCAGGCCGCGCCGCCGGCCTGATAGGCGCGGGCGAGCGACGCCGGGTCGAAGTCGGCCCGGATCAGCCCCTTGGAAGGGCTCGCCTTCTTGATTTCGGCGATCAGCGCGAACCCGCCGTCGCGGTGCCGGGCCTCGAGGCTGGCGCGAAAGCCGCGCGGCGCCTCGATGTCACGGCAGGCGGCCTTGAGCTCGGAGAGCGGCCGGGCGGCCTTGGCCGCGGCGATTTCCTGGCGCTTGTAGGCCTCGATGGTCTTGAGGATGTCGGCCATGCTCAGCCCTCCTTTTTCGCCGGCCCGTGGGCCTGGGAGACGGAAATCAGTTTTTCCAGCGTCGCCAGCGCGGCGCCGCTGTCGATCGAGCGCGCCGCCAGCCTGGCGCCGTCGGCCAGGTCTTCGGCCTTGCCGGCAATCACCAGTCCGCCGGCCGCGTTGAGCAGCGCGATGTCGCGATAGGGGTTTTGCGCGCCCTGCAGCACGTCGCGGAGCGCGGCTGCATTGTGAACGCCGTCGCCGCCCTTGAGCGCCGACAGTTCGACGCGGCGCAGGCCGATGTCTTCCGGGGTCAGGCGGAACTGGCGGATCCGGCCGTTCTCCAGCGCTGCCACCTGGGTCTCGCCGGTGGTGGTCATCTCGTCGAGGCCGTCGCCATGCACGACCCAAACCGATTCGGCGCCGAGGTCGCGCATGACTTCCGCCAGCGGCAGCACCCATTGCGGCGCGAAGACGCCCAGCAGCTGGCGGCGCACGCCGGCCGGGTTGGACAGCGGTCCGAGCAGATTGAAGATAGTGCGCGTGCCCAGCTCGACGCGGCTGGGACCGACATGGCGCATGGCCGAGTGATGCGCCGGGGCGAACATGAAGCCGACGCCTGCCTCGGCGATGCAGGCGGCGATCCCGGCTGGGTCGAGCTCCAGATTGACGCCGAGGGCCGAAAGCGAATCGGCCGCGCCGGATTTGGACGACAGCGCCCTGTTGCCGTGCTTGGCCACGGGCACGCCGGCGCCGGCGGCAATGAACGCCGCGCAGGTGGAGACATTGTAGGTTCCGGAGGCGTCGCCGCCGGTGCCGACGATGTCGATGGCGTCCGCCGGCGCCTCGACGGTCAGCATCCGGGCCCGCATCACGCTGACGGCGCCGTAGATCTCGTCGACCGTCTCGCCGCGCACCCTGAGCGCCATCAGGAAGCCGCCGATCTGAGACGGCGTGGCGTCGCCCGACATCATCACGCCGAAGGCCTGGCGCGCCTCCTCCCGGTTGAGCGGCTGCCCGCCCGCCACCGTGGCGATGAAGCTCTTCAGATCAGCCATTGTCGTGTCCCCATTGCCGGCTCAGAAAGCCAGCGAGTTGTCCATCAGCGTCTGGTTGACCGAGATCCGGTAGGTGGCGCGGAGTTCGGCCACCAGCTGGTCGAGCAGGTCGTCGCCGATGCGCTGCGAGATCTGCGTCCGCTGCTCCTCGGGAACGCTGTCGGCTGTCACGCTCTCTGCATTGTCGACCGCCTTGACCTTGAACAGGATGCGGTTGTCGCCCTGCGCGTCGGCGACAACGCCGGAATGGCCGTTGCCGCCTCCGAAGGCGGCTGCCACTGCCGACTCGCCCAACACCGCATCGGAATCGCCTCGCTTGAGGCGCTGCTTGCTCTCGACAGCGATGCCGAGCTCGGCGGCAACCGTCTCGAGCGTCTCGCCGTTGGCCACGCGCGTCTTGAGGTCGTCGGCCTTGGCGTCGAGCGCCCTGGCCGTCTCCTGGCGGAGCCAGTCGGCGGCGACCTGGTCGCGGACCTCGTCGAGCGTGCGGTCGCGCGCCTCGATGATGTCGACCACCTCGAACCAGAGAAAGCCCTCGGACCCCATGTTGATCGGCGGGGTCTCGACGCCGATATCGGACTCGAAGGCTTCGCTGAGCAGAGCCTGGGATTCCGGCAGGTCCTTGAGCACGGTGCCGTCCGGTGCCTGCGCCTTGCGGTCGACGGCATCGACGGTGACGGTCTTGAGCTTCTGGCTTGCGGCGGCTTCCTCCATGGTCATGCCGCCGGCGCGGGCGTCCTCGTAGCCGTCATGGACATTGAGCAGTTGCTCGTTGGCGGCAATCAGCGCCAGCTCCTTGCGCAATTCGGCCTCGACGTCCTCGAAGCCCTGCACGGATTCAGGCTTGACGGCCGACACCCGGATGATCACCGGGCCGAAGGCGCCGTCGATGACGGGGCTGACGCCGCCCGCCTCGTTGATGGCGAAGGCGGCATCGCCGATTGCCTTGTCCGGAGCGGTGGCCTGGGTGAATTCGCCAATGCGGATATCGGCGGCGGACTTGCCCTGTTCGGCGGCCAGCTCGTCAAAGCTGGTGCCGGAGGCGAGCCTGGATGCAGCGGCATCGGCGGCGGCCCTGTCGGCAAAGACCAGCTGGTCGACCGTGCGCGCACCGTCGATCCGGTATTTTGCCAGATGCGCATCGTAGTCGGCGCGCACGGCCTCATCGGTGATCGAGGAGGGGTCGGCGATGTCTTCCGACTGCAGCTTCACATAGGTGATCTTGCGGTATTCCGGTGCGGCGTAGCTGGCCTTGTTGGCCTCGAAATAACTCTGCAGCGCGGCATCGTCGGCCGGAGCGATCGGTCCGAGCACGTCCGGGGTGATGAGCAGGAAATCGACGTCTCGCGTTTCCGACTGGTGTTGCGCCAGCGCCGCCAGCAGCGTGTCGGGGGCCTTCAGGCCGTCGGACGCCGCCTCGATGATCTGCGTGCGGACCGCCACCTGGCTGCGGCTCTTGAGGTAGTCTTCCTCGCTCATGCCGACCGAGCGCAGCACGCGCTGGAAGTTTCCGCGGTCGAAGCGTCCATTGAAATCGTGAAACGACGGGTCGGTGGCGACCAGGGAAGCGAGCCGGTCCTTGGAAAGGCCGAGATTCATCTCACGCGACTGCTCGTCGAGCACGGCACCCGCCACCAGCTGCGATGTTACCTGGTTCTGGATCCCGAAGGCGCGGGCCTGCTCGGTGGTCAGCTGCGTGCCCAGCTGCCGACCGACGGCGGCCATCTGGCGGTCATAGGCAAGGCGATACTCGTTCGGCGTCACCTCCGTATCGCCAGCGGTGATCACCGATGTGCCGATGCCGCTGAACAGGCTGCCGGAAATGCCCCAGACGCCGAAGGAGGCGACGAGCAGCACGAGCAGGAATTTGGCAACCCAGCCTTGGGCGGCCCTTCGGAGTAGGTCAAGCATGGAAGCTCCCGGCTTCTTTGGCATGGGCGTACGGACAAACCGCTCCGCACGCGTTGAGTTCATGTCCCTTTAGACGAAACCGCCGGCGAAATGAAGGCCAATGCGACAATTGCGTGGCAATTGCGCGCCGGGCCGGGTGTCAGCTTGGATGTCGCGCTCAAACCACCATCGCCGCCACCCGCAGGCCACTACGTTGGCAATCCGCGCGGCGTCTGCTAGACGGTCGTCACGATTGATGAAACGGGGTTTTGACATGACACCGAATGTGCGCCCGCTGGTGGCCGGCAACTGGAAGATGAACGGTCAGCGCAGCGAGCTCGACCAGATCCGCGCCATCGCCCAGGGCGTTGATTCAGGCCTGGGAGAGAGCATCGACGCACTGATCTGCCCGCCGCTCACCCTGCTCTACGTCGCCACCGCGCTCACCGAGGATTCCGCGCTCGACATCGGCGCGCAGGATTGCCACGACCAGGTCGCAGGCGCCTTCACCGGCGACGTCTCGGCCGCCATGATCGCCGATTGCCTGGCCACCCATGTCATCGTCGGTCACTCGGAGCGCCGCACCCTGCATGGCGAGAGCGACGCGATGGTCCGCGCCAAGGCGGAGGCAGCCCTTGCCGCGCACCTCGTCGCCATCGTCTGCATCGGCGAGACCGGGGCGGAGCGCGAGTCGGGGGACACCCTCGCGGTGCTCGGCCGCCAGCTCGAAGCCTCGCTTCCGGACGCGGCGACGGCCGCCGGCACGGTCATCGCCTACGAGCCGGTCTGGGCCATCGGCACCGGCCTGACGCCGACGCCCGCCGACATCGCCGAGGCGCACCAGTTCATCCGCGACACGGTGGTCCGGCGCTTCGGCGGCGAGGGCGCCGCAATGCGATTGCTCTATGGCGGCTCGGTCAAGCCCGACAACGCCGCCGCCCTGATGGCGATCGCCAATGTCGATGGCGCGCTTGTCGGCGGCGCCAGCTTGAAAGCTCACGATTTCCTCGCCATCTGTAGGGCGTGCAACGCGGAGTGACACGCCACGACTGTTTGCCGCGGCATGAGTCGCGTCTTGGACTTGGAAAGCAGGCGCGCCTCGTGTAAAGAGCCGCCAACTGAAGTTGATTGCGCCCCTTTGGGGCAGGAAAGAACTCATGCAAACCGTATTGATCGTTATTCATCTCATGATCGTGCTGGCGCTTGTCGGCGTGGTGCTCATCCAGCGCTCGGAAGGCGGCGGTCTCGGCATCGGCGGCGGATCGGGCCTGATGTCGGCGCGCGGTGCCGCCAATGCGCTCACCCGCGCCACCGCCATCCTGGCGACCTTGTTCTTCGTCACCTCGCTGACGCTCGGCATCATGGCGCGCTACGGCGAGCGGGCGACGGACATCCTCGATCGCATCCCGACCACGACCGATGGATCCGGCACCGGCGTTCTCGACCAGCTCGGCGGCGCCGCCGCTCCGGCTGAGGGAACCTCTGCTCCGTCGTCGGTGCCCAGCGATGCGCCCGCCGCGCCGGCTGCCGGTTCCAGCGCCCCTGCGCAGGGCACCACTGCCCCGGCGGCGGATGCCGCTGCGCCCGCCGCGCCGGCTCCCGAGACCGGCGTGCCCACCGGTCAGTGATCGACAGGCGCCTTCAGGGCGCCCTCATGTCTCGTTCCGGGCCGCCCCGTTCTCTGGAACAGGGCGGCCCGAATGGTTTGTCGGCCCCATCCAACCCGGCGCTTCGCAGCACCTCGACGTCCTCTCGAATGTCCGGGCGTTGATCATCGGCCGCCGCAGTGGCGGCGGCGGAGTGTGATTGCGCTGCGCGAAATCCGTTAGGGTGTGGAAAGTCCAACAAGGCGGTTGGTCGATCGGCTGCCGACGGGTAAGCAGCGGCGGTCGCGCGGACTTTTGCGCCCGCGACGGGGAATCCGGCCGCGGGCAGGGCCGCGGACGCAATTAATCCTGCATCACCATATTTGGGGGTGGCAGAATCGGAATTCAGGCAGTAACGGTTCAATCCCATGGCGCGATATGTATTCATAACTGGCGGCGTGGTCTCCTCGCTTGGTAAGGGCATAGCTTCGGCGGCCCTTGGTGCACTCCTGCAGGCCCGCGGTTACCGCGTGCGGCTGCGCAAGCTCGACCCCTATCTCAATGTCGATCCGGGCACGATGAGCCCGACCCAGCACGGCGAGGTGTTCGTCACCGACGATGGCGCCGAGACCGATCTCGACCTCGGCCACTACGAGCGCTTCACCGGCCGCTCGGCGGTCAAGGCCGACAACATCACCACCGGGCGCATCTACAAGAACATCATCGACAAGGAACGCCGCGGCGACTATCTCGGCGCCACCGTCCAGGTCATTCCGCATGTCACCAACGAGATCAAGAATTTCGTCATCGACGGCAACGAGGATTTCGACTTCGTCCTCTGCGAGATCGGCGGCACCGTCGGCGACATCGAGGCCATGCCCTTCGTCGAGGCTATCCGCCAGCTCGGCAACGACCTGCCGCGCAACACCGCCGTCTACGTGCACCTGACGCTGATGCCGTTCATTGCGGCTGCGGGCGAGCTCAAGACCAAGCCGACGCAGCATTCGGTCAAGGAACTGCAGGCCATGGGCATCGCGCCCGACATCCTGCTGGTGCGCGCCGACCGCCCGATCCCGGTCGAGGAGCGCCGCAAGCTGTCGCTGTTCTGCAATGTGCGGGCCTCCGCGGTCATCCAGGCGCTGGACGTCGCCTCGATCTACGACGTGCCGATGGCCTACCACAAGGAAGGCCTCGACACCGAGGTGCTGGCGGCCTTCGGCATCGATCCCGCGCCGCATCCGCGCATGCAGGCATGGGAAGAGGTCTCCGAGCGCATCCACAATCCCGAGGGCGAGGTCACCATCGCCATCGTCGGAAAATACACCGGCCTCAAGGACGCCTACAAGTCGCTGATCGAGGCGCTGTATCACGGCGGCCTCGCCAACCGGGTCCGGGTCAAGCTCGAATGGATCGAATCGGAGGTCTTCGAGCAGGAGGATCCGTCGCCCTGGCTGGAGAAGGTGCACGGCATCCTGGTCCCGGGCGGCTTCGGCGAGCGCGGCGCGGAGGGCAAGATTCTTGCCGCACGCTTTGCCCGCGAGCGCAAGGTGCCTTATTTCGGCATCTGTTTCGGCATGCAGATGGCCGTCATCGAGGCGGCGCGCAACCTCGCCGGCATCGACAAGGCCTCGTCCTCGGAATTCGGCCCCACCAGCGAACCGGTGGTCGGCGTGATGACCGAATGGCTGCGCGGCAACGAGCTGGAAAAACGCACCGCCAGCGGCGATCTCGGCGGCACCATGCGGCTCGGCGCCTATCCGGCCCGACTCAAGCACGGCAGCCTGATCGAGAAGGTCTACGGCTCGGCCGACATTTCCGAGCGCCACCGCCACCGCTACGAGGTCAACATCGACTATCGCGAGCGGCTGGAAGCCTGCGGTCTGGACTTCGCCGGCATGAGCCCCGACGGCGTGCTGCCCGAGACGGTGGAATATCCCGACCATCCCTGGTTCATCGGCGTGCAGTATCACCCCGAACTCAAGTCGCGCCCGCTCGACCCGCACCCGCTGTTTGCGAGCTTCATCGAGGCGGCTCTGGAACAGAGCCGGCTGGTCTGACGCGCGGAGCCATGACGGCAATCGTCGGCTGACAAGAGACACGAAAAGCAAACCCGACGCACCGTGCCTGACCGCGATTGCGTGCGACGGCTTCGGTCGCCCCGCGCCGTCACCTGACCGGCTTTACAGCACAGCCGGGGCACGCCTGAGTGCGCCTTCTCGCCATTTGTCCACATCGTTGAGCAGGATCAGCGCTGCCTCGCGCAGCAGCTCCTCGTCACGGCTCTGGTTGCGTTCCATCGCAATTCTCTCCGATACCCGGCTGAATTGCCCGGCGAGGCCTCGCGCCTTTGTCGAGCTCTCGTGAAGGTCGAACTTGGCTTCGATCGCCAGGCAGATGGCGGCAATGACCGGAATGACGGCGCTGGCGATCATCACGAGGCCGCCGACCCACGACGGGGGCTTGCCCCAGCCGGGTATCTGCGGGCCGAGCACATACCACGCCAGGAAGACGGCGAGACAGCCGACCAGAATCCGGAAGAGCCTGGTCTCCAGGCCATGAAGGCGGCGATGCAGCTTGCCCGCGCGCAGCGCGGTCAGGGTCTGGTAGTCGAACTGGTTGTTGACGATCCCTTCCGGATCGTGTTGCGCAAACCGGATCGCATTGCGCTTGCGATCGATATCGAGCAGCTTGCAGGGCGGGCCCGCCGCCCGCCGCACGGCCCGCGCCAGCCATTCGGTCCAGGTCTCCGGCGGGTCTGCCCTGGCGTCGGCGACGTCGAAGGCCAGCGGCCAGGTGGCGCGCAGAACCCGCAGACGTTCGGCCAGCCGCCGGACATCACTCCAGTAATGATGGCTGCCGTAGTCCACAAGGTTCTTGTGGAGGGTATAAGCAAACCAGATCAGCAGCAGTTCGAGGAGCACATACCAGAATTTTCCGGCCGGATGAATGCCCGGCATGGTCGCCAGCAGCACCGCCAGCGGCGCCACCATCAGGATGAAGATCTGGGTGCCCCTGTGCGCGTCCCCGATCACCGACGCCCTTTCGTCGGCGGTCCGGAATGCGGTTTCGATCACGGAATGGATGACGGGCCTGGACGCTCCGTGGTTTGCCGCGCCCGGCCCTGCGGCGGGTGGCTCGCCGCCGGGATGCTTGTAGAAGATCGACCAGAGTTGCTTGGAGATTGCCGCCATCAGCCGACCTCCCGGCAACGTCCGGTCTCCGTCCGACGCATATCGGTGCCGCAGGTCGGGTTCCTCTCCGTGCGCCGCCGCATGCAACATCCGCTTTGCGTCCGCGCTGTCGACTCCGGCCTCGTTTGCCCCGGATCGCGGGGGCTCATGATGGGCGGCGACGGGCTTGGGCGGCATGAAATCGGGCAGCAGTCGCCGCAGGAGGTCCGTGGTGTCGAGCGGCGGAGCATTGAGATCCAAAATCTCCGGCGTCCTCAGCGAATGCAGGAATTCACCGAAATGCACGTCCGACCAGAACTCGTCGGGAAAGATCTGGCGGATCGGCACGCCCGCTTCGTTCGGATTGATCCAGATGATCGGCATCCTTCTGGCAAGACACAGCGCCACCATGTCTGCGGTGCCGCCGGGACCGGCCGCTGCCTCCCCATCCCATGCCACGACGGCCACGTCCGCCCAGCGCGCCAGGAAGCGGGTTTGCTCCAGATGTCCGTGACGCGGCGGCTTCTCCTTCGCACTTTCGGCGCCATCGAGCACGGTGTAGCGGTCAAAGCCGCCGTCGAGATCCCCGGGCGAATTGAGATCTACCCTATAGGCCGTGTCGGAGGTGTCCGGGCCGTGGGTCCAGGCATATGTCTCGCCGTTGACGGGTTCACCACCCGGCGGATCCCGGAAGGGGAACACCGCATGCAGGTCGCCGAGGCCGAGCCCGCGCCAGCGGCGTGCGGCAATCCGGTCCGCGCCATCGGCGAAGCCGGTGAGCAGTGTCAGGCCGATCACTCCGTCGCAGCCGGGCAGGGCGTCCGCGTGCGCCTGCAGCACGGTTTCGCCCTGACTGCCCTCCACTGGCGTTGACCCGATGCTGGCGGCGACAGCCGCCAGCGCCCGATAGGTTTCGTCGAGCCTCTGCGCGAAAAGTTCCCTCTCAGCGCCCATCTCGCGCATGCCGGCAAAGGCGATCCGGAGATTCATGGCAGCAATCGGGCCAGGGATGTCAGCGTCCGTCACGGCGTTCATCGGCATCTCCGGGGTGCTGGTCAACCTGTGGCTTCCCGCCCAGCTCTCAGGTGCTGCTGGTAGGCGGCGTGGCTGGCATCGACGTTTTCGGCAATGAGGAAGTCGACTTCCTCGCGGATCTGCTCATAGAAGGGGCGGTTGAACTTGTCATAGCTGGCGCTTGAAGGCTTTGCGTCGATGCACATTCCGGAATTGACCGACTCCGTATAGAACCGCAGGGCAAAGAACGCCCATTCTCTGTCTTGAGAACAGTCCGCTCGATGTGAATTACTCTCTCTTCATCGGATCCATTTATGTTTCCAAACGGGCAAATCACAAACATTTCTACATCGGCGATCTCCGTCAATGCCGTATCTAATAAAATTAACCATATTGTTGTTGGAGACAAGCTGAAAATAAGTCTGCTTGCGCGACGGGCAGCCTGGGCGTCGAAAAGCCGGACGATCATGGTTAAGGCTTCATTAAGTCAATGCGGCGATCCTGCGGCAAAGCACGAGGGTCGCACATGGGCAAGATCTACAGATTTCCGGAACCGGTCGCCAAGTCGTCTGGGGCCGCGCGCGGCCATGCCGGGCCGGGAGATCTGGTGCCAATCCGCGGAGGCGGGCTCGAAACCACGCTTGAGATGGTCGGTTTCCTGCGCTCTCTGGCCAACCAGTCCTATCTTGATCGCTACAACCGGGTTCAGCCATCCGCCCGCGACGGTCGGGACGATGCGGCGGCGCAATCGATCCCGGAAGAGTGGAGATAACCCAGGAAGCACAGGATCGATGCCGCCACGGCGGCATTGAGATTGGGCGCCGTCTTCGCTGACGGGACGGTGCCGCCGTGCGTCGATCAGGCCGGATGGTTTCGGCATGGGAGGATGATCCGGCAACATCGGCGTTCACGCTCGCGATGAGCAGAACCCCATGCCGGCATTTCGATCTCCAGGTGGCTTCGCTGCCCGGAAATGGTGCATTGAATCCCGCCGGGAAAGACGGTATTTTGTTAACAGAGTATGAATTCGATGCAATCCATCGGCACTGGCGGACCCTCCGGGAGGCGGCGCAATGGCGAAGATCGTTCCCATCAGGACCTACCGGCAGGCTGCGCCGGCTCTTCCGTTCGTGGTCGAGCAGGATGATTTCTCGATAAAGGTCAGTCTGCCCGACGATCCGATCTTCTGGGTCCGGCTGGAAATGGCTGCGGCAGGCCCCGTGGTCTCGGATTTCAATCCGGGATCGCAGCAGGAGGAATCGTTGGCGCGTGCGCTGTCGAGGGCCCTTGACAAGGCAGCGGTCAAGCGCCTGTCCGGTCTGCCTTTTCTTGACATGGTGCGTGGCGGGCTTCAGCCCAACAACGGGCCGGCGCTGATCGAAGCGCGAAATCGTGTCCAGCGGGCGGCGGAGTTTCTTGCCGGCGAGCGCCGACAGACGATCGAAGGTGTTTCGATGCGCGAACGGCGGGGAAAGATGGACTTCATCGTCAGCTTCGGCGGCGGAAACTGACTGCGGAGCGTTGCTGAGCGAACGCAGGGCAGGAGCTTCCATATCGTCGGTCCGATCGCCGCATATTTCCGCCCGCCCGCCGAAAATCCGTGCTACAGCCGCCGCTGGACTGCACCCTTAACGCTCCCGGATCCGTATCGATGAACCGCAACACGCTTTATATCGTCATCGCCGTTCTGGCCGTCGGCGTCGCCGTCATAGGCTTCCAGCTCTACAAGGAACGGCAGACCACCGGTGTCGAGATCAATCTCGGCGAAAACGGCATCTCCATCCAGCAGAAATAGGCTCGCCGCGGCAGCGGGTCCAGGGTTCGCTGGTTTTCAGCGGCCTTGTTAAGGTGTTCAACAGGCTTGGGCTGCTACAGTGGCCGCGCCAGTTTTTGGCCGCTCCAAACCGGGTTCAATCAAAGCCATGCTAGAGTTCGAGAACCTGGGATACGCGCAGACCCTCGCGCAGGCGATCGTCAACACCCTCCACGAACCGCTTCTGGTTCTCGACAGCGATTTCCGCGTGCTGGCCGCGAGCGTCTCGTTCTACCGCAGTTTTCAGGTCGAGCCGACGCAGACGATTGGTCGGATGCTGTTCTCGCTGGGCGACGGGCAGTGGGACATTCCGGCGTTGCGCACGCTGCTGGAGACCATCATTCCCGAACGCGCGGCGATGGACGGATTCGAGGTCGAGCATGATTTCCCTGGTCTCGGCCGCCGCACCATGCTGCTCAATGCCCGCCAGGTGGTCTATGAGCATGGCCCGAACACCACGATCCTGCTTGCCTTCATGGATATCACCGACCGCCGGCGGATCGAGCGCGAGAAGGCGCTGCTCCTGGCCCAGACGGAGGAGTTGCTGCGCCAGAAGGATACGCTGCTCAAGGAAATGCAGCATCGAGTCGCCAACAGCCTGCAGATCATCGCCAGCATCCTGCTGCTCAAGGCCCGCGCCGTCTCGTCGGCGGAATCCCGCCAGCATCTTCAGGAGGCGCATCAGCGGGTCATCTCCGTGGCCGAGGTGCAACGCCACCTGCACGCCACCACCGCAATCGACCAGATCGATGTCGGCGCCTATCTGACGAAACTCTGCGCCAGCCTGGCGTCCTCCATGGTCGGAGAGAGCCAGCCGATCGGCATCGAGGTCAATGCGGATCCCGGCCAGATCGGCTCGGACACCGCCGTCAGCCTCGGCCTGATCGTCACCGAACTGGTCATCAACGCGATCAAATATGCCTTTCCAGCGCCTCGGTCCGACGGGCTCATCCGGCTCAGCTACAAGGTCGATGGCGATGGCTGGCGGCTGACGGTCTCCGACAACGGTATCGGCAAGGGCGGGGCGGCGCCGGCCCAGCCGGGCTCCGGGCTGGGCACCGCGATCGTCCAATCGCTGGTCAAGCAGCTCGGCGCCGCCATCGAGCAGGCGAACTCTGCCGGCAACGGGCTGAAGATCGTCATCACAAGGCCAGGCAGCGTGGCCCTGGGCCCCACCGCGGCCTGAAGCGGCCTTCGTGCGCTGCCTGCGCCGGGGCAGGCTCCAGAGGTCGCACTCGGTCCTGCCCCTGCAATCCGTCCGACTGCATGTGCCGTTGCCTTGAGCACGTCTCCTTTTCGCAGGTCCGGGGTCGTGCATCAGCTTGTCGGTTGTCGCGTTCCCGCGGCGACGACGATTCGCTTCGTCTGCGGTTCTCACAGGCGCCGCTCGCCGCCCCGGCACCCGAAGGGTAATTCCCGAGGGCTTTCCACCCGGGAACCGGATGCCGAAACGGCACAGCAGTCCGCAGCTTCGGTAACCGCTCATTGACCATGTCATTGCAGTTGACGGGAAAAGCCCGGCAAGACCGGCGGCGCTTCGCATGCGGCCGGGGTCGGGGGGTTGAGCCTGCGTCCTGTGCGTGTGAAGGTCGCCTGATGCAATCCAATACCCATGGGTTTAAGGGGGTTTTGACGTTGACAAAGGTCATCTATCTGAACGCGGATTTTCAGCTGCCGGAGGAGTATCGATATATCGTCGAGCGCGATGAATTCGCCATCACGATCCGGGTCGAGGACCACAACCTCTTCTTTGTTCGCCTCGAAGCCGAATCGCGCACGCCGCTGGTGACAGACTTTCACCCCGGCGGGATCGGTGATGCCGCCCTCAACACCGCGCTGTCGATGGGGCTGCGCGAGGCCCGCATCGGGGAACTCGGTTCGCTGGTGTTTCGCGACGTGATCTCCAACGGCAGCCGTCCCGCCAACCGCGCGGCATTGCTGGCCGCCCGCGCCAGGGCCCAGCGCGCGGCCAATCATGTGGCCCTGGAGCGCGGCCAGCTGGTTGACCGCCTGGCGTTCAGCGAATGCAATGGCAAGGTCGACATCATCGTCTCCTTTTCCGGCCGCTGCTGAGCAGTCCCGCCACCATTTCCGTGGTTTGGTCTCGGAGCCTGCCGCCGCGGAGGTCCCTGGCTGGCGGTGCCACGAGCATTGCGGGGCACAGAGCATTACGGGGCACAAAGCATTGGCGGCATGATCGTGGCCGGGTTAGCTTGACCGGCCGGAACACTCACGCGGCCGGAGGCGCTGCAGCCGTCGCAACGGCCGATGGTGCAGTTCCGGCCCAACCGCCACCAGTTCGGGGATCGAGTCATGCCGTTCATTGTTTCATCTTTCCGCACTTTGCTGCTGCTGGCGGTGCTCGGCCTGGCCGGACCGTGGCCGGCGGTGGCGCAGGAAGCGGTGGCGCCCGCCGGGCCGGTCATCGAGATCGGCGAGGCGGTGACGGCCGACACGGAGATCCGCAGCCGCATCGAGGCGATCTTCTCGCAGATCGAGGGTCTGGGCGGCATCCGCGTCGATGTCAGCTCCGGCGTGGTCACGCTCGGCGGCCAGGTGGAGGAGGCGGCACTGGCGAGAAAGGCGGAGGATCTGGTCAGCCGGGTTGCCGGCGTCGTCGCCATCGAGAACGCGCTGACCGAGCAGACGGCCGTTTCCGAGCGGCTGAGACCGGTGATCGGCCGTTTCGAGCGGCGCCTGCAGCAGAGCCTCGACTACCTGCCGCTGGTTCTCTTTGCCGGCTTTGCCTGGCTGCTGATCGGCTTTGCCGGCTGGATTCTGGCCTCGCGCAGGCAGCCCTGGACCTGGCTCACGCCCAATGCCTTCATCGCCGACCTGCTGCGCCAGAGCGTATGGCTCGCCTTCGTCGTGCTGGGCGCGGTGGTGGCGCTCGACATACTTGGCGCCACTGCGGTGCTGGGCACCATCATCGGCGCAGTCGGCATCATCGGCCTTGCCATCGGCTTTGCCGTCAAGGACACGGTCGAGAACTACATCGCCTCGATTCTGCTCTCGGTGCGCCAGCCGTTCCAGCCACGCGACATCATCGCGCTGGAAGGCGTCCAGGGCTATGTCATCCGGCTGACATCGCGGGCGACGATCCTGATGGATGCCGACGGCAACCATATCCGCATTCCCAATGCCACGGTGTTCAAGGCCAACATCACCAACTACACCCGCAACCCCGAGCGCCGCTTCACCTTTCAGCTCGGCATCGATGCCGACAGCATGCTGCACCAGGCGCTGGAGGTCTGTCATCGGGCGCTCGCAGGCCTCGGCTTCGTGCTTCCCCAGCCCGAGCCCGCGGCCTGGATCGAGGAAGTGGGTGATTCCAACGTGCTCATCGGTGTCGCGGGCTGGATCAACCAGACCGAGACCGATTTCGTCAAGGCGCGCTCGGAGGCCATCCGGACGGTCAAGACGGCGCTGGAAGAGGCCGGGTTTGCGTTGCCCGAGCCGATCTACAGGTTGCGGCTCGACGCCGGGGCGGCGCTGCCGGACATCAAGCCGGAGGCCGGCCGTGCACCGGCGCCGCGAGCGGGCGCGCGGCCGGCGACGGGCTCTGCCGGTACCGCCCGGTCTGCCGCCGGGACGGCGGCGGTCACCGACACCGCGGTCGACACCGCGGTGCTGCGCAAGATCGACAATGAGCGCCGGCAGGCGCCCGAGGCCGACCTGCTCTCCGAGAGCGGGGCCGACGAGCTGGGCGCAAGGCCGGAGGCCTGAGCCGGAGCCATTCTGCGCTGGCGCCATTGGCCACCCCCCGCCGGTCTCAGCCGAGGTCCAGCAGCAATGGCCGGTGGTCGGAGACTTCCGGCTCGGCCACCACCTCGAATCGCTTCACCCCCACATTGCTGCTGACCAGCATGTAGTCGGCGAAGCGGCCCGGCTTGGTGTAGTGGGAGGTGCGCGTGTCGTCGAAGCCGCCGCCGGTGACGAGGTCGGCGAGCCCGAGGTGCTCTTGCAGATGCGCAAAGGTCCGGCTGTCAGGCAGGAGGTTGAGGTCGCCGCAGACGATGAGCCGGTCGCCGGGGCGCCGGACGCGGCCGATTAGTTCGATCAGTCTGTCGCACTGGACGGCGCGCGCCGCCGTGTCATGCTTGCCCGCGGGGTCGCGCAGTCCGTGCAGATGGGTGAGCGTGACCGGAGATCCGCCCGCATGGTCGCAAAGCCGCATGCAATGGGCATTGCGGGGGCGGGGATGGTCGCCGAAGCCGTCGGGCGAATAGCCGCCGTGGACGAAGTCGAGCGCCTGTGCAGTCACCGCCAGCTCCTTGCGGATGAAGCTCGCCAGCCCGAAGTGCTGCCAGCGGGGCGTGTCGCCGTCCATAAGAAGACCGCGCGCCGCCGGCGCGAAGATGCCGTCATGGCCGGGCAGGGCGGCGGCGATCTCCTCGAACAGATGTGCCCGCTGCTGCAGCTCGACCGCGCCGTCGCGATAGGTGAGCCACTGACCGCGGGCGGAGGGCGCGCGCGAGATCTCCTGCAGGCAGATGACGTCGGCGTCGACGGTCGGCAGCCAGTCGAGCAGCGGCCCGTGCAGCATGCCGCCCCAGGCGTTGAGGGAAAGGATACGCATGCGCCTGATGTAGCGGGACCGGAACGGATCGGTCAATCGGGGGGCTAGGCTCTCTCCTCCGCAATGGGTGAGACCGGCCTTGGCGCAAGCGGAGCCGCAGATGGTTCCCGCAGCACGCAGCTGCGCCCCTTACTCCGCCGCGGCTTCCGCTGCCGCCGGCTCGCGCACCAGTTCGCCCATCCGGTTCCAGGCGTCGAGGCCGGCGATCTTGTAGGCCTCGGCGAGCGTCGGATAATTGAAGGTGTTCTCCACGAAATACTCGACCGTGCCCTTCAGGTTGATCACGGCCTGGCCGATGTGGACGAGCTCGGTTGCGCCTTCGCCGACGATGTGGACGCCGAGGAGCCGGCGGGTCTTGAGCGAGAAGATCAGCTTCAAGAGCCCCGAATCGAGCCCCATGATGTGGCCGCGCGAGGTCTCGCGGAAATGCGCGATGCCGCATTCATAGGGGATCTTGCGCTCGAGGACCTCCTCCTCGGTGAGCCCGCAGGTCGAGATCTCCGGCACCGCATAGATGCCATAGGGGAAAAATTTCTGCGGCTCGTTGCCGGGCACGCCCACCGCATGGCGGGCGGCGATGCGGCCCTGTTCCATCGAGGTCGAGGCGAGCGAGGGAAAGCCGACCACGTCGCCGGCGGCATAGATGTGAGCCACCTCGGTCTGGAAGGTTTCCGGATTGACCTTGATGCGGCCGCGGCTGTCGGCGGCAAGCCCGCAGGCAGGCAGGTCGAGCGTGTCGGTGGCGCCGGTGCGCCCGGCGCAGTAGAGCACCATCTCCGCCGACAGGCTGCGGCCATTGGCCAGCGTGACCCGGCACTTGCCGCCGGGATCGCGCTCGACCCGCTCCACCGTCTGCCCGAACACCAGTTTCATGTTGCGGTCGCGCAACTGGTAGGAGAAGTCGTCGACGATCTCCTTGTCGATGAAATCGAGCATTGTCTCGCGCGGCTCGACCACGGTCACCGCGGTGTCGAGGGCGGAGAAGATGGTGGCGTATTCGATGCCGATGACGCCGGCGCCGATGACAATCATCGAACGCGGCAGGTGCAGGATCTCGAGGATCTCGTCGCTGTCGATGATCGATACGCCGTCGAAGGGAATCGAATCGGGGCGGAACGGCCTGGTGCCGACGGCGAGCAGGATTGCGGTGGCGCCGACGCGGATGATTTCGCCGTCCTCGCGTTCGACCTCCAGCGTGTGGGCGTCCACGAACCGCGCCGCGCCGCGCATCTGCGTCACGCGGTTGCGGGCGAACTGGTGTTCGAGCACATCGACCTCGTGGTCGAGCGTGATCAGCAGCCGCCGGCGCAGGTCGTCGGCGCTGATCTCCTGCTTGACCCGATAGGAGCGGCCGTAGAAGCCGCGCTCGCGCCAGCCCGACAGATTGAGTGCCGTCTCGCGCAGCGTCTTGGAGGGAATCGTGCCGGTGTGCACCGAGACCCCGCCGACGCGGCTGCCCTTTTCCACCACCAGAACCTTCTTGTTGAGCTTGGCTGCCTGGATGGCGGCGCGACGGCCGGCAGGCCCGCTGCCGATCACCACAAGATCGTACTGGTTCATGGATCTGCCCCGATGATTGATGCCGAATCACGCTGCACTGCAAAAGACTGTCTAGAAAGCCGTCCCGCAAGGCAATCCGCCGCGCCGGAAAACCCGGCCGGCCCGTGCCGCCACGGCCCACTCCCCATGACAGAATATCGTCACGGATGCTGCAGGCCATCTCGGTCGGACATGCCGAGCTGCGGGTCTCGATGTCGGCGCCGCCAATGGCGGCCATCGCAGCGCTGCCGATCCCGGCCATGTCGAGGCGGCGGGGCTTCCACGCATGCGGGATCTCGATCCCGCGAGCAGTCATAGGTTCCGCGGCGTTCTAACGGCGGCGCGGAGCGTCGTGGCGATCTGCAGCTTCAAGCCGGAGTTCATCTTCGGTTCGAAATGACTTCATCCGGATACGCGTTAGAGCCGCAGCGCACCTGCCGTCGCCGCAGATGCGCGCGTTCTGTGGACGCCGGTCGCGGACCGTCTCATGGCAGCATCGACACCACTCCAGGACTTGTCTGATGGCCTTGGAGGGCGAACTGGAGCTCGTGGACCCCGCCGCGGTGCATCACCAATGGACGTTGCCAGGGCAATTTCCCAGAACGAATTCAGCTCGTCTTTCGAAGCGATCGAAGAACTTGCCAGCCCAAGATAATGGCGAGGATCGCCAGCAGGCTGCCGCTGATCGGGCGCGTCGCGAAGACTGAAATATCTCCTCCATTGGCAAGCAGGCCATTGCGAAAATTGGTTTCGATGATCGGTCCAAGCACCAATCCGATGACGATCGGCGGCATCGGAAAGCGGAAGGCGAGCAGCAGGAAGCCGAGGATGCCCATCACCACCGCGAGAATGACGTCGAACGAGCTGCTGTTGACCGCATAAACCCCGGTGATGCAGAGGATCGCCACGATCGGCGTCAGGATCGGATACGGGATCGCCAGGATTTTGGGCAGGACGCGGCGCGCTGAAAGCCCGATGACGGTGATCAGGATCGCCGACAACAGCAGCACGCCCAGGATGACAACGAAGAGATCGGTGTTCTGGATGATGAAGAACGGCCCCGGATCGATACCCTGGATCAGCAGCGCTCCCACCAGCACGGCCGTCACCGTGTCGCCGGGTATGCCGAGTGTGAGAAGCGGCACCAGCGCTCCGCCGGTGACCGCATTGTTGGACACCTCGGTGGCGATCAGGTGGCGGGTGTCCTGTTCGTGTTCGGCGGCCGCGTCATCACCGCCCGCGGCGGCCCGCCGGCCCTTGCCGACCATGCCATAGGCGATCCAGGATGCGATGGTCGGTCCGGTGCCCGGCAGGATGCCGATGAAGGTGCCGACGGCGGCGCTCTGGATGACCACCCACCAGTTGCGCAGGAAAACCGGGACGAGACCGGCGACCGGAAAGCTCACCTGGGCAACGAGCGGCCTGTTGCTGGTATTGGTGTGGATCTGCGACAGGATCTCGGCGATGGCAAAAAAGGCGATGAGAGCCGGGATCAGCGGGATGCCCGCCTGCATGGCCGGAAAGCCGAAGGCAAAGCGCGTGGTGCCGTCGACCTGGTCGATGCCGACCGTGCTCAGCAGAATGCCGAAGGACGCGGCGATCATGCCCTTGATCATCGATCCGCCGGAGACCGCGGCGACGCACATCAGGCCGAACAGGCCGAGCGTGAAATATTCCACGGAAGTGAATTTCAGCGCGAAGGTCGAAAGCGCAGGGGCGAAGAACAGCAGGACGACCAGGGAGAGCAATCCGCCAAGCGATGACCCGACGGTGGACAATCCGATCGCGTAATCGGCCATTCCGCGCTGGGCCAGCCGATAGCCGGGCAGCGCCGTCGCCGCATTGCCGGGCGAGCCGGGCGTGTTGATAAGGATCGCGGGGATGGACCCTGCATAATAGCCGGAGGCATAGATCCCCAGCAGCAGTGCCATGGCGGAATTGAAATCGACGCCGAAGGTGAGCGGTGTTGCAATCGCAACGCCGGTGGTGGCGGTCAGGCCGGGCGAGGCGCCGAAGACGAAGCCGGCGATGACTCCGGCAAGGCACCAAAGCAGAATATGCGGTTCGAACAGTGTGGCGGCAGCAGCGCCCAGCGTGTCAAGCGAGATCAGATCCATGTCGGCACCAGAACGATGAAACCATAGCGGAAGATCATGAAGATGACGGCGGCACAGGCAATCGGCATGATGGCCAGCATCAGGGGCCTGCGTTCACCCAGAAGCGCCATGCTGACCAGCATGAAAAGCCAGACCCCGAAGCGAAAATCCACGTATCGGAAGGTCAGCGCGTAGACAAAGAGGAGTGCCACAAATGCCATGGCCTGGGGGCGCAACACCGGCGCCAGCGTCTCGCCGAGCAGGCGCGGCGACGGCCGCAGGATAAGAATGAGCGCGCCGAGCGCGATCACCACACCCACTGCAAACGGCAGGCTGCGTGTGGTCACCGTGGTGCTGCTGGATGGCAGGATACGAAGCTCGGAAGCGAACCACAACGTGGCCATTGCAAAGAGCAACAGCACGCCGCCCATGAACCGATCAGCGCGCATGGCTGATTCTCCTGAAGGCTGGGCGCCGAACGGCACCAATGGTCTGACTGGCCGAATTGCCGCCGAAACGTCGGCCGCGAAAGGCGCCGGGGTCTGCTCCGGCGCCCGAGTGCTGCGCGCTACTTGGCGAGGCCGAGATCGTTCAGGATGCGCTTGTTCTGTTCCGTCGAGGCGGCGATCACCTTGCCGAAACCGTCGGCATCGAGGAAGGCATCCGTGTAGCTGTATTTCGCATAAAGGGATTTCAGTTCGTCGGAGACTGCAATTTCCTTCAGCGCCGCGTCGAGGCTGGCCAGGACATCGTCCGGCGTGCCCTTTCTGGCGACCAGGCCGAACCAGACACTGGCGTTAAAATCAAAGCCCTGGTCCTTGAAGGTGGGAGCGTCGGGCAGATAGGAAACCTGCTGGTCCGCCGCCACGCCGATCACGCGGATCTGACCGGCCTTGGCAAGGCTTGCGTAGACCGGAGCGCCGACGAAGGAAAAGTCGACTTCTCCCGACAGGGCCTTGGTGACGGCGCCCTTGCCGCCGTTGCCGCTGATATGGGTGAGCTTGGCGCCCTGGCTGGCGGCAAAATCGGACATGCTGACATGCTGGCTCGAGCCGGGACCGGGCGTGGCGAAGGTGGCTCCGCCATCCTTTGCCTTGGCAATGATGTCCTCGATGGATTTCAGCGGGCTGCCGGCAGCCACCGCAACCGCAATCGGCGTTTCCACGAGTTGGGCAAGCGCGACGAAATCATCCGTTTCGTAGCCCGCATCCGCCATGATCGGGCGGGCCGTCAGTGCGCCGGTCGACGCGACGAGAAGCGTATAGCCGTCCGCGGGAGCCCGTGCGGCCTCGGCCGTCCCCACGCTGCCGCCGGCACCGGCGGTATTGCGCACCACAAATGGGACGCCGAATTTCTTCTGCAAGAGCTGGGCGATCACACGCGCGGTTCCGTCGATCGCGTCTCCAGCACCGAAGGGCACTATGATCTGCACCGGCTTTTCCGGATATTGTGCGTGGGCGGTGGCGGGAGCGAGCGCCAGCGCTACAATCGCTGCCAGTGCGAACCGTGTCTTCGTGAGCCAAACCATGGTATGTTCCTTGTTCTCTGGAGTCCAAATGCCGAACGGGAGGCTGTTGCGGCGTTGCGACCGGGAGCTTCCGACTTTCCGAACGGACCTCGTCGTCGGTAACGACCACGGAGATGCGCCGGGCAGGGGCTTTGCTTGTTTTTATCGTTGGCGGCCGTATAGTGCAGTATATACAACTGAGGGAACGGGTCAAATCAGCTGTGATGTTCAAAGCTCCGGTACCGCGCTATGCAGCGCTGAAGACATATGTTTGCGAGCAGATCGAGAAGGGAAAGTGGCAACCCAACGATAAGATCCCCTCGGAAACCTCGCTGGCCGAAACCTTCGGAATCTCGCGCATGACGGCCAATCGTGCCATCCGCGAACTGACGGACGAGGGCCGGCTGATCCGCATTGCCGGCGTCGGCACCTTTGTGTTGCCGCCAAAGGTGCGCGGCACCATTCTCGAGATCCGCAGCATATCGGAGGAGATAATCGCACGCGGGCATATCCACAGCAGCCGCCTGCTGACCATCGAAAAAATGGAGGCCTCCGCCTTCGTGGCCCGTTCGCTTGAACTTGAAGAGGGCGCCGAGATTTTTCACGCCGTCTTCGTGCATTTCGAAAACGACGAACCGGTGCAGTTGGAAAACCGCTTTGTCAATCCGGCCGCCGCCCCGGATTTCCTCAGCCTGGATTTCACCAATCGGACACCCAGCGACTATCTGTTGGGCCGCTTGCCGGTCACCGAAATCGAGCAGACGATCGAGGCGCGGCTTCCCAGCAAGCAGGAGGCGGCGCATCTGGCCATCGATCTTGCCGAACCGTGCCTGGTGCTGGAGCGGACGTCGCGGACGGGACAGATGGTCGTGACCCATGTTCGCCTGGTCCATCCCGGCAAGCGGATGACGCTCGGTGGCCGCAATTCCTTCGACAACACGCCGTCGATCGGCTGAGCCTGCCTGCATTCGACCGCAAGGTTTCTCGGTCGGGAGGCGTGGCCGGGATGGCTTGCGCGGCGAGGGTCCGAACCATAGATAAGGCTGCCGCCTAAATTTCAGCCGATGCAGTTTTCTGCCTTGCACGTAAGCATTTTGCGTGGTTGTATATACAGGTACAGACATCAAAGAGCCTGCCTCGTTGATGTCCTTGAAAGGTCCACGCGATGACTTCGGACAGAGCCGTCACACTTGCACTCCGGGCGCCCACGGTCAGCGATATCGTGGCCGTGGCCCGCAATGGTGCGCGCCTGTCGATCGCTCCCGAGCTGATGACGGAAGTGGCCAGGGGGCGATCCGTCATCGACAAGTATATTGCCTCCGATGTCGCCGTCTATGGGCTGACAACCGGCCTCGGGGCCGGAGTGGATACACGGTTGGACGCAGCGGATCTGATCAGCTTTCAGCGGCGTGTGCCGCAGGCGCGATCAGTGGGCGTGGGGCCCGCCCTGTCAAGGGAAGAGACCCGCGCGGTCATGGCTGTGCGGGCCGCCGGCTTTGCCGCCGGCGGGTCCGGCGTTTCGCCGTCCGTCTTTGCCGCGCTGGTCGACGCCCTCAATGCGGATTTCGTTCCGGTCGTCCCGTCGTTGGGCTCGATCGGGGCGGCCGATCTTGCGCCGCTCGCCCATATTGCCGGCGCGCTGATGGGGGCTGGCGAGGTGGCGCTCGCTGGTGAGATATTGCCGGCGGCCGATGCTCTGGCAAAGGCCGGCCTTCGGCCGGTGGAGCTTGCTGCCCGCGATGGTCACGCCCTGGTGGTCGGCAATGCGCTGTCGACCGGGCTTGCCTGTCTGGCCCTCGACGATCTCGAACGGCTGATCGAATGGTCGCTTGCGGCAATAGCGCTGAATTTCGAAGCCTTCCGGGCCAATGTCTCGGCCTTTGACGAGCGGGCGCTTTCGCGCCGTCCCGCCTTCGGACAGGTCGAGGCCGCAGCGCGCCTGCGGGCATTCTTGACCGGCAGCGCGCTCAACGATGAAGGCGCCGCGCGCCGTCTTCAGGATCCGCTGAGTTTTCGCTGCACGCCGCAGATATGGGGCGCGCTTCTGCATGCGGCGGACGAGGCCCGGCAGGCGACCGAAATCGAACTCGCCGGAGTGGGCGACAATCCGGTCATCCTGGTCGACGAAGGCCTCATTCTCGCCAACGGCAATTTCGACACCACCGCATTTGCGCTTTCCTTCGAGCGGCTAGGCCTGGCCATCGCTCATTGCGCCGCCGCGACCGCCCACCGCACGATGAAGATCATGTCGCCGGGCATTTCCGAACTGCCGCGCTTTCTCACCCCGCTCGGCGCCAGCCGCAACGGCTTTGCCACCGCGCAAAAGACGGTCTCGGCGCTCGAGGCGGAGATCCGCCACCTTGCCAATCCGGTGTCCTTTTCTCCCATTCCCGTGGCCGATGGGATCGAGGACCATGCCTCGCTTGCGCCAAGTGTCGTGGCAAAGACGGCCGCCATCATCGAGCGCTTCACCTATCTTGTCGCGATCGAGCTCCTTGCAGCGGCGCAGGCCGTGGATCTGCGCGGGGTCGAAGACAGGCTGGGAGCGGGCGCGTCTTTCGCCTACCGGCGGATACGCGACTGCGTATCGCCTCTTGCCGAAGACCGGGCGCTGGGTCCGGACTTTCAACTGATGGCCGATGTCATGCGCACTCATTCTCCTGGCGCCTGAGCAGGCTATTCCAACCATAAGAGTCAAAAAGACCGCAAACCGTGAATGACAGCAATCAAGACCCGCGACCGCGGCTCAACCCAGAGGGAATAAAATGAAGCCTTCCATCCCGACATCCATTCTTGCCGCCGCCATCGCGCTCGCCGTTTCGTCGCCGGCCTCCGCCGATCCGATTAAGGTCGGCAGCAAGAATTTTACCGAGCAGTATATTCTCGGCGAAATGTACGCCGCCCTTCTTGAAAACGCCGGCTTCGAGGTCGAGCGCAAGATCAATCTCGGCGGCACGCTGATCGCCCATCAGGCGCTGGTCAACGGCGATATCGATCTTTATCCGGAATATACCGGCACCGCTCTTTCCGCGGTCGTGAAGGGCGACATCTCGCCGGACGCGCAGAAAGTCTATGAGACGGTCAAGGATTTCTACTCGAAGGAATTCAAGCTGACCTGGCTGAAGCCGACCGGCATCAACAATGGCTATGCCATGGTCGTGCGCAAGGACACCGCCGATGCCGACGGCCTGAAGACCTTGTCGGACCTCTCCAAGGTCGCCGGCACCCTCGTCATGGGCGGCGGCCCGGAATTCCCAGACCGTGCCGACGGCCTGCCGGGCCTGAAGAGTGTCTACGGCATCGAGTTCAAGGAGTTCAAGCAGTTCGCCAAGCTCGGCCTGCGCTATGACGCTCTCGATCAGAAGAGCATCGATGTGGCCAATGGCTATGCCACCGACTGGCAGATCGGCGCCAAGGGTCTTGTCGCGCTCGAAGACGACAAGGGCCTGTTTCCCCCCTATTTCGTGGCGCCCGTGGTGCGTCAGCAGGTGCTCGACGCCAATCCGAAGGTCACCGAGGTTCTGGAATCCCTGGGCTCCCACCTCGACAATGGAACGATGCGCAAGCTGAATGCCCAGGTTGAGGTCGACCATCAGGAGCCCGAGGACGTCGCCAAGGCGTTTCTCAAGGAAATCGGCCTGATCAAGTAGGACTGAAACGGCTTGCGGCGGCGCCTCTCGCCCTGCCGCAAGCCTATGCCCGAGGCACCGCCCGACCCGGGTCGCGCGCTTCAAACACAATGCTGCCGGCAACACGTGGAGACATCACATGCAGGAAATCTGGATCGACTATCTCAATGGACCCGACGTTCATGCGCTGGCCCTGACCGACGCGGAAATTCTGTCCGCCGTTGAACAGGCGCTCGCTGATCAGGGGCGCGGCGAGACGGTGATCGAACCGCGCGTGCATCTGGTGCCGGAAAGCTCCGACAAGGGGCATTTCAACGTGCTGCGCGGCTATGTCAAATCGCTGGGTTATGCCGGCGTGAAGGTGGTCGGCGACTTCGTCGACAATTACAAGGTCGACCTGCCCTCAGAACTGGCGGTGCTCAATCTCTTCGATCCGCACACGGGCGTGCCCAAGGCGATTGTCGACGCCACGGCCATCACCGACATGCGCACCGGCGCCGTCACCGCGATAGGGGCAAAATATCTCGCCCGCAAGGACAGCAAGATACTGGGCCATATCGGCGCGCGCGGCACCTCCTACTGGAATGTCCGGCTGCTCGACCATCTGTTTGACTTCGAGGAAATTCGCGTGCACTCGCGCCGCCCGGAAAGCCGCAACGCCTTTGCCGAACGGCTCGAACGCGATCTCGGCAAGAAGATCGTCGTGACGGACAATTGGGAGGACTGCCTGAAGGGTGCCGACATCCTGGTGGAGGCCAGCCGTCTGCCGGAACCGACGCCGCTGTTCAAGACCGAGTGGGTCAAGAAGGGCGCCTTCGTCGTTCCCTACGGCACGATGAGCGCGCTCGAATTCGACCTGACCGACATCATGAGCAAGGTTGTCGTCGACGACTGGGGTCAGTGCGGTCCCGGCCGGCCGTATGGCGCGCTTCGCCGCCACGTCGATGAAGGCAAGGTGACCGCCGAAAACCTGCATGCCGAAATCGGCCAGATCGTCTGTGGCGCCAGGCCCGGTCGCGAAAACGACGAGGAATCGATCCTGTTCTGGCATCGCGGCCTCTCCACCACCGACGTTGCGCTGGGCGCGGCGATGGTCGACAAGGCTGCAAAGCTCGGCATCGGCCAGCGCCTTCGTTTCGCCTGAGGCCGCGGAATGACGCCTTCGCCGATCGCCAATGCGCGGATGTACACTGTCGGCCCCGAGGTTCAGGCCCTCTGGGCCGGGCTGTTCGACCATGTCTCCGACCTATCGGGCGTCCCTCTGGAAGTGATTGCCCATCCCGCGCCGGCGCCGCTGGCTGACCTCTGGGCAAGGCCCGACCTGGGTGCCGTCTTCATGTGCGGGTATCCGTTCTCGATCCTTCCCGTCGAACAGAGGCCGCGGCCGCTGGCGGCGCCGGTCTCGATCAGGGAGTGGTCAGGCGACGGCCCCTGTTATGCCAGCCATGTGGTGGTCAGAAAGGGCGAAGCCCCCGAGGCGAACGGGCTTGGCGATTTGCGGTGGGGATGGACGGTTCGCGATTCCCAGTCGGGATACAACGCCCTGCGCGAATATCTGGCCGGCTTGCCCCTTATGAACCGGGCTGTCGCGACCGATGGACCCCATCTCAATCCGGACGGCATTGGCGCAGCGCTCACCGAAGGCCGGATCGATATCGGCGCCATCGACGCCTATGCGTTCCAGCTGATGCAGATGCATGATCCCAGGCGGGTGGAGGCGGTCGACATCATCGCGACCACGAAACGAGCGCCCGCACCCATGCTTGTGGCAGGCCGCACTCAACCGCAGGACATGATTGCCGCTTTGAAAATTGCCCTGCTAGGCCTTCACCAAAAGCCTGAGGGCCTTGCCCGGCTTGCTGCGCTGGGCCTTTCCCGCTTCGCCGATCCGGACCTTGCCGCGGTGGACGAACTGCCGGCGCGCGCGGCCGGCGCCGCCGAAACCCTGGGGGACGCATGGTGACGCAACAAGCGACAAGGTCGCCGACACATCAGGGAGCAGGACGATGAAGTGGGTTCCCAAACATCTTGATACCTTGCTGGAAGCGCTGCTTCAGCATCTCTATCTCGTCGTCACGTCCGTGGGCATCGCGCTGGTGATCTCGCTGGTGATCGGCATCGCCAGCGCCCGCCACCCGCGCAGCTTCGGCCTGATCATCATCATCACCGGCGTGCTGTTTGCCATTCCGAGCCTGGCGCTGTTTGCGCTTTTCATTCCGGTCATGGGGATCGGCACGGCGCCGGCGATCACCGGTCTTTCGCTCTATTCGCTCATGATCCTGATCCGCAATATCGGCCTGGGCTTCCAGTCCATTCCCGACGACGTGATGGAAGCGGCCCATGGCATGGGCTATGGCCGGGTCCGGCGCATCTGGGAGGTGGAACTGCCGATTGCCATGCCGTTCATCGTCGGCGGCATCCGCATTGCCGTCGTCACGGTGATCGGGATCGCCACGGTCGCCGCCTATATCAATGCCGGCGGGCTGGGCACCATCATCTTCCAGGGCATCGATCAGCGCTTTCCGGAAAAGATCATTGCCGGCGGCCTGATGACCTCCGCGCTGGCCTTGTCCGCCGACTATCTGCTCTCCTCGGCCGAAAAATATCTGCGCCGCAGAAATGGGAGGCCGGCATGATCGTTGTCGAAGCGTTCAACTGGATCCTCGCACATCAGACCGAGTTTTTCTCCGCGTTCAACCGCCATCTGGCGCTGTGCCTGATCTCGCTTGCGATTGCGTCGGCAATCGCCTTGCCGCTCGGCTTTTGGGTTGCCCGCTCGCAAAAGGCGTCTTTCGTTGCGATCAACATCGCCGGGTCGCTGCGCTCCATCCCCAGCCTGGCGATCCTGGCAGGGACGATGCCTTTTCTCGGCATTGGCCTGCTGCCGTCGGTGGTGGCGCTGGTGGTGCTGGCCGTGCCACCGCTTCTGCTCAACACGGTGGTCGGTATCCGCGAGATCGAGCCGTCCATCATCGACGCCGCCGATGGCATGGGCATGGGCCGGCGCGAGATCCTCTGGCAGGTCGAATTGCCGCTGGCCGTTCCCTCCATCATCGCCGGAATTCGCACGGGCGCGATCCAGGTGATCGGCGGAGCCGCACTTGCGTCCTTTATCGGCGGCGGCGGTCTCGGTGATTTCATCAATGCCGGCATCGCCATCATGAACATGCCACGACTTGTCGTCGGCGCCCTGCCTATCGCTCTGCTCGCCATTTTCGCCGAAGTTTTCTTCGGTTGGCTGCAGCGCTGGCTCACCCAGAGACGCTGATCCCGGAAGGTCACATTGGATGATTAAGCTCGAGCATGTAACCAAGAATTACGAAGGCAGCGGCCGCCACGCCGTCGATGGCCTCGATCTCGACATCGAGAATGGCACCACGGTCGCGCTGATTGGCCCTTCCGGCTGCGGCAAGACGACGACGATGCGGATGATCAACCGGCTGGAGCAGCCAAGCGCCGGTCGCGTTCTCGTCAATGGCGAGGACATTTCCGGGATCGACCCGCGCGATCTTCGCCGCCGCATCGGATATGTGATTCAGCAGGTCGGTCTCTTCCCCCACATGACCATCGAACGCAATGTGGCGACCGTGCCGCGGCTGCTCGGCTGGGACAAGGCCAGGACCGGTCGCCGTATCGACGAACTGCTCGATCTGGTGGGCCTGGATCCCGCCGTGATGCGCAAGCGCCTTCCGCACGAACTGTCGGGCGGCCAGCGTCAGCGTGTGGGTTTCGCCCGCGCCTTGGCCGCCGATCCCGAAATCATGCTGATGGACGAACCCTTCGGGGCGATCGACCCGATCACCCGTGTCAAGCTTCAGGACGAGTTCCGCCTGATCCTGAAAAAGGTGAGCAAGACCGTCGTCATGGTCACCCACGATCTCGACGAGGCGATCAAGATGGGCGACCGCATCGCCATCATGCGCGACGGAAGGCTTCTGCAATATGATACGCCGCAGGCGATTCTCGCCAAACCGGCTGATGATTTCGTGCGCAGCTTTCTGGGCAAGGATCGCGCCATAAAGCGCCTGAGCCTGATTGAAGTTGAAAGCATGATGTCCCCCGCTCGAGAGAATCCGAAAGGCGCGACGGTCTATCCGGGGGACAGCCTTCATATTGCCCTGTCCACGATCATTGCGGACGATCTGGAAGGTGTGGACGTGGTTACCGTCGATGGCCATCGGGTCGGGTATCTCTCCCGTGACGCCCTTTTCGCGGCCCATACTGCGGCAGGATAGTTGGCACGACAGCCCAGATCTTGCAGTGCAAGCCTGGCCCGCCGGCCGCCAATGCGGCCAGGGAACGGCAATCACCCATGCGCGCCGGTCCGGATCGGTGTCCATGTGGCCGCGCATTCGCGTCGGAGATTGACATCGGCGGGAGGAGGGGGATGCTGGGCCACTCCCATGATTTCCCGGCCGGAGGGCCGGCGCGGATCTCACTCCTCTCGAATAGTGAACTTTGGCATGAATTCCAGCCGGCAAGGCTATCTGTTCGCGATCCTGGCGATCGTCATTTTCGGCATCCAGGACGGCATCTCCAAGCATCTGGGCGGGCTGTATCCGCCGGTCTTCATCACCTTCATGCGCTACATCGCCTTCGGCGCCTTCGTGCTGGTGATCTCGGCGCGGGCGCCGGGCGGCATCCGCGAGGCGGCGCGCACCAGGCGGCCGCTGCTGCAGTGGTTCCGCGGCGTGCTGCTGGCCGTGCAGATCATCGTCGCCATCTACTGCTTCACCCGCGTCGGGCTGATCCAGAGCCAGGCGATCTTTGCCGGAGCGCCGATCTTCGTGGCCCTGCTGTCGATGCCCGTGCTGGGCGAGAAGGTGGGCTGGCGGCGCTGGCTGGCCATTCTCATCGGCCTGGCCGGCGTTATGATCCTGCTCGATCCCGTCCGGGTCTGGGCCGCCAGCGGCACGGCCGGCTGGACCGCGCTGCTGCCTGTGCTCGGCGCCTTCCTGCTCGCCATCTACGGCATCGCCACGCGGCTCGCCTCGCAGACCGACAGCGCCCGCACCAGCTTCTTCTACACCGGCGTTCCCGGCGTCGTCGTCATGGCGCTGATCGGACCCTTCTTCTGGGTCTGGCCCGATCCCCAGGGCTGGTTCTGGATCGGCCTGCTCTGCATCACCGGAATGAGCAGCCACTTCCTGCTGATCAAGGCCTATGCCGTGCTCGACGCCGTGGCCGTGCAGCCGATCAGCTATCTGCAACTGGTGGCGGGCGGTGTCATCGGCGTGTTCGTGTTCGGCGAGGCGCTCGGGCTGAACCTCATCGTCGGCGCGCTGATCGTCGTGGCCTCCGGCGTCTTCACGGTCTGGCGCGAGCATGTGGTCAGCCAGCGCCGCAGGCAGCAGGTGTTGGCCGAGGCGCGCGAGCCGGAGATCAGTGCCGGGCCCTTACAGCCCTGACCGGCGGCGCGCACGCGCACCGGACCTCGATGCAATGCCGGACCTGCTTCGAACTAGGCGCCGGCGTTCAGGGCGTCGATCCTGCCGAAGGCGGCGGCGATGAAATCCATGAATACCCCGGCGCGGCGCGGCAACAGGCGGTGGCCGCCGTAAAGAATGTGAATCGGGACGAGGGGGGCCTCGAAGCCCGTGAGCAGCCGTTGCAGCCGTCCGGTTCTCAGCCCGCCCTCGAATAGCCATGAGGGTCCGAGCGCGATGCCGAGGCCGGCCATGGCAGCCTCGCGCACGGCGTGCGGGGAATCGACGCGGAACCGGCCCGAGACACGCACCTCGGTTCCCGCAAAGCTCCATGAGGCGCCGGTCGACAGCAGGGAGTAGACGATGCAGTCGTGGCCAGCGAGATCCTCCGGCGTTTGCGGCACGCCACGGTCGTGCAGATAGCCGGTTTCCGCCACGCAGATGCGGCCGAATAGGCCGACGCGGCGCGCCCGCAACGCGCTGTCGCCGAGGTGCCCGATGCGCAAGGCAAGTTCCGCGCCCTCGTCGATCAGGTTGACGAAGCGGTCGGAGACCTGCAGGTCGAGGTCGAGGCCCGGATAGGTCTTGAGAAAGGTGGGGACCAGCGGCATGACAAAATCATGCGCCAGCGCGGTCGGACAGGCCACCCGCAACAGGCCGGAGGGCGCCACCTCGCTGCCGATGGCGGATTCCGCCTCGTTGACCGCGTCGAGAATGCGGCGTGCTTCGGCATAGTAGCGCTCGCCTTCGGGCGTGAGATTGAGCGTCCGCGTCGAGCGCTGCAGCAGCCGGATGCGGAGATGCTCCTCGAGCGCTGCGACGTAGCGGCTGACATTGGGCTGGCTGAGGCCGAGGTCGCGCGCGGCGGCGGAAAAGCTTCCCGTTTCCACCGTCCGGGCAAAGCACTGCATCAGAACGAAGCGATCCATCATCGGATCATTTATACGGTGCATGTATGAATATTATGCAAAACGACTGGCTTATAGCGAAGGACGCATAGGTGCATGGTCGGGGCAGAGAAGACGACACATCCGTCGCCTTCGGTTCCCAGGAGTTTTCCATGTCACGACTTACCGGCAAACGCACGCTGATCACCGGCGGCACCAGCGGCATCGGCCTCGCCACCGCCAGGCGCTTTCTCGAGGAGGGCGCCCGTGTCATCGTCACCGGCGTCAATCCCGACAGCCTGGCCCGGGCGCGCGAGGAACTGGGGTCCGAGGTCCTGGTGCTCGGCGCCGATTCCGCCAGCGTCGAAGCGCAACGCGATCTCGGCCACAGGGTCGCCGCCGAATATGGCGCGCTCGACATCGCTTTCCTCAACGCCGGGGTTTCCGTCTGGCAGTCGATCGAGGACTGGTCGGAGGAGGGGTTCGACCGGTCCTTCGCCGTCAACGTCAAGGGGCCGTATTTCCTGATCCAGGCCCTGCTGCCGGTGTTCGCCAACCCGGCCTCCGTCGTCCTCAACACATCGATCAACGCGCATGTCGGCGCTGCGCGCTCGTCGGTCTATGCCGCCACCAAGTCCGCCTTCCTCTCCATGAGCAAGACCCTGTCGACGGAACTGCTCGGGCGCGGCGTGCGCTTCAACGCCGTCAGCCCCGGTCCGGTGGACACGCCGCTCTACGACAAGCTCGGCATACCCGACGGCTACCGCGCCCAGGTCGACAGCGACATCCGCGCGGGCATTCCCGCCGGCCGCTTCGGAACGCCCGGCGAGGTCGCCGACGCCGTGGTCTATCTCGCCTCCGACGAGTCGCGCTGGACGCTGGGCGCGGAAATCGTGGTCGACGGCGGACGGACGCTCAACGGCTGAGGCTTCGGCCAAAACCCGGTGCGGCAGGCCGGCAGCGCCCGCCGCACCGGGGTGAACGCGGCCATTTCGCGCGCCGTGTCGAATTCTTATTGCAATTCACTCGCATTTGCAGAATAACTTCAGCCTTGGATGTTGTCCTCGTAGCGGTGGTTTCGATCCCGTGACGGAAAGTCTGCCGACAGATGCAATTCAGTCTCATTGGCCAGAGGAGTGAAGAATGCTCGATAGGGTAAGGCGGTCGGTCATGGCCGGACTGGTGAGCGCCGCGGCGGCAACCATGCTCCCGGCGGCTCCGGTCGCGGCGCAGGAGAAGTTCAAGACGGTCACGACCTTCACTGTCATTGCCGACATCGCCCGCAATGTCGCCGGCGAGGCGGCGACCGTCGAATCGATCACCAAGCCCGGCGCCGAGATCCACAATTACCAGCCGACCCCGGGCGATATCCAGCGGGCGCAGGGCGCCCAACTGGTGCTGTGGAACGGGCTCGGCCTCGAGCTCTGGTTCGAGCGCTTCTTCCAGAACCTCAGCGACGTGCCGAGCGCGGTCGTCTCCCAGGGCGTCGAACCGATGGGAATCTCCGAAGGCCCCTATGCCGGCAAACCCAATCCGCATGCATGGATGTCGCCGCAGGCGGCGCTCATCTATGTCGACAACATCCGCGACGCCTTCGCCGAGCACGATCCGGCCAACGCCGAGACCTACCGGGCCAATGCGGAGGCCTACAAGGCGAAGATCACCGCCACTGTCGAGCCGATCCGGGCGGAGCTCGCCGCCGTGCCCGAGGACAAGCGCTGGCTGGTGTCGAGCGAGGGCGCCTTCTCCTATCTCGCCCGCGATTTCGGCTTGAGCGAGCTCTATCTCTGGCCGATCAACGCCGACCAGCAGGGCACGCCGCAGCAGTTTCGCAAGGTGATCGATGCCATCCGCAAGCACGGCATCGCGGTGGTCTTCTCCGAGAGCACTGTCCCCTCCGCTCCGGCCGAACAGGTGGCGCGCGAAACCGGCGCGCGCTACGGCGGCGTCCTCTACGTCGATTCGCTCACCGATGCCGACGGCCCGGTGCCCACCTATCTCGACCTGCTGCGCGTGACCTCCGACACCATCGCCAAGGGGCTTACGCAATGACCGTTCCCGTGGTTCCCCAGGTCCGGGCAGCATCCGCCGATGCCGGCTCGGGCATCGCGGTGACGGGTGCGACCGTCGTCTACCGCAACGGCCATACGGCGATCCGGGACGCGACATTCGCGATTCCGACCGGCACCATCGCCGCTCTGGTCGGCGTCAACGGATCGGGAAAGTCGACGCTGTTCAAGGCGATCATGGGCTTCGTGCGGCTCGCCCGGGGCGACATCCGGGTGCTCGGCGGGCCGGTCGAGGAAGCGCTGCGCCGCAGGCTCATCGCCTATGTGCCGCAGGCCGAAGAGGTCGACTGGAACTTCCCCGTCCTGGTCGAGGACGTGGTGATGATGGGCCGCTACGGCCACATGGGCATGATGCGCATCCCCCGCAAGGCCGACCACGAGGCGGTGGCCGCGGCGCTGGCGCGGGTCAACATGAGCGAGCTGCGCAAGCGCCAGATCGGCGAATTGTCCGGCGGCCAGAGGAAGCGCGTGTTCCTCGCCCGCGCGCTGGCCCAGGACAGCCGGGTGATCCTGCTCGACGAGCCCTTCACCGGCGTCGACGTCAAGACCGAGGACCAGATCGTCACGCTTCTGAGGGAACTGCGCGACGAGGGCCGCGTCATGCTGGTCTCCACCCACAATCTCGGCTCGGTGCCGGAGTTCTGCGACCAGACGATCCTGATCAAGGGCACGGTGCTCGCCTACGGCCCGACGGTCGAGACCTTCACCCAGGCCAATCTGGAAATGGCTTTCGGCGGCGTGCTGCGCCACTTCGTGCTCAACGGCGACCCGGGCGGCAAGCCGCAGGCGATCGGCGTCTTCAGCGACGACGAAAGGCCGCTGGTGTTCCAGGACGGCAGGGCGACGGCGCGGACGCCCGACACGGGCAACGGGGACAGGCACTGATGGCCATTCTGCTCGAGCCCTTCGGCTACGGCTACATGGTCAACGCCATGTGGGTCTCGGCGCTGGTCGGCGGCGTCTGCGCCTTTCTGTCGTGCTACCTGATGCTCAAGGGCTGGTCGCTGATCGGCGACGCGCTCTCGCATTCGATCGTGCCGGGCGTGGCAGGAGCCTACATGCTGGGCCTGCCGTTCTCGATCGGCGCCTTCTTTGCCGGCGGACTGGCCGCTGCCGCCATGCTGTTTCTCAACCAGCGCACCAAGCTCAAGGAAGACGCCATCATCGGCCTGATCTTCTCGGCCTTCTTCGGCCTCGGCCTGTTCATGGTCTCGATCTCGCCGACCTCGGTCAACATCCAGACCATCGTGCTCGGCAACATCCTGGCGATCACGCCCGGCGACACGCTTCAGCTCGCCATCATCGGCTTCGTCTCGCTGGCGATCCTCATCGTCAAATGGAAGGACCTGATGGTGGTCTTCTTCGACGAGAGCCACGCGCGCTCGATCGGACTCAATCCGACGGCGCTCAAGATCATGTTCTTCACGCTGCTTGCGGCCTCGACGGTGGCCGCGCTGCAGACAGTCGGCGCCTTCCTCGTCATCTGCATGGTGGTCACGCCGGGCGCCACCGCCTACCTGCTCACCGACCGCTTCCCGCGGCTGCTGGTCATCGCGGTGGCCATCGGCACCGTCACCAGCTTCACCGGCGCCTATGCCAGCTACTTCCTCGACGGCGCCACCGGCGGCATCATCGTCTGCCTGCAGACCCTGATCTTCCTCGCGGTGTTCGTGTTCGCCCCCAAGCACGGCATGCTCGCCGCCCGCCGCCGCGCCGCCCGCGCGCTGGAGGCAGGGCTGTGAGCGTGATCGATACCCTGCTGGCTCCGTTCCAGTTCGCCTTCATGGTCAACGCGCTGGTGATCTCGGTGCTGGTGGCCATTCCCATGGCGCTGCTCTCCTGCTTCCTCGTGCTCAAGGGCTGGTCGCTGATGGGCGACGCCATCTCGCACGCCGTCTTCCCGGGCGTCGTCATTGCCTACATCGTCGGCTTCCCCTATGCGATCGGCGCCTTCGTCGCCGGCATGGTCTGCGCCGTGGCGACGGGCTTTCTGGCGGAGAACAGCCGCATCAAGCAGGACACGGTGATGGGCATCGTCTTCTCCGGCATGTTCGGCTTCGGCCTGGTGCTCTTCGTCAACATCCAGTCCGAGGTTCATCTCGACCATATCCTGTTCGGCGACATGCTCGGCGTCTCATGGGCCGACATCGCCCAGTCGGCGCTGATCGCCGTCGTCACAGCCGGCGTCATCGCCGTCAAGTGGAAGGATTTTTTGCTGCACGCTTTCGATCCGGCGCAGGCGAGGGTGCTCGGCCTGCCGGTGAGGGCGCTGCATTACGGACTGCTGTGCATGATATCGCTCACCATCGTCGGCGCGTTGCAGGCCGTCGGCATCATCCTGGCCATCGCCATGCTGATCGCCCCGGGGGCCATCGCGTTCCTGCTCACGCGCAGGTTCCGCACCATGCTCGCCACCGCCGTCGCCATCGCCGTCGTCGGTTCGTTCCTCGGCGTCTATCTGTCGTTCTTCATCGACAGCGCGCCGGCGCCGACGATCGTGCTGCTCATGTCCATCGTCTTCGTGCTGGCCTTCATCCATGTCACGCGAAAGGCGGCGCGGGTCGAAACCCCCGAGGCGGTCTGATCGGAATGCGCCGGCCTTTCGGCGGTGCGGCGCCACCAGCCGTTCGGGGCAAGCGCCCGCGGCCGGTCAGCGGCGATCAGCCGCTCGGTCAGGCCTTGGCGCGGCCGGCGCGCCGCTGCGGCTTCTCAAGCGGCCTGACATAGATCTCGAGCCGGTGGTTGACGATCTCGAAGCCGTGGGCGCGGGCGATCTCCTCCTGCAGCCGCTCGATCTCGTCGGAGCGGAATTCGACCACGTCGCCGGTTTCGACATTGATCAGGTGGTCATGATGCTCGTTGTCCGTCGTCTCGTAGCGGGCGCGGCCGTCGGCGAAGGTGTGGCGCTCGAGCACGCCCTTGTCGCGCAGCATGTTGAGCGTGCGGTAGACGGTGGCGATGGCCACGCGGGAATCGATCTTGCTCACCCGCCGGTGCAGTTCAACCGCGTCGGGATGGTCGTTGGACTTGAGCAGCACCTGCATGATGATCTTGCGGGCTCCGGTCAGCCGCAGCCCGTGCTCCTTGCAGAGCCTGGCAATGTCGCTGTTGGCAGAATTGGTCATCTGATCGGTCCGTTCGCCGGCATTTCACGGCGATCCCCCGATGCCGAAACATGGCGCAACCCATACTCCAATTGCGTCGCAATCGCAATAACGCCAGGGCTGATGGGGGAGAGCAGCGGGGTCACGTCAGGGCGCCGGTCGAACCGCTCCTCCCGTCAGATCAGCTTCAGCCCCTTCAGGCTGGCATGGCCGTCGCGGCCGATGATGATGTGGTCGTGCACGGTGATGCCGAGCGGCTTGGCCGTGTCGATGATCAGCCGCGTCATCTCGATGTCGGCGCGGGACGGCGAGGGGTCCCCGGAGGGGTGGTTGTGGACCAGGATGACGGCCGTGGCCGAGAGTTCCAGCGCCCGCCTGACCACCTCGCGCGGATAGACCGGGGTGTGGTCGACGGTGCCGGTCTGCTGCACCTCGTCGGCAATCAGCGCGTTCTTCTTGTCGAGAAACAGTATCCGGAACTGCTCACGCGCCTCAAACGCCATCGCCGCGCGGCAGTAGTCGATGACCGACGACCAGGAGCCGAGCACCTGGCGGCCCCTGAGATCGCCCCTGAGCATGCGGTGGGCGATCGCCGCGATCAACTTGAGATCGGTGGCGACATTCCCGCCGACGCCGCTAACCTCGGTGAGCAGGTGGACGGGCGCGCCGATCACCTCCGACAGCGAGCCGAAGCGGGCGATCAGCGCCTTGGCGATCGGCTTGGTGTCGCGGCGCGGAATCAGCCGGAAGAGCAGCAGTTCGAGCAGCTCGTAGTCGGCCAGCGCCGCGTCGCCACCGTCGCGAAACCGCGCGCGCAGCCGCTCGCGGTGACCGTGATAATGCTCGGCGCCGGAGTTCGTCTGCTCCGGCTCGGCGCGGGTCCTGCCCTTTGCCGGCGCCTGATCCGAAAAGAAATCCCGCTCGTCGGGCAAGCCCGTGTCGCTTTCCTCGTCTGGGAAACCGGAGCGGGGGGTGGAGCTCATCTGCGGATGCCGATCACGCGGCCGCTCACGGGGCCGGGGGCAGGCCGGGGCGGTCGAGGCCCGCGGGCGACAGGGTGAAGATCTCGCAGCCGTCGCGGGTCACGCCGACCGTGTGCTCGTACTGGGCCGACAGCGAGCGGTCGCGGGTGACCGCGGTCCAGCCGTCGGACAGCACCTTCACATGCGGACGGCCGAGATTGATCATCGGCTCGATGGTGAAGATCATGCCCTCGCGCATTTCCGGACCGTCCTCGGGCCGGCCGTAATGGACGATGTTGGGCGCGTCATGGAACAGCCGGCCGAGCCCGTGGCCGCAGAAATCGCGCACCACCGAGCAGCGCTCGGCCTCGGCGAAGGACTGGATGGCGTCGCCGATGGCGCCGATGCGCGCGCCCGGCTTGACCGCCCGGATGCCGAGCATCAGTGTCGCATGGGTGATTTCCATCAGCCGCTCGGCGGCGCGCTTGATCTCGCCCACCGGATACATGCGGCTGGAATCGCCATGCCAGCCGTCGAGCACGTAGGTGACGTCGATGTTGACGATCTCGCCCTCGCGCAACGGCTTGTCGTTGGGGATACCGTGGCAGACCACATGGTTGATCGAGGTGCAGCAGGATTTGGTGTAGCCGCGGTAATTGAGCGTGGCGGGCAGGGCGCCGTTGTCCATGCCGAATTCGAACACGAACCGGTCGATGGCGTTGGTGGTCACGCCCGGCTGGACGATCGGCACCAGCGCGTCCAGGCAGCGCGCCGTCAGCTGGCACGCCTTGCGCATGCCCTCGAAGTCGTCTGGGCCGTAGAGGCGGATCTGGCCTGTGTTCTTCAGCGGTGCGGATGCGGCGTCGATATAGGTGACCATGGTCTGGCTCGTTTCGATTGTCTGGCGGCACCCGCATCGGCGGGCGGCTCATCATATGCTTGAGGCGGGCAGTTCCTCAATGGGAACCAGAGAGTCCGGCGCAATTTCGTTGAGGCTGATCTTGCACCGGACGGCGAGGGCTTCAACCCCGCGTTTCATGGCACGCACATAGGCTAATGCGTAGGCCGGATCAAGATCGCCGCAGATCGACAGCCGCTCGCAGTCCCCGCGCTGGATCAGATAGACCATCACTGCGCGGTGGCCAGCCTCGGCCATGGCGCCCAGTTCCTCGAGATGCCTGGCGCCGCGGGCGGTCACCGTATCGGGAAATTCCACAAGTCCGGGTTGACGGCGGAAATGCACGTTCTTGACCTCGACATAGGCGCGGCCGCGGACCGGATCGTCGAGTTGCAGGTCGATGCGCGACCTGACACCGTAGTTCTGCTCGCGCCTGAGGGTCTCGTAACCCGCGAGGCTCGGGATGAGGCCGGACAGGATCGCCTCCTCGACCAGCGCATTGGGACGGCCGGTGTTGATGCCGACCAGGGTGCCGTCGGCCTCGACCAGCTCCAGGCTGTGCTTGTATTTGCGCGTGAGCGAGTCATGCAGCTGCACATGAACCCGCGAGCCGGGCTCGGACAGGCCGAGCATCGAGCCGGTGTTGGGGCAGGAGCCGGTGATGATCTCCCCGCTGTCGAGCTCGGCGTCGAACAGGAAGCGCTTGTAGCGGCGGATCAGCGTTGCGGGCTTGAGCGGCTGGGCATATTTCATGGATGCCGATTAGCAGGCTTCGCGGAGTCCGGCAAACCGGCGGTCCGCGCCCTGATGCGAGGGATGTTCGCGCCGCAAGCTTTCCGGGCGTTCCATCGCGGTCGTTTTCCCCGCGTCGGATTCGTGTTATCGTTTTGCCGCTGTCTGACCACTCGGCCCCTGGTGTTCCATTTCACGATGTCGCGCTTCGAGAAGCCCTTTACGCCTGACCAGGATATTGTCGCGCACCCGTATCGCGGAGAGGCGGAGCACCAGCTTGCCGCGGACGTGGTGGCGCTCTGCCAGGTCGGGGCGAGCATCATCTTCGGGGTGAGGGGGCTCGACGGCGCCCCGATCGCCGGTCTGGGCCTCGCCTGCCGGATCGTCGACAACCGGCAGGTCCGGCTGCTGGTGCTGCGCAAGCCCAATGACGACGCATTGATGGCGCTGACCCGGGACAGCCGCATCGCCGCCACCTTCACCAGGATCAGCGACCACAGGTCGATCCAGCTCAAGGGGCTCGATGCCGTCATCGGCGCCGTGCAGCCCGAGGATCTGCGCGCCGCCACCCGGCAGGCCCGCGCCTTCCGGGACATGATCATCGACCTGGAACTGGGCGATGCCTTCGCCGCCGCCTATTGCAGCTACGAGCCCGCCGAACTGGTGGCGATCCAGTATACCCCCGACCAGGCCTTCACCCAGACCCCGGGACCGGGCGCGGGCACCCGCGTCGCCATGGATGACGCGCGCGATGACCGTTCCGACGCTTGACCGAATCCGCAACTGCCTCGAGGGCATCATCCCCTCCTTCATGGCGACCTGCGACGACGACGGCCTGCCCAACGCCTCGGAGATTTCACAGGTGCAGTATATCGACTCCGGGCACGTGGCGCTGTCCTACCAGTTCTTCAACAAGACCCGCCGCAACGTGCTGGCGACGCGCAAGGCCTCGGTGATTGTCGTCGATCCGGACACCAACGCGCAGTACCGGCTTGATCTCGACTATCTCGAGACCCGGGAGACCGGGCCGGTGTTCGAGGCGATGCGCGCCAAGCTCGCCGGCATCGCCTCCTATTTCGGCATGCAGGGCGTCTTCAAGCTCCTGGGCGCCGACATCTACCGGGTGCGCTCGATCACCCCGTTGCAGTCGGTGCTGATCCCCGACCCGGCGGTCCGCAACCCGTTGTCCTCGGCCCGCCGCGTCACCCAGGAACTGGCGCTGGCCACCGATCTCGGCGATCTGTTCGACCGGCTGCTCGACGCGCTCGACACCCATCTCGGCATCCACCACGCCATGGTGCTGATTGCCGATGGCACCGATGGCCGGCTGTTCACCGTCGCTTCGCGCGGCTATCCCACAAGCGGCATCGGATCGGAAATCGCGCCCTGGCAGGGGGTGATCGGGGTGGCGGCCAACGAGGGAGTGCCGATCCGGATCGGGCATCTGGCGGGCGAATATTCCTACAGCGCGGCCATCCGCGACAGCGCCGAGCGCCAGGGGCTGCACTGGGCGGCGGCAAGCATTCCCTATCCGGGGCTGGCCGCGCCGCTGAGCCAGATCGCGCTGCCGATCCGGCCGCTCGGCAAGACCATCGGCGTGCTGTTTGCCGAAGCGCTCGAACCCAACCGCTTCGGCTATGACGACGAGGACGGGCTGGCGCTGGTCACGGGTGATCTCGGATTGCGCATCCTGATGGTACAGCAGGACGACCGGCCGGTTGCGCCGCCGGCTGTGCAGCGGCGGCGGGTGGCCGCCGGAGACGCCGTCGTCCGTGTGCGCCATTATCCGCACGACAACAGCGTCTTCCTTGATCAGGCCTATCTGATCAAGGGGGTGGCGGGCGCCATCTTCTGGAGGCTGGTTAGCGTGTATCACGCCGAAGGGCGGACCGAATTTTCCAACCGCGAGCTGCGGCTCGACAAGGCGCTCAGGCTGCCCGACTACATCGACAATCTCGAGGCGCGGCTGCTGCTGCTGCAGCGAAGGCTTAGCGAACGCGGCGCCTGCATCCAGATCTGCAAGGCCGGGCGCGGCCGCTTCCGGCTGGCGACCGATGCAACGCTGCAGCTCGAAGAGGCCTGACCCGAAGGCCTTCCCGCGGCCTGCTGCAGTGATGCGCCGGCTGCCCCGACCAGACCGTCATCCTGGTTGAATAGCAATATTTTAAGAAACCTTGGAGGGTGTTTTAGCAAGCGCCCGGGAGGGTGATCCCGTATCTCCATGCCGTGCCGCCCCGGTGGCGGATCGATGCAGCAGGGGCTGCACCAGCACAGGGAGATCATCATGAACACCAATCCTTGCACGGCGTCTGTGCCGCTTATCGCTGCACTGATGGTCGCCACAATCGTGGGTCTTTCCACGGCCGGCGCCCATGAAGGCCATCACGACGTGGCCAAGGCGGTGGACGCGATCCGTGCCGCCGCTGCGCGCTATGCCGATGTCAATGTGGCGCTCGCCGAGGGCTTCATTCCCGATCCGTCGGGCCATTGCGTCGATGCGGCCATGGCCGGGCTGCCGGCTGAAGTCGGCGCCATGGGCATCCACTACATGAACATGGCCCGGCTCGGCGTCACCACCGACACGCCGCGCGTTGACGGCCACGGCATTCACACCGATTTCCGCGAGCCCGCCATCCTGCTCTACGAACCGCAGGCCGACGGCTCGCTCGAACTGGTGGGCGTGGAGAACCTGGTCTTCGAGAAGGCCTGGCTTGCTGCCGGCCATGACGGGCCGCCGAAGCTTGTCGGCCGCGACTGGGATCACATGGCCGACGATCCGGCGACGCAGGGTGACGAGGCGCATGGCTTCGAGCCGCATTTCGACCACCATGTCTGGCTCCGCAAGAACCCGGCCGGCGACCTGATGCCGTTCAACCCCACGGTGACCTGCGCGCATGCGCACCACACCCACTGAACCCGTTCCTCCGCAATTCCGCCGTGCTCGACGCATGGCGACGGAATCAAACCTCTGAAAGGACCTTGAAATGAACATCGAGATGCTTGAGCGACAGGTCAGGGGAGCTGTTATCTCCCAGACCGATCGCGACTATCGCGCCCTGAAGGACGCACTGATCTGGAACGGCCGCAAGAGCGCGAAGACGCCGCGAACCGT
Organism: Hoeflea marina; assembly: GCF_003182275.1. Classification (GTDB taxonomy): domain Bacteria; phylum Pseudomonadota; class Alphaproteobacteria; order Rhizobiales; family Rhizobiaceae; genus Hoeflea; species Hoeflea marina. The sequence goes on from NZ_QGTR01000001.1 coordinate 447,180, forward strand.
GGTTCGCGCCGAATGCGCCGCCGACGTGCAGGCGGCGGTGCGCTATGCCGCCGCCAACGGATTGACGGTTTCTGCGCGCGGCAGCGGCCACCACTTCGCGCTCCTGTCGATGCAGGACGGTGTGCTTGTCGATCTGTCGCGGATCAACCGGGTGACGGTCGACGCGGATGCGATGACTGCGGTCATCGGGCCCGGCATCACCAATGGCGAACTCGCAGCCCAGCTGGCGGAGCTCGGCCTTGCATTTCCCGTCGGTCATTGCGCCAGCGTCGCCGTCAGCGGCTACATGCTGGGCGGCGGATTCGGCTGGAATTCCGGCGCGGTGGGCCTTGCCTGCCACAATGTGCTCGAGGTCGAGGTGGTGCTTGCCGACGGTTCGCTGGTCACCGCCAGCGAATCCGAGAACGCCGACATCTTCTGGGCCGCGCGCGGCGCGGGACCGGAGTTCTTCGGCATCGTCACCCGTTACCGGGTGCGTCTGTACACGCTGCCGCGCGCCATCCGCACCGCCGTCTGGGCCTATCCGATCGATCGGACGGACGAGGTCGAGCGCTGGATGACCGCCACCATGGCCACGGCGCCCAGCATCCTGGAGTTCACCGCGGTGATGACGGCCGCGCCGCCGCCGCTCGACGGCAAGGTCGCCAAGGTGGTCTCCGGCGTGGCGACGGTGTTCGCCGACAACGAGGCGGAGGCCGACGCCGTGTTGGCGAGTGTCGCAGCGCTTGCGCCGCGGGAACCGCTGTTCGCGCAGCCGGCCATGGCGACGCCCTTCGACACGCTCTACCAGATCATGGGCCAGTTTTTCCCGGAAGGGCTGCGGTTTGCCGCCGACACCCACTGGTCCGCCGATGGTCCGGCGCTGATGTCGGGGCTGGCCGAGGCAGTGGCTTCGGCGCCGACGCCGCAGTGCTTCGCGCTCGGCGTGGTGCTGCCGCCGCCGCCGGGTCCGATGCCGGATGCCGCCTTCTCGATGGCCGCACCGGTGTTCTCGGCACTCTATGCGGCCTGGTCGGACGCATCCGGGGATGCGGTGAACATGGGCTGGCTGCGCGAGACGAGCGAACGGCTGGCTCCGGTTTCGCTCGGCCACTACATCGGCGAGGCCGACCTCGAAAGGCCCGAGCGGACCCGCGACTGCTTCGCGCCCGATGCCTGGGCCCGGCTTGGCCAGCTGCAGCGCCGCCACGACCCCGAAAGCCGCTTCGACCGGCCGACCGCCGTGCGGGCGGAAGCGGCAAGCCGGCTCGCCGGCTGAGCACCGCTGACAACACCCAAGCATCGCCCGGCGGCGGGACGGATGTCCGCCCCGCCGACAGGCGCCAATTTCCCGACATCAACCCCACCCCATGAGGAGACCAGCATGACCGCGATCACCACCCCCCGGCCGCGCAAGACGCGCGAATTGCACAGCCACCATTTCGATTCCACCATCTGGAACGATTTCACCTTCCGGGACGACGACATCGTCATCGGCACCTATGCCAAGTCCGGGACCACCTGGACGCAGCAGATCATCGCGCAGCTCATCTTCAACGGCGCCGAGGACCTGGAGGTGGCCGAGATGTCGCCCTGGCTCGACCTGCGGGTGCCGCCCAAGCACATCAAGCTGCCGGCCGTCGAGGCGCAGACCCACCGGCGCTTCATCAAGACCCATCTGCCGGTCGATGCGCTCGTCTTCTCGCCGCGGGCGAAATACATCTACATCGCCCGCGACGGCCGCGACGTGCTGTTTTCGCTGTTCAACCACCATGCCAACGCCAACGCGGCCTGGTATGCGGCGGTCAACGATTCGCCCGGTCTGGTCGGCCCGCCGATTGCGCCGCCGCCGGCTTCGGTGCGGCAGTATTTCCGGGAATGGCTCGACGGCGACGGCTACCCGTTCTGGTCGTTCTGGGAAAACATCCGCACCTGGTGGCAGATCCGGCATCTGCCGAACGTGATGCTTCTGCATTTCGCCGACCTCAAGGCCGACATGCCGGGCGAGATCCGGCGCATCGCCGGGTTTCTCGGCATTGCCATCGACGAGGTGACCTGGCCGGCGATCCTCAGGCATTGCAGCTTCGACTACATGAAGGCCAATGCGACGAAGAGCGTGCCGCTCGGCGGTGCGTTCTGGGACGGCGGCGCGCAGACCTTTATCCACAAGGGCGTCAACGGGCGCTGGCACGACGTGCTCAGCGCATCGGAAAGCCGCGCCTACGAGGAACGGGCGCTGGCCGAGCTGGGGCCGGACTGCGCCGCGTGGCTGGCCCGGGGGACGGTCGCCGCCGTTTCGGGCCCGAGGGATGCCGCCTGAGCGCGGGATGCAGACGGCATGCAGGCCGTCTCCCCCCGAATCGGGCAGCGGTTTCGGGATCACGACATGTATGATCACAAAAGCTAAAGCACATCGCGTGAATCCGAATTCACGCGATGTGCTTTCGGCCGCCGATGGCTGGACATTGGGGCGAAATTGCTCAGGAATGGGTTCCCGCCGCGCTGCCCGCTATGGTATCGGGCAGTGCGAATGTTTACTCATGCCCCGTGATCCCGCTCCGTTCAGAGCGACATGCCAGTGAAAGTCGACAGCCCCATGCCAGATTATCGTTCAAAGACAACCACCCATGGCCGCAACATGGCCGGCGCCCGCAGCCTCTGGCGGGCAACCGGCGTCAAGGACGGCGACTTCGGCAAGCCGATCATCGCCGTGGTCAATTCCTTCACCCAGTTCGTGCCCGGACACGTGCATCTCAAGGACCTGGGCCAGCTGGTGGCGCGCGAGATCGAGAAGGCCGGCGGCATCGCCAAGGAGTTCAACACCATCGCCGTCGATGACGGAATCGCCATGGGCCATGACGGCATGCTCTACTCGCTGCCCTCGCGCGAGATCATCGCCGACTCGGTCGAGTACATGGTCAACGCCCATTGCGCCGACGCCATGGTCTGCATTTCCAACTGCGACAAGATCACCCCCGGCATGCTCAATGCCGCCATGCGGCTCAACATTCCGTCGGTCTTCGTCTCCGGCGGTCCGATGGAGGCGGGCAAGGTGGTGCTCAACGGCAAGACCAAGGCGCTCGACCTGGTCGACGCCATGGTCGTGGCCGCCGACGACAGCGTGTCCGATGCCGATGTCGACGCCATCGAGCGCTCCGCCTGCCCGACCTGCGGCTCCTGCTCGGGCATGTTCACCGCCAATTCGATGAACTGCCTGACCGAGGCGCTCGGCCTGTCGCTGCCGGGCAACGGCTCGGTGCTTGCCACGCACTCCGACCGCAAGCGGTTGTTCCTTGACGCCGGTCATCTCATCGTCGACATCGCCAAGCGCTATTACGAGCAGAACGACACGTCGGTGCTGCCGCGCAATGTCGCCAACAAGCGGGCGTTCGAGAACGCCATGTCGCTCGACATCGCCATGGGCGGTTCCACCAACACCGTGCTGCACATCATCGCCGCGGCCTATGAGGGCGGGATCGATTTCACCCTCGACGACATCGACGCGCTGTCGCGCAAGGTGCCGTGCCTGTCGAAAGTGGCGCCGGCCAAGCAGGACGTGCACATGGAGGACGTCCACCGCGCCGGCGGCATCATGGCGATTCTCGGCCAGCTCGATGCCGGCGGGCTGATTTTTCGCGACACGCCCACGGTGCACATGCCGACCTTGGGCGCCGCGATCGACCATTGGGCCACCGACCGCACCCGGAGCGACAGCGTCCGCGATTTCTTCAAGGCGGCACCGGGCGGCGTTCCGACGCAGACGGCTTTCAGCCAGTCGGCGCGCTGGGAAGAGCTCGATCTCGACCGCGAGAGCGGCGTGATCCGCTCGGTCGAGCATCCCTTCTCCAAGGACGGCGGACTGGCCGTGCTCAAGGGCAACATCGCGCTCGACGGCTGCATCGTCAAAACCGCGGGAGTCGATGAATCGATCCTGAAGTTCTCGGGCCCGGCGGTGGTGTTCGAGAGCCAGGACGCGGCGGTCAAGGGCATTCTCGGCAAGGAAGTGGGCGAGGGCGACGTGGTGGTGATCCGCTACGAGGGCCCCAAGGGCGGCCCGGGCATGCAGGAAATGCTCTATCCGACGAGCTATCTCAAGTCGATGGGGCTCGGCAAGGCCTGCGCGCTGATCACCGACGGCCGCTTCTCGGGCGGCACCTCTGGCCTGTCGATCGGCCACGCCTCGCCGGAAGCGGCGCAGGGCGGCACCATCGGTCTCGTCTGCAACGGCGACATCATCGAGATCGACATTCCCAACCGGACGATCCACCTGGCGGTGTCCGAGGAGGAGCTGGCGGTGCGGCGCACCGAGCAGGACACGCTTGGCTGGAAACCGGCCGCTCCGCGCCGGCGCAATGTGACCACGGCGCTCAAAGCCTATGCGGCCTTTGCTTCATCCGCCGACAAGGGCGCGGTGCGGATCCTGCCGGACTGAGGCAAGCCGTCGCGGAGCCTGGATGGCCGGGCTCCGCAGCCCCATCAGGGGCTGCGGGCGGCCTACACCTTGACCTGGACATAGGAGCCGGGAGCATCCTCGATCGGCTCGAGCCTGCCGCCGCCGGGTTCGCGGACAGGGACCTTGCTGCCTGCCAGGTCGCTCACCCAGGCGTGCCAGTGCGGCCACCAGGAGCCGGGCGTTTCTTTGGCGCCGTCCACCCATTTGTCGAAATCGCCGTCCGCCGGGCCGTCGCTCCAGAACTGGTACTTGCCCGCCGCCGGCGGATTGACGACGCCGGCGATGTGGCCTGAGCCGGCCATCACATAGGTCACGGGTCCGCCAAGCATCCGGCCACCGATATAGGCCGAGCGGGCGGGTGCGATGTGGTCCTCGCGTGCGGCGAGATTGTAGGCCGGGATCTTGATGTCCTTCAGATGCAGCGTATGGCCGGCGAGCTGCATGCGGTCATGCGAGAGGTTGTTCTCGAGATAGCAGTTGCGCAGATAGTAGGAATGGTTGGCCGCAGGCATCCGCGTGGCGTCGGAGTTCCAGTACAACAGGTCGAAGGGCATCGGGTCCTTGCCCTTGAGGTAGTTGTTGACGACGAAGGGCCAGATCAGGTCGGAGGCGCGCAGCATGTTGAAGGCTGTCGCCATCTTCGAGCCGTCGAGATAGCCGTTCTTCTCCATCGCCGCCTCGATCGAGCCGATCTGGGCCTCGTCGGCAAAGACCTTGAGATCGCCGGCATGGGTGAAGTCGGTCTGGGTTGTGAAGAAGGTCACCGAGGCAATGCGGCGGTCCTTCTCCTGGGCGTGCAGCGCCAGCGTGGCGGCCAGCAGCGTGCCGCCGACGCAATAGCCGATGGCGTTGACCTTCTTTTCGCCGGTCACCGTCTCGATGGTGTCGAGCGCAAAGCCGATGCCTTCGCGCGCATAGGCCTCCCAGTCCTTTTTCGCGTGGCGCCTGTCGGGATTGACCCAGGAGATGACGAACACCGTGTGGCCCTGCTCGACGGCCCAGCGGATGAACGATTTCTGCGGGTTGAGATCGAGGATGTAGAACTTGTTGATCCATGGCGGCACGATCATCAGCGGCCGCTTGAGCACCTTGTCGGTGGCCGGCGCATACTGGATGATCTGGCAGATGTCGTCCTGTGCAATCACCTTGCCGGGCGTCATGGCGATGTTTTCGCCGACCTTGAACTTGGACAGGTCCGACTGGCGCAGCTTGAGTTCGCCGTGGCCGGCCTCAATGTCCTCGGCCAGCATGTGCATGCCGCGAACCAGGTTTTCGCCGTTGGACGCGACGGTTTCCTTGTAGAGCTCCGGGTTGGTGATCAGGAAATTGGCGGGCGACAGCGCGCTGGTAATCTGCTTGACGTAGAACTCGGCCTTGTGGCGGGTGTGCGCGTCGAGACCCTGGCTGTCGGTGACAAGCTTGTTGGCCCATTGCGAGGTGACGAGATAGGTGTTCTTGAGCAGGTCGAAGAACGGATTGGTCTCCCATTCCGGATCGGCGAATCGCTTGTCCGCGGGCCTGGGCGGTGGCGCGGCGGGGGTGTCGGCCTGATCGCCGGCAAGCTTGTGCATCGATTTCGACCAGAGATCGAAATAGCCCGACAACAGGCTGGTCTGCGCCTCGATGGCGCGCTTGGGGTCGGAGAGCCAGTATTCGCCGACCTTCGAGAAGGTCTTGACCATGTCGGCCATCGGCTCGGACATGGTGTCGCTGATCTCGCCTCGTTCGCGCGGCTCCACCCATGCCGAGGCGGCCTTTCCGAGCTCTTCGAGCATGCGCGCGATGTTGCGGGCCATGGCCTCGGGATCCTTGACGACATAGGCCTCGGCGGGAGAGACCGTCGCGTCTTCCGGTTTCGCCTTGTCCTTGTCGGTCATCGATACCTCTCCCCGGATGCCGGCTGTTGTGTCCGGCTGGCAGTTTGCCTTAAAACGGCTTGGATGGACTGCCAGACAATCATGATTGACCTTCGGCAAGCCCGCAACTCTGTGATAGGGCCTTTTGCGGCGGCTGTCATGACCGTCAATGGATCGAGATCGGAAAACCGCTGCGATGACCCTCATATGTCGAGCCTCTCTTGTCGGCCTGTTTTGTGGCGTGGTGATGTCCGCGGCCGGCTGCCAGACTGCGTCATTGGAAGATGCCGCCCCGACCCGGGCGCAACTGGCGGCGACCGCTCCGGCGGATGCGGGAACCGCGGCGGTCGAGCCGGCGCCGTCGGCTGCGACCCGGATGGGGCTGCCGACGGTGCTGCCGAGCGCCCGGCCGATTCCAGAGACACGGGATTTCGTTGCAACAGGCGCCAGCAGAACCGGCGAGTTCCCGCGGTTCGAGGCGCTGCAGTCGGCCAATTCCCAGTTGAGCGACGCCGAGAAACGGGCTGCAGAGAAGCAGATGGCTGATCTGCTGCGCGCCCGCGCGGGCACGCCCTCCGCGCAGATGACCTATGCGGAGCGGCGCGCCTATCTGCGCAAGGTCGCCGCCACCCATGCCGCCGAGGCGGAGGCGGAGATCGTCAAATAGCGCTTGCGTCCGGCTTGATTTGGACGCAAACCGATGAAATCCGGGTCTTGGCCGATGGGCCTGCAATTCTGGGGATGGTCATGGAAGAGTTTCACAAGGTCCGCCGCCTGCCGCCTTACGTCTTCGAGCAGGTCAACCGCCTCAAGGCCACGGCGCGCGCCGGCGGCGCCGACATCATCGATCTCGGCATGGGCAATCCCGACCTGCCCACGCCGCAGGCGATCGTCGACAAGCTCTGCGAGGCGGTCCGCGACCCGCGCACCCACCGCTATTCCACTTCGCGCGGCATTCCCGGCCTGCGCCGGGCCCAGGCGGCCTATTACGAGCGCCGATTCGGGGTCAAGCTCGATCCGAACACCGAAGTGATCGCCACGCTCGGCTCCAAGGAGGGCTTTGCCAACATGGCGCAGGCGATCACCGCGCCCGGCGACGTCATCCTGTGCCCGAACCCGACCTATCCGATCCATGCCTTCGGCTTCATCATGTCGGGCGGAGTCATCCGCTCGCTCGACGTGGTGCCGGATGCGAGCTTCTTCGCGCCGCTCGAGCGCTCCGTGAAGCACTCGATCCCCAAGCCCATCGCGCTCATTCTCAACTACCCGTCGAACCCGACCTCCTATGTTGCCTCCTACGAGTTCTACAAGGACGTCATCGCCTTCGCCAAGAAGCATGATCTGATCGTGCTGTCGGATCTGGCGTATTCGGAAATCTACTTCGACGGCACGCCGCCGCCGTCGGTGCTGCAGGTGCCGGGCGCCAAGGACATCTGCGTCGAGTTCACCTCGATGTCGAAAACCTTCTCGATGCCGGGCTGGCGCATGGGCTTTGCCGTCGGCAACGAACGGCTGATCTCGGCGCTGACGCGGGTCAAGTCCTATCTCGACTACGGCGCCTTCACGCCGATCCAGGTGGCGGCGACCGCGGCGCTGAACGGCGACGGCTCCGACATCGCCGAGGTGCGTTCGATCTACAAGAAGCGTCGCGACGTGCTCGTCGACAGCTTCGGCAAGGCCGGTTGGGACGTGCCGCCGCCGCCGGCGACGATGTTCGCCTGGGCGCCGATCCCGCCGCAGTTCCGGGACATGGGCTCGCTGGAATTCTCCAAGCTGCTGATCGAGAAGGCCGACGTGGCGGTTGCCCCGGGGATCGGTTTTGGCGAGCAGGGCGATTATCACGTGCGCATCGCGCTGGTCGAGAACGAGCACCGCATCCGCCAGGCGGCGCGCTCGATCAAGAAGTTCCTTGCCACCACAGGCACCGGCGACGCCGCCAATGTGGTGTCGCTGTCGGCGCGCCGCTGAGGCCGGGCCGACCTCTCCTCCGCCATCGGCCCGCACGCGGCAAGTCGGCGCGGCGGGCCGTTGACCTTGGCGGCGGGGCGTTTTAAACCGCGCCATCGCTTCCTGCTGTCCGCGGCTCTCGCGCCGGACGCCAATCTTCGGGTGACACAGACATGACTGAGGCCCTCAGAATCGGCATTGCCGGTCTTGGCACCGTGGGTGCGGCGCTGTTTTCGGCCATCACGGCCCGCCACACCATGCTCACCCAGATCTGCGGCCGTGAAATCCGCATCGTCGCCGTCTCTGCCCGCGATCGCGGCCGCGACCGCGGCATCGACCTGTCGGGCGTCACCTGGTTCGACGATCCGGTCGAGCTGGCGCGCTCGGGCGAGATCGATGTGCTGGTCGAGCTGATGGGCGGCGATTCCGATCCGGCGCTGTCGACGGTGCGCACGGCGCTCGGCCGCGGCGTGCACGTGGTCACCGCCAACAAGGCGCTGCTCGCCCGCCATGGCGTGGACCTGGCGACGATCGCCGAGGAGCACGGCGTGCTGCTCAACTTCGAGGCGGCGGTGGCCGGCGGCATCCCGGTGATCAAGGCGATGCGCGAGTCGCTGACCGGCAATTCGATCAGCCGCGTCTACGGCATCCTCAACGGCACCTGCAACTACATCCTCACCCGCATGCAGCGCGAGAACATGGGCTTTGCCGATTGTCTCGCCGAAGCCCAGCGGCTGGGCTATGCCGAGGCCGATCCGGCCTTCGACATCGAGGGCAACGACACCGCCCACAAGCTGGCGATTCTGACCAGCCTCGCCTTCGGCACCAAGATCGCCTGCGACGAGGTCTATATCGAGGGCATCACCAACATCACCATCGACGACATCCATGCCGCCGACGAGCTCGGCTACCGCATCAAGCTCCTCGGCGTCGCCCAGCGCACCGAGACCGGCATCGAGCAGCGGGTGCACCCGACCATGGTGCCGAAGGACTCGATGATCGCCCAGGTCGACGGCGTCACCAACGCCGTGACGATCGAGGCCGACATCCTGGGCGAGCTGATGCTCTCCGGTCCCGGCGCGGGCGGCGACGCCACCGCCTCGGCCGTGCTCGGCGACATCGCCGACATCGCCAAGAGCCGCCCGGGCCACCAGCACGGCCCGGCGCTCGGCCGTCCGGCCGCAAGCCTCGAACCCTACCGCCAGGCGGAAATGCAGAGCCACCAGGGCGGCTACTTCATCTCGCTGCGCGTCGAGGACCGCACCGGCGTTTTCGCCTCCATCGCCACCGAGATGGCGAAGAACGGCATCTCGCTGGAATCCATCGTCCAGCGCGGACAGCCGGCTGCCGCCAGGTCGGGGCAGACGGTCATCCTCGTCACCCACGCCACCACCGAGGCATCCGTTCGCAATGCCGTCGACGGCATTCGCGGCGAGGGATACCTTGCGGGCGCGCCGCAGGTGATCCGCATCGAGCGCACCGCCGCCGGCTGAAAGGCGGCGGGTCCGCTCGCTGGCGGGCCGCGGCGCCTCGCATGGCGGCGGAGGGTGCATCGCAGCATGCGGGCCCTGATGATTCTACAATCGATTTAGTCGAAATTTCGCCAAAACTGCAGGGAAAACAGCGGTTTTCACGCCAGTTTCGCATTGCCTTGGTAGCTCTCGCCGCTGTAAGAGCAGCCTCGAACGACAGATCGGGAGCAGCGCATGGCTGACAGGCAGGCAGACGTAACCAGCACCACCGGCAACGGTCTCGACCGCATCCTCACGCTTGAGATCGCCCGGGTGACCGAGCGCGCGGCGGTGGCGGCGGCCCGGCTGAGGGGTCGCGGCGACGAGAAGGCCGCCGACCAGGTGGCGGTGGACGCCATGCGCGCCGAGCTCAATCGGCTGCCGATCGCCGGCACCGTGGTCATCGGCGAGGGCGAGCGCGACGAGGCGCCGATGCTCTATATCGGCGAGGAGGTGGGCACCGGTCAGGGCGCCGATGTCGACATCGCGCTCGACCCGCTCGAGGGCACCACCATCTGCGCCAAGAACCTGCCCAATTCGCTCGCCGTCATCGCCATCGCCGAGAAGGGCAGCCTGCTCTACGCGCCCGACGTCTACATGGAGAAGATCGCCATCGGCCCGGGCTATCCGGCGGGCACCGTCCGGCTCGACATGAGCCCGGCCGACAACATCGCGGCACTCGCCCGCGCCAAGGGCGTGGCCGTCAGCGAGATCACCGCCTGCATTCTCGACCGGCCGCGGCATGCGCGCCTGATCGAGGCGGTGCGGGCGACGGGGGCTGCGATCCGGCTCATCGGCGACGGCGATGTCGCCGGCGTCATCCACACCACCAATCCCGACGAGACCGGCATCGACATCTATATCGGCATCGGCGGCGCGCCCGAGGGCGTGCTGGCGGCAGCCGCACTCAGATGCATCGGCGGCCAGATGCAGGGCCGGCTGCAGCTCAATACGCCCGAAAAGGTGGCCCGCGCCCTGCGGATGGGGATCGAGGATCCGAACCGCATCTACCAGATGGAAGACATGGCGCGCGGCGACGTTCTGTTTTCGGCCACCGGGGTCACCGATGGCAACATGCTCGACGGCGTCCGCTTCAACCGCGATGCCATCGTCACCCACACCATCGTCATGCGCTCGTCCTCGCGCACCGTGCGCGAGATCAAGGCCCGGCACCAGGATCTCGACAAGTTCGGGTGAGGGGGAGCTCCTCCACCGGCTTCGGAAGGAGCGGGAACGGGCTCTTGATCACCGGACGTCTCGCACCTATCATTGCTCCCGACGGCGGGGTCTGCGCGGTGTCGCGGCATATGCGTCAGACATGGCGAGTCCGCAATGATCGTGTTCCATCGACGGGGTGGTGCTGGTGGCCGATGATTTCAAGACATTGCGGGAGGTCGGTCACGGCATCTCCGGCATCCGCCACGTGCTCAACCTCTACGGCGCGGTGTTCGCCACCTGCGTCGCAGCGTTCCTGTTCGGCGGCTGGCAGATGTTCGGCAAGATCGACCGGGTCGAGGACAGCACCGCACGCATCGACGAGCGGCTGGCGCGGATCGAGACGCTGCTGGCGGGCATCAGCGCAGCGCCGGATGCCGGCTCTGGAAAACAAGCCGGCAGTCCTGCCGATCTCGGTATTGATGACACGGCGACAACGTCCAACATTGATCCAGAGTAGCCGGCGCCTCCCTTCACCACCATGCCGAAGAGGCCGCGAAGCTGCCAACACGGCGCCTCCCTTCACCCTCATCCTGAGGCGGCCGCGAAGCGGCCCTCGAAGGGCGAGGGTGAAGCCACCGATCTTGCCGCAGTATCTGATCCGGGAGCTCCGTGGCCTTCCCTTGCCCTTCGAGGCGACCCTTCGCAGCGCTCAGGGTCGCACCTCAGGATGAGGGAAGCGGGAACGCCCGCGAATTGTCCATTCTTCCAATGATTTGGCGCCATTGGGGGACTGGACGGCGCCGCCCTCCGGGAGTGGCGGCGGCAGCGCGTCCCTTCACCCTCATCCTGAGGTGGCCGCGCGAGCGGCCCTCGAAGGGCGAGGGTGAAGCCACTGATCTTGCCGCAAATATCTGATCCGGGAGCTCCATCTGATCCGGGAGCTCCGTGGCCTTCCCTCGCCCTTCGAGGCGACCCTTCGCGGGGCTCAGGGTCGCACCTCAGGATGAGGGAAGGGGCGGCGCCCGCGAATTGTCCGTTGTTCCAATCATTTGGCACGATAAGGGGAACTCCTATGCCGAAGAGGCCGCGAAGCTGCCAACACGGCGCTTCCCTTCACCCTCATCCTTAGGCGGCCGCGTGAGCCACCCTCGAAGCGCGAGGGTGAAACCGCTGATCGCAGCGGTTAATCCCGGAGGTCTTCAACTTTGGATCGGCGCGAAAGTGCAGGCAGCCCTTCGTAATCCTGCGCGATCAGGGCTTCCTTCTTGCGGCGGGACCATCCCTTGATCTGCTTTTCACGCGCGATGGCGTCGAGCAGGCGGTCATAGGTTTCTGTGAACACCAGGGACACCGGTCTCCGTCTTGCCGTGAAGCTCTTTTCATCCGGCAGGTTGTTGTGCTCCCAGACGCGCGCCTCAACGTCCTGTCGGGTCAGGCCGGTGTAATAGCTGCCGTCGGCGCATCGCAGTATGTAGACCGTCGCTTCCAATTGCGCCCGTCTCCTGGGGCCCGGGAATGCTCATGACAATGCGCGAATGAATTCTGCGGTACAAGCAAAGATGCAGCTCCGTGGCCTTCCCTCGCCCTTCGAGGCGACCCTTCGCGGGGCTCAGGGTCGCACCTCAGGATGAGGGAAGGGGGAACGCCCGCGAATTGTCCGTTGTTCCAATCATTTGGCACCATAAGGGGACAAGACGACGCCCGCCTTCACCCCATGCCGAAGGGGGCGCGAAACGGCCAACACGGCGCCACCCTTCACCCCCATCCTTAGGCGGCCGCGATGCGGCCCTCGAAGGGCGAGGGTGAAACCGCTTTGGCGCGCGTCATGCCATGGATGCCCTCTAGGCAGGCCTGTCCGCGTCGTTCGTCTTCGCAGTTGCCCGCGGTCGCCGTTTTCCGGCGCGTGTGTATTTTTCCTGATAGGCGCGTCGCTGCCGGGTGATCTCGTAGAGGACAATTCCCGAGGTCGTGCCCAGATTCAGGCTCTCGATCATCCCGACCATGGGAATGCTCACGCACATCTCGCTGCGGTCGACGGCTAGGTCGCTTATGCCTGTGGATTCACTTCCGAACCAGACAGCCAGCTTGGTGTGGACGGTGTAATCGGGCTCATGCAGGACGGCGTTGTGTCTGCCCTTGATGTGGGGTGATGTGACGATCGACACGAAGCCGTTCTTCTCCAGATGCGCCAGACAATCCTCGGTGCTGTCGAAGCGCTTGACGAAGCTCCATTTGATCGCCGAGACGGAGAGCTTGGACAGCGTCCGTCTTTCGCGCATCTCCTGCCAGTCGTCCGGAAGCGACCGGCGAGGATCGACCACATAGGCCTTTTCGACTCCGAGCGCGTTGACGTTGCGGATGACGGTTCCGATATTCTTGATATCGCTCGGATTTTCCAGAACGGCGATCAGGTTCTTGCAGCGGAACTGCCTGATCTCGTCGGCCCGGCGGCGCGCGGAACTCTTGGCCGCGGTTGTTTCGGCTGTATCCATTCTGCCTGCGTCCCCTGCTGTTCCTTCGCCAGGTTGTCGACGCGTGATGCAGCGCCACACCAACTCCGCGAATTCCGAATTCGCTGCCACACTAGATGATGGCAGATCGCTCTTCAAGCTGGTGGGCGCAAGACCGCGATTGATGCCAAGGCGGACGCTCAGTGCCATCGCCGCCTTCCCTCGACCTTCGGGTCGACCCATCGCCAGGCTCAGGGCCGCGCCTCAGGATGAGGGAAGGGGCAGCGCCCGGATGAGGGAAGGGACAGCGCCCGGAGCCGACTGTCCCCAGCTTCCCAAGCCGGCCCCTCGTGGTTCGAGGCTCCTCTTCCTTGCTCCCCGACGCCATAACGGGCAAGGTGCGCCGCAGCGGGGCCGGCGTCTTCGGCCCGCACGGCACAGCGGAACCATTCCCAGCATGAGCGACAGCAAACCGGCGGAAAAGATCTTTCTCGGGGTCGAGAATTCGCTCTCCGGCCAGGCCTGGGTGTCGCGGCTCGACCAGGCCGGCGAGAACAAGGCGCTGTCCATGGCGCAGGTCACCGGCATTCCCGAGATCATCGCCCGGGTGCTGGCCGGCCGCGACGTGCCCCAGGGCGAGGCGCAGCGCTTTCTCGATCCCACCATCAAGGACCTGATGCCCGATCCGTCGCGGCTCACCGACTGCGACCTTGCCGCCGCCCGCATCGTGTCGGCGATCGATCGCGGCCAGCGCGTCGCGGTCTTCGGCGATTACGATGTCGACGGCGCCGCCTCCTCGGCGCTGATGCAGCGCTTTCTCGCCCATTTCGGCGTCGCCTGCGAGATCTACATCCCCGACCGCATCTTCGAGGGCTACGGTCCCAACCCGCAGGCGATCGCCGATCTCGTCGGCCGCGGCGCGCAGTTGATCGTCACCGTCGACTGCGGCTCCACCAGCCATGAGTCGCTCGCCGAGGCCGCCCGCCTCGGCGTCGACGTGGTGGTGATCGACCATCACCAGGTCGGCCCGGACCTGCCGGTCTGCCACGCGCTGGTCAATCCCAACCGCGAGGACGATCTGTCGGGCCAGGGCCATCTGTGCGCCTGCGGCGTCGTCTTCATGGTGGTGGCGGGCTGCCTGCGGCTCTTGCGCGTGAGCCATCCCGACACCGTCCGCAGCTTCGATCTGCTGGGCGAGCTCGATCTGGTGGCGCTGGCCACCGTCTGCGACGTGGTGCCGCTCAAGGGTCTCAACCGCGCCTTCGTGGTCAAGGGGCTCATGGTGGCGCGCCAGATGAAGAATGTCGGGCTGGCGGCGCTGGTGCGCAAGGCCGGCGTCAACGGCCCGCTCAGCCCCTACCATCTGGGCTTCCTCATCGGTCCGCGCATCAATGCGGGCGGTCGCATCAGCGATGCGGCGCTCGGCAGCCGGCTGCTGACGGTGACCGAGGTCGACGAGGCCGACGCCATCGCCGAGCGGCTCGACCAGCTCAACCGCGAGCGCCAGGCCATCGAGGTGGCGATGCTGGAGGAGGCCGAGGCCGAGGTGGCCGTGGAGATGGGTGCGGGCGAGGGCCCCCCGGTGATCGTTACCGCCCGGCGTGGCTGGCATCCCGGCATTGTCGGCCTGCTTGCCTCGCGGCTCAAGGAACGCTACCGCCGACCGGCCTTCGCCGTGGCTCTCGACAGCCAGGGCAAGGGCACCGGCTCGGGTCGTTCCATAGCCGGCTTCGACATCGGCCGCATGGTGCGCAAGGCGGTGGAAGACGGGTTGCTGGTCAAGGGCGGCGGCCATGCCATGGCAGCGGGGCTGACGGTTGAGGAATCGAAACTCGGCGCCATGCGCGGCTTCTTCGAGGATTCGGCGCGGTCAACCGTCGCCAGCCTCCGCGACAATCACCGGCTCCGCATCGACGGCGCCGTTGCCGCCTCCGGCGCCACCATCGCGCTGGTCGACCAGGTGGAAAAGGCCGGCCCCTACGGCGCCGCGCATCCGCAGCCGGTCTTCGCCGTGCCTGCCCATGTGCTCGCCGATGTGCGCCTGGTGGGACAGAACCACGTCAAGGTGACGCTCAAGGGCCCCGATGGCGGTCGCCTTGACGGAATCGCCTTCCGCGCCATGGACACGCCGCTGGGCCAGGCGCTGATGGCCGGCCGCGGATTGAACTTCCATTTCGCCGGCACGCTCTCGGCCGACCACTGGCAGGGCTCCCGCCGGGTGCAGCTGCGGGTGCTCGACGCCGCCGTGGCGCGCTGACGCCCGCGACAGGCAGCGGCGAGCCCGATCAGATCGCACCGTGAAGGACCGGGCAGTCCCGGGCGGGGGCTCGCCCGCGGCTGGAACGGGCATGGCTGCGCCTGCGCGGGACGCGGCCGCCCAACGTGGCGCGCTTGTTCCGGACCGCCGGCGCGCGAGCACGCCGAAACAGTCGGGGGTCCCATGAGGGAACGGCTGCAAATCTCTGAAAATGCGGGAGGATCGTGGTACGCCCTAGGGGAGTCGAACCCCTCTTTCCAGAATGAAAATCTGGCGTCCTAACCGATAGACGAAGGGCGCGTAACGCGATGTGGGCCTTATAGTCAGCCCGCCTTGTTCCCGCAAGCGGATAATGATCCGTCCCGGAAAAAAATGCAGCGCGCATCCGCAGCCGCGCGGACATCAAAAAACCGCGCCGGAATTGCGCGGTCGGGGTCGGGAAGGCGGGGACGGCCGAAGGGCTACTTGCGGCGGCGGCAGCGCCAGTTCCAGTCGCGTTCGACGCCGATGTCGACATGCACCGAATTGGTGTGGCAGTAGGTGCCGACGCCGCCGCGGCCCGGCATCGAGCGCACATATTTCGCCAGCTCCCACTTGGTCACGCCCGCCACCTGGATGTCGGCAGCCTCGCATGACGTGTGCTTGGAGCCGGTGGCGCCGCCGATTCGCCGGTTGTGCTTCGGGCTGCGGAAACCGGAGGTGACGACCACATCGCGGCCGTAGTGATTCTCGATCGATCTCAGTACACGCACGAGGTTCGGCTTCAGGCAGGCGACGTCGACCTTTTCCGTCTGCAGGTGCAGGCCGTTCGGCGACAGCCTGGCAAGACCTGCAGCGGAGGCGTATTCGACGCCGGCCGCGTTCTCGCCATCCTCGTCGGTGCCCGTGGTGATCTCGAACAGGGCGGAGGCGCGCACGCCGGGCAGGGCGTTGTCGCCGCCGGCGGCGGAGGCGACCTGCACCTGCGGCCGCTCGGCAACCTGCTTGCGGACCGTCGGCACGCTCTTGGGCGGCGTCGGCTGGGCGCTGAACAGGCGGGCGAAGATCGACTGCTTCTTTGGCGGTGCGACCACGGCAAGGGCGACCGGCTGGGGTTCGGGCTCGGCGGCGGCCGTTGCCGGCTCTTTCTGTGGCGCGGCTGCGGCGACCTGCGGCTGCGCGTTCGGCGAGGCGGTCGGGATCGGCGCGGTCTGGGGCGCATCGGGCAGCGCGGCCGTCCCGGTCGCTCCGGCGGCCTGCTGCGGCTCAGCCGGCGCTGCCTGCATCGGCTCCGACTGGGAATAGAGATTGGTGACCGGCTGGATGGCGGAGGACTGGGTGATGCCGCGGTTAAGCGCGTCAATTCCGGCGCCGCCCTCGGGCGCGGTGTCCAGCGACGCCGTCAGGGTGGCGTCGGCATTTGGCGAAGCGGTGGGTACGGGCAGGGAGCCATCGCCCTCGGTCATGGCCAGCGCGGCCGCCGCGCCCGGTGCCTGCGCCAGACCTGCGGCAGCGTCGACGGCCTGCACGTCGGGTGCGAAGCCGGGGCCGCCTGCGCCCATGAACGTGGTGTCGGTGGAGGAAACGCAGCCAGAAAGGACCAATGCGGTGGCGGCAAGCAGGAGAGAACGCGTGGTGACGCCTCGCCCTGCTGTGTAAAAGCCGCCGGATTGCACGTGATAAGCCCCGCTTATTCCTGGAGACGCCCCCGAGCGTCAAAATCGATTCGTCGTCATTGAAGGCTATTTTGTAACCGAATGGCGAACATTAGCCAACTGCGCGAAAACAACCGGATATCATGCCCGGATGCGGGTCAAATACGGCAAAACCATGACCCGGCTACTGTGGCAGTGCAGCATTGTCCGGAGCTTGCGCCGCTCCCGTCCGGCGGCGGGACGGAAGCGGCCCGTGGCTATGCGGACGTCCGCGGCGAAGTGCCTACCACTTGCCCGTGTTCTGCATCGAGGCCCATGGCTCCTGGCTGGGAAGGCGGTCGCCCTTCTGCAGCAGCTCGATGGAGATCCCGTCCGGCGAGCGCACGAAGGCCATATGGCCGTCGCGGGGCGGGCGGTTGATGGTGATGCCCGAATCCATCATCGACTGGCAGAGCGCGTAGATGTCGTCGACGACATAGGCGAGATGGCCGAAATTGCGGCCCCCGTCATACGCTTCGGGATCCCAGTTGTAGGTCAGTTCCACCATGGGCGCCTGATCTTTCCTCGCCCTCTCCTCGTCCTCGGGCGCGGCGAGGAAGATGAGCGTGAAACGCCCCGCTTCATTCTCCATTCGGCGGATCTCCACCAGCCCAAGCTTGTTGCAATAAAAGTCGAGCGACTTGTCCACATCCGTGACTCGGACCATGGTGTGCAGGTAACGCATTGGCATCTCCTTGTTTTTCCTCCCGGAAGATAGGGGGAATTCCGAGATCGGCAAATAAATTCTTTTCAATGCGCCGATGCGCGCGCAAGTTTGGGGCAGGGGTATTGCGCGAAAAGGCGATTCCAATGCTATTGTTTCAAATGAGAATCACTTCGTTGGTGTGTGGCGCGTATCGGAGAGGTATCCGAAATGGGGGAAAGTTCCTCGCATAAGTCCGAAGCTGCGGTGGATCCGACATCGGACGCTGTGGATCTGATGGAGATTACCGGCGTCATCAAGTGGTTTGACGTCGCAAAGGGTTTCGGCTTTATTGTTCCCGACAACGGCATGGAGGACATATTGCTTCATGTCACCTGCCTGCGTCGCGACGGGTACCAGACTGTTCTTGAAGGCACCCGCGTTGTCTGCGAGATCCAGAAGCGTGAGCGTGGCTACCAGGCCTTCCGCATCCTGTCCATGGACACATCGACTGCGGTTCACCCCTCGCAACTGCCGCCGGTTCGCACCCATGTCCAGGTCAAGCCCTCGAGCGGGCTCGAACGCGCGATCGTGAAATGGTTCAACCGCACCAAGGGCTTTGGCTTTCTCACGCGGGGCGACGGCACAGAAGACATTTTCATCCACATGGAGACGCTGCGGCGCTATGGCCTGGCGGAGTTACGCCCGGGCCAGGTGGTGCTGGTGCGGTTCGGCGACGGCGACAAGGGCCTGATGGCCGCCGAGATCCATCCCGACATCGATGCGCCACTTCCGAAGCCGCACTGAGATGCGGAGGCTGTTGTCCGCTTGCATCGTCGCGGTCGCCGGTCTGGTCGCGCTGGCCGGCTCGAGCCTTGCCTTCGAGACCAGCCCCGAGCCGCTCGTCATCGAGACCCGGCAATGCGCCGCGGCCCCTGCCACGGACGGCTGCCCGCTGCGGTTTTCGGTCGAGCTGGCGCTGACGCCGGCGGATCGCGAGCAGGGACTGATGAACCGCACGGAAATGGCGTCCGATCACGGCATGCTGTTCCGGTTCGATGCGACGCGCGACGTCTATATGTGGATGAAGAACACCGTCCTGCCGCTCGACATGGTTTTCATTGCCGAGGACGGGGCAGTGGCGGGCGTCGCGCATGACGCCGTGCCGTTTTCCGAGACCATCATCGCCTCGCCGGGTCCGGTGCGCTACGTGCTTGAGCTCAATGCCGGCGTCGCCGCCGCAAGCGGCATCATGGCCGGCGACAGGGTCGTTCATCCCGCGCTCGAGCCGTGATCCGGCCTTGATTCGATCCTGATCCGAAATGGTTTTGGACAGGCGGCGCTTTTGTGTTGCGGCCCTGCCATGAACCGTGTATCCGGACCCTGCCTTGTGAAATTCGGAGCGTAGCGCAGCCTGGTAGCGCATCTGGTTTGGGACCAGAGGGTCGCAGGTTCGAATCCTGCCGCTCCGACCACAAAGCCCCTGATCCCCGGTGATCTTCCCACTTCGACGACCCAGAAGCTGTCCGAGACTGATGTCCCGGCCGCCGGCGAAGCCATGACAGCGCCATTGCGAGCGCCGCTCTGCCGATGCGGTCATCGCGGTCCGCCGCCTCTGGCCGATACGAAAGGCCGGGGGCCGGCAGATGATCCCGGCGCTGCCGTCCGCCGGCGATGACGCCGAGCGGTTGGTGCGACCGCCCGCAGGCGGGATGGCTCCGGCACCCGGCACCCGGCACGCGGCACGCGGCACCCGGCAAAATGCATTGCGGCCCTTTGACTTTCCCTGCCGGGACAGCAGACTGCGCGTCGCGACGCCGCGAGGCGAATCCGGCGCACCTGAACAGGGCCGGCGCCTGCGAGAGGACACCACATGACGACAGCACAGGACCTGGGCCTCTGGAGCGAGGGGCCGAACTGCCTTCCGCCGGGATCGCTGAACGCGATCACCGATGTGCCGGGCATTCGCGTGGGTCATCGGACCATGAGCGGCGCCGGGCTCGCGACCGGCGTGACCGCGATCCTGCCGCATGACGGCGACCTGTTCCGGGACAGGGTTCGCGCCGCCGTCGAGGTCTTCAACGGCTTCGGAAAATCGGCGGGGCTCGTCCAGGTGGCCGAACTGGGGACCATCGAGACGCCGATCCTGCTCACCAATACCTTCGGTGTCGCCGCCTGCACGCTGGCGCTCGTCCGCCGCGCCATCGCCGCCAATCCGGGCATCGGCCGGAATCTTTCGACCGTCAATGCCGTGGTGCTGGAATGCAATGACGGCGCGGTGAGCGACATCCAGGCGCTGGCCGTGACGGAGGCGGACGCGTTTGCGGCCCTGGATTCGGCAGCGACCGGACCGGTCGCCCAGGGTGCGGTCGGCGCCGGCACCGGGATGACCGCCTTCGGCTTCAAGGCCGGGATCGGCAGCGCCTCCCGCCGGATGTCGATCGGGACCCAGGTCTTCACGCTCGGGGCGCTGGTCCTCGCCAATTTCGGGCGCGCCGGCGATCTCGTTCTCCCCGACGGCCGCCGTCCCGATCCGCGCCGGCCGGCCGAAGCCGAGAAGGGATCGGTCATCGTCATCCTGGCCACCGATCTGCCGCTGTCCGACCGGCAGTTGCAGCGGGTGACGCGTCGGGCCGGCGCCGGGCTTGCCCGGCTCGGGGCCTACTGGGGACACGGGTCCGGCGACATCGCGCTGGGATTCACCACCGCCGACCGGCTGGCGCTCGACGCGCCGGCCTTCCAGGAGATCCGCAGGCTCGGGGACCAGCATATCGACCTGCCCTTCCGCGCGGCGGCGGAGGCGACGCAGGAAGCGGTGCTCAACGCGCTCTGCGCGGCCCCGGCCACCACAGGTCGAACCGGCCTGGTCCATCCGTCGCTGGCCGACTGGGCAAGGCGCAGTCCGAAGTGATGGGCGCCGGCCGGCCCCTCGTGACCGCTCTGCTTGCCGCACCCAGTGTGCAGGCCGAGCAGGCCGTCGACAGCCTTGATGTCGGATTGGCGAGGAAGCTGTGCATGGCGCGATGCTGCACCGGCGATTCGGCCCCCCGCGCGTCGCCCGGCGCCGTAACACGGGAGCGCGGCGCCCGCTGCGGGGCGGATGCCTTGCGCCGCTCCGCGCCCCACAGGGGCAGGGACTGCGGCGGTCCCGGCGGGGCAGGCCTTTGGAACGGCGCGGGGTCGCGCGAGCGCAAAAGGCCCGGCGGTGACGAGAGATAAGCCGGCGCGGTCAGGTGCTGGAGCGCTTCGCTTTTCACTGAACCGCAGAAGCACTTAGGTTCTTGAGTTGTCGCATTTTCCTGTGACGAAGTGAAATTCACTTCGTCTGCAAATGCTCTACAGGCCGAGCAGGTCTTCGAGATGATGGCGGCGGATGCCGAACATCGTCTTGATTGCCGCGATCTGCCTGAGAACGGCGTCGGGATCGCGGGCGGCGCGCAGATCCCGCTCGGCCACGATGAGGTTGTTCTTCGGCGTGTGCGCGTCGGAGACGAACTCGAACACCTTGGTGCGGTAGCCGTTGAGCTCCAGCAGCAGCGCCCTGAGGGTGTCGGTGACCATCTCGGCCTGCCGCTCGACGAAGATACCGTGCCGGAGCAGGGCGTTGAGGCGCTGGTCGGGATGACCGTCCGCCATCTGCCGGCGGATCTGCTTGTGGCAGCACGGCGCCACCGCGATCAGCGAGGCCTCCGCGCCGATGCCCTTGAAGATCGCGTCGTCGGTCGCCGTGTCGCACGCATGCAGCGCGATCACCGCATCGGCGCCGGTTGCGTCGAATTCCATGATGCTGCCGGACTGGAAGCTGAGCGCCTCAAACCCGGATGCGCGCGCCGTGGCATTGCCGTCGGCGACCAGCTGGTGGCGCATTTCGACGCCGACGATGCGGACCGGCCGCCGGGCCACGGTGGCGAGAAAGTCATAGAGCGCGAAATCGAGATATCCCTTGCCCGCGCCCATGTCGACGATCAGCGGTCGCTCGGCCCCGATCGCCTTGATGAGTGGCGCGAAGATCTCCACCATCTTGTTGATCTGGCGGAACTTGTCCTGGGCGTTGTGGCGCACCGCCCCGTCCTTGCCGACAATGCCGAGCGCCTTGAGCCAGGGCTTGTCGGTGGCGGTTAGAGGACGGTTCTTGGCCCGGTTGTGATCGGTCGAGGGAGCCGCGCGCCCGCTCACCTCTGTGCGATTGACCAGCATCTGATCGCCGGTGCGCTCGAAATCCATGTCGAAGCCGGTGGTCGCCAGTTGCGCGCTGCGGAAGTCCCGCGAGAGCGCGGTGCGCAGCAACGCCAGCGCCTCCGGCTCGACGAAGTTCTTGATGATGTCGCGCGTCTTGTAGTGATAGGTGAAGGATAACCGGTCCCCGCCCTTGACCGTGATCTTCTTGATCTCGACCGACTTCAGGTCGGAATCCGCGCCGTGATAGGCGCCGAGCCGGAGCCGCACCAGCGCGCCGTCGGCAAACGCGGTCCTGGTGGCGCTCAACAGGTCTTCAAGGTGATCGGCGGGGGGCAACAGCGTTCCTCGTGCTCGGATGGCGGACCTGCGACAGACCCGCACCGCACCGGCCATGCTGCGGATTGCGGGCCGCGCGGCTTCCTTCTACCCGTCCGGCCCGCAAATGCAAATCGACGCCGTCAACTTCCGGCGCCGCGCCGCCGGCCGCGCCCCGCACGGGCGGTTCAGGGCGTGTTGAGATGGCAGGCAGAAAGGTGCCCGGGCGCCACCTCGAGCCGCGCCGGAACCTCCACCCTGCAGCGATCCATCGCAAACGGGCAGCGCGGATGAAAATGGCAGCCGGACGGCGGCGACAGCGGGCTCGGCAGTTCCCCGCCCACCGGCTTGAAGCGCCGGCGCGCGGTTTCGATGCGCGGCACCTCCGACAGCAGCGCCTGGGTGTAGGGGTGGTTCGGCCGCGCATAGATGTCCCCGACCGGTGCCTCCTCGACGATGCGGCCCAGATACATGATCGCCACCCGGTCGGAGATGTGCTCGACCACGCCGAGATCGTGGCTGATGAACAGATAGGTGAGATCCAGCTGCTCGCGCAGGTCCATGAAAAGGTTGATGATCTGCGCCTGGATGGAGACATCGAGCGCCGCGACGCTCTCGTCGCAGACGAGGAACTCCGGCTGCACGGCGAGCGCGCGGGCGATGTTGACCCGCTGTCGCTGGCCGCCGGAGAATTCATGCGGGTAGCGCTGCTTCATCGCCGGATCGAAGCCCGCCATGCGCATGTAGCGGTCGGCATAGGCGCGGCCTTCCGCCTTCGACAGGCCGTGGGCGCGCGGCGCCTCGGCGACGATTTCCTCGATGCTCATGCGCGGATTGAGCGCCGCCATCGGGTTCTGGAAGATCATCTGGGTGGCCAGGCCCGCCGCATGGCGCTCCGCCTTGTTCATCTCCGATTGCAGCCTGCCGCGCCAGCGCAACTCTCCCTCGCTCGGCTCGACGATGTTGGCGACGATGCGGCCGAGCGTCGACTTGCCGCAGCCGCTTTCGCCGACCAGCCCCATCACCTCGCCCTTGCGGATGACGAGATCGACGCCATCGACGGCATGGACGATCGGCGGCGTCCGGGCGAGGCCGAGCGCGATGGCCGCCCGCGCGGCCAGGTCGGGCGTTGCCCCGAAGCGGCGGGTGATGTTGCGGGCCTCGACCAGCGGCTCGCCGACAGAAGTGGGATTGGCGTCCATCAGGCTTGGGCCTCCATGACCGGATTGATGCAGCGGTAGCTGCGCCCGGCCTCGGGAACCTGCGGCGGCACCGACAGGCAGCCCGGCAATGCGCGATCGCAGCGCGGACGGAAGCTGCAGCCCTGCGGCAGATCGGCCATGTTGGGAGACACGCCCGGGATCTGGCGCAGCCGCTCGCCGCGGCGGTTCTGGCTCGGCACCGAGGCGATCAGGCCCCTGGTGTAGGGGTGGCGCGGAGTGTTGAGCACCTCGGACACGCCGCCGGTCTCCACCAGCCGCCCGGCATACATCACCGCCAACTCGTCGGCGAGGCGCGAGACGATGGCAAGGTCGTGGGTGATCCAGATCACCGCGGTGTTGCTGACCTCG
Source organism: Hoeflea marina (assembly GCF_003182275.1). Classification (GTDB taxonomy): domain Bacteria; phylum Pseudomonadota; class Alphaproteobacteria; order Rhizobiales; family Rhizobiaceae; genus Hoeflea; species Hoeflea marina. The sequence continues at coordinate 471,172 of NZ_QGTR01000001.1, forward strand.
GCGAGCGTCTGGAACTCGGCGATGATCTGCGACTGGATGGTGACGTCGAGCGCCGTGGTGGGTTCGTCGGCAATGATCAGGTCGGGCTTGTGCAGCAGGGCGATGGCGATGGCGACGCGCTGGCGCATGCCTCCGGAAAACTCGTGCGGATAGGAGGCCAGCCGCTCCTCGGGACTGGGGATGCCGACCTGGCCGAGCGCGTCGCGGGCGCGCTCGTGCGCGGTCCGCTCGGAGACATCCTCATGCGCGTGGATGGCCTCGACCATCTGGGTGCGGATCGACAGCACCGGGTTGAGCGTCATCATCGGATCCTGGAACACCATGGCGATGCGGCGACCGCGCAGCCGCCGCATGGCGTCCGGATCGAGCCCGACCAGGTCGACGCCGTCGAACAGGATCTGTCCTCCGGTCACCTTGCCGGGGCGGTCGACCAGCCCCATAATCGAGAAGCCGGTCACCGACTTGCCCGAACCAGATTCTCCGACGAGACCCAGTACCTTGCCGCGCTCGAGCGAGAAGGAGACGTCGTTGACGGCGCGCAGGCCGGGACGGTCGGGCTTGGCGGCAAATTCCGTGACCAGGTTTCTGACTTCCAGCAGACTGCTCATGCTAGCTGTTCCTCGGATTGAGAATGTCGCGCAACCGGTCGCCGACGAGATTGATGGCGACGATGGTGATGAGCAGGGCGATGCCCGGGAAGAAGCTGATCCAGTAGAGGCCTGAGAGCAGGTACTGGTAGCCGTTGGAGATGAGCATGCCGAGCGACGGCTCCGTCACCGACGCGCCGAGCCCGAGGAAGGACAGCGTCGCCTCCAGGCCGATGGCGCGCGCCACCTGCATGGTGCCGATGACGATCACCGAGGCCAGGCAGTTGGGCAGGAGATGCCGGAACAGGATGCGCCAGCCGGGCAGGCGCAGGCAGCGCGCCGCCTCGATATACTCCTTCTCGCGCTCGACGAGCGCGGTGGCCCGCACCGTGCGGGCATAGGTGGCCCATTCGGCGATGATCAGAGCGATGACGACATTGATGACGCCCTTGCCGAGGACGGCGAGCATCATCAGCGCCATCAGGATGGTCGGAAACGACAGCTGCAGATCGACCAGCCGCATCAGCAGCGTTTCGGTGCGGCCGCCCAGATAGGCCGCCAGCAGGCCCGCGGCCGTGCCGATGATCGCCGCCGCGATTGCCGAGACCACCCCGACCATGAGCGAGGTGCGCAGGCCGTAGAAGATGCCCGAAAGGATGTCTCGGCCCTGCGAATCGGTGCCGAGCAGGTACGGCAGGCCGTCGAACGACTGCGACCCCGGCGGCAGCCGGCTGTCCATGATGTCGAGCTGCATCAGGTCGTAGGGGTTCTGCGGCGAGATCAGCGGCGCCAGCACGGCCACCAGCACGATGACGGCGAGGGCGATGAGCCCGACCACGGCGCCGGGCGATTCCGCGAACTGGCGCAGCCGCTTGCGGAAGCGGGCAGGGGGCGCCTCGGCGTGAACCGGCAGGTCTTCGGAGGGGACGGGCAGGTCGGTCATGGCTTAATCCCGCGCATTCAGCCGGACCCGCGGGTCGAGCAGGGTGTAGCAGATCTCGATGACGAAATTGAGCACCACGAACAGCACCACCATCATCATCAGGTAGGCGACGATCACCGGGCGGTCGAGCAGATTGATGCTGTCGATGATGAGCTTGCCCATTCCCGGCCAGGCGAAGATGCTCTCCGTCACCACGGAAAAGGCGATCAGCGAGCCGAATTCGAGGCCGACGATGGTGATCACCGGGATCATCAGGTTCTTGAGCACATGCACGAAGATCACCCGCCGCTCGGTGAGCCCCTTGGCGCGGGCGAACTTGACATATTCCTGCGGCAGCACCTCCTGCACTCCGGCGCGCGTCAGCCGCAGCACCAGCGAGGTCTTGAACAGCGCCAGGTTGAAGGCCGGCAGCAGCAGGTGGCGCAGCCCGTCGCCGGTGAGGAACGACCAGCGGACGCCGAACAGTTCCACCGTGTCGCCGCGGCCGTTCGACGGCAGCCAGCCCAGTTCCACCGAAAACACCAGCACCAGCATCAGCCCGACCCAGAATGTGGGCAGCGAGAATCCGAGGATCGAGCCCGACATGATCACCTTGGAGGACACGCGGTTGGGATAGAGGCCGGCATAGAGGCCGAGCGGCAGCCCGACCGCGAGCGCGATGAAGAGCGCCGTGAAGGCGAGTTCCAGAGTTGCCGGCATGCGCTCGAGGATCAGCCCGAGCGCCGGCTTGTTGTAGACGAAGCTGGTGCCGAAATCGCCCTGCACGATGCCGCCGAGAAAGCGCAGATATTGCTCCCACAGCGGCTTGTCGAGGCCGAAATGGGCGATCACCCGTGCCTTCTCGGCCGCATTGGCATCCGGATTGATCAGGATGTCGACCGGATTGCCGATGACGTTGACGCCGACAAAGACGATCGCCGTCATGGCGAACAGGACGATGAGGGCCTGGAATGTGCGGCGGATGAGGGACGTCACCATGACGAGGGTCCTTGCTGGTCAGTCGACGGACAGGGAAAGTCCGTCGCGCTGCGGGTCTGCCGCACCCTTCGACACACCGTTTTCGATCTTGATGGCATGCAGCGCCGCAAACGCGAAGGTCTGCGCCGTGCGTGCCACGTCATAGCCGTTCGCCCTCAGTCCCGCTTCGACCGAGCGGCGGATGCGGTTGCAGATGTCGACCTTGTTGGACACGCCGACGATCCGCGGCGCCACCACGGCCTCGAGCACCGACATGTCGAAATCGATCATGTTGACGATGCACTGCGCGACCGTCGGAGCGATATAGCTGCCGCCGGGCGCGCCGACAACGATATACGGGTCGTCGCCGCGAAAGACGATTGTGGGTGCCGCCGAACTCGGCCGCCGCTTGCCGGGCGCGATCGAGCCGGGCCTGCCCGGACGCGGGTCGAAGCGGCTCATCGTGCCGTTGTACATGAAGCCCAGCCCATCGGTGATGGCGCCCGAAGGACTGCCCAGCGTGTGGGTGAGGGCGACCGCGTTGCCGTATTTGTCGACGACGGAGACATGGGTGGTGTCGCGCTGCGACTTGTCGAACCGACGCACGTCGGCCCGCTCGCCGCGGCGGATCTCGGCGGCCCTCGCCGCGGCGTAGTCCTTGGTCAGGAGCGTCTCGAACGGCACGTCGACATAATGCGGATCGCCCATATAGGTGTCCTTGTCGATCGTCATCCGCTTCATCGCCTCGAACATCACCGTCACATGCTCGAGCTCGGAATGGCGCATGGCGCCGATGTCGAAATTCTCGAGAATCTGCAGCAGCGTGATCAGCGGGAAGCCGGAGCCGGGCGGCGGCGTCGAGGCGATCCTGTGGCCGCGGTATTCGCCCCAGATCGGCGCTGTCCGGTTGAGCTCGTAGGCGGCGAAATCGTCGCGCGTCAGCAGGCCGCCCGACGCCGCGAAATCGTCCGCCATCTGCCCGGCAAGTTCGCCGTGATAGAAGATGTCGGAGCCGCCGCTTTCGGCGATCCGCTCCAGCGTGTCGCCCATGTCCGGGTTTCTCAGCAGGTCGCCCACATTGCGCAGCCGGCCGTCGGGGTGGAAATAGACCTCGCGGCCGGTCCTGGAGAACGACAGCTTGTCGATGGTGTTGGCGAACCCGTCATTGGACTGGTCCTTGGCCCAGTACCAGTGCATGTGCTCGCGGATGGCAAAGCCGTTGCGGGCATAGTCGATGGCCGGCCGGATCAGGTCGGCCCAGTCGAACGTGCCGTAGTCCCGCAGCGCGGTCTCGTAGCCCTTGAGCGAACCGGGCGTGCAGACCGCCTGGTAGCCGATGTCGGAGATGTTGCCGTCGAGGATGAAGCCGAAGCCGTCGCGGCTCTCGCCCTGGACCTTGTCGAGCCACATGTCCGGCTTTGCCGCGAGCGGCGCCCTGGCATAGAATTCCAGCACCTCGTGCTTGCCCTTCGACGGCATGTAGACCTGCATCGAGCCGAAGCCGCCGATGCCCGACATCTGCGGATCGACGACGCCCTGGACAAAGGCGCAGGCGAGGGCGGCGTCGATGGCGTTGCCGCCGCGCTCGAGCACATTGGCGCCGGCCTCGACCGCTTCGGGCTGCGGGGCGACGATCGTGGAATTTCTCATCGGACGCGCATCTCCATAAGTGTGCTTGCCAGGAAGCGCTTGACGTGGCCGAGCACGCTCATCCGGTCGTGGGAAACCCCGGCCACCTCGTCGAACTCGACCTTGACGCCGGCGGACTCGAAGGACTTGGCCAGCGTGCGCAGGCGGTCGCCGCGGGTCCTGCCGGCATCGTTGGCGCCGTCCATCCAGTATTTGGACCCTTCCGCGTGCGTGATCTCCCAGGTTTCGAGATCGGCGCCGCCGACGACCATGTGGACCGGCACCTTCGCCAGCGCCGCGGCGTCGAAAGGCCTGCCGAACAGCTCGGGCAGGTTGCGGATTCCCACCCACCAGTCGCGGTCCGGATCAAGCAGCGTCACCGAGCCGGGGGCGCCGATGGAGGCCGCCCAGAGCCGTTCGGGATGCAGGATGGCGAAGCGGTGGGTGAAATGGCCGCCGCCGGAAAAGCCGAACATGGCAAAGCGCGACCAGTCCTGGCCGTATTTGGCGCCCATCTCGGCGACCATCGAAAGCACCACCTCGTCATAGCGGATGTCGCCCTCGATCATGTATTTGTAGCCCGAGCGTGCGCCATCGCCGAGCACGTTCATCGGAAAGATCGGGCACAGCACGGCGCAGTCATTGTAGAGGCCGAATTCGGAGAATCCGTCGCGGAACTCGATCGCCGAGGTGCGGCCGGTGCCGTGGACGGCCACGAGCAGCTCCAGCTTTCGCCCGTCGGCTGCCGTCGGCGGCACATAGAGCAGCATGTGCAGGCGCGGATCGATCGTGGAGGCAAAAATCGCCGTATGGCCGTAGTCGTAGATGGCCCGGGCCCGGGCGGCCGCACCGCTCGTTCCTAGTTCCTGCATGGTCGTCTCCTGAATTGCGGGAAAGCGCGCGGACGGCAGGGCCGTCCGCGCGGCATCGTCTTACTTGGCAGCGTTCTTCACGTCGTAGGCGAGCGTGTACTTGTCGCCGCGCGGTGTGTAGTCGATGCCGGCGCGCGCGCCGAGAACGACGTTCTCGTAGTGCAGCGGCAGGATCCACAGCTTGTTGAAGGTGAGATCCGAAACCTGCTTGAGCAGCGGCTCGCGCTCGGCTTCCTCGAGTGTCGAGGTGGCCTGGTCGAGCAGCGCATCGATCTCCGTGTCGTTGATGCCGCCGCCATTGTAGCGGCCGGTGCCCTTCTCGTCGTTGCGGGTGGCAACGGTGGCGATCGCCGGATTGGACACTTCTCCGGTGTTCACGCCCCAGGACGCGAAGAAGACCGAGAACTGGCCCTCGGAATAGGCATCCGAATACATCGACCACGGCATGACCTCGACCGAGGCGTCGATGCCGATCCGGGCGAGCATCTGGCCGATGGCCTGCAGCACTTCAGAGTCCTTGACGTAGCGGCCCGCGGGGCCGTGCAGGGTCAGCTTGAAGCCGTCGGGATAGCCGGCCTCGGCAAGCAGCGCCTTGGCGCCTTCGGGATCGTAGTCGACGCGCTTGACGTCGTCGGAATGGCCGAAATAGCCTTCCGCCACATACTGGTCGGCGACCGTGCCGTTCTTCTGCATCACCCGGTCGACGATGGCCGGCCGGTTCATCGCCATCAGCATAGCGCGGCGGACGCGCTCGTCCTTGAGCGGGTTCTTGTCGAGTTCAGAGCCGTCCTTGGCCTTGACGAAGGGGGACTGGTCCTTGGACACGTCCATGCCGAGGAAAACCAGTCGCGTCGACTGGCCCCAGATCGCCTTGTAGTCCTTGCTGCTTTCCACCCGCTCCATGCCTTCCGCGGGCAGCGTCTCGATCAGGTCGAGATCGCCCGACAGCAACGCCGCCAGGCGGGCGCCGTCATCCGGGATCATCCGCAGCGTCACGTCGCTCCAGTCGGCGGCTCCGGCGAAATAGTCGTCGTTGCGCTCGACCACCAGCCGGTCGCCCGGCGCGTAGGAGACGAACTTGAACGGACCGGTGCCGACGGCGGCGGAGCCGTCGTCGAACTCGGCCACGCCGTCCTTGGCATGGTCGGCGCTGATGATGCGGATGCGGCTCAAGGAATTGAGGATCATCGGGTCGGGAACGGAGGTCTCGACGACGACGGTGAACGGATCGGGCGCCGTCACATTGGTGATGTTGCGGGTGTAGGAGGCGAAGGACTGGCTCGGCAGGTCGCGGGCGCGCAACAGCGATGCGATCACGTCCTCGGCGTCGAAGGCTGTGCCGTCGTGGAACTTGACGCCTTCGCGCAGCGTGAACTGCCAGTGGGTCGGATCGAGCACCTTCCATTCCGTGGCCAGCTGCGGCTGGTTCTCGGCCGCGCCGCCGCGGTTGATCAGGCTGTCGAAGATGTGCCGCGAGGCCGCATTGTTCGGCGCGCTCGAGGCTTCGTGGGGGTCGAGCGTGGTGAAGGTGGTGGACATGCCGATGGCGAGCTTCTGGTCGCCGTCGTCGGCGATGGCGGCCGCCGGAATTGCGGTCGACAGGAGCAGGGCAAGCGCCGTGCGGTTGAGGGTCCGTCGGGTGATGGTGATGGGCATGTCTCGCTCCTCGTTGCAGATGGCTGGAGGGCTTCCGACATGCCGATCTCGCGGCGGGAGGCCCTTTGAATGAGGAAAGACTTCTCCATCACGGCGGTGTTGTCAAACACAAAACATTCATGTTACGGCTGACGTAATTTGCTTGAGGCCCGCCCATCCGATCATTGCGTGGCGGAACCGATCCGGAGAAAATGCCATGAATCCCGAGGAAGACCTGCAGATCCTGCAGTCTGTCGATCTCTCCATCTCGGTTCTGATGGAGATTGCCAAGCATGCCGACATCAGACTGACCGAGATCGCGCAGAATCTGGGTGAAACAAAGCCAAGAATCCTCCGGTCGTTACGCACACTGAAACATCGAAGTTTCGTGCAGCGCACCGAATCGGGCGGCTACCGGCTCGGCAACGCCATCCTGGTGCTGGGAACGGCGGCTTCCACCCAGATCGACCTGGTCAAGCTGGCAAGCCCGATCCTCGAATCCCTGTCTCAGAAGGTCAACGAGACGGTGCAGTTGCGCATCCGGGATCATGCCGAGGCATTGTGCATCGCCAAGTTCGAGCCTTCGCGCGACCTCCGCGTCCATGCCGTGGTCGGCCGCCGCCGGCCGCTTTATGCCGGATCGAGCAAGGTGCTGCTCGCCTTCCTGCCCGAAGAGCTGCAGGCGGAGCTGATCCCGGGCAGGCCCGACCGCATGACGCCGAGAACCCCTGTCGACCGGGCGCGGATCCTGGTGGAGCTGCGCAGGGTGCGCGAAGCCGGCTACTGCATCAGCCATGGCGAGGTCAGCGAGCAGCTGGTCTCGGTCGCCGCTCCCATTCTCGCCTTCGGCGGATCGGTGATCGGCGGCATCAACATCGCCGCCCCGGCCTTCCGCACCCAGCAGGCCGACCTCGACCGCTATGTCGCCCTGGTGACGGCGGCGGCGCGGGAAATCTCGGAAGGCCTGTCGGGCGGGCGCTGAGGCGGGCGAGGGCAGCCGCTGCGACGCTCAGCGCGCTGCCTTGTGGATCTCGCGCCTGGCGAAATCATGAAAGCGGGGATCGCTGACATAGGCGATGTTGAGCCGCAGATGCCGCTGCGGTGAGCGGTTGGCGTCGGCTTCGAAGACCGAACCCGGCGCCAGGAAGATGCTCTCCCTGGCAGCCGTCCGGGTGAGTTCGATGTCGTCCATGCCCTCCGGCAGCGCCACCCACAGATAATAGCCTTCCGCCTCCTCGATCTCGGTGCGCAAATGGGTGCCGCGAAGCATTTTGACCGCGGCGAGGCGGGCTTCCTGCACCCTTCGGGTCAGCCGCTTGAGGTGATGGCGGTAATGGCCGTCGCTGAGCACCGCGTGGACGATGCGTTCGACATAACCGGAACTGTTGACGATGGTCAGCATCTTCATGGTCACGAGATGGGCGATGACATCCGGGGACGCCGCGACATAGCCGACGCGCAGACTGGCGGAAAGGATCTTTGCGAAGGTGCCGACATAGATTACCCGGCGCAACTGGTCGAGCGCCGCCAGCCTGGGTGCTGTCGCCGGCATCAGGTCGCCGAAGGCGTCATCCTCGACAATGGTCAGATCCAGCATCTCCGCGACCCGAAGGATCTCGTGGGCACGGCCGAGATGCAGCGATCCGCCGGTCGGATTGTGGGCAAGCGATTGGGTGAAGAACAGCCGGGCGCCGCTTTCGCGCGCCTTCTGTGCCAGATCTTCCGGGTTTGGGCCGCTGGCGTCGCGGCGGATGCCGATGATTTTGGTGTCTGCAAGTTTGAGCTTGGCAAAGAGCGGATAGTAGCCCGGACTGTCCACCAGCACCGCGTCGCCCTTGCGCAGGTACTGCCGGATAATCAGGTCAAACGCATGATTGGCGCCGAGCGTCAGCAGGAACTGATCGGGATGGGCGCCGATCGAGCGTTCGGCGAGCATGCGCGACAGGGTTTCGCGGAGGGGCCCAAAGCCGATCGGGCTTTCGTAGGCATGCTCGAAAAGCGATCGCTGGCCGCTGGCGATGTTGCGGAGATGGCTTTTGAGCACCGATCCCTCGACCCATTCCGCAGGCGGCCTGCCATCGCCGAGCCGCACGCTGAAGCTCTGCTCGAGCTGTTCGCGCAACAGCGAGGCGATGTCCACCGCCTCCGCCAGTCGTTCGGTCACCGGGTCGGCGGGCTTCTTCCGCAACGCGGTGACATAGAAGCCGGCGCCGTGGCGGGGCTCGATATAGCCGCGTGCCACCAGCCGGTCATAGGCCTCCACGATCGTGTTTTTCGACGCGCGGTATTCCACGGCCGCCGCCCGGAGCGAGCGCAGCCGGGTTCCCACCGGCAGGATGCCGCCATCTATCGATTGGGCGATCCTGTCGACGATCCCGTCGATTTTGCTTGTCTCCGCCGCCATCACGTCCTCCCGACTGTCTCCGAAATTGGAGTGGTACACCTTGTGGGATCTGGTCCCAACTGTACCTTGATCGAATGGTACAATACTGCAAATTTGCGCGAAACACACGTCGCTGCGATTGCGCGACACAACAAAATGCCGGGCCGGGTGGTCCGATGGGAGGAAGACAGTGAAAGCGCACTCCGGTGTAGGCAGCTCACGCCTTGAGGGATTTCGAAATCTGACTCCTGCCGAGCGCTGGCGGAAGGTGGCCGAAACCACGGGCCTTTCCGAGCAGGACACGGCGCTGATGGCCACTCCCGGGGCATTGCGGGTGGAAACCGCCGACGGCATGATCGAAAATGTCATCGGCACGTTCGAACTCCCCATCGGCGTCGCCGCCAACTTCACCCTCAACGGCCGTGACTACATCATTCCCATGGTGGTGGAGGAGCCGTCGGTGGTCGCCGCGGCATCCTACATGGCGCGCATCGCGCGCGATTGCGGCGGGTTCGAAACGTCGGTCAGCGAACCGTTGATGCGGGCGCAGGTGCAGCTCGTCGGCCTCTCCGATCCGCATGGCGCGCGGCTGAAAATCCTCTCTGAAAAGGCAGGGATCATCGAAGCGGCCAATGCCTGCGACAAGGTGCTGATCGGGCTTGGTGGCGGCTGCCGCGACATCGAAGTGCATGTGTTTGCTTCGACGCCGAGCGGGCCGATGGTGGTCATGCATCTCATCGTCGATGTCCGTGATGCGATGGGCGCCAACACCGTCAACACGATGGCCGAACGGGTCGCTCCCATGGTCGAGGAACTGACCGGCGGCACCGTGCGGCTCAGGATCCTGTCCAATCTCGCCGATCTGCGCCTGGCGCGAGCCCGGGTCTGCCTCACCGAGGAGGCGATGAAGACCAAGGAGTTTTCCGGCGCCGAGATCATCGACCGTATCGTCGAAGCCTGCAATTTCGCGGCCATCGATCCCTATCGTGCCGCCACCCACAACAAGGGCATCATGAACGGCATCGATCCGGTGATCGTCGCGACCGGCAATGACTGGCGCGCCATTGAGGCGGGAGCCCACGCCTTTGCGGTTCGCAACGGGCACTACACATCGCTCAGCACCTGGGAAAAGGACAGCCAGGGCCGGCTCGTCGGCACGCTGGAAATGCCGATGGCGGTCGGCATTGTCGGCGGCGCCACCAAGACCCATCCGCTGGCGCAGCTGGCGCTGCGGATTCTCAAGATCAGTTCGGCCGCGGAACTCGCGCAAATCGCCGTTGCCGTCGGTCTTGCGCAGAACATGGCCGCCCTGCGGGCGCTTGCCACCGAAGGCATCCAGCGCGGCCACATGGCGCTTCACTCCAGAAACATCGCCATCGTTGCCGGAGCCACCGGCTCGGAGATCGAACTGGTCTCCAAGCGACTGGCCGAGACCCACGATGTGCGTGTAGAGCGTGCGCAGGACATCCTCACGGAGCTGCGCAAGGCCTGACGACCAGTATCCGGGGCAGGGAGCGCCCCGAGCATCAAGCTCAAAGAGTAGACCAATTGCCGGATGTCCGGCGCATCGAAAGGGAGGCAGACATGTCAATCAAGATTTCAAGACGTTCACTGTTGCAGCTCACAGCCGGAGGTGTCGCTGTCGCGGCATCCGCAAGGTTTGCAACGCCCGCTATCGCCCAGGGGACCAAGGTGTCCTGGCGCATGCAGTCGCTCTGGGACGGCGGCACGACACCGCAGCAGTACGAGGAGATCTTCGTCCAGAAGGTGGCCGAGAAGACCGGCGGCGCATTCGAGCTCAAGCTGTTTTCAGCTGGCCAGATCGTTCCGCCCGCCCAGTCCTTCGATGCGGTCCGCGGCGGCGCCTTCGAGCTGATGAAGACCTTTGACGGCTATACCGCCGGCAAGATCCCGGCCCATGCCTTCACCAGCACGATCCCATTCGGCTACAAGAAGTCCGAGGACTACGCGGCCTGGTTCTACGATCTGGGCGGCATCGACATGGCCCGCGAGGCCTATGCGCCGGCCGGCCTGCACTACATCGCACCGGTGATCTACGACCAGGAGCCGATTCACTCGCGGGTGGAAATCCGCACCGTCGCCGACTTTCAGGGCAAGAAGGGTCGGTTCACCGGTCTGGCCTCCACCGTGATGGGTGGTCTGGGCGTGGCCGTGACGCCGCTTGCGACCGCCGAGGTCTATTCCGGTCTAGACAAGGGGCTGATCGATCTTGCGGATCGCGGCGATCTGCAGGCAAACCTCGATGCGGGTCTCGACGAGGTGGCGAAGTTCATCATCCTGCCCGGCGTGCACCAGCCGACAACGGCGACCTCCTATGTTGCCAATCAGGCGGCGTTCGACCAGTTGCCCGACGAGTTCCGGCAGGCGCTGGCCGAGGCGGCGAAGGAGGTCTCCGACGCCTATCAGATCAACAAGACCAAGACCGATGCCACCGCCCTTGCGACGTTCAAGGAACGCGGCGTGACCGTGATCGAGCTGGCGGAGGATGACGTGAATGCCAACCGGGTCAAGGCTGCGGAGCTCTGGCGCCAGGCGGCCAAGGACGACCCGCTTGCCAACAAGATACTGGACTCGCAGATGGCACAGATGAAAGAGCTCGGTCTCCTGTCCTAAGCCCCGGGGGGACGCACCACACCATGGTGCGTCCCGTCCCCTTACCATGCGGGTCCGCACGCCATGCCAAAGCCAGTCAGCCTCATGCTCGCCGCCATCACGCGGCTCAACCGGCTCGTGTTTCGATTGGCGAGCCTGCTGATGTTCGTCATCGTGCCGGCCATGCTGTTCGCGGTCGTGTCGCGCTATGTGTTCGACGCCCCGTCCGATTGGGCTATGGAGCTGGCGACGCTGCTTTTCGGCCCCTATTTCCTGCTCGCCGGACCCCATCTCCTGCACAGCCGCGGACATGTGAACCTGGATCTGGTGCAGCGCGCCGTGGGTCCACGCACGCGCCGGCTGCTGGAGATCGTCAACTATCCGATCATCATCGCCTTCTGCGCCATACTGCTCGTCTATGCGGTGCCCTTCGCGCTCCAGTCCTGGGAATATGCCGAAACCTCCTATTCCTCGTGGAACCCGCCGATCTGGCCGATCAAGTTCTTCGTGCCGATATCGCTGCTGCTGCTGGGCCTTCAGGCACTGGCGGAATGGCTGCGCATCCTCTTCGATCCCCATACCATGGATGAGGTCGCGTCTGATCCCGAGGTGATCGGCTGATGTCGTCCACGGCAATTCTCATCATCATGTTCGGCGGGCTGAGCCTGTTCCTGCTCGCCGGCCTCCCGGTCGCCTTCGTTCTGGGCGGGCTCTCCGTCCTGTTCACCGTGATGTTCTGGAACTCTGACGCGCTGGTCATCGTGGTGCTGCAGATGTTCGACACCATGCATTCCGAAGCGCTGCTGGGCATTCCGCTCTACATCTTCATGGCGCTGCTGCTGCAGCGTTCCGATGTGATCAAGGATCTCTACCACGCCATGGAACTGTGGTTCGGCCGGGTCCGCGGCGGTCTTGCCATCGGCACCGTGGTGATCTGCCTGGTGATGGCGGCGATGACCGGTGTGGTCGGCGCCGCGGTCACCGCCATGGGCATCCTGGCGCTGCCGGAAATGCTCAAGCGCGGCTACGATCCGCGGCTGGCGACCGGCACCATCTGTGCCTCGGGCACGCTCGGCATTCTCATTCCGCCCTCGGTGCTGACCATCGTCTACTCGGTGACGGCGCAGGTCTCGATCGGCAAGATGCTGATCGCAGGCATCGTTCCCGGCCTGCTGCTGGGCGGTCTTTACATCGCCTATATCGTCGGCGTGAGCATCTTCATGCCCGATCGCGTCCCCGATCCGAAGGATGTCCGCCGCGCCAGCTGGGGTGAAAAGCTTCGCTCGCTCTGGACGCTCATTCTCCCCGCCATGATCATCGTCATGGTGCTCGGCTCGATCTTCTTCGGGGTCGCCACACCGACGGAAGCGGCCGCAGTGGGCGTGCTGGGGGCAGCGATCGCGGCTCTGACCCGCGGCAATCTGACCCTTGCGGCGCTCGGAGACACCGCCATCGGCACACTGAAAGTTTCGGGCATGATCTTGTGGATCACCCTGGGCGCGAAGGCCTATGTGGCGATCTTCACCGGGCTCGGGGGCGCCGACACCCTGCTTGGGCTGCTGGAAGGCCTGGACGCCAATCCCTATGTCGTGCTGGCGCTGATGATGCTGATCCTGGTCTTCCTCGGAACGGTCCTTGACGAGATCGGCATCATCCTGCTGACCGTTCCGGTCTTCCTTCCGGTGGTCCAGTTCTATGGCTTCGATCCGATCTGGTTCGGAGTGCTGTTCGCCGTCACCATCCAGATGGGCTATATCAGCCCGCCCTTCGGCTACACGCTGTTCTACATAAAGGGGACCTTGCCGCGCGAGATGGGCATGGGGATCGTGTACCGGGGCATCGCGCCGTTCTTTGTCCTGCAACTGGTGGGCCTGCTGATCTGCGTGGCGTTTCCCGGAATGGTCACCTGGCTTCCGGAACTGGTGCGGTGAGGCTCATGGCTGAGCGGGACGTAACGCTTGTGGAGGTGGGCCCGCGCGACGGCCTGCAGAACGAGAAGACGTTCGTCGATACCGCGCTGAAGATCGAGCTCGTCGACCGTTTGTCCGGCTGCGGTCTGGGGCGCATCGAGGTGACGAGTTTCGTCTCGCCGAAATGGATCCCGCAGCTCGCCGACGCCGTCGAAGTGCTTGGGGGCATCACGCGGCGGCCGGGAACGGTCTACTCGGTGCTGACGCCGAACCTGCGGGGATTCGAACAGGCCCATGCCGCGCGGGCCGATGAGGTCGCCATTTTTGCCTCGGCGTCCGAGATGTTCAGCCGCAAGAACATCAATTGCTCGATCGCCGAGAGCCTGGAGCGGTTTCGGCCGGTGGCGGTGGCTGCGAAGGCGGCCGGCATGCCGATGCGCGGCTATGTCTCTTGCGTGGTGGAGTGTCCCTATGAGGGCGCCGTGGCGCCGGAAGCAGTTGCGAGGGTGACGTCCGGGCTGCTTGCCCTGGGCTGCCATGAAGTGAGCCTCGGCGATACGGTGGGAAAGGGGCGGCCGGACTCGGTCGCCGCCATGCTCGACGCCGTCCTGGGGGTTGCGCCGGCCCGAAGGTTGGCGGGCCATTTTCACGATACCAACGGTCGCGCCCTCGAGAGCATCGAGGTGAGCCTCGAGAAGGGCCTGCGGGTCTTCGACAGTTCGATCGCCGGACTGGGCGGCTGCCCCTATGCGCCCGGCGCCAGGGGCAATGTCGACACCCTCAAGGTGTTCGAACTGCTGGAGCGCCTGGGGCACCGGACAGGCCTGCTGTCCGGGGCCCTCGTCGAGGCAGCCGAATTCGCCTCCCGCCTTCGGAGCCGCTGACCCGGCCTCCGGCCGCCTGGTGTTTCAGCCCCGGGACGTAACGCTGTTGGCCGATTCGGTCTGTGGGAACCATCCTCCGGCCGGCGTCGCCAGGGTCTTCCTGATGCCGTCGGCCTCGGGCGCGGGGCTGGCCTCAGATCTCTCCATCCCGGGTGAAGCCGCGGATCACATTGGCGACGTTCGTTCCGAGCGCCTCCATCGCGTAGCCGCCCTCCATGACGAACTGCGTCGGCAGCTCCAGGCCGGCGATCTGTCGTCCGATGTCGAGATAGTCCTGGCTTGCGAGCCTGAAGCCGCCCACCGGATCTCCCTCGTAGGTGTCCACGCCGAGCGACACGATGAGCACGCTGGGCGCCAGCGCACGGATCGCATCGATGGCCGTCAGCAGCGATGCGGACCAGACGCCGTAATCCGTGCCGCGCGGCATGGGGAGGTTGAGGTTGTAGCCCTGTCCTTCCCCTTCGCCGCGTTCGGTCGCATAGCCGAGCAGAAACGGATACTCCTCCTCCGGCCGACAATGGAGCGAGGCGAAGAACACGTCCTTTCGACCATAGAAGATGGTCTGCGTGCCGTTGCCGTGGTGATAGTCGATGTCGAGGATCGCCACCCGCCCGGCGCCGTTGTTGAGGTGGGCCTGGGCGGCGATGGCCGCATTGTTCATGTAGCAGTACCCGCCGGCAAGATCGCCGGACGCGTGATGCCCCGGCGGGCGGCACAGCGAAAAGACGGCAGCCTCGCCTTTGGCCATCAGGCTCGCACCCGTCAGCGCCACATCCATCGCCGAGCGGATCGCGGTCCATGTGCCTTTGACGAACGGCACGCAGACATCGAAGGTGTAGCATGACAGCATCGAGTGGATCGAGCCGTTCGGGACCTGGTTCATGCCGCGCATTCCGAACGTGTAGGCGGTGGCGAATCCGCCGGGGCCGAATTCGCGCTCCCACATCGGATAGGCCTTCTCGAGGAAGCTCACGAAGGCGGGGCTGTGAATCTGGTGCGCCACCTCAAGGCTGTGCGGGGCGGGCTGCACGACATCCTTGAACCCGGCCGCGGCGAGTGCCTCCATGATCATGTCCATGCGCTCCGGGCTCTCGCACATCGGGATCATCTGGTCATAGCGCATTTCCTTGGCGCCGGCATGGTCGCGATGGGCGTCCGAATAGATCAGTTTCATCTTGTCATCCGTTTCTGATGCGGGTTCGATAGTGGCGCTGCCAGGCCTTGCAGAAGCTGTCGGCCAGCATGGCGATGGCCGCCATGCCGAGGCCCGCGACCATGCCCTGGCCGAAATTTCCGGCGCTCAGCCCGATATAGACCTCCTGGCCGAGGTCGCTCGTTCCCACCAGCGCCGCGATGACCAGCATGCCGATGCCGTAGACGATGGTCTGGTTGAGGCCGAGCATCAGGTTGGGAATGGCGAGCGGCAGCTTGACGTGAACCAGCCTCTGCAGGCGCGTCGTCCCCAGACTGGTCGCCGCTTCCACGACCCGGCCGTCGACCTGGCGCAGCCCGGCTTCCGCGTACCGGAACGCCGGCACATAGGCGTAGAAGATGATCGCAATCAGCGCGGTGAAGTCACCGATCGCAAACAGCATCACCACCGGGATCAGCAGCACGAACTGCGGCATCGTCTGCATCGTGTCGTTGACGGGCCGCATCAGCCGCGAGAACGTCTCGTTCTCCGAGGCCAGCACGCCGAGGGCGGACCCGATCGCGAAGGATAGGATCACCGCCAGGGAGCCGAGATAGACCGAGAGCATGGCCTTCTGCCAGCTGCCGGTGAGAAGCAGAAAGCCGAGCGCGAAGCCCGAGATCGCCACCAGACGCAGACCGCCGAGCCGGTAGCCCAGCGCCAGGACAACAGCGACCATCACCGGCCATGGCAGGCCGGTCAGGCCGACATAGAACAGGATCGCGACGAGCAGGATCGCCGACGCGGCGACGTCGCGGCCCTTGAGCAGTGCGAACGAGGCAGCCGAGACCGCGAGCGCGACATATCCGACGACATGCCATATGCCGGGCTGGAATCCCCAGCTCGCCGGTCCCACCACTTTCTGCAGTCCGATCTTCAATGGCAGCATCACGAAGAAGAGCATGCCGGTCTTGACCGCGTCGAGGACCGGCCGGGTGAACAGGACAAGGGCTTCAATTCCCCGATTGAGCGATTCCGAGGGGTCGGCGATCCAGTCTGCCGGCCATGCCGCCAACTGGTCGAAGCGGGTCGAGGCGCCGTACATCACCATGAGCCCGGCAGCGACGAGTGCGGCGAAGGCACGAAACGGGATGTCCTTCTGAGAGCGATGCGTCTTCGCCCTTGTCGCAAAGCCTGCGGTCAGCCGGTCGAGAATCATGGCCAGCAGGGCGATGACGATGCCCGCCAGGATGCTGGAGCCGAAATCCGCCTTCCGCATCGCCGACAGCACGGTCCAGCCGATGTCGTTGGTCCCGCCGATGATCGAGGCGATGATCACCATGGAGAGAGCCGCCATGGTGGTCTGGTTCACACCGACGAGAAGCTGGTAGCGGGCAGAGGGAATGCGGACCTGCCAGAACAGCTGCCTGCCGGTCGCGCCGGCCATCTCGCCCGCCTCGAGAATGTCGGAAGGCACGTTGCGCAGGCCCAGCATGGTGTTGCGGACCATCGCCGGAAACGCGAAGACGATGCTGGCGATGAGGCCCACCACCGGACCGAAGCCGAACAGCAGCAGCAGCGGCAGAAGATAGGCGAAGGCGGGAACGGTCTGCAGGATGTCGAGCAGCGGATTGGTCAGCCGCTCGGCCCTTTTCGAGGCGAAGGCCAGATAGCCGATGCCGAATCCGATGATGATCGAGATCGGCACCGAGAGGATGACGAGAGCCAGCGAGTTCATCGTCTGCTCCCAGAGCCCGATGCCGAGAACATAGAGCAGGCTGGCCCCGACGAACGCCGCGAAGCCGATTCCCCCGGCTCGCCAGGCCATGGCGACAAAGCCGAGAACGACCATGCTCCAGGGCGTGAGCTGAAGCGCTGTCCGCACCATGCTCATGGGAGAGGTGAGAAGGCGGGAGACCAGCTTGAAGGCGGATTCGGTGCGCGCCTCGAAAGCGGAAAGCGCCATGTTGAACGCGGCCGCGACCGGCAGTTCGGCTGCGGCCGGAAACCGGACCAGCCAGGGATAGCGCGCGCTCAGGAGAACGCAGACAAGCGCGAAGGCGACAAGCAGCATGCCTGCCGGCACGGTCGATCCGGCTGCGGGCAGTTGAAGCGGCGGCGACAGGCGGGACTGGTCAGCTTGCATGCGGCGAGACCGGCGTGAAGGAAGCCAGGGTCTGCACCATCGATGCAGCCGTGATGATGCCGAGCCGGGCGCCATGCCGGTCATTGACCTGCAGTCCGTCGGGATTGCGTGCCAGCTGTTCGACGAGCCTGTCGAAGCCGGTCTCGCCCGCGACGGTTGCCATGGATGCAGCCTGCGCCGGACCGGCAACGGCAAAGTCCCCGGCGGTCAGCAGGCGGCTTCGGGGCACGTCGCAGGTGAATTCCGCCACATAGGCATCGGCCGGATTGAGCAGCAATTCGCGCGGCGTGCCGATCTGGACGATCCTGCCGTCGCGCATGATCGCCATGCGGTCGGCGATGCGCAAAGCCTCCAGAAAATCGTGCGTTATGAAGACGATGGACTTCTTCAATGTGTTTTGGATACGCAGGAACTCGTCCTGCATCTGCCGGCGGATCAGCGGATCGAGCGCGCTGAACGGCTCATCCAGCAGCCAGACGTCCGGTTCCACCGCCAGCGACCGGGCAATCCCCACCCGCTGCTGCTGCCCCCCGGACAGCTCGTCGGGGAAGCTGCTCTCGCGACCCTCGAGCCCGACCAGGGCAATGACGTGCTCGACGCGCCGGCGCCGGTCCTTCAGTCCGAGCCCCTGCAGCTTGAGCGGAAAGGCGACGTTCTCGAACACGGTCAGATGCGGCAGCAGGCTGAAGTTCTGAAACACCATGCCCATCTTGTGGCGCCTGATCTCGATCAGTTCGGCCGTGGATTTGCCCAGCAGGTCCTCGCCGTCGAGTTTCACCTCTCCATGGGTCGGCTCCACCAGTCGCGACAGGCATCTGATCACCGTCGACTTGCCCGATCCCGAAAGGCCCATGATGACGAAGATCTCGCCTTCGCGGACATCGAAGCTCACATCGATGACGGCCGGCATGTGGCCGTGCGCGCGCATCTCGCGCAGTGACTGCTCGGCGCCCAGCCGCGGGCCGGTGCTGTCGAAGAAGCCGTCCGCCCCCGGCCCGTACACCTTCCACAGATGTCGGGCCGAGAGCTTGATTGCGGCCGGGGCATTGTCGCGGGTCGTCATGATGTCCACCTTGTTCTGTCCCGGCCGCAGCGGTGTCGGCAATCTCCGCTCAGGGTGCGGTCCAGACGGACCACTTGTCCTTGTTCTGATCGATCCACTCGGCCACGACCTCCTCGATCGGCCGGTGATCCTGGTCCACCTCGAAGATCAGCCGGCTCTGCTCGTCATTGGTGAGGGTGTATTTTTCCATGAACTTCGCCGCATTGGGCCATTTGTCCGGAAATGACGCCGAGACGATCTTGTTGACATGGGCCTGGGCGAAGCCGCAGGCCTTGCCGCGGCTTTCCTCGCTCTCGACGCAATTGCCGTCGGATGCGTCCCATTCGACCCAGTTGAGATCCATCTGCGAGAAGATCCAGTGCGGTTCCCACATCATCATCACGATCGGCTGCTTGGCGGCAATGGCGCCTTTGAGTTCTGCGATCATGGCTCCTTCGCTGCCGCCCGGGACGGCCTTGAACGGCAGCTCCAGCGCGGCGACCAGCTGCTGCGACCGCGTTCCCCAGTCCGCGGGATAGGCGATCAACCGGCCATCCGGAAAGGTCTCGGCATTCGAGAACGCCTGGGTGCAGTCGTACAGGGCCTGATAGGAGGGCAGGCCGGGGCAGAGCTCGGCCATGTAGGGAGGATAGATCCAGCCATCCCGCGGCTTCAGGCCGAGATCGCCGAGATTGACCAGTTCGCCCGAGGCAAGGCCGTTGGTGTAGATATCGGTGATGCTGTTGTCCCAGACTTCCGGATTGGCATGCAGCTCGCCCTTGGCCATCGCGGTGAACTGCGGCAGGCCGCCGGCCGTCACCAGCTCCACCTTGTAGTCCATCTTCCTGAGCAGTTCGGCGGCGATGCGGGCCGAGAGCTGCTGGCCGGTCCACTCGTTCAGCGCGATCTTGATCGTGTCCTGAGACTCCGCTGCCGAAGCATGTCCCGCTCCGAGACCTGCGACCGCGCAGAATGCGGCGGTGCAGAGCAAATTCCTGATGTTCATGACGTCTGTTCCCTTCTTGTTTTGGATTCCTGGAGCAGCTGCTCGCGCAGCAGGTCCCGTTGACCGGCGTAGTCCCTGGTGATCTGGCCCGAACGCTGGCGCGTGGCCCATTCCGGGTCGGCCAGCAGCCGAGCATCCGGGATGCCCGCCAGAACTCTGCCGCGGATCAGGTCCGATGCCCGTTCCGCCAGCATGATGGTGGGTGCGTTGAGATCTCCGGCCGTGGCCTGCGGCATGATCGAGCTGTCGATCACCCGCAGGTTCTGAAGGCCGTTGACGCGGCACTCCGGGTCCACCACCGCATCCGCGTCGCTGCCCATCCGGCAGGTGCCGCAGGGATGATAGGCGCTTTCGACCTTTTCGCGGATGAATTGGTCCAGTGCAGCATCGGACTGGCACTGACTGCCCGGCGCAAGTTCGCGGCCACGATAGGGCGACAGGGCCGGCTGTTCAAGGATCTCGCGGGCAAGGCGGATGGATGCGCGCATCTCCATCCAGTCGTCGGGGTGGCTCATGTAGTTGAAGCGCACCCTGGGGGTGCTGGCGGGGTCGGCGTTGCCGAGCCTGACCCAGCCACGGCTCTTGGAGCGCTTGGTGCCGACATGAACCTGGTAGCCGTGGCCGTCGGCCAGGGCGCTGCCGTCGTAGGATATCGCCAGCGGCAGGAAGTGGAACTGGATGTCCGGATACACGATGCCGGCGCGGCTGCGGATGTGTCCGCCGGATTCGAAGTGGTTGCTGGCGCCGAGCCCGGACTTCGTCAGCATCCAGCGCGCCCCGAGCATCAGTTTCGACACCGCGTTCATCGACGAATAGAGCGTGACCGGAAGCTTCGATTCCTGCTGCACATAGACTTCCAGGTGGTCCATCAGGTTCTCGCCGACCTGCTGCCGGTCGGCTGTAACGGGAATGCCGTGGCTGGCAAGCTCCGCGGCCGGTCCGATGCCGGAGCGCTTGAGGATGACGGGCGACATGATCGACCCGGCGCAGATCAGGGCCTCCCTGGCCACATGCGCGACGTAGGACCTGCCGTGACTGCTGAACGCGACCGCCGTCGCCTTGCGGCCGTCAAGGATGACGCGCTCGGTCAGCGCGTGGGTGATGAGCGTGACGTTTCCGCGCTTGAGGGCAGGGCGGAGATAGGCGACGGCGGCGCTGCATCGCCGCCCGTTGCCGACGGTCATCTCCATCGGGCCGAAGCCCTCGTGCTGCAGGTCATTCATGTTGGCGCTGAGCGCATAGCCGGCCTGGCCCGCCGCGTCGACGAATGCCTGGTAGAGCGGGTTCTGCATCCTGCCCCTGGTGACGCGCAGCGGACCGTTGCCGCCGCGCATGTCCGAGGCAGCATCCACGCCTTCCATGCGCTTGTAGTAGGGCAGGACATTGGCCCAGTGCCAGCCCTCCGCGCCGAGCGCGCTCCAGAGCTCGAAATCCATCGGATTGCCGCGAACGTAGCACATGCCGTTGATCGAGGAGGAGCCGCCAAGTCCCTTGCCGCGCGGCAGGTTCATCACACGGCCGTCAAGACCGGGTTCGGGCTCGGTCCTCAGGCCCCAGTTGAAGCGCCTGGTGTTCATCGGGATCGAAAGGGCGGACGGCATCGCGACGAAGACAGAGCGGTCGCTGCCCCCCGCTTCGAGCACCAGAACCCGCACGGCAGGATCTTCCGAAAGACGGTTGGCGAGCACGCATCCGGCGGAGCCGGCGCCGACGATGACATAGTCGAACTCCCCCACCGACTCGCGCGTGCCCGCGGTCGAACCGGCTCCTGAGACTGGCTTTCCCATGCTCATCACCGCGTCATTCGATGATGACATAGTATTTTTGCATCGCTTCCGTCTGTCTCCAGAAGCCTCTGAATCCCTTCGGGATCAGGAATGCGTCGCCCTGGCGATAGGTCTGGCTGAACGAGTCGCTCTCGATGGTGACGGAGCCCGACAGCACGCACATGAACTCGTCGCAGGGATAACTCTCGTAGAATTCGGTATAGGCTTCCGATCGCCAGATGCCGGCCCGGACGCCGGCCTCGGGCCGGGTGAAATAGGCATGATCGAGACCGACAGGATTGCCCTCGATCAGCTCCGCGGTCGGCTGCGCCACATTGTCGGTACCGGCCCAGCCCTGGGGTCCTGCGGCATTGAAACTGATCGGTGTGGTCATGCGCGGCGTCTCTCCTGGAAGTGATTGCGTCAACCCGCACAGGCTAGGTCGGGAGAGCCCGATTGCGAAGCGAACAATATTCCCCTACGGTAACCTGAGGTTACCCCTCGGAAGGACAGCCCGTGCAGATCTATTCGTTTTCCGCGCTTCGCGCGTTCGAGACTGCCGCGCGGCATGGCACCTTCGTTGACGCCGCCCGCGAACTCAATGTTACCCGGCCGGCGATCAGCAAGCAGATCCGGCTGCTCGAGGCGGCCATGGATTGCCGGCTGTTCGACCGCTCATCGGCGGGTTGCCAGCTCACCCGGGACGGCCAGGAGCTGTACAGCGGGTTGCGTCAGGCCTTCGACCTGATTGCCGTCACCACCCAGCGCATCGCGGAACGCGGCCGGCACGACAACAAGGTGAGGGTGCTGGTCGAGCGCGACTTTGCCTCCTCCTGGCTGGCCGAGCGCATCGGCCAGTTCCTCATTGCCAATCCGGGCATCTCCATCGAGATCACTGCCGAGAAGAACGGCCGGCTGAACATGAGCGAGAATTTCAGTTTTCGCATCTTCTACGGCGAGAACGGCTGCTTCGAGGGCGACGAACTCGTCGCCGAGACACTGTGCAACTGGATCGACATTCCCGTCTGCACCGCCGCCTACGGGCTGCGCCATGTGGCCCCCGACGGATCGCTGAAGGCGGCGCATTTCCTGATCGACGGCAATTACGATCCCTGGAAGCACTGGTTCGACGTCGCGGGCATCGAAGCCCCCGGACCGGCGGCAAGCCACACGACATTCAATGAGACGACGCTGTGTCTTTCCGCCGCCATTGCCGGAACCGGCATCACCATCGGCGACAGTTTTCTGTGCCTGAGCGCGATCCAGTCCGGGCAGCTGATCGCGCCGGTCAAGGTCGGGATGCGCAGCTACCAGAATTACGCGATGTACCGTCCGCGGGGCGTCAGGCTGAGCCCGGCCGAGGAGCGCTTCCGGCAATGGCTGCTCCGCACCGTTGCCCAGTACAATCTGGATGTGGAGGAGAAGTTCGTCTCCCTCGGCATCCGGGTGATGGAGCCGAGGCAGCTGGCGTGAGCCGCGGATCCGGCAGGGCGTCTCAGGAGCCGGTCCCGCCCCCGACGAGGTCGAGCAGCCCTCGGGTGAGCAGACCGTCCGGGGCGGCGAACTCCTCCATGATGGTATAGTGGTTGAGATCGGGCAGCGTGGTCATCGAGACGTCGAGCCCCGCGGCGCGGGCGGCTGCGGCATAGATCCGCGACTGACGCTGCAGTTCCGGCAGTTCGGCGCCGCCGACGAACAGCCGCATCGGTAAGTCGCGCCTGGTGAGGTTCTGGATCGGCGCCAGCGACCGCACCTCGAAGGGCCGCAGCTGCAGGTCGCGGTTGAGATAGGTGAGCACGATCGGTTCGAGATCGAAGATGCCGCTGATCGGCATGACGCCGCGCACGCACGGCCGCTCGGCTGAGAGCGCGGCCAGATGCCCGCCCGCCGACCAGCCGCCGACATGCACCCTGGCCGGATCGAAGCCCAGGTCGCCGGCGAGCGCGACGATCGCATCGATCGCGCGGAAGACCTCGGCGACGATGTCGGACAGACTGGCCTCGGGGGCCAGCGTGTAGCCGATAGTGGCGACATTGATGCCAGCGGCACAGGGGCCGGTGGAGACGAAGCCGAAGACCTCCTTGCTGTTGCGCTGCCAGTAGCCGCCATGGATGAAGATGAACAGCGGCGCCCCGGCTGCCTCCGTGGCGAAATAGTCGAGGCAGTTGTTGGGCCTGTCGCCGTAGCGGATGTCGCGGCGCGTCGACGGCAGCGCCCGGCAGACGGCGCTGCGCCGCGTCCAGTCCTCGAGCCGCTCGGCACTGTCGGCGACGGCCTGCGAATTGTTGTAGGCCGCGTCCCTGCCGGCCTGGTCGAGCCGGCCGAATTCGGGCGCCGCGCCGTCGGGTTGTTCGTGCTGCACCTGGCGTGTCCTCCGCGTCAATGGGGTGGGCGATCGGGCGACGGCGGCGTCCGACCGCTCGAAGAGAAGGCGAACCGAGCGCAGGCCCGCCTGGCCGGCCGTCGCCGGGGCGAGGGCAATGGCTGCGCGACAGTCGCTGGGTCGGGGTGCGCCGGGGCGTCCGGCAGCGCCGGTTAGCCCGGGCTGAGCGCCATCGCCACCGCGCGCCGCGCCATGACCATGACCAGCTGCGCCCGGTACTCGCTGTCGGCGTGGATGTCGGCCATCAGTCCGGAGGCGTCGATCGAGATCCGCTCCAGGGCCGACGGCTCGAAGCTCTCGCTGAGCGCCGTCTCGATGTCGCCGGCGCGAAACACCGCCGACGCCGCTCCCGTCACCGCCACCCGGACGGCGTCGCCGGTTTTGGCGACGAAGACGCCCGCCAGCGCATAGCGCGACGCCGGGTTGGCGAACTTGCAGTAGGCGGCGGCATCGGGGAGGGGAAACCGCACCGAGGTGACGATCTCGCCCGGCTCGAGCGCCGTTTCGAACATGTCGATGAAGAAGTCATCGGCGCGAATGCTGCGCCGGTCGGTGACGATGTCGGCGCCGAGCGCCAGCACCGCCGCCGGATAGTCGGCCGCCGGATCGTTGTTGGCGATCGAGCCGCCGATGGTGCCGCGGTGGCGCACCTGCTGGTCGCCGATGCGGCCGGCGAGCCTTGCCAGCGCCGGCAGCTTCGCCAGCACCAGCTCGGAGGACGCCACGTCGGCATGCCGGGTCGAGGCGCCGATGACCAGCGTCCCGCCATCCATGGAAACGCCGGACAGGCCCGCGATCCCGGAAAGGTCAACGATATGATCGGGTCCGGCCAGCCGCTGCTTCATCGTCGGCACCAGCGTCATGCCGCCGGCGAGCGGCACGGCGTTGGCATGCGCCGCCAGCAGGGCGACCGCGGCGCTGACGCTGTCGGGCTTGTGATAGGCGAAAGGTTTCATGTCGGCTCTCCTATTCCGCCGCGAGCCGGGCGCTCGAGCTGCGGATGATGTTCCAGATGTGATTGGGCGTGGCCGGCATGTCGACATGGCTGACGCCGAGCGGCTTCAACGCATCGACGACCGCGCTGATGATCGCCGCCGGCGAGCCGATCGTGCCGCATTCGCCGCAGCCCTTCACGCCCATCGGGGTGTGGGTGCAGGTGGTCGAATGCTGCTCGAGCAGGAAGTTCGGCAGATTGTCGGCCCGCGGCATGCAGTAGTCCATGAACGAGCCTGACAAGAGCTGGCCCGAGGTCTGGTCGTAGACGCCATGCTCGAACAGCGCCTGGCCGATGCCTTGCGCGATGCCGCCGTGCAGCTGCCCGTGCACGATCATCGGGTTGATCACCGTGCCGACATCGTCGACCGCCGTGTAGCGCATGATGGTGACGACCCCGGTTTCCGGATCGATCTCCACCTCGGCGAAATGCGCGCCGCCGGGATAGGTGAAGTTGACCGGATCGTAGAAGGCCTGTTCCTCGAGGCCCGGTTCAAGCGTTTCGAGCGGATAGTCGAACGGCACATAGGCCGAGCCCGCGATCTCGACGAAGCTCTTCTTGCGGTCGGTGCCGGCGACCGAGAATTCGCCCTTCTCGAAGATGATGTCGTCGAGCGCCGCCTCGAGCTGGTGGGCGGCGATCTTGCGGCCCTTCAGGATCACCTTGTCGTTGGCCTTGGCGAGTGCCGCGCCGCCCACCACCAGCGAGCGCGAGCCGTAGGTGCCCATGCCGAACTGCACCCGGTCGGTGTCGCCGCAGACGATGCTGACATCCTCGAAGGGCACGCCGAGATGGTCCGAGACGATCTGGGCGAAGGTGGTCTCGTGGCCCTGGCCGTGGTTGTGGGTGCCGATCAGCACGGTGACAACGCCCGAGGGGTGAACCCGGACGGTGGCGCTCTCGTAGAGGCCGCCGCGGGCGCCGAGCTGGCCGGCAAGGCGCGAGGGCGCCAGTCCGCAGGCCTCGACATAGGTGGAGATGCCGAGGCCGAGATACTTGCCGCGGCTTGCGGCCTCGGCGCGGCGGGCCTCGAAGCCCGCGACATCGGCCAGCACCTCGGCGCGATCGAGGCAGCCCCTCGGGTCGCCGCTGTCATACTCGACCAGCACCGGCGTCTGGTAGGGATAGGACTCGCGGGAAATCATGTTGCGCTTGCGGATCTCGATCTTGTCGATCCCCATCTCGCGCGCCGCCAAGTCCACCAGCCGCTCGACCACGAAGGTCGCTTCGGGCCGTCCGGCGCCGCGATAGGCGTCGACCGGCACAGTGTTGGTGAAGACGCATTTGACCTCGCAATAGATCGACGGGATCACATAGACGCCCGAGAGCAGCGGCGCGTAGAGATTGGTCGGAATGTTGGGGCCGAAGGTGGAGAGATAGGCGCCCATATTGGCGAGCGTCTTCACCCGCATGGCGAGGAACTTGCCGGCCTCGTCGAGCGCCAGTTCGGCCTCGGTGACATGGTCGCGGCCGTGGGCGTCGGAGACGAAGCCTTCGGAACGCTGGCACACCCATTTGACCGCGCCGCCAAGCCTGCCCGCCGCCCAGGTGACCACTGCTTCTTCCGCGTAGTGGAACTGCTTGACGCCAAAACCGCCGCCGACATCGGGGGCGACGACGCGCAGCTTGTGCTGCGGGATGTGCAGCACCATTTCGCCCATCAGCAGCCGGACCACATGCGGGAATTGGCTGGTCGTCCACAGCGTGTACTGGCCGGTGGCGAAATCGTATTCGCCGATCGCCGCTCGCGGTTCGAGCGGATTGCCGATGAGGCGGTTGTTGACGAGTTCGATGGAGGCGACATGGGCGGCGCTGCGGAAGGCGGCCTCCACTGCGGGCGCGTCGCCCAGATGCCAGTCGCAGCACAGATTGTTCTCGACCTCGTCGTAGATGGCGGGCGCGCCCGGCTTGAGCGCGTCGACAAGACCGACGACGGCGGGAAGCACCTCGTAGTCGACCACGACCAGTTCCGATGCTGCCTGCGCCTGTTCCTCGGTCTCGGCGACGACGAAGGCAATCGCGTCGCCGACATAGCGCACCTTGCCGTGCGCCATCGGCGGATGCGGCGGCTCCTTCATCGGTTCGCCGTCCTTGCCCTTGATGCCCCAGCCGACCGGCAGTCCGCCGACATTGTCGGCCTTCATGTCCTCGCCGGTGAAGACGGCGCGAACGCCGGGCACCGCGAGAGCGGCCGAGACATCCACCGACTTCAGGATGGCGTGGGCGTGCTCCGAGCGGTGAAAGACGCCGACCAGCATGTTCGGCCGCTTGATGTCGGCCACATAATTGCCGCGGCCGCGGACGAAGCGGGCATCTTCCTTGCGCTTGGGTGACGATCCGATTCCGATGACTTCCGACATGGTGTTCTCCCTCAGGATGCTTGCCGCATGGCGGCGGCGCCCGCGATGACCGACTTGACGATGTTCTGGTAGCCGGTGCAGCGGCAGATATTGCCTTCGAGCCACTCACGGATGTCGCTTTCGGCCGGGTCCGGGTTGTGGCTGACCAGGTCCAGCGCCGCCATCAGCATGCCGGGCGTGCAGAAGCCGCATTGCAGGCCGTGATTGTCTCGGAAGGCCTGCTGCATGGGATGCAGCGGGCCGGTGTCGCCCGACAGTCCCTCGACGGTGCGGATGTCGGCGCCTTCGACAGCGGGCGCGAGCAGGGTGCAGCTTTTCACTGATTTCCCGTTCACATGAACGACGCAGGCGCCGCACTGCGACGTGTCGCAGCCGACATGGGTTCCCGTCATCGACAGGGTTTCGCGGATCACTTCGCTCAGAAGCATGGACGGCTCCACCTCGACGGTGGTGGGGCGGTCATTGAGGACAAACGAGATTTTCATTCGAATACTCCGGTATCAGGCGAGCAGGTGGGCATGGTCGATCTGCCAGACGGCGAGGACACGATCGCCGATGGACAGGGCGTCTTCGAAGAAGCGGCGTTCCGGCACATAGGCGACGAACTCGTCCTCGCCGCCGGCCTCCAGCATCACCTTGACGAAATTCCCCTGGTATTCGACGCCGATCACAGAGCCTTCGATGGCGGTCGAGCCTTCCGGCACGCCGGCCCCGCCGGGGCGCAGGAGATCGATGTCGTCGCGGCGGACGGCGATGTCGAGCATCTGCCCGCTTTCGAGCCTGCGGCTCTGGACGATGGGAATGTTGATGGCGCTGAACCGGGCGCCGGCGAGCGTTGCGCGGACGCCGTTGACCTGGCCGATGGTGCCCGACAGCACGTTCTGCCCGCCGATGAACTCGGCGACATAGCGGTCCCTGGGCCTGGCATAGACCTCGGGGGCGGGGGCGGCCTGGCGGATCTGGCCCTTGTCCATGACCACGACCATGTCGGCGAGCGCGATCGCCTCCATCTGGGTGTGGGTGACATGGATGAAGGTGATGCCGAGATCGCGCTGCATGCGGCTCAGTTCCGCCCGCATCTTGATGCGCAGATGCTCGTCGAGCGCCGACAACGGCTCGTCGAGCAGCAGCACGCGCGGCTCGGTGATGGCGGCGCGGGCCAGCGCCACGCGTTGCTGCTGGCCGCCGGACAGCTGCGCCGGCAGCCGGTTGGCGAATTCGCCGAGCTGCACCTTCTCGATCATCGCGTCGACCTTGTCGTCGCGCGCGCCTTTGGCCATCCCGCGCACCCTGAGCGCAAAGGCGATGTTGTCGCGTACGCTCAGATGCGGAAACAGCGCATAGGACTGGAACATCATCGCCGTGCGCCGTTCCACCGGGTCGAGCCCGACCACGTCCTCGCCGCCGATCAGGATCTCGCCCACCGTCGGGTCCTCGTGGCCGGCGATCATGCGCAGGATCGTGCTCTTGCCGCAGCCCGACGGTCCGAGCAGGCAGCAATAGGCGCCATCGGGAATCTTCAGGTTGATCCCGTCCACGGCGTAGGTGCTGCCATCGTAGCTCTTGGCCACTCCGGCGAGCTCGATGTCGCCTTTTCCTGTGCTCACCGGCTTCTCCATTTCATTTGGCATTGTTGAGGCGCGCCGCGCTGCGCCGTTGCAGCATGACGATCGAGCCGAGGCTGACGCCGATGATGATGAAGGACACCACCGTCGACACTGTGCCGAGCGCATAGAGCGAAGGCGACGTCACATTGAGCGTCATGCTCCAGATTTCGAGCGGCAGCGTGTTGAGCGGACCGGCGGTCTGCAGTGTGCGGGCGAATTCGTCGTAGGACAGGGTGAAGCCGAACAGGGCGACGGCGATCAGCCCCGGGGCGAGGATCGGCAGGATCACCAGAATGATGGTCTGGGCGCGCGAGGCGCCGAGGTCGCGGGCCGCTTCCTCCCAGTCATTGTTGAGCCGCGACATCACCGCGAACATCACCAGGATGCCGAAGGGCAGCGTCCATGAGAGCTGCGCGCCGAGCGCCGAGGTGTACCAGCTGGTCTCGATCCCGAGCATGTTGAAGCCGAGGCCGATGCCGATGCCGAGGACGAGGCCGGGCGCAACCAGGCTCGCGATCATCAGGTAGAAGACGATCGTGTCGCCCCGGAAGCGCCTGCGGAAGGCCATGCCGGCCATGAACGAGACGACGACGGTGATCACCGTGACCGAGACCGCCAGATACATCGATCGGCTGAAGGCGCCGCTGACATCGCCGGCGCGGGTCTGCATGATCAGCTCGTTGAACCAGTAGAGCGAGACGCCGCGCATCGGGAACACCAGCCCGCCCTGCACATCCTGGAAGGACAGGATGTAGATCGAGATCATAGGGCCGTAGAGAGCGATCACATAGAGCGCGAAGAAGCTGGCGAGCACATAGAAGGTCCAGGGACGATCCGAACTCTTGCGGACCTTGCGTCTCATCATCGTCGTGCCTGTCCTGGCGGAGATCGGAGCGGTCACAGCGTGATCTCCCTGCGGATGTCGACGACGCGGAGGATGACGGCGACCATCAGCATGACGATGATGGTCAGGATCACCGCGCTCGCCGCGGCGGTTGGGTATTGCAGCACGCTGATGTCCTCGTAGAAGGCGCCGACCACGGAGGCCGTGCCGCCGCCCGACATCACTTTGACGACGAAGAAGTCACCCATGACGATGGAGACGACGAAGATGGCGCCGAGCGCGATCCCGCTCTTCGACATCGGAATGACGATCATCCGCATGATGTCCCAGCGGCCGGCGCCCGCATCGAGCGCTGCCTCGATCACCCGCTTGTCGATGCGGGCCATGGAATTGAAGATCGGCACGATCATGAAGATGGTGAGCTGGTGCACATAGGCGACCACCACCGCGAAGCTTGAATAGAGCAGGAACTCGAGCGGCTGGTGAATGAGCCCGGCTCCGAGCAGCGCCTGGTTGACCAGGCCTTCCTTGCCGAGCAGCGGGATCCACGAGATCATGCGGATGATGTTCGAGGTCCAGAACGGCACCGTGCAGACCAGGAACAGCCCCATGGCAATCAGCTTGCTGCGGACATGAAAGACCAGGAAATAGGCGACCCAGAAGCCGATGAAGGCCGAGAACACCAGCGTCAGCAGCGCGAACTTGATGGTCGCGAAATAGAGATTGTAGGTGAGCGCCGAAGTGGCGACATCGAGATATTTGCCGAGCGTGAAATCCATGAACATGCCGCCATAGCCGTCGGTCTGCATGACGCTGGCGACGGAGACGACGAGGATCGGCACGATGAAGAAGGGGACGAGCACCGCGAGAAGCGGTGTGACGTTCAGCCAGCCGGTCATGTTCCTGCTCAGTTTCATCACGGGCACTCCGGGGCTTGCGGGACGCCGGACCGGCGGTCCGGCGGGGTCTGCGCCCCGGGCCGATGTGCCCGGGACGCGGCGGTCGGGGTCTGCGCGGTCAGGCGACCTTGAAGTCGTTCCAGCGCTTGTTCATGTAGGCGGCCTCGTCCATCAGCGTGTTCCAGCACGAGATGTTGGTCACGCGCTCGACGAAGGAGCCGCCGTCGCGAACCGTGCCGGCCTTCTCCATCGGCAGGCCGTAGGGATCGGTGATCGCTTCCGGCGCTGGCTTGCCTTCGTACCAGTAGGCCCATTCGGTATCGGTCATGAACTTCTTGGCGGTCGAGGGCACCGGGCTGTAGTAGCCGTAGCGCGACACGAAGGCGCCCTGCCAGCCTTCGAGGTACCAGTTGATGTACTCGTAGGCGGCATCGAGCTTCTTGCCTTCGAGATGGTTCATCAGCCCCATGCCGTTGCACCAGCCGCGATAGCCTTCCTTGCCGTCCTTCTTGTTGACGGGTGCGTAGACGCAGGGAATGTCCTTGGTGCGAACGGCGGCGACAGCCGGTGACCACATCGACTGGATGACGACTTCGCCGGCCGCCATCAGCTGCACCGACTGGTCGAAGGTGGTCCAGGTGGCGCGGAAATGACCGTCGCGCTTGAGCTCGATGAGCTTGTCGATGGTCTTGTCGATCTCCTCCTTGGTCATGTTGCCCTTGTCGCCGTACTGCACCAGCCCGGCGCTCTCCATGCACAGCGCCGCATCCATGATGCCGATGGCGGGCACGTCGAGGATGGCGGCCTTGCCCTTGTATTTCGGGTCGATCAGGTCCTTCCATTCGGTAACCGGGTGATCGACCAGATCGGGGCGGTAGCCGATGGAATCGGCGTTGTAGACCTGCGGCACGTTGGTGAGCCACTCGGCGACGCCCGCGTGCAGCTCGGTCGAATCCTTCTTCTCGAGATAGAGTGCCGCGAAGGGCGAGATGCCCTGGTTGGCGATCTGGCTGCCTTCGAGTTCGCCCTTGGTGAAGATCGGCAGGAAGTTGTCGAACTGCTTGATCCTCTTGGCCTCGATGCCCTGGATGATGCCGCGCTTGGCGGCGAGCTTGGCCTGCCAGCCCTCGAGGTCCGCGATGTCGACGGAGTTGGGCTGGGTGATGAAGCGGTTGATCGACGCCGAGGTGTCGAGATTCTGCATCGTCACCTTGAAGCCGAGATCCTTGGCCGCCTGGTCGCCGATGGCCTTGACCACCGAATAGGAGACGCCGACATGGCGAAGTTCGATGTCCTTGATTTCCTGCGCCCAGATCGTCGGGAAGCCGGTGATCACGCCGGATCCGGCGGCCGCGCCGGCCGCGGCTGCGCCTGCCTTGAGCAGGTTGCGTCTTGAGATGGTCTTTGACTTGGTCATCGTGCACATTTCCCTGTTTCGAGAACGAGAGGCTGCTCTGCCACGGCGACTAGACGAATATTTCGCGAGATCACAAAATGAGAAATGAAAATGCCATCCATAAGCACCGCAAATATGATGCTTTTTTCATCATGCACTGCACAAATTTGCTTCAGAGAGCCCTGTAAAGGCAGGGAATTGATCGATGGATCGGCAGTCGAAGGTCTGCCGCAGGCAAATCGCGGACGGGGAGGGGGTGAAATATTTTTCTATTTTCTCCGGAACGCGCCGGTGCCGCCCCTGTCCGCCGCCGGTGGGGGCGGCACAGGCGCTCATTCGGCGTCGGCGTCGGCGGCCGTGTCGCGGCCCTGGGCTGCGGCCTGCAGCGGCTTGAGGAAGTCGGTGCCCGGGCCGAGCGGCAGGTAATGCGCCAGGTAGTCGTGCAGCGCGTTGGCGGCGGCCGACTTGGTTCCCGGCGCCTTGTAGAGCAGCAGGTCGACCTTCGGCAGCGCCGGATAGTCCGGGCCGCGCACGATCTCGCGCATGCCCGGCACCAGCGCGCTGCGGCCGAGCACGGTGACGGCCATGCCGGCGAAGACGGCCGCCTGCAGCCCGCTGACGCTCTCGCTCACGCAGGCGATGCGCCAGGGATGCTGCACGGTCTCCAGGCACTCGATGGCGTGGTCGCGGTAGATGTTGCCGGGCGGCAGCAGCGCCAGCGGCACCGGCGTCTCCATATGGGCGGAGGAGTTGTCTCCAGTCATCCAGATCAGCTGTTCCTGCCGCACGACGCGGCCGCCGGAGAAATCGTTCATCCGGGTGACCAGCGCCAGGTCGACCTCGCCGCGATGCACCAGGCGGACCAGCGGCGTCGACAGCGAGCACTGCAGCTGCACCTGCACCCGCGGGAAGGCCTGGCGGAACAGCGCCAGCACCGAGGGCAGGATGAAGGCGGCGTAGAGATCGGGCGTGCCGAGCACCACCTGGCCCTCGACGTCGGGCGCCTGCAGCCGCGAGATCAGCTCGTCGTGCAGCCGGATGATCGAGTTGGCGTAGGAAAGCACCAGCGCGCCGTCGGGGGTGAGCAGCATGCGGCGGCCCTCGCTGCGGAACAGGTTGAAGCCGCAGATGTCCTCGAGCCGCTGCAGCTGCAGCGTGATGGCCGGCTGGGTGCGGCCGAGCCGGCGCGCGCTCTCGGTGATGTTGCCGGTCTCGGCCACGTTCTGCAGCGAGCGCAGGATGCGGATATCCAGGCTGAGCGTGTTCATCGCGGAAATCCTGTCGCCGGGGTCCAAGGTCACCCGATGTCAAGCAATCGCCATGCCACATAGGCAGAAGGTCTGAGGTCCGGGCGGGTGACAGGGTGCGGGGGCGGCGGTGGCGGTGGCAGGCATGGCCCGCGCGCCATCAGCTTCGCCCGGGATGAACCGGGCGAAGCCTGCGGTGAGCACAATCCTCTGCCGCGCTGTGGACGGCCGTTGCGGCCCGCCCGGTTCAGGCGCCGAAGGCGCCGTCGATCGTGTGCATGGCGCCGGTGACGAAGCCGGCCTCGGGGCCGGAGAGCCAGGCGACCATGCCGGCCACCTCTTCCGGGCGGCCGTGGCGCTTGAGGGCCATGAAGCTGTGCATCAGCTCCTTCATCGGCCCGGCCTCCGGATTGGCGTCGGTGTCGATCGGGCCGGGCTGCACCACGTTGATGGTGATGCCGCGCGGGCCGAAATCCCGCGCCAGGCCGCGCGCCAGGCCCTGCAGCGCCGATTTGCTCAGCGCGTACGAAGCCATGCCGGGCACCGGCATGCGGTCGCCGTTGACCGAGCCCATGATGATGATCCGGCCGCCCTCCGGCATCCGCCGCGCAGCCTCCACCGAGGCGTGATAGGGGGCGAGCACATTGATGCGGAAGAGCCGGTCGATCTCGTCGGGATCCTGGTCGAGCGCGTCACCGAAGACGGCGATGCCGGCATTGACCACCAGCACGTCGAGCGCGCCCATGTCGCGCACCCGGGCGAGCACCGCGTCGCGGTCGGAGCTGTCCGTCATCACCGCCGTGCTGCCGGTCTCGCGGGCCAGCTCGAGCGCCGCCTCGCGCGATCCGGCATAGGTGAACGTCACCGCCGCGCCCTCCGCCGCGAATCGGCGGACGATCGCGGCGCCGATGCCGCGGCTGCCGCCCAGCACGAGGACGGATTTTCGGTCAAACATGGCCATCAGGCTCTCCTTGAGTTTTAATGTAGTCTGCGTTACATAAACAACCCGAACCGATCGTCAAGGCAAATATGTAATGACTCCTACAAAAACGTCCCGGCCGCGCGGCCGGCCCCGCGGATTCGACCCCGACGCGGCGATCGCCACCGCGCAGCATCTCTTCCATGCGCGCGGCTTCGACCGGGTCAGCGTCTCCGACGTGACCGACGCCATCGGCATCAACCCGCCGAGCTTCTATGCCGCCTTCGGCAGCAAGGCGGGGCTCTACGCGCAGATCCTCGACCGCTACCAGCATAACGGCGCGCTGGATCTCGACGCGCATCTGCGCCCCGACAGGCCGGTGGGGCAGGCGCTCGCCGGCCTGCTCGAGGAAGCGGCCAGGCAGTATGTCGCCGATCCGGTGGCGACGGGCTGCCTGGTGGTGGAGGGGACGCGCTCGGCGGACGACGAGGCGCGCGAGGCGGCCTGCGTCTTCCAGCGCCAAGCCCTGGAAGCGATCCACGGCTACATCGCCGCGCGCCACCCCGGCGAGGCGCAGGCGCTCACTGATTTCGTCGGCATCACCATGACCGGGCTGTCGGCTGTCGCCCGCCGCGGCCAGGGCCTCGACCGCCTACTCTCCACCGCCCGCCTGGCCGGCCTCGCGATTGCCCAGGTGCTGCCGGAGTGAGTGGTGGCGGGGCGGGGCGCGTTTTCGGGTTCCAGGGTGGATGGACACTCGCCTCGTGGACAGCAGTGACTGCAGAACGAGTGTATATAAATCACGTAGCGTCGAAAGCGAGGCAAAGTTGGAAAAATCGGCAACGACCATCGCCAGCGTGTAGGCAAGAATGACGAGACCGATGATAACGATGACGGCGTTCAGGATTTTGGTCACGGGGGCGTATTTTTCTGAACTCTCGTTCACCGCCGGCATCATGAACACCAGAGTCAAGAACGGGAGCATGAGAAGCTCGACCGCGAGGTGGACGGTGTAGAAATTCACCAGGAACTCGACCACGACAAAGAACTTCAGGTCGTCAGTGATCCATTTGCCGAAGAAGCCCGGATCGTGAGTTGATCCCACCCCCACAGGCCGAGACGCGCCCCGACACCAGACAATGCCTGCGACGTAGAGGCCGAGCAAACCCGGGACGATCAGACTCTTCCCATGTCTCAAGGCGCACCAGACCTCGCGCATCGCGGGGTGGACTGGCGCCTATGAGAGGGACGCCACCAGGGCGATTCCTGTCCAGACAAGCGAGGCAATCTCGCGTGAGTTGAGATCCATATCTTCGCTCTGCCGGAAAACTCAGGTCTTGCTGTCAGTCGGACCTGCGAGCGCCTCTTCGAGCCGGGCGACCAGACGCGCGCGCTTGTCCGGTTCCAGGCCATCAAGGTTTCGCTGCCGCCACAGAATGGCCGGAAGCGTAGAGGCATGCGGTATATTGAGCAGCGACCAGTCCGGCTCCCCGCGCTCGAAGCCGATCAGGAATTGTCGGTGTCGATTGGGCATGCCGCTGATTACGGTTTTGATCAGGGCGTTTTGAGCCGCGATTAGATCCTCGATGGCAATGGGTATCTCGGTCATTCCTTCGAAGCCGTTCTTGTATTCAGTTGCGAGGTTCTTCGTGCGCCCGGACAGAACCTCGCCCATTGGCCGATTATGGCTGAGCATGTAGACGACAAAGGCTTCACGCAGGTCATCGGTGATGCCTTCGTTGGCTAGCAGATCGCGAACGTCAAAAAGGTCGCGGGGGTGTTGGCGGTCGAGGGCTGCCACCAGCTTGCCCGCATAGAGGTCAGAGAAGGACACGACATTGATTTCGGCAAAGCCAAAGGCGTCTTCCACGGCTTGTGACACGCCACGTAGTTGCGGCTCGAACACCGTCCCGCGCGTAACAGGCGATAGCTCGATCTTGATCTGAACGCCATCAGCACGGACCAGCAGCTTGGTCACAGCGCCCTCGGTTAGCGTTCGGGTAACCTGCGATCCGGCAATGCTTTTGGTGACTGCCGCTTCAACACGTTTTAGCGCCGTATCGATCTCCGCCAGAGAGTCCACGCGCGAACGCACGCGCAGGTACATCAGATCGATATCGACCGAGAGGCGCGGCATATCACGAATGAAGAGGTTGATGGCCGTGCCGCCCTTGAGCGCGAAACAGTCCTCCGCTGCGACGAACGGAAGGATACGCAGAAGCAACGCCACCTGGCGGCGGTAGGTCTCATTGATTGGCATCGAGGTCCCCCGGCACGGTGATTTGATAGACCGGGTCGTAACGGCCACCTTTGGCGAGCATGCGCTTGCCCGAGCCTAAGTCGATGGCACTGCGATCGAGGCGCTTGAGCCATGCGTGCCCTTGGCGGTCGGCGAAGAAGAAGAACAGACGTTTGACCTTCACGCTCGCGCAGTCGGCAAGAAGCTTCTGCATGCGGCGCGGGCTCAAGGTGGAGAGGCCCTCCATTATCTTATCGGCATGGTGAAAGCTCTCCCGAGAGGGCAACTCGTCGAGCAGTTCGAGGACGGCGCGCTCGGGCGTGGACAGGGTGAGCGGCCAATCCCACTGACCCCACGCCATTGACGTGACATCGCCGCCCTGAAGCCGGGTGAGATCGCGCCCCCGATTGGATTTTACATCCCAGGCAAGGCTGCTTATGCCGTAGTGGACTGGGTTATTGTGGAAAAGCCTGCGATCGTTGTGATAGACGAAGCGTTGGTCCAATGGCAGTTTGTGTACCCATGTCGGTGGTGCCTTTGGCCCGTAAAGATGCACCTCGCGTATATCCTGCGAGAGATAATGGGTCAGTCCTTGCAGTTCGAGCGCCGTGCGACCGCCTACGATCAGCGGTGAATATTCGAGGATGGTTTGCAGGGATATGATGACCTGCTGCCATTTGAGAGGGCCGCGTATGCGGCCATAGACGCCGCGCGTCGGCTGCGAGAGCCAGCCGTTCTTGGCGTAATAGGTACGCAGGTTGCTGGCGTAGCCGCGCTTCTCAAGCCAAGCGCCATCAACCAGTAGCCCTTCGGGAAGGTCCTGCTCAAGTCGGTTTAGTCGGGGCGTATTCTGCTCAACCATGTTGAGTAGAATAGCGCCTTTTCAAACTGCGGTCCAGTTCATGTCTGCCCCGGTAGACTCAATGGAATTGAGCATCTCAGACGAAGTGCAAACCGGAGCCTCGGGCGCTTGGCAAGCGGGAGGGATTCCCGCACCCTGGCCGGAAGGGGGCTTTGGTGGCGTATGATTCGAAGGCAGGGTCGGATTGGACGGATGACGAACTCGACGTCATCGTCGCCGACTATTTCTCAATGCTGGGCCAGGAGTTGGCCCGCCACCCCTATGTGAAGTCCCATCACAATGCTGCCGTCGCCGGAGCTATAGGCAGATCGCGCGGGTCGATTGAGTTCAAGTACCAGAACATCTCGGCGGTGCTGCATGAACTGGGGTTGCCCTGGATCTTTGGATACAAGCCCGCCGTGAACTTCCAGAACGCGCTCTTTGATGCGATCGACCGGCACCTGACGGGCAATCGCGATGAGGCGTACCGGCAGGCACCGACCAGAGTGTTGCATGTGGCCGAGCCTCAATCGGTCTTTGTTCCGATGCCCCAGGCAGAAGATCCGCCCTCCAAGCGTTCAGCCGGGCTGGAGCGCCTGGTGCGCAAGTTTGATCCTGTTGAGCGTGATTTCAGAAACAGGGAGCTCGGGAAGGGTGGGGAGCAGTTCGTCCTCGATATCGAACGCCAGCGACTGATCGATCAGGACCGCTCCGACCTGGCGAGAAAAATCCGCTGGGTCTCTATGGAGGATGGGGATGGTGCGGGGTACGACATCCTCTCATTCGAGCCGACGGGCACCGAAATGCTGATCGAGGTGAAGACCGCCAACGGCGCGGCCAAAACACCCTTCTTCCTGACGCGCACGGAAGTGGAAGTCGCCGAAGAGCGCAAGGATGCGTGGCAGCTCTACCGCGTGCACCGCTTCGCCCAGACCCCGCAGATATTCACCGTCAACCCGCCGCTCGCCGCCGCCTTGCGACTCGACCCGGAAAGCTGGCGGGCTGCTATTCGCTAAGACTGCGCGCGTTGACATGCGCGAATGCTTGAACGTGCTGCAGGTTAAGCAACCAAGGCCTGTCCTTCGGGTCCAGTGTACGCGCGACCTCAATGATGGCTTAGGTTCAAAGACAGAATTATGCGGTTCTCCTAATGCATGTCGCCCGAAAGTGTGCAGCGGTTTCGGGATCACGACATGCATAATTACAAAGAGCTAAAGCACATCGCGAGAATGCGAATTCACGCGATGTGCTTTAGGTGGATCGGTGGGTAGCGGTGTCTCCGGCTTCAGCAGTTCGAGCATGTGAAGCAGCGCCCAAAATTCGGGAAACTGGTCCCCCGCGTTAGAGCCGCGTGCACCGCGAACAAAAGGAGGAACGGAGCGCTTGAGCGCGGGCTGTCGCGGGCCATCACGCAGCCTGGATTTGCGTCACTCGACAGGCTCCACCTTGCCGTTCAAGCTGATGAGCGGTGGTCAGACACGGAAAGCGCGATGGCGGAAGGTGAAGGACGAAGTTCGAACCCGGCGCCACCTGCGCAGGATTGGCGTGGCGGCTGCGCGCAAACAAAGCTGGCGGAGGAGGTGTCCGACGAACCTCGATTTCTGTTGATTTTTCAGTGTCTGTGATTGTGTTGCCAAGGCATTGTGATATCACAATAAAATGGCTTCATTCATCCACTACGATTTTTCATCGGCTGCTTCTGCCCAC
This sequence comes from Hoeflea marina, assembly GCF_003182275.1. GTDB lineage: Bacteria > Pseudomonadota > Alphaproteobacteria > Rhizobiales > Rhizobiaceae > Hoeflea > Hoeflea marina. The sequence goes on from NZ_QGTR01000001.1 coordinate 510,113, forward strand.
GCTATTAAGTGCACACAGAAGTGCACACGATGAGCAGGACCATCCACAAGCTGACCGACGCCTTCGTCAAGTCCGACCGTCTTTCCGACGGCAGGTACAGTGACGGCGGAGGGCTGTATCTGAACGTCAAGCCCGGCGGTTCGAAGAGCTGGGTTTTCATGTTCAATGTGAGCGGCAAGCGGCGGGTCGCAGGGCTCGGTCCGTATCCTGCGGTCAAGCTGGGGGCTGCGCGGAAGAAGGCCGAAGAGTATCGCGCGCTGGTGGCGGCCGGCGAAGATCCCATCGCGCTTCAGCGGCTGTCGGAGGAGCCGACATTCGCCGAGTGCGCTGATCGGTTCCTTACCTCCATGGAAGGGCAGTGGCGCAATGAGAAACACCGGCAGCAGTGGCGCATGACGTTGGGCGAGGCATACTGCAAGCGGCTGCTGCCGATGCGTGTGTCTGCCATAGCCACCGACGACGTGCTCGCCGTGCTGACGCCGGTGTGGCAGACAAAGGCGGAGACGGCTTCCAGGATCCGCGGCCGCGTGGAGCGGGTGCTCGATTATGCCAAGGCGCGAGGTTGGCGGTCGGGCGAGAACCCGGCGCTTTGGCGCGGTCATCTGCGCAACATCCTCCCACCTCGAGCCAAGCTCACACGCGGCCACCACGCGGCGATGGGCTATGCCGATGTCCCCGCGTTCGTGATCCGGTTGCGCAGCCTCGCGGCGATGGCAGCACGGTCGCTGGAATTCTTGATCCTCACCGCAGCGCGGTCAGGCGAGGTTCTTGGCGCCCGTTGGTCCGAGTTTGATCTGGACCAGATGGTCTGGACCGTGCCCGCCGCGCGCATGAAGGCGGGGCGACCGCACAGGGTCCCGCTCAGCAAACGGGCAGGCGAGTTGTTGACCGAATTGCGCGTGAGCAGCCAATCGGAATTCGTTTTCCCGGGACAACGGCCGGGCCGGCCGCTCTCGGGCATGGCCATGGAAATGCTGCTGCGACGAATGAAGCTGGTTGATGTAACTGTGCACGGGTTCCGAAGCTCATTTCGGGACTGGGCGGGTGAGGAAAGCGAATTCCCGCGAGAGATTGCTGAGGCTGCACTCGCACATGTCGTGGGCGATGCTACCGAGCGTGCCTACCGCCGGGGCGACGCCTTGGCCAAACGACGAGAACTCATGGAAAGCTGGTGCCAGTTTGTCGAAACTCTCTGATGAAGAAGAAAGATATCTTGAATCGCAGGTGGCTACCCGCGCTGCAGCTCTACACCTTTTGCAAAGTGAACTTTTTGCCTCGACCGTCAGTCATGAACCACCTGGCCTCTATGCTCCAAAGCCACAGATTTCTGTCGTATCGGAGCAAGATCAGTTTGTATCCAAAGACATGATCTCAATTGAAAAGGCATTGCAGTTGTTCTTGCTCAGGCGCGATGTCGAACCGGCACCCGGCATGACGGTGCTGGAAGCATTGGTGCGCGCTGCTTCAGAGCATCCTGAGATCGCACCAACCGCGCCGCCAAAAAGGAAAAGGGGGCAACCAGCTGGTGGCGACATTTTCGATTTTGGCAGGGCATGGGATTATCTCGTCGCTGCCGGACAAATAGCAACACTGCTCGAACTAAGCGGCATAAAAAATGGTTCACAAGAGCGCATTTGCCGAGAGATCATCTGCCGCACTTGGGATGCGAAGGGAGTCGCGTACGTGCCCGAGGACGTTACACCGGAGGCTCTTGATGTTGAAACAGTCAAATTCTCCACCGCAAAAAGTACCGTCTCAAAATTCACGAGAGCCGGAAAAATCAGCATTGCGGACGTTAGAAAGAAATACCCATTACTTTCTAACATACAACGAAAAAAGGTTGCGTATGAATGGGCACTGTCACAAACCGAGATGGAGGCCTACCCCGAATGGACCACAATTTACAAGAAGCACAACCTGGTAAAATCCCTGTCGAAAAGGTCGCGCTGACAATCCCTCAGGCGACCCAATTCTCCGGCCTCTCCCGCTCATATCTCTACAAGATATTCGGCACCGGTGAACTTGCGCGGCTCAAGGCCGGCAAGCGCGTTCTCGTGATGCGGGTCGACCTCGAGAACTATCTTCAGTCAATCCGCAGCCACTAAATCCCACAAAGCAAAAAAGCCCCGACGCCATAAAACGTGGGAGCTCTTTGATAGTCTCAGCAACTCTCAAAGACCATCTCCGCGGCTCTATGTCAAGAACATGCGCTTTTGCGCAGGGGCTTTTTGCGTCCAAAAAAAGGACTGCAAAATGAGTGCAACAACTCACAATATCGGCCTCCGCAGGGTGACCCGACAACCGCAGAAACTGCCGTCAGGCAAGAGGCCGCCCTTGGTCTCTGCCCACGAGCCGGTCATCTCCCCAGAGGGGGTTGATCGGTGGAAGCTTCTGGACCTTCTCACCGATAATCGCAGGGCATTCGGATTGAGTGCGTCTGAAATTGCGGTGGTGAAGGGGTTCTTCAAGTGCTTCCCCAAGGGCCGACTGCCGGTCGGTAAACCCCATCGGATCGAGGCCAGCAACAGAAAGCTGCAGGGCAACGCAGACCACATGCCTTCCTCCACCTTTAACCGGGTGCTGAGGCTTCTGGAGAAGAAGGACTACATCTCTCGCGGCCATTTCGGCAACGGGAAGCGAAAGCCCGCCTTCGGTTCCGACGCATTTGCAGGTGACGCATCCGCTATCGACATCCGACCGCTGATTGATCAGGCCGAAATGATTGCTCACCAAGCTGGCATCAGATGCGTGGAGGAGATCCGGCAGGAGGAGTTGAGGACGCGCATCAAGGCGATCCGCCCGGAGATACGCGACCTGATCGCGTGTACTTCATTGCCCCCCACCTCAGCGGTCATCGACGTACTTGATCGCTACACCGGGGACTACCGACTGCCTCGAAGAGCGAGCAGTTGCGAACTGCAGAAAATGCTCGACCAGCACTGCGATGACAGGGACGCACTGATGCTCAATACGGGCAGCTCAGGTGCTCACTTTGGGCATCCCATCCATAAGTCAAACACTGAAGTTAAAAATATTGAATCCTACCTGAGCGCCGATGGATTCAGAAGGCGCGGCGAAGAACCCGAAAGTGGCACTGCTTCGCTCGCGAATGGACCATCGGTCGATGTCCAGCAGATCGGGCGCCTATGTCCCGAATTGGTTGACTACCTGCAAGGGCAACAGTTGAGCGCTCCAGGTATGTTCGCTGCCGCGGACCTCGTTCGTACGTTTTTCCTTGTCGGCGACAAGCTCTGGGAGAGCGCCGTATCGGCGAGCACACAGGTAGCCTCGATCCTTGCGGTGGCAATTGTGCTTCGAGATCAAGCTAATATCCGGAACCACGGGGCCTATCTCGGCACCATGCTCAGAAACCTCGTGAACGGCAGTCAGGATGAAGCACGGCTTCTGCGGACTCTGCAGAGCAAGCAGTCGCAATCCCATGAGGATTCCTATCCAGTTGAAGCGAAAGGCAGTTCGTCAAAACCTTATAAAACCTGACATTTCGATTTTTCTTGCGGAAGCGGTGATGCTCCGCTCGAAACAGCGCCGGGCGGAAATTTCCGCCCGGCACGACAGTTCCGAAGGAACAGCGCCTGCGATGGACGTTGCAGAGCAGTTCAAACAAGCTGCCCCGCGGGTGATGCAATCTGGCAGGGCTCGACCGTTTCAGGCACGGAAACGCCTGGGCCGGTTCCCGCCGTGCGGTGAGGGCGCTGTCATCCGTTCCCCCGGCGCGGCAAGGCTGTCTTGCCGCTCGATCTCGAGAAAGCGCCACAGGTTGTCGGACATATACCGGTTGCAGCGCGCTCCATTTGACACTTGTGGAATGGATGCGCTGCATTAGAGTTGCTGAAGACAGCCTCGCGGAGATCATGGGCCGCGGGTGCGCCGAGACCGGCGCCCGGCTGCCGGCAACTTGGGAGATGGACCATTGAAATCAGGCGACATTCCTGTTCGCGTGTTCAGGGAAATCCTGTTGTTTCCGCTGCGCCTCGATCATCATGCCGATAAGCCGCTGCTCAACGACCATCTGGCCGGGTTGGACGGCAAGATCTGGAAGCCTCTCGGGGATCCGAAGACCATCGGGCGCAGCCGGATTGCCGCGGAATCCGACCGGGCTTACGAGAGCGACGCGGATCACAAGCGCCGCAACGACTATGCCGAGCTTGCCTATTTTCACCCCTATGTGCAGCGCTTTCTGTATGAGGAGGCCAGCGCGGGGCGCGGCCCGCTGCTCACCACCTATGCCCGGGAAGGGATCGACAGGCTGGTCGTGACGGCCGGATACGGCTTTGGCGGGATACCCTGGACGGCAACCGCCTCGGCCCATTCCTTTTCATTGGAATTGCTGGTCGAGCGCATCCATTGCCACCATGTCCGCGAGCCCGGGCTGCTGATCTTCTCGGTGGAGCTGGTGGCCGACCAGAATGCCGATGTCCGGCGCTTCGGCGAGGATGGCGGCCTCATCGATGACGCCCGCGGGCTGAGCCTGGCCGAAGTGCTGGTGGTCAAGGATTGCCTGCGCCGCGTCTTTCCTCCCTATTTCGAAAAGCTCGGAACTCCCGGGCGCACGGGCGGCGGCGGTGCGGTCGCATGGAACCGGGCATTGTTTCCCTCCTCGGTCGAGCTGGCTCCGGCCGGCAGCCAGGAGGGGCAGATCTTCGCTCTCGACGTGGCGACCGCCAATGCAATGGCCGACCAGATGCTGATGCCTGAGCGGCTGCACCCGGTGGCGCCGTGGTGGAGGGAAGTGTTCAAGGGCTTCAACATCGACGGCAATGCCCTCGGCCCGCAGCTGTTCCAGACCGGTGACGAGCGGATGCAATCGCTGTCGTTTGTCGCGGTCGGAGAAGCCGCCGCGGTCGAACGCCCGGATCTCGTCCGCCTGTGTTTCGCCGACGGTCCCGGGAATGGCTACCCCTACGACCCGGCATTCCTTGCGGAATTCGAGAAGGACCACTGCTACGACCGGTTCTGGGACCAGGGCACGCGCTACATGTTCTCGTCCTATTCGACGACGCTTCTGGTGCAGACGCTCGGAGGCGACTTCTTCCCGCTCCAGGTGCTCCAGGAACATCTGCGGCGGCATTATTTCCGGCTGCAGCTCATGGTCCAGATCAACAAGACCGGGCTGCTCGCCTTCTCCTCCTGGCTCTCGGCGGCGATGCGGCTGCATGGCAGCCTGCGCTCGTCGCGCTACCGCCGCCAGGTCAACGACCTCAGGCGCGGCTTTCTGGAATTCAGCCAGATCAGCTGGTTTTCCAATGTCTCCAACCAGGAGCAGGCGCGCGAGCTCTACGCCGCGATGATGCGCCATTCCGGCAATCCGGATCTCTACCAGGAGGTGGCGCGGGAACTCGAACAGGCGCGCAACGAGCTGGCCGAGATCGAGACCGAGAAGCAGTCCGAAGCCGGGGCAGGGCTCAATGTCATCGCCCTGGTGGCCTCCGCCGTCGGCCTGTTCCTCACCTATGCGCAGGTCGCCGGCGGCGTGTTTGCGGCGGGCGGGGCTGCCGCGGACTGGTTCCATTCAGTGCTGGGCGGTGTGTTCATGGTGGCCGGCGTGGCCGCCTTCTATGTCACCCGACAGTTCTACGAGGGCAAATGGAAGCCGCGCCGCGGCGACGGCCTCCCGGTGAAGGCCCGGATCCGCGACCTCAGGCGTCCCGCCTATCTCCTGTCGATCGGCGCGGTGGCCGCCGGTGCGGTGATCCTCGTCTGGCAGGGGCTGGCCCGTCTCTGGCCAGGCTGAGCCCGGCCGGCGCACCCTTCCCCACCCTGGCACGGGAAGGCGACGCCTGCCTGCCGGAGACCCACGCGGCGAACCCTTAACCCGGCGCGCCGCTGCGACTGCGCGATAGCGGGGGGCGGGTGGATCACTCGCTCGCGCGTCATGGCCATTCTGTGGCTGTCGGCGCATTTGGCGCAGCCCTGAAAACCCTGGCTTCGATGATTTGCACCACCACGGTGTCGGTCTGTCCACTCAACGTGGTCACTGCCCGGTCAGCTCAAATTCGCCGACGTGTACCCTGTGAAAGAAAGTCTCTATCCACTCAACGTGGTCACTGCCCGGTCAGCTCCATCAGCCATCCACTAGGTGGAGCAAACGGGGTCTCTATCCACTCAACGTGGTCACTGCCCGGCCAGCCTACCCCTTCGCAATTGCCTGTCAAGATCGGGGTTTTCGGCGTGGTTTCCAGCGTAGCGGTCATCGCGCGGCGGTGACGCGGAACGGAAGACGAACGGTGGCGCGTGGCATGGGCCGAATGCCTTGTCCGTTCAGATGCTTGGCGGAGATTCCAGCATGGAATCGCCGAATGGCCATGCCCGGGCCGTGGGCGGCGGTGCTTATGACTTCACCAGCGGGCGATGAGGCGATGAACGCCGCGCGGGGAGGGAGGGTGCGGCACATGCGCCCGACCGGCCGTTCCCTCAACGGGGTCACTGCCCGGTCAGCCGTCGGCGCCGATCCGTCCGGAGGTGCGGCCACAGTCTCTATCCACTCAACGTGGTCACTGTCCGGTCAGCAGGATGACAGCGCCGGCCACGATCCGAAAGTGTCTCTATCCACTCAAAGTGGTGACTGCCCGGCCAGCGGAACCCGTGCGTTGCGTGGCTGTGCTCGGTAGTGTGCCGAGAGTTCTGCAAATTGTCTGAGAGGGGGCGGTCATGGCAGGCTGGTGATGTTCAACTTCACCGATTCCGAGAAAGGAACGCCACCATGACCAAGATTAAGAATAAGACCTCCAGCTCCGCCGTCAAAGAGATTCTGCTTTCGAGCCCCGATGGACTGCGCGAAGTGATCCGTGCCGTGATGCAGGAAGTGCTTGAGGCCGAGATGGATGAGGCGCTGGGAGCCTCGAAGAGCGAGTGCACGCCGGAGCGGGTCGGCTACCGCTCGGGCTATTACGGCCGCACTCTTGTCACCCGTATCGGCAAGCTTGAGCTCAGGGTCCCACAGGATCGGGCGGGGCGCTTCTCCACCGAGCTGTTCGAGCGCTACCAGCGTTCCGAACGGGCCCTGGTGGCCACGCTAGCGGAGATGTATGTGCAGGGTGTGTCAACCCGCAAGGTCAGGCCGATCACCGAAGAACTGTGCGGCCATGCGTTTTCGGCCTCATCGATCTCGGCCATCAACAAACGCCTCGACGAGAGCCTGAAAGCCTTTGCCGAGCGCCCGCTGCACGAGCCCTTCGCCTATCTCATCCTCGATGCGCGCTACGAGAAGGTCCGGGAAGCCGGCATCGTCATGAGCCAGGCGGTGCTGATCGCGGTCGGCATCGACTGGGACGGAAGGCGTCAGATCCTGGCCGTGGAGATGGCCAATCGCGAGAGCCGCTCGAGCTGGAAGGATTTCCTCGTCGGGCTGAAGGCACGCGGCCTCAAGGGCGTCGAGTTCGTCGTCTCCGACGACCATGCCGGCCTGGTCGCGGCGATCGGCGAGGTCATCCCGGAAGCGGCATGGCAGCGCTGCTACGTCCACTTCCTCAGGAACGCGCTCGATTACTTGCCCAGAAAGCACGGCGACGACTGCCTGCAGGAACTCAGATGGATCTACGATCGGCGCAATCTTGACGAGGCCAAGGCGGACCTTGCCGCATGGCTCGCCAAGTGGTCGGGCAAATACCCAAGGCTAACGGCTTGGGTGGAGGACACCATTGAGCAGACGCTGGCCTTCTTGTGCCTGCCACGCCAGCACCACAAGCACCTCAAATCGACAAACATGCTCGAGCGGCTCAACGAGGAAATCCGCCGCCGCACCTATGTCGTGCGCATCTTTCCGAACTCACAGAGCTGCCTGCGTCTGGTCCGGGCGCTCGCCGTCGAGACCAACGAAAACTGGATGGAGGCCAACCGCTACCTCAACATGGACGAGCTGCGCGAGCACAAGAAGCTCGCAATGCGCCAAGCCGCATGACCAGCACCATGACCGCCCCTTTTTGCAGAACTTGACGCACATGACCCTGTGCTCTCAGAGTCGCTATCCACTCAATGTGGTCACTGCCCGGCCAGCGGATTCTGCTGTCGGGGGGATGACCCCTGCAGTCTATCCACTCAACGTGGTCGCTGCCTGGTCAGCAGGATTTCAGCGCTCACCTTGACCGCAGCAATGTCTCTATCCACTCAACGTGGTCACTGCCCGGTGAGCCTACCCCTTCGCAATTGCCTGTCAAGATCGGGGTTTTCGGCGTGGTTTCCAGCGTAGCGGTCATCGAGCGGCGGTGACGCGGAACGGAGGAAGAACGGCGGCGCGTGGCATGGGCCGAATGCCTTTTCCGTTCAGATGCTTGGCGCAGATTCCAGCATGGAATCGCCGCCTGGCCATGCCCTTGCCCCGTGCGCGGCGGTGCCGGTGACTTGGCCAGCGGGCGATGAGGCGACGGATGCCGCGCGGGCAGGGCGGCCCATGCGCCCGACGGGCCGTTCCCTCAGGTGGTCAATGCCCGGTCAGCGGCCAACAAGTTCGTCGACGCAGACGATGACACGAGTCTCTATCCACTCAACGTGGTCAGTGCCCGGTCAGCGGATCGGCCGTCACGGTGGACGACAGCGGGAGTCTCTATTCAATCAACATGGTCGCTGCCTGTCGCTCCTACTCCTTCGACCTCGCGCGAGGCGCAACTGCCTGCTCCAGCACGCACTCCGAGGAAGGCGCCGCACCCTCCGCCCGTCACCCCGGCCTCCGAGCCGGGGTCCAGTTGCGCCGCGTCGGCGGCGCGTGGGACTTCCTTCTCCGGATGGTCCGACGAGTCTCCCGGCTCGCGGACGCGAGCCCGCTGGATGCCGGCTCGGGGGCCGGCATGACGTCAAGAGGGATGCCGACCTGAGCATCGACTCAACGTGGTGACTGCCCGGTCACCAAGTGGGATCAACTCACACCCGCAAGAACAGGTCTCTATCCACTCAAAGTGGTCACTGCTCGGTCAGCCTGGGTCGTGAGGGTACAACCCTCCAAGGCTTCGTCACTATCCACTCAACGTGGTCGCTGCCCGGCCAGCGTCGGCCTCATTTTGGTCATGGCTGGCGGCGGTCACTATCCACTCAACGTGGTCACTGCTCGGTCAGCGTTCAAACTTGTCTGGACGACACGCAACGTGTCACTATCCACTCAACGTGGTCACTGCTCGGTCAGCCCAGATGTCCTGATTACAGGACGCATACCGTCACTATCCACTCAACGTGGTCACTGCTCGGTCAGCGGCGTGGTGCTCTTCTCAATTTTCTTCGGCGGCGTCTCTATCCACTCAACGTGGTCACTGCCCGGCCAGCCGGTTTCAACATCACTAATGTGGATGTCGCCGAGGCGTCTCGATCCACTCAACGTGGTCACTACTCGGTCAGCTCGATCTGCGGGATCTACAACCGGCATCCGTCGTCTCTATCCACTCAACGTGGTCACTAGCAATGCGGTTTTTCCACAGCGAGTATCTGCGCGCTGATCGTCTCTATCCACTCAACGTGGTCACTGCTGGGTCAGCCAACAACACGACCACCGGGCTTGTCCAGGTGTCTCTATCCACTCAACGTGGTCACTGCTCGGTCAGCGGGTTTGAATTTGCCCTCAACGATGCTGGCCGGTCTCTATCCACTCAACGTGGTCACTGCTCGGTCAGCCCAGTCCGACATCAAGAAACTGCTCGAGAGGGTCTCTATCCACTCAACGTGGTCACTGCTCGGTCAGCCTACCCCTTCGCAATTGCCTGTCAAGATCGGGGTTTTCGGCGCGGTTTCCAGCGTAGCGGTCATCGCGCGGCGGTGACGCGGAACGGATGAAGAACGACGGCGCGTGGCATGGGCCGAATGCCTTGCCCGTTCAGATGCTAGGCGGAGATTCCAGCATGGAATGGCCGCCTAGCGATGCCCGGGCCATGCGCGGCGGTGCCGATGTCGTCGCCGGCGGGCGATGAGGCGATGGATGCCGCGCGGGGAGGGAGGGTGCGGCCCATGCGCCCGTCGGACCGCCCGCTCAACGTGGTCACTGCCTGGCCAGTCATCACATCTCCGAAGATGCCACCACGACCAAGTCTCTATCCACTCAACGTGGTCACTACCCGGTCAGCACAGTGGCCCCGTGCTTCAATTGCGTGGCCGGGTCTCTATTCACTCGATGTGGTCACTGCTCGGTCAGCAAATGGGGACTTCCGGCAGATTACCCGATGGGTCTCTATCCACTCAAGTCACTGCCCGGTCAGCGCTGGTGGCAGACGGCAAAGGTCGGCGACAAGTCTCTATCCACTCAACGTGGTCATTGCCCGGCCAGCGAGGTGCACCGGGTGCGCAAAAAGGTATTTGGTCTCTATCCACTCAACGTGGTCACTGCCCGGCCAGCCTACCCCTTCGCAATTGCCTGTCAAGATCGGGGTTTTCGGCGCGGTTTCCAGCGTAGCGGTCATCGAGCGGTAGTGACGCGGAACGGAAGACGAACGGCGGCGCGTGGCATGGGGCGAATGCCTTGTCCGTTCAGACGCTTGGCGGAGATTCCAGCATGGAATCGCCGGCTGGCCATGTCCGGGCCGTGCGCGGCGGTCCCGATGCCGTCGTCCGCGGGTGATGAGGCGACGGATGCTGTGCGGGGGAGGGCGGGTGCGGCACATGCGCCTGGCAGACCGTCTACTCAAAGTGGTCACTGCCCGGCCAGCTGAGAAACGGCAGCATGCCCCTGTCGTCAAGGCGGTCTCTATCCACTCAACGTGGTTACTACCCGGTCAGCAAGGGCAAGCTGCAGGGCGCGGAAGGTACGCGTCTCTATCCACTCAACGTGGTCACTGCCCGGTCAGCTCCACCACCATCCGCAAAGGAAATCTTCCGCGGGGGTCTCTATCCACTCAACGTGGTCACTGCCCGGTCAGCATGATCGACAGCATCGCGTCCGGCTTCGGCTGGTCTCTATCCACTCAACGTGGTCACTGCCCGGCGAGCGCAGTGGGTTTTGGCGGCTTTGCCGTCGTGTCTCTATCCACTCAACGTGGTCACTGCCCGGCGAGCCGATTGCTTTCATGACAGTCGGCAATTTCGAGTCTCTATCCACTCAACGTGGTCACTGCCCGGCGAGCCTACCCCTTCGCAACCGCCTGTCAAGATCGGGGTTTTCGGCGCGGTTTCCAGCGTAGCGGTCATCGCGCGGCGGTAACGCGGAACGGATGAAGAACGGCGGCGCGTGGCATGGGCCGAATGCCTTTTCCGTTCAGAAACTTGGCGAAGATTCCAGCATGGAATCGCCGCCTGGCCATGCCCGGGCCGTGCGCGGCGGTGCCGATGCCGTCGTCCGCGGGCGATGAGGCGATGGATGCCGAGCGGGGAGGGAGGGTGCGGCCCCTGTGCCCGACGGGCCGTTCCCTCAGCGTGGTCACTGCCGGGTCAGCCCGGTTCGTTCGACGGCAACGTCGAGGGTAGCGTCTCTATCCACTCAACGTGGTCATTGCCCGGCCAGCGGATTTTCCGTGCCGCACCTGGTAGGTGCGGTGATTGCGTCTCTATCCACTCAACGTGGTGACTGCCCCGGCAATAGAATTTGCCTGAAATTGCGGAGCAGAAATGCGTCTCTATCCACTCAACGTGGTGACTGCCCCGGCAATCTACCCCCTCGTATCGTCCTGTCAAGAGATACGCATCAGACTTGATTTCCAGCGCAGAGCAAATTTCCAGCCTCTGCAAGAAACAAAATCAGTACATTCCCGGCAAAATTTCCGGCAAACTCATGACAGAAAATAGATTTTCGCATTTCCAGCATGGAATTGCCATGCATCCCGCTTGATTTGCCCATCGAAGTGCGGATGATTGCTGTCGTTCGCCATCAGGGGAGGTCCCATGCAGAAGCTGCTCGGCATCAAGTTCTGGGTGACGGCTTTCACCGGCTGGCTGCTCGGCGGCATTGCGTTCGCCGTGATGGTCTATTCGTATCTGCGGGAGTCCGTCAGGGCTCTTCTCGGCGGATGGAGCGACCGGCTGATCCCCGCGGCCGACACCGCGGTGCCCATGCTGATGGGGCTCGTCGTCCTCGTCGTCTTCAACCGGCAGGTCTGGTGCTGGGCGTGCCGTCGGCGCGTGGTCGGCAGGATCCTGCAGCGCCGGGTGTTTCCCGATCTCAACGGCGAGTGGCGGGTGGAACTGACGAGCAATTTTCCAAGGCTTGATGCGATGCAGGCAGCGGCGAGGAGCGTGAAGGCCCCGCGCTACGACACGCGGGCCTTCGAGGCCGTGCCGCTGAGTTCGCCGCTGGTGCTGAGGGCGCGCATCACGCAGGACTGGATCGACGTCCGCATGGAGCTGTGGTCGGAGGATCCGGCATCCCGGATCGAGCGCTCGGTGACGACCAGCTTCGACCTGTCGCGCGGTCCCGACGGCACGCCGACGGTGGCTTATTTCTACCGGCAGACCAATCGGGCCGAAAGCCTGACCGGCACCAGCCAGGAGAGTTTCGACGGCGCGGCGCGGCTTGTTGTGGCCGAGGACGGCACCAGCATGTCCGGCCTGTACCTGGCGCGCGGCAACTGGGACTCCGGCCTCAACACGGCGGGAACGATCCGCTTCACGCGGATTTGAAGGTTAGGGGGCGGAATGGCAGCCACACTGGACGGCAAAAACTGCCAACTCCGCTCGGCGAGGGCCGGCCGATCAGCAGCCGTGTGGCGCGCCATCCATGGCAAGTTGATCGCAAACCAAAACAAACCCAAAGATTGTGCTTGCCACGGCCGCCTTGACACGTATCTTGGCTCAGGCGCCATTTCGGGGGAATTGGGATGGGGAATTGGGTACTACGCTTTGAAGCCGGAGATTTTGACAACACCGTCTTCGACGTTCAACAGCTTTCGGCCATCCGCGGCGCCAGCCTGACCTTTCTCAATTCGTCCGATCTGGTTGAAAAGATCATGACCGACCGGCTCGGCAACGCATTTAAGAAGATCTATAGTGGCGCCTCGCAGGGCGTCTACAGCTTTACCGCCAGCGAGGACGACGCCAGGAAGGTGCTCCGGGCGGTCGATACCGCGCTGGCGCGGCCGGATCCCGGCGAGACCGGCTGTCACCAGCACATGTCCTACGCGACCGCTTTGGTGGCGGGAACCGGGCGCGAGGCGCTGCTGCGCAGCGAGGCGATCTGCGCGGCCAAGACCCGCCAGGACAGCCGGCCGCCACTGCCGCGCTTCGAACCCGGCCAGGTCAAGCCGGGCGAACGCCGCGACCCGCGCCCCGCCATGGCGGGAAAGGCGGTCTCGGCCGCCATCGCCGACCGGCTCGCCTATGGACGTGAGCAGCGGCAGACATTCTACGCGCGCCGCCTGGCCACCGGCACAACCCGGGGCGCCTTGCCGTTCGATTTCACCGACGATTTCGAGGAGATCACCGCCTTGGGCGACAAGCTGGACGGCACTGGCGCCCTGTCGGACAGGGGCGATCTTCCGGTGTCGCTGCACAACAAGATGGCGGTCTTCTTCACCGACGGCAACCGGCTGGGCAAACACCGCGAGGCCGCCATCGCCGCCGACCCCACGCTCGGACGGCTCAAGGAATTTTCCGCCGACCTTCTCAAGCTGCAGCGCGGTCTGCTCTCCGACATCGTCGACTGGCTCGCGGCTCGCTACAAGGACGGGACGAGCAATGCCTGGTTCTATGTCGATGAGCATGACGGCGTCACCCGGGCGCGCTTCGAGACCCTGCTCTGGGGCGGCGATGAGATGATTTTCGTCATGCCCTCCTGGCTGGCGCTCGAATTCGCCGAGCTGTTCTTTGAAACCGTGGAGAGCTGGCACATCGGCGGAAATCCGGTCAGCTTCTCGGCCGGACTGGTGATCTGCGACCGCAAGACACCGATCCGGCAGGCCAAGGCGCTGGCCGGGGCGATGGTGGACAGCCTCAAGACCCTACCATCGCCAGAGCCCGCGAAATTCGGCCGCAACACGATGCAGATCGAGATTTTCGAGAGCCTCACCCTGCCGTCCGGCAATCTGGACGATTATCGCGCGGCGCTCTATGCGCGTGGACATCTATCGGATCACGATCAGTCCAAGCCCAAGTGGTTGGCCGAGACAAATCTGCAGCTCGCCATCGAGGGATCGGATATCGGCGGCCTGATCGACCGGATTGCCGGGCTGCAGGGCGAGAACGGCTTCCCCCGTTCCCAGCTCTACAAGCTGCTGGAGGTCGCATCACTGGATGGCACCGCCTACAGGCGCAATGCGACGGAGTTTGGCGCCGATGGCAAACGGGTGATGCGGGAGGATCAGTCACGCCTGCAGAAGATCTTCTCCGACTATTCGCGACGGGCCGGGGCGGAAAAGGCGCTGACGATCAACGACATCACCATCCTGAGGCCATGCGACGGCAAGCCCGCGGCCCTGGCCCTCGATATCGCGATGCTGGCCATGCTGTGGGATTATGTCCGCCCGATCGCGGCATCGGGCAACGGAGGTTCGGCACAATGACCGAGCGGCGCAAATACGAACTGGTGCTCACCTTGCGAAGCCCGTTCCTGTTCGAGGGCGTGGTCAATACGCGGGTCGGAGTTGATTCCGCCTGCATTCGCGGCGAGGCGGGAGAGCCGATCATTCCGGCGGCGCAGATCAAGGGCGTGCTTCGCGACGCGCTCGAGCGTCTGGCGCTGAATACGGACCTGATCACCGGCGACAAGATCGACCTGCTGTTCGGCGTGCCCTCCAAGCCGACCAGCGCGGAGCAGGACCGGCCGGAGCGCGGCCAGGCGCTGTTCGGCGACCTCGGCGCGCCAGGCTGCCCGACGGGCAGCCACACGACCCGCATCGAGATCGATGACAGCACCGGCACAGTCAAGCGCGGCGCTCTCAACGTCATTGAGCTTGCCGCGCCTCTGGGCGCCGAGGTCCGGTTCAGCGGCACCCTGGTGATCAGCTACGACAACCGACTGGACCCCGTCCGGATCGAAAAGGCGATGCGCGCGGCCATCCGGCTGATTCCGGCCATCGGCAGCTACAAGAGCGCCGGCTTTGGCGAGGTCGTCGCGGCTGCCAGTTCGCTCGATCTGCTGAGCGGATCGGCGCTTGCGCCGAAGGCCGGGGATCTCACGGCTGAAAGGCTCGTTTTCGATGTGCGCTTCGATCGGCCGCTGCTCGTCGACACCAGCCGGGAAGCGGACAATGTGTTTGAAGGGGCCAGCGTGATCCCGGGCGCGGTCTTCAAGGGCGCCATCGCCGAGCGGCTGAGGCTGGCGGGGGAAGACCCGGAGGACGAGCGGTCGCCGCTCGGGGCGGCGCTGGCGGCGCTGAGGATTTCCCATGCCTTCCCGTTGTCCGGCGAGCCCGGCGCCGCGCCATGCCGCGAGGCCCTCGCGCTCCCGGCCTCGGTCGTGTTCATGAAGCTGGAAAAGGCCTATCTGTTTGCCGACGCCATCGCGGCTCCCGGACCGGGCCGGGGCGTGCTTTTCAACGGCGAACAGGCGGCGCCCGACTACATCGCCGGCGGCAAGGATGGCGACCAGGACGCCTTTCGCGCCTGGTTCGGGCTGCCGCGGTTCGGCGGGCGTCCGCTGCTGCGCACCCACATCGCCATGAATGAGGACAAGGACGGCCACCGGATCGGCATGGACGAGCGGAGCTTCACCGCGGTGGACAAGAAGCTGTATTCGACCTCGATGGTCGGCGTCGGCAAGCACAAATGGCGGCTGACCGTTGACAGCTCAGCCATCGCCGACCGGCAGATCGCGGCGCGGCTCTTGTCGGCCTTCAGCGGCGAGATGGACGGCATCGGTCGCACCGCCGCCATCGCGAGCTTCGTTGCCGCCGAGGAACCGGATCAGGACATGTCGGAGGGTGACATCATCGATATCGTTCTGACCACGCCGGCGGTGCTGTTTGATCCGGTCGAGGCAGGCGCCGTCTCGGCACTGACCATGACCGAGCGCTACCGCCGCTATTTCGAGACCATTCTGGGCGTGACGCTGGTGAATTTCTTCGCCCGCCAGTCCCTGGCCGGGCAATATCCGGCGCTCCGCCGCCGGCCCTACGGCAAGGCATACTATCCCTTCGTGCAGACCGAACCCGGCGCCGTGTTCCGCCTGCAGGTTCCGCCAACGGCGCGTGGCAAGCTCGATGAGGCCTTGCGGCTCGGCCTGCCTGTCCCGGACCTGGGCGGGCAGCCCGCGACCTGGAAGACCTGCCCGTTTGTCCGCGAGAACGGATACGGCGAAATTCGGCTGCACCGACTGCAGCCCGATGGTGCCGACACCGCGGCGGGGGCCGACACGGCAAGGCCCTGGGTTCTGGTCGAGAACGTCGATTTCGTGGAGGAAGCCTGATGTTCGGCAATCGCATCGAGATCCGCTTCAGCCTCAAGACCCTGACCGCCACGCATGTCGGCACCGGCGAATTCAAGGATATGCCCCGCCGCGACGGCACCAACGAGGCGGGGCAGTATGCGGCCATCGTCCGCGATGAAGCCTTCCTTCCCTATCTGCCCTCCACCTCGCTCAAGGGCGTGCTGCGGCGGCTTGCGGAAGAGACCTTTCCGAAGGATCCGGGCTTTGACGCGCTCTTCGGCACCATCAAGCACAGCGTTGGCGCGGGCTCGGGCGCCATGGGGCTGTTGCTGGTGCACGCGGGGCGATGTGCCGGCACTCTTCCCGACACGGCGGCGATGCCCTACGGCCAGTCTGGCGGCAAGTCCGACGGGCTGGGGAAGGGTGCCTTCATCGCTGCCCGCACCGCCATCGATGCGGCAAGCGGCGTGGCGGACGACCACAAGCTGTTCTTCCAGGAAATGCTGCCGCCGGGGGTTTCCTTCAACGCATCTATGACGGTGCTCGAATTCGGCCCCGGCCACGCCAAAGCGGTGGCGCTGCTCAAAAACCTGCTGCGGCTCGCCATGCGCGACGGCCTTTCCATCGGCAAATCCCAGGCCGACGGTCAGGGCCATCTGCAGGTTGCGGCGGTCAGTATGCGGACCATGGAGCTCAACGCCGACGGCGAACTGAAGCAGGTCAGTGAGGACCGCCTCAGCGCTGCGGCAAGTGGCGAATTTGTGCGAAGCGCGGCAATCGCTCCGGTTCGGGTGCGATTGCGTTGCGCCATGCCGTTTGCGGTCATCGATTCATCGGTCAAAGGCGAGGGCCGCGAAAAGGCAATGGAACAGGGCACTGTCCAGCTTTCCGCGCAGAAGCTCAGGGCCGGCATGCCTCTGATCAACGGGTCGAGCATCGCCGGGGTCCTGCGATCGCGCGCCGACTGGTTGGGCCGGATCATGCAATTGCGCGGCGAGATGCAGGCCGGATCCGATCCTGTCAGGGAACTCTTCGGCGACACCGGTTGGAAAGGTATCCTGGACATCCGCCATCTCATGGTCAGCGAAGCGCGGGAGGAGAAGATCACCTCGCTCAAGATCGACCGTTTCACTGGCGCGCCGGTGTTCGGCGCCCTGTTCACCACCGCGGCGTTCACCGGCACCCGTCTGTCGTTCGAGCTGCGCCTGCATCCCCGCGCGGGCAAGCCCGTCAACGGAGACGCGGAAAAGCTGTTCCATCGGCTTGCCGCCGACATCAATGCAAACGGCCTCCAGCTTGGTCACGGCACCAACAAGGGGTTTGGCTGGTTCGAACCGGAGGAGGGCTGAGCATGGCACTGGATGAAGGTGGCGAAAAGGCTGCCCGGCGGATGGCCGAATTTGGTGGCCGGCTGAAATTGTTCCCGGACAACAAAGATGTCTCCAAGGAGCTGAAGAATGTGCTCTACGGTTTCACGACCGACGAGACGCTCGAGGACGTGGTGGCGCGCGCCCTGGAACTGCTGGCAGAAAAGCCTGCGGCGCCCTCTGCTTCCCAGCCCGGTTCCGGCGCAAGGTCGGCGGACAGGCGTCCCTCGGGAAAGCGCCCGTCGGAAAACAGCGTGCCGCTCGACCGGCTGTCCCAGCCCTACCGCTTCATCGACCTGCCCGACAGGGTGGCGATGCCGGAGCCCGGCGTGGCGGGCGCGGCACTGAACGATCCACTCCCCGACGGATTTTCGGCCCGCATCCTCGTCGACTGGATCGCCGAAAGCCCGCTGCTCATCGGCGGAGCTGCCGAAGGCAAGGGCCAGGACGGCGGCGCGGTGGAGCCGCTGAGTATCGGCGGGCGTCATGTGCTGCCCGGCGCAACCCTGCGCGGCCTGACCCGGGCGGTGACCGAGATCGTTTCCTACGCCAAGATGACCCAGGGCAACTGGCATTACCGCTTCGGCCTGCGTGACTTCGTCCATCCCTATTATGCCACGGAAAGCGGTGTCTCGAAGGTCAAAGAGGTCAAGGGCGGCTTTCTCAGGATCCGTCCGGCGCAATCCGGCGATGACGCAGGCAAGGTGGTCGAGCTCGGCGGCGAGAGCCTCGTCTACGAGCTCAGTTGCGGGCTCGACTGGGGCCATGTCCGCATTCCGAGCCTGGCCGCCCTCGGCGTGCCCGGCCATCTGCTTGCGCCGCAACAGAACAACAGGGGCCATACGGGCTATCCGCGCTGGACTGCCGCGCCGGTCTTTGACGACAGTAAAGTCGATGGGAAATACACGCTGCTGAAGATGGGCCGCGGTAATGCGATCGATTTTTCCCGGCAAC
Organism: Hoeflea marina; assembly: GCF_003182275.1. Taxonomy (GTDB): domain Bacteria; phylum Pseudomonadota; class Alphaproteobacteria; order Rhizobiales; family Rhizobiaceae; genus Hoeflea; species Hoeflea marina. The sequence goes on from NZ_QGTR01000001.1 coordinate 528,659, forward strand.
ACGCGTTCCGCCTGGTCGAAAAGACCTACGATAAGGCCGTCTACGACGCCGACCCGTCGGGCTCGATGCAGGGCGTCATGGTGGTGGCCGGAAAGCTGCCGGGAAGCGGAAACAAGATCTACGAGTATTTCGTCACGCCTGATCCGAAGGCACCGGTGCGCGCGATCGACAAGGACATCGCGATCCTGTTCGAGCGCATGCACAGCCGGCCGGGAAAGGGCGACAGGCTGGAGGCCGAAGGCAACTGGGCGACCCTGCGCAAGCTGGCGATGAAAGATCCGGGCATTCCGGTCTTCCATGTCGGCGATCCGGCTGCACCCACCCAGGGCAGCGGCTTCTTCTTCGGTCTCACGCGGCTGTTCAAGATTCCGCACAAGAGGTCGGTGGGCGAGGTGCTTTACGGCCGGCAGCCGGCGCACCGGCCGAAATTCTCCGACCATTACGAGAATGTCGACTTCGCCGAGGCTTTGTTCGGCTACGTCATCGAGCCGCGGGACTGGCTCATGGAAGATGCGGACCTGTCGCGGGCTCCGGATTCGGTGGCGCGCAAGGGCCGCGTCGCCTTTTCCTTCGCGCCGCTGAGCACGCGGACGCCGGCGCGGATTTCCACTCCGGTGGAGGTGATCCAGATGGCGCCGCGCGCCTCCTTCGCGCCGTTCTACCTGCGCGGCACCGAGAAGGATTTTTCCGCCGCCGATGCCAGGATCGCCGGCCGCAAGGCCTATTTCCCGCAGTTCAGCAAGCCGGACTATCCGGGCGCGCTCAAGCGCTTTGCCGCGTTCGGCGAAAAACAGAAGCAGGATGTCCGCGACTCCTCCCAAGGCAAGAATCCGAGCCCGGATACCTTGTCGCGGCTCAAGTTCCTGGTTCCCGAGAAGGACAGGCCGCTTGAGTTCACCGGCGAGATCCGGCTGCACAATGTGACGGCGGCGGAAATCGGCGCCATTCTCTTCGCCATCACCCATGGCGGCGACGCGCAGAAGCGCTTCCGCCACATGATCGGCCGCGGCAAGCCATTCGGCGCCGGCCAGATGCGGATTGGCCGCGTGGTTGTGAAGGCGGAGGCGAACGGGCCGCTGGGCGAGCCGCTGCTCCGTCCGTCGACACCCGAAGAAATGTTCGATCCGGTGACCGGCCATGGCTTTGCAGAGGGTGGCGGCTTGAGCCTGCAACCGTTTCTTGAGGCCTTCGAGACGCACATGCGCGGGCAGGTGGGCGCGGCCTGGCCGCTGCAGTCGGCCGCCATCTGCGAATGGCTGGGCATGTCGGATCCCGCCCCCGGCACCGCGCTGGCCGAGGCCGGCCGGCTGGTCTACAAGGCCTACGAGGCCGACCCGGCCACCGAGAAACCGGTCAAGCCATTCGGCGCGTACAGGGCCTTGCGCGAAGCAACCCAGCAGATGCACAGCACCGACAAGCCGCGCGGCGGCGACCGGCTGCTGCCGGCGCCCAGGGCGGACCCGCCGCGGCGCTGACGCCCCGCATTGCCGCCACAAACCGACAAGGGCCGGATCACCAGATCCGGCCCTTGTCGGTCGTGCATGCTGCCGGCAACGGCGCCCGAAATCGATCATGGCGCGAGCGGCGCGATGAGGCACCGGGACGGTCAGCATAGACGGCTTCCATGTCTCTCCCGCCGGGTAGTTTCTACCCACTCAACGTGGTCACTGCCCGGCCAGCCATGTCGACCATCTTGGCTGGGCAATCATTGGGTCTCTATCCACTCAACGTGGTCACTGCCCGGTCAGCGGAGTGCTTCCATCACGTGGATAGCACAGAGACGTCTCTATCCACTCAACGTGGTCACCGCCCGGTCAGCTCTGGACGATTTACAAGATGGGAGCGCCGGCATGCCTCTATCCACTCAACGTGGTCACTGCCCGGTCAGCCCATCCTCGCAACCATCGGCCCCCGGCTCACGTCTCTATCCACTCAACGTGGTCAATGCCCGGTCAGCCTGCCGCGACGAGCAGCACAAGCAACTGAGGGTCTCTATCCACTCAACGTGGTCACTGCCCGGTCAGCCAAATCGTGGCATGCGCCACGAAGTACGGCGCCGTCTCTATCCACTCAACGTGGTCACTGCCCGGTCAGCCTACCCCTCCGCAACCGCCTGTCAAGATGGTGTGTTTCTTCGCGCTTTCCAGCGTAGTGGTTAAAGCGCGGATGCAGCTCGGAACGAAAAAGGAACCGCGACGCTTAGAAATTCCAAATAGCTCTATTTGTTCCGATGCTTGGCGACGTTTCCAGCATGGAATGACGTTCTGCCATGCTGGCGCCCTTCACATCGTGCCCGATGGCATCGCCAGCGGGAGAGAAAGCGGTTTGCGGGGAGGGCGGCCACGATTCCTCCAGCCGTCACCCCGGCCCCCGAGCCGGGGTCCAGCCACCGCGCGTCCGCGCGGTGAGAGACTCTCTTGCTGCGGATGCCCCGGAACAGTCGCCCGGCTCGCCGACGCAAGTCCGCCGGATGCAGGCTCGGGCAGGCATGAGGGCGGGAGAGGGATGCCGACCTGGCGTCGAGGCAACGTGGTCACTGCCCGGTCAGCAAGCAGTTGCACCGACACCCCTCATGTTCAATGCGTCTCTATCCACTCATCGTGGTCACTGCCCGATCAGCAAGGCGTTGTGTTCACATCGTCAGACGACAGTCTCTATCCACTCAACGTGGTCACTGCCCGGTCAGCTATCGTGGAAACGGCGGAGGCTGTGTAAGCCACAGTCTCTATCCACTCAACGTGGTCACTGCCCGGTCAGCCTGTATGCTTCCAATTTTCGCAGCGCTGACGATGTCTCTATCCACTCAACGTGGTCACTGCCCGGTCAGCCTGCAACCGTCACTGGCTGCGCCTCAACGGCGGTCTCTATCCACTCAACGTGGTCACTGACCGGTCAGCCTGGAAATCCTTCGCAGGCGGTACGGAACGCGTCTCTATCCACTCAACGTGGTCACTGCCCGGTCAGCCTGGTGCGGGTGATCAAGGGGCTGCGCAAACGTCTCTATCCACTCAACGTGGTCACTGCCCGGTCAGCCTACCCCTGCGCAACCGCCTGTCAAGAGCGGGGATTTCACACCGCTTTCCAGCGTAGTGGTCAAAGCGCCGAAGTAATGCAGAACGGAAAAAGAACAACGACGCTTAGAAAATCCAAATAACTATATTTGATCAGACGCTTGGCGGCGTTTCCAGCATGGAATGACGCTCTGCCATGCTGGCGCCCTTCACATCCTGCCCGATGGCATCGCCAGCGGGAGAGAAAGCAATTTGCGGGGAGGGCGGCCACGATCCCTCCAGCCGTCGCCCCGGCCCCGAGCCGGGGTCCCGAGCCGGGGTCCAGCCACTACGCGTCTGCGCGGCGAAAGACTCTCATGCTGCGGATGGTCCGAACTGGTCTCCCGGCTCGCCGACGCAAGTCCGCTGGATGCCGGCTCGGGGCCGGCATGACGGCAGGAGAGGGATGCCGACCTGGCGTCGAGGCAACGTGCTCACTGCCCTGCCAGCCTGCCATGCCGGTGCCGACCCATGGCGATCATGGTCTCTATCCACTCAACGAGGTCACTGCCCGGTCAGCCATCAGGCCGAGGGCGCCGGCACAATGGGCAGGTCTCTATCCACTCAACGTGGTCACTGCCCGGTCAGCCTACCCCTCCGCAACCGCCTGTCAAGAGCGGGGATTTCACAACGCTTTCCAGCGTAGTGGCCAAAACCCGAAAGCACCGCGGAACGAAAGAAGAACAATGGCACTTGGAAATTCCAAATAGCTCAATTTGCTCCGATGCTTGGCGGCATTTCCAGCATGGAATGACGCTCTGCCATGCTGGCGCCCTTCACATCGTGCCCGATGGCATCGCCAGCAGGAGAGACGGCGGTTTCGGGGAGGGCGGCCACTAACCCTCCAGCCCTCGCCCCGGCCCCGAGCCGGGGTCAAGCCACCGCGCGTCCGCGCGGTGAGAGACTCTCTTGCTGCGGATGCCCCGGAACAGTCGCCCGGCTCGCCGACGCGAAACCACTCTACGTGGTCACTACCCAGAAAACCAAGCGGATCGATCCAAGCGGTACAAAAGCGCGTCTAAATCCACTCACCGTGGTCACTGCCCGGTCAGCAGAAGGCAGAGGCAGCACTAGCCGAGGCGCGTCTCTATCCACACAACGTGGTCACTGCCCGGTCAGCTGTACTACCCGGACAAGTCGTGGCCGGAGATGTCTCTATCCACTCAACGTGGTCACTGCCCGGTCAGCTCTCTATCCGTCCGGATTGGTCACGTCCTTGCGTCTCTATCCACTCAACGTGGTCACTGCCCGGTCAGCCCAATTGACCCAATGGCACGTCATACGCCTGCGTCTCTATCCGCTCAACGTGGTCACTGCCCCGTCAGCCGACTGGGCAGGCAACACTTTCGCGATGGAGTCTCTGTCCACCCAACATTTTTACTGCCCGGTCGGCCTTGGAAGAAACGGTGAAAATTTTGAAGTCGTCTCTATCCACTCAACGTGGTCACTGCCTGGTTAGCACCATTGTGGATAAGGACCACGGCACTGAGAAGTCACTATCCACTCAACGTGGTCACTGTCGGTCAGCAGGCCCAGGTCGAAAGCTACCGCAAGAAAGGGTCTCTATCCACTCAACGTGGTCACTGTCCGGTCAGCCTACCCCGCCGCAACCGCCTGTCAAGAGCGCGGTTTCCGCCGCGTTTTCCAGCGTAGTGGTCAACGTGCGCGGTGACGCGGAACGGATGTGGAACAGCGGCGCGTGGCCGTTGCCAATAGCCTTTTCCGTTCAGATGGTTGGGACAGATTCCAACATGGAATCGCCGTTTCGCCTCGGACCATGCTCGGGCCGCGCCGACGACCTCGCCTGCGGGTCATGTGGCGATGGATGCTGCGCGGGGAGGGCGGGTCCGGCCGACGCGCCTGACGAACTGTCCATGGGTGCTCACTGCCGGTCGCTCCTGTTCCTTCGCCCCCCGCGCGAGACGCCGCTGCCGGCTGCTCCAGCACGCACCGCGTGGACAGCACAGTGCCCTCCGCCCGTCACCCCGGCCCCCGAGCCGGGGTCCAGTTGCGCCGCGTCGGCGGCGCGGGGGACTCCCTTTTTGAGGATGCTCCGCAAGCGTGGTCACTGCCCGCTCAGCCAGGCAATGTGGTCGCTGTCCGGTCGGCCGAGGCAGGAAGTCGAGGCTGATATTGACAGCGTCTCTATCCACTCAACGTGGTCACTGCCCGGTCACCGGAATCATTTCCTTGGCATGGGAGCCAGTGAGTCTCTATCCACTCAACGTGGTAACTGCCCGGTCAGCAGAGCTGGTATGTCGACCCGGATCCGACGCTGTCTCTATCCACTCACCGTGGTCATTTGCTCGGCCAGCCGACGCCGAGAAGGGCGCGCTGCTACTGGCGCCTCTATCGACTCAACGTGGTCACTGCCTGGTCAGCCGGATTTGCAAGGAGCGTGGGGCCGACATGCTGTCTCTATCCACTCAACGTGGTCACTGCCCGGTCAGCCGCCGCTGATCTCGATCTCGCTGGCGGCAACGTCTCTATCCACTCAACGTGGTCACTGTCCGGTCAGCGAAACACCAGACACCGATGCGGAGCCCTCCCTGTCTCTATCCACTCAACGTGGTCACTGCCCGGTCCTACCCCTCCGCAACCGCCTGTCAAGATCGGGCTTTTCGCCGCGGCTTCCAGCGTAGGGGTCACCGCGTTGCTGTGGCGCGGAACGGATGCGGAACAACGATGCTCGGCATCGGCCGATAGCCTCGTCCGTTCAGTAGGTTGGCGGAGATTCCAACATGGAATAGCCCTTTCGCCATGCCTGGGCCGCGTGCGCGGCGGTGCCGATGCCATCGCCCGCGGGCGATGAGGCGACGGATGCCGCGCGGGGTGCGGCATGACGGCAGTGAGAGCTGCCGCTCCGGGCTTCGAGTCAACATGGTCACTGCCCGGTCAGCCTGTATTACGGCGAAGGGGAGATTGCGGAAGTTCTCGTCTCTATCCACTCAACTTGGTCACTGCCCGGTCAGCCCGGAAACTTGCGCCCAATGGGTGCAATAGCAGTCTCTATCCACTCAACGTGGTCGCTGCCCGGCTAGCCTGAGCACCAAATCCGCTGGATGCCGGCTCGGGGGCCGGCATGACGAAGGAGCGGCTGCCGACCTTGGCATCGACTCAACTTGGTCACTGTCCGGCCAGCGGCCCGGTCCTGCTGCAGGTCACCACGCGCCAAGCCTCTCTATCCACTCAACGTGGTCACTGCCCGGCCAGCCTACCCCTCCGCAACCGCCATTCAAGGTCGGAGGTTTTCGTCGCGTTTTCCAGCCTAGGGCCTGCATCGGCCAGCCGCGGCGAAACAAAGGCGAAACCGCTTTGGCAGCCGGGCTGGATTTTTTGTGTTTCAGTGCGTTGACTACTTCCAACATGGAGATGCGGTTTCCGCATGCCGCGACCGTAGCGCGCGAAGCCGGACGTCGGGCGCCCACCGGACTGCCGGACGCTGGTGACGGATCATGTGCCCGCCTCTGGGGGCCGTTTGCTCTAACCACCGTCTGCGACCTCGGGCTCTGCGCCCAAAGCGAACCGTCCCCCGACCTGCGGTCACTGCCGGCCCAGCCTTGGCGACAAGGTGAACGAGCTGAGCTGCGTCTCTATCCACTCAACGTGATTGCTGGCAGACAGCGGTGCCTGTTCTTCGGCGCCGACAATGTGATGTCTCTATCCACTCAACGTGGTCACTGCCCTGTCAGCAGACCACGTTGGTCTTGCCGGAGAAGCTCGCGTCTCTATCCACTCAACGTGGTCACTGCGCGGTCAGCGGCGCGATCATCGGGACACTTGCCGACGAGGCGTCTCTATCCTCAACGTGGTCACTGCCCGGTCAGCCAATTGCATCTAATCACCCAGATGTTCCTCGAAGGTCTCTATCCACTCAACGTGGTCACTGCTCGGTCAGCCTACCCCTCCGCAACCGCCTGTCAAGATCGGGGTTTTCTGCGCGCTTTCCAGCATAGAGTAAAAATACATCTGTACGGACAGACAGAAAGTGAACATATTGCAGATGCTGTGATCATATACTGTTGAATGAAAATATAAAAACACCGATTCCAGCGTAAAACCGCAATTTTCGGGCGGAGGGGTGCATGGTTCGCAGGATCAACCCGGCGCCGGCGGCGCCGCATGACGGGAGCCTGCTGTTCCAGCGGCTGGCGTCCCCGGCCGGGCTTGCGGCGGGCTGGGAGGAGGTGCGCGAGAATGGCGGCGCCTCGGGCGGCGACCGGGTGACATGCGAGCATTTCGGCATCGGCTCGGACCAAAGGCTGGCCGAGCTCGGGTGCGACCTGCATGCGGGCAGCTACCGGCCGGGGCCGCTGCGTCGGGTCGACATCCCCAAGCCCGCGGGCGGCGTCCGCACCTTGATGATCCCCTGCGTGCGCGACCGGGTGGCGCAAAGCTCCGCCGCGCAGGTGCTGACGCCGCTGTTCGAGGCGGAATTCGAGGATGTGAGCTTCGGCTACCGGCCGGGGCGGTCGGTCAAGCAGGCGCTGCTGCGGGTGCAGACGCTGCGCGACGAGGGCTGGCGCTACACGCTGGACGCCGACATAGAGGCCTATTTCGACAATGTCTCCCATGACCTGCTGCTGGAGCGCCTCTACCGTTCCGTGTCGGAAAGCCCGCTGACGGAACTCATTTCGTTGTGGCTTGAGACCGGCGGCGAGTTCGGCAAGGGCCTTGCCCAGGGCTCGCCGCTGTCGCCGCTGCTGGCGAACCTGTTTCTCGACGATCTCGACGAGGCCCTGTTGAAGACGCCGCTGCGGATGGTGAGGTTCGCCGATGACTTCGTGGTGCTGGCCAGGCGCGCGGTGGACGCGGAGAAGGCGCTGGCCAAGGTCGCGGATCTGCTGGCCGGCTTCGGCCTGCGGCTCAACCCGCGCAAGACGGCGGTGCGCGGCTTCGACGACAGCGTCAGATATCTGGGCGCGGTCTTCGTGCGCAGCATGGTGATCCGTGACACGCCGGATCTCGCCGCATACGGTCCCGACAGACTGTTGCGCGAGATCGCCGAGCGGGACCGGAAGGAAGAAGAGGGGCAGAAGCGGCAGGAGGCGGGAGATGCGGCGCTGGCCGCCGCCGGCTACGATCGCGGTGTGCGGACGCTGTATCTGCAGACACCGGGCCGCGAACTGGGGTTGAAGAACCTGGCTTTTGCCGTGCGTGACCGGTCGCCCGGCGACGAGCCAACCGGAAAGCGTCGCGGTAGCGGCACGGAACGGCTGGTCGCGGCCATTCATCCCACTCGCATCGACCGGATCGAGGTGGGCCCGGATGCCGATGTCAGCACCGAGGCGATGCGCAACGCCCTGTCGTTCGGTGTCGAGATGGCTTTCGTCAACGGGCACGGGGAAACCCTGGGGACACTGGCGGCTCCGCTGCCGCCGCGGGCAAGGCGACATCTGGCGCAGGCGCGGCATGTGCTCGACCCGTCGCTCCGGCTCGAGCTGGCGCGCCTGTTCGTGACTGCACGGCTCAAGAACCAGCGGGCGCTGTTGCGGCGGCTCAACCAGCGCCGCGGGTTCGACCAGGTCGATCAGATCTGCAGCCAATTCGCCCGGCCGCTCAGGGCTGTCGCCCATGCCCCGGACACCGCCAGCCTGATGGGCTTCGAGGGCGAGGCGACGGCGAAATTCTGGCGTGGCTGGGCGGCGCTGCTGATGCACGGCTGGACCCTGCCGGCGCGGAGGCGAAAACCCGCGCCGGACGCTGTCAATATCGCGCTCAATATCGCGGCGCATCTGCTCGGCCGCGACACGCGCTGCGTGCTGCTGACGGCCGGTCTGCATCCGGGCTTCGGTGTGCTGCACGGCATCGACGACGGCCGCGACGCGCTGGTCTTCGATTTCATGGAGATCTTTCGCGCGGCGCTGGTCGAGAGCGTGGTGCTGGAGGCCTTCAACACCAGGGCGCTGCGCCCCGAGCACTTCCAGAGCCACGAGGGCGGCGCGCGAATCCACAATTCGGGTTACGCGGCGCTGATCGGGGCCTATGAGGAGAGGGCGGCCCGGCTTGTGTCCTCGCCGCGCGGTGGCCGGCGGATGACCTGGCGCCGGCTGATGCTCGAGCAGGCGCAGGATTTTGCCGCCCATGTTGAATCGGGCCGGTCTTTCCTGCCCCATCTGATGAATTACTGAGGCGCCCATGGCGGGGCACAGGCAGTTGATCGTCATCAGCTACGACATCAGCCGGGACAGCCTGAGAAACCGGGTCTCCGGCATGCTCGAAAAGCTCGGCGTCCGGGTGCAGTACTCGGTCTTCGAGCTGAGGCTGACGCAGGCCGCCGCCGATGCGCTGTTCTCGAGGCTTGACCTGCTGCGCGACCCCGGCGACAGTCTGCGCATGTATGTGCTGCCCGAGGATGGCCGCAAGAATTCGAAGAGCGCCGGCGGCGCTCCCATCTCTCCGGCCGAGGACTATTTTCTTCTATGAGTGCTGTTGAGTCCGATATCGCCGGGCCGGACGGAACCGGCGGCGCCGCGCGACGGAGGCTTATGGCTCCGGCCGCAATCGTCGATCTGGACGGGCTGGCGGAGGCATGGTTCGAGACCGACATCATCTGGACGATTGCCGGCTCAAGCGCGGCGATCGGAGATCCCGGCTTTCCCGGACGCGTCCGGGGCGCCTTCGGCGCGGAACTGATGGATGGGGCATCTCCCGAGGCGCTGGCGGGCCAACCATGCCCCTGGGAGCCGCCCTGCGCGTTCGGCGTGATCTTCCAGAAGCAGGGGCGCATGGACCCCGGGCTGGAATTTCCGGGACCATGGGTGATCGAGGTCGATGCCGAGGGCGCCGATCTTCTGGTCACCTTGCGGCTTTTCGGATTTGCCACCGATTATGCAGGGGCCGCCGCCGAGGCGATGGGCAAGGCGCTGACGGCACGGCTCGACTATGCCGGATCGTCGGGCCAGTTCTTTCCAAGGCCGCATGTGATCGCCCGCACCATCCTGGCCCGGCCGGGACTGGCGCTCTCGCCGCCATCCGCTCCGGTGCTCGATTTTCTCTCGCCCGTGCTGCTGACCTCGATCGATGTTATCGAGCATCCGCGCAGCCTGCTGACCACGGCGGCGGCCCGGATTGCCGGCCTGGCGCGCTGGCACGATCTCGAGCTCAGCCTCGACCGCGCGGCGCTGGTCGATCTCAGCCACCGGCTCGACTTCTTCTGGCTCGACGCAGTCGGCCTGCGCTGGAAGAGGCGGTCGCGGAAGCAGAACCGGGAGATCCGCATGGCGGGAACGATCGGCCGTCTCGCGATCGATGGTTCCGAGCCCGACCTGCATCTGGCCGGCCGCATCTTCGCCTTCGGCCAGCGCTGCCACATCGGCGCCGACGCCGCCTATGGCTGCGGCCGCTTCGATTTCCAACGCGAACACGGCACTTGAGCGTCCGTGCGGTGGTCGCCGAGCGTGGCGGCAGGCAAAGCCCTTGAATTCAAGTGTCGAGAGCGGCGACGCCAAGCCGAAACAGGTCGAGACGGATCTAGAATTTTGCCGTCAGCCCGATGGTAATATCATCCACGCTTTGGCGGGTCTTTGGCAGGTTCCCGGTGCGATATTTTGCCGTTAGTGCCAGATGCCCCTTTTCATCCAGTCCCCAGTTTGCCCCAACTTCAAAATAGTGAAAATCGGGAATGTCGCCGCCCAGGTCGAACATTTGCCAATAGGTTGCATTGAAAAACAGTCTCTCCAGTGCTCCGCCAAGATACAGTTCGCCGGTAATGACCGGGCCGCCAAATGCAATATCCGGCTGGCTCTCCAGCACGGCCGACCCGCCGGTATCCGCGACATGCTGATACTCGATATGCGCGACCGGGCGCCAACGATAATACAAAGGAAGGCCGCCGATCTGACGCGCCACGCCGATGCCAAGATCCAGACTGACGGGCTCATATTCCAGCGACCCGCCGATGACATGTGAATTCAGTTCAAAATCACTTGAGTCGAACAGATCAGCCCTGATGTAGTGGCTCCAGTACGGTCCGCCGAATTCAGCCTCGCCACCGGCTTTGAAAACGAGCGAATTGATGTCGCGGCTCGGATTGGAGCGGTTGACCTTCCTGTCGAACTCTATGCCCACATGTGCCGCCGCGCCGGTCAGAAAGTTGCCTGCGCCAGGGGGCTGTTCAGAGTTGAATCCGGACAGGCCGTTCAGATCCCAGTGCCCGTACACCATCAATGCGCCGGTACCGGACGCTGTGTAATTGTCGGTCAGTCTGTCATGGCTGAATGTGAAGCTGGCGCCGGCGACCTTTGCAAGGTTTTCTGTCGGCGCCAGTATGACACTTGGCGCCTGATACGCGTTCCGCAGCAGAATGCCGCTCTTGGTATTGAAGCGATCCTTGCTCGGGGGCTCCGGTTTCGCCGCTGCCTGTGGCTTGATACCCCTTCTTGAGCCCAGCTCATCCGCCGTATCAACAGACAGCGTGACAAAATCAGCGGATTTTCGAACCCCTGCCTCCAAATCGGCGAGTTCGTTTCCATCGATCACTCCATTCAGATTGCGGTCGAACGTCCGATGAACCGATGACGTCTGGTGCAGAATGCAGATGTCGATTTCTTTTCCGATCTCCACGGTTCCATTCGAGTTGATGTCGAACTTGGCGGAACACTTCAGTTCGGCCCGGGATTCGACAAGTCCACCAAGGAGCAATGCGGCGCAGGTGATTGAAAGGGCATTTTTCATCGCAACTGATCTTTCATTTGGTCCGTGATGCTATCAACACGTACAGATCCTTCACCTTGGTGGCGCCTTGGGTATCGGAGGGAACCAGCGGAGGAGACAATGGGTGACCGAGCCCGGCGAAATGAGGGTTTATTCGGTGCGACAGTTGTCGAAGACCGGGATCAGTGAAACCCAATCCGTCCGGGGGGCGGTCTCTCAAAGACATTTCGGCGGTGATGTCCGGTCGTGGCCTGTTCGTGATCTGGGAAAGCAAATCCTTCAGAATCGCGTATACAGTGTTGGAATGTAAGGCCATCGTTGCCTCTATGATTGCGTTAAATATTACTAATCTAATGCGGATGACAAATTTATGTCAAGTATAAATCAGTTTTCGCATAGATTATCTCAAATTGATATAATTTGGATTTGCGAAATTAGAGGTAAATGCATTGAATGTATTCACATTTCGCGTTCTGGCTCATTGCTGTCAGATGTGATGGCTGGAGCGCCGATTATACCGATATATAAAGAGAGATTAGAATAATTGGAGAGGCCTGTTTGTGGAGCGCCACGTCATTGGATGAATGCGTCCGATGTTTCTCGAAGCTGATACGAGCTCGATGTTTTCATGCTTCGTCGGATGTATGCTTTGGTGTGGCTGGCGGCAAACTGGCTGTGGCCGGGATCTCGCCTGACTGTGAATCCTGTTGGCTCGACAACGTGCAATCCATCTTCAAAAACCTGTTGCTCCCGGCGACTGTGTGATTGAAAACCCGTCGGGCGTATCCAGCGTCTGGACCAGTTTGAAATGGGATGCCATGTCAGTGCGAAGTCGATTGAACCTGCGGCGGGCCGAATGGTGAGTGTTGCCCGGAACCCCGGATATCTGATGTCGTTCTCCACGGGCGGGCTTCTCATCAACGAGAGCGTCGAGCTTGCCCGCCTCCATCGCGAGGGCGAGGCCTGGGACCTGACGCTCGCCCGCGCCATGCAGGACGGTCTGGCGTCGCTGCCAAAGGCCGCCTCGAACCGGAGAACGCTTCGCGAGATCCGCAATCGGATCGCCTGCCTGTCGGCCGCCGAGCGGGAATTCCTGACCGACCTGGCCGACCGCCAGGAACAGCACGCGCTGCTCTGGGTCGCCGCCTGCAGGGCCTACCGGTTCGTTCGCGAATTCGCCGTCGAGGTGCTTGGCGAAAGATACCTGTCGTGGCGGCTTGACCTGGGGCAGCAAGCTTTCGAGGTCCAGTTCGCGGCCAAGGCGGAATGGGACGAAGGCCTGGCTGCGATAAGCCCGTCTACGCGGCGGAAACTCGGTCAGGTGCTGTACCGGATGATGCGCGAAGCCGGGTTGTTAAGCGCTGACGGGCGTATCCAAACCGTATATTTGTCGCCGCGACTTAAATCATTGATTGTGGAAGGCGATCCGGACGGGCTAGAAGTCTTTCCGGGAGGGGACACCGGATGAATCACGTCATGAGCCGCCGCGAGCGCGTCGAACACCTGTTCAGGGTGGTTGCCAGCGCCCGGTTCCTGAACAAGGCGGGCCTCGGCAACGAGGTGCCTTTCTTCATCTGTCCGTTTCCGCCCGAGGACGGCTTGGTGATGAACGATGACCGGAGCGATCTGGTCACGCGTCTGGCGCATGCCGGGATCCGCGTGCTCGACCTCAGCCTCTATGATCTGGCTCTCGACATCCTGCGCGAGCGCGGCATTCTCGATCAGCTGATCGAACGGGAGGCCGACACCGACAAGGCGCAGATCCGGGAACTGCTGCAGGGCATTCTCGACCCCGAGAGCCATCTGATCCCGAAGATCGGCGAAGCGATCGGTTCCACGCCCCATGACGTCATCTTCCTGTCCGGGGTGGGCGAGGTCTATCCCTTCATCCGTTCCCACAATGTCTTGAACAATCTGCAAAGCACGGCAAAGGATCGCCCTACGGTCCTCTTCTTTCCGGGCACCTATACGCACGCGCTGGCCACGGGGGCTTCGCTGGAGCTCTTCGGCCAACGGCAGGAAGATCGATACTACCGCGCCTTCAACATCATGAACTACGAGGTCTGACCCATGGGCACCAAGCTACGCGAAATCTTTGCCAAGCCTGTGGACCGCTCGATCGACGGCGTTATCAAGGCCGACGACATGTCGAGCTTGCTCGTCGAGCTGGACGAGTACGTTATCACCAAGGAGATCGGGCAGCGGCTTGAGCGCTTCCTTGATGCCTACAACAATTACGAAACCGCGAATGGTGTTTGGATCTCCGGCTTTTTCGGATCGGGGAAATCCCATCTGCTGAAAATGCTGGCTCTTCTGCTTGAGAACGATGAAGTCGACGGCAAGCGCGCGCTCGAAATTTTCGAGACCAAACTTGGGGACGACCCGATGCTGGCCGGCGCGCTGCGCAAAGCGGTGTCGATCGCGTCGAAATCGATCCTCTTCAACATCGATCAGAAGGCCGACGTGATTTCCAAGACGGATGTGGATGCTCTGCTTTCCGTCTTTCAAAAGGTCTTCGACGAGATGTGCGGCTATTACGGCAAGCAGCCGCATATCGCGCAGTTCGAGCGCGACCTCGACAGTCGCGGCCAGCTCGATGCCTTCAAGCAGGCCTTCGAACGCACCTCCGGAAAGCCCTGGGAGCGCGGACGCGAACAGGTCCTGTTTGAGGAGAAGAACATAGCGACCGCCTTTGCGGAAGCGACCGGCGGAGAGGTGGCCGCAGATGTTCTGACCAGGTATCGCAACGACACGCGTGTGTCGATCGAGGACTTCGCCAACACCGTCAAAGCCTGGATCGATTCGCAAGGCCCGAAATTCCGGTTGAACTTCTTCGTGGACGAGGTCGGCCAGTTCATCGCCAACAACGTCAAGCTGATGACCAATCTGCAGACCATCGCCGAAAGCCTCAACACCAAATGCAAGGGGCAGGCCTGGATCATTGTCACTGCCCAGCAGGACATGGGCGCGGTCATTGGCGATAGAACCCAGCAGCAGGAAAATGACTTCTCCAAAATCCAGGCCCGTTTTGCAAACCGGATGCCGCTCAATTCTCAGGACGTGGCCGAGGTGATCCAGAAGCGGTTGCTGGCCAAGACCGATGAGGGCCAGATCACGTTGGGCAACATCTATGCCCACGAGGAAAACAATCTCCGCACCCTTTTCGATTTCGGCGACGGTTCATTCCGCTTCAAGAACTTCAGCGGCAAAGACCAGTTCGTCGCCAGCTATCCGTTTCCAAACTATCAATATGATCTGTTTCAGCGCGCGATCCAGGGGCTTTCTGATCACAACGCGTTCGAGGGCAAGCACAGTTCGGTGGGTGAGCGCTCGATGCTGGGCGTCTTCCAGGACGTCGCGAAGAAAATTGCGGATAACGAGATAGGCAGCATCGCCACTTTCGATCTCATGTTCGAGGGCATTCGCACGGCTCTGAAATCATCGGTCCAGCAGTCGATCCAGTTGGCCGAACGGAACCTCGGCGATGAATTCGCGCTACGCGTCCTTAAGTCGCTTTTCCTGGTCAAATACGTCAAGGAGTTCAAACCCACCGTTCGCAACATCTCCATTCTTCTGTTGTCAGCGTTTGACGCCGATCAGACCGAGCAGCGGCGCAGAATCGAGGAAGCGCTGTCGCGGCTGGAGCGCGAGACGCTGATCCAGCGCAATGGCGATGTCTATGAGTTCCTCACGCTGGAGGAAAAGGATGTCGAGGCCGAGATCAAGAGCCTAACCGTTGACACGTCCGAGCTCACCAAGGTCATGGAGGAGCTGGCCTTCGACGAAATCCTCCGTCACCGGAAAATCAAGCACGTGTCGACCGGCATCGAGTATCCGTTCGGACGCAAGCTTGACGACCATCTCCAAGGGCGGGACTACGAAGTGGCAATCAATCTGATTTCGCCGTTCAACGATGATTCCGAAACGCCTGATGCCGTTCGGATGCGCAGCATGGGCCGCGATGAACTCGCCGTGGTCCTTGGTCGTGACATCCGGTTCATGCAGGACCTGCGGCTCTGGAAACAGACCGACAAGTTCGCGCGGCAGGCTCGAACCGGTTCGGAGCAACCAGGCCGCGATCGCATCATCGCCGAGAAAGGCCAGCAAAACGCGCGACGCCACAAGGACATCACGGTTCGCCTGCGCAAGCTGATCGGGGATGCCAAGCTCTTTGTCCGCGGTGTCGAGCTGGAGATTGCCGGCGATGACCCGCAGGAGCGTCTGACCAAGGGTTTCCAGCAGCTTGTTGACAAGGTCTACACCAATCTGCCGATGCTGCGGTCCACCTACAACGAGGCCGATCTGGTGCGGGCCTGTCAGCCGAATGGGGATCTGTTCGGGGCCGAAGGCAGTGGCTTGACCGAGCCGGAACATGAAGTACTGAATTTCGCGCAATCCCAGCGTGGCCTCGGCAGCAGAACGACGGCGAAACAGCTCACCGAGCGCTTTGGCTCCAAACCCTATGGCTGGCCGGCCCTCGCCATCCTCTGCCTGACAGGAAGCCTGGTCACGCGTGGCAAGCTTGAGGCCCGGCTCGATGGCGATCTGCTAGAGGAAAAGCGCCTGGCCCAGGCCTTGAACAACAGCAATGCCCTTGCCAATATCCTGTTGTCTCCGCAGATCGAGTTTTCCGCAGCCCAGGTCCGCGCCTCACGACAGGTGTTCAACGATCTGTTTGGCGTGCCGGCCGAAAGCAATGATGCACGGGCGCTGGGGGCCGAATGGCTTGCCGCCGTTCGCACCCTGCTTGCCGACCTCGAAACATTTGCACGGCAGACCTCTGAATATCCGTTCCTGGCAGCGCTTGAGCCGCTGCGGCAGCGGATGTCGGACATGCGTGATCAGCAACCGGTCTGGTTCATCACCGAGCCGGTCGAGCAACAGGATGCGCTGATCGATGCCAAGGAGGATATCCTCGACAAGATCCGCAGCTTCATGAGCGGGCCGCAACGAAAGATCTATGACGAGGTGCGGGCCTTCCTCGCCACCCAGGATGCCAACCTCTCCTATATCGATCCGCAGGCCGGCCAGAAGATCCGCGAGGCCCTGGCCGATCCGGATTGCTATAAGGGCAGTTCCATCCAGGAACTGAAGACCAGCTTCTACCAGCTCAAGGAGACCATCGAGCAGCAGGTGCTGGCGGAGCGCAAGGAGGTGGTGAAGGCGATTGATGAGGTGGCGGACAAGGTGTCGACCACCAGTGAGTTCCAGGCCCTGACCTCGGACCAGCAGGCGCAGATCCGGCGCAGCATCGAGGCGCACAAGGATCGGCTGGACAGTCAGACCATCATTGCGGTCCTGCGTGATCGGGCCAATGGGGTTCGGACCAACTCCTTGTCGGCGATCATGCGAGAGGTCGTTTCGCTGAGCTCGCCCCCGGCGCAACCGGTTCCACCAAGAACACTGGATGGCATGGGAGAACGCGGTGCGGCACCCCGTCCGCGCCCGCCGGAATTCGCCAATGCGCGCGAACTCTACATCCCGTTCTCGAAGACCTATCTGGAGAACGAGAACGACGTGGACCAGTATCTCGATGAAATGAAAAAGGCCCTGCTGACGACGATCGGCAGCGGCAAGAAAGTGTTGATCTGATGGACACCGGTGCCCTCAGGAAATTCGCGCAGTCTGCGCGCAATCTGCTGATCAGTCAGGTCGCGGCCAAGCTCGATCTGGTGCTCGATCCGTCGTCCGCAGCAAGGCGTGAGCACCCAAGTGCCGTCAGGGAGCTGGAGAATGCGATCCGCTCCAGCGATCGCAAACAGGTGATCGAGCAGGTGGCCTATACCTGGTTCAACCGCTTCACGGCGCTGCGCTTCATGGATGCCTGCGGCTACACCAATCCGCGCGTCGTCTCGCCGGCCGACGGCCAGACCCGGCCGGAAATCCTGTCGGAAGCGATGAGCGGCAGTGTTCCGGATGGCGCATCGCCGCAGATCGCCGCTCTGCTCAGCGGTCGGTCGCCTTCGAACGATCCGCAGGCCGAGGCCTATCGCTTGTTGCTGGTTCAGGCCTGCAACCAGTGGCACGGGCCGATGCCGTTCATGTTCGAGGAGATCGACGACTACACCGAACTTCTGATGCCCGAGGATCTGCTTAGCCAGACGTCGATACTTGCCCAACTGCGCAAGGTGATGAACGAGGAGGCCTGTCAGGATGTCGAGATCATTGGTTGGCTCTACCAGTTCTACATTTCGGAAAAGAAGGATCAAGTTTTCGCAGGGCTGAAGAAGAACCAGAAGATCACGGCCGAGAACATCCCCGCAGCGACGCAACTGTTCACGCCGCACTGGATCGTCCGCTATCTGGTCGAGAACTCGCTTGGGCGGCTGTGGCTGCTCAACCGTCCGCAGTCGAAACTGGCGGCGCGGATGGATTACTACATCGCGCCTGAAGAGGCCGAGACGGACTTTCTGAAGATCAGGAGGCCCGAAGATATCCGCATCTGCGATCCGGCTTGCGGCTCGGGGCACATGCTGACCTATGCCTTCGACCTGCTCTATGCGATCTACGAGGAAGAGGGCTACGAGGCGACGGAAATTCCCGGCCTAATCCTGACCCACAACCTCACCGGCATCGAGATCGATGACCGCGCCGGTGCGCTGGCGGCGTTTGCGTTGGCGATGAAAGCAGCGGCGAAGCTAGGGCGGCGGCGGTTCCTGCGGATGGAGGCGAAGCCCGACATCTGTGTGTTGCAGAACGTGACCTTTACAGATGCCGAGATGCAGGACGTGGCCGCCGTGGTGGGGCGCGACATGTTCACGGATGAGTTGCGCGTGTCGCTTCAGCAATTCGAGCAGGCCAAGAACTTCGGCTCGCTGATCGTGCCGAAGTTGCGCGATCCGGCCGAGACGTTGCGGGTGGTGGAGGCGCGGGATCTCGGCTCCGACCTGCTGTTGAAAGAAGTACAGGCGCGCGTGGTGGCCGTGTTGCGCATGGCCGAGACACTGTTGCCGAAGTATCACGTGGTGGTGGCCAACCCACCGTATATGGGTAGCGCGGGAATGAATGCCGTATTGAAGAGCTGGATCGAGAAGCACTTCAAAGCCGCAAAACTTGACGCAATGACCTGCTTCATGGATCGCGCCACTAAACTCACGAAGCCGAAAGGGGCGTGGGGAATGATAAATCTCCCAAGCTGGCTGTTCTTGGGATCATATTCAAAGTTTAGAACTGCATTCTTGCTGCAAAACAGAATCTCCTCGTTCCTTCACCTCGGACGAGGAGTGTTCGGTCCGGATTTTGGATCGGTAGCTTTCGTGGCCAGCCGGATTCAAGACAAACCGCAGCATCGAGGATGTTATTTGAAACTGTATGAACAGCATTCACTTGTTCGGACGCCCGAAGAAATTCAAAGAAAATTTTTGGAGCGGGACTGTGAAATTTATCTAAGCGATCAAAATAACTTCCTAAAGATCCCAGGTGCTCCCGTAGCTTATTGGCACAACTCGGCTGTCTATGAAGCATTTGAGGGGCGACAAGTCTCTCAAGTTGCGCGCCCGATGATTGGCATCCAGAGCGGCGACAACGACCGGTTTTATCGTCAATGGCAAGAGGTATGTCGCGCCGATATTTCAACCTCGATACATTCTATGGAAGACACTTCCGACAGGTTGGTCTGGGCTCCGCTTCAACGTGGTGGGGATGCGAGAAAATGGTATGGAAACAACTCATACGTGGTAAATTTATCGAACTCTGCGAGCGATATTAAAAGCGTTGAGAATAGCTCTCTGAGGAATTCTTCAGAGTATTTTCAAGAATGTGTTTCTTGGAACCGTTTATCCAATGGGCGTTTCTATCCTCGTCACGTGGATAAGGGGTTCGCCTTCGACGATGTCAGCCCTTTTCTGACGACCACTCAAGAGGCAACCACCGCGGATCTTCTGGCTTGCCTCGGCAGTTCTGCATCCCAATTCTTCGTTCGCTCATTTTCCACAGGTTACAAGACCGAGGTAGGTCATGTTGCGCCGTTGCCGCTGCCCAATGATGCGATCGGCGCAAGAGACTGGAATAGGCAGATTCGACGGGCAGTTCATATTGCCCGCTCCGACTGGGACGCCTACGAAACCTCCTGGGATTTCTCCACGCACCCGCTGCTCCGAACCGACCGCCGGGCCGAGACGCTGGAGGACAGCTATGCCGCCCTCCGCACCTATTGGCAGGGCATAACGGTCGAGATGCAGCGGCTGGAGGAAGAGAACAACCGCATCTTCATCGATGCCTATGGCCTGCAGGATGAACTCACCCCTGAGGTACCCGTCGAGGAGATCACCCTCATCTGCAACCCCGCCCATCGCTATGGCGGCAAGGCCAACCAAGAAGAGCTTGAAGCCCGTCTGCGGGCCGACACGATGGCCGAGTTTCTGTCCTACGCCGTGGGCTGCATGTTCGGCCGCTACAGCCTCGACGGGCCGGGCCTGATCCTCGCCAACCAGGGCGAGACGCTGGCGGATTACCTCGCTCGCGTGCCGCAACCGAGCTTCATGCCGGACGAGGACAATGTCATCCCTGTGCTCGATGGTGACTGGTTCCCCGACGACATCACCGAGCGTTTCCGCCTTTTCCTCTCCACCACCTTCGGGGCGGAGAAGCTGCAGGAAAATCTGCGCTTTATCGAGAAGGCTCTGGACAAGGATGTCCGCAAATATTTCACCCGCGATTTCTACAATGACCATGTCAGGCGCTACAAGAAGCGCCCGATCTACTGGATGTTTTCAAGCCCCAAAGGCTCGTTCAACGCGCTGATCTACATGCACCGTTATCGCCCTGACACGGTGTCGGTGGTGCTCAACGAGTATCTGCGCGAATTCATCACCAAGCTCGAAACCGAGCGGGCGCGACTCGAACAACTGGCGGACGATGCAAGCGCCAGCCAGAGCCAGCGAACCAAGGCGCTGAAGGATGTGACGGGCATCATCATACAAATCGACGAGCTGACCAAATGGGAGCGCGAGGTGATGTTCCCACTCGCACAGAAACAGCTTGAGATCGATCTCGATGACGGTGTGAAGGCCAACTATCCGCTGTTTGGCGATGCGCTCAAGCCGATCAAGGGGCTGGAGGCTGCGGATGAGTGACCGCATCACGGCGGGCCTCAAACGCCTGTTCGAGGATCAGGGGCACCGCATCGTCTTCTGGTATGATGCCGACCGTGACCTGCGCGGCGAATTCGATGCGGTCGAGCTCGCCGGTGTCGCGAAACTCGAAATTGCCAACAATGAGTTCGGCCTGAAATACCGCATGCTGCGGCAGGAACCCAAAGCCCGATTCCTGCTTTATAAAGAAGGGGCTGAACCGGCAGCCGCAGACAACTGGCTGCTTGATGTCCAGCTAGCCAGCGCCGTGTTCAAGGCTGACCAGACGGCGATCTGGGTGGCCGAACTCGGCATCCCCGCAAAATACGAGGCAGCGGTGCGCGAGCACCCGGACTTCTATCGCTCACAGAAACGGCTGGAGCGGCTCCGGACCTTCGAACAGGACAAGCCGTCACGCTCGGAAAAGGATGTCCGGCGCAAGATGCTGGCGGTCTGTGCCGGTGCCGATGGTGATCTCGATACGGTGATCGAGGCGCTGCTCGGAGAGCTGGCGGACGGCCAGGATGAAAGCCTGCGGCTGATCGCCCGATCCGGACTGATGGCTTTCTTCTGGAAGGAAGTGGAGGCCGGTTTCGGCTATGCCGCCGATCAGCCGGACTTCCAGGATTTCGCCATCGCTCTGTTCGATTCCGCTTATCACCGCGCCCTTGGCGATGAGGGCCGGCTGAACGCCGAGGCGTCGCTGATGTTCCGGCGCTGGGCCAACAACAGGCATTGGGCCGGAGCCTTCGAGGCGCTGTCGCAGCAGTACCAGGAGCTCTTGAAGATCGAGGATGATCTGCAGAAACGCGATTTCCGCCTTCTGATGCCCCATGATCATTTCGATGCGATGGACCGGCAGATCATCCGTTCCCTGGTCGAGGCGATGGCGACCCAGACGGTCAATTCCGCCGATGTGCTTCGATGGGTGCGGGAGCGCCGCCAGAGCCACTGGTACAAGACCTATGAGGACATCTACCAGGCAATTGGTTTTGCCACCGAATTCCAGCAGGCGCTGGCGGAAGCCAATCTGACCATGAACAGCGTCAGCGAAGGCGTGAAGCGCTATGCCGCCAGCTGGTACAAGCTCGACCAGCTCTATCGCAAATTCATCCACCACATGCAGAAGAGCGGCCAGGCAGGTCTTCTCAGGCCGCTCTACCAGTCAGTGGAAAAGCGCTACACGACGAACTTCGTCCTCGCCGTCAACGATGCCTGGCAGGATCAGGTCAACCGGCTGGAAGATTGGAAGATACCCGGCTATGTGCCGCAGCGAAGCTTCTATCGTGAGCACGCATCCGAATTCCGCCGCAAGGACCAGAAGGTCGTCGTCATCATCTCCGACGCGCTGCGCTATGAAGTGGCCGAGGAATGCCTGCGCAAGATCCGCGAACTGAACCGCTTCGATGCCGATCTCAAGCCGATGATCGCATCGCTGCCGAGCTACACCCAGCTCGGCATGGCTTCACTGCTTCCCAACAGCGATCTGTCGTTCAAGACGGACGGTAGTGACGGCATTCTATCAGGTGGCGAGAGCACCCAGGGCCTGCCGGCGCGGGAGAAAATTCTGGCCGCGGGACGCGCCGGCGACCGCGCCAAGGCTATGCGGGCGGAAGAGGCCATGAACATGGCTGTGTCGGAAGGCAAGGAGCTCTTCCGCGATCATGACATCATCTACATCTATCACAACCAGATCGATGCTGTCGGCGACAAGGTCGCGACCGAAGGCAATCTCTGCCGCGCCGTAGAGGATGCGATAGACGATCTCGTGAAGCTGGTCCGCAAGCTCACTTCGGCCAATGTGACCAATATCCTGATCACCGCCGACCACGGCTTCCTCTATCAGCATCAGGCGCTGGACGAGAGTGACTTTGCCCTCGCCGATCCCCAAGGCGACGAAATCCTGTCACGCAACCGACGTTTCGTCCTCGGACGTGGCCTGAAGCCGACCGCGGGCATGAAGAAATTCACATCCGCCCAACTGGGCATGAGCGGCGATGTCGAGGTGCTGATTCCGAACTCCATCAACCGTCTCCGGCGCCAGGGATCGGGCAGCCGCTATGTGCATGGCGGCGCGTCGCTGCAGGAAGTCGTCATTCCCGTCCTGCGCGTGGGCAAGCAGCGCACCGCCGACATCAGCCAGGTCAGCGTCCAGATCATTGCTCCGGGAAAGAGCCTGATCACGTCGGGCCAGATTGCCGTTTCGCTCTATCAGGCCGAGCCCGTGTCGGAGAAGATGCAGGGCAGGATGCTTCTTGCCGGCCTGTATGCCGAGGACGGGACGGCGATTTCCGACGAGCACGAGCTGCAGTTCGATTTCGCATCGGAGAATGCGCGCGAACGGGAAATGCCAAGAAGCTTCCTGCTCAACCGGGCCGCCGATGGCTACAATGGCAAGACGGTCTATCTGAAGTTGCGCGAACGGATTGGCAAGACGAGCCGCCATCAGGATTACGCGAGCCATCCCTTCCAGCTGAAGCGCAACACCAGCATCGATTTGGATTTCTGAGGATCACATGACCACACTGGACGCCAGGATCAACGAACACTTCGCCGGCTACGTGGTCCGAAAGGACCTGGTGAAGGCCGTCAAGGGCAACGCCATCGTCCCGACCTATGTGCTCGAATATCTTCTCGGGCAATATTGCGCCACCGACGACGAGGCCTCGATCGCCACCGGCATCGAGACGGTCAAGGAAATCCTGCGCAAGCACTATGTCCACCGCAGCGAAGCCCGGCTGGTGCAGTCGACGATCAAGGAGCAGGGCCGCTACAAGGTCATCGATCAGGTCAGCGTTGCGCTGAACGAGAAGACGGACAGCTACGAGGCCACGTTCGAAAACCTCGGCATCAAGAAGGTCGCCGTCGACAGCGGCACGGTGAGGGCGCATCCCAAGCTGCTCGTCACCGGTGTCTGGTGCATCGCCGATGTCCAGTACGAGTTCAGCGACGACGCCCGCATCTCGCCCTGGATACTCGAAAGCATCAAGCCGATCCAGGTCGCGCGGGTTGACTTCGACAGCTATCTTGCCGCCCGCGACGCCTTCACCACGGAAGAGTGGATCGATCTCCTGATGCAGAGCATCGGCTTCGAGCCTGGCGTGTTCGGCCGCCGCAGCAAGTTGCTGCAGCTGATGCGCCTGGTTCCCTTTGTCGAGCGCAACTACAACATCATCGAGCTCGGCCCGAAGGGCACGGGCAAGTCGCACATCTATTCCGAGTTCTCGCCCCACGGCCAGTTGATCTCGGGCGGCGAGGTCTCCGTGCCGAAGCTGTTCGTGAACAATTCCAACGGGCGCATCGGCCTCGTCGGCTACTGGGATGTCGTGGCCTTTGACGAATTCGCCGGCCGCGAAAAGACGGCGAACAAGGCGCTCGTCGACATCATGAAGAACTACATGGCCAACAAGAGCTTCTCCCGCGGCGTCAATCCGATGGGGGCGGAGGCGAGTTTCGCCTTCGTCGGCAACACCGACCACAATGTTCCCTATATGCTGAAGAACAGCGATCTGTTCGAAGCGCTGCCCGCCCAGTTCCACGACTCCGCCTTCATCGATCGCCTGCATGCCTATCTGCCGGGCTGGGAGGTGGATGTCATCCGCAGCGAGATGTTCACCTCCGGCTACGGCTTCATCGTCGACTACCTGGCCGAGATCCTGCGCCACCTTCGCGCGCAGGATTTCTCGCACCGGCCCGACCGGTTCTTCACGGTCAGCAGCAAGATGTCCACCCGTGACCGCGACGCCATCTACAAGACGATGTCGGGGCTGCTGAAGATCATTTTTCCCAACGGCGGCGAAACCGAACAGGAGGTCGAGGAGCTTCTGCGGATCGCCATGGAAAGCCGCAAGCGGGTCAAGGATCAGCTCTTCCGCATCGACAGCACCTATCCGGCCGTCGACTTCCATTACACGGCGAGCGATGGACGAAAGATCCCGGTCACAACGGTCGAGGAAGAGGAGTTCCCGCAATTCTACCGCCATGGCAAGCAGGCTGATGCCGGAGAGGACGAAGCAGGCGACACCGCCGACCGGACGCCGGACGCCCGGCCGCTCCCGGCGCCCGCCGCTCCGTCCGGAGCGGCAGCGCCCCGGCCGCAGGACGGCCATGTCGTCTTTGCCGAGAACCGGAAGGGCATCGGCTACGACAAGCTCTTCGGACCCTATCTCGACGGTGCCAGACGCATCGTCGTGACCGACCCCTACATCCGGATCTTCTACCAGATCAAGAACATGATGGAGCTTGTCGAGATGGTTATCCGGCGCAAGGCGCCGGAGGATCAGGTCTCGATCCATCTGGTGACCGGCCCGGATGACGGCAACATCGAGACACAGCGCGAGCTTCTGGATTCGATAACGGAGGCCTGCATCGGCACGGGAGTGGACTTCACCTGGGCCTTTGACACCACGGGCAGCGTTCACGCCCGCGACATCACCGCCGACACAGGCTGGAAGATCGTCCTTGATCGCGGTCTGGACATCTTCCAGCCGCCGCTGCGCAAGGCCAACGGCTTCTCGCTGAGTGACCGCATGCAGGAACACCGGATGATCAAGGGCTTCTACGTGACCTATGTCCGGCATGCCGATGCTGGTTCCGAGGTCCGGGAGTGATGACCCTGATCACTTTGGCGGTGAGAGGAACTCACCCGGCGCGGCGCAAATCGGAGATTTAGCATGAAGGTCTATTGGGGCATGCTGGCGCCTGAAAACGTCAAACCTTCGCGCAGAAGACTAACATTGGGGCTCGGCAGGGCAGTAATGCTCTACAACGAAGCGGCTGTTCCAGGGCTCGGCGGCTTGTGGTTCATTCGCCAGGCGGCGCTGGCGCTCATTGGCATTCAAGTGGCGGAAGAGTTCCCCTCTGCCGGAAGCAAGATAGAGGTCGCCAAC
This sequence comes from Hoeflea marina, assembly GCF_003182275.1. Taxonomy (GTDB): domain Bacteria; phylum Pseudomonadota; class Alphaproteobacteria; order Rhizobiales; family Rhizobiaceae; genus Hoeflea; species Hoeflea marina. The sequence goes on from NZ_QGTR01000001.1 coordinate 554,324, forward strand.
GCCATAGAGGCGCTGGCCTGCTGGGTCGGCTACCAAGAAAGAGACTGGAGCCGAGGAGACTGGAGACTGCGCGGGCCACTCAAGCTCAAGTCCCTGGATGACAGGAAGCTGGAGCGGACGTTCCGTCGGCTAAAGTCGCCCTCTTCCTACGTCACTCAGCCCATGCGCATGGGCTGTGTCGAAGCTCTTCCGGGGATGGGCTTTGTTGACGCGAACGGGTCTCGATTTAACAGCTTTTCGGTCAACGCTCGTGGACACGAACTCATCGAGGCAGTTTTTGGCGAAAAGGGGCAAGGTCGGCGTTATGTGCCGGCTTACCTCCGCGACTGGGTGCGCGGTGAACCGGACAACTTCACGACCTCCCTGCGTCAAAAACTCAACCCAACTAGCGATGCCGGACAGAATGCGCGCAAGGTTATGCGTGAGGCGTTGGCGTTTCCGGGGCCTGATGCCGAGCGTCGTCGGAATGCCTTAGCTTGGGTGGAGAGAATCGATGCCGGGGGGAAATTCGGCGTAAATCCTCACACCCACTGGACAAACCGACCCGAGGAGATTGACGATCACCACTGGAAAGATATGCGGGCCGGGGCGGTGCTTGTTCAGACCCGCAGCGCTGCTATCGGAGTGTTGGCCCACATCGAACAAGAAATTGTCGTGCATTCTCGTCTCAACCTGACACGCCCACTTCCCGAAGGCGTATCGGCCTCATTGAGATTATGGCGCAAGGAAGCGCAGGGTTTTCTGGCGCTTGATGGTCACGGGCCTAGCGAGGCGGCCGCAGCTGCGCGGGAGTTCTGTAACGAGTCACTCCAATCCGACGTCCAGGCAATCACGAAACTCGTGAACCGCGAGAACCACACGTTGCGGGTAACAGGTAATGCCGTAGTTCCAACTGCTGCATGGCGGACAGACGCCGTTCTTACTGTAGACGACGGAGAGGGTAACGCGTCTGGCATCGATACGGCCGCCGAGGGGGCGGAGGACGGGGCCCTGGTGCCCGCAGAGCGTGACGTCCTGCCGCTCGCGATTTCCCCGCGCCTGGTATATCTGCGGCGCCTGGCGCTTGATCTCAACGGACAGCTTGGCATGTTCATTGAAGCGCAGGGGCGGAACTGATGATCCATCCACATCTGCCCATTTCCCTTGTTGAGCACGCAGGCCCCCCGGAGGGCATGACCGGCCATGCGGGATGGATTTGCGGCTTTTCTGCCGACGCAGATTTCATGGAGGCGTTCGTTGAGCGTTTTACCGGTCAGGGCCGATCGGCGCGTGCCGATCTTGGCCGCACGTTCATAGGCCTCTGCCTTGACCGTTCGCAGGCACAAATCCCACCAGGCGAAGTGCCAGGCGTCCTTCATCTGCCCGCTCGTGATGACTCACCGCCTTATCGCCTCATGCATGCGAAAGTTGCACTCCTTGCATTTCGCAGCGCGGCTGATGATAAAGACTGGGCTCTGCGGCTTCTTGTTACCACCGGCAATTGGACCCGGCAGACCACCGAGGACAGTATCGATCTTGTCTGGCGGCTGGATCTTGCCGCACAAGATCTTTTGGCGCGCGAGCCGGTTGATGCGCTCGAGCAATGTCGGGTCGACATCGTTGCGGCGCGCGACTTTTGGCGCGGGTTGCGGCAGCATTACCAGAGCCGGCTCCTCGAAGTGGATGCAAAAGCCGAGAAGGCACAGAAGACGCAAGCTGCCGCATTTCTAGAATTGGAGCACTGGTTGAGCCGGCTGAAGGGAAATACAGTTGTGACGCCCCGCTTCATCCATACCCAGCAACAGGCCTTGATCAACCAACTGGCCCACCGTGTCAAAGCACACGCCGGCTCCCAGCGGAGGAACAATCTCGTTCTTGGCTCGGGGTTTTGGGAGGGGGAGCCGATCACAGGTCTGCCGAAGGTTCCCAGCAAGATCGCCAAAGCGTTGGTAGACGCATCGCTCCTGACACAATCGGCAAAGATTACTCTGGTCCTTGAGAGTCAAGGCTGCGCCGCGCTGGCAGATAAGGGCGTCTTTGATAGCATTAAAGCAGCGAAATGGACGCTTCTCCATCCATTTAAGGTGGAGGGCGACGTGCGGCGTCTTCATGCTAAGTTCCTGTTCTCGGCAAACAGGCAAGGAGACAGCGAGAATTGCGCCTCGGCCTGGGTTTACCTCGGCTCTGGCAATCTCACGCCTGCCGGTTTTCTCAATCCGCCCAACCGTGGCGGTAATCTCGAGGCTGGCGTCATAATGGCGGCAGATGGACTTTGCTGGAAATTGGGGACCAAGTCCCCCCTTCTTCCGGTTGCCAAGGTCCTTCCTATCGACTGGAACGCTGATATCTCAGACGTTTCGGTGCTTTCCTCAGGAGATGGCCCACCGGAGCGCGACCCGCTCTTTATGGCTGCGTCAGTCTCCCATATGTTGTGGGTACCCGAAGACACTTTCAATTTCTTATCGGTTCCTGAAGGCGAGGATGCCACGAGGATTGTAATTCTGGGACCCAACAATGAGGCGCTGATAGAAGACGCATGTGGACGGTTCCCTTGGGATGGCGAGCAGCCGGCGTATGTAGGGACGCGTCCCATAGATCAAGATGACAGTGCCTCGGTTGTCTTGGTTCCTGTATTGGACCGCTATGGAAGGCTTGCTGCGCGCCGATTGGACCCAATCGACCTAGAGCAGGCCATTGAACTTCTGGCCGGCTTTCCTGCAGTGCCGGAGGAAGGTGATACCCGAGGCGCTGAAGATACGCCTGCGCCGCCAGACACGAATATTCTGGCTGCAGCGTCCAGACGATCAATGCCGGACGCGCGCTATGCAATTCGGCGAACGATGCAGCTAATAGAAGCAATCGCCCAACGCCAGACGATGGTGCCTGGGGCAGATTGGACACGTTGGACCCAGCGCCTGCAATGTGTGCTCACACAACTGGGCAGTCTGCCCCAACACGGAGGCAATGGCGAAGAGCGCGCGGCCAGCAAAGGGATGACGAGAGGAATATTGGTCGAAGCCTTGCTCCCACTGGAGATCAATCCCCTTTCCTGCCTGCGCGAACGGCCTTTCCTGCCGGACCACGTCAAGCGCGGCAGCACGGAGTTCCTCGCTCTGGACGAGGCGTTGCGCGCGGTGGAGGCCAATTGGGGTGTGACCGAATTCGTTGGACTGGAATGTGGAGTATCGGATGCCGGTTAATATGAGCCAGTTCGCAGGATGGGAAGCGGTTTGCGCGTGCATCGGTGGATCGCAAGAACCGGAATTATTTCCACAAGACTATCTCGATGAGGGCCAGATCGACGGCTTGAATGCTCTGGCTGCGTCCATGAAAAAGCACGGTGCAGTGCTCGCCGACGAGGTCGGTATGGGCAAGACGCGGATCGCCGTCGCGCTGGCCCTTGCGGTCAAGCGGAGCGGCGGCAGGGTAGCCATCGTTGTTCCACCGGTCGTCGCCCCACAATGGCGCGACGAGATCATCAAGGCCGGCGAGAGTTCCAAAGACATGCTGCGCAGCTTCGACGGCTTGATGCGTGACTATGAAACCGATGGCGCGGCAAGAATGGATGACGCGCTCGTCATCCTCTCTCACCGTTTCGGTGACGTGCGTGCACAGACGTCCGGAAAGAGGTGGCGCGCCGATCTCCTAAAGCTGCTCGTCTGGAATGCGAACAGAAGAATTCGGAAGGGATGTACGCTCGCGGAACGGCAAATGCCGGGTGTCAAGTTGGCGGCCGGCGAGATCATTAGGCGGGCCGAGCATTGCCATCTCACTAAATCCGCCGTTGAGAAAATCGTCGAGCAGTTCCAGAACCTCGATAGTCGGGCTGAACTCGACGATTTAAATTCAAATTGCTTCAAAAACCAGTCGCCTGAACTCAAGTTGCTTGAACGCACACTTGGACTTGCACTTGGTCCGTTCGATCTGATCATCATCGATGAGGCCCATAAATCTCGTGGTGAATATAAGAAACTCTCGGTGCTTATTGATCGCGTCATCCTTTCATCTGACAAGACGGGCCGACGACTTGGCCTGACTGCGACCCCGGTCGAGCTTGACGTGTGGCAGTGGAAGAGCACGCTCATGCGCGTTTGCATGTCTGAGCCTGTTTGGATGTCGATCGAACCTGCTGTGCTGGAGTACCGCGAAGCTGCCGAAGCGGCACGCCGGCGCTGGCGTACCGACGAAACGGCACAAAGCCGTTACATGACGGCGGCGGCGAAGTTTCACGCAAGTCTTGCGCCTTGGGTTGTGCGCCGGGACAAGCGTCGTGATGTCACAACCATTCTGTTCAACGAGCACTCGCCAAGCGGAATGAGCTATCGACGGCAGCACCCGATCGAAGTTCAAGCCGGTGATCTATCGCCAGGCTGGCTCCGGATCGTGTTTGCCGCCGAGGCACTCTCAGTCATCGGACAGGCGGCCGCTGACACGACTGCGGCTCGTGCACGGCTGACGATCAGCAACGGTCACGGAGTGGCCGGGATTATCGACAAGTTAGCGAGCCGGCGGGCTGGAAACAGTCGCCACGAAGATGACGAAGCCGATCGCCAGCAGTCTGCGGAAGACCGTGCGGAAGACGGTGTCAAAGCAAGCGCAGAGCTCTCATTCGAGGAATATGGCGTGCGCAAGCGAAAGCAACGTGCGGACTGGTGGAAAAAGGCGCTTTCGGCACCATTCGATAATGGCACCGAGAGCCTTCTTAATCATCCGGTGCTGTCGAAGGTCATTGTCGAGATCGAAAACTACACACGCACTGGCGAGAAGGTACTCGTGTTCGGTCGCTTCACGCGGCCCATGCGTGTCCTGACAGATCTTCTCAACGCCCGGGCGCTGTTGCGGGCAGTTCGAGATGGAACACCTTGGCCGCAGGAAAAGACCTCCGACGACGATCAGGGGGTGCTGCTCGCAGCTGCCAAGCAACTGGAATTTGATTATGACCGCAAGCATGTCGATGACATTCTGACCGATGCCTACAGAGCGTTCGAAACGCACCGTCAGGCACTGCGAAACCACATCTCGTCCTTGATCGAGAGCGGGGCAACTGACCAGACCGCCCTGTTGCAGGCCATTGCGAGGGACACGGACCCGTCGACGATAGTCACGCCGCTGGCCCGGGCTGCCGAGCCTTTCTTGCGCGAGGACACGTCGGGCTCGAAGATCTCACGCAAAGCGGTGATCGGAGCGCTCATCAATGTCACCGATGCCCTACGCGAACGCGGCGAGGGAAGCGCCCAAGACGATGATAAACTGGACGACCTCTCTGCGAATGCACTGTGGGCAAGGCTTCGTGAGGGCCTGATAGAGGAGTACGGTGCGCCTCGAGCCTCATTTGCACGGATGCTTTACGGCCAGACACTCCCTTCCACGCGACGTCTGGTTCAGCTTGCCTTCAATCGCTCGGAAAGCGAACCGCATGTGCTAATCGCCCAATCCATGGTCGGACGTGAAGGGCTCAACCTGCACGAAAGCTGCCGGATCGTCATTCTACTCCATCTCGAATGGAACCCCGGAGTCGTGGAGCAGCAGATCGGCCGCGTCGATCGCAAGAACAGCCATTGGTCGCGGCTTCTGCGGGAGGCAGTCGATGCCGGTAGCAGGGAGATGCCGCAGATAGAAATTCGACCCGTGATCTTTCGGGGTACATACGATGAGCATCATTGGTCAGTACTGTCACGGCGCTGGGACGAACTGCGCTCGCAACTGCACGGTTTCATTGCGTCGGGCAGCGATCGTGAGAGCCTGACAGAAGGTGACAGGCGGCTTCTTCAGTCGCTCGAGGAAGGGAGCCCAGACTTTTCGCCAGAACCATCATCAAAGACGTGAGCTACGAAAGTGTTCGCTCCATCAGGATAAGACGGGATTCCCAGCCGTCCTCAACATCATGGCAGCTGTACGTCAAATCCCGTATCCCGGTGCGACGCCGGTTCACGCATGGCGGGAATACGATTGTCGCTGAAACCGCTTTATCTACCCAAACTAGAAAGCTATGTGTTTGGCAATAGGGGGATTCTAATTGAGCGACCATATTCGATCTGACCAGAACCCTCAGTCCAAAATCGAGGGAGCTCGGTTCGCGGAGCTTTCCGAAGCTGCGCCGAAATCGGTAACAATTCCGTATCGAGCAAATCTACTTGGCAACATCGAACAGGCGCTGAAGGGGCTGCAAGGGTATGGCATCATGGCGCTGGAACTGATCCAGAACGCTGACGATGCCGGGGCCAACAGCTTATCCTTCGATGCACGCGATGATGCTTTGGTTGTCGGGAACGAGGGAGAGTTCACCAGTTGTGGGCTTGAGGACGCCGAATGTCCGTGGACCAAGTCCGGCGATCCTACCGGGTTGAGGCGTCCCTGCAACTTCCATGCGATCGCTGAGATGGGTAGCAGAAGCAAGCTGCACGCACCTGAGCAGACCGGGCGCTTCGGGATAGGTTTTGTATCGGTCTATCAGATCACTGACACGCCTATCGTCCGGTCGTCCGGCGTCGAGTTGCGCCTCAATCCGCAGACCCAAGAGGTGGTAAAGAGCGAGATCGCCCGTTTCGCCGGCACTCAGTTTGTGCTGCCGTGGGCCGCAGAGAATTCTGAAGTTAGGGCCGGTCTGAACGCCTCACCCACACCGGTGGATGTCGCGGACAAAGTGGTCGCGGAGATCGACCACGTTCTCGAGGGCAGTCTGCTTTTCCTTCGGCATATCCAACGTGTCGAATTGCGACGCAACGGCAGGCTTATCGTCAGCGTCGAGATTGATCGGTCCGCGGAAGCGGTGACACTTCGGTTCGATCCATCCGGGCACACTCAACGCTGGCTTGTCCTTCAACGAGAGGCCGATGACGTTGTTGCAGCTGCCAAGCTTTCCGAGCGGTTCGATGCTTTGGCGCGGCTTGACCGTTCGATGACGGTCAGCGTCGCTGTGCCGCTGAACCTTGAGCAGATAGACGGTTTGCTTTACGCCTACCTGCCGACCCGCCAGTCGACCGGCATGCCCGTCCATGTGAACGCCGACTTCTTTCCCCATGCTAGCCGTCAGGCGATTGTGCTAGAGGGCGAACAACATGACCGATATTGGAACGAGGCGCTCATCGAGACGGCCGCGGCGGCATTAGCGGACAATTTCGTCCGCATCCGCGATCTACTAGGTTCGGAGCGCTTCTGGGCGTTGGCTGAGGCCGCGTTTCACCGGCGGAGTGAGCCCGCGTTCAAGCCGTTTTGGGATAGACTGGGAAAAGCTGCGACCGAGGCGCCATCGATATGGACCACGCAGGGCGAATGGCGCCTGCCGAAAGAGACGGCCCTCCCGCCCGACACCATGACACCCCCTGATCAGGCCGCGATCGCCGAATTTGGTCTCGCATTGATCCATCCCAAACTGCGTCGTCATTGGACCGTGCTATCTAGCATCGGTGTGCAGCATCTCCGGCTTGCGAATTTGGTCGCCGCGTTGGATGCCCGGGCGGACGAAGTAACAGCGGGCGAAAGCAAGCCTCTGCGGAGGCTTTGGTCAGCCATCGAACTGTTGATCGACGTGTCCTCGGACAGAGCCGAGCTGCCCATGGTGCTTGCAAAGCTAAAAGCCATTTCCTTCATGCTGGACGCCGATGATCAACCAATCAGCCCAAATGAAGCTCGACGACTGCCCGCTAGCGTATCGGCGGCTGCGCTGCGACGTACGGTTCCAAATCGCATCCTTGTGAATTCCCACATTCTATCACTCCCACATCTTTCAAGCCTCGTCGCAGAATATTTGCTGGACGATCTCGCATCCGACCTTGCGGATGTGATCACCGACGACATGTCGGCCACCGCGGCGATAGGCGACACTGACGCGGACGCCCGACGCTTTTACTCCCTACTGACATCGTTCCCGACGGATAGGAAGAGCGGCGCAGTTTCGGGCACACTGGCAGAAGTTCCTATGTTGCGGACCGGCACTGGATTTGTCAGCCCGTCACGGGGCCAGTTGCCCGGCGACTTCCGTGATCCCATCGGGCACTTCCAGATCATCGACACCCGGCTGTTCGTCACCGTCATGATGGATCTGGCGAGGGACGTGCTGCAGACAAACGTCCTAACGTTCCGCGATTACGTTGAGGAGCACCTCGAGCAGATTCTCGCTGGAGAGTTGACGCGGCAGCAGTATGGCGCGCTGCTTACCGAGATCTTGAACCACCGTTCCCAGCTCGACGAGGACGGCACCCTTGCGGCACTGGCCGGGATCGCCTTTGTTCGTACACGGGCCGGAGAATACGCGAGACCGAACGAATTGTATTTTTGGTCCGCGCCGTTGGCGGCGATTCTTGGCGAAGAACCGGCGAGATGGGTGGATGAGACTTGGCTTCCGAGTGAGATAAACGCGCGGTCCCGCGATCTGTTCGAAAGGCTCGGCATGCCCATCACGGTCGCGGCAGAGCACATAGTCGAGCGCATCAACACCATCGCAGAGGCAGGCAATCTTGACAACATCGTTGCCGGAACAACGCCCATCATTCGTTACGTATTGGAGCGGTGGACTCGTTTCGATGACGAAGACCGGATTGTGCTAAGCAGACTGCGGGAAGTGAAGTTCCTCTCCGCGATCGTGGATGGAGAGCGGAAGGAGGGGCTAAGATACTCACCGCGCGGGGTCTATCGGGCTGGTCGCGCGACCGGCTTCGCGTCCCAGGTGCCGGTTGTCGAGATGACGGCCCTGCGCCAGTCGACCTCGGTAGTTACAGAATTCCTGGACCTCATAGAATTGCCAGCGGAGCCGCCGACAGAAAAGATCGTAGCTCATCTTGAACACTGCATGAGCTCAGGCACCGCTGTAAACGACCTAACCTATCAGATGTTGAGCGAGCGTCTGGAGCGCTCTGACAATGCCGGATGTATCGATCGCCTTGAAGGAACAGACTTCATCTATTTTCCTGATGTCGGCTTCATCGGCGCCGGCGAGGTGTTCTGGATCCCGCCGGCCTTCGGTGGGCTTTGGCACACGGCAAGCGCGCGCATGCGACAGCGCGATCAGCTCTACCGTCGGCTTGGGGTCGCCGACTCCCCCGAGCCCCGCCACTTCGCCGCTCTGGCCTTGCGGATCGCGGGCAGTCCTTCACCAACAGCCACGGACATTGTCATTCATAGCCGCTGCCTCGCCGCTCTTGCCGAGGCGCTCGAGCGTGAGGACGCTGGCGCAGCGGAAGCTGTCGATCTCCTATCGGACGAGAGGGCATTTCTTGCCGTCAATGGCGACCCGATTTCGACTAGGGATGCGATATGGCTGGACTCTGAACAATTGGCCGCACCGTTCGGTTCGGTTCTGGACGATCGTATCGTTCGATTGACCGACCTCAGTCGTTCGGCCGCGATCCGGTTCCTGTTTCGTCTGGATGTGCCTGCGCTGACCGACATTGCCCGGTTCCGCTTGGCAGATGAGCCCGATGGACGCCCCGCCATCGAAGCGACCTCTCTCTTGCAGTCAAGAGCCGATTTGATCCTTTGGCTTGCACCCAATCGTGCGACCCGGCAAGCTCTCATCGAAATTCTTCAGCGGCTTGATGTTAGCTTTTCCGCCCAGTTGATGGTGCATGCAGAAATCGACGCATTAAATCCGCCGGTGCGATCCCCAGCATCGTCCGCTAATGCCTACTTGGATCGTGAGGCAGGGCTGTTGCATGTACGCTCGACAACGAGTCGGGTGGACTGGGCTGCTGCCTTTCGCGTTGTGTTCTCCGAAATCGAACGATTTTGCCCATCCACTGACATTCCGCCGCTGTGTCTGACCGCCGCATACATCATGTCGCTGGAGGATCGGACGGAGGCTGAGCAGGCGCTCCTGGCATCGGACTTCAAAGCGCCTGCCGATGACAACCAGGGGATCCAAGTTGGCCGTGAGCTCGAGGACGAGCAAGTTGAGACTAGCGCCGATGTTGCGGCCGAGATCGAGGTCGTCGAGGATGGCCCTACCGACGACGACCCTATCGAAGATATAAATGAAAGTACTGTGGCAGAGGATGAAGCTTCGTCGGACAACAAAGACACACTCGACTCAGGGTCGAAGAGAACTGAGATCAGACAGAACGACGGAGCTGGTTGGGATGACAAAATTGGTTACGATACCGCCGGGGACCGATATGCTGCCGGGCCTGCCGATGACCCTCAAACGGATGATGACGTTTCTCAAGACGGTGAAAACGATGACGTCGATCTCGATGATGAGGCCTATGGGTCCGCCTCCGGTCGCGGTGCTTTCGGTGCAGATCCAGGTGATGTTGCGACAACCGGAGTGACGGCAGCAGGTGGCAACGGGCGAGGCATCGCGACATCGAGTGGCGAGCCTCGCGGAACTGGCGCTTCGCTTAAGGCCGGAGGCAATCGGAAGCATGAAGCCATCGCGGAGAACCAAGTGCGTCGTTCGCGCATGCTCTCCTACGTGTTACGCAGTGGACCGAGCGGAAATGGCGATGCTGCGGTCGCGTCTGCAGGCGACGACATCTCGAAACTTATCGACGCGGCAGCAATAAAAGCGGCGCTCAGCTATGAGCAAACACGGGGATGGGCTCCCGAACAACAACCGCACTTCAACCCCGGTTTTGACATCGTATCGAGATCGCCGAGTGGCAGTCGTCGTCTCATTGAGGTAAAGGGCCTCGAAAGCGATTGGACCGAGCGGGGTATCAAGCTCAGCCATGTCCAGTTTGCGATGGCGCGTGAACACCTTGATGAGTTCTGGATATACGTCATCGAACATGCTCGTGACATGGAACGCCAACGTGTAAGTGCGATCTGCAATCCCTTCGGAAAGGTCGAGGAATACTGGTTCGACCATAATTGGCGTCAGGTTTCGGAAGAGCGAGCTTCGTCGCGCGACATTCATCTACGGGTAGGGCTAAAGGTCGAGCATCATCTCTGGGGCAAAGGAGTAGTGACCGAAATCGATTCGCGTGGTGCGATCCCATTCGTCGTTGTCGACTTCGGCACCATAGAAGGACGGCGAGGGGTTCCATTCAACTCTTCGCTTAAGGTGCTCGGCTGATGGCGAAGTGCTTCCCCGAGCCGTATGATGCGGTATCCGAATCCAAGGCAGAACTCCTGCTGTATAAGGCCCTCGCTGAACAGCTCGGACCCGACTATGTTATCTTACATTCTGTGGCTTGGATATCACGGCCCGGCGGTAGTGGGCCGCGTGAAGGAGAAACCGACATCCTCATAGCCCACCCCGTGCGCGGTTTGCTCGCATTGGAGGTAAAGGGTGGACGCGTCTCGCTCGATTATCGCACGCGGACTTGGGTATCAATCGACGCGAACGGCGTCGCCCATGACATCAAGAATCCCTTCGATCAGGCCCGGCGCGGAAAGTTTGCCCTATTAGAGAAACTCAAGGAAAGTCCGGCTTGGAAGAAGCTGGGCATTGGGCGTTTCAACATTGGATATGCGGTGTTCGTCCCGAATGTCGGGGACGGCGACCGACTTCGCGGACCTGATGCCCCCGCCGAAATGATCGGCGACCGGCGTGATCTCTCCGATCTGGGCGCATGGGTAGGGCAGGTGTTGGACTACTGGTCAGGCCAAGAAGGGGCTGGTCAGCAGATCGGCACGCGCGGTGTGGATGCCCTCGTCGCGCTCTTCGCTCGTTCTGTTTCAACGCGACCATTGCTCTCTGCCCGTATTGCTGATGAAGAGGATGTTCGGTTTTCACTAACGATCCGCCAAGCCGCAATCCTTGATATTTTGAGGCGCCAGAGAAGAGTCGTTATTGCCGGTGGCGCTGGCACGGGGAAGACCCTGATCGCACGAGAGAAAGCCGTGCGACTGGCTTCTGAAGGCATGCGCACGTTATTGCTTTGCTACAACCGCGGACTTGCCGATCATCTCCGCGAGCAGTGCACTACAATCGGAGGTTTGGATGTCGCAACCTTTCATCAGGTCTGCCACAGATGGATCGAGCGGGTGAAGGCAAAGAATGGCAGGGACCTGCTATCCGAAGCGCGCGCCAACCTGCCGCGAGGCGACGAGTTTGATCATCACATGCCTATGGCTCTCGCTAACGCGGTAGACACTTTGGGTCCAATCTATGACGCAATCGTGGTTGACGAAGCTCAGGATTTCGGTGACGAGTTCTGGCTCCCGGTCGAGATGCTCTTGACGCGACCCGACGAAGCCATGCTCTACGTCTTCTTGGATGAGAATCAGGACATCTACCGCCGTTCCGCGGAAATACCGGTGCAGGGTGAGCCGATGGTGCTCGACCGCAATTGTCGGAACACCGATGCGATCCATGCGGCAGCTTACAGTCATTACCGTGGTGCTGTCGTCGAGCCGCCTCAGATCAGTGGTGTCGAGGTTAACCGTCTCCTTGCTTCTGGGATTGAAAAGCAGGCGGCGTTGATCGGAACGTTGGTGACCAAGCTCGTCGTTGAGGAGGGCGTAGCTCCTCACGAAATCGCAATCTTGCTCTGTGATCCCGCCGATCGGCCCGCGCGCGAGCGAGCCCTTCAGACGTTACCTCTGCCTGCCACGGTGAAACTCGGTCGGGTCGAAGACTTCAGCCGCGGGGGACTGACCGTTGATACGGTCGCTCGTTTCAAGGGGCTCGAGCGTGCCGTGGTGATACTCTGGGCTTTCGACCGGTGTGATGTGGGCAAAGATCGCGAAACGCTATATGTAGGCATGTCACGTGCCAAATCTCTGCTTTATGTTGTTGGGTCGCGCGAGGCCTGTGACCATATCTTAGCAGCTCAGACATAAGTTCGTCGGCATTCTTTGAAAGTTGCGTGGCGATTTGGCACCGCTCAACGCGAAACCAGCCTGACGCGCGCATTCACCGGATGGCACTGATACTCATCGAAACGAAAGTGCACACAAGAGTGCACACAGTCAAAATTCATTCCATATTATCATTTAAATACAACTATATGCTCGATTAGGTGGCGGAGGAGGTGGGATTCGAACCCACGGTACGGTTTCCCGCACGCCGGTTTTCAAGACCGGTGCCTTCAACCGCTCGGCCACTCCTCCGCTGGCCTCGGGGTCAGGGCCGGGCCGTAGCGGGTGGCGCCCGGTTGACGGCGCTCTCCACGGCTTGGCTGCCCGGGGCAGGTGGCGCATCTCTACAGCGCGGCCGGCGCCGGCGTCAACCGGATTGCGCGCCGCATCGCTTGCGGAAGCGGCCGCGGCGAGAGTGCTTCGGCCGGCGCGGGCCGCCCGATCGCGGGCTTTCGTCCGCACCCGAGCAGCCGCAATCGGCTGCCGCAGCGGGCCGCGCACCCGACCGGTGCCGCGGGGCCGTTTCGGCTGGGCCGCTCGCGCCTCAGTCCGGGTCGCGGCCGTCGTCTGCGGCGGGCGGGCTCCGCCAGCGGCTCAGCATCTCCGCGGCCGTGGCGGCCGATTGCGGGCGGATGGCCGAGGGCGTGCGGCCGAAGCGCGGGGCAGGGGCCGGCTGGAGCAACCCGCCCGCCGCCGCCCGGCCCGATTCATCGCCCGGTTCACCGTCGGGTCCCTCACTTGTTTCAGCGTGCGATTGACGGCCCGTTACGTCGCCGGGTCCGCTTTCCGCGTCGGCGCCCTGTTCCGGGCCCGGCGCCGGGCCGCGGACGAAGCTGGCGCGGGCGCTGTTGTGCGGGTGCTCCGCCGCCTCCGCCATCGACAGCACCGGCGTCACGCAGGCGTCGCTGCCGGCGAAGGCTGCGGCCCAGTCGTCGCGGCCGCGGCTCAGAAACGCGCCGGCGAAGTCCGCCTCCATCGCCGGCCAGCCGGCGCGGTCGTGCTGGCGGTAGCGGCCGGGGTCGAGCCCCAGCCCGGCGACAAGCCGGGCGAAGAACTGCGGCTCGAGCGCGCCGACCGCGACATGGCCGCCGCCGGCGCAGGAATAGCAGCGGTAGAACGGCGCGCCGCCATCAAGCAGGTTCGAGCCGCGCTCTTCGCGCCAGCCGCCGGACTGGCGCAGCGCGTGAAACAGGCTCATCAGCACCGGCACGCCGTCGCTCATGGCGGCGTCGACCACCTGGCCGTGGCCGGTCCGCCGCGACGAGATCTGCGCCGCCAGCACGCCGGCGAGCAGGAACATGGCGCCGCCGCCATAGTCGGCCACCAGGTTGAGCGGCGGCACCGGCGCGCCGCCGGCCTCGCCGATGGCGCCGAGCGCGCCGGAGATGGCGAGATAGTTGATGTCGTGGCCGGCGCGCGGCGACAGCGGCCCGGACTGGCCCCAGCCGGTCATGCGGCCGTAGACGAGCGCCGGGTTGCGCGCGAGGCAGACATCGGGCCCGAGGCCGAGCCGCTCCATCACGCCGGGGCGGAACCCCTCGATGACGATGTCGGCCATCTCCACCAGCGCCAGCGCCGCCTCCCGGTCCGCCGCCTGCTTGAGGTCGAGCTCCACGCCGGCACGGCCGCGGTGCAGGATCGCCTCGCCGAGATCCTCGAAGGCCGCCTGGCCGCCGGGGCGGGCGATGCGGACGATGTCGGCGCCCATGTCGGCGAGCAGCATGGCGCAGAGCGGCACCGGCCCGATGGCGTCGAACTCGACGACGCGGATGCCTTCAAGCGGTCCCATGCAATTCCTCCCCGATGCGGCTCTCCCATCGGCAAGGTGTAGCGCGCTTTTGCGCCAGCGCCATCCTCAATCGGGCAGGGGTGCCCGGCACTGTGGGCCGGGGGGCAGGGCGGCGGTGAAACTTTTTCCGCTGCAGACCGTTTCCCGTCGGGAAGCGCGGCCGGGCCGGCCGTGCCACGCCGCCTGATTTTGAAAGGACGTCCCATGCGCCTGCCGCTCGCCGCATCCGCCCTCGCGCTCGGCCTCATGCTGCCGATGCAGCCCGGCCTGGCCGAAGACCTCGCCGGAGACGCGCTGCGCGCGCTCGTCACCGGCAAGCGGGTCTATCTCGCCACGCCGCTCGGCGGCGAATTTCCGCTCAACTACCGCTCCTCGGGCGAGGTCACCGGCGACGGCTCGGCGCTCGGGCTCGGCCGGCTGATGGCGCCGCGGGAAAGCGGCCGCTGGTGGGTCAAGGGCGGCCGGCTGTGCCAGCAGTGGCCCACCTGGTATGACGGCAAGGTCACCTGCTTCCGCATCTCGAAGACCGGCGAGCGGTCGATCAACTGGGTCCGCGACGACGGCGCTGAGGGCAGGGCGCGCATCGAGGGCTGAGTCCCGGGCGGCCGAATCAGCCGCCGCCGACTGACCGATGCGGGCCGGCGTTGGCGCCAAGGTGCATGCGCGGGCCGGCGCAGGCGCCTTCCGGGCGCGGAGTTTACCGTCTGTTCACCATGAATTCGGCTTTGTGGCGCTCCTTGGCGCGGCCAAACGCATTTTCGCCATCTTGCCGGTGGACTTAAGGCTTCGACAAGGCCGATAGGGTCTCATTGTGGTGCGGACGGCCCGGGACGGGGCATTCCGGAAGTGACGGGGCCATTGGGCGTGAAGTGGGGCAAATGATTTCTGCGGTATCCAACAGATGGGCGCGCCAGGCGCTGGGGCTCGGGCTCCTGACCTTGGCCTGCGCCTCCATGGCGGGCTGCAGCTCGACCTCCAAATCCGGCTCTGGCACGCCGAGCTACATCAACACCAAGACGAAGTTCTCGGTCGCCGAATACGGCGTCGCCGCCAGTCCGCGGGTGACGATGTCGAAGAACGTGCCCAAGGGCGGCGGCCGCGACATGGTCGGCAAGCCCTACAAGGTGCGCGGCAAGTGGTACACGCCGAAGGAAGAGCCGGGCTATGACAAGGCGGGCATTGCCTCCTGGTACGGGCCCAACTTCCACGGCCGGCTGACCGCCAACGGCGAGATCTACGACCAGTTCCATCTCTCCGGCGCCCATCCGACCTTCCCGCTGCCGAGCTATGCGCGGGTGACCAACAAGAAGAACGGCCATTCGGTCATCGTCCGCATCAACGACCGCGGCCCCTATTCGCCCGGCCGCATCGTCGATGTCTCCAGCAAGGCGGCGGAACTCCTGGAAATGAAGCGCGACGGCATCGCCGCCGTCCGGGTCGAATATGTCGGCCGCGCTCCCGTCCACGGCGACGACATGTCCTATCTGATGGCCTCCTACCGCACCAACGGCATGCCCGGCGATCCCAACCGCGACATGCCGGGCGGGGTGATGATGGCCATGAACGGTCCTTCGCCGTCGGGCGGCCCGTCGCTTCCGGGCGTGGGCGCGGTTGCAGCCGTGGCGCCGCCGGCAGGCATCACCGCCGCCGCGCCGGCGGTCGAGACCGCCTCCGTGGCGATGATCCCGCAATCGGGCTACGCCGCCGGCTACAGCGCCGACACCAGCCTGATCCCGGCTTCCTTCCGCCTTCCCGACATCGGCCCCGTGCCGCCGGACCGGCCGTCGGTCCTGGCCGCCGCCGGCGTCACCCTTGCCAGCGGCTATGCCGATGTCGGCCTCGCCTATCGGGGCGGCCGCGTCACCCGCATCAGCCAGGCCTTCGACCATCTGCTGGCACCCGGGCCCTCCAGGCCCTGACCGCTCCGGCCCTGCGGCGGCGTCGCGATTGATCGCACCGCGGCGCGCGGAATGCTTTGCATTCCGGTGCGGTTGCTCTAGGGTCCGCGCATGAACTCCCTCGTCATGCACCAGATTTGGAGGCCCCGATGCCGCGGCGCCTGTCCCGTTTCCTGATCGCCCTTCTGGCGGCCGTGCTCGTCGCGGCGCCGGCCGCAAGGGCGCAGCTGTTCGAGACCAAGGCCACCGAGGCCTATCTGATCGAGGCCGACACCGGCACGGTGCTGTTTGCCAAGAACGAAAACCGCCCGGTGCCGCCGGCCTCGCTGGCCAAGCTCATGACCATGGAGGTGGTGTTCAACGCCATCAAGAGCGGCCGGCTGACGCTCGATGACCAGTTTGTGGTCTCCGAAAACGCCTGGCGCACCGGCGGCGCGCCCTCGCGCACCTCGACGATGTTCGCCGAGCTCAAGTCGTCGATCCGGCTCGAGGACCTCATCCGCGGCGTCGTCGTGCAGCAGGCCAATGACGGCTGCATCATCATCGCCGAGGGCATGGCCGGCTCGGAGGAGAACTTTGCCCGCGAGATGACCGAGCGGGCCAAGCTGCTGGGACTGTCCGGCTCGGTGTTCGCCAACGCCACCGGCCTGCCCGAGTCGGTGTCGCCCGAGCCGGTGTCGAAGGTGACGATGCGCGACCTGGTGACGCTCGCCCGCCACATGCAGGCGACCTATCCCGACTTCTACCGCTACTACGCCGAGGCGGAATTCTCCTGGAACAAGATCCTGCAACGCAACCGCAATCCGCTGCTTGCGATGGACATCGGCGCCGAGGGCCTGGCCACCGGCTATGCCGAGGAGTCGGGCTATGCCATCGTCGCCTCGGTTAACCGCGAGGGCCGCCGGCTGTTCCTGGCCATGAGCGGGCTCGACAGCGAGCGGGCGAGGGCGGAGGAGGCGCGCAGGATTCTCGACTGGGGCCTCCGCGCCTTCGAGAAGAAGCCGCTCTATGCCGATGGCGAGATCGTCGGCCAAGCCAGCGTCTATGGCGGCGACCCCTCCTCGGTGCCGCTGAAGGCGGCGGGACCTGTCGAGATCTTCCTGCCGATCACCAGCCCGGAGAAACTCACGGCGCGAATCACCTACCGGTGGCCGCTCAAGCCGCCCGTCGCCGAGGGCGACCAGCTCGGCACGCTGAAGATCTGGATCGGCGACAATCTCAGCCGCGAGGAGCCGCTCTATGCCGCCGCCGCCGCGACCCGGGGGCCGCTGCACCGCCGGGCGCTGGACGCGCTGGTGGAATTGGTCCAGTTCTGGCACTGAGCGGTTCCACTGCATGTCGCCCGAAACTGCGCAGCGGTTTCGGAACCACGACATGCATAATTATGGAAAACTAAAGCACATCGCGTGCGATGTGCTTTAGGACCTGAATCTTCGCTCCACGCGTTCACCTCACCGCCGAAATGCTCTAAGGCATCTGAGGGGATGGGCGCCGTGCGGACGCGGGCGCCGCCGGCGGCCAGGCATCAACCGGAAGGACGGACGTGAGCGAGACCAGGGGCAGGTTCATTACATTCGAGGGCGGCGAGGGGGTGGGCAAGTCGACCCAGATCCGCCGGCTCGCCGATATCCTGCGCCGCCGCGGCCTCGATGTGCTGGTGACCCGCGAGCCCGGCGGCTCGCCGGGCGCCGAGGCGGTGCGCCACGTGCTGTTGTCCGGCCATGCCGAGGATTACGGCGTGCGCATGGAGGCGCTGCTGTTTGCCGCCGCGCGCAGCGACCATGTCGAGCAGGTCATCCGCCCGGCGATCGACGACAACACCATCGTGCTCTGCGACCGCTTCATGGATTCCTCGCGCATCTACCAGGGCGTGACCGGCAATCTGGAGCCGGATTTCGTCCGCAATCTCGAGCGCGTCGCCGTCAACGGCCTGGTCCCGGACCTGACGCTGATCATCGACCTGCCGGCCGAGATAGGCCTGCGCCGGGCGCGAAGCCGGGGCGGCGCCACAGCGGGCGCGCCCGACCGTTTCGAGCGCGAGGAGGTCGCCACCCACGAGAAGCGCCGCGAGGGCTTTCGCGATCTCGCCCAGAGCGAGCCGCGGCGCTGCCGGCTGATCGACGGCCAGCAGAGCGAGGACGCGGTGGCGCTGGCCATCCTGACGGCGGTCGAGCCGATCCTGCCCGCCGCCGCGGGGGGCCGGAGCGGCGGCCAGGGCGCGTCCTGATGAGCGACAGTCCCGGCCTTCTCGACGGCGCCGTCGCGCCCGCCGAAAACACCCGGCTGTTCGGCCACGGGGCGGCCGAGCAGTTCCTCGCCGACGCCTACCGCTCCGGCCGCATGCACCATGCCCTGCTGATCGAGGGACCCGAGGGCATCGGCAAGGCGACGCTGGCCTTCCGCTTCGCCAATCATGTGCTCAGCCACCCCGACCCGGCCTCGGCGCCGGCGCGGATGGCCGACCCCGATCCGCAATCCCCGGCCTTCCGCCAGATCATGTCCGGCGCCTCCCACAATCTCATGCACATCGACCGCCCGGTGGACGCCAAGACCGGCAAGGCCAAGTCGGTCATCACTGTCGACGAGGTGCGCAAGGCCGCGCGCTTCTTCGGCCAGACCTCGGGCACCGGCAACTGGCGCATCGCCATCATCGATCCCGCCGACGACCTCAACCGCAACGCCGCCAACGCCATCCTGAAGATCCTCGAGGAGCCGCCGAAGCGGGCGCTGTTCTTCGTGCTGTCGCACGCGCCCGGCAAGCTGTTGCCCACCATCCGCTCGCGCTGCCTGCCGCTCAGGCTCAAGCCGCTGTCGGAGGCCGATCTCGGCCGGGCGCTCGGCCATCTCGGGGTGCCGGGCGCCGACCCGGCGGCGCTGTCGCGCCTGAGCGAGGGCAGCGTGGCGCGCGCCCTGATGCTGATCAATTACGGCGGCGCCGACATCGCCAATGCCTTCGACGCCATCTTCGACAGCGGCCGCGCCGACGACCGCGCCGCCGTCTACGCCATTGCCGACACGCTGTCGGCGCGCGACCGCGACGTCGCCTACCAGTTCTTCACCGGCCACGTCATCGACCGGGTGCGGGGAGCGGCGGGCGCGGCGGCCTCGGCCGGCGATCTCGGCGCCGCCGCGCACTGGGCGGAGCTGGCCGGCGAGATCGTCGCGCATTTCGACACCGCCGAAGCCTACAATCTCGACCGCAAGCAGACGGTGCTGAGCCTGTTCACGATGCTGTTCGGCTGACATAGGCATGGCATCGGCGAACATAATCGCTTATGACGACGGCCTGAGGCCGGTGCAGCGATGGCACCCGCATAGCATTGTTCCTGAAGGCCCCCATGACTCGCGAGCGCTACTACATCACCACGCCGATCTTCTATCCCAACGGCAATCCCCATATCGGCCACGCCTACACGGCGATCGCCACCGACGTGCTGGCGCGGTTCCAGCGGCTTGACGGCAAGGATGTCTTCTTCCTGTCGGGCACCGACGAGCACGGCCAGAAGATGCAGCGCACCGCCGAGGCCGAAGGCATTGCGCCCATCGAGCTCGCCGACAAGAATTCGGCCGTCTTTCGCGACATGCTGGCGCGGCTCAACTGCTCCAACGACGATTTCATCCGCACCACCGAGGAGCGCCACAAGGTCTCGGTGCAGGAGCTCTGGCGGCGGATGCAGGCCAATGGCGACATCTATCTGAGCAAGTATGGCGGCTGGTACTCGGTGCGCCAGGAGGCCTATTTCGACGAGGGCGAAACGAAGCTCGGCGAGGACGGCGTGCGCCGCGAGCCGCTCGGCTCGCCGGTCGAATGGGTGGAGGAGGAAAGCTACTATTTCCGCCTGTCGGCCTATGGCGACAGGCTGCTGGCGCTCTACGAGGGCAACCCCGATTTCGTAATGCCGGCCGAGCGCCGCAACGAGGTGGCGAGCTTCGTCAAGTCCGGGCTCAGGGACCTGTCGATCTCGCGCACCACCTTCGACTGGGGCATTCCGGTGCCTGGCGACGACAAGCATGTGATGTATGTCTGGGTCGACGCGCTGACCAACTACATCACCGCCGCGGGCTTCCCTGACGAGAGCACCGAAAAGTGGAGCTACTGGCCGGCGCTGCACATCATCGGCAAGGACATCGTCCGCTTCCACGCCGTCTACTGGCCGGCCTTCCTGATGTCGGCGGGGCTCGAGCTGCCGGCCCGCGTCTATGCGCACGGCTTTCTCAACAACAAGGGCGAGAAGATGTCGAAGTCGGTCGGCAACGTCATCGACCCCTTCGCGATGATCGACCGCTACGGACTCGACCAGGTGCGCTATTTCTTCATGCGCGAGGTGCCCTTCGGCCAGGACGGCAGCTACAGCCACGACGCCATCGTCACCCGCACCAATGCGGATCTCGCCAACGATCTCGGCAATCTGGCGCAGCGTTCGCTGTCGATGATCAACAAGAACTGCGAGGGCCGCGTCCCCGAACCCGGCGCGCTTGGCGATGCAGACAAGGCCATCCTGGCCATGGCCGATGCACTGCTCGCGCCGACGCGCGAGGCGATGGACCGTCAGGCGCTGCACCAGGCTCTGGCGCTGGTCTTCGACGTGGTGGCGGAAACCAACCGCTATTTCGCCGGCCAGGAGCCCTGGGCCTTGAAGAAGACCGATCCTGCGCGGATGCAGACGGTGCTCTACGT
Organism: Hoeflea marina; assembly: GCF_003182275.1. Lineage (GTDB taxonomy): Bacteria > Pseudomonadota > Alphaproteobacteria > Rhizobiales > Rhizobiaceae > Hoeflea > Hoeflea marina. The sequence continues at coordinate 575,409 of NZ_QGTR01000001.1, forward strand.
CACCGCCGAGGTCATCCGCCAGGTGGCGATCCTGTGCCAGCCGATCATGCCGGATTCCGCGGCGAAATTCCTTGATGCTCTGGCGCTGCCTGCCGAGGCGCGCGATTTTGCCCGGCTCGGCGCGGGCCACCGGCTGGTGGCGGGCACCGAGCTGCCGAAACCCGAACCGGTCTTCCCCCGTTATGTGGAGGCGGACAAGGAGGCTCCGGGCGCATGACCGATCTCGCCCGCACCCATCCGGTGATCGACACCCATTGCCATCTCGACTTCGACGATTTCGCGCCGGAGCGCGACTTGATCGTCGAGCGGGCGCGCGCCGCCGGCGTCGTCCGCATGATCACGATCTGCACCCGCGTGCGCCGCTTCGACCGCATCCGTGCCGTGGCCGAGGCCCACGCGGACGTGTTCTGCTCGGTCGGCACCCATCCCGGCAATGCGGGCGAGGAGCCCGACATCACCGCGGCGGAAATCGTCGAGCTGGCGCGGCACCCCAAATGCGTCGCCATCGGCGAGGCGGGGCTCGACTTCCACTATCCGGACAATGCGCCGCGCGACGTACAGCTCGCGGTGTTCCGCGCCAACATCGAGGCGAGCCGCATCACGCAGCTGCCGCTGGTCATCCACTCGCGCGATGCCGACGCCGACATGATCGCGATCCTGGAAGAGGAAACGGGGAAGGGGGCCTTCCCCTTCATCCTGCACTGCTTTTCCGCCGGTCCGGAGCTGGCGGCAATCGGCGTGAAGCTCGGCGGCCATGTCTCGTTCTCGGGGATTCTCACCTTCAAGAACTCGCTCGAACTGCGCGAGATCGCCGCCTCGGTTCCCCGTGACCGGCTGCTGGTGGAAACCGACGCGCCGTATCTGGCGCCGATGCCCTATCGCGGCAAGCGCAACGAGCCGTCCTATGTGGTCAACACGGCGCGCGTGCTGGGCGAGACGATTGGCGTCGGCGAGACGGAGATCCGCGACATCACCACCGCCAATGCCTACCGGCTGTTTTCGAAGATGACCCGACCCTGATGCCGCGCGTCCGCCGCCAGTTCACCGTTTTGGGCTGTGCCTCCTCGCCGGGCGTGCCGCGGATCAACGGCGACTGGGGCGCCTGCGACCCGACGAATCCGAGGAACCGCCGCTCGCGCGCCGCCTTCATGCTGCGCCAGACCGGCGCCGACGGCGGCGTCACCACGGTGGTCATCGACACCGGTCCGGATTTCCGCGAGCAGATGATCGCCAACCGGGTGACCTCGATTGACGCGGTGCTCTACACCCATTCCCATGCCGACCATGTCCATGGCATCGACGATCTGCGCGGCTTCGCGCTGAGCCAGCGCCGGCAGATGCCGATCCATGCCGATCCCGAGACCATGTCCCGCATCCGTGCCGGCTTCGGCTATGTCATGACCACGCCGGAGGGCAGCGACTATCCGCCGATCGTCGCGCCGCAGCTCATCGAGTCGCTTGACAAGCCGATCCTCATAGACGGAGCAGGGGGCCCGGTCTCGATTCAGCCGCTCGACCAGATCCATGGCGGCATCCGCTCGCTCGGCTACCGCATCGGCGATGTCGCCTATTGCTGCGACGTCAGCGATTTTCCCGGCGCCACCATCGACCGGCTGTCGGGCCTCGATCTGCTGATTATCGACTGCCTGCAATACAAGCACCATCCGAGCCATCTGTCGCTCGACCAGGCGCTGGGATGGATCGGGACACTGGCTCCCAGGCGCGCGGTGCTCACCCACATGCACGTGCCGCTCGATTACCGGACGGTGCTGGACGAGACGCCGGCGCATGTCGAGCCGGGCTACGACGGAATGACGATCGAATTCGAGGTCGAGCTGTGAGCCGCAGCGAAGTTCAGGCGGCCGATATACCGGCTGGATCCAGCATGGCGCGCGTGGCGGACGCGGCGCGAACGCTCGGCCTCGATATCTCGATCTGGCGCATGGCGGACTCGACCCGCACCGCCGAGGAAGCCGCCAGCGCCTGCGGCTGTGCCACGGGCCAGATCGTCAAGTCGCTGATCTTTGAAAATGCCGACACCCGCAGCCTGGCACTGCTGCTGGTGGCCGGAAACCAAAACGCTGATATGGATTATCTGTCCGCGCGTTATGGGCTCAACTTCGCGCGATGCGATGCCCGGCGGGTGCGCGACGAGACCGGCTTTGCCATCGGCGGCGTGGCGCCGTTCGGCCATCGGGCGCCGCTCGGCGTCCACATCGACCGGACGCTGCTCGACCATGCCATCGTCTGGGCCGCCGCCGGACGGCCCGACAGCGTGTTCAGCGTCGAGCCCAAGGCTCTGGCGCGGGCCATTGGCGCCGTCGTCATCGACATGCGCGATCCGGTCGGCTGACGCGTCGGAGAAGCCTGCGAGCGGGCCGACCGGCACCGCCGCAGCCGACCGCGCAGCCATATCAGGCACATGCATCAGTTCCATAATCTATCTTATGCGATCTTCGGATTGACCTGTGCGGATGCGTGCTTTCAGTTCGGCAGGCTGAGCGTAGCTAGAGAACTTAGATTCAATTCCCCCTACTCGAGCGCCTGGCCACGAGCGAAAAGCAGTAGGCCAATTCACTTACATGTTCGTAGTCCTAGAACTGATAGAGAGTTTGCGTACCTACGCTGTTGGTCCTGTGGTCGATGAGACCCCCTCACGGCTGCCCTCAAGATCAAAATACAAAACCAAGAGACAGCGGGCGAGCGCAGAGCGCGCCAGCGTCGGTGCATTTAACGATATTTTTTGGCTCAGAACGAATAAAGAACGCACGCAGCGGTGTCAATCAATCGTGTAGCGCGAAGAGCTATTTCGGGTGATAACTGAAAGTGACACTGGCGACCATTTCTATTTTCAGCCAGAATGAAACTTACTGCATTTTAGAGGCTCTATTATCTGGTCTATCAACCGAATTTGAATTTGGGCGGCTATCCCACACGGCGGGACGAACAGGGTCTAATCCTAGAAGGAAAAGTGAATGACTGACACGACGCCCGTCCCCGACCGTCCCTATCGGGTGCTTTGCATTGATGGTGGCGGGATGCGGGGTATTTATACTGCTGCACTTTTGGACAAGCTCACAAACTACTACGCTCGCCTAAGAAATGTGGAGGCACTTGATGTCGGTAAAGGATTTGACCTTATTGCAGGTACCAGTACTGGGGCTATCCTCGGATGTGCCGCTGCAATCGGACGTCCGATGTCCTCCGTTGTCGCCCTGTACGAGGAGCACGGCGCTGCGATCTTTCCCCACCGAATCAAAGATGGCATTCTGAGCCCGTTGTGGAGAGCAGTGGTGAAGGGCGGACGTATCGTTCGCGCTGGCGATTTCGCGCTGCAGGCGGCGCTGCGTCGCGAGCTACAAAACGTCACCATGAAGCAGGTTCTTGACCTCCGCGGTATCAGTCTTTCGGTTCCTGCAGTATCGATGGAGAAACATCGCTCTTGGGTTTTTAAAAAGACGCCGAGGAGCGGTGTCCGCGATGATAATTATCAGCTTGCTGATGTGTGTCTCGCATCAAGTGCAGCACCGATTTATCGTTCGCTGGCAGCGGTGCGCGATCCCGATAACGGCTCTGATAACTTTCGAGTGTTTGCCGACGGAGGTCTGTGGGCGAATAACCCGGTTCTTGTCGCGATGATCGACGCTCTCTCTTGCGCCGAGCCAGACCAACCAATCGAGATCTTCTCCATTGGGAACGTTTCGCGGCCGGCGGGATCACAGATTCAACCCAAAGAAGTCCATCGTGGAATGCTCTCTTGGAAGCTCGGGGCTGAAATTGGGCCATTGGCGATCGACGTGCAGGAGTTCGCATACGACCAAATGGCACGGTTCTTTGCCGGGCACATCTCGAAGCTCGGTCGCTCAGTTACCCATATACGCCTTCCACAGCAGGAAGCCTCGAGCACCATGCTCCGATATCTGAGCTTGGACGAGACCCGCCCCGAGGCACTGAAGGCTTTGATCGCCCACGGATACGATGATGCCGACATGGTGAAGAGCCTTTGTGATCGGCCAGGTCATCCTGAGGGCCGAATGATTCACCGTCTGTTCAATGAGGTGCCGCCGATGCCGAAAGCGGGTATCCCGATGGAGGTATTTCAATGAAGAACTGCGACGCTCAAGTCCTGAAATATCAGCGGGATATGGTGAAACTGTCCGATGATGAGCGCATGGACATCAAGGATAAGGCAGACACCAACCGCGAACGTCTCAAGGGAGGTCTTGCTGCGGACAACAAGCCTGCACCCATTGGCCTGCACACCCAGGGATCGTACTCCATGAAGACCATGATCCAAGAGGAGGACGGGGACTATGACATAGATGACGGCGTCTATTTTAAGAAGGAGGATCTCGTCGGACCCAACGGGGGCGAAATGTCAGCATTGGCAGTACGAAAGATGATTTGCGATGCACTCCAGGACAAGCGCTTCAAGACCGCGCCAGAAGTCCGGAAAAACTGCGTCCGCGTTTACTACGATCAGGGATTCCATGTCGACGTGCCCTCCTACCGCAAGATAGAGATCAAGGATCCGATATCGGGAGAAATGAAGCCAGCGTGGGAGCTTGCAGGATCGGATTGGAAACGGTCCGATGCGCGATCCGTAACAAAATGGTTCAAGACCGCCAACAGCACTCGATGCTCGGATGCAAGTGCGGGGGGGGACCGCGGCCAGTTCGTCCGCATGACTCGGCTGATGAAGAAATTCGCAAAGAGCCGGATATCTTGGAAATCCAAGACAACTTCCGGATTTGCAATCTCGCGGCTCGTAGAGGAAAGCTATCTTGAAATAAAGGGCCGGAATGACGAGGCCTTTCGGGAGCTCATGCGGCAAATCTGTGATCGCTTGGAATACAATGACGAAATCGGGCACCCCACACTAACGGGCGAGAATATTGTCAGTTCCGGCAACCCCAAGGTTGCTTTCTTTAAGGATTGCCTTGAGGAGAATCTCGTTCATCTTGAGGTACTTGACCATCCCGATTGCACGCACGAGCAGGCGATGAAGGCATGGGATAAGGTATTCAACTCGGACTGGTTCCGCAGCCAGCCAGATCCCGACGCGGAAAAGAAGATTGACGCCCGAACTACCGCGCCTGTCATCAAAGGTGGTGAAACCCGCTATGCGACCGACGACGGACGCTTCGCATAGCTTTATTGATGACATATTCTGCAGAAGAAATCGACGCATGGTTTGAATCCTTAGAAGAGGCTTTTCAGGGAAAGCTCCCTGACGACCATCCGGCCAATAGATTCTATGGCGGAATGGCGTGGCGGGTCCGGACGATGGGGAAGGATATCCTCATTCTAATCGACAGCAACTTCCCCTACTCCAAGCCTCAAGCATTTATCGAGCAATACGATGTGTCGCACCCGCAGCCGCATATCGAGCCGTTGCCCAGGTTTGGCGATATGGCGCGGATATGTTTGCTGCCCCCAACCATTCCCAGCCATCCTCTTCAAGCCATACAGTCGGCCTTGCGCGATGCTCGAGACCTTCTGAAGGCTAACGAGCGCGGAGATGAGGATTATGACTTCGAGGCCGATTTCGGTGCATACTGGAGGCACTACCTGCCTGCAGGATTTCGAGAAGCGAAACTTCATGGTTTTTCCGTCGCTCCCGCCGGGTCCGGGGTCTTCTTTTATCGTGGCGGATCCTATTTCTGCTTCCCGAACAAATTTTCCATCCGTCGCTGGCATGGGCATCTGACCGGCGAATACATGCGAGATCTGCTGCACTTCCCTATCGTTGAACTCACGAAGCTACCGAGGCCAGACAGGTACCCTCGTGACCTCGCCTCGCTGCTCATGATGCTCAAGCGGAATACCTTGAATGGAGTGGCAATCGTGGGGGAGAAACTCCGCGCGTGCCCGTCGAGGTTGCCTGTCCTCTTTTCGGGAACGAAGCCGGACGGTGCCGCTGTAAAGGTCGCCGTGGAACTGGTTATCCGCCGCGATAATAGTGGGCGACCGCTTTCTAAAGCCCATGTCCAATCAAAACTCGCGAACGACGACGTTATCGCGCTCTACGACATCGCTCCGTTGAACACCCAACACCTCGACGCGGCCCTCACCCGCCTCCCTGGTGCTGCACCTGGACCGATGCATAAAAAGGTAGCGATCATCGGATGCGGAGCGCTTGGGTCTGGCATCGCGGTAATGCTCGCGAAGGCGGGCGTGTCCCGCTTCATCTTGGTCGATCAAGATCTTCTAGGCTGGGAGAATATCCGAAGACACGAACTCGGCGCCGAATGGGTCGGTGTATCCAAGACCGCAGCGATCAAGGCCAGAATCGAGAAGTCGCTTCCTGATATCGAGCAGGTGGGCGCGTATGCCTGTGGTATACAAGGCCTTCTAGCCTCAAGTCCGAAGCTCCTCGATGATGTCGATCTTGTCATATCCGCGACCGGAGACTGGGCTGCCGATGTGTTCATTAGTGACAGCGTCACGCTCCCGACCCTCTACTCTTGGGTCGAAGCTTATGCCCTTGCCGGCCATTCTGTAGCCATCTCGGGCAAAGAGGGCCGTTTCACCGACGGATTTGATGAGGTCGGCAACTTCAAGGGTCGGGCTTCCGTGGCAGGATTGAAAATGCCGCTTGAATGCGGCAACGCAACTTCTCCATTCGGCGCAATTGAACTAGCTCAGTCGCAGGCTGTGGCCAGTAGGCTCGCGCTTGAAGTCCTTGCCGGTCGACACGACGGGGATGTCTGGAGAACGTGGACGGCAGAAGAAATCGTCGTGCAACAGGCCGAAGGTCGATGGACTAACTACTGGCTGGAGACGCGCGGCAAACCACCAGTGCTTGGTGGCGTTACCGAATGGAAGTGGGCATTCTGATGACAGGGTGTGTGTACAAATTCGAAGGTCTGGAGGTCGAAATTGCCTCAGAGGCATTAATTACGATGATGGCAAATCGTCAAAAGGGAATTTTTTCCCGGGAAACGGGTGGCCAGATGTTTGCACGACTGGCATCCGGAAAATGGACCATCGAAGTGGCAACGGGTGCGCGCCCGGGAGATAGGCGAGGTCGGCTTCATTTTTGGCCGGACAGAAAGGCCGAGCAGGACGAAATCAACGAGTTCTATAGGAAAGGCCTCGATTTCGTTGGTGATTGGCACACTCATCCTGAGGATATACCTCGCCCCTCGCCGCAAGATTCAAGAAGTATCGAGAACATGGTTCGCCAATCCGTCCACGAACTCCCTGGCATGCTGATGTGCATAGTGGGTAGGGCCGAACCTCCCCACGGCCTCTGGCTGTCATTCCACCTACGAGATGGTCGAGTAGCTGCTGTCGGACGGCCTGTTGTGACAGAGGAAAAGAGATCCTATCGTCGGCGGAGGTTTATCTAAAATTTAGCTGGACGGGGCGAATACCGCGTCGCGATTTCCAGCTAATGTGCGAATTCGCAGCTCGGACGGCATGAAACACGTGTGGCGCAAATTGGTCTCTCTCCGCAAGTCCTCAGCCTCACATTTTATCAAGCCGGATTCTCAGCCGGTGATGGTGGCCAATATCAGTGCCCCTAGCCTGCCCGCTCGGGCACGGGTCCTGTGTGCCGACGCTGCGCCTGTGCGGTAAGCGCATCGTTGCCTGGGCAGAGGATGCGCCCGGACATGCAGTGCGACCCTGAACTCCACTTCAGCGCGCAGATACCCGAGGCGCTCAATGCGATCCTGCGCGATCTCATCGACGACTGCCGCCGGGCATGACCCTGGAGGACGCCCTGCCCGGCGGCAGCCGTCGAACTCGGACCGCGTCGCGCGCGCGGCGGCCGTCAGCGGTTGAAGGCCACCGGCACGCTGAACGGCCAGGAGGATCGGCCGGCTCCGCCGGGTATCGGCGGAAACGGCGCGGCGCGGCGCACGGTCTCGATCGCCGCGGTGTCGAGCAGCGACGATCCGGACGAGCGCACCAGGCGCACGCCGCTCACCGAGCCGCTGGAGGCCACCACGAAGCCGACGACGGCTTCGCCGCGGATGCGCTGCGAGCGGGCTTCCGCCGGATAGCGCAGCGCGCGCCGGAGTTTTGACGCAACCTTGCCGGGATAGTTCGACACCGCTGCGTTGCCGGCACGTGCACTGTTGCCGCTGGCGGCGCGGGCGCCGCCCCTGGTCGCATTGGCGTTGGACTGGCCACCGTTGCCGGCCTGGGCTTTCGGCTTGGCGGGTGGCTTGGGCCTTGCCTTCGCGGGCTTTGCCTTGACCGGCCGCGGCTTCTCGGCGGCGCTGGCTGTCTTCGGCTCGGGCTCCGGCACCGGGCGTGCCACCGGCAGCGGGATTTCCATCTCGGCGACGGGATCGGGCTCGGCCTCCACGACCGTGGCGGCCGGCGCCGCGATGGCGACATCGGCGGCGATCGCGGCCACTTCGGCCACCGGCTCGGCCTCCACGGCGACCTCAGGCTGCACCGGCGTTGCCGTCTCGACGGCCTGCGTCTCGGGTGGCGCCGGCGCGGCCTCTATGACCGCGCTCGCCGCGGCCACGTCCACCGGCTCTGCGGCCTCGACCGCCTCTGCAGTCACCGGCTCGGCCGGCTCGTCGACGGCGACGGCCTCCTCGGCGGAAGGCTCCGTCACCGCCTCGAGCGTCTCGACGGCCTCGCCGGAGGCCATCATGTCGGAGAACGAATTGCCGGCCAGAGACAGCACCACCGGACTGCCGCCGGCGATCTCGACCGCAGGCTCCACCGGCTCGAACAGGCCGGCGACCGCCACATGGGCGATGGCCGACAGTGCCAGGGCCGCGGTCCATTGCTTGTAGCCGAGCTTCATGCCCCTGCTCTCCTTGTGATCACCAGCACCTTGCCCGCGCCAAGGCTGCGGAATTCCTCTAGAATTTCCAGGAGCCGGCGGGCCGGAAGATCCTTGTCGGCCACCAGCTTGATGTCCGGCGCCCCGCCGTCGCCACCGCTTTCGGCGCTGCGGGTCTCAAGAAAGGCGGCGGCGGTGACCGGCTCGCCGCGGTAATAGAGTTGCCCGTCACGCCGTGCCGAGACGGCGTCGGGCGGACCGCTGGCGTCGGCCTGGCTGGTCTCGACCATGCTGACATCGCCGTCGAGCGGCGGCGTCAGCGAACCGGCGATGAGGAAGAAGATCAGCAGCAGGAACACCACGTTGATCAGCGCGATGGTGCCTTCGGGGCGGCGTCTGGGAACCGGGCGGGCGATTTTCATGATCGGTCCTAACGGGCGACGGATACGTCGAGGCCGGCGGCGCGGAATGCCTCCAGCGCGCTGACCAGGTCCTGCGACAGCCCCTCAACGCCGACCAGCACCAGGCCGGACGTGGCACCGGTCTGTTTCAGCAGCGCCAGCCGGTCTTCAAGCCCGTCGGCATCGGTGATCTCGCCGTTGACCTCGAAACCCGCCGCCGTCAGCCGCAGCAGCACGCCGGGCTTGCCGGCGGCGACAGCCCCGCCCTGCCCGGCCATCGCCACGTCCACCTGGGCGAAGCGGGTGAAGGTGGATGTCAGCATGAAAAACAGCAGCAGCAGGAAGATGACGTCGATGAGCGATGTCAGCGACAGGCGTCTGGCCCGGCGCGGACCGGCGTCAATGCGCATGGCGCAGCTCCATCAGGCTGGTTCCGCCGGCCCGGGCCGCGCCGGCGTCGTCCGGCTGCGCCGGCCGTCCGGCCGAGAGCACCTGGGTGATGGTGGTTTCGATCGCCACCCGCTCGTCCTCGATCCGGGTCTCGAACCAGGTCAGCACCACAGAGACCGGCATGGCGATGGCAAGCCCGACCGCGGTGGTCAGCAAAGCCACCCAGATGCCGCCGGCGAGGATCGACGGATCGACGACGGCGCCGGCGCCCTGCAGCTTGCGGAACGCCTCGATCATGCCGAGGACCGTGCCGAAAAGGCCGAGCAGCGGCGACAGCTGCACGACGGTGTCGAGGAAGGCCATGCCGCCGCGCAGCTCGTGCAGCTTGTGCATGGCCAGCGACGCCACCTGCTCCTCGATCTCCGATTTGCTGGCGCGGCCGTTGGAGGACAGCGAGAAGGTCAGCGCCACGCAACTGGCGAGCGCGCCGCGCGCGGGGGCGACGAGCGCCCTCGCCTCGGGCCGGTTGCCGTGAACCCAGGCCATCACCGCGGCCTCCGCCGTCTTGCGCCGGCCGACGCCCGCGCGGACGAACTGCAGCAGCTTCAATGCGATGACCGCCACAGCCAGCACGGAGACGAGAAACAGCACGGCGACAACCGGGCCGCCGAGATCGAGGATGGATTTGAGTTGGTCTATACCGGACTGCATGGGAGCTCCTGTCAGCGGCCGAAGAGGATGGACGTGCGGCTTGCGGTCTTAAGGCCGGCCAGGCAGGCCTGCGGCTCGACGCCGTCGCCCTTGCAGGCAGCCGCGTCGTTGACCAGCAGCCGGCCGACGGCGCCGCAGGACAGGCCGGGCAGGTCGAAGCGCTTGACGGTGGTCTTGTCGGCGGCCATGGCGCCGAAATCAAAGCGAACCAGCCTGTCGACCAGACCGTCGCCGTCAAAGACGACGATCTCGTAGGCGAGCTCGTCCAGCGCCCCGCCCAGCCGATTGACGGCAACGAAGGTCGTGCGGCAGGCGCCCGCCTCGTCGCCGGCCTTGTTGAGCTCGAGACTGATGCTTCCGGCCGGTGCGGCCGGGGTGGTGTCCTGCGCCGAGGCAGTCGTTCCGGCCGCCGCCAGCGCCAGCGCCGCCAGCCACACGGAGGCCTGCCGGCGCGACGGCGAAGCCGCGGCTGGTCTCATGATTCCGGGTGTGTTTTCCGTCAGCCCCATTGCCGTCTCCCTGCAGTCAGTGTGTCCGTATCGGCCGGCCGAGGCTGGCATGCTCGACCGGAGCAAAAATAACATGAGTGGTTCACTCCGGTATTGCCTCCGCTACAAAACATGACTATTCATGTCAAGTATTATCGACGAATTTGCGGCCCAGCCAGCATGATCTGCCAGCCCGGTGCACCCAGAGAGACCCCCTTGCTATGAAAGACACCAGCACGGCCAGCGGACCGGGCCAGCGAACCGCTGGGGACATCCCGCCTGCTGGCACCGACCGCCGCACCGACAGCTATGTCTATTCGACGGACATCCTGTTTCGTGGCCGGGGTGAAATCACCATCCGGCATGAGGACACCTTTTACCGGCTGAAGATCACCCGGCAGGGCAAACTGATTCTGAACAAATGAAAGGGCTTGCAGCCATGACGACACGACTTTCCCCGGCCCGGATCCGTGCCGAGCAACTCGACAACCCGAAGATGCGAGCCCGCGACCTCGCCGGCCAGCTCGGCATTTCCGAAGCGGCCCTGGTTGCCGCCGGCTGCGGCGCCGGCACGGTCCGCCTCGACGCGCCGATGCCGACGATTTTCCCGCTGCTCGAATCGCTCGGCGAAGTCATGGCGCTGACCCGCAACGAGTCGGCCGTGCACGAGAAGATCGGCGTCTATGACAATTTCATCGCCGGCAAGCACGCCTCGATGATGCTGGGCGCCGAGATCGACATGCGGATGTTTCCCGGGCACTGGGCGCATGCCTTCTCGGTCGAGACGACGACCGCCGAGGGCGAGACCCGGCGCAGCCTGCAGTTCTTCGACAAGGCGGGCGATGCCCTGCACAAGATCCACCTGCGCGCCGCTTCCAGTGACGAAGCCTGGGCGGGCATCACCCGATCGCTGGCGCATACGGACCAGTCCTGCGAATTCGAGGCCGAGATCATCGCGGCTCCCGCGGCTGCCGAGAATGACGACAACGTGCCGCTCGACGACCTGCGCCGCCGCTGGCAGTCGATGACCGACACTCATCAGTTCGTCTCCATCCTCAAGGTCCTCAAGCTCTCGCGTCTGCGCGCGCTCGAAAGCATCGGCCCGGAATTTGCCGAGCGCATCCTGGCCGGGAGCGTCGCCACCATGATGCTTGCCGCCGCCGATGCCGCCGTGCCGATCATGGTCTTCGTCGGCAATCGCGGCTGCATCCAGATCCATTCCGGCCCGATAAAGTCGATCAGGAGCATGGGCCCGTGGCTCAATGTGATGGACGCCGATTTCCATCTGCATCTGCGCACCGACCGCATCGCCGGTGCCTGGCTGGTGCGCAAGCCCACCGACAAGGGCTATGTCACCTCGCTGGAAGCCTATGATCAGGCCGGCGAACTCATCATCCAGTTCTTCGGCAAGCGCATAGAGGGCCAGGACGAACGCACCGAGTGGCGCACCGTCATGGAAAGCCTGCCGCGCCTGGAACTGGCAGGTGCGGCATGAGGCCGGGACCGGGCATGTTCGCATTCATGCGGGCGGTCCTCCGGGTGGGCCTGTTCGTCGCCGCGGCCCTGGCGCTCGCATCCCAGGCGCGGGCCGGCGAGGCCCCTGCCCGCATCATCGCCATCGGCGGCTCGGTGACCGAGATCGTCTATGCGCTCGGCGGTCAGGAGCGGCTGGTGGCGCGCGACACCACCAGCACGTTCCCGCCCGAGGCCTTGGATCTGCCGGATGTGGGCTACATCCGGGCGCTGTCGGCCGAGGGGGTCATCGGCCTCGCGCCGGACCTGATCATCGCGCTCGAAGGCGCCGGTCCGCCGGAAGTGATGGCGGTCATCCGCGAATCCGGAATTGCGCTGGCGGAAATCCCCGACGGCTACGACGCGGCGGCGATCTCCACCAAGATCCGGGCCGTCGGCCGGGCGCTCGGCCTGGAGGCAAAGGCCGAGATCCTCGCCTGCACGGTCGATGCCGCCATCGCCAGGGCGGCCGGCGCGGCGGCTTCGGCGGACCGGCCGCGGGCGCTGTTCATCCTGTCGATGCAGGGCGGGCGGATCATGGCGGCGGGCGCCGACACCCATGCGGACGGCATCATCCGGCTGGCCGGCGGCGACAATGTGATGGCCGGGATCAGCGGATACAAGCCGGTGAGCGACGAGGCGGTGATGGCCGCCGCTCCCGATGTCGTGGTGATGATGGATCGCACCGGTGACCACGCCATCAGCGACGAGATGCTGTTCGCCCACCCGGCGCTGAGCTCCTCGCCCGCCGCCTCAGCCCATGCGGTCGTGCGGCTCGACGGCATGAAGCTTCTGGGTTTTGGCCCGCGCACCGCGGAGGCCATCGCGGAATTGAGCGACAAGATGCGGCTCGCCGCGCGGGTGGCCAACTGAGATGTCGATGGCGTCCTTCACCCTGCCGGCTTTGCGCCGGCGGTCCACCGCCGCCGCGGGTGACCGGTCGGCCCGGGCCCGCCTGACCATCGGGCTGCTGGTGCTGCTGCTCGCCGCCACGGCGGCCGTCTGCCTTGCCCAGGGCGCTTCGGAGGCCTCGCTGCGGGCGGTGATGCTCGGATGGGCCGGCATCGGCGATCCTGCCTCGGTCAAGGCCAGCGACAGGCTGGTGATCGAGGCCATCCGGCTGCCGCGCGTCGTCCTCGGCATGCTGATCGGCGCCGCTTTGGCGGTTTCCGGCGCGCTGATGCAGGGACTGTTCCGCAATCCGCTGGCCGATCCCGGCATCGTCGGCGTGTCCGGCGGCGCCGGGCTGGCGGCGGCTTGCGCCATCGTGCTCGGCTCCGGCGTCCTCGCCCCGGCCATGGCGGTGGCCGGGCTGTTCGCCCTGCCGCTGGCGGCCTTTGCCGGCGGGCTGGCAAGCACCATGCTGCTCTACCGCATCGCCACCCGCCAGGGCCGGACCTCCGTGGCCACCATGCTGCTGGCCGGCATCGCCATGGCGGCCTTTGCCGGCGCCGGCACCGGCATCCTGGTGTTCATGGCCGATGACGCGCAACTGCGCGACCTCACCTTCTGGAACATGGGATCGCTCGCCGGCGCCACCTGGCCGAAGGTGATCTCGATCGCCCCGCCGATCCTGCTGGTGCTGGTCTCGATGCGGTTTCTCGCGCGCGGACTCAACGCCCTCGCCCTCGGCGAGGGCCCCGCCCGGCACGTGGGAATTCCCGTCGAGCGGCTCAAGCAGACGGCCATTGTCGCCGTGGCGCTGGCCACCGGCGCATCGGTGGCGGTCGCCGGCACCATCGGCTTTGTCGGCATTGTCGTGCCCCACCTGCTGCGGCTTTCCATCGGCCCGGACAACCGCTACCTGCTGCCGGCCTCGGCACTGCTCGGCGCCAGCCTGCTGCTGGCCGCCGATGCCGTCAGCCGCACCATCGTTGCGCCGGCCGAACTGCCGATCGGCATCGTCACCGCCGTCATCGGCGCCCCCTTCTTTCTCTGGATCCTGATGCGCAAGCGCGGGATGCTCGATCTGTGACGGACACGGCCATGCGGGTAGTCGCAAAATCCCTTTCGGTCGCGCTGGGCGGCCGGACCATCCTTGCCGATGTCGATCTGGTCGCCGAGGCAGGCGCGGTGACCGTCGTCGCCGGCCCCAACGGTTCGGGCAAGACGACGATGCTGCGCGCCCTCTGCGGCGACATCGCCTATGCCGGCAAGGCGTTCATCAACGGCAATCCGGTGGCCGACCTTCCGCCCTGGCGGCTGGCGGAGCTGCGCGCCGTGCTGCCGCAGGACACGGCCCTCGCCTTTCCGTTCACCGTGGGCGAGGTGGTGCGCATCGGGCTCAGGGATGCCGCCGTGCTGTCTTTCACCCAGGCAGCCGACCGGGTGGGAGAGGCGCTGCGCAAGGTCGATCTCGCCGGGTTTTCCGAGCGCATGTACCAGGAGCTTTCGGGCGGCGAGCGCCAGCGGGTGCAACTGGCCCGGGTGCTCTGCCAGATCTGGCAGCCGCGCCTTCCCGATGGACCGCGCTGGCTCTTCCTTGACGAGCCGGTCTCCAGCCTCGACATCCGCCACCAGCTGGCGATCATGGCGCTGGCGCGTGATTTCGCCGACCGGGGCGGCGGCGTCATTGCCGTCATGCATGATCTCAATCTGTCCGCCATGTTTGCCGACCGGATCGTGCTGCTGCGCGACGGCGGCATGGAGGCGGCCGGAGAGCCCGCCGCGACGCTCACCGATCGGGTGCTGGAAAAGGTCTATGGCTGCCCGCTGCGCGTCGGCGCGGTCCCGGCCGACAGTCTGTTCGTCCTGCCGCAATCGGTGGCCCGCCGGGTCTGACGGTTTGGCGCGCCTTCAGGTCTTCGAGCCCGGATCGCCGGAGAAGACGGCGGCCAGCGTCGGTTCGGCGGCCGGCCGCTCCACCAGGTCGAGGCCTGAATGCAGGTCGACGATGTGGCTCTTCATCACCTCCTCGGCGGCGAAGGGATCGCGCGCGGCAAATGCCTTCATCAGCGCCTCGTGAGAATGGCTCTCGCAGGTGGTGTCCGGTCGGCGCCAGTAGAGCGCTATGATCAGCGACGAGCGCGAGATCAGCGGCCGCATGATCTGCGTCAGCACCTGCTGGTTGGCGACCTCGGCGATGGCGAGGTGAAAGGCGCCCGACAGCGACAGCGCCTGCCCCTTGTTGCCGGAGTGCACCGCGCTGTGCTCGTTCTCGATGTGCGCGCGCAGCATCGTCAGGTCGTCATCGCTCATGGCGCGTGCCGCCATGCGGGCGATGCGCGGCTCGATCAGCGCGCGGGCCTCGAACACGTCGTGCGCCTCGCGGATGCTCGGCCGCGAGACGAAGGCGCCGCGGTTTCGCTCGATGGTCACCAGGCCGCTGTGGGCGAGCGCCTGCAGCGCGCTGCGCGCCACCGTGCGGCTCGCGCCGAAGGTCTCGCCGACCTCGTCCTCGTTCAATTTCATGCCCGGCAGGATCCGGTGCTCGAGGATCGCCATTTCCAGCTGCCGGCAGATCTCCAGCGCCCGCCCAGGCGGCAGCGAGAACGCGCCCTGCTGGTCTTGCGGTTGGTCGATCAGCGCCATGGGGAGATCCGTTTCGATGCCTGTTTTCCGAGAGCCATGACTACGCCCGCTTTGTCCATCAATCAAGCTCAGGATCGTATACAATCCTTGTGCATTGCGTATCCAATGTGCCCGTTAATTGGGCACGATACAAGCGCGCATCTGCATATCCGGAAAATAATCCAGTTATTTCATAACTCTAATGGGCGGCACGGAATTGGCACGTCGATTGCATTCTCCCTTTTAGATAACCGGGAGACGGCCATGTCGAGGCAAAATGCCCTGGAGCTCGCGCAGCTCACCAAGAAATACGGCGAGACCATTGCGGTTGACGGGATCAACCAGCTGATCGCCAGCGGCACCTATACCTGCCTGCTCGGCCCGTCGGGCTGCGGCAAGTCCTCGACGCTGCGGATGATTGCCGGCCATGAAACGGTGTCCTCCGGCGACATCGTTCTTGCCGGCACCAACATCACCGACCTGCCCCCTGCCCGGCGCGGCACCGCGATGATGTTCCAGAACTATGCGCTGTTTCCGCATCTCAGCGTCATCGACAATGTTGCCTTCAGCCTGAAGATGAAGGGCATCGCCCGCGACGAGCGCCGCGCCCAGGCGCGCACACTGCTCGAGCTCGTCGACATGGCGAGCTACGGCGACCGGCTGCCGGCGCAGCTGTCGGGCGGCCAGCAGCAGCGCATCGCGCTCGCCCGCGCGCTGATCACCTCGCCGCAGATCCTGCTGCTCGACGAGCCGCTCTCGGCGCTCGACCCGTTCCTCAGGCTCAGGATGCGCTCCGAGTTGAAGCGCCTGCAATTGAGCCTCGGCATCTCCTTCATCCATGTCACCCACAGCCAGGACGAGGCGATGGCGCTCGCCGACCAGATCATCGTCATGAATGGCGGCCGCATCGAGCAGGCCGGCACCCCGCACGAGATCTTCGACGCGCCGCGCACCGAATTCGTCGCCCGCTTCATGGGCGGCCACAACATCATCGCGCTCGACGGCGCCAAATACGCCGTCCGCGCCGACCGCATCAGCCTGGCGAGCGTACCGCTGGCCGCCGGCCGCGACGCGGTGGTCAAGGCGATCGAATACCTCGGCACCACCGTCAATGTCAGCCTCGACATGGAGGGCGCGCCGGAGATAACCGCCACCGTCAGCGACTCGGCGTTCTTCGCCGCACCGTTCGAGGCGGGCCAGTCCGTATCCGTCGCCTGGCAGCGGGCGGATGCCCATGAACTTGCGGCGTGAGCTGCAACAGCCGGCCGGGTCACGCCGGCTCCAACCAGAAGAAACAGGAGTGGGAACTATGACGATCAGCAAGGAAAACAAAGGCCTGAGCCGCCGTTCGGTGCTCAGGGGCGCAGCCGCCGCTGTTGGCGCCGCCGCCGGCTCGGGGGTCATCACCGGCTTTCCGACCATCTGGGCGCAGAACATCAAGAACGTCACCCTGCGCCAGTTCGGCACCGGCGTGTCCAACCTCAATGACGTCGCCACCAAGGTGAAGGAGGATCTCGGCTTCACGCTGGAAATGACGGCGCTCGATTCCGACTCCGTTACCCAGCGCGCCGCCACCCAGCCCAAGAGCTTCGACATCGCCGACATCGAATACTGGATCTGCAAGAAGGTCTGGCCGACCGGCAACCTGCAGGCGATGGACACCTCGAAGATCAAGTATTTCGACCAGATCTCGCCGATCTTCACCACCGGCAAGCTGACGCCGGAGAGCGTCGTGGCGCAAGGGACAGCGCCGAGCACGGTGGGCTTCGTCGATGGCGCCGACGGCACCAAGTTCGCCGATGAGGTGACCCGCTGGATGACGCTGATCCCGACCATCTACAATGCCGACACGCTCGGCATCCGCCCCGATCTCATCGGCCGCCCGATCGAAAGCTGGGCCGAGCTGCTCAATCCCGAATTCAAGGGCAAGGCCTCGATCCTCGACATCTCCTCGATCGGCATCATGGACATGGCCATGGTCTGCGAAGCCATGGGCGCCATCCAGTATGGCGACAAGGGCAACATGACCAGGGAGGAGATCGACAAGACAATCGGCATATTCACCGAGGCCAAGAAGGCGGGCCAGTTCCGCGCCTTCTGGAAGTCCTTCGATGAATCCGTCAACCTGATGGCCTCGGGCGAAGTGGTGATCCAGTCGATGTGGTCGCCGGCAATCACGGCCGTCAAGTCCAAGGGCATCCCCTGCGTCTACCAGCCGCTCAAGGAAGGCTATCGCTCCTGGGGCGGCGGTCTCGGTCTGTCGAAGAACCTCTCGGGCATCGAACTCGACGCCGCCTATGAATACATCAACTGGTATCTCTCCGGCTGGGTCGGCGGCTACCTGATGCGCCAGGGCTACTACTCCGCCGTGCCCGAGACCTCGAAGGAATTCATGTCCGAGAACGAGTGGGGCTACTGGTACGAGGGCAAGCCGGCGACCGCAGAAATCGTCTCGCCCACCGGCGACGTGCTCGGCAAGGCCGGCGATGTCCGCGACGGCGGCTCCTACGACGAACGCATGGGCAAGGTCGCCTGCTGGAACGCCGTCATGGACGAGAACCAGTACATGGTCCGCAAGTGGAACGAGTTCATCGCCGCATGAGCGTGATCCCGACCAGCGCATCCGGGGCGAAAGCCCCGGATCTTCCGCTCGCCGCTTCGGCCAGGTACCGGCTTGTCCGCAAGGCGCGCGATGGCGAACGCGCGAGCTGGCTCCTGTCGAGCCCGCTCGTCCTCGTGCTCGGCATCTTCCTAGTGCTGCCGATCCTCATGATCGTCGTCGTCAGCTTCTGGGGCGCCACCGAATTCTCGATCTATCCGGCCTTCGAGTTCGACAATTACCAATTCCTCTTTGGCTCCGCCGTCACCTATCAGGTGTTCTTCAAGACGTTCGTCTTCGCCGCCATCACCTGGGTGTTCACGCTGGCGATCGGCTTTACGGTCGCCTATTTCCTCGCCTTCCATGTCCGCAGCCTGACCTGGCAGATCGCGCTGTTCCTGCTCTGCACCATTCCGTTCTGGACCTCGAACATCATCCGGATGATCTCCTGGGTGCCGTTCCTGGGGCGCAACGGCATCGCCAATTCGGCGCTTCTGCAGATGGGGCTGATCGACCAGCCGCTGGAATGGCTCTTGTTCTCGGATTTCGCCGTGGTGCTGGCCTTCGTCCATCTCTACACTTTGTTCATGGTGGTGCCGATCTTCAACACCATGATGCGCATCGACAAGTCGCTGGTCGAAGCCGCGCGCGACGCCGGCGCCAGCGGGCTGCAGATCCTCACCAATGTCATCATCCCGCTCGCCAAGCCCGGCATCATGATCGGCTCGATCTTCGTCGTCACCCTGGTGATGGGCGATTTCATCACCGTGCGCTTCATGTCCGGCTCGCAATCGGCCAATGTCGGGCGGCTGATTTCCAACGACATCGCGCTTCTGCAATATCCCTCGGCCGCAGCCACCGCCGTGGTGCTGCTCGCCATGGTGCTGATCATGATCGCCATCATGCTGCGCTTCGTCGACATCCGGAAGGAACTCTGATGGAACCGCGGTCGCGATCCTTCTACCTGCTTGGCGCCTTTTTCGCGCTCTTCATCCTCTTCCTTTACGGCCCGACGATCACCATCGGCATCCTGTCGTTCCAGGGGCCCGGCGGCGGCCTCACCTTCCCCATGCGCGGCGTCTCTCTCAACTGGTACCGGGAACTGTTCCAGCAGCAGGCAGTCGGTGACATCTGGGGAGCGTTCTTTCGCTCGCTGGTGCTCGGCCTGATGGTCATGGTCACCACGGTGGTGGTCTCGGTGATGGGCGGGCTCGCCTTCCGGCGAAAGTTCCGCGGCTCGACGCCGCTGTTCTATCTCATCATCACCAGCCTGACGATTCCGTCGATCCTGGTCTCGCTCGGCATCGGCCTGATCTTCAGCCAGTCCGGGCTCGACGTGCACTGGGCCACCTCCGGCTTCGGCGCGCAGCTGACCTGGACCCTGCCCTTCGGGCTGCTGATCATGTTCGCCGTCTTCAACCGCTTCGACAAATCCTACGAGGAGGCGGCGCGCGATCTCGGCGCCACGCCGTGGCAGACATTGCAGCATGTGGTGCTGCCGATCATCGGCCCGAGCCTGATCGGGGTGGCGCTGTTCGGCTTCACGCTGTCCTATGACGAGTTCGCCCGCACGCTGCTGACGGCCGGCTCCTACAACACGCTGCCGCTCGAAATCTTCGGCATGACCACCAATGTCACCTCACCGGTTCTCTATGCGCTCGGCACCATGACGACGCTGTTTTCCTTCATCATCATCGGCGTCTTCCTGCTGATCGCCAGGATCAGCCAGTCCCGGCGCGCGGCGATGGGATCCGACGCAGGCAAGGGTCTGGTGTAGCTCCATGCACATCCTCGTCATCAATCCCAATTCGACCGCGTCGATGACCCGGTCGATCGAAACCGCGGCCCGCCTCGCCGCCCGCCCGGGTACCCAAATCACCGCCATCAACCCCACCGACACGCCGGCCTCGATCCAGGGCCCCGAAGACGGGCTCGCCACCCTCCCCGGCCTGTTCTCGCTGTTCGAAAGCGCTGTCATGGCGCCCGGCGGCTACGACGCCTGCGTCATTGCCTGTTTCGACGACACCGGCTTGATGGAATTGCGCCGCCGCGCCGCCATCCCGGTCATTGGCATCGGCGAGGCCGCATTCCAGATGGCGATGCTCCTCGGGCAACGCTTCTCCGTCGTCACCACACTGTCGGTGTCGATCCCGGTGATCGAGGACAATCTCCGGGCCTATGGCTATGCCTCCCGCTGCATCCGGGTCCGTGCCTCGGAGGTGCCGGTGCTGGCGCTCGAATCCGATGCGGAAGCCTCCGCCGATGCGATCGCGGCGGAAATCGGCCGCGCCATGCGGGAAGACCGGCCCGACGCCATCGTGCTCGGCTGCGCCGGCATGGCCGGTCTTGCCGAACGCATGTCCGACGCCTATCGTCTGCCGGTGATCGACGGCGTCGCCGCCGCCATCGCGCTCGCCGAAGCCACGGTGACGACAGGCAACGCCCGCCGGCTCAAATCCGGCCTGGCACTGGTACCGGCATGACCGACATGCGCATCCGCCCGGCGGCTCTCGCCGAATTCTCGACAGCCATCGACTGGGCCGCCAGCGAGGGCTGGAATCCCGGCCTCGACGACCTTGCCGCCTTTCACGCCACCGATCCCGACGGCTTTCTCATGGGCTTCATCGATGACGAGCCGGTCGCCGCGATCTCGGTCGTGCGCTACTCACCCGATTTCGGCTTTCTCGGCTTCTACATCGTCCGCCCGGACCATCGCGGCACGGGCGCCGGGCTGAGGCTGTGGAACGCCGGCATGGCGCGCCTCGAGGGCTCCACCGTGGGCCTCGATGGTGTCGTCGCCCAGCAGGAGAACTACCGCAAGAGCGGCTTCGTGCTCGACGGCCGCAACATTCGCCACACCGGCGTGCCCCAATTGGTAGACGCGGCGCCCTCCGGACTGTGTATGCGCTCCGTCGAACCCTTCGACATCCCTGCACTTGCCGATTTTGACCGCACCCGTTTCGGCGCGGCGCGCGACAGCTTCCTGCGGCGGTGGCTGCTGCCTGATGCCCCGAACTCGCGCCAGGCGCTGATGGTCATCGCCGATAAAGGGCCGATCGGCTTCGGCGCCATGCGGCGCTGCCGCAAGGGCTACAAGATCGGTCCGCTGTTTGCGCAGGGGCTGGAACCTGCGCGTGCGCTTTTCCAGGGACTCTGCGCACTCGTTCCGGCGGGCAGCGAAGTGACGCTTGATACGCCGGAAGACAATGTGCCGGCGGTGCAGCTGGCCCGCGAGGCAGGCCTCGCCCCGGTGTTCGAAACCGCCCGCATGTACAAGGGCAGGCCGCCTGAAATCGACCGTCCGTCGGTGTTCGGCATCACCAGCTTCGAGCTGGGGTGAACCCGCCCCCCCCCCCGGCAACCGGCAAGCTGCCGCAATTGAGCCGCACGGTTCGACATGTTGCCGACAGGAAGTCAGCCTTTTGTACTTTTATCGGATGACATCGTATAAGTGCGGCAGGCGAACTCGAAATTGGCGGTCAAGATGCAGCAACAATTCCTCAGGCTCACGACACTGGCGATCCTGGCCCTGATGGCCGCTCACCCGGTGCTGGCCGCGGATACCGCCCCCGCTCCCGCAGCGGCAGCCGACCCCGCGGCGTCCTATGTCACCGTCTCGGAAGCGACCCGCTCGGAGATCGTGTCCAATATCCCGGTGTCCGGCACGCTGGTGCCGCGCGAGGAGGTGCTGGTCAACGCCCAGATCAGCGGCTACGCCATCGAAGAGATCAATGTCGATATCGGCGAGACGGTGGCAGAGGGCGACGTGCTGGCGGTGATCAACGATTCCACGCTGGCAGCGCAGCTGGCGCAGGCCAATTCCGAACTGGCGCGCGCCAACGCCGCAGTCAGCCAGGCCCGCAACCAGATTGCGTCAACCAGTTCGGCGCTGTCGGAAGCCCAGGCGCAGCTTGAGCGCACCGAGCAGCTCAAGGATTCCGGCAACACCACCCAGGCGCTGCTTGACCAGAGCAAGTCCGCCGCAGCCGCTGCCCGCGCCGCCGCCTCTTCGGCCGAGGACGGGCTGTCGATTGCCCAGGCGCAGGTGGCCCAGGCCCAGTCGCAACGCGATCTCGCCGACCTCAACCTGTCGCGCACCCGCATCAAGGCGCCGGTCTCCGGCGTGATCTCCGCCCGCAACGCCAAGATCGGCGCCATCGTCGCCGCCAGCGGCGAGCCGCTGTTCCGGATTGTCCGCGACGGGGAAATCGAGCTGGAGGCCGAAGTCATCGAGACGGCCCTCGGGCTCATAGACGTGGGTGACCCGGTGCACGCCGCCGTGGCTGGCCATCAGGCGGACAAGCTCGACGGCAAGGTGCGGCTGATTTCACCCACCGTTGACCAGACCACCCGGCTCGGTGTGATCCGCGTCTCGCTCGACACCGGCAGCATGCTGCGGGCGGGCACATTTGCCAGCGCCACGGTGGAGGTCGATCGCCATGACGGCATCACCGTCCCCTCGAGCGCTGTCGTGACCGCCAGCGACGGACAGACCGTGCAGGTGGTCAAGGACGGAACGGTGGAGCGCCGCGACGTCCGGGCCGGCATTCTGACCGAGGATGGCCGCCGCGAAATCGTCAGCGGCCTTGAAGCCGGTGAAACCGTCATCACCCGTGCCGGCGCCTTCTTTCGCAACGGCGACAAGGTGCAGATCGTGGCGTCGTCCTCCGATACCGCCCCCGCTTCCGTGCCATCCGCGCCGAAAGAGGAAGCCGCGCCGCTGGGCACGCCGGCCGAGGGCGCCGCGCAATGAATATGTCCACCTGGGCCATCCGCAACCCGGTGCCGCCGCTGGCCATGTTCCTGGTTCTCTGCGTCATCGGCATGGTCAGCTTCTTCCAGCTGCCGATCACCCGTTTTCCCAATATCGACCTGCCGATCATCACCGTCTCGGTCGCCCAGCCGGGCGCCGCCCCGCTTGAGCTCACCAACCAGGTGACCAAGCCGATCGAGGATGCAATCTCGTCGATCACCGGCATCCGCCACGTGACCTCGGTGGCAAACGATTCACTCGTCACCGTGACCATCGAATTCGAGCTTGAAACCGATTCCGACCGGGCACTCAACGACGTCAAGGATGCGATGGCAGGCATCCGCAACGACCTGCCCGAGACCATTTCCGAGCCGATCATCAAGCGGCTCGACGTCACCGGCCAGCCGATCATGACCTATGCGGTCTCGGACCCGACGCGGACGATCGAGGACCTGTCCTACTTCGTCGATGACGTGGTCACCCGCCAGTTGCAGGGTGTCGAGGGCGTCGGCAAGGTCTCTCGGCTTGGCGGCGCCGACCGCGAGATCAAGGTCGAACTCGAGCCCGACAGGCTCTTGGCGCTCGGCATCACCGCGGCCGATGTGAACCAGCAGCTGAGATCGAAGAACATCGATCTCGGCGGCGGCCGCGGCGATCTCGCCGGCCAGGAATTCTCGATCCGCACGCTCGGCAGCGCCGACACCTTGCGTGCGCTCGCAGCCACGCCGATTGCGCTGTCCACGGGGCGAACCGTCCGGCTTGATGATCTCGGCGCCGTCATCGATGGTCCCGCCGAAGTCCGCTCGTTCGCCATGTTCGACGGCCAGCCGGTTGTTGCCTTCGGCATCCTGCGCGCCACCGGCAAGAGCGACATCACCGCCGGCGAGAACACCAAGGCACGGCTCGAGACACTGAAGCAGGAATATCCCAGTGTCCGGTTCTCGCTCATCGACGACACCACCGTCTACACCGAAGGCAATTATGCGAGCGCCATGGACACGCTCTATGAAGGCGCCATTCTCGCCGTGATCGTCGTCTTTCTCTTTTTGCGCAACTGGCGCGCGACGCTGATCACCGCCGTGGCGCTGCCGCTGTCGATCATCCCGACCTTCTTCGTCATGAACTGGCTCGGCTTCTCGCTCAACACCGTGAGCCTGCTCGGCATCACCCTGGTGACCGGCATCCTGGTCGATGACGCCATCGTCGAGATCGAGAACATCGTCCGCCACATCCATATGGGCAAGCCCGCCTTCGAGGCCTCCGAGGAGGCGGCCGGCGAAATCGGGCTCACCGTCATCGCGATCTCGTTCACGATCGTCGCCGTGTTCGCGCCGGTGAGCTTCATGGGCGGCATTGCCGGGCAATATTTCAAGCAGTTCGGCATCACGGTTGCCGTCGCGGTGCTGTTTTCGCTGCTGGTGGCCCGCCTCATCACCCCGATGATGGCCGCCTACTTCCTCAAGGACGCCCCCGGATCCGAGGCAGGCGAAGATGGCCGGATCCTCGGCACCTATATGCGGGTGCTGAACTGGACGCTGCACAACAGGGTCATCACGCTGCTGCTCGGCCTCGGCATCTTTGTCGGTTCGATCTTCTCGGCGACGCTGCTGCCGACCGAATTCATCCCGGTGACCGACGAGGGCCGCGCGGTGCTGTCGGTGGAACTGCCGCCCGGCTCGACCATCGAGGACACGCGCGACGTCACCCGGATGCTGTCGCAGAAGGTGATGACCCTGCCCGAGGTGACCAATGTCTTCGTCGACGGCGGCTCGTCCGACATCACCAAGGCCAACATCACGGTCAATTTCGGCACCCGCGACACTCGCGAGAAATCCGCGCAGGATCTGGAAAAGGAAATCCAGGCTCTGCTCGCAGGCACTCCCGACATCCGGCTCAACGTGGTCAACGAGAACGGGCAGCGCGATTTGTCCATCGTCGTGCTCGGCGACACCATAGAAGCGGTGACCGAGGCCTCGACCGAGCTCGCGGACCAGATGGCGGGCCTTCCGAGTCTCAAGAAGGTTTCCACCACCGCGTCGCTGTCGCGGCCGGAAATCCGCATCACCCCCAAGCCGGTGCTCGCGGCCCAGCTCGGCATTACCGCCACGGCGCTGGCGTCGACCATCCGCATTGCCACCATCGGCGACACCGACGCCAATCTTGCCAAGTTCAACACCGGCGAGCGGCAGATCCCCATCACCGTGCGGATGAAGGAGGATGTGCGCAAGGACCTCTTCAAGATGTCCGGGCAGCGCATTCCCAGCACCGGCGGCAAGCAGATCCCGCTCGGCGTTGTCGCCGATCTGAGCTTCTCGGCCGGCCCGAGCTCCATCAACCGCTATGACCGCCGCTACAAGAGCAATGTCGAGGCCGATATCAGGGACGGCTACGTGCTCGGCGAGGCCGTCACTGCGGTCAACGAGCTGCCGCTCGCCAAGGCGATGCCGGAGGGCACCGAGATCCAGTCTTCGGGCGACGCCGAGATCATGGGCGAGGTGTTTTCGAGCTTCGGCCTGGCCATGGGCGCGGGCATCCTCCTGGTCTATGTGGTTCTGGTGCTTTTGTTTTCGAGCTTCATCACTCCCATCACCATCCTGCTGTCGCTGCCGCTGGCCGTCGGCGGCGCCATCTTCGCGCTGTATCTGACCAACAAGGCGATCAGCCTGCCGGTGGTCATCGGCTTCCTGATGCTGATGGGGATCGTCACCAAGAACGCCATCATGCTGGTGGAATTCGCCATCGAGGCGATGAGCCAGGGGAGCTCCAAGAACGAGGCGATGCTCGACGCCGGCCACAAGCGCGCCCGGCCGATCATCATGACCACCATCGCCATGATCGCCGGCATGGTGCCGAGCGCACTGGCCTTCGGCACGGGCGGCGAGTTCCGTTCGCCCATGGCGATCGCGGTGATCGGCGGGCTGCTGGTCTCGACCATGCTGTCGCTGCTGTTCGTGCCGTCGCTGTTCAGCGTGATCACCGCGGCCAAGGACGGCGCGCGCAGGCTGCTGGTCACCCGGCTCGGCGCCAACCAGCCGGTTGAAAAGACCTGAGGGCGGCCGGGCTCTGACCGGTCCGGCCGTCATGCGCCCTGCAGCGCCCCTCGCCGGCCAACGGCAAGGTTCCGCCCGATGAGCGATCTCGCCGCCTATGGCAGCCTGTTTTTGGCGGCGCTGATTGCGGCAACCCTGCTTCCGGCGCAATCGGAGGCGCTGCTGACCGCGCTGCTGCTCGGCGGCGCGCAGCCGGCGGTGCTGCTGGTGGCGGTCGCCAGTCTCGGCAATGTGCTGGGGTCGGTGATCAACTGGCTGATCGGGCGCGGCCTCGAACGGTTCGCCAAAAAGCGATGGTTTCCGGCCTCGGCTTCGCAGCTGGCGCGCGCCCGCCGGTTCTATTCCCGCTATGGGCACTGGTCGCTGCTGTTTGCCTGGCTGCCGGTCATCGGCGATCCGCTCACCCTGGCGGCGGGCATCCTCCGCGAACCCCTGTGGCGGTTCCTGATCCTGGTCAGCATCGGCAAGGTTGCCCGCTACAGCCTGCTGGCCGCCGCGGTTCTGGCCTGGATCTAATGCATGTCGCCCGAAAGTGTGCAGCGGTTTCGGGACCACGACATGCAAAATCAAAGGGCTAATGCACATCGCGCGAATCTGAATTCACGCGATGTGCATAGCGCATCGGGGGTCGAGGTGGATCCGCCCCAAGGCGCGCCTCGCGCCGGTTCCTACTCCGCCAGCTTCCGGTCGCGCACCGGACTGCCGTCCCTGAGCGTGTCATTGGGATAGAGCACCACCTCATCGCCCTGCTCCAGGCCGGCAATCACCTGGGCGCTTGCCGCGCCCATCTGTCCGATGTCGATCCGCGCGGTTCTGGCAACGCCGTCCCTGACGCGAAACACCGCCCAGGCGCCGCCATCGCGAAACAGCGCGCCGACCGGGATCTGCAGCGCATCGTCGGAGGACCAGACCACAAGCCTGGCAAAGACCCGGTAGCCATGGCCGAGGCCGGGCGGCACGGCGGCGGGATCGAGCAGCACATTGACCCGCTGCTCCTCGATTCCCAGCGCCGACACCCTGGTGAAAGCCGCGGGGTTTATGCGCCGCACGGTCGCCTCCAGATCGCCCGCGCCGCCCCAGTCCGAGATCTCGACCCGGGCGCCGGGCCTGATGTTGACGGCGTCGCTCGACAGCACATCGACGGTGATCTCCAGCTCCGACGGGTCGCCGACATCGGCGATGAGGGTGCCGACCGATACCGCCTGTTCGCTGCGCGCATGCACCGCCAGGACCACGCCGCTGATGGGCGAACGGATGTTGACGCAGCAGTCGGTGCCGGAGGCGGGCGCACCGTCTGAAGGCGGCTGTGTCAGTTGTGCCTCGGCGCTGGCCAGCTCCGCCTGGCGGATGCCCACGCCGGCGCGGGCGCTGTCGACCAGCGCCTCCTGGCCCTGCCACTCGCTCATCCCGCGCTCCAGCTGGCTGTCCGATACGACGCTGTCCCTGGCCAGTTGCTCCATCCGCCGGTAGTTCGACCGCGCCAGGTCGCGCGCGTTCTCGGCGCGCTGCAGCTCGAATTGCGCCGAGGCCACCGCCGAGCGAGCCGCGGCGATGCTCGCCTCAAGCTGGGCCCGGGTCCGGGTGTCGAGGAACGGCGATTCCAGCGGGTGAATGCGTGCGATCACCGTCCGCGGGGTGACCGGATCGCCCTCCTCCAGCGTCACCCGGTCGAGATGGCCGGCAATCGGCGAGGATACGGAATAGACATGGCGCACCCGCGCGGTCCCCTCCTCGTCGATCGTCACCTGCATCGGTCCGCGCGCGGCCGCCACCAGGTCGACCAGGACCGGCGCGGTGCGGAACGCGGCGTAGAAGCCGTAGCCGATCGCCGCCAGCAGCAGCACCGCCGCAATAAATTTCATCCGGCTTCGGATCATCGGTCTAGTCCCTCGTCTTGAGAACACGAATGAGGTCGAGCGTGTCGACGCGCCGCCTGACGAGCAGCGCCGAAACGACCGCGGACCCGATCACCACCAGGCTCGCCGTGGCGTAGGTGGCCTGGCTGATGACCAGCGGAATGCGGAAGAGATCGCTCTCGAATCCGCGGATCATCAGCACCGCAAACCCGTATCCGGCGAGCCAGCCGAGCGGCTGGGCGATGATGACGATCAGCGCCAGTTCCACCAGCAGCACGCTGGAGACCTCCGCGCGGGTGAAGCCGAAGACCCGGAGGCTGGCCAGCTCCCGCGCCCGCTCGGACAGCTGGATGCGGGCCGAATTGTAGATCACCCCGAAGGTGATGATGATCGCAAGCGTCACATAGATGGTGATGCTGTAGGAGATGTTCTGCCGGACGGTCTCGCGAAACCGGTCGCGCGAGACGGTCTGCAGCGCCAGCGAGGCGATCGCCGGCACCTGCTTGATGTGCGCATAGAGCTCGTCGAGCCGGTCCTCGTCGACCAGGATGCGGGCTCCGGACACCCGGCGTCCCTCCATCAGCAGCCGGTTGAGCGCCGTCAGTTCCATGTAGGCCGCGAGCCCCACATAGCTTTCGGCAATGCCGGTCACCGGCACGGAAACCTTTCGGTCGGCAAATTCCATCAGTTCGATCTCGACAGGGTCGCCGATCTGGAGATCCAGGAGGGCAGCGACCCGCTCCGACAGCACCAGGCCGGAGCTTGGCGGCTGCATGGGAAGCAGGTCCCTGTCGAGGACGCGCGACAGCTCGGACTGCTGCGTCAGGCCGTGGATCACCATGCGCCGCTCGTGTCGGCCGTTCTTCAGCTTGACCGCGGTCGAGCGATAGGGTTCGACCCGGATCACCCCGGGCAGGTCGCCGACACGGGTGACGGCCTCCGGCCCGGATGCGCTGGCGAAGGTCAGCGTCGCGTCCTGGCGGTCGGCGCGAAAGAAGATCGTGTCGATCATCGCGTCGATGGAATCGAACGAGAACAGCGCCGTGACCAGCAGCGCGACCGACAGCGCGGTACCGATGATGGTCATTGTCGACCGCAGCGGCCAGCGCAGGAAATGCCGGAAGACCATCACGGTGAGTTGCGAAAACAGCGGATTGGTCGGGACGGCGGCGCCGGCAAGGCTGCGGTACTGCGTCGGGCTCGGCGGCCGCATGGCGACGGCCGGCGGCAGCATCACCGTGGCCCAGATCGCGCTCGAGGCGCCGGCAAGCGCGGCCGCCACGGTCACCGTGGCGGCGATGGCGTAGAGATCGATGCCATGGGTGAAGATCAGGAACGGGAACGCGAAGAACTCGCCGTAGAGCCGCGTCAGGCCGCGACCGAGCCAGCTTCCCGCGACACATCCGATCGCGAGGCCGACGGCGGAAATGACGATCACCAGCTTGGCGTAGTGCCAGCCGACGGCAAGGTCCGTGTAGCCCACCGCCTTCAGCAGGCCGATCTGTTCGCGTTCGAGCGCGATCAGGCGGGACAGGATCATGTTGACGAGGAAGGCGGACACGAACAGGAAGATCGGCGGAATGATCGTCGCCATGGCGAACAGCTGCGTCAGTTCGGAATCCAGGAATGCATGCGACATCTGGTCCTTGCGCCCGTAGGCGCCGGTGCCGCCATAGGGCGCAAGAAGGCCGTCGAGCCCTTCGATCACCGCCCTGGTGTCGGCATTGCGCATCGTCGTCAGCGCCGCATCGTTGAAGGCCCCCTCCATCCCGAAGGCCGAGGACAGCACGGTTTCCGACATGTACAGGATGCCGTAGCGCCGCGGATCCGGCACCATGTCGCCCGGGCCGATGGCATAGATGAATTCCGGCGACAGCACGATGCCGGTGATCGAAAGCCGCCGCGCCTTGCCGTTCATCACCACGTCGAACCGGTCGCCGGGGCGAAATCCGTGCGCGGCCGCGAACGCCTCCACCACCGCGACCTCGCCCGGCACCCGGCTCCCTGGAAGCCGCCCTGCCCGGAGGTAGAGACGGTTGACGGCGCTCTCGCCCGTGTCGGGAATCGACACCACCACGCCGCTGGCCGGCTCGGTCATGCCGGTGATGGTGATGATGACCGGCTTGACGATGCGGAGTTCGGCAGCCGATACGCCGGGCAGGCTTTGAATGCGCGGTTCCAGATGCCGCGGCGCCCGCACGGCTTCGGCGAAGACCGAAGCGAAGCGATAGCGGTCGTAGAAGGCGCTCTGGCTCGCCTCCAGCGAGCGGCTGGCGCCCATGGCGAGGATCAGGGTCATGACGCCGCACGCCATCACCAGCGCGACCGCCAGCGCCTGGGCCCAGAGCCGTCCGAGATCGCGCAGCAGTTTCCGGTCGAGCATCCGCATGGCTACCACTTGACCTCCGCCGGATCGACACGGGTTTCATTGACGGTGCAATCGGACATACGGCCGTCGAGGAAGGAGAACACCCGATGGGCGATCTGCCGGATGCCCGCATTATGGGTGATGATCGCCGTCGTCGTGCCGAGCTCGGCATTGACCCGCGACAACGCCTCCAGCACCAGAACGCCGGTCCTGGAATCGAGCGCGCCGGTCGGCTCGTCGCACAGCAGCACGTCCGGGCGCTTGGCGATGGCGCGGGCGATCGCCACCCGCTGCTGCTCGCCGCCCGACATCTGCGCGGGAAAATGGCTCATGCGGTGGTCAAGGCCGACCATGGCCAGCGCCTCCTCGGGACGCATCGGATGTCTCGAGACTTCGGTGACCAGCGCGACATTCTCCCAGGCGGTCAGGCTCGGGATCAGGTTGTAGAACTGGAAGACGAAGCCGACATGGTCGCGGCGATAGCGGGTGAGTTCGCGCTGGCTGCAACCGGTCAGCTCCGTGTCGCCGAACCAGACCTTGCCGCCGGTCGCCTGGTCGAGACCGCCGATGATGTTGAGAAGCGTCGACTTGCCGCTGCCGGACGGACCCAGCAGCACGGCCATCTCGCCGCGATACAGCGTCATGTCGACGCCGTTGAGCGCCCGGACCTCGACATCGCCGGTCCGGTAGATCTTGGTGAGGTTCTCGACGCGGAACACCGGCTCGCTGGTGGAATTGTCCGTTGCCATGGCGCGGACGCTACCACCTGGCCGGGCAATCGCATTGATCTTCATCAAGGCCGGA
Source organism: Hoeflea marina (assembly GCF_003182275.1). Classification (GTDB taxonomy): domain Bacteria; phylum Pseudomonadota; class Alphaproteobacteria; order Rhizobiales; family Rhizobiaceae; genus Hoeflea; species Hoeflea marina. The sequence continues at coordinate 606,606 of NZ_QGTR01000001.1, forward strand.
TCCGTCCAGGCGGGCGGCGGTCGAAAAAAATCCCGGGCGCGGACGCCCGGGACATCGGCTTGGCACAGGTGCAGGCAGGTCAGGCCTTGGAGGGCACCGGATCTGTCGCCATGTGATGGCTTTCATGCACCGGCTTGACCAGCCAGTTGCAGACGAGCGCGATCACCAGCAACGCGGCCATGGCATACATGGTCGTGTTGTAGAGGCTCGAGGTCGGATCCACAGTGCCTGCCGGTGCGATTTCCATCAGCCGGGCGATGGTCACCGTCTTGGCCGCCACCAGCTGGTTGAGCTGGTCGATGCCGGCGCCGAACTTGGCCTGGAACGCCGCCGGATCCACCTGCGCGGCGAGATCGCGGATCGAATTGCCCACCGAGGCCTCACGCAGCTTGGTGATGGCGAGCGGTCCGAGCACGCCGGCCGTGCTCCAGGCCGTCAGCAGCCGCCCGTGGATGCCGCCGACATACTTGGTGCCGAAGATGTCCGCCAGGTAGGCCGGGATGGTGGCGAAGCCGCCGCCATACATGGTGAAGATGATCATGGTGGCCGCGTAGAACATCACCAGCCATGTCACGGCCGGATTGACCGACACCTGGCCTGCCGCGAACGGGATCGAGACGTAGAGAATGATACCGAGCACGAAGAAGATGTGGTAGGTGTTCTTGCGCCCGATGAAGTCCGAGGTCGATGCCCAGAAGAAGCGGCCGACCATGTTGAACACCGAGATCATGAACACATAGGTTGCCGCGAAGGCCGAGTTCACGATCAGCGGCAGCGTGGTGCCGAAGATGTCGCTCATCATCGTCTTGGCGACGCCGATCACGCCGATGCCGGCGGTGACGTTGAAGCAGAGCACGATCCAGAGCAGCCAGAACTGCGGTGTCTTCAGAGCCTGGTCGATATGGACATGGTTCTGGGTGATCATCTTGCGCTTGTCGTTGGCCGGCGGGGTCCAGCCGGCCGGCAGCCAGCCCTCGCGCGGGACGCGGTAGGAGAAGGCGGCAATGACCATGACGATGAAATAGCCGATGCCGAGGGTGAAGAAGGTCGAGGCGGCGCCCGTGTTGCCGGTTCCGACGACATAGACGCCTTCCTGCAGCTGCAGGGCCGCCGGCGCCGAGGCCAGCTGCTTGGCCGAGGCGACGACGACTTCGACCATCTGGCCGTTGACTTCCGCCAGACGCCTGCCGCCTTCGGTGACCACGTTGATCGCGCCTTCGGCGCCAAGATACTGCGGCGCCTTGTAGAACAGCGACAGCAGCGTCTCCTTGATCGGGGTGGCGATCATCGCGCCGCCGCCGAAGCCCATGATGGCAAGGCCGGTGGCCATGCCGCGCCGGTCGGGGAACCAGCGGATCAGCGTGGAGACGGGCGAGACGTAGCCCAGGCCGAGACCGCAGCCGCCGATGACGCCGTAGCCGAGATAGACCAGCCAGAGCTGGTGCGTCATGATTCCGAGGCCGCCGATGATGAACCCGCCGCCCCAGCAGGCGGCCGCCACGAGGCCGACCATGCGCGGCCCGACTTCCTCCAGCCATTTGCCGGCGAAGGCCGCCGCAAGGCCGAGAAAGACGATGGCCACCGAGAAGATCCAGACCACGGATGGAAGGCTCCAGTCGTCGGCCGAAGCGGCGACGACGCCAAATTCCTTGATCAGCGGCGGATTGAAGATCGACCAGGCATAGACCGAGCCGATGCAGAGATGGATGGCGATGGATGCCGGCGGAACCTTCCACCGGTTGAACCCCTCGCCCGCGACGATGTGTTCTTTCTTCAGACTGTCAAACATAGGTGTCCTCCCGTGGATGCGCCTTGCGGCGCCATGTTCGACGCGCGCCCTGGCGGTCAACCTCCGGGTCGGCGTCGTGTTCGCGCCAGCGGCCTGCCTCCGGGCCGCTGAGCACGAATCTCCTCGCAAGTTCCGTGCCAGAACGCCGCGTTCGAAAGCCCTTGGTTTGATTGGCGTAAAATGGATTGGTCGCCGCAGTCGCATCTGGCCGCGGGACAGAAAGTCCCGGTACCGACAAAAAGTCCCGACCGGCGGGCCGGAATTGCCGCCGGCGCGGTCAGCCGGCCTCGGGCAGCCAGATGCTGAACCGCGTGCCCTCGCCGATGACGCTGTGCGCGGAGATGGTTCCGCCATGCCGCGAGACCAGCATGTGGGTGATGGACAGTCCGAGACCGGTTCCCGCGCCGCGCTTGGTGGTGAAGAACGGATCGAAGATGCGGTCGAGGATCATCGGATCGATGCCGCTGCCTGTATCGCTCACATCGATGCGGACGCCCGGGGCTGCGTCCCGCTCCTCGTCCGAGCTGGCCAGTGTCAGCTTTCCGCCCTCAGGCATCGCGTGGATGGCATTGACCATAAGGTTGACCAGCACCTGCTGCAGTTCGGTGCGATTCATGGCTGCGTGCCGGCTGGCCCTGTCGTGGCGCTCGACCGCGATCTCGTTGGTGCGCAGCATGTGCCGCACCAGCGGCAGGCAGTCGGAGATGACGTCGCCGGGCAGGCTGTCGGCGGTGGTGCCCGAATATTCCTCGGGCCGCGCGAATTGCAAAAGCCGCGTGACGATCTGGGTCATGCGCTCGGTCTGTTCGTCGATCAGCCTGAGTTCCGTATCGGCCTCGCCCGCCCTTTCCCCCATGATGGCGCGCAACACCTCCAGATTTCCCTGGATGACGGCAATCGGGTTGTTGATCTCGTGTGCCACGCCGGCGGTGATCTCGCCGATGGCCGCGAGTTTCTCCGCCATCACCAGCTGCTTGGTCATCGCCTCGAGGCGGCGGTTGGTCTCCTGCAGTTCGCGGGTGCGGATGTCGACGCGGCTGTTGAGCTCCTCGTTCCAGTCCCGCAGCTCGCGGTCGCGCGCCTGCAGCCGGTCGAGCAGGCCGTCGAGATGGGCCGCCACGCGGCTGATCTCGTCGCCGACATCGCTGATGGAGGTCCGGGCGCCGAGATTGCCCGCCTCCACCAGCGTGATGGTGTCGGCCATCTTCTCGAGCGGCTTGAAGATCGAGCGCGCCCATTGCAGGAACAGCGGCACGCTCGCAAGCGTGACCACGAAGAAGGCGGCCAGGATCGCCACCACGCTGGCGATCTTGGAGCGGGCGAACGGTGTTTCCAGAAAGCCGACATAGAGCATGCCGACGCGCTTGCCGAAGCTGTCGACGATCGGTTCATAGGCGGAGATGTACCAGTCGTTGACGACGAAGGCGCGGTCGAGCCAGACCTCGCCCTGTTCAAGAACCAGCCGCCTCACCGCGGCCGACACCCGTGTGCCGAGCGCCCGCCTGCCCTCGAACAGGCGGACATTGGTGCTGATGCGGACGTCGTCGAGGAACAGCGTCGCCGTCCCCTGGCTGCCTTCGGGCAGGCTCGCCTCGCGGTAGACAAGGTCGTTGATGGTGTCGATGAACTCGAGATTGCGGTTGAGCAGGATGCCACCCGCCAGAATGCCGCGGCCCTCGTCGGCCAGACCGACCGAACTGGCCGAATGCACCACCATGCCCGATGTGCTCTGCGAGGCTTCGGTCGGAACGGCATTGGGCGTGGCGATCAGGTCGATCTTCGCCCGCTGCGCCAGCGCGGGCGAGAAGCTGGCCAGCAGCTCCGCCGGAAAGATGTCGATGGCGGTGCTGGTGCTGCCGCTGACGGCGTCGGCGAGAACCGGCCAGCTCATGTCGACGCGCTCGGGCGCGCCCGGCTCGGCCCGGGCGATGACGCGGCCGGTGGAATCGGCGATGTAGAGAAAATCGAGCGACAGCGCGGTGCGGGCCTCGCTGAGCAGTGTCTGGAGACTGGCTTGCGTCTGGCCTTCGCCGGCCACCGCGTCCCGGAATTCGGCGGAGCGGCCGAGCGCGGTCAGGTGTTCGCCGGTGTTTTCGAGAATGCGGCTGAGATACTGGTGCGCGATCGTCAGGTCGCCATTGACCTTGGACACCAGCACGGCGTCGAACTTGGCGTTCCAGCGCACCATGGTGACGCCGAGCAGGATCGGCAGGATCACCAGCGTCGGCAGCAGCGCGATGGCGAGCAGCCGGTAGCGGATCGACCGCGTCGGCCGGGCCTGCCTTGCATCGGGCATCACCGCGGCTCGATCCGCATCACGAACCCCAGGCGGCAAGCTTGCGTTCGATGGTCTTGCGCGACACGCCGAGCACCCGGGCTGCCTCCGACCGGTTGCCGCCGACGGCCTCGAGCACATCGAGAATGTGGCGCCGTTCGATGTCCTCAAGCGTCTCGCCGTGGGTTAGCTTCGGGGCCGGCTGGTCGGAAAGGGTCTTTGGAAACTGGCCCAGAATCAGCGAGCGCTCGACCAGGTTGCGCAGTTCGCGCACATTGCCGGGCCAGGAATAGGCGAGGAATTCCCGCCGCACCGCATCGGTCAGCGGCACCGGGGGCATGCCGATCTGCGATGACAGCTTGGAGATGAACAGCTCCGCCAGTTCGATGACATCCTCGCCGCGATCCCTCAGCGGCGGCATGTCGATGCGCATGACATTGATGCGGTAGAACAGGTCGGGCCGGAATCTGCCTTCGGCCATGCGCTGTTCGAGGTCCGCATTGGTGGCGAAGATGAAGCGCAGGTCGACCGATGCCTCGCGCTCGGAGCCGACCGGCCGCACCTTGCGCTCTTCCAGCGCGCGCAGCAGCTTGCTCTGGGTCGCCATCGGCAATTCGCCGATCTCGTCGAGGAACAGCGTCCCGCCCTGGGCATGCATGAACAGGCCGTCACGCGCGCCCTGCGCGCCGGTGAAGGCGCCCTTGACGTGGCCGAACAGCTCCGCCTCGATCATCTCCTGCGGGATTGCGGCGCAGTTGACCGGCACGAAGGACTTGCCGGCCCGGTCCGAGAGGGTGTGGATGGACCGCGCGGTGACCTCCTTGCCGGTGCCGGATTCGCCGCAGATGAGCACGGACGTCGGCAGCGGCGCCACCCGGGCGATCATCTCGCGCAATTGAACGATGATGGCCGAATGCCCGATCATCCGGTCGCGCAGCAGAATGTGCTCGGAGGCGGCCATCAGTTCGTGGCGCAGCACGTAGTTTTCGCGCTGCAGCTTCCGGCGGTCGAGGCAGCGGGCGATGGCGTTGAGAATCTGGTTGGAACGAAACGGCTTGAGCACGAAATCCACGGCACCCGCGCGCAGCGCCTGGATGGCGGTCTCGAGATCTGCATAGGCGGTCATCAGGATCGCGTCGGAAAAGAAGCCGATGGCGCGCTGCTCGGCAAGCCAGTCGACACCGTTCTTCCCCGGCATGACGTTGTCGAGGATCACCACGTCGTAATGGCGGGCATCGAGCATGGCGGACGCCGCCTTGACGTCGGCGGCCTCGTCGATCGACTTGACCCGCGGGCCGATGGTGCGCATCAGGAAGTTGCGTATGCCCGGCTCGTCGTCGACGATCAGGATCGACGCGCGCGAAAGCAGTGGGCCGAATTCCGCATCATCGCTCTCGGCTGTCGCCAGCCTTGCCGTGTTCTGCGTCATGCATCCTCCGTCGGGGTCTCCCGGCAGACCTCTGGTCCACATCCCCGCGCCGCCGACCTTGCCCGCTTAAGCGCCAACAGGCAACCGCCGCGATTCAACAATGGATGGTCCCACCCTCACGCGCGCCCTCCGCAGGACGAGTCCCGCGATCCGGAGGGTCCGGCTGCGCAGCCGGCCGGAAAGGGCCGATCCGTCTGGCGGCCTCGGGCCGCGCCCCTACGGAGCTGTCTCCACCGACGTTGCCGGTCTGCCGGCCGTTGCATCCTGGCGCCGCCGCCGTTGCTCGCGGATGATCGTGAACAGCCCGGTGGCGATGATGATGCCGGCGCCTGTCAGGGTGTAGATGTCCGGAAACTCGGCAAACACCAGCATGCCCACGATCATGGAGAACACCAGCCGCGAATAGCGGAACGGCGTTACCACCGAGATGTCTCCGATCCGGCTGGCCTCGGTCAGCGCCCAATAGGCAAGCACGCCGACCGACAGCGCGCCGGTCAGGTAGCCCGCCTCGCGGACCGTCGGAAGCACCGCGCCGCCGGTTACGGCCAGCAGCACGACGCCGGACACGCCGACGGAGAAGAAGCCCCAGGCCGAGAGTTGCAGCGACGAGATGCTCCGGGGCACCTTGCGGCTGGCCAGATCGCGGATCGCCAGCCCCACCACGCCCAGGACGGCCCAGAGCACTTCCGGCTCGAAGCCCTCCAGGCCGGGGCGAATGACGAGCAGCACGCCGCCAAAACCGATCAGGATGGCGGTCCAGCGGCGCCAGCCGACCGCCTCCCCGAGAACCAGCGCTGCGCCCATGGTCACCAGCAGCGGCGTTGCCTGCAGGATGGTGGTGGCGGTGGCGAGCGGAATCAGCGTCAGTGCCGTCACAAAGCAGAGGCCGCCGAGCATCTCGGTGAGGTTTCTCACCACCACCGCCGGGTGAAAGAACCCTCCGGACACCACGCTCATGCCGTTCGCCCGCGCATAGGCCGCGAACATCAGCGCGCCGACAAGTCCCAGCACCGCCAGGATCTGGCCCACCGGCAGGCCTGAGGCGGCCAGCTTGATGAACATGTCCTCGGCGGCAAAGCCTGCCATCGCCAGAACCATCAGCAGGATGCCGCGCATATTGTCCATGAGGTCGATCCGATCGTCGGCTGCCTTAAGCGGCCGGAAATGGACGCACGGCGTCCCTACCCCGTTTGCCCGGCCCGGGAAACCCTTTCATGACAGCGAAGCCGGAATGATCCGGCGCGGCGCGGCCTCCCGGTCGCCCATCCCCGCGCCAAGCATCCCGACATGCATCCCGACATGATCAGCGGCCATTCACGGTCCGCGACCGGACCGCACCTGATCTGCGCGCCGCGGGCTTCTCGAAAGACGACCGCGGATCGTGGACAAGTAACGCTTTTGAAGCCAAAAGGGTGCGATGATTCGCGTGTTGACCAGGACCGCAGCATGGCGGCCGGCGCCTTCGGCACTGGCGCGCTCCCGCGTCGGGTCGATCACGATGCTGTCGATCGGCAAGGCCGCGTGACCGGCGGGCCATGCCGATCGCAATCTCAAGCCATTGGCAAGAAGCGGAAAACGATGCTGCCTATCTTCGCAGGAAAACACCACGGGAGCCGGGGCTTCCGATCCAGAGTGATCGGCATTCTGATGGCAGGCCTTGTTGTGTCCGGATGTGTGACGAGCACGCTGGAGCTCAATGACCGCGGCAATGCTCCGATCCCGCAGAAGACGATCGTCAAGATGCGGGAACTGGGCATGAAGCCCGCGGACCCGGTGCTAGTCCGGATTTTCAAGCGGGAAAGCGAACTGGAAATATGGAAACGGAATTCATCCGGCAGATACGCCCTGATGAAGACCTATCCGATGTGCCGATGGTCCGGCGGATTGGGGCCCAAGCGGTTCGAAGGTGACCGGCAGGCCCCCGAGGGGTTCTACACGGTCAATTCCGGACAGCTGAACCCGAACTCCCAATACCATCTCTCCTTCGATCTGGGCTATCCGAACAGGCTGGAGCGGGCAAAGGGGTACAGCGGCTCCGCCCTGATGGTTCATGGCGCCTGTTCCTCGTCGGGCTGCTTCGCGATCTCCGATGAACATGTCGCCGAGGTCTACGCCGTTCTCAGGGATGCATTGCGGAGTGGCCAACCATCGGTCCAGGTTCAATCCTATCCGTTTCGGATGACGCCGCAAAATCTTGCCGCGCACAGCGACAATCCCAATTTCAGCTTCTGGATGGATCTCAAGGCAGGCTATGACCGCTTCGAAGTGCTGCGTCGACCGCCGGACTTTCAGTTCTGTGAAGGACGCTACCGGTTCGGAGAGCCGGTCAGCGGAGCGGCGCCTGCCGACCCGCTTGCGGAATGCCCGGCATTTGCACCGGAGGTCCAGCAAGTGGCCGACAAGTCGACCGGGGACCTTGAGAAGATGAAAAGCCTGCTCAACGATGTCCAGAGCCCGGGCCTTGCCTATTCGGATGGCGGCATGAACCCGGTTTTCCGCAGGATTCTGGCCAGTAAGGGCCCGGAGCATCTGTCGAAAATCACGTCATCCACATCGGTCCCGGTCAGCCGGCCGCAAGCTGCCCTCGCCGACCCCTACGTCGCGGGCCGGGGGCCTTCGGGAACGGGCGCGGCAAAGCAACAATGATCGCCGGCATCACTGACTGACGAAGCAGATGGGTCGCCGGCCCGGCTGCCCACCCGCCGTGCCGGAGGCGGCCAGGTCAAAGAACCTGTCCTCGGCATGAGCATGTCCTCGGCGGCAAAGCCAGCCATTGCCAGAACCATCGGCAGGATGCCGCGCACCACGAAGGCTGATCCGATCCGCTGGTGTTGGAAATGCGGCGCGCAACGGACGCGTGGCGTCCCTGCCCAATTTGCCTGACCTGGGAACCTTTTCATGGCTGGGGATTGGGGAATATGCTGGCGGTTTGATATCCGGGGCGGATCCCGGCCGTCGCCCCCTCCGCCGGCTGCGCCGGCACCTCCCCGGTTCGGGGGAGGAAACCGCAAATCGGCCCCAGCTCGGGGGAGGAACGTCCCGGCGCCGGGATCACCGGCGGGTTTTCGCTCCCCGTCCGGGGTGTCCGCAGGACGGGCGAGACCCGTGGCTCGCCCCGTGGGGCGCAGCGCCGGGTGGGGTGCATTTGGTTATAGGGAAATGAACAGGGCGATCTGCCGCCATCTCGCCATCGCGGCAGAAACCGCCGATAGTGCGCCCTGCCCGCAACTTGCAGAAGGCCCACTCATGCTTGCCTCGCTCACCCTCATTCTCGGCTGCCAGCTGGCAGGAGAACTCTTCTCTCAGGTCTTGGCCCTGCCCATTCCCGGCCCGGTGATCGGCATGGTGATCCTGTTCGCCATGCTGATGATCCGCGGCCAGGTGCCCGCGCCGCTGCAGGCAACCGCCGACGGGCTGCTGTCGCATCTCTCGCTGCTGTTCGTGCCGGCGGGCGTCGGCGTCATGGTGCATCTGCATCTGATGGCCGAGAACTGGTGGCCGATCACCGCGGCGCTGATCGGCTCGACGCTCGCCACCATCGCCGTCACGGCGCTGGTCATGGTCTGGATCGACCGGCTTACCGGCAAGGCCGCGGAGGGCGAAAGCGATGCGTGATCTCACCCAGATCTGGGTCTATCTCAGCGCCAGCCCGCTGCTGTTCCTGACGCTCACACTGATCGCCTTCCAGTTCGGCACCTGGATTTACCAGCGCTCCGGCGGCCTGCCGCTGTTCAACCCTGTGCTGATCGCCGTCATCGTCCTGGTGGCGCTGCTGAGCCTCACCGGCACCAGCTACGAAACCTATTTCGAGGGCGCGCAATTCGTCCACTTCCTGCTCGGTCCGGCCACGGTGGCGCTCGCCATCCCGCTCTACCGCCAGTTCGAGCGGGTGCGCCGCTCGGCGCTGGCGCTCGGCGTCAGCCTCATCTGCGGCTCGCTGACGGCCATCGTCTCCGCACTCGGCATCGGCTGGCTCACCGGCGCCTCGCACGACACGCTGATGTCGCTGGCGCCGAAATCGGTGACCGCGCCGGTCGCCATGGCGATCACCGAGCAACTGGGCGGCCTGCCGTCGCTGACGGCGGTGCTGGTGATGCTGACGGGGATAACCGGAGCAATCCTCGGACCGATGCTGCTCACGCTGATCGGCGTCAGCGACTGGCGAGCCCGCGGTTTCGCGCTCGGCGCCGCCAGCCACGGCATCGGCACCGCCCGCGCGCTGCAGGAGAGCGAGATCGCCGGCGCCTTCTCCGGCCTCGCCATGGGCCTCAATGCACTGGCCACGGCCATCCTGCTGCCGCTGCTGTGGCGGCTGGTTTTCTGAAAGGGCGATTGAATGGAACATGGATTTTGGCATGACCGGTGGCAGAGCGGCAGGATCGGTTTTCACGAGAACCGGCCCAATCCGCTGCTGCTCGCCCATTTCGCCGCACTTTCAGTGCCCGCCAATGGCCGCGTCTTCGTGCCCCTTTGCGGCAAGACCCTCGACATCGGCTGGCTCATGTCCAGGGGGCACCGCGTTGCCGGCGCGGAACTGAGCGAACTGGCGATCGGGCAATTGTTCAAGGAACTCGGCCTCGAGCCGGAGATTTCGGATCTTGGCGATCTCAAAAGCTACAGCGCCGAAAACATCGACATCTTCGTGGGCGATGTCTTCGATCTCACCCCCGACCTGCTCGGACCCATCGACGCGGTCTTCGACCGGGCGGCCCTGGTGGCCCTGCATGCGGAGATGCGCGCGGCCTACGCGCCCCACATCGCCGCCCTCGCCGGCAACGCCCCGCAATTGCTGATCACCTTCGACTACGACCAGTCCCGACTTGACGGCCCGCCCTTCTCGGTAACGAGCGATGAAGTGCGGCTCCGATACGGTGATGGGTACGAGCTGTCCGAGCTGGCCACGAACGCCTTGGCCGGCGGCATGAAGGGCGTGCCGGCAAAGGAAATCGTCTGGCTGCTTCGGCCGCTCTGAGCGGTGCCCCAAGGTTTGTCGGCGTTACGCCGCACCAATTTCCTCCCCCGTCATTCCGGCCTCTGAGCCGGAATCCAGCCACCGCGCGTCGGCGCGGTGAGAGACCGCCTTTCTCGCGGATCGTCCGGGAAATGCGTCCGGCTTGAGATCACCCCGCGCTCGCCGCCATCTCCGGCCTGCCGCTGCCGTGGCGGTTGGGTTTCTGATGCTTGCATTTCTCTAGATCAAGCAAAAGGTTTGACTTTGCTGGCGCAGATCAATTGCTTCTTTACGTTGCTGATGTAGGACGGATGGTACCAGGGGTGGCATACGGATCAATGCATCTCACCGCCGAAGGAGAAAGGGAGACGCTGGCGTGAAGAACAATTATATCCTGATCGATTTCGAGAACGTCCAGCCGGGAAACCTGGATATCCTCAACGGTCACAATTTCAAGCTGGTCGTCTTTGTCGGCGCCAACCAGAAAACTGTTCCTTACGAATTCGCCACCGCATTGCAGAAGCTGGGAGAGAACGCCGATTACAGGAAGATCTCCGGCAACGGCTCAAACGCGCTTGATTTCCATATCGCCTTCTATATCGGAGAATTCGCGGCGACGGACGCCAACGCCTATTTCCATATCATCTCGCGTGACAAGGGTTTCGATCCGCTCATCGCCCACCTGCGCGAACGCGGGATCTTCGCTCTTCGCCACAAGGACATATCGGAAATTCCGCTCCTGAGGGTGGCCTCCGCCAAAACGCTCGACGAAAAGATCGATGCGGTTGTTTCCAGCCTGAAATCCCGCGGCGCCGCGCGGCCGCGAAAGCTCAAGACCCTTGCTGGAACTGTCAACGCGCTCTTCAAGAAGACCCTGGACCAGGCCGAGCAGGACGCGATGACGAGAGAGTTGATACGGCGCGGGCATGTGCTCGTGCAGGACCAATCCGTCAGCTACGGCCCGTCAATCCTTGGCCACTGACTGATCCAACAGGCCAATACCGGCAGCACATCACCCCGCGCTCGCCAGCTTCTCCGGCCGCCTTATGTCCTTTAGCGCCGCCACAACCATCGGCTTGAAACCCTCGGTGCTCTCGTCGGCGATTTCGAACAATTGCGTGCGCATGCGCGGGTCCCAGAACTTGTTGATGTGGTCGGCCACGCCTTCAACCTGTTCCTGCTCCGGCTGGGATGCGAAGAAGGTGGCAATCTGGTTGGCCTGGTACCGCAGCTTGTCAGGCGACATCGCTCTCAACTCCATGTGTTGTCCGGCCCGATGTTATCCGGTCGGGCCGTGTGAAAATCTCGAAATCCTCGCCGCGCGCAATGGCAATCAGCGTCAGGCCTGCGGCTTCCGCGGTGCGCACCGACAGCGCGGTCGGCGTGGAGACGGCGATCAGCACCGGGCTGCCCGCGATCACCGTCTTCTGCACCATGTCGACGGAGACCCGGCTGGTAATGACGATGGCGCCGCCGGCGGTGTTTTGGCCGGCGCGGGCGAGCCCGCCGATCAGCTTGTCGAGCGCATTGTGACGGCCGACATCCTCGCGGACCATCACCATGCCCTCGCCCGGCCGGTAGAAGCCCGCGGCATGCACGGCGCCGGTTTCGGCGCGCAGCTTCTGGCCCGCGCCGAGACTGCCAAGGGCCGCGCGGATATCGCCGGCGGTAAATTGCGCCTCGAGCGCCGAACGTTCGGGCAACTGCCGCAGCGCCTCGTCGATGGATTCAATCCCGCACAGTCCGCACCCCACCGGCCCCGCCATCCGCCTGCGCCGGGCGGCGAGCGCCGCCTGTCGGCTGTCGGCAAGCTGCATCTGCACGTCATAGCCCTCGCCCGCCTCGACGATCTCGATCGCCTCGATGTCGGCGCCGCTGCCGGCAATCGCCTCGGTCAGCGCGAAGCCATAGCCGAAATCGAGAAGATCGTCAGGCGTCGCCATCATCACCGCCTGCGTGGTGCCGCCAAAACTCAGCGCCACCGGCGCCTCCTCCGGCAAGGTGCGCTCGCCCGAAGCCCGCACACCGCCGCGCACGGCAAGCCGGGCGACGGTGGCGCGAGTCTGGCGGGCGGTCACGGACGCCCTATTCCGCAGGCTCGAGCGCCGGCTCGGCAATGCGGCGGGACTGAGCTGCCTGCGCATCATACTCCACCTGCCAGGCGGTCGGACCGTTCGACGGGCTCACCTGCACCGCCGTCACCTTGTATTCCGGGCAGTTGGTCGCCCAGTCGGTGAAGTCGGTGGTGATCACGTTGGCCTGGGTGCCGGGATGGTGGAACGTCGTGTAGACCACGCCCGGCGACACCCGCTCGGTCAGCTTGGCGCGCAGCGAGGTCTCGCCCGAGCGGCTCGCCAGCTTGACGAAATCGCCGTCATGGATGCCGCGCTGCTCGGCGTCGTGCGGGTGAATCTCCAGGAGATCCTCCGCATGCCAGGCGACGTTTTCGGTGCGCCGGGTCTGGGCGCCGACATTGTACTGGCTCAGAATCCGGCCGGTGGTGAGCAGCAGCGGGAAGCGCGGTCCGGTGCGCTCGTCGGTGGCCACATATTCGGTGCGGATGAACTTGCCCTTGCCGCGGGCAAAACCGCCCAGATGCATGACCGGCGTGCCTTCCGGCGCCTTCTCGTTGCAGGGCCACTGCACCGAGCCCATCTTCTCCAAGAGATCGTAGGAGACATTGGTGAAGCTCGGCGTGGTGGCGGCGATCTCGTCCATGATCTGCGACGGGTGGCTGTAATCCCAGCCGAGCCCCATCGCCTCGGCGATGCCGAGCGTGACTTCCCAGTCGCCGAGACCGTTCTTCGGCGTCATCACCTTTCGCACCCGGTTGATCCGGCGCTCGGCATTGGTGAACGTGCCGTCCTTTTCCAGGAAGGTCGAACCCGGCAGGAAGACATGGGCGTAATTGGCGGTCTCGTTCAGGAACAGGTCATGGACGACGACGCATTCCATCGCCGCCAGACCCGCCTGGACATGGTGGGTGTCGGGATCGGACTGAAGAATGTCCTCGCCCTGGATGTAGATGCCGCGGAACGTGCCCTCGACGGCGGCGTCTAGCATGTTGGGGATGCGCAGCCCGGGTTCCGAATTGAGCTCGACGCCCCAGAGCTTCTCGAAGATGTCGCGGGTTTCCTCGCCCGAGATATGCCGGTAGCCGGGAAGCTCGTGCGGGAACGAGCCCATGTCGCAGGCGCCCTGCACATTGTTCTGGCCGCGCAGCGGATTGACGCCGACGCCCGGCTTGCCGAGATTGCCGGTGGCCATGGCCAGATTGGCGATCGCCATCACCGTGGTTGAGCCCTGGCTGTGCTCGGTGACGCCGAGGCCGTAATAGATGGCGCCGTTGCCGCCACGGGCATAAAGCCGCGCAGCACCGCGCAACTCGGCAGCGGGAACGCCGGTATAGGCCTCGGTGGCCTCCGGGCTATGGGCCGGATCGGAGACGAAGGACGCCCAGTCCTCGAATTCCGACCAGTCGCAGCGCTCGCGGATGAAGGCCTCGTCAAAGATGCCTTCGGTGACGATCACATGGGCCAGCGCGGTGAGAACAGCGACATTGGTGCCCGGGCGCAGCGGCAGGTGATGCGACGCCTGGATATGCGGGGTCTTGACCATGTCGATGCGGCGCGGATCGATGACGATCAGCTTGGCGCCTTCACGCAGCCGCTTCTTGAGCCGCGAGGCGAACACAGGATGGCCGTCGGTCGGGTTGGCGCCGATGAGGATGACCACGTCGGTGTGCTCGACACTGTCAAAATCCTGGGTACCGGCCGAGGTGCCGAACGCCTTGCCGAGGCCGTAGCCGGTCGGCGAATGGCAGACGCGGGCGCAGGTGTCGACATTGTTGTTGCCGAAGCCGGCACGCACCAGCTTCTGCACCAGGAAGGTTTCCTCATTGGTGCAGCGCGACGAAGTGATGCCGCCGACGGCGCCGCGGCCATACTGGAACTGGATGCGCTTGAATTCCTTGGCCACATGGGCGAAGGCCTCTTCCCAGGTCACTTCCTGCCAGGGATCGGTGATGTTCTCGCGGATCATCGGGTTGAGGATCCGGTCCTTGTGGTTGGTGTAGCCCCAGGCGAAGCGGCCCTTGACGCAGGAATGGCCGCGGTTGGCCTTGCCGTCCTTCCACGGCACCATGCGGACGACTTCTTCGCCGCGCATTTCCGCCTTGAAGGAACAGCCGACGCCGCAATAGGCGCAGGTGGTGACGACGGAATGTTCCGGCTGGCCGATGTCGATGACCGACTTCTCCTGCAGCGTCGCCGTTGGGCAGGCCTGCACGCAGGCGCCGCAGGAGACGCATTCGGAGTTCATGAAGCTCTCGTGCATGCCGGGCGAGACGCGGCTGCCAAAGCCCCTGCCCTCGATGGTCAGCGCGAAGGTGCCCTGCACTTCCTCGCAGGCGCGCACGCAGCGCGAACAGACGATGCACTTGGCCGGGTCATAGGTGAAATACGGATTGCTCTCGTCCTTCGGCATGTAGCGGGCGTTCAGCTCGCCGCCCTGGCGCGCCACCACGTGGTTGTCGCCTTCGTAGCCGTAGCGAACATCGCGCAGGCCGACGGCGCCGGCCATGTCCTGCAGCTCGCAGTCGCCATTGGCGGCACAGGTCAGGCAATCGAGCGGATGGTCGGAGATGTAGAGCTCCATCACGCCGCGGCGGATGTCCTTGAGCCGTCCGGTCTGGGTGTGGACCACCATGCCTTCCGCCACCGGGGTGGTGCAGGAGGACGGGGTGCCGCGGCGTCCTTCGATTTCCACCAGGCAGAGCCGGCAGGAGCCGAAGGCGTCGACCATGTCGGTGGCGCAGAGTTTCGGAATGGCAATGCCCGCCTCCATCGAGGCGCGCATGATCGAGGTGCCCTCGGGCACCGTGACCCTATTGCCGTCGACGATCAGGCTGACGGTCTTCTCCGCCTTGGAGACCGGGGTGCCGTAGTCGATTTCCTGGATAAGAGCCATGGTGCCTACTCCGCTGCCTGGGACATGGGAACCGGACGAAAGTCCTCCGGGAAGTGATTGATGGCGCTCATCACCGGATAGGGTGTGAAGCCGCCCAGCGCGCAGAGCGAGCCGAACTTCATCGTGTTGCAGAGGTCGGTGAGCAGCGCGAGCTGCTTCTCCGGCTCCTCGCCGCGACGGATCTTGTCGGCCACCTCGACGCCGCGGGTCGAGCCGATGCGGCAGGGCGTGCACTTGCCGCAGCTTTCGATGGCGCAGAACTCCATGGCGAAGCGCGCCTGGTCGAGCATGTCGACGCTGTCGTCGAAGACGACGATGCCGGCGTGCCCGATGAGGCCGTCGCGGGCGGCGAACTCCTCGTAGTCGAACGGAGTGTCAAACAGCGCGCGCGGGAAATAGGCGCCGAGCGGACCGCCCACCTGCACCGCCTTGACCGGCTGGCCGGTAATGGTGCCGCCGGCGACATCATCGACCAGTTCGCCCAGCGTCATGCCGAAGGCCGCCTCGAACAGGCCGCCATGCCTGGCGTTGCCGGCGATCTGGATCGGGATCGTGCCGCGTGAGCGGCCCATGCCGAAATCCTTGTAGAAGGCGGCGCCCTTTTCCATGATCACCGGCACCGAGGCGAGCGAGATCACATTGTTGATCACCGTCGGGCGGCCGAGGAAGCCCTTGTGGGCGGGCAGCGGCGGCTTGGCGCGGACGATGCCGCGGCGGCCCTCGAGGCTTTCCAGAAGTGCAGTTTCCTCGCCGCAGACATAGGCGCCGGCGCCGACCCGCACTTCCATGTCGAACGCATGACCTGAATTGAGAACAGACACGCCGAGAACGTTGTTCTTGCGCGCAATTTCGATGGCCGAGTTCATCGCCGCAATGGCGTGGGGATATTCAGAACGCGTGTAGACATAGCCCTTGGTCGCACCGGTGGCGATGCCGGCGATCACCATGCCTTCGATCAGCACGAAGGGGTCGCCCTCCATGATCATGCGGTCGGCGAATGTACCGGAGTCGCCTTCGTCGGCATTGCAGACGATGTATTTCTGCGCGCCTTGCGCATCAAGAACCGTCTTCCACTTGATGCCGGTGGGGAAGCCCGCGCCGCCGCGTCCGCGCAGGCCGGAGTCGGTCACCTGGGTGACGATGTCGAGCGGCGTCATGGCGATCGCCTGCTCGAGACCCTTGAGGCCGCCATGGGCGCGATAGTCCTCGAGCGACAGCGGATCGGTGATGCCGCAGCGGGCGAAGGTCAGCCGCGTCTGCCGCTTGAGGAAATCGATCTCCTCGGTCAGGCCGAGATTGAGCGCGTGGGAGCCGCCATCGGTCAGGCCGGCGTCAAGCAGGCCCGGCACATCGGACGATTTTACCGGCCCGTAGGCGACGCGGCCCTTTTCCGTTTCCACCTCGACCATCGGCTCGAGCCAGAACATGCCGCGCGAGCCGTTGCGGACGATCTCGATGTCGAGCCCGCGCTTGGCGGCTTCGCTCACCAATGCGCCGGCCACCTTGTCGGCGCCGACCGCGAGGGCGCCGGCATCGCCGGGAACGAAAATCCTGATGCTCATGCGTTCACTCCCCGGGCGATCTCGGCGATGGCGTCATGATCGAGACGGCCTATCACTTCGCCGTCGACCATGGCCGACGGCGCGCAGGCGCACAGCCCAAGGCAATAGACAGGCTCGATGGTGACGGCGCCGTCGGCGCGGGTCTGGTGCCAGTCGAGACCCAGCAGCGCCAGCAGCTTTTCGGCAAGCTCCTCGCCGCCCATCGACTGGCAGGCCTCGGCCCGGCACACCTTGATGACGTGGCGGCCGGCGGGTTCCTGGCGGTAATCGTGGTAAAAGCTGACGACGCCGTGAACCTCGGCGCGCGACAGATTGAGCCCGTCGGCGATCGCCGGCAGCGCCGCGGTCGGCACATAGCCGAACTCGTCCTGGATCGAATGGAGGATCGGCAACAGCGGCCCTTCGAGCGCCCTGTGGCCCTCAACAATGGCGCCGGCGCGCGACGCGATGTCCGCGTCAGCCGTTCGGTTCAGCATCGACAATCCTCCCAATCATCACAACTGCCACAATTTCAGGCATTTCAGTCGAAAATCAATAGCGCATATTCGTCGGCCGATAGGGAATCTCTATCGAGGGTTCATGTCACGGGCAAAGATCCGTGCCTCGTGCAGCAGTGCCGAAACGATCGGGGTGTGCGGCTCCCGCGGCGCGGCGACCATCCCCACCATGTGATGGGCATCCGGCTCGACGATCGGAATGCCGCGGATTTCGGGCGCAAGGCCGAAGGTCTCGGCCAGATGCAGCGGCATGATCGAGGCCCATTTGCCCGTCCGCACATGGGAGAACAGCACGGTCACCGAGTTGGATTCGAGCGTCGGCTTGGCGGCCGCGCCGGCTTCGGCGAGATGCTGGTTGATGATGCGGCGGTTCTGCATGTCGGGCGTGAGCAGGCACAGCGGCAGTTTGGCGACCTCGGCCCAGGTCACCGTCTCGCGGTCGGCGAGCATCTGGCCGGCGGTGGTGAACAATTGATACCGCTCCTCGTAGAGCGGCACCGAAACGACGCGGCCGGTGGGCTCATTCTCCAGATAGGTGATGCCGGCATCGATCTCGAGGTTCTCGAGCTGGAACAACACCTCGTTCGACGTGCAGGACATGATCGACAGCGTGACAGCCGGGTGCTTCTCGGAGAACGCCGCCGTCATCGCCGTAACTTTTGACAGTGCGGTGGGGATGACGGCAAGCCGCGCATGACCGGACAGTCCCTTGCGCGCCGCCTTCATCTCCTCGCGCATCGTGCGGGCGTCGCCGACGATGCGCCGGGCCCATTCCAGCACCCGCTGGCCTTCCGGGGTGAGCGCCTGGAAGCGGGAGCCGCGCTGCACCAGCACCACGCCGAGCTGGTCCTCGAGCTGCTTGAGCCCCGCCGACAGCGTCGGCTGGGTGATGCCCAGTTCGGTGGCGGCACGGCCGAAATGCCGTTCGCGGGCGAGTGCCATGAAATATTCGAGCTTGTCGATCATGCAGGAGCCTCGCACGACGCCGGGCAAGCGGCAAGACCGGCAGCGACACCGCCAGCGCGGGTTGCGGCACCGGTCTGCCGAGGCTACCAATGCCGTCCGTCCCGCCGCCCGCCAGGAGAGAACCATGCCCACGCCCACCGATGACGATGCGCTGTTTGCCGGCACCAGGGCCATGTTCGCGCTGCCCGATGGCGTCATCTATCTCGACGGCAACTCGCTGGGGCCCCTGCCGTCCAACGTCGCCGCGCGGGTCGCCCGCACGGTCCAGGCGGAATGGGGCGCGATGCTGATCCGCGCATGGAATGACGCCGGGTGGATGGATCTCAGCGGCAAGGTCGGAGATCGCATCGGCCGGCTGATCGGCGCGGCCGCCGGAACCGTCATGGTGGCAGACACGACATCAATCAATCTTTTCAAGGTTCTGGACGCAGCGATTCATCTCAACTCAGAACGTTCGGTGGTGCTTTCGGACACCGGCAACTTCCCCACCGATCTCTACATCGCTCAGGGGCTGACCGCACGCCTGCCCGGCCGCCGGATGCTCAGGACCGTGGCGCCGGAGGACGTCATGGCCGCGATCGACGACACCGTCGCCGTGGTCATGCTGACCGAGGTCGATTACCGGACGGGTCGCCGTCACGACATGAGGGCGATCACCGGCGCCGCGCACGATGCCGGCGCGCTGGTGATATGGGACCTCGCCCATTCAGCCGGAGCGCTCGAAGTGGACCTCGCCGGCACCGGGGTCGATTTCGCCGTCGGCTGCGGCTACAAGTACCTCAATGGCGGTCCGGGCGCGCCGGCCTTCGTCTATGTGGCGCCGCGACACCAGGACGGAATCGCGCCGCTCCTGTCGGGCTGGATCGGCCACGCCGCGCCCTTCGCCTTCGATCCCGACTATCGCCCCGCCCCGGGCATCGACCGGATGCGTGTGGGAACGCCACCGGTGCTGTCGCTGGAGGCGCTGGACGCGGCGCTCGATGTCTGGGACGGCATCGACTTGGCGCGTGTCCGCGCCCGCTCGATTCTGCTCACCGAACTGTTCATCGCGGAAGTTGAGGCCGCCTGCCCGGCGCTGACGCTCGCCTCGCCGCGCGATGCGCAGGCCCGCGGCAGCCAGGTGTCGTTCCGGCACGAGGAAGGGTTTGCCATCATGCAGGCGCTGGTCGCCCGCGGCGTGATCGGAGATTTCCGGGCGCCCGACGTGCTGCGCTTCGGCTTCGCACCGCTTTATGTCCGGCCCGAGGATGTGAAAAGCGCGGCGGCGATCCTGGCGGAGGTGATGGACGGCAGGCTCTGGGACCGGTCGGAATACCGGCTGCGCGGCCGGGTCACCTGAGGCCGGTTTGGCTGAAGCCGGGTCCGGCAGCCGATCAGGCGGCGACGCGGTCTTTTTCGGTGCCGGGCGCGAGTTCGATTTCCAGCCCGTCGAGTTCCTCCGTCATCAGGATCTGGCAGGACAGGCGCGAATTCGTCTCCACCGAGAACGCGCTGTCGAGCATGTCCTCTTCCTCATCGCGCATCGCCGCCAGCTTGTGCGCCCATTCCTCGCTGACATAGACATGGCAGGTGGCGCAGGCGCAGGCGCCGCCGCATTCGGCCTTGATGTCGAGATCCCAGTCGCGAATGATCTCCATCACCCGGAAGCCTTCCAGGGCTTCCAGGCTGTGGCGCTTGCCCTGGCGGTCTGTCACATGGATCTGCATAGGTCTGCCTTCGCTTGACGTCGGGAAGCCGGCATTGGCCGGGAGAGGTGGATGGTCTCGATCAGGGCGCGGATCTGCGCCTCCACGAATATCCTGCAACAGGTGAGGATTCCGCTGCAGCCGGTTGATAATGCAGCTTTATGCCGGGAAGATTGTTTTCAGCCAACCGTTCGATGGTCGGTCCATGGCTGGTGGCGACGCTATCGATGCCGACGCGCAGCATGAACGGCACCTGGTCGAGCAGCACGCCGCCAATGGCGCGGATCTCGCCGGTGTAGCCAAGCCGATCGCGCAGAAGACTCGCATGCGAGAAAGCCCGGCCGTCGCTGAAGGCCGGGAAATTCACCGCAACGAAAACGACGCGGTCGACGACCGGGGCGAGCCGCGTCACGTCATCGGCGGGTTCGATACGGACGGCGATCGGCTCGTTGCTGCCGGCGGCGAGTTCCAGCGCCTCGTCGAGCGACAGCACCCTGGCGCCCTCGCCGCTGCCGTCGGTGCTGAGGTCCCAGGGGTCGTTGTCAAGGAAACCGGAGGTGGTCCAGATGCGGGTCATGATGGTCCTTTGCTCAGGCGGCTTCGACTTCGCTGCCGCCATAAAGCGCCAGCTTGAACGGGGCTGCGCCCACACGTCGGTAGCAGTCGATGAACGGCTCCTCTCGTCCGGTGCGCTCGGCGAGATAGGTGTCGACGATCACCTCGATGGCGTCGGTCAGCCGCTCCGGCTCGAAGCCTCGGCCGATGATCTCCCCGATCGAGGTGTTCTCGTCGGCCGAGCCGCCAAGCGTGATCTGGTAGAGCTCGGCGCCCTTCTTCTCGACGCCGAGAATGCCGATATGGCCGACATGGTGGTGGCCGCAGGCGTTGATGCAGCCGGAGATCTTGATCTTCAGTTCGCCGATCTCCTCCTGGCGCCTCGCGTCTGCGAAGCGGTTGGAGATTTCCTGGGCGACCGGAATCGAGCGGGCATTGGCCAGCGCGCAATAATCGAGACCCGGGCAGGCGATGATGTCGGTGATCAGGCCGGAATTGGCCGTCTCCAGCCCCTCTGCCTTGAGCCCGCGCCACAGCGGCTCGAGATCGGCCAGCGCCACATGCGGCAGCACCAGGTTCTGCTCATGGGTGACGCGGATCTCCCCGAAGCCGAATTCGTCGGCAAGGGCCGCCACCGCGTCCATCTGGTCGGCCGAGGCGTCGCCGGGAATGCCGCCGATCGGCTTCAAGGAGATCGTCACCATGGCGTAGTCGGGGTGGCGGTGCGGCGCGACATTGCGGCCGACCCAGCCGGAGAACTCCTCGTCGGTCCTCTTCCAGGCGGCGAGCTGCGCCCAGCCCTCGGCGCGGTCGCTGAGCTCGGGCGGCGCGAAATAGCTGGTGATGGCGGCGATGTCAGCGTCGGGCAGCTTCAGTTCTCCGGCGCGCAGATGCTCCCATTCGGCCTCGACCTGGGCGGCGAGGTTGTCGATGCCGGTCTCGTGAACCAGGATCTTGATGCGCGCCTTGTACTTGTTGTCGCGCCGGCCATGCAGATTGTAGACGCGCATGATCGCCGTCACATAGGACAGCAGATGCTCTTCCGGCAGGAACGGGTTGAGGAGCTTCGCGACCATCGGGGTGCGCCCCTGCCCGCCGCCGACATAGACCGCAAAGCCGGTCTCGCCGGCCTCGTTGCGCTTCAGCTGCAGGCCGATGTCGTGCACCTGGATGGCCGCGCGGTCGCGCTCGGCCGCGGTGATGGCGATCTTGAACTTGCGCGGCAGGAAGGAGAATTCCGGATGCACCGAGGACCACTGCCTGAGAATCTCGGCGTAGGGGCGCGGATCGGCCACCTCGTCGGCGGCGGCGCCTGCGAAATGATCGGCCGTCACATTGCGGATGCAGTTGCCCGAGGTCTGGATGGCATGCATCTCGACTTCGGCGAGCTCGCTCAGGATCGCCGGGATGTCGGACAGCTTCGGCCAGTTGTACTGGATGTTCTGCCGCGTGGTGAAGTGGCCATAGCCGCGGTCATAGGTGCGCGCGATATGGGCGAGCTTGCGCATCTGCCGCGACGACAGCGTGCCATAGGGCACGGCGACGCGCAGCATGTAGGCATGCAACTGCAGATAGACGCCGTTCATCAGCCGGAGCGGCTTGAAGGCATCCTCGGAAATATCGCCCTTGAGCCGCCGCTCCACCTGGTCGGTGAACTGGGCGACGCGGTCGCGAACGAAATCATGGTCGAATTCATCATAGCGGTACATGGAAACCTCAAGCCGCCCGGGAGGACGCAACAGAATGGGCAGGCGCGTAATCGATCGAAGGGCCGTCGGCACGGATGCGCTCGCGCAGGCGAAGGGCGCGGATGCCGGTGGCGGTCTCCTCGACATCGATGATATTGACATCGACGACGCGGTTGTCGGCCAGCGCCTTGTCGCCGGCGGCGACCAGAGCGGCCACGGCCTCGTCATGGCGGGCGACAAAGCTCTCCGAAAGCCGGGTCTCCCAGTTGCCGGAGGCGCTCAGCCAGACGGAAATGCCATCGGTGAGGCGGTTGGCGGTCAGTACTTTGGCTGTCATCTCGAACTCCTCAGGCGGCAATGGTCTGCCTGGCGGCAAAGGCCTGCGCAAGCGGGGTGGAATGGGCAAGTTCGGCATCGGCGACGGCGTCGCCGATCAGCACCATGACGGGGCCGGTCAGCTCGTCGGCGGCCTCAAGCAGCGGCAGGTCTGCCAGCGTGCCATGGAACAGGCGGCGCCCGTCGCGGGACGCGTTCTCGACCACGGCAACCGTGGTCTCGACGCCGAGCCCGGCCTCGATCAGGCGATGGGCGACGGTGGCGGCGACGCTGCGGCCCATATAGATGGCGATGGTGGCGCCGGAGACGGCAAGCTTCGCCCAGTCGGGCAGCGTCGCGCCGGTCAGGTCATGGCCGGTGGTGAACACCAGCGAGGAGGCCACGCCGCGCAGGGTCAGCGGCAGCTGGAAATCGGCGGCGGCGGCAAAGGCAGAGGTGATACCCGGCACGATCTCGAACGAGATGCCGGCGTCGCGCAGGGCCGACATTTCCTCGGCGGCGCGGCCGAAGATCAGCGGATCGCCCGACTTCAGGCGGACGACGCGCTTGCCTTCGCCGGCGAGCTTTACCAGCAGCGCATCAATCTCCTTCTGGCTCTTGGAGTGGCAGCCCTTGCGCTTGCCGACGGCAAAGCGTTCGGCGTCGCGGCGGCCCATGTTGACGATTTCCTCGGTCACCAGCGCGTCATGGACGATGGCGTCGGCTTCCATCATTGCGCGCTGGGCCCGCAGCGTCAGCAGGTCCTCTGCACCCGGACCGGCACCCACCAGCCAGACATGGCCGGGCACCGGCTCGCGGCCGCGCAGCATGCGGGTGGCGGCGCGGCGGGCCTGGGTGAGATCGCCGCTGGCGACGTGGCTGGCGACATCCGCCTCGAAGAAGCGGCGCCAGAAGATGCGCCGGGCGACTCCGCGCGGCAACAGCCTGTCGACGGCCCCGCGATAGCTGGCGGCGAGCGATGCCAGCGTGCCGAGCGAGGGCGAGAGCATCTGGTCGACGCGGGCGCGGATCATCTGCGCCAGCACCGGCCCTGCCCCCTCGGTGCCGATGGCGACGGCGACGGGGGCGCGGTTGACCAGCGCCGGAGTGAAGAAATCGCATTCGTCGGGCTGGTCGACGGCATTGGCCGGAATCCTGCGCACGCGCGCCGCCGCCACGATGGCGCGGTCGGTCGCGGCGTCGCCGGTGGCGGCAAACACCATCACCGCATCATCGAGATGCGCGTCGGCGAACGCGGAGCGGACAAGCAGCAGATCGTGCTTGCGAACAGCTTCGATGAGTTCGGCTTCCGGCTGATCGGCATAGACATGGATCTCGGCCGAGGTATTGGCGACAAGCCGCGCCTTGGCTGCCGCTTCGGCGCCGTTGCCGAACACAGCGACCTTGCGCCCCCCGACCTTGAAAAAGGCAGGAAATGTGGTCAGTTTTGAAGTCGGCTGTCGCATCGAGTCCTGCCTTTCCAGTCTGGTGGCCATTGTCGAGGCTGCGGCGCAAACTTTGAAGGAACAGATATTTGCCGAAAGCCCGGGTCGGATATTGTTTTCCTCAAAGCGGCGGCAAACGGAGAATGTGAAACCGGCTTGGTGACCGGCGGCGGCGGGATCCGGAAACAGTTTGCGCGGGGGCGCCATTACACAGATAGAACCGCCCGGCTGTGCCGGCGCGCATTTACAGCCGCCGGCCGCGGAACTACCTTGAGCAAAACCGAAGGATCCCAACGTGCCCCAGCCCGACGCCCGCCAAGCCGCCCGTTTCCTCGACGTCATCGAGCAGGACATCCTGCCGCTGACCACAATCGGGGTGGGCCAAGGCAACAAGGTGTTTGGCGCCGCCATTCTCGACAAGTCGGATCTGTCGCTGGTGCTGGCCGAAACCAACAACGAACAGGAAAATCCGCTCTGGCACGGCGAGGTCCACGCCCTCAAGCGCTTCTACGAGAAGAAAGATCGCCCCGACACGCGGGATCTCATCTTTCTCTCCACTCACGAGCCCTGCACCATGTGCATGTCGGCGATCACCTGGGCGGGTTTCGACAATTTCTTCTATTTCTTCAGCCACGAGGATTCGCGCGACAGTTTTGCCATTCCGCACGACCTCAGGATTCTCAAGGAAGTCTTCGGGCTGGAGCCCGGCGGCTACCGCCACGACAACGCCTTCTGGAGCGCCAGGGGCCTGTTCGGGCTCATCGCCGCCCTGCCCGACGCGGAGGCGGCGCCGCTCATCGAGCAGGCCGGCCGCATTCGCGACCGCTACTCCGAACTCTCCGCCATCTACCAGGCGGGCAAGTCGGACAACGCCATTCCGCTGAGCTGAGGCGTCGGCGATCGTCTGTCCGGCCCGCTGCGTTTATGTCGGCCGGATCCGCAAGACCGCCGCCGGATCTGCTCCGTCACAGGTGACGCTCCACAAGCCTGTGGACAATCGCCGCGGCGGCCGCCCGCGCCTCGCCGCACGCGTCGCGGCGGAGTAGGCTTGGGCCATGACCCCATCGCGCGACATCACCCGCCTTCTCGAAATCATGGCCGCGCTTCGCGACCCCGACACCGGCTGCCCCTGGGACATCAGGCAGGATTTCGCCTCGATCAAGCCCTACACCATCGAGGAGGCCTATGAGGTGGCCGACGCCATCGAGCGCGACGACCTCGACGACCTCCGCGACGAGCTAGGCGACCTGCTCTTGCAGGTGGTCTTCCACGCCCGGATGGCGGAGGAGGCAGGCGCCTTCTCCTTCGGCGACGTGGTCGACGCCATCACCACCAAGATGATCCGCCGCCATCCGCATGTCTTCGCCCGCACGCACGCCGATACGCCGGA
The DNA here is from genome assembly GCF_003182275.1 of Hoeflea marina. GTDB lineage: Bacteria > Pseudomonadota > Alphaproteobacteria > Rhizobiales > Rhizobiaceae > Hoeflea > Hoeflea marina. Next base: position 632,121 of record NZ_QGTR01000001.1, read on the forward strand.
AGCGGTCAAGCACCAGTGGGCGCTGATCAAGGCGGAGGAGAAGCGCGAGCGCGCCGAGCGTCGTGCCGCCAGAGGGCTTTCGACGGCGGAACCCTCCGGCCAGCTCGATTCCGTGCCGCGCGCCTTCCCCGCATTGATGGAGGCGCTGAAGCTGCAGGAGGCGGCCAGCCGCGTCGGCTTCGACTGGGGCGCCGCCGGCCCGGTGCTCGACAAGATCGAGGAGGAGATCGGCGAGTTGCGCCAGGCCATCGCCGCCGGCGACGACGCCCACGCCAAAGAGGAATTGGGCGACGTCATCTTCGCCGTCGCCAATCTCGCCCGTCACCTCAAGGCCGACCCTGAAATGGCTCTGCGCGCCACCAACACCAAATTCCGCCGCCGCTTCGCTGAGGTCGAGGTCGGACTGGTGAAGGTGGGCAAGACGCCCGGTGAGGCAACGCTGGATGAGATGGAAGCGCTGTGGCAGGCGGCGAAGATGAACGAATAGCGACGCCGAAATTGAAGCTGCCGCGCGCACCACTCTCCCCCTTGCGGGGGAGATGTCACCGAAGGTGACAGAGGGGGGCATACCGCCGCTCGACCGATGGGCTGCGTGCGTGGCGGCTTACCCCCTCTGTCGGCTGGCGCCGACATCTCCCCCGCAAGGGGGGAGAATGGGCCGGCGCCAGCCCGTCCCCGCCCTCACTCTTCCCAGTCGTCCGCAGGCTTCGGGCCGTTGCCCATTCGGCGGTCGAGCTCCTCGGAATCGGCGTGGGTGAATTCCGCCTCGATCATCACCGAGCCGTCTTCCATGTCCTCGCGTCCGCTGACGCGTCCGCGCTGGTAGATCCACGGCACGAGCTTCATCTGGCTCGGACCGACGCGCACCTGGCGGGCAATGAGCTTGCCTGAGACGATCGCCTCGATGCGCGTGAGCAGCACGTCGATCCCCTCGCCGGTGACCGACGAGACCGCAATGGCGTTCTCGGAGTTCTCGGCCTTCGCCTTGAGATCCTCCGCCGCCTCCTCGGGCAGCAGGTCGATCTTGTTCCAGACCTCGATCAGTTTGCGGCCGTCGCCTTCGCTCAGCCCGAGGCTCTTCAGGATCGCCTCGACGTCGCCGGCCTGCGACGCGCGGTCCGGGTCGGACATGTCGCGCACATGCAGGATCAGGTCGGCTTCCACCACCTCTTCGAGCGTCGCGCGGAAGGCCGCGACCAGATGGGTCGGCAGGTTGGAGATGAATCCCACCGTGTCCGACAGGATCACCGTGTTGCCGTGCGGCAGCTTCATGCGCCTGAGCGTCGGATCGAGCGTGGCAAACAGCATGTCCTCGGCCAGCACCTCGGCGCCGGTGACGCGGTTGAACAGCGTCGATTTGCCGGCATTGGTGTAGCCCACCAGCGCCACGATGGGGTGCGGCACCTTCTTGCGCTTGGCGCGGTGCAGCTGGCGTGTGCGGCGGACCTGCTCGAGCTCGCGCTCGAGCTTGATGATGCGTTCCTGCAGCAGGCGCCGGTCGGCCTCGATCTGGGTTTCGCCGGGACCGCCCATGAAGCCGCCGCCGCCGCGCTGGCGTTCAAGGTGGGTCCAGCTGCGCACCAGCCGGCCTTTCTGGTAATTGAGATGGGCAAGTTCGACCTGCAGCACGCCTTCCTTGGTGGAGGCGCGGCGGCCGAAGATTTCGAGGATCAGACCGGTGCGGTCGATGACCTTCACCTTCCACTGTTCCTCCAGATTGCGCTGCTGAACCGGGGTGAGCGGATGGTCGACGATGACGAGCTCCGACTCGCTTGCATCGATGAGCGCCTTGATCTCCAGCATCTTGCCCTTGCCGAACAGGGTCGAGGGCCGCGGCGCCGAGATCGGCACGATCAGCGCCTCTGCGACCTCGAGCTCGATGGCGCCCGCCAGGCCGATGGCCTCGCCCATGCGGTGGGCGTCGGGCCGCTTGACCACATTGCCGCCCTCCGGGCCGCTTCCCGGCGCGGCATTGCGCGTGCGCATGGCCGGAATCAGAACGATGGCGCGCGTGACGACGGACTTGGAATCCGGGTCGTTGAAATTTCCAGAGCTATGTACGGTTTCTATGTGCGTTGTCCTGTTATTCCGCGCTCGGCGCGTCCTCGTTTTCGAACATCTGCACGGGCTGGCTCGGCATGATGGTCGAAATCGCATGCTTGTAGACAAGCTGGGAATGGCCATCGCGGCGCAGCAGCACGCAGAAATTGTCAAACGAGGTGACGACGCCGGTCAGTTTGACGCCGTTGATCAGAAAGATGGTCAAGGATATCTTCTGCTTGCGAACCGTGTTCAGAAACAGGTCCTGCAAATTCTGTGAACGCTCCGCCATTGCGCCTGTCTTTCCGTCTTCTTATTGCCCGTCAAACGGGACACGTTGCCATTCACCTGACGCGAAAGTCGCCAGGACACACGTCGCAAACCATCCCTAACAGGCATCTCGGCCTATCGCAACGACAACCATCGGATGGAATTTGATTCCGGCTGCCGGCGCCGCGATTCTCGTCGCCTATCCGGGATCGGAAATAGCTGACCACTCATTTCTGCAATTGTAAACAGGCAATTGCGTTTGTGCAAATGCATGCCCTCACAGACAGGCAGGCCGTCCGGTCCGGTGGGACGCGGCGGCACTCGCCCGGTCAGAAGAATTCGAGGCTGACGCGGAACATCTGCTCGACATGGCGCACGGCGTCGAGCGAGGCGAACATCACCACCCGGTCCTTGGCCTTGATCCGGGTGTCGCCGTCCGGCCGCAGCACCTGCTTGTCGCGATAGACGGCGCCGATGCGCACCCCCTTCGGCAGGTCGAGTTCGCGCAGCGGCTTTCCGACCAGCGGCGAGGTTTCCAGCGCCTCGGCCTCGATGACTTCCGCGGCCCCCTTCTGCACGCTGTAGACCGAGCGGATGCGACCCCGGCGGACATGCTGGAGAATCCGCGAAATGGTCACCGCACGCGGATTGATGTGGGCGTCGATGCCCATGGTCTTGGTGAAGCTCTGATAGGACGGATTGTTGATCAGCACCAGATTGGCCTTGCATCCCAGGCGCTTGGCCATGACCGAGGAGAGGATGTTGACCTGGTCGTCATTGGTCAGCGCGACCATCAGGTCCGCATCCTGGATATCGGCCTCGACGAGGATGTCCTGGTCGAGAGACGAGCCGTTGATGATGACCGTGCGCTTGAGCGAGTCTGCGATCTCGACAGCCCTGCCGCGGTGGTTCTCGATGATCTTGACCCGGGTGCGCGGTTGCCGTTCCTCGATGACGCTGGCGACATAATAGCCGATATTGCCGCCGCCGGCGATGACGATGCGGCCGGCCTCCTGCTCCTCATGGCCGAACAGGCTCAGCGTCCGGCGCACATGGTCGTGTTCGCAGATCACATAGGCGAGGTCCCCGGTGGACAGCTGGTCGGAGGAATGCGGCACGAACAGCTTCTCGTCGCGCCAGATGCCGACCACTGTGGCCATCAGGTCGGGGAACAGCTCGCTCAGTTGCTCGAGCGGCGTGTTGACCACCGGACAGTCTTCCAGGCATTCGATGGCCACCATCGCCACCTTGTCGTCGGCAAAGCGGACCACGTCGGTCGCGCCCGGCAGCGCGATGCGGCGCAGCACCATCTCGCCGACCTCGACCTCGGGCGAAATGATGACGTCGATGGGCATGTGGTCGCGCGAGAACAGGTCGGCCCAGTGCGGTCTGAGATAGGACTGGGCGCGGATGCGGGCGATCTTGGTGGGGACGTTGAACAGCGAATGGGCCACCTGGCAGGCGACCATGTTGACCTCGTCATAGAGCGTGACGGCGATGATCATGTCGGCCTGTTCGGCACCGGCGGCGGCCAGCACGTCCGGTTGGGCGCCGTGGCCGACATAGCCGCGGACATCGAGCGTGTCGCGGATGCCCTGCACCAGCACCGCCGAAGTGTCGATCACCGACACATCGTTCTCCTCGGCAGCCAGCTTCTCGGCGATCCCGTAACCGACGCGGCCTGCGCCGCAAATAATGACTTTCATCCCTGTCCCCGGCCTGGGGCGGCGGCATGGCTGCCCCGTCCCCTTGAGTGCGTCAGGCGCTTATACGCCGAGCGATTTCAATTTGCGATGCAAAGCGGAGCGTTCCATGCCGACAAATTCGGCCGTCCTCGAGATGTTGCCGCCGAACCGGTTGATCTGGGCAATCAGATAATCGCGCTCGAACATTTCCCGCGCCTCGCGCAGCGGGATGGTCATGATCAGATTGGAATCTCCGGCACCGGTCTTGGGCAGCATGTCGGAAACGTCATCGGGCAGCATGTCGGCGCTGATGATCGAATCAGGACCGTCGGTGCGGGCGAGAATCATCAGCCGTTCCATGTAGTTGCGAAGCTGGCGGATGTTTCCGGGCCAGGTGTGGGCCTGGATGACGGCGAGCGCGTCCTCCCCGATGCGGCGGTTGCGGATGCCGGCCTGCTCGGAAATCTGGCGCATGAAGGTGTCGACCAGGAACGGAATGTCCTCGCGCCGCTCCATCAGCGACGGCACCTTGACCGGCACCACCGCCAGCCGGTGGTAGAGATCCTCGCGGAAGTCGCCCGCCGAGATCAGATCCTCCAGGTTTATCGCCGTCGACGAGATGATGCGGACATCCACCTTGACCCGCTTGGTCCCGCCGACCCTCTCGAACTGCTGGTCGACGAGCACCCTGAGAATCTTGCTCTGGGTGCCGCGCGGCATGTCTGCCACCTCGTCGAGATAGAGGATGCCGCCATGCGCCTCCTCGAGCGCGCCGACCTTGCGCTCATGGCTCGATGTGCTCTCGGTGCCGAACAGGGCGACTTCCATGCGCTCGGGCGTGATGGCTGCCGCATTGAGCACCACGAACGGACCTCCGGCCCGACTGCTCTTGCGGTGGATCAGCCGCGCCACGAGTTCCTTGCCGCAGCCGGATGGACCGAGGATCATCACCCGGCTGTTGGTCGGCGCCACCTTCTCGATGACCTGCTTGAGCTGCGACACGGCGACCGATGTCCCGATGAGTTCGACCGGATCGCCGGAGCGGCGCTTCAGGTCGCTGACCTCGCGCTTGAGGTTGGAGGTTTCCAGCGCCCGCTCGGCGATCAGCACCAGCCGGTCCGCCTTGAACGGCTTCTCGATGAAGTCGTAGGCGCCGCGGCGTATGGCCGAGACGGCGGTCTCGATGTTGCCGTGGCCGGATATCATCACCACCGGCAGTTCCGGGTATCGCGACTTGATCTCATCGAGCAGGGCGAGACCGTCAAGGCGGCTGCCCTGCATCCAGATGTCGAGGAAGACCAGCCGCGGCACGCGATCGGAGATTGCCTGCAGCGCGCTGTCGCTGTCATGGGCGGTGCGCGTTTCATGGCCTTCATCCGAGAGGATGCCGGAGATGATGTCGCGGATGTCCTTTTCGTCGTCGACGACGAGAATATCAGATGCCATTGACCGGCTCCTTCGCTTCCAGGTTTTCGGTCGAATTCTCGACAGGCTGCAACGGCAGCCTGACGCTGATCATGGCGCCACGGCCGCCGTCAATGTCGGCCGGCGCGTCGCGCAGTTGCAGGACGCCGCCGTGGTCGTCGATGATCTTCTTGACGATGGCCAGTCCCAGTCCGGTGCCCTTCTCGCGCATGGTCATGTAGGGCTCGAGCAGCCTGTGACGGTTCTCCGCCGGCAGACCGCGGCCGTTGTCGATGATGTCGATGACATGGTCGTGTCCGTCCGGCGACGCCCCTGCCCTGATGGTGATCCGCTTGCCGTCGCGGTCGTCGCCGGGCGTTACCGAATCGATGGCTTCGGTGGCGTTCTTGATCAGGTTGCCGAACGCCTGGCCGAGCATGCGCGGATCGTAGTGGCCTTCCAGCGGCGTCTCACCGAATTCGCGCACGAACTCGATGTCCTGTCGCCCGACCTCGCGCAGGAAGACCGCATCCTTCAGGATGTCGCGCAGGTCGCAGCGCACCTTCACGGGCTTGGGCACGCGGGCAAAGGAGGAGAATTCGTCGACCATGCGGCCGATGTCCTCGACCTGGCGGATGATGGTGTCGGTGCACTGGTCGAAGACTTCGCGGTCGTTGTCGGGAATCTGCTTGCCGTAGCGGCGCCGGATCCGCTCGGCGGAGAGCTGGATCGGCGTGAGCGGATTCTTGATCTCGTGGGCGATGCGGCGGGCCACGTCGGCCCAGGCCGTCGAGCGCTGGGCGATCAGCAGGTCGGTGATGTCGTCGATGGTGACGACGAAGGATTCGTGCCCGTCATGGGTCTCCTCGCGCGTGACCTTGACGTCGAGCGTCCGCTCCTTGCCGCCGCGCTTGAGAATGATCTGCGAGCGTGTGTCGCTGCGCGGGCGCATTGCTGCCTCGGCGATGACGGTGGTGAATTCCGGCGCAATCTCGCAGAACGGTTCGCCGATGATCTCCTGCGCGGCGTCGGTCAGGATGGCGGAGGCGGAGCGGTTGGCAATGGTGACCCGGGCGTGGTGGTCTATACCGACCACCCCGGCGGACACGCCCGAGAGCACCGCCTCGGTGAAGCGGCGTCGGTCGTCGATCTGGTCCTTCGCCGACAGGATTTCGTCACGCTGGGTGCGGATCTGGACGATCATGTTGTTGAAGGTCTTGGCGAGCGACCCGACGTCGCCGTCCGACGCATGCACGGGGACTGCGATATCAAGGTTGCCCTGCGCCACCCGGTCCGACGCGTTGATCAGGATCCTGATCGGACGCACGAGCCGGTCGGCGACCGCGATGGCGGTCCAGATGGCTGCAAGCAGCACGATCAGCGCGAACCCTATGTAGAGAATCCCGAAGGCGAGCTGCAGCGGCGCCCGCCCCTGCTCCAGCGTCTGGTACTCCTTGGTCGCATCCTCCATCAGCCGCATCGACCGCATCACCTCGGGATCGACCACGCGGACCGTGTAGAGAAAGGCATTCGGGATGTCCTGCAGCGGGATCACCGCACCGACCAGATTGGTGACGCCGGGCGGAATCAGAGTCGGCTTGCCGTTGGAGGCATCCCGGAGCGCGTCGGCGGGAATCGCCGGCAGCGGCCGTTCGGTGGGAATGTCCGCATTGAGGATCACGCTGCCGTCGGCCCGCACCAGGAATGCGCCGAGCAGGCCGCGGCCGACCGCCTGCCGGGTGAGGAAGTTGGTGAACCCCGTGCGGTCGAGGCTGTAGAGGGTGCGGGCGTTGTCGAGATCGTTCGCCATCGACACGGTCTGGCCCTGCAGGAAGCGGGCATTCTCCAGCACATAGGCCTCGGCCACCGAGAGCGACGAATTGACGATGGCCTTGGTGCGAAGCGAGAACCAGCGGTCCAGCCCGACATCGAGCGTCACGGAGGCGACGATGGCGACGAGAATGGCCGGCATGATGGCGACGATCGAGAACAGCGCCACGATGCGGATGTGCAGCCGGGCGGCGGCCTTGCCGCGCTTGCGCGCATTGTGCAAGCGCCGGAATTCCAGGAACACCAGTGTGAGCAGCCCCAGCACGAAGACCAGATTGACGCCGACGGCCGACAGCACCACCGCATCGTCGGGAATGACCGGGGTCAGCCCGAGCAGGATGGCGAAGGACACCAGGGCGCTGACAAAGGCGCATGCCACCAGCGCGATTCCCGGCAGCGCGAACCGATTCCGGCTGCTGATGCTTTCCGTCAGCACGGACGGATCACCCAGGTCGTCCACAGCCGGATTTGCGTCAATTGGCATTGAGGCCGTCACGCTCCAAAGATTGTCGGTTTTCGTCAGTTGCGATCATGCAACAGAATGTGGCGAAAATGCAACGCTTTGAGGCGAACTGTCAAGGCAGGCGGCCTCAGACCGGTCGTGGCGAGCGATAGACAGTCACGCCGAGCTCACGGATCTTCTTGCGCAGCGTGTTGCGGTTGAGACCCAGCAGATCCGCTGCCTTGATCTGGTTTCCCCGCGTTGCGGTGAGCGCTGCGAGGATGAGCGGATGCTCGACCTCCTCGAGCACGCGCTGGTAGAGTCCCGGCGGCGGCAGGTCCTCGCCGAAACCGGAAAAGTAGCGCCGCATGTTTTCCTCGACCGCCTGGCTGATGCTGGTCGGACTCCCCGACGTTCCGCTGCGCGACGATGGCTCGGGTGATTCGATCCTGAGTTCGTTGTCGATGATGTCGCTGGCGATCTCGTCCTGGGGATAGAGCGCCATGACCCGGCGGACGACGTTTTCCAGTTCGCGCACATTGCCCGGCCAGGGATAGGCCTTGAGCAGGTCAAGCGCCTCGGTGTCGAAGCGCTTGGCGTCGAGCCCCTCGCGTACGGCCTGGCGGACGAAGTGGCGCACCAGATCGGGCACGTCCTCGGCGCGATCCCTCAGCGGCGGCAGCCGGAGCGGGACCACGTTGAGCCGGTAGTAGAGATCCTCCCGGAACAGGCCCTGATTGATCAGCACCTTGAGATCCTTGTTGGAGGCGGCGACGATGCGGACATCGGACTTGATCGGCGTGCGGCCGCCGACGGTGGTGTATTCGCCCTGCTGGAGCACCCGCAGCAGCCGGGTCTGGGCATCCATCGGCATGTCGCCGATCTCGTCGAGGAAGAGGGTCCCGCCCTCCGCCTGCTCGAACCTGCCGGTGGATCTGCTCTGGGCGCCGGTGAACGAGCCCTTTTCGTGGCCGAAAAGCTCGGACTCGATCAGATCGCGGGGAATGGCGGCCATGTTGATGGCGACGAAGGGACCATTGCGGCGCTTGCCGTAGTCGTGCAGCGCGCGTGCCACCAGTTCCTTGCCGGTGCCGGATTCGCCGGTGATCATCAGCGTCAGGTCCGTCTGCATCAGCCGGGCCAGCACCCGGTAGATCTCCTGCATGGCGGCCGATCGGCCGACCAGCGGCATGCCTTCGCTGGTTTCGTCGGCGGCCGATTGGGGCACCTTGCGCGGCTCCGACAGCGCCCGGCGGATGATGTTGAGCATCTCGGTGAGGTCGAAGGGTTTGGGGAGATAGTCGTAGGCCCCTCCCTCCGAGGCGCGGATGGCGGTCATGAAGGTGTTCTGGGCGCTCATCACCAGGACCGGGAGTTCGGGCCGGGCGCGGCGGATGCGCGGCAGCATGTCGAAGGCGTTCTCGTCCGGCATCACCACATCGGTGATCACCAGGTCGCCCTCGCCCGCAGAAACCCAGCGCCACAGGGTGGCGGCGTTGGAGGTGATCCGCACCTCGTAGCCGGCGCGGGTCAGCGCCTGGTTGAGCACGGTGCGGATTGCGGCGTCGTCATCGGCGACGAGAATGGTTGCGCTGGTCATGACACCGCTCCTTTTTTGCTACCGGCCGCGAGCGGCTTGATGGGTTTGGCATCCGGCGAAGCGGGCATCAGGATGCGGAATGTGGTCTTGCGCGCCTGGCTGTCGCATTCGACGATGCCGCCGTGGCCGCCGACGATCTTGGCCACCAGCGCCAGTCCGAGGCCGGACCCGTTGGTCTTGGTGGTGATGAACGGGTCGAAGAGATGCGGCACCAGATCCGGCGGCACGCCCGGCCCGTTGTCCTGGACGCAGAACTCGAGCGGCAGCGACACCTTTTCGCGGGTGCCCGCCACCGAGAGGCGAATGCCGGGCCGGTAGGCGGTAGTCAGCAGGATCTCGCCGTTGGGATCGTCACCCACCGACTCGGCGGCGTTCTTGACCAGATTGAGGAACACCTGCACCAGCTGGTCGCGATTGGCATAGACGGACGGGAGGGAGGGATCATAGAGCTCGGAGATCTTGATGTTGCGGGCGAATCCCGCCTTGGCGATGGCCTTGACGTGGTCGAGCACGGAATGGATGTTGACCGAGACACGGTCCACAGGACGCTCGTCGGAGAAGATCTCCATGCGGTCGACCAGCGAGACGATGCGGTCGGTCTCGTCGCGGATCAGCCGGGCCAGCGACCGGTCCTCGTCGCCCACGGACATTTCCAGAAGCTGCGCCGCGCCGCGGATGCCCGACAGCGGGTTCTTGATCTCGTGCGCCAGCATTGACGCCAGCCCGGTGACCGAGCGGGCGGCCGTGCGATGGGTGAGCTGGCGGTCGATCTTGTCGGCCATCGAGCGCTCCTGGAACACCACCACGACATTGCCGGGCTGGCCGGCGACCGGTGCCACATAGAGGTCGACCAGCTTGTCGCTGCCCAGTCGCGGCGAACTCAGATCCACGCGGTATTCGTTGACGGCGGCGCTGCGGCCGCGCACCTGCTCGATGAGCTGCAGCAGCGGACTGCCGAAGGGAATGAAGTTTTCCAGCGGGCTGCGCGCCAGATGGGCGGCGCTGGCGGCGAAAAAGGCCTCGGCCGCCCAGTTGGCAAAGCAGACCTTGCCTTCGGCGTCGACCATGATGACCGGGTGCTGGATGGCATTGAGCACCGCGGACTCGGTGCCTTCGGCCAGGGTCAGCGGCGGATTGACGGGGGTTTCGGTCATGCGGCGGTGTCCATGTCGGAGGAAGGCTCGGTGGCCGCGGCCAGCGCACCGGCAAACAGGCGGGTCACCTCGCCCGCATCGCGGCTCTGCATCAGCGAGGCCCTGACCTCCGCCGGCGTCTTCGGCGCCAGCGACTGGAGATACCAGCCGAGGTGCTTGCGGGCATGACGGACGCCGATGTCGGCGCCGTAATGCTCGATCATCATCGCGTAGTGGCGCAGCGCGATGCTGTGACGTGCAGCGCCCGCTGCCGGAGCCAGCTCGCTGCCGGCAAGTTCGCCGCAAAGCCACGGCATGCCCTGGCTCGCGCGGCCGATCATCACGGCATCGGCGCCGGTGCGCGCCAGGCATTCCGCCACGTCGGCGCCGCTGGTGATGTCGCCGTTGGCGACGAAGGGGACCGACACGACCTCGCGCACCCGGGCAATCGCGTCCCAGTCGGCGGAGCCGGTGTAGAACTGGCAGCGGGTGCGGCCGTGGACGGTGATCATCCGCACCCCGGCATTGACCGCGGCGATGGCGATGTCGGCGGCATTGAGCGAGGATTCGTCCCAGCCGAGCCGCATCTTCAGCGTCACCGGCACCGAGACGGCGTTGACCGTGGCCTCGATCAGCGACAGGGCCCGCTCCGGATCGCGCATCAGCGCCGAACCGGAATAGCCTCCGGTCACCTTCTTGGCGGGACAGCCCATGTTGATGTCGATGATGGCGGCGCCCTCGCCTTCGGCAATCCTGGCCGCCTCGGCCATCCAGTAGGCCTCGCGCCCGGCAAGCTGCACCATGTGCGGGGAAATGCCGTCGGAGCGCAACCGCGCCCACGATTCGCGGTTGTCGGTGGCCAGTTCGCGGCTGGCCACCATTTCGGTCACCACCAGGCCGGCGCCGCATTCCCAGGCGAGCTGTCGAAACGGCAGATCGGTGACGCCGGACATCGGCGCCAGGAAGATCCTGTTGCGGATCGCCACCGGCCCGATCATCATCGGCTCCGCCTGTGTGTTTGAATCAAATTGCATTTGTTTCGTGCATCGACCTTGTTTGCACGTTTTTTAGCCAGTTCGATGCCCGTTGCCAAGCCAAATCTGGAGCCGCCCGCAGCTATTTTCGAGACGGTCTTTTCGCAGGCGCATGAACCTTCTACACAAGCGGCCGACGTGGCGCGAAAATGAGGACAAAGCATGGCGACTGAAGCCGATTTCGCCGTGGTGATGGTGGCCGCCGGCCGCGGCGAGCGCGCCGGCTCGGCAACGACGTCGGGGCCGAAACAGTACCGGACGATCGGCGGTGTCCCGGTGATCGCGCGCACGCTGGCGCGGTTCCTCGCCCATCGCGGCTGCAGGATGCTGGTGGCCGTCATTCATCCCGACGACGAGGCGCTGTTCGCCGAGGCGCTCGGCCATGTGGGCTCCGCCTCGCGGGTAGTCACCGTGCATGGCGGCGCCACGCGGCAGCAATCCTGCCTCGCCGGCCTCGCCGCGCTGTCTGAACATGGGCCGCGCTGGGTGCTGATCCAGGACGCAGTTCGCCCGTTCGTCGATCATGCGGTCATTGATGGCGTTCTCGGCGCCCTTCAGGCCGGCGCCGAAGCCGCCCTGCCCGCCGTGCCCGTCGCCGACACGCTCAAACGCGCCGGCGCAGACAACCAGGTCACAGAAACCGTCGCGCGAGCCGGGCTCTACGGCGCGCAGACCCCGCAAGGCTTCGAGTTCAGGCGCATCCTGGCCGCCCACCGCGCCGCTGCCGCGGCCGGCGTCGGCGATTTCACCGATGACTGCGCCATAGCCGAATGGGCCGGCATGGCAGTGACGCTGACGCCCGGCACGACCGCCAATGTCAAGCTCACAACCGCCGAGGACATCGCCATGGCCGACCGGAAATTCTCAGCGTCAGCCCTGCCCGACGTGCGCACAGGCAACGGCTACGACGTGCACCGGCTGGTGCCGGGCGACCAGGTGACTTTGTGCGGCGTCCGCATTCCGCACCATCTCACACTCGACGGCCACTCCGACGCCGACGTGGCGCTGCATGCGCTGACCGACGCGTTGCTCGCCACCTGCGGCGCCGGCGACATCGGCGACCATTTCCCGCCGTCCGACCCGCAGTGGCGCGGTGCTGCCTCCTCGATCTTCCTTGCGCACGCCGCCCGCATCGTTCGCGAGGCCGGCGGCACGATCATGAACGCCGACGTATCGCTGATTGCCGAAGCGCCGAAGATCGGCCCGCACAGGCTGGACATGCGCCGGCAGCTCAGTGAAATTCTCGGACTGGATCTGGAGCGCTGCTCGGTCAAGGCCACCACCAATGAGAGGATCGGCTTCGTCGGCCGCAACGAAGGCATCGCCGCGATCGCCACCGCCACCGTCGTCTTCGCGCCGAAGACAAGCTGAGCCGGGAGAGCGCCATGAATGACAACGAGAACAGCCTGGAGGCCATCCGCGAGGACTGCCGCGACCTTGCCGAGCAGATCGTCGCCGAATTCACCGCCGCCGGCGCCATGATCGCCACGGCCGAATCCTGCACCGGCGGACTGATCGCCGCTGCCATCACCGACATCGCCGGCTCATCGAACGTGTTCGACCGCGGCTTCGTCACCTATTCCAACGAGGCCAAGCAGGACATGCTGGGCGTCAGGCAGGAGACGCTGGGCAAATACGGCGCGGTCTCGGCGCGGACCGCCTCCGAAATGGTGCTCGGCGCGCGGCGGCGGTCGCGGGCCAGCTTTGCCGTCTCGGTCACCGGCGTTGCGGGTCCGGGCGGCGGCACGCCCGGCAAGCCGGTGGGGCTGGTGTGGATGGGCCTCACCGGTCCCGGCGACCTCACCAGCGTGATGGAACTCAGATTCAGTCCCGAGTGGAGCCGCGACATGATCCGGGCCGCCACCGTGCGCGCGGCGCTCGACGGGTTGTTGAGCCGGCTCGAGCTTTCCGGTCAGGCCGACGGCTGAGCCGAATAGATCGTGTCGGCGCGCTTTTCGAAGGCCTCGGCGAACATGCGGAAAGCGCGGTCGAACATGCCGCCCATCACCATGCCGAGCATGCGGCTCTTGAATTCATAGTCGATGAAGAACTTGACCGCACAGCCGCCCTCGCCATGCGGCTCGAAGCTCCAGCGATTGTCGAGATAGCGGAACGGGCCGTCGAGATATTTGACGTCGATGACCAGTTCTTCGGGCTGCAGCAGGACCTGGCTGGCAAAGGTCTCGCGGATCGCCTTGTACCCCACCGTCATGTCGGCGACGAGCAGCGTCTTGTCGTCGCGCTGCTTGCGCAAGCGGACCGACAGCGCCTCGCACAGCGGCAGGAACTCCGGATAGCGCTCGACATCGGCGACCAGGTCGAACATCTGGCGCGGCGAATGGGAGACGGTACGGGTGGTTTCGAACTTGGGCATGGAAGGCAATTAATCGGCAAGGCGGCGAAGATCAAGCTGCGAGCGGACGGAGCCGGTATATTGGCGAGATGCCACCTAGACGGCGACCGGATGATGGTCGCGGTGTTTTGACACGGGCGCCGTGTGGTGCAAAAATCACGCCAAAGGAGACGGGGATGGCAACGCTGAACATTTCCGTGCCCGACGCCATGAAGCAGTGGGTCGAGGAGCAGGGACGCACCGGACGTTACCTGGACGCAGAAGACTATATCCGCGACGTTATCCGCAAGGATCAGGAGCGCAGGTCGCGCATCGCGGAACTGCAGGCCGTGGTCGACGAAGGCCTGCGGAGCGGAGCGGGCGACGAGACCATGGAAGGCATCCTGACCTCGATACACAAAGCCGCCGAATAGGTCGGTGCCGTACCGGCTGACCAGACGCGCCGCCGATTCGCGTGCATCCTTTCGGCGCTCACATGATCATCTATCTGGAGCAAGCCGACGGCTCCGCGACAATCATCCGGATCAGACACCAGCGCGAAAACTGGACCGCGCTGATCTCTCCCGGATCCTGATCCCTACTCCGCCGCAGCCAGCACCTTCCTGGCACGGTTGGCCTGCAGCCTTGCGAAATCGTCGCCGGCATGGTGCGAGGAGCGGGTCAGCGGGCTCGACGCCACCATCAGGAAGCCCTTGGTGTAGGCGATCTTTTCGTAGCTCTTGAACTCTTCCGGGGTGACGAAGGAGACCACCTCGTGGTGCTTGCGGGTGGGCTGGAGATACTGGCCGATGGTCATGAAATCCACATCCGCCGAACGCAGATCGTCCATCAGCTGCAGCACTTCGTTGCGCTTCTCGCCCAGCCCCACCATGATTCCCGATTTGGTGAACATCGTCGGATCGAGTTCCTTGACCCGCTGCAACAGCCGCATCGAGTGGAAATAGCGGGCGCCGGGACGCACGGTGAGATAGTTCGAGGCCACGGTTTCGAGATTGTGGTTGAAGACGTCGGGCTTGGCGGCGACCACGCGCTCGAGGGCGCCCGGCTTGCGGAGGAAATCCGGCGTCAGGATCTCGATGGTGGTCTGAGGCGATGCGGCCCGGATCGCCCATATCACCTTTTCGAAATGCTCGGCGCCGCCATCCTCGAGATCGTCTCGGTCGACCGAGGTGATGACCACATGCATCAGCCCCATCTGCTTGACGGCCTTGGCGACATTCTCGGGCTCAAGCATATCGAGCGCGTTGGGCTTGCCGGTCGAGACGTTGCAGAAGGCGCAGGCGCGGGTGCAGATCTCGCCCATGATCATGAAGGTGGCGTGCTTCTTGTCCCAGCACTCGCCTATATTGGGGCAGCCGGCTTCCTCGCAGACCGTGACGAGATTGTTCTCCTTCACGATGGCCCGGGTTTCCTGGTAGCCCTTCGATGTCGGCGCGCGCACCCGTATCCATTCCGGCTTGCGCTTCATCTCGGTGTCTGGACGGGCCTGCTTTTCCGGATGCCGGACGCGCTTGGGCTCGATGCCCTC
Organism: Hoeflea marina; assembly: GCF_003182275.1. Lineage (GTDB taxonomy): Bacteria > Pseudomonadota > Alphaproteobacteria > Rhizobiales > Rhizobiaceae > Hoeflea > Hoeflea marina. The sequence goes on from NZ_QGTR01000001.1 coordinate 647,440, forward strand.
AGCAAGGCGGGTTCTGTCGAGAATGGTGACCATCATCGTTCCTGTCGATTGGGCCGGACGGTGGGACCGGCTTTTTCAATGTATAGACGGATCGACATGGAAAGTCAGGCCGTCTGTTGCAAGGCGGCCCGACCGATAATGCATGGCTGCGGCGTGCCGCCTATCTTCGGATGGCGCGCGCCAAGGCAATGAGAATGCAGGCACCGACGAAGCCGACGATCAGATACACCAGCAATCCCGTGCCGGTGTAGATGCCCAGCACGCCGAGGAGAAAGTTGAGCAGCGCTGCGCCGACAATGCCGAGGATGATGTTCATCAGCAGGCCCATGTTGGAGCGCATGAAGCGTTCCGCCAGCCAACCGGCCACGCCGCCGACAATGATTGCGCCCAGAAAACCTACGCCGTTCAGATCCATAATGATCTCCCTGAAGTGTGAAAATTAGCAAACTTGAAACGCCCGTGCGGCGCAAAAGTTCCCGATTTTCACCTTTGGGTTCGGCCTGTCCCCGGTCATGCAGTCCCGGCGCGGGAACGGGCGATGCGGGTGGCGCCATTGCCCGGCTCATCTGCCCCGCCCACCGTCCGCGGCGGCGGTGAGCGCCCTCTGGATCAGCCAGAAGATGAGACCCAGCAGCAGCCCGATCCCGCCCAGGATTGCGGTCACGGCGAGGACGCCGACGAGGCCTTCAAGCCGTAGCGACCCCAGGTCCACCGAGCCGCGGCCGCGGATGGCTGCAAGGCCCGCCAGCGCGCCGAACGCTGCCCCCGCCATCACCGGCATTGCCACGGTGCGCGGCAGCCACCTGCCGGGAACCCGGCTCACGCGTTGAGCGCCTGGCCGTAGGCGTCGAGCACGCTTTCCTTCATCATCTCCGACAGCGTCGGATGAGGGAAGATGGTGTGCATCAGCTCGGCTTCGGTGGTCTCGAGATTCATGGCGACGACGAAGCCCTGGATCAGCTCCGTGACTTCCGCTCCGACCATGTGGGCGCCGATGAGTTCCCCGGTCTTCTTGTCGAAGATGGTCTTGACCATGCCCTGGTCCTCGCCGAGCGCGATGGCCTTGCCGTTGGCGACGAAGGGGAAACGTCCGACGCGGATGTCACGGCCCTGCTCCTTGGCCTTGGCCTCGGTCAGACCGACGCTTGCCACCTGCGGGTTGCAGTAGGTGCAGCCCGGAATGAGATTCTTGTCCATCGGATGGACATTGGGCAGGCCGGCGATCTTCTCGACGCAGATGACGGCCTCGTGCTCGGCCTTGTGGGCGAGCAGCGGCGGGCCGGCGACATCGCCGATGGCGTAGATGCCGGCGACATTGGTCTTGCCGTAGCCGTCGATGGCGATGAAGCCGCGGTCGGTCTTCACGCCGATGGCCTCAAGCCCGATGTTCTCGATATTGGCCTGCACTCCGACGGCGGAGATCATCCGGTCGGCGGTGATCTTCTCGATCTTGCCGTCCTTCATCTCGATATGGGCGGTGACCGAATTGGCGGATTTCTCGACCTTCGCCACCTTGGCCTCGAGGATGATCTTCATGCCCTGCTTTTCGAACTGTTTTTTGGCGAAGGCGGAGATCTCGGCGTCCTCGACCGGCATGACCCGGCTCATCAGCTCGACGACGGTGACCTCGACGCCCATGGTGCGGTAGAAGGAGGCGAATTCGATGCCGATGGCGCCCGAGCCCATGACCAGCAGCGATTTCGGCATCTCGGCGGGCTTCATTGCCTCGAAATAGGTCCAGATCAGCTTGCCGTCGGGCTCGATGCCGGGAATGGCGCGCGGCCGGGCGCCGGTGGCGACAATGATGTGCTTGGCGGTGTAGGTGCCCTCGCCCAGCGTGGTCTTGGGGATCGGGCCCTGCGGCTCGACGATCTTCTTGGTGGTCTTGGAGACGACGATCTCACCCGGCTTGGTGAGTTTCGCCTCGCCCCAGATGATGTCGACCTTGTTCTTCTTCATCAGGAAGCCGACGCCGCCGTTCATGCGCTCGGCAATGCCGCGCGAGCGTTTGACGATGGCCGCCAGATCCGGCGTCGCCTTGCCGTCGATCCTGATGCCATAGGCTTCGGGGTGCTGGGCGTAATGGAGGATTTCAGCGGAGCGCAAGAGCGCCTTGGTCGGGATGCAGCCCCAGTTGGAGCAGATGCCGGCCAGATGCTCGCGCTCGACAATGGCGGTTTTCAGGCCCAGCTGGGCCGCGCGGATGGCGGCGATGTAGCCGCCGGGGCCGGAACCGATGATGATCACGTCGTAATTGGAAGCCACGCCTCGTCTCCTTTCAGTCAGGGCGGACGGTTGGTCCGCCCTGCCATGGTCACGGGGCGCGTATCGGGCCCTAGGCCGTCAGCATCCCGTAGATTTCATCCTTGAGCAACAGACGCTGCTTGCGCAGTTCCTCCATGTGGAAGTCGTCGGTCGGCTCGACATCGGTTTCGGCGCGGTGGATGGCCCGGTTGGTCTCGTGATAGGCATCAAACAGGCGCGCGAAATGCGCGTTCTCCGTTTTCAGCTGATGCATCGTGTCGACGTGTTCCGGGAATTCCTCCGCCAGTTCGTGCGGTGTGTTGGACATGGTGCATCTCCTGTTGGTTGGTTGATGCCCCTCTATGCCCCCTCCTCCGTTCCTCCTCCTTGACCCTGGTCAATCCTGCAGACTAAAGCCCCAGCAGCAACCTCGCCACCGGCGCGATGCCGCGACCGATGGCGCGCGTGTTCTCCGCGTCGAGGTGCACACCGTCGATGGCCGAACATCTGGCCACCGAGCCCGCATCGAAAAAGGCAGCCCCGGTCTCGTCGGCGAGATCGGCATAGAAGGAGGCCAGCATGTCGGCTTCCGGCACGCCTCCGGCGAACATGGCGGCGAAATCCGGATCGGCCGTGGGCACCAGCGGCGGCGGCGAGACCACCAGCACCTGCGGCGTCTCGTAAGGCATCGGCCAGCTGTGGGTCTGCACCAGCTCCACCAGCCGCCGCATGCCCTTGGCCGCGGCGATTGCCGTGCCCGCCAGCATCGGCTTCATGTCGTTGGAGCCGAGCATGAGAACGACCAGATCGAGCGGCGCATGCGCATGCAGAGCGGTCGGCAGGGTGCGCACGCCGTTGCGGTCGCAATCGGCGGTGTAGTCGTCGAACGCCGTGGTGCGGCCGTTGAGCCCGTCTGCGATGACGTGGACGCCCTCGCCAAGGGCGGCTGCCAGCGCCGAAGGCCAACGGTCGGCCAGATCATGCCGGCCGCGCTCCACCGGGTCATATCCCCAGGTCAGGCTGTCTCCGTAGCAAAGCACTGTTTTCATTGCGTCAGGCCACTTCCTGGATTTTGAACGAACTCATGCAACCCGCCGTCATCAACATCAGGATCTGTTCATCAGGTCGTCGACCTTCTTTTCCAGCGCACCAATTCTCTCCTCGAAGTCGCCGGTCACCAATTTGCTCATCATCGTGTCGGCAGTCATCGCGTTGTTCAGGTTCTTTAAGCGGACCTCGACATCGCTGAAGCGCCTGTCGTTCGCCGCAAAGCCATCCCTTACTTCCCGCCGTAGATCGCCGAGCTCGACCCGGATTTCCCTGAGCATCGGAATGATCATATCTTCGGGTTCTGCCATGCCATCCTCCTTCGATTGACATCTGATCCCCCAATATGGGGAAGCGGGCATGCAAAGTCATCCTGTGGCGCGGGGTACTGTTTCCTAGCGATGCCCCAGCTGGCGCAGGCCCATGGCGACGAACAGGAATAGCACGCCGTTCGACACCAGTTCGATGCCGAGCAGCAGGCCGAGAATGGTGGCAGCCGACGATGGCAGGCCGACCAGGATCATGATGCCGAGCAGAGCCGAAATCAGGCCGGAGGCGAGAATCCAGCCCCAGTTGCCCGCGGGCCTGAGCGACAGCGCGAACATGGTCTTGGCCACGCCGGTCATCAGGAAGAGCACCGCGACCAGCAGCGTCAGCGAAACCGAGCCTGCCAGCGGATCGGCGACCAGCACGAAACCCACCAGCAGCGACAGCACGCCGAGGCCGAGCGACCACAGGAAGCCCGGCCAGTCGCGGACGCGGAAGGCGTGGATCACCTGGACAACACCCTGGATAAGAAACACCCAGCCGGCCAGCACCACGGCGAGGATGGTGGCGCCGAAGGGATTAAACAGCGCCGCAAATCCGCCGATGATGCAGATCACCGCCAGTACCGCCATCCAGGTCCAGGTTTTGCCGAAAGTCTCGTTCATGCCATGATCGGCCATTCGGTTCTCCAGTGTTGATCGTCCGCAGTTCTAGACCAGCATCCCCATCGGATTTTCGATGTAGCCCTTGAAGGCTGCCAGCAGTTCGGCGCCGAGCGCGCCGTCGACGGCGCGGTGGTCGGTCGACAAGGTGACGCTCATCACGGTGGCGATCGCCAGTTCGCCGTTCTTCACCACCGGGCGCTGCTCGCCGGCGCCGATGGCGAGGATGGTGGCATGCGGCGGATTGACGACGGCGGCGAAATTCTTCACCCCCATCATGCCCATGTTGGACACAGCCGTGGTGCCGCCCTGGTATTCCTCGGGCTTGAGTTTCTTTTCCTTGGCGCGCTTGCCCATGTCCTTCATCTCGTTGGAGATGGCCGACAGCGTCTTGGCTTCGGCGGCGCGGATGATCGGGGTGATCAGGCCGCCGGGGATCGACACGGCGACGCCGACATCTGCGTGCTTGTGCTTGACCATGTTCTCCGCAGTCCAGGAGACGTTGGCGTCGGGCACGTCGCGCAGCGCCAGCGCCAGGGCCTTGATCACCATGTCGTTGACGGAGAGCTTGTAGACCGGCTTGTCGGCGCGCACGGGAGCGGCCTTGTTGAGGTCGGAGCGCAGCGCCAGCAGCGCGTCGAGCTCGCAGTCGACGGAGACGTAGAAATGCGGAATCGTCTGCTTGGATTCCTGCAGCCGGCGGGCAATGGTCTTGCGCATGCCGTCATGCTTGACCAGTTCGTAGGAGCCTTCCTCGAACAGTTTCAGCACGGCATCGTCGGACATGCCGGCGGGGGCTGCCGCGACAGGGCCCGGGGCGGGAGCCGCGGCCGATGGCTGAGCCTTGCCGGTGCCGCCTGCGATGGCCTTTTCGACATCTGCCTTGATCACCCGGCCATGCGGGCCGGAGCCGGAAATCGCGGACACCGAAACGCCGGCTTCCTTCGCGATGCGGCGGGCGAGCGGCGAAGCGAAGACGCGTTCGCCGTCCTTGACCGGCACCGGACCGGCAGACTGGCCTGCGTCAACGGGCTTGTCGCGCAACGGGGCGTCACCGGGGGGTGTCGGCGATGAAGCAGGCTTGCTCCCCTCTGGCTTTGCCGACATCTCCCCCGCAGGGGGGGAGACAGGAGCCTCGGGCGTCGGAGCTTCCGCAGCCTTCGCCTTGGGCGCGGCATCTCCACCCTTGGCCGCATCCTCGACGCTTTCGCCCTCGGCGGCGAGAATGGCGATCAGCGCATTGACCTTGACGCCTTCGGTGCCGGCGGCAACGACGATCTTCGCCACGGTGCCTTCATCGACGGCTTCCACTTCCATGGTCGCCTTGTCGGTCTCGATCTCGGCGATGATGTCGCCGGGGCCGACCTTGTCACCCTCCTTGACCAGCCATTTGGAGAGATTGCCCTCCTCCATGGTCGGCGACAGGGCAGGCATGGTGATGTTGATAGGCATCTGACAGTCCTCCCTCAGGCAGTGTAGGTGACGGCTTTGACAGCGTCGATGACTTCCCCGACATTCGGCAGCGCCAGTTTTTCGAGATTGGCGGCGTAGGGCATTGGCACGTCCTTGCCGGCGATGGTGATGATCGGCGCGTCGAGATAGTCGAAGGCCTGCTGCATCACCCGCGTGGCGATTTCGGTGCCGACGGAGTTTTGCGGATAGCCCTCTTCCACGGTGACCAGGCGGCCGGTCTTCTTGACGCTCTCGATCACCGTCGGCAGGTCCATCGGCCGGATGGTGCGCAGGTCGATGAGCTCGACGTCGATGCCCATCTTGGAGAGTTCCTCGATCGCCTTGATGGCATAGGTCATGCCGATGCCGAAGGAGACGATGGTCGCGTCCTTGCCGGTCTTGTGGATCCGCGCCTTGCCGATCGGCAGCACGAAATCATCCATCTTGGGCACGTCGAAGGTCTGGCCGTAGAGGATTTCGTTCTCGAGGAAGATGACCGGGTTCGGGTCGCGGATGGCCGCCTTGAGCAGGCCCTTGGCATCGGCGGCCGAATAGGGCATCACCACCTTGAGGCCGGGAATGGCACTGTACCACGAGGCATAGCACTGCGAATGCTGGGCGCCGACGCGGGCGGCAGCGCCGTTGGGACCGCGGAAGACGATCGGCGCGCCCATCTGGCCGCCCGACATGTAGAGCGTCTTGGCCGCCGAGTTGATGATCTGGTCGATGGCCTGCATGGCGAAGTTGAAGGTCATGAATTCGACGATCGGCCTCAGGCCGGCCATGGCCGCGCCGACACCCAGTCCGGCAAAACCATGCTCGGTGATCGGCGTGTCGACGACCCGCCTGGCGCCGAACTCGGCAAGCAGGCCCTGCGTGATCTTGTAGGCGCCCTGGTATTCGGCGACCTCCTCGCCCATGACGAACACCTTGTCGTCGGCGCGCATTTCCTCGGCCATGGCGTCGCGCAATGCTTCGCGCACGGTCGTCGGCACCATCTCGGTGCCCTCCGGAATCGACGGATCGGAGGCGGCTTCATTCGCCACCGGCGCCTTGGGTGCCGCGGGTACTGGTGCCGCCGCGTCGGATTTCTTTTCTTTGGGCGCTTCGGCTTCCGGCTTCTGAGCGGCCTCGGCAGCAGGCTTGGAGGACCCGATATCGGAGGCGCTCTCGCCCTCTTCAAGGATCACGGCGATGACGGCGTTGACCTTGACGTTCTCGGTGCCGGCGGGAACGACGATCTTGCCGAGCACGCCCTCGTCGATGGCTTCCACTTCCATGGTTGCCTTGTCGGTTTCAATTTCGGCCAGTACATCGCCGGAGGCGACCTTGTCGCCCTCCTTCTTGAGCCATTTGGACAGCGTGCCTTCTTCCATGGTCGGGGAAAGCGCGGGCATCAGGATATCGATCGGCATGGTGGTTCCCTCCCCTTAAAGCAGAATGTCGGTGTAGAGCTCGGATGCATCCGGCTCCTTGTCGGCCTGGGCGAAATCCGCCGCGTCCGCCACCACATCGCGCACCTTCTTGTCGATGGCCTTCAGGTCATCCTCGGAGGCATGCTTGAGTTCGAGAATGCGGGCCTTGACCTGCTCGATCGGGTCATGCTCGGAGCGCATCTTCTGGACTTCGTCCTTGGAGCGGTACTTGGCAGGATCCGACATCGAGTGGCCGCGGTAGCGGTAGGTCAGCATTTCGAGGATGATCGGGCCCTTGCCGGAGCGGCAGTGGGCGACGGCCTCGACGGCCGCGGCATGCACCGCGCGCACGTCCATGCCGTCGACCTGATGGCCGGGAATGCCGAAGGAATTGCCACGCAGCGAGAAGTTCGACTGCGCCGAGGAGCGCGCCGTCGAGGTGCCCATGGCATAGCGGTTGTTCTCGATGATGTAGACCACCGGCAGCTTCCAGAGCGCTGCCATGTTGAAGCTCTCGTAGACCTGGCCCTGGTTGGCGGCGCCGTCGCCGAAATAGGCGAGGCTGACATTGTCATTGCCGCGGTACTTGTTGGCGAAGGCAAGGCCCGTGCCCAGCGACACCTGGCCGCCGACGATGCCGTGACCGCCGTAGAAATTCTTCTCCTTGGAGAACATGTGCATGGAGCCACCCTTGCCGTGCGAATAGCCGCTGCGGCGCCCGGTCAGCTCGGCCATCACGCCGCGGGCTTCCATGCCGCAGGCCAGCATGTGGCCGTGGTCGCGGTACCCGGTGATGACCTGGTCGCCATCTTTCAGCGCCATCTGCATGCCGACGACGACCGCTTCCTGTCCGATATAAAGATGGCAGAACCCGCCGATGAAGCCCATGCCGTAGAGCTGGCCGGCCTTTTCCTCGAAACGCCGGATCATCAGCATCTCGCCATAGGCCTTGATCTCGTCGGCCTTGTCGAAATCGGTGATCCCGCCGGCGAGGCCGGACTTCTTAGCTGCTGCGGGTTTGCGGGCCGCGGCGCCTGAACTCTTGCGTGGAGCCATGTCATCCTCCCAGTGGTCATGTTAATTGACCATAGGCAAATTCACAGAGCGCAGCAATAGCAGAAACGCATAGCTCCCCTGCTTTCCATCCTATTGAAATATATAGATAATTTACGTATTAACCGAATTCCGGTTAAGTCACGGATTCGGTTGAATCCGGTTAAGTCACGGATTCAGTTGAAATAGACGATTTCGTCTTCCCTGATCACGTCAAGCATCAACCGGGCGCGTTCATCGAGCATGTCCGCTTCGATCGAGCCGTCGCTCATGAGCTTGACCCGACGTTCGAGAGTCTCGCGCTGTTCGCTGACTTCGTCAAGACGCTGGGCAAGCTCCACACGTCGTACCTCCAGCGCGGAAGCTGAATTGAGCCCGAAGGAGCCGTGCCAGACATGGAAGCCGAAATAGCTCAGACACGCCACAGAGAGTGCCGGAATGATGAATCGCCCAAACCGTTGCCGTCGCTTGAATCGTGTCCGCATTCGAAAAACGCCTTACAGTGCAGACATGTTCTATCGCATGCACATGCTTAAGGGAGCGTTATCGCTCGGTGTCAAAACCACAAAAAACGGCGCCCGGAGGCGCCGTTTTCAGGTGACGGATGTAAGCGGTCTCAGCCGCGCAGGATCGAGCGGCCGGCGAAGGCCGTCTCCACGCCGAGTTCTTCCTCGATGCGCATGAGCTGGTTGTATTTTGCTGTCCGGTCGGAGCGGGCAAGCGAGCCGGTCTTGATCTGTCCGCAGTTGGTGGCGACGGCGAGGTCGGCGATGATCGAATCTTCGGTTTCGCCCGAACGGTGCGACATCACCGCGGTGTAGCCTGCCTTGTGCGCGGTCTCGACCGCATCGAGTGTTTCGGTCAGCGTGCCGATCTGGTTGACCTTGACGAGGATGGAGTTTGCGACCCCCATCTTGATGCCGTCGCGCAGCCGCGCCGAATTGGTGACGAAGAGATCGTCGCCGACCAGTTGGCACTTCGATCCGATCATCTCGGTGAGCGACTTCCAGCCGTCCCAGTCATCCTCGGCCATGCCGTCCTCGATGGAGATGATCGGGTACTTGCCCTGCAGGCTGGCCAGATACTCCGCCATTTCCGCGGGCTCCAGCGTCCGGCCTTCGCCTTCGAGCACATATTTGCCGTCCTTGAAGAACTCGGTGGCTGCGCAATCCAGCCCGACATACATGTCCTCGCCCGGACGATAACCGGCCTTCTCGATCGACTTCATGATGAAGTCGAGTGCCGCGGACGCGCTTTCGAGATTCGGCGCGAAGCCGCCCTCGTCGCCGACATTGGTGTTGTGGCCGCCGTGGGAAAGCTCCTTCTTCAGCGTGTGGAACACTTCCGAGCCCATGCGGACGGCGTCGCGCAGCGATTCCGCGCCCACCGGCAGGATCATGAACTCCTGAAAATCGATCGGGTTGTCGGCATGTGCGCCGCCATTGATGATGTTCATCATCGGGACGGGCAGCAGGCGAGCGTGGGCGCCGCCGACATAGCGGTAAAGCGGCAGGCCCGACGCCTGGGCCGCGGCCTTGGCGACGGCCAGCGAGACGCCGAGAATGGCGTTGGCGCCGAGCTTGCTCTTGTTGGCGGTGCCGTCGAGCTCGATCATCAGCTTGTCGATGGCGATCTGGCTTTCGGCGTCGATGCCGCAGATGGCGTCTCGCAGCGTGCCGTTGACCGCGGCCACCGCATTCATCACGCCCTTGCCGAGATAGCGTGAGCCGCCGTCGCGCAGTTCGACCGCTTCATGCGCGCCTGTGGAGGCGCCCGAGGGCACCGCGGCGCGGCCCATGGAGCCGTCTTCCAGGTGAACATCGACCTCAACCGTCGGATTGCCGCGGCTGTCGAGAATTTCCCGGCCGACGATGTCGATGATGGCGGTCATGGCTCAGTTCCTTTATCGTTTGGGACAGGCGCCGATCGGCGTTGCGCCGTCATAACGCAACGGTCCGGAAAATCAATTCTTCACCGGATCCGCGCTGTCGTTTCACGAATATTTCACAATACACGCGGTTTGCCCAAGCGTGGAGAATGCAGCCCCGGACTGGCCGCTCAACCGCGCTTGGCCACCGCGTCGAACGCCATCAGCGTTTCCAGGAGCCTCGGCAGGTCCTTGAGCGGGATCATGTTGGGGCCGTCCGACGAGGTGGAGTTGTCGGGGTCCTGGTGGGTTTCGATGAAGACGCCGGCAATGCCCACTGCGACGGCGGCGCGGGCGAGCGTTTCGACAAAGCGGCGCTCGCCGCCCGAAGTGGCTCCCTGGCCGCCGGGCTGCTGCACCGAATGGGTGGCGTCGAAGATCACCGGCGCGCCCGTCTCCGCCATGATCGGCAGGGCGCGCATGTCGGAGACCAGTGTGTTGTAGCCGAAAGAGGCGCCGCGTTCGGTGAGAAGCACATTCGGGTTGCCCGAGCCGGTGATCTTGCCCAGCACGTTCTTCATGTCCCACGGCGCCAGGAACTGGCCCTTCTTAACGTTGATCACCTTGCCGGTCCTTGCAGCGGCAACCAGAAGATCGGTCTGCCGGCACAGGAAGGCCGGGATCTGCAGCACGTCGACATGCGGAGCGACAATGGCGCAGTGCTCCTCGGAATGGATGTCGGTGAGCACCGGCAAACCAAGCTGACTGCGCAGATCGTCGAACACAGGCATGGCCGCGTCTAGCCCGGCGCCGCGGGTGCTGGTGAGCGAGGTGCGGTTGGCCTTGTCGTAGCTCGACTTGTAGACGAGCCCCAGGCCGAGGCCGGCGCACAATTCCTTGAGCGCGCCCGCCATGTCGAAGGCATGGTCGCGGGATTCGAACTGGCAGGGGCCGGCGATCAGGGTGAGCGGCCCGGAATTGGCGAATACCGCGTTGCCGACGGTGACGGTGGAGTTGGCGGGGTGGTTCATCGGATTTCCTCGAATGCGTAAATGGCGCCCTGCCCCGGCGCCTCGTCGACGAGCAGCCGCCCGGCGATGGTTCTTGTCGCGACACCGCGGCCCTCGAGCATCGATCTCGTGGCGGCAAGGTCGCCGACGCGATAAACGATGGCGCGGCCGCGCAGGCCGCGGGAATGGGTCGAGGCTTTGCGGCCGTACCAGGCCTGCATGCCGGCGGGATTGAGCACCGTCACCCGCGTCTCCGCCAGCTCGATGGTCATGCCGAAGGAATGCGCGTCGACCTCGCGGTTGTTGCACAGCTCCTGGACGAAATACTGGAAATCGGTCGGATTGGGCTCCGACAGCACCAGCTCGGCGATGCCCGCGACCCCGTTGTCGTGCGCGGTCAGCGCCGTGCGGTCGACCGCCGGCACGTTGAGCCGCTGCACGGTGAAGCCGAAGAAATCCGGCGAGCGCAGGTCTGCGGCAAAGGCGAGCCTGAAGCTGGCGTTGCTTTCGACGCCGTCCGGCGACCGCATCGGCCGTGAAAACTCCAGAATCTCGCCGCCCGACATGCCGAGGGCGCGAAAATGCGCGTCATCGGCCGCCGCATCGGACGATCCGGCAACGAAGGCGCTGAAGCCGTTGTCGCCCTGGCGGAAGCGGTAGGCCTGATCACGGGCGACGAAGACATTGCCAGCGATCGCCGCCGCTTCGCAGTCCTCGCGGCCGGCGACGGCCAGCGGCTCGAGATAGGAGTTGTCGGCGAAGAACACGCAGGCATTCTCCGTGCCGAACGGGTGCAGCGCATCCGGCGCCACGGTGAAGCCGAGCGCTGCATGCCGGGCGCGAGCCATGGCGAGGTCGGGAACCGGCAGCACGACATGGTCAAGCGGGCGGGGTGTGCGCGGTGACGGCATGGAACAGGCCTCCTTGCGGCGCGCCACCACCGGCGCGCCCGAATGCCTGCCCATACCAGCAAGACCCGAGCCGGCGCAACCGGGCCGATGGCCCGCGGCGCGGCGGAGCCGCGCGGCGCGGCGAAGCTTGTGCAAGTCTTCCCATCATCTCCTGCCCGCCCTTGCACAATCCCGGCGGTCGTTTTATGCCGGTGCTGACCTCAGTCCGGGAAGATGATCCTTGCAACTCAAGCCATTTGTCACCAGCCGCACTGTCCTGGGCCTTGTCCTGGCGTCAGTCCTGTTCGCCGTCAGCGCGTGTTCGACCACGGAATCGCTCGATCTGCGCGCCAACCAGGTGGCACCGGTCCCGACCAAATACGCGGCCATCGTCGTCGATGTCAAAACCGGAGAGGCACTCTACTCCTCCAATGCCAACGCGCCCCGCTATCCGGCGTCGCTGACCAAGATGATGACGCTGTTCATGCTTTTCGAGGCGATGCAGCAGGGCCGCGTCAACCGCGACTCGCTGATTCCGATTTCGGCGAATGCGGCACGGCAGCCGCCCTCGAAGATCGGACTGAAACCCGGCCAGACGATCCCGGTCGACACCGCCATCCGCGCCCTTGTGGTCAAGTCCGGCAACGACGTTGCCACCGCGGTCGGCGAATATCTCGCCGCCGGATCGGAACAGCGCTTTGCCGAGATGATGACGGCGCGGGCCCGGTCTCTGGGCATGAGCAGCACGACCTTCCGCAATGCGTCGGGCCTGCCCGATCCGGGCCAGGTGACGACGGCGACCGACATGGCGCGGCTCGCAATCGCGCTCCGACGCAATTTCCCGCAGTATTACGGCTATTTCAGCCAGCGCGAAATGAGCATCGCCGGCCGCCAGATCAAGGGCCACAACCGGGCGATGGACATGATTCCCGGCGCCGACGGGATCAAGACAGGCTACACGCGTGCCTCGGGTTTCAACCTGACCACGTCCGTGCAGCGCGGCGGTCACTCCGTGGTCGGGGTCGTCATGGGCGAGGATACCGCCAAGATCCGCGACGCGCGCATGGCCGAACTGATCGCGGCCGCCATCATCCGCGCGAAGTGAACTCCCTCCGCGGGGCCGCAATGACGCTTCCGCTCCGGCGACGCGGCGTCCCGCCGCGGCCGTCTCGTGCATCTCGCCCGAAAATATGCCTTCGATTGCGAAAGACCGACGATGACCGATGACAAGCACCTCGCCTCCTCCACCATTGCAGCCCAGGCCGGCGGCGCCATCGATCATCCCAGCGGCGGCGTGGTGCCGCCGATCCAGCCCTCGACGACCTTTGTCCGCGACGAGGACTATGCGCTGGTGCGGCCCGACAACATCTATTCGCGCGACAATTCGGACATCGTGCGGCTCGCCGAATCGATCCTGACGCGACTTGAGCACGCAGCCGACTCGCTGCTGTTTCCGTCCGGCATGGCGGCCATCGCCGCCGTTTTCCGCGCGCTGCCGCAGGGCTCGAGCGTGCTGCTGCAATCGGGCATCTACTGGGGTACGACCAAATGGGTGCGGGATTTCTGCGCCCGCCGCCAGATGCGGCTGCACGAAGTCGATGCCGGCGACGGCGCGGCGCTGCAAGCCGCCTGTGCCGAGCACAAGCCCGACCTGGTGTTCATCGAGACGCCCTCCAATCCGTGGCTGAAGACGGTCGACATCAGGCTTGCCGCCCGCCTGGCCAAGGCGGCCGGCGCCATTCTGGTGGTCGATTCCACCGCTGCCACGCCTGTGCTCAGCCAGCCGCTCGACCTCGGCGCCGACATCGTCATGCATTCCGCCACCAAGGGCATCAACGGCCATTCCGACGTGCTGGCGGGACTGCTGGCCGTCGCCGACAGGGAGTCCGCCATCTGGGCCGCGATCCGGGCGGACCGTCATGACGCCGGCGCGGTGCTGGGACCCTTCGAGGCCTGGCTGCTGGTGCGCGGCATGCGCACGCTGCCCCTGCGCGTCGAGCGCATGAGCCGGAACGCGCAGGCAATTGCCGAGTATCTTGCGGCCCATGCCATGGTCGAGGATGTCTACTACCCCGGGCTGCCAAGCCATCCCGGCCACGAAGTGGCCAGGACGCAGATGAGCGGCGGTTTCGGCTGCCTGATGTCTTTCCTGGTGCGCGGCGACATGGCCGCCACGTTGAAGGTGGTGGGCAGGCTCAGCCTGTTCCACCGGGCGACCTCGCTCGGCGGCGTCGAAAGCCTGGTCGAGCACCGCTACACCATCGAGCCGCACACCGGCATCCCGCAGAACCTCATCCGCGTGTCCGTCGGCATCGAGGATGCCGACGACCTGATCGCCGATCTCGCCCAGGCACTGGGCTAGTGCTTTTGCGGACGGGGTGAATTTCACGCCGTCGAAGGATAAGGCAACAACCGGGGTCCATGGGATTGCTCGGACTCAAGCTGAGCGCGACCGTAAGCTACCACGTACCGAATGCGTAAGCCGACACGCACGCATTGCGAACTTCCGTGCGGCATGCCCCTATTGCAATAATGAGGATTCTGAACACACGTCGATGGCGATCACCGCGCTTAACTGCGTTAACACGCTGAAATTGCTCCCTCTCCCACCAAGGGAGAGGGGTTCCGGATGCATCCGAATATGCCTAAGCTGCAATTTCTGTCGCGCGATTGCACCAAAGCGCCTGCCTGCCCCTATCTGCGGCCCTTGCCCATCAGGTGCGGCAGCATGGCGGAGAAATCCATGCCCTTGCCCTCGCCGGCCACGAAGTCGGCATAGAGTTCGGTGGCGCGCTGGCCCATCGGGGTGGCCGCGTCGACGCTTTCGGCCGCCTGCTGGCTGAGCTTGAGATCCTTGAGCATCAGGTCGGCGGCGAAGCCAGGCTTGTAGCCGTTGTCGGCGGGGCTTTTCGGGCCGATGCCCGGTGCAGGGCAATAGGTGTTGACCGACCAGCACGAGCCCGACGAGGTGGAGACCACGTCGAACAGGCTCTGGCGGTCGAGGCCGAGCTTGTCCGCCAGCGCGAAGGCCTCGCAGACGCCGATCATCGAGATGCCGAGGATCATGTTGTTGCAGATCTTCGCCGACTGGCCAGCGCCCGCCTCGCCGCAATGCACAGTCTTGCCGCCCATCACCTCGAACAGCGGCAACGCCTTGGCGAAAGCCTCCTCCGAGCCGCCGGCCATGAAGGTCAGCGTGCCGGCCGCGGCACCGCCGATGCCGCCCGAAACCGGTGCGTCCACGGAGAGCAGGCCCGCCGCTTTCGCCATCTCGTGCGCCGCCCGGGCGCTATCGACATCGACGGTGGAGCAGTCGATGAATACCGCGCCCGCCTCGCCCGCCGGGACGATCTCGGCATAGACCGAGCGCAGGATATCGCCATTGGGCAGCATGGTGATCACTGCATCCTGGCCGCGCGCCGTCTCGGCCGCGGAGCCGGCCATGGCAACGCCTTCGACAGTCACGCCCGCCACGTCGAAGCCGGTGACCTGATGGCCGGCCTTGACCAGATTGGCCGCCATCGGCGCGCCCATATTGCCCAGTCCGATGAATCCGATCCTGCTCATCAAAATACCTCCCGGTTGTGGCCGTCACCGCAAGAGTTGCGCGAAGGCAATGTCCTGGTCATCCAGGTCCTGGATGCCGAATTCGAGCGCGCCATAGGGTGCGTGGTAGAGCTCCCAGTCGATCAGCGCGCCGCGCTCGACCAGTTCCTCGTAGAGCGCCCGTGCGTCCTCGACCCAGATGAAGACATTCGATGTCTTCTCGCTGAGCCGCCAGTTGGGAACAATCGGTTTGCCCGCAACGACCTGCTGCAGCATCAGGGCGACGCCATCGCGCCGCAAGATTGCCAACAGAGGCGCGGCCTCGAAGGTCTCGACCGCAAAGCCGACCTTGTCGCGCCAGTAGGCGATGCTGGCGCTGATGTTCGACACCATGAGCACGGGTGCGATCGCCTTGAGATTGCCAGCCATCCGCTTTGCCTCAAACCTCAATGTCGCCGCCGGGCGGCACGGCCAGCATCTCGGCCACATCGGCCGGATGGACCGCGCCGATGCCGCGATGGCGCCATTGCGGAGTCCGGTCCTTGTCGATGACGGCGGCGCGGATGCCCTCCAGGAAGTCGCCATGCTGCATGCAGCGCGAGACATAGCGGTATTCGTGCCGGAGCGCGGTCCCAAGCTCGCCGCTCGCGCGCGCGTCGCGGATCAGTTGCAGGGTGCAGGCGAGCGACAGCGGCGAGCCGTGATTGAGGGCCTTCAGCGTTGCCTGCGCCCAGCCGCCGGGATCGGGTTTGAGCAGTTCGACCATGTCGGCGACCGTGTCGGCGGCAAAGATGCGGTCGATGCGGTCGAGATCCTTGCCGAGCTTGCCTTCCGGCGCATCCTCGGCAAACCTCGTGATGCTCTCGGGGTCGCCGCTCTCAATCAACGTCTCGATGACCCGGCCGAGACGGTCGGAGGGCACGAAGACATCGGCAAAACCGGCCAATATTGCATCTGCAGCCACGAGCCTCGTGCCGGTGAGCCCCAGATATTCGCCGAGGAAACCCGGCGCTTCGGCCAGCAAATGCGTGCCGCCGACATCGGGGACCAGGCCTATCGAGCATTCCGGCATCGCCAGCATGGTGCGCTCGGTGACCATGCGGTGCGAGCCGTGCGCCGATATGCCGACGCCTCCCCCCATGACAATGCCGTCCATCAGCGCCACATAGGGCTTGGGATAGCGCGCAATCTTCAGGTTGAGCCGATATTCATCGGCCCAGAACCGTCGGCCGTAATCGAGGTCGCCGGATCTGCCGGTGTGATAGAGCGTCTGGATGTCGCCGCCGGCGCAGAAGGCGCGATCCCCCGCCGCGTCGATCAGCACCATGGAGACGTCGGGATCGGCAGCCCAGCCGTCGAGCGCCTGCTCCAGCGCCAGCGCCATGTGGTAGGTGAGCGCATTGAGCGCCTGCGGCCGGTCAAGCGTCGCGTGGCCGACCCGCCCCTCGACCCGGAGATGGATGTCGGCGCTCGTCGCCGCGTCCACGTTCACCGGTCCCGCTCCGCCAGAAGCGCCCGGCTGATGATCACCCGCATGATCTCGTTGGTGCCCTCGAGAATCTGGTGCACGCGCAGGTCGCGGACAATCTTCTCGATGCCGTAATCGGCCAGATAGCCGTAGCCGCCGAAGAGCTGCAGCGCCTGGTTGGCGACATCGAAGGCGGTGTCGGTGACGAAGCGCTTGGCCATGGCGCAGTGCTTGCCTGCGTCGGGCGCCTTCTGGTCGAGCTTCCAGGCCGCCTGGCGCAGGAACACGCGCGCGGCCTGCAATTCGGTCTCCATGTCGGCGACCTTGAACTGCAGCGCCTGGAACTGGTCGATCGGTCTGCCGAAGGCCTGCCGCTCGCCCATATAGGCGAGCGCCTTGTCGAGCGCGGTCTGCGCCCCGCCAAGCGCCGAGGCAGCGATGTTGAGCCGGCCGCCGTCGAGCCCCGCCATGGCATAGCGGAAGCCCGCGCCCTCCTCGCCCAGCAATTGCGAGGCCTCGACCTTGCAGTCGTCGAACTGCACCTGGGTCGTCGGCTGCGAGCGCCAGCCCATCTTGTCCTCGAGCGCGCCGAAGCTCAGCCCCTGCGTGCCGTTTTCGACCAGCAGCGTGGAAATGCCCTTCGGGCCGTCGGCGCCGGTGCGGCACATGACGACATAAAGGTCGGAGAATCCTCCGCCGGAGATGAAGGCCTTGGCGCCGTCGAGCGTGTAACCCTCGTTGGAGCGCGTCGCGCGGGTGCGCAGCGCCGCGGCATCCGAGCCGGAGCCCGGCTCGGTCAGGCAGTAGGAGGCGATGCGCTCCATGGAGATCAGCGACGGCAGGTATTTCGCCTTGAGCTCGTCCGAGCCGTAGTTCGCCACCATGCCGGTGCACATGTTGTGGATCGAGAGAAACGCCGCCACCGAGGGACAGGCCATGGCCAGCGCCTCGAACACCAGAACCGCGTCGAGCCGGGTCAACCCCGAACCGCCCTGGTCTTCCGGCACATAGATCGCCGCAAGCCCGAGTGCGGCTGCCTCCTCGAGTACCTCGCGCGGGATTCCGCCGGCCTTCTCCCACTCCCGGGCGTGCGGCGCGATTTTCTCCGCGCCGAACTCCCGGGCCATGTCGAAGACCGCCTGTTGCTCCTCGGTCAGTCCGAAATCCACCGCCTCGCCTCCTCTGCCGGTGCCGTCACTTTGCCGGTCTCGTCACCCCATGGTGGGGATGGAGAAGTCCGCGCCATCCTTGATGCCCGACGGCCAGCGCGCCGTCACCGTCTTGGTGCGGGTGTAGAAACGGAACGAGTCCGGTCCGTGCTGGTTGAGGTCGCCGAAGCCGGATTTCTTCCAGCCGCCAAAGGTGTGATAGGCCAGCGGCACCGGGATCGGCACGTTGACGCCGACCATGCCGATGTTGATGCGGCTGACGAAGTCGCGGGCCGCGTCGCCATCGCGGGTGTAGATGGCGGCACCGTTGCCGTATTCATGCTCCATCGGGTAGCTCAGCGCTTCCTCGTAGTTGGCCGCGCGAACCACGGACAGCACCGGGCCGAAGATCTCCTGGGTGTAGATGTCCATGTCGCGTGTGACATGATCGAACAGGCAGCCGCCCATGAAATTGCCGTTCTCGTAGCCCTGCAGCTTGAAGTCGCGGCCGTCGACGACCAGCTTGGCGCCCTGCTCGACGCCGGAATTGACCAGCCCGAGCACCCTGTCGCGGGCCTGGCGGGTGACCAGCGGGCCGAAATCGACATCGTTGCCGGCGGTGTAGGGGCCGATCCTGAGTGCCTCCACGCGCGGGGCGAGCTTGGCCACCAGCCGGTCGGCGGTGTCCTTGCCGACGGGGACGGCGACCGAGATCGCCATGCAGCGTTCGCCGGCCGCACCGTAACCGGCGCCGACCAGCGCGTCGACCGCCTGGTCCATGTCGGCGTCGGGCATGATGATCATGTGGTTCTTCGCGCCGCCGAAGCACTGCACCCGCTTGCCGTTGGAGCAGCCGCGGCCGTAGATGTACTGGGCGATCGGGGTCGAGCCGACAAAGCCGATGGCCTGGATGACGTCATGGTCGAGAATGGCGTCGACGGCTTCCTTGTCGCCGTTGACCACCTGCAGGATGCCGTCCGGCAGGCCTGCCTCGCTCATCAATTCGGCGAGCATCAGCGGCACGGAGGGATCGCGCTCCGACGGCTTGAGGATGAAGGCGTTGCCGGCGGCGATCGCCGGGCAGAACTTCCACATCGGGATCATGGCCGGAAAGTTGAACGGGGTGATGCCGGCCACCACGCCGAGCGGCTGGCGCAGCGAGTACATGTCGATGCCGGGCCCGGCACCCTCGGTGAACTCGCCCTTGAGCAGGTGCGGCGCGCCGAAGGTGAACTCCGCCACCTCGAGGCCGCGCATGATGTCACCCTTGGCGTCGGGGATGGTCTTGCCGTGTTCGCGCGACAGCGCCTCGGCGAGCTTTTCCATGTCGCGGTGCAAGAGATCAACGAACTTCATCATCACCCGCGCCCGGCGCTGCGGGTTGGTGGCGCCCCAGGCCGGCTGGGCGGCCGCGGCGACCTGTACGGCCTGGTCCATCTCAGCGCTTGAGGCGAGCGGCACGCGGGCCTGGACTTCTCCGGTGGCTGGATTGAACACGTCCGCAAAGCGGCCCGAAGTTCCCTTGACGTGCTTGCCGCCGATATAGTGGGTCAGTTCGTTCATTTAGGCTTCTCCCAATTTGCTGGGACCGTTTTGCGCCTTCCGAACTTGAAGCGCAAGGCGCGGGTCCGCTCATCCGTTGTGCGCCAGCTGTAGCCCGCGCCCATGGCTGGGGTCAGCAGGCGGTCAATCCGCCATCGACATGGATCGCCTGGCCGGTGACGAAACTGTTGGCCGGATCGGCGAGATACACAAGGCCCGCCATCACTTCGGAGACCTCCGCCAGGCGCCCCATCGGAATTGCCCGCACCAGCCTGGCTTCTGCATCCGCCCGGTGCTCCGCTCCGGCCCTGTCGATGAAATCGGTCGCCATCGGGGTGCGGGCGAAGGATGGGCACAGCGCATTGATGCGGATGCCGCGCTGCGCGTTTTCGATGGCAGCCGACTTGGTCAGCCCGATGACGCCGTGCTTGGCCGCCGCATAGACGCCGAGCATCGGGGCGCCGACCACGCCGGCGATCGAGGCGACATTGACGATCGATCCGGTGACGCCGTCTTTCCTGAAGCGGCTGCTCATCGCCGGGATCTGCGCCTTCATGGCGTAGAAGACGCCCATCAGGTCGATGTCGATGACCCGGCGGGCCACCCCGTCGGCGATGCTTTGCAGCGGCATCATGTCATGAGCGATGCCGGCATTGTTGACCGCGATGTCGAGATGGCCGAAGCGGTCGATGGCGGTCCGGACCAGCTGCGCGGACAGCGCCGGGTCGCTGATGTCGCCGGCCTGGACCGCGTGGTCCCCCGGCAGGCCGCCGGCGAGCGCGGAGAGACCGTCCGCGCTGATGTCGCTCAACACGAGATGCGCCCCTGCCGCGGCGAACAGTGCCGCGGCGGCTGCGCCGAAGCCGCCGGCGGCACCGGTGATGATGACGACGCGTCCGCTGAAGTCCGCCATGCTCAAGCCCTGCCGTCGATGACGTCGTTGGCCATCGACACCAGCAGCGGCACCGCCTTGCCGATCTGTCGCGCGCGCTCCGGGTTGGAGGCATTGCCGTCGAGCGAGCGCTTGAAGACGCCCTGCAGGATGGCGGCCAGCCGGAAGAACGAGAAGGCCAGGCAGAAGGACCAGTTCTCGATCTTCGTCCCCGAGCGCTCCGCGTAGAGCGCCACGTAGTCGGCCTCCGTCGGCAGGCCAAGCGCGGCGCGGTCCAGCCCGCCCAGCCCGCGAAATCCGCTGTCATGGGGCAGGCGCCACTGCATGCACTGATAGGCGAGATCGGCGAGCGGATTGCCGAGCGTCGACAGCTCCCAGTCGATCAGCGCCTCGACCCTGGGCTTGTCGTGATTGAAGATGATGTTGTCGAGCCGGTAGTCGCCATGCACCACCGAGATGCGGCCGTCGTCGTCGGCGACATGCTCGCCGAGCCAGGCCATCAGCCGGTCGATGTCCGGATTTTCGCCGGTCTTGCTGGCGAGATACTGCTCGCTCCAGCGCTTGATCTGGCGGCTGAAATAATTGCCCGGACGGCCAAAATCGGCAAGTCCCGCCTCCGCCGGCTCGACGCTGTGAAGCTTGGCGAGCGCCGCGTTCATGGCATCATAGATGCCGCCGCGCTCGGCCTTCGAAAGCTCCGGAAGCGACGGATCCCAGAAGATGCGGCCCTCGACCAGTTCCATGACGAAATACATCCGGCCGATGGCGCTGTCCTCGCCGGTGAGCGCCAGCACCTTCGGCACCGGCACGCCCATCGCGCCCAGCGCCTTCATCACCCGGTATTCTCGGTCGACCTGGTGGGCCGACTTGAGCAGCACCCCTGGCGGCTTGGCGCGCAGCACATAGCTGCCGCTGTCGGCCTCGACCCGGAAGGTCGGGTTGGACTGGCCGGTGGAGAATTTTTCCACCGCATGCAGGCCGGAGAAGCCGGGCACGATTTCGTGCAGCTCGTCGGCCAGCTTCTCGAGATCGATCGGTTCCATTTCCATCAATGCGCATCCTTGAACAGGGTCACGGAATGCTGGACCGTCATTCCGCCATCGATCGGCAGGATCGCGCCGGTGATGTAGGATCCGGCGCGGCTGCAAAGATACAGCGCCGCGCCGGCCACGTCATCCGGTCTGCCGATGCGCCCGAGCGGCACGCCGGAGCCGACCCGCTCGACCTGGTCGTCGCGGGCGGTGGCAAAGGCCGTCATCTTGCTCTGGAACGGGCCCGGGGCAAAGGCGTTGACGGTGATGTGGCGCGCGGCGAATTCCTCGGCGAGGATGCGCGTCAGGTGGTGCACGGCCGCCTTCGACGCCGAATAGGAGTAGGCCCGGTCGGCGAGCGGCACCGTGCCCATTACCGAACCGAGATTGATCACCCGCGCCGGATCGTCGACCGATCCCGAGGCCGAGAGCATCGGCGTGAGATCCCGGGTCAGCGTGAAGAGCGCCGCGACATTGACATTCATCACCTTCTGCCAGGCAGAATGCGGGAATGTCTCGAAATCGGCGCCCCAGGAGATGCCGGCATTGTTGACGAGGATGTCGAGCTTGTCCGTGCGCTCGTGAAGTGCTGCAACGAGGGCTGCAAGCCCCTCTTCCGTGCTGACGTCGCCGGCGAACCCTTCCGCCCTGCCCGCCCCGCCCAGGCCGTTGATCTCCTCGGCCGCCCGGGCGCAGTCGGCGCCCTTGCGCGATGCGATCAGCACCCTCGCCCCGCCGCGCACCAGGCCGGTGGCGACCATGCGGCCGATGCCGGTGGCGCCTCCCGTCACCAGGGCGGTTTTCCCGTCGAGGCCGAACAGCCCCGCCAGATAGGTGTTGCGATCATCACTCACGGCGAACCTCCTCAGGCATTGTTCCATCAATGACGCCGGATGCGCCGATTGACAACATACCCGACAGTATGTTCAAGTTCGCGGCAATCGCAAGGGGCCGGCGGAGAGATTTCCCGGACATCGCGGCAGGGACGGAGCCGGCCAATGCAGACCACGACCGGAATGATGGCGGCGGCGCAACCGTCGAAATACAGGCGGCAGGCCGATGCCGGGCTGTCCCGCATGGAAATCATGGAGGGCGCGGCGCTGTGCTTCGAGGAGCGCGGCTTCGCCGCCACCAGCCTCGACCACGTGGCGGCGCGGATCCGGTCCACCAAGGGCCGCATCTACCATCACTACGGCTCCAAGGCGGAGCTTTTCCTCGATGTCTTCCGCGCCGGCATGATGATGAACTTCGCAGCCATCGAGCCGATTCTCGCGGCCGACATGCCGGCGATCGACAGGCTCAAGGCGCTGGTCAAGGCGCATGTCCTTTCGGTGATCCGCACCAAGCCGTTCCAGAACGTGGTCTGGGAGGGTGTCGACATGCTGCGGCAGGGCGCCATGCGCGACCGCGAGCATGACGAGCTCACCGATCTGGCGCGGCTGCGCGACGACTACGCGGTGCATTTCCAAGAGGTCCTGGACCGGGCGCGCGAGGCCGGCGACATCCGCTACCGCACCGTCAAGATCGCGCTCAACACGCTGTTCATGTGCATGAACGGCCCGATCATCTGGTTCACGCCGCGCGATGGCCAGGGTGAGGACGAAATCGAGGCCATTGCCGACGAGTGTGTGCTCTACGCCATGCGCCTTCTCAACTATGCGGGCGACCTGCCCTGATGCTTCCTGCGAGGAGAAAGACATGCTGACGAAAAACGGGCTGCCACAGACCATGGATCTGGGCGTCACCAGACGCCTCGAGCCGATTCTAGAGGCCGTGCGCACCATGGTGCAGGACGAGATCATGCCGCTCGACGAGGAATTTCTCGCCGAAGTCGGCCGCGAGGGCGACCGCTGGGCCTATACCGCCAGGCAGACCGAAATCCTCGAAGGCCTCAAGCGCAAGGCCCGCGACAAGGGCCTGTGGAACCTCTGGCGCACCCAGGCCGAAGGCGGGCTGACGACCGTGGAATACGCCTATCTCGCCGAGGAGATGGGCAAGGCGCATCTCGGCGCCGAGACCTTCAACTGCTCCGCCCCAGACACCGGCAACATGGAGGTGCTCGACAAGTACGGCACGCCCGAGCAGCAGAAGCGCTGGCTCGAGCCGTTGCTGGCGGGCCGGATCCGCTCCGCCTATCTGATGACCGAGCCGGACGTCGCCTCCTCGGACGCCACCAACATTGCCTTCTCCTGCGTCCGCGACGGCGACTCCTGGGTGCTGAACGGCGAGAAATGGTGGGCCTCGGGTGCCGGCGACCCGCGCTGCGCCATCTACATCGTCATGGTCCGCACCGGAAACGAGGACGCTCCCAGGCACCAGCGCCACTCGATGATCCTGGTGCCCTCGGACACCGCGGGCATCACCCGTCTGAGGCCGATGCAGGTCTACGGCCAGGACGACGCCCCGCACGGCCATTACCATATCCGCTTCGAGAATGTGCGGGTTCCGTTCGACTCCATCGTGCTCGGCGAGGGCCGCGGCTTCGAGATCTCGCAGGGCCGGCTCGGACCGGGCCGCATCCACCACTGCATGCGCGCCATCGGCCAGGCGGAGACGGCGCTGGACCTGATGTGCAAGCGCTCGCTCCGCCGCGAGGCCTTCGGCAAGCCGCTGGCGCAGCTCGGCGCCAATTTCGACATCATCGCCGAGTGCCGTATGGAGATCGAGATGGCGCGGCTTCTCTGCCTCAAGGCCGCCTGGATGATGGATCAGGGAGACGCCCGCGCCGCAGCCCCCTGGATCAGCCAGATCAAGGTGGTGGCCCCGCGCATGGCGCTGAAGGTCACCGACGAGGCGGTGCAGATGTTCGGCGCCCAGGGGATTTCCCAGGACACGCCGCTGGCGCGGCAGTGGACGCATCTGCGCACGCTGCGGCTCGCCGACGGCCCCGACGCGGTGCACCGCCGCCAGGTGGCCCGCGCCGAACTCAATCGCCACACCCAGGAAAAGATCTGACATGAAGGCCATCATCTGCCGCGGCTTTGGCGCCATCAGCGAGCTCGATTATGCCGACATGCCCGATCCGGTGGCGGCCGATGACGGCGTGGTCGTCCGCGCCGCGGCCATCGGGGTCAATTTTCCCGATGGCCTGCTGGTGCAGGGTCTCTACCAGCTCCAGCCCGGCTTCCCCTTCGTGCCGGGCATGGAGATGGCCGGCGTGGTCGAGTCGGTCGGCGCCTCGGTGACCGGCTTCAGGCCGGGAGACCGGGTGGTGGCGCTCGGCACGCTCGGCGGCTACGCCGAGAAGATGGCTGCACCGGCGGGTTCGGTGATCGCGCTCCCCGACTCGATGCCCTATGCCGACGCCTGCGCGCTGCTCTGCGCCTGGGGCACCGCGCACCACGCCCTCAGGCAGCGGGCGCGGCTCGAGCCCGGCGAGACGCTCGTCGTGCTGGGAGCCGCGGGCTCCACCGGCATTGCCGCCATCCAGATCGGCAAGGCCATGGGCGCGCGCGTTGTCGCGGTCGCGTCGAGCGAGGACAAGCGCCAGGCCTGCCTCAAGGCCGGTGCCGACGCCGTGCTGCCCTACGACGATCTGAGGGACGCGATCCGGCAGGCGACCGGCGGCAAGGGCGCCGACGTGGTCTTCGATCCGGTCGGTGGCTCGGCCTTCGACGCGGCAAGCCGCGCGATGGCGCGAAACGGCAGGCTGCTGGTGATCGGCTTCGCCTCGGGCGAGATTCCGAAATTTCCCGTCAATCTGGCGCTGCTGAAGGAGTACGCCGTGGTCGGTGTCTTCTGGGGCGGCTTCACCCGCGCCGAGCCCGAGGTCTTTGCGGACAACATGGCCGAGCTGTTTGCCTGGCATGGCCAGGGCCGCATCCGGCCGCTGATTGACGGCGAGTACCGGCTCGCCGACGCCGCTTCGGTGCTCGACCGGGTTCTCGGCCGCGGTGCCATAGGCAAGCCGATCCTGCTGCCCTGAACGCATCAGCCGTTCGCTGCGGCAGGCAGCCGACGCCGCCCGGACCGGCAGGTCCGGCTCGACCGGGGTCCCGGTCGGGGCCCGTTCCCTTCAAACCCCTGTCCCGCTCACGCAAATGTGTCCCCCGGGCGGGGATTGAAACTTTTCCGGCCCGCCCATCGTCCTATGATGGTGCAACGGAGGACATCGCATGCGCATTCTGTTCCGCCTTCCCGCCCTGATGGTCGTGCTCGCGCTTGCCGCCCTGCCGAATGCCGCGGCACGGGCCGGCGACATCGCGGCGGAAGGCCGGGTCGTCATCGAGAGCCAGATCAACGCCTTCCTCAACGATGACATGGCCACCGCCTACTCCTTCGCCTCGCCGTCGATCAAGGCGATCTACCCCGACGAGGCCCGCTTCTTCGACATGGTCAAGCGCGGCTACCAGCCGGTCTACCGCCCCGGCAACTTTGCCTTCGGCCGCGCCAAGCCAGCCGACGACGGCTCCGGCATCGTCCAGGAGGTGCTCATCCACGGCCCCGACGGCCAGGACTGGACGGCGCTCTATTCGCTCATCCGCCAGCCCGACGGCTCGCTCAAGATCAACGGCGTGCAGATGATCAAGGCCGCGATCCCGCAGACGTGACGACACCGGTGGCTCCACCCTCGCCCTTCCAGGACCGCTTCGCGACCGCGTCAGGATGAGGATGGCGATGCCGCGCCTCACCATGTCCCTCGTCTCCATCCGCGCGGCGGTCGCCCGGGACAACACCGCCATCGCGGAACCAAGCAGGCGGCCTCGCGTTGTCGCGATCTCGGGTTGCCATTGGTGGTGGCCCGGCATCATTGTATGATTGGACGAGAAGGGACGGCGGTCATTGCTCCTGCCGGCCCGATCGCCTGAACGGAGTTTGCATGAGCGTCGCCTTCACCAAGGAAGAAAGTTCGGAAACCGCGTCGGAGACGATGCTGCCGGATCGGCCTATCTCGGAGCACCCCAACCTGGTGACCGAGGCCGGGCTCAGGGCGCTGGAAGCGCAGCTGGCCGAAGCGCGCGCCGCCTACGAGGCGACATCCGGGATCGAGGACGTCAACGAAAAACGCCGCCAGGCGGCCGGCCCGCTGCGCGACGCGCGTTATTTCGCCGAACGGCTTCGCACCGCCGAACCGATGCCCGATCCCGCCTCCCATGACACGGTCGCCTTCGGCTCGACCGTCACTTACATCCGCGACGAGCGCGCCGAGCAGAGCTACCGCATCGTCGGCGAGGACGAGGCCGACCCCAGGGCCGGCACCATCTCGTTCGCCTCCCCCGTGGCCCGAGCGCTGATGGGCAAGGCGGTGGGCGACGTGGTCGAGGTCGGCGGCGCCGAGATCGAGATTGTGCGGATCGGCGCGGCGTCTGCGGTCGGGCGTCGGGGTCAGGCGGGTAGCTGATCCCGCGCCGAGACCGGAGCCTCGCGGCGAAAATCGCGAGGCGGGCGCCAGTGTTGGAACGCCCGCCAGTTTCCTTCAGGCAGGCACGGCCACCGGTACCCGCACACGTACGCCGGCGAAAATGCTCAGCGCCGCCGCGACCAGCACTAGGCCGCTCGCCGCCATGGTGCCGAAGCCGCCGGCTATGTCGAAGATCGCTCCGCCGAGACCCGCGCCGAGTGCGATGGCGAGATTGATCGCGGCCACAAACAGGCCGCCGGCGCTTTCGGTCTCGTCGGGCACGGTGCGGGCAATCCAGCTCGACCAGGCCACCGGCACGGCGCCAAAGCACAGGCCCCACAGCACCACGGCAACGATGTCGACGAGCGGCGACGCTCCTCCGCTGGAGGCGAGCACCAGCGCCAGGGTGGCCATCGCCAGCGGTCCGGCCACCAGCGTCAGCCGAAGGCTTTTCTCGATGATGCGGCCGGCCATCAGCGTGCCGATGAAATTGGCCACGCCGAAGCCGAGCAGGATCGCCGAGATGGCGCCGATGGCAAAGCCGCTGCCCAATTCGAGATAGGCGCGCAGATAGGTGAAGAAGACGAAGTGGCCGGCAAACACCAGCAGCACCGCCAGCATGCCGAGCCCGATGCCGGGCCGGGCCAGCACATCGACCAGCGTCCTGAGTCTTGTCACATGGGTCGGGCGCATGGCCGGCAGCGCCCGCCACTGCACGAACAGCGTGACCGCGCCGAGCGCCGCGGCAAGCAGGAAGACGGCGCGCCAGCCGAACAGGTCGCCGAGATAGCTGCCCACGGGCGCTGCCAGCACGGTCGCGGCCGAGACGCCGCTCATCAGGATCGACAGCGCCCTGGGGATCGAGGCTGGCGGCACCAGTCGCATGGTCACCGCCGTCGACATCGACCAGAAGCCGCCCAGCGCCACGCCGAGCAGCACCCGGCCGACGAGCAGCGCCGGCAGGCCCGGCGCCAGCGCCACCATCAGGTTGGAGAGGATCAGCAACACGGAAAAGAACATCAGCAGCCTGCGCCGGTCGGTGCCGCGCGCCGCCGCCGTGATCAGCAGGCTGGTGAGAAAGCCGAACAGCGCCGTCGTCGTCACCGCCTGGCCGGCTGCGCCCTCGCTGATCGAAAGTTCGGTTGCAATCGGCGTGAGCAGGCTCGCGGGCAGGAATTCCGCCGTCACGAGGCCGAAGACGCCGAGCGTCATCGAGGCGACCGCGCCCCAGGCGGGTGCCTGGGAGCGTTCGGATTGAATGTGGGAGGTCATCGGGTCGAATCCTTGATGGAAATGTCGGCTTCCAGATAGGCTGGACGGCCTGGACGATCCATGCCACAAACTCCGGCATGATTGATCAATCGTCCGGAACTGAGATCATGAACCAGACCCCGATCCACACCGACCTGGTCAGCGAACTGCTCTCAGGCATGCGCCTCGTCGGCATCGACTATCGCCGCATCGAACTTGCCCCACCCTTTTCGGTGAGCTTTGGCGAGAATGATGCGCGCGGCAAATTCCTCTTTGTGGCCGGCGGCAGCATCTCGCTCACCAGCCCCGACGGGGCGACGCACGCCATGCACACCGGCGACGCGGCACTGCTGCCGCGTGGCGGCCTGCACCGCATTGCCTCGTCCGATGAGCCCGGCTGCGCCTGCCGCGACCTGTCGACCTTCAAGACGGCACCGCTCTGCCCGATGGTGAGCGAGATCCGAGTGCCCGACGCCGCGGCCGCCGGCCCGGATCGCACCGCCGACGATGCCGCGGCGGGCGATCGGGTGGTGTTGTTTTCGGCCTGCATGGATTTCGAGCTCGGCAGCATGCACCCGCTGATCGGCCTGATGCCTGCGGTGATGCGGGTCGGCACCCTGATTGACCGCTATCCGGAGATCCTGCCAATGCTGGAAGCGATGGAGCGGGAGGCAAGGCACGCCCGCGCCGGCTATGCCGGCATCCTCTCGCGCCTCGCCGATGTGGTTGCCGCCTCGATCGTCCGTGGCTGGGTCGAATGCGGCTGCGGCGACGCCACCGGCTGGATCGCCGCCCTGCGCGATCCGCGCCTCGGCCGCGTGCTGCTGGCGCTGCACCGCGACCCCGGCCGCGCCTGGACGGTGGCGGAACTGGCAAGCCAGATGGGTGCGTCGCGCTCGGTCTTCGCCGAGCGTTTCCTGGAAGTGACCGGCGTCACCCCGGTGCGCTATCTCACCGAGCTGCGCATGCGGCTTGCCTCCGACTGGATTGCCCGGGATCGCATGCCCATCGACACCGCGGCCCAGAAGCTCGGCTATGCCTCGCATGCCGCCTTCTCCCGAGCCTTCAAGCGCATCATGGGTCATCCCCCCGGCCGTGCCGCGGTCCTGCAGGCGTCACGGGTGGCGTGAAGGGAGCGGCGGGCATCTCTGCAGGGCGCGCCCCTCATCCGTGCTCATGGCCCGAGGACAACGCCTCGCAGGGATGCCTGCGCTCAGGACTTTGAGACCAGGGCCTCGGGCATCCAGTGCACCTCGCGGCGGCTGGCCTTGAAGAAGCACTTGCCGTACTTCTTCAACTGATCTTGGTCGATCTCGATGCCGAGGCCCGGCGTCTGCGGCATGTCGAACCAGCCGCGATCATGCAGCCACGGGGATTTCAGGATCGCGTCGCGGCCTTCGGGAACCCAGCCCGGCTCGTTGAGCGGGTATTCGAACACCATCTCCCTGGCAAAACCGCTGGCGGCGAACACATGCGCGTTGATGATGAAGCCGAAGCCGTTGGTCCAGGTGTGCGACGAGAACTTCACCCCCTCTTCGCGACAGAGCTTTGCGATCGCCAGGCTCTGCTTGACGCCGCCGGTCCACATCGTGTCGGGCTGGTAGATGTTGTAGCAGCGCATTTTGATCATCCGCGCCAGTTCGTGATAGCCCATCAGGTGCAGTTCGCCGCCGGCCACCGGAACGCGGGAATAGGCCGTCAGTTTCGCCATCTCCTCGTGCCATTCGCCGAACAGCGGTTCTTCCACCCAGGCAAGCCCCACGTCGGCCGCCGCGTCGACGAAGCGCTTGGCGCGGTCGAGCGACCACAGCGGCGCGTCGCGATTGGCCGTCAGGCGGAAGGCCTGGTTGCAGTCCACCGCGATCTTCATCCGGCCCTGCATGTGGGTGGCGACATCGGAAATGTGCTCGATGTCGACCGCCTCGTCCCAGTCGTGGACGCGGATCTTCATCGTGTCGAAGCCTTCGGAGAAGCGCTTCTCCGCCTCTTCGCGCCGCGCCATCGGCTCGCGCAGTTCGCCCGAGGAGGCGTAGAGCCGGAGCCGGTCATCGGTGCCGCCGAGCAGCTTGTAGAGCGGCAGGCCGGCATTCTTCGCCTTGATGTCCCAGAAGGCTGGCTCCAGCCACCAGTTGAAATTGCCGCCGACGGCCATGATGTGGATGCGCTCGCCGAGCTTCTCGATGTCTTCCGGGTCCTGGCCGAGGAACAGATCGGCCAGCGTCTGGCCGAGACCGGCGCGCTCGTGGCCTGCGCCGGTGAACGCGCTCCAGCCTTCCACGCCGTCATCGGTGACGAAGCGGACGAGATAGAAGGTCACCGTGGTGCGGACCGTGCCGGGAATCCAGGACGGCGAAAACGGCGCCGGCAGCGGCGCGCTGACATGGTAGAGTTCAAGACCGTCGATAACCTGCATGTTCCGTCCCTTTCACAAGTGAATCTGCCCGCGGGAGCCGCGACGGCCGTCCGCCAGCGCTGTCGAGAGCTGGACCCGACGACGCAAAAGACCGCCGCGCCAGCACTGTGTGTGGCGAGGAGGCCCGCCCGGTTTGTGACAGCAGGCTACGGTTGAATTGGCTGGATCTGCATAGCCAATACGATAATTTCACCAGACCAGTCTGGCCGGCGGCCGGGATCGCGCATCCGCCGGCGCGCCGCCGCCGGTTCCGTCGAAGTCATTTTGCATTGACGCGGAATGCGCTATGAGGACTCCGGCGGCTGCAGGCAGCCGTCACTGATTCCAGCGATTTCCGGGGAAATGTCGACCATGCGCGTCCGCCTTGCCATCCTGTCCGTCCTTGCCGCGGCGCTTGCCGCCTGCAACACCACCGCCGTGCCGTCGAATCCGCTGCAGGCGCGCTGGAACGGCAAGTCCGCCGACGTCTTCTTTGCCGCCTACGGACCCCCGATCGCCGACCGGCCGGCGTCCGGCGGGGCGACTTTCTACAGCTGGCGCGGCGGCTTCACCGGCGGAAAGTCGTGCACGGTCGAACTGACGGTGAACAAGGCCTACACCATCACCTCGATCCGCGCCGTCTCCGACCGCGTCGATCCCAAGGGCGGCCCGACCCACTGCGAGAAGACGCTGGACGCCGGCTGAAGATCGGAGGCAGAGGGCTGGGTCGGGGCACCGTGACCACCTAGACCTTTCCCTTGGCGGCCAGACGCCGCATCCGCCGCAACCTGGGATACCCCCACCCCTGACCCCTCCCCTCAAGGGGGAGGGGAACATGCGCATCGCGCTTGCATCGTCACGTCAATCGACCAGGCACAGGCACGGCGCCGCCAGCTATGCGGGGCGTATCCTCCCTCCCCCTTGAGGGCAGGGATCGAGGGTGGGGGTATTCTCGCCAACGCAGATGGCGCAGTTTCAGTGTCGGGCGGGGTCACCCCAGCGGCGGAATATCGCCCCTCGCCCACATCTCCTGCGTCTCGGCGGAGAAATCCGCAAACCGCTGCGCCTCGATCGAGGCGCGGATGCCGGACATCAGGTCCTGGTAGTAGGAGAGGTTGTTCCAGGTCACCAGCATCATGCCGAGGATCTCGTTGGAGCGCACCAGATGGTGCAGATAGGCGCGGGAATAGTCGCGCGCAGCCGGGCATGAACTCTCCTCGTCGAGCGGCCGGTGGTCCTCGGCGTGGCGGGCGTTCTTCAGGTTGATCTTGCCGTGGCGGGTGAACGCCAGGCCGTGGCGCCCGGCGCGGGTGGGCATGACGCAGTCGAACATGTCGATGCCGCGGCCCACCGATTTCAGCAGGTCGTCGGGCGTGCCCACGCCCATCAGATAGCGCGGCTTTTCCGAAGGCAGAATCGGACAGGTGACGTCGAGCATGTCGAGCATCACCTCCTGCGGCTCGCCGACCGCCAGGCCGCCCACCGCATAGCCCTTCAGATCCAGCGCCTTGAGGCCATGGGCCGAACGCTCGCGCAATGTCGGAATGTCGCCGCCCTGGACGATGCCGAACATCGCCTTGCCCGGCTGCTCGCCGAAGGCGACGCGGCAGCGCTCGGCCCATCTCAGCGACATCTCCATGGCCCGCTCGATCTCTGTGGGCGTGGCCGGCAGGCGGACGCATTCGTCGAGCTGCATCTGGATGTCGGAGCCGAGCAGGCCCTGGATCTCGATCGAGCGCTCCGGGCTCATCTCGTGGCGCGAGCCGTCGATATGCGACTGGAAGGTGACGCCCTGCTCGGTGAGCTTGCGCAGGCCCGACAGCGACATCACTTGGAAACCGCCGGAATCGGTGAGGATCGGCCGGTTCCATCCGGCGAAACGGTGCAGGCCGCCGAGCCGCGCCATCCGCTCGGCGCCCGGCCGCAGCATCAGGTGATAAGTGTTGCCGAGAATGATGTCGGCGCCGGTGCCGCGCACCTGGTCCATATACATGGCCTTGACCGTGCCGCCGGTGCCCACGGGCATGAAGGCCGGGGTGCGGATGCTCCCGCGCGGCATGGAAATCTCGCCGCGCCGCGCCTGGCCGTCGGTGGCAATCAGCTTGAAC
Organism: Hoeflea marina; assembly: GCF_003182275.1. Classification (GTDB taxonomy): domain Bacteria; phylum Pseudomonadota; class Alphaproteobacteria; order Rhizobiales; family Rhizobiaceae; genus Hoeflea; species Hoeflea marina. Next base: position 680,066 of record NZ_QGTR01000001.1, read on the forward strand.
TCGAAGGTCTCGGTCATGGAGTGCTCGCCTCGGCGGAATGGGTGAGGCTCTCCATCGGCTGCCAGCCATGGATGAGCGTGTGCGAGAGCCGCGCAAAGGCGAAGACATTGCCGCCGCCGGCAGCCTGGTCGTGGCTGCGATGGATCGCCATGCGGCCGACATGGCACATCAGCAGCGTGCCGACGGCGCCGTGGCCGACCAGAAGCACGTCGCCCTCGGGCGCTTCGTGAATCGCCGCCATGGCTTCGGCGACGATCCGCGCCTGCGCGTCGACCGCGCGCTCCCATCCGCGCACCGACAGGTCGGGCGTGGCGAAGAAGCGGTCGGCGACGGCCTCGAACTCCTCCGGCACCAGGAAGCCGGTGGCGGTGCGGTCGTTCTCGTGCATCTTCTCGCGCACGACCAGCTTGAGCCCGAGCGCATCGGCAATCGGTTGCGCCGTCTCGATCGCCTTGGTCTCGGCGCTGGAGATAACAGAGCGTGTGCCGCGCAGCGCCGGCGCCCTGGCGATCGAAGCGACACGTGCGCGCCCGACATCGTTCAGGCCCCAGCGATCGACCTGCTTGTCCGGCTCGATGAGCACCTGCGGATGGGTGAGATAGCGCACCGTCATTCGGCCGACTCCCGGGGCCGGAACAGCAGCGAGGAATCGCCATAGGAATAGAAGCGGTAGCCGGTGTCGATCGCCCGGCGGTAGGCCACCACCATGGTCTCGTAGCCGGAAAAGGCCGAGACCAGCATGAACAGGGTCGAGCGCGGCAGGTGGAAATTGGTCATCAGCACGTCGACGGCGCGAAACCGATAGCCGGGCGTGATGAAGATCGAGGTGGCCCCCGTCCAGGGCGCGATCACCCCGTCCGCGCCGGTGGCGCTTTCCAAGAGCCTGAGCGACGTGGTGCCGACCGAGACGATGCGGCCGCCGCGCGCATGCACCGCATTGAGGGCGTCGGCCGTCTCGGGGCTGACCTGACCGATCTCGGCATGCATCTTGTGGTCAGCGGTGTCATCGACCTTGACCGGCAGGAAGGTGCCGGCGCCGACATGCAGGGTGACGAAATGGCTCGAGACGCCGCGGGCTTCGAGCCGGGCGAAGAGATCGGGCGTGAAATGCAGGCCCGCGGTGGGAGCCGCCACGGCGCCATCCTCGCGGGCATAGATCGTCTGGTAGTCCAGCCGGTCGCGCTCGTCCTCGCCGCGCTTGGACGCGATATAGGGCGGCAGCGGAATGTGCCCGACACCGGCGATGGCCTCGTCGAGCGCCGGACCGGAGAGATCGAAGATCAGCTCGATCTCGCCCGCCTCGCCGCGCGCGCCGATGCTGGCGTCGAGCCGGCCTGCGAGACAGGCATTGGCGGTGCCGCCGAACTCGACGCGGTCGCCCTCCCTGACCCGCTTGGCCGGACGCACGAACGCCTTCCAGCGATCGGGCCCGGTGCGCATGTGCAGCGTCGCCGACATGCCGGCGCGGTTCTCGCCGCGCACGCGGAACCCCTCCAGCTGGGCCGGAATGACGCGGGTGTCGTTGAACACCAGCGCGTCGCCGGGCTCGAGCAGGTCGGGCAGGTCGGTGACGGTGAAATCGGAGAATTGGCCACCGGCATCGACGCGCAGCATGCGGGCGGCGTCGCGCGGGCTCGCGGGTCTCAGCGCGATGCGCTCGTCGGGCAGGTCGAAATCGAACAGGTCAACGCGCATCGGGCAGTTCCTTGACACCGGCGCGAAAGGACCCTGCCCTCCGCGCCGGCGGTTTCAGTGTCAGGCGTCGGCTGCAACCTTGACCGAGACGATGGTGTCGGGATCCGGCACCGGCTCGCCGCGCTTGATCTTGTCGACATTGTCCATGCCTTCGATGACCTGGCCCCAGACCGTGTACTGGCGGTTGAGGAAGGCGGCGTCGTCGAAGCAGATGAAGAACTGCGAATTGGCCGAATTCGGGCTCTGCGAGCGCGCCATCGAGCAGGTGCCGCGACCGTGGTTCATGTTGGAGAACTCGGCCTTCAGGTCCGGCTTGTCGGAGCCGCCCATTCCGGCGCGCGACGGATTGAAGTCCTTGCCGCCGGACTTGCCGAACTTGACATCGCCGGTCTGGGCCATGAAGCCGTCGATGACGCGGTGGAAGACCACGCCGTCATAGGCACCTTCGCGCGCCAGTTCCTTGATGCGCGACACATGGCCCGGCGCCAGGTCGGGGAACAGTTCGATGGTCACCTGGCCCTTCGAGGTCTGCATGATGAGGGTGTTTTCGGGATCCTTGATCTCCGCCATGGTCGTCTCCTTATTGAGGGTTGGTCTTCGGGATCAGCTGCCGCTTTTCACCGAAATCATTTCGTCGGGTTCGCTCACTTCGCCGTTTCCGCCCTCGCCGCGCTTGATGGCGTCGACATTCTCCATGCCCGAGACCACGTGGCCGACGATCGTGTACTGGCCGTTGAGAGAAGGATACTCGGTGAACATGATGAAGAACTGCGAGTTGGCAGAATTCGGGTCGCTGGACCGTGCCATGCCCACGGTGCCGCGGACGAAGGGTTCATCGGTGAACTCGGCCGGAAGGTCGGGCTTGTCCGAGCCGCCGGTGCCGGCGCGGCGCTGGTCATAGCCGCTCTTGCTGTTGCCGAACTGGACATCGCCTGTCTGGGCCATGAAGCCGTCGATGACGCGGTGGAAGACGACGCCGTCATAGGCGCCGGCATCGGCCAGTTCCTTGAGCCGCGCGGCGTGCTTTGGCGCGCTGTCGGTTGCCAGTTCGATCACCACCGGGCCGGACTTGAGTTCGATGGTGACGGTGTCGGCGGCCGAGGCGGCGCTGGCGGTCATCAGTCCGGCGGCAAACAGAGCCGAGACGATCAGGGTTCTAAGGCGCATGGGAGCTCCATATTCTGGGCGCGTCGACCGTTTCGGGCCGCGCGGGCGCTTGCGTTTGGCATACTGACACCGGATTGGCAACGCCAAACCGGCGGTCAATGCGCCCTGGACCGGGCGGCGAGCGCGTCGAGAACCACCTTGGGTACGAATGACCCGACATTGCCGCCCATGCCGGCGATCTGCCTGACAAGCGTGGCGGTGATGTGGCGGTTGGCGGGCGATGCGGGCACGAACACGGTCTGCAGCCCCGGCGCCATGACGCCGTTCATGCCGGCCATCTGCATTTCATAATCGAAATCGGTGCCGTCACGCAGGCCGCGCACCATGATCGTGGCGCCGGCCTCGCGCGCCACATCGACCACCAGGCCCGAGAAGGATTGCACGATGACATCGCCTGCCCTGTCCGGCATCACTTCGCGCAGCGCCGCGCCGATGAGAGACGCGCGCTCGTCAAACGAGAACATCGGCGTCTTGGAGGCCTGCACCCCGATTCCCACCACGAGCCGGTCACAGAGACCGAGCGCCTGCAACAGCACGTCCAGGTGACCATTGGTCATCGGGTCGAACGACCCGGCATAATAGGCAATTTTCATGTGCGGCCCCGATTGAGCCGCCTTTGTCTCACGCCACGGCAGCCGCATCAAGCGCGGGATCGTCACCCCGTTAAGCAATTTCTCCCCCAAATGTTGAGGTCGTTAAGCAAATCCGTTCAGTCGCCGTTCAGCTTCCATCCGCATACTGACCTCGCGATCAAGTTTTCGGTATCGGAGAACGTCATGATTGAAGCGCTTGCCTTGTTTGTCGCCCTTTTCGTCCTGCTGTTCGGCGGCCTGACTGTGGGCGCGCTGCGCGCCTCCGACCGCGAGGCCGGCCAAGTCGACGCGCGCCCGGCGGTCCGCCGCTGACGGGGTTCCCGCGCTGCCGCACATCGTCGGCGCTGCGACCGGGACACGCGGCCCCGGTTCCGACATTTTCAAGTTAAAAGAGACGGCGCTCGGTACGCTCACTTCGCCGGACGCGAAAACACCCGCAGCCGGTGACCATCGGGATCGAGCGCGACGAAAGTGCGGCCGAAATCCATGGTGGTCGGCACCTGGGCCATCTTCACCCCGCGCTGCAGCCAGTCCGTGTACATGGCATCGACCGCTGCCGCATCGCTCACCCCGAAACCGATCTCGTTGCCGCCGGGTGCAGATTCGGGAGCGGGCTCGACGGTGTCCTGCTTCCACAGGCCGAGCATCACCCCTCCGCCCAGCGGCAGCATGCAGAAGCTGTCGCTCGACTCGATCACCGGACTGTCGAGGAACCCGGAGTAGAACACGGCGCTCGCCGCAGGATCGGCGACATATTGCAGGACGAAATTGAAGTCGGACATTTTCATTCTCCTTGATGACCAGGCCCCGTTCGGGCACGAGTGGAGAATAGAGGCAGCTACTGACATTTTTTGTCAGTATTCTCATGCCGATCCCTGCCGCGCTGTTCCCGCCACGCCTTCTGCAGCACGGCGCGGCGCTCGGGGTAGCGGGCCGCCTGGACTTCCAGACCGATGATCCGGTCAGTGCGGAAATTGCGGAAATCCTGCCTCAGCTCACACCAGGCCACGACGATGCGAACGCGGTCGAAGAAGGCCAGCGCGATCGGCCAGATGATGCGCTCGGTGGTGTTGCCGGCCTGGTCGGCATAGGAAATGCAGAGCTTGCGCTCGCGCCGGATCGACTCGCGGATCGACGGCAGATCGGCATCGCCCGCCGAAATCCGGTCGCCGGGACCGATCATCAGCGAGGAGGCGTCAAGACCCTCGCGGAGATCGGGCGGCAGCACCGCGGCGATCTTGGCCAGCGCATTGCGCGCAGCCTGGCCGAGGGGCTGGTCGGCGCGTTCCGACACCCAGCGCGAGCCGAGCACCAGCGCCTCGATCTCGTCCTCGGTGAACATCAGCGGCGGCAGCATGAAGCCGGGACGCAGGACATAGCCGACGCCGGCTTCGCCGTCGATCGACGCGCCCTGCCCGCGCAACGTGTCGATGTCGCGGTAGATCGTGCGAAGCGCCACGCCGAGTTCGGCGGCAAGCGACGCACCGCTGACCGGATGGCGGTGGCGGCGAAACACCTGGATCAGGTCAAGCAGGCGCTGGGCACGGGACAAGGCAGGCTCCGGATCGGATGGCGTCCCCGCAGCATAGCAGACAATCCTGCCAGAATCTGTCAGGTATGGTTGAGGTCGAGGTTCCTGTTGCGAGCAGGCGCGCCATCCGCCCTTCATCCCAGGCGGCGTGCTCGCGGACCGGACTTGAACGCCTTCGGTTCACCGCCGGACAGATTTCCGCCGGGCTTGGCGACGATGTGGCCTTCATCCAGCAGCTGCTGCAGGGGCGCCGGGCGGCCGAGCAGAAAGCCCTGCGCCTCGTCACAGCCTTCCAGCCGCAGCAGTTCCAATTGCCCTGCGGTCTCGATGCCCTCAGCCAGCACCGGGATTGACAGGCTCTTGCCGAGCGCCAGCACGGCGCGGATGATCGCCTTGGCTTGCGGACTGGATTCCACTTCGCTCATGAAGGAGCGGTCGAGCTTGATCTTGTCGAACGGAAATGACCGCAGCGTGTCGAGAGAGGAGTATCCGGTGCCGAAATCGTCGAGCGCGATGCTCACGCCCAGCGCCCGGATCTGGCGCAGCATGTGCAGAGAGCGGTCCCGGTCGGCGAAAATCGTCGTTTCCGTCAGCTCCAGCTCCAGCTGCGACGGCGACAGCCCGGAAGCGAGCAGCGCTTCCACCACGAGTTTGGGCAGGTCCGAATGGGCGAACTGTACCGGCGAGAGATTGATCGCCACCTTGTAGGGCGGCTCCCAGCTCGCCGCGCGAAGGCAGGCCTCCGTCAACACCCAGGCGCCAAGCTTGAGGATCAGTCCGCTTTCCTCGGCCAGCGGAATGAATTCGGCGGGGGAGATATTACCGAGCCGCGGATGCCGCCACCGCAGCAGTGCCTCGTAGCCGGTGATCTGCCCTGTCGAGATCGAAGTCTGCACCTGGTAATGGATGTCGAGTTCCCTGTTCTCCAGCGCTTCTCGCAGGTCGCTTGCGAGATGACGCCGCGCCCTCACCGTCTCGTCCATGACCTGATCATAGAAGCACACCGCCGACGTGATGTCGGCCTTTGCCCGGTACATGGCGAGGTCGGCATTGCCGATCAGGCTTTGCAGGTCATCGGCGTTCTCGGGGTAGACAGCGACGCCCAGGCTCGCGCCGGGAATGATTTCGAAGTCATCGATTTGGATCGGCGTGGACAGGGCACTTTCGATCCGATCGAGAAAGTCCAGCAGTCCGGCCTGATCCCGCATCGGCTGGATGGCGGCGAACTCGTCGCCACCCAGCCGTGCAACGAACTCGCCATCCTGAAGCAGGCCCTGCATCCGCGCGGCCAGCGCCTCCAGCACCTTGTCGCCGGCGGCATGGCCGCGCACATCGTTGATTTCCTTGAAGCGGTTGAGGTCGATCCCCACCAGCGCCACCCTGCTTCCGGCAGCATCGGCCTCGGTGAGGCTACTGGCGAGGCGGTCATTGAAGCTGGCCCGGTTGGGAAGTCCGGTCAGGTTGTCGTTCATGGCCATGTAACGCAGGCGTTCGACGGATTCGCCGCGCGCGCTCTTGTCGATGACCCAGCTGGCAAAGCCCGCGCCGACGACCAGCAGCGCCACGCCGGCAACCACCACCGCCAGCGCCTGCATCGCGGCCGGGTTGGAATAGGAGCCGTCGATCGTCATCGGCACCACCGAGAAGGCGGCCATGCCGGTGAAATGCAGGGTGACGATCGCCAGCACCAGCACACTGGCTGCGAGCATTTTCCTGCTCGGATGCACGGCGCGCAAGGCAATGTGGATCGCAGCCGCCGCCAGCATGACGCAGAGCAGGACGGAGGCGGTCAGGAACGTCGGATTCCAGGAGATGATCCCCTGCGGACGGTAGGCGGCCATGCCTGCATAATGCATCACGGCGACAGACAGCCCGACGACACCGCCGCCGATGCCCGGCGCGGACCGGCCCGATCCGCTGGTCGCCACGAAGAAGCCGAAGCCCGCGCCGCCAACGGCGATCAGCAGTGAAATGATGGTGAGTACCGGGTCGAAGCCGACGGGTACGCCGGGCTCATAGGCCAGCATGGCGATGAAATGGGTGCACCAGATTGCCGCGCCCGAGGCCAGCGCGGTCAGAAACAGCCATCCGGCGCGCTGCAGACCCGAGGTGCCGCTGGCCCGGTCGAACAGGCCGAGCACGTTCCAGGAGCCTAGCGCGCAGACCAGCGCCGCCACCAGAACCAACCAGATATTGTGGTCATTTTCAATGCAACCGAGAACCGTGAACATGCCATGCTTCCATCTAAATGCTGCACAGCAGATAGCCGTCAACATTTACAGAGTGCTTAAGATGAACGGACGAAAAGCTGAAATTCAGCAGATAGATAGAGGTTGCGCTCAAGCGTTGATTGACGCCGGTCCTGCAACCGCACGGCACTGGAAAAAGCGAGATCCTGACTGTCGCACGCCTCCAAGTCGCGGCAACATACCCACCCATGCCGGCCGGATGGAACAGAGGGACTTAGCACTGTATGCACGGCACTCGCCCGAGGGGGAGTCGGTGGCGCGGAGAGGCCAACGCATGGAGCGCGAGCAGCAAAAAACCGGGGATCTCTCCCCGGCTTTCATCCTGTGCACGCTGTTTGACAATCAGCCCTGCGGGTCTTCCTCGATGCCGTCATCCGGCAGATCCGCGGACGGTGAAGCATGGTCGCCGGCACCCGTGTCATCGCCTTCGGTAATCGCCGCGTCGGGTGCCGCAGCTCCCGCCTCGACCGCTTCCTCGACGGCGCTTTCCAAGTCCTCTTCCGTCTCCGGCTCGCTGATGCGGTCGACCGAGACCACGCGCTCGTCGGCGGCGGTGTTGAAGATGGTCACGCCCTTGGTGGCACGTCCGGCCATGCGGATGCCGCCGACCGGAACCCGGATCAGCGTGCCGCGATCCGACACCAGCATGATCTGGTCTCCCTGGTCGACCGGGAAGGCGGCGATCAGCGGGCCGATCTCGCCGGTCTTCGAGGTATCGGTGGCGCGGATGCCCTTGCCGCCGCGTCCCGAGATGCGGAACTCGTAGCTCGACGAGCGCTTGCCGTAACCTTTTTCACTGACGGTGAGGATGAATTGCTCGCGCGCCTTCATCTCCTCGTAGCGGCCGTCGTCAAGATCGGCGACCTCTGTCGGAGCGTCCTCGCCGACCAGCGCCACCTCCTCGATCTCCTCGCCGGTGACCGCCCTGCGCTCGGCCATGGCGCGCTTGAGATAGGCGGCGCGTTCGGCGGCCTCCGCGTCGACATGGTGGACGATGGTCATGGAGATGATCGAGTCGTCGCGGCCGAGCGTCATGCCCCGCACGCCGATCGAGTTGCGGCCGGCGAAGACGCGCACGTCATCGACCCGGAAGCGGATGCACTGGCCGAGCGCGGTCGTGAGCAGCACGTCGTCGAACTCGTTGCAGGTCTCGACATTGAGGATGGCGTCGCCTTCCTCGTCGAGCTTCATGGCGATCTTGCCGTTGCGGTTGACCTGGATGAAATCCGACAGCTTGTTGCGCCGCACGGTGCCGCGCGTGGTGGCGAACATCACGTCGAGATTGGCCCAGCTGTCCTCGTCCTCGGGCAGCGGCATGATCGAGGTGATGCGCTCACCCTTTTCAAGCGGCAGCATGTTGATGAGCGCCTTGCCCTTCGAGGTTGGCGTGCCGATCGGCAGCCGCCAGACCTTTTCCTTGTAGACGATGCCGCGCGAGGAGAAGAACAGCACCGGCGTGTGGGTGTTGGCGACGAACAGGCGGGTGACGAAATCCTCGTCGCGCGTCTGCATGCCGGAGCGGCCCTTGCCGCCGCGGCGCTGAGCCCGGTAGGTGTGAAGCGGCACGCGCTTGATGTAGCCGGCGTGGGAGACGGTGACCACCATGTCCTCGCGGGCGATCAGGTCCTCGTCTTCCATCTCCGGACCGCCCTCGACGATCTCGGTGCGCCGCGGCACGCCGAATTCGTCGCGCACGGCGATCAGCTCGTCCTTGACGATCTGCTGCACGCGAATGCGCGAACCGAGGATTTCCAGATAGTCGCGGATCTCCGCGCCGATCGTGTTGAGCTCGTCGCCGATCTCGTCGCGACCCAGCGCGGTCAGGCGGGCAAGGCGCAGTTCGAGAATGGCGCGCGCCTGCTCCTCGGAGAGGTTGTAGGTGCCGTCCTCGTTGATGCGGTGGCGCGGATCGTCGATCAGCAGGATCAGCGATTCCACGTCCATCGCCGGCCAGCGGCGCGTCATCAGTTCCTCGCGCGCGGTCGCCGGATCCGGCGCCTTGCGGATGAGCGCGATGATCTCGTCGATATTGGCAACCGCAATGGCGAGACCAACCAAGACATGGGCGCGGTCGCGCACCTTGCGCAGCAGGAACTTGGTGCGCTTGGTCACCACTTCCTCGCGGAAGGCGATGAAGGCCTTGAGCATGTCGATGAGCGTCATCAGCTCCGGCTTGCCGCCGTTGAGCGCCACCATGTTGACCCCGAACGAGGTCTGCAGCGGCGTGTAGCGGTAGAGCTGATTGATGATGACGTCGGTGTTGGCGTCGCGCTTGAGCTCGATGACCACCCGGTAGCCCTGGCGATCGGATTCGTCGCGCAGGTCGGAAATGCCCTCGATGCGCTTTTCGCGCACCAGTTCGGCCATTTTCTCGATCATCGACGCCTTGTTCACCTGATAGGGAACTTCGGTGATGATGATGGCTTCGCGGTCATTGCGCATTGGCTCGACATGGACGCGGCCGCGCATGACCACCGAGCCGCGGCCGGTCTCGAAGGCCTGGCGGATGCCGGCGCGGCCGAGAATGAGGCCGTTGGTCGGGAAGTCCGGACCCTTGATGATCTGCATCAGGTCGATGAGGTCCATCGCCGGATTGTCCATCAGCGCCATGCAGCCGTCGGCGATCTCGATGAGATTGTGCGGCGGGATGTTGGTGGCCATGCCGACCGCGATGCCGCCGGCGCCGTTGACCAGCAGGTTGGGAAAGCGGGTCGGCAGGACCTTCGGCTCGCTGCCCGAGGCATCGTAGGTATCCTGGAAGTCGACCGTCTCCTTGTCGATGTCCTCGATCATCGCATGCGCGACCTTGGCCATGCGCGATTCCGTGTATCGCATGGCAGCCGGAGGATCGCCGTCGATGGAGCCGAAATTGCCCTGGCCGTCGACCAGCATCAGGCTCATCGACCAGTGCTGCGCCAGCCGCACCATGGCGTCGTAGATCGACTGGTCGCCGTGCGGGTGATATTTGCCCATCGTGTCGCCGACGATGCGCGACGATTTCACGTAACGCCGGTTCCAGTGGTAGCCGCCCTCGTGCATGGCATGCAGGATGCGGCGGTGGACGGGCTTCAATCCGTCGCGGACATCGGGAAGCGCGCGACTGACGATCACGCTCATGGCATAATCGAGATAGGACCGCTGCATCTCGGTGATGATGTTCACCGGCTCGATGCCGGGGGTCAGCGGTCCGCTGCCGGGTGTTTTCTGGTCTGTCAACTTGGCTCACAATCAATGCCGGGAATCACTGCCGCCTGTATAGCGGAAACACTGCGCAACTGCCAATTTTCGAGCTGGTTTTACCCGCTCCGCGGCAGGTTTTCCCGCATTTCCGTGCCCCGGCGGGGGTTTCTCTTTCCTCCCGCCTCGTCTATGCCTCGAATTGAGACAATTCGGCGCGCTTGGCCGCCGGGGAGCCGCCCGATGACCCTCGACCTGATCATCAACGCCTTCGTGACCATCATCGTCATGTTCGACCCGCCCGGCCTTGCGGCGATCTTTCTCGGCCTGACGGTGGGCATGACCCGGGGCCAACGCATCCAGGTGGCGTTTCGCGGCACGGTGACGGCAGCGGCGATCCTGATCGTGGTGGCGCTGGCGGGAGCCGCCATCCTGAGCGTGCTCGGGATCACACTCGGCGCCTTCCGCATCGCGGGCGGCATTCTCTTGTTCTGGATCGCCTTCGAGATGATCTTTGAAAAACGCCACGAGCGCCAGGAGAAGAGCGCCGAGGTGGCCATCACCAAGGACCACATTTCCAACATCGCGGTGTTTCCGCTGGCCATCCCGCTGATTGCCGGTCCGGGCGCCATTTCCGCCATCATCCTGCTCGCCGGCTCGTTCGCCTCGCCGGTCGATCGGGCGGGACTGATCGGCGTCATCATCGGGGCATCCGTCGTCCTGTTCGGCACCCTGGTCCTCGCCGACTGGCTCGACCGCTATCTGGGCGCCACCGGCCGTGTCATCCTCACCCGGCTGCTCGGCGTGGTGCTGGCCGCGCTCTCGGTGCAGTTCGTTGTCGACGGCATCAAGCATGTCTTCATCGCCGGTTGAGGCGGCGCCGTCACAAACAACGCCCTGTGGCCTTCTCTCGCCTTTCGAGGCGTCCCGCAGAGCACTCTCCACACCGTCACCCTGGCCCCCGAGCTGCGGTCCAGCCACCGCGCGTCCGCGCGGTGAGAGGCTCCCTTCCTGCGGACGGTCCGATAGAGCCTCCCGGCTCGCGGACGCTCGCCCGCTGGATGCCTGATCAAGTCCGGCATGACGGCGGAGAGGGCAGCGTCCCCCTCCACCCGCATCCCGTGGCGGCCGCGCCGGCGGCCCTCGAAGGGCGAGGGTGAAGCCACCAGGCGGGGCCGGGCACAATGATGCCTGCCCGCCCCCACGCCCTGAGGGCGAGGCGGCGGCGCTGATCGCCCTGGTCAGGCCCGGGTCACCGGCTCCAGCGGCGCGAATGCCATCGGGTGATCGGCGGCAAACTGCACCAGGTCCCACAGATTGCCATAGAGATCGGAAAACACCGCAACAGTGCCGTAATCATAGGTGGCGGGAGGGCGGATGAACTCGACGCCCTTTTCCGTCATCGCCGCATGGTCGCGCCAGAAATCGTCGGTGGAGAGAAACAGGAACACCCGGCCGCCGGACTGGTGGCCGATGAAAGCCTCCTGCTCCGGCTTTGACGCACGCGCCAGCAGGATCGCGGTGCCGGCAGATCCGGGCGGCGCAACCACCACCCAGCGCTTGTTCTGGGCCGGTTGCGCGGTGTCCTCGACCAGCGTGAAGCCGAGCACGCCGGTGTACCAGGCAATCGCCTCGTCATAATCGCGCACCACCAGCGCCATGTGGCTTATCGTCTGTCGCATCGCACCGAGTTTCCCCTGATCATGGAAAGAACCGGATCTGCATCAACCCGCCGCCGAATTCCCGGATCACCGCGCCTCCGCTTTTCGGTGATCGGCACACGCGCCGAACCGTCCGGCTTCGCGCGCTGTCCCGCGACGGGCAAATTTCGCTTCGCCCGCATATGCTCACATCTGGTGGGCTCACATCTAGCGCGCCTTGAGAATCCGCTGCCAGATGGTGCCGCCGAGATATTTTCCGCCAATCCAGAAATAGGCGACGATCAGCGCAAAACACAGCAGTGCCGGTGCTCCGCTCAGGCTGAAGCCGTTGTCGGTAAGGCCGCCGAAAAGCGCGCCGACGATATAGCCAAGCATGAAGAACGCGGTGAGGAAGTCGAGAATCGCGGCCAGCACAATGCGCCAGTTCGATGGTCGTGCCGCCGGCGTCGCTGAAGTGTCGTCCATTCGCCATCCCCCAAATCACACAGATTGTGAGCCAGTCGGCTTTGCGCGCAACCCGCCGAACGCGAAATGGCCCGCAAGCTTTGCGCCTGCGGGCCTGATGATCAGAACGGAATATCGTCGTCGAGATCGCGGGACGAACCGCCGCCGCCGGACGGGCGTCCACCGCCACCCGATGAGCCGCCATAGTCGCCGCCGTAGTCGGGACCCGATGAGCCGCCGCCGGAGACGCGGCCACCGCCGCCGCCGCCACCACCGCCGCCGCCTTCACCGCGGCCGTCGAGCATGGTCAGGTTCCCGTTGAAGCCCTGCAGCACCACTTCGGTGGAATACTTGTCCACGCCCGACTGGTCGGTCCATTTCCGGGTCTGCAACTGGCCCTCGATGTAAACCTTGGCGCCCTTCTTCAGGTAGTTCTCGGCGATTTTGCAGAGGCCTTCGTTGAAGATCACCACCCGGTGCCACTCGGTCTTCTCGCGCCGCTCACCGGAATTCTTGTCGCGCCAGCTTTCCGATGTCGCAATCGACAGATTGGCGATCGGGCGACCGTCCTGGGTGCGCTTGATATCGGGATCGGCCCCGAGGTTGCCGATCAGAATGACTTTGTTGACGCTTCCCGCCATGATGTTCACCTTCCATAACAATTCAGGCGCGAGAGTTGCCGCGCCCCGTCCAGAGCTGTCGCCACACTACAGGATCGGTTCCATCGCATGCGATGGGTCCATGCCAATCCACAGGTGTTTTTTGTTCTTTATTTGTTCTAGTTTGTTGCTAAGCTCTTGTCAAGAGATTCGCTCGTCAAGGCGGACCCTCGCTCCCGATGGCCGTGATCAGTGTGGGCCGACACTCGACATTGAGCACCGGACCATTATCTAATGGCCGTGCCCGCGCTCGCTCCCACCTGCGCGCGGCATCGTCATGACGCAATTTCCATCCAATCGGCAGAGCTATGAGCGAACTGAAAACCATCTCCATCCGTGGCGCCCGCGAGCACAATCTCAAGGGCATCGATCTCGACCTGCCGCGCAACAGCCTGATCGTCATGACCGGCCTGTCGGGATCGGGCAAGTCCTCGCTCGCCTTCGACACGATCTATGCCGAGGGACAGCGACGCTATGTCGAGAGCCTGTCGGCCTATGCGCGCCAGTTCCTGGAAATGATGCAGAAGCCCGATGTCGACCAGATCGACGGCCTTTCGCCAGCGATCTCCATCGAGCAGAAGACGACGTCGAAGAACCCGCGCTCCACTGTCGGCACGGTCACCGAGATCTACGACTACATGCGGCTGCTGTTCGCCCGCGTCGGCGTGCCGTATTCGCCCGCCACCGGCCTGCCGATCGAGAGTCAGACCATCAGCCAGATGGTCGACCGGGTGCTTGATCTCGAGGAGGGCTCGCGACTCTATATCCTGGCCCCGATCGTGCGCGGCCGGAAGGGCGAGTACCGCAAGGAAATGGCCGACCTGATGAAGAAGGGATTTCAGCGCGTCAAGGTCGACGGCGCCTTCTACGAGATCGCCGACGTGCCGGCGCTCGACAAGAAATACAAGCACGACATCGACATCGTCGTCGACCGCGTCGTCGTCCGCCCCGACATCGCCTCGCGGCTCGCCGACAGCCTCGAGACCTGCCTGAAGCTGTCCGACGGCCTGGCGATCGCCGAATTCGCCGACAAGCCGCTGCCGGAAGGCGAGACCTCGGCCGGCGGCTCGGCCAACAAGTCGCTCAACGAGACCCATGAGCGGATGCTGTTTTCGGAGAAATTCGCCTGCCCGGTCTCCGGCTTCACCATTTCCGAGATCGAACCGCGGCTGTTCTCGTTCAACAGCCCGCACGGCGCCTGCCCGACCTGCGACGGGCTCGGCAGCCAGCAGCGCATCGACGAGGCGCTGATCGTGCCCGAGCCGCACCGCACGCTGCGCGACGGCGCCATCGCGCCCTGGTCAAAATCGAGTTCGCCCTATTACACCCAGACTCTCGAGGCGCTCGGCAAGCATTTCGGCTTCAAGATGGGCGACCGCTGGGTCGACCTGCCCTTCGAGGCGCAGCTCGCCATCCTGCACGGCACGGAAGACAAGGTCGACTTCCGCTACGACGACGGGTTGCGCGCCTACAACACGGCGAAGACCTTCGAGGGCATCATCCCCAATCTCGAGCGCCGCTGGAAGGAAACCGACAGCGCCTGGGCGCGCGAGGAGATCGAGCGTTACATGTCGGCCGCCCCCTGCCCGGTCTGCAACGGCTTCCGGCTCAAGCCCGAGGCGCTGGCGGTCAAAATCCACGGCCAGCACATCTCCGAGGTCACCCAGCTGTCGATCCGCAAGGCGGGCGCCTGGTTCGACGAACTGCCGACGCATCTCAGCGACAAGCAGAACGAGATCGCCGTGCGCATCCTCAAGGAAATCCGCGACCGGCTGAGATTTCTCAACGATGTCGGGCTCGACTATCTCACCCTGTCGCGCAATTCCGGCTCGCTGTCGGGCGGCGAGAGCCAGCGCATCCGGCTTGCCTCGCAGATCGGCTCGGGGCTCACCGGCGTGCTCTATGTGCTCGACGAGCCCTCCATCGGCCTGCACCAGCGCGACAATGCGCGGCTGCTGGTGACGCTCAAGCATCTGCGCGACATCGGCAACACCGTCATCGTCGTCGAGCATGACGAGGACGCGATCATGACGGCGGACTACATTGTCGACATCGGCCCCGCCGCCGGCATCCACGGCGGCGAGGTGGTTGCCAAGGGCACCGCCGCCGACATCATGGCCAATCCGAAGTCGCTGACCGGCCAGTATCTCTCCGGCGCGCTGGAGGTGGCCGTGCCGGCAGAGCGGCGGAAGCCCAAGAAAAAGAAGGAATTGCGCGTCATCGGCGCCCGCGGCAACAATCTCAAGAACGTCTCGGCCTCGATTCCGCTCGGCGTCTTCACCGCGGTGACCGGCGTGTCCGGCGGCGGCAAGTCCACCTTCCTCATCGAGACGCTCTACAAGTCTGCCTCGCGCCGCATCATGGGCTCGCGCGAACACCCCGCCGAGCACGACCGCATCGACGGCTTCGAGCACATCGACAAGGTCATCGATATCGACCAGTCGCCGATCGGGCGGACGCCGCGCTCGAACCCGGCCACCTATACCGGGGCCTTCACCCCGATCCGCGACTGGTTCGCCGGCCTGCCGGAGGCCAAGGCGCGCGGCTACCAGCCGGGCCGCTTCTCCTTCAACGTCAAGGGCGGCCGCTGCGAGGCCTGCCAGGGCGACGGCGTCATCAAGATCGAGATGCACTTTCTCCCTGACGTCTACGTCACCTGCGACGTCTGCCACGGCAAGCGCTACAACCGCGAGACGCTCGACGTCACCTTCAAGCACAAGTCGATCGCCGACGTGCTCGACATGACGGTCGAGGAAGGCGTCGAATTCTTCGCCGCCGTGCCCGCGGTGCGCGACAAGCTCAAATCGCTCGAGGGCGTGGGCCTCGGCTACATCAAGGTCGGCCAGCAGGCGAACACGCTTTCGGGCGGCGAGGCGCAGCGCGTCAAGCTCGCCAAGGAGCTGTCGAAGCGCTCGACCGGGCGCACGCTCTACATCCTCGACGAGCCGACGACGGGCCTGCATTTCCACGATGTCGCCAAGCTTTTGGAAGTGCTGCACGAACTGGTCGACCAGGGCAATTCGGTGGTGGTGATCGAACACAATCTCGAGGTCATCAAGACCGCCGACTGGGTCATCGACCTCGGCCCCGAGGGCGGCGACGGCGGCGGCGAGATCGTCGCCGAAGGCACGCCCGAACAGGTGGCCGCCGAGCCGCGGAGCTATACGGGCCAGTTCCTCAAGGAACTGCTGGAGCGTCGGCCCGGGAAGCGGGTGGAGGCTGCGGAGTGAATGAAGACGACCTTTGTCGGCTTTTCGCAGAGAAAATGGCAGCTTCAGAGGATTTCAAGAACTGGGTGCTCAGTCAGACGACGTTTGGCCAGCACCGCTTTGCGTCCCGCGTCTTGAAAGACGCGCAAATTCTGGCCCGTCCGAAAGTCAAACCGGAGAATTGGTGGCGGCATTGGTACTGGCAAATTCCCGAACTGGAAAAGGAACATGAAACCGATATTTTCCTTGTCTTGAAGAATACCGATTCCGGCGAATACTTTGCTCTGCACATCGAGAACAAGCTGAATAGCAAGTTGAGGCCCGGCCAAGCGGCAAGTTATAAGCCAAGGTCACTGCATGTGGCCGCGTTCGACACCCGCCTGCCGCATCGTGAAGCCACCACCATTCTACTGGCTCCGGCTCGTCTCTTCCAAGCGTGCTCGGAAGACGTTGCATTGTTCGACAGCGCAATTTCACACGAACAGGTCGCCGTCTTCATCAGCGAATTCGAAACCGGGTAGCACGGAAGGCTTACATTACCACACTGCCTGAACCGAGAACGCCGCGAATGCCGGATCATTGCTAACCAGCACCATGCCCTCGATTTCCGCTTGTGCCGCAAGCAGCCGATCGAAGGGATCGCGGTGTTTACCTGGCATGAGGCCAGCAAGAACGGCATGCGCCGCTGAGATGTCCACAACCGGATAGCCGAGTGACGTGAGGGTCGCCTCAAATGAAGTTGCGAAAGGACCGATATCGTTCCACTTACCAATCCGATATTTGGTTGCCGCCTCAAAGGCGGAGACCGCACTTGCAAACACGTCATTGTCAGGATCGGCGATCAGGTCACGGGCGCGACTGGGAAGATGCGGATCGTCGAGAAGCCACCCTGCAAGCGCATGGGGTATCGAGCAACAGCCTCATCAGGACTTCTTAAAGTCGGATGTCTCACCCTGCCCTTTCTCGGCATCGAAGGAACAGGAGCCCTCCCACGCCAGCAGTTCCGCTTCGGGCAAGGGATGGAAAAAGCTTTCGGGCAAGGTGAACTGGCCTTTGAGCGCACCGGGAATGCGCGGTCGTTTGGACTGGCTGGTCATTGGCACGACCCGGGCGACCGGCATTCCGTCCCGCGTAATGATGAATTCCCTGTTCGCACGGATCGATTCCGGCAATCCGTCGAGTTCGAGTGGACCGTCTTCCGCGAAGCCACCGCCGGACCAGGATTGCCGATTGATCCGATGACTGCGTCCAAGGTCGTCTTCATTCAGATTGCGCCCAGGAGAATGCGTCAGCCGATCGCCACCTTTCAGACCCTTAAGCAAACGCCCGAGCTCGCCCGGTCGGCGCGGATTGCGGGACTTGCCTTGTGGGGAGCCGGCAGAAACAAGTTTGGCTGTGGGCCCCCTGCCACGCGAAATCACCACCTCCTCACCGGCTTCCGCCCGGGCGACGAGCTGGTCGAGATCGGCCTTGGCCTGTTTGATTGTGACAGTAACCATGATCGAAATTTAGCCAGTTTCGAAGCCGGCATCAAGCAGACAGCGGAAGTCCCGTTCAGGAGCCGCAGCGTCCCCGCCTGCCCCTGAGCCGGCCCTACGGATCGCGTCCCGTCGGATGGCGGCCGATGCCGACGGCGGCGATCAGGCCGGAGGATGCCGAACCGGTCTTGTCGTCCTGGCAGTCGTTGCATTCGATCAATTGCACGCTGGCGATGTCGTGGATCTCGTTGTGCTGGTGGCTGGAATCAGTGACCCATCGGCCGGTCAGGGTCATGATGCAGCCCTTGGTGATGGCCTCGCCCTGCTCGTCGAAATCGCTCAGTTCGTCGGCGATCCAGCCGATGACGCCGCCGACTGCGGTGCCGGCCACGCCGCCCACCGCCGCGCCGACGAGGATGGCGATCGCCACCGCCAGCAGGCACAGGGCGGCGCCGATGCCGAAGGTCGCGAGACCCAGCGCCACGCAGATGGCGGCGCCGATCGCGGCCCCCGCCACCGCGCCGGCCACCGACCCGGCGGCGCCGCCGACGGCGGCATAATCGCCGATGTGCGAGCCGATCTCGCAATGCAGGCAGGGCTGCTTGGTGGCAGGATCGACGGTGGTCTCGGCCGGTCCGGCGCCGGGCGCGTCGCGGGTGCGGATCTCCTGCACGTCGAGGCCGGCGATGATCGGGCTGAGCAGCGCCAGCATCGACCCGCCGAGATTGAAGGTCCAGTCGTTGTCATGGAAGGGCGGCACCCCGCTGTTCTTGCCGGCGCAGAGGATGCAGCCGCTCATGGTGATGGTGCTCGGGTCCTGCACATGCAGCCGGTCGAACCAGTTGACCGCCCAGCCGACGAAAAATCCCACCACCGCGCCGGCAAGGGCCGCGATCAGGATGGCGGCAAAGGCCACGGCGAGCGCGCCGCCGACCAGGCCGGCAAGGCCGGCAGCTTCGAGAAAGGCGGCCAACCCGAAGGCTCCGGCGCCGCCGAAGACCCAGCCCAGAACCCGTCCGACGGCGGCATCGTTGTCGCCGGCGCCGTCATGCTCGGTGTCGCAGCCAGCCATCTCAGCCTCCCGTGGTGACGGTCAGGGTGACACCGCCGCTGGGCACTCCACCCTGCCAGACATTGACGTTGAAATGTCCGTCCGGCCCGGCGTCGTCCGGCGCATCGACCTCGAGCAGAACGTCGCGATAGGCCTCTCCCGGCTGGAAAACGAAGCTTGACGGCGTCACCCGGGCGTTCCACAGCGGGCCCACGCCGGTGAACGCGGTCATGGGATCGAAATCCTTGCCGGTCTTGTCCTCGAACCGGTAGGAATCGACCTCGATGCGCACGAGGTGGCAGTCGGTCCGGTCGGTGCGCGGGTCGCGGGCGCGGCGGGCATTGGAGCGCCGGCGGATCCAGGCGTAGACCGATTCCACCAGCAGTCCGAGCACTGCGCCCGCCGCATAGCCCACCGCCATCATCGCCAGGCCCCGCAGCGGCACCGCCAGTGCGGTCGTGGGCTGGGCCATGTCGGCGTGGCTCCCGCCGGCATGGGTCGCCAGCAGGGCCGCCACCGCGCCGATCACCGCCCAGCCGAGAAACACCCGGTGCGGCCTGAGCCAGGGGCCGCCGCCCTCCTCCACCTTCGGACAGTCACCGGGATAGCGGTTGAAGATGCGGACGTCGCGCGCCACCGGCGACTGCGCGGCGTAGACCTGGGTGTTGTTCCAGCCGCGGTTGTTGGAGGGATTGCCATCGTCGGGATGGCTGAGCTCGACCTCGATGCAGTAGTGGCCGGGCGTGTCCGGCGTGGTCCATTTCGTCGTCACCACATCCGTCCCCGGCCAGACCGGCACGTTTGCGGCGGCCACGGCGATGAGGTGCCTGACCTGGCCGCCGGCGCCGAACTCGATCCAGCGGATGTCGACCGCCGTGCCGTTGGCTGGCTTGTCGCGGGAGGAATTGTGCACCGTCACCTCGACATCGTAGGTCGTGCCGACTGTCAGATTGTAGGTGTACTGCTCGACGCCGTTGAGAAAGATCCGCACATCCGGATTGTCCCAGGTGACCGGCTTGCCGAGCTGCATCAGCAGGAACTGGTCATAGATGCAGGGATCAGGCTTGCGGGCGATGTGCCCAGGGATGACGACGCAGGGATCGCCCTCCGGCGTCTTTTCGCGCTCGAGGATCTCCCAGATCCTGCATAGGACGCAGCCGGGCCAGCGGCGCTTTGCCGCCACCGCGCCGGAGTCCTTCCTTCCGCCACAACATCCCATGATCGACCTCCGCGCCGGGGGATGAGAAAGCCGAATGCCATTTGCGGCCGCCAATCGTTCGACGGGCCTTGATCCTGACATCGTCCGGCATCAGTCTGCGCAAAGCGGGTGGCGGATTCGCCTCCGTCCGGCGATTGCTAAATCACATCGCGGGAATTCGGATTCACGCGATGTGCTTTAGCTTTTTACAAATATGCATGTCGTGATGCCGAAACCGCTGCACACTTTCGGGCGACATGCATTAGAAACGTCTCCGCCGGAAAACCCTTGCAAGCCGACGCCGTGCAAGAAATGCCACAACCACCACGACCAGAAGCAGGATATAGAGAGCCTCGGTCGCGCCGCTGCCGCCATCTGGAGAAATGCCGAAAATTCGCTCGATGAAATCCACGGGACCCTCCGCGCACAAGAAACACCAAGTATCGATGAAAATATACAATAGTTTTACTTGCTTTTCAATATGAACAACGCGCATGGATGGACACTTCAATTCATTGCAGGCAAATCACTGAAAAATACACGTGAAAACAATGGAGAGATTGGAATGATCAAATCCGCCACCATCCGCGCCGGCATTGGCGGCTGGACCTTCGATGCCTGGGAGGGCACGTTCTATCCCGATGATCTGCCAAAGAAGCGGCAGCTCGAATACGCCTCGTCAAAGCTCGCCACCATCGAGGTCAACGGCACCTACTACCGCGGCCAGACGCCGGCGACGTTTGCCAAATGGGCCGAGGAGAGCCCCGACGGCTTCGTCTTCGCCATCAAGGGCAACCGCTTCGTCACCAACAAGAAGGTGCTGGCCGAGGCCGGCGAATCCATGGGCAAGTTCTTTGCGCAAGGCATAGAGGAACTGGGTCCGAAACTCGGGCCGATCGTCTGGCAGTTCGCGCCGACCAAGAAGTTCGAGCCCGAGGATTTCGAGGGCTTTCTCAAGCTTCTGCCGGAAACCCATGCCGGGCTGAAACTGCGCCACGTGCTGGAGGTCCGCAACGACAGTTTTTTCACCCCGGAGTTTCCGCCGCTGGCGCGCAAATACAACGCCGCCATCTGCTACGCGCACCATCACGACTATCCCGAGATCGCCGACGTGACCGCCGACTTCGTCTATGGCCGCCTGCAGAAGGGCGATGACGACATCGCCACCGCCTATTCCGAGTCCGATCTCGATGCCTGGGCCAGGCGGGCGAAGCTCTGGGCCGAGGGCGGCCAGCCGGACGACCTGCCGCTCGCCGAGCCGGACCACAAGCCGAAGGCCGAGCCGCGCGACGTCTTCCTCTACATCATCCACGAAGGCAAGATCCGCGCGCCACAGGGCGCCATAGCCCTGCAGGAACGGGTGTGAGCGCGTCCAAGACATCTCCCGTGCCCCGAACAATCCTCTGCGTCGGCGCGCTCACCATGGACACCATTTTCCGGCTGGAAACCCTGCCGCTGACGGCCGGAAAATTCATCCCGCTTGACGCCGTCGAGGTGGCCGAGGGCATGGCCAGCGCGCAGGCGGCGAGCATTGTCCGGCTCGGCGGATCGGCACGGCTGTGGGCCTCGGCGGGCGACGATGTCATCGGCGACCGGCTGGTCGCGGAACTCTCCGCGGAGGGCGTCGACTGCCGCTCGGTGCGACGCGTCGCCGGCACCCGCTCGGCCTTTTCATCGATCTTCGTGGACATGGCGGGCGAGCGCATCATCGTGCCGCATTATGACCCTGCGCTGCGGGCGGCGCCGGACGCCCTGCCCGATCTCGACGGTGTCGATGTTGTCAGCGTCGATGCCCGCTGGCCGGAGGCCGCCGAAATGGCGCTGCGCGAGGCCTCCGCGCGCGGCATCCCCGGTGTGCTCGATGCGGACGTCGCGGCGGTGGCCGTGCTCGACCGTCTCTGCCCGCTGGCCTCGCACATCGTCGCATCGGAACCCGCGTGCCGGCTCCTCACCGGTGCGGACGATCCTGCGGATGGCTTGAAGAACCTCGCATCCCGCCATCCGGGTTTTGTCGCCGTCACCGCCGGAGAAAGGGGCTGCTTCTGGCATGACCGCCGCGAGCGGACCGTCCGCCATCAGCCGGCGCCGATGATCACGGCAATCGACACGCTGGCGGCCGGCGATGTGTTTCACGGCGCCTTCGCTCTGGGGCTCGCCGAGGGTCTGGAAACTGCTGAACTGATCCGCCGGGCCTCGGCTGCGGCGGCCATCAAATGCACCCGCTTCGGCGGCAGGCTCGGTGCGCCCAGCCGCGCCGAACTTGACGCCTTCCTGGCGGCGACCGGCATCTAGCGCGGCTTCCGCCCTCCCCGCGACTTCCGCGCCGCCGCGCCATCCCCCCCTGATTGATCGGCATCAAGGCGGGCCCTCCCGCCGGAGCTAGAATGAGCCACCATGATCAACCAGTCACGGGAGTGCATAATGGCAATGTTCTCAGGAAAGACCGCATTGATCACCGGCTCGGGTGCCGGTATCGGGCGGGCCACCGCGCTGAAATTCGCAGCCGAAGGCGCCAACGTCGTCGTCTCCGACATTCATGCCGCCGGCGGCGAGGAAACGGTGGCAATGATCCACAAGGCCGGCGGCCGGGCAATGTTCCAGCTCGCCGATGTGTCCGATTCTGCCGATGTGGCGGCCCTCGTGGCGGGAGCCGTCGATGAATATGGTCGGCTCGACTGCGCCGTCAACAATGCCGGTATCGAGGGCAGGATCGCCCCGTTGGGCGACCAGACCGAGGCCAATTACGATGCCATCATGGCGATCAACGCCAAGGGCACGTTCCTGTGCCTGCGGGAAGAGATCCGCCACATGCTGGCCGAAGGCGGCGGCGCCATCGTCAACCTCTCATCAGTGGCGGGACTGATCGGCTTTCCCGGCCTGTCGCCCTATGTCGCCTCCAAACACGCAGTCATCGGAATGACCAGGAACGCCGCGCTCGAATATGGCAAGGCCGGGATCCGCGTCAACGCCGTCTGCCCCGGCGGCATCGACACGCGCATGCTCGATTCGCTGGCCGATCAGGCGACCGGCGGCTCGCGGAGCAGCCAGCAGATGATGGACCCGTTGCATCCCATCGGTCATATCGGCACGCCCGAGGAAGTGGCCAACCTGATCGTCTGGCTGTGTTCGCCGGAAGCGTCCTTCATGCTCGGCGCAGTCATTCCCGTGGACGGCGGCTTCGTCGCCCAATGATGCGGTGCCCCCAAGAGGTGTCGCGTGCGGACTAGGCCGGGTTCTTCGGCTCCTGCGGCAGGAAGATCGTCAGCAGCCCGAGGAACGGCAGATAGGAGCAGATGGCGTAGACATATTCGATGCCCTTGATGTCCGCCACCTGGCCCAGCACGGCGGCGGCGATGCCGCCCATGCCGAAGGCGAAACCGAAGAACATGCCGGCGACCAGACCGACCCGGCCCGGAAGCATCTCCTGGGCGAAAACGACGATGGCCGGGAATGCCGAGGACAGCACCATGCCGATGATCACGGTCAGCACCGCGGTCCAGAACAGGTCGGCATAGGGCAGCATCAGCGTGAACGGCAACACGCCGAGGATCGACACCCAGATCACCGCCTTGGTGCCGATGCGGTCGCCGATCGGCCCGCCCGCAATGGTACCCACGGCGGCGGCGCCCAGAAACAGGAACAGCAACAGCTGCGCGTCCTGCACCGAAACGTTGAACCTCTCGATCACGTAGAAGGTGTAATAGCTTGAAAAGCTGGCCATATAGATGTTCTTGGTGAAGACCAGCAGCGCCAGCACGCCGAGCGTGAACACCACCCGGCCGCGCGTGTGCCTGAGCACCGTCGAGACCGCCGGCCGGCTGGCGGCGGCGCGACGCCAGTTGCCATACCAGCGGCTGACCCAGGTCAGGATCACCATCCCGGCGAGAGCGGCAAGGCAGAACCAGGCGACACTGCCCTGCCCGCCCGGCACCACGATGAAGGCGGCCAGCAGCGGACCCGACGCGGTGCCGAAATTGCCGCCGAGCTGGAAGATCGACTGCGCCGTACCGTGCTTCCCCCCGGAGGCAAGCCGGGCGATGCGCGAGGATTCCGGGTGAAACACGGCGGAGCCGAGCCCAACCAGCGAGGCGGCAGCGAGCAGCAGCCAGTAGTGGCCCGCCACGGCCAGCAGCATCAGTCCGACCATGGTGAACCCCATGCCCACGGGCAGCGCATAGCCGATCGGGCGCTTGTCCGTATAGGCGCCGATCGCAGGCTGAAGCAGCGAGGCTGTGAACTGGAAGGTGAAGGTCAGCAGCCCGATCTGGCCGAAGGTCAGTGCGTAGTTTTCCTTCAGCATCGGATAGATCGCCGAGAGCATCGACTGCATGGTGTCGTTGAGGAAGTGACACAGGCTGAGCGCCACCACCACAGAGAAGGCCGCCGAGGTGGCTGCGGCACTCGCCGCCGGCGCACCGGTTGACAGCGCGGCCGGCGCCGCAGGCATAGTGCCGGCTGGAGGCAGTTTGGCGGAATTTTCGGGCGTCATGTCCATCACTTATATCCTTGGCCGGGCTGCACGGAAGATCCCGCGCCGCTTACCGCTGTGTTGAATGAGTGATACATCGCTTGTTTTCAGCCCGCTTTCGTGGTGTGGTCTATTTCTTACGCGAATGGGCCAAAGCCATGACAGATTTCTCACCGCCCGAAGGCTTCTTGGACACCCACCTTGAAACCGAAGACGAGCGCGCGCTGCGTCATGCCGCCATTGACTCCGCCGATGAACCGGCGGTGGCCTTTGCCTTTTGCTACGATGCCGTCCGGCACATCGCAGAACACGAGCACAAGCGGGCGCAGCTGCTGCATCTGCTAAGCGGCGTGCTTTCGGTGACCACGCGCGCCGGACGCTGGATCATGCCGCGCGACCACGCGCTGTGGATTCCGGCCGGGGTCCGCCATGCCGTCGATACGGTGGGCCGCGTCGACATGCAATCGGTCTATGTGCGCTCCGGCGCCATTGCCGGCCTGCCCGACCAGTTGCAGGTGACCGGCATGACGCCGCTGATGCGCGGGCTGATCAGCGAGGCGGTGCAGATCGGCACCGATACGGGCGGCGCGCGCGCCAAATTCATCCTCGGCGCCATGCTGCATGAAATCCCGCTGCTGCAGAAACGACCGCTCGGCCTGCCGTTTCCGGCCCACCGGCGGCTGGCGCAATTGTGCCGCGAATTCGTCGCCATGCCCTCGGCGCATCTGGAGATTGACCATTGGGCCGATGCCGCGGGCCTGAGCCGGCGCAGCTTTACCCGCGTCTTCCGGCGCGAGACCGGACTGAGCCTTTCGACCTGGCGCCAGCAGGCTTGCCTGATGGCGGCAATTCCACGGCTGTCGGCAGGTGAATCGGTGACCGCGGTGGCGCTCGATCTCGGCTATGACAGCGTGCCCGCCTTCACCACCATGTTCTGCCGCATGCTGGGCACGCCGCCGAAGACCTATCTGCGCAGCCAGAAAGGCGCATGAGCGGCCCCAGACCAGCTTGGGCCTGCCGCCCGACGGTCTTGAAACTGCCCGGGGCAATCACGATTTCAGGCCGCGCAATTGTTCATCAGAATCAAGGCGGCCTTTGCGCGCCGGAGGGACATTCATTCATCCCCGCAGTTCGGGAAGGAAAGGAGAAACCCATGACCGACAAATCAGTGACCAAGTCATCACCCGCCGCGCCATCGATCTGGTCGAGTGGCCTTTTCGGTGAGTTTCGCAAGGAAATGGACACGATGCTGGAGCGCTTCTTCGGCGACAGCGGCACACTGGCTGCCCGCAGCGGACTGCCCTCGCTGGACATGAGCGGCGCGCTCAGGCCGGCCATCGACGTCACCGAGAGCGACAGGGCCATCACTGTCACCGCTGAACTCCCGGGCCTGACGGAAGACCAGGTGGATCTCAGCATCTCGGAGGGCATGCTGACGCTCAGGGGCGAGAAGCAGGTCGACCACGAATCGAAACAGGACGACCGGCATCTGGTGGAGCGCAGCTATGGCAGCTTCCTGCGCCAGTTCCCGGTACCCGAGCGGGTCGATGTCGATGCGATCTCGGCCAAGTTCGACCGCGGCGTTCTGGTGGTGACGATGCCGAAGAAGCCCGGCGCGGCGCAGTCACGGCGCAAGATCGCCATCGGCGGCTAGGCCAGCAGGAAATCGGTCGGGCTCAAACGGCTGGCGGTCGCACGAGCCCGGCCAGATCCTCCGCCGTCATTCCCGGTCCCGCCTGGCTGGCAGCCGCGCCATGCAGGGCGACGCCGGCGCAGGCAGCCTCGAATATCGGCATTGATTGCGCCAGCAGGCCGCCGATCACCCCCGACAGAACATCACCAGACCCCGCCGTCGCCAGCCATGGCGGGGCGTCGGCGTTGATGGCGGCGCGGCCATCGGACGCGGCAATCACCGTGTCGGCGCCCTTGTAGACCACGACGGCGTTGAGCAAGGCCGCCGCCTGGCGGGCACGATCCACCTTGGACAGGGTCTCGTCCTCGGCAATCGCCGGAAATAGCCGCCTGAACTCGCCCTCATGCGGGGTGATCACCAGCCTTGTCTCACCGGCGAACATGTCACCCAGTTCACCGGTGCGACCCGCGAAGGCTGTCAGCCCGTCGGCGTCAAGCACCAGGTATCGCCGCGCATTGGCCAGAACCTTCGCATAGTCCCGTGCCTTTTCGAGATCGCCGAAGCCGGGCCCGAGGACCAGGGCCGACAGCCGCGGGTCCGACAACCACGCCGCCAGGTCCGCGCTGCTCCCGACCCTGTGCTGCATGATGGCCGTCAGATGCGCCGATTGCGCCATCACCGCGCCTGGCGGCGTGCCGAGCGTCACCAGGCCCGCGCCGATGCGGAGTCCCGCCATGGCGCTCAACCGGGCGGCACCCCCCGAAATCAACGGTCCGGACATCACCGCCAGATGGCCGCGGCTGTATTTGTGGTCGGCCGCCTCTCGCCGCGGCAAGGTCGGTCCGTAGAGATGCGGCCCGTTGATCCAGAGCGGATCGTCGCTTGCGACCAGCCGTGCCGGCATGCCGATATCCGCGAGCGTCGTCACGCCGCAGAGTTCGCGCCCTGGCATCAGCACATGGCCGGGCTTGAGGCCCGCGAAGGTCACCGTCCGCTCGGCCGAGATAACCGGGCCGGTCGGCCGTCCGGTGCGGCCCGAGAGGCCGGAAGGGAGATCGATGGCCAGCACGGGCGTGCCGGCTTCGGCAATCCGGCCGATGACCGCCGCCACTTCGGCACCCACCGCGCGGTCGAGACCGGCGCCGAAGAGCGCATCGATGACCACATCGCCGGCCAGCGGCCTGTAGTCGCCAAGCGGCAGGATGGCGTGCTCGCAGGTAGCGCTGGCCGCCGCCGCGTCGGTTCCTGACCTCGGCGCATAGCCGTGCCGGAGGACCGGCACCCCGAATGCTGCAAGCAACGATGCGGCGATGTGGCCGTCGCCGCCATTGTTGCCCGGCCCGCACAGCACCACCGCGCGCGCCACGTTGGGCCAGCTGGAAAGGAGGCAGGCCACGACCGAGGCGCCGGCGGCGCGCATCAGCTCCGGCCCCGGTATGCCGGATGCAATGACGCGGGCGTCCACCTTCGCCATGGCCTCCGGAGTGAACAGCAGGGTTGTGTTGATCGCCATCGCCATGGCGTGCCATGGCTGCGGCATGCGGGTCAAGCTGCCGGCGGTCCGGCTCCAGCCGAAGCGTCTGCGCGTTCAAGCGAACGCCGCGCCTCCCTCACATAGGATGGCGCAGTATTAAGCCTTTTGCCTATGTTTTAATCAACCTTGCCTGCCCAAACAATCATCACCGGCGCCAACAATCGGCGACCAGGCGGCGCAATCCGGGCGAGATCTGCTCCATTCCGGTGCAGTTGACGGCCAATCCTGCCGAAACCGCGGAATATTCTGCCATTCCGGGACAAAGAGATCGACTTGCCCGCTCGCTTTTGTCAGATTGGCATGGCGTATGCATACGCAGCATCAGGCAGTGACCGGCATGAGTCGGTGGCTGTTTTCATCGGAAGAGCGGAGAATTGGTGTCTCATGAAAAAGATCGAAGCGATCATTAAGCCGTTCAAGCTGGACGAAGTGAAGGAAGCTCTTCAGGAAGTCGGCTTGCAGGGCATCACCGTGACCGAAGCCAAGGGATTTGGCCGCCAGAAGGGCCATACCGAGCTCTATCGCGGCGCGGAATATGTGGTCGATTTCCTGCCCAAGGTGAAAGTCGAAATCGTTCTCTCGGACGAGACGGCAGATGCTGCAATCGAAGCCATTCGCAATGCCGCCATGACCGGGCGCATCGGAGACGGGAAGATTTTCGTTTCAAACGTTGAAGAAGTGATCCGCATCCGCACCGGTGAAACCGGCAACGACGCCATCTAGCCTCAAGCGCCGGACTCAAAGGCGCAAATCAACTAGGACAGGGAAGTTCGCGATGACGACTGCCAATGAAATTCTGAAGCAAATCAAGGATAACGACGTAAAGTTCGTCGATCTGCGATTCACCGATCCCAAGGGCAAGATGCAGCATGTCACCATGGACATCTGCTGCGTCGACGAGGACATGTTCGCCGATGGCGTGATGTTCGACGGCTCCTCGATCGCCGGCTGGAAGGCCATCAACGAATCCGACATGGTGCTGATGCCCGATACGGCGACCGCCCATATCGACCCTTTCTTCGCCCAGTCGACCATGGTCCTCATCTGCGACGTTCTCGATCCGGTCTCCGGCGAGGCCTACAACCGCGACCCGCGCACCACGGCCAAGAAGGCCGAAGCCTATCTGCAGGCCTCGGGAATCGGCGACACCGTCTTTGTCGGTCCGGAAGCAGAATTCTTCGTCTTCGACGACGTCAAGTACAAGGCCGACCCTTACAACACCGGCTTCAAGCTTGACTCCACCGAACTGCCGTCCAACGACGACACCGACTACGAGACCGGCAACATGGGCCATCGTCCGCGCGTCAAGGGCGGTTACTTTCCGGTGCCGCCGATCGATTCGGCCCAGGACATGCGCTCGGAAATGCTCACCGTGCTCACGGAAATGGGCGTCACGGTGGAAAAGCACCACCACGAGGTGGCGGCAGCCCAGCACGAGCTCGGCATCAAGTTCGACACGCTGACCCGCAACGCCGACAAGATGCAGATCTACAAATACGTCGTCCATCAGGTCGCCAATGCCTATGGCAAGACGGCCACCTTCATGCCGAAGCCGATCTTCGGCGACAACGGCTCGGGCATGCATGTGCACCAGTCGATCTGGAAGGGCGGAAAGCCGACCTTCGCGGGCGACGAATATGCGGGCCTGTCGGAAAGCTGCCTGTTCTACATCGGCGGCATCATCAAGCACGCCAAGGCGCTGAACGCCTTCACCAACCCGTCGACCAATTCCTACAAGCGTCTGGTCCCGGGTTATGAAGCCCCCGTGCTGCTGGCCTATTCCGCCCGCAACCGCTCGGCCTCGTGCCGCATTCCGTTCGGCACCTCGCCGAAGGCCAAGCGCGTCGAAGTCCGCTTCCCGGATCCGATGGCCAACCCCTATCTCTGCTTTGCCGCCATGCTGATGGCCGGCCTCGACGGCATCAAGAACAAGATCCATCCCGGCAAGGCCATGGACAAGGATCTCTACGACCTGCCGCCGAAGGAACTAAAAAAGATCCCGACCGTCTGCGGTTCCCTGCGCGAAGCGCTGGAAAGCCTCGACAAGGATCGCAAGTTCCTGACCGCCGGCGGCGTTTTCGACGACGACCAGATCGACGCCTATCTGGAACTCAAGATGATCGAAGTCATGCGCTACGACATGACGCCGCATCCGGTCGAGTACGACATGTACTATTCGGCCTGATCCTGGCCGATCTGCGTCCGCCCGCGAGGCGCATGAAGGCCCGATGAACCAGAACCCCGGTGGCGACACCGGGGTTTTTCAATATGGGGGGATTGCCACCCTCCTCCCGCCCCGATTGCTTCGGGCGCCTTGGCCGTTTAACCATTTGCCGAGTTTAACCATGCTGCTTAGCACTTTTGCCAAAAGTATGAGCTACATCCAAGTCATGACAAGCAAGTCCTTCTCCATTGCACCGGGCCATGCGGCCCCCCACCGCCTCCGCACGGCCACCGCGATCCTGCTTGCCCTCTTCGGCTTCTGCGCCTTCTGCGTGCTGCTGTTGATCCTGCCGATCAGCGTCCCGATCGGGCCGATGTACTGGGACACCTTCATCTATTACGACGGCATCAACCGCGTGCTTGACGGGCAGATCCCGGCCATTGATTTCGAGGCCCCGGTGGGTGCGCTGAATTATTATCTCGCAGCCCTCATGCACCTGGTCTTCCCGCATGGCCAGCCGCTGCTGCTGATCCATTTTTCGTTCCTCGTCGTGTCGGTGCCGCTCGTGGCCGTCATCGGCCTGCAGGCAGCCAGGCAGTCGGCCATGGCGGCCTGGGGAGTGGTGCTGCCGTTCCTGTTCTTTGCCGCCCTGCCCTTCGATACGATCGACGTCTACCCGTTTCCCGGCGTCGACGGTTTCGGCTACTACAACCGCCACGCCGCAGCGCTGATGTATCTGGCCAGCGCTTCGGTCTTCTTCATTCCGAAGCGGCGGGTGCAGTCGGCCGTGCTGGCCGTCATCATGCTTGCCCTGTTCTTCTCCAAGGTGACCGCCTTCTTTTCGATCGGGCTGGTGCTGGCTTTCGGCCTGCTCGCCGGCCTGATCGCACCGATCACGGCGTTGACGGTGGCCTCGGTCTTCGTCGCGGCGCTGGGGCTCGCCGAATGGTCCACCGGCATTGTCAGTGCCTATCTTCACGACATCCTCTTCCTGGTGGCGGAGAACCAGGGTGGTCTGCTGCCGCGCTTCCTCACCGCCTTGTCGCTGCGCTTCGACGTGGCGGTTGCAGGCGGCCTGCTGGTTGTCGTGCTGGCCGCCTCCCAGTTCCGCTCCCGCTGGCCCGCGCCGCTGCATGTGAACGGTCGCGTGCTGTCGCGCACGCTGCAGCGGACGGCCGACAATGACTGGCTGGCCATCGGCATCTGTCTTCTCGCCGGTCTCGTCTTCGAGACCCAGAACACGGGATCGCATGCCTATCTGCTGGTCTGGCCACCGATGCTCCGGATGCTGCTGCGGCTGCGCGGCGCGACGGTCGCCCATCGCACGGCCATCCTGGTGCTCGTCGCGCTGGCGACGCTGCCGACGCTCACCAAGACCGGCCACCGGGCCGCCCGGGCCGCAATCAGCGGAGTGGGCTATGACCAGTTGCAGACGCGCAATCTGGGCACGCTGGGCCGGGTAACGGCCCGGGAGCAGTTCCTCCGCCGCGCCGACCTGTTGCGCGAGTTCTACCCGACGGCCGAACTGCCCCACATGATGGCGGACCGCGGCGAATGGCTGTCCGCGCTGACGCCGTCGGAGCCGGATTTCCAGCTGCTCTGGCTCAAGACCGCCGACGAGGCCATCGATGCCATCCGCTCCCTTGAAGACCAGCGCGGCCGTCGCTTCGACACCATCTTCACGCTGGATTTCACCAATCCGTTTCCCTTCCTGCTCGACCGGCATGGCCCCAGGGGCGTGGCGATCGGCGCCGATCCGTCGCGCACGGTCCCCGATATGGGTGATCTGGCCAGGACAGCGCTCTCCGGACCCGGCCTGGTCCTGCTGCCGACCTGCCCCGACATGATCGCGCGCCGCCGCCTTTACGATATATACGCACCGGCTCTGCGCGGTCACGAGCGCATTCGCCTCACACAATGTTACGATGCATTCCTGAAATAGTGCCCGCATGTTCGGCGCGCGCGGTTTCCGCCCCGGTGCCATGCGACGGGTGCGATTGTCCGGATCCATTGCTTGCGTGACATGCGCCCCTGCGCTGAGACAGCAAGAAGCCCGACGCTGTCGCGCCGGGCCCAATTCCGTCATGATGCGGCGGCTCAGGCCTTCGAAGCCACCTGGCTGCCGATGAAGTCGCGAACGATGCGGGCGATGCCGCGACCGAGCACGGCGTCGAGCGCCGCGATGAACCGGTCGACATGTTCGCGGCCGCAGATCAGCGGCGGCTCCAGCCGGATGACGTTTCGGTTGTACTCGGTGAAGGCGACCAGCACGTCGTGATCGCGCAGCAGTTCGGCGCCGACAAAGCCCGACAGCGACCCCTTCAGCTTTTCGTCCAGCATGCCGACCATCGGCCTCAGCAGCGCCGGCAGGGTCTGGCTGAAATCCTGGAACTCCAGCCCGACCATGAAGCCCTGGCCGCGCACCTCCTTGATGATCTGCGGATATTTTGCCTTCAGTCCCTCGAGCTGCTCCAGAAGGTACCCGCCCGTGCGTTCGGCATTGCCGATCAGGTCCTCGTCATACAGGACGTTGAGGCCCTCGATGGCGGTGATGCAGGCTTCGCCGATGCCGCCGAACGTGGCCTGGGCGTGGATCATGGCGGTCTTCGGCGTGCCGTAGGCCTTCATGTAGACCTTGCGCGACGCCACCATGGCCGCCATGGCGCATTTGCCGCCGCCGAGTGATTTGGCGAGCGCCGTGACGTCGGGGACGACGCCGGCATGCTCGAAGGCGTAGAAGCGGCCCGAACGGCCCATGCCGCACTGCACCTCGTCGGCGATCCAGAGCACCCCATGCTTGTCGCACAGCGCGCGCAGCTGCTGCCAGAACGCCACCGGGGCCTGGACGATGCCGCCGCCGCCCTGGATGGTCTCGAGCACGATCACGCCGATGGCCGGATCGGCCTCGAAGGCGTTGCGAATGGCGTCGATGTCGCCGAACGGCACCTTGACGGTGTTGTCAACGAGCCTGAATTCGCCGCGGTAAAGCGGAGAGTCTGTGAGCGACAGCACGCCCTTGGTCTTGCCGTGGAACGAATTCTCGGCATAGACGATCTTCGGCCGCGCCGGACCGGCGGCCCGTTCGGCCACCTTGATTGCCGCTTCCATGGCTTCCGAGCCGGACGAGCCGAGGAATACCATGTCCAGATCGCCCGGCGAAATTGCCGCAAGGTTCCTGGCCAGGGCGGAGGCGTACTGGCTCATGAAAGCGATGGCGATTTCATGCCTGTCCTCGTCCTGGAACTGCTGGCGGGCGGCGATGATGCGCGGATGATTGTGACCGAATGCGAGCGAGCCGAATCCGCCAAAGAAATCTAGGATCTTGCGGCCGTTCTGGTCCGTATAGTACATCCCCTCGGCGCGCTCGATCTTGACCTTGTGGAAACCCAACAGCTTCATGAAATGCAGCTGACCCGGATTGATGTGATCCTTGAACAGCTCCGTCATTTCGGCCAGGCTCATCGCTTTCGCGTCGGCCACCGACAGCAGTCGTGGTCGGACGGCCAGCTTCTCGTCCGACAAGGGCGGTGCTTCCGTCGTCATGCGGGTTGGCGTGTCAAGCATGTCTGTACTCCCCATTTTCAGTCTGCCTTCGACGCGGCGGTTGTGTCGTCCGCTCATTGCGCCGCCGGCGTAGCCGGTACAATTGATCTGGTTGCGTCGGCCCCGGCGGGGACGGCGCAGCGTTGGTTCAGCGTGTCATTCGCCGGCGCCTTCATGCAGCGCCGACAACTGGGCCGTGTTCTGCGGTCTGACGTCCTTCGTGTCAGTGCCGGACCGTGCCACGAGGATGGTGCCAAGGCAGATGAAGCCGATGCCGGCGATGCGCCAGGCATTTAGATCCTCGGCGAAGATGAAGTAGCCGAAGACGACGACCACCACATAGGCCAGGCTCAGGAACGGATAGGCAAACGAGAGTTCGACCTTCGAGAGCACGAACAGGTGCGAGGCAAGCGAAGCCACGAACAGCACGATGCCGGCGAAGATCCAGGGGTTGAACACCACCTGGAAGATCCGGGCGACCGCGGTCTCCAGCGTGAAGGTCAGCGGTCCCATGGTCATCATCCCCTGCTTGAGCATCAGCTGGGCGATGGCGTTGGTCAGGACCGTGAACAGGATAAAGACAATGTATTTCATCGAAGACTCCGCGGCACATCTGCCGTTCTAGCGAAAGGACGCCAACATCCGGTTCAGACAGGCATGTGCATTTGGTTCAAATTGTCTGCAGTCCCGCTTTGATCCGGATCGGCCAGCTCTGACCGGGCAGCGACTCCGCCGCGGGTGTCGGGCAGCAGCATCGCGGTGCGGCGCCAGAAGTCGGACTGGATGTTCGGGTCGCGGCAGGCTTCGAGATCGCGCCAGTTCGGAAACGAAGCCTCGAACATCGATGGCCGCATGCGCTGGTCCTTGTACGGGTTGAGCGCCCCGCCGGCCGCAAGCACGATGTCGTCAAGCGCATCCAGCATGGCCACCGTGCGCCTGCCGAGATTGGCGAAATCGAGCGTCAGTGTGAAACCCGGCCGCGGAAACGACATCATGCCCGGAGACACCACCGCCCCGAAACGCTTGAGCACGGTCAGGAACGAGGCGTGGCCATGGCGGCGGGCGCACTCGAGCAGCCTGAGCGTCGTGTCGCGGGCATCGGCCTCAGGATAGACGCTCTGGTGCTGGTAGAGCCCCCGCGGGCCATAGAGACGGTTCCAGTTGCCGATCGCGTCGAGGGGATGAAAGAAGCCCTGCCAGGGCACGATCGAAACCGTCGGCCGGCTCGGCGCCCACCCGTAGTACAGCCCGTTGAATGCCGACAGCGTCAGGCCGTTGAGCACATTGACCGGCAGCACGAAAGGAACGGAGAGGCGCGGCGGCCGCGGCAGCCGTGCGGGTCCGCCGTCCTCGGCATGATCGCCGGCCATCAGCACGCCTCGGCCGGTCCTGGCGCCGGTGGCCAACTGGTCAATCCAGGCAACCGAATATTCGTGGCTGGCGTCTATGGCCTCGATCGCGTCGAAATAGCCGTCGATATGGGAGAACCGTTGTGTCATCTGGCGGATATTGGCCGAAGGCACCCGCATCAGCTGGATGCGCGCGGTCAGGATGAAGCCGGTCAGCCCCATGCCGCCGATGGTGGCGGCAAACAGACGCGGGTTTTCCATCGGCGAGCAAGTGCGCGGTACCCCGTCCCCCGTGAGCAGCACAAAGGAGCGCACCGAGCGGCCGAAACTGCCGCGCAGATGGTGGTTCTTGCCGTGCACATCGTTGGCGATGGCCCCGCCGAGGGTTACCTGTGCGGTCCCCGGCGTGACCTCTAGAAAATACCCCTCCGGGATCACCCGCATCAGGATCTCCGACAGCAGCACGCCGGCATCGGCCTCAAGCACGCCGGTGTCCGCGTCGAAGGAGCGGATCCGGGCCCCCGGCTGCATCGGCACGATGCGGCCACGGTCGTTGTGGCAGGAATCGCCGTAGGATCGGCCATTGCCGAAGGGCAGGAACCCGGCGCCGGGACCGCTGGCGAGGAACTCCCCGGTGCTGCCGGTGCGTCGGCGGACCCGGCGCACCCTGCCCCAGCTTTCGTGGTCAGGCTTGACGCTCACGGCTGCACCGCCGCGGCCATCACCAGTGCCACGCCGGCCATCATCACAAGCTGGCTGCGCCAGTCGCGCATGATGAACACCACCGGATCATCATGCATCAGCGAACGGCTGGCGAGCACCCAGATGCGGATCTGCATGTACAGGATCAGCGGGCACAGCGGCCACAACAGCCAGGGATGGGTGTACATCGAGCTGATCTGGGCGCTGTCGAGATAGAGCGCCAGAACCAGTGCCGCGGAGAAGGCCGAAGCGATGCCGGCCTGCCCGATCATGTCCCGGTCGGATGAGAGATAGCCGCGGCCGACCAGCTTGGACCCCTCCTCGACGATCTGCTCGGACAGCTCGACATAGCGCTTGACCAGCGCCAGGCTGAGAAAGAAGAAGATCGAAAAGGCCAGCAACCAGAACGACAGCGCCACGCCGGTTGCGGCTGCACCCGCAAGAATGCGCAGTGTGTAGAGACCGGCAAGCGTGAAGACATCGACAAGCAGCTTGCGCTTGAGCAGCAGCGTGTAGGTGGTCGTTACCAGACCGTAGACCACCATCACGCCCCAGAACGCCGGCGGCAGCAGGCTGGCCAAGCCCAGCGATGCGAGAATCAGCGCCACGGTCATCGCTGCCGCCAGCAGGATTGACACATCACCGCTGGCCAGCGGCCGCAGGCGCTTGCGCGGATGCATCCTGTCGTTGCTCAGATCGGCGATGTCATTGATGACATACACGGCCGAGGCGAGGAAACTGAAGGAGAAGAATGCCACCACCACCGCCAGCATGTGCGGCAGGTTGTCAAGTTCGTGGTTGAGCACCAGCGGAACGCCCAGCAGCAGGTTCTTGAGCCACTGGTGGACACGGATCGCCTTGAATGGCGCCAGCAGCGAGACTGCCCGCACTGCCAGCAATTCGGCCGATCCGCGCCCCGGCCAGCGCCGGGCCGATCGGTCCGGTGCCACCATGATGGTCCGCCTGGCGGCGTCGAAGAGCGGAATGTCGTCGCGGCTGTTGCCGGCATAGTCGAAACCGCCCTCCCCGCATTCGCGGATCAGCAGGTCGCGCTTGCGATCGGACGTCAGGTTGATCTCGTCGGTCGAATGCAGCACCCTGTCGAACAGGCCGAGATGAGCCGCGATATCCTGAGCCGTGCTGGCGGCGGCGCCGGTGACAAGCCAGACCTGGCGGCCGGCGGTCCGTTCGGCGGCAATGCGCTCGAGCACCTCGGGGCGGTACGGCCATTGCTCGGCGGTGCGGCCGCAGCGCGCGGCCACTTCACGCTTGAGAACATGCTTGCCGCGCATGGCCCACAGCACGGCTGCGCAGATCAGCCATGGCTGCCTGATGAGCAGCACCGCGAGGCCCTCCCACAGGCTGTCGGCGGCAATGAGGGTGCCGTCGAGATCCACACACAGCGGAAAATGCTGCTTATCGCTGCGAGCATCCATTGCCGGCTCCCTGATTGCCTGACCTCAGCGACTTCGGGCCGCATCGATTCACACGGAACCGATGTCCCGTTGGCAAAACCTGCCGGAAAGACCTTGAAAAAATGCAAAGCGGGCAACCCGGATGCCTGCTTTTGGGCCTGTTGGTTAGGGAATGCTTAAGATGGCGTGGTGCGCCGGTGCTTGCGCGCGACAGTCTGGTTCCCGCGCCGGCCGCTGCGGCTCATCGCCGGGGCGTGTTGGCGAAGATCCAGTTGAGCACGTCCTTCCAGTCTGTCATCCGGATCGGCGTGCCGTGGCTGCCTGATTGAAACAGCACGAAACGGGTCGGATAGGTGCCGCCTCCGGCCCGAACCCGGTCGAACACACGTTTCTGGGTCTCCCAGGAATAGGTTTCGTCGGCGCTGCCATGGGTGAAGACCACGGGCACGCGCGCTTTCACGAGCGCGGTGTCGGCCAGGTCGCCATCCGGCGCCCCGCCCAGCAGCACCATGCCCGCTAGGCGCGCGACGCTCTCGCTGTCCCGCGCCACCGCCGAGCACACCATCGCTCCCATCGATCCGCAGGCCAGCACGATCGGAGCGCCGGGAGACGCCGCCCGCAGGCTGGCGATGATCGCCGCCACATCGGCCCTGCCTTCGGCGTCGAAGGTCTTGACCGTCGGCGCCACATAGACGCCGCCATTGCGGACTGCCAGATTTTTCAGCCGGTTGAAATTGCCGCCGAACCGACGATCGTCCATGCCCAGCCTCCGGTCGCCGGCACGGCCATGCACGAAGATGACGGCAAACCGCGCATTGGCCGGCGTGCCGGCCTCGCCGATCTCGACCCTGCGGCCCGCGGCTTCAAGCACCCGCATCCGGCTGGCCGTGCCAGGCAGGGCGGTGACATAGCGGCTGTTGACGCGCCGCTCGGGCTCGTCGTCTCGGCCGTTGATGTCGCGCATCTCATCATAGTCGACGACGAAGAAGGCGCGGTCGGGTCCGATGGAAAGCACCTTCGGCCATGCGAACAGCGCATCCTTGCTGCCTTCGATCCGCAGCGCCTCGGCGGGCGTCGCCGCAAATGCCACGCACACTGCCAAAATGGCTGCAAAGAATGGGCGCAAGCGGTGTATACCTCCGTGCAGCGGTCGCCTGAACGGTCTGATTCTGGCAAACTCCCGCTGATTCGCAAACCAGATTACACCGAGATTGACCTGAGCATGGACGATTCCAACGATCTGTTTTCAACCGTGGGCAGCCCTGCCGCCAAAACCGTTGCCGCCGCGGCGCCGAAAGCGCCGGCCAAGCTGCAGCCGCCGCTGGCAAGGCCCGCCGAATCGGCTGCCGAGCCCCGCGCGACGAAGAGCACCGTCCTGAAGACCGATTCCGGCGACTACAATGCCTCGACCATCGAAGTCCTCGAAGGCCTCGAGCCGGTGCGACGCCGCCCCGGCATGTATATCGGCGGCACCGACGAGCGCGCCCTTCACCACCTCTTCGCCGAGGTGATCGACAACTCGATGGACGAGGCCGTGGCCGGCCATGCCAATTTCATCGAGGTCGAACTCGACGAGCACGGATATCTGTCGGTGACCGACAACGGCCGCGGCATCCCGGTCGAGAACCATCCCAAATATCCCGACAAGTCGACGCTGGAAGTGATCATGACGGTGCTGCATGCCGGCGGCAAGTTCGACTCCAAGGTCTACGAGACTTCGGGCGGCCTGCACGGCGTGGGCGTTTCGGTGGTCAATGCGCTGTCCGACGATCTTGAAGTGGAAGTGGCTCGAAACCGCAAGCTCTACCGCCAGCGCTTTTCCCGCGGCATTCCCCAGGGCGGTCTGCAAGAACTGGGAGACGTCCACAACCGCCGCGGCACCAGGGTGCGCTTCCACCCCGATCCGCAGATCTTTGGTGCCGGTGCTCGTTTTGATCCGGGCCGGCTCTGCCGCATGGCGCGTTCCAAGGCCTATCTGTTCGGCGGCGTCGAGATCCGCTGGTCCTGCGCGCCATCTCTGGTCGAGGGCACGGAAACGCCGGACAAGGCGGTCTTCCACTTCCCTGGAGGTCTCAAGGATTATCTCGAAGCGACGCTCGGCAAGGATCACCGCGTCAACCGTGACATCTTCGCCGGCAAGACCGAGAAGACGGGCGGACATGGCGCCATGGAATGGGCGGTGACCTGGTATGGCGGCGACACGTCGGTGCACTCCTATTGCAACACCATTCCGACGCCCGAAGGCGGCACCCACGAGGCGGGACTGCGCATTGCGCTGACCAAGGGGCTCAAGGCCTATGCGGAGCTCACCGGCAACAAGCGCGCCGCCGCGATCACCACCGACGACGTGATGATCTCGGCCATCGGCATGCTCTCGGTGTTCATCCGCGAGCCTGAATTCGTCGGCCAGACCAAGGACAAGCTGGCGTCCGCCGAGGCCCAGCGGCTGGTCGAGAACGCGCTGCGCGATCCCTTCGACCATTTCCTCGCCGATTCGCCTGCCGAAGCCGACAAGCTTCTCGAATGGGTGATCGACCGGGCCGACGAGCGTGTCGCCCGCCGGAAGGAGAAGGAGGTCAACCGCAAGACCGCCGTGCGCAAGTTGCGCCTGCCGGGCAAGCTGGCCGACTGTTCGCAGAACACCGCCGGCGGCGCCGAATTGTTCATCGTGGAAGGCGATTCGGCCGGCGGCTCGGCCAAGCAGGCGCGCAACCGCGCCAACCAGGCGATCCTGCCGTTGCGTGGCAAGATCCTCAACGTCGCCAGCGCGGGCAGGGAAAAGCTTGGCGCCAACCAGCAGATCGCCGATCTGGTCCAGGCTCTGGGCTGCGGGACGCGATCCAAATACCGCGAGGAAGATCTACGTTACGAACGCATCGTCATCATGACCGATGCCGATGTCGACGGCGCCCATATCGCCTCGCTGCTGATTACCTTCTTCTACCAGGAAATGCCCGAGCTCGTCCGCCAGGGCCATCTCTATCTGGCCGTGCCGCCGCTCTACAAGCTCAGCCAGGGAGCCAAGACCTTTTACGCCCGCGACGACGCCCATCGCGTCGAACTGCTGGAGACGGAGTTTTCCGGCCGTGGCAAGGTGGAAATCAACCGATTCAAGGGACTTGGCGAGATGCTGCCGGCGCAGCTCAAGGAAACCACCATGGATCCGAAGAAGCGGACCCTGCTCAAGGTCGCCATCGACATATCCGATCCGGAATCCACTCGCGATGCCGTTGATGCCCTGATGGGGACGCGGGCCGATGCGCGCTTCCGCTTCATCCAGGAACATGCCGAATTCGCGGAGAATCTTGACATCTGAGGTGTGCCACAGCGCCTCCGAAAATATCTTCGGCGGGACGCGCCCGCCCCTATGATTTTCGCTCCGCTCTGTCAGAGTGAACCGTTCGCCGCCGCAACGCCCGCACCGGGTGGCCGCGCGCCGGGCAGCAACGGGGGCAGCATGACGACAGGCGGGCGATTTTTCGGTATGGCCATGATCGCGGTTGGATTGCTGATGCCGGCCTCCGGCGCTGCAGCGGCTGACAATTACGGCGCCATTGCCTATTCACGAACCTCGGGCGCCCGCGCCTATTCGCACGATTATTCGACCCGTGCCGGCGCCGAAACCCGTGCGCTTGGCGAATGCCGCGCCCGAGGCCGGGGCTGCAAGATCGTCACATGGTACAGGAATGCCTGCGGCGCGCTTGCCTCCGGGCCGGATGGCTGGGGCGCCTCCTGGTCCAGTTCCCGGCGGGCGGCAGAGAACAAGGCACTGGCGAAATGTTCAACCTATTCCTACAGCTGCGGGGTGCTGGTCTGGAGCTGCACCACGCGCTGACCCGCGATGGCCCGCGCCTCCAACGGAGTCACCTCGCTCATGCCGCCTGGGCAGCCAGCGCGGTAGCGTAGTCGCGCGAGCCCTGCCGGGTCCAGGCGTGCTGCATGGATTCGACGAGGCGCAGCAGATCCCGGATCGCCGGCCGGTCTCGCGCAAAGTCGCCGTGGCGCGCGATGAGCCGTGCGGCGATGGCGCCGGCGTCTGCCGGGCCGCCCCTTCTCGAGGCTTCGCGCCACATCAGCGTCGCCGACACGAACACCGTCGCCAGATCGCCATCGAGACCGATCGCGCGGTACAGCGCCCGCATTCCTGTCTCGCGTCCGTCGACCAGAATGCCCCTAACCCGGTTCTCGCCGAGCCCCGACAGTGCCACGACGGCGGCAGCAAAGAAGTCGACATTGCCCGCGCACAGGCCGTGCATCAGGAAGGCCGGCGTCAGCCGCCCGGTGATTCTGAGGTGTTCCACCAACGCAGGCAGTTCGGCGAGATCGACGGTTTCAGCGAGCCTCAGCGTCGCGTTCACGCAGGCCTCGTCCGTGACCATCAGCACCCGGTCGCTGCCGATGGCCGTGCGCACCAGACCGAAACCCGCAAGTGCCGCCCCGACCTTTTCCACCAGGCCCTGGCGGACGGCACATGGCAGATCCGGGCGTTCAAACAAAAGGCTGCGGATCTCGGCATTGTCACCGAAGCGTTCGGCGATTCGGCGCAGCGAAATCCTGGCGATGCTCGCCTCGGCGTTCTCCAGAAGATCGGCGACGGCCGCAGCCGAGCCGACCTCGGCAAGCGCCGCGCAGATCGACACGCCGAGCGGACGACGGAAGGCGACGATCTGCTGCAGCAGGGAGCGCCCGCCCGCGACCAGGTCGACGAGATCGCTCTCTGTCAGCACCGGCGACAGTGCGATCACGCGGCTTGCAACCTCGATCTGGTCGCTGGCCAGGGCCAGGATGACACTTCTCGGCGCCCTGTCGCTGTGTGCCAACCCCTCGGCAAGGGCAATTCTAACCTTCGGCGAGGGATCCTCAAGCAGGAAAGCGAGAGCCGCCGCCGCCGCCATCGCCTCGTTGCCCTGCATCCGTCCGTCGGAATAGGCCTGCGCCAGAGCGAAGGCCGCGCGCGCCCTGTCGCCGGTCTTGGCGGTTTCGGACCATTTGAGGAAGGACTGCACGATCATGAGGGTACCCGGATCACAAAACTCTTGGGCCTCACGCTAGAGCCAAATGGTTTACGATCGGTTCACCATGTTTGTTAAGTCCGTCAAAACGATCCAGGACGGGGACTGGGGTGCTTGCGCCCTCGCCCGTCAACGGTCAAGACTGGCGCATGGATCTGCTGGATGGAGAAGCGGCATGGGCGGTTTGTATCTCGAGGAGTTTGAACCCGGTCTCGTATTCGAGCACTCGCTGCGCCGCACGGTGACCGAGGCTGACAACATGATGTTCTCCAACATGACGCTCAATCCGCAGCCGCTTCACATCGATCACGATTTCGCAGCCAAGTCGGAATGGGGCAAGCCGCTGGTCAATTCGCTGTTCACCCTCGGGCTCATGATCGGCATCTCGGTCAACGACACGACCATCGGCACGACCATCGGCAATCTCGGCATGACCGACGTCACCTTTCCGCATCCGCTGTTTCACGGCGATACCGTGCGGGTCGAGACGAAGGTGCTCACCGTGCGTGCCTCGCAATCCAGGCCGGACCGCGGCATCGTCGAATTCGAGCACCAGGCCTTCAATCAGAACGGTCTGCTCGTCGCGCGCTGCGTGCGCCAGGCGATGATGATGAAGCGACCGGTCGCATGATGCGCTCGCTGCTTTTCGTTCCCGGCGATTCCGAGCGCAAACAGCAGAAGGCGGCGGACTCCGGCGCCGATGGGCTCATTCTCGATCTCGAGGATTCGGTTTCCACGGCGCGCAAGCAGGAAGCCCGCGAGCAGGTGTCGCGCTACCTCCGATCGGCCCAACGCGGCGCCGGCCACCCGGTTCTTGTGGTGCGCGTCAATGCGCTCGACACCGGACTCA
The DNA here is from genome assembly GCF_003182275.1 of Hoeflea marina. GTDB lineage: Bacteria > Pseudomonadota > Alphaproteobacteria > Rhizobiales > Rhizobiaceae > Hoeflea > Hoeflea marina. The sequence continues at coordinate 722,848 of NZ_QGTR01000001.1, forward strand.
CCGATGACGATCTTGACGCTGTGATTGCCGCCCGCCCCGACGCGATCCTTTTCCCCAAAGCAGCCAATGGCGCCGCCCTGCAGGATCTCGGCGCCCGCATCGCCGTGCGTGAGGCTCTTGCCGGACTTCCCGAGGGCAGCGTCCGGATTCATGCGCTGATGACCGAGACGGCCCATGGCGCGCTCCATGCGGCGAGCTTTGCCGCCAAGACCGCACGGCTGACGGCGCTGACCTGGGGTGCCGAAGATCTGGCCGCCGATATCGGCGCCTCTGCCAATCGCGACGAGGACGGGCGCTACACCGACGTCTTCCGAATGGTGCGGGCGCTGACCATTCTTGCTGCGGCCAATGCCGCGGTCGACGCCATCGACACGGTGTTCACCGATTTCCAGGATCCCGAAGGTCTTGAGCGGGAATGCCGTGCCGCCGCTCGCGACGGCTTCTCCGGCAAGATGGCGATCCACCCGGGTCAGGTCGAGATCATCAACCGGGCGTTCACGCCGCATCCCGACGATGTCGCCCGCGCCGTCCGCATCCTGGCGCTGTTTGCCGCCGCCGGCCCCGATGCCGGCGTGCTGTCGCTCGACGGCCGGATGCTGGATCGCCCGCATCTCAGGCAGGCCGAACGCATTGCCCGCCGCGCCGGTCTCGAACCGTCGAACCTGCCGCCGGCCTGAAATCCGTCTGTGTCGATTCGGTGTGCGGGATTCGCCCCAGCTTCCGGCAGCGATGCATGGCAAGACCCGGAGACCGCTGCAGCCTGCGGGCGACAAGCATCAGACCGCCGGCCGCGGTGCCAAGCGCTTCAGTCCTTCGGCCAGAGCGGCCGGGTCATGCGGAACACGTCGGCGGCATCCGCATAGTCGCGGTAGCCGAGCCGCGCCACGGGAGCAGCCAGGGCCATGTCGATCATGCCGTCCTTCAGCACCGTCTCGTCGATGTGGATGCCGACCACCTGCGCGATGACCATGGTCGATTCCGAGGCGACGCCCTGCAATCCCTTCAGCGGCACGATGTCTGTCACCCGGCATTCGAGCGCCGCATAGGCCTCGGCCACGAATGGCGCGTCAATCAGCTGCCCCTCGGACATGCCGAGCCCGGCGAAGGTGAATTCGCTCGTTCCGTAGGGTGCGTTGACCGAGGAGGCATTCATCTGCTCGGCCAGCGCGCGGCCGACGAGACTGGCGGTGAAAACGCCGGTCTCCTCGCAATTGCGCAGGCTGTCCTTGCGGCCGGCCGAGGAGAACATGACCATCTTCGGGCTGTCGGAGATGGCGTTGAAGAACGAATAGGGGCCGAGATTGACCGAACCGTCGCGGCCGCGGGTGCCGATCCAGCCGATCGGGCGCGGCGAGACGATCGCCTTGAAGGGATCATGGGGCAGCCCGTGGGCATTGCCGGCAGTGCCATAGAACATCACGCGTCCCCATAGAATGTGACCAGGCTGTCGACGTCGGGGCGCGGTCGCTCGAACGGCGGCACGGTCGGAGTGCCGATATGGATGAAGCCCGCGACCTTCTCGTCCGGCTTGATGCCAAGCAGCGGATGCACGCTTTCGTCGAAGGCATACCATTCGGTGAGCCAGTTCGAGCAATAGCCAAGCGCATTGGCGGCCATCAGCAGGTTGAGGCAGACGGCGCCGGCGCTCATCACCTGCTCCCATTCCGGAATCTTGACGTGCGGCGCGGCGCGCGACAGCACGGCGATCACCACCGGCGCGCGGGTCAGCCGGCTCTTCTCGACCTTGACCATCTCCTCGGAAAGCTCGGGATTGCGCGCCATGGCCACGTCGGCCAGCGCCAACGACAGCCGCTCGCGCTCTGCTCCGCGATAGACGGCAAATCGCCATGGCGCCAGCTTGCCGTGATCGGGAACGCGGGTCGCGAGTTTCAGCATTTCCATGATCTCGTCATGGGAAGGGCCGGGTTCCCCCATCTGGAAGGCGGGGATCGACCGCCGCGTTTGAAGATAGGCCTTGAGTTCCGGATTGACCGCCATAGCGTCCTCTTGCTCGCTTCCAGGTCGCCAGCCTCGGCAAACTGTCAAATGATGATGTCGTGTGTCGCCTGCGGCAGACTTTTCCCGCCCAGGCCCGTCGGTGTCCAGTAGCAGTCTTGAAATTGCCACGGCAATGGGGTTCAAGTGGCCCCTCGAAGATTGGAAGTCAACCGGGCATCATTGCATGAGATTCACCACGCCGTCCCTGCCCTGCCTGACCGTCATGGCGCTGTTGGCGTGCCATCCGGTGGCGCAGGCGCAGACGGCCTTCGGCGAGCAACCTTCCGACGGCGTCGCCCTTCCCGGCCTCAGCCAGTACGCGCCGACCAATTCGCCGGAGGCGGCACAGCCCACCAAGCTGCACGATGTGACCATGGAGGCGGTGTTCAAGGCCGGCGAGGAGCCATTGCGGCAAGGTCTGACCTGGCGGGTGTTCCAGCCGATCGCCGGGCCGGACGGCAAGCTGCCGCTGCTCGCCAGCGCCGAGGGCGGCGTTGCGCATTTCCAGATGCTGCCGGGCGACTATTTCATCCATGTGGCCTTCGGCCGCGCCGGCGTCACCAAGAAGCTCACGGTGCCCGCCAGCGGTCCGGTGGAGAAGCAGGTGCTGGTGCTGGACGCCGGCGGGTTGGTACTCAACGCCGTCTCCGGCAATGACATGCGCATTCCTCCCTCGCAGCTGCGCTTCAACATCTACAAGGCAGAGGACACGGTCGACGACGACCGGCAACTGGTGGTCGAGGATGTCAGGCCCGGCACCATCGTCCGGCTCAACACCGGCACCTATCACATCGTCTCCGACTACGGCACGGTCAATGCCTCGATCCGCTCCGACATCCGCGTGGAAGCCGGAAAGCTGACCGAAGCGGTGATCCAGCATCGTGCAGCGCAGCTGACGCTCAAGCTCGTCGCCGAACCGGGCGGCGAGGCCATTGCCGACACCGCCTGGTCGATTCTGACCTCGGGCGGCGACATCGTCTCGGAATCCGTGGGCGCCTTCCCGACCATCGTGCTTGCCGAAGGGCGCTACACCGCCGTCGCCCGCAACAAGGACAGGGTCTACCAGCGCGATTTCGAGGTGGTTTCCGGACAGAATGCGGATGTCGAAGTGCTGCTCAAGGAAGACGCGGGCACACAGGGATAACGCATCCCCGACAGCTCAGCCCGCCCTGGCAATCCTGCCGCCGCCCCATTGCAGCGAGAACACCGCGCCGTGCAGAGTTGCCAGCAGCACCTTGCGATCGGCGATGGCTGCGAGGTGGTCGGCATCGAGCACCGGGCCGACGCGGGCGGAAATGGTCGAGCCGGAGAGCTTCTGGAACTCACGGATCAGCAGCGAGATCCGGAGCGTCATCGACACCCGGCTGGCGAGATGGAACAGCCGGCCGTTCTGGCCCTCGAAGTGCACCGGTATCACCGAGGCGCGCGCGAGCTGCACCAGCCGGGCCGGAAACATCTTCCACGGCAGGTCGACCGCATCGCCGAAACCCTTCGGCGCGGTGGCGACGCCGCCGGCGGGAAACACCACCACCGTGACGCCCTGCTTGAGCAGCCGGACCGCCTCATGCCTGGTAGCCATGTTCATTGCCAGCGCCTCACGCGTTTCGTCAAACGAGATCGGCAGCGCGTAGGGCTCCATTTCCGGGATTTTCATCAGGTCGTTGTTGATCATCACCCGGAACGGCCGACCGAGCGATTCGGCCATCGCCAGGATGGCGATGCCGTCGCCGATGCCGAAGGGGTGGTTGGCGACCATCACCAGCGGACCGTCGGGCAGGTTGGCGGGAGGCCAGGCGCCCTTGAGGTCTAGCCCGACATGGATGAGATCGAGCAGCCTGCCGAACACGCGCGTCTCACCGGGCACGAGGTCGCGGCGCCAGACCTCGTAGAGCCTGGCGTAGCGGTCGCGGCCGGAAAGGCCCTCGATGGAACGGATCAGCCAGCGTTTGAAGCGCGTCTGGTTGGCGTTGGCATAGCTGAGTTCTTCAAACCGCATCCGTGACTCCGCCGGCAGGTTCCGTTTATGACACCTGCATTGCCATCGCGCCGCGACAGTTTGATGACAGCAAAACGGGAGCTTCCGCTCCCGCCCTGCGCCATCCAGTCGAGAAGCGTCAGGCGATCTTCGCCTGACGCGCCGCCCGCGCCGCCTGCCTGCGCAGCACATCCGGCGGCGTCGCTTCCAGTTCCAGCGTGGCGACCGCCTCGTCGAGCGTCATCTCCACCTGGTCGCGACTGCCGAGCCGGCGCATGTTGACGGTGCCCTCCTCGGCCTCGCGCTTGCCGAGCACGATGATCACCGGGACCTTGACCACCGAGTGCTCGCGGACCTTGTAGTTGATCTTCTCGTTGCGGAAGTCGGTCTCCACCTGCAGACCCGCGTCGCGCAACCGCTCGGCCACTTCGGCGCCGTAGGCATCGGCATCCGAGGTGATGGTGGCGACGACGACCTGCAGCGGCGCGATCCACAGCGGCAGGTGGCCGGCGAAGTTTTCGAGCAGAATGCCGAGGAAGCGCTCCATCGAGCCGCAGATGGCGCGATGGATCATCACCGGCTGGGTCTTGTCCGAGTTCTGGTCGATGTAGAAGGCGCCGAAGCGCTCCGGCAGGTTGAAGTCGACCTGGGTCGTGCCGCACTGCCATTCGCGGCCGATGGCGTCCTTCAGCGTGTACTCGAACTTCGGCCCGTAGAACGCGCCCTCGCCTTCGAGAATGCCCGTCGTGATCCGGCCTTCGGATTGTGCCTCGATGGTTTTCAGCACCTCGCCCATGACGCTCTCGGCGCGATCCCACAGCGCATCGTCGCCGACCCGCTTCTCGGGCCGCGTCGACAGTTTCACCATGATCTCGTTGAAGCCGAAATCGGCGTAGGTCGAAAGAATCAGGTCGTTGATGCGCAGGCATTCCGCCGCCAGCTGCTCGTCGGTGCAGAAGACATGCGCGTCGTCCTGGGTGAAGCCGCGCACGCGCATCAGCCCGTGCATGGCGCCCGATGGCTCGTAGCGGTGCACCAGACCGAACTCGGCCAGCCGGATCGGCAGCTCGCGGTAGGACTTGAGGCCGTGCTTGAAGATCTGGATGTGGCCCGGACAGTTCATCGGCTTGATGGCGAAGACGCGCTCGTCCTCGGTGTCGTCGCCCGCCGAGGTCGCCGCGAACATGTTCTCGCGGTACCACTGCCAGTGGCCCGATGTCTCCCACAGGCTCTTGTCGAGCATCTGCGGCGCGTTGACCTCTTCATAGGTACCGGCCAGCCGGCGGCGCATGTAGCTCACCAGCGTCTGGAAGATGCGCCAGCCCTTGGAATGCCAGAAGACCACGCCCGGGCCCTCTTCCTGGAAATGGAACAGGTCCATCTCGCGGCCGAGCCGGCGGTGATCGCGCTTCTCGGCTTCGGCCAGCATGTGCAGATAGGCGTCAAGCTCGGCCTGGTCGGCCCAGGCGGTGCCGTAGATGCGCGTCAGCATCGGGTTGTTGGAATCGCCGCGCCAGTAGGCGCCTGCCACCTTCATCAGCTTGAAGGCGGTGCCGATCTGGCCGGTCGAGGCCATATGCGGCCCGCGGCACATGTCGAACCAGTCGCCCTGGCGGTAGATCTTGAGATCCTCGGCGGACTTGATCGAATCGACCAGCTCGACCTTGTAGGCCTCGCCCTTGTCCTTGAAGACGCGCCGCGCCTCGTCCCGCGTCCAGACCTCCTTGGTGAAGGGCTTGTTGCGGTTGATGATCTCCTTCATCTTCTTCTCGATCACGGGCAGGTCTTCCGGCGTGAACGGCTCGTTGCGGGCGAAATCGTAGTAGAAGCCGTTCTCGATCACCGGGCCGATGGTCACCTGGGTGCCGGGAAACAGCTCCTGCACGGCCTCGGCCATCACGTGCGCTGCGTCATGCCGGATCAGTTCCAGCGCGCGCGGGTCGGTGCGGGTGACGATTTCGATGCGGCCGTCGCGCACCGGGTCGCTCAGATCGACAAGCTCGCCGTCGAGCGCGATGGCGACGGCCTTCTTGGACAGCGACTTGGAAATCGATTCGGCAACCGCAAGGCCGGTCGTGCCCGCAGGATATTCGCGAACCGAGCCGTCGGGAAATGTGAGGGAAATGGCTGTAGCCATGGCAGTCTCTCCTGATCCAGTCCCGCCAACGAATGCGGGTGGTTGAGTGGATATGGTGTGCGCGCCGCTCATAAGGGATTTGCACGAACTGGGCAACCCGGGGATGGTTTGCCTTTACCACGGAACGCACGTATCGGGCACAATGCCAGGATTAGCCTCTCCACTCCGGCATGAGGGCGGAGGGAGGACGTCCCGGCTAATCCCAAAATGCCCTTGCAGGATCCGGAAGCTTTGCCAGCACGGCCTCGAAGCTTTCAGGGTCGCAGCCGGACCGGATGCTCGCCGCCACGATCCGTCGCGCATCGCGCGGCGCGAGATTGTGATCGCGTCGAACGCCGCGGATCTCCTCGTCGATGTCGGCGACGTCGGCAAACGGGCGTCTCGCCTCCTCGGACATCCAGTCCGAGATGAAAATCGCCGAGACGATGGCCGGCAAAACGCCCGCGAACACCAGCGTCTGGTCGGCATCGAGCCTGCGGCGGAAAACCCGCAGGAAGGCGAACAGCACCGCATAGACCTGGTGCCGGGTGGTCAGGTCCAGCCGCTCCATCAGGTTGACCAGCAGCGCGTCGAACCTCTGCTGCGCCAGCATGTAGTCCTGAGGCACGGTCACCGCTCAGCCCTTCCTGCCCAGAGCCGCAAGCCGCCAGGGCGCCCACCAGGCATAACGCGGCGCAAGGGTTTCGGGCACGTTGTCGATGCCATGCGTGCCGCCCGGCCCGCAGCGGCCGACCCGGAACAGCGCCATCCAGCCGCCGCGCCACAGCCCGTGCCGCGCGATGGCTTCGTAGCCATACTCGGAACAGGTCGGCAGATGCCGGCAGGAATTGCCGATGAAGCCGGAAAGCGTCAGCTGGTAAAGCCGCACGAGGCCGGTGCCCAACAACCGACCCGGCGTCTTCGGCCAGGGACCGGAATAGTTACGGCTGGTCATGGCAAAGCGTTCATCACAAGCCGACGAGGTCGACCGAAAGCCGAAAGAGAGAAACCTTGGAAAATTCTCCCTCGGTCCGCACATCGACCTTCACGCCCATGAGCGCACCCAACTCGCGCGCGCTGTCGATCCGAATATCCGGGGATTCTCGAGCGGATACCGCGCGATGATCGCCCGTGCGTCATCTCGATGTTGGACAAGCGCTTCCGACGGCCTCATCGCATTCCTCCTCAGGCGGCCGCCTCGGCGGCGCGGCGGGCGTCGATCTGGTCGAGGCAGTCGACCACGGCATCGAAGGTCAGCATGGTCGAGGCATGGCGCGCCTTGTAGTCGCGCACTGGCTCGAGGAATTTCAGGTCGGCAAAGCGCCCCTCGGGCGCAGGCCCGTTTTCCTTCAGCATGGCGCGCATCTCCTCGCGCACCGCGCGCAGTTCGGCCGCCGTGGCGCCGATGATGTGACGCGCCATGATTGATGACGACGCCTGGCCCAGCGCGCAGGCTTTGACGTCGTGGGCGAAATCGGTGACAGTCTGTCCATCCATTTTCAGCCAGACACGAACTTTTGATCCGCACAGCTTGGAATGCGCCGACGCGGTGGCATCGGCGTCCTCGAGCGTACCGATCCGTTGGATATTGCCGGCAAAATCGAGAATTCTGGCATTGTAGATATCATCAATCATGCTGCTCGTCCGGTTGCTGGAATTCCTGCGACGTTGGATGGCGGTGGCGCATCTCGACGTCCTCGTTCGAATGACTATATAATAACGAAATCGGGTTCGGCAAAATCTGTTTGGCCGGGTCCGATGGGAAACCGTGCCGGAGGGTGTCGAGCCCGAAAGCCCCGGAGCCCGCCAGAACCGGTGAACGAGGTCGTCTCGGAGGTCTTGTGCGTGTGGTCCGAACAACGCCATTGACGTATTGGGTGAAATTCCCGCAGGAGACAGACCATGGACGCGATCATCAAGAATTTCCCCAGCGATGCCGTCGACACTCGGCCGACCCTGGCCGAGGCAGAGGAGGCCGTGCGCACGCTGCTGCGCTGGGCGGGAGACGATGTCAGCCGCGAGGGCCTGGCCGACACGCCCAAGCGCGTCGCCGCCTCCTACCGAGAGCTCTTCTCCGGATATGATCAGGACCCCGAGGAGGTGCTCGGCCGCACCTTCGAGGAGGTTGCGGGCTATGACGACATCGTGCTGGTCAAGGACATTCCGTTCTTCTCCCACTGCGAGCATCACATGGTGCCGATCATCGGCAAGGCGCACATCGCCTATCTGCCGGGCGGCAAGGTGCTGGGCTTGTCCAAGATCGCCCGCGTTGTCGAGATTTTCGGCCGCCGCCTGCAGACCCAGGAAGCCATGACCGCTCAGGTGGCCAGTGCCATCGACGGAACCCTGCAGCCCCGCGGCGTCGCCGTGATGATCGAGGCGGAGCATCTCTGCATGGCCATGCGCGGCATCCAGAAGCAGGGCTCGACGACCATCACCACCACCTTCACCGGCGCGTTCAAGTCCGATCCGCATGAGCAGGTGCGCTTCATGACGCTGATCCGCGGGCGCGGCTGAACGCCGACACCGGCCCATTGCTGCAGGACCCATGACCGACACCTTCTCCGCACCGCCATCCGACAAGGCCCGCCTTGAGGAAGGATCCGAACTGACGCCGCGCTTCGATGCAGCGGGTCTCGTCACCGCCGTGGTCACCGATGCGGGCGACGGCGCAGTCCTGATGCTCGCCCACATGAACGCGGAGGCCCTGCAACTGACCATCGAGACCGGCCTCGCCCACTACTGGAGCCGCTCGCGTGACCGGCTGTGGAAGAAGGGCGAGACCTCCGGCAACATGCAAAGGGTCGAGGAAATCAGGCTCGACTGCGACCAGGACGCAGTGCTGCTGAAGGTTCGTGTCACCGGCCACGACGCCACCTGCCACACCGGCCGGCGATCCTGCTTCTACCGCCGGGTGGAAAAGACGGCGGGGGGCGGTGTGCATCTGGTTTCGGATGCGGAGCCGCCGAAATTCGATCCGGACCAGGTCTACGGAAAGAATTAGCTCGGGCGAATAAAATCCGTGCAACCTAATCGGCATTCAGGCTTTCTAAACCATATATTGGTTGAATGGCCCTTCGGGGGAGTGTTCAGCGAAAGGGAATGAAAATGCTGAACTGGAGCACCAATCGAAATTCCGAGCCGGCCGATGCGGCGGAGATCGGCAGCGTTGTGCCTCCGCAGGCCTTCGACCTCAACAAGCCCACGCAGCCCAAGCCGCGCATCGCTCTCGCCCTCGGCGGCGGCGCGGCCCGCGGATGGGCCCATATCGGCGTGCTCAGAGCGCTCGATGAGGCCGGCGTCGAGATATCGATGATCGCCGGCACCTCCATCGGCGCCCTGGTCGGCGGATGCTACCTTGCCGGAAAACTCGACGAACTCGAAGAGTTCGCCCGCAGCCTGACCATGCGCCGCATCGCCGGCCTGCTCGATTTCGCCATCGGCAGCGGCGGCCTGTTCGGCGGCATGCGCCTCAACAACCGGATGCGCGAGCATCTCGTCGGCATCAACATCGAGGACATGAGCCGGCCCTTTGTCGCCGTGGCGACGGAGATCAACACCGGCCATGAAGTCTGGATCCACTCCGGTTCGCTGATGACCGGCATCCGCGCATCCTATGCGCTGCCCGGCATTTTCGAGCCGGTCCGCTGCAACGGGCGCACGCTGATGGACGGCGCCCTGGTCAATCCCGTGCCGGTATCTGTCTGTCGCGCCTACGAGCAGCCGCTCGTCGTGGCGGTCAATCTGCATTATGACCTCTACGGCCGTTCCGCGGTGGTCAAGCACACAGCCAGCGAGCAGGCGGTCGAAATGCCGAGCGCGGATCGTCGCATGCAGCCGCGCGAAAGCCGCATCGGCATGACCACCGTGATGGTGCAGGCGTTCAACATCATCCAGGACCGCATTTCGCGCGCCCGCCTGGCGGGCGATCCGCCGGACCTGTCGCTGCAGCCGAAACTCGGCGACATCGGCCTGTCGGAGTTTCATCGCGCCGGCGAAGCCATCGATCGCGGCTACCAGGAGGCCAAGGCAAAGCTGGTCGAGATCAAGCGCATGCAGGTGGTTCTGTCGGCCTGAAGCGGGAAGAAGCAGGCGGTGTCAACCACTGCACCCTCCGCGCGATCGTGCCCAAGCTGCCCGGCTGCGTCAGCCGGCGATATAGGCCTTGATGTCGGCAGCCTCGCGCTCCACGTCCTCAATGCGCCGGCGCACCACGTCTCCGATGGATATAACGCCGACGAGTTTTCCGTCCTCTTCCACGGGCAAGTGCCGGAACCGGCCGTTGGTCATCAATTCCATGACCTGGTTGATGGTGTGGTCCTGGGTGCAGGTGATCACCTTGGCGGTCATGATGGAGGAGATTGGTTTGTCGAGCGCCCCGCCGCCGTCGCGGGCCACGGCCCTGACGATGTCGCGTTCCGAAAGAATCCCGCCGATTTTCCCGCCGGTGCCGGTGACGATAACTGCGCCGATCTTGTATTCGGCCAGCAGGCGGGCGGCCTCCATGGTGCTCATCGTCGGCTTGACGGTGACAACGTCGCGGCCCTTCTCATCGAGAATCTGCTTGATGCTCATGCCATCCTCCTCCCGCAGGAACCAACCCCTCGCCGCAATATTGACGATTGCGACGGGAAGTCATGGTGCGCCCGAGCCTGCGGCTTGGCAACCCCATAGATCCGGCGAATGTGAGGGTGTCATTCAGCGGCGGCGGATGGGATCGAAAAGCGAGAACGTCAGGAATCCGAACAGAAATCCGCCGACATGAGCTTCCCAGGCGATGGCCGCATCTGTTGCGCCGAGTGAGAAGCCGCCGGCGGCAAGCAGGTTGATGCCGAACCAGACCGCCAGGAAGGCGATCACCGTGCGGTTGGTCAGCGCTTCCAGGATCGACAGCCGCCGACTCAGATGTGCATGCTGCCGGCTGAAGCCGCCGCCTGAAAACGCGAAGCGCGCGGCTGCCGCCATCAGCGCCGAGACCACGCCGGAGGCGCCGACCATGACGCTGCTGTCGGCCCAGTGCATGGCAAGAAACAGCATTGCAGAGGCAATCGCCGCCAGCACCCAAAACATCACAAACCGGCCCACACCGATGCGTCGCGCCACAAGCCCCCCGAAAGCCGCCAGCCAGAACGAGTTCAGGCCGAAATGGGCCCAGCCGCCGTGCAGCAGCGAATAGCTGACCGGAGTCCAGAACCAAGGCCCGTCCCCGCCAACAGCATCGAACGCATAACGTGCGGGAATGAAGGCGAACTCGATGATCATCCAGCGTTGCGCGTCGGCATCGAACACATGGGACATGGCAACCTGAATCAGCCCCATCAGCGCGATCATGGCCAGCACGACGCCAGGAATATTGAACATCGGCTCTCTCGGGCGGTCTCTGCGTGTCTCGCTGGGCACGGGCTGCGGCTGGTCACTCATTGGCGGATCCTCGTCATGGCACCAACCCGACTGCGGGTGGTCGGGGCGGCGCTTCGGGCCTGGCGCAGGCCATACATTGCGGGTGGCGCCGAGGCCAGTGGAAAGAAAAAAAGGCCGCCCACAAGAGTGAACGGCCTGGTCGAGTGCGTCTTCCCCTCGTCCAAATTTTCAAGTGCTGAAAGGCAAAGCCCTCCGTGAAGCAGTGAGGTCAACGTGCCACGGTCCCAGTCGGGGGGCAATTGCTACCATCGGTTAACCTTAACGCCGCCGTGGTGGCACGGTTTTCGCTAGGTAGCGGTGAACGCCGCTTTTTCGGCCGATCTGTCCCGTCATGGCACGGAACCGGAGCATGGAGTCGCCTGTGAGACACACCAACAGCCTGTCCCTGTTTACCTATTGGAACGCAAAACGCGGCAAACGACCGGCGCCGGCCCGCTCCGACATCGAGCCGTCCGATATCAGGACACTGCTGCCGCATGTGTTCATCTGCGAGATTGCAGCCAGCGACCGACTGACCTTCCGCCTTGCGGGCACGGCGATCTGCCTGCTCAAGGGCAAGGAGCTCAAGGCCAGCCATTTCTCCGAATTGTGGTTTCGCGACGGCCAGCGCAACATGGAGCGAACCGCGCGGGCGGTAGTCGATGACGCGAAGCCGGCGGTGCTGTCGGTGGATGCCCTCTCCTGTGGCGGACGAATGCTCGCAGCCGAATTGCTGCTGTTGCCCGTGAGCGGCCCGAGCGGCGGCAATGACCGGCTGATCGGTTCCCTCTCGGTCATCGAGTCGCCCTACTGGATCGGTCATGATCCGGTCGCGGGCTTTTCCACGACCGGCATTCGCTTCCTCGATCCGGAGCGCGAATCCGTCTTTCTGTCCAACCGGCCGGAAGTGCCGTTGCCGCCGGCAGTGCGGCAGAACCCGTCCGAACCTCTGTTCGGGCGCCGCAAGGGCGCCCATCTGTTCGTGGTCGAGGGCGGCAGGAGTGATTGAGGGCGACTGCGACTGATTTGAATACGGCTTGTTAACGTTCAGACCGGTAAACTGAAAGCACAGCCGCCAATACGTTGACAGGTTCCCAATGCTGAACAATCAAGCCACATCGCACACTGGCGCGCCGGGCACCTCGCCTGACAGATACAGCAGTGTCACGATTTCCCTTCAGGGAAGGCTTATGCGCGCCGACCACAGCGAGCATGATTGCATCGTCGAATCCATGTCTCCCGGCGATGCGCTCATCAGTTGCGCCAGCCGCGCCGAAGAAGGCGAGCGGATTGTCGCCTATCTCGATCACATCGGACGTATTGAAGGCAAGGTCACCTCCGCCACCGCGCGCAGCTTCACGATCGCCCTCAATGCCACCGAACGCAAGCGCGACAAGCTCGCGGCACAGCTCACATGGCTGGCCAACAAGCACGAACTCGGGCTGCCCGAGGACCGCCGCCACGATCGCACGGCGCCCGACAGCCCGATGTCAGAGATCCTTCTCGATGATGGCCGCCGCTACCCGTGCCGCATCATCGATCTGTCCATGTCCGGCGCGGCCATCGAAATCGATGTCCGTCCAGCCTTCGGCACCATGGTTGTCCTCGGAAACATGCGCGGCAGGGTCGTCCGCCATTTTCAGGAGGGCATTGCCATGGAGTTCATGAGCGTACAGCCGACCGACCGCGTCCAGCAGATGGTGTGATCGGGCCAACTCCGACAAGCCATTCCTTCCACCCCCACCCAACCGGCCTTAGAGGCCGGTTTTTTATTGCCCGCCCGCCTGTCTTCGCGCATGGTTTCCAACCTGTTTACGTATCTGGCGACTGCCCCATCCCCGCACATGGCGGGTAATCCTGCCGCAACTGGCAGAAGAGGCGAATCCCGGGCTCCAAAGCAGTCCGCGCTGCGGCCAAACCCTGCAGTTCCGGGCGCCGCGCCCGGCATGGTTTCCAAACCATGACCGGACACTCTGCAATTTTATACTTATTCTATACAAATACAAATCGAATATAGTACGAATACGCCGAAACATTGGCGCAAATGTGACTGTATATATTTGCGCGATCTAAAATTGATGCTGTCATGTTCTTCCCATAACGGGGAAGCAAGACATGAAAAAAACAAATTCAATACTGGGGACAACGGCAGCAACACTGGGACTGCTCATCACTCTCTCGACCGGCGCCCAGGCATCCGCCAACAATCTCATTGCGGTCGGCAAGACGAATCCGCCGATCGGCCATTTCGAGTTCTGCAGGTCCTATCCGGGCGAATGCCGTGCTCTCGGACCCGACAGGGGGCCGATGAAACTGACGCGCCAGGCATGGGCCGATCTGTTGGCGGTCAACACCCAGGTCAATCAGGCCATCCGCCCGGACACCGACATGGACATCTACGGTGTCGAGGAACTCTGGACCTATCCCCGGTCAGTGGGAGACTGCGAAGATTACGTGCTGCTCAAGCGCCAGATCTTGCAGCAGAAGGGCTTTGATCCCGCCAACCTGCTGATCACCGTCGTCCTGCAGCAGTCGGGCGAAGGTCACGCCGTGCTGACCGTGCGCACGGATTACGGCGACTATGTTCTCGACAACATGCGGGGCGACGTGCGGCTGTGGGCGGACACCGGCTACACCTTCATCAAGCGTCAGTCGTCGGAGAACTCGGCGCAATGGACCAAACTCGGCGCCGGCAGCGCCACGGCGGTCGGTACCGTCAAGTAGACACCGGATTCCCCCGCGGAGGATGGCGCGACGGGCGCCTGCCGCGGCGGACAGCAACAGGTCAGGCAACACGTCCCCGTTGCCGCCTGGACCACCACGGGGTTTCGGCCGACGTGGTGGATTGGCCCTGGTCAAGCCCCGACTTCCCCGTCCAGACCAGGCCCGGAGCCGATCTTCAGTCCCCGAAGATCGGCTCCACCCCTTTGGCGGCCATGCGCCCCGCTGCCTCCCGCGCGACAGCTGCGATGCTTGGGCGATTGCGTGATTCGCTGCGGTCAGTCGAGCTTTTCAAACCCGGCTGCAAACCGTCTCGCATTGGCGACATAGTGGCTGGCCGACAGCTTCAGCCCGTCCGCCGCAGCGGCGTCGAGTTCCCGCACCACCTTGCCCGGCGAGCCCATCACCAGTGAATTGTCCGGGATCTGCTTGCCCTCGGTGATCAGCGCGCCGGCGCCAATCAGGCAGTTCCTGCCGATGACGGCGCCGTTGAGGACGATGGCGCCCATGCCGATGAGACTGTTGTCGCCGATGGTGCAGCCATGCAGGATCGCATTGTGGCCGATGGTGCAGCCGGAGCCGATCGTCAGCGGAAACCCCATGTCGGTATGCAGCACCGAGTTTTCCTGGATATTGGAGCCGGCGCCGACCCTGATCGGTTCGTTGTCGCCGCGCAGCACGGCACCGAACCAGACGCTCGATTCGGCCTCCAGCACCACCTGCCCTATCACCCGGGCCGAATCGGCGACCCAGTAAAACCCATCGGGGAGAACCGGACTGTGCCGGTCGAGACGATACAATGCCATGGTCAGACTTCCCGCTCTCGCGCGCGCCGGACCCTCCGGCGGCAGGCCCGTGTTCTAGGCCAGAAAGAAGCCGCTCGCAAATGCCAGTTGCAGCACGAGGACTCCCGACATGGCCGACCAGCCCGCGGCCGTCAGCACCATCAGCCCGTAAAGCGCGAGCGATATCGCCCCGCCACGCCATTTTTCGAACCCGCCGGCGAGCAGCAATCGCGGACCGACGAGTGCGGTCACCAACAGGGCCAGCAGTGGACGGGGACCGAAGCCGGTACCGTCCAGCGCCAGCCTCCAGCCTGACATCCGCGCCAGTTCCAGGCCGATCCAGGAGGCGGAGAAGCCGGTCATGACCACCAGCAGGCCGAAGGCGAGATCGAGGATGTAAACCATTGCTTAACCATGATGGGACAGGATTGCTCACAGGCACCGGCATGCAAGGGCCATGCCGCGCTCCCTGCCCCGAAATGGCACATTCACCGCTCCGGATGCCTCGATGACGCAACAGACTCTCAATTATGATCACGCACCGCTGATCTCGTCGCGCTTCATCTGGAAACTCACCGCGGCAATTGCCCTGGTCTGCGCGCTCATCGTGGCAATCAGCGTGGCCGGCCGGATCATCGGCAGGTCCATCGTCATGGCAGGCCACACCACCGACACCTCGCTGCGCGAGATCGTCATCGGCAATGACGTGCTGATGCTGCCGGCCAATGTCATCCGGTTTGAATCGCAGCGTGTCTCCGGCGTGCAGAAGTCGGTTGATACCTATTTCGTCTGGCCTGGAATGAACGGCTACAGCCAGGACCGCCAGCAGGTCTTCAATCAGACCGAATCTGCGGATGGGCTGATCTTCGCCTCCGTCAGCCTGAGCACCATGGCAAAGGACATGTCGGGCCGCTTTACGCCGATCTATCGGCGGCTGGTCACCGGCGCGCCTGTGCCCGGTCCGGCCGGGCTGGACTCCTGGCGACTCAAACCCGGCGCCGGCTACACCAACGAACTGTTGTACGCCGACCGCACCGGCGGCGCGGAGCCCTATGTGGTCAGATGCCTGATCGACGACACGACGGTCGATCACGATTTCATCACCCGCACCGGATGCCAGCGCGACATCGCTCTGGGAGCCGACCTGTCGGTCAGCTACCGATTTGCCGTCGAGCTGCTGCCGCACTGGCGTGAGATCGAGAGTGACGTGCGCGCCACCTTCGACGCGGCGCTGATCTCACCCTCCCCGGCAACCAGGCCCTGAAGACCGCCGGCCGGGATTCGAATGAAAACCGGCCCGAAGATCGGGCCGGCGGGTCGGATGTCGGGCTGCTCAGAGATCGACTTCGAGGATGGCCATCGAGAAATTGTAGGACAGGTCACCGTCCTCGTCGTCGCGGTAGATGATGCCGAGAAACTCCTCCGCGATGTAGACCTCGGCGGAATCGTCCTTGCGCGGACGGGCCTTGATGACCAGCGCCGGGTTGAGGGTGCGCTTCATATACGCTTCGATCTTCCGGATTTCCTCAGGCTTCACGGGCATTCTCCATTCGTTGAATTCAGCCGCTTTTGGCATGGTGATGCCGTCAATGCAAACCCGGAGAGCGACTTTTGCCCGCTCCCGATCGGCCTCAGCCGCAATCCGGTTCGGCGAGCAGCTGATCCATCGAGCGCGACGGTTCCATGCATCCGGCCACGCCGACGACGCGTGCCGGCACGCCGGCGACCGTGGTATTGGCCGGCACCGGCTTGAGCACCACCGAGCCTGCGGCGATGCGGCTGCACTTGCCGATCTCGATATTGCCAAGCACCTTGGCGCCGGCGCCGATGAGCACGCCGTCGCGGATCTTCGGGTGCCGGTCGCCGCCTTCCTTGCCGGTGCCGCCAAGCGTCACATTCTGCAGGATGGAGACATTGTCGCCGATCGTCGCGGTCATCCCGACCACGAGGCCTGTGGCATGATCGAGGAAGATCCCCTTGCCCATCCGTGCCGCCGGATTGATGTCGGTCTGGAAGATCTCGGAGGAACGGCTCTGCAGGTAGAGCGCGAAATCGATGCGTCCGCGGTTCCACAGCCAGTGAGCAAGACGGTGCGTCTGGATGGCGTGAAAGCCCTTGAAGTAGAGCACGGGCTGGATGAACCGGTCGCAGGCCGGGTCGCGGTCATAGACAGCCTGGATATCGACGCGCAGAATCCCGCCCCATTCAGGCCAGTCCTCCATCATCTCGTAGAAGGTCTGCCTGAGCAGGTTGGAGGGAACGTCATTGTGATCAAGGCGCTCGCAGACACGGTGAATGACCGCCTCCTCGAGCGAGCGCTGGTTGAGGATGGTCGAATAGAGGAAGGCCGCCAGCACGGGGTCCCGACCGGCCGCCAGCTCCGCCTCGTTCTTGATGCTGTCCCAGATTGGATCCATCGCCTTGACGGCATCTCCGACGCGCAGGCTGCTCTTGACTGACATTACCGCCTCCGGGGCTGTTTGATTTCCCTGACAAGATAAGACACAACGGGAAAAAAACAAATGGGTGCACAGAATGTCTCTCCAGCAGGACTTCGCCGATGGTCGCATTGCTTGCAGGGCCATCGACGGCATCGGCCGCCTGACGCTCAACCGCCCGGAGCGGCGCAACGCGCTCGATCAGGCGATGTGGGCGGCGATAGGTCCGGCGATCACATGGTTGGCAGCCGACGGCCATGCTGCCGTGATCATTCTGGAGGGGGCCGGCGGACAGGATTTCTGTTCCGGGGCTGACATTCTGGAATTCGACACGGTCCGTGCCGACGCGGCGACCGCCCGCGCCTATGAGACCATGAACTCGGAGGCCTTCCGCGCGCTGCGCGAGGCGCCGGTGCCGGTTCTGGCTCTCATTCGCGGCATTTGCTTTGGCGGCGGCCTCGGGCTGGCGGCGGCCTGCGACCTGCGTCTTGCCGATTCCACGGCGCGTTTCGCCATTCCGGCCGCGCGGCTCGGGCTCGCCTACCCGATCGATGCGGTGCCCGACATCGTTGCCGGCCTCGGGGCGCAGCAGGCGCGGCACCTGCTGCTGACGGCGCGCGAAATTGATTCGCGAGCGGCTCTGGCTGCAGGATTCTTGCTCGAACTTCACCCTCCGGGCCATCTCGATGGGGCGGTGCTGGAAATTGCCCGCAGCATCGTCGGCGCGGCGCCGCTTTCGGTCAGGGCGTCGCGGATGGCGATTGCCGCGGCGCTTCAGGGCGATGGCGGCCTGGCGGCACAGGCGGCGATGCTGGGCGACGCCACGTTCGAGAGCGCCGATTATGCCGAAGGCCGCTCCGCGTTCCGCGAGCGCCGCAAGCCTGTCTTTACCGGTCGTTAGCGGGCTTCAGCGCGACCGTCGCGGCAATGAGTCAAGGAAACCCAGCACCGCGGCATTGAAGGCATCGTTGCGATCGCCCGCCACCATGTGGCCCGCGCCGGTAACGTCGACAAAGGTTGCATGCGGCGCCATGGCCAGGAACCCGGCGACGGCGTCCTCGGTCACCAGTTCCGACTGCTGGCCGCGCACCAGCAGCGTCGGCAATGTCAGCCCGCGCGCCGCCGCCACCAGGGTCTGTTCGCCGCCGCCGGAACCGGTGTTGACCGTCCGTGGCCCGTCGATGAAGGCTGGATCCCAGTGCCAGCGATAACGGCCGTCTCCACCGTGCCGCAGATTCTTGGCCAGGCCCGCCAGTGAACTGGGCCGCTTGCGGTGCGGCAGATAGGCGGCAATGGCGTCGGATGCTTCCTCGAGCGAGGCAAATCCCTCGCGCATGCGCTCGCCCATGAACCCCTGGACGCGGCTTACCCCGTCGGGATCCATGTTTGGCGTCACATCGACCAACACCAGCCCCGACAAGAGCGTGTTGCCGCCGAGATAGTCGGCCATCAGCCCGGCAAGCCCACCGAGCGAGGCGCCGACGAGCACGGGTGCCGCTCCCAAGCGCTCTGTCATGAGGCCCGCCACCGCAATGGCGTCTTCGGCGAAATCCTCGATCGCATAAGCGCCCGACGGCACCCAGTCGCTGTCGCCATGCCCGCGCTGGTCCATCGTGACGGCCGCATGGCCGGCCTCGGCGATCATATGGGCCGCCTTTCCCCAGGCGTGGCGGGTCTGGCCGCCGCCATGCAGCAGCAACACCGGTACGCCGTCTGCGGCGGCATCCGGCATGTAGAGGTCGCCTGCCAGCCTGTTGCCTGCGGCGCCGTGGAACTCGATCCTGGATGACTGCCGACTCATCCGACCGTCCCGGCTTCGACGTCCGTGAAGAAGCGCAGCACCTCGGCCTTGAAGCTGCGGTCGCCGACGGCCAGCATGTGGTCGCGATTGGCGATGTCGAATCCGCGACCATTGGGCAGCATCTCGGCAAGGTCGGTCGCCGCGCCGGCGATCTCGTCCCTCGTGCCGACCGCCACCAGGATCGGCATGGTCAACCGTGCAAGGTCTGCGCGGTCGATCAGGGTGCGGGACGTGGAAATGCAGGCGGCAAGCGCCTGTCTGTCACTCTTCGTCTGGTCGGCGAAGGCGCGGAACATGCGGCCGCGCTCGTCAATGACATCGTCGATCGAATCGGCCATGAGCGCGGCGGCAATCGGGTCCCAGTCGCCGACCCCGTCGATCATTCCGAGACCGAGCCCGCCGAACACCGCGGAGCGGACGAGGTCGGGTCGCGCCAGGGCCAGGAAGGCCGTGATCCGCGCGCCCATGGAGTATCCCATCACATGCGCATGATCGATGCCGAGCTCGTCGAGGAGGCCCGCGGCATCCGCAGCCATGATCTCCGGCGTGTAGGCCGCCGCATCATGCGGCTTGTCGGACTGGCCGTGGCCGCGGTTGTCGAGGGCAAGCACCCGATAGCCCGCATCGCCGAGGCTCTTGAACCAGCCCGGATACACCCAGTTGACATGCGCCGTGGAGGCAAATCCGTGAATGAGCAGCACCGGCACACCATCGGCGTGGCCGCCCTCGTACCAGGTGAGTTCCGTGGATCCGGAGGTGAAGCGGTTGGCCTGCAGCTTGTCGAGATTCATGTCGGCTCCTTTGCCCGCCCTGCATACCGCCAATGCCGCCCGACGCAAAACCGTTTGAGACCGGGGCCGCGCTTTTCCCGCCAGGGAGGCTTGCCTTCGCCAGCATCAGCGACAGAATCGAGCTACACTTTTGCGGTTCCAGCGTATAAGGTCCGCCGCAACAGCGCGACACAGACGGAGACGAGCATGGCCGGCCACCACATTCCGCACTTCCAGAACGATCAGGGACATCGGGCAATCGAGATCGGCGTGAGGGAATTCATGTGCGTGGGCGCCAATTCGCCTTTCGACCATCCGCATGTCTATCTTGACATGGGGGCCGACAGGGAAAAGGTCTGCCCCTACTGCTCGACGCTGTACCGCTACAATCCGGTCCTCGCCGCCGCGGAAACCAATCCCGAAGGCTGCGTCTTCCACGACCTCGTCGCCTGACAGATCCGCTCCGGCAATCCGCGCCGGCGCCGCGATCGTCCGGCTGATCACCAGCGCGATCGGAGTTGATCCATGGCGACTTTGCCGATCACCATCATTGGCGCGGGAATTGGCGGTCTGACGGCCGCGCTGGCCTTTGCCCGCAAGGGTCACGGGGTGGAGATCGTCGAGCAGGCGGCGGAGCTCAGCGAGGTCGGCGCCGGGCTGCAGGTCTCGCCCAATGCCAGCCGTGTTCTCGGCGCCCTCGGACTATCTGAAGCGTTGGCCGGCGCGATGCATTGCCCCGGACGCATTGACCTGCGCGACGGGCGAACGCTCTCACCCATCGCCCATGTGCCCGCCGGCGACTGGGCCCGGAACCGCTGGGGCGCGCCCTATGGCGTGATGCACCGGGCCGACCTGCACAAGGTTCTCACCGATGCCGTCATCAGGCATCCGAAGTGTCGGCTGCACATTGGCCGGCGCTTTTCATCCGGCCCGGACGAATCCGTGACTGACGCGCTTGCGGTCATCACCGGCGGCAGGCCGCAACTGGTGGTGGGCGCCGATGGCGTCTGGTCGGCGGTGCGCCACAGGGTGCCGGGTGCCCTGCCCCCGGTGTTTGCCGGCCAGGTTGCATGGCGCTTCGTCGTCGACGCGTCCTGCGCCGCGCCCGTGCTCGACGCGGCCAATGTCACTGCCTTTCTTGGGCCGTCCACCCATCTGGTTGCCTATCCGCTCGATCACGGGCGGCGAATCAACATGGTGGCCATCGCCGAGGGCAGCGATCCCGGACGGATCTGGGATGGGCGGGAGCGGAGCAATGACAGGGCCGCGCTGCTCGACGCCTTTCGTCGCTGGCACCCGGCAATATCCGCCCTGCTGCGCGCCGCACCCCAGATGACCTGCTGGCCGCTCTACGCGGTTCCCGACGGTCGCTGGAGCGATGGCGACAGACTTGTTCTGATCGGCGACGCCGCCCACGCCATGACGCCGTTTGCCGCCCAGGGCGCCGCCATGGCCATCGAGGACGGCTTCGAGCTCGCCGAGGCGGTCGGCGCCGGCGACCTTCCGCTCGGCCCGATCCTGACGGCTTTCGAATCCCGGCGCCGGATCCGCCTCGCTCGCGCCCGCAGCCGCGCGGCCTTCAACCGCTTCGCCTACCATGCCCGGGGTCCGATCCGCCTCGGCCGCAACCTTGTGCTGGCGCTGAAGTCACCCGAAAGCCTTGGCGCCGATCTCGACTGGCTCTACGGCCACCGCTCGCCGGGCAGTTGAAGCACGACGTCGTCACCGTTGTGCAGCCGCAGGCTGAACTCCAGCAACTGCGGCAATGGTGTCCACCATCCGGTCGATACGCCCGCCATGCGCAGCATGCGCGAGGTCCAGACATTACAGCCGGCCAGTGCGTTGAAATGGCCGATGCCCTCGTAGAAGGCGTCGAACTCGCCATAGGACGCGCCGGCAATCGGAACCGGCCGGCCGGCGCCATCGCGCGCGAAGCTAGCCTCGATCCCCGCAATCAACGTCTCGAAGCCGGCCCCGCTGAGCAAGACCGGCTGCACCGAGGGATGGACGGGATCGATGTCGCCGGCAAGCTCCATGTGCATCACCGACCGGTCGAGCGTCAGCGCGCGCGCCAGAGGTCCGGGCTTGAGGTCTGACCAGGTCGGCGTGGCGATGTAGAAGCTGCGGCTGCCCCAGCCGGCGACGATCCACGCGACGCCCGGCTGCGCCGGATCGAGGCCTGCCTCCGCCATGAAGCCGAAACGCGACAGCACGTCGGGATCGGCAGGCAGCGCGATGTCGGAATGGATGTCCGAGGACAGGATAAGGATCATGCGCCCGCCCGCATGGGCGGCAGCGGCGGACGCGGGTCCGCCCGCAGTCCACGCCGGCCTCGGAAGCAACGTTCCGAGGCCGAGGATGAACAGGATAGCGGCCGGCACAATGCCGAGGCCGCACAGAAGCCGCTTCAGGCGCATCCGGCAGATCCCTTTCGCGCCCCCGCGACGTGCGTCTAGTGCAGGATCTGGCTCAGGAACAGCTTGGTGCGCTCATGCTGCGGATTGTCGAAGAACTCGTCGGGCGCGTTCTGCTCGACGATCTGGCCCTGGTCCATGAAGATGACGCGGTTGGCGACCTGGCGCGCGAAGCCCATTTCGTGCGTCACGCACAGCATGGTCATCCCTTCCTCGGCCAGACCCACCATGGTGTCGAGCACTTCCTTGATCATTTCCGGATCGAGCGCCGAGGTCGGTTCGTCAAACAGCATGATGCGCGGATTCATGCACAGCGAGCGAGCGATGGCCACGCGCTGCTGCTGCCCCCCCGAGAGCTGGCCCGGATATTTGTTGGCCTGCTCGGGGATCTTGACCCGCGTGAGAAAGTGCATGGCCACTTCCTCGGCCTTCTTCTTCGGCATCTTGCGCACCCAGATCGGCGCCAGCGTGCAGTTCTCGAGGATCGTCAGGTGCGGAAACAGGTTGAAGTGCTGGAACACCATCCCGACTTCGCGCCGAACCTCGTCGATCTTCTTGAGATCGTTGGTCAGCTCGATGCCGTCGACGATGATCTTGCCCTTCTGGTGTTCTTCCAGACGGTTGATGCAGCGGATCATGGTCGACTTGCCCGAACCGGAAGGTCCGGCGATGACGATGCGCTCGCCGCGCATGACCTTGAGATTGATGTCGCGAAGGACATGGAAGTCGCCATACCACTTGTTCATCCCGATCAGCTCGATGGCTACATCGGTATCGGAGACGGTCATTTTGGACGGTTTGACGGCAGCGTCGGCTTTCTGAGCCTTGTTGTCAGCCATTGTGCTGTTCCCTTGTTATCGTTTGTGGCCGGTATCGAGACGCCGTTCCATATAGGCGGAATAGCGTGACATGCCGAAGCAGAAGATGAAGAAGACGAACGCGGCGAAGACGAAGCCTGTTGCCGGCGTCACAGGCGAGATCCAGTTGGGGTCGGTCATGTTCTGCTGCACGATTCCCAGGAGGTCGAACAGGCCGATGATGAGCACGAGGCTGGTGTCCTTGAACAGGCCGATGAAGGTGTTGACGATGCCGGGGATGACGAGCGTCAATGCCTGCGGCATGGTCACCAGCCGGGTTCCCTGCCAGAAGGTCAGGCCCATGGCGTTCGCCGCCTCGTACTGACCCTTGGGTATGGCCTGCAGACCACCGCGGATCACTTCGGCCATGTAGGCTGACGAGAACAGCGCCACGCCGATCAGCGCCCTGAGCAGCTTGTCGAAGCTGACATCGGCGGGCAGGAACAGCGGCAGCATCACCGATGACATGAACAACACCGTGATCAGCGGAACGCCGCGCCAGAACTCGATGAAGATGATCGAGAACATCTTGATGACCGGCATCTCGGATCGTCGGCCCAGCGCGAGCAGGATACCGAGCGGGAACGATACGACGATGCCGACGATGGCCACCACCAGTGTCACCAGCAGGCCGCCCCAGCGCGATGTTTCCACCGGCTCAAGGCCGAGCTGGCCGGTGAGCAGGATGAAGGCCAGGATCGGAAAGACGATCAGCAGATAAACCGCATTTTCGCGCTTGTAGGGCACGGTCGGCATGGCGATCGGAACGAGGCCGATGATCAGCAGCAAGCCGGTGAGGTTGACGCGCCAGCGTTCCTCGATCGGATAGCGGCCGTAGATGAACTGGCCGAACTTGGCCTTGACGAAGGCCCAGCAGGCGCCGACTTCCGGCCCGATGCAGTCATCGCGGCTGGTGCCGTTCCACACCGCGTTGGTGACCGCCCATTTGAAGATCGGCGGCACCACCCACACAAGCAGCAGCAGCACCAGGATCGACAGCACGGAATCCCGCGGCGAGGCGAACAGATTGGCCCTCAGCCAGCCTATGACGCCCCTATCGGAGACCGGCGGCGGCATGGTCGGCGCGTTGGCTGCACGGAGGAAAGCGATCGATTCTTTTTGATTGTCCATGCTCAGCGCTCCACCAGTGCGACCCTGGAATTAAACCAGTTCATGAAGCTGGACGTCAGGAGTGAAATCGTAAGATAGACCAGCATGGTGATGGAAATGACTTCCACCGCCTGGCCCGTCTGGTTGAGGACTGTGCCGCCGAACACCGCCACGAGGTCCGGATAGCCGATGGCGACGGCCAGCGACGAATTCTTGGTCAGGTTGAGATACTGGCTCGTCAGCGGCGGGATGATCACCCGCATGGCCTGCGGAACGATCACGAGACGGCTGGTGTGATTCGGCCTGAGCCCCAGGGCGAAGGCCGCCTCGGTCTGGCCATGCGAGACGGCGAGAATGCCGGCGCGGACGATTTCGGCAATGAACGAGGCGGTGTAGAGCGAGATGCCGAGTATCAGCGCCATGAATTCAGGCTGGATCACCCGACCGCCGACCATGTTGAAGCCTTCGAGGCGGGCATAGTCGACCACGAAGGGCGCGCCGGTGATGATAAAGGCAATCAGCGGCAGGGCGATGGTGAGGCCGAGACCGGTAAGGAAGACCGGGAACTGCTGGCCGGTTTCCATCTGGCGCTTCCGCGACCACATGCCGATGACCACCCACATGGCGAGCCCGACCAGCAGCGCGATCCAGACCAGGCCCGACCCCTCCTCGCCGATGGCGCGCGGCAGATACAGGCCGCGGTTGTTGAGAAACACGGAATCACCGAACAGCGCATGCGCACCTCGCGGCGACGGCAGCACGGCGAGCACCGCCTTGTACCAGAACAGCAACTGCAGGAGCAGCGGGATGTTGCGCAGGGTTTCGACATAGACTGTGGCGAGCTTCTGCACGAGGTAGTTCTTCGAAAGACGCGCCAGGCCGACGACAAAGCCGATGATGGTGGCAAAGAAGATGCCGATGGCGGCCACCAGCAGCGTGTTGGTCAGGCCGACCATGAATGCCGTGAAATAGGTGGAATCGTTGGTGTAGTGGATCAGCGTCTGGCCGATGTCGAAACCGGCGCGGTCCCCGAAGAATCCGAAGCCGGAGGCAATGCCGGCACGCGCCAGATTGTCGACCGCATTGGTCACGCCGGTGTAGAGGATGTAGACGACGACGATGACGGTCAGCGCCTGGAAAAAATAACTGCGGACCTTCGGGTCGTAAATCAGCGATACGCGACCGGAATCAGCGACGCCCGCGGCGGCGTCTGAAGAATTAGCCATGTCTGTCCCCAACTCTGTTATTCCGGGCCAAAGGACACCGGCTTATAAGATGCATGGTCGTTGCCGTGCACCTGGTCTCGGCAAGTCAACGGCGCGGGGCCAAGGCCCCGCGCCGGCAGTCAGGATGTTAGCGGATCGGCGGCGCGTACTGCAGGCCGCCCTTCGACCACAGCGCGTTCACGCCGCGGGCGATGCCCAGCGGTGTTGATGCGCCGACATTGGCTTCGAAGATCTCGCCGTAGTTACCGACCTGCTTGATCACGTTGTAGGCCCAGTCATTGCCGATGCCGATGGCTTCGCCGAAGGTGCCTTCCTTGCCCAGAAGACGCATGACGTTGGGGTCGGTGGAAGTGACCATCTCGTCGACATTTGCCTTGGTGATGCCCATTTCCTCGGCGTTCAGCATCGCGTAGTGAACCCACTTGACGATGGAGAACCACTGGTCGTCGCCCTGGCGGACGGCGGGTCCAAGCGGCTCCTTGGAGATGATTTCCGGCAGGACCATGTGGTCATCGGGGGCCGACAGGCCGAGGCGGATCGAATACAGGCCCGACTGGTCGGTTGTGTAGACGTCGCAACGGTTGGCGTCGTAGGCCGAGTTCACTTCTTCCAGCTTTTCGAACACGACCGGGTTGTAGGTCATGTTGTTGGCCTTGAAGTAGTCGGTCAGGTTGAGCTCGGTGGTGGTTCCGGTCTGCACGCAGACGGAAGCGCCGGAGAGCTGCAGGGCCGAATTGACGCCGAGCGACTTGCGCACCATGAAGCCCTGGCCATCGTAATAGTTGACGCCGGCGAAGTTGAGGCCGAGTTCCGTGTCGCGGCTCATCGTCCAGGTTGTGTTGCGCGAAAGCACATCGATTTCACCGGACTGCAGAGCGGTGAAGCGCTCCTTGGCCGACAGCGGGCTGAACTTCACGGCCTTCGGATCGCCGAAGATGGCGGCGGCCACGCCGCGGCAGAGGTCGACGTCGAGGCCGGTCCAGTCGCCAGCATCGTTGGGTGCCGAGAAGCCGGCCAGACCCGTGGAAACGCCACACTGGACGAAGCCCTTTGCCTTCACGTCATCCAGTGTCGCTGCGGACGCAGCCGCGGCGCCGAGGCCTGCAAACGCGGCCGCGCCGACTACTGCTGTCAAGATTGACTTGTTCATTTGATACAACCTTTTTTCTGTTGCCCTGTGTATTGGGGTCCAAGGTGAATGACGGTGCGGTTTATCCACACTCGCTCTCCCGCACCTTGTACAGCCACCATACGATGCCGAAACGCGGGTTGGGTCAAGCCTTACCGAGCGGAAAATCGTTCGCTGGGCAAAAAACCTCCAGGTAATGAGACTGAAATCCCGGCGCCGCCGTTTGATGGCAGCGCGAATTGATATAGAGCGGAGATTGCCGGGTACGTCGCCCGGTTGCTCCGGCGGAAACCAATTCACTGACAGGATCACGCAGACATGACCGAAAAGTCGAAATCTACGACCAAGGGGATCAACACCCGCCTCGCCCATCTTGGCTATGAGCCCCGGTCCTTCCACGGCTTTGTCAATCCGCCTGTCGTCCACGCCTCCACGGTTCTGTTTCCCGATGCCGCAACTCTTGCCAGCCGCGATCAGAAATACACCTATGGCACCCACGGAACACCGACGACCGACGCGCTGTGCGAAGCCATCAATGCGCTGGAAGGCTCGGCCGGCACCATCGTGGTGCCCTCGGGACTGGCGGCCGTCACCGTGCCGCTGCTGGCCTATCTCCAGGCCGGCGATCACATCCTCATCGTCGATTCCGTCTACGGGCCAACCCGGCGCTTCTGCAACACCACGCTGCGGCGCTTCGGTGTCGAGACCACCTATTACGATCCGATGATCGGCGCCGGCATCGACGCGCTGATGCGTCCCAACACCCGGCTGGTGCACACCGAGGCTCCCGGATCCAACACCTTCGAGATGCAGGACATTCCCGCGATTGCGGAAGTGGCTCATGCCCGAGGCGCGCTGGTCAGCATGGACAACACCTGGGCCACACCGCTGTTCTTCAAGCCGCTTGACCATGGCGTCGACATCTCCATCCATGCCGCCACCAAGTATCCCGCCGGCCACTCCGACATTCTCATCGGCTCGGTCTCCGCCAACGAGAAGGCGTGGCCCGCCCTGCTCGACACCTTCACCAATCTCGGTGTCTGCGCCGGTCCGGACGACAGCTACATGACGCTGCGCGGCCTGCGCACCATGGGCGTTCGGCTGGAGCGCCACCAGCAGAGCGCTCTGGCCATCGCGCGCGAACTCGAGAGTTCGGCGGGCATAGCCCGGGTGTTGCATCCGGCGCTCGAGAGCTTTCCAGGCCACGGAATCTGGAAACGCGACTTCTGTGGGTCCAGCGGCATCTTCTCGATCGTGCTCGATGTGGCCGATCAGGACCGCTGGAAGGCCAAGTCGCACGCATTCCTCGATGCGCTGGAAATTTTCGGCCTCGGCTATTCCTGGGGTGGCTATGAGAGTCTGGCCGTGATTGCCAATCTTTCCGACCGGACCGTCGCCAAGGCGCCTTCCGAAGGGCCGGTGATACGGCTGCAGATCGGCCTTGAGGACGTCAGCGACCTGATGGAGGACATCAATCGGGCACTGGCCGCGTCGCTGGCTGCCTGAGGCGCTTTGCGGCTCAGGCCGCCGGGGTCGGCAGGCTCACGACAAATCGCGAGCCACCAGCGAAGCCGGGGTCGAGCCGGATCGATCCGCCGTGGCTTTCCGACACCTTGCGGCACAGCGCCAGCCCGATGCCGGCGCCGGCATAGATCGATTCATCGCGATGCAGGCGGTGGAAGACGCCGAATATGTTCTCCGCCTCGGCGGCGGGGATGCCGATGCCGTTGTCTTCGATCCGGATTTCAAGGTGATTTTCCCCCGCACTCTCGGAGATGCGGATATGGGGCGGATGATCGGCCTGCCTGTATTTCAGCGAATTCGCCATCAGGTTCTGGAACATCTGCACAATCAGTTCGAAGTCGCCCGTCAGGCTTGCCCCCGCGGCCACTTCCACCGTGGCCCCTGTCTCCTCGATCATCGGCGCAAGATTGTTCCTTGCTTCGGCGATCGCTTCGGAGATCCGGAAGTTCTCCGGTCGAATAAACTTATAGGCCACGCGCGAATATTCGAGGAGGCCTCCGATCATCCGCTCCATTCGCACGACGCTGGCCTGCATCTGCGTCGTCAGCATCGGCAGGTCGTCGAGCCGGCCGGTGGCTGCATCCTCGCGGATCATGTCGGCGAACTGTCGCACATGCCTCAGCGGCGCCTTCAGATCATGGGAGACAATGCCCGTGAACTGCTCCAGTGCCTCGTTGCGCAAAGCCAGTTCCTGTGCCTGCTGGGCGATGTGGCTGCGGGCGGCATGGCGTTCGGTGATGTCGCGCCCCACCGAAACGATCTCGACGGCCCGGCCCTTCTCGTAGATCATCAGATCCGACCAGAGGATGACATGCTCGTCCCCCTCCGGGTCCAGCATCACCTGTTCGAAGTCGCTCATCGGCGATTCCGGGGTCAGCACTGCGATATTGTCCAGCGCCAGTTGCCTGCGCTCGGCCGGCACGAACTCGACATATCTGCGCCCTATCATCTCCTCGGAGCTCAATCCTACCAGCTGCGCATAGACCTCGTTGACATAGGTCAGCGTGGTGTCCGGATGGGCCCGCGCGATGGCGTCAGGAAGGCTGCTGACGAGCGTCTCGAAGTTGCGCCGCTTGATTGCCAGCCGCGCCTCGGATTGGAGTTTCTCGGTGATGTCCTCGACGAAGGCGACGAAGGAACTGCCGGACCCTGTCACCAGCATCTCGATGCGGATCGAGCATGGATAGGTCGATCCGTCCCTGCGCCTGTGCACAGTGCGGAATTCGAGAAACGGCTTGTCTCCGTTGAGAAGCGGCGCCAGCAGCGCCGTGAATCTCGCGTGATCGAATTCCGGCTTGATGTCGAGCGGTGTCATCTGGCGCAACTGCTCGGTGGAATACTGCAGATTGTTGCGAGCGCCGTGATTGACCAGCGAGAACAGCAATGTCCGGCTGTCGAAGACATAGATCTCCTGGGTGACGCCATTGACAAGCCGTCCCAGTCGTTCCGACGCCGACTGAAATTCGACCTTTTCGGTGATGTCCTCGACGAAGGCGACGTAGGAGCGGCCTCTGTTGAGGTCGAGCAGTTCCAGCCGCACTGCGCAGGCATAGATGCTTCCGTCCTTGCGGCGATGGGTGGTCCGCACCTCGACGAAGGTTTTCGAGCCGTCTACCAGGGGCGCGAGCAGTTCGGCCAGCCGTTCGCGACTGACATCAGGCATGATCTCGAGCGGCGACATCGCCCTGAGCTCGGCGAGATCGTATTGGAGATTGTGCCGGGCGCCGCGATTGACCAGTGTGTAGCGCAGGCTGACGGCATCGAAGGCATAGATTTCCTGCTGCGCATCTTCAAGAATGCGCCCCAGCGCCTCGGTTTCCGACTTGATCTGCAGCAGCGCCGTGATGTCTGTGCGCACGGCGACGCGCAGATTGTCGGGCGTCACCCTTTCGGCGATCTGCACCCATCTGTCGGTGCCGACCTGTTGAATGATGCTGCCCTCGGGGTTCCGGTGCTGCGTCATGCGCGCTGCGATCCAAGCTTCCGTGCCGCCTTCCATCCGATCGGCCTCCGGATACAGGCCTGTCCTGAGGCTGTGGCGCAGGATCGCCTCGAACTGCACGCCCGGCACCATGATCTCGGCGGAATTGGGGTAGATGTCGCGGTAGGCGGCATTGCACAACAGCAGCCGATCGTGCTCGTCGAAGATCACAAAGCCTTCCGGAATCGATGCCAGCGCCTCCTGCAGGATCGTTTCCATCCGCAGTCGCTCGGCCTGCACGGCAAGGACATCCGTAAGGTCGTGCGTGATCGCCAGCAGTCCGACGGTCGCGTCGTGCTCATCGGTGATGTGGCTCAGCGTCAGCGCACCCTCGAAGGTGGTTCCGTCCTTGCGCCGGAACACTGACTGTCCGCGATAGATGCGATCGGCGCTGTCGAGGGGAAAGATCTCCTGCCCGATCCGTTCCCAGTCGCGGCCGACGGCGTAGAGTTGCCGCGAGGACATGCCCGCGAACTCCTCCTGCGAATAACCGAAGACGCGTTCGGCGGCAGGATTGACCCTGATAATGATACGATCCTTGCCGGCCACGACAACCGGATCCGGCAGTGTGTGGTAGAGCGCCTTGAGCAGACGGTCGGCCTCATCGAACATCGCGCACCATCCAGCCGTAGCTTTCGATCGCCTGTTCCGACCGGCTACAAATAATCCTCGACGCAATCATCGGGCAGCGGGTTGCGGGTGTATTCCTCCAGAATGAAGGCAATTGTCTTGGCGTCGATCTCGTCCTTCCCCAGACGAAAATCCGCCCCGTATTCCGGGAACTTCTGAAAATACTGCCCAGTGATATCCGACGAGATGATGCCGATGGGTCCGGTGAAGCCTGCATTGCGCAACTGCGGCGCTGTCTCGCGAAAATCATTGTTTGGCACCAGGCGGTTGTCGAGCAACACGATGTCGATCGGGCTCTGCGTCACGCATTCGACTGCCTTGGCGATATCGCCGACATATTCCAGCGAGATCGTCGGCGTCGTCAGATTGCGAAACAGGCGCTGCAGGATCAGATTTTCGTTGGGATCATCGTCGACGAGCAGGACATGGATGTTGTCGCGGGCGGATTCTGTGTTCATCTACGCTTCCCTTCAGTTGATCAGGCCGCTGCGGATGGCGGTCGCCACCATCTGCGCCCGGTTGGCAACCTGAAGCTTGCGCAGAACTGCCGCCATGTAGGAATTGATCGTGTGCGCCGAGCGTCCCATGTTGGTGGCAATCTCGTTCGCCGTTTTGCCCTCGGCTGTCCAGCGCACGATCTGGATCTCGCTGTCTGTCAGCCCGGTGATCGTCTCCAGCGACAGGATCACGTCGTAGTAGCGCTGGAAGATCAGCGCCGCTTCGAGCGCGATGCCGGCGAGAACCGGTGCGTTCGGGGCCGGCCGATTGCCGAGCAGGATCAGGCCGAAGCGCTTGACGGCTGGCGTGTGAAGCGGAATCACCACGGCGCAGCGGTTGTCGCCCCCATCCATCAGTCCGGATGGATGGCCTTGCATCTCCTCGTGGCGAAACGTCTTCGGCACGATCGAGGTGTGAAGATGAACGATGAGGGGATCCTCGCGAGCGGCATTGCGTGCATCAAACTCATTGAGGCGCGCATCGGTCCAGCTTTGCAGATGAGCCGCGACCGCATAGCTGAAGTCGCCGACCTCGCCGGACACCTCGACCAGGCCGTAGGAATCGAATTCGTGCTCCACGCTCAGACCGCGGAACAGCCGGAAGAAATCCATCCTGTTCAACGCGCGCTGGAGTTCCTCTCCCATCGGCAATGTCGCATCCATCATGACAAGTCGGTTCCAGTCCTATCCGCTCCGGGCAGCGGCGATCATTCGGCGACGCAGCAATTTTGGCTGTTCAATGCACACGGCCTCACATTAGGCTGCATATATTGAATGTCCAACGAAAAGTAATTCGGCTCGACAGGCTGCAACTTAACCCTGTCCCCGCAGCATGCGGGATGTGCTTGTTTGGTGTGTGGCAACCATCGCGGCCATAGGGCGGAAGATCCGCTGCTGCGTTCGTAAGCAGTTGTAAAAACAAGATCCCTCGTCCGCGTCGAGCGAAGAATGTCCAAGCTTTGGCACGGAGATCCTAGAACGCCGATAGCAAAACGCAGACAAGGGCTTAGTGACTGACCAGTAAGTTCTTGGGATAAAAATGGCGACCCCTGCTGGATTCGAACCAGCGACCGTCGGCTTAGAAGGCCGGTGCTCTATCCAGCTGAGCTAAGGGGCCTCATTGAGACTGGTACGGCAATCCAACGCCGCGGATGTGAACGGCCTTCAGTGGGTCCAAGGCTGTTTTCGATCAGAGCGGAAATTGTCGGAATAGACAACCCTGCGCCGCTTGGCTTCCTTGGGTTCGATGACCCGGTAGTCGATCTGATTCTTTGTAGCATAGGCAACGGCATCCTCGACGCTGTCGAAATGCATGCGAATCTGCTGCTTCATGTCCGTCGAGGAGGTATATCCCATGATCGGGTCGATCGTCCGCGGCAGTTCCGGATCGAACTCGAGAACCCATTCGCGGCATTGGGCCTTGCCCGACTGCATGACCGTCTTTGCGGGCCGATAGATCCTTGCCGACATGAGCGACCTCTTCCTGTACGTTGCCCTGGCTCGGCGTGAAACCGACGGCCATTCGTGCCGGCCCGACCTCATCCTTGCAGACGGCAGTCGACCCGCTCAGTTCCACCGCCCGCGGGGCGATTTTCCGCCTGCCCGAGCCGGGCACGCGATCGGAACAGGTCGTCGCACCGCTGCCGGAGCGGCGACCTGACCGGCAGAGCAATGCCCGCACCCCCACCCAAAGTCAAGACGATTTGTAGGCTCCCAGCCCCGTCCCCGAGGCGTCGGCTGAGCCCGGACGCCTGGCTTCGGATCAGCCGCCGTCGGCGACCAGGCCGATCGACTGGATGCCGGCAACGGCACAGGTCTCGTCATTGTCGGAACTGTCGCCGGTGATGCCAACCGCGCCCACGATGCGGCCGTCTTCGCCTCGAATGAGCACGCCGCCGGGCACCGGCACCAGCACGCCACCCGCCAGCGCGTTCATCGACTGGATGAAATAGGGCTGTTCCTGGGCGCGGTTGAAAATCGCCCGCGATCCCATGCCGAGCGCGATCGCGCCATTGGCCTTGCCGATGGCGATGTCGGGACGCATGCGGCTGGAGCCGTCGGTGCGTTCGAGCGCGACAAGCGCCCCGCCGCCGTCCAGGACCGCTACCGTCAGCGGCTTGAGCCCCATGTCCGCTGCCTTGGCCAGCGCCACCTTGATGATGTCGCGAGCCTGTTGAAGTGTCAGTTGCATCGTATGTTCCTGTTCAGTCTGTTCTCGACACCAGCGCACCGGACGCGCACAGATCATCGATGGATTCGCTCGAATAGCCATAGTCCGATAGCACTTCGCGGTTGTGCTCGCCAAGCATGGGTGCGGGACGGACAATTGCCCCGGGGGTCTCGGAGAATTTGATCGGCAGTCCAATCGCCTTCACCGTGCCGGCGGTCGGGTGCTCGGTCTCGACAACCATTTCCCGGGCGATGGCCTGTTCGTCCCGGTGCATCTCGGCGATATCCAGCACGGGACCGGCCGGAACCCCTGCCGCCTCCAGCAGCGTCATCCATTCGCCGGTGCTGCGCAGGCAGAACCGGGCATTCAGGACCTCTGTCAGGGCCTGCAGGTTACCCATGCGCGCGCTGTTGCTGGCAAAGCGGTCATCGGTCGCCAATTCCGGCGCCTCGATGACGCTCAGCATCCGTTCCCAGTTCTTCTGGTTGGCTGCCCCGACATTGAGCCAGCCATCGGCGGTGCGGAACGCCTGGTAGGGCGCATTCAGCGGATGGGCGGATCCCATCGGTCCGGGGGCAGAGCCGGTGGCGAAGGTGATCGCCGACTGCCAGTAGGTGTGCGAGATCGCCGCTTCGAACAGCGAGGTGTCGACCCGCTGCCCCTCTCCCGTGACCAGCTTGCGCGCATACGCAGCGGCGACCCCGAGAGCCCCGAGAATGCCGGCGGTGATGTCGGAGACAGGCGCGCCGGACTTGACCGGCGGCCGGCCCGGCCCCTCGCCCGTGATCGACATCAACCCGCTCATGCCCTGAGCGATGAGGTCGAAGCCGCCGCGATTCGCGTAGGGTCCCGTGCGACCGAAACCGGAGATCTCGCAGTAGATCAGGCCCGGATTGATCTCGCGCAGGGTTTCGTAGCCGAGACCGAGCTTCTCCATCGTGCCCATGCGGTAGTTCTCGATCACCACGTCGGCGTCCCTGAGCAGGGTCTTGAGCACTTCGACGGCTTTGGGGTCCTTCAGATTGAGGGCAATTCCGCGCTTGTTGCGGTTCATCATCAGATAGGCGGCCGAGACGCCGCCGATTGCGGGCGGCAGAAACCTGCGCGTGTCGTCGCCGTCGGGTTTCTCCACCTTGATGACGTCGGCGCCCATGTCGGCGAGCATCAGTCCGCAGACCGGGCCGGCCATGATGTGCGCCAGCTCGATCACCTTCATGCCAGCGAGCGGCCCCCGGCCGGCCGATATCCGTTCAGCCATGCTCAGCGCCCCTTCCAGACAGGTTTGCGCTTGCCGAGGAAGGCTTCGAGCCCTTCCTGGAAATCCGCGCTTCTGTAGGCCTCGACGACCAGGTCACGGTCATCGGCCCGGGGCCCCTCGACGCGGAGCCGGCGCAGGCCCTCCTTGGTGGTCCTGAGCGTCAGCGGCGCATGGCCGGCCAGTGTGTCCGCCAGCTCCGCCGCTCGGCCCAGCAATGCCTCATGGTCCGCCACGATCTCGGAGACCAGGCCTGCCGACTTTGCCTCCTCGGCCCCGAGCAGCCGCGCGGTGAAGATCATCTCCCTGACCCGGCCCGCTCCCATCAGCCCCGACAGCCGCGCGAGGTTGGAGATCGACAGGCAGTTGCCCAGCGTGCGCGCGATCGGGAAGCCGATCTTCAGGTCAGCCGTGGCGATGCGGATGTCGCAGGCGGCCGCAATTCCCGCGCCGCCGCCGGTGCAGGCTCCCGACATCGCCGCGATGGTCGGCACCGGGCATCTCTCCACCGCTTCGAGGACCATGTCGATCCGATGCTCGTAATCGAGCGCGTCCTGGTCGGTGGCAAAGGCACGGAACTGCCTCATGTCCGTGCCGGCCGCAAATGCCTTGTCGCCGGCGCCGGTGACGACAATCGCCTTGACTGCGCCGCCGAGCGTCACGCCGGAGCAGATCCGCGCCAGTTCGTCGTACATGGCGAAGGTCAGCGCATTGCGGGCCTCGGGCCGGTTGAGTGTGACCCAAAGGGTGGAGCCGCGGAGGTCCTGGCGAATTTCATTGTCCGGCATTGGATTATCCATAGAAATAGTGGACGAGGAACATCGGCACAGCCGGCACATAGGTGCACAGCACCAGCACCGCCAGCAGAACGCCGATGAACGGCAGATTGACCTTCGACACCTCCCAGATGTTCGCCTTGGCGATCGAGCAGGCGGTGATCAGCACCGACGCCACGGGCGGGGTCTGCTGTCCGATCGCCAGGTTGAGGGTGACGACCAGCCCGAAATGGATCGGGTCGATGCCCACCTGCTGGATCAGCGGGATGACGATCGGCACCACCAGGATGATGGCGGCGGAGGAATGCAGAAAGAAACCGATCACCAGGAAGAAGACATTGAGGATCAACAGAATCATGTATTTGTTGGTGGTCAGGTCGAGAATGCCCGCCGCCAGGTTCTGCGGCACCCGCGAGGTGGTGAGGAAACTGCCCATCAGGATCGAGGCTGCGACCAGCAGCATCACCACCGCTGTCTGCATTCCGCCCTCCAGCATCGCCTGCTTGAGCTGCTTCCAGTCGATTTCCCGGTACCACAGGCCGACGAGCATGGCCGCGACGACCGCCAGCCCGCCGCCTTCCGTGGCGGTGACGAGGCCGCCGAAGATGCCGCCGAGGATGATCACCGGCAGGGCGAAGGCCGGGAGCGCGTCGAGCATGGTGGCACGCAGCACCTTGCCGTCGAAGGCCGCTTCGGTGGGGAGATTGTGCTTGCGGGCGTAGAAATAGGCCACGACCGCGAGCCCGATCGCACCGAGCAGGCCCGGGATGAAACCGGCGACGAAGATCTGCTCGACGCTGGTGCCCGCCGACACCGCATAGAGGATCATCGGAATCGACGGCGGAATGATGATAGCGAGCGACGCCGAGGAAGAGGTGACGGCGGCGGCGAAGGGCGCGGGATACTTCCGCTTTTTCATTTCGGGAATGAGGATGGAGCCGATGGCGGCGACATCGGCCACGGCGGAACCTGAAATTTCCGCAAAGAACAGCGACACGCCGATGGTCACCATCGACAGCCCCCCTCGGACGAATCCGATCAGCGCCGAGACGAAGGCAATCAGCCGTCGCGTGATGCCGGTGGCGTTCATGATAGCGCCCGCCAGCACGAACATCGGAATGGCGATGAGCGAGAAGGACTTGGCGCCGCCATACATGTCGAGGGCGATGGTCACCACTGCGGCGGGGCCGTCATGGACGGCAATGGCGAGAACACCCGACAGCGCCAACGCCACGGCGATGGGGATATTGATACAGACCATGGCGACGAGCGCCAGGAAAATGATCAGCAGCAGCATCAGGATGTCTCCCCCGGGGTCGCCCCATGCGACATGACCTGGTGCTCGACCGACCGTCCGGCCATCACGTCGCGCCAGTAATCCGGCAGGCTCATCAGTTCGGCGGCGATGAACAGGATTGCGCCGATCGGGATGATCGACTGGGTGACGGAAACCGGCACCCATGTCAGGCTGACCAGGGTCTCGCCTTCCAGGATCTGCAGCACCGCGATGCCGGACCACGCCAGCAGCACGAAAAAGAAGATGACGAGGATCTCGGAAACGATCACGGCGACCGCGCGCGCCCGGCCGGGCAGCGCCAGCAGCACATCGTCGAAGCCGATATGGGAGCGTTTCAGCGCCGCAAGCGCCGCGCCGTAATAGGTGATCCAGGCCAGCAGGACCGAGGCGATCTCGTCATACCAGGAGAGCGAGGCGCCCAGCTTGCGGTAGACGACGGCGACGATGACGACGGTCGTCAGCGTCACCATGAGAGCGATGACGATCCAGGTCAGGATCTCGCCGAATATATGCGCTGCCTTTCGCAAGACTCCTCCCCCGTGCCGTCAGGCACTTGCTGCAATCGGGACCACGTCGGCCGCGCGATGTCGCCGCGGCCGCCGGACGGGACGCGGGCGCCGGAGCGCCCGCATCCGGATCACTGCGCGAGCGCCTGAATGTCGCTGACAAGCTTTTCGCCGCCCTCGACCTGGCTGCCGAAATCCGCGTAGATCGCCTTTGACGCATCGATGAAGGATTGTTTGTCTGCGTCGTTGATCTCGACGCCGGCGGCCTTGACCACGTCGACGAGGCTGTCGTCCATCTCCGCCGAACGGTCATACGCGAAGTTGCTGGCGACGAGCGCGCAATCCGAAACAGCCGACCTGATGTCCTCGGGCCAGTTGTCCCACTGCTTCGAAGAGGATGCCAGATAGGCCGGCGAGTAGACGTGCCCGGTCATCGAGAGGTATTTCTGCACTTCCTGGAACTTGCCGGAGGTGATCTGCGCCAGCGGGTTCTCCTGGCCGTCGATGACGCCGGTCTTGAGCGCAGTGAAGACCTCGGAGAAGGCCATCGGGGTCGGGTTGGCGCCGTAGCTCTGGAACATCTTCACCCGCCATTCGCCCTTCGGGGTGCGCAGCTTGATGCCCTTGAGATCTTCCGGCTTGTTGATCGGACGCACATTGTTGGTGATGTGGCGAAAGCCGTTTTCCCAAAATCCGATCAGGGCATAGCCCTTCTCCCCGGCCGCATCGACGAAGACCTTGCCCATGCTATCGCGAACCTTGCGCATATGGTCCCTGTCCTTGATGAGATAGGGCATCTCGAAAACGCCGAAGGTTGGGTGGACCGAGCTCATGATCGACGACGGCATCGAGAAGGCGATCTGCCCAAGCTTCAGTTTCTGCAGCATCTCCTGGTCGTTGCCCAACTGCGACGAGCCGTACACCTCGACCGTGGCCGCGCCGGCGGATTTATCTTTGACGCAGTCGGCGAACGCGTTGGTGGTTTCCTCGTAGAGCGAGCCCGGATCGCCGACATGGCCGAGCTTGAGGACTGTCTGCGCCTGAGCGCCGGTTGCCATCAGGGCGGCGAGCGCCACCCCAGTCAGGAATGTTTTCGCTTTCATCGCTGTTCTCCTCCCAGAGCGATCGTCACGGCACAGCCGGTCCGATCAGATTGCGTGACGGCTACCCGGCCACCACCTTTCCATTCCCTTCGGACTGCCTGTGACCGGAGAGAAAATCCATTGCCGCACGAACCCCGGCGGGCCGGTGCGGCACGCCGGCGATATCGAGTCCCATTTCCACGCCGCCGAGGGTGCCCAGCAGCATCAGGTCATTGAAGTCGCCCAGATGTCCTATGCGGAACACCTTTCCCGCCACCTTGCCGAGACCGGCGCCCAGCGACATGTTGAAATGGTCGAGCACCACCTTGCGGAATTGGTCGGCGTCCTGGCCATCGGGCAGCAGCACGGCGGTCAGCGAGCCCGAATGCTGCGCCGGATCCCGGCAGAGCACCTCCAGCCCCCAGGCCTCCACCGCGCGCCGCGTGGCCTCGGAGTGGCGGGCATGGCGCGCGAACACGCGGGAAAGCCCTTCATCGAGCAGCATCTCGATTGCAGTATCGAGGCCATAGAGCAGGTTCGTCGCCGGCGTGTAGGGAAAGAAGCCGTTCTTGTTCATCACCAGCATCTCCTCCCAGTCCCAATAGGACCTGGCGAGCCGGGCCGACTTGCTGGCCTCGAGCGCCTTGTCGGACAGCGCATTGAAAGAGAGCCCGGGCGGAAGCATGAGCCCCTTCTGGGATCCGCCGACGGTGACGTCTACGCCCCATTCATCGTGCCTGAAATCGATGGAGCCGAGCGACGAAATGGTGTCGACCAGAAAGAGCGCCGGATGACCGGCCTCGTTTATCGCTCGGCGGATGGCGGGTATGGGCGCGACGCAGCCGGTCGATGTCTCGTTGTGAACGACGCAGACCGCCTTGATCTCGTGGGATTTGTCGGCGTTCAGCCGTTGGGCGATGGCCTCGGGGTCGGCGGCGCGGCGCCAGTCGCCGGAGATGAACTCGGTGCGCAGGCCGAGCTTTTCCGCAAGCTTCTTCCACAGCGCGGCGAACTGGCCGCTCTCGTACATCAGCACCAGGTCGCCCGGAGAGAGCGTGTTGGCAAGCGCCGCTTCCCAGGCGCCGGTCCCGGAGGCCGGGTAGATGATGACCGGGTTTTCCGTCTGGAAGATCGACCGGATGCCCGAAAGCACGCGCTTTCCCAGCGCCTGGAACTCCGGGCCGCGGTGGTCCATTGTCGGCATGTCCATCGCGCGCAGCACCCGGTCGGGCACG
This sequence comes from Hoeflea marina, assembly GCF_003182275.1. Lineage (GTDB taxonomy): Bacteria > Pseudomonadota > Alphaproteobacteria > Rhizobiales > Rhizobiaceae > Hoeflea > Hoeflea marina. The sequence goes on from NZ_QGTR01000001.1 coordinate 762,541, forward strand.
TTGGTCGGGCCGGGTATCTGCAGAAAATGGCGTCCGGGCATCGTGTTCATCGGCCCTCCTCCCACTTGTCACTCTTCTTATTTTGGTCTCTAATTGAATTATGAATTCATTAATTCTGTCAAGGCGCATAATGCGCGAACGGCGAAAATAGGCGGAGGCACCGTGCACGAGAGACTGCGTCCGGGCCTCGAGAGACGCCTGAAAAATCAGGTTCGCGGCACCGTTCTTTTCGACCGGTTTTCGCGTGGCCGCTATGCCACCGACGCGTCGATCTACCAGGTGATGCCGACGGGCGTGGTTATCCCCTCCTGCATCGAGGACATCGAATGCGCGCTCGCGGCGGCACGGGAGGACGGGGTGGCCCTGACCATGCGCGGCGGCGGGACATCGCAATGCGGCCAGACCGTCAATTCGGGACTGATCGTCGACACCTCGCGGCATCTCGACGCCATCATCGAGCTCGATGTCGCCGGCCGCCGGGCTGTGGTGGAGCCCGGGATCGTGCTCGATGACCTCAACCGCCGCCTGAAACCGCATGGCCTGTGGTTTCCCGTCGACGTCTCCACGGCATCGCGCGCCACCATCGGCGGCATGGCGGCCAACAATTCCTGCGGCTCGCGCTCGCTGCGCTACGGCACGATGCGCGACAACACCCTGTCGATCGATGCCCTGCTCGCCGGCGGCGCCAGGGCGCATTTCGGCCCGCTCGCACAAACCGGCGCCGACGCAGGCATCGCCGATCTCGCAGAGAGCCTGCTAGCGCTCGGCCGCGCCGAGGCGGACGAGATCCTGCGCCGCTTCCCGAAGGTGCAGCGCCGCGTCGGCGGCTACAATCTCGACGCGCTTCTGCCCGATGCCGATCCGGTCAATCTCGCTCATATCCTGGTCGGCTCCGAGGGAACGCTCGGCATTTCGACGGCCATCGAGATCCGCCTCTGGCCGCTGCCGCCGAAACGGAAGATCCTCGGCGCCTGCCATTTCCCCAGCTTCCGCGCCGCCATGGACGCCGCCCAATACATCGTGCCGCTGTCCCCGACATCGGTGGAACTCGTCGATGCCACCATGATCGAGCTGGCGCGCGATATCCCGATGTACCGGCCGACCCTGGAAGCCTTCGTCCGCGGCAATCCGGCGGCGCTGCTGCTGGTCGAGTTCGCCGACGATCCGGGCGACAACGACCGCAAGGCCGCGGCCCTCGATGATGTCATGAGCGATCTCGGCTTCGGCTTCGGCCGCGGCGGCGACCATGAAGGCGGGAGCGTCCGCATCGACGAGCCCGGCCTGCAGGCGGCAATCGCCGACCTGCGCGCCGGCGGCCTCAACATCATGATGTCGATGAGGGATGAGGGCAAGCCGGTCTCCTTCGTCGAGGATTGTGCCGTGCCGCTCGCCCATCTCGCCGACTACACCGATCGTCTTACCGCCATCTTCGACCGCCACGGCACACGCGGCACCTGGTATGCGCACGCCTCGGTCGGCTGCCTGCATGTCCGTCCCGTGCTCAACATGAAACTTGAAAAGGACGCCGTGACGATGCGGCAGATCGCCGAGGAGGCCTTCGCCGTGGTGCGCGAGTACAAGGGCTCCCACTCGGGCGAGCACGGCGACGGCATAGCCCGCTCCGAGTTCCACGAGGCAATGTTCGGCCGGCGGATTGTCGACGCCTTCGAGCAGGTCAAGGACAGGTTCGACCCGGGCGGCGTCCTCAATCCCGGCAGGATCGTTCGCGCTCCGCGAATGAACGACCGCAGCCTTTTCCGCTATCGTCCCGACTACCGGTTCGAAGACCTGAAAACCGGCCACGACTGGTCGGCGTGGCCCGGCAAGGCCGGCGGACTGCAGGGCGCCGTCGAGATGTGCAACAACAACGGCGCCTGCCGCAAGCAGGTGGGCGGCGCCATGTGTCCCAGCTACCGCGTCACACGCAACGAACGCGACGTCACCCGCGGCCGGGCCAACTCCCTGCGGCTGGCGCTCTCCGGCCAGCTCGGCCCGGATGCGCTGCAGTCCGACGAAATGGCCGAGACGCTGAAGCTGTGCGTGTCCTGCAAGGCCTGCCGCCGCGAATGCCCCACCGGCGTCGACATGGCCAGGATGAAGACCGAGGTTCTATACCAGAGAACACTGAAAAACGGCATCAGCCTGCAGCAGCGGTTGATCGCCGAACTGCCACGCTATGCGCGATGGGGTGCGTCACTCGGCGGACTGATGGATCTGCGCGAGCGCTGGAAACCGCTTGCCCGCCTGGCCGAACGGCTGACCGGTTTTTCCCGCAGGCGCACCCTGCCCCGCTTCGCGAAATCGCCGTTCCGCGACGACGAGATCGGGATGTCGTCCGGAAAGCGCCAAGTGGTGCTGTTTGCCGACACTTTCGGCCGCTGGTTCGAGCCGGCAGTGCTTCGTGCCGCGGTGTCGGTGTTGAAGGCCGGCAATTATGCCGTCTCGGTGGCGAGGCCCGCCGACGGACATGACCGGCCGCTGTGTTGCGGCCGCACCTATCTGGCCGCCGGCATGATCGACAAGGCACGGGCGGAAGCGGCGCGAACGCTCGACGCGCTCGGTCCGGCGCTCAGGAGCGGAGCGGCGATCGTCGGGCTCGAGCCGTCCTGCCTTCTCACCCTGCGCGACGAGTTCCTGACGCTGATTCCGGGGGACGATTCCAGGCAGCTCGCCGAACGGGCGCAACTGGTCGAGGAGTTTCTGGCCGCAGAGGCAGAAAGCGGCAGCCTCGAGCTGGATCTTGCTCCCCCTGCTGCCCGGGCGCTCCTGCACGGGCATTGCCACCAGAAGGCGTTCGCGACGATGGGCGCCGTCGAGCGGACACTGGGATTGATCCCGGGCATGCAGGTTGAGACAATCGAATCAAGCTGTTGCGGCATGGCGGGCGCCTTCGGCTATGCCGCAGACACCATCGACGTGTCGCTCGCCATGGGCGAGATATCGCTGTTGCCGACCGTCAGGGCGGCCGAAAGCGACACCCTCGTCGTTGCCGACGGAACCTCATGCCGCCACCAGATCGCCGATGGGACCGGAAGAAAGGCCTTGCATGTGGTCGAGGTTCTTGCCAACGCACTCGACACGGCCCGGAATATCCGCCACAGGCCCGCGAATGCGGACAGACCCGGGCGCGTTGAGGACGAATCATGACATTTGCCGATCCAGCACCAAGCGAGACACTGAACCGGCCTGCACTTGCGGTCGAACTGACCGACAAGCTGCGCACGCTGATCATGGAGGGCGAACTCAAGCCCGGTGAGAAGATTCCCGAGCGTCTGTTGACCGAGCGCTTCGGCGTGTCGCGCACGCCGGTGCGCGAAGCGGTCAAGATCCTCGCCGCCGAAGGTCTTGTCATGCTGGTGCAGAACCGCGGCGCGGTGGTTTCGACGCTGACGGTGGCCGAGCTTGAAGAGGTGTTTCCGGTTCTTGCCGCTCTTGAAGGGCTGGTTGGAGAATTGGCCGCGCTGCACGCCACCGGCCAGGAGATCGCCGCCATTCATCGCCTCAATGACGACATGCACGCGGCCTTCGATCGCGGTGACCGCCCGACCTATTTCGACATCAACCAGAAGATCCATGCCGCCATGCTCGCTGCTGCGCGCAACCAGACACTGGCGCAGCAGCACCAGATGGTCGCCCGCCGCGCCAGTCGCGCCCGCTACCAGGCCAATCTCACCCTCGAGCGCTGGGGCGAGGCCATGCGCGAACATGACGCCATCCTCGAGGCGCTGGAGGCCAGGGACAGCCGCAAGCTGGGCACGCTGATGAAGGAACACATGCAGCACAAGCTGCGGTCGTTGGCGCCGATGGTCGCGGCTTCACCCCCCGCCGACTGAGATATCCCGAGCATCGAAGGCCGCAGGCGGCTTGGCAGTGCCAGCGTCCGGCCCAAGATCAAGGATCAGCCGCGCATGTCGAACAACAGCGCCCGCCCCTGCGTGATCCAGGCAAGATCCCCCATCGCCTCATCGCCGATCTGCACGCCATCGCCGGCGCCCAGGCGCTCGCCGTCCACTTCGGCCAGCCCTTCGATGACCTGCAGGAAGGTCTTGCGGCCGGGCCTGACCGGCACATCGGTGCGCGTTCCCTCGCGCGCAGCGGCGATCAGGACGCGGCTGTCGGAGTTGAGTCGCAGCGGCGCACCGGCGGCGGGCCCCCCGGCGATAAGCGTCCAGTGCTGTGCGGTTTCGGACTCCGGCAAGGGCGCCTGCTGGTAGCCCGGCGCACCGCCGCTGCTGTCCGGGATCAGCCAGATCTGCAGGAAATGCGCGGGGTCTTTATCCGATGCATTCATTTCCGAATGCCGGATGCCGCTGCCAGCCGACATCAGCTGGATTTCGCCGGGAGCCATGGTGGTCACATTGCCGAGCGTATCCTGGTGGCGGAGCCTGCCCGACAGCACGATCGTCAGAATGTCCATGTTGGAATGGGCGTGCTCGCCGAAGCCTGAGCCCGGAACGATGCGGTCTTCGTTGATAACCCGCAGGGCGGCGTAGCCCATGCGGGTCGGATCCTGGAAGCCGCCGAAAGAGAAGGTGTGGAAACTGTTGAGCCATCCCATATCGGTATGGCCGCGATTCATCGCTTCGTGGATGAGTATCATGATCCGAACTCCTGTGGCGGGCGGTGGAAAGCAACCCGCGCGCCCCGCCCGCCACATGATGGCCTGGGGTAGCTCGGTGTCAGTCGGTCAGGAACGCGCGCAAGGCTGCAAGTTCCTCCTGGCGGATGTCGTGGCCGCCGGCATGAAAGGCCGTCTTCACGTCCGCGCCCTGCCCGGAGAAATAGTCGATCAGAGCCTGGGTCATCGGCAACGGGCAGATCGGGTCACGCTCGCCGGCGGTGATCAGGATCCGCTTGCCGGTTAGCTCCGCATTCGGCTCCGGTGTGAACGGAATCAGCGGATGCAGCAATGCGGCGCGGTCAAACAGATCGGCATGCTTGAACATGACCGACGCCAGGATGTTGGCGCCGTTGGAATAGCCCAACCCATAGACCGGACGGCCGGGATTGGCGGCCTTGTGGGCGGCGATGAAGCCCGCCATCTTCTCGGTGCGCTGGGCGAGGTCGTCCATGTCATAGACGCCTTCGCCGGTGCGCCGGAAGAACCGCAGGGCGCCATGCTCGGAGACATCGCCGCGTGGCGACACCAACCCGGCGCCCGGCAGGATCTGGCTGACAAGCTCTGAAAACTGATGCTCGTTGCCACCGGTGCCGTGAAAGGCGAATACCAGTGGCGCACCGGCGTCGGCCGGTTTGGTCAGGGCATGATAGGATGAAATGCTCATGGTTGGTCTCCTTGGGCGAGGCGCTTCGGCCCCGCCCCGATGAAAGCGGTCAGTCCTTGATAGGCTCTAGCAGTTTGACGATCTCGTCGCGGTGCTGCTCGTAGCGGCTCGGCAGTTTCAGCGCTTCGCCCAGATGCGCGGTGTCCTCGTCCCGGTCGAAACCCGGTTCGTTGGTGGCGACTTCGAACAGCACGCCGCCGGGTGTACGGAAATAGATCGCCCAGAAATAGTCACGGTCGATGACCGGCGTGACCTGATATCCGGTGTCCATCAGCGCCTTGCGAACTTCGAGCTGTGCCGCACGGTTTTCGACAGCAAAGGCGATGTGATGCACCGACCCCGCGCCCTGCCGGGCGGCATTGGCTTGCGGCACCGCTTCGATGTCGATGAAATCGGCGCCATTGCCGCCTTCCATTCCGAACCGTGTCCAGCCGTCCTTGCTGTCGACCTTCTGGTAACCCATGAAGCCGAGAAGCTCGGCGGTTGCGCCGTCATCCTTCAGTCTGAGGCTTGCGCCGTGAAAGCCCTTGATGGCTTCCGCCACGCCGACATCGCCGTGGCCCCAGCCATCGCGGCCATCGCCATCGGCTTCGATGAGCGAAAAGGCGTCATGATCGGGTCCCTGAAAACGAAGGCGCTTCTCGCCGAACACTTCGGTTTCCGAAAGCCCCGTGACATCAAGGCCTTCAAGCCGCTGCTTCCAGTAACCAGCCGATCCTTTCGGAATGGCGAAATAGGTTTCGCCGACTTCGCCGGCGCCGGGCCGTCCGGCCACGATGTTCGGGAATGGAAAATAGGTCATCACCGAACCGGGGGTGCCGACTTCATCGCCGTAATAGAGATGGTAGACTTCCGGGGCATCGAAGTTGACGGTCTTCTTGACGCGGCGAAGGCTAAGCGTCTTGGTGAAGAAATCGCTGTTCTGCTGGGCGTTGGCAGCCATGGAAGTCACATGGTGCAGCCCTTTGATCTGAGTAATCATGGTCATGATCCCTTGCGTTGAGACGCCTTGGCGTCAAGTGCATGCGGTGAAGATGATGCCGGGCGCGTGGAAAGTGAATAGAAATAATATTGACAATATTGTTGCAATAAGCGCAATAATCGCCAATGAGCGATCTCAACGACATTCGCGTCTTTCTGGCCGTGGCCGAGCAGCGCAGCTTCGTCGCCGCCGCGCGCCAGCTGTCGATGACCGCGCCGACGGTCACCCGCGCGGTCGGCGCGCTGGAGGCGGAACTCGGCGTGCAATTGTTGTTGCGCACCACACGGCAGGTGTCGCTGACCTCGGCAGGCGCGGTCTATGCGGCGCGCATCGGACCGCTCCTGAAGCAGTTCGATGAGGCCAGCGAAGAGGTGCGCGAGCAACAGGGCGATGCCGCCGGCCTGATCCGCATCAATGCGCCGCTGTCACTCGGCCAGCGCATCCTGCCCGATATCGCGTCCGGCTTTCGTGTCGAGTATCCCAACACAGCGGTGTCGATATCGCTGACCGACCGGTTCATCGACATCGTCGCCGACAGTTTCGATCTGGCCATCCGCATCTCCGAGCAGCCGAAGGACAAATCCACCATCTGGCGCAAGATCTGCCCGGTGCGGCGGATTCTGGTGGCCTCGCCTGGCTATCTCGCGGCTTTCGGAACGCCGAAATCCGCCGACGATCTCGATCCGGAGCGCTGCCTTGCCTATGACGAGGATTCGGTCGGCGAGACCTGGGAGCTTAGCAACGGCTCAAGCACCCGCAAGATCAGGGCCGGCCACCGCATGGCAGGCAACAACGGCGACCTCATCGCACGCCTTGCCGAAAACGGGGAAGGCATCGCGCTGCTGCCGCATTTCATCGTCGATGCCAGCCTCTCCGACGGCAAGCTCCAGCAGATCCTCCCGGACTGGAAACCGCCGCAGCTCTGGCTGACGCTCTATTATCCGCCCTATGACAAATTGCCGATCCGGGTTGCCAAGTTCTCCGACTTCTTCGAATCCTATGTCACCGAAGTCCAGCCGTTGTAAGCTGCGTCCCCGGCGCTCTGGCCATACAAGGCCAGTTCAGCGCATGACGAACGGATTGGGCACATCCTTGTTGAAGGCCATCCAGACGCTCTTGGTCTCCATATAGTCGTAGATCGCGTCCTGGCCGCTCTCCCTGCCCTGACCCGAATTCTTGAAACCGCCAAACGGCATCATGTAGCTCACAGCGCGATAGGTGTTGGTCCATATGGTGCCCGCGCGCAGCCGTCGGGCAGCGGTGAAGGCGCGTGCCATGTCGGAGGTCCATACGCCCGCGGCAAGCCCGTAAGGCGTGTCGTTGGCGATTGAATAGGCCTCGTCATCATCCGAGAAGCGGATCACCGACAAGACCGGGCCGAACACCTCCTGCTGGGCGATCTGCATGTCGTTGCGGACGCCGGCAAACACCGTCGGCTCGATGAACCAGCCGTCGCCGCATTCGGGCCTGTCCGCGGGCTTGCCGCCCATCATGCAGGAGGCGCCCTCGCCCTTGGCCATCTCGATCATCGACAGGATGCGGTTGTACTGCGGCTGCGTGGTCACGGGCCCGACCTGGGTCGAGAGGTCCATCGGGTCGCCCATCCGCGCGGTGGCGGCAAGGGCGAGGAACTTCTCCAGAAACTCGTCATGGATGCTGTCATGCACCAGCAGCCGCGAGCCGGCGATGCAGGTCTGGCCGGTCGCGGCGAAGATGCCAGACACGACGCCCTTGACCGCGTTGTCGAGATCCGCATCGGCAAAGACCAGTTGTGCGGACTTGCCGCCCAGTTCCAGCGTCAGCCGCTTGAAGTTTCCGGCCGACTTTTCCATGATCTTGCGGCCGGAGAATTCGCCGCCGGTAAACGCAATCTTGTCGATGCCGGGATGGGTGGACAGCGCTTCGCCGACATCCTGGCCGAAGCCGGTGACGACATTGACCACGCCTTTGGGGAATCCGGCCTCCTCGATCAGCCGCATCAGTTCCAGCGTCGAAGCCGAGGTGAATTCCGACGGCTTGACGACCATGGTGCAACCGGCTGCCAGCGCCGGCGCCATCTTCCAGGCAAGCAGCAGCAGCGGCGAATTCCATGGCGTGATCGCCGCGACCACGCCGATCGGCTCATGCCGCGTGTAGGTGAACATGTCGGGCTTGTCGATCGGCATCACCGCGCCCTCGACCTTGTCGGCCATACCGCCGAAATAATAGAACCACTGCGGGATGTAGCCGACCTGACCGCGCATCTCGGCATAGAGCTTGCCGTTGTCCTGCACTTCGACGGAGGCGAGATGATCGGCGTCACGCGCGATCAGGTCTCCCAACCGCCGCAGCAGGTGTCCGCGCTGGGTCGCATTGATTTTCGACCATTCGCCGGTGTCGAACGCCGCACGCGCCGCAGCCACCGCCTTGTCGACGTCACGGGCATCGCATCTGGGCATGTTGGCCCAGTGTTTGGCGGTGAAGGGATCGGTTGTTTCAAACACGTCGCCGGATTCCGCGGCGACCCAGTTGCCATCGATAAAGCAGCGGTAATCCTTGATGCCTTCAATTCTGCCCATGGCCATTCCCCTTGAAATTGACAGCGTGAAGCGCCGGCGCCTGGCGACCGTTCCTGCATTCGACGTCCGTCCAGACTAGATGAAGTCGATAATCTGGCGGATCGCCTCGCCGCTCGCCAGCCTGTCGAACCCCTCGTTGATGTCGTCGAGCACGATGCGGTGGGTGAGCAGCTTGTCGACCGGCAGCTTGCCGCGCTTGTAGAGCCCGAGGAAGCGCGGGATGTCGCGCGAGGGCACGCCTGAGCCGAGATAGCTGCCTTTCAGCGTCCGCTCTTCGGCGACCAGCGAGACCGCCGGAATCGACAACATTGCCTTGGGATTGGGCAGGCCTGCGGTCACCGTGGTTCCGCCCCGCCGGGTGATCGCATAGCTGAATTCCAGCGCCTTGACCGAACCGGCGAATTCGAGCGCTGTCTCAACCCCGCCATTGGTCGCTTCCCGCACCTTGGCGACGACATCGGGGTCGTCGGCCCGGAAGATGTGGGTGGCGCCGAGTTCAAGCGCAAGCTCGAGCTTCTGCTGGAACATATCAACGGCGACCACGGTCTCGGCGCCTGCGGCAACCGCGCCAAGCACTGCCGCCAGGCCGACGCCGCCAAGGCCGATTACCGCGGTGGTCCCGCCGGGTTTGACGTCGCCGCCATTGAAGACGGCGCCGGCACCTGTAAGCACGGCACAACCCATCAGAGCTGCAATGTGCAGCGGCACATCTGGGTCGATCTTGATCAGCGAATTGCGCGACACGGTGGCATATTCGGCAAACGATGAGACGCCGCAGTGATGGTGCACCGGTTCCCCATGACGCCGCAGTCGGAAGGCTCCGCTCATCAGGTCGCCCGCGCCGTTGTGCTGGGCTCCGGGCTCGCAAAGCGCGGGCCGACCCTGGGCGCAGGGTGCGCAATGGCCGCAACTGGGGACGAACACGCAGACCACGTGATCGCCGGGCACGAGATCATGCACATGGGCGCCGACCTCCTCGACGATGCCCGATGCTTCGTGGCCGAGCGCCATCGGCACCGGCCTGGGGCGGTCGCCGTTGATGACCGACAGATCCGAGTGGCAAAGACCGGCGGCCACCATCTTGATCAGCACTTCGCCGGGCCCCGGGCCTTCGAGATCGATTTCCTGCACCCGCAATGGAAGCGAGACCGCATAGGGTCCTTCGCGTCCGATTTCCTCAAGTACTGCCGCCCTGATCTTCATGCTGGTTCCTGCCTGTAATTGTCTGCCCTCGGTCGCATCAATGCACCGCGGCGTACATGATCTTTTCTTCCGTCGCCTCGTCCACCGAGAATTCCTCGACGATCCGGCCCTGACGCGAAACCAGGATGCGGTCGGCCAGATTCAGGATTTCCGGAAGATAGGACGAGATCACCACCACCGCCAAGCCGGCATCGGCGAGCTCGTTGATAACGCGATGCAACTCTGCAATGGCGCCGACATCGACGCCGCGGGTGGGTTCGTCGAAGATGATCAACTTCGGCAATTGGACCAGCGACCGGGCGATGACCACCTTCTGCTGGTTGCCTCCCGACAGTTCAATGACCCGCGCATTGGCGTCGATGGCCTTGACGTTGAGCTTGGCTGTCCATTCATCGGCAAGCTGCATCATCTCGGAATGGCTGATCACGGAGCGCTTGTTCAGGTCTGCCGAAAGCAGGTTCATGTAGATGTTCTCGGCGATCGACTTGGTCTCGAAGAAGCCCTCGATCTTGCGGTCCTCGGTGACATAGACCACCCCGTCCTTGACCGCCGGACGCGGCACCCGGTAGCGCACAGACCTGCCTTCGAGCCGCACCTCGCCACCATGGAAGAAGTCGCGCTTGATGACGCCCGAGATGATCTTCGCCGTTTCCGTCCGGCCCGAGCCGATCAGCCCGAAAATGCCGGTGATCTGTCCGCCATAGACCGAGAACGAGGTGTTGCGCACCATCTTGCCCATCGACAGGTTCTGCACCGACAGCACCTTGCGGCCATAGGGACGTACCGTCCGCTTCCTGTCGCGACTGTAGAGCTCTTCCGACAGCGTGCGGCCAACCATGGCGGAAATGATCGTGTCGCGATCGAAATTGGAGGCCTCGTCGGTGACGACATGTTGCCCGTCGCGCAGGATGGTGATCCGGTCGGATATCTCCAGTGCTTCCTCCAGCGCGTGACTGATGAAGATAATTGATACCCCGTCCCTCTTCAGCCGCTTGATAAGCGAAAAGAAATGGTGCTTTTCCTCCGGCGTCAATGTCGCCGTCGGCTCGTCAAATATGATGACCCGGGCCTTGTGGTGAACGGCGCGGGCGATCTCCACCATCTGCTTCTGGGCTGCACCCAGCTGAGAGACATACATGGTCGGATCAACGCCGAAATTCAGCGACTGCAGAAACTGCTGGGCGGCGATGTAGATGCCGCGCAGCCGGTTGAGAAACTTCTCGTTGCCGAGATAGATGTTCTGCGCCACCGTGAGCGACGGGATCAGGCTAGTCTCTTGAAAGACCATGGCAATGCCGTTGTGCAGCGCTTCGGCCGGACTGCCGAAGACGCGCGGCTTGCCGTCGAACAGCACTTCGCCGGAGCTCGCCTCATAGACGCCGGCCATGATCTTGGTCAGGGTCGACTTGCCGGCGCCGTTTTCGCCGAGCAGCGAATGCACCTCGCCCGGCATCAGCGTGAAATCGACGCCGCGGATGGCTGCAACGCCATGAAATTCCTTGAAGACAGTCTTGAGTTCGAGCACAGGCGTCATCTCAAGCCCCCCGGATGCGTGAGTTCGATGGCGACGACTTCGTTTCCGCCCTTGCTTGCCAGCCAGAGATGATTGCCGTTCTCGACGGCGGCCATGATGCCGTGACGCCGGCCGCCGGCTCGGCTGTGAAAGCTGCGGACCGGTTCGAAATCAGGAGTGAGTTCGACGACAAGACCGTAGGAGCGCGTCGGTGCCCAGGGCTTGAGGATCCCCATCTGCTTGAGCGCTCCGCCCTGCATCGGCTCGTTGAAGGATGCGCCACTGCGCAATGCCGGCGCGATCCAGAATTCCGGCGCGACCTCCGCCATCATCGCCTTGCGGTATCCCGGCTCGCGCAGCACGAATTCGATCAACTGGCTGCGCGGCGCAAACAGCGAAAGCCAGTAGCCGCCACGGGAATTGCGCGAGATGCGCGCCGGATATCCCGGAAGATCCTCCATGACCTGACCGACCCGTTTGCCCGCGGGAGACAGCCTCATCAGATGCTTGCGCCAGCTCTCGCTGATGACGATGTTGCCGTCCGCCTCGACGACAATGCCGTTGGGAAAGGCGAGATCACGGGCAAGCCGCTCGGCGGCGCCGGTGGAAATATCGAGCGTCCAGATCTCGCCCGATTTGCCGGCATTTAGAAGGTCGCGCTGCCAATCGCCAATCGTGTTCCTGGTCGATCCGATGCAGACCAGCAGCGTCCTGTCGTTGGCAAATGCCATCGCCGTAACGCAGGTCCAGGCCTGCTGGCCAACCGTTGCGACACCGCCGTCCACAAAGCTGATGCCGCCGGGCTCGCTGGCAATGGCGATCAATCCCGCCGGTGACACTGCGAGCGCGGTAATTGTGCCCGTAGCTTCGAATGCCACAACACCGATGCCATTCTCATCGACCTGGAACAGCCGGCTCGCTGCCGAGTAGAAAATTGTTCCATTGGCGACGATGATATCGTCAGGCTGATCAGCTTGAATGCCTCGGGGAGCCTCATCGAGCCTGTTGTTGGGCTTGAGCGCGCCGTCAAGCGGCGGCACGGTGACGGCGGCTGTGCCACGGCCGACGAAGCGGTCGGCCCAGTCTCGCAATGCGCCGATCATGAGCTCTGCCCCCAATAGTTCCTGTAGCCGCTCCAGCTCGTATCCCTGCCGGGAAGGCGGATCCGGCCGATGCGGTTGTTGGTGATGCCGCCGAGATAGAGATAGCCCTTGTGCTCTCGCATCGAGGTGATCATCGGGTGGTTTGCCGAATGCTGGTCCCACAGCGATTCAAGCACCTCGCCCTTGTCGTTGAAGCGGATGACGCAACCGACATTGAGGTTGGGGTAGAGCCACTGGTCCGGCGCAATGCGGCGCGCCATCCGCTTGCGGAAGGCCGGCATCCGGAGCGCCACGTCGAGCGCGGGCGAGCGCATGCCCATGATGGCGGCCCAGTAGGTACCGTCGGAAGCGCGGTTGATGTTGTCGGGATAGCCCGGCAAACGGTCTAGAACCGGTTCGACCCGGCCTGCCTTCGGGCCGTCGAAATAGTAGCGGCTGATGCGGCAGGCCCAGCTTTCGGCAAACAGGATCGACTGACCGTCCTGGGATGTGCAGATGCCATTGGGGAAGATCAGGTTGCGTACTGCAGTATGGGTCTTGCCGGTCTTCGGGTCGTAGCAGATGATACGGCCATTGCCGCGGCTTTCGAGCGCATCCACCGGCCAGTCGTGCATCTCGTAGCGCACGGTGGCTTCGGAAAAGAACACCCGGCCATCGGGCGCGATGTCGAGATCGTCGGCGAGCCTCAGCCGGGAATCATCAACCACAGAGAAGGTCGACCGGTTGGTTTCATCCGTCACCTTGGTGACTGTGCGGTCGGGAGCAATCTTGTAGAGCCCCATGCCACCGACGCAGACCAGCAGGTTGCGCTCCCGGTCCCATGACATGCCCAGCGGCGAGCCGCCGATATGGGCAAAGACCTCGGACTGCTGGTAGTCCGGCGCCAGGAAGCGGACGATGTCGCCGTGGCGCGTGCCGCAATAGAGATGGTCGTCTTCATCAAGGATCACGTCCTCGGGCGACTCCACTTCGCCAAGCCCGATGATCTCGACATCGTTGAGCCGGTCGTTGATGGCAAAGGCTGTGTTGTCCCTCGGATCGGTCGAAACCGGCTTCGGCAACTCTATGATGGTCGGCGAGACGTAGACCTTGGACAGGAGCTTGTCGCGGTTCTTGAGCCATTTGACGTCAACGAAGACGGCGAAAATCAGGGTCAGGCCAAGGACCATGGGGCCGGAGCCGCTGTTGAGGCCGAGGCGCAGGACGCCGTTGGTCAAGAGCAGAACGATGAGCGCGCCGATCAGTGCCTTGACGATCGAGCCGCGCCCGCCGCCGAGGCTGTTGCCGCCGAGCACGGCGGCCGTCAGTGCCGCAATTTCCAGACCCATTCCTGTGTCGGTGCCGGCGCCCGACAGGCGCGCTGCGTAAAGCACCCCCGAAAGACCGCACAGCATGCCGGAGATCGTGTAGGCGGCGCAGACGGTGCGGCGAACCGGCAGGCCGATATTGTGGGCTGAGCGGCGCGAGCCGCCGATGGCCATCAGCCGCCAACCTGGGCGCGAGCGCGTCAACAGGATATGGCCGATCACGGCAACGATGACTAGCATGACAAAGGAAAACGGGATGCCGAAGAAGCCGCCGAGCCCCATCAGGTCCCAGGCAGGCGATTCATAGAAGCTGACCGACATTGCCTGCGCATATTGCAGCAGCAGCATGTCGACCACCGCGCGGACGATGATCAGCGTCACAAGCGTGGTCAGGAATGCCCGTAGCCGCATGTAGCCGATGAGAAATCCGTTCAGAAGGCCGACGCTGCCGCATATCAGCACCACCACGGGTGCCGCCAATTCCACCGGCCAGCCGCCCAGATTGAGCAGAGCCAGCATCATGAAATTGCCAAGCGCAAAGTTGGAGCCGACCGACAGATCGATGCCGCCAACGACGATCACCACCATCATGGCGATGCCGACCAGTCCGAATTCGCCGAACTGGCGCGCGGTGATCGACAGGTTGGAGCTCGAGTAGAAATTGGGTATCAGCGACCCGAAGACCAGCACCACGCAGACCAGCACCAGGAAGGGAATTGCATTGTCGATCCACTTCTTGGAGAGGATCTCGCCGATCACATGGTCGGGAATGAAGCGGTATCTGAGCTTGGTTAGGTTACTCGCCGACGCCAAAACACGTCCCCTTATTCGATAATTTCAACGCAAGACCTGCGGCAGCGGAATGGGAGACTGTGGCCGGAGATGATCCGGCCACAGACAGTCAGAGGAAATCAGCGAAGGATCTTCGCGTATTGTTCGGGATCCCAGCAGGTGCCGGCCTGAACGTCGTCCTTGGTCATCACCCGTGTCGGCGAATAGATCTGGGTCTTGATGGCTCCCGCGCCCTGCCCGTTCTGCAGCGCCATCATGATCGCCGTCCAGGCATCACGGCCCATGCCGGGGGCGTTGTAGTTGATGGCCGCCGAATAGGTGCCGTCTTCAAGGCCGTTGCACATGCTCTGTGCGCCGCCACCCGAGGTGATGAAGTACACCTGGCCCTGCTTGCCGGCCTGCTTGATTGCCGCGCCGGTTCCGATTCCCTGGCCATCCCAGACGTCGATGATGCCGCACATGTCGGGGTTCTGCTGCAGCGCGGTCTCGGTGATCGCACGCGCCTTGGATGCATCCCAGTCGGCAGCCTGGCTGGAAACGATCTGGATTTCCGGATGCTCGTTGAACACCTTCATCATCCCTTGCACCTGATAGTAGCTGACGCCGCCGGTAAGCACGCCCTGCACGATTGCCACCTTGTGGGACGTGTCGGTCCCGGAGCCGCATTTCTCCAGCATCATGTTCGCCGCCTGCTCGCCCATGGCAATGAAGTCGGGGCCGACAAATGCATCGGTCTGGACCGCACCCTGCATGTTGAGCTGGACCACCACGATGCCGGCAGCAGTCGCCTGCTTCATCAGGCGGGCGAGCGACTGCATGTCCGGGTTCTGGGTGACGATGACGTCGGGATGTTCGGCGATCAGCGCAGTCATGCCCTGCGCCATGGCATCGGTGTTCCAGTTCGGATCCTGCGAGGTGAACTTCATTCCGTAGCGTTCGGACTCGGTCTTGACGACGCCGCCCCAGGCCTGCGCCAGGTCAAAGCCGATTGAGATTGGCAGATAGGCAATCGTCTTGCCTTTCAGCGATTCCAGAGCCGGACCGCGATAGGGATCGTTGAGATCGTCGGCGGCATGGACCGCCGTTGCGCCGATGGCGAGAGCGGCAAGCGCCGCAGCCGTCAATTTCATGAAACCAGTCTTACCCATTTGTTCACTCCTCCTTGTCCAGATGTGTAGAGATTCAGATGCGAATTCAGATGTCCCCCTGCTGGCCGGTCTGTTCATCGCGGGGGTTGACGATACTGTCGACGACGATCGCAAGCAGCAGGATGAGGCTCTTGATGACGTTCTGAATTGTGTACTGGACGTCCATGATGGTCATGCCGTTCATCAGCACGCCGATCAGCAATGTCCCGACGATCACGTTGCGCACATTGCCGCGGCCGCCGGACAGGCCTACGCCGCCCAGGACGACCACCAGGATGACGTCGTAGATCATGTTGGAATTGACCACGCGGGTGTTCATCGCTTCGACCGAAGTGGCGGTAATGATGCCCGCGACAAAGGCGATGCCGCCTGAAATGACATATTGCAGCGCCAGCATCGGGCGTACCGAAATGCCGCCGATGCGCGAGGCCGGAAGATTATCGCCGATGGCATAGATGAAGGCGCCGAGCTTGGTGTATTTCAGGAACAGGAACACCACCAGCGCCATGGCTGCCGCCACCACGATCGGCATCGGCAGGCCGAGGAAATGCCCCTGCCCCAGCTCGACGATCCAGCCCATATCCTTGGGCATGTAGACCACATCGGTACCGGTGATCATGTGGGCACGGCCGAAGCCATAGATGAAGGTGGCCATGGCCAGAGTGGCAAACAGCGGCGGAATCTCCGCATAGGCGACGAGGATGCCGGTGATAAGTGCGATGCCGAGGGCGAACAGCAGTCCGGAGGTCATCGCGGCGTAGACCGGCATGCCCTGCGAGACCAGTTGCATGGCCCAGGCGACCGAGATGGCCATGGTTGCCACCAGCGACAGGTCAATGCCGCGGCCGAGCACGACGATGAGCATGCCAAGCCCCAGAATGCCGAGCACGGCGACGCTGCGAACCAGGGACAGAAGGTTGCCGGCAGCCAGAAAATTGTTGAGGGTGAGCGAGAACACCACAAACAGCAGCACCGTCAAGAGAAAGACGATTCTCTCCTGGTTGAGCAAGCGAAACGCCTTGCCGATATCCATGCAGCTGTCCTCCCCCACTTCATCCGCCAACCGCTCTGCCCCTAACGGAACAGCAATGTCAGCGGATCGCTGTTCCCAAAATCGGAGGGCGACACCGATCCGGTGCAACTCCCCGATTTCCCTCCCAAATGGTTCAAAACATTGGAAACCCGACCGGATTGAAGGAAACCATATCAGCCCGGCACATAATTCAAACTATCGAATTGCGTTAAGCACCATATGGGATTGTTATGGCGCCAATTGTCATCGCCATGGCTCGTCGGTGGGCGTGTGACCGTTCGATCGGAAACGCCGTCGATGAAGCGGGCGCGATCTGGCCAGCGCGGCTTCAACGCTTGCGAGAAGGATACCGGGTCGGGTTTAAGCCTGGTGCCCGAATGTATCGGGCAAGCTCTCCGGCAAGGCCCGTGCGCCACGCCAGCGGCCGGTCTCGACGAGACCGAGAAGCGTTTCCCGGCACAGTGCTTCGATCACCGCCACGGCGTTCGGCATCGGCCGGTCGGAAGCGTGCACCAGATAGACGTCGCGCTGCAGCTCCGGCTTGCGGATAGGCCAGTGCTTGAGCCGTCCGTCCTGCACTTCGCGGGCGATCGCGTTGAAAGGCAGGATCGAATAACCCATCCCCTCCTCCACCAATTCCTTGATGTTGCCGTAGGAGTCGACGTCGATGATGGTGTTGAGCGGCAGGCTGCTTGCGCCGGCCACACCCTCAAGCAGTTCCCGCAGTCCGTGGTTCTCGCTGGGCAGGATCAACGGCAATTGCGATACCTGCCGGTAGGTGATGGGACCGTCCGACGGCTGCTTGATGTCCTGCATCGCAGAGACAGGGCCGAGCAGGCACAGCTCTTCCGTCAGCACCGAGTGCGACGCCAGACTGCGGTCCTGGACCGGGATGTAAAGGACTGCCAGATCGATCTTGTTCTCGCGGATCCATTCGGTGATGAATCCGCTCATGGCCTCGGCAATCCTCAGCTTGATGCGCGGATAGCGCTTCTTGGCGGCGATGATCAGCGGCACCGAGAGGATTTGGCTTATGGTTCCCGGCAGGCCCAGCCGCACTTCGCCACTGGGTTCGACCTCGTGGCCGCGGATTTCCTCCGCGGCGAATGCGAACTGATCAATGATGACACGGGCATTGCGCAGCAGGATTTCACCTGCCTCGGTGGGCAGGACGCCATTCGGACTGCGGAAAAGCAGCTGCGTGCCAAGATCGGCCTCCATGTTGCGGACATGCAGGCTCAATGCCGGCTGGGCTACGTTCAGCGTCAGCGCCGCTTTCGAAAACGAGCCCTGTTCGACGATCGCCACGAAATAGCGAAGCTGGCGGAGATCCAAAGGCGCACCCATGATTTTTATATGGCTCGCCGGATTGGCAACCATTTTTATTATACCGGGGTCAGAACTCGATTTGTCAAGCCGGGCAGATTTGCTCGCGCTGCGACCGGATCATTCGGCTACAGGACCACGCTGAAACTCGGCGCGCAGCCGATCGGTGTCCTCGCCGAGCCCGGGGACCTTGCCGAGCGCCGGCTGATGTCCATTAACGAGGACGCCCGGCGCCAGGATCCTGACCGGACCGGATGGTGTATCGATGGTCGAATAGCGGTTCTGGGGGTGTGAGGCGACGTCTTCGAGCGTGCTGATCCGGCCATAGGCAATGCGGGCACCCTCAAGACGGTTTGCCATTTCATCGCGCGACAAGGCTGCCACGATCGGGGCCATTTCCGCATCGAGTGCCGCCCGATTGGCGACCCGCCGGCTGTTGCTCTTGAACCTGTCGTCGGTGGCAAGATCCGGGCGTCCGAGTGCTTCCTTGCACAGCACTTGCCACTCGCGCTCGTTCTGGATCGAGAACAGGATCGACTTGCCGTCGCCGCATGCATAGGCGCCATAGGGCGCGATCGTCGGATGATTGAGGCCGCTGCGTTCGGGCACCTTGCCACCATAGACATATTGCAGATAGGGCACGTTCATCCAGTCCGAAAGCGCATGGTAGAGCGAGACGGCGATGTGACGGCCCTCGCCGGTGACCGAGCGGGCATAGAGCGCCTGCATCACCGATTGCGTCGCCGTCATGCCGGCGGCGATATCGCAGACCGAGACCCCCACCCTCGCCGATCCATGTTCGTTGCCGGTGATGGCCGATAGACCGCTTTCGGCCTGCACCAGGAGGTCATACGCCTTGAGATCGCGAAACGGACCCTCGTCGCCATAGCCGGAAATGGAGCAGGTGATCAGCCGCGGATAGCGCTTTCTCAGCTCTTCTGTTCCAAATCCCAGCCGGTCGATGACGCCCGGCGCCAGATTCTGGATGAATATGTCGGCCTCGGCGATGATGGCCGAAAGCACTTGCTTGTCCGCGTCCAGCTTCAGATCAAGGCAGAGCGATTCCTTGCCGCGGTTGAGCCAGACGAAGTAAGCGCTTTCGCCATGCACGAGATGATCATATTCCCGGGCGAAATCACCTTCCGGCCGTTCCACCTTGATGACGCGGGCACCGGCATCGGCAAGCTTGCTGGAAAGGTAGGGCGCGGCCACTGCCTGTTCGACTGAAACGACCAGCAAGCCGTCGAGATCCTTGTTCATCGCCAATGCCCATGCTTGTGATATGTGCGTCCAGCCCCCTCCGCGACGGCTGTCTCCCGGGCGGATCATTGCCCATTATTGCTATCACCACAAATAACACTGAAATGGGTAGGCGATAACAACACGCTATAGACGAGCCTCTCCCTCTGCAATCCGGCCGGCATAGTGGAACGCGATGGTTGCCTTATCAAAATGCTATTGGCAGGCGGAGGCTTGGACCGCCTAACGTCCTATCTCCCGCTTCTTCCGTATCGCGACACCCAAATGCCCTTGTTGATCGAGACCCCATCGCTATTCCTTTTCGTGCCGGCGGACCGTCCAGACCGATATGCCGGCGCGTTGGAGTCCGGAGCCGACGCCGTGGTCATCGATCTCGAGGACGCGGTGGCGGCCGAGACCAAATCGATTGCCAGATCAATGCTTGTCGACCGGCTTTTGTCCGTGCCGGTGGCGACGGTACCGGTGCTGGTGCGCGTCAACGGCGCCGGGACGTCGTTTCACGCGGATGATCTGGCGGCGGTTTCCTGCCTGCTGCAGGCTGGCCGGATGGCGGGGGTGATGCTGCCGAAGGCGGAGTCGGCCGGGCATATCCGCGCGATTCGCGCCGGACTTGCTCTGCCAGCCGCGATTGTCGCCCTCGTGGAGACAGCGGCCGGGCTAGCCCTCGCCGACGAGATTGCCGGCACGGCGGACAGGATTGCCTTCGGCTCGGTCGATTTTGCCGCCGACATCGGCTGCGACCATAGCCGCGAGGCCCTCCTGCATGCCCGCTCCCGCCTGGTCATCGCCGCGCGCGCGGCGGGAATGCCGGCCCCCATCGACGGCGTCACCCGCGCGATCCGCGACGAGGAGGCCATCGAGAGCGACGCGCGTCATGGCGCCGGGCTTGGCCTGAAGGGCAAGCTGCTGATCCACCCCGCCCAGATCGCGCCCGCGCGCAGAGGATTCGCACCCACCGAAGCCGAAGTGGCGTGGTCGGACCGGGTTCTGGCGGCCATGGGCAATGGCGCCGCCGTATCCCTTGATGGACAGATGGTTGATGCGCCGGTGATTGCCCGCGCCCGCCAGATTCGCAACAATCACGACCGAACCTCGAACGGACACCCATGATGACGAAGACGACCGCGATCCTGGCCGACTATGTCGCCGGCCTCACCCATGAAGACCTGCCGGCCGACGTGCTCGAACGGGCGAGGAACCTGATGATCGACCTGGTGGCCAGCATCGTCCGCGCCGGTCATGAATCAGACTCGACGCCATCGGTGATGCGCATGATCGATCGGCTTGGGCTGGGCGCGCCGGGCGGTGCGCGGGTGTTCGGACAGTCCCAACACTACGGACCGGCCAGCGCCGCCCTGCTCAACGGCGTGCTCGGCCATTCGCTCGATTTCGATGACACCCACTCGGACAGTTCGCTGCATCCGAGCGCCCCTGTGGTCCCGGCGGCGCTGGCCGCCGCCGAGATGACCGGCGCATCCGGCCGCGATCTGCTCACCGCCATTGTCGCCGGCTACGAGGTCTGCTGCCGTCTCGGCAACGCGCTGGACCCCACCTCGCATTACGCACGCGGCTTTCACCCGACCGCCACCGCCGGCACATTCGGGGCCGCCGCTGCCGCCGGCAAACTGCTCGGCCTTGATGCGATTGGGCTTGAATCAGCCTTCGGTGTGGCGGCAAGCCAGGCAGCCGGATCGCTGCAGTTCCTGGTCAACGGCGCCTGGAACAAGCGCTACCAGGTGGGCGCGGCAGCGATGAACGGGCTGATTGCAGCGACGCTGGCGGCCGAAGGCTTCATCGGCGCCGCCGACGCGATCGAAGGTGGGCACGGATTCCTGCACGGCTACACCGACAATCCCCGGCCAGACATGGCGATCGCCGGTCTTGGGTCTGTCTACGAAACCATGAAGATCGGCATGAAGCCTTATCCGAGCTGCCGCTACACCCATGCCGCCATTGACGGGCTGCTGGCCCTGCGCGGCGAACAGGGCTGGTCCGGCGATGATATCCTCGGCGTGACCATCGGCCTGCACCGCAACGGCATCGTGCTCACCGGCGCGCCGCTGGCCGAGAAGCGGCGGCCGCAAAACGTCGTCGACGGCCAGTTCTCCATGCCGTTCACCGCCGCGATCGCGCTGCACCAGGGCCGTTTCGGCTGGGACGACTACGCCCTGCTCGGAGATCCCGCGGTGGAAGCCATCGCCGCCCGGGTCGATGTCTGCCGGGACGACCGGCTCGAAGGCAAGCGGCATCCTTTCGGCGCCCATGTCGCCGTGCGCACCGCCACCGGCATTCACACGCGCATGATGCCTGATCCGTCGGGAGAACCGGACAGCTTCCCGCCGCCCGCGCACATGGAAGATAAATTCATGGCGCTCGTCCGACCGGTGCTCGGCAACCGCGCCTCCGACCTCTATGCGCGTCTCGCCGGCATCGAGGCTGTCGAGGACATCCGCGAACTCCTCGACCAGGCATGATGGCCATATCTAGGAAGTATGGATGATCTCACCTTATCCTATTTGAAGTTATGGCGGCGCCACCCTAACGTCCGGTGGACTGCAATTGAGGATCGACCATGTCCGGGACTGGTGAGGAATACGCCGAGATTCGCGCGGAAGTGGCCAAGTTGTGCGCCGGTTTTGCGGGTGACTACTGGCAGCGTCTCGAGCGCGACAACACCTATCCGGCGGAGTTCGTCGCAGCCCTGACGGATGCGGGCTACCTGGCCGCGCTGATTCCGGAGGAATATGGCGGCTCCGGGCTGCCGCTCTCGGCGGCCGCAGCAATTCTCGAGGAAATCCAGCGTTCCGGCGGCAACGGCGGCGCCTGCCATGCGCAGATGTACATCATGGGCGCCATCCTCAGGCATGGCAGCGAGGCGCAGAAGCAGCAATACCTGCCGGAGATCGCCGCCGGGCGCCTCAGGCTGCAGGCCTTCGGCGTCACCGAGCCGACAAGCGGCACCGACACGACGTCGATCAAGACCTTCGCCGCGCGGGACGGCGACGACTATGTCGTCAATGGCCAGAAGATCTGGACCTCGCGGGCCGAATACTCCGACCTGATGCTGCTGCTCGCCCGCACCACGCCGCGCGACGCGGTGGCAAAGCGCACCGAGGGGCTCTCCGTCTTCATCGTCGACATGCGCGAGGCGCAGAAGGCCGGCATGAGCATTCGCCCGATCCGGACCATGATGAACCATTCGACCACGGAGGTGTTCTTCGACAATGTCCGCATTCCCGCCGCCAATCTGATCGGCGAAGAGGGAAAGGGCTTTCGCTACATCCTCTCTGGCATGAATGCCGAGCGAATTCTGATTGCCGCCGAATGCGTCGGCGACGCCAAATGGTTCATAGAGAAGTCGAGTGCCTATGCCAGGGAGCGGGTCGTCTTCGGCCGGCCGATCGGCCAGAACCAGGGCATCCAGTTTCCCATAGCGCGCGCCTACGCGCAGATGAAGGCCGCCGATCTGATGGTCCGGGATGCCTGCCGGCGCTATGAAGAGGGCGAGAATTGCGGCGAGGAAGCCAATATCGCCAAGCTCCTGGCTGCGGACGCCTCCTGGGCCGCCGCGGAAGCCTGCGTTCAGACCCATGGCGGCTTTGCCTTCGCCGAGGAATACGATGTCGAACGCAAGTTCCGAGAGACCCGGCTCTACCAGGTGGCACCGATCTCGACCAATCTGATCCTGAGCTACATCGCCGAGCATGTGCTCGGCATGCCGCGATCCTATTGACCCTGGGAGATCAGGCATGAGTGCACTCGACATCGAACACCTTCGCGGCTGGATCGGCCGCACCCAGGAGAAAAGCGACACGGTCTCGCCGCGGCTGGTCGAGAGCTTCAATGCCCTCTTCGACGCCGAATCCGGCATCGCGGCCGGCGACATCGCGCCGCTCGGCATTCACTGGTGCCTGGCGCCAGACATCGCCCCGATGCATGTGCTGGGCCCGGACGGCCATCCGGCTCGCGGCGGCTTCCTGCCGCCGGTGCCGCTGCAGCGACGCATGTGGGCGGGCGGACGGATGCAGTCTCCCGGCGACATACGGGTGGGCGACATCGTCACCAGGCGCTCGCGGATCGAGGACGTGACCGAGAAGTCCGGCCGCTCCGGCCCGCTTGTGTTCGTGACCGTCCGTCATGATTATGTGACGCCGCGCGGCGTGGCGCTCGGCGAGCGGCAGGATATCGTCTACCGCGACCGGGAGACCGGCGGCACCGGCCGGACCGCCCCCACGACCGGTCCCGGTCCAGAGCCGATCCGGGCCGAGCATTCGCGCCAGATCAAGGCCTCGCCGACCTTGCTCTTCCGCTATTCGGCACTGACGTTCAACGGCCACCGCATTCACTACGACCTGCCCTATGCCATGGATGTGGAGCAGTATCCGGGCCTGGTCTTCCATGGTCCGCTGCAGGCGACCTGTCTCATGCGCCTGGCGGCGGAGATCGCCGGTACCCCGCTTGCAAGTTTCGACTACCGCTCGGTGGCGCCGTTGTATGCGGGTGGCGAAATCTCGCTCCATGCGGCGGAGAGTCAAGCTGGGCTCGACCTGTGGGTCGCCGACGCCTCGCACAATGTCACGATGAAGGCCACGGCGGTTCTTTGCGCTGGATGAAGCAAGCCGCGTCCCGCAGCGACAGCCCCGGGGCGACCGAGTCAAGCGGATCCCGTCCGTTCACTTCGCCGAAACCGCCCAGTGCCCGCATGTCTGTGTTGCTGAATATCCTGATTGTGATACTGTAGAGATGCGAAAACCATTGCAAATTGCGGGAAATTTGGGCGAGGAGACATACTGTGTCCGACAGTTCGGCACCTTACATCTTGTCTTTGCTTGTGGCAGGTCTGGGGTGGCTCATCAATTCGTCGGTTGCGGAGTTCAAGGCGCTCAATCTCATCGAGTATGAGTTGACCCGGGTCGAGGCTGACTACAAGGGAAGCCGCCAAGCCTACGTCAACATCGACATCTCCAACCGCTCCTATTCGAAGGCGCTGCTGAGTGGCGCTTTCACATTCATATGCGTTGAGGCCGACCGCGACAGTTGTTTCGGCCATTCCGGCGGCTCGGCTGACAAGCCACTGGACACTGACCTGATCACGTTCCAGCCGCTTGAAGGGGTAGGAATGAAATCCAGGACACGAGTGGATGGAGGCGTATCGCAGCTTTCTGGGGATGCCCGGATCATGCCCCAGTCGGCAGTGCGATACCGGGTCATGGTCACCAGACCGGATCAGGAGTTCCTCGTCCTCCTCGATTATCCCGCCACTGCCGTTGATGCGTCCGCCCTGCAATTCAGAGAGGGCTCGTCGCTTGAAGGCTGGGTGGTGCGCAATTACCTCACCATTCTGCTGACGGGGTTCATCATCGTGTCCGTCATACTGGCGCTGTGGTTTGCGACCGCGTTCCTGGCCGCCGTCGGCGCCCGGCTTCGGCCGTCTCCACCCCCTGCCAAGCAAGCGGAGAAACATGATGTCCATATCAGCTTCACTTGAATTCAGAGTGGCTGTTGCTTTCTTGGCCTTCGGCTGGATGCCGGCCGTCGCCGAGGGCCAGGCGACGGCCGCCACCGCCGCGTCGGGCAAAACCGTTCGCATCGTGACCAGGACATCAGGCGGCGCGGAGGTTTGGGCAGAAGTAAAGCAGAAGCGGCTCGACGGCGAAGTGTCCGACGTCTCCTACATTCGCCATGTAAAAGGCCTAGCGGAGATCTACGCTCCGTCGTGCGACGCAACCCTGTATTTCAACGCCTATACCACCAAGCTGGGGGTCAACAATCCCGAAGGCGAACGCTGGTTGCCTTGCGCCCAACCCGAGGTCACCTTCAGTGATTTCGAGCTGATGACGGCGACCATCCTTTATCGCGACAAGCGCTTCTCCGATCCGGCGACGTGGCAGAAGGCCTTCGGTGGTGTCGTGACCGACAGCACCCTGCCCGATCAACTGGCCGAAGCCTTTGCGAACAAAGAGTACGGCCGGGTTGCCATCATCAGCACCGAACTCAAGGAACAGTTCAGGACGGCAGGCAAGGTCGAAGAGGCAGGTTTCTTTTATGGCATCGCCATCGATGCAGGCGCGCGCGGCGCCGTGGCCAAGCTCGACCTGCCGATCAGCGACGAGACGCTTGAAACGTTCGCCTATTTTGACGACCGGCCGGAGCTCACCACTGAGGCCAAGGGCTGGCTCGGAGACTACCAGATCAAAGATCTTGGGGTAAGCGCTGGAGCCCAAAATCTCGGCAAGCTCGACTGGAAGACCATGCGGTCCCTGCAGGGTGGGGACAGCGCCAATGTCGAACTCTACAAGGTACCCGACGGGGCCATTGCGAATTTCGATCCCGATGTATTCATCAATCGCAAGCCTGTCATGTAGACAGCACCGCAGCCGCGCCTCGCACGTGCTCCTCCGATCTGTCAGCTGTCTTGTTGAAGCCAATGCGCGAGTCGGCAAGGCTAAAGCCAGATCGATATGGATGGGAGGGTCCGAGAATATCCCGCGGCGGGGGCCACAATTCGGCTCTTATGCGGGTGGCACCGTTTCCCCCTCGTTGGCGCAGCCGCCACGATCGGGCACGCTGCCGTCATGGCGTTCGCCGTTCTGCTCCTTCACCGCGCAGATTCCCCGGCCTGTAGCCGGCGACGGACGTCGTCCGGTCGCGGACGGACGGATGAATCCTCGCGTTCGCCGGGATGTGCCGTGGCTCCGACAACGGCAGGTACCAACCCAGGAATGACCGCCTCCCGGGCCACTGCCGCAGGTGGACAGACTTTGGAACATATTCGAGAAGTCGCCACCAGACGCTCATCGAATCGTGAAGCTTCGCCGCCGCGTCCGGGGCCGGATAGAGGTATTCCGTGCTTGAACTGAAAGCCCTGATGCCGGTGACATAGTCCGCCATGCGATCGAAGACCGCCAGGCCGCAGGACTTGGCCTCCTGGATCATCCAGATCAGCGGGAACTGCGAGATGCCGCTGTCCTTGCGGGCATGGCCGCCGCCGACGTCGCTGTGATAGCCGCTGAACCACATCTCCACCGCATCCTGGGGATCAGGCGTCCCCCGGGAATGGATGTTGGGCTGAAACCGCTGCCCCTGCTCCCAGTCGTCCGGACGGAACATGCGTCGTCGTTCATCGATGGATATCGCATGCCGGAACGTCCGCACCGCGGGATTGCTGAGCGTGTGCGGCAGTTTTTCCGAAACAAGCGGAGGCCAGAGGCCTCCGGCATTGGGCACAAGCACCGAAGAGACGGTGTCGAACACACCCAGAAACGTCACAGACCCTGTGCGGGTCCCGGCAACCCGGCGGAAATTGGCGCCCTCGCCCTCGTAGCCATCGCCGCCCGAGGTGCCGGCTCCGCTCGACGTCGATCGGGACTGCTTGTAGGCCGTCAGGGCCGCGCCCGCCAGATGGATCTGTTCAGGTCGCAGGATGCCGATCTCGTAGATCAGCCCCGCAAGCACCCGCGCCGTGTGGGCGCCGCGGCTGAACCCGAAGATGAAGATCCTGTCGCGGATCGTCGCTTTGCCGCTTCCGGACTCGGCATAATGGGCGACGATGAACTCGTAGGCCTTGAGCACGTTGCCATCGAGGCCCAGGCCGAAGGCCAGGCCGAGAATATTCCTGAATTCCTGCCAGCGCCGGCCCCAGGCCCGAACCTGCCCGAGCGTGCCGACACCCTGGTCGTAGAAGACAAGCTGCTCGTCATTCTTTTCCAGCGTCCGGTAAAGCTTGAGCACATTGGAGAGGTTTTCCTCGATCTGGTTTCCCGTGCCATCGAGGCAGATCACGATGTTCTTCGGCTCTGGCGCTTCCATCCGATATTTCCCCGTTCAGCAGAACTGTACTTTGAAACGCGCAGAATGTCTTGCCGAACCTGTCAGGATGCCATTGGCCGCGTGGCGGAACCAGGTCGGGCTGCCGGCTCCGATGGACTGCTGCGGGCCGCTCGAAAGATTTCCGTGTCATGCCGGTTCCAATTCCCGTCCAATCGCCCTAGGTCTTTGACATCAGCGACACGGAAGGGCCATGCATGTCCGTCGGAAGTATGTCTGCCGCCTCCGAACTCCCAACAGATGGCAATCCACCCGGCCTCAAGCGCAATTCGGCGCTGGCGCTCGGCGCTCTGGGGGTTGTCTACGGCGACATCGGCACCAGCCCTCTCTATGCGCTCCGCGAGGCGGTGCGTGCGTCTGCGGGTCCCGGCGTGCCGATGGACCAGGAGATCACCGGGGCGCTGTCGATCATCTTCTGGGCGCTGACGCTGATCGTCACTGTCAAATACGCCATCTTCGTGCTGCGCGCCGACAACAAGGGCGAAGGCGGCACGCTGGCCATCATGTCGGTGGCCAAATCCGTGGCGGGCCGCCATGCCACGGTCGTGGCGGCGCTGGGCATGATCGGCGCCTCTCTCTTCCTGGGTGACGCGGTGATCACGCCCGCCATTTCGGTGCTCTCCGCCGTGGAGGGCCTGCAGGTTGCGGCACCTCAGGTCGCCCACTTCACCGTTCCCATCGCCGTGGTGATCCTGATCATGCTGTTTGCCGTCCAGCGCTTCGGCACGGGAAGCGTGTCGCGCATCTTCGGCCCGATCACGCTGCTCTGGTTCCTCGTGCTTGGCGCCAGCGGCGCGGTGCACATCATCGACGCCCCCTCCATTCTCCGCGCCATCAATCCGCTGGAGGCCATCCGCTTCATCATCGAGAATATCGGTGTTGCCTCGGTGGTCATCGGCGCCGCCTTTCTCGCCGTGACCGGTGCCGAAGCGCTGTATGTGGATCTCGGCCATTTCGGCCGCCGACCGATCCTCTATGCCTGGTTCGGCCTGGTGTTCCCATGCCTCCTGCTTAACTATTTCGGCCAGGGCGCCTATCTCATTGCTGCAAACGCGCCCGTCGACCAGCCGTTTTTCCAGATGGCTCCGGACTGGGCCCATCTGCCGCTTGTGCTGCTGGCGACGGTGGCCACCGTGATTGCCAGCCAGGCAGTGATCTCGGGCGCGTTCTCACTCACCCGTCAGGCCATCCAACTGCATTTCCTGCCGCGCATGGGCATAGTCCACACCTCGTCGTCGCAATCGGGCCAGATCTATCTTGCGCAGATCAACACCATCCTGCTCATCTGTGTGCTGCTGCTGGTGGTGGGATTCGGCTCCTCGGAAGCGATTGCCTCCGCCTATGGCATTTCCGTCTCCGGCGAAATGCTGGTCACCACGATCCTGCTGCTGATCGTCATGCGCAAACTGTGGAAATGGTCGCCGCTGGCGGTGCTGGCGGCGGCCGTGCCGTTCCTGATCATCGACATCACCTTCCTCGCGGCCAATTCGCTCAAGTTCCTGGATGGCGGCTGGGTGTCGATCCTGATCGCGGGTACCGTGCTCGTGCTGATGTGGACCTGGACCCGCGGCAGCGCCTATCTGTTCCAGAAGACGCGGCGGGCGGAAATGCCGTTGCCGGCATTGCTGCGCTCCCTCGCCGGCAACCCGCCGCACATCGTGCCCGGCACCGCGGTCTTCCTGACTGGCGATCCCGACAGCGCGCCTACCGCGCTCCTGCACAGCCTCAAGCACTACAAGGTGCTGCACGAGAAGAACATCATCCTGACAGTCGTCACCATGCCGCAGCCCAGGGTGACACGCGCCGACCGCGCCGAGATCAGCGAACTGTCTGACCTGTTCACCCTTGTCACCCTTCGCTACGGTTTCATGGAGACGCCCAACGTCCCGATGGCGCTCGCCCAGTGCCGGAAGAAGGGCCTGGCGTTCGACGTCATGACCACATCGTTCTTCCTGTCGCGCCGCTCGCTGGTGCCGAGCCGGCACTCGGGCCTGCCCATGTGGCAGGACCGCATCTTCATCGCCATGGCACGCAGCGCCACCGATGCCTCAAGCTACTTCGCGCTCCCCACCAGCCGTGTCGTGGAGATCGGCGCCCAGTTCATCATCTGAAGCGCCTGACCGGATGGCGGCGGCGGCCCCGACCGTGACATCGGGGACCCGGTCCATCCACGGTGATCCCGAATCCGGTCAGTTCATGTACCAGCCATGGCTGACCACCAGCGACTGGCCGGTGAGCGCATTGGTGGGGAAATCGGCGAAAAGATGGGCCACCGCCGCCACGTCCTCGATGGTGGTGAACTCCTTGTCCACCGTCTCGCCGAGCATCACGGTCTCGATCACTTCCTGTTCGGAGATGCCGAGCGTCCTGGCCTGTTCGGGGATCTGCTTTTCCACCAGCGGCGTCTTGACGAAGCCGGGGCAGATCACATTGGCGCGAACGCCATGGGCGGCGCCTTCCTTCGACAGCACCCGCGCGAACCCCAGCAGCCCGTGCTTGGCGGTCACATAGGCCGATTTGAGCTTCGAGGCTTCCTTCGAATGCACCGATCCCATGAAGATGATCGAGCCGCTGCCCTGCTTGTACATGTGCGGCAGGCAGGCTTTCGACGTCAGGAACGCGCCGTCGAGATGGATGGCGAGCAGTTTCTTCCATTGAGCGAAGGGAAAGTCCTCGACCGGGTGGACGATCTGGATCCCGGCGTTGGAGACCAGCACGTCGACAGTGCCCCATTTCTCCACGACCGCGGCGACGCCGGCATTGACCTGGTCCTCGTCGGACACATCCATCGCCACCGCCATGGCCGTGCCGGGACCCTGCTTGCTCAGCGTGTCGGCGGCCTCCTGCGCCACGTCAAGCTTCAGGTCGGCGATCACCACCCTGCCGCCGTCGGCGATGAAGCGTGTCGCGATGCCGTAGCCGATGCCGCTTGCGGCACCCGTGATCAGGCAGACTTTTCCGTTAAGACTCATGACTATCACTCACTTTCTTGATTTTGGCCGCGGCGCAATGACCACATTTCGCCGAGGCTGAGGTTGGAGAGGTAATGATGCAGAACGGCGAGCGCGGCATGGCCGATCAGATAGGCCCAGACCAGATTTGCGAACAGTTCGTGGGCTTCCTTGTCGAGACGGACGAATGCGCTCTGCGTGGCGTCGTTCAGTTCGCCAATGAAGTAGATCGTCCCCGTCAGCGCCATGAATGTCATCAGCAGCAGGCCGAGGCCATGCACGGCGGAGGCGAGCGGCGCGTCATCCTCATACGGCGGCAGCCGGAGCTTCATCAGCGACCGAAGATGGATCTTGATGTCGGTCCAGACCGCGCCGATGCGGCTGCCGGAAAGCCACGGGAACAACAGACCGGCACTTATGCCCCGGCGGCGTGCGGCCATCGCCAGCCAGAAGCCGAACGCCGCCAGCAGCGCGAACAGGCCGACATATTCATGCACGCTGAACAGCCAGTCGCCGGGCGTCGCTCCTCTTGGATGCCGCATGAACTGGCTGCTCGCCAGTTGCAGGATGATCGCCGTCGCCAGCGACGCATGCGCGAGGCGTGTCGCCAGCGTGTGTTTGGGAGAGATGGATTGAGTTGCCATTGCTGTCAGCCTTCCGCGAGATAGTCGTGAATCACCTCGCCGAGCCCCAGTGTGAGGTCGGCAACCAGGTGTACCGCGGAAATCACTTTTTTCACCGGCAATTCCGCCACCGGCGCCAGCGCGTGATCGCCCAGTTGCAATCCGGCCGGACCTTCCCAGGCGCCCTTCACCGTCAGGTCGATGAGATGGTAGCGCACCAGTTCGCAGATGCGCGGCGTGCAATCCACGTGCGGAATGATCTTGAGCAGGAACGAGGGCGTTTCCAGGCGGGCTTTTACCGCCGCCAGATCCAGCGCCCTGTGCTTGTATCCCATCGTGCCGGTGGCGACCCGAACGGAACCGACATCTAGCGTGCCGACCAGCGTGTCCTTTTCCACCCTGAGCGCCGGATCGGCGAGTTTCTTCGGGAAGCCCCAGATCTCGCGGCCGCCGGCGATCGGGGCATCGTCGTTGAGATACATCGAATGGACATATCCGCCCTTCTGGCCGTTGAAGCTGACGGGAATTACCTGCCCGGATTCGGTGTAATCGCCGAAACCGGTGGAATCGGGCATCCGGATGAACTCGTATTTGACGATCGGCTCGGTGACCTGCAGCGGCTCGGGCACCACGGCCCTGAGCGCATCCATGTCGGTTTCATAGGTGATGACCAGATATTCGCGGTTGATGAACCGGTAGGGGCCGACTGGAAAGGACGGATTGGTCAGCGGCATGGCGAAGGCGGATTTCTTGACGTCGGAGATGTTCATCGGAAGATCCTTGGGCGACGGTCAGTCGTCTCCCTTGTTGAGGTCGAAGATCTGCAGGCTGTCGGCCGAGATCGTGCGGTTTTTCCACGCCGTGTGACCCAGCGTCTTCACCACGTCGGCCTTGCCGGCATTCCAGTGGTCGTTCATCGACAGCCGGGAAAATTCGTAATCCTTGGCGCTGCCTTCATATTCCGCCATCCGGTGGATGAGGTGCACGAGGGTCACAGCGCATTTTGCGTCGATCTCGAGCAGGCGCTTGAGATCGGGGTCGTCCTTGAATTCATCCGGCAACTTCTCCTGCAGCCGCTGCGCGGCGGCGCTGATGTCGTGGAGCTGCAGGAACCGGTCGGTGGTCAGTCGCGTCCGGCTGGAGTATCGGATGTCCTTCTCGCGCTGCGCCACTTCGATCAGGCTCTCGGGCAGCGCCCCGCGGGCGCTGAACAGGTCGATCTGGAAGATGCACAAGGGCCTCTCGCCGGAATTTTCCAGCACGTGCTGCAGCGGCGTGTTGGAAACGAGGCCACCGTCCCAGTACCAGTGGCCGTCGATCTCGACCGGCGGGAAACCCGGGGGCAGCGCGCCGCTGGCCATGATGTGCTCCGGCCCTAAGCGGGTCGTGGTGGAATCGAAATAGGCGAAGTTGCCGGTCTTTATGTTGACCGCCCCGAGGCTGAGCCGTGGGCCGCGCTCGTTGAGATAATCGAAATCGATGATGTCCGTCAGCGTCTTGAGCAGCGGCGAGGTGTCGTAGAAGCTGACCCCTCGCGCGGCCGGACCCGTCCCCGGCCAGGCGAAAGGCCACCAGGGACGAAAGAACCCGGACACGCCGTTGACCAGCGAGAGATTGGCCGAGATCTCGTTGAACGCCGTGCGCGAACGGACATCGCCGAAGAGCGGATGGCCGAGAACATCGTTGGTGATCTCTTCCCAGAAGCCACGCAATCGCCTGAGCCTGTTGGCCGGTTCGTTGCCGGCGATGATGCCGGCATTGATGGCGCCGATGGAAATGCCCGCGAGCCACTCCGGTTCGTAGCCACGGCCGCTCAACACCTCGTAGGCGCCGGCCTGGAAGGAACCGAGCGCTCCACCGCCTTGAAGCACAAGCGTGTTGAGCTCTTTTTGGTCGTTGCGCGCCATTCAGACTGCCTTTCCGGTGTCGGCCTTGCGGGCGTCGGCCCGGGCCACAAGACCTGCGGCCACCGATTTGCTTCAACCTCGCCCCAGTCATGCATATAGTTATGACATGCGCATATTGCAGGTGCGAAGAAGGGGTGCGGCAATTTGGGAGTCTGCGCCGGTGCCTCGTCGCGCGCCCGCTGTGTCGGCCACTCTCCGGCCTTGGCCGCAATGTTTGAAATCCGCCAAGTCCCTCCGGCGCCGGCCGGAATTAATCCTGTTCCGCGCTCCCGCACCCTTCCAAAAATGCGAAAATTGTGTTCTTATTGAATGAATGTTCAGCAAACAAGGACAAGCGATGTGACCGCAATTGCTCGAAATACCTCCGTTCCGGAACAGTGGGATCGCCGGGGTCTTCCGGGCTGGTGCTATCACAGCGAGGAATTGCTGCTGCTGGAAAAGACACTTGTCTTCCGCAGCCACTGGCAGATCGCCTGCCACGTCTCCGATGTGCCCGAGCCGGGCAATTACCTGGCGCTCGACGTCATGGGCGAGCGGGCACTGATCCTGCGCGACCAGGACGGCGTGGTGAACGCCTTCCACAACATCTGCCGGCATCGCGGCTCGCGCCTCGTCGCCGACGAGACCGGAACCTGCAGGAACGCGCTGGTCTGTCCGTTCCACGGCTGGGTCTACAATCTCGACGGCACCTTGCGCGGCCCTGCCCGGCCGAAGAGCTTTCCGCCGCTCGACAAGGACGAATTCGCGCTCAAGCGCATCGAGAGCGAGATCTGGAACGGCCTGGTCTTCATTCGCTTCCGGCCGGGCCCGCAGCCCGACGTGGCGTCCCTGATGGCGCCGTTTGCCGACGAACTCGGCCACTACGGCATCGCGGACATGGTGCCGACGGAAGATGGCATCTGGTCGCAGATCTCAGACGTCAACTGGAAGTCGGTGCGCGACGTCGACAACGAGGGCTACCACGTCGCCATGGCCCACCCTGCGCTGCAGGATCTCTACGGCCAGACCTATTACGACGAGCCTTTCGTCAACGGCCTGTCGCGATCCTTCGCCACCTGGAACTCCAGGCGCGCGCGGCGCTGGAGCGTGCGCAATTATGTCGGCATCGCCGAGGAAAATGCCCGCCTCCCCGAAAGCCACCGCAAGGCCTGGGCCTATTTCGGCATCTTTCCGAATGTCGTCATCGGCGTGACCCCGGAATGCGTCCAGTTCTATCAGGAATTCCCGATCTCGGTGTCGAAGTCGCTGTTGCGCGGCGGCATCTACCGCTACCGCGACGAGACCCGGCGGGCGAAGGCCGCGCGCTATCTGGCCGCCCGCATCGATCGCGAGACCCAGGCCGAGGACGTCCAGCTCACCGTCTGGTCGAACGAGGCGATGCGCTCGGACGCCTTCTCGGGTTTCTACCTCTCGGACCTCGAATACGGGGTGCGCAGCCACCACGACCATCTGCGCGCGCTGCTGCCGGTCATCACCCTCGCCGACAGCCCCGGCGAAGGCAATATCGCCACCACCAATGCGCGGATGCTCGCCGAGCGCGGCTGAGCCGGACCACCCGGCTCCGAGGCAATCCAAGAAAAGGCCGGGATCACTCCCGGCCTTTCTGTTTGATGATCGAGGCGGACCCTCAGCCGTTCCACAGCCCGTCGCGCGTGAGATCGTCCATCGTCTGCCTGATGCTGGCGGAGAGGATTTCCGTCATGCGGTCGATTTCCGGTTCGGTGATAATCAGCGGCGGCGAGATCACGCACATGTTGATCAGCGGCCGCACCAGAAGGCCCCGCTCCTGGCAATGCGCGTCGATGCGCTTGCCGACTTCAACATCGAGCGCCAGCGGATTGCGGTTGACCTTGTCGGCGACGCAGTCGACGCAGGCCATCAGACCCATGCCGCGCACTTCGCCGACCAGCGGCAGTTCCTCCAGCGTCTTCAGGCTCTTCTGGAAATAGGGCGAAATCGCCCGTGCATGCTCCAGCAGACCGTCCTCCAGAATGTCGAGATTCTTCAATGCCACCGCGCAGCCGATCGGATGACTGGAATAGGTCAGCCCGTGGGCAAACATCGCCTCGGGATGGTTGGAGCGGCGGAGTTCCTCCAGCAGACGCGCCGAGATCATCACACCGCCGAGCGGAAAATAGCCCGAGGTAACCCCTTTGGCGAAGGTGATCATGTCCGGCTCGATGCCGAAGACGTCCTTCGAGGCGAACACATGACCGAGCCGTCCGAAGGCTGTCACCACCTCGTCGGCGATGTAGAGAATGTCGTTGGCGCGGCAGAGCTCGAACATGCGTTTGACATAGCCGGCCGGCGGCACGATGACGCCGCCCGAGGCCATGATCGGCTCGGCCACATGGGCGCCGATGTTCTCGGCGCCGACCCGCTCGATCACCTGGCGGAACTCATCGACCAGGAAATCGGCGAACTGCGCCTCGTCCATGCCGGAGGGACGCTGGAACGGATTGGGGCACGACAGCATCACCACCTTGTCGGACAGACTGTCCATCCAGTTGAGGTCGCGTGGCCGTCCGTTGAGAGACGCCGACAGGTAGGTCGAGCCGTGATAGGCGCCCTGGCGCGAGACGATGATCTTCTTCTCCGGCCGGCCCCGGACATTGTTGGAAAACTGCATGAAGCGCAGGGCCGTTTCCACTGCCGACGAGCCGCCGGTGGTGAAAAAGACATGATCGAGATCGCCGGGCGCGTGCGCCGCCAGCCGTTCCGCCAGCTGCAGCGACGGCGCACTGGTGGTGTACCAGGGCGAACTGTAGGACAGTGCCATCGCCTGGTCGCGCATCGCGTCGGCGAGTTCGGCGCGGCGGTGACCGACATTGACGCACCACATGCCCGCCGGCCCGTCCATCAGCTTGCGGCCCGCCTCGTCGGTGACGTAGATGCCGTCGCCGGAGCCGATCGGGCCGAGGAGCGTGGTGCCGATGCTGCCGGCCTGCGGCCATGGCTGCACCAGCGGCCGTTGCCGATCGACGCGCGCTGCGTCAAGCTTCGGTCTGGCGGAAGTCTGGTGGTCGGCCGGCTTGGGCGAATGGGCTGTCATGCCGTATCTCCGTGTGTTTTTCTGGATCGGGTCTCGAAACAACCCGATGTTTTTTCATATCTAAATATATCCGTATTGAATATCCGTTCAATCAAAATCTGGAAGTTTCGCTTGATTTGATCGTCAAACTGTTGTCATCATTGGACAACGCTGATGCCTCATTGCCGACGGAGCACCGCCTTTGCGCATGCCGCATCTTCAGACTTGGGCCGATTCGACGGGTGCCCGGCCATGACGGCCGGCGCCACGGTCCCGGCGGCGCAGTCCCGGCGCTGGCGCGAGAGCGACGAGGCCCGCGGACTGGCGCTCATCTCCCCCACTCTCCTCTATGCAATAGCGCTGTTGCTGCTGCCGGTGATGATCGTCATTCTCTACAGCTTCTGGTCCCAGGATTACCTGACGATCGACCGCACCTTCACGCTGAAGAACTACCAGGAGGCGCTGTTCCAGCCGATCTATCGCGACCTCTTCCTGCGCTCGCTGTCGATCTCGCTGGTGGTCAGCGTCACGACCGTGCTGATGGCCTATCCGATCGCCTGGTACATCTCCTTCCATGGCGGCCGGAACAAGAACCTCTGGCTGTTCCTGGTCACGATCCCATTTCTCACCAGCTACCTGCTCCGGGTTCTGTCCTGGAAGGTGATCCTCGGCTATGAGGGCGTGCTGAACACCGGCCTGATGGCTTCCGGGCTGATCCACGAACCGATCACCTCGCTGCTCTACAATTCCAATGCCGTGGTGATCACCCTGGTGCACAGCTGGGTGGCCTTCGCCATCCTGCCGATCTATGTGTCGCTGGAAAAGATAGACCGCTCGCTGATCGAGGCCGGCCGCGATCTCGGTGACACCGCGCTGCAGAGTCTGATCCGGGTGGTGCTGCCGTTGTCACTCCCTGGCGTGATCTCGGCCTTCCTCATCGTCATGATTCCGACGGTCGGCGACTATGTCACGCCGAAGCTCGTCGGCGGCAAGGACGGGGTGATGATCGCCACCGCCATCCAGGTCAATTTCGGCCGCGCCGCCAACTGGCCGCTCGGTGCGGCGCTGTCGGTCACCACCATGGTGCTGGTCTCCGCCGCAGCCGGCATGATCGTGCTCGGCTTCCGCGCGCTTGTCAGGTCGGTGCGATGACGGCCATCCTCTCCCGAGTCCGCTGGCTGCCGGTCTATCTGACGCTGTTCATGGTGTTCCTGTATTTCCCCATCCTGCTCTTGCCGCTGTTCTCCTTCAACGACGCGGCCACCGCCAGCTTCCCCCTCACGGGCTTCACAACCCGATGGTACACCGCGCTCGCCGGCAATGACGTCATGCTGGGGGCCGCCTGGAACAGTCTCGTCGTCGGG
Organism: Hoeflea marina; assembly: GCF_003182275.1. GTDB lineage: Bacteria > Pseudomonadota > Alphaproteobacteria > Rhizobiales > Rhizobiaceae > Hoeflea > Hoeflea marina. The sequence continues at coordinate 799,754 of NZ_QGTR01000001.1, forward strand.
CTCACGGTCTCGATCATCACCACGCTGCTTGCCATCTGCGCCGCCCGCGCGGTCACCCGCTACCGCTTCCGCGGCCAGCGCCCGGCCACCGGGCTGATCATGGCGCCGCTGTTCCTGCCCGAGATCATCGTCGCCGTCTCGCTGCTCATCGTGGTGCTGCAACTGGGTCTGCAGCTGTCACTCCTGACCATCGTTCTCGGCCAGATCGTCTTCTGCCTGCCCTATTCGATGTCGGTGCTGATGGCGGGTTTCGATGGCTTCGACCGCAGCCTCGAGGAGGCATCGCTGGATCTTGGCGAGACCGCCTTCGGCACGTTCCGCAGGGTGACGCTTCCGGTGGTCGCGCCGGCAATTCTCGCCAGCCTGCTGGTCAGCTTCACCGTCTCGCTTGACGAGTTCATCCTCGCCTTCTTCCTCTCCGGCACGTCGCCGACCCTGCCGGTCTATATCTGGGGCCAGTTGCGCTTCGCCGCCAAGCTGCCCGAGGTTCTGGCACTGGGATCGATCATGATGGTCGCCTCGGTGCTTCTGCTCTCCGCCGCCGAACTGTTCCGCCGCAATGCCGAACGCCGCCTCCAAGCCAGGGAATCCAAGTCATGACCGATGAGCCGATGATCCGGATCGAGGGCCTGTCGAAGGCCTATGGCGAGTTCCTGGCGCTCGACGATGTGTCGCTGACCATCCGGGAAGGCGAATTCTTCTCGCTGCTCGGCCCCTCCGGCTGCGGCAAGACCACGCTGCTCAGGCTCATCGCCGGCTTCAATGCCCCGACCGCCGGAACCATCGCCATTGACGGCAAGGCTAGCACGGGGCTGAAGGCCAATCAGCGTCCGACCAACATGGTGTTCCAGAACTACGCCATCTTTCCGCATCTCGATGTCGCGGAAAATGTCGGCTACGGCCTCAAGCGGCTCAGGCTCAGCCGCGCCGAGGAGGCACGGCTGGTGCAGGAGGCGCTGGACATGGTGCAACTGCCCGATCTCGGCCGCCGCAGGGCCAATGAGCTCTCCGGAGGTCAGCGCCAGCGGGTGGCGCTCGCCCGCGCCCTGGTCATGCGCCCCAAGGTGCTGCTGCTGGACGAGCCGCTCTCGGCGCTCGACAAGAAGCTGCGCGAGGAGATGCAGGCCGAACTGCGCGCCCTCCAGCAGCAGGTCGGAATCACCTTCGTGCTCGTCACCCATGACCAGTACGAGGCGCTGGCGCTGTCTGACCGGGTCGCCGTCATGTTCAACGGCCGCATCGCGCAGATGGACACGCCGATGCAGCTCTACCAGCACCCGGTCACCCGGCAGGTCGCAGATTTTCTCGGCGGAATGAATTTCCTCGACAGCCGCATTCTCGACGAGACTGGCGAACGTCTCACCGTCGAAACCGAGCGCTTCGGCCGGTTGACGCTGGCCAAGCCTGCCGGGTTTGCGGCGGCCGGCGGCCGCGCCACCGTCGGCATCCGCCCCGAACGGCTGCGCGTCCTCTGGGACGACGAGCGCGCCGAGCACGAGATCACCGGCACGGTGGCCAGCCGCGCCTACTTCGGAGAGACCACCAGCCTCGCGGTCAGGGTCGAAGGCCTCGATGCGCCGCTGTCCATTGTCGAGACCAACAATTTCGGCGCCGACGGCCTGCTGGTCGGAGCCGAAATCCGCCTTGCCTACGATCCGGATGCCCTGGTGCTGATGTCCGACCTTCGCTGAACCCACCCTCCATGCAGCAGAAAACCTCGGAGCTTTCGAGATTAAGTTGATCGATTGGGTCGACGATGATTCAAAAAAAGGCATCCGAGGCCTGAATGGAAGCGCTATTTGCAACCCGACCATCCGTGACAATGAACATCTGCTGCGTTAGCTTCCGTCCATGATAGGCGGACACGACGAAAATCCTCCCGGGCTCTCTCACGTAATCATACTCAACGGGGCAGGCAGCGTCGGCAAAAGTTCAACGGCACGCGCCATGCAGGCAATTGCTCGCGTGCCCATGCTCCATGTATCGATGGACACCTTTGTAGAAATGATGCCGGAGCATCTGTTCGGCCACCCCGACGGCCTCGTTTCCGAAAATGTAGGCGGACGAGAGCCCGCCATTGCCCTTCGCGTAGGCCATGTACTGAAGCGAACACTGGCAGGCATGCGTCATGCCGTTGCTGCCATGGCTGCCCAAGGCAATCACCTCATCGTCGATGAAGTCATGATCGGGCGCGGTATCGAGGCGGAGTATCGCAAGCTGTTGTCGGGCTACAACGTAAAAATAGTTGGTATATTTGCTCCTCTGTCCATTCTCGAGGAGCGCGAAAGAATGCGCGGCGACAGAGAGATTGGCCTTGCCCGATGGCAGTTCGAGCGTGTTCATGTCGGCAGAACTTACGATCTGGAAATCGATGCTGCCACCCCGGAGGAGAATGCAACGCGCATCCTGCAAGCCTTTGGCCTCTTGTCGGCTGCCTGAGGGCGAATTCTCGGACGGCCTCTCAGCAAAAAAAGGGCGCCCCGCCAGGCGCCCTTTCGTTGTCCGACAGAATTATGTTCTGCCGCCACGTACGGCCGCTTAGTAGCCGGCCTTGATCTTCTCGAATTCGGCGATCATCTTCTGCTTCAATTCGACCGGAACCGGTGACTGGAACAGGGTGTTGGCGGTGAACTTGTCCAGATTGTCATAGCCGGCCGCCGCCAGCACATCTGGCGCCACCGAGGCCATGCCCTTGCCGTTGCCGTGGCCGTAGCCCCAGGAATCCACCAGGTATGGCGAAACCGCCGGATCGGTCACCGCGTTGAGATAGTCATACATCTTGGCTTCGTCGCCGGTGCCTGACTTGAGCGCAACATAGCCGCAGACCCAGGTCGACAGGCCTTCGCTGGTGTCGCGGTTGATGGCGGCATCCACATTGTCGCCCTTGAGCGTGGTCACCGTCTCGTTCCAGGCCCAGGCCAGATCGACTTCGCCGCTCGCCATGGCGCCGCTGATGTCCGTGTTGTCGGTCCAGTACATCCGGACGTTCTTGTGCACCTCGCGCAGGAAGGCGGAGGCCGCCTTGAACTGTTCGTCGGTCATCGCCGACCAGTCCTTGAGCCCCATCACCAGGCTTGCCAGCGCATAGGCGTCATCGACATTGTCACCGATGGAAACACGATCCTTGAACTTCGGATCGGCAAAGGCCTTGAGCGATGTCACCTCTTCCGGCTTGATCTTGTCGGCGCGGTAGGTGAGCACCGTGTTGCCCCACTCGAAGGGGATGAACCAGGCGGTGCCGTCGGCCGACGTCATCAGGTCCTTCATGGCCTGGAACCCCGGCATGGTGTCGTTCCAGTTGGTGAGTTTGGCCGTGTCGAGCGGCTTCAGCAGGCCTGCGTCGCGCCACTTGGTCACCGATTGCGAACACGGATGCGCCACATCCGCCTTGTAGCCCGAAGTCAGCTTCTGGAAAGCCTCGTCCTCATCGCCGAAGAAGGAGAAGTCGGGCGAACCGCCATGTTTCTCGACATAGGCCGGATGAAACGCCGGGTCCTCGTATCCGGCCCAGTCGAACACCGTCAATCCATCGGCGCGGGCCACCGCTGTGCTGGCCAAAAGCGCCAGGGCTGCTGCATATCGGACATGGGATCGTTTCATCATGACTGTTCTCCTTGATTAGGTCGGACGCTCCTGAGTGGGCGCCGTTTCGGCGAAATGCTTCGGGAAAACCGAAGCGAGAAAACTGCCGGCGCTCTGATGCGCCGCTTCGCGGGTCAGGCCGTCGTCCATCATCAGACGGAACCACAGGCCCTCGAGCATGGCGCACATCGCCAGCGTCAGTGCGGCCGAATCGTAGCTGTAGCCGCCTTCCTGCTTCAAGATCTCGACGATGGACTGCATGGTAACCTGGTAGGTTCTGTCCTGGGCGCCGCAGAGCGCCTTGTAGGTCGGGCGTGACTTCGCCTCGCCCCAGAAGGCGCACCAGGCGGCGAGCTTGCGTCGCGTGCAGATCTTGCGGTCGAAGTCGGCCGCCACCAGCGCTTGCAGCTGGTCGGACGGGCGGACACCCGCTTTCTCAAGTGTCGCCTCCCAATGCCCGGCATATTCCTCGGTCATGAATTGCAGCGTGGCAACGAGCAGCTTTTCCTTGCTCTCGAAATGGAAGTTGACGATGCCGCGCGACATCTCTGCGCCATCGGCGATGTCTGCCAGCGTGGTTTCCGAGTAGCCGCGCTTGGCAAGGCTGTCGATCGTCGCCTCGATCAGCTGCTGGCGGCGGGTTTCCTTCGATGCCTTGCGGCCCTTCTGGCTGCCGTCGGCCTGCGTGGCGCGTGGTCGTGCTGTATCGCTCATCAATTCGTCCCTGGGAAAGGCCGCGGCGATCATGACGCCACCGCCTGCGGTTTATGCCCGCGCAGATGCGTCGGGCAGTGCTCACCGCTGTCTAGCACTTTCTGCATGGCCGTCCATGTGGCAATGTTCTTGGCCACATAGGCCTCGCCGACGGCGTCGACCGCCGTCTGGCGCAACGGCCCCTTGAGCCGTTCGAGTTCACCGCGCGCCACGTCGCGGTACCAAAGATTGCGATTGACCGTGGTCACGCCGACAAATCCTGCCCGCCGCATGGCCGACTGGTAGCGGGCCGGAGAAGCCATACCGAAGCTCAGCCCTTCCGCCTTGATATAGGATACCATCTCCGCCGACAGCGGCCCGTCGTCTGAGCGAAGCCAGTCCGACGCTGCAAAGATGCCGCCGGGACGCAGAACCCGGAAGATGTCGGCGAACACCGCCTCCTTGTCGGCGACATGGATCAGGGCATCCTTGGAAAACACCAGATCCAACGAAGCGTCGGCAAAGGGCAGCGGTCCCGGGGCCGACTGCACGAAGCCGACCCGGTCGGACAATCCATCGGCATCCGCCCGCCGCCGCGCCGCCTCGATGACAGGCACCTCGACGTCGAAGCCGGTGACGTGCCGCGGTTGGTGCTTGCGGGCGATATGCAGAGTGATCCCCCCGGTGCCGCAGCCGATGTCGAGCACATCCAGTCCGGAGAGGTTCAGCCCGGCCAGAACCCGGTCGACTTCATCCGGTCCGCCCGGCGACAGATAGCCCTCGCCCCACAGCACTTCCAGGAAGCGGATCGCCGTGTCGTCATATTCCGGTTCTGGTCCCGACTCTGCCGGCTGCATGCCTGCTCCGCTCCATTGCCGCACCATGGCGGCGACAGCCAAAATCCTACAGAAGTATCAGCCCATTGCAACATACTTGCTGAACAATCATTCAATATGGATGGACAAGTGGCTGCATTCCATGTCATTTTTTCGGAGAACCGAAGGACGTGAGATGCAAAAATATGACGTGATCATGATCGGCGGCGGCCACAATGGCCTCGTCGCGGCGGGATATCTGCAGCGAGCCGGGCTGAAAGTCGTGGTGCTGGAAAAGAACGACTGGGTCGGCGGCGCGGCCACCAGCCGGGAACTCACCGAAGGCTTTCTCTATTCCAACTGCTCCTATGTCTGTTCGCTGTTCCGACCCGAGATCATGCGCGACCTGGAACTGCCCAGACACGGCCTGCAGATCATCTCCTATGACGGCGGCGCGGTGTTCGCCCGCAATGGCGATTACCTCGGCACCTACCGCGATCACGAATCGCACCGGCGCGAGTTCGCCCGCTTCTCGCCCCGCGACGCCGAGGCCTATGACCGCTATTCGCGCGACGTCACCCGCCAGTGCCGCTTCATCCAGCCGCTGTTGATGCGCACCGCACCCGATCCGTTCAGCTTCAGGCCGCGCGACATTTCCGAACTCGTCTATCTCGCCCGCAAGTTCGGCGACATGGGGGCTGCCGACATGGCGGCGATGATGCGCTTCTGGACCATGTCGATCTCGGACTATCTCGACGAGTATTTCGAAAGCCCGGTCATCAAGGCGTCGCTGGCGATCTCCGGCATCATCGGCACCGCGCTGGGCCCGAAATCGCCGGGCACCGCCTATGTGCTGCTGCACCACTACATGGGCGAGGTGGACGGCTCGGTCGGCGCCTGGGGCTATGCAAGAGGCGGCATGGGTGCCGTCACCAAGGCGCTGGCGGCCTCGTTCCAGTCGGTGGGCGGCACGATCCTCACCGGTTCCGAGGTCGACAAGGTCATCACCCGCAACGGACGTGCCATCGGCGTGGCGCTCGCCAATGGCGACGAGGTGCATGCCGATCGTGTGGTCTCCAATGCCGACGTCAAGCGCACCTTCCTCAAGCTCGTCGACGAGAAGGACCTGCCCGATCGCTTCGTCCACCGGGTCAGGCATTTCAAGATGCGCGGCTCCTCGGGCAAGCTCAACATCGCGCTCGACAGCCTGCCGGAGTTCCCTGCCCTGCCGAAGGATTCCCGCTGCCTGCGCGGCGACATGCATTTCACCGACGATCTCGAGCGCATGGAGCGCGGCTACGACGATTGGAAGGCCGGGCGTTGGTCGGCCGACCCGTTCATCGACATGATGATCCCCACCACGCTCGACCCGACCATGGCGCCGCCCGGCAAGCACTTCATGAGCTGCTTCGTGCAATATTGCCCGCCGCAGGTGGAGGGCCGCGACTGGACCGACGCCGACCGCGACGCATTCGCCGAGACGGTGGTGAGCCAGATCTCGGACTACTCGCCGGGTTTCCGCGACCGCATCCGCCACATGGAGGTGCGCACGCCGCGCGAACTCGAAGCCGAAGTCGGCCTCACCGAAGGCAACATCTTCCAGGGCGAACTGACCTTCGACCAGCTGCTGTTCAACCGTCCTGTGCCCGGCTACGCGCAATACCGAAGCCCGATCGACGGGCTCTATATCTGCGGCTCCTCGACCCATCCCGGCGGCGGCGTCATGGGGGCACCGGGGCGCAACGCCGCGGCCGAAATTTTGCGCGACGCGAAGATGAAACCGGCGCAGATGCGGGAGGCCCACGATGTCCTTTGATGCCATCATCATCGGCGGCGGCCACAACGGCCTCACCGCGGCGGCAACGCTTGCAAAGGCCGGCCGCAAGGTTCTGCTGCTCGAAGCCGCCGACACGGTCGGCGGCGGCGCAAGCACGGTCGAATTCGCTCCCGGCTTCCGCACCAGCGGCCTCGCCCATATCATCAACCGGCTCGATCCGGACGTGGTCAAGGCAATCGGCCTTGACACCTCGGGCTTTGAGGCCACCGCCATGCCGACGGCGATCCTGTCGGAGACATCCGAAGCCATCGTGCTGCGCGGCGCCTATGGCGAGAGCATTGACGGTGTCGGCAAGGAGGAGGCAGCCGCCTTCGCCGCGCTGCGCAAGAAGCTCCTCTTCCACGCAGGTCTGCTCAGGCGCTTCATGAAGAAGCCGCCGCCCGAGCTCGGCAACACCAGCCTCAAGGATCTGGCGGCACATGCCGCCACCGGGTTGAAGCTGCTGAGCCAGGGTCGCGAGGAAGCCCGCGACGTGCTGCGCATGTTGCTGATGAATGTCGCCGACATATCCGACGAGTTCCTGACCGACGACCGGCTCAAGGGCCTCCTCGCCTTCGACGCGACGCTCGGCCTGCATCTGGGACCGCGTTCGCCGACATCGCTGATGGGGCTTTATTATCGTCTCACTGGCGAGGCCTTAGGTGCCAGCGGCGGCCAGTTCCTGCCCCGGGGCGGCATGGGTGCCGTGGCGCAAGCCTTCGCCGAGGCGGCCACGGCCGCCGGCGCCACCATCCGCACTGCCTCTCCCGTTCGTCGCATCATCGCCAATCGCGGCCTTGCCGGCGGCGTGGAGCTGGAAGATGGCGAAATCCTGATGGCATCGACCATCCTCTCTGCCATCCATCCGCGCACGACCTTCCACCATCTCGTCGATCCCGCCGATACGCAGACCGGTCTCTCCCGCGCGATCGGCCATATCCGATCGAACGGCGACGTCGCCAAACTCAACCTGGCGCTCGACAAAGTGCCGCAGTTCCAGGGCCTTTCGGAGGCCGACCACAAGGGCCGGCTGGTGATCGCGCGCTCGATGAACCATGTCGAAACGGCGTTCAACCCATCGAAATACGGCGAATATTCGCCGGACCCGGTGATGGAGATCACCCTGCCCTCGCTGTCGGACCCGAAGCTCGCCGACACCGGCTGCACGCTCTCTGCCATGGTGCAGTTTGCGCCCTATGCCCTGCGCGAAGGCTGGGAATCCGGCAAGCCGAAATTCCTCGAGATCGTGCTCGATGGCCTTGAGCGCCACGCCCCCGGCCTGCGTGCAAGCGTCGAGCATGCCGAACTGCTGACGCCCGCCGACATCGAGACCCGCTACCGCATGCCCGGCGGCCATTGGAGCCACGGCGAAATGCAGCCCGACCAGTTGCTGTTCAACCGTCCGGTGCATGCCGCCGCGGGCTATTCGACACCGCTCGAAGGCCTGTATCTCGCCAGCGCCGGTTCGCATCCCGGCGGCGGCATTTCCGGCCTGCCGGGCCTGCTGTCCGCCCGCCACATCCTCGCAGGAGGCAGCCGATGACCCTCGATCCGATCCGCAAGGCCGAGCAGGAGCATTTTCGCACGCTGCTGATGCCGACGCCGTTCCACCCCCGCCTGGCGCCGCTGGTCGAGACCCAGTCCTGGTACGGGTGGGCAGGCATGCTCGTGGCGCATTCGGTGTTCGACGAGGAGCTCGAATATTTCGCCATCCGCTCGACGGCGGCGCTGTTCGACATCTCGCCGATGATCAAATACCGCATCACCGGCCCGGATGCCGAGCGATGCCTCAACCGGCTCACCGTCCGCGACGTGAGCAAGCAGAAGGTCGGCCGGGTGCAATACACCGCCTGGTGCGACGACGAGGGCCATGTGCTCGACGACGGCACACTGTTCCGGCTTGGCGCGGCAGACTTCCGGCTCTGCTGCCAGGAGAGGCACCTGCCCTGGCTTCTCGACACCGCCCGCGGCATGGACGTCGCGATCCGCGAGGAAACCCAGGAGATCGCCGGACTGGCGCTGCAGGGGCCGACCAGCTTCGCCGTGCTGTCCAAGGCGGGTTTTGATGGCGTCGAGGCGCTGCGCCCGTTCCAGCTGGCGGAATTCGACCATGATGGCGGCAAGGTGATGATCTCGCGCACCGGCTTCACCGGCGATCTCGGCTACGAGCTGTTCGTCCCGGCGACGGCGGCGCTGAGCCTCTGGGACAGGCTCTGGGAGGCAGGCCGGCTGCACGGGCTCAACGCCATCGGCTACAATGCCCTCAACCGGGCGCGCATCGAGGCCGGCTTCATCGTCGCCAACGGCGATTTCGTCACTGCCGAGACGGCCCTGCGCGCCGACCGGGTGCGCATGCCCGACGAGATCGGCCTCGACTGGCTGGTCGATGTCGACAAGGTCCAGTTCAACGGCCGCAGCGCCATTCTCGCCGCCCGCAAGAACGGGACGCTGAAGCACGTGCTCGTGGGGCTGGAGATCGACGACAATACGCCGGCCGAGGCGGCAATCGTCTATCACGGCAACAAGCGCGAGGTGGGGCTGATCTCGGCGGCCATCTGGTCGCCGACGGCCAAGCGCAACATCGCCATCGCCAGCCTCGAGCGGCCCTACGGATCGGAAATCCTCGACGATCTCTGGGTCGAGATCTACGCGCTTCGCGAGCTCAAATACCACAAGATGATGAAGCGCGCCCGCGTCGTCGAGCGCCCCTTCGTCAAGCTGGCGCGGCGCTCGGCCAATCCGCCGGCGCGCTTCTGAGCCATGGCAGCCGATCCGGAAATGGACGCGGAGACACGACGGCAGATGGATCTGGTGGCGACACCGCCCGGCGGAGAATGGTCCGGCCGCGCCCGCTATGCTGCGGCGATGTATTTCTACCAGCGCGGCGAGATGCCGGCCGAGGTGCTGGAGGTCTACCGCATCTCCTCCAGGCTTGACGCCGAGGACGCCGTCGACGTGCTCAGACTCTGGCAGATCGGCACCGATTGGATCGCCCGGATCGAGGCCTGGCGGGCGGCTCATTCGACCTAACCTTCCGTTGAGGCTCAACGGTTCGGCGGCTGCGCCCGGTAATGCGCAGGTGCTGCGCCGAACTCCCGCTTGAAGGCGCGGGAGAACGCCGCCTCGGATGAAAACCCTGTCCGCAGGGCGATGTCGGTCATCCTGAGCGACGTGTCGAGCACCAGCCGCCGTGCCGCATTCAGCCGCAGGACAAGGAAATACGCCCCCGGCGTGCTGCCGACCTCGCGCGTGAACAATTGCTCCAGTCCGCGCACCGACAGCGATATCCGTTTGGCGATCGCCGCGATGGTCACGGGCGCGTCGATGCACATCTCCATGGCGCGGATGGCCTTGACCACGCGCGGATCGTGGCTGTTGCCCGGGCCGAAGGAGATGACCGACTGCACGTCGGAGGCGCCGCGCGCCGCCTCGTAGACGAAGACGCTGGCGACATCGAGCGCGGTCGACAGGCCGGCATGGCGGCGCACGAGATCGATCATCATGTCGAAGGTCGGCGAGGCGCCGGAGGTGGTGACATAGCGGCCATCGGTGACGTAGCGGTCGGGCCTGAGATTGACGAGCGGAAACGCCGCGGCGAACTCCTCGAAATCCTCCCAGTGGGTGGTGGCGTTGCGGCCGTCGAGCAGGCCGGCGCGCGCCATCATCCAGGCACCCGATTCCACCCCGATGGTGGACCGCGCATTCTTGGCGGCCTGGAAGATGCGCGAGATCACCCGCCGGTCCTGCATCTCGGCGGTGTGAAATCCCGAGACGATGGCGAGCACGTCGCGTTTCAGGCCCGGGTCGAAGCGTCCCGACACCGGCCATTCCCCCCCGGCAGTGGTGACCGGGTTGCGCCCGTCCAGCGAGACATAGCGCCAGTCGAACAGCTTTCGGCCGCTGACCCGGTTCGCCGCCCTGAGCGGATCGCCCGCGCAGGCGGCCGTCATCAGCGACGATCCCGACAGGACCAGGATGTCGACGCTCAGCGGCCGGGATCCGTCCTCCATGGGTACTGCGTAATCTGTCATCCCCCTTGCGTAAATCGAAAAACAATCGCCTGCAAGTGGCGCATCATCCCGGCCAAGAACGAGGAGAAATGACGATATGCCACTGACCATGAACCGCGATGTCTTCATCACCTGCGCCGTCACCGGCTCCGGCGGCACCCAGGACCGCTCGCCGCACGTGCCGCGCTCGCCCGAGCAGATCGCGGAAAGCGCCATTGCCGCCGCCAAGGCAGGCGCGGCAATCGTCCACTGCCACGTGCGCGATCCCGAGACCGGCGCGCCGCGCCGCGACGTCTCGCTCTACCGCGAGGTCACCGACCGCATTCGCGCCGCAGATGTCGACGTCGTTCTCAACCTGACCGCCGGCATGGGCGGCGACATGATCTTCGGCTCGACCGAATCTCCGCTGCCGCTCAACGCCAAGGGCACCGACATGGCGGGCGCCACCGAACGTGTCGCCCATGTCGCCGAGTGTCTGCCGGAAATCTGCACGCTCGATTGCGGCACGATGAACTTCGCCGAGGCCGACTATGTCATGACCAACACGCCGGGCATGCTCCGCGCCATGGGCGGCATGATGACCGAACTCGGCGTCAAGCCCGAGATCGAGGCCTTCGACACCGGCCATCTCTGGTTTGCCAAGCAGCTGGTCAGCGAAGGCGTGCTCAAGCCCGACGCGCTGGTGCAGCTCTGCATGGGCGTGCCCTGGGGCGCACCGGACGATCTCAACACCTTCATGGCCATGGTCAACAATGTGCCGGCCGACTGGAACTGGTCGGCCTTCGCGCTCGGCCGTCACCAGATGCCCTATGTCGCGGCCTCCGTGCTCGCCGGCGGCAATGTCCGCGTCGGGCTTGAGGACAATCTCTGGCTCGGCAAGGGCAACCTCGCCACCAACGCTGAACTCGTCTCCCACGCCGTCAAGATCATCGAGGGCCTCGGCGCCCGCGTCATGGGACCGGCCGAAGTCCGCGAAAAGCTCAATCTCACCAAGAGGATGCCGAAATGATCTCTCATGCAGCCATTATCGGCGGCGGCGTCATCGGCGCCGGCTGGGCCGCGCGCCTGATCGAGAACGGCATCGACATCACCATCTTCGACCCGGCGAAGGACGCCGAGGCCAAGATGCAGGCGGTGCTCGACAATGCCGACCGCGCCTATGCCAGGCTCACCATGGCCGCCCGGCTGAGGAAGGGCTCGGTGCGCTTCACCGGTTCGATCGCCGAGGCGGTCGACGGTGCGCAGCTGATCGTCGAATCTGTTCCGGAACGACTGGACATCAAGCAGTCGGTCTATGCCGAGATCGAGAAGTCGGCATCGAAGGACGCGCTGATCGCCTCCTCCACGTCCGGCATCATGCCCACCGACCTGCAGGCGAAGATGGAAACGCCAGGCCGGCTGATCGTCGCCCACCCGTTCAACCCGGTCTACCTCCTGCCGGTGGTCGAGATCGTCGGCGGCAGGGCGACCGACGCAGCGATGATCGCGCGCGCCATGGAGTTCTATGCCGGCATCGGCATGAAGCCGATCCATGTGAAGAAGGAAATCGAGGCCTTCGTCGCCGACCGGCTGCTGGAATCGATCTGGCGGGAATCGCTGTGGCTGATCAAGGACGGCATCTGCACGACGCAGGAGCTCGACGACATCGTCCGCTACGGCTTCGGCCTGCGCTACGCCCAGATGGGCGTGTTCGAGACCTACCGCGTCGCCGGTGGCGAGGCCGGCATGCGCCATTTCATGGCCCAGTTCGGCCCCTGCCTGACATGGCCCTGGACGCATCTGATGGATGTGCCCGAATTCAACGACGAACTGGTCGACCTGATCACCGAGCAGTCCGACGCCCAGTCCGGCCACCATTCGATCCGCGAACTCGAACGCATCCGCGACGACAATCTGGTCGCCATCCAGCAGGCGCTGAAGGTCAATGACTGGGGAGCGGGCCAGGTGCTCGCCGCCTACGAGAAGAAGCTCTTCGACGCCGGCGCGAAATCGACAGGCGACATCGATGTCTCCAGACCGATCAGGACCATGGAACGCACGATCCCGGTCGACTGGACCGACTACAACAACCACATGAACGAGGCCCGCTACCTGCAGTGCTTCGCCGACGCCAGCGACGCCTTCATGCGCATGATCGGCGTCGACGCCGCCTACATCGCCGAGGGCGGCTCCTATTTCACCGTCGAGACCCATATCCGCCATCTGGCCGAGGTCAAGGCCAACGAGCCGGTCGAGGTAAAGACCCGGGTGATCGAGGGCAAGGGCAAGAAGCTGCATCTGTTCCACGAACTGTTCCACCGCGACGGCACGCTGCTCGCCACCGGGGAGCACATGCTGCTGCATGTCTCGCTCAAATCCCGCGCCGCCTGCGATCCGGCCGCCGAGATCCTGGCGAAGCTGGAACCGATCGCCGCCGCCCACGCCGCCCTAGCCGCGCCGGAAGGTCTCGGCCGCGCCGTCGGCCAGAAACGCTGAGGAGCCCGCCATGCAGTTCGGACTGAGCGAAGAACAGGCTATGATCGTCGAGACCACCCGGGCCTTTGTCGAGAAGGAGCTCTACCCGTACGAGGCCGAGGTCGAGCGCACCGGTCACCTCGACATCGAGCTGGTGCGAGAAATCCAGAAGAAGGCGATCGCCGCCGGCCTGTATGCCGCCAACATCCCTGAGGAGTTCGGCGGTGGCGGCCTCGATACGCCGACCTGGCTGCTCTACGAGAAGGAACTGGGCAAGGCCAACTACGCGCTGCACTGGACTGCCGTGGCGCGGCCCTCCAACATCCTCTGCGCCGGCACGCCGGAGCAGCGCTCCCGCTATCTCGACCCCTGCGTGCGCGGCGAGACCTGGGATTGCCTGGCGATGACCGAACCCGGGGCGGGCTCGGACCTGCGCGGCATGAAGGCCACGGCGAAACAGGACGGCAGCGACTGGGTGCTCAACGGCACCAAGCACTTCATCTCCCATGCCGACATCGCCGGCTTTGCCATCTGCTTCATGGCCACCGGGGAGGAAGACACGCCGCGCGGAAAGAAGAAGCTGATCACCGCTTTCTTCGTCGACAAGGGCACCCCGGGATTCGCGGTCCGGGACGGCTACTCCAATGTCTCGCATCGCGGCTACACCAACGCCATCCTGGAGTTCGACAACTGCCGGATCCCGGCCGAAAACGTGCTCGGCGAGGTGCACAAGGGTTTCGAAGTGGCAAACACCTGGCTTGGCGCGACACGCCTGCAGGTCGGCGCCACATGCCTCGGCCGCGCCGAGCGCGCATTCGCCCATTCTGTCGAATGGGCGGCGACGCGGGAGCAGTTCGGCCAGCCGATCGGCAAGTTCCAGGGCGTCTCCTTCAAGCTTGCCGACATGGCGACCGAAATGAAGGCGGCCGAACTGATGATCCTCGAGGCTGGCTGGAAATTCGACCAGGGCACGGCGTCCGACGCCGACATGGCGATGGCCAAGCTCAAGGCCACCGAGATGCTGGCCATGGTCGCCGACGAGGCGATCCAGATCCATGGCGGCATGGGGCTAATGAGCGAACTGCCGCTGGAGCGGATCTGGCGCGACGCCCGCATCGAGCGGATCTGGGAGGGAACGTCGGAGATCCAGCGCCATATCATCAGCCGCTCGCTGCTCAGATCGTTCGGCGCCTAGGCGACCACCCATGCACCAAGGATCACCACGCCCATGAAACCGGCCATCGCGATCACCTATTGCCGCCAGTGCAACTGGATGCTGCGCGCCGCCTGGATGGCGCAGGAACTGCTCTCAACCTTCTCCGAGGAACTTGGCTCGGTGACGCTGGTGCCGGACACCGGCGGCATCTTCACCATCGACGTCGATGGCGAGCGGATCTGGGACCGCAAGCGCGACGGCGGCTTTCCCGACGTCAAGACGCTGAAAGGCAAGGTGCGTGACCGCATCGATCCGGACCGCGATCTCGGACATCTCGACCGCACAAAGGCAGACGAATGAGCCGCGATCTTTCCCGCCTGATGAAGCCAAAATCGATCGCCCTCTTCGGTGGTGGCTGGGCCGTCAATGTCATCGCGCAACTGCAGAAATCCGGTTATCAGGGCGAAATCTGGCCGGTCAATCCGAAGCGCCGCGACGTGCTCGGCGTCGCGTGCTTCGCCAGCGTCGATGACCTGCCCGGCGTGCCCGACGCGAGCTTCATCGGCGTCAACCGCGACGCCACGGTGGATGTGGTTCGAGCGCTGAGCCGCATGGGTGCGGGCGGCGCCACCTGTTTTGCCTCCGGATTTCTGGAGAGCGAAGCCGAGGGCACCGGCGGCGGCGACCTGCAGCAAAGGCTCGTCGAGGCCGCCGGCGACATGCCGATCCTCGGCCCCAACTGCTACGGGCTCCTGAATTATCTCGACAATGTCACGCTGTGGCCCGACCAGCATGGCGGCACGGCGGTCGACAGCGGCGTGGCGATCATCGCGCAATCATCCAACATCGCCATCAACATGACGATGCAGAAGCGCGGCCTGCCGATCGCCTGCGTGGTCGCCGCCGGCAACCAGGCCCAGACCGGCACCAGCGACATTGCCTCCTTCCTGCTCGCCGATCCGCGCATCACCGCCATCGGCCTTTATCTCGAGGGGTTTGGCGACATCCGCGCACTTGAAGCCTTCGCGGCCAGGGCGCGTGCACTCGGCAAGCCTGTGGTCGCATTGAAGATCGGCAGGTCGGAGAAGGCGCAGGCCGCGACCATGACGCACACGGCGTCGCTGGCCGGCAACGCCTCGGCGTCCTCGGCACTGCTGGCCCGCCTCGGAATCATCGAGGTGCACTCCATCGCTGTGTTCCTGGAAACGCTCAAGCTGATGCATGCCTTCGGTCCCCTGCCCGGCCCGTCGGTGGTCTCGGTCAGTTGCTCGGGCGGCGAAGCCAGCCTGATGGCTGACATGGCATCGGCCACGAACATCGAGTTCCGAGACTTCACCACGGCCAGCCGCAGCGCGCTCAGGGCAGAACTCGGCGCCATCGTCACCATCGCCAATCCGCTTGACTACCACACCTTCATCTGGGGCGACGTGCCGAAGATGACTGCGGTCTTCGCCGCCGTGATGGCTGACGCTTTCGATCTCGCGGTCTTCGTGCTGGATCTGCCGCGCGGCGACCGCTGCGACCCCTCCGGCTACCGGTGTGCCGTCGACGCCATCATCGCCGCCAGAGGCCAGACAGGGGCGCGGGTCGCGGTGCTGGCGAGCCTGCCGGAGAACCTCTCCGAAGACCTCGCCGCCACGTTTCAGGCCGCCGGCATTGCAACGATTCACGGCATGGAAGAAGGCCTGGCCGCAATCGATGCCGCCATTGCCGCGGGCCGGCGCGGCAGTGCCGCTCAAGCACCGGTGCTGCTGGCGCCGCCGGCCCTGCCCGGCACGGTTCTGTTGAGCGAGGCGGACTCGAAGGCCGCGCTCGGCCCCTTCGGCCTGCGCATGCCCGAATCGGCCACCGCGCCCACTGCCGAAGGCATTCTCGAGGCATCCGAGGTGCTGGCCTTCCCCATCGTGCTCAAGGGGCTGGGCATCGCCCACAAGAGCGAAGCCGGCGCCGTGGTGCTCGACATCACCGACACAGAGACCTTGCGGGCTGCGGCGCTTGCCATGGAAGCCGTCGCCACAGGCTATCTCGCCGAGGAGATGATCACCGGCACGGTCGCGGAACTCATCGTCGGCGTCAGCCGGGAATCAAGCGGCATGCTGCAGCTGACCATGGGGGCCGGCGGCGTCATGGCGGAGCTGTTCGCCGATACCGCCAGCCTGCTGCTGCCGGCCAGCCCGGACGCCATCCGCGCCGCTCTTGCCCGCCTGAAGATCAGTCGCGTCCTGGCCGGCTATCGCGGACGGCCTGCCGCCGATATCGGCGCAGTCGTTGACGCGGTCAACGCCATATGCCGCTATGCCGAAGCCAACGCCGACAGGCTCATCGAGCTTGACGTCAATCCGCTGATCGCCAGGGCGGCCGATGCCGTGGCGGTCGATGCCCTGATACGACTGAGCGAATGAGGAATGCCATGACAGGACCCGTCAAGACCCGCATCGAGGGACAGATCCTCGAAGTCATGATCGACCGACCCAAGGCCAATGCCATCGATCTGGCCACCAGTCGCATCATGGGCGAAATCTTCCGCGACTTCCGCGACAATCCCGAGCTGCGCGTCGCCATCCTGACCGCATCGGGCGAGAAATTCTTCTGCCCCGGCTGGGACCTGAAGGCGGCGGCCGGCGGCGACGCCGTCGACGGCGACTACGGCGTCGGCGGATTCGGTGGCCTGCAGGAGCTGCCGCATCTCAACAAGCCGGTGATCTGCGCCGTCAACGGCATCTGCTGCGGCGGCGGTCTGGAGATCGCGCTCTCCTGCGACATCATCCTGGCAGCCGAGCACGCCACCTTCGCCCTGCCCGAGATCCGCTCCGGCACGGTGGCCGACGCGGCGTCCATCAAGCTCCCAAAGCGCATTCCCTACCATGTCGCCATGGAGATGCTGTTTACCGGCCGCTGGCTCGACGCCGAGGAGGCGCACCGCTGGGGCTTCGTCAACCACATCCACAAGGCCGAAGACTTGATGGAAAAGGCCTGGGAGATGGCCCGCCTGCTCGAATCCGGCCCGCCGCTGGTCTTTGCCGCCATCAAGGAGGTCGTCCGCGAGGCCGAGGACAGCAATTTCCGGGACATGATGAACCGCATCACCCGGCGCCAGCTCAGGACTGTCGACGAGCTGTACGGCTCCGAGGACAACATGGAAGGGTTTCGAGCCTTTGCCGAGAAACGCGATCCGGTCTGGAAGGGTCGCTAGGCCGGTCGCTCTGCGAACTGTGTTATGATGGACGAGTGGGCAACCGCATCTCGCATTCCGCGTGGAGCGCCCCATCTATGGTGGACGACATGATGCATGAGAGGACGCCACGATGACCGAACCGCACAACCACGATGATCCCGACGTCGATGAAGCCGGCAGCGACGTGCCGCTCAATGTGCGCGGACCGTTCTGGTGGTGGCGCGAGGCGATGATCGTGTTTGCGGTCATGGTGGTTGCCATCTGGTTCCTGATCCCGTTCATATGACCTGAACCCGATCCAGCCCAGACCAGTACGGAAGCCTGACACCATGAGCGACACCCGCACCGAAACCGACAGTTTTGGCGACATCGAAGTGCCCGCCGACCGCTATTGGGGTGCGCAGACCCAGCGCAGCATCGGCAATTTCCGCATCGGCACCGAGACCATGCCGTTGCCGCTGGTGCATGCGCTCGGCCTGATCAAGCAGTCAGCGGCGCTCACGAACATGGAGCAGGGTCTGCTCGACGCGAGGATTGGCAACGCCATCGTCGCCGCGGCGCGTGAAGTGACCTCCGGCAAGCTCGATGATCATTTCCCGCTCAAGGTCTGGCAGACGGGGTCGGGAACCCAGACCAACATGAATGCCAACGAGGTGATCGCCAACCGCGGCAGTGAAATGCTTGGCGGCCAGCTCGGCAAGAGCTCGCTCATCCACCCCAACGACCACGTCAACAGGTCGCAATCCTCCAATGACACCTTTCCGACCGCCATGCACATCGCGGCAGTGGGCGAGATCCGCGGCGGGCTCGTTCCCGCGCTTGCCCATCTGCTCGGTCATCTGAAGATGAAATCGGAGGCCTGGCAGGACATCGTCAAGCTCGGGCGCACCCATCTGCAGGACGCCACCCCGCTGACGCTCGGCCAGGAATTCTCCGGCTACGCCCGGCAGGTGGAACTCGGCATAGAGCGTGTCGAGGCCTGCCTGCCGCGGCTCTATCCGCTGGCCCAGGGCGCCACGGCCGTCGGCACCGGACTCAATACACGGGCCGGATTTGCGGAAAGCTTCGCCGCCCATGTCGCCGACCTCAGCGGCCTGCCCTATACCAGTGCCGCCAACAAGTTCGAGGCCATCGCCGCCCACGACGCTCTGGTCGAGCTCTCCGGCGCACTCAATACGGTGGCCGTCAGCCTGTTCAAGATCGCGCAGGACATCCGCTTCCTCGGCTCCGGCCCGCGCTCGGGTCTCTACGAGCTCGTCCTGCCGCAGAACGAACCCGGTTCCTCGATCATGCCTGGCAAGGTCAACCCGACCCAGTGCGAGGCCGTGACCATGGTCTGCACCCAGGTGATTGGCAACCACGTCACCGTGACGATGGCCGGCAGCCAGGGCAATTTCGAACTCAACGTGTTCAAGCCGGTGATCATCTACAATGTGCTGCAGTCGATCCGGCTTCTCGCCGACGCCAGCCGCTCCTTCGCCGACCATTGTGTCTCGGGCATCGAGCCGGACCGGCAGCGCATCGCCGAGCTGATGCAGCGCTCACTGATGCTGGTCACCGCCCTTGCGCCACATATCGGCTACGACAAGGCCTCCAAGATCGCCAAGGCTGCGCACGAGAGCGGAGGCAGCCTGCGCGACACTGCGCTCTCCCATGGGATTGAGCCCGCCGATTACGATCGCTGGGTTATCCCGCTCGACATGACCCGCCCCGGCGATTGACGAGGATGGCTGACATGGCGGGTGACCTTGTGCTTGACCCGGGAGCGGCTGCGTCCGTATCCTTGGCCGATCCAGTTCTCCAGACGCGAGGACCCATGGCGACCGGCCCGATAGTTCTCATCCTCGGCAGCAGTCCCGCCGCGCCGAAGGCGGCGATGTGGCCAAAGACGTCCGATCTAAGGATCGTCGCCATCAACAACGCATGGAGGGTGCGCCCGGACTGGGACGTGCTGATCCATCCGGAGGACTTTCCCGTAGAGCGAAGGCCGACCGGCGTATCGCCGCCGCAGCGCCTGTGCACCCACACCGACTATGTTCCGGCCCAGAACCGTCTCGGCGGCTTCGTGTTTGCTGGCGGCACCATGGCATTCACCGCCGGATACTGGGCGCTTGACGCGCTCAGGCCGTCCACGCTGGCCTATTACGGCTGCGACATGATTTATGATGGCCCGGTGTCGCATTTCTACGGTCAGGGCACAGCCGATCCGCTGCGCGATGACATCACCCTGCGCTCGCTCGAAGCCAAATCCGGCAGGCTGCTGGCGATTGCGGCCCGGCAGGGCTGCTCCTGTGTGAACCTGTCCGACGCGCCAACAAGCCGGCTGCTCTTTCCCCGCGCCGACACAACGGCGCTGACCAATCCATCGCCGGTACTGCCATTGGACATCGGCGGCATCGATGCGATCCTCGACGCCGAATCCCGCCTCGGCTACATGGTCGAAAGCGGCCGGTATTGGACTGAGGCCGAGCGGTTCGATGCAGACGCACTGGCGCGGATCGACACCATGTGGCTGCAATTGCTGTGCTGGACGCCGGTGGCGGCTCAACCCGCGACGGTGCCAGCGCTACCCGGGGACGAAGGTCGCCTAGGATTTTGACGTCTTCTTTTTGGACGGCAGGTTGTTGCGTTTGGTCGAGGCGAAGTCGTCGAGTTCCTTTTCCGACATGCTGTCATACATGTCCTTCGACGCACCTTGCAGTTCGGACACCTTGGTGTCGCCACGCTTGGCGGACAGGGCCGCGCCGGCCGCCTTCTGCTGAGCCTTGGATTTGGCAGGCATGGTCAATTCCTTTCGCGAATGATGCCAGTCCCGTCAAACGCGATTGTACTCCTGGCGGTTCCGGCGGGACGCGTCTGCGTCGATGATGCCCCGGACGTGGAACTCTTCCCGCATTTCGGCATTGATTTCCGGGAAGCGGGTTCCGCATGTCAATCGGACCCGATGGTATGGAAAACGCCGGGATTTTTCCGATTTCTTCCGGCGGCCAACGCAACGGCAGTCGAGTTCCTGTCCCATCTGCGGATCCCGCTCTCCCAGCCCTTCATCCACTCCGATCGAGCGACCGTCGCGCGGGTCGACGTCTTGCGGCCCGCCGTCCTCGCCGGTCCCGTGGTCAACGGCGTCTGGAACCACTTCCAGGGACCGACGTTTGATCATGGCGCAAACAAGCGTTCAAAGAGTCAACGAGGAAGAGGAGTTGAGACAATGGCTTACGATGGAGAAAGACACGACCTGATTGCCAGCGACCGGGTCGAAGGCACCAAGGTCTATGATCGCGAAGGCAACCACATCGGCAGGATCGAGAAGCTCATGCTGGAGAAGCGTGGCGGCAGAGTCTCCTACGCGGTGCTGAGTTTCGGCGGCTTCTTCGGCATCGGCGACGATCACTATCCCCTGCCCTGGGCCAAGCTCGACTACGACGAAAGCCTTGAGGGCTATCGCGTCGATATCAGCAAGGAACAGGTCACCGGCGCCCCGAAATATGATCGCAACGAGGCCTATGACTGGACCCCGGACGTCGGGCGCAGCGTCTATGAGCATTACGGCGAAGCGCCCTACTGGCGCTGACAGAAACTGTTGTCCGCCATGGTCACAGGCCCGGCACGCCGAGGCGTTCCGGGCCTCTTGCTGTCAGCGCGGCAGGTCTCCGCCGAAGCCGCCGGCAATTGTGGCTAGATCAAGGAACTGAGGGAACCAAACCCGCCAAGCAGCGTTCAATCAGCGCAACATCAAATAGGGATTTCTCTCATGTCCACCGTACTCATCGTCATTCTGGTTCTCCTGCTGCTCGGCGCCTTCCCTGCCTGGCCGCACGCCCGCAGCTGGGGCTACGGCCCGTCCGGCATCCTGGGCGCCATTCTCCTGGTCATCATTATCCTGGCTCTTCTCGGGCGCATCTGATCCCGGCCCCGGCGCGCCATTCCGCTGAAGCGGACCGCGGTGCCATAAGCAACCATCCCCCGACCCGCGAGCTCCCGGGTTCGGGGGATGAGACGTTCTACGGCCCGTCGACCTGCCACCTCCCCGGACCGGAGCAGTCTCAACACCGCCCAGCGCCCCATCCCGGAGCAATTCTAAAGTACCCGTCCACGCACTCGGCGCGGCCAGCATCCGGCGAGTGCCGGTCGGTGATCGACAGGCTTGCCGATTGATGCCAACACCGTCTATGCCGCTGCGGCGGTTCCATATTCGAGCGGAAACGTGACTTCCACCAGAGCGCCATTCTCGTTGCTGATGGTGCTCGATCCGCCGAGCTGACGGGCGAATGCCTCCACCAGCCTGCTGCCCATGTTCTGCTTGCCGTCAATGGCTATCCCTGGCCCGTCGTCGGCCACGGTCAACGCGATCATGTCGTCGTCTCTCTGCTTCAGGCTTACCCGCAGAGTTCCGTCCTGCCTGCCGTGATAGGCATGCTTGAAGGCATTCGACACCAGCTCGTTGATTAGCAGGCCAAGCTGCATCGCCCGATCGCCGGAAAGACTGATGGGATTGATGTCGTATGTGATCACAACAGCCTGACCGTAGCCCTGCGCGATTTCCCGGGTCAACTTTTGCAGATACGGAGCTACCTCGACGGATTCGAACTTGTCGGAACTGTACATTTCCTCGTGCACTGCCACCATCGCGGCAATGCGCCCGAGCAGGCTCTTCTTGTCTTCAGGCGCCATCTTCTGCAACCGCACCAGCGACATGACGGTCTGGAGATTGTTCTTGACCCGGTGATGGATCTCCCGGAGCAGGAACGTGTTGCGATCGTTTGCCTTGGCCAATTCCGTCTGGCGCGCCTCGTCGGTCCGCAACAGCGCGATCATCTTGTAGACCAGATATCCCAAGGCAGCAGCCGCCGGCACTGCGATCGCCAGCCAGATCGAGATCGTCCGCCAGAAATTCGCCATGACGCTGTGCTGGTCCAGCGCGGCGATGGCGACGACCGGCCATGCATCCAGCTTCCAGTATCCAACGATCCGCGCCACCCCGTCGGCTGGCGAGGCGCGGCTGTCGTAAACGCCCGAAGGCGCCGTCTTCATCGCCTCGAAGACCGGGGATTTCGAAAGGTCCATGGATTCGATGGGGGGCGAACGGGCAATCAATGTGCCGTCCATCCGGATGAGGGTGATGGAGGAGCGATCGATGAATTCCAGCGATTCCTTGAGCCGCGCCAAAGTCGAAACCGGAATGGCGATCGTCGCCACGCCAGTCAGGACGCCGTCCGTGTCAAGCCGGCGCGCCATGACGAAGATCTGTTCGCCGTTGACCGTCTCGGTCAGCATCGGCGACAGGTAGATCTCCATGCCGCTGACCAGCTGCTTGAAATAATCAGACTGGCTGACATCCCGTTCGGCACTGTCGGGAGCGCTCGTATAGGTCAGTCGCCCCGACGCGTCATAGACGGCATACTGGAAGCCCGACGGCAGATCGCGCACCGCATCATCGAGATCGGCAATGGAAATGGAGCCGCGCTCGGCCTCCTCGCGCGGAACCACGTCCTCGATGCGCCACAGTGCCTGCGAACTGGCTGCAAAGATCCAGCCGAACTGTGTGGCCACCACCTGCGCCGAAGTCTGCACCCGCACGCGGGCATTGGATTGCTCGGACCGGTACTCCTTGGCGACCAGCAGCGCGCCGAGCACCGTGATCAGAACCAGCATGAGGAGGCCGAGATTGCGCACCACCGTGGTCGACAGCCTTGTGCCTTTGATGGCCTGATCCATGATGAGAGTCTCCCCGTGCGCGCCTGCGCCACTCAGCCGTGCAGGTATCTCCGAATGATGGCCAAAATCAAGCGCCACACGGGGCGGGAACCCATCGATGGAACCTCACCCATGCCCGCGGCGTTCTCCATGGCATGACCGAAGCAACTCCGCTTCGTTCCGGCAGGATCCACGCCATGAACCGTTTCGCACGCCTGGACCAGGCATTCGATCATTTCCTAGAAGAAAGCCTGTCATCCGGCACCGACCGGGTCAGCGGACTCGCCCGGGTCGGGGCGATCTTGGACCTGATGGGCCGGCGAAAACCGGGATCGGCGCTGCGGGACGTTCGGGACCGGTTGTCTCGGCACAGTGAGCGTTGGGAATGTCCGACGGCATGAATCTCAACCCAACAAAAACTCATTTCCGCCTCACAATTGCCCGACGCTGCGGCGAGAGGCCATGGCCATCATGCGCGTCCAGAGCTAAACGGATCAACCAGACCTGCATGCAAGTGAAACCGTTCTGATTCGCCACCTGCTCCGGTGGAAACCTTTTCATCTCATGCATCCGTGTGACCCGCTCCGGTCCTCCCGAACCTGGGCACCCTATCAGATCGAGGACGACCCATGGCGGACAGAAGTGCCAACCCAGCAGAGGAGCCTGTGACCTCAATCTCCGCTGCTTCCAGACCGGCACTGCCGATACGCTACGAATTTTGGGATGGCGAAAGCCTCTTCAAGACCGGTCGGGACCTGGCCGAAGCGTCCGCTTTCGATCTGCCCGCCTACGTACCCGTCCCATACGCCGAACGGCTGCGCTCCAACCAGCAGGCCATCCGCGCCAATTACGTCTCGATCCTCAAGGCCACCCGCGAACAGATGATCCTGACGCCCGCGGCCGAGTGGCTGCTCGACAACCATCACGTTGTCGACGAGAATTTCCGCCACCTCAAGCGGGATCTGTCGCTGAAATTCTATCGTCAACTGCCTGCGGTCCCCGCGCTCGACGGCCCCCCGGTGCCGCGGGCGCTGGGCATCGTCTGGACCTATATCGCCTGCTGCAACTCCGAGGTTTCCCTCAAGACGCTGACCGAGATCGTCAACGGCTTCCAGGCCTCGGACACGCTCACGATCGGAGAAATCTGGGCCATACCGTCACTGCTGCGCTTCGTGCTGCTTGAGAACCTGCGGCGGCTGTCGGACCGGGTCGAGCTTGCGCGCCAGCGCCGCTCGGCGGCCAACCGTCTTGCCGACCGGCTGGCGAGCTCCGATGAGCACGAGGCGGTGCTCATCGGCCACAATGGCGATGTCGACGACGACACATTCGCTGCGCAATTGCTGTACCGGTTTCGCGACGGGCCCGGGGAAGCGACGATGGCGCTCACCTGGCTTGAGGGCCAGCTTGCCCGCCGCGGCAGCAGCCCCGATCTTGCCGTGCAGACCGAGCACAACCGCCAGTCGTCCGGCAACGTCACCACCGGCAACATCATTCGTAGCCTCAAGCTCGTCGATGACATCGACTGGCTCAAATGGTTCGAATCCGTCAGCCGAATCGACGAGGTGCTGCGCGACGGCACCGATTACGACCGGCTCGACAAGGCCACGCGCAACGATTACCGGAACGCGATCGAACGCATCGCGCGCCGCTCCCCGATCGAGGAAATCGAAGTGGCCAGGATTGCCATCCGGCTGGCCGGTGGGCTGGAGGGCGAATGCAGGGCCATGTCAGGCCATTTTCTGGCCGGCAAGCGCATCCACGAACTCGAGGAAGCCTGCTCCTACCGACCGACATGGACGGAAAGGCTCTTCCGGACCTATCGCAAGGCGGGCTGGCTCGGGATCCTGATCCCGGGGGTAACTCTCTCGCTCGCCATGGTCGCCCTGGCCGCCTACATGCTGCCGCTGGCCCGGCTCAACCCCGGATTCGAAGTGCTGTTGCTGGTGCTGTTCTTCTTCCCGGCGTCTGAGGCTGCATCGGGTCTGGTGAACTTCTTCGCCTCGCGGCTCATCCGGCCGTCGCGCCTGCCCGGCTATGACTATTCCGCCGGTATTCCGCGCGAGAGCCGCACCCTGGTGGTCATCCCGTGCATGATCACCAACATCGATACGATCGACGAACTGGCTCGCAACCTGGAACTGCATTACCTCGCAAATTCACGCGGAGAAGTGTATTTCGCGCTCTTGTCGGACTGGCGCGACAGCGGCAAGGAAACGACGCCGGAAGACGATGCGCTGCTTGACCATGCCCGCAAGCGGATCGCCGAACTCGCGGAGCGCTACGCTCACACCGGCGCCCGGCGCTTCTTCCTGCTGCATCGCCGCCGCCTGTTCAATCCGCAGGAAGAAGTGTGGATGGGCTGGGAACGCAAGCGCGGCAAGCTGAGCGAGCTCAACCAGCTTCTGCGCGGCGACATGGACACCACCTTCCTGCCGTCCGAAGCGTTTCCGCCTGCCGACATCCGCTATGTACTGACGCTCGATTCCGACACCCGCCTGCCCCGCGATTCGGTTCCGGAGCTGGTGGCCAAGATGGCCCATCCGATCAACCACGCAATCTGCGATCCCGAGACCGGTGCGGTCACCTCGGGCTACTCCATCCTGCAGCCCCGCGTCACCCCCTCGCTGACCACCGGCGAGGAAGCCTCGCTTTATCAGCGCACCTTCTCGGTCAACCGCGGCATGGACCCCTATGTGTTCACGGTCTCCGACGTGTACCAGGACCTGCTCGACGAAGGCAGCTTCACCGGCAAGGGCCTTTACGATGTAGACAGTTTCGAGGCGGCTGTCGGCGGCAAGATCGATGAGAACACGGTCCTCAGCCACGATCTGCTGGAAGGCGCCTTTGCCCGCGCCGCGCTGGTCACCGATGTGCAGTTCGTCGAGGACTTCCCGATCCGCTACGAGGTCGACCGCTCCCGCCAGCACCGCTGGGTGCGCGGCGACTGGCAGTTGCTCCCCTTCATCTTCGATCTCGGCAACGGCATCGGCGCCACCTCGCGCATGAAGATGGTCGACAATCTGCGCCGCTCTGTCGTGCCGGTGACGTGGGTTGCGGCATCGCTTGCCGGCTGGCTGCTGCTCGATTACCCCTCCGCGGCGCTCTGGCAGTTCTCGCTGATGATGAGCATGATCGTCACGCCGGCAATGAATTTCAACGCCACGCTGATGCCGAGCCAGCCCGGCGTGTCGATCGCCCGACACTTGCGTTCGCTGGCCATCGACGCCGCCGCCCACATCGCCGAGATTGCGCTGCGCCTCACCTTCCTGATGGATCAGGCCGCCAGCATGATCGATGCGATCATCCGTACGCAGCACCGGCTCCATGTGTCGCGCAAGCACCTGCTCGAATGGCGCAGCGCCCAGCAGGTCCATCAGGAAGCCAAATCCGGTGCTGTCTATTACGCGCGCATGATGGCGGTGCCCTCGCTGGCTGCGCTTGTCTTCCTGGCGCTGGTTGCCGCGTTCAATCCCCAGAACCTTCTGCTTGCCGCGCCCTTCTGCCTGATCTGGATCCTGGCGCCGCTGGCCGCACTCTATGTCAGCCGCACGCTGGAGACCGAGGACCGGCTCCAGATCCGGCCCGAGGATGCCGCCGAACTGCGCAAATTCGCGCGCGAGACCTGGCGGTATTTCGAGGCCTTCGTCGATGCCGACAACAACTTCCTCCCGCCGGACAATTTCCAGGAGATCCCGCAGCCAAAGGTGGCGGAGCGCACCTCGCCGACAAACATCGGGCTCTATATGATGTCGGTTCTGTCGGCCCGGGATCTGGGCTGGATCAGCTTCAAGGACGCCATCCTCCGTCTCGGCCAGACCCTGGCCACCATCGAGAAGATGGACAAGCACAAGGGCCACCTGTTCAACTGGTACGACACGCGATCGCTCGCCGTTCTCGAGCCGCGCTATGTCTCGTCGGTCGACAGCGGCAACCTCGCGGGATACCTCATCGCCATCGCCTCCGCGCTGCGCGAGTGGTCGGGCAGCCCGAGCGTCTACATGTTCAGCAACCTGGACGGTATCGGCGACACGCTTCAGATCCTGCGCGAGAAGCTCGACCAGGTGCCGGCCCCCCGCAAGGCCCTGCGGCCGCTGCGCTCGCGCCTGATCAGTCACATCGAGGGGTTCAACGACACCTATATGGGGTTCAAGTCCAGCCCCGAGCTGGCGCCCATGCGCTCGATCAGCCTGTCAGTTGTCTCCGAGGACATCCGCAAGCTGGCCCGCGACTTCAGTGCCGAGATCAACACGCCCGCTTCGCGCGACATGGCTTGGTGGGCGGGCGCGCTGAAGGCCAATTGCGAGGCCTCGATCCAGGATGCCGTCATCGACATGGACGAGCTCAGTTCCCTGCGCGCCCATCTGTCCGATCTGGCCGAGCGGGCAAGGGCGCTCGCCTTCAAGATGGATTTCCGCTTCCTGATGAACCAGGAGCGCAACCTGCTCTCGATCGGCTTCCGTCCCGGCGAGCAGGAACTCGACAATTCCTGCTATGACTTGCTGGCGTCAGAAGCGCGGCTGGCGAGCTTCTTTGCCATCGCCAAGGGCGACTTGCCCAACGAGCACTGGTTCCGCCTTGGCCGGCCGGTGACGCCTGTCGGCATGAGCGGTGCGCTCGTGTCCTGGTCGGGATCGATGTTCGAATATCTGATGCCGCCGCTGATTATGCACGAACCGGTCGGCGGGCTGCTGAGCCAGTCCAACATCGCCGCCATCAACCGCCAGATCACCTATGGCGACAATCGCGGCATCCCGTGGGGCGTCTCCGAATCCGCCTTCAATGCGCGTGACCGCGAGATGAACTACCAGTATCATTCCTTCGGCGTCCCGGCGCTCGGCCTTAAGCGCGACCTGGCCGAAGATGTGGTGATCGCGCCCTACGCCTCGGCCATGGCCACCCAGTACCGCCCCAGGCAGGCACTGCGGAACCTCCGGGCGCTCGAGGCGCTCGGCGCCAAGGGCATCTACGGCTTTTACGATGCAGTCGACTACACCCCGTCGCGCGTGCCCGAAGGCGAGAAATCCGCCATCGTGCGCAACTACATGGCCCATCACCAGGGAATGGCGCTCGTGGCCATCACCAACGCTGTGATGGAGGGCATTCATCGCAGCCGCTTCCATGCCGACCAGGTGGTCCAGGCCGCCGCGCTGCTGCTGCAGGAAAAGGCGCCGCGCGAGATCGTGCCGGTGACCCAGGCGCCGGAATCCGCATCGAGGTCCGACGGCGCAGCCGAACTGCCCGGCGCCGGTCAGCAGATCATCTCCAATCCGCTGCATGCCCCGCGCCAGATCGCCATCCTTTCCAATGGCCGCTATTCGACGATGATCACCGCGACCGGCTCCGGCTATTCGCGGTTCGATGGCCTGGCGGTGACTCGCTGGCGCCCCGATCCCACGCTTGACGACTACGGCGTGCATCTGTTCATCCGCGACATGGAAACCGGCAACTGGTGGTCTGCAACTCCCGGCCCGTGCCCGGCGGCGGTCGAGACCGCCCATGCCAGCTTCACCGACGACAGGGCGGAGTTCCACAAGATCGCCAACCAGCTGGAGAGCCGTGTCGAATGCATCGTGGCCTCGGAGGCCAACGCCGAAGGACGCCGGCTGACCATCCGCAACCGCAGCGATCGGGAGCGGATGATCGAGATCACCTCCTACGGCGAAATCGTGCTGGAAAGGGACGACGCCGACCTCGCCCACCCGGCCTTCTCCAAGATGTTCATCAAGACGGAGATCCTGACCGCTGACGGCGTCATCCTGGCCTCCCGCAACAAGCGCACTGAACACGACCGCAAGATCTATTTCGCCCATCTGTTCAGCGAGAGCGTCGGCGTCAACGACCTGCAGGCCGAGACCGACCGCCGCGCCTTCATCGGCCGCGGCCGCAGCCTGCGCAACCCGGCCGCCTTCGACGCCGGCGCCCGGCTGGGCGGCTCGGACGGCTTCACGCTCGACCCGGTCTTCTCGCTGCGCAGGGTTCTGCGGATTCCCGCCGGGCAGAAGGTCAGTCTGGTGATGTGGAACATCGTCACCGAGGATCTGCCGGCCCGAGACGCGGCGGTCGCCCATTACCGCCGGGCGGAAACCTTCGACCACGAAAGCCGGCTTGCCTGGACCCATTCGCAGATCCAGCTGCGGCACGTCTCCACCACCATGGTGGATGCCGAGCTGTTCCGCCGCTACGCCAGCTTCATCGTCTATCCTGACACGTCGCTCCGGCATCAGGACAGCGAGCAGCGGGCGCAGATGCTGCCGCAGAGCGCCCTTTGGGCCCTGGGGATCTCCGGCGATGCGCCGATCATGGTGATCCGCATCGACAACGAGGCCGACCTGCCGATCGTGCGCAAGGCGGTGGCCATGCAGGAATATCTTCGGATCCACGGCGTGGAAATCGATGTCGCCGTGATCAACGAGCGCTCTTCCTCCTACACCCAGGATCTGCAGAACCAGATCGCGGCCATCGTCGATGTCGCCGTACGCCGCGGTCCGGGTGCCGACAAGCGCCACATGTTCGCGCTGCGCAAGGACCTGATGGGTGACACCGCATGGTCGAACCTGCTCGCCATCGCGCGGATTGTGCTCCACGCCCGCAACGGCAAGCTCTCCGAGCAGCTCAAGCGCTTTGACCAGAGCGCCGCCATGGCTGCGGAGCCCGATTACGAGGCGCGGCCGGCAACGCCGCTGCTGGCGCCGCCGCATTCGAGCTATCTGCCGGTGGTCCCCGTCCACGGCTTCCCCGATGAGGAGCTGGCCTTCTTCAACGGCATCGGCGGCTTTTCAGCCGACAAGCGCGAATATGTGGTCCGTCTGCGGCAGGGTGACCGCACCCCGCATCCGTGGATCAATGTCATTTCCGGCAAGCAGTTCGGATTCCATGTGTCCGCCGGCGGCGCCGGCTTCACCTGGGCGCGGAACTCGCGCGACTACCAGATTTCGCCCTGGTCCAACGACCCGGTCATCAATCGCCCTGGCGAAGCCTTTCACGTCGTCGACCTGCCGACCGGCCGCATCGCCGCGCCTTTCGCCTGTCTTTCCGACGATCCCGGCGCCATATTCGAGGCGCGCCATGGCATGGGCTATTCCCGCTTCCGCTCCTGGCAGGACTGGCTGAGCATGGACGTGACGCAGACGCTGGCTGGGGACCGCCCGGCCAAACTGACCCGGATCACGTTGACCAATCCGGGCGAGCGGACGTTGAAGCTGCGCGTCTTTGGTTATGTGGAGCTGGTGCTGGGCAACAACCGCTCGCGCACCGTCACCCAGATCTCGGCCGGCCGCGACGGGGATCGTGACGCGATTGCCGCCAGCAATCCCTACAGCGTCGATTTTGCCGACCGTGAGATGAGCTTCTCCGTGGACAGGCCGCTTTCCTGGTGGACCGTGTCACGCGAGGAATTCCTCGGTCACGGCGGCTCTCTGCAGCGGCCGAGGGCGGTGGCGCATGTCTCGGACCTGCCGGGCAGGCACGGCACCGGGGGCGACCCCTGCGCGGCGCTGGCGACCGACATCACCATAGAACCCGGCGCCACCGCCACGCTGTGCTTTGCCCTGGAGGACCGCCAGCGCCGTCATGACGACGCCGCGGCCGTTGCCGCGCCGGAACTCACCGCCGCTGATGTCGAAGGCTTCCAGGCCAAATCCAGTGCAACCTGGGAGAACTTCCTTCAGACCCTGCAGGTCGAGACTCCCGACTCCAAGCTGGACCTGATGGTCAACACGTGGCTGCCCTATCAAAGCCTTGCCTGCCGGATCAATGCGCGCTCCGCCTTCTACCAGGCTTCGGGCGCCTTCGGTTTCCGCGACCAGTTGCAGGACACGGCGGCGCTGCTGCTGCATGACCCTTCACTGGCGCGATTCCAGATCATCAATGCCGCCTCTCGCCAGTTCGAGGAAGGTGACGTGCAGCACTGGTGGCTTCCCGCCACCGGCGCCGGCGTGCGCACCATGATCTCCGATGATGTCGTCTGGCTCGGCCACTGCACGGCCGGATATGTGGACGCCACGGGCGACAGCGCGATCCTCGACGAGCAGATCGCCTTCATCAAGGGCGACCCACTCGCCCCGGGACAGCATGACGCCTTCTTTGTTCCCGAACGCAGCGGGAACCAAGCACCGCTCTACGAACATTGTGCACGCGCCCTGGATCTCGCCATCAAGCGCACCGGCAGCAACGGATTGCCGCTGATGCTGGGCGGCGACTGGAACGACGGCATGAACCAGGTGGGTGAAGGCGGCCGCGGCGAAAGCGTCTGGCTGGGCTGGTTCCTGGCCGATACCCTGGAGGCGTTCCTGCCGCACGCACGCCGGCGTGACGATACCGGCCGGGTCGATGCCTGGACCGCCCATCGCACCCACCTCGCCGAGGCGCTGGAAAGCGCCGGATGGGACGGCGACTGGTATCGACGGGCCTATTACGACGACGGTACCCCTCTCGGGTCGGCGACGAGTGACGAATGCCGCATCGACTCTCTCGGACAATCCTGGGCGGCGCTCTCCGGCGTCGGCGACAGCGAGCGCACGGAGACGGCCATGAACCAGGTGCTGGCCCGTCTGGTCGATCGTGATAACCGCATCATCCGCCTGTTCACCCCGGCTTTCGAGAAAACCGAGCGAAACCCCGGCTACATCAAGGGCTATCCGCCCGGCGTCCGGGAGAACGGCGGGCAGTACACCCATGCCGCCACCTGGGTGGTGATGGCGCTGGCGCGCCTCGGCCGCGGCAACGATGCCCATGCCTGCTTCGACCTGATCAACCCGATCACCCATTCGCTGACGCGCGAGGAGGCCGAGACCTACCGCACCGAACCCTATGTGGTGGCAGCCGACATCTACGGCGAGGGAGACCGCGCCGGTCGCGGCGGCTGGACCTGGTATACAGGGTCGGCAGGCTGGCTCTACCGCGCCGCCGTCGAAGGCATTCTCGGCATCAGCGTCCGCGACGGGGAAATCCTGACCGTCCGGCCGGCAGTGCCCGATGAGTGGCCGGGCTTTTCGGCGCGCATTACCCTGCTGGGCCGGCCGCGCGACCTGAAGGTCGTGCGCAGCCCAGCCGGCGGATATGCTGTCACGCTGGACGGCGTGGCGTCTCAGGACGGCGTCTTCGATCTGTCGACCGAAGGCGCCCTTCCGCCCGCGCGCGTCGGCTGAGCGGCGGGCCATTCGGACCCCAGACAAAAACACCCGCGGCGCCATCGGCACCGCGGGTGTCTTTTGTTCCATACCGCCGGGCCGGAGCCCGTGGTCGGATCCCTGACAGGGGCAGCCGGAGCATCCCATTTCAGCCGGCGCGATCCGTCATGCCGATCAAGGGGGTGGAGCCCGTCTGTTTTTCCGTGAACCGCTGACGCTCCAAGCTTTTGATATTTCGCCTTATCCTACGACGAAGTGAATGCAACTTCCTCTGGAAATGCTCCAATGACGGCGGCCGGTGTCACCCTGCCGAACCACGCTGCTTCGAAATCTGCGAAGGCAGTTCCGACACGCACCAATGGGGAATGTATCAGTTCGATTCCCCGGGCACGGCTGCCGGGACTGGATTGGTCTCGTTGGTGTCGAAGCCTGTCGCAAGCCAAGTCACCGCCGCGAGCGCGAACACCACCGCCAGAAAAACGACGAGAGTGTTCCGCGACCTGTTCGACCGCGCCTGGAGAGGCGTGACGCCTTCTTCTTTCAGAATCTCGGATTCGGTGTTCGGGTTGGGCATGAGCATCTCCTGTTGGACTTCACACCTTGACCAACGCCCCCTGACGGCGATGGTTCCTGCCGGCCCCGGCATCGGCAGGCGCCGAGACGACAGCCACGGCGGGGAACGGCCGTCATGGCCGCGTTATTCGATGACCACGCTGACGCTCGCGGCGCGTCCACGGGCGTCGATCACCGTGAGGTTCGACGTACCCGCGCCGTCGGGCGACCACGAGATGTTGCGCCGCCGGGTGGTATCCGGCAATGGACGTCCGTTGACGATCCAGCGATAGGGCGCGGTTCCGCCCTGCAGCTTCAGCGCCAGCGGCTGCGCTGTCCCTGCCCCAGCGGCGGCCCCCAGATCCACCCTCGCGCCATCGGGGGGAAAGACGATTTCGGGAGCACTGGCCATCAGCGGTCCCTCGCCCATCGCCCCGTCCGGCCGGAACTTCCGCAGCGCGAACGGCAGGTCGGCGCGCGACCGGGCCCGGATGCCGGCAAGCCGTCTCGGCAGCGCCGCCAGTTCCACGCCCGAACGCGCGAAGGCATCAAACAGCAGCGGCGCCGCGGTCGACACCCCGGCCATGCCCGGAACCGGCGTGGCGTCGGCGCGCCCGACCCAGACACCGAGCACGTGCCGGCCGTCAAAGCCGATCGCCCAGGCGTCGCGGTAGCCGTAGCTGGTGCCGGTCTTGTAGGCGATGGCGAGCCGCGCCGCCTCCTGCGGCGCCGGCACGCCGGCGAGAATGTCGAGCGTCTCCCAATTGGCCACGGGACTGAGCACCGGCGCATCGAGCGGCGCCGGAGGCCGCGGGTCGATGCCGTCGCTGAGTACCGTTGCCGCTCCATTGTTGGGAAAGATCGTGTAGAGCTGCACCAACTGCCTCAGCGTCAGCCCCGCGCCACCGAGTCCGATCGCCAGCCCGGGCGCGCCGCCATCGGGCAGGTCAAGCCTGACGCCGCCGCGCCTGAGCCGCGCCAGCAGCCGCTCGGGCGCTACCGCCTGCAGCAGCCTTACCGCCGGTACGTTGAGCGAACGCTGGAGGGCGTCGCGCACCGTCACCTCGCCCTGATAGCTCAGATCGAAATTCCGCGGCCGGTAGCCGGAAAAATTGGCAGGCGTGTCATCGATCAGCGTCTCGGGCGCCACCACCGCATCCTCGAGCGCAAGACCGTAGATGAACGGCTTGAGCGCCGAGCCGGGCGAACGGATTGCCCGCGTCATGTCGATGGCGCCGAAGCGCTGATCATCAAGAAAACCGGTCGACCCCACCGAGGCGATGATCTCGCCGCTGTGCGCATCCGCCATCACCAGGGCGACGGACTGGCGCGGACCGAGCCAACCCGCCGCCTCGGCGGCAACCTTTTCCAGATTTCGCTGCACCTCGGCATGGATGGTAAGCCGGATCTCCTGGTCCATCGGCCGGGTTCGCACCGCCTCGTCGGCCAGATGTGCGGCAAGGTCCGGCATGGTCTGGCGGCGATGCGGAACCGCCGCCAGCGCCGCGCGCCCGACTTCGGATTGAGGCAGCAGACCCGCCTCGTGCATCCGCCGCAGCACCCGGTCCCGGGCAATCCGCGCCTCGCCGGGATGCCGGTCCGGCCGTCGCGCCTCCGGCAGCTGCGGCAGCGCCACCAGCAGCGCCGACTGCGACAGGGTGAGCTTCCGCGGCTCCCGACCGAACCAGGACAGGCTCGCCGCGCGCACTCCCTCGATGTTTCCGCCATAGGGCGCATAAGAGAGATAGCGAGCGAGGATCTCGTCCTTGGTCAGCCGTCGTTCGATCTGCAGCGCGCGCGCCATCTGGCGGAGCTTTGCTGTCACCGACCGCTCGTCGCGCGGCTCGATCAGCCGCGCCAGCTGCATGGTCAGCGTCGAGCCGCCCGAGACGATGCGCCCGCCATGGCTCACGAACTGCCAGCCGGCACGCAGCACCGCCAGCGGGTCCACGCCGTGGTGCCGGCGGAAGCGCCGGTCCTCGTAAGCGATCAGCATGGCGATGAAATCCGGATCGACGGCGGACAGCTCGACCGGCAGCCGCCAGCGTCCGTCCGGCGCCGCATAGGCCCTGAGCAGCGCCCCGCCCTCGCCCGTCACCTGCCGCGACAGGCCGGCGGAGTGGTCGAGCGGCGGCGGGAAGGCCCGGTCGGCCCAGGCCAGGCCCGCAGCGCTGATGCACACGACGGACGCCACGGCGGCGGCTGTGGCCAGAAAGACCCGGAATCGACGGCGCATCAGGGCGCCGCCGTGATTTCCAGGATGCCGGTGGCCGTTCGCGCCGCCAGTTCCGGCCGGTACATGTTCTCGACCACGGCCGCCGGCAACGTGTAGGTGCCGGGGGAGACCGCGCGCACCACATAGGCCGCCTTGAAATCCCGGCTCGACGACGCGGTGCGGTCAAAGGCCGCCACGAACCGGTCGGCGCGGAATTCCGCGTGGTTGGCGTCCGCCGCCCCGAGCCAGTCCATGTTGGAGAGTTCGGCGCTGCCGACCAGCCGCGGATTGTCGATGACGAAGCCGGCGGGCAGCAGGTCGGTGACGATGACCCGCGACGTCCAGGACGCCGCCTCGCTCATCTGCAGCACCACGACGAAACGCTGGTTCTGCTCGACCTCGGAGATCGAGACCGGCTCGCCCTCCAGCGTGTAATAGCCCTTGTCGATGGTGAAGCCGTCGCCGCCCGCCGTCAACGGCTGCAACGGAGCGGCAATCGTCGTCACCACCGCATCGACCGGCTCGGGACCGCGATTGACCAGCGTCAGCGGTTCGGCCAGCAACTCGTCGCCGCTCATCCGCCGCGAATAGGCGCCCGTCTGCTCCTCGCCGTTGACATTGAGTGCAATCCCCCTGTTGGCCTCGGAGAGCGCGCGGGCGGCAAGCACCATCCAGACATTCTCCTGAGTGCTGGTCTGCCGCCGCTGCTCCAGCTGGCCGCTGACGAAGCCCACCAGTTCGCCGAGGAATTCCGCACTCGGGCTCGATTCGCTGGCAAGCGCCAGGATGCCGGCGCCGTCGCGGAGCGTGGAGCCATAGTCGCTGCGCGAACTCACCAGCCCCGCCGACGACTTGACCTGGACGAAGGCCGAACGGAAGCTTTCGACCGCCCTCGGCGCATCGCCGTAGAGCGACAGCGCCGCCCCGATCTGGGCCCGCGCCAGCGGCTCGGAAAAGGACTGGAGGCGCGTGTCGGAATAGTAG
Organism: Hoeflea marina; assembly: GCF_003182275.1. Taxonomy (GTDB): domain Bacteria; phylum Pseudomonadota; class Alphaproteobacteria; order Rhizobiales; family Rhizobiaceae; genus Hoeflea; species Hoeflea marina. The sequence continues at coordinate 836,028 of NZ_QGTR01000001.1, forward strand.
CGCAGGTCGCTCGCCGATGCCTTGCGATTGCGCGCCAGCACATAGAGCGCATAGGCCATGCCGGAGCCGTCCGCCGCCACGTCGGTCGTGTAGGCCAGAGTGTTCTGCAGGCTGTCGATCGCCAGACGGCTGGCCTCGGGCGGCACCGCAAACCCCTTTTCGGCCGCACGCGTCAGGAAGTCGGTCACATAGGCATCAAGCCAGAGGTCTCCCGACCCCGGACCCCACAGGCCGAAACTGCCCGATGACGACTGGTAGGACACCAGCCTGGTGATGGCGTCGTTGATCCGCTTGGCGACAGCCTGATCGCTGTCGAAGCTGCCACCCTCCTCGAGTTCGCTCAGATAGAGCAGCGGCAGCGCCCGGCTGGTCGTCTGCTCGGCGCAGCCATAGGGGTAGCGGTCGAGCGCCATCAGCAGGGAGCCGACATCGAAGGCGGCGTTGCGGGTGACACCGACGGTGACCGCGGCGCCTTCGTGCACGTTGCCCTCCATGAGTTCGCGGTCGATCCGCAGGGTGCCGCCATTGCCGGCCAGCGCAACCACCCGCCGGGTGGTCACCGGCATCGCCGATGGCCGCACCTCGATCTGCTCCACATGGCTGACCGCCAGTCCCGAGGGACCCTCGAGACTGACTGTGATGGTGTCGGTCCCGATCGCCATGCCGGTCAGCGGCAGCGACAGCGTCGCCCTGCCGCCTTCGGCAAGGGTGAGTGACTGGCTCGTCTCTCCGCCGATCTCCACCCGGCCGTTGCCGGAGGCAAGCGCCACCTGATAGGTGCCGGCGGGAGCATCGGTGTTGGCGAAGTCGACGCGGAGCCGGGATTCGTCTCCGGGTGTCAGGAATTGCGGCAGGCTCGCCGTCATCACCACCGGATCGCGCACGATGATGTCCTTCTCGGCGTGACCCACGCCCTTCGCGCTCCACGCCGCCACCGAGACCCGGACCGTGCCGTTGAACTGCGGCAGGTCGAAGCTGACCTCGGCCATGCCATTGGCATCGACCTCGATCGGCCCCTCGAAGAAGGCCACCAGCTTTTCCTTGGGCGGGCTGCCATCGGCGCGCATCTCGGCGCCGTCGCCGCCCGTGCGGATGCGACCGGCAACCCCGGCCGACCCGTCGATGAGATTTCCGTAGATGTCGCGGATCTCGAGCCCCAGCATGCGCTGACCGAAATACCAGGATTCGGGATCCGGTGTTTCGTAGCGCGTCAGGTTGAGGATGCCGACATCGACGGCGGCAATCGACACATAGGCCTGCTGTCCCGCCAGCCCCGCAAGACGCACAGGCACCCGCAGCGGCTCGCGCGGCGGCAGCTGCGCCGGCAGGTCGATCGCCACGTCGAGCTTGCGCCCGCCGGGCTCGACGGTCAGCCACTTGACCCCGATGGCGCGGGCCGGCATGCGCGATTCCGCTTCACCCGCAGGCCGGAACAGCGTCGCCGTCACATAGGCGCCGCTGCCCCAGTCCTCCGTCACCGGCAGGTCGATGGTGACGCCGTCCACACCCGCGGACGCGGTATCGACCGTGATCAGCCGCTCGGCGCCGACCGTGACCAGCACCTCGCCGGCAAAGCGCGGCGAGATCCTGAGCCTTGCCGTATCTCCCGTCTGGTAGCTGTCCTTGTCGAGCGCGATTTCCAGCCCGTCGGGCGTCTCGGTCGAGGCGGCGGCGACATACCAGCCGGCGTCGAACAGAACGCTTGATTCGGCCCCCTCGCCGCCGGCGATCTCCAGCCTGTAGCGACCCCAGCCCACGGGCACCGAAATCGTGGCCACCCCGTCGGTGCCGATATCGACCGTCCCGTCATCGACTTTGGTGGAAAGATCGACCGGCTCATAGCTCCAGCTGTCGCCGCTGCGGTACCACTGGTACTGGCGCTCCACCCGGACCAGGGTCCATTCGGCGCCATCCATGGCGACGCGCGAGCCGTCGGGCGCCACCGCAATCACCGCGAACCCCGCCTCGCCGCCTTCCTTGGCCTGGCCGCCCTCGAACAGCGGGCGGATGCCGATGCGATCGCCGTCGGCCTCCACCTCCAGCGTCGTCTGCCGCTCCACCGCCCTGCCCCCCGCTTCCTTCAGGCGGATGGTGACCTCGGCGGTGACGAACTGCGTCGTTGCCATCACCTCGTCGACGGCGACCTCGACTTCGCCGTGCCCGTTCTCGTCGAGCGGCTCGATGCTGTCGAGCGCGATGCGGGCGTCGCTGATTTCCTCGTCGGCGAGACCGAACTCGTAGCCGGGAAAAGCTTCGCGACCGCGCGAGCGGCGCAGCACCACCTCGCCCTCGGCGGACAGGCCCGCCGCCGGCGCGCCGTAGAGATAGCGGCCGTCGATGGCAACCGTGGCCGGCTCCCCCGTGGTCAACGGCACAGCCGGAGCCGTCAGGTCGAATTCGATCCGGTCGGGCTGGAAATCCTCCACCAGGAATGTCTTCTCGATCAGCACGTCCCGGTCCGGATCGGTGAAGATCCGCGCCCGCCAGGTGCCGGTCATCGAGTTGTCGGCGAGCGCCAGCGCCAGCGCATGGCCGCCGAGCGCCGCGCCGTCGCTGACCAGACGCCGGTCCTCGACACCGTCGGGCCGCTGCAGCACCACGGTGAGCGGAATGCCGGTCAGCGCCTCCGCCTTGTCGTCGCGCACAAGCGCCGAGAGATGAACGGTCTCGCCGGGGCGGTAGATGCCGCGCTCGGTCCAGGCCATCACGTCGATGGCGCCCGGGGCGACGCGCCCGGAAACGCCGCGGTCGGAAAGATCGAAGCCACCGCGCGTGAGGTCTAGAAAGACGAAATCATCCTCGCCGCTGCGCGCAAGAAGCGCCGCCGGCGCAAGCCCGGCCGTGCCGCGCATCAGCCCTGCGGTGAACACCGCCTTGCCGTCGGCATTGGTGCTGGCGGTGCCCAGCACCTCGTTGTTGCGGGCAAGCAGCGTCAGCGTGACGTCGCCGACCGGCCTGGCGGACTCCAGCGAACGGATGAAGACCGACAGGCCGTCGGTTCCGGCAAAGGTCGACAGTCCGAGATCGGAGACGACGAACCACTGCGTGGCCCTGGGCGCCCAGTCATCGCTCTTGTCCCCCTCCGCCACGGCGGTGAGCACATAGACGCCGGGCCTGCGCTCGGGCAGAACCTCGTCGAGCGGGATGGAGGTTACCACCTCCTTGTTCGCCGCGGGCGTCACCTCGATGTCGCCTTTCCACACCGGCTCCCCGGTCTCGTCGGCCAGGCGCCCGGTGCTGTACGAGTCGAGCTGGTTGAGGAAGTCGGACCCCGCCAGCACGGTGGTCAGTGCCCGCTCGCCCACGCGGTAGAGATTGAGATGGGCCACGGTGGCGTTGATCGACACCATCGGGATGCCGTGCCGCCCCTTGGAGGGCAGGACGAAGTTGCTGCCGGTAAAGCGCACCGTCGGCGCCCGGTCGCGCACATAGACGGTCAGCTCGACCGGCGCCTCCAGCGCCTCGTCGATGGCCGCCGGCAGTCCTTCCCGCAGGGTCACGTGATAGCGCTGGCCGTGTTCGAGCCCGTCCACGCAGATCTGCTGGCCCTCCACCTCGATGGCCGCGCTGGGCGCCTCCGGCACGCTGACATAGCCGGCATAGTCGAGGTCGCCCCGCAGCGCCTCGGAAAACTGCACGCAGATGCGCGGCGTGGTGGCGTCGGAGTCGACCGCATTGTCAACGACGCGAAACCCCTTGCGGCTGCGCAACTCGGCATAGCTGGCCCGAAGCCCGGGCGTTTCCCTGATGGCGAGGCTTGCCCGCCAGGAATCGAGAGCCGGCCGCCAGTCTTCTGTGGCGACGAAGGCCGTGCCGAGCGCGGCCAGCGCATCGGCACGCAGCGTTGCCGTCCGGGATGTCCGATAGGCATTGATGGCGGAGGATATCGCCACCGAGCGCAGGCCGCGGGCCACCGTGTCGTCGACCGGCTTGTAGGCATTTGCGGCACGCGACAGCTCGAGCCAGATGTCGCCGCGCTCCGGATCGGCGGCGACGCCGGCAGCGAAGCCGCGGATGGCGGCGGCATAGTCGGACGCGCCCATGGCGGCGGTGGCGTTGCGCATCAGCGCATCGGCACTCAGCGAAGCGCCGTCATGATTGGCCATGTTGCGGTCGCGGTAATTGCGCGCCTCGTCGCTGCTCGTGGCCGGCAGGAAGCCCAGATCCGGCGCGGCACCGATGTCGGGTTCACCCGTGTCGGCGACCACGCGTCCGGCAACGGCGCCGGGAAAGCTGTTGATCTGGTTGTAGTCGGACTTCAGGAAACACCAGGCTGCCCTGGTGTTGTAGGTGAACGCCTTGCACTGGCTGTCGCCGAGGCAGATTGCCTTGCAGTCGTCGAGACCGATGTTCTGCACCGTGCGCAGGTCGAAGCCGAAATAGTCTGAATCGGGCGTGGTCTCGATCGTCCGCCCGTCGGCGGCAAGCGCCGGAAGCGCGGCAAAGATCAGGAGCAACAGAGCGGCAAAACGCGACACCTTCAGCATGACACACTCCCACGTCAACAACTTGCCCCTCGGCCGGCCCGGCAGGATTCAACCTTGCGGAACCGCGCTCACGATAGACCTGAAGCGTGACATTCGGAAGCGCCCGCTGCGGAAATACTTGCCGCTTCTACTTCCCTCGTGAAACCGCACCATGCAGACCCGGCGGCACGCCCGCGCCGACCCGGCGCGGTCGCCGCGTGCCGGGTCGGCGATGCATCGGGCCGCGGCGGCTCGGCAGGGAACGCCGCCGGTCAGCACCGCCTCGCGCCCCATCGCGACGTTCAGCTAAAGCACATCGCGTGAATTCGCATTCACGCGATGTGCTTTAGCTCTTTGTAATTATGCATGTCGTGATCCCGAAACCGCTGCACACTTTCGGGCGGCATGCACTATTGCCGACACCTGTCAGTCGACGGACCCCGCGCCCTGGTCCTCGTTGTCCGCGTCCGGCGTCACGTCCAGCACCGCCGCCCGCATGGAGACCCCGGCCGGCTCGGCCATGCAGTTGCTCATGCAGGGCTCGGTCTTGTCGGCCATGCCGGGTTCCGACTTGCGGTCGTCCTCGATGAAGTTGTCCTCGTTGGGCAGGCGCGCCTGCGAGAAATTGTCCTTGCTGAGCTCGAAATCCTCGTCGGTGACGATGTCGTTGAGATAGAGCACATAGGCGGTCAGCGCATAGACATCGTCATCGCTGAGCGACCTGGCATTGCCGAACGGCATGGCGCGGCGGACATAGTCGTAGACCGTCGAGAGATAGGGCCAGTAGGAGCCGATGGTCTTGACCGGGCGCTCGCGCGTCAGTGTGTCCTGCCCGCCCGCCAGCACCGGCCAGCGACCGGCGCCCTCGCCGAAATCACCATGGCAGCTCGCGCACTGTTCGGCAAAAATGGTTTCGCCTTGCGCCACCGTCCCCTGGCCCGCCGGGAGCCCAAGCCCGTCCGGCCGGACGTCGATGTCCCAGGCGGCGACCTCGTCGGCGGTTGCCGGCCTGCCGAGGTGCAGCACGCCGTGTGCGGCCGCGGCTTCGGCGCTGCCGGTTTCCATTTCCGGCGCTGCCGGCGTCCCGGCAGCCGTTTCGGCCGGTTCGGCGGCTGGTTCTGCCGGGGCGGCGTCGGCCGCCTTGTCGGGCCCGCCGAACGTCTTCAGATAGGCGATGACATCGGCGATGTCGTCGTCCTTCTTGAGTCCCGCGAAGGCCATCTTGGTGCCCTTGAGGAAACCCTTGGGGTCGGCAAGGAACTGCGACAGCGTGTCCTCCGACCAGACGAGACCGTCCGCGCCGGCAGCCACGATGGGCTTGGAATACCGGTAGCCTTCGACCGTGGCAGCGGCCCTGCCGACCACAGCGTTCAGTTCCGGTCCGACCCGGTTCTTGGCTCCTTCGCCCACCGCATGGCAGGCGCTGCACTTCTTGAACACCTTTTCCCCAAGTGCCGGGTCGCCATCGGCGTGCGCCGGGCCGGGTGCGAGCAACAGCACGCCGCCCACGAATGCACCGACGGTGAACATCTCAAGAAATCTCGACATTTTCAACCATCCCGTCTGTCCTGACCTGCCAGGTCTGTATGCCATTGTTGTGATAGATCGAATTGACACCGCGAACGGCGCGAAGCGCGTCCTTCGTCGGCTGCACATAGCCGTCCTCGTCGATGGCGCGCGACTGCAGGAACATCTCCGATCCGTCCCAGTCGATTTCCAGATAGAACCGGTGCAGCGCCTTGGGCAGGCTCGGTCCGTCGATCCGCGCCGTGCGCCAGTTGCGGCCGCCGTCGATGGTGACATCGACGCGGGAGATCCGACCGCCGCCCGACCAGGCAAGCCCGGTGATCACCAGCGGCCCCTTGCCGTGGGTGACCGGCGCCTGCGGGCTGGGGCTGGTGATCACCGACTTGACGTCCATCAGGAAGGTATGCCGGCGCGCCTTGCCGTCGGGCATGAGGTCAGTGTATTTCGACGTCTCCTCGCGCTGCGCCCAGGGCGCATCGCCCACTTCCAGGCGCCGGAGCCACTTGACCCACATGTTGCCCTCCCAGCCGGGCACCACCAGCCGGACCGGATAACCCTGTTCGGGGCGAAGCGCCTCGCCGTTCATCTTGAAGGCGACCAGGCAATCGTCGAGCGCCTTGTCCATCGGAATCGAGCGGGTCATGGCGGACGCATCGGCGCCCTCGGCAAGCAGCCACGAGCCGCCCGGCTTCACCCCGGCTTCGGCCAGCAGGTATCTGAGCGGCACGCCGGTGTACATCACGCAATGGACCATGCCGTGGGTGAACTGACAGCCGTTGAGCTGGGCGCCGCGCCACTCCATGCCGGAATTGGCCGCGCATTCGAGGAAGTAGATGCGGTTCTCGCGCGGGAACCGCTTAAGGTCCTCCATCGTGAAGACCAGGGGCGTATCGACCATGCCGTTGATTATGATCCGGTGGTCGGCGGGGGCGATCACCGCCTTGCCGCCGTGATGGCGCTCGAAGCACAGTCCGTTGGGCGTGATGATGCCGTCGAGCTCGTGCAGCGGCGTGAAGTTGATCGACGAGATCGGGTCGGCCGTCAGCCAGGGGACATCGCGGCGCACCACTTCGGCCTCGAATTGCGACGGCTGGCCATAGGGTGCCGCGTCGACGCCATCGCCGGGATAGCGGTTCCAGTCCTGAATCTCGGTGATCAGCGGATCGCCCGCCGCCCGCGCAGCGGCGGATCCCGCCATCAGCGCGGCGCCGCCGGCAAGTCCCGACTTCAGAAAGGATCGTCGCGACCGCTGCAACGCGGAGTCGATGATGCTCGTGGATGTCATGCGCATCTCCAGGTAGGTACTCGTGCTGTGAATTCGTCAGCGCCGTCGGGCGCCTGTGCTGCGGTCAGGCGATGACCTTGACCGAATGGTTTTCGTTGACCGTGACGACGGGATTCTTCGCCAGATGCGCCTCGACCACGTCCCAGATCGGCGGGCCTTCAGTCGCCTCGTTGACCGATGCCCAGCCGGCGACCGCGTAGTCGCGGCCGGCCTCGATCGCCTCGCCGGACTTGAGCAGCGTCATGCCGGAAATGCGCGAGCCGATCGGCTGGTTGATGTCGATCGTGTAGCCCATCCCGCCGAGCCGGACCATGTCGCCGCCCTGCTGGTAATAGGGGTCGGTGTTGAACAGGTTGTCCGCCACGTCCTCTAGGATGTCCTTGATCGTGGTGCCGGTCATCATCGATCGGTAGGCGGCCGGATAGGTCATGGCGCAGGCGCTGTGCAGATCCTCCACCGTGATCGCCTGCCCTGGCAACAGGCTCGCGCCCCATCGGAAGCCCGGCGACAGCGAGATGTCGGCCTCGCGCTCCGACAGCAGCGCATCGCAGAACAGGTCGTCGAAGGTGCCGTTGAAATTGCCGCGGCGGTAAAGCAGCGAGTCCGTCCGGCCGAGCTCGCGGGCGAGTTCCGCCTCGTAGGGCGCGCGCACCTTGTCGATCAGCGCGGTCATCTCCGCATCCGGCGCGATCACGTCGGAAAACACCGGGATCAGCCTGTGGCCGTAGCCCTGCACCTTGCCGCCGCGCACGTCGAGATCAACCCGCGAGACGAACTTGCCGTTCGAGCCCGAGGCAATGACCAGCGTCTGGTTGACAATGACCGGCTCGGGCAGCGCATCATGGGTGTGGCCGGTGAGAATGACGTCGATGCCCTCGACGCGGCTCGCCATCTTGCGATCTACGTCAAAGCCGTTGTGCGACAGGAGCACCACCACGTCCGCGCCGGCGGCGCGGGCGTCCGCCACGTTCTTGATCACGTCCTCCTCGCGGATGCCGAAGGACCAGTCCGGGAACATCCAGCGCGGATTGGCAATCGGCGTGTAGGGGAACGCCTGGCCGATGACGGCGACCTTGACGCCGCCCTTCTCGAACATCTTCCAGGCCTCGAAGGCCGGCTCGTTCCACTCGGCGTCGTAGATGTTACCGCCGAGGAACGAGAACGGCAGACCATCGACAAGCTCCTTGACGCGCTCCGCGCCATAGGTGAATTCCCAGTGCCCGGTCATGGCGTCGGGCGAGAGTGCGTTCATCAGCTCGACCATGTCGGCGCCGGCGGTCTGGTTGGCGGTGTAGGAGCCCTGCCAGGTGTCGCCGCCGTCCAGCAGCAGCACATTGTCCTCGCCGCGGTCGGCGCGGATCCGCTTGACGATCGTCGCCACCCGGTCGAGACCGCCCATCCGACCGTAGCTCTTGGCCAGCGAGACGAAATCCTCCGATGTCAGCGCATAGGCCTGAGGGCTGCCCGGCTCGATGTTGTAGAGCTTGAGGAAGTCGGCGCCGGTGACATGCGGCGGCAGGCCCTTGACCTCGCCGACGCCGAGATTGATCGACGGCTCGCGGAAATACAGCGGTTTGACCTGGGCATGGATGTCAGTGATGTGGATCAGCGTGACTGTGCCGACTCCGTCCATCGACAGGAGATCGTCCTCGCTGAGCATCTGCTGGGCGGACGCTTTGCTCCAGCCGCCCCGAAAGTCCGGGCCGGCGATGGCGGAGAGCGCCACCGTTGCCATCAGGAATTCGCGCCGATTGATCATGTCTCAACTCCGGACAATATTCCGCTCCGGCCGGCTCGTGGCCAGCGTCGGGGCATGCGTTGGATTTCAATAGTCGATCCGGGCGGCGCGCTGCCGCCCGGCATATGGCGCCTACTGGCGAACCGAGGGCGTTTCGACCGACAGGCCGGTTCCCCGCCAGGTGACATAGGTCTCAAGCGCCATCAACTCGTCCGAGAATGCCTTCGGAAATTCGGCCCGGGTGTCGCGGATGCAGCCGCGGAAGCGGTTGTGCAGCGATGTCAGGCCGGAATTGAGGCGATAGGTCGGAAAGCCGTTGACCTGACCCTGGCTGAGATGGTCGGCGCGGATGTACTTGCCCATCGAAGCCTCGTGGCAGGAGGCGCAGGACAGGTTGAGCTGGCCGGTGCGGGTGTAATAGACATCCTTGCCCTTTTCCCACCACGACTGCAGGTCGCCCTGGGTCAGATCCAGCTGCACCGGCACGCCCAGCGACTGGTTCTTGATGAAGGCTGTCAGTTCCCGCTGCCCGCCCTTGTCGAATTCATAGGCCTCGGCGCCCATGTTCTCGGTCCGGCACTTGTTGATCTGCAGTTCGATGTTGATCGGCTTCTTCGAGTCGGCGTCCCACTTGGGATAATTGGCCGCAATGCCCTTCATGCTGACCGAAGCGTCGTCGTGGCAGCTGGCGCAGGACTTGCCGGCCGTGCCCTCGACCGTGTTCCAGATCGCTTCGCCCTCCTCGACAGCAAGCATGCCGGGATTTTCGAACGAATCAACCTCAAGCGCGCGAGTCTCGCCTTCCCGGAAGAGCCAGCCGGACAGGACCTCGTCGAAGGGATGCCCTTCCGGTGCCTTGGCGCGGGAAATCATTTCCTGTCCGTCGATCACCAGCGTGTCGTCGACCGGATCGGCCCTCGAGCCCACCATGCCGGCCAGCAGCATCGCCAGCGCCAGTCCCGATGTCATCAATCGCTTAGTCACTTCAATTCCTCCCACCGAAGAACAACAAAGGGCCCCAACCCGTTGCATCTTCTCTATTTCACCTCGATTGCCTGCTCGCTCTCATAGACCGAGCCGTCATCATCGACCCAGGTGAACTTGAAGCTGCCGCTTTCCGGCACCTTGGCGTTGAACTCGAAATAGGGGTTGGCGGAGATCGCCGGATCGAGGTCGCACTCAAACACCGTCGTGCCGTTGAAGGCACAGGTGAACTTGTTGATGATCTGGCGCGGGATGGGATTGCCATCCTTGTCCTTGCGCTGCCCCGATTCCATTTCGTGGCTGATCAGCGTCTTGATGGTGATCACCTCGCCAGCCGAAGCGGTCTTGGGGATCTTGATGCGTGGTTTTGGATTTGCCATTGCCGTTGTCCTGTCCTGAAATCAGCCGCCGCAGCCGCCGATGGTCACCTTGACTTGTTTCTTGTCGATGAAGACCGATCCGTCCTTCATCTTGGCGACTGCGATGACGTTCTGGGTCTTGGCCAGCCGCATGCGGGTCGTGGCCTCAGCCGAACCGCTGAGCTCGGAGAAGCGGAACGTCGCCACCTGCGGATTGGGGTTGCCCTCGGCGAAGATGATCACCGAATCGACCATGTCGTCGCCGCTCATGGCGCTGTCGACCGAAATCGACACCGGAACGGTGTTGCCGTTCTCGGCGATTTCCGGTGCTGTCAGCGTGATCTTGCCCGTCTCCGGCTTCTTGCCGCCGGTGAAGTCCATTATCGCCTTTTCGGTGTCCTCGACTGCCGCCAGGGCAAGGTCGAAAGGAAGGCCGATCACCGCCATGCCCGCGACGCCCGCGGTCAGGGTTAGCATCTGTCGTCGTGTCAGTTGCATGTCTGCAAGCTCCTTGTGGCTTGTTATTTTAGTGTGCCGAGATAGGCGACCACATCTTCCACTTGCTGGGCGGAGAGAATGGTCTGGCCCTCGCGCGCCTTGACGACATCCTTGCCGACATCAAGCGAATAAAAGCCGGGCATCACCGTTTCGGATGTGAACACCTGCTTGGCATTGATGACGATCTCGCGCAGCATGGCCTCGTCGTAGCGCTCCGCGACGCCGTCGAGCGAGGGTCCGACATTGCCGTGAAAGAGATCCTTGCTCATGTCCTTGTTGGCATGGCAGGCAAGGCAGTTGCCCAGCCCGCGATCCTTGAACGCGGCAGCCCCCGCCTCCACGTCTCCTTGGACGCCGGTCAGCGATACGCTGACGCCGTCATCGCCGAACGCCACGTCGTTCGGGGCCACTTCCGCCGCCGCGGCGCCGGCCACCAGACAGGGCACGAAGACCAGTGCTGTAATTGTTGTCCGCCAATTCATCGGGCGCATTCCTCCTCCACTATGCCGGAACGGCGATGGCCGCTCTCGGCTCCCGGGTTCAATGTACCGGGCCTCATCACGAGTTTCAACGAAATAATATGGTTTTTTGAATATGTCAAAAACCATGTTCCGCGCTATGCCCTTGCCACGGATCCTACTCGCCAGTCAATTTGCCCTGCGCGCGCAACTCATTGATTATACGCGCATGATACTGCTGGAAATGCTCGTCTCCCTCGTATCCCTTCTCGCGCACCCAGCGGAACATGTTGAGAAACGTGTGCTTGCCGAAGGCGCCCGGCATGGCGACGACCGCAGCTTCCGCCGTCGTCTTTCCCTCGGGAATCACGTCCGGCAGGAAGATCATCGTCGGCGTGAAGACATAGCCCCACTTGCGCGCGGCGGTCTTCTCGGTGAGCACTTCGCCATCGAGATCGGTCACCTCCTCGTCGCCGAACATGTTGAACTGCACGACCTTGAAGTTGGCCTTGATGTAGTCGGCCACCTCCGGGTCGGCGAGCAGTTCCTCGTGCATCTTGGCGCAATAGATGCAGCCCCGCTGCTCGATGATCAGCACCAGCCGCTTGCCCTCGTCATTGGCGGACTGGATGTCCTCGGCGACGTCCTTGAAGGTGAGGGAAAACCAGTCTTCCTTGTGAAGTCCGTCGTCGCCCATGGTCGCCGCACCTGCGAGACCCGACAGGGCCGTCAGCGCGGCAAGTATCAGAACCGTGCGTCTCATCATCACCATTCTCCTATCCGATCGAGGTAAATGCCGGGAATGTCTCGAGCAGCCACTGCGCGATCCGGGACATCTGGCCGGTCATGAAGAGCACGCCGGTGATCACCAGCAGGCCGCCCATGGCCATTTCAATCTTGTGCATGTGCCGCCTGAAGCGCGCCGCGAAGCGGATGAAGCGTCCGGCGAACAGTCCGGCGGCGAGGAAAGGCAGGCCGATCCCCACGGCATAAGTGGCAAGCAGGCCGGCGCCCTGCAAGGCCGTGTCGCGCCCGGCGGCAACAAACAGGATCGTCGCCAGGATCGGCCCGACGCAGGGCGTCCAACCGAAGGCGAAGGCGAGCCCCATCACATAGGCGCCGATCGGGCCGGCCGGCTTGCGGTCGACAGAGACTCGCGCCTCGCGATAGAGCAGCCCGATGCGGAAGACACCAAGAAAATGCAGGCCCATGAGGAAGATGATGGCGCCGGCGATGATCGACAAGGTGTCGAAATAGCGCGCCACGGTCTGGCCGATGATGCTGGCGGTGGCGCCAAGCGCCACGAACACGGTGGCAAAGCCCAGCACGAAGAAGAACGCGGCGCGAAAGATCCGGCGCGACGCCTCGGGCTTGATCTCGTCGTCTGATATCTCGGCAAAGCTCATCCCCGCCAGCCAGGCCAGGTAGGGAGGCACGATCGGCAGCACGCAAGGGGAGAAAAAGCTCAGGACGCCGGCAAGGAATGCGGCGCCAAATCCGATATCGAGCACTATATGATCTCCCTGAAGCGCCCGATCCTCGGCGACGCAATCCCGTTGGTAAAATATGCAAAACATGATATGTATTGCAATGACTATTTTGGCAACCCGCAGGAGGGATACACGATTCGGATGACCAGGCTGACCTTGATGGCCGCAGTGATGGCCTGGACGCTGATGTCCGCACCGGCGCGGGCGGCCGAACTGGTGATGTTCGAGCAGGCGGGCTGCGTCTGGTGCGCGCGCTTCAACGCCGAGATCGCGCCGGCCTATGCCAGGACCGACGAAGGACAACGCGCACCTCTCAGGCGCGTCGATATCCATGCGCCGATTCCCGCAGATCTGGCCGCCATTCCCATCGAGCGATTCACGCCGAGTTTCGTGCTGGTCGAGGACGGAAAGGAGTACGGACGCATCCGCGGTTACCCCGGTGACGAATTCTTCTGGTTCAGGCTCGACGAACTGCTTTCGGCACTGCCTAAATCGGTTAGGCCCTCTGTTTCCAGAAGCTGATTCAACCTATACAATCTCACCGGCTGGCCAATGCCACCGTTCGTGGACCCATCGAGAGACCGAAGATGACACTGCCCCGTCTCAATGCGAACATGGATGCCGAAGAATTCAATGAACTTGTCGCCCAGGCCCGCAAGGCCAGCGAGCTGCTCAAGGCCTTGAGCCATGAGACTCGGCTGTTGATCCTGTGCCTTCTTTCGGAAGGCGAGAAATCGGTCTCCGAGCTCGAAGGCATCCTGTCGATGCCGCAGGCAGCGGTGTCGCAGCAGCTGGCGCGGCTCAGGATGGATGGCCTGGTCGAGACCCGCCGTGACGGCCGGATGATCCACTACTCGATCGTCAACCACGAGGTCTCGTCCGTCGTGGGCACGCTCTACGAGCTGTTCTGCCGCAGCGTGCGGCCCGATCCGGCAGCGGAAAAGTTCTGACCGGCAGAGTGGCGGCGGCCCCGTTGCGGGATCATCCGGGGGAGCCCCTGCCCCCGGCTTCCCCGCTGCAATCTCTCCGCTGCCCTCACTGCCGCTGACTTCGGTTGCCGCACCTGCGGCAAGCTGGCGATCGGTGAGACTGTTGCGGGTTGATTGCGCATCGTGGAAGCTTCACAGTGGCGGCGGAGGCGCCCGCCGGCAGGATGGGCGCGGGAGGAGAGCAGATGATAGTCCTTGAAAGCCCCTGGGGCCTGGCCCTGTGTGCCGTCATGATCGGCACCTGCATGGGCTTTGTTGCGCGCCGGCATCATTTCTGCACCCTCTCCGCGCTCGAGCGGCACTGGTACGCGGGCGATTCCAACGGCATCCGCTCCTGGGCACTGGCCGCCATCACCGCGCTTGCGGCAACCCAGCTGCTGACAGCCGCCGGCGCCATCGAGGTCTCGTCGAGCTTCTATCTCACGGAACCGCTGCCCGTGGCCGGCAGCATCATCGGCGGGCTGATGTTCGGCTTCGGCATGGCGCTGGTCGGCACCTGCGGCTTCGGCGCCATCATCTGGCTTGGCGGCGGCAACTTGCGGGCGCTGGTGGTGCTCACCGGCATCGGCCTTGCCGCCATCGCCGCCCAGCGCGGCATCACCGGCCACCTGCGCGTGGCGCTTTTCGACCCGATGCGCGTTGATCTGTCGGCTCTCGGCGGCCAGTCGCTTGGTGCGCTCGCCAGCCATGTCTCCGGTCTCGACATGTCCCTCGCCGTCGCCCTACTGCTCGTGGTTGCGGGCGGATGGTGGGTCTTCCGCGATGTCGGCTTCCGCAAGGACCGCGGCAAGATCGCCGCCGGTCTGGTGATCGGCCTCGGCATTGCCGCGGGCTGGGCCGCGACCTCGTTCTTCAGCCAGCACCTGTTCGACCCGGTGCAGATCGAGGCGGGCTCCTTCGTCACGCCGGTCGGCGACACCATCCTGCAGATCATCACCGTGACCGGCGCGGTGCCCGATTACGGCGTCGGTCTGGTGGTCGGGATCTTTCTCGGCGCGGCCCTTGCCGCCTGGCGCGCCGACGACATGCGCTGGGAAGCCTGCGACGATGCCCGCGAACTCGGACGGCACCTGCTCGGCGCGTTCCTGATGGGCACCGGCGGCGTCTTTGCCCTCGGCTGCACCATCGGCCAGGGCGTCAGCGCCGCCTCGCTGATGGCGGTCTCGGTGCCGCTTGCCATGCTGTCGATCATTCTCGGCGCCCGGATCGGGCTTGGCCTTCTCGTCGAGGGCTCCGCCTTCGGCTTCCTGCGCGCGCCGAGTGTGCCGCAGGGCCACTGACCGGCCCGAGCGGCGCTGCCGGGATCACGCGTCCGGCGCGAATCTGTAGGCGGAATCCGTGCGCTCCACCCGGCCCTGGCCCGGCATCGGCAGGTGGTAGCCGATGATTGCGGCCTTGTCCGCCGCCAGCCGGTCAAGCAGCGCCATCCGGGTCCTGATGCCCATGCCGGTGTCCTGGTCGGCCCCGCTGGGCCACTCCGGATGCTCGAACGAGATCAACGGATGCGAGATAGCGTCCCCCGCCACCAGAACCGGATCGCCGCCGCCATGCACCATGAACGAGGTGTGACCGGGCGTGTGGCCGGCGGTGTCGACCGCCTCCACGCCCGCGACCACCTCGTCGCCCGGCGCGAACAGATTGATCCGGTCGGCAATCAGCGCCAGCCGCGAGGCGGCGCCGACGGCAAAGGTCTTGCGCGCCTCCTCCATGACATTGACCGTCTCCGGATCGGTCCAGAACTGCCATTCCACGGCACTCATGTGGAAGCCGGCATTAGCAAAGACCGGCTCGTCGAAATCGTCGATCAGGCCCCAGAGATGGTCGGGATGTCCATGGGTGAAGATGACGTCGGTGACCTCATCCGGCTCGACCCCCGCGGCGGCGAGACTGTCGGCGAGCTTTCCAGCGGTCGGCATGAAGTTCCCGCCCGCCCCGACATCGAACAGGATCAGACGGTCGCCGCTGCGCAGCATCGTCACGTTGCAGTCGGGCGCCAGCGAATCCACCGGCTGGCCGGCCGCAGCCAGCATCGCCTTGAGCTCATCCTGCGGCACGTCCGGATAGGAAAAGCCGAGCGGCAGCATCAGATGTCCGTCGCTGAGCACGGTGAACTCGGCCGCGCCGGCGGCAAAGCTGCGCCGCACGGGCATCAGCGGCAAACCTGCCATGCCGGCGGCGGCAAGCCCGAGGGACAGGAAATCGCGGCGGCTGGACTTGATCGGACGGCGCATGAAGGCTCCTCACATAGAATTTAATGCATATGATTGCAGCCCGGTTGATCAAGGTCAATGCGGCAAACGACCGGGAGATGAAATTCTCTACGTTAGGGGGACGGTCATATGGATCTTGCAGCACTTGCCAACACGGTCGGAGACGACTGGACATTGATGATCGGAGGCGGAGCGATCGGCCTCCTCTTCGGCGCCTTTGCCCAGCAAAGCCGTTTCTGCCTGCGCTCGGCGGTGATCGAGTTCGCCCATGGCGACATCGGCGAAAAGACCGCGGTCTGGCTGCTGGTCTTCACCATTGCCGTTGCCGGGACCGGACTGCTCGACCTGTCCGGCGTGATCGCCGTGACCGAGGCCCGGCAGCTCGCCTCGCCGCAGAGCCTGTCGGGCGCGGCCGTCGGTGGTCTGATGTTCGGCGCCGGCATGGTGCTGGCGCGCGGCTGCGCCAGCCGGCTGCTGGTGCTGTCGGCCACCGGCAATCTGCGCGCGCTGGTGTCCGGCCTGGTGTTCGCCGTCGTCGCCCAGGCCAGCCTGCATGGCATGTTGTCGCCGGTCCGCGACCGGATTGCGGCGCTGGCCATCACCGCAGCGGGCGGCGGCAATGATCTGGTGCGGATGTCGGGGATCGGAACTGGCGCCGCCGTCGCCATCGCCTGCATGGCGGCAGTGGCGGCGATCGGGCTGGCGCTCTACCGCCGCCTTCCGCTGAGGCGGCTTGTGTTCGCCTGCCTGGTCGGGGCCTGCATTCCCGCCGCCTGGTGGTTTACCTACACCATGTCCGGGATCGCCTTCGAGGCGGTTCGGCTGGAAGCGATCAGTTTCACCGGTCCGTCCGCCGATGCCCTGATGCGGGTGCTGAACCGACCGGGCACCGGACTTGATTTCGACACCGGCCTGGTGCCGGGTGTCTTCCTCGGCGCCTTCATCGCCGCCGCGCTCACGGGCGAACTCAGGCTGCAGGGCTTTGAGGGCGGAGCGCCGATGCGACGCTACCTGGTCGGCGCGGCCCTGATGGGGTTCGGCGGCATGCTGGCGGGCGGCTGCGCGGTCGGCGCGGGCGTCACCGGGGCAAGCGTCTTTGCGCTGACCGCCTGGATCACGCTGTTTGCCATCTGGCTCTCGGCGGGCCTGACCGACTGGTTGGTCGACCGCGGCGCCGCACCGGCATTGCCGGCTGCAACACCTGTGCCGCGCGACTGACCGCATCGGATTGTCCGCAAGCAAATGGCCCCGAACGGGGCCATCTGCCTCGACTGTCGTGGTGATCGGAAGCGGGCCGCCTCAGGCCACCGCGCGCGCCAGCGCGCATTGCGACCAGAGTTCGCTCAGCGCCATCGACAGCTTGGCGATGTCGGCCTCCGTGTGCAGCGGCGTCGGCGTGATCCGCAGCCGCTCGGTCTTCACCGGCACGGTCGGATAGTTGATCGGCTGCACATAGATGCCGTGCCGCTCCATCATCACATCGGAGATCCACTTGCACTTGGCGGCATTGCCGACCATCACCGGCACGATGTGGCTCGGATTGGGCATATGCGGAATGCCGTGCGCGTCGAGCGCCTTGCGCACCTTGGCGACCACGTCCTGGTGGCGCCGGCGCTCGAGCTGGCTCGCCTTCAGGTGCTTGATCGACGCCGTGGCGCCGGCGGCCAGCGCCGGCGGCAGCGCGGTCGTGAAGATGAAGCCGGAGGCGAAGCTGCGGATGAAATCGCACAGCACGGCCGATCCGGTGATGTAACCGCCCATCACGCCAAAGGCCTTGCCCAGAGTGCCCTCGATCACCGACAGCCTGTGCATGATGCCCTCGCGCTCGGCGATGCCGCCGCCGCGCGGGCCGTACATGCCGACCGCATGCACTTCATCGAGATAGGTCATCGCCCCGAATTCGTCGGCGACGTCGCAGATGTCGGAGATCGGCGAGATGTCGCCATCCATGGAATAGACGCTTTCGAACGCCACCAGCTTCGGCGCGGCCGGATCGTCCATCGCCATCAGCCGGCGCAGGTCGGCGGCGTCATTGTGCCGGAAGACGCGCTTGATGCAGCGCGAATGGCGGATGCCTTCGATCATCGAGGCGTGGTTGAGCGCGTCGGAATAGACGATGATGCCGGGAATGTTGCCCAGAAGCGTGCCGAGGGCCGCCCAGTTGGAGACATATCCCGAGGTGAAGATCAGCGCCGATTCCTTGCCGTGCAGATCGGCCAGTTCGCGCTCGAGCAGCACGTGATAGTGATTGGTGCCGGAAATGTTGCGGGTTCCGCCGGCACCGGCGCCGCAGAGATCGATGGTGTCCTTCATCGCCGATGTGACGAGCGGATTCTGTCCCATGCCGAGATAATCGTTCGAGCACCAGACGGTGACCTCCTGGGTGGAGCCGTCAGGCAGATGCCGGGTCGCACGCGGAAATCCACCGGCGTGACGCTCCAGATCGGCGAAGACCCGGTAGTTTCCCGCTTCCCGCAGGCCTGACAGACGCTGCTCGAAAAATGCATCAAAATTCATAGCAAAAACCCTATATGTCTCAACGAAGATGCGAAACATCCATCCCGCCGTCAACCCGAAAAGTGCCGCATCGGCATTTTGAAGCATACGGCCCACAATTCAAACGCTTTTGTCAGGTTTGCCGCATGCCGGGGTCAATACAATCCGGGTTCGCCCTGATCAAGCCGGATTCACGGCCGGTTGCTGCGGCTTGTGGTCACTCCCTGCCCGGCTGGACCGCCGTGACCGCCGCCGAGATCAACGTAAACGGCAGCGCCCCGTAGGCGGCCACGTCGTCGGAGCCGGCGCAGGGTCGCAGATGCCTGCCCGGCCGCGACGACAGAATCAGC
Source organism: Hoeflea marina (assembly GCF_003182275.1). GTDB lineage: Bacteria > Pseudomonadota > Alphaproteobacteria > Rhizobiales > Rhizobiaceae > Hoeflea > Hoeflea marina. The sequence goes on from NZ_QGTR01000001.1 coordinate 854,878, forward strand.
TTCTCCGTGCCCGGCTGGATGCCGAAGTCGGCCGATATCCGCAGATCGAGTTTTTCGAACCGCCACAGATTGCGGAACCGGCCCCGCGCCAGATGCGCCGTTGGCGTGTTGACTTCGAACTCGATTCGCCGCCGCACGGCCGGCGTGGCCAGCCGCACCTGCAGCCTGATCCGCAGCCAGGCGGCGCCGGACAGGTCCGGCGGAATCTCGATGTCCCAGTTCAGCCTTTGCGCCGCGTCCGCCGCGGACGCCGCGGCCGTGCGGTGACTGCGATGGACTGCGAGCCGCGGCTGCGGCGCCTTTTCGGTCGTCGACGGACCCCCACGCGCCTTTCGCATCTGCTTGGCCAGCCAGCGCAGGCCATGCAGCACGGGACCGGACCTGTCCCGCGGCCTGGCCTCGAGCAATTCGCCCAGCGAGCGGAACGGTCGACTGAGGCTCCAAGTGCGCAACTGGTCGAGGAAGCCGTCGGCGATGCCGAAATCGCCATTGCTCTTGAGATAGTCAAAGGCCACCAGCGCCGGACAGGACAGCCGCCGCCGTTCGATGAGTCCGGCAAGCACGCCGTAATCCACCGGCATCGAGGTCAGCGTCACCGCCATGTCGACCAGCCAGTCGGCGTGGGCATGGGCATCAAGCCCGCCGTGTCCGACCGAAATCGCCAGCCGGTCCTCCGCTGACGGCACCAGCACGTCCACGCCGGAAAGCACCCGCTTCTGCGCGCGCGACCAGAGCCCGTCGTCATCGATCGCCGACCCGTGAACGGGATGGAATGCAAGGCTGTGCAGGTCGATGTCGCCGAAGGAGCCGCGAAACAGGTTCATGCCCCGCACCTGTCCGATGCCGGCGGCAAGCGACAGCACGCTCGCGCCGGAGGCGGGAGTCCATCCACCCTCGACGAGAATGGCGAAGGCCCCTGCCATATGCGAAGGCCTGACGACGATGTCGATGTCGTGCGCCACCCGCCCGCGCGCCGAATCGCCGCCGTCGGCCATGCGCGCGGCCCCCTTGATCACCATCACCGGCACACCGGCTGCCACCATCGCCGACAGCGCCGGAGCGGCCTCGCGCAGCGACATCATCGTCCGGGTCCACAGCATTCGCTGCAGCCCGACAAGACGCGGATAGCTGTCGAGATCGGCGAGCCTGCGGCCGAAGCGGACGATGATCGCCGCCAGCAGCCGGTGCTCGCGAAAGGTGACGACATCGATGTCATGGCCGCCGAGCCAGGCGCGCGCGTGCCACATCGCCACCGCATCGTCCGGATGAATGGCGGCGATGATCAGCCGGTGGTGCCAGCCGACGGGCTGCGCCCATTGCGGCCCGGGCAGAATCCCAGCGGCGACGGCGGAGATCATCTGTCTTCTCCGCTTTCGGTCCGCCGCTTGCGCAACATGGCCTGGCGGACGACATGCAGGTAGCCGCGATCCTTCTTGGCATCGCGTCCGTGCGACAGGCTGCCGGGATGAATGCGCCGCAGCGCCAGCACGTCCGGAACGACGACCAGTTCAAGGCCCGCTTCCCTGGCCCGCGCCAGCCAGTCGACCAGTTCGCCCCGACACCCGGTTCCGCTCGCTTCATTGCAGATTGGATGGACAAGTCAAGCCTGCAATTACATGCGCTTACCTTCTCTCCGGGTGCCCGGGCGCGCAAGCCGCCCGAGGTCGCTCGTCACAGGTAGGTGGAGCGTTCCAGCGGGGTGATCTCGTTGTCGAAAGCCTTGAGCTCCTCGCGCTTGATCTCGGCAAAGATCCGCCTCAGATCGGCGCCGAACAGCCTGCGGATGAAATCCGACCGCTCGAAATCCTCGATGGCGTCGTCCATGTCGTCCGACAACTGCGGCAGCGGCACATTGTAGGCGTTGCCCTCGACCGCAGGCGGCGGCATGATGCCCGCCTCCAGTCCCTCGATCATACCGCCCAGCACGCCGGCAAGCACGAAATAGGGATTGGCGTCGGCACCCGACATCCGGTGCTCGAGCCGCCGCGCCCGGTCGTCGGAGGCAGGAACCCTGACCACGACCGAGCGGTTGTTGCGGCCCCAGGCGATTCGGGTCGGCGCATAGGAGCCCGATTGCAGCCGGCGGTAACCGTTGAAGCCGGGAATGTAGAGCAGCAGCGTGTCCTTGAGCGTCGACAGCATGCCGGCGGCGGCGTGCTGCAGCCGCGTGTCGCCGCCTTCGCCGGAAAAGATGTTGCCGTCGGTGTCGTCGATGATGCTGGCATGCACATGCATGCCGTTGCCTGGCCATTCCAGGAACGGCTTGGCCATGAAGGTGGCGCGCAGATTGTGCTTGTGGGCGCATTCCGTGATCACCCGGCGCAGGAGCACGGTGTCATCGGCCGCGGCCATGGCGTCGGAGCGATGCTTGAGATTGACCTCGAACTGGCCGGGTGCCGCCTCCTTGATGATGGTGTCGATCGGCAGGCCCTGGGCGATGGCCGCGGCACGGATTTCGGCGAACAGCTCGCTCTGGCCGCGCAGTTCCGACAGCGAATACATGTGCTGGCGGTCAGGACCGGGGCCGTCATCCTTGCCCATCCTGCCCGAGCGCTGGAACACCGCCGGGTCGACGAGGTAGAATTCCAGTTCGAAAGCCACCACCGGCCGAAGGCCCTTGGCGGTGAAGCGATCGACCACCTTCTGCAGCGCATTGCGCGGATCGATGTCGTAGGGCTCGCCGTTCTCCATGTGCATCGACATCAGCACCTGTGCCGAGGGTCGCGGCGCCCAGGGCGCCCGGTTGATGCGCCCAGGCACGGCCCGGCAGTAGCCGTCGATGTCGCCGGTCTCGATGTGGATGCCGGTGGATTCGACTTCGCGGCCCCAGATATCCAGGCCGAAGATCGACAGCGGCATGTTGATGCCCGGATTGCAGACCTTGGAAATGGCCTCGGTCGGACCCCACTTTCCACGCATCACGCCGTTGATGTCGGCGATGAGGAAATCCACCGATTCGATGTCGGGATTGTCGGCCAGGAACTTCTCGGCTTCGGCGTTCAGAGAGCCGGCGGCGCCGGTCTCGCTCATATTGTCAGCGCTGATGCGCATGGGATCACCTTTGCCCTTCCGGGCGGTTTGTCTCGCCCGCTGGGGGCATCGGCGCTTGTCCGCAGGCGGATTCTGTGCACACAGTCCGCGCAAAGGTCAAACACCAAATCCGCTGGTGCGGGCCAAAATCCCGGCAACAGGAACTGTCAAATGCGCGTCAACACCTCGTCTCATGATCTCAAGATCGCGGATCAGAAGCACCATCTGCACCCTTTCACGGAGCACGGTTCGTTGGGTGTAGATGACCGGCGCGTGATTTCCAAGGCCGACGGCGTCTGGTTGTGGGACACCGACGGCAACCGCATCATGGACGGCATGGCGGGCCTGTGGTGCGTCAATGTCGGTCACGGCCGCCAGGAGATTGTCGAGGCGGTGCGCGCGCAGATGAGCGAGCTGTCCTATTACAACACCTTCTTCAAGACCACCCATCCGCCGGTGATCGAGCTGTCGGAAATGCTCGCCGGCATTGCGCCCGACAACATGAACATGGTCTTCTATGCAGGCTCGGGCTCGGAGGCCAACGACACGATACTGCGGCTGGTGCGCACCTACTGGGCCTTGAAGGGCCAGCCGTCGAAGAAGACGGTGATCAGCCGCAAGAACGCCTATCACGGCTCCACCGTGGCCGGCGCCTCGCTCGGCGGCATGGGAGCGATGCACAGCCAGGGCGGCCTGCCGATCCCGGACATCCATCACATCGACCAGCCCTACTGGTTCGGCGAGGGCATGATGACGGGCATGAGCGAGGACGAGTTCGGGCTTTGGGCGGCGCGAGAACTCGACCGCGCCATCGAGAAGATCGGCGAGGAGAATGTCGCAGCCTTCATCGCCGAGCCGATCCAGGGCGCCGGCGGCGTCATCGTCCCGCCGGCCACCTACTGGCCGGAGGTCAGGCGCATCCTCGAGAGCCGCGACATCCTGTTCATCTCCGACGAGGTCATCTGCGGTTTCGGCCGCACCGGCGAGTGGTTCGGCTCCGGCTACTACGACATGAAGCCGGACCTGATGGCGATCGCCAAGGGCCTGACGTCGGGCTATCTGCCGATGGGCGGCGTGCTGGTGTCCGACGAGATCGCCGAGGTGCTTCACCGCGAGGGTGTCGAATTCTACCATGGCTACACCTATTCGGGGCACCCGGCCTGCTGCGCGGCGGCCATCGCCAACCTGACCATCATCAAGCGCGAAGGCCTGGTCGAGCGCGTCCGCGACCACATCGGCCCGTATTTCCAGACGCGCTGGAAGTCGCTGCAGGAGCATCCGCTGGTCGGCGAAGCCCGCATGGTCGGCCTGTTCGGCTCGCTGGAGCTGGTCCCCGACGAAAACGACCTGATGAAGCGCTTCGACAATGTCGGCAAGGTCGGCACCATCACCCGCGATCACTCCTTCGCCAACGGACTGGTGATGCGCGCGGTGCGGGATTCGCTGATCATCTCGCCGCCGCTCACCATCACCGAGGACGAGGTCGACCATCTCGTCGCCACCGCAAGGAAGACGCTTGACGACGCCTGGGGCTCGCTGCGCACGGCCGGCCTCGTCTGAGCCGGATTAAGCTTAACGAAAGAATAACGACGCCGGTTAACCCGTGTCGGGGCCGGCGCCGCTAGTCTGCGGCCTCCTGTTCGGAGGCACAGAATGGTCGAAACATCCGTTGAGAGCGCCATCGCGCGCGCGGGCGACCGCATGGCAGCGCTCGACCTCCTGCGTTTTGCCGCCGCGCTCGGCGTTGTCGGGTTTCACTATCTCTTCCGCGGCGCCGCGGAGGCCGGGTTGCTCGACAGGTCCTACGGCCAGGCAGGCGAGTTTGCCCGCTTCGGCTATCTAGGCGTCAATCTGTTCTTCATGATCTCAGGCTTCGTCATCATCTGGTCGGCGTCGGGCCGCGACTGGTACAGTTTCGCGATCGGCCGGGTAACACGACTCTATCCGGCGCATCTGGTGGCCATGACGCTCACCGCCGTTCTCCTGGCGCTGTGGGCGACGCCGCCGCTGTCGGCATCCGGCGACCAGTGGCTCGCCAATCTCACCATGCTCGCACCCGTGTTCGGCCAGCCCTTCATGGGCGGCGCCTACTGGTCGATTGTCGTCGAGATCATCTTCTACGGCTGGGTCGCCGTCGGTCTCGTGACGGGCCTGCTGCCGCGCCGCACCGACGTCTTCGTCGCTGGCTGGATCACCGTCCTCCTGGTCAACACGCTGCTCATCGACTCGCACGCCCTGGCGGTGCTGTTCATCACGCCCTACGCCGCCTGCTTCTGCCTCGGCATCATGGCGTGGCGGGTGACTGCGGACGGCGTGTCACCGTTCAGAACATTGCTGATTCTCGCCGCGCTCGGATCGACGTTCCTGACCGCCGAGAGACAGAGACTGGATATGATCCACGATTACGGCGAGACGATCCCCATCCTCGCGGCGGTGCTGGCCAATGCCGTGGTGACGGCTGTGTTTCTCGCAACGGTGTTTTCCGCGCGCCGGCTGCGGCCGGCCGGCTGGATGCTGTCGCTGGGCGGCATAAGCTACCCGCTCTATCTCATCCACCAGAACGCCGGATATGTGATCATCAACGCCGCGGCGCCGGTGATCGGCAGATGGCCCGCAGCGCTGCTCGCGGGTCTTGTTGCGCTTGGGGTCGCCTGGTTCATCTGGCGCTGGTGCGAACCTCCTGGCCAGCGACTGGTGCGCGCGCTGCTGACGCCGCTTGGCCGTTTCTGCCGCGAACAAGGCCGCCCGCGCGCACGTTGATCGCGGCGGACAGAGTCGGGCGCTGCTGCCGGACGAGACCGCAAAGACGCCATGGATCATTGCTCCCCGTCTCCCGCGTCGACGTGGAGGCGAGTCGCCGCCGGTCGCCCGGCCCGCCGGGGCCATGACGTGAAAGGGGCGCCCGGTGGGCGCCCCCTTCCAGTATTGCTGACCGCCGCTTACTGCGGCAGCTTGTCGTCGACGCCTTCGACATAGAAGTTCATGCCGAGCAGCGTGCCGTCGTCGGAGACCTCGCCGTCCTTGAGCCAGACGGTGCCGTCCTGCTTGTTGATCGGGCCGGTGAAGGGATGCAGCTCGCCCGATTCGATCTTCTTCTGGGTCTCCTCGGCCATTGCCTTCACGTCGTCGGGCATGTTGGTGTAGGGCGCCATCGAGAGAATGCCGTCCTTGAGACCGTCCCAGGTGGATTCGCCGCCCTTCCAGCTGCCGTCCATCGCTGCGGCGATCTGCTTCTCGTAATAGGGACCCCAGGTGTCTTCGATGGCGGTGAGCTGCGCGGTCGGCCCGGCCTTGATCTGGTCGAAGGCCTGACCAAATGCCTTGATGCCGCGCTCTTCGGCGACCTGCATCGGGCCGGTGGAGTCGGTGTGCTGGGTGATGATGTCGACGCCCTGGTCGATCAGCGCCTTGGCCGCGTCGGCTTCCTTGCCGGCGTCGAACCAGCTGTTGACCCAGACGACCTTGAGCTTGAAGTCCGGATTGACCGAGCGCGCGCCGGTCAGGAAGCCGTTGATGCCCATGACCACTTCCGGAATCGGGAACGAGGCGATGTAACCGGCGACGCCGGTCTTCGACATCTTTCCGGCGATCTGGCCGATGATGTAGCGGCCTTCATAGAAGCGCGAATTGTAGGTCGTCACGTTTGGCGCGGTCTTGTAGCCGGTGGCGTGCTCGAACTTCACGTCGGGAAACTTGGCGGCGACCGCAATCGTCGGGTCCATGAAGCCGAAGGAAGTGGTGAAGATGATGCCGCAGCCTGACCGGGCGAAGCGTTCGATGGCGCGTTCGGCGTCCGGACCTTCAGGCACGTTCTCGAGCGCAACGGTTTCGACCTTGTCGCCGAGCTTTTCCTGGGCATATTCGCGGCCGGCTTCGTGCGCCTGGGTCCAGCCGCCATCGGTCTTCGAACCGACATAGATGAAGCAGGCCTTGTACTTGTCCTCGGCCAGTGCGCTCGTCACCGCCGTCACCGCCAGCGTTGCCGCCAGTGCAAAAACAATCTTCTTCATTTCGTTCACCTCTCTGTTGCTCCTCCGGCTTTGCCGGATGGATTCGGAAATCGGGTCTGGCGCGGGCGCGGCGACCGCTGGAGCGCTCCTGCTTTTCATTGAACCGCCAAAGCGCTCCAGCTTGTTGGTCTGTCGCATTGTACCGCGACGAAGTGAAATTCACTTCGTCTGGACATGCTCTAGCGGTCCGGCACGAAGGCTTGGCCCAGCGAAGCCGGAGTGTTCATCAGTGTCAAGCGGCGGTCACGCGAAATGATCACCAGAACGACGATGGTGGCGACATAAGGCAGCGCGGACAGGAACTGCGAGGGGATGCCGAAGCCAAGCGCCTGGGCGTGCAGCTGGCCGATCGAGACCGCACCGAAGAGATAGGCGCCGCCGAGCACGCGCCAGGGGCGCCAGGAGGCGAACACGACCAGTGCCAGCGCGATCCAGCCACGCCCGGCCGTCATGTTTTCCACCCATTGCGGCGTGTAGACCAGCGACAGATGCGCGCCCGCAAGTCCTGCGCAGGCGCCCCCGAACATCACTGCCAGATAGCGGACCTTGAGCACGTTGATGCCGAGCGCATGGGCCGAGGCGTGGTTGTCGCCGATTGCCCTTAGAGTGAGGCCGGCGCGTGTCCTGAACAGGAACCAGGCCACGCCGCCGGTCAGCATGAGCGAGATGTAGAAGATCGGGTCCTGACCAAAGACCAGCCGGCCGACCAGCGGGATCTCCGTGAGGACCGGGATGTGGATGCTGCCGAGCTTGACGCCGGCGGTGCCGACGAAGCTCTCGCCGATCATGCCGGACAGGCCGAGGCCGAGAAGCGTCAGCGACAGGCCGGTGGCGACCTGGTTGGCGGCCAGCGACAAGGTCAGCACGCCGAACAGCAGCGAGAAGAAGGCGCCTGCGGCAATCGCCGCCAGCATGCCGACCCAGGGAGAGCCGGTCAGCGCCGTGGCGGCGAAGCCGCAGACCGCGCCGATCACCATCATGCCCTCGACGCCAAGATTGAGCACGCCCGAGCGCTCGACCACCAGTTCACCGATGGCGGCGATCAGGAGCGGCGTTGCCGCCGTCATGATGGTCAGCAATATGTTCTGGGCGATGTCCATCAGGCCTGGCCTCCCACCGCCGCGATTGCTTTGCGCCAGACCAGCCGCACCTGGTAGTGAATGAGCGTGTCGCAGCCGAGCACGAAAAACAGCAGCAGTCCCTGGAAGACGCGGCCGACCTTGTCGGAGATGCCGAGTGTCATCTGCGCCGCCTCGCCGCCGAGATAGGTCAGCGCCAGCATGAAGCCGGCCGCAATGGCCCCCAGCGGATTGAGGCGCCCGAGGAAAGCGACGATGATGGCGGTGAAGCCGTAGCCGGGCGAGATCGTCTCCCGGAGCTGGCCGATGGCGCCGGAAACCTCGCAAATGCCGGCAAGGCCCGCAAGCCCGCCGGAAAGCAGGAAGGCGAAATAGACCATCCGCGACTGTGAGAAGCCGGCAAAGCGCCCTGCCCGCGGATTGGCGCCGAGCACCCGGACCTCGAAGCCGTTGAGCGTGTAGCGCAGCATGAACCAGGCGGCGAAGGCGGCAATGACGGCGAGCAGGATGCCGTAATGGGCGCTTCCCGCCGAGGGCATGATCTCCGGCAGCCGCGCCGCCTCCGTCAAGCGTATGGAGCCCGGAAAATTGTTGCCGTTAGGGTCCCGAAGCACGCCGCGGGCCAGCCAGTCGAGAAACAGTTGCGCGGTGTAGACCAACATCAGGCTCACGAGGATCTCGTTGGTGTTGAAGCGGGTCTTGAGAAAGGCGGGGATCACTCCCCATGCGGCGCCGCCGGCCATGCCCAGCACCAGCATCAGTGGCAGCGTCAGCCAGTTCTGGAAGTCCGGCATGAGGATGGGGACCAGCGAGCCGACAATGCCGCCCATGATGAACTGGCCCTCGGCGCCGATGTTCCAGTTGTTAGAGCGGTAGCAGACCGACAGGCCGACGGCGATCAGGATCAGCGGCGCCGCCTTGATCGTCAGTTCGTGCAGCGACCAGACCTCGGTCAGCGGTTCGATGAAGAAACTGTAGAGCGCGTCGAACGGATTCTTGCCCAGCGCCATGAACAGGATGGCGCCGGCAACGAGCGTGAGGCCCAGCGCGATGAAGGGCGACAGCACCGCAAACAGCTTCGAGGGCACCGGTCGCTTCTGCAGTTCAATGCGCATGGCTTGCCTCCGGCATCGCGCTGCCGCGGGCAGTCCCGTCATGAAACCCGCCCATCAGCAGGCCGATGCGCTCGCGCGTCATGCTGGCAACGGGTTCGGGCGCGGACAGCCTGCCCTCGTTGATGACGCAGATCCGGCTGGAAATCTCGAACACCTCGTCGAGATCCTGGCTGATGACGATGACCGCCGAGCCGCTCTTGGCGAGATCCACCAGGGCCTGCCGGATCCGGCTCGCAGCCCCCGCATCCACGCCCCAGGTCGGCTGGTTGACGACCATCACCCGCGGCTGCCGGTCGAGTTCGCGCCCGACGATGAATTTCTGTAGATTTCCGCCCGACAGCGACCCGGCCGGGGGGTCTTCCTGCGATTTCCGCACGTCCATCGCCGCCGATATCCGCTTGGTGGCGGCGGCCACCGGTCCCATGTTGATAAGGTCCAGCCAGCCCCCCGAAAGAAACGTCTTTCGGTCGGATGCATAGCGCGACAGCACCAGGTTGCCGCTGAGGTTCATGTCCGGGACCGCCGCATGGCCGTGGCGCTCCTCCGGCACGAAGCTGCATCCCATCAGCCGGCGCGCGGTGATGCCCTTGCTGCCCGCGGCCACGCCGGCGATCCGGACCGACTCCGCATCGGATACCGGCACTTCGCCCGACAGGACGTCGAAGAGCTCGCTCTGCCCGTTGCCGGCGACCCCGGCGATGGCGATCACCTCGCCCGCCCGCACCGTCAGGTCGATGTCGCGCAGCGCCACCGCGAAGGGTGTCCGCGCCGGGGCATTGAGTTTGCGCACCTCGACCAGCACCTCGCCGGGCGCCTGCGCGCCGCCATAGGACACCGAGGCCACCTCGCTGCCGACCATCATGCGGGCAAGCGATGAGGGCGTTTCCGCGCGCGGATTGCAGGCCCCGGTCACCTTGCCGTGGCGCAACACCGTGGCCCGATCGCAGATGCGCTGCACCTCCTCCAGCCGATGGCTGATATAGAGCACCGAACGGCCCTCGCCCCTCAGCTTTTCGAGCGTCTCGAACAGCTTGTCGGCTTCCTGCGGTGTCAGGACCGAGGTCGGCTCGTCGAGGATGATGAGTTCGGGATTCTGCAGCAGCGTGCGCACGATCTCGATGCGCTGCCGCTCGCCGACCGACAGATCGGCCACGTGGGCATGGGGATCGAGCGGCAGCCCGTACTGGTCCGAGAGCCGGCGCGCCTCCTCGGCGATTCGGTCGATGGCGACGTTGCCGTCGAGCGCCAGAGCGATGTTCTCGGCCACCGTCAGCGCCTCGAACAGCGAGAAATGCTGGAAGACCATGCCGATGCCGGTGGCGCGCGCCTCCCTGGGGCTACCGATCCGCACCGGCTGGCCCTTCCAGTCAATCGTGCCGGCGGTCGGCTCGAGCACCCCGAACAGCATCTTGACCAGCGTCGACTTGCCGGCTCCGTTTTCACCCAGCAGCGCGTGGATCTCGCCCGGCGCGATTGTCAGGTCAATGCCGTCACAGGCCCGGAGACTGCCGAATACCTTGGTCAGCCCGCGGATCTCCAGCAGCGGCATATCTTTCGCAAGTCCTGTCACACATCCCCCGTGAACAAAAAACAGGCACGCACAAATGCTGCGCAACGCCAAGGTTCACCAATTCTCGGCCAAATTCAAGGGACCAGAGGGAGCCCCGCACGAGTTTTCCCAAATGGCGATCCCGTGGCTGGCAGGCCAGGCGGGAGGGATTGTGCGTTCTGCTTGGCAGATCCTGAAATTCCGGCGCCGTCCCAGGCGAAGCAGCCCCCGGTTCCGGGCATTCGTTATGCCAGGGACCGGGGGCCGGGATCTGGTCACGGCACCAGGACGGTGGCTCCGGTGGTCGCCCTGCCCTCGAGATCGGCATGGGCCTTGGCGGCATCGGCCAGCGCGTATCGCTGCTTGATCTCGATGCGCACCGCCCCGCTTGCCACCGCCGCAAACAGCGCCGCTGCGGATTTTTCGAGATCCGCCCGGGCTGCGTTGTAGACGAAGATCGAAGGACGCGTCGCATAGAGCGAGCCCTTCTTGGCCAGCAGGCTGAGATCGAAGGACTCGATGGCGCCCGAAGACTGGCCGAACGCCGCCCAAAGGCCGCGCGGGCGCAGGCAGTCGAGCGACCCGGGATAGGTGTCCTTGCCGACGGAATCATAGACCACGTCCACGCCGCGGCCGCCGGTCAGGTCCTTGACCCGGGCGACGAAATCCTCGCTGCGGTAGTTGATCACGTGGTCATAGCCATGGCCGCGGGCCAGTTCCGCCTTCTCCTCGGAGCCGACCGTTCCGATCACCGTGGCCCCGAGCGACTTCGCCCATTGCCCGGCAATCAGGCCGACGCCGCCGGCGGCGGCATGGAACAGGATGGTGTCGCCAGCCTTGACCGCATAGGTGCGGCACAACAGATACTCGGCCGTCATGCCCTTGAGCATCATCGCCGCCGCCGTGTCGAGCCCGACGTCGTCGGGAACCTTGACCAGCACTGCCGCGGGCACCACACGCTCCTCGGCATAGGCGCCGAGCGGGCCGACATAGGCCACCCGGTCGCCTATCGCGAGACCGCTGACGCCTTCGCCCAGCGCCAGCACTGTTCCGGCGCCTTCGTTGCCCGGGACCAGCGGCAGGCCGTTGGGCGCCGGGTAGACGCCGCTGCGGAAATAGACATCGATGTAGTTGAGACCGACAGCCTCATGGCGGATGCGCACCTCGCCGGGCCCGGGATTGCCGACCGGGTGCTCGCGCCATTCCAGCACCTCGGTGCCGCCGGTCTTGGAAATCACGATTGCCTTGCTCATGGAAGTCTCCGCATTGCCTACAGGATTGGATCGGGAGTTGGATCAGGAATCGGCGCGGGCGCCGAGTTTCGGGAAGATCTGCAGGACCGCGCCGATGCAGAACAGGTAGGCCCCGGTCAGGGTCACGGCCCACATCAGCCACGGCGGGCTGTCGAAATGCAGCAGCAGCGCGTAGGCGCTGAGCGCCGACCACACAGCAAACACCGTCAGGTTGACCACGCGCAGCCGAACCACCCGGACCGGATGCAGGAAATTAATGGGCAGAAAAGTCATGAAGACTGCGGCAAGAACAACAATGAAAGCCGTCGGTTCGGCAGGTTTTATGACAAAAAGCGTGAACACCAGCATGTTCCAGACGACCGGAAAGCCCGAGAAGAAATTCTCGTCCGTCTTCATCCCCATGTCGGCGTAGTAGATGGCGCTCGACATGACGATCAGACCTGCGGCGACGAAGGACAGGGGCTCGCCGATCATCCCGCTCTGGTAGAGCGCAAAGGCGGGAATCAGCACGTAGGTGACATAATCGATGACATTGTCGAGCATCGTGCCCGACCAGTTCGGCAGCACTTCCTTGACCTTGAGCCGGCGGGCAATCGGGCCGTCGATGCCGTCGACCAGCATCGCCAGGCCGAGCCACCACCAGAGATCGATGAAGCGGCCCTCTGCGGCGGCCACCAGCGCCAGGAAAGCCAGGAAAGAACCGCTCGCCGTCAGGATATGGACGGAAAAAGCCCTGATCTCCGCGTATGGCACGCGGCGGTATTTGAATGGAAGTTTCATCGCCCCAACTCTCCATGCCTCCCGGCTGCCTGCTCGTCTGTGCTCACAAGCGCGCCCGGTCCTCGTCTTCCGCGTTGTGCCGGGTGTGAGTGATCTCCGCTCTGCCCGCCCGCGTCTCCGGCTGAGACCACACCCGTCACTGCCACGGTTCCGAATCAAAAGACAGTCACGTCCGATCGGAATCGAAGGCGCATCGCCTGGGCGCCGCGAACTCGGTATGATGATCTCCGCCGCGACCCAGCGCCTCCCCGCGCTCACGCGACCAGGGCGCCAGCGACCAGCGCCGCCCCCCACAGTGCCACTATGGTGCCGCCAAGCGCGCTTGTCACCCGGCCACGGCCGGTTATCTCCAGAAAAGCGAACACGGTCAGCGCCAGCATCCAGAGCACGTTCATCGAGCCGGTCACCAGCACCACGAGCATCAGGGACCAGTAGCAGCCGAGCGACCACATCGCCTCCCTCGTGCCGGTCCGGAAAAGGTGCCATGGCGCTGCGCCGGCCGCCGCCAACCTCGCCGGCATGGAGCCGCGGCACCTATCGAGGCAGATACGCCGGGGTCGGCTGAACTGGTAGAGCCCGGCGCCAAGCAGGATCGAGCCCGCCGCCACGCCCTGCAGAGGGACGACGGCATCCTGCCCCGAGGCGAGCTCCACGCCGTACTGAACGGCGGCGAAGGCCGGAGCGGCCAGCAGCCACACCGCCAGGTAGCCGGCGACAGCGAAGAGCGCGCCGAGCCCGGCATCGTCCCGTCCGCCCGCCGCGGCCGCGGGACGGCCTGCCATGGGCGCGGCCATCGGCAGCATCATCGCCATTGCCATCGCCATCCACATCACGCACAGCGCCAGAAAGCGCACCGGACGCGGCCAGGCAGCGATGAACTGGGGATCGCCCGCCGAGAGGCACAGATTGGCGAGCCGGGCAGCCACCGACCCAGGCTCGGCCGGAAGATAGAGTGCAATCACCTCCATCCCCGGACCCAGCGCCGCCGCCGATCCACCGGCCTCTGCCACGGCTCCTGCCATCGCGGCAAGGAACCACCACGCCATAAGAACCGCAGCCGCCAGCACTCCAAGTGCCGGCCAGGAGGAATGGGCTCCAACCCCCGCGGCCCGCCATACGCCCGGCCCGGATGGGTCGAGCCGGCCATCGCCCGGGTCCTGGATGCCGTCTTGACAGGCCATGCGCCAATTCATCCCATGGAATTCATCAGTCTAGCCATGTAAGGGGGGTGAGGAACAGGGGCTATCGACCGAAAGGCCGATGGCGGCTTCCTTTTGGCAAATGCAAGGCGCGCCCCCCGGGGCGCATATTCAGGATCGGACCAGGTCATGAGCAAGCGTTTCGACATCGCCGTCACAGGCGGCGGCCTGGCCGGTTCCGTCGCGGCCCTCGCCGCCGCGGCCAGGGGGTGGACCGTGGCCTTCGTGGCGCCGCCGCCCCCGGCTCACGACGGTCGCACCACGGCGCTTCTCTCGGAATCCATCGCGCTGCTTGACGAGCTGGGCGTCTGGAACGGCATTGCCGCCCGATCGGCGCCGCTGCGGACCATGCGCATTCTCGATGGCACTGGACGGCTGTTTCGCGCTCCCCCGGTTGCCTTCCGCTGCGAAGAGATCGGCCTTGACTGCTTCGGCTACAACATTCCCAACCAGCCACTGCATGACACGCTGCAGGCACGGATCGCCGATACCGTGCACATCACCCGCTTCGGCAGCCCGCTTGCCTCGGCGCTGACGACAGCCGATGGGATCGACGTGACGCTGGCCGACGGGACGCCGCTCTCGGCCGAGATGGTACTGGCGGCCGATGGACGCAATTCAACGACCCGCGAGGCCGCCGGCATCTCCGTGCGCGCCTGGACCTATGACCAGACCGCCATCGTGCTGACCTTCGCCCACAGGCTGCCGCACAACGACATCTCCACCGAATTCCACACTGAAACCGGCCCTTTCACCCAGGTTCCGCTGCCCGGCAACAGATCCAGCCTCGTCTGGGCGGTGGCTCCAGGCCATGTGGACGGGATCATGGCGCTGCCGGCCGACGAGCTCAACCGCCGCATCGAGGCGCGCATGGCCTCCATCCTGGGCGCCGTCACTGTCGACAGTCCGCTGCAGAGCTATCCGATGTCCGGGCAGATCGCCCGCGCCTTCGGCTCCGGCCGCACCATGCTGGTGGGCGAGACAGGACATGCCTTCCCGCCGATCGGGGCGCAGGGTCTCAATCTCGGACTGCGCGACATCACACAGGCGATCGCCGCGGTCGTGGACGCCGGGGGGCCGAGCCGTGCCACGGAAGCAGTCTCGGCCTTCGATCGGGCGCGCCGTCTCGATGTCGGCAGCCGTACCGCCGGCGTCGACATGCTCAACCGCGTGCTGCTGACATCCTTCCTGCCTGTCCAGATGCTCAGGTCCGGCGGCCTGGCGGTCCTGGGCGCCGTCGGGCCGCTGCGGCTCCTTGCCATGCGCGAAGGCATGACCCCGGGCTGGCGCAGCGCCCGGCCCGCGGAACCGTCCTCAGCCCGGAAACAGATCGGCGGGCAAGGTCCCCGAGGTGATCAGCCATAACAGGGCCGAAACCGTCGCCACCGATGAGACCGTGGTGAGCAGCACGGTGGCCGAGGCGCGTTCGACCCAGACGGAGTACTGCTGGGCGATGACGAACACATTGGTCGCCGTCGGCAGCGATGCCAGCAGCACCGCGGTGAACACCCAGACCGGTTCGAAGTCGCCGATCCAGCTCATTGCCAGATACATCAGCAACGGATGCAGGATCAGCTTGATCGGCACGATGAAGCCGAGTTCGACCGGCACCCGCTTGAGCGGCCTGAGCGCCAGCGTCACGCCCATGGCAAACAGCGCGCAAGGTGCGGCGGCCTGGGCGAGATAGTCGATCATCCGGCTCACGGGCAGCGGCGGCACGAATTGCAGCCAGGCCGCTCCGACGCCGACCGCGGTGGCGATGATGAAGGGATGGAACGCGATCTTGCGCACCACGACCACCGCGAGCTCGGCCGGCGTGCGGTCCTCGTCGCCCGACAGCGCCATCATCATCGGCGCGATGGTGAAATGCATGATGTTCTCGAAGCAGAAGATCAGTGCCACAGGCACCGCGGCCGGCTCGCCGAAAGCCAGGATGGCGATGCCCGGGCCCATATAGCCGATATTGCCGTAGGCGCCCGCAAGCCCCTGCACGGTGGCGTCGGCGATCGGCGCCCGGCGCAACAGGATCGCCATGGCGAAGACGAGCGCGAAGATCGTGTAGGTGACGAACATGCTGGTCAGCACAAAATCCCACCGCGCCAGTTGCTCGATCGGCGTGCGCGAGAGAAGCTTGAAGAACAGCGCGGGCAGCGACACATAGATGATGAAGGTGTTGAGCCATCCCATCGCCTCCTGCGGCTGCCGGGTGATCTTGGCTGCTACAAAGCCGAGCAGGATGAGTCCGAAGAAGGGTAATACGAGCCCGGTGATTTCCGCCATGATGCTTCCTGCTCCGTTTCCCGGCCGCGTGTCCCGGACCGATACGGACCGGCCGCGCAGCAGAGACCCGTCATGCGCTAAGGATCACGGCTGGCTCAGTCAAGGAAAACCGTTGATTTCCCGCGTGCCAATGCCCATCTTCGACGGAAAAGGAATTTGCCCATGCAAGCAAGATTAGCCAGGTTTCGTATCGGTCAGGTGGTCAAGCACCGGATCTTCCCCTTCCGCGGCGTCATCTACGATGTCGATCCGGTCTTTGCCAACACGGAGGAATGGTGGAACGCCATCCCGGTCAACGTGCGCCCCAGCAAGGACCAGCCCTTCTATCATCTGCTTGCCGAAAACGACGAGACCGAATACTGCGCCTATGTTTCCGAGCAGAATCTGCTTGCCGACGACAACGCCGCGCCGCTGCGGCATCCGCAGTTGCGCGAGATCTTCGGCGGCCGCGTCGACGGCTTCTACATGCCGAAGGAACGGTTGAGCCACTGACGCCTCGTCCGCCCGCATTCAGTGGCGGGACGGACAGACAGCGGACAGCAAAAAGCCCGGACGGCCTTTCAGGTCATCCGGGCTTTTGCACATCTGAAGTGCTGTCAGGCCTACTGCTTCTTGGCAGCAGCCTGGGCTTCCTCGAGCTTCTTGCGGGCCTCTTCGGCCTTCTTCGACATTTCTTCCTGCAGCAGGCGCTGACGCTCCTGCAGCTCGGACTGGGCGATCGGGTCGCCGTCATAGGCCTGGGTGAAACCGGCCAGCGAGATCTTGATCGGGTTGGGCGAGCGCTGGAAATTGACCGAGGTCAGCACCAGTTCCCCACCCTTCTTGTAGGCGGCAATCATCGCGTCCGTGAGCACCACTTCGGCCACGCACTTGTCGGGCATGCAGATCGAATAATCGATCTTCTGCGGCTGGCCGCCGTCCACCTGGATGCCGATGCCCGGAGGGATCAGGCGGGCGGAGGGAACCGAAACCTGCAGCACCTTGCGGTTAACCTTGCCGGTGACGTTGATGAGGCCGATGGCGGTCAGCAGCTGGCCCGACGGAGCGGCGATGATGTTCTGCACGATGCAGACATCGTTGTCTTCCTGCTTGGTGCAGACCTTGTACCAGCCCTGCTGCGGGGCCTGCTGCGCCGTGGCCGGAGCGGCGGTGAAAGCGACGGCAGCGATGCCGGCCGAGATGACGGAGGCGAAAAGGGTCTTTGTCGTGGCGTTCATATGCTTCAATCTCTCCTGCAAAGCGCCCGGAGGCACCGCGCGCCTGATGCGCGTTTCCCGCGTGGTCGTCCAGTGTCGCGCTTCTGTTCGTAAATTGAGGCGACAGCATGACCGTTCGTGGTCTCCCTGTTAGCGCGTGTGCATGGACAATTCCAGCCCGCGCGCGGAAAATCCCTGCAAATAGTGCAGCACCCCGCGGGCCTGTTCTGGTGCCGCGCGGCCTTCCCGTGTAGGTTTTGGAGGGAATCGGCGGCCTGCGGCCCTCGCCCGCCGCCCATCCCGCGGCCAACCCGGATCGGTGAGACATGACCTACCCAAATCTGCCAGGGCGCACCCGCATGTGGCGACTTGCCCTTGCCCTCGGCCTGGCGTTGCTGGCGGCGCCGGCCGCGACCTCGGCGGAACCCGTCCACGGCATAGCCATGCACGGCGAACCGGCGTTGCCGATGGACTTCGACCACCTGCCCTACGCCAATCCGCATGCGCCCAAGGGCGGCAAGGTGGGTTATGGCGTCGTCGGCACCTTCGACAGCGTCCGTCCCTTCATCCTCAAGAGCATGCGCACATTCGCCCGCGGCGTGGTCGATCTCGAATACGGCAACCTTGTCTACGAGACACTGATGCAGCGCTCTGTCGACGAACCTTTCACACTCTACGGCCTGCTGGCCGAGAGCGTCGAATGGGACCCGGAGCGCAGTTTCATCCAGTACAACATCAATCCCAGGGCGCGCTGGTCCGATGGCGAGCCGGTGACCGCCGACGACGTCATCTTCACCTTCGAGCTGCTGCGCGACAAGGGCCGTCCGCCCTATGCCGGCCGCCTCGACGCCGTCGCCTCGATGAAGAAGATCTCGGACCTCAGTGTCCGCTTCACATTCAACGAAAAGGCCAGCCGCGAATTTCCGATGATCCTGTCGATGTCGCCCGTGCTGCCAAAACACGCCATCGATCCCGCCACCTATGACCAGTCGTCGCTGGAACCGATGGTCGGGTCCGGTCCCTATCTCATTGACGAGATCAGGCCCGGCGAACGCATCCGCTTCAAGCGCAATCCCGACTACTGGGCCAGGGATCTGCCGATCAAGCGCGGCCTCGACAATTTCGACGAGATCTCGATCGAGTATTTCCTCTCCGCATCGGCCCAGTTCGAAGCCTTCAAGAAGGGGCTGTTCGACGTCTATCCGGACGGCAGCGCCAGCAACTGGCAGCGAGGCTACGACTTTCCCGCCGTCCATTCAGGCGAGATCGTCAAGGAGACCTATGCGTCGCAGACCCCGTCGGGCGTGTTCGGCTTCGTCTTCAACACCCGCCGCGACCTGTTCAAGGACATTCACGTCCGCAAGGGCCTGACCTGGCTGTTCGATTTCGAATGGGTCAACCGCAACCTCTACGACAACGTCTACACCCGCACCCAGTCGTTCTGGCAGGGCTCCGACCTTTCCAGCCTTGGCCGGCCCGCCGACCAGCGCGAACGCGGCCTTATCGCACCCTTCTCCGACGCGGTGCCCGCCGGGATCATGGACGGGACCTGGCGTCTGCCGGCCACCGATGGCTCCGGCCGCGACCGCAAGGTGCAGCGCGCCGCGCTGGACGAACTGCAGGCCGCCGGCTACGCCATCAGGGGCGGCAAGCTGGTCGATGCAAACGGCAAGCAGCTTTCCTTCGAGATGATGACCCAGAACGAGGGCCAGGAAAAGCTCGCCATCGCCTACCAGCGCTCTCTGGCAGCGCTCGGCATCAACATGGCGATCCGCACCGTCGACGACGCCCAGTATCAGCAGCGCAGCCAGACCTTCGATTACGATATGATCGTCAAGTCCTATCCGTCCTCGCTGTCGCCGGGATTCGAGCAGATCGGTCGCTGGGGCTCCGCCTCGCGAGACCAGCCCGGCAGCTTCAATTTCGCGGGCGTCGCCGATCCGGCGGTGGACGCCATGATCGATGCTCTTCTGAACGCGGTCAGCCTGGAGGACTTCCAGTCCGCCGTCCGCGCCTATGACCGGGTGCTGCTTGCCGGCTACTATGTGGTGCCGACCTATCACCTGGCCGAAACCTGGATGGCGCACCGCAGCTACATCACCGGCCCGGCCGGCAAGCCGCCGCTCTACGGCTATTATCTGCCCGCCTGGTGGGACGGCCGGGTGGAAAAGCCCTGACCGCCGCCCTAGGTTCAGGGCTGCAGAAAAGGAGAAGATCATGAGCAACAAGCCCCTCTCCGTGGACATCGTCTCCGATGTCATGTGCCCATGGTGCTATATCGGCAAGCGCCGCCTGGAGCAGGCGCTCGCCGGCATTGGCGGCGCCTTCGAGGTCGACATTCGCTGGCGCCCCTACCAGCTCGACCCGACATTGCCGAAGGCCGGCAAGGACCGTCGGCGCTATCTCGAGGACAAGTTCGGCGGCCCCGATGGCGCCACGCAGGCCTATCGGGCGGTGCGACAGGCAGCCCAGGATGACGGCATCGATTTCGATTTCGATGCCATAGAGGTGTCCGCCAACACGCTCGACGCCCATCGGCTGATCCGCTGGGCCGGCTCGGAAGGATCAGAGACCCAGGGCAAGGTCGTCGACGCGCTGTTCCGGATGTATTTCGAGGACGGACGCAACATCGGCGATGACGCCGTGCTCATCGAGGCCGCCGCCGATGCCGGCATGGATCGCGCGGTGATCGCCACCCTGCTCAAGGGCGACGCCGACCGCGCCGAGGTCCGGGCCGAAATCGACATGGCCCGGGAGATGGGAGTGACCGGCGTACCGTGCTTCATAATCGACAACAAATACGCCGTGATGGGCGCCCAGCCTGCCGACACGCTGGAAGACGCGCTGCGGGAGATTTTCGCCAACCGGCACACGGAAGCCGGGGAGAGTGCCACCGGTCGCGGCTGATCGGCGTGGGAGCGCGGTTCGGCACTCGCCCACGCGGGTCCCCGGGCTAGCTCGCCTCGTAACGGGCCCGACTGAGGCTGATCACCGCCGCTACCGCGGCGCAAACCCCGGCAAGCACCAGCGCCAGGTTGGGGGCGATTGACAACGGCGCAAGCGCGAAGATGACCGACATGGCGATGGAGCCCATGGTCTGCCCGGTCAGCCGCGCCGTGCCCTGCATGGCTCCCGCAGCGCCACTGCGGGCCTTGGGCGCCGACAGGAGCAGGATCCGGTTGTTCGGCGTCTGGAACAGGCCGAAGCCGCCGCCGGCCAGCACCATTCCCAGAACAAACAGGATCGCCTTCGGATCGGCGGGTGCCAGCCCGGCAATCAGCAGCCCGGCCGCCATCAGGCCGCCGCCGATGGCGCACAGCCAGGCGGTCTTGATCCGGTCGGCCAGCCGGCCGGAGACCGGAGCGATGATGATCGTCGCGGCCGGCCAAGCCATCATGTGGAGGCCGGCCAGCGCAGGCGACATGCCCATTGTATGCTGCAGGTAGAAGGGTATCGCCACGAATCCCAGCATCTGGCCGGTGAAGCAGACAACCGACCCGATGGCCGCGATCCGGAAGCCGGGCTCGGCCAGCAGGTCCGTCGGCACGATCGGCGTGCTCGTATCTCGTTCCAGCCGGAGCAGCGCGAAGAGGCAGAGGGCGGAGCCGGCAATCAGCGCCGCCCCGCCGACGGGAGCCTCGGCAATCCGGTCGGCGCCGGCGAAGAACAGGAGGAACATCAGCGTGTTGGCCGCCAGCGCCGCAAGGTTGAACCGCCGCCTGACGCCCCCGAGGTGGCCGAGAAAACCGCCGCAGGCGAGCACCACGATGCCGATCGGGATATTGACCGCGAACAGCCAGGGCCAGCTCGCCAGCGACAGGATCGCGCCCGCCACGCCGGGGCCGGCCGCCGAAGAGATCGCCACCGCCATCGTGTTGAAGCCGATGATGCTGCCGAGCATCCGCTCCGGCACCGCGAAACGCAGGTTCATCGCCGCCAGCGCCATGATCGCCCCCGCCCCCAGGCCCTGGACGAAGCGCGCCCCCACCAGCATCGGCAGGCTGGTCGCTATCGCGCAGGCGGCCGAGGCCAGCGTGAAGACGGTGACACCGATCAGGAACACCCGCCGCGGCCCGTAGATCTCGCCCAGCGCGCCGCAGGGCAGCAGCGCCACCAGCACCGCGAGCTGGTAGCTGGAGACGACCCACACCGTGTCGCCCGGATGGGCGCCGAGCGAGGCGGCGATGGATGGCAGCGCCACATTGGCGATGGCGGCGTCCAGAACGACAAGAATCAGCGCCATCAAAAGCACGGCGACGGCAAGGTGCCGCCGCGGCGCGGGCAGTCCGTCATCGGCGAGGTCGAGTGGTCTTGCATAGGTCATCGGGCACACCTCATCATCTGGCATCCGCACAGAGATATCCGCGAGCTCCCGATTGCACCATACGCAACAGAGGAAAACCACCGTTGCACCGAACGCCATGCATCGATACAGTAGCCCCATGCCCGATATCGACCTAAACCTGCTCGTGGCCCTTGACGCGCTGCTGCGCGAGAAGAGCGTTTCGGGCGCCGCGCGCAGGCTCGGCCTGAGCACCTCGGCCATGAGCCGCACCCTGGCGCGGCTGCGGGTTGCGCTCGGCGACCCGATTCTGGTGCCGGCCGGACGCGCCATGGTCGCCACGCCGCATGCCGAGGCGATCGCCGGCGAGGTTCGCACGCTGACGGCGGCGGTGCAGACGGTGCTCAGCCCTTCCCCGCCGGTAGAGATCCGCGATCTCAGGCGCGATTTCACCATCCGGGCCAACGATTCCTTCGTGCTGCTCTACGCCGCCCGGCTGAGCGCCAACGTCACCAACGCCGCACCCGGCGTGCGGCTGCGCTTTGCCCCCAAGCCCGACAAGGACATCGAACTGCTGCGCGACGCCACCATCGACCTCGACATCGGCGTCGTGTCCGGCGACGGCGCCGAACTGCGCGGCCAGACCCTGTTCGAGGATTCCTTCGTCGGCGTTGCCCGGACCGGCCACCCGATCCTGTCTGCGCCGCCCGTGGACGCCGGGCGCTATGCCGCCTGCGGCCACGTCGTGGGCTCCCGGCGCGGCGAGTTCAACGGCCCGGTCGACGACGCGCTCGCCGAACTCGGGCTCACGCGCAAGGTGCATCTGGTGGTGCCAAGCTATCCGGCCGTGATCGCGGTGGCTGCGGCGTCCGATCTCATCGGCCTGGTGCCGCGGTCCTGCTGCCAGCCGGGCACGATGGCCGGCGTCGAGCAGTTCGCGCTGCCGGTGCCCACGCCCCGCGTGGTCATCACCCAGACCTGGCACCCGCGCATGGACGCCGACCCGGTGCACCGCTGGCTCAGGGCGCTGATCTTCGAGGAGTTCCGGTCCTGGAGCACGTCGAGGACCGGTGATCCCGCCTCCGAGCGGAGGGATGGGAGTCGGCCGGCATCCAGGGGACAGTATGATTTTGAGGGGACCAGGCCTCAGGGCTGAGCGCCATGTGTAGACCGCCGCCACCTCCGCGACGAGCCTCCCGGCTGGCGGACGCGAGCCACTGGCTGCCGGGTCGAGCCGGCATGACGGAGGAGAGAGCGGCGTCAGACATCACGCCACACGGCTGGGGTCGCTTCTGGACCGGCATGAGAGAGCGTCGCCGGCGTCAGACATCAGGCTTCGCTTCCGAGGCTCACCTCGCACTCCGGACAAGCGGCGCGCACCGGATCCCTCTGCCCCTCACCCCGGCCTCGGGCCGGCATGGCCTCACGTCCCGCGCCGCAGCGTGATGCGGGTCAGCTCCGCAGGCCGCCCCAGCCGCAAGGCAAAGCCCGGCCAGAGCGCAGTGCCGTTGTTGACATAGAGCTGCATGGCTCCGATCCTGTAGAGGCCCGAGACGAAGCCATTGTTGGCGCGCGCCAAGAGCCGGTCCATGCCGACGATCATGCCGCCATGGGTATGTCCCGACAGCTGCAGCGCCACGCCGGCCTCGGCGGCCTGTCTCGCCTGGCCCGGATGATGGTCGAGCAGGATGACTGGAGCCCCCTGCGGGGCGCCCCTGAGCGCCACCCGGAGATCGGATGCGGGCGAGCCGGCCCGGGCGGCTGAAAGATCGTTGAGCCCCGCGATCACCAGCCTGGCCTCCCCGCGCTCGATCACCGCATGACGGTTGGCCAGCACCTGCATGTTCATGGCCGCGAAGTGCCGCATATAGGCGCCCGCGTCGAAGAAATACTCATGGTTTCCCGTAATCGCGTAGATGCCGTCGCGGGCGACGAGCTTGCGCAGCGGCTCGACGTCACCGCGCCGCCTGTCAAGCGTGCCGTCGATGAAGTCCCCGGTGATGACGATCATATCGGCATCGAGTGCATTCGTCGCCGACACCACCGCCTCCGTCCAGGCCGCTGGAAACAGCCGGCTGATGTGCATGTCGGTGAGCTGCACCAGACGGTATCCGTCGAATTCCGGCGGAAGATCGGCAATGGCGATCTCCATGTCCTTGAGCGGCGGCACCACGACGGCCTGGCTCACGCCCAGCACCGACAGGGCAAGGGCGGAAATTCCGAGTGCGTAGCGAACGCCGGGAGCGATGGTGGGGAACGTCCATTGCATCAGCGCGATGCCGATCGTCGTTGCATCGAGGACGAGTTGGAACACGGCCAGCATCGCCACGGCCGCGAACACGATGTTGAAGCCGATCACCAGCGATCTCGGGAACTCCGGCGCAAACACCGACCCCGACGACAGCCGGGAGACCAGATGGTATTGCGAGCCGATCAGCAGCACGAGCGCGAGCATCAGCTTGAACATCCAGGGCCAGGGCAGCGGCAGGATGAAGCGGACAACGACAATCAGCCAGGGAAGTCCGAACACGAAATGAAACATCAGCGGGGCGCCTCTGGTCTGAGCGGAGAAATCCGGCGGGAACAGACGCGGGATCGGCGATGGGAAGCGAGGAGCCGCCGGCTCCCTGCTCGGGTGAAAGGGGTCCCGGCGATCCGGTGCCGGGATTCGAACGCGCGGGCGCTCCGGGATACGGCATATGGGTTGCTGAACCAGTGTTGCCCAGAGTGACAGGGGATTTTGTTGCTGCCGCCATCCCTATCCCGTCGAATCCTTGAGCGCCAGTCCGATCGCCAACGCCAGCAGCAGCGTGACCGCCGCAGCCAGCGCCATGCCGCCCGCCACCAGCGCCGCGGCCCGGACCGCGCCGATGCGCAGGTCGCGCATGAACCAGCGGGTCTCCGCCTGCCCGTACCAGAGCACCGCTGCGAGCACGGCGGCAAGGCCGGTCGCCAGTCCGCGCTGTTGCGGGATCAGCATCAGGTCGAGTCCAAGACCGAGCAGCAGGACAAAGGGGGCAGCCACGTAGCACTGGCTGTAGAAGGGCGGCCTGAGCGTATCCCGGGTCAGCCGGACGCCCTTGCGCCGGAGCAGGCTTGTCGCCATCACGAGCGGGAAAGCGCTGAAGATCACGCCGCGGACGATGAGCAGATTGGAGCCGGTGGAAAGCGCCTTGGGAATTGCCGCGTGCTCGTAGATCGACGGCAGCGCCGATGACAGCGCCTGCGCGATCATCAGGGTGATGAGCAGGAACAGCGGCGGACTGAGCGTGTCCTCGTACTGTTGCTCCGGCCTGTCGGAGAGTTCGACATCGGCATAGCGCATCATCTGCAACGGATTTGAGACCGCGCGCCACATCGTCACCGGATAGAAGATCAGCCAGGACACCAGCTCGTAGAGCAGTTCCTCGAGCGACTTCAGCAGCCTCATCAGATCCAATGGACGCGCTCCCACAAGCGTGCATGGTGACGCCTGGAGACGGACCGCACCAACGGACCGGCCGTCTCCTGCCTTGCGTAGCAAGCGCCCTGAGCGCGACCGGACCGGTGTGGGCCGCGTCGGCGACTCCGCATCATTCGACTACTGCTTGGAAGAACCCGAGGGTATGGACTGGGCCGTCACCGTCTGCAGCTTCAGGTGCGATTTGACCAGTGCCGGCTTTTCATAACTGCGTTTCATCGCGCCATACCTCTTGGGATCAGGGAAATTCCCGGGACCAACGACTATCGAGGTTAGAGGTGGGCCGAGCCGCTGGCAAGTCCCTTGCGGCTGTGAACAGGACAGCCGCAAGTCGGATTTCGGTCAGGCGGAAACTGCCGATAGGCTTATCGCCTCTGTGTCAAAGTCCCTTGATCACGGTATGGGCGCTCGCAACCGAGCCAACGGCAGCCTCTTCCCCAGAATCGTTTCGGTGCTGCATGCTGCCCCTGTGTCAGCCTCAGCGGAACTCCTGCACGACCTCTATCTCGCCGACGATAGTGGCATTGAACGCGGCGAGCCCTTCGGCCGGGATCCAGTATTCGCGATGGGCTCGCCCGCCGGCCTCCTGCACATCGTAGCCACCGAGAAAGTCCTTTCGCACACGAAAGCGCGTCACATAGCCAGAACCGCTCGCCGGGACATTCCAGTCGCGGGCGATCCTGACGGCATAATCCTCGGTCAGCACCGGATAGAAAATAGGCTGTTCCGGCAGGCGTGGCGGAAAGGCCCGCATTCCCGATTGCCGGATCAACTCAAGCTCTTTCGGGCCCACCGGGCGCCAGAGAACGACGGTTGCAGGGTTGTCTGTCATGCAGCCAATAAGCAAGATTCCAGCGACGTGGCAAGGGCCGGCCCACCGCCCTCACCCGCCCTTGACCGCCAGCTCCGCCAGCTGCGTCATCACCACGGCCGCGCCAGTCAGACGCTTTTCCGGCGTCGGCAGGTCGCGGATGAAGACCACGCTCTGGTCGGGGCGGATCTTGGCGAGCTGTCCCTGCCGCGAGATCAGCTGCACCAGGCCCGCCGGGTTGGGGAATTCCTTGTTGCGGAACTGCACCACGACGCCCTTCGGACCGGCGTCGAGCTTCTCGACATTGGACTTGCGGCACAGCGCCTTGATGAAGACGATCTTCAAAAGATGCTGCACCTCGACCGGCATCGGACCGAAGCGGTCGATGAGTTCGGCGCCGAAGCCGTCGATGTCCTCCACCTCGGTGACCTCGCCAAGCCGGCGGTAGAGGCCCAGCCGCAGATGCAGGTCGGGGACGTAGTTTTCCGGGATCATCACCGGCGTGCCCACCGTGATCTGCGGCGACCAGCCGGTGTCGACGATGTCATCGTCGCCCTTGATCTCGGCCACAGCCTCCTCGAGCATGTGCTGGTAGAGTTCGAAGCCCACTTCCTTGATGTGGCCGGACTGTTCCTCGCCCAGCAGATTGCCGGCGCCGCGGATGTCGAGGTCGTGGCTGGCGAGCTGGAAGCCGGCGCCGAGCGTGTCGAGCGACTGCAGCACCTTGAGGCGGCGGTCGGCGGTGGCGGTCAGCGTCCTGTTGACCGGCAGCGTGAACAGCGCGAACGCTCGCGCCTTGGAGCGACCGACGCGGCCGCGCAGCTGGTAGAGCTGCGCCAGGCCGAACATGTCGGCGCGGTGCACGATCAGCGTGTTGGCGGTTGGCACATCGAGGCCGGATTCGACGATGGTGGTCGACAGCAGAACGTCGTACTGGCCGTCATAGAAGGCGTTCATGATGTCGTCGAGTTCGCCCGGCGCCATCTGGCCGTGCGCGATGGCGAATTTCAGCTCCGGCACATCCGAACGGAGCCAGGCGGCGACATCGTCGAGATCGGCGACGCGCGGGCAGACATAGAAGCTCTGGCCGCCGCGATAGTGCTCGCGCAAGAGCGATTCCCGCACCGTGAGCGAATCGAACGGCGAGATGAAGGTCCTCACCGCCATGCGGTCGACCGGCGCGGTGGTGATGAGCGAGAGCTCGCGCACCCCGGTCATCGCCAGTTGCAGAGTGCGCGGGATTGGCGTCGCCGACAGCGTGAGCACATGCACGTCGGACTTCAGCTCCTTCAGCCGCTCCTTGTGCTTGACGCCGAAATGCTGCTCCTCGTCGATGATCAGCAGGCCGAGATTGGCGAAGTCGATCGAGGCGCCGAGCAGCGCGTGGGTACCGACGACGATGTCGGTCTTGCCCGACTTGAGCTCCGCCTTGGTCAGCGCCAGTTCCTTCGAACCGACCAGCCGGGAGGCCTGCTGCACCCTGAGCGGATAGCCGCGCAGGCGCTCGGTGAAGGTCTTGAAATGCTGACGGGCGAGCAGCGTCGTCGGCACCACGACCGCCACCTGCACGCCGTTCATCGCCGCGATGAATGCCGCGCGCAGCGCCACTTCGGTCTTGCCGAAGCCGACATCGCCGCAGATCAGACGGTCCATCGGCCGGCCGAGGCCGAGATCGGAGCGCACCGAATCGATCGCCGCCTGCTGGTCCTCGGTCTCGTCATAGGGGAAGCGGGCGGAAAA
Organism: Hoeflea marina; assembly: GCF_003182275.1. GTDB lineage: Bacteria > Pseudomonadota > Alphaproteobacteria > Rhizobiales > Rhizobiaceae > Hoeflea > Hoeflea marina. The sequence goes on from NZ_QGTR01000001.1 coordinate 882,662, forward strand.
CTCGTCGTAGAGACCATCGGGTGCCATCAGCGCCGGCGCCGTGCGCATGTGACGCGCCGCGGCTATGCGGATGAGATCTCCGGCCATGTCGAGAAGACGCTTCTTGAGCTTCGCCTTGCGCGACTGCCAGGCGACCCCGCCAAGCTTGTCGAGCTGCGCCTCGGCGCTGTCCGAGCCGTAGCGCGACAACAGGTCGATGTTCTCGACCGGCAGGAACAGCTTGGCGTCGCCGGCATAGTGCAGTTCCAGGCAGGCATGCGGCGCGCCGGCCGCCTCGATGGTCCTGAGCCCGACGAACCGGCCGATGCCGTGCTCGGCGTGCACCACCAGGCTGCCCTCGTCGAGGCCGGAGACCTCGTTGATGAAATCGGCGCCACGCTTCTTGCGCCGCGAACGCCGCACCAGCCGGTCGCCGAGAATGTCCTGCTCGCCGATGACCACCAGGTCGCCGGTCTCGAAGCCGCCCTCGATGGCAAGCACCGCGGACGCCGCCTGCCCCGGCTTCATGGCGCGGGCGGCGGCGAGGTCGGCCACCGGCACGATGCGCTCGAGCCCGTGCTCACCGAGCACCTGCAGCAGCCGGTCGAGCGAGCCCTCGCTCCAGGCGGTGATCAGCACCTTGGAACCTGCCGCCCGGCGTTCGCCGACATGGGCGACCACCTTGTCGAACAGGTTGACCCGGCCCTCGTCCTTGCGGTTTTCCGCCTCCGCCGCCCAGCGCGGCCCGACACGGGCATCGACGGCAACCACATGCCTGACCGAGGTCTCCGGCTCCTGGAACGGCGAGATGCGAATGGCGGCGCGCTGCTCGAGTTCGCGCGCCAGCTCATGCTCGTCGAGATAGAGCAGGTCCGGCGGCACCGGCTTGTAGGGGGCGGCCTGCATGCCCGACGCCTTGTGCTGGCTCAGCGCATGCTCGCGCGCCTGGTAGTGGTCGACGATCTGTGCCCGGCGCTCCGTGGCCGCCTCGGCCACCATGTGATCGGTGACGATCCGGAAGCCGTCGAGATAGTCGAAGACGGTCTCGAGCCCTTCGTGAAACAGCGGCAGCCAGTGCTCCATGCCGGCGAAGCGGCGTCCCTCGCTGATGGCCACATAGAGCGCATCGTCGCGGGTGGCGGCGCCGAAGCGGGCGAGATAGTTGGTGCGGAAGCGGCTGATGGTCTGCTTGTCGAGCGTCACCTCGCTCATCGCCTGCAGTTCGAGCGACGCCGCCTTGGCCGTGGTCCGCTGGGTCGCCGGATCGAAACTGCGCACGCTTTCCAGCGTGTCGCCGAAGAAGTCGAGCCGCACCGGCTCCTCGCCACCAGGTACGAAGACGTCAAGAATGCCGCCGCGCACCGCATACTCGCCGATTTCCCGCACGGTGTCGGTGCGCTCGAATCCCTGCCTCTCGAGGCGCGCGACGAGATCGTTCATGGCGAGCACGTGTCCCGCGCGCGCCGTAAAGCCCAGCTCGCGGATCGCGGCCTTCGGCGGCACCTTCTGCAGGATCGCGTTGACCGTGATCAGCACGATGGCGCCATGCGGCTTCTCCGCGATTCCGACCAGTCCGGAGAGCGCGTTGAGCCGCTGCGCCGAAACATCGGCGCCCGGCGACACCCTGTCATAGGGCAGGCAGTCCCATCCCGGCAGGATGAGCACCGGGATATCGGGCGCCACGAAGGCCAGGTTCTGCTCGAGGTCGGAGGCGCGCTGGCCGTCGGAGAGGACATAGGCGACCGGGGCGCCGGCGCGGGCGAGATCGGCCAGCGCGAACGCCTCCATGCCCTGCGGGACGCCGGAGAGCGTCACCGGCGAGCGGGCGGCGGCCACGGCGCGTGCGGAGAAGGCCTCGGTCATGAACGCTCGGCCGGATCGGATATCAGCCCGCCATCGGCATGGAAATCCGGACGGTAGGCGGCGACGCGGCGGAACAGGCCGGTGTCGAAATGCGCGGGCACCGGTTTCTCGCCGGTAATCCAGTTGAGAATGTCCGCATCGTCCTCGATCATCAGCACTTCCAGCTCGTCGAGTTCCTGCTCGCTGAGCCCCGCCAGCTCGTTGTCGGCAAAGCCGCCGAACATCAGGTCCATCTCGCGGATGCCGCGGCGCCAGGATCGGATGAGGATTCGGCGGCGGCGTGGATCGAGGTCGGCGCTGCTGCGTCTGGTGCCGGTCATGGCTGCCCTTTCAAATCAAGCGCCTCCTTAGCGCAGGCTTGCCCAATTGTCAGCTTGCGTTTCGGGGTTTTTCCCATTCTTGTGCGCCGATGCGACCACTCGAACTCGATCCGCTTTTCCGCACCGTCGAAAGCCTGCCCGGCATCGGGCCGAGGCTCGCCAAGCTGTTGAGCAAGCTGGCGGGACGCGAATCGGCAGAGGACACAAGGGCGCTGGACCTGGTGCTGCTGCCGCCGCACGGGCTCATCGACCGCAGCTTCAATCCCGGGATCGCCCACGCCCCCGAAGGGGTCGTCGTGACGCTCGAGGTTCGCGTCGACCGCCACCAGCCTGCGCCGAAGGGCAACCGTCGCATCCCCTACCGCGTGTATGTCCACGATGACACCGGCGAGATGGCGCTCACCTTCTTCCACGCCCAGCCGGCCTGGCTCGAAAAGCAGCTCCCGGTGGGCGAGATGGTGATGATCTCGGGCAAGGCCGAATGGTTCTACGGCCGCCCGGCGATGGTGCATCCCGATCACATCGTGGCGCTCGCCGAGGCCGACACGCTGCCCGCCTTCGAGCCAGTCTATCCGCTGACCGCCGGCCTGTCGCCGAAAGTGCTGCGCAAGGCGATCGAGGCGGCCCTGGCGCTGCTCCCGGACTTGCCGGAATGGGCCGACCCGCATCTGGTCCGGCGTCTGGGGTTCCCCGCCTTTGCCGATGCGGTCCGCGCCCTGCATGATCCGCGCGACCGCCATGACATCGACCCGCAGGCCCTTGCCCGCCGCCGGCTCGCCTATGACGAGCTGCTCGCCGGCCAGCTGTCGCTGGCGCTGGTCCGCGCAAGCCTGCGCAAGCTGCCGGGCAAGGCGGTGCGGGCCCCGGGCCTGCTCAGGCAGCGGATTGTCGACGCGCTGCCGTTCTCGCTCACCGAAAGCCAGCGGCTGGCGGTGGCCGACATCCTCTCCGACATGGCCCGGGACGAGCGCATGCTCCGCCTGCTGCAAGGCGATGTCGGCTCCGGCAAGACCGCGGTGGCGCTGATGGCTATGGCCGACGCGGTGGAATCGGGCGGACAGGCGGTGCTGATGGCGCCGACAGAGATTCTCGCCCGCCAGCACCATGCCAGCCTGTCGAGGATGGCCGAGGCCGCGGGAATCGAGGTCGCCGTGCTGAGCGCGCGCGCCAAGGGCAAGGAGCGCGCGGCGATCCTGGCGCGCATCGCCTCGGGCGAGGCGCGCATCATCATCGGCACCCACGCCCTGTTCCAGGAAAGTGTCGTCTATCACGATCTGGTGCTCGCCGTGGTCGACGAGCAACACCGCTTCGGCGTCCACCAGCGCCTGCGCCTGACCGCCAAGGGCACGGCGCCCCACATGCTGGTGATGACCGCGACGCCGATCCCACGCACTCTGGTGCTCTCGGCCTTCGGTGACATGGACGTCTCCAAACTCACCGAGAAGCCCGCCGGCCGCAAGCCGATCGCCACCGTCACCATCCCCGACGACCGCATCTCCGACATCGTCGCCCGGCTGAAGGCGGCGCTCGAGGACGGCAGGAAGGCCTACTGGATCTGCCCGCTGGTCGAGGATTCCGAGGACAGCGACCTGATGAGCGTCGAGTCTCGCCACGCGAGCCTTTGCAAGGCTTTCGGCCCTGGGCTGGCGCCGCTGGTGGCGCTCGTCCACGGCCGCATGTCGGCCGAGGAAAAGGACAACGCCATGCTCGCCTTCAAGCGCGGCGAGACGCGGCTCCTCGTGGCGACCACTGTGATCGAAGTGGGCGTCGACGTGCCCGACGCCACCATCATGGTGATCGAGCATGCCGAGCGCTTCGGCCTTGCGCAACTCCACCAGCTGCGCGGCCGCGTCGGCCGCGGCGACGACGCCTCGAGCTGCATCCTGCTCTATCATTCGCCGCTGGGGGAAACGGCGCATGCGCGCCTGGCCGTGCTGCGCGAGACGGAAGACGGCTTCCGCATCGCCGAGGAGGATCTCAAGCTCAGGGGCGAAGGCGAATTGCTCGGCACCCGCCAGTCCGGCCTGCCCGGATTCCGGCTCGCCAACCCGGCCGTGCACGGCGACCTGATCGAGATCGCCCGCGACGACGCCCGCAATGTGCTTGAAAGCGACCCCGACCTCGCCACCCCGCGCGGCGCGGCATTGCGGATGCTGCTCTACCTGATGCGCCGCGACGAGGCGATCCGCTTCCTGCGCGCCGGCTGAGACCGCCACGCAGGAAGCCGACGCGCCCGATGTCCGACGCCCGCGCCACTCTCACCTCCGTCATTCCGGGCTCGACGCGGCATCCAGCAGGCGATAGCCACAGGCGAAAACCAAACCCGCCCAGCGGCTTGCCGCCGTCTCATGATTCGGATTGTCAGCCGTCGGTCAGGTCTCGACGGTGAGTCTGCCCCTGCCCTTCGGCGACTCGATCTGCCTGGGCGGGAACTCCGGCGACACCAGACCTGCCGAAATCACCATCTTGGCGGCCTCCTCGACGCTCATGTCGAGATAGACCACGTCCGATCGCGGCACGAACAGCAGGAAGCCCGAGGTCGGATTCGGCGTCGTCGGCAGGAACACCGAAATCGTGTCGTCGTCGCCGGGCAGCCGGTGGTTGACCTCGCCCTTTGTCGCCGTGGCGATGAAGACGATGGACCAGAGGCCCTTGCGCGGATACTCGATAAGGCCCGCCTGCTTGAACGTGTTGCTCTGCTCGGCCAGCACCGTCTCGAAGATCTGCTTGAGCCCCTTGTAGACGGTGCGCACCAGCGGCATCCGGTCGAGCAGCGACTCGCCGAAGGCGAGGATCGAGCGGCCGACCAGGTTGGCGGTGAGGAAGCCGATCATGGTGATCAGGAACAGCGCGGTGAGCAGGCCGAAGCCCGGCACCGGAAACGGCAGATAGGTGTCGGGATTGTACATTGCCGGCATGTAGGGCTTGACCCAGCCGTCGACCCAGAGAATGAACGACCAGGTGAGGTAGGCGGTGATCGCCAGCGGCGCGCAGATGATCAGGCCGGTCAGGAAATAGCGCCTCAGCCTAAGGCTGGCGGACTGCTTCTTGGGTTTGTCTGTCATGGGTTCAGCCTGCCGATCCGGGATCCGGCGCCCGAGCGGGCGCCAGTGCAACATATAGGGTCTGCGGCAAGCTCAGAACAAGACGGAAGCTATTCAACCGTCACGGATTTTGCGAGATTCCGCGGCTGGTCGACATCCGTGCCCATGAAAACGGCAGTGTGATACGCAATCAGTTGCACCGGCAGCGCATAGAGGATCGGCGCCACGATTTCGGAGACTTCCGGCAGCACGATCGTCGCCATGGTCTTCAGCGTCGAGGCCTTCGCGCCCGCGGCATCGGTGATGAGGATGATCTGCCCGCCGCGCGCGGCCACTTCCTGCATGTTCGATACGGTCTTTTCGAACAGGCGGTCGTGCGGCGCAATGACGATGACCGGCATGGTCTCGTCGATCAGCGCGATCGGCCCGTGCTTGAGCTCGCCCGCCGCGTAGCCCTCTGCGTGGATATAGGAGATTTCCTTGAGCTTGAGCGCCCCTTCCAGCGCCAGCGGATAGCTGGTGCCGCGGCCGAGATAGAGCACGTCCTTGAAGCGCGACAGCTCGCGCGACAGCGCCTCGATCTGCGGCTGGATGGTGTTGAGGATCTGGTTGAACAGCCGCGGCGCCTCGACCAGCGCCTGCACCATGGCCTTTTCGTCCGCGTCCGACAGCGTGCCGCGGGCGCGTCCGGCGATCATCGCCAGCGACGCCAGCACGGAAAGCTGGCAGGTGAAGGCCTTGGTGGAGGCGACGCCGATTTCGGGGCCGGCCAGCGTCGGGAAGACCGCATCGGATTCGCGCGCGATGGTCGATTCCACCACATTGACGACCGACCCGATGCGCACGCCCTGCGCCTTGCAGTAGCGCAGCGACGCCAGCGTGTCGGCGGTTTCGCCCGACTGGGTGATGAACAGTGCCGCCATGGTGCCGGTGAGCGGCATCTCGCGGTAGCGGAATTCGGAGGCGACGTCGATCTCCACCGGCAGCCGCGCAAAGCGCTCGAACCAGTACTTGCCGATCAGCCCGGCATAATAGGCCGTGCCGCAGGCGGAGATCGCCAGCCGGTCGAGCGCTGCGAAATCGATCCCCGACGTGTCCGGCTTGACCCTGCCACCGGCAAAATCCAGGTAGTTGGCGAGCGTGTGCGACACCACCTCGCCCTGTTCATAGATTTCCTTCTCCATGAAGTGGCGATGATTGCCCTTGTCGACGACATAGGCCGTGCCCTTGGAGATCTGGCTGGCGCGCGTGACCCGGTTGCCGTTGTGATCGTAGATCTCGGCACCGGCGCGGGTGACGACGGCCCAGTCGCCGTCCTCGAGATAGGTGATCTCGTCGGTGAACGGCGCCAGCGCGATGGCGTCGGAACCGAGGAACATCTCGCCCTTGCCGTGGCCGACGGCGAGCGGCGGACCGTTGCGGGCGCCGATGATCATGCCGTCGTCGCTGTCGAACATCACCGCCAGCGCATAGGCGCCCTCGAGCCGCTGCAGCGTCGCAAGCGTCGCCGCGCGCGGGTCCATGCCGGTGCGGATGTGGGCGGCAATCATCTGCGCCACCACCTCGGTGTCGGTCTGGGTCACGAAGTCGGCGCCCGCCGCGGTCAACTCCGCGCGCAACGGTGCAAAATTCTCGATGATGCCGTTGTGGACGACGGCAACGCCGTCGGTGAAATGCGGATGCGCGTTGTTGGTGGTCGGCGCGCCGTGGGTCGCCCAACGGGTGTGGCCGACGCCCACATGGCCGGGCAGCGGGTTTGCGGCGAGCAGCTGCTCGAGATTGACGAGCTTGCCCTCCGCGCGGCGGCGGTCGAGCCTGCCGTCGGCGATGGTGGCGACGCCGGCCGAATCATAGCCGCGATATTCGAGCCGCTTGAGCGCATCGACAAGCAGCGGCGCCACTTCACGATTGCCGACTATGCCAACGATTCCACACATGCGCATCTCCTTTAATTCACCTGCAACCGCCTATAGGCGGTTGCACTCCGTCACGCCAGTTCCACCGCCGGCCCTGCCTGCTCACGTTTGGTGACGCGGTGTAATTTCCGGCTCATTCAACCGGCTTCCTTGCCGCCGTCAGGGCGGCCTTGAGCGCCCGGGCCTTCTCGCGCAGCACCTTCGCCATGCCCTCGCGATTCTCCTGCCGTGCGCGACCGAAGGCGACCGCATCGGCGGGCACGTCTACGGTCACCACGCTGCCCGAGGCGACATAGGCCATGTCGCCGATGCGCACCGGGGCGACCAGCGAAGAATTGGAGCCGATGAAGGCGCCGGCGCCGATCTCGGTCAGATGCTTGTTCACGCCGTCATAATTGCAGGTGATGGTGCCGGCGCCGATATTGGCCCCGGCGCCGATGCGGGCGTCGCCGACATAGGTGAGATGGTTGACCTTGGCGCCCGGACCGATCTCGGCCTTCTTGACCTCGCAGAAATTGCCCACCTTCGAGTCCTCACCGAGATCGGCGCCGGGCCGCAGACGCGCGAAGGGCCCGACCTGGGCGCCCTCCCCGATGGTGGCACCCTCGATGTGCGAGAAGCCGTGAATGACGGCATTGCGGCCGACGCGCACGCCCTCGCCGAACCAGACACCCGGCTCGATCGTGACATCGGGCGCGATTTCGGTGTCATGGGAGAGGTAGACGGTCGAGGGATCGATCATCGACACGCCCGACAGCATCAGCGCGGTGCGCCGGCGCCGCTGCCAGACAGCCTCGATTTCGCTGAGTTCGGCGCGCGTGTTGCAGCCCATCAGGTCTTCCTCGGGCGCCTCGAGCGCGACCACCTTGCCGCCGCGGGCGCGTGCGATCTCGACCACGTCGGTGAGATAGTATTCGCCCTTGGCGTTGGCATTGCCGATCGCGTCGATGAGCGACAGGGCCTGCGCCCCGTCCATGGTGATGATGCCGCCATTGCAGAAATCGATGCGGCGCTCCGCCTCGCTGGCGTCGCGATGCTCGCGGATGGCGACGAGTTCGCCGTTCTCGATGATCATGCGGCCGTAGCCGGTCGGGTCGGCGGCGCGGAAGCCGAGCACCACCACATCGGCGCCGGCCTGGCGCGCCGCCTGCGCCGCCTTGAGGCTCTCGGGATTGATCAACGGCGCATCGCCGTAGAGCACGATGACGTCATCGAAGCCCCGGGAAATCACGTCCCGCGCCGCCCGCACCGCGTGCCCGGTGCCGAGCCGTTCTGCCTGCACCACGGCCGTGACCGCGATTTCGGCGCGCCCGGCCGCCGCGGTCACCGCTTCGGCGTCACGGCCCACCACCAGCGCCGCATGGCTGACACCGGCGCGAGCGGCGGCCCCGGTCACATGGCTGATGATCGGCAGGTTGCCGACGGGATGCAGCACCTTCGAGATGGCCGAATTCATGCGGGTGGCATCGCCGGCGGCCAGAATCACGGCCAGGCAGGTTCGCGCCATTGTCTCACTCCATCATCGGATTGCAGGTCTGCGACCGTTAGAACCGAACTCGACTATTTTGTCATCCCATTGACATCGCCGTCTCCGTAAAATGTCGCGCGCCCCGCCCGATCCGACAGAATCGCCTCCGCGCCGGCGTCACGGGCGGAATTGGCATTCTGCGCCCGCCTCGGGGCTGATATGCCGGAGAGATGACCGATTCTCCGCAGCTGCCCCTCCCCGAACCCCTCTCCCGCCTCTTGCCCTGGCTGGTGATGCTGGTGACGCCGCTGTTCTTCTCGTCAAATCTGATCTTCGGCCGCTACGCCATCTCCGAGGTTGCGCCCTTCACGCTGGCTTTCCTGCGCTGGGGCCTGTCGGCGCTGGTGCTGCTGCCGGTCGTGATCTCCGCCGGACCGCGCGCCCGCGCCTATGTCACCGGAGAAACGTCGCACTGGTTGCTGATGGGACTGCTCGGCATGGTCGTCTGCGGTGCCGGCGTCTATGTGGCGCTGCAATACACCACCGCCACCAACGGCACGCTGATCTACACCACCGCGCCGCTGATGATTCTCGCCATCGAGCGGCTCTTCTACGGCCGCGCCACCAGCTGGCGCGAGCTCGTCGGCATCGTGCTCGGATTTTCCGGCGTGGCCATCATCGTCATGCGCGGCGATCCCTCGGCGCTGGCGGGCAATGCCTTCAATCTCGGTGACCTCATGTTTGTCGGCGCAGCACTTGCCTGGGCGGTCTATTCGGTGCTGCTGCGCGGGCCGCGCACCGCCGGCCTGCCGGTGCTGGCGCTGTTCGGGCTGGCGGCGATCTCCGGCACCCTGCTGCTGGCGCCGTTCGCGGCCTGGGAGTATCTGACGGGCGCGCGCATGCCGGTCACCTGGTCGGCCTGGAGCGGAATCGCCGGCATCGTCGTCTTCGCTTCGCTGCTCGCCTTTTCGGGCTTCCAGTACGGCGTCGCACGGCTCGGCGCCTCGACGGCCGGCGTGTTCATGTATCTGCTACCGCCCTTCGGCGTCGGCATGGCGGTGCTGGTGCTTGGCGAGCCGTTCGAGCGCCATCATGCCATCGGCATCGCCACCGTGCTTGGCGGCCTGGTGCTCGCCACCTTCCGCTGGCCGCGGCGCATGCGGCCGGTCTGACTCCTTTCCAGACGACGTCAAACCCGCGCCGTCGCAGGACAATGCCACAGGCCGCGAGCCTTGACCGCCTCTCCGATTGTTTGAAAAGCGGAGGCACGCGCGACAGGCCCGGGGGCGGCACGGCGCCCGCGCGTCAGCCGATGGCGCCGAGCGCCGGGAAGGTCTCGAGCAGCCAGTAGGCCATCGCCGCCATGCCGCCGGTGAGGAACATCACCCCGGTGAGCACCAGCAGCCCGCCGGTGATCTTTTCGACCAGGCCCAGATGGCGGCGGAATGTCTGCACGAAGCGCATGAAGCTTTCGGAGAACAGCGCCGCGATCCAGAACGGCACGGCAAGCCCCAGCGAATAGGCGGCCAGCAGGATCGCACCCGAGGAGACGGTGTCGCCCGATGCCGCCACCCCGAGGATGGCGCCGAGCACCGGGCCGATGCAGGGCGTCCAGCCGAAGGCGAAGGCGAGCCCCATCACATAGGCGCCCGACAGCGTCGCCGGCTTGCCGCCGCCGGCGAACCGCGCTTCGCGCGCCAAGAGCCCGATGCGGAACAACCCGAGGAAATGCAGTCCCATGATGATGATGGCGACGCCGCCGATCTTGGCCAGGATGTCGAGATTCTGCCTCAGCGCCGTGCCGATCGACGAGGCACCGGCGCCCAGCGCGACGAAGACGGTGGCAAAGCCGAGCGTGAAGAACAGCGCCGCCAGCATCACCGCGCGGCGGGTCTCGTCGCGCGACGGACGGGTTGCGGCCAAAGCGGCTGACGCGCCCTCGGGCGCCGGATGATCCGGGAACCGGGCGGCGCCGCGAAAATCCTCGACCGAGACGCCCGCCATGTAGCACAGATAGGGCGGCACCAGCGGGAGCACGCAGGGCGACAGGAACGACAGGGCGCCGGCGAGGATGGCGGTCAGCAGCGAGATGTCGGCAATGGTCAAGATCGAGACTCCATACGCCGGGAAACCCGGATTTCGGTGCGGCCGCCACTGCGGTTTGCCAGGTCCGCGGCGGCCAGGCCGGTCGCAAGACCCGGCCCGGCGGATCCGGACCCTGCCGCCCGTTCAGGCCTGCCGCCTTCGCTGCCGGCCGTTGCGCCCTGCCGGATGGCTGCGGGGCACGGATGCCGCCCCGGGGTTCTAGCCAGTGCGCCGCCCACACGCCAGTCACGTTTTCGGGCGCGGCCGCCCCTGCGCTGAAACGTCCCGGTCCGCCGCTGTCGCTGGGCAACTTCGGCGCCGGAAGCAACTGCTGCCGCACCGCAGCAACGGCCTCGGCGCAAACGCCGGAAACGCTGATATTTCCGGTTGACCATCGGAATGCGCCTCCCTATGTTCCGCGCCATTCGGACCGCCCCGGCGGGCCGTGGGAGAGCGTAGCTCAGTTGGTAGAGCAACTGACTTTTAATCAGTTGGTCCCGGGTTCGAGCCCCGGCGCTCTCACCAAGAACAAACTGGCCAATTCAGTTGGGCCGGAACAACCCGGTGCCTTGAACCGGTCGATAGACAACTTATCCAGCAAATGCCAAGCTTCGCCCCGTTTTCTGGGGCCTGCCAATGTCCGAAATCACGATCTATCCTCGTTTCAAGCCGTTGCTGCTTGGAAGGCTGCCTGTTCATCACTTGAGGGCGTTCGGGCTGGATCTTGCGGAAGGCCACGTTGCGTTCACGATTCCGGCACAACGGCATGCGCTCAGATCGCACCCGGACAGCTTCATGAGCTGCGTGCCGTATTTGGCTCAGACCGTCACCGATCCAACTCATGTGGGCCAATCCCCAAGGCACGCAGGGAAAGGTTTCGAACTCGTCAGGGAGGTCAACGAGGCGGGCCTCATTGTGTTGGTCGCGGTGCTGATCAAACCCACCGGCAGAGGTGTCTATATGGTGAAATCCACCTATCCGATCGGCAGCGGCAAACTCGAGAACCGGCTTCGCAAGGGACATATGATCGCAACAGAATAAAAAACCCCGCAGCATGTGCGGGGTTTTCTATTTTCGCCAGGGCGCCAAGTCCTGGATCTCTTCACCTTGCGGCTACTAACCCTCTCGGGTGCGTGGGGAGGCCGTTCCCACCTCGAAACTGCAACCCGAATATGGGGAACAGAAGAGTGTTTGTCAAGAAAGCGACCTATGGTACGGGGAGCCAAAACGGTAGATATTGTGCTGCTCCACCGCCCCCTCCACCTCTCATCGCCTCATTCAGACGCATATTTCCTTGCTGTCTGCCTGATGCGATCACTGAACTCATATATTTGATCCAGAGATTCAATAATCACCCGATCTTCGGTCTCGCCGTCGAACAGACCAATATATTTGACTGATCTGTTGAAATGCAGGCGTGCCAACGGCTTGCGGTTGTTGTCGACAAGAACTGCGCAATAGGACTTCGCATCGCGCATCAGAATCCGCTTGGAACTGAGGATTTCGCGGGCAATGGCCTTGACGATCATATAGCCCTCCCGTTCCTCCTCGGTAGTGACCACATCAGGTTCTTCATGTGCCGGATCATCAATTGTCTCGATCACTTCCTGAGTATCGGCCAGCGCACTCGACAGACGATTCTTTACCTGATCCATGATGACCTCGCGAAAGGCAGCTCGCACCACTCCGGTCAGCATCTCCTTGGCCTGAGCCCGCATTTGACCTTCATAGACATTCCGTGAGACCAGCCGCACGAAATCCTCACTCGGCTCTTCGATCAATTTGGATATTTCCTGCTTCACGCCGGAGGTGTATTTCAGGCGCTCGGCGGTTGCGAGAATAGCGTCGACATCGAAAGCAGCTTTCTCGAACTTACGCAGTTCGGACAGAATTCCGCTGTTAAAATCGGTGATGTCAAACACGAGGAATGGGCGGGTATCCAGCTTGTTCGTCTCGTCCAAATCCGTGTAGAAATTGAATGTCCGACCATTGGTCAGGATTGCAAATCGCGCTTTTGTGACCGTGAAGTAACGGAAAAGCTGATCAAGGTGCTTCTTTTCGAGCGTCATCGAAATTGGTTTGCATTCAATCAAGATTCGGATGTCGCCATCAATATTGATAGCGTAATCCACTTTTTCGCCCTTCTTTCCGACAGCATCCGCTGTGAATTCCGGAACCACCTCCGTCGGATCAAATACATCATATCCCAATGCGCGGAGAAAAGGCAGTACGACCGCGGTCTTTACCGCTTCTTCAGTGGCCATCGTACTGGAATGAGACCTCACGCGATCGGAAATCGAACGCAAATTTTCTTCGATTGTACTCATCATGTCCCCCACCCGTTCTCCGCGCAGAGTTGCTGATGCTGTGATGGACGTCAAGCGGGAAGTCGAACACGGCTTCCGAGGCATGAGGCTTGGCAGTGACTATGATTTCTGAACTGGATCAACCGTTCGCCGTCCGGAAGCACAATGCCAGGAGGGAAACGGCTGCCTTTGCACCCTCATCCTGACGAGGCCGCCCTGGCGGCCCTCGAAGGGCGAGGGTGGCGCCTGCCCTTCACCCCTGCCGAGTCCCCGCCCCCTCCGCGCGCAGGCTGGCGATTTCGATGCGGATGGACTTGAGTTCCTCGAGGATCAGGCCCTGCTCGCTCTGCAGCGCCTGGCGGTCGGCGGTGGCCTCGGCCTCGTGCTCGGCCTGCATGGCCGAGACGATGATGCCGATGAACAGGTTGAGCACGGTAAAGGTGGTCGAGACGATGAAGGGCACGAAGAAGGCCCAGGCATAGGGGAACTCCACCATGACCGGCCGGACGATGCCCATCGACCAGCTCTCCAGCGTCATGATCTGGAAAAGCGAATAGGCCGAGGCGGGAATCGAGCCGAACCACTCCGGAAAGGAGTCGGCAAACAGCTTGGTCGCCATCACCGAGGAGACATAGAACACCAGCGCCATCAGGAGCATGATCGATCCCATGCCGGGAAGCGCCGCGACCAGCCCGCCGACCACCCGGCGCAGCGACGGCACCATTCCGACGATTCTCAGCACCCGCAGGATCCTGAGCGCGCGCAGCACCGACAGGCTGCCGGCGGCCGGCAGCAGCGCGATCGAGACGATGGCCAGGTCGAACAGCCGCCAGGGATCGCGGAAGAAATCGAGCCGCCAGGCCATCAGCCGGAGCAGGATCTCGACCACGAACACGCCGAGGATGGCGCGGTCGATGACGATGAGCGCCGGTCCCATCAGCGCGGTCACCGACGGCACGGTTTCGAGCCCGAGCGTCACCGCGTTGATGACGATCAGCACCGTGATGAACGCCTCGAAGCGGCGCGACTGGAGGAATTTGCGAAGACTGTCCATCATTGCTGAAACTCGTGGTTGGTGGCGGCAGCTGTGTCGCGGTCGGGGTCGGCCGTCAAGCGCCCGACAGCGCCGGATACAGAAAATCCGGCTCCATCGCCGGGTGACGGCGATATGGGCGCGGGCGACGGCAGGTTCAATCGGGACCGCGATGAAAACCTGCCCGGTGGGAGACGCCCCGATCCGCCCCCACAGGGCCAGAGGTGAACCATGGAAACCGCGGCCGCCCGCTTCCCCTTGAGGCTACGGCATTCACGCATCGTTGACGCCGCCCAGCCGTGGAGATGAGAGGACGCGGTTTCAGCGCTTTGGTGCAATCGCGCGGCAGAAATTTTGGGTTAGGCATATTCCGGATGCGTCCGGCCCCCCTCACCAACAAAATCTACAGCTTGGCCCTGCGGTCCAAGACTGTGATTTTGTATCCTCTCCCTTGGTGGGAGAGGAAGCAATTTCAGCGTCTTAACGCAGTTAAGCGCTAGAAATTGCAGGTGAGGAGGTCGTCCGCGCGCCGCATGGTCTTCGGGCTCCGCGCCTTCACTTAGGTTCCCGCCGCCAACACGGGCGAGCCTATCCGAAATGTTGACAGTGAGGGGCTGAGTGAAGATTCGGAGCAGGATTGCATATGCCGCCTCCTCCACACCGTCACCCCGGCCCCTCCTGAGGTGCTCGCGCAGCGAGCCTCGAAGGGCGGGGTCCAGAGACCCACGCGTCCGCGCGGTGAGAGACTCCCTGCTTGCGGACGGTCCGAAAGAGTCTCCCGGCTCGCGGACGCGAGCCGCTGGATGCCGGGTCGAGCCCGGCATGACGGAGGAGAGGGTGTCGCCAGACATCAGGCGTCGGCGTGCGGCTGGAGCCGCCGTCAAAGGGCGAGGGGCCAGGCGGCGCGCCCCCCTCACCTTCAATTCCTGCCGCGCAACTGCATCAAGATCCCGACGCTGAAGGCGGCTCGGCCGATCACTGTCCGGAGCGGAAGACGATCAAGACCGGGGCGATACCGGCTGCCGCGCGAACAGTTTGCGGAACAGCTCCTCCGACCGGCGCAGCCCCTCGTCGGTCAGCAGAAGGGACTTCGACCTGTTCGCCGGGTCGTCGATCAGGCCTTTCCGATGCAGCCGATCCGTCGTCCCCCAGTCAAACCCCTTCCAGGCCCAATACCCGTCGTGCAGCGTCAGCCACAGGAGCGCCAGCACCGCGTCGTCAACCTTGTCCTCATCGATCTCCATCGTTGCGGCCCACCTGTTCAACAGCAAATCGCACGGGATAATCACCCAAATCAACGCAACGTGCAATCGCTCGGAAAGACCGACTGGGTGCTCCCGACCGACACGTCACAGCGACGCGGTGATGCCGCCGTCGACATAGAGCACGGTGCCGTTGACGAAGGACGAGGCCTCCGAGGAGAGGAAGATGCAGGCGCCGACCAGTTCCTCGACCCGGCCCCAGCGGCCGGCGGGGGTTCGTTTCGCCAGCCAGGCGCTGAAGTCCGGATCCTTGACCAGCGCGGCGTTGAGCGGCGTGTCGAAATAGCCCGGCGCCAGTCCGTTGCACTGCAGGCCGTGCCGGGCCCAGTCGGTCGCCATGCCCTTGGTCAGGTTCGCCACCGCGCCCTTGGTCGCGGTGTAGGCCGCGATTCCCGGCCGCGCCAGCGCCGTCTGCACCGAGCAGATGTTGACGATCTTGCCGGCGCCGCGGCCGATCATGTGGCGCGCCACCGCCTGGCCGACATGAAACACGCTCGCCACATTGGTCTGCATGAGCCTCTCGAAGGCGTCGGCGGGAAAATCCTCGAGCGGGGCGCGGTGCTGCATGCCCGCATTGTTGACCAGGATGTCGATCGGCCCGGTGCCGGCCTCGAGCCCGTCCACCGCCGCGCGCACCGCGTCGTGGTCGGTAACGTCGAACACCAGCCGGTCGACCCGGCCGCCCTCGTCGCGCAACTGGGCTGCGGCGACCTCGAGCTTGCCCCCGTCGCGGCCGTTGAGCACGATTTCGGCGCCCGCCTGCATCAGGCCGCGCGCCAGCGCCAGGCCGATGCCCTGCGACGACCCAGTCACCAGCGCCCGCCTGCCGGCTAGACTGAAAAGATCCGTGCTCATCGACTGTCCTCCCTGCGGACGCGGCTTCATTGCCGCCCTCAAGCCAGAGCAGAGGCCGCGGCCCAAGGCAAGCCCCGGTGCGGCGCGCGGCGGCCGGAGCCGATTGACTGGAACGATCCGCGGCCGAGGCGGTTGGGGTATGGAGACCAGATTCACCGCAATCGTTCTTGATCTGGCGCATTTCCTGCGACGAAGTGAAATTCACTTGGTCTGGAAATGCTCCAGGTGGCCCATGCGGGCATGCGGCCGGAAGCTGGCCGGCAGGGAATGCCGCACTGCTCTGCGCGATTGAGCAAGGTTGACCATGACTGAAGCACCCGAAAGAACGCAGCGCTGGGACCCCGGAAGCCCGACCAACCGCCGCCGGATTTCCGTCGGCGTCGTCGTCGTCACGCTGGCTCTCTTGCTGATCCTGTTGCCCGGCACGCTGTTGCTGATCTTCGCGGGGCTGCTGCTGGCGGTGCTGCTGCGGACCTGCGGCGGCGGCGTCGCCCACGCGCTGCGGATTCCGCCGGTCTGGGGCGTAGCGCTGTTCCTGGTGGCGGCGATCGCCGCCGTCACTCTCGCCGGCATGGCGCTCGCGCCCTCGATCTCGACCCAGATCGACGCATTGTGGCGGCAGATCCCGAGTTCCTTGGACGTCATCCGCAAGCGCGCCGAAGACTATGCCTGGGCCGAAACCCTCATCGACCGGATCGGCTCGCAGGACCTGGAGCAGTTCGCATCGCGAGGCGCCGCCACCTCGGCGGTGACGTCTGCCTTCGGCTATGTCGGCAACACCGTCATTGTCATCTTCATTGCCATCTACGGGGCGCTCGACCCGGGAACCTACCGCCGCGGATGTCTGGCGCTGTTCGCTCCCTCCCTTCGGCCCCGGGTCGGCGAGGTGCTGTCGCGCTCGGTCGCGACGCTGCAGCAGTGGCTTATGGCCAAACTCATCGCCATGACGGTGGTCGGCGTTCTAACCGGGGTCGGGCTCTGGTTCGTCGGCATTCCTCTCGCCCTGGTGCTCGGCCTGATCGCGGGCCTGCTTGCCTTCATCCCCAATCTCGGCCCGGTGATCGCCGCGGTGCCGGGGCTGCTGCTCGCCCTGCCGCAGGGCTCTCACACCCTGCTTCTGGTGCTCGGCGTGTATCTCGCAGTGCAGACGCTCGAAAGCTATGTGATCACGCCCATCATCCAGCAACAACGCGTGTCGCTGCCGCCGCTGCTGGTCATCTCCGCGCAGCTCGTGTTCGGTTCGCTTTTCGGGCTCATCGGCCTGGCGCTCGCCACGCCACTGGCGGCGCTGGCGATCCGGCTCACCGACGACCTCTACGTCAAGGCCTATCTGGAGGGCGACCCGCCGGAGGGGCTTGGCTGAGCCCACTCGCCCGTGCCGCGCTTGCGGCCGTGACCCCGCCCGGCCTCACGACAGAAGCGGCGCCCCAGATCTGACGGCGAGCAGGATCGCGCCGAGGGCGGCCACGAGCTGCAGCCCGACGATGACATGGAGCCGGGTACTGAACGGCTGCTTGCGCGTCTTGTGACGGAAAAGCGAGCGGCCGAGCAGCATGGCCGGCGAGCCGCCGAGTGCGGCAAC
Organism: Hoeflea marina; assembly: GCF_003182275.1. GTDB lineage: Bacteria > Pseudomonadota > Alphaproteobacteria > Rhizobiales > Rhizobiaceae > Hoeflea > Hoeflea marina. Next base: position 900,375 of record NZ_QGTR01000001.1, read on the forward strand.
CGTCAACAGCCGCCGCTCCGGCACCCGCCGTTCACCGCGCCGGGCGCAACGCTTGTCCCAGCCGAAGAGGCCCAGCCCCGTCAGGTTGACCGCCAGGCCATAAGCCACAACACCGAAAAGCATGCCGCACCATTCCTTCATATCACGGCGTCTGCAACAGGCGTACGCGCCATTCGCGCGGATGCCCGCGCCGGGCTCAGCTGTCGCATGCGAGCGGTCCGATGTCATGGGGTCGCAACCGAAGAAAGGCCGTTGCCGCGCCCTGCCCGCAGCGGCCCCCGAGGTCGGCTCAGAAGCCGGCGCCTTCCTCCTGCAGCGGCTGCAGGCTGCCGTTCTCGATCCGGTAAACGATGTGCCGCCGCTCGATGCTGCCGTCGGCACGGAACCGGAACAGCCCGGTGAGCGCGCGGAAGCCCCTGGGCGATTGCAGCGCGGCCGCCGTGATCGCCCCGTCGCCGCCTGCCCCGAGCAACGCCGCGGCAATCGCCACGGTGTCATAGCCGATGCCGGCATCCCGGCTTGGGGAACGGTGGAAGCGCGCCGCAAAGCGGCTGTCGATCACGCCCGCCGCCATCGGCGCCGGCCGCGCCACGATCAGGCCCTGCGCCGACGGCCGCGCATACATTGCCTGCGGGAGGTCCGTCGTGGCAATTGCCGTGGCCACCGCATTGCCGAGCCGGCCGGCGGCCAGCGTGTCGATGACGGATCCGGCGGCCTCGGTTCGCCCGAGCACGATCGCCGCCTGCGCCACCGCGAAGGCGGGCTTGTGGCTGAGGAGCGCCTCCAGAACGCCGGCCGCGGCGCCGTCAGGATAGGGCGCAAGCGCCAGCACCTTGCCCGAAAGGGCGGCGATGCCACGCTGCAGCCGCGCCAGATCCCCGGCCGGCTGGCTCCGGGGGTGGATGATGACAAAGTCCGTCTGCCGCGCGGCAATGGCCGCCCGCGCGCCCTCAAGCGCGCTGTCGACGGCATCGGAATAAAGCGTCCAGACGCCGGCGGCGGCGATGGCGCCATTGCGGGCGAGCGCGAGCACGGGCGGCCGCTGCGCGGCGTCGAGCGCCGCCACGGCCCGACCGTGGTCGCTGCCCACCGGGCCGACGATCAGACGCGCGCCTGCGGCCTGCGCGGCCCGGGCCTGGGCCTCCACCTGCGTCGCGCTGTCCGCCCCCTCGAACACGGTGAGCGAGAACTTGCCGCCGCCCAGATCATCGAGCGCCAGCGCCGCGCCGTCGCGCACGTCGCTGACGTTGACCGCCGGATCCTCGGAGGCAGGGCGCGAGAGGATCAGCGCGATGCGGATCGGTCCTGAGCCGATGGATTGCACACTGGGCGTGCTCCGCGCCGCATTGCCCGCGTCCTGCACGGCGAGGACATCCCCGGGGCCCGCCGCCTGGCAGGCCGCGAGCGCGGCGCAGGCCATGGCGATGAGGATCGGTCTCAGCCGGCCCATGACCGATGTTCCTCCGGCGGTCCACTCCATCGCTCGCACTGGGTCACAGCACGACATTGTGGGTGTCATCGAGCACGATTGTCAGGGTGTTGACCGGCGGCGCGGTCTGGAAACTGGCGATGTCGACGAAGCTGTCGCCGCCGCCGTCGATGTCCACCTGCAGCGTGGAGCCGCTCAGGCGCACAAAGTCGGCGGAACTCTCGAAGGCATTGGCGGGCAGCAGCGCCGAAAGGTCGATCACATCGCCCTGTCCGCCATTGTAGTCGGTGATCAGGTCCTTGATCGACAGGCTGGCATCGGCGAGCGCTGTTGCATCGAAGACGAAGCGGTCGGCGCCGGCGCCTCCGTTCAGCGTGTCGAAGCCCGCCCCGCCGTAGAGGATGTCATTGCCGGAGCCGCCATAAAGAAAGTCGTTGCCCGCATCGCCGTAGAGGATGTCGGCATCAGCTTCGCCATAGAGAGTATCATCGCCGGTGCCGCCCGAAAGGATGTCGAACCCGTCGCCGCCAAAGAGCATGTCGATGCCGCTGCCGCCCACCAGCGCGTCGTCGCCGCTCGATGTGGAATTTTCCGTGCTGGCGCCGCCATAGAGAATGTCGTTGCCAGCGCCGCCGTCGATGAAATCGTTGCCCGCGCCGCCGGCAAGCGTATCGCCTCCGCCCATGCCGTACAGGGCATCGTCGCCGCTGCCGCCATTCATTAGATTTACGCCGGACTGGCCGATCAGCACGTCGATGCCGCTACCTGCATTGGCCAAGGTGCTGGGATTGGCACCGGTGAAGGTCACCACGTCATGGTAATTGTCGCTTCGGGAAAAAAGCGTTCCGGCGCTGCCGTTGCCGCTCACCGTCTCCTGATTGTACCCATCATCGGGCAGCACAGTCAGCGCGATCAATGTGGCCATGGTCGAGATGCCGTCGGTCGCCGTCACCCGGTAGAAATAGTTCCCAGCCTGGCTGTTGTTGGGGTTGCCGGAGATGGTGCCGTTGTTGATGCCGAGCCATCCGGCATTCGCCGGAGCGCTCAGCAGCTGGTAGCTGTAGGTCAACGGGCCGCTGCCGCCGCCGAAAAGCGAGGCGGCATTGAAGTTGACGGTCGAGGGCGAGGACGAGTTCTTCGAAATCGCATAGCGGCCAGAAGCGCTGGCCGTGTCGCTGACTGTGATCGGCGCATTCACCTCGTTCGAGCCGTTGATGGTCACGTCGATCACCCTGCTGGCAGTACCGTCAAAGCTGGTGACGGTCAGCTGATCGTGCCGGGTCTCGCCCGTGTTGAGCGCCTGGACATTGCCCGCGGCATTCGACAGCGTATAGCCCCAGACGCCGGTTGTGGAATTGAAGCTGAAGGTGCCGTAGGTGCCGGCCAATGACGCCGGCGCCTGGAAGACGTTCTGACCACTATCGACGTCGTTGACGGTCAGCGTGCCGCCCGTGGTCAGGGTTCCGTCTTCCGTCACCGAGCCGGTATAGGGTCCGGTGATGCTGGCCGCGTCGTTGACGCCGATCACCGTGATTGTCGCGGTCGACATCGCTGTCCCGCCCGCCCCGTCGGTGATGGTGTAGGTGAATGTGTCGGTCGAGACTTCACCCGCGTTCAGCGCCTGCAATGCAGCCGCCTGCGTCGGATCATAGCTCACCATCCAGAGATGGTAGGAGTTGTCATAGGCGAGCGAAACCGTCGCTCCCTTGGCGCTGATGCCGCCGACGCCGGTGATGTCCGGCAGCGTCCCCCATTCGGCCTGGTAATCGTTCGACGTCAGCATTTCGCTGACAAAAATTTTCACGCTGTCTTCATTCGGCCCGGCGGGTGTCCACTCGGCGACATAGGGCGAGGTTTCGTAGGCGGCCAGGTCGTTCCAACCCGGAGCAGCCGAACCGGGCATATAGACCTCAACGTAGTTCTCTTCATTGTTGTAGTTGTTCGGCTCGCCGGCAAGCCATGGCTGGTAGCTGCCGACAAGCTGGCCTGCTTCCGGTCCCGTCACCCAGCGCCAGACGCCCTCGGTCGTCGCATCGCTTGCCCCGCCCCACAGCGTCACGGTCCCCTGCCGGTTCATGCCGGCAATGAAATCGGCTTCCGCGGCATCGGTGATGGTGGCCAGATACGCGCCGCTCGCCTGGGATGCCGCGCCGCTGACCGCCTGGTCGAAACTGTAGTCGCCGGCGACGAACTTGTAATAGTGTCCGTTGGCGGAGTTGAACACCCAGCCGAGACCCCCGGGCGCCATCGGCGAATAAAGCCGGTCGGGATTGGCCACCAGTTCGCTGGTGCCGTCGATGATCCCGATCGAATGGCTGACCCCGTCGAAATACACGTCGATCTGCTCGCCGACCGTGCCGTGGCCGGTGAGCACCGCTACATCCTTGAAATTGCCGGTGCCCGTCGTGTCGACCTGCAGCAGCGCGTCTGCACCCTTGTCGAGAATTCGCACATAGCTCGGCAGTTGGCCCGCCGGTATGGCCCCCGCTCCGAGCGCCGGGTCGAGCAGCGACGACAAGTCTATCCTGTCCTCGCCGACCGTGAAATCACCGATGCGGTCGACATTGGCTGCGCCGAACTCGGCAAAGCGGAACGTGTCCGCGCCGGCTCCGCCGAAGAGAGTGTCGTTGCCCTCGCCGCCGATCAGAATGTCGACCCCCGCGCCGCCGATGAGCGTGTCGTTGCCGGTGCCGCCGTCCAGCTGATCGTTGCCGGTGCCGCCATCGAGCCAGTCATTTCCGGCATCGCCATAGAGGAAATCATTGCCGCCCTCGCCGTTTACGTAGTCGTTGTCGCCGTCGCCGTGCAACGTGTCGTTGCCGTCGCCGCCGTAGATGACGTCGTTGCCGGCGCCGCCGTTGACGGTGTCGTTGCCGCCGCGGCTATTGACGAAGTCGTCACCGCCGCCGGCATTGATCGTGTCAGCGCCATTGTTGGCCCCGATCAGGTGGTTGGCGTTGCCGTTGGCGGTCGAGGACGTTCCCGTGGAGCCGGCGACCCAGACCTTGATCACCTGCGAGGCGGTCGCATGTCCGTCGGACGCGCTGATGGTGATGTCATAGATGCCCGTCGGCACATTGTTCTGGAATGTCAGCTGCCGCGTTGAGCTGTCGAACGACCAGTTGACGGAAGGCAGGTTTGCCGACCACACCAGCGGGTTGCCGTCGGGATCGGAGAACAGATCGGACGGCAGCGCGATAATCTGGTTGCCGTAGCTGGCATCCGCATTGGTGAACGAATAGCCGCGTCCCACCGCATAGGGTTCGGCGCGTGCCACCGGAGCCTGGTTGACCGGCTCGTCGGCGCCCCGGATGACGATGCTGACTGTCGCGGTGTCGACGCCGCCATTTCCGTCGCTGACCGTGTACTGGAATGTGTCCGTCAGCGTCTGGCCGTTGCCCAGGGCCTGGATCGCAGCCACCGAGGTCGGATCGTAGCTGATCGTGCCGTCATTGTTGAGCGTAACCGTGGCGCCGCTGGCGCTGTTGCCGGCGGTGCCGACCGAGGTCACGACGAGGGTGTCGTCATTGCCGTCGGTGTCGTTGGCAAGCAGCAGGGCGGTGCTGAACGTCGTCACGGCGTCCTCGGACACGCTGCCGTCGCCGCTCCCGCCATTATGCTCTATGACATAGCCGACATAATCCGCGACTTCGCCATTGGCGGCCGCGTCGCCTGTCGCATCGTTCCATTGCCCCCCGAAAACGACAGCCTTCATCAGGTAGTCTTCCCCGGTGCCCCAGTCGTTGGGTTCGCCCGTGCCCCAGTTGGCATAGCCCGTGGCGGTGCCATTGATCGATCCGCTCCAGAAACCGGTATTGGCTTCGGGACCGGCGACCCAGCGCCACTGTCCTTCCGCGGTGCTGTCGGATCCGCCAAGCCAGAGATATTGTGCAAGGAAACCGTCCGGTCCCTCTGCAGTCTGCTGGATGAAGTTGTCCTCCTGCTGCGCGGTGATGGTGGCGAGATATCCGCCCTCTGACTGCGCAGCCGCATCGGCCTGCGCCCAGGAGAAGTTGCCGGCCACGATCTTGTAGTAATGGCCGTTGGCCGCGTTCAGAACCCACCCCGACCCCGCCGGCGCACCGAAGGAGAGCACATCGTCGTTTGCCACCGGCGGCAGCGGGATCTCCGGCACGTCGGTGACAGTGATGGGCGACGTCGCCGAACTCGTGGAAAAAGCAGTGCTTCCACCATTGACGGACGTATCGGCCTTGCTGCCCTCAATGCCGCTCGACTGGTCCCATGCACGGTAGCTTATTGCGTCAGGCATGGTGCCGTTCCAGTTGGCCTCGGCCTCGAAATAGAGCCGCGCGTCATCCCCCAGCAGCAGCGCCTGGCTGTTGGAAACGCTGCCCACTGCCTGCCAGTGCGCGCCGTCGTCAACCGAGTACCACCACGTGCCGTGGGCGGAATTTGTGGCCGTAACGGCAATTCCGGTTATCGCGCCCTGATCGGCATCGCTGACATTGTCATGGCCGCCATTGCCATCAAGGTCGACAAGCTTGGACACTAGCGTGCCCACAGCGCCAACCGGCGCGCCTGCGTCCTCGTTGACTGCATCAAGCGGAATGCCGGTGACTGCGGACACCGCATTCTGCAATGTAACCTGCAGCTCGTAGCTTGCGCCGTCCGGAACATAGGCGCTGCTGTATGAGCGAACCGCAATATAATAGGTGCCCGCCTGGCTGAACGTGTAGGTCAGGTAGGAATCGAGACCATTGCCGCCTCCTTCTGCGGAGGTCTCCGGAGTCAGGCTGTCATCGTTGTCCGCAATCCACACGCCTGCCGAGTTGTAGAGATGGATATGGCTGTCGAACCCGCTGCTGGTATGGTCGATGTCGAAGGTTGCAGTAGCGCCCGCCTGCGTCACCGTAAACTTGTAGTAGTCCATCGTGCCGTTGCCGACGGCCTGTATGGAAACATGCGGTGTGGTGCCGGAATTTGTGACTTCTGGATCGGCATGGAGCACGAACTGCCCATCGAGAACCATGGCCTTGGCGCGCGAGCCGATGTCGAGGTCGTGGCTCTTGGTGAGATCTCCCGTGGCGGCATCGACATGCAGCACCGGCGCGTCGTTGATGCCGTTGATGACGATGTCGACATCCTGTGTCGTCACGCCGCCATGGCCGTCATCGATGCTCACCGTGTAGGTCTGCGTCAGGCTCTCGCCGGCGCCCAGATGCTGCAACTGGTCATCGTTGACCAGGAATGTCCAGTTGACCTTGCCCGTGCCGTCGCCTGTCGCGAGGTCGACCAGCGAGGCGGTGAAGGTCCCGAGATAGCCGCTGCCCACCGCTTCCGTGGTCACCACGTGACTGTCGCCGAGATTGGCGTCGGTGAAGGTGATCGATCCGGCGGCCCGCTCAAGTCCCGGCATGACGGTCGCCGCCACCGAGACATCGTCGAGTACGTAGTACCCGGCCGAATCCTGCAGGTCGATGCTGAACTGGGTGCTGGTCGACGTCGCAACCACTTCGAAGCTGTAGAGGCTGTAATTGGCATAGCCCCCCGAAGCCGGCACATTGCCCTGTGCAAAGACCGTCTGGCCGCCCCAGTTGACGGCGAGCCGCTCCACTTCGCCGCCCGCGTCAAAGGGGTTGCTGGCCCAGAACTGGATCCGGTAGGTGGCGCCTGCCACGGTCTGCAGCGTCTGCGCCAGCGTGCCCGAGCCCTGATAGACGGCGGCGGCATTGCCCCCGCTGTGCGGCGTCCCGATCAGGATGATGTTGCTGCTCGTCCACCCGGAAAGCCTCACGGCAGGATCAGCACCTTCGAAGCTGCCATTCACGATCAGCTCGCCATAGGGCGTCGTGAGCGACATGTCTTCGGTCACGGCACCCGAACTCGGGCCGGAGATGACCACCGGCGCCTGGTTCTGGGGCACGGTATCGACGCTCATCTGCAACTGCGTCGCCGGCGTGCTGGCGTTGCCGGCCGCATCGGTGAAAGCCCCCGCGGCCACATTGACCGTGGCGCCTGCGGTGCTGTTTGCCGCCGGCGTGAAGTCGGCAGTGTAGTGTGTCGAATCCACCACCGTGAAATTGCTCAGCACGCCGCCGCTCACCGCAACGTTGCCTGCGGTGAAGTTGGACGACGCCTCGCTCAGCGTGAAAGTCAGATGCGCCACCTCGCCGGCGGTCAGCGAGACATCGTCGCTGGCAATCGTCACCGTCGGAGCGACAGTGTCGATGCTGACATCGTGGGCGCCGGCGGACGACAGCGCGCTGGCGTTTCCGGCAACGTCCATCAGGCCTGCGCGCAGATCATAGGCGGCGCCATTGCTCAAGGTCGGCGTGGTCACGTCGATATAGCCGGCCATGATGTGCGACACCTGCACCACCACCGACGAGCCCAACGCGGTGGTGCCGTTGTAAAGCTGCACGATCTCGCCCGCATGCACGCCGGTGCCCGTCAGGCTGACACGCACGACGAGCTGGGTGTCGTCGCTCGATGCCCCGTCGGCCAAGGCGCCCTGGATCGAACCGACATTGTCGGCAACGCTGAGAATGCTGGGGGCCCCGGGGGCAACGGTATCAACGATGAGCACCCGGGTCGGGGAGCTGGCGCCGTTGTTGCCCGAGCCATCGGTGGCCTTTGCGGTAAACAGATATGTGGCGTCACCCAGCGGGCTGGTCACGTCGAAGGACCAGTTTCCGTCTCCATCGGCCGATGTATGACCGATCTCGTTGCCGTTGGCATAGATCGTGACGGTCGAATACGCCTCCGCCTGGCCTTTGACATGCGGAGTGGTGTCGTTGGTTTGCTGCACCGGTCTGCCGGCATCGTTCTCGATGCTGGTGATCACTGGGGCCGGAGGCGGCGTCACGTCGACCATGTGGATGGTCGATGTGGCGACGTTGGAGCTCGCCTGTCCGTCGTCGAGCACCACAGTGACGATGCGGTCGGCGCCGTCCGGAGTGGCCGAGCTGTTGTAGAACTTCACAGCTTCGATGGCTGCCTGGTAATCGGCAGCAGAAGCCGTGCCGCTCAACGTGACCGTGATCTGCCCCGCGGCGGTGACGATGCTGGCGAAGACCGTCGCCGGCAGCGTGCCGACGCTCAGATGGTCGCCGGCCTGCGCATTGGTCAGCGTCACCTTGGCGGACGTAATCGTTTCTGTCTGGCTGATGACCGTATCGCTGTCGGCGATCGCAACACCGGCGGTGCCGATCCCGTAACTGGCCTGATGGTCAGCGCCGGTCTGGCCCGAGCTGTCGTTGGCATCGAGATCGAGCGTCGCGGCGAGGCCCACGACCTGCACCGTGCTTAAGACCGGCGCGCTGTCGCTGTCACCGTCGTTGACGCTGAAGCTGATGATCCGCGGCATGGTGTCGGGATTGCCGGAGCTGTTGGAATAGGTGATCGAGCCCAGGACTTCCTGGTAATGGGCAAGCGTGTCGGTGCCGCTCAGTGTCAGGATACCGGTCGATGCGTCGTAGCTGCCGGTGATGTTGCCGACGACCGTGAAGCCGAGCAGATCCTGGCCGGCGACAAAATGCCCGCTGATGACGACGCTTGCGCCCTCGAGCATGGTGTCGTCCACGTCGGCGACGGTGATGTCGGCGAACACGGCCTGCGCCGGACCGCCTTCCGTGAAGCTGGCCTCACCCGGCTCGCCGCCGATCACCGGCGCGTCGTTGGTGCCGGTGATGGTGACTTCGACCACGCGCTCCACCGTGCCGCCATGGCCGTCGTCGAGCGTCAGGGTGAACTTCTCCACCTTCGTCTCGCCCTCGGCCAGATAGTCCACCGCGGAGGCCGCGACGATGTAGTCCCAGGTGATGACACCGCCGGTGCCGCCCGACGTGTCGGTCGTCACGCTGGCAGTCAGCATGCCGAGCGTGCCGTCCGAGGCGACGATGAAGGGGTCGATCGAATGCCTGTCGCTGAGATCGACATCGGAGAAACCGATCGTGCCGCTGTCCGTAAGATCGCCCGACGGCGTCCCTGGTTCGGTGACCGCGCCTGTCACGTCGCCGGTCTCCACCAGCGGCGTGTCGTTTTGACCGGTGATGGTGACCGTCACGATCTGGGTGTCGCTGGCGCCTGTGTTGTCGGTGACCTTTATGGCGTAGGCGAGCGTGACCGTCTCGCCTTCGGCCAGATAGTCGAACTGCGGCTCGCTGCCGGTGAAGCTCCAGCCGACGCTGCCCGTGGCTGACCCCGCCGCCACTGCAGGACCTGCCGACAAGGTCATGAGCGAGCCGACATCGACGCCGCCGAGACCGGCCGTCACACCGCTGACCGAGACGCCCGCGACCGACGCGCTGACCGTGTTGGAGAGATCGAGATCGAGCACCGACAGCGTGCCGGAGGCAACCCCCGCAAGCGCGCCGCTCGCCACCGTGCCGCCGACGGAATCCGTATCCTCGGCAAGGCTGGCTGTCGCGCTGTCGCCTGAGCCGACGAAGATGTCCGGCCGGTCATTGGTGCCGACGACCACCACGGTGATGGTGGTGGTGTCGGTGGAGTTGGCCTCGCCCTCATTGTCGTTGAGCGTGACGGTGTAGGTAAGCGTCACCTGCTCGCCCGCAGCCAGATAGTCGAATGCCTTGTCGGCCGCCGCATAGCTCCACCCCACGCTGCCCGACTGCGCGTTGAGCGCCTTGCTCACCGTGCCAAGCGAAAGCGCATCGACCACCAGGCTCGCATCGAGCCCGGAGACGGTGCCCGTTGCGCCGCTGTAGGCGACGCTCGCCGTGTGGCCGACATCGTCGCGATCGGCGTCGGCAAACAGCAGACTGCCCGAATGGGTGTGCGGCGCCTCGGAACCGGAGGTGTTGAAGGCCTCGATGTCGAGCCTGAGCGCACCCGCCACAAACACCGGCGCGTCGTTGGTGCCGACCACGGTGATGTCGACCACCTGGTCGGTGACGCCGCCATCGCCGTCATTGAGCCGCACCGTGTAGCTCAGCGTCACTGTCTCGCCCTTGGCGAGATAGTCGAAGCGCGCATCCGCGGCGCTGAAGCGCCAGTCGATCGTGCCCGAGTCACTGCCGGCCGCCTTGTCGACGCCCTGGATCGACAGCCACGACTTGAGCGTGCTCGAGTCCGGCAGGCCGTCGGTCTCGCCCGATCGGCTGACCAAAACCACGGTGGCCGAATGGCCGACATCGCCGAGGTCGGCATCGGTGAACTGCAGCGTGCCGGTGAGGCTGTTGGCCGCAAGCGACAGCGTCCGGTCGCTGAACTCGGTGATCGTGCCGCTGCCAGCCTCGATCACCGGTGCATCGTTGGTGCCGGTGATGGTGACATTCACCGTGCGCTCGACCGTGCCGCCATGGCCGTCGTCGAGCGTCAGCGTGAAGCTCTCGACCTTGGTCTCGCCCTTGGCCAGATACTCGACCGCAGACGCCGCCACCGAATAGTCCCAGGAAATCACGCCGCCGAGACCGTTCGAAGTGTCCGTCGTCACGCTCGCCGTCAGCGTCCCCAGCGCGCCCTCGGAGGCCACGATCAGCGGATCGACGGAATGCGTGTCGCTGAGATCGACATCGGAGAAGCCGATCGTGCCGCTGTCGGTCAGATCACCCGCCGGCGTCACCAGTTCGGTGACCGCGCCGGTGACGTCGGCCGTGTCGACAACCGGGGCATCGTTGGTGCCTGTGATGGTGACTGTCACCGTGCGCTCGATGGTGCCACCATGACCGTCGTCGAGCGTCAGCGTGAAGCTCTCGACCCTGGTCTCGTCCTTGGCCAGATACTCGACCGCCGACGCCGCCACCGAATAGTCCCAGGAAATCACGCCGCCGAGACCGTTCGAAGTGTCCGTCGTCACGCTCGCCGTCAGCGCGCCGAGCGCATCTTCGGAGGCGACAATCAGCGGATCGACGGAATGCGTGTCGCTGAGATCGACATCGGAGAAGCCGATCGTGCCGCTGTCGGTGAGGTCGCCCACAGGCGTCACCGGTTCGGTGACCGCCCCGGTGACGTCGGCCGTGTCGACGACCGGCGCATCGTTGGTGCCAGTGATGGTGACATTCACCGTGCGCTCGACCGTGCCACCATGACCGTCGTCGAGCGTCAGCGTGAAGCTCTCGACCCTGGTCTCGCCTTCGGCCAGATACTCGACCGCAGACGCCGCCACCGAATAGTCCCAGGAGATCACGCCGCCGAGACCGTTCGAAGTGTCCGTCGTCACGCTCGCCGTCAGCGCGCCGAGCGCGCCCTCGGAGGCCACGATGAGCGGATCGACGGAATGCGTGTCGCTGAGATCGACATCGGAGAAGCCGATCGTGCCGCTGTCGGTGAGGTCGCCCACAGGCGTCACCGGTTCGGTGACCGCCCCGGTGACGTCGGCCGTGTCGACGACCGG
>NZ_QGTR01000001.1:912214-1284183 GCF_003182275.1 Hoeflea marina
GACATCGGAGAAGCCGATCGTGCCGCTGTCGGTGAGGTCGCCCACAGGCGTCACCGGTTCGGTGACCGCCCCGGTGACGTCGGCCGTGTCGACGACCGGTGCATCGTTGGTGCCGGTGATGGTGACGGTGACATCCTGGGTCACGCTCCCCGCCACCGCGCTGTCGTCGCTCAGCGTCACCGTGTAGGTGATGACAAGCTGCTCGCCCGCCGCCAGGTAATCGAACTGGTCGGTGCCGGAATTGAAGCTCCACGCCACCGTGCCGGTGGTCGAGGCGCCGTCGATCAGCGCCGCGGCCAGGCCGGGCGTGACGGTGAACATGCCGAGCAGGGCTGCCGCGTCCGGCAAACCGGCGATGTCACCGCTCGCCGCCACGCCGATGCCCGACACGGAGACGGTGTCGCTGATGTCGACGTCGCGCACGTCGAATGCGCCCGACGTCTGCACCACGCCCTCGTCCTCGACAAGCGTTTCGGACACATCCGTCTGCGCAGTGATTTCCGGAGCGTCGTTGGTGCCGGTGACGACGATGGTGACGATGCCGATCGACTGCGTCGGCAGATTGCCGCCGGTCAGGTTGACGTCGAAGGACAGCGTCACCGTTTCGCCGGCGGCCAGGAAATCCACCGCGCTGTTGGGAACCGCATAGGTCCAGTTGATGGTGCTGTCGCCATTGGCCGCCGGGCCGGTCGCAATGCCGTCGGCATCCTCAAGCGAAAACCCTGCAAGCAGCGCATCGACCTGCCCGGGAGTGAGGACCAGGCCGCTGTCCAGCTGAGCCTCCACCAGCGTGCGCGTCGCCACCTCGGCGCCGATTGTCAGGCCGTAGAACGTGTCGTTGAAGCTGATCGAACCGGTGGCCGGAGCCGCATCCTCGTCGACGCCGCCGACCGTGTCCGCGCTCTCGACAAGGCCGCCCTCGAAGTCGCCGGCAATGAGGATGGCCTCGAAGTTGTCCACATCCGTGAAGCTTGCCGCACCCGTCTCCCCGAAGGACCCGGTGTCGTCACCGAGCAGCGCCAGCGTGGCCGGCCCCTCGCCACCGATACCGCCGCCTTCGCCGTCCTGGAATTGCGACCCCGACCCCGCCGGCGCCTGAGGGGCCACCGAATTGCTGCCCGCGGCGACGTCAAACCCGTTGGCATTCAGCGCCGCCACCAGCACATCACGCGGGATCTCCGTGTCGCCGACGACAAAGGTCGGAATGTCGAGCGCACCGCCGAGAATACGGATCTCTGAGCCGTCGGCCTGCACCAGGATCAGATCATCGCCATCGACCCTTATGTTCTCGAGCGACACATTTGCGGACAGCAGCACCCGGTTTTGCGCGTCCGGTTCGATTTCGAGACGGACCGGCTCGACCGGCGGAGTGTTCTCCACTGGTCCTTGTCCGGCCGGCGCAACGCGGCCGCCCATGACTGCCTGGGCTACAACGACAACTTCATCCTTATTGGCAAGAAATTCTCGGCTTGAGTTGAATTCCGACAGGTCCTGTTCTTCGGTCATCGCAATACTCCCAGTTGCGCTGTTTTTAGAACCTTGGATTTGCTTGTACAAATAGTTTGTCAACGCACAAGCATAGACTTCTATGCCGATAACCAACATTATTTCATATAGTTAATGACAGGACATACAATCCTATGCCGTCACGTCCCAGCTCGACCGGGACCGTCCGAAGGGCGCCGCCCGGAACTCGATAAAATTTGAATCAAACCCACGAAAAAATGTGATTGATGCGTTAGTATTGTTCCTTTTCAAGGGCTTAAATAGTTTCGTGCAATGTGCAGCCATAACAGGGGCGGCACATGAAGAGCAAAAAACATACTATTCTTGCGGCAATACTGCTCGTATATCTTGGGATGACTGCAAGCTCCCCTGCGAGGCCGCTGGCAGCAGTGGATCAGGCCCCGCAGTCGCTGCCGGTCTTCGACATGATGGTCGCCCTGCCCGTTGCCGGCTTCTGGACAGTCCGGGCCGGCACCGAACAGAGAGCGCCCTTGTCGGCGATGGCGGCCGTCTCGCCCTATTTCGACCTGGTCGCGCTTCTCGGACCCGGCAACGATGCGGGGCAGCCGGCAGATCCCGCCCGGCCGACATACGGCGCGGCAGCGCCGGCCGCAGCATTCTCGGCGTTTGCGCCCGGACGCAATGTGAACCTATTCGGCGCCAGGCCGATCCGGTTTGGCGCCATACCGACAGGCAAGCGACTGGCACTCGAGATCCGCCGCGCCGCAAGCCTCGACCGCGGCATGCTCTGCGGCAGCGGGCGCTGCCCGGCGGAAGTTCGCGAGTTTGCGGACAGGATTCCCCCCGCCGGGTCCGGTGTCGAGAGACTGGCGGCCGAAGTCAATCGTCAGGTCAACGCTCGCATCACCTATGCCGAGGACCGCAAGACCCATGCAATGACCGACCACTGGTCGCTGCCCGCCGAGACCATTGCCAGCGGCATGGGCGACTGCGAGGATTTCGCCGTGCTGAAGATGGGACTGATGGCCGAGCGCGGCATACCGATGGCGGACATGGCCGTCGTCGTGGTCAAGGATACGCGCCGCCGCCTCTATCACGCAGTGCTGGCCGTCAGTATGGATGGGGGCACGCTGATCCTCGACAACATGCGAGACGAGAACCGGCACGACACCGATCTTCCCGATTACGCACCGCTGTTTGCCGTGGGTGGATCGGGCAATTACATCTTTGGCTACACGCCGGCACAGAAGATCGAGATGGCGTCCACCGGCAATCTCGGCCAGGTGGCTCCCGGCGCCGGGTTCTGACCTCAGGGGGTGACATAGGCCAGGATCATGCCGGCGTCGTTGACCGACGCCAGCACCATGTTGAGCCTGCCGCGGGCCCGCCGCTCGCCAATGCCGATGGCAAAGCCTGCCACCACCGGCCGGCCGGGCTCTGCCTGCAGCCTGGAGAGAACCTCGCCGATCTGCACGTCCAGCGACAGCACCATGCTCCTGAGCACGTCGGCGTCAGCCACACCCGAAAAATGCTGCTGAATGAAACGGAAGAAGGCCTGATTGTAGCGCACGATGCGCTTGTCGTCTGTCAGCAGAAAGGCGGGCGCGGGGCTTGCCAGCACCAGCGCGAAGGCACGCTCGCGGCTGTTGACCCTCTCGAGATCGCGCAGCCGCGAGACCAGGTCATTGGCTACCGCCGAGCGGACCCGCGAACTGAACCCCGCCTCGGAAAGGACCTCGCCCTCGATCCGGTCGAAATAGGCGCCCACGGAGATTCCCTGTCGCCGCGTGATGTCCTCAATGGCGGACCAGAATATGTTCTCGAGCCGGATACCGCGCCGGGCGCCGCGGGAATTGACCGCGCGGAAATGCGGTGTGGCATAATTCGAGGTCATCTATCGGCCCTCCCGGCCAGGCGGAGATCACTCGGGCGCATGGGTGTCATCGCTCGGTCATCGCCTCGTATCTTGCCTTGTTGAAGGGCTTGACGAGATAGTCGAGGACGGTCTTGTCGCCAGTGATGATCTCGACGGTTGCGACCATGCCGGGTCGGATTGCGTGCACCTTGCCGTTCTTGCCGATCTTTGAATCACCCGTCTGCACCAGCACCTCATAGTAGGTCTCGCCGGTCTTGGCATCGACCAGGCTGTCGGCGGAGACGGTCGACACCTTGCCCTCGAGGCCGCCGAAGATGGAGAAGTCATAGGCCGAGATCTTGACCAGCGCGCGCTGGCCGGGCTGCACGAAGGCCACGTCCCTGGGCGAGATCCGGGCCTCCACCAGCAGCGTCTCGGTCACGGGAACCACCCCGGCAACCACCGCGCCCGGCTGCAGGAAGGCGCCGATGGTGTTGACGTCGAGCGTGTTGATGATGCCGTCGACCGGCGAGACCACGTCGGTGCGCCGCACCCGGTCGGAAGCGCCGCTGATGGTGGCCTGCAGAACCCCGAGTTCGGCCAGCGTCTGGCTGAGTTCGCGCCGCGCCTCGACCCTGAACTGCAGCTTGAGCTCCTCGATCTGCAGCTGCGCCTCCTTGAGCTGCGATTCCAGCCGGAACAGGCTCTGCGCGATGGCGTCGCGCTGGCCCTGCTGCTGCACCATCTCGCGGTCGAGCCTGAGCAGGTTGATCTCCGGATGGATGCCGCGCTTGACCAGCGGCGCGATCTGGTCGCGCTCGGCCTGCATGGCGGCGATCAGCCGGTCGAGATTGGCTATGCTGGTGCGCGCCTCGTCGATCTCCTGCCGGCGCTGGTCGCGCCGCGCCTCCAGAACCGAGGCCTTGTTGGTGAAGCCGTCGCGGCGCGCGGCCAGCAGCAGCGCCTCGTTGCGGCAGATGTCCGAGGAGATCGCCCGCGCCTCCTCGGGGCAGGCGAATTCCTTGCCGAAGAGATCGTCGATCTCGATCTCCAGCCGCGCGATCGTCGCCCGCGCCGCATCCGACTTCGTCTGGGATTCCCCCAGCGACGATTTGGTGCTGGTGTCGTCGAGCCGGACCAGCAGCTGCCCCTTTCTCACCGTCTCGCCGAGCTTGACGGCAATCTCCTGCACCACGCCGGGCTCGCTCGCCTGCACGATCTGGGTCTTCGACAGCGGGATCACCTTGCCGTCGCCGCGCGCGATCTCCTCGACATGGGCAAAGGCCGACCAGCCCAGAAACAGCGTCAGCGTCAGCACGCAGCCGAACAGGATCGCCTGGGCCGCAAGCGGCGGATGGTCGGCGGAATCCGACCTCATGCCACGGCCTTCTGCTGCAGCGCCTGGATGACACGGTCCCGCGGGCCGTCGGCGATGACGCGGCCGTTGTCGATGACGATCAGCCGCTCGACCAGTTCCAGCATCGAGTGCCGGTGCGTCGAGATGATCACCGTCGTCTCCCGGTCGAAGACGTCGCGCAGGCTCTGGATCAGCTGCCGCTCGCTGGCCAGATCCATCGCCCCCGAGGGCTCGTCCAGGAACACGATCTTCGGCTTGCACAACAGCAGCCGGGCAATGGCCACCGACTGCTTCTGACCGCTCGACAGGTTGCAGCCGTTCTCGCCCACCGGCATGTCGAAGCCGCGCGGATGCCGGGTGACGAAGCGGTCGATGCCGGTCAGCCGAGACACCGCGATCAGATCCTCGTCGCTGGCCCGCGGCGCCGCCATCAGCAGGTTGTCCTTGAGCGAGCCCGAGAACAGGTCGCTCGACTGCCCGGCAAAGGCCACCGCGGCACGCACCTCGGCGGGATGGAACTGGCTCACATCCACGCCCTCGAACAGGATCTTGCCCTCGGCGGCGACATAGAGCCGCGACAGCAGCCGACCCAGCGTCGTCTTGCCCGAGCCGATGCGGCCGATGATCCCAACCCGCTCGCCAGCCCGGATCGAGAAGCTCACCCCGTCGAGCGCGTTCTGGTCCGAGTTCGGATAGCGGAACACCACCTGCTCGAAGCGCACATCGCCGCTGGCGATCGTCCGGTTGACGAAGCCGGTCGCCGTCGGCGTGTCCTCGGGCTGGTCCATGATCCTGTCGAGGATCTTCAGCGACAGCATCGCCTGGCGCATCCGCGCCAGCGTCATCGCCAGCTGCCCAAGCGGCGCCACCGCCCTGCCCGACAGCGTCACCGAGGCGATGATGGCCCCCGTGGTCACCAGCCCCTGGTCGAACAGATAGGCGCCGAAGACGATGATCGCCACCGTCACCACCTGCTGCACCAGCTGCGTGGCGTTGGACGCCATCGAGGAGACCGACTTGATGCGCTCGGACGTGTTGGACGAGTTGATGCACAGCTCGCGCCAGCGCTTGAGCATCGCCCCCTCGGCGCGCAGGCTCTTGATGGTCTCCCCGGTGGCGATCGTCTCCACCAGCAGCGCCTGGCGCAGCGCCGATTCATTGGCGGCCGCGGCCACCCGACGCGAGATCATCTGCTGCGCGATCAGGCCGATGGCGATGACGATGATCACCGCCGCCAGCGGCACCAGAGAAAGCCAGCCGGCAATGGCGAAGATGGCGAGCACGAAGACGAAGATGAACGCCGTGTCGATCAGCGTCGCAATCGTGCTCGAGGTGAAGAACTCGCGCACGAACTCGTACTGCGTCACCCGGCTGGCATATTCCCCCGTCGACATCGCCCGCGCCGACAGCGACGTGCTCATCACCTTCTCGAAGATCTTCATCGCCAGCTTCAGGTCGATCTTGCGCCCGGTGTAGTCGATCAGCGCCGCCCGTGCCGTCTTGAGCAGGAAGTCCATCACGAAGGCGATCATCACCCCGGTGGCGAGAACCCACAGCGTCGAGATGGCGGCGTTGGGCAGAACCCGGTCATAGACATTCATCACGAACAGCGGCGAGGCCAGCGCCAGCAGGTTGATGAACAGCGCGCCCAGACCAAGCTTGACATAGGAGCGCCAGAACGGCCTGACCGCGCTCGACAGCCAGTGCGGCGTCTCGATCCGGCCCGAACTGGCAAGGCCGATGTCGGCGGCATCGTTGAGATAGATCTTCTCGAACGACCAGAACGCCGCATGCTCCCGATCGCCGATCAGGCCGGGATCGAAAACCGCCCGGCCGCCGGCCTGCCCGGCATCGATGCAGACGAGTTCGCCCGCCTCCGTCTCGTCGACGATGACCGCATACCCGCCGCCGCCCAGATGCAGGATCCCAGGAAGCTGGACATTGCCCCTGACCAGGTCGCGGGCGCGGCCTTCGACCACGTGCAGCCCGTGCCGCCGCGCCAGCGTCTCCAGAACCTCGATGCCGGGCTCGACCAGGTCGTCGGGCGGCATCGAGGCAAACAGCACGCTGTCGGACCCGGACCGCTCGAAGGCGAGGCTGATCTGCCGGAACGCTTCACGGAAATTCATGGCGCCTTCCTGTGGGTGATCGCATGCCGGCCAGTCGCCACCGGCCCTCAGCGCCGGATGGTCGCCAGCAGGTCGAGAGGCCCGTCGGCAACCTGCCGCGAGGGAATCCGCGCATACACCGGCTCCGGCGCATCCGCAGGCGCCTTGAAGGCCTCGCGCGCATAGGGCTCGGCCTGTTCGACCGGATTGAGCTTGAGGGTCTCCACCAGCACTCCCATCGCCGCCAGCAGCTGGTAGTCCGCAAACCGCGAGGCGTACTGCGTCGTCTTGGCCAGCACGTCGGAGTTGAAGCGGGTGTTCTGGGCGCTCAGCACGTCGAGCAGCGAGCGGTCGCCGACCCGGAACTGGTCGCGATAGGCCGAGACCAGCGCCATGTTCGAGGCGGTCTGCTCGCGCAGCGTCGCCGCCTGCTCGGCCCGCTTGGTCTTGCGGTTCCACGCCGACAGGATGGACTCGGTCACTTCGCGATGGGCAAGCACCAGGTTCTGCCGCGCCTCCCCGGCGCGCCGGATCCGCTCCTGCTCGGCCGACTGGTCGCGGCCGCCGCGATAGAGATTCCACCGCGCCACGACCTTGGCCTCGAGATCAGAGGTCCGCCCCTCGGCGCCGTCGATGTCGCTGCCAACCCGGGCGCGCGCCTCGAAGGAGACCGTCGGCAGATAGGCCGCGCGCGCGCCGCGCACCATCGCGTCGGACGCATCCGCGTCGGCCCCGGCCGCCGCAATCCGCGGGCTCTTCGACCGCGCCTGCTCCACGGCCGCGTCGGCGCTGCGCGGCAGCGCCCGGCTCAGCGACGGCGGCTGGTCCGCCGAGCGCAGCGGCACCCCAACCAGCCGGGCAAAGCGGATCCGCGCCTCCTCCAGATCTTCCTCGGCTTCCTTGAGCCGAGCCCGCGCCGACAGCAGACGCTCGCGACCCTGGGTGCGGTCGGCGCTCGTCAGCGTGCCGCCGCTCACGCCGGCGGAAATGTCATCGACAATGCCCGAAAGCACACCGGCATTCTGCCGGGCGATCGCCACGATCTCGGCCTGCAGCAGGATCTCGAAATACTCCTGCGACACCGCAAGCGCGATCGCCTCGGAGCGCTCCAGAACCCGGAACGAGGCGCCGTCAACACGCGCCGCCTGCCGCTCCAGTTCCGAGCGCCGGGCCCCGCCGTCAAACAGCGTCTGACGCAGCGTCAGCCCGGCATCGCCGATGTCCAGAGACTCGTCGTCCGTCCCAAGCCGCCGACGCGCCGGCGTGTCCAGCAGACGACCCCCGGCCGAAGCCTCCAGATCAAGCGTCGGAAGATAAAGTCCGCGCGCCTGGCGAAGCTCGAACTCGACAGCCTCACGGTTCTCAGCCGCAGCCAGAACCTCCGGGTTCGACCCCAAGGCCTCCGAAACCGCTTCCTTCAACGACATGGCCAGCGAAGGTCCGGAAAAGCATGCCGACAACGCGGAGGACAAACACACGAGCACCACTGCCTTCTTGAGCATGCAAGCTCCCCACCAATTCGCACGCATCGCGCGCAACTACTGCACTGTCCCGAAATCGCACATTTGAACGCGACGATCAACTTCAACATCTCGCCGCTTTATGGAAAAAGTCAAATTTCTTAAGGCTTGTTACATGTTCGCATCAATCAAAAAAGAAAACTGGATCAAGAACGGGCAGTCCCCAAGGACGGTTTAAAAAAATAAATTATAATATACAACCAATTTCACTATACACCGACAGAAAATTGAGTCGAAAAAGGCTCACATAATATTTTATACATAAATCTATTTATACAAATTTAAATATGACGATATATTTAATTGATTTGCGGCAGCAGGGTATCCGGCGTGAATATTCACTCTAACTACGATGCGATTTGAATGTGAGGGGCGCTAAAACGAATGTATAGTGGTCATAAAATCATCTTGTTACTTGCGCCTCGACATGGGCTACCTCTCTAAAAATTACGTGCATTTCCCTATCCTTATGGAGCACACGTGCAGGAGGCGAGCGCTCCGGAGCAGCATTGCGCTATGTATGGCCGACATGGATCGCCCATTCCGGTCCCCCTGCCTTCGGCTTGATCAGCGCGGACCCTTGGCCGGAGCCAAACAGCACCCAAGTAAAGTCGGAAATCAACTATGGATTGAAGGCAAGAATTCCGGGCTGGTCAAATAATCATTGTCGGGCTTTTATTTGCCGGTGGTCTTGCGGCGGTACGGCGAATCCCGGCTTCGGCGACCGCACCTCGATAATCCCTGAGGGAGACCGTTGGCCGCTCGCGGGAGGGAATCTGCGCACGACGTGAGCCCCATCGTCGCGGGGGAGCGTTGCAAAGCTGGGCGGGGGCTGCAGTTTCCCCGCAAGCTGAAGCACCCTAACCCTTGTCCCTTTCCCAGTACCAGGCCACATAGCGCTTCTCGCGCGCGTGGCCGCGCTGCTTGAGGAAGCTGCGGATCGAGCGGATCTCTTCCTTCTCGCAGCCGACCCAGACATAGGTCTCGGGCCCCATGGCGACGACGGCTGCCTTGACTGCCGAGGCCAGAACCATGCCGGCATCGGCCGGATAGGCTTTCCGGTGCAGCCAACGCACCTCAAGCGTGCCTTTCGAGGGCAGCGGCTGCTCTTCGGCCTCGTCTTCCACCTCGATGATCGCCACCAGCCGGGTACCGGCCGGAATTTCGGCTGCGATGCGGGCAATGGCCGGCAGCGCCGATTCGTCGCCGGCAAGCAGCACATGGTCGGCCTGAGGCAGGTCGCCGCCGCCAGGCCCGATCAGCGCCACCCGATCGCCCGGCCGGGCGGTGCGGGCAAAGCCGGCACCCGGGGCATGCTCGCCCGGCGCGCCGTGCTGGACGAAGTCGACCCACAATTCGCCACGTTCCGCGTCGACGGCGCGTATGGTGTAGACGCGCACCAGCAGTTCGTCCTCGCCCTCCGGCCAGCCGGTGCGCCCGTCGGGCAGAATGCTCGGCCAGACCGGCGTCCTCTGTCGCGGCGGAACCAGCAGCCGCACATGCATCCCGCCTCCCACGAAAGGGGCAATGTCGGAACAGGCGAGCTTCACCCGGCGCATCCGCGGGGTGACATCCTCGGACGAGACCACCGTGCATTCGTGCAGGTTGGGCAGCGGCGCCGGCGCGGCGGGCTCAGACCATTGGAGTTCCATCGGCTCGTCCCCGGCGAAATAGAACAGGTGCTCGGCGATGCTGTTGCAGCTCATCTGCAGCGCTTCCTCGCTTGGGCAGCTGAGGTCGATGATGAGCTTTCCGTCGAGCGCGCGGATGCCGGCGACGCCGATCTCGCTCGTCAGCCGCGCGAAGTCTCCGTCCCGCTCGACGCGGGAATGCTCGATGAAATGCTCGCAGATCTCGTCGAGCATCGCGAGCGCGTCATGCGGCACCGCGATGCCGGACAGGGTGCGGGTGGCGGTTCCGGTCATGGCTGGTCCTCGTCTTTGAGCTGGAAAATCGACTCCGCGGATCCCCCGGCAGGCCGTCTTGCAGGGTCGCCGCGCGGCCTTGCATCTCCCGAGCCGCCGCCGGAAGGACGTCTCCGGCGCGGCACGATCAGCGGCGTGCCGGTCACCGGATCGGCGATGATGGCGCAGGCAAGCCCGAAGACGCGTTCGATCAACGCCTCGGACACGATCCTCTCGGGCCGCCCCTCCGCCACCACCGCGCCTTCGCGCATGGCGATGAGATGCGTGGCATAGCGGCAGGCATGGTTGAGATCGTGCAGCACGGCGACCACCGTGCGGCCCGCGGAATTGATGTCGGCCAGGAGATCCATGAGTTCGATCTGGTGGGCGATGTCGAGAAAGGTGGTCGGCTCGTCGAGCAGCAGGATGGGAGTCTGCTGCGCCAGCACCATGGCGATCCACACCCGCTGCCGCTGGCCACCCGAAAGTTCATCGACCGGACGATCGGCCAGGTCGGCGATGCCGGTGGACATCATCGCCGCCGCCACGGCGTCGCGATCGGCCGGCGACCATTGCCGGAACATCGACTGGTGCGGGTAGCGGCCGCGCGCCACCAGGTCGGCGACACTGATGCCGTCGGGTGCGATCGAGCTCTGCGGCAGCAGCCCCAACCGGCGAGCCACCTCTCTGGCAGGCAGCCTGCCGATGCTGCCGCCATCGAGGATCACGTCTCCCCGCGAGGGCGGCAGCAGCCGCGACAGCGCCCTGAGCAGGGTCGACTTGCCGCAGGCATTGGGCCCGACGATGATGGTGAAGGAGCCGTCCGGAATGCTCACCGAGAGATCGTGCGCGATGATCCGCTCGCCGTATCCCAGCGTCACAGCATCCGCGTGAAGACGGTCACGCGTCATTTGCGTGCCTCGCTGACAAGCAGCCAGATGAAATAGAGCCCGCCGACATTGAACGTCATCACGCCCACCGGCAGCTGGAAGCCGAAGGCATGCTGCGCCGCCCAGTCCGATGCGATCAGCAGCAAGCCACCCATCAGCGCCGAAGGGACGAGTGCCACCCCGGCCGAGCGCACGAGCCTGCGGGCGAGTTGCGGCGCGGCAAGCGCGATGAAGCCAATCGGCCCGGCGGCCGCAGTGACCAGAGCCACCAGCGCCACGCCGACCAGCGCCAGGCACACCCTGACCCGCTCGGGCGAAACCCCCGAGGCCATGGCGGCGTCGTCGCCGAGCTCAAGCTGGCGCAATGGCCGCGCCAGCATCAGCGCCGCCGGCATCAGCAGCGCCAGCGCGAGTGCCGCCGGCAGCAGCCGGTCGAGGCCAAGCCCGTTGAGCGAACCCGCCGCCCACATCGCCGCCGACATGGCGACCTGCAGCTCGGCCTTGCGGATCATCCACACATTGGCCGCCGACAGCATGGCAGCGATGCCGATCCCGACGACGATCAGCCGGAAGCCGTCGACGCCCTGCCGCCAGGTCAGCGCATAGACGGCGACGGCGGTGGCTATGCCGCCGCCGAGCGCGCCGACCGCCGTCTCATAGTAACCGCCTGAAAAGATCAGCATCACCACCAGCGCGCCCGTATGGGCGCCGGCCGAAAAGCCGATGATGTCGGGAGAACCGAGCGGATTGCGCGTGAGCGATTGGAAGATCGCGCCGCTGACGCCGAGCGCGGCGCCGAGCAGCAGCGCCAGCAGTGCCCGCGGAAGGCGCCATTCCAGAACAATCATGCCCGCCATCCCGTCGCCGCGCCCCGAGAGCGCCCGCGCCACCTCCGAGAACGGCAGGCCGTAGTCGCCGGAGACCAGCGACATCAGCATGAGCACCAGACTTGCAGTGCCCATGCCCATGCAGGCAATCAGCGTGCGGCGGCTGAGCCGCATCGAGATCCGGCCGCCGGTCAGCCAGCCGAGCGGACGGATGACGAGGACGCCACGGGCAAGATCCGGCGGCGCGCTCACAGCCGGCTCACCTTGCTGCGGCGCACCAGCAGGATCAGCACCGGCGCGCCGACAAAGGCGGTGACGATCCCCGCCTCCAGTTCGCCCGGCCTGAGCAGGAAGCGGCCGAGAATGTCGGCTGAGATCAGCAGGATGGGCGCGAAGACCATGGTGCCGGCGACGACCAGCCGCTGGTCCGGGCCGAAAAGCCAGCGCACCACATGCGGCGCCATCAGTCCGACGAAGCCGATCGGGCCGACCGCCGCCGTCGCGGCGCCGGCCAGCAGCGTGACCGAAACCGCCGCCATCAGCCGGCTGCCGGCGATCCGGGTTCCGAGCGCGCGTGCCTGGTCTTCCCCGAGGGCAATCGCGTTCATTGAGGGCGAGACCAGCAGCGCCAGCATCAGTCCCGCGACGATGAAGGGCGCGACCGCGTAGACGACGCCCGTGTCGCGCCCGGCCAGCGAGCCGATCATCCAGACGCGCAGGCTGTCGAACGCCATCGGATTGAGCAGGGTGACCGCCTGCCCGAATCCGCCGAGAACGGCAGTGATGGCCACACCGGCCAGCAGCAGACGCAGCGGCGTGGCGCCGTCTCGCCCGACCGAGCCCAGCGCATGGACCATCAGCGTCGCCGCGATGGCGCCCAGAAAGGCGAAGCCGAGCTGTGCGCCCATCGCCTGGACGCCAAACACGCCAGCGGCGACGGTGACGAAGAAGGCGGCGCCGGCGTTGACGCCGAGCAGCCCCGGATCGGCGAGCGGATTGCGCGTTGTCGCCTGCATCAGTGCACCCGAAACGCCAAAGGCCGCCCCGCACATCAGACCCAGCAGGGTGCGCGGCAGCCGGTAGTCGGCAATGGCGATATGGTCGGCATTGCCGCCGTCGTAGGCAAACAGCGCCGCGGCCACGGTTGAAATGGAGACCGTCCGCGCGCCTGCGATCAGGCTGGCGATGCAGACGAGCAGCAGCACGGCGCAGCCGGATGCCATCAGAAGGACACGGCGCCGGGTCTGTGGGCCCGCGTTCTCGGTCGCCCTGGCCTGGGGCATCGTCACGGCGCTAGGCCCGCCTTGACCGCTGACGGCACGGCTGTGGCCGGATCGCCGTCGACAGCTGCCGCAATGTCTGCCTCCAGTTCCGAAGCGGCGAACGGCAGCGACAGAATCGTCCCGAACGAGATCGCCGCCGCCAGCAGCCCGCCGGCGAACACCTCGCGACCTTCGGCATGCGCCTTGAGCGCGCGCCGCATCGGCAGCTGTGCGAGATCGGCGGCCGTCTCTGTGGAGGAAACCCAGAATATGAGGTCGGCCTCCAGCGCCGAAAGGTCCTCGGGCGACAGCTTCTGGTAGAAGGCGCCGGTCTTGTCGAGGTGGCGCGCAGCAGGAACCGGCTCGAAGCCGAGTTGGGCGAGAAAATGACCGCGCGTGTCGGAGGGGGCGAAGATGCCGGTCTCGCCACCATAGTGATAGGCGGCGACGCCCGTCCTGCCGCTCCAGCCGGGATGGCGCGCGCGCATGGCGGCGAGAATTGCCGCCGCCTCCCTAATCTTTTCGTCGGCTGCCGCCTCCCGGCCGACGGCGCGGCCAATGAGACCGGTCATCGCATCCCACGGCATGCCGTAAGCCGGAAATTCCGGCGGTTGCATCAGCACCGGTGCAATGCGCGACAACGATGCGTATTCCGCCTCATTGATGCCCGAGCCGATGCCGACGATGAGGTCCGGCCTGAGCACCGCGACCGCCTCGAGGCTGACATTGCCCCTGATCACCGCGGGATCGGCGCCCTTAAGGTGGGCCTGCGCCCACGGCCACACGCCGTGCGGCTGATCCCCGAACCACTCGCGGATCCCGACAGGAACGATGTCGAGCGCCAGCAGCGGGTCCTGCGTCGTGTAGCCGATCGAGACGACGCGCCGCGGCGGCTCCGGCAGCACCGTGGTGCCGAAGGCATGTGGAAAGCTCAGCGCCCCGCCAGCCGCGGATGCGCGGGTGGCGGAGAGCAGCGCCGGTGCAAACAGCGTCGCCGCCATGCCGCCCAGCACCTGGCGTCGGCTGCAGGGAAAAGCGCCCATCGGTGTAGCTCCTTCAGTCATGCTCGGGCTGGCGGCCGCGCCGTCCGGGACAGACCCCGTCCGGAAGGCGCACCCCCTCACCAGGTGTAGCGCAGCGTCGCCTTCACCGCGCGGCGGTCGCCGTAATAGGCGGTGTTGGAATAGGTATCGACGGAGCTCACATATTCCTTGTCGAACAGGTTGGTCGCATTGACCGCCAGCGCGACGTTCTCGCTGACCTGGTAGTTGAGCGCCGCATCGAAGACGATGCGCGACGGCAGCTCGATGGTGTTGGCGTAGTCGGCGAAGACCTCGCCCACGAACCGAGCACCGAGCCCGAGCGTGACGTCGCCGAAACGGCCATTCCCCGGGATGGTGTAGTCACCCCACAGCGAGGCCATGTGGGCGGGGACGAGCTGCGGCCGCTTTCCGACATTGACCGGCGTGGTGTCGTCCTTGATCTCGGCATCCCAGTAGGAATAGGCGGCCGTCAGATTGATCCGGTTGGTCATGGCGACCTTGCCCTCGAGTTCGAGGCCGCGGACATTGATTTCGCCGATCTGGTACTGGGCGGAATAATCCGGCGTGTATTGGGCGACATTGGTCTGGGTGAGGTCGAACAGCGCCACGCTGAACAGCGCGTCCATGCCGGCGGGCTGGTATTTCGCCCCCACTTCGTACTGGGTGCCCTTCTGCGGCTTCGCCTCGCCGACGAGCAGGCTGCGGTTGGCGTCCATCGGCTGGAAGGATTCGGCGTAATTGGCAAACAGCGAGACCTCATCGGTCGCCTTGTAGGTCAGGCCGGCGCGCGAGGTGAACGCAGCGTCGGTGGCGGCATTGTCGCCATAGGTGCCTTCCGATACCGTGTCGACATGGTCGTAGCGCCCGCCGAGCGTCAGGATCCACTGGTCGTTGAGCGTGAGTTGCTCCTGCAGATAGGCACTCGCCGTCTTCTGCGTGCTGTCGGTGACGGCCGCCGGATAGAAGGTGATCGCGTCCCTGCCGACATAGACCGGATTGTTGATGTCGATTCCATCAAGATATCCGTCGAGCCGCACTTCCCGCACATCTTCATGATCGTAGCTGACGCCGAGCAGCATGGTCGAATCGAAGGCGCCGAAGCTCGCGTCGTACTGCAGCTGGTTGTCGATCCCGAAGCGGTCCGCGGTGCCGTCGATGCCGAGCGCACTGCGTCCGGCCTCCACTCCGCTGCCACCGGCATAGACGCCCTCGTAGAGCAGCTCGAGATGGGTGTAGCGGGCGTTCTGGCGGAATTCCAGGCCGTTGCCGAAATCGTGGCGGAACTCGTAGCCGATATTCCACTCCTCGGTGTCCATGTTGTCGTAGTCGGGCTCGGCCAGATAGGTTTCCGAATCGATGCCGCTGCCGTAGGGAATGCCGTGCGAGGTCGAGCCGTTGCGCTTGTTGTAGCTGCTCAGGATGGTGAAGTCGGTGTCGGCCGACGGGCTGAAGGTCAGCGCCGGAGCGATGTAGATGCGATCGTCCTGGCTGAAGTCGATGCCCTGCCTGGCGTCCTGCCACTTGCCGGTCAGGCGGTAGCTCCAGAGGCCTTCGGCGTCGATCGGACCGCCGATATCGGCACCGGTCTCGAGATGATCCTCGCCGAATGTGGTGTAGATCTCGCCGAACTTGTAGTCCAGCGGCCGCTTGGAGACGGCGTTGACGATGCCGCCGGGCTGCGACAGGCCGAACAAGGTGGAGTTGGCGCCCTTGAGCACCTCCAGGCGCTGCAGGCCGTAGGGCTCCATGCGGCTGCCCGTGAAGTTGCTCACACGGAGCGGCAGGCCGTCGCGGAAAGTGCTGAGGCCGGTGCTGTAGAATCCGCGGATCATGTAGTGGTCGTAGCGGTTGTCGGAGCCGTAGACATCGGTGACCACGCCGGGCGTGTAGGACAGCGCCTCGTCGAGCGTGGTGACGCCGCGCTCTTCAAGCTCCTTTTCGGTGACCACCGAGACCGAGGCCGGCGTGTCGACGAGCGGCGTGCTGGTCTTGCTCGCCGTGCGCGAGGTCTTGGCCACGATGGTGGCGTCGGGACCGACAGGCGTCTCGTCGCCGCCCGAAACGGTGATAGTTTCAAGCGTGGTCGTCTCGGTCGATTGCGCCAGGACGGCGGTTCCGGCGAGCAGCGAGGAACTGGACAACAGCGCCACCATCAGCCGGTTTTTCAACCCCTGCCCCGCGGTTGCATGCTGGCTCGAAGCGGGTTGGATTCTGGTGGGTCGAGGCGCCATGCTGCGCGGCCTTTCGTCAATCACCGCACAAATAAGCGGTTGAGATTTCGATGCTATCCTGGCGGTGGGCGAACCGCGACAGAAAGATGACTAATTTTGTCATGTATCTACCCGAGCTTCGATGCGAGTCAATTCCCCCTTGTGCATTTCCCTGATTGAAATCGGCCTGTTGCCGCAATGCCACGGTGCCATACAGGCCCGCGAGCCGACCGGAGTCACGGTTGCGCGGGGACCCGGAAGCGCAGTGAGGCAATCGGGCGGTCAATCAGCGCACGCAGCGATGATGCGGCGAAAGGAATGGATGGAGATCTTCAGGACCGCAGCCGCAGCTGCGTGCGGCACCCCTCGGAAACCGCGCGGCAGTGCCGTCAGGGGGCAGATACGGCAGGATCACCGGCCGCCGCATGCGGTCGGGGGCCGGGCGGCGCCGCCGACACCGCCCGCCTCCCGGCAGAGAGTGCCGGGAGGCGCGGCAATCCCATCATGCGCTCAGGAAGCCACGCAGTCGGCGAAATAGGCTATTACGCCGTCGCTCCCGGCTTCCTGCACCAGTCCGTGGATATCGGTCTCGAAGCCGGGGCATTCGCGAGCAAATTCGCGGTTGAACCTCAGATACTCGACAATCTTTCGATTGAACACCTCTCCCGGAATCAGCAGCGGGATGCCCGGCGGATAGGGCGTCACCAGGCTGGTGGTGATGCGGCCCTCGAGCTCGTCGATCGGCACCCGCTGGGTGGTGCGCTGCGCGATATGAGCGAAGGCATCGCTGGGCTTCATCGCCGGCGTATGATCGCTCAGATACATGTCGGTGGACAGGATCGCCACGTCATATTTGGCGTAGAGCGAATGCACATGCTGGCACAGGTCGCGCAGGCCCATCTTCTCGTAGCGCGGCTGCTTGGCGCAGAACTCCGGCATGATGCGCCACATCGGCTGGTTCTGGTCATAATCGTCCTTGAACTGCTGCAATTCGGTCAGCAGCGAGTTCCAGCGGCCCTTGGTGATGCCGATGGTGAACATGATGAAGAAGCTGTAGAGCCCGGTCTTTTCCACCACCACGCCGTGCTCGGCCAGATACTTGGTCACGATCGAGGCGGGGATGCCGGTCTGCTCGAAGCGCCCGTCAAGATTGAGCCCCGGCGTGATCAGCGTCGCCTTGATCGGGTCGAGCATGTTGAAGCCGGGCGCCATGTCGCCGAAGCCGTGCCAGGAATCCTCGCCGTCGGACGGCTGCACGCCATCGGCATCGGTGCGCTTGAGCACCCAGTCCTTGGTACGGCCGATCCCCTCCTCTTCCAGCTCCTCAGGTCCCCAGACCTGGAACCACCAGTCTCCGTCGCCGAACTCCTCGTCGACCTTGCGCATGGCCCGCCGGAAATCGAGCGCCTCGGCAATGCTCTCCTCGACCAGCGCGGTGCCGCCGGGCGGCTCCATCATCGCGGCCGCGACATCGCAGCTGGCGATGATGGAGTATTGCGGGCTGGTCGACGTGTGCATCAGGTAGGCTTCGTTGAAGAGATGGCGATCGAGCTTGGTGTCCTGGCTGTCCTGCACCAGCACATGGCTCGCCTGGCTGATGCCGGCCAGCAGCTTGTGGATGGACTGTGTGGCGTAGGTCACCGAGTGCATCGGCCGGGCGCGCTTGCGACCCATCGAGTGGAAACTGCCGTAGAACGGATGGAAGGCGGCGTGCGGCAGCCAGGCCTCGTCGAAATGCAGATTGGCGATGTAGCCGTCGAGCAGCGTCTTGATCGTTTCGGTGTTGTAGAGAACGCCGTCATAGGTGGACTGGGTCAGCGTCATGATCCTGGGCTTGACCGTTTCGGCATCGACGCCCTGCAGCAGCGGATTGGCGCGGATCTTCGCCTTGATCGAGTCGATCTCGAATTCGCTCTGCGGGATCGGACCGATGATGCCGTAGTGGTTGCGAGTCGGCTTGAGAAAGACCGGAATCGAGCCAGTCATGATGATCGAGTGCAGGATCGACTTGTGGCAGTTGCGATCCACCACCACCACGTCGCCGGGCGCCACGGTGTGGTGCCAGACCATCTTGTTGGATGTCGAGGTGCCGTTGGTGACGAAGAAGCAGTGGTCGGCATTGAAGATCCGCGCCGCATTGCGCTCCGAGGCGCCGATGGCGCCATTGTGGTCGAGCAGCTGGCCGAGTTCCTCCACCGCATTGCAGACATCGGCGCGCAGCATGTTCTCGCCGTAGAACTGGTGATACATCTGCCCGACGGGGCTCTTCAGGAACGCCACGCCCCCCGAATGGCCGGGGCAATGCCAGGAATAGGACCCGTCTTCGGCGTAGTTGAGAAGCGCCTTGAAGAACGGCGGCTTGATGCCCTCAAGATAGCTTTTGGCCTCGCGGATGATGTGCCGCGCCACGAATTCCGGCGTGTCCTCGAACATGTGGATGAAGCCGTGCAGTTCGCGCAGGATGTCGTTGGGCAGGTGCCGGCTGGTCTTGGTCTCGCCGTAGATATAGATCGGCACGTCGGCGTTCTTCCAGCGCACCTCCTCGATGAAATTGCGCAGATTGAGGACCGCCGGATCGAGATCGGGGCCGGGGCTGAATTCCTCGTCGTCGATCGACAGCACAAAGGCGCTGGCCCGGGACTGCTGCTGAGCATATTGTGAAAGATCGCCGTAGCCCGTCACCCCTAGCACTTCGAAGCCCTCGCTTTCGATGGCCTGCGCCATGGCGCGGATGCCCAGCCCCGAAGAATTTTCGGAGCGGAAGTCTTCATCGATGATGACGATGGGAAAGCGAAACTTCATGACAATTTCCAGTCGGAAACGGGAGATGGAGAACGGGGGTCTAGGCTCAATCAATAGCCGCATATTTGCGACGGTCTCATGACCGCGGCGCGGCGTGTCTCACTATCACGGCGTGGCTGTCGCCGCCAATGCCCAGTCGGGTGATCGCCGGCGAGGATCCGGCGCGCGTCCCCGGGGCCGCTGCGGCCGGCCCGGTCAGGGCTTGACGTAGCTGTAGCCCTGCTCCTGCAGCTCCATCAGCCGGACAACGCCCGACGGGACCATGGATGTTTCGGCAATCAGCGCGATCTTCGTGCCGGCCTTCTTTTCCATGGCCGCCAGTGTGTTGCCGCAGGCGGAGAAGACGAGACTCGGGTGCTCGAGCGACAACGCCGAAATCCGGTCCCGGACCGGGCTGTCGGCGGTGTACATCTTCAGGCCCGGACCGTAGGCGACGACTTCTATGGTCACCGAATCGCCCTTTTCTGCGTAATAGGCCTCGACGTTCTCAAGGTTGTTGAGCGCGAGATTCATGGCCGCCGGATCGCTCTGATCGACATGGACGGCGAGCTTGTGGTCGGCGGCCGACGCCTGCACCAGGGAGGCATACAGGCCGATGGCCGCGGCCAGCATCACCTTGACAAACAGCTTCATGTATCTCTCCCAAAGAGGTGATGTGAATGGTTTTCCGGCTCTTTCGCCGATCAGCGAGAGGCAGGGCCGCCAGACATGTGCGGCGGCCCTGCCCTGGATGATCAGACCAGATCGGCAGGCAGCACCGCATCGGGAATGTTCTGGTAGCTCACCGGTCGCAGGAAGCGCCGGATCGACAGCGTGCCGACAGAAGTGGCGCCGAAATTGGTCGAGGCGGGATAAGGTCCGCCATGCACCATCGCCTCGGAGACCTCGACGCCCGTCGGGTAGCCGTTGGCAAGCACCCTGCCCGCCTTGCGCTCCAGGATCGGCATCAGGCCTCGGGCGAGTTCGACATCGCCGTCATCGAGATGCAGCGTGCAGGTGAGCTGGCCCTGCAGGCTTCTGGCCACCGTCAGCATTTCCTCGGCGTCGCCGACCTTGACCACCAGGCCGAGTGGGCCAAACACCTCTTCGCCGAGGTAATGGTTGCCGAGCCATTCCTTGCCTGTGGTGACGAACAGATAGGGCGTGGCGTTGCGCAGGTCGCAGGTCGATGTCAGCAATTCCTGCACGCCGGCGGATGCCGCGATGCGGTCGCGTCCGGCGCGGTAGGCCGACGCGATGCCGTCGGTCAGCATGGTCTGCACCGGGGTCGGCTCGAGCGCTGCCACCGATGCCGAGATGAACGCCTCCGCTTCGGGGCCGTCGATGACGACCGAAATCCCGGGATTGGTGCAGAACTGGCCCGCGCCCATGGTCAGCGATCCGGCCCAGCCCTTGGCGATCGCCTCGCCGCGCGCCTTGATCGCCTCCGGCAGCAGGAACATCGGATTGACCGAGCCCAGTTCGCCGAAGAACGGAATCGGCTCCGGGCGCTGCGCGCACAGGTCGTAGAGCGCGCGACCGCCCGCCAGCGAGCCGGTGAAGCCGACCGCCTTGATCAGCGGATGCTGCACCAGGCTGGAGCCGACATCGCGCTTGCCGCCCTGGATGAGCGAGAAGATGCCCGGATCCATGTCGAGCGCCTTGAGCGCGGCGTCGATCGCCTGGGCGATGATCTCGCCGGTGCCGGGATGGGCCGAATGGCCCTTGACCACCACCGGG
Organism: Hoeflea marina; assembly: GCF_003182275.1. Classification (GTDB taxonomy): domain Bacteria; phylum Pseudomonadota; class Alphaproteobacteria; order Rhizobiales; family Rhizobiaceae; genus Hoeflea; species Hoeflea marina. Next base: position 933,179 of record NZ_QGTR01000001.1, read on the forward strand.
CAGCCGGCTGCGAGTGCTGCCGCCGTGTCGCCGCCGGCAGTGGAGAAGGCGAGTGGAAAGTTGGAGGCGCCGAAGACGGCCACCGGGCCGATCGGCCGCTGCATCATCTTGATGTCGGGACGCGGCGGGGTCCGGTCGGGAAGCGCCACGTCGTGGCGGCGATCGAGATAGTCACCCTTCTCGATATGGCTGGCAAACAGCCTGAGCTGGCCCGTGGTGCGGCCGCGCTCGCCGTTGAGCCGAGCCTCCGGCAGACCTGTTTCCTGGGTGCCGATCTCGGTGATCTCGGCTGCGCGCGCCTCGATCTCGTCCGCGATGCGGTTGAGCAGCGCCGCGCGCTGGGCGCGAGTCGAATAGCCGAAACCGTAGAAAGCCGCTTCGGCAGCCTTTGCCGCCTGGTCCACCAGCGCCACGGTGCCGACGGAAAATTCATGCGCCGGGCCATGCGCCGGCTCGGACATGAATGTCGCCTCGCCGCCGATCCATTTGCCGGCGATCAGGTGCTTTCCGGTGGGTTTGAAGCTCATGGTCGATGTCCTTGTATGATACGGATGGTATGGGACTGGCGGTCGTCGCCAGAATGAATGACAGGGTGTCGGCAAGCCCCGCGGCCTGCCCCTTCCAGCCCTGGCGGGGTGCTGAATCGTGCGCCCCTCGGCCGCGGCCGGAGGCGCCGTGATGTCCTATATGGGGCCTTGCCGCCGCTTTTTTAGTGCCGGCGCCCGCGTTCCCGGGCCACCGGCGCCGCAATTCCTGCACCAGAACACGGGTGCAAGACAAGCACTTTTGCGCAATTGCCCGCCACCGCAAGCCGCATCCGCCGCGGTGATCCGCTGTTGCGCCGGGCGGACGTCTGCTATTGGATGCAGGTGCGTCGAAGCAGCATGGGTGAGGGATTCGGCGTCATCGGCATCAGCCCCGCCCGCCGCACTTGGAGGAATTGTGATGACCACCCTGTTTCCGGAATCCGGATTGTTGCTCGCCCGGGTCTGGAACCCGGATGCCCGGGGTCCATCGGTCGTCACGTTGCGCGACGGCGAAGTCATCGACATCACCAGCCGCGAGGCCCCGCTGGTGCGCGACATCTGCGAGATGGACGAACCGGCCGATTACGTCCGCCACGCCCATGGCCGCTCGCTCGGCGCGGTCGACAAGATCGCCGCGGCCAACAACCACGACGACGCGATCATCCATTTTCTCGCGCCCTGCGACCTGCAATCGATCAAGGCCTGCGGCGTCACCTTCGCCCGTTCGATGGCCGAACGCGTCATCGAGGAACAGGCCGCCGGGGATCCGCAGAAGGCCGATGCCATTCGCCGGCGCGTCACTGCCTCAATCGGCGACAGCCTGCGCAACATCGTTCCGGGTTCGCCCGAGGCCGCCAAGGTCAAGGCGGCGCTGATCGCCGAGGGCGTCTGGAGCCAGTATCTGGAGGTCGGCATCGGCCCGGACGCGGAAGTCTTCTCCAAGGCCCAGGTGCTGTCGTCCGTGGGCGCCGGCGCCGATGTCGGGCTGCACCCGATCTCGAAGTGGAACAACCCGGAGCCGGAGATCGTGCTCACCGTCTCGTCGAAAGGCCGTGTGGTCGGCGCGACGCTGGGCAACGACGTCAATCTGCGCGACGTCGAGGGCCGCTCGGCCCTGCTTCTGTCGAAGGCGAAGGACAACAACGCCTCGTGCTCGATCGGCCCGGCGATCCGGCTTTTTGACGAAAGCTATTCGCTCGATGACGTGCGCAAGGCAGAACTCGACCTGCGTGTCGTCGGCGAGGACGGCTATGTGCTGCACGGCCGGTCGTCCATGTCGGAAATCAGTCGCGACCCTCTCGACCTGGTAAGCCAGGCCATGGGCCGGCACCACCAGTACCCGGACGGCATCATGCTGTTTCTCGGCACGCTGTTTGCGCCCACCGAGGACCGCGACGTGCCCGGCGAAGGCTTTACCCACAAGCTCGGCGACAAGGTTTCGATTGCCAGCCATGATCTCGGCCGGCTGCAAAACACAGTGAGACTGTCGACCGAAATCGCTCCCTGGACCTTCGGCATCAGCCATCTGATGCGCAATCTCGCTGCCCGCGGCCTGCTTTAGTCCGTCGTCGGGCCGGCCGGCTCAGCCGCTCTTCCCCGCCAGCCGCGCCGCATAGGCGCGGCCCAGATCCGCCAGATAGGCATGGAAGGTGCGCGCCGCCGGCGACAGCTCGTCGTGGGCGCGCCGGACCAGCGCGAACGGCGACACCGCCAGGTCCGGCGCCACGGCAAGCGCGACAGTGCGGCCGTCAAAACCTCGGTCGCCGCCAAAGATCTCGGCCACCGCGCGCGCCATCGGCGCGATTGCGTTGGTCTCCATCACGGTGGCGAGCGTCAAGAGCACCGAGGCGGTGTTGAGCACCTTCTGCGGCAGCGGCAGTCCCTGGGCGATCAGATAGTCGTCGACGGTTCGGCGCAGCAGGCCGCCCTGCCCCTGCATCACCCAGTCGTAACCGACGCAATCAGACAAGGTGACATGGCTGGCATGGGCCAGCGGATGGTCCCGCCGCACCACCAGCACCATCGGTTCCTCGCCGATGACGCTGACCGAGAACAGCCGTCGGTCCGACTGGGCCGGAACCCGGCCGATGTAGAAATCCAGCCTGTTGGCGAGCAGGTCCTTGGCCAACACATCGCTGATGTCGACGTTGACGGTGGTCTCGACGCCGGGATTGGTCACCCGCATCCGCTTGATTGACGGCAGCACCAGTTCGATGGCCGCGCCCGAAACCGATCCGATCGTCACGCTGCCGGCCTGGCCCTCGCCCAGTTCCACCAGCTCGCGGCCGGCATCCCGAAGCCCCTGCACCATCGACTGCGCCCGTGCGGCCAGCCGCCTGCCCTGTTCGGTGAGTTCCACGCCACGCGGATTGCGCACATAGAGCTCGACGCCCGTGATCTTTTCGAGTTCCGCAGCCAGCCGCGAGGCGGCCGGCTGCGAGATGTTCATCGCCGCGGCAGCCGCCGAGATCTGGTTGGTCTCCGCCAGCTGCGCCATCAGCCTGAGATGGGCGAGCTTGACGCCGCGCTGCATCAGGTCGCCGCGCATCTGGGGAAATCTCGTGGTCATGGCGGTCTCCACCGTTTCGATTGCCATACCAATTCAGGTATATCCAACAGCTCTATCGATATTTGACCGGAATACCAATAGCGCCTTATCTGCTCCGACCTTTCCAAAGGCGCTGCGCGGGAGCCGCAGCAATACCGGCATGCGCCAATGCAGCCATCAATCCGGACCCGACCGGCACGACGCCTCGCGGGACCACACAAGGGAGGACTACCCATGTCATTGACTAGACGCACACTCATGTCCGCAACCGTGGCGGCCTTTGCCTTCGCAAGCTTCGCCGCACCGTCGTTTGCCGCAGACAAGGGCACCGTCGGCATAGCCATGCCGACAAAGTCCTCGGCCCGCTGGATTTCAGACGGCGAATCCATGGTCAAGCAGTTCACCGACGCCGGCTACGCCACCGATCTGCAATATGCCGAGGACGACATCCCCAACCAGCTCGCCCAGATCGAGAACATGATCACCAAGGGCGCCAAGGTGCTGGTGATCGCGGCCATCGACGGCACCACGCTGTCGAACGCGCTCGACAACGCCGCCGCCGCCGGCATCAAGGTCATTGCCTATGACCGCCTGATCCGCGACAGCGGCAATGTCGACTATTACGCCACCTTCGACAATTTCAAGGTCGGCGTGCTGCAGGCCAACAGCCTGGTGGCCGGCCTCAAGGAGCGCTTCCCGGACGTCAAGCCGTGGAACGTCGAACTCTTCGGCGGTTCGCCCGACGACAACAATGCGTTCTTCTTCTACAACGGCGCCATGTCGGTCCTGCAGCCGCTGATCGATTCCGGCGATGTGGCTGTTCCATCCGGCCAGATGGGCATGGACAAGGTCGGCACCCTGCGCTGGGATGGGGCGGTAGCCCAGTCGCGCATGGAGAACCTGCTCTCGGCCAACTATGGCGACAAGCAGGTCCACGGCGCACTGTCTCCCTATGACGGCCTGTCGATCGGCATCCTGTCGGCTCTCAAGGGCGTCGGCTACGGCTCGGGCGACCTCAAGATGCCGATCGTTACCGGCCAGGACGCCGAAGTGCCGTCGGTCAAGTCGATCCTCGCCGACGAGCAGTACTCGACGATCTTCAAGGACACCCGCGAACTGGCCGGCGTCACCGTCAAGATGGTCGATGCGGTGCTGTCGGGCAGCGAACCCGAGATCAACGACACCTCGACCTATGACAACGGCGTCAAGGTCGTTCCGTCCTACCTGCTCGAGCCGCACACCGTCGACAAGTCGAACTGGGAAGAGACCCTGATTGGCTCCGGCTACTACACGGCCGACCAGATCAAGTAGCATCGCCCCAAAGGCACCATGACGCCTCCAGCCCGCGGCGACTGCCGCGGGCTGGACATGCCACAGATGGACAGCGCAATGGCCACCCTTCTCGAAATGCAGTCGATCACCAAGACCTTCCCGGGCGTCAAGGCACTCGACCAGGTTTCGTTCACCGTCGAGGAAGGCGAAATCCACGCCCTGGTCGGCGAGAATGGCGCCGGCAAGTCGACGCTGATGAAGGTGCTGTCCGGCGTCTACCCGGCCGGAAGTTATGACGGCCAGGTCGTCTATGACGGCAAGCCCGCCGCCTTCCACACAATTTCCGACAGCGAACGCGTCGGCATCATCATCATTCACCAGGAACTGGCGCTGATACCGCTGCTGTCGGTGTCCGAAAACCTGTTCCTCGGCAACGAAGTCTCGAAGAACGGCATCATCGACTGGCCCGAGACCTTCGCCCGCACCGAGACGCTGCTGGAAAAGGTCGGCCTGCGCGAGGCACCCACCACGATGGTCGAGAAGCTGGGCGTCGGCAAGCAGCAGTTGATCGAGATTGCCAAGGCGCTGTCCAAGGACGTGCGCCTGCTCATCCTCGACGAGCCGACCGCGGCGCTGCAGGAGAACGACAGCCAGAAACTGCTCGACCTGCTGCTCGAACTCAAGGCGCAAGGCATCACCTCGATCCTGATCAGCCACAAGCTCAACGAAGTCGCCAAGGTCGCCGACCGGCTGACCGTGCTGCGCGACGGCGCCACCGTCTGCACCATGACCCGCGACGAGATTTCCGAGGATCGCATCATCCGCGACATGGTCGGCCGCGACATGGCCCACCGCTACCCCGAGCGCAAGCGCAATCCCGGCGAAGTGCTGATGGAGGTCAAGAACTGGAACGTCTGGCATCCCGAACTCGCAGACCGCAAGGTGATCAAGAACGTCTCCTTCAACGTGCGCAAGGGCGAGATCGTCGGAATCGCCGGTCTGATGGGCTCGGGCCGCACCGAGCTTGCCATGAGCATCTTCGGCAAGAGTTACGGCCGCGACATCACCGGCTCGGTGACGATCGGCGGCAGGCCGGCCGAAGTCGGCCGCGTAAAGGACGCAGTCGCCGCCGGCCTCGCCTACGTCACCGAGGACCGCAAGGGGCTTGGGCTGGTGCTCGATGACCCGATCCTGCGCAACATCTCGCTTGCCAATCTTCCCGGTATATCTGCCAACGGCGTCATCAACGAGGCCGAGGAGCAGAAGATCGCCGAGGGCTATCGCGGTGCCATGAACATCCGCACGCCGAGCGTCCACCAGCATGTGGTCAACCTGTCGGGCGGCAACCAGCAGAAGGTGGTGCTGTCGAAATGGCTCTTCACCGGCCCGCAGGTGCTCATCCTCGACGAGCCCACCCGCGGCATCGACGTCGGGGCGAAGTTTGAAATCTACGGGATCATGAACAAGCTCGCCGCCGAAGGCCGCGGCGTGGTGATGATCTCCTCCGAGATGCCGGAACTGCTCGGCATGTGCGACCGCATCTATGTCATGAACGAAGGCGCACTGGTCGGCGAACTGTCCGCCGACGAAGCCAGCCAGGAGCGCATCATGTCGCTCATCGTGCGCAATTAAGGGAGGCCGGCCAATGTCGGAAATGACCGAAGGTGAAGCGCGGCGGGCGGGAAATCCCGGCCTTGTCTATCTGAGATCGCATCTGCGCGAATACGGGATGCTGATGGCGCTGATCGCCATCGTCATCTTCTTCTCCGTGCTTGTGAAGGCCCAGGTCGGCATCGATTTCCTGGTCGCCCAGAACATCACCAACCTTTTCCTGCAGAACTCCTACGTCATCATCATGGCGCTCGGCATGCTGCTGGTGATCGTCGCGGGCCATATCGACCTGTCGGTGGGCTCGGTGGCCGCCTTCACCGGCGCGGTGGCGGCAGTGCTGACGATCAATTACGGCCTGCCGGTCTGGGTCGTGGTCCCCACCTGCCTCGTCGTCGGCGGTCTCATCGGCGCGGCGCAGGGCTACTGGATCGCCTACTGGCGCATCCCGTCCTTCATCGTCACGCTGGCCGGCATGCTGGTGTTTCGCGGGCTAACCCTCTGGCTGCTCGACGGCCGCAATGTGGGGCCGTTTCCGAAGGCCTTCCAGTCGCTGTCGACCGGCTTCATCACCGATGTCTTCGGCGTCGGCCGGCCCAATGTCACGGCCATCCTGATCGCCGTCCTCGCCGCCTCGGCGCTGATCTATCTGGGCTGGCGCACCCGGACGCGCAACATCTCCTACGGCATCAACGAGGAGCCGACGATCGTCTTCGTCATTCGCAACGCAGTGATCGCCGCTGCGCTGATCTTCGTGGGCTGGAAGCTCGCCACCTTCCGCGGCATCCCCAATGTCGCCGTGTCGATGGCCGTGCTGACGGTCATCTATGCCTTCTTCACCGAATCCACCGTCACCGGCCGACGCATCTACGCCATCGGCGGCAACCTCAAGGCGGCGCGGCTCTCGGGCATCAACGCCGACCGGCTGACGTTCCTTTGCTTCGTCAACATGGGCGTGCTCGCAGCACTCGCCGGCATGATCGTCACCGCGCGGCTCAATTCGGCGACGCCGAAGGCCGGCGTCGGCTTCGAGCTTGACGTCATCGCCGCCGTCTTCATCGGCGGCGCCTCCATGTCGGGCGGGGTCGGAAAGATTGTCGGCGCCGTGGTCGGCGCCTTCATCATGGGCGTGATGAACAACGGCATGTCGATCCTCGGCATCGGCATCGACTACCAGCAGGTCATCAAGGGCCTGGTGCTGCTGGCCGCCGTCGTCTTCGACGTCTACAACAAGCAGAAAGCGTGATGACCATGCTGATTTCCCAGATCCGAACCAGTGACGGCCGCATCCAGGTGGTGGCCCGCTCCGGCACCGAGGCCTTTGTCGTCAAGGGGGCATCTTCGGTCTACGATCTTGCCATGGCCTGCGCGGAGTCCGGCACGTCGCTCGCCGACCACATCGGGGCGCTCGGCCTCGCCGAGGCCGTCGATCTGCCGCGCGCCTATTCCGAGGGCCGGGTGCTGCCGCCGATCACCCATCCCGATCCCAGTCACCTGCACCTGACCGGCACCGGCCTGACCCATCTGGGCTCGGCTTCCACCCGGGATGCGATGCATGCCGGCGAGCAGGCTGCCGCGCAGATGACCGATTCGATGAAGATGTTCCGCATGGGCGTCGAGGGCGGCAGGCCGAGGGCCGGAGAAGTGGGCGTGCAGCCCGAGTGGTTCTACAAGGGCACCGGCGCCTCGCTGGCGAGCCCCGGTGCAGCCCTCGTCTCCCCCACCTTCGCGCTCGATGGCGGCGAGGAACCTGAGCTCGCAGGCATCTATGTGATCGCCTCCGACGGCAGGCCCTGCCGCGTCGGCTTCGCGCTCGCCAACGAATTCTCTGACCACGTTACCGAACGGCAGAACTATCTCTATCTCGCCCATTCCAAGCTCAGGCCGGCAAGCTTCGGTCCGGAAATCCGGCTGGGCGCCCTACCCGACGACGTCCAGGGCACCAGCCGCATCCGGCGCGGCGATGCGACGATATTCGAGGCGCCGTTTCTCTCGGGCGAAGCCAATATGAGCCATACGCTCGCCAATCTCGAGCATCACCATTTCAAGTACGACCTGTTCCGCCAGCCGGGCGATGTGCATGTCCACATGTTCGGGACGGCGACTCTTTCCTTCGCCGCCGGTATCAAGCCGGAGAATGGTGATATATTCGAGATCGAGGCGGCGGGATTCGGCCTGCCGTTGCGCAATTCACTTGAGGTGACGAGCGGGTCCAATGCCGCCGTCGCCGTCACGTCACTCTAATCGAGGCCGACCCCATGACCTTCCAGAAAGCCCAGTGGCCCCGCAAACTCCGCAGTCAGGAATGGTATGGCGGAACCAGCCGCGACAACATCTATCATCGCTCCTGGATGAAGAATCAGGGGTTTCCCGAGGATCTGTTCGACGGCCGCCCGGTCATCGGCATCTGCAACACCTGGTCCGAACTCACGCCCTGCAACGCGCATCTGCGCGACCTCGCCGAGCGCGTTCGTCATGGCATCTACGAGGCCGGCGGCCTGCCGCTGGAGTTCCCGGTGTTCTCGCCGAGTGAAGCCTCGCTCAGACCCACCGCCATGCTCTACCGCAACCTCTGTGCCATGGATGTGGAGGAGGCGCTGCGCGCCAATCCGCTCGACGGCGTGGTGCTGATGGTCGGCTGCGACAAGACCACGCCGGCGCTGCTGATGGGCGCGGCCTCGGTCGATATTCCGGCAATCGTCGTGACCGGCGGGCCGATGCTCAATGGGAAGTGGCGCGGCCAGGACGTCGGTTCCGGCACCGCGCTGTGGCAGATGTCGGAGGCGGTCAAGTCCGGCGAGATGAGCCAGGCCGAATTTCTCGAGGCCGAACAGGCGATGTCGCGTTCGCCCGGTTCCTGCAACACCATGGGGACCGCCTCGACGATGGCCTCGATGGCCGAGGCGCTCGGCATGGCCCTGTCCGGCAACGCCGCCATTCCGGCGGTCGATTCACGTCGGCGGGTGATGGCGCAGCTTACTGGCCGCCGCATCGTCGACATGGTGAAAGATGACCTGAAGCCGTCCGACATCATGACCAAGCCCGCCTTCGAGAACGCCATTCGCGCCAACGGCGCCATCGGCGGCTCGACCAACGCCGTCATCCACCTTCTGGCCATTGCCGGCCGTGCCGAGGTCGACCTGACGCTCGACGACTGGGACCGGCTCGGCCGCGACATTCCCACCATCGTCAACCTGCAGCCCTCGGGCAAATATCTGATGGAAGAATTCTTCTATGCCGGCGGTCTGCCGGTGGTGCTCAAGTCGCTGCTCGAAGGCGGCAAGCTGCATGGCGACGCCCTCACCGTTTCGGGCCGCACAATCGCCGAGGAAATCGAAGGCGTGAAGAACTGGAACGATGATGTCATCCTGCCGGTCGAGCAGGCGCTGACCCAGTCCGGCGGCATCGCCGTGTTGCGCGGCAATCTTGCCCCACGCGGCGCCGTTCTCAAGCCGTCCGCCGCCTCGCCTCACCTCCTGCAGCATCGCGGCCGCGCGGTCGTCTTCGAGGACATCGACGACTACAAGGCGAAGATCAACGATGACGCGCTCGACATCGACGAAACCTGCATCATGGTGATGAAGAACTGCGGGCCGAAGGGTTATCCCGGCATGGCCGAAGTCGGCAATATGGGCCTGCCGCCCAAGGTCCTCAAGAAGGGCATCAAGGACATGGTGCGGATTTCAGACGCCCGCATGTCCGGCACCGCCTACGGCACCGTGGTGCTGCACACATCGCCCGAGGCCGCTGTTGGCGGACCGCTGGCGGTGGTGCAGTCGGGCGACATGATCGAGATCGACGTGCCCGGCCGCCGCCTGCATCTCGACATCACCGACGCCGAACTCGAGCGCCGGCTCGCCGCCTGGGCGCCGTCGATCCACCGTCCGATCAGCGGCTACGAGGCGCTCTACCACAACCATGTCGAAGGCGCGGATCTGGGCGCCGATTTCGACATCCTCAAGGGCAGGCGCGGGAAGGCAGTGGGCCGTGAAAGCCACTGAACCGACGCGCATCGCCATCGTCGGGGTCGGCAAGATAGCCCGCGACCAGCACATGCCGTCGATAGAGCACAATCCGAATTTCACCCTTTGCGCGGCCGTCAGCCGTCATGCCCGGGTCGATGGCGTCGAGCACTACAACGCGCTCGACGCGATGCTGCTGAAGCGTCCGGATATCACCGCCTTAGCCTTGTGCACACCGCCCGCCGTCCGCTTCGACATGGCGATGGCAGCCCTGCGCGCCGGGCGCCACGTCCTCCTGGAGAAGCCCCCTGGCGCCACGCTGACGGAGGTGGAGACCCTGGTCGGCGAGGCCCGCGAGCGCGGTCTGACACTTTACGCCACCTGGCATTCCAGGCATGCGCTCGGTGTGGAACCGGCCCGCGACTGGCTTGCCCCGCGCCGAATCCGATCGGTCCGGATCGTCTGGAAGGAAGATGTCCGTCGCTGGCATCCGGGCCAGGCCTGGATCTGGAATGCCGGCAATGTCGGCGTCTTCGATCCCGGCATCAATGCGCTTTCCATCCTCACCCGCATCATGCCGCACCCGGTGCACGTCGCATCGGCGGATCTCGATTTTCCGTCCAACTGCCAGACACCGATCGCCGCGCGGCTGGAGTTCGCCGATCCGTTCGGGGCCACGGTGACGGCGGAGTTCGACTGGCGCCACGAAGGCCATCAGACCTGGGACATTGCCGTCGAAACCGATGCCGGCTCGCTGCTCCTGTCGGAAGGTGGCAGCAGGCTGACCATCGACGGCGAACCCGCCGTGTCCGGGCCGGACCGCGAGTATCCGGCAATCTACGAGCATTTCGCCGAGCTTCTGGCCGCCGGACGGATCGATGTCGATGTGTCGCCGCTTCGCCATGTCGCCGACGCGTTCCTCGTCGGCCGCCGTCATGAGGTCGATGCGTTCCACGAATGAAGTCGGGCTGAGCTCCAAGTCCAGACCGGAGCAGATCTTGATCGCCATGCTTCTGCCGGCCGCGTGATTTGTGTGCGGCGGATTACAACTTCGCCGTTTGCCGTCACGCTCACGCCCAATACTCATTTATAGTGCAATGCAGCAATTCCGCCTTCGCATCTCGCAGGTGGGAATAGCACTCCCGCGCCGCCGGCTTCGGGCGGCCATATCGGCACTCCCTCGCTGCTTGCGGCGCCAACGAGACCACGTCTCTCTCAATACCTATCTGATTTTGCACGATTTATTTAGGAGGTGGATTTTGTGGGCGCAACGCGGCGCGGCGCGGATTCAGTTCCTTCGGCGATCCCCGGCGCTGCCCGACAATCCACTTTACATATAATAGTACTTTTGCTAGCGTCCAGTCACGCCGAGTATGGATGGATCATGCCGGCGCCTTTGGGAGGAAGAAATCATGTCAATACTCGCCAGGCTTGCGCTCGCCGCAAGCATTGCCACAGCCTTGTCCACACCCCTGCTCGCCGCGGAAATGACGGTCGGCTTCTCGCAGATCGGATCCGAATCCGGTTGGCGCGCAGCCGAAACCTCGGTCACCAAGCAGCAGGCGGAAGAACGCGGCATCGATCTCAAGTTCGCCGACGCGCAGCAGAAGCAGGAAAACCAGATCAAGGCGATCCGCGGCTTCATCGCCCAGGGCGTCGACGCCATCCTGGTGGCTCCCGTGGTCGCCACCGGCTGGGACGACGTGCTGACCGAAGCCAAGGAAGCCGACATCCCCGTGGTGCTGCTCGACCGGGGCGTTGACGCGTCCGAAGACCTCTATCTCGCCTCCGTCGCATCCGACCAGGTCAAGGAAGGCCGCGTTGCCGGCCAGTGGCTCGTCGACACCGTCGGCGACAAGGAATGCAAGGTGGTCGAGCTCCAGGGCACCGTCGGTTCGACGCCTGCGATCAACCGCAAGAAGGGCTTCGAGGAAGCCATTGCCGGCCATGCCAACATCACCATCGCGCGCAGCCAGACCGGCGACTTCACTCGCTCGAAGGGCAAGGAAGTCATGGAAGGCTTCATCAAGGCCGAGAATGGCGGCAAGGACATCTGCGCCATGTACGCCCACAATGACGACATGGCAGTGGGCGCCATCCAGGCCATGAAGGATGCCGGCCTCAAGCCCGGCTCCGACATCTACGTGGTGTCCATCGATGCGGTTCCGGACATCTTCGCGGCCATGGTCGCCGGCGAAGCCAACGCCACCGTCGAACTGACCCCGAACATGGCCGGCCCGGCCTTCGACGTCCTGGCCGCCTATCTCAAGGACGGCACCAAGCCGGAGAAGTTCATCATCACCGAATCCAAGCTCTACACCCCGGCGGACAATCCGCAGGGTGAATACGACACCCGCAAGGGTCTCGGCTACTAGGAGCGCCAGAATCGAGATCGGTTCCGCCGGCCCGTCCGGCGGAACCGCTTGCGCGTGGATGCGCAAGCGGGAATAGTTGCGCAATGATGCCGGGAGGGGGATCGATGGCCGACACCAGTTACACCTTGCAGGCGCGCGGCATCTGCAAGTATTTCGGCGAGCACACCGCCCTGCAGGACATCGATTTCGCGCTTCGTCCCGGTGAGGTGCACGCGCTTCTGGGCGAGAACGGCGCCGGCAAATCGACGCTGATCAAGATCCTCACCGGCGCCTATCATCCCGATGCCGGCGAAGTCCTGCTGGAGGACCGTCCGGTCAGCTTTCGCGATCCTCTGCATGCGCAGGCGCACGGCATCGGCACCGTCTACCAGGAGGTCAACCTGCTTCCCAACCGTTCGGTGGCCGAAAACCTGTTTCTCGGCCGTCAACCGACCCGCTTCGGCATGGTCGACAAGCGGCGCATCGAGCGCGAGGCGACCGAGCTCCTGGCACGATACGGGCTCGACGATATCGATCCGCGCGCCGAACTGGGCGCCTATTCCGTCGCCGTCCAGCAGATCGTCGCCATAGCGCGCGCCGTTGAACTCTCAGGCAAGGTGCTCATTCTCGATGAACCCACCGCCAGCCTCGACCGCAATGAGGTGGAAAAGCTCTTCGAGGTCATCGCCGACCTCAAGGCGCGGGGCCTGGCAATCGTCTTCATCACCCATTTTCTCGACCAGGTCTTCGCCATCGCCGACCGCGTGACTATCCTGCGCAACGGGCGGCTGATCGGCACGGAGCCGCTCACCGAGATGAGCCGGACGGACGTGGTGCGGATGATGCTCGGCAAGGACATTTCCTTTTCGGGCGGCACGTCGGCGGTCGGAGAGCGCGAAGTCGGCGAGCTTCTCGTCAGCTTCAGGGGAACCGGTCGGACGGGTAGCCTGCAGCCCTTCTCGCTCGACATCCACAAGGGCGAGGTCATCGGAGTGGCCGGCCTGCTCGGCTCTGGGCGCACGGAAATGGCGCGCATCATGTTCGGCATCGACCCGGCCGATTCGGGCGAAATCCGGCTCAACGGCACGCCGGTGAGCATCCAGTCCGCCTCCGACGCGATCGCCCACGGCTTCGGCTTCTGCCCCGAGGACCGCAAGGCCGACGGCATCATCGGCGACCTGTCGGTGCGGGAGAACATCGTCATCGCACTGCAGGGCAAGCTCGGATGGTTCAGGGCTCTCAACCGCGACGACCAGCTCGAGATCGCCGGCCGGTTTGCCGAGATGCTCGATATCCGCGCCGCCTCCCCCGACATGCCGATCAAGCTGCTGTCCGGCGGCAACCAGCAGAAGGTGATCCTGGCCCGCTGGCTTGCCACCGATCCGGGCTTTCTCATCCTCGATGAGCCCACCCGCGGCATCGACGTCGGCGCTCACGCCGAGATCGTCCGCACCATCAACCGGTTGCGCGACGACGGCATGGCGCTGGTCGTGATCTCCTCCGAACTTGACGAGGTGGTTGCCTATTCGTCCCGCATCGTCGTCATGCGTGACCGGGAACTGGTCGCCGAGCTGCGCGGCGAGAACATCAATCCCTCGGTCATTGTCCAGGCAATCGCCAACCAGAGCGACGAGGCCATCGCATCATGAGACGCCATCCCCTTATGCGCATCCTCAATGCGCAGACCGTCGCGCTGGCCGGCGTTCTTCTCCTCAACTGGTTTCTGTTTCCCGGTTTTTTCGATATCGCCTGGCAGGACGGCCGCTTCTTCGGCAGCCTCATCGACGTGCTGAACCGCGGCGCGCCGGTGGCCATCCTCGCCGTCGGCATGACGGTGGTGATCGCCACCAAGGGCGTCGACCTCTCGGTCGGCGCGGTGATGGCGGTGGCCGGCGCGGTGGCCGCCACCATGGTCGTGGACGGCTATTCGGCTTTCACCGCGATCGTCGTGGCGCTTGCGGTCGGCACATTGTGCGGAGTCTGGAACGGCCTGCTCGTGGCCCTTCTCGACATCCAGCCGATCATCGCCACCCTCGTGCTGATGGTGGCCGGGCGAGGCCTGGCGCAGCTGATCACCGAGGGCTCGATCGTCACCTTCTCCGATCCGCATCTCATCTTCATGGGAACCGGCTCGTTTCTCGGCTTCCCGATGGCGGCGGTCATCGCCCTGGTGCTGATGATCGCGGTGACGCTGGCGGTGCGGAGGACCGCGATCGGGCTGTTCATCGAAGCCGTCGGCATCAATCGCTCGGCGGCGACCTTCGCCGGCATCCGCTCTCGCATGCTGCTGATTTCAGTCTATGCTCTTTCGGGTTTCTGCGCCGCAGTCGCCGGAATCATCGTGGCCGCCGACATCCGCGGCGCCGACGCCAACAATTCCGGCCTCTGGCTTGAGCTCGATGCCATCCTCGCCGTCGTCATTGGCGGCACCTCGTTGCTCGGCGGCCGCTTTTCCATTCCCATGGCGGTCATCGGCGCGATCATCATCCAGGCCATGAACACCGGGATCCTGGTCTCCGGCTTCCCGCCCGAGTTCAACCTGATCGTCAAGGCGGGTGTCATCATCCTCATCCTCGTCCTGCAGTCGCCGATCGCCCAGCAGTTGTTGATCTTCAGCCGTCGCAATGCCGGCAAGCGGAGCACGCCATGAACCGCAGTCTCAGGCCGTTGGCGGCCACCACGATCATCTTCATCATCGCCTATGGGCTCAGCGTGGCACAGTTCCCCAACATGTTCTCGACCCGCGTGCTGGGCAATTTTCTCACCGACAACGCGTTCCTCGGCATCACCGCCGTCGGCATGACCTTCGTCATCATATCGGGCGGCATAGATCTCTCGGTGGGAGCGGTAATCGGCTTCACCGGCGTGCTCGTCGCCGTGCTGGTCAGCTGGTTTTCGGTCCATCCGCTGATTGCCTTCGCCATCGCGCTGGTCGTCGCCTCCGCTTTCGGCGCGCTGATGGGCTGCGCCATCCATTTCCTGCAGGTGCCGTCCTTCATCGTCACGCTGGCCGGCATGTTTCTCGCCCGCGGCGCAGCCTCCGTGCTCACCCAGGATTCGATCCCGGTCAACCACGAATTCTACTCGTTCATCTCGACGCTCTACATCAAGCTCGACGGCGGCGGCCGCATCAGCTTCATCGGCGGCCTGATGCTGCTGGTCTTCGTCATCGGCGCCATTCTTGCCCACCGCACCAAATTCGGCTCCTATGTCTATGCGCTCGGCGGCAATGCCACATCTGCTTCGCTGATGGGCGTACCGGTGGCGCGCACCACCATTCTTGTCTACACGCTGTCGAGCTTCCTTGCAGGTCTTGCCGGTGTCGTCTTCTCGCTCTACACCTCGGCGGGCTATCCGTTGGCAGCCGTCGGCGTCGAACTCGACGCCATAGGGGCGGTGGTCATCGGCGGCACGTTGCTGACCGGTGGATACGGCTTCATCTTCGGCAGCTTTGTCGGCGTCATGCTGCAGGGTCTGGTGCAGACCTACATAATCTTCGACGGCTCGCTTTCGAGTTGGTGGACCAAGATCGTGATCGGCATGTTGCTGTTTTTGTTTATCGTTCTGCAACGGGTGATCTTCTCGTCCTCGGCGCCGAAGCTCAAGCATGTCAGGAAATTGAAGCATGAGTGAAGCCGGCAGCCTGATCCGTTCTCTTTCGGGGCGGCTCGCGGCGCGCAATTTCCACTCCTATGTAATCAACGATATCGGCGTAGGCATCGTTTCGGGGCGGTTTCCCATCGGCTCGATCCTGCCCAATGACGCGGCCATGATGAGCGAGTACGGCGTCTCTCGCACGGTGCTGCGCGAGGCGCTGAAGACGCTCGAGGCCAAGGGGCTGGTCGAGGCCCGCCCAAAGGTCGGGACCCGGGTGCTGCCGCGCAACCGCTGGAACCTGTTCGACGCCCAGGTGCTGTCCTGGCATTTCGAGGCCGAGCCGGACAGGCATTTCATCGCCAGCCTGTTCGACACCAGGCTGGCGCTGGAGTTGCGCGCGGCCGATCTCGCCGCCCGCCACCGCAATTCCGACCATATCCGCCTGCTCAAATACTGGGCCCACCAGATGGAAATGTCGTTCGACGCCGTCGAGCCCTTCGCGCTGGCCGAACTCGAATTTCACCGCACGATCGCCGAGGCCTCCGCCAATCCGTTTCTGCGCTCCATCGGCGGCATGGTCGAGCTTGCGGTGACTCTGACGATCGCCGCCGATGCCGGCGCGGATCACGGCCGCAGCCGCCGCGTCGCCGCCTACGAGGCCCACCACCGGCTGGCCCTTGCGATCGAGGCATCCGACCCCGACGCCGCCTGCAACGAAATCTCGGGCATCATCCGCAGCGCGCTTGCCGCCGCCCTGCCCGGGCCGCCCGCCGCCTGAAGATGGACGTGGTCCCGCCACGGCGGGATCGGCCGGTCCACGCCGCCTCGTGCCTGCCATTCCGCGACAGTCCCGGCACGATCTTCGCAGTCACCGGCTCATCTGAGCATTCTTTTGATCAGCAAATACGGAACCAATCAACGCGCCGCGGATTGTGAGTGCGAGACCCGGAAACAGTTCCGGCCATACAGGGATTATGCACATGACAGAAGACAAGACCACGATCATCAAGACCGGCGGCGGCGGCGCGAGCGGTTGGTTCATCGCCACCATTCTGGCCGTCGTTCTCATCGTCGGCGGCTTCTATCTCTACAATGGCGGCTTTTCCAACTCCAAGACCGTGGACGTCGAAATCACTCTGCCCAAGGTCAACTGATTCCCATCGACCTGCCCTCCCGCGGCCGCGGCGTGCATCCCTGATGCCGCCGCGGTTTGCGTTTTCAGCTGTCCCTGCATCGGCCGGCGGCGATTTACCTTGCAATTCCACAGGCATATATAATTAATTGCTAGCGTAACGGTTGCGGAAGACGGCAGGCGCCGAAGGGGGCGGGAATGGGCGGACGGATAGCGGCTGCACTGGTGTTGGCAATGCTCACGTCCGGCCTCACCCAGGCCCGAGAAACCGAAAATCCTCGAACTGTCGGCGCTGTCGCCCTTTCGCGCCAGGCGCGCCTGTGGGAACAGGCGGCCGAGGCGGGCGACGCCGAGGCGCAGTACCAGCTCGGCCACAGCTACGCCTACCGGAAAGACGGTTTTCGCGTCGACCTCGCCGAATCGGTCAAATGGTTTCGGCTCGCCGCCAACCAGCACCATCCCGCCGCCGAATTCGAGCTTGGCATCTCCTACTATTTCGGCGACGGCGTCGAGGTGGATGATACCGAAGCTCTGAAATGGCTCAGCACGGCTGCCAGCCACCGCCATGTGCCCGCCTATGTCTATCTCGGCCACTGCTATTATTACGGCTACGGCGTGGAACCGGACCTGGGCCAGGCCCGGCACTGGTATGCTCGCGCCGCAGACGACAACGATGCCGACGGACAGTTTGCCCTCGCCATCATCCATGACAACGGGCGCGGCGTTCCCGTCGACGCCTTCGAGGCCTTCCGCCTCTACAAGCTGGCCGCCGATGCCGGCCACGGGCAGGCGCAGAACAACCTTGCCATGGACTATCTCTACGGCACGGGAACGGAAATCGACCTCAACGCGGCGGTGCGCTACCTCAGGCTTTCGGCTGCCCAGGCCAACCACATGGCCGAGGCCAATCTGGGCGATTTCTACGCCGGCGGCGTCGTCGTGCCGCAGGACTACGCAATGGCGGAATCCTGGTACCGCAAGTCCGCCGAGGGCGGCAATTCCCGCGGCATGACAGGGCTCGCCCGGCTCTATGAGTCCGGCAGCGGCCTCGAACAGGACTACCTTGCCGCGTTCCAGTGGTACAAGGAGGCGGCGGACATGGGGGATCGCGACGGCCAGTTCGCGGTCGGCTACTTCTACGATGTCGGACTGGGAATAAGCCCGGCGCCCGCCGAGGCCGCCAAATGGTACCGGCTCGCCGCCGATCAGGAGCACTCGATGGCCAGGAACAATCTGGGCGTTCTCTACATGGAGGGCAGCGGCGTGCCTCAGGACAGCGCGGAGGCGATCAAATGGTACCGCGCGTCGGCGGAGCAGGACAACGAAGTTGCACAGTACAATCTGGCCAAGCTCTATTATTTCGGCACCAAGATAGACCAGGATTATGCGGAAGCGGCCCGGTTGTGGCGGCTGTCGGCCGAGCAGGGCTACGCCGATGCCCAGGCCGACCTCGCTTTTCTCTATCGAAACGGCCAGGTCGTCGCGGAGGACATTGCCGAGTCGGTCAAATGGGACCTGAAAGCCGCCGACAAGGGCGTTGTCGCTTCGCAGGCAAACATGGGCGACGCCTACCAGTATGGCTATGGCGTGGAGCCTGACATGGAGAAGGCGTTGCACTACTTCCAGGCCGCCGCGGCCCAGGGCAACATCTACTCGATCAATCACCTCGCACAGATCCATGCCGAGGGCGAGGGCGTGGAAAGAAGCGTGGCAACGGCGCTGCACTGGTGGCGCATCGCCGCGGAACTGGATGACGCCGACGCCCAGTACCAGCTTGGCGTCTCCTACAACACCGCGCGCGGCGTTCCGCGCGACAATGTCGCAGCCTATATGTGGCTGGCGCTGGCCTCGATGAAGAAGCCGGGCCAGGCCTGGCTCCGGCTTTTGTATCTCAGGCAGACTCTGGACGCCGGGCTGTTGGCCGAAGCGGAACGGCGCCTGCGGGAATGGAAGCCGAGGCCGCCAGGGCAATCGCGCCCGCCGCCGTCAACACTTCCTTAGCGCAAAGCGAGCATGCTGGGACCGGGCCGTTGCCACGGGATACGCCATGAAGATGAAGAGCCACGCGCTGACGCAACTGGGAGAGAGATCCGACCGTCGGGTCTACTTTCGCCGCGACGCCAATTGTCCGGTGATCACCCATGTCCGCAGGCGCGGTGAGACCGAGCGCAGCCAGGTTCCCGCATGGCTCGTCAACATCTGCGAGGATGGGGCGCTTCTGACGAGCGACTACTTCCCCACCCGGCTGGAAGACGCCTATGTCATCATCCCCGGGCTCGGCTCCAAGGTGCTCGGCGCCGTGCGAAGCCAGGGCCAGTACACCATCAACGTCAAGTTCCGCAGCCTGCTCAATGCCGCGCTGATCGACAAGATCTCGCGTCTGACCATGGTGCCGAAAGACTGACATCGGCGCGGCCGGTCAGAGCTGCGCGGCAATTGCTGCCTTGTCGATGACCGACCATACCGCCGCGATGCGCCGCTCGCGGAATTGATAGAAGACATTTTCCGAGAACGACACTCGCCGCCCGTTCACCGGCAGGCCGAACAGCTCGCCCACCGGGGTGCAGTCGAACAGCAGCCGGCTTGCGACATGCGGCGGATCGCAGGCGATCAGGCCGATGTTGAAGCGGAGGTCCGGAATGGCGCGGAAATCGCGTTCCAGCATTGCCCGGTAACCGGAAAGCCCGACGCGCTCGGCATTGTAATGGACGTCCTCTCCGACGACGCGGTCGAGGTTGTTCCAGTCCCGGGCGTTGAGGCAGTCGATGTATCGGCGATAGATGCGTTCGAGCTCGGCCTTCGGCAACGGGGTCTCCATTCAGCTACGGTCAGGCACAAGGTAGGCAGTGCTCAGCCCGCGTCCAGAGCGAATCTGCGCGCAGCGGCCCCTCATCTTGCCGCGTCGGGATGCGCCCGGATGAAGGCCTGCAGCCTGTCGCATTCGATGCGGATGGCATGGATGCGCCCCAGGTCGGCGATCTGTGCGCCCCATCGCTCGGCATTGTAGAGCTGCGGCACCAGGCAGAAATCCGCGACCCCCGGTCGGTCGCCGTGGCAGAAACGCCCCGTGGCGGGATGGTCGAGCAGCCTCTCGAAGGCCACCAGTCCCTTGCGGATGAAATCCCGCATCCACTCGACCTTCGCGGCGTCGCCGCCGCCGGTGAGCTCGGCCACGCGGGCGACCACATTGCTGTTGCAGACCGGGTGGATGTCCATGGCGATGACATGGGCCAGTGCCCTTGTCCGCGCCCGGCCGGCCGGATCTTCCGGCAGGAAGCCGCAGCCGCGGGTCTCGTCGATATAGTCGACGATGGCCAGCGACTGGGTGAGCAGCAGCCCGTCGATCTCGAGTGCCGGCACATAGCCCTGCGGGTTGCGGTCGAGATGCGGTTCCGAGCGCTGCTCGCCGGCCACCAGATCGACAGCGACGCTGCGGTAGCCGATGCCGGCCATGTTCAGCGCGATCCGCACGCGATAGCTGGCAGAGGAGCGCCAGTAGTCGTACAACACCACATCAGTCATCGGAGCTGCCTTTCGCGGCGTCGAGCACCGCTTCGAGAATCCTCGCGTCACCGATGGCATTGGCCATCAGCAGCACCAGCCGCATGTTGAGCCGCTGGCTGGCCTCCGGGTCAAGGCCGGCATGCGCCCGGATCAGCCGGTCATAGAACAGGTCGCCAGCCGGCCCCAGCCGGTCAGTGCCGATGTCGATCATGCGACTCTCTCCTCTGCCGACTGTCCGCGCGCCCGCGACAGGGCCACCCGCACCGTTGCGGCATCCGGCCGGTCGAAGGCGGCTGCCACATGCTGGTCGGGCCGGACGAGATAGGTCCAGCCCGTGCCGTAGCGCGTGGCCACAAGCCCTGTGGGATCCTCGAAGCCGGACCCCGGCGCGACGACCAGGTGGGGCACGCCGCAGTCCGCGAGATCCGGCGCGGGGCCGACGCTCAGCACCATGAATTCGCCCCCGAGCCGGTGGAGCAGCCAGCCCTCGCCGTCCGCACTCCGGATCGGCGCATCGGGCGCGGCCGATCCGGGCTGCAGGGGCGCGTCCGGGTTCGGCGTCACCAACGATGAGCCGGCCAGCGCACAGGGCAGCGACAGCCGCCCCGAATTGATCAGTTTGCGCGCAAACGCATGGTCTCGCGCCAGGTGCAGCACCTCGTCGCGGAACATGGTCTCCACCGGCGATTTCGGCGTCATGAAATTGGTGGCGCGGGTGGAATGCCCGATGTTCTCGTCGCTGGCGTGCACGCGCTCGTCATTGTAGCTCTCGATCGGGCCGGCCGGCGCCTCGCCCTTGATCACCGCCGCAAGCTTCCAGCCCAGATTGTCGGCATCCTGGATGCCGCCATTGCCGCCGCGGGCGCCAAAGGGCGAGACAACATGAGCGCTATCGCCGCAGAAGATCACGCGGCCACGGACGAAGCGCTCAAGCCGCGCGCAGGTGAAACGATAGATGCTCATCCAGTCGATCGAGAACGGCCGATCGCCGACAATGCGGCGGATGCGCGGCAGCACATTCTCCTCGCGCTTCTCGAACTCGACATCGGCGTCCCGCCCCAGTTGCAGGTCGATCCGGTAGATGTTGTCAGGCTGCTTGTGCAAGAGCACCGACTGGCCGTCATGGAAGCTCGGCTCGAACCAGAAGCGGCGCTCTGCCGGCCCCGCGCCGAACGGGCTGTCTTCCATCTCGATGTCGCAGATGAGGAATTTCTCCTCGAATGTCTGGCCTGAGAATTCGAGCCCCAGCGCGCCGCGCACGAAGGATCGCGCCCCATCGCAGGCGACCAGCCAATCGGTTTCCATGGGATAGCCGCCATCCGGTGTCTCCACCGTCACCCGCGCACCATCCTTGAGCTGATCGACCGCAGTGACCTTCGACTTGAAGCGCAGGTCGATCAGCTCGGGAAACTGCTGCGCCCGCTCCACCAGCATCGCTTCGACATGATATTGCTGCAGATTGACGAAGGCCGGCATGCGGTGGCCGGGCTCGGGCAAGAGGTCGAACGACCAGATCTCCTCGTCGCGGTGATAGAGCCGGCCTACCTGCCAGGTCACTCCCTTTTTCGCCATCGTTGCGCCGACGCCGAGCCGGTCGAAGATTTCCAGCGTGCGTTTTGCCCAGCAGATCGCCCGGCTGCCCACCGAAACCACATTGTTGTCGTCGAGCACCACCGAGGTCACTCCGTGCAGCGCGAGATCGATGGCCAGCGCCAGCCCGACCGGCCCGGCGCCGACGATGACGACAGAGTAGCGCCCGGGTGCCGCCCCGCTCAGCTCCGGCGCCGGCCGGCAGTCGAAGGGCCGGTGCTCATACCGCGGCATGGCTCGCCTTGCTGAAGACCGGCTTCTCGCTTAAATTGAGGTCACGAAGGATGTTTGCCATGAACGAACATGCCAAGTCCGCCAAACCCGTCACATATTCGGTCACCGAGGCCAGGGCCCGGCTGTCAGAACTGCTCGCCCGCGCCGCCAAGGGCGAAGACATCCACCTCACCCGCAACGGCAAGCCATATGCCCGCATCAGCGGCGAGGCGCCGCCCGAGAAGCCGAGGCGGCCGAAGGTGGGTGCATTCGAGGGGCAATTCTCGTTGCCGGACAACTGGGACGAGATCCCCACCGGCTTTGAAACACTGACGTGACGCGACCGCCAATGTATCTGCTCGACAGTCATGTCTTGATATGGTCGCTCTACGACAATCGACGCCTGCCGAGCCGGTATAGGCCAATGCTTAGAGGTGACGGCGTTACCTGGATCAGCGCGGCAACGGTCTGGGAGATCGAAATCAAGAAGCGCGCTGGAAAGCTGCCCATCCCGGAGGAAATCTGGAACCAGGCTGCAGAGGTCGGTCACCGGTTTCTGATCATTACACCCGCTCACGCGGTGGAGGCGGCCTCCCTGCCGACCCATCACACAGATCCCTTCGACCGCATGCTTATCGCACAGACTCGACTCGACGGTCTTCGACTGATGTCGACGGACCGCCAGCTTCGCGCCTACGATGTCGCCTTCGCCTGAGCCGAGGTGGCAGGCGCTACGACGCGCCCATCTTCGGGTCTCCGCCACCGCCCTACTCCGCCCCGCCACCGTGGAGCCGGGCCGCGAAACGGGTGGCGATCGGCGTCCGGTAGTGTTCGAGGAAGAAATCATCGAGCTGCGGCGGCGCAATGCCGGCGTCCTGCACCTGCACATGCGCCTGGCCGCGATGGTGGATCTGGTGCTGGAACAGATGCAGCAGGATGTCGCCGACTGTCTCATGGATGAAACCGCCCTCGATCTCGATCGCCACTCTGCGCGAGAGCCGTTCGGCGTCCAGGCTGCGGCAGACGGCCACCAGCCTGTCGTCCGCGCGCGCCACCGCCTGGGCCAGCGCCACAGGATCGGTCTCCCGGTCGCGGGCGAACACCTTGTGGCCGAGCCCGCCCTCTTCCACTGCGTCGATATAGTAGAGATCGACCTCGTGGATGTGGTTCAGCGTCGCCGCCAGCGAGCCGAAGAATCCCGGCCGCGGCGCGGTGAACGCCTCCCGCGACATGCCCTCGATCGCCGCGTACAGCGTCGCATTGGCATAACCATTGTTCAATGCCAGGCCGAGATAGGGGTCCATTGCTAGCCTCCCTGCAGGTCCTGCCACATCTGCCGGTCGCGCTCCGCCGTCCAGATCCGCGGCGTGTCGATGCCGAGCGCCTCGTCATAGGCGCGCGCCACGTTGAACGGCAGGCAGTGCTCGTAGATGGCGTAGCCCGAGAATTTTGGGTCGCATTCCGCCCGGCAGGCGTCCCACGCCTGCTTGAGCGAGCCGCCGCGGCCAGCCACCCGGGCCACCGGCCGGTAGGTCGAGCGGACGAAGTCGGCGGTCGAAGCGAGCGCCGCGTTGACCTTGTCGCGGCCGGCGAGCGCCCCGCCGCGGCCCGGCGCCACCGCGTCGAGGTCGAAGCCGCGGATCTTCTCGAGCGTACCCGGCCAGTCGTGGAAGTGACCGTCGCCGCAATAGCAGGCCGAGTGGTCCTCGACGATGTCGCCGGTGAACATCACGTTGGCGTCGGGCACGAAGGCGGCGATGTCGCCGGCCGTGTGCGCCCGGCCGAGAAACATCAGATCGACCCGGCGCTTGCCGAGATACACCGTCATCCGGTCACGGAAGGTGGTGGTCGGCCAGGTCAGGCCGGGAATGCTCTCGTGCCCCTCGAACAGCCGCGGAAAGCGACCGAACTCGGAATCCCAGTCCTCCTGGCCGCGCTCGGCCACCATGGCGCGCGCGGTCTCGCTCATGATCACCTGCCCCGCGCCATAGGCCGAGGCGCCGAGCACGCGCACGGCGTGGTAGTGGGTGAGCACCAGATGGCTGATCGGCTTGTCGGTGACCGAGCGCACCTTCTTGATCACCTTGTTCGCCAGCCGCGGCGTCGCCTGCGCTTCGATCACCATGACGCTGTCGTCGCCGATGATCACCCCTGAATTGGGATCGCCCTCGGCGGTAAACGCCCAGATGTCGCGGCCGATCTCGGAGAAGGTGACCGGCTTTTCCGCCATGTCGCCAGCGGATGCGAAGGCCTTGCTCATGCGATGGTCCTCACGCCTGTTCCACCACCTGCTCGATCGCCCCGAAGATGGTCCGGCCGTCGGCATCCTTCATGGCGATGCGCACCGTGTCGCCGTATTTCAGGAACGGCGTCTTCGGTCCGCCGCCGTCGATGGTCTCGATCATCCTGAGTTCGGCGATACAGGAATAGCCCGCGCCACCCTCGCTGACCGGCTTGCCGGGGCCGCCGTCGGCGCCCTTGTTCGACACCGTTCCCGATCCGATGATGCTGCCGGCGATCAGCGGCCGGGTGCGCGCCGCGTGCTGGATCAGCCGCGGAAAGTCGAAGGTCATGTCGGTGCCGGCATCGGCGCGGCCGAACGGCTGTCCGTTGAGATCGATTGAGAGCGGCAGCGAGAGCTTGCCGCCGTCCCAGGCCTCGCCCAGCTCGTCCGGCGAGACGGCGACCGGCGAAAAGGCCGAAGACGGCTTGGACTGGAAGAAGCCGAAACCCTTGGCGAGTTCGCCCGGGATCAGGCCCCTGAGCGACACGTCGTTGACCAGCATCACCAGCTTGATCGCATCGCGGCAGGCGTCGAGGTCGGCGCCCATCGCCACGTCGCCAACGATGACCGCCACCTCGCCCTCGAAATCGGCGCCATGGGCGAGATCGGCCACCCTGATGGCGCCGCGCGGCGCGAGAAACGAGTCCGAGCCTCCCTGATAGATCAGCGGGTCTTCCCAGAAGCTCGGCGGCATCTCGGCGTTGCGGGCCTTCCGCACCAGTTCGACATGGTTCACATAGGCCGAGCCGTCGGCCCACTGGTAGGCGCGCGGCAGCGGCGAGAGCGTATCGCGCTCGTGGAAGCGCTCGGCGGGCTCGGCGCCGGCTTCCAGCATCGACGCCACGTCCGCGAGCCTCGGCGCCACATGCGCCCAGTCGTCCAGTGCTGCCTGCAGCGACCGGGCGATGTGCGGCACGCCGCTGGCGCGGGTGAGATCGCGCGAGACGACGACCAGTCGGCCGTCGCGGCTGCCGTCGCGGAGGGTGGCAAGTTTCATGGCGCAATCCTTCTGTGAGCGGCCGAAGCCAGGGAAATCTCATGTCCGTCGGACCCAACCGTCAGCGGCCCGGACCATGTCGTCCGCACCTCCTCTGTCCAGTGGGCGGCGGTAATCTCGGTGTCGTCGGCGGGGACCAGATGGTTGAGCACCAGATGCCCGACACCGGCCATCATGGCGATGCGGCCGACATCGGCGGCCATGGTGTGGCTGTCGATGAGGTGCCGCTTCAGCCGCGCGCCATTGCCGGTACGCGCCACCAGCCGGTCGACGCCGGCCGGATGCATCGCCTCGTGGAGAAGTATGTCGGCGCCGCGGGCAAAGTCCGCGAGCGGCGGGAAGAATGCCGTGTCCGCCGACATCGCCACCACCTGTCCATCACCGGTGAATTTCAGCGCGTAGCACTCGGTGACCGGCGGATGCTCGACCCTGAGCGCCTCGATCCGCAGTGTTGCATCATCGAGCAAAACGCCCTCGCCGAATTCGCTGATCTCCACCATCTGGCGAATGTCGGGGCGGCCCTCGTCGGAGATCCGGATGTCGATGTCATAGGCGAGCGATGCGAGGAAGCCGTCCCAGAGGGAGCGGGTACCCACCGGTCCGAACACCGTCACGGGCTGCTTCAGCCCCGAGGTCCACGCGGTGTGGATCAGCGGCCCGAATTCAAGCACGTGATCGGAATGCAGATGGGTGATGATGATCATGTCGAGCATCGGCAGCGCCATTCCGGCCTCGACCAGCGCGCGCGTCACCCCGAGCCCGCAATCGATCACGATGCGCCGGCCGCCCAATTCCAGCAGCGTTGAAGTCGGCGAAGGGCCTCCCGGGCGGATGGCCGGTCCGCCCTTGGTGCCCAACAGGACCAGTCGATTGCTCACTCCCAGCGTCCCTCCGGCGTGCCGTCGAATCTGCGTTCGAGTCCATCCCAGCATCGAACGTAGCCTGGCTGCAATGTTGTGAGCCCCGCCGCGTAGCCCGTGAGCATCTGCGGGAATCGGGTCTCGAACATGAAAGCCATCGTGTCGGACAGCTTGACCGGTTTCAGTTCCACCGTCGAGGCCTTTTCGAACGCACTCGCATCCGGCCCGTGCGGCATCATCATGTTGTGCAGCGAGATGCCGCCGGGCACGAAGCCTTCCTCCTTGGCGTCGTAGCGTCCGGCGATCAGCCCCATGAACTCGCTCATGATGTTGCGATGGTACCAGGGCGGGCGGAAGGAATGCTCGGCCACCATCCAGCGCGGCGGAAAGATGACGAAGTCGATATTGGCCGTTCCCGCCTCGCCCGACGGCGCCGTCAGCACCGTGAAGATCGACGGGTCTGGATGGTCGAAGCCGATGGCGCCGACCGGCGAAAAGGTACGTAAATCATATTTGTAGGGGGCGAAGTTGCCGTGCCAGGCGACCACGTCGAGCGGCGACTGGCCGACATCGGTCACATAGAAGCCGCCGCACCATTTGACATGGATGCGGCAGGGCGTCTCCTTGTCCTCAAAGGCCGCCACCGGGGTCTTGAAGTCGCGCGGATTGGCGAGACAATTGGCGCCGATCGGGCCGCGCTCGGGCAGCGTGAACTTAGCGCCGTAGTTTTCGCAGACATACCCGCGCGCCCGCTCCGTGCCTTCGGCCCGCGCCACCTGGAAGATCATGCCGCGCGGCAGGATGGCGATTTCCAGCGGCGACAGCTCGATGCAGCCGAGCTCGGTGAAGATCATGAGGCTTCCCTCCTGCGGCACGATCATCAGCTCGGCGTCGGCGTTGAAGAAATAATCGTCCACCATGTCGGCCGAGAGCATGTAGACATGGGTCGCCATGCCGACCTGGGTCGCGGCGTCGCCGGTGGTGGTCATCGTCCGCATGCCGGAGAGGAAATCGGTCGGCTCCTCCGGCCAGGGCGCGGGGTCCCAGCGCCGCTGGCCCAGCGACAGCACACCCGGCTCGACATGCGGCGCCGTCTTCCACAATGGCCGGTCATGCGGCCGGAAGTCGCCGGTGTGCCGGACCGACGGCCGGATCCGGTAGAGCCAGGAACGCTCGTTGGCGCCGCGCGGCGCGGTGAAGGGCGATCCCGAAAGCTGCTCGGCATAAAGCCCGTAGGCGCATCGCTGCGGCGAGTTCTGCCCCTGCGGTAGGGCGCCGGGCAGGCTCTCGGTCTCGAAATCGTTGCCGAAGCCCGGCATGTAGGCGAGCGCGTTGGCAATCGTCATGGCAAATCCTCCCGGCGGCTGACAAAAGCCGCATCACATCATGGCAGCATCAAACCAGTTGCATTTGTAACCATCAAGGGGTGCGGTGAGCATTCCGGTCGCAGCGGATACGGAGGGTTGCGTCCCTTGCCACCATCTCCTTCGCCTCCTACGATACCGCAGCCATCCTCCAGCCTCAGGACCTTCCATGTCCATCAGATCCATGCCCGCCATCCTCGCGTTGACGCTCTTCGCCCTTGCCCCGGCGCCGGCGCTCGCGCAGAGCGATCGGTGCCTCGAGATCGCCTCCAGCATCTGCCAGGGCGAGGATCTCGGCCCCTGCTTCGACGCCGAGGAGAGCTGGCAGATGCTGCCCGAGGAATGCGCCGGCGACGTCCAGCGCCAGATCGAGATGGACCGCGAGTTCTACGAGCAGCAGTCCGGCAATCCGGCCGACGACAACGACGAGATCATCGGCGCCTATTCCGCCGTCATCGGCGAGGACGATCTCTACAATTCGTCCGGCAAGCGCCTGACCGCGCCCTGGCAGGTGCTGCGCCAGGACCGCGCCAATTTTCACCGCTACGGCATCAGCCAGCCCGGCGACGAGGACGATCCGTTCTTCGGCAGCGCCGACAACCGCGCGGCGATGGAATCGCTGCTGCAGAACGGCGACATCGACCAGTCCACCGCCCGTGCGCTGATGAGTGGCCGCGCCCGCGTCTATGTCGAGATCTACGGCCGCAATGGCCGCGGCACCTATGTCACGGTCGAGGTCCTGCGCTAGTTTTTTCCGCAGACCCATCCGCCCCGGCCTGACGCGACCGCGGGCGCCTCCCCGAGGTCGGCGGATTAGCCATTGCCGGATCCGGGTCGGTCGGGTCGGGCGAGCGCCGCCCGCCCGCGTCTCACTCGCCGGAGAGGCTGCGAAATCGCGGTCTCGGACCGTCAGGGCCAAGTCGCAGATTTTTTTGGTGAGGGATTGGAGGCAGGCACCCTCCGGACCCGCATTTTCCGGCTTTCAACCGCGTCGAGGCGCTGAAATTGCTTCCTCGCCCTCAGGGATCGCAGGGGAAATGCGGAAAGCGCCAACCCCAAACGCAAGAGGCCCCGCCGGTCTGGCGGGGCCTCGGAGCATTCGAAGCGGAACCGGTTACTCGGCTGCGCCCTCGGCTTCGTCCTTCTTGGCGGCCTTCTTCTTCGGCGCGGCCTTCTTCTTGGCCGGCTTCTCGGCCTTGTCGGAGCCTTCGGCCTCGTCGTCAGCCATCAGCTCTTCCTTCGACACCGTCTTGTCGGTGACTTTGATCAGGCCGAGCATGTGATCGACGGTCTTTTCCTCGAAGATCGGGGCGCGCAGCGAAGCCACGGCGCCGGGCGTCTTCTGGAAATATTCGTAGATCTCCCGTTCCTGGCCCGGGAAGCGGCGAACCTGTTCGAACAACGAGCGCTGCAGTTCGTCGTCGGAGACCTGGATGCCGGCCTTTTCGCCGATCTGCGACAGAACCAGGCCGAGGCGGACGCGGCGTTCTGCCAGCGTGCGGTATTCCTCGCGCGCGGCTTCTTCCGTGGTGTCCTCGTCCTCGAAGGTCTTGCCCGAATCCGACAGCTCGGTGTTGATCTGGCGCCAGATGTTTTCGAACTCTGCGTCGACCAGGGTCGACGGGCTGTCGAACTTGTGCGCCGCGTCGAGCTGGTCGAGGATCTGACGCTTCAGCTTCTGCCGCGTGACCTGGCCGTACTGGCTTTCGATCTGCGAACGGACGACTTCGCGCAGCTTGTCAGCCGATTCGAGGTTGAGCGACTTGGCCAGTTCGTCGTTGATCTCGACCTTGCCGGGCGCTGCCACTTCCTTGACGGTGATGTCGAAGGTGGCTTCCTTGCCGGCGAGATGGGCAGCCTGGTAGGCGGCCGGGAACGTCACCGTGATGACCTTCTCGTCGCCGGCCTTCAGGCCGATGAGCTGCTCTTCGAAACCGGGGATGAAGCGGTTGGAGCCGATGACCAGTTCGGCGTCCTGGTCAGCGCCGCCTTCGAAGGCCTCGCCGTCGACCTTGCCGAGATAATCGATGGTGACGCGGTCGCCGTCGGCGGCCTTGCCCTTCTTGGTCTCGTAGGTGCGGCTGCCCTCGGCGACGCGAAGCACCTGCTCGTCGACTTCCTCGGCAGGCACGTCGACCACTTCGCGCACGACACTGATCTCGGAGAGATCCATGATGTCGAAGCTCGGAATGACTTCATAGCTGATGGTGAATTCGAAATCGGCTTCGGCGGCGAGGATCTTGTCGGCCAGCGCCTCGTCCTCGGTCATGGCGATCTGCGGCTGCGTCGCAGCCTTTTCTCCACGCTCGGAGAGGATCGCGGTCGGACGCTCCTGGATGATGTCGTTGACGAGCTGCGCCATGATCGAACGTCCGTAGACCTTCTTCAGATGCGCCATCGGCACCTTGCCCGGACGGAATCCGTTGATGCGGACCTTGTCCTTGGCGTCAGCCAGCTTCAAATTCATTTCGGCTGCCATGTCCTTGACCGGAATGACGACCTTGAGTTCGCGCTTCAGCCCTTCGGCAAGCGTTTCGGTAACCTGCATGTTCAAACCTTCATTTCCTCGCGATTGCGCCGATCGGAACGTTGCCGCCCGGCGCCAACGCCGGACCTCCGGCGCCGCATGTGGCATTTACAGTGATGCCTCTCGCATCGGTTGCCCGATCGGAGGCCCGTCTCAACTTGCCCTGTCGGATGTGCCAGTCGGCAGCCAAACCGGACTTTCGAACTGCTGCGGCCGGAACGCGCCGGACTGAGGAAACGCTTTCGAACTTGGAATCCAAGTCGTTGTTTCCGCTTGCGTTTCGCGCTCCCGCAGCATTCTGTCTTCTGCGATATGGTCCCATTCTGGTCCACGAAATGACACAGGATCATCGCAAACCAATCCAGCGGCAGGGGAAACCCCGGCCGACCGTCCCCGCAAGTATGCGATTTTCAGCCAAATGGCAAGCCTGAGCGTCAACAGATCACGACCTCCGTGTGACGAAGAGATGACCGCTCGGGAGCCTGCCGCGACGAGGTTGCGGCGGGGGTGGCCGGCCGGCGCTGCGCGGCCCGAAGACCGAACCGGCGCGGATGCCGCCGAACTTCACCGGCTCTTAACAGCGCGCATGTAGCATGCCGGCCAATCCAGGAGGATCGCGTGAAGACCGTATTTCTCGTCTCGGCGCCCGAGACATCCCATTGCGGTGTCGGCAACTACACCGCACAGCTCGCCGCCGCCTTTGCCGGAACCGGCGTCGAGGCGGTCGTCGAGTATCTTCGGCCCTGGTCGCTGCAAAGCATTCTCGGGATCCGCCGCAAATATGCCGGGAGCCAGGACGTGGTCTTTCACGTCCAGTATCCGTCGCTGCACATGGGCAACTCGCTCTCGCCGGCTCTGCTGCCGCTGCTGCTGCCCGATGTTTTCGTCACCCTGCATGAGTTCCGGCTCTTCAGCCTGCCGCGCAAGCTGATCTTCCTTTCGCACGCGGCGCTCGCCAGGCGGATCATCTTTTCGAGCGACCAGGAACGCGATCTCTTTGCGCGCTGGTTTCCGTTTTCGAAAGACCGGCTGAGCGTGATTCCGATCGGCAACAATATCGTCCCCCTGTTCCCGCATGTGCCATGCGGATCGCGGCTGCGCCTGGTCTATTTCGGGCAGATCGCACGCGGAAAGGGCATCGAGGACTTTGTCGCGACGGCGCGCAGGATCCGCGCCGCCGACTGGCCGGCCGACATCTCGATGATCGGCGCGCTGCTGGAAGACCATGCCGACATCGCCGCGCTTGTCCGCGACGCGGAGGCAGGGCTGGGCGTCACGTTGCACCTGAACCTGCCCTCGGCCGACGTCTCGAGACTTCTGGCGGAGGCTGATGTGGCGTATCTGCCCTTCCCCGACGGCGTGACCGACAAGCGTGGTTCGGCCATCGCCTGCCTTGCGCACGGGGCGGGCCTGTTGACCACGCACACGCAGATCACGCCCGCATGGCTGAGAGCCGTGAGCCATTCCGCCGAAAGCCCGGACCAGGCTTTCGACCTGCTTGACCGAATCAGGGACGGCCGGCTTGCCGCACAGCCCGATTCCCGACGCCTGGCCGGCGAGATCGCGGCGCGCGGGTGGCACGCCATCGCGGGCCGCCATGGCGAATTGTACCGGGCGCCACGGAAATAGAGAGAGAGAGAGAGAGAGAGAGAGAGAGAGAGAGAGAGAGAGAGAGAGAGACCCGCTGCCTGACCACCCGGCGCGGCCGAAACTCTCGAGATCAACGGGCCGGCGCCTGCGCTGCGGTGTTGATCGATCACGCCCCGTCGCACTTGTGATCGCTGACGGTCCACCCGGCCCTGATTGGCGCTGTGGGCGAACGCTGCACAAGGTTGACCGGTGCTGGTGCGGATGGAGGGACTCGAACCCCCACGCCTCTCGGCGCTTGGACCTAAACCAAGTGCGTCTACCAATTCCGCCACATCCGCATGGGGCGCTGCCCCGGTGGCGCCGGGCGAACCCGGACGCGGCGCCTCTATAGCACCGGGCTCGGGCCGCACAAAGGGAAATGCGCCATCCGCGCCCGCATTCCCCAGCCCTTTGCAGCGGGCAGCAAATGCGAATGGTGCCGGTGCGAACGATTTGATTCGGCAGACAAATTTCAGCCCACCAAATGGGCAAATGCCCACGCATGCGTTTTTCGCATGGCTCTCATGATGATATTGCACTGCACAAATCGATTAGTATGACCTATGTGTTGGTCATCGGAGCGCTGCAGCGGCGAACCGGCAGAGACCCCAAGGAGCGAAAGATGAAACTGATCACATCCTACGCCAGTTGGCGGAAATATCGCGAAACCTGCTCGGAGCTCAACAGGCTTTCCGAGCGTGAGTTGGGCGACATCGGCATGAGCCGCGGCGACATCCCGTTCGTCGCCAGGCGCGCGCTTTAAGATTTAGGAATTCGGGCCGGCAGTATCCTCCTCCCATTGCCGTACCGATGTGACTGGCAGCCACCTCCTCCTCCCAGGTTGCCAGTCGTGCAAAATGGCGCTCACCGGATCCTCCTCCCCCGGTGGGCGCTATTTGATTCAGCGCCCGCCCCTTCCAGCCAGTCGTGCCACCGTCAATCGATCCGCATCCGCGTGAAGGCCGGCGCAATGAGCGCCGAGTCCGCCGGCAGCAGCCGCAACCGGCTGCAAATCAACACTTTGTTAATCCGCCCTGCACGAGCCGCATGGCTATTATGCAATTTATTGCACTGCACAATCCAAACCTCGTCACCTATATTGTGAGCATGCAAACGGGCGGTTCGAACCGTCCAGATCAAAGCCTGAAAGGAACGACAATGAACATTCGCAAGTCCTACAACGAGTGGCGCGCTTACCGCACGACCGTCAACGAACTTTCCCGCATGTCCGATCGCGAACTGAGCGATCTCGGCATCTCCCGCGGCGACATCCCGTTCGTCTCGCGTCGCGCAGCCCAGTAAGCAGACCACCCGCGCGGCAACCCTGTTGCCGCCCGATCAAACGGCGCCCTCGCAAGAGGGCGCCGTTTCCGTTTGCACCACACATGCGGCCTGCCGCTCGGGCCCGTATCCGCGCGGATCCATGGCTAAAGAGCACCGCGGCGACACGATTGCTGCCTATTTTAATTGCACTTCTGAAAACTGCACCCGCGATGGATCAGTCCTCCGAAAAACGCATGGCAGGCCAGCGATTATTGCGCTGCACAATTCTGAGGCAAACGCCTATATCGACGGCACGGAATTGATGGCCCGCCAATGTGACGGGCAACCGCCACCTCAGGAGCCTACCATGAACATTCTTCGCGCCGCCCGCACCTGGATGAAGAACCGCCAGACTGCAATCGAGCTTGCCAATCTCTCCAACGAAACGCTCGCCGACATCGGCCTCAACCGCTTCGACATCGACTCGGTTGCCCGCGGCATGCGCCGCCGTTAAGACCTGAACGGGTCAGATATAGTGTGATTGGCGGCGCCCTCCGGGGCGCCGTTTTGTTGCGACCGTCTGCCGGACCGGTTCAGCCACGTCGAGCCGCACCGCCTTGCCAAGCTTGTTTTTTGGGCATTTTATACCCCAGCCTTGGTTTCCGGCCAGTCCCCCATTTCTTGCATGGCAGCTGCGCCAATCCAGACCTGCTCATTTGCACGGCAATCGCCTATATCAAGTGCACGGAAATGATGGCCCGCCAATGTGACGGGCAACCGCCACACTGAGGAGCCTACCATGAACATTCTTCGCACCGCACGCAGCTGGATGAAAACCCGCCAGACCGCAATGGAGCTGTCCAACCTCTCCAATGAGTCGCTCAACGACATCGGCCTGAGCCGCATGGACATTGATCGGGTTGCCCGCGGCCTGCGCCGCTGAGGCGAGCGGCCTCGTGACTGTCTGCAACGGCGCCCATCGGGCGCCGTTTTGATTCCAGGCCCTCTGCCACACACGACAGACGCTCCGGTTCCTGCGAATTTCAGTCAGATCACCGGCGAAAGCAATTCCGGTTCGTTCGCTTCTGTTGTAAAGCATCGGCCATGACCGATAACACCACCTCCCCCGTCCATGTCATCGGCGGCGGCCTTGCCGGCTCAGAAGCCGCCTGGCAGCTCGCCCGCCGCGGCGTCCCCGTCATCCTGCACGAGATGCGCCCGGTTCGCGGCACCGAGGCGCACAAGACAGATGGCCTGGCCGAGCTGGTATGCTCGAACTCCTTCCGCTCCGATGACGCGACATCGAACGCCGTCGGCGTCATCCATGCCGAGATGCGGCTAGCCGGATCGCTGATCATCGCCTGCGCCGACAAGCATCAGGTGCCGGCAGGCAGCGCGCTTGCCGTCGACCGCGACGGCTTCAGCCAGGCGGTGACCGCGGCGATCGAAGCAGAACCGCTCATCACGATTGCGCGTGAGGAGATTACCGGCCTGCCGCCTGAAGACTGGGACCAGGCGATCATCGCCACCGGACCGCTGACCGCGCCTGACCTGGCGGCCGCCATCGCCGCGCAGACCGGCCAGGACGCGCTCGCCTTCTTCGACGCCATCGCGCCGATCATCCACACCGAATCCATCGACATGGACGTCTGCTGGTTCCAGTCGCGCTACGACAAGGTCGGTCCCGGCGGCACCGGCAAGGACTACATCAACTGCCCGATGACCAAGGACCAGTACGACGCCTTCGTCGACGCGCTGATCGCAGGTGACAAGACCGAGTTCAAGGAATGGGAGGGCACGCCCTATTTCGACGGCTGCCTGCCCATCGAGGTGATGGCCGAGCGCGGTCGCGAGACGCTGCGCCACGGGCCGATGAAGCCGATGGGGCTCACCAACGCGCACCAGCCGGACATCAAGGCCTATGCCGTGGTACAGTTGCGCCAGGACAATGCGCTCGGCACGCTCTACAACATGGTCGGCTTCCAGACCAAGCTGCGCTACGGCGCGCAGGCCGACATCATCCGCATGATCCCGGGGCTCGAGAACGCGGAATTTGCCCGCCTCGGCGGCCTGCACCGCAACACCTATCTCAATTCGCCGCTGCTGCTCGACCCGACGCTGCAGCTGAAGTCGCGCCCCGGCCTGCGCTTCGCCGGCCAGATCACCGGCTGCGAGGGTTATGTCGAGAGCGCCGCAGTCGGCCTGATGGCAGGCCGCTTCGCCGCCGCCGAACGGCTCGGCCAGGCGTTCACGCCA
Organism: Hoeflea marina; assembly: GCF_003182275.1. Taxonomy (GTDB): domain Bacteria; phylum Pseudomonadota; class Alphaproteobacteria; order Rhizobiales; family Rhizobiaceae; genus Hoeflea; species Hoeflea marina. Next base: position 968,666 of record NZ_QGTR01000001.1, read on the forward strand.
CCGCCGGTCACCACAGCGTTCGGCGCGCTGATCAACCACATCACCGGCGGCCACATCGTCAGCGACGACGAGCCGGGCAAGCGCTCGTTCCAGCCGATGAACATCAATTTCGGCCTGTTTCCGCCGCTCGAACCCGGCGCCATCGTCCGCCCCGAGGGCGGCGGAAGGTTTCGCGGCAAGGACAAGGCGGTTGCCCGCAAGCTGGCCATGAGCCAGCGCGCACTCGCCGATTTTGCCGATTGGCTGGCCGTCGAGCCGCTGAGCCAGGCGGCGGAATAGCACCGCACGCAGATCACCGGCAGCGGCCGGAGGGAAATGCCTTCCGGTCTTTGCTGTTTCCGGAACAACTGGTTGCATGCGAAAGCAAACCTTCGCTGTTTCAGCCTTGGTCCTGCGCTGCGGGCGAACGAATTCCGAACCAGGCGGCAAATGCCGCAACCCCGGACATCGTGGCCGCCGAATAGGCTACCGCACTCATCGCCGCATTGCTGGCGGCCCGGTGCGCCGCGTCAACGCCTGTATCGAGCGCCAGTCCGAACTCTCCCGGTGCCGAAGACAGCCCGAAACGCCATGCCGCCAGACCGCCCATGGCGGCGACTGCAACCAGACCGGCGACGCGGCTGACCGCATTGTTGACGCCCGAGGCGGTGCCGGTGTCGGCATCATCCACCGAGCCCATGACGGCGGCCGACAGCGGAGCGACAACCAGTGCCATCCCCAGCGCCATGACGACGATGCAGGGCAGAACATGCAGCCAGAAATTGTTGAGCCACAAAAAGGCGCCGAGCGTCGCATAGGCAGTCGCCACCAGGGCGGAGCCGGCGGCGATCAGCGGCCCCGGGCCGGTCCTGTCGGCCAGCGCACCGACGGGACCTGAGAGGCTGGCGATCGCCAGGGTCAGCGGCACGAACACGATGCCGGCAGTGGTCTCGCTCACGCCCCAGCCGCCGATCAGCGTCATCGGCAGGAAGAACAGCACCGCGGACAGCCCGAAATAGAGGCTGAAGGTGGCGATGTTGGCGGCATCGAAACTCAGGCTTGCAAACACCCGGAGCGGCATGATCGGCGCGACGGCGGTGCGCTCCGCATGGATGAAGCCCCAAAGGGCGAAGGCCGCCACCGACAGCCAGAGACCCAGATGACCGGCGTCGGGCAGGCCGTCGTCGGCCTCCGGACCCGTGAGAGCCCAGGCCAGGGCTCCGAGGAAGACGATTGCCAGACCCGCGCCGCGCACATCCAGCGGCTTGCGCGCCACGGGGGCGTCCACGGGCACCCGCGCCATCAGCATCCACAGCGCCAGTCCGCCGAGCGGCAGGTTGATGGCGAAGATGAAGCGCCAGATCTCCACCGAGCCCTGTGACAACAGGAATCCGCCGATGATCGGCCCGCCGGCGGTGGTGATCGCCGAGGCCGCGGCCCAGGTGCCGATCGCCCGGCCGCGCTCGGCCTTCGGATAGGCCTTGGAGATCAACGCCAGACTGCCGGGAATCATGAAGGCGGCGCCGACGCCCTGCAGCACGCGGAATCCGATCAGGCTCGACGGGCTCCAGGCCAGCGCGCAGAGCAGAGACATGGCGACGAACATCGCAATTCCGGCGCAGAAGACGCGCTTGAGGCCGAAGCGATCGCCGGCCGCGCCCCCGAGCAGCATCAGGGCTGACAGCGACAGCGTGTAACCGTTGGCGATCCACTGCGCGTCGGTCAGCGAGGCGTCCAGGCTCTTGCGAATCGTCGGCGTTGCGATCGAGACGATGGAGCCGTCGATGAAGGCGAGCGCCGAGGCCAGAATGGCGGCCGCGAGCACGAACTTGCGCTGCTCCGGCGTGCAGAAGGTAGACGGGCTGGCGGCGGCATCGGCCATGGCGGGACTCGGGTGTTGCGGGGTCTGGCGGCGTGCCCCGCCGGAGGTGGCCGGCGCCACCCGACAATGGGGCAGGCCAGGGACTGCAGGTCTATTGCGATTCCCCCAAGCACGGAAGTGCCCTCCGGAACTGGACCCCGGATCGTTCACTTGCCTGCGGGATCTGGATCTTCCCGCCGCCGGCGGGCAGCGTGGGTCCGCTTGCCACGCCTTGCGGATGGCAGCCTGCCAGTCGCATCTCCGGTACCCGGGCCGTAGCCCAGGCCCTATTCGGCGGCAGTCAGGCCACGTGCGGATGCGGCAACAGCCGAACCGCTTGCCGGCAGGCCCGGCGTGCCTGCGGTCTCGGGGTGAAGGCCGACATATTCGGCCTTCAGTTCGGCGCTGTTGAGCCGCGAGCCGTCATGGCTCCAGCCCGGCGGCGCGAACAGATAGCCGATGCGCTGGCGCAGGCTCAGCCCGGGCTGGAACGCGTCCTTGAACATGTCGATCCATTCGTGGAAGGCGACACGAATCGGATTGAAGGTGCCGATGTTGCGCACGATGCCGTAGCGCGGCAGGTCCTCGTCGAGCTCGGGTACGAAGGTTCCGAACATGCGGTCCCAGACGATCAGCGTCCCGGCGAAATTGGCGTCGAGATAGCGCGGGTTGGTGGCGTGGTGCACCCGGTGGTGAGACGGCGTGTTGAAGATCAGCTCGATCGGCTTCCACATCCGGCCGATCGCCTCGGTGTGGATCCAGAACTGATAGACAAGGTTGAGACCGCCGACAAAGGCCAGGAGCAGCGGATGGAATCCGAGGAGCGCCAGCGGGATGCGCAGGATGAACATCCCGGTCAGCGTCCCCGTCCAGCTCTGGCGCAGCGCGGTCGACAGGTTGTAATGCTGCGAGGAATGATGCGTGACGTGCTCGGCCCAGACCCAGCGCGAGCGATGGGCGATGCGGTGATACCAGTAGTAGCGCAGGTCATCGAGAATGAAGCAGAGCACGATCACCGGCCAGGATGTGCCAAGGTCGAACAGCCGGAACTGCCAGGCCCACATCAGCACGCCGAAGGCGATGAAGCCGAGCAGGATGCCGGACACGACATTGCCGGTTCCCATCAGCAGCGAGGTCAGCGTGTCGCGGGTCTCGTAGTCGCCGCGCCGACGGAAATAGCGGATGACCGCCAGTTCGAGCAGCATGGCCGCGACGAAGAAGGGAATCGCCAGTTGCGTGACGTCGGGAAACCGGATGTCACCCATTGCCCTGCCCTGCCCTTTCCTCCACCTCGCGTCCGGCCACGACAAAGGACTCCACCAGCCAGAGCGACACTTCGGCCGCGTCCTTGGCAGAGCGGAACCTGTAGTCGCCACCCTTGAGTGTGGATTCGCGGAACATGATGGTCATGCCGTGACCGCGGTCGAGGGGCTTGGCCGTCACATAGGCAGGGTCGATGATGCGCGCCACATAGTGCTTGCCCATCGTCTGCAGGAAACCGGTGCGGCCGTCGGCCAAACGCAGGAACGCTGCATCGCCGGTCTCCGTCAGGATCACCGAACGGATCGCCTCGGTCGGGTAGGCCCTGCCGAACTCGAGAATGGCAGTGCCGGGATCCCGGTCGTCGCGGGCAAGCGAACCACCGGAATAGTGCACTGCGGCCACCACCAAGCCGATGCCGAGGACCACCACCATCACCAGCAGGCCCAGACTCATGCCGTTCTCCCTTGACGCGAGACTGATCCGCGTCATCCCGGCAAACTATGCCGCGCGGCTGTCAGAAAAACAAGCCGCGGCTGCGGCAGAGGCACGCCGGCAGCAGATGGGGATGGGCGTCCCGCCTGGTCAGCAGTCGCGGTTGTCGGTCCTGCCGTCGGCCATGATGGTGTTGCAGAGCTTCACACCTGTCAGATCCTCCTCTTCGAAGAAGGCATCTGTCAGGTTGGCGCCCGAGAGGTCGGCCTGAGGCTTGACCTTACCTGTCAGCATGGCGCCGGAAAGGTCGCAATCCACACAGGAGCCTGTGGTCTCGAGCTTGTCGAGGTCGGCCTGCACGAAGGCGTGGGCGGAGCCCGAAAGGGCGAGCATTGCGGCGGCGGCGAGTGATGCGGCGGATCTGCGTGGCATGGCATGTCTCCAGGCTTGCGGCCGGTCCCCAATGACACCGGCTGCGGTGAGTCGACCCCGGACGCCTCCGCGCCCACATTCGCCGATCGCCCACCCCATCGGGGACCGGCATCACAGCCAACGCGCGAGGACTGCTTCAGGTTCGATTTTCCGCCGGGAGATCGAATCGGCACGCGACTCAGAGTGCGCCGCCGCGGCTGACGCGCCAGAGCCGCCATTGCCTGAGCCATTGCGGCGGTTGCGGAGGCCTTGTGAGGCAATCCGCGCCAAGCCGCCCAGCACGGTCAAGCACCGGGGCTGCGATTGCCGCCGGAATGAAGGCGGCGCGGAGGCTGGGCGGCAAGGGCGCCATCGCGGCGCGGGCCTTGCCCAGATGCTCGCGTCCGAGCGCGACGAAGGCCGAAAGCGCCGCGGCGACTGCCGCCCTGTCGTCGCCGGCGAGGAAGGCATCGCGGTCAAGTCCGGTCGCCGCGAGAATGTCGCCGGGAACAAACACCTGGCCGCGCGCCCGGTGCTGCGGCAGCAGCATCAGATGACCGGCAACCGCGTGCGCCACTCCTGCGTGGCCCGCCGCGATGGCCGATTCGGACGAAGCCGCCGGATCGAGGACGACCGAGGTGAGCTGGATCATCGCCGCCGCCGTTTCGCCGGCATAGCCCTCATAACTGCCGCGATCGGGCATCGGATCATCGTAAAGGTCGAAAACATGGGCATCGCACAGCGCCATCAACGGTGCGGTCGGCAATTGCCTTGTCGCGATGCTTCGCAGCAACGATGCCGCGACCGGGTGGTTGACCGCCTCGATCGCCCTCTCCCCCGAGATCACGTCACGCCACCATTGCAGCCGGATCTCCCCCGGCAGCGACTCACGGACCCGATCTCGAACGGCAGCGACTTCCGCATTGAAGAGATAGAGCGCGGCGATGTCTGCGCGCGCGGATTCCGGCATCAGCAACAGCGACAGATAGCGGTCGCGATCGGCTTCGCGGAGCGCCGACAGAGACCGCGTCCAGTCGGAAATCCCAGCTTCGGCAGATGCGTGCGGCACCATCGGCCCTCAGACCGCGATCAGCGCGGCGGCGACGGCGCGAGATTCGGCCAGCATCACATTGTAGGTGCGCACCGCCGCGCCGGTGCCCATCGGGTCTGAGGATATGTTGCGGGCGCGCAATTCGGCACGGATCGGCTTTGGAATCTGGACGATCGACGTCCCCGTGCCCACCAGCAGGAATTCGATCTCTCCCGCCGCGTCGAGCACGCGGCGGAAATCTTCAAGGTCAAGCGCCGAAGCGTCTGTCACCTCCCAGCCATGAATGCCCGCGGGCAGGCAAAGGATCGAGCCCCGGTGCGACATATCGGCAAACCGGAAGCCGCCATTGCCGTAGGCATCGATCGGGGCCCGGCCGGGGAAATGCGCCTGCCGGATTTCGATCCCGCGCGCCATTCCTAGACGACGCTTTTGCCGGCAACGCCCGTCTCGACAACCTGTGTCCCGTCCGTCTCCTCCGCCACGCCCGGATCCTTGCGGAAACTGTCCGAGCGAAGCTTGAACAGGATCAGCACCGGGGCAGCGATGAAGATCGACGAGTAGGTGCCGACAAGCACGCCGAAGATCATGGCGAAGGTGAACGACCGAATGACCTCGCCGCCGAAGATGAACAGCGCAAGGAGCGCCAGAACGGTGGTGAACGAGGTCAGGATCGTGCGCGACAGAGTCTGGTTGATCGACAGGTCGAGCAGTTTCGGCAACGGCATCTTCTTGTAGCGTCGCAGGTTTTCGCGAACCCGATCGTAGACCACCACGGTGTCGTTGAGCGAATAGCCGACAATGGTCAGCACCGCCGCGATCGAAGTCAGGTTGAACTCAAATCCGGAGATGACGAAGACACCGATGGTCAGCACGACGTCGTGCACGGTGGCGATGATGGCGCCGAGCGCGAACTGCCACTCGAAGCGGAACCAGATATAGACCAGGATCGCCATCAGCGCGGCAATCACGGCCAGAGTGCCAGCCTTGGCCAGTTCTCCGGACACGGTCGGACCCACCACCTCGACCCGGCGGAACTCGTAGGTATCCTCCAGTTCGCCGCGGATATTGGTGATGACGGTCTGTTCCGCATTCTCACCGCCGCCCTGCGCCTGGATGCGGACCAGCACCTCGCTCGGGCTGCCGAATTCCTGCACCTGCACCTCGCCGAGATTGAGCTCGGACAGGCGCGCGCGGATATCGCTGATGTCAGCGGCACCATCCTTCGCCTTCAGCTCGATCATCGAGCCGCCCTTGAAATCGATGCCGTAATTCATGTTCAGGGTCGCAAACAGCACCATGGCCGCGATCGATGTCACTGCGGAGAACATGAATGTGAAACGGCGCAGTCCCATGAAACGGATGCCGAAATCGCGCACGAGCGAATCGAGCAGTCCGCCGGGCAGCTTCTTCGGACGCCTCCGGCGCACCCACTCCGCCACCATCCAGCGCGTGAAGGTGAAGGCGGTGAACACGGTGGTGACAATGCCGATAGCCAGCGTGATAGCGAAGCCGCGCACCGGGCCGGTCCCGAGATAGAACAGGATGACGGCAGCGATCAGTGTGGTGACGTTGGCATCAAGAATGGTGGCAAAGGCGCGGCTGAACCCGGCGTCGATGGCCTGGATCAGCGAGCGCCCGTTGCGGTACTCCTCGCGGATGCGCTCATAGATCAGCACGTTGGAATCCACCGCCATGCCGACGGTGAGCACGATGCCGGCGATGCCGGGCAAGGTCAGCGTCGCTCCGAGAATGGTGAGCACCGCGATGATCATCGTCACGTTGGCAACGAGCGCCAGGTTGGCGATGAAGCCGAGCAGGCCGTAGGCGACGAACATGAAGCCCACCACCAGGAGCGCGCCGATGATGCCTGCGATTTCGCCGGCGGCAATCGAATCCGCGCCCAGGCCCGGTCCGACGGTCCGTTCCTCAATCACCGTCAGGGTCGCCGGCAGCGCGCCGGCGCGCAGCAGGATCGCCAGGTCATTGGCGCCCTCGACGCTGAAGCTGCCGGAAATCTGTCCGGATCCACCGAGGATCGGCTCCCGGATCACCGGTGCCGACAGCACCTGGTTGTCGAGCACGATGGCGAACGGCCTGTTGACGTTCTGCTGGGTGATCTGGCCGAAGCGCTGGCCACCCTTGGTGTCGAACTTGAAGCTGACGATCGGTTCGTTGTTGCGCTGGTCGAAGCCGGCCTGCGCGTCGACGAGGTTTTCTCCGGAGACTTCCACCTGGCGCTTGACCAGGTAGGGAACCGGCGGATCATCCTTGGAATAAAGCACTTCCGATCCGGCCGGCGGGCGGCCGTTCATCGCCTCCTGGACCGGCATGTCGGTATCGACCATGCGGAAGGTCAGCTTGGCCGTCTGGTTGAGAAGATCCTTCAGCCTCTGCGGATCGCCGAGGCCGGGAACCTGAACCAGAATGCGGTCGGTGCCCTGCCGCTGGATCGACGGCTCCGTCGTACCGAGCTCGTCGACGCGGCGGCGAACCACCTCGATCGACTGGGCCACGGCCGACGAGACCCGGTAATCGATCCCGTCGTCGGACAGGAGGACGCGCAACACACCCGGCTGGGTCTCCTCGAGCGTCGCTTCCGTCAGGTTGCCGCCGCCGAACAGGCCGGCATTGACAGGCTGCGTCAGCACGTTGAGCAGCGTCTTGGCTTCCTCTATCTTGGCAGTGTCGCGAATTCGGACCTGGACCGCCTGCCCCGAGCCCGAAAGGCCGGTATAGCCGATGCCGGCATCGCGCAGGATCCCGCGGACCTCGTCGCTGGTGCTCGCGAGCCGGTCCTTGATGATGTCCTCGCGGTCGATCTGCAAAAGGATGTGGGATCCGCCCTGCAGGTCAAGTCCCAGAGTCATCTTCTTTGACGGCAGGAATTCCGGCAGTTTGCCAACCTGGTCCTGGCTGAGGAGGTTCGGGAAGGCAAAGACCACACCGGCGAGAACCGCAAGCCAGATGAGGGTGGTTTTCCATCGGGAAAAATACAGCATGGCGCTCTCGGATCATCCAGCCGGGCTTGAAGCGGGCCGGGAATGGCGGACGAGGAAATCCCGTCCGCCTGTTGGGACTATTCCTTGACCGGCTCGCTCTTGGAGCGGACGTCGGCGAGCAGGCTGCGCAACACGCGAACCTTGACGCCCTCGGCGATTTCGACTTCGAGTTCTGCGTCGTCGATGACCTTCGACACCTTGCCGGTGATGCCGCCGCCCAGGATCACCTGGTCGCCGCGGCGCACCGCGTTGAGCATTTCCACCCGCTTCTTCTGTGCCGTGCGCTGCGGACGGATGATGAGAAAATACATGATCACGAAGATCAGCAGGAACGGCAGAATCGACATGATCACGTCGCCGCCGCCGCCAGCGCCGAGCGCAGATTGGGCATGAGCCGGGGTAACAAACATACAAGAACTCCTGAGTGGACGGCGACCCGAAAGGGGAGCCAGGATTTGAGCGGAATATAGTGGCAAGACCGCCGATTGCAACGCAAACCTAAGCGCGCCCGCGGCTATTTCCCGACAAATCCCGCTTTTCCGTGATGCTGCGGCATGCTACCGCCACTTCCTGCCAATCCGCATCGAGCAGCAACCCGGGATACCGACAGCCATGAACGATGACACCAGCCGCCAGATCCTGACTGAATTGAGCCGTCTGGCCGCGGCCATGGAACGCCTCGCCGGTCCCGCTCCCGTGGTCAATGACACCGGAGCCGCCGACTGCTTTGTATGGGAAGCGGCATCGGGGCACCTGCAGCCGGTCAACAGGCCGAACCGGATCGATATCTCGCTCATCCGCGGCGTCGACCATGTCCGCGACATCCTCATCGACAACACCACGCGCTTCGCCCGAGGGTTTTCGGCCAACAACGTCCTGCTGTGGGGCGCGCGCGGCATGGGCAAATCGTCGCTTGTCAAGTCCGTGCACGCGGCACTGCTCGGATCCGACGGTCTCGCCGCTCCGTTGAAGCTGGTGGAGATCCACAGGGAGGACATCGACAGCCTGCCGCAACTGATGACGATTCTCCGCAGCACCGGGGCCCGCTTCATCCTGTTCTGCGACGATCTCTCCTTCGATCATGACGACACAAGCTACAAGTCGCTGAAGGCCGCGCTGGACGGCGGCATTGAGGGTCGGCCCGACAATGTCATCCTCTATGCCACTTCGAACCGGCGGCACCTCCTGCCGCGCGACATGATCGAGAACGAACGCTCCACCGCAATCAACCCACACGAAGCCGTCGAGGAGAAGGTGTCGCTGTCTGATCGCTTCGGCCTGTGGCTCGGATTCCACAAGTGCAGCCAGGACGACTATCTCGCGATGGTCGGCGGCTACGCCGCGCATTACGGCCTCGATATCCAGGCGGATGCCCTGCGCGCCGAGGCGCTGGAGTGGTCGACCACCCGCGGTTCCCGCTCCGGCCGCGTCGCTTGGCAGTTCGTCCAGGATCTGGCCGGGCGGCTGGGCCGCGTCATCTGATCGCGGCGCGGTCGCAGGCTCCGGTGAACGGCAAAGGCCCGCGGGGATGTCCCGCGGGCCTTTTCTTTCGCCTGGAGGGGCGGACTATTCGAGAAAGCTGGACGGATCGACCGGAGTGGCGTCCTTGCGCACTTCAAAATGCAGCCGTGGCGTCTTGGCCACTCCGCTCATGCCGGAACTGGCGATCGTCTGGCCGCGCTGGACCTTGTCGCCGCGGTTGACCTTCAGGCTTTCGGCATGGGCGTAGACGGTGACCAGGCCGTTGTCATGACGGATCAGCACGGTGTTGCCGTATTCCTTGAGACCATCGCCGGAATAGATCACCACGCCGTTCTCGGCTGCCTTGACGGCGGTGCCCACCGGCATCGAGATATCGATGCCGTCATTGCGTCGGCCGTCCTCGGACTTGGCAAAACCGGTGATCACCTGACCGCGGCCGGGCCAGCGAAGCTTGCCGATGCCGGTGCCGGCCGGGGCCTCGGCGGAGACCGCCTTGGCGGTTTCCGTCAGCTTGTCCTTGCCCGCTGATGCAGCCGGGGCGGTGTAGACTTTCGGTGCGGGAGCGGTCGACGCGGCAGCCTGCACCGACGGCTTGACCGACGCTGTCTGCACCGGATCGGGCGCGGTCCCGGTCGAAGAGCCGCCCGGGATGTTGAGCTTCTGGCCGATGCGGATCGATGCCGTGGTCAGCCCGTTGGCGGCCTTCAGCGCATCGATACTCACGCCGTTTGCATTGGCGATCTTGGTCAGCGTGTCGCCCGATTGCACCACGTGGACACCCGCGGCCTGCTTTGGCGTTGCATTGGCGGCGCTCGCCGTGGAGGTCGGCTTCGCATCCCGCTGGGTCGGGAGTGTGGGCAGCACGGCCACGTCCTGGGCCGGGGCGCGATTGGGCGCTGTCGGATTGGCCGGCGTCTGGCCCTGGGCAGACTTGGACGAACCGTAGACGTAGACCGGGATCAGCAGCTGCTGGCCCGCACGCACCTTCGAGGCATCGGCGAGGCCGTTTGCCTTCATGATCTCGTTGATGGGAACGCCGTAACGGCGCGAGACGCTGCTGACGGTCTCGCCCTCCCCTAGCGTGATCCGGGAGCCGCCCGTCGCATTCCAGCCGGCGGTGCGCGGCGCCGTCCCAGTGATGATCGGATCCGGCGCCAGGGTATTGCCGGCGACATCGCCCGGGAACGGCTGCTGCGGAGTGCCGGCCACATGCGGAACGCTGACGGGCTTCTGGCGTACGGCCGATGACGGCACGGCTGCCCGCGGCTGGGCAATCGATGCGGTTGTCAGGTCCGGCGAATTGCGGTCGGAGGAGCCAACCACGGTTGCAGGCATCCGGCTGACGGCCGGCAGTTGCCCGCGCGCCACCTGCCGCTGGCTCCCGAGCAGATTGTCGGAAGACGAGACAGTCCGCGCCACCGAACCGGTCGAAGCCGGATCATAAGCGCCGGTCCGGGACGACGATTGCACATCACCCGGATAGGCCTGGGACACCGACTGCGGCGCGGCGTACTGCCCGCCCGAATTCGGTATGGAGCCTACGGGCGCAAGCCGCGTGGACTCGGGCGCAGGCACCGAAGCTGTGGTGATACCATCGGTTCCCTGCGACATGAACCGGCTGACATCGGAACTGCAGCCTGCGGCGGTCCCGGCCAGCAGCGCAATGGCGATAAGCCGGATTGCCGACCTGCCGGATACTTGAGACACTCTGTGACGCATGACACAACCTACCAATCAACGCAAAACCAACTGTCATGATTAAAGCGCGTTAGTGTTACCGGTCGGTTAAAAGCGGAAAAATGATGGAAGGTTTGGCGTAAAGGGCACCAGGCGGAGCCGTTCAGGGTCCGAGGAAGGCCCTCCTGCATCTTCACCGGCAACTTTCGGCCGCGGATCGATGCGCGCAGGCTCGTCGTTGGCCTGCGGCAGAATCAGAGAGCTGCGGCAAGGCCGGGGATCATCCGGCTGTAGGGCACCGGGAACAGGTCTTCACGCTCGAAGCGGCTGCCGATCTTGAGCAGCCGGCACAGGCGGGTGATGCCGTCGGCGCCGATGATGGGCGCCAGCATGATGCCGCCCGCGGCCAGACAGTCGACATAGTGGCGCGGCATGGCGTCGAACGAGGCGGTGACGATGATGCGGTCGAACATGCCCTCGCCCGAGACAGCCTTGTTGCCATCGGCATGGCGGGCAATCACATTGCTCAGGCCGAGATGCTGGAAGCGCTGCTGGGCCAGTTGCGTGAGCGTCCTGTAGCGGTCGATCGTCAGCACCCGCTCGGCCATACGGCCGGCGACAGCGCCCAGGAAGCCGCTCCCTGTGCCCACATCCAGCACCCGCTGGCCCGGCTTGATGTCGGCAAGCGAAAGGAGTCGAGCCACAAGGTCACCGCCTTCGGCAAATCCGCCGCAGTCGATCGGCAACAGCCGGTCGGAATAGGCGGCATGCGCATGGGCGGCGGAGAGGAACAGGGTGCGCGGCGTCTGCTCCATGGCAGTCAACAGCATCTTGTCGGTGATGCCCTCGCCGCGCAAACGCAGCAGCAGTCCCGCAAAGCCCTCCTTCTCCATCAACCGCGCGTTCACATCCACTCCCCGTTTCCTGCTTCAACTGCGCCCGCCGAGCCGTCAGTCAACGGCAAGCGCCTGGCTCAACCGCGCCTGCAGCAGGTGATCCGTCAGGTCCATCTTCAGCGGCGTGACCGAAATGTAGCCGCCGGTCACGGCACGGATGTCACTGTTGGCTTCCGGCGAAAAGTCGCGGCGGCCGAACTTGAGCCAGAAATACGGAAACCCCCGGCCGTCCTTGCGTTCCTCGATCGACAGACCATGGGTCATCTGTCCCTGCTCGGTGACGGTCACCCCCTTGACCTCATCCGGAGGGCAGTTGGGGAAATTGATGTTGATCAGCGAGCCCTTCGGCATCTCCACCTCGATGAGCTTGCTGAGAAGTTCAGGCGCCAGCGTCTCCACCACCTCCCAGGGCATCGCCCGGCCGACATCCTCGTGGCGGTAGGCCTGCGAGATCGCGATCGAGCGGATGCCGAGCAAAGTGCCCTCCATGGCCCCCGCAACCGTGCCGGAATAGGTCACGTCATCGGCGACGTTCTGGCCCGAATTGACGCCCGAAAGCACGAGGTCCGGCGCCGGATCCATCAGGCTCTTGACCGCCATGATGACGCAGTCGGTCGGCGTGCCGCGCAGCGCGTAATGCTTCTCGCCGACCTTCCTGAGCCGCAGCGGCTCGGAGAGCGTCAGCGAATGAGCCAACCCGCTCTGGTCGGTTTCGGGCGCCACGATCCAGACATCGTCGGAAAGCGTCCGCGCGATCCGTTCCAGCACGGCGAGACCCTCGGCGTGGATGCCGTCGTCATTGGTGAGCAGAATGCGCATGCGAGACCCTTTCCGGAGCGGCAATCAGGCCGCTTTTTCAATTCGTGTGAGCCCGCCCATATAGGAAACGAGCACATCGGGCACGGTGATCGATCCATCGGCGTTGAGGTAATTTTCCATTACCGCGATCATCGCGCGGCCGACGGCGATGCCCGAGCCGTTCAGCGTGTGGACGAAGCGTGTCGCCTTGTCGGCGGGATCGCGATAGCGCGCATTCATGCGCCGGCCCTGGAAATCGCCGCAGACCGAGACCGAGGAAATCTCGCGATAGGTGTCCTGCCCCGGCAGCCAGACTTCGATGTCATAGGTCTTGCGCGCGCCGAACCCCATGTCGCCTGTGCACAGCGTCATCACCCGGTAGTGCAGGCCGAGGCGCTTGAGCACCTCTTCGGCGCAGGCTGTCATCCGCTCGTGCTCGGCGACCGAGCTGTCGGCGTCAGTGATCGAGACCATCTCGCATTTCATGAACTGGTGCTGGCGCAGCATGCCGCGCGTGTCGCGACCTGCGGAGCCCGCCTCCGAGCGGAAGCACGGCGTCAGAGCGGTGAACCGCAGCGGCAGCACGGAATGTTCGAGAATCTGCTCGCGCACCATGTTGGTCAGCGGCACCTCCGCCGTCGGGATCAGCCAGCGGCCATCGGTGGTGCGGAACAGGTCCTCGCCGAATTTGGGGAGTTGCCCGGTTCCGAACATCGCCTCGTCGCGCACCATCAGCGGCGGGTTGACCTCGGTGTAGCCGTGCTCCTCGGTGTGAAGATCAAGCATGAACTGGCCGAGCGCGCGCTCGAGCCGGGCGAGCGGCCCCCTGACCACGGTGAAGCGGGCGCCTGAAATCTTCGCCGCCGCCTCGAAATCCAGATAGCCCAGCTGCTCGCCGATCTCGTAGTGCTCCATCGGCGTGTGGGTCCAGGACGGCTTGTCGCCGACCTTGCGCTCTTCGCGATTGCCGGTTTCGTCATCGCCGACGGGAACGCCTTCGAGCGGAATGTTGGGCAGCCGCGACAGCTTGTCGAGCATGTCCGCATCGGCCTGTTTCGAGGCTTCCTCGACGGCCTGCATGTTGGCCTTGATCTCGGCGACTTCAGCCTTGAGCGCGTCGGCGCGGGCCGGATCATTGGCAGCCATGGCTGCGCCGATCTCCTTGGAGGCCGCATTGCGGCGTGACTGCATCTCCTGCAGCCTCTGCACCAGGCCGCGTCGGGCCTCGTCCTCGGCGATCAGCGCCTGCGCCTGGGCCGGCGCGAAGCGCATGGCCAGCGCGGCGTCGAGCAGGTCGGCGTTGTCGCGGATCCATTTGATGTCAAGCATTTTGGCGTGTCCCGGGCATGTGTGAGGCTTGCACCAGACCGGGAGCGAAATCCGGTCGGAGGCCCGCGACCGCCGCCAGTCAGGCGGCGGGCTTGTCGTCGGGCGTGACCGGTGCGGCAGTCTCCGCTTCGCCAACCGCGGCTCCGGCCTTGGCTTGGGCGCGTTGACGCTCCACAAATCGGGCGCAATAGATGCCAATCTCGTAAAGAAGGATGGTTGGCAGCGCAAGTCCGATCTGGGACACCGGATCGGGCGGCGTCAGGATGGCGGCGGCGATAAAAGCCGCGACAATTGCGTATTTGCGCTTGTCAGCCAAGCCGGCGGACGTCACCAGGCCGGCCCGCGCCATCAGCGTCGTCACCACCGGCAGCTGGAACACCAGACCGAAGGCGAAGATCAGCGTCATGATCAGGCCGAGATACTCCGAAACCTTCGGCAGCAGCTGGATCGAGGCCTCGCCGTTGCCGCCCTGCTGCTCCATCGACAGGAAGAACAGCATGACCATCGGCGTGAAGAAGAAATAGACCAGCGCGGCACCCAGCATGAACAGGATCGGCGACGCCACCAGGAACGGCAGAAAGGCGGAACGCTCGTTCTTGTACAGGCCCGGCGCGACGAACTTGTAGAGCTGCGCGGCGATCAGCGGAAACGCCAGCACGAGGCCACCGAACATGCCGATCTTGACCTGGGTGAAGAAGAACTCCTGCGGTGCCGTGTAGATCAGCTCGATCTTGCGGCTGGCAATTCCCGACCAGCCGACCGCCCAGATAAAGGGTTGCACCAGCACGTTGAACAGCTGCTTGGCAAACATGAAGCAGACGATGAAGGCGATCATGAACCCGCCGATCGCCCACATCAGTCGATTGCGCAGTTCAATGAGATGCGCGATCAGCGGCTGTGGTGTGTCTTCGATATCGCCGCTCATGCCTGATCTTTCGGGGTTTTAGCCGCCTTGGAGGTCGTGGTTTTCGCCGCTGCCGGCTTTGCGGCCGGCCTGGCCGGTGTGGGCTTGGCAGGCGCCGAGGCTGCCTTGGCCGCCGGCCGGGCTGCCGCCTTCGCGGCAACGGTGGGCCCTGCGGGCGCCGGAGCGGTTACCGATGCAGGCTTTGCAGCAGCAGTCTTTGCCTTCGCCGGCGCAGCGGCCGGGGCCTTTGCCGCAGATGTTGCCGCAGCTTTTTCGCTCGCGGGCTTTGCTGCGGGCTTTGCTGCGGCCTTGCCCGGAGCCTTGCCGGCCTTGGCCGGGATCGCCGGCTCGTCGGCCGTCACCGGTGCGGAGGCGGACTTCGGGGTCCACGGCGCGGGCACGGTCGGAGGGCCGTCGCCCAGCTTCATCGAAGACGGCGGGATGTCGACCTTGGGCACAGCTGGCGCCTCGACCTCGGAATCCGTGGTCTTCGTCGGGTTTGCGTTGATGGTCTTTTCCAGATCTGACTTGATCTGCTCGCCGGTCGACTTCAGCGGATTGACCGCATCGCGGATGGTCTGGATCGGATTGAGCTTGCGTGCCTCGGTCAGCGTCTTCTTGACGTCGTCGAGTTCAGCTTCGCGCAACACCTCGTCGAACTGCCCGCGGAATTCATTGGCCATGCCGCGCAGTTTCTTGGTGGTCCTGCCGAAAGCGCGAAGCATCGGCGGCAGGTCCTTGGGACCCACCACGACGATCAGCACGATGGCGATGACCAGGAGCTCCGGCCAACCGACGTCAAACATCAAAGCGTCTCCTCAGACCCAGGGAAAGGCACGGTCATGACATTGCCCGCACTCAGCTTCACAATGCGAAAATGGCGAAATAGCGTACGGGATCAATCAATCCCGCACGCATGCCGCCGCCGCACTGGATCAACCGCGATCCTTGTTCTCGCTGTTTTGCTTGCTGTCCATGCTGTTGTCGGCCTTGAGATCAACAGTCTTTGGCTCGTTGGCGGCAGCATCCTCTTCGGACATGCCCTTCTTGAAGCTCTTGATGCCCTTAGCCACGTCACCCATCAGTTCGGGGATCTTGCCGCGGCCGAAAAGCAGCAGCACGACCACCAGAACGATCAGCCAATGCCAGATGCTAAATGAACCCATAATACTCTCCTGTTCAATTCCGACTTTGATCTAGGCTGTTTGCCCCGAATTTTCAAACACCAAAATGTCCCGCTCGTTCACCGTGAGCGAAACATCCCGGGCTCCATGGCGCAATTGGCCGGCACGGATGCGCGCATCGACCGAACTGCCGCCGCCGGGGACGGCCACTGTGACCAGTTCCTCCACTCCGAGAAATCTCCGCGCCACTATGCGCGCCGGCACTCCCGCGCCGGACTCCGAAATCACCACGCCCGGCAGTCTGATGGCAACCGAGACTAAAGTCCCCTCCCGCAGGTCTGGGGTCGGTACCGGTCCGAGCGGCGTGTCGGCATGACCGTTGGCGACCGCGGCCTCGAACACGTTGATCTCCGAGAAGAATCCTGCCGCAAACAGGCTGGTCGGTCGGTGATAGAGATCTTCCGCCGTCCCCACCTGCACCAGCAGGCCGTCGCGCAGCAGCGCGATGCGGTCGCCCATGCGCATGGCTTCCTCGGCGTCATGGGTGACGACGATGGCGGTGGCGCGGGCCTCGCGCAGAATGGCCAGCGTCTCGGCGCGGACGCTGTCCTTGAGCCGCGAGTCGAGCCCCGAGAACGGTTCGTCCATCAGCAGCACCGCTGGCCTCGGCGCCAGCGCGCGGGCCAGCGCCACCCGCTGCTGCTCGCCGCCCGAGAGCGCATGGGGAAAATTGTCGGCGTAATGGGCCATGCCGACCCGGTCGAGCGCTGCCATCGCCTCGCGGCGGCCGTCCGCCCTCGACAACGCCGTCAGCCCGAAGCGGACATTGTCGAGAATCGTCAGATGCGGAAACAGCGCAAAATCCTGGAACATGAGCCCGATGCCGCGTCGTTCCGGTGGCAGATACCCTCCCGGCCCGGCGATCTCGCGGTCGTTGAGCAACAGCCGGCCCGATGCCTGCCGTTCGATTCCTGCGGCGATCCTGAGCAGCGTCGTCTTGCCGGACCCCGAAGGACCCAGCAGGCACAGGACCTCCCCGGGCTCCGCTGTCAGCGTCACGCCGCGCAGAGTCTGGTTCTCGCCATAGGCATGGCGGATATCCTCGAAGGCCAGCCGGGCGGCAAATGTGACACCAGCCGTCCTGCGTTCCATCGCCGGCCTTTTTTGTTCCTGCACCGTCAATTGACCTTTTGTCCGAGCTTCCGTTCGCGGCCTCCGCGACCCGCGCAGTGAAGGTTGCGGTCCGGACCGGACGTTTAGTCGTCCGCTTCACCCATGGGAGTCAAGAGCCCGAGTTCCTCGAGATCCATCTGGGTGATGGGATCCTCGTCCTCGGCGAGGTCGTCATTGGCCGGCGGCTGCGGCACCTGGAAGCTCGACGGGATCCGGCTGGAGAGGAGCCCCGCGCCCTTGAGCTCTTCCATGCCGGGGAGATCGCGCAGTTCCTCAAGGCCGAAATGATCGAGAAATGCCGGCGTCGTTCCATAGGTGACCGGACGCCCCGGCGTGCGCCGGCGGCCACGCATCCTCACCCATCCCGACTCGAGCAGCACATCGAGCGTTCCGCGGGACGTGGCGACGCCGCGCACATCCTCGATCTCGGCGCGCGTCACAGGCTGGTGGTAGGCAATGATGGCCATTACCTCGAGGCCCGCGCGGGAGAGCTTGCGCACCTCGGTCTCGTCCTTGCGGATCAGAAACGAGAGATCGGCAGCGGTGCGAAACGCCCAGGCGTCGCCGACGCGGACCAGATTGACGCCGCGCTGGGCATAGGACCGGGACAGTTGTTCCATGACCGCCGAGACGTCGACGCCCTGGGGCAGCTTTTCGGCGATGGCCTTGCCCGGTATCGGGGTGGCCGAGGCGAACACCAGAGCTTCGGCGATGCGTTCGGCTTCACGCAGCCGGTGCTCGTTAAGCGCTTCCATCGCTCCGCTCTCACCTTTCCCCATGGCTGCGCCCTCCAGGTCTGCATGCTCGTCGGACTTCGCATGGTGATCGGACATCGATTGAGCGCGGGCTGGATCCATTGTCATGCTGCGGTGCTCCCCGATGTTGCTGCCTGATTGGCTCCGCGTCGCATGTAGATCGGCTGAAACGCCCCGTCCTGCCGGATCTCGAGCCGCCCCTCACGCACCATTTCCAGCGAAGCGGCAAAGGAACTGGCGATTGCGGTCGCCCGCTCCTCCGGATCGGAGAGATAGCGGATCAGATACTGGTCCAGCGCAGTCCAGTCGCTGAGTTCTCCGATCATGCGGCTGAGGATCACCCGCGCGTCGGCGAGCGACCAGACCCGGCGATGGCCGATGGTGACATGCGACAGCGACTGGCGCTGCCGCTGCGAAGCATAGGCGGTCAGCAGGTCGTAGAGCGAGGCATCGAAGATGGAGGTCTTGTCGATGATCAGCGGCACCGGCGCGCCGCGCGCAAACACGTCGCGGCCGAGCCGGTTGCGGTTCACCAGCCGGGTGGCCACCTCCCGCATGGCTTCCAGCCGCTTGAGCCGAAACGCCAGCTGCGCCGCCATCTCCTCGCCGGACGGCTCGTCGCCCTTGGCGGGATGGGGGATCAGCAGCCGCGATTTGAGAAAGGCGAGCCACGCCGCCATCACCAGATAGTCGGCTGCAAGCTCGAGGCGCAGTTCCCGCGCCTTCTCGACAAAATCCAGATACTGCTCTGCGAGGGCCAGCACGGAGATCTTCGCCATGTCGACGCGCTGCGTGCGCGCGAGGTGGAGAAGCAGATCCAGCGGACCTTCGAAGCCGTCGAGATCAACCAGCAGCGCCGGGTCGCTGACGGCGCGTTCGGAGGCATCTTCCCACAACCGTTCCATCGGCACGCGCGCGCCCGGCCTGCCCGGTTTGAGTTGAGTGTCTGCCACCTGCTGCCGCCTCCGTTATCTCATGCGGTTGCCATCAAGCTCTCGAATTCCGCGCGCAACGCCGCCTCGTCACTGGCGTCGGGCGCAAGAAAAGCCCGTTCCACCGCCTCGGCGCGCCTGAGCGCATCACCCGACAGCAGCGGCGCCACGCCCGCAACGGCGACCATTTCGGCGGGATCGCCGTTGCAGTGCAAGGTGACATCGCATCCCGCGGCGAAAATTGCACGGGCCCTGGCGGCGCAATCCCCAGAAAGCGCGTTCATCGACACGTCATCCGACATCAAAAGTCCATCAAAACCGATTTCACCCCGGATCACCTCGTCAATCACCCGCTTCGAGGTGGTCGCCGGGCTGTCCGGGTCAAGGGCGGAAAACACCACATGCGCGGACATCGCCATGGCCTCGTGGCGCAATTCCCGGAACGGCGCGAAATCGCGCGCCGACAAGTCCTCGCGGCAGGTATCGACGACCGGGAGCTCATGGTGTGTGTCCGCCCGGGCCCGGCCATGGCCGGGCATGTGCTTGATCACAGGCAGCAGACCGCCAGCCTTCAGGCCTGCGGCCGCGGCCGCCCCCATGGCCGCCACGGTGGCGGCGCTGAGGCCGTAGGCGCGGCTGCCGATCACCTGGTGGGCTCCGGGCTCCGGCACGTCGAGCACAGGTAGGCAGTCCACATTGATTCCGAGGGGCAGCAGGTCGAAGGCGTGCAGGCGCGACATGATCCAGGCTGCGCGCAATCCCGCATCGGGATCGGCATCGTAGAGCGCGCCGAGATCGGCTCCCGATGGATAGTGAGGCGCCATCGGCGGCCGGATGCGCTGCACTCGGCCGCCTTCCTGGTCGATCAGGACCGGCGCATCAGGACGGCCGACGCAATCGCGCATGCCGGCGACTAGGTCGGCGATCTGCGATGGCTCGCCGATGTTGCGGCCAAACAGGATGAAGCCCCAGGGGCGATGCTCGGTGTAGAAGGCGCGCTCGTCAGCGGTGAGGCTGAGGCCGGAACTGCCGAGTATGATGGCTTTTGATTCGGTCATCCGGCGATGATAGCGGCTTGCGACTGTTTTGACAGGCCGGCATACCTTGCCGCTGCGCAAAGCCGATGTCGGCATGACCGCGAGCCGTAGACGGGTGGCAGGGGACCAGCCCCTGCCCTCATGTGTTACGCCTGCCCGTGGTCAGCGGGTGACCAGACAACTGCCGCCGGCCGCCTTGTAGCGGGCGCACAGCGCATTGGCCTCGTCGCGACCTCCGGCCGGAATCCGCACGCGGTGGTAGACGCCCTTGCCCGGAATGTCGGCTCGCTGGATCTGCACGCCGCGGCCACCGATCACGCTGGCAAAGCGGCCCGACAGGTTGCTGTAGGACGCCTGTGCGCCCTCCGGTGTCGGCTGCGAGGCGATCTGCATGTAGTATCCGCCGGGATTGTCCACAGCGGGCGCTGCGGCTGCCTGAGGGGCCGCCGGGGCTGCGGCCGGCGCATTGACATTGCCGTTCTCGCTGACTGTGCTGACGATGTTGACAGCCTGCTCGGACGGCCGGACCTCAGGCACCGGCGCCGCCACTGGCGTGGTGATTGGCTGTGTCGTGACCACGCGCACCGGCGCCGTGACCGTTGTGTCGGGCACGGCGGCGGCCGGGGACGCAGGTTCCACCGAGGCAGCGGCCGGTGCAGCGGGCCCCACCACACCGGCCTGCGGCTCGGTGGCGGCGGTCTGGACCGGAGGCGTCGCCGTGGCTGGCGCCGCTTCGGCTACAGGCTGCGGATCAGGCTCATCGCGGGCGACTATGGTCCCGTCCGGGCGGACCACCATCGTGCGGACCTTGCGTGGCACCACGACGACGCTGCCGGCCGCCGGCTCGCCGTCCGCCTGTGTCTCATCGGCCGCCAGACGGTCTTCTGCCTTCTCCGGCTCGGCGTCGTTCTCGCCCTCGAGCGGAAGGAAACTGGGATCGAGAGTGCGCTGGACCACGTCCACCGGCTCCTCGGCCGAGGTCACAAGACTGGGCTGGGTCGGCTTGGAGACATCGCCACCATCGACCTTTTCATAAACGGCCTTCTCCTGGTTCGGCACCACGAGACCCCCGGGATTTTCCGGCACGACCTTGACCGGCTCCTTGTCGGCCAGAATGATGCGCGGGCCGCCGGACCCATCGGCGTCGTCTCCGGAGAGTATGCTCCAGCCGAAGACGCCCAGTCCGCCCAATACGGCGATGCCCAGCACCAGCAGCGCCAGCATGGGTCCGCGGCTGCCCCGATCATCGAGCGGTTCGGCCGGATCAGGACGGTAGATATCGTGTGCGGGGTCCCGGCCATGACGGACGGAAAAATCGTCTTCCGCATAGTCACCGTGCGGCTTTGATTCGAGATTGTCCTCGAGATCGTAGTAGTCGTCGGGAATGATCTCGTCCGACGCCTTGGCGACTCCGGGCCAGGCTGCGGCGGATGCCGCCATCTCGGCGATCTCCGTCTCCGAGACCTCATAGGAGTCAGGCAGTTCCGCATCGACGAGTTGGGCGAACTCCCGTTCGATATCAGCCTCGAAGCCGTCTTCCGCGTCCGTCTCCTGCGTCGGGTCATCGTGGGGAATCGACGGCACGTCGAACTCCGCGATCTGCTCGAGGCGGTAGTCAGCTTCCGACAGCGCCGCGGGGTCGAATCCGCCCTCGCCGGCCGGTGTCGCATCAGTCTCGTCATCATGACCGTTGATCGTCGGCGCCGAACGCTCGTGCACATTCACGCCGAGCCAGGCGGAAGCCGCGGGCAGATCCGTCTCGCCGCCACGCTCGGTTTGGATCAGCCTCTCGCCCGCTTGCGGGAGATCCGCAGCGCCGCTTGGCAGGGACTCGACGTCGGGCTCCGACAGCAGGTCGCCAAATGCATCGGCGATCTCGTCGCGATCAACCTGTTCCGGCTGGGGCTCTTCCAGGTCTGCCTCTGCCTCCAGGGAGGAGTTTTCGTCCGTCTCCTCCTCCAGCCAGGCATCCTCGTTCAAGTCGTCGGCGTCGAGATCGGCCACGTCAGGCTCAACGCCGACTGGCTCGAGACCGGAAGGCTCGGCGTCCGGAGCCGCCGACCAGAGATCGTCGAAGTCGGACATGTCCAGATCCGCGAGTTCATCGGCCGTGGCATCATCCGCGCCGGAGAGCGGTGCTGCCGCTGCGGCGCCCGCGCCCATGTCCGGTTCGTCCTCATGCGAAAGCAGCTCCGGCGCAAGGCCGGCAGGCACTTCGCGATCGGAAACTTCGATCGAGCGGGCCAGCGCCTGCTCGAGTTCCGGTCCAAGGTCGAACTCGAAGCCGTTTTCGGCGACATAATCCGCCCC
Organism: Hoeflea marina; assembly: GCF_003182275.1. GTDB lineage: Bacteria > Pseudomonadota > Alphaproteobacteria > Rhizobiales > Rhizobiaceae > Hoeflea > Hoeflea marina. The sequence continues at coordinate 991,079 of NZ_QGTR01000001.1, forward strand.
AAGAGCCTGAAGATCATCATCCGGCGCCCGGTCCCGTGCAGGACCGTCCGTGGCGGGCGACCAGGCTGCAAACCGCGCATCCAGCTCCGCTTCATCCAGTTCTGCGATCGCCTCCGGCACGTCCGCATTCTCGACGAATTCGTTGGCGGCGGCGGCAAACTCCAAATCTTGGGCGGTTTCGATCGAGATCGATTCAGCAGGCACCCCGGTGCCCAGATAGGATTCCGTCAGCGAAGGATCGTCATCGGCGATATCCAGCTCCTGCTGGTAGACATCGAGTTCGGCTGCCAGTTCGTCCTCGAAATCGATATAATGGCTGGTCGTTTCCCTGGCGAAGCCGGCAGGCTTTAGCTCGGGCGCGTCCGGGGCCATAGCGTCGGCGACAGCATCCGCGGCCCGGTCGTCGGGCTGCCAGCCGTGGAATTGTTCTTCGGTCGTCAGTTCAGCCGCGCTATCGGCGGTCTCGAATGCATTCTCCATCACCTGCGGCTGGTCAAGATCGCGATCCGGATCAGCGCGATCGACCGGACGCGAGGGAACTTCGTCAATGAAATCGTAATCGGCATCGGACTCTGCACCGGCTGCGGCGTCGGATGTTTCCGCCTCCGGAAAATCATAACCCTGGTCCTCCGCCGCCGTGAATCCGTGCGGCTCCTGCACTGGATCAGCGGTCGGCACATCCCGTGCACTGCCATGGTCGGCCTCGTCAAGGCTCCGTTCGCGGTGCAGGGACACCCGCTCCATGTCGGCCAGGACGTCGTCGTCATCGGCATAGAACCTGTCGGCAAACCCGGCGACCTTTTCGCGATCGGCCTTGTCCAGCTCGATGTCTTCAAGCGTGAAGTCCTCTTCGGGTCCAGATGCAAGCGCATCCCCGCTCGGCGGAGCGTCGGCCAGTGCCCGGAGCGCTTCATCAAGGTCGAGGTCGAGGTTCAGATCGAGATCGACGGCATCATCGTCGTCATTCCACGCACCGTAATCAGGCTCGGACGCAAACCCCGCATCGCCGGGCGTCAATTCCCATGCGTCTGCAGAATCCTCTGGCGTCGGGTAATCCAGCGCGCGCGGTTCGGCCTGCGTGAAGGCCTCACTCACATTGCGGGTCTCGTCGTCAACATCGGGTGTGAAGTCCTCGTCGCCGAATATATCCTCCACCGGTCCGGCATCGAGGGTGCCGGCTCCGGGCAGGCCATAGGCCGCCGCGACTGCGTCCCCTTCCCCGGCGTCATCCTCGGCTTGCCGCGCGCCATCGGCTTCGGCGGCAACCGCCGGATCGGCGCGAACCGCTTCGAGGGGGGCTGCCCGCGGCTGTTCGAACCCGGTCTGATCGAGCTCGCGCATCAACTCGGCTTCGAGATCGAAGATGTCGAGATCCGGCACCGTGTCGGGCGCGTCGACCTGGGGACGCGTATCCCGCGGGCGATCATATCCGATGATCCGGGCCAGCTCGGCAAGCGGATCGTCTTCGGCGATGTCTCCCGGTGCGTCCCGGTAATTCTTGCTGTGGTCGTCAGACATGGTCACTCACATACTCGCGCGCAGTTGTCCTGCCAGAGCAATGTGGGGAAATGGTGACGTCAGCGCATTTCGAGTGGAGCGTCGGTGCCTGTAATGGACAGCCCCGATTTCAGCACCGATGCAACAGCGTACACCAGACCCAATCTGGCAGAAGTCAATTGTCGGTTTTTATCGTTAACAAACCGTAATTCCGGCGTGTCTCTGCCTCTGTTCCAGTGGGTGTGCAGCGCGCTGGCAAGATCATAGAGGTAAAAAGCCACCTTATGCGGCTCCTGTGCTGCGCTCGCCGCATCGATCAGGCGGGGATATTCGGCGAGTTTTGCAATCAGCGCCAGCTCGCTTTCGTCGGTGAGCCCGGCAAAATCCTGTGCGGCCAGAGTTTCGGCCGAGATGTCGATGTCGGGAATCACCTCGACCGCCTGGCGCATCACCGAGTGGCAGCGCGCATGCGCGTATTGCACATAGAAGACAGGGTTGTCCTTGGACTGCTCGGTCACCTTGGCGAAGTCGAAATCGAGCGGCTCGGAACTCTTGCGGTAGAGCATCATGAAGCGCACCGAATCGCGGCCGACTTCCTCGACCACCTCGCGCAGCGTGATGAAATCGCCCGACCGCTTCGACATCCGCACCGGTTCGCCGCCGCGATAGAGCTTGACCAGCTGACACAGCAGGACCGTGAGCTTGGTCTGGCCGCCGGACACCGCACGGGCCACGGCTTCCAGCCGCTTGACATAGCCGCCATGGTCGGCGCCAAGCACATAGATCATCTCGGAATAGCCGCGCTCGAACTTGTCGCGGAAATAGGCGACGTCGGCGGCAAAATAGGTATAGCTGCCGTCGGACTTGATCAGCGGCCGGTCGATATCGTCGCCCACATCGGTGGAGCGGAACAATGTCTGCTCGCGGTCTTCCCAGTCTTCCGGCAGTTGGCCCTTCGGCGGCGGCAGCTTGCCCTTGTAGACATGGCCCTTGTAGGTGAGATCGTTGATCGCCCTGCGGATGGCAGTGGCGCCGTCGGCATGCAGGGTGCGCTCGGAAAAGAACACGTCGTGGACGACATTGAGCGCCTTGAGGTCGTCGCGGATCATGTCCATCATCGCGGCAATGGCGCGATCCTTGATGATCTCCATTCGCTCTGCTTCCGGCATCGAGGCCAGCCTCTGGCCATACTCGGCTGCCAGCGCCTGGCCCACCGGCACCAGATAGTCTCCCGGATAGAGCCCGGCCGGGATCTCGCCGATGCTCTCGCCCAGCGCCTCGCGGTAGCGCAAATACACCGAGCTCGCCAGCACGTCGATCTGCGAACCGGCGTCGTTGATGTAGTATTCCTTGTCGACCGCATAGCCGGCGAAGCTGAGCAGATTGGCCAGCGCGTCGCCCACCACGGCGCCCCGGCAATGGCCGACATGCATCGGCCCCGTGGGATTGGCGGAGACGAATTCGACGTTGACCTTGCGTCCGGCGCCGAAATCGGAACGGCCGTAATCGGTGCCCGCCTCACAGATTTCGACCAGCAGGCGCTGCCAGTATCCGGCCGACATTCGGAAGTTCAGGAAGCCGGGACCGGCCACCGTGGTGTGCAGGACATCGGGATCTCCGGCAAAGGCCTCGGCGATCATATCGGCCAGGGCGCGTGGATTCATCCCCAGCGGCTTGGCCAGCACCATCGCCACATTGGAGGCGATGTCGCCATGAGAGGAATCGCGCGGCGGCTCCACGGTTATCCGGTCAAGATTGATGGAAGCTTCGCTTGTCTTTACGATTTCAAGCGCTTCAACGGCGGTCTTGATACGCGCCTCAAGATCTTTGAACACATTCATGGTGGAAATCCGGATTGTCTGGCAGCGGCGAAGGTGATCGCGGCAATTTGGCCGCTGGCCTATCGCAAATCCGGTGTGTGGTCAAACAGCCGCCTGTGCACGGCCACTGCATAGGTGTCGGTCATGCCGGCGAGGTAGTCGCGCACGTGGCGGGCCAGTTGCGCCGGGCCGAGCGGCTCCAGTTCCGCGCTCCAGCGCGCGTCGCCCATCTGCGAGGGATCGGCCATGAAGGCCGCATGAAGATCGCGGATGATCTGCGCCGCCTGCTCCCGCACCCTCATGACATCGGGATGGCGGTAGAGATGACGGTAAAGGAACATCTTCACCTGGCGGTCGGCAGTGGCCATCTCCGGGGAAAAGCAAGCCATCGTCCTTCCGGCCATCCGCACGTCGTCGGCCGATTCCGGCCTGATCTCGTTGAGGTTGCGTTGCGCCACGCCGATGACATCCTCGACCATGGCGGTGATCTGGCGGCGCATGATCTCGTGGATCAGCCGCGGCTCCTCCAGCCCCGGATACCGATTGCGCACCTCCCGGAGGAAGCCCGTGATCAGCGGAAGTTCCTCGAGCATCTCCATGGTCACCAGGCCCGAGCGCAGCCCGTCGTCGATGTCGTGGGTATTGTAGGCAATGTCGTCGGCGATTGCCGCGCATTGAGCCTCAAGGCTGGCATGGCTCCACAGCCACAGATCATGCAATTCGTTGTAGTGCAGGATGGGCACAGCGACAGGCGTGGAAGTGCCGGGCCTGTGCGGGTCGGTGAGCGCCTGCCCCGCCCGGTCCGTGAGCGGCCCGTTGTGCTTGACCAGCCCCTCCAGCGTCTCCCAGGTCAGATTGAGTCCGTCGAATTCGGCGTAGCGCCGCTCAAGCTTGGTGACGATGGCCAGCGACTGCGCGTTGTGATCAAAGCCGCCATGGTCCCTGAACAGCTCGGCCATCGCATCCTCGCCGGTATGGCCGAAGGGCGTGTGGCCGAAATCGTGCACGAGCGCGACGCCCTCGGCCAGGTCCTCGTCGAGCCTCAGCGCCCGCGCCAGCGCGCGAGCCACCTGCGCCACCTCGATGGTGTGGGTCAACCGGGTGCGGTAGTGATCGCCCTCATGGGCGACGAACACCTGGGTCTTGTGCTTGAGCCGGCGGAAGGCGGTGGTGTGAATGATCCGGTCACGGTCGCGCTGGAACTCGGAACGTGTCGGGCTGAGCGATTCAGCAAACAGCCGTCCCCGGCTGTTCCATGGGTCCGTCGCATAGGATGCGCGCAATCCGGTGCCGAAACCCAGTTTTGAAACGTCGAATGTCATCGTTCACCTTGCCATTCGGGCGACATTGACCCAAAGCATTGACGCCCGTCCCGCGCCTTCTTACCTATAAGGCACAGGATTTGAAACATGTCTCTCCGGAACTTGACCCCGGCAAGGAGTTCATATGACCGCCACCACCGAAGTCACGCTGTCGGATGCCGCAGCAAACCGCATCAAGGCCATTCTCGCCGGCGAGAAAGACAAGACCGCGTTGCGCGTCTCTGTCGAGGGCGGTGGCTGTTCCGGCTTCTCCTACAAGTTCGACCTGGCCGGCTCAGCCGCCGATGACGACATCGTGCTGGAAAAAAATGACGCCCGTGTGCTCATCGACCAGATGTCGCTGATCTATATGGCCGGCTCCGAGATCGACTTTGTCGACAATCTGATGGGCCAGTCGTTCCAGATCCGCAATCCGAATGCCGTGGCCTCCTGCGGCTGCGGCACCAGCTTCTCCGTCTGATCCGACCGGCCCACCCGGCCTCCCGCTTCGCGCCTTACCGAAAGACCGCCCTGGATGAAAATCGCCACCTGGAACATCAATGGCGTCAAGGCGCGGATCGAGAACCTGTGCATCTGGCTGAAGGAAAGTGATCCCGATGTCGTCTGCCTGCAGGAGATCAAGTCGGTGGACGAGAATTTTCCGCGCGAGGCCATCGAAGCACTGGGCTATCACGTCGAGACCCACGGCCAGAAGGGCTTCAACGGCGTCGCCATCCTGTCGAAGGCCACGCCGGAAGAGGTCATGCGCGGCCTGCCCGGCGACGACACCGACGAGCATGCCCGCTTCATGGAAGCGGTCTTCTCGACAGAGAACGGCGTGGTGCGCATCGTCTCGCTGTATCTGCCCAACGGCAATCCGATCGACACGCCCAAATTCCCCTACAAGCTCAGCTGGATGGAACGGCTCAACGCGTTTGCCGCCGATCGCCTCGCGCTGGAGGAGCCGCTGGTGCTGGCCGGCGATTTCAATGTCATTCCGGAGCCTGTCGACTGCTACAGCCCGGCCGCCTGGGCCGGCGACGCGCTGTTCCAGCCAGAATCGCGCAACGCCTTCCGGAGGCTCGAAAATCTCGGTTTCACCGACTCCATTCGCGCCGTCGACGATCGCACCGGCGTCTATACCTTCTGGGACTATCAGGCCGGCGCCTGGCCGAAGGACAACGGCATCCGCATCGACCACCTGATGCTCTCTCCCGAAGCCGCCAACCGCCTCAAATCAGCGGGCATCGAGAAGCATGTGCGCGGCTGGGAAAGGCCCTCGGACCATGTGCCGGTCTTCGTGCACCTCGACATCTGACGGGCAGCGGCGGCGGGACTTGAAAAAACGGCCGGCCGGGCGCATCATGCGGCATGTTGACCCGGACAGCCCGTGTTTCGTCGTTGACCGCAGCCACGGCTCTCGCCGTCTTGCTGACTGGATCGGCTGCGCTGGCGGGCAAGGATTGCGAGTGCATAGGCAACGGCAAGCGGGTCAAGGAGGGCACGGTCATGTGCCTGCAGGTCGGCTCGTCGTCGCGATACCTCGCTCGCTGTGAACGCAATCTCAACAATACCAGCTGGAAGCGGATGTCGGACGGCTGTCCGACCGCGGAACGGATGACGCCCCCCGAACCGGCATCCCACCCGGTGGCGGCGCCCGCCGCCGGTTGAATCCGGGCGGCTTCCCGTACAGTCAAGGCACTCGCGACCATGGTGCGGCATGCGACGCGCGTCGGAAACGCGAAGGCCGCCTGTTGCGGCGGCCTGCTGGCAATGGTCCCGGGCAGATCGAGGCAGATCGGAGTCTCAGTTCAGCCCCTTGTCGAGCATGTCCTGCGCCAGCGCGATGGCGGTGCGCCGGTCGGCCTCGTCGGCGAGCGAGAAGGCGCGTTCCTGCATACCGCGAATCCAGGGCTTGTCCGCGGACGGCGACCGCTCCAGCGCCGCGGTCATGAACGCAAGCCCGCGCACCACCTGACCCTCGCCGAAGACGACGTTGCCAAGCAGCGCCGCTGCGGCCGGGTGACCGCTGACGCGGGCCCGGTTGAGCCACTTCTTGGCCTGCTGCAGGTTGTTGGCTCCGCCCTCGCCTTCGAGGATCATCCGGCCGAGACGGTATTGCGCCTCCGGAACACCGAAGGCGGAGGCCGCCTGGAAATAGAGCTGCCGCGCCGTGCTCAGATCGGGCTTGATCGGGCTGTCGGGAATGCCGCGCTGGTAATAGGTGGCCAGCGACAGAAGCGCATTGACGAAATAGCCGGTGTCCTGCGATCCCGGCTCGATGCCCTGGCGGGCGATGTCGTCATAGATCTTGAAGGCCGCATAGTCGTTCTCGACCACGCCGTCGCCATAGGCGTACATGTTGGCCAGCGCCCAGCGGGCGCCGGAATGGCCCTTCTCGGCGGCGTATTTGTAGGCCTCCACGGCTTCGTCCTTGCGGCCCTTCTTGTAGGCAGAGAAGCCGAACTTGAAAAGATCGAACGGCCCCGATTCGCGTGTCACGCCGGCGTCGGGATCAAAGGCCAAGGCAGGGCTGGCGACGCCCAGCGTCAACGCAAGGGCCGCGCACAAAAATCCGGTTCTCGACATCTCAGATATCCGCATAACAGTGCTTTTCTTTCGCTCCGCCGGGATGGGTGACCGCGCCGAGGCGCGCCGACCCTACGGTCTGGGCATATTTCCACAGCGCGCCAGACGCATAATCCGTCTCGCGCGGCATCCATTTTTGGCGGCGTGCCGCCAGTTCATCATCCGACAGCGCCACGTCGATCGTGCCTTCGATGGCGTTGATCGTGATGATGTCGCCGTCTTCAATCAGGCCGATCGGGCCGCCGAGAGCCGCTTCCGGACCGACATGCCCGATGCAGAAGCCGCGAGTGGCGCCGGAGAACCGGCCATCGGTGATCAGCGCCAGCTTGTCGCCCATGCCCTGGCCGTAAAGCGCAGCGGTGGTTGACAGCATCTCGCGCATGCCGGGGCCGCCGATCGGGCCCTCGTAGCGGATGACCAGCACATCACCCTCCTGGTAGTCTCGGTTCGTCACGGCCTTGAAACACTCTTCCTCGGAGTCGAAACACCGCGCGGGGCCGGAGAACACCTGGTTGGCCATGCCCGCGACCTTGACGATGGCGCCATCAGGCGCGAGATTGCCCTTGAGCCCCACGACACCGCCGGTGGTGGTGATCGGCCTGTCGGCCGGATGAACCACGTCCTGCTGGTCGTTCCAGCGAACATGCTCCATGTTTTCGGCCAAAGTACGGCCTGTCACCGTCATGCAATCGCCATGAAGATAGCCGTGCTCGAGCATGGTCTTCATCAGCAGCGGAATGCCGCCGGCTTCGAACATGTCCTTGGCGACATATTTGCCGCCCGGCTTCAGATTGGCGATGTAGGGCGTGCGTTCGAAGATCCTGGCCACATCGAAGAGATCGAATTCGATGCCGCATTCATGCGCGATTGCCGGCAGGTGCAGCGCCGCATTGGTCGAACCGCCGGTGGCGGAAACGACGGCGGCAGCATTCTCCAGCGCCTTCAGCGTGACGATGTCGCGCGGGCGGATGTTCCTGGCGATCAGTTCCATCACCTTTTCGCCCGCCGCGTAGTTGAACTTGTCGCGCATCTCGTAGGCAGCCGGCGCACCGCAGGAATAGGGCAATGCGAGACCGATGGCCTCGGCCACGGTCGCCATCGTGTTGGCGGTGAACTGGGCACCGCAGGAGCCGGCGGACGGGCATGCGGCCTGCTCGATCTCCATGAGGTCGTCGTCCGAGATCATGCCGACCGAATGCTGCCCTACGGCCTCGAACACGTCCTGCACGGTGATCTGCCGACCGCGGTAGGAGCCCGGCAGGATCGAGCCGCCATAGATGAAGATCGACGGCACGTTGAGCCGCACCATTGCCATCATCATCCCGGGCAGCGACTTGTCGCAGCCGGCCAGGCCGACAAGCGCGTCATAGCAGTGGCCGCGCATGGTCAGTTCCACCGAGTCGGCGATGACGTCACGGCTTGCCAGCGACGACTTCATGCCCTGGTGGCCCATGGCGATGCCGTCGGTCACGGTAATGGTGCAGAATTCGCGCGGCGTGCCTTTGGCCGAGGCCACGCCCTTCTTGACCACCTGGGCCTGGCGCATCAGCGAAATGTTGCAGGGTGCAGCCTCGTTCCAGCAGGAGGCGACACCGACCAGCGGCTGGGCAATTTCTTCAGCCGACAGGCCCATCGCATAGAGAAACGAGCGATGCGGCGCGCGTGCGGCACCGACCGTCGTATGACGGCTGGGAAGCCTGGATTTGTCGAATGTCTGGTCTGTCATCAGGTCCCTCGGGCGCGGAACGATCGAAATGGACCGATACACGCGGCAGCTAGTGGTCTGCGGTGCGCCCCGTTTGTGGCGGGAAATGGGCACTTTGCGTCCGGCTCTTTTCTTAGCAGATGCTTTCTGAAAAGTGTGTTGCGGATTCGTCACATTTCGTGATCACCAGACATTTCGCGCCGAAATGATCCACAGGCTCGGGCCCGCGGACAGCCTGCGGTCACACTCGCCACTTCGTCCCCTAAGGCAGCGCGGCCGGCGGCCGGGCCGCAACGAAAAACCCCGCCACAAGGGCGGGGTCGGATAGAAGGCAATCGGGGGAAAGATCAGAACTTGATCCGCATCGAGAGGCTACCGGCCACCGCATGGCCCGCAGCCTGATGCTTTGCTCCCGGCAGAGGCGTCGATTCTCCCGGAACACCGCTATCGAAATAATTCTGCGTACCCGCGGAGATGAACGAGTAACCCGCACCGGCCCGTATTTCCACGGCGTCATTGGCCTTGTATGAAATGCCGGAACTGACCGTCCAGGTTTCCAGCGAGCTCAGATCGTAACCAGTGGATGTGCCGTTGTCCCACGTCACGCCGACGGTGCCTGCAAGCTTTTCGGTGAAGGAATGCGCGACGCCGGCATTGATAGTCCAGCCATCACGCCAGAAGAAGTTCAGCGACGATGGTGCGGTTGCTGTATAATTGAGGCTCTCGAAGACGCTCCAATCGGTCCATTTCACGCCACCGTAGACAAGCCAGCCAGGCGCCACGCCGCTTTGCACCTTGAATTCCACACTTTGCGGAAAAGGTGCGTTGCCGATGGCGTTGGGCACGAGGGTGGCGCCGTTTGCAACCAGCGTCACATTTCCAGTTGCATCATGCGTGAGCGCCGACCGATACATCAGCTGAGTGCGGAACGCGATTTCCGGAATTTCGTAGGCCGCGCCAATACGGTAGCCGTAGCCTGTGTCTTCGAGATGAAAATTGAATGCACCAGAATTGATGCGCTGATCGAAATCGAGTGTTTCCACAAACACGCCGCCCAGAATGCTCAGGCGACCCCTACCCAAATTGAAGCCGACGGCGCAGGTGCCACCGAACTCCCGAGTGATGAATTCCTGACTCACTGAACCGGTGACAGAAAGCGGGTCGCGGCCTACAGGCGCACCGCCAACAGTAAGTCCCGCATAGGTGCTGTTTGCCCCAAACGGCGTGGTGTAGGTCGCAGCACACGAAACGTTGTCCGACACGCCAATCTTGGCGGCGAAGGACGGAATCATATAGGTCTTCGCCTCGTACCCTGACGACGGAGCGCCGTTGATGCTGTCGATATCAAGCGACGGAGCGACAACGGTCACGCTGTTTCGGCTAACGAAGCGACCGGTTTCAAACAAGATGTCCGTATCGGCAGTGCCCCGGTTGAATCCCCCCGCCTGTGCCGCTCCGGCAAAAGCAGCGCCAGCCAACAGCGCAACAGCGCCGGTCTTCAGAATGCCCCGAATCATGAGTCCCCTCCAGGAAAGTCAAAGCTTACGATGAACCCAATTAGGTAACATGTGGCGGCCTTTGTAAATACCGGCCCGGGACAGCCCTTCGTTCCGGGCGTCCGATATGGCGCGAATTTTCCGTAAAGGGGCATCAAACTCCGCAAAAACCGCGCCAGGCCGCAGCTTCAGCCCGAAAATGCCGCTAATATGCCGGCATTTTCGGCCAAAACACAGTTTTGTTGCAATTCAGACACAATTGACCGGATTTCGCGCAACGGCCGAAAAAACGGGCACCGGCCCTGCTGCCGGCGGCAGCAAGATCCCGCCGTACGATCTTCCGAGTGTGAGCGGATCAGCCCGCCGCGCCGAGGCGAGCCAGCGCCTCCACCAGCTTGTCCCGCTGGCCGGTCAGCTCCGCCTGCTTTTCGCGTTCGGCGTCCACCAACTCGGGCTTGGCATTGGCGACGAACTTCTCGTTGTCGAGCTTGCGGGAGATACGGTCGAGATCCTCGTCGATCTTGCCGATCGCCTTCTCAAGCCGCGCCTTCTCGGCACCGAGGTCGATGAGATCGCCGAGCGGCAGGCAGGCAGTGGCCTCGGCGACGACGATCTGCGCCGAACCGGCAGGCGCCTCGTCGGCTGTATGAATTTCGGTGACCCGGGCCAACTGCTTGATCGCCGGATCGTGACGGCCGAGCCGCTCGCGGGTCACCGCATTGGCGCCTACCATGACCAGTGGCGCCTTCGACGACGGCGGCACGTTCATTTCCGACCGCACCGACCTCAGCCCGCTTACCAGCGCGATGAGCCAGTTGATCTCGTCGGCGGCGGCGTCATCGGCGAAATCCGGCGACGGCCATTCGGCGTGGCAGAGCAGCCCTGCGCCCTCGCCCGCCAGATGCGCCCACAGCTCTTCCGTCATGAAAGGCATGAACGGATGCAGCAGCTTGTAGGTGGCGGCCAGCACATGGGCGACGCAGGCCTGGGATTCGCGCTTGGCGTCCTCGTCGGCACCGTTGAACACGGGCTTCAGGAGCTCGAGATACCAGTCGCAGACCTGGTTCCAGACAAAGCGGTACAGCGCGCCGGAAGCCTCGTTGAAGCGGTAGGTCTCGATCGCCGCGCGCACCTCGTCGGTGGTGCGCGAGAGTTCGGTGAGAATCCAGCGGTTGATGGTGAGCTTCGCGCTAGACGGATCAAATTCCGGATCAAGCGCGGCGCCGTTCATCTCGGCAAAGCGGGTGGCGTTCCACAGCTTGGTGCCGAAATTGCGGTAGCCGGCGATGCGCGCCGGGTCGAGTTTCACGTCGCGGCCTTGCGCCGCCATGATGGCCAGAGTGAAACGCAGCGCGTCGGCGCCGTATTCCTCGATCAGCTCCAGCGGGTCGATGACGTTGCCCTTCGACTTCGACATCTTGGCCCCGGTCTTGTCGCGCACCAGCGCATGCACATAGACGGTGTGGAACGGCTCGACCGGCGCGCCGTCCTCGTCCTTCATGAAATGCAGGCCCATCATCATCATCCGGGCGACCCAGAAGAAGATGATGTCGAAGCCGGTGACCAGAACGTCGGTCTGGTAATAGGTCTCAAGCTCCTTGGTCTTCTCCGGCCAGCCCAGTGTCGAGAACGGCCAAAGCGCGGACGAGAACCAGGTGTCGAGCACGTCCGGGTCGCGGGTCAGGATCTCGCCCGGCTTGAAGGTCTCGATCTTCTCCTGCACCCAGGCCTTCCAGGGACCCTCATGCGAGAGATAGTGGTGAATGGCGGCCTCAAGCGCCGCCTCCTCGTCCTTTTCGACGAAGACCTGATCGTCCGGACCATACCAGGCCGGGATCTGGTGGCCCCACCACAATTGCCGCGAAATGCACCAGGGCTGGATGTTCTCCATCCACTCGAAATAGGTCTTCTCCCAGGTCTTCGGCACGAAACTGGTGCGTCCCTCGCGCACGCTGGCGATCGCCGGCCTGGCCAGCTCACCGGCGTTCACATACCACTGGTCGGTCAGATAGGGCTCGATCGGCACGCCGCCGCGGTCGCCATGCGGCACCATGTGGGTGTGCGGCTCGATAAGCGCCAGTGCACCGGTCTCGTCCATCTTCTCGACAATCGCGGCGCGCGCCGCAAAGCGCTCCATGCCGTCGATCTCCTCCAGCACTTCCAGAAGCTTGCCTGCTTCCTCGAGGCCTTCGAGGAAATCCTCGTTGCCCTTCAGCGTGATGTGGCCGTCGACGGTCATGATGTTGATGGCGCGCAGCTTGGCGCGCTTGCCGACGTCGAAATCGTTGAAATCATGCGCCGGAGTCATCTTCACCGCGCCGGTGCCCGCCTCCGGGTCGGCGTAGGCATCGCCGACGATCGGGATGCGCCGGCCGACCAGCGGCAGGATCACGTCCTTGCCGATCAGCGCGCCATAGCGCGGGTCTTCCGGATTCACCGCCACACCGGTATCGCCGAGCATGGTTTCGGGCCGTGTGGTGGCGACCACAAGATAATCGCGGGTCTCGTGGCCGTCGGGCTCGCCGTCGGACGGCTTCCAGGCAAGCTTCTCCCCCTCTTCACCAAGCCGGTAGGGGTGCTCGTAGGTGACGCCATCAGCCAGCGGGTAGCGGAAGTGCCAGAGGTGGCCCTTGACCTCGACCTGCTCCACTTCGAGGTCGGAGATCGCGGTCAGCAACTTCGGGTCCCAGTTCACAAGGCGCTTGTCCTTGTAGATCAGGCCATCCTTGTAGAGCGAGACGAAGACTTCGAGCACCGCGGCCGACAGACCCTCGTCCATGGTGAAGCGCTCGCGCGACCAATCACAAGAGGCACCGAGCCGTTTCAGCTGATTGAAGATCAGCCCGCCCGATTCGTCCTTCCATTCCCAGATGCGCTCGACAAAGGCCTCCCGGCCCATGGCATGGCGGTCTGGCAGCTTCCGTTCCGCCAGTTGCCGCTCAACCACCATCTGCGTGGCGATGCCTGCATGGTCCATGCCCGGCTGCCAGAGCACGTTCTTGCCGCGCATGCGCTCGAAGCGGATGAGGATATCTTGCAGCGTGTTGTTGAGCGCGTGGCCCATATGCAGCGAGCCGGTGACGTTGGGCGGCGGGATGACGATCGTGTAGGGCTCCGCGCCCGGCCTGGCGCCGGCACCGGCGCGAAACGCATCTGCCTCCGCCCAGCGCTGGGCGATCTTCGGCTCGATGGCCGCGGCGTCATAGGTCTTTTCCAACATCGTCTGGCAACCGTTTCGAGAGCTCGGGAAGTGACCTGCTGTAAACCGGATGCAGCCGGACAAGTCAACTCGACGCGCGCTCGCAGGCCCGAACGCAAGCAGGCCGGCGTCGGGCACCGGCCTGTTGCAAATTCTTGACTGCACCTCCGCCCTGCTTACTTCTGGTATGACTGACGAGCCTTGGCGGTAGCCAGTTTCTTCCCGTTGGCATCGAACGCATCAACGGTCATCTGATAGTAATGCATCGAAGGCGGGCACGGCCCTTTATAACGAAATGCACCATAAGGCAGCTCGTTCCTGCCCGAGTAACGAACAGTGCCACCTCCATGGTTGAAACTGAGGTAATTGAGATCGACCATTTTGAATTTCAAAGTCTTGGTCCCCGAGGGAACATCCGAAAGGACGATGGGCGGGGATTTGGTATCGAGACATTTCTTCGTCGGACCCCAGCTGAAGCTCATCGACATGGCAGAAGCGGTCGCCGGCACCAGCACCAGCGACAAGGCAATCAGAACAGCACGCATCGGCATTTTCCACTCCACGGATTTCGATGTCCCACCGTGGCCGAAAAACGCAGCATATGCAACCGCTTGTCAGCGACGGGTGCCGCGCGACACCCGCTCGATTTCCTCGCGCACGAGCCGTTCGACCAGGGTGGGGAGATTGTCGTCGAGCCAATTCTGCAGCATCGGCTTGAGCAGTTCCTCGGCGATCTCATCGAAGCTGCGCGTGCTGCTGGCAGCCAGCGTCGCCGAAAGGTGATCGAACGAGGCGGCCACCTTGGCGCCGGCATCCATCGAGATGAGTTGACCACCCGCATGCGGTACGGCCTGACCTGTCTCGACCGGCATAGCCGGCTCGGGGCGGGAAGCCGCCGGCTCTGCCCGTGTCGCGACTGGATCCGGCTCTGCCGGATAGGCCTGCCGGGGGGCGAATGGCGATGACCCCTGCGTGTTCACGACCCGCGAATGCCGATCGTCGGCGCTCGGGGCAGCCTGCTCGGGGGCAGGTCCGGCCGCTTCCGGCCGAGGCTGCGGGGAATCGACGTCATCGGCGACCAGCGCCAGACGCATGAGCTCTGCGACATCCTGCTGGGCGTCCGCATTTCCGTTGCCCGCGCCTTCCGCCCGGACCCGGGCTGCTACGTCGGCAAGCGAGGCATGGGAGAGATGGCCCACATCGGCGTCCGCGGCCGCATCGAGATCCTCATCGCCATGGTCGTCGGCGAGCGGCTGCTCGGCAGGCTCGTTGCTCTCGATGATCCGGCGAATCGACGCCAGGATTTCTTCCATAGAAGGTTCGCGCTGTGCGCCTGCCTGTGCCATCGTGACTCTCCGTTACTCACTACATCGGGCAGCAAGCGCCCGCGAATCATAAACACGATAAGCCATCAGGCAGCGAAAGAGAATCCGCGACCGGGAAGTTTGGACGTCATGCACAGATATTGACGCCGACTCCGCTCAGCGGCCGTCGACGGTGCGCAGGCCGTACCAGCGGTCCTTGGTGGCCTCGTAGTGAACTTCCGGCTTGTAGGCCGCGACCTGCAGGCCGAGGCGGTCGACGGTCAGCCGACCAGTTCCCGCCAGCACCGCGTAGGCCGCCACGACGGCATTGTATTCCGCCGCCGCCAGCGCCTGCTTGCCGGTGATCACGGATTGCTGCGCGTTGAGAACGTCGAGCGTGGTGCTCTGGCCGACATTGCGCTGCTCGACGACGCCGTTGACGGCGAGCGAGGCCGCCTGAACCTGCGCCTTGTTGGCGGCGATCGTGGCGCGTGCAGCTTCCATCTGGGACCAGGAGGAGACGATCGACTGCTGGATGGCCCGGCGGGCCGAATCCACCAGGATCCGCTGCTGGCCCAGCGCTTCCTTCGATTGCCGGACGGTGGCCGAGTAGAGGCCACCGCTGTAGATCGGCACCGACAGCCTGGCCTGCAGCTGCGAGGTGGTCACGCCACCGTCGCCCTGCGTCACCGAGCCGGAGACGGAGACGCCCGGAAGCAACGCGCCCTCGTCAACCTTGACGCCATAAGCGGCAGCATCGACGCCGTGCAGCGCCGCCAGAATTGTGGGATGCTCGCGCAGGCCGACATCGACGGCGGCCTCAAGGCTGCGCGGCAACAGCCGCTTCGGCATCGGCAGAGCCTGAAGCTTGGAGGGCGCCGAGCCGACGATCTGGACATAGGTCGCGACGCTGGTGGCGGCATCGGCCGTCGCTGCCGACAGCGAGGCCCTTGCGGCCTGCAGCTCCGCCTCGGCGAGGCTCACATCGGTGCGGGTGCCCTCACCCACCTGGAAGCGCGCATTGGAGGCCGACAGCTGTTCCTGGAGGAATTTCAGGTTTTCCTTGTAGTAGACCACAAGCTGATTGTTGAGAATGACGCCGGCATAGGCCTGCACGGTGGCGAGCAGGATGTCTATTTCCGTGCCGCGCAGATTTTCGCGGCCTGCAAAGACGTTGGCCTCGGCGGCGCGGACAGAGTTGCGGGTGCGAAACCCGTCGAACAGCGGCTGGCTGATCTCGACGCCCACGGCTGCGGAGTTGACGGTGTAGCCCTCGGTGTCGGTGGTGGTCAGCGTCGATACGCCGGCAATAACCGGCCGGTACCCGGACTTGGCGATCGCCACGCCCTCGTCGATGGCGCGCAGGCCGGCACGGGCGGCATTGAGGTCGGGATTGTTCTCATAGGCCTTCGCCATCGCGCCGAACAGTGATTCGGCGCTTGCCGACACCGGCGTGGCTGTCACCAGGGCAATCGCCAGGGCGGAAACAAGGGTTCTTCGAAACAGGGACACCGGTAATACTCTCCACGTAATCGACCGTCCGCCAGGCTGAACAGCCGGCAATCAACGTCAGCGTACATATGATCCGATGTGGCGCACCGTACAATGCCTAGGATTGCCAGCAGCGGCCATAATGCACAGTCACGTGGCGGATGCGCAACAGCTTATAATAACGAGCCGCATGGCGCGCGGAAACGGCCTTGGTCAGAAGACGAAAGCGGCCGCCTTTGCAAAACCCGGAAGCGGCTTGACCGATGCGTTGAACGCCGGCAGGCCCGACAGGGTCCCCGCCTCGCGCACCAGAATTTCCGCGCGCGCCGCCGGTCCGTGACCGACTACCGTCACCAGGCGCCCGCCCTCGCGCAGTTGCGCGCCGAGGGCGTCGGGCACGTGATCGACCGATCCGCTGATGAAAATCAGGTCGTAGGGTCCCTCGCTCGGATAGCCGGCGGCAAGGTCGCCCGTCACGACGGCAACATTGTCATAGCCGTTCTCGCTCAGCGTCCGCGTCGCGGCGGCGGCGAGGTCCGGGTCACTCTCCACGGCCACGACCGAGCCGGCGAGCAGCGAAAGCAGCGCCGACACATATCCGGTGCCGCTGCCGATCTCGAGAACCACGTCGGACTTGGAGACGCCGGCCAGTTGCAGCAGCTTCGCCAGCGGAGAGGCTTCCATGAGGTAGCGGGCGGGCGCACCGGGGCCGGCGGGCCGGATCTCGAGGTCTGCATCGATGTAGGCGAGCGGCTTGAGCCTGGCGGGAACGAAATCCTCACGCGCGACCGTCAGGAACGCCTTCAGCACCGAGTGCGAAGTCACGTCCGTGGTGCGGATCTGATTGTCGACCATCTTCTGGCGCGCCTGCGTGTAGTCGATGCCCATCCGAGTCTCCGATGCTTGTGCCTGCGCCTCTTAAAACGGCCGGGTCCGAGTTTCAAGCCGCACCACTCCATGTGACCGGGAAATTCGGCGCTTGGCAACACCGGACAGCCGCCGGACCGGTCGTTGCCACCGTGAATTCCCCCTGAGGCAAGCGGTCGGGGCCCGCCCTGCCATTGGGGCTTGGAATGCACCAAAACGGCGCAGGCGCCACGCAAGCTGTCGGACCCCACTTGCGTCTCCGGCCATCTCGGTCTATTTGCCTGCCGTCCGGACAAGTTCCGGCCAGAGGCCTCGTGGCGGAGTGGTTACGCAGAGGACTGCAAATCCTTGCATCCCGGTTCGATTCCGGGCGAGGCCTCCAATTCGTTCCGCTCCATGAAAACACACCGATGGTCTGACCATCGCAGCTCAGGCACCGATGATCCGGTTGCGACGCTCGTTGACCGACCGGAACTCCGCAAGCCGGATCTTTGTCCGTCTCACGGCGCCGCAGCGATGTCACTCCCAACACCGCCCTGTCCGGGATTGATTCGTCAAAGCGCCCAAATGCAAGGCAGCGCCGCTCATGCCGGCGTGGGGATGCCGGAAGCCATTGATCGGCCCGCGGATGCAGCACCCTTTGCAGGGAACGCCTGACGGCACCGGTGGCCAGCACGCCCTGGATGTGCCCCGCTTTCAACGCGGAGGAAACCGATCTACAACCCCGCCGGTGTGTCGCGCCAATCATCAAATCACCGGAATATATGATATTGCCAGTCCTCGTCGCCATTCTCACATGCAGCCAATCCAGCCCGGAACGGGTAACGTCGGCGCGCGCCCAGGCCGAGGCGCTGTTCGCTCAGGAGAATATCACGCTGGTCGACGGGATGGTCGCGAGCGACAAGGGGGTTGACGACCTCTACGACAGTCGCCTCGGGCTGCTCCGCAGCAAGCGCCGGCCGACCAGGCAGGAGATCGCCGTGTATGGTACCCACCGCATGGCCTGGACCGCGCTGCTGGCCAGCAGCCACGATTATGCGCTGGTGCTGGAGGACGATTTCCGCGTGATCGACGCGAAGACCGTCGTGGATTGCCTGAACAACCTCGCCGATCTGATGGGCGGGAACCGGAATCTCGTCAAGCTGTTTGATTTTCCCCGCCACGATCCGGTGGGCGCGGCCATCGCGACCACTGTGAAGGCGATCCGCCTGGTGAAATGGGCCAGGCCGAGAGCCGGCATGGTGGCTTATTTCATCTCCAGGCAGGGCGCCGAGCGCTACCTGACGCGCGGCAAGGTGTTTCGTGCTGTCGATGAGGACATCAAATACTACTGGGAACTGGGATTGGATGTGTGGTCCGTTCCGGGCAATGCCGTTGTCGATGGAAGCGCCGAACTGGGCGGCAGTCTCGTCGAACAGAGCAGGCTCGGCAGCAAGCGACGCAGCATCAGTCGCTCGCTTCACGGATTGATGCTCAACATTTCCCGTGATGTCATGAATTGGCGGGCCTTTGAGCGATACCGCGCGCGCCACGGTTACGAGACAACATACATGCAAAGCGGTGATCCGGAAGGGTGACCGGCTCGCGCGGCAACCAGCCGCACCGGGGTCGGCGTGGAAGCGGGGCCGGTTTCGGAACACGGATAGCGACGGACAGCGGCGCGCTCCGGAGTTATCCGCGCCGCGCAAGCTGCTGAGCAGCGCGAAGCTGCGGGCAACCGGCTGGTCGCCGCGGATCGAACTGGCAGACGGGCTGAGGCGGGTTTATGCGGCCGGGCTGGAATCCGGTGACTTCGACGCGTAAGCGCCGAACTGGTGCGGGCATTCTGCAGATAGCGGCGCGTGCCCAGGGCCCTACCGCGTCGGAGGCTGCCGACGGGCCCTGCCCCGCTGTCCCATCCGCACGGAAAGCCTGCGCCGCCAGCGCCGAACGGTCGGCAGATCCTGCGACAGCACCAGCAGCCCGAGCGGGATCATCCAGAAGCCAAGCACCGGCAGGAAACCCAGAATGCCGCAGAACACCAGCGCGATCCCCACGGCAATGCGTGGCGCGCGGTTGGCCGGCAGGCGAAAGACGCGGCGCGCGATGGTGATTTCACCGCGACCACCGTCGAAATGAAACCAGTCCGACTTCTTCTTCACTGCAGCATCCTGTTCTACCCGCAGCCGGTTCCACACGGCCGGCCGGGCGCCTGAGATGGGACTGGCGCCCGACTTTTGCAAGACAGGGCGTTTTTTTGAAAAACAGCTTGGCAAATCGCCGAAGCATTTGTTATAGGCCCCCCACGCTGCAAACGGCGGCGGTCCCCGGTAGCTCAGTGGTAGAGCAATCGACTGTTAATCGATCGGTCGCTGGTTCGAATCCGGCCCGGGGAGCCACTCCTTATCTATTTCGCTAGATTTCTCAATGGTTTCAACGCCTAGAGGCTCCCCCGAGGTACACTTCACGGTACACTGGGGAGTACACGTGCTATGGCGCTCATCATGGTAAGCCCTGCATGTATTCGACATGCTCAGGGCTGGAGACACGCTGGTCGTCCGCTGGGTCGATCGGCTAGGCCGGAACTACCATGACGTGACAGACACCATCAGGGAATTTGTCCGGCGGGGCGTGATCATCCGGACGGCCATCAACAACATGACGTTCGACGGCATGCCCCCAGATTTGCAATATTTCGCAAGTCGGAGTGGATGACGGAGGGCCCGAGACCTGGACCACCCCATGATTGGACCAACAAGTCGAGGTAGACGTACACCGAAGCTATCCCTTGAGGCTCACCAGGCCACAAAGGGGGCCTTCACGCAATAAGATAAGAGAATGATCAGTCGGCAACGTTTTCAGAAATCCTCTGGTACTATTTCCAAAGCTTCCGGCCACGACGTCGGTTCGAATCACTTACAAGGAAATGCGCGCGTAATTGCTAACACAGTGAGGAAGGCTGCATCTTGGTGCCGAGTTTCAGGCTGCCCATCAATGGACTTCTTGACGATATCGACCAATTGGGTCGCGCTCACCCCTGCGGGAATGCAAAGACGTAATGCTGCCGTTCTGTTCTCGCTTGATCGGTTGACGAGGGCATCATTTGTTTGAACTCCTCCCACAACGCCCATAATGTAGGACATACACCCCACCTCCGATGACGCGCAGAGTTCCTGAAGGTCATTTCCTGTTAGATATCTCGCCACTGAAGTGCCCGGATGGCTGACGAGAAGAGCGGCACACAGCCCCACAAATTTCACCTTCATCCTTGCAACCTCCGCAATACCGGACACTGCTGCCCGACGGACCAGCAGTCAACCCTCAGCGCGCAATCGCTAGTCAGTCCACATCTTGACGACAGGTCGCTCTGTTGATCAGTCTCTGGCCCAATCTCCTGACCAGTCCTGCGGAGGGATTGCGTGGAATTGCGGGAGCGGGTTTGAGACGATCACCCCGAACAAACACTCTGTACCCGATCTCTCGGGTGCCGGATCCAGCGGCTCCACACTACGCCGTCTGTCAATACGAATTGCGAAGGCAGTAGATGTCGAGGGTGTGAGCTGAGGTGACCGGCAGCTCTTGGCTGTCAGTTATTTCGAATTGCAGAGCACATTGTCAAGAGGTAAGAGCGTGCCAACGCCCGGGGCCGGTTCACATCTACAATAGGTCAGAAAAACAATGCGCTACACTCCAATCGCAATCGCCTTCACCCTTATGCTGGTAACCATGGTCACAGCTCAAGCGGCGCGAGAGCGTATCCGTGTGGATCGTCTGTCTGAAAAGAAAATCGCCTACATAGCTCGTGGCTGGGGCTATGTTACCCAAGCGTGCGCGATGGAGCTCATCTATGAAATGCAAGATTATGGAACCGGAAAATACTGGTACATCACGCTAGATGATAAAGGTGAAATTCACTTCGAGCGCCCCGATACAGGTCATAAGGAAATTTGCAATGCTGACGGCAGGATCGAAATTGATCCGTCCGGCAAGAGAAACTTTCTTGAGATAGAATAAGCCTCTGACCTCGAACTCATTGCACCATTCATTGGTTTGGCATCCGCTGCCCCTCACGGCGCCGCCACGCTCACCCCGTTGCTCTTCCCATTCGTCCCTGTGGCTGCGGAGCGGCTACCGCTGATTGAATATTGCCCCCAGCCCTTGGCGAATGGTAATCATGGCGGTCGCCCACCCGCCCGCTTTCAAAGGTTCTTGTCCCCCAAACTGCGCATGGCTCTGACATCCCCACATCCCTCTCTTGCCGACTCCTAGTCTGCGTTATGCCTCTAAACTGCATGTAGGTCATCTTGTGCCGTGCACCAATTGGGCAGCTTGATCGGGACCCGCAGAACCGTCTCAACGAGAATCGTGGCGATGCCTTCATGGTCACCACAGAGCAATACCCGGTTGCCTCAACGGGCGGCAGAGAAGGGGCATCGCACACGCGAGCGGACGAAACTCCAACCCCTTGCCAAACCGCTCAGAACCGCCCGCTGCGCTGGGCACGAGCCAGCACCTGACAGACACATCAAAGACCTAGCCATAGGTTCAACAGGGGGCATGGGGGGAAGAGGAGATGCTGCCCCTATCGAGGGGGGGCAAGGAAAATTCTATCCAAATATTTGAAGAAGTCGCAAATATCGGGCACGTTACCCTCCGTCAGCCGCCTCTCTGCTCTTCCTACGTCGTTCTTCACTTGCAGCCCGTTTCGTATCGGGAATTTCTGCGTACAGCTGCGCAAGATTGCGCTTCTGCGTTATCGCCCAGTTTACAATTGAACGGACAATGTCGAACAGCATTCTCACCGTATGATCGTCATCATCACCATACAATTTGCCAGCGTGCAAAACTTCGTTCCCATTTGATCTCACTACGTCCAATGCGATACTAATTTCAGTTGGTATCCCCTGTCGCTCCAGTTCGCCAATTGCTTGATCAAACTTGCTCCGACCAGCCAAATCCTTGCAGAGCGCCTCGACGCACATTCGAAGAAGTGCTGCTGCAGCTCGCGGGCTTCGCGCTGAAATCGCTGCGGCTTCTTCGAAGTCGCGTATAAATTCTGCAGGCAGATCCTCCGGCAAGGCCTCAACGAAGCTCTGCTCGGGGACCACTAACCTCTTCTCGAACCACAATGACTTTGCACTGCATGCCAAGCATTGGGACATGCTAATATCTGACAATTGAATGTGACGAACACCGCCGCCAGGATTGAACCGACGATACAGGCTGGTCCACTGCTGCGTTGAAAATACTCCGCATCTTGGACATGAAAATTGGCCTTCCAGATAAACGGGAGCCTGCTTCAGTTTGACCGGAGGATTACGCACGCCGCTTGCCATTGGTAAATCTTCCGTTTTCTTTGGCAAATCGTCAGACACGCATCAACTCCACAAATAATTCGACCACCCTTTTATCAGGCTGCTACTCTCACACGGAAAGATACACTACGCACTGTATGGCGCAATCACCCAAATGCCCTTTCGAGCGCCTCCTTCTGCTTCCCGTCCGTGACGTCCGCATAGTGCTTCATGAGAACGTTCACCTGAGTGTGTCCTGTGATGCTCATGACGGTCTTGAGAATTGCACCAGCGCCCGTTCCAGTTCGTCTCGACCGGGACATGCGGGACTGGCTCAGGAACAATTGGGGCAAGACCTTTACCTTCACTTCGCATGACCACAGTCAACCTCAGGGAGGGCCAGTCCGGCCCGGGGAGCCATTGCTTCTGCCTCGCCGTGGCATCATGCCGCGCGGGCATGTGAACCTTCTTTCCGCCAATCTATCGACAGCGTCCGGATCGTTGCAGTTGCTTCGATCACGACGGTTTCAGGCATGCGGTCTGATCGTGCACGGCTTCGGCGGCGTCCCTGCGGCAATTCGCGGGGGGCAATCGCCGCCTGCCGCTCGCCCGATCCTTTTCACCGTGACGGCAGTGACGCAGGCCGGCGACCGCCGGTGACGCCGATTTGCACAGCCCCCCGCAGGTTATCCCCTGGCCGGTGACAGACCGGTTGTACGGCCGGCGTTTTCTCCTATATGGCTGGCAGGCAACGATTTCAGCAGGACCCGGTCATGATCAACGAAACCTCCGGCAGTTCAGCCGGGTCTCACGCCGTCGCGACGGCGAGTCTCGAGCAGCGCCTCCGGCAGCAATCGCTGGTGGCGGAGTTCGGCCGCTTCGCCCTGCAGGACAAGACCCTGGCGGCGATTCTCGCCCGCGCCTGCGAGATTGCGGCCGAGGGCCTGGGCGTGCGGCTGGCCAAGGTCATGGAATGGCGCAAATCCGACGGCAATTTTCTGATCATCGCCGGCATCGGTTGGCGCGACGGCGTCGTCGGCCATGCCACCGTGCCGGGCGGCACCGAGTCGCCGGCAGGATTTGCCTTCGAGACCGGTGAACCCGTCATCTCCAATCATCTGGACACGGAAAGCCGCTTCCGCACCCCGGCCATCATGGTTGAGCACGACGTCAAGCGGGCGATCAACGTGCTCATCGATGGCGACAGCGAGCGATTTGGCGTGCTGGAGGCCGACAGCCCCTCGAATGGGTCGTTTTCATCGAACGACACCAATTTCCTGCAGTCGTTGGCCAACACGCTGGGCGTGGCGATCGAGAAGGAAATGTCTCACAACCAGATCAGGGCGCTCAATCGCGAACTCGAGGAAAGCCTGCGGCTCAAGGAGATGCTGGCCAAGGAGATCGACCATCGCATCAAGAACAGCCTGTCGGTGGTCGGCTCCCTGCTGAAAATGCAGGCGCGGCGCTCGGGCAATGAGGAGGTCAAGTCGGCTCTGCAGAACGCAGCCAGCCGGATCTCCACCATCGCCAGCGTGCACGGCGCCCTTTACAGCGGCGCCCACAGCGAACATGTCGCCTTTGCGCCCTATCTCGAGCATCTCGGTGCCCAGCTGGCCGAATCCCATGGCGAATCCGACCTGGTCATCAAGGTGGACGCGGAGCCGGTGTCCGTGGCCTCCGACTGCGCGGTGTCGCTCGGCATTCTGACCGCCGAACTCATCACCAATGCCATCAAGCATGCGGCTTCCCACGGCCGCTCGCCCGCCATAACGGTTGAGTCCACCACCAGCGAGACCGACTTCGTCCTTCTGGTCTCTGATGACGGACCGGGCCTGCCGGACGGTTTCGACCCTGCATCGACGAGCGGACTGGGCATGCAGATCGTGCGCTCGCTGGCCAAATCCCTGTCCGGCGTCCTGGAGACGTCAAGCTCCCCGTCGGGCGCGGTTTTCCTGGTCAGGATTCCCCTGTCGGCGCTGCTGGCGGACTGACCCGCGAGGTCGGCCCAGGCCGGCGACCGCGGGCAATCGTGAAGGCGTCCGCTGCATATCTGTAGGCGTCCTCCGACGATCCGGGTCGCATTGCGCACCCGCAGTGGCCGGCCCTCCGGCACCCGTCGTCGGCACACCTGCCGCTGATTCGATGTAGCGCACGGTTGCCCCTTCCATCTCGGCGCATTGCTGCCAATTCCTCACTTTTCGCAATCGGCGTTGAAACTTTCTTGCCGTCCCGTCCGTCAAACGTTCATTGAACCAAAGTCATGACTCGCGGGCGCAGCAAAATCGGAACCGAATGATGAAAGATGAGACCGTCCGGATGCCGGGAGTGGCGATCGTGTGGCTGCGGGACGACCTGCGCGTGGCCGACAACGCCGCTCTTTTCGCTGGCAGTGCCCACGAGGCCGTGCTTCCCGTCTACATCCGCCAGACCGCTTCGCCTGCCCGTCCTCGCGGCGCGGCTGCACAGTGGTGGCTGCACCACTCCCTGGAGCAACTCGCGGCCCGGCTCGAGGCGCTCGGAAGTCCGTTGACTCTGCTCAGCGGCGATCCGTTCGAAATTCTGGCCATGCTTGTCGTCCGGTTCAACGCTTCGGCGGTCTACTGGAATCGCAGCTATGACCCGGCGCGGAGTGCCGCGGACGCGCGCGTCAAGTCGTGCCTGACCAGTTCCGGCCTGCGCGCGGTGAGCTTTCCCGGCCAGTTGCTGCATGAGCCGACCCGTTTGCGCACGGGCGGCGGCGGACATTACCGCGTCTACACACCGTTCTGGCGGGCGCTCGAGGCGGGTGGCGAGCCGCGCCCGCCGCAGCCCGCGCCCGAACGCCTGGTGGCGCCCGACCTGACTGTGGCCAGTGAAGCACTCTCCGACTGGAAACTGCTGCCGACCACACCGGACTGGGCCGGCGGATTGCGCGATGGCTGGTCCCCCGGCGAAGCCGGCGCCCGGGCCCGTCTGAACGAGTTCCTCGGCGACGGCATTGCGGACTATGCCGAAGGCCGCGACATTCCGTCGGTTGACAACACCTCGCGGCTGTCGCCGCATCTCGCCCATGGCGAAATCACGCCGGCCCAGATCTTCGAGGCGCTCGCAGGCGCAGAGACCCCGGGCAGCGACCGTGACGAGCTGGTGTTCCGCAAGGAGGTCGGATGGCGAGAATTCTCCTGGCATCTGCTCGTCAATGAGCCCGATCTGCCGCGCGCCAACCACAATCGGCGCTTCGACGCCTTTCCCTGGGCGCACAGTCCGGTGGCGCTTGAGGCCTGGGAGAAGGGCCTGACCGGCTATCCGATCGTTGATGCGGGCATGCGCCAGCTCTGGAAGACAGGATGGATGCACAACCGCGTCCGCATGATTGCCGCCTCCTTTCTGACCAAGCATCTGCTGATCGACTGGCGCCGCGGCGAGGAATGGTTCTGGGACACGCTGGTCGACGCCGACCCGGCCTCCAATGCCGCCAGCTGGCAGTGGGTCGCCGGCTGCGGCGCCGACGCCTCGCCTTATTTCCGGATCTTCAACCCGATCCTGCAGGGCGAGAAATTCGATCCCGATGGCGCCTATGTGCGCGCCTTTGTGCCTGAACTGTCGAAAATGCCTGCGAAATTCATTCACAAGCCCTGGGAGGCGCCGCGGTCGATCCTCTCCGAGGCAGGCGTCCGGCTCGGCCGGACCTATCCGGAACCGATCGTCGACCACAAGGCTGCCCGTGACCGGGCACTCTCCGCCTACAACCAGATCAAGGGTGCCGCATGAACGTCCACGCTCCATTTTCTCCGGTCATCCGGCCGGACAATCGCAAGAGGATCGCCATTGTCGGTTCCGGCATTTCCGGCGCGTCGGCCGCGTGGTCGCTGTCGCAGTTGCACGATGTCATCCTCTATGAAAGCCAGGGCCGGTCCGGCGGCCACACTGCCACCGTCGACATCGACTATGACGGCACCGCCATCGCGGTCGATACGGGCTTCATCGTCTACAATGAGCTCAACTACCCCAACCTGACGGCGATGTTCGCGCATTTCGACGTCGCAACCCGTCAGAGCGACATGAGCTTCGCGCTGTCGCTCGACCACGGAAAGCTGGAATGGGGCGGCGACAGCTTCTCCACCCTGTTTGCCCAGAAGCGCAATTTCCTCCGGCCTTCATTCCTGATGATGTTGCGTGAAATTCTGCGCTTCAACCGGATCTGCCTCATCGATCGCGAGGCCGGGCATCTGGCCAGCCGCTCGATCGGCGACTATCTCGACTGGCGCCGGTTTTCGCCCGGCTTCATGAACAACTATCTGGTGCCGATGGCCGCCGCGATCTGGTCGACGCCGGCCAAGAAGATGCTGGAGTTCCCGGCCGCCTATTTCGTCAACTTCTTCGAGAACCACCGCCTCATTCATTCGGAGCGACCCGCCTGGCGCACGGTCACCGGTGGCAGCCGCAACTATCTGGGCAAGCTTCTCGACCCGCTCGCCGATCGGCTGCGGCTTGATTGCGGTGTTGTCCGGATCGACCGTGGCCCTGACGGGGTCACCGTGCTCGACAGCAATGGCCGGCAGGAGCATTTCGATCATGTCATCCTTGCCTGTCACACCGACCAGGCATTGAAGATGCTTGCCGAGCCCACTCCGGAAGAGCGCGAGATACTGGGCGCCATCCCCTATGCGCCCAACCGCGTGATCCTGCACCGCGACATCAACCTGATGCCGAGGCGCCGCAAGGTCTGGTCGTCATGGAACTACATGCGCTCCTCCAGGGAAGGGTCGGATGCCAATGTCGCGGTCTCCTACTGGATGAACCGGCTGCAGGGCATCGATGAAAGCCTGCCGCTGTTCGTCACCCTCAATCCGGACCGCGAGCCAGACCCGAAGCTGGTCTTTGCGACATTCAGCTACGACCATCCGCAATTCGGCGCCGACGCCATGCGGCGCCAGGCACAACTGGCCGGCATCCAGGGCGACAACGCCACCAGCTATGCCGGCGCCTGGACCGGCTTCGGCTTTCACGAGGACGGACTTTCATCGGGCATCCGCGCCGCCGAAGCGCTCGGCGGCAGATTCCCCTGGCGCCAGGCTCCGGCCGCCCACACGATGGCGGCGTGAGACGGTGAACGCCACCACCACCACGGGCCGGTCCGCCCCCGCGCCGACGCGATCCGCGGCGGACGCGCCGGCGCGGCTCTATGTCGGCGACGTCATGCACCAGCGCATGAGGCCCATCGGCCACCGCTTCCGCTACCGCGTCTTCTCGTTGATGGTCGATCTCGATCAACTGCCGGCAGCCGGCAGGCTCTCGCCCCTCTTCTCGGTCAACCGCGCCAACCTGGTGTCCTTCTTCGAAAGGGACCACCTGCGCGATTCGCCCGCCCCCGACCTGCGCAGCCACATTGACGGACTGCTCGCGCGCGCCGGACTGGCCAGACCCGCGGCAAGAGTGCTGCTCGCCTGCTACCCGCGGATCCTCGGCCATGTCTTCAATCCGCTTTCGGTCTATTACGCCTACGACGAGGACGACCGGCTGACGGCGCTGGTGTACGAGGTGCGCAACACTTTCGGCGAGCACCACTCCTATGTCTGCCCGGTGCTGCCGGGCGAGGCTTCGGCAGCCGGCATCCGCCAGTCGCGGACCAAGATATTCTATGTCTCGCCTTTCCTTGAGCTCGGCCTGCACTACCTCTTCCGCATGAACGATCCTGGGGAAGCGATGACATGGAGGATACTCGAGACGGACGCCGACGGCCCTGTCCTAGCCGCAACTTATTCGGCCCGACGGCAGGCACTCACCACCTGGGCGCTAGGCAAAAATCTCTTGCGGATTCCGTTTCTGCCGTTGAAAATCATCGGCGGCATCCATTGGGAAGCACTCAGGTTGTGGCTGAAGGGGGTGCGTCTCGTGCACCGCCCGCCGCCGCCCGGAAGCGTCAGTTACCGTGACGAAACAGGCTTCGGTCAGCCTGGGCAGTGAGCCGGGACATCGCAAGCGTAAACAGTTGGAGTTCACGGGCATGACATCTTTCACATCCGATCCCGCCATCATCACGTCCGCCGAACGCCTGTCGGCAGACAATTTCTCGCATTATGTCCGCGGCCTTCCAGCCAAGGCAAGGATGGCGCTCAAGGGCCTGCTCAGCCTGCCGCAGGGCCGGCTGGTGATCCGCATGCCCGACGGCCGAAGCGTGCGCATCGACGGCCTCGCCGACGGGCCGGAGGCAGTGCTGATCCTGCACAACTGGAACCTCGCCCACAGGGCCCTGACGGCGGGCACCATCGGTGTTGCCGAATCCTACATGGATGGCGACTGGGAAAGCCCGGATGTGACCGGCTTTCTCGAGCTGTTTCTCATCAATGTGGAGATGGGCGACCATCTCGCCGGCGGCGCCCGCGGCGTGCTGAGGATCATCGAGAAGATGCGGCACTGGTTCAACACCAACACCCGCCGCCGCGCCAGACGCAACATTTCTGCCCATTACGATCTCGGCAATGCCTTTTACAAGCAGTGGCTCGACCCGACGATGACCTATTCCTCCGCGCTCTTCAGCGACGGCGCCAACGATCTCGCCAGCGCGCAGACCGCCAAGTACCGCGCGCTTGCTGAGGCCACCGGCATCAAGCGGGGCGACCGGGTGCTGGAAATCGGTTGCGGCTGGGGCGGTTTTGCCGAATACGCCGCCTCCGAGCTTGGTTGCCATGTCACGGGGCTGACCATCTCCCACGAGCAACTGGCCTTCGCCCGCGAGCGCATCGAGAAGGCAGGCCTGTCCGACAAGGTCGATCTGAAGTTCCAGGATTACCGCGATGAGACCGGCAAATACGACGCCGTGGTCTCCATCGAGATGTTCGAGGCGGTCGGCGAAAAATACTGGTCGACCTATTTCGCCAAGGTGCGCGACTGTCTCAAGCCGGGCGGTCGCGCCGGGCTGCAGATCATCACCATCAAGCCGGAGGCCTACAAGACCTACCGCAACAACCCGGATTTCATCCAGCGCTACGTCTTCCCGGGCGGGATGCTGCCGGCGGAAAGCCATCTCGTCTCGCTCGGCAGGGATGCCGGTCTGGAGATGGTGGGCCACCGCGCCTTCGGTCCCGACTACGGCCGGACGCTCGCCGAATGGCGGCACCGTTTCTGGGGCGCCTGGGACACCATCCGTCCGCTGGGCTTCGACGACCGCTTCCGCAAGCTGTGGGAATTCTACCTCTACTACTGCGAGGCAGGCTTCCGCTCCGGCCATGTCAATGTCCGCCAGGTGGTCTTCGGCTGAGAGCGCCTGCGCCGGAGCTCCGGCCGCCGGGCACCTCGACCTGACCTGATTCATCTCCCGAAGAAGCGGAATCAGGCAGCGAGCAGTGCCGCGCAAGCCATTGAATGAACGATAGAAAGCCGCCCCACCAAAACAGCGGCGGCGGCGAAAGTGAGAAGCGTGAACGACGAGCCAGCCGCCACCCTGCCCGCCGGCGCCGGACGCCCTCGCCCGGCCTCTCCACCGATGCCGTTGGCGCAGATCGTCCTTTACGCGCTTCCGGCCATTCCGCTGGCCGCCCTCACCCTGCCGCTCTACGTGCTGGTCCCGACCTTCTACACCGAGACGCTGGGACTGCCGCTGGCCTCGGTCGGCTTCGCGCTTCTGATCGTGCGGCTGTTCGATGCCGTCAACGATCCGCTGATCGGCTGGGCCGGCGACCGTTTCCGGCCGCGCTTCGGCCGGCGCAGGACACTGTTTGCGGCAAGCCTGCCCCTGACCGCGCTTGCCGCGTGGATGCTGTTTGCGCCACCGGCCGGCGCCACGCCGCTGTGGCTTGCCGGCTGGGGACTGGCGCTGTCGCTGGGCTATTCCGGCGCGCTGATCGCCTTCTCCGCCTGGGGCGCGGAACTCGCCGACGACTACCACGGACGGGCGCGGCTCGCCGGCTGGCGCGAGGCACTCACGCTCTGCGGGGCGCTGACGGCGATCGTGCTGCCCTTCACGGTGGGCTTTGCCAGTCCGGACGGCTGGCACGGGCTCGCAATCCTAGGCGCCGCGGTCGCGGTGCTGCTTATAGTGACAGGCGCCGTCGCGGTCTGGCGGGTGCCCGAGCCGGTGGAGCGGAGCAGCAAGCGCATCGGTTTGCGCGATGGGCTAAGGCACATCGCCGCCAACAAACCCTTCGTCAGGCTGATCGCGGCATTTTTCCTCAACGGCGTCGCCAACGGCATCCCGGCGACTTTGTTTCTGTATTTCGTCTCCGAGCGGCTGGCGCTGCCCGACGCACGCGGTCCGCTGCTGTTTCTGTATTTCCTCTGCGGCATTGCCGGCGTGCCGCTGGCAACATTCATGGCGCGAAAGATCGGCAAGCACCGGGCCTGGTGTTTCGGCATGCTGGCCGCCTGCCTCGCCTTTGCCCCCGCTCCGCTGCTGCCGGAGGGCGCGCTGATCGGATTTGGCGCCATCTGCGCACTGACCGGACTGCTGCTCGGCTTCGACCTGGCGCTGCCGCCCGCGATCCAGGCCGACGTGATTGACGTCGACACGGCTTCGTCAGGCGAACAACGCTCGGGCGTCTATTTCGCCGCCTGGAGCCTGGTTACAAAGCTGGCGTTGGCGGCTGGCGTCGGAATCGTGTTTCCGGCGCTGGCGCTGTTCGGCTTCGTGCCCGGCGGCACAGGCGTGGCGCGCGAAGGAGTGCTGGCGCTCGCCATCGCCTACGCCTGGCTGCCGATCATCGCCAAGCTGGCGGCAATCGCGTTGATGTGGAATTTCCCGCTCGACGAGGCCGGGCAGAGCAGGCTCCGGGACGAGATCGACAGCCGCCGCTGACCGGGTGTTACGCCTTGTCCTCGCGCATTGCGGTTTCCAGCGGCCGGTCCTCCCAGCCGGTGGCCTTGTTCATCAGCGTGAAGTAGAGCGGATAGGGCAGCATCCTCAAGAATTTGAGCACATAGGTGAAGCGCCGTGGAAACGTGATCTCGAAGCTGGACGATGCCAGTCCCTCGACGATGCGCCCGGCTGCGTCATCGACCTTCATCAACGCTGGCATCTCGAACGGGTTCTTCTCCGTCGCCGGTGTCTCGACAAAGCCGGGATGAATGACCTGAATCCGAATCCCAAGCTTGTCGAAATCGAATTTCAGGCTCTCGGCCATGTTGGTCAGCCCCGCTTTGCTGGCGCCGTAAGCGGCGCTCGACGGCAGACCGGAATAGCCCGCCACCGAGGACACGATTGCGATCTGGCCGCGGCCCGCCGGCTTCATGACCCCTACCGCCGGCACCAGGCCATTGACCACCCCCATCAGATTGACGTCGAATGTTTTTTTGAAGCGCGAGGCCTGCAGCGCTTCGCCCGACACGGGCAGGAACACGCCGGCATTGAAGATTGCCAGCGCCAGCGGTCCGGTGTCCGCGATGATCCGCTCGACAATCGCCGTCATCGCCTCGGGATCGGTCACATCGCCCGGCGTGGCGACGATCCGGCCGCTCAGTCCCGATGCTTCGGAGGCCAGCGCGTCAAGATCGTCGGCGCTGCGGGCCGTTGCATGCACGGTGAACCCCTTGGCGGCCAGCAGAAGCGCCACGGCACGGCCGATGCCGCTCGAGGCTCCGGTAATCCAAGCGGCGCCGTCGACCGGACGGACGGTGAAATGGGGCATGAGGCGTCTCCAGTGGTGGCGTCAGGTCTGATAGGTAGTGCGTCCGCGGATTGTTTCATCCCCCATCGGCTCGGCGCCATTCTCCCGGAAAATCCGGCGGCCCCTGATGAATTTGCCGATGGCCCTGCCGCCGGGCGCGACAAAGCGACGGATTCGGTGCAAGACGGACGTTCAATCTCCAGTGGAGCCGATCCGGCGAATGGTTTTTCTTTTCCACCGGGTCTTGAGAAGCCAAAAAGGCCTGCTTAGTCTCTGGCGAAAATGACAGGATTCCCATGCAAATTCTTCCTTCCGTACTTAAGGCGATCGGCAACACGCCGCTGATCAGGCTCAACGCTGCTTCGGCGCTCACCGGCTGCACCATTCTTGGCAAGGCGGAATTTCTCAATCCAGGCCAGTCGGTCAAGGACCGGGCGGCTCTGGAAATCATTCGCGACGCCGAGCGCAAGGGCCTGCTTCGTCCCGGCGGCACCATCGTCGAGGGCACGGCCGGCAACACCGGCATCGGCCTGTCGATGGTCGCGCGCGCGCTCGGCTACCGCACCGTCATCGTCATTCCCGAGACCCAGAGCCAGGAAAAGAAGGACGCGCTCCGGCTGCTGGGCGCCGAACTGGTCGAGGTCCCGGCAAAGCCCTACAAGAACCCGGACAATTACGTCCGGCTGTCCGGCCGGCTGGCAGAGCAACTGGCGAAGACCGACCCCAATGGCGCCATCTGGGCCAACCAGTTCGACAATGTCGCCAACCGCGAGGCGCATGTGAAGACAACAGCGCCGGAAATCTGGCGCGACACCGACGGCAAGGTCGACGGTTTCATCTGCGCGGTCGGCTCCGGCGGCACGCTCGCCGGCGTCGCCGAGGGCCTGCGCGGCTTCCGCAAGGACATCAAGATCGGTCTTGCCGATCCGGAAGGCGCGGCGCTCGCGAGCTTCTACAACAAGGGTGAACTCAAGTCCGAGGGCTCCTCCATCACCGAGGGCATCGGCCAGGGCAGGATCACCGCCAATCTCGAGGGCTTCACCCCCGATTTCGCCTACACGATCCCCGATTCCGAAGCGATTCCGCTGGTCTTCGAGTTGCTCGAGCACGAGGGCCTTTGCCTGGGCGGCTCATCGGGCATCAATGTGGCGGGCGCCATCCGCATGGCCCGCGACATGGGACCCGGGCACACCATCGTCACCATCCTGTGCGACTACGGCAACCGCTACCAGTCCAAACTGTTTAACCCGGAATTCCTGATCTCCAAGGGACTGCCGGTGCCGGGCTGGCTGACGGCCGAAAGCAGCCTTTCCATTCCTTATTCCGGCGAATGATCCCATGGCCCTGCTGTTTCTCGATGACGCTTATCTCAAGAGCTGCGAGGCCGTTGTCACCGGCGTGCGCGAGGACGGCGCCATCCTCACCGACCGGACTTGCTTCTACGCCACCTCCGGCGGCCAGCCGGGCGACACCGGCCATTTCGAACGCGCCGACGGCGGCCGGATCGAGATCGTCGGCACGGTGACCGGCGAGACCAAGCAGCAGGTCCTGCACATTCCTGCGCTTGGCCAGCCGATGCCCGCGATCGGCGATCGGCTGATCATGCATCTTGATTGGGAGCGGCGTCTCAAGCTGATGCGCATGCACACCGCCTGCCATCTGCTCTCGGTCGTCTGCCCCTTCCCGATCACCGGTGCCTCCGTCAGCGAGGACGACAGCCGCGTGGACTTCGACATGGCCGAAACCATCGACAAGGCCGAGGTGACCGAAAAGCTGATGCAACTCGTCAGGGCGGACCATCCGGTGTCCATCGAATGGATCGCCGACGCCGATCTCGATGCCAATCCCGGCCTTGTCAAATCCAAGAATGTGCGTCCGCCGCGCGGCACCGGCCGCCTGCGTCTGGTCTGCATCGGCGAGGCTTCCTCGGTCGACAGCCAGCCCTGCGGCGGGACCCATGTGCGCTCCACCGCCGAGGTGGGCGAGATCCACATCGGCAAGATCGAGAAGAAGGGCAAGGAAAACCGCCGATTCCGCATTCGCTTCGGAGCCGCTCCAGACTAGGCCGGCCCGGTTACGCCTATCCGCGAGGGAGATGACCATGCGTCTTGAAGGATCCTGCCACTGCGGCGCCGTCCGCTTTTCCTGCGACAGCCCGCATCCCGTACCCTACCAGCGCTGCTATTGCTCGATCTGCCGCAAGACGGCGGGCGGAGGCGGCTACGCCATCAACATCATGGGGCTGACCGACACGCTCGACGTCAAGGGCGAGGAGAACATCACCATGTTCCACGCCCGCATGAAGGACGGCCTGTCAGAGGGCGAGCGGCGTTTCTGCAGCACGTGCGGCAGCGCGCTTTGGGTCTATGATCCGAACTGGCCTGTGCTCATCCACCCCTTCGCCTCGGCAATCGACACCGACCTGCCAAAGCCGGACGAATCCACCCATCTGATGCTCGACTTCAAGCCGGGCTGGGTCGAGCCTCAATTGGGACCGCGCGACAAGACGTTTCCGCGCTATCCTGACGAATCGATTGCCCAATGGCATGAAAGAACCGGCAACGTCTCGGACTGACCGCGGCGACCCGACAAAGCAGGAAACACCCGATGACCGATACCAGTCCCTACGTCGTCTCCTTCGACTGGCTCGCCGAGCGGCTTGACGATGCGAAGCTCAGGATCGTCGATGCCTCCTGGTATCTGCCGGCGCAGAACCGCGATCCGGTGGCCGAATATCAGGCAGCGCGCATTCCCGGCGCCCTCTTCTTCGACCAGGATCGCATTGTCGAACCCGGCGCGTCGCTGCCGCACACGCTGCCCGGCGAGGCTCAGTTCGCCGCCGCCATGGGCGGCCTCGGCCTGTCCGACACAGACACCATCGTCGTCTATGACGGACCGGGCATGTTCACCGCGCCGCGGGTCTGGTGGATGCTGAAAAGCTTCGGGGCCCGCGATGTCCTTGTGCTCGACGGCGGCTTCGACCGCTGGAAGGCCGAGGGTCGCCCTGTCGAAACAGGCCTTCCCCGCACTCCGGAACCGGTGGATTTCGCCGCGACGCTCGACGCGGGCGCCGTCGCAAGCTTCGACGACATGATGGGCATCGTCACCAATGGCGGCAGCCAGATCGCCGACGCGCGCGGCCCCGGCCGCTTCACGGGCGTCGAGGCCGAACCCCGGGCCGGGATGCGGTCGGGCCACATGCCCGGCGCCCGCAACGTGCCGGTGATGAGCCTTTCCGCGGGAGGAAAGCTTAAATCGCTCAGCGAGTTGCGGGCGATCTTTGACTCAGCCGGCGTCGACCTTGGCCAGCCTGTGGTGACCACCTGCGGCTCCGGGGTGACGGCCGCCGTCATCACGCTCGCGCTCAGGTCGCTCGGCCACCAGGGCAGCCGGCTCTATGACGGATCCTGGAGCGAGTGGGGCGGGCGGGATGATACGCCCGTGGCCACTGGAGAGGCGTGAGATGGCCAAGCCGGAAAAGCCGAAGGCCGACAAGCCGCGCTCGATGCAGGCGACGGTGACGCATCTTGAAATGACCGCGCGGCTGCGCGTGGTGCCGGTGCTGCCGGTCAATCTGCATGCAACCCTGCTCAGGACCAGCCGGATTCCGCTGCATTTCTACCGGTATCTGCAATGGCGCGTCGGCCGCGAATTCCATTGGGTCTACCGCCTCCGGATGGCCGATGCCGATCTGGCCGGCATCATTCATGCGCCCGGCACGGGCATCTGGGTTCTCGGCATCGACGGCGCACCGGCGGGGTTCTTCGAGCTGGAGGGGCTGGGCGAAGCCCAGGTCAATCTCGCGTATTTCGGGCTCATGCCGCATGTGCGCGGTCGTGGCCTGGGTCCATGGATGCTGGGCCAGGCCATGGAAGCCGCCTGGCAGGGCGCGACCACCCGCGTCACGGTGTCGACCAACACGCTCGACCATTCAAGTGCGCTGCAGCTCTACCAGCGCATGGGCTTCTCGCCGGTGAGCCAGACCAAGGCGATCATCCGGCCTCTCTCCGATCCGGAAATCGTTGCCCTGATGAAGGCGGAGTGAGGATCGCGGGCGGGTGCGGCGGGAATCGGGTGGCGGCGACGTGCGCTTCGGTGCATCACGGCCGCACCATTCAGCTGGAGCATCCCTATGCGTCTCACCTTCATCCCCATGGACCAGAGCGCCGCCGCGCATTTCCGATCGGGCGGGGCCGACGCCTACGGCAATGCGCCGGAACGCTTTGTCTCCGATGGCGATGGTGTCCCTTGCCGGTGCTGCATGCGCATGATCGGCAGCGGTGAAGCCTATCTGTTACTCGCCTGGCGACCGTTTTCGACCCGCCACGCCTTTTCCGAGACGGGACCGGTCTTCGTTCACGCCGAGCCCTGTGAGTCCGGGACGCCTGCAGAAGGCACCCTGCCCGCCTTTCTCGAGAGAGCTGACTACATCCTGCGTGGCTACGACACCGATGAACGCATCGTCTACGGCAGCGGCGGGATCATTGCCCGGGACCATATCCTCGACCGCGCCGCCAGACTGCTGGCCGATCCCCGCATCGCCAGCGTCCATGTCCGCTCGTCGCGCAACAACTGCTATCATTGGAGGATCGTGCCGGAGACAGAAAACCCGCCCGCATGACATGATGCGGACGGGTCGGGGCGTGTGGACAGCCCACGGAGCCTGATGAATTGCTTGGCCTGGACCGTGCCCCTACGAAGTGAACGTCACTTCGTCGCGGGAAAAATGTTCCAGATCGAGAGCTTAATGCATGTCGCCCGAAAGTGTGCGGCAATTTCGGGACCACGACATGCAAAATCAAAGAGCTAAAGCACTTCCGCGATGCGCTGAAGACCGAAGCGCTTTACGCCACCTTGAGCGCCAGATCCGGTTCTGCCAATTCGAGTCCGAGCGCTTCGGCGACCGGACGACTGGTGATCCGGCCGCGGTGCACATTGAGGCCGGCGCGCAGGTGGCTGTTCTCGGCGATCGCCTTTAGGCCCTTGTCGGCCAGCATCAGCCCATAGACCAGGGTGGCGTTGTTGAGCGCGTGCGCCGAGGTGATCGGCACGGCACCGGGCATGTTGGCGACGCAGTAGTGGATGACGCCGTCGACCTCGAACGTCGGATCGGCGTGGGTGGTGGCATGCGAGGTCTCGAAGCAGCCGCCTTGGTCGATGGCGACGTCGACGATGACAGACCCCTTCTTCATGCCCGACAGCATCTCGCGGGTGACCAGCTTCGGCGCCGCAGCACCCGGGATCAGCACGGCGCCGATCACCAGGTCAGCGGAGAAGACTTCGTCCTCGAGCGCCTCGATGGTCGAGTAGCGGGTATGGATGCGGCCGTTGAAGATGTCGTCGAGCTGGCGCAGTCGCGGCAGAGAGCGGTCGAGAATGGTGACGTCGGCGCCAAGACCGACGGCCATCTTCGCCGCATGCAGGCCAACGACGCCGCCGCCGATGACGGTGACCTTGGCCGGCAGCACGCCCGGCACGCCGCCGAGCAGGATGCCTCGACCGCCATTGGCTTTCTGCAGCGAGGTGGCGCCGGCCTGGATGGCCAGACGCCCCGCAACTTCGGACATCGGCGCCAGCAGCGGCAGGCCGCCGCGATCGTCGGTGACGGTCTCGTAGGCGATTGCCGTGCAACCAGAGGCCAGCAGTCCGTGGGTCTGCTCGGGATCCGGGGCCAGATGCAGATAGGTGTAGAGCAGCTGGCCCTCGCGCAGCTGTGCCCATTCGGACGGCTGCGGCTCCTTGACCTTGACGATCATGTCGGCGCGGGCGAACACGTCCCTGGCGCTGGCGGCAATCTTCGCGCCCGCGGCCTGGTAGGCGGCATCATCGGCACCGATGCCCATGCCGGCCATCGTCTCGACGATGACTTCGTGGCCATGAGCCACATATTCGCGCACGGCGCCCGGCGTCAGACCGACGCGGTATTCGTGGTTCTTGATTTCCCTGGGGCAGCCGACACGCATCGTATTCTCCTCCGCTTGGGCCCGATTCCGGGATCCCGGTGTTTCAATGCAGCCGATGAGACCATGGCGGGAATGAAATGTCCTTGCGAAGTTGAATTGATCAGTCGAGCTGGATCGAATATTATTGCGCAAAATATCATTTTTTCGGGGAATGTTGCGCATGAGTGAACTTGACGGGCTGGATATCGCTATCTTGAAGGCGGTTCAGGCGGATGGCCGTATCTCCAACGCGGCGCTTGCCGAACGCATCGGGCTCTCGCAATCGGCCTCCTCCCGCCGGCTCGACATCCTGGAGAAAAGCGGCGTCATCCGCGGCTACCACGCACGACTGTCCCACAAGGCGCTCGACTACCGGATGATCGCCATCGTCCATATATCGCTGTCGGGCCAGTTCGCCAGAACGCTCACCGAGTTCGAGGCCGCCGTCAGGCTCTGCCCCAATGTGCTGGTCTGCTACCTGATGAGCGGCGAGTACGACTATATTCTCCGGGTCGCCGCCCGCGACCTCGAAGACTACGAACGCATCCACCGCGACTGGCTGTCCGCCCTGCCGCATGTGGTCAAGATCAACTCCAGCTTCGCGCTGCGCGAGATCATCGACCGGCCGAATGTCGGACTGGACTGATGCATCTCGCCCGAAAGTGTGCGGCGGTTTGGGGACCACGACATGCAAAATCAAAGAGCTGAAGCACATCGCGTGAATTCGAATTCACGCGATGTGCTTCAGGTGTCACCCCGGACCGGCAGGCCCAAGGTGCGGCCCCGGCAGCGTCCATGCGGCATGGCGGGACACCGCCGGCGGCGGCCGCTCAGAACTTGTACTTGAGCGTCAGCTGGCCCGAATGCGAGGACGGCCCGACCGAGAGCAGGCCGGCATCGAAGATGTCCTCGTCCTCATATCCGGCGTAGCGATATTCCAGGCCGGCGAACAGATGGTCGCTGAGGGCAATCTCCATGCCGGCACCCACCACATAGCCGTTGGCATCCCAGTCGTAGACCGAGCCGAAGCTCGTGGCGTCCACATTGAAATGGGCGAAGCTGTAGCCGGCAAGACCGTAGATCAGGGCCGACGGCGTGAGTTTGTAGCCCAGCCTGCCGACGACATCGAAGCCGTACTCTTCGTCCACCGAGGCGTCGAAACCGGGAAAGGTAAGGGATGTGGACACTCCGGAGAGCCGGCCGCGTGCCTCGATGCCGGCGACCATCCCATTGCCGAACTCATGGTCATAGCCGGCGCCGATCGTCCCGAACACGCCTTCGGCACCCAGGCCATTGAGGCTGCCGGCAATGAGCGGCGACGAAAGCTCGTGGACGAGACCCGCCGCACCGACGCTGCCCGACACGAAGAAGCCTGTCCAGGACGGGGTCGCGGCGACGAAGCCTGGCCCCGGCGCGGCCGCGTCTGCGCCAAACCGGTAGTTGAGACCGAGCAGCACCGTATGGGTGGAGGTCGGCAGTTCGATCGCCCCGCCGGTGCCGAAATCATGGCCTTCATACTGGCGATAGGCATACTCGATCTTCGCAGTTAGGCGGTTGTTGATAACCGTCTCGAGGCCGGCGCCGACCACGAAGCCGGCAGTCTCCCAGTCGTAGGAAAAGCCGGGCGCAGCCACATCGTAGCTCTGGTGCGAATATCCGCCCAGGACATATCCGAGCGTCGTCGGCGTCAGCAGCATGCCCGCACGCGCACCCAAATCATAGCCCGTGTCGAGGGTGGCATCGGCGCTGAAACCAAACCCGGACACGGTCGACTTGATGTCGCCGTAGCGCGCGTTTGCGAACACGCCGATGAGGAAGCGGTCGGTGACCATGTGGTCGTAACCCACCGCCACTTCGCCATACACCCCCTCGCCGCCGATGCCGTTGAGCGAGGCTGGGATGAAATTGAGATCGACCTCGTGGACCGCAGCGCCCGCTCCGACACCCGCCCCGATATAGAATCCGCTCCATTCAAAACCACGAGATCCCGTCTCCTGAATCATATCCGCGGCGCCTGCCGAGCCGTAAGACACCGACACCGCAACAATCGCGACTGCAAATCTGCGCATGTTACCCACCACCCTCTGATGCATTGAATTGCCCGGCGAAGCTATATTCGCGACTTTGCATCTGCAATACACTCAGCTGCATATTCAAATAAGTACAGCGCAGGAATCGGCAGATTCCCTGCATATTGTTGCATATATACATCTGAATCGAACTATATTAACAAACGAGGGCCTTCCAACGCCACACGATCCTTCACCAGGGATGACCCACACTTCGACATTGGGATTGCTTCGGAATTCAGCAGTCCCATCGAGGAAAGACATGGTCACTCATCAACTATATCCTAAAAAATAACTGGAAATTTTGAGATTTGTACCAGTGGGACCGATGATCGGCGGAGCGCTTGCGGTTCATCGCCATCAGAGCCAGCGCCTTCCCGGGCCCGCGAGGGCACTTGACGTCACGACCGGCGACGGGAAGAACCGGGAAACAGTCACCGGACCAGCCTGCCCCCACGGGCAGGCCGAGGCGGTTCCTGTCTGCACTATTTCTGAAGCTGAACTTTGAAATCGTAGGGTTGGACGGAGCGATTGCCGAACGACCGTTGCAGGTCGTTCCAGTAGTTGCGGTCGCGGCCAATGTCGAGCGCCACGGCGCCGCCCACTTGCGGCGGCAGGCTCTCGACATCGATTGTGGCCGAGTTGGTATCGGCTCCGGAGAAGACAATCGTGGCCGCGTCTTCGGGCAGGCTCAGCGTCGTCGCCGCCGAGGCATTGTCCAGTTGCTGCACGGCAAGCAGCTGCTGGTCCTTGCCCAGCACCTGGATGGAGCAGGCCTTGCAGCCGCCGCCGGCAGGTGGATTGACGATGAGCTCGAAATCCTTCGCCGTTGCTGCGTCGGGCTGCTGCGCATACGCGCGCGAGACCAAGGCGGGGAGATTGAGCCCGCCCGATACCCCGCCGGCGGGAGTGAGGTCCACGACGGTCTGACCGGACCCGCCCGCCGCCGCCGCGGCCATGATCAGAGCCGGCGCGCCGATGCCCAGCAGCATGGCCTTTGACAACACGCTTTCCTTGTAGATGAGCGCCACCGCCGAGCCGATCAAGAAGAACACGGCCATGGCTCCCAGACCGCACAACAGCGCAAACAGGACGTCATCGCCATCGCGCAACCATTTGGCGGCTTCTCCGCTTTGCAGGCTCCGGGCCTTGTCGACCAGACTCGGCGCGATGCCGCCGAACCCTCCCGCCATAGCCACAAAGACCTTGTCCATGATCGCTTCCCCTTTGCCAACGGACAGAGCGGACAGCAAGGGCGGAACCGGGAAGATCCGGGCGCCCACAGCCCGGGTGACACAATACTAAATCTTCACTCTCTCCGCAATTGTCATGTGACCGGAAGCAAGGGACCGTCTATTGCCCATATGCCGCGATGAACACTTGCTCGACTGTTCAGGTCAGCCGAAGATCGTCTTGCCCTGTTCATCGATGATCTGCCTGGCCTTGCGGATGGCTGCGGCCTCGACGTCGGGCTTGCTCGTGAACACATCGGCCCTGACGAACCTGTACTCCTTGCGGTCCTCGCCCTCGCCCGTGACGATGCGGCCCGCCAGCCGCCACTGGCCGCCCTCGGCGATCGGCTCGGCATGGATGGCGCAGTCCTTGTACAAGTCCGGTTCCGACGCCGGTGGCGGCGCGGACGGCCCGCCGGCCGCCCGGCCCGAGCCGCCGAACAATCCGCGAATGCTGTCGAAAATTCCGGCCATGCTGTTCTCCCGTATGGTTTGGTAGGCACCGCCCTGCCCGGCGCAGGCGCCGCGACGAGGCATTTCCGCCCTTGGCGGGGTCACGCCAGCCGCAACAATCTGTCACTGGACACGAGCGTCATGCTGGCATCATAGTCTGCATCTAGAGCCCTGCATCAGGGTCGTCCACCACAGATCATCCGCCCCGTCGTTTCCGGCCGATTATGCCAAACCTCAGGAGAGAGTCCATGACGGACATTGCTTCATTCCGCCTGCTGCAGCCCCTGTCCCGCCGCGCGCTACTCGGCAGTGCCGCCGCCGCCGGCGCGCTGATCGTGCTGCATCCATTCGCCGCCCGTGCCCAGGCCAACCAGGCGCATCTCAGGATCATGGAAACCACCGACATCCACGTCAATGTGATGCCCTACGACTATTATGCCGACAAGCCCAACGACACGATGGGGCTCGCCCGCACCGCTTCGATCATCGGCGCGATCCGGGCCGAGGCCGGCAATTCGATGCTCATCGACAACGGCGACCTGCTCCAGGGCAACCCGATGGGCGACTACATGGCCTATGAGAAGGGGATGAAGGAAGGTGACCTGCATCCGGTGATGAAGGCGATGAACCTGC
The DNA here is from genome assembly GCF_003182275.1 of Hoeflea marina. GTDB lineage: Bacteria > Pseudomonadota > Alphaproteobacteria > Rhizobiales > Rhizobiaceae > Hoeflea > Hoeflea marina. Next base: position 1,033,531 of record NZ_QGTR01000001.1, read on the forward strand.
TCGGCTACGACGCCGGCACGCTCGGCAACCACGAATTCAACTACGGCCTCGACTTCATGTTCAATGTCATGCAGGGCGCCAATTATCCGGTTGTCTGCGCCAACCTTACCAGGGGCCAGTTGGCCTCAGACCCGAAGAACGACGACCTGTTCTTCAAACCCTTCATCATCATCGAGAAGACGATCCGGGACGGGACCGGCGCCGAAAGCCCGGTGAAAGTGGGCTTCATCGGTTTCGTGCCGCCGCCCATCATGGTCTGGGACGCGAAGAACCTCGAGGGCAAGGCGATGACGCGGGACATCGTCGAGGCGGCGCGCGCCTGGATCCCGGCGATGAAGGAAGCCGGTGCCGACATCGTCATCGCCCTCTCCCATTCCGGCATCGACGCGGCCGCGCATACCGACCGCATGGAGAACGCCTCGCTGCATCTCGCCGGCGTCGACGGCATCGACGCGATCTTCACCGGCCACCAGCACCTCGTCTTTCCGGGTCCGAAGACCTGGGACGGCATGGCCGGCGTCGACCCGGTCAGGGGCACGCTGATGGGCAAGCCGGCGGTGATGGGCGGCTTCTGGGGCTCGCATATGGGCCTCATCGACCTGCTGCTGGAAAAGGACGGCAAGTCTTGGAAGATCGCCGATTTCACCACCGAGGCGCGGCCGATCTACCACCGCAACGAGGATCGGAAGATCGTGGCCGATGTGGCCAGCGACACACGGGTCGAGGACTCGGTCAAGGCGGAGCACGAGGCGACGCTGGCCTATGTCCGCACCCCCGTGGGCAAGACCTCGGCGCCGCTCTATTCCTATTTCGCGCTGGTCGCCGACGACCCCTCGGTGCAGATCGTCTCCAATGCCCAGACCTGGTACATCCGGGAGATGCTCAGGGAGACCGAATACAGGGATTATCCCATCCTGTCGGCCGCGGCGCCGTTCAAGGCAGGCGGCCGCGGCGGCGCGGACTACTACACCGACGTTGCCGCCGGCGCCATCGCCATCAAGAACGTCGCCGATCTCTATCTCTACCCCAACACCGTTCAGGCCGTGCTGGTCACCGGCGCCGAGGTCAAGGACTGGCTGGAGATGTCGGCCGGCATGTTCAACCAGGTCGAACCGGGCGCGAGTGACGCCGCATTGCTCAACGCCGATTTCCCGTCCTACAATTACGATGTCATCGACGGCGTCACCTACCGGATCGACCTGTCGCAGCCGGCGATGTTCGACAAGGAGGGACAGCGGGTGTCCGACGGCGAAGGCCGCATCATCGACCTGATGTTCGACGGCAAGCCGATCGACCCGGAGCAGAGATTCGTCGTCGCCACCAACAACTACCGCGCCGGCGGGGGCGGCAAGTTCCCCGGGATTGCCGGCGACAAGGTGATTTTCGCCGCGCCCGACACTAACCGCGACGTCATCGTTCGCTACATCATCGATCAGGGCACGATCAACCCCTCTGCCGACGGCAACTGGTCGTTCGCCCCGCTCAAGGATACCAGTGTGGTGTTTTCCAGCGGACCGAAGGGGAGACAGTATGTCGGCGACATCAAGGGCGTGGCGATCGAGCCCGCAGGCGACGGCGCTGACGGCTTCGCGCTCTACCGCGTCAAGCTCTGAGAAGGCGCCCCCCAGGATCGGCCGCCTGCGGCCGGTTCCGGGAGATCCGCGCATCTCGGACAGCCACGGCCGCCCGTCAACGAACTGCTAATCTTTCCGTGCAACTCTGGCATTTGGGTGTTCCGCTACCAGGAGGTTGCGACATGGGATTTATCTCTCGCAGGTCGAACCGGGTCAGAACGCGCATCCGCGCGACCATCGAATGCAACGGCGTCAAGACGCGCGGATCCGTGCTCGACCTCTCCGAGGACGGCATGTGCGTCTACATATCCGACAGCGTTCGCGCCCATGTGGGCCACGAGATCAATGTGCTGACCGAGGAAATGGGCATGCTCAGCGGCATCGCCCAGTGGACGATCTTCCCGCGCATCGGCGTCAGGCTCAATCTGTCGTCGAACTCCCGCGCCAAGATCGAATCCTTCTACAAGAACTGCGCCGCCACCCATATCCGCGGCTGAGCCGCACCGGACCGGCCATACCCGAGAATTAGCACTAACCCCCGGCACTGCCGCCCGCTATTGTCGCTCCGACGGACGATCGGGCGGCGGGGGAGCACCATGGGTCGAACACGCAGGAGGGTGCGAACCGTGCTGGCCGTCGTGGCGCTTTCAGTTGCGGGCCTTGCCGTGCTGTTCGCGGTGGGGCCACGCGTCCCGATGGACCCGGTGGTGACGTTCCGGGACGATACCCTGCCCGCCGACATGAACGCCTGGGTCGCCCAGCAGGAATCCGGCTATCCCGACATCCGCCCCGGCAACGCCAAGCAGATCGTCTGGGCCGACCCGGCCACCCGCGCAAGGACGCCGTTGGCGATCGTCTATGTGCACGGCTTCTCCGCCGGTCCCGGCGAAATCCGGCCATTGCCAGACCTGGTTGCCGACGCTCTCGGCGCCAACCTGTTCCTGACCCGGCTGACCGGCCACGGCCGCACCGGCCCAGCGATGCTCGAGGGCTCGGTCAGGGCCTGGGCCGACGACATGGCCGAGGCGCTCGCGATCGGCCGCCGCCTCGGCGATCGCGTCGTCATCATCGCCACCTCCACCGGCGCCACTCTCGCCACCTGGGCGGCAACACAGCCAGAACTGATGCACGATGTCGCCGGGCTGGTGCAGATATCCCCCAATTACGGAGTCAGGGCAGCCGGATCGCAACTCCTGACCCTGCCCTGGGCCAATTGGCTGGTCCCATTGCTTGCAGGCCCGACCCGGTCTTTTCCGACCGAAACCGCCCTGCACGCGCAGCACTGGACCAGCACCTATCCGACGCTGGCGTTGTTGCCGATGGGCGCCTTGCTCAAGCTCACCGAAGCAGTCGATCCCGGCGAAATCACCGTGCCGTCGCTGTTCGTGTTCTCGCCCCACGATCAGATCGTCCAGCCGGATCTCACCCGCAGGATCGCCGCCCGTTGGGGCGCACCACACCAGATCATCGAGGTGGAGACATCCGGCGACCGCAACAATCACGTCATCGCAGGCGACGCGCTGTCGCCAGAGACCACCCATTCACTCTCCAACCAGATCATCGCCTGGATCCGCAGGCTCTGAGCCGCGCGGACATGCGCAGGCCGCAGCCGGACGCGGTGCGCGCGGCTAGATCAGCAGATTGGCGATGATCTCGTTGTCGGTGATGTCCTGGTAGCGCATCCCCGCGGCGTCGAAGCGCGCCATCAGCGTGGCGAAATTCTCCGGCTTCCGGCTTTCGATGCCGATGAGGATGGAGCCGAAATTCCGCGCCGACTTCTTGAGATACTCGAAGCGGGCGATGTCGTCCTCGGGGCCGAGAAGGTCGAGGAAATCCTTGAGCGCGCCGGGCCGCTGCGCCAGCCGCAGCACGAAGTACTTCTTCAGCCCGGCGTGGCGCATGGCGCGTTCCTTGACGTCGGGCAGCCTCTCGAAATCGAAGTTTCCGCCCGACACCACTGCGACGATGGTCTTGCCGGCGATGTCGGCCGGGTCGATCGCGGCGAGCGCGGCCAGCGACAGCGCACCCGCCGGCTCGAGCACGATCCCCTCGGTGTTGAGCATTTCCGTCATCGTCACACAGAGCGCGTTCTCGTTGAGCAGCATCACCTGCGAGGGAGAAAAGCGGCTGAGCACCTCGAAATTGAGCGCGCCCACCTCGGCGACAGCGGCGCCGTCGACGAAATTGTCGACCTGGGCGAGCCTGATGCGGCGGCCGGCCTCGAGGCTCTGCTTCAGGCTGGGCGCGCCCGCAGGCTCGATCAGCCGGAACCGCTCCGGAGCCACGATTTCCTCCAGGTAGAGCGCCAGCCCGGCCGACAGGCCGCCGCCGCCCACCGGCAGCAGCATGAGGTCCGGCGCCTCGCCCTCCGGCAGCTGCGCCAGCAGCTCCGCGCCGACGGTCGCCTGACCCTCGATGATGTCCTCATGGTCGAACGGTGGCGCCATCAGCGCGCCGTGGGCGGCGGCGTAGTCGCGCGCGGCCGAATAGCAGGTGTCGAAGATGTCGCCGATGAGCCTGATCTCGATGAAATCGCCGCCGAAGACCCGCGTCTTGTCGATCTTCTGCTGCGGCGTCGTGACCGGCATGAAGACGACGCCCCTGCGGCCGAAATGGCGGCAGACATAGGCGAAACCCTGCGCGTGGTTGCCGGCCGACGCGCAGACGAACAGCGCCGGCCCGCCGTCGCGCAGAATCGCCTTGCGGATGAGATTGAAGGCGCCGCGGATCTTGTAGGAGCGCACCGGCGACAGGTCCTCGCGCTTGAGCCAGACCCGTGCATGGTAGCGCTCGGAGAGGTGGTCGTTGAGCTGCAGCGGGGTTTCGGCAAACAAGCCGCGCATGGATTTGAGCGCCTCGTCGACGGCTGTGCGAAACGTGGATGGCGATTGAGTTTTGGTCATCGACGGTCTATTGCATGGCCCTCTACCGGTTGCCAACTGCAATTGCTGACCCGGTTCGGCGTTTCAAGGGGAATGGCGTGAACGGCCAGACATTACGGTCAGCGATCTTCATCGCAGCCATTTGCGGACTCTACCTTGCGACGGCGATGCTGATTCCGGCCATGGTCGACCTGTATTACGGCAGCGCCGACTGGCAGGTCTTCGCGCTGTCGGCCTTCTTCATCGGCGGCGTCAGTCTCGCCGCCGCCATGGCCACCCGCGGCCATCCGGCGCAGTTCTCCAAGCGGCTCGGCTTTCTGGTCGTCAATCTGCTCTGGCTGACCCTGTCGGTCGCCGGCGCCGTGCCGCTCTACCTGTCCTCGCTCGACCTCAACATGGCCGACGCGCTGTTCGAATCGGTCTCCGCCGTCACCACCACCGGCTCGACGGTGATTGCCGGCCTCGACAGCGCGCCGCCCGGCATCCTGATGTGGCGCTCGCTGCTGCAGTGGATGGGCGGCATCGGCATCGTCGCGCTCGGCCTTCTGGTGCTGCCCTTTCTCAGGGTCGGCGGGTTCTCCTATTTCAAGATGGAATCCTCCGACACCGCCGAAAAGCCGTTCGCCCGCTTCGCCGTGTTCGTGCGCGCCTTCGTCGCCATCTATATCGGCCTGACCGCGCTGTGCGCGGTGTGCTACGGCGCCTTCGGCATGGGCATCTTCGATGCGGTCAACCACGCCATGACGACGCTCGCCACCGGCGGCTTCTCGACCCGCGACGCCTCCTTCGGCGCCTTCAATTCGGTGCCGCTCCTGTGGACGGGCACCATTTTCATGACGATTGCCGGCCTGCCCTTCTCGGTGCTGATCCTGTTTGTCGCCCGCGGCCGCTACGACGCGCTCAAGGACCCGCAGATCATCGCCTACGGACTGATCATTCTTGTCGCGGCCCTGGCGGTCGCCGTCAGCCTGCGGCTCGGCACCGGCGAGAGCTTCGGCATGGCGCTGACCCACGCCGCCTTCAATGTCTCCTCGCTGGTCACCACCACCGGATATGCCAGCTCCGACTACACGCTCTGGGGCCCGCTGGTCATCATGATCGCCTTCTTCCTCACCTTCATCGGCGGCTGCTCGGGATCGACGGCCGGCGGCATGAAGGCCTACCGGCTTGTGATCATCGCCAACACGGTGCGCGCGGGCATCCGGCGGCTGATCTATCCCAACGGCATCCACAACGTCCGCTACGGCACCATGACGGTCGACGCCGACATGCAGCGCTCGGTGTTCCTGTTCGTGCTCGCCTATCTGTTCATCTGGGCGGCGGGCGCGATGGCGCTGGCTGCCACCGGGCTGGACATCGAGACGGCGCTCTCCGGCTCGATCACGGCGCTGGCCAATGTCGGCCCCGGCATCGGACCCATCATCGGACCGGCCGGCAATTTCTCCAGCCTCGGAGATCCCGCCAAGCTCATTCTCGCCTTGCTGATGCTGCTCGGACGTCTCGAGATCATGGTGGTGCTGGTGCTGTTCACGCCACTGTTCTGGCGCGACTGAGCCTCATTGACGTCCATGATCGGTCTTGAGGGACGGCGCCGGGCACCGCGCCGCAAGCCGTGGCGTTAGGCAAGGTTTAACCATGTTCGGAGATCATGCGTCGAGGGAGATGTCCGCCGATGCATGCCCACAGACTTGACACCCGCGCCGATGACCCGAGCGGCGGCCTCGCGCCGGACGATGCCATCGCGTCCGCCGGTCAGGAGGACGGCGCCCGCCTTGCCGAGGCGATGAACCTGATCGGCGCCCGCGTCGGCGAACTCTCGGTCAACATCGCCGACACCTCGGGCATGATCGGCGACGTCTCCGGCACGCTCAGCCGCCAGGCCGACGAATTCCATCAGCTGACCGGCGAGATCGGCAAGATATCGGACTCCAACCGCACGGTCGCCGAGGCCTCGCGCAGCGCGGTGGAGTCGGCCCGCTCCACCCACAGCGGGCTCAGGCAGACCACCGAGAGCGTCAACGGCATTCTCGTCGGCGCGGTGGCAGACATCAAGTCGATGGCCGCCAACGCCACCGAGGTCACCCGCGTGCTCGACGAGGTGTCCGGCCAGATCCGCGAGATCCACTCCTTCTCCGAGGCGATCCGCGGGATTTCCACCCAGACCCAGATGCTCGCCGTCAATGCCGGCATCATGGCCGCGCATGCGGGCGAGGCCGGCCGGGGATTTGCCGTGGTCGCCGACGCGGTCAAGCAGCTGGCCGACAGGACCGGGACCGTCTCGCGCGACATGGTCGCCCGGCTCGAAGCGTTGCGCGGCATTGTCGACAAGCTGCAGGCGCGGAATGCCGACAACGAGGAAGTCGCCACCGCCGCCTGGCGGCGCTCGACCGAAATCGACGGGGAACTGCAGAAATTCACGGTCTTCGGCCAGACCGTCGCCGGCATGATCACCGAGATCGAGCGCATCTCCGACCCGGTCGACCGGACCACCCGGGTCTGCGCCGTGGTGCTCGACAAGGTCTCAAGCCTCGACGGGCAGATGCATGCCTCCTCCGCGATGCTGTCGCAGGCGAGCGTCAAGATTGACCGTCTGGTCTCCTTCTCCGAGGATGTCATCGGCCATGTCGCCGCATCCGGCATCGAGACCGAGGACACGCCGCTGATCCGCCGCTGCATCGAGGCCGCGGCCGAGGTGGGCGCGCTGTTCGAGGCCGAACTGACGTCGGGCCGCTTGTCGATGGCCGACCTGTTCGACGAGCGCTATGTTCCCGTCCCCGGCACCGATCCGCTCCAGCACATGACCCGCTTCGTCGCCCACACCGACCGGCTGCTGCCGCCGATCCAGGAGGCGATGCTGGATTTCGACCGCCGCGTCACCTTCTGCGCCGCCGTCGACCGCAACGGCTTCCTGCCCACCCACAACCACATCTATTCGCAGCCGCAGGGACCCGATCCGGTCTGGAACGCCGGCAACTGCCGCAACCGCCGCATCTTCAAAGACCGCACCGGCCTGTCCGCCGGCCGCTCGACCAAGCCGTTCCTGCTGCAGACCTACCGCCGCGACATGGGCGGCGGCAATTTCGCGCTGATGAAGGACCTCTCCGCCCCCATCCACGTTCAGGGCCGCCATTGGGGCGGGCTGCGGATCGGGTTCAGGATCTCGGCGTAGGGGAATCTGCTGTCTTCTCAATCGCAGTCTGATCATTGAGCAGCAAGGATTGTTCTGCTAGCAGGGAGTTCACGCGGACGTGGTGGAATCGGTAGACACAAGGGACTTAGACGCAAATTGAGTGCACCGGGGGAAACCCCGGCTGTAGAACTGCTCAAATTCGGGGAAACCTGTCAGATGGCAATCCCGAGCCAAGCCGGAATGATCAAACATTCCGGAAGGTGTAGAGACTAAACGGGCAGCACCTAAGGCAGTTGCAATGGTGAAGAGATAGTCCAGACCACAAACACCCTCCCGCAATGAGGGCGGCGGCGAAAGCCGTAGCTGGTAAGAAAATCCCTCGGCTTACGCTATGCGGGTTCGAGTCCCGCCGTCCGCACCAAGAGACTTCGGGGTCTGCCAAGCCATCTGCCGGTTTATTCAAAGATCCGCGAGACCGGTGCTAGGTCCTCGAATATCCATTTCAGGTCGGCCTGTTTTGCCAACTGTTCGCCCTGAACGCCGGTTGCCACACCACACGGCGTTTCCGTACCGTTACCGCGGTGCCACTTAGACGGCAGTTTGCAACACCCGGATACCTTTGGGTACTTAAAACTCATATAACTCCGCCTTGAGAAACATCGCAATGTCGAAATAAGTTCATGTTTTCGAGGTGGCTGCCCGACGCTTCTTAATGCGCGTTGGAGAGTTCTGAGGGGTAGTCAGCCCCCTTCGACGGTTCGCGCTTAGTCGCGCACCATCTTCGCTTCTCAGTGTTGCAATCACTTCAATGAGCTCGGGCGACAGAGCCGCCTTGCTTCCAAAATACACCTGATAAAACTCCTCAAGTGCATCACATACCGTCGATGATACAGAAACATGCTCTCCATTTGCAGATATCAGCAATGCAAAAATCCGCATGTCGCCAAAGGTTTGCCAGACCTCATCGAGCCAGAATTCACCTTTCCAAGCGTAACCCAGGTTTACCGAACACAGCGATGTTTCCAACTCGCTATCGTCTTCGATGAAGGTTTCGTCGTCGGTGCAGAAGACAACTTGCCTGACTTGATCGGGACAGCCAGCAACGCCAATTTCCAGCTTTGCGACCCCATGCTTGTTCAGCTTGAAATCGTGGCTCTCGAAATGGGCAACAATCCTGGTAGGCTCGTGTAGCACTGCGTCATCTTCGATGCCGTTCTCAGGGAACAAAATTGTCTCCACCTTCGAGCCTCCGGCAGAGCTCAGGACTTCGACAGTAGACCGCGATGATTCAAAGGCCGAACGGAGAGTTCTTCCTTGACCGATTGCCCGATAGAACGCGATCGCGCCCTTTCGCGCTGCGAAATTTGTGATGGGCGCTGTTGTGCCGATGGCGTACCGAACCGTATCGCAAATTCCTTTCGCGATATCCGCCGAGTCACAAGCATTGAGGTAGACAAGTTTCGGCGGCGCAGGTGCAAGCAGAGTGTTCAGCGCAGAGGCGGGCAAACCGATGTTCTGCCTGCTAGAACTCGTAATCGTGAGCTGCTCTTTGTCTCCGTGAGCCGAGATGTGGACAATATCCGGCCGATAGTTCCATATGTGCGTTTCCAGTTCCTCATACGGCAATGCCGGCAAAAACAAGAAATCCATGCGACGGCCACGACCGTAAATGGCGGCGCTCTGCAGTTCGGTGATCTCGTTCTCCGCCAGTAAGGTAGCGTTTGCCTGAGGATTGGAGGCGACGTAGAGGATTTTCATGCATTTACTCCCAATGCGGATCGAACTCCTGCACTGACCGCCGGATGAGAAAGATACTGGCTAATGTGATGGCGATTGCTTGACGAATTGATGATCGGGCTGTCCACGATCGGAGTGCGAAATTTGGCGAATGCGGTGGACTGAAGGGGATTGAGCGACACGATGTCATTTGGATCGTAGAAATTGCTCCAGGCTCCCAATACGCGGGGCCGGTTGAAGGGGCGCTTCAGGCGATTTGCGATTGCTCTGATTCCAAGGGGCGAGCCGAGCGTAAAGAGTGCTGTGATATTTCGTTTTCGTCTGCGGAGAATATTGTACGCAATCACGGTCCCCAGTGAGTGTGCGATCACCACGGTCGGTTCCTTCGTGATCTCTGCTTCCACACGCTGGTCGACTTGCGACTGAACATCAGGATCGGCGATGTAGATATAGACGTCCCGCAAAAACAATCTGATCGATGCCTCGGATACGATGGGGAGGCGTTGATCAATGAGACGCGTAGTGGCAACCACCCAAGGCCAGTTCTGAGCGCCCCGTTTCAACATCTCCTCGAGCGTATCGCTTTCCCGGTTGTCCCCAAGGTTCCCTCTCAGCGCCAAATCCGGATCGGCCGAGACATCCAAACCCGTTCTTGTTTGCACAATTTCCATTACGGCCTCGGTTATGAAGCTCGCATAGTCATCCGCCATTGGACCTCGAAGAATCGTGTCCTCGCTGCGCATTAGTTCTTCAGGGTTGTTGGTCAGCGCGAAGAGGTGATCTCCATAATATGGAACATCAGGCTTAACCCAAACTTCGTTGTAAGTCTGAAGCCTCAGTCCTTGATTTAGAGCCGAGGTCCACTCGCGAGAAATCTCTTCTGCCGAACGCCCTTGCTGGGCGCGCCCGTGAATGTATAAAAGCTTCATGCGCGCCTCTTAGATTTTACCAGTTGGAGCGTATTAAGTATTCATAGAATTACGCGGCATTCCAGTAAAAAGATTGGAAAATCAGTAATTGCTTTGAACATAGCTTGCGAGTACTTCGCTACTCCAGAAGCCCTTGGCATCCTTTGACCGGAGGCCGAGAGGACGGTTGCGCTTCCGTTTTGCCGGTTCGCTGGCCGGATTGTCTGCCGAATCTAACGCGCAGAATCATACGCTTAGATGCCAAAGCAAACTTGCAGGCCGCTAATCTGGCCGGTCGGCATCTTGCGTACCCGGTACCCGGTGAGCATTCCGCCGCGCATGCTCCAAAATGGCCTTTTTCGATTTCGCCTTCCGCTTCACATTCACCGCCTCAGCACTGATGCTGGTCGCAATGTGTGACGCGTAATATTTCTCGATCATCTCGACGCTGGTGCGGCAGTTCTTGGCAATCTGGTAGATGTCGGCCCCTCCCATCAGCCGCATGCTGATGTAGGTGTGCCGCAGGCTGTACGCCGTGCGCCGGCTGTTCTCCCGGTCAAATTTCGGCTGGACACCTCGATTTACCCGTCCTTTGCTGCCTGAATGGTGGCATTGAGCACCCCTGCGCGCCGAGCGTTGCGTTCAGACGTTGAGTTTCGGCCATTTCTGCCGGTTGTTCGGCGTACTTCCGGGCGATTTTGCCCGGATTTCGCTCATGCGGACGCCGTTCGCCCCTGATGCCACACATAGGGCAGCATGTTGTAGGCGATATTGGCCATGCCGATCTTCAGCTTCGCCCTGCCCCGATGGTTCTGACGAAGAGTTTCATCTTTCTGCCGGGCAAAGACATGCTCGACAGCAGACTTGACCTTTGATCGCCGCCCATTGGCTTTCGACATCGTCTCCGACATCGGCTTGCCCTTCGGCTTCTTCTGATGAATGTCAGGCGTCAGGCCGTTCCTTTCCAGCCATTCCTCGTTCCTCTTCGAGCGGTAGGCGCTGTCGGCCCAGACGGTGGATGCCGTGTTGTCTTTGGCAACGACATTCCTCAATTGGGCGCCGTCATGGGAGCTTGCACTCGTCACCGTCCATCGTCGGATGAAGCCGTGCGGCCTGTCGATGCCCGCGTGGTTCTTGTAGCCGAACATCGGAATGGCGATGTCATGGCTCCTGGTCGCGGCCGAGGTCGGCGTCACCGTGGGCTGCTTGGCTTTGGCATACTTCACCGTCCACCGGGCGTCGCGATCCTTCCGCGCCAGCTTGGCGGGCTTGTCCTGCCAGGCTTCCGTTTCAGGGCCTTGGCCAACGGCTTCTCTAACACAGACCACGGAATGATGGCATTGAGCTCTCAAGCGGATCGCCGACCGCGCTCAATTGGCTCGTAACGTCCAGATCCCAGAAGCCAGGCTGCCCACGCATCATCCGGTCGCCACAAATCGCACTGACCGGGTTGGATCATGATTTTCCGAAAAAGGGGGAGGTGTTTTCGGGGTGCCCACTCTTCTTAAACTCCGTCGCCCAGAACTCCGAGCTTGGTGTCGGGGTTGTTTCTCTCCGGCATCCTTGGTGACGATGCCAGAGACAACCGTGCAAAACATCGCTTTACTTCTTGAGGTGAACACAAATCGGTGCTGCCGGAAAGGTTTTTTACGTGAAGCCGGCATCTTAAGGCCAGTCCACACGTCGTGCTCCGTACCCACGTTTCGAGCTTTGCATCTTTTGCTCGAATGTGCGCATGAAAGCTGATCGATCTTGGAATTCAGTTACTCAGCCATTTGACTTCACGAGCCACTTATCGCCTATTAGTTGTGCACGAATCGTTGAGGAAAAAGAATGCCGATCGACCGTACTGGACCTGTTACCACCGGAACACAGCAAAATCTTGTTGAGGGGGTAAGATCGTCTCCGATGAGCACAGTTGCAGTCAGCGCTGTAATGAGTCAAGTGGAGGTTTTCGCCGATCAACTCGTCTCGATTTACAATGCTCAGGTTGCGGCCGGCGAAGTCGGCCTCGGAGGATCGGGAACAGCTTCGGATGATCCGATCATTGGCGCGCGCGCGCCCCGAGCCTTGTTTTACGGTCGCATACAAAGCGGCAAGACTGTTTCGATGATATTGACCTCGGCGCTGGCTTTAGACAATGGCTTCCGTGTCGTTGTGGTGTTGACGACCGACAACGTAGCGTTGGTAAAGCAAACAGCGAGCCGTTTCAAGGATCTAGACGGACCCCGGGTTTTCGCCGCAGTCAAAGAGGGCTCCTCCTATGAATGGGAGGGCCAAGAGCAGGAGCTCCGCGAGACCCTGGCTAGTGACGGCATAGTCCTAGTCTGTGCGAAGAACCACATAAACCTTCCTGAAGTGATCAGGTTCCTTCAACAACTGGATGCTTCGAATTATCCGGTGCTCGTCCTAGATGATGAGGCCGATGCAGCCACTCTCGATACTACTTTGGCAGCTCGATCTTCCGGAAAGCCAAACGCTCCACAGTTTCGGAGCAAAATGCATCGTCTTGTTGTGGCGAATGATCGGCCAGATGAATTAGGATTTTCCTTGGGAGAAGAGCTGCCCCACAGCCTCTATGTTCAAGTCACAGCAACCCCATACAACCTTTTTCTGCAAAGCGAGAATGCGGATCTACGGCCGACCACCACCTTTCTTCTCGAACCCGGCGCAGGCTACACCGGAGGGGACATCTTCTTTGGCGACTACGACCCCGAGGCGGCAGAAGGCGTGGCGCCGAGAAATCTTGTGTTTGTTGGTGCAAACGAAGCTGTGCTTATGCGGCGGTCGGCGCCACCCGGTTTGGCAAGATCAATCAATTTCTTTGTCTTGGCCGCCAGTGCTCTCTCAATCGAGAGGAATTGGCCGGCCCAGGGTTTCAAACATCTCTCGCATACGAGCCACAAAATGGACGAGCACGAGACGGTGTCAAATTACATCGAGGCTCACCTAAATCTTCTACGAAGGAAATTAGCAGGAGACCTCGTGGAAGCGCGCGCGTTCTTCAATGAGGCTTACAAGGAACTTGCCCGGACCGTCTACAACTGTCCGCAGCTCGATGAGCTAATATCAATAGCGAAGTCAGCAATCCGGCATTCAGAGGTCATAACGATAAACTCTAAGGCAGACGTGCCGGTCTATGGCCCCCGACTAAATTTCCTTATTGGCGGAAACATCCTCGGTCGAGGACTGACCATCGATGATTTGCTGAGCACTTACTATATACGTGAAGCGAAAACGTCTCAAATGGACACTGTTTGGCAACATGCACGCATGTATGGATATCGACAGTCATATCTAGACTACGTTCGTGTTTACTTGCCTCACAGACTAGCAGTAAGGTTCCGCGACATCCATCGAGCTGAAGAGGCACTGAGGCGGATGGTCCGAAGCAAGGACGGTAGCGACACAGTCCTCATCAGAGTGCCATTTGCTTCCCGCCCCACGCGACCCAACACACTGGACGTCGGTGCGGTGCGAACAGTGCAAGGAGGCCGTGATCAGATAAATCCGCAACGCTACGAAGAGGATAGAGGTGCTGCAGCTACTGTGTTGGATATGCTCAGGGCAAACGGTGTGCCGACCACTGAGGGAGATCGCGAAAAACGTGCGACCACAGTGTCTTTAGAAACAATCAACAGTCTTATCGAAATCGTCGTTGTCCCAGATGATGATCCTGGCCTTTGGGAGCTCGAAACCATTCAAGCACTCATTCAGGCATTTTCTGACCAGATGCAGAACGGTGGCATTGTCTACGTTCGTGATCTGCAGGAAACAGAAGCGGGGCGCGATCGAGGTAGAGCGCGATTAAGCGGTCCAGAGATTGCACTCATTCGTAGCCGATCGCCACGAGCGCCGGCGCTTGCACTGCTGTATGTAGGTGATGCAGAGACACCAAAAGCTTGGTTTCCTACGATTGTCATGCCAGAGGGCAGCCCGACATACGTATTTGCCGGCGAATAATCGATCCAGGGAGAAGGGCGCTTACACCGCTCTTACGCCTTCTCGATTCTCAATATGCAACTTGATTGAGCGAGCAACTGCCTCTCCGAGCTTTACTGGCACCGCGTTGCCGATCTGGCGCGCCAATCGGAGCTGATTCACACGCTCGCCGGGGGCAACAAATTCAAAATCAACAGGAAATGACTGCAGAACCGCGGCCTCGCGGATGGATATTGCGCGATCCTGTTCCGGGTGTCCAAATCTTCCATTGCCTATGCCGAGGCACTGGGTGGTAATAACCGGAGAAGGTTCGTCCCACTTCATACGGCCGTAGACGGCCCTGAACGACTTTCCGCCCGGCTTTCGGTGGCAATCGAGGTGAAGGCTAGGATCCCAGTCCTTCCAGCTACCTCCTTCGCGGGTAGCTCTTATGCGCCTCAAGTTTGTCTCCTTGAGATTGCGCGATTGGTGCAACCGGTCTTGGGGGTGAGCCTCTCCTGCGTTGATCTGTGGCAGCGAGCCTATTGCCTCCCTAACCGTCACAGGCGACGCCAAATGCGTGGGTTCGACGAGGTCAACCTCCCCAAATAGGGATGCGAATAGTACCAACCTTGTTCGCCTCTGCGGAACGCCATAATGTTGAGCCCGCACCTTATGATACGTGACTTTGTAACCAGCCGTCTTTAGCCGGTTCACGAAACTCTCGAATGCTGGGTGGGCCGCGACCCGAGTAACGTTCTCCATGGATACAATTTCGGGCTTCGTTTCCTCAATTATACGAGCGAACGCACGGAGCAAGTTCCATCGCTTGTCCGCATCCTCGGCCGTTTCATTCTGGCGATATCGGCCCGTGTACATGGAGAACGGCTGGCACGGTGCGCATCCTACAAGAACCCTCGTTGCCCCCGGCGAGTAGAGTGCGGCGACTTCCTCGCCGCTCAACTCTGCCACATTCGTTGGCACGAACTTGGCATTGATGTTCCGCTCATAGGCATACTTGCAACTAACATCGATATCGAAACCCGCGAGCACATTTAAGCCAGCGTGACGAAATCCAGCGCTAAGCCCGCCCACACCACAAAATAGATCGACTACTTCGATTTTCATAATTTAAGATAGCAACCCAGAGGCCGAACGTCGACGGTCAAAATGCAACTTTAACAGTTTTATCGCGATTCATGGGGCGAGTACACCGGAACTGGTGGCCGCTGTGGGAATCGAAGCCACACGGGCGTAGCCCGAGGCATTTTAAGTGCCTTCCGTCTACCAATTTCGGCAAGCAGCCATCCAATCCAACACGTGTCTAGACTCTGAGTAGACATACGTTCATTGGGCCTATATCAGGCCTTCACCGGTTCGAAAAGGCCGATGGATTCATGGTCATCACGCATAATGTGCCTTCATCCTGGCCGGTTGACTGGCCGGATCAAATGTCTCGATTGGCACACAATATCATAGAATTACCGATTTTGCACAGGCACTGGGGCCGCTTCTCTGGCCGGTTGCCTGGCCGCCTTACACCCGCTCCGCGGGCTCCGGGCAACCGTTCGGGGCGGCATCCGCCTGCCATGGCGCCGCCGCCCGCGCGGCCCTTCCCCGGGCAGCAAAAAGCGCCCGGCTCTCGCCGGACGCTTCAGCAGGAATGCTCACCCTCAGGCGGTGGAGATCACCGCGGTCCGGGCGGTTGGTGTCAGGCCACCAGCTTGGCGGTGATCTCGGCCACGCGCTTGCCCTGGAAGTGGGCGCCTTCGAGTTCCTGGTCTGACGGCATCCGAGAGCCGTCGCCGTTCGAGGTGGTGGTCATGCCGTAAGGCGCGCCGCCGCGGACGACGTCGTTGCCCATCTGGCCCTGATAGGCATAGCTCAGCGGCACGATGATCATGCCGTGATGCTGCAGCGCCACCTGGGTCGAGATGATGGCGAACTCGGCGCCGCCGTGCTGGGTGGCGGTCGAGACCATCACCGAGCCGACCTTGTTGACGAGCTTGCCTTCGGCCCACAGCGGACCGGTCTGGTCGAAGAAGTTCTTGAGCTGCGACGACATCGCGCCATAGCGCGTGGAGGCGCCGACGATGATGGCGTCGTAGTCGGCCAGTTCGAGCGGGTCGGCTATCGCGGCGTCCTGGTCGAGCTTGTAGTGGGCGGCCTTGGCCACCTCGAGCGGCACCAGTTCGGCGACGCGCTTGATGGTGACGTCCGCGCCGCCTTCGCGCGCACCCTCCGCGGCGGCCTTCGCCATCGCTTCCATGTGTCCCCAGCTCGAATAATAAAGCACCAGTACTTTCGCCATGCCAGTCTCCTGTGTGTAACTCTCTCCGCCGCGGTTTGTCCGCAATGGTCTCGATGCGTTACATAGGCCTCTCACTGTTCACTGGTAGCCCCCCGAGGCTGCACAGTTCGTTCACAAAAAAGCCCGGAACCGCCGAGTCGCCGACCGGCTCCGGCGCGCGAATCGGAGTCCGGCCATGATTCGGGGCAGCGGCGGCGCGATATTTTGCCGCCTCGCCGCCCGGCGCGTTTCCGCTTTGATCGCGGATGCGCTATCGATGCGGTTCAACAGGATGACACCATGACCCACGACACCATCGTCACGGCCGCAGCCCTCGCCATCGGCGACGAGCTGCTTTCGGGCCGCACCAAGGACAAGAACATCGGCCATCTCGCCGAACTGCTGACCGCCGCCGGCATCGACCTCCTGGAGGTGCGCATCGTGCCCGACGTGGAGGAGCGGATCGTCGAGGCGCTCGACGCGCTGCGCTCCCGCTACGACCATGTCTTCACCTCCGGCGGGATCGGCCCCACCCACGACGACATCACCGCCGACGCCGTCGCCCGCGCCTTCGGGGTCGCCTGCGTGCACGAGGACGCGGCCATGGCGCTGCTCTCCGCCCACTATGCCGAGCGCGGCATGGAATTCACCGACGCCCGCAAGCGGATGGCGCGCATGCCGGTGGGCGCCACCCACATCGACAATCCGGTCAGCCGCGCGCCGGGCTTCAGCATCGGCAACGTGCACGTGATGGCGGGCGTGCCGTCCGTGTTCCAGGCGATGCTCGATCAGGTGCTGCCGACGCTGCCCACCGGCATCCGGCTCATCTCGCAAAGCGTCAACTGCCCCTTCGGCGAAGGCGACATCGGCGGACCGCTGACTGCGGTCGCCAGGGCCCATTCCGACACCAATATCGGCTCCTATCCGCGCTTCGACGGCAAGTCGTTTTCCACCGAGATCGTCGTGCGCGGCCGCGACGCCGGGGCCGTGGCCGCTGCGGCGGCAGCCGTCGAGGCCATGCTGGCGGAGGTCGCGTTGGCCCGGCAGGCGTCGGCCGGCTGATTGACACGGATCAAGGCGGAGGAGGCCACGCCGGAGCACAGTTTTCAGGAAGGGCCGATTGCGGCCTGAATCGAAGGGAGTTTTTCATGTCCTACAGAACCATCCTCGCCGTGCTTTCGACCAGGACCGACGTCGGCCCCGTCGTCGCCGCCGCCCAGCGCCTGGGCTGCGGCCGGGACATCCATCTCATCGGCTGCCACGGCGAACCTTCGCAGTTCGTGGTCATGGGCGGTCCGATCGACGTTCCCGACGCCACCACGATCGCAGTCCTCTACGAAGAGGCCGATGCACGCATGCGCGTGCTCGGCGACGCCTTCTCAGAACTGTGCACGCGCGAGGGGCTCTCCTACGAATGGCGTCCGGTGCACACCCAGGGCGGCGACAGCGCGCAGTCCTCGGTCAGTTCCGCCCGGGTCGCCGACATCGTGCTGGTGCGTCAGCCCGACCGGTCAAAGGAAGAGGTCACGACGCCGGATTTCGAGGCGCTGATGTTCGAATCGGGCCGTCCCGTGCTGTTCCTGCCCGCCGACGGCGCGCTTGCCGACCCGGTCGAGCGCGTGCTGATCGCCTGGGACGGATCGCGCGAGGCCGCGCGCGCCGTGCATGACGCCATGCCGCTTCTCAAGGCCGCCAAGAGTGTCGACATCGTCATCGTCGACGCGGATCGCCAGGCCAACCTGACCATGCCGCTGCCGGGGTCCGACATCGCCGCCAGCCTGGCGCGCCACGACATTCATGCCGAAATCTCCACGGTGGGCCGCGAGGGCCGCTCCACGTCCGACGCCATCGCCGGACAGGTGGTGGCCACCAATGCCGATCTCCTGGTCATGGGGGCCTACACCCACCAGCGCATCAGCCAGTGGCTGTTCGGCGGCGTCACCCGCGCTTTTCTCGACAAGCTCTCGGTGGCGACACTGATGTCGCGCTGAGCCCGCAACCCGCAGCGGATCGCCCGGATGCCCTGATGCCGGAGATCCGCCCGTTGACCCGACCCCAAGGCCGGTAGCCGGGAACCGGCCTTGGGGTCGGCGGTCAGGTGAACCCGGCCGTGGCTTGCCAATGCCGGCCTTCATCGGCTAATGGCTCCATCAGCCAATTCCGCGCGGCCCCGTTTGCGCCGCCATCCTGAGGAGCCCCCGATGTCTCTGCCCGACAAGGCCTTCCCCGTCTCCTGGGACCAGTTCCATCGCGATGCCCGCGCGCTTGCCTGGCGACTGAGCGGCACCGGCCAGGTCTGGAACGCCATTGTCTGCATCACGCGCGGTGGCCTGGTGCCGGCGGCGATCATCTGCCGCGAGCTCGATATCCGTCGCATCGACACGGTTTGCATCGCCTCCTACCACGACTACAGCTCGCAGGGCGAAATGCAGGTCCTCAAGGACATCAATCCGGAGATTCTCGCCACTGGCGGCGTCGGCGTGCTGGTCGTCGACGACCTGACCGACACCGGCAAGACGGCCGCGATCGTCCGCGCCATGCTGCCCAAGGCGCATTTCGCCACGGTCTATGCCAAGCCGAAGGGGCGTCCGCTGGTCGACACCTTCGTCACCGAGGTCAGCCAGGACACCTGGATCTATTTCCCCTGGGACATGGGCCTTTCCTATCAGGAGCCTATCAACAAGGAATCGCGTGGCTGACGCGGAGCGTCAGACGCCGCCGTAGAGCCCGTCGTCCTCGGGCTTGGCCGATCCCTCGTTGCTGCTTGCCAGCCCGAACTCCTTGACCATCGCCACCGTGTCGATGTCGACATCCAGCGCCGCAGAATAAGCGACCGTGTAGGCGCTGACCCGGTAGCCGTGGCGCTTGAACAGGTGGATGGCGCGGACATTGCGCGCATGGGTATCGAGCCTGGCCCTGTCGAAGCCGCGACCGCGGATTTCCAGCTCCAGATCGGCGAGCAGTTCCGATCCGATGCCCCTCCCCTGGAAAACCGGCGCGACCCAGAGATCGGTGATCTGGTCGTCGGCATTCTCCGACGCGCCCCAGCCGGCGAGGTCGCCGTCCCATTCGGCCACGAGAATGTCAGGCCAGTTCCGGACGCAGAAATTCACATAGGCAGACGTGGCGTTCTCGCGCATCTTCTCGACATCCTCGCCCCAGGCGCTGATCGCCTCCTGCCAGGCGGCAAGGCCGATCAGCGCAAGATCTCGGGCATCGGAGGACTTGGCGGGTCGCAATGTCAGCATTCAACAGCACTCCGGATGCACCCGGCGTTCGGTCCTGCGAAGGGGCGACAGCCACACTAGCAGGTTGCTGCCATTTGCAAAGCGACGGGCGGACCGCGGACCCGCCCGCATCGGCGGCGCGTTCCGCTCCGGTGCGGTGTGGCGGGCGAAGGCCGGGCGGCGATCCCGCCCGCGCCTGTCACTCGATGGTCACCTCGGTGCGTTCGGCCGCCGAGACGCTGACCGGCAGCTCCTTGTCGGGTGCCTGTCCGTCGCCGCTCATCGTCGCCACGGCCTTATAGTCTCCCGGCGGCGCGGTGATCTGGAACTCCTCGCCATAGCTGCCGCCGATCGGCTCGCGCCGGCCCTGCAAGTCTGCCTTCGCCGGCAGGATGTCGATGCGGTAGGCGCCCGGCGCCCTGACATTGAGCACGCCGGCGTTGAGGTTGACGCTGACCGGTGTCATTTCACCCTTTTTCACCGTCACCGGCTCCTCGACGCTCGCCGCCCCCAGTTCGGCGCGCAGCAGGTAGTCGCCGGGGGCGAGCTTGAACCGGTTGCCCGGGCCATAGCCGCCGGTGATATCCTTGCGTTTTCCGTCGATCGACATCTTCGCCGAAAGCACATCGACCCGGAGGCTGCCGTCCTCGACCAGCGGCCCGCCGTCGCTGTAGGTGACGTCGGCGGCCAGCACGCCGGCGGCGGCGACGAGCTTCCTGTCGACCACCTCTCCGGCCTTGAGCACCAGGCTTTCCTCGGTACTCGCCTCGCCCAGCGAAGCCGTCAGCTGCACATCGCCCGCCGGGACGACGAACGTGCCCTGGCCGTAGCCGCCGGTCTCGCCGCCCGCGACCTTGATGTCGAAGCGGGCGCTGTCATCCACCTCGGCCGCCTCGTCGGCCGCCACCGAGACACGGATGATGCCGGCATCAAGAACGAAATTGCGTGTCAGCAGCTCGGTGGCGCTGGTCTCGACGACCTGCTCGACCTTCACCAGATCCTTGCTGAAGCGGACGAGATAGCGTCCCGGATCGAGATGCTCGCTGAGCGGCATGGCGTAGCTGTAGAGTACGTTGTCCTTGCCCGGAGTATCACCGTTCATCAAGAATGCCTCCCAGGTGCCCTCGGGATCGTTGTCGCTGCTCTCGGCGGTCAGCGAGGCGGTGAACAGGATGTTCTTCTCGAGCATTTCCGGCTGCGGCTTCGGCGCGGGTTCGGGAGCCGGAGCCGGCTGCGCCGCGACGGTCTCGGTCAGGGCGCCGGCGAGTTCGGCGGCGTTCGACGCCTGCAGATAGCGACCGCCGGTGTTTTCGGCGAGGCAGGCGACCTTCCTGCCCTCCTCCGCCGTGAGCCCGAAGCCGATGACATGGGCGGTGAAGTCTATGCCGGCGGCTTCCAGTTCGCTCGCCAGCGCACAGGGGTCGGCGTTGCAGGTCTCGATGCCGTCGGTAATCACGATGACGGTGGCCTTGTCTTCGGTATAGGCCAGGCTGATCGCCGCCTGCTCGACCGCGTCGGCGATCGGCGTCTTGCCCTTCGGGTTGAGTTTCCGGACAGCGGCGGAGATTGCATCGCGGGTTCCCGGTTCGGGCCTGACGATTTCCTCGATGTCGCTGCACGAGCCCTTCTCGCGGTGGCCGTAGGCGATGAGTCCGAGATCCAGCGTGTCGGGAATGCCGCCCAGCACCTCGGTCAGGGTTTGACGGGCGATCTCGATCTTGGTCTTTCCGTCGATCTGGCCCCACATCGAGCCGGATGCATCGAGCACGATGATGGCCTTGTCGTTGGCGGAGGCGGCAGTGGGCGTGAAACCAGCGAGGGCGAGCCCAAGGGTCGCCAGGAATATACGGGTGGACATGAGAACCTGCCTTTCCATCCTGCCCCATGCAGGAGTCCCATCCGCCTACGACATTCGGGGAAAAAGGACTGTGCGGGATCGCACAGCGCGCGCGGTCGATTGCCGCCGGCGGCTGCGGAGCGGAGCGGTTCTTCACAGTGCGGCGCGGATCTTTCCCGACAGCTTCGACCGGATCAGCTCGTAGGACCGGCGCAGCCGCTCGGCAAGTTCATCCTCCTCCATCCCGCCCCAGCGGATCCGCACCCAGCTCGCATGAAGGTAGGGCGCCTTCTCGGCCCGGCCCATTTCAATCAGCAGATCCGCCGTTTCGGTGTCCGCGCATTTGAGACTGACGCCGTGGTCGTCGCTCGCGCCTATGACCGCGAACATCTTGCCGCCAACCTTCCAGCAGTCGTGGCCGCCACCCCACGGATCGGACTTCTCCGAGCCGGGCAAGGCTGCACAGATCCTGTTGACGGCATCGCGCGACATCCAAGCAGTCTGCCACATGGTGCGGCCGACGCAAGCTCAGTCTTCCAGCACCCGCTTCAGGTCCGCGCATTCCTCGGCAACCGACGCGGACGGCCGCGGCTGCCCTGCCCTCCGGTACCAGTAGGCGGCGTTGCCCTCGTCCCCCTCGATCCGGTGGCAGAGAGCGTGCGCCCGGTCGAAGTCCGCCTCGCCCTCATGGGCCTGGCAGAGATCGTGCAGGGCCGACCAGGCCTGCCCCGTGACGAAGTCTTCGGCGGCAAGCCGATCAAGCGCATCGACAAGAATTTTGTTGTTTTTGGTCATGGCGTTGGCCTCCGATCCTGATTCATTCCGACAACTCTGCTCCCGTCCAATGGTGCCACGCGAACCGGGAACCGCAAGCCCGCTCCGCGTGGAGCGCCGGCGCCTGAACCAGCCGGCGAGAGCAAAGCCGACGAGGCCGATGGCCGTCAGGACCAGCACCGCGCGCGGGCTCAATTCCGCCATGTTGGCCCCGGCATACGCCGTCAGCGCCGTGATCGGCAGAATGCCGACGGCGGTGGTCCACAGGAAGGTCGTCCAGGAGACGGCAGTCAGCCCGGCGCAGTAATTGACCAGATTGAAGGCCACGAGCGGCGTGAGCCTGGCAAACAGCAGCCCCGCGGCGCCCTGGTCCGCGACGATCCGGTCGAAGCGGTCGAGATGGCTCAGATCGGCATGACGTTCGATGAGCCCGCGGCCGAAGTGCCGTGCCAGCCAGAAGGCCAGCACCGCCCCGAACATCGCGCCGGTCCAGGTCACCAGCGTGCCGGCAACAGTGCCTAGGATGGCGCCGGCGCAGAGCGCGATCACCTCCGCGGGGATCGGCACGAAATTGTGCGCCACCATCATCAGGATCAGCAGGGGGATCGCCCACATGCCAAAGCCCTTGACCCAGTCCATCAGCGGACCGGTGTCGAAACCGGGCAGAACAAGCCACGAACCCCCGACCAGGCCAAACGCGAGCACGGCAACGAGCAGGTAGACGGCAAGGGTGCGGCGATGGCTCATGCCTGTCATGGACGGCCTTCCTGCGGCGGCGCGGCCAGCAAAAACCGGCGGGCGCGGCAGATCCCTATACCGGTGCCCGGACGGGTGCAAGGATACACCGTCCGGGACTGGTTCCGGAAACGGCACGTACAGGCGCAACCCATACCGGTTCAGTCACCGAGCGTGTCGGCGACATAAGCGCCGCGCTCGCCCATCGGCTTGTCGGGCGATAGCGTGGTGTCGATCGCCGTCTGGCGCTCGACCTCGGAATTAAGTTCTCCTCCGGTCACCACCACGATGACCGAAATCCACAGCCATGTCAGAAAACCGATCGGGGCGCCCAGCGAGCCATAGCTGGCGCTGTAATTGGCAAAATTGGATACGTACCAGGAGAAGATCGCGGAGACCGTCATCACCGATACGGTGGCGAAGACCGCCCCCGGCGTGACCCAGCGCCATTTGGCACTCCTGCGGTCGGGTCCCCACCGGTAGATGGCCGAGAGTCCCAAAACCGTGCCCAGGGCAAGGCCCATGAAACTCAGGGCCCTGACCACCCATTCCATCCGCGCATCGACGGGCATGAACGAGATCGCCCACGGCAGGATCACGACACTCGCAAGCGCCAGCGCGGCGAGAACCGCGCCGCCAAGCGTGAACAGGAACGCCAGCCCGGTGACGTGGAGAAAACTGCGCCGCTCCTGTTCCCCGTACGCGACGTTCATCGCCTCGAAGAGGCCCTTCACGCCCAGGCTGGCGCTCCACAGAGAGATCAGAACGGCGATGATGACGGCCCAGCTCAATGTGCTCGCTTCCTGGGAAGACAAGCGGACGAGTTGGTCGCGCAGGATTTCCATGCCGCCTTCAGGCACGAAGCGCTCGACAAGCGCCAGCTGTTCGGCGATCGAATGCCGATCGGACACAAGGCCATAGAGGGAAACCACTATGCTGAGCGCCGGCACCATGGCCAGAAGCACATACAGCGTGACGCCGGCCGACACCAGCATCACGCGATCGCGAAAGAAGCTCTCGACGGTGCGCCGGCCGATCAGCCACCAGCCCATCGGCGGAATCTTCCGGGCGCTGTCGGCATGACGGCCGATGCGCGGCCGGAGCGAACTGTCTTCTGGTCTTTCGATGGAATCCGGCACCTTCCGCCCTGTCGATTGTCGCCTTCGTCAGGGATCAACCATCGTCAGGCACAATCGTTCCGCCCGGCGCAGCGCAGCTGCGGATGTCCCTTCCCGGGCGCGGTCAGCGCGACGATCTGCGGCCGAGCGGAGCGCCCGACGACCCGGGGTCAATCGCCGGCGGCACGACGGGCGGCGGCGCTTCCTACCACCATTTGGATGGAGAGAATCGGCCGGCCGCCTGTTCGATGACATGGGCGGTGCGGAACAGCGTCTCCTCCTCGAAGGGTCGGCCGATGAGCTGCAGGCCGAGCGGCAGGCCCTTGGCGCAGCGTCCCGCCGGCACCGACAGGCCCGGCAGGCCGGCCATGTTGACCGTGACCGTGAAGATGTCGTTCAAATACATCTTCACCGGATCGGCCGCCATCTCCTGGTCGGCGATGCCGAAGGCCGAGGATGGCGTGGCCGGCGTCAGGATGGCGTCGATGCCGTCGTGGAAGGCGGTCTCGAAATCGCGCTTGATCAGCGTCCGCACCTTCTGGGCGCGCAGGTAATAAGCGTCGTAATAGCCGGCCGAGAGCACATAGGTGCCGATCATGATGCGGCGCTTGACCTCGGTGCCGAAGCCGGCGGCACGGGTCTTCTCGTACATGTCGGTGATGTCGCGGCCCTGCTCGCGCAGGCCGTAGCGGACACCGTCATAGCGCGCCAGATTGGACGAAGCTTCCGCCGGCGCGACGATGTAATAGGCCGGCAGCGCGTATTTGGTGTGCGGCAGTTCGATGTCGACGATCTCGGCACCCGCATCCTTCAACCATGCGATGCCCTGCTGCCACAGCGCCTCGATTTCCGCCGGCATGCCCTCGACGCGGTATTCGCGCGGAATGCCGATCTTGAGCCCCTTGACCGACTGGCCGAGCGAGGCCTCGTAGTCGGGCACCGGCAGGTCGACCGAGGTGGTGTCCTTGTCGTCGACCGAGGCCATCGACTTGAGCATGATCGCCGCGTCGCGCACGTCGCGGGTGATCGGGCCCGCCTGGTCGAGCGAGGAGGCGAAAGCGACGATGCCCCAGCGCGAGCAGCGGCCATAGGTCGGCTTGATGCCGACGGTGCCGGTAAACGCGGCGGGCTGGCGGATCGAGCCGCCGGTGTCGGTGGCCGTCGCCGCCACGCAGAGATTGGCGGCCACCGCTGCCGCCGAGCCGCCCGACGAACCGCCGGGCACCAGGTCGGCGGTCGAGCCTTCAGCCCGCCATGGATTGATGACCGGGCCGTAATAGGAACTTTCGTTCGACGAGCCCATGGCGAACTCGTCCATGTTGAGCTTGCCAAGCATCACCGCGCCGTCCGCCCAGAGGTTGGCCGTCACCGTCGATTCATAGCGCGGCTGAAAACCGTCGAGAATGTGCGAGCAGGCCTGGGTGTGCACACCCTCTGTGGCGTAGAGGTCCTTGATGCCGAGCGGAATGCCTTCGAGCGCCCCGGTCTGGCCGCTTGCCCGGCGGGCGTCGGATGCCTTGGCCATTTCCAGCGCCTGTTCCGAGGTGACCGCCACATAGGCATTGATCGATGCATTGGCGGCCTCGATGGCGGCCACATAGGCGCCCGTCAGCTCCACGCTGGTGATGGCTCCCGAGGCAAGCTCGCTGCGGGCTTCGGCAAGGGTCAGGCTGGTCAGGTCGGTCATGTCAGTTTCCCGGATGTGCAATACGGGCGGAAACCCGCAGATAGATGTCATTGACGACGTCGTTGAGATGCTTGCGCACGTCAGTCGTGGTGTAACGCAGTGTCACGAACCCGGCCGCCATAAAATGTCTGTCACGTGCCGCGTCCCGGGCGGGATGCGAACCGTGAAAATGTTGTTCTCCGTCTACCTCGATGATCGCCCTGGCCCTCAGGCAGGCAAAATCGAGAACGTAACCGTCGCGCGGAACCTTCCGGCGAAAATGCAGGCCCTGATGCCGCAAAAGACGCAATTCGGACCAGAGGATAACCTCTTCATCACTCATCGTCTTGCGCAGATGCCGGGCAAACTCGAGACGCTCGCGGCGGCGTTTTGATCCGGGCTCAGAGGAGCCGCCTGGTTTTCCTCCCCCTCGAGGGGGAGGTGGTCCGGCATCGCCGGACCGGAGGGGGTGATCCTCACCGCGAGACACTCGACCCCACCCGTCCACTGCGCGGCCACCCTCCCCGTCCCGGGGAGGGAAAACCCGGCCAGAAACGCCTTCCGGAGTTCCTCGGCCTGCCATCATCTATTCCATCACTTTCGGCACCAGGAAGAAATTGTCCGCCGTCTCCGGCGCGTTGCCGACGATGTCGTCGGCCTTGGAGCCGTCGGTGACCACGTCGCGGCGCTTCTTCATCGCCATCGGCGTGACCGACGTCATCGGCTCGACGCCGTCGACATCAACCTCGGAGAGGTGCTCGACGAAGCCCAGGATGGTGTTGAGCTCGTCTTCCATACGGGCGGCTTCTTCCTCTGTCACCGCAATGCGGGCCAGTCGCGCGACGCGCTTGACGGTGGCTAGATCAACGGACATCCGGTCCTCATGTCATTCGTGTGTGCAGGGTTTCGCCCGCTATAGCGAGCGCAGCCCGCAAGGGCAAGGCTGCAGCCGGCAACGGCGGCCAATTCGCGGGCCGCCCCGCCCTCGCTCAGCCGTAGCTGGCTTCCGTCCCCGCTTTTGTCACCATGACCGTGCCGGCATCCTCCTCCATCGCCTCCAGGAAGGCATCCGCCGTCTGGTCGATGATCGGGAAGGTTCCATAGTGGCAGGGAAGGACCTTGCCGAAGGAAAAGTAGCGCCGGCAGGCAAGCGCCGCCACCGCGCCACCCATGGTGAAGCGGTCGCCGATCGGCACGATGCCGATCTCCGGCCGGTGCAGTTCGTTGATCAGCGCCATGTCGGAGAAGATGTCGGTGTCGCCCATGTGCAGAAGCGTCGGGTCGTTCTCGAAATGCAGCACCAGGCCGTTGGCGTTGCCCAGCGAATGCGACACGCCGTCGGACGTGATCGTCGCAGAGGAATGCAGCGCATTGACGAATGTGGCGGAGAAGTCGCCCAGCGATACCGTGCCGCCGGTGTTGCCCTGCTCGATGCGGTCGAGGCCGTGATGCCTGCCCATCCAGCTGGCGAGATCGGCATTGGCAAGCAGCGTCGCGCCGCTCTCCTTGGCGATCTGGCCGGCGTCGCCGACATGGTCGCCATGGCCGTGGGTCAGCAGAACGTGGGTGACGCCCCGGGTGGCGTCCTTCTTGTCGAGATTGCCGAAGCCCGGATTGCCGGTCAGGAAAGGGTCGATGAGGATGATGGATTTGCCGCTTTCAATGCGGAATGCCGAATGACCGAGCCAGGTGATCTTCAATTTGCAACTCCCGATGATGGTTTGGCCCATCCTAAGGGATCAATCCGGAATTCGGCAATGCCCGGTGCGGTGAAGGCGCGGCGCGGCCCAATCTGTTGCACCGGCCCGCCGGGTGGGCTAAGCGACAGCATGCGCGCGGATGGGTGACAAGTCTCGATCCTGCCACCCGGGCTCCGTGACAGCGCAAGCAACCCAAAGCGAGGCAAGGATGGCCGACGACGATTATGTCTACGACGAGGTCACCGGCGAATGGCGCCCGGCGTCCGAAATGGCCGCGGAAGCGGCGCAGGCCTCTCAGGTGCTCGATTCGGCCGGCAATGTGCTCGCCGACGGCGATTCGGTGACGTTGATCAAGGATCTCAAGGTCAAGGGCGCCGGCCAGACGCTGAAGCAGGGAACCATCATCAAGTCGATCCGGCTCACCGACAATCCCGAAGAGATCGACTGCCGGCACGACGCCATCAAGGGGCTCGTCCTTCGCACGGAGTTCGTGCGCAAACGCTAGGAGTTGGACGATGGCCGTTGTCAGCATCGAAGATCTGGCGGGACTGCTCAGGCCCGGCATGACCATAGCCGGCCTTGATCTCGGCACGGAGACCATCGGCCTTGCCGTCTCCGACCTCGGCTACCGTCTGGCGACGCCCAGGGCGGTGATCAGGCGCAAGAAGTTCACGCTCGATGCCATCGAGCTGCTTGCCGCCTTCGAGGCAGACAAGGTGGGGGCCGCCATCATCGGCCTGCCGGTCAACATGGACGGGTCGGAAGGGCCGAGGGCACAGGCGACCCGCGCCTTCGTGCGCAACATGGCGTCGAAGACCGAGCTGCCGTTCGTCTTCTGGGACGAGCGGCTGTCGACGGTGGCAGCGGAGCGGGCGCTGATCGAGATGGATGTGTCGCGCAAGAAGCGGGCCCAGCGGATCGATTCCGCCGCCGCCTCCTTCATTCTTCAGGGAGCCCTCGACAGGCTGGGCGCCGTGCTGCGGGCGTCCTCGGCCGGCTGATCCATCGGCGCCTCGGCTGCAAACATCGACCGGATGAACGCCATGATGCGGCGGCGCTGATAGCGGACGACGACGATGCCCGCCACCAGCGCGCTGTCGACCAGGATCGCCTTCAGCACCAGGCCGGGCACGTCCTCGGCCGGGACGCCGAGCAGATTGCCGTAGATCACGAAGACAAGGTCATGCAGTTCGCGGCTCAGGATCCGGTAGCCGAAATTCATGTCGTAGAAGGAGAGGCTGTACCAGGAGCCGAGCAGCAGCATCGGCACGGCCCAGAGAATGAGAAACCACTTCATGGCCTTGGCTCGCTGCGAGAGATGGACGCCGTCTGGGCGCTGAAGGCGGCATGGCTTTCGGCATGCCGGGCGACGATGTCGGCGAGCTCTGCGTCCGCCGCGCGCGACGCATCGGTGACGAGCGGCACATCGGCCAGCGACCGCAAGGTTGCCAGATGGCCCGCCAGGACCACAAGTTGCAGCGCCATCAGCGGGCCGGCATGGCCGCCGGCCAGGCTGATCGCCATCACCACAAGCGCCGTCAGCGCCGATGCCGCGGCAGCGCCCTCGACCATCGGCCGGGCCTCGCGCTGCTCCTGTTCCAGTCCCAGAAGCATGAACATCATCGCGAAGATCAGCAATCCGGCCGCAATCACATTGGTCGCGGCGATCAGGGTGTAGACGAAGTGCGCTCCCCTCGCCGACAGGCCGATGGCGACCAGTGCCGCGTCGAAACTCTCGATCACCGGCGAGCCGGCGAACGCCGAGAGGCCGAACAGGCTCATCCCGCCCCGCGGCGCCCAGGTGCACATCAGCGCGATCAGCGCCGAGGTGGCGATCCAGAACAGCATCATGGCTGCCGTGAAGAGACGGCTGGAAGTCATCTTGATCCGGGACTCGCGGTTTTGGTCATTTCCATGTCGGTTAGCATGATCGGGTTAACGCCACTCCGCAATGTAAACCATTTGTTAAGGTTAACGGCCGGTTGCCAGTCCGGCCGCCGCGGCCTAAGACACAAGCCGTTCCAACGCGATACCCTTCCATGTTGCCGATCTTTGAAAGCATTCTGCCCATCTTCCTGCTCGTGCTGCTGGGCGTTGTCCTCAGGCGTTCGCCGCTGCTCGACCCCGGACTGTGGCCCGGCCTGGAAACGCTGGGCTACTACGTGCTGTTTCCGGCGCTGTTGTTCCTGACGCTCGCCGAGGCTGATTTCGCCGGCCTCGAACTGGGCACCATCGGGCTGGTATCACTGATCGCGATCGGGGTGATGGCGGCCCTGCTGCTTGCCCTCCATCCTTTGATGCGGGCGCGCGGCGTCAGCGACGCCTCCTACACATCGGTCTTTCAGACCGCCTCGCGCTGGAACGCCTTCATCGCACTCGCCATCGCCGAGCGCATCGCCGGACCGCAGGGGCTGGCGCTGGTGGCGCTGGTCATGGCCGTGATCATCATCCCGCTCAACCTCACCAATGTCGCCATCATGGTCTGGTTCGGCAGCGGCACGCGCAGCTTCGGCTCGTTCATCCGCCGGCTGGCGGGAAACCCGCTGATTCTCGGCTGCATGGCCGGCCTGGTGGTCAACGCCCTGCCCTTCGACCTCTATCCGCCGCTGGAGCAGACGGTCGACCTCATGTCCCGCTCGGCGCTGGGCCTCGGCCTCCTCATGGTGGGCGCGGCGCTCAAGGTCAGCGACGCCCTGCGTCCCGGACCCGCGGTGCTGCTGGCCACCGGCCTCAAGCTCGTGGTGTTCCCCGTGCTGATGGTGGCAATTGCCCTCTTGGCCGGTCTCGGCGGCCAGACGCTGATCGTCCTCAGTCTCTGCGCGGCGGTGCCGACGGCGATGAACGGCTACCTGCTGGCCCGGCAGATGGGCGGTGACGCACCGCTCTATGCCGCGGTTGCCACCCTGCAGACGGCAGCGTCCTTCATCACCATTCCCGCGGTTCTGGCGGTCACCGCTCAGTTGGCCGGTGGATAGAGCATGTCGAGGATCTGGCGCGCGTCAAAGCGCGCATCGAGCATGCCGTAGGTCAGCCGCCAGGCGCCGCCCAGGCGGGTCTCGACAAAGGCCTCGGCGATCTGGCCGGCGCCGAGCCGGGTCAGCTCGGCCGCCGCCGCCGCCAGCGCCAGTTGTTCGGTCAGCAGCCGGCCGGAGCCCTCATCGCGCTCGCACACGGCCATGCAGGCGCGCAGCACATCCACCGTGCGGGCGCCGCCGGGGCCGAGATCGCCCATGAGTCCCTCCAGCACCACCTCGAACAGGTCGCGGCCCCGCGACAGCACCCTGAGCACATCGAGCGCCATGACGTTGCCCGAGCCTTCCCAGATGGCGTTGACCGGCGCCTCGCGGTAGTGCCGTGCGATCGCCCGCTCCTCGACATAGCCGTTGCCGCCCAGGCACTCCATCACCTCGTAGATGACCGCAGGCGCGATCTTGCAGGCCCAGTATTTGACCACCGGCGTCATCAGCCGGGCATAGGCGGCGTCGGCGGGATTGTCGCGCGCATTGTCGAACGAGCGCGCCAGCCGCATCGACAGCGCCGTGGCCGCCGCCACGTCCAGCGCCAGGTCGGCGAGCACGCGCGTCATCAGCGGCTGGTCGATGAGGTACTGGCCGAACACCTTGCGGTGGCGGCAGTGATGCACGGCTTCTGCGAGGCTGGCGCGCATCATGCCGGCGGAGGCCAGCGCGCAATCAAGCCGGGTCAGCGTCACCATGTCGAGGATGGTGCGGATGCCTTCGCCTTCTCCCCCGAGCAGAAAGCCGAATGTATCGGTGAACTCCACTTCCGAGGAGGCGTTGGAGCGGTTGCCGAGCTTGTCCTTGAGCCGCTGCAGCCGCAGGCCGTTGAGGCTGCCGTCCTCGAGCATCCGCGGCACCAGGAAGCAGCTGATCGCCTCGCCGGTCTTGGCCAGCATTACGAAGCCGTCCGACATCGGAGCCGACAGGAACCACTTGTGACCGGTGAGCCGGTAGATGCCCTCCCCCACCTTCCCGGCCGTGCTCTCGTTGGCGCGCACGTCGGTGCCGCCCTGCTTCTCGGTCATGCCCATGCCGATGGTGATGCCCGATTTCTGCATCGCCGGCCGGTGACTGGAATCATAACGGCGCTGCACGATCTGCGGCGCCCAGCTCTTCTCCACCCGTGGCGAGGCCATGATCGCCGCCACGGAGGCGTTGGTCATGGTGATCGGGCACAGATGCCCGCATTCGAGACCGGCCGTCATATAGAAGCGGACCGCGCGCGCCTGGTGCGCGTGACCCTCCTCGTCGGCGAGACCTTCCCACACCGAGCCGTGCAGGCCCGTCGAGACCGAGCGGCGCATCAGCGCATGATAGGCGGGGTGAAAATCGATCTGGTCGATGCGCTCGCCTGACGGGCTGTGGGTGCGCAGCTCCGGCGTCGAGCGATTGGCGATCCTGGCCATGTCCTGCGCTTCGGCGGAGGCGACGAATTTGCCGGTCAGCTCGAATTCCGGCCGCAGGGCCCTCGGCAGTTGCGCCGCGATGTCTTTCAGCAGCGGATCGGAGCTGAAGGCATTGTGGCCGGCAAATGGCGGGCTTTGATTCGGGACGGACGAAGCGCCGTTATTCCTGTGTGTTGAGCTCATCTGACCTCGCTTAAACGGATTCGCGGCATATTGCATGGGGACAGCTGCAATTTCGGCACCGGCCGTCCTTGCCGCCGGGCCAGAACCTTTCTATAGACCCGGCCAACAGGGAGTCCCGCGAACCATTCCATGTCCTTTCCGCACCGCCATCTACTGGGCATCAAGGGGCTTTCGGAGCCGGACATCCACTATCTCCTCGACCGTGCCGACGAGGCCGTTAAGATATCGCGCCAGCGCGAGAAGAAGACCTCGACGCTGCGCGGCCTGACCCAGATCAACCTGTTCTTCGAATCCTCCACCCGCACCCAGGCCTCCTTCGAGCTGGCCGGCAAGCGGCTGGGCGCTGACGTGATGAACATGGCGGTGGCCAATTCGTCGGTGAAGAAGGGCGAAACCCTCATCGACACGGCCATGACGCTAAACGCCATGCGCCCGGACATTCTCATTGTCCGCCATTCCTCGGCCGGCGCGGTGGCGCTGCTGGCGCAGAAGGTCGGCTGCCCCGTGGTCAATGCCGGCGACGGCGCCCACGAGCACCCGACCCAGGCCCTCCTGGACGCCCTCACCATCCGCCGCGCCAAGGGCAAGGTCGGCCGCCTCATCGTCACCATCTGCGGCGACATCCTGCATTCGCGCGTGGCCCGCTCCAACATCCTGCTGCTCAACGCGCTGGGCGCGCGCGTCCGCGTCGTCGCACCCTCGACGCTGCTGCCGTCCGGCATGGCCGACATGGGCGTCGAGATCTTCCGCACCATGGAGGAAGGTCTCCGCGATGCCGACGTGGTGATGATGCTCAGACTGCAGCGGGAGCGCATGTCGGGCGCCTTTGTTCCTTCTGTGCGCGAATACTACCGCTATTTCGGCCTCGATGCGGAAAAATTGCGCGCCGCCAAGCCCGACGCTCTGGTCATGCATCCGGGCCCGATGAATCGCGGAGTCGAGATCGCCTCGGAAATCGCTGACGGCCCGCAGAGCGTCATCGAGGCGCAGGTCGAGATGGGTGTCGCCGTGCGCATGGCTGTGATGGAAACCCTGATGCTGAGCGGGGAGCTGAAACGATGAGCACCCGCCTTCTCACCAACGCCCGCATCATCGACCCTTCGCAGGGAATGGACGAAACCGGCTCGGTGCTCATCATCGATGGGCGCATCTCGGCGGTCGGCGCCGCAGCCGCCAGGGCCGATATTCCGGTAGATGCCGAGATAGAGGATTGTTCCGGCCTGGTAATCATCCCCGGCCTCGTCGATGCCTGTGTCCACATCGGCGAACCAGGCGGCGAGCACCGCGAGACCATCGCCTCGGCCAGCCGCGCCGCCGCCAAGGGCGGCGTCACCTCCATCATCATGATGCCCGACACCGACCCGGTGATCGACGACGTGGCGCTGGTGGATTTCGTCCAGCGCGCCGCCCGCGACGAGGCCATCGTCAACATCCATCCCGCCGCAGCCCTGACCAAGGGCCTCCTTGGCGAGCAGATGACCGAATTCGGACTGCTGCTCGAGGCCGGCGCCGTGATGCTGTGCAATGGCCGCCGCACGGTTGCCGACAGCCAGGTGCTGCGTCGTGCCATGACCTATGCCCGCGATTTTGGCGCCGTCGTCGCCTGCGAAACCCGCGACCGCTATCTGGCCGCCGGCGGCGTCATGAACGAAGGGCTGTTCGCCTCCTGGCTCGGCCTGCCCGGCATTCCCCGCGAGGCCGAGATCATCCCGCTCGAGCGCGACCTGCGGCTGGCTGCCCTCACCGGCGCGCGCTACCACGCCATGAAGCTGTCGGTGCCGCAATCGGCCGACGCGATCCGCGCCGCCAAGGCAAAGGGACTGCAGGTCACGGCCGGCATCTCGATCAACCATCTCACGCTCAACGAGACCGATATCGGCGAGTACCGCACCTTCTTCCGGCTGTCGCCGCCGCTTCGCACCGAGGACGACCGCCGCGCCATGGTGGCGGCCCTTGCCGACGGCGCCATCGACATCATCGTCTCCTCGCACGATCCGCAGGACGTCGACACCAAGCGCCTCCCCTTTGCCGACGCCGAGAACGGCGCCATCGGGCTTGAGACCATGCTGGCCGCAGCGCTCAGGCTGCACCACTCCGGCGACGTGCCGCTCGGCCGGCTGGTCGACGCCATGTCGAGCCGCCCGGCCGCGATCTTTGGCCTCGACGCCGGCACGCTGAAACCCGGCGCCAAGGCCGACATCGCCATTGTCGATCTCGACCATCCATGGGTGCTGTCGAAGGACGACATCGTGTCGAAATCAAAGAACACGCCGTTCGAGGATGCGCGGTTCAGCGGCAAGGTCTTGCAAACACTGGTTGCGGGTGTCACAGTTTACCGCGCCTGACAGGTCTGCCCACGCAACCCTGGAAGCCCCCCAACAAAGGACTTTTTGCCGTGCCTGATCCGATCAACTGGTCGCTTGCCATGCCCTACATGATCGCCGCACTGGGGTTCGGCTATCTGTTGGGATCGATTCCCTTCGGCTACCTGCTCACCCGCTGGGCGGGGCTTGGCGACGTGCGGTCGATCGGCTCCGGCAATATCGGCGCCACCAATGTGCTGAGGACGGGCAACAAGAAGCTGGCCGCCGCCACGCTGATTGCCGATGCGCTCAAGGGCACGATCGCAGTGCTGGTCGCCGCCCGCTTCGGCCCCGACACGGCCATCCTGGCCGGCTTCGGCGCCTTCATCGGGCACCTGTTTCCCGTCTGGCTCAAGTTCAAGGGCGGCAAGGGCGTGGCCACCTATCTCGGCGTGCTCATCGGTCTTGCCCCCTGGGTGGCGCTGGCCTTCGTCGCCGTCTGGATCGTCACCGCGCTTGTCTTCCGTTTCTCCTCGCTGGCCGCGCTGGTGGCCGCCGTGGTGGTGCCCGCGTTGCTGTGGTATCTGGGCTGGTCGCAGATCTCCCAGCTTTTCGCTGTGATGTCGCTGATCACCATCCTCAAGCATCACCACAACATCAGCCGGCTGCTGGCAGGAACAGAGAGCCGCATCGGAGCCAAGGGCTGATGTCCGGCGCCGACGAGACGAGGCGGGGCGTTCCCCTCTCTGATCGTCAGCGCCTCTCCTGGCTCAGGCTGATCCGCAGCGACAATGTCGGACCCGCCACCTTTCGCGAGCTGATCAACCACTTCGGTTCCGCCGAAGCCGCCATCGAACATCTGCCCGAGCTGTCGCGGCGCGGCGGCGGGCGCGGCATAAGGGTGACGAGCCAGGCCGATGCGGAAGCCGAATTGGCGGCCGCCGAAAGCTTAGGCGCCGTCTTCATCGGGATAGGCGAGCCCGATTATCCGCCGGCGCTGCGCCGCATCGACGGAGCCCCGCCGCTGATTGCCGCCCGCGGCGACCTGGCGCTTGCCACCCTGCCCGCCGTCGGCATCGTCGGCTCGCGCAACGCCTCGATTTCGGGTGCCAAGATGGCCGCGCGGCTGGCCCGCGACATCGGCAGCTCGGGCTATGTGATCGTTTCGGGCCTTGCCCGCGGCATCGACGCAGCTGCCCACCGGGCGAGCCTCGAGACCGGAACCCTGGCGGCGCTGGCAGGCGGGCTGGACCAGCCCTACCCGCCTGAAAACCTTCCACTCTATAATGAGATCTGTTCGGGCATGGGGCTGGCCATCTCGGAAATGCCGATGGGCTGGGAGCCGCGCGCGCGGGATTTTCCGCGCCGCAATCGGCTGATCGCCGGCATCGGTCTCGGCCTGGTGGTGATCGAGGCGGCGGAACGTTCCGGATCGCTGATCACCGCGCGCCGCGCTGCAGATTTCGGCCGACTTGTCTTCGCCGTGCCCGGTTCGCCGCTCGATCCGCGCGCCGCCGGCGCCAACAGCCTGCTCAAGCAGGGCGCCATCATCACCACGGACAGCCGCGATGTGCTCGAAGCGCTGGAGCCGCTGTCGCGCATCGGCGCGGCAGCGCATCCGGTGTTCGACGAACCCGGCGGCGACGCGCCTCTGCCCCCTGCTCCGCCGCACGACAACGACCGCGCTTCCATCATCGAGGCGCTCGGGCCGTCGCCGGTCGACATCGACGACATCATCCGCCACACCGGGCAGGCGGCGTCGACGGTCTATGTCGTGCTGCTGGAGCTGGATCTGGCCGGTCGTCTGCATCGCCATCCCGGCGGCATGGTGTCGCTGGCGTTTCCCGGTCCGTGAACTCTGTCGCTTCCCAGGCTGCTCAGGGATGGACGGGCCGGCGGCGCCCCCGAGACGGTCCCGCATCCGCAGGGCGGGGGCATCCCCGGGCACGCGCCGGTCATGAACCGAATACTTATAATTGCATCAAATATTGAATCAATCATTGATTGCATTCGGGCATGAAATGGCCCGTTTTGGCCTCTGGCACTTGACCAACCGGTTTTCGCCATCCATTTCGTGGAGCCAAGTGCACGCGCCCTTCCCGGGTCAAACCGCGGCAAATACCCCGATCGCGAGTAAAATAATGAATGTAGTCGTCGTCGAATCCCCCGCAAAAGCAAAGACCATCAACAAGTATCTGGGGTCCGGCTATACGGTTCTTGCCTCATTCGGCCATGTGCGCGACCTTCCGGCGAAGGACGGCTCGGTGCTTCCCGACGAGGACTTTGCCATGCTCTGGGAAGTCGACGCCGCCTCCAACAAGCGGCTCAAGGACATCTCCGACGCGCTCAAGGGCGCCAAGTCGCTGATCCTGGCAACCGACCCGGATCGCGAGGGAGAAGCCATTTCGTGGCACGTGCTCGAAGTGCTGCGCAAGAAGAAGAACCTGCTGGGCGACATGCCGGTTAAGCGCGTCGTCTTCAACGCCATTACCAAGAAGTCGGTGCTCGATGCGATGGACAATCCGCGCGAGATCGACATGCCGCTGGTCGACGCCTACCTGGCGCGCCGCGCCCTCGACTATCTGGTCGGCTTCAATCTCTCGCCGGTGCTGTGGCGCAAGCTGCCCGGCGCCCGCTCGGCCGGCCGCGTCCAGTCGGTGGCGCTCAGGCTCGTCTGCGATCGCGAAAGCGAGATCGAGCGCTTCCTCAAGGAAGAGTACTGGAACATCTCGGCTGACCTGAAGACCCCGCGCGGCGACGTCTTCACCGCCCGCCTTTCCGGCCACGACGGCAAGAAGCTGACCAAGATGTCGGTCACCGACGGCGACACCGCCGCCGGCCTGCGCGCCATGCTCGAAGGCGCCAGCTTCGCCGCCGACAGCGTCGAGGCCAAGCCGATGCGGCGCAATCCGTCGCCGCCGTTCACGACCTCGACCCTGCAGCAGGCGGCCTCCTCCAAGCTCGGCTTCAATGCCTCGCGCACCATGCAGGTGGCGCAGAAGCTTTACGAAGGCATCGACATCGGCGGCGAGACCGTCGGTCTCATCACCTATATGCGAACCGACGGCGTGCAGATGGCCCCCGAGGCGATCGACGCGGCCCGTGCCGCCATTGCCGACCGCTTCGGCGCCCGCTACGTGCCGGAGAAGCCGCGCATCTATGTCACCAAGGCCAAGAACGCCCAGGAGGCGCACGAGGCCATCCGCCCCACAGGCTTCGACCGGGTGCCGGAAGATATTCGCCGCTATCTCGATGCCGACCAGCTCAAGCTCTATGACCTGATCTGGAAACGGGCCACCGCAAGCCAGATGGCCTCGGCCGAGATCGAGCGCACCACCGCCGAGATCACCGCCCGCAACGGCGACAAGACCGCCAGCCTGCGCGCCACCGGCTCGGTGATCCGCTTCGACGGCTTCATCGCGGCCTACACCGACGCCAAGGAAGACGGCGAGCAGCCCGACGGCGACGACGACGAGGATGGCCGCCTGCCCGAGATCATCGCCCGCGAGGCCCTGGCCCGCGAGAAGATCAACGCCACGCAGCACTTCACCGAGCCGCCGCCGCGCTTCTCGGAAGCAACGCTGATCAAGAAGATGGAAGAGCTCGGCATCGGCCGGCCCTCGACCTATGCCTCGACGCTGGCGACGCTGCGCGACCGTGAATACATCATCATCGACAAGCGCAAGCTGATCCCGGAGGCCAAGGGTCGGCTCGTCACTGCGTTTCTCGAGAACTTCTTCGAACGCTATGTCGAGTTCGATTTCACCGCCGATCTCGAGGAGAAGCTGGACAAGATTTCGGCCGGCGAACTGGCATGGAAGGATGTGTTGCGCGAATTCTGGACCCAGTTCCATGCCCACATCGACGACACCAAGGAACTGCGCGTCACCGCGGTGCTCGATGCGCTCAACGAGCAGCTGGCGCCGCTGGTCTTCCCGACCCGCGAGGATGGCTCCAATCCGCGCATCTGCCCGACCTGCGGCACCGGCAACCTGTCGCTGAAGCTCGGCAAGTACGGCGCCTTCGTCGGCTGTTCCAACTATCCCGACTGCAGCTTCACCCGGCAATTGTCCTCCGACGGCGCCGAGGGTGACGCCGCCCTTTCCAACGAACCGCAGGAACTGGGCATGGACCCGGTCAGCGGCGAACCCGTCACGCTGCGCAGCGGCCGCTTCGGACCCTATGTCCAGCGCGGCGAGGGCAAGGAAGCCAAGCGTGCGAGCCTGCCCAAGGGGTGGGAAGTGGCCTCCATCGATTTCGAAAAGGCGCTCTCGCTGCTGGCGCTGCCGCGCGAAGTGGGGACGCACCCCGAATCCGGCAAGATGATTTCCGCGGGGATCGGGCGCTACGGTCCGTTCCTGCTGCATGACGGCGGCTACGCCAACCTGGAAAGCGTCGATGAAGTCTTCACTGTCGGCCTCAACCGCGCCGTGACCGTGATTGCCGAGAAGGTGGCCAAGGGCCCGGGCCGCGGCAGGGGCACGCCGGCCGCGCTCAAGGATCTTGGCGAGCATCCCGATGGCGGCCCGATCACCGTGCGCGACGGCAAATACGGCCCCTATGTCAACTGGGGCAAGGTCAACGCCACGCTGCCCAAGGATCTCGATCCCACCAGCGTCACAGTCGAAAAGGCCATGGAGCTGATCATCGCCAAGGGTGGCGCGGCCAAGAAGGGCAAGCCTGCCAAGGCCAAGACGGCAGCCAGGAAACCGGCGGCCAAGCCCAAGGCTTCCGCCAAGCCGAAGACTGCATCCGCGTCCGCCAAGCCGAAGGCCGCGGCGAAGACCGCCAAGCCCAAGACCGCGGCCAGGAAGCCCGCCAAGGCGGCCTCCGCCGGAAAGGACTAGCCATTGGCCCGCGCGCCCAAAGGGCCGAAGACCCGGATCGAGACAGCTGCTGGCGACAAGCCGGGCTTCCGCCGCGGCGACATGCCTGACCGCGCCGCGATCCTGGTTTTCGTTACAGAAAATCCGGACCGCGCCACCAAGCGCGACATCGCCAAGGCCTTCGGGCTCAAGGGCGACACCCGCATCGAGCTCAAGCAGATCCTGCAGGAGCTCGAGCAGGAGGGCCTGATCGAGCGCCACCGCAAGGTGCTGACCCGCCCCGGCGCCCTCCCCGCGGTCACCGTGCTCGAGATCACCATGCGCGGCGCGGATGGCGACCTGATGGCCCGCCCCGCCGAATGGCTGGAAGAGCACGGGGTGGCTCCGGCTGTGCTCGTGCGCCAGTCCAACGTGTCGCGCGACCGAAAGTCGAAATCCGCCGGCCCCTCCGTTGCCGCAAGCATCGGCGACCGGGTGCTCGCCCGAATCTTCCCCGCGCCGGGCGACAAGGGTCCCGCCTACACTGCCCGCATCATGAAGATCCTCGACCGCCGCGGCGGCGCCATTCTCGGCGTCTTCCGCGACATGCCGGGCAATGCCGGCCGGCTGATGCCGATCGAGAAGCGCGGCGACGAGTATTCCATTGACCCGGAAGCCCGGGGCGAGGCCAAGGATGGCGACCTGGTCGAAGTGGAGGTCAGCCGTTCTGCCCGCATGGGCCTGCCGCGCGCCAGGGTGACCCAGGTCATCGGCAATGTCGCGGGCGAAAAGGCGATCTCGATGATCGCCATCCACGCCCACGGCATCCCGCACATCTTTCCAGCCGAAGTGATGGCTGCAGCGGAGGCCGCCAAGCCCGCGCCGCTTTCCGGCCGTGAGGACTGGCGCAAGATTCCGCTTGTCACCATCGACCCGCATGACGCCAAGGACCACGACGACGCCGTCTATGCCGAGGAAGATCCCTCGCCCGACAATCCAGGCGGCTACATCGTCACCGTCGCAATAGCCGATGTCGCCTGGTACATCAGATCGGGCTCGGCCCTCGACCGCGAGGCGCTCAGGCGCGGCAATTCCTGCTACTTCCCGGACCGGGTCGTGCCGATGCTGCCAGAGCGCATCTCCAACGACTTGTGCTCGCTGCGCGAGGGCGAGGACCGCCCGGCGCTCGCCGTCCGCATGACGTTCACCGCCGACGGCCACAAGCAGGGGCACAAGTTTCATCGCATCATGATGAAGAGCGCGGCCAAGCTCAGCTACCAGCAGGCGCAGGCCGCCATCGACGGCACTCCGGACGACACGACAGGACCTCTGCTCGAGCCTGTGCTCAAGCCGCTTTGGGCGGCCTATGCCGTGCTCAAGCGCGAGCGCTCGCGGCGCCAGCCGCTCGATCTCGACATGCCCGAACGCAAGATCCTGCTCGACAAGGACGGCAAGGTCGACCGCGTTATCGTTCCCGAACGCCTCGACGCCCACAGGTTGATCGAGGAATGCATGATTCAGGCCAATGTGGCCGCCGCCGAGACGCTGGAGAAGCGCAAGCAGCCGCTGATCTACCGCATCCACGACACGCCGTCGCTGGCCAAGCAGGAAGTGCTGCGCGAGTTCCTCGCCACGCTCGGCCTGACGCTGGCGCGTGGCGGCGCCATGCGCGCCAACGCCTTCAACGGCATTCTCGCCCGCGCCGTCGACAAGCCGTTCCAGGCGATGGTCAACCAGATGGTGCTGCGCTCGCAGAGCCAGGCGATCTATTCTCCGGAAAACATCGGCCATTTCGGCCTCAACCTGATGAAATACGCCCATTTCACCTCGCCCATCCGCCGCTACGCCGACCTGATCGTGCACCGCGCGCTGGTTGGTGCGCTGGGGCTCGGCGAAGGCGCCATCACGCCCGCCGACGAGGCCCAGCTCGAGGACATCGCCGCCGAGATCTCCACCTTCGAGCGCCGCGCCATGGCGGCCGAGCGGGAGACCGTCGACCGGCTGATCGCCCATCACCTGGCCGGGCGCGTCGGCGACCATTTCGAGGGCCAGGTCTCCGGCGTGACCAAGTCCGGCCTCTTCATCTCGCTGCCGCAGTTCGGAGCCGACGGTTTCGTGCCGATCTCGACGCTCGGGACCGAGTATTTCCTCTTCGACGAAGCCCACATGGCGCTGGTCGGCGAAAAGAGCGGGCTTGGCTTCCGGCTCGGCGACCAGGTCGATGTAAGGCTGGTGGAAGCCGTGCCGCTTGCCGGCGCGCTGCGCTTCGAGATTCTTGGCGAGGGCTCCAAGATGCCGGCGGGCACGCGCTCGTTTCACAAGGCCGGACGCCGCGGCATGAAGAAGCCGGGAACGAGGCCGCCGCGCGGGCGACGATAGGGCGCATGGCGCCGGACTGCTCCAATCCCTATGTGTCTGCCCAACAGGACGGCGATCATGCCGGTCCGGCGGGATTGACCTGTGGCCCCTCCCTGGTGCACAGCCTTCCCTGAGGAAAAGGAAATGATGATGGAGCATTTTTCACCCAATGCGCCCGCCGGCGAACCGGTCGCCCCGCGAGCCGTCTGGCCGGCGGTCCGCCGCGGCATGTTTTCGCGCTGCCCGAACTGCGGCGAAGGCAAGCTGTTCCGCGCCTACATCAAGCCCGTCGACAATTGCGGCGTCTGCGGCGAGGACATGACCCATCAGCGGGCCGACGATTTTCCGCCCTATCTCGCCATCTTCATCGTCGGCCACATCGTGGTCGCCGGCTACATGGCGACCGACAGCTGGCTGGTGCTTGAGAGCTGGCAGCATCTTGCGATATGGATCCCCATCACCACCCTGCTCTGCCTTGTCCTGCTGCAGCCCATGAAGGGCGGCGTCATCGGCCTGCAATGGGCGCTGAGGATGCACGGTTTCGGCGGCACGCCCGACGAGGCCGCCTTCGAGACGGCACTCGAGCCCAAATCGCCGTGAGCGCAGCGGACTCCATCCGGCTCCTCGAGCAGGCGGCCGCAGAGGCCGACCGTAGCCACCCGCCGCGCAAGCCGCGCGACGCGGCATCGCTGTTGCTCATCGACCGCTCCGGCGCCAAGCCGAAGGTTCTGGTGGGCAAGCGCGGCAAGAAGCATGTCTTCATGCCCGACCTCTACGTCTTCCCGGGCGGTCGCCGTGATGCGGGCGATTCGCGCATTGCCCTGGCGGTGCCGCTCGAACGCAGCGTCGAGGCCCAACTGCTGCGCGCAACGCCGGCACGGTTTTCCACCGCCACGGCTCGCGGCCTGGCCGTCGCCGCCGCCCGCGAGATGCTCGAGGAGGCCTCGGTGTCGCTGACGCCGCCGGATTCCACCTCCACTTTCCGTCCGGATGTCTCGAGCTTCCGCTTCATTGCCCGCGCCATTACGCCGCCGGGGGAGAGTCGCCGTTTCGACACGAGGTTCTTCGCCTGCTTCGTCGACGAGGTCGGCGCCGATCCGGCGACGGTACGCGACAGCGAGGAGCTGCAGGACCTGACCTGGGTGCCCCTTGACGAACCCGAGACGGTGCCGATGCCGCGCATCACCTCGGTCATCCTGTCCGAGCTGGTCAAAGCCCTGGCCGACGACAGCTCCTTGCCTTTCGGACGGCCGGTGCCGTTCTATTCCTTCAGTCGCGGGCGTCGTACCCGCATCTTGATCTAGGACCGGTCCCGCATGCATATCTCGCGCCCAGAGCAACCGGCCGTTCGTGAAACCATTCATTGGCCGGCCCTGTTGGCGGCGATTTCCGCGATCACGGCGGTCGGCATCGCCATCGGGCTGGGATTGCCGCTGCTCAGCGTGATTCTCGAAAAGCGCGGTGTCTCCTCCACCATGATCGGGCTCAACTCGGCGATGGCCGGCATCGCCGCGATGGCAGCAGCGCCCCTGACCACCTGGGTGGCGCAACGGCTTACAGTCGTCAACACCATGATCTACGCCATCCTGGCGGCCGCCATCAGCGCGCTCGGCTTCTACTACGCCGAGGCGCTGTGGATGTGGTTCCCGCTGCGTATCGTCTTCCATGGCGCCATCACGGTCCTCTTCGTGCTGTCGGAGTTCTGGATCAACACCGCTGCCCCGCCCTCGCGACGCGGTCTGGTGCTCGGTATCTACGCCACGGTGCTCTCGCTCGGCTTCGCCGCCGGGCCGCTGATCTTCTCCATCGTCGGCTCCGAGGGCGTGCTGCCGTTCGCCATCGGCTCGGCGGCCATCCTTGCGGCCGCCATCCCGATCCTGATGGCGCGGCACGAAAACCCCCAGATCTCCGCCGCACCCGCGCTGCCCTTCATGCGCTACGTCTTCCTGGTGCCGACTGCGACGGCGGCGGTGTTCATCTTCGGCGCCGTCGAATCGGGCGGGCTGTCGCTGTTTCCGATCTACGCCACCCGCACAGGCTTCACCGAATCGCAGGGCGCCCTGCTGCTGACCATGATCGGGCTCGGCAACGTGCTGTTCCAGATTCCCGTGGGTCTCGTTGCCGACCGCATCCACGACCGCCGCATCCTGCTGTCGCTGTTCGCCCTCATCGGCCTCGTCGGCTCGCTGTCGTTGCCGTTCCTGATCCATGACTGGCTGCTGGCGGCCGTGGTGCTGCTCTTGTGGGGCGGCAGCGTCGCTGGGCTCTACACCGTCGGCCTTGCCCATCTGGGTGATCAATTGCACGGCGCCGACCTGGCCTCGGCCAATGCAGCATTCGTGTTCTGCTACGCGCTCGGCATGCTCGTCGGTCCTCAGACCATCGGCGTGGCGATGGATGTGGCCGGCCACAGCGGCTTTGCGTGGGCGCTGGCGTTCTTTTTCGGGCTTTATGTGGCCCTGACCGTCGGCCGGATGGCCTTCGGGCCAAAACGGGCTTGACTTTCACCGGGCGATTTGTAATTTCCGCTCACGTTTCGCCGTGGAGCCATCAGCGCTGTCCGCGGCAGATTTCTTAAAAAAGGCAAGAAACCATGGCCAAGGCTACCACCATCAAGATCAAGCTCCTGTCGACGGCCGACACTGGCTTCTTTTACGTCACGACGAAGAACAGCCGCACCTTCACCGACAAGATGACCAAGACCAAGTATGATCCGGTTGCCAAGAAGCACGTGGAATTCAAGGAAGCCAAGATCAAGTAATCCGGCTGCTTCCGCCGATCAGTCGGCATCAAAAAACCCGCCTTCGCGCACAGCGAGGCGGGTTTTTTGATTCGAGGGCTGGCCGGCTCGCGGAGGATGGAACGAGGATCCATCGGCCCGGCGGGCCGGCCAGCCACCCCACGACCCAGGAGATGCGGCGGACCTGACATCATGGGGGATCGGAAACGGCTTGTGCTTTACGGTTTGTTAACCGCGCCAATCAATCGCCCGATTTCCCCCAATAATCAACTGTAGGCACAGCCAAGCCGGGCCTATTTTCTCCATTTGGTTAATTTAGATGTTCCACACTCACGCTATCGGTTGTGCGTGCGACCGAGCCGCGGCCGCAGACCGTCCCTGCCCGGTGCG
Source organism: Hoeflea marina (assembly GCF_003182275.1). Lineage (GTDB taxonomy): Bacteria > Pseudomonadota > Alphaproteobacteria > Rhizobiales > Rhizobiaceae > Hoeflea > Hoeflea marina. The sequence continues at coordinate 1,078,235 of NZ_QGTR01000001.1, forward strand.
GAAGGATCTGACCAGGTGGCCCGGCACGCCGTTCAGGCGGCGCGTGCAACCACCCGATTGCGTCCGCCATGCTTGGCCTGGTAGAGCGCCTGGTCTGCGCGGCGCAGCATCGCGCCGGCGCTGTCGTCTTCCCCATCGAGGGTGCTGATCCCCACCGACGTCGTCAGCGCCGCCATCACGCCGCTCGACGCTATTCTGAATCCGTCGCCCGCAATCGCCGCCCGCAGCCGCTCGCCCACCTGGGCCGCCACTTCGGCGGTGGTATCGGGCATGACGACAACGAACTCCTCGCCACCGTAGCGGCAGGCGAGATCGGCGCCGCGCACCGCTGTCCGGACTCGGCGGGAGAATTCGCGCAGGACGTCGTCGCCACCCTCGTGGCCATGCAGGTCGTTGATCGCCTTGAAATGATCGATGTCGGCCATCAGCACCGACAGCGCCCGGCCGCGCCGCGCCGAACGCTCGACCAGCGTGGCGAGATGGGTATCGAGATAGCGGCGGTTGTTGAGCCCGGTCAATGCGTCGGTGACCGCCAGTTCGACCGACAGGCTCAGGCTGTCGCGCAGCTTGTCTGTGTAGCGCTTGCGCCGGATCTGCGTCGTGCAGCGCGCCACCAGTTCGTTGGGGTCGAGCGGACGGACCAGATAATCGTTGATGCCGAGATCAAGCGCCCGGATCACCAGGTCGTCCTCGCCCTGCTCGGCCAGCACCAGCATGGGGATGAAGCGGGTGCGCTCGAGCGAGCGCATCTGAGAGCACAGCCGCAACGGATCGTAATCCTGCTGAACAGAAGACACGATGACCAGCTCATAGGGCTTCTCGGCGGCCTCGAACAGGGCTGCCTGCGGATCGCCGATGGCCGTGATGTCCGCAACCCCGCGAAGCGCTCGAATGATGCGGTCCTGGGAGTTTGCGCGGGGTTCCACCAGCAGCACCAGCCCGGGCTCGTCCAGCTGGCCCTGGTGGGGCCCGAGATAGTTTTCGGTGTCGAGCGATTTGGCCGAATCGGCGCGCAGCCGCAGCTCGTCCGTCAGCGCCTTGAGCCGGATCAGGCTCTTGACCCGGGTCATCAGTTGCAGGTCATTGACGGGCTTGGTGAGAAAATCGTCAGCGCCGGCCTTCAGGCCGCGCACGCGGTCGGCAGGCTGGTCGAGCGCGGTGACCATGACGACCGGAATATGCGCGGTGCGCGGATTGGATTTGAGCCGCGTGCAGACCTCAAATCCGTCGATACCCGGCATCATGATGTCGAGCAGGATGAGGTCGACCTGGGTCTGGTTGCAGATCGAGAGTGCGGTCATGCCGTCGCCGGCGGTCAGCACTTCGAAATACTCCGCCAGCAGCCGTGCCTCGAGCAGCTTCACATTGGCGGGAATGTCGTCCACCACCAGGATCCGTGCAGTCATGACGTCGTCCTCTGCTCAGGCATCGCCAAGAAAGACCTTGATGGTCTCGATGAATTTCGGCACCGATATGGGTTTGGAGATGTAGGCCTCGCAGCCGCCCTGGCGGATGCGCTCCTCGTCGCCCTTCATGGCGAATGCGGTCACCGCGATCACCGGGATCATATGCAGGTCGTCGTCCTGCTTGAGCCATTTCGTCACTTCCAGGCCGGAGACTTCCGGCAGCTGGATGTCCATCAGGATCAGGTCGGGGCGATGCTTGCGCGCCAGATCCATCGCTTCCATACCGTTGCGGGTCTGGATGGTCTTGTAGCCGGAGGCCTCTATCAGGTCCCGGAAGAGTTTCATGTTGAGTTCATTGTCCTCAACAATCATCACTTGCTTTGTCATGTCCGTTCCCATTCCCCGGCCTGCGGGCAGAGTTGCCCATTCCGTCTCTCGACCAGTCTGCGACCGCGCGGTCGTATCCGCCACAAGGCGAGCGACCGGTTCCCTGAGACCTTTCGATGCAAGCCGGCCCGGACAAATCCGGTCCACCTGCATGCATCCTAGTTCCATTAGGTTGAAAAAGTGGTAATCCGGCCGTTCGAATATGGCGGATTGCGAAATCAGGAGCTTGCAAAGCAATGGCGGATGCACAGGAGACGGCGATTGCGGTACTTTCCTGGCTGGCGGGTGAACCCGAACTGCTGGGCCGCTTCCTGGCGCTGTCGGGATTGGAGGCGCATGACCTCCGCGCCGCCGCCCAGGATCCCGGCTTCTTCCCAGGCGTGCTGGCGTTCCTGATGAACCACGAACCGACTCTGCTCGCCTTCTGCTCGGCCACCGGCACCCGCCCCGAATCGATCGCCCGCGCCTTCCGCGAACTCGGCGGCGACGGCGAGTATACCTCGTGAGCGTTGCTTCCGCCGATCCCGCCGCCATCGTGCTCGGCGACCGCCCGCTGATCGTCTGCGACGTCGACGAGGTGGTGCTTGAATTCCTGACGCCTTTCTCGGCCTATCTCGGCAGCCGCGACCACGAACTCCTGCCGCGCTCGTTCCGGCTCAACGGCAACATCGTCTCCCGGCCAGACGGCATCGAGGCGAGCAGGCCGCAGGTCGCCGAGTTCCTTGAGGACTTCTATGACGCCCAGCCCGACTGGCAGACGCCGGTAGCCGCCGCCGCCGACACTCTCGCGCGGCTCTCGGCCGCGGCCGACATCGTCTTTCTGACCGCCATGCCGCCGCGCCACCAGCACATCCGCCGGCGCCTCCTCGACGCATCGGGCATGACCTATCCGATGATCGCCACGGAGGACGCCAAGGGCCCCGCCGTCAGCGCCCTGCACGCTGGCCGGCCGCTGCCACTGGCCTTTATCGACGACATCTCCGCCAACCTGCACTCGGTGCGCGCGCATGCGCCCGCGGCTCTGCTCGTCAACCTGATGGCCAACGTCACGTTCCGCGCGCTCGCTCCCCATCCCGGCGACGGCGTGGCCATCGCCCGCGACTGGGCGCATGCCGAAACCCTGATCGGCGACCACTTCCGCAAGCCGGCCCGGGGCTGACGGCTCCATCAGCCGATCACCTTTCGCATCAGTGGCCTGCCATCCTTGCGTTCGGCGACGATCTCGAAACCTGCCTTGACGAAAACCGACACGGATCCGACGAACAGGCCGATCGATTTTGACTGTTTGGCCTTCCGCATCGGGCAGGCCTCGACGACGCGGGCGCCATGTCGCGCGGCATGAACGGTGGCGGCCTCGACCAGGGCGTGGCTGAGCCCCTGCCCGCGCCGTTTCGACTGGATGAAGAAGCAGGACATCGCCCACAGCGCGGGATCGGCGGGATCGTCGCCGTCAAGCGGGCGCGAAGCGGTGCGTTCGGTGTTCCAGCGCGGCACGGCGGCGCGCGGCGTTATCTGCACCCAGCCAACCGGCGTCTCGCCGTCCAGCGCGATCAAGCCGGGCGCGAGCGGCGCGCGGGTGGCTGCATGCAGCACCTCGCGCTTCTCTGCCCCGTCCATGGCCGCGCGCTCCTTCGGGGCCAGCCGGAAATAGCTGCACCAGCAGCAGTAGCAGGCTCCTTGCGGCCCGAACAATGCCACGAGCTGCGGCCACAGGGCCTCCGTCAGGGGATGGATCGCAATTGTTGTCAAAGGACCTCCTGGCATGGCGCGATGGCCGCGCGAGTCGTAGACTATTGCGTAACTCCTCGATGTTCAATATTTGTTCTCATCATGTCCGCAGCTGCTCCCGCCCCCGGCTTTTGCCGCGATTGCCTGGTCCCCGCGCGCGCGGAGGGGCGGCGCTGCCATGCCTGCGGCAGCCCGAGGCTGGTGCGCCATGCGGAGATCGACACGCTGACACTTGCCCATGTCGACTGCGACGCATTCTATGCCACTGTCGAGAAGCGGGACAATCCGGCATTGATCGACAAGCCGGTGATCATCGGCGGCGGCAAGCGCGGCGTCGTCTCCACCTGTTGCTACATCGCCCGCATCCATGGCGTGCGCTCGGCGATGCCGATGTTCAAGGCGCTGGAGGCCTGTCCCGAGGCGGTGGTGATCCGCCCGGACATGGAAAAATACGTCCGTGTCGGCCGCCAGGTGCGCCAGATGATGGGTGACCTGACGCCGTTGGTGCAGCCGATCTCCATCGACGAGGCCTTCCTCGACCTCACCGGCACGGCGCTCTTGCACAAGGAGACGGCAGCCCGAACGCTGGCACGCTTCGCGGCCCGGGTGGAAAGCGAGATCGGCATCACGCTTTCGGTCGGGCTCTCCTACTGCAAGTTTCTCGCCAAGGTGGCATCCGATCTCGACAAGCCGCGCGGCTATTCGGTCATCGGCAGGGCCGAGGCGCTGGCCTTTCTGGCTCCGAAACCTGTCTCGTTGATCTGGGGCGTCGGCAAGGCCTTCACTGCGACCCTCGAGCGCGACGGCATCCGCACCATCGGCCAGTTGCAGCACATGGAGCTGACAGCGCTGATGCGCTCCTACGGGGTCATGGGCAAACGGCTCTATCATCTCGCCCGGGGCGAGGACGACCGCACGGTGCATGCCAACGATCCCGCCAAGAGCGTGTCGGCTGAAACCACCTTCAACACCGATCTCTCCCGCGCGGAAGATCTGGTGCCGATCCTCAGGCAATTGTCGGAGAAGGTCTCGGCGCGGCTCAAGTCAGGCGGCCACGCCGGCCAGACCGTGGTGCTCAAGCTCAAGACCGCCGACTTCAAGAGCCGCACCCGCAACCACAAGCTCGACGATCCGACGATGCTCGCCGACCGGATCTTCCGCACCGGCCATCATCTGCTGCTGCGCGAGCTCGACGGCGCGCGCTTTCGCCTCATCGGCATCGGCGTCACCGATCTCGCCGATCCGGCTCAGGCCGACCCGCCCGATCTGGTCGATCCCGCGGCCGCCCGCCGCGCCAGCGTCGAGACGGCGATGGACAAGGTGCGGGCCAGGTTCGGCCGCGACATCGTCGAGACAGGCTACACCTTCGGCAAGGGTCTGCGCCGCCGACCGGATGTGGAGGAGTGACCGGCGCGCTGCGGCAGCAACCAGCGGCAGGCCTGCCTGGCGCGCGAAAGCGGATCCCTGGCCACGACGGCAGGCTCGGCCTCCCGATGCGGTGGCGCATCACCCCAATTCACTTCAGCCTTTCCTCATAAGATTCCAGGATCAGGCACTTCCGTGAAATGCCTGACTCACTGCCGGAGCATCCAGGCAATCTGCGTCCCGATCAGGTCGGGCCTGCGAGCATATGGCGCCAAGCCGCTGGTGTGACCGGGAAAATTCAAGACCGGTCCGCGGCGGCAGCGATCGCTGCCGCTACACCAGTTCGACGTCGAGCACGCCAGGCGCGGCCTTGAGCGCCGAGGCGATCTGCGGCGAGATCCGGTAGCGGTCCGGCAGTTCCACCTCGATCTCGCGCTTGCCGCCGTCCTTGATCATGATGAAGGACACCTGCCCCTCGCCGCGGCCCTTGAGCTGGCTCGTGACCAGCTTCAGCGGCGTGGAATCGCGCATGTAGATCCGCAACGCCGTCTGGTCGCGCACCGCCCGATCCTCGAGCGATTCCGCCGTCTGGATCCTCAGCCCGATTCCCTCGGGCCGCTCGTCGGCGTGCACGGTGATGACCAGCGACTGACCCGGCTCTAGAATGTCCCGGTACAGCGCCAGCGCCTCGGAAAACAGCACCGCCTCGAACTGGCCGGTGCCGTCCGAGAAGGTGACGATGCCCATCTTGTTGCCGGTCTTGGTCTTTCGCTCCTGCTTGCCGGTCACTGTTCCCGCAAGCCGGCCGGCGGTGGCGCCCGCCTTCACGGCCAGCGAGAAATCGGCCCAGTTCTGCACCCGCATCTTGCGCAACAGATCGGCATAGGCATCGAGCGGATGGGCCGAGAGATAGAAGCCCAGCGCCTGGTACTCGCGCTGCAGCTTCTCCGAGGCGACCCAGATTTCGGTCACCGGCAGCTGGATCGTCTCGGCCACCGCGGCGCTGCCGCCGCCCGAGCCGAACATGTCGCTCTGACCGCTGGCGCGGTTTTCCGCCGCGCGGTTGGCAAAGCCCATCATCCTGTCGATGCCCGCCACCAGGCTGGCACGGTCATGGCCGAAGCAGTCGAACGCGCCGGCGGCGATCAGGCTCTCGAGCATGCGTCGGTTGACCTGGCGCGGATCGACCCGCAGGCAAAAATCCTCGAGCGATGCAAACGGCGTGTCTCCCCGCGCCTCGACCAGATGGTCGACGGCCCCCTCGCCCACGCCCTTGATGGCGGCAAGCGCATAGAAGATCTTGTTGTCGCCGGTCTCGAAATGGCGGAACGAGGTCTGCACCGACGGCGGCACCACCTCGATGCCCAGCCGGCGCGCATCCTGCCGGAAATCGTTGAGCTTGTCGGTGTTGGACATGTCGAGCGTCATCGACGCGGCGAGGAACTCGACGGGGTAATGCGCCTTCAGATAGGCGGTCTGGTAGGAGACGATGCCGTAGGCGGCCGCATGCGACTTGTTGAAGCCGTAATTGGCGAACTTGGCAAGCAGGTCGAAGATCAGGTTGGCCTGCGGCTTGGAGACGCCGCGTTCAACGGCGCCATCGACGAAGCGGGCCCGCTGCTGGTCCATCTCCGCCTGGATCTTCTTGCCCATGGCGCGTCGCAGCATGTCGGCTTCGCCGAGCGAATAGCCCGAGAGCACCTGGGCGATTTCCATCACCTGTTCCTGGTAGACGATCACGCCCTGGGTTTCGGCGATCAGCCGGTCGATCTTCGGATGAATCGATGCGAGTTCCTCCTCGCCGTGCTTGCGCGCGTTGTAGACGGGGATGTTCTCCATCGGCCCCGGGCGGTAGAGCGCCACCAGGGCAATGATGTCCTCGATGCGGTCGGGCCGCATGCCGATGAGCGCCTTGCGCATGCCGGCGGATTCCACCTGGAACACGCCCACCGTCTCGCCGCGCGACAGCATCTCGTAGGTGGGCTTGTCGTCGAGCGGCAGCGCCGGCAGGTCGACGGTGATGCCCCGCTTGGCGATGAAGCCGACGGCCATCTTCAGCACGGTGAGCGTCTTGAGGCCAAGGAAGTCGAACTTGACCAGTCCCGCCTGCTCGACCCATTTCATGTTGAACTGGGTGACCGGCATATCGGAGCGCGGGTCGCGATACATCGGCACGAGGTTCCACAGCGGCCGGTCGCCGATGACGATGCCGGCGGCATGGGTCGAGGCGTGACGGTAGAGGCCCTCGAGTTTCTGGGCGATGTCGAGCAGCTTGCCGACCGCGGGCTCCTTTTCCACTTCCTCGGCGAATTTCGGCTCCTCCTCGATCGCCTTGCCGAGCGGAGTGGGATTGGCCGGATTGTTGGGAACCAGCTTGCAGATGCGGTCGACCAGCCCGTAGGGCATTTCCAGCACCCGGCCGACGTCGCGCAGCGCGGCGCGCGCCTGCAGGCTTCCGAAGGTGATGATCTGCCCCACCTGTTCGCGGCCGTACTTCTTCTGCACGTAGCGGATCACCTCCTCTCGGCGGTCCTGGCAGAAATCGATGTCGAAGTCGGGCATCGACACGCGCTCGGGGTTGAGGAAGCGCTCGAACAGCAGCGAAAAACGCAGCGGATCGACGTCGGTAATGGTCAGTGCATAGGCGACCAGCGAGCCCGCGCCCGAACCGCGCCCGGGTCCCACGGGAATGTCGTTGTCCTTGGCCCATTTGATGAAGTCGGCCACGATGAGAAAGTAGCCCGGAAAACCCATCCGCTCGATGATGCCGAGTTCGGTCTCGAGCCGCGCCCGGTAAGTTGCCTCGTCGAAGCCGGCCGCCATGCCGATGCGGGAGAGGCGCTCGTCAAGTCCCTCGATCGATTGCCGCCTGAGTTCGGCCGCCTCCGCCGCCAGCGCAGCCTGCTCGTCGCCATCCTCACCCGCGCTGGTGAACCGCGGCAGGATCGGCGCCCGCCGCTCCACCACCGCCGAACAGCGCCGTGCGATCTCCACCGTATTGGAGAGGGCCTCGGGAATGTCGGCGAAGAGAGCCATCACCTCGGCGCGGTTCTTCAGGCAGTGATCCGGAGTGAGTCGGGGCCGGCGGTCGTCCGACATCACCGCGTTGTGCGCCACAGCCATCAGGGCGTCATGTGCCTCGTAGTCGGCCGGGGTCGGGAAAAAGGCCTCGCTGGTGGCCACCAGCGGCACTGACTCATCGTAGGCCAGCGCGATCATCCGGCCCTCGTGGACACGGTCATAGGCGCCCTGGCGTTGCAGCTCGAGATAGAACCGGTCGCCGAAGATGGACTTGAACCGCCTGAGCCGCGCCACGGCGCGCTCGCCATGCCCCTCGCGCAGGCTCTGGTCGATCGGTCCCCCGGACGCGCCCGAGAGCGCAATCAGGCCGCCGGCACCCTCAGCCAGCCAGGACAGCTTGATATGCGGCCGCTCCGCGCCGTCGCCGAGCAGATAGGTGCGGCTGACGAGATCGACGAGCCGGGCATAACCGTCAGGCGTCGCGGCCAGAAGCACCACGGCGGGACGCCGTTGCAGCGCGTCGCGATGCGAGCGGCGATCACCCTCCTCGCCGTCTTCCATGTCGATGTCGAGTTGGCAGCCGATGATTGGCTGTACGCCATCCTCCATCGCCTTGACCGAAAATTCCAGCGCGCCGAAGAGATTGTTGGTGTCGGCGATCGCCATGGCGGGCTGCCGGTCGGCGACCGCGCGCTTGAGCAGCTTCTTGATCGGCAGCGCGCCTTCGAGCAGCGAGTAGGCGGAATGCACCCGAAGATGAACAAAGCCGGGCCAGTCGGCGCCCTCGCCCAGTTCGGCTCCGCCGGCACCCTGCCTTGAGGAGGCGCCCCGCGCCGGTCCGGCGGCCAGATTTGCCAGCAGTTCCGCCCTCTTGTCCCGTGCCATGCCTGCCCGATATCCCGTTTGAGTCCCAAGCAGCGATTGTCGGGAGCGGGGAAGGCAAAGTCCATAGCAAATCCGCCCCGCGCCGAACTGTGCAGGGGTTTCCGGAACCTGGCGTCCATCGGCCCCGATCACACGCCCGGGCGCGGCCGAAAATGCGCAATCGCTTCAGCCCGTTTTGGGAGCGCACGCACATTACCGCCGGCGGCAGGCAGCGGCGTCATAGCGAGGCGAACAACGCCCCCACCAAGGCAACGCCATCGAAGAAGGGCACCAGACGCAGACGATGTCGCGCCGGTCGGGCCGCGCCCGGGCGGGCCGAAGCCTTGCCCAAGCCGGGGAGATCAGGCAAGGCGCCGCCCCGGCACACCGACCGTCCGGGGGACGGCGGAGCGCAGGAGGGCTTCGAGCAGCAAATCGGAATGCCCGCATCCGGGCGGGACGAATTCCGCCTGGGTTCCTCACGCCGACGCGCTCCGGGCATATGCCACACATCCGGCCCGGGCCGGCGCAAGACGGTTCGCATTCCGTCAGCAAGCCGGCGCCGCCTCGGCGGCGCCCGGCAAAAATGCTGGCTCTGGCATTGGCGGCGCCAGAGCCGCCCTGCACCACAGCTTTGGCCGCGGCCGGGCATCCGCCGGCGCTTCCGGGGCGGGAACCTGCCGGAGCGCCGTACGAACTCAGATGGCCATGACGACCACGGCGAAGCTGGCTACGAACAAGGACATGGAAACAAAAGCGGCGAGGTCGCGGGCGAATGCAGGCATGGGTATCTCCTGTTTTTCCGTTATGTATCTTCTATGTTCCTTTTTTGTTCTGTTGTCAACTCGTGTATTGGGGCATTCCGGCAGTTCCGGTACTCCTCTCCGGCTCCTGCACTCTGGTCCCGATCGATCAGGCATCGGCCTCGCCGCAGCCCGATCGAAGCGTGCCGGCCCGACGGCCCGATGGACCGGCGATGACAGTGCGGATCAAGAGGGCCTTCCCGACGACGGCGACATCTCGCATCAAGTCCTGCATGGCGGGATGCAGCCGGCCGATCCGGCTTCGCGGTCAGGTGCATGCCCGGCGCGGCATCCCCCCAGCGCTGTGATCGGACGGCGGAGTTCGCCCGCCAGGCAGGCGCTTTTGCGATTCGGCCACTGTTTGAAGCCGGATCAGCGGCGCTTCCTCTGCTTTCTGGTTATGGAGAATCTGTGCGGCATTCGATATCCTCGGGGGATCGCCTGACTTTGCGAAGCCATGACGGAACAGGGTTGCGAACGGCGCCTCGCCTGGTTTCGTCACCGAGACCGCTTACGCATTCGATCCGACGGGGAGATCCGACATGCCGTCATATAACGACTTGAATGGACTGATGAAATTCCTCACCCGCCCGGAATGGAGCGCGTGTTTCCAGTCGGTGTTCGATGCGCATTTTGGCCCTGCCCTCGATGCGGAAGACATGGTCTTCGACGACATTGTCGATATCCTCGGCGAGCACTGGGCCTTGACGCTGTGGGGCTGCGCTTTCGAGGATTTCCTGACACAGAACTTCGCGGTCGAAGGCGGCAACTTCGTCGATGAGTATCTCAAGCGGCGCGGCTGGAAGGAAAGTGCCCAGACGAAAGCCTACATGCGGGCATTGCGGATCTCAGTGATGAGCCTCTACGAGGTCAGTGACATCTTGCCTGGCGAATCGTTCATGGCCCGCGACCTCCTTCGCGGCGGCGAGCCGATCACCGTCACGGAGGGAACGGCCACCAAGACCCTGAAGCAATGGGATCGGATCGCCGGCCGGATCGTGCCGATGATGGGCAGGAACGTGCTGTCCGGCAGTGTTCTGCCGTTCACCCAGCCGGCCGCCGACGAACTGATCGAGGACCTGCGTTTTGTGCTCAAGAAAAGGCAGGCAGACAGGAAGCGGTTTGTCAGGAGCGAGGATCTGAAAGCGGAAGCGTCCATGTTCACCGTTGCCTGGCTGTTCGACACGCTTACGCGGTCGGTCGCGGCGGCGGCTCCGGAAATGCGGAACTCTGACGGCGACGATCTGCTCTTCCACGATGTGAGGTTTCCAGTCGCTTCCGGTGCGACCGACAAACGCATTGCGGCCCGTCTCAACACCATTACCACCCTGGAGCAGGCAAGCCCCACCTTCTGGAACTGGCTGCGGGAGGAGCAAGCCGAAGACAATCAAGCGCCCGGCACCGGCAGCAGTATCGACAGCATCCTGGAGAGTGGACTGCGCGTGCTTGGAAATGTCGAGATCAAGGGACGCTTCGTGAAGTTGTCGGCCAATTCGGCACGACGTGCAAGCAGTGGGGCGGACCTGATCCGACACGCGCTCGGCGATCTCGTCGGTCCTCCGCTCACGGAGATCCGCACCGTAGAGCAGTTGATGGCGGATGCTCCCGCCCAGGATCAGGTCGAGACCGGATCAGATATCCCGCCCGAGATCTACGAGCAGGTTGTCCACCGCCACATGGACCGGCAATATCGCGACACCCTCGACCAACCCGTCGGCATGCTCGACAACAAGACGCCGCGGCAGATGGCAAAGACCGCAAAGGGCCGCGAGAAAGTCGCCAACTGGATCAAGTATCTTGAGAACCAGACCGCGAAGCGGCCCAATTCCGCCGACACGGTGGCCACCTACAGCTTCGACTGGATGTGGCATGAACTGGGTGTCGCGGATCTGCGCCGGTGACCGCCAGCTCTTGATGAAGCCGCGGCGCAGCATCGAGCATCTGCCGCGGTCCGTTCTTGGCAGCGCCGGCAATCGGGCTGTGCCCGCTTAGCGGCAGGTCGCGGGCCAAACGGGCGCGGACGTGCCGTATCGACCAGCGGCGCGCGCGCAAAAGCCCGGGCTCGCACCCGGGCTTTCATGCTTGCTGAACCGAACTGGTTTAGGAGTTGACGGCGTCCTTCAGGCCCTTGCCGGCCGAGAACTTCGGCACGTTGCGGGCAGGAATGTCAACTTCGGCGCCGGTCGACGGATTGCGGCCCTTGGAGGCTTCGCGATGCGAGACAGTGAAATTGCCAAAGCCGATGAGACGGACGTCGCCGCCGCTCTTCAGTTCCGCGCTGATCGTGTCGAAAACCGACTCGACTGCAACCGTGGCGTCACCCTTGCTGATTCCGGCCTTCTCTGCCACAGCGGACACGAGCTCATTCTTGTTCATGGTATTTCCCTTTCATAGCTTTTGACGACTCAATTCGGGCATCGCGGCGATCCTACGCATCTACGCGGACCAAGCAAGAAATCTTGAGCGATTCCCGGGGTTTTGCCCTGATTTCCTTGCTAAAATAGAAAACGGGCGGGGATAACCCGCCCGCTTTGCTCTTAGGCATTTCCGTCCGCCGCCGTCAATGGGCGATGGCCGCTCCGGTATCGTCCGAGGCATCCGCAGCAATGGGCGCATCCGGCTTCTTCGCATCAGGATCCCAGACGATCGGCACCGGGGCCCGGACCAGCGCATGCTTGAGCACTTCACTCAGATGCGAGACCGGAATGATCTCCAGGCCGTTCTTCACATTGTCCGGGATCTCCGGAAGGTCCTTGGCGTTCTCGGCCGGGATCATCACCGTCTTGATGCCGCCGCGCAACGCCGCCAGCAGCTTCTCCTTGAGACCGCCGATGGGCAGCACCCGGCCGCGAAGCGTGATCTCGCCGGTCATGGCGACATCCTTGCGCACCGGAATGCCGGTCATAGTCGAAACGATCGACGTGACCATCGCCACACCTGCCGAAGGTCCGTCCTTGGGCGTGGCGCCTTCCGGCACATGCACGTGGATGTCGCGCTTGTCGAACTGCGGCGGCTCGATGCCGAAATCCACCGCGCGCGAGCGGACATAGGAGGCCGCCGCGGAGATCGATTCCTTCATCACGTCGCGCAGATTGCCGGTCACGGTCATCTTGCCCTTGCCGGGCATCATGACGGCCTCGATGGTCAGCAACTCGCCGCCCACTTCGGTCCAGGCAAGCCCGGTGACGACACCGACCATGTCCTCGCCCTCGGTTTCACCATGGCGGAACCGCGGAACGCCAAGATAATCGGCGACATTGGCGTCCGTCACCTCGACCGACTTGATGCCGGTCTTGAGGATCTCGGTCACCACCTTGCGGGCCAGCTTCATCAACTCGCGCTCGAGGTTGCGGACGCCGGCTTCCCGCGTATAGGTGCGGATGAGCGTGTAGATGGCCTCGTCGGTGATCGAGAACTCCTTGGCCTGCAAGGCATGATCACGCAACGCCTTGGGCAAGAGGTGCCTGCGGGCGATCTGCAGCTTCTCGTCTTCCGTGTAGCCGGCGATGCGGATGATCTCCATCCGGTCCATCAGCGGCGCCGGAATGTTGAGCGTGTTGGCAGTGGTGATGAACATCACGTTCGACAGATCATATTCCACCTCGAGATAGTGGTCCATGAACGTCGAGTTCTGTTCCGGATCAAGCACCTCCAGCAGCGCCGAAGACGGATCGCCGCGGAAGTCCTGGCCCATCTTGTCGATCTCGTCGAGCAGGAACAGCGGATTGACCTTCTTGGCCTTCTTCATCGACTGGATCACCTTGCCGGGCATCGAGCCGATATAGGTGCGCCGGTGGCCGCGGATCTCGGCCTCGTCGCGAACGCCGCCAAGCGCCATGCGCACATATTCGCGCCCGGTTGCCTTGGCGATCGACTTGGCAAGCGAGGTCTTGCCCACGCCGGGAGGTCCGACGAGGCAGAGAATCGGGCCTTTGATCTTTGTGGACCGCGCCTGCACCGCCAGATACTCGACGATACGCTCCTTGACCTTCTCGAGGCCGAAATGGTCGATCTCCAGCACCTTCTCGGCGGCATTGAGATCGATCTTGATGCGGGACTTCTTGCCCCACGGCAGACCGAGCAGCCAGTCGAGATAGTTGCGCACGACGGTTGCTTCCGCCGACATCGGGCTCATCTGCTTGAGCTTCTTGACCTCGGCATCGGCCTTTTCACGGCCTTCCTTGGACAGTTTTGTCTTGGAGATGCGCAGTTCCAGTTCGGCCATCTCGTCGCGGCCGTCCTCCCCTTCGCCAAGCTCCTTCTGGATCGCCTTCATCTGTTCGTTGAGATAGTACTCGCGCTGGGTCTTCTCCATCTGCCGCTTGACGCGGCTGCGGATGCGCTTTTCCACCTGCAGAACCGAAATCTCGCCTTCCATGAAGCCGAGCGCCTTCTCCAGCCGCGCCTTGACGCTGATGGTGGCAAGCATGTCCTGCTTTTCCGGAATCTTGATCGAAAGGTGCGAGGCCACCGTGTCGGCGAGCTTGGAGTGATCGTCGATCTGGCTGGCGGCACCCACCACTTCGGGCGAGATCTTCTTGTTCAGTTTGACGTAGTTCTCGAACTCGCTGACCACCGAGCGGGACAGCGCTTCGACCTCGACCGGATCCTCGTCGGGCTCGTCGAGTTCGACGGCGCGCGCCTCGTAATATTCGGAGCGATCGAGATAGCTGGTGATCTCGGCGCGCGAACGACCTTCCACCAGCACCTTGACGGTGCCATCGGGCAGCTTGAGCAGTTGCAGCACATTGGCGATGGTGCCGATGTCGTAGATTTCCTGCGGATCCGGATCGTCATCGGAAGCGTTGATCTGGGTGGCAAGCAGGATCTGCTTGTCCGAACCCATCACCTCTTCCAGCGCCCGGATGGATTTTTCACGGCCGACAAAGAGCGGCACGATCATGTGGGGGAAGACAACGATGTCGCGCAGCGGCAGGACAGGATAGCTGCCTGCCTCATCATGCGACTTCGAAACGCCCACTGTATTGTCCGGCATGTCATTTCCTTTTCTGGCCTCTGCGGCCGTTCAGCAACGCACCGGCGACCCCGGCATTCCAGCAGTCGCTCCAGCGTCCATCGGGGCGAGCCCCTTTGCATGATTAATTGGAGACATGTCACTCCAGTTTCAAGCCGGCAGGGTTGCGAATGTAACCGCGTCATCGAATCGTCACAGCATAAAAGACCTCGGGCGCCGCAAACGCAACAGCCGCCGTGGACCAGTCCGATGTCCGACCCTGGCATCGTGACATCGCTGCCTTGCGCGATGCATGCGTCCGATTGCGGAGGCGATCTGCTTCCTGGCAACCGCCTGCTCCGCTGCAGCGGCCATTGCTTCAGACTCAAAAGGCGGGGTTTCCACCCCGCCTCTTGCAACCGTCAGTCCACCGGGCCGCCCCGCGCCGCGTTAGGCGGTGGCGTTGCCCTTTTCCTTGTCGCGTTCCGAATAGATGTAGAGCGGACGCGCATTGCCGTTGACCACCTCGTCGGAGATGACGACTTCACGCACGCCCTCCAGCTCCGGCAGTTCGAACATGGTGTCGAGCAGGATCTTCTCCATGATCGACCTCAGGCCGCGGGCACCGGTCTTGCGGATGATGCCGCGCTTGGCGATTTCCTTGAGGGCATCCTCATGGAAGGTCAGTTCGACATCTTCCATCTCGAACAACCGCTGGTACTGCTTGACCAGGGCGTTCTTGGGCTCTGTCAGAATCTGGATCAGCGCGGATTCATCGAGATCCTCGAGCGTCGCCAGCACAGGCAGACGGCCGATGAACTCCGGGATCAGGCCGAATTTCACCAGATCCTCGGGCTCGAGTTCCATCAGAACGTCGCCGATGCGACGCTCGTCCTGATGCCGGACCGTCGCCCCGAAGCCGATCGATGTCTTCTCGCCGCGAGCGGAGATGATCTTGTCGAGGCCGGAGAACGCGCCGCCGCAGATGAACAGGATGTTGGTGGTGTCGACCTGCAGGAACTCCTGCTGCGGATGCTTGCGGCCGCCCTGAGGCGGGACCGAGGCAACCGTGCCCTCCATGATCTTGAGCAGCGCCTGCTGCACTCCCTCGCCCGACACGTCGCGGGTGATCGAAGGATTGTCCGACTTGCGCGAGATCTTGTCGACTTCGTCGATGTAGACGATGCCGCGCTGGGCGCGCTCGACATTGTAGTCGGCCGACTGCAGCAGCTTGAGGATGATGTTCTCGACATCCTCGCCGACATAACCTGCTTCGGTCAGCGTCGTGGCGTCAGCCATGGTGAAGGGCACATCGATGATGCGGGCCAGCGTCTGCGCAAGATAGGTCTTGCCGCAGCCGGTCGGGCCGACCAGGAGGATGTTGGACTTCGCCAGTTCGACTTCACCGCTCTTGGACGAGTGGTTGAGGCGCTTGTAGTGATTGTGCACGGCCACAGAGAGGATCTTCTTGGCGTGGAACTGACCGATCACATACTCGTCGAGCGTCTTGATGATGTCCTGCGGGGTGGGCACCCCGTCGCGGGACTTGACCATCGACGACTTGTTTTCCTCGCGAATGATGTCCATGCACAACTCAACGCATTCATCGCAGATGAACACGGTCGGGCCGGCGATCAGCTTGCGCACTTCATGCTGGCTCTTGCCGCAGAAGGAACAATAAAGGGTATTCTTCGAGTCACCGCCGTTGCTACCGCTGACTTTGCTCATTTCAATTTCCTTCCAGCTATCCTGACCTTCTAAGGGTCGGGACACGAAGCACCGGTTGACGAATCCGCCCCGAGACGAACCACGCTTGTCCGGCAAGTACGGGGTACAAACACGACCATCAGGTAGACCTGAATGATGACCGTTGGCAACGAATCCCCGGCATTCGAATGATGCTACGCTCTAGAACTTCAACATAGGCTTAACGCACAATATGGATGCCGCCAACGCCCAGAACCAGCCCCACAATGCGAATTGATGGCGCGGGCCGGACGCAGGCGGCTATTTTGTGACACTTTTGCCTCAGGCAGGACTGGATCCGGCTTCCATGTTGATGCGCTTGTCGATCACCTTGTCCACCAGGCCGAAGCTCAGCGCCTCTTCGGCGGTCATGAAATGATCGCGATCGAGCGTTTTCTCGACTGTCTCTAGGTCCTGCCCCGTATGGGTGACGTAAATCTCGTTGAGGCGGCGCTTCATCTTGATGATGTCCTGGGCGTGGCGCTCGATATCGGATGCCTGCCCCTGGAAGCCGCCCGATGGCTGATGCACCATGATGCGGGCATTCGGGGTGGCGAACCGCATGTCCTTGTGACCGGCGCACAGCAGCAGCGATCCCATCGATGCCGCCTGGCCCACGCACAGTGTAGAGACTGCCGGCTTGATGAACTGCATCGTGTCGTAGATTGCCATGCCGGCGGTCACGACGCCGCCGGGTGAATTGATGTAGAGCGCGATCTCCTTCTTCGGATTCTCGGCTTCCAGGAACAGAAGCTGCGCGCACACCAGGGTCGCCATGTGGTCCTCGATCGGACCGGTGATGAAAATGATGCGTTCCTTGAGAAGCCGCGAAAAGATGTCGTAGGAGCGCTCGCCGCGATTTGTCTGCTCGACGACCATCGGCACGAGCATCATCGCGTTGTCCATAAGTTTTGTCATCTGCTACCCTTGTCAAACAGCCCGACTGCGGCATACCCGCCGGGGAATCAATTGAAGAATGCTCTACATAGAGGTTGACCACCCCGCGCTTCAAGACGCAAGGCCCCGGCCCTTTGACCTGCCCTTGTTGGCCAGAGCCGTTAAGGGCGGGTTAAGACTTGCGATTTCACCGATTTCAGCGGGCCGTTTTCCACGATAATAAAGTGATCCTGCCGCTGCACGGGCCTCCGGTCGCAGTCGGCCGCCTCGGGGCGGACGATGACCGACGGGAAAGTCTCCACATGAAGACCGGGGGCCATCGAGGCGCACCCCAGGCACGCAGCCCTGCGGACGGCCCCCATCCGTTCCGCGACCGTCACCCGAAAACAGCAAGGGATAATCCGGCCGGCCGCAAGGGCACGGATTTCACCGTCCGCGATTCTGCGTTAGATCTCGCCCATGGCAACCGCATCATCCGCCGCCCCGGCACCCACCCTGCCCGTCTTCGACGGTACAAGCATGCGCCTTTCTCCCAAGGATCCGGGTTTCTATACCGATCCGTATCCGGCCTATGCCGCCATCCATGCCCGCGGCCCAGCGATCTTCTGGGAAGAGTACGGCCACTGGTGCTTCGCCGGCCATGATCTGGTCAACAGGTCGCTGCGAGAGCGCCGGTTCGGCCGCCAGATCCTGCACGTGGCCAGCCGACAGGAGCTGGGCTGGCCCCTACCGAAGCCGCATCTGGCGGATTTCGACCGCCTCGAGGATGTCTCGTTGCTGGAGCTCGAACCGCCGGCGCATACGCGACTGCGCACGCTGGTGAACCGCGCGTTCGTCTCGCGCCAGGTCGAGCGGCTCAAGCCCGACATCGAGGCGCTGGCGCACAGCCTCATCGACGGGTTCGAGCGCGACCGGCATGCCGAACTGCTCGCCAGCTACGGCGAGATCATTCCGGTGACGATCATCGCCCGCATGCTCGGCGTGCCGATGGAGATGACGCCGCAACTGCTCGACTGGTCGCACCGCATGGTGCGGATGTACATGTTCCTGCGCGACGAGGACATCGAGCGCGACGCCAACGCGGCGGCGCGCCAGTTCACGCTCTACCTCGAGGATCTGATTGCCGGCCGCCGCAGGGCGCTCGGTGACGATCTCATAAGCCATATGCTGACGGCGCGCTCCGGCGACGACGGGCTCACGGCGACCGAACTGGTCTCGACCACGATCCTGCTGCTCAATGCTGGCCACGAGGCGACCGTGCACCAGATCGGCAATGCGGTGGCCACGATCCTGTCGACCGGCGCCGATCCGAAGACGATGTTTGCCGACGACCGCTCGACCGCGCTGGCGGTGGAGGAATGCATGCGCTTCGACCCGCCGCTACACATGTTCACCCGTTGGGTGCTGGAGGATTGCGAGCCCTCGCCGGGCGTGACGCTGAGAAAGGGTGACCGCATCGGCCTGATGCTGGGTGCGGCCAACCACGATCCGGCGCGGTTTCCCGACCCCGGGAGTTTTCGCCCCGACCGTGACGATGGCATGCAACTGGCCTTTGGCGGCGGGCTGCATTTCTGCATCGGCGCGCCACTGGCGCGGCTGGAACTGCAAGTCGCGCTGCCGATCCTGTTCGAACGCTTGCCCGCCCTGGCGCTGGCCGAACCGCCGCGGTGGCGCGACGCCTATCACTTCCGCGGGCTTGAGCGGCTCAACGCAAGCTGGTGACTATCGACCTGAGGCAGCCTGCCTGACTCGATACATGAAGCGCTTGATTCAAACCTTGATGACGTAATCTTTGCGCGTGGTTTCAAGCACTTCCCAGGTCCCCTTGAATCCCGGACGCAGGATGAAGCTGTCGCCCGCCCTCACCGTCACTGGCTCGCCGCCGTCCTCGGTCAGCACCGAGATCCCGGTCAGAATGCGGCAATATTCCCATTCGTCATAGCTGATCCGCCACTTGCCTTGCGTCGCCTCCCAGATGCCGCACCAAAGCCCGTCCCGCTCCTCGACATTCCAGGTGCGGAATTCCGGTGTGCCGGAAATCAGCCGGTCGGAAGCCGGAGCCCCTGTTTCCACGTCAACACTTTCGGGATCGAGCCGGATGAGATGGATGGACATTCTTGGTCTCCCGTTGTGGACGGGTCGAATGGACAAGGCCGGGGATCGGAAGTCAAGTTGGGCGGAAACGGTCCGACGGGGATCATGCGACGGACATCCCTGCCCACCGCATGATCGTTTCGCACTCAGGCGATATCGTCTTCCGCAGGTGCACGCTTGCGGCCTGTGATCATCGCCGCAACGAGGTTTTCACTGTGTTCGATAGAGGCCAGCAGCACGCCGCCCACATGCAGCGCGATCAGCCCGAGTGTGCCATAGACTGCTGCCTCGTGCAGGCTCTGCACCCAGTCGACACCCCAGAACCGGTCGGTCGTCATCATGTAGCCGCTGGCGGCAATTACGGAAATCGCGATTAGCAGCGCAACCACCATTGCGCCGCCGGCGGGATTGTGACCCAGATGACGCTGTGCGCGCAGCCGGGCGGTATCGGAAAGAAACCCCGCCACTTTCGACGGACGCGCCACGAAGGACGAAAACCGCGCGTGCCGTGATCCCAGCAGCCCCCAGATTACCCGCACCGCCACCAGCGCGGCGATGGCATAGCCCGCCAGCTCATGCGGCCCGCTCCACTCGTCGCCGGTGGCGAAGGCAAAGCCGAAGAGGCCGACCAGCGACCAGTGGAAAATCCTCACCAGCGGGTCCCACACCCGGACGGTCGCCGACGGCATCGCGCCATCGGCTTCCATCATGGTCGAGGTCGCGCGCATCAGCCGGCCGATTTGACGCTGACAACTTCGGCGCTGACCGGGTTGAGCAGCACTTCAACCTTGGCGCCATCCTTGGCAATCCCGTAGATTTCGTAGCAGCCGTCCTCGATCTTGACCGAACGGACGTCATAACCGAGCTCGACGCCCTTGGCGGAGATATCGGCTTCCGACATCCATTCACTCTGGGGAGCGGTACCGCAATCGGCGGCCATTGCTGCGGCCGGCAGGACGATGGAGGCAAGCAGGATGGACGAAGTGAAAAGTTTGCGCATGAGTCAGTCTCCGGTAGATGTTGACGGGCGGTTGCCCTGTTGACGGGACCGGTTATGGCGGACTGTGCATGACAGTTGGGTGAGTACGATTGTCAGCGTTTTGTCATTTCTTTCACGCTAGGGTTGGCGCATGCGACAGATCGTTCTATGCATTCTTGCCTTCCTCGTTGTCGCGACAACTGCCGTTCGCGCTGACGATGACGACCGCAATGCGCTCGAGCGGGCGCAAAAAAGTGGCAAGGTGATGCCGCTCGCCGACATTCTCGAAAAGCTAAAGCCGTCGATCGACCGCCCCATTGCCGGTATCGAATTCGGCATGGAACACGGCGCGGCCATCTACGAGATCTACTGGATCGACAAGGATGGTCGGCGGCGCGAAATGCATGTCGATGCACGCACGGCCAAAATCCTCGGCAACGAGAAGGAGGATTGAGCCATTCGCATCCTGCTTGTCGAAGATGATGACCGCATCCGCAAGGACGTAACCGGCGCACTTAAGGCGGCAGGCTATGTCGTCGACAGCGAGACCGATGGCGAGGAAGCCTGGTTCCTCGGCGACACGGAGACCTATGGCGCCGTGGTGCTCGACCTTGGTCTGCCGCACATGGACGGATTGAGCGTGCTCAAGCGATGGCGTGGGGCGGGTCGCGACATGCCGGTTCTGGTGCTCACCGCCCGCGGCTCCTGGAGCGAACGGGTGGAGGGCATCGACGCGGGCGCCGACGACTATCTGCCAAAGCCCTTCCGCATGGAGGAACTGCTAGCCCGGCTCCGCGCCATCATCCGCCGCAGCGGCGGCCACTCCGCCCCGGTCATCACGGTCAACGGCACCGAACTCGACACCAAGCAGATGCGCCTGACTGTCGATGGTGTCCCCGTGAATTTGTCGCCGCAGGAATACCGGCTGGTGTCCTTCCTGATGCTCAACAAGGGCCGCGTGGTCTCCCAGCAGGAACTCTCCGAACATCTGCAATCTGTGCATTTCGAACGCGAGTCCAACGCCGTCGAAGTGCTCGTCGGCCGCGTCAGGCGCAAGCTGCCGGTGGCGCTGATCGAAACCCGCCGCGGCTTCGGCTACATCGTGCCTGACACAGCGTCCGACGCGCAATGATCGGCCGCACGTCGATCCGCATCCGGCTGCTCGCCTGGGCCGTTGCGGTGGTGGTGCTGGCGCTCATTGTCACCGGGTTCAGTCTTGAAGCCATCTTCACCCGTCATCTCGAACGCCGCATCGGCCAGGAACTCGAAACCCATCTTTCCCAGATCGTGAGCGGTCTCAGATTTGACGCCGAAAGCCGCCTTTCGCTGACGCGCGAGCCGGTGGACCCCCGCTTCACGCGGATTTTCGGCGGTCTCTACTGGCAGGTGAGCGACAGGACCAGCGGTGCGCAACTCAAGTCCCGCTCTTTGTGGGACACCGAGCTTGCCCTGCCGGACGATCATCTGGCGCCGGGTGATGTGCACAGCCACACGATTGACGGCCCCGACAATGGCCGACTGCTGGTCCATGAAGTGCTGGTGGTGCTGGCTTCCGGCAATGGCGATCACAGGCTGCGGGTCTCGGTGGCCATTGACCGCGCTGAAATCACCGCCCTGTCGACCGGCTTTGCCTGGGATCTCGGCGCGGTGCTCGGGCTTCTGGGTCTGTTGCTGATCATAGGCCTGATCATCCAGGTGAGCCGAGGCCTGCGCCCTGTCCGTGCCGTGCTCGACGGCGTCGCGGCGGTTCGCGCGGGAAAGATGCGCCGCATCGATCAGACCAATGTGCCCGAGGAAGTCGCGCCGCTGGTTGATGAGGTCAATGCCCTGCTCGACGCCCAGGACCGCGACATGGTTCGCGCGAGGGATCGTGCCGCGGATCTCGCTCACGGCATGAAGACGCCGCTGACGGCACTCGGTGCCGATATCGATCGCCTGCGCATGCGCGGCCAGACCGATATTGCCGATGACATCGCCGAACTGGCGTTGCGCATGGGCCGGCACATGGATCGTGAACTGGCACGCGCCCGACTCCGCCACGGTCGGGCGGCCGATCCCGTGCCGCTGTCACGGCATGTGGATGCGATACTGCGCACTCTGCGCCGCACGCCGAAAGGCGCGGCGATCGTCCTCGAACAGCGGATCGACGGGCAGCCGACCGTGCTGATCGATCCGGACGACCTGAACGACCTGATCGGTAACCTGGTGGAAAACGCACTTCGCCATGCAAACCGGCAGGTGCTGGTGACCGCGAGCCAAAGCGGCGGCTGGACCACAGTCAGCATACAGGACGACGGTGACGGCATGGACGATGCCCATCTCGCGACAGCGCGGCAGCGCGGCGGCCGACTCGATTCAGGCGGGTCAGGCGCCGGACTTGGCCTGGCAATTGTCGCCGACATTCTCGAGGTTTGCGGCGGCGAGCTTGATTTCGGCCGCTCCCCCTTGGGCGGATTGAATGCGAGCATGACAATTCCGGCGGGAAGCCGGGCCGTCGCTGCCGATACCTGATGGAGGATATGCTGCAGGGCGGCGTGACTCGGCCCCGACCGTCTCGGCGGCTGCCGCAACCGCGCCGCGCGAGGAAGATCTTGCACAGCTCTGCAACGCCGGGCCCTGCGCGCATGGGATGTCCTGGCCGGACCGCAATGATGTGCCAGAATCGAAAACGCCAGCCGCACGGGACCTTGGTCCGGTGCGGCTGGCGTCGAAAACAAGACCGTTAGGTCTTATCAGGCAGCCTGGATCGTCGAGACTGCAGTCTTGCCTGTGCGGCGGTCTTCAGCTGTGTCGAAGGAAACCTTCTGACCTTCAGCGAGACCGCGCATGCCAGCGCGCTCGAGAGCGGTTGCGTGAACGAAAACGTCCTTGCCGCCGTCGTCCGGAGCGATGAAGCCGAAGCCCTTCTGGTCATTGTAGAATTTTACGGTACCGGTCTGCATGTGTATTCCTTTTTACTTCCATCAGGTGTGTGTGGATGCCGGTGCTAGATTTGGCTCCGACAGCCGTATTCATCGAATTCTAGTGAAGTTATTGTGCGAGTCACACCTTTAGGCGGTACCGCGACCAAGTCGTCCGGTCAAAATCGATGGCCCTATGTACACCGGAACCGGGTGCAACACAAGGGCCATGACCAAAAGCGTCAAAAACTATTCAGAATCCCCTCAGATCGCCGGCTGCGCGCGAAGCTGGCGGAAGGAAATCAGCCGTCGCGCCTTCTCGTCCCAGAGAGCCAGCGGCACGCATTTGATGCTCTGCCATAGGGTCAGACGGCCGATCTGCTTGAGCTCGGGAAAATCGCGCATGACCTGCGGCAGCCGATGGAACGGGATCCGGCTGGATAGATGGTGAACGTGGTGGATGCCGATATTGCCCGTCAGCCACATCAGCGGCTGCGGCAGATCGTAGAACGAGCTGCCGTGCAGGGCCGCATGTTCGCGGTTCCAGTCCGGCGTCCGGTCCCAGTGAGTCGGATCGAACTGATGCTGGACATAGAACAGCCAGACACCGATCGAAGCTCCGATCAGCGTGACTGGAAGTTGAATGAGCAGGAACGGCCCTACCCCGATCAACAGCGCCAGCCCGGCCCAGACCACCAGAATGCCGAGATTCGTGGCAATCACATTGCGCAGCGCCGCGCGGTCTTCCTTGAGCGCGCTCAGCGGCAGCCTGTGCTGCAGCAGGAACAGATAGGCAGGCCCAAGGCCGAACATCACCAGCGGGTGGCGATAGAGGCGGTATTTCATCCGTCCGAACCGGCTCAGCGCCAGGTATTCGTCGACGGTAAGCGTGTCGATGTCGCCTATGCCGCGGCGGTCGAGATTGCCGGAGGCGGAATGATGCAGCGCATGTGAACGCCGCCAATAGTCATAGGGTGTAAGCGTCAGCACGCCGAGGGCGCGGCCGACCCTGTCATTCCACCTGGAGGTCGAGAACATCGCTGCGTGGCCGCAGTCATGCTGGATGATGAACAACCGCACCATGAGCCCGGCGGTTGGAATCGACAGCGCCAGGATGGCAAGCTCACTGATGCCGATCAGGGACCACATCAGCACCCACAGCCCCACGAACAGTCCGAGCGTGAGAACGACTTCGAAGCTGGCGCGCCTGTCGTCCGGTGTGCGATAGGGTGCAAGCCGTTGC
Source organism: Hoeflea marina (assembly GCF_003182275.1). Taxonomy (GTDB): domain Bacteria; phylum Pseudomonadota; class Alphaproteobacteria; order Rhizobiales; family Rhizobiaceae; genus Hoeflea; species Hoeflea marina. The sequence continues at coordinate 1,102,622 of NZ_QGTR01000001.1, forward strand.
ACCCATAGCTTCGCAGTCGCATCCTTCATCGTATTCCCCTTGTTTAGAGTCTTGGCCGGCCTGGAGGCTCTGACTCCACACCAATGCTGTTGGGCAATAGCACGCGGCAAGGCGAATGGGTTAGGCAATTCGGATACTCACGACATCTTATCGCACAAGCCATTCTATTCATTCCAGAAAATTTGAAGGATGAGCCATATTGCTCATAAAAAATGCCGCCGCTCCGATCGCCTTCCTTGATCGCTTCGATGCAAAGCTTGACGCGCATGCCGGCAGAGAGATCGATTCGGACCTTGCCCGACCGCGCGGTGGCGCCCTTCCCGATGGCACTCGGGGTCCGCTGGGAGGAAGCGGGAGATCGCTGTCGCCGAGATCGGGCCGGCGACCTGCGGCGGCAGGAACAGCCCACCGCCGCCGTTGGTTGTCGATGTCGCCGGTGGCTGCACCCGTGCAGTCGGCCGGCGTGCCCTGAGTGACGCTCAGGCCTCCCCCGTGAAAAGTTCAGCCGCGGCCGAAGAAGTCGCCCTTGCCGACCGGAACGCCGTTGTGGCGCAGGATCGCGTAGGCGGCGGTCAGGTGGAAATAGAAGTTGGGAACCGAGAAGCCCTGAAGATATTGCAGGCCGGGAAAGCTCATGTCCATCGGGCCGACCTTCATGGAAATGATCTTGTCCTCGGCTCCCGCGAAATTCGCCTCCGGCACGCTGTGCAGGAAGTCGCGCACCCTGGCGATCCTGTCATGCAGTTCGGCGAACGTTTCCTCAACGTCGGGGAACGGCGGCACCTCGACGCCACCAAGCCGGGCAACTGCCCCCTTGGCATGGTCGGTGACCAGTTGCACCTGACGCTTGAGCGGCAGCATGTCGGGTGCCAGGCGGTCGTTGAGCAGCACCGCCGGATCGATCTTTCGCTCCGCCGCCCAGGCTTCCGCCTTGGACAGCAGGTGTTCGAGATTGCTCAGCATGCTGCTGTAGAACGGCACGGTCATCGAATACATGGATAGCGTCATGGGATCCCCCGATTGATGCGGCGGGAACCATCTTCCCGCGGCCGGCTGCATGTGGGATGCCTCTCCCTTCGGGGCAAGCGGCGTTCGTGTCAGGAACCGAACTTCTTTGTTTCGCAATGTCGTTTTTGCCTCTTGTGCGGCTGAACCCGATTTCGCAATGTGCGCGCGATTTGCGCAAAGGAGCACTCTATGAAATCCCATGTCAGGGCAGTGGTTATCGGTGGCGGCGTGGTCGGGTGCTCGGTACTCTACCATCTGGCCAAAGCCGGCTGGAGCGATGTCATGCTGATCGAGCGCTCGGAGCTGACATCGGGATCGTCCTGGCATGCTGCCGGCGGCTTCCACACGCTCAACGGCGATCCCAACGTCGCCAAGCTGCAGGCCTACACGGTCAGCCTCTATAAGGAGTTGGAGGAAATCTCCGGCCAGTCCTGCGGGTTGCACCTCACCGGCGGCGTGATGATGGCGGATACCCCCGAGAGGATGGATTTCCTGCGCCTTGTGCACGCCAAGGGCCGCTATCTCGGCATGGAAACCGAGCTCATCACACCGTCCGAGGCCAAGGCGATGTTCCCGCTGATGGACGAGAGCAATTTCGTCGGCGCCCTCTGGGACCCAGTGGAAGGCCATCTCGATCCCTCCGGCACCACCCACGCCTATGCCAAGGCGGCACGCCAGCTCGGCGCCGAGATCGTGCTCAGAAACCGCGTCATCGAACTCACCCAGGAAGTTGACGGCACCTGGAACGTCGTCACCGAGCAGGGCACGGTCAAGGCCGACCACGTCGTCAATGCCGGCGGCCTGTGGGCGCGGGAAGTCGGCCGCATGGTCGGACTCGAACTGCCGGTGCTCGCCATGGAGCATATGTATCTGCTCACCGAAGAAATGCCCGAGGTGCTGGAATTCAACGCCAAGACAGGCCGGGAGCTGGTCGGCGTCATCGACTTCAAGGGCGAGATCTACACCCGCCAGGAGCGCTCGGGCATCCTGCTCGGCACCTACGAGAAAGCCTGCAAGCCCTGGTCGCCGGTCAACACACCATGGGATTTCGGACACGAGTTGTTGGCGCCCGACCTGGAACGCATCGCTCCATCGCTGGAAATCGGCTTCAAGCACTTCCCGGCGATGGAGAATGCCGGCATCAAGCAGGTTATCAACGGCCCCTTCACCTTCGCCCCCGACGGCAACCCGCTGGTCGGTCCCGTGCCGGGCCTGACCAACTACTGGACCGCCTGCGCGGTGATGGCCGGCTTCAGCCAGGGCGGCGGCGTCGGACTGGCTCTGTCGAACTGGATGGTGCATGGCGATCCCGGCGCCGACATCTGGGGCATGGACGTGGCCCGTTATGGTGAATGGGCGACATTGCGCTACACCAACGCCAAGGTTCGCGAGAACTATTCGCGCCGCTTCTCGATCCGCTTTCCCAACGAGGAACTGCCCGACGCGCGCCCGCAGCAGACCTCGCCGCTCTATGACACCATGAAGACCGAGAACAATGCTGTCATGGGCGACAGTTGGGGCCTGGAAACCCCGCTCTGGTTCGCACCGAAGGGCACCGAGGCGATCGACATTCCTTCTTTCCATCGCTCCAACGATTTCGAGCACATCGGCAACGAAGTCCGCAGGACGCGCGAAAGCGTCGGCGTCACCGAGATCTCCAACTTCGCCAAGTATGAGGTAACCGGCCCCGGAGTGCAGGCCTGGCTTACCCATCTGATGACGAACACGATGCCGAAGCCGGGCCGCATCGTGCTCACCCCGATGCTCAACGACAACGGCAAGATCATCGGCGATTTCACCATCGGCAACCTGTCGACGGCCACGCGCGACCGCTACATGATCTGGGGCTCGATCGCCGCCCAGCGTTACCACATGCGCTGGTTCGAGCAGCACATGCCGAAGGACGGCTCGGTGTCGATCCACCGCATCGGCCTCAACCTCGTAGGCCTCTCGATCACCGGCCCCAACGCCCGCAAGGTGCTGGAAAAGCTGACCGACGACGATGTGTCGAACGCCGCCTACCGCTTCATGGACATCCGCGAGATGGACATCAACGGCGCACCCTGCATCGTCAACCGCATCACCTACGCCGGAGACCTCGGCTACGAAATCTGGATGGAACCCTCCTACCAGCGCCGCGTCTATGCCGGCATCAAGGACGCCGGCGCGGAGTTCGACATCGTCGACTTCGGCATGCGGGCGCTGCTGTCAATGCGGCTGGAGAAGAACTTCCCCACCTGGTTCCGCGAGCTTAGGCCGATCTACGGACCCTATGAGGGCGGCATGGAGCGTTTCATCAAGCTCACGAAGAACGACTTCATCGGCCGCGAGGCGGCGGCGAAGGAACATGCCGACGGTCCGAAGCTGATGCGCACCTCCTTCATCGTCGATGCCGTCGACGCCGACGTCATGGGCGACGAGCCTGTCTGGGCGAAGGTCGGCGACACCGACCACGGCACAATCGAGCCGCCGCACGGCTATGGCGCACCGCGCTTCGACGCCGACGGCAGGGAGATTGCCAAGCCGGCAGAGGGCACCATGCGCGACGGTGACTGGCGTGTTGTCGGCTGGATCACCTCGGGCGGCTTTGCCCATTTCGTCGGCCATTCCATGGCGCAGGGCTATATCCCGAGCCAGTTGGCGACGCGGGACGAGACCGGTCTCTTCGAGATCGAGATCCTCGGCATCCGCCGCGCCGCCCGCATCGCCATTGAGCCACCCTTCGATCCCTCCGGCGACAAGATGCGCGGCTGATCTGGAGACCAGGCGGCGACCCGTCCCGCCGCCTGGCCAAGACTTGCAATTAGTTCATTTTCAAAGCAAAAACGTCCCGAGCTGCAAGAGCCTGATGCTGCAGCCGAGCCGGACGAGCGATGATGATGAAAATGCACCTGATCAACCTCCAGCGTCATCACGAGCGCCGGGCAAGAATGCAGCGGATCGGCGCGGAGCTGGGGATCGACTGGCGCATTTTTCCCGCAGTCGACGCTCTTGATCCGCAAGCCGATCTGGCTCGATGGGACCCGGAGGGCATTCTCAATCCGTCGGAGGTTGCGTGCTTTCTCAGCCACCGCCGGCTTTGGCAGGACATTGCCGATGGCGAGGACGCGATGGCGGCGATCTTCGAGGACGATCTGCACATCGCCCCGGCTCTGCGCGACCTGCTCTCCTGCCTCCCCGTTCGCGAGCGCCCGACGATCTACCGGCTCGAATGCGATCCGCTGGTCGTCCGGATCAGGCCGGAGCCTGAGATGACGGTCGGGGGACGCGGTCTGCATCACTATCAGGGCTGGGTGCTCGGCTCGGCCGCCTACGTGCTCAATCGCCCGGCGGCCAGGCTACTGCTGGCCCGCGCCGATCTTGTGCGCCTGCCGGTCGACCTCTTCCTGCACAATTCGCTGGCTGCGGAGGAGGACACGGACATCGACCGCCTTGTCGCAATCCCCTCGCCCTGCATCCAGGACAAGATGCTTGTCTGGCTGCAGGAGGCCGCAAGGCCCGCCACCGGGCTGCGCAAGGCTCTTCGGGAGATCAGGCGTCCCTTCCTCCAGTTCTACTCGATGCTTGGCCGGCAGTTCGGCGCCAGACCGCAGCGGCCCGAAAGCACGCCTGCGCCGCCGCCGACCGCGGATTACCTCGTCACGTCGATCGTGCCCACTCATTTCCGCGACAGGCTGCCGCTGACACGGATGCAGAAAATCGTCCGCGAGGTCGCGAAGCCCTATCAGCGGCTGCGCGAGTCGCGCACGATCCGCCGGGCCGGAATGGTTCGGACAAAAATCAAATTCGGCTGACCGGACGACGTCCGCCCGCAACCCACCCGATTGCCTTCGCCTCGGGCCTGACAAGACCGGTCCGGGATCATCTGCCCACCGCTACTCCGTCACCTTTGCCGTGCTTGCCCTTTTCGCAGTTCGCATGGAAACTTGACGAAGCTGGCCAGAGCGGAGCGCGCCGGGACCGCGGCAGGCCGGTCGGAAAGGTGATGGCATGAAAATGCACCTGATCATCTCGCGCGCCATTCCAAGCGGCTGTCGCGCATGCGGCGCATCGGCTCGAACCTTGGGATCGAATGGGAGGTGGTCCCCGCCACTGACGCGGCTTCGCCCGGTTCCCACCGGAGATCCGCCGACCCCGAAGGACAATTCACGCCCACGGAAGTCGCCTGCTTTCTCAGCCACCGCCGAACCTGGTCGATGATTGCGGACGGCGATGATCCGCTCGGTGCCGTCTTCGAGGACGACATCCATTGCGCCCCGGACCTCAAGGAATTTCTGCAGCAGCTTCCGGCGCCCGACCTGCCCGTCATCTACCGCCTCGAGGCTTCCCCGCTCGTCACCGAGATCAGCCGGCGACCGGATGTACGTGTCGGCAAACGCGCCCTGCATCGGCACCAAGGTGGGTGCTTGGCGCGGCCGCCTAGTGCATGAACCGGCCGGCGGCGAAGTTGCTGCTGGATCAGACAAAAACCCTCTGCGGCCAGGTCGACAACCTTGTCAACGACGCCCATTCACTGGACGTGCATCGCTCCATCCTGCGGCTCGTCAGCCTGCCCTCGCCCTGCATACAGGACCGGAATCTGGGCGATATCCCTTCGGAGCCCTGCCTGCAGGGCTCAATCCTCGACACGCCTGTTCCCCAGCCTGCCCGCCTCACCCCGGTGGAAAAGCTCTGCCGCGAGAGTGCCAGGCCCTTTCGTCGGCTGGCGCGAGCGATCGGCGACCGACGCGCAGGCATGGCCAGGCGACCGGTCGCATTCGGATAGCTGAAATGGATCGACCCGAAAGCCGGCCGCGACGGGCCTGTCCCGGCGCCCGGTTTCAGCCGGCGCGAACCACCGGGTTGCCGGCCTCGGCCAGCTTGGCCAGATCGGCGGGCTTGAGCTCGACCGACTCCCCGCAGCCGCAGGCCGAGGTCTGGTTGGGATTGTGGAAGGTGAACCCTGAGCGCAGCGTCGTGGACTCAAAGCCCATCTCTGTGCCAAGCAGGAACAGCACCGCTTCCGGCGCCACATAGACCCGGGCGCCGTCTCGCTCGATCTTGTCGTCGCGGGCATCGGGCTCGCGCACCAGGTCGATGGTGTATTCCATCCCCGCGCAGCCGCCTTTCTTGATGCCGACCCTGATGCCGGCAGCCGGTCCGTCGGATGACGCCAGCACCGCCTTGACGCGATCGGCCGCAGCCTGCGTCATCGTCATGATCTCAAAAGCCATGTCGTTCTCCATCCGCATGCGGGTTAAAGGCCCGCAGCTTCATGATCAATGTAATGCGCGAGCCTTGTGCGAACAAGGCCGCTCAATACCAGCCGAGTGCAACCTGGGCCTCTTCCGACATGCGGTCGGGGCTCCACGGCGGATCGAAGGTCATCTCGACGGTGACGCCGGAAATACCCTCGACTGCCCCCACCGCGTTCTCGACCCAACCCGGCATCTCGCCGGCCACGGGGCAACCGGGCGCCGTCAAAGTCATCACGATCCTGACCATGCGGTCATCCTCTATGTCGATCTTGTAGATCAGGCCGATCTCGTAGATGTCCGAGGGAATTTCCGGGTCGTAGACGGTTTTCAGCGCGGCGATGATGTCATCGGTCATCCGCGCCAGTTCATCGGCGGGTATCGTCGAAGCCGAAAAGGTGCCCGTGCTTTCCGCGCCGTCAGTGCTGATCGTGTCGCTCATCTCATGCTCCTTCAGCTGAAAAATACGCGCGCCCTGTCAAGCGCGCCTGCCAGTGCGTCCACCTCGCCCCGCGTATTGTAGAGGCCGAATGAGGCACGGCAAGTCGATGTGGCGCCGAAGCGCGCCAGCAACGGCTGGGCGCAATGGGTTCCGGCGCGCACAGCGACCCCGGAGCGGTCGATCAACATCGAGATGTCGTGGGCATGGATTCCCTCGATCTCGAAGGAGAAAATCGCTCCCTTGTCCGGCGCAGTGCCGATCAGCCGCAGCGCATTGATCCCGGACAGCCGCTCCTGTGCATAGTCGCGCAGGTCCGCCTCGTGGGCGGCGATGGCATCGCGGCCGAGCCCTTGCATGTATCTGAGCGCGGCACCCAGTCCGATCGCCTGCACGATCGGCGGCGTGCCCGCCTCGAACCGGTGCGGCGGATCGTTGTAGGTCACGGCATCCTCGGTCACCTCGACGATCATCTCGCCGCCGCCCATGAACGGGCGCATCGCCTTCAGCCGCTCGGTCTTGCCATAAAGAACGCCGATGCCGGAGGGACCGTAGAGCTTGTGGCCGGTCATCACATACCAGTCGCAATCGATGTCCTGCACGTCGACCGCCATGTGCACCGCCGCCTGGCTGCCATCGACAAGCACGGGAATGCCGCGCTCGTGGGCGATGCGGCAGACCTCCTTGACGTCGACAACCGTGCCCAGCACATTGGACATGTGCGTGATCGCCACCAGTTTCGTGCGGTCGGTGAGCTTGGCGCGGAAATCATCGAGATCGAACACGCCCTGATCGTCCACCGGCGCCCAGACCAGCTTGGCGCCCTGGCGCTCGCGCAGGAAATGCCACGGCACGATATTGGAATGATGCTCCATGATCGTGATGACGATCTCGTCGTCCGTGCCGATGGTGGGCATGGCATGGCCATAGGCTACGGTGTTGATGGCTTCGGTGGTCGACTTGGTGAAGATGATGTTGTCGACCGAGGGTGCGTTGAGGAAGCCGCGCACGGTCTCGCGCGCCGCCTCGTAGGCGTCGGTTGCCGCGTTCGACAGGAAATGCAGGCCACGATGCACATTGGCGTATTCGTTGGAATAGGCGTGCGTGATGGCGTCGATCACCACCTGCGGCTTTTGCGCCGAGGCGCCGTTGTCAAGATAGACCAGCGGCTTTCCGTGCACCTGCCGCGACAGGATCGGGAAGTCCCTGCGGACCGCCTCGACATCATAGCCCGACATTGGATTCGGATTGTCAAGCATGGGCCGCAAGCCATTGTTCGATCATCGTTTCCAGAACGCCGACCAGCTCCTCGTTCTCCAGTTCCCCGACCAGTTCGTCGACAAAGCCGTTAACGAGAAGGCCACGCGCCGTGCTCTCGGAAATGCCGCGCGCCATCAGGTAGAACAACTGCGTGCGGTCGATGTCGATGACGGTGGCGCCATGGGCGCAGACCACGTCGTCGGCAAAGATTTCCAGTTCCGGCTTGGCGGCGAATTCGCCGTCGTCGGACAGAAGCAGCGTGTTGCAGGCCATCTGCGCGTCGGTCTTCTGCGCCGCCTGCGCCACCTTGATCTGCCCCTGGAACACGCCGCGGGCCCGGTCGAGCACCACATTGCGGACGATCTCCGACGAGGTGGTGTTGGGCACGTCATGGCCCAGCGTCAGCGTCACGTCGGTGTGGCTGTCGCCTGCCAGCAGGTTGATGGTGCGAAGGTTGAAATGTGATCCCTCGCCGGCAACCTCTATATGGATCTCCTGGCGGATGAGCTTGCCGCCGGCATTGACGATGAACAGGTTGAGCCGCGAATTGGCGCCCAGCCTGGCATTGAGCTGGCCCAGATGCTGGTCCTTGTCGCCGCGCTGCTGCACGATGATCCAGGTGACCTCGGCCCCCGCGCCCAGGTCGACGCTGCTGATCGAGCTTGAAAAGCCGCTGCGCTCGTGGGAGCCGAGATGGCGCTCGATCACCGTCGCGGTGGAATTCTGGCCGAAGCTGGCGGGAAAGCGCGTGTGCGCCTGCCCGCCGTTCTGGACCGCCTGCAGTTCGATGATGTCGGCGATGACTGTGTCATCGGCGACTTCAAGGCAGAAGCCATCGGTGACAAAGGCGCCATTGAGCCGGCCGATGACATCATCATCGCCGCGTGTCCTGAGCAGCTTGGCCGCGTCACCCGACGCCAGCATGTCCATGAACGGCCAGATCTCGCAGCCCTCCACAGCCTGTGGCGCATTGGCCGATCCTTGCAGCACCGGCAAAACCGTGCTGGCGCCGACAAGCGGCCGCGCCGCATCCACCAGCCCGGTGTCCATGTTCGGCACGATCTTCATCTGCGCCTTGAGGTCGGTGTAGTGCCAGGCCTCCATCCGCCGGGTCGGAAGACCGCCGGCACGAAACTCCGACACCAGCCGGTCACGCGCCGAGGTCACGGAGGCGTCGCCGGGGAAATCGCCCACCCGGGCGAGGAAACCGTCGATGATGGCCTGTTCGGCCAGCGTGTGGGTTGGTTTGGTCTGCATGTCCATGCTCATCTCTCCTGGCTTTCCTGGTCCTGCACGTGCCGGTTCAGGCAGCCGCCTCGATGATCTGTGCGTATCCGTCGGCCTCGAGTTCAAGCGCCAGATCCTTGTCGCCGCTCTTGATCACCTGGCCCTTGTAGAGCACATGTACGGAATCGGGCACGATGTACTCCAGCAGGCGCTGGTAGTGGGTGATGACGATGACGGCGCGATCGGGCGAGCGCAGCGCGTTGACGCCGTCCGAGACGATCTTCAGGGCGTCGATGTCCAGACCGGAATCTGTTTCGTCGAGCACGCACAGCTTCGGGGCCAGCAGCTTCATCTGCAGGATCTCGGCGCGCTTCTTCTCGCCGCCGGAGAATCCGACATTGAGAGGGCGCTTGAGCATCTCCGGGTCGATCTTCAGGTCGCCGGCGGCTTCCTTGACCAGCCGGATGAACTCGGGCGTCTTGAGTTCGTCCTCGCCGCGGGCCTTGCGCTGCTCGTTCATGGCCACCTTGAGAAACTGCATGGTGGCGACGCCGGGAATTTCCACCGGGTACTGGAAGGCAAGGAAGATGCCCTTTGCGGCGCGTTCGGAAGGCTCCAGCTCAAGGATCGACTCGCCGTTGTAGAGAATGTCGCCATCGGTGACTTCGTAGTCGCTGCGGCCGGCCAGAATGTAGCTCAGGGTCGACTTGCCGGAGCCGTTCGGCCCCATGATGGCGGCAACTTCGCCCGCCTTGACCGTGAGGTTGAGGCCGCGGATGATTTCCGTTTCGGTGCCGGTGATCCTGGCGTGAAGATTGCGTATTTCAAGCATAATGTACCTCTTTGCGGGTCATGCCCCACGTTCCGGCGGCGCCACCGATGCCCATGAGGCCGGCGATGATGCCGAGATTCTTCGAAAACAACTGGAACTGGATCGATGCGGCGTCCCCGCTAAGGTTCCAGAACCCGTGCAATATGACATTGACCAGCGTCACATAGACGATCAGGCCAATGGCCGCCCACCGCACCAGACGGTTGGCGATCAGCGCCATGCCGCCGGCGAACTGGCTGGCGGCGGCAAACCAGACCCACGGCAGCGGATGGGCGAAGCCGGCAGAGCCAAGCATCTTCACCATCGTCGCAGTGGCCATCAACTTCAGCACCGCCGAACCCACGAAGAACCCGCCGAAGGCCAGCCGCGCCGTCGCGACCATGGTGGCGCCGTTGCCGTCGGGACCGGTCGCTGGAGGCCGGGTCATCTCAAGACCCGATCAGCGACTTGAGCAGCGGCAGCAGCGTTGCCGCCACGATCCCGACACCTGCTCCGATCGCGAGCCGCAAGGCTCGTCCGCCAAAGGACGGCGCAAGCGCCGACAGCGAGCCGCAGATGGCGGCATACCAGACGATCGCGGTCGCATCGATGCTCATGCTGCAGCTCCCTGAAGCAACAGGACCGGCCCGGCCCCGTCAGTCGTCGTCGTTCTGCAATCCCTGCAAGCGCCGCGCGATGGATGCGAGCTCCATGCGAGCCTTTGTCAGTTCGGTGCTCAGCACCGCATCGGAGGTCGTCGAGCCGCGCGAGATGGCTTCCAGCAGGCCATCGATCGACCCGCCGAGATCCTTGTAGCGCTTCTTGAGCTTGTCGAGCTCCGCCTTGGTTTCCTTGGCAACCATTACCCCACGCTCCCCTCGAGGCTGATCCCGATCAGCTTTTGTGCTTCAACTGCGAACTCCATCGGCAATTGCTGGATCACGTCGCGGACGAAGCCGTTGACAATCAGCGCGATGGCCTCTTCCTCGGGAATGCCGCGCGCCAGGCAGTAGAACAGCTGGTCCTCGGAGATCTTGGAGGTTGTGGCTTCATGCTCGAACTGCGCCGAGGCGTTCTTGGCCTCGATGTAGGGCACCGTGTGGGCGCCGCATTCGTTGCCGATCAGCAGCGAGTCGCACTGGGTGAAGTTGCGCGCGTTCTCGGCCTTGCGGTGGGCCGAGACCTGGCCGCGATAGGTGTTGTTGGAGTGACCGGCGGAAATCCCCTTCGAGATGATCCGGCTCGATGTATTCTTGCCCAGATGGATCATCTTGGTGCCGGAATCCACCTGCTGATAGCCGTTCGACACCGCGATGGAGTAGAACTCGCCGCGCGAATTGTCGCCGCGCAGGATGCAGGACGGATACTTCCACGTGATCGCCGAGCCGGTTTCGACCTGGGTCCAGGAGATCTTCGAGTTCTTGCCGCGGCAATCGCCGCGCTTGGTGACGAAGTTGTAGATCCCGCCCTTGCCGTCCTTGTCGCCGGGATACCAGTTCTGCACAGTGGAATACTTGATCTCGGCATCGTCCATCGCGATCAGCTCGACGACGGCCGCATGCAGCTGGTTCTCGTCGCGCTGCGGCGCCGTGCAGCCCTCGAGGTAGGAGACATAGGCGCCCTCCTCCGCGATGATCAGCGTGCGTTCGAACTGGCCGGTGTTCTTCTCGTTGATCCGGAAATAGGTCGACAGTTCCATGGGGCAGCGCACGCCCTTCGGAATGTAGACGAAGGACCCGTCGGTGAACACCGCCGCGTTGAGCGTGGCATAGTAGTTGTCGGTGGTGGGCACGACCGTCCCGAGATACTTCCTGACCAGATCGGGATGCTCGCGCATCGCCTCCGAGATCGACATGAAGATCACGCCGGCCTTCTTCAGCTCTTCCTTGAAGGTGGTCACCACCGAGACGGAATCGAACACCGCGTCCACGGCGATCTTCGACTGCTGCACGCCGGCAAGCACTTCCTGCTCGCGCAACGGAATGCCCAGCTTTTCATAGACCTTGAGGATCTCGGGGTCGACATCGTCGATCGATTTCGGGCCCGGCGAACTCTTAGGGGCCGAATAGTAATGAATGTCCTGGAAGTCGATCTTCGGGTAATGCACCCGTGCCCACGTCGGCTCCTCCAGGGTGAGCCAGCGCTTGAACGCGTCGAGACGCCATTCCAGCATCCACTCGGGCTCGTTCTTCTTGGCCGAAATCAGGCGGATCGTGTCCTCGGTCAGCCCCTTGGGCGCCAGGTCGGATTCGATGATGGTTTCAAAGCCGTATTTGTACTGGTCCACGTCGATGAGACGGACCTGGTCGATGGTTTCCTGCACCGCAGGCATGGCGTACTCCAATCTCGCCGGGTCAAGGCCGGCAGCTTGTTACGTCTGGCGATGGCCCGAAGGCTTGACCGCTATGTAATGCGCAACTTGGTTGTGCGCTACCGCTGTCGTGAAAAAAGTCCCTTTCACGACAGCCAATTGGTTTCAGGCGGCATGCGCTCCTGGCTGCCTGGAGAGCCGTCTCGAATTGATCGTCTCGAATGCTGCCAGGAACCTGTCGACATCGCCATCCGTCGTCGAATGGCCGATGCTCACGCGGATGGCGCCAAGCCGGTCGTCGGCGCCCATGGCGGCCAGCACATGGCTGGTCCCGACTTTGCCCGACGAACACGCCGAGCCCGCCGATACAGCGATTCCCTCCATGTCGAAGCCGATCTGCGAGGTTTCCGCCTTCAGCCCCGGCAAGGAAAAGAAGATGGTGTTGGCCAGTCGCTCGGCCTCGGCGCCATGGATGATCACATCCGGCGCCAGCGCCCGGATTCGGGCTTCGATCCTGTCACGGATGACGCGCAGGGTTGCGGACGCCGCCGCCTCCGCCATGGCCTCGATGGCCGCGGCGCCAAAGCCGATGATGGCTGCCGAATTCTCGGTGCCGCCGCGATGGCCCTTTTCCTGGCCGCCGCCACGGATCAGCGGCGCGGGCATCAGGATCTCGCCGGAAGCGACCAGCGCGCCACAGCCCGCCGGTCCGCCGATCTTGTGCGCCGATACAAACAGGAAATCGGCCCCAAGCTCGCTCAGCGACAGAGACATGCGCCCGGCGCCCTGCACCGCATCGACGACCACCAGGCCCTGACGGGCATGCACGATGCGCGCCGCCTCGGCCACCGGCTGAATGACACCTGTCTCGTTGTTTGCAAGCTGAAGGGCCAGCATCGCCTGGCCCTGAGCCGCATCATGGGTCGACAGCGCCACGTCAAGCGCATCAAGATCGAGCCGGCCGGCGGCGTCCACCGGCAGCACGGTCACGGCGTCCGCGGGAAAGCGGCCACCGGAGAGCACGCAGGGATGCTCGACGCCCGAGACATAGAGATGGGCGATCTTCAGCGCGGCGCGGCCCATGCGGTAGTCGGGCGAGAGCGCCAGATTGGCCGCTTCCGTCGCGCCGGATGTGAAGGTGACGCGTGCCGGTGTCGTGCCGCACAGATCGGCGACAGCCTGCCGCGCCCGGCCGATCATGGCGCGCATGGCCCGGCCTTCGGCATGCACCGAGGACGGATTGCCCGTCATCGACAGCGCCGCGATCATGGCATCGCGCGCAGCCGGCCTGAGCGGGGCTGTCGCGTTGTGATCCAGATAGACGCGGGCGTCGGCCATCAAATCCTCATGCTGTTGCGCATCGGAAGCGCCGAATGCGCATTTTCCTTGAATTTTCCGTCCGGCTTGCCGTATGACACACACTTCCAGCGATCAACGCTGCAGTTTCGAACGATTCTAAACTAGGTTCTAGGGAGCCGTCCCGCCGCCGTCAAGAGCGCGGTCATCACCGCCCCCGGGTCAGGCCGATTTCGCCCTGGCCGCAGAACCCCTGCCATTGGAGCGCGAATGCCTGAAGTCATATTCAACGGACCTGCCGGACGCCTCGAGGGGCGCTACCAGCCGGGCAAGGAAAAAAACGCGCCCATCGCCATCATCCTGCACCCGCACCCTCAGTTCGGCGGAACCATGAACAACCAGATTGTCTACAATCTGTTCTACATGTTCCAGCAGCGCGGCTTTACCACCCTGCGCTTCAACTTCCGCTCCATCGGCCGCAGCCAGGGCGAATTCGATCATGGCGCGGGCGAGCTCTCCGATGCCGCCGGCGCGCTCGATTGGGTGCAGAGCCTGCATCCGGATTCGAAGGCCTGCTGGGTCGCCGGCTATTCCTTCGGTTCCTGGATCGGCATGCAGCTTCTGATGCGCCGTCCCGAGATCGAGGGCTTCATCTCGATCGCGCCGCAGCCCAACACCTATGACTTCGCCTTCCTGGCGCCCTGCCCGTCCTCGGGCCTGATCATCCATGGCGATGCCGACAAGGTGGCGCCGGAGAAGGACGTCAACATCCTCGTCGAGAAGCTCAAGCTGCAGAAGGGCATTCTCATTACCCAGAAGACGATGGCCGGCGCCAACCACTTCTTCACCGGCAAGGTCGACGAGCTGATGGCCGAATGCACCGACTATCTCGACCGCCGCCTGGCCGGCGAACTGGTGCCCCAGGCCAACGCCAAGCGCTTGCGCTGAGACGCTTCAGGTCGGCGAATGCAAACGGCCCGCGGCTTGCGCCCGGGCCGTTTGCATGTGCGGGTCCGGAACGCCCCTGCCTACATTTCGATGACGAGACCATCGGCCAGCGTCACGCGCCGGTCGAGCAGGCTTGCGAGTTCATGGTTATGGGTGGCGATCACCGCCGACAGTCCCGACTGCCGGACCAGCGCGTCGAGCGCCTCGAACACATAGCCCGCCGTCTCCGGATCAAGATTGCCGGTCGGCTCGTCGGCCAGCAGCACGATGGGCGCATTGGCGACCGCGCGGGCAATGGCGACCCGCTGCTGCTCGCCGCCCGACAGCTCGGAAGGGCGGTGGTCGGCGCGATGGCCGATGCGCATGTAGTCGAGCAGCTGTGATGCCCGCTCGGCCGCATCCGCCTTCGAGAGGCCGGAAATCAGCTGCGGCATCATGATGTTTTCGAGTGCCGTGAATTCCGGCAGCAGATGATGGAACTGGTAGACGAAACCGATCTCGGTGCGCCGGATCGCCGTGCGCCGGTCATCCGACAGGCCGCCGCAGGATTCGCCGGCGATGATCACCTCGCCCGCATCGGGCTGCTCGAGCAGACCGGCCAGCTGCAGCAGCGTCGACTTGCCCGTGCCCGATGGCGCCACCAGCGCCACCGTCTCGCCCGCCCTGAGGGTGAAATTGGCGCCGTTGAGAATGGAAAGCTGGCGCTCGCCCTGAACGAAATGCCGTTCGACGTCGATCATTTCCAGCACATTGTGTCGAGCCACGTTGGGTCCTTTATTCATAACGCAATGCCTGCACCGGATCGAGCTTCGAGGCGCGCCAGGAGGGGATCAGCGTGGCGATGAACGACAGCCCCAGCGACACGAGCAGGATGGCCGTGGTTTCGCCCGAGCGCATGTCCGCGGGCAACTGGCTGAGAAAATAGAGTTCGGGGTTGAACAGCGCCGTTCCCGATATCCAGGAGAAGAACTGGCGGATCGATTCGATGTTGAGGCAGACGACGACGCCGAGCACGAAGCCGGCAAGGGTGCCGGTGACGCCGATGGCGGCCCCGGTCATGAAGAAGATGCGCATCACCGAGCCAGATGTCGCGCCCATGGTGCGCAGGATGGCGATGTCGTGGCCCTTGTCCTTGACCAGCATGATCAGCCCCGAGACGATGTTGAGCGCCGCCACCAGGATGATCAGGGTGAGGATCATGAACATGACGTTGCGTTCCACCTGCAGGGCGGAAAAGAAGGTCTGGTTGCGCTGCCGCCAGTCGGTGACGAAGATCTGCCGGCCCGCGGCCGCCTCGATCAGCGGTCGCATCTCGTCGATCGCATCGGGATTGTCGACGAAGATCTCGATCGACTGTACCAGTCCCTCTGCGTTGAAATAGAGCTGCGCCTCTTCCATCGGCATGTAGATGATCGAGGCGTCATACTCCGACATGCCGATCTCGAAAATGCCCGAGACGATGTAGGACTTGACCCGCGGCGTGACCCCCATCGGCGTCACGTCACCCTCCGGCGCGATCAGGGTGATGCGGTCTCCGGCAGCGAGACCCAGTGACTCGGCCATGCGCGAACCGATCATCACGCCGTCATTGGCGGCGAACGCCACCATATCGCCGGACCGGATATTGGAGGAAACCACCTTGAGGTCGGTGAAATCGTCCGGGCTGATGCCGCGCACCAGGGCGCCGGTTCCGGCTCCGGCGACGCCGGAGGCGAGCGTCTGCCCCTCGACCAGCGGAATCGCCAGCGTCACGCCGGGCACGGCCCGGAACTTCTTGGCCAGGTCGAGATAATCGTCGAGAGGCCGATCCATCGGCTGCACGATCATGTGACCGTTGATGCCGAGAATGCGGGAGATCAGTTCGGTGCGGAAACCGTTCATCACCGCCATGACGATGATCAGCGTCGCCACCCCGAGCGTGATGCCGAGAAACGAGAACCCCGCGATCACCGAGATGAAGGCCTCCCGGCGCGGCGCCCGGAGGTAGCGCCAGGCAACCATGCGCTCGAAGGCGGAGAACGGTCGGGCCGCAGCCGCCAGCACCGGCGTATCCATTTCGGCGGTCGTGTCAGTCATGGTCTCTCCTGTCGGCGCGCTGACATCAGCGCCCGTTCGTGAGGCGGTTGATGGCCTCATCGATGCTCAGCGTCTCGCGTGCGCCGGTGGCGCGGATCTTGATCTCGACATTGCCTTCGGCTACCGAACGCGGCCCGGCGATGATCTGGATCGGCAGGCCGATGAGGTCGGCAGTGGCGAACTTGGCGCCGGCGCGCTCGTCGGTGTCGTCGTAAAGCACGTCCAGGCCGGCATTGCCGAGCACCGTCTCGAGCCGCTCGCAGGCGGCGTCGCAGCCTGCGTCGCCCGGCTTCATGTTGATCAGCCCGACATCGAACGGCGCAACACCCTCGGGCCAGATGATGCCGGCGTCGTCATGCGATGCCTCGATGATGGCGCCGAGCAGGCGCGAAGGGCCGATGCCGTAGGAGCCCATCGACACGAAATGCTGCTTGCCGTCGGGCCCCTGCACGGAGGCCTTCATCGGCTCGGAATACTTGGTGCCGAAATGGAAGATGTGGCCGACCTCGATGCCGCGGGCGGAGACGCGGGAGTCCTCGGCCAGACCGTCCCAGGCCTGGCGCGCCCAGTCTTCCTTCTCCATGATCTCGTCGGTGGCCGCGAACGGCGTCGTCCATTTGTTGACGATGGCCGCGATGGCTGCATCGTCGGCATAGTCCGTGTCGGCGGACGGCACGGCGAAGCCGTCGAAATCGCGGTGACAGAAGACCTGGGATTCACCGGTTTCCGCCAGCACGATGAATTCATGGCTCAGCGCCCCGCCGATCGGGCCCGTGTCGGCGCGCATCGGGATCGACTTGAGGCCGCAGCGTTCGAACGTACGCAGATAGGACACGAACATGCGGTTGTAGGCGGCCTGCGACGCCTCGTAGTCGAGGTCGAAGGAATAGGCATCCTTCATCAGGAATTCGCGTCCGCGCATCACGCCGAAGCGCGGACGGCGCTCGTCGCGGAACTTCCACTGGATGTGATAGAGATTGAGCGGCAGGTTCTTGTAGGACTTCACATAGGAGCGGAAGATGTCGGTGACCATTTCCTCGTTGGTCGGCCCGTAGAGCATCTCGCGCTCGTTGCGATCATTGATGCGCAGCATTTCCTGGCCGTAATCGTTGTAGCGGCCGCTCTCCTTCCACAGATCCGCCGGCTGCACCGTCGGCATCAGGATCTCGATCGCCCCTGCCCGGTCCTGCTCCTCGCGAACGATGGTGCAGACCTTGTCGAGCACGCGCTTGCCCAGCGGCAGCCAGGAGTAGATACCGGCCGACTGCTGCTTGATCATGCCGGCGCGCGCCATCAGGCGGTGCGAGACGATCTCGGCATCCTTGGGGTTCTCTTTGAGGATGGGAAGGAAGTATTTCGACAGGCGCATGGGGTGATCCGTTTTGAGGCCCAGCCTTGGCGGCTGAATCGGGCGAAAGAAGGGTGGTTGTCTTCGAAGCTGCCGCCGCCGACCGTTCCGCAGGACGCGCCCGTCCTTTGAATCCGCACAAAGGGTGTGCGGTCAAGCGATTTCGGCCGGCGCGCCCCCGCAAAGCAGAGTGTGGTCAGTTTTCGGGCCTCGCGTTCTCCCGGGATACTTCGACATTTCAACATCTTGCAGGGTTTCGGCGAATCGAAGTCCGCATCGCCCCTTGGCTGCTGTTCATATCCGCTTCGCCTGGCAAAGAAAACCCGCCGAATCCTCCGCCGGAGAGCGGTTCACCTTGCCCAGAAGATGCAACAGCATGGAGATTTTCACCCATAAAGTGCGTGACAAGGTGACGCGACTGCGCTAAACAAAGTCTACAAATGAGGCACTTGGAACAACAATGTGCCCAATTCGCGGTCAAAGTCTTGGGAGGATAGGATCTCAGGCGCGCTCTGTCGCAGCCCCCGGGAAACTGGGAAATGGATCACGCGATACCTGTGCAACAAGGCCTAACGGCCTTGTTTTTTTTTGCTCTTCCCCTGTCCTCACGCCTGCGCCGGTCAAGACCCTGCGCTCGCCAGACCAAACGCCAGCGCGATGGATGAGCTGAGAAATCAGGAGGTTGCAGCGCGCCGCTGACTCTGTTTGGCACCCGGATGCGGCATCCCTCGCAGGAGGGACATGATCCCTCTGCCGGGGTGGCGGCGTCGGAGACCGGTCGGCCGTCCCGTTAGCGCCAACTTACGCTCAGTAGCTGAAATCCGGTGCCAGCGCCATGAGGTCCTCCATCGTATAGCCAAAATACATGGTCAGCCCGAGATAGGCGGCGAACACGACGCCGGAGACCAGCGTGGTGCGGAGGACGACCCGCCAGAGGCTGAAATTTGCCGGCGCGCTGGCCACGGTCCCCGGCACCACCTCGCCCGCCTCATATTGCGTGCGCAGGCCGAACGGCAGCACGACGAACAGCGCCACCCACCAGATGATGAAATAGATCGCGAATGCGGTTCCAAAGCCCATGAGCGTTCTCACCCTGCCTGTTCGAGTTCAACCAGCGTTCCGCAGAAGTCCTTCGGGTGCAAGAACAGCACCGGCTTTCCGTGGGCGCCGATCCTGGGGTTGCCGTCACCGAGCACGCGCGCCCCGTCCGCCTGAAGCCGGTCGCGCGCAGCCAGGATGTCGTCGACCTCGTAGCAGACATGGTGCATGCCGCCGGACGGGTTCTTGACGAGAAATGCTGCAATCGGCGAGTCCGCCCCGAGGGGCTCGAGCAGTTCGATCTTGGTGTTGGGCAGATTGATGAACACCACGGTCACCCCGTGTTCAGGCAGCGCCTGCGGCGCGGTCACCTCCGCGCCCAGCGAGGCGCGGTACTGGTTGGCCGCGGCCGCCAGATCCGGCACCGCGATGGCGACATGGTTCAATCTGCCCAGCATGGGTACTCCTCAGATCTTGGTGACGAACACCGTGACGTTCGGCTTCTTGCCCCATACCTCGTTTGCGGTGTTGCGAACAGCGCGGCCAATTGCCTCGCGCACAGAGTCGACATCCTTGCGGCGGGCCCGAGGAATGCTCTCGACGGCGCCGAGCACGGCGTCGTAGAGCACATCTTCGAAGACATCGCCGTCCTGGTCGAATTCCGGCAACCCCATCGGCACCACCACCGGGTCCCGCTCGATTTCAAGCTGCGCGTCGAGCACGACATTGACGGCGACATGGCCGGTGAACGACAGCTTCCTGCGGTCGCCGATGCCGAGTTCGTCATAGGCGCCGATCATCTGGCCATCCTTGAAGATCCGGCCGTGCGGCGCTTGGCCGATAACGGTCGCCGGACCGGGCGCCAGGCGCAGGATCGATCCGTTTCGCACCTTCGGCACGGTCTTGATGCCGCTGGCCTTGGCCAGTTCCCCCTGCGCGACCAGATGCGCGGCTTCGCCGTGCACCGGCACCAGGATCTGCGGCTTGACCCATTCATACATCTGCACAAGTTCGCTGCGCCGCGGATGGCCCGACACATGCACCAAAGCATCCGTGTCGGAGATGATCTTGATGCCCTGCTCGATGAGGCCGTTCTTGATCTCGATGATGCCCTTCTCGTTGCCGGGAATGGTGCGCGAGGAGAACACCACCGTGTCGCCGGACGTCAGCGCCACATGGCGCATCTCGTCGCGCGAGATCTTGGCAAGCGCCGCCCGGGTTTCTCCCTGGCTGCCGGTCAGGATGATGACCACCTTGTCGCGCGGAATGTAGCCGAATTCGTCCTCGGCGAGGAATTCCGGAATGTCGTCCATCATGCCCAGTTCGCGGGAGACCGCGACGACGCGCTTGATCGAGCTGCCCAGCAGCAGCACTTCGCGGCCGCAGTCGCGCGCCGCCTCGGCGATCGAGCGGATGCGCCCGACATTCGACGAGAAGGTAGTGACGGCCACGCGGCCGGTGGCGGCCTCGATGACCCCGCGCAGCCCCTTGGCGACCTCCTGCTCCGACGGCGACACGCCCTCGCGCATCGCGTTGGTGGAATCGCACATCATGGCAAGGATCCCCTCCTCGCCGAGCTGGCGGAAGCGGGTCTCGTCGGTCAGAGGTCCGAGGGACGGATGCAGGTCGATCTTCCAGTCTCCGGTGTGGATGAGATTTCCCAGCGGAGTGCGGATGACCAGCGAGAACGGTTCGGGGATCGAATGGTTGACCTGCACCGGCTCGATCTCGAACGGACCGACCTGGAAACGGTCGCCTGCCTTGAACAGCTTCACCGGCACCTCGGCGCGGGTGCGTTCATAGGCGCGCTTGGCTTCCAGCATGCCGGCGGTGAAGGCCGATCCGTAGACAGGCACATTGCCCAGCATCGGCCACAGCTGCGCCAGCGCGCCGTAATGGTCCTCGTGCGAGTGGGTGATGATGATCGCCTTGAGCTGCTTGCCCAGCTTCTTGACATATTTGATGTCGGGCAGCACCAGATCGACGCCGGGCAGATCCAGGCCGGGGAAGGTCACGCCGCAATCGACCATGATCCATTCCCGCTTGGCGGGAGGTCCGTAGCCGTAAAGCGCCAGATTCATTCCAATTTCACCCACCCCACCGAGGGGCAGGAATACCAGGTCGTGGTCTTTGGTCATACGTGGTCCTGTTTGTTTGCTATCGGTCAATTGCCGGAAAGAAGACATCGCCAGCGGCGATACATTGTTTTTGCCCGTCGGGCGCGAGGAGTATGAGGCGGCCTTCGGCGTCGATGCCGTCGAACAGACCGTGCAGGTCTCGATCCGGCAGACGCACTGTGATTGCTGATCCTACGCCCTCTGCCCGTTCAAGCCAACCGGCGCGTATGGCGGCAATGCCGCGCCCCCTGTCCCACAGGGCCAGGGCTTCGGTCATGGTCACGTAGAGCCGGGCGAAAAGCTCCTGCGGAGAGCAGCGCGCGCCCAGTTCTTTCAGGCAGGTCGCCGGATAGAGCCCCGCCTCCGGGCGATGTGCGACATTGATGCCGCAGCCGATCACCACGGCGCGGCGACCGTTGGCGAGCTGCTCGCTTTCGATCAGTATGCCGGCGATCTTGCGCCCGTCGACGCGCACGTCGTTGGGCCATTTAAGCCTCGGCTCCACGCTGTCCGTGGGCAGCGAGCGTCGGATCGCCTCATGTACCGCGACCGCCACCGCCAGCGGCAGCGAGGCGAGTGCGGCCACCGGAGCCGGATCGACCAGCAGCAGCGATGAGTACAGATTGCCCGGCTCGGAGATCCACTGGCGGCCGCGCCGCCCGCGTCCGCCGAGTTGCCGGTCGGCGGTGATCCAGAGATCGCCCGCATCGCCCGCCCGTGCCCGCTGCATGCATTCGGTATTGGTCGAATCGACATCGCCCAGCGCCAGGTGACGGTAGTCCGGCGGCGTCACATCCGTCGGACGCGTCAAAAGAACGTCTTGGCGGCTACGTCGGCAGCGAGGCCCAGCGGGTTGGAAAACATCACGTAGAACAGGACGAAGAGACCTGACACGCCGAAGACCAGCTTCAACTCGCCCGCCACCGGCACGAACTCGCCCGCCGGCTCGTCAAACCACATGATCTTGATGATCCGCAGATAGTAATAGGCGCCGACCACAGAGGCGAGAACGCCGATGATGGCGAGTGCGTAGAGATGCGCCTGCATCGCGGCCAAGAAGACCACATACTTGGCGAAGAAGCCCGCCAGCGGCGGAATGCCGGCCAGCGAGAACATCAGGATTGTCAGCATTGCCGCCATGAACGGATTGGTCCTGGCAAGTCCGGCCAGATCCTCGATCTGCTCGACATTGCCTTCTTCCTTGCGCCGCATGGCGAGAATGCAGGCGAAGGTGCCGAGCGTCATGACCATGTAGACAAGCATGTAGATGAGCACGCCGCGCACGCCCGCCTGGCTGCCCGCTGCAAGCCCGACGAGGGCAAAACCCATGTGCGCGATGGACGAATAGGCCATCAGCCGCTTGATGTTGCGCTGGCCGATGGCGGCAAAGGCGCCGAGCACCATCGAGGCGATGGCCATGAACACCACCACCTGCTGCCACTGCGCGGCGGCTGGCTCGAAGGCATGGGAGACCAGCCGGACGAAGATCGCCATGGCGGCAATCTTCGGCGCCGCCGAGAAGAAGGCGGTCACCGGCGTAGGCGCACCCTCATAGACGTCAGGCGTCCACATGTGGAACGGCACGGCGGAAATCTTGAAGGCGATGCCCGCGATCAGGAACACCATGCCGAAGATGAGCCCGAGCGACGGAGTCTCGGCGGTGAGCGCGGCCGAGATCTCGGCGAAGCCGACATGGCCGGTATAGCCGTAGACCAGCGAGGCGCCGTAGAGCAGGATGCCCGACGACAGCGCGCCGAGCACGAAGTACTTGAGTCCGGCTTCGGTCGAACGGATGTTGTCGCGGTTGAACGCGGCCACCACATAGAGCGCCAGCGACTGCAGCTCGAGGCTCAGATAGAGAGAGATCAGGCTGTTGGCCGAAATCATCAGCATCATGCCGAGCGTCGCCAGCACCAGCAGCACCGGAAACTCGAAGCGGTCGATGCGGTCGGTCTTGGCGTGACCGACGCTCATCACCATGGCGGTGATCGAGCCGATCAGCGCCAGCACCTTCATGAAGCGGGCGAAGGAGTCGTTGATGAAGGCGCCGTTGTAGGCCACGCCATTGTCCGTCACCAGCACCAGCCAGAGACCGGCGGCGATCAGCAGCGCCACCGCCAGGCCGTTGACAAGCGTCAACGACTTCTCGCCGGAGAACACCCCGACCATGAGCAGGAACATCGCCCCGCCCGCCAGCATCAGTTCCGGGGCCGAGAGCTGAAGGCTCGAAAAGAGAAGGTCTGCCGTCATGGTCAAGTCGTCCCCGTCGCTCAGTTGACCGGCAGCGCGAGATCGCGCGCTGCCTGCAGCGAAGCTGTGTAGTTGTTGACAAGCGCGTCAACCGACGCAGCTGTCGCATCGAAGATCGGCGCCGGATAGACACCGTAGAAGATCACAAGCGCAATCAGCGGATACAGGATCACCTTCTCGCGGCCCGACAGGTCGAGCATCGCCTTGAGGCTTTCCTTCTCCAGCGCGCCGAACATCACCCGGCGATAGAGCCACAGGGCGTAGCAGGCAGACAGGATGACGCCGAAGGTCGCAAAGAACGCCACCCAGCTGTTGGCCTGGAAGGCGCCGAGCAGGGTCAGGAATTCGCCCACGAAGCCGGACGTGCCCGGCAGGCCGACATTGGCCATGGTGAAGACCATGAATGCGAGCGCATATTTCGGCATGTTGTTGGCAAGCCCGCCATAGGCGGCGATCTCGCGGGTATGCAGCCGGTCATAGACCACGCCCACGCAGAGGAAGAGCGCACTCGACACCAGGCCGTGGCTGAGCATCTGGAAGATCGCCCCCTGCACGCCCTGCTGGTTGGCGGCGAAGATGCCCATCGTCACGTAGCCCATATGCGCCACCGAGGAATAGGCGATCAGTTTCTTCATGTCCTGCTGCATCATCGCAACCAGCGAGGTGTAGATGATGGCGACGATGGACAGCGTGAACACCATCGGCGCGAAATAGTCCGAGGCCAGCGGGAACATCGGCAGCGAGAAGCGAAGGAAGCCGTATCCGCCCAGCTTAAGCAGCACGCCGGCCAGGATCACCGAGCCTGCCGTCGGCGCTTCCACATGCGCGTCGGGCAGCCAGGTGTGCACCGGCCACATCGGCATCTTCACCGCGAAGGAGGCGAAGAAGGCCAGCCACAGCCAGGTCTGCATCGCCGGCGGGAAATCATGCGCCAGCAGGCTGCGGATGTCTGTCGTGCCCGCATCCCAGTACATCGCCATGATCGCCAGCAGCATCAGCACCGAGCCGAGCAGCGTGTAGAGGAAGAACTTGAAGCTCGCATAGACCCGCCGCTTGCCGCCCCAGACGCCGATGATGATGAACATCGGGATCAGGCCCGCCTCGAAGAAGACGTAGAAGAGCACGATGTCGAGCGCGCAGAAGACGCCGAGCATCATCGTTTCCAGGATCAGGAACGCGATCATGTACTCCCGCACGCGCTTCTCGATCTTCCAGCTCGCCAGGATGCAGAAGGGCATCAGGAAGGTGGTGAGAATGACGAACAGCATCGAGATGCCGTCGACGCCCATGGCGTAGGAGAAGCCGGAGCCCGTCATCGCTACGTTCTCGACGAACTGGAAGCCGGGATCTGCGTTTTGGAAATTGATCCAGATGAACAGCGACAGCACGAAGGTGAAGCCCGTCCCGAGCAGCGCCACATTGCGGATGTTGCGGCGCCCGGTCTCCGTGTCGTCACGGATCGGCAGCAGGAACAGCACGCAAACCAGCGGTATGAAGGTGACGACTGAAAGAATTGGCCAATCGGTCATCAGAATGCACTCCCGAGCATCATCCAGGTGACAAGGGCTGCAATACCGATGAGCATCACGAATGCGTAGTGGTAGAGGTAGCCGGTCTGTAGCCGGACAGCCCGGCCGGAGATGTCCTGCACCCGGGCGGCGATGCCGTCGGGGCCGAAGCCGTCGATGACGCGGCCATCACCCTGCTTCCACAGGAAGGTGCCGAGCCACTTGGCAGGACGAACGAAGAGAAAGTCGTACAATTCGTCGAAGTACCACTTGTTGAGCAGGAATTGGTAGAGCCCCTGGTGCTCGCCGGCCAGGCGCCTGGGCGTTTCCGGCGAGCGGATGTAGAAGAACCAGGCTGTCGCAAAGCCGATCAGCATGGCCAGGAACGGGCTCAGCGCGACCCAGAGCGGCACGTGGTGGTACTCTTCCACGATCTCGTTCTCAGGCAGGGTGAACAGCGCTCCCTTCCAGAATTCGGCGTAATGGTGGCCGAAGAAATAGTCCTTGAAGATGAAGCCCGCCAGCAGCGCGCCGGCCGCCAGGATGTAGAGCGGCACCAGCATGACCGGCGGCGATTCGTGCACATGGTGCATGACGTCGGCGGAAGCCCGCGGCTTGCCGTGGAAGGTCATGAAGATCAGCCGCCAGGAATAGAAGCTGGTGAACAGCGCAGCGACCACCAGCAGCGTGAAGGCGAAGCCCGCCGCCGGATTGTGCGCCATGAAGGCCGATTCGATGATCGCATCCTTGGAGAAGAAGCCCGAGGTGCCGATGATCGTGCCGGGGATGCCCAGGCCCGTCAGCGCGACGGTGCCGATGATCATCATCCAGTAGGTGGCCGGGATGTGCTTGCGCAGTCCGCCCATCCGCCGCATGTCCTGCTCGTCGGAGACGGAGTGGATCACCGAACCGGCGCCAAGGAACAAGAGCGCCTTGAAGAAGGCGTGGGTGAACAGGTGGAAGATCGCCGCGCCATAGGCGCCGATGCCGAGCGCCACGAACATGTAGCCGAGCTGCGAGCAGGTCGAATAGGCGATCACCCGCTTGATGTCGTTCTGCACCAGGCCGACGGTGGCGGCGAAAAAGGCGGTGATGGCGCCGATGATGACCACGACGGTCAGCGCGCTCTGCGACAGTTCGAACAGCGGCGACATCCGCGCCACCAGGAACACGCCGGCCGTCACCATGGTGGCGGCATGAATCAGCGCCGACACCGGTGTCGGGCCTTCCATGGCGTCGGGCAGCCAGGTGTGCAGCAGGAACTGCGCCGACTTGCCCATCGCGCCCATGAACAGCAGCAGGCAGACGCCGGTCATGGCGTGCCCCTTGTCGAGGCTCATGCCGAACAGGGTCATGATGATCTCGCCGCCGGCTTTCGCCCCCTCCTGCGGGATGAAATCGGCGGCGCCCGCGAAGATGGTGTCGAAACCGACCGAGCCGAAGAGCACGAAGACGCCGAAGATGCCGAGCGCGAAGCCGAAATCGCCGACGCGGTTGACGATGAAGGCCTTCATGGCGGCAGCCGCCGCCGACGGCTTCTTGTACCAGAAACCGATCAGCAGATAGGACGCGAGGCCCACCCCTTCCCAGCCGAAGAACATCTGCACCAGATTGTCAGAGGTCACCAGCATCAGCATGGCAAAGGTGAACAGCGACAGATAGGCAAAGAAGCGCGGCCGATGCGGATCGTGGTGCATGTAGCCGATGGAATAGACATGCACGAGGGACGACACCGTGTTGACCACGACGAGCATGACTGCCGTCAGCGTGTCGATGCGGAAGGCCCATTCGACATTGAGCGTGCCCGAGTCGATCCAGCGCATGACCGGGATCTTGATGGTCTCGGCGTCGCCCATGGCCACGGTGAAGAAGGCCACCCAGGACAGGACTGCCGCGACGATGAGGAAAAGGGTGGTGACGTATTCGGAAGCCTTGGCCCCGATCGATCGGCCGAAGAGGCCGGCGATGATGGCGCCGATCAGCGGCAGGAAGACGATAGCGTGATACATGGTGCCGTCAGCCCTTCATCATGTTGACGTCTTCCACGGCGATGGAGCCGCGGTTGCGATAGAAGACGACGAGAATGGCAAGACCGATTGCGGCTTCCGCCGCCGCGACCGTGAGCACGAAAAGCGCGAACACCTGGCCGACCATGTCGTTGAGCTGCATCGAGAAAGCCACGAAATTGAGATTGACCGCCAGCAGGATCAGCTCGATCGACATCAGGATGACGATGACGTTCTTCCGGTTGAGGAAGATGCCGAACACGCCGAGCGTGAACAGGATCGCGCTGACCGTCAGGTAGTGGGAGAGTCCGATTTCCATGCGCTTTTTCCTTGTTCCCCGCCCTAGATGCCCTGGCCGGACTTGACCTTGACAACCGACATGGCTGTCTCGGGCGAACGTGCGACCTGCCGGGAAATATCCTGCCGTTTGATGTTGTCCCGGTGCCTCAGCGTCAGCACGATGGCGCCGATCATGGCCACCAGCAGTACGAGCCCGGAAATCTGGAAGTAATAGACGTAATCGGTGTAGAGCACGTCGCCGAGCGCCGCCGTGTTGGAGCGCGTCGCAAGATCCGGGATCGGACTCGATCCGCCGGCGGCTGTCTTCGGCAGGAACGAGTTGCCCGCCACCACCAGCACCATTTCGGCCGCCAGGATGAGACCCACCAGGGCGCCGATGGGCGCGTATTCCAGCGCCCCCGCCTTGAGCTCCGTGAAGTCGATGTCGAGCATCATCACGACGAACAGGAACAGCACCATCACCGCGCCGACATAGACGACCAGCAGGATCATGGCCAGGAACTCCGCCCCCGTGAGCAGGAACAGCCCGGCCGCGTTGAAGAAGGTCAGGATCAGGAACAACACCGAATGCACCGGGTTGCGCGCCGCGATCACCATGAAAGCGGATGCGATTGCCAGGAAGGCAAACAGATAGAAAAAGAGTGCCTGCAGACCCATGATCGGTGCCTTTTCGTCTTTCCCTGAGCGACAGGCGCCGTGGCCCCTGCCCCAAAGCGGACGGATCGGCTTGCGCCATGCCCTGTCCGCGTATCGATTGTGGCCGGTCGTCCCTCGGGGGCGGCCAGGCCGGTGTCCCGCCGCGCCTCAGCGGTAGGGTGAATCCATCGCGATGTTGCGCGCGATTTCCCGTTCCCAGCGGTCGCCGTTGGCGAGCAGCCGGTCCTTGTCATAGTAGAGTTCCTCGCGCGTTTCCGTCGCGAACTCGAAATTCGGTCCCTCGACGATCGCGTCAACCGGACAGGCTTCCTGGCAGAAGCCGCAATAGATGCACTTGACCATGTCGATGTCGTAGCGAACCGTGCGCCTTGTGCCGTCGTTGCGGCGCGGGCCGGCCTCGATGGTGATCGCCTGTGCCGGGCAGATGGCCTCGCACAGCTTGCAGGCGATGCATCGCTCTTCGCCGTTCGGATAGCGCCGCAGCGCATGCTCGCCGCGGAACCGCGGGCTCACGGGCCCCTTTTCATAGGGATAGTTGACGGTCGCCTTCGGCGTGAAGAAATAGCGCATCGACAGAAAGAACGCGCCCACGAACTCTGCCAGGAAAAGCGATTTGGCGGTTTGAGCCAGACCCATCTTCAAACTCCCGTCGGGGCTGGGCGCGCAAACGCCCGGCCGGTTTGATTTGTCGCCGCCATCACGCTGTGCCCAGAAGCTTGAGCGTGAACGCGACGATCACCAGCATGGCAAGCGAGATCGGCAGGAACACCTTCCAGCCAAGCCGCATCAGCTGGTCGTAGCGGTAGCGCGGAACGAAAGCCTTCACCATCGAGATCATGAAGAAGACGAACAGCGCCTTGATGATGAACCAGAAGATTCCCGGCACCCAGTTGAGGAACCAGACATCCACCGGCGGCAGCCAGCCTCCCAGGAACAGGATGGTCGTCAGCGCGCACATCAGCACGATGGCCGTGTATTCGCCGAGCATGAACATCATGTAGGGGGTCGAGCCGTATTCGACCGCGAAGCCCGCGACCAGTTCCGATTCGGCCTCCGGCAGATCGAAGGGCGGCCGGTTGGTTTCCGCCAGCGCCGAGATGAAGAAGATCACGAACAGCGGGAACAGCGACAGCCAGTGCCAGTCGAGGAAGGAACTGGGCAGGCCGAGTCGCGTCCCCAGGCCATCCCCTTGCGCCAGCACGATATCGGTGAGGTTGAGCGATCCGACGCAGAGCAGCACAGAGACGATGACGAAGCCGATGGAGACCTCGTAGGACACCATCTGCGCCGCCGAGCGCAGCGCGCCGAGGAAAGCGTATTTCGAGTTCGAGGCCCACCCGGCCATGATGATGCCGTAGACCTCGAGCGAGGAGATGGCAAAGACGAAGAGGATGCCGACATTGATGTTGGCGATCACCCATCCTGCGTTGAGTGGAATCACCGCCCAGCTGGCGAGCGCCAGCGTCACGGTCACCAGCGGAGCCAGCAGGAAGACGCCCTTGTTGGCGCCGGCAGGAATCACCGGCTCCTTGAGCACGAACTTCAAGAGGTCGGCAAAGGACTGCAGCAGCCCCCAGGGGCCGACCACATTGGGGCCGCGGCGCAGCTGCACCGCCGCCCAGATCTTGCGGTCCGCCAGAAGCAGGAAGGCAAGCGCCACCAGGATGGAGACCATCAGCAGCAGCGATTGCGCCGCCATGATCAGGCCAGGCCAGAGATAGGTTGCTGTGAAACCGTCCATGATTGTGTTCCCCGCCCTTACTCAGCCGCCACTGGCGTGACGTTCTTTGCCAGTTGAGAGCATTCCGCCATCACCGCGGATGCGCGGGTGATCGGGTTGGTCAAATAGAAGTCTTTGACCGATGACGCAAACGCCGATTTGCCCATCTTCCCCGGTTTTTTGGCCAAAGCGCCGATTGAGGCGGGATCACCGGCCGCAATCCCGTCGATGGCGGCGAAATGCGGGTACTCTGCAAACAGCGCCGCGCGCAGCGCCACCAGCGAATCATAGGGCAGCTTCTTGCCAAGCACATCCGACAGCGCCCTCAGAATCGCCCAGTCCTCGCGGGCCCCGCCCGGCGCGAAGCCGGCACGGTAGCCCATCTGTACCCGACCCTCGGTGTTGACGTAGATGCCGGACTTCTCGGCATAGGTGGCGCCCGGCAGAATGACGTCGGCGTGATGGGCGCCCTGGTCGCCATGCGTTCCGATGTAGACGGTGAAGCCGGCGGTCTTCCTCGAAAGGTCCATCTCGTCCGCGCCCAGGAGGAACAGCACGTCGGTGCCGGTCAGCATGGCCCGCGCGTCGATCCCGCCCTCACCCGGAACCAGCCCGAGGTCAAGGCCGCCCACGCGAGCCGCGGCCGTGTGCAGCACGGCGAAGCCGTTCCAGTCGGAGCGCACCGCCTTGACCTGCTCGGCAAGCCTTGCGGCCATGGCCAGTATGCCGGCGCCGTCGGCGCGGGTCAGCGCGCCCTGGCCGACAAGGATCAGCGGTCGCTTGGCACGCTTGAACCTGGTCATGAACTTGCTCGAGCCTTCGACCACTTCCTTGAGGCTGTCCGGGCCAGCGCCAAGATGCTCGTAGGGATAGCGCAGATCGGCGGCCTCGCCGATGACGCCGATCGGCAGCGCATCGTCCATCCGCCAGCGCTTGCGGATGCGGGCGTTGAGAATCGCGGCCTCCCGGCGCGGATTGGAGCCGATGATCAGGATCGCGTCGGCGTCCTCGATGCCCTCGATGGTCGGATTGAAGATATAGCTGGCCCGGCCGAGCGCCGGGTCGAGCGCGGCGCCATCCTGGCGGCAGTCGATGTTCCGCGACCCCAGCGAGGCGATCAGCGCCTTGAGCGCGAACATTTCCTCGACTGTGGCCAGATCGCCGGCGATGGCGCCGATGCGTTCCGGGCTCGCGGCGGACACCGCATCACGGATTGCGGTGAAGGCTTCCGGCCAACTGGCGGCCTCAAGCCGGCCGTTGCGGCGCACATAGGGGCGGTCGAGGCGCTGGGTCTTCAACCCGTCCCAGACGAAGCGGGTCTTGTCGGAGATCCACTCCTCGTTGATCGATTCATTGATGCGCGGCAGAATCCGCATGACCTCTCGGCCGCGGCTGTCGATGCGGATCGCGGAACCGCAGGCGTCCATGACGTCGACGGATTCGGTCTTGGTGAGCTCCCACGGCCGCGCCTGGAAGGCATAGGGCCGCGAAGTCAGCGCGCCGACCGGGCACAGGTCGATGACATTGCCCTGCAGTTCCGACGTCATGGCGTGTTCGAGATAGGTGGTGATCTCGGCATCCTCGCCGCGGCCGATCAGGCCGAGCTCGGAGATGCCTGCCACTTCCGTGGTGAAGCGGACGCAGCGCGTGCAGTGGATGCAGCGGTTCATCACCGTCTTGACCAGCGGACCGATATACTTGTCCTCGACGGCGCGCTTGTTTTCCTGGTAGCGCGAGTTCTCCATGCCGAAGACCATGGCCTGGTCCTGCAGGTCGCATTCGCCGCCCTGGTCGCAGATCGGGCAGTCGAGCGGATGATTGATCAGCAGGAACTCCATCACCCCTTCGCGCGCCTTCTTGACCATCGGCGTGTTGGTGAACACCTCCGGCGTCTCGCCGTTGGGTCCGGGACGCAGGTCGCGCACGCCCATGGCGCAGGACGCGGCGGGCTTGGGCGGTCCGCCCTTCACCTCGACCAGGCACATCCGGCAATTGCCGGCAACCGACAGCCGCTCATGGAAGCAGAAGCGCGGCACTTCCGCGCCCGCTTCCTCACACGCCTGTAACAGCGTGTAGTGATCGGGCACTTCGATCTCGTTACCGTCAACCTTGATCTTGGCCATGCGAGCAGTCCTACCCTTTGTACGTCCTGGCCGGGCGTTGCACCCGGCCGTTTCCAGTTCCGGCCAGTTGCCGGTGTGTCAGTCAGTCCCTGGCGGCCCCGGAGCCGCGGGCGAACTCCGCCGCCTGCTCCACCCAGCCGTCCCGGTCGATGCGACCCTTGAACTGCAGGTAATCGTCAAGCCAGGCGATCTCCGCCTCTTTCCAGGCGGCGACCTGTGCATAGGTCCAGATGCCCAGAGAATTGAGAACCTGTTCCAGCTTCGGCCCGATGCCCGAGATCGCCTTGAGGTCGTCGGGCGTCTCCGGCCGTTCCATTTCCGCCGGTCGGTGGAAATCTTCCGGCTCGAGCATCGGCCTGGCGTCGCGCTGGCCTGCCGTTGCCGGCGCCTTCAACTCCACCGGCACCTCAGCGACCGCGGTCTCCACCGAGGCCGCCGCCGCCATGTCGGCGTCCGACTTCAACTTGTCCACCGCGGCCGACTTCGGCGCGGCGACGGCGGCCTGCCTGGCTGCCTTGCCCGCCGCCTTCTCAATCTTCTTCGCCGCGCTTGCAACGGGCTTTGCGGTCCCGGCGATCACCGAAGCGGCGCGCGCCATCGGCACCACATCGTCGCGCCCGGCAGTCTCTTGCGGCGCGGCCGGCGACCTGA
This sequence comes from Hoeflea marina, assembly GCF_003182275.1. Taxonomy (GTDB): domain Bacteria; phylum Pseudomonadota; class Alphaproteobacteria; order Rhizobiales; family Rhizobiaceae; genus Hoeflea; species Hoeflea marina. The sequence continues at coordinate 1,134,950 of NZ_QGTR01000001.1, forward strand.
CCACTGCCTGGTCCTCCGAAGCCGCCAACAGCCTGCCCTGCATGGCCAACGCATCGGCCTGCAGCTTCATCGCGCCCCGCATGGCGCCCAGCATCATGCCGGTCATGTGGCCTGCAACGCCGAAGCCCAGCGCCGTGGCCGCGGCGACCGCGGCGGCCGGATGCGCGAGAACCGGCGGCACTGCCGTGTCCGCCGTCTTCATCCATCCGCTCATCGCGTCCATCTGCTTCGTCATTGCCTCTGCGCTCAACTCCGTGGGATAAGAAAACATCGACATCAGCTTCTCCTTTGTCGTCTGCGGTTCTTGGTCCCTTGCAACGTTTCCTGCCTGGTGGCCCGACTTTGCGGGCCGCTTACTCGGCCGCTTCCAGCACCGTGTTGCGGCTCTGCACGGCATTGCGTGTGTACTGGTCGATGCGCGCCTCCATCTCCGGACGGAAATGCCGGATCAGGCCCTGGATCGGCCAGGCCGCTGCATCGCCCAGCGCGCAGATGGTGTGACCCTCGATCTGCTTGGTCACATCGAACAGCATGTCGATTTCGCGCTTCTGGGCATTGCCCCTGACCATGCGCTCCATCACCCGCCACATCCATCCCGTGCCCTCGCGGCACGGGGTGCACTGGCCGCAGCTCTCGTGCTTGTAGAAGGCCGACAGCCGCGCGATCGCCTTGATCACGTCGGTCGACTTGTCCATCACGATGACCGCCGCTGTGCCGAGACCGGACTTGAGGTCGCGCAGGCTGTCGAAATCCATAGGCGTGTCGATGATCTGCGCTGCCGGCACGAGCGGCACCGAGGAGCCACCGGGAATGACGGCGAGCAGGTTGTCCCAGCCGCCGCGGATGCCGCCGCAATGACGCTCGATGAGTTCGCGGAACGGAATCGACATCGCCTCTTCCACGGTGCACGGCGTCTTCACGTGTCCGGAGACGCAGAACAGCTTGGTGCCCGTGTTGTTGGGTCGGCCGATGCCGGCGAACCACGCGCCGCCCCGGCGCAGGATGGTCGGCGCCACGGCGATCGATTCGACGTTGTTGACCGTCGTCGGGGCTCCGTAGAGGCCCATATTGGCGGGGAACGGCGGCTTCAGCCGCGGCTGGCCCTTCTTGCCTTCGAGGCTTTCCAGAAGCGCGGTTTCCTCGCCGCAGATGTAGGCGCCGGCGCCGTGGTGGACATAGATGTCCATGTCGTAGCCGAGCTTGGAGTTCTTGCCGAGCAGGCCCGCGTCGTAGCACTCGTCGATCGCCGCCTGCAGCGCCTCGCGCTCGCGCATGTATTCGCCGCGCACATAGATGTAGGTCGCGTGCGCGCCCATCGAGAAGCCGGCGATGACGCAGCCCTCGATCAGCGTGTGCGGATCGTGCCGCAGAATGTCGCGGTCCTTGCAGGTGCCGGGCTCGGATTCATCGGCGTTGATCACGAGGTAATGCGGCCGGCCGTCGCTTTCCTTCGGCATGAACGACCATTTGAGCCCGGTCGGGAACCCTGCCCCGCCGCGGCCGCGCAGGCCGGACGCCTTCATCTCGTTGATGATCCAGTCGCGTCCCTTTTCCAGGATGCCCTTGGTGCCATCCCAATGGCCACGCGCCATCGCGCCCTTCAGCGACTTGTCGTGAAGGCCGTAGATATTGGTGAAGATGCGGTCTTTGTCAGCTAGCATGTTCTATTCCGCCGGATGGTCTGCGAGTTCTAGACGTTTCTCGATCCTGTGCACGTGCTGGTCGAGCTTGTCGAGACTGAGGTAGATATTGCCAATGTCCGTGTGGGCCGCGTTCAATGAGGATGCAAGCCCCCGCACCTGCTCGGACAGTGAGCCGATGCGGCCCTTGATTTCCTGCTGGCCGTCGTCCAGATGCGTCATGCGCGTCTGGATCTGCTTCAGGACATCAAAGATCAGTTCGTTGGTAACCTCAGCCATTCCTTTTCCCTATCGAGGTTTCTTGCCGAAAACCTTGAAATATTCCTCCGGGCCGCCCTTGGCGAGCGCCTTGGCCTGCCTGACCCAGTCGTCGCGGTCGATGCGCCCCTTGAAATTGAGATAGCCGTCGACCCAGTCGCGCTCGGCTTTCTTCCAGCCGGCCACCTGCTTGAAGGTGTAGATGCCGAGCGAATTGAGCGTGCCCTCGAGCTTCGGGCCGACACCGGAAATCAGCTTCAGGTCGTCGGGTGCCGCAGGGCGGTCGATGCCGGCGGGACGGCTCCTGTCGGACAGCCCGGCCGTTGCAGGCGTTGCGGGGCCGGCCACCGAGGCGACCGTCTCTGCAGCCGCCGGCTTGCGGGCGGCAGGCCTGGCCGGATCCGATACCGCCGCGGGGGCCTTTGCGCCCGCCGATCGGGAAGCGGCTGCCTTTCCGGTCTTGGACTGGGCGTTGGCCTCGTCCTTCTGGTCGGTCGGTGTCACCGGCCGCGAGGTCCCGAGTGTTTCCGATTCACCCTCCCGCTTGGGCTTGCCTGCCTGGGTCGGCGCGGGCGACTTGGCCGCCGCCCCGGCTGCGGCCTTTGTCTTCGCCGCCGGCTTCGGCTCCTCCTTGAGCGATGTCAGCCCGCCCGCCGGCGCCGAGAACACCCGGTCGATCTGCGGCCCGGGCTCGATGTCCTGCGGCCGTCCGGCCTCGAAGCGGTCGATGATGTAGGCCAGCCGCTCCGGCGTCAGGTCCTCGTAGGCATCCTTGAAGATCATCACCATCGGCGCGTTGACGCAGGCGCCCTGGCATTCGACCTCTTCCCAGGACAGCGTGCCCGCCTCGTTGAGGTGCTGCGGTTCCGCATGGATCTTCGACCGGCACACATCCATCAGTGCCTCCGAGCCGCGCAGCATGCAGGGCGTGGTGCCGCAGACCTGGATATGGGCGCGCGTGCCGATGGGCTTGAGCTGGAACTGGGTGTAGAAGGTCGCCACTTCCAGCGCCCGGATATAAGGCATGCGCAGCATGTCGGCGACATGCTCGATGGCCGTCTTGGTCACCCAGCCATCCTGCTCCTGCGCCAGCATGAGCAGCGGAATGACCGCCGATTGCTCGCGGCCCTTGGGATATTTGCTGACCCATACCTTCGCCTGGGCGGCAAAGTCGCGGTTGAAGGCGAATTTGGCTGGCTGGACCTGATCATCTGCGAGTCGACGGACGGACATGGGCTTCTCTTTGGTCTTTGTACCGGTCTACTTGATTTCACCGCACCGCGACGCGGTGAGGTTCACGAACTCGCAGGCATAGGCCTTGCGATCCTTCTGCAAAAACACGACATACTTCGCGCCGTTAGGCACGGCGGCCTTGATCTCGTAACCCTCCGCCACCAGATCGGCGACGCTCGCCGTACTGGTGGTCCCGCCAACCGCCGACTGCGCCAGCGCGGCACCGGCCATCGACATCGTCAGGCCGGCGGCCAGTAGCGGCAGTCTCACCGGTCGACCTCCCCGAACACGATGTCGAGCGAGCCGAGGACCGCGGAGACGTCGGCCAGCATGTGCCCGCGGCACATGAAGTCCATCGCCTGGAGATGCGCATAGCCCGGAGCCCGGATCTTGCAGCGGTAGGGCTTGTTGGAGCCGTCGGAGACGAGGTAGACGCCGAACTCGCCCTTCGGCGCCTCGACGGCGGCATAGACCTCGCCCTCGGGCACGTGGAAACCCTCGGTGTAGAGCTTGAAGTGGTGGATCAGCGCTTCCATTGAGCGTTTCATCTCGCCGCGCTTAGGCGGCACGATCTTGGTGTCGGTCGACGACACCGGGCCGGATTTTTCCTTGCCTAGCAGCTGGTTGATGCACTGGCGCATGATCTTCACCGATTCGCGCATCTCCTGCATGCGGATCAGGTAGCGGTCGTAGCAGTCGCCGTTCTTGCCGATCGGGATGTCGAAATCCATCTCGTCGTAGCATTCGTAGGGCTGCGACTTGCGCAGGTCCCAGGCAGCCCCCGACCCGCGCACCATCACGCCGGAGAAGCCCCAGGCAAAGGCGTCCTCGAGCGAGACGACGCCGATGTCGACATTGCGCTGCTTGAAGATGCGGTTGCCGGTCAGCAGCTCGTCGATGTCGTCGCAGGTCTTGAGGAACGGGTCGCACCACTTGCCGATGTCCTCGACCAGCTGGTGCGGCAGGTCCTGGTGGACTCCGCCCGGACGCACATAGGCCGAGTGCATGCGCGCGCCGCTTGCCCGCTCGTAGAACACCATCAGCTTTTCACGCTCTTCGAAGCCCCAGAGCGGCGGCGTCAGCGCGCCCACGTCCATGGCCTGGGTGGTGACATTGAGCAGGTGCGACAGGATCCGGCCGATTTCCGAATAGAGAACCCGGATCAGCTGTCCGCGCTTGGGCACTTCGGTGCCGGTCAGCCGCTCCACCGCAATGGCGAAGGCGTGCTCCTGGTTCATCGGCGCGACATAGTCGAGCCGGTCGAAATAGGGAATCGCCTGCAGATAGGTCTTGGCCTCGATCAGCTTCTCGGTGCCGCGGTGCAGCAGGCCGATATGCGGATCGACGCGCTCGACCAGTTCGCCGTCAAGCTCGAGCACAAGACGCAACACGCCGTGTGCGGCCGGATGCTGCGGGCCGAAATTGATGTTGAAGTTGCGGACATTGTGTTCGTTCATGATGCGCCCTCAGCCCTTCGCTTTTTCGTCGCCCGGCAGCACATAATCCGTGCCCTCCCAGGGACTGAGGAAATCGAAGTTGCGGAATTCCTGCTTCAGCTCGACCGGCTCGTAGATGACCCGCTTGGCTTCGTCGTCATAGCGCACCTCCACGAAACCGGTGAGCGGAAAGTCCTTGCGCAGAGGATGCCCCTCGAAACCGTAGTCGGTGAGGATGCGGCGCAGGTCCGGATGGCCGGTGAACAGGATGCCGTACATGTCGTAGGCTTCGCGTTCGAACCAGTCGGCGCCGGGATAGACCGAAGTCAGCGACGGCACCGGCTCGTCCTCGCTGGTCGACAGCTTGACGCGGATGCGCATGTTCTGGCGCGGCGACAGCAGGTGATGGACCACGTCGAAGCGCTCCGCCCTGCCCGGCCAGTCGACGCCGCAGGTGTCGATGTAGCTCACGAACTGGCACTGCGCATCGTCGCGCAGGAAGGTCATCAGCGCGATCATCGACGGCCCGGTGGTCACCAGCGTCAGCTCACCATGGGAAATCCTGGCGTCCTCGATCAGGTTGCCCTTGCGATCGCGCAGATAGTCGGACAGTTCGGTCAGTGCCTGGCTCATGCTGCCGTTCTCCTAGCGCTCGATCGTGCCGGTGCGGCGGATCTTCTTCTGCAGCAGAAGCACGCCGTAGAGCAGCGCTTCCGCCGTCGGCGGGCAGCCCGGCACGTAGATGTCGACCGGCACCACCCGGTCGCAGCCGCGCACCACCGAATAGGAATAGTGGTAGTAACCGCCGCCATTTGCGCACGATCCCATCGAGATGACGTAGCGCGGCTCCGGCATCTGGTCGTAGACCTTGCGCAGCGCCGGCGCCATCTTGTTTGTCAGCGTGCCGGCCACGATCATCACGTCGGACTGGCGCGGGCTGGCGCGCGGCGCGAAGCCGAAGCGCTCGGCGTCGTAGCGCGGCATCGACATCTGCATCATCTCGACGGCGCAGCAGGCAAGTCCGAACGTCATCCACATCAGCGAGCCGGTGCGCGCCCAGGTGATCAGTTCGTCGGTCGAGGTGACGAGAAAGCCCTTGTCGGCGAGTTCGTTGTTGATCTCCCCGAAGAACGCGTCATCGGCACCGACCGGCTTGCCGGTGCTGGGATCGATGATCCCCCGTGGCGCGGGCGCCATCACCGGTGCGTTGGTCACTCCCATTCCAGAGCTCCCTTTTTCCATTCATAGACAAAGCCGACAGTCAGGACGGCAAGGAACATCATCATCGACCAGAAGCCGATCCAGCCGATATTGTTGAACGACACGGCCCAGGGGAACAGGAACGCCACTTCCAGATCGAAAATGATGAACAGGATCGACACGAGATAGAAGCGAATGTCGAATTTCATGCGGGCATCGTCGAAGGCGTTGAAGCCGCACTCATAGGCGGAGAGCTTTTCCGAATCGGGTGCCTTGAAGGCGACGACGAAGGGGGCGATCAGCAGGGCGCTGGCGATAACCAGTGCCAGGCCGATGAAGATCGCGATCGGCACATATGCGCCCAGAAGTTCCGTCATGACGTCCGTTCCCGTGACCCTGCCGGCGAGACCTTGGCGAACGAATTCGTCCCGGCCCGTCCCGCCTCAGCGGTTGTTCATGTTGCAACGCGGCGTGGTTACCGCAGGCAGCGGGGCTGCGCAAGAGCAGCGGCCGCAATTCAATTCCCACGCCTGTATTCGTTCGACCTTAGCCCGCTTCACCGCCGATGGCGAGGCCGGTTGTCCGCTGCCGGCTGTGTAATTTTGTCATCTCAATCCGCTGTCGCGGCGCGTGAGTCGGGACAGCGGCGGAGCAAAAAAACATGAGCAGTAAGCACAAGTTTGGTGCGCGGTTGCCGGCGGGCGTCCCGGCGCACGTGGTGCGCCGGGACGCCGCAATGCAGCCCACGCTCACCGCGTCATGAGCAGCGGTTCTGTGAGGCCGTGATCTTCAATGTGTCTTGGGGGGGATGGCTCGTGCGGCTTTCGCCGCGCCGGCCGCAGGCCTTGCCTGCCGTTTGAAAAATGGCGCGAGTGACGGGACTCGAACCCGCGACCTCCGGCGTGACAGGCCGGCACTCTAACCAACTGAGCTACACCCGCGCATTTTTCAGACGAAACAGTGGGTGACCGCCGTTCCGTGAGCGGCTGATTAGGACGTTCGCCGCGGGGTGTCAAGCGACGATTGTTCGCCAATGCCACAAACTTTGCAGCCGGCCTCAAACGCCGCCGAAACTCCGGCGTTCGTTCAGTGAGGAACAAGGATTGGCTTGCACAAATCCCGCCGAGGCCGTAAAGCAACCGCTCAACTGGGGGCGATTAGCTCAGTTGGTAGAGCGCCTCGTTTACACCGAGGATGTCGGCGGTTCGAGTCCGTCATCGCCCACCATTTCCGCTCCTGTTCCCTTCAAGCCACCTACCCTGTGAATGGTATGAATATAGGAGCGGCTCGGAACATCCCGCAGAGCCTTCCTCTCACGCGCGACCACCTTCTGCATTTCCAGGACTTGGATAGGTTTCTCGTTTGCAGCAACAATGGAATTGCTTGCTGCGTCAACGACACGAACAGGCGGTTGTTCGATCTTGCGTTCGATGTGTCTCGAACGCCTTGACGGACTTTGCAGGCGGCTGGACGAAGCGCCGGATGCCATAACGCCAAATTGCCACGGAAGAGCCGGAAGTGGCGCCGAATTCCCGGCCGCTGCCAACCAGAGCTCGCCTCCCTATGCCGGCACAGTATCCGCCGCCACAAATCGTCATGACATTGTCGGGCATTTGGTGCTATCTTCTATTCAGAGGCAGACCCATGACCAGACAGACCCGTTCCGAAAAGCTCGATCTTCGGCTCACCGCCGAGGCCAAACGCACCCTTGCCGCCGCCGCCGCCGCCGAGCGCCGGTCAATCAGCGACTTCGTGCTTGAAAGCGCGCTTGGCCGCGCCCAGGAAACACTGGCCGACCGCAAGAGCTTTCATCTCGACACGGCGCGATGGGAAGCTTTCCAGGCCGCGCTCGATGCGCCGACGCGGGAATTGGCCGAGTTGAAGCGGCTTCTTTCCGAGCCCGGCATCTTTTCGGGCCGCGAACCCGGGTGAGCCGCTTTCGTATCGAAAAGCTGTCCCGCAAGCATCCCGTCGACGCTTTCGACTGTGGGCAGGAGCCCCTCAACCGTTTCCTGAAACGCTATGCATTTCAGAACCAGCAGGCCAACGCCTCGCAGACCTATGTCGGCCTGTCGGATGACGACGTGATCGGCTTCTATACGCTGGTCGTCGGAGAGGTCGCCTATGACGGTGCTGCCGAGCGCCTCACGAAAGGCATGGCCCGGCATCCTGTTCCCGTGATGCTGCTCGCCCGTCTCGCAGTCTCCCTCAACTGGCAGGGCAAGGGCGTGGGCGGAGGTCTCCTGCGCGACGCGATCCTTCGCACGCTCCAGGCCGCCGACATTGCCGGCATCCGCGCCCTCACCGTCCACGCCAAGGACGAGGATGCGCGCTCCTTCTACAAGCGCTACGGCTTCATCCAATCCCCGACCGATCGCTTGCACCTCTTTGTGCTGATCAAGGATCTCCGCGCCTTGGATTAGCCAGGCGCCGCGGACGCGCGGATCGAGTGACGCCGCGACCACAAATGCCGATGTTAGGCGAAGCTCAGCCGGACGACCCGATCCGAATAATCGTCCATGATCGAGACCATTTCCAATAGATCCTGATCCGAGACGACAATGATCGCGTCGCGGGCGATGCGTCGCTCGATGCGGTCGAGAGAGGCCCGAATCTCGACGAACCTGCCGTGCTCTTCGGCCGAGGCGATTCTGATGCCGCTGGGCGCTTTCTCAAAGTAGTCGGCAAAAAGCGTCGCCAAGCCGCCGAGCATCGCGACGAGCGCCGACGCCAGCGCCACGCCGGCCTGGTCGACCTGCAAGTAGACGAGTAGGGCACCGATTGCCCCCGAGATCGTGGCGATCACCCCGCCGATCATCTTCGTGCGGTTGACCAGCGTCATTCGCTGCCGGATCGCATTGATGAGCACCTCGGCCTGCGTCTTGAGACCTTTGGCGGATTGGCTGACCAAGTCGATGTAGGCGGCCCGCTGCGCGGGCGCGATCTTTCCCATGGGAGCTTCATTCAGCGATCCCAGCTCCCGCGCCGATGACAGCACCCGGCCCTCGGACTGGTGACGCTGACGGAGCGCATTGATCTCTCCTGGAGACGAGCGCTCCAGAAATTCCACCATCTTCGCCGTGGATGCATTCGTCGTCCCCATGAGTAGTCCCCCCTCAGCTTTCCGCCTGAAAATCCTTGAACAAGTAGAGCAAACCGACCAGCGCGACCGCGATCACGAAAATGACCGGGATATGGATGAACAGCATGACCCAGAAGGCAATAAACCAAAGGATACCGGCCGCGATCAACAGAACGAGGCTCACTCCCGACATCATCGCGACCACGCTTCCGGCGCGCGCGATCCAAGCTGTTTTGCGTGACCCGAGGATCGTCGGACGCTCGCTTACCCATGCCGCCGAGTGAGTAATGCCACCCAACAGGAAGGCGAGGATGACAGCGGACCGGAAGGGGTTTTCCGGCACGTATCGCACAATCTGACCGATCCCACCCTTCCAGTACCACGGCAGTTGCCTTCCGCGCCACTCGTCGAACCAGTCATCGAAGTCTTCCGCTGCAATGTTCGATGCCCAGTCGATGGAGGAACGCACGGGTGAATCCAGAGCGTTGGCCTGAACGCCGCCGCCAGAGCTGTCCCCTGAGCCTCCGCCGGGACCAGACGGCGGTGGCGGGCCGCCCGGACCGCCAGAGGAGAACTTGAAACGCGCCTCAGCATCCGTGAAGGTCGGCCCCTCGGTCTTGACGACGGCAGTTTCGATCAAGTTGTTGACGAGGTCGACGTTGAACCAAGCATCACCGAGGAGCTCGAATGGCTTAAGGAGATCGGCCATACGTGTCGGATCCATGGGCACTTCGGCAAGGAACGCCGCCACTTCGGTGGTGGTGATGTTTCTGGAGAACCCGACCGGCGCGCCGGCCTCCACACCGCGACAGCCCAAGGGAAAGAGTTTGACGTTGTACTTGATCGCCAGATCGACAAGGTGGGAGACATCGTGCCGTTCGACTTGCCCGTCGCTGCGCTTCATTATGAAGGCAGGGCCCTCGATGTGCCCGACGAGATAAACCGCCTTGCCGGCGAGGGATTTGACGTATGCCTCCACGAGGTCGGGCGGGGGGAGTTCTCTCGTTTCGCCCTTCCAGGCGTTCGTCATCTCCCGCAGCGGCTGCGCAAAGTCCTTCCGATCTAGAAAAAATACCAACTCCGGCTTTCCAGTCGGCGCGGCGCCGGCGAGACTGCGCACGAGCTTGGTGCGGGCCTCGACACCTGACGAACTGCCCATCAATTTCCATCGAGAAGAGTCCAGACCGAGATTTCGCAGCGGTTCGCGCATATATTCCGAAAACGCCTGCTCTCGGGCGTTGATCGTGCCTTCAGCTATTTCGTGCCGGACAAGTGGCTCCGGTGGCGCGACGATCTTGGAATGCGCCGCTTGAGTTGAGAGTGCCCAGCCCAGGGTCCAGGTAAGATGCGGAGCCAGCTTTTGAGCAGTCGGCGTCAACGACTGTTCAAGGGTGTCCATCCTGAGACTTTCCCAAAGTAACTCGGGCTTTCTGCTCCTCGGCGAGAAGGTGGGAATGTCCTGGAGCCCTTCGCGCAACCCGTTGCCGAGTTTCGTCCCAGGCGGCAACGCGTCGAGCATTTCCTGTAGCCTCTGATCCAGCCTGCTCTTTCCGGGAGCGAGGGGATCGGGCTTGATCTTACAGCACGTCGAAGGTTTGGGTTTGGGAGCCGGCCGCGCACCGAAGCGCGCATCGGCGGGCAATGCAGAAACGGCGAGCATTATGCTCATCAACACCGCGAGAACCGAAAATCTCCGCATCGCCGCACCCGCAAAAGTCAGGACGAAGCATGTCACATTTCTCAATAGACGGGAAGATGTGTGAAAGCATCGGAACGAGGACACAACAGCAGATATTAGCCGAAGCGGTGAGTGTGGGACGTTCCACACTGTTGGGACGAGGATGCGCGCTCCTTCTACAAGCGCTACGGCTTCATCCAATCCCCGACCGATCTCTTGCATCTCTTCGTGCTGATCAAGGATCTGCGCGCCTTGAGCTGATCCCGCCCGAAGCATTTCCGGCGACCCCCGCTCCCCTACGCCACATGGCTCCAGAAGCCGTGCTTCCTGCCGTGTCGCAGCCTGAGCCCGGCGACATAGGCGTCGTGCGGTGCGAGGCTGCCGTGGTCTTCGATATGGGGTGCAAGGGCCGCGCAGTCCGCCAGATGCCGCGCCGCGTGCCGGTAGCGGCTCGATCGGGCGTGCTCGAGCGTGAAGTCGATCATCGCGCGCAGCAGGATCGTCGCTGCCAGCGGATGGATGGCGCCCAGCGACTCGGCAGCCGACGACAGCAGTGGATAGAGATCGCAATCCAGCTTCCCGCTTCGGGCCTCGACCAGCCTGGCTGCCTCCGCGGGCGCGGGCCAACTGAGGAAAAAGGCGAGCGCCTCGTGTACATCCGGAAAGGCACGCGCCCGGGCGAATGCCTTCTCTTCCGCCTCCACGTCGTCGAAGTCCGGCAACCGCCTGAGATAGGCGCGCAGATGCTCCGCGCTCAGCGACCGCTCGAAGCGCGCCCACCGGAATGCTTGCGCCTCGTCCGCCCGCTCCAGCGCCTCGAGCGTCCTGGCTCTGGCCAGTTCCCATTCGATCGGAACGAATATCCTGCCCCCGACATCGACCCGATCCAGCGCCTCCAGAGCCTCGTCGGCCCGCCCCGCGGCGAGCAGCCGGTCGGCGATGTCGGTGGCAATCATCGGCGCGCCGCGGTGCTCTCCCGGCATGTGCGCAATGTAGGAATCCACGTCGCCCTGCGCGTCGGCAATCTCCTGGAGCGCGGTTCGGGCGGCAAGCCTTCTGCCCCGGACGGAAACCTGGCCGCCGGAGGCCGGCTTCTCCGGTGGTTCTTCCAGCCACTCGCAGACCAGCAGCTTCAACGCCGTCAGCCCGTCGGCGCCGAGTGCGGGAGCCATCGTCGTGATCATCCGGTCATACTGGCCATGATCGTTGTCCTGCAGTGCGGCAAACACCCTCGGCGTCAGGGAGTCGGCGTCGAGACCGGCTGCGAGCGCAATGCCGCACGCATCCTCGATGGCCTGCCGGAAACTCGCCATCAGCGTGCCGTTGCTGTCGGCGGTCCGCGTCAGAATCGTGTCGGAGAGCCTGAGGAACTGCCAGACAAGGTCGAAAGCCTCCGACGGGTCGCGCTGTGCGACCGTTTCGACGATGGTCTTGCGCTGCATCTCGAGATCGGCCTTCAGGGTCCTGACCTTACGCCAGCCGATCCGGCCGCGGGCCCGTCCGAGGCTGACGAGCCGCTTGCGCACTTCGCGGACAACTTCGGCGCTGCCCTGGCCGCCGGCCAGTTCCATGCGCAGCCGCCGCTTCCTGTCGGCGCTGCCGGTGCTGATCTCGATGAGCAGTTCGGCAAGCCGCGGCGCGCCGAGGGTTTCCAGGTTCTTCGCATTGAGAGTGGTCTTGGCCGCCATGATTCCCCGCCGTGAACGCGCGCCGACACTAGCGGCGCGCGTCCCCGAGGCCAAGCGGCGGCGAGCCTGCAGAATGCCTGCAGCTTGCATCGCGGGCCTCTGCCGCTAGAACATGGGCATGATCGCGCAACCCACAGCCCGGGGAGAGACATGAAGACCTTCGTCATTTCCGACCTGCACGGCCGGTTCGATCTGCTGGAGGCAGCCCTCGCGGCGATCCACAGGGCCGCGTCCTCCGGCAGCGTGGTCTTCACCGGCGACTATGTCGACCGTGGCCCCGAGAGCCGGCAGATCGTCGAGCGGCTGATGCGCGGGCCGGACCTGAATGGCTGGTCCTGGACCTGCCTCAAGGGCAATCACGAGGCGATGATGGTGGGCGGGCTCAGGGGCCAGGCCAGCATGGAACCCTGGCTCGCCAATGGCGGCTTGGAAACCCGGGCCTCCTATCCGGGTGGCGTGCCCGAGGCGCATCTCGACTGGCTCGCAGCGCTGCCGCTCCTGCATCGGGACCGGCACCGCATCTATGTCCACGCCGGCGTCGACGACACGCTGCCGATATCGACGCAGCCGGAAAGCACGCTGCTTTGGATGCGGACCGACCGCGACTACATCCACCCCGAGGGATATGTGGTTCACGGCCACATGCCGATTCCCGACGGACCGCTCATCCTCGCCGGCAGGGCGGATCTCGACACCCTCGCCGTGCGCACCGGCCGGCTGGTGATCGGCGTCTTCGATGACGCGATCCCCGGCCCGCCGGTCGATCTCATGACCGTTCAGGGTCCCCCGCTCCGCAGTTGACCCCTGTCCGCCCGGAGGTCCCGTCTTCGCGTGAGGCCCGAGGCCCCGCGTGGAGCATTGCGCCGGCCATGAGAGCCGGTCAGGCTTTCACTGCGGCGTCAGCGTCTCCGTCCCAGAACCGGATTCTCCGTCGATGGTCCAGGCGCCTTCGAGCGTGCCGTCGTCCATCACCTCGTAGACCACCAGCCCGACCCCGCCGGTCTTGAACACATAGGCGGCCGCAAAGGCATTGTCGTAGAGCATGCAGATGCCGTCGGATTCGCTGCCGACGCTCCAGCGAATGTGGCAGGTTGTTTCCGAGCTCAGCGTGATGGTCGCCGTGCCGCTGTAGCGGCTGCCGTCGAGATTGGTGCCCTCGACCGCATAGGTTCCCGCGGAAACGTCGGCCCGCGCCGCGTCCGCCAGGCCCAGCGTTGCCGCCAGGCAGATCCAGATCAGCTTTTTCATTTGGTTTTCCCCTGTATGGCCGGCCACGCTGGCGGGCAGGACAGAATCCAACGCCCCTGGCAAACTGTCAATCGGCGTGGCGAGGCTCCGCCTGATTTCTTTCCGCCGCTTATATCCGGACATGCTCACACAAGCTCCAGCCGTCAGGGTGCGGGCCGGGGGAAGGTCCCCCTTCCCTGCTGCTCGGCATGGACAGCAATGGACCGCTTGAAAGACCCATCCCGCGGGCCCCGCGCCTCGCATTACGGAGTGCCGCCGTGCCTGCTTCCGCATCCGCTGTCCGATTGCCGACTCCCCTTGCCGCAAGCATGAGCCGCCTCGCCGCCTCCACCGCCATCGGCACCCTGTTGGCCCTCGCGCTGGCGGCAAGCGGCACCAGCCCTGCGGATGCGGAGGATTTCGACGTCTACCATGACGGCACCCTGCACTACGAGGACTTTGATGGCGGCAGCGCCACGCTGGTCGCCGCCTCCGACATCAACGTCCGGCAGGCCTTCGATTCCAAGTCCCAGGGCACGGTGCTCGTCGATGCCTTCAGCACCGGCCGTTCGGTGGAGCGCTCGTCCCCGACACCTCCTGAGCCCGGGGGTTCCCTCTCGGTCACCCAGGCCGGCACCCTGATTTCGGGCAACGCCAACGCCATCTACATCGACAACAGCGCTGCCGCCGTTCGGGTCAATTCGACCGGCGGCGACGGCCGCAACGCCACTGCCGGGGAGGAAATCACGGCCGGCATCGGGGCCAACGGCGGCGCCGTCAGTGTCACCAACAGCGGCAGCATCACCAGCGACGCGCTGCTGACCTACGGCATCCACGCCGTAAGCGACGGCGGCCAGGGCGGCAGCGGCGACGGCAGCCACTACGGCGATTCGCTCGGCGGCAACGGCGGCAGCGTCGGCGTCACCAACGCCGGCACGATCGTCACGCTGCAGGCCCGCTCGCACGGCATCCTCGCCCAGTCGCTCGGTGGCACCAACGGCAGCGCCCAGAGCTTCTGGCAGTTGCTGGGCAAACACAAGACCGGCGGCGCCGTGACGGTCACCCTCTCCGCCCTTTCCGGCGGCGGACGGTCCTCGGTCAGCACCGCGGGCGACCGGTCGAATGCCATCGTCGCCCAAAGCGTCGGCGGCGGCGACATGGACCTGGTCGTCGTCGACGGCCAGGGCAGCGGCTCGGGCAGTGGCGGCGCCGGCGGCCATGTCACCGTCGACATCGGCGGCAATGCGGTGTCGACCGCCGGCAACCTGTCGATCGGTGTGGTGGCGCAGTCGATCGGCGGCAGTTCCGGCGTCGCGGCCAAGGGACAGACCGGCGCCAACGGCGGCTACAGCGGCGCGGTCGACTTCAGGGGCGCAGCCGGCTCGACCGTGGAGACCCACGGCCTGAATTCCGATGCGGTGCTGCTACAGGCCATCGGCGGCTCCGGCGGCGCGGGCGGCTTCGATACCGGCAGCGTGGCCATCGGCGGCAACGGCGGTGAAGGCGGCGCCGGCGGCACCATCACCGCGGCCACGGCGGGCGCTCTGACCACCCATGGCGACCATTCGCTCGGGCTGCTGGCCCAGAGCATCGCCGGCGGCGGCGGTCGCGGCGGCAATGCCGACGCCACCGCGGTCTTCGTCGCCGTCGCCGTCGGCGGCAATGGCGGCGCCGGTGGCCAGGCAGGCTCCATCGGCATCGGCGTCGGCGACATCACCACCGCCGGCGCCTTCTCGCACGGAGTCAGCGCGCTCAGCATCGGTGGCGGTGGCGGCCATGGCGGCACCGCCACGGCGACCGCGACCGCACCGGTCTTCGCCTCGGCCACAGCGGTCGGCGGCAGTGGCGGAACCGGCGGCAATGGCGGCGCCGTCACGCTCGATCTCAACGGCGCCATCCGCACCGGCGGCGATCACTCCATCGGAGCGCTGGCGGAAAGCATCGGCGGCGGCGGCTCCGGCGGTTCGGCCCGCGCGCTCTCGGCCGCGGCCGGTCCTGTGGCCGTGTCGGTGGCCGTGGCCATTGGCGGCCATGGCGGCAACGGCGGCGTCGGCGGGACCGTCAGGATCACCAACCATCCGGGCGCCAGCGTCGCCACCCAGGGCGATTTCAGCACCGCGATCGCCGCCTATTCAATCGGCGGCGGCGGAGGCAATGGTGGCGGCGCGCAGAGCATCAGCCTGGCCGTCTCAGCCGGCGAAACCGCGATGTCGGGGGCGATCGCGGTCTCCATCGGCGGCACCGGCGGCAGCGGTGGCCAGGCCGGCGGCGTCACCGTGTCCTCGGACGGCTCGGTCTCGACCGCCGGCACCTTCGCCTTCGGCGTCCAGGCGCTCAGCGTCGGCGGCGGCGGCGGCCATGGCGGCAGCTCGATGGCGGCCGCGGCGGCCATTTCCACCGGCCAGACCCTGGCCGTCAGCGTCGGGCTCGGCGGCAACGGCGGCACCGGCGGCCACGGAGGGACCGCCACTGTCAATCTCGGCGCCGGATCGACGATCACCACAGGCGGCGATCACGCCATCGCGGTGCTGGCGCAATCGATCGGCGGCGGCGGCGGCTCCGGCGGCTCGGCGCTGACGCTCAGTGGCACCGCCAGCCTCGAAGCGGGCGCCAACACAGTCTCTGTGGCTCTCGGCGGACATGGCGGCGCCGGCGGCGATGGCAACATCGTCGGGGTGTCCAGCGCCGCGACGATCGGGACCAGCGGCGCGTTCGCCCACGGCGTCTTCGCCCAGTCGGTCGGCGGCGGCGGCGGCGCCGGCGGCAACAGTCTTTCGGCCGCCGTCTCGGCCGGCATGAAGAGCGCCCGCTCGATGGCGGTGACCGTCGGCGGCAATGGCGGCAATGGCGGCACCGGCGGGGCGGTGACTGTCACCAACACCGGAATCATCTCCGTGGCGGGCCAGCTCGCCTCGGGCATCGTCGCCCAGAGCGTCGGCGGCTCGGGCGGCGCCGGCGGCAGCTCCGAATCGGTGACCGCGGCGATCAAGGCGTCGGAAGACGCCAGCGGCAACGGACATCTCGCCGATGGCCGCACTGTCTCGATCTCGGTCGGCGGCAACGGCGGTGCCGGCGGTCGGGGCGGCGCCGTCACCGTCACCAGCGGCAATGACGTCACGGTCGGCGACGACGGCGGCGTCGGGATCTTTGCCCAGAGCGTCGGCGGTGGCGGCGGCTCCGGCGGCCATGCCGATTCCGTGTTCCTGTCCGCGAAGAAGGGCGGCTCGGCCAACAATGACGGCGGCGGCTTCTCGACCCGGCACCTGAAAAACCTGACGGTGGCGCTCGGCGGCCGGGTCAATTCCGCCGGCGACGGTGGCGCCGTGACAGTCACGCACGCGAGCGGCCACCTCGTCTCCACCGCCGGCGACAGCGGCTTTGCCATCCTGGCCCAGTCCATCGGCGGCGGCGGCGGCGTCAGCGCCGCAGCTGACAATCTGTATTTCCTAAATCACCTCGTCCTCGGCGGCGACTCGGTGGCGGGCTTCGGCAAGAGCGTCACCGTCACCAATTCCGGCAGTCTGCAGACATCCGGTCTGTTCGCCTCGGCCATCGTCGCCCAGAGCATCGGCGGCGGCGGCGGCGTTCATATGTCATCGGAGAACCTGCGCGCAGATTTTCTCGAGGCCAATACCGTGGCGGAGAGCTCCGGCCAGGTCGATCTCGGCGGCACCATCGCCATGGGCACCGGCGGCGCGGTGACCGTAGGCAACACCGGCACCGTTTCCACCGGCGGCGATTTCGCCATCGGCATCCTGGCCCAGTCCATCGGCGGCGGCGGCGGACTGGCGACGGTGGACAATGACAGTTCGTCGACCGCGGTCCGCATCGTCAGCTTCGTCCATCCGGATGCCGGATTCACCACCGGCGCCTCGACGGTGTCAGTGACCCATGGCGGCGCGATCTCGACCGCGGGCCTCGGCGCCGTCGGCATCCTTGCCCAGTCCATCGGCGGCGGCGGCGGCCTGGTCCAAGCGGCCAGCGCCGTCACCGACCACAGCGCGGCGGCGGGCGAGCAAGCTGTATGGGGACTCAACACTGGCGGCGGCTCGGCCGCGGCGGTCACCGTGACGCAGGGCGCCGGTGCCTCCATCCGCACCGCCGGCGACGGCGCGGTCGGCATCCTGGCGCAATCGCTGGCCGGCGGCGGCGGCCTGATCCAGACCGATGCGGGTACACTCGTCGAGGTCGCCCATCTTTTCAACCTGACCACCGGCGCCGGCGACGCCGGCGGCGTCTCGATCAGCCAGCACGGGGCCATCTCGACGCAGGGCCGCTACGCCGACGGCATCCGCGCCATCTCGGGCGGCAACACCAGACCGGGCGACATTTCGATCACCGTCAACGGCTCCATTGCGACCTCGGGCAATGACCTGAGCTCCGTCTATGCCGGACTGCGGGGCAACTCCCCGGCCGCGGGTATCACCAGCATCACGGTCGCCGACGGCGGCTCCGTGTCCGCCACGGGCATCAATGCGGACGCGATCGTCATCGATGACGCCACCCACAGCATGATCAACATGGCCACCGTCACCAATTCCGGCACCATCACTTCGGCGCAGGGCAATGCCATCCGCTCCAACCAGTTCCTGCATGTCATCAACGCCAATACCATTGGCGGATCGGTCGAAGCGGCGGGCGCCCGGCAAGCCTATATCCCCTGGGTCGGAACGACCGTCGCGACGAATGCCGCGGCCAATTTCGAGAACCAGCTGGGCGGCTGGTTCAGCCCCGGCGCCAAGGTCGACCTCGGCGCCTACCATGCCAACGAACTGATCGACGGCCTGCACATGGGCCTGCTCAGCAATGCCGGCGCCGTGGCCCCGGGCGGCGAAGGCGCCGTGATGCACACCGCGCTCACCGGCCGCTACGAGAGCGCCGCCTCGGCACTGTTCTTCGTCGACCTCGACATGGACCGGCAAGATTCCGACCGGCTGACGGCGAGCAGCGGCATGCTGTTCAACGGCACCGTCCGCCCCAACCTGTTGTCGCTGGGTCCGAATGCATCGTTCGTCATCGCGGCTGCGCCGACCGGCACGGGCCTGGCGAGCACCGCCACGGTGATGGCCACTCCGGCCGTGAGCTACACGATCGGCACCGCCAGCCTCGGCGGACAAGACGTCGTGCAACTGGCCGTCACCGGCATCGATTTCGATGCCCCCGGCCTCAGCGCCAACGATTCCGCCCTGGCCAAGCTCTACAATGCCCGGCTCGCCACCGGGAACTACAACACCGACCCGGCACTGGTGACTTTGGCCAACGCCCCCGTTCTCTCCTTGCTGGAATATGCCCTCGATTCCTACTCCGCCGATCATCTCGTGTCCGAGACATCGGCGCGGACGATGGCCGCCACCGGATTCCAGAATTCGGTGTTCAGCTGCGGCGTCGCCGACGGCGACTACGCCGCCATCCTTGAGGGCGAGTGCAACTGGACCAGGATCAGCTACCGCTGGAGCACCCGCGACGGCGGCACGGCCGACGCCCGCAAGGACCGGACCTTCGGCTTCAGCGCCGGCCTGCAGCGCGCCTATGACGAGCACTGGCGCTTCGGCCTCGCCGGCGGCTTCGAGACCGTCGAATCCGTCGCCGCCAATGCCGAGACGCGCTCGGATCTGGTTCATCTCGGCGTGGTGGCGAAGTACCAGCAGGACAACTGGCTTTTCGGGGCCTCGATCGCCGCCGGCCACGGTTGGTCGGATACAAGCCGCACCATTCCGCTCGACGCCGGCCTGACGGCGCTTGCCAGCCACGGCAGCGACTGGATCCAGGCCCGCATCCGCGCCGCCTATCTCTTCGACAATGACGGCTGGTACCTCAAGCCGCTGGCCGAGGTCGATGTCAACCTGACCCGCACCGACGCCTACCGCGAGACCGGCGCGGAAGGCTACAACCTCGCCATCGACGGCGGCATTGACCGACAGGTGGCGATCAATGCCGGCTTAGAATTCGGCAGCGACCACCTCACGGAATCGGGCATGAAATTGCGCACATTCGGCTATGGCGGACTGCGCTACACCCCGGAGCCGGGCCGCACCATCGACGTTTCGATCAACGGCGGGGCCGAGACCTTCTCGCAGAGCTATGAAGGCGACAGGCTGCTGGGCAGCATGGCGGCTGGCTTCAAGCTCTTCGATGACAGCAATCTGAGCCTCGACGCCCGCTACGAGGGCCAGTACGGCCGCGATGTCGTCTCCCACGGCCTGTCGCTGAAGATGCAGATCGGCTTCTGATCGCCTGAACCGACCGCGGATATCTGCCGGTTCACCGATTCAATTGCGCCAGCGCCAGTCGCGGATCTCGGGCATGTCCTCGCCATGCTCGCGAACATAATGGAAATGTTCATCGAGCCTGGCTTCGAGCATGGCCACGAGATCGCCGGAGCGCGCCTTCAGCCCCGGCACCCGGTCGATGGCGTTGAGCGCCAGATGGTATCGGTCGAGCTCGTTGAGCACGGTCATGTCGAAGGGCGTGGTCGTCGTCCCCTCCTCGATGAAACCGTGGACATGGAAGTTGCCGTGGTTGTTGCGCTTGTAGGTGAGCCGGTGGATGAGCTGCGGATAGCCGTGATAGGCGAAGATCACCGGCCGGTCGGTGGTGAACAGCGCGTCGAAATCGGGTTCGCTCAGGCCGTGCGGGTGCTGGTCCTGTGATTGCAGCGCCATCAGGTCGACCACGTTGACCACGCGGATCCTGAGATCCGGAATTGCATCCCGCAGCAACTGCACCGCCGCCATCATCTCAAGCGTCGGCACGTCGCCGGCCGAGGCCATAACCAGGTCCGGCTCGCCGCCATCCTCGCTGCCGGCCCAGTCCCAGATGCCGGCGCCGGCGCGGCAATGGGCCTCCGCCTCCTGCATCGACAGCCACTGCGCCTCGGGCTGCTTTCCGGCGACGATGACATTGATGCGGTCATAGGTGGCGAGGCAATGGTCGCCGACCCAGACCAGCGTGTTGGCGTCCGGCGGGAAATAGATCCGCACCACGTCGGACTTCTTGTTGGCGACCATGTCGACGAAGCCCGGGTCCTGGTGGCTGAAGCCGTTGTGGTCCTGGCGCCAGACATGCGAGGTGAGCAGATAGGTGAGCGAGGACACCGGCTTGCGCCAGCCGAGCCTGCGCGTCACCTTCATCCACTTGGCATGCTGGTTGAACATCGAATCGACGATATGGATGAAGGCCTCGTAGCAGGAGAAGAAGCCGTGCCGGCCGGTGAGCAAATAGCCCTCAAGCCAGCCCTGGCAGAGATGCTCGCTCAGCACCTCCATCACCCGGCCCTCGCGGCCGAGCTGCACGTCGTATGGCCGGATCTCCTCCATCCACACCCGGTCGGTGACCTCGAAGACACTGCCAAGCCGATTCGATTCGGTCTCGTCGGGTCCGAATATGCGGAAATTCTTCGCCTCGTCATTCAGCATCAGCGTGTCGCGCAGATAGTCGCCGAGGATCTTCGTCGCCTGCGCGGTGATGGCGCCGCGTTTGCCGGCCTCCACGGGGACCGCGTAATCGGAGATCGGCGGCTGTCTGAGCTCCTTGCGCAACAGCCCGCCATTGGCATGCGGATTGGACCCCATCCGTTTTGTGCCTTCGGGTGCCAGCGCCTTGAGCTCCGGCCTGAGCGCGCCGTCGTCGTCGAACAGGTCGGCGGGATCGTAGCTGCGCATCCAGGTCTCGAGGATCTCGCGGTGCCGGTCATTGTCGCGGCAGTTCGACACCGGGACCTGGTGGGCGCGGAAGAAATCCTCGACCTTCCTGCCGTCCACTTCCTTCGGTCCGGTCCAGCCCTTGGGGCTGCGCAGGATGATCATCGGCCAGCGCGGCCGTTCGGTGGAAGCCGTGCCGTCGCGCGCCGCCTGCTGGATCAGCTGGATGGCGTTGAAGGCCAGATCGAAGGTCTCCGCCATCTTCCGGTGCATGGCAGCCGGTTCATGCCCCTCGACGAAGAACGGCTCGTAGCCATAGCCGCGGAACAGGCTTTCCAGTTCCTCGTCGCCCATGCGCGCAAGCAGCGTGGGGCTCGCGATCTTGTAGCCGTTCAAATGCAGGATCGGCAGCACCGCGCCGTCGCGCTTGGCGTTGAGAAACTTGCTCGAATGCCAGCTCGCTGCCAGCGGCCCGGTCTCCGCCTCGCCGTCGCCGACCACGCAGGCCACGACCAGCTCGGGATTGTCGAAGGCGGCGCCGAAGGCGTGAACCAGCGCGTAGCCGAGTTCGCCACCCTCGTGGATCGAGCCCGGCGTCTCCGGCGCCACATGGCTGGGCACGCCGCCGGGAAACGAGAACTGCTTGAACAGTTTCTGCATCCCGGCCGCGTTCTCGCTGATATCCGGATAAATTTCGCTGTAGCTGCCTTCGAGCCAGGTGTTGGCGACCATGCCCGGCCCGCCATGGCCCGGACCGCAGACATAGATCATGTCGAGGTCGCGCACCTTGATGACGCGGTTGAGATGCGCATAGATGAAATTGAGCCCCGGCGTCGTGCCCCAGTGGCCGAGCAGCCGCGGCTTGATGTGCTCCGGCTTCAGCGGCTGCTTGAGCAGTGGATTGTCCAGCAGGTAGATCTGCCCGACGGAGAGATAGTTCGCCGCACGCCAGTAGCGGTCGATGAGAGCGAGTTCGATGTCGGGAATGGCTGTCTGGGAGGCTGGAACGTTCTGCATCGGAGACTCCTCGGGGGATCGGTGCGGTGCGGACTGTCACAAGATGCAACGCCATCCGCTATAGCCGGTTCCCTGCCGCAGCCCATTGATCCAGATCATCTGGCGGCCCGCCCGGCCCGCACCCTGACGACCGGCCCCGTCGCTCAGGCCTCGCCTGCCGGCCCTCCCTCCTCGGTGCGCGGCGTCCTCAGCACCCCGCCAGTGACAGGTTCCGCCACCCCGGTGGTGCCGGGATAAGTGAGCGGCAGGCCCTTGAGCGAGCGGACGGCGAGCCAGCCCCAGGCCTCGGCCTCCATGGAATCGCCGTTGAGCCCGACCTCCTCGGCCAGCACCACCGCGCCGGTGTGCCGCGTGGCGACATTGAGATCGGCGACGATCGCCTGGTTGAGCCGGCCGCCGCCGCACAGCACCCAGAGCTTCGGCTTCTCCGGCAGGTGCTGCTGCGCATGCGCGATCGCCGCGGCGGTGACGAAGGCGAGCGTGCGCGCCCCGTCCTCAAGCCCCGCCGCACCGTCCTCCGGCAGCACAAAATCGTTCCGGTCCAGCGACATGCGCTCTTTGGCTGTGAAGAACGGCAAGCCGAGATAGCGCATCGCCAGACCGTGCAGCACCCGGCCTTCCGAGGCAATGGCGCCGCCCGAATCATACGGAATGCCGGCGTGTCGGCTCACCCACTGGTCGATCAGCGTGTTGCCCGGACCGCAATCGAAGGCGATGAGCGTGCCGTCGCCGCCGACATAGCTGATATTGGAAATTCCGCCGATATTGACGAAGGCCACCGGCCGCGCCGCCGCATGGGCGCCGGTGAGCGAGGAAGCCAGCGCGCGGTGATAGGCGGGCACCAGCGGCGCGCCCTGCCCTCCCTGCGCCATGTCGTTGGCGCGCATGTCGTAAACGACCGGTATCCCGAGCCGATCGGCGAGCAGCTGCCCGCAACCCAGTTGGACGGTCAGGCCCAGTCTTGGCCGGTGCAGCACCGTCTGGCCGTGGAATCCGACCACTCCCACCTCCTCGCGCGGGATGCCGGAAGCCTTCAGGAAGGCCTCCACGGCATCGGCATGGCGAATGGTGATCTCGCGCTCGAGTTCTGCCAGGTCGCCCGGCCGGTCGCTGCGCGCCTCGATCGACCCGGCTGTATCGAGGGCCGCTTCCAGCCGCCGCCGAAAGGCCGCCTCGTAGGGCACGGCAAACGATTGACCGCGCTCGACCGTGCCGTCGCCATCGGTCGTCACTTCGGCAAGGTCGATGCCGTCCATCGAGGTGCCGCTCATCAGTCCGATCGCACGCATCAATGCCATGCTTCAAATCCTTGTCGGTTGCAGTGCATTAGTGTTAAAGCCACGCCGTCCGCGTGGCCACCTTCGCGGCCTCTCCATGCACTGATTTCCGGGATTGCCTCGATGTCCGCCTACAAATCCGACTTCCTCAACGTCCTCACGGAGCGCGGTTTCGTCCACCAGTGCTCGGATTTCGAAGGTCTCGACGCACTGTTCGCCTCGCAGACGGTCAGCGCCTATATCGGCTTCGACCCCACCGCCAGCAGCCTGCATGTGGGCTCGCTGATCCAGATCATGATGCTGCACTGGATGCAGCAGACCGGCCACCGGCCGGTGGCGCTGATGGGCGGCGGCACCGGCATGATCGGGGATCCCTCATTCAAGGACGAGGCGCGCCAGCTGCTGACGGCCGATGGCATCGAGGGCAATCTAGCCGGCATCCGGCAGGCCTTCGCGCCCTATCTCAAATTCGGCGACGGACCCACCGACGCGATCATGGTCAACAATGCCGACTGGCTCATGGGGCTCAACTATGTCGAATTCCTGCGCGACGTGGGGCGGCACTTCTCGGTCAACCGCATGCTCGCCTTCGATTCGGTCAAGCTCCGGCTCGAGCGAGAGCAGTCGCTGTCCTTCCTCGAATTCAACTATATGATCCTGCAGGCCTACGACTTCGTCGAGCTCAGCAAGCGCTACGGCGTCCGGCTTCAGATGGGCGGATCCGACCAGTGGGGCAACATCGTCAACGGGCTCGACCTCGGACATCGCATGGGCACGCCACAGCTCTTTGCGCTGACGTCGCCGCTGCTGACGACTTCCTCGGGCGCCAAGATGGGCAAATCCGCCACGGGAGCCGTCTGGCTCAATGCCGACATGCTCAGCCCCTACGAGTTCTGGCAGTACTGGCGCAACACCGAGGATGCCGATGTCGGCCGATTCCTGAAGCTGTACACGACCCTGCCGATGCACGAGATCGCGCGGCTCGAGGCGCTCGGCGGCGCCGAAATCAACGAGGCCAAGAAAATCCTGGCCAATGCCGTGACCGGTCTCCTGCACGGGCGCGCGGTCGCCGAGGAAGCGGCAGAAACCGCCCGCAAGACCTTCGAAGAAGGCGCCGTTGCAGCCACGCTGCCGACGATCACCGTCTCGCAGACCGACCTCGTCGCGGGCATCGGCGTGCTGGCGCTGTTCGTCCGCGCCGGGCTTGCCGCCTCCAATGGCGAGGCGCGGCGCCACGTCCAGGGCGGCGCGGTGCGCGTCAACGACGTCCCGGTCGCCGACGAGAAGATGATCATCAATGCCGGCCATCTGTCAGGCGACGGCGCCATCAAGCTGTCGCTGGGCAAGAAGAAGCACATGCTCGTGCGGGCCGAATAGGCGGATTTCGGACCCCCGCCTGAGCCCGGCCGCCCCGTGGCGACCGGGTTTTCCCGCACAAAATTCACGATGTCGTCTTTCCGTCCGCCGGATGTCGCAATCATCAGCCCTTTTCGCGCCGCCGCATGGTCTGATGCGGACAGTCAAGGTGCCGGTCGTGGAGTGACGAACGGAGAATTGGGAAGCCGGTGAAAATCCGGCGCTGCCCCCGCAACGGTGGCGAAGCACAAGACCCGACGGGAGACCACTGTGCCGGCAGGCGCGGGAAGGTGTCGGGTTGATCCGCAAGGATGGCTTCGGAGCCCGGAAACCAGCCTTGATGATATCAATCCGGCTGATCGCGGTGGGCGATCAAGAGGCGGACGTGACCCTGTGGCCGCAAGCGGACCGCCTGGTTGCTCCCTCCTTTGTCTCCACCAAGTTCAGTCCTTTGCATTGCGAGGACAGGACATGGACGCACGCACTGACATGCTGAAACTGCTGCGCGATCGGCGCGCCGGCTTCAGCCTAGACCAACGATTCTACAACGACCCGGACTTTTTCAAGCTGGACATGGACCTGATCTGGCACCGCGACTGGCTGTTCGTCGGCCACGACTGCGAGATCGCCAAGCCGGGAAGCTATTTCACCGTGCAGGTCGGAGACTATCCGGTGGTGCTGGTGCGCGACCGCCAGGGCAGTATCCGCGCCTTCCACAATTCCTGCCGGCATCGCGGAAGCCGCGTCTGCACCGCCGAGCGCGGACAGGCGGCGAAGCTCGTCTGTCCCTATCACAACTGGACCTACGACCTCGACGGCAGTCTGGTGTTCGCCCGCCAGATGGCGGAGGGTTTTGACAAGGGCGAATACGGCCTCAAGCCCGTCGCCTGCGAAAGTGCCGGCGGCTACATTTTCATCTGCCTGGCGAAGGAACCGGCGGATTTCGCGCCCTTCCGCGCCATGATGGAGCCCTATTTCCTGCCCCATCGCCTGTCCGAGGCCAAGGTGGCATTCGAAAGCACGATCGTCGAGAAGGGCAACTGGAAGCTGGTCTGGGAAAACAACCGCGAATGCTACCACTGCGCCTCCAACCACCCCGAACTCTGCAAGACCTTTCCCGAGGCCCCGCTGGTCACCGGCATCAACGGCGCCGACATGGATCCCGAGATGGTGGCGCACTGGGACAAGTGTGAAGCGGTCGGCTTGCCGTCCCGGTTCGAGATCGACAAGGCGGGCCAGTTCCGCGCCACCCGCGCGCCGCTGCTGCGCGACGCCGTCAGCTACACGTCGTCCGGGCGTCGGGCCGTCAAGAAGAACCTTTCGGACACAGTGTCTGCCGACCGCATAGGCGCACTGCTGCTTTACCACTACCCGACCACCTGGAACCATGTGCTGGGCGATCACGCCGTCACATTTCGGGTGCTGCCGATCAGCGCCGGCGAGACCATGGTGACGACGAAATGGCTGGTGCACAAGGATGCGGTCGAGGGAGTCGATTACGATCTCGCCGAACTCACCCATGTCTGGACCGAGACCAACGACGAGGACCGGCGCATCGTCGAGGAGAACGCCTTCGGCATCCGGTCGCCGGCCTATGAACCGGGTCCCTATTCCGAGATCCATGAGGACGGTGTCATCCAGTTCGTTGACTGGTACGCCGACTTCATCGGGCCGAGGCTGTCGGGCGATGAAAAACCGATTCTGCGAAGCGTGGCCTGACGGGAGATACAGATGAACGCGATGACCGAGACCCTGCTCTACCGCCATCTCGACGAGATGACGCCCTGGGATGCCCGTCTTCAGGTGCTCGAGGTGATCGGCGTCGCCGAGGAGGCTCCGGACGTGAAGACCTTCACGTTCCGATCCGACGCACAGACCTGGTTCCGGTACAAGCCGGGCCAGTTCATCACCCTTGAGCTGCCGCTTGAGGACGGGCCGCTGATGCGCACCTACACGCTGTCCTCGTCGCCGTCGCGGCCGTTTTCGATCGCCGTGACGGTGAAGGCGCAGCCGGGAAGCGTCGGCACTCGCTGGATGTTCGATCACCTCGAGCCCGGGACGCATGTCACCGCCTACGGTCCCGCGGGCGATTTCACCCATCACAATCATCCCGCCGGCAAGTATCTGCTGCTGTCGGCGGGGTCTGGCGTCACCCCGATGATGTCGATGCTGCGCTGGTTCAACGATTGCGCGCCGTGGACGGACGTGGCCTTCGTCAATTGCGCCCGCCTGCCCGAGGAGATCATCTTCCGCAAGGAACTCGACCTGCTCGGCAACCGCATGCCCGGCCTGACGCTCGGCTTTCTCATCGAGCAGCGCTCGAAGCGGGAGAACTGGTTCGGCCCCACCGGCCGGATCGACTTCACCCGGCTGTCGCTGCTGGCGCCGGACTTCCTCGAACGCGAGGTGTTCTGCTGCGGTCCTGAGCCTTTCATGCGGGCGGCGCGCGACATGCTCAAGGCGGCGGGCTTCGACATGGCCCATTACCACCAGGAGAGCTTTAGCGCGCCGGTGGCGGAACTGGCTCCGGACATCCTGCCTGACGTCGGCGTCGATGGCGATGCGGTCGCCGAGGCCGCATCCTTCCCGGTTCGCTTCGCGCTGTCGGATGTCGACGCCGAAAGCGCTGGCGGTCAGACCGTGCTGCAGGTCTCGCGGGCTTCTGGCGTGCGCATCCCTGCCGCCTGCGAATTTGGCCTGTGCGGCACCTGCAAGGTGAAGATGACGGCCGGAACGGTGGAAATGGCGCACAACGGCGGCATCCTCGACGAGGAAATCGAGGAGGGCTACATCCTCGCCTGCTGCTCTAAGCCTACCGGCGCCATCTCCATCGAGGCCTGATCGCCGCAGCCTTGTGGATGCGGCGCGCCTGACTTCGATTCGCGGAGTATCAGTTGCGGAATTCGAAGATCGACCGAAAGACGCCCGGTGCGATCGCAGACAGGGGATTGATGGTCAGATTCGGCGAGGCGGCCTTGCCCGCCAGCCGGAAGGTGATGCCGAACAGCCCGCGGTCGCGGCCATTGCCAAGGATGGCGCCGATAATCGGTAGTTCGGCAAACAGGCTGTTGAGCGCATAGGCCGGCATGAAGGTGCCGGTCATGTCCATGTTGCCCTGCCGGTCGTAGAGAGTGCCCTGGTAGGATGCACCGATCTCAGGCCCGCGAAGGATGCCTTCCCGAACCACGAGTTGGCCCTGGCCGGCATCAACCCGTGCATTGGCCACGTCGAACTTGGCCGTGCTCGAATTGATCCGGCCGCTGGCGACGTCGTTGAGGCTTCGGCCGTCGGCCCCGGTCTTGGTCGACACCAGTGAGTCCAGCCGCTTCTCCCCGACAACCGAGAAATTGCGGATGTCGATCACGCCGCGGCGGGCCTTGCCGCCGTCGCGGGAGAGCCGGATGTTGAGCAGTCCGCCCTGAACCTTGTCGTAGACCCCGGCGAATCGGGCGAATGCACCGGCATCACCGCTGGTGATCTCGATGGATTCGCCGCCCCCCTTGCTGCCCGATGCAGCCAGGATCGCCGCCTGGCCGCTGCTGGTGACCGCCTTGAAATCGATGAGGTCGGCCCTGTCGCCCTGGCCGGAGTAGCGCACCGCCGCCGCCGAGAGCTTCTCGTCGAAGAAGCCGTAGACCGTGTCGACCTTGCCTTCGACGTCGATGACGGGCGAAGTGTCGTTGCCTCCGTCCGCCTTGGCCACCGACTGCTTGACCGTCGCGATCAACGGCCGCAGGTCGATGGCATTGCCCGATACCGCCATTCGGTAGCCCTGCTTGGTGCGATCGACGGAGAGGCGATAGTCGTCGCGCGGTGACAGGGCGACCTGCGAAAACTTCGCCTGCGACAGGCGGCCATCGGAAATTGTCAGCGCACCGACCATGGCGAAACCGTCGCCGCTGAACTTGAAATCGGAGAGGCTCGTGGTCTTGGGCGTCGCCGCGAGATCGAACGAAGCCTTGGCGGCAATGCCGGCGCTCTTCGTCCACCCAAACCCGGGAATGGTGATGACGGCCCGCTTCAGATCCAGTTCGACCTTGCTCGCCGCGCTGCCACCGCCGTCCATGGTAAATCCGACGGGACCACTGATCAGCGCGGCCGTGCCCGGCGCCAGTTTTTCGCGTGCCTTGTCGTCCAGCGTACCGCTGATGACCCGACGGGCGGCAACCTTCGAGGTGCCGACCGGTTGCACCACGTCGAGCGTGAAGGGCACCGAATCCACCAGGGCGTCAGCCTTCAGCTCGGCCCGGTCAGGGGTGACCACCAGGCTGCCGTTCAATTCCGTCAGGATCCGGCCTTCGACAGGCTGCGAAATATCCACATCGTCGAGTTGCAGGTCGACCTTCCAGTCCGGGGCCGGCGGCGACTGGGTCTGGATCAGACCGAAGCGCGCCTGCACCCGCGAGGTGATCGCGCCCGAGAGGTCATTCGGCACCAGCCCGATCCGGTCGAGCGCCTTGATCGGGTGATAGGTGATCAGTTCGGCCACGGCGTCCGCATCCCCCGAGACGGCGAGGTTGAGATCTGCCATCAGCGGTTGCTCGTCGGTGTTCGGGATGGCGAACACGCCGTCGCGGACTGCCACGGTCCGACCGGTGGGAAAGTAGGCCGTTGCCGAATTGACATCGACCTTCACAGAGGTTCCCCGGAGTGTGAGATGACCCAGCGTGTCGCGCAGCGGCGGGATGTCTCCCGCCACGTTGATGCGCGCCCGCTCGATGTCGAAATCGATCTGAAACTCGTCGTCGGTGAAAGGAACCTTCTCGCCCAGGCGGAAATGGCCGGAGGGAATCGCAAGCTGGATACGGCCGTTGCGGATCGTCCCGCCATAGAGGTTGTTGAGCACCCACTGCCGCCCCTTGCGGCCGAGCCAGTAGGGCCAGAGCTGGCGGGCCGCCGCGGTGGGCAGCCGCGCCGTCTCCGCATAGAGATTGATTTCCGGCGATTTGCCCTGGACAAAGCCGAACGACGCCGAGCCGATGACGCTGCCGGCGCCGGCCACGACCGCCAGTTCGTCAGCAATGATCCGGTTTTCCAACGGCAGGAAGCGACCGAACGCCTTGGCATCGAACCGGATCGGCAGGTCCTCCGAATCCCCGGGCGCGGCGACCCCGTTCTTGACGACAAGATCGAATGCAATGCCCTCGCCCTTGGCGCCGGGCAGCCGGTCATTGTCGATCAAGCCGCCGGTGAACGGCAGCACGGTATCGCCGACGGTGATGCGCGACGGCATGATCTCGATCTTGCGCGCACTGGCGACATAGGACAGGTTCAGCTCGGCGTTGACCAGTTCGGAGGCGATGCCGCCCATCGTCAGCGTCCCCGGGCTGGCCTGGGCCGAAATCTCCAGGACTGGGTCCGCTTCGGGGCCTGCGCGCTCGGCCCGAAACGTCAGTCCCACCGTGGTCAGCGCGCCGAACTTTCGATCCTCCAGTTCACCGAAATCGAAATCGACGTCGAGTCCATCGACCGTGCCCGCGATTCTGGACAGGCTGCTCTCGCCCGGATCGCCCTCGGCCTGGGCGTCGAGGGCGAACATGCGGCTGCCCTGGCTCACCTGCGCGGCGATCCTGAGCCCGCCATGGGCCGCCCGGGTGAGCGTCGCCTCCCTGACCTGCAAGGGCTCTCCGACACCGGCAACCGTCAGGTCGGTCACTTTCATCAGCCGGGTCTGCCGGGCGTCGATCGTCCGCGCCAGCATGTTGAGCGTGACGAAGGCGCTTTCCACGAGCCCCTCGAGCGCGTCGATGCGCAATCCGGAGAAATTGCTGAGCTGGAAGCTGCGCCCCTGCGGCGCCGTCACTGCAATGCCCGAAATCTCGATCGACGCCACCTCGATGTCGCCGGTGGCGAGCGCCATGGGTTCGAGCACCAGCCGGACCCTCGCAGCTCTGGTCGGCTGGCCGGCGGGATCGGCCGGAGTGATGGTGACGCCGCGGGCCTCAAGCGCCAGACGTCCGCGGGGCGTAACCCGCACCACGGCCGAACTCAACTCCGTGACGTAGTCGGGGCCCACGGCCTTGGCCAATGCGAGCCTTGCGCGGTCATAGATGAACTGATCGGCCCAACCGCGCTCGATGACGATGAAAAGGCCGCCCAGGACGATGGCCAACAACGCGGCCAACCCCAGGATGAACCCGGTCAGGCGCCTGAGATGGCCGCCGCCCTGCCCCCCGTGATGGGCCTGCACGATGATCGGATCATGCGCCTGCGCCGATGGCAATTCATGCAGCGAAACGATATCGCGCTTGTCAAACCAGACCTCTTCGATCGGCGTTTCTGGCATCGGACTGGCTGTCTCTCCGCAAATTGACATGATTCCGTTGGACGGATGCCGCTGGAATATATATCGCCGTTTGACGCGGTCACCCGATTTCGGCCACCCCGGCACAGAAAGGTTGTTCAATGAGCGAACTTGACGAGGGAATGCAGGCACCGACATTTGCATTGCCACGCGATGGCGGCGGAACCGTGGCCTTGGGCGACTTTTCCGGCAAGACTTTGGTGCTGTATTTCTACCCCAAGGACGACACCAGCGGATGCACGGTCGAGGCGATTGATTTCACTGCGCTTTCCGCAGAGTTTGCGGCGGCGGGAGCGACAGTGGTCGGCGTGTCGCCCGACACGGTGAAGGCCCATGACAAGTTCATCGGCAAGCACGCGCTTGGCATTATCCTCGGCGCCGACGAAGACAAGGGCACGCTCGCGGACTATGGCGTCTGGCAGGAAAAAAGCATGTATGGACGCAAATACATGGGCGTGGAGCGATCCACCTTCCTGATCGACGGCAAGGGCGCGATCCGCAGGATCTGGCGCAAGGTGAAGGTCCCCGGTCACGCGGCCGCCGTGCTCGAGGCCGTCAAGGGCCTCTGAACGCCCTTGCGCTGAGGGCTCATTCCGGGCGCCGGCCGCGCCCGGCCGGACCGGGCCCGCCGCGGGCACCGGCCGCCAAAGCGGCGCACGTCGTCTTATCTGGCGGCAACATGGCTTTCCTGTCGGACAGTCAAAGCTTTATTAACCTTAACATTGTGTAATCGGCCCTCAGTCATGAATGCATTTGCAGTGAGGGTTACTGGGTGTCGCAGAGGCAAAACAGTCGCGTATTCGGCAGAAAGCCGAAGCAGCACACGATCATTTTTGCCAGTGGCGACCGGGTTCGCCATATCACCGTCCGCCCCTGGCTGACGGGTCTCGGCATTTCCGTGCTCGGCGTCATGGCCATCGGCTATCTGGCCGCAACCACCTACCTGGTGCTGCGCGACGACCTCATCGGCGCAGCCATGGCCCGTCAGGCCCGCATGCAGCATGCCTATGAAGACCGCATCGCCTCGCTCAGGTCGCAGGTCGACCGCATCACCAGCCGCCAGTTGCTCGACCAGCAACTGATGGAGGAAAAGGTCGCCAAGCTGATCGAGCGCCAGAACACCCTGTCGACCCGCCATGGTCGTCTCGGGCCGCTGCTCGAACGCGCCAGTTCCGCCGGCGCCGTTCCCATTCCGACCCGGAAGCCCGGGACGGAGGCCATGAACGAGCCCGTCGCGCCGCGCGCCCGGCTGGCCGATCTGGCAGAAAACTCGGTCGTGACTTCCGATCCGCTGACCAGCCGGTTCGAGCCGACCGCCTACGCCGCCGCCGGGACGAGCGTTGAAACCGCGAGCGAGCGCGCCGACCGCATCTTCTCGAATGTCACCCTCTCGCTCAAGACCATTGAACGCGACCAGATCGAGAAGATTCAGGGCCTG
This sequence comes from Hoeflea marina, assembly GCF_003182275.1. Classification (GTDB taxonomy): domain Bacteria; phylum Pseudomonadota; class Alphaproteobacteria; order Rhizobiales; family Rhizobiaceae; genus Hoeflea; species Hoeflea marina. Next base: position 1,167,424 of record NZ_QGTR01000001.1, read on the forward strand.
GCCGCCGATGCCTCCGAGACCGCCAGCGAGATCAACAGCCTGATCCAGTCCGTCGGCTTGCCGGTGGCGAAGGTTGAAGACACGGCCGAAGGCGGCCCGTTCATCCGCCCGAACGATCCCCAGGCCTTCGAGACCTCGCTCGACGACCTCGACGAGGCGCTCAATCATCTCGACATGGTGCGCCGGCATGCCAAGACACTGCCCGTGTCGATTCCGGCACCCGGCGCCAAGATCACCAGCGTCTTCGGCAACCGCCGGGATCCGTTTCTGGGCCGCCTGGCCTTCCACGGCGGCATCGACTTTCGCGTCGCCATCGGCACCCCGGTCCATGCCACCGGCGCAGGCCGCGTCATCACCGCCGGCCGCAGCGGCGGCTACGGCAACATGGTGGAAATCGACCATGGCGAGGGACTGACCACGCGCTACGGCCATCTGTCCAAGATCCGCGTCAAGGTGGGCGACCAGATCACCGCCGGCGAGACGATCGCCGCATCCGGCAACACCGGCCGCTCGACCGGGCCGCATCTGCATTACGAGATCCGGCGCGACGGCGAGGCCATGGACCCTTCCCGGTTTCTCAAGACGGCCCGCAAGCTGATGCCGCTGCTCTCCGATTCCTGACAGGCACCGGCGCTGGTGCTGCAGCGCGAAGGCTCGCCATCCACACCGGACCATGTCTGCAGCAACGGCGGAACATGGGTCGTTCCCGGCGGCCGCGCAGGGACCATCGTGACAGGCCGGAGAAAAGCGGTGCGGCTTGTTAACCGGCATCGCCGTCTGGGCCCGGTTCACCTTGACTTATCGAGGTATAAAGACTAATTCGGCGGCATCGGGCTGGCCAGAAACGGGCCATCTCGTGCATTTTCGCACGCTCCGAAAACGGAAACCACGCACAATTGACCACATTTGCTGACCTTGGCTTGAGCCAAAAAGTCCTTTCCGCTGTTACCGATGCCGGTTACACGATACCGACGCCGATCCAGGAAGGTGCCATTCCGCCGGCGCTCGAGCGCCGCGACATCCTCGGCACCGCGCAGACGGGAACGGGCAAGACCGCCTCGTTCGTTCTGCCGATGCTGACCCTGCTCGAGAACGGGCGCGCCCGCGCCCGCATGCCGCGCACTCTGATTCTAGAGCCGACGCGCGAACTGGCCGCCCAGGTGGCCGAGAATTTCGAAAAATATGGCAAGAACCACAAGCTCAACGTCGCCCTGCTGATCGGCGGCGTCTCCTTTGACGACCAGAACCGCAAGCTCGAGCGCGGCGCTGACGTGCTCATTGCCACGCCCGGCCGCCTGCTCGACCATTGCGAGCGCGGCAAGCTGCTGATGACGGGCGTCGAGATCCTCGTCATCGATGAGGCCGACCGCATGCTCGACATGGGCTTCATCCCGGACATCGAGCGCATCGTCAAGCTGATCCCCTTCACCCGCCAGACCCTTTTCTTCTCGGCCACCATGCCGCCGGAGATCCAGAAGCTGGCCGATCGCTTCCTGCAGAACCCGGCGCGCATCGAGACAGCAAAGCGCTCCTCGGCGGCCCTCACCGTCACCCAGCGCCTGGTCTCCTGCTCGGGCAAGGACTTCGAGAAGCGCGAGACCCTGCGTGACCTCATCCGCGCCCAGACGGACCTGAAGAACGCCATCATCTTCTGCAACCGCAAGAAGGACGTCGCCGACCTGTTCCGCTCGCTCGAGCGCCACGGCTTCTCGGTCGGCGCGCTGCATGGCGACATGGACCAGCGCTCGCGCACCAACATGCTGCAGGGCTTCAAGGACAACGAGATCACCCTGCTGGTGGCCTCCGATGTCGCCGCCCGCGGCCTCGACATCCCCGATGTCAGCCACGTCTTCAACTTCGACGTTCCCACCCACGCGGAGGATTACATCCACCGCATCGGCCGCACCGGCCGCGCCGGCCGCTCGGGCGCATCGTTCACACTGGCGACACGTCGCGAGAGTAAATATGTCGATGCCATCGAATCTCTGCTCGGCATGAAGATCGAGTGGCTCAACGAGATGGTTGTGCCCGACGCTGAGGATGACAAGCCGAAGCGTGGCCGTGGTCGTGGTGGCAAGTCCACCGAGAAGCAGGAAAAGAAAGCGGAACCCGTGCAAGCAGCAGTCGAAGCCGTCGCCGTGGATGACAACACCGAGGTCAAGGCCAGGCCGGCCCGCGCCCGGCGCTCCGGCAAGGCGAAGACCGAAGCCGCGGCAGCACCCGCTGCCGCCCAGCCAGCAGCTGAAACTGCAGTGCCGGTTGCAGCCATGGCCGCCAATGCCAACGAGGATCCGTCAGCCGCCGCGCAGCCTGTCGTCTCCGCGCCGGTCCGGATCGATGAAACCCCGGTCCGCGAACGCAACCGCCCCGCCAATCACCAGGCAGCGCCGCACGACCACCATGCCAATGACGACCGGCATCGCCAGCGTCGCGGCGGTCGCGACAATTCCGACCGCGAGCCGTCACCTGTCGGCTTCGGCGACGAGATTCCCGCCTTCATGATGGTCAGCGGCGTCATCTGAGCCGATTCGGTTCGGACCTGACCCGACTGACGGTCGGTAGCACGAATTCAAACGGCCGCGGCTGACCAAGCCGCGGCCGTTTCGATTCCGCGAACCCGTCCCCGTCCATGCGCCCCGCAATCGCTAAGTCTTCGCCCTCAGCGCCGCCTGCCATGCAAGGGCGACCCAGGCGGCGAGTTCGTCCGGATCATCGAGGGCGGCGTCGGGGATCGACCAGTACGGCATCGCCACCCGCTTGCCCTTGCCGTCATAGGTCCACTGTACCGCCCCTGCCTCGGCGAAGGCCGGTCCGGACACCGCATCAGCCTTGAGCAGGATGTCGCCCTGGTACTCGATCGCGAGAATCCGGCCCTGATGATAGATGCCCTTGCCGCCGAACATCCGCTTGATGGTGACGGGGCCGAGGCTCGAGAACAGGTCGAGAATGGCGTCATTGTTCATGGCGGGGCGCTCCGCTTTCCGTCACGCCGCCGGCAGCGCGCACCGCATCCGGCGTATCCACGTCGAGCCGTGCGGCCGGTCCGATTTCGACATCGAGCACCGGAAAGGCACCGGCGTCGATGATGGCCCGGGCGCCGACATCGCCGTCAAGCAGGGTGAGCGCGGCGAAGGCCTTGCGCGGCAGGATCACCGGATTGCCGCGGCGTTCGCCGTCGCAGGCGCGCACGATGTTCTCGCCGCCGCTGTCGGCAAACGCGGCGATGAGCATGTTGAGATGGTCCGAGGTCAGTGCCGGCATGTCGCCGAGCAAAATCAGCGCGCCGCCTGCCTCCGGGGGAAGCGCGGCCACACCGGCCTTCAGCGAGGACGCCATGCCGCTGGCGTGGCGGGGGTTGGGGACGATGGTCAGCTTAAGGCCTTCGAGGGCCGAGGCGATCGCCTCGGAACGATGACCGGTGACCACCACCGTCCCGCCGGCGCCCGACGCAAGCGCCGTGCGCGCCATGCGCCGGATGAGGGGTTCGCCGTCGAATTCGGCCAGCAGCTTGTGGCCGGCGCCCTCGCCCATGCGGCTCGCTCGTCCCGCGGCCAGAAGCACGACACCCACCCCGCCTGCGGTCCTGGCGCGCTTGCCTTGTCGCGGCTGCGGCCGCGAGGGAATCTCCATGAGCAATCCGCCAACGCCCATGCCTGCCATGTCCGCCGAGGAGGGCGTCTCTCCGGCGAGTATCCGCGCCAGAACCCAGTCGAAACCGTTTTCCTTCGGGCTGCGCGCGCAGCCCGGCGCGCCGATCACCGGCACCCGGCCCACCGAGCCGAGCACGAGCAGATTGCCCGGATCGACCGGCATGCCGACGCGCTCGACCACGCCGCCGGCATCGCGGATTGCCTGCGGGATCACGTCGGCGCCATCGGTCACGGCAGAAGCGCCGAAGACGACGACGAGATCGAGGCTTTCCGCCATGCGGCGGATCTCCGCCGCCACCGCTTCCGCGCGGTGGGGCACCCGCACTTCTTCGACCAGGTCCGATCCGGACATCGAAAGCCGTGCCGCGATCAGGTCGCGCGTCTTGTCCATCACCGCGGGCTTCAGCGTCGGAAGTTCGGTTGCCACCAGGCCTGCGCGCACCGACCGGTATGGCCGCACGGCGGCAAGGCCCCGGGCGGCAATCGCCGCCTCGGCCCTGGCCAGCGATGCGCCGGACACCGCCAGAGGAATGATCTTGATGGTCGCCACCATGTCGTCCCGGGCGACGCTCGAGCGGTCATTGAGGCAGGCGAAGGTGATGGCGGGATCGACGGCGTTGAAGGCGTCGACCAGTCCGCGGTCGGCCCGGAACAGGCCCGCATGTCCCGCATGCAGGTTGACGCGCCCGGTCGCGGCCGCCGCCGCGCGAATTCCGTCGCCGGCAAAGGCCGCCCCCAGTGCCGCAGCGGCGGCGTCCTCCCCGACATCGCCGGGTTCAAGCACCGCCGCGATCACCTCGGTCTGGCCGGCCGCGGCGAGAATGGCGATCTCGGCGCCGGTGAGCACATGTCCCTTCTTCAGTCGGGTGTCGCCGACAGAGAGCGAATGGGCCAGAATGGCGCCTGAAGCATCTGCGAGCGGCAGCGGTCCGAAACGCACCTTACGCCTCGTCCCGGGCCGGCACAGCAGCAGGAGTCCGCTGGCGCAGCGCGGCGACCACCTGGGCCAGGATCGCCACCGCGATCTCCGGCGGATTGGCCGCACCGATGTCCAGCCCGATCGGGGCCGCGATCCGACCGATCAGGCTGGCAGCAAGACCGGCCTCGCCGAGCCTGTCGACCCGCCTTGCATGGGTCTTCTTCGAGCCCAGCGCGCCGATGTAGAAGCAGCCCGCCCGCAGGGCCTCAATCAGCGGAAAGTCGTCGATCTTCGGGTCGTGGGTAACGGCCACCAGCGCGGTGAAGGCGTCCAGCGGCCGCTCCTTGAGCGCATCCTCGGGCCAGTCGTCCGCCAGATCCGTGCCCTCGAACCGCTCAGGCGTCGCGAAGGCCGTGCGCGGGTCGATGACCAGCACGTCGAACCCCGCCATTCGCGCCATCGGCGCGAGCACCTGGGATATGTGCACCGCCCCGATGATCACCAGCCGGGCCGGCGGCACATGCACATTGAGGAAGAACTCGCGCCCCTCGACCGAGGCCAGTCCGGACTTGCCGGTGCGGAACGCCGCCTCGAGCGCGGCGCCGAGATCGCCCGCCACCGCATCGCCCTTGTGCACCAGCCGGTCGCGTCCGTCGCCAAGATCAGTGACGGCGATGACCGCCTTGCGTTCGCGACGGGCCGCATTGAGTTTCTTGAGCAGATTCGGGTCCATCAGCCGACACGCTCCACATAGACGCGGATGCGGCCGCCGCAGGATAGGCCCACGCGCCATGCGGTTTCGTCGGCGACGCCAAAATCGAGCATGCGCGGCTCGCCGCTCGAAATCACGTCCGCCGCCTCGCTGATCACCGCGCCTTCGACGCAGCCGCCCGAGACGGAGCCTGCAAAATTTCCCTCAGCGTCGATGACCAGATGGCTTCCCACCGGGCGCGGCGCCGAGCCCCACGTCTCCACCACGGTGGCCACCGCCACGTCGCGGCCGGCGAGCATCCAGCTTTCCGCCGTTGCCAGCGGATCAAGTGTCTCAAGATTGGTTTCGGTCGTCATCTCGGCCTCCCGAATGGTCTGCTCGTTGTATATGGCGCCTGCCGCCACCCGCTTACAAGGTCCCCGCGAGATAGCGGCGCGGATCGGCGTCATGGGTACGGCTGTCGCCAAGCGCTGCCACCAGATCAGCCATCGCCTCGATATTGTGCACGGCGCGGAACTCGTCGACATGACCGAGAATGCTGCGCACACCGCGGGCGCGCGCCTCGAAACCGTCGAAACGCAGCAGCGGGTTGAGCCAGATCAGCCGCCGGCAGGAACGGTGCAGCCGGTCGATCTCTGCATCGAGCGCATCAATGGAATCGCGCTCCAGCCCGTCGGTGATCAGGATGACGATGGCGCCCTGCCCCAGCACGCGCCGCGACCACAGCCGGTTGAACTCGTTGAGCGCCTCGCCGATGCGGGTGCCGCCCGACCAGTCGCGCACTGAGCCGACACACTGGTCGACCGCCTCGTCGGGGTCCTTGTTGCGCATCTGCCGGGTGATGTTGGTCAGCCGCGTGCCGAACAGGAAGGTGTGCACACCGCGCCGGTTTTCGCTCAGCACATGCATGAAATGCAGGAAGATCCGCGTGTACTGGCTCATCGAGCCGGAAATGTCGGCGAGAATCACCAGCGGCGGATGCACCTTCCGCTTCTTGCGGAAGCGCGGCAGGATCAGATCGCCACCGGTGCGCATCGCAGCCCGCATCGTCGCCCGCGGATCGATTCGCGCCGCCGACGGGCTCATCCGGTAGCGTCGCGTCTCGACTTGGTCGAATGGCAGCGTCAGCCGGGCGATGGCGCGCTTGGCCTCGGCCAGCTCGGACGCCGTCATCTGTGCAAAATCCTGGCTGCGCAGCACCTCGTTGCCGGAACTGGTCTGGCGCGCATCGATTTCGATCTCCGGTTTTTCCTCCGGCGGTCGATTCTTCTCGCGACCTTCGAACAGCGCCTGGCTCACCCGGGTCTCGCCGGCCTTGAGTTTTTCCTTCTCGCGGTTGTCGGGCGCCACCGGCGAAAACATAGCGATCATCTTCTCGACCAGATCGCGCGAACGCCAGAACAGCCGGAACGCCTGATCGAATACCGCGCGGTCCTCGCGCCGCTTGACGAAGACCGAATGCAGTATCCAGTAGAATTCCTCGCGGCTGCCGATGCCGGCGATCCGCACCGCATCGACTGCGTCTCGCGTCGAAGCCGGCCCCAGTTTCATGCCGGCTTTACGCAGGATACGGGAGAAAAACACGATATTGTCGGCCAGCCGCCCGTCCACCACCACTTCCGGCTCGGTCCGGCCACCAACCGGTGTTGCCGCCTCAACCATCACTCGGCCGCGGCCAGCTCGGCCTTCACATCGCTCAGGAGCTTGGCCCCGGCGCTGCCCTGGATGCGGGCGATGTCGTCCTGGTATTTGAGCAGCGTGCCGATCGTGTCCGACACCGTCTCGGGATCCAGCGCCAGCCGGTCAAGCTCGGTGAGCGCCGTGGCCCAGTCGATGGTTTCGGCAACGCCGGGGCTCTTGAAGAGATCCATCTGCCTGAGCTTCTGCACATAGGCCACAATCTGCTCGGACAGATCCGCGCTGCAGCCCGGCGCCTTGCGGCGGACAATTTCCAACTCGACATCCGCCGTCGGGTAATCCACCCAATGATAGAGACAGCGGCGCTTGAGCGCATCGTGGATTTCGCGGGTGCGGTTGGTGGTGATGATGACGATCGGCGGTTCCTCGGCCTTGATGGTGCCGAGTTCGGGAATGGTCACCTGGTAGTCGGAGAGGATTTCCAGCAGGAACGCCTCGAAGGCCTCGTCGGTGCGGTCGAGCTCGTCGATCAGGAACACCGGCGCCCTGCCGCCCGTACCCTCGAGTGCCTGCAGCACCGGTCGGCGGATCAGGTGCCGCTCGGAAAAGATGTTGCGCTCGATCGCGTCGCGATCGCCCACGCCGGTGGCCTCGGCCAGCCGGATTTCCAGCATCTGCGCCGGGTAGTTCCATTCATAGACCGCCGAGGACACGTCCAGGCCTTCATAGCACTGCAGCCGGATCAGTGGGCGGTCGAGCGCCTTGGCCAGCACCTTGGCGATCTCGGTCTTGCCGACGCCGGCCTCGCCCTCGAGAAACAGCGGCCGCTTCATCCTCAGGCTGAGGAACAGCACGGTCGCCAGCGCCCGCCCCGCCACGTAGTCGCCGGCCGACAGCATCGCCTGTGTTTCGTCGATGGATTGCGGCAGCGCGTGCGATCTCTCGGGCATGATGACTCCGGCGTTCGATGTGGTTGGGCCGAACCTACAGCGCGTGATAGCCCCGGTCCAGATAGACGAGCGCCGGCGCGGGCTCGCCGATGCGGACGCCGATCACTTCGCCGAAGAGCACCGTGTGCGTGGCCATCGACTTCGAATCGATCAGCCGGCAGTCGAACACCGCCGCGGCATCGACGAGGGTCGGCGCGCCCGTGGCGATCGTGTCCCATTTGGCACGCGCGAATCGCTCATCGACATCGAGATGATTGAGCCCCGAAAAGGCGTTTGCCAGCGCTTCCTGGTCGGCCGTCAGGCTGTTGAGAGCAAAGATCCCGGATTCGTGAAACAGCGCGTTCTTGGGATTGGAGGCATTGAGACAGACGAGAACGATCCCCGGATTGTCGGAAACCGAGCAGGCCGCCGTCACCGTGACCCCGCGCCGCAGACCGTCCAGGGCGGTGGTTGCCAGCTGCACATGGCCGGCGTAACGCGCCATGGCGTCACGGTAGTGCTTTGGGTCTGTGGATCGCCTGTTCAACACGCATGCGCCTCATTGCCGGAATCGTCCCTCTTCCATTACATAAGAAGAATAAGGAAATCTGAAACCCCGTTCGCCCACTTTAACCGGCACCGATCTGTCCGCGAGCCGCGAAACGGCGGATTTCGCTTGGAATCAAGCCCCTCGCCGTTCTAAAACCAGCGGACGCCGACAAGGATAAGATCGCATGCTCCGCACACTCCTGGCTGTCTTCCTGCTGCTTTCGGGCGGCCTTGCCCATGCGAGACAGCTCCATGTGGGGCTGGTGATTCCGCAGCAGGGCCCCTTCGCGGCCTTCGGCGCCCAGGCGCGCGAGGCGTTCACCGCCTGGGAACTCGCCAATCCGGGGATCTTCGCCGACACCGTTGAAGGCGATGACGACTGCACCGCGGCCAGCGGCGCCGATGCGGCTGCGGCGATGAGCGAGGCGGGCGTCGACATCATCGTCGGCTTCGTCTGCACCGAGAGCCTGGCCGCGGCCCTGCCCGTGCTGTCGGCGGAAGGCATACCGGTGATGACGCTCAGCGTCCGCGCCGACATCATTTCGGAGGAGGCCGCCCGGCTGGGCTGGAGCTTCTTCCGCCTGGCCCCGCGCGCCGGCGAGGAAGCCGAGGTGGCCTCCGACGCCATCTTCACCCTCTGGGCAGACAAGCCTTTCGCCATCATCGAGGACGGCACCATCGAGGGCCGCGAACTGGCCGAGGCGGTCCGCACGACGCTGGAAGGCCGCGGCCTCAAGCCATCCTTCGTCGACAACTACCGGCCGGGCCAGGAACGCCAGCCGAGCCTCGTCCGTCGTCTCAAGGCCGCCGGCGTCAGCCGCGTCTTTGTCGGCGGCGAACGATCCGACCTCGCCATCATCGCCCGCGACGCGAAGGAACAGGGCGTGGGGTTGCGCTTCATGGGCGGGGACGCGCTTTACGCCGCCCGCGGCGACAATCCGCTGCCGGAAGGCACACTCGCCATCGTCGCCTCCCAGTATCTTGTCGGCGCGTCGGCCGAGGAAGCCCGCGCCAGCCTGGCCAGTCTCGGCCTGATTGCCGAAGGCCTGCGCGTTCCCGCCTATGCCGCCGCCGACATCCTGGGCGCCGCCGCCTCGCGCATGCGCTTCGACGACACCTCCATCACCCAGTTCCTGCTCGACCGGCGCTTTGCCACGGCCATCGGGCCCGTAAGCTTCAACGAGCAGGGCGAACGCCGGGAACCGGGCTTCACCCTGGCGGAATGGCGCGACGGCGCTTTCCACCGCATCAGCCCCCGTCAGGCGGCGGAAAGCGACAACCGCAGCCAATGATGCGCAAGGGCCAGTTCAACCTCATCACCGACGTCGCCGGCCTCACCGTCGGCAACGCCACAAATATCGGACTCAAGTCCGGCGTGACCGCGGTGCTCTGCGATGCCGGCGCCACTGCGGCGGTGCAGGTGCTCGGCGGCGCGCCTGGCACCCGCGAGACCGACCTGCTCGAGCCGCACAACACGGTCGAGACCGTCAACGCCATCGTGCTGTCGGGCGGCTCTGCCTTCGGTCTCGATGCTGCCTCCGGCGTTCAAGCCTGGCTGCGCGAACAGGGCCGCGGATTCGCCGTCGGCGACCAGCGCATTCCGCTGGTGCCGGCGGCCATCCTGTTCGATCTCCTCAATGGCGGCGACAAGGACTGGGGCCGGTATCCGCCATACCGCGAACTCGGGCACGCAGCCGCCGTTGCCGCCGTCCGGAAGTTCGAGCTCGGCAGCGTCGGCGCCGGCGCCGGCGCACTCACCGCTTCGTTGAAAGGCGGTCTGGGTTCGGCCTCGGCCATCACCGCCCAGGGCCACACCGTCGGAGCCCTGGTGGCGGTCAATTCCATGGGCGCCACAACGGTCGGCGACACACGGAATTTCTGGGCGGCGCCCTTCGAACTCGGTGACGAGTTCGGCGGCCTGGGCTGGCCTTCGCCGATGCCTGCCGACGCCGTGGCATTGCGAATCAAGTTCCGCGACCTGGACCGCGGCGGGGCCAACACGACGATTGCCGTCGTCGCCACCGATGCGGTGCTGTCCAAGTCAGAGACCAAACGACTGGCCATCGCCGCCCATGCCGGTCTTGCCCGCGCCATCTGGCCCAGCCACACCCCGTTTGACGGCGACCTGGTGTTCGCACTCGCCACCGGCGCCTCCCACCGCAAACCCGACACCAACGAATTCCTCGATCTCTGCGCCGCCTCCGCGTCGGCGCTCTCGCGCGCCATCGCGCGCGGCGTTCACGCCGCCACGCCGGCCGACGGAGACGTGATGCCCGTCTGGTCCTCGCTGACTGCATGAGCGCGCCGCTGAAGCGGTTGTGCGCGGAGCGGCGCAATGCTACGCCCGTTCCATGTCGGCAGGGCCTGGTGCGGGTCCTCTCGCAGCCACTTGCGCAATGGGCAGGATGGCCCATCTTCATTCATGGGATCGCCCAGTCGGAAGCCGATCCGAACGCCAATGCCGCATCCGGCTCCTGAGGTGCCCATGACCCCGCTTCGCCAGATCATCAAGGCCTGCCTGCTTGTCGCCGCGCCGGTCTTGCTGTGTCTTTCGGCCACCACGGGGCGCGCAGGTGATTTCGCCGAGTTCCGCCCGCTCGGCTTTTCGGCCGACGGCACGGTGTTCGGCTTCGAGGAGTTCGGGGTTCAGGACGGCTCCGGCTTCCCCTATGCCAACCGGTACTTCATCAACACGTCCACTGATTCCTATGCCGCGCCTCCCGTCCGCGTTCGGATCGATGACGACACCGCGACGCTGGCCGATGCCCGCGCCACCGCCGCGGCAACGAGCCCGGCGCTCGCCGCCGGCCTTTCCGACAATCCCGGCATTTTCGCCGCCTACCAGCCCGCCACCGAACTGCGCTCCAACGGCCTCGAACTCAGCTACACGAGCTTCGCCATGGAGCCCTTCCCCGGTGGCCCCTACAAGGTGCAGCTGAGCGAGAAGCCGCTGCCGGCAAGCGCCGGCTGCGCCGCTTTTGGCGAGGAGTCCGTCGGCTTCAAGCTCCGGATGACCGAGACCGATGGCGAATTGGCTTCCATCACCCTGCAGGACGACGCATCGGTGCCGGCAAGCCGCAACTGTCCGACATCCTACCGGCTCGGAGGCGCCCTGACCCACGCCAATCCCGACGGCTCCACCACCCATGTGATCCTGATCCTGGTCCGGTCGCACGGATTCGAGGGAGCGGACGGCCGCTGGATCGCCGTGACCAGAAGGCTTAACTGACCCGTGAAACGCAGACCCCGCGCAGCCAATGACAATGACGGATTGTACCGCAGGCTGCGGCTTGCACGGCCGGCCTGGCGCGACGCTCTGTTCGGCGCCATAGGCTGGGGCGGCGCCATGGGCTTGTCGGCGCAGGCGGCGCTATGGATCAACATTGCCGCCCAGACCAGCCATTACTGGAGCCTTTCGGCGCTGTGGTTCGCCGGCGGCATGCTGGCCTTTCCCTTCGCGCTGTTTGCGATCCGCTTCCTCTCCCGCAACCGTCCCGGCAAGATCGCCTTTGCCGCCGCCATCGTCTGCCTGTCGCTGGCGACGGTCCTCGTCACAGCGCTGATCTTCGCGGTGGTCTATCGGAATTTTTATGCGCAATGGCATGGTCCGTTCCCGAGCCGGCTGTGGCTTCTCCAGCTTGTCTTCACCACTGCCGCCGCACTCTACCAGTTCGCCGTCATCGGCATGCGGCTCTATCTTCCTCTGGGCGCGATCTTCCTGCTGGCTGCATCATTGGGGATCGCGCGCCGACACCCGGACCCGACTCGCCGGCGCGTTTTCCCGTCCTGATTCGGCCACCACCGTTCCATTGCGGCGGGATTTGGTCTAGGACCCCTGCCATCACGCCCTGCGGCAGCCGCCGCCCGAAAAACGGACACTGCCATGATCCCGCGCTATTCCCGTTCAGAAATGACCGACATCTGGTCGCCCGAGACAAAGTTCCGCATCTGGTTCGAGATCGAAGCCCACGCCGCCGACGCGCTGGCCGAACTCGGCGTCATTCCGAAGGAAGCCGCCAGGACCATCTGGGACAAGGCCGGCGGCGTCACTTTCGATGTCGATCGCATCGATGAGATCGAGCGCGAGACCAAGCACGACGTCATCGCCTTCCTGACCCATCTGGCCGAATTCATCGGACCAGACGCCCGTTTCGTCCACCAGGGCATGACGTCGTCGGACGTTCTCGACACCTGCTTCAATGTGCAGTTGGTGAAAGCCGCCGACCTGCTCATCGCCGATCTCGACGCGCTGCTTTCCGCCATCAAGCGCCGCGCCTTCGAGCACAAGGACACGGTGACCATCGGACGCTCGCACGGCATCCATGCCGAGCCCGTGACCTTCGGCCTCAAGCTTGCCCAGGCCTATGCCGAATTTGACCGCAACCGCACCCGTCTGATCGCGGCGCGCGAGGACATTGCCACCTGCGCCATCTCCGGCGCCGTCGGCACCTTCGCCAACATCGATCCGCGAGTCGAGGAGCATGTCGCCAGAGCCATGGGGCTGACAGCCGAGCCGGTGTCCACCCAGGTAATCCCGCGCGACCGGCACGCCATGTTCTTCGCCACGCTGGCCGTCGTCGCCTCCTCGGTCGAGCGCGTCGCCATCGAGATCCGACACCTGCAGCGCACCGAGGTGCTGGAGGCGGAGGAATACTTCTCCCCCGGCCAGAAGGGCTCGTCGGCCATGCCGCACAAGCGCAACCCGGTGCTGACCGAAAACCTCACGGGCCTTGCCCGCATGGTCCGCTCCTATGCGCTTCCCGCCATGGAAAACGTGGCCCTTTGGCATGAGCGCGACATCTCGCACTCCTCGGTCGAGCGCTACATCGGCCCCGACGCCACGGTCACGCTGGACTTCGCGCTGGCGCGCCTCACCAATGTCATGGACAAGCTGCTTGTCTATCCCGAGCGCATGCTCGCCAACATGAACCGGCTCGGCGGCCTGGTGCACTCGCAGCGCATCCTGCTGGCACTCACCCAGGCCGGCGCGCAGCGCGAGGACGCCTATCGTCTCGTGCAGCGCAACGCCATGAAGGTGTGGAACTCCTACCAGCAGGCGGGCGCCGCCTCGGTGGATTTCCTGGAGGAACTGCTCGCCGACAGCGATGTCCGTGCCTATCTCTCCGAAGACGACATCCGCGACCGCTTCGACCTCGGCTACCACACCAAGCACGTCGACACGATCTTCCGCCGCGTCTTCGGCGACGCCTGAGCGACACGCAGACCGCAGCGGCAATCGCCGCCTGAACGCCGCCGCTGGGCCCGGTCCCGAACGGTCGCCGCAGACTTGCCGCGATGGGACCCGCCTCATCGACTCCCGGCCGTCACGCGCTGCCGCGCCGCAGTGGAGCTCCGCCCCGCTCGGCCCTGCAATGCGGCCGATTGTGACACCGCGAAACCATATGTGATTTTCCCCGCCGCAATGGCGGCACCATATGAAAGCATAGTCGTCATTCCAACACTGAAGGAGGAAGACATGACCGACTATCGCGACATTCCGAATTCAAATGACACAGTGAAGAACCGGCGCGGTTACGTCGCCGATACTCCCAGCGGCGGTGGAAACCTTGTCTGGGTGATCATCGGCGCCGCCGTCATCGCCTTTGGTGCCCTCTTCTTCTTGTCCTCGGGTACCGGCACCGTCGATCCGAACAGCACCACCGGCAGCATCAGCGCACCGGCTCCGACCGATGGCGCGGGAACGCTTGCCGTTCCGGATGACACTGGCGCGGATACGGCGCCCATGACCGGGTCCGCACCGGCCGCACCGGAGCAATAGCAGCGCCGGTCGGCGCACCTGATGACCCCGGATCCCGCCGCTGGTCCGGGGTCATCTCTTGTGCATTCTGCTGCGTCCTGCCGCTGCCCGGAAGCCTGATACCATCATCGATGTTCCATTCCCGCGCGCCGATCCGCCGAGGTCGATCCAATGTCGGCACAAGCACGACAAACCGGCGATCATGCATCGAGCGGGTTGAATTGGTCGCTGAAGCGGCATAGGTGCAGCGCATGAAAGTTGCTGAAGCCGATATTCTCATAGTTCCGGGATACACCAATTCCAGGCCCGAGCACTGGATGAGCCGCTGGCAGGACCGGCTCTCCACCGCGCGGCGCGTGGAGCAGGACGAATGGTCAAAGCCGGTGCGTGCCGACTGGACCCGGCGCATGGCTGAATGCGTCAACGAGGCCGAACGGCCGGTGGTGATCATCGCCCACTCGCTCGGCGTCGCCACCGCCATCCAGGCCTTGCCGGAGTTCAGGCGCCCCATCGCAGGCGCCTTCCTCGTTGCCCCGCCCGAAGTCGACAATCCGAAGATCCGGCCGCGCCACCTGATGACGTTCGGTCCCTATCCGCGCGATCCCCTGCCGTTTCCCTCCCTGGTGGTGGCGAGCCGAAACGATCCGTTCGGCAGCTACGAGCATGCGGGCGACATCGCCAATGCCTGGGGCTCGATGCTGATCGACGCCGGCGAATCCGGCCATCTCAACGCCGAATCGGGTCATGGACCCTGGCCCGAAGGCACGATGGTGTTCGCCCAGTTCCTTTCCAAGCTCGCCCACCCGGCCAACTGAGGCGGCTCGCCATCACCGCTCCGGCCTAAGCCCCGAGAAACAGTGGGGTTTTTCTGGCCTTTCATGGCAAATCAGCCACAGCGCGGGAATATTCGCGCCGCGCGACCCCGCAAGTATTTGCAGGACTTCTGTTTTGTGATTCTCTTGCAGACGTGCCTGATTTGCAGGCGCATTGGGGACCACCATGAAGTCAGCCATTCTGCTCTGCGCAACTGCCCTCGCCGTTGCTTCCCTGTCGAGCGCCCGCGCGGAGGATGCTCCAGGTGCCGACGCCGTCCAGTCCAGGATCGACCTGGCATTCGGATTGGCACTAACCTCGAATTACATCTCGCACGGCACCACCCAGACCGAGGACGAGCCCGCCCTCCAGGGCTACGTGGAAACATCCTATAATGTGTTTTATCTCGGCGCGTGGGCATCCAATGTGAGTTTCGACGGCGTCAAGGATGTCGAGATCGACCTCTACGGCGGCGTTCGCCCGACCTTCGGCGCTCTTTCCCTCGATCTCGGCTATGCCCGCTACATCTACACCAAGGATTCCGCCGTCTCCGGAGAGATCTACGCCAAGGGCACATATGCGGTGACCGACACCGTCACGCCCGGCATCGAGCTTTACTACGATCCGACCAACGAGACCAACTGGTCGGCGGCCAAGATCGAAGTCGGCGGCCTGCCGTGGGAGACCGCCTTCAGCGGCCAGGTCGGCTCCGAGTTCGGATCGGAGGAGCTTGGCTACACGAAATACGCCTGGGACGCCGGTTTCTCGAAGACCTTCATGGATGATTCCGTCAAATTCGACCTGCGCTACCATGATGCCAATGACGAGGACGAGCGCTTCGCCGCGACCCTGTCCTACGACTTCAGCACGCCGCTGACCGGTTCGGACTGATGAATGTCGTGCGAGAGCATGCAGCCGTTTCGGGATCGCGAAACGCGTGATCCAAGAGGGCAAGACCACATCGCGTGAAGCTGAATTCACGCAATGTGGCTTGGGCGGGCCGGCCGGTTCAGTTCCAGGGAGATCAGCCGCGCGCCATGTCGAGAAAGGCCTTGGCGCCGGCTTTGACCGTGGCGGTGTCGGTGTTGACGGCAATGATCCGGTAGCCCATCGACGCGAACTCCTGTGAGCGCGCCGGATTGACGGCGAAGATGGCGGCGAACTTGCCGGCGCCTCGCGCCTTGGCGGCCACGTCGACCAGCGTCTGGCGCATGTCATCCCGGTCCGGCTCGACACCTTCCCCGCCCGACCAGGAGATCGACAGGTCGGATGGCCCGACAAACACCCCGTCGATGCCACCGATGGCGAGGATGTCATCGAGTGCCGCGAGCGCGGTGCGGGTCTCGATCATGGCGATGGCCAGCGTCTCGCCATTGGCGGCGGCGAAGTAGCTCGCCGGCGTATGCTCCTTGTGCAGCTGCAGCGCCTGGCCGGGCCCCCAGGACCGCTCGCCCATCGGAGGATACTTCATGGCGTCGGCAAAGGCCTGGGCATCGGCGACGGTGTTGATCATCGGCGCGATCACCGCCTCGAACCCCACATCGAGCGCACGGCTGGCGAGATCATTTCGACCCACGGGTATGCGCAGCGCCGCCGGACATCCGGCATGGCTGATCTGCAGCGCCGCGGTGAAAGCCGAGGCTTCCGCATGAGCGCCATGCTGCATATCGACTGTCACCATGTCGTAACCGCTGCCGGCCAGAATTCCGCAAAGTTCAGGTGACGGTATCCCGGACCAGGCTGTCATCAGGATGTCGTCGTCGCGCAAGCGCCTGGCCAGTTTCATGTCAGTCCTCCCGTATGGCGATGCCTGGCGCATCGCGGCGAACGCATTGGATCATGCCAACGCGGCGAGAGCCACAAAAAACCGCTCCCGGCAAGCCGGAAGCGGTCCATGCACCCTATCGGTGAGAGGCTCAGCTGTTCTGGATCTGCTCGACGGCGATGCCCAGCAGCTCCAGCATCTTCGAGCGCAACTGGTGCTCCGACTTGTCGATACCGGCGGCGTCGAAGTCGGCGCGGACCTTGCGATAGACGTCCTCGTCACCGGCTTCTTCCAGATCGGCGATCACCACCGTCTTGGCATAGGCCTCGGCCTCGTCGCCGGTCTTGCCCAGGAGCTCTGCCGCCCACAGGCCCAGGAGCTTGTTCCGCCGGGCCATGGACTTGAACTTCAATTCCTCGTCATGTGCGAATTTGTTCTCGAAGGCTTTTTCACGGTCTCGCATATCAGTCATGGTTTGGCTCCCCGCCAATGAATCACTTACCCCTATATGGGTATCCAAGCGTTAAAACAAAACCCGGCCGATAGTGCAATGCGCGGCCGCTCATCCGGCCCGATTTCAGGGGACTGAAGCCACAACGGCGTTGTGATTCAATCTGTGATCGGATAAACCCACGGCAAACCAACAACAACCCAAACGAAAATGCCGAGTTGCCGCGGCTTCAGCCGGCTGAATTGACAGAGATATCCCCATGAACCGTCGCCGCCGCATTTACGAAGGCAAGGCCAAGATTCTGTATGAGGGCCCCGAGCCGGGCACGCTCATCCAGTTCTTCAAGGATGACGCCACTGCCTTCAACAAGAAAAAGCATGATGTGATTGATGGAAAGGGCGTTCTGAACAACCGCATTTCCGAGTACATTTTCACCCATCTCAACCGCATCGGCATTCCGACCCACTTCATACGCCGCATGAACATGCGCGAGCAGTTGATCAAGGAAGTCGAGATCATCCCGCTCGAGGTGGTGGTGCGCAACATCGCCGCCGGTTCGCTTGCCAAGCGTCTCGGCATCGAGGAAGGCACCGTTCTGCCGCGCTCGATCATCGAGTTCTATTACAAGGCCGATGCGCTTGACGACCCGATGGTCTCCGAAGAGCACATCACCGCCTTCGGTTGGGCGAGCCCCCAGGAAATCGACGACATCATGGCGCTTGCCATCCGGGTCAACGATTTCCTCACCGGCCTGTTTCTGGGCGTCGGCATCCAGCTGGTCGATTTCAAGATCGAATGCGGTCGGCTGTTCGAAGGCGAGATGATGCGCATAGTCGTCGCCGACGAGATCTCGCCCGACTCCTGCCGTCTCTGGGACGTCAACACCAACCAGAAGTTCGACAAGGACGTCTTCCGCCGCGACCTGGGCAACCTGGTCGAAGCCTACCAGGAAGTCGCCCGTCGTCTCGGCATCATGAATGAAAACGAGACCCCGCGCCCGAGCGGTCCGGTTCTCGTCAAGTAGCTGCAGGATTGAACGACATGATCAAGGCGCGCGTGACCGTAACGCTCAAGAACGGCGTTCTCGACCCGCAGGGCAAGGCAATCGAGGGCGCGCTGGGCGGCCTCGGTTTCTCCGGCATCGGCTCGGTGCGGCAGGGCAAGGTGTTCGACGTGACGCTGGAGACCGCCGATCGCATGGAGGCCGAAGCCAACCTCAAGTCGATGGCCGAAAGACTGCTGGCCAACCAGGTGATCGAGGATTTTTCCGTCGAGATCCTCTGACCCGGCCGGCCAGACAGCTACCCACTCAAGACGCCCCGTCGCCAGCCGCCGGGGCGTTTTGCTTTTGCGGAGCTACGGTCGGCGCTTTCCTGCAGCGGCCAAGTCCGCGATCTTTTGCGGAAGGTCTGCCCGCAAATGCTGAAAATCAAGAACTGTTACGCTGTCCGGCTCGTCGAGATAGACTATGAACTGGCTGCCCGCCCTCGCAAACCAGTGCCCTTTACCCACCTCGCCAGGAAAGAACTCGCTGCAGCTTTGGCGGAACGCTGTGCCATCAGCAATCGCCTCGCATCGCGCCAGCAGTTCCTGTTGATAGATGTCCGCCTGACCTGGGCCAATATTGTCAAATGTCCAACGGGCAATCGCGATGAGCAACGTCTCTGCCTGGCGCGTGAGGCGCCAAGACCTGCCCATCACTGATCCCGTTTGGCCGCTGCAAATGCGCGCCGCACGGCATCCGCACCGCTGCCATCGGCCAGGTCGCCATTCCGGGCCTGTTCAAGTCCGATGGCAAGTCGCTGGCGGATTTCACCAATTTCTGCCTCCTCCCGCTCCAGAAGCCGCAGACCGGCGCGTATGGCCTCACTGGCATTCTGGTAACGGCCGGAAGCGACCAGCCGTTCAACGAGATCCGATTGAGCATCGGTCAGGACCAGGTTTCTCGTCACCATGGCACTCTCCATTGATAGGTGGCATATCATGCCAACACACCAACCATGTCCAGAATGTCGCCATTCGACCCGCTTTTTACACCAGTTGCTTGTACATGATCGTGGTCGAATCCAGTTCGCCGCTGTGGGCATCGATGCAATAGCCGGGAATGACTCCCGAGACCTTGTAGCCGAGCGAGGCGTAGAGCGGCTCGGCGCTGTCGCCGGTCCGGGTGTCAAGCGTCAGCAGGGTGCGACTGAGCTTGCGCGCCTCCATCTCGATCGCCAGCATCAGTTTGCGCGCGATCCCCTCGCGGCGGTAGTCGGGATGCACCATCAGCTTGCGCACCTCGGCGCGGTGCGGCTGGTTCGGGTTGGTGTCGTAATCGAGCTGCACCGAGCCGACGATGGCGCCGTCGAGAAACGCTACCAGCAGCACCAACCTGCCCCCATCGAGCGAATTGGCGATCTTGCCCGTCCAGAAGGCGATGCCGTCGGCCAGTTCATAGGGCAGCACATAGCCGATCGATGCCCCTGCATGGACGCAGTCGTGGATCAACCGGCCGAGCTCGGCCTCGTGGGCATAGACATCATCGACGCTGAACCGGACGATGGTCAATGGGGGTAGTTCGCTCATTTGGCCTCGCACCATGAAGGGCTCGGCGCGATCCGAATCGGCGCGCCGCGCAATGCTTCTGCTCGTCTTGATTGGTAGCCCAGACCCGGCCTGGAATCGAGATGTGGCGCGTGCACTGAGGCGGTATTCCGTTCCCGGGCGGGCCAGCCCGCTTTTTCCCCGGGACCGCTGCTCGAGGCTATCGCATTTGCCGCGAACTTCGGCTAAAGCCAACCCACCGCGCCCATTTCAAAAGCGAGCCTGCGCCATGAAAGCTGCCGTCGTCCTTCTCCCCGGCCTCAACCGCGACCGCGACATGATCGCCGCGCTGACACGCATCAACGGCGCGGCTCCGCAAACCATCTGGCAGACCGAGACCGAGATCGCCGACGACATCGATCTCATCGTCATTCCGGGTGGATTTTCCTATGGCGACTATCTGCGTTGCGGCGCCATCGCCGCCCGCATGCCAGTCATTCGCGCCGTGGCCGAAAAGGCGGCCAGGGGCGTGCGCGTGATCGGTGTGTGCAATGGCTTCCAGATCCTGCTCGAGGCAGGCCTGCTGCCGGGCGCGCTGATGCGCAACGCGTCGCTGAAATTCGTATGTCGCGAGATCAAGCTCGAGGTCGGCAATGCCGAGACGGTGTTCACAAGCGGCTATGCCAAGGGCCAGGTCATCCGCTGCCCGGTGGCCCATCATGACGGCAACTACTTCACCGATCCGGAAACGCTCAAGTCCATCGAGGACAACGGCCAGGTCGCCTTCCGCTATGCCGAGGGCACCAATCCGAATGGCTCGCTCAACGACATTGCCGGCATCGTCAACAAGGCCGGCAATGTGCTCGGCCTGATGCCGCATCCGGAAAACCTGATCGAGGCAGCCCATGGCGGCATCGACGGTCGCGCCCTTTTCGAATCCGCGCTTGGCGCAGCCGCGTGAGACGGCTGGCCCTGCCGGCGCTGGTGGCGGCACTCATGCTTTCCGCCTGCAACACCGGCCCGAAGCCGTCCGGCGGAGCGCCGAGCGCGCACTCGCAGGCCGTGGCGCTGCTGCAGCGGGTCAACTCGTCCGCCCATGACTGCTGGCTCAAGGATGCCGATTTCGCAGCCTACGGCATCGTGCCGGAACTCGACACATCGGCAACCCCGCGCCTGCTGCTGGTGCCTCGCGGCAAGCCACAGGCGCTGCCCAATCTCGTCATTGCCGCCAGCGGCCGCTCTGTCCAGACCTATGGGCCGCTGGCGCAATCGGCGCTGGCGCCACGCATCAACGCCGATGTGGCGCGCTGGGCCGGCGGCAGCAAGGACTGCAGGGCCGCAGCCTGAGACCCACCGTGCGGAAAGAGCGTTCTGCCCGCATCCGGACCGCTGGACGCCCTACCCTCGTTTCACCCCGTTTCCGGCATCCGCGCCTGCTTCGATCACTCCACGCCCGACGCGCGTCCCTTGTGCTGCTGGCGAATGCATGTGATGTTCCTTCCGAGAAGCGGGTGCTGCGCGGATCAAACAACCCACTGAGAAATGTTGCGCGCGACGAATGATTGCCTCTGCCGGCAATCGGCCCTTGTTGTATTTATCCAGTGCGGATAAACTAAGGTTGCTCAATGCCTTATGCTTTCGGCGCCCACGGGTTCAACTTCGGAACCGACTAGGATCAGAAATGAATACGTCTCGTTTTGCAGAAATCAACTGCTCGATTTCCCGCACGCTGGCAGTCATGGGGGACGCTTGGACGAGCTTGATCCTGCGCGATGTCTGGTTTGGGGTTAACCGTTTCGACGATCTGGCCAACGATCTGGGCATTTCTCGCAATCTGTTGACCTCGAGGCTCAAGGCCATGGTGGAGGACGATATCATTGTCGCCGTGCCTTATCAGCAGCGACCGGTCCGCAATGAGTATTTCCTCACCACCGCCGGCAAGGAACTGGTCCCCGTGCTGCTCACGCTGGTCGAATGGGGTGAGCGCTGGCGCATCGAGCCCGGCAAGTCACCGCTTCGTGTCAAGCACAAGGGCTGCGGACACTATACCCACGCCACTGTTGTCTGCAGCGAATGCGGAGACCCCCTGACCATCGACAACATCGCGCCGGAGCTGGGCCCCGGCGCCACAGCAACGCCCGGAACCAGCGTCGTCGTGCCTCGTTTTTCGTAGCCGGTCACCCGACTGGCTTGGAATGCCGCCCGACCGACCACATTTGCGTGGGCGAAGCAGCTCAATGCGCAGATTCCGGGTGCCATCGCCGGATGCATTGCGCTATAGCCCCCACATCCCGCATGACCAGAGGGCCCGGCAGCCATGACCATCCCGAACACCTTTCCGATCACCGAAGACCTCATCGCCTCCCACGGCCTCAAGCCGGACGAGTACCAGCGCATCCTCGACCTGATCGGACGCGAACCCAGCTTCACCGAGCTGGGCATCTTTTCGGCGATGTGGAACGAGCACTGCTCCTACAAGTCCTCGAAAAAGTGGCTGCGCACCCTGCCCACCACCGGCCCCCGCGTCATCCAGGGCCCGGGCGAGAATGCCGGCGTTGTCGACATCGGCGACGGTGACTGCGTTGTCTTCAAGATGGAGAGTCACAACCACCCGTCCTATATCGAGCCCTACCAGGGCGCGGCCACCGGCGTCGGGGGTATTCTGCGTGATGTCTTCACCATGGGCGCCCGTCCCATCGCGGCCATGAATGCGTTGCGCTTCGGCGCGCCCGACCACGCCAAGACCCGCCACTTGGTGGCGGGGGTCGTCGCCGGTGTGGGCGGATACGGCAATTCCTTCGGCGTTCCCACCGTCGGCGGCGAGGTCGAGTTCGACGCCCGCTACAACGGCAACTGCCTGGTCAACGCCTTTGCCGCGGGTCTGGCAAAGTCCGACGCGATCTTCCTGTCCGAGGCCAAGGGCGTCGGCCTGCCGGTGGTCTATCTCGGCGCCAAGACCGGCCGCGACGGCGTCGGCGGCGCCACCATGGCCTCGGCAGAATTCGACGAATCCATCGAGGAAAAGCGTCCCACCGTGCAGGTCGGCGATCCCTTCACCGAGAAATGCCTGCTCGAGGCCTGCCTCGAACTGATGCAGACCGGCGCCGTCATCGCCATCCAGGACATGGGTGCAGCAGGCCTCACCTGCTCGGCGGTGGAGATGGGCGCCAAGGGCGACCTCGGCATCGAGCTCGATCTCGACAAGGTGCCCGTGCGTGAAGCCAACATGAGCGCCTACGAGATGATGTTGTCGGAAAGCCAGGAGCGCATGCTCATGGTGCTCGATCCCTCGCGCGAGGACGAGGCCAAGGCGATCTTCGTCAAATGGGGCCTGGATTTCGCCATCGTCGGCCACACCACCGACGACCTGCGCTTCCGCGTGCTGCATCAGGGCGAGGAAGTCGCCAATCTTCCGATCAAGGATCTTGGCGACCAGGCTCCGGAATACGACCGACCCTGGCGCGAGCCGGGCCGCTTCTCGCCGCTCCCCGCCTCCGATGTCGCCGAGCCGGAAGACTATGGCGCGGCCCTTCTGACGCTGGTGGGCTCGGCCAACAATTGCTCGCGCCGATGGGTTTGGGAGCAGTACGACACGCTCATCCAGGGCAATTCCCTGCAACTGCCTGGCGGCGACGCCGGTGTTGTCCGCGTCGAGGGTCACGACACCAAGGCGTTGGCCTTCTCGTCCGACGTCACGCCACGCTATGTCGAGGCCGACCCCTTCGAGGGCGGCAAGCAGGCGGTCGCCGAATGCTGGCGCAACCTCACGGCCACCGGCGCCGAACCCCTGGCATCGACCGACAACCTCAATTTCGGAAATCCCGAGCGCCCCGAGATCATGGGCCAGCTGGTCAAGGCGATCGAAGGCATCGGCGAAGCCTGCCGCGCGCTCGATTTCCCCATCGTATCGGGCAATGTCTCGCTCTACAACGAGACCAATGGCGAGGGCATCCTGCCCACGCCGACCATCGGCGGCGTCGGCCTGATCCCCGATTGGACGCAGATGGCCCGTATCGGCACCGGCAATCCCGGCGACTCGGTCATCCTGATCGGCCGCGACGGCAGCCATCTCGGCCAGTCCATCTACATGCGCGACTGCCTCGACCGTGCGGAGGGTCCGCCGCCCGAAGTCGATCTGCTTGAGGAGCGCCGCAATGGCGACTTTGTCCGCTCGGTGATCCGCAACGGCCAGGCGACCGCGTGCCACGACCTGTCGTCGGGGGGCCTGGCGCTGGCTCTTGCCGAAATGGCCATGGCCTCGGACCACGGCATGGACATCGACCTCTCGGCCTGCCAGGGCCCGTCGCACGCACTGCTCTTTGGCGAGGACCAGGCCCGCTACGTGATCACCGTGCCCGCCGATCTCGCCAACTACGTCATGGTCAGCGCCGAAGGCGCGGGCGTCCCCTTCCGCCAGTTGGGGACGGTGTCCGGCGCCAGCTTGAAGATCGGCTCGCTTTTCGACATAGCTGTGTCGAGATTGCGCGACAGCCATGAATCATGGTTCCCTGCATTCATGGATGGCACCCTCGCACCAGCGGCGGAATGATCAGCGCAACGGAGAGACACACATGGCAATGAACGCAAACGACATCGAGACGATGATCAAGGCGGGCATCCCCGACGCCAAGGTGACGATCCGCGATCTGGCCGGCGACGGCGATCACTACGCCGCCGAAGTCGTCGCGGAGAGCTTCCGCGGCAAGAGTCGCGTGCAGCAGCACCAGATGGTCTACAATGCCTTGCAGGGCAATATGGGCGGCGTGCTGCACGCCCTCGCCCTGCAGACATCGATACCCGAGTGAATTGACGAACTGACGACTGAACCCCGGTTCCCGCAGGCTCCCATGGCTGGATTTATCACCGAGATCGTCAAGGCGGTCATCAAGGGCGTCTCCGACGCGCTGACACCGAAGAAGAAGCGCACCACCCGTGCGCAGACCGCTGCCCCGTCCGAAAAGACCGCCGCGGCCAAGCGCTCGGCTGCGGCCAGGAAGGGCGCGGCCACCAAAAAGGCGGCCGCGGCCAAGGAGACCAAGGCATCGGCCAAGCCGGCGAAAAAACCGGCCAAGGCCTCCGCCAAGACGCCAGCGGCTAAGCCGACCAAGAACGCCACGACCCGTGCCGCGGTGACCAAGGCCCGCGCCGCCCGCAACCGCTCCAAATCCTGAATCCAGGGCGCCGGCCGCCTAGGTGCATCCGTGCCCGGGTTGATGCATCTCGCGCGAAAGTCCGCGGCGGTTTCGGGCGCACGGCGTTAACATCACCAACTCCTAAAGCACATCGCTCTGATCTGAAGCCGCGTGATGGGCTTTGGCGGGCGATTGCGGCGCCATGAGCGCATCTGCAGGAAGCGCCCGCGCCC
This sequence comes from Hoeflea marina, assembly GCF_003182275.1. GTDB lineage: Bacteria > Pseudomonadota > Alphaproteobacteria > Rhizobiales > Rhizobiaceae > Hoeflea > Hoeflea marina. The sequence continues at coordinate 1,192,502 of NZ_QGTR01000001.1, forward strand.
TCAGCGTGTCGAAGTAACGCCCCAGAAACGCCATCACCGAGCGCACGCGTGCTGTCTGCCTGTGCCGATCATGGGTGAGAAGCCACACTTCCGACTGACTGAACTCCGGTGGCGTGAAGCAGCAGACGAGATCCGTGTCACCGGCTGTCAGGAAATCCGACAACAGCGAGACGCCCACGCCCGCCTTGACGCCATAATAGATGGGCGCCATGCCGGTGTGCCGTACGACGACCGCGCTGTCGGGAACGTGGCGACGAAACCAGTTGGTGATCTCGACCGGAAAGCTCTTGTCCTGCGGTACCAGCACGGCGTGGCTGTGCAGATCATCGATGCCCTGCGGGATGCCGTTCTCACGCGCATAATCCTGGCTGCAGTAGAAATTCCAGGTCTCATGAGCGAGCCTCCGCCCGAACAGCATGTTGTCCTGGGGACGGAATCCAGCCCGGATCGCCACGTCGGCTTCGCCCACCGCGAGATTCAGGGTTCGTCCCGAAGCCAGCAGATCGATGCTGATGGCCGGATGCTCCCGGCGCAACTGCGCGATGGCCTTGTTGAGAAAGATCGAGCACACCAGCTCGGATGCGGTGACAGTGACCGTGGTCGACACTTCGCGGCCAATGGCTTCCACGCTGTGCTCGAAATCAAGATGTGCGGCTTCCACCGCCTCGAGCCTGGGCAGCAGTGTCGCCAGCAGGGGCGTCGCCGCATAGCCGGTGCGTCGCTTGTCGAACAACTCGACATCGAGCTCCTTTTCCAGTGCCGCGATCCGCCGCATGACCGTTGCCTGGCTGACCCTGAGCTGGCGGGCGGCGGCCAGAGATGTTCCGGTCCTCAAAACCTCCAGCACATAACGGATGTCGTTCCAGTCGCTCATCGGCGCGTTCCGGCGTTTCGCGCCCGCATTATGCAGTTTTGTCCGATTGCTTGGCAAGATTGGTGTTTGAAGCGAAATTGCAACCGCTGCTATTGGCACGCCACCGATCAGGCCGGCTGTTCCGCCCGCCGAAATCTCTCAATTCAGGCAGAATCCCATGACGAAGCTGATCCGCAAAACAGCATTGATTGTCTTGTCCGTCGTCGTGCTCGCGGCCGCCGCCACCTATGCCGGCTCCGAGCGCAGGCTGCACAAGCGCTACCCGCTGCCGGTGGCCGAGTTCCATGCCGACAGCGGGCTGCCCATTGAAGAAGCAAGCCGCCGCGCCAGGAGCTTCATGTGCCTCGGCTGCCATCAGTCCGCGGGAAATGTGCTGTTTCAGGCACCGCTGGTCGGGACACTGGTGGCGCCCAATATCTCCCGGATCGCCCCCGCCTATTCCGACGGGGAACTCGAACGTCTGATCCGCCACGGCATCAAGAAGGATGGCACTGCGGCACTGGTGATGCCGTCCGCCACCCTCGCCCATCTGGCCGATGACGACGTCGCCAACATCATCACCTGGCTGCGCAGCTTGCCCCAGCAACCCGACGCCGAGCCGTCCACCTCCAGCTTCGGCCCGCTCGGCCGCGTTGCCCTGGCGCTCGACAAGCTGCCCTTTGAGGCGGACCACACGCCATCCGACCTGCCGGCGCTTCGCCATCGACCAGACGACCTCGGCAGCTACCTGGTGGCCAACACCTGCAGCCACTGCCATCGCCTGCAGACCGACTCCGAAGTCGATGGCCGGATCACGCCGCCGCTCGCTGTCGTCGCCCAGGCCTATTCTCTGGCCGAATTCACAACACTGCTCCGCACAGGAAAGGGCATCGGCAATCGTGAGCTCGGCCTGATGAGCCTGGTCGCCCGCGCCGACTTCTCGAACTTCGATGACGCCGAGATCGCAAGCATCCATGAATGGCTGCAAACCGATCCCCAGGATGGCAGTCCCGCCCACCCCTGAGAGCGAGCCAGGTCCGCTTCCCCGGCATGGCGCACGGAAGTGGTGGCGGACAGCGCATCGCCGGGTTTTTTCGCCGCACCCGCTGGAATTTGCCCGCCGCCATGTTATCTAGGGGGCACAACATTCAGCAGCGGATCTTGACCCCGCGTGTGAAAGGACAATCCCATGGCCGGCATCAGTGATTTCATCGACAACGAAGTGAAAACCAACGACGTCGTGGTGTTCATGAAGGGCACGCCGCAGTTTCCGCAATGCGGTTTCTCCGGCCAGGTCGTGCAGATCCTGGATTATCTCGGCGTGCCCTACAAGGGCATCAACGTGCTGGCCGATGACTCGCTGCGCAACGGCATCAAGGAATACTCCAACTGGCCAACCATTCCGCAGCTCTATGTGAAGGGCGAATTCGTCGGCGGCTGCGACATCATCCGTGAGATGTTCCAGAACAACGAACTGCAGTCGCACCTCACCGAGGCCGGCATTCCGGTCAAGGGCGCTGCCTGAATCAATTTCGCAGAGAATGACGGCAAGAGGCGGATTTTCCGCCTCTTTTCGTTTCAGCGCCGCCACCGCTTGGAGCCTGAAAGACGGCTCGATCCGCGCGGACGTGAATGGGAGCAAGATGATGACATGGACGGTCTATCTGTCGGGAGAGATTCATAGCGACTGGCGTGACGAAATCGCCCGCGGTTCGATGACTGCCGGCCTCGCCGTGATCTTCACGCGCCCCGTCACCCATCATGAAGCCTCCGATGATGTCGGCGTGGCGCTGCTCGGATCCGAGCCCGACAAGTTCTGGCATGACCACAAGGGGGCACAGATCAACGCCATCCGCACCCGCTCGCTGATTGAAAAAGCCGATATCGTCGTCGTCCGCTTCGGCGAGAAATACAGGCAGTGGAACGCAGCCTTCGACGCCGGGTTCGCCGCTGCTCTCGGCAAACCCCTCATCGTCATGCATCAGGATGAGCATGCACACGCGCTCAAGGAAGTCGACGCCGCGGCCCTCGCTGTAACCAGCAGTCCTGAGCAGGTCGTAGCGATCCTGCGATATGTCATCGACGGCGACCTGCCGGGTTACACCGACAAGGCGGCCAGCCGATGAACTGGACCACCTATTCCGGCTTCGGCGAAAAGGCCCTGCCTTTCCTCAAGGCGCTCGGTTTCCATCAGGACAGGGGGTGGTTCCAGGAAAACAAGGCGCTCTACGAATCCGAACTGCAGGAGCCGCTCGGCAGACTTGTGGACGATCTTGCCGAGCGGCTTGCCGCCGACGGAATTCCGCTCACCTGCACGCGCAGGACATCTGTTTTTCGCATCAACCGCGACGTTCGCTTCGCCAAGGACAAGAACCCCTACAAGACCCATGTCAGCGCCGTCGTCACCCGCACCGGCCTGAAAAGCGATCCCGGCCTGCTCTATGTCCATGTCGGGCCCGATGTCTGCCGTCTGGCCGCAGGCTTCTACTTCATGGAACCTGACGAACACCGCGCCTTTCGCGAAGCGATCGTCAGGCGCTTCGACGAATACAAGGCGAGTCTCGCGCCGCTTGAGGCTCTCGGCCTCGCGATGGATGACGAAGACTCGCTCAAGCGCACGCCGCGCGGCTTCGAAACTGTTGTCGAACCAGAATTGCTGGCCCATCTCAGGCGCCGCCACCTGACGGTGTCGAAGCGATTCGATCCCGAACGCCTGTCGGGAACGCAGCTTCTCGACGACATCGTCGAACTCGCCGCGGCGGCCCAGCCCTTTCTCAATTTCGGCTGGCGCGCGGTCGACCCGGTGCGCGCCGCCCGCGACGAAACCACCCGCTGAGCCTTTGAGGCCGGTCTCCCGGCAGGTTACGCTGCGGCCGCCGGTCGATCCGGCGGCAGACCGTTGCACCCAGTTCCGCGGAAACACTAATGTGAGAGTGGATTCGTAGTGTTTCCTCCTTGAAGACTTGCCTGGCGTGGCCACCGGCGGTATGGACGCGGTCATGGTCCGTATCCCGGACGCACCGCCTGCTGCTTCCCGCGCGCACCGCCACCCTGATGACACTGCCCCGGGATCCCGGTCAGCGGAAACGGGATCGGTTTCAATCGAACGCCGGAACGGACCGGGCGCTCGCCACCGGATGGATTTCATGAACATGCAGACCGCGCCGACCCCTGAGCAACCCACCATCATGGGGATTGGCCGCAGGCAATTCATTGCCATCATCGCCGCCCTGATGGCGCTCAATGCGCTTGCCATCGACATCATGCTGCCGGCATTTCCCAACATGGCCGCGAGCCTCGGCCTCGCCGATCCGAACAAGGTGCAGTATGTGCTGCTCGCCTATGTCATCGGCTTTGGTGGTGCACAGCTTTTTTTCGGGCCGATTTCGGATCGCTACGGGCGCCGCGCGCCGCTGCTCATCGGGATCTGCCTCTATGTCGCCTGCGCCGCCGCCGGCGCCTATGCGCCGAGCTTCGAGTTCCTGCTCGCCGCCCGCGTCCTGCAGGGCATCGGCGCCGCCGCCACCCGCGTCATCGCCATCTCGATCGTCCGCGACACCCATCACGGCCGCGGCATGGCCGCCACGATGTCGCTGGTGATGATGGTGTTCATGGTGGTGCCGGTGATCGCGCCGCTGACCGGCCAGGGCATCATCCTGTTCGGCGAATGGCACCTCATCTTCCTGTTCATGGCGGTCGTCGCAGCGCTCGTCGGCGCCTGGGCGCTCCTGCGCCTGCCCGAGACACTGCCGCTCGACCAGCGCCGGCCGCTGACCGTGGCAAGCGTCGGCCAGGCCTTCGCGCTGGTGCTGTCGAACCGGCAGACGACCTTCTACACGCTGGCGACGGCCTTCTATTTCGGTTCGCTCTTCGGCTTCCTCAATGTCGCCCAGCCGATCTATGTCGACATCTACGGCCTGGGCGCCTGGTTCCCGATCGCCTTCGCGATGGTCGCCGTGGTGATGGCGGGCTCGTCCTTCGTCAATTCGCTGCTTGTCGGACGGTTCGGCCAGCGTCGGTTGTCGCACACGGCGCTGGCTGCCTATTTCGTCCTGGCCGTGCTGCTGGCGGTTCTGGCCTCGATGGGGCCGGTTCCGTTCTGGCAGTTCTACGGCATCGCGCTTCTGATGATGCCGCTGTTCGGCTTCGTCGGCGCCAATTTCAATTCGATCGCCATGGAGCCGCTCGGCGCGGTGGCAGGAACCGCCTCCTCCGTGCTCGGTTTTGCCCAGACTGTGGGAGGCGGACTGGTGGGCGCGCTGATCGGCCAGGCCTATGACGGCACCATATTCCCGCTGGCCATCGGCTATGCCGCTGTTGCGGGCATAGCCCTGGTGATGGTGTTCATCGCCGAAAAGGGCGTCCTGTTCGGCACCACGGAATAGTTCGGAGGCTGGACGCGGCCGCTACAAAGGCCGCCAAAGCACCTCGCGCAGCGCATGCCAGCTGTCGGGATCGGACGCCGCCAGCAGGCCGCCGTCGACATGGTCCGGCCGGTAGACGCTGCCGTCGAAGCGCCGGACATAGCCGCCGGCCTCCTCCACGATCAGCGTGCCCGGCAGGTGGTCCCACGGCATCAACTTGTTGTAGACGATGAAGTGAATCGCACCCTCGGCCAGCAGCCGATACTCCTGGGCGGCGGCGCGATAGGCGACCTGCCCCATGCAGGCCGTCTGGTTGCGCGCCAGCATGGCCCGCTCCGGCTCGTCCATATAGGACCAGGACACTGCCCCGATCATCTGGCTGACTTCACGTGGCGTCGCCACGCTCATCGCCCGCTCGGCCCCGGCCGATGGGCGCCAGCGCGCGCCGCCGCCCTTTTCCGCCATGATGAAATCCTTGCCGACCGGATCATGGATGATCCCGCCGATTGTCTCGCCGTTCTGCACCACCGCCAGCATGACCCCGAACACCGGCACGCCTGAGGCGAAGTTGAAGGTGCCGTCGACCGGGTCGATGACGAAGGCAAGGCCCTCGCCGACCCAGCCGTCGAGCAGCGTTGCGTTGTCCGACACCGCCTCCTCGCCGAGCACGGTGGCACCGGGATATCGCGCCTTCAGCGCCGCGGTGATCACCCGCTCGGCGTTGACGTCGGCCTCCGTCACCAGGTCGGCGGCCGACGTCTTCTGGCGGATGTCACCCGAATCGAGCCGCCGGAAGCGCGGCATGATTTCGGCCGCGGCGGTTTCGGCCAGCAGGTTCGCCAGCCAGTCCATGTCGGAAGATGCAAAGCTCATTCGGGAAGTCCGTCCTTGGGTGGGGCCGCCAGAGCGGTAAAATCAAACAGCGTCCTGTCCATCAGCTGCGATGGCCGCACATGGGCCAGTGCCCGGATCATCGATTCCTTGCGCCCCGGCATGCGCCGCTCGATGTCGGCGATCATGTCCTTCATCGCATTGCGCTGCAGCCCGTCCTGCGAGCCGCAGAGATCGCAGGGAATGATCGGGAACGCCATCGCCTCGGCAAACCGCGCCAGATCCTCTTCGGCGCAATAGGCCAGCGGGCGCAGCACCATGACGTTGCCGTCGTCATTGAGCAGCTTGGGCGGCATCGCTGCCAGCCGACCGCCATGGAAGAGGTTGAGAAAGAAGGTCTCGAGAATGTCCTCGCGGTGATGGCCAAGCACCAGGGCGTCGCAGCCCTCCTCGCGGGCGATCCGGTAGAGATTACCGCGCCTGAGCCGCGAGCACAGCGCACAATAGGTAGCCCCCTCCGGCACCTTCTCGGTGACGATGGAATAGGTGTCGCGGTATTCGATCCGGTGCGGGATGCCGTGGCTCTTGAGATAGTCGGGCAGGATGTGCTTGGGAAAGTTCGGCTGGCCCTGGTCGAGATTGCAGGCAAGCAGATCCACCGGCAGCAGGCCGCGCCATTTGAGATCCATCAGCACCGCCAGCAACCCGTAGGAATCCTTGCCACCCGACAGCGCCACCAGCCAGCGCTGCGGCTTCCCCCCTGCGCTGGCTGGTGGCGGCAGCATGGTGAAATCCTCGATCGCCTGGCGGACCTGGCGCACCAGCCGTTTTCTCAGCTTGTTGAACGACACCGAGCGCGGCGCATGGGCAAACAGTTGCGGTCCGCCGCCGTCGACCACCTCGTCGTCGGAGCTTGCATCGGCCGGGTCCCGGCGGCTGTCTGCCAATTGCTGATCCATCGGGCCGGTCCTTCCGAGCTGCGCGCGGCTCCCCCATAGCGCGGATCGATCCGGGGGGAAAGCGCCTCCGGTTGGCTTGGGCTCAGCTCTTGTCGGGGACGCGCCTGCCAAAGCCTCCGCTCTTGCGCTCCCCATGTGCGGGCGGCGGCGCTGCAGGCCCCGCCGGGGACGCTGCACGCCGTGCCGGGGAATCTGCAGGCCGTGCGGCAGCCTCGTCAGGCGGATGATCTTCGCTCAGAGCCTGCTGCCGTTGCGGGCCGGACGGGATCTTCGGACCGACGAAGCGCACGCCGCAGCTCTTGCCCTTCTGCCAGACGCGTTCACATTCGATCTTGTAGCCATCGACATCGACGAAGAGAAAGAACCGGTCGGGCACGAACCAGCCATCCTCGAAATCGAGGCGCGTGCCAGTGTCACTGAGATTGCGCATCGTGCACGGGATCGAACTGAACTCGTGGTTGATGGCGACAAGGGCGCCCTTGAGCACCCGCCTGCGGAGCGCTCGTTCAGCTTCGGGCGCCTGCTCGTCTGTCTGTGATTTGCTGCCGTCCACTCGAATCCGCGCTTCCCGGCCTGTTCGAACGCACGCGGCGATCCTGGCCTGCAAGCATAAGGACCGGAGAGTGTTACCAACACACCCTCAAGTGGCGCGAAATGCAGCCAGATGCACGATTAACAGGGAAAGCCGGACCGCACCGGTGCGTCAGGCGCCGAAGACCGACCAGCCGGTGCGCTGTGCGAGCATTTCGAGCGCTTCGGCCCCCAGCTTGGAGTTGCCGACCGGGTCCAGACCTGGCGACCACACAGCGATCGCCGCCTTTCCCGGTGCCACGGCGAGTATGGCGCCGCCGACGCCGCTCTTGCCCGGCAGGCCGACGCGATAGGCGAATTCGCCGGACCCGTCATAGTGGCCGCAGGTCAGCATCAGCGCGTTGATGCGCCGCGCCCGCTCGGCCGAGATCACCCGCGTCCCGGTCATCGGATTCATGCCGCCTGCCGCCAGATACAGGCCGGAGACAGCCAGCTGCCGGCAGGTCATGGCGAGCGCGCAATGGTGGAAATAGACGCCCAGCACATGGTCGACCGGATTGTCGAGCCGTCCGAAGGAGCGCATGAAATGCGCCAGCGAGGCATTGCGGTCGCCATGGTCGAGCTCGGACCGCGCAACCTTTTCATCGATTGCGATGGTCTCGTCATCGGCGAGGAAGCGGACAAAGCGGATGATCTCGCCGATCGCCTCGCGCGGCGCGTGCCCGGCCAGGATCAGATCGGCAACGGTGATGGCGCCGGCATTGATGAAGGGATTTCGCGGCCGGCCCTTCTCGTGCTCGAGCTGCATGATCGAGTTGAAGGCATTGCCGGATGGCTCGCGCCCCACCCGGCTCCAGATCGTGTCGCCGAGCTTGCCGAGCGCCAGCGTCAGGGTGAAGACCTTGGAAACGCTCTGGATCGAGAACGGCGTCCCCACGTCGCCGCCGCAGAACACCTGGCCGTCGACGCCCGCCACCGCGATGGCGAACTGGCCAGTGTCCACGCAGGCAAGCTCGGGGATATAGCCCGCAGCCTTGCCGCGGTCGGTTCGGCTCGCCATCGCCGCCGCGATCTCGTCGAGGATGTCCTGGATGCCGTCCAGCTCGGAGCTTCTGTGAATGTTCATGCAGGTTTCATGCTGGAAAGCGGGATGCTGCGTCAACAACAAAAGCCGCCCGGGAGGCGGCTTGAGCAATCGTCCACGCAAATCCAAGGCGCGCCGGGGCCAGTTCGCTGTCCGCGTCCGCGCGGCGGCTTGCCTGCAATAGTCGACGGTGCGGTGGCCTGCTGCGAAGCAGGACGGGCTCCGTCTGCCAAGGCGTCAGGCGGGAGATCCGCCGCCACCGCCGGGAAACAGGCCAATGCTGCCAATTCTCAATGCGATCAGCTCAGACCTCCAGCTCTCTTCCGGACCATTCGGCCCGATCCGGCCCCTGATATAGGACAGTATCGGCCCAACAAAAAGGCCGCCCCTGGGGGCGGCCTGATTGGCAGTCGATCCGGTTGGGATCAACGCGAGTAGAATTCGACGACCAGGTTCGGTTCCATCACCACCGGATACGGCACGTCGGCCAGAACCGGGTTGCGGATATAGGTGGCGGTCATCTTGTTGTGATCCGCCTCGATGTAGTCGGGCACATCGCGTTCGGCCAGCTGCACGGCATCGAGAACGATGACCAGCTGCTTGGACTTTTCCTTGACGGCGACGACATCGCCGGCCTTGACGCGGTAGGAGCCGATGTTGACGCGCTTGCCGTTCACGGTGACGTGGCCGTGGTTGACGAACTGGCGGGCGGCAAAGACGGTCGGTACGAACTTGGCGCGGTAGACCACGGCGTCGAGACGCGACTCGAGCAGGCCGATCAGGTTCTCGGGCGTATCGCCCTTCATCCGGTTGGCTTCGTCATAGGTCTTGCGGAACTGCTTTTCCGAGATGTCGCCGTAGTAGCCCTTCAGCTTCTGCTTGGCGCGCAGCTGCACGCCGAAGTCGGAAAGCTTGCTCTTGCGGCGCTGACCGTGCTGGCCGGGGCCGTATTCGCGACGGTTGACCGGGGACTTGGGACGACCCCAGATGTTCTCGCCCATGCGGCGGTCGAGTTTGTGCTTGGATGATTCGCGCTTGCTCATCGCATTTCCTCTCAAAGGTTGGCGCCGGCTGAACCAGCCGGCACAAGGGAAACGCGCCCTCCTCTGGCCCCCGTTTTCGGGACCTGACAGGATGGTTCACGCACGCTTTGTGACAAACCATCCACGGGACACGTAGGAATGCACAGGATGCGGATGCGCCCCGTGCTGGCGGTGATCTAGGCGATCGTCGACGTCTTGTCAACGCGGAAGGCGCTGTTCGAGCCTGGTTGGGCCCCAGGTTGCTTCCGGATCAGGGAGCGGGGTCGCGATGACCAGATCCTGCATCGGCGATCCTGTGGGCAAGGTCCGCCGCCAGCCCAAGCCGCGCCGAAAAATCTGCGATGGTCAGGCGGAGCCCTGCCCTGAGGTCCAGCTTCGGCTCCCAGCCCAGCAGACTCCGCGCCAGCGTGATGTCGGGGCAGCGCAACGCGGGGTCGTCCGACGGCAGCGGCCGATGCTCGAGCCGCGACACCGATCCCGTGAGTTCGATCACCATCCGCGCCAGTTCCACCATGGTGAATTCCACCGGATTGCCGAGATTGACGGGAAAGCCGACCTCGTCGTCCGCATCCATCAATGCGATCAGCCCGGTCACGAGATCGTCGCGATAGCAGAACGAGCGAGTCTGGCTGCCATCGCCATGGATCGTCAGGCTGTCGCCCCTGAGCGCCTGCACGATGAAATTCGACACCACGCGGCCGTCATCGATGTCCATGCCGGGGCCATAGGTGTTGAATATGCGCGCCAGCCGGATACGGACGCCGCGGCTGCGCTGGAAATCGCAGAACAGCGCCTCGGCCGCGCGCTTGCCCTCGTCATAGCAGGCGCGGACACCCGTCGGATTGACATTGCCCCAATAGCTTTCAGGCTGGGGATGAATTTTCGGATCGCCGTAGACCTCCGATGTCGACGCCTGCAGCACCTTGGCGCCGCGGCGCTCGGCGAGTTCCAGCACGTGCAGCGCGCCGGTGACATTGGTCATCATCGTGCCGACCGGATCGGCCTGGTAGCGGGGCGGCGAAGCGGGCGAAGCCAGATTGTAGATCTCGTCGACGTCGAAGTCGAAAGCGGCCCGCACATCCGAGCGCACCAGATCGAAGCGGTTGCTGGTCTTGAGCGGCGCCACGTTGGCGGCCGAACCGCTGGATAGATTGTCGAGACATGTCACCCTGTCGCCGCGTTCGACCAGACGCCTGCAGAGATGCGCTCCGACGAATCCCGCGCCTCCGGTAACCAGCACACGTTTTGCCATATCGTCCCAACGTCCCCCACCCATCGGGCGCGATGCCGATCAAGCCCGCAAAGCGGGCAAACAATGGTCCGGCAGGTGATCGCCGCGACCTTATCCGCATTCCGGACGCCAAACACAAGGGGTCGGCATGCGTCGGTCCGCGTCCGGTCAGACAGGCCTCGCGGCACCTACTCGGCCGCCTGTGCGCTGCCGTCGTTCTCGGCGGCATCCGCGGCCCCAGGGGCCGTCTCGGCCTGCAGTTCGGGAATGCCGACGATGCGCTTGCCGGAGAAATCCGCATGCACGATGATCAGTCCCTGCTCCTCGAAATAGCCGAGCAGCCGGCGGGCCCGGCGTGCGGAATGGGTGCCGTAGGCGCGCGCGATCCGGGCGTCCGACGGGCAGGCATCGCCATGCAGCGCGGCATTGGCCAGCATCAGGAAAACGCCCTGCAGGTCTTCCGAGACACCGGCCGAAAGCGCCAGCGCTGTGGCCCAGGCCTCGGATGCCGCCGTTTCAGGATCGACGCCGGATCGGATGACGGCGACCCGGCGGCGGAACTCGCCCATAGGCATCGGCGGGCCGGACACCCGCCGCATCCGCGCCCGCACCAGGAAGTCCTGGTAGAGCAGTGCGTCGGTCCGATAGGCGGACTGCGGATCGGCGAGGATCTCGCTCAGCACATCGGCAAGGCGCTGCTCGCGCTCCTTGGCCGACAGGACGGGCGCGCCGGACTGGACGGGCTTGACCAGAGGCTGGTCCGCCATCGGCGTCGCCCGTGACAGCTCCGCCAGGATGTCCGTTGTCGGCCGCGGCGCGGGCCGCGTCCGCCGTGCCGTCAGCCGGCTGAATTCCTCGGGATCCGGCGTGAAGATCAGATCCTCGACGTCGGCGACAGCCTCCGGCATCGGCATCAGCTTCGGGCTCGACGAGCGCGCCTGGGTCTGCACCTCGCCGATGGAGATCGGCAACGGCCGCCGCGACAGCGCCGGGCCGAGACCGACGAAATTGCCGCGCTTCAGATCCCGGAACATCTCCGCCTGCCGGCGGTCCATGCCGAGCAGGTCGGCGGCGCGCGCCATGTCGATGTCGAGAAACGTTCGTCCCATCAGGAAATTGGAGGCTTCCGCGGCCACGTTCTTGGCAAGTTTTGCCAGCCGTTGCGTGGCGATCACACCGGCCAGTCCGCGCTTGCGGCCGCGGCACATCAGGTTGGTCATGGCGCCGAGCGACATCTTGCGCGCGTCCTCGGAAACGTCGCCGCCCACGGCCGGAGCAAACAGCTGCGCCTCGTCGACCACCACCAGCACCGGAAACCAGTATTCATGCTCCGCATCGAACATGGCGTTGAGAAAGACAGCCGCCGCGCGCATCTGCTGCTCGACGTCGAGGCCTTCCAGCGACAGCACGCAGGAGACCCGGTGCTGGCGGATGCGGCTGCCGATGCCGGCGAGTTCCGCCTCGCTGCGCTCGCCGTCGACAACGAGATGACCGTACTTCTCCGACAGCGTGACGAAATCACCCTCAGGATCGATGATGACCTGCTGGACCCATTGCGCCGACTGTTCAAGCAGACGGCGCAGGAGATGCGACTTGCCGGAGCCGGAATTGCCCTGCACCAGAAGACGGGTGGCCAGCAACTCCTCGATGTCGAGCATGGCCGGCTGCCCGCCGGTCAGGCTACCCATGTCAATTCCGACCTGCACCTGGCTCTACCCCGTGAACTGTACGCATCGACCGATTCCCCAAACGGCCGGCCACCGCATCCCCTAGCAGAATTTTGGCATGGCGGTGTCCGCGATCTCGGAAATACACAGGAATTCGGGCTGCGGCTTTCGGCCCCACCCTGATCCCGGAGGCTCCGGAGACTCCCGGTCCGCGTACCGCCCTCGCCGCTCAATCCCAGAACCACCGCCGCGCCTCGCGCAGCGCCTGGCATTTCGTCTTGCCGATATCCCGCAGCCCTTCGGCGTCCAGATCCGATAGATGCCGCCGTTGACGCCGCCGCCCGGGCCAGGTCACCAGCACCAGCCTGCACACTTTGCGAATCGGCCGCTGCTTCACGCGCCGTGCCTCTCGCCCGGCTTCCAAGTCTCTGTCTTGCGCCATGTCCGCGCTGTCTCCCGCATCTGCAAAGCAGACGGTTAGCGCGGAACGGTGCAGCCATGTTTCGGTGGTCGTCGAAGTCTTGAGGCGGCATTCAGTTGTAGGTGATGGTCACCACCACGGTGTCGCTGTACTGGCCCGGTGCAGCCGCCTGCGGCGCGACACGGCCGTAGACCGGGAGCGCCTGTTCCGATCCCGCGCCGGTGCCGGTAACCTGGGTGCCGCCATCCATTCCCCAGGGCATGGTGAAGGCGGCATCGGAATAGAGCCCGTAGATGATGGTGTCGCTGCCCGATTGCATCAGCCGCTGCTCCGGGTCGGCGACCCCGCCGAGGCCACCGCCCATGGTGACATGGTAGTTCGTGCCTGGCGTGCAGGTCACGTTGATGCTGCCGCTGGCGGTCACGTCGCTGTCGATGATGCCGTGCAGACCGAAATCGATGTCCTCCACCTCGATGAGGCAATTTGCATCCACGCTCGCCGTCACGCTGAAGCTTGCCTGGGTCAGGGTTCCGGTGGCGGGTGCGGCGCAATCAAGCGTACTGCCCTCGGCATAATAGAAGGCCGCGCCGGCACCCGTGAAGGTTGACAGATAGCTGCCTGTCGCCGCGCCGACCTGGCCGGCCGAGACGCTTCCGTACAGCGTCACCTCGCCGCTTGCCGTACCGCTGGAGGCCGACAGCTGGATTGTCTTGGGCTGGCCCAGCGTCGTGTCGTCGAACGATCCCCAGGAGGCGCCGCGGCCGCTGTCGCCGAACAGCTGGTAGTCGAGTGAATTGCCACCCGAAACGAGGCGCCGGATGCTGCCATTGGCGCCGCCGCTGCCGGCGCCCAGATTGCCGCAGACGGTCACAACCGTTGCGGACTCGGTCACGCCGTCGCAGCTGATGGCCACCTGGGCGCTGCCCTCGGAGGACAGACCCGCCAGGGTATCGACAGCGCCGAAATTCATGTCGTCGATGCTGGCGGTGCAGCTGGCTGCCGCCGCCACCGTGATGCTGGCAGCCAGCGCGGCGGCCGCAAGGATGGCGCGGAGCGCGAGGCTCGGCGGGAGACTATGGCTGGCATATGGCATCGGAAATACTCACTGGCTTGCCCGGCTGGGCGATGTAGTTGAACGCTGCGACACAGGTCGTGCCATCCTGGAGTTCCAACGTGACACGGTTGGTCGCCTGCAGGTTCTCGACGAGGGCCTGGCCGTCATAGCCGACCACAAAGGGCTCCGCGTCCGCCGCGATCCGGCCGATCGCCCCCATCTCGACGGCGGACCCGTCCGGCCTGGTGAAGGCAACAAGGGCGGCGGCGGCATCGGTGTCGACATCGAACTTCACCACGATGCCGGACCGGTCGGCCGGCATGACGACATCCCGGGTGTTGTTGACCACTGCGTCGAGCGGCAGGTCGGTCGGATCGATGGAGATGCGGTTGCGCTGGTAGGAGCGCAGCCGCGGCAGCAGGAGCTTCCCGTTGCGGTCCGTCACGCCAGCGGGGCGGTTTTCGTACTGCACATCCACACCGGGCGCCCCGGCGTCGACGATGGCGAAGGCGTCGCCGATCCGGTTGGAGAAGAACACCCCACCACCCGCGGCTATCACCGCGCCGTCAAGCCTGAGGCTCGCCTGGGTGCCGGTCTCGCGCTGGGCGGCACGGCCGGTGATGTTGCCGACCGAGGTGCGGTAGCTCGCCGAAGCCTGCGTCACCGAACTGTCTGACTGCTGGCGGGCCACGCTCCATCCGTAGTCGCCGATCTTCTGGCCCTGCGAGCGGGTGAGCCGCTCGGTGATGGCATAGTCTCCCTCCTGGTAGGCGGCCGCAGTGGCGGACGTCGTGTCGGCTCCGATCGGGATCACCAGGCTTGCATAGACACCGACGTTTCCTGCCTCCAGGTCCTTGAGTGCCGACACCGAGAACGAACTGCCGCCGAAGACCGGCCGGTTGTAGGATACGCCGACAATCCGGGTGTGGTCTCCCTCCGTTGTCTCGAGATGCGTGTAGCTGAAATTGAGGTTGGAGCTGTCGAACGCCAGCGGCACCGAGACAGCGACCTGCTCCAGCGCCCGGGGCGGATCGGCGGACATCGAAAACAGACCGGTCTCGATGTCGACATCCGCCGCCGTCACCGAGGCGATGTCCTGGTAATGGCCGAAACTGCGCTGCACCCGCGCCGAAAGGTGCAGGCCCAGAAGGTCCCTCTTCAGCGAGGCGACCAGCTGGTGGCCGCGCTCGCCGGAGCTGTAGCTGCCCGCGGCCGACACGGACACGACGCCCAGCACGGGGGCCGCGATCACCACCCCGCCACCGCCGTTGATGAGATCGGCGCCACCCTCCGCATGAGCCTCCAGCGTCAGCCGGTTGGTGATGCCCGTACGGAAGGTGGCCGAGCCATAGGGGCGGCGATCGTAGACATTGGACTCAACGCCGTAGCCGATCCGCGCGAAGCCCACCTCGGCGGAGAAGTCCATCAGGCCCGGGGACAACAGCTGGTTGGAGGTGATGAAGCTGCTTTCGCTCACCACCTCCTGGCCCTGCGCATCCGTGACGACGATACGCGCATTGCCGGCGCCGTCGACGATCGGCAGGTTGGTAATTTCGAAAGGTCCCGCATCAACCGGGCTCGTGAAGCGGCGCGCATTGTTGAGATAGACCTCGACCGTCGAGGGCACGGCGGCGCTGCCCGACAGGCCCGGCACCGGGAAGGTGACCAGGTCGGAGCGCAGCGCGAAGTTCCGTTGGATCTGGAAGCCGCCGAGCCGGGTCGACCGCGTCCACGACAGTCCGCCGGTGATGATGTCGCCTGCGCTGTAGCTCAACATCCGCGACTGGTCCGAATAGCGCCAGGTGGTCTCCAGCCGCGTGTTGTCGAAATAGACATTGTCGGAGGTGCTGGCGATGAAGGATGTGGCGAGCACGCCCAACGGACCGAAGGCGCGAGCCTCGAAGGCGCCGCTGAGCCCGGAAAAGTCGAAGCGCCCGCCGTCGTTGGAATTGTCCATGGCGCCGACCAGCGAATAATTCAGCAGTGCGCCGTAGGAAGACTGCGCCTGCTCTGGCTCCGGCTTCTTGCCGCCGCCGCGCCGCAGCCTGGCGTCGATGATGCGGGGCGCCTGCTGTGCATCATCGGCCGTGAACGCGATGCTCTGGTTGAGTTCGTCAAAGACGAAGCGCACGCCGGGCAGCAGGTCGATCCGGATGCGCCCGTCCGGCAGCGTCGCCACGGCGACCGGCAGGATGCCGACATTGCGTAGCTGGTCGGCTTCGATCGTCAGCGTGCCGTCGGCGTCCTGGTGAAAGGCCGCCACCAGTTCCGTGTCCCTGCCGTTCACCGACACGACCAGGAACAGGTCGCGGCCGACGGCCGGACCGGCGCTTGCCTGGCTGTCAGGCAGATCGCGATCCGGAGACACGTCCCCGGATCGCGCCATCGCCGCGGCGGGCAGGCACATCAGTGCCAACCCGGCAACGGCCAGCCTCAGGCCGGTGGAGCTCGTCACCTCGGCCTATTCGGTAAAGCGGACGGGTATCGAATGACGGACCAGCACCTTGACCTGCCCCGGCACGCGCTTGCTGGCATCCGGGAGCTCGTCGATGAGCAACCGGTAGGCCTCCGTGCCGGAAACCGGCTTCTTGCTGACGCGGACAACCCGGATGACATTCTCGGACCCGGGCGCGAGCTTGGTGATCGGCGGGCTGGCCACCACATCGGTCGTGGGCTCAAGGCGATCCTTGCCGTTCACCTTGGTCCAGCGGAACACCCGCACCTGGACATTGGTCGCGGTCCGGTCCTCGTTCCAGAGCCTGACGGTGGAAGCCGAAGCCCCCATCTTCAGGTCCAGGGTGATCGGCGAAACCCGCAGGGAGGCAGCCTGTGCTGCCCCCGCAATCAGGCAGGCGGCGAGGCTCGCAGCGATAAGGCGCGTGAAGGTCATGGGATCATCCTTGTCGATGCGGGATTAAAGGCTTGTGCCGTAGGTGATCGTGGCAACCACGGTGTCTTCGTAGGTGCCCGTTGGGACATTCTGCCCGCCATCGACCCGGCCGTAGACCGGGATGATTTCATCTACGCCTGTGGCCACCGATGCGGCGGGAGTGTCGACGCCGGCTTCACTGCCCCATACGACAGTGCGCAAATCGTCCTGATAGAGCGAATAGGTGGCAAAATCGGCAGTGGTCGTGTTGGTCAGTTCGCGCGCAGCCGTGGTCGCAGTGGCGCCAAGGCCGTCTCCGAAGGAAATCACATAATCCGAACCTGCGGTGCATTGAACGGTGACGCTGGTATCCACGTCAATATCGGCATCGACGATGCCGACCGTGCCGAAAGGAAGCGCCTCGGCAGCGATCGTGCATTCGGCCGCAACCGTCATGGATACGGCCATATTGTCGGTTGCCGTCTGCGCGAAGACTGAAGTCGCAGAAAGAATTGTTGCAGCCGAGAGAACTGTAGAGGCAATGAAATACTTCATCATGAAGTCCTTACATTAGAGAGATTTTGGAACAGCGAAGTCATTGCGATGGCTTGGCAACATTGAAAAGGCGCCTCAAACATTAACAAAACGTCAACGTGCCAGTTTTATCTCCGGATGGGACACCAGCCGTCGCAATGGAAATTCGTTCCATTTCAAACCCGCCCCCTCGCCTGAGGGTTAACGAATTGCGCATTGATAATATACGGTTTTCTTGGATTGCCCCGCTTCGTCCGGCAGAATTATGCCGCCCAACGCATTGGCTGCGCGACCATTATCTCCAATGCAGCGGTGCCGAGGAGATCCCGGCGGAGGAGATCGACCGCAGCGCCGGGAGGCTGAATAACCGCGTGTCGCAACGGGGATACTTATACTTAATATTGCTTTTGCACCGAGACAAAAACACCTGCTTACCTTGACTGGCTCGCGCTTCCCCTTGCCCGCGCGGCTCGACCTGATGCACGGCGCCCCGACAGGCCTCACATCCATGCCTCCGCCGTTCCTGCGATCCCAGGCGCCCCGACGGACGCCCGGATCCGTGCCACGCTTCGGTCATGGCCGAAGCATCGGCCGGTGACTTGGACGCCGCGGCGCGCTAGGCTTCTGGCATGACAAACCAGGCAACAGGACTGAGCATAGCGACCGTCGCCGCCTTGATCGGCGATGTCGCGCGCTCCAATATTCTGCATGCGCTGATGGGCGGCAAGGCGCTGACGGCAACCGAGCTCGCCCACCACGCCGGTGTCAGCGCCCCGACAACGTCGGGCCATCTGGCCAGGCTTGTCGACGGAAAGCTGGTGCTGATGGAGAAACAGGGCCGCCACCGCTATTTCCGCCTCGCCTCGCCCGCTGTTGCCGAGATCCTGGAAGGGCTTGGCAATCTTGCCGCCGCGGGCCCGGCGCGGCACCGGCCCACCGGGCCGAAGGATCTGGCCATGCGCCACGCCCGCACCTGCTACGACCACATGGCGGGGCGGATCGCGGTGGCGCTGACCGATTCGCTCACCGAACGCGGCCTGATCATCATCGAGGACCGGTCGGGCCTTGTCACAGACGACGGTCGCCGCTTCTTCGCCGGGTTTGGAATCGATCTCGAGTCAAAGCCGAGGACGGCCCGGCCACTCTGCCGCACCTGTCTCGACTGGAGCGAGCGCCGCATGCATCTGGGCGGCCGGCTCGGCGCCTCGTTGCTGGCCAGGTCGATCGAGCGCGGCTGGGTGCGCACCATACGCGACTCCCGCGCCCTGGAGGTCACCCGCGCCGGCGAGCGCGGTTTCACCGAGACATTCGGGATTGCCTCGGAGATGCTGCGGCCTCCCCGCTGACGCCCCGCTTCATCGCGCCTGCAGGCCGAAGCCGTGCATCAGGCGCTTGAGCTGCTGGTCAGGATTGCCGGACGTGAACACCGCCACATCTGGCCCCTCCGGGAACGCCGTGCCCTGCGGCAGGGTCTCGAGAATCGACAGCGCCCGCCGGGCGATCGCCTCGGCCGGATCGATCCAGTCCACCGGCCAGGGCGCGGTCTTGCGCATGCGGTTGGCGAGGAAGGGATAATGGGTGCAGGCCAGCACCACGATGTCTGTGCGTCTGCCGTCGAGTTCAACGAAGCACGGCGCGATCTCTGCGCGCACCGCCTCCTCGTCGACGAAGCCGCGCCGCATATAGGTCTCGGCAAGAGCCGCCAGGTTCTCGCTGCCCACCAGCCGCACATGCACCAGCGTGGCGTAGTCGCGGATCAGGTCGCGGGTGTATTGACGCTTCACCGTGCCGGGTGTCGCCAGCACCGAAACCAGGCCCGAGCTCGTGCGCTCGGCGGCTGGCTTGATCGCCGGCACGGTGCCGACGAAGGGAGTGGCCGGATAGGCGGCGCGCAGGTCGGCCATCACCACGGTCGAAGCGGTGTTGCAGGCAATGATGACCAGTTCGGGATCGTGTTCGGCGATTAGGCCCGCGAACAGACGGACGATTCGCGCGCACAGCTTCGACTCCTCCCAGGCCCCATAGGGAAAGCCGGCGTCGTCGGCGACATAGACGAAGCGCCGCTCCGGCATGATGACTCGCGCCTCGCGCAGCACGCTCAGGCCGCCGATGCCGCTGTCGAAAACCAGGACCGGACGCTCAGTCATGGCCAGGCTCCGTCCTTGCAGTCCGGCGCGGCGGCGATTCTAGCCGCGAGCTGCCGTCGTTGCGTTGAAAGCGGTCGAGCGAGGCCACCAGGCCGCGCAGCACGCTGATCTCCAGTGTCGTGAATCCGGGACGGGTCAGCACCGCGCGCAGGTTTTCCGTGGCCTTTGCCCGCTTGCCCGCGGAGCGAAAATAGCCGCGCGCCGACAGCGCCTCCTCGATCTGCTCGAACAGGCCGTAGAGCTCCTGCTTCGGCGCCGGCTCGATCGCCGGTCCGGCGAAGGCCGGTGCGGTCGCGTCGGAAAGCCCCGAACTCATCCATTCATAGGCCATCAGCAGCACCGCCTGGGCGAGATTGAGCGATGCGTGCGAGGGATTGACCGGAAACGTCACCAGTTCGTCGGCAAGCGCGATCTCGTCGTTGTGCAGGCCCGTCCGCTCGCGCCCGAAGATGATGCCGACCTTCTCGCCGCCCGAAAACCGCTGCCGCAGCGTCCGCCCCGCTTCCACCGGCCCGCGCACCGGCTTGTGGCCGTCGCGTTCGCGCGCCGTCGTCGCATAGGTGAAATTGAGATCGGCGAGTGCGGCCTCCAGGGTGTCGAACACCTGCGCACCCTCGATGACATGGATGGCGCCGGCGGCGGCACTTTCCGCCTTCTCGCTCGGCCAGCCGTCGCGGGGGGCCACCAGCCTGAGATCGGCGAGGCCGAAATTGGCCATGGCGCGCGCCACCATGCCGATATTCTCGCCCAGTTGCGGCGCCACCAGCACGATCGCCGGGCCTTCCTCGATGCGGGGCCGCAATTTGTCCGTTCCCGCCATCAGTCAGCCCTGCCCTGCTCCAGGCGCCACTCGTCTTCGAGGACGGCATAGTGAAATTCTTCGTCCCAGCGCCCCTTGAAGATCGCGTGCTCGCGGAAATGCGCCTCCCGCCGCATCCCGAGCCGTGCCATGAGCTTCCAGGACGGCTCGTTGCGCGCATCGCAGCGACCGCAGATCCGGTGCAGGCCGTAGATCTCGAATCCGAATCGCATCAGCGCCGCCACTGCCTCGCTGCCCAGTCCCTGGCCGTGGAAATCCGGGTTGAAGGTGAATCCGACCTCCGCCTGCCGCGCCGCGCGATCGGTGAACAGCAGCACCATGTCGCCGATGATCCGATCAGATCCCTTCAGGGTCACCCCCAGGACCAGTGCCTTCGCCTCGGGGTCGGTGCCGTCGAGATCGGCCCATTCCGCCAGCCGGTCGGCCACATCGTCGGCGCTGCGCTCGGTCCACGACTGGTAGCGCGCCACCGCTTCGAGACGGTGATAGGCATGCACGGCCGCGCCATCTCCCGCCCTGAGGGGTCGCAGCAGCAATCGCTGCGTCGCAATCGGATAACTCAATCCAGGCACCGGCAATCCCGCTCTTCGAAGGCCGTCACCAGTACTTGTCCCTTGGGGCACAATCAAGGCTTGCCGCGGCAAACGCCGCGCCGGGCGCCGTCAGCCGCGGCTTCGCCGCATTCGCCGGAGCCGCGCTTTGCACATCCGCGCGGGAATGCTATAGCCCAACCATTCGGCCCTGGGGCACCCAGGCATTCTTCAAAACACACTGCGCGGAGCATATTCATGGGCAAGATCAAGGTGGCCAATCCGGTCGTCGAACTCGATGGCGACGAGATGACCCGGATCATCTGGGACTTCATCAAACAGAAGCTGATTCACCCCTATCTCGACATCGACCTGAAATATTTCGATCTCGGCATGGAGAATCGCGACCTCACCGATGACCAGGTCACCATCGACGCGGCCAACGCCATCAAGGAGCACGGCGTCGGCGTCAAATGCGCCACCATCACGCCGGATGAAGACCGCGTGAAGGAATTCGGGCTCAAGAAGATGTGGCGCTCGCCCAACGGCACCATCCGCAACATCCTGGGCGGGGTGATCTTCCGCGAACCGATCATCGCCAAGAACGTTCCGCGCCTGGTCCCGGGCTGGACCAAGCCGGTCATCGTCGGTCGCCACGCGTTCGGCGACCAGTACCGCGCCACCGACTTTAAGTTTCCCGGCAAGGGCAAGCTGTCGATCAAGTTCGTCGGCGAGGATGGCCAGGTGATCGAGCACGAAGTCTATGACGCGCCGTCTGCCGGTGTCGCCCTGGCCATGTACAACCTCGACGATTCGATCCGTGATTTCGCCCGCGCATCGCTCAATTACGGCCTGTCGCGCGGCTATCCGGTCTATCTGTCAACCAAGAACACCATCCTCAAGGTCTATGACGGCCGCTTCAAGGACATCTTCGAGGAGGTCTACCAGGCCGAGTTCGTCGACAAGTTCAAGGAAGCCAAGATCATCTATGAGCATCGACTCATCGACGACATGGTGGCCTCGAGCCTGAAGTGGTCCGGCGGCTATGTCTGGGCCTGCAAGAATTATGACGGCGACGTGCAGTCCGACACCGTGGCGCAGGGCTTTGGCTCGCTCGGCCTGATGACCTCGGTCCTGGTTACTCCGGACGGCAAGACCGTGGAAGCCGAAGCCGCCCACGGCACCGTCACCCGGCACTACCGCCAGCACCAGAAGGGCGAGGAAACCTCGACCAACTCGATCGCCTCGATCTTCGCCTGGACCCGTGGCCTCGCCCACCGCGCCAAGCTCGACGACAACGCCGATCTCGCCCGTTTTGCCGATACGCTGGAGAAGGTCTGCGTCGACACCGTCGAATCCGGCTTCATGACTAAGGATCTGGCGCTGCTGATCGGCCCCGACCAGCCCTGGCTGTCGACCACCGGCTTCCTCGACAAGGTCGACGAGAACCTGCAGCAGGCCATGGCCTGAGCCTAGCCTCGCCATCTGATTAAGCCTGTCGGGCGCGTCACCTTGTGGCGCGCCCGATTTCATTTCAGAGCCTTTCGGAGCCGCATGCGCCGGCTGCCGCAAGCGCCTACCCCGCCGAGTCGGGTGCGCGCAAGTTGAGCGAGATCATTACCAGGCCGATCGCCAGCACCGACAGCGCCGCTGTGCCCCAGAAGGCTTGCGCGCCGAACAGGCCGAAGGCAAGACCGAACAGCGACACGACGATGATCGACGCCGCCTGCTGCATGACCCCGAACAGGCTCTGCGCCTCCGCCGCCACCGATTCCTCTGTGCGCTTGGTGATGAAATAGAGGCATCCAAGATAGGCGAAGGTGAAGGTGACCGCCTGCCCCATCTGCAGGATCACCAGCACCCAGACCGGCGGTGACAACGCCATCACGGCCCAGCGCGCGACCGCCGCCACCGCGCCGACAAGGATCAGGTGGCGCGCCGAGAAGCGCAGATTGATCCGCCGCCATCCGAACATCGTCGCCGCCTCCGCGGCGCCGCCGATGGCGATCAGCGTCCCGATCACCGGCCCGGAGATGCCCTGCTCCTTCCAGACCAGCGACGAGAACGCGTTCATCACCATGTGGTTGGCAAACAGGATGGCGCCGGCAAATATCGGCAGCAGCACCCAGGGCTCGAAACTTTCGATCAGCCGCCGCGACAACAGCCGCCCGCCCGACAGGTTACGCTCGGCATCGACGTCGCGCATCGGCGGCAGCAGCCACGCCATGCCAAAGCGGACAAAGCAGGCAACGGCAAACAGCCAGACAAAAGCATCCGGCCCGCGCCATTGCACGAAATAGCCGGTGACAAAGCACATCAGCAGGTAGCCCACCGTGCCCCAGGCCCGCGTCGTGCCGAAGGAAAAACCGCGCCTCAGGGACATCCGCATGGTCGCGGCGTCCGCCACCGGCCCGGCCAGGCCCGCGGGCACGATCGTCAGCGTCCAGACCACCAGGATCAGCCAGAAGCCATCGGCAAGCCCGAGCAGCAGCGAGGCAACGGCGGCAACGGCGGTGCCGATCATGATCGCCAGCTTCCAGTCCGGCGCCCGGTCGGCAATGCGGCCGAAGAACACGCTGGTAAGCAGCAGCGCAAACATCGGCACAGTGTTGATCAGCCCGATCTGGGCGTCGGAAACGCCCTTGTCGTTGAGCCAGATCGGCAGATAAGTGACCGTCACCGCCACCGAGAGATAGGCCGAGAGATAATAGCGGGTGGCCGCAAACTGGGGTGTCGACATATGCGTTGCCTGCGGCCGGTTGGAAAGGTCGGACTGTCATCCGGCCTGCTTCCGTCGGGGAGGAAGCGCGCAACCGGTGCTTCCGCAGTAATCCGGTTGCGCCCGCAGCACAAGCTTGGGCGAGCAGGCGTTCACCGGTCCAAATTGCAGCTCAAGGCTGGCCGCTTCCCTGCTGCCAGCCGGAGAACAAATGCATATGGCCCACTGCTGCCCGCGCTCGCCGATGCAACAATGTCCGGAGTAAAAACCTTGAGCGCATGGTCAGCTCGCTCGACCTGGCGGCCACCTGTAAAGGTCAGCCGTAAAGACTATTCAAAACATTGAAATAGCTAAACATTTCTTTGCGTTACATTGCGCCACGGATCACGTCAGCGCTGGATGCAACACAAACAACCGTCGGGGTTGAGCTTCCAATCTGGCGCAGGTTGAAAGCATTGATTGGATTTGCTTTTGCAAAGATGGAAAATGGACTTGCAAAAAACCTTGTAGATCTTCCCGCCGCTCCATCTCCATTTCAACAAACCTCGCCCAAGGGTTGAGGGCGAGAGATTCCAAACCATTGATTTTAAATATTTTTCAATTCGCTGCTAAAGACTGGTTGCAATTTATCGTTTAAGAGCGAGGGACATTCCCGTGCGCTGGATCCCTCCGATTCGCGATGAAACTTATATTTCGACCATCCCTTCGTTGAGCTTTGAGGATCCCATGCCCCACACACTGCCTTCGCCCACCTCATCCGCCAGCTCAGCCAGCCCGTCAAGCCTCGCGCGCCGCCGTCAGGCGCTGCTGGCGACAGTTGCTGCAGTGACGCTGCTGTTCGGCACCCCGGCATGGGCTGACGGAGGCAATGGTGGCGGTTCGGGGGGAACTGGTGGCACGACGGGATCGGCCGGGGGCAACTCGCCGGGCGGCGGCGGCGGTGGCGGCGGTGGCGGCTCGAGCCTGACTGAGTCTAGCACCGCGGGCGGCACCGATGCCGATGGCGGCGGCGCAGGCGGCGCAGGCGCCGACGTCAGAAATGATGGCGGAGCAGCTAGCGGGGTAGGCTTCGGGTCGAGCCTTTCGGGCTATGCTGGAGGGAACGGACAAAACGGTGGTGCGTCGGTCGCCAGCGGCGGCGGCAGCGGCGGCGGCGGCGGCGGCGGCGGCATCGTCGCAACCACAGGCCTGCCGGGTTACTCAGTTAATAATACAGTCGTTTTGACTGGAGGCGCCGGCGGCAACGGTGGCGATGGCTATGGGGGCACCTTTCCCTTCGGCGGCAGCGGTGGCAATGGTGGCGATGGTGGCATCGCAATTTACTTCAGAAACTCCGGCTCTCTCTCCAACACCGGTACGCTTGCCGGCGGCGCGGGCGGAGTCGGCGGTGCCGGTGGGTCAGCGACCATCGCCAACGGCTTGGACGGCGCAGCCGGTGCGGGCGGCGCGGCAGTTTTCGGGGCGAGCATCGCGATCACCAACTCGGGCACGATCTCCGGCGGCCTCAGCGGTGACGGCGTGACCCGTGCCAACGCCATCACCTTCACCGGCGGCATCAACACGCTGACAAGCGACGGCGGCACGATCAACGGCGCCATTTCGGTAAACGGCACCCTCCTTCTGGAGCAAAACGACAGCACGGCGACCTACTCCAACGCGTTCACCGGGGCGGGCGCGCTGGGAATCACCGGCAGCAAGACCGTCACGCTCAGCGGCTTGAACGAACACACCGGCGGCACGACGGTTTATGCCGGCACGTTGTCGGTTTCGAGCGACGCCAATCTGGGCTCGGGCGCACTGACGCTGAGCAGCGGCACGCTGGACGTGACCGGCGATACCAACGTGGACAACGCGATCATCCTGGGATCGGGCACATCCTCCACGATCGGCGCCATCAACGCCTCGGTTGCGGTGAGTGGAATCGTATCGGGCGACGGCAGCCTGATCAAGAGCGGCTACGGCTCGCTGGAGCTCTCCGGCATCAACAGCTATACCGGCACCACCACGGTCACGGCAGGCAACCTGGTGATCGCCTCCGACAGCAATCTGGGCGCCGACGCCCTGATACTCGATGGCGGCAACCTGACGGTCACCGGCACCACCACCATCGACAACGCGATCGTTCTGGCGGGCACGGCCAACTACATCGACGTCGGCGGCGCGGTCACCGTAAGCGGTGTCATTTCCGGTGCCGGCGGCCTGATCAAGACAAGTCCGGGCACACTGGTGCTCTCCGGCACCAACACCTACTCGGGGGTGACCAATATCTCCGGCGGCATTCTGTCCGTCTCGCGGGACGCAAACCTCGGCACGGGCGCCGTGACCATCGGCGACGCCACGCTGCAGGTGACAGGCACCAGCTACACCTCGACCAGCCGCGGCATCACCCTGGCCTACGGCGGCGGCACCATCGAGATCGTCGAGGCCGAGGCAAGCCTTACGGCATCCGGTGTCCTGTCGGGTGGCCACGCCTTGACCAAGACCGGCGCCGGCACGCTGGTGTTGTCCGGCACCAACACCTACACCGGCACCACCACGGTCAATGGCGGAACGCTGTCGATTGCCAGCGACGCCAATCTGGGCTCCGGCGCCGTAACCGTCAACAATGCCACTCTGGCGGTCACGAGCGACGCGACGATCGACAACGCCATCGCCCTGCAGAACACCGGCACCATCGATATCGCCAACGCACAGGAGGTCGCCGCAAGCGGTGTCCTGAGCGGCAATGGCGACATGATCAAGACCGGCGACGGCTCCCTGACGCTGTCGGGCACCAACACCTACACCGGCACCACCACGGTCAATGGCGGAACGCTGCAGATTGCCAGCGACGCCAATCTGGGCTCCGGCGCGCTGACTCTGAACAACGGCACGCTGGCGGTCACGAGCGACTCGATAATCGACAACGCGATCGCCCTGCAGGGCACCGGCACCATCGATATCGCCAACGCACAGGAGGTCGCCGCAAGCGGTGTCCTGAGCGGCAATGGCGACATGATCAAGACCGGCGCCGGCTCCCTGACGCTGTCGGGCAACTCGATCGCCTTTTCCGCCTACACCACCGTCAGCGAGGGCGTTCTCCTGGTCAACGGTATGCTCGGCGTCTCCCAGGTCGTGGTGGATGTGAGTTCCGGCGCCACGCTCGGCGGTTCCGGCACGATCGGTGGAGCCGTGAGTCTCCGGACCGGCGCCACGCTGGCAACGGGCAACTCAATCGGCACGCTCAGCGTTTCGGGCAATTTCACCTTCGAGACCGGCTCGACCTACGCGGTCGAGACCGATCCCGACAACACCTCCAGCGATCTTCTGCATGTGACAGGGGCCGCAACGCTTGCCGGAACCGTCCAGCATGTCGGCCTCGACGGAGTCTACGCGCAGACATCTGTCTATACGATCCTCACCGCCGACGGCGGCTACGGAGATACCAGGTTTGACGGTGTCGCCTCCGACTACGCCTTCCTCAACTCCTCGCTCGACTATGTCGGGAATTCGGTCGATCTGGTGCTTGAACGAAACGACGTCGAGCTTCCCGACGTGGCCACCACCCCGAACCAGGTCTCCACCGCCGCCGCGCTCGGCAGCCTGGCCACCGACAATCCCCTCTATGCCCAGATCCTGGGCTTGTCGGAAAGCGAGGCCCAGGCCTCCTACGACGCGCTTTCCGGCGAGGCTGCCGCCAGCGCCACCAGCGGCCTGATTTCGGGTTCGCAGATGTCGAGCCAGGCGGTGCTTGACCGCATCAACAAGGCCTTCGACGCGCCAAGCGGCGCCGGCACCGGCCTAGCCGAAGGCGACGCAGGCACGGCGGACATGTACACCGGGCGCGCCGTCTGGTCGCGCGGCTACGGTTCCTACGGCACCATGGACGGCAACAACGGCACCGCCGATGTCGATCGCTCCACCGCGGGCCTCGTCGGCGGCATCGACACCGCCATCGGCGACGGACGCATCGGCGTCTTCGCCGGCTACCAGAGTTCGCGCTTCGAGGTCGATGCCCGCGCCTCCTCCACCGATGTGGACAGCTTCCAGGCCGGCCTCTATGGCGGCATGCGTCTGGGCGCCTTCAAGCTCAGTGGCGGCGCGTCCTACAGCTTCAACCAGCTTGACACCAGCCGCCGCGTCGTCGTCGGCAACATCGACGAGCAGCTCACCGGCTCGACCGATGCCGGCGCCTTCCAGGCCTTCGGCGAACTGGGCTACGACATGCATGCCGGTGCGGCCACGCTGACGCCGTTCGTCGGCGCCAGCCTGGTCTCGCTGTCGACCGATGGCTACACCGAAGAGGGCGGCACCACGGCGCTGACCATGTCGAAGTCCACCAACACGGTGACCTTCACGACCATCGGCGCACGCATCGCCTCGGCCTTCGCGCTGGGCGGCATCGATGCGCGGGTCTCGGGCATGGCCGGCTGGCGTCACGCCTTCGGCGACACCACGCCTTACACCGCCAACTCGATCGGTGGCGCGGCCTTCACGGTAGAGGGCACGCCGCTGGCCGAGAATGTGGCGGTGGTCGGCGCCGGTCTCGACTTCGACATGTCTGAGAACACCACGCTCGGCATCGCCTATGAAGGCCAGTTCGGCTCCGGCGTCACCGACACCGCCGGCTCCGCCCGCCTCACCGTCCGCTTCTGACCCGATCGCAGCTCTCGAAGACAGGATTCCCCGGCAGCCAGGCCGGGGAGCCCCCCTCGCCCGATCAGGCGAGCGCCATGTGGATCTCGGTCAGCAGTTCCGGCGGGGCCGCATCGAGCGGCGTGTTGAGATAGAATTCCATCGGCGGCACTTTTGCCGGCGTTTCCCCGCTGCCGGGCAGCCAGGCGCCGAAGAACCAGCCATAGGCCTTGCCCAGCTCCGCATAAGGCCCCTTGTGGGTCAGGATGGCATAGCGGCCCGCAGGCAGCTCGCCGGTCTCGAACCCCTCTGACGCACTCTCGCCTTCGGCAAGCAGCAGCCCCGCGAGCGCCCGCAACTCTTCGGGCGGGGTGATATCTGGATCGTCGAAATACAAAGCCGCCATGCCCTTGCTTTTGGGCTGCAATTGCCGGGCGGCAAGCTCGGCGCCGAACCGGTCGAACGTGGCGCTGATCTCGATATAGGGGCCGATATGGACGAGGCCCCTGACCGTGCCGGCCGGGCGGGTTTCGGTGCGGACGTCATACATGGCGGTGTGCTCCTGCCATTGGTCGTTGTCATAGCGCCGGTGACCGCCCTCGGCGCGATAGCGAAGCGGAGGCATACCATAATCGTCACGAAAGGCCTTGGAGAAGGCCCGCGCATTGGCATAGCCCGAGCGCTCGGCGATTTTGCCAACCGGCTCGGTGCCGGTGGCAAGTTCGAGCGCCGCGCGCTGCAGCCTTAGCCGCCTGACGGTCTGCCACACGGTCTCCCCGGTCAAACCGCGATAGACGCGGTGCCAGTGGAAGCGGGACAGGCAGGCAATGTCGGCGAGTTCGTCGAGATGGAGCGGCGTGTCGAGATGCGCGCCGATATAGGCCCGCACCCGGTTGAGCCTCTCACGATAATCCGCTCTCGCCACCCTCTGCGCCACCTGATGTCCCTCCGTTGGTCGAGACCAAAACAGCACGGACGAAGGTCACAAATCTTGCTGACTTGGTCAGGGACGTCCCTCAAAGAGCTCCTGTTGGCCCGCCAAACGCAAGACGCCCGGCCTGCTGGTCGGGCGTCTCACATGTTCGTACAGGGCACGCAGATCAGCCGATGGCAGCTGCCACGGCTTCGATTGCTGCGTCTGCCTTGTCGCCGTCGGGACCGCCGGCCTGGGCCATGTCGGCGCGGCCGCCGCCACCCTTGCCGCCGAGCGCCTCGGATGCGGCACGAACCAGATCCACCGCGCTCAGCCGCGCCGTGAGATCGTCGGTGACTCCGATGGCAACCGATGCCTTGCCGTCCTCGCCCACGCCGACAAAAGCCACCACGCCGGAGCCGACCGAGGCCTTGCCGGCATCGACCAGACCCTTGAGGTCCTTCGGCGCCACGCCGTGCACCACCTTGCCGAGATATTTGACGCCGCCGACATCGCGGCTCTCGTCGCCACCGGTCGCCGAGCCGCCGAGCGCAAGCTTCTTCTTGGCTTCGGCCAGTTCGCGCTCGAGCTTCTTCCGCTCATCCATCAGCGCCTCGACCCTGCCCGCCACATCCGCAGGCTGAACCTTGAGCATGGCGGCGAGTTCGCGCAGCCGCTCGTCCTGCTCGATCAGGTAGCGCCGCGCTGCCTCGCCGGTCAGCGCCTCGATGCGGCGGACCCCGGCGCTCACGCCGCTGTCGGAGAGAACCTTCACCAGCCCGATGTCGCCGGTGGCGCGCACATGGGTGCCGCCGCAGAGCTCGACAGAATAGGGCCGGTTGGCCTTGGCGCCGGAGATGCCGGTGCCCATCGACACCACACGCACCTCGTCGCCGTATTTCTCGCCGAACAGCGCCATGGCCCCCTCGGCGATCGCGTCGTCCACCGCCATCAGTCGTGTGGTCACAGGGCTGTTCTGGCGGATGATCTCGTTGGCCATCGTCTCGACCTCGGCCAGTTCCACGGCCGAGACAGGCTTTCCGTGCGAGATGTCGAAGCGCAACCGTTCGGGAGCCACCAGCGACCCCTTCTGCGCCACATGGGTGCCGAGCACCTCGCGCAGCGCCTCGTGCAGCAGATGCGTCGCCGAATGATTGGCGCGGATTCGCGAGCGGCGGCCATGATCAACCTCGAGCAGCACCGGCTTGTCCTTGCTCACCGTGCCCTCCGTCACCCGGGCGCGGTGCACGAAGACTCCATCGCCGCGCTTCTGCGTGTCGGTCACCTCGAGCTTGAAGCCCTCACCGCTGATCGTGCCGCAATCGCCCATCTGGCCACCGGATTCGCCGTAGAACGGAGTCTGGTTGACCACAAGGTCGACGCTCTCGCCGGCACTCGCCGACGCGATCTCCTTGCCGTCACGCACCAGGGCGCCGATCACGCCCTCGGCCTGTTCGGTCTCGTAGCCGAGGAACTCTGTCGCGCCGATCCGGTCGCGCAGCTCGTACCAGATTGCCTCGGTGGCGGCGTCGCCGGATCCCGACCAATTGGCACGCGCCTCGGCCTTCTGCCGGTCCATCGCCGTGGCAAAGGCGTCGGTGTCGACGCTGATGCCGCGCGGACGCAACGCGTCCTGGGTCAGATCGAGCGGAAATCCGTAGGTGTCATAGAGCTTGAAGGCCACTTCGCCGTCGAGGCGACCGCCCTCGCCGATCTCGGCGGTCGCCTCGTCGAGCAGTCCGAGGCCACGCACCAGCGTCCTGCGGAAGCTGATCTCCTCGAGCTTCAGCGTCTCCGCGATCATCGATTCGGCGCGGACCAACTCCGGATAGGCGCGGCCCATCTCGGCCACCAGCACCGGCAACAGCCGGTACATGAGCGGCTCCTGGGCGCCCAGGAGATGCGCGTGCCGCATGGCGCGGCGCATGATCCGACGCAGCACGTAGCCGCGGCCGACGGTCGCCGGCAGCACGCCGTCGGCGATCAGGAAGGCGGACGAGCGCAGATGGTCGGCGATCACCCGGTGGCTTGCCCGGTTCTTGCCCTCGGCCGGCACGCCGGTCAACTCCACCGAAGCGGCGATCAGCCGCTGGAACAGGTCGATGTCGTAGTTGTCGTGCTTGCCCTGCAGCAGTGCTGCGACCCGTTCCAGACCCATGCCGGTGTCGATCGACGGCCGCGGCAGGTTGAGCCGCTCGCCGGCGCTGATCTGCTCGAACTGCATGAAGACGAGATTCCAGATCTCGATGAAGCGGTCGCCATCCTCGTCGGCCGATCCGGGAGGTCCGCCCCAGATGTGGTCGCCATGGTCGTAGAAGATCTCCGAGCACGGGCCGCACGGGCCGGTGTCGCCCATCGCCCAGAAATTGTCATTGGTGGCAATCCGGATGATGCGGTCCTCGGGCAGGCCGGCGATCTTGCGCCAGAGATCGAAGGCCTCGTCGTCGGTGTGGTAGACGGTCACCAGCAGCCGGTTCCTGTCGATGCCGAATTCGCGTGTGATCAGGTTCCAGGCAAGCTCGATCGCCCGGTCCTTGAAATAGTCGCCGAAGGAGAAGTTGCCCAGCATTTCGAAGAAGGTGTGGTGGCGCGCGGTGTAGCCGACATTGTCGAGGTCGTTGTGCTTGCCGCCGGCGCGGACGCATTTCTGCGAGGTCGCCGCTGTGGCGTAAGGCCGGTGCTCCAGACCCGTGAACACGTTCTTGAACTGCACCATGCCGGCATTGGTGAACATCAGCGTCGGGTCGTTGCGCGGCACCAGCGGGCTCGAGGCCACCACTTCATGGCCGTTGGCCTTGAAATAGTCGAGAAATGAAGACCGGATCTCGTTTACGCCGCTCATATGCAACCCTTCTCAGTGATGCCGGCGGCACGTCCGCGCCGCCGCAATGCCAGTCCCGTTCCCGGGGACCGCCGCTTTTATCGGGCGCAGGCGGCAGTGTCCAGACGGCGCCCCCTCGGACGTCGACGAAACCGGCGCTGAACCATCCTGCAGGGCCGCCGCCGGACCCGCCATGGACTCCCAGAAACGACAGCGGCCGCCTGATCCCATCAGGCGGCCGGCATAAGGTTGCATTTGAAAGCCGGCGGCGCGCGTCCGGCGCCATCCGGCCGGCAGGGCGCTGCCTCCCGATCACATGTCGGCGGCTTCCTGGTCATCCTCGCCGCCACTGCGGTCTTCATCAAGGAATTTCTCGGCGATCAGGCCGGCATTCTGCCTGAGCAGCAGTTCGATCTCGTCGGCGAGCGCCGGATTGTCGCGCAGGAACTGCTTCGAGTTCTCCCTGCCCTGCCCGAGCCGCTGGCTGTTGTAGGAGAACCAGGCGCCGGACTTCTCGACGATGCCGGCCTTGACGCCGAGATCGATCAGTTCGCCGGTCTTGGACACGCCCTCGCCATACATGATGTCGAATTCGACCTGCTTGAAGGGCGGCGCCATCTTGTTCTTGACCACCTTGACGCGGGTCTGGTTGCCGACCACCTCGTCGCGCTCCTTGACGGCGCCGATGCGGCGGATGTCGAGACGCACCGAGGCGTAGAATTTCAGGGCGTTGCCGCCTGTGGTGGTTTCGGGCGAACCGAACATCACGCCGATCTTCATGCGGATCTGGTTGATGAAGATGACCATGCAGTTGGACCGCGAGATCGAGGCGGTGAGCTTGCGCAGCGCCTGGCTCATCAGACGGGCCTGCAGGCCCGGCAGGCTGTCGCCCATCTCGCCCTCGATTTCCGCGCGCGGCACCAGCGCCGCCACCGAATCGATGACCAGCACGTCGATGGCGCCCGAGCGCACCAGCGTGTCGGTAATTTCCAGCGCCTGTTCGCCGGTGTCGGGCTGCGAGATCAGCAGATTTTCGAGATCAACGCCGAGCTTGCGGGCGTAGACCGGATCGAGTGCGTGCTCGGCGTCGATGAAGCCGCAGATGCCGCCCTTTTTCTGGGCCTCGGCAATGGTCTGCAGCGCCAGCGTCGTCTTGCCCGAGCTCTCGGGACCAAAGATCTCGATCACGCGTCCGCGCGGCAGGCCGCCGATGCCAAGCGCGATGTCGAGCCCCAGCGAGCCGGTGGGAACGGTATCGATCTCGACCACGCCTTCGTTGGCGCCGAGCTTCATGATCGAGCCCTTGCCGAAGGCGCGCTCGATCTGCGAGAGGGCCGCGTCGAGCGCCTTGCTTTTATCCACCGATTTTTCCTCTACCAACCGCAAAGAGTTCTGTGCCATTTCGTCCACCTTTAGGTTATCGTGCCGCCACAGGCAATGTATGCCTTCATGTCTATTTTGTACCGCATTTGTTCCCTGTTGGCAAGACCCCATTAACCCTATGAAACAAGATGAATAATCGGCCCATGTTCTTTTTTTGTTTTAGCTGTGCGGATCGGCCGCTTCGCCGGCCCTCGCTGAAGGCTGCAGCCTGCCTCGGCGCAGCTGCCGATTCGGTTTTTGCGCCGTCGCGGCCGGGCCTCGGCTAGATGGCGCGGATCCTCGCCGTCGGCGGCGCCCACATCGATCGCAAGGGCTGGCTCAGGGCGCCGCATGTCCCCGGCGCCTCCAATCCGGGCCGCTGGGAGATCGAAGCCGGCGGCGGTGCCTTCAATGCGGCGCGCAATCTTTCCCGCCTCGGCCACCGCGTCACGCTGGTCTCGCCGCGCGGCGGCGACGACAACGGCGACCTGGTGGCCCGCGCCGCCGAGGCGGCCGGCGTCGAGGACTGCCCGATCACCTTTCTCGACCGGGCGACGCCCAGCTATTCGGCCATTCTCGAACCCGACGGCAATCTGGTGACCGCGCTCGCCGACATGGCGCTCTACGACATGATGCCGGCGCGCCGGCTCATCAGCAGCCGGTTCCGGGCGCGGCTGGCGGCGACCGATTTCATCATCTGCGATGCCAACCTGCCCGCCGACACCATCGCGGCGCTGGCGCAGGGAGCGGCCGCCCGCCGCATCCCGATCGCCGCCATCGCCATCTCGCCGGCCAAGGTGGTGCGCCTCATCCCCGCGCTCGCCTGTCTTGATCTGGTCTGCATGAACAGCGCCGAGGCCGCCGCACTCGCCGGCGCCGCCGCGTCGCCGGCCGACTGGCCCGCCCTGCTCGGCGGGCGCGGCCTGCGCGGAGGACTTGTCAGTTCGGGTGAAGGCCCGGCGCTTGCCTTTGCGGCCCGTCGCGGCGAGGTCGTGCTTGCCCCGCCGCCGCTCGTCGATCTGGCCGATGTCACCGGCGCGGGCGATGCGCTCGCCGCCGGCTTCGTCGACGGCCTCGTCGCCGGCCTGGAATTGACCGATTGCCTCGCCCGTGGCATTGCCTGCGCGCAATTGACGGCCCGGATCCGCGGCGCCGTGCGGGCCGATCTCTCGCCCGGCCTGGTGACCGCGGCGCTGGCCGATTGTCCGATCCATATCTGAGACCGATGAAGGAGAGCGACCGCCATGGGCCTGACCGAATTCACCTGGGACACGACGCCGGAAGTGGCCGGCGCGCTGGCTGAAGGCCGCCCGGTGGTGGCGCTCGAATCGACGATCATCACCCATGGCATGCCCTGGCCGGGCAATCGCGCCATGGCGCTCGACGTCGAGGCCGCCATCCGCACCGGCGGCGCGGTGCCGGCGACCATCGCGGTCATCGAGGGTAGGCTCAAGATCGGCCTCGACGAGGCGGAGATCAGCCAGCTGGCGCAGGCCTCCGGAGTGATGAAGCTCTCACGGGCCGATTTCGCCTTCGCGCTCAGCCGGCGCCGCACCGGTGCGACCACGGTCGCCGCCACCATGATGGCGGCCCATCTTGCCGGAATCCGTGTCTTTGCCACCGGCGGCATCGGCGGCGTGCACCGTGGGGCAGAACAGAGCTTCGATGTCTCGGCCGATCTCGACGAGCTCGCCCGCACCCCGGTGATCGTCGTTTCCGCCGGCGCCAAGGCGATCCTCGACATTCCGAAAACCTTGGAAGTGCTCGAGACCCGCGGCGTGCCGGTGGTGGCCTACGGCCAGGACGAGATGCCCGCCTTCTGGTCGCGCTCCTCCGGCCTGCCCGCCCCGCTCCGGCTCGACACCGCCGACGCCATAGCCGAATTCGAGACCACCCGCCGGGCGCTCGGCGGCCATGGCGGCATGCTGATCGCCAATCCGGTGCCGGTAGCCGATGAAATCGCGGCCGGCATAATGGGGCGCCATATCTCCGCAGCATTGGACAGGGCCAAGGCCGATGGCATCTCCGGCAAGGCGGTCACGCCCTATCTGCTGTCGACGATTTTCGACCTCACCGATGGCGCCAGCCTGAAGACCAACATCGCGCTGGTGCAAAACAATGCCCGGCTGGCCGCCGCAATCGCCGTCGCCCTGGCGACGGTCTGATCGGCCGCCATACAAAGGTTGGCCCCGGCAATCCCGCCCATTCCGCGATCGCATTCTCAGCTTGCAGCAGGGCGACAATGAAAAGCCCGGGAGTGCGGACTCCCGGGCTTTCGGCTCTTGATGCATGTCGCCCGAAGGCTTGCAGCGGTTTCGGGATCACGACATGCATGATTACAAAGTGCTAAAGCACATCGCGTGAATCTGGATTCCCGCGATGTGCTTCAGCGGATGCGGCGCGGCGGTCAGCTCAGCGGTGCGATCTGGATTTCGACGCGACGGTTGGCGGCACGGCCTGCTTCCGACGAGTTGTCGGCCACCGGGCGGCTCTCGCCATAGCCCTGAACATAGAAGCGCTGCGGGTTGTTGCCCTGCGAGATCAGGTAGCTCGCCACGGACTGGGCCCGCTGCTGCGAAAGCTGCTGGTTGTAGCTGTCCGAACCGGTGGAATCTGTGTGGCCGGCAACGTCGACCAGCGAGCGCTCGAACTTCTTGAGCACCAGCGCCACCGAATTGAGCGTGTTGTAGAACTGCGGCTTGAGCGCGGACTGGTCGCTGTCGAACGTGATGTTGGACGGCATGTTGAGCACGATGTTGTTGCCGACGCGGGTCACGGAGACACCGGTGCCCTGCAGCTGGGCGCGCAGTTCGTTTTCCTGCTGGTCCATGTAGCCGCCGATGGCGCCGCCGGCGAGCGCGCCGACACCCGCGCCGATCAGCGCGTTGCGGCGGTCATTGCCGCCCGCCAGCATGCCGAGGCCGGCACCAGCGACAGCACCCAGAGCGGCGCCGCCGGCCAGGTTGGAGACCTTCGACTGGCCGGTATAGGGATCCGTCGTGCAGGCCGACAGGAAGGCTGCGGCGACAACCGCGGTGACAATTTGCATCTTCATATGAGTAGCCCCTGAGAATGGAAGTTTGGCGACTATACGCCCAAATGCGGCAGTATGATGAATGAACAGGCGGCGAAAATCTACTCGTCCAGCATCTCGCGTACCGCGGTCGCCAGTTGCTTGAGTGAGAACGGCTTGGGCAGGAAGCCGAACTTGGCGTCTGCCGGCAGGTTGCGGGCGAAGGCATCCTCGGCATAACCGGAGACGAAGATGAACTTCATGTCCGGATAATCCTTGCGCAATTCGCGCAGCAATGTCGGTCCGTCCATTTCCGGCATCACCACATCCGAGACGATGATATCCACCTTGCCGCCGAGTTCCTCAAGCACTTCCAGCGCCTCGACGCCGTTGCCGGCCTCGTGCACTTCATAGCCCCGGGCCTCCAGGATCCGCTTGCCGCCGCGGCGGACCGCCTCCTCGTCCTCCACAAGCAGCACCACGGCCGACCCCCCGGTCAGGTCCTCGGGACCGGCCTCGGCGGCCTTGGCGAGCCGGGCCTGGGCCGCTTCGGCCTCGACCTGCGCCTCCGCGGTCAGCTCGACCACCTCCTCGACATGGCGCGGCAGGTAGATGCGGAACACGGTGCCCTTGCCGACGGTGGAATCGGGATAGATGTAGCCACCCGACTGCTTGACGATTCCGTAGACCATCGACAGGCCTAGCCCGGTGCCCTTGCCCACTTCCTTGGTGGTGAAGAACGGCTCGAAGATCTGTTCGAGCACATCTGGCGTGATGCCCGTGCCTTCGTCCTCGACCTCGATGAGCACGTAGTCGCTCACCTCCATGCCGCGATGATTGAGCGCGCTGATCTCGCCGCTCTCGACATTGCGGGTCCGGATGGTCACCGTGCCGCCCGCCGGCATGGCGTCACGGGCATTGACGGTCAGATTGATGAGAACCTGCTCGAACTGTCCTAGATCGGTCTTCACGGGCCAAAGGTCGCGGGCGAAATCCAGCTGCAGCTTGACGCTGGTGCCGGTAAGCCGATCGACCAGCATCCTGAGATCGCCGATCACGTCGGTCATCGACAGCACCGTCGGCCGCATTGTCTGCTTGCGCGAGAACGCCAGCAGCTGCCGCACCAGCACCGCGGCGCGGTTGGCGTTCCGCTTGATTTCCATCAGGTCCGCGAAGCTCGAATCCGACGGACGGAGCGACAGCAGCAGATGGTCCGATGACAGCAGGATTGCGGTCAGCACATTGTTGAAATCGTGGGCGATGCCGCCCGCCAAGGTGCCGACCGCGTTCATCTTCTGGGTCTGGGCCATCTGCGCCTCGAGCGCCTTCTGCTCGGTGGTCTCCACCGCATAGATGATGGCGGTCTCCTCGGGCTCGTCATCGGTATGGTCGATCACCGCATTGACGTAATAGCGGAAATACCGTTCCTCGACCGTGGGGTGCCGGCCATCGATGGGCGAAATCGACCCCTGCTTGTCGGCAGCCTGGGCGAGCGCCTCGGCGAATGCCTTCTGGTCGTCGGGCCTGAGAACGCTGTCGAAAGCCGCGCCGCGCTCCATGTCGTCGCGCGTCACGAGCCCCGCGAACATCTGCAGGAACGGCGCATTGGTGCGCAGGATCCGGCCGCGCGCGTCCACCGAGGCGATGGCCATCGGCGTGTTGTTGAAAAAACGGGTGAAGCGCATTTCGGCGCTGGCCACGTCATGGACGCCGTTGGCGCCCTCGGCCCGCGAGATGACGATCGTGCGGCTTTCGCCCGGCGCGCCGTCGCGGGTCGCCGACACGCGGTGGATCATGCGCACCGGCAGGCTCTGGCCGTTGGTCTTGAGCAGATCGAGATCCAGCTGCGCCGTCCGGTTGCGGCCCGGCTCGGCCTGCACGGACTCGATCAGCGCCATGCCGGCGCCCGCCACGAGATCGCGCAGCATCAGCTGCCCGGGCAGGAATGCGGTCAGGTCGATGCCCAGCCAGTCGGCGAGCGTCGCATTCAGGTAGACGATGTCCCCGCCCCTGCCGGCCGAGAAAAAGCCGCTGGGCGCATGATCGAGATAGTCGATGGCGTGCTGGAGTTCCTTGAACACCAGTTCCTGCTCGGTGCGCTCGTGGCTGATGTCGGACAACTGCCAGCTCATCAGCCGCTCGTCGGTGTCGGGCCGGGCGATCGGCCGGCCGCGCAGCCGGTACCAGTAGGCCCCGCTGCCGTTGTCGGCAGCCGGGTTGAGCGGCTGCGTCATGCGGAATTCTTCCTGGCCGTCCCGACCTTCGCGCATGGCGTTGGTCAGCCGGTAGACCGCCTCGGTCGACTCCTTGTGCCGCGACAGGATAGCCTCGATCGACTGCACGTCTGCGGCCCGCGCCGATCCGGTGATCGCTCCATAGGCCTGGTTGGCATAGATGACCCGGTCCTTGGAATCGGTGATCAGCGTGCCTTCCGGATGCGAATCCATGAAGGCGCGCGCCAGCGGGTCGGAGAGCGATTTCGGCATGATGGCGACAAAGCCGATCACGGTCGACACCAGAAAGAAGATACCCACCACGGCCAGGACGCCCAGCACCGCCAGCATCAGTTCATTGTTGAGCTTGTCCTTGAAGATGAAGAACACGACGGACGCGCCGATCATCACCAGGGCCAGAAACACCAGCCGCGATACCGAGCGCGGTTTTGCGCTCCGGTCGACTAGCGGGACCGTCTTTCCGGCGCCAGGATTAGTCTCTGTCATGAACCATTCTTTCGTCCCGCCAGCCATGCCACCGGGCTTGAATCACATTGCGCGGCGCATGGAAACCCGAAACCGCCGCGTGCGTCCAGATGCTCTACAGCATTGCCTGTTGATTCTGCGAAAAAAAGCGCCACGATGGAACGCGGACTGATGGATGCGGGTTCAGCGAGGGCGGGAAAACCCGCTTCCCGGCTTGTGCCGCCCCGGAAATCCCATCATATGCGCGCAATCGCGTGAGATGCGCCAATGCATGCCAGTTGAGGAATGACATCATGTTTCAGGATATGCTTGCAGGAAAAGGCGAAAGCCTGGGAATGGCCATCGGGGTGGTCGCCCTCGCCCTTGTCGCGCTGTTCCTCGTCTTCTGGTTCATGCGCAGTCGCTCCGCCTCCACATTCATCCGCGGCGGACGCAACCGCCAGCCGCGGCTCGCGGTGCTCGACGCGGCAGCCGTCGATGCCCGCCGGCGCCTCGTGCTGGTCCGCCGCGACGACGTCGAGCATCTGATCATGATCGGCGGCCCCACCGATCTGGTGATCGAAAGCCGCATCATCCCTGGCCATTCCAATCCGGCGCAGGAAGCGCAGCCGGTGCCGATCCCGGTGACGGCGACCATGCGCCCCGCGCAGCCGCAAACGCAGCGCCGCCGCCCCGACCAGATCGCGGAGCCATCTTCCAGGACAGAAGACGAGCCTGTGGCCGCGGCCGCTCCTGCCAGGGAGCAGCGCAGCGAACCGGCCCGACAGCCCGAACGGCCGCCGGTGATTGCCGCCGCCTCCGAACCCGCCGTGTCAGCCCCCGCCTCGCCCGTGGCCGCCCCCGCCTCGCCCGTGGCCGCCCCGGTCGCCGCACGTGCCGTCGCCGCTCCTTCGGTTTCGTCCGGCGCCCAGAACGGCCCGCGGCAGAGCGAGCCGGTTCGCCCGCAGGCGCCGACGGTCCCGCCCGCCGCTCCCCGCCCCGCGGCCCAGAGCGCCCATTCCTTCGCCACCACGACGCCGTTCGCCTCGCGCGCCACACCCGCCTGGATCCCGCAGGCGCCGAAGCCAGCGGCAGAGGAGCGTGGCCGGGGCGAAGACGGCGTCCGCGGGACTGAGAACGCACCGGACAGGGCGGAGCGGCCGGACGTGAAGCAGGACATGAAACACCGGCCCGAGGAGCAGCAGGGCGATGTCCGGGAAACCGCCATGGAAGCGCTCGACGCCGCTCGCCTCCGGGTGCTGCCCACCGCTGCCGCCGCCCCGGTGCAGGCAGCGCAGGCGCCGCGGCAAGCGGCCGAGGCGCCCGCCCACGCGCCCGAGCCGGCACGGACGGCCGAGGCTTACGAGCCCTCGATCGACTACACCATCATGGAGGCCGGCGGCGACGACTTTGAATCCATCCTGGAGGCAGAACTGTCCAGCGATCTGTCGGATCTGGATCTGGGACCGCCCCGCGCTTCCGCCGACAAGTCCAATGACAGGAAGGCGGAGCCAACCGTCGAGAATGCGAAGAACCGCGACGAACTGCAGGAAGAGATGGAAAAGCTGCTGGGCGACCTGTCGATCCGCCCCTGAAATGAAACAGCCACCGGTTTCCCGCATCGGCCGGAAATCGGTGGCTGCAAACGGCTCATCCGCATGGACCGTCGGTCCGGCGGGAGACTATTCGTCGCGATAGACCTTCTCGCGTCGCTCGTGGCGTTCCTGGGCTTCGATCGACAAGGTCGCGATCGGCCGCGCATCGAGCCGCTTCAGGCTGATGGGCTCGCCGGTTTCCTCGCAATAGCCGTAGGTGCCTTCGTCGATCCTCGCCATGGCGGAATCGATCTTGGATATCAGCTTGCGCTGCCGGTCGCGCGCTCTCAACTCGATGGCGCGGTCTGTTTCCGATGACGCCCTGTCGGCGATATCGGCATGGTTGGCGCTTTCCTCGGCCAGATGGTCGAGGGTCTCGCGCGCTTCCTTCAGGATGTCATTTTTCCAGGCAACAAGCTTTGAGCGGAAATACGCCCGCTGCTTGAGATTCATGAACTCCTCGTCGTCCGAGGGCACATAGGAGGAAAAATCGATATCATCACTCATCGCGATTCTCCCGGAACTACCAATTTCGGCTGGTGTATAGCCACCCTAACCGGGCGTTACAAGCATTAAAGTCGCCTGTCACAGGAATTTCATTCATGTTGCCATGCCGCGTCAAAGGATTGAATTTGAAGAGCTAAGGGTCTTTGTTGGTCACGCCGATACACACTTGCGCGTCGGCTGATGAACCAGCTCGCAATGGTTGAACGTGGTCCCGCCGGGTCCCTTCGCGCGAAAATCGGCCTCGTTCTTTTTGCGCATTGCGGGCGCGCGGCGAATCTCTACATTCCGGCAATGACCGATGCCGAAGGCCAGACCATGAGAATTTTTCTTGTCCGCCACGCCCATGCCGGCTGGCCGGCTTCCGGTGCGCGCGATTTCGACCGCCCGCTCGATGAGCGCGGCCGGGAGGAGGCGTCCCGGCTCGCCGCAGCCATGGTCGTCAATGGATTTGCGCCTGAGGTCATCCTGTGCTCGGGCGCCAGCCGGTGCACCCAGACGCTGGCGGTGCTGCTCCACTCCGCGCTCGCCACGCCGCGGCTCGTCACCAACGACATGATGTATTCCGGGTCGGTCCAGACCTATCTCGACCTGATCGCAGCCGAAGCCGCCGCCGGTTCCGCATCGGTCATGCTCGTCGGCCACAACCCGATGATCGAGGAGACAGCGCGCGCGCTGCTGCAGTCGAGCCCTGACGCCCTGGACAAGGCCCTCGGGAACGGTTTTCCGACCGCCGGGCTGTTGATCGCCGACACCGCGCCCGGCGGCGACCTGCGGAAATGCCGCTTCGTCGGACTGCTCAGCCCGGTCG
This sequence comes from Hoeflea marina, assembly GCF_003182275.1. Taxonomy (GTDB): domain Bacteria; phylum Pseudomonadota; class Alphaproteobacteria; order Rhizobiales; family Rhizobiaceae; genus Hoeflea; species Hoeflea marina. The sequence goes on from NZ_QGTR01000001.1 coordinate 1,234,470, forward strand.
ATGCCTGACCGCCGGATCGGGAGGATCTTTCAATCGAGGCCTTCACCGCCTATATGCGGACGAGCCCGTCCACCGGCCCGCCCCGTATGGAGTTCCCCGCCTTGTCGCCTCCTCTCACCAGCCTTGCCGACGAAGCGCGGATCGCCCTCGACACCATTGCCGATCGCGCCGGATCGCTGGTGCAGCCGACGCTGCGTCTCGGTGTCACCGGCCTGTCGCGCGCCGGCAAGACGGTCTTCATCACCTCGCTGGTGCACAATCTGATCCATTCCGGACGAATGCCGATGTTTGCCGCCGCCCATTCCGGCCGCATCGCCCGCGCCTGGCTCGAGCCGCAGCCCGACGATGCGGTGCCCCGCTTCCAGTATGAGGACCACGTCGCCCGGCTGATCAACGACCGAGTATGGCCCGATTCCACCCGTGCCATTTCCGAGCTGCGTCTCGTCATCGAGTATGAATCGGCCAGCGGCTGGAACCGGCTGTTCTCGGGCGGCAGGCTCTGTCTCGATATCGTCGACTACCCGGGCGAATGGCTGCTCGATCTGCCACTGCTCGGTCAGGATTTCCGCGAATTCGCCGCGAGGGCAGTGGAACTGGCGCGGTCGCCCGCCAGATCCGATCTCGCCGGCCCGTGGCTCGCCAAGGCCGCCTCGGTCGATCCGAAAGCGCCGGCGAGCGAGACCACGGCGCGCGAACTCGCCGCCCTGTTCACCGACTATCTGCGCGCCTGCAAGGCCGACGACCGGGCGCTGTCCACCCTGCCGCCCGGCCGCTTCCTGATGCCCGGCGACCTGGACGGTTCTCCGGCCCTGACCTTTGCACCCCTCCCCGATCTGCCCGAGGCGGCGCCGCCGCGCGGCTCGCTGCAGGCGATGATGGAGCGCCGCTTCGAAAGCTACAAGTCGGTCGTGGTCAAGCCGTTCTTTCGCGAGCACGTCACCCGGCTGGACCGCCAGATCGTGCTCATCGACGCCATGCAGGCCATGAATGCCGGCCGCGAGGCGGTGATGGACCTGGAACGCGCGCTCTCGGATGTGCTGATGAGCTTCCGTCCCGGCCGTGCGGGCCTGCTGTCGGGCCTGTTTTCGCGCCGCATCGACAAGGTGCTGATCGCAGCCACCAAGGCCGACCACCTGCATCATGAAAGCCACGACCGCCTTGAAGCGCTGGTCCGGCGCATCGTCGAGCGCGCCGCCCTGCGCATCGGGTCCTCCGGCGCCGACATCGAGGTCATTGCCATGGCAGCCGTCCGCGCCACCCGCGAAGCCACGTCCCGGCATGAGGGAGAGGATCTCGGCCTGATCGTCGGCACGCCGCTCGAAGGCGAGCGCATCGACGGCAGGCTGTTTGACGGCAACAGCCAAACAGCCATATTTCCCGGTGACTTGCCGGCAAATCCGGAATCATTCTTCAAGCTGCTTGAATCATCGCCTCAAGCATCCCTGCCGGAAATCAACGTCGTCCGCTTCCGGCCCCCGCTCATCGAGCACGGCGAAGGCGGCATCAAGCTGTCGCTGCCGCACATCAGGCTCGACCGGGCGATGGACTATCTTCTGGGAGACCGCCTGGCATGACCACATCCGACGATGGAAAGCCTGACGGGATCTCCGGCCGCAAGCCGCGCGCCTTCACGCTCGACCAACAGGCCGCGCCGAAGCCGCAGGCCGCCGCCGACCCCGTCAGGCCGTCGCGCAAGCCGATGGCCATTTCCGCGCCGGTGGTCATTACGCCGCCGGAGGAAGACCCGTTCCTGGGCTCCGCCGCCGCGGCCGAGCTCGATCCCGTGGCGCTGAGACCAAAGCGGCGCTGGACCGCGGGCGGCGTGCTGATGGCCAGCCTCGGCATTCTCGCTTCGCTGGCCATCGGCGTCTGGACCGAGGCGCTGATCAGCAGCCTGTTCGCGGAACTGCCCTGGCTCGGCTGGTTCGCCACCGGCGTCACCGCCATTGCCCTGATGGCACTCGTCGTGCTCGTCGTCCGCGAGGTCCGCGGGCTGTCGCGGCTGACCAGCGTCGCGGTGCTGCGCGCCGATCTCGCGAGCGCCGGCCGCGCCGTCAGCGCCACCGAGGCGCACAAGCTGATTGCCCGGGTCCTCGCCCTCCTCGACGGCAAGCCCGAGACGGCGCGCGGCCGCAAGGCCATCGATGCGCTCGAAGGCGAGATCGTCGACGGCCCGAACCTCATCGAATTTGCCGAGCGCGAATTGCTTGCGGGCCTCGACCGCCAGGCCCGCACACTGACCCTCAACGCCGCCCGCCGTGTCTCCGTCGTCACCGCCGTCAGTCCACGCGCCATCGTCGATGTCGCCTATGTGGTGTTCGAGGCGACCCGGCTCATCCGGGCCATGGCGAAACTCTATGGCGGCCGGCCCGGCACGCTCGGCATGCTCAGACTTTCGCGCGACGTCATCGCCCACCTCGCCGTCACCGGGACGGTGGCGGCAGGCGACAGCATCATCCAGCAGCTTGTCGGCCACGGAGTGGCTGCGAAACTCTCCGCCCGTCTGGGCGAAGGCGTCATCAACGGGCTGATGACGGCCCGAATCGGCATCTCGGCCATGGATCTGTGCCGGCCGATGCCCTTTGCCGCGCTCAGCCGTCCGGGCAGCAGCGAGTTCCTCACCGAGCTGGCGCGTTTCAACCAGCGCCAGGGCGACAGCGTCAGGGAGGAATAGGCCGGGCGCCGGCACACGGCGGCGCTTCGCGCTCGCGAACGCTCCCCAACATTGCGGTTCCAGGCTGTGACATTCTTGTGATATAGCGGCCAAATCGACTTTGGCATTGCAGCCGGATCCCGACGCGTTACGGTTCGTTAACCATTCCGCGTCAAATCTGATGCAAGACCCCAGCCCGGATCAGGTGTGCCCATGCTCTCGAAACTTCGCGTCCTATCGCTAGCCGTTCTGGCCGTCACCGGCTCGCTCGCCGCAACGGCCATGGCGGCGCCCGCCCACGCCAACGACAAGGCATTCTTCGAATCGGTCGGCGGCACCTGGAAAGGCCCGGGCGAAATCGTCGCCGGCAAGTACAAGGGCACCAAGTTCGTCTGCAATCTCATCGGCGACCCTGCCCGCTCGCGCGCGGCAGGCATCACCCTTGACGGCACCTGCCGCGTCGGCGTCTTCAATCAGAAGATGTCGGCCACGATCACCCAGAAGGGCAAGAGCTACACCGGGAAGTTCCTTGACGGCGCCGCCGGAGAAGGCCTCGACATTGTTTCGGGCCGCGTCACCGCCGACCGGGTCACCATGGGCATCAACCGCAAGAAGCTCAACGGCGCCATGGTTGCCAGGCTCAACGACTCCGAGACCCTCAACATCACCATCTCGGTCTCGGTCGGCGCGACGCTGGTTCCCGTCATCGGCATGACGCTCAAGCGCGACGCACAGGAAGTCGCGACCACCGGCGCCATCCGCTGAGGCATGTCGCCCGAAAGTGCGCAGCGGCTTCGCGATGACGACATGCATGGTGACAGAGCCAAAGCGCATCGTGTGAAGTCTGAAATAGCGCGGTGTGATTTGCAGACCTTCCAGACGAAGTGAATCCCGCTACGCCGCAGGATAATGCGACATATCAACAGCTTGAAGCCCCTCTGCGATTCCATGAAAAGCAGAATCGCGCCGGAACACAGCGCCTTCCGTCTGGAGATGTTGCCTGATCGGGACGAAGCATTTGTCCGCGAGGCCTCGTCGCCGAACTCCCTGCCAATCCGGCTTCCGACATAGTCATCTCAACCCGGTCGGCCTTCGGAACCCGCCATGACGGACGGGCTGCCTGACTGTTCGTTTCAGACAGCGGACTGCTGCCTGCAGGAAAGGAGATCCCCGCCGATCCGGATAGGAGCCCCTCGGCTACGGCACTCAGCTGCCATGGGTCACGCGGCATCCGACCGGACATGCCGAGGTTGGATCAGCTCGTTCTGTACATCGCCCGGACGCAAGCGATTCGCGCACCATCCTGTTGCCGATGCGGCAGCAACTTTTGGCAGCTTTCGGACCAAAAGGGCGCTCGCGTGTTCCTCTCTCAAATACAAAGCACTAAGTGGACTGCATTTTCTATGAAAGTGTATCCTCACACCATTTTGGATTGCAATTCCAGAATACAACACAACTGAACAGTCGCGACGGCGAGGCCGAGGCCTCTGACGAAAGCATCGCACCGGGGCGATACTGCCGTTTCGGAAAACAAGTTTGATTTGAAACCAGATAGACTCCGTCACGCGCGCCCGCTCTTTCGACATTGCTGGCACTGCCCCTCCCATTGCAGAAACATTCAAACCATTGAAATTACAACTTTTTTGCGGCTTTCTCAGGACACAGAGGGTTTTTTCCTGTATGCCTGTGGACAACATCCCCCTGAGCCGGTGTCCCGCGTTTCCTGCTTGATGGTTTGGTGTCGACTTTCGGTCACCCGTTCGCCGCTCCTGGAGGAACCCCATGCCGCGCCCATTGCTGTCGCCCCCGTCATCCGCCAGTGCGTCCCAAGGCTCAGGCTTCGCACCCAGACCGCCGGCTCCGGCCGCCTGACGGTCGGTTTCCAAAGCGCACGCCCGGTACGGTCCCAAGCACGGCTCGGACCGTTCGACCCATCCCACTTCGCCATTCCTCCATTCGCTCTCCAGACATCGCTCGTCTGTTGTGTGCCTCCACAGGATTCCCCATGACACGCATCCTCCCGTCGTTCCCCGGTTCCTCCGCCACGCTGCTCCGGACTTCGTGCCATGCCAGGCACCGTCAGGCGCTGCTTGCGACCGTGGCCGCAGCGACGCTTCTCGCGGCCACCCCGGCATGGGCCGACGGAGGAACTGGCGGCCTTGGCGGCGGCCCCGTCGTTTGGGAAATAGGCCCAGGCGGCGCCGGCGGGAACGTGGGGCAGAACGGAACCGACGGCGGCACCCGGGACAAGGCCGGTGGTGTCGGCGGTACAGCGCCGGGGGGCGCGGGCGGCACCCAGAACGGCCCTGTCCTGAGCTTCGGTGCGGGCGGCGGCGGCGGCGGCGGCGGTGCGGTGGCGACCGACCTCGGCAATGACGCTGTCCCCGTGGCCGCGACCGGCAGTGCCGGAGGCGCGGGCGGCGTCGGCGGCGAGGCGACCACGGGTTATGCCGGCGGCGGCGGCGGCGGCGGTGAAGGTGGCGGCGCCTACTCGATCAGCGGCCTCGGCTCCTACACGACCACCGGCGACATTCTTGGCGGCGCGGGCGGAAATGGCGGTGACGGCGGCGACGGTGGGGCTGGCGGCGCGGGCCTGACCTCTACCGACGGCAGCGGCGGCGGCGGCGGCGACGGCGGCACGGGCATAGCGGTCACCAGCGACGACGTGACGCTGACAGTCGGCGACGGCTTGATGGTTTCCGGCGGCGACGGCGGTGCCGGCGGAGCGGGCTACGCGGCGGGCGCCAACGGCGCTGGCGGTGTCGGCGTCACCGGCCAGGATCTGACAATCATCAACAACGGCACGATCTCCGGCGGCCTCGGCGGCGACGGTGTGACCCAGGCCAACGCCATTTCCTTCACCAACGGCATCAACACACTGACGCTGGGCGCCGACGGCGCAGTCAACGGCGGCATTGCGGTCGCCGGCACGCTCACGCTCCACCAGGACAGCGCCCCGACCACCTACAGCAGCGACTTCAGCGGCACGGGCACACTGATGCTCGCCGGTGGCACCACCATCACGTTGAGCGGCGACAACACCCATTCCGGCGGCACCATTGTCACCGAAGGCGCGCTGGCAATTGCCAGCGGCGGCAACCTGGGATCCGGCAACCTGACGCTCGGCGGCGGCGGTCTGATCGTCACAGACACCACCACCGTGGCCAACGCGATAGTCCTGCAGGGTGTCAACAACTCCATCCAGGTGAACGATGGCGAGGTGGTCACGGCAAGTGGCGTCGTCTCCGGTGGCCAGTTGACCAAGAACGGCACCGGCACGCTCGTGCTCTCGGGCACCAACACCTACACGGGCGGAACCGTTCTCAACTCAGGCACCGTGTCGGTTTCCGCGGATGCCAATCTGGGCGCAGGCACGGGCTCCGTGACGCTCACCACCGGCAGCACGCTGCTGGTGACCGGCGACGGCTTCACCACCGACCGCGACATTGTCATGGGCTACCAGGGCGGCGTGATCGACATCGCGCAAACAGGCACCAGCCTTACCGTGAGCGGCGACATCACCGGTTCCACCGCCCTGACCAAGGACGGCGCGGGCACGCTGGTGCTGACGGGTGACAATTCCGGCTTTTCGGGGGCCACAACGGTTGCGGACGGCAGCTTGTCGATCGCGTCCGACAGCAACCTCGGCACAGGCGACCTGACGCTCACGGGCGGCACGTTGGACGTGACCGGCAACACCACTGTGGACAACGCCATCACCCTGGGATCGGGCACATCCTCCACGATCGGCGCCATCAATGCCATCGTGACGGTGAGCGGAGTCGTGTCGGGTTCAGGCAACCTGATCAAGAGCGGCTACGGCTCGCTGGAGCTCTCGGGCACCAACACCTATTCCGGCACCACCACGGTCACGGCCGGCAACCTGGTGATCGCCTCCGACGGCAATCTCGGCTCCGGGGCCCTGACACTCGCCGGCGGCAACCTGACGGTCACCGGCACCACCACCATCGACAACGCGATCGTTCTGGCGGGCACGGACAACTACATCGACGTCGCCAACGATGCGGTCACGGTGAGCGGTGTCGTTTCCGGCACCGGCGGCTTGGTCAAGACCAGTCCGGGCACGCTGGTGCTCTCCGGCACCAACACCTACTCGGGCGTGACCAACATCTCCGGCGGCATCGTGTCCGTCTCGCGCGATGCAAACCTGGGCACGGGCGGAATGTTGATCAACGACGGCTCGCTGCAGGTCACGGGAACCGCCTACACGTCGACCAGCCGCGAGATCGCCCTGGGCTACAGCGGCGGCACCATCGACATCGTCGAGGCCGACGCCAGCCTCGAAGTGTCAGGTGTCCTGTCCAACGGATCCATCGACGGACCCCGCACCTTCACCAAGGCCGGCGCCGGCACCCTGGTGCTGTCCGGCACCAACACCTATACCGGCACGACAACGATCAACGGCGGCACGCTCTCGATTGCCGGCGACGGCAATCTGGGAACGGGCGCCCTGACACTCGCCGGCGGCGCGCTGGCGGTGACCGGCACCACGACCATCGACAACGGAATTGTCCTGACCGGCACCGGCACCATCAACGCAACCGGTGACACCGTCACGGCAAGCGGTGTCGTTTCGGGCAGCGGCAGCCTCGTCAAGGCCGGCGCCGGCACGCTGGTGCTGTCCGGCACCAACACCTACGCGGGCACGACAACTGTCAACGCCGGCGCGCTGCAGATCGCCGGCGATGGCAATCTGGGGGCCGGCTCCCTGACTCTCGCCAGCGGCACGCTAGCGGTGACCAGTTCAACGACCGTGGACAACGCAATCGTCCTGACCGGCACCGGCACCATCAACGCAACCGGTGACACCGTCACGGCAAGCGGTGTCGTTTCGGGCAGCGGCAGCCTCGTCAAGGCCGGCGCCGGCACGCTGGTGCTGTCCGGCGCCAACACTTACGCAGGCACGACAACGGTCAACGCCGGCACGCTGTCGATTGCCGGCGATGGCAACCTGGGGGCCGGCGACCTGGCGCTCAACAACGGCACGCTGAAGATCACCGGTTCCACCACGGTCGACAATTCGATTATCCTCTGGTCGGCCGCTTCCGGCACGATCGAAGTCGCCGCCGATCAGGCGGCGACCGCCAGCGGCCTGCTGTCGGGCACCGGTCGCCTGGTGAAGACCGGCGCCGGTACGCTGGTGCTCAGCGGCGCCAACGGCTATGCCGGGACCACCACCATCAATGCCGGCACGCTCTCGATCGCCGGCGACGGCAATATCGGCTCCGGGGCGCTGGTCTTCGGCGGCGGCACGCTGGACGTCACCACCAGCACCACGGTGGACAACGCCATCACCCTGACGGCGAGCACGTCGGGCACCATCAACACGACGACCGTCTCGGTGACGGCGCAGGGCATTGTCTCGGGCGCCGGAAACCTGATCAAGTCCGGCGAGGGCGTACTGGTGCTCTCGGGCCAGAACAGCTATTCCGGCACCACCACGGTCACCGCCGGCACGCTCTCAATTGCCGGTGACGGCAATCTGGGAACGGGCGACCTGACACTCGCCGGCGGCGCCCTCTCGGTGACCGGCACCACCACCATCGACAACGCCATCGTCCTGGCCGGTGTCGAGAACAACATCGATGCGGCCAGCGGCGTGGTCACAGCAAGCGGCGTTCTGTCCGGCACGGGCGGCCTGCTCAAGATGGGTTCGGGCACCATGGTCATCTCCGGCACCAACACCTATTCGGGGACGACGAAGGTCTATGGCGGAATCGTCTCGGTGTCCGCGGATGCGAATCTGGGCACGGGCGACTTGATCATCGGCGACGCCACGCTTCGGGTCACCGGGACCAGCTTCACCTCGACTGCCCGTGACATCGAAATGAACTACGGTGGCGGCACGATCGACATCGTCGACGCCGGCGCCAGCCTGGAGGCTTCCGGCGTCCTGTCCGGCGGCTACGACTTCACCAAGACCGGCGCGGGCACCCTGGAGCTCTCGGGCGACTCGAGCGGCTTCACGGGCTACACCACCGTCAGTGCCGGCACTCTCGCCGTCAATGGCACGCTGGGTGACTCCGACACATCGCTGATCGTCGCGTCCGGCGCCACGCTTGGCGGTTCCGGCACCATCGGCGGCTATGTGGAGATCCAGTCGGGCGCCACGCTTGCCACCGGCAATTCCATCGGCACGCTGAGCGTTTCGGGCAATTTCACGTTCGACGCCGGCTCGACCTACGCCGTCGAGACCAATCCCGGCGGCACGGAAAGCGACCTGTTGCACGTGACCGGCTCGGCGCTGCTGGCTGGCACCGTGCAGCATGTCGGCCTCTCCGGCGGCTATGATCCGACGGCGACCTATACCATCGTCACCGCGGACGAGGGATTCTTCGGCACAAGCTTCGATGGTGTCGTCTCCGACTTCGCCTTCCTTGATTCCTACCTGACCTACACCACCAACACGGTGGACCTGAAGCTGTCGCGCAACGATGTCGACCTCAGCGACGTGGCCGTCACGCCCAACCAGGTGTCCACCGCCACGGCACTCGGAACCCTGGCGACGGACAACCCGCTCTATGCCCAGATCATAGGTCTCAGCGAAAGCGAAGCGCAGGCGGCTTATGACGCGCTGTCGGGCGAGATGGCGGCCAGCGCCACGACCGGGCTGATTGCCGGCTCGCAGATGACGAGCCAGGCGGTCCTCGACCGCATCAACCAGGCCTTTGACGCGCCCAGCAGCGCCGGCACCGGGGTCGCCGAGGGCGACGCGGGCACCGTGGACATGTTCACCGGCCATGCCTTCTGGTCGCGCGGCTACGGCTCGGTCGGCAGCATGGACGGCGAGAACGGCACCGCCGACGTCAACCGCTCCACCGCCGGCCTCGTCACCGGCATCGACACAGCCGTCGGCGACGGCCGCATCGGCCTCTTCGCCGGCTACCAGAGCTCGCGCTTTGAGGCCGACGCCCGCGCGTCCTCCACCGACGCCGACAGCTTCCAGGCCGGCATCTATGGCGGCACCCGTCTGGGCGGCCTCAAGCTGAGCGCCGGGACCTCCTACAGCTTCAGCCAGCTCGAGACGAGCCGCACAGTCCTGGTCGGCAACATCGACGAGAGCCTCACTGGATCGACCGACGCCGGCGCCTTCCAGGCTTTTGGCGAACTGGGCTACGACATCCAGGCCGGTGCGGCGACGTTGACGCCGTTCGTCGGCGCCAGCCTGGTCTCGCTGTCGACCGACGGCTACACTGAACAGGGCGGCACGACGGCGCTGACCGTGTCGAAGTCCACCACCACCGTCACCTACACGACGATCGGCGCGCGGATCGCCTCGGCCTTCGTGCTCGGCGGCATGGATGCGCGGGTCTCGGGCATGGCCGGCTGGCGGCACGCCTTCGGCGACACCACGCCCTACTCGACCAATTCGATCAGCGGCGCCGCCTTCACCGTTCAAGGCACGCCGCTGGCCGAGAACGTCGCGGTGCTCGGCGCCGGCCTCGACTTCGACATCTCCCCCAACGCCACGTTCGGTCTTGCCTATGAGGGGCAGTTCGGCTCCGGCGTCACCGACACCGCCGGCTCGGCACGCCTGACGGTCCGTTTCTGAACGCCCTGTCGGTGGAGGTCCGGGCGTCCCGAACCTCGACCGACACCGCATCGTGCTTTGAGAGGACACTTCCGTCGAGGCATTGTCGGCGGGGATCCCTGCCGGTGCGGCAAACCAGGCCCGGGGGATTTCCAGCCGAAGTGGATTTCACTTCGCGCAAGACAACGCGACAACCAGTCGGAGCGCTCTGATGCATGTCGCGCGCGATCTGGAGGAGGACTGACGTCGCAACCGCACGACAGCGGCCAGCGCGACCGGACACGCACCGGGCTGGCGCGGCTGTTCCGCTTTCGCGGCCGAGCGGCAGAGCCCGCATTTCAACCGCCCGGCAGCCACCAGTCGCCATCGGCGCTCAGCGTTTCGATGCCGTTGGAATCGACAAGATCGGCCCAGTCGGCAATGCTGTGCAGATTCACCACCGCATCCGGTGCTATCTCGGCCAACGGCAGCATGACAAAGGCCCGTTCCGTCATGCGCGGATGCGGAACGATCAGGTCGGCGTGGTCAGACGAGAAATCCCCGTGCAGCAGCACGTCCAGATCGATGGTCCTCGGCCCCCACCTGTCCAAACGCACGCGATCGAGCCGGTGCTCGATTTCCAGGCAGGCTTCGAGCAGTCGGTGCGGATCGAGTCCGGTTTCGACCAGCGCGCAGGCATTGTGGAACCAGTGCTGGTCGGTCTTGCCCCAGGGCGGGGTGCGGTAGAGCCGCGAGACCGTGCGCACCCGGATGCCCGGCCAGGCGTCGACAAGATGCAGGGCCCTGGCCATCGTCGCAGGCGGATCGCCGAGATTGCCGCCAAGTCCTATGGCGGCGATCACGGTTGCCGCCTCAGCCACGATGGGCCACCGTCACCTCGACATGATCGAGGATGCCGGTCACGGGCGCGCTCGGCTTGCGCACGGTGATCCGTGCCTCCGTGATCTGCGGATACTCGGCCACCAGGGATCGCGCGATCTTCAGCGCCAGCGCCTCTATCAGGAAGAAGCGCTCTCCCATGACCACCGCCTCGATCAGGTTGAAGGCCTCGCCGTAATTGACGGTATCGGCGATCGAATCCTCCTCCAGCGCCGAGCTCGTCACCACCTCGAGCTCGGCGTCGACGAAGAAACGCTGGCCGAGGAACTTCTCCGCCTCGTGCAGGCCGTGGCGGGCAAAGAAGGCGCAGTTCTTGAGGCGGATCGTATAGGTGTCAGCCATGGGTCTGCTCCTGTGAGAGGCTCCAGTGGACCATAGCATCGGCGACGGCAAGCGCGTCCCTGTTGATTGCGACATTGTGCACCCGAAATACACCTGCGCCCGCGAGCCTCAGCATGGCGCTGGTCGCCGCCGTCCCGGCGTCCCGTTCACCGGCGTCACGCCCGGTCATGGTGCCGATGAATCGCTTGCGCGACGTTCCGGCCATCAGCGGCAGGCCGAGCCCGTGCAGTTCGGCAAACCGGCCAATCAGCGCCAGATTGTCGTCAAGCTCCTCCTTGGCGAAGCCGAAGCCGGGATCGAGCAGCAGGCTTTGCGCCTCGATGCCGGCCTTGCGCGCGATATCGAGCGAGCGGGTGAACCAGGCGAACTGGTCGGCGATCGGATCGGCGAGCCTCTCCCTGCCTCGCCCGGTGTGCATGATGCACACACCGGCACCGAAATCGGCGGCCACCGAAGCGATGGTGGGATCGTATTGCAGCCCCCAGACGTCGTTGACCATGTGCGCCCCCGCCTCGAGCGCCAGCCGCGCCGTCTCCGACCTGTAGGTGTCGATCGAGATGAGATATCCCCCCTCGCCCGCCAGCGCCGCGATCACCGGCAGCACACGGCGCTGCTCCTCGATGGCCCTGACGGGGTCGGCCCCCGGCCGGGTCGACTCGCCGCCGATGTCGATGATGTCGGCACCGTCGCTCACGAGCGTGCGAGCCCTGGCCACGGCCGCATCGACGCCGGGATCAAGCCCGCCATCGGAAAACGAATCCGGCGTGACGTTGAGAATGCCCATGATCCTCGCCTGCGGGCCGAGTTGCAGCCCGCGACCCTTCGCCACCGTCAGCAGCCTTGGCTCGAACACATTTCTCTGGGCAAGCATCATCGGCGTCGGCCTTCAGGGCAAATTGCAGGTCGGATCCAGTTGCATGACCCCGCGCAATGACGCAAGGTCGAAGCTGCAAAACAATGCGGATTGAATGTCATGGGCCTGCGCCACCGTTTCGTCATCGGTCTCTGTCTTGCCGTGCTGCCCGCACAGGCCGGTGCCGACATGATCTCCAACAAGTCCTATTCCTATTTCACCATCGGCGGAAAGACCGCCGGCGAACTTGACCGCGAGCTCTCGCGCAGCGGTCCGTTCATGAAGGAGACCGGGCTCCACCATCCCGGCGCAACAAAGATGAAATTCACCGCAGCCGTCACCTACGAGAGCACTGCGAACCGCTGCCGGGTCAAGTCCGCCCGCATCAGTGTCGACACCCGGATCATCCTGCCGAAATGGAAGCACCGCAGGCAGGCGACCAGAAGCCTGGGCGTGATCTGGGATACGCTGTCGCGCGACATCAAGCGTCATGAGGAACGCCATGCCGAGATTGCGCGGCAGTATGCCCGCAAGATCGACGCCGCCCTGCTCAGGCTGCCCGCGCGCGACGGTTGTGACGCTTTGCGCGCCGAGGTCAACAAGGCCTCGGAACGGATCCTCAAGGCCCATTACGCCGAGCAGGCGAGCTTTGACCGCGCGGAAGCCGCCAGTTTTGAAAGGCGCATGAGCCGGATGCTGAGATTCAAGGCCGAGGCGATGGCGGGTGGCGGCTGAATTCAAAGAATATTTCCCGCCTCAAATGATTTTTCGCCGGATTTTTGATCCCCAAGAAAGTACCGGCCACTCCTGACAATATTCGCGCAAGGTATACTGGCCTAGATTCTGATCACGGCTTGGATTTGTCTGATTCGTTTGGTCTCCTCCCGGCATGCATGCGGCGCTCTGGTTGTCCTCCCTGATCGGAATTGCGCTCTGGTGTGCCTTACTTGCCCCGCTTTCCTGAAAATGGAAAGGCGGGGCATTTTTTGCCCCGCCCTTTTCTGTTTACCGTTTCCGAAACTCAGAAATACCTGAAAGAAGAGCCGTCACGCGGTACTATAGTTGACGTCCGCCTCAGGAAACGCCGAGTTTCTTCTGCAGGCTGGTAGAGGACGTCGTATATTGGAAAACCACCTTCTCTCCCGGACTGACAAGCCGCTTGACGGCCTGCGTCATCAGCGCCGCCTCATGGAAGCCTGACAGGATCAGCTTCAGCTTGCCCGGATACCAGTTGATGTCACCGATCGCGAAGACGCCGGGAATGTTGGTCTCGAATTTCTCCGTATCGACCTTAATCAGGTTCTCGTTAAGCTCGAGACCCCAGTCTGCGATCGGCCCGAGCTTCATGGTCAGACCGAAGAATGGCAGCATCCGGGTGCAGGGTATCTCGATCTCGCCGTCGGGACTCTTGATCGTTGCGGCAGTCAACTGACCGTCGGCCCCGCTGAGGCCGGTCACCTGGCCGACCTGGAAGCGGATGTCCCCGGTTTCGTTGAGTGCGAACATCTTGTTCACACTGTCAGGCGCGGCACGGAAATCGGGCCGGCGGTGCACCAGGGTGACCGATTTGGCCACTGAGCGCAGGTTCAAAGTCCAGTCGAGCGCGGAATCGCCGCCGCCCACGATCAGCAGGTCCTGGTCGCGGAACTCCTCCATGCGGCGCACCGAGTAGAACACGCTCTGGCCTTCGTAATTTTCGATGCCGGGCACTGGAGGGCGCTTGGCCTGGAACGATCCGCCGCCGGCGGCGATCACCACGGCCTTGGCGACCAGCAATTCGCCCTCATCGGTCGTCACCTCGAAGCGGCCATCGTCCAGTCGGCGGAAGCCGGCAACCATGCGGTTGAAATGGAATTCCGGCTTGAACGGGGCGATCTGCTCCATCAGCCGGTCGACGAGCGCCTGGCCGGTGATCTCGGGCCAGGCAGGAATGTCATAGATCGGCTTTTCGGGATAAAGTTCGGCGCACTGACCGCCGGGCCGGTCGAGAATGTCGATGAGGTGGCATTTGAGATCATAAAGGCCGAGTTCGAAGACGGCGAACAGGCCGACTGGCCCTGCGCCCACGATGACGACGTCGGTTTCAATCGGATTTGTCATGGTTTGTGTCCGTTTGGTAAGGGATCATGCCTGCTCTCGGTCAGGCCCTGGCAGAGATCAGGCCTGCCGTTCCGGCACCTGCACGACAAGACCGTCGAACTCGTCGCGAACCCGGATCTGGCAGGAAAGACGGGACGTGGGCCGCACGTCGAAGGCGAAATCGAGCATGTCCTCTTCCATGGCTTCGGGTGCCCCGACCTTTTCGGCCCAGGCCGGATCGACATAGACGTGGCAGGTCGCGCAGGCGCAGGCGCCGCCGCATTCGGCCTCGATTCCCGGAACGGAATTGCGGATCGCATTCTCCATTACGGTCGAGCCGTTCTCGGCCTCGATGTCAAAACGCGTGCCGTCAAAGGCGACGATGGTAATCTTGGTCATGGAGGATCTTTCCCGCAGTCCGAATTGGTCTGTGGGTTACATACACTCTCATATGCGCGAAACAAGGTTGAAAACCGCGCTGCGACAATTCCGAACCGGAACACAATTCCAAAACGCCGGTTCCCGGGCGCGCCGCGCCCGTCACCCGCTCCGGCCGGACCGGCACGGGCCGGCCGGCACGGCGCTCATGCCGCAGTGCGGCAAGGCACCGGGCGCGGGATCAGCGTGAGAGTCCGACAATGAAATTGTCTGCGTCGACGACTGCCTTCGTGAAGGCTGCCACGGCGCCCAGATCACCTGGCCGGGCTTCGACCAGGCCGGCGCAGCGGGCGACCTCGAAGGCGCCGATACCCTTCGCCGAGCCGAGGATCTTGTGTGCGAGTGCCTTGCGGCCTTCTGTATCAAGACGTGCCATTTCGTTGACCGATTGCCGGGCCTGGCGGGCAAAGAGCGCCAGCACCTCGGATTCCAGGGACTTGTCGCCGCCGGTCTGGCAGGCCAGATGAACCAGATCGACAGGGCGGCTGCCGGAAGGACGCGGCTGGTGGCCGCATTCTGGAGCCTCGAATGCAATGTTGGGTGCCGCCATAGCGGATGTTCCTTTCTAGAACCAAGCTGCCTGATTGTCCTCCCAAAGCAATGAAGCCGCGTAAACGCAGGCTCGATTCTGGCGGGCAAATCTGTATTCTTGGTTAACGGGCCGTAAATGTGGCTAATCATTGGCGTTCCGGCCCGCGTCGGAGCTTTTTTGCGGCTCCAATTAGCGGTGGATGAAGCCTCGCTCCGGCCACATCTAATTGTTAAATCGCCCTTTATGTGCGACTAGAATGAGTGTTTGAGGGTCCGGGAACAGGCTTTGCGTGTGGTCCGGACGTAAATTCGTTCGGGCAAGCATACCAGGAGAGTTCGATACCAGCGGTGGATGTCAGCTCGCCAGATCCGGAACGGGTAACGAGGCGTAAATTGCATGAACCAGAAAACGACAGACAAGAGCATCGATGAGCAGACCTTCGAAGCGCTGGAAGACGCGCTGAAGATCGATCTGGGCGATGACGACCACAACCCGCTCGACGACATCTCGCTCGATGAGCTGGAAGCGCAGGTCTCCAAGGCAGCCAGGGAACTGGCCGAGGCCGGCAAGAGCGCGACCGTCGCCCCCGCCAAATCCTCCGCCCCTGCCGCCGAGCCCCGTGCGGCGCGCTCGTCGCCGCCGCCGTTCACGCCCGCCCAGCCGCTCGCGCCCGCCAATGACGATGCCCGCAAGACAACCGCCGCCCTGCTGCGCTCGCTCGAAATCCGCTCCAGCGGCAATGCCATCCGCAATGCGAGCATCGTCTCGGTGCTGTGGACCATCGGCTGTCTGGGCCTCGCCAATCTGTTCTTCGGACCCGGCATCTGGCAGATCGGCAGCATGGCCGATCTCGTTGCCAATCCCGCGGCGATCGGCGTTGCTGTCGCCATTCTCGTGCCCATCCTGGTGTTCTTTGCCTTTGCCGTGATGATGGCGCGGGCCCGCGAAATGCGCTCCGCCGCCCGGTCGATGGCCGAAGTGGCCCTGCGCCTTGCCGAGCCGGAAACTGTCACCGGCGATCACATCCTGACGGTCGGACAGGCGGTCCGCCGCGAAGTCTCGGCCATGAACGAAGGCATCGAGCGCACCATCGCGCGCGCCTCCGAGCTGGAGACACTGGTCCATTCCGAAGTCAACGCGCTCGAGCGCAGCTATTCGGACAATGAAATGCGCGTGCGCAGCCTGGTGCAGGAACTGGGCAGCGAGCGCGACGCCATCGTCACCCATGCCGAGCGCATCCGCGCCTCGATCGCCGGCGCCCACGAGCAGCTCAAGGATGAGCTGACGGTTGCCGGCGAAGACATTTCCAACCGCATCTCCACCTCGGGCGAGGCCTTCGCCCGCCTGATGGAGACTCGCGCCGCCAATCTGCAGGAACGCACCACCGAGACCAGCCAGCTTCTCGAAAGCATGTTCTCGAGCCGCACCGATGCACTGCTGACGTCGCTGCGCAATTCCGGCCTCGAACTGGGCGAGGAGTTCGACACCCGCCTGGAAATGCTCAATGTGCAGCTCTCGCAGCGCGGAAAGGCGTTGCTCGCCGAATTCGAGACGCGGGCGACGTCGCTCGACACCAACACCGAGAAGCTCAATGCCGCGCTCGGCGACCGTGCCAAGCAGCTCAATGAGACGCTCATTGCACGCACCCGGGAGATTTCCGAAACGCTCGGCGTCGGTCAGCAGGCGATCTCCAGCGGGCTTGAATCCACGCTCAATGCCCTCAATGCCTCGCTTGACGAGAAGGGCGCCGCCTTCCGCCAGGCCCTCAAGGTCAGCGCCGACGACGCGGTCATGGATCTCGACCTGCGATCAGGCTTCTTCGAGGAGAAGCTGACCTCCTCCGTTGCTCAGCTGACATCGGCCTTCGATGAGCGCGTCTCCGAGTTCACCTCCGCCTTCGACAACCGCGCCGGCTCGCTCGACGGCAAGCTGAGCGAGAGCCTGTCGCGCATCAACGAGACCCTCAATGGCGGCGTCAGCGCCATGGACGGCATCCTTTCGACCAGCCTCGAGCGCATCGGCGCCACCCTTTCCGACCGCGCCAGCGCGATGGAAGCATCGCTGGAATCCGGCGCCGGCCGCATCGAGACCTCGATCGGCAGCCGCGCGGACGCACTTGATGTCTCGCTTCAGTCCGGAGCCGACCGCATCGAAACCGCCTTCGGCTCCGGCGCCGGCCGCATCGAGGCGAGCCTCGCCGAAAAGACGGCCGCCGTCGAGGCAGCACTCGCCAGTTCCACCGACCGCTTCGAGAGCGCCGCCGCCCGCAGCGCCGATGGCATCGCCAACGCGCTGTCCGGAGCCGAGAGCCGCATCGACGAGACCATGAATGCCCGTTCGGCGGCTCTGTTCGGCCGTCTCGATGAGAGCGCGCTGGAAATGGAACGCCGTCTGACCAGCCATATCGACACGCTGAATGCGGCCCTCGCCCAGGGTGGCCAGTCGATCGACGGCACGCTCACCGCCGCCTCCGCATCGATCCAGGACAGCCTGACCTCCGGGTCGTCGGACCTCGCGGCAAGCCTGGCGTCCGGATCGGAGGCGATCGCCGCCAATCTGGCGTCCGGCACCGAAGCGTTGCAGGCCAGCCTGACGTCCGGGTCCGAGATCCTGCGCACCCGCCTGGCAGAGGAGAACAATCACCTCGCCTCGACCCTGGAAGTGGAGAGCCGCCGCATTGCCGAGACCACCGAGGCCGCCAATGCCCGCATCGCCGAAACCTTCGATGCCGGATCCTCGCGCGTCGACGAGCGCCTGTCGACCATGAACAACATGCTGTCGCTCGGTCTCGACTCGGTCTCGCGGACCATCGAAGGCAAGGCGACCGGCCTCGCCTCCAAGCTGCGCGAAGCCGTGGCCCAGGCAGCCGAAGAACTCGACATCAACGCCCTCAAGGCTGGCGAAGTGCTGGAAAACGTGAGCAACGGCTTTGCCGGCCGGCTCGACGAGCAGAGCCGCCAGTTCGTCAGCCGCATCGAGGAGCACCTCGATCACCGCAGCGCCGATCTTGCCGCCCATGCCGACGGCATCGCCCAGCGGATCGGCGCCAGCGCCGAGAACCTCGGCCACGAAGCCACACGCATCGGCAGCCTGTTCGACCAGGTCGGCGAGACGGTCAGCAGCCGGACGGCCGCCATCACGGAAACGCTGGCCGAAAGCGAAGCCCGCTTTGCAGCCCAGGCCGCCTCGCTTGCCGCGCGCCTGGCAGAGGAAACCGGCGCGATTGCCGGCCGCCTCACCGACACGGCCGACGGCGTCGTCTCCGCGCTCGACCACAAGACCCGCGATATGGCCGACAGGCTCAGCGAGGCCGGAACTTCGCTGGAAGCCCGCACCGACGCCCTCGGCGCATCGCTTGTCCAGCGGACGGACGGCATATCCGGCAAGCTGGACGATGCGGGCGCGGCGCTTGAGGCGCGCACCATTGCGCTTGGCAACGCGCTGAGCCAGAAGACCGCCAGCATCTCCGACCAGCTTGCTGAGGCCGGCGCCGCGCTCGAGGCGCAGACCGAAACCCTCGGCGCGTCTCTGTCCGGCAAGACCGACCAGATTTCCGGCAAGCTGGGCGAGGCCGGCTCGGCGCTGGAGGCCCGGACCGAAAAGATGGGCGACACGCTGGTGTCCAAGACGGGCGTCATTGCCGACAGGCTGCTCGAGGCGGGTTCTGCCATCGAGGCGACGTCCGACACGGCCGGCAAGGCGCTCGAACAGAAGGCCGCGGCCATCGCAGACCGCTTCGTGCTGGCGGAGCGCGCCATCGATGTGCGTGCCACCTCGATCCATTCGACGCTCGACGAGCGCACCCGCGAGCTCAATTCCATGCTGGCCAGCCGCTCGGCCGAGCTCTCGCGGGTCATCGACGAGCAGGTGCGGCCGCTGGTGGATCGCTATGCGGCAAGCGGCGAAGACCTCTCGACCCGCCTGACGGAGATCACCCAGACCAGCACAGACCGTCTCAGGGCCGAGAACGCCGCCCTGATCAATGCCATCACCACCCGCACCAGCGAGACCTTGTCGGCAATCGAAGGCGTCAATCAGAGCCTGAGCACCAATGTCGGTGATCTGCTGGCCCGGCTTGGTGCCAGCAACGCGGAAATCTCCGGCGTCATCGATCGCGCCAGCGTCGCGCTCGGCGGCGTCAACGACCGCCTTGCCGAGACCACCGGCGAATTCGCCACCTCCGCCGAAAAGGCAGCCGAGATGCTGTCGAGCTCCTCCCGGCTTCTCGATGGCAAGGTCGAGCGCCTGACCGACATCTCCAGCCGCACGCTCAACCAGGTCGGCGCCATTGCCGGCCGCTTCGACGAGCACTCCCGCGTCCTGGCCTCGGCGTCCGATCTGCTTGGCGCCGCCCAGTCCAACCTTGCCTCGACGCTGGAAGAGCGCCGCGCGGCGCTCGAAACCCTGTCCGTCGGACTGGTCAGCCGTTCCGAGGAAATCGAAGCCACCATGCGGTCGCTCGAAGGCGTCGTCGAGAAGGCCTTCTCCGGCGCCGACGACCTCGCCCGACGCGCCGCCGGCCGCCTCGAGGGCCGCCTCACCGACGCCAGCACCAATGTCGGAAAGCTGCTTGACGACAGCGAGGCCCGCGCCGGCAGCGTTGCCGCCGCCATGCGCGACAGCGTCCGTGAAGCCGTCGAGGACGCGGTCGCGCGCTTCGCAGGCGCCACCGACGAGATCCGCCAGTCGGCCACCGACATCCGCAAGGAGCTCTCGGCCACGCGCAGCGAACTCAAGAAGGGCGCCTTCGACCTGCCCGAGGAAACGCGGGAAAGCGCCGCGGCCATGCGGCGCGCGGTCGCCGACCAGATCAAGGCGCTGCAGGACCTGTCGCAGATCGTCGGCCAGTCCACCCGCCGCACCGAGATCGCCGAGCCCGCTGCCCGCGCGCCGGCTCCGCGTCCCGCCCCCCAGCCGGCGGCACGCCAACCCGAGCAGCCGGCCGCTCCGCTGCGCCAGCAGCCGGTTTCGGCACCACGCGAACCGCAGTTGCGTGGCAGCCTCGGCGTCGAGGAGCGCCCCGTCGCCAAGACCGCGCCTGTCGCCGGCAGCGGCTGGGTCAGCGACCTGCTGCGCGGCGCCAACCGAGAGGAAGAGGAGGCTGCCCGGGCGCCCGCGCCCGCCAAGGCCGCCGAGCGCAACCCGCGCCATGTGGTGGAATCGCTCAACTCGCTGTCGGTCGACATCGCCCGCGCCATCGACCACGATGCCTCGGTCGAACTGTGGCGCCGCTACCAGCGCGGCGAGCGCGATGTCTTCACACGCCGGCTCTACACGCTCAAGGGCCAGCAGACCTTCGACGAAATCCAGCGCAAATACACCCGCGAGCCGGAATTCCGCTCGGCCGTGGACCGCTACATCAACGATTTCGAGAAGCTGCTGTCGGATGTGGCCCGCAACGACCGCGACAACATGATGACGCAGACCTATCTGACGTCGGACACCGGCAAGGTCTACACCATGCTGGCCCACGCCAGCGGCCGCTTCGGCAAGGAATAGTGATCGTCGCATGACGGACAACACGCAAAGCCCCGCCCCCGCGCGGGGCTTTGCCGTCCTGGGACTGGGTGAAATCGCCATCCGCTGCAACGATCTTGCGTCGATGACCGCGTTTTATCGCGACATCATCGGCCTCGACATCTTCTCCGATCGCGGCGGCATCGTCTTCTTCCGGCTTGACAACGGCGTCGCCGGCCACACCGCCGTGCTGGCGCTGTTCGACCGCGAGCGGAACCCCGATCGCCCCGGACCGCTGACGCCGTCCTCGACGCTGCATCACCTGGCGCTGACGGTGGCGGCCGACCGGCAGGGTGCCGCTTGCAGCTGGTTTGATCGCAACGGCATTACCTGGCATGCGGAGGATTTCGGTTGGGTCGGCTGGCGCGGCATCTTCGTCCGCGATCCCGAGGGCAACACGGTGGAACTGGTGGCACGGGTGACCGCGCCGGACTGAGGCTCTTCTGCGCGAGCAGGGCACGCGACGCCGGACTGTGCAGGCCCCATGCCAGCGCGAACGTCCGCTCGAGCCAGGGCGCCGGGGCTTCAGGTCATCAAGACCGGAACTGCGACAGGATTGGATCGATGGACTGCCGTCCGGCGGCCTGAGCGCCTGTCTCGAGCGCCGCGCGGCCGGGATGAATTGTCTCGGCTCAGATCCGTTTGAGCGACCAGGTCACGAGATCGGTGACGACGCTCTCGAAGGCGCGGTCGAGCGCCTGCACATAGGCGGCATTGCCGCTGCCGCTGACGGGTGACGCGCCCTTGAACACTTCGCTCGCCACCACCGTGCCGTTGCGGTCGTTGAGCACCTTGGCGGAGATCTCCACCTCGGCGTGCTCGCCGCCATTGACCCGGATCTCGAAGGAGCGGATCGCCGTGGCGATCTGGTAGTCGATCGCCAGCCCCTCGCCCGGCCGGCCGACGCCGCCGACCTTACCGGAATTCTCGAAGGCCTGGACGAGCTTGTCCTGGACGATCTTCGGCAGGCGGTCCGACCATTGCGACTTGGCCAGGTACTGGATTGCAGATGGCGATGTGCGGATGACGATCTGCTGGCTGTCGAGCGCCTTGAGCGCCAGCGGTTCGGCAATGAGGATCTGGCGGTTGCGCGCCGACTGGCCCGTGACCGTCGGAGCGTCGGTGAGACCGAAAGTGTCGGGCGGGGTCGATCCGATCCCCCCCGCGCAACCGGCAAGCATAGTCAGTCCGCACAGCAACAAAATCCGGGCCCGCATGCGCAAGCAACTCCTCAAATATTCAGGGACGAGCCCGTTCCGGTCCGTATGCATGGTTTCGAAACTGCGATGATGCAGGGCGCGAGTCAACGTCTGGTCCGCCCGTCATACTGCTTGACGGTCTCGCCGCCGAAGATCAGCCGCTGCGGATTCTGCTCGATCGCCGAGATGCTGCCCTCGATCCGGTTGATCGACCGTCGCGCGTCGTTGACCAGCGCCTGCACGTCCTTGAGCCCTGAACCCGAGAACTGCTGCAGGTTGTCGGCGATCGGACCGATCCGCGTCGTCAGCGAGTCCGCGGCGTCCTTGATCGATTTCAGCGTCGCCTCCGCGTCGGCCAGCAGCGACGAGGCGTCGCCCTCGCCGAGGAAGCCGTCGATCTTGGCGAGAACGCCATCGACCCGGGTTGAGGCGGCATTGAGGTTGTTGCTCATCTGCTTGACGTCGGTGATGATCTGGTCGATGTCCTGCTCGCGGCCCTGGAAGGTCGATGCCACGCTCTTCACGTCGGCAAGCGCCTGGCGCGCGTCGCCGCTGGCCACCGCCACATTGTCCAGCGTCAGGGTGATCTTCTCGGGATCGATGCCGGCGACCACCTTGTTGACCTGTTCGAACGTCTTGCCCGCGTCATCGGTCAGCTTCTGCACATTGGACGCCGCTTCGCGCAAGCTGGCCAGCGTCTTCGGAATGTCCGCCGAGGCCGCTGCCGCGTCGTCCGTCACCTTGCTGACATTGGCCAGGATGTTGTCGACCTTGACCGGATCGACAGCCTTGATCAGGTCTTCAGCGGCGGCAAGCGCGGTCTCGATGCGACCGGACAGCGACTTGACCGTTTCCGACAGCGCGGCCACGCTCTGCAGGAAATCGTCGATGCCGTCGGCATTGTCGCGCAGCGCACCGGTGAACACCTCGGTGTTCTTGAGCGTCGCCGTCAAAGGGTCGCGGGCATCCTTGACGAAGCCCTCGACCTGGCCGATCACCCGGTTGGCGCGGTTGAGGATCTCGTCGGCGGTGGCAAGCAGGTTGGTCACGCCCGACGGATCGGCCTCGATGACCGCGGTGGCGTTCTCGCTCATCGCCTTGAGCAGGATATTCTCGTTGCTCGGCGTTCCGCCCTGCAGCTCGATATAGGCGGAGCCGGTCAGTCCCTGAATTTCCAGCGCCGCGCGGGTGTCGGAATAGATCGGCGCGTCGGCGCGGACATCCGTCTGGGCAATGACGAAATTCGGGCTGGTCCGGTCGATGGCGAGGCCGCGGACGGTACCGATGGCGATGCCGTTGAAGCGCACGGGTGATCCGATGGAAAGGCCGTTGGCCGACCCGGGAATCCGCACCACCAGCCGTGCGGGCTCCCCCGCGCCGCCGAACTGCGTCATCCAGTAGACAAATCCGAAGGCAGCCAGCATCACCAGCACGGTGAAGAGACCGACGATTGCATAGTTTGCGCGTGTTTCCATCAGGCTTTGATACTTTCGGAGTTGCCGACCATTGTCGTTTCCCGGGATGACCGGCTCGTTGGAGCCTTGATGGTGCGGGCGCGCTTGCCTTGGAAGTAGGACTGAACCCACGGATCGTCAAACGATAGCATGTCGTCGATGGTTCCTTCCACCAGCACCCGTTTGTTTCCCAGCACTGCGATGCGGTCACACACAGAAAACAGGCTGTCGAGGTCGTGGGTCACCATATAGACCGTCAGACCGAGTGTATCCCGCAGGCGGGCAATGAGCTCATCGAACTCCGCCGCTCCGATCGGGTCAAGGCCCGATGTCGGTTCATCGAGGAAGACCAGGTCCGGATCGAGCGCCAGCGCCCGCGCCAGCGCCGCCCGCTTGATCATGCCGCCCGAGAGCTCGGACGGATACTTGTCGCCCGCATCGCGTGCCAGGCCGACCAGTTCGATCTTCACGGCTGCCAGTTCGTCCATCAGGTCCCGGGGCAGGTCCAGATATTCGCGCATCGGCAATTGGATGTTTTCCTTCACCGTCAGCGCCGAGAACAGCGCGCCCTGCTGGAACAGCACCCCCAGCCGCATGTCGAGCTTGACCCGTTCCTCCTCCGCAACCTTGTCATAATCACGGCCAAGGATGCGGATCTCTCCCTTCTGCCGCGGAATCAGTCTCAGGATGGTGCGCATCAGCACCGACTTGCCGGCTCCGGAGGCTCCGACAAAGCCCAGGATCTCACCCCGATAGACATCGAGGTCTAGATGGTCGAGCACGGTCTTGGTGCCGAAACTCACACAGATGTCGCGCGCCGAAAGCAGCACTTCCCGGCCGTTGGCGTCGGGTTCGGGCGGCTTGTCGCTGGGAATGATGTTGCTCATGGCTCCGGCCTCAGAAATCGATTGCGGCGTAGAATATGGCGAACAGACCGTCCATGAGAATGACCACGAAGATCGCCTTCACCACCGACGCGGTCACCCGTCGACCCAGGGACTCCGCGCTTCCGCCGACCTTCATTCCCTCGACTGCCGCAACGATGCCGATGGCCAGCGCCATGAACGGCGCCTTGATCATGCCCGAGATCACGGTGGAGATGTCGATGGCTTCCCGAAGCCGGGTGGCGAACACATCGAGCGTGATGCCGGAATAGGCCCAGGATACCGCGGCGGCGCCGGCGAGCGCTGAAAAATTGGCGATGATGGTCAGGAGCGGCAGCGCGATCGTCAGCGCCACCAGCCGAGGAAACACCAGCACGCCGACGGGATTGAGGCCCATGACCTTGAGCGCATCGACTTCCTCGCGCATTTTCATCGAGCCGATTTCGGCGGTGATGGCGCTTCCGGATCGGCCGGCGATCATGATCGCCGTCAGAAGCACGCCGATTTCCCGCAGCTGCAGGATGCCGACGAGGTCGACGACGAAGACTTCGGCGCCAAAATATCTCAGCTGGAAGGCACCCTGCTGGGCGATGATGGCGCCGATCAGGAACGACATCAGGATGATGATCGGCACCGCCCGGACGCCCATGTGGTCGAGCTGCGAGACGATGGCCGCTGGCGAGATGCCCGCCGATCGGTTGAACTTGAGCTGCGTGCCGCGCACCGCCGAACCGAGAATGTACATGGCTGCGACCAGATCGTCCCACAGGTCGTAGGCCAATCTCCCGATCGGATCGAAGGTCCGGTCAAACAGCGCCATCCGCTCCCTGGGCGCCGGCGCCTCGGTCTCGGTCATGGCAGGAATGGCGTCGATCAGGCTTGCCATGGAGTCGGGCGCCGCGATCTCGACGGCGATGCCCTTGTCGGCCGCAGCCGTCTGCAGCCGCTTGACCAGCCAGCCGCCAGCCGTGTCGAAATGGCTGACCCGGCTCAGGTCGATGCGGAGCTGCTTGCCCGAAAGCGACGTTTCCGCTGCCACGACATCGCCATAGACACCGGCGATTGCGGCGTGGCGCCAGTCTCCGGAAAAATGCAGTACCTCGCCGCCGTCGCTTTTCTCTCGCCGCATCGACGCCGGCGCAGGCACGTCGGATGACGTCCGGCTGCCATCGTGGCCACTTGTATCTGCGCGCGGATCGGTCAACATGTGCCACACATATATCCTAGCCCTCCCGCTGTCACCGATCAGCATGCGGTTTCAGTGTCTAACCGGTTACACTCGCCAACTTTCTGCCCTTGTCATGGATACCTGCCAATGCCCCGCCTGTTGACCGCCGCCACCGAGAGCTTTCCCACCGCCCGCGTGTTCAATATTTCCCGCGGCGCCAAGACGTCCGCCGAGGTGGTCACCTGCACGCTGACCCATGACGGCCACACCGGCCGCGGCGAATGCGTGCCCTACAAGCGCTATGACGAGACTGTCGAGGGCGTTCTGGCCGACATCAAGGCCATGACCGCGGCGATTGCCGACGGCATGACCCGCGCCGATCTTCAGAAGGCGATGAAAGCCGGGGCTGCGCGGAACGCGGTTGATTGCGCCCTGTGGGATCTTGAGGCCAAGATGAACGGCGAGCGCGTGTTCTCCCGCGCCTGCCGGGTCCCGCCGCGGCCGGTCCCGACCGCCATGACCATTTCGCTCGGCACACCCTCCGACATGGCCGACGAGGCCCGGGCCCATGCTTCTCATCGCATCCTCAAGGTCAAGGTCGGCACCGCCGACGACCGTGCCCGGATCCACGCGGTGGCCGGCGCCGCGCCTCAAGCGGAGATCATCCTCGACGCCAACGAGGGCTGGACCGAGGACAACATCCGGGCCCACATGCTGGTGGCCGCCGAAATGCACATCTGCCTGATCGAGCAGCCGCTTCCTGCAGGAAAGGACGAGATCCTCGGCCATATCCCGCACCCGGTGCCGATCTGCGCCGACGAGAGCGTCCACACGATCGAGGATCTCGATGAACTGGCAAAGCGATACGACGCCATCAACATCAAGCTCGACAAGACCGGCGGCCTGACCGAGGCGCTGCGCATGCGCGATCGCGCCCGCGAGCTGGGTTTCGGCATCATGGTCGGCTGCATGGTGGGGACCTCTCTGGCCATGGCGCCCGCCGTGCTGCTGGCCCAGGATGCGGACTGGGTGGACCTTGACGGGCCGCTGCTGCTCGCGCGTGACCGCAGTCCCGGCCTGGTCTACTCGCGCTCGCTGGTCTCGCCGCCCTCAGCCGAATTGTGGGGATGAACGGGCTCCTGCCGCATCTGTCGGTCGCTGGCGAAACAGATTGTCCGAAGTTTTGAAAGTCCGGCATTTCCATTCACCCCGTCCATGCGCTAAACCCGATTGTCTGCAACGGGGGGAAGCCGGCATGACAGGCCTCATCATCGCCGCGACGCGCGCCGGACCGTGTAGCCCGTGGCGACAGACTCTCCGATCGGGCGGCGAAGCTTTCGCTTCCGGGCATTTTCACGGGACCGCATGAGAACGGACCTCCAAAACACTCAAGCCGGGAGGGTCTCGCCATGACCGCCAAGGACACCAAGCGCACATCCGCACCCAAGCCTGCCAGCGGCGAATTCGACGAAAGCGCGCTGTTTTATCACAAGTATCCCCGCCCCGGTAAGCTTGAGATCCAGGCCACCAAGCCGCTCGGCAACCAGCGCGACCTGGCGCTCGCCTATTCCCCCGGCGTGGCTGCCCCCTGCCTTGCGATCCGCGACAACCCCGACCTTGCCGCCGACTACACCGGCCGCGCCAACCTGGTCGCCGTCGTTTCCAACGGCACCGCCGTGCTCGGCCTCGGCAACATTGGCCCGCTGGCCTCCAAGCCGGTGATGGAAGGCAAGGCGGTGCTGTTCAAGAAATTCGCCGGCATCGACGTCTTCGACATCGAGATCGACGCGCCCGACGTGGACCGCATGGTCAGCGTGATCTCGGCGCTGGAGCCCACCTTCGGCGGCATCAACCTCGAGGACATCAAGTCGCCGGAATGCTTCGAGGTCGAGCGCCGGTTGCGCGAGGTCATGGACATCCCGGTCTTTCACGACGACCAGCACGGCACCGCCATCATCGTGGCGGCCGCCATCCTCAACGGCCTGGAACTGGCCGGCAAGGACCTCGCCGAAGCCAAGATCGTCACCTCCGGCGCGGGGGCCGCGGCGCTGGCCTGCCTCAACCTGCTGGTCACCCTCGGGGCGCGGCGCGAGAACATCTGGGTGCACGATCTGGAAGGCCTCGTCTACGAGGGCCGCGAAGTGCTGATGGACGAGTGGAAGTCGATCTACGCTCAGCCCTCGGACAACCGCGTTCTGGCCGATTCCATCCATGGCGCCGACGTCTTTCTCGGCCTCTCCGCCGCTGGCGTGCTGAAGCGGGAGCTGCTCGTGCAGATGGCCGAACGGCCGCTGATCATGGCGCTGGCCAATCCCTCGCCCGAAATCATGCCCGACGAGGCGCGTTCGGCGCGCCCCGACGCCATGATCTGCACCGGCCGCTCCGACTTCCCCAATCAGGTCAACAATGTCCTGTGCTTCCCCTACATCTTCCGCGGCGCGCTGGACTGCGGCGCGCGCACCATCAACGAGGAGATGAAGATGGCCGCCGTCCGCGCCATCGCAGCCCTCGCGCGCGAGGAGCCGTCCGACATTGCCGCACGGGCCTATTCGGGCGAGACGCCGGTCTTCGGCCCGGAATACCTCATCCCCTCCCCGTTCGACCAGCGGCTGATCCTGCGGATTGCGCCCGCCGTCGCCGAGGCTGCGGCCGAATCGGGCGTTGCCCGCCGTCCGATCAGCGACATGGGCGCCTACCGCGACCAGTTGACCCGCTTCGTGTTCCGCTCCGGCCTGATCATGAAGCCGCTGTTTGCCGCGGCCAAGCAGGCCGCGCACAAGCGTGTCATCTTCGCCGAAGGCGAGGACGAGCGTGTCCTGCGCGCCGCCCAGGTGCTGCTCGAGGAAGGCATCGCCGAGCCGATCCTGATCGGCCGCCCCGCCATCATCGAGACCCGGCTCGCTCGCTTCGGCCTGAAGATAAGGCCTGGCAGCGATTTCGAGGTCATCAATCCGGAAGAGGATCCGCGCTTCCGCGACTTCGTCGATGAGTATTTCGCCATCGTCGGCCGCAAGGGTGTGATCCCCGAGGCCGCGCGTACCATCATCCGCACCAACTCCACCGTTATCGGTGCGCTCGCCGTGCGACGCGGCGAGGCCGATGCGCTGATCTGCGGTCTCGAAGGCCGCTACGCCCGCCATCTGCGCGATGTCTCGCAAATCATCGGCAAGGCTGAAGGCGTGATCGACTACTCGGCGCTCAGCCTGCTGATCTCGCAGCGCGGCGCGACCTTCTTCACCGACACCTATGTGTCGATGACTCCGACCGCGGAGGAAATCGCGGAGACCACCATCATGGCCGCGCAGGAGATCCGTCGTTTCGGAATCACACCCAAGGCGGCGCTCGTCTCGCACTCGAATTTCGGCTCGCGCGATTCCGACTCCGCCAGCAAGATGCGCTGCGCGCTGGAAATCATCCGCAGGCAGGCGCCGGATCTTGAATGCGACGGCGAGATGCACGGTGATTCAGCGATTTCGGAGCTGTTGCGCCGCCGCGTCATGCCCGACTCGACCCTGACCGGCGAGGCCAACCTGCTGGTGTTCCCGACGCTCGACGCTGCCAACATCACGCTGGGCGTGGTCAAGACCATGACCGACGCACTGCATGTGGGGCCCATCCTGCTCGGCACCCGCCTGCCCGCCCACATTCTCTCGCCGTCGGTGACCTCGCGCGGTGTCGTCAACATGGCGACGCTGGCGGTGGTGGAGGCCTCCTTTCCCGCCTGACGGCTTGGGGTTAAGGTAAACATGCGGTAGGGTTTGGCTGTTAGATCTGGTGGGGTTAGATTGATCCGGACCGGCGGGCTCAACTGTTGCCGCCGGCATGCCGATCCTGATGCACCGTTGGAGTCACCATGCGCAGCCACTGGGTTCAGATCGTGACACTGCTGCTGGCCGGGCTGATGGCGAGCCCGGCGGCAGCGCAGGGCGCCGGCATCTGCACCCGCCTCCAGGCGCAGCTCGCAAGCCTGTCCACCGGTCCGGGTACATCGGCGGCCTACCGCCGCTACGCCGAGGCGGTCGCCAAGCAGGATCGCCAGCTGGACAAGGTCCGCTCCGATCTGATGCGCTATGGCTGCTCGTCCGGCAGCCTCGTCGCCCAGGGTGGCCGCAACGCGTCGGGCTGCCTGACGCTGGAGCGGGCGCAGACCCGGATGCAGGCCAATCTTCGCGCGCTTGAGCGCAAGCGCGATTCCTTCGGCGAGCGCGGCAATGGAAGCGCCAGGCGCCGGATCGACGCGGCCATCAAGGCCAATGGCTGCGACGGACCCGCCGACGTTACCCGCACCGCCGCCATCCAGGGCATTCGCGACGCCCGCCGCGCCGCGCGCAGCCCAGGCCTCGTCGCCATCCTCGGCGACAGCGGCGGCAGGGTCAGGGAAACCCGCTCCACCATCATCATCGAACCGCACGCCTCCGGAAGCGGCGGGTACCGCACATTGTGCGTGCGCAGCTGCGACGGCTTCTTCTTTCCCATTTCCTCCGCCGCCTCGCCGAACGATTTCGCCCGCGACGAGCGCACCTGCCGGATGATGTGCCCGGGCACACCGGCCGAACTCTACTATCATTCTGTTCCCGACCAGGAGAGCGAGGACATGGTCTCGGCGCGCGACAACGAGCCCTACACCGAGCTGCCGACGGCATTCGCCTACCGCAGCACCGCCAAGCCGATGTCGCAGGCCTGCAGTTGCAACATGGCAGCCTTCTATCAGGAGATGCAGCGTCGCGAGGCCATTCTCAACGGCACGCAAACGGAGGCGCCGGTCACCACCTGGGTGCGGCCGTCGGCGCGGCCCGATCCGGGCGAGGATCCCGAGACCAACGCCAACCCGGACGCCGAGCTGTCCGGCTCCGATATGGCCGCCGTCGCCGCCGCCAGCCAGGGCGAGCGCCCGCTCGACACGCAGAGCCGCCCCGTCCGCGTCGTCGGCCCGCAATTCCTGCCCGACCAGTCCCAGGCGCTCGATCTGACGCAGAACACCGACCGCATCTTCAGGTAACGGGCCCGCCTGCGGCGTCGCGCGCAAGCGCCCGGCGCCGCACGATCAGCATCAGCCCGCAGGCGATCAGCGCATAGATCCCCATGGCCGCGATCTGGGCCGGATAGGAGACGCCGCGGTCGATGAGCCACCCCGTCAACCCCGGCCCCATGGCCGTGGCGAACACCAGGAATGCCACGATCACCGACCGGATGCTGCCCAGGTGCCGGGTGCCGTAGAGCTCTGGCCACAGCGAGCCGAACAGTGTCGAGGAGAAACCGTAGGACACGCCCATCAGCGCCATGAAGGCGTAGGCGCCGTAGGGGCTGTCGGTGGCGGCCAGCACCAGGCACGAGGCCGACAGCGGCAACAGGAAGGTCGGCAGCAGCCGGACGGCCGAGAACCGGTCGATCAGGGCGCCCGAGACCAGCGCGAAGATCACCGTCATCGCCGACATCAGCACGAAGGAACCGGCAAACACCTCCGGCGCCCAGCCGCGCAGTTCACTGAGATAGACCTGGTGGAAGAACACGGTGGTGCCGATGAAGCCCGGAGTGAGCACGCCCATCAGCGCCAGCCAGAACAGCGGATCGGCCAGCACCTCGGCGCGCGTCCACTCCCGCGTCGCCGTGCGCCGCTCCGGCCCGTCGCTGAGCCGCGGCGTTCGCGCCACCCGCATCAGCGAAAAGACAACCGGCAGCGCCAACACGATGAGGAACGCCGCCGCCAGCAGCCATGTCGAGCGCCAGCCGAGCGCCGCGGCGGCGAGCACGAACAGGATCGGATAACTGGCCTCGCCGGCCTGGTGGCCCAGCGTTGCCAGCGACACGGCGCGGCCGCGCTGTCCCGAATACCAGCGCCCCATCGCCGTCATCGAGATGTGCGTCATCATCCCCTGCCCGAACAGACGCAGCGCATAGATGGTCAGTCCCAGCCAGACGATGTTGCTCGCCAGCGACATCGACACGGTGGCGAGAGCCAGCGCGGGGATTGTGCAGGCCGCAACGGTCGCGATCGGATAGCGGTCGACCACCTTGCCGAGCTGCGGCAGCGTCGCCGCGCTCGCCAGCGTCGCCAGCATGTAGAGCCCGCCGAATTCGCCGTTCGACAGGTCGAATTCGCGGCGGATGTCGCCCGCCGACAGCGAGATGAAGAAGGTCTGGCCGAAGGAGGAGAAATAGGTGAGCAGGAACCCGCCGGAAAGCCAGCGGGCGTTGTCGCGCAGGAAGAAGAAGAAGGGCATATGTTCAATCCGGCTTAAGAATGTTAGCCTGCACGCAAATATTAAGTGAGGCGGGAGGGGAAAATGTCGCGCGTTTTCATTTTAAGTGTCTTTCTCGCAATTGGTTATCTTTCCGCGATGGGAGTGGTGATCGCCGAGGACCCGCCCCAAGTTCCAATCGAAGTCGGCACCCATCCGGACAACTCGCGGTTTGCATTTCTCGATATACTTGATTCCGACAGCCGATCGAAACAATTCGCCGATCTGCGCACGAAGCGTTCTGATATCACCCGCAATATATTCCGGTTTGAACAGAATTTGAGGGAAGCACAGGCCAGCGCCGAAAGCCTGCAAAAAGCCATCCAGGAGTTTAAAGCGAGGCCTGACTATGCTTTTCCTCCCTATACATCCATATCATCGACGTCAAAAAGTGAGTTGGATCGGCAAACGTTCGAACGGGAGCAAGAAATCAACTCCTTTGAGGCGGCAATCGCTCAAGTAGACCGTGATATCGCTGCGTTGCAAGCGCGACCCACCCCGGATCCCGATGAGACACAGGCTCAGATCCGGGATCTCGAGAACCGCAAACTCAGATACGCCGATTCCAACAAGATAGCACTCGCAAAGATTGACTTCGAAATTGAACGAGTAAAAAAATCAATCCAAGAGAACAGCGAAATCCAAGCCCAATTTGACCAGCAGGCTGCCGAAAGGGAAAAAGAATCCAAAATTAGCCTGGAAAAGCTGGAATCGGAACTCAGTGCCAAAACGAACGAAGTTGCCTCACTCAAGGAGACGATTTCCCACTCCCAAAGCCTACTCGATGTAATCGACGCGGAGATCGTGAGCCTCATCGACCTCAGCGACGCTGACAGTCAATTCAAAATTACTATCAGCATGACATTCGCATTTTTGGTACTGGCTATTATTCTCGGATTTTTTTACATCGCCAACAGCAGCAGTGCCATAATTGAATCAATTTTCTCCAATGATTCCGGCATTCAATTCATAACGCTGTTCTCGATTGTAATCGCCGTTATCTTGTTTGGAATTATCGGCGTCCTCGAGGGCAAGGAACTCTCGGCATTGCTCGGCGGGCTTTCAGGTTACATTCTTGGAAGGGGCGCCAACAACCTGCCGCGCGACGGAAACAGGCCCGAAACCAAGCAGAGACCGCCTACAATTGGCAATCAGCCGACCACGTCCGAGACAACACCACAGCCTGCTCCGCCAGCCGGTACAGGCACTGGCATCGGTGGGACCTGAAAGGACTCTGGTCTAACGGTCCCGGTACCGGTTGGTGATCGGGTATCTGCGGTCGCGGCCGAAATTCTTCCGCGTGATCTTGACGCCGGGCGCCGACTGGCGGCGCTTGTATTCGGCGATGTAGAGCAGGTGCTCGATCCGGTGCACGGTCGCCACGTCATGGCCGCGGGCGACGATCGCATCGGTGCCCATCTCGTTTTCGACCAGGCATTCGAGAATGTCGTCGAGATCCTCGTAGGGCGGCAGCGAATCCTGGTCGGTCTGGTTGGGGCGAAGCTCGGCCGAAGGCGCCTTGTCGATGATCGAGACCGGGATCACCTCGCCCGACGGCCCCAGCGCACCGGCCGGCACATTTGCGTTGCGCCAGCGCGACAGGCCGTAGACCTGCATCTTGTAGAGGTCCTTGATCGGGTTGAAGCCGCCGTTCATGTCGCCGTAGAGGGTGGCGTAGCCCACCGACATCTCGCTCTTGTTGCCGGTGGTCACCACCATCGAGCCGAACTTGTTGGAGATCGCCATCAGGATGGTGCCGCGGGCGCGGCTCTGCAGGTTCTCCTCCGTGATGCCCTCGTCGGTGCCCTCGAACATGTCGCCGAGCGCCGTCAGGAAGCCCTGCACCGGCTCCTCGATCGCCACCACGTCATAGCGGCAGCCGAGCGCCCGGGCGCAGGCCTCGGCGTCGGCAATCGAGGTCTCCGCCGTGTAGCGATAGGGCATCATCACCGCGCGCAGCCGCTCCTCGCCCAGCGCATCGACGGCGAGTGCCGCACACAGTGCCGAATCGATGCCGCCGGAAAGCCCCAGCACCACATTGCGAAAGCCGTTCTTGTTGACGTAGTCGCGCAGGCCGAGCATGCAGGCGCGGTAGTCGGCCTCGTCGCGATCCGGAATCACCGACATCGGACCGTCCGTGCAGGCCCAGCCCTCCGGTCCGCGCTTCCAGGTTGTCACGGCGATGGTCTCTTCGAACTGGCTCATCTGGAAGGCAAGACGCTTGTCGGTGTTGAGCGCGAAGCTGGCGCCGTCAAAGACCAGTTCGTCCTGGCCGCCGACCTGGTTGGCGAACAGCAGCGGCAGCCCGCTCTCGATCACCTGCCGCATTGCCACCTGATGACGGATATCCACCTTGCCGCGATAATAGGGCGAGCCGTTGGGCACCAGCAGCAGTTCGGCGCCGCTCTCGGCCAGCGTCTCGCACACTCCGAGATCGCCCCAGATGTCCTCGCAGATCGGAATCCCGAAGCGGACGCCGCGAATGGCCACCGGTCCGGGCATCGGTCCGGGGAAGAACACCCGCTTCTCGTCGAACTCGCCATAGTTCGGCAGATCCACCTTGTCGCGCATGGCGATGACCTCGCCGGCATCGAGCACGGCGACCGAGTTGTGTCGGAGCGCCCCGTCGGAACGGGGAAAGCCGATGATCACCGCCGGCCCGCCATCGGCGGTGTCGGCGGCGAGCGCCTCCACCGCGCGCGCGCAGGCGGCGAGAAAGGCCGGCTTGAGCACCAGGTCCTCCGGCGGATAGCCGCACAGGAACAGTTCGGTGAACAGCACAAGGTCCGCGCCCTGGCGTGCGGCATCGGCCCGCGCCTCCCGGGCCTTCGCCAGATTGCCGGTGACGTCGCCCACCGTGGGGTTCAGTTGCGCCACCGCAATGCGCAGGACGTCGGGTGTGTTCGAAAGATCGCTCATGAGTCTGACTTAGCGCGTGGCGCGAACCTTCGCAATGTCGCCGGCACCTCTCCCGGACCGGCAAATCGTCACTCCTGGCGAACAGATCAGTGGAACCTTACGCCCATTTGAAGGGTTCATCTGGCGTTCATGACGATTATGTGACAGTTGGACGACACTTTTGTAAAACTCTTTTTCACTTCGGGAGACCGCATTGGTCGAGCTCGTTTCCAGGCTGGGAAGACCGGTGGCAGACTATGCCCTGGCGCAGGAGGAAGCCCTGCGCCGCTTCGGCATGGCCGCATGGCGTGTGAGCAGCCGGCTGTCCATCACGCTGCTGCTCGCCCTGATGACCCTCATGCTGACCGAATGGCTCGCCCGCGGCACGCTGTCGGGATTTTCCGACTATCTGCTCTCGCCGACCCGTCCGGGCGGGGTGGCCCTCATCGTGCTCGCGCTTCTGTTCGTCGCCACCGACACGCTGTTTGGACGCGACCACCTCTCTGCCGTGATTCTCCTTCCGATGGCGCTGCTGCCGGCCTTCCTGTCCATGCAGAAGCAGCAGTATCTGTCGGACCCGCTGTATCCGAGCGACATGCTGTTTGGTCACCAGATCGGCGAACTGGTTCCCGTCATCTTTGCCACGCGCCCGCTGGCCTCGATCTGCCTGATCGCCGGCACCCTCGCGCTCCTGCTGCTTCTGGGCTACCTCTTCGTCCTCGGCAGGCGTCACCTGCCGACCCTCTCCACAACTTCGAAGCTTGTTCGGCTGGCAGTCACCCTGCCGCTGATTGCCGGCTTCCTGTCGCTGATGGGCACGAACGGATCCTCCTATGTCCGCGACCGCCTCAACATCATTCCGATGATGTGGGACCAGACCGAAAACTACCGCCACAACGGCTTCTTGCTGGCCTTCGCCATCAACCTGCCGATGGCCAACATTTCCGTGCCCCAGGACTACGGCGCCGAGGCCATCGCCGGAATCACGCCCGACGCGATGCCGGCAGGCCTGCTCGCCGGCCGCGATGCGGATGTCATCATCGTCATGAGCGAATCGCTGTGGGATCCCACTCGACTCTCGAAGACGACGCTTTCGCCCGATCCGATGCCGACCATCCGCGCCAATCAGTCGGGCCATATGTTCTCGCCCGAATTCGGCGGCATGACGGCCAATGTCGAGTTCGAGGCCCTGACCGGCTTTTCCAACGCCTTCCTGCCCTATGGCAGCATTCCCTATCAGCAGTATATCCGTCGGCCGCTGCCCTCGCTGGCCACGTTCTTCTCCTCCAAGGGCTATGTCACCCGCGCCTTTCATCCGTTCCAGAGCTGGTTCTGGAACCGCGGCAACGTTTATGACGCGCTCGGTTTCGACGGCTTCGAGTCGGAGGAGAACTTGCCGGAGATGGACAAGCGCGGCATGTTTGCCTCGGATGAAGCGTTGACGAAGGAGATCATCCGCCAGGCCGATGCCACGCGGGACCCGTTCTTCTTCTTCGCCGTCACGCTGCAGGGCCATGGCCCCTACGAGAAGAACCGCTATGCGCGCAACACGATCGACATCCGCTCGGACGTGCTGACGCCGTCGAGCCGCGACAGCGTCGCGACCTTCGCCCAGGGCGTTCGCGAGGCCGATGACAGCCTCAAGGCGCTGATGGACTGGGCCAAGACCCGGCACCGTGAAACCATCATCGTGCTCTTCGGCGACCATCTTCCGCCGCTGGGGACCGCCTACACCGAAACCGGCTACATGCCGGACGTGGTCGCCACCCGCAAGGCATCGGTCGGCGTCATGAAGCGCGAGCACGAAACGCCGCTGGTCGTCTGGTCGTCGAAGCGCGGGCTGCAGAAGGACATCGGCTCGGTCAGCCCGTCGCAGCTTCCCTATCATGTGGTGCGGCTTGCCGGCTATCGGCATCCCTTCTACACCGGCGTTCTCGGCGGTGTGGCCGAGCGCTATGCCATCATCGACCGCCACCAGCTGGTCGACCGCGACGATCGCGCGCAGCCGGACTGGTCCACCTCGGGCGCTGCGATCGACCCGCTGATCCGAGACTATCGCTACTTGCAGCACGATCAGATGTTCGGCGACGCGTTCGGCACCGCACGCTTCTTCCCGGAACTCACGGAGCGGGCCGGCGCGGCCGGAAGCTGAAACGACTGCCGCGGCAGCGCGTGCTCCGACGACGGGAATCCGCATCCGCACGGGACACCGCGACCGAGCGGTGACTTCTGTCGCCGCTCCGCGGATGGCGCCTCAAATGCCTTTCGCCCGCCAGCGTCCGTCGCCGGAAAGCTTGCAGCGGTTTGGCGAAGACGACATGCCCAAGCAAGAAGCGGAAAACCGCCGGGCGCGTCAGTCCAGATTGCGCGCCGCCTCGTCCTGTTCCTCCGCCAGACCCACGACCCGGCCGTCGGCGGCGGTCGACGCAGCGGCGACCGGCGCAGCGGTGGCCGTCGGGATCCTGGCGGGGATGGCGGCCCCGGGCGCGACCGCAGTACCTCCGCCCCCGCCGCAACCCGGCAGGACGACGATCGCGACGGCAAGCAGCAGCAGGGCCGCAGCGCGGCGAGGATTTGGAAATCTCATGACCGCGATCTTTCGCAGGAGCCGCTGAACATCCGGTTAAGCCGCCAGTCGCCGCGCCGGAATTCCC
Organism: Hoeflea marina; assembly: GCF_003182275.1. GTDB lineage: Bacteria > Pseudomonadota > Alphaproteobacteria > Rhizobiales > Rhizobiaceae > Hoeflea > Hoeflea marina. Next base: position 1,271,811 of record NZ_QGTR01000001.1, read on the forward strand.
TGACGTCTCGCCAGCCCGTCCGGCGCTGCTCAGCGGCCACTTTGCCCGCTGCGGGGAGCCGAATGTCTCAGGCCGCGGCGTCGAACCGCCACATCGCCATCGACAGCACGCCGAACTCGTTGGAATCGTGCAGCTGTCTGGCGATGAATGCCTCGCCCGCCGCCCCCATCGCCGCATAGAGCGGCAGGAGGTGCTCGTCGGTGGGATGGTTGCGTTCGGCGAACGGCGCCTGCCGGCGGTAATCGAGCAGCGCCGTGCTGTCGCCGGCTGCAAGCCGCCCATTCATCCAGTCGACAAAATCCGTCACCCACGGCTGCACCGCCGGATCACGGTTGCCCTGACGCAACGCCACGAACGCCTCGCGCAGATTGTGGGTAAAGGAACCCGATCCGATCACCAGCACGCCTTGGCGGCCGAGACCGGCCAGCGCATGGCCGAGCCGCAGATGGTAGTCCGGTCCGGCGCGCGGATCGACGGAGACCGCCACCACCGGTATGTCGGCGTCGGGATACATCAGCTTTAGCGGCACCCAGACGCCGTGATCGAAGCCATGCCCGCTCACCGGCTGCGAGTGAAAGCCTTGCGCCACGAGGCTGTCGACGATGGCGGTCGCCAGGCCGGGGTCGCCCGGTGCCGGATACTGCATCTCGTAGAGCTCCTGCTGGAAGCCGCCGAAATCATGGACGGTCTGCGGCTTAGCGTCCGCCAGCACGGCAGTGCCGCCGCTGACCTCGAAATGGGCGCTGACCACGACGATCGCCTTGGGCCGCGGCAGGTCGCCGGCCGCCCTGCGCAGGAACGCCGCCGCGCTTGTGTCGGCGATCGCCGTGTCGGGCGAGCCGTGGGAGATGAAGAGCGACGGCATCGCCGTGGCGTCGGTTGCGGGTACTGCGCTGGGGTCGGACATGATCGGATCTCCTGTTGCAGCCAACATAGGATCGTTGTTCCGTTCACAAAAGCACGCATTTTGGCGACATGGCGTTCAGGAATCGGCAACAGCTCGGAGCATTTCCAGTCCCCCGGCCCTGATCGCCATCCGACCGCCCGCGGTGGGCCTACCCGTCAGCCACCACGATGCCGGGCGAGCCCCTGGCATATTGCGGCAGGCCGTCGGTGATCTCGTAGAAATCCGCCTTGTCGTCACAGAAGATGTGTTCGGCCATCGCCAGGCCGGTGGGCTGGTCGAAGCTGCCGGCCAGCACCGAGGTGTAGTCCTCCCGGTCGTGCTTCCAGAACAGCGCCGAGCCGCAATGCCGGCAGAAGCCGCGGCCCGCCTCCTGGGATGCCCGGTACCAGGTGACGGCGTCCGCCCCTTCCACCGTCAGCCGCCCGTCGGCGACATTGGTGGCAGCGTAGTGAAGCCCGGTCTGGCGCCGGCACTGCGAGCAGTGGCAGGCGACCACTGCGCGCAGAGGCCCTCGTGTGGTAAAACGAACCGCACCGCAATTGCAGCGTCCGGTCCGCAGTGTGTCGTCGCTGTCGGTCATGTCGGTCTCCCGTCTGAACCGGCATCATCGCCATCGCCGTCACCAACGCAAGGCCGGATCGCGACATCGGGTTTTCGCACGGTGCACAACACCCGCCGGCTCTCCGGCCCTTGCCTTGGCACGGCCTTCATGCTGCAAGATTCCGGGAAATGCGATGACACGGAGCAGCCGATATGGATCGAAGCGCTGGCGAGTTTCCCGATTACGGACTGACTCCCGAAGGGCGCCGCATCGCGGTGCGCGGCCACTGGTATGAATATCCCGGCATGGACGGCGGCCGTGGCGAGATCTGGTGCTATTCCGACCGCATGTCCTATTTTCCGGGCGACCGGGTCACCCTGTTCGTCAGTTCCACGGCCTCCAGCTTCGATCTCGACATCCTGCGCGACGGCGGCCTGGAGCTTCCGGTCGCCTCCTTCAACGGCATTCCCTGCGGCTGGCAGGAGACGCCGGACCAGTGTTCGGTCGAAGGCTGCGGCTGGCAGCCCTCGTTCCAGTTCACCGTCGAGGACGGCTGGATTTCGGGCGCCTACCGGCTGACGCTGACCGCCCGCGGCCGCGACGGCCCGATCCAGTCCCATCACCTGATCATCGTCTGCCCGACGCCGGGGCCCAGGCCGGGCCGCATCCTTCAGGTGGCCGCCACCGGCACCTGGACCGCCTACAACACCTGGGGCGGCTCCAACGCCTATCAGGGCATCACCGGCGAGACCCGCGACCAGTACGCGACGTCGGTCTCCACCCAGCGCCCCTGGTGCCGGGGCTTCATCGTGCTGCCCGAGGACGCGCCAAGAGTGCCGCTCGATGTCGAGACCCCGCCGGCCACTGCCCCCCGCTACCCGCACATGGAATGGGCCTATGCCACCGGACATTCGAAGAAATACGCCTCCGCCGGCTGGGCCAGCTATGACGGCCATTTCTTCCGCTGGGCCGAGCGCGCCGGCTACGGCATCGACCTCATCAGCCAGCACGAACTGCAGTTCCGGCCCGACCTGATCGCCGACTACGATTGCGCCGTCTTTGTCGGTCACGACGAATACTGGACCTGGGAGATGCGCGACACTGTGGATGCCTTTGTCGACCGCGGCGGCTTTGCCGCCCGCTTCGCCGGCAATTTCATGTGGCAGACCCGGCTTGAGGACGAGGGCCGCCGCCAGGTCTGCTACAAGTACCGGGCGCGCGCCGAGGACCCGGCCTGGCTCGACGGCGACCGCACCCGCACCACCGATTCCTGGGAACTGCCGGCCATCGGCCGCCCGGGCGCGCAAACCTTCGGGCTCAACGCCACGCGGGGCCTCTATGCCGGCTGGGGCGGCTGCGCCCCGCGCGGCGTCCGCGGCTTCCCGGTCTACCGGCCGGAGCACTGGGCCTTTGCCGGCACGGGCATCTACTATGGCGATGTGCTGGGCGGCGAAAGCCACATCTTCGGCTATGAGGTCGACGGGCTCGACTACATCATCCGCAACGGCCTGCCCGAACCCACCGGCGAAGGCTCGCCGCCCGAAGGCCTCGAGATCCTCGCCCTCGGCCTGTCGTCGCAGGTCGAGGAAAGCGACGACATCGCGCTCGAGGACCAGTTCCTCGCCGACGAGGACGGCCGCTACATCGCCGACGTGCTGCATGGCGCGCCCAGCGACGAGAATCTCCAGAAGGTCAAGCGCGGCGCGGGCATGATCGTCAGCTTCCGCCGCGGCCGCGGCGAGGTCTTCCATGCAGGCTCGACCGAATGGGTGGCGGGGCTCGAGCGCCGCGACGAGATGGTGGAAAAGGTGACGCGCAATGTGCTGGATCGCGGACTGGGCGGGATGCGGTGACACCCCCTGTCAGCTCCCTGTCTTACCGACCCTTTCGAAACTGATCCGGAGCCTCGTTCCCGTCGCCTCGGCGAAGCGCTTGAGCGTCCGGGTCGAGGGCATGGAGCGTCCGCTTTCGAGCCGCGCCACCGCAGCCTGGGTCGTTCCCATGGCCAGCGCCACCTGGTCCTGGGTCATGGTGGCCTCGGCGCGGGCCCTGATGAGCGCCTCGGCCAGCGCGAATTCGTCCTCCATCCCGTCATAGGCGGCGACAAACGCCGGGTCCTTCCGCCACTCGGCGAAACTCTGATCGATGGGTACGGGGCTGTACTTCATTTGACCTCCTTGGCTCGCGTCAACGCGGTCTCGATATCCCGGCGCGGCGTCTTTTGCGACTTCTTGGCAAACACATGCAGGATGACGATCCGATGCCCGTGTGCCGTGACATAGGCGGCTCTGGCGATGCCGTCGCGACCCTTCATCCGCATCTCCCACACCGGCCCTTCGAGATGCCGGACATAAGGCTCGCGAACGGCTTCCAGCCCATGCGATTCAATCAGCTGAACGATCCGGACAAATCGTGCGCGGATGTCAGCGGGCAGATCATCAAGCGCTGCCGCGACCTTTGGCGAGAAGAATTCCACCCTCCAGCTCATCCTGCAAATCTAGCAAATCATACCATTTTTGCAATAACGACTTGACCTCCGACCACAAGGCGACGTGGAAACCGCCCTCTCGACGCAAGATTCCGCAGCCTGACCAGGACGCAGCGAACCTGCCCGCTCGTTGCCGTCACCATTCTGGCATCAAGTCCGCCGTCATCCCGGCCTTGAGCCGGGATCCGGAAAGCGAGCGTCCGCGAGCGGAAGACTCTTTCGACGGACGCAGTCAAAGAGTCTCTCACCACGCCGACGCGCGGTGGCTGGATGCCGGATCAAGTCCGGCATGACGGGCGGAGGGGGCGGCGCCACCCTTCACCCTCATCCTGAGGCGGCCGCGCAAGCGGCCCTCGAAGGGCGAGGGTGAAGCCACCCATCTTGCCGCAATCGCCATCCGCCGCACAGGCCTCGACCCGGCATCCAGCAGGCAAGCGTCCGCGAGCCGGATGACGCTTCGGGAGACGCAGTCAGGGAGTCTCTCACCGCGCCGACGCGCGGTGAGAGACTCCTTTTCGAGCTGACCCACCAGCAGTCCCCCGGCTCTCCCGCTGGATGCCGGCTCGGGGCCGGCATGATGCGAAAAATCATCATCATCCCAAACGCAAGAATCAGAAACATGAACCGTCTGCAACAGAACTCAAGACGGCGAAACACTCACCAGCCCCGAACGCAAAAAACACCGGGAAAGTCTCCTCTCCCGGCGCTTCAAGTCGTTGACTCAATCGCTCAGCCAGATGGCTTAACCGTTGACGGCGATTGCCTTTTCGGCGTCGCGGCCGCCCTTCATGCGCTCGGCCACCAGGAAGGCGAGTTCGAGCGCCTGGTCGGCGTTGAGGCGCGGGTCGCAGTGGGTGTGGTAGCGCTCGGACAGGTCGTCGCCCGACAGCGCGCGGGCGCCGCCGGTGCATTCGGTGACGTTCTTGCCGGTCATCTCGATGTGGATGCCGCCCGGATGCGTGCCCTCGGCGCGGTGGATCTGGAAGAAGGAATCCACCTCCGACAGGATGCGCTCGAACGGCCGTGTCTTGTAGCCGGCCAGCGAGATCGTGTTGCCGTGCATCGGATCGCACGACCACACCACCTTGCGGCCCTCGCGCTCGACGGCGCGGATGAGCTTGGGCAGATGGTCGGCGACCTTGTCATGGCCGAAGCGGGCGATCAGCGTCAGCCGTCCCGCCTCGTTGGCGGGATTGAGGATGTCGATGAGCCGGATCAGCTCATCGGGCTGCAGCGACGGGCCGCATTTGAGCCCGATCGGATTCTTGACGCCGCGGCAGAACTCGACATGGGCATGGTCGGGCTGGCGGGTGCGGTCGCCGATCCAGAGCATGTGGCCCGAGGTGGCGTAGAAGTCGCCCGAAGTCGAGTCGTTGCGGGTCATGGCCTCCTCGTAGCCCAGAAGCAGCGCCTCGTGACTGGTGAAGAAATCGGTCTCGCGCAGGCCGGGATGGTTTTCCGGCGTGATACCGATGGCCTTCATGAAGTCCATCGTCTCGGAGATCCGGTTGGCGAGCTTGTCGTAGCGCTCGGCCTGCGGCGAATCCTTGACGAAGCCCAGCATCCACTGATGCACGTTGTCGAGATTGGCGTAGCCGCCCTGGGCGAAGGCGCGCAACAGGTTGAGGGTCGCCGCCGACTGCCGGTAGGCCATGATCTGGCGTTCCGGATCAGGGATGCGCGACTTCTCGTTGAACTCGATGCCGTTGATGATGTCGCCGCGATAGCTCGGCAGCTCGACATCGCCCTGGCGCTCGACATTGGACGAGCGCGGCTTGGCGAACTGGCCGGCAATGCGGCCGATCTTCACGACAGGCTGCTGTGCGCCGAACGTCAGCACCACGGCCATCTGCAGGAAGACGCGGAAGAAGTCGCGAATGTTGTCGGCCTCGTGCTCGGCGAAGCTCTCGGCGCAATCACCGCCCTGCAGCAGGAAGCCTCGGCCTTCGGCGACATTGCCCAACGCAGATTTCAGCCTGCGCGCCTCCCCTGCAAAAACCAGCGGCGGAAACTTGGCCAGACGGAGTTCGGTTGCCTTGAGCGCGTCCGCATCCGGATAATCGGGAACCTGCTGGATCGGCTTGTTGCGCCAGCTCGTCGGGGTCCAATTCTGTGCCATGTCACTCACCTGTTTCACGCGCCAGCCGGCTCCGTGCCGGCTGCGCTCTCCCTAGTTTGCGGCGGCTTATAGCGGGTATGAGCCCGCGTGAAAACCCGGAAACGATTCGTCGCGCGCGAAGCTTCCCTGCCGGCATTGTTCGCGTCAGGTCCCGGAGATGGGGGTTTCGGCCCCGCCGGTCAATGCGGTGCCGAACAGGAGCCGTTCCTCGTCGCTGAGAATGACATTGCGCGGATAGCGCGGCTCATGCCGGTCGTCATGGATCGGCGTGTGGAACTCGTCCGTCTCGGCGATGAAGCGACGGACGCCGTCGGGACCGAATTCGCGGTGAAAACCCTGCAGCACCGCGTCGAGGTAGGAGCCGAGGATGGCGTGCCCGCCCGGAAGCTCGGGGAGCTCGGCGCGCGCCTCGTAGACATAGAGCGGACAGCCTGGGAGCGCCAGCCCTGGCGCCAGCTGCAGATCCTCTGCGGCGATCTCGCGGCGATGGTAATGCGCCTCGCGTGCGTCGACGGCGCCGAGATTGAGCCTGCGGTCGAACACCAGCAGGCCGTCGATCGCCGCACCCTGCGCCCGACCCGCGGTCAGCAGCGACGGTCGCGGCCCGTCCGGCCCGTCCTCGACACCCGTCGAGCCGATATCGGGCTGCGCCCGCCAGTACCGCCGCCAGCCCTTGAGTCGCGCCGGCCAGGCGGCGACGATCTCTGTGCGCAGCGTCGCCCGGTTGACGAGCGAGCCATAGCCGAAATAGCCGATGAGATCGCCTGTCCGGGCAAGGGCATGAAGGTCGGGTTCGGGCTGGTCTGCGGGCAAGGACTGGCTTTCTCTGGCTGAGGTCGGATCTGCGGTATCGCACCCGGAATGGGCGAAATGGTGACATATGTCAAAACCGCGCGCCGATTTCGCGGCTCGGATCGACCTTCCGCCCTTGCCGTTCTGCAATTCGCTTGCCGGAAATGCCGCGAAATAGCTACAAACAGCCGTCACAAAGCGTTCCTCCAACCGGGGCAATTCCGCATGTCATTGATCGCCGACATCACCCGCGAACTGCGCTCGACCTTCGAGACGCGCGCAACCCTGCCTCTGGAGTGGCGGCGCGGCCAGTTGCTGGCCCTCAAGGCGATGATCGAGGAGAACGAGGCCGACATCTTCGCCGCCCTTCGCGCGGATCTCGGCCGCTCCGACGCCGAGACCCGCATGGTCGAGACCGGCACCGTGCTTTCCGAGATCAGCCATGTGCTGTCGCATCTCAAGGCCTGGATGCGGCCGCGGAAAGTGTCGACGCCGCTCTCCAACCAGCCCGGCCGCAGTTCGATCATCTCCGAGCCGCTCGGCGTGGCGCTGATCATGGCGCCCTGGAACTACCCGTTCTATCTCGTCTGCATGCCGCTGATCGGCGCGATCGCCGCCGGCAACTGCGCCGTGGTCAAGCCCTCGGAGATCTCGGCCGCCACCTCGCGCCTGCTCGCCCGCCTGATCCCGGCCTATCTCGATCCGCGCGCCGTCCGTGTCGTCGAAGGCGACGCCGAGACCGCCAGGGAATTGCTCGAGGAGCGCTGGGACCACATCTTCTTCACCGGCGGCGAAGCCGTGGGCCGGCAGGTCATGGCCGCGGCAGCCAGGCACCTGACGCCGGTGACGCTGGAACTCGGCGGCAAGAGCCCCACCATCGTCGAGCCCGATTGCGACCTCGCGACCGCCGCCCGGCGCATTGCCTGGGGCAAGTTCCTCAATGCCGGACAGACCTGCGTCGCGCCCGATTACGTGCTGGTGCATGAGTCGGCGGCCGACGAACTGGTTACCCGGATGAAGGCCGAAATCACCGGCTTCTTCGGCGCCGACCCGAAGGCGAGCGCCGACTATGCGCGCATCGTCAACGACCGGCATTTCCAGAGGCTCTCCGGCCTGCTCGGCGACGGCCATGCCGAGTGCGGCGGCGAGACCGAGCCCGCCTCGCGCTACATCGCGCCCACCGTGCTGACCGGTGTCGATCCCGCCTCGCCGGCCATGCAGCAGGAGATCTTCGGCCCGCTGCTGCCGGTCATCCCCTACTGCTCCCTCGACGAGGCGCTTCAATTCGTCAACCAACGTCCCCGGCCGCTGGCGCTCTATCTGTTCTCAAACTCGGGTGTGACGCGCGACCGGGTGATCGACGAGACCAGTTCCGGCGGCGTCTGCGTCAACGACGTGGTGATGCATCTCGCCGTCCCCGGCCTCCCCTTCGGCGGCGTCGGCCCGAGCGGCATGGGCGCCTGCCACGGCCGCGCCTCCTTCGACACATTCAGCCACGCCAAGTCGGTGCTGGCCAAGTCCGAGCGCTTCGACGTGCCGCTGCGCTACCCGCCCTTCTCCGCGCTCAAGACCCGGCTGATAAAACTGGTCGGCGGCTAGGGCCTTTTGCTGGAACGGACACTCGCTGCGTCCTGCGCCCCGGGTCATCTTGATGCATGTCAAGGCCTGACCGCGGGCGTGAGCTAAAGTCGAACTGCGCCACTGCCCCGTGGCAAACACCGGACCGAGACACGATGCCCGACCAGATCCATATCATCTGCCCCTCCTGCCGGGCGAAGAACCGCATCCCGGCAGCCCGGCTCGGCGGCAGGCCCACTTGCGGCGCCTGCAAGGCGCAGTTGTTCCCGGATGCGCCCTTCGAGCTCGACGAGGCCGGGCTCGACCGGCATCTCAAGGGCGACGAGATCCCGCTGCTGGTCGATTTCTGGGCGCCCTGGTGCGGGCCGTGCCGGATGATGGCGCCGGCCTTCGCCGAGGCATCCAGACAGGTGGCGCCGCTGGCCCGCTTCGCCAAGCTTGACACCGAACAGCATCAGCGCGTCGGCGCCCGCTTCCAGATCCGCGGCATTCCGCTGATCATCCTGTTCGACAGGGGCCGCGAAACCGCCCGCCAGACCGGCGCCATGAACGCCGGCCAGATCGTCCAGTGGGTGCGGCAGCAGGTGTAGAGGCGCGGCGCGCGCATAAATTGGCAGGCACCACCAGCTTGATGGATAGGAGTCAATCCGAAACCTGTGGTTACTTACCAAATAAAACGCAATTCTTCTTGACTTCAGTCAATACTCGGACTCACCTGTGATTGTATCTTGGTGAGAACCCCGATGTACGCAATCATCCGTACCATCATTGTCTTCACTCTATCAGCGACTCTTGTCGCTGCTCAGCCGCTGATCGATGACGAAGCCCGACTGAAGGCCGTCACCGAGGCTCTGTTTGCTCCCGGACGTAATTTACTGGATGTCAAGCTGGCGGTCGACGCGCTTGTTGACCCCACGAGCAATCCTGCGGCGGTGGCAGTCGAAGTCGACAGGATGACCCGCGACATTTCCACCGTCGCCGGCCCCCTCGCGCCTGCTCAGGACAAGCTCACCGCTCTCCGCCGCTATCTCTATGAGCCGGGCGAATGGAACGGCCAAAACCCATTCCGGTATGATTTCGACGATCCGCTCGGCGACAATCCCGAAAACCGTTCGTTGCAACGCTATCTGGCGACGCGGCGCGGCAACTGCGTCACCATGCCGATCCTGTTCGCGGTGCTTGGACAGCGCCTCGGCCTGGACATGACATTGGCGGAAGCGCCGCTGCATCTTCTGGTCAAATACACGGATGAAGCTGGCGCGGTCTGGAACCTCGAAGCGACGAGCGGCGGCGGCTTCACCCGTGATCTCTGGTACCGGCGAAAATTGCCGATGTCGGACGAGGCGGTGGCGAACGGCATCTATCTGAGGCCCCTTTCGCATGCGGAAGCCACGGCGGTCATCGCCAGCTTTCTGGTCGAGCATTATCTCGCCGTCGGCGAGTTCGAACAGGCGGTTGCCGTCGCCGACGTGCTCCTTACCCACTACCCCCGCTTTGCCTATGGACAGGTCAAGAAGGGCAGCGCCTATGCAGGCATGCTGCGGCGTGAACTCGAGGGCAGATATGCCCGGATCGAGGATATTCCGCCTGATCTGAAGGCCAAGGCTGACAAATGGTATCGAGAGAATCTTCAGGCTTTTGCAAAGGCCGAGGCGTTGGGCTGGCGGCCCGAGGACGGTCAATCGCAATAGCAATTCTGTGAGACGATAAAGGGGAAAGGCAATGACGAAATCCACATTGAAGGGCAGCTTCAATGCGCTCGCCCGCGCCCTCTCGGTGCTGCTCATCGCCGCCATGATGACCGTCACCTTCGGCGAGGCCGCCAATGCGCGCTTCATCTCGCCCGACACGATGGACCCGACGCAGCCGGGCGTCGGCACCAACCGCTATGCCTATGCCGGCAACGATCCGGTCAACAAGAGCGACCCGAATGGGCATGTAATCGAGACTGCATGGGACGCCGCGAACGCCGCCTGGGGCTGGAAATCTGCATATGACAATTGGCAGGCAGGCAACTATTTCACGGCATCCATTGACGCGGCCGGCGCCACCATCGATTCCGTGGCTGCGGGAGTACCATTTGCGCCCGGCGGCGCCACGACAGTTATTTCAGGTGGCAAGAAGCTTGGCGGGATTGTCGGAAAATGGGCCAATTCGCTAAGGAGCCAAGGATATCAATTTCACCACATAGCGCCCAAAAGCCTGTCAAACCATCCCGCCATTGCATTGACGGGCTTCGACATGGAAAAGATGGGCAACAGGCTTGCGCTCCCGAGCACTCCAGGATTGCATCCCACCCGAACCGTTCACCAGGGCAGACATATTGATAAATATGTTGATCATTTCGAGGAGGTATTAGACCGCGTAGTAGCTGACATTAAAAGCGGAAGGATAACTCCTCAACAAGGCCGCGAGATCATCGAAAAGGCAGTTACGCGAGAACGCAAAGATCTGAAAGATGGCAACCGAATGCTCAATCAGGCCAGCGTCTATGGCAAGAACGCGTCAAAGGCCGACGATACCAAGTCAGGTGGTGGTGAGAACCCCAATGCCGCGAACAGTCCTTCCAAATCGCCACACCTCGAGTAAAGCAACGGAGAATAGGATGCAAAGCTGGATTTGGGCTATTCCGCAACCGGAAGGCGGTAAGCCTTGCGCGCATTATTCTCACGGGAAAGTGCGCATTGAGGCCTATGAAATCAAAGAGGATGCCCCGCTCACCGTAACTCGACCCGATGACATCATCCTGAATATCGGGCGTCGGTCACTCAAGCGGCTGGACGGATACCGTTGCCTGCCGAACGTTATCCGCACCCCTCTGCTGGATGAGCCGCTGTCAGGCATCGTCAGCCGGTTTGCCGGCGCGGATGTCCAGTATCTCCCCGCCACCGTCGAGGCGCGGGATGGAGTGACAACCCGCTACCGGCTCGCCCGTCCGCTGGTGCACTTGCCCTGCCTCGATCCGGACCGATCCGATGTATCATGGGTGGTGCCCGGGGAATCGGTCGCGATGGCCCGCCATATCGAGTTCCGGCCCGGCTGTCTCGGCGACAGGCACTTCGTCCGCGACAGCTATACGCATTTCACCGTCGTCTCCGAAGCGTTGAAGGACGCGCTGCTGGAGACAAGGGATCCGGGCCTGTTCTTCATCGAGCCGGAGAACTACTATCCGATCCCGTTTTGACGATGCCCCCCGATGCCTGCTCTGAGCGGTCGGGGATGATTTGAAGTGACCTTGTCCGCCGGTGCCCGCCGCCCTGAGCGCCGCCTCGAAGATCGTGCAGTTGCGCTCGATCACGTCGCGGGCGACACGGGCGGGCTCGCCGTTGACGGTGTCGCCAACAGTCCTTCCAAATCGCCACACCTCGAGTGAAGCAATGGAGACCGTGATGCAAAGCTGGATATGGGCAATTCCGCGACCGGAAGGCGCCAAGCCCTGCGCAGACTATAGTGATGGGAAAGTCCGTATCCATTCCTATGAAATCAAGGAGGATGCCCCGCTCACCGTATCCCGACCCGATGACATCATCCTGAATATCGGGCGTCGGTCACTCAAGCGGCTGGACGGATACCGTTGCCTGCCGAACGTTATCCGCACCCCTCTGCTGGATGAGCCGCTGTCAGGCATCGTCAGCCGGTTTGCCGGCGCGGATGTCCAGTATCTTCCCGCCACCGTCGAGGCGCGGGACGGTGTGACCACCTGCTACCGGCTCGCCCGTCCGCTGGTGCACTTGCCCTGTCTCGATCCCGACCGATCCGATGTATCATGGGTGGTGCCCGGGGAATCGGTCGCGATGGCCCGCCATATCGAGTTCCGGCCCGGCTGTCTCGGCGACAGGCACTTCGTCCGCGACAGCTATACGCATTTCACCGTCGTCTCCGAAGCGTTGAAGGACGCGCTGCTGGAGACAAGGGATCCGGGCCTGTTCTTCATCGAGCCGGAGAATT
>NZ_QGTR01000001.1:1284280-1454605 GCF_003182275.1 Hoeflea marina
CGACAGCTATACGCATTTCACCGTCGTCTCCGAAGCGTTGAAGGACGCGCTGCTGGAGACAAGGGATCCGGGCCTGTTCTTCATCGAGCCGGAGAATTACTATCCGATTCCGTTTTGAAAACAGATCCCGCCCCCTGTCCCGACGGGATTGAGGATGATTAGAACTGGCCTATCCGCCGTACGCTTCCCCCGCCCTCAGCGCAGCCTCGAAGATCGAACAATTGCGCTCGATCTCGTCGCCTATATGGGCGCCGTCTCCGTTGACGATATCGCGGGCAGCGCGGTAGTCGAGGCTGCCGTCGGGGCGGACAAAATCCGATAATTTGCACGGTCGGAACCAGCCGTCGATCATGCCGGCAAAGGCCACATGCGCCGAAATCACCGGATCGAGAATCAGGTCGTAATTCTCCGACAGCGCGCAGCTGATGCCGAACTTGTCCCTGAGTTTCTCCTCGGCGTTGACGTAATTGCGGCAGTGGGTGAGCTGGATGTCGCCGCCGCCGACCGGAATGCGTCCGCTCTCGTCGGGCAGCCAGTAAGGCGTCTTGACCCATGTCAGCCGGCCGGCGTCAAACGCCTTCTGCAGCCGCTCGGCGGCAGTGCGACGGTCGGGCGAAAACGCCTCCAGCACCGGCTCCATGCGGCCGCCGGTCTCGCGATAGATCTGGCCCAGCGCCGCGGCGAGAAACGTGATCGGATGATCGGCCGCATACCATTTCGCCCAAACATCGAGCTTGGCCTCGAGCCCGGAGCGCTGCGCATCCGTCATGGCGTTCGGGAACAGCCGCGGATCGGTGACGGTCAGATAATGGAAGAAGGCATCGCGATTCATGCCGGCATTCTGGCACGGATTGAGGCGGGGGAATATGGTGCTTCGATGTTGCACATCGTTGCCGACCGCCCCGATCCAGGCTCAGGCAGGACATCCTGCCAGACCGGTCGGCTGCTCTCCTGGCTCCGGGCGAAATGCGCCCTCCCCGCCCCGGCTTCGGGAACGTTAGATCCGCTCGCCGCCCTTCACCCGGTAGCTCGGCTGGTACATCGTGACCAGTTCCTCCGCCGCCGTCGGATGCACCGCCATGGTGCGGTCGAAATCGTCCTTCGTGCAGCCGGCCTTGATGGCGATGGCCAGCACCTGCGCCAGTTCGCCGGCGTCCGGGCCGAGAATGTGCGCGCCGAGCACCTTGCGGTCGGCCGCGTTGACCACCAGCTTCATCACCATCTTCTCGTTGCGGCCGGCGAGAATGACCCGCATCGGCCGGAATTCGGCGCGGTAGATCTCGAGCTCGTCGAACCGCTTGGCGGCCTCGTCCTCGCTGAGCCCGATCGTGCCGATCTCCGGCTGCGAGAACACCGCCGTGGCGATCAGCTCGTGGTCGGGCTTGGTCGGCTTCCCGCGGTAGACCGTGTCGATGAAGCACATCGCCTCGTGGATCGCCACCGGCGTCAGCTGCACCCGGTCGGTAACGTCGCCGACGGCATAGATGTTGTCGACATTGGTGCGCGAGTAATCGTCCACGAGGATGGCGCCCTTGTGGTCGGTCTCGACACCGGCCGCCTCCAGGCCGAGGCCTTGCGTGTTCGGGTCGCGGCCGAGCGCCAGCATCACCTGGTCGGCGACGATCGCCTTGCCCTCCGAGGTGTGGGCGACGAGCCGGCCGTCGGCGCCGCGCTCGATCTTCTCGAAGATCTCCTGGCACAGGATGGTGATGCCCTTTTCCGCCATCGCCTTGTGCAGCGAGCGGCGCATGTCGATGTCGAAGCGGGACAGGATCTCCTTGCCGCGGTAGATCAGCGTCGTCTCGACGCCCAATCCGTGGAAGATGTTGGCGAATTCCACCGCGATGTAGCCGCCGCCGGCGATCACGATCGCCTTCGGCAGCTCCGGAAGGTCGAAGGCCTCGTTGGAGCTGATGCAGAGTTCGTGGCCGGGAAGGGCCGCATGCGGATTGGGTGTGCCGCCGACCGCGATCAGCATCCGCTCGGCGGAGACAACCCTGCCGTCTGCCATCAGCCGGGCATGATGGGCGTCGACCAGCTCGGCGCGGGAATTGACGATCTCGGCGCCTGCCTTGTCCAGTCCCAGTCGGTAGAGGCCCTCCAGCCGGGCGATCTCCATGTCCTTGTTGGCCACCAGCGTCGGCCAGTCGAAACTCGGCTTTCCCGGCGTCCAGCCGTAGCCCGCCGAATCGGCGAAGTGCTCGGAAAACTGCGACGCATAGACGAAGAGCTTCTTGGGCACGCAGCCGCGGATGACGCAGGTGCCGCCATAGCGGTACTCCTCGGCGATCAGCACCTTCTTGCCGAGCCCGGCTGCGAGCCGTGCCGCGCGGACCCCGCCCGAGCCGCCGCCGATCACCAGGAGATCATAATCGTAGCCAGCCATGTCGGGATCCTTTGATGTCATCAGGTTTGGCGGCGGACCGCGGGCCCGCGCTGTCGATGGGGTGTTTTAGCCGTCGTCGCCAAAAAGAAAAGCCCGGGAAATGCCCCGGGCTTGTCACGTCGCCGTGAGCGGCGCCCCTCAGGGCTTGGGTGCGACCAGTGTCGGCGGCGCCGTATCGGCCGGAGCATCCGCGCCTTCGGTTGCCGGCTTGATCAGCTTGGTGCGGTCGCCAAGCTTTGCCTGCAACGCGGTGGCGACTTCCGTCGACAGGTCGCGCTGAATGCCGTTCGACCAGATTTCCGCCGCCTTGAGCAATTCGCGGGTCACCAGCGGGCCGTTCTCGATGAGGTGCTTGCCGGCATCCGAGCTGTAGAAGTCGGCGATCGCCTTGAGGTCAGCTTCGCTGAAGGTCTTGGCGTAGATCGCCGCAGCCTCGCGCTCCAGGTCGCCGCGGCGCGGCACCAGGTCGTAGACCTTCTCGTCCACCGTTGCGGAAATCTCTTCCTGCAGGTCCGGGGTCGACTGGATCAGCGAGGCCTTGAGCTGCTCGGCTGCGTTGGGAAGAATGGCGTCGAACTGGTCGGTCGCGCCCAATGCGGCGATCGCGGTGCGCGCGGCTGCCACGTGCTCAGGTGTTGCGTCCTGGGCGAAGGCGGGATTGGCGATGAAACCGCCAAGCACGAGGCCGGATGCGACGATCACGGCAGCGCCGCTGCGCTTGAAGCCGGTGGAAATCTTCATGTCTGGGTTCACTCCTGTTCATTCTGTGCGGTCAGCATACGCACGCCCGCCGCTGTGGCGATGATCGCGGCGTCTGCCATGTGGAGAAACAATCCGTGCTCGACGACGCCGGCAATCGCTGCGAGGCCGTTTGCAAGCGCTTCTGCATCCGGAATGCGGCCAAAAGATGCATCGAGAATGAAATGGCCGCCATCGGTGAGATAGGGTCCGTCCCTGTCCGGCCGCTGCACGATTTCGCCGCTCAACCCCAGTGTCGCCGCCAGCCTTTCCACCGCCAGCCGGGTCGAGGCCAGGCCGAACGGCATCACCTCGATGGGGAGAGGAAACCGTCCCAGCGTCTCGACCACCTTGCTTTCGTCGGCAATGACGATCATCCGAGTCGACGCCGAGGCGACGATCTTCTCGCGCAGCAGCGCCCCGCCGCCGCCCTTGATCAGGTTCAGATTGCCGTCGAGCTCGTCGGCGCCGTCGATCGTCAGGTCGAGTTCCGGAAGCTCGTCGAGCGAGAACAGCGGCACGCCGAGTTCCATGCACAGCCGCGCGGTCTGTTCTGATGTCGGAACGCCCTGCACGCGAAAGCCGTCATGCACCTTTTCGGCCAGCAGCCGGACGAATTCGTTGGCCGTCGAGCCGGTGCCGATCCCGAGCCGCATGCCGTCCGACACATGTTCGAGCGCCGCCTGCGCGGCGGCGATTTTCAATTGTCGGGCGTCCATGCGGCGTTCCATCCCTGTTTATCCCGGTCTGCTGTTAGCATGGCAAATCTCCCGGCGCAAAGCCAGAAGCCGCATTGCCGGGCAAACTTTGCCGCCTCGCGGACTGCCGCATTGAACCGGCATCCGGCCGCTGCTATGCGGTGCCATCGCCGCTCCGGCGCCATGCAGAGGTGACCCCGCCATGACATCCCCCACCGTAATCTTCGATCTCGACGGAACGCTGCTGTCGACCTCGGCCGACCTGATGGCCAGCCTCAACCATGTGCTGGCCCATTCCGGCGTGGCACCGGTGCATTACCAGGACATGACCTGGCTCGTCGGTCAGGGCGCAAGGGTGATGATCGAGCGCGCCCATGTGCTGCGCGGCCATCCGGCCGGCGAAAGCGAACTCGCCGGCCTCATGGACATGTTCATCGCCCATTACGGCGCCAACATGCCGGGCGAGACCGTGCCCTTTCCTGGGATTCTGGCGGCGCTCGACCGGCTCGAGGCCGACGGGATGCGGCTGGCGGTCTGCACCAACAAGACCGAATCGCTCGCCGTCAAACTGCTCGAGGGTCTGGGCATGGCCGGCCGCTTCGCCGCCATCACCGGCGGAGACACCTTCGCCATCCGCAAGCCCCATGGCGACCACATCCTCAGGACCATCGAGATGGCCGGCGGCTCGCCGCGTCATGCGGTGATGATCGGCGACAGCGTCAACGACATCCTGGCCGGGCAGAACGCCAACGTGCCGACAATCGCCGTCCCCTTCGGCTATTCCGACCGGCCGGTGGAGGAGTTTAACCCGACCGTCGTCATCCGGCATTTCGACGAGCTCGACGCCGGACTGATCCACCGGCTGATCGCCGCCGTCGACGCCTGACCCCCCGGGCGCCGGGAGGACGTGGCCCCGGCCGCTGCGGAAACGGAGCGCTCCACTGCGCCGGTCTTGGCCGCGCGCGGACAGAAAAACGGGCGGCACGCGCAAAACCATCGCGCCGGCGCCATCCGGCGCTTGACGCGCCCCGTCCGCTGCGCTTATACCCCGCGCCATCCGGTCGGCGCGCTTCTCGCGTGGCCTGAACGGGCGCGTAGCTCAGCGGGAGAGCACTGCATTCACACTGCAGGGGTCACAGGTTCAATCCCTGTCGCGCCCACCATTTCATCAGCGGGACATCCACGTTTATTGCCTGGGCCGCAGCCCCGACCTGCTCGAATGCTGCCTCCGGCCGCTCAGGTCGGATCGATGCGCCGCCAGCGCGCCTCGGCGAAGGAATAGGCTGAAAAGGCGATCAGCCCCAGGCCGAGCATGGACAGCAGGAAGCCGCCGAATGGCAGATCCTGCACGAATTGCAGCGCGCTCTTGAGGCTGGGATCGGCCGATGAATCAGCCGCATTGAAGAAGCGATAGCCGAACATCACCGCAATCACCAGGAACACCATCCCGCGAGCCGTCAATCCGGCAATGGACACCGGGTGGACCAGGTT
Source organism: Hoeflea marina (assembly GCF_003182275.1). Lineage (GTDB taxonomy): Bacteria > Pseudomonadota > Alphaproteobacteria > Rhizobiales > Rhizobiaceae > Hoeflea > Hoeflea marina. Next base: position 1,289,594 of record NZ_QGTR01000001.1, read on the forward strand.
CATCGGCGCCGAGTTGCAGTCGATGTGGTCGGCATATTTGCGCTTGTAGGCTTTCCAGACATGGGCTCCGGCAACTCCGAGCATGATGACGGCCAGGCCAAGCGACACCGTTGCGCTGCCGACGAAGCCGGCAAGATAATCGGCGACCTTGCCCTTGCCGCCGCCCGATCCGCCGCCCGAGAGGACGCCCATCAGCGACAGCGCGTAGACCGCGAGCGTGCCGTAGGTCAGCGCGCTCACCAGCAGGCCGGCGCGGATCGCCAGCGCCTTCGCGCCGTTGCCATGGTCGTCGCTGTCAAGGACAGCCTGGACAAGCCGCCAGATCACGTAGCCGCCCAGGCCGGCGATCAGCAGCCACACCAGGATCGTGCCGAACGGCTGGGAGAGAAGCGTTTGCAGCGCGTCCTTCGAGTCCTTTTCCTCTCCCGAGCCGATGGCAGACAGAAAGGCGAACAGGCCGATGATCAGGTAGATGACGCCACGTGCCGCATACCCCATCCGGGCAAGCGGCTCGATCCATGTCCTCGGAGCGGGATGGGAAATCGACATCATTGTATGGGCCTCAGCTGCTGGAGTGTCCGAATACCTCGGGATCGGCATTTCGGGAAAGATAATGGGCGGTGAGCCAGCACAGGCTGGCCCATGTCACCCCGAGCGACCATCCCGCCAGAACATCGCTCGGCCAGTGCACGCCGAGATAGACACGACTGGCGCCGATGATGAGGCCGAGGGCTGCGGCGGCACAGAGTATGAAGACTCGAACCGAATGCCGCGGCACAAAGCGGACGGCGACCGAGGCGAGCGTCAGATAGGAGAGCATGCTGACCATGGCGTGCGCGCTGGGGAAACTGGATGTGAATGTCCGGTCCATGTGATCGACGAGATCCGGCCGGGCGCGCTCGAAGATCAGCTTCAACCCGCTCGAAAGCGCCGCTCCGCCGCCAAGCGCGGCAAGCAGAAACGCCGCCGCCGACCTGTGGCGCACCAGCACCAGCACAGACAGGGCCAGCACGGTCACGGTCACCAGGATCGGATAGCCGCCCAGCGCCGAAAGTTCGGCCATCGTTTCCTCGAACCAGGCCGGTCCCCAGGCGTCACCCGGATTTGCGGAATCACGCAGCGACAGGAGGATGGCGCGATCGAAGGTTTCGGTCCAGCCGGACTGCACCGCAATCGCCAGAATCGCGAACATCAGCGCACCGCCGGCAGCCGCGAGCCACATCGCTTTCACCGGCGGATGACGGTGCAGCGGATCGATCCGGCTGCGCGGCGGCCTGGCGCGATTTTGCCCGCTTGCTGAAGCAACCATGCGGCGTTGTGCGGGAAGAGGCTGTGAACTTGTCATTCTGTTGCAAACGTCCAACCGCGGTTTCGGTTCCGTCAGGTCGAAGCGCAGCACTTGAAGCGTCAATCGGTCTTCAGAATGACAACCGCTGGCTTCGCGATCGCCATAGCCCTCCCCGTCGCCGCTGCCCGCCATTCGGCCTTTCCGACCACCTGGGCAGTGATGCCGACGATCGGCCTTGCGGCCGGACGGCGGACCCTCGGTCTCAACGAAGGCAGTCCAACCCGCGGCCGACGCAGCAACCCGGCTCGACTTCGACGCTAAAGCAACGTGCACAGTATTGCGCACGGGGCCCGGCCTCGTCAGCCCGCCGGGTTCGGTGCGATCCTCCGCCGCGCCGTCCGACCATCGCGGCGCCGGAAGCCTTGCGGCAAGCCGGGTTGACCGCCGCCGGTGGCCCGGTTCCGCCCTCCGTCACGGCCGGAAGCCATCCTCCTGAGCCGGCCCGGAAAATCGCGGCCCAATTGTGGCGCCCTGCCGCAAATGGCAGTTGCCGTACAGTCACCTGACGTGTAGCTGTTAAGCAACGGGATGTATGCGAAGTTCGGAGTCTTTGATGGTCAGAGTATCTGTTTCTGCATTGCATCTCGGATGCCACGACAATCTGGGGAGCACTGATGACGCAGCGTGAGAACCGCGAAGACGGCCGAAATGCGGCAGGAAAATCCAGCCGGGTCAGGAACGTGCGGGGGGCACTGTTCGCAAGTTCTGCGCTGACGCTGCTGGCGCTTGCCGTTTCGGCGTCTCCGGCCCTGGCGCAGTCGACATGGAACGGCTCTGTTGACTCGGACTGGACCGCCGATGCCAACTGGACCCCGGCGGCCCCCGGCCCGGGCGACCTGGCAGTCGTCTCCGATGGCGGCGCGCCCAGCCAGCCGGTGGTCACCGGGATCGAAACCGTCGACACGCTGGATCTTTCCGCCGGGTCGGTGACGATCGACACGGGCGGCGAACTGACAGCCGTGAGCGCCTTCGACCTGTCGGGCGGCACGCTGAACGGGCCGGGAACGCTCGCAACCTCGACGACGACCATGACCGGCGGCCTGATTGCCGGCGACGCCGTGGTCGACACACTGACATTCGCCCAGACGGGAGGCATCAATCTCGGGACCGTTACCGCGGACTTTGCTGTGGTGGCCATCGGCGGTGCGGTCACCTCGATCGGCGCAAACGGGATCACCGCCTCCAATGCATCCGCCTCCGGCATCACGGTGACAACGTCGGCGAGCGGTCAAATCGTCAAGGCCGGCTCGGGCAACGGCATCACGCTCGACAATTCCACCGGCGGCGATGTGCTGGTCACACTCGGCGCCGACATCGAGGTCGCCAATGGAGACGCCATCAACGTGGTCTCGACCGGCGGCGGCACCGTGACCATCACCGGCACCGCAAATCTGGTCGGCGGCACCAGCGATGGCCAGGACGGCATCGACATCACCTCTGACGGCGACACCTTCGTCAGCCTCAACGGCGACATCAACGGCGATCCGGGCGTGGTCTTCAATTCCGCCGCGGGCGCGGATTTCACGCTGACCGGCAGCGGCAACGTGACCGGTGGCGCCGGCGAAGGCGTTTTCGCCAACACCACTGGCGGCGACGGCAACGTGCTGATCAACCGCGATGGCGCGATCCTCGGTGACACCACCGGCGTCGATGCGCGCTCGTCCGATGGCGGCACGGGAACCGGGACGGTCACTGTCACCTCGTTCGCCGGCCAGTCGATCACCGGCACCAATGCCGCAGGCGTCATCACCCGCACCGACCTGGGCCAGAACACGGTCGACGGCGCGGGCTCGATCTCCGGCGTCACCTTTGGCGTCGATGCGCAGTCGATCGGCGGCGGCGTCACCGTCTCGGGCACCGGCACCACCACCTCCTCGGGCGCCGGCTCGACCACCATCAACGCCCAGATCACCGGGGTTGGCGCTGAGACCGCCGATCTGCTGGTCGACCGCTCCGGCCTGATCTCCAACACCGGCGCCGGCTCCACAATCGGCATCAACGCCACGTCGAACCTGACCGGCAGCGGCGATGTCACGGTCACCGGCGCGCCGACGATCAACATTGCCGGCACCGGATCGACGGCAATCTATGTCGGCCTGAACGTGCTCGGTGCCACTGGCGTCGTGACTGTCGACGCCGGCGTGATCACCTCCACCGGCACCGGGAACAGCGGCGGCATCAATGCCTTCACGTCCAGTCCAGGCCTGCTCGACGTCGACAGCGCCGGCGTCACCCTGTCGGCTGTTTCGTCGGGCATCGGCATCCGCGCCTACAGCGCCGGCAATGGGAACATCACGGTCGACACCAGCGGTGTAATCAATGGCGGGGGCACCGGCATCTTTGCCCAGGCGTCCGGCGTAGGAACGGCAACCGTCACGCTCGGCGCCGACGTGGGCGATATCACCGCACCGTCTGCCGCGGGAGTCGAGGTCAGCACGCAGAGCGGTCTCGCCACGGTTGACGGCAGCGGCAATGTGAACGGTACCACGCGCGGCATCGACGCACAGTCACTCGGCGGCGGCGTGACCGTGTCGGGCACCGGCGCGACCACAAGCACCGGTGCGGCCTCGATCGCCATCAATGCCCAGCAGACAGGAGCAGGGGCGGAAAGCACGAACATTCTCGTCAGCCGCTCCGGCACGGTCACCAACACCGGCAGCGGCGGCACCATCGGCATCAACGCCACGTCGAACCTCTCCGGCAGCGGCGACGTCACCGTCACCGGCATCTCGGCGGTCAACATCGCCGGCAATGGCTCGACAGGCATCGTGGCGACGATCTCGAACGCCGCGGCGAGCGGCGCTGTCGTGGTCAATTCGGGCCTCGTCACCTCGACGGGCACCGGCGCCTCCGGCGGCATCCGGGCGACCAATCTCGGCAGCGGCGCCGTCGATATCGACAGCGCCGGCGTGAGCCTTCTGGGCGTGTCGGTCGGGACCGGCATCTTCGCCTCCAGCGCCACCGGAGCGCTGACGGTCGATACCAGCGGGACGATCAACGGCGGCAATGTCGGCATCGACGCCGCCTCGTCGGGCGCCAACGTGACCGTCACCACCGCCGCGGCCATCGGCGACACGATCGCCCCGAGCGACGTCGGCATCTCCGCCACGGTTGCGACCAGCACGGCGAGGGTCACCAACAACGCGGCGGTCACCTCCGGAACCAACGGCATCACCGCGACCGCGACGGCTGCCGGCAATGTGACCGTCGACGGTTCGGGCTCGGTCACCGGCACCGCCGGCTACGGCATCAGCGCGACCTCCGCGGGCGGCAATGTGCTCGTCGACAAGAGCATCGCCGGCGGAACCGTCAGCGGTGCCTCCGACGGCATCATCGCCATCACGACCGGCACCGGAACGGCGACGGTAACGGTTGCCAACAATGTCACCGGCACCTCGAACGACGGCATCCGGCTTGGTTCGGGCACCGGCTGGGTCACGCTCAACATCAACGGTTCGGGCACCGTCGTCACCGGCGGCGCCAACGCCGTCAATGTCACCGGCGGCTCACTGGCCAATACCAGCGCCAACCTCGGCACCATCAGCTCGGCTGCCAACGCCTTCAACTTCTCCGGTGCCGGCACTGGCGTGTTCACCAACGCCAATCTAGCCTTCGGCGACATCCAGACGGCTGCCGGCGTGACCTCGTTCCAACTTGTCAATTCCGCAACCGGAGCCTGGACGCTCAATGCCGGCAACACCTCGACCTTTGCGGGCACCGCCGACAGGCTGACAAATAACGGGATCTTCAATGTCAGCAACAATCTGGTCACGGGCATCGAGTTCCTGACCAACACCGGCACCATCAGTTCGGTCGGCGCCTCCACCATCACCATGGCCGGAGCCGCCCCGGTGCTCGACAACACCGGCGGCGTCATCACGAGCACCGGCAATTCCGCCACCGGCGACGTGCTGACGGTCAATGGCGATCTCGACAACGGCGCCGGCGGCACATTCAACCTTGACGTGGAACTGACCAACGTCTCCGTCAGCAAGAGCGACAGGGTCATCGTCAACGGCGCCCTGACCGGCACCATCAATGTCAATTTCAATGAAACCGTGCCGTCCACGCTCAACACGCCCGGTGACACGACGGTGATCTCGGCCACCGACAACTCGGGCAGCACGCTCGGTTCGTTCACCGGACTGACCAACGGTCCCCTCGTCCAGTATGACTTTCTCGATTCCGGCAATGACTATGTCATCCGCACCAGCCTCAATCTCGGTACCCTTGGCGGCCTCGTCGGCAGCCTCGCCACGGTGCAGAACGTGGTCAACTCGTCGGTCAACCGGCCGTCGAGCGCCTTCGTCAGCAGGCCCGACGGCGTTGACCCCGACACCTGCGCGCCCGGCGTCTACAGCCGCCTGATCGGCGGCACCTCGACGGCTTCGGCGACCACGTCAAGCCCCGGCTCGACGTCGGCAGCGACCGAGGTCGAGGTGAATTACGGCGGCCTGCAGGCGGGCGTCGACTGGGGCTGCTTCAACATCGGCGGCAATGGCGGAGCGGTCAATGTCGGCCTGCTCGGCGGCGTCAATCTGGGCACTGCCAGCCAGAACCAGGCATCGATCGTCTCGGACAACCGCTTCACCTCGACCTATGGCGGCGTCTACGCCACTTACTCGAGGGACCGCTTCTTCGCCGACATCCAGACCGTGTTCGACTGGACCAGCTACAGGCTCGATTCACGCGTCGACGGCGATGTCTTCGTTGCGGACGACGATTTCGACACCCGCCGCTTCACGATCAGCGGTTCGATGGGCTACGCGTTTTCGTTCGATGAAGTCTCGCTGGTCCCGGCAGTCGGCTTCAACTACTCGCGCACCTCCGCAGACTCGATTGCGATCGACGCCGCACCGGGTGGATCGCTGCAATTCGAAGACGTCGAGAACATGATCGGTTTTGCCAGCCTGACGCTCGCCAGGAGCCACATCCTGGCCAACGGTACGTCGACGCTGCGGCCCTTCGTCACCGCCACCGTCTACAACGACTTCGCCAGCGATCCGGTGGTCAACTACATCTCCCCGAGCCTGGTTGTGACGCCGACCTCGACGACGAATTTCGGAACCTATGGCGAACTCTCCGCCGGCCTGACCTATCGCTCCATTCTCCAGGCCGGCGATGGCGGCCTGCGGGAGCTCAGCGCCGGCCTGCGCGGCGACGTGAGCTTCAACGAGAATCTTCTCGGCGGACGCGTCACCGCCAATCTGCGGCTGCAATTCTAATGCATGTCGCCCAAAAGTGTGCAGCGGTTTCGGGATCACGACATGCATGATCACAAAGAGCCAAAGCATATCGCGTGAATTCACGCGATATGCTTTGAGCCATTTTGAGGCCGTGAATTCCGCTTCGTCGCAGGCCGATGCGACTGAACAAGGACCGAGAACGCTTCTGCGGCTCGATGAACGCCAGAAGCGCTCCAGGGCGGGCGGGTCCCCGGGCCTGCCGCAAGTGCGCCCGCGGACTCCGCCTGCTGCCGTCGCCGGATCGGGCATTGCGCATAAGCCCCTCACCTGTCAGCTGGTCACCGGACGGCACAATGCAATTGGTCCGGCCATCCCGGCGGCAGCAGCGATCTGATGGTGCAGATCATGCCGTTGGCGGCGGTGAGACCGGCTTCGGCGCCGCTCGGAAAGATTGCACATCCCTGTCGCCCCGCTCTCCCTCCCGGCAAGCTCCCGCCATGCCTGCGCGACACATCGGTCGCGGTGCCAGGACGGCAAATCAGCAGGAAATGCGCGGCCGGTTGGCCAACCCGGTGGTGGACATATATTTGCCAACACGCTAACGCATTCAGACCACTGGTCGCTTCGATGCCGATTGCGACGCGAGCCATGACTCTGAACCCATAGGTTGAGCCGAGCATGCAGACCGGGCGAATATGTCTTGCTGTCGCCACCCGCGACCGGCCGAAAATGCTCCGCCAGGCATTGCTGTCGATGTGCGCCCTCGACGACGTGGCGAAGGCGGGCGTCGATATTCTCGTGGTCGAGAATGCAGCCCTGAGTTCGCTTGACGGCACCATCGAAGAGTTCGCCGGCCGCCGCGTCGGAACCAGCATCACATTGCTGCACGAGCCAAGGCTCGGCATCGTCCACGCCCGCAATGCAGCGCTCGATCACGCGCTTGCCAACGGCTACAGCCATCTCGCCTTCATCGATGACGACGAGGTGGTGGCCCCGGACTGGCTGTCCGAACTCCACAAGGCGCAGACGGAGCGGCGTCTTGACCTGATCGGCGGTCCGGTCCACGCCTTTGTCGAGGAGAAGCCGTGCGGCGTGCTGGCGGCGGCGCTGTGGCGCGGCTATCAGGCACGTGTCATGCGTGTCGAGCGCGCCGCGCTCGATCGACACCGGCGAGACAGCGACGGCCTGATCATGATCGCGACCAACAACTGGATGGTCGACCTGGAATTCTGCCGCAAGACCGGCCTGCGGTTCGACCCGCGCTACAATCTGTCGGGCGGCGAGGATTCGGGCTTCTATCATGGTGCCAGGCGCCTTGGCGCCCGCACCGGCTGGACGCCTCGGGCGGTGGTCAGCGAGGAGATCCCGCCGGAGCGGCTGTCCGTCGTCTACCAGTTCAACCGCGCGTTCGACCAGTCCGTGGTCTCGTTCCACCGCAAGTTCGAGACCAGGCCGCGGCTGAAATGGCTGATCGTGCCGCTGTCCATTCTCTACAAGACGCTGGCCGGAGGGGCGCTGCTGCTCGCCCTCCCGCTGACGCTCGGCAGCTCGCTTGTCGGCGCCATTCGCGCCCTGGGATTCGCGTCCGGACGCCTCGCCGGGCTGTTCGGCGTCCAGAGCCGCCATTATGAAACCACGACGGGGCGCTAAATTCCGCTCATCGACAATCATCGGCGGCGACGGATCGATATCGGCATGGCATTCTGGCATCACGTTCCATTGCGCCGCGGGTGCGATCGGCTTTCAGCCTGCCCCGGCATGAGAGAGAGGAGCCCTGCCTTGAAGCAACCTGCCGCGACGCTTCCCCGGTGGCGGGCCGGCGTGTGGTCCGGGGATGTTCCCCGATGACCCGCGAACTCCTGTTCGGGAATGTCGCCGCGGCCGCGGGCGATCTTGATGCGAGCTACATCCTCTACACCTGGAACCAGGCCCTCTACGTCGCCGAAGCCGTCCGATCTGCCCTGGACCAGGACGGTTGTGTTCTCGACATCCTGATTTCCGACGATGCCTCCACCGATTCCACCTATGACGTGATCCTTGCGACCCTCCAGGGCTATCAGGGTCCGCACCGGGTCCGTCTCCGCCGCTCCCCTGGCAATATGAAAATGGATCACTTTCCCTCGCTGCTTCGTGCCGCCGCATGCGACATCTCCATTCATGCCCATGGCGACGACGTGGCACTGCCGCACCGAGCCGCCAGGATCCTGCAGGCCTTCCGCCTGACCGGGGCGTCGGTGGTCTCTTCCAACGCCATCATCTTGGACGCGGTCGGCGGACAGCACGGCCGACTGGTGGAAGCCGCGCGGGACCGACATTTCGATGCAGGCGACCTGCTGGCAAAGCCCTGGCGCCTGGAAATGGCCGGCGCATTTCTGGCTCTCAGGCGAGAGGTCTACACCCGCTTGCCCTGGCTCGATTCGCGGTATCTGGCGCGCGGACACGACCACCTGGTGCCCTGGCGCGGTGCCCTGCTCGACGGCTTCTTCTGGATCGCCGACCCGCTGCTGCTGCATCGCATGCATGAGGGCCAATGGCGGCACCGCTTCTATGACAATTCCGGCAAGCTGGCACAGCGGGAAACGGTGCAGGCGCAGCAACTGGTGATCGCCCGTGCGAAGCGGCGCGACCTTGACCATCTGATGGCCACAGCCGATGAGGAGCGACGGAATGCATTGGCGGAGATCGGCGCGACGCTTGGCGAAAAGGTGGCCCAGTTGAGCGAGCAGTGGCTCGACCTGCGGGAGGACCTTATTCGCGAAGGCATGCGCCCGCACTGGACGGCCGATGATTTACCGTCGGGTCCGCCACCGCGAAGCCGCAATCTGCGCCGCAGGATCGGAATTCTGCTGAGAAAGGTGTATTCGCGCCGATGAACCCCAGCCCCGACCCCGGTTGCGACGTGGACGGCTCCGCCGGCAGCGATGCATTGGCGGAGATGCCGCTGCTGCCGTTCGATCGTGCGGCCTATGCACCGGCCCTGCGCTATCTCGGCGATCCGGCCTTCTGTGCGGAGCGGCCCCTGGTCATGCGTCCGATACCGGGAAGTGCGGATTTCGATGCCTTCGGCCCGTTCCCCTACTCGACGCCGCCGGTCGACTCCGGCACCTTCCTTGCCGGAATGGCGGCACTCGGCGCCGTGACCTGGACGGCAGTCATGCGGCCGGGCTGGCAATTGCCGTCGCTTGCCGGGTTCGATCCGCTGCCGATCAAGGAACACTTTGTTCATCGGCGCCTGGGTCCGGCCCTTGCTCAATCACCGCGGGCACGCAAGCATATCCGCCGCGGGCTGGCAATTTGGACGATCGACCTATGCGCGATTGCCGAGGTGCGGGCCGACATCGTCCGCCTGCACGGGGACCTCGAAGCCCGCGCCCCCCTGTCGAGGGTGGCGCGTGTGGATGCAGCCCATATTGACAAGCTGGCCGGCCTTGCAGGCATGCGATGCGTGGTGGCGCGCGCCTCGGGCCGCATCGGCGCATTCCTCATCTTCGCAGAGTCCGGCGACGAGATCCATTGCCATCTCACCGCGGGCAGCATGGAGGCCCTGCACCTGGATGCGATGTATGCGATCTTCGACTTCCTGCTCTCCACCTTCGGCCGCTCCCACGACCTCTATATGGGAGGGACGCCCGCAGGTCCGAACGGCGAAGGGGTCGGCCGCTTCAAGGCGCGTTTCGCCAATGCGCGCGTCCCCGTCTTCCTTGCCCGGGTGGTGCTGGACACCGCGCGCTGCGAAAATCTGGTCCGGGACCTGGGCAGCCATCGCTGGTTTCCACCCTATCGCGATCCGCTCATCGATCAGGGCATCATGACCATGCCGGACGGGAGGACTTGATGGCCCGCCCGCCTTCTGCCCGCTGGATCGGAATGCGAGCGGACCTGACCGCGGTCTTGGCACCCTTCCAGCCGGGCAAGGTGGCCCTGCTGCATTCCGGCCGCTGCGGCAGCGAACTGCTCGGCAGTCTGCTCGGATCGAACCCGCGACTGCATTGGGCGGGGGAATTCGTCAATGAGCAGGTCTATCCGCTGCTAGATCCGCCCGGCGATTATGCCGGCCGCCTCGCCGGCCGGATCGGCATTCCCCTGCAGGTAGCCTTGTCGAGCAGGGGCTGGAAAGCCCGTGGGCGCATCCAGGTGGTCAAAACCAAGCGGCTGCACTTTGCCGCGGCAGGAATCGACACTCCCGCGGAGGCGTCCCGCATCCTCGATCAGGCCGGACTGACACGCCGCATCGTCCTGTCCCGGCGCAATTCGCTGCACGCTCTTCTGTCCTGGACACGGGCGCTCGCCACCCGCACGCCCCATGCCTACCGTCCGGAGGACGTGCCCACCGGGACCGTCCGGGTTCCACTCGACACGATCCCGACCCGCCTCGGCCTTCTGCCGATCGAAGCGGCGCTGGAGCTGCGCGAGCAGGATGCGGCATGGGTCGACGAGACCGCCGGTGCCGATGCGCTCAGGCTCATCTACGAGGACGACCTCCGAGATGGCTACCAGGATTGCATCGTCCGGATCGCGGATTTCCTGTCGATCGAGCCCTGGAAGGCCGAAACCAGAACGGTGCGCACCGGCGGACAGCCGCTCGAGCGGGCCATCGAGAACTTCGACGCCCTGGTCGGGCGGCTGTCCGGCACCCGGTGGGCGTCAATGTTATGAGGCGGTAGCCCCTGCCATGCACCGGCCGCCACGGCCTCATCGCGCGCCGAGCACGAGGCCGGGCAGCCATGTGGTCAGCGGCGGCCACAGCGACACGGCCAGCAGAACCGCCAGCAGCGGGATCAGCCACGGCACGATCGCCCGCGACATGGCCTCGAACGAGATGCCGGCAATTTTCGAGGTGATGAAGAGCACCACGCCGACCGGCGGGGTGATGGTGCCGAGCATCAGGTTGAGCACGAAGACCAGCCCGAACTGGATCGGGTCGATGCCGAGCTGGGCGGCGATCGGGGTCAGGATCGGGATCAGGATCAGCATCGCTGCCAGCGCCTCCATGAAGCAGCCGACGATCAGCAGCAGCACGTTGACCACCAGCATGAACAGGAGCGCGCTGCCGATGGAATCGACGATCAGCGGCGTGATGATCTGCGGAATGCGGCTGATCGACAGGCACCAGGCGAGTGCCGCCGCCGTCATCACCAGCGCCAGCACCATGCCCGAGGTCTCGACCGTGTCGACGATGATGCCGGGCAGATTGCGGATGTCGAATTCGCGGTAGATCACCAGGCCCAGGAACAGCGCGTAGACCGAGGCCACGGCGGCGGCCTCAGTCGGTGTCATGATGCCTGTCATCATGCCGCCGAACAGGATCACCGGCGTCATCAGCGCCCAGTGCGCCCGCCGGTAGGCCGTCCAGATTTCCCGAAGGCCCGGGAACTCGCCGCGCTCCATGCCCATGCGCCGCGCCATCACGGTCGCCATGCCCGACAGCGCTCCGGCCATCAGCAGGCCCGGAATGACGCCGGCCAGGAACAGCCCGCCGATCGAGACATCGGCCGACACGCCATAGATCACCATCGGCAGCGACGGCGGGATGATCGGCCCGATGGTCGCCGACGCCGCGGTGATCGCCGCCGCCATGTCGGCCGGGTAGCCCTCCTGCTTCATGGCGCGGATCTCGAGCGCGCCGACGCCGCCGGCGTCCGCCACCGCCGAGCCCGACATGCCGGCGAAGATGACGCTGGCAAGGATGTTGGCGTGGCAGAGCCCGCCCCGAACCCAGCCCACGCAGGCGGTTGCAAAGGCGAAGATCCGGTCGGTGATGCCGCCTGAATTCATGATCTGCCCCATCAGGATGAACAGCGGGGCGGCCAGCAGCGGAAACGAATTGACCGATTGCGCCAGCTTCTGCGGCACTGTGTCGATCGGAAAGCCCGACAGCGTGACGAAGGCGACCGAGGCGAGCCCCATGGAGGCAAACAGCGGCACGCCGAGCATGAGGGCGACGAACCAGACGACGAGAATTTCAAGCATCAGTGTGGTCACAGCGACGGCCCCTGCTGCGCGACATGCAGTTGCCCGCGAAGGGCCGCCAGGATCTCGACGCCGCAGCGGATGACGACGGCGAGTCCGGCGATCGGGATCGGCAGGTAGACCAGCGCCACCGGCAGCGGCAGGCTCACCCATTCGACATCGGAATTGCGCGCAATCAGCCCGAAGCTCTTGGTCAGCAGCACCATGCCGAGAACGGCGACGAGAAGCTGGATGACGACCTCGGCGGCAAGCCGAGGCCGGCCCTTGAGCGCGTCGAGAAACATGACGATGCGGATATGGCTGCCGCGATTGCCGGCGATGATCCAGCCCGTGAACGCGGTCCAGACCAGCAGGTACTGCGCCATCTCGTCGGTCCAGGCCAGCGGCTGGTTGATGAAGCGGAAGATGACGCCGAGGAAGACGCTCGCCAGCATGGCGATGAGCAGCAGCACGGCGGCGCCCTCGACCAGGCGGTTGGCGGTGCGGGCCAGAGTGGTGATCACGCCGGACTCCCGTGATGGAGTGAGAAGAAGGCCCGCCGGGCGAGCCGGCGGGCGCTGTCGCAAGGGTCAGGTCAGAGGGCCGCGAGCGCGTCCCAGGTGCCCTTGCCCCATTTGTCCTCGAACATGGCCGGCACCTTGGCCAGCACCGGGTCGCGGAAGCTTGCCACATCGGGTTCGATGACGGTCATGCCGCCGTCGGCCAGCGTCTTGACCAGGTTGGCTTCCTGCGAGGACAGTTCCGCATCCTGCCAGGTCACCGCCTCGGCCAGCGCCTCGTCGAAGATGGCGCGATCGGCCGGGTCCATGGCCGCGAGCGCCGCCTCGTTGGCGATCACCAGCCGCGGCGTGATGATATGACCGGTGAGCACCAGATATTTCTGCACCTCGTTGAGCTTGGCGCTGGCGATCGTCGGCAGCGGGTTTTCCTGGCCGTCAACCGCGCCCTGGCTCAGCGCCAGGTAGAGCTCGTTGAAGTTGATCGGCGTGCCCTTGGCGCCCCAGGACTCGGCCATGGCGAGGAAGGTGTCGACCGGCGGCACGCGCAGCTTGAAGCCGGCCATGTCGGCGGCGGAGCGGACTTCCCTGGTGCCGGTGGTCAGGTGCCGCTTGCCGTAATAGGTGACCGCCATCATCCTGAGCCCGCGCTTGGCCACCAGTTCGTCGTTCATGGTCTTGAACACGTCCGAGCCCGCAACCTTGGCCATGTGGGCGGCGTCGCGCCAGAGATACGGCGCCTCGATCACCGAGAGCTGCGGCAGCAGCGTGCCGAGCGAGGCGGCACCGTCGGTGGTCAGCGTCAGGCCGCCGGAGACGACCGAATCCATCATGTCCTTGCCCGAGCCGAGCTGGCCGGCGGGAAACACCTGGATCTCCATGCGGCCGCCGGATTTCTCCTTGGCGGTCGCCGCGATGCGCTCGGCCATCATCACCTGAGGGTGGCTGGTGGGCAGCATCTCGCCCCAGCGCATCACGGTGGCCTGCGCCCGCAGCACGCTCGGCATGGCGAGAACGCCCGCCGCCGCGGCGGTACCGGCCAGGAATGTGCGTCGCTTGAATGTGGTCATGTCGTCTCTCCTCCCAGAGTAAGCCCGCCTCATGCGGGCCGAAAAGTCATCCCATGTTGATGGCGCGACGCCGCGCCACCTCGATATGCTCGTGCATGGCGCTTGCCGCCGCCTCCGGATCGCGCGCCTCCAGCGCCTCGATGATGGCCATGTGCTCGCCGATCACCGAGGGGATCATCGGCACGTAGAGCCGGGTCTCGGCCAGCCGGATCAGCTTGATCTTGATCCAGTTGACCCGGTAGGCCTGCGAGACGATGTCGTTGCCGAGCGCATCGATGATCGCCTCGTGCAGATGCAGGTCGACGGCCTCGGCGTCCTGCATCAGGCCTTCCTCGCGGCCGTCGCGATGGCGCGCGACGATTTCCTCGTGGCTGGCGCGCAGCCGTGCCACCAGCGCCGGGTCGGCGTTGACCGCGAACAGCCGCACCGCCGCCACCTCGATGAACTCGCGGAACTGGAAGGCGTTGCGCACCAGGTTGAGATCGACCTGCGGCACCTGCATGCCGCGTTGCGGCGCGGTGCGGATCAGCCCCTCCGCCTCGAGCCGCGGCACCAGTTCGCGGATGGCACCGAGCGGAAAGCCGGTGATCTCCACCAGCTGGCGCTGGGTGATGAACTGGCCCGGCCGGATCTCCTGCGACAGCAGGCTCCGGGTGTAGCCCTCATAGGCCTGCTCGCGCAGCTTCAGCGGCTCGCCGTCCTTGTTCTGCGGGGGTTGAGGGGCCGAAATCATCGCGCGGCCTCAGGCCGGAACCATGATGGCGTCGAAGGCCGCGATCAATGCCGATTTCTGCGCCGGCGTCAGCTCCACCAGCGGCGGCCGCACCGCGTCGAAGCCGGGATCGCGCGAAAGATGCCCGACCAGCACCTTGACCGCCGGCAACACCGGATAGGAGACGATGAGATCGACCAGGTCCTTGACCGTGCGGCCGTCGCCACCCTGGTGGATCACCGGGGCCAGCAGTTCCGGCGCGATGTTGGCGAGCCCGCAGATCGACCCCTCGGCGCCCTTCGCCATGGCGGCGGGCAGCTGACGCTCGTCGCCGACGAGCACCGAAATGTCGTTGTGGGCTGCGAGAAACCGTTGCGCCGTGGCCCAGTCGCCGGAGGAATCCTTGATGCCGGTGATCACGCCCGGCCAGGCCGCGCGCAGCCGGGTGATCAGCTCGGGCGACAAGGGCGACGCCGTCTGACCGGGAATATGGTACATGATGACGCCCTTGAGCCCGGCGCCGATGCGCTCGAAGACCCGGTTGAACCAGGCGTACATACCCTCGTCATCCATGGCCTTCATGTAGAAGGGCGGCGCCATCAGCAGCCCGGTCGCGCCCCTGTCGAGCGCCACGCGGCTCTGCTCGGCCGCGTCATCGATGGCGCAGGCCATGATGCCGACCTGGATGCGGCTGCCCGAAGGCAGCGCCGAGTTGAGCGCCTCGTGCATGGCGATGCGCTCGGCGAGCGACAGCCCGTAGCCCTCGCCGGTGGTGCCGGCGAGCGTGACGGAATTGCAGCCGCGCTTGAGCACCGAAGCCGCATGGCTGGCGAGCCGGGAAAGATCCACCGAGCCATCGGGAAGATAGGGGGTCACGAGAGCGGCGGAAAGGCCGAAGATTGTCTTTGTCATGAAAGGTTCGCCAGTTGGTAATTGCTGACATGTTAGTTGGTGATCAGCGGCGGAGTCAATGGGCAGAAAGCCGCCGGCCAGCGAAACCGCCTTGGGCCGACGACCGCGGCGTGCACTTTCACCCTCATCCTGGCCATAGCGGCGCGGCCGTGCAGCAACTGCTCGTCCACAAGAAATTCTTGCAAAAGCATTCAATCATATTGGACAACCCAATGGCCGTGCGGCCAATTGCACATCCAATCAGGGGTGGAAGAATGAAGCAGTCAGCCGTCACAGTCTTGGTCGCCGTCTCCGTGCTGCGCCTGATGCCGGCGGAGGGGTCGGCCAGGCGGGTATTGCCGTTGGCCGCGAAACGGCGCTGGAAGGGCGCCCTTGCCTTCCCTGCCCCACCGCGCCAAACTCCCGCCACCAATCGAGGAGGAGAATCCCATGACTGAGGCGCAGGAAACCATCGGCTTTGTCGGCATCGGACTGATGGGCCAGGGCATGGCCAAGAACCTCGTCGAGAAGGGCTATCCGTTGACCACGCTCGCCCATCGCAACCGCAAACCGCTCGAAGACCTTGTCCACCGCGGCGCCACCGAGGCAGCATCGCTGGAGGATCTGGCGTCCCGCTCCTCCATCATCTTCCTCTGCCTCACCGGCGCGCCGGAAGCAGCCTCCGTGGTGGCAAGCCTGAAGCCCGGCCTCAGGCCCGGGACGGTGATCGTCGACTGCTCCACCGGCGAGCCGACGGTGACGGCGCGTCTGGCGGCAGAGATGGCCGACATCGGCGTCGACTACGCCGACGCGCCGCTCGGACGAACCCCGAAGGAAGCCTGGGAGGGCACGCTCGACTGCATGGTCGGCGCCACCGGGCCGGTCTTCGAGCGCATCCGACCGGTGATCGCCGCCTGGGCCGGAAAGATCGTCCACATCGGCGAGATCGGCGCCGGCCACAAGATGAAGCTTCTCAACAACTTCCTCTCGCTCGGTTATGCGGCGATCTATTCCGAGGCGCTGGCCATGGCGGCCAGGGTCGGCATTCCGGTCGAGACCTTCGACAGCGTCATCCGCGGCGGCCGCATGGACTGCGGCTTCTACCAGACCTTCATGGGCTACACGCTCGAGGGCAACCGCGAGGCGCACAAGTTCAGCCTGTCGAACGGCTTGAAGGACATGCGCTATGTCGAGGCGATGGCCAATGCCGCCGGCGTCGCCACCCACGTGGCCAGCAGCGTCAAGAACTCGTTCGCCATGGCGGTGGCCACCGGCGGCGGAGGCGGCGAGGACTACGTCCCCCACCTGCCCGATTTCGTGGCCCGCGCCAACGGCATCGAGCGCTAGCTCGCCGCGGCCGGCATCGCGCACGACTGCCATTCCCCGCCGCCGCCAAGCCAGATCGGCTCGCAGCGACCTGCCCGGGATATTCCGCATGGTAGCGCTAGCAATCGGACCGCAAATAGGTCAAAATCCAGCATCGGGCCAGCATCGGGACAGAACAGACATTGGCGAAAAACAGCAGAAAATCAGGCAAGCCGACGCTCACCGATGTCGCCAGAGCGGCAAATGTTAGCGCTATTACCGCTTCGCGTGCGCTGCGCAATCCGGACTCGGTCTCGGCCATCCTGCGCGAGCGCATCAGCCAGGCGGTGCGGGCGATCGGCTATGTGCCCGACACCGCCGCCCGGGCGCTCGCCTCCTCGCACACCAATGTCATCGGCATCATCATCCCGTCGGTGACCAACTCGGTCTACACCGACGTGCTGCGCGGCATCTACGACGCCATCGAGACCACGCCCTTTCAGGTCCAGCTCGGCAACACCAACTACTCCTCCATCAAGGAGGAGGAACTGCTCAGGCTGTTTCTCGGCCAGCGTCCGGCGGCGCTGATGGTGACCGGCCACGACCAGTCGCGCGACGCGGCGCAGCTGCTTGCGGCCAACAACTGCCCGGTGGTGCAGATCATGGACCTGCCTCCCGAGCCCTTCGACATGGCGGTCGGCTTCGACCACCGGGATGCCGCGGAGGCAGCGACCCGCAACCTGATCGCCCGCTCCTACCGCCGGATCGGCTTCCTCGCCGCCCAGATGGACACCCGCACGCGGCAGCGGCTCGACGGCTATGTCCGGGCGATGACCGAGGCGGGGCTGTTTGACGAGCGGATGGTGGTCACCACCCACAAGACCTCGTCGGTGTTTCTCGGCCAGCAGCTGCTGTCGGAGTTCATGGCGCGCTTTCCCGATGCGGACGCCATCCAGGCCAACAACGACGACATCGCGCTTGGCGCCCTGTTCGAGTGCCAGCGGCGGCGCATGAGGGTGCCAGAGGATTTCGGCATTTCCGGCTTCAACGATTTCGACATCGCCTCCGCCGTGCATCCGACGCTGACCAGCGTCAAGACCTATCGCTACGAGATGGGCCACAAGGCCATCGAGATGCTGATTGCCGCCGTCGCTGGGCATCCGCCGGCGGAGCGGACCGTCGATCTCGGCTTCGAGCTGATCGAGCGCGAAAGCACCGCGCGCAACGGCTGAACGGGGAGGAAGGGCCTGCGCCGTGCCCGGTTGCCCGTCATCGACCGGCAGTCCCGGCTCCGGGGGCGACAGCCAGGCCTGCATCCGAGTCCGCATCCGGAAAATCTGCCTCCCGCCCACTCCACAACCGCGCCCGGCGGTGGCAGGATGTCGCCGTCTTCGGCATGGCAGGAGCAACCGCGATGACGCTTTCCATCCTTTCCGGCGCGCTCGCCGGCCTCATTTTCGATCCGATCATGTTCGTCTTCATCTACTGCGCCCTGGTGACGGGCTTTGCCGCCCGGCGGCATTATCCGCTGCTCATCGTGATCGCGCTGGGGGTCGCGATGAATCTGGGCCTGTCCTACTCCACCACCGGCCGCGGCGGTCAGGCATGGCCGCTCGACCGGGCGCTCGCCGGCGCGGCGGCGACGGTGATCTGGATGGCGGCCGCCTGGGCGCTGGCGCGGCTGATCCGGACCGCCTGGCTGCGGCGGGCGGTTCTCTGACCGGCAGCCGTTGGCGGACGGCTTGCCGGTTGCGCCGCTGAGTGAAAATGCGGGGGAAACTCCGCGCGGGCGGCAGGAACGAGTCCGACGGCTCGCGGACGATCAGATCCCTTCCTTGCGTCTTCGCCGGCGCGCCAAACGCAACGATGGGTGGATGCCACCGTGTTCGCCCCCTTGGTCAGGTCCTTTATCTGCTTTCACAATGTTGCCGGACGCAGTAAGCACCCTGATCTTCGAATTCTGGGACACGTCATGGCGCAGAATGCCACCATCTACAAAGTCGAGCTTTCCGTCTCCGACATGGATCGCCACTACTACGAGACCCACAAGCTGACCGTTGCCAAGCATCCCTCGGAGACCGACGAGCGGATGATGCTGCGGATCATCGCCTTTGCGCTCAATGCCCATGAGCATCTGGAAATGACCAAGGGCCTGTCGACCGATGACGAGCCCGACATCTGGCAGAAGAGCCTGAGCGGCGAACTCGACGTCTGGGTGGCGCTCGGGCTTCCCAGTGAAAAGCTGCTGCGCCAGTCCTGCGGCAAGGCCAACCGGGTGGTCATCTATCCCTACGGCGGCCGGACGGCCGAGATGTGGTGGGACAAGGTCAAGAGCAGCACCTCCCGCTTCGACAATCTCCAGGTGACGGGCTTTTCCGAGAAGGACACCCGCGAACTGGCGAACCTGGCGAGCCGCGCGATGCAGCTTCAGGTCAACATCCAGGATGGCGAGGTGATGGTGAGCGCCGGCGACCGCATCGTCTACCTGACCCCGCTGAAATGGAAGAGCGCCGCGTAGCTCACGAGTCTTGCGCGCAAACCGGGCGGGAGCGGACCGGGGCCACGCGTCAGGCGCCCCGCGACCGAGGCGCGGCTCGCGCCCGTCGAACGCACGCGGACTGCCGGCCTCCCTGCCTGCTGGCCCGGCACCCCTTACGATGCCGCGAAAGTCACCGTCACGCCGCGCTGGCGGAAATAGGCCTGCATCAGCTTGCGGCCGGACCGGTTGGCGTGCGCCAGTCGGGCCGGGTCGAACACGGCCTGTTTCAGCCCCTCCCGCGCCATCGCCGCCTTGAGCGCCGCGATGTGGATGTCGATATCGGCATTGTCCGCCTGAAGCGATTGATAGATGCGGTCTGTCGCATCCGCCACGGTTGAGTCACTCACGGTCACACTCCTCAAGTTGCCGGCTGGCGCATAGCACATTTTTCCGCCGGTCCAAATTGTTGCAGGACATGCCGGTGCAAAGGCCTCAGAAGCCAGCTGAAAACTCGGCAACACATGCTGGAAGCGGCCCGGCCCGCCCCCCTCACCTGAGCGCGCGCTCCCGTCCATAAAGCAGCAGCATCGTCACGATCACCAGGCCGTAGATGATCTGGCGGCCGAATTCGGCGATCTGCATCACCGACAGGATCGACTGCAGCAGCGTGACCAGGATGACGCCGGCGACGGTGCCCAGATAGTTGCCGCGACCGCCGAGGATCGAGGTGCCGCCGAGCACCACGGCGGCGATCGAGGGCAGCAGATAGGCGTCGCCCATCGACTGCGCCGCCTTGCCGGCGTAGCCCGCAAGCAGCACGCCGCCGAAGGCCGCGAGCGCGCCGGAGATGCCGAAGCCGAACATCATCAGCCGCTGCGTCGCCGCCCCCGATAGGAACGCGGCGCTCTCGCGGTTGCCGATGGCGTAGACGGCGCGTCCGAATGTGGTGCGGTTGAGCACGAAGACGGCGAGCGCGCCGATGCCGATCCAGACCAGGATGGCGTTGGGCACACCGCCGATCAGGTTGCCCGTGGCGAGATAGCGCATGCCGCTCGAGGCGGTGTCGGACGGCGAGAAGCCGCCGGTATAGGCCACCATCAGCCCCTGGGCGATGACGTTCATGGCGAGCGTGACGATCATCGCCGGGATCCTGAGATAGGCGACGCCCACTCCCGAGACCATGCCCATGGCAAAGCCGCAGAAGACGCCGAAGGGGACGGCCAGAAATTCGCCTGCCGGGCCGAAGGCGGTTGCGGCCGAGGCCATCATCGCGCCTGTGGTAAGAAGCCAGGGCACCGACAGGTCGATCTGCCCCATCAGGATGATCAGCATCATGCCGGTGGCAATCACGCCCAGGAACGAGGCGACCTTCAGTTGCTGGATCAGGTAGTCCGGCGAGAGGAAGTTTTCCGAATAGAGGCTGCCCAACAGAAGCAGCAGGATGATGCAGGCGAACGAGATGACGATCGGCAGATTGGCGCGCAGGTGCAGGAGCATCGGCGCCTGCGGCGTTGCGGTGTCTTGTTTCATCGCCGGCCCCCTCATGAGAACATCTCCAGCCGGTTGCGGATCCGGAACAGCCTTGCGGCGCCGAAGGTGACGGCCAGTGCAAGCACCAGGCCCTGGAACAGCGGCTGCCACAGCGGATCGAAATCGAAGACGAACAAGAGGTCGCCGATGGTGCGGAAGGCCAGCGCCCCGAAGATGGCGCCGATGGCGCTGCCGCGTCCGCCATAGAGCGAGACCCCGCCGAGCACCACCGCTGCGATGGAAAACAGCGTGTAATTGTCGCCATTGGCCAGCGACGCCTCGCCCGAATAGGTAAAGAAGGTCAGGAACAGGCCGCCGAAGCCGGCGAGCAGCCCGCCCACGGCGAACGCGGTGAAGCGCGCGAGCTTGACCGGCATGCCCGACATGTAGGCCGCCATGTCCGAAGAGCCGACCGCATAGATCGCCCGGCCGATCACCGAGCGGCTGAGCGGCACCCAGACGACCAGCACCACGGCCAGCAGGAACACCAGGCTTGCCGGCACCACGCCGAACAGCTTGCCGGTGAACAGGTCGGCGAGGTCGCCGTTGAAATCCGGCACGGTGCCCGGAAACGGCCTCAGCCACAGCGCCAGGCCGAAGAATATGGCGCCGGTGGCGATGGTGGTGACGATCGGCTGCAGCCGGCCGAAGATGACGATGAGTCCGTTGACCATGCCGCAACCGAGCCCGGTCAGGAGCACTAGGCCGGCGCCGCCGAGCGCCGATGCCATCGTGCCGCCCAGCACATAGGAGCCGACGCAGTTGCACAGGATGAAGATCATCCCCACCGACAGGTCGATGCCGGCCGTCAGCACCACCAGCGTCTGCGCCATGGCGACGAAGGCGAGAATGACGCCCTTGTTCGACGCCGTCTGCACCACGTTCGGCGTGAAGCCGGCCGGATGATTGGAGACGTAGATGATGAACATCACCAGGAAGAGCACGAGCGCCAGCAATGTGGCGCGCTGCTCGGCCGCGAAGAACCGCCACTCCTTCATGCCACGCTCCCGCTGGCGGCGGACACCGGCGCATGGCCGGCCTCCCCGGTCGCCGCGCCGGCCTGCGGCGCGATGTTGAGCGCGCTGGAGATAAGCGCATGCTCGGTGATCTCGTCGCCGGCGAGCTCGGTCTTGATGGTGCCGTCATACATCACCAGCACCCGGTCGCAGCAGCCGATCAGCTCGTCGTAATCGGTGGAATAAAGGATGATCGCCGCCCCCTCGCCCGAGAGCTTGCGCAACAGCTGATAGATTTCCTGCTTGGTGCCGACATCGATGCCGCGCGTCGGGTCGTTCAGGAGAATGATCCTTGGCGAGAGCATCAGCCATTTGGCAATCACCACCTTCTGCTGGTTGCCGCCCGAAAGCGCCGAGACCGGAATCGAGGTGCCGTTGGAGCGGATGGCCAGCAGCCTGATCATCTCGTCGACGCTCGTCGCCTCCGCCTGCCTGTCGATGATGCCGAAGCGGGCGTGCCGGCCGAGCGCCGCGAACGACAGATTGTGCAGGACCGACATCGGCAGCATCAGCCCTTCGGTCTTGCGGTCCTCCGGGATCAGCGCCATGCCGACATCGGCGGATTTCGCCTGCCGCGGGCTGTCGATGGCCATCGGCCTGCCGTCGATCGCGATCTCGCCGGTCACCCCGCGCAGCACGCCGAAGAGCGCCAGCAGCAGGTCGCGCTGGCCCTGGCCGTCGAGGCCGCCGAGCCCCACCACCTCGCCCGGCCGCACCTCGAGCGATATGTCCGAGAGCTTGTCGGTCCAGCTCAGATTCCGGACTGCCAGCGCCGGCGGCGTCTCTTCCGCCGGCCGCGGCGGCTTGGGCGGAAAGGCGTGCCGGTACTCGCGGCCGATCATCATTTCCACCACCTCGTTGTCGGTCTTCGCCCCCTGCTCGTAGCTCTCCACATTGCGGCCGTTGCGGAACACCGTGCACTCGTCGGCGAGTTCGGCGATCTCGTGCATGCGGTGGGAAATGTAGAGAAGCGCCATGCCGTCGGACCTCAGCCGCTTCAGCACCGCCATCACGCGGGTCACGTCGGCGGCCGTCAGCGCCGAGGTCGCCTCGTCCAGGATCAGGAGCCGCGGCTTGCGCGCCAGCGCCTTGGCGATCTCGACGATCTGCTGGCGCGACAATGGCAGATCGCCGACGCGGGCGCGCGGATGGATGTCCTCGCCGCCCGCCTTGACGAGCGCTTCCTCGGCGAGCCGCCGTTGCGCCCTGCGGTCGATGAGACCGAAGCGCGTCGGCGGATTGGAGGCGATGATGTTGTCGGCAACCGAAAGGTCCGGGATGAGCGACAGTTCCTGGAAGATGCAGACGATGCCGGCGCGGTTGGCGGCGGCCGGATTGGCGAAGCTGACCTCGCGCCCGTCAAGATACATACGGCCCTGGTCAGGCGCCACCACGCCGGACATCACCTTGATCAGCGTCGACTTGCCGGCGCCGTTTTCCCCCAGGATCGCGTGCACCCGGCCGGCATGCACGTCGAGATGCGCGTCCTCGAGCGCATGCACGCCGCCATAGCGCTTGGAAATGCCCTCCATGCGCAACAGCGCCTGTCCGTCCGCCATCACTCTCTCCCACACTCGATACGCGGCGGAGCATGCTCCCCCGGGCAAGACCTGCCGCGGAGCATTGCCCCGCGGCAGAGATCTGTCCAGACCGGACGCTTACTTGTCGGCCTTGTCCTGGCTCATGATTTCCTGGGCGGTGAAGTTGATGCCGCAGGTGGGAAACGAGTTTCCGACGAAGAAATTGTCCGATTCCGCGGAGTAGAAGTTTTCGCCGTCCTTGAAGTCCGGATCCTCGACGATGGCCAGCGGCAGCTTGACCGACTGCGGCACCACATTGCCCTTGAGCGCGTCGATGGCCGTCTTGATCGCCACCGCGACCTGCGCCGGCCCGGTGCCCGCCGACGAGCAGAGGAGTCCCTCTGCCGCATGGGCGGCGCAGAACTTGCGGAAGCCGTTCTCGGTCTCGCCGCCGAAGGGCACGAAGGGATGCTTGGCGTCGATCATCGCCTGCACCACGCCGGTGTCGCCGCCCTGGGCGGTGATGCCGTCGAAATGGCCGTGCACGGCGATGGCGTCGGCGGTGGCCTTCTGCGCGGTGCCGTCGTCCCATTTGCCGACCACTTCGACCACGTCCCATTTCTTGCCCGACGCATCGAACACTTCATGGATGCCATTGTGGCGGTCGGTATCGACGGAGGTGCCGGCGACGCCGCGCACTTCCAGCACCTTGCCGCCGTCGGGCAGATGCTTGTCGAGCCAGTGCGCCCAGAGTTCGCCCAGCCCCTTCTGGTCCACATTGACGTTGATGGCGTCCTGCGTGTCGAGAATGTTGTCGAAGGCGACAAGCACGATGCCGGCTTCCTTGGCGCGCTTGATCACCGGCGCGAAGGCCTGCGGGTTCTGCGCATTGACGACGATGGCGTCATAGCCGGAATCGATGAAATTGTTGATGGCCGAGATCTGCGCCGCGACATCCTCTCCGGTGGAGACGACCTTGAATTCCTTGAGATCCGCGGCGACTTCGGGCTGTGCCGCATAGGCCTTCGCGGTCTGGATCATCTGGATGCGCCAGGTGTTGGCGATGTAGCCGTTGGCCAGCGCCACCCGGTAGGGGCCGTCCTTCTTCTCGAACTGGAAGAACTTGGTGTCCGCCGACCAGGGCACATAGCATTCGGCGTCATTGGACGGGCCCGCGACCACCTCCGGCTGAGCCAGCACCGCTGTGCTCGATGACAGTGAAATAAACAGCGCGGCGCCGATACCGCCGGCGACCTTGGCGAGTGCATGAAGTCTCATCTGATCCCTCCCAGGATGTTGCAATTTGCCAACACAGAGGCGCGCCGGCCGTCAAGCAACGTCGATCGTCATGCCGGCACCCTCCCCGGAATACCTGGCCAACTCTGCCTCCGCAGAAAGATCTAGATACAATTGACAGCGCTGTCAATATGGCAGGCCAGGGGGTTGCTGCGCACAAATTCCAGATATGCAGTATATTGAAATTCTCATGCTTGCGAACGCGCCGTCCGCAATGGTAGCGCTCGCAGGCGGGCAGATTGCGGCCCGCTCAATCCGGACGCGGAAACAGAGCGGTGGTTGAACACGGAATTGCAGCCGGCGCCTGCTCCCGGCGCCGCTTCGTCGGCTGCGGCCGGGCGGCATCCGGTCCGGGTGACGATGGCGTCGTTGCGGCGAGGCGGCAGCCGTCAGCGGAACGCCCCTCCGATCAGGCGAAAGGAGAGGCGTTCTTGTGAATGTCGGGTTTTGGTGATGCCGGCGGCCGGTCCACGGGAACCGCCGCACCGCCGTGGGCGGTGCGGGCGGCAATCAGACCTGGGGCGCGCGCTCGGCGACGGTGGCAGCGATCGCCTTCTCTGTGTAGGCGTCGCGGCCATAGACGTCGGCGAAATACTGCACGGCGCCTGTCTCATCCGGCCAGGCGGTGAAATAGGCGACGTAGACAGGGATCTTGGAAGGCGTCGGAATGGCCTTGTTCTGACCGCCGGCGATCTCGCGGCCGACCTCCTCGACCGTGGTGCCGAGCACCTTGGCGGCCATCGCGCGCGGATCC
Organism: Hoeflea marina; assembly: GCF_003182275.1. Taxonomy (GTDB): domain Bacteria; phylum Pseudomonadota; class Alphaproteobacteria; order Rhizobiales; family Rhizobiaceae; genus Hoeflea; species Hoeflea marina. The sequence continues at coordinate 1,315,168 of NZ_QGTR01000001.1, forward strand.
TGAAGGCGGATGCAGCCATGGCTGTAGGCGCGCATATCCTTGTTGAACAGCGATTTCGACGGCGTGTCGTGCATGTAGATGGCATGCGTGTTGGGGAACAGGATCTTCAACTCCCCAAGCGCATTGTCGCCGCTGGGCGGCTGCCGGATGTCGATGCGGCTGCCCTTGCCGACCTGGTGCCAGTTGACCATGGTCGACGACACCGGGCGACCGTTCTCCACCACCTCGTAGCCGAGCCGGTCGAGATAGGACGCGTCGTTGCGCAACTTGGGAAGCATTTCATTGATCAGGATCGACTGCGGCACGCCCCAGTAGGGATTGACCTCGACGGTCTCGATCTCGTCCTGGAAAAAATTGGTCTGGTGGGCCTTGCTGCCCACCACCACGCGCATGGAAAGCTCGGGCCGGCCCTGATCGTAGTAGGTGGCGGTATAGGCGGGCTGGTTGATGAACACGCGCCGTGCACCAAGCTCGCTCGGCAGCCAGCGCGACTGCTCCATCGCCACGCGGACTTTCTCGATCTTGTCGGCATTGGTGACGCCGACCAGCGCGCGCACGGTGTTGGATCCGATGACGCCGTCGGCGGACAGCCCGTTCTCCTTCTGGAAATCCTTGACCAGCGCCACCAGCTCGGAATCGTATTCCGGATTGCCGGCATAGCTCGCCAGCACCAGCGCGTGGCCGGCCTTGAGCGAATCGCTGCCCTTGAGCTTGATGGCCGCCATCACATTGGCGAGTTCGGGATCTGACTGACCCGGCTTGAGCAGCAAGCCGTCGGCGATCGCCACGTGCTGGCCTTCGTCGAGCGACTGGAGCCGCTTCAGCTCCTCCACGAAGGCGGTGAAGTGCGGGCCCTGCGGATTGTAGGCGAGCAGGGCTGCGACCGGATCGGCGGCGGCGCCGAGCGCGGCCAGGCCACGGGCCAGGTCCGGGTCCTTGCGCTTGAAGTCGTGATAGCCGGAGATCCGGTTCGGATCGATGCGGCCGCGGGTCGCGTCCAGCATGTAGCTGGCCGCCGCCACCGACAGCGACATCTCGAAGCGCATCAGCTCCTGCTGGCGGGCAGTTCCCTGCGTGGCGTCAAAGCCGTCGGACGGCAGCACGACGGCGTAGTCCTGGGCCGACAGGCCGACTGAATCGGCATCGGCGAGGACGGTCAGGACCGCCCGGGCGGATTCGGTGATCCCCGTGCCCGCCACCCACAGATAGCCGGGATGCGAGGAGTAGTGGCTGATCACCGCGTCGGCGACTTCCGGCAGGGCGCGCAAGGCGAGATCGTCCAGCGCCGCCCGCCCTTCTGCGAAGGGGTCCATGCCCAGTTGCGGCAGGCCCATGTCATTGACCGCCCCGGTCACCACAGGATCCGAGATCTTGGAGAAATTCACCTGCGTCAGCTTGTCGGCGCGATAGGTGTTGTAGGTCGGCCCGGAAACACGAGCGACGGGCCTGGACACCTGCTGCTCCTGCGCGGCGCGCTGCGCCTCGGCTTCGCGCTGGCGCTGCATGGCCTGTCGCTGGCTTTCCCGGTTGGGCTGGAAGATCGCCTCCAGAAGCCCCCGCGCCTGCGCCGGACGAACCGGAACCGCCGCCGTTGTTGCACAGACAATCACGGCGAGAAGTGCCACGCCCGAACGCATTTTGAGTTTCATGCCAAATCCATTTTGCTGCGCCGGGACCTGGAGCCCCCGCATGTCGATCACTGCCCCTGTGTCGCACCCTAACAAATCGTGGTTACGAAAGAAAGAACGGTGCCCGGACGCATTGGCATCGCGACCGATCCGGCCCGGCTCACCGGGACGCGCCGGGCGATCAAGTTTCGGTGATTGCAGGCCCCTCGCCCGTCGAGGCCGGCCCGCGCGGTCACTTCGGGATGAGCTCCATGAGCGAACGTGGGACGGACCGGAGGCGCCGAGGAGAGGCCGAGGGAAGCAACGGCCACCGTCTCCGCCGTCATGCCGGCCCCCGAGCCGGCATCCGGCGGCTCGCGTCCGCGAGCCGGGTGACTCCTGTGGCCGTCCTCAAAAAAGGAGTCTCTCACCGCGCGGACGCGCAGTGGCTGGACCCCGGCTCTCGAGGGCCGGGGTGACGGGCGGAGGGTGCGGCGAGCTTCCGAAGGCGTGCAGCGGTGGCCGGGGTCGTGGGCAGGGACCTGCCGGCGGCCCCGCTGGCGTCGCCGCAGCCCGGGGCTACTCCGGCGTCTCGGCCGCGGTGCGGTGCGACAGGGCCGGCGCGATCTCGTACCAGGCCTTGGAGCGGTTGACGATCCAGACCAGCGACAGCATGACGGGCACCTCGATCAGCACGCCCACCACCGTGGCAAGTGCCGCGCCCGAATTGAATCCGAACAGGCTGATGGCCACGGCGACGGCCAGCTCGAAGAAATTGCTCGCCCCGATGAGCGAGGAAGGCCCGGCGATCCGGTGCGTCTCGCCGGCGACTCGGTTGGCGATGTAGCCGATGCCGAAGATCAGATAGGTCTGGATGATGATCGGCACCGAAAGAAGCACGATGATGATCGGCGCTGCGAGGATCGCCTGGCCCTGGAAGGCGAACAGCATCACCAGGGTGGCGAGCAGCGCCACGATCGAGAGCGGCTGCAACTTCGCCAGCAGTCGCTGCAGCCCCGCCTCGCCTCCGCCGGCCAGCATCCGGTAGCGCAGGATCTGTGCGATGATGACCGGCACGACGATGTAGAGCGTCACGGAGAGAAGCAGCGTCTGCCAGGGCACGGTGATGGCCGAAATGCCGAGCAGCAGCGCCACGATCGGGGCGAAGGCGACCACCATCACCAGGTCGTTGACCGTGACCTGGCTGAGCGTGAAGAGCGGGTCTCCCCGGGTCAGGTTGCTCCAGACGAACACCATGGCCGTGCAGGGCGCCGCGCCGAGCAGGATGAGGCCGGCGATGTAGCTGTCGATCTGCTCGCTGGGCAGGAACGGGCGGAACATCCAGCCGATGAAGAACCAGGCCATCACGGCCATGGTAAACGGCTTGATCGCCCAGTTGACGACCAGCGTGACCGAGATGCCGCGCCAGTGCCGGCCGACCTGCCCCAGCGAGCCGAAGTCGATCTTGACCAGCATCGGAATGATCATCAGCCATATCAGCACCGCCACCGGCAGGTTGACATTGGCGATTTCGGCCGATCCGACCGCCTGGAAGAACGACGGAAACACAGAGCCGAGCACGATCCCGGCCACGATGCACAATGCGACCCAGAGGGTCAGGTACCGCTCGAATGTCGACATCCCATGCTCCTGTTGGGCCAAGGTACGGCCCGGCGGCCGGCTGCAGTCAAGCCCGGTGCTGCCAGGTCGGGGCGTTGCTGCCCATGAATCCATAAATCATGATTTCCAGAACTATGCAACGAAGGCCGCAGCGTCATCCAATTGCAATTGCTTATCCGTGAGCTTAGAAACCCGGGCAGACGTCGACAACAACTGCGAGCGAAAGTGTTCCCGTGGCCAATGATCTCTTCCCGACCGGACCGTCCGATACCACCTGGCGCAAGCTCACCGACCGGTATGTGTCGGTGGAGACATTCCGCGGCAAGGACATGCTGGTGGTGGAGCCGGAGGCCATGCGGCTTCTCTCCGAGACCGCTTTCGGCGACATCAACCATCTCCTGCGCCCGGGTCATCTCCGGCAGCTCGCGGCAATTCTCGACGATCCCGAAGCCACCGAAAACGACCGCTTCGTCGCCTATGACCTGCTGAAGAATGCCAACATCGCCGCCGGCGGCATCTTGCCGATGTGCCAGGACACCGGCACCGCCATCATCATGGCCAAGAAGGGCGGCTCGGTGTTCACCGAGGGCGGCGACTATGCGGCACTGGCCCGCGGCGTGATGGACGCCTATGAGAGCCGCAACCTGCGCTATTCGCAGCTCGCGCCGCTGTCGATGTTCGAGGAGAAGAACACCGCCAACAACCTGCCGGCGCAGATCGACATCTACCAGGAAGGCACCGATTCCTACGACTTTCTCTTCGTTGCCAAGGGTGGCGGCTCGGCCAACAAGACCTTCCTGTTCCAGGGCACGCCCTCGCTGCTCACCCATGACCGCATGATCGAGTTCCTGCGCGAGAAGATTCTCACCCTCGGCACCGCCGCCTGCCCGCCCTATCACCTTGCCATCGTCATCGGCGGCACCTCGGCCGAGATGAACCTCAAGACGGTCAAGCTGGCCTCGACCCGCTATCTCGACACCCTGCCCACCAGCGGCTCGGCCGACGGCCATGCCTTCCGCGACCTGGAGATGGAGGCGGAAGTCCACAAGCTGACGCAGCAGATGGGCGTCGGCGCCCAGTTCGGCGGCAAGTATTTCTGCCACGATGTCCGCGTCATCCGCCTGCCGCGTCACGGCGCCTCGCTGCCCATCGGCCTGGGCGTGTCCTGCTCGGCCGACCGCCAGGCGCTCGGCCGCATCACCCGCGAGGGCGTCTTCGTCGAACAGCTCGAGACAGAGCCGTCAAAGTACCTGCCCGACATCGACGAAGAAAAACTCTCGGCGCACGTGGTCCGGATCGACCTCAACCGTCCGATGGCCGAGATTCTGGCCGAGCTGTCCCGGCACCCGATCAAGACGCAGCTGTCGTTGAGCGGCTCGATCATCGTCGCCCGCGATCTCGCCCACGCAAAGATCCGCGCCCGGCTCGAGGCCGGCGAGCCGATGCCGGACTACTTCAAGAACCACCCGATCTATTACGCCGGTCCGGCCAAGACGCCCGCCGGCTTCGCCTCCGGTTCCTTCGGCCCGACGACCGCGGGACGCATGGATTCCTATGTCGACCAGTTCCAGTCCTTCGGCGGCTCGATGATCATGCTCGCCAAGGGAAACCGCTCGCGCTCCGTACGTGAGGCATGCGCAAGCCACGGGGGCTTCTATCTGGGCTCGATCGGCGGCCCGGCCGCGCGTCTGGCCCAGGACTGCATCAGGAAGGTCGAGGTGGTGGAGTACGAGGAACTCGGCATGGAGGCGATCTGGCGCATCGAGGTCGAGGACTTCCCCGCCTTCATCGTCATCGACGACAAAGGCAACGATTTTTTCAAGGAGCTCAATCTCGGCTGAGAAATATGAGGGTTTGTTTGCATAAAGCGCGCTGCTGCCTTCGTCGTTAACAATTCCCCAAGAATTATCCCGTAACAATTTGCAGGCAATCAAGAGCATTGTTGGGGAACGAGCATGACGGCGACCGCGGCAAAGAGGGTCCAGACCATGGACACGGCGACGATGGTCATCGCCACAATGCGAAAGCATGGCATTTCGGCCCTGCCGCGCAATTACGAGCTGGTCTACGAAGTCCTCAATTCCTCAAACGCCGCGCTCACCCGGGAATTCGATGCCATCGGCGGCCGTCCCACCCAGGAACAGCTTGATGTCATCGGAAAGAAGTACTTTTCGCATCACCACCGGTCCGGCGTGGTGGAAGTCGCGCACCATCGCATATCCGGCGAACTCGAGGGCATGCTGCGCCTGCTCAAGCAGGAACAGTCCTCGCTGGAAAGCTATTCCAGGCTGCTGGGAGAAACCTATTCGCGTATATCTGTGAAGAGCGCCTCGAGCGCCGACATCCTTGCCGGCGTCATCAATGTGCTGTCCTCCGCCACCGGCGACACCATGGAAAAGGGCAAGGCGGTCGTCAGCCACATGGTCGAGCGGGCGCGGGAAATGGAACAGGTCAAGCTGGAGCTCGACGAGTACAAGCGCATCGCCAACACCGACACGCTGACCCGCCTGTCCAACCGTCGCGCCTTCGACGAGACGCTTTCGGGCATCTACAACGACAAGCGCCACGCCATGTACCACGCGCTGATCGTCGCCGACATCGACCACTTCAAGAAGTTCAACGACACCTACGGCCATCCGGTCGGAGACCGGGTGCTCGGCGTCGTGGCGGCGGTGATGAAGAGCACGCTGCGCAAGGACATCTTCATCGCCCGCACCGGCGGCGAGGAGTTCGCGGTCGTGCTGCAGGGCACGAGCCTGGACATCACCTCCGAGATCGCCGAACGCGTCCGCCGTTCGATCGAATCCACGCCGCTCAAGAACCAGAAGTCCGGGCTCGATTATGGTCCGATCACAATGTCGCTGGGCATCTGCATGGCCACCGACGCTGCAACGCCGGAAGAGCTCTACAACAAGGCCGACATGGCGCTGTACGCCGCCAAGAAATCCGGCCGCAACCGCGTCGAGATCTACAAGCCGGAGCTCGACACGGATCTCGAAAAGAACTGGACCCTCTACAAGAAGTGACCCTGCCGCCCGATCGCCCGCGGGGCAGGATTACCCTCGCAGCCATTCCCGCCCGCTCCGGCCGGAATCAGCCGTCCGGCAGCAAGCGCACCGTCACCACATGCTGGTCTTTGCCCTGCCCGGCCAGTCGCGATCGTAGCTCTCGGCGTCGAAGGCGTCCTGCATCTGCTTGAGAAGTTCGCCGGGTGTCGGCAGGGACCGAGGCGCGATCTTCGCGTCCTCCTCCCACAGCCGGGCGCGCATCACCGCTCTCGCGCACTGGAAATAGATCTCGCCGATGCTGATCACCACCACCGTGCGCGGCAGTTTTCCCTCCATCGCCATTGCCGCGAGCAGTTCCGGTTCGACTGAAATCACCGCCGTGCCGTTGACGCGCAAGGTCGTGTCGGAGCCGGGGATCAGAAACATCATCGCGACGCGGCCGTCGCGCACGATGTTGCGCAGCGAATCCATTCTGTTGTTGCCGCGGCGGTCGGCCATCAGCAGGGTGCGGTCGTCGCGGATCCGCACCGCCTGGCCGGCGTCGCCGCGCGGCGAGCAATCCAGCCCCTCCGGCCCCGACGTCGCCAGCGCCACGAAGGGCGACGCCTCGATCAGCCGCCGGTAGCCCGGGATGATCCGGTCGGCGACCTTGATCAGCGAGGCCTCGCCGGGACGGCCGTAAATCTCTTCGAGGTCTTCAATCGAGGCAATGATGCTCAAGCGATCCTCCGCGCGGGCTGCGGCGCGGCATCTTCCGGCTGCGCCTCCTCGCACGGTTCTGACATGGTGCCGGGCCTCTGGCCAGCCTCATCCTGCGCGAGGAAGGCGCCGACGGCCTCCAGCACCGGCTCGGCGAAGACGATGCGCCGGTGTCCGAAGCCGTCGGCGCGCATCAGCCTGGCCCGGCGACCAGCGCCTGCAAGCGCCTCGGCATTGCGGAAGGACACTTCCTTGTCGTCGGGCGCGTGGATCACCAGGGTCTCCGCGTCGATGCCTGCCAGCATGTCGCCGGCGTTGAACCAGGACAGCGGTCGGCCGGAGAAACGCAGCACTTCCGCCTCGAAAGCCGCCCGCGCCTGCCGGGAAAGGCCGACGCGGCGCGAAAACCAGTCGAACAGCTCCGGCAGCGCCGAGGGCGCGGCGATGGTGACCAGGCGGGCGGGAACGCGCGCCGGCACGGTGATGACGGCGCCGGCTGCCGCCGCCAGGACCGAGGCGCCGCCGAACGAATGGCCCACCATGGCGTCGAACGGCCCGAACTGGCGCCATGCCGCGTCGATCGCCTCCACGGCCATGCCGAGATGCAGCCTCCGGCCCGTGGAGGCGCCGTGGCCCGGCAGGTCCAGCACGACGACGCGGCTGCCCCGGGTGCTGAGCGTCTCGGCGAGCGCCAGCAGATACTCGGCGCGCGACCGGTAGCCATGCACCATCAGCACCGTGCGGCGAACCATCTCCGTCTTCGGCGCGAAGACATGGGCGGCGACGACGCCGTCGGGAACCGCCAGGCGCACCATCTCGGCGCGGGCCATTCCGGGTGCCGCGGCCGCGAGGGCCGCGACCTCCTTCGGGCTCTGCGGCTTGCGCGAGGGTGTGCGTGCGAACAGGCTGAAGGCGAGCCGGCCCGCGGCCTCCGGCGACGCCCGGTCCAGGCAGCGAAAACCCAGGCGGATGACCTTTTCCGTCAGAGATGCCATAGTGAGTCTCCTATTCGTTCAACCATGAACCATTATTGTACAACCATGAACAAAAAACAAGCCCTCCCGTGGGACAACCCCCGCTTCCGCAACTGGATTGCCGTCGGCCGTGCCTGCCAGGTGATGCAGCTGACGCTGTCGCGCATGCTCCAGCCGCTCGAGCTCAAGCCGCCGCATCTCGACATTCTCGCCAATGTCTACCGCCACGCCGAGATTTCGCAGCAGGATCTGGCGCGCCGGCTGCTGGTCGGCCGCTCGAACCTGTCGATGCTGCTGCCGCAGCTGGAAAAGCGCGGCCTGGTCATCCGCCAGACCGACCCAAACGACCGCCGGGTGCTCCGGCTGTCGCTCACCCAGGAAGGCCGCGACCTGACCGAGAAGGCGCTGTGGATCCAGTCCGACCTGATCGAGCGCTCGATGAGCGTATCGAGCCCCGAAGAATGCGACCTGGTGGGTGACGTGATGATGCGGATGATCGCCGAACTGACCACGGGCGCGGGTCCGAACCACAATGGCGGCGACGACGACACCTGACACCGGAGCAGCCGTCTGCAGAGGCGGCGGCTGAAAGAAACTGCATCGGCGCCGCAGCGAATGAGACCCAAGCCGCCCCTGAGGGGAGGACGCGGCAAAGGCGCGGCTGGCGGGCCGCGCGGCCAGCGGCGAAACCGGCGACCGGCAGGCCGAACGGCCCCCTGCCCGGTCTGTCAGGCAATTGTCATCTGCGAACGGCTATCAGGGGGCTTCGATGCTTCAGGCAGCGTCGACCAACCGACACACGAGGAAATAGCCATGAAAACCCTTCTTGCCGTCATGACCGCCGTCGTTCTCGCCGGCGTTCCCGCGCATGCTTTTGCCAGCACCGACGTGCCGCTGACCTCCGGCGCCAGCAGCGGCGAGTCGCCCGACGACTCCGGCGTGGAGTCCGACAACGGCGGCAGCGATGATTCAGCCGGCGCCGAAAGCGAAAGCGGCGACCACGACAGCGGTGGCGATCACGGTGGTGAAGGTGGCGATCACGAAAGCGGCGGCGATCATGAAGGTGGCGAATCCGACAGCTGACACCGTCATCCGGGCTGCATGCGAGGCTCGGCTCGCAGTCATGAGGGCCTGGGGCGACAGAACTCCACCGCTAGCCGGCGGCTCAGATGTCGCCTCGGCCGACGGATGCAGGCACACGGGACCGGTGGAACGGCCCGAAGCCAGACAAACGGCGGCTGACCGGAAAGCGCCGCGCGCCGTCAGCCCGTCCGGCTCATGCCCTTCTGGCTCAGTTCGGCGACATATTCAGCCCAGCGCTCGTCCTTCGCCTCGCCGAGTTCGCTCAGGAACGCCCAGGTGAAGATGCCGGTGGAATGGCCGTCGTCGAAGACGAGCCGCACGGCATAATTGCCGACCGCAACCACATCGGCGATGGCGACATCGGCCTTGCCTCCGACTGTCACCCGTTGTGCCGGGGAATGCCCCTGCACCTCGGCCGAGGGGGAGCGGACGCGCAGGAGCTCGGCCTCGAGTGCATAGCTGCGCCCGTCCTTGAACGTCACCCTGAGGGTGCGGCGGTCGCCCGAAACCTTGAGTTCGGTCGGCCAGGCCTCGGTGTGCTTTCCCATCAGATATCTCCCTTTGCCGTGGCCGGCTTCGGCCGGTCGGCTGACCTATAGGCGGCCCCGCTCGGCCCGGCAAGATCGGGCGGGCCGGCAGGCGGGGCCTCCACCGGCGGCGTCCCGTCAGCCGTCCTTCAGCCGGTCCATGGCCCAGCCCACGGTGAAGCCGTGCAGGATGGTCGACATCAGGATGACGAGCGCGATCAGCGACCAGAGCTGCGCCTCGTTGGTGAACTCGATGTGGCTGGCCGCGTAGCACAGATAGTAGATCGAGCCGATGCCGCGCACGCCGTAGACCGACACCACCGCCCTGCTTCTGGTGTCGAGATCCGTTCTCCACAGCGCGATCCATCCGGACAGCGGCCGGATCACCAGGATCAGCAGGATGGCGACGGCGAAATGCGTCCAGGTCAGGTCGGCGAACAGGATCGGCATCACGCTGCCGAGCGCGATGAGCAGAAGCGCGGTGAGCGCATGCTCGATGGATTCGGTGAAATCGTGCAGCCGCCGATGGAACCGGTGGTCCTGTTCGATGCGCCTCAGCGTCAGCCCCAGAATCGCCACGGCGATGAAACCGTAGCCTTCGATCAGTTCGGTGGAGCCGTAGCAGAGCAGCACGCCGGCGAGTGCGATCACCCCGGAGCCGGTCTCGGCGAGAATGGCGCCCCTGGGCACCGTGAACAGGATATAGCCCAGCGCCCTGCCGCCGAGCCAGCCCATCAGCGCGCCGAGCGCGATGCGGTAGACCACATCCAGCAGCAGCCAGTCCACGGCCCACGCGCCGGGATTGAGGCCTTCGGCGGCGACGATGAGGCCGAGATAGACGAAGGGAAACGCCAGCCCGTCATTCAGTCCCGCCTCGGTGGTCAGCGTGAAGCGAACCGGATGCTCCTCGCCCTCCTGCGGCGGTCCGACCTGGACATCGGCGGCCAGCACCGGGTCCGTCGGCGCCAGCACCGCGCCGAGCAGGATGGCGCCCGCCGCCGTCAGCCCGGCAATGCCCATTCCCAGCAGCGCCACGGCGAGAATGGTCAGCGGCATGGCGATTCCGAGCATGCGAACCGTCGGGATCCAGCGCTTCCATGGGCGCAGATTGTCGATCCGCATCCCGGCCCCGAACAGCGCCACGATCACGGTGAGTTCGCTCACCAGTTCCCAGGGCAACGGCGCCTGGCGCGGGTCCGGCACGCTCGGCATGCCCGGAATCATGAGAGCCGCCGCGGCGCCGAACAGGATCATCAGCGGCGCGGCCGCCGGTTCGCGCTTGGAGATCAGGCGCGGGAGCCAGCGCGCCAGGATCACCACCACCCCCACCACGGCGAGCGCCACATGGTAGGAGTTGAGGCCGAAGAAGGGTTCATGCTGCATGGTCTGATCCGGTTCGGGAATGTGGCAGATGCCGTCCTACTATGAAAAGCACCGCGCGGCCAGTTGCCGGATGCCGGCTGTCGCGCCGGACGATCCCGCTCCGTCGTGCCCGCTCCGGTCGTGCCCCCCGCGCCCCGCCCCTTGACGGAGTGAGTGTGCATGCCGACATTGATCATAGGCCCAATCCGTGAAAAGACAGAGCATGACCAGCATTATGATCCCCGACGCGCCCGCCAGACCCGCCATGATCGACCCGTTCGGGCGCGACATCAGCTATCTGCGGGTGTCGGTGACGGACCGCTGCGATTTCCGCTGCACCTATTGCATGGCCGAGAACATGACCTTCCTGCCCAAGAAGGACTTGTTGACGCTCGAAGAGCTCGACCGGCTGTGCTCGGCCTTCGTCGCCAAGGGCGTGCGCCGCATAAGGCTGACCGGCGGCGAGCCGCTGGTGCGCAAGAACATCATGCAGCTGGTGCGGCAGCTGGGCCGCCACATCGCCGCGGGCGCGCTTGACGAGCTGACGCTCACCACCAACGGCTCGCAGCTCTCCCGTTTCGCCGCCGAGCTGTACGACTGCGGCGTCCGCCGCATCAATGTCTCGCTCGACACGCTCGATCCGGAGAAATTCCGGAAGATCACCCGCTGGGGCGAACTGGCCCGCGTGCTCGACGGCATCGAGGCGGCGCGCGCCGCCGGCATCAAGGTCAAGATCAACGCGGTCGCGCTCAAGGGCTTCAACGACCAGGAAATCCCCGCCATGCTGCGCTGGGCCCACGGACTTGGCATGGACATGACCGTGATCGAGACCATGCCGATGGGCGAGATCGACGAGGACCGCACCGACCAGTACATGCCGCTGTCGCTGCTGCGCGCGCAGCTGTCGAAGGAGTTCACCCTCGACGAGATCCCCTACCGCACCGGCGGCCCGGCGCGCTATGTCGAGGTCCGCGAGACCGGCGGCAGGCTTGGCTTCATCACTCCGATGACGCACAATTTCTGCGAAAGCTGCAACCGGGTGCGGCTGACCTGCACCGGCATGCTCTACATGTGCCTGGGCCAGAACGACGACGCCGACCTGCGCGCGCCGCTTCGCGCCTCGGAAGGCGACGAACTGCTCTCGGCGGCCATCGACGAGGCCATCGGCCGCAAGCCCAAGGGCCATGATTTCATCATCGACCGCACCTCCAACCGCCCGGCGGTCGCCCGCCACATGAGTGTGACCGGCGGCTGACCCCCTCGACCGAGAGAGAATGCCATGCGCGTAGCCGTCATCGGAGCCGGCATTGCCGGCCTGTCCACTGCTTGGGGTCTGGCCCGCCGCGGCGTCGAGGTGACGCTCTACGAGCAGGGTCCGATTCCCAATCCGCTCGGCGCCTCGGGCGACCATCACCGCATCATCCGCCGCGCCTATGGCGGCCACAGCGGCTACCAGCGTCGCATCACCGATGCCTACCTGGCCTGGGACGCCCTGTGGGAAGACATCGGCGCAAGCCATCTCGTCCCCTGCGGGTTCCTGCTGATCTCGCAGTTTCCGGGCGATTCCGCCGACCGGATGCGCCAGGGGCTCGCCGATCTGGGCGATCCCTACCAGACATTTCCGCCCGATGAGGCGGCACGGCGCTATCCCTATCTCGATCAGTCGAGCCTCAGCGAAGTCAGCTTCTCCGCCGAGGGCGGCGCGCTGATGTGCCGGATGATCTCCACCGACCTCCTTGCCTGGCTCAAGCGCCACGGGGTTACCGTCCGCGACCACACCCGCGTCGCGGTGGTCGACCACGAAGCGGGGCGGGTTACCACCGCAACGGCTGACAGCGATCGCTTCGACCGCATCGTCGTCACCGCAGGCGCCTGGGTGCTGGGCCTGGCGCCCGACCTGGCAGCAGAGCTCACCCCCTGGCGCACCGCCGTCGCCTATGCCGAACCGCCCGCCGATCTGGCCGACGCGTGGGCCGCCTCTCCGGTCATCCTCGACACCGGCGGCGCCCATTCCGACGGCTACATCTTGCCGCCGGTCCGCGGCGCCGGCCTCAAGTTCGGCACCGGCAAGCACAGATACGAGAGCGGTCCCGACCAGAACCGGGACGTGCTTCCGGACGAAGGCGCGGCCATTCTCGGCCATTTCTCCCCGCCCTTTGCCCGGCTTGGCGAATACCGCGTCACCGATGTGGTCTCCTGCGCCTACACATTCACTGCCGACGAGCATTTTCTCGCCCGCCGCATCGGCAGGAGCACCGTGGTCTCTGCCTGTTCCGGCCACGGCTACAAGTTCGGCGCCGCCGTCGGACTGAGAGTCGCCGATGCAGTGCTGTCGGGAGACGACGCCGCTCTGGCCGCCTGGATCGAGGCACGCGACTGATCAAGATCATTGATCGATAGGTCCGGTCCCGACGCTGGGCAGAGGCCGGATTGGATGATATCGCAGGACGACAGACGGCGAATCCACGCCACCCGGTCCGGACCCCCATCATGCCCCTCACCCCCAATCTTCGCGGCGCCCTCTTCATGTCGCTGTCGATGGCGGGATTCACCTTCAACGACATCATCATCAAGTTCCTGTCGACCGGGATCAACATGGGGCAGATCATCTTCCTGCGCGGCGCCGTCGCCACGGTGCTGATCTTCCTGCTTGCCCGCCATCGCGGCGCGCTGCGGCCGCTTCGCATGCTCGCCGATCGCTGGGTGGCGCTGCGCGTCGTCGGCGAGATCGGCGGCACGGTGACCTTCATCATCGCCCTGTCCCACATCCCGATCGCCACCGCCTCGGCGATTCTGCAGGCGCTTCCTCTCGCCGTCACCATGGGGGCGGCATTGTTCCTCGCCGAGCCTGTCGGCTGGCGCCGCTGGCTGGCGATTCTTGTCGGCTTTGCCGGCGTCATGATCATCGTGCGCCCGGGGACCGAGGCGTTCTCGCCCTACTCGCTGCTGGTCGTCGGCACCGTTCTGTTCGCAACCCTGCGCGACATTGCCACCCGCAAGATCCACGCGGCGATCCCGTCACTGTTTCTCTCCACCGTCACGGCGGCGGCGGTCAGCATATCCGGCCTGTTCATCGTCGCGCCGCTCGGCGGCTGGCGGCCGGTCGATGCCGGCCAGTTCGGCCTCGTCGCCGCGGCGGGCTGCCTGCTTCTGGTGGGCTATCAGTTCATCATCATGTCCATGCGCGAGGGCGAGATCTCCTTCGTGGCGCCGTTCCGCTACACCAGCTTCATCTGGGCGGTGCTGCTGGGATACCTTGTATTCGGCGACGTGCCGGACAACTGGATGATCATTGGCGGCTTTGTGGTGGTCGGCTCGGGGCTTTACACTCTCTACCGGGAACAGGTCCGCCAGGGACAGGAGATCGCCGCCAGAGCTCCGGCACGGCCGACCCCCTGAATTTCGATGGCGGCGATACCCTCAGCCCGCGCGCCGCGACGATGTATCCGCGGCTGGCGGCAGCTTGGGCTGGGACCCCGTCGACCCGACATCCGTCTTGAGCTCCACCGGCGGCGAGGCTTCCGCGGCAACCGCGGCTTTTTCCCAATCCGAAAGTATGAGGAAATGGGCGCACTCTCCCCAGGCCGCATGACAGAACGGGCACGCCTGATCCGCATCTTCCTCAATCATGACAGCGCTTTTCCCAGAATTGTCGCCCATCCGCTGAGCCCGGGCATATTTTAGGATATTTTTATGGATAAGGCCACCGCTCCGCGCACCGAATGTTTGCGCGGCGCTACCGCCTCAAGTGTGAGGCTCATGATGGCGGTTGTCGGCGGACGGGGCCGGCGCGTGCGGGATCGCACAGCGCCAAGGGCCGGCCACGCCCAGGCTGGCCGCATCCTGGGCCCCGGCGGCTCACCAGCCGGCGGGCGCGTTGAGTCCCGGTTCTCCCGGCTGACGCCCCCTCCGGTTCCGACCGTTTTCGTTTGCATCCCGTTCCCGGATCGTCAAAACAATGCCCATGCAGAAAAAGGCCTTTCTCGACCGGCGCAGCCCGCCCCATATCGTCACCCTGGTGGTGATCGCCGGCCTGGCGGCCCTGAGCATGAACATGTTCCTGCCCTCGCTGCCCGGCATCGCCGTCCATTTCGGCGCCGACTACTCGGTGGTCACGCTTTCCGTCTCCGGCTATCTGGCCTTCACCGCCGTGCTGCAGCTGTTCATCGGCCCCATGTCGGACCGCTACGGCCGGCGCCCGGTGCTGCTGTGGAGCCTGGTGCTGTATCTCGTCGCCACGGCGGCGACGATGATTGCCCCGAGTGTCGAGACCTTCCTGCTGGCGCGCATGGTGCAGGCGGCAGTGGTCTCCGGCCTTGTGCTGTCGCGCGCCATCGTGCGCGACATGGTCGACACCGACCGCGCCGCCTCGATGATCGGTTACGTCACCATGGGCATGAGCGTCGTGCCGATGGTCGGGCCGGCTCTGGGAGGCCTTCTCGAGGACCTGTTCGGCTGGAAGGCCAGCTTCGTCGTGCTGTTGCTGGCGGGGGTGGCCACGCTGGCGCTGGCCTGGCTCGACCTCGGCGAGACCAACCGCCATCGCTCCACCGACATGCTGCGCCAGTTCAAGGCCTATCCGGATCTTGCCCGCTCGCGCCGCTTCTGGGGCTACACGCTGACGGCAACCTTCGCCTCGGGGGCCTTCTTCTCCTTTCTCGGCGGCGGTCCCTATGTGGCGACCGAATTTCTCGGCATGCGGCCCTCCACGCTCGGGCTCTACTTCTTCTTCATCGCCACCGGCTACATGATCGGCAGTTTCATCTCGGGGCGCCACGCCAGCCGCGTCGGCATCAATCGCATGATGATCGCCGGAAACATCATCGCGGCGGCTGGAATGCTGATGTCCCTGCTGCTGCTGCTCGCCGGGTTCTGGGGACCGCTGACTTTTTTCGGACCGGTCTTCTTCGTCGGTCTGGGCAATGGCGTCACCCTGCCAAGCGCCAATGCCGGCATTGTCGGCGTGCGCCCGCATCTGGCGGGCTCGGCTTCGGGGCTGGGCGGCGCCATCATCATCGGCGGCGGCGCCGGCCTGTCCGTGGTCACCGGCTGGCTGCTGACGCCGCAATCGGGACCCGCGCCGCTGATCGCGCTGATGCTGGCTTCGAGCCTGGCGGGCGTGATCGCCTCCGCCTATGTGGTGCGCGTGCAGGCAAGCCTGCGCCCCGGCGTCGCTGCGCCAGACACGGCCGATTAGGCAGGCCTTCGGGCTCTCCCGCGCCCATCAGCGAGAGCCGCGCCCGTCCCGACGCAGCACGGCTCCATTTGCTGTTGCAATTGCCGCCGAAACAGTGGGAATATCCGCCCCAGCGCGGGACGATCAAGGCTTCCGCGAGTGATCGGAACGCGGCGGCAGCAAGCCGCGATCCAGCCAACAGAGAGGACTACCATGCGTATTTCAAAGGGCTTTACCCTGGCCGCGTCCGCGCTTGCCATCGCAGTGTCGATGAGCGTCGCGCCCGCCAGTGCGGAGATTACAAAGATCGTCATCGGCACCGAAGGCGCCTATCCCCCGTTCAACAACCTTGAATCGGACGGCACCCTGGTCGGTTTCGACATCGACATCGCCAAGGCGCTCTGCGCAGAGATGAAGGTCGAGTGCACCTTCGTCACCCAGGATTGGGACGGCATCATTCCGGCGCTGGTCGCGGGCAAGTTCGATGCCATCATCGCCTCGATGTCGATCACCGACGAGCGCAAGGAGAAGGTCGACTTCACCAACAAGTACTACAACACCGGACCGGCCATTGCCGTGCCGAACGACTCGACCATCACCGAAGCCACTGACGCGGCGCTCGCCGGCAAGGCGCTCGGCGCCCAGTCGGCCACCACCCACTCCAATTATGCCGAGGCCAAATTTCCTTCGGCCGAGCTCAAGCTCTATCCGACACCGGACGAGTACAAGCTCGACATCGCCTCCGGCCGCGTCGACGCCGTCATCGACGACGTGATCGTGCTGTCGGACTGGCTCAAGACCGACGACGGCAAGGCCTGCTGCAAGATGCTCTCCAGCCTGACGCCGGATCCGGTGATCAACGGCGAAGGCGCGGGCATTGCCATCCGCAAGGGCGAGACCGAGCTCAGGGACATGTTCAACAAGGCGATCACCGCCATCCGCGAGAACGGCACCTACAAGACCATCAATGACAAGTATTTCGACGTCGACGTCTACGGGGGCTGACACTCGTCGTTGATGCGTGACATGCTGATGCGGCGGGCGCGACCAACGCCCGCCGTTTCTATGCCGGCATTGCCGTTCGGCAGCCGTTCGCGGCGCGCCTGTCGCAGATGCCGTGGACTGCAAAAGGGGACTGCCGCTGCGACAGCAGGGCATGCACGACCGGACCAACCGGCGGCAGCGAAGGAATGACATGGGCTTGACCGAGACACTGGCGGGACTGACCGGCCCGATCCTTGCGGCGCTGGATCCGTTCTGCGGACCGGCCGGCATCTTCCGATGGCTGGCGGGCGGCACGCTCATGGCCTGCGGCGACGACGGCTGGGGCGACGAGGTCGGCGCCGGCTTTCTCGTCACCCTGACGCTGGCCGTGGCCACCCTGCCCGTCGGGCTGATGCTCGGCTTCTTCATCGCGCTCGCCAAGCAGAGCGAGGCCGCCACCCTCAGGCTGGCGGCCAACATCTACACCACCATCTTCCGCGGCCTGCCGGAACTGCTGACCATCTTCATGATCTATTTCGGCCTGCAGATCGGGATCAGGCAGCTTGTCGCCGCGCTGGGCTTCGAGACCAGCTTCGAGATCAACACCTTCTTCGCCGGGATGATAGCGCTGGCGCTGGTCTTTTCGGCCTATGCGTCCGAGGTGCTGACCTCTGCCTTCAAGGCGATCCCCAAGGGTCAGTACGAGGCCGGCAACGCGCTCGGCCTTCGCGGCGGCAAGACCATGCGCTTCATCATCCTGCCGCAGCTTGTCCGCATCGCCCTTCCCGGCCTCGGCAATCTGTGGATGATCCTGATCAAGGACACCGCGCTGATCTCGGTCATCGGGCTCGGCGACATCCTGCGCCAGACCGGCATCGCCGCCCGCGTGACCAAGGAGGCCTTCATGTTCTACGGGCTTGCCTGCCTGATGTTCCTGGCGCTCGCCATCGTCTCGTCCTGGGGCTTTTCCTGGCTTGAGCAGCGCTCGCGCCGCTCGGAGGCTGCCCGATGAGCTACTCCCACGAGCTCATCGCCCCCTCACCGCCGCCGAAGGCGCTCCTGGTGAGCTGGAACCGCGCCAGCATCGTCGGCACGATCCTGATGGGCGTCTGGATTCTGGGCGGAATCCTGCTCGTCACCTTCCTGTTTGATGCCTGGGACATCGACAAGATCCGGCTCTACGGCCCGAAATACATTTCCGGACTCGGCGTCACGCTGAGTCTCGTTGCGATCTCGATCTCGATCGGCGCCGCGCTGTCGCTGCCCATCGCCTACGGCCGGATGTCGAAGAACCGGGTCATCTCCTGGCTCGCCTATGGCTATGTGTATTTCTTCCGCGGCACGCCGCTGATCGCGCAGCTGTTCCTGATCTACTACGGCTTCGGCACCTTTCGCCCGCAGCTCGAGGCCATCGGGCTCTGGGGCGTCTTCCGCGATGCCTGGAACTGCGCCCTCTTCGCCTTCACGCTCAACACCGCCGCCTACCAGGCCGAAATCCTGCGCGGCGCCGTGGAAAGCGTTCCCAAGGGCCAGCACGAGGGCGCGGCAGCGCTTGGGCTGAGCAAGTTCCAGACCTTCCGCAAGATCATTCTGCCACAGGCGATGATCGTGGCGCTCAGGCCCTATGGCAATGAGATCATCCTGATGATCAAGGGTTCGGCCATCGTCGCCATCGTCACCGTCTTCGACCTGATGGGCGAGACCCGCCGCGCCTTCTCCCGCACCTTCGATTTCCAGACCTATGTCTGGGCAGCGATCTTCTACCTCGCCATCGTCGAGCTGCTGCGCAATGTCTGGGCCGTGCTCGAGGACCGCCTGACCCGGCATTTGAAGCGGTAGGGACCGGCGACCGGCTAGCGCTCCCCTCCACTCTCATCGCGAGAAAGCCGCCTCGGCGACCCTCGAAGGGCCAGCGTGGCCATGGCGGTGGCGTATCTGCCAGTCTTGGCGAGAGAGCATGGCCCTGATATGCAAAACCCCGCTTTCGCGGGGCTTTGCTGACACCTCGGCTGAATTGCAATGTTCAAATCCAAGGTGGCCATCCCGAAGAATGGACTTAACTGCCGGTGCGACCGGCGACCAAGGGAATATGGGCTTGAAGCCGCCGACAGTCAATATCACAGGCCCAGGCCCGCTCTGACGCAAGCCCGGACACGCTCCATTGTCGCCTGATCGAGCACCCGAATGTCATAAATTCGTTTGCCGTTCCGCTTCTTGGAAAAAAGATGGCGAAGCCTATGGAAGGCAACGGTGAGAACAATATCACCTTTCAGCCACATGATCGGCGAGCTGTATGGATGCGGCAGCGGCGTTAGCAACGTGATCTGCATGTGATGCGGCAGGACATGATTGGGTGGTGTCGTGCTGAGCGGGACGATGGAGCAAAGCGACGAACGACCAGGGATCGGTGGCGACAGAACAATCGCGGGCCGTCTCTTGACCATTTCCGGGATACGAAATCGCTCTGACAGGTCCACGCGAACGATTGTTCCCGGAGCAGGATGATTGATGATGGTCACCACGAACCTCCCAACCTCATGATGCGATCACATCATCAATCTCGCTCCTGCGCAGTGTCAACTCAGGCGCGCTCTGGACGCGGGGGCGTCCGATGTTCTATGCACGGCGCACATTCCCGCCGGAGACACGCATCATGGCCGCCATCGACGAAAAAGCCTTGGCCGAGGCCTACAACCGCGCCCTCAAGCTCGAGAAGAAGGGCGAATTCGGCAAGGCCGCCAAGGCCTATGCCGAGGTGCTCAGGCTCGACCCCGAGGACCATGGCGGCGCCGCGGTGCGGCTCGCCAGCATGGGGCTTGGAGAGACACCGCTCCGCGCCTCGGAAGCCTATGTCACCACCCTGTTCGACCAGCATGCCGACGTCTTCGACAAGGTGCTGGTGGAGGATCTCGGCTATCATGTGCCGCTCATCCTGCGTCAGCGGCTGATCGAGCTCGGCCACACCCATTTCGACCGGCTGCTCGATCTCGGCTGCGGCACGGGGCTGACCGGCGGCGCGCTGGAAGACATGGCCGACGACGCCACCGGCATCGATCTCGCCGAAAAGATGGTCGAGATCGCCCACGAGAAGGGCCTGTACGACACGCTCTTTGTCGCCGATGCGGTCGACTATCTCGACGACAACGAGGACGATCCCTACGACATGATCGCCGCCACCGACGTGCTGCCCTATCTGGGCCAGCTTGAGCCGCTGTTTGCGGGTGTCGCGCGGAATGCGGTGAAGGGCGCTCTCTTCGCCTTCTCCAGCGAGACCCTGCCCGAGCAGATGTTTGCCGGCGCCGATTACATGGTGGGAGCCTTCCAGCGCTTTGCCCATACGCCGGCCTATGTGCGGCGCGAGCTCGACGCCGCCGGCTTCGACTGCCTCGAAGCGGGCGACATCACCGTTCGCCACGAACAGGGTTTGCCGATCTACGGTCATCTGTTCATCGCCAGGAAGCGCTGAACCACGCGCCGACTGCGAATTGAGGGCTGGACAGGCCCGGCGCGGGACCGATCACGCCCGCGGCCCCGAAGGCGAGGACCGGCGCCCTGCCCCGATCCGCGCGCGCCGGTTCAGACTTCTTTCGAGGCCAGTGCCGCGATGTCGGTGAGATCGCGCCGACCCTCTGGGCCGATGACCACATAGCTTGCCGCGCCGGCTTTCCACGACACTAGGTCGAATCCCTTGATGGTCTGTGCCTTGAAGCCCGGCGCTGAGGCCGCGCCGGTGCTGCTCTGGAAGCAGAGTGCGACGACCGCGCCGTCGGCCTGCCGGTACATCAGCTGCGCCACCGGCCTGCCGTTGGCGACGAGGAGACGGCCGCCCTCGAAGGTCAGGCCGAACGCGCTCAGATCCGGGATCGAGAACGGCACGCCCACCGTAGATCCCAGCCACGTCTTGATGTGATCGGATTCGTTGGCCGCCACCTCGACAAGGTGACGCTTCTGGCCGGAATAGATCGCGTGATAATCTGCGATGTCGTTGAGCCATCCGGCCCTTGCGACCTCTGTGCCGGGGGCTGCCCGGTCATAGATGAGATAGCCGCTTGCCCCGCCGGCAATGAAGAGGAGAAGACCGGCAGCCAATGCGCCCCAGACCGGTCGCCGCTGTGCGGGTTTTGCGCTGACGCCCGCGGCAGCGGACTTGATCCTCTGCGCCAGCGCAAGGGGAACCGGCTCGGCGAGCAGCGAATCGAACTGCGCCTGCGCGCTGGCATCGGCGGCCATCAGCGCGTCGAGTTCTGCCCGTAGTTCGGGGTCGGATTCCAGCAAGGCTTCGATTGCCAGCGCATCGGCGTCGGTGAGCTCGCCGTCCAGATAGGCGCTGAGCCTGATCGAGAGATCCGTCATGTCGCAATGCCCTCCTCGTGACCAAGCACTGAGACAAGCAGCTTTCGTGCCCTGTGAATGCGGCTCATGACAGTTCCGACGGGAATCTCCAGAAGCTCGGAGACCTCCCGGTAGCTGTAGCCCTCGGCGCAGACCAGCATCAAGGGGCGGGACAGCTCGGCCGGCAGCGCGCTGACCTTGCCGCGCACCTGTCTTGCCGCCAGCGCCTCGTCGGCATCGCCGGTCTGCAACTCCGTCGCCTCCTCGGCGGGAACCTCTCCCTCGCCGTGCCGGACCTGACGCTTGCGGATCTCGGAGATCCAGAGATTGCGGATGATGCGGAACATCCAGCGGTCGAGCGGCTGGGCGGGGTCATAGAGGTGCCACTTCTGCAGCGCCGCCGCGCACGCGTCCTGAACAAGGTCGTCCGCATCGGGACCTGATCGGGCAAGCGTCAGGGCAAAGCGGCGCAGGCGCGGCAACAGCCCGATCATCTCGGTCTTGAACTGGTCCGGTGTCTTCACCCTGGCCTCGTCTTGTCGGCTGTGACCGAGCCGCCGTCCGTCCGGGCAGGCCTCCCTGCGGAACGTCACGGCCCGCTGATGGACACCTAACATGTTGCCCGTGCGCCTGTCATGGCGATTTCCGCAGTGGCGACACCGGCTTCCGCCAGGCGACACCATCGGGGGGCCGCGAGCCGGCTCGCTCGCCCCCCGTGGCGGACAGCCTAATGCGCGACGTGCCAGACCCCGCCGACGCCGTCGCCATTGGTCTCGCCGGGTGCCGTGTCACCCACCCAGAAATAGAGCGGCTTGCCGTCCTTGGCCCACTGCTTGGCGCCATCCTTGCGTTCGATGGTGGTGAGGCCATCCATTTCGGCGCCGTCGGTTGCGATGTAAGGCGGCCAGTTGGTCGCGCATTCGTCATAGCAGACTGAAACGCCGGCCGTGTCCTTGTCGAAGGTGTAAAGTGTCATGCCGTCCTTTGAGGTCAGCGTGTCGGCGGCCAGGGCCGCGCCGGATCCGGCGGCGAACACTGCGAGTGCGATCATCGTTGCAATTTTCATGATAAGCTCCCTTGAATGGCTTGAGGCGACCACAAGTGGCGCTCTCGGAATGGTTACGCCTGCGGTCGCCGATTTATTCGCGGGGAAGCACATTTATTTTACAAGCCATTGAAATACATCAGTTATTTTCATGAACTCATGACCGGCGGCCATGGCGCGATCACGAAACCGTGATCGGGCGAAATTTTACGCCGTGCCATTGCGTATACCTTGTGTCACTGCACCCAAGGAGTCTTGTCATGCGCCTCGTCGCCCTCACCGCCGCACTCATGTTCCCGATGGCTGCCTTCGCCGCCGGTTCGTCGGACAGTTCCCCACCCAAGCCGACCGAGACCACCAAGGTCTGCAAGGACGGCAAGATCTGGGACAAGGAGACAAAGACCTGCGTCGACGCCAAGGAAAGCCGCCTCGACGACGACACCCGCTATCGGGCTGTGCGCGAACTCGCCTATGCCGGCGATTACCGCTCGGCCCTCTATGTGCTTTCGGCGATGTCGGACCAGAATGAGAGCCGCGTGCTCACCTATTACGGCTTTGTCCAGCGCAAGACCGGCCGCGCCGACATCGGCCTCAAATACTACCAGGCGGCGCTGAAGGCCAACCCGGACAATCTGCTGGCCCGCTCCTATATGGGTCAGGGTCTGGTCGTCTCCGGCGATGTCGATGGCGCCCGCGTCCAGCTGGCCGAGATCGAGGCCCGCGGCGGCAGCGACACCTGGCCGGAAATCGCCCTGCGCAAGGCCATCGACACCGGCACCACCGAGAGCTACTGAGGCCCCGGCCGGATCGATCCTGCGTGACAGATGGCGGCCCCATGCATGGCGCCCGAAAGTGTGAGCCGTTACGGGATCACGGAAGGCGTCATTGCCAAGAGCCAAAGCCCATCGCGTGAATCTGACTTCGCGCGATGTGCTTTAGCCGCCATCCGCTGTTTCAGCTGGGCGTAACCGGTGCGGATCGGCGGCTGCGGGCTCCGTGGTCACGACCTCGGAGCCATGTTCAGCACTCCACCTTCTCCAGCGTCGCCCCCAGCCCTAGCTCCGGGGCGCCGCCCTCGATCGTCGCCTGGGTCTCGTCGACGGTGATCGCCAGCTCCGCCGTGGCGGTCTGGCCCTCCTGGCTGAACTGGTAGTTTGCCGCGATCCTGTTTCCAGCGACCGGACCGCTGAACGTGCCCCGGCGCTGGTCCTTTTCCTGTGGCAGCCAGTTGTACTCGCCCGCCGCCCTGTCTTCCGTCACTGTGAACAACAGTTCGGCGATGTCGGTCACGCCGTCGCCGGTGGTGGCGTTGCGGAAGCAGTGGGCGCCCTCGTCGAGCGCGGCCGACTCGGCGGCCGGCGCGGTTGCCGGCGCGGCGACGACAGCCGCCTGGTCCGTGTCCGCGGTGCAGCCGGCCAGCAGCAGCGCGGCGACCAGCACAAGTGTCGGTTTTAGCTCATATCGGCTCATTGATGGTCCCATCTGTTCAAGTGGTGCCGCGGACGCCGGAGGGCGACCGCGCAAGGTGGAGGTCCGCGCCATCGGCCCCACCTTCACAGGCTCGCTCTGCGACCTTGCCTGTCACAACGCCTCACTCCGGCGTTAGTTGCCAATGTCCTTCCACATCGCCCGCGCCCGTCGTCGGAATCGTGATCGACTTCACGTCGGCCCAGCGCTGCGCCATATCGCGATAGTGCCGCGAGAACACGTTGCCGGACTGGCCGGTGGTCTGGATGAAGGTCGATTTGTCGAGATCGCTCAGATCATAGATGCCGCGGAAGCTTGCCGCATTGGTGCCGACATAGGGCGCGTTGTCGTTCTCGAGATGGGTGACGCCACGGTCGAGCGTGAACGGCCCGCCGCCGGCCTCGACATCGACGTTGAAGAAGCCGGCAAGCCAGTCCACCTCGGCGAAGGGCTGGTGGGCGCCGCGCTGGACATGCGCCGTGCCCCAGCGCCAGGCATCGATGTTGTCGCCATAGCGGGCCCTCAGATCGGCCACCGCGTCATCGAGCGAGGCGATCAGCAGGGCGTCGCAGCTCTCTTCGTCCGGAGTGTCCTTGACGTCGCACCAGTTGCGCGCCGTCCCGCCGTCAACGAGACGGGAGAGCACGTTGATCCGCGGCTTGAACCAGTCGTCGAACACCGGGCCGAGATCATCCGAAAAGGTGTTGATCATCATGTGGCGGACCCAGGCGAGAAAGATCAGCGGCTCGCCCTTGTCGGCAGTCATCTGCCCGTCCCAGGCCTCGATGCGCGACAGCAGGCCCTGCTGCAGCGTCGTCAGCTGCTTGCCCGCAAGCGCCCGGGCAAAGCGGCCCTTGAGCCCGACGAAGGCGGCGGAATAGACGTCGGCCTGCGCCTCCCGCGAGATTTCCGGCGTGTGCTTTTCCCTGGCATTGATCACCAGCGTGTCGACGCGCTGCTGCCGGAACGGCTCGTCCCAGTCGAAGGTAAGGAAGTGCGGATAATCGGGGCCGACGATCTTGGTGTTGGCGGTGCCGATGGCGCCGACCGGCGGATTGGTGAGCCGCGGCAGCTCGGCATAGGGCACGAAGCCGCGCCAGTCATAGATGGCGTTCCAGCCCGGAACCGGCGCCCGGCCCATCACCTGGTTGGCCGGATCGCGCACCGGCACCCGCCCCGGCGCGATCAGCCCGATATTGCCGGTCGTATCCGCCACCACCATCGACTGCATCGGCGTCAGGAACGGCTCCATTCCGTCCTGATAGTCGGAGACGGTCCTGAAGGTGAACAGCCGCGGTCCGGCATTCGCCGTGGTGTCGTCGCTGGCGAGCGCCACCCATTGCAGCGCCGCCACCGAGTTCTCGGGAAGCAGCTTGTCGAGCTTCTTGTAGGAAGCGGGCAGCACCGGCCCGTGCCGGGTCCAGCGCCGGGTGAACACCGTGTCGGGCGCGCCATGCACCTTGATCACTTCCTCCTGGGCGCCGAACTTGGCCCAGCCCGAAGGCGTGAGATATTCATCCGCATTGTCGGGATTGACCCGCTCGACGAAAATGTCCTGCGCGTCGGTGGCGGTGTTGGTGAAGCCCCAGGCGATATCGTTGTTGCGGCCCAGCAGCACATAGGGCGAGCCCGGAAGCGAGGCGCCGATGAGATGGCGCGGTTCGCCCAGTTCGCTCGTCACCTCCAGATGCGCCAGATACCAGATCGACGGCGCCATCAGCCCGAGATGCGGATCATTGGCGAGCACCGGCTTGCCCGACTGCGTGCGCGAGCCCGAGACCACCCAGTTGTTGGAGGCGCCGGTGCCCATGACCGCGTCGATCATCGCATAGCTATTCGCACCAAGACCACTGGCGCCCGAGCCCGCTTCCGCCTTGGTGACGGGTGCGCCAAGCGGCGTGGTGTCAAGACCAAGCAGCGGCGTGAGGTCCGGCAGTGGTGGCGGCGTGTCGACCACCAGATAGGGCATCAGGTCATTGGCCTCCGCCTCGCTCATGCCCATGCGCGCGAAAGCCAGCCGCAGCACCTCGTCTCCGGCATTTTCCGACAATTGCACCGACATCATCTTCAGGCAGATCAGCGTATCGACCGGCGTCCACGGCTCCGGCTGGTGACCGAGAATGACGAATTCCGGCGGCAGCTTGGAGGAGAACGATTGCGGGTTGCGATCCATCCAGGCGTTGACGCCGCGCGAATAGCCTTCGAGCATCGCCATCGTGTCGGCGTCGATCACCGCCATCGAGGCTTCCGCCGCTTTGTCGATCGCCATCGTCCGAAGCCAGATGTCGGTCCCGATCGTGGCCTTGCCGAACATCTCCGAGAGCCGGCCCTTGCCGGCCATGCGGCTCACTTCCATCTGCCACAGCCGCTCCTGGGCGTGGACGAAACCGAGACCGGCGGCGACATCGCCCCGGGTTTCGCCGGCAATGTGCGGCACGCCTTCCGAGTCGCGCGCAATGCTCACCGGGCCTGACAGGCCGACGATCTCGATCGAGCCGTCCAGCGGCGCCAGCGAGCGCGACATCCACAGCATTCCGGCGCCCGCGGCCATGACCAGGATCGGCACCAGCACCAGAATCAAGCGGATAAGCACTTTGAACAGACGCCGCATTGGTTTATGTCCCTCAAGGAATATGCATGCCGGAGTGCAGCAACCATCAGTGCCCGGCTTTGATCAAGCAGTTGTGACAGAAGGACAGGCGAAATGGCAACAGTTGCATTCATCGGTTTGGGCGTCATGGGCTATCCCATGGCAGGGCACCTCAAGAGCCGCGGCAATCACGATCTCCGCGTCTACAACCGCACCAGCGCCAAGGCCGAGAAATGGGCAGCCGAATTCGGCGGCACCGCCTGCGCCACACCTGCCGAAGCAGCAAAGGGCGCCGATTTCGTCTTCACCTGCGTCGGCAATGATGATGATCTGCGCGCAGTCACCCTGGGTGAAGACGGTGTTCTCGCCGGCATGAAGTCGGGCGCGATCCTCGTCGACAACACCACGGCATCCGCGGAAGTCGCCCGCGAGCTCGCCGAAGCCGCCTCCGCCAAGGGCTGCGGCTTTCTCGATGCTCCGGTCTCCGGCGGCCAGGCTGGCGCCGAAAACGGCGTGCTCACCGTGATGGTCGGCGGCGACGAAGCCACCTTCGACACCGCCAAGCCGGTCATCGACTGCTATGCCCGCATGGTCGGCCTGATGGGCCCCACCGGCTCGGGCCAGCTTACCAAGATGATCAACCAGATCTGCATCGCCGGCCTCGTCCAGGGCCTGGCCGAAGGCATCCACTTCGGCAAGAAGGCCGGTCTCGACATCGAGAAGGTGATCGACGTCATCTCCAAGGGTGCCGCAGGCTCCTGGCAGATGGAAAACCGCCACAAGACCATGAACACCGGCAAGTTCGATTACGGCTTTGCCGTCGACTGGATGCGCAAGGACCTCGACATCGTGCTCACCGAAGCCCGCCGCAACGGCGCCACGCTGCCGGTCACAGCCCTCGTCGACCAGTTCTATGCCGACGTCCAGGCCATGGGCGGCAACCGCTGGGATACATCGAGCCTGCTGGCGCGCCTGCAGAAATAATACTCGGGCCGCGTCAGCAGCCATAAAGCGCAAAGCAGCGCAATGATCGCCGATCGAAAATCGGCACCGCGTCACCGAAGTTCGTTCGGTGACGCGGTGCCGCAAGCGGCGAACCGTTACGACGCCGAAGCAGGTTCCTTGGCCAGCGGGATGTAATCGAGCGGCAGTTCGGTGGTGTATTTGATCTGCTCCATGGCAAACGACGAGGAGACGTCGCGGATCTCGATCTTGGCGATCAGCCGCTTGTAGAACGCGTCATAGGCGGCAATGTCGGGCACGACGACGCGCAGCAGGTAATCGACGTCGCCGCTCATGCGGTAGAATTCGACCACCTCGGTAAACTCGCTGATCACCTCGGCAAATCGCTTGAGCCACTCGTTGGAATGCGAATTGGTGCGGATCGAGACGAACACCGTCACCTTGGCGTTGATCGCGGCCGGATTGAGCAGCGCCACCCGGCGGCGGATGACGCCCTCCTCCTCGAGTTTCTGGATGCGGCGCCAGCACGGCGTAGTCGACAGCCCCACCTTCTTGGCGATGTCGGCCACGGCAAGGGTGGAATCTTCCTGCAGCAGGCGGAGAATCTTGCGGTCGAGGCGGTCCATGAATGACTCCGTAAAACAATACAGAAGCTGATATCCTGCCACGGACCGGCTGGCAAAGAAAAGTAATCCGCGATTGCGCCTGATTGCAGAATTTCATGCCAATCAGCTAGCCGATGGCGTCGTACACGCGCCGCCTGAGTTCCGGCAACAGTTCCGCCTCGAACCAGGGATTGCGCTTGAGCCAGCCGGAATTCCGCCACGACGGATGCGGCATCGGCATCACCGGGGTCCCGGCCTCGGTGGCGGCCAAGACGGCGCGCCAGTCGGCCACCGTGTCGGTGACGCTTTTATGGCGGAGCTTGCCCAGATGCCAGGCCTGGGCATAGAGCCCGATCGCCAGCACCAGCCTGACTTGCGGCATCGCCTCCATCACCTGCCCGCGCCATGCCGGCGCGCATTCGCGTCGCGGCGGCAGGTCGCCGCCCTTGGCGTCCAGTCCCGGAAAGCAGAAGCCCATCGGCACGATGGCGAACTTGTCCGGATCGTAGAACGCCGCCGCATCGACGCCGAGCCAGTCGCGCAGCCTGTCGCCGGAGGGATCGGTAAACGGCCGCCCCGAGGCATGCACCCGCGTGCCCGGTGCCTGGCCGGCAATCAGCACCGGCGCCCGCGCCGAGGCGACGCAGACCGGCCGCGGCTCATGTGGCAGCGCCCGCCCCGGCCCGCCCAGCGGCGCGTCCCGGCAGATGCGGCAGGCCGAGATCCGCGCGAGCAGCGGCCCGAGCCCGTCTTCGTCCGGCGCTGACATCAGATGGCGGCACTCGGGCGCGACGACACCTCGCCATACCAGCGCATCACATTGGCGAGATGCTCGGGTCGGGCGATCTTCGCCGGCTTCATGAAGTCGAAGCCGATCATCGCGGTGATGTCGGCGATGGTGTAGCGGTCGCCGGCGATGAACTGCCGGGTGGCGAGTTCCTTGTCGAGCAATTCCAGAAACGCCTCCGCCTTCGGCCGGTTGGCCTCGCCCCATTCGGCGATCTGCGGCACTTCCCAGTCCTTCATCGCCGGATGGGTGTGGCGGAAGGCTGCCGCCACACTGGCGAGATAGTGCAGCTCGACGCGCCGGTTCCACATCTCGACGATGGCGCGGTCCTTCGCATCGATGCCGAACAGCGGCGGCTCCGGATGCAGTTCCTCCAGATAGCGGCAGATCGCCACCGATTCGGAGAGAACGGTGCCGTCGTCGAGCACCAGCACCGGCAGCCGCTGCAGCGGGTTGAGGGCCGTCACCTCGGCCGACTTGTGGCCCATCGCGCCCATATCCACGGGCACCTTCTCGATCTCGATGCCCTTCTCGGCCAGGAACACCGTCACGCGCCGCGGATTGGGTGCGCGCCCACCATCATAGAGTTTCATTGCAGTCTCCCTTTCATCACCCGGATCAGACACCAAAGCGGCGTCGCGGGGAAGCCCGGACCTGCGCGCCGACGCCGCCCTTGCGGAAATGTCGCGGTCGACCATAGCGTTCCACTTGACCGGCAGCACTCTTTCTGACCATCATCTGGTACGACCAATTCCAGATCAAACCGACCGATTCACGAAGAGACCACGAGCGGCCTCAGGCGCACCAGGGCACAGGACGCAGACAGGCGTGGCGGCGAGAGCGCTGGAGCGTTCGAACAAAATCAACATCAAAGGGAGGAAGACAGACATGCCAGGCAAGAAAATACTGATGCTGACGGGTGACTTCACCGAGGAGTACGAAATCTTCGTCTTCGAACAGGCCATGGAAGCCGTCGGACATACGGTTCATGTGGTCTGTCCAGACAAGAAGGCCGGCGACATTCTCCGGACCTCGCTGCACGACTTCGAGGGCGACCAGACCTACACCGAAAAACTCGGGCACAACGTCACGCTCAACAAGACATTCGCCGATGCGGAAAAGCAGCTCGACAGCTACCACGCCGTCTACTGCGCCGGCGGGCGCGGGCCGGAATACATCCGCACCGACAAGCGAGTGCAGGCCATCGTCCGCCATTTCCACGAGAAGCAGAAGCCGATCTTCACCATCTGCCACGGGGTCCAGATCCTGATCGCGGTCGATGGCGTGGTGCGCGGCAAGAAGGTCGCGGGCCTCGGCGCCTGCGAGCCGGAGGTGACCCTGGCCGGCGGCACCTATATCGACCTGTCGCCGACGGACGCCTATGTCGACGGAACGATGGTATCGGCAAAGGGCTGGACCGCCCTCGCCGCCTTCATCCGCGAATGCCTCAAGGTGCTGGGCACCGAGATCACCCACAAGTGAGCCCCTCCACCCTCGTCCCGAGGTGGCCGCGAAGCGGCCCTCGAAGGGCGAGGGTGGCCGCGGTCCTGCCCTTCGCGGCGGCATGGCTCTCGGGCCAGCCGCGGGTTTCATCCGCGGGCTGCCCGAAGCCCTCACACGCTTCGATCATGTGGAGTCGCGGAGTGAAGATGCGGAGCAGGATGGCATAGGCCGCAGCCCCGTCACCCCGGCCTCCGAGCCGGGGTCCAGCAAAGCCGCGTCGGCGGCGCGGGAGACTCGGCGCGGGCGGCAGGAATCAGGTACTCCGGCTCGCGGACGCTCGCCTGCCGGATGCCGGCTCTGGGGCCGGCATGACGGCGGAGAGAGCGGTCGCAGCCTCCACCAGCTTCTCCCCGGCGCCTTCGGTCGCCCCCGGTCTCCTTATTCTATGGTGCCGGATCAACGTTCCCCTCATCCCGAAGTGGCCGCGAAGCGGCCATCGAAGGGCGAAGGGCCAGGCGGCGCGCGCCCCCCACCCTAATTCCTGCCGCGCAATTGCATCAGGATGCTGAAATCGCATCTCCTCTTCGCCGAAGGGCCACCACAAAGATGTGGGAATGCCGTTGCCCTCAGGGACAGGGGACAAGGGCCATCGTGGTCCCCGGATATGCCCTAGCCCGCAGGAAAACCGGCAAGGCGCCGCAGCGCCAGCCAGCCGTCGGCGAGGCTGTCGAACACCCGGTCGAAGGTGAACCGCGGCATCCGGCCTTCGTGCTCCGCGCGCCACGCCTCCGGGCGCTCGAACTCGCCGGCCCAGATGCCTGCGCCGGCCGCCCGCGCCCGCGCTTCCTCGAGCCGGTACCCGTCATGGCTCACGGCATGACCGGACAGCACCATGGCGCGGTTGAGATCGGTCCCCACCGACGTGCACCTGGCCAGATGGCGGCGGTAGCGGTCGCGCCCGCCGAGCTCGCACGTCACCTCGCGCCCGGCGATCAGCCGGCCCAGCGCAGCGCGGGCGGCCTCGCCGCAGGGATAGGGCGCGCCGTCGCGACGGCATGTCTGCCGGTATTCCGGCGCATCGATGCCGCTGAGCCGCACCCGCCTGCCGCCAATTTCCAGGGTGTCGCCATCCACCAGCCGTGCCCTGCCCGACAGGGAGCCGCCACCGGTCTCCCCCAGCCAGGCGACAGCCAGCGCCAGGCCGAAGATCAGCCCGAGCGCCGTCATGAGGTCGCGAAAGCGCCGGGACCGCGGCGACCGCGGCCATCGGCGCCGTTTTGCCGATGTCCATCTCATGCGCCGAAATGCCTCATTTTCCCGTCCGCTTCAAGCGGCCCGGGGGGCAATTGCAAACAGCTTCTTAAGCATTGCTCCCTAGAATCCGTCCGATACGAGGACCGATTTCGCACCCATGGCCCATACCGCCGGCACCATGACCGACAAGAACATTGTCGACCGCTCACGGACGCACAAGAATGCGGCCCTGGTCAGGACTGTGCGCGAAACCCGGGACCGGCTGCAGAGCGGCCGCGAGACGCCAACCGCCTTCGACCATGAACTGATGATGATGCACATCAACGCGGTGCTCCAGGGGGCCGCGGCGGTGCCGGCCCTTGTCATGCTTTCGGCGATGGTGGGGCTGTATTTCGACCAGGCCATCGGCCTGCTGCTGTGGGCGTTCGTCACCCTCATCCTTTATTCCGGGCTGGTGCTGATGGCACGGCGGGCGGCGCGCAATTTCGCCGACGACAATCTCGCGGTCCGCTGGCGCACCAGGTTTCTGGGTTTCTACCTCGCCATCGGCGTCTGCTGGGCGGTGTTCGCGCTGCAGGGTTGCGCCGCCTGCGGCGGCGACACATTCGCCTTCTACAAGGCCGCCGTGCTGCTGGTGGCGCTAGCCGCCACCGCCATGGCCAGTTTCACCCTGCGCCACGTGCTCTATTTCACCTTCGTGCCCACGGTGATGGCGCTGATCTGGCGCGCGGTGACCATTCACGATCCGGCGGAGATCTCGGTTCTGGCGATGTTCACCGCCACCGTGGTGTTCTTCACCTATGTTTCCCAGAAGCTGCTCTCGGCCAACATCAAGATGATGATCTTCCAGACGGAGAAGGACAACCTGATCGCGGAACTGGAAGTGGCCAAATCCATGTCGGACGAGGCCCGCCGCCGGGCCGAGGAGGCCAATCTCGCCAAGTCGCGCTTTCTGGCATCCATGAGCCACGAACTGCGCACGCCTCTCAACGCCATTCTCGGTTTCTCCGAGGTGATGAGCGGCGAGGTTCTGGGGCCGATCGAGAATGCCAATTACAAGGAATATGTCCAGGATATCCATCAGTCCGGCCAGCATCTGCTCAACCTGATCAACGAGATCCTCGATCTCTCCCGCATCGAGGCGGGCCGCTATGACCTGGCCGAGACCGCGCTGGCGCTCTCGGACATCGCCGAGGATTGCATAAGCCTGGTGCAGCTCAAGGCGCGCAGCAAGAACATCCGCATCACCGAAGCCTTCGAGAACGGCCTGCCGATGGTCTGGGCCGACGAGAAGGCAATGCGGCAGGTGCTGCTCAACCTGTTGTCCAACGCGGTCAAGTTCACCCCGACCTGCGGCGAGATCCAGGTCAAGATCGGCTGGACCGCCGGTCGCGGCCAGTACATCGCCGTCAAGGACAACGGACCCGGAATTGCCGAGGAAGAGATTCCGATCGTGCTCGCTGCCTTCGGTCAGGGCTCGATCGCCATCAAGAGCGCCGAACAGGGCACCGGCCTCGGCCTGCCGATCGTCCAGGCCATCATGGCCAAGCACGGCGGCGAATTCGTGCTCAAGTCCAAGCTGCGCGAAGGCACAGAGGGGATCGCCATCCTGCCGTCGCAACGCGTGCTCGAAGGTCTGGCGGCCGTCGAGGGCATAGGCGAGCCCGGTGCCCGCAAGAAGCGCGCCTTCAGCTGACGCACTCTCCTCGTTGCCCCACCGGCTGCGGTGGAACACTCAGTCCTTGCCGCTAACTCCGGCCTGGGCGAAGGTCGCCATGCCCGAATGGCACATCGCCGCCGACTTGACAATGCCGGCCGCCAGCGCCGCGCCGGTGCCCTCGCCCAGCCGCATGCCGAGTGCAAGCAGCGGTGTCTTGCCGAGCCGGTCAAGCGCCTTGATGTGGCCGGGCTCGGCCGAGACGTGGCCGATCAGGCAATGGTCGAGCGCCGAAGGGTTCATCGCGTGCAGGATGGCGGCGGCGGCGGTTGCCACGTAACCGTCGATCAGCACCGGGATCCGCTCCGTCCGCGCTGCCAGGATGGCGCCGGCCATGGCCGCGATCTCGCGCCCGCCGAGCCGGCGCAGCACTTCAAGCGGATCGCCCAGATGCGGCTTGTGCAGCGCCACCGCTGCTTCGACCGCCGCGATCTTGCGGGCGAGAACCTCGCCCTCCGAACCGGTTCCGGGTCCCACCCATTCCGCCGCCGTGCCTCCGTAGAGCGCATGAAAAATCGCCGCCGCGATGGTCGTGTTGCCGATGCCCATCTCGCCGATGCACAGAAGGTCGGTGCCGCCGGCGATCGCCTCCATGCCGAAGGCCATGGTCGCCGCACAGCCGCGCTCGTCCATCGCCGCTTCCTCGGTGATGTCGCCGGTGGGCACATCGAGTGCCAGGTCGAAGATCTTGAGACCAAGGTCGTTGGCGACGCAGATCTGGTTGATCGCAGCCCCCCCGGCGGCGAAATTGGCCACCATCTGCGCCGTCACCGACGACGGAAACGGCGTCACGCCCTTGGCCGTCACGCCATGGTTGCCGGCAAACACCGCCACCAGCGGACGATTGACCGCAGGCGAGCGGCCGCTCCAGGCCGCCAGCCAGAAGGCGATTTCCTCAAGCCGGCCCAGCGCGCCGCCCGGCTTGGTCAGCTGCGAATCACGTTCGCGCGCCGCCGCCAGCGCCACGGTGTCGGGTCCCCGCAGATTGCTGATCAGGTCCCGAAAGTCGTCAAACGGCAGTCCGCTGGCAGTCATGGCGCAATTCCCTGTGATCCGAGCCGCATGACGCGCGGCGGTTCCCGGTGTAAAGAGGGAATCGCGCAAGTTCAATCGCGGCAGCGGCGTTGAATGCCGCAACCCATGCACCTGTTCGGGGACCGGAAGCAATCATGAACCACTCCGACCTGCTCGATGACATCGCCCGTTCCGCCGGATTTCTCAGCCGCCTGCCGATGCCCTCGCGCCACTTCGCCGGCCATGATGGCCAGTTGAGCCGCGCGGTGCGGATGTTTCCGGTGGCCGGTCTGCTGATCGCCCTCCCCGCCGCATTGCTGACCGCGCTGCTGGCGGGCCTGGGAGCCAATCCGGCGCTCACGGCTCTCCTGGCGCTCGGCGTGCTCATCGGCGTCACCGGGGCGCTGCATGAGGACGGGCTGGCCGACAGCGCCGATGCCTTCGGCGCCGGCGGCGACCGCACCCGCATGCTCGCCATCATGAAGGACAGCCGAATCGGCAGCTACGGCGCGCTGGCGCTGATCCTGTCGCTGGCGCTCAGGGCCGTTTCGATGACCATCCTTATCGCCGTGCTGCCCTGGTGGCTGTCGGCGCTTGTGATCCTGGCTGTCGCCGCCGCCAGCAGGGCGGCGATGGTCTGGCACTGGGACGATCTGCGGCCGGCGCGGGAGAACGGCGTCGCGGTCTCGGTCGGCGAGCCCGAGGGCGACGCCGCCCGGCTGGCTGTCGGCATCGGCGCCGCGGTCCTGGTGCTCACCGGCGCGCTCGCCCACACGCTCGTGGCATCGCTGTTGACACTCGGCGTCGCCGCCGCCGTCACCTATGGATGGAGCCGTCTCGCGGAGGCCCGGATCGGCGGACACAGCGGCGACACCATCGGCGCCACGCAGCAATTGACCGAAATCGCGGCGCTCGCAACCCTTGCCCTTTTGCTGTGAAAACCCGATATGTGATGGCCAACACCGAATGCGCCGGACCCGACCATGACGATTGAAACGCCCTGCATCCTGATCTGCTCGATCGACATGGCCACAGGCTTCTGCCATGGCTGCGGCCGCACGCGCGATGAAATCGGGGCCTGGACGCTGTACTCTGCCGAAACCCGCCGCGAGGTGATGGCGGCACTGCCCGCGCGGCTGGAGACAGTCGAAAAGCGGCCGCGTCGCATCACCCGCCGCCAGCAGCTGGCTCAGGACCGGCAGGGCGGATGAGGCTGGGTCTCCCGTTCATTCTCGCGCTGATCTGCGGCGCGCTGGCGCTGTTGCTTTACAACAATGAGGCCGGCCGGACATTTGGCATGGCCAATGACGAATTCGCCAACGTCGCCTATCTCGGCATTCTCGGCGCGGTCATCGCCTCGGGCGTGGTCGGCTCGCACCGCACACTGGGCGCGCTGGTGCGCAACCTGCTGGTCTGGCTGATCATCATCCTGGGCCTGGTCACCGGCTGGACCTATCGCGACCGGCTCACCGACGTGGCCGCGACCGTCACCACGGGGCTCGTCCCGGGCCGGCCCGTGGTGCTGTCCAGCGCCGCCGATGGCGACGGCCTCGCAATTTCGATCGGCAAGTCGCGCGGCGGCCATTTCGAGGCCGACGCCATGGTCAACGGCGTGCCCGTGCACTTCCTCATCGACACCGGCGCGACAACCATCGCGCTGTCGCACGAGGACGCCATGGCCGCGGGTTTCTCGGAGAAGGAACTCCGATACACCAGCCCGATCTCGACGGCCAACGGCATGTCGATGGCGGCACCTGTCCGCATTGACCGGCTCGAAATCGGCCCGCTCGGCCGTGCCGGCCTTCGCGCCATGGTGTCAAAGCCCGGCGCCCTGGACCGCAGCCTGCTCGGCATGAACTTCCTGTCGACGCTGTCATCCTTCGAGATGCGGCGCGACGAGATCGTGCTCAGGGACTGACAGCGGCCGGCGGCTTCAGCCGAGGCTGTAGAGGAAGCGCGCGGCGACCAGCAGCATGAACAGGCCGAACGCCACTTCCAGCTGGCGCTTGTCCAGCGCATGCGCCAGCCGTACCCCGAGCGGCGCCGCCATCATGGTGATCGGGATGATCAGCAGCACCGCGACCCAGTTGACGAAACCGGTCGAGAACGGCGGCAGCCCGGCCACGCCCCAGCCTGCCCAGACATAGCCGATCAGGCCCGGGATCGAGATCAGCGCTCCCACGCCCGCCGAGGTCGCCACCGCCTGGTGCACAGGCCGTCCGAACAATGTCATGAAGGTGTTGTTGAGCACGCCGCCGCCGATGCCCATCAGCGCCGACAGCAGCCCGATGACGGCGCCCACCGCCGCGCGCGCCGGATTGCCCGGCAGGTCCGACCCAAGCCGCCAGCCCTGGCGGTTGAACAGCATCCGCAGGCCGACAAGGATGGCGATGACCGCGAAAATCCCCCGCAGCGCCGCGCTGGAGACGAAGGCGACGATCAGCGAGGCGGCGACAACGCCGGCGGGAACCGGCAGCAGCCAGCTCCTGAGCAGGTCCATGTCCACCGCGCCGCGCTTGTGGTGAGCCATGAAGGACCGGATCGAGGTCGGCACGATGATGGCCAGCGACGTGCCGATCGACAGATGCATGCGCACCGCGTCGTCGACCTCCAGAAGCCCCAGCGCCTGGTAGAAGACCGGCACGAGAATGGCGCCGCCGCCGATGCCGAAAAGCCCGGCCAGCACCCCGGCGATGACGCCGGCAAAGACGCCGGCGGCGGCGAGTTCAAGGGTGAACCAGAACAGCTCGGGGGATTGGGACATGCGCACTCCGTGGCCTTGCCGTTTCCCGCGAGCGGCGGGACGGGCGACCCGGCCACCGTCATCAAACCGAGACAATTTTCAAGCATTGTTTTGGCGGATGCACGGTCCTGCCGCCCCCCGGCAGCCGTCGCACCGCCGCCGACGGGCATTCCCAATGTCCGCGGCCGCCGGAAGCCGGGCACCGCCCCATGGCCCGAGGCTTTCACCCAACTCACAGCCGGCTCGTCCGGCTATCTTTTTGCCCGGCCGCTTCTTCCTGCCCGTGATGGCGGGCAGATCGCCCTTCGAGAGGAGTTCCGGACGGAGTGGAATTCACTTCGTCGTGGGAAAATGCTCGGGGTCAAAAGCTTGGAGCGCGTCTGCGATGCAACGAAAAGCCGAAGCGCGCTAAAGGCTGCAGTGGCGATAGCCGGATTTGCGCTGCCTGAGGTCGAAGTGGAAGTGATCCTTGTGGTGCACGTCGCTGCCCGGTCCGAGCACGGTGGAGAAATACTTGCAGCTGTCGGCGCGGACCGTGTTGAGCAGGTTCTTCTCGCGAAAGGCGAAGAAGCCGGGCTTGCGCACCGAGATCGATGTCCCGCTGTTGAGCGTGATCTTGCCGACATCGATGGCATTGCCGTGCGAATGTTCCGACATCGCCGCGCCCTTCACCGAGTTCATGGTGCGGCAGGAATAGGAGGAAAGCTGGTTGATGCTGGAAATGCCTGCGACGTAGCGGACCCGCACCGACGGCGCCAGTTCGTTCTTCACCCATTGCGCGAAGGCCTCGGTGATCTGGCAGTTCAGCTTTGCCGCCGGCTTGATCTCGATGCCGCCCGAAAGGGCCGTGAGCTCGATCGGATAGTCGATGTTGCAGCTCCTGCCCGGATTGATGGCCGGGATGTCGCGGAACCTGACGCCGAGACGCTTGAGCCGCTGCCGGCAGGCCTTTTCCGCCGCCGGCATCCCGCCGGCCCAGGCCGGGGTCTGTGCCGGATTGCTGAACCGCGGCAGAAAGCCGACCTTCTGCGCCTCGGGCGTCGCGTCGACAGGCTCGGTGATGACGACCGGATCGGGTGCGGCGCCGGCGAGTTGCGGCGAATCGGTGCCGATGCCGGTGACCACCGGCTGGGCGACCTGCCCCTCGGCGAGATTGCCGCCGCCCGAGCTCTGCATCGGCACGGCCACGGGATAGCTGAAGGCGGGCTGCGGCTCCGGCGCGATCACCGGATTGGCCCGCTCCAGCGACAGAAGCTCGCCTGGCGGCGCCAGCACATCGCTGCCCGAGCAGGAGCCAAGCACAAGCGAAATCGCCATGAGCGAGGAGAGCTTCAGCAGGTGCGGTCTGGAAGATGGATGGCGCGCCATGGCCCGGCCTTTTGGAACTGACATCTGGCCAATATCGCGCAAGACGGTAAACGAAGCCTGAGGATCGCCGTTAACGGATGCGGTCATTTCAAGGCAGCAGCCGCCCCGTCATGGCGCTCAGGCGTTGGCCATGGAGTCCTGCCGCCGGTTTGCGCCGCCTTCCCATGCTTCGTCAGTCGCCGGGCGGCGGGTGTCCTCGCCCCTCGGCGAGCCCGTCGGTGAGACACCGGGCAGATCCTCGCTCGATGACAGCGACGCCTCGCCCATGAACCCGGCCTTGACCACGTTGCGGCCGGCGGTCTTGGCGGCGTAGAGCCGCTCGTCGGCATCCTTGAACAGCGATGCGAAGTCGGCGGCGCTGGCCGAGAGCGTCACGCCGATGCTCACCGTGATGTCGTGGCGGATTCCGTGCGGCCGGAAATCGATGTTGGCGACCGCGCGGCGGATCCGCTCGGCGGTGTAGTGGCCGTTCTCAGCGTTGACGCCCGCCATCGCGACGCCGAACTCCTCGCCGCCAAGCCGTCCCACCAGATCGGTGCTGCGAACATTCCTGCGGATGCAATCGGCGAGCGCGGTGAGCGCCAGGTCACCGGCCTGGTGGCCGAACCGGTCATTGATCTGCTTGAAATGGTCGGCGTCGATCACCAGCAGCGTCACCTCGATGCGCTCGGCCGGGCTGTCGAGAAGCGCCGAGACGGCGCCCGCGAAGGCGGTGCGGTTGAGCAGGCCCGTCATCAGATCGCTGGTCGCCATGCCCACCAGGCGGGCGTTGAGATCCTC
This sequence comes from Hoeflea marina, assembly GCF_003182275.1. Taxonomy (GTDB): domain Bacteria; phylum Pseudomonadota; class Alphaproteobacteria; order Rhizobiales; family Rhizobiaceae; genus Hoeflea; species Hoeflea marina. Next base: position 1,354,316 of record NZ_QGTR01000001.1, read on the forward strand.
CAGATGGCCGATCTTGATCATCAGCACGCCGAGCAGCGGCGTTGCCAGAACCATCGGCAGGAATATCGAGGCAAGGTGGGCTCTGAGAAGCACTTCGGCGGAAAAATCCCGCGCCAGCAGATGCGCCACCGAGAAGCTGACGAGGATGCATGCCAGCGTGCCCCCGCACACCCAGGCAAGCTGCGTCAGCCGCCGATTGCGTATCCCCGACTGTGAGCCCGGATTTTCCAGCAAGATCGTTGAACCCCCGATATCCCAATTCCTGTCATGGGATAGGATGCCACGTTCAGGTAAACAGGCTCTGTGCCGAAATGGTAAATGACCGGCTTCGCGCGGCATTTTTCGAAAACCGCTTCACCCCGGCCGGCAACGCCGGTAAAAGGCTTCCGACACAGGAGAGCCCGATGCTGAAGCCAACCGGTGAATTGACCCTGCGAACGCTGGCCATGCCCGCCGACGCCAATGCCGCCGGCGACATCTTCGGCGGCTGGGTGATGGCGCAGATGGACCTGGCCTGCGGCATCCGTGCTGCCGAGCGCGCCCGTGGTCGCGTCGTTACCGCCGCCGTCAACGAGATGTCGTTCGCCATGCCGGTCAAGATCGGCGACACGCTGTGTATCTACACCGACGTGGTCAAGGTCGGCCGCACCTCGATGACGCTGCTGGTGGAAGCCTGGGCGCAACGCTACCTGACGCCGCGGATGGAGAAGGTCACCAACGCGACATTCGTCATGGTGGCGCTCGACAGCAACAATCACCCGACCCCGATTCCGCTCGAGGACGCGCCTGTCATCGAGACCTGAGCGCTCCGACGGGCTCAGGCGGCTTCGTTGATCGCGGACAGATCGACGGCCCCAAAGGCCTCGGCGATCACCTCCGGCCCCGCCCCCTTGCGCACCGATTCCGTTGACAGGATCTGCCGGAAGCGCCGGGCGCCAGGCACACCCTGAAACAGCCCGACCATATGTCGTGTGACATGGTTCAGCCGACCGCCCGACACCATGTGCGCCTCGGCATGCGCCATCATCGCGTCGCGGATCACGGTCCAGTCGACCGGCAGGTCCGGCTCGCCATAGATGCGGGCATCGACCTCGGCGAGCAGCGACGCATTGTGGTAGGCGGCGCGGCCGAGCATCACCCCATCGACGTGATTCAGATGCTCAAGAACCTGATTCAGATCGACAACACCGCCGTTGATCCCGATGAAAACATTCGGAAACTCCTGCTTGAGCCGATACACCCGATCATAGTCGAGAGGCGGCACGTCGCGGTTTTCCTTGGGCGACAGGCCCTCGAGCCACGCCTTGCGCGCATGCACCCAGAGCGCGTCGGCGCCGGCATCGAGCACCGCCACGGCCAGCGCGGGCAGCGCCGTTTCCGGATCCTGCTCGTCGACGCCGATGCGGCATTTCACCGTCACCGGCACGTCGACCACCGCCTTCATCGCCGCCACGCAGCGCGCCACCAGTTCCGGCTCGCGCATCAGGCAGGCCCCGAAGGCGCCCGACTGCACCCGGTCCGAGGGACAGCCGACATTGAGATTGATCTCGTCGTAGCCGTAGTCGGCAGCGATCTTCGCCGCCTTGGCGAGCTTCTCTGGATCCGAACCGCCGAGCTGGAGCGCCACCGGATGCTCGCAGGCATCGAAGCCGAGCAGCCGCTCGAGATCGCCATGCAGCACCGCATCGGCCACCACCATCTCTGTGTAGAGCAACGCCCGCTTCGTCAGCGAACGGTGCAGGAAGCGGCAGTGGCGATCGGTCCAGTCCATCATCGGCGCGATGGCGAGCCTGTACTTGGGGTATTCTGGCATGGCGTCCTGCTTGAGGGTTGTCCGCGACGGGATCGAATTCTGCCTCCCTTACAACAGACATGGGATCGAGGCCAGAGCGCGGCAAGTTCCGGCCCGCCGGCCCTGCCCTTCGCGTCTCGCGTAGCGGCTGCAGTGCGATGTCGCGCCGGCAACCAGATATTCTCATCGCGGCCACAAGTTTCAGCAATCGCGATTGGTCGTTGCCGGAATCTGTGATTGACGACCCGGCCGCTGGAAACGCGGATGCGCCGCGACGGCGAGGCGTTTCGTCAATCCGTCATCGATGGCATCCGCCGATCCGGCGGTCGCCCGCTTCACTTACCCGTCCGCTTTCCGCGCAATGGCGCATTTAATGACGATCAATCTCCGTTTGAATCCAGGCATTTCGGCAGCGGGACAGCGGCCCGTTACATTCGAATTGATTATTTTGATAGCCGATGCAGATCGGCGTTCTGGTACACATGACGGCCTGGCTCCATCCTCCCGGCGAGTTGCACGATTGCCTCTGATACCTCCTGAGCGGGTATGGTCCCATAGCGGGAAAAGCGGCCCGGGAGGATGGGTGAAAGCGTGGCCAGGACATGCTGCGCAACCGTTTCCAAAACCCTTGTCTCGCCACGCTGTCCGAGCAGAAAGCCTGGGCGGATTATATCCACCCGTTCGATGCCAAGCTGGGTCACCGCCCGTTCAATGGCACCCTTGGTCCTGAGATAGAATCCTGCCCCCCCGGCACTGACAGAGCTCACGAGGATAAACTGTCGGGCGCCGAGCGCCTTCGCGCCTTTGGCGATCGCCAGAACGTAATCATGATCAACCCGAAACATGGCGGGCTGTGATCCAGCGGTCCGAATGGTGGTGCCAAGGCAGGAGATGGCAACATCGACGCCGTCGGGCGCGACCGGCATCAGCGTTGCTTCGGGCGCGGCACACAACTGCTCGAAATCGATGGGATGGCCGGACGCGTTCGAGCCGTTGCGAACCAGGCTGATGAGCTCGATGTCGGGTCGCTGGCCAAGTTGCAGACCGACGCTCCTGCCGATAAGCCCGGTGCTGCCGGCAAGCAGAATGTGTCGGGTCATGTGTCAGTCTCCGTCTTCCAGGCAGGTGCGTGGGACCAAGCATGACAGGAAGTCGGCGCACCACGCAAGATCGTCCAACCTGACGCGCCTCAGGCGACCGGGCTAGAATATAGAGGTCGTCTTGGCATGTATTGCCGATCTTTTGACCGGGCTTGCTGTTTCGGGGCTGCGCTTGGGTGGGCCGCCGATCGCCATCTTGCTTGCTTCAGGCAACAGTGCAAATCTGGAAGCTGGTTGCACCGGTTCACGGTAGCTAGGACCAATGGCTTGGTAAACTCACCGGATTCCCAGGGCGGGATGGGTTCAGAGCCCCTGCCCTCCAACATTTCGGGATGGTATGCAGTGACGGTGCTCTGCGTCGCTCTGCTGGTGTCCTATACCGACCGGCTGATCATCAATCTCGTCGTCGATCCGATCAGGGCCGATCTCGGTTTGTCAGACGTGCAGATCAGCCTGCTTCAGGGCGCCGGGTTCGCCATCATCTTCGCGCTCGCCGGTCTGCCCAGCGGGCGATTGGCAGACACCATCAATCGCCGCAACCTCATCGTCGCAGGCGTGCTCCTGTGGTCGGTCGCGACGGTCGCCTGCGGTCTCGCCTCAGACTTCTGGAGCTTCTTCTGTGCCCGACTTGCGGTGGGAATGGGTGAAGCGGCCTTGGTACCGGCAGCCTCGTCGCTGATCATCGATTTCTTTTCGCCGCGCCGGCGGGGAACGGCGCTGGGTGTTTTCTCCCTGGGCGCGACGTTTGGCGCCGGTGGTGCGCTCCTGATCGGCGGCACGCTCCTGCGGGCGATCGAGGCCGGCTGGTTTGCCTCGATGCCGCTGATGGGAGCGCTGGTGCCCTGGCGGCAAGTCTTTATTCTCGTTGCGCTTCCAGGCTTCGCACTGGTAGCCTTGCTTCTGTCGATCGTGGAACCCCGGCGGCAGAACAGATCAGGTTTTCTCCCGCTGTCCGACGTTTTACGGCTACTGCTGGCGAACAATGGGACCGTATTGCGCGTATGCCTGGTAAAGGGTGTCTTGGCGATCGGCGACCACGGCCTGTTCGCCTGGATGCCCACGCTGTTGCAGCGGGTGTATGGAATGAGCGCGATGGAGGTCGGCGGCCTCCTCGTTCTTGCCGTGTCGGTTAGCGGAGCCACTGCTTCCGTTCTTGGCGGTGCGCTGTCGGACTGGTTCGCACGGCGCTGGGGCGTGTCCACCCGCGTGGTCCTTTTGCTGGGATGCTATCTGCTGACCATTGCCGGGGCCACGATGGTCTTCTTTGCAGGAACGGGACAACAGGCCGCGCTTGCGATGGGCATATGGGCGTTCGGGTCAATCGGTGGCTATGTCGTCGGCCACGTCGTGATGCAGGAGAGCGTTCCGAGCGAGATGCGGGCGACGACAATCGCGTTGTCCCTGACCTTCATCGGCCTCATCGGGATCGGTCTTGGCCCGACTCTGGTGCCGCTTGTGTCCCTGCATGGGTTTGGCAGTGAGGCGGCACTTCAGCCAGCCATGGGCACGGTAAGCCTGGTTGCTGCCCTGCTTGCCTTCGTCGTGATCTGGCCGCCGATCAAGGTTGGCCTCACCATCTTGAGAACGCGGCGCACGTCAACGAGCGAGCGCGGTTGATCAAGGGCGCGGCTATTTCTCGCGCCTGGCACCAGGCCGCGTGGCGATCAGGGCGCGTGCCCGCACGAGATCACCGGTAGAAAAGCCTTCCTGAAAGCGGTCATATGTCGAGGAGAGCATATTCTCCGCTTCGTTGTCCCCTCCATGCATCCGCCTCAGCTTCACAAGGCTCATTGCGGAGCGCAGCTCCCAGGACAGCGCTTCACCCTGGCGAGCAAGTTCGATCGACCGCCGATAGCACGCCTCTGCCCGGTCCGGATCGGCCGGATCCTGGAAGCGGAACATGTTGCCCTTGATACGAAGAATTTCCGGTATGCCTACGACCTGGCCACGGCTTTCGCACAGGGCGATCGCCTCATCGATGGCAGCAAGCCCGCCAGCGAGGTCGCCCTGTCGTGCCACCGCTTCCGCGTAGTTGGCGAGGTAGTTGGGATACCGCATCCGGAAACCACCATCGCGGACCTCGGCAAGCGCGTCGCGATAGGCGGCGAGGTCGATCGGACGGTTGGCGTATAGGCACATGCGGCCACGCGTACACATTGCCATATTCCGCCAGATCGATAACCCGTGTTTCTGGGCGTGCTCCAGGCCACGGTCAAGAAAAGTCCAGGCAGCATCGTAGTCACGGACATACATGGAGATGATCAGCGAGCCATGCAGCAAGGCCGAGCAGAGGGAGACGGCGTAGTTGGACGCCTCGGCCTCTTTGAGCTGACGGCGAGCGACCGCAACCGCCTGATCCGGAAACCCCTGGAGCCAGAGTACCGTTGCCAGCGATCCTTGAGCAGTCAATCGTTGATCGAACTCGAATCGGGCAACATCTGATCTTGCATTTTGGTTTATGGGTCGCTGGACGATGGTCTCAAGTTGCTGCCGTGATGCAGCGAGTGCGCCCAGCCAGGACAAGGCCGATCCAGCTTGAGCATTGGCGCCGCCTGAGATCGCAACCTGCCCGTTGCTCTCGATCAAACGGATTTTCCTGCTGACGGCGATCGCGGAGTGGGAGTCGCCGGTCCATAATTCGTATTCCGACAGCCCGCGCAGGCAGGCCAGTTGCATATCCGCGTCGCGCAGTTGCTCGGCTATTGTCAGCGCTTTGGTGAGGCAGGACTTCACCTGTTGCAACGGGCCCCGGGTGTGCAACAGGGTTGCTCCGAGCGTGAGATTGAGGACCAGGTCGTCACGGATGCTTCGATGCGCCTGAAATCTGTCGTCCAGTGCCCTTTGAACAGCTATCCGGCATTCCTCGACCAGCGAAACCTGCTTGCCGAAGGGAATGGCGGTGACCGTCAGCCGAACGCCCAGCGCCGTTTGGTCAGCATTGGTGAATGCCCAGCGCATCGCGTCGCGGATATCGTTGGTCTTCGGACCATATCGCACAAGCCATTCAGTCCTCGTCAGCCGTTCCGCATCCGATGTCGCACGCTCGACCAGGTCGAGGCAATGTTCCGCATGTCGTTGCCGGGCCCTCTTGAGTTCGTTGTTGGCGACAAGTTTCTCCAGCGCATAGGCGCGGGTCGTATCCAGCATCCGATACTCGACCTGCGTATCATGCATCTCGGCCGCCAGAAGCGACTTCGCCACCAGGCTGGCGATGCTTTCAACCGCCGTTGTGCGATCGAGATGCTCGTCGATGGTGATGGCGCAGGCCGAGTCCAGACTGAAGATACCGGCAAATGTCGCGAGGCGGCGGAACACCATCCGCTCGATTTCCGAGAGAAGGTCATAGCTCCAGTCGATCGTCGCGGTGAGTGTCCGGTGGCGCTCGATACCTGCCCGATGACCCTGCAACAGCCGAAGACGGTCGCCGAGTTGCTCGATCAATTCGCTGAGGCCGAACGCATCGACGCGGGTGGCCGCCAGTTCGATTGCGAGGGCAAGACCATCGAGCTGGCGGCACAACTCCGCAGCAAGCGGTGCCTCGGCATCGCTCAGGCTGAATGTTTCAATTCTGTCCGTGGCTCGGTTGACGAACAGCTCTATCGCCGGAAATGCCAGCGCGCTCTGCGCATCGAGCTCCGTCGTCCTGGCCGGCGTTCCGAGCCCCGGCAACCGCCGAACCCGTTCTCCCTTCACGCGAAGCGATTCGCGGCTGGTCGCGAGGATGCGGACGGCCGGAGCCTCCGCCAGGATGCGGTCGGCGCAGGATGCGATGCCGTTGATGATGTGCTCGCAACTGTCGAAGACGAGTAGCATTTGCCGTGTACGCAGGAACGCGCTCAGCGCCTCGAGCATGTTCGAGGAATGGGCTGTCAGGCCGATGGCTGTGGCGATGGCATTGGGGACGAGGTTCGGGTCCTTGAGGGGCGACAGATCGACCAACCAGACGCCATCCCGGCATGTCCCGATCCACCGCTCGGCAACGGCCAGGGCGACCGTCGTCTTGCCAATCCCGCCCGCGCCAACGATCGAGACAAGACGCGCCTCCTGCAATTCGAGCAGGATGGCATCGATCGCGTCTTGTCTTCCGACGATACGCGCCGTCGCCGTCGGCAGGTTGTGGTTCAGGGAAGCGGGAGTGTCGGCATTGGACGCATGATGGAACGCGCTGGAATAGCGAACCGGCGCGGAGAACCGGTAGCCCCGGCCGACGACAGTCGAGATATAGTGTGCGGCCCCTTGCGGCTCATCTAGCACGCGTCGCAAGGCAGCCATGTTCACCTTGAGATTGCCCTCCTCGACAAAGGTGTCCGGCCAGACACGAGACAGCAACTCCTGTTTGCCAATGACCGCTCCCGGACGTTCGACAAGCACCGTCAGGATATCGAGTGCTCGCCCTCCGATACGCACTGGCAGGTCTCCCCGCGTCAGCAATTGGCGTTCGGGCAGCAGCACGAATGGCCCGAAGGCGAATGACCGAGATTGTGGTGGCGAGACGTCGTTCATCAAATGCCCCATCATCCGACTAAACGTTGCTGTGCCTGACCGCGAAGTGGCGGACCGTCCAGCACGGGAACTGCGCTCGCGCATCCGGAAACATGGGCGCGTGCTGGTGGCCAGCCGCTCTGACGTCATTTAACCGAAATTAACTCGCCAGACCGGCACTGGCACGGCTTGCTGATCATATCAAATTTGCACGCCGGAGAACGGATAAATGTCCCTGCTCACCCACGGCAATCAAAAATATGGGTCCAGCACCCTGGTCGGTGATGTTGCCGAGTGGAATGCATTGCGTGTCGAACAACGGCATATTGGACCTGGAAGGCAGAACTGCGTCGGGCGGAATTGCACAGAACTCGTCTATATCCTGTCTGGCCAGGCAAGGGTCCGGCGCACGGGTGATGGGCACACGCAGCAAGGCATGGCGCGCCCGGGAACAAGTTGGCTGGTTCCGGTCGCAACTCAAGAGACCCTGCTCGAACTCGACGGATCGGTCGAATGCCTCGTGATCTTCCTTCCGGCAAGGCTCTTGGAAGACAGCACGCTGGCAGACTACGGAATAGACCCCGCCGCCACGCAACTTGCCTATGCGGGAGGCTTCGTCGATCCGGCTCTGGTGCGGATCGGCACCGCCCTGCATGGCCTGATCGGAGGTGGTAAGGGCCCTGTCGAGCGCATCTACGCGGATGGACTGCGTACCGCGCTTGCCGCTCACCTCATCGACAACTACACGGTCGGCCGGTGGCGGGAGCCATCTCGCGCGCCTTCGCTTGATCCCCAGAAACTGCAACGCGTGCTCGAATTCATCGAGTCCCGACTGGGAGAGGACATCTCGCTTGAAGACCTTGCGGGACAGGCCTGCCTCAGCGCCTTCCATTTTTCCCGTCTGTTTCATGAGGCGACCGGCATGCCGCCGCATCGCTACGTCGTCGGGAGACGCATCGAGGCTGCGCGGAAGATGCTGGCGTCGAGAAGGTCGACGCTCGCCGAGATCGCCCTCGAAGCAGGCTTTGGATCGCAGGCCAATTTCTCCCGCACCTTCCGAAAACTGACCGGACTGACGCCGGGCCAGTACCGCGACCTGTCTGCGACGGCATGCTGTCATGGGCGCCGCACATGAACAGCAATATTTGCCGCTACGTCGGCAATATTTCGAAATACCGACCTCTCCCGTCATTCTAAAAACAGGCAGTGATCTTGAAGGGATCGGTTCGACCGGGAGCATTGATGTGAACGCGTCTTCTATTCGGAATGCTGCATTGGGCGTGGGTGGCCTCCTGGTTGCAACAGCCACCTATTTCTGTTTCTGGCCGGTGCCGGCGGAACCCGTATCATGGGTGGTCCAGCCACCGCCCGGTTATGTTGGTGCCCACGCACCGAACAGCCTGCTGTCCGACTTGCGCAAGATCGACATAGGTGCGGAGCATGGCCCGGAGCACATGGCCATCGGCCCCGACGGTAAGCTGTATGCGGCCATGACCAGCGGCAACCTGGTGCGTATGGATCTTGATGGCGCAAACCAGCAGCTTTTCGCCAATACGAGAGGGCGGGTTCTCGGTTTTGCCTTCGATGCCGCGGGCCGGATGATCGTCGCCGACGCGATGAAAGGACTTCTTGCCATCAGCCCGGATGGAAGCGTGATCCTTCTGACGGACCGCCTCGGTGCGGACGATCCGATCGCCTACGCCAATTCCGTTGTGACGGCCCCGGACGGCCGCATCTATTTCACCCAATCCTCGACGCGTTTCGGTCCGGCTGACTGGGGCGGCACATACGAGGCGAGCGTGCTGGATATCATGGAGCAGTCCGCGACTGGCCGGGTTCTGGCTTTCGATCCGGTGAGCCGGGAGACACGGATCGTGGCGCGCGGACTGTCGTTTGCCAACGGCATCGCACTGTCGGCCGACGGCCGGAGCCTGTTCGTCAACGAAACCGGCCGGTATCGGATCTGGAAGATCGACAGCGATGCCAACGCGGTCGATGTGCAAAATGGCTCGCCCAAGGCCCGCATATTGCTCGACAATCTGCCCGGCTATCCGGACAACCTGATGCGCGGCCGCGAGGGGCGCATATGGGTGGGTCTTTTCAGGCCGCGCAGTCCGGTCGCAGACGGGCTTGCCGGGCGACCCTTTCTTCGAAAGATGCTGCTGCGCCTGCCGCGCTCCGTCCTGTCGACAGGCGCACCCTACGGCCACGTGTTCGCCATGGACGAGGACGGCACCGTAACGCGAGACCTGCAGGATCCCGAAGGGGACTATCCCGGAACGACCGGGGCCACCGAAACCGCGGATCGGCTCTATATCCACAGCCTTCATGCCACCGCGATTGGATGGAAGCCGCTGTAAACGCAGACTGATCGGCTGCCTTTCTCAGCCGAATCCCGAGCACCGCGACGACTTGCCCATCTGAACAACTTGACCTCAACACATGCTGCTGCAGCCGCAGCTGCCATCAAACCGCAAAGGAGAACCCCATGTCCGTGAAAACCGTCATAGCCGCAGCCGCGATCGGGACGGCAGGAATCATGACCACCGCTTTTGCCGCCGATGCCCCCTCCGTCGTGCTTGTGCACGGTGCCTGGGCCAACGGATCGAGCTGGGCGCAGGTTGTGCCGCTCCTGCAGGCGAAGGGGCTCAACGTCGTGGCCGTCCACAATCCGCTGTCGTCCTTCGAGGCGGATGTCACCGCGACCCGTCGCGTGATCGATGACCAGCCGGGGGACGTCATCCTTGTCGGACATTCCTATGGCGGTGCCGTGATCACGGAAGCCGGCAATAGCGAGAAGGTGCGGGCGCTGGTCTATGTGGCGGCATTCGCACCGTCAGAGGGCCAGTCCATCAACGCCATCGTACGTCAGGCCCCGGAGCCACCGGCATGGCAGAAGGAAATCCATGCCGACGCGACCGGGGTCCTGACATGGTCTGCGGACGGAATGGCACACTACTTCGCCCCCGACATTTCGCCCGCCGCGGCGGCACTGCTGGCCGCCACCCAGGCACCGCTGTCGGCAGCGGCTTTCGACGGCGTGGTGACGTCAGCCGCTTTCACGCAAAAGCCAAGCTGGTTCGTCATTTCCGACAATGACCAGATCATCCCGCCAGGCCTGCAGCAGGTCTTTGCCGAGACCATGAAGGCGACGACGGTTCATGTCGCCTCCAGTCACGTGCCGATGCTGTCCCAGCCTCAGGCCGTGGCGGATACCATTGTCGCAGCGGTCGAAGGGACGGAGTGATGGGACACGGCGGCCGGCGATGCGCACAGAGGTGGACACCGGCCGCATTGCCCGCACCTCGGGCCACCCTCGTATGCTCCGGAGCCGAAATCGCTCTCAACCCAACAGAAATATCGGCAAAGAGCATTTTTATTCAAACTGTTAGATGTCGCAGATGGTAGCGGCGAGTCCACCATCCGCCGGATCGATATCACGTGGAGAACATCATGAAAAACGCCAGTCAGACCGAAAGACAGCTTGGGCTCCGCATTCATGCAATCGTCTTCGTACCCAGCATCATTGTGCTCGTCATCGTGAACCTCTTCACCGGAGCGCCCTATTGGGTCCTCTGGGTGCTGCTGGGCTGGGGCATTGGGCTCCTCGCTCACTGGTTGTCTGTTCGCCACCAGCAGGCGGGCAAGCCCGAAACTCCCTGACCTGCTGGCCCGCGGCATACCGCTGGCGAAAGCATGGCGTGGCGATCCCGGCCCGTGACCCAATTTCCAAGACACCGGAGATGAACATGACCGTTTCAAATGGTGCCGCAATCGTCAAAGCCGCCAGGACGATGGCCGAAGACAAGCTCTGTTCTGGCAGCGATTCCGTGCGGCGGTCAGGATCGGGACGGTTGACCCTGCTGACACTGGCCTTGGGAACGTTCTGCATCGGCACCACCGAATTTGCCAGCATGGGCATCATCCAGCTTTTTGCGGGGAGCCTCGGTGTCGATCTGGCGACGGCGACGCATGCGATAACCGCCTATGCGATCGGTGTCGTGATCGGCGCCCCGATCCTGACGATAGCCGCGGCAAGGCTGAACCGGCGCACGCTCCTTCTTCTGCTCATCAGCGTGTTCGTCGCAGGTAATGTCCTTTCCGCGATCGCGGACAGTCTGGCGTTTTTCATCGCGGCACGGTTTGTCAGCGGATTGCCGCAAGGCGCCTATTTCGGTGCCGGCGCCGTGGTTGCGTCCTATGTGGTGGGCCCGGGTCGCTCCGGCCAGGCGTTTGCGATTGTCATGACCGGGCTCACCATTGCCACCATCATCGGATCGCCGCTCGCCACGTTCCTGGGCCAGAACGTCGGCTGGCGGCAGACCTATCTCTGCATCGCCGCCCTTGGCCTCGTGTCATTGGTCTCGCTGTCGCTTTTCGTTCCTCGGACATCCGCGCTCGATGGCGCCTCGATTGCCCATGAGTTGAGCGGCTTGTCCAAGGGGCGGGTCTGGTTGATGATGGCGGTCGCCGCACTCGGAATCTCCAGCATCTTCGCCGTCTATACCTTCATCGCGCCGTTCGTGACCGATCTCGTTCTGCTTTGTCCGGAAATGATCCCGCCAGCTTTGGCTATCTTCGGCGTGGGAATGACGGTTGGCAATCTATACGGCGGCCGGCTTGCCGACAGGCATCCTTCCCTCGGCATCACCGCTGGCTACGGATGCACCCTCCTGGTGCTTGTTCTCCTGGCCCTTCGGGGTGCCAATCCCTGGGTGTTTTTCCCGGCGATGTTCGGGGTCGGGGCGACGATGATGGTGGCCATCCCCACCATCCAGGTGAGACTGACGGCTCTGGCGCCAGAATCCGCAACGCTGATGGGCGCTATGAACCTCGCTTCTCTGAACGTGGCCAACGCGCTTGGCGCATGGGCCGGCGGCATCACGATCGGTGCGGGCCTCGGCCTTCTATCGACGGTATGGGCTGGCTTCGTCATGACCTCGGCGGGGCTGATCCTGTTCATCCTTGCAATGTCCGCAGGTCGCAAAGGGGCAGCAGGACGATGACCGGTCATCGCCGGATGCAGGCGCGCGCCTGCAGCCCGAGAGTGTTGAACTTGGGAGGAACCATGAGACCCAGGTTATATTGCACATGATGTCCAGTATTGATGGGCGGATCAACAAGCTCGGCTGGCCGTTCTCGGCGGACTGTGAAGGTGCCGACGAGGCGCTGTACCGCGCCTTGCGCAGCGATGTGTGGCTGGTCGGTCGCGTCACTATTGCGGGATTTTCAGTCGGCAAAGTGCTTCGGATGTCTGCGACAGGATCTCCCCCCAGACCTGGAAGGCAGCGGCGGCAGGATGGCAAGAAGTGGCTTTCCATACAACACGGATGCGGTGGAGGCCAGACCGTCGAGGGACCGGGGCCAGCCGGCGCAGGCCTGCCCGATTGCTTCTGCCCCCGGCCTGGTCCCTGTGCCGCCGTTACGCGGATCCTGTCTTTTCCTGGAAGGACAGTTCCAGGCCCGGGCGCGGCCAGTCGATCGCCACCAGCTTGCCGGGGCCGCCCAGCGTGACAAAGGCCGTGCGCATCCCGGGTCCGCCAAAGCAGATATTGGTTGTCAGCGGAGCGCCGAGCGACACCTCCTCGACAAGCTTGCCGTCGGGGGAAATGACAATGATCGCGCCCTTCGATGGCGAGGCCACGCAGACATTGCCGGCGAAATCGACCGCGAGGCTGTCGAGCAAGGTGTAGTCGGAAGTGCCGTAAAGCAGGGTCCCGCCATGTCCGGGGAACGCCTCGCCCGAGGGTTTGATGCGTCCCGGAGCTTCGAGTTCAAATTGCCATATCCGACCGGAGAAGGTTTCGGAGACGTAGAGCGTCTTCTGGTCGGGAGAGAGCCCGATGCCGTTCGGGCAATCCATCGGAAACGCCGTTTCCTGGATCGTCGATCCGTCACAACTTGCGTAAAAGAGACCGGCGCGATCACGGTCCCTCGCCCGCACGCGGCCATGGTCGGTGAACCAGAATCCGCCGGCATCGTCGAATACGATATCGTTGGGCGCGCAGATCTTGATGTCACCGGCGTGGCTGTAGAGCAGCTCGACTTCGCCGGTCGACAGATCGACCCTGTCGATCGATCCACCGACATAGCTTTCCGAGACCATGAGGGGGATTGTCAGCCCATCCGCCTCGATCCAGTCGAAGCAGCCGCCGTTGTTGCAGACATAGAGCTTGCCGTCCGGACCGATTGCGCTGCCATTCGGTCCGCCCCTGATCTCGGCGAGGACTCGAACCGTCCCGTCAGCCTCGACCTTCGTTACCTTTCCGCCCGCCAGTTCGACCAGCACCACGCCGCCGTCGGCAAGAGCCACAGGCCCCTCCGGAAACTTGAGGCCGCTCGCCATTTCACGAATGTTCGTCATTCCGGTCCCCTCCCGATGCAGTATCACTTCGTCCATCAGATTGTCGCGCACCGCGCCATCCGTGCGGTGCGGCCTGAGACCCTCCCGGTCCTCCGATGGCACTAAAAAACATCAGATTTTCAAGGCACTGTCAACAGATGACAATGGTTTCACCAGACGAAACCGAATGGTCTTCAGCGGTCGCGGTGCCGGCTCGCCAGCACCACCGACGCTCGCATCGACCTTGGCGGAGAACGTCAGACTTGCCGAAAGACTGAATCCGTACCGCTTTCACGATCAGCCTGGATGCAACTGCATGCCTTCGGGATAGGAGGTCCAACGGAGCGTGGCAGCTTCGGTTCCGGCGCCCGACCGGGGTGCCCGGGTGCGACCCCGAGGGGGGTCTGCGTCATCTGCCGATGGCGGCCGGCTCGCACGCACAAGCAACCGCCCCGCAGACCACATGGTGCGGGCATCTGGGCACCTGTGGTGTCCTGTCGCACCCGGAACCAATCCCGGCAGTGATTGTTACGCTTTGTAACAGTCGCAACGACGACTGTGACATTCACAATCACAGAAAGGTTCGACCGATGGCTCACCCTCATAAACGGTCTGCCGCCCGGATTCTCGGCCTGCAGGTCCATTCCGTTCTGGCCCAGTTTCCCGTCGTCTGCTTCACGCTCGCGCTTCTGACCGACATAGCCTATTGGCAGACGGCCAATCTGATGTGGCAGAACTTTTCCGCCTGGCTGCTGTTCGCCGGCCTGGTCGTCGGCGTCCTGGCCGCGGTTGCAGGCATCGTGGATCTCTTCATCCGGCGCACCGGCACCGACCATCGCCCCCACTGGGCGCACGCGGTCGGCAGCCTCATCGTGCTGGTTCTCGCCTTCTTCAACAGTCTCGTGCATGCCGGTGACGGCTGGACCGCCGTCGTGCCGTGGGGTCTGACCCTTTCGCTCGTCACCGTCATCGTCATGATCATCACCGATTTCTACGGACGCCTGGCTTCTGATCGCCAGCAGGTCGTCGAAGTCCGGCAAGTGGGAGTCAACACCTATGAATAGACACCTTACCCTCCGCCACGCCGCCGTCCTCGCTGCCGGCTGTGTCCTTATGGCCGTCCCCGCGGGGGCCGCAGGCTCGGGATCCGACTTCGACATCAGCCAGCAGATCGGTCCTGATCCCGTACTGCCCGACCCGGACCCGGCGCTTGTCGCCAACATGAAGGTGGCCAAGGTCATCGGCTGGAACGACGGCATGATGCCGAAAGTCGCCGACGGCCTGACCATCACCCCCTATGCCACGGATCTCGCCAATCCCCGCACCGTCCACACGCTGCCCAATGGCGACGTGCTGGTGGTGCAGTCGCGCGGTCCCGGCGTTGAGCCGGTGTCGCGGCCGAAGGACGTGATCCGCGGCTGGATCATGTCGATTGCCCATGGCAGCGGCGACGGCGAGCCGAAGGAGAGCAATCTCATCACCCTCTTGCGCGATACCAACCGCGACGGCAAGGTGGATGAAAGCCATGACCTCATCACCGGCCTCAACTCGCCCTTCGGCGTGGCCTGGATCGACGACACCCTCTATGTCGCCGCCACCGATGCGATCCTCGCCTACCCCTACAAGCTCGGCGACACCGAGATCACCGGGGAACCCAGGGAGCTGTCGCCGCTGCCGGGCGGGCCGATCGACCATCACTGGACCAAGGACCTGGCGCTGAGCCCGGACGGCACCAAGCTCTACGCCGGGGTGGGCTCCAACTCCAACATCGTGGAGAACGGTCTTGAGGCCGAAAAGGGCCGTGCCGCGATCTGGGAAATCGATCGCAAGACCGGCGCGAGCCGCATCTTCGCCTCCGGCCTGCGCAACCCGAACGGCCTCACCTTCAACCGTGACACCGGTGAATTGTGGGCGGTGATCAACGAGCGTGACGAGCTGGGCCCGAACCTGGTCCCCGACTACATGACCTCGGTCAAGGATGGCGCCTTCTACGGCTGGCCGTGGAGCTATTACGGCGACCATGTCGATCAACGGGTCAAGCCGCCCCGGCCCGACATGGTGGAAAAGGCGATTGCGCCCGACTACGCGCTGTCGAGCCACGTGGCGCCGCTGGGGATGACCTTTTCGGCGAATTCCGCGCTGCCCGAGGCCTACCGAAACGGCGCATTTGTCGGCGAGCACGGCAGCTGGAACCGTGATTTCTACAACGGCTACAAGGTCGTCTACATACCGTTCAAGGATGGCAAGCCCGACGGCAAGGCCCAGGATGTCGTCACCGGCTTCATTGACGGCGACAACGCCCATGGCCGCCCGGTCGGCGTCGGCATCGATGGCACCGGCGCGCTGCTGATCGCCGACGATGCCGGCAATACCGTATGGCGCGTCGCTGCCTCGGACGGCTCGGTCTCGCCGAACCCTATCGGCACCGACCAGTTCCCGACGGCGTCGATCACTTCGGCAACCCAGCCCGACAGCGCCGCCCAGCCCGGCAACGCGACAACGCCCGCACCGGCGATGCAACCTGCCGCCACGCAGCCGGATGCGGCAAGCGGCGCAGGCACGGGAAGCGCAGACGAGAAGATCACCGGCCAGCAGCCGGCGCCTGCCGGATCGGCCGCGGACACAACTCCAGGCTCGTCGCAGACCCAGGCATCGCCGGCGGTGCTTCCGCCAGCCGGCGGCTCGGCTCCCGCCACCGTCAACTGACAAGGAGAGCCCGGGTAAGGACCCGGCTTGTCTCAAGCGCCCCACGCGCCGCCCCATTGAATTGAGGCGGCGCGTTTTCCGGTCCGGTGTCATCTGATGGTTTGCTATTTTGATCCGGATCAATGCGTTGCGCGCTGCCCTGGGGGATAAGGTGGCATGACAACAGCCTCAAAATCCGGTGATGCCGCCGCGGTAACGGAAGCCGCCAAGACAGTTGGACCTGTGCCAGACGCCGCTCGCGCCCGGGGCCGGGTCAACGCGGTGCGCGGCGCCGTGGTCGATGTCCGCTTTGATGACGCCGAATTGCCGCCGATCAACACCGCTCTCGTCGTCGAATGGGACCGCCCCGAACCGCTGCTGCTCGAAGTCCACAGCCATCTCGACCTCACCACGCTGCGCGCCGTCGCCTTCCAGGCCACTGCCGGGCTCTCCCGCGGCGTGGCGGTGCGATCCACGGGTGGCCCGTTGGCGGTCCCCGTCGGCGAGGCCGTGCTCGGCCGGCTGCTCGATGTGACCGGCAATGTCCGTGATCTGGGGCCTGCCCTCCCCGATGACGTGCCGCGCCGCTCGATCCACGCCCTGCCGCCAACACTGAAGACGCAGAATTCCGCTACCGAGGTGTTCGAGACCGGCATCAAGGTGATCGACCTGCTGACACCGCTGGCCCAGGGTGGCAAGGCGGCGATGTTCGGCGGCGCCGGCGTCGGCAAGACGGTGCTGGTGATGGAACTCATCAACGCAATGGTCGAGAAATATCAGGGCATCTCGGTGTTTGCCGGTATCGGCGAGCGCTCCCGCGAAGGCCACGATTTGCTCACCGAGATGAAATCCTCCGTTGTGCTCAAACGCACCGTGCTGGTCTACGGCCAGATGAACGAGCCTCCCGGCGCCCGCTGGCGCGCGCCTTTGACCGCGCTCACCATCTCTGAATATTTCCGCGACCAGAAGCACCAGAACGTGCTGTTGCTGATGGACAATGTGTTCCGCTTCGTCCAGGCCGGCAGCGAGGTCTCGAGCCTGCTCGGACGGCTGCCATCGCGGGTCGGCTACCAGCCGACGCTGGCCACCGAAGTGGCGCAGCTCGAGGAGCGCATCGCCTCGGTCGCAGGCGCCGCGGTCACCTCGATCCAGGCCGTCTACGTGCCCGCCGATGATTTCACCGATCCGGCGGTGACCACCATTTCCAGTCACATGGACTGCGTCATCGTGCTTTCCCGGCAACTCGCCTCGGAGGGCTTCTATCCGGCCATCGATCCGCTGGCCTCGTCCTCGATGCTGCTTGATCCGCTGGTCATCGGCCAGGAGCACTACGACATCGCCGAGGAAGTGCGCGAGACGCTCGCCCGCTTCAAAGATCTTCAGGACATCATCTCGCTGCTGGGAGTGGAGGAACTGGGTGTCGCCGACCGCAACATCGTCAAGCGCGCCCGTCGCCTGCAGCGATTTCTCAGCCAGCCCTTCCAGGTCACCGAGGCCTTCACCGGCACGCCGGGCGTCAGCGTCGCGCGCGCCGACACGCTGGCCGGCTGCCGCGCCATTCTCGATGGCGAAGCCGACGACTGGGCCGAAAGCTCGCTCTACATGATCGGCAAGTTTGATGACGCCCGCGCCAAGGAAAAGGCGGCGGCGGACGGCGGGGCCAGCCCATGAGACTGAAGATCGTCACGCCGCTTTCCATCGTCGTCGACGAGGAGATCAAGAGCTTGAAGGCCGAGGACCTCAGCGGCAGCTTCGGCGTGCTGCCGGGCCATGCCGAATTTCTCACGTCGCTGGCGATTTCCGTGGTCAGCTGGAGCGACGCTTCGGGCAGCCAGCGCTTCTGCGCCGTGCGCGGCGGGGTGCTCACGGTGACCGGCGGCCAGGCCATCGCGGTGGCGACGCGGGAAGCGGTGACCGGCGACGATCTCGCGACACTGGACCAGACGGTGCTCGCGCGCTTCCGCGACGAAATCGAGGAGGAGCGCAGCGAGCATGTCGAATCGACGCGGCTGCAGCTCAACGCGGTGCGCAACCTCGTCAGCCGCCTGCATCCCCGCCATGGCCATGGCATGATGTCATGAGCGGCGAGAATTCCGGCCCCGAAGACAAGGATCCGCTCGTCCGCGAGGTGCGGCTGCGCAGGGAGCGCCGCGAGACCTGGCTGCGCGAGGGCGACATGTCGATCGGCCGCCGCCTGGCGCAGATCGGCGTGCTCGGCTGGATCATCGTCGCCCCGATGCTCGGCGGCCTGTATGCCGGCCGCTGGCTCGACCGGCATTTTTCCTCCGGCCTGTTCTGGAGCGCGGCACTGCTGATGGTCGGCCTCGTGCTCGGCGGCTGGTTTGCCCGCAAATGGATCGACAGCGCATGACCCATCTTGGCCTCCCGACCATTCCCGTCCTTCTGAGCTGGATCGCCTGGCTGGCGCTCGGCGTCTCGCTCGGCGGCTTCTATTTTCACATGCTCCGCGTCAGCGTCGACCTGCTGGTCGGCGGCAGCTCGACGCTCAGGGCGGTGCTCTTTATCTTGGGTCGCTTCGGGCTCGCCGGTGCCGGCCTGGCGCTGGCAAGCTTCGCCGGAGCAGTGCCGCTGCTGCTGATGGCAGCAGGCCTTTTCGCCGGCCGCCAGCTGGTGATGCGGCGCGAGGCGCGCACGTCATGATGAGCTCCCCGCTGCAATCCACGCCGCTGTTCATGATCGGCCCGGTGCCGGTGACGGACGCCGTGCTCGTGACCTGGGTCATCATGGCCGTGCTGGTGCTCGGGGCATGGCTGATGTCGCGACGGTTGTCGCTGAGGCCCTCGGCCCGGCAGGCCGCGCTGGAGCTGCTGGTCGATACCGTCGACGGCCAGATCCGCGCCACCACCGGCGCCTCGCCCGAACCGTTCCGAGCCTTCATCGGCACGCTGTTCATCTATATCCTGATTGCCAACTGGTCATCGCTGATCCCGGGCGTCGAGGCGCCGACGGCGCAGCTCGAGACCGACGCCGGCCTCGCCGTGCTGGTGTTCCTGTCGGTGATCTGGTTCGGCACGCGCGGCCTCGGGCTCGCCGGCTATCTGCGCTCGTTTGCCGCCCCCAACCCGGTGATGATCCCGCTCAACATTCTCGAAAGCATCACCCGCACCTTCTCGATGTTCGTCCGCCTGTTCGGCAATGTCATGAGCGGCGGCTTCGTCATCGCCATCGTCGCCTCGCTCGCGGGCCTCTTCGTGCCGATCCCGCTGATGGCGCTCGAACTGCTCACCGGCCTGGTGCAGGCCTACATCTTCGCCATTCTCGCCATCGTCTTCATCGCCGCCACTGTCGAGGACGGCAAGCCGGCCAAGGGCGAACCGACCGCCGACACTCCCGACCAAAGGACATGACCATGGACTATCTCCCCCTCGCCTCCATCATCTGCGCCGCCTTCGCCGTCTCCTTCGGCGCGCTCGGCCCGGCGCTCGCCGAAGGCCGCGCCGTCGCCGCCGCGATGGATGCCATCGCCCGCCAGCCGGAGGCCGCCAACACCATCTCGCGCACCCTCTTCGTCGGCCTCGCCATGATCGAGACCACGGCGATCTATTGCCTGGTGATCGCGCTGCTGCTGCTGTTCGCAAACCCCTTGCTGGCTTGAACCGATGAAACTTGATTGGTGGACCCTCGGCCTCCAGGCCGTCAACGTCCTGATCCTCGTCTGGCTGCTGCAGCGCTTCTTCTGGCGTCCTGTCGCAGCCATGATCGCCACACGCAAGGATGCGGCGCAAGCCATGCTGGCCGACGCCAAATCATCTCAGGACAAGGCCGCGGCAGCCCTTGCCGAGATCGAGCAGACGCGCGCAGGCTTCGCCGCCGAGCGCGAAAAGATACTTGCCGATGCCCGCGACGCAGCCGATGCGGCCGGCGAAGCGGCCATGAACGACGCGCGCGCCAAGGCCGACAAGTTGCGCAAGGCCGCCGAAGCCCGGCTCGCCGCCGACAAGGTCGCGGCCGAAAAGCAGATGGCGGATCAGGCTGCGAGCCTCGCCGTCGACATTGCCGAAAAGCTCGCCGGCAGGCTCAAGGGCCCGGAGATCTCGGCAGCCTTTCTAAGCTGGCTGACGGACGCCATCAAGGCGATGCCGGACGACGAGAAGACTGCGGCGCTCGCCGATGGCAAGGGCCTCAGGCTGGTCAGTGCCGAGGCGCTCACTGCGGCGCAGAAGACCCGGGCCAACGCGGCGGTCGCCGAGGCCCTCGGCGGCAAGCCGGCCCTGAGCTTCGATACCGACGCGGCGCTGATCGCCGGCCTCGAGCTGCGCGGTGCGCACTTTACCCTCCGCAACAGCTGGCAGGCCGATCTCGCCCGCATCAGGGAAGACCTCCACCATGGCGGATGACAGCACAGCCTGGCTCGACAAGGCCAGAAAGCAGGTCGGGTCGAGCGATCTCGGACCGGTGTCGGAGCAGACCGGCCGGGTCGAGGAAATCAGCGACGGCGTCGCCATGATCTCCGGCCTGCGCAATGTCCGGCTCGACGAGCTGCTGCGCTTCGAAAAGGGCCAGTTCGGTTTTGCCCAGGTGCTTGACGCCGACGAGATCGGCTGCGTGCTGCTCGACGCCGACACCGACATAGAGGCCGGCGACACGGTGCGCGGCACCGGCGACGTGGTCCGCGTTCCCGTCGGCGAGGCGCTGCTTGGCCGCGTCGTCGATCCGCTCGGCCGTCCCCTCGATGGCAAGGGACCGGTCGAAAACTCGGAGATGATGCCTATCGAGCGCGCCGCGCCCTCGATCATCGATCGCGACCTGGTGACCGAACCGGTGCAGACCGGCCTCTTGGTGGTCGATGCGCTGTTCGCGCTCGGACGCGGCCAGCGCGAGCTGATCATCGGCGACCATTCGACCGGCAAGACAACCCTCGCGGTCGACGCCATCATCAGCCAGAAGCACTCCGACATCATCTGCATCTACATCGCCGTCGGCCAGAAGACCTCGAGCGTCCGCCGCGCCATCGATGCGCTTCAAGCCGGCGCCGCCTTCGACCGCTGCATCGTCATGGTGGCGGGCTCGGCGAGCTCCCCCGGCCTGCAATGGATCGCCCCCTATGCCGGCTTCACCATGGCCGAATACTTTCGCGACAAGGGCCAGCATGTGCTGGTGGTCATCGACGATCTGTCCAAGCATGCCGCCACCCATCGCGAGATCGCGCTTCTGACCCGCCAGTCGCCCGGACGCGAAGCCTATCCCGGCGATGTCTTCTACATCCACGCGCGGCTGCTCGAACGCGCCGCCAAGATGTCGAAGGCCCATGGCGGCGGCTCGCTCACCGCGCTGCCGATCGCCGAGACCGACGCCGGCAATCTGTCGGCCTATATCCCCACCAACCTGATCTCGATCACCGACGGCCAGATCGTGCTCGATTCGAAACTCTTCCACGAGGGCCAGAAGCCGGCGGTCGATGTCGGGCTATCCGTCAGCCGCGTCGGCGGCAAGACCCAGGCGCCGATCCTGCGCGACGCCGCCAAGTCGCTGCGGCTCGATTATGCCCAGTTCCTGGAAATGGAGATGTTCACCCGCTTCGGCGGCATGCCCGACGACCGGGTGCGCCAGCAACTGACCCGCGGCACCCGCATTCGCGCCATCCTCAGGCAGGGTCAGCATGTGCCGATGCGGCTTGTCGATGAGGTGGCGCTGGTGCTCGCCGTTCAATCGGGGCTGCTCGACACGATTTCCCCCGAGGCCGTTGCGGGTTTCCGCGAAAAACTGCCGCAGGCGCTCGACACCGACGCCAAACCTGCCGTCGACGCCATCGCCATATCTGCCACCATGGATGACGCCCAGAAGGACATGCTGATGGCTGCCATCAAGGGCCTGGCCCTGTCACTGGCGCCACCCGCGAAGCCTGCAAAGGCTGCACCATGACCGAACGGCTGGCCGATGTCACCGCGCGGATCGACGGCATCAAGCAGCTGGACGCGGTCGTCAACGCCATGACCGGCATGGCCGCCGTCCGCGCCCGCGTCGCCCGCGAGCAGATCGGCGCCGTCGACAGCTATGCCGCCTCCATCGCCGCCGCCGTCGGCAGGGTGCTGGCACTGGCGCCCGACCCGGCACCCGAGGCCCAGGCGCCCACGGGTTTGGCGCTGCTGGTCTTCACAGCAGAACAGGGCTTTGCCGGCGCCTTCAGCGAGCGGGTTCTCGACAGCATCGAGAGCGACACGGCTTCCGCCGAAGTGCTGCTTGTCGGCACCAGGGGCAAGACCATCGCCGCCGCGCGCGGCATCACGCCTTCCTGGAGCGCCGGCATGCCGTCGCATTCCCCCGGCATCCCGAAATTTGCCGATCGCATCCTGCACGAGGTCCGCAAGCTCATCGGCAGCGGCCGCATCGGCCGGCTTGACGCTGTCTACACCGACTGGATCTCGGGCGCGGCCACGGTCAAGCGCCTGCAATTGTTCCCGGTCGACCTGCCGGTGACAAATGCCGACCCGGGCACCGCCCCGCTGATGAACCTGCCTGCGCGCGACCTGATCGCGGCGCTCGCCGACGACTATTTCCATGCCCGGATCTGCAACATCGCGCTGCATGCCTATGCGGCGGAAAACGAGGCCCGGATGGCGGCGATGGCCGCTGCCCGCAGCCAGATCGAACGCGAGCTCAGTGAAAACCAGGCGCTGGAGCGCCGCGTCCGCCAGGAAGCAATCACTGCGGAGATCATCGAGCTTGCCACCGGCGAGATGGCAGGCCGCTCCCGCCGCAAGCGCTGACACCGGACCGGACCTCATTCGTCAGCCCTGCGCGTGTCCCCACTTTTGCGCACATGGATCCCGCGCGACCCAATGGTTTTGCATCAAACAAAATTCCGCAATTTTGACTTGTATCAAACGGACCGCACGCCTCCTCGGCTAGGATTGGCGCAGACCTGAAACAGGTTCACCGAAAGGTCCTTGCTGCATCTCTGGATGCGCATCGCTCTGCGGATTTGCATGGCAAGCCGCCAATGAATTCTTCAAACGAAGGAATGCGACCATGAGTGTTGCGGATACAATCCCATCCACGGCCACCAAGTCCATCGCCGGCAAGCTCGGCCTCGTGCCGCTTGTGGCGCTCGTCGTAGGCTCGATGATCGGCGGCGGCGTCTTCAGCCTGCCGCAGAACATGGCCAAGGGCGCCTCGCCCGGCGCCGTCATCATCGGCTGGCTGATCACCGGCGTCGGCATGCTGGCGCTGGCTTTCGTCTATCAGGGCCTGTCCACCCGCAAGCCAACACTTGACGCCGGACCCTATGCCTATGCGCGGGCCGGCTTCGGCGATTTCATCGGCTTCAACAGCGCCTGGGGCTACTGGCTCAGCGCCTGGCTCGGCAACGTTTCCTATGTGGTGCTGATTTTCGGCGCCATGTCCTATTTCTACCCGGCCTTCGGCGCCGAGGGCAACACGGTGCAGGCCATCATCGGCGCATCGATCGTGCTCTGGATCACCCACGCGCTCTGCCTGATGGGCGTTCGCCAGGCCGCCATCATCAACGTGGTCACCACCGCAGCCAAGCTGGTGCCGATCGCGCTGTTTGCGGTGCTGGTCTTCATCGCCTTCAACCTTCCCACCTTCACCATCGACCTCTGGGGCACGGCGACGCCGGATCTCGGCTCCATCATGACCCAGGTCAAGAGCACCATGCTGGTCACGCTCTGGGTCTTCATCGGCATCGAGGGCGCGAGTGTCGTCTCCGGCCGCGCCGCCAAGCGCTCCGACATCGGCAAGGCCACCATCATCGGCTTCGTCATCGCGCTCGGCGTCTATCTCTGCGTCTCGCTGCTGTCCTTCGGCATCATGAGCCAGCCGGAACTCGCGGGCCTGCCCGCGGCAGCCTCCATGGCCAATGTGCTTGAAAAGGCCGTCGGCCCCTGGGGTTCTGTGCTGGTCCGCATCGGCCTTGTCATCTCGGTCGCCGGCGCGTTCCTGAGCTGGACGCTGTTTGCAGCCGAAATTCCCTACCGCGCCGCCCGCGAAGGCATGCTGCCAAGCGTCTTTGCCACCGAAAACAACAATGGCTCGCCCGCCGGCGCGCTGTGGATCACCAACATCCTCGTGCAATTGTTCCTGATCGTCACCCTCTACGCCAACTCCACCTATCTGGCGCTCTTCTACATCGCCTCGACCGCCATCCTGGTTCCCTACGTTCTCTCGGGCGCCTATGCCGTCAAGCTGGCACTGAGCGGCGAGGGCTATGCCGCCGGCGAAGGCCGCAACCGCGACATGTTCACCGGCGCATTGGCCACGCTCTACGGCGCCTGGCTGATCTACGCGGCAGGCCCGAACTACCTGCTGATGTGCGCCATCCTCTACGCGGTCGGCGTTCCCGTCTACTGGTGGGCCCGCAACGCCCGCGGCGAGAAGGCCTTCTCCGGTGTCGAAGCCCTGGTGGGCCTCGGCATCCTCATCGCCGCAGCCCTCGCCGGCTACATGATGTGGACCGGCTCGATCAGCGCCCTTTGACCTCTGGAACTCTGGAAACCAAAATGAACACGGAAGCAAAACTCGGCGCCCATTCCGAGACCGGCAAACTGCGGCAGGTCATCGTCTGCCGCCCCGGCCTCGCCCATCGCCGCCTCACGCCCTCCAACTGCCAGGAGATGCTGTTTGACGACGTCTTCTGGGTCAAGCAGGCGCAGAAGGACCACGATGTCTTCGCTTCGCTCATGCGCGGCGAAGGCGTCGAGGTGCTCGACGTCAACGATCTGCTGGCCGAAACGCTGGAAACCGAGGAAGGCCGCGCCTTCGTGCTCGACCACCGCATCAACCCCGACCAGGTCGGCGTCGGCATGATGGAGGAGCTGCGCGCCTGGATGGACGAATTGCCGGGATCCGAACTCGCCGAATTCCTGCTCGGCGGCCTGGCCGAGGACGACCTTCCGTTCAAGCCCGCCGGCCTGTTCGGCTCCTATCTCGGCCATCACGGCTTCATCCTGCCGCCGCTGCCCAACGCGCTGTTTACCCGCGACAATTCCGCCTGGATCTATGACGGCGTCGTGGTCAACCCGATGTACTGGCCGGCGCGCCGCCCGGAGACGCTGCTCAACACCGCGATCTACAAGTTCCACCCGAAATTCGCCGGCAAGACCAACATCCACTGGGGTGACCCGACGAAGGAGCATGGTCTGGCTACACTGGAAGGCGGCGACATCATGCCGGTGGGCAACCGCACCGTGCTCGTCGGCATGGGCGAACGCTCCTCGCCGCAGGCCATCGGCCAGCTCTCCGAGGCGCTGTTTGCCAAGGGCGTCGTTGATCGGGTGCTGGCGTTCCGGATTCCCAAATCCCGTGCCGCCATGCATCTCGACACCGTGTTCACGCTCTGCGGCGGCGATGTCGTGACCACCTTCAAGGAAGTGGCCGACGAGCTCATCTGCTACGACATCCGCCCCGGAGAAGGCGGCGCGCCATTGAGCTTCCGCCACGACCCGCGGCCGATCTTCGACATCGTCGCCGAAGTGCTCGGCTACAAGAAGCTGCAGATCGTGCCCACCGGCGGCAACACCGAGGAAGAGCGCGCCCGCGAACAGTGGAACGACGGCAACAATGTGCTGACGCTGCGCCCCGGCCTGGTGGTCGGCTACGACCGCAACGATGACACCAACGCGGCGCTCAAGGCTGTCGGCATCGAAGTGCTGGCTGTGCCCGGCGCGGAACTCGGCCGCGGACGCGGCGGCGGCCATTGCATGAGCTGCCCCACCATCCGCGACGCAATCTGATTTCAAAGGACGACAGTCATGGCTTTCAATCTGAAGAACCGCAGCCTGCTAACGCTGCGCGATTACACCCCGCGCGAGATCGCCTTCCTGGTCAAGCTCGCGGGCGACCTCAAGACGGCCAAATATGCAGGCACCGAACAGCCCCGCCTCACCGGCAAGGACATTGCGCTGATCTTCGAAAAGGACTCGACCCGCACCCGGGTCGGCTTCGAGGTCGCAGCCTACGACCAGGGCGCCCGCGTCACTTATCTCGGCCCCACCGGCAGCCACATCGGCCACAAGGAATCGGTCAAGGACACCGCCCGCGTGCTGGGCCGCATCTATGACGCCATCGAATATCGCGGCTTCGGCCAGGAGATCGTCGACGAGCTCGCGAGATATTCCGGCGTTCCGGTCTATAACGGGCTCACCAACGAGTTCCACCCGACCCAGATCCTCGCCGATTTCCTTACCATGCAGGAGCATGTCGAAAAGCCGCTGCACAAGGTGGCCTATTGCTTCATCGGCGATGCGGCCAACAACATGGGCGACAGCCTGCTCATCGGCGGCGTCAAGATGGGCATGGATGTGCGCCTCTGCGCGCCCAGGGAATGCTGGCCGACCCAGGCGATCCGCGACGAGGCGCAGGCGATTGCCGACGAGACCGGCGCTCGGATGATGATCACCGACGACATCGATGACGCCGTCCGGGACGTCGATTTCATCTACACTGATGTCTGGGTGTCGATGGGCGAGCCCGAGGAAAAATGGGCCGAGCGCATAAAGCTCCTGATGCCCTACCAGGTCAACGCAGCATTGATGGCGAAGACCGGCAACCCGCGCACCCGCTTCATGCATTGCCTGCCCGCCTTCCACAACACGGAGACGAGCGTCGGCAAGGACATTGAGGCGAAGTTCGGGATCAGCGCCATGGAAGTCACCGAGGAGGTGTTCGAAAGCCCCGCCTCGATCGTCTTCGACCAAGCCGAAAACCGCATGCACTCCATCAAGGCGGTGCTCGTCGCCACGCTGGGCGCCTGAGATGCGCATCGTCGTGGCCCTGGGTGGCAATGCACTGCTCAAGCGCGGTGAACCGATGACGGATGCGGCACAGCGCGCCAATGTCGCTGTCGCCGCCATCGCTCTGGCTGAACTGGCGAAGGACCACCAGATCGTCATCGCCCATGGCAACGGCCCGCAGGTGGGACTGCTGGCGCTGCAGGGGGCGGCCTACGCCCCCGACACGCCATGGCCGCTCGACGTGCTCGGCGCCGAGAGCGAGGGCATGATCGGCTATCTGATCGAGCAGGAACTGATCAACGCGCTCCCCGCCGGCGCCGAATGCGCCACGCTGCTCACCCGGGTCGAGGTTGACGCAGATGACCCGGCATTCAAGCGTCCGACCAAGCCGATCGGCCCGGTCTACACCGAGGAGCAGGCCGATAAGCTTCGCGAGACCCATCCCTGGACGCTGGTCGCCGAAGGCCAGTCGGGCTTCCGCCGGGTCGTTCCCTCGCCCGCTCCCATGCGCATTCTCGGTCTCAAGTCGATCCGCCTGCTGGTCGACAGCGGCATCACCGTCATCTGCGCCGGCGGCGGCGGCATCCCCGTTGTCCGCCGGGCCGACGCCAGCATGCAAGGCATCGAGGCGGTCATCGACAAGGACCGCACCTCCGCCCTGCTTGCCGAGGCGCTCGGCGCCGACGCGCTGCTGATGCTGACAGACGTGGCCTCGGTCTATCGTGCCTGGGGCACGCCGGAACAGGCGGCGATTGACGAGATCACCCCGGCTGAACTCGACGCGATGGATTTCGCCGAAGGTTCCATGGGGCCGAAGGTGGCTGCGGCATCGAGCTTTGTCCTTGGCGGCGGCCGGCTTGCCGGCATCGGCCGGTTGCAGGATGCGCGCGCCATCATCGAGTCCAGGGCGGGCACGCGGATTCGTCCGCCGGGCCGCCAGGATACCTAAGCAGTTGAACCGAAACTGCATTCTCGGCTCTGCGCGACCCATAAGATTTTAGTGGTTTTTTGTTATACCTGATAAAAATATGTGGTATGCTGTTCATCAATGCAGATTGGAATTCTGTGTTTGAATTAGCGCCTCATCCGCACATGGTTGACGGCTAGAATACTTTTAAACTGAAGTTATGGCAGTCATTGGAATGCAGGTTTACGAAGAGAAAGCCTTCGGTTCCGTGTGAACGTCGCGGAATGCACGGATCGCATAGGCATGGCTGAGGCGCGCCATATTGTTCTCGCATCGATTGCCCCGCCCCGCTTGGCAATCGAATACCGCCATGGGCAATCCGCAAGCATCATGGCGCTTGAACTGAGCCAGGCGCCCGCCTGGCGCGGGTGGTGATGGTCGGCCTAGCCGGCTCCCGTCTCCTCCTCAGGGCAGCCAGCCGTACCCCCGGCACCGCAGCTGTCTGTTCAGTGACCTGCCGCGCCTTTCGAGGCGCGGCTTTTTCTTGCGAAGGCGCGCCCGGCTCCCCGGGGTCGGTGCCTTGCTGGATCACCCATCCAGATCGAGATCATAAACCAGAATGCCCTCAACTCCGCCGACAGCCGCGGCCACCAGCCTGGCGCCGGTCGCCTGGTGCCCGGGATCGGCGAGATAGGCGTCGCGCGCCTCGGCCGTATCGAAGTCGACGATGAAGCCGTCGGCATAGCCCTTGTCCATGCCTGTTTCGGGGCTGATGTTGGCGCCGACATGCACCGCGGCGATCCCAGGCAGCGCCTGCCTGAGATCGGCGATCTCGGCGAACAAGCCGTCGCGCGTGGCACGGTCGATGTCCGGCTTGAAGCGGATGAAGACACAGTGGCGGATCATCGGAATCTCCTAGGAAACGGTCGAGCGGCTGCGCGGCCGGGTGTCGTTGCGCTCGTGGGTGAAGATCGCCGACGGCAGCGGCGGCAGGCCGCGGATCATGTCGGCGGCCTTCTCGCCCACCATGATGGTCGGCGCGTTGGTGTTGCAGGATGGCACCCTAGGCATCACCGAGCTGTCGCAGACCCGCAAGCCCTCGAGCCCGTGCACCTTGAGATCGAGCCCGACCACGGCGTCCGGCCCGGTCCCCATCCTGCAGGTGCCGACCGGGTGGTGGTCGGTCTTGGCATTGGCGCAGCCATAGTCGAACAGCTCGTCGTCGCTCATCACAGACGGGCCCGGCAGACGCTCCGCCATCACGTAGGGCTTGAGTGCCGCCTGCTGCATGATCTCGCGCGCCAGCTTCAGCCCCTCGATCGACATCCTGCGGTCATGCGGATCGGACCAGTAGTTCGGGTCGATCAGCGGGGCTGCGGCGGGATCGGCGGAGGCGAGCCGCACCGTGCCGCGCGAGCGCGGATGCAGATAGGCGGAATTGAGCGTCACGCCGGCGTTCCTGAGCCGCGCCACGCCGGCCTCGATGCCGGAGCCGAGACCGAGATGGAACTGGATGTCGGGTGAGCGCGCGTCGGGATCGGCGTACCAGAAGCCGCCGGTCTCGAACAGCGACGACGCCACCGGCCCCGAACGGAACAGCACATATTCGAGCCCCGCCCACAGCGTCCGGTGCAGTTTCGCCACGTTGTCGTAGGTGTGGTCGCCGGTGCATTCGCAGATGACGAACAGGTCGAGATGGTCCTGCAGGTTGGAGCCGACGCCAGCCAGATCGTGCTTCACCACCACCCCGGCTGCCCGCAGGTGATCGGCCGGTCCGATGCCCGACTGCATCAACAGTTTCGGCGAGCCGATGGCGCCGGAGGTGACCAGCACTTCGCGTGTCGCGCGAATGCTCTCGGCACCGCGCGAGGTGACGACCTCGACGCCGGTCGCTCGGTTGCCCGAAAGCAGGACGCGGCTCACCCGCGCCCCGGTCTTCACGGTGAGATTCTTGCGGTCGCGGATCGGCGAGAGATAGCCGAGCGAGGCCGAGGAGCGGCGACGGTTGCGCTGGGTCAATTGGTAGAAGCCGACGCCCGCCTGCTGTCTGCCGTTGAAATCGTGGTTGTAGGGAATGCCGAGTTCCTGGCCGGCGCGGATATAGGCGTCGCAGATCGGCAGCGCCGAGACCGGCATCGAGACGCCGAGCGGGCCGCCATAGGCATGGTAGTCGTCGGCAAAGCGCTGGTTGTCCTCGGCTCGCTTGAAATAGGGCAGCACCGAGCGGTAGTCCCAGCCCTCGCAGCCGTCCTCGCGCGCCCAGAGGTCGTAGTCCGCCGCATTGCCGCGGGTGTAGAGCTGGGCGTTGATGGACGACCCGCCACCGATCACCTTGGCCTGGGTGTAGCGCAGCACCCGGCCCTTCATGTGTTTCTGCGGCACCGTCTCCCAGCCCCAGCTGCCGACGCCCTTGGTCATCTTGGCGAAGCCCGCCGGCATGTGGAACAGCGGATTCCAGTCGCGCCCGCCGGCTTCCAGCAGCAGCACCCGCACGTCGGGGTCTTCGGAGAGCCGGTTGGCCAGCACGCAACCGGCCGGCCCGCCGCCGGTGATGATGTAGTCGTAGTCCATCGTCATGGATACACCGTTGCTAGAGCCTGGAAACCGACAGCGCGCCGTCGACATGGATCACCGAACCCGAGGAGAACGCGAAGGCCCCGCCGGCGAGTGCCGCCACCGCCTTGCCGACATCCTCCGCCTCGCCCCAGCGCCCCGCGGGCACCAGGCCCTCGCCGATGAGCCGGTCATATTTCTCCGACACCTTCGCCGTCATGTCCGAGCGGATGATGCCGGGCCGGATCTCGAACACCGCGATGCCGGGCTCGGCCAGCCTGAGCGCCAGGCTCCGGCTGAAAGCCGCGAGCGCGGCCTTGGAGATGCAGTAGTCGATGCGGTCGGGTGACGCCATTTCCGCCGACACCGACGAGATGGTGATGATGCTGCGCGCGGTCCCGGCCCCACCGGCGAGCATCGACCGCGCCACCGCCTGGGTGAAGAACACCGTGCCGCGCAGATTGACCGAGAGGATCCGGTCGAAGTTCTCCGGCTTCATCTCGAGGAAATCGCCGCGCACCACCGAGGCCATGCCGGCATTGTTGACGAGGCATGCGATCGGCCCCAGCGACCCGGTGACGAGATCCACCACCCGCTGGTGGCCGGCGAGATCGGCGAGATCCGACTGCACATAGATCGCGCTGGCGCCGATGTCCCCCAGCTCGTCGATGAGGCTCGAGGATTCAGCATCGCTGTCCTCAAGCCCGGTGATGGCAATATCGAAGCCGGACTGCGCCAGCGCCCGGACGATGCCGAGGCCGATGCCGCGACGACCGCCGGTGACGATGGCGATAGGGCGTGCGGCTTCGGTCATGCGCGCAAATCCTCGCGGGTGATGTGATCGGCCACGCGCAGCGCCTGGGCGGCGATGGTCAGCGCCGGGTTGACGGCCGCCGATGTCGGCAGGAACGAGGCGTCGACGACGAACAGGTTCGGGTGCTCGAAGGCGCGGCAATGGACGTCGAGCGGCGACGTCGCCGCGTCAAGGCCGATCCGCACCGTGCCGCACTGGTGCGAAGGCGTGCGCTTGTCGAAGGAGCGCGACAGCACCAGCGGGAAGCCGGCGGCCTTCAGATCCGCCTTCAGCCTTGCCACCAGCCTGAGATGCGACTGCCAGTTGGTGCGCGTCCATTTGAGCACGATGCGTTCGCCGTCGACGCTGACCCGGCTTTCGGGATGCGGCAGGTCCTCGGTGATGGTGTAGAAATCGATCGCATGCGCCGAGATCGCGTCGAGCAGGACCTCCGGCACATACGGCATGTTGGCCTTCAGGATCGCGCCCGACACCCGGCCGAGCAGCTGGATGTTTCCGAGCGGCGGCCCGCCGGCGCCATCGGAGAGGTAGTAGTCGTTGAGGCCGAAGGTCTTCTGGTAAATCGAGTCGTTGCGGTAGGACGGCGACAATGCGATCACCGCGCTGGAATTGTGGTTCATGAAGTTGCGCCCGACCTGGTCGGAGCCGTTGGCGAGCCCGTTGGGGTGGCGTGCGTCGGCAGAGCGCAGCAGCAGCGCTGCCGATTGCACGGCACCCGCCGACAGGATCACCAGCTTCGGCGACAGGCTCTCCTCGACCCCGTCCTTGATGTAGCGCACCGACTTGATCGTTCTGCCGTCCTCGCCCGACACCAGGCCCGTGACCCGCGCATGGGTGACGAGGCTGACATTGGCGTGCTTGAGCGCCGCGGCCAGCGCCGTGGTCTCCGCGTCCATCTTGCCGTCGTCCGAGTTCGGATGCGCATCCCACGGCGTCTTCGCCTTGGCCATCCAGCGGTCGATGTCGACCCCGAGCGGCAGCGACGCCGGGTGCAGCCCGTTGGCCTTCAGCCGAGCACGCACCCTGGCGATGGCAGGCTCTTCGGGGACCGGCGGGTACGGATAGGGGCTCGAATGCACAGGCTCGCTCGGGTCCTCGCCCAGCGCGCCGCGAACGTTGAAGAGTTGCTCCGCCTTCGAGTACCAGGGTTCCAGTTCCTCGTAGGCGAACGGCCAGGCCGGCGAGACGCCTTCGAGATGCTGCATCTCGGCGAAATCCTCGCGCCGGTAGCGATAGAGCACCGCGCCGTAGAACTTCGAATTGCCCCCGACATTGTAGTAGTTGCCGGGATTGAAGGCAGCACCGCCGTGTTCGTGCCAGAATTCCTTCGGGCGGAAATGGCCGCGCTGGAAGATCGCCCGCTGGTCGCGGTTCACCGGCAGGTCGGCGATGTGCCCGCCCGCCTCCAGGATGACGATGCTGGCGCCCGAGGCGGCGAGGCCCGAGGCGACGGTGGCGCCGCCGATGCCGGAACCGATGATGACGATGTCGGGCTGCATCATCGATTGCCTCAGCGGATCCGTTGTTCGGTCTTGGGATCGAAATAGACCACCTTGTCGAGGTTGAACGCCAGCCGCGAGGTCTCGCCGGCGCGGATGTCGGCATCCGCGCGCAGCCGGGCGACGACTTCCTTGCCTCCGAGCCTGGTGACGGCGAAGGTGTCGGAGCCGGCGGGTTCCACCACCTCGATCAGGCAGTCGCCCTCGCCGATGGAACCCGCATTGCGGTCGGCGCCGTCCATGTCGGTCAGCGCCTCGGGCCGGATGCCGAACAGGACCTCCTTGCCCGCGTAGTTCGACAGGCCCGACGGCGCGTTGGGGATCGAAAGCCTGAGCGGCTCGCCCCCGTCGCGGGCAAGCGACACCCGCAGCGCGCTGCCGTCGGCCTCGACGCGGGCGGTGAGCAGGTTCATGGCCGGCGAGCCCATGAAATCGGCAACGAAGACATTCTCCGGATTGTTGTAGATCTCCGACGGCGAGCCGAACTGCTGCAGGATGCCGTCCTTCAGCACCGCGATCCTGGTCGCCAGCGTCATCGCCTCCACCTGGTCATGCGTCACATAGACGATGGTTGTCCCCATCCGCGCATGCAGCCGCTTGATCTCGGTGCGCATGTCGATGCGCAGCTTGGCGTCGAGATTGGACAGCGGCTCGTCGAACAGGAAGACCTGCGGGTCGCGCACCAGCGCCCGGCCCATGGCGACGCGCTGGCGCTGGCCGCCGGAGAGCTGGCTCGGCTTGCGGTCGAGCAGGTGCCCGATCTGCAGCATGTCGGCCACGCGCTGGATCGAGGCCTCGCGCTCTTCCTTGGGCACGCCGCGGATCTCCATGCCGAAGGCGATGTTTCCGCCCACCGTCATGTTCGGATAGAGCGCGTAGGACTGGAACACCATGGCGATGTCGCGCTTGGAGGGATGCAGCCCCACCACCGACTTGTCGTTGATCAGGATGTCGCCCGAGGTGATCGGTTCCAGCCCGGCGATCGAGTTGAGCAGTGTGGACTTGCCGCAGCCCGACGGTCCGACGAGAACGAGAAAGCCGCCCTCCTCGATTTCCAGGCTGATGTCCTTGAGGATCTCCAGCGATCCGTAGGATTTGCGCAGATGTTCGATCCTGAGAAATGACATGGTCTAACCTTTCACGGCGCCGGCCATCAGGCCGCGCACGAAATACCGCCCGGAGACGACGTAAACGATGAGGGTGGGCAGGGCGGCGAGGATCGCGCCGGCGAAGTGGACATTGTATTCCTTCACCCCGGTGGACGAGCTGACGAGATTGTTCAGCGCCACCGTCATCGGGGTCGAATCGGCGCCGGAAAATGAGGCGCCGAAAAGGAAGTCGTTCCAGATGTTGGTGAACTGCCAGATCACCGAGACGACGATGATCGGTCCCGACGAGGGCAGCAGGATGCGTCCGAAGATCTGGAAGAAGCTCGCGCCGTCGATCTGCGCCGCCCGTACCAGTTCGGTCGGAAACGCCTCGTAGTAGTTGCGGAAATAGAGCGTCGTGAATCCGATGCCGTAGACCACATGCACCAGGATCAGCCCGCCGACCGTGCCGGCGATGCCGAGCATGCCGAGGATCCGCGCCATCGGGATCAGCACGATCTGGAACGGGATGAAGCAGGACAGGAGCAGCAGCCCGAAGATGATGCCCGAGCCGCGGAAGCGCCATTTGGTCAGCACGTAGCCGTTGAGCGCGCCCACCACCGTGGAGATCGCCACGGCGGGCACCACCATCAGCAGCGAGTTGATGAAGAACGGCCTGAGGCCCGTGGGCTGCACGCCGATCTGCGCCGTCGACCAGGCCGTCAGCCATGGCTCGATGGTCCATTCGCGGGGCAGGTTGAGCATTCCGCCCTGGCGGATTTCCTCGAGCGGCTTCACCGAATTGACCAGCATCACGTAGAGCGGCAGCAGGTAATAGACCGCAAACAGGATCAGCGCCGCGTAGATCGCCGCCCGCGTCAGCCGGTCGTGGCTGATGGCGTTGGATGTGTTGGAGCCGCTCATGGACGTTTCTCCCCGCGCAGTTCGGAATAGAGATAGGGGATGATGATCGAGAAGATCATCGCCAGCATGATGATCGCCGAGGAGGCGCCGATGCCCATCTGGTTGCGGGTGAAGGTGTAGGAATACATGAAGGTGGCCGGCAGTTCGGTCGCCTGCCCGGGTCCGCCGCCGGTCAGCGCCACCACCAGGTCGTAGGCCTTGATCGCCAGATGCGCGAGCACCACGAAGGCCGACAGGAACACCGGCCGCATCATCGGAATGATGATCCGCCGGTAGACGGTGACCGTGGAGGCGCCGTCGATCTGCGCCGCCTTGATGATCTCGTTGTCGACGCCGCGCAGGCCAGCCAGGAACATCGCCATCACGAAGCCCGACGACTGCCAGACGGCGGCGATGACGACGCAGTAGATGGCGTAGTTGCGGTCCTTGATCCAGGTGAAGGAGAAACTGTCCCAGCCCCACAGATGCATGGTGTTCTCGAGTCCGATGCCGGGGTCGAGAAACCATTTCCACGCAGTCCCCGTGACGATGAAGGACAGCGCCATCGGGTAGAGATAGATCGGCCTGAGCAGGCCTTCGGCGCGGATCTTCTGGTCGAGCAGGATCGCCAGCCCCAGTCCCAGCACCGAGGAAATGACGATGTAGAGCGAGGCGAAGATGGCGAGGTTGGAGATCGCCCGCCACCAGTGCGGCAGCGCCCAGAGCTTGGAATAGTTGCTCAGCCCGACGAAGCCGTAGGACGGCAGCATCTTGGAATCCGTCATCGACAGAAAGCCGGTATAGGCGATGAATCCGTAGACGAAGATCAGCACCACGATCAGCGACGGCGCCAGCACGATCTTCGGCAGGAGTTCCTGTAGCCTGCTGCGGTTGTCCATGATCCCTCCCCGGCATTCACTTGTCTGGCACGTGTCTGGTTGCGGGGCGCGCGGCGAAATCGGCGCGCGCCCCGACGATGTCAGGCGCGCTTACTGCGCGGCGGCAACCGCTGCCACCAGTTCGGTGACGGCTTCCTCGGACGACATGTCGCCGTTGAACTGGCGGGTCACGACGTCATAGATGGCGTTCTTCACCGACGCCGGATTGGCGTGGCCGTGGGCCATGGAGCCGAACAGCGAACCGTCGGTATTGGCTTCGGCGAGGTCGGCGATGGCCTTCTTGCCGCAGGCGTCGAAGGCTTCGTCGGAGACGTCGGTGCGCGCCGGCGCCGAACCCTTGACGACGTTGAACGCCGACTGGAAGGTCGGGTTCTCGATGGCGGACGCCATCACCAGCTGCGCCGGCACCTTCTCGTCGGCCACCTTGAACATCGCGAACTGGTCGGAGTTGAAGGTCACCGATCCTTGCGTGCCCGGGAAGCGCATGCAGACGAAGTCCTCGCCCGGCACCTTGCCGGCCTTCACGAATTCGCCCTTGGCCCAGTCGCCCATGAACTGCGCGCCGGCCGTGCCTTCGATGACCATGGCCGAGGCGAGATTCCAGTCGCGGCCCGAGAAGTTGTCGTCGACATAGGAGCGAAGCTTGGTCATGCGGTCGAAGGCTTCCTTCATCTTGTCCGATCCCAGCGCTGCCGGGTCGAGATCGATGAAGGCCTGCTTGTAGAAATCGTTGCCGAGCGAGAGCACGACGGCGTCGAAGATGGTTGCGTCCTGCCAGGGCTGGCCGCCATGGGCGACCGGCGTGATGCCCTGCTCCTTGAACTTGTCGAGGAGCGCCACCAGCTCTTCCCAGCTTTCGGGCTGCTTGCCGCCGGCCTTGTCGAGGGCCGCCTTGTTGATCCACACCCAGTTGGTCGAGTGCACGTTGACCGGTGCCGCGATCCAGTGTCCGTCATACTTGGAGAATTGCTGCAGCGCGGTGGGGATCACGGTGTCCCAGTTCTCCTTGGCGGCCACGTCGTCGAGATTTCCGAGAGCGCCTTCCTTGGCCCAGTCGAGAATGTCGAAGCCGAGCATCTGCACGGCGGTCGGCGCGTTGCCGGCCGTGACGCGGGCGCGGAGCACGGTCATGGCCTCGGTGCCGCCACCGCCGGCCACCGGCATGT
Source organism: Hoeflea marina (assembly GCF_003182275.1). Taxonomy (GTDB): domain Bacteria; phylum Pseudomonadota; class Alphaproteobacteria; order Rhizobiales; family Rhizobiaceae; genus Hoeflea; species Hoeflea marina. Next base: position 1,391,259 of record NZ_QGTR01000001.1, read on the forward strand.
CGACCCAGGAAATGGACTTGCTTTCAAGATCCTTCTTGAGCACGTCGAGAGCGGCGGCTTCGCCGCCCGACGTCCACCAGTGCAGCACCTCGACGGTTTCCTCGGCGTGAGCGGCGAAGCCGCCGAAGCCCATCATCAGGGTTGCCATTGCAGTCGTTGTCAAAAACTTGCGCATCGTTTCCTCCCGTTAGCAAGTTGCATCAGGCAGATGAGACCATCGGCCTTTCGATCCCGCCGTCCCAGTGACGGCGAATATCCTTCCACACGGCCTGAGCCGCTGGACCAATTTAAAACGTTACAAATTTGCCCAAGTCAAGCTGTCTCCGTGCTCGTCGCAAACCTTCGCAATGCGTCGCAATGTATGAAACATTCCGCATTTGTGCGCATGCGAAGGCGCCAATGCGGGGCGCCTTGTCGTGTTTGCAACGTTTTCATTCGGACATTGCCTGCTTACCCATTCCCGGCTAACGTCCGGGGCCGATGGTCCATGCGGCCGAAGAGGAAGCCCGAGCGCGTGCGTGACAATCCAGAGATCCATCCGCCGGCGGCTGCCGGGCGGACATCCGCCAAGCCGACGCTGCGCACCATAGCGGCGATCACCGGACTGGCCGTGACCACGGTGTCCCGCGCGCTCAGCGACGCGCCGCAGATCTCGGCCGGCACCCGCAAGCGCGTCCAGGAGGTCGCCGCCGAGATCGGCTATCTCCCCGACCGCGCCGCCCAGCGCCTCAAGACCGGCCGGACCAACGTCATCAGCGTGCTGCTCGACCCGCATGAGGAAATCCTCGGCTTTGCCACCTCGCTGATGCACGGGCTGGCTCGCGCGCTGCAGCCGACGCCCTACCACATCATCGTCACGCCGAACTTCCTCGATGGCGCCAATGTCGATGCGGTCAACTACATCCTGCGCAACCGCATGGCCGACGGCCTCATCCTGTCGCGCACCGAGCCGTTCGACCCCCGCGTGCGGCTGCTGCTGGAAAGCGGCCTGCCCTTCGTCACCCATGGCCGAACGGAATTTTCCACCCCGCATCCCTATGTCGACTATGACAATTTCGCCTTCGCCTTCGAGGCCGGCCGCCGGCTGATCGCCAAGGGCCGCCGCAAGCTGATGATCCTGCTGCCGCCCCGGCGCCTCACCTTCTTCCAGCACATGCTCTACGGCTTCATGACGGCGGTGCGCGAATCGGGTGCCGGATACGAGATCCCGGACGAGATCGACCTCGACAGTCCGGTGGACAGGATCCACGATTTCATGCGCCGCCGTGCCGCGCTGCCCGACCTGCCCGACGGCTTCATCTGCCCGGGCGAGGTCTCGGCGCTCGCCACCATCACCGGCATGAGCGATCACGGGCTGACGCTCGGCTGCGAATACGACATGGTCGCCAAGCAGACCTCGCGGCTCCTGGGCCATATCCAGCCCAAGGTCGATGTCATCTACGAAGACCTGAGTGCTGCCGGCGAACAGATGGGCAAGTTCCTGCTCGGCCGTATTGGCGGCGCGCAGGGTGACAGCCTGCAGGACCTGCAGCCGCCGCAATTCTCCATTCCCGGCGCCTGAACCGAAGCGGTCACGCAGTCCGCCAGCCCTGGTGTCGGAAAGCAGGGTCATCGCTGCACCCACCAAGTGCTGCGAGCGCCGATATGCATGTTCAGCGTTTTGGTTTCGGTATAATCCTCCACCGCGTGACGGCCCAGTTCGCGGCCGAGGCCGGACTGTTTGTAACCGCCGAAGGGCAGCTCCGAGGCGCCGTCCATGAAGGTGTTCATCCACACCGTGCCGGCACGCACCCGGCGGCCGACGCCGAGACAATTGTCCATGGCGGCGCTCCACACACCAGCCGACAATCCGTAATCGACATCATTGGCGATATGAACCGCCTCGTCGAGGGTGTCGAAGGTCAGCACCGAGAGCACCGGCCCGAACACTTCCTCGCGCGCGATCGCCATGTCGGGCGTCACGCCGGAGACGATGGTCGGCGCCATGAACTGGCCCATGCCGAGATCGAGCCCGCCGCCGCCGAAGGCAATGCCCGCGCCTGCCGCCTCGGCGGCGGCCACGTGATTGGTCACCTTGTCGAAATGCATCGGCGTGATGATGGCGCCGACCTGGGTCTCGTCATTGAGCGGATCGCCGACCCTGACCTTGGCCGACAGCGTCGCGATGCGCGCGATCGCCTCTTCGGCAATCGACCGGTGCAGGATCAGCCGCGAGCCGGCATTGCAGCACTCGCCGGCATTGAAGAAGGCGCCGAACACCGCCGCATCGGCGAATTCCTCGAGATTGGCGTCAGCAAAGACGATCTGCGGGTTCTTGCCGCCCAGCTCCAGCGATACCTTCTTGAGCGTTTCCGAAGCATTGCGCATGGTGAGCTTGCCGACGCCGGTCGACCCGGTGAAGGAGACCATGTCGACATCGCGGTGGCTGGTCATCAGTGAACCGACGGCCGCACCGGTGCCGGTGATGATGTTGACGACGCCCGCCGGAATGCCGGCCTCGATCAGCAATCTGCCCAGGAGCAGCGTCGAGCCGGAGCTGAGTTCCGACGGTTTGACCACCGCCGTGCAGCCGGCGGCCAGCGCGAAGGGCAGCTTCTGGCTGACAATCAGGAACGGGAAATTCCATGGCGTGATGATCGAGACCACGCCGATGGCCTCGCGCAGCACCACGCCGAGCGTACCGTCGCCGAGCGTGTTGTAGCTCTCGCCGTGCAGGTCGCGGGCAAGGGCTGCGGCATAGCGCCAGATATCGACGGCGCCGCCGAGTTCGCCGCGCACCTGCGCGATCGGCTTGCCTGCCTCCACCGCGTCAAACCAGGCCAGCTCTTCGGCATTGGCGGCGATCAGGTCGGCCACGCGCAGCAGCGTGTTGGACCGCTCGGCCCCGGTCATGCGCGGCCACGGCCCGGTGTCGAAGGCGGTGCGGGCGGCGGCAATGGCGCGATTGGCGTCAAGCTCGGTGGCGGCCTGGTAGCGGCTGACCGTGACCCCGTGGCCGGGGGCGACGCGCTCGATGATGCCGCCCTGCCCGCCGGTCCACCGGCCGTCGATCAGCATCTCGAATTCGCGAACCTTGAGCCCGGCGATCGCCGCCGGCCGGATCTGGATACTCACAACCATTCTCCCTTGAAATTCGCCGGGCGCTTGGCCGAAAATGCCGCTACGCCCTCCTTGAGATCGCCGGTTCCGGCGGCCAGGATCGATCCCAGCGCCTCGACTGCGGCGCCATTGTCTTCGCCCGAGCTGATGGCCAGCATCAGCTTGGAGATCTCGATGGCCGCCGGCCCGCGCGACGCGATCCGCGCCGCATAGGTCTTCGCCGCCTCAAGCGCCGCACCGGTCCCGGCCACCGCGTCAACCAGTCCGAGTGCCAGCGCCTCGTCGGCGGAAAACACCTCGCCGCCCAGCACCATGCGCCGGATGATCTGCGCCCCGAAACGGCCGCTGAGCCGTTGCGTGCCCGACCAGCCCGGCACCATGCCGAGGCTCGTCTCCGGCATTCCGATGCGGACCTGAGTTTCGGCTATGCGGATATCGGCGCAGGCTGCCAGTTCCAGCCCGCCGCCCAGCGCATGGCCGTTGATGGCGGCGATCAGCGGCATGCGCAGCGTCGCCAGCCGCTCGAACACCCGGTGACCGAAGCGCACCCAGGAATGGCCGAAATCCTGCGGCGTCATCCCGGCCCAGGCCCTGATGTCGCCGCCGGCGGAGAACGCCTTGCCGGTGCCGGTCAGGATAGCGACGCGAATGGCCGGATTGGCGTCGATCTCGTCGCAGGCGGCGGCCAGGAGCTTCAGCATCCCGATGTCGAGCGCATTGGCCTTGTCTGTGCGATCGATCGCAAGGATCGCAACCGGGCCTTCGATGCCGATGGTCAGACGCGGATCAGTCATGGCCGCCTTCCCGGCAATGTGCGGCGCGGCTTGACCGGCAGTCTGAGCCCCATCGGCGGCTCGGCAAACAGCGCCCCATCCATGGTCTTGAGGTTTTCGGAAACCAGAAGCGGGAAATCCGCCTGATCGAGCACGTCGCGCTCAAGATCCATGCCCGGCGCAATCTCGGTGACCATCACGCCGTTCGGCGTCAGCCGCATGACGCAGCGCTCGGTGACATAGGTGATGTCCTGCCCCTGCAGCACCGCGCGCGGGCCGGAGAAGGTGACGTGTTCCACCTCGGCGACCAGCTTCTTGAGCTTGCCTTCCTTGTCGATCGTCAGCCTGCCGTCGGCGACGGAAAGCTTTGCCCCCGCATTGAACATGCCGGAGAAGACGATCTTCCTCGCCCGCGCGGTGATGTCGACGAAGCCCCCGGCTCCGGCGGTGACATGCGGCCGGAACGACAGCTTCGAGACATTGACCGAACCGTCTGCGCCGATCTCGAGGAAGGAGAGCAGCGAGGCATCGAAGCCGCCGCCCTGGAAGTAGGTGAACTGGTAGGGCGACGGCATGAAGGCGTCGGCGTTCGAGGCACAGCCGAAGGCGAAGTCGAGGAGCGGGATCCCCCCCACGGCGCCCTGCTCGATCACCCAGGTCACCGACCCGTGCAGGCCTTCCTCGATCAGGATCCGCGGCACATTGGCCGAGATGCCGAAGCCGAGATTGACCGCGCTGCCCGTTTCCAGTTCCTGCGCCACGCGCCGGGCGATCACCTTCTGGACATTGAACTCCGGCACCCGGAAGCTGCTCAATGGCCGGAAGATCTCGCCTGAGATCGCCGGGTCGTATTGCGTCTGCGTCGTCTGCTTCTGCTCCGGATCGACGATGACGTAATCGACCAGCATGCCCGGCACGCGGACGTCGTGTGGCTTCAGCGAGCCCGACTTGGTCACCCGCTTGACCTGGGCGATGACGATGCCGCCATTGTTGCGCGCCGCCAGCGCCTGGTCGAGGCCGCCGAGATAGGCGCCCTCGTGCTCATAGGTGAGATTGCCTTCCTCGTCGGCGGTGGTGGCGCGGATGATCGCCACCTGCGGCGCGATCGCCTTGAAATAGAGCCACGTCTCCCCGTCGAACTCGACCTTCTCGACCAGCGGCGCCGCCGCTGCGAGCTCGTTCATGGCGCAGCCCTGGCGGTCCGGATCGACGAATGTCTCGAGCCCGACCTTGGTCAGCACGCCCGGCCGCTTGGCCGCCGCTTCCCGGTGCATGTCGAACAGGATGCCCGAGGGCACGTTGTAGGCGGCGATCTCGTTGGCGCCGATCATCTGCCAGATCAGCGGCGGCTCGGACGTCGACGGGCCGGACGGATAGGAGCCGCCGATGATGCGCTTCAACAGCCCTGCCCTGGCGATGTGGTCGATGCCCTTGATGCCGCTCATGTCGCCGGCTGCGATCGGGTGCAGCGTGGTCAGATCGCGCGGATGGCCGCTCGCCTCGAAGCGCTCGCCGATGGCCTTCAGCATCAGGTCCGGACAGCCAAGCCCGCTCGACGAGGACACGGAGACGACTGCATTGTCGGGGATCAGGCTGGCCGCATCGGCGGGAGAGATGACCTTGCTCATGCGCTCACAGCCCCGGCTCGATCTTGACGGTGGTGCCGCTGCGCGCGGCTTCGACCACGGCAAGACCGGTGGCGAGCGACCAGACGCCGTCCTCGCCGCTGGCGGCGGGCCGGCCGCGGCCCTCGATGGCTGCATGAAATTTTTCGAGCGCCGTCTCGTAGAGATTGCGGCCGGAGAATGTGAGTTCACGCTCGCCTTCGGCGTTGCGCAGCGTGACACTGCCGACCGGCTGCTGGGTCATGACGTTGCGGGCGATCAGCGAGCCCTCGGTGCCATGCACCTCGAAGCCTGTTTCGGCATATTTGGTGGTGAAGGCGTCGTGAAACTGGGCAATGACGCCCGACTTGAAGCGCATCACGCCCATCACCCCATCCTCGAGCCCCGACTGGCCCATGCCAGCGGACTGGCTCATGGCAACGGCTTCCACAGGATCGTCGCCCAGCACGAAGCGCAGCGTGTCGGCGTCATGCACGGTGATGTCGAGAATGACGCCGCCACCGGCATCCGGTTTGTCGAGCCGCCAGCCCTGCAGATGCGGCGGCAGGTAGACGGCGTGGAACACGCGCGCCGCCAGCGGCGTGCCGATTGCGCCCGAGGCAATCGCGTCGCGCATGGCGCCGTGGCTGCCGGCATTGCGCAGATGATGGTTGGTGCCGAACTGCACCCCCTTGTCGCGCGCCGCCTCGACCATGGCGCGGGCGTCTGACAGCGACAGCGCCAGCGGCTTCTCGCAATAGACATGCTTGCCCGCGGCGATCGCCGCCAGCGCCTGGTCTCGGTGCAACTCGTTGGTGGTGGAGATGTAGACGGCGTCGATCTCCGGATCGTTCACCAGGTCCTCGAGCGAAGTGAGTGGCTTGGCAATGCCGTTTTCCGCGGCATAGGTCTTGGCGCGGTCGGCATTCGAGCTCATCACCGACACCACCTCGCCGCCCGTGGCGCGGATGGCACCGATGACCCATTCCCTGGCGATCGTGCTCGCCCCGATCAGTCCCCATCGCGTCATCATGCCATTTCCTGTCTCACGTTGATTGCCTTGCCCGAACTCTCCCGCACCACCAGGCGAACGGCCGTTGTCACCGCCTCGCCCTCGCTGGAATTCGAATTGATCTGCTTGAGCAGCAGCGTCGCTGCTCGGCGCCCCATGCCCTGCGGGTCGACCGACACCGTGGTCAGCGCCGGCACCGCGGTCTTGGCCTCGATCACGTCGTCGAAGCCGACAACGGCGAAATCCGCGCCCGGCTCCAGCCGCCGCGCCCTGAGCCCGTCGCAGACCCCGAAGGCCACCGCGTCGTTGAGACAAACCGCCGCCGTCGGCCGTTCCGCCACCGCCAGCGCCCGGCCGATGGCCTCTACCCCGCCGGCGCGCGAGGACGGCGCGTTGATGACCAGCTCGTCATCGACCTGGATTCCGGCCTCCCGCAGGGCGTCGCGATAGCCGCCGGTGCGCTCGTCGAAGACCGCCATGTCGGAGAATCCGCCGAGAAAGGCGATGCGGCGGTGGCCGAGCGACAGCAGGTGCTGGGTTGCGGCGCGCGTGCCCACCGCATTGGCCGACATCAGCGTCGAAGCCTTGGTGCCGGGCAGGTTGCGCACCGCCACCACCACCGGAATGCCGCTCGATTCCAGTGCCTTGAAGTCGGACGCCTGGGTGCCCCGCGCCGGGCAGATGATCAGACCGGAGATGCCGTGCTCGCGCATCGACCCGATCAGTTCCTGCTGCCGGTCGGGGTTCTCGGCGCAGCTGGAAAGGAACTGCACATAGCCCGCCGACTGCACCACCATGTCGATGCCGACGGCGAGTTCGGCAAAGAAGCTGTTGGTCAGATCATTGACGATGACACCGATGATCTTGGAGCGCGAACCGGTCTGGCGCAGCGTCGCCGCCCCGCGGTTGTAGACATAACCGAGGTCTCGGATGGCCGCGTTGATGCGGTTGCGCGTCTCCTCCTTGACCGAGGAACTGCCCTGCAGCACCAGCGACACCGTCGATTTGGAGACGCCGGCGGCCCTGGCTATGTCAATGACGGTAACGCGTCCTTCGGCCATGATCCGGATGTCTCCTCCCTGTTGCCGGCAAGCATAATTGGAACGTTCCAATACTGTCAACGGGGGATGGCAAAATTTCGACCTTGCGTGACACGGACGCAAATTGCCGCGCATCCGGACTCAGCTTCGATAGGAATGCTGTTTCACATATGTTTTACTGGCCATTCTGCGAAATCCGAGCCTGTCCGTGGGCGCCATGCGCCGGAACATGGACGGATTTTGGGGCCCGGCCCGGCTTGATAATTGGAACGTTCCAATGTATCTGGAGAAAATTCCGAGGAGGATTCCGATGCGCCAGACCCTGTCCCTGCCCGGCCACGACCGTTCGCTGAGCCCCTACGCGCTCACTGGTACGCCACCGACGCTGCCCGCGAACCCGCCCCGCTTCAACCGCCAGGCCTATGCCGCCGCCCATGTCGTCTCCGACCCCTTCGCCGAGCGCACGCCCTGGGGCCATGCTGCCATCGACTGGGACGCCACCCTTGCCTTCCGGCATCATCTCTGGAGCCTCGGCTTCTCTGTCGCCGAGGCGATGGACACCGCCCAGCGCGGCATGGGCGTGAACTGGGAGCAGGCAGCCGAACTGATCCGACGCTCGGTGGCCGAATCGCGGTCCGTCTCCGGCGCCGGCATCGCCTGCGGCGCCGGCACCGATCATCTCGACCCGGTTTCGGCCCGGTCGCTCGACGATGTCATCGCCGCCTACGAAACCCAGTTCGAGGTCATCGAATCCTGCGGCGGCCGCACGATCGTAATGGCAAGCCGCGCGCTCGCCCGGCTTGCCCGCTCCGCCGACGACTACCGCCATGTCTATGGTCGCATTCTCTCCCAGGCACGCGAGCCGGTGATCCTGCACTGGCTGGGCGACATGTTCGATCCGCAACTGGCCGGTTACTGGGGCGCCGACCGCTTCGAGGACACGCTGGAAACGGTGCTGTCCATCATCAATGCCCATCCCGGCAAGGTCGCCGGCATCAAGATCTCGCTGCTCGAGGCGGGCAAGGAGATCGCGCTGCGCGACCGCCTGCCCGAAGGCGTCGTCTGCTTCACCGGCGACGATTTCAATTATGCCGAGATGATCGAGGGCGATGTCCGAGGCCACAGCCACGCGCTGCTCGGCATCTTCGACGCCATCGCGCCCAATGCTTCCAGTGCGCTTGCGGCGCTGGCCCGCGGCGACGTGGACGACTTCCGCGCCATCCTCGCCCCCACCGTGCCGCTGTCGCGAAAGATCTTCGAGGCGCCGACGCAGTACTACAAGGCTGGAATTGTCTTTCTCGCCTGGCTCAACGGCCACCAGGATCATTTCACCATGCCGGGCGGCATGCAGTCGGCCCGCGGAATCGTCCACTATGCCGAGATCTTCCGGCTCGCCGATCGGGCCGGCGCGCTGGCCCGGCCCGACCTGGCGGTGGAGCGCATGCGGGTGTTGCTGGCAACCGCCGGGGTGGCCTGATCAGGCGGCGCCGCCGCCCGCGCCCTCCGCGGCTGCCGGCCTCAGGGTCAGATCTTGAACGACAGCTTAACCATCCGCAAAGCATTTCACCCTAGGAGTATGAGCGAAAACGGTTATACGAGCGGGGCAGGCAGTTGATGGCGGCGGCGACGGCCAGGAAATCGGACATGCGGGACATTGCCACTGTCGTTCTTGCCACCATGCGCAAGCGCGGCATTTCGGCGTTGCCGCGCAACTACGAATTGATTTACGAATCGATCCTCAATTCCGACCCGACTCTCTCCCTGGCGCTCAACGGCGTGACCGATCCCTCCGACCAGGCTGCGCTGGATGCCCTGTGTCGCGCCCATCTGCCCCATCTCTACCAGGCGACAGTCAGCGATGCAGCCCTCGACCACCTGAAGACCGAGGCGAAGACGATGCTGGCCGTGCTCGACGAGCAGCAGGCCGAGATCAGCCGCTATTCGCTGCTCCTGGCGGAGAGCAACAAGCGCATCCTGTCCAAGAGCACCTCGAGCACCCGGATCCTGGCCGACATCCTCGGAGCCTTGCAGGCCTCCACCGACGACAAGGTCGAACATGGCAGGACCGCCATCGACCAGGCCGGCGAGAGCAGCCTGGAGATGCGGCGGATCCGGCAGGAACTCGACGAATACAAGCGCATCGCCAACACCGACGCGCTGACCAGGCTGCCCAATCGCCGCGCCTTCGACGAACAGCTGGCCGAGATCTACAACGACGCCAGGCCGCTCGCCGCCACCGCGCTGATCGTCATGGACATCGACCATTTCAAGCGCTTCAACGACACCTATGGCCACGCCGTCGGCGATCAGGTCCTTGGACTGGTTGCCGCCATCCTCAAGGCCGCGCTGCGCAAGGACGCCTTCGCCGCGCGCATCGGCGGCGAGGAATTCGCCATTCTGGTGATGGCGGCCAAGCCGCAGGCGATCCAGGACATGGCCGACGCGTTGCGTCTGATGATCGCCAGGACCCCGTTGAAGAACCCGAAGACCGGCGCCAGCTTCGGCAGGATCACGGTCTCGCTCGGCCTGTGCATGTCCGACCAGGCCGACGATCCCTTCGATTTCTACAGCAAGGCCGACATCGCGCTCTACGGCGCGAAAGCCGGCGGCCGCAATCGCATGGTGCAGTATCGCCCCAATCTCGAAGCCGAGTTCGACGCCAACCGCCTGCTTTACGCTGGCTGAACCTCACAGCCGATCTCACCATGGCCCGGCGTCGGGGTCAGCGCCGCTGCCGCGCCGCGCGGCGCCATTGGCGCCCGCATGCCGCTTGATATGACCGCGCGCTTGCCGCTAGGGTGCCGCACAGCGTGACCTGACCGGAGTGACTGGCGTGAGCAAAGAGATGACGACACTTGAATCGCTTCTGGATGAGGAAGAGCGGATCCAGTTCGCGCACTTCGATCATGACCTTGCCATGCAGATCGGCCTGGAACTGGTGTCGCGCGCGCGCGCCGATGCCCTGGCAATCGCCATAGATGTCTCCGCCTTCGGCCAATGCCTGTTTCACGCCGCCATGCCGGGCGCCTCGCCCGACAACGCGGCATGGATCAGGCGCAAGATCAACGTCGTGCACCGCTTCGGCCGCAGTTCTATGTATATGGGTGAGCTGTGCCGCTCCAGGGGCACCACGCTGGAAGAGAAATACATGGTGGACCCCAGCGAGTTCTCGCCCCACGGCGGCTCATTCCCGGTGCGTCTGCGCGGTTCGGGTCTCGTCGGCACGGTCACGGTCTCCGGCCTGCCGCAACTCGACGACCACCGGCTGGTGGTCAGCGTGCTCGAGCAGGTGCTTTCGGGCGACTGACGCCGGATGCCGGGGACAGTTTACTTTTGCCGCCGCACCAGGCCATGAGGCACAATGCCAAAAATAAACTGTCCCCCACCCCCGGCCACGCAGCTGAGCCAGGGGTTCGCACGGCACCGTCACCCCGGCCCCCGAGCCGGGGTCCAGAGACCCGCGCGTCCGCGCTTTGAGAGACTTCTTTTTCCGAGATCACTCTCAGGAGTCCCCCGGCTCGCGGACGCGAGCCCGCTGGATGCCGGCTCGGGGGCCGGCACGACGGTAGAGAGGGCGCGCCGTACCAGAGCAAACCGTCCCCGACCTCCGCTCTGCTAGCGGATGCCCACCGTCAGCTCGTAGGACGCGCCGCCGCGGGTGGAGCCGACGACGATCCGGTAGTCGCCGTCGAGCGGCAGCGGGCCGCGCCACACCCGCGCGTCGTCGCCATCGCTCGCACCCGGCAATTGCGTTCCGTCCGGCGCCTCGATCTGGAACACCGCATTGTCCTCGATCGACTGCATGTCGAGGCTCATGGTCTGGCCCGCGCTGGCGCCGATCGTGTAGACGGCCTGCTCGCCGCGCGCGATGCCGCCATTGACGACGGCGCTGCTTGCGCCCGGTTCGAAGCGGATGGCCGTGGCGGACGCGGATCCGGCATCGACGGCGTCGGTCGCCTCGGCCGGTCGCCAGTCGTTGACGACAAGCACCGCGCCGTTTTCGCCCGCCGCCATGCTCGAGGTGATCAGCAGGTTGTCCTCGAGCGCGATGACATCGCGCGCCGTGTAGTCGCCGGTCGTGAGCCGGATGGTCCGCAGCAGGTCCAGCGTCTGTGCCGACAGCACGAAGATGGTGCCCTTCTCGCCGATCGCCACCAGATGGTCCGCGTCGGCAAGCATCTGCATCACCATTTCCGGCAGCGAGGCGCGCGCCGCCTCCTCCATCCTGTCGGGATCGAACATCACCACGAGCCCGTCGTCGTTGTTCTCGTCGACCCGGCCTCCCGCAAACACATGCGCCGAATTCGAGGCCATGGCCCAGGTGGAAAGCCCCGGCACGGTGATGTCGCCCACTTCCGCCGTGCGGCTGTCATAGACATTGACCAGCCCGCCGCGGGCGTGACCGACCCAGATCTCCAGCCCCATCGCGGCGAGCGAGGTCGCCCATTCGCCGAGATTGCTCGATTTCGTCTGCTTGCCGGTGCGGGCGTCGATGCCGATGACCCGCGAACTCTCCGAGCTGCAGGCCGGCTGCGTCAGAACCCACAGGCCGCCGTCTCCGGCAATCATCCTGTCCGGGCATTCGCCAAGCTTGGCAAGCGTGGTGACCTTGTCATTCGCGCCAATGGAACTCACGAGCTTGTCGGTCGCCACCAGCGCAAAGACGCCGCCCTCGCGCGGCGCCACCATGCTGGTGGGCAGCCGCCCGATCTTGACGTGCTTGATCAGGTCACCGCTGCCGTACTCGATCTTGGCGACGCTCCGCTGACCGCTCTCCGCCACCCAGTAGAACCGCCCGTCAAAGGCGATGCCCTCGGCCCATTTGCCGACATCGATGACGCCCGGCTCGAGGGTGATCTCGTCCGCCGAGGCCGGCGCGCCCAGCATGCTTCCGGCAAGCAGTGCCGCGCAGAGCACCGGCGCGAGACGGCGGACCGCGCTGCGGCGAAGGGACCGGGCCCGAAGGTCATTTGCGGCTTTCGAAATCATTTGAATGTCCCATGCTGCTGGTTGGCGCTGCGTGCAAAAGCACGGCGGAATCGCAGCGGTCGGAAATCCGCCACGCCGTGGTTCTAGCAGGGTTTTCGCCGGCAGCGCCATCCCGGTCCGTCATGGTAAGCACACACGCCCCCTCCGTCGGCTGCGCCGACACCTCCCCCGGTTCGGGGGAGGAAAACCATCGCGCCCGAAGCTGATTTATTACCACTGCCTCACCGGCCTCGCCGCCGGTTTTTCCGGCACCGGCCATGCCGTCGGGTTTTCCCTTCTCTTCACTGAGGGTACCGAGCCGGGCCGGACGCGATCCGTCCCCCTCCCCCTTGAGGGGAGGGGTTAGGGGTGGGGGTATGCAATGGTCGAAACAGGCGAGGCCGCGCCCCCTCCGTCGGCTCCGCCGACACCTCCCCCGAATTGGGGGAGGAAAACCATCGCGCCCGCCGCCGGGTTTTCCCTCCCCTTTCAGGGGAGGGTGGCCCGAAGGGTCGGGTGGGGTGGGGCATTCCAGGATGCCGCAAGCACCGCCGGCTTTCAGCCGAGCACTTCCCTGACCGCTTCCGCCATCGCGGCAACCACCGTATCCGCCTCGGACTTCGAGAGACACAGCGGCGGCGCGAAGCCGATGATGTCGGCCTGCGGCATGGCGCGGCCGATCACCTTGCGCTTGAGCAGGGCCGCGGCCAGCTGCGGCCCGATCTTCTTGCTCGGATCATAGAACGCCCGGTCGGTCTTGTCCTCGACCAGCTCGACGGCGCAGAGCATGCCCTCGCCGCGCACATCGCCGACATGGGCATGGTCGCCGACGGCGTCGCGCATTGCCTCGCGGAAATAGCTGCCCATGGTTCCGGCATTCTCCACCAGGCCCATCGAATCGATGAGCTTGAGATTGGCGACGCCCGCGGCAGCCCCGATCGGGTGCGCCGAATAGGTCCAGCCATGGCCGATGGCGCCGTTCTCGTCCGTGCCCTGCTCCAGCACCTTCCACACCTTGTCGGAGATGATCGATCCCGACAGCGGCGCATAGGCCGAGGTCAGGCCCTTGGCGATGGTGATGATGTCGGATTCGATGCCGTAGTGGTCGGAGCCGAACATCGTGCCGAGGCGGCCGAAGCCGGTGACGACTTCATCGGCGATCATCAGGATGTCGTGCTTTTTCAGCACGGTCTGGATGGCTTCCCAGTAGCCCGCCGGCGGCGGCACCAGGCCGCCGGTGCCGAGCACCGGCTCGCCGATGAAGGCGGCGATGGTGTCTGGGCCTTCGCGCTCGATCAGAGCCTCGAGTTCGCTCACGCAATGGGCGACGAACTGTGCCTCGGACTGGCTGCGGTCCTCGCGGCGGAAATAGTCCGGCGCGATCGTGTGCTTGACCATCGGCAGCGGCAGGTCGAACTTCTTGTGGAAGACCTCGAGACCGGTGAGCGAACCGGTCATCAGGCCGGAGCCGTGATAGCCGCGCCAGCGCGACAGGATCTTCTTCTTCTCCGGCCGGCCGAGGATGTTGTTGTAGTACCAGACGAGCTTGATGTTGGTCTCGTTGGCGTCCGAGCCGCCGAGGCCGAAATAGACCTTCGACATGTTCTTCGGCGCCCGGTCGAGGACCATCTTCGACAGCGTGATCGAGGCCTCGGTGCCGTGGCCGACATAGGCGTGGTAATAGGCCAGCTCCTTGGCCTGGGCGGCGATCGCCTCCTGGATCTCGGTGCGGCCGTAGCCGACATTGACGCAGTATAGCCCGGCGAAGGCGTCGAGCAGCCTGTTGCCGTCGCGGTCCTCGATGAACACGCCCTCGCCGCCGGTGATCACCCGCGTCGGCGTTTCGCCGCGGGCGTGCTGGGCGAGATGGGTCGACGGGTGGAAGAAATTCTCCCGGTCCCACTGGGACAGTTGGTCATTGGTCAGCATCGTGTTTCCTTTCTGAAATGTCAGGCCCAGTCGCGGCAGACATATTTGACGTCCATGAAGGCGGCCATCCCGAGACGGGCGCCCTCGCGGCCGAGACCGGATTGTTTCATGCCGCCGAAGGGGATCGGCGCGCCGGTGATCTTGGTGCGGTTGACGGCCACCATACCATATTGCAGCGCCCGGCTGGCGCGATAGATCCGCCTCGGGTCCTGCGTGTGCAGATAGGCGATCAGCCCGTACTCGCTGGCATTGGCGCGGGCAAGCGCCTCGTCCTCGCTGTCGAAGGCTGCGATCGCCGCCACCGGGCCGAAGGTCTCCTCGTGCATGATCAGGGCATCCGCGGGCACATCCATCAGCACGGTCGGCTCGAAGAACAGCTTGCCGGCCTTGTGCCGCTTGCCGCCGCAGAGGAGTTTCGCGCCCTTCGCCATCGCGTCGGCGACATGCTCCTCCTGCTTGGCCACCGCCTTCTCGTTCATCAGCGGGCCGATGTCCGGATCGGTCATGCCCTCGCCGACGCTGAGTGCGGCGGCCCGCTCGGCAAAGCGGCGGCAGAATTCGTCGTAGACCGGACGCTCGACCAGGAACCGGTTGGCGCCGAGGCAATCCTGGCCGGAGGTGGCGAATTTCGCCTTCATTCCCTCGGCGATCGCAAGCTCCATGTCGGCGTCGGCAAACAGCATGAACGGCGCGTGGCCGCCCAGTTCCATCACCACCCGCTTGACGGTTTTCGCCGCCTGCGCGCCGAGCATGCGGCCGATCTCGGTCGAACCGGTGAACGACACCGCGCGGACGCGGACATCGTCCATCCAGGCTCCGACGAGCTTCGGCGCCATGCCGGTGACGACGTTGAACACGCCGGCGGGAAAGCCGGCGCGGTCGGCCAGCTCGGCCAGCGCCAGCGCCGAGAACGGCGTCTCGTGCGAGGGGTGGATCACCACCGTGCAGCCGGCGGCCAGCGCCGCGGCGGCCTTGCGGGTGATCATCGCGCAGGGGAAGTTCCACGGCGTGACCAGCGCCGCCACGCCCACCGGCTCCATCCAGACCTCGACTTCGGCGTCGGGCAGGTGCGAGGTGACGCTCTCGATATTGGGTCGCTTGGCCTCCTCGGAGTAGAACTCGACGAAGGAGGCGGCGTAACCGATCTCGCCGCGCGATTCCGAAATCGGCTTGCCCTGCTCCAGCGTCATGATGCGCGCCAGGTCCTCGGCGTGGGCGACGATCAGCTCGAACCAGCGGCGGAGCACCGCGGCGCGCTCCTGCGGCAGGAGCCCGGCCCAGGCCGGAAAGGCGGCATCGGCGGCGTCCACCGCCTGCCGGGCTTCCTCGGCGGACAGCGAGGCAACATGGCCGACGAGGCCGGCATCGGCGGGGTTGGTCACGGCGAAGCGCTCGCCGCTCGCGGCCCCCGTCCAGCGGCCGCCGACATAGGCGAACTCGCGGAACAGCCTGAGATCGCTGAGCGCGAACGGGGAATCGTCTCTGAGTTTCGGGGCTGCGGACATGTCTTGCCTCCAATCCGGGAATGCCCTGAGACTAGCGCGACCCTGGCAGATGCATCGACTGAACCGGCCCCGCGTTGCAGAGGAATCCTCTTTCCTCGCCACGGCAGGCAGGTCATTCGTCTTCGCCGGGAACCAGCAGTGCGTCGAACGGCGGCATGCCGCCTGATTTCACCGTCTTGGTCACCACATAGGTGAAGTAGCGCGCCATCGCGAGCCCCCCCTCGAGCAGCCCGTCGATCAGCCGTTGGTAGCTGTCGATGTCGCGCGTGGTCACCTGGAGCAGATAGTCGAAGCCGCCGCCCAGCGCCCAGCAGCCGGTGATCTCCGCGCAGTCCCCGATCATGCGTTCGAAGATCTGGAAATCCTCGGCGCGGTGCCGTTCGAGCTCGACCGTGACGAACAGCGAGACATGCGTCGCCACCAGCTTGAGCTCGACATCGGCGTGGTAGCCGGAAATGACACCCGCCTTTTCCAGCCGCTTCAGCCGCTCCCAGCACGGGGTCGGGCTGAGATTGATCTTCTCGGCCAGCGCCGCCTTGGAGATGCGGCCGTCCTCCGAGAGGATCTTCAGGATGGCGATGTCGCGGGGATCGAGCTTCAGCATGGCCGGCATCTGCTGGCGCACCAGGCTGCGTCGGCCGACCGGGGCGTCATGTCCGCACCGCGGTGCCCATGCCGGCGGCCCTGCACTGCGCATAGGCGACCGTGGCGATCGCCGTGTCCTGCGCCCCGGTGCCGGTGAGGTCGCAAAGCGTGATGTCGCCGTCGGTCTTGCGCGCGACGACCGAGCCATCGACCACCGCACCCAGTTCCGGCGGCGCGCCGCGCGTCCAGGTGCCCGCGGCGATGGCGCTGCGCAGCTCGCCCAGCGTCTCGCACTGGCTCACCCGGTCGCAGACATAGGCGTCGACCGCCGCCAGCACATGCGGATCGATCTCGTTCTTCCCCGACTGGTCGGAACCCATGGCGGTGATGTGCAGGCCCGGATGCAGCCAGTCGCCCATCAGGATCGGCGTCTTCGACGGCGTCGTGGTGATCACCAGCTGGCTCTGAGCCACCAACCGCGCCGGATCGCTCTCGGCCCGCGCCTCGATGCCGAGTGTGGCGGAGATGTCGGAAGCCGCCTGCTCCGCCGCTTCGCTGTTGCGGCCCCAGACCAGCACGCGCTCGAACGGCCGCACCAGATGCGCCGCCTCGATCTGCAGCCGTGCCTGCACGCCGGTGCCCATCACCCCCGCGGTGTGTACAACCGACGGCGCCATGTGCCGGGCGGCAACCGCGCCGGCAGCCGCCGTGCGGATGTCGGTGAGATAGCCATTGTCGAGGCAGACGGCGTCGACCAGCCCGGTGGTCGCCGAGAACAGGATCATCAGCCCGTTGAGACTGGGGATGCCGAGCTTCGGATTGTCGAAGAAGCCGGGGCTGACCTTGATGGCAAAGCCGTCGAAGCCCGGAATGTAGGCGGTCTTCACATCGACCTCGCCGTGGGCCTCAGGGATCGCCATCGACAGGATCGGCGGCATGATCACCTGGCCCCCGGCCAGCGCCGCAAAGGCGCGCTCGACCGTGTCGATGGTGGCGAGGTCGAGTTTCACCACCGCGCGCAGGTCCGCCTCGGTCAGGATGGTGATGTCACGCGCCATAGGTCGACCCCTTCACCAGCCGCTCGCCCAGCATCACGTCACGGCCGGAAATGATGTCGGTGAACACCGCCATGTCGACATTGCGGCCGGTGAGGATGGTGGCGATCGGTCCCGGCGGCCTACCGAGCTTGCCCGACTGCACGGCGGCAAGCCCGACGACGCTGGCGCCCTCGGCCACCATCCGGTCCTCGTAATAGAGCGTCTGCATGGCGCGGTAGATGTCCTCCTCGCTGACCAGCACCACATCGTCGAGCAGCGCCTGGCAGATCGGGAACGACAGCCGGTTTTCCATGCCGATGCCGCCGCCGAGCGAATCCGCCAGACTCGGCATTTCCTCGACCATCACCGGGTGACCGGCAAGGATCGACTGATGCATGGCGGCCCCGTTCTCCATGGTGATGCCGATCACCCGCACCTCGGGCTTGATCGCCTTGGCCGCCAGCGCCACGCCGGCCGCCAGACCGCCGCCCGACAGCGGCACCAGGATGGTGCCGAGATCCGGCCTGTCCTCCAGCAGTTCCAGCCCGATGGTCCCCTGCCCGGCGATCACGTAGGGATCGTCGAACGGCGAGATCTCGGTCAGCCCCTCCTCGCGGCAAAGCCTCTGGCTCTCCGCCAGCGCCTCGTCCTGGCTGCGGCCGATGATGCGGACTTCGGCGCCAAGCGCCCGGATGCCATCCACTTTGGCCTTCGGCACCAGTTCCGACATGCACACGACCGCGCGAAGGCCCTTCGCCTGCGCCGCAAAGGCCACGCCGCGCCCGTGATTGCCGGTCGAGCAGCAGGTCACGCCGGTGGCGTCGGGCGGAAGATTGGCAAGCGCGTTGACCGCGCCGCGCAGCTTGAAGGCGCCCACGGCCTGGGTGGTCTCGAGCTTCAGCAGGAAATCATCGCCGCACAGCTTCGACATGAACGGCGACGGCACCAGCGGCGTGCGCGTGGCGATGCCGGCGATGGCGTTTCGCGCGGCCAGCACGTCCGACAGCGACAGGCTCACATGGCCTCCGTGACCGCACGCAGGAACTGCTGCGTTCGCTCGCGCTGCGGATTGCCGAACAGCTCGTCCGGGGTCCCCTGTTCCTCGATCTGGCCGCGGTAGAACAGGCAGATCCGGTCGGAGATCTCGCGCGCGAAGCCCATCTGGTGGGTGACCATCAGCATGGTCAGATTGTGCTCGGAGACCAGTTTGCGGATCACATTGGTCACCTCGCCGATTACCTCCGGGTCGAGCGCCGAGGTCACCTCGTCGAACAGCAGCACCTTCGGCCGCATCGCCAGCGCCCGGGCGATCGCCACCCGCTGCTGCTGGCCGCCCGACAGCCGCGCCGGATGCTCGTCGACCTTCTCTTCCAGACCCACCAGCGCCAGCAGCTCCAGCCCGCGCTCGCGCGCTTCCTTCCTGGTGAGACCCAGCACATGCACGGGCGCCTCCATGCAGTTCTCGATCGCCGTCATGTGCGGGAACAGGTTGAAGTGCTGGAAGCACATGCCGATATTGGCGCGCATGCGCCGCATGTGTTTGGCATCGGCCGGCACCAGCACGCCGTTCTTCTCCATGTGCGTGAGCGGCTCGCCGTCGACATAGATGACGCCGCCATTGATCGTCTCGAGCGTCATCAGCATCCTGAGCACGGTGGTCTTGCCCGAGCCCGAGGGCCCGATGACGGTGACCATCTCGCCCTCGGCCACGTCGAGGTCGAGGGAATCGAGCACGACGAGGTCGCCGTAGCTCTTGGTGACATTCATGAAGCGGACCATCGGCTTGTCGGAGCCTTCGAGCCGCAGCGGATATTTCGACATGTCTTCGTTCATCAGTTCATCCCCAGTGACCGGCGCACCCGGCGTTCGAAGACGCGGATCAGCCAGGCGGTCGGCAGTGAAATGGCAAGGAAGATGACCCCGACCAGTGTGAAGGGCTCGAGGAAGCGGTAGCTCTCCGAGCCGATGGCATTGGCCGTGTGCATCAGTTCGGCCACCCCGATGACGCTGAGCATCGGCGTGTCCTTGAAGATGCCGACCAGATAGTTCCCCATGCCGGCGAGCGCGGTGGGCAGCGCCTGCGGGATGATCACCCGGAAATAGGTCCGCGCGGTGGACAGGTTGAGGGCGGTGGCCGCCTCCCACTGGCCGCGCGGCACCGCCTCGATGCCGCCGCGGTAGACCTCGGAGAGATAGGCGGCGTAATGCAGGCCGATCGCGGCCATGCCGGACACCCAGGGCGACAGCCGGATGCCGAATTGCGGCCCGACATAGAAGATGAAGAAGATCTGCAGCACCAGCGGCGTCGAGCGGATGAACTCGACCAGTTCGCGTACCACCATGGTCAGGATCCGCGACGGCGTGCGTTGCGCCAGAGCGAAGACCAGCCCCAGCACCATGGCAATGCCGTAGCCCAGAAGTGCGGCGATCAGCGTGTTGCCGGTGGCCCAGATCAGCCGCGGCAGGATCTCCCAGACGAAGTCCCAGCGCCAGTCAAACATCTCAGCCCCTCCCCAGCATGCGCAGCGAGCGGCGCTCGAGCCAGCGCATCGACGGCGTGATGCCGAAGCGGGCGACGATGTAGTAGATGATCAGCGCCGTGCCGAAGGACTGCGCCGACAGGAAGGTGGAGCCGTTGATCTGCTTGGCCTGGAACATCAGGTCCGCCACCGCGATCAGCGAGACCAGCGCCGTGCCCTTGAGCAGTTCGATGAACAGGTTTCCCCATGGCGGCAGCATGACCACGATCGCCTGCGGCAGGATGATGCGGATCATCCGCTTGGCGGGCGACATGTTGAGCGCCAGGGCCGCCTCCCACTGGCCGCGCGGCACCGACTTGATGGCGCCGCGAACCAGTTCGGCGCCATAGGCGCCCAGATTCATGCCCACGGTGATATAGCCGGCGGTGAATTTTTCCAGCGTGATGCCGAACAGCGGCAGCACGAAGAAGATCCAGTAGAGCTGCACCAGCAGCGATGTGCCGCGGAAGATCTCGATATAGGTGGTGGCAATGCCGCGCACGACCATGCTCGGCGACAGCTTCATCAGCGCCGCGGCAAAGGCGATGGCGACCGCAAGCAGGCCGGCCAGCACCGTCAGCGCGATTGTGATGAGCGTGCCGGTCATCAGCCTCGGACCATAGGTCGTCAGGAACTCGATATAGCTCATGCGAGCCTCCGCATCCGAAAAGATATGGCCGCCGTGACCGGCATGTCGGTCGCGGCCCGCAGGGCGGGCCGCAACTCAGTCTCTCCGCCTCGGCCGGCGGGCAAGGCCCGCCCCGAATGTGCGGGCGTCCGGCACCCGCAGGGCGCCCTAGCGGTTGGCGCAGACCCACTCGAGCTTGACGTCGCCCGGCAGCTGCGCCTCGCTGTAGCCGTATTCCTCGACCGCCTTCATCATCTCGGGTGAGCCCAGATACTTGGCCTGAGCCTCGTTGAACTTGGCCAGGAAATCCCGGTCTGCCTCGCGGAAGCCGATGCCGACCCAGTTCTTGGTCCATTCCGGCAGTGCGTTCGGATCGGTGACTTCGAGCGCACCATCGGATTCCTTGGCCAGGTTCTGCGCGGTGAAGAACGTCACGGCGCCGGCGTCGGCGCGACCGGCCTTGACCGCGGCGAGAATTTCCGTCGGTCCGGGAACCTGCATCACCTTGTCGTCCGGCACACCTTCCTTCTTGGCCGCCTCGACCGAGTTGTAGCCGGCGCCGGTAACAAGAATGCCGTCCTTGTCCTTGATGTCCTGGTAATTGGAAATCCCCTTCGGATTGCCCTTGGGAACGATGAAGGCGTCGCCCATTGTGCCCATCGGCTCGGAGAAGGCCATGTTCTCGCAGCGGCTCTTGAGAATGTTCATGCCGCCGGTGATGATGTCGAAGCGGTTGGCGTTGAGACCCGGGATCAGGCCGCCCCATTCGGTGACGACCGGCTCGACCTTGTCGATCCCCATCGTGCCGAGCACGCCCAGCACATACGCGTTGACGAAGCCCTTTGGCTCGCCGGATTCGCCCGGATAGGCGAATGGAATTTCGTTTGCGAAACCAAGGCGGACCGGTTCGCCGCTGGCAATCCGGTCACTCAGTTCCCCGGCCTGCGAGGCCGTCGCTGCGACGATGAAAGTCATCACCGCGGTGGCGAATAGTCCGGTTAGAAATCGGCTTTTCATTGTGCCCTCCTGGCTGGTTGCGTGCCTTTTTTGGTCACGTTATATACAACTCTTGCCGAACGTCAAAAAAAGTCAATCCTTAAATGGATTTTCTCGTTTCATTTCCGGTTTTTTCGTGCATGTTGTGCACAACGTGGAATGCTCGTTGTGCACAACGCCTAAAAATCACGCAGAAACCGCCCCTCATGGAGAGCCCTATGGCCGCACTGGATTTGCCGTTCTCACGCGCCGAATATGACCGACGGCTGGCCAAGGTCCGCGCCGCCATGAGCGAGCGCGGCATCGACGTTCTGTTTGTCGAGGACCCCTCCAACATGGCCTGGCTCACCGGCTATGACGGCTGGTCCTTCTACGTCCACCAGGGCGTGCTGGTGTTTCCCGACCAGGATCCGGTCTGGTGGGGCCGCCGCCAGGACGGCAACGGCGCCGTCCGCACCGTCTGGATGGATGGCGAGCGCATCCGGCCCTATGCCGACAACTACGTGCAGTCGGCGACCCGCCATCCGATGCAGCACCTGGCCGACATCATCAAGGAATCCGGCGGCGGCGCCCGCCGCATCGGCCTGGAGCTCGAGAACTACTATTTCTCCGCCAAGGCCTATCTGACCCTGCGCGAGGCGCTGCCGCACGCGGAACTGATCGACGCCACGGCGCTGGTCAACTGGCAGCGCGGCGTCAAGTCCGCCGAGGAGATCGCCTTCATGCGCCGGGCGGCACGGATTTCGGAGAAGATCGTCGACGGCATCGTCGAGCGCATCGAGCCCGGCATGGCCAAGAACGAGCTGGTCGCCAGCATACTCGGCGACGCGGTCCGCGGTGCCGACGGCCACTGGGGCGACTATGCGGCCATCGTGCCGCTGTTGCCGAGCGGCTCGGACGCCGCCGCACCGCACCTGACCTGGGACGGCCGCCCTTTCGTCAAGGGCGAGGGCACCTTCTTCGAGATCGCCGGCTGCTACCGCCGCTACCATGTCCCCTTCTGCCGCACCGTGTTCCTGGGCAAGCCCGGCGACGAGATCCTGCGCGCCGAGGCGGCCCTGGTCGAAGGGCTCGAAGCCGGCCTTGAGGCGGCGCGCCCGGGCAACCGCGCCTGCGACATCGCCAATGCGCTGGCAGCCCCCCTGGAGCGCGCCGGCATCGAGCGCGGCGCCCGCTGCGGCTACCCGATCGGCATTTCCTATCCGCCGGACTGGGGCGAGCGAACAATTTCGCTCCGCAGCGAGGACGAAACCGTGCTTGAGCCCGGCATGACCTTCCACTTCATGCCCGGCCTCTGGATGGACACCTGGGGCATGGAGATCACCGAGAGCATCCTCATCCGCGAGGACGGCGCCGCCGAATGCCTCTGCGACCGCCCGCGCAAGATGTTTGTCAAGGATTGACCAACCAGTGACCGACCCAGCAGCCATGAGCATGACAGACCGGACCGTCGCGATCCTGCGCGATCTGGTGGCCATCCCCACCGTCTCCATCGACAGCAATCTGGAGCTGATCACCTATGCCGCCGAACGGCTGACCGAATGCGGTGCGCGCATCATGATCATGCGCGACGAGACCGGGCAGAAGGCCAATCTGTTCGGCAGTCTCGGCCCCGAGGAGGACGGCGGCATCGTGCTTTCCGGCCACACCGACGTGGTGCCGGTGCTTGACCAGGACTGGATCGGCGACCCCTTCGAGATGCGCGAGGAGGACGGCCGGCTCTACGGCCGCGGCACCTGCGACATGAAGGGCTTCATTGCCGCGGCGCTGGCCATGGCGCCGGAATTCGCCCGCCGCGACCTCCGCCGTCCGGTGCATTTCGCCTTCACCTACGACGAGGAGACCGCCTGCTTCGGCGCCCGCCACCTGGTGCGCGAGCTCGAGACCAGCGGCTTCCGTCCCTCGGTGGCGATCATCGGCGAGCCGACGATGATGAAGGTGATCGAGGGCCACAAGGGCTGCTTCGAATACACCACCAGCTTCACCGGCCGGCCCGGCCACGGCTCGGCGCCCGACCGCGGCGTCAACGCGGTGGAATACGCCGTGCGCTACATCACCAGGATGATGGAACTCGGCGAGGCGATGAAGGCGCGCGCGCCGGCCGGCAGCCGTTACGACCCGCCCTGGACCACCCTGCAGGCCGGCCACATCCATGGCGGCGTCGCCCGCAACGTCATCCCGGGCCACTGCCATGTCGAATGGGAGATGCGTCCGGTCGCCAATGCCGACGCGCGCATGGTCAAGGCGGAGCTTGCCAGCTACTGCAGCGACGTGCTGCTGCCGGCCATGCACGCCATCGCCCCCGAAGCCGACATCGTCACCACCACCATCGGCGAGATCGCCGGGCTCGAGCCGGTGTCCGACAACGAAGCCCGGCGCATCGTCTTCGAACTCACCGGCGAGACCGAAGCCGACGTGGTGCCGTTCGGCACCGAGGCCGGCATCTTCCAGGAATTCGGCATGACCGTTGTCGTCTGCGGCCCGGGCTCGATCGACCAGGCCCACAAGCAGAACGAATATGTCGCCATCGAGCAGTTGCAACGCTGCCTCAACATGCTAACCGGATTGGCAGAGAAACTCGAGACACCGCGAGACAATGGCTCCCCGTAAACCCGCCCGCAGCAAGACCTCCCCGCCCGAGAGCGCCGCGCGCAAGCGCTTCGACGCGCTCTACGGGAAGCTGAGGTCGCGGATCTGCCTGCTCGACTACCCGCCGGGTTCGCGGCTGAGCGAGGAAGTGCTGGCGGCCGAGTTCGGCGTCAGCCGCACGCCGCTTCGGCGCGTGCTGGGCCGGCTCGAGGCGGAAGGCCTGCTGCGCTCCGAACATGGCGTCGGCACCATCGTCACCGATGTCGACATCGAGGAGATGGCCCAGGTCTATCATCTGCGCATGGAACTGGCCGAACTCATCGGCAAGCTCTCGCCGGTGCCGCCCTCGCCCGCCACCCTCGCCCTCTTCCGCCATCTGCGCGACCAGGCGCACGAACTGATCAAGGCGCCCGACCCGCGTGCATTCACCCGCATCAACGGCGAGTTCTGGGACGCGTTGCTGCTCCTGACCGACAACGAGCCGCTCAGGGAGATCTCGGAACGGCTCTATTACCAGACCACCCGCATCTGGCTCAAGTCGATCCCGCACATGGACCTCGCCGACGAAGTGGCCATCTTCGCCCGCGAGACCGCCGACATCCAGGCCGCCGTCGCCCTTGGCGACATCCGCTCGGTGGGCCTCATCCGCCGCGCCCACATTTCGATGAGCTTCCTGAGGCTGCGCCGGGCGACCGGTTGACCTGAGTCGGTGCGGCGGATTGCACAGACGCGGGTCAACCCGGCGCCGGCGCCGGCCTCTGGCGGCAGCTCTCCTGGCATCCGCACAGGCTCAGCCCTGAGCGGGCTTCCAGTCGGCGGGCGGGATGACATTGACCATCCAGGGGATGCCGAAGCGGTCGATCAGCGAGCCGAAGCCGGGCGACCAGAACGTCTCGCCGAACGGCATGACGGCGGTGCCGCCTTCGGCGAGCTCATCGAACCAGCGTTTTGCCTCGGCGCTGTCACCGGTGTGCAGGGTGACGTCGAAGCCGTTCTTGGGCCTGCCGATGTTGGGCGCCCATCCTGCGTCCATGTCGGCGCCCATCAGCGCCTGGTCGCCGACCTCGAGCCAGCAGTGCATCAGCCATGACTTGTACTTCTCGTCGCTGATCGGCATGTCGGGGGGCGCATCG
Source organism: Hoeflea marina (assembly GCF_003182275.1). Classification (GTDB taxonomy): domain Bacteria; phylum Pseudomonadota; class Alphaproteobacteria; order Rhizobiales; family Rhizobiaceae; genus Hoeflea; species Hoeflea marina. Next base: position 1,416,676 of record NZ_QGTR01000001.1, read on the forward strand.
CCATAGGCCATGGCGGCGGTGATCTTCCCGCCCAGCACCCTGGCGTAGAACTCGAATGCCTCGCGGCACTGGCCCTGGAAGCTCAGGCTGGTCACGATCTTCATGGTCGTCTCCTCTCGATGGGCGCCTGTCTTGCATGTCGCGCCGGTTGACTTGTCCGGATTTACGTTGATATCAACGTAAAGATGCCACGGATGTCAAGCCCGAGATGACCCTGCCCGCCGCCCCGGCCCCCGCCAACCATGACTACGCGACCACGCTTCTGGTGCGCGACACCTGCCTGTGCCTGCATGCGCAGCGGGCGGCGCGGGCGCTTGCCCGTCGCTTCGACGTGGCACTCAGGCCGGCCGGCATCACCAGTGGCCAGTTCTCGCTGCTCAATGCGCTCAACCGGCCCGAACCGCCGACCCTCGGCAGCGTCGCGGCGCTGCTGGCGATGGACCGCACAACGCTCACCGCCAATCTCAAGCCCCTGCATCGACTTGGCCTCGTCGACACCCTGGCCGATCCGGGCGACCGTCGCGTCCGGCTCATGCGGTTGACGCCGGCCGGCCGGTCGGTCCTGGCGGCGGCGGTGCCGATCTGGCGGAAATTGCACGCGGAGATCGAGACGACACTATCCGATCCCGAGCGCCTGCGATCGGATCTGAACGGACTCTCGGAGGCCGGCGGCCAGGGCGGCGGCGGCGGCTGACGCTCTTCACGGACCGGGCCGGCCGTGCTGGCCGCGACTGTCGACAAGGCATCGAAAGCCGTTTGCGCCCGTCGCCGAACGATCCGTCCGGCCCTGTCGGGATGCGCATCCCGAGCGACCGCGGAACGCACCACGCTGGAACGCCTGTGTGCGTCGCCAGGGCCTGCTCCCTGATTTATGTTGCCCGAAACCGCGCGGCGGTTTCGGGGTCACGACATGCAGAATTGCGAACAGCCAGGGCGCACAAAGAACCCTCTGTCTCTTTGAATCCAGGTCATCTTATCTCCGATCAGGCGATTCCGCCTGATCGCGGGATGCTCTAGAACCGCTTCGACCAGGTGCCCTGCAGGGCATGGGTCTGGGCACCGCTGCCGATCTGGCCCGCATAGGTGAGGTCGAGGCTGGTGCCGCCGCCGATGTCGAGCGCGAGTCCGCCGCCCAGCGTCAGCATGTCGCTTGCCACCGGCTCGCCCGAGATCTCGAACGCCAGTCCGCTGCCGAACCGCTGCACCGAGATCGGCGTTTCGGCGAAGGCATGCCGCCAGCCGAGCGAGCCGCTGGCGGTCAGCAGCATTCCGTCGGCGACCGTGACCTGCCGCTCCACCCCGAGCCCGAGCGATGCGAAGGTCGCCTCGCTGACATTGGCCGCACTGCTCAGCGCCGCCGCGCCGCCGGTTTCGGTGAAGGCGTCGGTGGCGTGGCGGACATAGGCGAGCCCGGCGAAGGGTGTCAGCGAGACGGCGCCGAGATCGAACCGGTGCGCGACTTCGGCGAAGGCCTGTGCCGTGCCCGACGCGTAATCGGCGCTGAGCGTGTCGGAGAAGCCCGTGAAATCGACCTGACGGGTCGTCGAAGTGTCATGCCGCGTGTAGCCGGCGCCGAAGGACACAAGCGTGTCGCCGAACTGGCGGCCGCCATAGGCGCCGAAGCCATAGTCGTCGCTGCTGGCCGAGGAATCGAGCGCGCCGATCTCCATCTCCGAGGTGCCGCCCTGCAGCAGCAGCCCCAGCCGCCAGACCCCGGCCATGCCGTCGAGGCCGATCACCATGCCGCCGTTGAGCGTCTCGGCGCCGGCAGTCTGGCTGCCCGCCTCGACGAGGCTGCGGGCGCCGTAGATCCGGCCCCACACGGCGTTGCTGCCGGGCTGCGCATCCGCCTCGGTTTCGCCGAAGGCCGCAAAGGCCTTGTCGATCCGGTTGGAGGCCATCCGGCCGATCATCGCGGCGCTCTCCACCGCGGCGCTTGCATGCGAGGCATGCACTTCGCCCGAAAGCTGGTCGAAGGCGGACTGCGCCTCCGCCTCGGTCAGCCACAGCACGGCGTCATAGACCGCATCGCCGGCGGCGAGCGCCTCGACGGCGGTGCCGGTCGAAATCTGGTTGCCGGTCACCCCGGTGGTGGAGAAGCCGATATCGTTGCGCTGGACGGCGACGGAGACGGAGCCGGACCCGTAGGACAGCTGCGGCGCCAGGAACGCCAGGTCCGTGGTCACGGCGTCGAAGCTGCCGCTGAAGCTGCCGGCGGTGATGAAGGTGAACGGGCCGCTGCCGTGCGCCGCGCCGCTGTTGGAGATCCGCACCGTGCCCCCGAGCGTCGCCAGGCCCGCGACCGCGACCTGGTCGGAATTGCCGTCGGAATCAAGCCCGACATCAAGAAAGGAGCCGCTTTCGAAGCTGGCGCTGGCGACGCTGAGCACCTGCACGCCGCGGCCCTTCATGTCGATGGTGCTGCTGTTGGACAGCGCGGTGATGCCGGAGAGATCGCCCGACAATCTCAGCGTCCCGCTGTTGGAGAACGCGCCGATGATCTCGTTCTCGGCCACCACCCGGCCCGCATTGCTGAAATCGCCGGTCCACAGGCCGAGCGTGGCGATGGTGCCGCTGTTGGCGAGCACATTGCCGCTCCAGCTGCTGTCGGCGGCGTTGAGTATGCTGCCGGCATTGGTCGTCACGTCGCCGATCCAGGTCGACCCGCCGGTCGGGCCGTTGGCGTCGCTGCCGGCGATGTTGATGATCAGGCCGGTATTGGCCTCCACAGCGCCGTTCCAGGTGCCGCCCGCATTGTGCAGGGTGCCGGCATTGCCCAGCACCCCGCCGGTCCAGATGCCGCCATTCCAGACCGTGCTGGCGTTGCTTTGCACGTCGCCGGTCCAGACCGCCGACTTGCCGTTGTCTATGCGGCCAGCATTGGTGATGACGTCGCCTTCCCAGATGCCGCCGCCGCCATTGAAGATCCAGTTGGTGTTGCTGTAGATGTCGCCAAACCAGTAGCCGAAGTCGCTTTCGTCGGCGATGTTGTCGTTGATGATGTGACCGGCATTGCTGAGGATATCGCCCTGCCAGGTGCCGCCGGCATTGGCGATGCGGCCGGGCCTGCCATTGGGGTCAAGCGGGCCATTGCTGACGATATCGCCGACCCAGGTCGCGTCATCGTTGTTGAAGATCCAGCCATTGTTGGTGAGCACATCGCCCTCCCAGCGCAGGTTGTTGTGGATGTCGTGGGTATTGCTGGCGAGGTTGGCCACATAGAGCGCGTTGTTCTCGAACCAGCCGGCATTGTCGAGGTCGTCATACACCGTGCCGTCGTTGACCAGGGTGCCGAAGTTGGCGATGTTCTGCGGAATGCGGATGCGCAGTGTGGCGCCGCTCGCCACATAGACCGTCGCGCCAACCCCGATATAGGCCGACTGGAACGACGCCTCTTCCGGCTCGCCATTGCCGATGTTGAGCACGCCGCCATTGACCAGCAGCGCCCCGAGCTCGATGTCGCCGCCCAGCGTCAGAGTGCCGAGACCGGTCTTGTCCAGAATCCCGCCGTCGCCGGTCATGATGCCGTCGAACACGACACTGACGCCCGCCGCCGTATTGAACCGCAGCGTCGCGCTGTCGGCGACGGTAACTGTGGCCTCGCCCGGCAGCGCCGCATCGCGCACTTCCAGCACGCCGCCATTGATGGCCACGCTGCCGCTGAAATCATTGGCGGAGTTGGCGAGAACCACCGTCGACGTGCCACTCTTCACCAGGTCTCCGGCGCCCGAGAGCTTTGCCCCGATCGTCGCCGTGCCGCCGTCGAAGCCGAGATTGAACGCGCTCGACGCCGTGATCGTCCCGCTCCAGCTGGCCGAGGCGCCGCTGAGGCTGTAGGTCGCCACGTCGATCGTCCCGCTGGCGCTGCCGCCGACGTGGTTGTAGGCGAGCGTCGTCACGTCGCCGGTCATCGTCCCGCCCGATTGCGTGTAGCTGTCGATCCCGGTGATCGTCCCGTCCATCGTGCCGCCGCTCTGCGTCATCGTGGCGCCCGCGCCGCCGGCGAGCAGCGCTGTCGAGGCGATGCTGCCGGTGTCGGACAGGGAAAACAGGGTGGAGAAATCCACGTCGCCCGAGAGCGTACCGCCGGACAGCGCAAAACTCGCCGCGGCGACGTCGCCGCTCATCGTGCCGCCCGATTGAGTGTAGGTCTTCGCGCCCGCAACGCTGCCGTTCATGGTGCCGGCGCTCTGCGTCATGGCCGCATCACCGCTGCCGGTGAGTTCGGCCGCCGAACTTATCTCGCCGGTGCCCGACAGCGAAAACAGGGTGGAGAAATCCGCGTCGCCCGAAAGGGTTCCGGCCGAAAGCGTGTAGCTGGCGGCGGTGGTGGCACCAGTCATCGTCCCGCCCGACTGCGTGTAGCTGGCGATGCCGGTGACGGTGCCCGCCATCGTACCGGCGCTCTGCGTGATGGTCGAACCGCTGCCGCCGGTCAATTGCGCCGTCGAGGTGACGCCGCCGGTGCCGGAGAGCGCGAGCAGGGTCGAGAAATTCGCGTCACCCGAAAGGGTTCCGGCCGAAAGCGTGTAGCTGGCGGCGGTGGTGGCGCCACTCATCGTCCCGCCCGACTGGGCGTAGCTGGCGATGCCGGTGACGGTGCCCGCCATCGTGCCGCCGCTCTGAGTCATGGTTGAACCGCTGCCACCGGTCAGCTGCGACGTCGAGGTGACGCCGCCGGTGCCGGAGAGCGCGAGCAAGGTCGAGAAAGTCGCGTCACCCGAAAGGATTCCGGCCGAAAGCGTGTAGCTGGCGGCGGTGGTGGCGCCACTCATCGTCCCGCCCGACTGGGCGTAGCTGGCGATGCCGGTGACGGTGCCCGCCATCGTGCCGCCGCTCTGCGTCATGACTGCCTCGCCGTTGCCGGTGAGCTCCGCCGCCGCCGTGACGTCGGCGCTGCCGGACAAGGCAAACAGGGTCGAGAAGTTCGCGTCACCCGAAAGGGTTCCGGCCGAAAGCGTGTAGCTGGCGGCGGTGGTGGCGCCACTCATCGTCCCGCCCGACTGCGTGTAGCTGGTGACGCCGGTGACGGTTCCCGCCATCGTGCCGCCGCTCTGCGTCATGACTGCCTCGCCGTTGCCGGTGAGCTCCGCCGCCGCCGTGACATCGCCGCTGCCGGACAAGGCAAACAGGGTCGAGAAGTTCGCGTCACCCGAAAGGGTTCCGGCCGAGAGCGTGTAGCTGGCGGCAGTGGTGGCGCCACTCATCGTCCCGCCGGTCTGCGTGTAGCTGGCGATGCCCGATAGCGTGCTGTCCATGCTGCCGCCGGTCTGAGTCAGCCGGGTGCTTGATGTCATGACGCCATCGCCGGACAGGGCAAAGAGGGTCGAGAAGGTGACGTCGCCGGACAGCACGCCGCCCAGGAGTTCGTAGCTGCCGGTCGAAACCGTGCCGCTCATCGTCCCGCCCGACTGCGCATAGGTCGCTGCCCCGGTGACGGTGCCTCCCATGGTGCCTGCGGACTGTGTCATCGTCGAGCCGCTGCCGCCGGTCAGCGTCGCCGTGGAGGCGACATCGCCCGTGCCGCTGAGCGCAAACAGCGTCGAGAAATTCACCTGGCCGCCGACCGTGCCTCCGGAGAGATCGTAGGTGCCGGTGCCGACCTTGCCGACGATGACGTTGGGCTTGCCATCCTGCGCCCCGCCCATCGTTCCATCGGTCTGGGTGTAGCTGCTGACACCGCTGACGGTGCCCTTCATGCTGCCGGCCGATTGCGTCATGGTCGAACCCGCTCCGCCGGTCAGCACGGCCGAGCCATTGACCTGCCCTGCGCTGTTGGCGTCGATCGACCCCAGCGTGAACGCGCCGGAGAAGTTGACCGTCTTCGACACCGTTCCGGCCGACAGCGTATAGTCGCCGGTCGAAACCGAGCCGTTCATCGTCCCTGCTGTCTGGGTATAGCTGGCAACGCCGGTGACGGAGCCCCCCATTTTGCCAGGACCGCTCTGCGTCATCACCGAGCCCGCGCCGCCGATGATCTTCGCGCCCGTATCGACCTGGCCGTCGACCATGTCATAGAGCTCCGAGAAGCTGATGACGGCCGCGGAACCGACCCGTTCCTGCTGAACATAGGTGGCGATGCCGCTGACATTGCCGTTCATCTTCCCGCCGGTCTGCGTCACCGTCGAGCCGCTGGCCCCGATCAATGTGCCCGTCACGATCACATCTGACGGGTCTCCGGAAAGCTCGAAGCTTGAGAATCCCGCGACCTTGCCGGTCAGCGTTCCGCCGGACAGGGTGTAGGTCGTGGCCGTGACATCACCGCCCATGGCGCCGCCCGACTGCGTATAGCTGGCGATGCCCGATAGCGTGCTGTCCATGCTGCCGCCGGTCTGGGTCAGCTGGGTGCTTGATGTCACCACGCTATCGCCGGACAGGGCAAAGAGGGTCGAGAAGGTGACGTCGCCGGACAGCACGCCGCCCAGGAGTTCATAGCTGCCGGTCGTGACCTTGCCGCCCATGGTTCCGCCCGACTGGGTGTAGCCGGTGACGCCGCTGACGGTGCCGTCCATCGCGCCGCCGCTCTGCGCCACGGTGGCGCTGCCATCACCGATGAGCTGGCCGGTCGAGGTGACGCTGCCGGTTCCCGACAGCGCGGCGCTGGTCCCGAAATTGGCCGTGCCCGACAGCGTGCCGCCCGAGAGCGCATAGGTCTGCGCAGTGGTTTCGCCGCCCATGGTGCCGCCCGACTGGGTATAGCCGGTGACGCCGGTCACGGTGCCGTCCATCGCGCCGCCGGTCTGCGCCACGGTGGCGCTGCCATCGCCGATGAGCTTGCCGGTCGAGGTGACGCTGCCGGTCCCCGACAGCGTGGCGCTGGTCCCGAAATTGGCCGTTCCCGACAGCGTGCCGCCCGCGAGCGCATAGGTCTGCGCAGTGGCTTCGCCGCCCATGGTGCCGCCCGACTGGGTGTAGTCAGCGGCATCGACCTTGCCGTCCATCGTACCGTCCGACTGGGTGTAGCCGGTGATGCCGTTGACATGCCCGCTCATCGTGCCGCCCGACTGCGCCATCTGCGCAGTGGTGTCGCCCGACAGAGTCCCTTCGGCCAGAACCTCACCACTTCCCGAGAGCGTAAACAGGTCCGTGAAATCCACGTGGCCGGTGCCGGAAATGCTGCCGCCCGACAGCGCATAGTCCTCGGTCGCGACGTAGTTGGTCATCGCCCCACCGGACTGGGTATAACCGGTGATGTCGGAGACCACGCCGCCCATGGTTCCGCCGGACTGCGTCGCGACCGCAGCGCCATAGCCCCAGATGTAGTGATCGCCGACAGTGGCATCGCCCGACAAAGCGAACAGCTCCGAGAACCTCACCATTCCGTCCACGCTGCCACCCGACACGTCGTAGGTGCGCGCATAGACCTCGGCGTTCATGGTCCCGCCGGTCTGGGTGTATTTTGCAATCGTGTAGTCATCGGTATCGAGGGACCAGACGGCACCACCCATGCTGCCGCCGGACTGCGTCATGGTCGCATCGATGTCACCGACGATGTCGACATATTCAATCCGCCCGTCCGACAGCTCGAAATGATCGGTGAAATCGACAGTGCCCGTGATGGTCCCGCCGGACATCGTATAGGTCGCGATGCCGCTCACGCCGCCCGCCATCGTCCCGCCCGACTGCGTCATGAGGGCGTCGCCATCGCCGATGAGGGAGTAGCCTTCACCGACCACGGCATCGCCGGACATCGCGAACAGGTCCGAAAAAACGACGCTGCCGCTGACGGTACCGCCCGAGGCCTCGTAGGTCTCGGTGGTGACCTGGCCGGTCATGTCGCCGCCGGTCTGGGTATATTTGGCGATGGTCTCGGATTCGGTCTCCGAATAGACATGGCCGCCCATGGTGCCGCCCGACTGCGTCATGGTTGCATCGGCACCGCCGATCAGATTCGCCAGGCCTATCGTCGCGTCGCCCGACAATTCGTACTCCGTGGCAAATCTGACAGTCGCCCTCCAGTCGTTTTCCTCGGTGATGTCGTTGATGGTGCCTCCCGATTGCACAAAGGCGTCTGTGACGACTTCGGTCGCCTGGAGAATGGTGCCCCCGGTCATGGTGTAGGTCTCGATGCCGCTGACCCAGGCGCCCATGGTCCCGCCCGACTGCGTCATGGCCGCGTCGCCATCGCCAATGAGATAGATGTCGCCGAGACTGGCGTCACCGGACAGCGCGAACAGCTCGGAAAAACCGACATTGCTGTGGACCACGATGGTGCCACCCGAGGCCTCGTAGGTCCCCGTGGTGACCGTGCCGGTCATCTCGCCGCCAGTCTGGACATATTTCGAAATGCCGGCGCCGTCTTCGAACTGCACGGTGCCACCCATGGTGCCGCCGCTCTGCTCGAAGACTGCCCCGCTGTCCCCGACCAGCTGCGCTCCCCAGACGACGGTGCCGTCGCCCGACAGGTCAAAAGTCTCCGTGTATCCGATCTGGCCCTGGATGGTGCCGCCGGTCTGCGCGTAGCTGGTGAGGCCACTGGCACTTCCGTCCATTGTACCGCCGGTCTGCAGCATGGTGGCGTTGCCGTCGCCGGCCACCGTGCCGCTCACCAGCGCTCCGTCGGCCATGGTGAACTCGGTGCCGAGCGTGACGGTGCCCGCCATATGGGTCGCCGCCACGCCTTCTGCCCCGGAAATGGCGTAGGTCGAGGCCGTGACCAGACCCACCATCGCGCCACCGGTCTGCACGTAGGACGGCGTATGGATCTGCACCGGATTGAGCACTTCTCCCCCCGACTGGATGACCGTGCCGGCATCGCCCAGCTCGATCAGCCCGAATCGCTCGACCGTGCCGCCGCTGATGGTGAGCAGCGTCGAAATGTTGGCGATGCCCTGCGGGCCGGAATTGTTCGGGGCCGCCGGATTGCCCTGGCTGAGCGCCAGCCGGCCGCCAGTCACCTCGACGGTGTCGGCGTTGAGCTCGGCGTTCCGGTTGATCCACAGAGTGCCGCTCTCGATATTGACCGTTTCGACTGTGACATCGGTGTAGAGACCGGAATTGCCGGTTGCGATGGTGACGGTGTCACCTTGCGCAGGCACGGTGCCCCCGCTCCAGTTACCCCCGTCTTCCCAGCGCATCTCGACCGTGCTGGAGTTGATCCAGCTCACGTCATCCGCCGCCGCCGCGCCCGCTCCGGCAAGCAGCGCCGCGCCGGCGACGCCGAGCCGCATCAGCGAGCGGTGCCGCTCCACCCCGGCATTCCGGCAGGAGGAAGTCGCGCCGTGGCGAAGAAGCGCCACGCGTACGGACAAGGTGGGGGCCATGCAGACAGTCTCCCCTCCCGGAAGCCACGGAAGGTTTCAGTGAGGGCGGGGAATCAGGCAACGTCAACCAAGCGTTAACACGCGCCCTCTCGGCCGCCAATCCTGTGTTTTTTCAGCGTAATTTTCATCGGACTGTGAGCACCCCGTTTGCGGAGGGCAGCCATCGCGCTCTGGCCGGATCGCGCGGAGCAGCCTGCATTGGACTTCCCGGGAGAGGATGGGCCGCGCGTCCAATGAGAGGATGAGCCGGCGAGAGAACCGGGTCGCTCGCCGCGGCCGCCGGAAATCCGCTTCATCCACAGCTGATCTTCTCTCACGCCTCGATTGGCTGCGCCGCCCCACCAACTCGGCACCCCACCTCGCCCTCGGCAAAATCACTTTGCCATATGGAAAACTTTTGCTATGGTTCTCCATATGGAAAACCATTCATCCGATCTCGATTCCGCCTTCCACGCGCTGGCCGACCCGACGCGGCGCGCCGTGGTGAGCCGGCTCACCCGTGGCCCGGCACCGGTCAGCGAACTGGCCAGGCCGTTTGCCATGGGGCTGCCCTCCTTCATGAAGCATCTGCGCGTGCTCGAGGCGGACGGCCTGATCCGGACCGAGAAGCGGGGCCGCGTGCGCACCTGCCGCATCGATGCCGGCAGGCTCGCGGCCGCCGAATCCTGGCTCGCGCAGCAGCGGGTCGAGTGGCAGGCCGCGGCCGACCGCCTCGCCGATTATGTCGAAACCCGCATGCCGAGGAGTGAGGACCATGACGACTGAGACATCCGAACTGACGATCGACCGCTTCATCGATGCCCCGCCCTCCCGGGTGTTTGCTGCCTGGAGCAGGCCCGAGCACCTGGCGCAGTGGTGGATCCCTGCGCCGCTCGAATGCCGGGTGGTCAAGCTCGATCTGAGGCCCGGCGGCGGCTTCGAGACCCGCATGCGCGAGGGCGGCGGCGAGTTCCAGCCCCATGTGGAGGGTTGTTTTCTCGACGTCGTTGCCGACGCCCGCCTGGTCTGGACCACGGCGCTCGCCGAAGGCTGGCGCCCGGTCGAGCCCTGGCTGGCGCTGACCGCGATCATCACCTTCACCCCCGAAGGCCGGGGCACCCGCTACGCCGCCCGCGTCCTGCACCGGACGGCCGCGGATTCGCGAAAGCATGCGGAGATGGGATTCCACGAGGGTTGGGGCACCGTGGCCGACCAGCTCGCAGCCTTCGTCGGGCGCTCCGCGTGACCGGGGCTGATCGTGACCGCCGGCGGCGATCATCTCGCCCGCCCGCTTCGCTTCCGCCCTGAGCTCTGTTTGTTGACGACCGATTGTCACCTTGACCCTTCTCGGGCGCATCGCCGTGATCAAGCAGCGGTGCGCAGATATCGTCCGGCCCACCCAAACATTGCCGCAGCGGGCTGGAGCCGCAACGGGCCGGGGTCGCAGGATACCGGCAAGCCGGGCCTCGGAGTCAGGCCGGCGCCGCGACCCCGTCAGAAAATCAGCATCAGGATGCCGACGATGACGAGAAGTCCGACGAGAAAGATGAATCCGACCGTGCCGCCAATGAACTTGAGCATTCCAAAATCTCCTGTGTGCAGATGATCGACGAACGCGCGGGCGCCAACATTGTTCCGATCCGGCTCACACGGCTTGGTCCTCCGGGCGACCCTCATCCCGTCATGCCGGCCCCCGAGCCGGCATCCAGTGGCGAGCGTCTGCGAGCCGGGAGGCCAATTGCGGAGGTGGGGACAGTTGACTTTCGGCACGATGCCACAGGCGTGATCCGCTGCCGGACGTAGACTGTCCCCGACATCGCCGCGCCGCCTCCGCGGCGCTGCCGGACACCGGCTCGGGGCCGGGGCGCCAGGTCGGTTTTGTGCGCCCGCCGCCACAGTGCGGCAAAAGCGGACCGTGTCCGGCCCGTCTGGGGCATCGGTCCTTGACTTTTGCGCCCCGCGCTTCGATTGAGGGCCGGTCAAAACGGATCGATGGATTGGGTGGGAGAAATGCGTTTCCTTGCAGGAATTGCCACAGCGATATGCGCGGTCAACCTGGTCATCGGCCGCACATTCGCATGGCTGTCGCTGGCCATCGTCGTCGTCTGCTTCACGGTCGTCGTCCAGCGCTACCTTTTCTCGGCCAGCTATCTCTGGATGCAGGATCTCTATGTCTGGCTCAACGGCGCGATGTTCACGGCGGTGGCGGGCTTCGCGCTGCTTCGCGACGATCATGTCCGGGTGGATATCTTCTACCGCCCCGCGCGCATGCGGACGCGCGCGCTGGCAGACCTGGTCGGCGTGTTTCTGTTTCTGCTGCCGTTTACCTGGGTGGTCTACCAGTATTCGATGCCGTTCGTGCTTCGCGCCTGGAGCTATCATGAGGCGTCTGCGAATGTCGGCGGCATGCCCGGGCTCTTCATTCTCAAGAGCTTCATCATCGCCTTTGCGGCGCTCATCGCGCTGCAGGGCCTGGCCATGGCGATCCGGTCGATCCTCGTGCTGTCGGGCCATGACCGACTGGTTCCGGAGTCGATCCGCTACCGGACCGACCAGGGCCTGACCAATCCTGCCAAGGGAGACGCCTGATGGATCCGGTATTGATGGGCGAAATCCTCGCAGCACTCATGTTCTTCGGCGTGATCGGCTTCCTGCTGATCGGCTTTCCGGTCGCCTTCACGCTGGCCGGCGTCTCGCTGCTGTTCGGCGGCGTCGGCATGGCGCTGGGCGTCTTCGATCCCTCCAATTTCGGCTCGCTCCCCAACCGCTACATCGGCTTCATGACCAACGAGGTGCTCGTCGCCGTGCCGCTGTTCATCTTCATGGGGGTGATGCTGGAGCGAAGCCAGATCGCCGAGCAGCTGCTGATGACCATGGGCAAGCTTTTCGGCAATCTTCGCGGCGGGCTTGGCTTCTCGGTGATCATCGTCGGCGCGATGCTCGCAGCCTCCACCGGCGTGGTCGGCGCGACGGTCGTGACGATGGGGCTGATCTCGCTGCCGGCCATGCTGCGCGCCGGCTACGACCCGAAGCTCGCCACCGGCGTGATCTGCGCCAGCGGCACGCTGGGCCAGATCATCCCGCCGTCGACCGTGCTGATCTTCATGGGCGACATGCTCTCGGGCATCAACAGCCAGGTGCAGATGTCCAAGGGCAATTTCGCCCCGGTACCGGTTTCGGTCGGCGACCTGTTCGCCGGCGCGCTGCTCCCCGGCTTGCTGCTGGTTTCGCTCTACCTCATCTGGGTCCTGTTCAAGGCGGTCACAGACCCTGCCTCCTGCCCTGCCACGCCGGTGCCGCCCGAGGAAAAGGGCGACCTCTTCCGGGAGGTTCTCGTGGCCCTGGTTCCGCCGCTTATGCTCATCCTTGCGGTGCTGGGCTCGATTCTCGGCGGCATAGCCACCCCCACCGAGGCGGCCTCCGTCGGCGCGGTGGGCGCGATGGTGCTGGCGGCGCTGCGCTGGCGCCTGTCGCTGACCATCCTCAAGGAAACCGTCATCGCCACCGCGACCATCACCAGCATGGTCTTCGTCATCCTGCTTGGCGCCTCGGTCTTCTCGGTGGTGTTCCGGATGATGGGCGGCGACAACCTGGTGCACGAGTTCCTGAGCAATCTGCCCGGCGGTCCCATGGCGGCGGTCGCCGTGGTGATGCTGATCATGTTCTTCCTGGGCTTCATCCTCGACACCTTCGAGATCATCTTCATCGTCATCCCGATCACCGCCCCGGTGCTGCTGGCCCTCGATGTCGATCCGATCTGGCTGGGCGTGCTGGTCGGCGTCAACCTGCAGACATCGTTCCTCACGCCTCCCTTCGGCTTCGCGCTGTTCTATCTCCGCGGCGTGGCGCCCCCCGGCCTGCCCACCAGCGCCATCTACAAGGGCATCGTGCCCTTCGTGATGCTGCAGATCGTGGCGATCGCCATCCTGTTCATGTTCCCCGAAATCGTCACCTGGCTGCCGCGCCTGGTGGCGGGATGAAAAAGGGCCCGGTGTTTCCACCGGGCCCCTCTCCTTCGCGTTGAACGCGGCTTCAGTACTTGAGGTACTTCTCGCGCGCCATCACATAGGGCGAATCGATCTTTTCGGTGCGTGTGCGCACCAGCGCCAATGCCTCGAGGAAGCTCTCGGTGGTCTTCTTGACCAGCGGGTCGGAACTGTTGCGCAGTTCCTCCACCACTTCGACCGAGGCCCTGGCGCCGGCTTCCATGATGTCGTCGGGGAAGTTGCGCACGATCACGCCGTGATCCTCGACCAGCGTCTTGAGCGCGCGCGGATCGTTGGCGATGAAGTCGGCAGAGACCTGGTCATATTCGGCCTGGCTGACGTCGCGGATGATCGCCTGCAGGTCGGCGGGCAGCTCCTGGTACTTCTTCTTGTCGACGACAAGTTCGGTCGCCAGGCCCGATTCGACGAAGGACGGCATGTAGTAGTTCTTGGCGACCTGGTAGAAGCCGAGCGCCAGGTCGTTATAGGGACCGACGAATTCGGCGGCGTCGAGCGTGCCCGACTGCAGCGCCTGGAAGATCTCTCCGGCCGCCATGTTGGTCACCGTTGCGCCGAGCTTCTCCCAGACCTGGCCGCCGAGGCCCGGCGTGCGGAACCGGATGCCCTTGACGTCTGCGAGGCTCTTGAGCTCGTTGCGGAACCATCCGCCGGTCTGCGTGCCGGTGTTGCCCGACAGGAAGCCCTGGACGCCGAACTGGTCGTAGATCTCGTCCCAAAGCTCCTGGCCGCCCATGAAGCGGACCCAGGCGGTGAGCTCCGGCGTGGTCATGCCGTAGGGGACGCCGGTGAAGAAGGACAGCGCCGGCGACTTGTTCTGCCAGTAATAGGCTGCGCCATGGCTCATTTCGGCGGTGCCGTCGATGACCGCGTCGAGCGACTGCAGCGGCGGAACCAGCTCGCCTGCCGAATAGACCTGAATCGTCAGCCGGCCGCCCGATGCGGTGGTGATGCGATCGGCCAGCCGCTGCGCGCCGACGCCGAGGCCGGGAAAATTCTTCGGCCAGGTGGTGACCATGCGCCAGGTGATGTTGCCTTGTGCGATTGCCGGGGCGGCAAGGCCCGTGGCAACGGCGCCCGCGCCGACAATGCCGGCGCCGCGGATGAATGAACGACGATCCATGATGTTTCCTCCGGATAGAATAGGCTCGAAAAAAGCGTGACTGAAACCTCACAGACGCGCTTGCGACCGACACATACTCCGCGGTCCGGTGTCGTGTCCATGCCGGAAACGCCATCCGGCCAAGGTTGTATCTGATTGATTTCAGATATACATCCGCCGCGCGGGCTGGCCCGGCCGCAGCCACCGGGCCCGTTCAGCCGGAGCGGCGGTTGCGGACATGCTTGACCAGGGCATGGGCGACGCCGATCAGCAGGGCTGGGAAAAGATCATCGAGCATCACGCCCCAGCCCGATGGCAGTCGCTCGACATGAGCCATCGGCCATGGCTTGAGGCGGTCGAAAAACAGAAAGAGGCCCGCGAACGGGACCAGCATCGTCCAGCACGGCTGGCGGATGAGCGAGGCGCCGATCAGGAAGGCTGCCACTTCATCGACGACGATGCTGCGGTCGTCCTTCACGCCGGTGGCGAGCTCGATTGCGGACGAGACGTGGACACCCAGGATGAAGATGTCCAGCGCCAGCAGCGGCTGCAGATACCGGCGCAACCTGATCGTCGCCAGCAGAAGCGGCACCAGCGCGAAGACCGCAAGCCCGGCGCGCAGCGGAACAACGAGGCCGGCGCCGAACCAGGTTGCGGGCAGCCACTGCCACGGCGGAGCCAGGCCGTCACCGGGCGGGCTCAGGACGTAAAAGCCGGAAACATGCTCCACTGGTCAGACTTCCGCATTTCCGGTCTGCTTCGGGGCGCATTGCTGTACCCGGCGGTGCATGATGGCGCACCGGGATGGTCGGGGCAAGTGGCGTGACATTTCTCTCCGCTCGGCTGGAGGCCTGATCCCGCCCCGGACCCTGGTCTGGCGCGACATGATCGTAACGGGCGCGGCCATCCACCTCGGCTGTCTGGCGCTGTCGCTGCTGCCGGCTGCGGCAAAATTCGGTCTGCCTGATAGTGCTCGTCCCGGTGCTGCCGCTGCCCTACAACGTCTCTATCTGGCGCTGCGTCTGGCAGGCGGCTCAGAGGCTCGGCGTCCTGCCGAGGCTGCTCTTCAGATCGATGGCGACGCTGTGGCTCACGATCGTGGTGCTCGTCTGATGTGCGAATTATGTCTAACCGATGTCCGGCCCGGCAATTCGCGGCACCGGATCTGCCGGGCCCGGGCCGGTCGCCACGGCCGGCGTTGGCGCGCCCATTGCCGTGCCGCTCATGTCCTCAGCCAAAGACGTGAGGTGGGGCAGCGGCCCGCTCTCGCTCCCCCGCCAGGAGGCACCGCCGCGCAGAGGTCGGTGTTGAGCGGACGTCGGCTTTTCCTCCGCGTGCGGAGGCGACGTGCAGGGCCGCGACGGCTGCATGTCAGCAGACTGGGGCCACTTCAGGCCAGCGCGAGCTGAATTTGAGCTTCATCTGCAAGCGGATACGGATCTTGACCACGCAAAGCTGGAACTGGTGCGCGGCAGGATCAGGGGAAGCGTGCCTTGTCGAACGCACTGACCACGTTCCTGATATGGGCGCGCATCGCTGTATGGGCGCGGCGGCGCTCGCCGCTGCGCAGGGCATTGACGATAGCCTCATGATCCTCGATCCAGCGCAGCCGCAGGATCGGGCTGCGGACGTGCTTCTGAAGACCCTGCCACATCGGGCCCGTCATCTCGTCCCACAAGCGGTGAATCAACTGAACCAGCACCGGATTCTGGGTGGCGCGGGCGATGGCGAAGTGGAATTCCCTGTCGCCCTGTTCGGTCTCGGTGGCCATGCGATGCTCTTCGCGCATCTTCTGCAGGAAGCTCTCGATCGTCTCGATGTCCTCGGGCGTCGCGTTGACCGCGGCCAGGCCGCAGACTTCGGGCTCCAGGGCCAATCGCGCTTGCATGAGGTCGCTGGGACTGTGCTGGTCCATCCCGGCATGCGGCCGTGTCGGCGTCGCGTCCGGTGACGGCGGCGCATTGACGAAGACACCGGCGCCGACCCGGATGGTGACCAGGCCCGAGATCTCCAGCGCCAGCAGGGCTTCTCGCACGCAGGTGCGGGACACGCGATAATCGCGCGCCAGATCGCGTTCGGTCGGCAGCCGCTGGCCGGGTTCAAACTCGGCCAGCGCGATTCGGGATTCCAGGTTGTCGGCGATCTGCCGATAGACACGGACCTGGCGGACGAGGCGACTCCCCGGCGGCTGAAGCGGCTTAATCCTGTCCATAGAATGCCGCCGGATCCGCCAGGAGGACCGTCGTGTCGGAGCCGGCACGGAACGGCTCCAGGGCGGCCCGGTCGAAGACGACGCCGAGACCCGCCATGTCCGACAGCGCAACACGGCCATCCTTCGGCACGGCGGAAAACTCGGCGATGCCCTGATCCATGAAACTGCCTCCGTCAATGTTCTCGACTGGATAACACCCCGGTATGGCAGCGGCAACAATGATCGAGGATTCCAGTGTCCCGTGCGGCGCGATGGTCAGGTTGGCGCAATTGCCCAGATGCGCGATCTTCAGCCATTCCGTGATGCCGCCCACCTTGAGGACGTTGGGCTGCAGGAAATGCACGCCGCCCGAGGCGACATAGCGCCAGAACTCGTAGCGCGTCGACACCTCCTCACCCAGGGCGATCGGCACCGGCGAGACTGCCGCCAGACGGGCATGGCTGTCGATGTCGTCGGAGGCCATGGGTTCTTCCATCCAGACCGGATCGAAGCGGGCATAGGCCTGTATGCGGCGCAGGGCCTCCCCCGGCTTGAACCGCTGGTTGGCATCCAGCATCAACGGCCGGCTTCCGATCACCTCGCGCACCGCGGCGATCCGCGCCATGTCATCCTCGATTTCGGGACGTCCGACCTTGATCTTGAAAAGGCGATTGCCGGCGTCGAGAAACCCGCGGGTCTGTTCGACGAGCGCGGCATCGCTCAAGTGCAGGTTGACCGCGCT
Source organism: Hoeflea marina (assembly GCF_003182275.1). GTDB lineage: Bacteria > Pseudomonadota > Alphaproteobacteria > Rhizobiales > Rhizobiaceae > Hoeflea > Hoeflea marina. Next base: position 1,433,957 of record NZ_QGTR01000001.1, read on the forward strand.
GGCATAGACCTCGAGGCTGTCGGCGGCGCCGCCAATGAGCTTGCGCACCGGCAGGCCGGCCAGCTTTCCGCGCAGGTCCCACAGCGCCAGGTCGAAACCCGCCACCGCCAGCGCCGCGATCCCTCCCGGTCCGGGCTGATGGCTGCGGCGCCACAACTCGTTCCACAGAGCCTCGTGGTCGTGGATGTCGCGGCCAATGAGCATTGGCCCGAGATAGCTCCGCGCCAGCGCGGCGACCGCGATGCCGCCATTGCCCATCGTGGAGCTCCAGCCGGTGCCGGTGGTCCCGTCTTCCAGCGATATGTCCACCAAGATGTGCTCGTGATGGGTGATCGCGTGGGCAGCAGAAACCCAGGGCTTGGCCAGCGGCACGCGAAACACAGATACGTCGAAAGCCGCGACGCGGGTGTTGGCCGGGTGCTGTCCTCGCATGCGTGGCTGTCCTTTCCGAAATGATATTGGTCCAGTGGTCCAACCAATCTCTTGACAGGAACAATTTTGGACGTCAAGTCTAAACCGGTCGTCCCAGAGGGGGCGAGAGCTGAAAGGGAGGAACCGACATGAAATACAATCCTGCGCTGACGCCGACGCGTCGCATGATCCTGAAGTCCGGGCTGGCCGGTGCGGCACTGCTGGGCGCTCCGATGATCGCCCGCGCCCAAGCGAGCAAGACGCTGCGCGCGGCACACATCGAATCGACCGAAAGCGCCACCCACAAGGGCTATATCGACTTCGCCGAACGCGTGGCCGAGACGACGGGCGGCGCGGTCGAGGTCAAGGTCTTTCCGGCCGGCCAGCTCGGCAACCTACGCGACCTCTACGAGGGGATCAAGCTGGGCTCGGTCGACATGACCTCGTCGGGACCCGACTACTCCGCCAACATCGCGCCGATCATGGTGGCGGCGGCGCTGTATTTCTCGTACCGCGACGACGCCCATGCCGACAAATTGCTGGACGGCGCCTTCTCGGCGGCCTTGTCGGAAGCCCTGGCCAAACAGGCCGGCATGCGCATTCTGGCGTGGGGCGAACTGGGCTGGAGGTCGGTCTTCAACACCGTTCGGCCAATCCAGTCGGCCGGAGATTTCGCCGGGCTGAAGCTTCGCGTACCCGAGGCACAGCTTCACATCCTGCCGATGACGGCGCTGGGCGCGGCGCCAACGCCGATTCCCTATTCCGACGTCTATACGTCGATGCAGACCGGTGTGGTCGATGGCGCAGAGGGCACGCCGTCCGCCGTGACGCAGCAGAAGTTCAACGAGGTGTCGAAGTACTATTCGCTGACGCAACATCTCTACAACCCGCTGCATCTCGTGATCGGTGACCGCGTCTTCGGCGGCCTGTCGGCCGAAGAACAGGCAGCGGTTCAGGCCGCCGCCGTGGCCGCCTTCCAGGCGCAACGCACCCGCGCACGCTCCGACAACGCCGCGGCCCTGACTGCCATGCGCGAGGGCGGCCTGGAGGTCAATGCGGTTGACGTCACCGAAATTCGCCAGATCGTCATTCCGACCTGGGAGCCGCTCATCAAACCGCTCGGTGCCGAGGGGCAAGCACTGGTCGACATGCTGCTGGCATGACACCGGCAACATGTGACAAGAATCCGGTCGGCGGGGCGCACCCCCGCCGTCCGGATCGGACGGAGGATGGCATGCAATTTCTGGAACGACTGGCCGGGGTGATCGTCACGGCCATCTTTGGCGGCTTCGTGCTGCTGACCTTTCTGCAGGTGGTGCTGCGCTACGGCTTTGCCAATTCGCTGGGCTGGATCGACGAGGCATCGCGCTATGGCTTCATCTGGATGGTGGCCATCGCCGGCGCGATCGCCGCGCGCCGGGGGAGCCACATGACCATCACCCTGCTGGAAGAGATCGCCGGCAGGCAATGGCGCCGGCCGCTCCAGCTTGTGGGCGATGCCGGCCTTTTCGTCTTCGCCGTCCTGCTGGGCATCGGCGGGTGGCAATTGATGCAGCTCAACTGGACGTCGCTCTCGCCCGCGCTGCAGATACCCATCGCCTATGTGCAGGTCGCGCTGCCGGTGTTCGGAATCCTGACCGCGCTGTTTGCCGCGGACCACTTTGTCCGGCTGATCCGCGACGGTTCGGACGACGACACTCCGGAAGAGGGATTCTGACATGCTGCCCGCACTCCTGTCGTCTTTCGCCATCCTCCTGATCCTGCGCGTGCCGGTTGCCGCGGCCATGGGTCTGTCGGGCGCGATCGCCCTGCTCAGCTCCGACATGAACCTGCCGCTGGCGGTGGTGCCGCAGCGGATCTTCGTCATGCTCGACAGCACCTCGCTGCTGGCGATCCCGTTCTTCATCCTGGCCGGCGCGATCATGGAAAAGGGCGGCATGGCGCGCCGGATGATCCATTTCGCCGAGACCCTGGTGGGCCATTGGCGCGGCGGGCTGGCGCAGGTCGACGTGCTGGCCAGCACCATCTTTTCCTCGCTGACCGGGTCGAGCGCCGCCAGCGCCTCCGCCACCGGCTCCATCCTGATCCCGGCGATGAAGCGCGCGGGGTATCCGGCCGGCTACGCGGCCGCGCTGGAAGCCTCGAGCGCCGCGATCGGGCCCATCATACCGCCGTCGATCATCATGGTGATCTACGGTTCGCTCGCCGGCGTCTCGGTCGGTGCGCTGTTCCTGTCGGGCGTCGTGCCGGGCCTGCTGATCACGCTCGGGCTTTTCGCGGTGAACGCGGTCATGGCCCGTCGCCACGGCTGGGGCGGCGGCGAGCGCATCCCGTTCCGGGCGCGGCTGGCAGCGGGGCGCGAGGCGGGTGCCGCACTGCTGGCGCCGATCATCATCATCGGGGGCATCCTCGGCGGCGTCTTCACACCGACCGAGGCCGGGGCCGTCGCCGTGGTCTATGCCGCGCTGGTCAGCGTCGTCATCTACCGCGAGATCGGCATCGCCGAGCTGTTCAGCGCGATGCGCAGCGCCGCGATGACCACGGGAATCATCGGACTGATCATTGCCTCGGCCGGCATCTTCGGCTGGGTGCTGGCGCTGGAGCAGGTGCCGCAGACTGTCGTCGATTGGGTCCAGGGCGTCACAGAGAGCCCGACACTGGCCGTGATGCTGATCGTGGCCTTCGTCCTGGTCATCGGCTGCGTGGTCGACGTGACGGCAGCGGTGATCATCCTGGTGCCGGTCTTCGCTCCGCTGGGAGCCAGCTATGGCTTCGACCCGGTGCATTTCGGCGTCATTCTGTGCATCGCGCTGGTCTATGGCAACGTCACGCCGCCTGTCGGGCTGCTGCTGTTCCTGACCGCCGCCATCGCCAAATGCTCGGTCAGCGAAGTGATGCGCTACCAGCTGCCATTCTACCTCGTGCTGACGCTGGCACTGGTCGCCACCGTGGCCTTTCCCGACCTGGTCCTCAGCCTTTCCCGCCTCTGACATCCCGACAACAAACGGAGTATCCAATGACCCCCGACGAGCTCAAGATCACCCTCGGCTCCGGTCTGCTTTCATTTCCCGTCACCCATTTCGATGCCGAGGGACACTTCGCCGCGGAAAGCTACCAGCGCCATGTCAACTGGCTGGCCGGTTACGACGCACCGGTGCTATTCGCAGCCGGCGGCACCGGCGAATTCTTCTCGCTTGCACCCGGCGAGGTCCCCACGATCCTCCGCGCAGCCAAGGAGGCCGCCGGCCGCACAGCCATCGTCTCAGGATGCGGGTACGGGACCACAACCGCCGTCGGGATCGCCAGATCGGCCCAGGACGCCGGCGCCGACGGCATCCTGCTGCTGCCGCACTACCTCATCGACGCCCCTCAGGAAGGGCTCTACACCCATATTGCCGCGATCTGCCATTCGGTGGACTTCGGCGTGATGGTCTACAACCGCGACAACGCGGTGCTGCAGCCCGACACCCTGGCGCGCCTGTGCGACGACTGTCCCAACCTTATAGGCTTCAAGGACGGCACCGGCGATATCGGACTGGTGCGACAGATCACCGCAAAGATGGGGGACAGGCTGACCTATCTGGGGGGAATGCCCACCGCCGAACTCTTTGCCGAGGCCTATCTGGGCGCCGGGTTCACCACCTACTCCTCGGCCGTCTTCAATTTCGTGCCCGCCCTCGCCAACCGGTTCTATGCCGCGCTGCGCGCCGGTGAAAACCACACCTGCACAGAGTTGCTGAACTCTTTCTTCTATCCCTTCATGGCGCTTCGATCGCGTCAGAAGGGCTACGCCGTCTCGGCGATCAAGGCCGGTGTCCGTCTCGTGGGTTTCGACGCCGGCCCGGTGCGAGCGCCACTCGTCGACCTGACGCCTGAGGAACTGGAAATCCTGCAAGGCATCATCGACGCCCATCGGTAAACCCACGTACTCGCGTCCTCATCGTGCGGCGGCTCCCGCCGTTTCGACCGCTTCTGCCCTTAGGTCTGCCCGAATGCCACGTTCCCGCGGCGTTTGGGCAGGCCCGGCGTCGCCTGAAAAGTAGAAGAGCCGCGGACTTTGCTGCGATTGGATGGTTCAGGTCACGCAGCGGTTTGCATTGGCGTATGGAGCCCCCGATTTCTGCCAAATACCTTCCGATATGGGATCATCACATGCTTTCAGGGCGTATTTGCAGGCGTGAGGGGCGTGTGTAATCACATGCGCCGTTGCCGCCGCGTGGCCAGCTGACCTTGCTGCAGCTTCAGCTTTCGGCTGAGACGCATCTCTTGCGCATCGAGCGGCGTCATGCGCGGCAAACGCGGCTTGACGAACTTCGGACATTTTCAGTTCACCGCGCGCCCACATTCGTCCAGCCTCAATCGCTTTACGGGGTCGTTCATCGTTAGGAAATGCATCCTCAAAATTTGCCAGCACACGCTGGGCAACGTCACAAGCCCAATGTGCAGTTTTGATATGTTGAGTGCTTGTCATTCTCGTTTCACTTTATCAGCGATGGCCCATGAGCTGAAGCCACCTTGGGTTCAAAGTGGAGTATCGCCGATCATTTCGAGACAAGGTTTTGCGACCGCTAGCCCATTCACATGACGGGACACGAAAATCCGTTCCGAAAACCTTCCTTATTGCGGCGTTCCTATAGAAACACTCCGACCGCAGCAAATCCCAAAAGCGGCAATTATAAAGCCCCCCCTACTCCGGCACATACGCCGCCACCTTCTTCACGCACCTCAGTGAAAAGTTCGATTTCGAGTGCCTGAGCCCCGGCACCCGGAACAGCTTCTCGCGCAGGAATTCCTCCACGCCCCGCGTGCCGCTGACGGCGATCTTGACGAAGTAGTCGAAGTCGCCGGCCATCAGGTAGATCTCCAGCACCTCCGGGATCTTCGCCATCGCCTCGGTGAAGGCCTCCAGCGACGCGGCGTCGTGGTGCTCGAGCTGCACCTCCACCATCACCGTCTCGCCGACGCCGAGCGCCTCGTGGTTGATCAGCGCCGTGTAGCCGGAGATGATGCCCTCCTCCTCCATGCGCCTGACCCGCTGCCAGCAGGGGCTGGCCGACAGCCCCGCCTCCTTGGCCAGTTCCGCGTTCGACAGCCGTCCGTTGGCGACCAGCGCCCGGAGAATGCGCCGGTCGATGGCGTCGAGGCCCTTGCCCATCTGGATGATCCTTCTGCAAAATCGTGTGTCTGCAATGGTTCTATCTGCAAATCGCCGATCTGGAAACAAAATCAGCAGGACATTTCGCGCCGTTTGCCGCTAGGATCGAGACTTGCGGATGTCCGGGCCGAGCGCCCGCCGCCTGAATTCGATTTGCGGGGAGGCGCCGGTGGATTTCAGTCTGTTTACAGGGATGCTGCGGTCGGCCCGCGGGCCTGCCCGAAGCCGGGCCACGCCCGATGCCGCCGCCCCCGGCCCGGCCGGCCGCGACCGCGTGAAAATCCCGCTCCAATCGACCGCCGCCCTCGCCTGCCGCCGGCCCGCCCCGGCGCGTCCCTCGTCTCACCGGGAGCAGCCATGACCGATCCGAAACCCTTGCGCCTTCGCGTCCCCGAACCCGGCTGCCGCCCCGGCGACGTGCCGGACTTTTCCGATTTCGTCGTGCCGAAGGCCGGCGAGACCCGCCGACCCGAGGTCGACGCGGCACCCGGCGAGATGCGCGACATGGCCTTCTCCATCGTCCGGGTGCTCAACCGCAAGGGCGAGGCCGTCGGCCCCTGGGCGGGGAGTCTCACGCCCGACGAGCTGCGCGAGGGTCTCAAGCACATGATGACGCTGCGCGTCTTCGACGAGCGCATGACCAATGCCCAGCGCCAGGGCAAGACCAGCTTCTACATGCAGCATCTGGGCGAGGAGGCGGTCTCCTGCGCCTTCCGCATGGCGCTTGAGCAGGGCGACATGAACTTCCCCACCTACCGCCAGGCGGGCCTGCTGATCGCCGGCGGCTATCCGCTCGTCGACATGATGAACCAGATCTATTCCAACTCCGCCGACCCGCTCAAGGGCCGGCAGCTGCCGATCATGTATTCGGCCCGGGACCATGGCTTCTTCACCATTTCCGGCAATCTCGGCACGCAATACATCCAGGCGGTCGGCTGGGCCATGGCCTCGGCGATCGCCGGCGACACCCGCATCGCCGCCGGCTGGATCGGCGACGGCGCCACGGCCGAGGGCGATTTTCACTCGGCCATGGTGTTTGCCTCCACCTATAACGCGCCAGTGATCCTCAACATCGTCAACAACCAGTGGGCCATCTCCACCTTCCAGGGCATGGCCCGCGGCGCCGCGGTCACCTTCGCCGAGCGCGGCCACGGTTTTGGCATTCCGGCCATCCGCGTCGACGGCAACGACTATCTCGCCGTCCACGCGGTCGCCCGCTGGGCCGCCGAGCGGGCCCGCTCCGGCCACGGCCCGACGCTGATCGAACACGTCACCTACCGCGCCGGCGGCCACTCCACCTCCGACGATCCCGCCGCCTACCGCTCGAAGAACGAATCCGCCGCCTGGCCGCTGGGCGACCCGATCGAGCGGCTGAAGACGCATCTGATCGCGCTCGGCGAATGGTCGGACGAGCGCCACACCCAGGCCACGGCGGAAGTCTCCGACCGCATCCGCTCGGCCCAGCGCGAGGCGGAAGCAAACGGCACGCTGATCACCGGCCAGCACCCCTCGCCGCGCTCGATGTTCGACGACGTCTACGAGACCATGCCGCAGCATCTGGTCCGGCAACGCCAGGAAGGGGGCTACTGAGATGGCGCGCATGACCATGATCGAGGCGATCCGCAACGCCCATGATCTCGCCATGGGGGCGGACGACACCGTCGTCGTCTTCGGCGAGGATGTCGGCTATTTCGGCGGCGTCTTCCGCTGCACGGCGGGGCTGCAGAAGAAATACGGGCCGAGCCGCTGCTTCGACGCGCCGATCAACGAGAGCGGCATCGTCGGTGCTGCCATCGGCATGACCGCCTATGGGCTCAAGCCAGTGGTCGAGATCCAGTTCGCCGACTACGTCTATCCCGCTTACGACCAGATCGTCTCGGAGGCGGCGCGCATGCGCCACCGCTCCGCCGGCCAGTTCACCTGCCCGATGGTCATCCGCATGCCGACGGGCGGCGGCATCTTCGGCGGCCAGACCCACAGCCAGAGCCCGGAGGCGCTGTTCACCCATGTCGCCGGGCTCAAGGTGGTGGTGCCGTCCAATCCGCGCGACGCCAAGGGCCTGCTGCTGGCCGCCATCGAGGATCCGGACCCGGTGATCTTCCTCGAGCCGAAGCGGCTCTACAACGGCCCCTTCAACGGCCACCACGACCAGCCGGTGGCGCCGTGGAAGAGCCATCCGCTGGGCGAAGTCGACGAGGGCTATTTCACCGTGCCGCTCGGCAAGGCCGAGATCCGCCGCGAAGGCTCCGCCGTCACCGTGCTTGCCTACGGCACCATGGTCTATGTCGCCGAGGCCGCCGCCGAGGAGGCCGGCATCGACGCCGAGATCATCGATCTGAGGACCCTGCTGCCGCTCGACATCGACACCATCGCCGCCTCCGTAAAAAAGACCGGCCGCTGCGTCATCGTCCACGAGGCGACCAAGACCTCGGGCTTCGGCGCGGAATTGAGCGCCCAGGTGCAGGAAGCCTGCTTCTACCATCTCGAGGCGCCCGTCACCCGCGTCGCCGGCTGGGACACGCCCTATCCGCACGCCCAGGAATGGGCCTATTTCCCCGGTCCCGAACGGCTGAAGCGGGCACTGCTAGCGGTCATGGAGGGCTGAACATGGGCACCCACACCATCCACCTGCCGGATGTCGGCGAGGGCATCGCCGAGGCCGAGCTCACCGAATGGAACGTCAAGGTCGGCGACGAGGTCAATGAGGACGACGTGCTCGGCACGGTGATGACCGACAAGGCCGCCGTCGAGGTTCCGTCCTCGGTGTCGGGAAAGGTCACCTGGCTCTGCGGCGAGCCGGGCGACACGATTGCCATCGGCGCCCGATTCGTCGAGCTCGAAGTCGAGGGCGCAGGCAATGCCAGGGCCGGCGGCAAGCCTGCCGAAACGGAAGATGCCGCAGAGTCTTCAACGCCCGCTTCGGAGCCGGCTGCCAACGCTGAGCCGGGTCCGTCCGCGACCGGGGCGGCTGCAAAGCCCAAAACTGCATCGGCGCCATCGGAGACATCGACGAAGTCAGAGACCGCGAAGCCGGCCCCAACCCCGGCGAAACCCGCCTCGCCGCCCGCCGCACGCTCCGGCGGCGCGGAACGCTCCTCGCCGCTCGCCCCGGGCGCCAGGCCGCTCGCCGCCCCCTCGGTGCGCCAGCATGCCCGCGATGCCGGCATCGACCTGCGCCGGGTGGCGGGCTCCGGTCCGGGCGGCCGGGTGCTGCACGAGGACATCGAGGCCTTTGCCGACGACGGCACCGGCGCCGCCCGCCCGAAGACGCCCAGGACCGGCAGCCGCGACATCAAGGTGATCGGCATGCGCCGCCGGATCGCCGAGAAGATGACGCAGTCCTGGTCGCGGATTCCGCACATCACCATCGTCGAGGAGATCGACGTCACCGCGCTCGAGGAGCTGCGCGCGGCGCTGAACGCGCAGCATGCCTCGAGGCGCGGCAAGCTCACCGTGCTGCCCTTCGTCATGCGCGCCATCGTCGCCGCCGTCAGCCAGCAGCCGGCGCTCAACGCCCGCTATGACGACGAGGCGGGCATGGTCGAAGAGTTCGACGGCGTCCATATCGGCATCGCCACCCAGACGCCGGCGGGTCTCACCGTCCCGGTGGTCCGCCACGCCGAGATCCGCTCGCTGTGGGACTGCGCCGCCGAGGTGGCCCGCCTCGCCGAGGCCGCCCGCGACGGCAAGGTCGGCCGCGACGAGCTCTCCGGCTCCACCATCTCGATCACCTCGCTCGGGCCGCTTGGCGCCATCGCCACCACGCCGATCATCAACCATCCGGAAGTGGCCATCGTCGGCATCAACAGGATGGCGGTCAGGCCGATGTGGGACGGCCAGCAGTTCCAGCCCAGGAAGATGATGAACATCTCCTCGTCGTTCGACCACCGGGTCATCGACGGCTGGGATGCGGCGGTGTTTGTGCAGAAGCTCAAGCACCTCATCGAGACCCCTGCCCTGCTGTTCATCGAGGACTGAGCCATGATCGACCTTTCCTGCAAACTGCTCGTCATCGGCGGCGGCCCCGGCGGCTATGTCTGCGGCATCCGCGCCGGCCAGCTCGGCATCGAGACCATCGTGGTGGAGGAAGCCAGGGCCGGCGGCACCTGCCTCACTGTCGGCTGCATTCCGTCCAAGGCGCTCATCCACGCGGCCGACGAGTTCCACAAGCTCGCCCAGTATGACGGTCGCTCGGCGCTCGGCATCACCGCAGCAAGCCCCGCCATCGACCTTGCCCGCACCGTCGCCTGGAAGGACGGCATCGTCGAGCGCCTCACCGGCGGCGTCGAGGGCCTGTTGAAAAAGGCCGGCGCGCGGCTCATCCACGGCTCGGCCGAGTTCCTCGACGGCAAGACGGTGGAGGTCAGCCGCGACGGCGAGCCGATCCGCATCACCGCCGAGACGATCGTCATTGCCACAGGCTCGGAGCCGGTCGAGCTGCCCTTCCTGCCCTTCGGCGGCAAGGTGATCTCGTCGACCGAGGCGCTGGCGCTCGATTCCGTGCCGGAGCGGCTGGTGGTGGTCGGCGGCGGCTATATCGGGCTCGAGATCGGCACCGCCTACGCCAAGCTCGGCGCCCGTGTCACCGTCGTCGAGGCCATGGCCAGGATCCTGCCGCAATACGATTCCGCCCTGACGAAACCGGTTATGACATCGCTCGAGACGCTCGGCATCAAGGTCCTGCTCGACACCAGGGCCAGGGGCCTGTCCGACACCGGGCTTTCGGCCGAGACCGACGGCGAAGCGATCGACCTGCCCGCCGACCGGATCCTCGTCACCGTCGGGCGCCGTCCGCGCAGCGGCGGCGCCGGCATTCCCGGCCTCGACCTCGACAGGAACGGCCCCTTCATCTCCATCGACGAGACCTGCCGCACCTCGATGCGCGGCGTCTTTGCCATCGGCGACGTCACCGGCGAACCGATGCTTGCCCACCGCGCCATGGCCCAGGGCGAGATGGTGGCCGAGATCGTCGCGGGCCGGAAGCGGATCTGGGACAAGGCCTGCATCCCCGCCGTCTGCTTCACCGATCCGGAGATCGTCAGCTGCGGCCTGTCGCCCGACGAGGCGAAGGCCACCGGCATCGAGACCGTCACCGGCCAGTTCCCCTTCACCGCCAACGGCCGCGCCATGAGCATGGAGGCCGACAGCGGCTTCGTCCGCGTCACGGCCCGCAAGGACAACGGCCTGATCCTCGGCCTGCAGGGCGTCGGCGTCGGCATTTCGGAACTGGCGGCCGCCTTCGGCATCGCCATCGAGATGGGCGCCCGGCTCGACGACATCGCCGCCATCGTCCACGCCCATCCGACACTCGGCGAGGCATTGCACGAGGCCTGCCTCAAGGCGCTCGGCCACTCGCTGCACATCTGAACGGCAACGCGGCCGGCCGGCAGGGACCGCTTCCGCCAGAACACGGCACGCTCGTCCGCCCTCAATCGATCAGCGCGGCGATCCCGCTGCTTCTCCCGGACCGACCGTTTCATCGCCGGCATCAGGCGCGACATCCGGTGCCCGATCCACGATGGCCAGCGCCGCTTCGACATTTCCCTGGCTTGCGCGCTTTTTCAAATCCATGATGGCCCGCCGATGACCGATACCGTCTGCGATGAAGGCCGACAGCAGTTGATTGAGCGACACATTGTCCTCGGCCGCCGCGCGCCTGGCCTCTTCCATCACGTGGTCGGCTATTCTGAGCGGATAGGTACTCATGATCGCTGTCTCCTTCGTGTCAGATCCGCAAGAAAGTCCCCGGCCCGCAGGACCGAAATGCCGAATGCGCCTATATCCGGATGCTGGAAGTGCCTGTCGCGGCTGACGATGACCGTAGCACCTGCCGCCAGGGCGCATTCGATATAGATGTCGTCCTTCGGGTCGGACAGAAAGGGCCTGAACCGGAACCACGGAGAGACCAACGCGGCCCGGCCAAGCACCGCATCAATCACCGTGTCGATCTCCGTTTCGCTGAGCCATGGCTGGGCGCCGAAAATGCCTGGTCGCTTGAGTACGTCTTCATATTCGAGGGCCACCGCCGGCGACACCGCGAACGCCACATCGCCGCCCAGCATGCGTCGCAGGACCTGGTGGGATGCGCCGCGCGACGACCGCAGGGCCGAAAGCAGCACATTGGCATCGACGACAATCATGGCTCCAATGTGATATCGCATGTGATGTCAAGTCAAGCGGAAGGCGCTGTGGGAAGTTTCGCCCTCCCATCCGAGACTCGGCGAGGCATTGCACGAGGCCTGCCTCAAGGCGCTCGGCCACTCGCTGCACATCTGAGCGGCAACGCCGCTTATATCCGAGCGCTAACGCGGCCTCGGATCGGCCTGCGCGCGCTCCCGCATCATATCCTGGCCGCAGGTCGCATGCGGGCAACGCAACAGCGGCGCTAGAGATTGAATTCCTTGGGATTTCGGGGTGCCGAGGATTTTCACCGGTCGCCGAATGCTGGCGCAAGATACTCAGTAATTTCTGCTGGAGCGGCTATTTCTACTAATTCAATGTTTCATTCATTTTAAGTCCGCCTGATCTACCTCTTGGTTAACAACGTCATGATGACGCTCAATTCAGCATGATATTTGACTCGATGACAGAGTTGATACACGCCCAAGCAGAACGGTGGGTCTATGGGCTCGGCATCAAGCAAATCCGAAGAACTGAAAGAGCGTCTGGACTTCATCAATTTCAACAGCGAGCAGAAGGCCGCCTTGCTGGCGGTCCGCCCATCTGTGGTCAAGTCGCTCGACGGCGCCCTGAACAAGTTCTACGCCAAGGCGAAGAGCCATCCGCTGACGAAGAAATTCTTCAACGACGACGCCCATATCGCCCATGCCAAGGAGCGCCAGGTCAAGCACTGGGAGCTGATTGCCTCGGCCCAGTACGACGACAGCTATGTCGACGCGGTGTCGAAGATCGGCCAGGTCCATGCCCGGCTCGGACTTGAGCCGCGCTGGTACATCGGCGGCTATGCGCTGATCCTCGAAGCCATCATCCGCGATGTGGTCGCTTCGGAAGAGAAGTCCGGCGGGTTCTCCTTCCGCAAGAAATCCACCAAAGTGGCCGACGGCCTGGCGGCCGTGGTCAAGGCCGCGCTCATCGACATGGACTATGCCATCACCGTGTATCTCGACGTGCTCGCCGCCGAACGCGCCACTGCGGAAGCCGAACGCGCCCGCCTGCAGGCCGGCCAGGACGAGGCGCTCGCCGCGCTTGACCAGGCCCTCACGCTGCTGTCGGGCGGCGACCTGACGGCCAGCATCAGCAAGCCGCTGACGGCCGAATTCGAAAAGCTGAAGAGCAATTTCAACACCTCCGTTTCGGCCCTCAACGGGACCCTCGCCGACGTCATCGCCGGCACGCAGCAGTCCTCCGCCGACACCCGCGAGCTCTCCCAGGCCACCGACGAGATGGCCAAGCGCATCGAGCAGCAGGCCGCCGCCCTTGAAGAGACCGCGGCGGCGATCGACCAGATCACCGTGATTGCCAAGCAGTCGGCGAGCCGCACCCGCGACGCCCAGGAAGTGGCGCGCAGTTCCGCCGACGAGGCCGTCAAGTCCGGCGAGACCGTCGGCGAGGCCATCGCCGCCATGAGCAAGATCGAGGATTCGTCCAAGAAGATCACCCAGATCATCTCGGTGATCGACGAGATCTCCTTCCAGACCAACCTTCTGGCGCTCAATGCCGGGGTAGAGGCGGCGCGCGCGGGCGAGGCCGGCCGCGGCTTTGCCGTCGTCGCCCAGGAAGTGCGCGAGCTGGCCCAGCGCTCGGCCAACGCCGCCAAGGAGATCAAGACGCTGATCGAGGTCTCGACCCACGACGTGGTCACCGGCGTATCGCTGGTCAACCGCACCGGCGAGGCGCTGAGCCGGATCGGCACCCAGGTCAGGTCGATCAACGAGCACATCGGCTCGATCGCCCAGTCGGCGCAGGAACAGTCCTCGGCCATCGCCGAGATCAACTCCGCCGTCAACTCGATGGACCAGATGACCCAGCAGAACGCGGCCATGGTCGAGGAGACCAATGCCTCGACGCAGAACCTGATGGTGATCAACGGCAATCTCGCCGAACTGGTCTCGCGCTTCCGGGTCTCTGGCGCCGCCGGCCATTCCGGCCAGGCCCAGTCGCAGCAGCGTCGTTACGGCTGACCGGTCGGACCGGGCACGCATCAAGGGCCGGTGGGCTCCCTCACCGGCCTTTGCGCATCTGCCGTTCCATCAGCGCCTGAAACAGCCGCGGCGACAGCCGGCTGATGAGCCAGGACAGCCGCGCCACGCGGCCCACCGGGATCATCTGCCGCCGGCGCCTTGCCCCGCTGAGGATGATCCGCGCCGCGTCGGCCGCGCCCATGTGGTCGATGCCGTCCGGCGCCGAGCCCGGCCGCGCGATGCCGCCCTCGCGCGCCTCCGGCCTGCCGGGATTGGTGGCGATGAAGGAGGGTGCCGCGATCGACACCGCCACGCCGAACGGACTTTCCTCCGACCTCAGCGACGTGAAGAAGCCCTGCAACGCGTGCTTGCTCGCCGCATAGGCGGTGCGGTGATGCAGCGGCGCGAAGCCCGCCACCGACGAGATCGCCAGATGCGTGCCGCGCGCCCGCCTGACCGGGTCGATGAGCTCTGCGGCCATCAGCACCGCGCCGAAATAGTTGACGTCGAAGACGGCGCGATGGGCGGCCATCGGCGTGTCGGCAAATCCGCCGATCTGGGTGATGCCTGCATTGTAGATGGCGAGATCGATCGCCGGGTGGTCGGCGCGGATGGCCGCGCCGACGCGCGCCACTTCCTCGGCAATCGTCAGGTCGCAGGCGATCGGCCGCTGCCGGCCCGGGCGCTGCTCCAGCCCGTCCAGTCCCGGTCCCGGCCGGTCGATGAGGATGGTCAGCCAACCCTCGCCCTGCAGGTGATCGGCCATCGCCCGGCCGAGCCCGCCGGCGCCGCCGGTGATCACCGCCGTTTTCCTGTGCCCGTCGTTTCCGGCCGTCCCCGTCACAGCCCGGCCGCCTTGCGCCACAGCTCGAACACCTCGGCGCTGGAGAGCTCGGGCGTGTAGCCGAACCCGGTCTTCAGCGCCGAATTGTCCAGCACCGGCCGGTACTGCAGGAAGCGCACCTGCTCGGGTCCGTAGCGGGTCAGGCCCAAGGGTTTTGCGACCGCCAGCGCTGCCTTCAGCGCAGAGGCCGGCAGCCTGAGCACCGGCTTGCCGAGCGCCCGGGCGATCACGGTGACGCCGAGCGCGCCGTCGCCGGCGACATTGAAGATTCCCGGCGGTCCGTCGGTGGCCGCACGCCGGAGGATCCGCGCCAGATCCCGGGTCCAGATGAAGACGAAGGGACTTTCCGAGCCGCGCACGGCGAGAATGCGCGGCCGGTGGAAGAGCTGCGTGATCTGGTTTTCGAGCCCGGCGCCCAGCACCGTGCCGACGCGCAGCACCACCTGCTCCAGTGCCGGATGCTCGGCCCGCGCCTGCGCCAGCATCTCCTCGACCAGCCGCTTGTGATGCGCATAGGCGAATTCCGCGTTGCCGCGGATCGCGTCTGTTTCGCGCAGCGGCACCGGCTGGTCGGCATGGTAGCCGTAGGCGGCACCCGAGGAGGTGACGACGATGCGGCGCACCTTCGCGGCGATTGCGGCGTCCAGCACGTTGCGGGTGCCGGTGACGTCGACCGCATATTCGAACTCGCGGGTCGAGTTCCTGGGCGGCGTGACGATGGAGGCCAGATGCACGATCACCTCGGGCCGTTCGGTGCCGATCACCTCGGCCGCATCGCCGAAGCGGACATCGAGCTTCCGATACTGCGCGCCCTCGGGCAGGAAGGCCGGCATGCGGATGTCGCTCACAACGATCTCGTGGCCCGCGCCCTCGAGTTCGTGCAGCAGCGATTGCCCCACCGCCCCGGCGGCGCCGGTGATCAGGATCCTCGTCATCGCGCAGCCTCCGTCCGCGCCATCAGCGCCGCCAGCGCGATGCCGGAGACGGCGTGCCAGATGCCCCAGAAGGCAGCCACCACCGCCATGCCGCCGAGCCCGCCGAAGAAGCCGAAGATCAGCACCAGGCCGAGGCCGGAATTCTGGATGCCGGTCTCGATGGTGACCGCCCGCCGGTCGTATTCGCTCAAGCCCGCAAGCCGCGCCGTCAGGTAGCCGCCGCCCAGCGCCAGCCCGTTGTGGACAAACACCAGCAGCGCCACCGCGCCCGCATACTGCAGAAAGAAGCCCCAGTTCGCCATGAGCGCCAGCACGATGAAGGCGACGAAGATCGCCATCGACAGCCATTGCAGCGGCCTGCGCAGCTTCGCCGCCAGCTCAGGCCGGCGGGCATTGAGGAGAATGCCGAGCGCCAGCGGCAGGATCAGCATGAAGAACACGGTGACGGCGATCGACACCGGGTCGAGCGTGGTCGAGCGCAGGATCTCGCGCGTGGGTCCGTAGAGATTGCCCCAGAAGGCGATGTTGAGCGGCGTGATCAGCACCGCCGCCAGCGTCGCCACCCCGGTCATCGACACCGACAGCGCCGAATTGCCGCCGGCCCGGTGAGTGATGAAATTGGAGATGTTGCCGCCCGGACAGGCGGCCACCAGGATCAGCCCCAGCGCGATCGACGGCCGCGGCGCCAGCACCAGCAGCATCAGATAGGTGAGCACCGGCAGCACGATGAACTGCGAGACCAGCCCGGTCACGAGCGGCTTCGGCGCCCGCAGCAGCATCCGGAAATCGGAGAGCTTGAGGTCGAGCGCGATGGCGAACATCACCACCGCGAGAATTCCGTTGAGCAGCATCAGGCTCGACGGCGAGAAGTTGAGCCTGATGGCGTCGATATCGGTCATTTGATCGCCCCGCCCAGTCGTTTGATCCATTTGCCCACTGCGGCGCGATAGCTGGCCTTGTCGACATAATAGGCCATGCGCGGCAGCTTGAGATAGTTGACGCCGCCGGTCGCCCGCTCGAAGCCCCCGGCCTTCTCTGCCTTCAACGCCCGGGCGGCCGCCGTGTGCTGCGCCAGTCCCTTGATGTAGCGCGCCACCATCTCCGCCTGCTCGTGCCGACCCTGCCAGCCGAGACCCGAGGCCTCGACCATGCCGAGCACGAAAACATCGTCACGGTCGGGATGCATGCAGTTGAGATATAGCTCTGGCGCGTCGCCTTTCCAGTTGATCAGCGCCCTGTCGATGAACGGATAGTGCAGCCGGTAGCCGGTGGCGAGCAGCACCAGGTCGTAGTCGGCCTGCGAGCCGTCCCTGAAATGCACCCTAGTGCCGTCGAAGCGCTCGATGTCGGGACGCACCCGGATGTCGCCATGACCGGCATGGAACAGGATCAGCGAATTGACCACCGGATGGGATTCGTAGAGCTGGTAATCGGGCTTCGGAAACCCGTATTTCTGCGGATCGCCGACAAACCATTTGAGGATCATGCCGTCGATGCGGCGCTTGAGCCACATCGGCAGCCGGATCATCCCGCCCAGCGTATCGGCAGGCTTGCCGAAGATGTATTTCGGCACGAAATGGTAGCCGCGGCGCATCGAGATGTCGCAGCTCGCGCCGTGATGGATGGCGTCGACGGCAATGTCGCAGCCGGAATTGCCGGCGCCCACCACCAGCACCCGCTTGCCGGAAAACTGCGCCGGCTCGCGGTAGCGGCTCGAATGCAGCATCTCGCCGCTGAACTCGCCCTTGAAGGCAGGAATGTTGGGCTCCGACAGCGTGCCGTTGGCAATCAGCACGCCGGCGAACACCGATGCCTTCTCCCTGCCGTCGGCCTGCCGCCAGCTGACACGCCAGCCCTCGCCGTCGCCGCCGAGCGGCACGCAGCTCAGCACCTCAACGCCGAACTCGAAATGGTCGCTGATGCCGAAACGCTCATCGAAGGACTGGAAATAGCGCTTGAGCTCCCGGTGCGACGGATATTCGGCGACTGCCGCATCCATCGGAAAATCGGTGAACTCGGTCATCGTCTTCGACGAGATCAGATGCGCCGTCTCGTACATGGTCGATTTCGGGCCGTCGATGTCCCACAGCCCGCCGACGTCGGAATGCAGCTCGAAGCCCCGGAACGGGATGCCCTGCTCGATGAGCAGCTTGGCCATCGCCAGGCCCATCGGCCCCGCGCCGATCAGGGCATAGCGGCCACGGTCGCCGGGTCCTTCCGCCGGATAGGTCTGCATGTCCACTTGTCCCCTCCCAGGCACCGGCCGGTTCCACCTCGGCTTAATATTGTACGATCGTACAAAATAAGGCAAGGTGAGTCATGACCGATTTGTCCTCCCCCGCCCCGACCCGCGAGCGGCCCCGCCGCCGCGCCCCCTCGAGGCGCGCGCTCGCCACGAATGCCGCCATCCTCGACGCCGCCGAACGGCTGTTCGCCGAACGCGGTTATGAAGGCGCTTCGGTGCGCGACATCGCGTCGGCAGCCGGCGCGCAGATCGCCTCTGTCGGCTTCCATCACGGCAGCAAGGCGGAGCTGTTCAGCCGCGTCGTCGAACGCCGCGCGGCGCATCTGTCGGATCTGCGTCTCAAGGCGTTGACCGATCTCAGGGCCGCGCCCGCCCCGCCGACGCTGGGCGCCCTGCTCTCGGCCTTCCTGCGCCCCTATCTCGGTCTCGCCGGCGGAGGCGATCCGCAGTGGCTGGCCTATGCCAGGCTGGTGGCGATGGTCTCGGCGGATCAGCGCTGGCACGCGATTTCCGAGCGCTGTTTCGACCCGACGGTGGCGGAATTCCTGGCCGAGGTCGCAGCCCTCTTTCCGAAGGCCGAGCCGCGCGCGATCTCCACCGCCTTCGTCTTCTCCGTCGCCGCCATGCTGTCGCTGTCGACCTCGCAATGGCGCATCGAGGCGCTTGCCCCCCGCACAGGCAGTGGCGCGGGCGCGGCGCAAGGTGCCTCGATGGAGATCCTTGCCGACGACCTCGTCCGCTTCTGCGAGGCCGGAATGCGCGCGGCATTGGAAGGCTGATCAGTCCCCGGTCTGGTCCTCGAGATCGTGCCTGCGCCTGACCGAGCGCACCGTCAGGAAGGTGAAGATGATCGCCACCGGCACGAACAGTCCGGTCAGCGTGCCGGCCTTGACCGGCAGGCCGTGGCCTTCGAGCGCCTTGGCGAGATAGCCGAACAGGCCGACGATGTAGTAGGAGATCGCCGCCACCGACAGGCCCTCGACCGTCTGCTGCATCCTCAATTGCAGCTTCACCCGCCGGTTCATCGAACCCAGGAGCGCAGAGTTCTGCCGCTCCAGCTCGACATCGATCCAGCTGCGCAAGAGGCCGGTGGCGCGCGCCATCTTGCGCGACAGGTTGGCCTGCCGCTCCTCGATCGACTGGCAGGTGCGCATCGCCGGCGCCAGCCGCCGCTCCAGGAACGAGCCCAGCGTCTCGCGCCCCGGCACGCTCACCTCGGTCAGCGTCTGGATGCGCTCGCGCACGATGTCGTAATAGGCGCGGCTGGCGCCGAAGCGGTAGAGGCTGAGCGCCGCATTGGCCTCGAGTTCGGCCGCCAGCCGGGTGATCTCGGAGAGCAGTTCGTCGGCGGTCTCGCGCGCGCCTGTCTTCATCTTCTGGGTGATCGAGGTCAGCCCGTCCTCGATGCGCCGGATCTCCGGCGACAGCGTGCGCGCCAGCGACAGGCCGAGAGTGGCGAGCGTCCGGTAGGTCTCGATGTCGAGCAGCCGCTGCACCACCGCGCCGCGCCCGGCCTCGGTCATGCCCTTGTCGATGACGAGGATCCTGGTCAACCCATCGCCGTCCTGGCGCAGGTCGCTGACGATCACCGCCTGGCCGGTCTTGATCTCGGAGTAGCACAGGCTGGTCGCGTCGAACTGGCCGATGGCCGCGCGCGTCTCCTCGGAGTCCTCGCGGATCTCGAGCCGCACCCCGGAAATCAGGCTTCCGGGCGGGGAGAACTGGTCGCCGAAGGGGTGCATGTCCACCGCGTCGCCGAAATGCGCCGGTGCCGGGCAGTCCCAGAAATAGGTGGAGAATTCCGTGTGCCGCTCCCAGCGCAGCGTCCCCTGCCCCCAGGCCATGGAGAAATGGTTGGCCTCGCGGCCGGGCGGCGCCACCCCGCGCGAGCGCGCCAGTTCCGCCATCACCGCCGTGTCCACCACCGATCCGCCCTCGGTGAGGAAGGCGAGCTGGAAGATCACCCGCGACTTGCCGACCAGCGCATAGGGCCGCGAATGGATCTCGCCCAGCGCCTCGGCGCGCCCCGCCGCCTGCGGAAATGAAAACCTGCCCTTGGCCAAGCCTTGTCCCCCATGCCCGCGCTATTAGTACGAAGCAAGTGGGGCCGGCGCAAAGGCCAAAACGTCGCGGCAGGTCGCGATCTGGATTTTCGGCGATGGCCGGGCGCCGGCACCCCCTGCCCCTACCCTCAGGGGTACGAGATTCACACATTCGGAGGGCCACCCGTGCTGTACTGGTTGTGCTGAGCACGGCAACAGGTCCGGTCGGCGGGCGGCAACATCCTGTGTACAAATGCCCCAGGACTGGAGGATGGGAGACGGTCGGGCGCGATGGTTTTCCTCCCCCGCACTCGATGGCTGGCGCCATTGCGACCGCCAAAGTACCCCCACCCTCAATCCCTCCCCTCAAGGGGGAGGGAGGCTCTGCTCCGCGTGCGTGGCAGCATGCGGTCCAGCTTGGACAAGGCGGATCGACGGTCAATTGGCGGCAACGTAGCCTTGTCGCCCTCCCCCTTGAGGGGAGGGGTTAGGGGTGGGGGTATCACTGGTTGCACAAGCAGGAACTGGCCTTGGACTGCATCAAAAAACCGGAGAGGTATCTTCAGTTAAAAGGAAACAGAAATGCCGAAGCCGCGGAAGCGTTTCCCCGGCGCCGCCATGTGCCACCACACCGATGTGTGAATGCCGTAGCCCCCTATCCGAGCCGCAGCCGTGCCGCAACGCGCCAGTCCTCGATCGGGATCTCCTGGCCCGAGGCGGCCACGACGAGGCAATCGAAGCGGATCACCCGTCCTGCGCACCCCGCCACAAGGGGGGAGAATGGCATCGTGCGCGCGGCCCCACCCACGCCGAAAATCCGCGCGTGACTTTCGTCACCGACGGCCTGGGGCATTTCGCGTGCTTCCGACCAGAGGA
>NZ_QGTR01000002.1:0-724138 GCF_003182275.1 Hoeflea marina
AGCCGGGGCGGAAATCGCGTCAAGGGATTGAAATTGCTGAATGGGAGTTGTGGAATCGTCCAACAGTTTCGGCCGGATAGGCTCGCCGCTTGCGCGGCGGCCTCCGTTCTGGCAGTCCTATGTCGGTGCCTGCGCTCGGGCTTTCGGCCGGCTGGACCCGGGGGCGGGGCCGGTGGAGGCGCGCACGATCAGGTCGGCCTTCCAGATTTCCTGCTGCGGGTCGGCGGCGATTCCCGCCACCTCGCCGATGAGGCGCTCGGCGATGCGGATGCCGGCCTGGCGGATCGATGACCGCGTGGTGGTGAGCGGCGTCGAGAAATTCTCGGCCTTGAGATAGGGAAACACGTCGTCGTGGGCGATCAGCGACAGCTCGCGGCCAAGCCGCAGGCCGCGTTCGTTGACGGCGCGCACCGCGCCGAGCGACAGGATCACCGACGAGCAGAGCACCGCCGTCGGCGGCTCGGCCTGGTCAAGAAGCCGCATCATCCCCCGGTATCCGTGCTCCTCGGTCATGGGCGAATTCTGAACCAGGGCAGGATCGAGCGCCAGGCCCGCGGCGCTCAGCGCTTCGGCGGCGCCCTGGTGCCTGGCGATGGCGAAGCTGAGGTGATCGGCGGCGTTGAGGAAGGCAAAGCGGCGGTGGCCGAGCTGCAGCAGGAGCCGCGTCGCATCCGCGAAGGCGCCGGCATTGTCGATGTCGAGCAGCGGGTAGTCGAGCACGCCGTCGATCTCCCGGCCATGCACCACAAAGGGCAGCGACAGCGACTTGAGCAGCGCGATCCGCGGGTCCGACCGCCTGATATAGGACAGATAGACGGCATCGACGCTGCCGCCGGCGGCAAGGCGGCGGAACGTTGCCTCCTCGTCCTCGATGCGGCTCGGATTGATCACCAATTGCACATCGTTGCCGACCGCCACCTCGCTCAGTCCGGACAGGAACTCGGCGAAATGCAGGTCGGTGTCCCGCCCCGCCCCGGTGGGCATGACCAGGCCGATGGAATTGGTGCGCCCGGTGGCGAGACGCTGGGCGGCACGGTTGGGCCGATAGCCGGTCATCCTCACCGCCTGCAGCACCCGTTGCCGGGTGTCCTCATTGACCTCGGGATAGCCATTCAGCGCCCGCGAGACCGTGGTCTGGGACAGGTCGAGCAGCCGTGCCAGCTCCCTCAAATTCACGTGCCCGACCCCGATCCACTCAAAGCGCTTTGGAAGACATCCCGCGCAGGGGCCGCGACCGCGCCCTGGCAGGTTGTACAGTTAAGCCACGCTGTACCGATAAAAAAGCACTAAATACAGAGAGCGCGTCCGAGAAATATTATGCGGTCCTCCAGTCGCCAGTTTTGCCCTTGCATTCGAAAGCTTTTGGCTTGACTCTGCCGGGCACTCGTAATCCCTTGAAGCGAGCCAAAGCGCTTTGGATTTTCGATGAAGCATGGCTGGGAGAGCCAGCACGGTTTCAGTGCAATGGTCCTGGACCAAACGGGAGGAGACACCGAATGAAGAAACTGCTTTTGATCAGCGTCGCCGCTGCAGCCCTGACGATGGGCAGCGCGTCGGCCGCGGAACTGAAATTCAAGCCGGGCGAGGGTGCCTTCAGCTGGGACAGCTTCGAGGCCTTCAAATCCTCGCATGGCGACCTGGCCGGCCAGACGATCTCCATCTTCGGTCCCTGGCGCGGGGAAGACCAGGCGCTGGCGGAATCGATGCTGGCCTATTTCTCCGAGGCGACCGGCGTCAACGTCGAATACTCCTCCTCGGAAAACTACGAGCAGCAGATCGTCATCGACACCCAGGCCGGCAGCCCGCCCAACATCGCCATCCTGCCGCAGCCCGGTCTGATCGCCGGCCTTGCCAGCAAGGGCTACCTGACGCCGCTGGGCGAGGACACCCAGAAGTGGATCCTCGACAACTACGCCGCCGGCCAGTCCTGGGTCGACCTCGGCACCTACAAGGACAAGGACGGCAACCCGGCCTTCTTCGCCTTTCCCTACAAGATCGATGTGAAGTCGCTGGTCTGGTACGTGCCGGACAATTTCGCCGACGCCGGCTACGAGATTCCGACCTCCATGGAGGAGCTCAAGGCGCTCACCCAGAAGATCGTCGACGACGGCGGCACGCCGTGGTGCATCGGCCTGGGCTCGGGCGGCGCAACCGGCTGGCCGGCCACCGACTGGGTGGAAGACATGATGCTGCGCACCACCACGCCTGAAAACTACGACAAATGGGTGTCCAACGAGCTCAAGTTCGACGACCCGATCGTCGTCGCCGCCATCGAGGAATTCGGCTGGTTCGCCAAGAACGACAAGTTCGTCTCCGGCGGCGCCGGCGCGGTTGCTTCGACCGATTTCCGCGACAGCCCGAAGGGTCTCTTCTCGTCGCCGCCGCAGTGCTACATGCACCACCAGGCCTCGTTCATTCCGTCCTTCTTCCCGGAAGGCACCAAGCTCGGGACCGATGCCGATTTCTTCTACATGCCCGCCTATGAGGGCAAGGATCTCGGCAAGCCGGTGCTTGGCGCCGGCACGCTGGCGATGATCACCAAGGATTCGCCGGCGGCGCGCGCCTTTATCGAGTGGCTGGAGACGCCGATCGCGCACGAGGTCTGGATGGCCCAGTCGGGCTTCCTCACGCCCTTCAAGTCGGCCAATGCGGAAACCTACGGCAATGCGGCGCTCAAGAAGCAGGGCGAGATCCTGCTCAACTCGACCACCTTCCGGTTTGACGGGTCCGACCTGATGCCGGGCGCGGTGGGCGCCGGATCGTTCTGGACCGGAATGGTCGACTATGTCGGCGGCAAGCCGGCGGAGGACGTCGCCAGCCAGATCCAGAAGTCGTGGGACACGATCAAGTAGTCGGCTGATCCGAATGCCGTCATCCGGGCGCTGCCCGGGTGACGGCTGGCCCGACACACTCATTGGGGGGGAGCCCATGAATCCGGCGTTGCAGGGATTAATCACCATCATATTGGGCGTCGGCGGTTGTGTCGGCTACTTCTATTTTTCCAACATCGTTCTTGACCGGTTCATCTTTCCGGCGACCGGCCCGCAGGCCGGGCGCAACATCAACCGCGCCAACCAGGTCCGGCCCTGGCTGTTCCTCGCCCCGGCAATGCTGGCGCTCGGCATCTATCTCGCCTATCCCGTGGTCGCCACCCTCTGGCTCTCCGTCACCGACCGGGATCTCGGCGGCGCCTTTGTCGGGCTTGCCAACTACCGGCAGATGGTCTCCGAGCCGAAGTTCTGGGAGGCGCTGCAGAACAACATTCTCTGGCTGATCTTCGTGCCGGCCATGGCGACGGTGATGGGGCTGATCATCGCCCAGCTCACCGACCGCATCTGGTGGGGTTCGATCGCCAAGTCGCTGATCTTCATGCCGATGGCCATCTCCTTCGTCGGCGCCTCGGTGATCTGGAAGCTGATCTACGACACCAGACCGCTGGGCTCCGAGCAGATCGGCGTGCTCAACGCGCTCTATCTCTATTTCGGCGGCGACGCACCGCAGACCTGGCTGACGATCCCGTTCTGGAATTCCTTTTTCCTGATGATCGTGCTGATCTGGATCCAGACCGGTTTTGCCATGGTGATCCTGTCGGCGGCGCTGCGCGGCATCCCCGAGGAAACCATCGAGGCGGCGGTGATCGACGGCGCCAATCCGCTGCAGATCTTCTTCAAGATCAAGGTGCCGCAGATCATGGGCACCATCGTCGTGGTCTGGACCACCATCACCATCGTGGTGCTCAAGGTCTTCGACATCGTCTACGCCATGACCAACGGCCAGTGGGAGACCCAGGTTCTCGCCAACTACATGTACGGCAAGCTGTTCGTCGGCATCGGCGACTGGGGCGTGGGCTCGGCCAGCGCCATCGTCATCCTGCTGCTGGTGTCGCCGATCCTGGTCTGGAATGTCTACAGCGCCAGCAAAGAAACGAAATAGGGGGACGGGCGATGGCTTTGTTTGCGAGCAGAAAGTCGGGCCTGACCTGGGCGGTGCATCTCACGGTGGTCCTCCTGGTGGCGCTGTGGGTGTTTCCCACCTTCGGCCTGTTGGTGTCCTCCTTCCGCACCTCCGACCAGATCTCGTCGAGCGGCTGGTGGAAGGCGCTGTCGACCCAGGAGACGCAGAACTCGCCGGTGCGCATCGCCGGCGAGGAAGATGAGGTGGACGGCAAGTTCGTCATCAGGGGCGAGCTGTTCCCGACCTCCGACACAGAACTGAGCAACTGGGGCACCAGTTCGCTCAAGCCCAACGCCTATGAGCCCGGCGAGGTGGCCGACCTGGGCGACGGCAACACGCTGACGGTCGACAACCGCGGCGCCTTCGTGCTCTCGGGGCCTGCCAGCTTCGCCGAGCAGCGGTCGCCGCGCGTCTTCACCACGGCGGCGACGCCGCCCGAATTCACCCTGCAGAACTACGAGACCGTGCTGTTCAGCTCGCGCGGCGGCGAGGGCGTCGGACAGGCCTTCATCAACACGCTGACCGTCTCGATCCCGGCCACCGTCATCCCGATCCTGATCGCCGCCTTCGCGGCCTACGCGCTGGCCTGGATGCGCTTTCCGGGCCGCGCGCTGCTGATTGCCGCCGTGGTCGGCCTTCTGGTGGTGCCGCTGCAATTGGCGCTGATCCCGCTGCTGACGCTGCACAACCAGGTCGGCATCGGCAAGAGCTATCTCGGCATCTGGCTGGCGCATACCGGCTTCGGCCTGCCGCTGGCGATCTATCTGCTGCGCAACTACATGGTCGGGCTGCCGCGCGACATCATCGAGAATGCCCGCGTCGACGGCGCCACCGACTTCCAGATCTTCACCCGCATCGTGCTGCCGCTGTCGTTTCCGGCGCTGGCGTCGTTTGCCATCTTCCAGTTTCTCTGGACATGGAACGACCTGCTGGTGGCGCTGGTGTTCCTGGGCGCGTCCGACGACAAGCTGGTGCTCACCGGCCGGCTGGTCAACCTGATGGGCTCGCGCGGCGGCGACTGGGAGATCCTCGCCACCTCGGCCTTCGTCTCCATTGCGGTGCCGCTCATGGTGTTTTTCGCCATGCAGCGCTATCTCGTGCGCGGCCTGCTCGCGGGATCCGTCAAATAATCCGGCCCCAGGGCCCAATGGCCCCAGGGGCCGCACAGAAAGTCACGCTATATGAGACTGGCATCGTCCGAATCCGCATCCCGCTCCCGGCCGGCAATCGATCCCGACTGGTGGCGCGGCGCGGTGATCTATCAGGTCTATCCGCGCTCCTACCAGGACACGTCGGGCGACGGCATCGGGGACCTGCGCGGCATTGCCGAGCGGTTGCCGCACATCGCCTCGCTCGGTGTCGATGCGATCTGGATCTCGCCCTTCTTCACCTCGCCGATGCGGGATTTCGGCTACGACGTCTCCGATTACACCAATGTCGATCCGATGTTCGGCACGCTCAACGATTTCGACCATCTGGTCGCCGAGGCGCACGGCCACGGCATCAGGGTGATGATCGACCTGGTGATCTCGCACACCTCCGACCAGCATCCGTGGTTCATCGAGAGCCGCAGGGACCGCACCAACCCCAGGGCCGACTGGTATGTCTGGGCCGACCCGAAGCCGGACGGCACGCCGCCGACCAACTGGCTGTCGATCTTCGGCGGTTCGGCCTGGCAGTGGGACCCGTCGCGCCAGCAGTATTTCATGCACAACTTCCTCACCTCGCAACCGGATCTGAACTTCCACAATCCGGAAGTCCAGGAGGCGCTGCTCGCCGCGACGCGGTTCTGGCTCGAGCGCGGCGTCGACGGATTCCGGCTCGACACCATCAATTTCTACTTCCACGACAAGGAGCTGCGCGACAATCCGGCGCTGCCGCCCGAACAGCGCAACGCGTCCATCGCGCCCTCGGTCAATCCCTACAACCACCAGAACCACCTCTACGACAAGAATCGGCCGGAAAACCTGGCCTTCCTCAAGCGCTTCCGCGCGCTGATGGACGAGTTTCCCGCCATCGCCGCCGTCGGCGAGGTGGGCGATGCCCAGTACGGCCTGCAGATCGTTGCCGACTACACCTCGGGCAATGACAAGATGCACATGTGCTACGCCTTCGAATTCCTGGCCGCCGATCCCCTGTCGCCGGCGCGGGTGCGCGCGGTCATGACCGATTTCATGACCGCGGCGCCGGAGGGCTGGGCCTGCTGGGCCTTCTCCAACCACGACGTCGTCCGCCACGCCAGCCGCTGGGGCGACCATGTCGGCGATCGCGATCGCTACCTGCGCATGCTCGCGGGGCTGCTGCTGTCGCTGCGCGGCTCGGTCTGCCTCTACCAGGGCGAGGAACTGGGTCTGACCGAGGCGGAATTGTCCTTCGAGGATCTGCGCGATCCCTACGGCATCCAGTTCTGGCCCGATTTCAAGGGTCGCGACGGCTGCCGCACGCCGATGGTCTGGTCCGAGCATGCGGCCTCCGCCGGCTTCACCGATGGCCATCCCTGGCTGCCGATCCCGAGCGAGCACCGCCATCTCGCGGT
This sequence comes from Hoeflea marina, assembly GCF_003182275.1. Lineage (GTDB taxonomy): Bacteria > Pseudomonadota > Alphaproteobacteria > Rhizobiales > Rhizobiaceae > Hoeflea > Hoeflea marina. The sequence goes on from NZ_QGTR01000002.1 coordinate 6,491, forward strand.
GGACGCGCAGGAGCATGTGCAGGGCTCGATGCTCAACCACTACCGTCATCTCACCGCCTTCCGCGCCCAGCACCCGGCGCTGGCCAAGGGCGACATGGTGTTTCTCGACAGCGGCGACGCGGTGCTCAGCTTCACCCGCAGCTTCGGCAACGAGACCGTCTATTGCGCCTTCAACATGTCGGAGGTCGAGCAGGCGATACCGCTGCCCGAAGGGGTGCTGACGGCGCTGCACGGCCACGGCTTTTCAGGGATGATCCGTCCCGACACGATCGCGATCCCGCCCTACGACGCATTCTTCGCGCGTCTCGGGTGAGGCAACAATGGGCAGCAGAGGGAGACAGACATGGTTGGCCTGACACTCAAGGATCTCAAGAAGTCCTATGGCGCGGTCGATGTCATTCACGGTGTTAATCTCACCATCGAGCAGGGCGAGTTCATCGTCTTCGTCGGGCCGTCGGGATGCGGAAAGTCGACCCTGCTCCGAATGATCGCCGGTCTCGAGGAGATCACCGGCGGCGAACTGACCATCGACGGCATGGTGGTCAACGACGTGCCGCCGTCCAAGCGCGGCATCGCGATGGTGTTCCAGTCCTACGCCCTCTATCCGCACATGACGGTCTACGACAACATGGCCTTCGGCCTGCGCATCGCCAAGCTGGGCAAGGATGAAGTCGATCGCCGGGTGCGAGCGGCGGCCGACATATTGCAGCTCGGCCCCTATCTCGACCGCCTGCCCAAGGCGCTGTCGGGCGGCCAGCGCCAGCGGGTCGCCATCGGCCGGGCCATCTGCCGCGACCCGAAGGTGTTCCTGTTCGACGAGCCGCTGTCCAATCTCGACGCGGCACTCCGGGTCGCCACCCGCATCGAGATCTCCAAGCTCAACGAGTCGATGCCCGACACCACCATGATCTACGTCACCCACGACCAGGTCGAGGCCATGACGCTCGCCGACCGCATCGTCGTGCTGCGCGCCGGCCATATCGAGCAGGTCGGGCCGCCGATGCAGCTCTACGAGCGGCCGGACAATCTGTTCGTCGCCCAGTTCATCGGCTCTCCGGCGATGAACATCCTGCAGGCGACGGTGGAAACGGCCGGTCCCAGCGCCATGGTCAAGCTGCCGGGCGGCAATTCCGTCGACACCGGCATCGCGGTGCCCGACACCGACAAGGGCAAGACCGTGTCCTTCGGCGTGCGCCCCGAGGACATGACGGTGACCCGGGACGACGGCTTCCTGTTCGAGGGCAAGGTGGCGCTGGTCGAGGCGCTGGGCGAGGTGACGCTGCTCTATGTCGAGGGCCTGACCGAGGGCGACCCGGTCATCGTCAAGCTGCCCGGCAACCATTCGGTCGCCCGTGACGACACCATCCGCTTCGCCGCCGACAAGGCCAAGCTGCATCTGTTCGATACCGAGGGCAAGACCTACCGGAGGTGAGGGGCAGCCGCCAGCCGCGACATGCCGACCGGAGGTCACGCCCGCCGAGGTGAACGTGATGTTGTAGATCGCGGCTCCGCGCCCCCTTACATGGCCAAAAGCGTGGGCGGTTCTTCGACATTTTCCCGATTGGTCAGGTCCCTCAGGGCTTTCACCATCTCGGCGGGGTGGGCGTCGATGAGCAGCAGGTAGGCCCGCATGGCCTGCACCGGACGCGAGCGTCCCTGTTCCCACTGCTTGAGCTGATCCAGCCCGAAGGCGAAGGTGGCGGCGAAGTCCTCTGCGACAGGCCGGTGCGCGCCCGGATCGCCTTGACGTCGATCTCGGACGGGACATGGAGGCGGAAGGGTTCGGCGTCACCGCGGGCAACGGCCAGAGCCTCCTCCAGGCCCTCCGCGATCTGGTCGAAAGCCTTCCGGGTCATCGCTGCTCTCCTTTGGGCCGGAGGCCATTTGCGCCTCTCGTGCTCCTTAACATTCCTGTCAGAAAGTTGCTCCAAACCGTTTCCTTCGGCATTGGTGAGTGTGAGTTTGGATTCCTCGCCAACACCCCGACCAGGCACGCCGGCGGATCCGGCCCGGAAGAGAGTGTCATCGAACGCACTGCAAACTCGGATTACATCCTGAATTCTAAACGGTATCTGGGCAGGTCGATTGTGGCCCAGCATTTTTGTCGCAGCAGCATGCCGTGCGGAGGGAAGCCGCCATGTATGACCTTGATTCCCTTGTTTTGAAGATATTCCGCCGCAGGGACAAAATCCTGGTCCGCCGACACGAGGACGGCAATATCATATGCCTTCTCCCAGGCCAGGCTGACAAGGTCGGTCGCAATTCGCGTGTCGATCCCCTTTTCTTCCGTGCCGCGCATGTCCGAGCCGCAATGCGGGCATTTTTCAACGGCGGCATGGCAAGCCGGGCATTTGGGTGCCGACCGCTTCCTGGTGCGCTCTTTGAACAGCGCATTCACGCCCGGAAAGGTGTCCAGTGTGTTTGTTGCCCAGTGCTTGAGGGCGCCGTCGGTGGCCGGATTGTATGAACCATAGACATTCATTCCCGAGTAGATGGCGAGGGCAGTCGCGTCAACGACCCTCCCCGCTTCTCTGGTGAGGATCTTCGGAAACGTACGCCAATCGGTCTTGAACGCAGCTTCACATTCCTTCATGGACAGTGTGAAGTTCCAGAAATCGACAAATATATGAACCCGATATTCAGCCGGCACTTGAAACCTGCTCGTCATTTGCAAGTTATTACATACGCTTTTGTTCCGCGGCCATGCAACCGTCTCTTGTTTCGGAGTTGGTGCATATTGACAAACGCAAAATAATTTTGCATATTGAGGCCAATACAGCGCCTCAGGCATCGCCCGGCAAACGGGAAACAACGCATGTCTGAGTATCAGTAAAAGGCCATCCCGCGGATGGCCTTTTTTGTTTCAGGCGATTGCGGGCGGGGACACGGCATTGCCCGACCCGCTCCCTGCACGCAAAAGGCCCGGATCGCTCCGGGCCTTGTCGTTTCAGCGTGATCGGGTCGGCAGTCTCAGTACAGCACGCTCGCGCCCATGTCGGCTGTGCCGGCGACGGCGCGGAACTTGTCGAAGATCTCCCGGCCCATGCCGCTCTCATATTGCGCGAGATCGATCATCACCGGCGTCCGCGCCGCGAACTCGGCGGCGTCGACCAGCACTTCCAGCGTGCCCGCCTCGGCGTCGAGCCGGATCATGTCGCCCTCGCGGATGCGGGCGATCGGGCCGCCGTCCTTGGCCTCCGGCGTGACGTGGATGGCGGCGGGCACCTTGCCCGAAGCGCCCGACATGCGACCGTCGGTGACGAGCGCCACCCGCTGGCCGCGATCCTGCAGTACGCCGAGCGGCGGGGTGAGCTTGTGCAGTTCCGGCATGCCGTTGGCCTTCGGCCCCTGGAAGCGGACGACGGCGATGAAATCGCCGGTCAGTTCGCCGGCCGAGAAGGCCGTCTGCATCTCCGACTGGTCGTGGAAGATCCGCGCCGGCGCCTCGATGACGTGACGGTCGGGCTTGACGGCGGAGATCTTGATCACCGCCTTGCCGAGATTGCCCTTGAGCATCTTCAGCCCGCCATTGGGCTGGAACGGCGCGTCGGCGCGCGCCAGCACCTTCGGGTCGGCGCTGGTCTCGGGCGAAGGGACGCGCGCCACGCCGCCATTCTCGCCGAGCCGCGGATCGATGGCGTAGGACGACAGGCCCTTGCCCCAGACCGTGCGCACGTCCTCGTGCACGAGGCCGATCTTGAGCAGCTGGCTGATCAGGAACCCCATGCCGCCGGCGGCATGGAAATGGTTCACGTCGGCAAGCCCGTTGGGATAGACCCGCGCCAGCAGCGGCACCGCGTCGGAGAGGTCGGAAATGTCCTCCCAGGTGAGCTGGATGCCGGCCGCCCGCGCCATGGCGACGAGATGGATGGTGTGGTTGGTCGAGCCGCCGGTGGCGTGCAGGCCGACGACGCCGTTGACGAAGGAGCGTTCGTCGATCATCTCGCCCACCGGCGTGAACTCGTTGCCGAGCGCGGTGATGGCGAGCGCGCGGCGCGTCGCCTCCACCGTCAGCGCGTCGCGCAGCGGCGTGTTGGGGTTGATGAAGGAGGCGCCGGGCAGGTGCAGGCCCATGATCTCCATCAGCATCTGGTTGGAATTGGCGGTGCCGTAGAAGGTGCAGGTGCCCGGGCCGTGGTAGGACTTGGACTCGGCCTCGAGCAGCATGGCGCGGTCGGCCTTGCCCTCGGCATAGAGCTGGCGCACGCGCGCCTTCTCGTCATTGGGCAGGCCCGTGGTCATCGGTCCGGCGGGGATGAACACCGCCGGCAGGTGACCGAAGGTCAGCGCCGCGATGACGAGGCCCGGCACGATCTTGTCGCAGACACCGAGATAGACGGCGGCGTCGAACATGTCGTGCGACAGGCCGACGGCGGTGGCGAGCGCGATGACGTCGCGCGAGAACAGCGACAGCTCCATGCCGGGCTGGCCCTGGGTGACCCCGTCGCACATGGCCGGCACGCTGCCCGCCACCTGCGCCACGCCGCCCGCCTCGCGCGCCGCCTTGCGGATCAGCTCGGGAAAGGTCTCGAACGGCTGATGCGCCGAGAGCATGTCGTTGTAGGAGGTGATGATGCCGAGATTGGGGACCACGTCGTCGGACAGGTTGGCCTTGTCGGTCGGACCGCAGGCGGCAAAGCCGTGGGCGAGATTGGAGCAGGACAGCCGCGAGCGGTTGGGCCCCTTCTCGGCGGCCCGCCGGACCCGGTCGAGATAGACCTCGCGGGTCGGGCGCGAACGTTCGATGATCCTGCCGGTGACGGCAGCAATGCGGGGATCGACGGTCATGTTGGAACCTCTGTCTGGCATTGGCGGCTCTTCCGAACCGGTTGACGTCTATGGCGCCCAGTAGATGTTGACCGGATGTCGCGCATGACGCAGCACCGCGCGCACCGGCAAGGCGGTCTCCGGTCCCGGCCCGAGCGCCTCGGTGAGGACCTGCAGTTTATCCTTGCCCTCTATATGGAGCACCAGCAGCGGCGCTTCCACCAGCAGCGGCAGGGTCAGCGTCAGGCGCGGCTCGCCGGCGCCCTCGGCTTCCATCGACATGACAGATCGCGTCGCCGCGGGGTCGGTGGCCTCGGCCAGCGCGGAGCCGCCCGGGAAGAACGAGGCGGTGTGGCCGTCGAGCCCCATGCCCAGCACGACGACGTCGAAGGGACGCCCGATCCTGCCGATCGCCGCGTCGGCGAGGTCGACCAGTCTCGCCCCGTCCATCGGCACGCTCCACAGCGGCACGAAGCCAGCGGCGGCCGCCCGGTTCTGCAGCAGCTGCGTGACCACGAGGCGCTGGTTCGAACGTTCGTGGCTTGGCGGAACCGCCCGCTCGTCCACCAGCGTTACCGTGACCTTCGACCAGTCGATGTCGGCGGTCGACAGGTTGGCGAAGAACGCCTTCGGCGTCGAGCCGCCGGAGACGGCGATGCTCGCCGCCCCGCGCGTCCTGATGGCCTCGGCCAGCGCCGCCGCCACCCGTGCCGCCAGCGCCTCGGCAAGCGCCGGACGGCTGGCGAATTCGTGGCTTTCGCTCACCGCGGTCGTGGCTTCAGTCGCTTTCATGCCAGGTCCTGCCGTCCCGTTCGATCAGCGCGATGGCCTGGCTCGGCCCCCAGGTGCCCGCCGTGTAGGGATGCACCTTCTGGCCGTTTTCCTCCCAGGCCTTCAGGATCGGATCGACCCACAGCCAGGCGGCCTCGACCTCGTCGCGGCGCATGAACAGGGTCTGGTTGGAGCGGATGACGTCGAGCAGCAGCCGCTCGTAGGCATCCGGATTGCGCACCTCGAAGCGGTCGGCGAAGCTCATGTCGAGCGGAATGTGCCTGAGCCGCATTCCGCCCGGGCCGGGATCCTTGATCATCATCCACTGCTTGACGCCCTCGTTGGGCTGCAGCCGCATGACCAGCTGGTTGGCGATCACCTTGCCGGCGCTGTCGTCGAAGATCGAATGCGGGATCGGCTTGAAGGTGATGACGATCTCGCTCATGCGCTCGCTCATCCGCTTGCCGGTGCGCAGGTAGAAGGGCACGCCGGCCCAGCGCCAGTTCTCGATCTCCGCCTTGATGGCGACGAAGGTCTCGGTGTTGGAGACGCCGCCCTCGAGCTCCTCGAGATAGCCCTTGGCCGGACCGCCGGCCGAGGCACCGGCCTTGTACTGGCCGCGGACGGTCAGGTTGTCGGCATTGGAGTCGTTGATGCGCTTGAGCGAGCGCAGCACCTTGAGCTTCTCGTCGCGCACGGCCTCGGCGTCCATCGAGGCGGGCGCTTCCATCGCCACCAGGCACAAGAGCTGCACCAGGTGGTTCTGCACCATGTCCCGGAGCGCGCCGGCCTTGTCGTAGTAACCGGCGCGGCCCTCGAGCCCGACCGATTCGGCCACCGTGATCTGCACGTGATCGATATGGGCCGAGTTCCACAGCGGCTCGTACATGGCGTTGGCAAAGCGCAGCGCCATCAGGTTCTGCACCGTTTCCTTGCCGAGATAGTGGTCGATGCGGAAGATCTGGTCTTCGGCGAACACGCTGCCGATGGTGTTGTTGAGCGCCTTGGCGGAGGCGAGATCGCGGCCGATCGGCTTCTCCACCACGATCCGCGTCTTGTCGGTGATCAGGCCGTGATTGCGGATCCGCTCCGATATGGAGCCGAACAGCGACGGCCCGACGGCGAGGTAGAAGGCGCGGATCTCGTCGCTGCCGTCGTCGAGCAGCGCCTTGAGGTCGTCCCAGCCCTTGTCCGACATAGCGTCGACCGACACATAATACAGCCGCGCCAGGAACCTGCCGACCTCGTCCTCGGACAGCTCGTCCTGCTTGAGGTGCTCCTCGAGCGCGGCACGGGCGAATTGCCGGTAGGCGTCATGGTCCATTTCCGAGCGGGAGGCGCCGATGATCCGCGTCGGTTCGGACAGCTGACCGGAAATCTGCCGGTGATAGAGCGCCGGCAGCAGCTTGCGCTCGGCTAGGTCCCCGGTGCCGCCGAAGACGACATAGTCAAAAGGGTCGACCGGAATGATCTGGCTGGTCATGTTCGGATCCTGTCCTGAAACTGCGTCACATGCATAATCTAATCGATTAGATAAAGCCAGACCCTGTCCATCGAAATGCGAAGAGGGCCTGGCTCGGCGGCCCGCACCATGCCCGCAAGCGGCTGTGCGGGAGGGGTCTCAGAGCTTGTCGCGCAGCGAGAACCAGGTCAAAGCCAAAAACAGCAGCGGCGCGCGAAAGCGGGCGCCGCCCGGGAACGGCGGGATCTGCACCGCGCGCATGGCCTCGAGGTCTTCCGAGCCGCCAAGCACATGATCGGCATAGAGCTTGCCGCAATAGTTCGACAGCATCACGCCGTGGCCGGAGAAGCCGCCGATCGAGGTGACCTGCGGCATCACCTCGCGCACGAAGGGGCGCCGCGGCAGGGTGATGCCCACCGAGCCGCCCCATGCATGGGTGATCTCGACATCGCCGAGCGCCGGATAGATCTCGGCGATCTGCCGCCGGATATGGACGGAGATGTCGGACGGATTGTCGGAGGTGTAGGCCTCGCGGCCGCCGAACAGCAACCGTCCGTCGGCACTCTTGCGGAAGTAGCGCACCACGAAGCGCGAATCATCGACCGCCTCGCCACCCGGCAGCACGGGTGAGTCGGCCGGCAACGGCGCGGTGGCGCCGATGAAGGAGCCGATCGGCATCACATGGGCGGCGGTCACCGGTTCCAGGCCGCCGATATAGGCGTTGCAGGCAATCAGCGCGCGCCCGGCGGTGATCGTTCCCTGGGCGGTCGTCACGACGACCTTGCCGCCTTCGGACCGGATCGACTGCGCCGGCGTGGATTCGTGCAGCCGGGCGCCGGCCAGCGCCGCCGCCCGGGCAAGGCCGACAAGATATTTCAGCGGGTTGATGTGTCCGGTGCCGGTGTCGAGGGTGCCGCCGTGATAGCGTCGCGAGCCGACCTTCTGCGCGATGTCCTCCTTGTCGAGGAAGCGGATATGGCCGTAGCCGTAATGGTCGGCCATGATCCGGGCATGGTGGCGATAGTCGTTCACATAGGACTGCTTGTGCGCCGCCGAGATCTGTCCCGGCCGGTAGTCGGCGTCGATGCCGTTGGCCCGGGCGAAGTCGTGAAGATGCGCCTTAGCCCGCTCGGCGACGTGAAACAGCCGCGTCGCCGTCTCGCGCCCGAAATCGGCCTCCAGTTCCTCCACCCAGGCGCGCTGGCCGGTGCCGAGCTGGCCGCCGTTGCGCCCGGAGGCGCCGTCGCCGAAGCGGGCGGTTTCGATGAGCACCACGTCCTTGCCGCCGGCGGCGAGATGGTGCGCCGCCTGCAGGCCGGTGTAGCCGCCGCCGATGACGACCACGTCGGCGGTGGCGGAGCCGGCAAGCGCGGCATAGGCCGGACGCTCCGTCTGGATCGCCTCATAGAAGGAGCGGCCGGGCGCGATCGGGCTTTGGTAAGTCATGGCTTGCATACTCTAAACATTGAGGAGGAGAAATTCACGCTCCCAGGGACTGATCACCCGCATGAAGGTTTCGAATTCGCCGCGCTTGACGCCCGCATAGGTGTGGATGAACTCCTGGCCGAAGATTCGGGCGAAATCGGGTTCGCTTTCCAGCAGCGACACCGCCTCGAGCAGCCCCCGCGGCAGGTCGATCGTGGTTCCCTCGTTGACCGTCTTGTAGGACGGCTCGCCCGGGGCGATCTTGTTGGTCATGCCGAGCCAGCCGCAGCCGAGCGAGGCGGCGAGCGCCAGATAGGGATTGGCGTCCGAGGACGGCAGCCGGTTCTCCACCCGCCGCGCCGCCGAGTCGGAGTTCGGGATCCGGAAGGCGGTGGTGCGGTTGTCATAGCCCCAGGCATTGTTGACCGGGCAGGCCATGCCGGGCGCCAGGCGCCGGTAGGAATTCACATAGGGCGCCATCATCACCAGCGCCTTCGGGATCAGCTGCTGCATGCCGCCGATGAAGTGGAAGAACGCCTCGCTCGGCGTGCCGTCCGGATTGGAGAAGACGTTCTTGCCGGTCCTGGCATCGACCACCGACTGGTGGATGTGCATCGCCGAGCCGGCGGCATCCTGCATCGGCTTGGCCATGAAGGTGGCATAGATGCCGTGCTTGAGCGCGGCCTCGCGCAGGGTGCGCTTGAACATGAAGACCTGGTCGGCGAGTTCCACCGGATCGCCGTGGCGCAGGTTGATCTCCAGCTGCGCCGGACCCTCCTCGTGGATCAGCGTGTCGATTTCCAGTCCCTGCTTCTCGGAGAAGTCATAGATGTCGTCGACGAGTTCGTCGAACTCGTTGACGCCGGCGATCGAGTAGGACTGGCCGCCGGTGATGGTGCGGCCGGACCGGCCCCGCGGCGGCTTCAGCGGATAATCGGGATCCTCGTGCTGGGCGACGAGGTAGAACTCGATTTCCGGCGCCACCACCGGCCGCCAGCCATTGTCGGTGTAGAGCTGCATCACGCGCTTGAGCACGTTGCGCGGCGTGTAGACGACGGGCTCGCCCTTGGTGTTGTGGATGTCGCAGATCACCTGCGCCGTCGGATCGGATTCCCACGGCACGGCCGAAAGGGTCGACAGGTCGGGCACCAGCTTCAGGTCGCCGTCGAGCGGATCATAGCGGAAATCGCCGGTCTCCTCCGGATATTCGCCCGAGATGGTCTGCCGGAACACCGCAGAGGGCAGCGCCAGCGACGTGTTGGAGGTGAATTTCGAACTCGGCATCATCTTGCCGCGCGGCACGCCTGAGAGATCCGGGGTGATGCATTCGATGTCTTCGATGCCCCGGTCGCGCAGCCATTCGGTCGCTTCGGCCCAGTTGCCGACGCCCCGTTTCGCGTCCAGGAAGGCAGGACGGGTCTTCCGCGCCGCCGTTTTCACAGCAGCCGGGTTTCCAGTTTTTCGAGACGCCATAAATCACCATGGTTAGATCAACAATGGCGCATCATACCTGCTTTTCGGTCCAAGACCAGTCAAGCACCCGGCTTCATGGCCGCCGCGCCGGCCGGCCCGGGCATCCGAGGGCCGGCTACGGACCCGGCGGGCGGGACCGCAGGACGGCGTGGCAAGGGGCCCTGCCGGCGGCGGCCGAAGCGCTCCGGCAGCATCGGGACGGGGGCGGAACTGGCCCGTATTGACGCATCGCTACGAAAAAATGCAGCAACATTCGCGCCGCCCGGTTCAGGCTAAATTAACCTGTGTCGCCCAACTGTTAGCCAGGGGTCGCGCCTGTCCGGTCATCGGCAGCGCGTTGCATGATGCGCCAGCCCCTTCGCGGCACTCCCGCATGCCTTTGCTCTCCAGGCCTCCGGATTTCCAATGATCATCGATCGTTTGCTTGCGCGTTTTTCCATCCAGACCAAGGTGATCGTCTTCATCCTGCCGCTGATCGGGGGCATTGCCGGACTGGCCACCATCAATCTCTACACCGGCTCGATGCTGGGCGAGAGGCTCGATGGCACCAGCGCCAGCATTGAATCACTCAGCGGATTCCAGCAGGCCTATCGCGGCATGAACGAATTCCTGCAGCACGCGACCGAGGCGAAGCGCGACGAGGTGATCGGCCAGCTCGACGCCCAGGTCGACCGCATGCAGCAGATCCTGGCGCTGGCCGGCAATTCCCGGGAGGAGACGGCCATCACCAACGCCACCGAGATCACCACCGCGCTGCGGGGACAGATGGATGGCCTGTGGGCGCTGCACGACGAGGAAACCGCGATCCGGACCCAGTTCGCCGACGCGCTCGCCTCCCTCAACGATGCGCGCAGCCGGCTCATCGAGAAGTCCGATGCCATCGAGGCGGATCTGGTGTCGGCCGAATACGAGGCCAAGCAGCTGCTGCGCGCCGCCGAAAAGCTCGGCAACGGCGCCGAGGCGGTGGTGCGGGTGTCGAGCGCGCTCTCCCGCGCCGCCACGCCCGAGGAGGCCTTCACTCTCGCCAATGAGATGCGCAAGGAGATCATGCTGCACAACCGCACGCTGCCGGCCTACATCCCCGGCAGCAAGGCCGAGCTGCGCAGCATCATCACCGACAATTTCGACGGCATCCTGGCTGTGCTGAAATCCGACGTGGTCAGCGAACCCGGCATGATCCAGCTGCAGAAGTTCGCCAACGGGCTGCGCCCGACCGGCCTGCAGCTGCAGGGGCTGGCCGCCAACACCGCGCGCGACGCCACCATCCGCTTCGCCGAGCTGGACAAGCCGATCATCCGCGGCCAGACCATCACCAAGAGCGCGCGGCAGTTCCTGACGATCGCCAACCAGCTCGAGCGCTCGATGATCGAGTTCCTCGCCGAGCCGACCGAGGAGCGGGCGGCGCTGCTCGACACCAGGGTCGCCGCCATTGCCCAGAACCTGCAACTGATGCAGCTGACCGACGGCGGCGACGAGCTGTTCGAGACCATCGGCCAGGACGCGGCCGACCGCGCCCGCGGCCTGCCCCCCATCGCCGCCGAACTGGTGGTGACGGCCGAGAGCCGCCGCGCCGCCTTCGGCGAAGCCTCGTCGCGCATCCACGACGCCTGGAACAACGTGCTCACCTTCGCCAGCAGCCAGGAAGCGGGCGCTGCCAGCGTCAAGACCCGCGCCAGCGGCATCACGCTCAGCGCCGCCGTGATCGCCGGACTGTTCGGCCTGCTTGCCGCGGTGCTGCTGGTGGCTGCGCTGAAGGGGCCGATCCTGCGTCTTGTCAGCTCCATGCGCGATGTCGCCGAAGGCAAGCTCGACGCCGAGATCTCCGGCGGCAGCCGGTCCGACGAGATCGGCCAGATGGCCCGCGCGCTCGGCATCTTCAAGGCCAATGCCATCGACAAGATCCGCATCGAGCAGGAAAGCGAGACCACCCGCCGGCAGGCGGCCGTCGAGCGCCAGCGATCGGACATCGAGAAGGCCCAGGCGGAGGAAGAGCTGCAACTGGTCGTCACCTCGCTCGGCGAGGCGCTGCGCAACCTGGCGCAGGGCGACCTCGTCGCCACCATCGACACGCCGTTCTCCGGCAGCCTCGACAGCCTGCGGGTGGACTTCAACGACTCCGTCGAGCGCATGCGCGATGCGCTGAGCCAGATCCGCGACAACGCCCATTCCATCCAGGGCAACTCCGACCAGATGCGCTCGGCGGCCGACGACCTGTCGCGCCGCACCGAACAGCAGGCGGCATCGCTGGAGGAGACCGCGGCCGCCGTCGACGAGATCTCGGCCACGGTGCGTGAATCCTCCAACCGCGCCGCCGACACCAACCGGCTTGCCAGCGAGACCTGCGCCGACGCCGTCAGGACCGGCGAGATCGTCTCGCGCGCCAACGACGCCATGGGCCGCATCGAGCAGGCCTCGGGCAAGATCAACCAGATCATCGGCGTCATCGACGAGATCGCCTTCCAGACCAATCTGCTGGCGCTCAATGCCGGCGTCGAGGCGGCCCGCGCCGGGGAGGCGGGACGCGGCTTCGCCGTCGTCGCCCAGGAAGTGCGCGAACTGGCCGGCCGGTCGGCCAAGGCGGCCAAGGAGATCAAGGAACTCATCGCCCAGTCCGGCACCGAGGTGAAGAGCGGCGTCACGCTGGTCGGCGAGACCGGCGAGGCGATTGCCCGCATCAACGAGCGGATCGAGGAAATCTCGGCCCACATCAACTCCATCGCCAAGGGAGCCAGCGAACAGGCCACCGGCCTCAACGAGGTGAATTCGGCCGTCAACCAGATGGACCAGATGACCCAGCAGAATGCGGCCATGGTGGAGGAGACCAGCGCCGCCAGCCACGAACTGGCCAAGGAGGCCGCGGCCCTGACGCAACTGGTGGCGGCATTCCGCGTCGATCTCGCGGTCGACGGCGACCAGCGCTCTTACGCCGCCTGATCGCAGGCGCCACGTTTCAGCATTTTGCCCCGGCGCCTGCGCCGGGGTTTTTTCGTTGGGGGGGAGGCCGCATCGGACGCGATGCTTTTCCTTCGCCGAACTCGGCGGAGGCGGCGGCGAGATCTCGCCTGGTCCCTCGTGGTTCAAGGCTCGCCAGGCTGAGGGTCATCGCCAAAGCGCCAACACGACCGCCAAAGCACCCCCACCCCAACCCCTTCCCTCAAGGGCTACGGCATTCACGCATCGTTGTCGTAGACCACCAGCGAGATGAGGAGATGTAATTCCAACGTGCTGATCCACACTCGCGCGCCAGAAATTGCAGGCGAGAAACGTTGCGGATGCCTCCGACCCCCTCACCAACAAAATCTACAGCTTGGCCCTGCGGTCCAAGGCTGTGATTTTGTATCCTCTCCCACCAGGGGAGAGGTGGAATCGCGGAACCCGCGGCGCGACCCCCTCTCCCTTGGTGGGAGAGGAAGCAATTTCAGCGTCTTAACGCAGTTAAGCGCTAGAAATTGCAGGCGAGGGGGTTGTTGCCGCCCGCCGCCTGGCTCTTGTCATTGAGCCCCACGCTGTCAACATGCCCAGCCACCTCCGAAATGTGTGAATCACGTAGCCCGCAAGGGGGGAGAATGGGCTCCGCAAGACCCCCGGGCCTATCCGAAATGAGGGGAGGGGCTAGGGGTGGGGTATCAATGGTTGCGTAAATGGAAATGGACATGGACCTGCATAAAAATTGGAGAGGTTTTTCGAGTTGGAACAAACCGAAATTCCGAAGCAGCAGAACTGGTTTCCCAACGCCGCCACGGGTCACCAGATGCGGGAAGGCCGCAGCCTGGGGTCGAAAAACCGCTTGCGGTATTTAGCGAATGTGTTAATTAACATTCACGCTAAATGAATCGGAGACCATCATGCAGTCCGCGCAGCTCGACGCCACCTTCTCGGCGCTCGCCGACCCGACCCGCCGGGCGGTGCTGGCCGAGCTGGCCTCAGGCGCCCGGACGGTCAATGAACTGGCCAAGCCCTTCGACATCAGCCTGCCGGCCTTCTCGCGCCATCTCAAGGTGCTCGAGCAGGCGGGGCTGATCACCCGCGGCCGCGACCGCCAGTTCCGTCCCTGCACGATCGCCCCCGAGCCGCTGCGCGAGGCCACCGACTGGATGCAGCAGTACCGCAAGCTCTGGGACGAGCGGCTCGACCGGCTCGACGCCTATCTGGCGCAACTTCAATCCCCGACATCAACAGAGGACCGCGACGATGACTGAGGCATTCCCGGAGACCGCCGACCCGGCGCGCATGATCGTCACCGAACGGCTGGTCGCCGCGCCGGTGGAGAAAGTCTGGGCAGCCTGGACCGAGCCCGAGAGCCTGAACAAATGGTTCGGCCCGGACGGCTTCCGGCTGACCACCCGGGCCTTCGACTTCCGGGTCGGCGGCGTGTGGGATTTCACCATGCACGGCCCCGACGGCACCGACTATCCGAACTGGGTGGTCTTCACGGCCGTCGACAGGCACCGCCGCATCGCCTGGCGCCATTCGGAGGCCGAGCATGACACCAATGTCTTCGTCACTTCCTGCGACTTCATCGCCGAAGGCGCCGGCACGCGGCTCAGGCTGGTGGCCGAATTTCCAAGCGTCGAGGAGCGCGAGCGCGTCGTCCGCGATCATGGCGCTGTGGAGGGCGGGGTGCAGACGCTCGGCCGGCTGGCCGCACTCGTCGAAGCGGACGCCGGGTGACGCAAGGACGGCGCTTTGCAAACCTGCCACACCGGCGCGGAATCTTCGCCGCGCCGGCCATGCCGGGGCTTCCCGCTTTCGCCGGGCAGGACTATATCGGTGTTGCAAACGTCCACCTTCAGGGAGCAGGGACGATGAACAGCATCATCCAGACCCGGTAACCAGCGCCGGACCGGCGAGCCGCCCGACGCGAGCGCGCGTCAGCGGCGCCAGCCCGTCCGGCACGGCCGGACCCAGCCGCCTGCCGTGGCAAGCGGCCGGGAACCGATGCTCCGGTTGCCCTGCCACGGACGCTGCAGGCGGTGCCTGCCCCGCAGACCTTCCAGACAGAAACGGCCGCCGGACCGCGAGGCCCGGACTGCCCGACCCTCGAATTCAGTCGCGAGAATTGCCATGACACCTGGTTTCCTGCGTTCGGCCGTCATTCTGGGACTTCTGTCCTGTGTCGGCCCCTTCGCCATCGACATGTATCTGCCGGCGCTGCCCAAGGTGGCCACCGAACTCGACGGCACCATCGCCGCCGCGCAGATGACGATCACCTCCTATTTCATCGCCTTCGGCGTGGTGCAGATCTTCTACGGCCCGCTGTCGGACATGTATGGCCGCAAGCCGCCGCTGCTCGTCGGGCTCGTGCTGTTCATCATCGGCTCGCTCGGCTGCGCCTTCGCCCCCGACGTGAGCTGGCTCATCGCCGCCCGCTTCCTTCAGGGACTGGGCGGCGCGGCAGTGATGGTGATCCCGCGCGCCATCATCCGCGACATGCACACCGGCACCCAGGCGACGCGCCTGATGGCGCTGGTGATGCTGGTCATTTCGGTCTCGCCGATGCTGGCGCCGCTGGCCGGTTCCGGCCTGATCGCCATCAGCGACTGGCGGCTGATCTTCCTCGTGCTGGCTTTCGTCGCGGTGCTGTCGATCCTGATGACGCTGTTCCTGCAGCCCGAGACGCTGGCTCCGGAACACCGGGTGCCGGTGAGCCTCAAGGCCATCGGGCGCGGCGCGAAAACCCTGTTCACCGATCCGGTGTTCATGGGCCTGACCTTTGTCGGCGGTTTCGGCATGGCGAGCTTCTTCGTCTTCCTCGCCAGCGCCTCCTTCGTCTACACCGGCTTCTACGGGCTCACCCCGGTGGGCTTCAGCCTCGCCTTCGCCATCAATGCGCTGGGCTTCTTCGCCGCCTCGCAGTTCGCCGCCGGCCTCGGCGAGCGCTTCGGGCTCATCCCGATGCTGACCTGGGCGGTGAGCGGCTTTCTCGGCGCCACGCTGATGCTGCTGGCGCTGGTGCTGGCCGGCTTCGACCAGCTCGGCGTGGTGATCCTGATGCTGATCCTCGCCAATGCCTGCCTCGGCCTCGTCATCCCCACCACCATGGTGATGGCGCTCGACGATCACGGCGACATCGCCGGCCTGGCCTCCTCGCTCGGCGGCATGCTGCAGATGTTTTCGGGCGGCCTGATGGTGGCGCTGGTGGGACCGTTCTTTGACGGCACGCCGGTGCCGATGGTGGCGGCCATCGCCATCTGCGCGGTGATCGCCTTCATTCTGATGCGGCTCACCATCTCCGCCCGGCTGCGCACGCCGGTGCTGCCTGTCTGAGGCCGCGGCCCTTGCACTGCTGCTTCAACTGAGCAACGACAATCCCCGCCGCGGTGGCCGCGGCGGGGATTGCATCTGCCGGAAGCGGATCGAAGGCGGCCTGCGCCTCAGCCGCGGCCCTGGGTGACGATGACCGGAATCAGCAGGTCGCCCCAGTTTCCCTCGCCGGCGTGATGCCGGGCGGAGCGAACCAATTCCACCGACACGCCTGCATCCACGGCCTTCATGACGGAGTGGTTGAGGCGATGCAGGTCATTGGCCACCATGCGGATGGCGGCCTGCTGGTCTGCTGACATGGCCGATGACTGCTCCTCGGCCCGTTCCTTCACGCGTGTCTGCGGTGCCATGGGAATTCTCCTTGTGGTTGGCGTTGCAGGTGACGACTCCCTGACATTCTCGGGCGCCGCCTTGGGGACCGGGGGGCATTGGGCCTGTCCCCCCGGTCGTATCTCTATTCGGCCGCGGGCCGGAACTGCGCCGATTCCGTGGATTCGCCCATCGCCGTGGTGGACGACTTGCCGCCGGAGATCGCCATCGAGACGGCGTCGAAATAGCCGGTGCCCACTTCGCGCTGGTGCTTGGTGGCGGTGTAG
Organism: Hoeflea marina; assembly: GCF_003182275.1. Taxonomy (GTDB): domain Bacteria; phylum Pseudomonadota; class Alphaproteobacteria; order Rhizobiales; family Rhizobiaceae; genus Hoeflea; species Hoeflea marina. Next base: position 23,249 of record NZ_QGTR01000002.1, read on the forward strand.
CCATTGACCTCGGAGGCGAATTCCGCCTCCTGCAGCTCCGAATAGGCAGCCATCTGCCGGTCCTTGTAGCCGCGGGCGAGCTCGAACATGCCGTGGTTGAGCTGGTGGAAGCCGGCCAGCGTGATGAACTGGAACTTGTAGCCCATGGCGCCGAGTTCGCGCTGGAACTTGGCGATGGTGGCGTCGTCGAGGTGCTTCTTCCAGTTGAACGACGGCGAGCAATTGTAGGCGAGCAGCTGGTCGGGATGCTCGCGACGCACGCCCTCGGCGAACTTGCGCGCCTGCTCCAGATCGGGCTTCGAGGTCTCGCACCAGATCAGGTCGCAATAGGGCGCATAGGCGATGGCGCGGGCGATGCAGGGCTCGAGGCCGTTCTTGACATTGTAGAAGCCCTCGACCGTGCGGCCGGCGTCATAGTCGACGAAGGGCCGGTCGCGCTCGTCGATGTCCGAGGTGAGCAGCTTGGCGGCTTCCGCGTCGGTGCGGGCGATGACCATGGTCGGCGTGCCCATGACGTCGGCGGCGAGCCGGGCGGCGTTGAGGTTGCGGATATGCGCCGCGGTCGGGATCAGCACCTTGCCGCCGAGATGGCCGCACTTCTTCTCGGACGCCAGCTGGTCCTCGTAGTGGACGCCGGCGGCACCGGCCTCGATGAAGGCCTTCATGATCTCGAAGGCGTTGAGCGGGCCGCCGAAGCCGGCTTCGGCGTCGGCGACGATCGGCGCGAACCAGGTGTCGACCGACAGGCCGTTGCCTTCCGAGGTCTCGATCTGGTCGGCGCGCTGCAGCGTGCGGTTGATGCGCTTGACCAGCTCGGGCGCGGCGTTGGCCGGATAGAGCGACTGGTCGGGATACATGGCGCCCGCCGTGTTGGCGTCGGCGGCGACCTGCCAGCCCGACAGATAGATGGCCTTCAGCCCGGCGCGGACCTGCTGCATGGCCTGGTTGCCCGACATGGCGCCCAGCGCATTGACGAAGTCCTCCTCGTGGATGAGCTTCCACAGCCGGTTCGCGCCGTTCTCGGCCAGCGTCTGGCGGATCTGCACCGAGCCGCGCAGCTTCCTGACGTCTTCGGCGCTGTAGGGGCGCTCGATGCCGTCGAAGCGGCCTTCCGGGGCCGAGGGGACGAGATTGTAAAAATCGGTCATGACGTAAACTCCGCTGTCAAATCCTGTTGTTTCCCGAACCGCGCTTGGGAACGCTCGCTTCGGGTCGATGACGAAGATTTACATTGCACTGCAGAAAGAGCCGAGAAAATTCAGCAAAAACGGCCGGATATTGAAGTCACGTTGTCTTGCGTTTGACAAAAGCCGGCTGTAAAACTGTAAATCTTGTAAAGAAATGGGGCGCGGCGGTCATCGCCGATTTGTCAAAGGGGTGACACGATATGGCGGAGCAGAAGATTTTCGCCGGACCGCGCATCCGCCGCATCCGCAACGCCAAGGAGCTGACCCAGACCGCCATGGCCGAGGCGCTGGGCATCTCGCCGTCCTATCTCAACCTGATCGAGCGCAACCAGCGGCCGCTGACCGTGCAGCTGCTGCTCAAGCTGTCCTCGGTGTTCAGGATCGAGATCGACGAGCTGCAGGGAGAAACCGGCGCCACTCTCGCCTCGCTCAAGGAGGTGTTCGCCGACCCGCTGCTCTCGGGGGAACTGCCCGGCGACCAGGAGGTGATCGAGATCGCCGACGGGGCTCCCAACGCCTCCGCCGCCATCATCAAGCTCTACCGCGCCTATCGCGAGCAGGCGGGCCGGCTTTCCGATCTCTCCGCCATGCTGGCCAGCGAGGGCCACAGTCCGGCGCTGGCGGGTGCCCGCCTGCCCATCGACGAGGTCCGCGAAGCCATGGACGGCCGCGGCAATCACTATCCGGCGCTCGAGGAGGAGGCCGAAGCCTTCCACGCCCTGCTCAAGCCCGGCGACGACCTGATGGGGTCGCTCAAGGCCTGGCTGAAGACCGAGCATGGCATTGTCGTGCGCGCATTGCCGGTGGCGACCATGCCGAACTGGCGCCGCCGCTATGACCGCCATTCCCAGCGCCTCTTTCTCTCCGAGCGGCTGTCCCCCTTCGACCAGTTGCGCGAGGTGGCGATGGAAGCGGCGCAGATCCGCATGAGCGTCGCCATCGCCGCCGGGGTCAACGATCTCAGGCTGACCAGCGACGAGGCCCGCCGCATTGCCCGTTTCGAGATGGCGCGTTACGCCGCGCACGCCTTGATGATGCCCTACCAGGCCTATCTCGCCGCCGCCCAGCGCGCCCGCTACGACATCGACGTGCTGCGCTCGCGCTTCGGCGTCTCCTTCGAGCAGGCGGCCAACCGGCTGACGACGCTGGCGCGGCCCGGTGCGCCGGGCGTGCCCTTCTTCATGCTGGAGGTGGACGTGGCCGGCCACCATTTTCGCCGCGCCGGCGCCCAGGGCTTTCCGCAGCAGCGCTTCGGCGGCCTGTGCCCCAAGCTGTCGATCCATGCCGCGTTCGGGCAGCCGGGACAGATCCTGGTCGAGGCGGTGCAGATGCCGGGCGGCGCCGAGTTCCTCACGCTTTCGCGCACGCTCGAGGGCCCGCAGGGCGCCTATTCCGAGCGGCCGCGCCGCACCGCCATCCTCATCGGCTGCGACATCGGCTTCGCCGACGACACGGTGTATGGCGAGGCGCTGCCGATGACCGCAGGGCGGCCGCCGCAGCGCTCCGTCATCGCCGTCGGCCCCGCCTGCCGCCTCTGCGAGCGCTCCGGCTGCCTCGCCCGCGCCGAGCCGCCGATCACCCGGCCGCTCGGGCTCGATGAAATGGTCACCGGCCTGTCGGCATTTGATTTCCAGTAACGCAGGGTACCGGCTTCAACCGCCACCGAGTATCCGCTGCGCACCTTCGTGTAACAGCACCGGCAGAAGCTCGGGGCCTTCCAGATATCCAATCTCGAGCAATCCGTCAGAGAGGGCGACAAGCAGGCTTGCGGCAATCGAAGGGCGAGCTATCCCCGCACTGCTTGCCAGATCCCGAATGCGTCCATGATACCAGCGACGACGGGCCGCGATGGCCTGTCGCACTGGACTGCCGGGGTCGGCATATTCGGCGGCGGCGTTCAGAAACGGGCAGCCGCGGAAATTCTCCGTCGCCGCCGCGTCCACTATCCGCTCCAGCATCGATATGATCAGCTCCCGCGGCGGTTTGTCCGGAAGCTGCGCGACTGCCGCACGCCCGATCTTGTCCTGCTCCTCGATGTAGGTCTTCACCAGATCGTCCTTGGACGGAAAGTGATTGTAGAAGGTCGCTTTGGCCACCCCGGACTCGGCGATAATCCGGTCGACGCCGATCGAATGGATGCCATTCAAGTAGAACAGGCGGGTTGCAGTTTCGATCAGCCGCTGCCGGGGAGGGCTTGCAGGTAAGGTTTTTGCACTCTGGTTCTTCATCGCTTGACACTAGCAGACAGATTAGTCTACTTCAACAGCCATACAGACAGGTCTGTATGAAGAGGGAGTTGAACATGAAGCACTTGACTACCGACGAAGTGATGAAGCTTTTCAATCAGGCGTTTCTGGAGCACCGGCCATCGCTGCTGGCGGATTTGGTCGCCCCCGACTGCGTCATGGAATCAATCCAGCCGGCGCCGAACGGCACCCGATACGAAGGCGGTAAGGTGTGTGCCGCGTTCTGGGAGGAACTCGCGGCTGACCGCCTTTCGCAATTCGAGTTGGAGGACACTGTCGTCACGAATGACCGGGCGGTTATTCGCTGGCGGTTCAACTTTGGAGACGGCCAATCGGTGCGAGGCGTCAATCTGATGCAGGTGCGCAATGGTCAGATCGTGGAGGCGCTTGGCTATTCCAAGTCTCCCGGACAGTCCGCTCCTCTGCCGGAGACGACCGGAAATTAGTGGCGTCGAAGCAGGCGGGGACGGTCCGGATGCCGGCCCCGCCTGCCGGCTGTGCGAGCGCTCCGGCTGCCTGGCCCGCGCCGAGCCGCCGATCACCCGGCCCCTGGGCCTCGACGAGATGGTGACCGGACTTTCGGCCTTCGATTTCCAGTGAACGGCCCCGGATTGGCACCTTCCGGTGCGGCCGGCCTGCCACAGCCCGGAGCTGCAGGTGCGGTGCGGTATCCCGCGACCGGGCGCGGCCAGGAAATGGCCGACTTGCTCTTGTGCAACGTGAGATTCGTCTTAAGGTTACCCATCCGCCGCACCCGGCAGCAAGCCTGGGACGCGGACACTCTTCCCGGTGCGGCCCTGCGCGGCCCGGGTGACAGATCAGAGAACGAGAGGAACAGGCATGAACCTGAAGACCCGCCTTCTAACCGCCGCCGCCCTGCTGGCGGCCACGACCATGATGGCTTCCGCCCAGGAGCGAGTCGTCAATGTCTACAACTGGTCCGACTACATCGACGAGAGCATCCTCGAGGAGTTCACCAAGGAGACCGGCATCAAGGTGGTCTACGACGTCTATGATTCCAACGAGGTGCTGGAAACCAAGCTGCTGGCCGGCTCGACGGGCTACGATCTCGTGGTGCCGACGGGCACCTTCCTCGCCCGCCAGATCCAGGCCGGCGTGTATCAGAAGCTCGACAAGTCGAAACTGCCCAACCTGAGCAACATGGACCCGAAGATCAGCGAGCGGCTTGCCAAATACGATCCCGGCAACGAGCACGCCATCAACTACATGTGGGGCACCACCGGCCTCGGCATCAATGTCGACATGGTCAAGGAGCGCCTCGGCGATCAGCCGCTCAACACCTGGGATATCGTCTTCAAGCCCGAGCTGATTTCCAAGCTCGCCGATTGCGGCGTCTACATGCTCGACACCTCCGAGGAGATCATTCCCGCCGCGCTCAACTATCTCGGTCTCGATCCCGATTCCAACAGCCCCGACGACATCGCCAAGGCCGAGGAGCTGCTGCAGACCATCCGCCCGAGCGTCAAGAAATTCCACTCCTCGGAATACATCAACGCGCTCGCCAACGGCGACATCTGCCTGGCCGTCGGCTGGTCGGGCGACATCCTGCAGGCGCGCGACCGGGCCGCGGAAGCCGATCAGGGCGTCAAGGTCGAATATGTCATTCCGAAGGAAGGCGCGCTGATGTGGTTCGACAGCTTTGCCATTCCCGCCGATGCAAAGCATGTGGAAGAGGCACATGAGTTCCTCAACTACATGATGAAGCCGGAGGTGGCGGCCAAGGCGTCGAACTATGTCTATTACGCCAACGGCAACCTCGCCTCGAAGGAATTCCTCAACGAGGATGTCATCGGCGATGCTGCGATCTATCCCGACGAGGCCACTTTCGGCCGCCTCTACTCCACGTCGCCGAAGGACCAGCGCACCCAGCGGGTGCTGACAAGAGCCTGGACGAAAATCGTCACCGGCCAGTGACCTGACACAGCCCCGGTCCCGCAAGGGGCCGGGGTTTTCATTTCCACTCCAAGCAGAACGGGCAGGTCCGCATGAAATCCCTGGGCAGCATTCGCCGCAGCTTCGAACCCTGGAATGACCCCGACGCCAAGCCCTATATCCGCTTTGACGGCGTGACCAAGAAATTCGGCGATTTCGTCGCCGTCGATGACCTGACGCTGCACATCTACCACCGCGAGTTCTTCGCGCTGCTCGGCGGTTCGGGCTGCGGCAAGTCCACGCTGCTGCGCATGCTGGCGGGCTTCGAGAGCACCAGCGAGGGCTCGATCACCCTCGACGGCGAGAACATGGCCGGCATTCCGCCCTACCGGCGGCCGGTCAACATGATGTTCCAGTCCTACGCGCTGTTCCCGCACATGAGCGTGGAGAAGAACATCGCCTTCGGCCTCAAGCAGGACGGCATGGCCAGGTCCGAGATCGACGACCGCGTCCAGTCGATGCTGAAGCTCGTCAAGCTCGAGCAGTTCGGCAAGCGCAAGCCGCACCAGCTCTCCGGCGGCCAGCGCCAGCGCGTGGCCCTCGCCCGCTCCATCGCCAAGCGCCCCAAGGTGCTGCTGCTCGACGAGCCGCTCGGCGCGCTCGACAAGAAGCTGCGCGAGGAGACCCAGTTCGAGCTCATGGACCTGCAGCAGGACCTGGGCCTCACCTTCGTCGTCGTCACCCATGACCAGGAGGAGGCGATGACCATGGCCGACCGGATCGCGGTCATGAACTACGGCCGCATCATCCAGATCGCCACGCCGGCGGAAATCTACGAGGCGCCCAATTCGCGCTTCGTCGCCGACTTCATCGGCGACGTCAACATCTTCGACGGCACCGTCGTCTCCGCCGACCCGACGGGGACCGAACTCGACATCGGCGGCGGCATCGCGCTGCGCTCGGACAACCAGACGAATGTGAAGGCCGGCGGAAAGGCGAGCCTGGTGATCCGCCCCGAAAAGATCCGCGTCTCGCGCGAAAAGCCCGCCGACACCGCCAACGCCATGTCCGGGGAAATGTGGGACATCGCCTATCTCGGCGACATGACCGTCTATCACATCAAGCTCGAGAGCGGCCAGATCGTCAAGGCGTCCTCGCTCAACGCCGTGCGCATCGTCGCCGACCCCTTCACCTACGACGACCGGATGTGGGTCAGCTTCGACACCGACGGCGGCGTCATCCTCGGGGAGGAATGAGCATGCGACGCTTCGCCTCCGCCGTCGTCTCCCGGCTGGTCATCATCGTTCCCTATCTCTGGCTGTTCGTCTTCTTCCTGGTGCCCTTCGGCATCGTGGTGAAGATCTCGCTGTCGGCGCCGGCCATGTCGATGCCGCCCTACACGCCCGCCTTCGACCTTGCCAACGGCATCGGCGGCCTGATCGACGCCGTCAGGCAACTGAGCTTCGACAACTACGTCTGGCTGACCGAGGACGCGCTCTACATCAACGCCTATGTCTCCAGCCTGACCATCGCCTTCATCTCGACTTTGTTCACGCTGCTCATCGGCTTTCCGCTGGCCTACGGCATGGCGCGGGCCCCGGACTCGGTGCGGCCGACACTGCTGATGCTGGTGATCCTGCCGTTCTGGACCAGCTTTCTCATCCGCGTCTATGCCTGGATCGGCATTCTCAAGCCGGAGGGCCTGCTCAACCAGATGCTCATCTGGCTCGGCGTCATCGACACGCCGCTGATCATCCTCAACACCAACACCGCCGTCTATATCGGCATCGTCTATTCCTATCTGCCGTTCATGGTGCTGCCGATCTATTCGGCGCTCGAGAAGATGGACTACACGCTGATCGAGGCGGCGCAGGATCTCGGCTGCCCGCCGATCACCGCGTTCTGGAAAATCACCTTTCCGCTCGCCATCCCCGGCATCATCGCCGGCTGCCTGCTGGTGTTCATTCCGGCCGTGGGCGAGTTCGTCATCCCGGACCTGCTCGGCGGCTCGAAGACGCTGATGATCGGCAAGACGCTGTGGAGCGAGTTCTTCAACAACCGCGACTGGCCGGTATCCTCGGCCGTGGCGGTGCTGCTGCTGCTGATCCTGGTGGTGCCAATCATGTTCTTCCAGCAGGCGCAGGCGAAAGCCCAGGAGAGCGGCCGATGAACAGCAACTGGTCCCGATTCAACATCGCCTCGGTGATCCTCGGCTTTGCCTTTCTCTATCTGCCGATCGCCATACTGGTCATCTATTCGTTCAACGAGTCGCGACTGGTGACGGTCTGGGCCGGGTTCTCGACCAAATGGTACGGCGAACTGTTCCGCAACCAGGGACTGATGGACGCCGCCTGGGTCACCGCCCGCGTCGGTCTCGTCTCCGCCACCTTCGCCACCATCCTCGGCACCACCGCGGCGCTGGCGCTGACCCGCTACACCCGCTTCCACGGCCGCATTCTCTTTTCGGGCATGGTCTATGCGCCGCTGGTGATGCCCGAGGTGATCACCGGCCTGTCGTTGCTGCTTCTGTTCGTCTCGATCGATTTCGGCCGCGGCTTCTGGACGGTGACGCTCGCCCACATCACCTTCTCCATGTGCTTTGTCGCCGTCGTCGTGCAGTCGCGGCTGGTGAGCTTCGACCGGTCGCTCGAGGAGGCTGCGCAGGATCTCGGCGCGAGCCCGGTGACGACCTTCTTCCAGATCACCCTGCCGGTGATCCTTCCCGCGGTGATTTCCGGCTGGATGCTCGCCTTCACCCTGTCGCTCGACGATCTGGTGATCGCCAGCTTCACCTCCGGGCCGGGGGCGACGACGCTGCCGATGAAGATCTACAGCCAGGTCCGGCTCGGCGTGACTCCCGAGATCAACGCGGTGTGCACCCTGCTGATCGCCGCCGTCACCATCGGCGTCATCATCACCTCGGTGCTCAACAAGAGCCGGGAAGTGCGCCGCCGGCGCGACGAGCAGGCGGCCTACGCCGGGCGCTGAGGCAGCGCTCCCCCCAGCCGGCGCCGCGCGTCACGGCGGTCCGGCCGGCGCCTGTCAGTTCCTGGGCGGCCGCAGCAGCATCGTGACCAGCCAGATCGGCACGATGACCAGAGATCCGAGCACCAGATTGGGGATCGCCCATTCGGCTCCCGTCCGCAGCATGGCGAAGACGGCTTCGGGCGTAAGCCCGATTTCCGACAGGATCTCGGCCGCTGAAATGTTGAGCGCCGACAGCACGGCGCCGGCCATCAGCGAAGCGATCACGATCTTGACGACAGCCGCCAGCACTCTGCCCATATGCGCCCGATCCCGTTGCCCGAACCCACCACGGTCCGGACGCCATTGTCGTCAAATCCGTCCCGATCCGCAAGCGCGCGCCGACACAGGCTGACGAGCATCGCGTGGATCCGGATTCTCGCGATGTGCCTGGCCTTCTGCAGATATGCATGTGGTGATCCGTAACCGCGCCGCGCGGTCGCGCGACATGCATCGGGGCGCGCGGATCTCAGTTTGCGACGGGTGAAAACACCGGTTGCGGCCAGGAGCCGCCGACGAAGAACCTGAGCGGCGGCTCCGCCTGCGTGACGGCCGGCGCCGCTTCGGCTTCGCCCCGCTTGGACCTTCCGATCACCCCCGCGATGGCGAGGCTGCCGCGCGAATAGGGAACCACGCCGGACAGGGTGATGGTTTCGGTCGTCCCGATCAGGTCGCCCCTGGTCAGTTCGGCCTGTCCGCCGGCAATGTCGACCTCGAACTCGGCCGCGTTGAACGTGAAGGGGCTGCCGGTGGCCGTGTCGGCAATGCCGAAGAAGCGTTCGGTCCGGGCGAGCTGCTTGAAGCGGGCAAGATCAAATCCGGGTGTCACGCCCTTGCCCAGCGTCAGCTTGATCTTTCCTGTCAGGTCGGCCAGCGATGTGGCCCAGGTCGGGTAGGGGGAGGCGACCTCCAGGTCGAGCGTGCCGATGCCCCGCGGCAGCGGTCCGGTCATGTCCATGGCGTCGAACAGCTTGCCGAAATCGGTGTTGCGCGCCGAGATTCTCAGCTTGGCGCCGCCGTCGACGCCTTTCTCAGAGATGGCGATCCGCCCGGTGAGATTGCCGCCATAGGCCGTGGCGTCGCCGATGTCGAACATCGCCCGGCCTTCCTCGACGCGGGCCGCGGCTGCGAGATTGGACATCACCACCGGGCCGAAGCGGGCGGTCTGGGCCGACAGCCTGAGATCAAGGCCGATCTCGCGCAGGAAGCGGGTGTCGATGGTCGAGGCGATGTCGTCGCCCGCCTTCGGCAACGGCGTGAACGCCTTCAGGAACGAGGTGATGTCGAGCGTGTTGAAGGCCAGCGTTCCGCCGACAGTCGGCGGCGCTTCCGCCGGCAGCTCCACGTCGAGCACGCCGGTGCCCCTGTTCTGGTCGATCATGATCGTCAGATTGTCGAGCTTCGCCGCAAGTCCTCCGGCGGAAATGTCGGCCGTCATCTCGAGCGCGCCCAGCGCGTCGCCCGGCTTGATCTCGGTGCCGGACCACTCCAGCGCCCTGCGCACGGAGGGGCTCTTGAGCTTCAGCGAACCGTTGAAATAGCCTTCGGGGGCCAGATTGAGGGTCCCGTTGAACGACAGGTTGAGCGGCGCCGAGGCGAGCGTGGCTTCCAGGCTCGTGGCGCGCTGGCCGAGCAGCAGCAGCGGCGACCCGATGGTGGTGGTGATCGCCACCTGCTCGCCGCGGATGATCGCCGACAGGTTGACCCGTGCCGCCGCGGTGGGAGAGGTCCAGGAGACGGTGCCGTTGACGGCGGTGAGCTTTTCGGCCGGCGCGCCCGGGTCGCGGATCCACTGCACGGTTCCGTCCTCGATCTCGACGGTGCCGAGGGCTGCGGACGCGGGCACGCTTGCCCCTTCGGGCGCCGGCTGTCCCGATTGAGCCGCCACATCCAGCGCGACGGCGCTCTTGATGCCACGGGACAGTTCACCGTCGAGCGACGCCCAGTTCGAGGTGCCGTCGGGATAGATTTCGAGGCTGAAGGTCGGGCGCACCAGTTTGAACTCGGAGAAGCTCGGGGCGCCGAGAATGGCGGAGAACAGGTTGAAATTTGCAACGATGCTGTCGGCGCGCATGATCGGGTCGCCGTCGGCGAAGCTTGACGGACTGATCTCGACATTGTCGAGCTTGATCGTCGGCAGCGGCCAGAAGCTCATGGAGGGCGCATTGCCGAGCGACACCGGATGTCCGGCCCAGGCGCCGATGTCGCGCTCGAGGCGATCGCGGACCAGGTCGCTCGAGACCGCGAGCGGCAGCGAGACCGCAATGGCGATGAGGGCAAGCGCCATGGCGAGGGCGATCAGCGACGCCGTTCGTCGCAGTGGCCATCGCCTGATCAACTCATTCACGGCTCCACCCCCGGGATTGCGCCATCATGCTCGGGTTTCTGGTTAATGGCTGGCGCGGGCGAAAGCAATCGCCACTGCCCAATGCGTTGGGGATGCAGTGTTCTTCCGCCCAAAACAGGCGTTTTTTTTCGGACGGAGCAATGGTATCAACCGCGCACCAGCAAGGAGAGACCCATGACCGACCAGCCGCTCTGGACACCGAACCCTGAAGCGCTCGCCTCCAGCCCATGGATGGCGTTCGCCGGATTTGCCGGCAAGCGCGCGGGCATCGACCTGAGCGACCCGCGCGAGCTGCAGGCCTGGTCGATCGAAGACCGCGAGGGTTTCTGGTCGGCGGTCTGGGATTTCTGCGGCATACGCGGCGACAAGGGCGCGGTGGTGATCGAGAATGCCGACGCCATGCCCGGGGCGCGCTTCTTCCCGGAGGCCCGCCTGAATTTCGCCGAGAACCTGCTGTCGCGCACGGGCGGCGAGCCTGCGATCCTGTTTCGGGCGGAGGATGCGCACAAGTCCTCCCTGAGCTGGGACGAACTGCATGCCATGGTCTCGAAGCTGCAGCAGGCGTTTCGCGCCCATGGAGTGGGCGAGGGAGACCGCATCGCCGCCATGATGCCCAACATGCCCGAGACCATCGCCTTCATGCTCGCGGCGGCCTCGATCGGCGCCATCTGGTCGTCCTGCTCTCCGGATTTCGGCGTCCAGGGCGTGCTCGACCGCTTCGGCCAGATCGAGCCGAAGCTGTTCGTGTCCTGCGACGGCTACTGGTACAACGGCAAGCGCCAGGAGATCGGCGAGAAGCTGCAGGCGATCGCCGAGACCCTCAAGCCGCAGGCTGCCATCATCGTGCCGCTGTTGGGCGATGCCGAGGGCGTGGCGGCGCGGGTGCCGGGCGGGGTGACGCATTCGGCCTTTGTCGACGGGCTTGCCGCCCGGCCGGTCGAATTCGTCCGGCTGCCTTTCGGACATCCGCTGTACATCCTGTTCTCATCGGGCACCACCGGCATTCCGAAGTGCATCGTGCACTCGGCCGGCGGAACGCTGATCCAGCATCTCAAGGAGCACCGCCTGCACTGCGGCATCGAGGCGGCCGACAGGCTGTTCTACTTCACCACCTGTGGCTGGATGATGTGGAACTGGCTGGTCTCGGGCCTGGCCGCCGGCGCCACCCTGTGCCTCTATGACGGCTCGCCGTTTTACCCCGACGGCAATGTGCTCTTCGATTACGCCGCCGATGAAGGCTTTGCGGTCTTCGGCACCTCGGCCAAGTTCATCGATGCCGTGCGCAAGGCCGGCCTGACGCCGGGCAAGGACCATGACCTGTCATCGCTCCGGCTGCTGACCTCGACGGGCTCGCCGCTGTCGCCGGAGGGATTCTCCTTCGTCTATGAGGAGATCAAGCCGGACGTGCAACTGGCCTCCATCTCCGGCGGCACCGACATCGCCGCCTGCTTTGTCCTCGGCATTCCGGCGCTGCCGGTGTGGAAGGGCGAGATCCAGGGTCCGGGCCTCGGCATGGCGGTGGATGTCTGGGACGAGGACGGCCAGCCGATCCGGGGTGAAAAGGGCGAACTCGTCTGTACCAAGGCCTTTCCGTCGATGCCGACCGGCTTCTGGAACGACGACGACGGCAGCCGCTATCACGCTGCCTATTTCGACCGCTTCGCCGATGTCTGGTGCCATGGCGACTTCGCCGAATGGACGCCGCATGGCGGCATGATCATCCACGGCCGCTCCGATGCCACGCTCAATCCCGGCGGCGTCCGCATCGGCACGGCGGAAATCTACAACCAGGTCGAGCGGCTCGACGAGATCCTCGAGTCGATCTGCATCGGCCAGACGTGGGACGACGATGTGCGCGTTGTGCTGTTCGTCCGGCTCGCCGACGGCGTCGTGCTCGACGAGGCTCTGAAGGCGAAGATCCGCGGCGTCATCCGGTCGGGAGCCTCGCCGCGCCACGTGCCGGCTCGCATTGTCGCCGTCAGCGACATCCCCCGCACCAAGTCGGGCAAGATCACCGAGCTGGCGGTCCGCGACGTCGTGCATGGCCGCCAGGTCAGGAACCAGGAGGCGCTGGCCAATCCGGAGGCGCTCGGACTGTATGAAAACATTGCCGAACTGCAGGACTGACCGCCCGCTGGGCAACGGCAGGTGTTAACAAATCCTTACCGCGAAAGTTAACCACAGGACAGGAAGGCCGGCCGATCCGTTGCATTTGACCGATTCCGGCAAGCTGCGGTTAATCCGACCCTCGCATAACGGAGAGGAACATTCGGGGCACCTGGTTGCCGCGTGTTGGTCAGCTTGTCATCAAACTCAAAGGGGCTTTCACAGCCCCTTTTTTTGTGTCTTCCGGCCGCGCCGCAAGCCGGCGGCTTGCTTCAATCGGCCAGCACGCGCTGCGGCGGGAAGGTGATCGTCACCAGCGTCCCTTCGCCCGGCGCCGAGACGATGTCGAACTGCGCCCGGTTGGATTCCACCATTGCCTTGGTCAGCGGCAGCCCCAGCCCGGTGCCGTCGCCGCGCTGGCGCGGGCCGGGTCCGACCTGGCCGAACGGCTTCATCGCCTGCTCCAGCTCCTTGCGGCCCATGCCGATGCCGGTGTCGCGGATGCGCAGCACGACGCTGCCGGACTGCTCATAGCCGGTCGAGACCACGATCTGGCCGCCCGATGGCGTGTAGCGGATGGCGTTGGAGACCAGATTGAGCGCGATCTGCTTGATCGAGCGCTGGTCCGCAACCACCTCCGGCACCGTCGCCGAGAGGCTGGTGCGGATGATCACCCGCTGGCTGTTGGCCATCGGCTGCAGCATCGAGACGCATTCGGCCAGATGATCGTTGAGGGCCACGGCGGTGAATTCGAGCTCCACCTGGCCGGCCTCGATCTTGGAGATGTCGAGGAGGTCATTGACGATGTCGAGCACATGCTTGCCCGAATTGCCGATGTCGTGGGCATATTCGAGATAGCGCGGGCTGCCGATCGGGCCGAAGCGCTCCTCCGCCATCATTTCGGAGAAGCCGATGATGGCGTTGAGCGGCGTGCGGATTTCGTGGCTGACGCGGGCCAGGAAGTCGCTCTTGTGCGAGTTCGCCGTCTCGGCGGCGCGCTTGGCGTTGCGCAGTTCCTCCTCCGAGCGCTTCCACTGGGTGATGTCGCGCAGCACGGCGCAATAGCCCTTCGAGCCGGTCAGATGCCCCATGGTCATGAACAGCGGCAGGAAGCCGCCAGCGGCCTCGCGGCCGATGACCTCGCGCCCGTCATTGAGCACACTGGAGACACCGTGATTGGCAAGCCCGCTGACATAGTCCATCACAGCGCGCTGGCTCTCATGGGCAAACAGCATGGCGAAGGGCTTGCCGCGGGTTTCCTGCTCATCATAGTTGAACAGGGCGCAGGCGGAGCGGTTCATGGAGCGGATGCTGCCGTCGGCGCGCAGGATGATGACGCCGTCGGTGGCGGTCTCCAGGATCGAGCGGAGTTCGGAGGCCTCGATCTCCAGCATGCCGACGCGGGCGTCATCCTCGCTGTCCGCGACGGGGTCCGTCATGGGGCCGGCCGGATCTTCCGCCTCGCTGCCGGCAAAGGCAGAGGGATCGCCGGTGGCCGCGTCGGGCAGCACCGATGCCGGCGACAGCGCCAGCATCAGCGCCTGCGTGTCATGCCAGTTGACCGAGCGCAGCCGTGCGGAGACCGGCACCTGTTCGCCATCGGCCCGAAGCATCAGCATGATGCCGTCCTTGATCCGGTCGTCGGCTTCGGGCTGATCGAGCAGCCGGTCAAGCCCGCCATGCGCGGAGAGATCCTCCGTCGAGCGATAACCGGTGAGAGCCAGGAATTCCGGATTGGCGTGCAGCAGGCCTTCTCCGGCATAAAACAGCAGCGCCGCGGGAATGGCGTCCACCAGCTGCTCGGTCAGGCCCGCGGGCATCTGCTGCCTCGGGGGAAGCGCAAAGGCGGATGGGGTCGGGGACGCGGACGCGGCCAGGGGAAGGGCGGCGGCCTCAATGGGCGTTTCGGCGGCATCGTCGCCGTCGGCCGGCGGCAACTGTCCGCTCACGACTTCATCCGCCGCGCCGGCAGTGGCTGGCGCATGGTCATCGTTGGCCGCGTGGTGGTCTTCGGTCCGCACCGGGTCGGCGGCGGTGGCCTGTGCCGACGGCTCGCCTGGTTCCGCATCGGCGCTTGCGGCCATTGCATCTGTCGCGGGTGTGTCGGCGTCATGGATCACAGGCCGGGCGGCCTCGGGTTCGGCCTGGTCGCGCGTCTCGCCGGACGCAGCGATGCCGGGCGGAAGGGCGCCGGGGTCCATCGCGGGCCAGGGCTCGGCCACCTCCTCGCCGCTCACTTCGGCGGAGGGCTCTTCATGTTCGGACTCGTCCTGTTCGGCCGCGTCTTGCACGGAAAAGAGATCGCGCTCGCCGGCGTCGGCAGCGCTTGGGTCTGTGGGGGCGCTGTCCGCCGCGACGGTGTCGCGGTCGGGGTGGGATTCGATCTCCACCTCCGCCGCGGCAGGGGAAACTTCACCGGCGTCCGCGGTGGCGGCGATGCCATCCTGCTCGGTACCGGACTCGGCGGCGGCATCGATGGCTTCGTCCGGCCGATCGTCCGCGCCACTGTCTTCCTCGGCGCTGTCGCCGTCGGATCGGGCTTCGGTCTCCGCCTCCGCCGCATCTCGGGGAAGATCCTCGGCTTCCGGGGCGGTGGCGCCGACATCCGCCGCAGCGAAGTCGGCGTCCGGCAGAACGGCGAGGCCATTCTGCTCGGTGCCGGACGCGGCGCCGGTATCGATGGAGTCGATCGGATGATCGTCTTCCACGGCGGTGGTGCTGTCCTGGCCGGCGGCCTCGGCTTCCGCCGCCCTGGCCGCGTCCGCCCTGGCCGCGTCCGCCCTGGCAACGTCCGTCAGGCGCACGCCGATCTCCTGGAAGGCGGCCTGCTCCTGCGGCGACAGCGCGTCACGGGCCCGTGCCCGGCGCTCCCCGAGATCGATGATCTTGTCGCTTTCGCGTCGTCCGAGATTGGATCCCATATGAAGCGCCGGCACCTCGCCGCGGAACTGGTCGGCGGGCTGGACCGGCGTCTCCATCATCTCGGGCTCGGGCTCGGGCTCGGGCTCGGCCGTCGTGTCGTCGTCCTCGCCGCCGGTCAGATCCTCGTCATCGACGGCGTCCGTCATCACCTCTTCCGCCGTCATGTTGGCGTCGAACACCGATACCGGCTCATAGGTCACCTCCGGCTCGCCGGCAGCCGCTGGGTTGTCCTCCGGCGCCGCGGCCCTGGTGGTCACGTCCTCGATCCGTGCGGCCAGCCGGGCATAGGCATCCGGGGCGTCGGCGGACAGTTCGTCGATCTCGATCGCTTCGTCGGCCGCCGGCTCGATCCGGGCGCCCGGCACCAGCGCCAGGCCGAGCGCTTCCGGGTCCAGGCGCGCTTCGGAGGGACGGACAATGCCGAAACCGCGGAAGCCGTCGAACTGGCGATCGCGCGTGTAGGTGGGCAGCGCGGCCAGGTCCACCGGTGCGGCCAGATCGGTGCCCTGGATCGGCCAGTGCACGGTCTTGCCGGACCATGTGTCGCGGCGGCTCAACAGATCGGTGATGACATGGTCGCGGTCGATGTTGAAGACCCGCGCGATGTCGGGAAACTTGCGGCCTATGATGTCGGCTGCATTGGGGCCGACGGCGGCGGCAAAGTCCGGCGAGACTTCGCTGAAGGCGCCATGGCGGTCGATCTTCCAGACGAAGCGCACCGGACGGCCGCCGGGATCGAAGCGGAACTCCGGCCCCTCGGGCACGGCGGCTGCGGATGTGTCCGCGCGGCTCTCGTCTGGGGCTTCCAGTTCGCCGGCGCCAACGAGCCGGTCGGTGGCCGAGTCGGGTTCATCGGCGGACAGTGGCGTATCGCGATAGGGCTCGGTGCTATCGCCGGCTTCGACTTCGGCTTCGGTTTCGGAGAGGAGCGCATCCTGAGTGTCCGACAGCAGAGCCGCGACTTCCGTTCCGGTCGGCTCGGCGTCCTTCTGCGCGCCCGGCAGGGCGTCATCGTGATCCTGTTCGGTGTCGGTCTGGGCTACGCGGTCCGGATCCGCGTCGGTCCAGACCTGCGATGCCAGGCCGGTGGCATCGAGCGGCGGCACGGAGCCTGCGGCCTCCACCGGGGCGGGGCCGTCCGGATCGAGAGTTGTGTCCGGCGCGCCGGCCACCAGATCCCGGGCCTGGGCGAACTCGAACGGAATTGCCGCCTCCTCCGGTGCGCGCGGTGCGCCAGCCTCCAGTTCGCTGCGCAGGCGGTCGACATCGAGACCGCCTTCGGTCGGTGCGGTTTCCGGCGTGGCCGGGGCGGGCGCGCTCGTCACCGCGTCGGCAAGGGGGGGCGATGCTGCGGCCCCTTCTGTCGCAGCTTCGCCCGCACCGGCCTCCTCGCTTGCAGCCGGTTCGACCACAAACAGCAGGTGCAGCGCCGGAGCGTCGGTCAGCCGGCCGATGGCGGCGGGCAAAGGGCCACGCGCCGAGCCGATCATCCGCTTGACCATGCGGTCGCGGTCGGCGGCGACATCGGCGACCATGCGCCGGGTCTCTTCGGTCGAAAGGCCGACCGCCGTGAAGGACGGGGAGGCGGCCAGGACTGTGCCCTCGGCGTCGAGCACCGCCACATGGGTGTCCGTGTCGTTGAAGCCGCTGATGATGCTGCGCGCCCGCGCGGCATCGTCCTGCGCCGCGTCGGCCTGCCCGCCCGAGAGCAGGATCAGAGTCTCGTCACCGCCCAGATCCAGGAATTCGACCCGGGCAGGCAGGGCTATGCGCCTGAATCCCGAGGCCACCCGCATCATGAAATTGGTCGCGGGCTGTCGCGCCAGTCCGCCCACGGCGCTCTCGACCTGTCGCGCCAGCGCCGGCTGGCCATTGATCCCGCCTTCCAGCAGTTCGTAGATGCTGGAATAGCCGAACAGCCGCGCCGCCGCGCCGTTGGCCCACAGCACGTCGCCGAGATCCGCGGTGAGCACCGCCACCGCTTCGCCTGCGGCAAAACGGTCGCGGATGGCCGCATGGACTGCCAGATCGATGAACGGGTAGCGGGCTTGCTGCATGGTGTCGGTATCCGGTTGGATCGGCCAGAGGGGCGAGAGGCCCCGTTAAGACAATATTAATAGCTTTCCCGCCGGTTTCGGTCCAGCATTGCCGCATCCGGCTGCCGGAATTGTCATGAAACGGTTAATGCTGAAGTGCGTTGCATCAAAAATGTTGCATTGCACAATAAATGATGCTAGGTTTTCTGCATCCGATACAGAGCCACGGGCGGTTCCCTGGCCTGGCTGCAAACCGTCAAGGAGAAGCATCATGGCATCGAAGAAATCCACCACCTCCGCGGAAATGTTCGAGTTCCCCAAGTTCGACATGAACAAGATGGCTGATTCCTACCGCGAACTGGCCGAGAAATCGGCGGCGCAGGGCAAGGAAGTCTACGCCAAGGCCAAGACCGCCGCCGAAGACTCCACCAAGGCGCTCGAGAGCACGCTGGAAAGCGCCCAGGCCGGCACAGTCGAACTGAGCCTCAAGGCCATCGAGGCCATGCGCGTCAACAGCGATCTCTCCCTGTCGCACATGGAAGCCATGCTCGGCGTCAAGTCGGTCGCCCAGATGATCGAACTGCAGACCGGCTTTTTCCGCAAGCAGGCCGAAGTGATGGCCGACCAGGCCAAGATGATGCAGGAGACCGCGCGCAAGGTCGCCGAGAACGTCTCCAGGCCGGTCAAGGCCGTCAGCGAGAAGAATATGGCCGAGTTGAAGTCCGTCGGCGAAAAGGCCATGGACGATTTCCAGGCAGCCTGAGCGCGCCGGGGAAAGTGACATCAAGGGCCGGGCCTCAGCGCCCGGCCTTTTCACGTTCCGCCTCATTTTGGTCGGCACAAACGGGAAAAGCAGGCCCAAAGGTCTTGCAAATTTTTCGCCTTGCCCGTATGTGAGCGGCGTTGCGCCTCGAACGGGCGCTCGTGCGGTTGTAGCTCAGTTGGTTAGAGCGCCGGATTGTGGATCCGGAGGTCGCTGGTTCAACCCCAGCCAACCGTACCATTTTTTCCTACCTGAAACTGTCGGCCGGAGTGCCCTGTGTGCGACGGGACGGATGCGCGCACCGACGGGTGGGGGCGCTGTCTGCTTCGTGCAAACTGCAAGCGAATCCAGATCACTCCCTTGAAATATGTATCATGTTGCGATACATGTTTGCCATGATCCTGAGCACGAAAGGCAGGCTGGCTGCAAGCGCCGTCAACGATGTCTACGGCAAGGGCTTTCCGGCTGAGCTGGTGAAGCGGACACGCGTCATGCTCTCCGCCATGGACGCCGCAACAGCGCTTGAGGATCTGAGATTCCCGCCTGGCAATGGCCTCGAGGCCTTGTCCGGCAATCGGGCAGGCCAGCATTCGGTGCGTATCAACAAGCAGTGGCGCATCTGTTTTGTCTGGACCGATCAGGGACCGGAAGACGTGGAAATTGTGGACTACCATTGAGGTGAACCGATGAGCATGATCAGAAATCCCGCACATCCAGGCGAGGTGCTGAGCGAATTGTTCCTGGAACCGCTGGGCATGAGCGCCGGCGCGCTTTCGAAGCGCATCCATGTCCCGCGCACCCGCATCGAACGGCTGGTCAAGGGTGAGACGGCCCTGACGGCCGACACCGCCTTGCGGCTCTCCGCCTTTTTCGGAAACACTGCCGAGTTCTGGTTGAACCTTCAGCGCGCCCATGATCTGGCGATGGCGAGATTGGTCATTGATGTGTCACACATCAGGCCCATGGCAGCCGCCTGAGGCGCGCCGCGCGGCCTTATGCATGTCGCCCGAAAGTGTGCAGCGGTTTCGGGATCACGACATGCATAATCAAAAAAGCTAAAGCACATCGCGCGGATCTGAATTCACGCCATGTGCTTTAGTGACGGGCGGTCGAATGCGGCGCTCTCCGCCTGTCCAGACTGCGTGGTGCCAGGCGTCGGCGGTCGGTCGATTCTGTCCCGATTTCGTCCCTCTTAAGGATTTGTTGCGACACTGCGCTGGTGCAGGCGACAGGACGTGAAAGCGAGGCAGCAGCAATGGTGACGGACTGGAGGGCGGCCATCGTCGACAGCGCGGACATGGCAAGGCAGATCGCGTCCGAAATCCCCGCGGTCGTGGGCAGCACCAGCATCACCGTCGATCAGGCGGCCCTGCTCTATGAGGGCATCGAGCGCTGCGCCCGGGCGCTCGACCGCATTCTAGAGGACATGCCGCAGGATGAGGTGGATCCGGCGCTCGGCGAGGCGGCCGAGACGCTGGCCGACCTCTGGGCGGTGCTGTCGGTTGCAGCCGCCAACAAGATCCGCACGCTGCGCGGATTGAAGCCGATGACGAGTCCGGGCGACGAATACCGGGGCGACGACGACGCCGGCGACGCCTGAGCGGTCGCCGCTCGGCCATTGCAGGCTCGCGACGATTTGTCAGCCCGCGATGGCGACAGCCTCCGCGACCGCAAGTTCGGCCATGGCCATGGCGGCCTCGCGGGTTTTGGCGGCGGCAATGAAGCGGCCATTGTGGCAGAAACTCGCGCCTTCGACGCCGCAGACAGCCTCCAGATCCGCATCGGTCAGGCCGGCCCAGCCCGCCGGCAGATCCGCCCGCAGCTCGAAGCCCTCCTCGGCGCGCCTTATGCCGGTCAGGCACCAGTCATGGCCGCGCGGGTGCACGACGAACAGCAGGTGGTCGGCGCCCGCCCTGACCACGGCCGGGCGGAACGGCATTCCCATCGGCAGTTCCAGAATGCGCTGCTCGCCCGCCTCGGCAATCGCCCGCTGCACGAGTGCCTCCGCCCGGAGTTTGGCGGCACTCTTGCCCACCCGCGCCTCGACAAAGCTTCGGGCGATGGCCAGCGCGGTGTGAAAGCCGCGATCCTCCGCCTCCGGATCGGTCTCGTCGAAGACCGGCTTCAGCGTTTCCAAAAGCGCCGGCAGCGTCAGGATCGCCAGCGGCCCGGTCGGGCTGAGCGCCCCGTTGTCCGTCAGGTCGACAGGCAGCACGAAGCTGGCGTCGAAGGAGGCATGGACGGCCTCGACATGCGCGTCCGGCACATTCGAGGCAGCCAGATAGGCATGGCCGAAATGCTTCCAGATCAGGCCGAACGAGCTGTAGGGCTGGCCGTCCTCGCGCAGCGGCGCGCCGCGCTGGTGGTGGTCGAAGATGCGCGCCTCGGCGTCGTAGATGCCGCCAACGTCGTAGATGATGCGGTTCGCGCCTGGCGTGATCCATTCGGGCGACCTGCTGCGGACGATGCCTGCCTGAGGGTAAAGCCGGGTCAGGATGACGCTGGAGAGCAGTTCATCGGCATGGAAGCCACCGGAATGGGTGACGAGGAAGTCTGGATTCATGCCGGGATACGCCTTGTTGTTGGCAGGATGCTTGCGGTTGCATGAAATAGCCGTTGATGCACGGCATCGCAAACCGTTTTCGCACAACCGCTTCCGGCAGCAGCGCCCGGTCGGACTGTTTCCCGCCGGACTGCCGATCGCCGGCCGCTTGCCGGCAGGCAGCCAACACGTCAGAGATGACATCGGAGATACGCTGATCGGCAAGGCGGCCACCTGCGACCGTTCCACAATGCGGTCGCAAAGTCCGTGGCGGAAGCCTACAGTCGGTGCCTTATCTGCCGTCGAAGTGCCGCCCGGCTGATCGGGATGTTCGCCCATGACACGAGGAGCATGCCATGCAACCGGATAAGCCCGACGATCGCGCCAAATGGCTGTTGCTGGGGCTGGCGGGACTTGGGCTGACCGCGGGCGTCGGCATGTGGCTGCTGGGCCGGGCCGACATCGCCCGGCTGGTATGGATCGCCGGTACGCTGCCGGTGCTGGTGGCGCTCTATGTCGAGATCGTCCGCAGCCTGATGCGCGGCGAATTCGGCCTCGACATCGTCGCGGCGCTGTCCATGACCGCGGCTCTTATCTTCGACGAAACGCTTGCCGCTGCCGTGGTGGCGCTGATGTATTCAGGCGGCACCTTCCTCGAGAGCTTTGCGGAGGGCAGGGCGCGGCGTGACATGGAAGAACTCCTGTCCAAGGTGCCGCGCACTGCGGTTCGCCACGAGGACGGCCAACTCGTCGAGGTTCTGCTCGATGTGCTCGAGCCCGGCGACCTGCTGCTGATCCGGCAGGGCGACGTCGTGCCGGTCGACGGCACGCTGGCGGGCAGTGGCGCCATGCTCGACCAGTCTGCGCTGACCGGGGAATCCATGCCGGTGCGGATTGCGACAAACGAGCCGGTGATGAGCGGCTCGACCAATGCCGGGGAGGCGTTCGATCTCCTTGCCACCCACCGGGCCGCCGAAAGCACCTATGCCGGTATCGTCCGGCTGGTAGAGGAGGCGCAGAAATCCAAGGCGCCGATCTCGCGGATGGCCGACCGCTACTCGGTCATCTTCCTGTTTCTCACGGTCGGCATCGCCAC
Source organism: Hoeflea marina (assembly GCF_003182275.1). Lineage (GTDB taxonomy): Bacteria > Pseudomonadota > Alphaproteobacteria > Rhizobiales > Rhizobiaceae > Hoeflea > Hoeflea marina. Next base: position 45,411 of record NZ_QGTR01000002.1, read on the forward strand.
GGCTGCCTGGTGGTTCACCGGCGATCCGATCCGCGCCGTGGCCGTGCTGGTGGTCGCCACACCGTGCCCGCTGATCCTCGCCGTGCCGGTGGCGCTGGTGGCGGGTCTGTCGCGAGCGGCGCGCTTCGGCGTGCTGATCAAGGGCGGCAGGCCGCTCGAGGCGCTGGCACGGGTCAAGACGCTCATTCTCGACAAGACCGGAACGCTCACCGACGGGCGTCCGGGCATCATCTCGATCGAGACCGCCAACGGCTTTTCCGAGGACGACGTGCTGCGCTTTGCTGCCTCTCTCGACCAGGTCTCCAAGCATCCGATCGCCCAGGCAATCCTCGCCGCAGCCGCTGAGGCCGGGCAGCGGCTCGCCGTTCCGCAATCGTCCGCGGAGACGCCGGGAGAAGGGGTCAATGGCGTCATCGACGGCCGCAAGGTCTGCGTCGGCGGCGCCGACTTTGTCGCCCGCCAGATCGGCTCGGATCCGGCTCCCGACAGCGCGCGCAGCGCGGGGTCGGTGCTCGTCGCCGTCTCGGTCGACGGCAGGCTGGCGGGCCGGATCCTGATGGCGGACGCGCTTCGGCCCGGCACCGCGGGTTTCCTGAAGACCGCGCGGTCGCTCGGCGTCGAGCGCATCCTGCTTGCCACCGGCGACCGCCAGGCGGTGGCCGCGGCCGTCACCGAGGGGCTCGACCTCGACGCGGTGCGCTCCGAGCTGACGCCGGACCAGAAGGTGCTGCTTGTGCTGACCGAGCGCAAGAACGGCGCGGTGCTGATGGTCGGCGACGGCGTCAATGATGCTCCGGCGCTGGCCGCGGCCGATGTCGGCGTCGCCATGGGCGCGCGCGGGGCGGCGGCGTCGGCCGAAGCCGCCGACGTGGTGCTGCTCGTCGACCATCTCGACCGCCTGCTGCCCGGTCTCGAGATCGCCCGCAAGTCGGTCGCCATTGCGATGCAGAGTGTCTTCATCGGCATCGGGCTCTCGGTGGCCGGGATGATCGCCGCGGCGCTGGGCTATCTCACCCCGGTCGAGGGGGCGCTGCTGCAGGAGGCGATCGACGTCGCCGTCATCCTCAATGCACTCAGGGCCTTGCGCATCAACCCGCGCTCCGTTGCCAGCTCAGCGGCAGCTGCCGCATAGGGGCGCCGCCCGTCCGGCCCGGTCAGAAAGCCTTGAAGGTCAGGATCGTGTGGGTGCGCTCGATGCCGTCGATGGTGTGGATGTTGTTGGCGACGAAATGGCCGATGTCGACGTCATCCTCGACGTAGAATTTTGCCAGCAGGTCGAACTTGCCGCTGACGGAGTAGATCTCCGAGGCGATCTCGCGATTGGCGATCTCGTCGGCCACGTCATAGGCCTGCCCGAGCTTGCACTGGAACTCCACAAAAAAGCACTGCATCCGGGTCTCCTCTGGCTTTTCGGCCGCCTGGGCCGTTCGTGACCCTTCGAACCACGCTTTGCCGCCGCCATGCAAGCCTGAATTCCGCCCGGCATGGCCGGGAGCCAAGAAAAAGGACTCGCCCATCCGTTTTCCGCTGATATGGTTCCCGCCGGGGCGGGACCGCGGATGCGCCTGCCAGTGGGAACCAATTGCGCACGGGGAGGGGTTCGCCCCCGCCTTGTGAAGCCAAGTGAGTAGGGAGAGTCTGATGAAGAACACAGTTATCGCGGCCGCGACCATCGCGGCATTTGCGGCAGGCATGGCTTCGGCCCATGCCGATCCTGTCAAGGTCGGCATGATCACCACGCTGTCGGGCGGCGGCGCCTCGCTGGGGATCGATTCCCGCGACGGCTTCCTGCTGGCGGTCAAGCAGTCCGGCACCAAGGACATCGAGGTCATCGTCGAGGACGACGCGCAGAAGCCGGACCTCGCCGTGCAACTCGCCGACAAGCTGATCCAGTCCGACAAGGTCGACGTGCTCACCGGCATCGTCTGGTCCAACCTCGCCATGGCCGTGGTGCCGTCGGCCGTGGCGCAGGGCAAGCTCTACCTCTCCACCAACGCCGCGCCCTCGCAGCTCGCGGGCGCCGGCTGCAACGCCAATTACTACTCGGTCTCCTACCAGAACGACAATCTGCATGAAGCCGCCGGCGAATACGCCAACACCGCGGGCATGAAGAAGGTCTTCATCATGGCCCCCAACTACCCGGCGGGCAAGGATTCGCTGGCCGGCTTCAAGCGCTTCTACAAGGGCGAGGTGGTCTCCGAAATCTACACCGAACTCGGCGCCAAGGACTATGCCGGCGAAATCGCCCAGATCCGCGCCTCGGGCGCCGACGGCGTGTTCTTCTTCCTGCCCGGCGGCATGGGCATCTCCTTCATGAAGCAGTATGCCGGCGCCGGCGTCGACGTGCCGCTGATCGGTCCCGCCTTCTCGTTCGACCAGAACATCCTGCAGGCGGTCGGCGACGCGGCGCTTGGCGTCAAGAACACCTCGACCTGGTCGAAGGATCTCGACAACCAGGCCAACAAGGATTTCGTTGCCGCCTATCAGGCCGAATACAACCGGCTTCCGTCGATCTACGCGGCGCAGGGCTATGACACCGCCAACCTGCTGATCTCGGCGATGGCCAAGGCGGCGGTCTCCGACCAGGCCGGCTTCCGCACGGCGCTGGAAGCGGCCAATTTCAAATCGGTACGCGGCAAGTTCAGCTTCGGCCCCAATCATCATCCGATCCAGGACATCTATGTCCGCGAAGTGGTCAAGGAAGGCGACATCTACACCAACAAGATCGTCGCCACCGCGATGACGGATCATGCCGACGCCTACGCGGCCGATTGCAAAATGTAACATTCCGCATGCCGGGCGGGCCTGATCGGCCCGCCCGGCCTTGCATCACGGGCTCTTCCTTCCATGACATTCGCCCTCTTCACGGAGCAGATCCTCAACGGTCTCCAGCTCGGCGTCATGCTGTTCCTGATGGCGGCCGGGCTGACGCTGATCTTCGGCGTGATGGGGCTGATCAATCTCGCCCATGGCTCGCTGTTCATGGTCGGCGGGTTCGTCTGCGCCGCGGTCGCCGTGTGGAGCGGCTCGTTCTGGCTCGGCCTGGCTGCGAGCCTGGTGGCCTCGGCCGCCGCCGGCGCCCTGGTCGAGATCGCCGTCATCCGCAGGCTCTATGACCGCGACCATCTCGACCAGGTGCTCGCCACCTTCGCGCTGGTGCTGATGTTCTCGGAGGCCACCCGCTTCGTCTTCGGCTCCTCGCCGCTCTACCTCAATCCGCCCGCCATGCTCTCCGGTCCGGTGATGCTGCCCGGCGGCATTGCCTATCCGGCCTACCGGCTGGCGATCATCGTCGCCGGCCTCCTGGTTGCCGGCGGGCTGGGGCTGCTCATCAACCGCACGCGGCTCGGGGTGCGCATCCGCGCCGGAGAGGCCGACCGCGAGATGATCTCGGCGCTCGGCATCGACATCCGCACCCTCTACACGATCGTCTTCGCGCTCGGCGCGGCGCTGGCCGGGTTCGCCGGCGCGCTTGTCGGCGCCATCCAGTCGGTGGAGGTGGGCATGGGCGAACCGGTGCTGATCCTCGCCTTCGTCGTCATCGTCATCGGCGGCATCGGTTCGATCCGCGGCGCGTTGATCGCCTCCGTCATCGTCGGCGTCGTCGACACGATGGGCCGCTTTCTCCTGCCCGACCTGCTTTCCGGCATGATGGATGCCGCCTCGGCGCGCGGCACGGGCGCGGCAATCGCCTCGATGCTCATCTATGTGCTGATGGCGCTGGTGCTGATCGTCAAGCCGAGGGGGTTGTTTCCCGCCCATGGCTGAATTTCTCAACGAGCGGCGCATGTCGCTGGCCATCGCGCTGGCCCTGCTCGCCGTGCCGCTCATGGCCGAGTGGCTGGGCAACTCCTTCTACACCACGCTCGCCACCCGCGCCGCGATTCTGGCGCTGGCCGGCGTCGGCCTCAACATCGCGTTGGGCTCGGGCGGGCTGATCTCGCTTGGCCATGCCGCCTTCTTCGGCATCGGCGGCTATGCGGTTGGCATCATCGCCAGCCACCACCAGGCCTATGAGCCGCTGATGACCTGGCCGCTGACCATCGCCGCCACCAACCAGATGCCGGTGCTGTGGCTCGTGGCCATCCTGGCGAGCGGCCTGGCGGCGCTCATGATCGGGGCGCTCAGCCTGCGCACGTCGGGCGTCTATTTCATCATGATCACACTGGCGTTTGCGCAGATGATCTACTACTTCGCCGTCTCCTGGCCGGCCTATGGCGGACAGGACGGGCTGTCGATCTATGTCCGCGACGGCTTCCCCGGCCTCAACACGCTCCGGCCGCTCGACTTCTTCCTGCTCTGCTATGCGGTGCTGATGGTGGTGCTGGCGCTGGTGCGGATGATCTCGGGCGCACGCTTCGGCGCGATGCTCGAGGCGGTCCGGCAGAATCCGGCCCGCGTGGCGGCGCTCGGCCTGTCGCCCTTCCGCATCCGGCTTGTCGCCTTCGTGCTCTCCGGCATGGTCACCGGGCTTGCCGGCGCGCTCTATGCCGATCTCAACCGCTTCGTCAGTCCGTCGATGCTGTCCTGGCACATGTCGGGCGAGATCATGGTCTTCGTCATCCTCGGCGGCGCCGGGCGGCTGTTCGGGCCGGTGGCGGGCGCCTGCATCTATGTGCTCTTCGAGCATGTCTTCGGTGGCGTGAGCGACTACTGGCAGTTCTTTCTGGGGGCGCTGCTGCTCGGCGTGGTGCTGTTTGCGCGTGGCGGCCTTATCGGCCTGGCGGCGGGGAGGGCGCGGCATGACTGAACCGGTTCTCTCGCTGTCCGGCGTGACGCGGAGCTTCGGCGCGCTGAAGGTGTCCGACGCGGTCGATCTCGACCTGCGCGCCGGAGAGATCCATGCGCTGATCGGTCCCAACGGCGCCGGAAAGTCGACGCTGATCAAGCTGATATCGGGCGAGATCGAGCCCGACGCCGGCCGCATCCGCTTTGCCGGCCGCGATCTCCAGGGTCTCGACCAGGCGGCCCGGGCCCGTCTCGGGCTGGCGCGGACCTTTCAGGTCTCCTCGCTGATCCCGGATTTCTCGGTGCGCCGCAATGTCATGCTGGCGGTTCAGGCCCGCGAGGGATCTGGCTTCGGCTTCGTCCGCCAGGTCTCGGGCGACAGCCGGCTTGGCGATGCGGCGATGACGGCGCTCGGTCGCGTCGGGCTGCAGGACCGGGCGCAGGTGCCGGCGGCCGAGCTCTCGCACGGCGAACGCCGCCTGCTCGAGATCGCCATGGCGCTGGCGCTCAGGCCCAGGGCCTTCCTGATGGACGAGCCGATGGCGGGACTCGGCAGCGAGGGATCGGGCGCGCTGATCGGCTTTCTCGATTCGCTCCGCGGCGAGGCGCCGATCCTGCTCGTCGAGCACGACATGGACGCCGTCTTCGCGCTCGCCGACCGCATTTCCGTGCTGGTCGGCGGCCGGGTCATCGCCCATGGCAGCCCGGACGACATCCGCGCCGATGCGGATGTCCGCGCCGCCTATCTCGGGGAGGAGTGAGCATGGCGCTGCTCAGGGTCCGCAATCTCGAAGCCTTCTACGGCGCCTCGCAGGCGCTGTTCGGTGTCGATCTCGAGGTCGGCGAGGGCGAGGTGGTGGCGCTGATGGGCCGCAACGGCATGGGCAAGACCACCACGATCCGGGCGATCACCCGCATGCTGCGCTCGAGCCGCGGCGAGGTGCGTTTCGCAGGCCGCGACCTGGCGCCGCTGCCGTCCTTCCGCGCCGCCCGTCTCGGCATCGGCCTGGTGCCGGAAGGCCGGCGCTGCTTCGGGCCGCTGAATGTCAGGGAAAACCTGACTGCCGCCGCGCGCCCGGGCGCCTGGACGCTTAATCGGGTCGTCGGCCTGTTTCCGCGGCTGGGCGAGCGCATGGGCCAGCAGGCCCTGACGCTGTCGGGCGGCGAGCAGCAGATGCTTGCCATCGGCCGGGCGCTGATGACCAATCCCCGGCTGCTCATTCTCGACGAAGCCACCGAGGGGCTGGCGCCGGTGGTGCGGCGGGAAATCTGGGCGGCCATCGGCGAGCTCAAGCGCGACGGCCAGTCCATCCTCGTCGTCGACAAGGCCTTCCGGGAGCTGCGCGACCTGGCCGACCGCTGCGTCATCCTCGCCCGCGGCCGCAGCGAGTGGACCGGCCGCCCCGGCGATATCACCGAGGCGATCGAAACCAGCCTGCTCGGCGTCTGAGCACGGCTGCGCCGCTACTCGGCCGCCTCGCGCGGCATCACCAGTTTTGGTGCCGGGCGGACACCCGATTCGAGCCGTGCGAGCCGTTCGCGCAGGGACGTGATCTCCTCGGCATTGGCCTGCAGGCCGGCCGTCAGCGCCTCCGGCTCCAGCACCGCGGGGTCCGCTTCCTTCGGGCCGATGAAGCGGCTGAAGATGCGCCCGAGCAGGCGCGAGAAGTCGTCCATGATCAGGAAGAAGGAGGGCACGACCACGAGGCTGAGCACGGTCGAGACGATGATGCCGCCCATCACCGCCACCGCCATCGGCGCGCGGAACGAGCCGCCCTCGCCCACGCCCATGGCCGACGGCAGCATGCCGGCCGACATGGCGATCGAGGTCATGACGATCGGCCGCGCGCGCTTCTTGCCCGATTCGATCATTGCCTCCACCCGGTCGGTTCCGGACCGGACCAGCTCGACGGCGAAGTCGACCAGCAGGATGGCGTTCTTGGTGACGATCCCCATCAGCATCAGGATGCCGATCAGCACCGGCATCGACACTGCATAGCCGGTGAGGATCAGGCCGGCGGCCACTCCGCCGATCGCCAGAGGCAGCGAGAACAGGATGGTGAAGGGCTGGATGACGTCCTTGAACAGGAGGATCAGCACGGTCAGCACCAGCAGCAGGCCCAGCAGCATGGCGTTCTGGAAGCTGACGAGCAGTTCGTTCTGCACCTCGGCATCTCCGGATTCCCGGACCTCGACCGAGGCCGGCAGCCTGGTGTCGGCGATGACCTTGGCGAAGGCCTGCTTGGCGGTGTCGAGCGCCACGCCGATCGGCAGGCTGGCGCCGATGGTGGCGAGCCGTTCACGGTCGAAGCGGTTGATGGTGCTCGGGCCCTGGGTGATGAGGATGTCGGCCACCGATTTCAGCGGCACCTGGCCGCCGCCGGCCGTCGCCACCTGCAGATTGCCGATGCGGTCGATATCTGTGCGGTAGAGCGGCGCCAGCTGCACCCGGATCGGAATCTGCCGGTCATCGAGCGAGATCTTGGCGAGCGCCGCGCTGTTTTCGCCGATGGTGGCCACGCGCACCGTCTCGGCGATCTGCGAGGTGGTGACGCCAAGCCGCGCGGCCTCGTCGGCGCGTGGACGGATCTGCACCTCCGGACGCGGCAGGGCGCCCGAGACGCTGACGCTGGACAGGTCCGGCTGCTGCTTGAGTTTCGGCTCGAGGGCCGCCACCGCCTCGTTGATGTCGGCTTCGCTCACCGAGATCACGTTGTAGGACAGGTCGCGGTCACCGCGGTCGTTGAGCTTGTAGGCGCGGATGTCGGGCACGGCGGCAAGCTTGTCGAAGATTTCCGCCTCGATTTCCGCCTGCGACCGTGTGCGGCCGTTGACCTGCATCGTCGGCATGAAATCGCCGGGCACGGCATGGGCCAGGCCGTTGACCACCTTCTTGAGCATCGAGTGCTCGATCCTGGTCAGGAGAACGGCGACCGATGCGCGGCGAATGTCCATTTCGCCCTTCGGCGAGGTGCCGCCGAGAATGAAGACATTCTCCACTCCGTCGATCGGCGCGATGATGGCGCGCATGGCCTCGGTGGTCCTGTCGGTGTCGGCGAGCGTGGCGCCCGGGGGCAGCTCGGCGCTGATGCTGACGCGCGAGACGTCCTCCGGCGGCAGGAACGAGCCCGGCACCTGGGCCATGAAATGCACGGCCACCACCAGCGAGGCTATGGCCGCCAGCAGCGTCGTGTAGCGCCAGCGCAGCGTCCGGGAGATGAGGCCGGTATAGGCCCGCATGATCCAGCCGTCTGCGGTGCCCTCGTCATGGGCGTCGCCCGGGCGCATCAGATAGGCGGCCATCATCGGCGTGATCAGGCGGGCGACGAGCAGCGAGAACATGACCGCCACGGCGACCGTCATGCCGAACTGGCGGAAATACTGCCCCGGGATGCCCGGCATGAACGAGACCGGCACGAAGACGGCAATGATGGTGAAGGTGGTGGCGATGACGGCGAGGCCGATTTCGTCCGCCGCCTCGATCGAGGCGCGATAAGGCGTCTTGCCCATCTTGATGTGGCGCGAGATGTTCTCCACCTCGACGATGGCGTCATCGACCAGGATCCCGGTCGCCAGCGTGATGGCGAGCAGGCTGACCAGGTTGAGCGAGAAGCCGAGCAGGTCCATGACATAGAAGGTCGGGATCGCCGACAGCGGCAGCGCGATGGCCGCAATCAGCGTGGCGCGCCAGTTGCGCAGGAACAGGAACACCACGAGCACCGCGAGAAGCGAACCTTCGGTCAGCGTGTGCAGCGCCGATTCGTAGTTGCCGTAGGTGTAGAACACCGTGTCGTCGACCGGCACCAGCTTGACGCCGGGATTCCTGGCGCGGATGTCGTCGAGCGTTTCGGTGACGACCTCGGCGACCGAGACCTCGCTGGCTCCCTTTGCCCGGAAGACGGCGAAGGACACCACCTGGCCGCCATTGTAGCGCGAGAAGGACCTGAGTTCCTCGTAGGTGTCGCGGATCTGGCCCAGTTCGCCCAGCCGGACAAAGCGGCCGTTGGGAAGCGCGATCGTCGTCTTTTCCAGCGTCTCGACGCTCTGGGCACTGCCCAGCGTGCGGATCGCCTGCTCCCGATCGCCGATTTCGCCGCGGCCGCCGCCGAGATCGGCATTTGTCGCGCGCAGCTGACGGTTCACGTCGGCGGCCGTGATCCCGTAGGAGGCCAGCCGCGCCGGATCGAGCTCGACCCGGATCTCGCGGTCGGCGCCGCCGTAGCGGTCGACGCGGCCGACGCCGCGCTGGCCCTGCAGCGCGCGCTTGACGGTGTCGTCGACGAACCAGGAGGCTTCCTCAAGCGTCATGTTGGGAGCATCGACCGCGAAGGTCATGATCGCCTGTCCCTCGACATCGATGCGCGTGACGATCGGGGCCTCGATGGAGGCGGGCAGGTCGCCGCGGATCCGGTCGATGGCGTCCTTGACGTCCTGGACGGCCTTGTCGGTGGGCACTTCCATGCGGAACTTGACCACCGTGCTCGACTGGCCGTCGGAGACGGTCGAGGAGATGTCGTCGACCCCGGTGATGCCGGCGACGGCATCCTCGATCTCCTTCGTCACCTGGCTCTCGAGTTCGGAGGGCGCGGCACCCGGCTGCGAGATGGCGACGGAAACCAGCGGCACGTCGATGTTCGGGAACCGGGTGATGGGCAGGCTGTAGAAGGACTGCACGCCGACGATGACCAGCAGCGCGAAGGCCAGCAGCGGCGCGATCGGATTTCGGATGGCCCAGGCTGAGAAATTCATGGCGAACCCCTATTCCGTTGCGACGGCGGCGCGGCCGCTTTCGGTTTCGACCGCCGGATTGACCCGGTCCCCGTCGCGCACGAAGGCGCCTGCCTTGGCGACGATCAGGTCGCCGGCCTTCAGCCCGTCGAGGATTTCCACCCGGCTGCCATTGCGGATGCCGGTGGTGATCGGCGTGTTGCGGGCGCGGCCCTCGGCGAGCTTGAGCACCATCGCGCCCTTGGCCGTGATGTTGACCGAGTTGACCGGCACCACCACGCCGCTGCGGTCGGCGACGATGATGGCAGCCTCGGCGAACATGCCCGAGCGCAGGCCTTCGGGATCCGGCAGTTCGATGCGCACCAGCCCAAGCCGGGTCGAGGTGTCGAGCGCCGGCTCGATCAGCCTGACCGTGCCCAGGCGCGGCTCCGGCGAACCGGCGACGGTGACGTCCACCGTCTGGCCCTGCCGGATCTTCAGCATGTCGGTCTCGGCCACGTCGGCGCGCACTTCCAGCGCGCCGTCGCGGATCAGCGTGAACATCGGATTGCCCGAGGCGCTGGCGATGGCCCCGACGCGGGCGGCGCGCGCGCTGACGATGCCGGCGACCGGCGCCTTGACCTCGGTGCGGGCGAGCCTGAGGTCGATGTCCTCCATCTGAGCGTCGACCACGGCCACGTCGGCCTGGGCCACCTTGATGGATTCCTCCACCGAGAGCAGTCGCGCATTCGCCGTCGTCAGCGCCGCCTCGGCCTGATCGGCCTGGACGGAGGAGAAGGCGCCGCTCTTGGCGAGCGTCGCGGCGCGGTCGCGCGCTTTCAGCGCCTCGCTGGCATTCGACCGGACTTCGGCCAGCTGCGCGTTCAGCTGGGCGATGCCGGCAAGCGCCTTGGCGCGGCTGGCGTTCATCTGGCTGCGCTGCAGGATCAGCTGGTCGTCGGCGAGCTTGGCCAGCACCTGGCCGGCCTCGACCAGGTCGCCGACATTGGCGGAAAGCGTCTGGATCGCCAGCCCCTCGAGCTGCGGCTGCACCAGGACTTCCTCGACCGGCTGCACGGTGCCGTTGGCGAGCACCTTGTCGACGATCCGCTCGTTGACGGCGGCGACGGCGATGATCGTCGGCGCGATGGCCTCCGTCGTGGCCGGGGCGGCGGCATCGGCGGCATGGCCCTGCAGCGGCGGGAAGGCGAGGCTGGCAAGCAGAAGGGCGAGGGGTGCGTGAGAGCGCATGGCAAAGGGTTCCATCAGGCGTTCGGATCGGCGACGGGCGCCAGGAGTGTCTTGTCGATCGTGTCGAGTACCATCCGCCCGAGCGCGGCGGTGGCAGCATCGTCGGTGTAGTCGCGGGTGCAGTATTTCCGCTGCGCGAAGCCGTGGATCATCAGCATCATGAAATGAGCCTGGGTTTCGTAGCGCGCCATCTCCGCGGGGCTCTGGCTGCCGTGGATGCGCACGAGCGTGGCGACGATGTAGCGCCGCACGGTCTCTTCCATGTTGCGCTTGAGCTGGGCGATCTCGGGCAGCCGGAAGGAGGCCGACTGGATCTCTGTCCACAGCGCGGCGTCCTCGATGGGCAGGTTCTCGATCCGCTCCCTGAGGCAGGCGATGAAGATGGCCCTCGGATCGTCGGAGGTCTTGACCATCTCGAAGGTGGCCTCGATGTCCTGCAGGTCGCGCTCGACCAGCGCGGTGATGATGGCATTCTTGGAGGGAAAATAGCGGTAGAAGTTGCCCACGCTCATCTGCGCCGCCTGCGCGAGATCCTGCATCGAGGCACCGTCGAAGCCCTTGCTGGCGAAGACGGATTTCACCCGCTCCAGGATATCGAGCACTTTCAGCTGGGCTGCGTCGGCGGCTGTGATGTCCATATGGCTGCGTTTCCCCGGGGCCTGTGGGTGGCCTCACGTTTGCACATGTAGTGAATGAATATTCATTCCCAATAGCACAATGCGGAAAACCTTGAAAGGGGTGGGCGCATTTTCGCGGACCGGACGGCAAAAGGCCGCAGTCACGGTTAATTTGTGACTACGGCCTCACATTTGGGAGAAGTGCCGGAAGACCGGCCGGCGCGCCTGCCCCGGCAGCAGCAGCTACTCGGCCGCCTCCGCGTAGTCGCTCATCGGCGGGCAGGAGCAGACCAGGTTGCGGTCGCCATAGACATTGTCGACCCGGTTGACCGGCGCGAAATACTTCGTCGTCCGGAAGCTCCCCGGCGGGAAGCAGCCGGTCTCGCGGTCATAGGGACGGTCCCAGGCACCCACCAGATCCTCGACGGTGTGGGGCGCGTTCCTGAGCGGGTTGTTGAGAGGATCCATGTGCCCGTCCTCGATCGCCTGCGCCTCGGCGCGAATGGCGAGCATGGCGGAGCAGAAACGGTCGATCTCCCCCTTGGATTCCGATTCCGTCGGCTCGATCATCAGCGTGCCCGCCACCGGCCAGCTCATCGTCGGCGCATGGAAGCCGCAGTCGATCAGCCGCTTGGCGATGTCGTCGACGCTGACGCCGGCGCTCTCGGCCAGCGGCCGTGTGTCGAGGATGCACTCATGCGCCACCCGGCCCGATGCCGACGTGTAGAGGACGTCGTAGGCGTCCTTCAGCCTGACCGCGATGTAGTTGGCATTGAGGATGGCGATCTTCGTCGCCTGGGTCAGGCCCTCGCCGCCCATCATCAGGCAGTAGGCCCAGGAGATCGGCAGGATCGAGGCCGAACCGTAAGGCGCGGCTGACACGGCGCCGGGACGGCCGTCGGTGGCGAAGTGGCCGGGGAGGAAGGGAGCGAGATGCGCCTTCACCCCGATCGGCCCCATGCCGGGACCGCCGCCGCCATGGGGAATGCAGAACGTCTTGTGCAGGTTGAGGTGGCTCACATCGGCGCCGATGTCGCCCGGCCGGGCGATGCCGACGAGCGCATTGAGATTGGCGCCGTCGAGATAGACCTGGCCGCCATGCTCGTGGGTGATGCGGCAGACCTCGGTCGCCGTCTCCTCGAACACGCCGTGGGTGGAGGGATAGGTGATCATGCAGGCGGCGAGCCGGGCCGAGTGCGTTTCCGCCTTGGCGCGGAAGTCATCGAGGTCGACGTCGCCGTTCGGCCGGGTGCCGACCGGCACCACCGTCATCCCGGCCATCTGCGCGGACGCCGGATTGGTGCCGTGCGCCGATGTCGGGATCAGGCAGACGGTGCGCTGCGTGTCGCCGCGCGCGAGGTGCCAGGCGCGGATCGTGAGCAGTCCCGCATATTCGCCCTGGGCGCCGGAATTGGGCTGCATCGAGATCGAGTCGTAGCCGGTGACCTGGCAGAGCTTGTCCGACAGGTCGTCGATCATCAGCTTGTAGCCAAGCGCCTGGTCGGCCGGCGCGAAGGGATGGATGTCGGCATATTCCGGCCAGCTGATCGCCAGCATCTCGGCGGTGGCGTTGAGCTTCATGGTGCAGGAGCCGAGCGGGATCATCGCCCGGTCCAGCGCCAGGTCCTTGTCCGAGAGCCGGCGGATGTAGCGCGTCATCTCGGTCTCGGCGCGGTTCATGTGGAAGATCGGGTGCTCGAGGAACGGCGTCGTGCGGGCGAGCGCCTCGGGAATGGCGGGCTCGGCGCCATCCGTGCTGTCGTAGTGGAGGGTGCCGCCGAAAGCGCGCCAGACGGCTTCCAGGTTTGCCTGCCGGGTCAGTTCGTCGACGGTGATGCCGATGCGGTCGTCGCCGACGCGGCGCAGGTTGATGCCTTCGCCGAGTGCCGCGCCGATGATGGCGTTCTGCCGCTCCCCGACCGCCACGGTGATGGTGTCGAAAAACGCCTCGGGCTCGACGGCGAAGCCGAGCGTCTTCAGGCCGGAGGCCAGGCGCGACGCCTTCATGTGCACCCGGCCGGCGATGGCGCGCAGGCCTTCGGGGCCGTGAAAGACGGCGTACATCGAGGCGATGACGGCCAGCAGCACCTGCGCGGTGCAGATGTTGGACGTCGCCTTCTCGCGCCGGATATGCTGTTCGCGGGTCTGCAGCGCCAGACGGTAGGCGCGGTTGCCGCGCGCATCCACGGTGACTCCGACCAGCCGGCCCGGCATCGAGCGCTTCCAGGCGTCGCGCACCGCCATGTAGGCGGCGTGCGGGCCGCCGTAGCCGACCGGAACGCCGAAACGCTGCGTCGTGCCGACGGCAATGTCGGCGCCCATCTCGCCGGGCGACTTGAGAAGCGTCAGCGCCAGCGGATCGGCGGCGACGATGGCGATGGCCTGGGCTGCGTGCAGACCGGCGATGACATCGGTGAAGTCATGCACATGGCCGTTGGTGCCGGGATACTGCAGCACCGCGCCGAACACCGATGCGGGATCGAGATCGGCAAACGGGTCCCCCACCACCAGGCTCCAGCCCAGCGGCTCGGCGCGGGTGCGGATGACGTCGATGGTCTGGCGATGGCAGGCCCGGTCGACGAAGAAGGTGGTGCTTTTCGACTTCGACACCCGGTGCGCCATCGCCATGGCCTCCGCCGCCGCTGTCGCCTCGTCGAGCAGCGAGGCATTGGCGATGTCGAGCCCGGTGAGGTCGGCGACCATGGTCTGGTAGTTGATCAGAGCTTCCAGCCGGCCCTGGCTGATCTCGGGCTGATAGGGCGTGTAGGCGGTGTACCAGGCCGGGTTCTCGAGGATCGTGCGCTGGATCACCGGCGGCATGATGGTGCCGTGGTAGCCCTGGCCGAGCAGCGAGACCATCACCTTGTTCTGCCTGGCCGTCTGCCTGAGATGGTCCAGAACCTCGCGTTCGCTCATCGGCTTGCCCCAGGCGAGCGGTGCTTTCTGGCGGATCGCGCCGGGCACCGTGTCGTCGATCAGCGCGTCGAGAGAGGCGGCGCCGACGGTGTCGAGCATCGCGGCGATTTCCGAGGGCGAGGGGCCGATGTGGCGTCGGTTGGCAAAGTCGTAGGGGTCGTAGGCGGAGAACTTGACGGACATGGGCACCTCAGCCGATCAGGGAATTGTAGGCGGCTTCATCAAGCAGCGCGTCGGCATCGGACGGATCGGCCAGCTTGAGCTTGAAGAACCAGCCGGCGCCGGTCGGGTCGGTGTTGACCAGCGACGGATCGCCGACGATGTCCTCGTTGACGGCGACGATCTCGCCGGCGAGAGGGCAATAGACATCCGAGGCGGCCTTGACCGACTCGACCGTCGAGGCCTCGCCGCCCTTCTCGAACCTGCTGCCCACATCCGGCAGTTCGACGAACACCAGGTCGCCGAGCTGTTCGGCCGCATGCGCGGTGATGCCGACGGTGGCGACGTCTCCGTCGATCTTGAGCCATTCGTGGTCTTCGGTGAATTTCAGCATGGTCATGATCCTGTCCGCTGTCAGCGTTTGTAGGTGTTGGGAACGAAGGGGAGGGTGGCGACGACGACCGGCAGCCGCTTGCCGCGCACATCGGCGTAGAGGCGGGTTCCGGGTTCGGAAAGCGCTGCAGGCACGTAGCCCATGGCCACCGGCGCCTCGAGGCTTGGGCCGAAGCCGCCCGAGGTGACCGCGCCGACCGGCTCGCCCCCCTCGGCCCCGGCGAACAGCCGCGCGCCGCCGCGCACCGGCGCCTTGCCTTCCGGCGAGAGCCCGACGCGCTTGCGGTCGGCGCCGCGGGCCAGCTGGCCGAGGATGACGCGGTCGCCGGGAAATCCGCCCTCCCGCTCGCCGTCGCCGCGGCGCGCCTTCTGGATCGCCCAGGTCAGCGCCGCCTCGGCCGGGGTGGTGTCGGGACCGATGTCGTTGCCGTAGAGACAGAGGCCGGCCTCGAGCCGGAGTGAATCGCGCGCGCCCAGCCCGATCGCCTCCACCCGCTCGTCATCGAGCAGGAGCCGCGCCAGCCGGTCGGCGTCTTCGGCGGCCACCGAGATCTCGTAGCCGTCCTCGCCGGTGTAGCCGGAGCGGGAGACCACGGTCTCCATGCCCTTGATGTCGATGAGGCGCACGTCCATGAAGCGCATGTCGGCGGCCTCGGGCGCGATCGCCGAAAGCGCGTCCTCGGCCATCGGACCCTGAAGCGCCAGCAGGCCGCGATCGAACCGCGCCTCGACGTCGCACGCATCGGAGACGGCGACCTCGATCAGGGCGAGGTCCTGATGCTTGCAGGCGGCGTTGACCACCAGGTAGAGATGGTCGCCGCGGTTGGCGACCATGAAGTCGTCCTTCAGTCCGCCGGTCTCGTTGGTGAAGAGTCCGTAGCGCTGACGTCCTTCGCCAAGCCCCGCGACATCGACGGGGGTGATCGTCTCCAGCGCCAGCGCCGCGTCCCGGACATCGCCGCTCTTCGGCCTGAGGAGGATCTGGCCCATATGCGAGACGTCGAACAGGCCGGCATGGCTGCGGGTGTGAAGGTGTTCCTTCATCACGCCGAGCGGATACTGCACCGGCATGTCATAGCCGGCGAATGGCACCATGCGGGCGCCGAGTTCGAGATGCAGGGCATGAAGCGGGGTCTTGAGAAGCTCTTCCGTGTGGGTCACACGCACTCTCCATCAGGGTGCCGGCGGATGCCGCGCACGGGTCAATCGCAAGGGCGTGCTGGCGCCCTGATCAATTGCCCCCTCTGTCCTTTGGCCTGAGATTGCTATCCCTTCGGCGGGCGCTATATGCGCCACTCTCCAGAGTCCTGTTCCCTGCTGGTCCTTTTGCCTGAGAGTTTCCGGGGCGGTTGCTCCTTCGGCACCGGACGGATCCGGTTTCTCCCAACGGGGAAGCTCAACTATCCCCATTCAAGCAGCCGATGCAAGTCAAATCCAGTCAGGCCGGATCAAAACCGGCGGGATTTTGCTGTGCAATGCGCGACGCCCAGTGTCCCGTTTCGGCCATTGCCGCCCTTGTTGCGCCAAACCGGCGGACGGCGCCGGGTCCGGAGAGATCCGGGAGTCAGGATTCGCCCAGCAGCATGTTGCGGTCGATGAGGTACTTGTCGAACAGCGGCAGGCTGGCCGCGCCCAGCGAACGGGCCAGCGGGCCGATCGTGCCCGGCAGGATCGCGGGCAGCACCAGTCCCTGCAGATCGAACCCCGCCGCTTCGCGCCGCGTCTCCTCGACGATCCGGTCGCGGATGCCGGCGGGCAGACCGCCATCGATGATGGCCTGCTCGAAATCGATCACGGCGCTGGCCGAGACGATGGCATGGGCAAGGCCGCGCGCCACCACGCGGATCCATTCGGTGGCCAGATCCTCGAAGCCGCTCCAGTGCTCGGGACTGTTCCACAGCGGCGAGGGATCGAGGTTTCGGGCGCGGATCATCCGCTCCAGCGTCATGATCGAGGCGCGCTCGATGAGCTGCACCGGCTTGCCCTCCGGTCCGATCACCGGCAGCGGCCCGATGGCGCCCGCATTGCCGGAGCGGCCCGAGTAGACGCTGCCGTTGAGCACGACGCCGCCGCCGACAAAGGTGCCGATGTAGAAATACAAAAAGTCGCGCAGCCCCTGGTGCCTGCCGAACACCAGTTCGGCCGAACAGGCCGCCGTGGCGTCATTCTGCAGATAGACCGGGAATTCGCACAGTTGCGCGATCATCGCCCGAAGGTCGACGTCGCGCCACTTGTCCATTTCCTCGCGCGGCGCGTCGGCCTGCTCGGTCCAGTTCCAGAGCTGGAACGGTGCCGCTATGCCGAAGCCGGCGACGCGGTCGCGCAACTCCGGCGCCAGCGCCCCGGTCATGCTCTGCAGACCGCCGCGGACGAAATCGATGATCTGCTCGGGCACCGGCCAGGGGTAGCTCACCCGCAGGGTGGATTTCGGCTCCCCCAGAAAGTCGAGCAGGATCAGTTCCGCGCTGCGGCGGCCCACCTTCAGTCCGATGAAGTAGGCGCCGTCGGGATTGATCGACATCGGCACCGAGGGCTGCCCGACCTTGCCGCGCACCGGCTTGCCCCTGACGATGAGATCCTCGGCCTCGAGCGCCCGCATGATCACCGACACGGTCTGCGCCGACAGCCCGGTCATCCGGGCAATGTCGGATTTCGCCAGATTGCCATGGCCGTAGACGAGGCTCAGCACCAGTCGCTCGTTGTAGGCGCGCATGCCGCTCTGGTTCGAGCCGCGCAACGACGGGTTGGCCGCTTCGATCCGTCCTGCCTGACCTGCATCAACGACCACGTCCGCTCCTCCCGGCGCTGTCTGCCATCAGACCTGCGCTCTGCGAAGCCGAGAATGGCGCAAACGACCGACAGGGTCAATTATTAAATAAGAATGAATTATTTATTGACAGGTTCGGCGGCGCGTGTTTGCATAGGACAACACGAAGCCCGGGAATGAGGATTTCCGGAAGCTGCGTGGACGCAGGATCGTCTGCAAATTCATCTGGGAGGAAGACATGAAGCGAATTTCCGCAGTCAAGACGGCGCTGTTCTGCGCCACCGCGCTGGGCCTCATGGCCGCAGCACCGGCCCATGCCGCCGACACAGGCGCGTGCCTGATCACCAAGACCGACACCAATCCCTTCTTCGTCAAGATGAAGGAAGGCGCCGAAGCCAAGGCCAAGGAACTGGGCATCGCGCTCAAGACCTTCGCCGGCAAGGTGGATGGCGACCATGAAACCCAGGTCGCCGCCATCGAAACCTGCATCGCTGACGGGGCCAAGGGCATCCTGCTCACCGCCTCGGACACCTCGTCCATCGTCACCGCCGTCAAGCAGGCCCGCGACGCCGGCATTCTGGTGATCGCGCTCGACACCCCGCTCGAACCGGCTGACGCCGCCGACGCCACCTTTGCCACCGACAACTTCCTCGCCGGCGAACTGATCGGCAAGTGGGCCAAGGCAACGCTCGGCGACAAGGCCGCCGACGCCAGGATCGCCATGCTCGATCTCGCCATCAGCCAGCCGACCGTCGGCGTGCTCAGGGACCAGGGCTTCCTGCAGGGCTTCGGCATCGATCTCGGCAATCCCGACAAGTGGGGCGACGAAACCGATCCGCGCGTCGTCGGCCACGACGTGACCGCCGGCAATGAAGAGGGCGGTCGCAAGGCGATGGAGAATCTCCTCGCCAAGGATCCCGCCATCAATGTCGTCTACACCATCAACGAACCCGCCGCCGCCGGCGCCTATGAGGCGCTCAAGTCGATCGGCCGCGAGAACGACGTGCTGATCGTGTCCGTCGACGGCGGCTGCCCGGGCGTCGCCAACGTCAAGGACGGCATCATCGGCGCCACCTCGCAGCAGTATCCGCTGCTGATGGCTTCGCTGGGTATCGAGGCAATCGCCAAGTGGGCCGCCGACGGCTCCAAGCCCGAGCCGACCCCCGGCAAGAGCTTCTACGACACCGGCGTCGCGCTGGTGACGGACAAGCCGGCCGACGGCGTGGAATCGATCTCGGTCGCCGAAGGCACGGATCGCTGCTGGGGCTGATCCCCAGAGCGCGCAAGCCCAACTGATCCGGCGGAAGGGGCGGGGCGTCCCGTCCCTTCCGCCTGAGATCGTGCTATAGATGCCCATGACATCACCCGGGAGGAGAGCATGTCCGAAGGTTCCGCAAATTCCCAGGACTATGAGACCGTCGTAAAGGCGGGGACCGCGGAAAAGGTCGCCGAGTTCGGCGGCGGTCCGGTGTCCGCCCTCAAGCGCATCCAGCACATGCTGCACAAGGCGCCCTCGATGGTGCCGCTGATCGTGCTCGTCATGTCGATCGTCATCTTCGGCATCCTGCTCGGGTCCAAGTTCTTCTCGCCCTTCGCACTGACCCTGATCCTGCAGCAGGTGGCCATTGTCGGCATCGTCGGCGCGGCCCAGAGCCTGGTGATCCTGACCGCCGGCATCGACCTCAGCGTCGGCGCGATCATGGTGCTGAGTTCCGTGGTCATGGGCCAGTTCGCCTTCCGGTACGGCATCCCGGTCGAGGTCGCCGTCGGCTGCGGCCTGCTCTGCGGCGTCCTCTGCGGCTACATCAATGGCTGGCTGGTCGCGGTGATGAAGCTGCCGCCGTTCATCGTCACGCTCGGCATGTGGCAGATCGTGCTGGCGACCAATTTTCTCTATTCGGCCAACGAGACCATCCGCAGCCAGGACATCGACAGCCAGGCGCCGCTCCTGCATTTCTTCGGCCGCACGCTCAGCATCGGTGCCGACGAGGCCGGCCGCGGCGGCGCCACCTTCACCTATGGCGTCATCTTCATGGTGTGCCTGGTGCTGCTGCTCGCCTATGTCCTGCGCGAGACGGCCTGGGGCCGCCACGTCTATGCGGTCGGCGATGATCCCGAGGCCGCCGAATTGTCGGGTGTGCAGATCAGGAAGGTGCTGATCTCCGTCTATGTGCTCTCCGGCCTGATCTGCGCCTTCGCCGGCTGGGTTCTCATCGGCCGCATCGGGTCGGTGTCGCCGACCAGCGGCCAGTTGTCCAACATCGAATCGATCACCGCGGTGGTGATCGGCGGCATCTCGCTGTTCGGCGGCCGCGGCTCCATCCTCGGCATGCTGTTCGGGGCCCTGATCGTCGGCGTCTTCACCCTCGGCCTGCGCCTGCTCGGAGCGGATGCGCAATGGACCTATCTGCTCATCGGCGTGCTGATCATCGCCGCCGTCGCAGTGGATCAATGGATCAGAAAGGTATCAGTCTGATGGAACCGATCTTGAGAGGCGTCAATCTGGTCAAGCGCTACGGCCGCGTCACCGCGCTCGACCACTGCAATTTCGAGCTCTATCCCGGCGAGATCCTCGCCGTGATCGGCGACAACGGCGCCGGCAAGTCGAGCCTGATCAAGGCCGTCTCCGGGGCGACCATTCCCGACGAAGGCGAGGTCTATCTCGAGGGCAAGCGGGTGCATTTCCAGTCTCCGCTCGACGCCCGCCACGCCGGCATCGAGACCGTCTACCAGACGCTCGCCATGTCGCCGGCGCTGTCGATCGCCGACAACATGTTCATGGGCAGGGAACTGCGCAAGCCCGGCTTCATGGGCAGCGTGCTGCGTCGCCTCGACCGGCCTGAAATGGAGCGGATCGCCCGCGAGAAGCTCACCGAACTGGGCCTGATGACGATCCAGAACATCAACCAGGCGGTGGAGACGCTGTCGGGCGGCCAGCGGCAGGGGGTCGCCGTGGCCCGCGCCGCCGCCTTCGGCTCCAAGGTCATCATCCTTGACGAGCCCACCGCCGCACTCGGCGTCAAGGAATCCCGCCGCGTGCTGGAACTGATCCTCGACGTGAAGGCGCGCGGCATCCCCATAGTGCTCATCAGCCACAACATGCCGCATGTCTTCGAGGTCGCCGACCGCATCCACATCCACCGGCTCGGCAAGCGCCTCTGCGTCATCAATCCCAAGGACCATTCGATGTCCGACGCCGTGGCGCTGATGACCGGCGCCAAGGAGCCGGAAGAGCAGCACGCCGCATGATGGACCAGGCCGGTGGAGTCGCCGATGCCGATGCGCTTGCGGACGCGGTAATCGCCCGCGCAGAGGGCAGGCCGCGCTTTGTCGTGGCGCTGGCCGGCGCTCCGGGATCGGGAAAATCCACCTTGTCCGACGCGTTGCAGCGCGCGCTGGAGGAAAGGGGCGCGGCGGCGGTCATCGTGCCAATGGACGGCTTCCATCTCGACAATGCCGTCATCGGGCCGCGCGGCCTGCTGGCGCGCAAGGGGTCGCCGCTGACCTTCGATGCAGCCGGCTATCACGCGCTGTTGCGGCGGATCCGCGACCGCCCGGATGAGGCTGTCGCGGTTCCGGTGTTCGACCGCGGTCTCGATCTCGCCCGCGCCGGCGCCCGCATCGTCGAGCCCGGTCACCGCATCGTCATCACCGAGGGCAACTACCTGCTGCTTGACGAGGCGCCATGGTCGGATCTTGCCGGACTGTTCGACCTGACGGTGATGGTGTTTGCCGACGCGGATCTGCTGCGCCGGCGGCTGATCGACCGCTGGCTCGGTCACGGCCACGACGCGGAGGCGGCCGAGCACCGCGCCATGCAGAACGACATCCCCAACGCGGAACTGGTGCTGGCACGCTCGCGAACGGCGGACCTTATGGTGCACGGCTGAATCTGCGTGCAGCGCATCCAGGAAAAAGGGCCCGGTGCGGATGCACCGGGCCCTTGCCTTGTTTGCCAGACGGCTCGGATCAGTTGATCTGAGCGTACTTGCCGTCCTTCCATTCGTAGAAGACGTAACCCGGCAGCGACACGTCGCCCTTGTCGTCGAAGGACAGATCGCCGAGCACGGTGTTGAACGTGCCGTCGTTGAGCGCCTTGGTGACGGCTTCGAAGTCGGTCGAGCCGGCAGTCTTGGCGGCATCGGCCCAGGCCTGGATCGCCGCATAGGTGTAGAGCACGTAGCCTTCCGTGGTCTTGCCTGCATCCTCAAGGGTCTTGACGACCTTGGCGGCGGTTTCATAGCCGCGCGGATCGGGCGAGAAGGTCATCAGCGTGCCTTCGCCGGCATCACCGGTGATGGCCCAGTACTCGTCGGTGACCAGGGCATCGCCCGAGATCAGCTGCAAGGTCAGGCCCTGCTCCTTGGCCTGGCGTGCCATCAGGCCGGCTTCCGTGTGGTAGCCGCCGACATAAAGGACGTCGATGCCTTCCTGCTTCAGCTTGGAAACCAGGGCCGAATAGTCCTTCTCACCAGCGGTGTAGGATTCGACCATGGCCGGCTTGCCGCCCAGCGCTTCGTAGGCGGCCTGGGTGGCGTCGGCGAGACCCTTGCCGTAGGCGGTCTTGTCGTTGAAGAAGGCGACCTTCTTGCCGGCAAAGTTGTCGACCAGATACTTGCCGGCGACTTCACCCTGCTGGTCGTCGCGGCCGCAGACGCGGAAGATGCCTTCGCCCGGACGCTCGTCGGTGAACTTCGGATTGGTCGAAGCCGGCGAAATCTGGATGATGCTCTCGTCGGCATAGACGTCGGATGCCGGGATCGAGGAACCCGAGCAGAAATGCCCGGCCACGAAGACCACGCCTTCACCGGCAAACTGGTTGGCGACGGCCACGGCCTGCTTCGGATCGCAGGCGTCATCGCCGACTTCAAGCTTCAGCATTTCGCCGTTGACGCCACCGGCGGCATTGATGTCGGCCACAGCCTGCTCGGCGCCGGTCTTCATCTGCTCACCGAAAGAAGCGTACTGGCCGGTCATCGGACCGGCAGTGGCGATGATGATGTCGGCCCAGGCCGACGTCGACATCACGAGACTTAGGGCAGCGCCCGCCAAAAGTGCCTTTTTCATAGTAACTCCCTCAAAAGAACACCGGTTTTTCGATGTGGCAGAACGGTCGGTGCGTGCCCGGCCTGCCTGTAAACGGCGAGGTTAACCCCGCTTGGTGGCTATCAAATCCCAAATTTACCGGGAATGAAAGTGTCTTCGCCGGAAAATTCTCGCTCAGCCTTAACTCCGAACGAGGGCTCGCTCATCGCGCTTTCCAGCTCAATGGACCCGAGCGTGTATACTTGAAGGTATACTGCAGAGCCATCTGTCCCGCCCGTGTATGGCGCTTGGCGATATAGGCGATCGCCAGCAGAACCACGATGTCGACCACATAATAATGCAGCGAAATCAGCGTGCCGTGAAACAGCGCGAAATGGATGAACCGCACTGCCGCAGTCAGCAGGACGATGTAGAACCCGAGGATTCGGTTGGACCCCCAGCCAAGCGCCACCGCCCGGCCGGTCATCCAGGCCGCGCCGCCACCGAGCACGACGGTGACCAGCAGGAATTCGAAGGGGCTGACTTCCCACAAGAGTGCGTTCTGAAATTCCATCATCGGGCTCCTAGAGCATGTCCGGACGAAGCGAACGTCACTTTGCCGCCGGACGCTGCGATAAACCAATAGTTTGGAGCACCTCTCCGATTCCTCGAAAA
The DNA here is from genome assembly GCF_003182275.1 of Hoeflea marina. Lineage (GTDB taxonomy): Bacteria > Pseudomonadota > Alphaproteobacteria > Rhizobiales > Rhizobiaceae > Hoeflea > Hoeflea marina. The sequence goes on from NZ_QGTR01000002.1 coordinate 68,649, forward strand.
GGAGAGGTGCTCTAGTGCTTGCCGCCTTCGAGATACGCCGCGCGCACTTCTTCGCGCTTGAGCAGTTCCCGTCCACTGCCGCTCATGGTGATCTTGCCGTTGACCATGACATGGCCGCGATGGGCGAGCTTCAGGGCATGAAAGGCATTCTGCTCCACCAGGAACACGGTAAGTCCCTGGTTGCGGTTCAGTTCGCCGATGATCTCGAAGATCTGCCGGACGATCAGCGGCGCCAGGCCGAGCGACGGTTCGTCAAGCAGCAGCAGCTTCGGCCGGCTCATCAGCGCCCGCCCGATGGCCAGCATCTGCTGCTCGCCCCCCGACAGCGTGCCGCCGCGCTGGCCCTGCCGTTCCTTCAGCCGTGGAAACAGCTCGAAGACGCGTCGGACGTCGTCATCGAAGTGCTTCTCCTCGACCAGATGGGCGCCCATCTGCAGGTTTTCCATCACCGTCATGCGCGGGAAGATCCGGCGGCCTTCGGGCGACTGGGCGATGCCCATGCGCATGATCTCGTGGGTCGGCATCGTCGTGATGTCGATGCCGTCGTAGATGATGCGGCCGGTGCGGGCGCGGGGATTGCCGCAGATGGTCATCATCAGTGTGGACTTGCCGGCGCCGTTGGCACCGATCAGCGTGACGATCTCGCCGCGGTTGACATCGATGTCCACGCCGCGCAGCGCAACGATCTTGCCGTAATAGGTTTCAACGCCCGAAACCGAGAGCAGCGGGGATGAGGTCTCGCTCATTTGGCGCCTCCGGCTTCATCGTTGGACTTCAGGCCTGCGCCCGTGGACGCAGCATCGCCGTTGGCGTCGTCTTCAAGTGCCGCCTCGACCTCCTCCTCGTCCTCGACGCCGAGATAGGCGGCGATAACGCGGGGATCGTTGCGGACGAAAGCGGCGTCGCCGTCGGAGATCTTCTCGCCGTAGTCGAGCACGACGATGTGGTCGGAGATTTCCATCACCACGCCCATGTCGTGCTCGATGAGCAGGATCGAGGTGCCGTGCTCCTTGCGGATGAACTGCAGCAGCGTGTTGAGCTCGCTCGATTCGCGCGGATTGAGGCCGGCCGCCGGCTCGTCGAGGCAAAGCAGATGCGGGCCGGTGCACATGGCGCGCGCGATCTCGAGGCGGCGCTGGGCGCCATAGGGCAGATCGCCGGCCGGGTCGTCGGCGCGATCGATCAGGCCGACCTGTTCCATCCAGTAGACGGACTTCTCGATCGACTTCTCCCGGGCATGCCTGTAGCCGGGCAGGCCAATCAGGCCGCCAAGCGTGTAGTTGGAGGCGAGCATCAGCGGATTGTGCTGGGCCACCAGCAGGTTCTCGAGCACGGTCATGCCGGCAAACAGACGGATATTCTGGAAGGTGCGGGCCACCTTTGCGCGGTGGGAGATCTGGAAGTCCTGCATGCGCTCGAGCAAGAACACGCCTGAGCTTCCCTCCACCCGGAACTGCTCTCCCGAATCGGTCGCATCCTCGATCAGCTTGTCGCTGACCTTGTCGCCATGCCGCATGACGATGCGGCCCTCGGTTGGCTTGTAGAAGCCGGTGACGCAGTTGAAGACAGTCGTCTTGCCCGCGCCGTTGGGTCCGATCAGCGCGGTGATGTCCCCGCGGCCGACATTGAAGGAGAGGTCATTGACCGCCAGCAGGCCGCCGAAGCGCATCGTCAGATGCTCCACGCTCAGCACGGCATCCTGGTCCCATGAGTGCTGCAGCGCGGCGGGCGCCGCCGTCTTGTTGTCGCCGATCATGGTCAGTGTCCCTCGCCCTGTGCGACCATATCGGCGCTGATTGACTTCTTCTGCTTGTAGACAGCCGAAGGTTCACGGGAAGAGACAAGGCCGCGCGGCTTCCACACCATGATCAGAACCATCGCGAGGCCGAAGATCAGCATGCGGTACTGGGTCGGGTCGAAACCGTCGCCGAACACCGCCTGAAGGAAGTCGAGGTTTCTCAACAGCTCGATGCCGCCAATCATCACCACGGAGGCGATGACGATGCCGATCTGCGAGCCCAGTCCGCCGAGCACCACGATAGCCAGAATGATCGCCGATTCCAGGAACGTGAAGCTTTCCGGCGAGATGAAGCCCTGGCGGGTGGCGAAGAAGGAGCCGGCGAAGCCGCCGAACATGGCGCCGGTGGCAAAGGCGGTGAGCTTGGTGGTCACCGTGTTGATGCCGAGCGAACGGCAGGCAATCTCGTCCTCGCGCAACGCTTCCCAGGCCCGTCCGATCGGCATCTTGCGCAGCCGCATGGTGATCAGATTGGTCAGGATCGCCAGCACGAAGATGATGTAATAGAGGAAGACGAAGCGCTGGGTGGTGTCGTATTCCAAGCCGAAGAAGTCCGAGAAGCTGCCTTCGCCGCGGCTGAATTCGAGCCCGAACAGAGTGGGCTTGGGAATGCGCGACACGCCGTCCGGTCCGCCGGTGAAGTCATACCAGTTGAGCAGCACGACGCGGACGATCTCGCCGAAGGCGAGAGTGACGATGGCGAGGTAGTCGCCGCGCAGCCTCAGGACCGGGAAGCCGAGGATGACGCCCCAGAGCGCGGCCAGCAGGCCTGCCAGGGGCAGCGCGATCCAGAAGCCGATATATTCGAAATGCGTCGACAGCAGCGCGAAGGAGTAGGCGCCCACCGCGTAGAAGGCCACGTAGCCCAGGTCGAGCAGGCCGGCCAGGCCGACCACGATGTTCAGGCCCCAGCCGAGCATGATGTAGGTCATGATCAGGATGGCGATGTCGATGAACTGGCGGTCGCGGGCCGGAAAGAAGTACATGAAGAAGAACGGCAGGATGACGGCGAATGCAAACAGCAGCCGCCCCAGCCAGGTGCCGAGGCCGGGAACGATGATCCGCGACAGTGCCGCACCGGCGGCTTCTTCGGCCTTCCCGCCGCGAAAGAACAGGCTGATGGCGAGCCTGCCTGCGAAGACCACCGCAATGGAGGCGAACCACAGCGACCAGCGCGTGGTGACCTCGAGGCCGCCCGGCGCAATGTCGGTCCGGATGGCCAGGAAGAAGAAGCCCAGAACCCCCGCGATCAACGCCGCGATGGCTGCGTCCTTGATGAGGGCGGCAAGCGATATCGTGCGCCCGCCCGCCGGAGGCCTGGGGGCGGAAAGGCGCTGTTCGCTCTGGAGCTGCGCCCCTTCCGGGTGGATGTCGTCGGTGGGTTGGCTGACGGTGCTGGACATCAGACCTTCTCGACTTCTGGCTTTCCGAGCAGGCCGGACGGCATGAAGATCAGCACGATCGCGAGGATCGAGAATGCAGCAACATCCTTGTACTCGACGGTGAAGTAGCCCGACCACAGCGTCTCGATCAGGCCGATCAGCAGGCCGCCGAGCATGGCGCCGGGAAGCGAGCCGATGCCGCCGAGCACGGCCGCGGTGAAGGCCTTCACGCCGGCCAGGAAGCCGATGTAGAAGTCGACCACGCCGTAGAGCAGCAGGAACATGATGCCGGCCACCGAGGCCAGCGCCGCGCCCATGACGAAGGTCAGCGAGATCGTGCGGTCGACGTTCACTCCGAGCAGGGAGGCCATCTTCTGGTCCTGCTCGCAGGACCGCTGAGCCCGGCCCAGCGGTGTCTTGGCAATCAGCAGCGAGAAGCCGACCATCAGGGTGAAGGTCACGCCGATGATGATCATCTGCATGTAGGACAATTGCACGGCGATGGTGCCGGCCTCGGCATTGCCTGGGATCAGGGTGATGCCGCCGGAGATCTGCGGCGCAAGCGGCTTGACGCGGGCACCCTGGGTGATCTGGACGAAATTCTGCAGCACGATCGACATGCCGATCGCAGTGATCAGCGGCGCGAGGCGGAAGGAGCCGCGAAGGGGACGATAGGCGAGGCGTTCCACCGTCCAGCCCCAGGCGGAAGTGAACAGCATCGACATGATCAGGACGATCAGCAGCACCAGCGGCAGGAAGGTGAAGCCGAGCACCGTGGTCAGAATGAGGAACACCGCCAGGGCTATGAACGAGCCGACCATGAAGACATCGCCGTGGGCAAAGTTGATCATGCCGATGATGCCGTAGACCATGGTGTAGCCGATGGCGATAAGTCCATAGATCGAGCCGAGAGTGAGCCCGTTGATGAGCTGTTGGAATAGGTATTCCATGATGCCACTTTCCCCGTTTTTGCGTCTTTTTTAGCGGAGGCACTTGCCGTGCTTCCTGCGCTGTCCTGCCTCTATAGCCGTTTTTCAAGGCCCGAGAACCAAAAAAAACATTCCTGCACGGGATTCGCATTCTTAAACCGATTGAAATTTTTAAAAGCAATGATTTCAATCGAATTCGGACATCAATCGCCGCATTTTTCGTCATCTGCACAGTTTCAGGGCGGCAGGGTCAGCTTGCCGCTCGGCCATTGACGGACCGGGCGAGACCGAGTGTGAGGGAGGGATGAAAGCGTTCCGTTGCTGACGGCATATTCCGGCTGGCGGCTGGATTTCGGCACAGAAACCTGATCGGATGCGCCGCAACGTGCAAGGACTAGCGGCAAGGGAAACGGGCATGAAAATCAAGGACGTCAAGACCTGGGTGGTGGGCAATCCGCCACCGCAGACCGGTGGCCGCTATTTCATCTTTGTCAGGCTGGTGACCGATGGCGGCGTCGTCGGCTACGGCGAGGCCTATGACGCGGCGTTCGATCCGCATCTGACGGCCAAGTTGATCGAGGATGTGGCCATGCGTTATCTCGTCGGTCGTGACCCGCATGACATCGAAACCTTCTTCCGGCTCTGCTATTCCTCGGGCTTCTCGCAGCGTCCCGACGCCACCATGATGGCCTGCTGCTCGGCACTGGAAATGGCCTCATGGGATATCATCGGCAAGGAAGCCGGCCAGCCCGTCTACAAGCTTCTGGGCGGCAGGATCCACGAGGGCCTGCGCGCCTACACCTATCTCTATCCTCAATCGGGCAGCGTCCATCCGGCCGACATCAAGGACCAGCGCAACGTCTACAATGACCCGGACATGGCAGGCGAGGCGGCGGCCGCCTGCGTCAAGCAGGGTTTCAACGCGGTCAAGTTCGATCCGGCGGGTCCCTACCGCGTGCAGGGCGGCCACCAGCCGCTGCTTGAGGACATCGATCTCTCCGCCCGCATGGTCCGCGCCGTGCGCGAGGCGGTGGGCACGAAGGCGGACATTCTCTTCGGCACCCACGGTCAGTTCACCGCCGCCGGCGCCATCCGCATGGCCAAGGCCATCGAGGCCGCCGATCCGCTGTGGTTCGAGGAGCCGGTGCCGCCCGACCAGGTCGGCGCCATGGCCGAAGTCGCCCGCGCCACCTCGATCCCGATCGCGGCCGGCGAGCGGCTGGTGTCCAAGGTCGAGTTTGCACGCCTCATCGAGAGCCGTGCCGCGGCCATCCTGCAGCCCAATCTCGGCCGGTCCGGCGGCATTCTCGAGACCAAGAAGATCGCCGGCATGGCCGAGGCGTTCGGCATCCAGATCGCCCCGCACTGCTATTGCGGCCCGCTGGTCGCCGCCGCCAACATCCAGCTCGCCGCCACCCTGCCGAACTTCCTCATTCTGGAATCGATCAAGACCTGGGACGGCTTTCATGCCGAAGTGCTCAAGAAGAAGATCGAGTGGCAGGACGGCTTCGTCATTCCGTCGACCGAGCCCGGGCTCGGCGTCGAACTCGACGAGGCGGTCTGCGACGCCAATCCCTGGACCGGCGACATGCTGCATCTGGAGATGACGCGCGAGCCGATCCGCTTCTGACTCCGGTTCAGGCAATCGTTCCCTTGTCCCAGGCGGGGTCGTCGAAGCTCTGGATCTCGATGCGGTAGCCGTCGGGCGACAGGAACAGCGACGAGTAGACGCCGAACTCGGCGCTGTGCGAGGGACCACTTACATAGGTTACGCCCTTGCCGGTGAGGAAGGCGTGCCAGCCGTCGACATCGGGCGAGACGATGGTGATGGTGACGCCCGGACCGCGCGGCCGGTCCGGCAGGTTGCAGACGCCGAGATAGCTCGTCGGCGACAGCCGGAAGATGTGGCAGGCGCCCTGGTCGACGACGAAATCGAGTTCCATCACCGAGCGGAAGAAATCGGAGGCGCGGGCAAGATCGTCGGTGTAGGTGAACACCACGGAGTGGCTGATCGGCGGATGCGGCATGTGGGCTCCTTGCGCGGGATCGAGGGCGAACGTCGACTGCTAGCCGATTCTCCGCCTATTCGCCGCTTCATTCGGTGGAGCAACCGCGCAAAAGCCGGTCTCCGCTCTTGACCATGCCGGCGCGCTTCGGCAAACCGCCGGGATCGGCGGCGCGGCCGCCTCTGGAGGATTCTGCATGACCGGACCCGTGATCATTTCGCCATCGGTGCTGTCGGCCGATTTCTCGAAGCTCGGCGACGAGATCGAGGCGGTGGTGCGCGCCGGCGCGGACTGGATCCATCTCGACGTCATGGACGGCCATTACGTGCCCAATATCACCTTCGGACCGCCGGTGATCAAGGCGGTGCGCGACCGGACCGACGTGATCTTCGACTGCCATCTGATGATCGAGCCCTGCGACCCGTTCCTCGATGCCTTCGCCGCCGCCGGTTGCGACATCATCACCGTGCATGCCGAGGCCACCAGGCATCTCGACCGCTCGCTGCAGGCGATCAAGGCGCTGGGCAAGAAGGCCGGCGTCTCGCTCAATCCGTCGACGCCGGAATCGGTGATCGAATATGTGCTCGACCGGCTCGACCTGGTGCTGCTGATGACCGTCAATCCGGGTTTCGGCGGCCAGGCCTTCATTCCTTCGGTGATCGACAAGGTCAAGCGCGTCAAGGCGATGATCGGCGACCGGCCGATCCATATCGAGATCGATGGCGGTGTCTCGCCGGACAATGCGGGAATCCTCACCGCGGCCGGCGCGGACGCGCTGGTGGCGGGATCTGCAATCTTCACCAAGGGCGGCGAGGCGGCCTGGAAGACCAATATTGCCGCCATCCGCAAGGCCGGTGAGGCCGGCCGGGGCTAGCGGCTGAAGGCGGCTGAAGACTGCCGACAACCAGAACGGCTAAGGCACATCGTGCGAATTCGGATTCGCGCGATGGGCCTTAGCTCTTTGATTTTGCATGTCGTGGTCCCGAAACCGCTGCACATTTTCGGGCCACATGCATTAGCTGGCCGGCGCCCGCATCGTCGCCAGCTGTTCCAGGATCTTCGTGTAGTTCTCGACGCCCTGGGCGCCGCTGACGAGATGCTTGCGGTCGAAGATGACGGCCGGCACGCCGCTGATGCCCTGCTGCGTCCAGAAGCCTTCGGTCTGCCGCACGGCCTCGGCGAAGCGCTGATCCTCGATCACCTTCCGCGCCTCCGCCGTGTCAAGGCCGACCGAACCGGCGATCTCGACCAGCACGGCGATATCGGACACATCGCGCTGCTCGCTGAAATAGGCCGAGAACAGCGCCTGTTTCAGGTCGTGGCCACGACCGGATTTGTCGGCCCAGTGGATCATCTGATGGGCATTGAAGGTGTTGACGATGCGCGAGCCGTCGGAAAACTTGAATGGAAAGCCGACAGCGGCACCGAGCTCGGTCAGCCGGGCGCGCGCCTGCTGCGACTGTTCGCGGGTGGAGCCGTATTTCTCGGCGATGTGTTCGCCCAGATTCTGGCCTTCCGGCCCCATCTGCGGGTTGAGCTCGAAGGGGTGCCAGTGGATCTCGTGCGCGGTGGCGGTGGCCGTGAGCGCCTCGGCCAGCTGGCGGTAGCCGACCACGCACCAGGGACAGACCACGTCGGAGACGATGTCGATCTGCAATCTTTCGGGCTTGTCGGTCATGGGCGTCCAGTTCTCCAATGAAGGCGGGGTCGAACCTAGATAGGCCCGGGATGGCGAAAATTCCAGCGGCATGCCGAACTGACCCTGCTCATCAAACCGAGGCCCGGATCGCTCCGGACCCCGTAAATCGCAGCCGGAGACTTCAGCTCAGGCTTCCGCCGCCATCGCCGCCTCGCGCGCGCCCTCGGCGTCGCCGCCGGCGCCGTTGAAGAAGACGTTGAGGCCGACCGCGGCGATCGAGGCGAGCAGGATGCCCGAATCGATCAGCGGGTGGATGGCGTGCGGCAGCCACATCTTGAAGTCCGGCGCGATGAGCGGGATCATGCCGAAGCCGAGCGCGATGGCGACCACGAACAGATTGTTGCGGCTGGTCTTGAAATCCACCGACGACAGGATCCGGATGCCGGTCGCCGCCACCATGCCGAACATCACCAGCCCGGCGCCGCCGAGCACCACCGTTGGCAGCGCCTCGACCAGAGCTCCCATCTTCGGAATAAGCCCCAGCACCACCATGATGGCGCCGCCCGCCACGCAGACGAAGCGCGAGCGGATGCCGGTGACCCCGACCAGCCCGACATTCTGCGAGAAGCTGGTATAGGGAAACGTATTGAACAGCCCGCCGATGACGGTGCCGAGGCCGTCCATGCGCAGGCCCGCCGACAGGGCAGGCCGGGTGATCCTGCGCCCGGTGATGTCACCCAGTGCCAGGAACATGCCGGTGGATTCGATCATCACCACGATCATCACCAGCACCATGGTCAGGATCAGCACCGGGTCGAAGATCGGGGTGCCGAAATGGAACGGCAGGATCGGCGCGAACCAGGCGGTGCTGGCCACCTTGGCAAAGCTCATCATGCCGAGCAATGCGGCGATCACCCCGCCGGCGACGATGCCGACCAGCACGGCAATGTTGGAGAAGAAGCCCCTGGCGTAGCGGGCGACGCCCAGCACGATGGCGAGCACCACCAGCGACAGGACGATGTTCTTGACCGGCGCATAGGCGGGATTGTCCATGGTGGGCGCCAGGCCGAAGCCGCGCGGCTGGTCCGGCAGCGTGGCGCCCCCGGCCGCGGCCATGTCGGAGATGCCCTTGAGCCAGGCCGCGTGCTCGGGATTGACGATCTTCGGCGCCGTGGGTCCGACGGGGAGACCGAAGATCCAGCTGATGCCGATGCGCATCAGCGTGACGCCGATGACCAGGATGATGGTGCCCGTGACCACCGGCGGAAAGAAGCGCAGCATCCGGCTGACCAGCGGCGCGATCAGGATGCCGACGATGCCGGCGCCGATGATGGCGCCGAAGATCATCCGCGCGCCCTCGGCGCCGGGATGCGCGAGGCCGATCGACACCATCGGTCCGACGGAGGCGAAGGTGACGCCCATCATCACCGGCAGCCTGATGCCGAACCACTGGGTGGCGCCGAGCGACTGCAGGATCGAGACGATGCCGCAGACGAACAGATCCGCCGAGATCAGGAACGCCACCTGCTCGGGTTCGAGCTTGAGCACCCGGCCGACGATCAGCGGCACGGCGATGGCGCCGGCATACATGACGAGCACGTGCTGCAGGCCGAGCGTGAACAGCTTGGCCGGCGGCAGCATCTCGTCGACGGGATGGACGGCTTCAGACATGACGGTTCCCCTTTGTTGGTGAACGGCCCGCCGAAGCCCCTGTCCGGTCAGGCCGGCCTGAGGATTGACGGCACACTCCCCAGGTGCCGGTCCGGGCCAGGCGCGCCCGGGCATGCAAGTCCAGTCTCGCGCCGCCCGCCGTCGAGGGATGTCAGTCCAGCTTGCCGAAAAGCTTGAGCCGGCTGATGCCCCCGTCGGGGAATATGTTGAGGCGCACATGCGTGACCGCGCCGATGTTTTCCACCGCATCGGAGAGATCGTGCACATGATCGGCCGAAAGCTTCTGCGGCGCAACAAGCATCGGCCAGAACATCGAGGAGGTGACGATGGCGTTGTCGACATCGGCGCCGAAATCCGAAAGGTCCGCGGCCTGGATCGAGCACCGGTCGGGAAAATTTCCCTTGAAGAAAGCCGTGTCGACGATGGCGCGCGTGATCTGGCCGCGGCCGCCGAGTGCCACGATGATCCAGTCATTGCCCGGCACCCGACGGCGGCGGGTTTCCCAGCCGTCCCCCATATTGATGCCGCGACCCGGCGCCAGCATCCGGTGATAGGTCCCGTAATGGGCGTCGGAGAAGGCGATGATGCGTCCGCCGTTGAGCGAGGCGGACAGTTCGATCTCGCCATCGCCGACCTTGCTGCGATCGAGATGCGGCTGGCCGAAGACACGCAGCCGCGCCACGCCGCCATCGGGATAGATGTGCAGCCGCACATGGGTGAAGATTTCGGAGGAGGTCGAGGCGAAATAGTGCGAAGCGCTGGGGCCGAGTGGCGAGGTGGAGAGCACTTCGGTCCACTGCGTGGACTCGTCCGGGTCTGTGGCCGAATTGCAGGCCTCGATGCGGCAGGCCGGCGGATAGTTGCCGGTGAAATGCGAGGTGTCGACGTCGAAGCCGTCGATGCGACCGGCCACCGCCAGCCGGACGACCGCGTGGTCGTGGCCGAGCACCCGCTTGCGGCGGGATTCCCAGCCGTCCATCCACTTGCCGTTGTCATCGAACTTGTCCTCGATGAACACGGCCGGTGCGTCGGCGAGCATCCGCTCCAGCGGGGCGAAGAACTCGTCGGTGGCCGACAGTCCCCGGGCGCCGAGCCCGGCGGAGGCCAGGTTGACGGCGTTGCGGGCGAATGCGGGAAGCTCGGCAGTCTTGTGGTCGCTCATCATGGATCCTTGCTCGGTCTGGTCGTCGGATGTCTGATTGTCAGGATAATCCAGTGTTGTGCATCCGTATTTCAAATTTTTCCGAAAGATGTTGATGTCGACTGGCTCTCTATCGTCTCGCGGCACCGCCGAACGATAAAGTCCATGAACAGCTTCACTTTGGGATCCTGCAATTTCTTGTGCGGGTAGACGCAGGAGAAGGGCTGCAGCGTCGGCGGCGTGTCGGCCGCCACCGGCACCAGCGTCCCGGCGGCCAGGTGGCCGGCGATCTCGAACACTGTCTTGTTGATGATGCCGCAGCCCGCCAGCGCCCAGCCTGTGAGCACGTCTCCGTCGTCGGATTCGAGCGAGCTCTCCGGATGATAGGCGCGGACTTCGCCATCAACCTGCAAGTTCCAGAAATACTCGGTGGCTCCGGGATAGCGCAGCAGCAGGCATTTGTGCGGCGACGAGAGGATGTCGTCGCCGGTCCGCGGCATTCCATGGCTGGCGACATAGTCGGGCGAAGCCACCAGCACGCGGTTGAAATCATGGATGCCGCGCACCCGCATGTCGGAATCGGGAAGTGCGCCGAGCATAAAGGCGGCGTCCAGGCCCTCATTGGCGATGTCGACCTTCCTGTCCGAAAGCCTGAGCCGGACATTGATGTCGGGATACAGGCGCTTGAACTCCGGAACCTGCGGGGCCACCAGTTTCTTGCCGAGCGCCAGCGGCGCCGAGATGAACAGGGTGCCCCTGGGTTGCGAGGTGATCTCGGCGATGTTGCCCTCGACCTCCCGGATGGTGTCGAGGATCTTGATGGCGCCCTTGTAGAACAATTCGCCGTGTTCGGTCGGCTTCAGGCTGCGGGTGGTGCGGTTGAACAGGCGCACCCCGAGACTCTTCTCGAGATCCGATATGCGGCTCGAGGACACCGCCGCCGAAACCCGCAGGTCGCGCGCGGCCGCCGACATGCTGCCCAGTTCATAGACCCGGACAAAGGTCAGCAGCGTCTCCACATAGGCCATGCCGGTCCCCGCCATTCCATTGATGCAGGCTGAAACGGCTCCAGATTGCCTGCCTTTCCCTGATAATCATATCGGCCGACGTGGCGCAATGCTCAGCCGGCGCGCTTGTGACGCACCAGCGCCAGATCGAGCGCGGAGAGGAAGCGCGAGCGGTCCTGACGGCTGAACGGGGCCGGGCCGCCGACCACGGAGCCGCCGGCGCGCAGGTCGGCCATGATCGAGCGTGTCGCCACCGCCATGCCGATGGAGGCCTCGGTGAAGGGCTTGCCGGTCGGGCCGATCACGGCGCTCGCCTTGGCCTTGATGCAGCGTTCGGCCAGCAGGATATCGGCAGTGACGATGACCGAGGCCGTGGTGGTCAGCTCGACGATGCGGTCGTCGGCAGCGTCGAAATTGCCCGGCACGATCTCGCGCCCGACCAGCGGATCGTCCTCGATGCGCATGAAGCTGTTGGAGATGAAGATGATCGGCACGCCGTGTCTCAGCGCCACGCGTACGCACTCCTCGCGCACCGGACAGGCGTCGGCATCGACCAGGATCTTCAGCGGGGGAGGCGGGGCGGAGTCGGTTTCGCGGGTCATTCCCGTCTCATGCCCGCAAGCCGCCGGACTGTCAAACTCGCTCAGGGCACCCGCGACCGGGCAGGCATAACCGATTGACTCGATTAATCATGAGGGATATCCGAATCTTCCACGCACGGCGTCGCCATGCTGCGGTGCCCCTGATCGGAGCGTTTCCGGACACTGCGGCGCAGCACCCGGAGAGGTGATTCCGGCACCGGATGACAGTCTGCCCGCAGTGCTGACTGTCCCGCCTGGGAGGCGGACGGCAGCGCCCCGGCTGCCGGACGAAAGCAAGCCATCAAGGAGGATTACCATGTTCAAGATGACCCGCAGGACCACGCTGCGCCGGATGACATCAGCCATGCTCGCCGCATCGCTCGGCCTGGGCTTCACTGCCGCCGCGCACGCCAACGACACCATCAAGATCGGCATCCTGTCGCTGACCTCGCATTCGCCGAGCATCATCGCTGCCGGCAAGGGCTATTTCGGCGAGCAGGGACTTGACGTCGAGTTCGTGTCCTTCCAGGCGGCCCAGCCGATGGCGGTGGCGATTGCCTCCAACGACATCGATTTCGGCATGACCGCGATTTCCGGCGGCCTGATCAGCCTCGCTGAAAAGGGCGCCATCAAGATCATCGGCGGCGCGCTGCAGGAAACACCGGAAATCGACGGCCAGAAGATCCTCGCCGCAAAGGCCGCCTATGACGCAGGCCTCACCAGTCCGGACAAGCTGGTCGGTCACAGCTTCGGCGTCACCACCCAGGGCTCCTCGTTCCACTACATGGCGCACAAGATTGCCGACAAGGCGGGCTTTGACCGGAGCGAGATCAGGATCGTGCCGATGCAGAAGGTGCCGGCGGTGATCGCGGCGCTGAAGTCGGGCCAGATCGATGCCTGGTCGATCGTGCCCAACATCGCAGGCGCGCTGACCAAGGGACCGGAAGTGGTCGAGATTGGCAAGGTGTCCGACTATATCGACAACTACCAGGTCACCACGGTCTTCACCTCGACGAAGAACGTCACGGATCACAAGGACCTGGTCAAGCGCTTCCTCGCCGGTCTCGCCAAGGGCATCGACGATTACAACGCCGCCTATGTCGACAAGACCTTGGGCGCCGACGACGTCGCCGCGATCTCGGAGATGGTGCACAAATACGTTTATGCCGACCAGCCGATGGACAAGGCCGCACCCCGGATTGCCGCCGGCGCCATGCGCATCAACAGGAATGCCAAGCTCAATCTCGCCAGCGTCGAGGACCAGCTCAAATGGTTCCAGTCCGAGAAGCTGGTGCCCGGTGGCGTCACCATGGACGATCTGGTCGACACCGAGTTTGTCGAAACCTTCTGAGGCATGGGTGGAGAATGTTCACCGGCGTCGCGTTCTCGTGGCGCCGGCCCCGCCGTCCGGAACGGCCTGGATCGCAGCCCGGAAGGGCGCTTGCAAGGAGTGACGCTCAATGGAGCTGATCCTCGAAAAAATCAATCATTCCTATGGCGACATGCCGGTGCTCACCGACATTTCGCTCTCCGTCGGCAGCGGCGAGATCGTCTGTGTCGTCGGTCCGTCCGGTTGCGGCAAGTCCACCCTGCTGCGCATTATCGGCGGACTCGAACGGCCGACCAGCGGCGAGGTTCTCATGTCCGGCGAGCCGCCGGCCGACAGCCTCAACCCGCTCACCTATGTGTTTCAGGATTTTGCCCTGCTGCCCTGGCGGACCGTCGAGGGCAATGTCCGCCTGGTGCTGGAGGACCACCGAATCGGGCGCGAGCGCGTCGGCGCCGTCGTCGATGACGTGCTCGCCCGTACCAAGCTCACCGAGTTCGCCGCAGCCTATCCGCGCCAGCTCTCGGGCGGAATGAAACAGCGCGTCGCCATCGCCAGGGCGCTGTCGGTCAATCCGGCGGTCATGCTGATGGACGAGCCGCTCTCGGCGCTCGACAGCCAGACCCGCGACCTGTTGATGGACGATCTGATCGAACTCTGGACGCAGGTGCGTTTTTCCGCCTGCTACATCACCCACAATCTGGCCGAGGCCGTGCGGCTCGGTCATCGCATCGTGGTGATGTCGCGCAGGCCCGGCCGGATCCGCGACATCGTCGAGATCGACATTCCGCTTTCCGAGCGGCCCGGTTTCCCCACAGAGACCGCGGCCATCCAGCGCCGGCTGTGGGAAATGATGCGCGACGAGGCCCGCGCCGCCGACCGGGAGCTGTCCGATGTCGCTTGATCGGAGCCTGCCTTCCGCCGCTCCGGCAACCGAGAAGCCGGGGGCAGCGCCAACCCGGCCAGTGCCGTTTCGCGGTTCCGGCTTCACGCACCGCCCGCACCGCCATGTTGCGCCGCTTGTCTTCGCCGCACTGCTGATCCTGTGGGAGATCGGCTCGCGCACCGGTTTCATCTCCAACATTTCACTGCCGGCGCCGACGGAAGCTGCGGAGGCGATGGCCGATCTGTTCCGCAGCGGCATGATCTGGAAGCACCTGTCCGCAAGCCTGTTCCGGCTGACCGTCGGCTGGAGCCTCGGCACCCTGCTCGGCATCGCCGTGGGCCTGGCCATCGGCCTCTTCTCGGTGGCGCGCGCCGGGCTGTCGCCGCTGGTCTCGGCACTGTTTCCGATTCCCAAGATCGCGCTTCTGCCGCTGTTCATCGTCTGGTTCGGGATCGGAGAGGGATCCAAGGTCGCCACCATCCTCTTCGGCTCCTTCTTCCCGACGGTGATCGCCACCTATGGCGGCGTCGACAATGTCGATCGCAGCCTGATCCGCATGGGCCAGTCCTTCGGCCTGTCCTGGTCCTCGATCGTGCGCAAGATCATCATTCCGGGCGCTTTGCCCGCCATCCTGTCGGGCTTCCGCATCTCGGCCTCCATTGCCATCATCCTGCTGGTGGCGGCCGAAATGATCGGTGCCGAATACGGCATCGGCGCCTATATCCTGATGGCCGGCGCGCTCTATGCAATTGACCAGCTGATCGCGGGCGTGGCGCTGCTGTCACTGCTCGGACTTGCCGTGGCCTGGCTGATCGGTCGCGCCGAAAAGATGTTGCTCGGCTGGCGGATCTGAATTCAATCGGAGTGCCTGAATTTTAGGCGTTGCCGGATATTGCTCTGCATGGGGCATTGTGTGCTTGCCAAGCCGGTTTGCGCCGGGCATCATGCTGCAATGCAGTATGACATGGCCCCTCAAGCATGCCGGACGATCCTGTGACACCCGGCGCCTCGATCCCCTCGCGCCTCGTGAGCGGTCTCGAGCAGTTGCTGGCCTTCATCTATCCCGACGAGAATCCCGCCACCCTGGCGAGGTTCGCCGCCGCCAGCTTCTTCGGCGATATCAAGCCGCGAAAGCGCGGCCGCATGCCCGGCACCGGCTTCTGGACCGAGCGCGACACCTACGTCATCACCTATGGCAACACCATCGCCGACGGCGTGCATCGCCCGCTCGACCTGCTGCGAGATTTCGCCGAACGGCACCTCGCCGGCGTCTTCACCGGGATCCACATCCTGCCGTATTTTCCCTTCACCTCCGATGATGGCTTCGCCATCACGGACTACAGGGCGGTCAACGCCCAGCTCGGCACCTGGGAGGATGTCGGCCGCATCGCCGGCCGGTTCCGGCTGATGTCGGACCTGGTGCTCAACCACTGCTCCAGCCAGTCGCCGATGTTCTCGGACTACCTGCAGGGCCATGCGCCCTGGGACCGGTTTTTCCGGGAAGCTTCGCCGGATGCCGATCTGAGCGAAGTGGTGCGCCCGCGCACCCACCCGCTGCTGCGCCAGGTGGAGACTGCGGGCGGCCCCCGTCATGTCTGGTGCACCTTCAGCCACGACCAAGTGGATTTTGACTTCTCGAACCCGCGCGTGCTGATGGAATTCCTCGACATCCTGCGCCTGCACATCGAGAAGGGTGCCCGCACCATCCGGCTCGATGCGGTCGCCTTTGTCTGGAAGGAAGTCGGCACCCCCTGCATCCACCTGCCGCAGACCCATGCCGTCGTCCGGCTGATGCGGTTGCTCGCCGACTACCATCCGGAGCTGATCATCCTGATCACCGAAACCAATGTGCCCAATGTCGAGAATCTGAGCTATTTCGGCAACCGCAACGAGGCGCACGCGATCTACAATTTCTCGCTGCCGCCGCTGCTGCTGCATGCGCTGCTCACCGGCTCGTCGCGCTATCTCAACGCCTGGCAGATGGGCATGCCGCCGGCGCAACTGGGATGCGCCTATTTCAATTTCTCCGCCTCCCATGACGGCATCGGCATCCGTCCCGCGGAGGGTCTGATCCCCGACGAGGAGATTGCCGCCATGATCGAGGCGGTACAGGGCTTCGGCGGGTTGGTCTCGATGCGCAGCCTGCCCGGTGGCGCAAAGCCCTACGAGCTCAACGTCGCCCTCTACGACGCGGTTGCCGGGACGGTGCATGGCCCCGACGGTTTCCAGTTCGAGCGCTTCATCCTCAGTCAGGCGATCGTGATGGCGCTCGAGGGCATTCCCGCCTTCTATATCCACTCGCTGCTTGCCAGCCGGAACGACCGCGAGGGAGTCGAGCGGCTGGGCTACAATCGCGCCATCAACCGTCGGGCGCTGGATCGGGCCGCACTGGAGGCGGAGCTGACCGACCCCGACAGCGAGGAGGCGCGGGTCTTCACGCGGATCAAGGCGCTGGTCGCCGTCCGCTCGCGCCAGCCGGCCTTCCACCCGAATGCGACGCAGTTCACGCTGCAGCTCGGCCCCGAATTCTTCGGCTTCTGGCGCCAGAGCATCGACCGTTCGCAGAGCATCTTCGCCGTCTTCAATCTCACCGCCGGGCAGCGCAGCATCCCGGCAATGTCCCTCAACCTGATTGCCGGCGAGCCGTGGACCGACCTGCTCAGCGGCGAGAGTGTGCAGCCGGTCAGCGGCGAACTCGTCTTTGCTCCCTACCAGGCGCGCTGGATCGCCAACCGGCAGGGTGCCGGTACCCGCGAGAAGCCATGAGCCCGTGCGATCGTCTTCTGGTCTTCACCGACCTCGACGGCACGCTGATCGACCACCGGACCTATGGTTTCGACGCCGCCCGACCCGCGCTCGGACGCCTGCACCGCGAGGGCCATGCCCTGGTGATGGCTTCGAGCAAGACCGCCGCCGAGGTCGTCCCGCTGCGCGCCGCCGCCGGCTTTGCCCACTGCGCCGCCATCGTCGAGAATGGAGCCGGCATCCTGCCGCCGGCCGGGGATGCCGCCGTAAGCGGGACGGAGGATGCGCACGACCGGCTGCGCGCAGCGCTCGACGAACTGCCTCCCGCGCTGCGCCGCCGGTTCACCGGCTTTTCCGACTGGAGTGTCGATGAAGTCTCGGTGAACAGCGGGCTTGATCGCGCGGCGGCATCGCTCGCGCGCCGTCGGCAGTTTTCCGAACCTGGCCTGTGGACCGGCGGCAGGGAGGATTACCAGATCTTCGCGCTGCTGCTCGCCGAGAAGGGCATCTTCGCCCAGCAGGGCGGACGGTTCCTGACATTGTCCTTCGGAGCCACCAAGGGCGACCGCATGGCGGAGATCACCCGGCAATGGCGCCGCACCGGCGAACCGATCACCACGGTGGCCCTCGGCGATGCGCCCAACGACATCACCATGCTGCAGCAGGCCGATATCGGGGTGATTATTGCAAATCCCGATCAGCCGGGCATCGACCGCCTCGAAGGCGAGGACAGCGGCCGCGTCCGCCGTTCGCTTCACCCTGGCCCCCTCGGCTGGAACGCGGAGATGCTGCGCATCCTTGACGAGTTGCGATGAGAGGACTGCCGCCATGGCCGATTACCATCAGACCGGAAATGTCGCCACGCTCCACAATCTGGGCTCGGTCTCCGCCTCCGTTCTCGAGCGCCAGCTCGAAAGCTTTGCCGAGCGTCGCAAGATCACGCTGATCCTGCCTTCGCTGTATTCCGAACTTGAGGCCCCCGCCCTCGACGCCATCGTCGAGGCGCTGGCCGGCGCGCGCTACATCAACCACATCGTCATCGGGCTGGATCGCGCGGACGAGGCGCAGTTCCGGCACGCGCGGCGGTTCTTCGCCCGGCTGCCGCAGCAGCATTCGATCCTGTGGAACGACGGGCCGCGGCTCGGCACCATCCACCGGCGTCTGGCCGATGCCGGCCTTGCAGCCGGCGAGCCTGGAAAGGGGCGCAACGTCTGGTACTGCATCGGCTACACGCTCGCCTGCCAGGACAGCGACGTGGTTGCGCTGCACGATTGCGACATCACCACCTATTCAAGAGACATGCTGACGCGGCTGGTCTATCCCGTGGCCAATCCGGCCTTTTCCTACCAGTTCGCCAAGGGCTATTACCCGCGCATCGCCGACGGCAGGCTCAACGGCCGGGTCACGCGGCTGCTGGTGACGCCGGTTCTCAAGGCGTTGCAGAAGACCTGCGGCCAGAGCGACTATCTCGATTACCTGCAGGCCTTCCGCTATCCGTTGGCCGGCGAGTTCGCCATGCGCACCTCGATCCTGCCGAACATGCGGATCCCGTCAGACTGGGGCCTGGAAATCGGTGTGCTCTCGGAAGTGGCGCGCAACCTGTCGCGCCATGCGGTCTGCCAGGTCGATATCGCAGACAGCTACGACCACAAGCACCAGCCGCTGTCGGAGGCAGACGCCAGCGCCGGCCTCTCGCGGATGTCGACAGACATCTGCAAGGCGCTGTTTCGCAAGCTGGCCACCGAGGGCGCGGTCTTCAGCCACGAGACGTTCCGCACCATCAAGGCGACCTATTACCGGATCGCCCTCGATATGATCGAGATGTATTACAACGACGCGATGATGAACGGGCTCAGGGTCGACCGCCACACCGAGGAGCAGGCCGTCGAACTTTTCGCGGCGAACCTGGTCGAGGCCGGCCACACATTTATCGAGAACCCGATGGAAACGCCGTTCATTCCGAACTGGAGTCGCGTCCAGTCCGCCGACCCGGACGTCCTGAGGGAGATTCGGGAGGCGGTGCTGGCCGACAACGCGTGAGTGGCGAGACGTCAAGCTCTGTTGCGGGCAAAGAAAACGCCGGGTCCTCGGACCCGGCGTGCGTGAAGCTCTCCGGCCGGGCGTCGTGCGCCAGCCGGCAGCTGCGTCGGCCTACATCTTGCAGCGGGCGGCGACGCTGTCGGTGAAGAGGGCTTCGTCCTTCTGCCATTCGGTGCAGGCGGCCTTGAACTTGGTCATTTCCTCGTCCGTCGCGCTGCCCATGCGTGTGGCGAAATCGTCATCGTCGCGCATCTGCTTCGTGTCCGGATTGACCATCATGTCGTAGACGCTCGGGTCCATGTTGTCCGCGTTGCTCCAATACGTATTGTCCGCATTGGTCTGCGCAAAGGCGACTGTGGAAGTCATGGCGAAGGCTGCTGCTGCAGCGATTGTGGTCAGGGTTTTCATCATTCACTCCTCATATTTGCTTTTGACAAAGCAGCTTCTGTATGGGGGAGGGTTGCTCTGTCGGTACAGATATTCAACGGGAGCTTCGGAAATTGGTTCCCCGATCAGTTCATTTTTTGGCAGAGGCATGTCGCGCACCACCGGAATCGGAGCCGGGAGTGCCGGCGATGGCCGATTGTCGCGTCGGCCGTGGCCGTCGTCCGGCCGCGTCCCTGTCATCGGTTTGGCGGCCCGCCGGCAGAGTGCCATCCCTCACGCAAAGAAAACGCCGGGCTGTGAAGCCCGGCGTCATCGATCGGATCGTCGGAGTACCGACGTTCCGGCCTACATCTTGCAGCGAGCTGCGACCTTGTCGGTGAACAGGACTTCGTTCTGCTGCCATTCGCTGCAGGCCGCGCCGAACTTGGTCTTTTCCTCGTCGGTGGCCATGCTCATGCGCTTGGCGAAATCGTCGTCTTCGCGCATGGCCTTGGTTTCCGGATTGATCATCATGTCATAGACGCTCGGGTCCATGTTGTCGGCCGAGCTCCAGTAGGTGTCGCCATCCATCGCGGTGGATGCAGCGAAGGCTGCCGTCGAGGTCAGGGCGATGGCTGCTGCTGCGACGAATGTGGTGAACTTGTTCATGTGTCACTCCCAGTGGGTTGGTCAGGTCTATTGAAATTCTCGTTCGGCTGGCTTGTGATGCCGTTACGTTCAAATAACGAACTGACCGGTATTTGGTTCCACTGATTAAGCGATCAATGGAAATAATTTGCTTCTCCTGAGATAATGCCCGAATTCGTTTCCGGCTGCCGGTCGGTGAATACCTCGCGCTCGCCCCCGACCACCCCGATCTTCACCGCACCGCGTTCAGCCCGCTGGCCTCGCCGTCCCGCTCTCACCCATCCCCTGCCCATCGGCGCCATGAGCGGCAAGCTGGTCCTTGGACCCTACGGCTTCTTCGACGCCGCCATCTTCGATCCGGCGCCGCTCGACACCTGTATCGGCGCTCAAGCGCTGCATCCGCACGCGGTCTGAAATGCACGCATGGCGTTGCGCTGCACAATTGTTGTGCGCCGGCGGATGCAAATCTGTGCAGCCTGCGGGCGCCGCGGATCCATCGAGAATTGTTTAAACTGTTGAAAAAAATCGAAATTGTCGTTCTGTCAAAACTGGCACGCTTTGTGCATTGTCAGGGTCAGATCCAGAGGGGATCAAACATAGCGTCCATCGAATGGCGCATCAGGCAAGGCCGCCAACCAGGCAACAGATCCGCGACAAGCGGATTGTCCCGGTTTGGCGGCTTTTCTTGTTTTTCAACCACGGCCGACCGGACCTCCCATCCACGCCGAAGCAGAGGCAGGACATGATCAAGACAGCATTTGCACGCGCAGCGCGGCGCCGGCTCCGGCCGCCGTCATCCGGACCTTGGTCAGGCACGAGGAGACACCCCACGGACGCCACCCCGCGCTGAGCGGATCACACGGGTGCGGCGATGGCGACCCGGTTGGCTGCGCGGATGTTGATCCAGTTGGCAAGGAAGATGACGCCGCCGCCCAGGAAGACGAACCAGTCGAGCTGCTCGTGGAACAGCACCATGCCGACGATGGCGATCACCGGCAGGCGGGCGAAATCGATCGGGATCACGAAGCTCGCCGGCGCCAGCGCCAGCGCGGTCGTCAGGCAGAAATGCGCCGCCAGCCCGGATATGCCGATGGCCACCAGCCAGGGCAGCGTGGTGGCTGTCGGCCAGGTCACCACGCCGTCATAGCCGGTCATGATGGCGCCGAAGCAGAGCTGCATCAGGGTGAGCCAGAACAGGATCGAGACGGCGCTTTCGTCGCGGGTCAACGACTTGGTCAGCAGCAGCGTGGCGGCAAAGAAGATCGCCGCGGTCGCCGCCGCGACGACGCCCGGGTTGAGCGAGTTGAAGTCGGGGCGGACCACGATCAGGATGCCGAGGAAGCCCAGCACGGTGGCCACCAGGCGCGGCAGCGTCAGCGGTTCCTTCAGGATGAAGACCGACAGCAGGATCACCCAGACCGGCGAGGTGAATTCGAGCGCGAAGACCTGCGCCAGCGGGATCAGCGCAAGCGCCCAGAACCAGAGGTTCTGCCCGGTGAAGTGACACAGGTTGCGCGCGAGATGGGACCGGAATCGCGCGACCCGGACTTCGCCGAGCCGGCCGCTGCCGCCGGCGACCGCCAGCACGATCACGAATCCGACCAGCGAACGCCAGGTCATGATTTCGAATGTGTCGTGCAGTCCCGACACCATCCGGCCGGAGATCGCCATCATCGAGAAGAACCCGATCGAGCCCATCATCCAGAGAGTCGCGGCGAGGGGGCGATAGGTCTGCGGCATGCGGGCAGTCTCCGGTCGTCATGCAGGGCTGCCGGTCAATCGCCGTCGGTGCCTGGAGAGAAAGTGTCGTGGATGTATGTGTCGCGTCGACGCCCGCTGTCAATTCGTCCGGTAAAGATCCGCGCGGGTCGGCGGCAGGGCGACGGTCGGTCCGCGATTGGCGTGCGAGGCGAGCGTCTGGTAGAGCCGCACGCCGTTGCGCTCGAAGGCGACCGAGCAGCCGCCGAGATAGAGCAGCCACATCCGCGTCTTCACTTCGCCGACTTCCGCCACGGCTTCATCGTAGCGGGCGAGCAGCCGGTCATGCCAGTGGCGGCAGGTGCGCTGGTAGTGCTCGCGCCAGTCCTCGACATCGTGCACCTCGAACTTGTGTCTCTCCAGCATCGTCACGGTGTTGCCGATGTGGTCGAGTTCGCCGCCCGGGAAGATATATTTGGTCAGGAGCGCGAATTCCTCGTTCTTGCGCTTGAAGCTGCGCGCGTCCTTCTTCGCCGGCTTGGTGATGGCGTGGTGCAGGAACAGTCCGTCGGGCTTGAGCACCCGTTTGACGGTCTGATAGTAGGTCGGATAATTGTCGATGCCGATATGCTCCTGGATGCCGATGGCGGCCACCTTGTCGAACTGGCCCTGCACGGTGGCGTAGTCGGCGAGTTCGAACCTGACCCGGTCCGACAGGCCGAGCCGCTCCGCCTTGGCCCTGGCATATTCCACCTGCTGCGTCGACAGCGTCACGCCGAGCGTGGTCACGCCATAATGGGTGGCGGCATAACAGGACAGCGCGCCCCAGCCGCAGCCGATGTCGAGCATGGTCTCGCCCGGCTTCAGCCGGAGCTTGCGGCAGATCATCTCCAGCTTGTCCTGCTGCATCGTATCGATGTCGTTGTCCCAGTCGGTGCAGTAGGCGCAGGTGTAGACCATCTCCCTGTCGAGCCAGAGCTCGTAGAAGGCGTTTGAGACATCGTAGTGATACTGGATGTTCTTCTCGTTCTCTTCGCGGCTGCCGTCCGACGGCTTTTCCGAGGGCTGCGTCTCCAGCGGCCAGGGACCGCCGCGGTCGACGAACAGGAACTTGCGCGCCGTGTTGAGCACCAGCCATTTGCTGAGCGCCTTGCGGATCTGCTTGCTGCGCACCTTCGGCCGTTGCGCCACCAGGTCGAACATGTCGCCGTTGACGAGGTCGATGCGCCGGGAGACCCAAAGATTGAGCAGCGTCTCCATGTTGGGCCTGCGGGTAAGTGCTGCGACCAGGCCCTCGTCGGCGAGCGAAATCGCAAACGCGTCGGGCGCGAGATCCTCGGGGATGGTGGAGCCGTCCCAGAGGCGAAAGCCGACATCGATCTGCAGGATTTCACGGGCATGGGCGAGAAGTTCGCGAAGGCTGTTCAGTCGGCCTGCTGCACTCATGGGACAAGGCTCCGGGGCGTTGGCGCAATCATCGTGACGCTCGGTCCAGGTCGGCCTGGCCCGATCATGGCGGAAACATGGCGCAGATCGGCGACAAACACCAGTTTATGATCGGTGCAAATGCCGCAATTCCCACGGAAATCATCAGGCAAAATCATGGATGCTTCACAAAACGCAACTGTACAGCCCGCCGGAGCCTCCATAAGGTCCGGCGATGACCGGATCCGACATTCTTGACAGCCGCTATTCCTGGCTGCGCCTTCTCGTAACGCTTCTGATCGCGATGATCGGCAATGTCGGCATGTGGGCCGTCATCATCATCATGCCCAGGGTGCAGGCCGAATTCGGGATCGCCCGCGCCGATGCGGCGCTGCCCTATACGCTGACCATGGTCGGATTTGCGCTGGGCAACCTGGTCATCGGCCGCGTCGTTGACCGTTTCGGCATCACCACCGCGATGATCTGCTCGGCGCTGACCATCGCCTTCGGCTATGTTCTGGCCGGTGTCAGTTCGAGCGTCGTCATGCTTGCCGCCGTGCAGTTCGTCATCGGCTTCGGCACCGCCGCCAGCTTCGGCCCGCTGATCGCCGACATCTCGCACTGGTTCTACAGGCGTCGGGGCATTGCCGTCGGCGTGGCGGCCAGCGGCAATTATCTCTCCGGCGCCATCTGGCCGATCCTTTTGAGCGGCATCCTGGCCGACCACGGCTGGCGTACGGTCTATTACGTGCTGGCGGTGCTGACGGTGGTGCTGGTGGTGCCGCTGGCGCTGATGCTCAAGCGGCGCATTCCCGAAGCCGCCTCGCTTCACGCCGAGACCATGTCCAGGACCAATGCGCGCTCCGTCAGCTTCTCGCCGCGCATGCTGCAATGGCTGCTGGCGCTGGCGGGAGTCGGCTGCTGCGTCGCCATGTCGATGCCGCAGGTCCACATCGTCTCGCTGTGCGCCGATCTGGGTTACGGCCCGACCGTCGGCGCCGAGATGCTGTCGCTGATGCTGATGGGCGGCGTGGTCTCGCGGCTGGCTTCGGGGGTCATCGCCGACCGGCTGGGCGGCGTGATGACGCTGCTGATCGGCTCGACCCTGCAATGCATCGCGCTGTTTCTCTACCTGCCCTTCGACGGACTGGCCTCGCTCTATGTGGTAAGCCTGGTCTTCGGCCTGTCGCAGGGCGGCATCGTGCCGAGCTACGCCATTATCGTGCGGGAATATTTGCCGGCGAAAGAGGCCGGCGCCCGGGTCGGCTTCGTCATCATGGCCACCATCGTCGGCATGGCGATCGGCGGCTGGATGTCGGGCTGGATCTACGACCTGACCGGCTCCTACCAGGCGGCCTTCATCAACGGCATTGCCTGGAATTTCCTCAATATCGGCATCATCGGCCTGATCCTGGTCAGGTCGCGCAACCGGAGCGGCAGGGTGGTGCCGGCCTGAGCCCGGGGCCGGCGGTCGCGCCTAGTGGCCCTGGCAATGTTGAAATGATTGCGGTTTTCATTTTCGGTCTTGCTTTCCACGGCAAAGCCAATAGTCTGACCGAACAACAGGGGTGCTCCGTATTGCCGGGGCTGAGATGTCGAACGCCAGTTCGCGGACCCTATAGCTGATCTGGGTAATGCCAGCGGAGCGAGGTGACGATGTTTTCCGGCGCACAGGTGTCTCTGTATCCGATGTCCGACGATTTTGTCGGCGTGATCTTCGGCGCCATCGGCGCGCTTGATGCCTGGCGTGATCGCCTCCGCATCGAAACCGACGATATCTCCACCCTGCTGGTCGGCCCGCCGGAAATCCTGTTTCCGGCCATGCGCGACCTTCTCCTCAGCGCCGCCGGCAGCGGCGTGCACTGCGTGCTCTCGGCCGCCGTGTCGCGCGGCTGTCCCGGAGAGCCCGATGATCCCGTCTGCACGCCGATCAGCGATGGTCCGGATGGCCGGCCGCTCGGCGAGCGCATCTACGCTGCGCGTGCGGCGGTGGCGGGCTCCGGGCTGACCGGGCAACAGGTGGCGGCGCAGTTTTCTCTCTACCCGCTAGGCGCCGGCCACCACATGGACGAGATCTACGGCTGCATCGAGTTCCTGAAATCGTCGGGCGTCTTCGACCGCTCGAAGAACTTCTGCACCAAGCTCAGCGGCGATGCCGGACCGGTCTTCGCCACGCTGTCGGAAGCCTTCACCCGCTTCGGCGCCGGTGCGGGCCATGTGGCGCTGGACGTGACGGTTTCGGCCAACAGTCCCAGCGCCGCCTGACCGGCGAACTCTCTCTCTCTCTCTCTCTCTCTCCCAAACCAGCCATCAAGAGGTGTAGCCATGACTCCCGCCACCGCGAATCCGTCCAGCATCTGGACCATGCGAGAAACGATGATCGTTGCCGTTCTGGGCGCCGTCTTCGGCGTGCTCTATCTCGGCTGGGTGCAGGTGTGGCTGATCGCCCAGGCCGTCTTCGGCTCCGTCACCATGGATGTGGTCATGGGCTTCTGGTTCATCGTCTCCATCATAGCGGCCGCCATCATCCGCAAGCCGGGTGTCGCGCTCGCCTCGGAGGTGCTGTCCGCGGCGGTGCAGATCCTGCTCGGAAGTCCCGCCGGATTGTTGCTGCTGGTCACCGGACTGGTGCAGGGCGCGGGCGCCGAGGCGGTGTTTGCCGCCACGCGCTGGCGCAGCTATCGTCTGCCCGTGCTGATGGCGGCGGGTGTCGGGGCGGCGGTCTTCTCCTTCGCCTACACCTGGATCCGCTTCGACTACGGCGCGCTCGCTCCGACCCTGCTCGTGGTCATGTTCGTGCTGCGCTGCGCAAGCGGCGCCCTGCTCGGGGGCCTGCTCGGTCATCTCATCGTCCAGGCCCTGTACAGGACCGGCGTGCTGTCGGGGCTTGCGATAGACCACGACAGGCGCGCCGCCGCCGCGTGATCCGATGACCGGTGCGCACGCCTGCTGGGACGAGGTCCGGGTCCGCTACCCCTATGCGGCGCGGGATGCGGTCGGGCCGGTGTCGCTCGGCCTGGCGCCGGGCGAACGGCTGCTGCTGCTGGGGCCGTCGGACTCGGGAAAATCGACCCTGCTGCAGACGCTCACCGGCCTCATCCCGCAATCCGTGCCCGCCGCGGTCAGCGGCTCGGTAACGCTCAACGGCGTGTCGGTCGCCGCCCATCCGCCGTCCCACTGGGCGCGGACCGTCTCGCAATTGTTCCAGGACGCCGAGCAGACCCTGTGCGGGCTCAGCGTCGAGGACGAGATCGCCTTCGCCCTGGAGAACGAGGCCCGGCCTGCGGCAGACATCGGCCGCCGCGTGGCCGCGGCAATGGCGAGCGTTGGCCTGCCGGACAACTGGCGCAGCCGGCGCATTTCCACCCTGTCGGGCGGCGAAAGGCAGATGGTGGCGCTGGCAGCGACGCTCGCCGCGGACGCGCCGATCTTCGTCGCCGACGAACCCACCGCCAGTCTCGCCCCGGCGGTCGCCGCGCGGATGATCGCGCTGCTGCTCGGCGGTGATCGCCTGCGCACGGTGCTGGTCGTCGATCATCGGCTCGACGGCATGATCCGCCACGTCGACCGTGTCGTGGTGCTCGACCGCGACGGGGCGGTGCTCGTGCAGGGGCCGCCGGGGCCGGTGTTCCGCGACCACGGCGACCGGCTCGAGGATCTCGGCATCTGGACCCCGCTGGTGAGCCGGTTCGACCGCGCTCTGATGCGGGCAGGGCTTGCCGCGCCGCGCCCGCCCGCGGGCAACGACGATCTCATCTCCTGGCTCGATGGCCTTCGCGGGGCGGACCGGCACCGCGCCTTTCGGGCCGTCGAGCCGATCGCGCGGGATGCGCTGCCGGCGGTGAACCTGCGCCGCGGTGGACCGGTGGCGCGGCTCGAGCAGGCCTGCTGCGCGCCGCTGTTCGGGCCGGTGGTCCTGTCCGGCATCTCGCTTGCGGTCTGCAGCGGCGAGGTGCTGGGGATCCTTGGCGCCAACGGGGCGGGAAAATCCACGCTCGGCGGCAGTCTTGCCGGCCTGCTGCGGCTCAGGGGCGGCCGGCGCCACGGGCCGGCGGGCGGCATGGCGTTCCAGAACCCGGAGAACCAGTTCACGCAAGCCTCGGTGCGCGACGAGGTGAGGCGGGCGTCTGCCGATGACTCTGCGAGAGCGGTGGCGGAGGCTCTCGAGGACTGGGGGCTGGGGGAGGTGGCCGGCCGGCATCCCTTCGAGCTGTCGCAGGGGCAGAAGCGGCGGCTGGCGCTCGCCACGCTGACGGTCAGCGACCGCTGGCCGCTTTTGGTGCTCGACGAACCCACTTCCGGACTGGATGCCGCCTCGACCCGGACCGTCGCGCGCCACATCCGCCGCCTGGCAGCCGCCGGACGAGCGCTTGCCGTGATCACCCACGACCTGGATTTCGCGTTGAAGGTCTGCGACCGGGCGGCCGTGCTCCAGGCCGGCGCGGTGAGCGCCGATGCGGAGCCCGTGCAGATCTTCCATCAGGCGGGTCTGCTTGCCGATGCCGGACTGCGCGCCCCGGAGGTGCTGCCGATGCTCGACTGGGTGGAGGGCAAGCGCCACCGCGCCGGGACCGACCGATGCTGAGCGGCCTGCATCCGCTGCCGAAGCTTCTGGTCTGCCTTGCCTGGATCGCGGCCTCCATCGTCGTCTTCGACCTCGGCTTCCAGCTGATGACGATCGCCCTTTCGTCCGCCGCGCTCATCGTGCTGGAGCGGCGGTCGCCGCTGTTCGTGCTCCTGGTGATGGTGCCCTTCGCGCTGTTCGGCTTCGGCTTTCTCACCACGAGCATCCTGTTCCGGCAGGAGTCGGATTTCGCCGTGCGCATGGCGGCCGAACAGGCGTTTTCCTCCCCGGCCGTGTCCGCCGGACTGGTGCTGTTTGCCCGCGCCGTCGCCTGCGGCATGGTCTCGGCCGTCTTCGGGCTGACCACCGATCCCGGCGCCTTGGTCAAGGCATTGATGATCCACTGGCGCCTGCCGCCGCAGATCGGCTTCGCCCTGTTCGCGGCCATCCAGCTGGTTCCCGACCTCGGGCGCGAGGCTCAGCAGATCCGGCTGGCCCGCGCCATGCGCGAGGGCCGATTGCCGCGCCGGATACCGGGACCGGCCGAGGCCGCGTCGCTGGTCGTGCCGCTGCTCGCCTATGCCATCCGCCGCGCCGGCCGATCGGCGATGGCCATGGAAGCGAGGGGGCTCTCGCGCAATGCGCCGCGAACCTTTCTCTCGGCGCCCCGGATCGGCCGGGGCGACTGGATTTTTGTTCTCGCCGCCACCGCGTTGCTGGCCTCCTGCCTGACGCTGATCGGCTGATCCGCGAAAGCCATTCAGCGCGCGCGCGCCGGAATCCGCAGCTCGAAGCGCTTGAAGGCGAGAGCGATCGCGCCGGCGATGACCATGTAGATGACCGCGAGCAGCAGCAGCGGCTCGTAGACGATGAAGGTGTCCTGTCTGACCCTCGAGGCCACGGCGTAGATGTCGATGACGGTGATCGTGGCAACGAGAGGCGTCGCCTTCAATTGCAGGATGGTCTCGCCGGCCAGGGTCGGCAACGCGTTGCGGATGGCCTGTGGCAGCCAGATGCGGCGGAAGATCGTCCGGCGCGGCATGCCGAAGGCGCGCGCCGCCTCGATCTGTCCGCGGGCGACGCCCGAAAACGCGCCGCGCATCACTTCGCCCTCGTAGCCGGCAAAGGACAGTGTCAGCGCCAGCACCGCATAGGGCCAGGCCTGGCGCAGATAGGGCCACAATTCGCTGTTGCGGATCGCCGGAAACTGCGGAAACAGCGAGCCGAGGCCGTAATAAAGCAGCCAGATCTGCAGCAACAGCGGCGTGCCGCGGATGATGGTGCAGAAGGCCTTGGCCGGCGCTGACAGATACCAGGGACCGACGGCCTGGGCGAGCCCGAGCGGGATGGCGAGCAGCATGCCGAGAACGCTGCTGACCACCAGCAGCCAGATCGTCCGCCACAGGCCTTCGAGCGCGAGGCCGGAGTATCTCGGGATCCAGTCCCAGCGCATCGACACCGCGCACCAAGCGACGATGCCCAGCGCCACCAGCATCATGACGATCCGGTGCGGCACGAGCAGCGGGCGGAGCGCGGTCATGCGCCGCCACTCCTGAGCGAGGGCTGACCCTTGCGGGCCCAGCGTTCGATGCGTTTGAAGGCGACGCCGGAGATCAGCGTGACGGCGAGATAGATCGCGCCGGCTGCAAGAAAGAAGGTGAAATAGGCCCGCGTCGAGCCCGCCGCCTGCTTGGTTTCCAGCGTCAGCTCGTTGAAGCCGACGACGGCGAGCAGGGCCGTGTCCTTGGTGGCGATCAGCCAGAGATTGGCGAGTCCCGGAATGGCGAAGCTCATCATCGCCGGGATCGTCACCCGCCGCATCAGCATGAACGGCGGCATGCCATAGGCGCGCGCCGCCTCGATCTGCCCCGGCGGCACGGCCAGGATGGCGCCGCGCAGGATTTCGGTGGCATAGGCGCCCTGGACGATGCCGAGCACCCAGATGCCGGCGACGACGCCGTTGATCTCGACCCGGCCATAGCCCAGTGCTGCGGCCATCTGGTTGATGAGGTCGGTGCCGATGTAATAGAGGATCAGGATCAGCACCAGCTCGGGAACGGCGCGGATCACGGTGGTGTAGACGGCGAGCAGGTCGCGCACCACCGGACCGCCATAGAGCTTGCCGTAGGCGCCGAACAATCCGATCACCAGGCCGAAGCCGAAGGCGCCAAAGGCGATCTGCAGCGAATTGACGAGACCGCGCAGCAAGTTCGCCCCCCAACCGGGGGGCGAAAGAGACAGCAATTGAAGGCTGCTGGCGAGACCGAGGGTCTCGACGAGGTGCGACACGGGCAGCCTTACTTGCTGTAGATGCTGGTCGTGAAGTACTTCGAGGTGATCTTGTCGTAGGTGCCGTCGGCGAGAATGGCGGCGATGCCCTCGTTGATCTTGGCCTTCAGATCTTCGTCGCCCTTGCGCAGGCCAGCGCCGACGCCGGCACCGAGAATGGCCGGATCATTGGCGACAGCGCCCTTGATCTCGCAGCAGGCGCCGGCTTCGCTGTTGACGAAATCGGCGAGCGCGATCGAGTCTGCCTGGGTGGCGTCGATGCGGCCGGCGATCAGGTCCTGGTTCGCCTCATCCTGGGTCTGGTAGACCTTGAGCTCGGTCTTGCCCTCGAAATGCGCCTGCGCATAGGCCTGGTGGGTGGTCGAGGCCTGAATGCCGAGGATCTTGCCCGCGAGGCCTTCCGGCGTCGGCTTGATGTCGGAATCCTTGGCGGCGACGATGACGGCCGGGGTGTTGTAATACATGTCGGAGAAATCGATGCTCTGCATGCGCTCGTCGGTGATCGACATCGAGGCCATGATCACGTCGATCTGCTTTCCGGTCAGCGATGGAATGATACCGTCCCAGGCCACCGGCGTGATCGCGCAATCGAGCTTGGCGGCGCCACAGACGGCGCCGATGATCTCGACCTCCCAGCCGGTCCAGTTGCCGGCGGCGTCCGCCGAGGCGAAGGGCGGATAGGGTTCGGCGGCGATGCCGACCTTGATCTGCTCGGCGCTGGCGGCGCCAAGCGACGCGGCGAGTGCCAGCAGGCTGGCGGCGGCGATGGATTTGAAAGTCATGGTTCGTCCTCTCTGGTTGTTTGTCCGCTGCTCAGGCAACGGTTTGCAGGAATTGCTTCAGCCGTTCCGACTTCGGCGCACTGAAGACGGCCTCCGGCGGGCCTTCCTCTTCGATGATGCCGTTGTGCAGATAGATGACGTGGCTTGCCACCTCGCGGGCGAATTTCATCTCGTGGGTGACGAGCAGCATGGTTCGCCCCTCGGCGGCGAGATCGCGGATCACCGACAGCACCTCGCCCACCAGCTCCGGATCGAGCGCGCTGGTGGGTTCGTCGAACAGCATCACGCTGGGCTCGATGGCGAGCGCCCGGGCGATCGCGGCGCGCTGCTGCTGGCCGCCCGACAGGAAGGCCGGATAGGTGTCGGCTTTCTCGGACAGCCCGACCCGCGCCAGCAGCGTGCGGGCCCGCTCGATCGCCTCCGCCCTCGGCACGCCGAGCACATGCACCGGCACTTCGATGACGTTTTCCAGGAGCGTCCGGTGGGTCCACAGGTTGAAGGACTGGAACACCATGCCAAGCCGCGTGCGGGCCTTCTCGATCTGCTTGCGGTGGGTGGGCGTGCCGTCGGCGCGCATCTTGATGTCTTCGCCGTTGATGACGATGCGTCCGCCCGAGGGCGTCTCGAGAAAGTTGACGCAGCGCAAAAGCGTCGACTTGCCCGAGCCGCTGCCGCCGATGATCGCCACCACATCGCCCTTGTGGGCGGTCAGCGACACGCCCCTGAGCACTTCCAGCTCACCAAAGCACTTCCGCAGCCCCTCGATGCGGATGGCTTCGGTTCCTGCCCCGGTGCCCGATGCGGTTTCGCGCGCTGGCGACGAATTCATCCCGTCCCTCCAAATTTCGATTGTATTAAGGTCAGCATTTTGAAATTATGCAAGCGTATAATAAACGTTCAACCAGGAATCAGTCCGAAAAGAGATGCGGCGCAAATTCAGACGCGAACCTGCCGACCAGCGTCGCGAGGCGCTGATTGCCTCGACGCTGTCGCTGATCGCGCGCGGCGGTCCCGAGGCAGCGACCGTGCGCAACATCGCCGAGGCGGCGGGCGTGACCCAGGGCCTGATCCGCCACTATTTCTCCTCCAAGGAGGAGCTGCTCGGGGCAGCCTACGAGCGCCACATGGAACTGTTGACCGACGCCACCGGCGTGGTGCTGGAGGAGGACCACGCGAGCGCCGTCCTGAGGCTGGCTGCGTTTGTCACAGCGGGTCTGACGCCGCCGGTCGTCGATGCCCAGGCGGTGGCGCTGTGGGCCGGCTTCATCCATCTGGTGCAGCGCGACCCGGCCATGCGCGCCATCCACGCGCACACCTATCTGGAGTTTCGCGACCAGCTCGAAGGCCTTATCGGCGCGGCGCTCGAGGAGGCCGGCAAGCCCTGCGACAAGGGGCTGCTGCGCAGATCGGCGATTGCCTGCAATGCGGTCATCGACGGTCTCTGGCTGGAAGGCGGCGCACTTCCAGAAAGTTTCGAAGCGGGCGAATTGCCTGAGGTGGGGCTGGCGTCGGTGGGCGCCATCCTCGGACTTGATCTCATCACATCTGCGAGGCGACCATGAAATATGCATCCGTGACCGAACGCCTGGCGGGCCTTGGCGGCGAGAAATGGGCCATCCACGCCCGTGCCCGCGAGCTCCGGCGCCAGGGCCGCGACATTGTCGAGCTGACGATCGGCGAGCCCGATGTGCCGGCGCCCGCGTCGCTGATGGATGTCGCCGCCGCCGCGATGCAGGCCGGACGCACCGGTTATTCGAACGGGCGCGGGGAGTCGAAACTGCTGGCGGCGCTATCCGAACGCTACACCCGCTCCACAGGCAGGCCGATCGGCGGCGACCAGTTCCTGTGCCTGCCGGGCACCCAGACTGCGCTTTATACCGTCTTCAGCGGGCTGGTGGAGATGGGCGATGAGGTGCTCGTCGGCGATCCGATGTATGCCACCTATGAAGGCGTCATCACCGCCCACGGCGCCCGCGCGGTGCCTGTGCCGCTCCGGGCGGAGCGCGGATTCCGGCTGTCGGCCGCCGATATCGAGGCGCGCATCACGCCAAGAAGTCGGGCGATTCTGATCAACACGCCGCACAATCCGACCGGCGCCATCCTCACCGCCGGGGACATCGCCGAAATCGGCGCCCTGGCGCTCAAGCACGATCTCTGGATCATTTCCGACGAGGTCTATGAGGAACTGGTGTTCGACGGGGCGACATTCGTCTCTCCGCTGGCCTTGCCGGAGCTCGCGGACCGGGTGGTGGCGGTGTCCTCGATTTCCAAATCGCACGCCGCCCCCGGTTTTCGCAGCGGCTGGTGCGTCGGTCCGGCCGAGTTCGCAAGCCGGTTGTTGCCGTTGTCGGAAACCATGCTGTTCGGCAGCCAGCCCTTCATTGCCGACATGACCGCCGCCGCGGTATCGGCGCCGTCGCCGGTTGCCGAAGGCATGCGCAGGCGGTTTGCCGCACGCGCCGACCGGCTGTTCGACAGTCTCGACGGCGTCGCCGGACTGAAGGTCAACCGACCGCAGGCCGGCATGTTCGCTTTGCTCAATGTCGCCGCCACCGGAATGTCGGGCCATGACTACGCTTTCGACCTGCTCGAGACCGCCGGCGTGGCGGTGATGCCGGGGTCCTCCTTCGGCGAGCAGCTCAAGGACTGGGTGCGGCTGGCCCTGACCGCCGGGGACGACCCGATCGGCGAGGCCTGCCTGCGCATCGCCTCGCATGCCCGTTCCGCCGTCAAGCTCAAGGCCGCATCATGACCACCATCGGCGAAGCCCTGGTCCACGCTCTCGAAGCCCGTGAGGTCGAGGTCGTCTTCGGCATCCCGGGTGTCCACACCGTCGAGCTCTACCGCGGGCTGGCGGGCTCCGCGATCCGCCACGTCACTGCGCGCCACGAGCAGGGCGCGGGCTTCATGGCCGACGGCTATGCGCGGGTGTCCGGCAAGCCCGGCGTCGCCTTCGTCATCACCGGGCCCGGGCTCACCAACTGCCTGACGCCGATGGCGCAGGCGCGCGCCGACAGCGTGCCGATGCTGGTGATCTCAGGCGTCAACGCCCGCGCCACGCTCGGCAGGCAGCTCGGCCATCTTCACGAACTGCCCGACCAGCGTGGCATGACGGCGCTGGTGGCGCGGAGCTCGACCCGGATCGAGGCGGAGGCCGGGCTCATGCCGGCGCTCGACCATGCGTTCGAGCTGTTCGCCCATGCGCGCGGCGGGCCGGTGCATATCGAGATTCCCACCGACGTGATGAAGCTCGACCACGGCGCCGGCGCCCGGGCGCCGGTGCCCGGCCAGGCGCCGATACCGGAGACGGAGGCCATTGCCGCCGCCGCCCGGTCGCTGGCCTCGGCCGGCAAGGTGGTCATCCTGGCCGGCGGCGGCGCCAAGCACTCCGATGCGACGCTCACGGCGCTGGCCGAGCGGCTCGACGCTCCCGTCATCCAGACCGCGAATGCCCGGGGCCTGATGCATCGCCACCCGCTCTGCGTGCCGGCCAGTCCCTGCCTTGAGGCGGTGCGCGATCTCATCCGCGACGCCGACGTGGTGCTGGCGCTGGGCACCGAATTCGGCCCCACCGAGTACGACATGTACCAGGCGGGCGGCGTGCCGGAGTTCAGGGGCCTGGTGCGCGTCGATGTCAGCGCCGACCAACTCGCGCGCCACCCCGCAAGCCACGCCCTCCGCGGCAAGGTGGAAGCGGTCCTGCCGCTGCTGCTCGATGCTCTGGGCAACCGGGTGGCGAGCGCTGCCGGCGCCCAACGCGCCGAGTCCGCCCGCGCCGCGGCAAGGGCCGAGATCGGCGGGGCCATGCGCGCGCAGGTCGACCTGCTCGACACCATCCGCACCGCCGTGCCCGACGCGATCCTGGTCGGCGATTCGACGCAGCCCGTCTATGCCGGCAATCTCTACTACGACCACGATCGGCCGGGCGGCTGGTTCAACGCCGCCACCGGCTATGGGGCGCTGGGCTATGCAATTCCCGCCGCGATCGGTGCGGCGCTCGCCGATCCCGGCGCGCGCGTCATCTGCATCACCGGCGACGGCGGCGCGCAGTTCACGCTCCCCGAACTGATGACGGCCGTGGACGAGAAACTGCCGATCCTGTTCATCATCTGGAACAACCATGCCTATGGCGAGATCGCCTCGGCGATGGCCGAGGCCGGTGTCACCGTGATCGGCTGCGACCCGACGCCGCCGGATTTCGGCCATATCGCGGCCGCCTGCGCCATGCCGTTCCAGCGCTGTGCCATGACACCCACGGCTCTTGCCGAAGCCCTGAAGCACGCCGAAGTCCTGACCGGGCCGGCGATGATCGAAATCGTGATGGACTGACCCGAAGCCAACGCCGCCGACGCGGCCCCGACGAGGCATATGCATGACCGACCATTCCTATGAATTCACCCGCGCTGTCACCCGCAAGCCGGGGAGCAGCATCATCGACGGTTTGCGCGCCGAGGATCTCGGCACGCCCGATCTCGAGCGCATGCTCGCCGCCCATGCGAGCTATGTCGCCACCCTGCGCGAGACCGGCGCCGAGGTGATCGAGCTGCCGCCGCTGGAGGCGTTTCCGGATTCGGTGTTCGTCGAGGACACGGCGCTCTGCCTGCATGAGGGCGCCATCCTGATGCGTCCGGGCGCCGAAAGCCGCGCCGGCGAAGTGGCTGAGATGGCGCCGACGCTGCGCGCACTCTACGACGAGGTGGTCGCGATCGAAGGTCCCGGCACCATCGAGGGCGGCGACATCCTGACCACGTCGCGCGAAATCCTCGTCGGCCGCTCGGCCCGCACCGATGCGGCGGGGGTTGCCGAACTCTCCCGGCTCGCCGGCCGCTGGGGCTACGCCGTGCGCGAGGTGTTCACGCCGGAAGGCGTGCTGCACTTCAAGACCGACTGCTCGCTGATCGGCCCGAACACCATCCTGTCCACGAGGCGGCTCGCCGCCTCGGGCTGCTTCGAGGGCTACGATGTGGTCTTCACCGCCGACGGCGAGGAGGCGGCGGCCAATGCCATCCGCTTCAACCGCCTCGTGCTGATGGCGGCGGGGTTTCCGGCCACGGCGGCGAAGCTTCGCGCCGCAGGCTACGATGTGCGCGAGATCGACAATTCGGAGTGCGCCAAGCTCGACGGCGGCATGTCCTGCCTGTCGCTCAGGTTCTGATCGGAGAATCTGTCGGTGGCTTGACTGGCCGGCTTGCCGACGCGGTCCGCTTGCTCCTACAACTTGATCGCCGCGTCCGCGGTGTTTGAGGAGAGGCTGGCTTATGTGTGGATTCGTATGCCTTTGGAGATGCGGTGACGAGGCGCTGGCCAGGCGCATGATCGACAAGATCGCGCATCGCGGTCCCGACGCGGTCGACGTGATAAGCGCCGGCAACGCGCCGGTGATCATGGCCCATTGCCGGCTGTCGATCATCGGGCCGGAAAACGGCGCCCAGCCGATGCACCAGGACGAGGACATGCTCGTCGTCAACGGCGAGATCTACAACTACACCGACCTGCGCGCCATTCTCGGCGAAGGCCGGTTCCGCACCAGCAGCGACTCGGAGACCATCCTGCATCTCCACCGTTCCGACATCCTGCGCTGGGTGACACGGCTGGACGGCATGTTCTCCTTCGTGCTGGCGACGCCCGAGCGCATCATCGCCGCCCGCGATCCGCTCGGCATCAAGCCGCTCTATTTTGCCCGCATCGGCGATGGCATCGCGCTTGCCTCCGAGATCAAGGCCTTCGACGGCATCGGCGTCGACGCGGTGGAGGCCGTGCCGGCGGGCTCGACGCTCGACAGCGTCACCGGGCTGCAGCGCTGGTTCCGCATCCCGCAGGGCGCGGGCCGCGCCGAGGATGGCATCGACGAACAGGCGGTCTGGAAGGAATTGCGGCTGGTGCTCGAGGAGGCGGTGCGCAAGTGGATGGTCGCCGACGTCGAGGTGGGTTCGTTTCTTTCCGGCGGGCTCGACAGCTCCATCATCGCGGCGATCGCCGCCCGGCAGCTGGCGCGCCGCGGCAGGCGGCTCAAGACCTTTGCCGTGGGGCTCAAGGGCAGCGCCGATCTGATCGCAGCCCGCCGCGTGGCCGGGCATATCGGCTCGGAGCATTTCGAGCGCGCCTTCACGCCCGAGGACGTGGCGGAAGTGCTGCCGCATGTCATCTACCATCTCGAAAGCGCCGACACCGATCTGGTCCGCTCCGCAGTGCCGACGCATTTTGTGGCCAGGCTGGCGCGCAGGCATGTCAAGGCCGTGCTGACCGGCGAGGGGGCCGACGAGCTGTTTGCCGGCTACACCTATCATCACGGCTATGTCGATCGCCCGCGCGAACTGGCCGACGAACTCACCCGCTCGCTCGGCACCATGCACAACATCAACCTCTTGCGGGTCGACCGCATCACCATGGCCGAGAGCCTCGAAGCGCGAACGCCGTTCCTCGACCGCGAGCTGGTCGCCTTTGCCCAGTCTATTCCGGCGACCCTGAAACTGCGCCGAACCGATGCCGACAATCCGGACCGTACCGGGCCGACGACGGAGAAATGGATCCTGCGCAAGGCCTGCGACGACCTGCTGCCGCACGACCTGGTCTGGCGCCGCAAGGCACAGTTCGACGAGGGCTCCGGCTCTGTGGATGCGCTGGCGATTGCTCTTCAGAAAATGACCGGCGCCGACGCGCCGCTCGACCGCGCCGCCGAAGGCGCCTGCTACAAGCAAATTCTCTGCGAGCAATATCAGGATCCGGAGCTGGTCCTGAGCAATGCGGGCGACTGGTCGCTGGGCCGCGCCATTGCGGTCTGACGCGAGCGCTGGCTGTCGTCGTCCCATCATGCGGCTTGACGTTGACGGCTGGCAGGACCAAGATTTCCGGTGAGGCGCGGGAGGACGCGCCTCGGGAGGAACAGCCGATGTCATCGATCAAGCTCTTTCGGGGCGGATTCGGCCATGTGTCCGTGCTCAACGTGATGAGCGACCTGGTCACCCACGCCCATCCCGAGGCCCATGTGATCATCTGGCTCGAGGGCGCGACCGGAAGGATGACGGTCGGGGACCAGCCGGTGGCGCTCGGGCCGGGCCTGGCGGTGGGCATCAACTCGCTCGAGCCGCACAGCCATGCCTTTGCCTCGGACGGCCGCCCGGGCCTGTTTCTTGCCTTCTACATCGATCCCGACTGGGCGCGGCTGCGCCGCGGCCTGCCGGCCGGTGCGCCGCTGTTTGCCGATCCCGCCATTCCCATGGACGCCTGGCTTCATCGCGCAGCCCGGCACCTCTTCGACAATCTCTGCGACGAGTCCGGTCTTGGCGATCTCGTCGACTACGAAATCGAACGCTTCATCGACTGCCTCTTCGACGCCGCCGAGCCTGGACGAAGACGCGCGCCACGCGGCTACGGTGCCGGCGCAAGCCGGGATTTTCGGGTCCGCAAGGCGATCGAACTGATGCAGGCCAACATCTGCGAGCGCATCTGCTTCGATGACGTCGCCCGCAAGGTCGGGCTGTCGCGGGCGCATTTCTTCTCGCTGTTCAAGGAGCAGATGCAGCTCACGCCGAATGTCTACTGGAACACTTTGAGGATGGAGGAGGCGCGCCGCCAGCTGCAGACCTCGCAGGACTCGCTGATCTCGGTGGCCTGCAATCTCGGCTTCACCACGCCGGGAAACTTCTCGCGCTTCTTCCGCGACCATGTCGGTGTGCCGCCGATCCAGTACCGCGAGGCGGCGCGCGCGCCCTGGTGACCGCCGCAGCCGCGGATTTTCCGACTGAGGGATAAGCCTCCAAGACGCATTGATAAGCAGCCCCGGTCCGCCGGGCCTAGTCTTGCCGCATCGGAAATCGCGAGGGCATCATTCAATGGCGAACGTCACCATCTCCAGCGTCATCGACGCACCGGTCGAACAGGTCTGGGCCCGCATCCGCGACTTCAACGGCCTGCCGTCCTGGCATCCGCGCATGGTCGAGAGCCATATCGAAGACGGCAAGCCGGCCACCGAGATCGGCTGCGTGCGCAACTTCACGCTGGCAAGCGGTCCGAAAATTCGCGAGAAGCTGACGGCATTTTCCGACGAGGATTTCCTCGTCAGCTACTCGATCATCGAGCACCCGGCGCCAATCAGCAATCACACCGCGACGCTGCAATTGCGCCGCATCACCGATGGCGACCGGACCTACGCGGAATGGTCTTCCAGTTTTGACGCGCCTGCGGAAAAGGCCGACGAAATGGCCGCCGGCATGGGCGCCAATGTGTTCCAGGGCGGTTTCAACGCCCTGCATGACCACTTCACCGCAAAGGCCTGAACCGACCCGAGGAGTTTCGCCATGTCGCTCTCCCTGCAGACGTTTTCGACGGTCAAGGACGCCTCGGCGGCGCTCAGGTCGGGCGGCGCGCGCTATCTCGGCGGCGGCACGCTGGTGGTGCGAGCCGTCAACGAGGGCGATATTTCGGTCACCGGCTATGTGCGGGCCACCGACCCGGCCCTGTCATCGATCGACCACGCGGACGGCCGGGTGCGCATCGGCGCTTCGGTGACCATGGCGACGATTGCCCGCCGCCGCGATCTCGGCGACGTGGTGCGCGCGGCGAAGGCGGTCGGCGGCCCGGCAATCCGCAACATGGCCACCGTCGGCGGCAATCTGCATGCGCCCGCGCCCTATGGAGACTTTGCCGTGGCGCTGCTGGCGCTCGATGTCACGGTGCATTTTACGGATCGCGACATGCCGATGGCGGACTTCATCGCCGGCAACGGCACGCCGTCCGGGCACGACATCGTCACCGCCGTCAGCTTTGCCGTGCCCCCCGCCGGCAGTTTCAGGTTCCTCAAGGTCTCGCGCGTCAAGCCCAAGGGTGTCTCGGTGCTCTCGATCGCCACGCTGATCGACACCGACGGCGCCGGCGCGGTGCAGACGGCGCGGATCGCGCTCGGCTGCATGGCCGAGCGGCCGATGCGCGCGGCTGCCGCCGAACGGGCGCTCGTGGGCAGCAGGCTGACCCGCGAGGGCATCGCCGCAGCCGTCGCGGCCATCGGCGAGGGAACCGATCCGATCACCGATCCGATCGCCAGCGCCTGGTACCGGGCCGAAGTGTTGCCGGTGCATTTCAGGCGGCTGCTGCTCGGCTGAGAGAGGCGTCTGGGAGAGATCGCCGCGGCCTCGGGGCCTGCGGCAGGAGGAGGAAGAATGGCCAGGGTTCCGGTTCAATTTACACTCAACGGCGAGGAGCGGGCCGAGTTCATCGAGAGCGGCACGACGCTGCTGCACGCGCTGCGCGACACGATGGGCGACACCTCTCCCAAGGGCGGCTGCCAGCAGGGCACCTGCGGCGCCTGCTCGGTGATCGTCGACGGCGAGTTGCGCCTTAGCTGCCTGACGCTGGCTCAGACCTGTGAGGGTGCAGCCATCGAGACCACCGCCGGGCTCGCCGCGGGTGGAGTGCTGCATCCGCTGCAGCGCGCGATCATGGATGGCTTCGCCGCCCAGTGCGGTTTCTGCACCCCCGGCATGATCATGGCCGCCAAGGCGCTGCTCGACCACACCCCGAACCCGACCCGCGAGGACGTGATCGAGGCGATCTCCGGCAATGTCTGCCGCTGCACCGGCTACGAGCCGATCATCGCGGCGGTGCTCGCCGCCGCCCGCTCCAATTCGCAGAACGCAGGCTGAGGAGGCGATCATGGAAATCCGGAAAGAGTATTTCGCCGATGAGCGTCAGGATGATCTCCACGAGATCGGCCAGTCGCGGCCGCGCTCCGATCTCCCCGGCCACGTCACCGGCAAGACCAACTACTTCGCCGACCGCACCTTTCCGGGCCTCACGCATCTCAAGATGGTGCGCAGCCCGCATCACCACGCCAATATCCGCTCCATCGACACGTCGGAAGCCGAGAAGCATCCGGGCGTCATCCGCGTTCTGACGGCCAAGGACGTGCCGCACAATGTCTACACCATCCTGATCCTGATCCAGGTCGGCCCCGAGGACGAGACCGTGCTCGCCGACCGGAAGGTGAGCTGGAAGGGCCAGGCGGTTGTCGCCGTGGTGGCAACGAGCGAACGTGCGGCGCAGGAAGCGGCGGCGAAGGTCAGGATCGACTACGAGGTGCTGCCGGCGGTCTTCGACATGCTCGAGGCGCTCAAGCCCGACGCGCCCGAGGTCAACGAGCACCACCCCGGCAATTACTATCATTATGACAGCGGCGACCATCGCAAGGTGCGCTTCGGCGACATCGACGCCGGCTTCGCCATGGCCGACCACATTCTCGAGCAGACCTATCATTCCTCGCCGATCGAGCAGGCGCCGGCCGAGACCACCGGCTGCATCGTCACACCCGACGGAAACGACCGCTTCACCTGCTACACCAACACGCAGGCGATGTTCTTCACCCTCGACAAC
The DNA here is from genome assembly GCF_003182275.1 of Hoeflea marina. Taxonomy (GTDB): domain Bacteria; phylum Pseudomonadota; class Alphaproteobacteria; order Rhizobiales; family Rhizobiaceae; genus Hoeflea; species Hoeflea marina. The sequence continues at coordinate 109,938 of NZ_QGTR01000002.1, forward strand.
ACCTCGATCATCCTGCAGATGCCGGGACACAAGCTGCACATGGTCGGCGGCACCGTGGGCGGCGGCTTCGGCGGCAAGGTCGATGTCATCGTCGAGCCGATCGCCATCCTGGCGGCCAAGCTCACCAACCGGCCGGTCTCCTTCATCTATTCCCGCGAGGAGGAGATGCAGATCTCCTCGCCGCGCGCCGCCGAGACGATCATTCTCAGGGACGGCGTCATGAACGACGGCCGGCTCGTCGCCCGCAAGGTCACCGGCTACACCGACGCCGGCGCCTTCTCCCGACATTCGCCCTATGGGGCGCAGAAGGGAGCGGCGCACTATCCCGGTCCCTACACGGTGCCGAATGTCTGGATCGACACCTACTGCGTCTACACCAACCGCACGCCGTCGAGCGCCATGCGCGGCTTCGGCGTCACCATCGCCGACTTCGCGCTCGAGGTGCAGATGGACAAGCTCGCCCGGCTCATCGGCATGGACCCGCTCGAGTTCCGCTTCATCAACGCCTATCGCGACGGCGACATCAAGGCGCATCGCCAGCCGACCGAGGGCGCGGCGCTGATCGAATGCATGCAGGAGGCCTCGCGCGTGGCGAACTGGCCGGTGGCGGAGAAATACATGGCGATGTCCTCGCGCGGAAGGGAGGCCTGAGATGGCGATCCGGAAGGGCCGCGGCGTGGCGGCGATCAATTATCCGACCGGCATGAATCTCGGCGGCGACCCCAGCCAGGCGCTGGTGCACTCGACGCCGACCGGCAATTTCATGGTCTCGCTGTCGAGCGTCGATCTCGGCCAGGGGCTCAAGCAGGTGATGGCGCAGATCTGCGCCGAGACCATCGGCGTGCCGACGGACCTCGTGACCATCGACACCGCCGACACCGACACCGGCCCGCATTGCATGGGCACATTCGCCTCGCGCGGCACCCACCGCATCGGCAACGCCGTCAGGCAGGCGGCCGAGGAGGCGCGCCAGGTGATGCTGGAGGTGGCGGCGGACGAACTCGAGGTCAACGCCTCGGACCTCGACACCGACGGCACTGGCAACATCCACGTCAAGGGCGCGCCGCAGAAGTCGATCTCGATCTTCGATACCGCGCTGGCCGCCCATTTCAAGCGCGGCCGCTCGATCTCCGGCCGCGGCATGTTCCTGGTGCCGCGCTCGTTTCCGGAAACCGAGACCGGGGCGATGAAGCCCGCCACCTGCTACGCCCATGCCTGCGTCGTGGCCGACGTCGAGGTGGACGACGAGACCGGCGAGGTCACCGTGGTCTCGGTCAAGAATGTCTACGAGGTGGGCCGGGCGCTCAATCCGAAGATGGTCGAGCAGCAGCTCGTCGGCGGCTCCTGGATGGGCATCAGCCACGCGCTTTACGAGACCACCGAGCCCTATTATCCGAACCGCGAGCACGGCGGCACCGACTTCAACCAGTATCTGATGCCCGGACCCGGCGATCTGGCGGCGACCGAGACCATCGTCATCGAGCGGCCCGCCGCCGACGGCCCCTATGGCGCCAAGGGCGTGGGCGAGATGTGCGCCAATCCCCAGATCCCGGCGCTTGCCAACGCCATTTTCGACGCGGTTGGCGTTCGCATCGATTCGATGCCGATCACGCCCGAGCGCATCCTGCGCGCGTTGAAGGCGCAGGCCGGCGAAATGCGGACCGGATGATGGCAAGCGGGGCAATCGACAGCCTTGCCGCTTCGCCCGACGCCGTGGCGGCACGGCTGGCGGAGGCGGCCTATCTCGCCGACGAGAGCCTGGCGACCGCCATCTTCCTCGCCATTAGGCTCGGCAAGCCGCTGCTGCTCGAGGGTGCGCCCGGGGTCGGCAAGACGGAGGCGGCCAAGGCGATTGCCACCGCGCTCGGCCGCGACCTGGTGCGGCTGCAATGCTACGAGGGGATCGATTCAGCGCACGCACTCTATGAGTGGAACTACCAGCGCCAGCTGCTCGCCATCCGCCAGGCCGGAGAGCACGAGACCGACATCTATGACGACCGGTTCCTCATTGCCCGGCCCCTCATGCAGGTGCTGCGGGCGCCGGAACAAGCGCTGCTGCTGGTCGACGAGATCGACCGCTCCGACCATGAATTCGAGGCGCTGCTCCTGGAGTTTCTCTCGGATTTCCAGATCTCCATTCCCGAGCGCGGCACCATCCGTGCCAAAAGCCGGCCGCTGGTGGTGCTGACGTCGAACCGCACCCGCGAACTGGCCGAAGCCTTGCGCCGGCGCTGCGTCTATCACTGGATCGCCTACCCGGACGCGGCCCGCGAGGCGGAGATCATCATGTTGCGCGCCGGCGACGTCGTCCGGCAGACGGCGCTCGCCGTCGCCAGCGCCGTGCGCGACATCCGTGCCCGCCCGCTGGCCAAGCCCCCGGGCATTGCCGAGGCGGTCGAATGGGCCAATGCCGCCACCATCCTGGAGAAGGGCGGCAGCCCCTGGCCCGAAGCCTTCCGCCGCGCCATCGGCGTGCTGATCAAGGACGAGGAAGATCTCGGCTACATCGCGCCGGAACTGGGCCGCATCGTCGAGGCGGCGATGTCATGAGCCCGACCAGCGCCCCGGACCCATCGGACTTGCCTCAGGCCGCCAGACCTCTCTTCGGCTTCGCCCGCCTGCTCCGCCGCCACGGTTTTCCGGTGGCGCCCGAACAGGTGACCGGCTTCATGCAGGCGGTGTATCTGCTCGGGCCACGTTCGATGGACGATATCCGCGAGGCGGCGCTGGCGATGCTGGCGCCGCAGCCCGACAGGCGCGACGAGTTCGAGGCGCATTTCCGCAGCTGGTTTTATGGCGAGGCGGCGGCGGTCGTTGAAGGCGAGGGCGAGGACGAAACCGAAATCAAGGATGACGGGGGTGCAATCGAGGAGCAGCTCGAAATCCAGCGGACCGAGACCGGCGGCGAACTCTCGTCAGCCGCTGAGCAGTTGAGTCGCCGTGAGCTTCAAAGCGACCGCTCCCGCCTCACGAATTTCCAGCGCCGGATCTCCGACAGCCTGCCCAGGCGCCGATCCTTCCGCACCGTGCGCACCGCGTCCGGCGGTCATGTCGACCTGCGGCGTTCGCTGCGCAGCATCCTCGGCTCCGACGGCGACATCCCGTCGCCGCGCTGGCGCAAGCGCCAGACGGTGCCGCGCCGGCTGCTGGTGCTGATCGACGTGTCGGGCTCGATGAAGCTGCACACCGCCGATTACCTCAGGCTGGCGCACGCCGTGGTGCAGGGCGCGCCCCATGCCGAGGTCTTCAGCTTCGCCACGCGGCTCACCCGGCTCACCTCCGCGCTCAGGGTTCGCGACCGCGACCAGGCGCTGGCGCGCGCGTCCGAACTGGTCGACGATTGGGACGGAGGCACCCAGATCGGCGCCACGCTGCTCGCCTTTCTCTCGGTGCCGCGCTTCTCGGCCTTTGCCCGCGGCGCGTCGGTGGTGATCCTGTCCGACGCGCTGGAGCGCGGCGATCCGGCGGCCATGCAGCTTGCCGTGCAGCGCTTTGCCGCCCGCGCCCATCGGCTGTCGCTCGCCACGCCGCTCGCCGGCGATCCGCGCTTCCGGCCGGAGACCGCGGCGCTGAAGGCGATCCTGCCGCTGCTCGACGACCTCGTCGACGGCTCGTCGATCGCCGGACTCACCCGATTCCTGCTGTCGCTGGCGCGCTCCGCGCCCGACGCGAAAACTCTCTGGCGGAGGGCATCATGACGCAACCGATCATCGATTCGCATTTCCACATCTGGCGCCAGGAGGACCTGCCCTGGCTCAAGGGGCCGATGGTGCCGCGCATCTTCGGTCCCTACGAGCCGATCCGGCGCGACTATCCGATCGAGGAGTTTCTCGAGGACCAGAGCCGCTCCGGCATCGAGAAGGCGGTCTATGTGCAGACCAACTGGGCGAAGCAGGATTTCGAGAAGGAAGTGGCCTGGGTGCAGGCGACCGCCGACCATACCGGCTGGCCCCACGCCATCGTCGGCTATGCCGACATGACGGTCGACGATGTCCGGCCCCAGCTCGACCGGCTCACGCGCTACCCGCTGCTCCGCGGCGTGCGGATGCAGTTGCACTGGCACGAGAACCCGGACTACCGCTTTGCCCCGTCGGCCGAGCAGGTGCTCGATCCCAAGGTGCGGGCCAATGTGGCGCGGCTCAAGGACTATGGCCTGTCCTTCGACCTGCAGCTGTTTCCGCCGCAGATGCGCGACGGCGCCGAGCTGGTGGGCGAAAACCCGGACACCGACTTCATCCTCACCCACACCGGGATGCTCACCGACCTCGCGCCCGAAACCCGCGCCGCCTGGGAATCGGGGCTGAGCCAGCTGGCCGTGCACCCGAACCTCTCGGCCAAGCTCTCGGGCCTCGGCACCTTCATCCACGCCAATGATCCGGCACTGATCAAGTTCATCGTCGGCAGGGCCGTCGACATCCTCGGCAGCGACCGGCTGATGTTCGGCTCGAATTTTCCGATCGAGAAATTGTGGACCGACCATGCCGCCCTGACGCGGGCGCACCGGGCCGCCACGGAGAGCTTCGACGCCAAGGCGCAGGCCGACATCTTCTGGACCACCGCCGAGCGGATCTACCGGCCGGTGTGAAGCCTATTCACCATAGGGGATCCAGATGTTCTTCACATCCACGGCGCGGCGGAGATAAAGCGCCCCTTCGGCCTCGGCGCGGTTCATCCAGTCGGTGGCCTTGCCGTGATCGACAAAGGTCCGCTTCAGGTTGCCGACCGACAGCTTCTCGACCATCGCCGACAGCTCGGCGGTGCCGAAGGCCCAGAGGGCATCGACATCGTTGTGAGTGGCGAGCGCCTTGCCGAGTTCGTCCGTCGATCCGGTGACGATGTTGATGACGCCGGCGGGCACGTCGGAAGTTTCCAGGATCGAGTAGAAATCGGTGGCGGCCAGTGGATGGGCCTCGCTCGGTACCGCGACCACCCGGTTGCCCATGGCGATCAGTGGCGCCACCAGGCTGATGAAGCCGAGCAGCGGCGCTTCCGGCGGACACAGAACGCCCACCACGCCGAGCGACTCCGGCATCGCCAGCGCCACGCCGCGCAACGGCGGCACATGCACCGCGCCTTCATATTTGTCGGCCCAGGCGCCATAGGTGAACAGCCGCTCTATGGAGGCCTCGACCTCGGCCGCGGCCTTGCCGGACGATACACCGGTCATCGCCGCGATGCGGGCTGCGAACTCGTCGGCGCGACTGCTGAGATTCTCGGCAATGTAATAGAGGATCTGCGCCCGGTTGTGCGCCGTGGCGCTCGACCAGCCGGCGGCTGCCTGGGCGGCGGCAACGGCATTGCGGATGTCCTTGCGGTTGCCTTCGCCGACTTCCCCCAGAACCTTGCCCTTGGGCGAGACGATGCTGCGCGAATAATTGCCGTCGGGCCGTGCCTGTTTGCCGCCGACATAGAGCTTGGCGGTGCGGTCGAGCGAGGGCATGCCGAATTCGCCGGCGGCCGGTTTTGCAGCGGGAAGGGCGGGCATCGCCCGCGGCTTGCGGCCCTGCCAGGCTTTCGGCTTGAGATATTCATAAGCGCCTTCGCGCCCGCCCTCGCGTCCGAAGCCGGATTCGCGCTTGCCGCCGAAGCCGACGGCGGCATCGAACAGGTTGGTGGCGTTGACCCAGACCACCCCGGCGGCGAGCTTGGCGGCGACGTTGAGCGCCAGTCCGATGGTCTCGCTCCAGACGCTTGCCGCAAGGCCGTAGCGGGAATTGTTGGCAAGCTGGATCGCCTCGTCGGGCGTGCGGAAGGTCATCGACACGGCGACCGGCCCGAAGATCTCCTCGGTGGCGACCGTCGAGGACGACTGCACGCCGCTGAGCAGCGTCGGCGGATAGAAGCTGCCGCCTTGAGGCATTTCGATCTGCGCCTGGTGCAGCGTCGCGCCTTCGGCAACGCCCTGCTTGACCAGTGCCTCGATGCGGCTCAACTGCACCGGCGCGACGATGGCGCCCATGTCGATGCACTTGTCGAGCGGTTGGCCGACGCGAAGCGTCGACATCCGGCGCAGCAGCCGCTCCTGGAACAGCGGCGCGATGCCTTCCTGCACCAGCAGCCGCGAGCCCGCGCAGCAGACCTGGCCCTGGTTGAACCAGATCGCGTCGACCACGCCTTCGACCGCGCCGTCGATATCGGCGTCATCGAAGACGATGAACGGCGACTTGCCGCCGAGTTCCAGTGTCAGAGACTTGCCGCTGCCGGCGGTGCGCTCGCGGATGAGGCGGCCGACCTCGGTCGAGCCGGTAAAGGCGATCTTGTCGACATCGCCGTGATCGACGAGCAGGGCGCCGGTCTCGCCTTCGCCTGTGACCACGTTGAGCACGCCGGCGGGCAGGCCCGCGGCGGCCGCCAGTTCGGCAAACAGCAGTGCGGTCAGCGAAGTGAATTCGGCGGGTTTGAGGACCACGGTGTTGCCGAGCGCCAGCGCCGGCGCCACCTTCCAGGCCAGCATCAGGAAGGGGAAGTTCCATGGAATGATCTGACCGACGACGCCGACCGGTATATGGTCGGAAAATTCGGTATCCTGGATCTGCGCCCAGCCCGCGTGATGGTAGAAATGCCGTGCCGCCAGCGGAATGTCGATGTCGCGGGTCTCGCGCACCGGCTTGCCGTTGTCGATGGCCTCGACCACCGCGATCAGCCGCGCGTGCCGCTGGATCATCCGCGCCAGCGCATAGAGATGTCGGGCGCGGGCATGGCCGGGCAGTTTCGCCCACGGGCCTTGCGCCTTGCGCGCGGCGGCGACGGCATGGTCGACATCGGCCTTGCTGCCGATGGCGAGTTTTGCCAGCACGGCGCCGGTGGCCGGCTCGAACGTGTCGAAGCTCTTGCCTGACTGCGATGGCGTGAAGCCGCCATTGATGAAGTGTCCGAACTTGCCTTCGTGACGCGCCAGCCAGCCGCGGGCCTCGCTGTCGGCTTCCGGGGCAGGGCCGTAGGACATCTCGTCGAAATATTTGGCAACGCTCATCTGGGTCATCCGATCGGGTGTCTGTTGAAGGCCGAATAGGCGCCGGTCACATGGTGTTCCAGCTGCCGCTCGATGTCGGCGAGCAGGCTGGAGGCGCCGATGCGGAAGAGGTCCGGCTCCAGCCATTCGCGCCCCAGTTCCTCCTTCATCAGGAACTGGTAGTTGAGAATGTCCTTGGCCGCCGAAATGCCGCCGGCGGGCTTGTATCCGACCTTGATGCCGGTGCGCTCCTCATAGGCGCGGATGGCGCGCAGCATGGTCAGCGTCACCGCCAGCGTCGCGTTGACGCCTTCCTTGCCGGTGGAGGTCTTGATGAAATCGGCGCCCGCCATCATGCAGACGAGCGACGCCCTGGCGACATTGCGCAGCGTCTTGAGATCGCCGGTGGCGAGAATCGCCTTGACATGGGCATCGCCGCAGGCGGCGCGATAGTCCTTCATCTCATCGTAAAGCGCCGTCCAGTTGCCGGTCAGCACATGCTCGCGGGTGATCACGATGTCGATCTCGCGGGCGCCGTCGGCGACCGAGGCCTCGATTTCCTTGAGCTTGAGGTGATGCGGGCTCAGTCCCGCCGGGAAACCGGTGGAGACGGCGGCGACCGGGACGCCGCTGTCGCCCAGCGCCTCGACGGCAGTGGCGACGTAGCGGTGGTAGACGCAGATGGCGCCGGTGGTGATGCGGCGATCACCCATGCCGAGGCGTTCGAGAATGTCGCGACGGACCGGATTGAGCGCCTTGGCGCAGAGCCGCCTGACCCGCTCGGGGGTGTCGTCGCCGCTGAGCGTGGTCAGGTCGATGCAGGTCACGGCTTTGAGCAGCCAGGCCGCCTGCGCGTCCTTCTTGACCGTTCGGCGTCCCGGCAGCGAAGCCACCCGCCGCTCGGTCGCCGAAAGGTTCACCCGGCTGTCGAGCACCCAGGACAGATCGAGCTCCATGCCGGGATTGCGCGCATGCCCGTGATTGGACTGGCGATGGGCCAAGGCCGATGCCGCGCCATGCTCGTGAGTGTGCGGTGCTTCCAACGGCCAACCTCCCGGCATGGGTGCGGCCGGGGCCGTCATGCCAATCGTCAATTGTTAAATTTCTTTCATTTTGATGTTACTATTCCACCATGCGGCGACGGCGTCAAGGGCAGCGACTTCGCGCCTTGTAGGCATGCATGTCGGATCCCCAACCGCCGCGCACTTTCGGGCGACATGAGTCAGGCCGGCAGCTCGGCAGCCCCGTCCTCGGTGATGACCGCGTCGAACGCCTGCGCCTCGCCGAAGAAGGCCGGGCGGAGCCTGCCGATCTTGCTGGAATCCACCAGCAGGACGGTCTGGCGCGACCGCGCCATTGCCGCGCGTTTGATCTCTGCCTCATGGAAATGGGCGCAGGTCGCGCCCCGCTGCCGGTCGATGCCGGCGGCGGAGAGAACGGCGACATTGATGGCAAGCCCGTTCAATGTCCGCAGGGCCTCGGGGCCGGAGAACGAGGCGGAGGCGGGATGGTACACGCCGCCCAGCATCACCAGGCGGACATTGCGCTTGCGCACCAGGCGTTCGGCCACATTCAACGCGTAGCAGACCGCGGTGATCGAAATCTCCTCGGGCAACAGATCGACCAGATGGGGGACGGTGGTGCCGCAATCGAAGAACACCGTGTCGTCAGGCTTGATGAAGCCGATGGCGTGGGCGCAGGCCCGGCGCTTGGCGGTCGCATGGCTGTCGCCGGCGCGCGCCAGATCGTAAGGGCCATCCCGCTCCAGATCTCCGGCCGGGACGATATGGCCTCCGAGAAAGGCGAAGCGGTCGCCATGAGCGCCCACATCGCGGCGCACGGTCATCTCGGAAACGCCCAGCATCTGTGCCGCGGTCTTGATGTGCAGCACACGGTGGGTGACGAGGGCATCGGACAATGCCGAAATGCGCCGTGCTTTGGGATGGCTCATGAATCCGCCTCGCTGGGTGAGGCATGGATTACAGGTTTGTGCCGATATTCACAAGATGGTGATTGGATATGATCATCCAGAGCGCCGATGCCGCCCCCGTTTTCGCCCCGATGCAGCGACGAACCGGCCGAGCTGACACCGGAGGCGGCGGATGGACCGGCCTCCGGCGGGGGCAGCCGGAGGTTCAACCCGGCTGCACAGTTTTTAACGAGCGCTCAGCGGCGCGTGAAGGCGGCGAACAGGTAGCCGATGCCGGCTGCGACCGCGACCGCCTTCAGCGGCTTGCGGCGGATCCGTTCCTCGAGGTCGCTTTCGAGCGATGCAAGGCTGTCGCGAGCCTGGTCGAGCGCCTGCTGAGACGTGTCCGCGGCCTCCTCACCCAGGCGCGAGGCGCGCTCCTTGTATTCTTCCGCTTTCAGCGAGCCGAATTCGCGGATGGCCTTGCCGAGGCCCGTCACATCCTGGCGCAAGAGCTCCAGTTGATTGAGGACATCGTCGCCGGCGGCGTTGGCATCGGCCGCGGTGGCGGCGGCTGCGGCAGACTTCGAAGCCGAAGCGGGCGGAGGGGTCATGGCATAAACTCCTTGTTGTTCACCCCGACAACTCGCCAGCCCGGCGGTTGTTCCACCTCCACAGGATTCTTGCGGTGACGTGCAGGTCGGAGGCCGCACCGCTTGCGATTGCGCGCATGCAGGTTCTGCGGCACAATTGGAATGTGAGGGTGGTGCATCGCGGCGGCCTTTCGCGAGCCTGGCGGAGCGGCTGGGGCGCAAGCAGGGGCATTGCGGGAGACATGTGCCGAGGGCGTCATGGACATGACTCGGGAGAAGATGGAGATACTCGTCGTCGGCGCAGGACCGACCGGTCTTACGGCCGCCCTTCAACTGGCGCGGCGCGGATATCTGCCGCGGATCATCGACGGCAAGGATCGTCCGACATCGCTGAGCAGGGCCGTCGGCATCAGCCCCAACAGTCTGGATCTGCTGGAGCCCACCGGCGTGACCGAACTGCTGCTGGCGAAGGGACTGAAGGTCCGGCAGCTCTGCTTCCATGCCTCCGGCAGGCAGCTCTGCCAACTGGATTTCACCCAGCTCGGCCACCGCTTCGACTTTCTGCTTTCCCTGCCGCAACGCGAAACCGAGCGCTGCATGGTTGCGGCGCTCGAGCGACAGGGGATCCATGTCGAATGGGGCAGTGAGCTTGTCGCGGTGGACCGCGACGGGGCACGCCTGCTGGCCGCGATCCGCGCGCCGGAGGGTGCCATCACGGTGTCCTGCGACCATCTGTTCGGTGCCGACGGCGCCCACAGCACGGTGCGCCGCCAGATGCGGGCGGAGTTCGAGGGCAAGACCCATCGGCGCCGATGGAGCATTGCCGATGCGGAGATCGACGGCTGGCCCCACGAGCCGCTGGCGGCGCATGTGTTTCTTCACCGCAACGGCGATGCCGGCTTCATCATTCCGATCGGCCCCCGGCGGTTTCGCGCCGTCTCCAACACGCCCGACGCGCTGTCGCGAATCCCCGGCGGCTATACGGTGGATCGGCTGCTGCAGGCCGACAGCTTCGAATTGTCGGTGCGCCAGGCCTCCACCTACCAGGCCGATGGCATGGCGCTGGGCGGCGACGCCGCGCATGTGCATTCGCCGATCGGCGCCCGGGGCATGAATCTCGGCATCGAGGATGCCTCGGCCTTCGCCGCGCGGCTCGCAGACGGTGAACTCGACGGCTACACCGCCGAACGCCGGCCGATCGGAGGCGAATGGATAACCTTTTCCGAACGGCTCCTGGCGCTCGTCGAGACGCGCAATCCGCTGCTCGCGGAGTTCCGCAATCTCGCCCTCAGCGCAGCCGGCCGTGCCCCGCCGCTGCAGCGCGCCGTGTTGCGCCGCATCACCGGACTTCGGCAGTGAGGCCACCAATCGGGTGCCGGGACCGCCTTGCCGGGAGTGTTCCAAGCCGTGCAGGCGGCCGGATGATGGGTGCGGCTCCGCGACTGTGATCCGCGAGCCGCGGTGCGTCAGGCCGCAAGCTGGCGCTCGCGGTCCTGGGCGCCATTCTGCCGGCAAGCCTGGCCCGCATGGCGACCCGAGCTTCGGCGGAGGGTTCGCCGCAATGCATTCTCGCGGGCGATCGCGCGCCGGCTGCTCTTCAGCCGTCTATTCCAAAGCCTGTGAAGGGCAGGAATGACACCAGGTCGCCCCGCTCCACCGTGGTCGTGGCCTCTGTCACTTCGATCAGGCCGGTCGCTTCCCGCAGCCCCGAGATCAGCCCCGAGCCATCTCGGGCGAATTTGTGCGCCACCGGCCGACCGTCTGCGCCGGTCTCGAGCGAGCCGCGCCAGAACTCCCGGCGACCGGGCTTCTTGTCCCGCACCTCGAAGCCGGCCGCCACCGGGAACCGCACCGGCTCCCGGTAACTGCCGCCGCCAAGCACGGTGAGCGCCGGGCGCACATAGAGCAGAAAGCAGACGAAGGCGGCCACCGGATTGCCCGGCAGGCCGAGAAACACGCAGTCCCCGATCTGCCCGAAGCTCATCGACCGGCCGGGCTTGATTGCCATCTGCCAGAGATGGCGGGTGCCCAGTCGGTCGACGGCGTTGACGATGTGGTCCTCGTCGCCGTGCGATGCGCCGCCGCTGGTCAGGATCACGTCATGGCTCTTGGCGACCTCGGCCAGGGTGGCTTCGATCAGCGCCGCGTTGTCCGGCAGGATGCCGAGATCGGTGATCTCGCAGGGCAGGGTGGCGGTCAGCGCACGCAGCATGGCGCGGTTGGAATCATAGACCTGTCCCTGGCTGATTTCGGCGCCCGGCTCCAGCAGTTCGTCACCGTTCGACAGGATCGCGACCCGCACCGGGGCGCGCACCTTGACCCGCGCCAGACCGAAGGACGCCAGCGCCGCCATGTCCTGCGGCCGCAGCCGCGATGCGGCGTGCAGGACGGTGCTGTCGGCGGCCACATCCTCGCCGGCACGGCGGGCATTGTCGCCGCGCCGGAGACCGGACGGAACGCTGACGGTGTCGCCTTCGACCGTGCAATCCTCCTGCATCGCCACCGTGTCGGCGCCTTCAGGCATGGCCGCACCGGTGAAGATGCGGGCGGCCTGGCCCGGTTCCAGGCTGTGGCGGCCGAGATCACCGGCAGCGATGCGGGCGACCACCGGCATCGGACCACTGGCCGGCGCCGCGAACGTGTAGCCGTCGACTGCGGCGTTGTCGTGCAGCGGCACGTTGCGCGGCGCCATGATGTCCGCGGCGAGCCAGCGTCCGGAAGTCGCGGCCAGCGGCAGCTCCTCGGTGCCGGTCACCGTCGAAAGCCGTCCCGTGAGGATCGCCAGGCATTCCCCATGGCTCATGGGGTCGCCCTCGGTGCGGAAGCAGTCGCTCAGCAGCTTGCGCGGGGTCATGCGGCGGTCCCTCCCAGTCCGGTTGTCCGCGCGATCATATCGGCGATCCCGCCAATGTCGTCCAGCGCGAAGACGGGAATTCGGGCATCGGCAACCGGATGGTCGGCGGCGATGGCGCAGATGCTCCCATGGGTGTCGGGCAGCGGCGCCCGGTCGCCTGCAGCCAGCCTTCGGACCTCGATCTTCGGATGGCTTTCGCGCTTGTAGCCTTCGATCAGCACCAGGTCGCAGGCCCCGAGCTGCGCCAGCACCGCGTCAAGCGACGGTTCGGAGGCCTCGCCCAGCTCGTGCATGACCGCCCAGCGGCGGCCGGAAACGATGGCGACGTCGCGGGCGCCTGCCTGGCGATGGCGGTGGCTGTCGGTGCCCTCGCGGTCGATATCGAAGAGATGGTGCGCGTGCTTGACCGTGCCGACCGCAAAGCCGCGGCGGGTGAACTCCGCCACCAGCCGGCAGGTGAGCGTGGTCTTTCCGGAGTTCTTCCATCCGGCGACGCCGAAGATGCGTCGGGTCATGCCGCGGCCCCGGCGAGGTAGCGTTCAGCCTCGGCGAGCTGCCCGGGCGTGTTGGCGTTGAAGAACGGGTCCGGCGCGCCGTCGGCATCCGCCTCGAAATCGCAAGCGACGTGATCGTGCCGATCGACCCAGGCGCGCACCTTCAGGGTGTCGCCCGCGGCCAGCCACTGCGCCAGGTCCCCGCGCAGGACCGTCGGCCAGAGTCCGAACACCGGATGCAGGTTGCCCCCCGAGCGGGCGACGACGATGCGCTCCGGGCCCGCCAGCAGCGCGAACCGTTCGACAAGGTCGAGCGGCAGGAACGGCGTGTCGGTCGCGGCGGTGACCAGGTGGGTGACGCCCGGCAGTGTTGCCGCCCATTCGAGCCCCGTCAGCACACCTGCAAGCGGGCCGGCATGGCCGCCGACCGTGTCGGGCAGCACCGGCAGGCCGAAGTGCCCATAGGGGGCTGGATCGGAATTGGCGTTGATCGCCAGCAGGTCGACCTGCGGCGCGATCCGGTCGATCACCCGCGCGATCATCGGCCGGCCGCCGAGCGGCTGCAGGCCCTTTTCGCCTCCGCCCATCCGTCGCGACAGGCCGCCCGCCAGGACCAATCCGGCAATTGCCTTGCTCATCGATCCGTCTCCCCGGCAGTGACGCCGCGCCTTGCGCGGACCGCCTTCGATCCGGCGCTCCGTGAGCCGCGAGACCGGGCGGAGGGCATGTCAGCCCCGGTGGCAACGAGATGAGAGTCAATGTCCATGCTCCTGTCTAGGGGGAATCTGGCCTGAATGGAACCACCCCATCCCCTGGCGGCGGGCAGGGCGGACCAGCCGACGAGCCGCCGACCAGCGGCGGGAACGATCCGGACGGACGACGCTGCGCCACCGCATCTTGATGGAGATCAAGGCGATCCGCTTCGCATCAGTCTGATCATGTGGATGTTGCATCAAAAGACCGGATTGGCGGATGCTTGCAAACCCTATGACTTTCGGCGAAGCAATGGCGGTCCGTTCCCGCCGCGCTGCCGCCATGAACGAGGCAGCCGGACGCGCTGCCGGCGCCGGGATCTGCCGGTCCCGAAACATGGGCTCGCCCCGTCCGGCGGGCTGCCGAGATCACACACGTGCCCATGAGCAGGATCCTGACCATCACGCTCAATCCGGCTGTCGACATCTCCGGCGACACGGATGTCGTCACGCCGACCCGCAAGGTCCGGACGTCGGGCACGCGCCACGATCCGGGCGGCGGCGGCATCAATGTCGCCCGCGTCATCGCCGAGCTCGGCGGGGATGCGGAGGCCGTCTTCCTGGCCGGAGGCGAGATCGGCCCTCTGCTCGACCGGTTGCTCGCGGAGGAAGGCCTGCGCCGCAGGTTGTTTCCCATCGCCGGACAGACCCGGGTCGACTTCGTCGTCCAGGAGCGCAAGACCGGTCTCGAATATCGCCTTGTCGCCGCGGGTCCGGCCGTGGGACCGGACGAACTCGAGCCCTGCTTCCAGGCCATCGCCTCGCATATCGGCGGCTACGTCGTGGCCAGCGGCAGCCTGCCGGACGGTGCGCCGAGCGACACCTATGTCCGCATGGCGGAGCTGGCGGCGGCGTCGGGCAGCCGGTTTGTTCTCGACACGTCGGGGGAAGGGCTGCAGGCGGCCCTGGAGAGGTCGCGCATCTTCCTCGTCAAGCCCAGTCTCGGTGAGCTGGAGAAACTCGTCGGCCGCCAGCTCGACGACGACGGCGCCGGCCGGGCCGCCGCCGGCATTGTTGCGCGCGGCGCGGCCGAGATGGTGGCCGTCACGATGGGGGCGGACGGTGCGCTGCTGGCCACATCCACCGGCCTCCTTCGCGTCCCGCCCATCCATGTCCGCGTGCGCTCCGCCGTCGGAGCCGGAGACAGTTTCCTGGGCGCGATGGTCTGGGCGTTGTCCGAAGGCAAGGCTGTCGGCGAGGCGTTCCGGTTCGGCGTGGCCGCCGGCGCCGCGGCGGTGATGACGCCGGGTACCGAACTCTGTCGGCGCGGCGACGTCATCGAACTCTTCGAGATGCTGAACGCGCGCGGCGGCGACGGCGGGAGGACCATCCGGATGAGCCGGCAATCGACGGACAATTCAGGTCCCGCATGCGATGTGCCCCAGGTGCCGGAGGTGACGGAGGCCGACGTGGTCGCGATCTGCCTGTCCCATGGCAATGGCCGCCTCCGGAAGATGCAACAGATCGATAACCATGTTCGCTCTGCGGTTCAATAAAGCCGCGGCCTACCAGACCTGCGGTCCGCAACAGGTCCGGGCCATCCGCCCTGCATATCCAAAACCGGATGCGGCGGGGCGTCGGTCGATCGCAAGCCGGCACCGCCTGCAGCAGGAGGTTGACATCGACAACCGCCTCACCCGTCTGCGCGAAATAGTCGCCAGGCAATTCGACTGCTTTTCGAATCCCTCCTCAACCCTTCTGCGGTTTGCTCTGAATGCGGAAACGTCTGAATTCCCGGCCGACGTTGCAGATTGCAGAAGTCTGTCTTTAAATCAGTATTCGGACAGACATGATTTTAGATATTGATTTCATTATGGAAATTATCTGATTGTATATACTGAACACTTGAATGGATTCGTATATATGGGTTGAGATGTTTAAATTCATGGTATAAATCTGCGGAAAGGCGAGTTTTTTGCACGTGACAGCTGTTCATTGCTGGAGTGTCTGGCGGCAATGCTGCAGAATGTCGTGTTCTCGCGCCGCACCTGCCCGGTTCAGCTTGGCGGGGCGACTTCGGGTTCTGCGGACGCAGTCCGGATTGGCGCCACCGACCATTGCGCCCGGAACGCGATCGGGCTGGGCCGTACGAGGACCGGGCGTTGCCGCCAGGACCCATGGCCTGACGGGCCGGGCTTCGCGGCTGCGTTCTCGACGGGCAGACCGCTGGTGCGGCTGACCTGACCGGTTTGCAGTGCCGCGCCCGCATGCGGGCAAGCGGGATGGATGGGTATCCCGCTGTGCGGGAGAGGCTTGGGGGAATGAATGAACTTGATTGCGCGACCTTTCCGCTCGCCGGCGTCACCGAGACTGCCAGGATCCGGCATTCTGGTCACCCTGCTCCTGTTTGCCTTCGCCTTCGCCGCGGGTCTCGATGTCCGGCCGGCCAGTGCCGCATTCGATGATTGCACCGAGACCATAGCGACAACCGAGGTGCTGATTCTGGACGTGACGCTGAACAATTGCGCCAAGACGGAGTTTGCCACGCCCGGCAGCAACGTGATCATCATCACTGCGAACGCGGGGGCCAACGCCAATTTCGATATCTGGGGCTTCAATGACCCGAACGGCAGTTTTTCCGGCCTCTCGATCACCCATGATGGCGGCACGACCAACATTCCCGACGGCACCAGCTTCGGGACGGCGAATGACTACAGCGCCGCCTTCAACTGTTCGGGGGGGTGTACGATCTCCGGCAACTATTCGGGCCCTGCCATCAACGGACCTTTTTCAGTGACCTACTCGCAGAGCGGCGGCTCGGGTGCGCTCGGTCCCCCGCCCGCGCCCGAGATCGAGGTCTCGGCCTCGATCGGCGGCGCGGTCGTCGACGGCGGCAGCAACGCGCAGGGTTCGCAGACGGCCGGCAGCCCGGTGACGGTGACCTACACGGTGACCAATACCGGCACCGCCGACCTGACGATCGCCACGGCGACGGCGTCGGGACAAAGCAATGTGACGGTGGGTTCGATCGCTGCTCCGGGATCGACCACAGTGACCGCCAATGGCGGCACGACGACCTTTGACGTGCAGTACACGCCGACCTTGGCCGGCGCCTTCTCCTTCGGCCTCTCCTTCGTCACCAATGACGGCGACGAGAACCCGTTCAACTACACCGTCTCGGGAACGGCGACGGGCGCTCCGGAGATCTCCGTCTCGGCCTCGATCGGCGGCGCGGTCGTCGATGGCGGCGCCAACGCGCAGGGCTCGCAGGCCGCCGGCAGTCCGGTGACCGTGACCTACACGGTGACGAATACCGGCACCGCCGACCTGACGATCGCCACGGCGACGGCGTCGGCGCAAAGCAATGTCACGGTCGGCTCGATCGGTGCTCCGGGATCGACCACTGTGACTGCCGCCGGCGGCACGACCACCTTCGATGTTGAGTACACGCCAACGCTCGCCGGCGCGTTCTCCTTCGGCCTGTCCTTCGTCACCGATGACGGTGACGAGAACCCGTTCAACTACACAGTGTCAGGGACTGCGACCGGCACACCGGAGATCGAGGTCTCTGCCTCGATCGGCGGCGCGGTTTCGGACGGCGGCGCCAACGTGCAGGGCTCGCAGACCGCCGGCAGCCCGGTGACCGTGACCTATACGGTGACCAACACAGGAACCGCCGACCTGACGATCGCCACGGCGACGGCGTCGGCGGCAAGCAATGTCACAGTCGATTCGATCGGCGCTCCGGGATCGACGACCATCGCCGGCGGTGGCGGCACGACGACCTTCGATGTGGAATATACGCCAACGCTCGCCGGCGCGTTCTCCTTCGGCCTGTCCTTCGTCACCGATGACGGCGACGAGAATCCCTTCAATTACACCGTCTCGGGGACAGCCACAGGCACGCCGGAGATCGAGGTCTCGGCCTCGATCGGCGGCGCGGTCGCCGATGGCGGCGCCAATGCGCAGGGCTTGCAGACCGCAGGCAGTCCGGTGACGGTGACCTATACGGTGACCAACACAGGCACCGCCGACCTGACGATCGCCGGGGCGACGGCGTCCGGGGAAAGCAATGTCACGGTGGGGGCGATCGGGGCTCCGGGATCGACGACGCTCGCCGGCGGCGGCGGCACGACGACCTTCGACGTCGAGTACACGCCGACGCTCATCGGCGCCTTCTCCTTCGGCCTGTCCTTCGTCACTGATGACGGCGACGAGAATCCGTTCGATTACACCGTCTCCGGGACAGCGATCAGTGCGGCCGAGATCGAGGTTTCGGCCTCGATCGGCGGCGCGGTTTCGGACGGCGGCGCCAACCCGCAAGGCGCCCAGGCCGCCGGCAGTCCGGTGACGGTGACCTACACGGTGACCAATACCGGCACCTCGGACCTGACGATCGCCGCGGCGACGGCGTCGGGGGAGAGCAATGTCACGGTCGATTCGATCGGTGCTCCGGGATCGACCCTGGTGACGGCCAATGGCGGCACGACGACCTTCGATGTACAATATACGCCGACACTGGCCGGCGCCTTCTCCTTCGGCCTGTCCTTCGTCACTGATGACGGCGACGAGAACCCATTCGATTTCACCGTATCGGGGACGGCGACCGGCACTCCGGAGATCGAGGTCTCCGCCTCGATCGGCGGCGCGGTCGCCGATGGCGGCGCCAATGCGCAGGGCTCGCAGGCGGCCGGCAGTCCGGTGACGGTGACCTACACGGTCACCAACACAGGCACCGCCGACCTGACGATCGCCGGGGCGACGGCGTCGGGGCAAAGCAATGTCACGGTCGGCTCGATTGCAGCCCCCGGATCGACGACCATCGCCGGTGGCGGCGGCACGACGACCTTCGATGTGGAATACACGCCGACACTTGCCGGAGCGTTCTCCTTCGGCCTGTCCTTCGTCACCGATGACGGCGACGAGAATCCATTCAATTTCACGGTCAGCGGCACGGCGACCGGCACTCCGGAGATCGAGGTCTCGGCCTCGATCGGCGGCGCGGTTTCGGACGGTGGCGCCAACGCGCAGGGGGCACAGACCGCCGGCAGTCCGGTGACGGTGACCTACACGGTGACCAACACAGGCACCTCGGATCTGACGATCGCCACCGCCACGGCGTCGGGAGCGACCAATGTCACGGTCAATTCAGTTGCGGCACCCGGATCAACGACCATCACCGGCGGTGGCGGCACGACGACCTTCGATGTGCAATATACGCCGACACTGGCCGGAGCTTTCTCCTTCGGCCTGTCCTTCGTCACCGATGACGGCGACGAGAATCCGTTCGATTTCACGGTCAGCGGGACGGCGACCGGCACGCCCGAGATCTCCGTCTCGGCCTCGATCGGCGGCGCGGTTTCGGACGGCGGCACCAACGCGCAAGGTTCGCAGACCGCCGGCAGTCCGGTGACCGTGACCTATACGGTCACCAACACAGGCACCGCCGACCTGACGATCGCCACGGCGACGGCGTCGGGGGAAAGCAATGTCACGGTCGGCTCGATCGGCGCCCCGGGATCGACGACGATCGCCGGCGGCGGCGGCACGACGACCTTCGATGTGCAATATACGCCGATCTTGGCCGGCGCGTTCTCCTTCGGCCTGTCCTTCGTCACCGATGACGGCGACGAGAATCCGTTCGATTTCACCGTCTCGGGAACGGCGACGGGCACGCCGGAGATCGAGGTCTCTGCCTCGATCGGAGGCGGTGTTACGGACGGCGGCACCAACGCGCAAGGCTCGCAGGTGGCCGGCAGTCCGGTGACGGTGACCTACACGATCACCAACACAGGCACCTCCGACCTGACGATTGCCACGGCGACGGCGTCGGCGGCAAGCAATGTCACGGTCGATTCGATCGGGGCTCCGGGATCGACCACTGTGACAGCCGCTGGCGGCACGACGACCTTCGATGTTGAGTACACGCCGACGCTCGCCGGCGCCTTCTCCTTCAACCTGTCCTTCGTCAATGATGACGGCGACGAGAATCCGTTCGATTTCACGGTCAGCGGCACGGCGACCGGCACGCCGGAGATCGAGGTCTCGGCCTCGATCGGCGGCGCGGTTTCGGACGGCGGCGCCAACGCGCAAGGCGCCCAGGCCGCCGGCAGCCCGGTAACGGTGACCTACACGGTGACGAATACCGGCACCGCCGACCTGACGATCGCCACGGCGACGGCGTCGGCGGCAAGCAATGTGACGGTCGGCCCGATCGGGGCTCCGGGATCGACCACCGTGACAGCCGGTGGCGGCACGACGACCTTCGATGTGGAATATACGCCGACGCTCGCCGGCGCCTTCTCCTTCGCACTGTCCTTCGTCACCGATGACGGTGACGAGAATCCATTCAATTTCACGGTCAGCGGCACCGCCACCGGCGCTCCGGAGATCGAGGTCTCGGCCTCGATCGGCGGCGCGGTCGCCGATGGCGGCACCAACGCGCAGGGCTCGCAGGCGGCCGGCAGTCCGGTGACGGTGACCTATACGGTCACCAACACAGGCACCGCCGACCTGACGATCGCCGGGGCGACGGCGTCGGCGGCAAGCAATGTCACGGTCGATTCAGTTGCTGCCCCCGGATCATCGACCATCACCGGTGGCGGCGGCACGACGACTTTCGATGTAGAATACACGCCGACCTTGGCCGGCGCCTTTTCCTTCGGCCTGTCCTTCGTCACCGATGACAGCGACGAGAACCCGTTCAACTACACCGTCTCGGGAACGGCGACGGGCACGCCGGAGATCGCGGTCTCGGCCTCGATCGGCGGCGCGGTCGCCGATGGCGGCGCCAACGCGCAAGGCTCGCAGACCGCCGGCAGCCCGGTGACGGTAACCTATACGGTGACGAATTCCGGCACCGGCGACCTGACGATCGGGACGGCGACGGCGTCGGGACAAAGCAATGTCACGGTCGGCTCGATCGCCGCACCCGGATCGACCACGGTCGCCGCAGGCGGCGGTACGACGACCTTCGACGTCGAGTACACGCCGACGCTGGCCGGCGCGTTCTCCTTCGGCCTCTCCTTCGTCAATGACGACGGCGACGAGAATCCGTTCAACTACACCGTCTCGGGGACGGCGACCGGGGCGCCGGAGATCGAGGTCTCGTCTTCGGAGGGCGGAGCGGTTGCCGATGGCGGCACCGACACCTTCGGCAGCATGCCGCCCGCGGGCACCGCCGCGACGGTGACCTATACGATCACCAATTCAGGCACCGATACGCTGACGATCACGCCGCCGACCGTCGGGGGCAATGTCAGTGGGCAGAGCAATGTGACTGTCAACAGCCTGACCTTGGGATCGACGATGGTGGCAGGGGGTGGAGGCACGACGACGCTGGTGGTCAGCTACACCCCGACGGCGGCGGGCGCCTTTGGCTTTGAGCTGTCCTTCTCCAGCACGGATGCCGACGAGAGCCCCTACGATATCACGGCCGGCGGCACGGCGGGCGCCGGCTTGCCGGCGGGTCTGGCGGCCATCTCGGGATCCAACCAGAGTGCCGAGATCGAGACCGCCTTTGCGGCTCCGCTCGTTGCGATGGTCTCCGATTCAGGCGGAAACGGTATCGCAGGGATCAGCGTCACCTTCACCGCGCCGGCCACCGGCCCATCGCTCGTGTTCGCGTCGACCGGCACGAATACGCAAACCGTTGTCACCGACGCGGCGGGCGAGGCGACCAGTTCCGCAATGACGGCCAATGCCGTGCCGTCCGACTATCTCGGCGGCAGTTCGTTTGCCTCCTATACGGTGACCGCCAGTTCCACGGGACTGACGAGCGTCGGGTTTTCGCTCACCAATCTGCGGGATTCAGACGCCGACATACAGAAGACCAGGGAGGTGATTGCCTCCTTCGTGACCAACCGGGCCGATCGAATCGTCGCCGCGCAGCCCGATCTTGTCGACCGGCTCAAGGGCCGTGGTCTGGGCCTGCAGACCGGCGCCAACAGCTTTTTCGCCGAAGGCACGCCCTCAAGCCAGGTGATGAGTTTCCAGTTCTCGATGCGGGCATTCGCCAACAGGCTGAGCGGGAATGACACCACGGCCCCGGCACCGCCTGCGCATCTCGTCACCGACCCTGGCGCCCTTGGTCGGGGGCATGAACTGGGCTATGCGGCCGGCCTTGGCCTTGCGGGCGGGTCTGCGGGAGCATTGAGCTTTGCACCGGTTGGGCAGCAGGAGACCGTGTCGGACAGCGCGGAGAGCTTCGCGTCCGGGGAGGCGGCACCGAAGTCCGGATTCGACTTCTGGATGGAGGGAACCTATGCGCGGGTCGAAAACGGCAACAACGAGAGCAACAACGGCATCTTCTTCGCCGGCATCGACTACCGGATCAGGAACGATGCGGTCATCGGCCTGACGGGCCAGCTCGACATATCCGACGAAAGGAACCTGGTGGCCAACACCGCGGCCGACGGCGTGGGCTGGATGGCCGGGCCCTACGCGGTGGTCCGCCTGAACCGGAATCTCTATTTCGATGCCCGCGCCACCTATGGCCGGTCCTCCAACCAGGTCAACGCGCTGGGACTGTTCACCGACGACTTCGACACCAGCCGGTTCCTGCTGCAGGCGGGGCTGACCGGCGATTTCCGGGTCGGATCCGTCACCGTCAACCCGTTCGCCCGCGTCACCTATTTCAGCGAGGATCAGGAAAGCTACGTCGATTCCCTCGGCAACAGCATCGGCAGCCAGACCTTCGATCTGGGCCGCCTCGAATTCGGTCCCAAGGTCACGTTCGACGTCAAGTCCGAGGATGAATACGACCTGTCGATGTTCGTGCAGCTTTCGGGGATCTACGATTTCAACAGGCTTCTCGATACGCCGGCGACCAATCCGACGCTGGCGTCTTCCGATGAATCGGTGCGTGCTCGCGTCGAGGCCGGCGGGGCCATGGCACTGGCCGGAGCCGGAACGCGGATCAGGGGATCGGTGTTCTACGATGGCCTGGGCACGGATGACTTCCAGGCCTATGGCGGCTCACTGGGCGTGAGAATCCCGTTCTAGGACCGGGTCCGCGGCCGGGACAATGCGGCGGCAGTCCTGGTCGTCGCGGCTGTCGGTTCGTTTGTCCGGCAACGTCGTCATTGCCGATGACCCGGCGAATGCCCCGCATCGTCTAAGGCATCATCCATCCCCCGCTGGGATCAAGCGCGCGGGCGCCGCCGTCGATCGGCGCCGCTCCTGCCTGAGCGGCTTGCTCCCTTTGACTGCCGAGGTCTGGAGCGGCACGGATCAGGAGCGGTAATTCGGCTCGACGCGCATCAGCTTCCCATGTTGACGATCTCGACACGGCGGTTCTCCGCCGCATCGGGATCATGGCTGTTTCGCAGCCGTTCCTCGCCGAAACCGATGGCGATCAGCCGGCCGTCCTTGATGGGAAAGTGCGAGATCAGATAGTGCTGCACCGCGACGGCGCGCCGCTCCGACAGATCGAGATTGTAGTCGTTCGAGCCCTTGGCGTCGGTATGGCCGTTGAGGATGATGCGCGCATGCTCCAGCGACGGGTCGATCAGCGCGGCTCCGAGCGCGTTGAGGTCGGGAATCGAGCTCGCCGTGATCGCGTCCGAGTTGAATTCGAATTGGATCTCGATGTCGAGCCGCGGCGGCTTGCGGTCGTCGATGATCTGGCCGATCTCCTGTTTCATCGCGACTTTCAGCCCGCGGGTCGGCAGCGACCGGATCAGGCTCTGCTCCTCGGCGGAGTAGCTGGGCGCGCCGCCTTCCTGCTTGCCGAGCGAGCGGGTTCTCGGCTTCTTGGCCACCTTCAGGCTGCGCACGATGTCGGCGGCGGTCAGATCGTCGGCGCCGGCCGGGACGGGCAGGGCGACGAGGCCGGCCAGCAGGATGGACAGCGCCAGGGCAGGCGGCGCAAGCCTCGCGCCCGCTCGGGTGGACTTCAGGTTCATGTGCACTCTCCTTCGATCATCGGGTGGTGCCTGCCGGCGCCAATTCATCCGCGCCACGGGCTCATCGCTCCCGGACATTGAACGTGACCAGTTGCAGCGCCGACTTGCCCTTCTCCGCGTCCGGCAGCCTGGCTTCCGCCTGCTTGTTCTTCTCGTGCATCCGGATCATCAGCCCGCGGGTGGGTTTCTCGGTGCTCGACGCGATCATCCCGCGCGCGTCGGCCGCGCTCATCCTCGCGTCGCCCAGTCCGCCGGCCTGGCAGAACAGCACCAGCGACTCGTTGTAGGCCGGTGTGTCGAAGATCAGGTCGCCGACGCTTGCATCCGGGATGCGCCTGCCGACGCCAGGCTGCAGATAGGGCTCGCCGATCATCTCCTGCGGGATCACCTCGACGGTGCCGTCGGTCTCGACATAGAAGATCTGCAGTTCGCAGGCCTGGTTGGCCGTGACGGTGAAGGACAGCTTGTCGTTGACATGGACATCGGTGGCCGGCACGTCGACGGCCATTTCCAGTTTGCCTGCGGCCTGGCCGGCGGGCTTGTAGCCGTCGTCGCGATAGGCGGCGTCCTTGTACTCCGGCACGGTCGGCTGCGCGCTGCCGCCGTCCCGATGCAACGGTCTGAGGTTGAGCAGCGGCTCGACGAAGGCCGCATACTGCTCCTCGACCTCGAAGCGCGGGATCTTCGATCCGCCCTTGAGCTGGGTCAGCCAGTCCAGCGCCAGCCTGAGCGCATGCGGATCCTTCACGCGCTTAATCGCTCCCTCGAACTCTTCCGGCGTCATGTTGAATTCCGCTGCCAGACGATCCGCGTCGAGGTCGTCCTCGTGCGTGTCGGCGAACCAGGTGATGATTTCGGCACCGCCCGGACCCGACCGACTCTTCAGCGACCCGTCGGGCGCCTTTTCGGTGGCGCCGATTCGGTCGAGAGCCTTGACGAAGGCGGCCCGGTCGCGCTCGAAATAGCCCGTGAGCTCGTCCTGCGGCACATACATCTGCAACAGCAGATCGCGCTGGGCGAGGCTGAAGTTGGGCGAGGTCTCGATCGACTGGCGCAACTGGTCGCGCTTGGCGATCATGCCGTCGGCATGGCAGCTCACGCAGGACCGGGCATTGATCACCTCGATGCCCTTGCCGATCGGGCGCTCACGGAACGACACGATCTGGGTCGGGCCGCGGTCGATGCGCTTGCCGGTATGGTCGGAGAGATAATAGCCCTGCAGCCCGTTGGGGAGCGAGAAGATCATCTCGCCGCCGTCGTGATGGAAGGCGCCGAGATCCTCGGGCAGCGGCTCGGCATCGACCGGACCATGCGGGTGCTGGCGCAGGCTCTGCAGGCCGCGGCTGCCGGCGAAGTCATAGGACTTCCAGTAGTAGCCGCCATTGGCCGCGTCGTGGCGCTCGACCATGCGGTTGTGGTCGGAGACGCCGGACGACCCTTCCTCGAAGGCGGCGCGAACGACGCGACGGTTGCGGATATTGGCGTCGACATCGACGCCGATCCGGTCCTCGAGGTCCCGGATGTGGTCGGTGAGGTCCATCAGCCCGTGATAGATCTCCGGCTGCAGCGCATTGGCCATGAACCAGCCGGTGCGTATCACCGGCAGCGACGTTTTCGCGTCTGTCGCCAGGGTTTGCAGCGCGGCGTCGCTGGCCGGATCATAGCCGTAAGGATATGCTGCAGTCAGCAGATCCCATTTGGCGGGTTCCCAGCCAAGGTCGCGAAGATCGACGCGCACCAGGGTGCCGTCGCCGGTGGCGACGGCGACCGGCACCACCGGCACCGGTCCCAGCGACACCGAGTTCAGCGCCTTGTTGAACCCGGCCGAGAACAGCTCCATCCGGCTGGCAAACACCTTTGCGGTCTCGCAGGGAAAGTAGCCGTTGTAGAGCTGGCGATAGCTGAAATAGCGCATGAAGCGCCGGTCATCCCGGCTTAGCGCGCCGATGTCGACCATGGCGGCGTCGATCTCGCCGCGCCAGCTCAGCGGCTCGCGCATCCGCGGCGGCCTGGTTGCCTGCGCGGCAACGGCGATCTCCGCCGCGCCGAGCGAATCGATCCAGGCGCCGAGCGCTTCCACCTCCTCGTCCGAAGGCTTCGGGCCGTAGGGCATGCGGCCGCTGGCGACGCTGGTGTAGAGCATCGAACGGCCGCGGTCCCCCGGCGTGACGAAGGCGGCGTTGCGGGCGATCGAATCGAGATCGCCGGCGGGGAAGCTGCCCTGCGCGCTCTGGCCGGCGCCGTGGCAGTTGCGGCAATAGCGGCCGACGAAGTCGTCGGCGGCGGCCGGCAGGCCGGAGACCGGAGCCGCGCCGCCGGCGACGTCTGCCGCGCAGCTCGCCTCCGCCTGCAGCGCCGGCTTGTCGGCCACCTGCTTCTCGCCGGTCAGATAGGCGGTCAGCGCCAGCCGGTCCTCCTCGGTCAGAGCGGAATGGCCCTGGGCGATGTGCGCCTTGATGCTCGAGGCGAACGGGCTGCCCGACAGCCGGGCGCCGTTTTCGAGGTAGCTGGCGGCGAAGGTCTTCGGCCCCGCGGCGACAAGCGCCTGCGGCGTGATCGCCGGCGCCGCCTCGCCGGTGAGCGCGATCTCGCCCTCGAGCGGCCGCTCCGCGTTGAGACCGTAATCCATGGTCCGCGGCGTGTGGCACTGGCCGCAGGCGCCGACGCTTTCCGCGAGATAGCGGCCGCGGCTCATCTGCGATCCGTCGCCGGGCTGGAAGGCCGCCACATCGAAATTGCCGCGCTTCCACATCGCCCAGAAGAAATTGGTGTTGTAGGGAAACGAGATCTCGTGGGCAGGGGGCCTGTTGTCGGACGGCTCCAGCGTGGCGATATAGGCCTTGATGTCGAGCACGTCCTCCGGCTTCATGCCGGCATAGGCGCCGTAGGGGAAGACCGGAAGGTAATGCCGCCCCTCCGGCGAGATGCCGTTGATGACGGCGTTGAGGTAATCGGCGTTGGAGAAGCCGCCGACGCCGTTGGCATGGCTCGTGATGTTGGGCATGAAGACGGTGCCGACATAGCTGTCGATGCGCGCGCCGCCGGCCGGGCTGGACACGTCGCCGGCCGAGGCATGGCAGCCCATGCAACCCGCCGCATTGGCCATGTAGCGGCCGTTGTCCAGGTCGCCGGCATAGGTCGAGAAGGCGCCGGCCTCGAAGAGGTCGCCGGCCGTGGCAGCCGTGGGCGCGAGCGCCGCCGCCAGTCCGACCATGAAGACGCAGGCTGGGAGCATGCCTTCAAGCGGCAGTCCGTTTCGGTTGTGCATGTTCGTTCTCCCAAGTGCCGGCCCGTCTCCTTCGACGCTCCGGCGAAATCCTGTGTCATCGGAACTCGAATCGCTCGAATTCCACCCGTGCCAGCTTGACGCCGCTGTCCCGGAACCCCTTGACGATCGCCTGCCGCATGGCCGCCGGGCCGCAATACCAGAGATCGGCGCCGTCGAGATCGAAACCGGCGCCGGCCTTCATCACCTCCGGGCTCACCCGCCCGTCAATCGCCGAACTGTGCAGCGTGTAGCTGAACTGCGGGTGCTTTCGGGCTTCGTCGAGATGGGCGAGTCCGATCGCCTCGCCGGCATCGCGCACGCAGTAGACCAGGTGGATCTTCTTGCCGGCCAGGTCGGCCATCGAGCGGGCCATCGCCAGGAACGGCGTGACGCCGATGCCGCCCGCCACCCAGAGCTGGCGCTCGCCGCCGCGCCGGGCGCTGAAACGGCCGTAGCCGCCCTCCACCATCAGCGTGTCGCCGGGCGCGATGCGCTCGCGCAGCCGCCGGGTGAAATCGCCCAGCGGCTTGACGACGAAGGTCAGGCGGGTGACGCCGTCCGGCCCGGTGTCATGGCCGGCAATGGTGAAGGGATGCGCCTCGCGCAGGCCGGGGCGGTGGGCGGCGATGAAGGCGAACTGGCCCGGCGCCGCCCTGATGCCGCGGCCGACCGGCTCGGCGGTGATCAGGGTTGCGCTGCCCGCCCTGTCGACCTCGACGACCCGGTAGCGACGGCGGCGCAGCAAGGCGCGCAGCTGGGTCTGGATGTAGCTGGCAATGCCGATGGCGGCGAAGACGTTGAGGTAGATCGCCAGCCAGGCGGTGCCGTCGAAGGGGCGCTTGATGAAATTGAAATGGATGGCGATGGCGATGAAGAACACGCCGATGAAACGGTGCAGCTGACGCCAGAGATGATACGGAAACTCGCGGGCAATCCGCGGCAGCCGTTTGGAAACGGATATGCCGCCCAGCACCATCAGTCCGTAGAAACCGATCTCGCCGAACAGCCTTGCCAGATCGTTGAGGCCGGTGGTGAGCAGTTTTCCCTTGAAATTCGGGGTGATGACGTAATGCGCCAGGATCAGCCCAAGTGCGACGATTCCGGTCCACTTGTGCGCCCTGTAGATCCGGTCGAGACCGCCGAAGAGCGGCTCGACATAGGTCGGGCGAGTCGCCAGATACTGGTTGACGGCCATGGCGACGAAGGCCGTCGATGCCGAGGCGATCGAAAACCAGGTCGCAAGACCGGCATGGCTGGCGGCGGGCACCGACAGCAGCATGGCCACCAGGCAGGCCAGGAAGATGATCAGGATACCCAAGCCGGTGGTCCTCAGCCGTTCCAGTGTTTCGGTCTTGCTTGCAGAGGATGGCGTTTGCCCACCCTCGTCATCGCCTGCGCGTCCGTGCCATTCAGCTTTCCGCCCCCCTCGGCTCTCCCACCAGGATGAACGGCGCCCAGTAGGCCGGGTCGGCCCATTCCGGATGCCGGGCGTCATCGATCATGGAAATCATCGCCCGCCGGATCGCTTCGGCGCCACTTGTCTGCGGACTCGACGCCTCGTCGAAGGTGCGCGTCATCAGCGCGACGGTCGCGTCGCTGGCGACGGCCCAGTGCGAAACCAGCATCGAGCGGGCGCCGGCATAGAAGAACGCCCGCGCCAGACCGGAGAGGGCATCGGCGCCATTGCCGTCGCCCGCCGCCGTGTTGCAGGCAGAGAGAACGACCCAGTCGGCGTTGAGCTTGAGCTGTGCCACTTCCGATGCGGTAAGCAAGCCATCGTCGAGCGGCGACGGCGCTTGCGGCAGGCTCAGCACCAGCGCCGGTTCCGCGCCCTCGCGCGTCACCTGCGCCGTCTCGCCGGCCACCAGGCCATGGGTTGCGAAATAGACGATGCCGTAGTCGCCGAGCACGTCGGCCTTGATCGCCGCTTCGCTTGCCGCATGTCCAAGCACTATGTCCGCCTCCGACGCGCCGAGACTTGCCGCCACCCGGCGCAATTCGTCGGCGGTTTCCGGCAGTGCGACCAGTCCCTCGCTCAGGAGCCGCACATCGGCGAGCCCGCGCTTGAAATAGGCGTCGAAGCCCGCCTGGCCTGACACCGCCGGACCTGAATCGGTTGCGGCCGGCGCCTGCCCGCCGGTTTCGACCCGGAACACCGGATCGCCATAGCCGCGGAACTGCTTGGCCGCCTGGGCGGCGTCCGTTCCGGCGCGCAGGATGGACAGGCTGGAGACCGAGGGAAGC
This sequence comes from Hoeflea marina, assembly GCF_003182275.1. Lineage (GTDB taxonomy): Bacteria > Pseudomonadota > Alphaproteobacteria > Rhizobiales > Rhizobiaceae > Hoeflea > Hoeflea marina. Next base: position 138,849 of record NZ_QGTR01000002.1, read on the forward strand.
ACGGTGACGGCGTGGTCGCGGATGAACCAGTCGATCTCGCGCAACGGCTTGCCGGCCGGATCGGCGGTGACCAGCAATTGCATCGGCAGCGACGAGACCGGCCCGTTGAGCACGAACAGCACCTCGGATCTGCCTTCGATCTGGGCCGACACGGGGCCGATCAGCTTGGTGTAGAGATCGTGCGCGAGAGCGGCGTCGAAGGCCTCGCGCTCGTCGCTGTCGAGCTCCAGGCCCCGGCGCAGCGCCGTCACCGCTTCGGCAATCTCGCCCCTGGCGGTATCGAGCCTGTGCGCGGCGATTTCCCCGGCACTGACCGCCCAGACATAATCCTCGCCGTCATTGTCGCGGTCTCCCGCGATGTCGATGAGCACCAGAACTTCTTCCGGCTTGAGAAGCCGCTGGACTGCCTCGCCAGGCAGCGAAGCCGACCCGCTGAGTTCGGCATATTCGGGGAAGGCCTCGGCCAGCCGCGTTCCAACCGCATCGAGATCGCCCGCCGCCGCGGCAATGTCCTTGCGCAGCGCCGCCTCGGCTTCTGCCTGGCGCTCCGCCGGCGCGCGGGACAGCTCCGCCAGCAGGGCGTCCTTGAGCCGGGCCAGGTCAGCCTCTCCGTCCTGTCGCAATCGCACCAGGTCGGCGAGCTCGTCCGATCCGGCGGCGAAGCGCACCGACAGGCTGCGCAGCGCGGAAGCTGCCTTCGACTTGTCCATGCGCTGAATGGCTTCGAAGCCCTCGCGCACGGTTTCCGGGGTCTGGTTGGACCCGCCGACCAGCAGCGGCAGATAGCTGCGACGATTGACAAGCTCCTTGTCGGCCACCGGCCTGAGCAGCGCCAGCGCCTCGTCGACGTCGCCTCTCTGGCGCAGGATTTCCGCCAGTCCGTCGAGGATCCAGAACTGCTCGCGGCTGTCGGGGCCGAAATTGCGCTGGTAGATGTCCCTCGCTTCGCGGTAGAGGCTTTCGCTTTCGGTGTGGTCGCCCTGCTTCTTCCTCAGGAAGGCCAGCCCGACCAGCGCCTGGCCGTAATCGGGATGATCGGTCCCCATCCGCGCCCTGATGACGGAATTGGCGTGACGATAGAGCGGCTCGGCTTCCTCAAAACGCCCCACGCCGGTCAGCATGCGGGCGAAATTGTGCTCCGCCTTGGCGACGCCGACATGATCGCTTCCATAGGCGGTGGTCTTGATGTCGATAATGCGCCGGTAGAGTTGCTCCGCGCCCGCGATATCGTCGCGGTTGGCGCGGATCGCCGCCAGGCTGTCGAGCGCCGAGGAGATCGCAGGGTCATTGGGCCGGGCAATCGCCTCGTAGATGGCGACGGCGCGGGTGAGCAGTTGCTCGCCGCGCTCGGGCTCGCCGCGGTCGCTGATCACGATCGCCAGATTGGCAAGATTGTTGGCGACCGCGTAGGAGCTCTTTCCGAACGCGGCCTCCGAGGCGGACAGCGCCTCCCCATATATCTCCTCGCTTCGCCCGGCATCGCCGCGCTTGGCAGCGATCTCGCCCAGCGCCATCAGCGCGTCGATGCGGCCGGGTGCGCCCGCATCGAGGATCTTCAGCGCGCGGTCGGCCGCCTCCTCGGCGCCGTCCAGATCGGCGAGCCTGATCCGCACATTTGCGAGCGATGTCAGGCTGTCGGCCACTGCCGGGTCATCGGAGCCGAGCGCGGTCTCCCTGATGCCGAGCGCTTCAAGATTGAGTGCTTCGGCCTCGCTGTAATCGGTGTTGTCGGACGCACGACGCGCCAGGATGGCGAGACCCGTGGCGTAGTCGGGAGAGCTGGCGCCCTTGTCCTTCCTGCGGATCTCGAGCGCCCGGCGGAACAGCGCCTCGGCCTTGGCGTAGTCGACATCATGGGCGGCGATGGCGCTGAGGCTTTCGAGAAGATACTGCACCTGCGGATGGTCGGGCCCGAGTTTGGCCTCGCGGATCACCAGTGCGCGTTCGAATTCAGGCCGGGCGGCTGCGAAGTCCTTTCGCGCGAGCAGGACGTCGCCGAGCTTGGACAGAGTGTTGGAGATCATGATGTCGTCAGCGGGAAGCGCCTTTTCCTGGATCGCCAGCGCGCTTTCAAGCGCCAGCGCGGCGTCGTCTCCGGGCGCCGGCGCGAGGACCGCATCCGCCGCCGCAACGCCGGGACGCGGGGCCTCGACGCCGGCCAGTGCGACGCCGAGATTGTAGAACGTGGCGGCGACCTGCGGATGATCCTCGCCCAGCGCCTTCTTGCGGATGTCCAGCGCGCTTCGCACCAGCGGAACCGCCTCGGCATGTTTTCCGGTCTCGCTCAGCGTGGCGCCGAAATCGGAAAGAATGTCGGCCAGTTGCGGGTCGTCGGCGGCGAGCCTGGCCGTGGCGATCTCGACCGCCCGGCGCAGCTCCGGCTCGGCGGCGGCGAAGTTGCGGCGGTCGATATGGGTGCGGGCGATATGCCGGTAGCTCTGCATGAGTTTCAGGTCGCCGGCCGGCAGCACCTTCGCGCGGATCGCAAGCGCGCGGCGGAACAGCGGCTCGGCGGCTTCCGGACCCTTGATCTCGCTCGTCAGCATCCCGAGAAAATCGATGCTGTCGGCCACCGCGGGATGATCCGGCCCGAAGGCCTGGGTCAGCAGCTCCGGAACTTTTGCAAGCGCGGCCTCCGCGCCGGCGGGATCGCCGGCCTTGAAGCGCTCGATTCCCTCGGCATGCAGCCGGCGGGCCTGCTCCATCAGCTTGTCGCCCGAGGCGCTCTGCTCAGCTGCCGATCCAAAAAGCGCCGCGTGGCATTCCGTCACCGCGTTGATCGCGCCGCGCGTTCCCTTGAGCGACAGCTTGACCAGGCGCTGTTGGCCGTTCGAGATTTCCAGCGTGGAGGAATGGGCGACCTGTTCCTGGAACTCACCGGGTGGATAGGTGCCCAGAATGCCCGCCTTGCTGTCGATCGCGATGCCGGCGAAGCCGGTCCGCCAGTTGATCCTGCCATCGAAGACCAGGTCCAGCCGGTGTTCCTTGCCCGGCTCGAACGCGCTCATCGCGTCATTGAGCACCAGAAGGCTGAAGCGGCGGTCTTGCTGCGACACGCCGAGCAGGAACATCGCGCCATCGGCTTGTTGCTGTTCGGCCAGGCAACCCTTGAAGCCATCGCTCCAGTAGATCTTCCAGCCCTTTGCGTCCTGCCAGTCGCGGTCGGCAGGCAGGACGGTCGCTGCCGAAGCCGACAGGGACGCGGCGAGGCCGGCCAGACAGCCGGCGAGGCGCCACCATCCGCTCAAGGTCATTCTCATCCGCTGCTTCACACTGTGCCCCCTGCCTGCATCGTCCTGCTCCCCGCCGGCTCCACCGGCCTGTCGGTTTCCCGTCGCGGCTCCCGGCATCATGGCCCGGGACCGGCCCGGTTCCGCCGGTGTCGCGGGCGGTCTGCCGTGTCTGAAATCATGCGCACTGGCGGCGCGCTGGACCATTCCCCAACTGGGGAATTCGGGGTCCACGCCGGGCGCCGGTCAGTCCTGCGCTGCTCGCCGTGATTGAACCGCGGGCCTGTGCCGCATCAGGCGGTAGCGCTCGAAGGCCTGGAAGATCTTCTTCTGGCTGTTGAGTTCGGTCTTGCGCATGGCCGATTTGAGCTGTTTCTGCACGGTGTCGAGGCGGACGCCTCGCGCCTCGGCTATGGCGCCGAGCGGCCGCGACGAAAGCACCGCCTGCAGCACCTCGGCCTCGGCGCGGCTGATCTCGTAGGCGCGGCCGAAATCCATCACCTCGTCGATGCCGGGATCGGCAGCGAAGCCGAGTTCGAGGATGGTGACGGTGCGGTGGCCGTCATGGCGGCGCTGCCCCGGGATCCGTGAGAACAGGTCCTGGCACTGCAGCAGATAGGTGACGCCCTTGGCGTGATGGCGCAGCACCAGGCTGCCGCCCTCGCCGGATGTAACCCGGCGGGCGATAAACCGGGTCAGCGATTCCGCCTGGGCCGGGTCGGCACAGGACAGCGCGCCGTTGGAAAGCAGGAGGAAGCGCTCCTTGAGCAGTTCGCCGAAGGCGGCGTTGCCATCGAGAACCCGGTTGTTGGCAATGATCGCCACGGCCGCATTGAGCATGTCGAGCGACTGCCGCGCCAGGTCGCCGGCGAGGCCGAGATCGAGATGCCTGCGGGTGAGCTTGATCGCGGTGAAGACGTGGCGCGACAGCAGTTCCAGGAACCGGCGCTGCCGGGCATCGAAATCATGAGACGGACCGAGCGTCGACACGCCGAACCAGCCGATGCAGCCGTCATGGCTCAGATTGGCGCCGCTGATGTTGTAGATCTCCTGCCGAAGCAGATACTCCTGGTGGATCGGACTGACGCGCGCCTCCTCGCGGCTGACATAGCTGCGCTCGTCAATATAGACGCCGGGCTGGTGCGCCATGACCCGCGGCACCCGGAAATCGATCGGGGCGTAGTCGGCCAGATATTCCGTGGCGAAGTCCGGGTTGCCGCGCGCCAGCAGGCTGACATAGTCGCGTCCGGTTTCCAGCGAGCTCAGCATCAGATGGATCGGGCCGGCGCCGAGATGGTCACCGATGGCCGCGGCGGTGTCTGACCAGCTCTCCGGCTCCAGAGCCGATTCGTAGACCATCCGGATGAGACGGTCGGTCCCGTCCATCATCCTGCCTCCGCACGAAGCCGACCGTGCCCGGCGGCACCGCGCGACACCCGCCTGCCGGCGATGCCCCCGGATCGGCCTGCAGCGCCATGGACGCCCGGCAGCACGCCCCGGCGCGCCTCGCCCCCCGTCTGACGGGACACGCCCCCGGGCAGCTGCGCGGTGATGTCGTGACGGACACTGGTGCGGTGGATATCGGGAGCCTTGATGGGAAGCGCGGCGGAGATGCCTGCAAGCTGCATCGGCGCCCGTCTGGCAATCAACATGCATCCCCTGTTGCGATGGTCTCGGCGATCCGAAAGTTCCTCGCGGGCCTGGTGGCCGCGCGAGCTCGTGCAGGTGCCCCATTCTTTCCGAGCATTAGAGCCTTGTCAATTGTCGCGGGACGGCCGACGGCCCGCGCCTGCGCCGCCAGCATCGTCTTCCGCGCGGATACTCCCCAGATGGGGTATGGCCACGGCGACTGGCCTTGCTAGGAATGTCGGGGTCCCGCTGGCGAAGGTCGGCGAGTTCTATGCCGCCAATGGCGCGGTCTCGGCCCTTCCGCCGCAGGTGCTGGTGAGCAGGCGACCGGAGACCAGTGACCTGGGCAGCGGCGCCTGGCTGATCCGCGATCACGCGATCACCGTCATGCCGACGGTGTCCGGCCTCAGCATGCTGCGCACGCAGGCAGCCGGCGCGCGCGCGCTGCTGGTCTCCCACTGGGTGGTCGACGACGCCGCCACGGCGGCGCTGATGTCGCGCCTGTTCGGCGCCGCCGCCCGACCCGGCACGCGGCCGAGCCAGGCGCTGCAGCTTTCCATGCTGTCGCTCATCGATGATCCGGACAACCCCGACTGGAAGGACCCCGCCTACTGGGCGCCCTTCGTGCTGGTCGGCGAACCGCTGTAGGGGCGGGGGGAGCAATGCTGAGGCGAGATTCCAAGCTTGATGGGAAAAGCGACATCACTGGCTGGCGCCGCCGCTTAAGGGAGGCGCCAGAAGTGCAGATCCTCTCAGAGCCTGTAAAAGTGTGATGGTCGCGGCTTGTTGCCGGCCCGCCGCACTCACAGAACCTGATCGAGCAGGCCCAGCCAGTTTTCGCCCATGATTTTGCGGATCTTGCTGTCGGTCCAGCCGGCGCGCTGCATGGCAGCCGTGAGGTTGGGGTAGTCGGATATTGATTTCAGACCATCGGGGAAATCGACCTTCCAGAACTCGGTCAGTTGTCTGCCGTCACCCTTGTCCCGGTTGAGATACTCGAAAAAGGGCGTGCCGTAGCCCATGGTGAAATCGGTGCCAAAGCCGGTTGAATCTTCGCCGACGATATTGATGATATAGTCGATGGCCTCGACATAGTCGTCGACCGTGGAATCATTGCCGCGCCGCAGGAACGGCGGGAACATGGTGACCCCGACGAAGCCGCCGTGTTCGGCGATAAAGCGCAACTGCTCGTCGGACTTGTTGCGCGGATGCTGCTTGAGACCGCTCGGCAGACAATGGCTGTAGGCCACAGGCTTCTTGGAGGCGAGGATGACGTCCCGCGAGGTCTGCGGTCCGACATGGCTGAGATCGCAGAGCATCCCGACCCGGTTCATTTCTGCGACCACGTCATGCCCGAAATCCGACAATCCGCTGTCGCGGCTCTCATAGCACCCAGAACCAACGAGGTTCTGGGTGTTGTAGGTCATCTGCACGATGCCCACGCCCTGCTCCTTGAACAACTCGATGAATTCGAGCCGGTCCTCGAAGGCGGTCGTGTTCTGGAACCCGAGCAGGATGGCGGTCTTGTTCTCGGTCTTGGCCCGCCGGATGTCGTCGGCGGTGCGAGCCTTCAGCAGGCGGTCGGGATATTTCGCAAATGCCCGGTTCCACTCAGCGATGTTGAGCATCGTGTCGCGGAAGTTTTCCCAAACCGAACAGGTGCAGTTGGCGCCGGTCAGGCCGCCGCTCCGCATGGCGTCGAAGACCTCTTCGCTCCATTTGGAAATGATCAGGCCGTCGAAGACGATGAGTTCGTCGTGCAGTGTTGCCACGCTCATGGGATATTCCTTTGTCTTAGAGATAGATGTTGCGCACGATCGCTTCGTGATCACCGGCCATGGCCGCGACATCGCCGCCGTCAACCGCCTGACCGTCGCGCAGAACGATGAAGCGGTCTGCAGCGCGGAAGGCCAGATTGAGGTTCTGCTCGACCATCAGCAGCGTCACCCCTTCAGCCTTCAGTATGTCGATGATCTGCGCGATTTCCTCGCACAGTTGCGGCGAGAGCCCGCCAGAAGGCTCATCGAGCAGCAGCAGCAGTGGATCCGACATCAGCGCGCGGCCGATGGCGACCATTTGCTGTTCGCCACCCGAAAGGGTTCGTGTGGGCTGCTTTCTGCGGTCGGCCAGCCGCGGGAAACGCTGGTAAGTGGTGGCGAGCGACTGGGCGGCCGTCGACGAGCCGCGGCGCATCGCGCCGAGACGCAGATTGTCCTCGACCGTGAGGTCTGGGAACAGGTCGCGTGCTTGCGATACCTGAGCGACGCCGTGGGCGAAGATTCGGTGCGGATCAAGGCCCGCGAGTTCGGTGCCCATCAGTTTCACTGAGCCCGACGTGGGTTTGATGAAGCCACAAATAGCATTCAAGGAGGTTGATTTTCCCGACCCGTTGGCGCCCAGAAGCGTCAGGCATTCGCCACGACGCACATCATAGCTGGCGCCGCGCAGGATGGCTTTCTTGCCATAGCTGACATTGAGATCAGAGATCGAAAGAAGAATGTCATGCATGACCGAGATAGGCCTCCAGAACCGTCTTGTCGTTGCGAATTTCTGCCGGGGTGCCCTCGGCGATCCGCATTCCGGCAGCCATGACCAGGATACGGTCGGCCGCCGCCATCACCAGCTCGACTGCGTGCTCGATAAGCAGGATGCCGACACCGTTTTCCCCTGAAAGGCGCTTGATGATCTCCATCATCTGAGCGCGCGCGATGGGTGAAAGTCCCACCGCCGGCTCGTCGAGGAGCAGCAAGGGCGGTTCGCTCGCCACCGTGCGGATGATCTCGACGATGCGCTGCTGGCCACCGGAAAGCTCGCTGGCCGGAATGTCTGCCATCTGATCCATCTTCATGAGCTTGAGCAGGCGCCTTGCTTTTGCCGCTGCGTCGCGTTCGGCCTGGCGAGCCTGGCGGAGGCCGAACAGGATCTGGATGAAGTTCCCCTCTGTCTGCATGTGGAGTCCCGTCATGACGTTCTCCAGCACCGTCAGGGCCGGGAACAATCCGCCGTTCTGGAAGGTTCGCCGTAGTCCCCGGGCGGAGATGCTGTGCGGCGAACTGTGCGCGATTTCCGCGCCATTGAGCCGCACCGACCCATGGGTGGGCCTGACATAGCCGGAGATCGCATTGAAGAGCGTCGTTTTGCCGGCGCCGTTCGGACCAATGACGGCGCGAACTTGCCCAGCCTCCAGGGAAAATGACACATCATCAAGCGCCTTCAGGCCGGAGAAATGAACCCCGAGATGGTCTACCGTGAGGAGAGATGTCATGGGGTTCAGTCCCTGTGATGGGTTTCGTGAAAGATCGGCGAGACACGCCGCAAAAGGCTGGCCAGGCCCTTGGGCATGACAAGCAGAACGACCATGACGATTACGCCGAAGAAGATCTCCTCCATGCCTGGAAAGGCGCGGACATATTCGGGCAGCGCCGTCAACGCCACGGCTCCGAGCACCGCGCCTATCACCGAGCCGAGCCCTCCGACCAGCACCATGGCGAAGTTGATTATGAGCTGTGTCAGGCCGAAGGATTCAGGAAACACCCGCCCGGTGTGCAGCGCGAACATGGCGCCGGCGATTCCGACGACGAAACCGGACCAGACGAACGCTGTGACGATGATGCGTGACGTGGCAATGCCAAGCGATGCGGTTGCGATCTCGTTTTCACGGACCGCGACGATTGCCCGGCCCAGCCGCGAACGCAGCAGATTTACCGTGCCCGCCACCAGCAGCGTGGTCAGCAGCAAGAAGATGTAGAACTGCACCGTATCGGAATTGAGCTGCAGTCCAAAAATGTCGCCGCGATCGAGCGCCAGCCCGTCGGTGCCACCGGTGAGGGCGCCGGCATGCGTGTAGAACCAGCGCATCAACTCGCCGAACGCCAGCGTGACGATTGCCAGATAGTACAGTCTGATGCCGCGCAGGGCTGCTGCCGAGGCCAGAAATCCTCCGGCCGCCCCCGCCAGGCCCGCGAGGGGAACGGTCAGGAGCCAGGGAAGTCCAAGGGCATTTCCCGCCATGGCCGAGGCGTATGCCCCGATACCGAAAAAGGCGGTGTTGGCGAACGCAAGTTGCCCGAGATTTCCAATCACCACAGAAAAGCCGAGCGTGACCAGCGTATAGATCAGCATGGCATTGATAATGAATTGCGTATACGGGTTTGTCGCCAGCGGAATGGCGAGCGCCAGGATCGGCAGCAGCCAGAAGATCCAGCGCGGTGCAGTTCGGGATTCGGCCGGAGTGTGCATGGTCATTTCCTCAGACCTTGATCACGACTTTGCGGCCGAAAAGGCCGCGGGGCCGGATCAGCAGCACGAGGATGATTAGGAGATAGGCGGTGATATCGATGAGGGCCGTGTTCAGATAGGCCCCCGCATACTGCTCAGCGAGCCCGAGCAGAAGTCCGCCGATCACCGAGCCACCGAGCGAGCCGAAGCCGCCGAGCGTCATGGCCGCGAATCCCTTGATCAGAAAACTGGCGCCTAGATCGGGGTGGAGAAACGATACCGGAGCGATGAGCACGCCGCCGACCGCGCCGAGAGCGGCGCCGGTCCCCCAGCTGAAATCGTGGAAGCGACTGACGTCGATGCCGATGAGCCGCGCGCCGCGTTCGGATTGATAGACCGCCTGCACCATTTTACCGATATCGGTCAGATGCAGGAGGATGAAGAAGGCGGCAAGCAGCACGGCGACGATGCCGATGGTGAATATGGCATCGCCGGTGATGATGATGCTGCCAACGAAGATTGGATCAACATCGAACACCCTGGGCATCGGCAGGACTTCACGGCCCCACACCAGGCGGGCGATACCGCGCAAGGCGAAGCCGAAGGAAATGCTCATCAGCGCCAGTCCGATATGAGGTCCGCCGCGGATGGGCCGTATGAGCCCGCGGCTGAAGACAATGCCGATGGCGAACATGGCCGCGATGGCGAGGAGGCCTGCGGGCAGGAAGGCGAAGCCGAGACCGATCACCAGTATATAGGCGAGGAAGGCCCCTGCCATGACAAAGTCGCCGTGACCAAAGCTGACAATGGTCGTCGAGCGGTAGATCACCGTGAGCGACAGCGCGATGAGCGCATAGATGGCGCCTTGGGATATGCCGGCGATGGAAAGCTGCATAAGCATGGAGATGCCTTTCTGGTGCTGCTCTGCTGGTGCGCTGTAGACATCGGGCGGAATGCGTGCCGCCCGATGCTTGATCTGCTGATCCGGCTTACTGGTACGGCGTCTGCCAGGCCTCGAGGACGGTCGGCTTGCCATCGACGAAGCCGGCGACGGCTGATCCCTGCACACCGCGGCGTTCGTCGGCGGACCATGTGATCGGTGACGAGAGGATGCCGGTGTCCAGATCCTTGATCGCGTCGAGCGCCGCGATCAGCTTGGCCCGGTCTAGATCGGGGCCGATGGACTTGAGTGCTTCGACAAGCGCAACCCCGGAGCCGATGGCGATGTAGGAGAAATTGGTCAATTCCTCGTCGGGATAGTACTTGTGGATCATGTCGGCCCACTTCTTCATGCGGGGACCGTCGAGATTGTCGACATAGGGATGGACCACGAAGTAGTTCTTCACGGTGTCGAGGTCGCCCACTCGTTTGAGCGTGTTCTCGAGATCGGTTCCGGCAGTGCCCATGACGGGTGTGTCCAGTCCGTATTTCTTCATGTCTCGCAGGAAGATCGCCGTTTCAGCCTCGTAGAGCGCGCCGATGATGAAATCGGGCTTGGCCTGCTTGAGCTTCAGCACCTGGGCCGTTGCGTCCGTCTGGCCGCGTTCCATGACCAGTTCCAGAACGGGCTCTATGCCTTGCTGCTTCAGATAGGCCCGGGCGGGGTTCGAATAGGAATGAGCCCAGTCGTTGGAATGCTCGATGATCGCTACGTTCCTGGTGTCCGGCCTCGACAGAACAAATGCGGCCATCGCGTTGCCGTTTGCCTCTCCGGTTGGAACGCCATGGAAGATGTTGGCGCTGGGCGGGGTCGAGATGGTATCACTCACCGCATGCGCGACGATCCAGGGCAGGCCGGCATCGACGACTTCCGGCTTGATCGCCACGGCGGCGCCGGAGCATGAATTGCCCTGCAGCATGAACACCTTGTCCTGGTGGATGAGCTTCTTGGCCGCCGCGATCGCCTTGGCCGGGTCGCAGGCCGTGTCTTCCTGGATGGCGACGAGCTTGCGGCCATGAATTCCACCCTCGTCGTTGATCATCTGGTAGTAGGCCATCAGGCCAATCTCGGCCTTGCTGTAGGAAGAGGCGTTGCCGCTGAACGGGCCCATCACGCCGATACTGATGCTGTCGTCGGTGATGCCCGTGGTCTCGTCGGCGAAAGCCGGATTGACGGCCAGGAGTGCCAGTACGGCAGCGAGGCCAAATTGCTTAGCGCGAGAGTTCATGTGGTTCTCCTTCTGGGTTAAGATAAAAACCGTCTGACTTGTTTGTATGTTAATCAGCCTGGACTTTCGGTGATCGGCGTCACATGGGAATGCAGGATTGCCTTTATCGCCTGCAGCATCTCCTCATAGTAGGGGGTCTCACGGCGCAAAACCGCCTGCACAGCCATTCCGCGAAGCACGTTCATCACAAGGTTCATTGCGACCCGGGACGACAGCTTCTCGGGTTCCTTTGCAATGAAAGTGGCATCCCACGCGGTCTCGAAGCGGGAGTGCAGATTGAGGATGAGGGGAGCCAGGCGCTGCCGCAGCCCTTGATCGCCACGGGCGGCAACGATGATCTCGAGCGAGGCGTAGAACCATGTCCCAGAGATCATTTCGGCCCAAAGTCTGTCGATGAACTGGCCGAGATCGTATTCGCCGTCACGCAGGCCCGTTGCCAGCTTCTCGATGTCGTTTGCGAAGCCCTCGAACATGGTCTCGGTCGCAGCGACAATTAGGTCCTGCTTGCCCGGATAATGGTGTGTCTGAGCGCCTCGCGACACGCCGGCGCGCTTGACGATGTGCTGGGTTCCGGTGTTTGCGTAGCCAACTTCCAACAGGGAGTCGATCGTTGCTTCGTGCAGCAATCTCTTGGTTTCGGCGCTGCGCTCATCCTGTGTCCGTCTTCGCGTCGTCACTTTCGCCGGCCCTCAAACTAACATACAGATCAGTATGTATCTGCAATTTGAACTGTCAAGCGGTTCTCGCAAGCGGACATGATTTTTCTGCTTTCATTCGGCGCAACTCCATTTTCTGCCTTTTTGATAGGCAAACATCTCGCCTTTGATGGTGCGTTTGCCGCCATCGGCGAGGCTTGGCTCACGCGTCACAGGTCGAGGATGATCGTGCCCTTGCCGCGGGAGACGCAGGTCATCAGCCGGGTGGCGCGGTCGTCGGGGCCGAGGACGACGTCGCGGTGGACCACCTCGCCTTCGAGATAGCCGCATTCGCAGGCGCCGCAAACGCCGATCTCGCACGAGGAGTCGGGCGCGATGCCGTTGTCGGCAAGCACCGACAGCAGGCTGCGCTCCGCCGGGACCTGGAGCCGGGCGCCGCTCGAGGCGATGACGGCCTCGAAGGGCTCGGGACGGAAGTCCGCGTCCTCGAGCGCGGTAAAGCGTTCGGCGTGAAAGCGCTCCGCCGGCCAGCCGAGCGCAAGGGCGGCCTGCTCGACCGCGTCGGTCAGCCGCCGGGGGCCGCAGACATAGAGCCGGGCTCCGGTCGCGGCCCCCAGCACCGCGATCGGGTCGAGGCGCCGGTCGTCTGCGGACAGCCAGGTCGTCAGCTCCGCGCCGCAGACCGCCTCGAGGTCGGCCAGCAGCGGCGCGTGCGCCTGGTCGCGGGCGCAGTAGTGAAGCCGGAACGCCGTTCCCCGGCGCTTGAGCGTCCGGGCCATCGCCGCGATCGGCGTGACCCCGATGCCGCCGGCAATCAGCAGGTGCGGGCCGGCCTGCGGATCAAGCCGGAAGTGGTTGCGCGGCGCCGAGACGGGCAGCTCCGTTCCCGCTCGCAGATGCTCGTGCAGCCATGTCGAGCCGCCTCGACCCAAATGCTCGCGCTTGACGGCGATCTGGTAGTGGCCGAGATCCTCCGGATCGCCGCAGAGCGAATACTGGCGAATGCCGCCGTGCGGAAGATGCACGTCGACATGCGCTCCGGCCGACCATGCCGGCAGGGAGGGGCGCCGCGGATGCTCGAGCCGCAGCCCCAGCACGTCGGGCGTCTCCGCACGCATGTCCGCCACGCGCAGCTTCATGACCAGCCGGTTGCCCATCGTCTAGTCCAGCATCTCGATGATGTCCCCCGGGCGGATGATGCCGCCGCGCTCGATGCCGCAGTTGAGCCCGGAGCGGTTGTAGAGCGGCAGGAAGACCGGCAGGTCGAGCAGGGTCTCGAGATACTTGCACGGAAAGTTGAGCCGCCCGCCGCGCAGGATCACCTCGCCGACCCGGAAGCGCCGGCCGACCAGGTGGTTGAGCGGCACCCCCCTGACCGTGAGGTTGCGGCGATGGTCGATCGGGTCGAGCCGGATCGGCCCCGCCTGCAGCGGCGGATCGTTGCGCGCGAGCGCATCGAGCGCTTCCTGTTCGATGAGCGTGATCTCGCGCACGTCCGGCCGGGTCGAATAGGTTCCGCTCCCCAGAAAATAGCGGTCGCCCTCGATTCCGCGGCCGGGCACGCAGACCGCCTCGTCGAGCTCCTCCATCTCGTAGCTTGCCTGCGGGGCGATGTGGATATGCAGCAGCACGCCGGTCCAGTCCCGCGCGCCGCCCTCGGTCTTCATCGCCGCCTCGGCCGCCGGATGGCTGAAGGCTTCGGTCATGTCGGGTTTTTCATTCGCCATGGTCGTCCCTCAGTTCACGCGCGCCGCGACGGCTTCGATTTCCACCAGCGCGTCCTTGGGAAGCCGCGCCACCTCGATGGCGGAGCGGGCGGGCGGGTCGGTCTCGAAGGCGGCGGCATAGACGGTGTTCATCGCGCCGAAATCATCCATGTTCTTGAGAAACACGGTGGTCTTCAGCACGCTCTGCATCGAGGCGCCGGCGGCTTCGAGCACGGTCCGGAGATTGTCGAGTGACGCCCGGGTCTGGGCGGTGATGCCCTCGGCGAGGAGGCCGGTCGCCGGGTCGATCGGCAGCTGGCCGGATACGAAGACCAGATCCTTGTAGGCGATGGCCGGCGACAGCGGCACATTCGGCACGGTGACGCTCGGTGGCGCGATGACGGTCTTTAGCATGGAAGGCAGTCCTTTCAGGGTTGGTTCGAGAGGGGAATTCGGTGATCCTCAGTAGCCCAGGTAACCCGGCAGCCAGAGCACCACGGCAGGAAAGACCAGGCACAGCACCAGTCCCGCCAGTTGCAGCAGCGTGAATGGAATGACGCCGCGATAGATGTCGCCGAGGGACAGGTAGCCCTGTCCCGCCTGGCGAAGGTAGAACAGCGCCGGGCCGAAGGGCGGCGTGAGGTAGGATGTCTGCAGGTTGACCGCGACGCCGATGGCGAACCACAGCAGGATCTTCTCGGTCGGAACGGCATCGCCGAAGTCGAGCGCCATCACGATGGGTCGGAACACCGGCAGGATGATCAGCGTGATTTCCAGCCAGTCGAAGAAGAATCCGAGCAGGAAGATGATCACCATCAGCAGCGTGAGCAGCATCCAGTCGTGCAGGTCGAGCAGGTCGATCAGATGGATGATGGCGTCGTCGCCGCCCAGCTCGCGGAAGACGTAGGAAAACAGCGTCGCCCCGCAGAAGATGCCGAAGATCATGGCATTGGTCAGCGCCGTGCCGCGGACGACCTCCCTGAGCAGCGGCAGGCTGAAGGTCCGGTTGAAGACGGCCAGCAGCGTTGCGCCGAAGGCGCCGACGCCGGCGGCCTCGGTGGGGGTGGCAAAGCCGCCGATGATCGAGCCGAGCACGAAGACCACCAGCACCGTGGGCGGCAGGAAGCCGCGCAGCAGCAGGCCGGCGAAGCTGTCGCCGGTGTCCGTGTCGCCGTCTTCGTATTTCGGCATGCGCTGCGGGCTGATGATCGCCACGACGACGATGTAGACGATGTACAATCCCGACAGGAGAAGACCCGGGATGACCGCGCCGGCGAAAAGATCTCCCACCGGAATGGCCAGCAGGTCGCCCATGATGACCAGCATGATCGAGGGCGGGATGAGGATGCCGAGCGTTCCGGAGGCGGAGATCACCCCGGCGGCGATTCTCCTGTCATAGCCGCGGTCCATCATCACCGGAAGCGACAGCAGCGCCAGCATGACAACCGAAGCGCCGACGATGCCGGTGGTCGCCGCCATGATCGTGCCCATGATGATCACCGACAGGGCCAGTCCGCCCGGAACGCGGCGCAGCAGCAGCGACAGGATTTCCAGCAGGTGGCGGGCGACGCCGCTTTTCTCGAGCATGATCCCCATGAAGATGAACATGGGAATGGCGACAAGGACGAGGTTTTCGGCGATCGACCCCCAGATGCGGCTGACGATCAGGAACAGCTGCATGGGATGGAACATGTCGAGCATCCCGCCCAGCAGCGCGAAGATCAGCCCTACGCCGGCAAGGCAGAACGCCACCGGGAAGCCCGAAAACAGGATGAAGACCAGCAGAGCCAGCATCGTCAGAGGCAGGACCGTGTCGAAAGTGCTCATAGTCCTGTCTCCTGGTGGCGGACATGCGGATCATCGGGATGCTTGCCGCCGAGCAGCACGGCGATGGAGTCGGCAATGGCGCCGATGGCCGCCGCAAGCAGGGTGGCAAAGCCGGCAAGCAGCATGGACTTGATGATCCAGCGGTGCGGCAGTCCGGTCTGGGAGGCCGATCCCTCGTCAAGCAGGAAGGAGCGCTCGACGAAGTTGTAGCCGTAGTGGAGCACGATGACGCAGAACGGGACGAGAAACAGCGCCGCGCCGACAATCTCGATCACGGCGGCGAGCTTCGGCCCGAAGCGTGCCTGCAGCACGTCGATGCGGACATGCTCGCCCTCGACATAGGCGTATCCGAGCGACAGCAGAAACAGAGCGGCATGGAAATGCCACTCCAGATCTTGGAGTTTCGTCGAGCCAAGCACGATGAAACGGCGGCTGACCACATCGATGACGACGGTCAGGACAAGCAGCACGACGAGCCATGCTGCCGCCTGACCGATGGAACGAGCGACCGCCTTGAAGAACCGGGCAGAAGCGAGAAGAGTGATCATCAGCCTACTTCAGGTAGCCGAGTTCGCGCCAGGTCGCATATTCGGACCTGAATTCCGAGAAGCTCGCATAGGCGCGCGCGAAGTCGGGATCGGCGGCCGATTGTTCGGCGAACACCTCGTCGACCGCGCCATGCAGCTTTTCGAGATCCTCGTCGGACCAGCGGTGCAGTTCGACGCCCTTTTCCTGCAGTTCCTTGAGGGCGGGGACCTGGATCGCCTCTCCCTCGGCAATGCCGTAGCGGACATTGTCGCCGCAGACGGCTTCGATCTGGGCCTGCTGGGTTTCGGTGAGCGCGTCCCATTTCTCCTTGTTGATCATCAGGTCGAAGAAGGTCGACTGCTGATGCCAGCCGGGAAAATAGTAATGCTTGGCGATCTGCCAGAAGCCCATCTTCAGGTCGATTGCCGGCTGGACGAATTCGAGGCCATCGATGACGCCGCGGTCGAGCGCGGGATAGACGTCGGGAGCTGCCAGAAGCTGTGCCGAGACGCCGAATTTCTCCAGCGCCTTGGCGCCGAGGCCGAAGAAGCGCAGCTTCAGTCCGGCAAGATCGTCGACGCTGCTGATTTCCTTGCGGAACCAGCCCGATCCTTCCGGCGCCAGCATGCCGCACATCACCGAATGAATGCCGTGGCGGGCGTAGATCTCGTCGAAAATCTCCTTCCCGCCGCCGAAATAGAACCAGGCCATGTATTCCGGCGACGGCGGGCCGAAGGGGAGGGCGCCGAAGACCTGCAGCGCCGGCACCTTGCCGCCCCAGAAGCCGGGCGTGGAGAAGGCGGCGTCGATGGCACCCACCGAGACGGCGTCGAAGGCTTCGAGCGGCGGCACCAGCGCATTCGGTTCGTAGAAGCGTATTTCCAGGCTGCCGCCGGAGACCTTGGCGATCTGCTCCTCGATGCGTTTGCCCAGCGTGCCCAATTGCGGCAGCGAGCTGGAGAAGGTGCCAGCCATCTTCCACTTCACGGTCGGTTCGTCGGCGGAGGCCGAAGACAGCGAGGCGATGGTTGCCAGGAGCGCGGCGGTGGAGACGCGCAGGATGTTGACCAGTTTCATGAAGCCGTTCCCTTGTGTTGTTTGCTTGGTTTTTAGACAACGTTGCCCAAAAGACAATCAATTGTCATCCGCCATGGGCCTTTGAACGGGTGACAATTGAAGCCATGCAAGGGCTGTGCCAGAACGGCGCGACTTCAGCCGATGGACGAATCGGCACTCGTTGCCTATAAGGCATCATGCAACGGCGGCATCGCATGTGGCGCACGGTGCCGATGTGAGCCCGCGGCGGGTGCATCCGCAGGGCCGGACTGAACGAAAGTGCCGCGCGCTGGCGCAGCGGAGGAGAACGCAGACGATGGCGCAACGCGAACCTGCCCATAAGCTGAACCTGCCCACGGGCGTGAGTCTGGGGCGGGCCATCCGCGGCCTGCGCATGGAAAAGGCGCTGTCGCTGTCCCAGCTGGCGCTGGCGGCGTCGATCGACAAGGGCTACCTGTCCCGGGTCGAGCGCGGCCTGAAGGTGCCTTCGGTGGCGATCATCCTGCGGATCTCGACGGTTCTCGAAGTCTCCGCGGCGCAGCTGTTCGGGGCGGCGGAAAACCACGAGCTGCTGTTCGTCACCCGCGCCGACGATCGCGGCGACCTGGTCGCCGAGGACCGCAACTATCACATGCGGCTGCTCACGCAGAGCGACGGCAGTTCCGGGCTCGAAGTCTTCCTGATGATCCCCCCCAGCGAATTGCGCGATGAGCCCGAGGCGGAGCATCGCGGCGAGGAACTGCTCTTTGTGCTCGAGGGCCAGGTGGAGATCAGCTTTCCCGACGACAATCTGGTGCTCAACAAGGGAGACTCGGTCCAGTTCCCCGGACCGCTCCGCCACCAGGTCAGGCGGCTCGTCGAGAACAGCTGCGTGCTCATCGCCGTGAGCGGCCCCTGATGCATGTCGCCCGAAAGTGTGCAGCGGTTTCGGGGTCACGACATGCATAATTAAAAACAGCTAAAGCACATCGCGTGAATCCGAATTCCCGCGATGTGCTTAGGGCTTCCCGGGAAGCGAACCCTGTCTCGTCTCAGCAGCGCTGTGGCGATGCCTCCCGCGGAAGCGGAATACCGGACCATGCCGCAAGCCATGGGCATGCGGTGCGGCCACCGGTCCTGACGGCAGCGGCGCTCACCTGTCCGGTCAGATCGCGGCTTGGGTTTCGGCCGCTTCCGGCTTTGCCCTGCGCCGCCGCGTGACCAGCACGAAGAACAGCGGCACGAACAGGACGCCGAGAATGGTGCCCGAGATCGTCCCGCCGAGCACGCTGGTGCCGATGGCGTTGCGACCGCCTGAGCCGGCGCCGGTGCTGATGACCAGCGGCAGCACGCCGAGGGAAAAAGCCATCGAGGTCATGATGATCGGGCGGAAGCGCTGCCGCGCCGCCTCGCGGACCGCCTCGAACAGGGGTTCCCCGGCCTCGAAACGGTCGCGCGCGAACTCCACGATCAGGATGGCGTTCTTGCCGGTGAGCCCGACCACGGTGAGCAGGCCCACCTGGAAGAACACGCCGTTCTGGTAGCCGCCGAACAGCGTCCACAGCAGCGCGCCGAGAATGCCGACCGGCATGGCGAGCATGACGGCGAAGGGAATCGACCAGCTTTCGTAGAGAGCCGCCAGGCAGAGGAACACCGCCGCAAGCGACAGAGCGTAGAGCAGCGGCGCCTGATTGCCCGATTCGCGCTCTTCCAGCGACAGGCCGGTCCACGACACCCCGTAGCCGGGCAACTGGGACGCCAGCTGCTCGATTTCCGTCATCGCCTCGCCGGTGGTGACACCCGCCGCCGGCGTTCCCTGGACCTGCATGGCATTGACCGCGTTGTAGCGGTTGAGGCCCTGCGGGCCGAAGGCCCAGTTGCCTTCGGCGAAGTTGGCGAAGGGGACCAGTCCGCCGCTGGAGTTGCGCACCTTCCATTTCGAGATGTCGGAGGGCAGGGAGCGGGAATCGGGCTCGCCCTGGATGTAGACGCGCTTGATGCGGTCGCGATCGATGAAGTCGTTCACGTAGGTGCCGGCCCAGGCAACCTGCAGCAGCTGGGCTACATCGGTGGCGGCGACGCCCATCGCGCCGGCGGCGCGCCAGTCGATGTCGAGATGATACTGGGCGGCATCCTCGAGGCCGGAGGGGCGGGCCGAGCCGATCAGCGGACTCTGTGCCGCCATGCCGAGCAGCTGGTTTCGCGCCGCCAGCAGCTCCTCGTGCGACTGGCCGTTGCGGGCCTCGAGGTAGAAGTCGAAACCGCTCATGATGCCGAGTTCGGGAACCGACGGCGGCACGATCGGGAAGGCCATGGCGTCCCTGATGCCCATGAAGGCGGGAAAGGCGCGGCCGGCGATCGCCTGGGCGCTCTGGCCCGGAGACTGGCGCTCCGACCAGTCCTTGAGCCGCACGAAGGCGAAGCCCATGTTCTGGCCCTGGCCGGAGAAGGAGAATCCGACCACGCCGAAGACCGATTCCACGTTGTCCTTTTCGTTGACCATGAAGTGGTCCTCGACCTGCTTGAGGACCTTCTGCGTGCGCTCGGCGGTGGCGCCGGTGGGCGCCTGGATGAGGGCGAGCAGGATGCCCTGGTCTTCATCGGGCAGGAAGGCGGTCGGCGTCTGGACAAAGCTCCACACCATCAGGCCCACCAGCGCCAGGTAGAGGACGCCGACACGGAAGGGACGGCGAACGATCCAGCCGACGCTGCTGCCGTAGCCGCCGCTGAGGCGGTCGAAGCCGCGGTTGAACCAGCCGGCCGGGCCCCGCCTGGCGTGATGGCCCGCCTTTGACGTCAGCAGCGTGGCGCAGAGCGCCGGCGTCAGCGTCAGCGCGACGAGGACGGAGAGCCCCATCGCCGAGACGATGGTGATCGAGAACTGCTGGTAGATGACGCCGGTCGAGCCGCCGAAGAAGGCCATCGGCACGAACACCGCCGACAGCACCAGGGCGATGCCGATCAGGGCGCCGGTGATCTGGTCCATGGACTTGCGCGTGGCCTCGAGCGGACTGAGCCCCTCTTCCTCCATGATCCGCTCGACATTTTCCACCACCACGATGGCGTCGTCGACCAGCAGCCCGATGGCGAGCACCATGGCGAGCATGGTCAGCGTGTTGATGGAGAAACCCGCCGCGGCGAGAATCCCGAACGTGCCCAGCAGAACCACCGGAACGGCGAGCGTCGGAATCAGCGTCGCACGGAAATTCTGCAGGAAGACCAGCATGACGAGGAAGACGAGCGCGATGGCTTCTGCGAGCGTCTTGACCACTTCCTCGATCGAGATTTCCACGAAGGGCGTGGTGTCGTAGGGCACGACGTAGGACACGCCGTCCGGAAAGAAGGCCGATGCCTCCTCGATCTTCGCCTTGACCAGCTCGGCCGTGTCGATCGCATTGGCGCCCGTCGCCAGACGGATGGCCATGCCGGTGGACGGCTTGCCGTCGTAGCGTGCGATGGTGGAATAGTCCTGCGCGCCGATCTCGACGCGTGCGACGTCCTTGAGCAGGACAAGCCCGCCGTCGGTGGCGGCGCGGACGACGATGCCCTCGAAGTCCTCCGGTGTCGTCAGCAGCGATTGCGCGGTGATGGTGGCGTTGAGCTGCTGCCCCTCGACCGACGGCAGGGTGCCGAAGGCGCCGGCGGAAATCTGCGCGTTCTCGGCCGACACGGCGCTCACCACATCGGCCGGCGCCAGGCCGAAGGCGGCAAGCTTGACCGGGTCGAGCCAGATGCGCATGGCGTATTTGGCGCCGAACACCTGCACCTCGCCCACGCCTTCCAGACGGCTGAATTCATCGACCAGATTGGTGTTGAGATAGTCGGACAGGTCGGTCTGGTCGAGCGCGCCGTCGTCGGAAATCAGCGCGATGACCATCAGGAAACTGGCCGACGATTTCTGCACCGTCACGCCCTGGCGCTGAACCGTTTCCGGCAGCAGCGAGGTTGCCTGCGACAGCTTGTTCTGCACCTGGACCTGGGCGATGTCCGGATCCGTCCCTGTCTCGAAGGTAAGCGTGATGGACGCCGTGCCCGCCGATGTCGAGCTCGACGAGAAGTAGCGCAAGCCGTCAAGCCCGGTCAGCCGCTGCTCGATGACCTGCGTCACCGTGTTGGCGATGGTCTGGGCCGAGGCGCCCGGGTAGCTCGCCGAGATCGAGATCGTCGGCGGTGCGATCTGCGGGTACTGGGCGATCGGCAGTGTCATGATGGACAGCACGCCGGCGCCCATGATGATGATCGCGATCACCCATGCGAAGATCGGCCTGTCGATAAAAAAGCGTGCCATCTCAATCTCCGCGGGGTCAGTTCTTGGCCGGCTGGTCGGCGCGTTCGTCCGCGGCGACCTTGGCGCCGACGGCAATCTTCTGAAGGCCTTCGACGATCACCCTGTCCCCGGCCTTGACGCCGTCCGAGACGATCCAGTCGGAACCGCGGTCGGAGACGACCGTCAGGGTCCGCTGCTCGACGACGTTGTCGGCGGTCACCACCATGGCGATCGGGTTGCCGCGGCGGTCGCGCGATACGCCCTCCTGCGGCACGAGCACCGCATTCTCGATGACGCCCTGCGGCATCTCGACCTGCACATACATGCCGGGGAGGAGCATTTCATCGGGATTGGCGAACTGCAGGCGGAGCGTCACCACGCCGGTTTCCTCGTCCACATGCGGTTCCGCGGCGGTCAGTTCGCCGGTCTGGTCGTAGGCCGTTCGGTCGGCGAGCGTCAGCGCGACCCTGGTGTCGACATTCGCGCCGGCGGCCTTGGGACCCATGCGCTTCCAGCGCACCAGATCGGCCGCCGACTGGGCGACGTCGACATAGACCGGGTCGAGCTTGCGGATGACCGCCAGCGGACTGGTCTGGCCGGAAATGACGAGCGCGCCCTGGGTGGTGAGCGAAAAGCCGATCGTGCCCGAGATCTGGGCGCGGATGGTGGTCCGGTCGAGGTCGATGTTGGATGCAAGCAGTTGCGCATCGGCCACCTGCAAGGCGGCATCCGCCGTGTCGCGGGTGGTAATGGCGGTATCGAGGGCCTGCTCGCTGGCGACATTGCTGTTGCGCAGCGTCTGCATGCGCTTGAGTTCGCGGTCGGCCGAATCGCGGCTGACCTTTGCCTGGTTGACGGCGGCGGCGGCCGCCACGACCTGCGCCTTGTAGGTCGCCGGATCGATCCGGTAGAGGACATCGCCCTCCTTGACCGTCGAGCCTTCCTCGAACAACCTCTCGATGATGATGCCGTTGACCTGGGGGCGCACCTCGGCGACACCGGAGGCGACGACGCGTCCCGGAAGCGTGGAGGTCACGGTGACGCTCTCCGCCTTCACCGTGACGACCGTGACGGGGGTCGGCGGGCGCTCCTGCTGCTGGGCAAGGACGGCGGGTGAACCCAGGGCGATCACCAGGGACATCAGGGCGGTGCAAGGCGCTAGCCTCATCGGGTATCTCCGTGAATTCGGGAGTGGCGTCTTGGCGAACACGCACACAGCGGCTAATATGGAAACCAATCGGTTTTATAATCGTTTTCTTGCATTGCGCAAGCGCCTTGCTGCAACTGCGAACACCGGAGGATGGAGGAGTTGCCAAAATGTTGCAATCCCCAGCGTGGACCCGGCAGGCCACGGCAGCTGGATGTGACGGAACGCGAGGCGATCATCACCGACGCCGCGCAGAGCGTGATCGTGGCCCAGGGCCTGGCAGGTGCCTCCATGGCCGCGATCGCGCAGGAGGCGGGCATGTCCAAGCGCACGCTGTACGAGGTCTTCGAGAGCCGTGCGGCGCTCTTCGCCTCCCTGGTCCGGCGCATCCGCGACACGGTCACGCGCCCGCTGACCGTCGCGGAGCTCGACCTGCCGCTCGCCGCGCGCCTGCGCCTGCTGTTGACGCCGACGGGGGAGAAGTTCTTCGATCCTCTGCCGCTGGCGGTGCTGCGCGCCGTCATTGCCGAGGCGGAAAGGCAGCCGGAACTGGTGCGCGAATTCATGCAGGAGGGACCCTATGCGCTCCGCGACATGGTGCGCGTGGAACTCGACCGCTCGGTCGCCCGCGGCGAGATCCGCATCTCCGACACGGTGGCGGCCGCCTGCTTGCTGGCCGACATGGCCCATGAGAGCGTGCTCGATCACCTCCTGGTTCCTCAGCCGGCATGCGGTCGCCAGGCGGCCTATGACCGGCGGCTCGACCTTGCCATACGCGTCTTTCTCGGTGGCATAGGCGAAGTCGAATAGACCACGGCACCGGTCGATCGCCCGACTGTCCTCTCCGGGCGGCGGTCGCTGGATCCGTGCGCATGGACGACTGCTGTTGCTTTGTCCGGTCAGTCCCGTTGCTTTCAAGCTGCGGGCAAGCTGCGGGCAAGCTGCGGGCGATGCCGCGCCTGCCGGCTCCCGCGGCGCTCTGACCGGCGATCCTGCCGGATGGTCCAGCCATCGGCGCGGCCCCGGGAACCAACGGTTGCGCCGGGCGTTTTGCCGGGGCCCGGGAAGGGCCGGAGACAGCAGCGCGTCATGCAAGCCGAACTGAAGTATGTCAGCGACACGGAACCGGGAATCCGACGCCTGCGGAGGGGCAGGGGCCATTGCTTTGTGCTGCCGGACGGCCAGCTTCTGAAGGACGAAAGGCTCCGCAGCAGGATCAGGGCTCTGGGGATACCGCCGGCCTACCAGGAGGTCTGGATCTGCCTGGACGAGAACGGGCACATCCAGGCGACGGGCGTTGATGCGCGCGGGCGCAAGCAGTATCGCTACCACCCCGAATGGGAGGCCGCGCGGAGCAGGCACAAATTCGCGCAGCTGCCGGGGTTCGGTGCCGCGCTGCCGCGCATTCGACGGCAGATACGGCGGGATCTCGAGACGGAATTGCCGGCGGAGAACGCCATTCTGGCGGCGATGCTGGCGCTCATCGATGAGGCTCATATCCGCGTCGGCAGCAAGATCTATGTCAAGCAGAACCGCACCTATGGTGCGGCGACGCTGCTCAAACGGCATGTCGATCTTGGCGAGGCAGGAAGCATCCGTGTCCGCTTTCCCGCCAAGGGCGGCAGACGGGACGAATATCTGGTCGAGAGCAGGCTGCTGCACGATGCGCTGGACGGGATCGCCGATCTCGACGGCCGTGAACTGT
Source organism: Hoeflea marina (assembly GCF_003182275.1). GTDB lineage: Bacteria > Pseudomonadota > Alphaproteobacteria > Rhizobiales > Rhizobiaceae > Hoeflea > Hoeflea marina. The sequence goes on from NZ_QGTR01000002.1 coordinate 162,965, forward strand.
TCTCGTGGCGTGGCGAAGACGGGCAAAAGCACGAAATCGATTCGGGCCGGCTCAACCGGTATCTCGGCCGGATTTCCGGCGGCGATTTCACCGCCAAGACGTTCCGGACCTGGGCCGGCAGCCTGGCTGCCTTTCGTCAGGCACGGCAGGCGGCCGGGCAGGAACGGCGACCCACCATCAAGGAAATGTGCGAAGCAGCCGCGCGCGACCTCCACAACACGCCGGCCATCTGCCGGTCGAGCTATGTGCATCCCGCGGTGCTGGACCTGGCGGAGGATGTGTCGCCGCTCACATCGCTGCCGGCGCAGCCCGGAAGGCGCCGGGGACTGAAGGCGGAGGAGGGCCGCTTTCTCGCCTTCCTCGATGGCGGCCCGAGATCGCCCCGCCCAGAGAGTCGGCGAGGAGATGACGCGCGCGATTGAGCCTGCCTTCCACGGTGCCCGTTGCGCAGTCGCAGATGGCGGCTCGCCGCGGCAGCCTGGTCCCAACTGTCAGGCTGCGACCCGTCGCACGTTGAGAGCCGGTTCCGCCCGGAGTTGCTCCGCCAGCCACGGACGGCGGGCAGACGGACAGAATTTGCGGAACCCTGGCGGCTTTTCGCAGTTACACGGGTGTTCGAAGAGAGGAGAAGACGATGAAAAACCTTTTGCTGGCCGCAATCCTGGCCTCGCCCGCCGGCTGCACTGCGACCGAGCGCGGCGCCGCGATCGGCGGGGCCTCCGGTGCCGCGATCGGCGCCGCCGTCAGTGGTGATGTCGGAGGGGCCGTCGTGGGCGGTGCCGCCGGCGCTGTGGCGGGCGCCCTGATCGGAAATGCGCAGGAACCCGGGAAATGCTATTACCGGAACCGCTACGGGCAGCGCTACATCGCCAACTGCCCCTGATCGGGAAGACCTCTGAAAGCCGGCGGTCGCGGCACGCGGATGTGCCGCGACTGCTCGCCCTGCGGAGTGCTCGACCGACAGGCCAGCCCGCGGACCTGGGGTGTGCAGCGCGGCCACGGGATCCGAAGACGGGGTCTCCCGGCTGAACCACATCGCGTGAATTCGGATTCGCGCGATGTGCCTTAGCTCTTCGATTTGCATATGGTGGTCCCGAAACCGCTGCACCCTTTCGGGCGACATGCATTAGGTCAGCGAGGGCAGCCACAGGCAGATCTGGGGGAAGATGACGATGAGGGCGACGAGCAGGAGATAGGCGACCCAGAACGGCAGCACCCCCCGGAAGATGTCGTACATCGGCACGTCCCTGGCGATGGCGGCGATCGCGAACACATTGACGCCGATGGGCGGCGTGACCACCCCGAGTTCGACCATGATGACGACGAGCACCCCGAACCAGACCGGGTCGAAGCCGGCATTCATGGCGATGGGATAGAAGATCGGCACCGTCAGCACGAGCGCCGGCAGCGCGTTCATGAACATGCCGATGACGATGTAGAAGAGCAGGATCGCGGTGATGATCTGGTATTTGCCGAGATCGAGCCCGAGGACGAGATTGCCGAGCTGCTGGGTCAGGCCGCTGAGCGCGATGAACCGGCTGAAGGCGGCGGCGAACATGAAGATGATGATGATGCCCGCCGTCAGCCGCAGCGTCGCGGCGATGGTGGCGGCGAGCTTGCGCGCGTCGATCCGGCCCATGGCGAGCGCGATCAGGATCGCGCCGAAGACGCCGAGGCCCGCCGCCTCGTTCGGGGTGACGGCTCCCGAATAGATGCCGCCGAGCACGAGCAGCATGAGCAGCAGGATCGGCCAGGTGCCGAAGCTGGATCTGAACCGCTCGCTCCAGCTGCTCCGTTCGCCGCGGGGCGCAAGCGCCGGGTTGAGCGTTGCGCGCAAGGTGATCAGTCCGATCAGGATGACGGCGAAGAGCAGACCCGGAAGGACGCCGGCCATGAACAGCTTGCCGATCGAGACCTCGGTGATCATGCCGTAGACGATGAAGGCGAGGCTCGGCGGAATCATCACCCCGATGGTTGCCGCGCAGGCGACGGAGGCCGTGGCGAGCTTCATGTCGTATCCGTAGGCGCGCATTTCCGGCAGCGCGATCGATCCCATCGAGTAGACGCCGGACAGCGTGTCGCCCACGATCGAGGAGAGACCCGCGCAAGCCACCGTGCTCGCCGACGCCAGCCCGCCCGGCAGGTGTCCGATCCAGCGATAGGCCGCCCTATAGAGTTCCGCCGCAAAGCCCGAAGCCACCACGATCAGCCCCATCCATGTGAACAGCGGAACGACGCTCCATGTCTGGTCGCTGACCACGTCGATGGTCGTCGTGCCGAGGCTGGTCAGGCTGGCGCCCGAGGAGATCAGCAGGCTGATTCCGACCAGCGCCGTCAGCGCCATGGCCGCGGCGACGTGGACACCGAGGAAGATCAGGACGAAGCAGAGCGTGATCGAAAGCAGGCCGCGGGTGCTGCGGGAGAGTTCGAACGGCAGGGCATCCGGGTTGAAGCAGAGCGTGATGATCGCGGCGGTGGCGGCGACCCACAGGCCGAGCACGACGAGGGATCGCCAGTCCGCCTGGCGTGCGACCTGCGCCAGTCCGGTCATCAGATTGGCAAGCAGGGCAAGCGCGAACAGAAGCACAAAGATGGCCGCCGCCGCCACGAAGGGCCATTCGGGCAGGCCGAGAACGCCGGTGACGATGCCATTGCCCCACAGATAGCGCACCTGCTCGAAAATCTGGAATGCCGTCACGACCATCGCCGTGAAGGCCAGCAAAAGCCCGCCGACCACCGTGGGTGCCCGCACATGCTCCGGCATGGCGTTGAGCAGGAGGTCGACCTGGACGTGGTTGCGCTCGATCTCGACGACGCTGACCGTCGACAGCACGACGAGAACGGTGAGCAGCCCTGCGACCTCAAGCCCGCCGGGCACGACGGTCGAGAACAGGTTGCGCAACACCACGTCGGCCACCGTCAGGCCCATCAGCACGACGATGGCGGCTCCGCCGAGGAGGACCGCCGCCTTCCCGGGCCATGCCAGCGCATTGGCCAGTCCATTGCCGGCGGCATCGAGCCACTGGCATATCCGCTCGTTGACCGCTGCGGCCGGCATTGCATGCGTCACCTTGTGTCCTCTCATGTCCATCCGCGGGATGCCGGCCAGAGCCGGCGCATGCGCCGGCTCTGCGTCAGTTCCGGTCGTAGAGCGCCATCAGCCGCACGGCCTCGTCGAGGATCTTCTGGCCGGGCCATCCCCTGGCATCCGCCTTGGCGACCCATTCATCCCATTGCGGCCGCATCTTCGCCGCCAAATCCGTCTGGTCCGCTTCGCTGAGCGTGATGATGTTTTCGGCCGCGATGTCGGCTGTCGCAAGTGCTGCGCTGTCGGTGGTGTTGTAGAGGAAGTAGAGCGGCGTGATGTCCGCAAGATGATCCTTCTCGGTCTGCGTCAGCCGGTCGTAGGCGGTCTTGTTCATCACCGTCGAATAGGTGCCCGGATTGAGATTGAGCAGCGTGTGATAGGTCGAGACCTCGTTGAGCTTGAAATTGTTGACCCATCCCCAAGCCGACAGGATGCCGTCGATCGAGCCGCGCTGCATGCCGAGATAGGCATCCGAGCCCACCATCACCGAGGCGCTTGCACCGAGTTCCTCGAGCACCTTCACGCCGGCCGAATCCTGGGCGCCGAAGACCTTGCCCTTGATGTCGGCAAGCGTCCGGATCGGCTCCCGCGTGTGCAGGTGGGATCCCATGGCGACGAAGGTCGCCAGTTCCACCACATTGTCCCCTTCCGAGAACAGCTCGCCCATCACGGGGTATTCCTCGCGCAGGCGCCAGTAGACGGTGCTGGCGATGGTCTGGTTCTTCGACAGTCCCGGGAGGCTGAGCAGCTCCATTTGCGGGAACTTGCCCGGAAGAATGGGGTGCCAGACAAATCCGATGTCGAGCAGTCCCGCACCTGTCGCCTGCAGCCAGTCCTTGAACGGCGTCACCGAATTGGGCGGGAAGAACTCCACCTTGGCGCGTCCCCCGGTTATCGTTTCGATCTGCTTGGCGAACCGGCGGTCCATGTCGTTCCAGGCCGTTCCATCCGGGGATGCGAACTGCATCTTCAGTTCGAGAGTATCGGCCGCAAGCGACGTGGTCGCCGCGGCGCCGATCATGCCCGCGAGCGCCATGGCGCCCGCCAGAAGCAACTTCCGCATTTCAGTTTCCTCCCAATGATGTGCGGGGCGGGACCTGCCGCCGACAGACACAATGCGCTTTCAGGGCGCACCTCCGTTCCAATTCCTAGACCCGTTTCGGTAAGAAGAAAAAATCGAAAATATCTTCAATGTGAAAGGAAATTCTGATGGCGACCCGCAAAGGGCGGGCTCAGTCGACACCGCTGACTCCGGCTGCGTCGTTGAAGTGTTCGGCCGTCGCGCGCAGCACCCGCCGAAAACTCTGCAGGGCAGCCATGTTCTCGTGCTCGGCCAGTGTGACGAAACTGATCTGGATCGGCGGCAGGCGCAGCGCGGGGATGTCGAGCTGGCACAGTTCGCCGGCCGCGATATGCGTGTCGAGAATGAAGCGCGGCACGCAGGTCAGGACGTTCAGTTCCCGCGCCAGGATCATCATGCCCGCCAGGTCGGCCGAGATTTCAAGCATCGGCACAGGGGCGGCGACACCATGGTTTCTCAGTTCGGTTTCGAGCGCGATCCGGTTGTTCGAACCCGCGGGGGGCATCACCCACTGCCATTCGGCAAGCTCGGAGATCGCAATGTCGCTGCGTCTGGCGAGAGGATGGTTGACGGAGCAGGCGAGGACCAGGTCCGTCCTGATCAGCGGATCCTGCCGCAGCAGCGATGCCATGTTCTGAGGCATCTGGTCCCAGTCGACGCGTCCCACATAGCAGTCCAGGTCGCCGTCCCACAGCGACTGCAGCATCTCGGTGACGATGCCGGTGCGGAGCCTCAGCCGGATCCGCTCGTCGGCGGCTTCCAGGCGCCGCATCGCATCCGGGAGCATCTTGAAGATCACGGCCGGATTGGTGCCCACTCTCAGGATCGGTGACTGCTCGGCTGCGAGTTCGGTGATCAGATGGTCGAAGGACGCCAGGCCCGAGCGCGCCCGCTGCAGGGCAAGCCGTCCCGCCGGGCTGAGCTCCACCCCGCGCACGGACCTCTCCACCAGGGGGACTCCGAAGGCATATTCCAGATCCTTCACCATCTGGGAGACCGCCGGCTGGGTCCGATTGATGATGGATCCCACGGCCCTGAGCGACCCATGCTCGTCGATGAGTTCCAGGAGTCGGAGGTGACGAAGACGCAGCCCGTCAAGACGTGGGGAATGTGAAGCCATAACGAAAGCTTATCACATTCAAGAAAGATTGGACTATTTCTTTTCGTGCTTTCGGGGGTAGGTGTTGGGGAGATCGGACCCATGAGCCTTCTGAGTCACGGGCCGGCCGCGAGGAGGAGTCAATGAGGCGAGCCAATGTCATGGCTGGCGTCATCCTGGCCGTTTTCGGCCTGGTGATGCTGGTCATCGTTATTCCCAGGCAGATCGGGCCGGGGCCGGACGGCATGATGTCGCCGAGCCTGGTCCCGAGCATGATGATGATCGTCATCACCGCGTTGTCGCTCATTCTCGTCATCAGCAACATCCGCGCCAGACCGGTCGACGCGCGGGCCGAGCCCGCCGCGCCGATCTCGCGCGACGAGATCCTGGCGCTTGTCAGGATCCTGGGCCTCTTCGCCGTCGCGCTCGGCCTCCACCTGTGGCTGTCGCCACTGGCCGCGGGCTTCGCGCTGGTGGCCGGGGCGCAACTGGTGCTGGGCGAGCGCCGGCCCCTGCTGCTGATCCTGGTGCCCGCAGGCTTCCTCGGTGCGATCTGGTTGCTGTTCTACAAACTGCTGGGGACGGCCATCCTATGAGGACGCCATGGACTATATGATCGTCGGTTTCCAGGACGTCCTCAACCCGACGACCCTGTTCTGGGTGACGGCCGGTGTCACGCTCGGCTATGTGCTGGGTGCGCTTCCCGGGCTGGGCAAGGCGACCGGGGTCGCGGTGGCAATTCCCATGACCTTCTATCTCGACCCGACGGCGGCGCTGGGCATGCTGATCGGCATCGCCAAGGGCAGCGGCGCGGGCAGCGCCGTGTCGGCGATCCTGCTCAACACGCCGGGCGAGCCGTCCTCTGCCCCCACCGCGCTCGACGGCTACCCCCTTGCCCGCCAGGGAAAGGCGCAGAAGGCGCTGAAGATGGGGCTCTACGCCTCCGTCATCGGCGATCTGCTGTCGACGCTGGTGCTGATCATGCTGGCAGCGCCGCTGGCGCGATATGCCCTCCTGATCGGCCCGGTCGAACTCTGCGCGATCCTGCTGTTCTCGCTCACCTTCATCGGCGGCCTGTCCGGCAGTTCCATGACCAAGGGCATGATCGCGGCGGCCTTCGGGGTGTTCTTCGCCACCATCGGCATGGAGACGGAGACTTTCGTGCCGCGCCTGAGCTTCGGCCTGCTCGAGCTCGATGACGGGTTATCGCTGGTGCCGCTGGCCATCGGCATGCTGGCCGTGGCCGAGATGATCGTCCAGGCCGGCAACATCAAGGCGCTCGATCATGAATCCGCCCAGATCGTCGATGGCGCCGCGCGCGAGGACCGCATCATCACGCGCGACGAGTGGCGGCGCAGCATTCCCGCGATCCTGCGCGGCACGGTGATCGGGTCGATCGTCGGCATCCTGCCGGGGCTCGGTGCCAGCGTCGGCTCCTTCATCTCCTATGGCGCCACCCGGAAGGCCTCGAAGACGCCGGAGAAATTCGGAACCGGCATGATCGAGGGCGTGGCGGCTGCGGAAAGCGCCGACAACGCCGTCGTGCCGTCGAGCCTGATCCCGCTCTTCGCGCTCGGCATTCCGGGCAGCGTCATCGCGGCCATCCTTATCGCGGCCTTCATCCTGCACGGGCTGACGCCGGGACCGCTCATGTTCGTCCAGCAGCCTCGGCTGGTCGCGGGCGTCTACGCCTCGATGATCTGCGCCAGTTTCATCATGCTCGCCATCGGCTATTTCGGCCAGCGCCTGTTCGCGCTGGTCATCAGGCTGCCGCTGCGTCACATCATTCCCGGCGTGCTTCTGCTGTGCTCGATCGGCGCCTATATGGACACCAACAGCGTGTTTTCGATCTACGTCATGCTTGCCTTCGCGGTGATCGGCTTCTTTGCCCGCAAGCTTGATTTTTCCTTTGTGACGTTTCTGATCGGCTTCGTCATCGGGCCGACGCTCGAGCTGACGTTCAGGCAGTCGCTGCAACTGCTCGACCACCGCACGGTCAACCTCGTCCATCACCCCATCGCCGCCGCCTTCATTCTCCTCACGCTGCTGACGGTGGTCTGGCTCGGCCGCGGCAATGGCCGCCGCGTCGGGATGGCGCCGGCCGTCGCGGCCGTTCCGGGACTGGACACGACGCCAGGCGATACAACCGAAATCAAAAGGGAGGACTGACATGACAAAGCTGACCCGACGTTCCGCACTCGGTGCGACACTGGCGCTCGCACTCGGATGCGCCGGCATGTGCGCACCTGCCGCGATGGCGCAGGAGGGCTATCCGGACAAGCCGATCACCATGCTGGTCGGATACGGCGCCGGCGGCCAGACGGATCTCGTCGCCCGCGCCGCCGCCAGGGCAATGTCCGCCCAGCTCGGCCAGCCGATCAACGTCGTCAACAAGCCGGGCGTCGGCGGCGCCGTGGCGGCGCGCGAACTCGGCCAGGCGGCCCCCGACGGCTACACGATCCTGTTCAATTCGAACGCGCTGATCAACCTGGCGCCCTTTCTCATGCAGAACGCATATTTCTCGCCTGACGAGTTCGACTATGCCGGCATGATCACCGCCTTCCAGCTCGCCCTGGCGGCCCCCAAGGACGCTCCCTTCGACGACATCGCGGGATATGTCGAATGGGCCGGGAAGAATCCAGGCTCCAGCTTTGCCGCGCTCGCCCCCGAAGCGCGCCTCTACATCAACGAGATCATGAAGAAGACGGGCATCAAGGTGAACATCGTGCCGGTGCAATCGGGCTCGGAAGTGATCAACACGCTTCTCGGCGGTCAGGTGATGCTGGCCTATTCGGGCGGCATTCACTACCGTTACCCCGACCAGATCAAGACCATCGCGCCGACCACCACCTTCCGTCACCCCTCGGCCCCGGAGGTTCCGACCATCGAGGAACAGGGGTTCCCCCTCGGCATGGACACCCGAACCACGGTGATCCTGCCCAAGGGCACGCCGCAGGCCATCATCGACAAGTTGTCGGCGGCTCTCGAGGCCTGCAGGACCGATCCTGACTTCAAGAAGATCACCGACTCGGCCGACATCCCGATCCAGTACTTCGACGCCGCGGCGGCGAGGCAGGAAATGGAATCGAGCACCGCCAAGAACAAGGCGATCATGCAGGCCGCGGGCGTCATCGCCAAGTGACCCATTGCCGCTGCGGGCCTTCCGGGCCCGCAGCGGAACTGCGAAAGATGAAAGGCGAGCAATGTTCCAACCCCTCAAAGGTGTCCGGGTGGTCGACCTCAGCCAGGTCCTGGCCGGTCCCTATGCCACCTACCAACTTGCCCTGATGGGCGCCGAGGTCATCAAGATCGAGAAGCCGGGCGAAGGCGACTGGACCCGCACCGGCGGTCCGCTGCCTGATCTCTCGGAGCGCCGCATGGGTCTCGGCTACCTGACCCAGAACGCGGCGAAGAAGTCGGTCACGATCAATCTCAAGACTCCGGAAGGACTGGAGCTGGCAAGGAAGCTCGTGGCCACCGCGGATGTCTTCGTCGAAAATTTCAAGCCCGGCGTCGCCGCAAGGCTGGGATTGGGGTTCGAGGCGGTTCGCGGCATCCGCAAGGACATCGTCTATTGCTCGATCTCCGCCTACGGGCAGAATGGCCCGCTCAGCCGGCGCCCGGCCTATGACCATGTCATTCAGGGCATGTGCGGCATCATGCTGACCACCGGCAAGCCCGGAGACGGCCCCACCAAGGTCGGTGCACCCTATGTCGATTTCGCCACCGGCATGAATGCGGCGATGGCCGTCATGGCCGGACTGATGGAAGCCAGGCGCACCGGCGCGGCGGTCGAGCTCGATGTCGCCATGCTGGACACCGCCCTGATGCTGATGGCGTCAATGATGACGCAGCACAAGACCGCGCACTGGATGCCGGTGCAGAATGGCAACGAGGCCTGGAGCACCAGCCCGTCATCCGGTGCGTTCGAGACGGCGGACGGCATGTTGATGCTTGCGGCCAACAACGAGCCGCAGTTCCGCAAGCTCTGCACGGCCATCGGGCGGGAGGACATTCTCGCCGACGCGCGCTGGCGCAGCCCCGAGGCGCGCAGGACCCATGGGCCAGAACTGCGGGAAGCGCTCAATGCGACCTTCCTTGCGCGCACCGCGGCCGACTGGGAAACTATTCTCGAAACCGCCGACGTGCCCGCCGCCAGGGTTCGCGGACTGGACGAAGCGCTTGCCGAGCCTCAGATTGCCGCCCGGCAATTGCTCAGCGAAATCCGCGTGGAGGGTCATGATGGCGCAATCCATGTGCCCTCGCTCAGCTTCATGGCCGATGGACTGGCCGTCGCGCCGCAGTCATCCGCCCCCAGGCTGGGCGAGGACACCGACAGTGTGATGCGCGAGCTGGGAATCGATGCCGAACAGCTTGACAGGCTGCGCGCGTCGAATGTGATCTGACCGGATCAGAACCGGCCGGCAGACGGGAGAGATGAATGGACAGCGTTTCGGAGCAGTGGCCGGGTTCCCCCCGGCCGGCACGCGCCACCCGACGGATGATCACGTCGCCCGAGGACGGGCAACCCGTCGAGGTCACCTGCAGGTGGCCGGAAGACGGCGCGGTCAAGGGGTTCGTGGTGTTCTGCCACGGGCTCGGCGCAAGCGGGCGGGATCAGGAGGAACTGACCCGCTTCTGGGCGTCCCACGGCTATCTGGTCGTTCTTCCGACCTTCGCCGACTGGGTCGGCGCTGTCGCCGCGGCGGAGCCGGGACTGGGCTATGCCGCTGATGATCGCGAGTTGCTGCGCTGGACCACCGTGCCCGTGCTCCGCAGCCGGCTCTACGAGATCCTGCACACACCCGCCTACTGGCTGGCGCGCGCCGGCATTGTCCGCGCGGTCATGGCGCGGATCGAGGATATCGCCGCCTCGACCTGCGGAGCTTCCGTCGGCACCCTGCCGGGCGCCATTGCCGGCCATTCCTTCGGAGCCTATACGTCCCAGCTGTTCTCGGGGGTCGAGATCGACATCCCCGAAGACGGCACGCGCGATTTCACCGATGAACGGTTCCGGGCGGCGCTCCTGCTCAGCGCACCGGGGCGCCACCAGCAGGGGCTTCGCGACGGATCTTGGGACAGGATGCGGGGGCCGGTGCTGACGGTGACGGGAACCCACGATGTAGGGTCGAGGGGCCAGGACTGGCGCTGGAAGACCGAGCCCTTCGAACTGGCCCCGCCCGGTGACAAGTGTCTCACCGTCTTCGCCGACGCCGACCATTATCTCGGCGGCATGACCGACAACGATCCGACCCCGCACCGCCCGGAGCAGCAGCGGGCGGTGGCCACCCTCACGCTCGCCTTTCTCGACGCCCATCTCGGCAGGGATCCGGGTGCCCGCGGTTGGCTGGAATCGATCAGCGACCGCATTGGTGCATGCCCGGTCACGATCCGGCGCAAATAGCACGCAATGTGCCGTTCTCTCGAACGGGACGGATGACGGCACCTTCGGCGAGCGCCGCGACGGTTGCGCGGGCAGGCTTCCGCAGTGCCCCGATTGCGCCAGTCCGGATGTCGCTCCGGTGGCTTGCCAAGATCCGGTTTCGCGCAGACTGTGCCGCCATTCGACATCTCCAGTTGCCTCTCTTCAGCGTTAGCCAGCAAATTGGTCCAGAACCGCCTCCCGCTCGTCGAGTTTCCGCCAGCCAGAGCCGGTGTGAACTCCTTTGCCATTCTCGCCGCCTGCGAGGCGTCAGCCCGGGCGACACTGGTCTCGGTCTATCCTGTGCTGATGTACCGGGCGCTGGGCAGCGCCGCCTCGGTATCGGAGGTCTATGCCCTGGTCGGCCTGACCGGGCTGCTCTGCGCGCTGGGCGTCCCGTTGCTCGCCCGCTATGTGCCGCGGCGCTGGCTCTACACGCTGGGGGCGCTGATCATGGTCGCCGGCAGCGTCCTGGGTGGTTTCTTCGATGTCCGTTACGTTCCCTATGCGGTTGCCGCCACGTCGGTCGGCCTGGTCATCCTCGCGGTGTGCTTCAACGCCTATGTGATGGATTATGTCGAGCGCGCCTCGATGGGTCGAAACGAAAGCCGGCGGCTGCTGTTCAGCGGCATTTCATGGAGCGTCGGGCCGTTCCTCGGTGTGGTGCTGATGGATTGGCATCCCCAGGTTCCGTTCCTGATCTCGATCGTCGCCTGCGTGGTGATGCTCGGCTTCTTCTGGTATTTGCGTCTGGGCGACGGCAAGGTCATCACCAAGGCCCGCCGGCCGCCCGCCAATCCGCTGCGCTACATTCCGCGGTTCTTTCGCCAGCCGGCTCTCGTCGGCGGCTGGTTCTATGCCACGATGCGTTCCGTCGGCTGGTCGGTCTACACCATCTATGTGCCGATCTTCGCGGTCAAATCCGGACTGAGCGACCAGATCGGCGGTCTGGCGCTGTCGATCTCCAACGGGTTTCTGTTCTCCACGCCGTTCATGCTCGGCTTCCTGCAGAAGACAAGTGTCCGCAGGGCCATTGTCACCGGTTTTGCCGGCTCCGGCGTCCTGTTCGCCGGTGCGACGCTGATATCGGCCTTCCCCTATCCGGCGATCGTCATGCTGGTGACGGCGACCATCTTTCTGGTCCTGCTCGATGTCAGCGGCGGACTGCCGTTCCTCCTGACGGTCAAGCCTTCCGAGCGCACCGAAATGGCAGCTGTCTACTCCACCTTCCGCGATGTCGCCTCTGTCGGCTCGCCCGCCTTTGCGCGCCTGGTGCTGGTGTTTGCGCCGGTGCAGGGCGTGTTTGCCGCCACCGGCGTGCTGCTGATCGGCTGCGCTCTGGTCGCCCGGCGCACCCATCCGGGTCTCGGCCGACGTCGGCACTGAGCGGGCCAAAATGCAGACATTCGGGTTCGGAAGCGGGTTGGTTGAACGCCCGTGTTGCCATGCTCATCCGAGCAGGCGGTCGAGCCCTTCACGCAGCTCCCGGCCGAGGCCCGCATCCCGCATGTGCTGCCGCAGGCGCTGGTTGTAGCCGCCGGGCGTGTCGAGCGCCTCAAGCAGCTCCGCGCAGGGCGATCCGAGAAGACTGCTGCCGACGAGGGAGCGGAGGAACAGCTCCGCCGTGTCCGGATCGGACAGGCCGCGCCGCTTCAGCCAGTCCGCGGCATCCTTGACCATGCTGACGGCGGGCGCGAGCACGGCCTGGGCGCAGAGAAAGCTGCCCAGCTCCTCTTCGCTGCCGAGCGCGAAGACCGAATTGCGGGCGCCGAAGAGCTCGTCGACCAGGCTGCGGTCGCCCGAGACCAGGATCGGCGAATTCCCGGCCGCGATCGCCGGGAACGGGATCATGCGGGCCGCCATCTCAGCCGGAGCGACCAGTGCCGCCGTGGCCGCGAAACTCACATCCGCCATCAGCGAGATGATCCGCTGCCCCTTGCGAAAACGCAGCGGCGCGAGTGCGGCCTGCGCGGCGTCGCCCGTCGTGCCGAGGATCACGACGTCGCTGCCGTCCACGACCTGCTGGTTTTCGGCCACCGTCACATGCCCGAACCGCTCTGCAAGCCGCGCCGAATTGATGCGGCTGCGGGCCGACACGCTGATCTCGTGCCCGTCGTCTGCAATGCCCTCGACCACTGCGGTTGCGATGGTCCCGAGGCCGATGAACCCGATCCGCATCACCGCACGCCCGCCGGCAGGCGCGCGGCGCAGCCAGGGTGATCCTTCGGCACGGCGGCTTCGGGGCCGGCGGGGTCGTGGCCGGTGACCATCCGTCCGGTCTTCGGCGCGACACGCGGCAGCAACGGTTGGACGGACATGGCATCCTCCTGATTTCCCCAATCCCACCACGGACTGTTCATCAGTGTCAAGTTGAAGGTCACCCCTGTGCATTTCCGTTGCCGAGCAGGATGCAGGTGGCTATGCTGCCGTCATGGCGGATGCGCAGACAGATGATGAAACGGAAAAAGGCTGGCGCGGATCGCGCGAGGTCTGGCTGGAGGCAGCCAGCACGGCCTTGCTCAGCAACGGAATAGACGCGGTGAAGATCCAGCCCCTGGCCACCGCGCTCAACCTGTCGAGAACAAGCTTCTACTGGTTCTTCAAGGACCGGCAAGCGCTGCTGGATGCGCTCCTGCAGCAGTGGGAGGCCCGGAACACCGGCGCCTTCCTCGACGCGTGCGGGGCCTATGCGGAGACCGTGGCGGAAGCCGTTCTCAACCTCATCGCTGTGTTCCATGACGAGGCGCTGTTCGATCCCCGGCTGGATTTCGCGGTGCGCGGCTGGGCGCACCAATCGGACGCGGTGATGATGCGCGTCAACGCCGCCGACGAGCGCCGGCTGTCGGCGATCCGCGACATGTTCGAACGGTTCGGATATGCCGGCGACGAGGCCGACGTGCGGGCCCGCACCGTCTACCTGACCCAGATCGGCTACATCTCGATGCAGGTGCGGGAAAGCACGGCAGTCCGGCTGTCGCGCGTGCCCGGCTATGTGAAGACCTTCTCCGGCGTCGCGCCGACAGCGAGCGAGCTTGCGCGGTTCCGCGCCCGGATCAAGGTCGAGCCGACAAAGTTCAACGCAACAGGACAGGCATCCGGGAATGACCAGAGCACCACTTGACCACCTCGACGGCACGCAATGGGATGTCGTGGTGATCGGCGCCGGCGCCGTCGGCTGCGCCGCCGCCCGGGAGCTGGCGGGGCGCGGCTATTCGACCCTCTTGCTCGACCGCGGCGACTTCGGCTCAGGCACTTCCTCGCGCTCGAGCCGGATGCTCTACTCCGGCCTTGGCTATCTGGCGGTGCGGTACCCGCTGTGGCAGATGGCGCTGCATCCGCTGGATATGGTTCAGCGTCTGCTCTACACGCGGGACGTGATGCGCTGCCGGGCGGTACTGGTGCGCGACATGCCCGGCCATCTCACCAGGCACAGGTTCTTCTATCCGTTCCGGAAGGGTGACCGCTATCCGCCATGGCTGGTCGATCTCGGCTTTCGTCTGGTCGAGGCGCTCGGCGGCTGGAAGGTGCCGCTGTCCTACCGCCGGATCACGCCGGGTGAGGCCGCTGCGCAAAGCGCGCTTGCTGCGGGCCTTGGCGGACCGTTGCGCGGCGTCGGCGTCTTCGATGAATACATGTATGCCTGGCCCGAGCGGATCTGCGTCGACACCGCCCTTGATGCGGAGCGGCGGGGCGCCACACTGCGGACCTACACCGAGGTCACGCACATCGCGCGCCACGAAGATGGCTGGGCCGTCAGCCTTGGCGAGCGTGCGCCCTTGGCGGAGGGCCAGGCGCGGGTCATGGGCCGGATGGTCGTCAACGCCGCCGGTCCCTGGGTCGACCGGCTGTCCGGTGCGGGCGGAGACGGCAAAGGTCGCATCGTCGGCGTCAAGGGCGTCAATGTCATGGTGCGGCTGCCCGACGCCTACCGGGGCGAGGGGCTGGAGGCGTTTTCGAGCAAGGGCGAGCCCTTCTACGTGTTTCCCTGGCGGGACAGCCATTTCATCGGACCGACCGAAACCGTGGTGTCGGAAAACCCCGACGATATCCGTGTCGAGGACGCCGAGATCGACTATATCCTGTCGGAGGCAAACCGGCTCTTCCCCGACCTCGGGCTGACGCGCGATCACGTCCTGCATTGCTGGTGCGGGGTCCGGCCGACCTCGACGCTTGACGGACGCACATCGAGGACTGTCGTGCGGGCGATCGAGAACCCCGAGGCGCCCGGGCTGGTGACGATGACCGGGTCGACGATCATGCTCCACCGACACGCCGGCTGCATGGCCGCCCGGGCGGTGGAGCGCCGGCTCGGCAGGCGGGGACCTGCGCCGAGCGGCGTGATCGAACAGCCGCCCGCGGCACGGTCCGAGGCCATTGGCCAACTGGCCGCGGCCGAGCATGTCGTGCGGCTCTCCGACCTGCTGCGCCGCCGCCTGCCTGACGGTCTGGACGCCGATCTGGGACGCGACCGGGCCGAGGGCATCTCGCGCGTGGCCGCCGCCGGCCTCGGCTGGTCGGAGGAACGACGGCAGCAGGAGCTCGACCATTTCGAGCGCGAGACGGCGATGACCTACCCACGGCCAGTCGAGGCATGCGGCGGATGACGCGCCCTCCCGAGCGGCTGCGTCAGCAGGGCGCGGGCATCCGCAGTCCCGGCAACCGGGTGCTCGGTCTCTTGCCGGAATCCGAACCCATTGACTCCATTTTCGGAATACATTACCAGAAAACTCATGTTTGGGTCCAGGCGACGCGAATTCGCCCATGGATCCGACGTGTGTGAGACCTGTCCTGCCGCAGCTGACTGCGCCGGCAACCGCTGGATCTGATCGTTCATGAGAAACACCGCTGGACGGCATGCCGAAATGATGACGTGGTCCGATGCGGGCATCGGCGCAACCGAACGTGCCGGTGCAGGCACGGCAAGCCGATCGCGGCTCGGCGGGCCGGATTGCGGGATGAGATCATGATCGTCTGCAGTTGCAACATCGTGTCGCGAAGGGACATTGAGGCGGTCATCATGGATCTGCTCAATGCCGACGAGTGGCAGTTGATCACGCCGGGGAAGGTCTTCCAGGCCGTGAGCGCGCGCGGCAAGTGCTGCGGCTGCTTTCCCGGCGTGATCGACATCATTGTCGAGACAACGCAGCGCTACCACACCCAGATGCAGAGCCCGGAGCCGCAGGTGGTGGATCTGCTCAAGCGCATCGCGGGCCAGCGGCGGCGCATGGAAGACGCAAAAAACAAGGCTGCAGCGAAAAGACGGTCGCCACTGCTCACCTGATGGTGCAAAATGCGCGGTGTTACACCACAAGGACACCGACCATTTATGAAAAAGAGCAAAAAAGTCATCGAATGCCTGAACGAGGCGCTGTTCATGGAGCTCGGCGCCGTCAATCAGTACTGGCTGCATTACCGGCTGCTCGAGGATTGGGGCTACGCCAAGCTGGCCGCCAAGGAGCGGGCGGAGAGCATTGAGGAAATGCAGCATGCCGACAAGATCATCGAGCGGATCATCTTTCTCGACGGCTTTCCCAATCTCCAGACCGTGGCGCCGCTGAGAATCGGCCAGAACATCCGCGAAGTGCTCGAGGCGGACCTCGCCGGCGAGCAGGATGCCTGGGCCGCCTACACCAAGTCCCGCGACGTCTGCGAGAAGGAAGGCGACTACGTCTCCAAGAATCTGTTCGAGGCGCTGATTTCCGACGAAGAGGGGCACATCGACTTCCTGGAAACCCAGCTCCAGCTTCTCGGCACTCTCGGCGAGCAGATGTACGGCCAGCTGAACGCCTCGTCGGCCGATTCGCAGTAGCCCGGTCGACCGGCCCGTGGCTCCCTGAGGCTTCGCCGCAACCCGCGGCGAAATGACCTTGAGCGCACGGCCGGCTCGGCGCCGACCCCGTTCCCGATACGGCTCGCCAGACCGGTGAGCCGTATCCGGCTGCGCAAATCGGCACAGGGGTTGAAGCGCCGCTCGAGCCGCCCCGAGGACGAAATCTGCCGACAACCCGCTGCTCTCCGCCACAAGCCGGTCACGATCGGACGGATATCGGGACCCGCCGCCGCACCCGGGCGCCAGGCGGAGATCTGGCGCGCCCCATCCGGCCACGACAGTGAGGACAGTGAGGCGCGCACTGCTGGATTTTCGGAATTGAACAATCTAGTGATGCGGATGATTCATTGGCACCAGTCGGGAAATCCCATGCAGGGCGCGTTCTTCAAGTTCATCGACCTGGTGGTCTACCTCCGGCACCCGCGCCTGATGTTGAGCTATTTTCGCAACATGGGGTATTGGCCGCAGGTCGCCTTGCCGCGCAATTTCAACGAGAAGTTTCTTTGGCGCAAGGTCTTCGACCACGACCCGCGATTTCCGGAATGCATCGACAAGCTGCGCAGCAAACAGCATGTCCGCGCGCGATATCCCGATGTGCGGCTGCCCGAGACCATCTGGGAGGGAAGCGATCCGGCGGCGATCCCCGACTCCGCCCTGGCGGGCAACTGCGTCGTCAAGGCCAATCACGGATGCGGGTGGAACCTGCTGGTCGAGGCTGGAAATGTAAACCGTTCGACTGTCAACAGGAAGGGCCGCAAATGGATGCGTCGCCGCTATTACGGTCGGAGACGGATGGAATGGGGCTACAGGGATATCATCCCCCGTCTGTTCGTCGAGGAGATGGTGATGGACGCGGGGCGTCCGGTTGACCGGGAATACAAGTGCTACATCGCAGGAGGGACATGCGTTTTCGTCTACATGAAGGTGGGGCGATTCGGCAGGACGCCGCTGGACGTGGTGTTCGGTCCTGACGGAGTGTCGCGAGTCACGCGATGCAGCAGACGCTACGACTCGGTTCCGTTCGCCAAGCCGGAGAACTGGAATCGGATCATTGCGGCGGCCGAAGAAATGGGCAGGGAGTTCGACTCGGTCCGATGCGATCTCTACGAAATCGATGGCGAAATATGGTTCTCCGAATACACGTTCTACTCGGATGCCGGCTATGACTATATCGATTGGCCCGAGGTCTATGGGCAGTTGGGCGATCTCTGGGATCTCCGCAGGTCCCACTTTCTCCTGCGGGATCACAAGGGATTGAGACAGATCTACAAGAGGCGCCTGATCCGACAGCTCGATGCCGATGCTGCCCTCGACTGAGGGGAGGGGCGAGGGCAGCCACGCCTGCCCGCTCGCCTGCCCGCTCGCCTGCCCGCTCGCTTGTCCGCTGCGGGTTCCGGCCCGGTTGCGGTGGCGTCTTTGCTCCACCCGGACCGGTTCGATCCGGTGCCGCAAAACTGGCGGCCTTCCGTGCCGGGGTAACAGGTGGTCACGCCTGTCCGCAACGGGTTTCGCCGCACGGGTGCTGCCATCTCGGCGCTCCCGCCGCCTCCCGCGACCAAGCGGGTCATCGGCCACGTCCGGGCCCGGAACTGCTGCGGCTGCGTGCATTTCCACGGCGAGAAGAGATCGGAGGAATAAATCGTCCTGCCACGCAACTCCCGGAGCGCCGGCGCGTTTGTGAGACAGCCGAAACACCGGCTCGGGGCGGATTGATGTCTTACAGTTTTTTTTCGGACTTCCTGGCGGATTGGTCCGCCGGTCTTTCTGCAGTTATTCTCGGCCTGGTGTTCCTCGGATTCCTGTTCGAGAAGATGCCGCCGGCGGCGGTGGCCACCGCCGGAGCGGCGGCGTTTCTGTTGCTCGGCTACGTCACCACCGAGGAGGTGCTGGCAGTCTTCTCCAACCCGGCTCCGATCACCATTGCTGCGATGTTCATCCTGTCCTCCGCGCTGGTCAGCACGGGCGTGCTCGACGCGGCCTCGTCCTATTTTGTCGGCCTGTCGGAACGGCGTGGACCGATTGCCCTGGTTCTCATCCTGCTCGGCGCGGCGCTGGCGTCGAGCCTGATGAACAACACGCCGCTGGTCATCGTGCTGATCCCGATCATATCCAGAATGGCCCGTGCTCTCGATATTCCGTCCAGCAAGGTTCTCATTCCGCTGTCCTACATGGCGATTCTCGGCGGTACTCTCACGCTGATCGGCACCTCCACCAATCTGCTCATCGACGGCGTGGCGCAACGCGAGGGGATGGAGCCGATGCGGATGCTCGAGATCCTGCCCTTCGGCCTGGTGGCGCTCGTGGTGGGTGGTCTCACATTGCTGGTCCTGGGACCGCGGCTCCTGCCATCGCACATGGCGTCCGGGGAGGCCATCGATGACAGCGCCACCGAGTTCATGTCCGAAGTCCAGATCATCGCGCCCGCCGCCGACGCGGACGAACCCAATTCCACCGGCAGGGTGCTGTCGGATTTCAGCGCGCTGTCGAAGACGCGGGTGATCGCGGTCCTGCGCGGCACCGAGCGCCTGAAGCCCGATCCCGAGCTGGAACTCAACCGCAACGACCTGGTCATTTTCCACGCCAATCAGTCCGAGCTTCTGACCCTTCACGATCACCCCAATTACAGCCTCGGCTACTTCAAGGCGCTGCTTTCGGTGGCCGACCAGCAGAAGACCGAGAAGGTGGAGGCCGTCTATGCCGGAGACGCCGGCAGCAGCGGTCGCCAGCTGCGCGATCTCGGCTGGTTCAAGGCGGGGGTGCGGGTGCTGGGCATTTCCAGGCGAAAGCACAATCCCGGGCCCGAACTCTCCGAAGTCCGGCTCCGGGCGGGTGATCGCATTCTCCTCGAAGGCAGCCCGGGCGATCTCGCGGAAATCCTGCAGTCGGAGAGCTTCGTCGCGGCGGCGGAGCCGAAGCTCAGACCCTACAAGCGGCATCGGGCGGGAGTTGCCATCCTGACAATGGCCACCGTCATCGTGCTGTCGATCTTCAATGTGGCCCCCATCGTCACCCTGTCACTCCTCGGTGTCGGCATCATCCTGCTCATGCGCTGCGTCGAGGCCGAGGATGCCTGGAAGGCCATCGACGGTTCCATCCTGGTGCTGATCTTCGCCATGCTCGCCATCGGCCGCGGCCTCGACAACACCGGCGTGGTGCAGGGCCTTGTCGAGGCGGTGACGCCGTACCTGAAGACTGTGTCACCGCTGGTGGTGCTGTTTGCGGTCTACGCGCTCACCTCGGTGCTGACCGAGCTGATTTCCAACAATGCGGTCGCCGTCATCCTCACGCCGATGGCCATCGGCCTGGCCACATCGCTCGGCATAGATCCGAAACCGCTCATCTACGCCATCATGCTCGGTGCCTCGGCGAGCTTCGCCACGCCCATCGGCTATCAGACCAACACGCTGGTCTACGCCGCCGGCAGTTACCGCTTTGCCGATTTTCTCAAGATCGGACTGGTCATGAACGTGGTCGTCGGCATCGCAAGCTGCCTGGCGATCTGGGCCTTCACCGGGATCTGACCGACGTCGGCGAGGCGGGCGGATGCAGGTAGTCGCCGCACCGGTTTGGCTGTTCGGACATGCGGGCAGGCTTGCCACATCTAACGGTCTCGCGAGGACCGTGAGGATTCGGACGAATCCAACGACCTCGCCGCGCATAGGTTTGCATGGTCGGGCCGGACTCCCCTGCGCGGATCTGTGGACACTCGATCGGCATACGGACGCGCCGTCCGCATCCTCGAACTATGCCGGACAGAAGCCGTCATGGCGGGGATCGCCTTGCGGACCCCGCGCACGATGATGATCGTCGGGCCTCCACCCGCCAGGGCGCCTTCCGTTTCGTGGAACCGGAGAAGCGCTGCCAGCATGGGTGCTTTAGCGCGATGGCCCGTTGTCCTCGACAACGGTTTCCGGCCGATCACGCCCATCTATCAGTTCCTCGTGCCAGTTGCCGGCAGTGTCCTCGAATGCCACGGCTGCAGTGTCCCCGCCGACCCGCTGGCGTCCCGCGGCTTCGCGGGCGGTTCTCAGCGCGTCATCATGATTGGAAAAGGTCTCCGAATAGACATCGCCCACCTTGTAGGCGAAGCCGCCGTCATGCTGGACAATCTGATAGGTGATTTTCGTCATAGTCGGCTCCTTGCCGTAAACTGCACGACGAACCGCAACGGCCGCCACGCGAAGGTGGGCGCGAGGAGGCTATAGAGCGCCCCGCGAGACAACGGGCTGCCTCAACAAGAGTTCCGTGAGCAGAAGCGGCCGGGGCGTTGCGCCGGGATGCGCCGGGTATCCGACCGCTCAGAGAAAGGTCTCGGGCAATGGCACCCACTGGTCGCCCTGGTCGCCGGTCTTTGTAAATTGCGGAATATGCGCAAGGCTCTGCAGCAGCCGGGTGTCGTCGCCCAGGGCCTGCATCCAGTCACGGGCTTCAGTCAGGATGACGCCGACACCGACCACGATGCCGCCGGCCCTGCGCACAAGATCGATGGAGCCGCGAAGGCTCGAGCCGGAAGCCACGACGTCGTCGACCACAACCACCCGCCGGCCTGCAAGCAGCGGAATCGACCGGCGGTCGAGCAGCAGTCGCTGCTCGCCTTTCGACGTGATGGACGAAATCGACTGGCTGAGGGCGTTCCCGAGATGAATCTTGGGTGACTTCTGCACAATGACATAATCGTCCAGGCCGAGGGCGCGGGTTACCTCGATGGCGACAGGGATGCCGAGCGTGGCGGCGCCGACCACAATGTCGGGCTTGCTCGGCGCCAGCTTCCGGCCGAGTTCGCTGCCGACATGCGCGCCGAAGCGAATGCCAAGATCAATCACCATCATCAGCGAGATGCCGAAGTCCGGCTTGATGGCGACAATCGGCAGATCGACCTTGAGGCCAGCGACATCGACCGTCCAGATTTGATCGGTGACGGGGCTTTCGGAAGGATCGGTCATGGCAGTCTGTCCTGTGCTTTCGGGAGGCGCGGTTCGACCATCAGGCCGACCTTTCGCCAGGTGGTGCGCTTTTCACGCATGTCGAAACCGTGGATGGAGAGGGAAAGCGAGATCGAGTGCGCCATACGTATGGCCTGAACCAGCAGGGGGACGCCGCGGGCCAGTGCGAAGCGCAGTCGCACCAGAAACCCGACATCGTCGATTTCCATGCCTCTTGCCCGCTGGGCGTCGGCGATCCGCTCGAAATCATCGCGCAGCATCGGGATGATGCCGAAGGTCAGCGACAGCACCAGGGTGGCCACCGGCGGCAGCCGGGCGGCGCTGGATGCGGCGAGAATTGATCCGGGCGTGCTTGTTTCCATGACGAAGAAGAACGCCGCGGTGGTTGTCACCAGGCGCGCCGACATGCCGGTGGCCATGGACAGGGCTTGCAGGGCGGGCTGGCCCTGCAGCATCAGATTGACGACCCAGCTTGCCTGCACAAGCAGGACCAGAAGCGCCGCGCCCTTGAGATAGGCCTTGATGCCCGGCACTTGCGCGATCCGGAGAAAGCCCAGTGTGGCAAGCGCCAGCGGCACGCCGAGCCGCCAGTCGGTGGCAAACCACGCCCCGACGGTCAGCAGCAGGGCGCCGGCGAGCTTGAGGAAGAAGTTGACCTCATGAAAGCGCATGGTCTGGCTCCGTTGGCTCCGCCTGCCGCGGCCCCGGCCAGCCGAGGCGGCCATAGGCATGACAATCCCATGCGTGCTCAGTCGGGCCATCAAAGGAGATCCGGCCCTCGTCGAGAAGCAGGACCCGCGAGCAGACATCATCGACCAGTTCCAGATCGTGCGAAATCAGCATGATCGCCCGATCCTCCGCCATGGCGGTTGCCAGAAACAGATCGAGCATTCTGCGCCCGTCCAGGTCGCGGGCAAGCAGGGGTTCGTCGAGGATCGCAAGCTGGCTGCCGGCCGCTTCCGCGCAGGCGAGGCCCAGCAGCGCCTGCTGCCGGGATGACAAGGCGAAGGGGTTGGTGTCGGTCTGTTCCGAGAGGCCGTATCTTGCCAGCGCCGCGCGGGCCCGGCTCAGAGTGATGGGCGGGTTGGCATCTTTCCGCCCGGCGGTGATGGCAAAGACCGCTTCCTCCAGCACTGTCATGTTGAACAGGATCCGTCGCATGTTCTGCGGCAGGTAGGCAATCGAGCGGGCGCGGCGGGCGGTGGTCCATTCCCGGGCGGGCTCGCCGGCGATCGTGATCATGCCGGACGCGATGGGTGCAAGGCCAAGGATGGACTGGAACAGCGTGGTCTTGCCGGCGCCGTTGCGGCCGATCAGCCCGACGATTTCTCCTGCCCGTATGTCGAGACCGACATCGACGAGAACGGGCGTGCCGTCCGGGCGCTTGAGTTCCGTGCAGAGGGCTGCGACAGACAGCAGGGTCCGTCCGGTCGCCCGGGTGCTGCTTTTGTGGCGCCGCTGGCGCGGCGGCAGGATGCAGGCGTCCTGCCAGGCCGCGCTGATGCCCATCAGATCGCCAACCGGCTCCGGCGCGGCAAGTCTGCCGGACTTGAGCAGGCTCACGGCGTCCACCACGGCCTGGACGGCCGAGGGGTCCTGTTCGGCAATCAGCAGTGAGGGGATTTCGGCGCGAAGCCGGTTCAGCGTCGCCACCAGCCGCAGCCGCGCGACAGGATCCAGCCCGGTGGTCGGTTCGTCGAGCACCAGCAGGCGCGGAGATCCGGCCAGGGCCGCCGCGATGGCGACAAGTCTGCGTTCGCCGCCCGAAAGACTGAGCACGCGGCGGCCGCGCAGCTCGTCGAGCTTGAACTCATCCATCAGGATGCCGATGCGCTGTCGAACCTGGTGTTTCGGCATCCGCCGGTTTTCGAGCGGGAAGGCGATGAGGTCCTCGACGCCAAGGTCCCAGAGCTGGTCCTCGACATTCTGGAACACGATGCCGATCGAGGTGAACAGCTCCTCGCGGCTGACGCTGGTCATCGGTCGCCCTTCCCAGCGGATGTCGCCGGAAAACAGCGGCGCCGGGACCAGTCGCGGAATGATGCCTGCCACGGTCTGCATGAGAGTGGACTTGCCGCTTCCGGCAGCGCCGCAGACCAGCAGCCGCTGCCCTCTGGCGAGTTCAAGGCAGGCTCCGGCGATCACCGGTCTGGTGTCGCCGAAGCCAACCGAGACATCCTGAAGTGTCAGCACGGGATCGGTCAGAAGCGCTTGAACCCGGCGGGGTGGGCACTTTTGAGGATCTTCAGCGCCGGTATGATCAGAAGGGGCGTTCCGACGATCATCGGAACGATGTCGGAGAGACCGAGATATCCGACCGCCCACCAGAATGGAAAAATGCCGAGATAGGCGAGGCTCGCCGACACCGCGAGCACCATGACGAAGCCCACCACCAGGCAGGTTGCCGCAATTTTGAGCAGGGCGTTGCGATCCAGCACCATCTTTGCCGGGTTGAACAGCAGGCCGGGGACCAGCCCGGTCAGGCCGACCATGATGCCGTCGACGATGAGCGAATGGGCGGGAATGAAGGTGCCGGCGAGCAGCGACCAGATGATGGTGCCGAGATATCCGCAGATGAAGCCGCTGCGCCATCCCAGCAGGATCCCGATCAACGGGGGCAGGAATGCGAATATGCGCCATTGAATGACGCCCGGCACCAGCTGGATGGGATTTGCATAGGCCCACAGCACGCCCGTGGCTGCGGCGGCGACGATCGACAGGACGAGCGGAAACAGTGTGTTGCCTTCCGTTTCCATGACGGTTGAATTTGCCATCGAATTCTCCAAAAACAGATCCCCCCGCTGCTGCCATGCAAGTTGCATGCCGGAAACGGCGGGAGAAACAATTCGCAGGGAGCTGTGACGTCGGTGAGCCGGCGCGCCCCGGCCCTCCCGGCACGTTCGGCCAGTATCCGGGATGGAGGCGGCTCGAAAAAACGGGCCCCGGACCGGGTGCAGGGCACGGATCCATCGCTTGCCGCCTGGCTGGTCGACGCCGCCGGCAGCTACCGCTTTGCCGATTTTCTCAAGATCGGATTGGTCATGAACGTCATCGTCGGCATCGCAAGCTGCCTGGCGATCCGGGCCTTCACCGGAATCTGACGGAGGTCGGCGAGGCGTGCGGATGCAGGTAGTCGCCGCACCGGTTTGGCTGTTCGGACATGCGGGCAGGCTTGCCCCGGGCGGCTTCGGCTGCCGGCCGTGGAATGCAGGGCGGCGATTGATCTGCCGCAATATCAAGCATGCCAGATGGCACTAGGCTTGCGGGGAACTCAAAAAAAACAGGAGGCCCCATGGTCCGGATCAGTATCCATTCGCGTTTCATTGCATTGACTGCTGCACTGGGCCTCGCACTCACGGCGGGAGTTCGCGCGCAATCGGCAGACCCCGCCTGGCTCGACCGGCTGTCCGAACAGCTGGCCGTCGAAAAGGAGTGCCAGGTCGAATATTTTCTCGCGGTGAAGGAGGGTCAGTTGGCCGGGCGGCCGACATTCGAGGCGCGTGCCCAGTGTACAGACGGGCGTCAGTTCGACGGGGCGCTGACCGAGCCTGCGAAGGAATTCAACCTGAGCGAATGTGGCACCCGGATCTGCTGAGGCTGCCGCTTGCAGTTGTCACCCGCGGCGATCCCTGTCAGCGTCGTCTGATGCACCTGACCTCTCGCATGAACGGTTTGGTCTTGCCGGCGGGCATGGGTCTGGACGTGGTTCGCCACATCGGCCATCGCGCCATTGCCCGCGGCATCATCTGGAGCAGGCTTCAACGCAGTTCTGTCATCCGTTCGCCCACGGGTCTCCGATCATGAGCGCACGAGAATGCGAACTGAACGCTTCGCTGTGACCCGGCCGTGTCGCGCCGAAATCCGGCTCTCTGCTGCACAGGCGCGCCGGCAGGTCCGGCATGGGGAACAGGCCGATCGCGCGTAACGCAAGTGGTCCAGCGAACAGTGTTGATTGAAATTCCGAAGTATAGGTACATAGAAGCAACGTCGATTGCATTGGTTGAGTCGAGCGCAGAAAATCGACCTTTCGAGAGTCGCTTTTGCACGCCTGGCGTTGATGTCGTGGCCGCTCCATGAATCGGAATCGGGCTTTGGGATGAAAAGTGTCCTCATCGATATGTGGAACTGGTGGGCGACAACCCTGGCTTCGTGCCGGCCCGGCCGGTTCAACGTGACAAAGCCCGGCAGCCACATCGCCATCGACGACGCGGGAGTAACGCTTGTTGCGGGCAACGGGGCGATCCTCGCGCGCTGCGCGGACGGCAGGCTCGCTGAATTCGCCAGAGACGCCGCGAGAGCGGCCGGCCGCAAACCGCTGCCGGTCAGCATCGGCGAAAACCGCTACGTCGAGCGCAACCTCACGCGTGTGCCATTGCGCGAGACTCACAGCCGCGACATGATCCTGCTCGACGTGGCCGGATCGATTCCGTTCAATGTCGAAGACATCCACGTCCTGCGGGGGCAGGCTCGCGGCTTTCGGGCAAGCGGCGTGACCTACCAGATCCTGCGCAGATCGGTTCTGGCGCCGATCCTGAAGGCACTGGATGAGGCAGGCCTGCGGGTCGGTGAAATCCGCTTGCAGCGCGAATCCGGGTTCTGGGCGGTCCGCCCCCAAGCCATCGGCAGAGGGCGGAGAACGGCCTTTTCCGGCCCGTTCCAGCTGCTGGGCACGGGACTGGTGATCGCCGCATGCCTGGCGACATTCGTGCACCTGCACGTGCGCAACGCCACAGCATTGGGAGCGCTCGAGGCAAGGGTCGACGCGCTGGGAGTCGAGGCCGCGGCGGTCCGCGCGCTGCTGGCGCAGCGGAAGCAGGCGGTCGACCGGTTGACCGCGATCCATGTGTTCCGCAATTCCAATCCCGCCATAGTCTCGGTCTGGGAGCAACTGACCCAGGTCATTCCCGATTCCGCCTATCTGACGGATCTGGAGGTCAGCCAGTCCGATGTTCGGCTCACCGGATTCGCGGATTCGGCGGCCGAATTGCTGCCGGCGCTCGAAGCCGCGCCGATGTTCGAGAATGTCGAGTTCACCGCGCCGGTGGTGAACGTGCCTGGCCGAGACCGCGAACATTTTTCCATGATGCTGAGAGTGGCGAGATGATCGACGCGGCATTCTCAGCCTTGCTGAACCTGCCGAAACTGACGCAGCAGCTCGTTGCCGTCGCCATGCTGCTGCTGGGCGCGCTCGTCTCAGTCGGATTGATCTCGGCCGGTGCGGGACATCTGCAGTCGCAGCGGGATTCCATCCAGACCCTTCGCAAGCAGGCCGGCGTCCTCGAAGCCATTGTCGCGCAACGCCCCTTTCTGCAGACCGCTTCGGCGGAAGAGGGCCAACAGTCCGGCCTCGCCGGCCAGATGCTCCAGGGAGAGAATGCCGCGCTGGCGCGTGCCGCCCTGCAGAGCCGGTTCTCCGCGCTGGCGCAAGGTCATCGGGTTGAGGTCGTTTCGGTGGCGAATGCGCGCGATCTCGACATCGGTGGCCTGATCTATCTCGGCCTGGCGGTCAGCCTGCAGGGGCCGATGCATGAACTCCACGCCACCGTGATGGATCTGGAGACCTCGTCGCCGCAACTGTTTCTGCAGGATGTGGCCGTTCGTGCCATCCATGCGTCGCGCGCCGACGACGGCATGGCGGCCCCCGAGACCGAGCTGACGCTGCAGTTCAAGATCTATGGCCTGTTCCTGGCCCGGGCCGAAGACAGATCCGCGCCGGACGCAGTGGTCGCCGAACCCGTGGCGGGGCAGTGATGCGGGCGCTCTCGATCCTCGCCCTGCTTCTGGGCCTCGCCGCCTGGATAAACTGGACTGTCTGGACCCGGCCGACCGACCTCACATCGCTGCCGGCCGGTCGGTCCGGAAACCTCCTTGCCGCCTTGCCCGAAACTCCGATCGAGGCGGCCCGGTTCGACAGCACATTGCTGCAGACCTATGCCCGCCCCCTGTTCGAGCCCAGCCGCAGACCCTATGAGCCGCCGGCCGTCGAGGCGGCTGCCCCTGCCGGGATCCCGGAGCAGGCTCCGGCCATGGCGGTTGCGCCCGTCATCACCCAGTTTCCGGAAATACGTGTCCTCGGGATCCAGCGGATGCCCGGCCAGGCCCAGGCTCTGCTGCAGCTGCAGGGAGAGAGCCAGGCCGTCTGGTACCGGCAGGAGGACAGTGTCGGCGGCTGGATCCTGAAGGACATCGGATCCGTGCATCTGACATTCACGCGTGACGGGCAGGAGGCGAGCGCCGATCTCTATCCGGATACGGGACTTGGCGGAGGGATCAATTGAAGCGCCGGAGGCCGATCACGGACGACCGGGGCTTTGCGCTGGTGGCTGTGCTGTTCTTTCTCATTGTGCTGGCGGCCGTGCTGACACCGTTCACGATCGCGGCGAGAACCTATCAACTGGTCGTGCGCAATACGCTCGCAGCGTCCGCGTCGACGGCGGCGTTGAGCAGCATCCTGCAGACCGGCGCGCTGGTGTTCACGCTGGGTGAGGCCAACGGCCTTCGATGGCCGGACCCGACGCTGGTCTGCGAGATACGGCTAGGCCCGGACAGCAGGGTGATCCTGCGCTATGTCAACCATGCCGGCCTGATCGATCTGAATGCCGCTCCGCCCGAACTGCTGGCCTTCGGATTTCGCGCCCTTGGTCTTGATCCGGACGCGGCGGATGGTGTCGCCGCCGCCGTGGTGGCGTTCAGGACCGCCGACACCGGCTCCGGGCACGCCATGCTGGCAGAGTCCGTCGCGGTGGCGGGCGGGCTCAAGCGCGGACCCTTCGAGGCGGTGGCGGAACTGTCCGATTTCCAGCCGCTGGCGGCGACCGCCAACCGTCGGCTTGAAGAGGTCTTCACCGTGCTGTCGGGGGCCGGCACCGTCGACAGGCTGCGCCTGACGCCCGTGCTGGAGGCGATGCTGCGCCGGGGAGCGGGCGATGCCCACGCCTTTCTGATCGAAAGCGGCGGACGGGCGCCGGCGGTCACGCTGGAAGCGGAGCTCTATCGCGGCGATGCCGTCACCCACCGCGGGCGCACCGTCTTTGCCCAATCGGGTGCGGGCGAAACAGCCCCCCTGCACCTGCTCGAGCCGATGTCCTTTGAAGCCAGCCCCGACACCGCCATTCTCCGACCTCAGGGATCGGGCGATCCGCTTTGCGCCGGCTATTTTGAACCGGCGACGCAACAATTGCTCGCGGAGTTCCTGCCATGACCGGGCCATCGCCGCTCCCCACGCTGGACGAATTTCTGGCCCACGCCATTGCCGCCGGGGAAACAACCCCGGAAAAGGCGCGCCGGCTCGGCGCCGCCGTCAGCGAATCCGGCCACCCGGTCGATGTCGTGATGACGGAACTCGGCATCATGACCGAGGAAGGGCTGGGACAAGCGCTGGCGAGATTTCTCGGCACTGAATTCTTAGCCGATCCCGGGCCGCGCATCGATCGCGATCTGCTCGAACGGCTTGGCAGGCCTTTCTTCGAGAGCAACTGCATCCTGCCGATCAGCGGTGGGGATCACGGTGAGGTTCCGGTGTGCGTGAGCACACCGTTCTCCGATGACGGACTGAAGCTGCTGTCCTACCGTCTTGAGCGGCCCCTGCGGCTGCTGGTCTCCACCCGGCCGGTCATCCTGGCCGCGCTCGCCGGCTTCGGTGCCGGGGAGGCGGCCATCGCCGACCCATTGCCGCCCGGTGGCATCGAACTCGATGCCTTCGACCTCGAGCGGTTGCGTGACGTGGCCCAGGAGGCGCCGGTCGTGCGGCTGATCGCCCGGGTCCTGCAACGCGCCGTCGATCTGCAGGCCACGGATATCCATATCGAGCCGATGGACCGGCATGTGCAGATCCGGCTGAGGATCGACGGGCTGCTGCAGACCTGGGAATCTGTTCCCATCGACATGCTCTCGGGCGTTGCCACGCGGATCAAGATCCTGTCGCGGCTCAACATTTCCGAGCGGCGGCTGCCCCAGGACGGTCGCATGCGCGCAGTCATCCGCGGCACCGAAGTGGATTTCCGCGTCTCGGTGCTGCCCAGCGTCAACGGCGAGACCCTGGTGCTGCGGGTGCTCGACCGCACCCAGGTGGCACTCGATCTGGCGAGCCTCGGATTTGCCGACGATGCCCGGGCGTCGCTGGCGCAGTTGGCCCATGTCGCCAACGGCATTGTGCTTGTCACCGGCCCGACCGGCAGCGGCAAGACCACGACGCTTTATGCGCTGCTGCGGATGATCAATTCCATCGGGGTGAAGATCTTCACGGTCGAAGATCCGGTCGAGTACCGCATGGAAGGGGTGACCCAGCTGCAGGTCGATCCCGGCATCGACCTGACCTTCGCGCGCGCCCTGCGCTCGGTGCTGCGTCAGGACCCGGACATCATCCTGGTCGGTGAAATCCGGGATCGCGAAACCGCGGAGATTGCAATGCAGGCGGCGCTGACCGGCCACCTGGTGCTTTCGACGCTGCACACCAACTCCGCGGTCGGCGCCGTCACCAGGCTGCGCGACATGGGCATTGACGATTATCTGATCGGCGCCACGGTGAAAGCCGCAATCGGGCAGCGGCTGGTTCGAAGGGTCTGCCGGGCCTGCCGGAATACGGAACCGGGAAGGTGCGGCCAGTGCGGCGGCACCGGCCTCAAGGGTCGCACGGTCACCTACGAAATTGCCCGCTTCAGCAACCGCATCTCGTCCAGTGTGGCGCGCGGCGCGCTCGAGGACGCAATCACAGCCATGGCCCTGGATGAGGGCATGGTTCCGATGCAGACCCATGCGCAATCGCTCCTGTCTATTGGCGTCACCACACGCCAGGAGATCGCGCGGGTCATCCAGCTCGACGGGACGGTATGATGCTGTATGCCTACAAGGCGTTGCGGGTCGACGGCAGTTATGAGCAAGGCCGCATCGAGGCGGACGGCCCCGCCGAGGTGCTTGCGAGCCTGCGCCGCAACGGCAAGACCGCCGTCAGCATCGTGGAGGCTGGCGCCGCGGTTGCCGCGGCCGGCGCAGATGCCGTGCTGCGACCGGTGCAACTGGCCGCCTTCTTCGCCGACCTCGCCATGCTGATGACCGCGGGACTGACCGTCGATCAGGCGCTGAAGACGATGGCGGCGAGCCAGGAGAACTGGCGGCTCAAGTCCCTTGCCGCCGGGATCGCGGCCAGCCTGGCGACCGGCGACACGGTGGCCGGGGCCATGGAAAAAACGCGGTCTTTCCCGCCGGAGGCGACGGCACTGGCCGCCAGCGCGGAACGCGTGGGGCGGCTGGCCGAGGTCTTCGGCGCCCTGGCGGCCGACTTCGAACGCCAGGCCCGGGCACGCCGGGCGCTCCTGGAGGCATTGGCCTATCCGGCTTTCCTGGTCGCCCTGGCAATCGTGGCTGTTGTCCTGATTTCGGTCTATCTCGTGCCGGCGCTTGAGCCGATCTTCGAGAGCGCCGGGGTGGACCCGCCACCGGTGGTGTGGATCCTCACTCGCCTGCGTGGGTTCATGACGGACTACGGCATCTATCTCGCCGGAATCGCGGCGCTTCTGGCCATTGCCGCCTGCTTCGCGGAGACCCGCGCCGCACTGTCCGCCGGCTTTTCCGCCCTGTGGGCGGTCTTGCCGGGGGTCGGCCGGATCCAGCGGGATCTTGCCATGGCGCGCTATCTGCAGAGCCTTGCGCTGTTGCTGCAGAACGGCGCCCAGATCAGCGTGGCGCTGGAGCTGTCGGCAAGCTGCTGCGGCCGCGGATCGATCCGCCGGCGCCTCGCCGGCGTGCGCGACGAGGTGACCCACGGAGCCAATGTGACGGATGCCTTGAGACGGACGCAGCTGTTTGGCGAGGGGACCCTGTCGCTGATCTTCATGGGCGATGAGGTCAACCGGCTGCCGATGGCGCTCGACCGCAGCAGCGTGATTCTGATGACCAGATCGCGCCAGGTGATCGACAGGTCTCTCGCTGTCCTGGCGCCCGCCATCATCATCGCCCTCGGCCTGATGATCGGTCTGCTGGTCACCTCGGTGATGACCGCGCTTTTGTCCGTCAATGAACTGGCGATCCAGTGATGCGCGCCCGTTCGGAGCCACATTGGGGAGATGAGGCCGGGTTCACCCTGATCGAGATGATGGTGGTGCTTGCGGTCATCGCCATGGCCTCGCTCGGCGTGGTCGCCTATGGCGTCAACCGCGACCGGGAACCGACCAGCCGGGCGCTTGCGCAATCCACCGCGCTGCTGGCCCATCGCGCTTCGCAGGCTGCTGTCACGCGCGGTCTGCCGGTGCGTCTCCGGGTCGATCTTGAAGCGGGCGTCATCTCCCTCGATGCGGGAAAGAAGCAGGACGTGGTGCGGTTCTCCGCCGACAGCGCGGGTGCGCGGCTGGCCACCGGGCGCGGACTGGTGGCGAGTCCGGGTGTGGGCGAGATTGTCTTTCTGCCGGATGGAAGTGCGACGGGTGGCGAGATCCGGTTTCAGCGCCAGGGGCAGCCGGCGTACCGGGTGCGCATCCACTGGCTGACGGGCGCGGTCAGCTATGGGGAGGCGAAATGATGCACGGGGCGGCGGCAGGGCGCGGCGAAGACGGATTCACCTTGCTGGAGACCTTGATCGCCTTCACCATTCTTGCGGGTGCACTGAGCGTGGCGCTGCAGGGGCTGAGCATTGCGGCCAGGCAGCTGAATGCCGCGGTTGCGGCCGAGGCGCTGCACGAATTCGCAAGCCGGGCCGCAGCCACGGCGGGAGCCGCGCAGCCCCGGGATCCGGCGGGCGCGTTCGAGGCGAGAACGACGACGGAGAGCCGCGTCGTCAAGACGGGAGGCATCCACAGGGGACTTGTGACGCTGCGCCGGGTGGAGGTGTTCGCACCGGCCGACTCGGCGCCGGCTTTCTCTCGACTGGCCGTCACCGCGATGGCGATCGGCGGGAATTGAGACCGCGTCCCGCCATGGCCGGCGCCGACGCAGGCGAGGCCGGGTTCACGCTGGTGGAGGTGCTGGTGACGCTGGCGCTGCTGTCGGTGATGGCGGCGCTGATGCTGCTCGTGGCCGGCCAGTTTCGCGGTCTTGCCGCGCGGCAGGCGGATCTCGCCGCGCGGCAGGAGGCGGCCGCCATTGTCCGACATCTGGGCGACGAGATCGCCGCGGCCCGGGCGTTGCCGCTCATGGGCGCCGATGCCGCGCAGAAAAGCCCCATGGCGGGCGGGGCGGCGGGCCTGCGGTTCTCCGCCGTGGTGCGCACCGGTTCGGCAAACTCGGGTCTGCGCGAAGTCCTGATTGCGCTGCGCCCGGGCGACCGGCCCCGGCTGGTCGAGATCCGCCGGCTGCGCCGCATGCCGATGATTGCTGCCACCGAGCCGGAGATCGTGCTCGCCGACGACGTGGAGGCGCTGTCGCTGCGCTATCTCTCCGTCGATGGCTGGAGCGGCGATTGGCAGGGGAGACCGGAACTGCCGCGCGCGGTCGATATCAGGCTGTCGCTCAGGCGCAACGGCCGCATCGTCTCGGCGGCCCATGTCGTGACGACGGGACTGCGGTAGGTTTCTCTCCACGACTTGGAGCGGAGCCCTGGTTCGCCAGATACCGCGCATGACGGTCCTGTTTCGGTTGACGGGTGTCTTGATCAATAGAGATCCGTAGGTCTGGGTGAAATTGTGGATAAATGCAATTTTCTGTTGAGTTGTTTTTTGTCGTAATTCAAAGTTGAGCGAGGGTGTATTGCTTTGGGGAAAGTAATGATCACTTTAAAACAGCTTTTTAGCGCGGTAACGGTCGCGGCGTTGCTTCTCGTCGGACCCGCGCTCGCCGATGGTCTGGGAAACGCTGGGGGTGGACTGGGGAATGGGTCAAGCGCCAGTCCGCCCGCGATTGCCACCGAGACAGACAATTCATCCGCATCTCCGAACTCGGACACGAGCAGGGCTGACGAATCAGAGAACCCGGACAGCGGCGGCGGGGAGATGGCGCCAGAGGCTCCCGTGGCGAAAGACGATACCGGCGCCAAAACGCTGGCATCGCCGGAAGCTGCGGTTACCGCGGCCGCAACAGCATCGGCCACAACGAACGATACGGGCTATCCGGAGCCTGCCATCGCGCCGGCGTCCCTGCCCGAGACCAGCGGCAATGGCAGCCTCGGCTACAGCTACCCAATCGATTCGCCGGAGTTTCGCGGCCTGGGGCCGGGCATCGCGCTCACCTATGATTCCACCCGCAAGACCAAGCGGTCGGCCAACTACCAGGGCTGGTCGGGTTATGGCTGGGGCATCGCCGGATTCGATGTTATCGAGCGCGAGCGGCCGCGCCGCGGCGTTGCCGCCTTCAATGCGCAGGACGTCTTCGTGCTCAATGGCGTCGAACTGGTTGCCTGCGCCAGCGGCATGGTCAGCCCGTCCTGCGATGCGTCCGTCGGCGGCACCCACACGACGGAAATCGAGAGTTATCGCCGCATCGCCTTCGACGCCGGCGCCAACAGCTGGACGATCACCGACAAGGACGGCACGCGGACCATCCTCAGGTCCGTCGGCACTCTGTCGGGGCAGGGCGGTCTGACCGGGGATCTGCTGACGCTGTCGCGCGATTTCCGCTGGCTGGTGGCGGAAGTCGTCGACACCCATGGCAATCGTATCGTCTACTCCTATGCCTGCGATACCCTGCCGGCGTGTCACCCGTCGGCCGTGGCGCTGTACAATCAGGGGGCGTCAACGCCTTACGCCCGGACCTTGTTTCATTGGGAGGCTCGGCCCGACACCATTCTGATGGCCAATGGCCTGACGCTGAGCCGCGACACCAACCGGCTGCGCGCGGTGTCTGTCGAGGTCGGCGGCGTGGTCCGCAGCGCCTATACGCTGCACTACATTCAGGACGCATTTTCCGGAGCGAGCCTGCTGGCCGAGATCCGCCGCTATGGGCGAGGGGTCAATGTGTTGGCGGCAGAGCCCGTGGGCAGTGCGTACAAGGCGACGAAGTTTGAAAGTGCGGCGCCAATGGCTTGGACGACGCAGACAGTTCCACCTCCACCCATTGTCGACGCTGCACCCTTCGATTCCTATGTTGTACGACGTCAACATCTGCCCGATGGCGAATCGGCGTGGTGGGTTTTGTATAAGGCGCGTTTCGCAATAATAAATCCAAGTTTTACTTGGTACAATTTGCGGGAGTGTCCTGGACAGACGCAGGCCGGGCAGGGGCAGGTCGGCCAACAACAAGGGTGGGTCTGCAACAAATACAATGTTGGCTCATATATTGTGGGCACAAGATATTCGGATGCGTCTCTCCAAGTTGCTACAGGAACCTACCGATACCATAGAATTTCTTCGTCCGGGCCATCCGGAACTGCCACGCCACCGAACGTCATCGCCACTTCGGCGATGAAGGATGAGTTCTCGGCGTCGGATAAGAAAGTCCTATTTTCCTCAGGAACAGCGGTGGCATTTCCGCCGGAGACATTTGGTAGCTCCACACTTGCTGATTCGAATTTGTCAAACCAGGAGCCCGTTTCGGCGAGCAACGCGTGTAAAGCGCTCTATGGCACAACAGCTTCGGTCTCAACTCGAAAGATCCAAGGGAAGTTTTTGCCAGGTTTGGGAACACAGGATATTTTCCAGTGTCAGGTCACAAGCACCTATGGAGTCCCTCATGAGGGAGAAGACCCGCGTGTCGTAACGACCTATAAGGGCGTGCTGGTTAGGGTAAAACCGTACAGTGGAGAATACGGGAATTCCATTCTTTGTTCTACGCATCCCGAGCCGGTCATTCGCGACATTTGCTCCCGTATTCCAAATACGGTTGGCCGTGCGTTGGATCATGACGGCGACGGAATAGATACCTTCGTTCAGACGAACGTCCCGCTAGGCAAAGAGTCACCCGCACTGGATTTCGCAGGGAATACGAGCGAAATTTTACTACAACGGCCGACTTCGCAATACGATTATTCGGCTAAAATCTACACATATGACGGCCAGGCCTGGTCCTACAAATCGACGACGATCAATTGCAGAGCCTGTGGCTATGCTGACCTGAATGGCGACAACGTCACGGACCGACTCAATTTTGTTGATCCAGATGGGCGGCACCAGATCTATTTGTGGACAGGAGTACGTTTTGAACAATTGCCTGATGCCACAGGCGGCATGAATTTCGACTTTCCCAAGGTCCGATACTCCGGGAACGACTCGGGTCCCCCTGGCGTCGACTACAAACTGGCCGATATGAACAACGATGGGCGCACAGAAATTCTCATGCCCAGGGAAAACGTCACAGTGGCGTCGCCTGGAGCGATGCCAGACTATTCCGCGAGAGCGATATATGTGACTCTGGAGGAGGGTGGCGGTCGGTTAGTCGATCAAATCGTGCCGTTGTCGCAACGTGCTCTGGACACTACGCCTGCGCCTGAGCCAACTGAAGCATTTTGGTTGAACGACCTAAATCTGGACGGCGTACCGGACAAAATCCTAGGCACGACGAGCCTGGCCGATCTGGCGCCAAACGGCCCCAACCCGCCCACGATCCTGCTCTCCGGCACCACGTCACCCGGCCTCCTGGTCTCGATCACCACGGAGATCGGCGGCAAGGCGAGCTTTGAATACAAGCCCTCGACGGCGTGGGTGAATGAATTCCTGCCCTTCGTCATTCCGACGGTGAGCGCGATCACCGCCGCCGACGGCAGGGGGCACTTTGCAAGAACAACCTACGCCTATGCGGGCGGCAGGTTCGACACCGCTGCGCGCAAGTTCCTGGGCTACAGGACCATCACCGAGACCAAGCCGCCGGTCGGCGCCGAGGTCGTCGGCTCCGCGACCGAGACCACCTACCGCCAGGATCTGGCGAGCTACGGCCTGCCCGAGAAGGTGCTCTACAGGGACAGCGCCGGCGCGCTGATGAAGCAGGTCGACCATGCCTATTCGGTCAATCTGGCATCCAGGCCCTACAGGGCGCTGCGGACCCAGACCGATGTCCGCCTGCTCGATGTCGAGGCAAGCCGCGTGCGTGAGACCTACGCCTATGATGCTTATGGCAATCTGGCGGACCAATACGAACATGGCCGGCTCGACGTCGCCGGCGACGAGCGCCGCACCGTCGTCGCCTTTGCCTACAACCCCTCCGTCTACATCGTCGGCAAACCCAAATACCGCTTTGTCCAGCAAGACCCGGCGACACCGCTGCTGCGCAATTCGATGGAGTATTTCGCGTATGACGGCAACGCCTTGCCGGACACTCCGCCAACGATTGGCGATCTGACCCGCCATGCAGTGATGGCCGACGAATATGCCAATCCGCAGCGCCACCAGTCGACCTATTACAGCTATGACGCCTGGGGCAACCGGACGTCGGAACAGGATGACGAGGGCAGCCGCACCGAGTGGGACTATGACGCGACGCATCATCTGTTTGCCGTCGCCGAGCGCCAGCCGCAATACTTTGCCGGCGACACCCGCTTTGCTGTGACGATCGTCACCGATCCGGTCTGCGGGGTGGAGACCTCCCGCACCGATGTCAATTCCATCGTCCACACGAGAACCTATGACGGGTTCTGCCGGCCGCTGAGCTATGCCAATGGCTCCACCGGCTATCTGGTGACCAGCGAATACGGCAACGAGGGCGATCCGGCCAGCCAGTACATTCTCACCCGCAAGCGGATATCCGGCGCGGCGATGAGCTACACGCTCAATTATTACGACGGGCTGGGGCGCGGCTGGCAGACGGAAACGGCGGGCGACAGCAGCACTGACGCGGCCGAGCGGCGGATCGTCTCGCGACGCTTCGACCGGCGCAACCGCCTGCGCTGGGAAACCCTGCCCTATCATCAGGGCGAGACCCAGTACGCGGTCGCCACCACCCATGACTGGGCCGACCGGCCGACCTCGATCACCCATGCCGATGGCGCGGTCACCACCATGGCCTATGACCTCAATCTGGGTATCACCACCGGCGTGGCGCCGAGCATCAATGCCGGGCTTGAGCGGGTGAGCGTCAACGAAGCCGGACTGCGCCTCACCAAAACCACCAGTTCGGCCTTCGGCAAGCCGATCCACATCGAGAAGACCAACGAGGGCCGCGCGGTGGTGGAAACCCGCGCCTATGACATGCTCGACCGCATGGTTCATGTCCGCGATCCGCTGGGCGCGGTGTGGACCTATGTCTACGACATGGCCGGCAACCGCATCGGCGTCACCGACCCGGATCTGGGTCAGTGGAGCTACAGCTACGACCGCGCCAACCGGCTGAAAACCCAGACCGACGCGCGCGGGGTCGTCACCACGATGACCTACGATGCGATGGGCCGGCTGCTGACCCGCACCGCCGCGGGGCAGGCGGGGACCACCATTCTTGCCAGCAACAGCTATGACAGCGCCGTCAGCGGCTACGCCAATGTCGGTCAACTGACGCGATCAGAAACGCCCGACGGCGTCTCGCATGTCTTCGACTGGCACCCCTCCGGGCAGATTGCCCGCGATGCCGCCATCATCGACGGGGTCTACCACACCACTCAGACGCAGTACTCCGACGGGCACCTGCCGGTGTCGATGCTCTATCAGCCGCATGCGCTGTCGGTGGGCAGTGCGGCCGAGCCGTGGACCTATACGCTGGGCGGCCTGTCGCGCACCGTTCCGGGCTATGTCACCGAGACCATCTACGAGCCCGACAACCAGACCCGCGAAATCCGCTACGCCAACGGCGTGGTGACACGATTCAGCTATTCGCCGACGCGGCGCTGGCTCACCCGCATCGAGACGTTGGCGCCCGGCGGCGCCACCCATCTCGTCGATTCAAGCTACACCCGCGACGCCGTCGGCCGCATCACCCGCATCGACGCGCTGACGCCCGACGACAGCTGGGTCTACAGCTATGACGGGCTCGACCAGCTGTTGAGCGCCGACAATCTCGGCGGCACCAGTCTCGACGAGGTGTTCACCTACAATGACGGCGGCAATCGTCTGACGCGCAACGGCCTCGCCTACACCTATCCGGCGGGCAACCAGGCGCGGCCGCATGCGGTGCTGTCAGTGGGCGCCACGAGCTTCGCCTATGACGCCAACGGCAACATGGTCAGCGATGGCGACCGCACACTCGCCTGGGATGATACCAACCGGCTGACGGGAGTGCTGCTCACACCGCAGGCTTCACCGGTTACCTTCAAATACGGGTCGGATGGATCCAGGGCGCGCAAGACGTCGCAGTTCGCCTCCACCATCTATCCTTCCGCCAATGCCGAGATCGATACCGCGGGCATGCCGGCGGGCGGCTCGCTCGCCGCCGGCACCGCCTACTACCCGGTGGGCGCTTATACCCGCTATCCACATATGGACGTCAAGATCGAGGGCGGCGCCAGGCAGTTCCTGCACCGAGACCATCTCGCCTCGGTGCGCGTGGTCACGGATGCGGCCGGCGCGGTTGTCGAATCCACCGGCTACATGCCCTATGGCCGAAAACTCAACCAGGGCTTCCAGACGCAGAAGAGCTTCCTCAGTGAGCGCGACGACCCCGAGACGGGGCTGATCTATCTCAACGCCCGCTACATGCACCCCGACCTCGGAAGATTCATCTCCCCCGACGACTGGGACCCGACACTGCCGGGCGTCGGCACCAACCGCTACGCCTATACCGGCAATGATCCGGTCAACAAGAGTGATCCGAATGGGCATAGCGACTGGAGCTTCGGTTTTTACGGAGAGGTCACGCCAGGCACGGGCATAGGCTCTGGACTTGGCGTCACCATCTCAGCGCCAACCGAACGAGATCCGGGCGCAAAGTACGACTTATCCATTGATGCGACGATCAGCGGGCGTGCCGGACTGGGAATTGGGCTCACTGGGTACGGCACGACAAACCCAGTATCATCACCAGATCAGGACGTATTTTCAGGCAGCTTGACTGCCGATGTAACATTCAGCGTCGGCCCGGTGGCCGGCACTGTATCGGCCGGCGTGTCAAAAAACGTGAAGGGTGCAGTTTCACCGACCGTCGGACGGAATATTCCTGTCGGACCGACCGGCCTTCCCAGCCTTAGAGGAGGACTAACGACAGGCTTAAATGCAAATGGGAGCTTTTCTGTCAGGGGTGCATGGGAAGCAATCGCCAGCCTGTTTTCAGGCAGCAATAATGAGCGCAACAAAAAGTCCAGAGAAAAAAGCTCTACGACTGGCACTGCGCACGGAGCACGGGGAGTGGGTAGCCCGACCGCAATAGGTAGCGAAAGTGAGACGGGTTCCGGATCCAGCAATGCGGGCGACGTTGGTCAAAGGGATTCTGGATCTAGGCCTACGGGGGCGCCACCTGGCATAGGGACATCTCCACATGCGCTATAAAAACGCATTCGCAGACGGCTTCAGGAGATAACGAAATGCATAGTCCTTTATCGATTTCCACCGCAGCTAGACCTCTGGTACCTCTTGTGCTTTTCGCGCTTTCAATCGTGGGATTCTATCTCGAATCCGAATTCATCATCGTGTCTCTTCTTGGGATTTTAGCCGTATTCACTTGGTACCTAACCTTGAATGGTAAGCTTATCAGCATGACAGCCAGGCATCTCGATATGCTCTATACTGATAAGGTTTATTCCGCCTCCGAAGTCGAATTTCGGAATTCGACGAATTTCGGCTCCCTGAGTGTCCCATTTCTCTTTACATGCTTTTTGTTTGCGATTGCTAAAAACTCCATCCCCGTGTTTCTAATGCTTTGTTTCGTAGCAGGTGGAGATGTCGCCGTTGGTTTCTGGAAGTACTTTCATGATCGAAAAGTCAAAAAGGCGGCGGACGGTGATCCCAAATAGCTGCTTGCGAATTACGCCGCCTCGTCCCCCAGCCGTGATTTCCTCTCCGACCGCACGCTTGCCTAGGACGACGCCAACCGGCTGGCGGAGGTGCTCGTCGCCCCACAATCCTCGCCGGTGACCCTCCAATTCCGGCCGGACGGGGCGAGGGCGCGCAAGAGCTCGCAGTTTGCCTCCACCATCTATCCCTCCGCCAATGCCGAGATCGACACGGCCGGCATGCCGGCCGGTGGCACGCTCGCCGCCGGCACCGCCTACTACCCGGCGGGCGCCTACACCCGCGATCCGCACATGGGTGAGCGCCGGTCCGCCGAAGGCGGATAGCGAATGCCGGCGGCATGAGCCAAGGCGGCGAACGCCGGGACGCTACCGCAGGCAGCGGGCGCCCGGCCGGGCCCGAAGGCTCAAGATCGAGGGCGGCGCCAAGCAGTTCCTGCACCGCGATCACCTCGCCTCGGTGCGCGTGGTCACCGATGGTGAGGCGGGCCAGCGATTGATCCGGTGAATCAATCGCCCGCCGAACGGCGCCGTGGTCGAATCCACCGGCTACACGCCCTATGGCCGAAAACTCAACCAGGGCTTCCAGACCCAGAAGAGCTTCCTCAGTGAGCGCGACGACCCGGGTGAGGCGGACCAGCGGTTGATCCTGTGAATCAACCGCCCGCCGAACGGCCTCATCTATCTCAACGCCCGCTACATGCACCCCGATCTCGGACGGTTCATCTCGCCGGACGACTGGGACCCCACCCTGCCGGGCGTCGGCACCAACCGCTACGCCTATGCCGGCAATGATCCGGTCAACAAGGCGGATGCGAATGGGCATGGTGCGCTGGATGTCCAGGATAGCGATATCGGCGGGGGGTATGGAGGTACGAGCTGGGAAGGTGGCGGCGGATCGGCCGGTCGCGGTGGGGAAGGATCCAAGACATCTGTCGATGAGACATCACTCGGTACGTTCACATTTGGGCAGCAAATTCCGGGCACCCGGCGGAGCGGCGTAGGTCAATTGACACCCGCTCAGCAGAATATCGCTTATCGGATCGCGGAAACCAAAGCGGCCATACGGGAATTAAATCCCAAGGAAACGTTCATCGATCCACCCAATACACATTCTCTTCAGGCGCTACGGGGGTATACGGCCAGGTTGCAGGAATTGCAAAGGCAGGCTAATAGGGCGGTTGATCCATTGACCGGTCCGCCAGTTGGACGTTTTGTTGTTGATACGAAGGGGAACGTCATGATCGAGCCGGTCGGCGGCACGACAGTACCCGGGCCGACGCAAACAGATACCCATACGACATATCCAAATGGTTCAAATTATCAACGTTTGAATTCGTCGGGCCATTCAACCAATCCCACGCCCCACGGGCACGGTCATCTTCCAGGCTCTGGGCCCGAGGCCAACAGGCGAGGCCAAGGACCATCAATAGATATACGGGGGAATGTCGTGAGCCCTAATTCACCTGATGCTCACTGGGATATCCATTGGTGAAAATCAAATGAAAAATTCCGCTTTTCTGGGCACCATCTATCTTGGTGATCGCGCCGCACGCCAATGCATCATTGACTTCGACAATAATGCATTACTCATGAAGATCGATTGCATATCTCGCGTAAGAGATAAATATTGGAATTTTTATATCGATGAGGATTTGTATGATGGCTATCTCGTATTCGAGGATATCGCTTTTCTCGAATTTGAGGATTCGACGCCTCCCCGAAACGGCGATATCGGCAGCATCGATGTTCTGTCTGAGAATGACGACCTGACGGTCTTCGAAATACGCTTGGGCTTTTTGAAATTACAATCTGGATATGCGCGAACAGTGTTTCGCATTGGTTTTAAAACTTTGTGCCTGCAGGCTACCGACGACCCATCTTCACGCATTAGGGATTAGTGGCAGTGAAAGGCGCCTTGGGGCTGCAGATTGATTAGAGGAGCATTTCTTTGGCGTGGATCTGGCGCGATCCGGAAGAAATTCTCGAGTTCGGGACGCTCTATGACTATGACGCGTCGCAACCGGCGACCAACAATGAGCCCTTTGCCGAGGAGCCGGTCGATCCCAACCTGCGCCCGGTCTTCCACTCCCGGTCCGGCCTGAAGCGCTTCAAGGCGCTGCACTGCCCACCTTTCAGTGGCCAACCGGTGGTCGATGCGGTCTGGCGCGACATCATCCGCACGTTCGTACCCGCGGACCGGATCCAGTTCCTGCCGGTCCGGCTGATTGCCCGAGGCGAGGTCTGCGACGACTTCATGTATGCGATCCCGTTCGACCGGCGGCTCTGCATCGACGCGGAAAGATCCAATGTCAGGCGCAAGATCGACAAGGGCGGTATGGCGATCATCTTCTCGGTGACCGGCATCGTGCACCATCCGGATTGTCTTCAGGGCTCTCACATGGCGCGGGATCTGCAACTGACGACGCATCTGGTCATTTCCGACGAGCTGAGGGGCGCCCTCGCCGCCACCGGCGAGGACAGCGTCTTCTGGCCGCTGAGCCGGATTGCGTACTAGACACTGAGCGATCCGTTGCTGGGGCCCGGATGCTCGTCACCCCGCAATCCTCGCCGGTGACCTTCAAATACGGGCCGGATGGATCCAGGGCGCGCAAGTCATCGCAGTTCGCCTCCACCATCTATCCCTCCGCCAATGCCGAAATCGACACCGCGGGCATGCCGGCGGGCGGCACGCTGGTCGACGGCACCGCCTATTACCCGGCGGCCGCCTACACCCGCTATCCGCACATGGGTGAGCGCCGGTCCGCCGACAGCGGATGGCGAATGCCTGTGGCATGAGCCAGGGCGGCGAACGCCGGGGCGCTGCCGCGGGTAGCGCGCCCCCGGCCGGGCCGAAGGCTCAAGATCGAGGGCGGCGCCAGGCAGTTCCTGCACCGCGACCATCTCGCCTCGGTGCGCGTGGTCACCGATGGTGAGGCGGGCGGGCGATTGATCCGGTGAATCAATCGCCCGCCGAACGGCGCGGTGGTCGGATCCACCGGCTACAAGCCCTATGGCAAAAAACTCAACCAGGGCTTCCAGACGCAGAAGAGCTTCCTCAGTGAGCGCGACGACCCCGAGACGGGCCTCATCTATCTCAACGCCCGCTACATGCACCCAGACCTCGGGCGGTTCATCTCCCCGGACGACTGGGACCCGGCGCTGCCCGGCGTTGGCACCAACCGCTACGCCTATGCCGGAAACGATCCGGTCAACAGGGCGGATGCGAATGGGCATATCAGTTGGGAGGGAGTAAAGGAGTTTTTTGGATTTGGGAGTAAATCAAGTGTTACGGGCAATGGTGCCAATGGCGGTGGGTCTGAAGATGTCCCCGCATCGAACCGAAATGTGACTGCGGCTCACAATCAGCCTCCGGAGACCATCGAGGACCAGAAAAAAATCGGCTTAGGGAAATCTTTAGTCCAAGTTGGCCTTCGGGCAGGCGGCAATTTTGCATCCGGATTGGGGTTTTACTTTGGAATGACTACGGGTTTGAATGAAGGCGAGCCGCAACCTGTAGATCTTTCTTATAATGGGCACTCGGCTAGTTCGCTAGCGATCAGCGGTGCGCGCATCGATCCGAAAGACATTTCGGGTAAACTAACTGTGGCTGGACGCGCAATCGCCAAGCACAATCCAGCTTCCCGA
This sequence comes from Hoeflea marina, assembly GCF_003182275.1. GTDB lineage: Bacteria > Pseudomonadota > Alphaproteobacteria > Rhizobiales > Rhizobiaceae > Hoeflea > Hoeflea marina. The sequence goes on from NZ_QGTR01000002.1 coordinate 206,800, forward strand.
AGCGGTTCGGCATATCCCGCAGTTACTGGAGGACCAGAAGCATTGAACAGTGCCGGCCAAATCCAGCTAAATGAAATCGTTGGCGATAGCCAAAGTCGGATGTCGCCTGGCAACCGTTTTGGTGGCTTTGATGTCATATCACCATCGGGACGCGGTGCGCGGTTCGATTCTGACGGACAATTTAGAGGATTCTTGGAGCCATGAAACAAGAATATAAATATCGTATAAGCAGTGATATTGACTACGATGAGTTGATTTGTGAGTTATACATAGAAAATGAGCCGTGCTTGATTATATTTCTAGAAAAAAATAAGCAAAGAATCCTGTTTCTTGATGGAATAAAAGCAAAAAATGTTGTAATGGAAGAATTGGTCGAGAACATAAGGTCCGCCTCCGATGCGCTGATGCGACATATTAAATGAACACATTTTCTGGTTGGAATATATTTACTGTAGAATTAGAAAATTAAGCGAAATAAAAAAACGCCTGTACTGCAACCGTATTCACCTGACAGTGCCGCGTTTTGAGGGGGCGTCAGGCGCCACGAGCTTCTTCTATGATGCCAACGGCAACATGGTCGGCGATGGCGACCGCACGCTCGCCTGGGGTGAGGCGGACAAGCCATCGATCCAGTGAATCGATGGCCCGCCGAACGCCAACCGGCTGGCGGAGGTGCTCGTCACCCCGCAATCCTCGCCGGTGACCTTCAAATACGGACCGGATGGATCCAGGGCGCGCAAGAGCTCGCAGTTTGCCTCCACCATCTATCCCTCCGCCGCCGCCGAGATCGACACCGCGGGCACGCTCGCCGGTGGCACGCTGGTCGACGGTACCGCCTATTATCCGGCCGCTGCCTATACCTGCTATCCACACATGGGTGAGCGCCGGTCCGCCGACAGCGGATGGCGAATGCCTGTGGCAGAGCCAAGGCGGCGAACGCCGGGGCGCTGCCGCAGGCAGCGGACCCCCGGCCGGGCCGAAGGCTCAAGATCGAGGGCGGCGCCAGGCAGTTCCTGCACCGCGACCATCTCGCCTCGGTGCGCGTGGTCACCGACACGGCCGGCGCCGTGGTCGAATCCACCGGCTACAAGCCCTATGGCCGAAAGCTCAACCAGGGCTTCCAGACCCAGAAGAGCTACATCGGCGAGCGCGACGACCCGGAGACGGGTCTGATCTATCTCAACGCCCGCTACATGCACCCCGATCTCGGACGGTTCATCTCGCCGGACGACTGGGACCCGACGCTGCAGGGCGTCGGCACCAACCGCTACGCCTATGCCGGCAATGATCCGGTGAACAAGGCGGATGCGAATGGGCATCAAAGTAATAGTATGGATTTTGAAGCCGAAATGAAATCGGTCATCACCGAAGCAAGTCGTAACTCGTCAGATCGTGATACACCGGAACAAAAAGAAGCAAAGGAGGCGACGATTGAATGGGCGCACGCCGAATTGGCCGCCGAAGAGGCAAGAAAGAAGGAAGAACATTACGCAATTGGTTTGTCGATGTTCGATATGTCTTGGGCATCGCTTACTGGAGGTTTAGCCATGCAGAAAGGCGCGGCTATGAACGTTGCAATAGCACAAGCGAGACGATCCGATTCGGCAAGTCCACGGCCGACCTGCTGCTTTGTCGCCGGGACCTTGGTCGATGCAGAAGGTGGGCTACGGCCAATTGAGACAATTCAAGCCGGTGACCGCGTTTGGTCGCGAGATGTGAATTCCGGAATCACTGAGCTAAAGAAGGTCACCGACCTGATTCAACGACACAATCGAGAAATCTGGGAGGTAGCTCTCGTCTCTACCGGCGGCCAAATTGCGCGCTTCGAAACCACAGATGATCATCCCTGGTGGATTGCCGATCTGGGATGGATAACGACTGAGGAACTGGGTGACGGAATGGCGGCAACAACCCGTGACGGTCATGGAATGCTCGTTGTGTCTGTAAAAAAAATGTACAAAACAGAGAGAACTTACAATCTCACCATCGCCGATTACGAGACATATTTTGTAGGAAGCAGACGAGTGTTGGTCCACAATTGTCCAACTGGATCATACATAAATCAACACGCTTCCGGAAAGGTCTATATTGGTAAGGGAGATAAGAAACGTTCGGAGATTTCGGGTCAGCGGATAGAAAAAGCTCGGAATGATCCACACGTTGGAACAAAGCTTCATAAAGCTACAAGTGATCGCGAATCATTTAAGCAAGAGTCTCGTGAACTGGATAAGTTCGGAGGACCGAAAAACGGACAGAATTACAATTCGATTGAGTCCCCTGGCAAAAGATACAGGGCAGAGGATGGGGAATGAAATGGCAATCAGGAGGGATAGTTTTCCCAGCGATGACGACGGTGAGACACTTTATTCATTGGCGGTCAGAGGGGTAGATCTAAGATTAAAACGTAAAATAGATTTCTATTGTCATGTAAAAGACTGTGAAACGGCAAAACGAATATGTGAAGACCTGATAACGTACGGTTATAATGTCTCTATATTTGAAAGTAAATATGAAAATAGAATCTCTGATATTTCTGTATATATGTCGATTGAAATCCTTCCGAAGTACGAAATATTAATAATGGAGCAAAATAGAATTAACCTATTGCTTTCAGACTATGGTGTCAAATGCGATGGGTGGGGAACTCTTGTTTCATAACAGAATGGGTGAGGGGCTACATAGGGGGGCTTCCACTTCCTTCCTGTATAGTGAACTGCGCTGATCTCCGGATCGAATGATTGCAGTAGGCCCAATCTCCTCGATGCGCAGCGCACGGCTGCCCGAGCTTCCGGTCAGGCAACTCCAAATGACTTCCGTCGCGGGTGGCAACTCCTTTGCATCGACCCACGCCCAAGGTTTCGGCCCAGTATCCGGAAGACAAGCTCGCAGCCGATCGATGCAAGTCCTCCACGCATCTGTGGACAGTACTGGTCAAACCGCAGCCGGGGCGGGACTCTGCTTGCAGGAACGTTGTAGGCTTTCCGTTCGGACAGCGGGGCAGGGATGATCAGGCGTCTTTTCATGGTCGTATGCACAGGCCTGGCGCTCGCGGGTTGCGGCACCGCGTCGACGTCGACCCTGTTCGAGCAGACGATCGACAGCCTGCGCAACGAGGGCAAGCCGGCGGCGAACCTGAGCGGCGGCTCGCGAAGCCTCTTCGCCTCCGATGCCAGGTCCGGCTTCACCGGCGCCCAGGTGGAGGGGTCGAACACCTTCGTCGCCTCCGTCGCGCCGTCGATCAACGCCGGCACGACCCGCGCGGGCGAGGAGGGATACACGCTCAATCTGCTCGGCGCGCCGGTGGCTATCGCCGCCAAGAGCGTGCTCGGCGATATCCTGCATGTCAATTACACGATCGACCCGCGGGTCGAGGGCACGGTGTCGCTGCAGACCAGCGACCCGGTCAACCGCGACGATCTGGTCGAGCTGTTCGAGACCGCGCTGTCGATCGCCAATGTCTCCATCGTGCGCAAGGGCGCGGGCTACCAGCTGGTCCCCAGTTCGATGGCGCTTGGGGCGACGCCGGGCGTCAGCGTGCCGTCGCTCTCCGGTCGCGGACCGGGCGTCATCGTGCAGGTGATCGAACTGCGCAACATCGCCGCCGAGGAGATGCAGACCATCCTGACGCCGATCAGCCGCGAGGGGTCGATCCTGCGGGTCGACACCAAGCGCAACTACATCGTCATTGCCGGCACCCAGGCCGATCTGCGCGCGATCCGGGATGCGATCAATGTCTTCGATGTCGATGCGATGCGCGGCCAGTCGGTGGCGCTGCACCCGCTCAAGCAGGCCAAGCCCGGCGACGTCGTGCGCGAGCTGGAAAACATCTTCGGCGTCGAGAACGGCAAGAGCGGCGTTGTCCGCTTCATCGCCAATGACCGGCTCAATTCGGTGCTGGTGATCACCTCGCGCTCGGCCTATCTGCAGCGCGCGTCAGCCTGGATCCGCAAGCTTGACAGTCTCGCCAACAGCTCGGACGCCCAATTGTTCGTCTACCACATCCAGAACCGCCCGGCGCGGGAACTGGCAGGCGTGCTGCAATCGGTCCTCAGCGGCGCGTCTTCGACCGGGACGACCGCCGCCAGCCAGGTGTCGCCGGATCAGGATGCCGTCGCCCTCGGCGCCGACCCCGCGGCGCTCGAGACAATGGCTGCCGGCCAGCTGTCCGACGCATCGGTGGTCGCCGACACCGAGAACAATGCCCTGCTGATTTCCACCAATGAGCGCGAATACAAGCGCATCGAGCGCATCCTCGCCCAGCTCGACGTGCTGCCGACTCAGGTCCTGCTCGAGGCGGTGATCGCCGAGGTGACGCTGAACGACGAATTGAAATTCGGTCTGCGCTGGGCGGTCGAGAGCGGCAACTTCAACTTCAATTTCTCCGATCTCGCCACCGGCCTGGCGTCGGCATCGTTCCCGGGGGCGGCCTTCGGCTTTGCCACCGACAACATCCAGGTGACGCTGAATGCGCTGGCCAGCATCACCGATGTCAACGTGATCTCGTCGCCGACGCTGATGGCACTCAACAACCAGCAGGCCATCCTGCAGGTGGGCGACCAGGTGCCGATCGTCACCCAGCAGGCGACCAACACGGTCACGGTGAACGCGCCGGTGGTCAATTCGGTGGCGCTGAAGGACACGGGCATCATTCTCAAGGTGTTGCCGCGGGTCAATGCCAGCGGCCGCATCCTCCTGGACATCGACCAGGAGGTCTCGAGCGTGGTCAAGACCACCTCCTCGGGCATCGATTCGCCGACCATCCAGCAGCGCAAGATCTCCACCAAGGTGGTGGTCAATGACGGCGAGAGCCTGGCGCTGGGAGGTCTCATCCAGGAGCGCAACAATCTGCAGCGCGCCCAGGTGCCGGTTCTCGGCAACATCCCGCTGTTGGGCAACGCCTTCAAGAACAAGACCGATTCGATCGCCCGGACGGAGCTGATCATCTTCATCCGCCCGCGGGTGGTGCGCAATGTGGAGGAGGCGCGCGATGTCACCGCCGAGTTCCGCGACCGCCTCGGATTCAATTCCGCCATCGGCCTGCGCCGCGGCGGCACGCCGCTGCAGCAGGATCTCAGGCGTCTGGCCTATTAGGATGGAGGTGACCCTGGCCTTCTTCGGTGTTCTCGTGGCGTTGTGTCTCCGGATCGCTGTCGTCGATCTGCGCGACCTGCGGATCCCCGACCGGCTCAATCTCGCGCTCGGCCTGCTGGCGCTGTGCCACCTGGCGGCGGCGGGCCGAGGCGCCGAGCAGGGCCTGGGCCGCCTGGCCTTTGCGGTCGCCATCGCCCTGGCCTTTGCGGGGTTTCGCTGGCTCCACCACAGCCGCTCCGGCCGGATCGGCCTCGGCCTCGGCGACGTCAAGATGATCGCCATGGCCGCGCTCTGGATCGGACCGCTGCATTTCCCGCTGTTCCTGTTCGTCGCCTCGGCCGGCGGTCTGGTTTTCGTGCTTGCCAATTCGGCGATCGCGGGAATGATGTCGCGGGAGACGAGAACCCCGTTCGGACCGTTCCTGGCATTCGGGCTGGTGACGGTCTGGCCGATACAGGAGAATCTGTGGTGAGGACGTCCATGACAATGATTGAACGATCGGGAAGGGATGGTGGTGGGTTTTCTCCGGACCGGCCGTCCCGGCCCGGTCGCGGGGAAGATGGCTTCACGCTGGTCGAAATGCTGGTGGTGCTGGCCATCATCGGGCTGATCGCGACACTGGCGACACCGCGTGTGCTGCGCTACCTGGGATCGGCGAAGGTCTCGACGACCGTCACCCAGATCCGCAATCTCGAGGGAGCCCTGGAGCTCTATTATCTCGACAACGGCGCCTATCCCGAGACCAGCGAGGGGCTTTCCGCGCTCGTCAAGGCCCCGGACAAGCCCTCAAACTGGAATGGGCCTTATCTCAAGGGCTCCGAGGTCATCAAGGACGCCTGGGGGCACGAATTCAGATACGAGCTCAAGGACAACGGCAGCACCGTTTCGATCCTGTCGCTCGGCGCGGACGGCAAGGAAGGCGGCACGGACACCAATGCCGACATCAGCAACTGAGCCGGCACGGCCCCCAATGCAGCTCGCCCGAAAGTGTGCGGCGGTTTCGGGATCACGACATGCATCAATACAAACACCTGTGCTGCAGGTGCCGAAAGCGCGCGCCGGCCGTGTCATCGCGGCTGGCGTGTGGCCTGCCTTGCCGCAACGCTCCGGACGCCATCTTCCCTGTGAAGTTGAGGGACCAGGCGGCGGCGGACGCAGCTCTGTCCGCCGTCATGCCGGGCCTGGAGCCGGCACCCGGCGGGCGAACGTCCGCGAGCCGGGGGACTGGTTCCTGCCGCCCCCGCAGAGCGGCATGCAGGTAGACACGTGAATATCGAAGCACCGCGACCGGATCGGAACGGATCTGCGCGCTGTCCGGAACTGCGCCGCTGACCAGGAAGCGAAGCAAAGCCAGACGGAATGAGCAGTCACTTCAGCGCGAACCAACTTCGGCGATAAAGCGGATCAGGCGGTTTGGTGATGCCCCAAATCGCACAGGCCTATCGCCTCACGATCAACGTTGCGACACCTGCGTGGTCGCCGCATCAATCTCGGCAAACACCGCTTTCGCAGAGCGCAGTGCGTCCAATGAGGCAGGCGCGCCGCAATAGATCGCGCCCTGCAGGATGATCTCCACGATCTCTTCTCGGGTAACGCCGTTGTTCAGAGCGCCCCGGACATGCAGCTTGAACTCGTCCGAGCGGTTGAGCGCCATAAGCATGCCCAGATTGAGGACGCTGCGCATGCGGCGCTCCAGACCGGGCCGGCTCCAGATTTCTCCCCAGCACCATTCGGTCAGCAGTTTCTGCAAGGGGGCGGAAACGTCGTCGGCCGCCGCGATCGAGCGGTCGACATAGGCGTCGCCCAGGACCTCGCGGCGGATCTGCAGACCCTTTTCGAATTGTTCTCCCTGGAATTCCGGCCGACGGTCGGTCATCTCAAGCTTCCTTCCTGCTGTTGAACATCGTTCGGGCGAACGTCTCGGCAATCGCCAGGACGGCGGCGTGGATCGGACCTGCGGTGAGGCTGGGCATCACGGACGCGTCGACGACGAAGAGATTGTCGAGTGCCTTGAGCTTCAGATCGGCGTCGACGGGCGCCGCATCGTCCTTGCCCATCCGGCATGTGCCGCTGGGGTGGTGATGCGTGATGGCCGCATTGGCAATGAACGCGTCAATCTCCTCGCGGGATTCGAGCGGACCCGGGAGGATCTCATGATCGCGCCATTCGGCCAGTTCGTCCGACTGCCCGATGGTCCGCGCCGCCTCGAGCGCGGCGCGGAACAGGTCGCGATCTCGCTCGGTCGAAAGATAGGCGGGGTCGATGATCAGCCGGTCTCCCGGCTCCGGGCCGGTGATCTTCAGCGTGCCGCGGCTGCTCGGATGGGTGACGCCGAAAAGCAGGGAATAGGCTGTGCCGGGGGCGGGAGCCTCGAAACGTTCCGAGACGATGGGCGCCACCCCGCATCCGACAACGATTTGCGGCTGCCCTCCTTCGGTGAAGCTGCCCGCGCGCATGTAGGTCATCGATTCCGAATGCTGGAGCCGCGAGGGCGGGAGATGCTTGCGTGTCGCATAGAGGTTTCCCGCACCCAGGAGATGGTCCTGCAGGTTGCGGCCGATCTCGGGCATGTCGATGAGGCATTCGACGCCCGCCGCATCGAGAACGTCTCGCGGCCCGATGCCCGATCGCATCAGCAGAGCCGGACTTTCGAGCGAGCCGGCGCACAACACTACGGTATCAGCAGAAAACAGCACCGGGCCGTCACGGCCCCTTACCTCGACATGGTGAACATGGTTGCCGACCAATACCAGGCGGCGGGCGAGAGCTCCTGTGACGATTGTCAGGTTCTCGCGGGCACGGACCTCCGGCGTCAGCCACGCATCGGCGACCATTACCCGCTTGCCGTCGCGGATGTTCATCGAGTTCGGCGTCACGCCGATCATCACGCCCTCGTTGTGACCCTGAAGCCGCGGCAGTCCGAGAGCGGCGCCGGCGGCGATGAAGGCGTGCGTCAGCCGGCTCGCCTCGGCATCGGTGCGGTGGATGGGCAGAGGGCCGCCGTCCCGTCCCGCGACCTCGCGGTCCTCGTTGGCCTCGAAGGCGGGCAGCAGACCGTCCCAGCTCCAGCGCGCATCGCCCGTTGCCTCGGCCCAGCTGGCGAAGTCTTCGGGATGGCCGCGCATGTAGCCCATGGCGTGCAGGCAGCTCGATCCCCCGACAAGGCGGCCGCGCGCCCAGTGATGGACCCGGCCGGCCGTGCCGGCCTGTGGCTCGGTCCGGTAGTTCCAGTCGTAGCTGCGACCCTGGAGCGTCGGCCATGCGGCGGGATCCCAGATATCCGGGTCCGTCGCCTCGTCGCCGGCCTCGATCATGAGCACCTCGCGCCCGGGATCCTCGCTCAGCCGCGCGGCCAGGAGCCCGCCGGCCGAACCGCCGCCGATGATGAGGACGTCGGCTTTCATCTTGCCATCAGCACCAGACACCAGCAGATCCTATTCGCCGACGCAGACGGGAAGTCTGGGCTGTCCTGCGCAGGAGGACGTGCAAGTCGATGCGCGCCCTGATGGCCATTGAACTCGATAGGGCATGATGAACATTTCCGTTGCATGGATGAGCCGCCAGAACAGCTAGTCGGGTGGCGGCATGGACTTCTTTGCCGCCGCCATGGCCTTGAGCACGTGTTTCCGCGACGCCTTGCGGGCGGCCTTCTCGTCGTGCGCGGCAATCGCCTCGTAGATCTCCCGCATTTCCGTCAGACTGCTCATCGCCCGTCCTTTGAGCGACATTGAGCGCGACCTGAAAAGGCTGATCCGGGCGACCAGGCCGCGGTGGATTTCCTCAAGGATCGGGTTGCCGCAATTGGCAAGGATGATGGAATAGAAGTCGGCGGCTGTCGTGATCCGGGCAAGCCCGTCATTGCTGAGGGCGGCGGCCTCGAAGGCGGAGAGCGACTTTTCCAGCGCGTCGAGTTGCTCGTTCGATATCCGTTCGGCGCAGCGCCCGACGGCCTCCACTTCCAAGAGCTCCCGCGCCTCGTAGATGGCGGTGACTTCTTCCCATGTCAGGGCCGGGATCGACGGGCCGCGGTTCGGCACAATGTCGATCAGCCGTTCGGCGGCAAGACTGCGCAACGCTTCCCGGAGCGAGGGGCGGCTGATGCCCAGCCGCAAGCACAGATTGCTCTCGATGAGGCGGCTGCCAGGCTCGAAAACGCCCGAAAAGATCGCCAGTCGCAACTTGTCGACGGCCTCTTGTTGAACCGTGCGCGGCAACACTCTCAAATTCAGCTCTGGCGGCATCATTTTGATCTCGTCCATTGGGGTCGCAACCTGAGGCAGCATACGCGATGTCATCCCGATTTGACAGCAATAATGTGGATACTGTCAACACGTAAGATTGAAAGAATGTCTGACAATCGGGTTGACGTTCGTTTGATTTCTGTCATGCTTCCTGCCAATGAGAACAACACGATGGGGTCCCGGAACATGGCTTCAGCCGCCTCGCGCCATGACATGATTATGCGCCGTATCGACACTGGCCGCATCGCCCTGAACGTGCGGGAGGCCGGCGACGGCCCGCTGATGCTCTTCTTCCATGGGATCACCGCGAATTCCGGTACGCTGGCGCCTCTGGCTGTCCGGTTTGCCGACCGTTTCACTGCAATCGCCGTCGACCAGCGAGGTCACGGGCTGAGCGACAAGCCGGACGACGGCTATGGGGCGGCGGATTTCGCCGAGGATATCGCCGCACTCATCAGGGCGCTTGACCGCGGACCGGCCATACTGGTCGGCCACTCGCTCGGTTCGCGCAATTCGGTCACCGTTGCCGCCAAATATCCCGGGCTGGTGCGTTCCGTGGTGGCGATCGATTTCACGCCCTTTATCGAGGCCGAAGTCTTCGATGCGCTGGAATCCCGAGTGAATGCGGGTGATCGGCTGTTCAAGGATTTGCCGGCTGTGGAGGCCTATCTCGCCGGTCGCTATCCCAACATTCCTGCCGGCGCCATCAGGATCAGGGCGGAGACCGGCTATCACGAGGTCGATGGCGGGCTTCGCCCGCTGGCGTCCGCATCCGCCATGGCACAGATCGCCACGGGCCTGCGTGCCGATCTCACTCAGGCCTATCGTGAGGTCACGAGGCCGGTGCTGCTGATGCGGGGAGCGGAAAGCAGGCTCGTTTCGGCCGAGGCGCTGGCGGAGACCAGTCGTCTTCGCCCCGATCTCCCGGTCGTCGTCGTTCCTGGCGCCGACCACTACGTCAACGAGGTGTCCCCGGACATCACCTACAGGGCAATCACCAACTTCATCGAAGCCTGACGGCGGATACTCCGTCACTTTGCATAGGTAACAGGATTTGGACCATGGCGAATATAAACAGGACGACTGGGAAGGCTCTTCGTGCGCATGTCGCTGGTGCGGGATTCGCGGGCCTGACGGCGGCGATCGCGCTGCGCCAGAACGGCTGGGACGTGACGCTGCACGAAAAGGATTCGGAACTTCGCGCATTCGGTGCGGGCATCTATCTCTGGCACAACGGCCTGCGCGTCCTTGAAGGCATCGATGCGCTCAATGACGTGCTTCATGGCACCCACACCCCGCCGGCCTACGAAACCTGGATGCACAACAAGTCGGTGTCCAAGGAGACCTTCAACGGTCTGCCATGGCGCATCATGACGCGTTCGCACCTCCACAACGCGCTCGTAAAGCGCGCCCATGCGGTCGGTGTCACTGTTCGAACCAATTCGGAGGCCGTATCGGCCGAGGCCGACGGCCGTCTGACCCTGCAGAGTGGCGAGGTTCTCGAGGCGGACCTGATCGTCGGTGCTGACGGTGTCGGCTCCAAGGTTCGTGACTCGCTCGGTTTCAAGCAGGATCGCTGGGTGTCCACCGATGGCATCATCCGACTGATTGTTCCGCGGATGAAGGACAAGCTTGGTGATGAGGCCGAGTGGGACAACACCATCGACATGTGGAACCTGGAGCCGCGCGTCCAGCGCATCCTGTATTCGCCCTGCAACAAGGAAGAGCTCTATCTCGGACTGATGGCGCCGGCGGCCGACCCGCGCGGCTCGAAGGTGCCGCTCGATCTCGAGGTCTGGGTCGAGATGTTTCCCTTCCTCGAGCCCTGCCTCGCCGAGGCCGCCAAGCTGGAAGCGGCTCGCTACGACAAGTATGCGACCACCAAGCTCGACAGCTGGGTGAAGGGCAAGGTCGCTCTTGTCGGCGACTCCGCCCACGCCATGTGCCCGGCGCTTGCCCAGGGCGCGGGTTGCGCCATGGTCAACGCCTTCAGCCTTGCGCAGGACCTCGCTGAACAGTCGTCGGTTGAAGATGCGCTTGTCTCCTGGGAAAGGCGCATCCGTCCGCTCACCGATCACACGCAGGCTCTTTCAGGCGAATACGCGGCGAACCGCTCGCTCTCGAAGGGCAACATGTTCACCAACGAGGCTCTGGAAGCCGCGCGCTATGATCCCATCAAGCGCGTCTATTCCTGGCCGCAGAACCAGTAATGACCAGCCAGCCAAAAACACTGGCGCGCGCCTTGGATGCGCGTCCCCAAGGAGACAAGAATGAACTATTCCGCCGAAGTTGAGAAGCACTATCAAGTCCGTGGCTGGTACTCGTCCGTTCAGGAAATCCGGCACGACGGCGGTGAGCCAGGTGAGCCGCTGATCAAGGTCGCCGTTGGCGTCATCATCCGCAACCCCTTCGCGGGCACCTACGAAGCCGATCTCTCGCCGCTGACGGGGCCGAGTGCCGCCATCGGCCACGCGCTGGGCGAACGCGCCATGGCACTGCTCGGCGGCCGTCCTGCCGACAGCTACGGCAAGGGCGGCATCGCGGGTGTCGGTGGCGAACAGGAACATGTCGTTGCCTGCATCACCACCGAGTTCGGCAACCCGCTGCGCGAGCAGTTGGGTGGCGGTGAGGCCTGGATCTCCTCGGCCTCCAAGGTGGCCTCGGCCGGCACCTCGATCGACATCCCGCTTGCCCACAAGGACGAGCTCTACATCCGATCTCACTATGATGCGATCACCTTCGCGGTACCGGATGGCCCGCGTCCGGACGAGATCCTCATTTGCGTCGCAGTGGCGACCGGTCCCCGTGTCCACCATCGCGTGGGCGGCAAGACGGTCGCGGACCTCGCGGCCGCTCAGTAACCCGACAGAACATGACGGAAGGACGCATTCCATGCCACTAAACATCAAAGACCTCAAAATCACGTCCACGGATTTCAAGCCGCTTGAAATGATGCGCGACGAGCATGCGGGCGACAAGGGCAATGTCTTGCCCAGGCTCACTGTCAGCGGCGTGCCGGCCGGCGCCAAGGAACTCGCCGTGATCTGCCACGATCCCGACGCTCCGCTGCCCCAGGGTTTCACCCACTGGACCGTCTACGGCATCGACCCCGCAGCGACCGATCTCTCCGACGCGCAGGAAAAGTTCCGCGTCGGCCCGAATGGTGCAGGTCACACGCAATATTACGGCCCTCAGCCGCCTGCAGGCCACGGAAAGCACCATTACTACTTCTGGGTCTACGCTCTCGACACCAAAGTTGAAGGAACGCTCACCCGCGAAGAGTTCCTGGCCAGATATGCCGACAACATCATCGAGCAGAACAGGATCGTCGGCCTTTACGAAAACAATTGAAGTGCACGGTCCCGGCGATAACAAGAACAAACAGCCGCCGCGACCGTAGCGACTTGGGAGACTTCAGACATGACCACCACAACATCTGCGCAGCAAACAGTCTTCGAAGAGCTGGTCACAGCCACGAAAATCCTGTTGCACGAAGGCATCCTTGACCCGTTCGGCCATATCAGCGCCCGCGACCCCGAGGATCCCCAGAGCTTCTTCCTGGCGCAGAAACTCGCCCCCAGTCACATCACGACAGGCGACATCCAGCGTTTCAATCTCGAAGGGGAGACCGACGACAATCGGCCTTCCTATCTGGAGCGCTACATTCACAGCGAAATCTACAAGGCGCGGCCGGACGTCCATTGCGTGCTCCACAGCCACTCCCCCGCCGTGCTTCCCTATTGCTTTACCGACCAGCCGATGCGGCCCGTCACCCACATGGGCGCGTTCCTCGGCGAGGCGGTTCCCGTCTATGAAATCCGCGACAAGCACGGCGATGCCACCGATCTCTTCGGCGGCGGCCCGGATGTCTGTGGGGATATCGCCGAAGCCCTCGGTGACTCGCCGGTTGTCCTGATGGCCCGCCACGGCGTCGTCAATGTCGGCCGCTCGGTGCGTGAGGTCGTCTTCCGTGCCTACTACACCGAACAGGAAGCCAAGGCGCAGACGGCCGGCATGCAGATCGGCACGATCAAGTATCTCTCACCGGGCGAGATCAAGACGGCCGGTAAACTCGTCGGCGCCCAGATCGACCGGGGCTGGGATCATTGGACCATGACCCTCCGTCAGGCCGGGCTGCTGAAATAGCGTCCCGGGAGAGTGCGAAATCCTGGCCCTGGGTCAGGGTTTCCAGCAGTCTCGATGGTCCGCGGTTGCCGGATCTCAGGTGAAAGCAGGGAAGTCATGTCGCACGCGGAAAGCTATGATTATGTAATCGTCGGAGCCGGTTCGGCCGGTTGCGTGCTCGCCCATCGGCTGAGCGCGGACCCGAGCTGCACCGTGCTGCTGCTCGAGGCCGGAGGCTGGGATCGCGATCCGATGATCCACATCCCGCTCGGATGGGGCAAGATCCTCACCGAACGCCGCCACGACTGGATGTATTTTTGCGAGCCGGAAGCGAATGTCGGTGGCCGCAGCGTCGAATGCGCGCGCGGCAAGGTCATCGGCGGTTCGTCCTCGACCAACGCCATGGCCTATGTGCGGGGCAATCGCGGGGACTACGACCGCTGGGCCGCCCACGGGATGGTCGGCTGGTCCTACGACGAGATCCTTCCATATTTCCGCAAGCAGGAGACCTGGGAAGGCGGCGCTGACGCCTATCGTGGCGGTTCGGGTCCGCTCAGCACCCAGCATTGCAAGTACCAGGACCCGCTGATCGATGCCTGCCGCACTGCAAGCGTCGAGGCAGGCTACCCGCAGACCGAAGATTACAATGGCGGGACGCAGGAAGGGTTCAGCCACCTGCAGATGACGATTTCCAGGGGACGTCGATCCTCGACCGCATCAGCCTATCTCCGTCCGGCGTTGAAGCGGCCGAACCTGACGGTGCTCACCAGGGCAATGGCAAAGCGCATCGTCATGGAAGGCAGCCGGGCCACCGGCATCGTTCTCGATCACAACGGAACGGAGAGGACGGTCACGGCGCGCCGGGAAGTGCTCCTGTCGGGCGGCGTCATCAACACTCCGCAGCTTCTGATGCTCTCGGGCGTGGGGGCCGCAGAGGAATTGGCCGCCCACGGCATCCAGACCCGCGTAAACCTGCCCGCGGTCGGCAAGAACCTGCAGGACCACGTCTCGGTCATCCTCATGTATCGCCGCCGCGAGCCGGGTCCGTTCCTCAAGAAGATGCGGGTGGACCGGATCGGTCTCGACTTCGTCAAGACCTATCTGACGGGCAAGGGCTTTTCGGCCGACGTGCCCGGCGGGGTCGTGGCGTTCCTCAGGAGCGGCCCCGAACGTCCGTTGCCTGACGTGCAGCTTCTCTTCACCGCAGCACCCCTTGCGGCCTGGCCCTATTTCGAGCCGTTCAAGGCCCCGTTCCCGGACGGATTTGCGACGCGCGTCGTGGCGACCCAGCCCGAAAGCCGTGGCTCGGTGAAACTCGCCTCGGGCGATCCGATGGCCGCACCGCTGATCCACCAGAACTTCCTCGCTTCCCCGAAGGACTGGGCATCGCTCCGCGCCGGCTTCCGGGTGGCGCGTGATCTCGCCGCCCAGCCGTCCATGCAGCCCTTCATCCAGGCGGAGTTTTTCCCCGGACCCGCCTGCCAGACGGACGAGGAAATCGACGAGCATATCCGCAAGACCTGCATCACCGTCCATCACCCGGCGGGCACCTGCCGGGCCGGCACCGATGCCGGGGCGGTGGTCGATCCGGACCTCAGGGTCCGCGGTGTCGCCGGTCTGCGCGTGGTGGATGCTTCCGTAATGCCGGATCTTCCCTCGGGCAACATCAATGCCGCAGTCATCATGATCGCCGAGAAAGCGGCCGATCTCATCAGGAAGTCACAGATACAGGAGGTCGCGGCATGATCCAGCGAGTAGCCATCATCGGCCTAGGTACGATGGGTCCCGGCATGGCGGCCCGTCTGGCGCGCGGCGGTATAGACGTGGTCGCCTATGACATCGCGCCGGCGGCGATCGAGCGGGCGCGCACGATGCTGGCGGCGGCCGACGGCGTTCTCGACAATCTGGGAATTGAGGCCAAAGGTACCGGCGGTTCGGTTCGCTTCACCAGCGAACTCGAGGAGGCCGTGCTGGGCGCCGACCTGATCATCGAGAACGTTCCCGAGAATGAAGAGATCAAGGCCGGCGTCTACCGCAAGATCGAGGGCATGATCTCGGCCGACACGATCGTCGCCTCCGATACCTCGGGCATCCCGATCACCAGGCTGCAGGCGCATATTTCAAATCCGGGCCGCATGGTCGGCATGCATTGGTCCAATCCGCCGCACATCATTCCGATGATCGAGGTGATCGGCGGCGAGCAGACAGCACCGGAGACGGTCGCCACCATCCGCGACTTTATCCGCTCGCTCGGCCTGCTGCCGGTTCTGCTGAAGAAGGACGTTCCCGGTTTCGTCGAGAACCGTGTGCTCTATGCGCTGCTGCGCGAGGTCGTTGATCTCGTCGAGCGCGGCGTGATCGAGCCCGAGGACATTGACACCTGCGTTTCCTGGGGCATCGGCTACAAGCTGGCCGTCATTGGACCCATGGCGCTTCTCGATATGGCCGGCATGGACATCTACCATTCGGTCTCTTCGTTCCTGAACGAGGACCTGTGCGATCGCAAGGACGTGGCGCCACTGGTCACCAAGCAGATGGCCGACGGCAAGCTCGGCATCAAGTCGGGGGAAGGGGTCTATTCCTATACGCCCGAGAAGATCGCACAGCTGCAGCCGGAGCGGGCGAAAAAGCTCGTCGCCATCCGGCGCATTCTCGAGGGGAGAGAATAGCACCATGACCACAGGACCGGGGGCTGAAGACGGACGCAAGAGTGGCAACGGGTTCATCCGGGTGGAGGCGGCCGTCGTCCGGCTCGTCGGGATGCTTCTTGGCGTTGGCCTGATCGTCATGGTCTTGGTCAACGTCGCCAATGCGGTGGGCCGCTATAGCGGCTGGTTCTCCCTTGTTGGTGCCGATGAACTCCTGGTCTACGGCATGATCTGGATCGTCATGCTCGGCGCGATTCTTGCCGCTCGCAGCCGTGATCATCTCTCGATCAACCTGTTGCCGACTGCCATGAGCGGTGCGTTGGCAGCGACCGTTCAGATCCTCATCGACATTGCCACGGTCGCCGTGTCCCTCTTTATCGCCTGGCACAGCTTCGTCTTCATCGGGCGGATCGCGAACCTGAACCAGACCAGCATGGGGCTGGGCATCCCGATGGTCATACCCCACTCGGCGATCCTCGTCGGTTTTGTCGGCATCGCCGCAGTCACGGCCTTCCTGACAGTCGTCGACATTTCCCGCCTCGCGGTTTCTGAAGGAGATCGCAAATGAGCTGGGTTCTGGGCATCAGCGTCGTCATCCTGATTGCACTCGGCGCCCCGATCTTCGTTGCGCTGCTGACTGCCGCGTCGCTGGCGCTGCTTTTCTTCCCCGGCCCCCCGCTGATCGCGCTCCAGCAGACGATCTTCGGCGGCCTGGATGCCTACGCGCTCCTCTCGGTGCCGTTCTTCGTCTTTGCCGGCGAACTGATGGCGATCAGCGGCATCGCCGACCGGCTGATCAATCTGGTGCGCGCGCTCTTCGGCCGTGTGCCTGGATCGCTCGGGATCGCAGCCCTCGGCGGATCGACCCTGATCGGTACGATCTGCGGCTCTTCCGCTGCGGCAGTCGCCGCCGTCGGCCGAAACATGTATCCCCAGCTCATCGAGGGCGGTTACGGCAAGCAGCGTGCGGCCGGCATCATCACCTCGAGCGGCGCGATCGACATCGTCATCCCGCCCTCGATTGCCATGATCCTCTATGGCGCCTCTGCCGAGCAGTCGATCGCCAAGCTGTTCGTCGCGGGCATCATCCCCGGTGTCGTCATGGCGCTGCTGATGGCCGGTTACATCTCGTTTTCGGCAATGAGGGCGCGCATCCCTCGGGAAGCGGGTTTCCGTGCCCGGGTTGCCTGGCAGGCGTTCAGGCAGGCCTTCTGGGCGCTCACCATGCCAGCATTCGTGATGACCGGCATTTATGCGGGTTTCTTCTCGCCCACCGAGGCCGGCGGCTTTGCCTGCGCCTATGCCGCCTTCATCGGGATCGTGGTCTACCGCACCGTCAACTTCCGCTCATTGCTGGAAGCGGCCATCAGCTCCGCCATGATGACCGCTCGGATCATGATCGTGGTCGCTGCCGCAGGCGTCATCAGCTGGGTCCTGACCGTTGAAGGGGTCCCCCAGGCCCTGATCGCGGCCACCGCCGATGCGGGCATGTCGCCTCTGGGCTTCCTGCTGACCGTGAACCTGCTGCTGCTGGCGATCGGCTGCGTGCTCGACCCGACTTCCGCGATCCTCGTCCTGTCGCCGCTGCTGGTGCCGATTGCGGTATCGCTCGGTATCGACCCCATCCACTTCGGCGTGGTCATGACCGTCAACCTCGCCATCGGCATGTTCACGCCGCCCTTCGGTCTCAACATCTTCGTCGCGCAGTCCGTTCTCGGCTTGCGGACGTCTGACATATACCGCGGCGTTTTGCCCTACATCGGGGTGCAGATCTCCGCTCTCGTCCTCATCACTCTCATCCCCGCGCTTTCGCTATGGCTGGTCAACGGCATGTCGTGAGCGCTTCGAAGCACATGGAGCACTGGAAATGACGAAACATACGACACGCTTCACTCTGACCCGGCGCGCATTTGGCGCGGTCGCGGCACTCTCCTTGATGCTGCCCTTCGCCGGTTCCGCCTATGCGCAGAGCACGATGAAGCTCGCCTCGGCCACCATCAACGATGTGCAGCACGAGTGGCAGAAGGAATTCCAGAAGGAAGTTGAGTCCCGCGTCGGCACCGCGCTCAAGGTTGAGATCTACCCGGCCTCGCAGTTGGGCGCGATCCCGCGCATGTCCGAAGGCGTTCTCCTCGGCACCATCGAAGCCTTCACCACGCCGACCTCCTTCGTGACCAACGTCGATCCGCGCTTTCAGGCCTTTGATGTGCCCGGCCTCTTCAAGGATGCCGATGAAGTCGACGCGGTGATCCACGACAAGGATTTCCGCGACTACATGGAGACGCTTTTCCTCGACAAGGGCGTGCGGATCATCGGCGCAATCTTCAATTCACCGACCCAGATCCTCACCCGCGAACCGGTGACCACTCTTGACGGCTTCAAGGGCCTGAAGGTGCGAACCTTCGCTTCGCCGCTTCAGATGGAGCCCATGGCGGCGCTCGGTGTGAACCCGACGCCGCTGGCGCTGTCGGAAGTCACCCCGCAGCTGCAGGCGGGTGGCATCGACGGCATGCTGGCCGGCATCCCGATCCTGACCGCCTTCAAGTTCTATGACACCGCCAAGCACGTCACCAACATCAACATGAACCAGATCGTTTCGGTGACGCTGGTCAACGAGGCGTGGTTCCAGTCGCAGCCCGAGGAGGTCAGGACCGCGATCATCGAAGCGGGCCGGGCGGCCGAGAAAACCGTCTTCCCCTGGGGCGTTGAGAACGTCGAACGCGCCGAGAAGGCCTGGCTGGGCAATGGCGGCGAGATCCATACGCTTCCTGACGATCAGCAGGCCGAGCTCCAGGCGACCTTTGCCAGGGTGGCCGACGAAGTCATCGCCGGCCAGCCCGCAGTCATCGAGGTCAAGGGCCGGATCGTCGCCAAGCTTGAAGAGGTCCGCTCGAAATGACGATTTCAGCCGCTCGCAGCCTCGCAGCTCAAACCGGCTTCGCCACCGGCACGGCAGGAGTAGCGCAACGCCGCCTTCGCCTTGCCGCTGGCAATCGGCAGGGTGAGCCGCGTGCGGCCGGCTTCGCTGGCACACCAGAGGGCCTCGACCGGCATCCGGTCATCGGTCGCGTTCATCAGGTTGAAGACGCCGGTCTTCTGGTCGTGCCACAGCGTCAAGGTGAGCTCCTCGCCCGGAGAAACGCGACCGAGTTCGTCGGAGTACCAGTGGGCCAGCGCGGCCTCGCAAACAAGCGGAACGCTGGTTTCGTTGACAACCGAAATCTTCACCGGGTCGGCGCCTTCGGTCCCGTGAATGATGCCTGAATAAGGCACATAAGCTCCGCTTCCGGCACTGGCCGGGAGCGAGGAAAGCCCAGCAGACAGGGCGATGAAAACAACAAACAGTCTGCCAACCGCTTCTGTATTCTGTATTGAAACCGACAACCATTGTGGGAACAACATGATGAAAAACCTGCTTATTTCTGCCGCGCTCAGCGTGGTGCTAGCAGCCCCGGCGTTCGCCGCCGAGGTAGATACCATAGCCATTCTCACTCCGGAACAGGGAAGTGACTTTGGCTGGAACCAGCAGGGCGTCGACGCTGCCAAGGCTGCAGCCGCCGCGACCGGCGTCAAGATCATCGTCGCCGAAGGCCTCGGTTACGGTGACGTCCGTGCGCCAATGCGCGAACTTGCCGCCGAAGGTGCCGACCTGCTGATCGCCCATGCCAGCGGCTACAACACCGCCGGCCCGGAAATCGCCGGGGAGACCGGCGTGGCCGTCGCCATTGTCGACAGCCCCGACGCTCTCGTCGCCGGCAAGGTCGCCGACTACACCCTTTCGGGTCATGAAGGCGCCTATCTGGCCGGCCGTCTCGCCGCCAAGATGACCACCACCGGCACCGTCGGTATCGTCGTCTCCGGTGAGCCGCCGTCATGGAACTCGCAGTCGGCCGGCTTCGCCGAAGGCGTGCACGCCGAGAAGCCGGACACGAAGATCCTCTACTCTGTGATTGGGCCGGCCGCCTATTCGGATGCCGCCGGCGGCAATCGCGTCACCACCTCGGTGATCGCAGCCGGTGCGGATATCATCTTCGGCCAGGGCAACGGATCGAGCTTCGGCATGATCCAGGCGGTGGAGTCCAACAAGGCGACCAACGGTTCGGACGTGCTCTTCATCGACGTGATCGGCGACAAGTCCTCGCTGGACAAGGGTCATCTTCTGACCTCCGTCCTGTGGGACATGACCCCGGTCTATACCGCGATGATCGAGGACCTGAAGGCCGACAAGTTCGGCACCCACGGCTACTCGATCAGCCTGGCCGACGATTCGGTCAAGCTGATCAAGACCCCGCAGGTCGACGAGAAGGCCTGGGAAGAAGTGATGGCCCTGCGTGAGCAGATCATCTCCGGCGCGATCAAGGTCGAGCCGAAGTTCGATGCCGCGGATGTCCGTGCGCTGGTCACCGTGGCCGAGTGAGCATGTCCGTGGCAATTGCAGCGGAAACCCCGACAAACCTGCCCCCGGAAACGGGGGCAGGTGTCATCGGCGTGCACGGCGTGACCAAGCGCTTTCCGGGCGTGATCGCGGTCAACAACGTCTCGCTCACCATCCACCCGGGCGAGGTTCACGTCCTGCTCGGCGAGAACGGCGCGGGCAAGTCGACGCTTGTCGGCATCCTCGCCGGGCTTCAGGAGCCGGACGAGGGCCACCTGTCGCTCAACGGCCAGAGAACGCGGCTGGCCAGCCCCTCGGCCAGTCTTGATGCGGGCATCAGCACGGTCTTCCAGCATTCCATGCTGGTGCCGACGCTGACCGTGCTCGAAAACCTCACTCTTGGCGCACCCTGGTACGAGCGCCCGCCGAGGGCGGCGATCGCTGCGCGGATGGAGGAACTCAAGCGTGATTTCGCGCTCTCCCTGCCGCTCTATGCCATCACCGGCGAGTTGTCGCTCGGTCAGCAGCAGCAGATCGAAATCGCCCGCGCGCTGTTGCGCGACAGCAAGGTGCTGATCCTCGACGAGGCGACGTCCATGCTGACGCCGCAAGGCGCGGAGGAACTGGGCGCCCGCATGCAGAAGCTGGTCAGGAGTGGCCTGGCGGTGATCTTCATCACCCACAAGCTCGCCGAGGCCTACCGTTTCGGCAACCGGATTTCAGTCCTCAAGCAAGGCGCCCTCGCCGGCGAGATGGGCCCGGAAGAATTGAAGGGAATGTCGGAAGGCGAGGCCGTGGACAATATTGTCCGCCTGATGTTCGGCAGCGAGGCCGGTGCCAACTCCATGGAACATCGGGCAAGCACTGCGCGTGCCGAAACCGTTCTGAATGTGGCCGATCTTGCCACCCAGGGCGATGCCAACGTCATGGCACTCGAGAACATTTCCCTGACGCTCAAGGCAGGAGAAATTCTCGGTGTGGCCGGGATCGACGGCAATGGCCAGAAGCAGCTGGCCGAGGCACTTGCGGGGCAGCGTCCGCTTACAGCCGGTCGGGTCGAACTAGACGGCGAGGACATCACGCGCGCATCGGTCGCCCAGCGCCGAAGCAAGGGTCTGCGGTACCTCACCGACGACCGGCTCGCCGAGGGGTCGGTCGGCGCATTCCCGATTTCCGAGAACACCGTGCTCAAGGATATCGGCCAGCCGCCGTTCTGGATGAACGGTATCGAGCGACCGCAGCGCATCGCGCAGCACGCACGCGACCTGATCGCGAAGTTCTCGGTTCGCACGCCGAGCGAGACCATCCCGATCGGGCGGCTTTCGGGCGGCAACATCCAGAAGGTGCTGCTCGGTCGGGAACTGTCCGGCGAGGCCCGTGTCGTCGTCTTCAACAAGCCGACCTACGGGCTCGACCTGCAGAACATCGACACCTCGCGCCAGCGCATCGCCGAAATCGCCGGCAAGGGTCTGGGTGTCGTGCTCATCTCCACCGACCTTGATGAACTCATGGCATTGTCGGACCGCATCGCCGTGATGGAGGGTGGCCGCATCCGGGGTGTCGTCGAGAACGACGGAACGGGAGAGACGCTGCGCCTTCGCATCGGCCGGATGATGGCGGGCGAAGAAGAACACAAACAGGCGACCGCATGACCATGGAAAAAGATATCCATCCTGCTGCGGCGGGCCAGGAAGCCAATGCGGCGGATGCCGCCGGACCGGCGACGGAGCGCAGCGCCTTTCAGCGCCTGATGACTGTCACCGTCGGACCGATCGTGGCCGCCTTCCTGCTCTCCGCCATCATTCTGATGCTGGTGGGCATCAATCCGCTGACCTATTACGGCTACATTCTCGAGCGGTCGCTGCTCTCGGGCCTGGGGCTGGAGCAGACGGCGACGCGCATGGCGCCGCTCCTCTTCCTCTGCGCGAGCCTGATCATCGCCTTCCGGGCGGGGATCTGGAATCTCGGCACCGACGGGCAGTTTCTGCTCGGGGCCGTCGCGTCGGCCGCCGCCGCGCCGCTTCTCGTCGGGGTTCTCCCCGGTTGGGCGGTCTTGCTGGTCGGCTTCGCGCTCGCGGCGATCGTCGGCGCGGTCTGGTCGATCATTCCGGCGCTGCTGAAGGCCTATCAGGGCGTCAACGAGATCATCACAACATTGATGATGTCCTTCCTGGGTGTCCTTCTGGCTTCGACGCTGGTCAAGCTCGCCTTTCGCGATCCGGCAACCACCGTGCCGCAGACGCGTACCCTGCCGGTCGAGGACCGCCTGCCAAGACTGTTTGACACCACAATCTCGAGCGGGCTTGTCTGGGGCCTGATTGCGGTGCTGCTGGTCCATCTGATGATGACCCGCACCTCCTTCGGCCTGCGCCTGCGGATGGTGGGCGCCAATCCGGTGGCCGCAACCCATGCCGGTCTTTCGGTCCCGCTGCTGACATTGGCCACTTTCGGTCTTTCGGCAGGCTTGGCTGGCCTGTCGGGCGCATCCGAGATCCTCGGTGTGGCCGGCAACGTGCCCGCCAACTGGAATCCTGCCTACGGGCTGATGGTGATTCCGCTGGTCTTCCTCGCGCGCTTCCATGGCGTGGGCGCCATCGTGCTGGTGTTCTTCTATTCGGCGCTGCTGATCGGCAGCGAGAGCGCCGCCCGACGTCTCGGCGTGCCGCAGAACTTCACCCTTGTGCTGGTGGCGAGCCTGCTGATCTGTCTCGGCCTCGGTGAATATGTCGATCAACACAAGCGGAAGAAGGAGCGCTGAGATGGGCGGATTGCTGACCGAGGCGTTTCTGTCGTCTCTCTTCACCGGCGCGATCGTCGCTGCTCTGCCCATGCTGCTGGCCGGTCTCGGCGAGCAGATGTCCGAAAAGGCCGGTGTCCTCAACATCGGCATCGAGGGCATGATGCTGATGGGCGCCTATCTGGGTTTCTTCGTCGCCTTCAAGACCGAATCCCTGTGGCTGGGTTTTCTGGGCGGCATGGCGGGTGGCATGCTGGTGGCCATCATCATGGCGATTCTCTGCGTGCGGCTGGGCCTGAACCAGATCGTCATCGGCATCGGCCTGACGCTCGGGGTGGAGGGGCTCACCGCGCTGCTTCACCATTTCCAGTTCTCGCGCACCTATCCGCGCCTGCCTGCGCCGGAACGGCTCAATATTCCGGGCCTCAGCGATCTGCCGGTGATCGGGCCGTCGCTCTTCGGCCGGCACCCGATCGTCTACATCGCGCTGCTTGCCGTCGCGGTCATGGCGATCCTCTATCGCCGCACCAATCTCGGCATGAACCTGCGGGCTGCCGGTGAACGCCCGGCCGCGCTCGATGTGGCCGGCGGCAACGTGCTCGGCATCCGCATCTTCGCGGTGCTGTTCACCGGCGCGATGGCCGGACTCGGCGGCGCCTACCTCGCCAATATCGGGGCGGGGCTGTTCGTCCCCTTCATGACCGGCGGCGCCGGCTTCATCGGCATCGTGCTCGCCATGCTGGCGCGCGGCCGACCGCTCTGGGTGCTGATCGGCTCGCTGATCTTCGGCGCAGCGCTGTCGATGACCACGGCCCTGCAGGTCGCGGGCTCGAACATTCCAACCGATGTGATCCAGATGCTGCCGTTTGCGGCCGTGATGCTGGTTCTCGTGCTTTTCGGTCGCCGGGCAAAACTGCCCTCGGCCCTGGGCGCAGCCTATGAACGTGGTGCCCGCTAGGGCGCACCCACAATGACCGCGCCAGGGAGTAAGGGCGCGGCGCAACAAAGGAGAAGTGACATGGCCGATACCAAAGTGTTCCTGCTCGACGGCGGCTCGCTGGTTCTGGATGGTTTTCATATCTGGTGGAACAAGGGGCCCGGCGGCGAGGTCCGCTTTCCGGTCTATTCGGTGCTGGTCGATCACCCGAAGGGCAAGTTCCTGATCGACACCGGCTACGATTTCGATCACGTGCAGAAGGTGTTGCCCTTCGAAAAGCCGCAGCAGACCGGCCAGCAGACCATTCCCGGCGCGCTCAAGCTCCTGGGCCTCGAGCCCAGGGACATCGATGTGGTGTTCAATTCCCACTTCCACTTCGACCATGTGGGCGGCAACAAGTTCTTCCCTGACGCCAAGAAGATCTGCCACAAGGATGAACTGCCCCAGGCAGCCAGGTGCCAGCCATTCGAGGTCCTCGGCTATTCGGATCTCGCCTTCTCGACCGAGGTGGCCGAGGCGCGCGGAATGTCCGACCAGCTCACCATGGGTCAGACGGGTGCCAACACAAAGTATGAGCTGATCGAGGGCGACGTCGAACTCGCTCCGGGTGTGACACTTGTCTACACGCCCGGTCACACGGTCGGCCACTACTCGCTGCTCGTCGAGTTCGACAACCGGCGCCCGCTGCTCCTGACGCTCGATGCCGCCTACACCCGCAAGAACTACGACAACGACATCAATGCCGGCTTCCACATCGATCCCGTCGCGGGCGTGAACTCCATGCGCCGGCTCAAGCAGATCGAGAAGGAGAAGAACGCAGAAGTGCTCTTCAGCCACGATCCGGAGAGCTTCAAGGACTACAAGACCGGCGTGAACTTCTACGGATGATGGGGAGGAACCGATGAGATATCCTGAAACCAAGCCCCCGGTCTTTACCTTGACCGCCGGTCCCGTGGACGCCTATCCGGAAGTGCTCCGCGCGCTCGGGACGACGGTGCTCTACGACTACGATCCCGCCTTCCAGGCCTTCTTCGAGGATCTTACCCTCAAGGCCCAGGAAGCGATGGGCTGCGATCTGCCGCCGCTCATTCTCCAGGGGGAGCCGGTTCTTGCGCTCGAGGGGGCGGCGGCCTCGCTGATCGCCAGGGACGATGTGGTGCTCAACCTCGCCTCCGGCGTTTACGGCAAGGGCTTCGGCTATTGGGCCGCGCGCTATGCCAGGAAGGTCGAGGAGATCGAGGTGGCATACGACACCGCGATCGATCCCGACCGAGTGCGCGACTTTCTCAAGGCCCACCCGGAAGTGAAGATCGTCTGCGTGTGCCACCACGATACCCCGTCGGGGACGCTCAACGATATCGACGCGATCGGCGCCGTTGTGGCGGAAGCCGGTGCGATTCTCATCGTCGATGCGGTCTCCTCCTGGGGCGGCATGGAGACAAGCCCCGGTTCGAGCCAGGCGGGGATCTACGTCACCGGCCCGAACAAGTGTCTGGGCTGCCCGCCGGCGCTTTCGCTGGTCGCGGTTTCGGAAGCCGCCTGGGCGAAGATCGAGGCCAATCCCGACGCTCCCTTCGCTTCCATGCTGAGCTTCACCGACTGGAAGAATGCCTGGAAGAAGACGGAGCCGTTCCCTTTCACCCCTTCGGTGGCCGAACTCAACGGCTTGAGCGTCGCCCTGGATCGCTACCTCGATGAAGGGCCGGAACAGGTCTGGGCACGTCACGCGCTGACGGCCCGGATCTGCCGTGAAGGGATCAAGGGCATGGGTGTGGAGCTGTGGCCGGCCAGCGAGGACATTGCCTCGCCGACCGCCACGGCGGTCAAGATGCCTGCGGGCATCGACGCCGGGCTCGTTCTCAAGGAAGCACGGGCCCGCTACGGCGTCTCCATGTCCTCCGGCCGTGCTGAAACCCTCGGCAAGCTGATCCGCATCGGCCACATGGGCCCGACCGCGCAGCCGGGTTACGCCCTGCTCGCCGTCGCCGCCATGGGCGGGGCTCTGAAGGCACTCGGCGCCAAGGTGGATGTGGTTGCGGGACTCGCTGCCGCGCAAGCCAGCTGGGACAGAGATATCGACGCATAACCGGCAACGGTCAACACAAAGGAAACAGCAATGAGTACAAGTCTTGAAGGCCGCAAGGCGGTCGTTACGGGTGCGGCACAGGGCATCGGCAAGGCGATCGCCAAGGCGCTTGCCGAAGCAGGCGCAAAGGTCGTGATCTCCGACATCAACGGCGAGGGGGCCAAGGCCGCCGCCGCCGACATCGGCCATGGTGCCGTGGGCGTGACCTGCGATTCCACCAGGGTCGACCAGGTTGACAAAATGCTGGAAGATGCCGCCGAGAACGGCGCCATCGACATCCTCGTCAACAACGCCTCGATCGTTCCCTATATCGCCTGGGACGATGTGGATCTGGCGCATTGGCAGAAGATCATCGACACCAACCTGACCAGCGTCTTCATCGCCAGCCGCAAGGCGACCGACATGATGCGCGCCGCCGGTCGCAAGGGCACGGTGCTGAACATTGCCTCCAACGCCTTTTATGCCGGCACGCCCAACATGTCCGCTTACGTGGCGGCCAAGGGCGGCGTTGTCGGCTTCACCCGCTCGCTGGCCACCGAAGTGGGCAAATACGGGATCCGCGTCAATGCGGTCACTCCCGGCCTCATCGAGTCCGACGGCGTGAAGGGCACACCCCATGCCGAGAGCTTCGGCTTCGTCGAGATGCTTCAGGCGATGCCCGGAAAGGGCCAGCCCGAGGACATCGCCAAGGTCGTGACCTTCCTCGTCTCCGACGGCGCCGGCTGGATGACCGGTCAGTGCGTCAACGTGGACGCGGGCATGATCCGACTCTGACGCTTGCTCTCGCTTGCGGCGGTGGACCAGGATCGACATCTGTCCTGCTGCGCCGCCACACGCTGAGAACTGCTGACCTGCCCCCGAATCTCAATGCACTCGAAACCGGCAATGTCCGCTTATGGTCATTCCATCGGGCTTAGGGGGCAGGTCACCTTTCTTCGGAGGTCTGGAGCGTTTTCGGTTCCGTGGCGCCCCATATGTCGCAAGGATCCGGCCGGCCGGAAGCGGCAGCAGCATTGGAGGAGACGCCGGGTCTGCTGTTTCCCGTTGATGCCGCCGGGGACCCAGGACAGGGAGACCCTCATGCATGTCGCCCGACAGTGTGCGTCGGTTTCGGGATCACGACATGCACAATTGCAGGAGCTAAAGCACGCCGCGTGAACCTGGATTCACGCGGCGTGCAATAGGTCACGCGTAGCGCCGCCCCTGTCCGGATGCGGCCCCGGGGCATGCCCGCGTGCCGCGTACCGCGGGCTTCAGCGTTCCGGGAGGCGCTTGACCCGGATCTCCGCGCCATCCATGGGCGCCAGCCTGGCCGGCAGGATGTGGCGGTCCCAGAACCGGGCAAGTCCGTCCCGAGCGGCGACCTCGACGAGAAACCTGTTCTGCCATCCCCACGTCCTCGGCAGATCGGGGGACTCGTCGAACAGCCGCCGGTATTTGTCCGCTCGCCTCTTGAGGCCATCGATGCCGCGCATTGGATAGTGCCTGATGTGCATGGCGTCATCCGAGACCTGCCGCTGAGCCGCATCATCGGAATAGTCCGTGACATGGTGCGCGCCGGCCGACAGCTTCCTGACGCGGCCGAGCGGGAAGAACAGCTTCGGGTTGGCGGAGATGTCGCAGAAGAACAGCGGGTGTTCGAGCCCGTCGACAACGTCGCCCCAGGGGGCGCCGGACTCGATCTTCTGCCGGATGGATCGGGTGTCGAAGCCCTTTTCGATGCTGTTGCGAAATCGCGCTACCACATCGCTGCCCGGCCAGAGATTGCTGTCCGTGTCCGGAAAGCAGTTGGTGCGACCGAGACGGTGGATGGTGGCGCCATCCATCAACGACGCCAGACTGCGGTGCGGAAAGACGAACTCGTCGGCGTCGCACAGGCAGAAATAGGCGCTGGCGTTCCTGGCCCGGGCCGCGTCGAGCAGGATGTCGATCCAGGCGTCGCTGGCAGGCTCGGTGCGCTGCTTGCGGATCAAAGAGACCACCCCCTGACGCGCATAATCGGCGAGAATGTCGAGGCTGCCGTCGAGCGAGCCATGATCGATGATGTGAAAATGCGTGAACCCGCACGCAAGGTGATGCCGCAGTTTCTGGTCGAGAATGTCTTCCTCGTCCTGCACCGCGAAGGCCATGACCGCTTCAAACCGCGACATGGACATCCCAGAAGGTCTTGAGCTCCGAAAGGTCGGTGGATGCCTCGATCCGGTCAAGAGCTCCCCGGGCGATGCCGCGGCGGTCGTCCGGGCGGGCGAGCCAGCCGGTGACGCAGTCCGAGAGGGCCATGGCGTCGCTGTTCCACCATCCGGACAGCGGCCGCAGTTCCGGCTCGATCTCGGTCCGGTCCTCGGAAAGCGAAAACACACCGATATGGGCCATCGACATCAGCCGCATCAGGCCGATATGCGCAAAGGGCGGGCGGTGGCCGAGATGCAGCACGATCTTCGCTCGCGCGGCCAGCTCGTTTCGCATGTGGAAGGTGGTGAGGTCGCCGACGTCGAGGCAGCGCAAACGGCAGGTTCCCGCCAGTGCGTCGAGCAGCCCGGCGCGGCTGTCATAGATCCTGCCGAAGAACAGCACATCGATGTCGCAGTCCTTCTCGCCCATCGGCCGGTGTGTCGCCAGCACCGGGCAGTGCGACGGCGCCAGCTTGAACACCGGCAGGCCGAACGTCCGCTGCAGGAACCGTGCCGACTGCTCGAAATAGGTCAGGAAGGCTGCCGCATGCCGAAACAGCCGGTTCCTCGGCTCGCTGAACCAGAACGCCGTCTCCGGCTTGAAATTGATCATCCCCGCATCGATGAGTTCCGCATCGAAGATGACATATCCCGGACCGGCGCCGATCAGGCGGTCGATGACGGCGTCATCGACATAGGGAAAGCCGATCAACACGTTCAGGCAGGACGGATCCAGCCTGCCCCGGTCCATGCTGACATCGTGGCCGATGCGCCGCAGCCAGTAGGCCAGGCTGATATAGATCTCCTCCTTGAGGACGCTCATCCCCGGATTCGGGTCGAAGATCGCCAGGTGAACGCGGATCGGACCTACTCCACGACAAAATAGCTGGGATGCGTCAGGTACGGCACCCGCCGCAGGGCGATGTTGCCGAGACCGAGAGTGTCGCGCACGGCGAGCGTCTCGCCCGGAAAGGCTTCGTCGTTGAGCTCGTCGAGCACCACGATGCTTCCCCTGGTCAGAAACGGCGCGATCTCCTCGAGCACCACCCTGGTCGGGCTGTAGAGATCCATGTCGAGATAGGCGAGCGAGATGATCGTCTGCGGTCTCTGCTTGAGGAAGGCCGGGACGGTCTGGCGGGCATCGCCCTTGATGATGTCGAACTTCACCTTGTGACTGAGCGGCTTGGTCAGCTCATTGGCGCGCATCACCTCTGCCAGATGGCTCTCGTAGCCCGGCGTCGTCGCCACCGCGCCCGGCAGGTCATAGCCGGTGTTCAGGTCCTCCGGCGCCGAGTCGACGAAGCCCGAGAAGGTGTCGAAGCCGTAGATCTTGCGCAGTCCGTTGGTCGGCTCGTAGAGCGCGCGAAGGTTGGCGAATGTCGCCAGATTCTGTCCCCAGCGGCATCCGAATTCCATGATCACGCCGGGGACCGTGACGATCTGCCGGTAGAGGAGATCGAGAAACAGGATCTTGCCGATCTGCATGTGGTCCGTGTACAGCGCCGCGTTCTCCGGCCTCTCGTCGGCCGGAATCGGCGACGACGCCATCAGCTCGATCATCTTCTCGCGGCCGATCCGCTCGTCGGGATTGAAGTCGCGTTTGAAAAGCAGTCCGTCTCTTTCGGGCATCTGTCAGGCCTCTCCGATCATTCCGATGTGCAAGCTTCCGCTCATTGTCGTCCAGTCATAGGCGATCGCCTGTTCCAGCGCATCGCGGTTTTCCGGCGTCGTGTCGTGGCAGCAAAGCAGCGTGCCCGGCGTGAGCACCGGCCGCAGCCCGGCGACCATCCTCTCGATTTCATAGGGTGTGTGGCAGACGTCCGAAAAGATCAGGCCGTAGCGGGCGACGGGCAGCACATCCTTGAAGTCGCCGACGATGATCTCGACCAGGTGCTGCAGGTGGTGTCGCGCCAGCGTCTCCTTCAACCGGGCGACGATGCCGCCGGGGGACGAGATGACGGGAGCCGCGTGGGTGTCGAACAGGTCCGCTTTGGCGATGCCGCGCATCTCGGTGTCCCCGGGACACCAGAATTCGACATCGCCGTCTGCGTTGCGCCGGAAATAGCTGTCGTCGGGGTTGAGTTCGATCGACACGACCCTGTCGCCCGGCATCCGCTCGGACCGCAGCAGCAGGCCGCGCGCCAGGCAGCAGGTGGAGCGGCCGATCCAGGGGCCTATTTCCAGAACAGGACCCCGGGTCAGGGCCGCCAGGGCGTGCAGGGCCTGCTGCTGCACCGGCGTGAGCCAGCCCTGCACGTCCACCAGGTGCAGATGCGGTGAGAATGTCGCCAGAACCTGTTCGATACCCGCCTGGGAAATCATCGCAGGCACTTCAGATAGCCGAGCGGAGCTTCCGATATCAGCAGCCGCTCGTCCACCGAAAGGTCGCTGCCGAAGTCGGGGTTGCCGGCCAGAAACTCCTCGACCGCCAGCAGCGGCGAGTTGCCGGGGCCGAATTCACGGTCCTCGATCGGGCCGTCCAGGTTCTCGATGAAGGTGTCGAAGACGATGATGAAGGATCCCGGGCTCACCAGGGGAGCATAGCTCTCCAGCTCGTCGAGCACGTGGGCTTTCGAGTGGTCGGAATCAAGCACGACCATGACCGTGTCATCCTGCCGGATCTGCGACCTGATCGTCGCGATCGTGTCGGGCGAGACGGAATCGCCCTCCAGAAGCGAAATCATGTGGCTCAGCGGTCCGGTCTCGACCGCCTCCCGGGTGGAATCGAGCAGCCCCTTCTCCACGCCGATCACCCGACCCTCGGGGGAGACGAAATTCAGCACCGATGCGAGGAACAGCAGGCTGCCGCCGAAGGCCACCCCGGTTTCGACGATGATGGTCGGGCGGACGCTGTGGATGATCATCTGCATCATCACCAGGTCCTGCGGATACTTCAGCACCGGCCGGCCGAGCCAGTGGAAATTGTAGCCGTATCGGTGCTTGAAGGAGGTGTTCAGCCACGCCCTCGAGGTGCCTTCCAGCTCCGCATCAAGCGCCATCAGCCGGCGTCGTTCGAGGGCGACGGTTTCAAAATCTTCGAAGGTCATCGAGTGGATTGTTCTCACCTGAATATGGCCTGCCAAAGGCAGATTGGCGCTGTCCCGGGCCGGGCGGGCAGGTCGCGCAGGCGCGATCCCCGAAACTGTCCGGTGGTCCCTCCACCCGGTACCTGATAGCGCTCCGGAGCGCAAACGATTGTCGGGGGATTCGGTGTTTGGGGTGAGGACAGGTTGGCTTGCATGAAGGACATGATCGCGCCCCAGCTCGTGGTTCTGCTGCCAGGTGGCCATCGGCGCAAGGTTCGTCGCAACGGGACTGTGGAACTCTGGGAGCCTGCGCAGAACGATGCGCAACGGGCTGCAAGCGTCAGCCCGGTGCAACTTCTCGCCGGTTGAAGCTTGGCAAGGGATTGCTTGAGATCAACAGGGATACATTTTTCTTGCCGATCGGGAAGAAATCTCCAATTTTTGTGTGGGCTTCCTGATCGGTAAGTTTTTATGGACTGTTGTTCAGTCTTCCTGTACGGTAAGTTTAATGATGGAGACAGCCACATGATCCGTTCAGCCGCAGAATTCGGCGCACTTGTCCGTGAGCACAGGAAAAAGCTGGGATGGACACAGACCCAGCTCGCCGAACGCTGCGGGACCGGTGAACGCTTCATCGTCGATCTGGAGAACGGCAAGCCCGGCTGTCATCTCGAAAAATCGCTCATCGCGGCGCGCACCGTCGGCATTGATCTCGGCGACCTGAAATCCGCCAGCCCACCCGTTGCCCCTGAAGCCGATGACGATCTCGGCTTCCTGCCCCGTTTCTCCTGATCAGGTGCCCGTGTGACCACGATCTACTACGAGACCTGGCCCGTCGCCCGCCTCATCGACCGCGACGGGATTTCTCTCACGTACGATCCGAGCTGGGAAAGCCGCGCCTCGGCCTTCCCTATCTCCCTGGCCATGCCTCTGAGGGCAGGCCCCTACGGGGCTGAGCAGATCATGCCCTGGCTTGCCAATCTTCTGCCGGAAACGCATCTCTCCGAGATCGGCCAGCAGCTGAAGATTTCGCCTCAGGATATCGTCGGCCTTCTCATGAAGCTCGGCCGCGATACAGCGGGAGCCTTCTCGATCGGCGAGCCGCGGAGAGACGGAAACAATTTCCGCGTCGTCCCCGATGAGGCAGCGCTTGAGCGCATCCTGAAAGAACTGCCCGAGCGACCCTTCCTTATAGGAGAGCAGGGCGTGTCGATGTCGCTGGCGGGCGTTCAGGACAAGCTGCCCGTCTACATCGGCGAAGACGGCAGGATCGCCATTCCCGTCGATGGCACGCCTTCCACGCATATTCTGAAACCCGACATCAGACGCCTGGCCGGCAGCGTTCAGAATGAATTCTTCTGCATGACACTCGCCAAGCTCTGCGGCCTGGAGACGGCCGAGGTGACGACCGGCAGGGCAGGCAAGCGGGACTATCTGCTGGTCACGCGGTATGACCGCATCGCCGACAGCCAAGGCACGATCCGTCGCATCCACCAGGAGGATTTCTGCCAGCTGCTTGGCCTGTTCCCGTCCGAAAAATACGAGCGCGCAGGACTTGACCAGCGCGGTGGCGCGTCACTCGTACAGATGTTTGAGGCGTTGGCTCGCTATGCTTCGCCCGCCGAACGGCTGAGGCTGCTCGACGCGGTCATCTTCAACATCCTGATCTGCAACTCCGACTCCCATGCCAAGAACTACTCCGTCCTGATTGGGGCGGCCGGCACGGCCAGACTTGCACCGCTTTATGACTTGATGTGCGCTGCGGCTTACAAACAGGTGGATCAATCGCTTCCCCAGAAAATCGGGACAAAGCGAAATGCCGATGAGCTTCAAGGCGATGATTGGCGGCGATTTGCCGAAGCCGTGGCCTTGAGCCCAGTCTCGGTGATCAGGCGTGTGCGTGAAATGGCGGACCAGGTCGTGAGCCAGCTGGATGACAGACCTGACATGCTTTTTGGCGGGCAGGGCGCAAGCGTGGAGATGGCCGACAAACTCCGACCCCTGATAAGTAAGAGGTGCAAGCGGATAGACCGACAGCTTGGATAGCCGGCGCAACTGCATCATGCTTCACGGGGGGACGCATGCCCCGCTGCCGCGCAGGGCTCATGGCATCACACGCTCATCTTTGTCGCGGGATGCCACATATGGAAGCCAGGGAACGAGGGTGCGGGGACACTCCGCCTGCCTCGCGTCCTCGCTATCGGTCGCATCTGCGGTCGGAGAGGCAGGCGCAATCCGAATCCAGGCCTGCGAGCCGCACTCCCGGGAGGAACCGAACGTTCTCGGTCGGGCGCCCGCGGCCCGTTCCTGCAACAGTCCTTGGTTCACCGCGCAGCCGACGATTGAGTGCCAGTTAACCTGTTGATTTTTAAGGCTTGAAAAGGTTTGGCTGGGGAACCTGGATTCGAACCAGGACTAACGGAGTCAGAGTCCGTGGGTCTACCGTTAACCTATTCCCCAATATGCGCCCCGGCAAATGCGGTGCGCGGGCGGCTTATAGCCAATTCCCCGCGCCGATGCAAATGCCTGGCGGCACTTTTTTTCAGCGCCCGGGATGGGCGGCCAGCCGCCGGCCGCGCGGGCCCCGCGGCGCGGCCGCGGAGGGCGCACCGCTGGCCGACCACATCCGGCGTGCGTCCCCCTTCTGGCCAGGTTTCCGCCGCTCGCATCACGCCCGCCGTCCGCTTAGGTCTTGAGGATTCCCATCCCGAGCCTGATGCGTACGCCACCGCGTCCGCGAACATTGCCCGCGTGTCGCCGCATCCCCGATGCGGCCCGTGCGCCAGGCGCGCGCCGGCCGTCATGCCGGCTTCACAAAAAGGATTTTGCGAACCCGTCGCCATTTGCTAGTGTCGGCCCAACAGAAATCGAGAGGCGCGGCGGGTTCGGTCCTGCGAGCGTGCCACAGGACAGACCGTGACCAACTCCCCGGACGGCGAAAGGCCGGACAAGGGGGAGACACTGGCAGGTGAAAGGCCGTCGGCAGGCGCCCGAGAGGCAGCTTCAGGCGGCACGGAGACAGGACGCGGCCATGCTGCGTCCTCCGGTTCAACGACAGGCGGGACTCCGTCTGATGGAACCGCCGCCAGTGCATCCCCGGACGTCAAGACCCAGGCGGAGCCGCGCGGGCGCCGCAGGCGTCGGCGCCGCAAGTCGCCCCAGGCATCTGCAAGACCACCGGCGCCCGACGGCGCGTCCGGCCAGACGGCCGACGCGCGGTCGCAGTCCGCGCGGCCCGACCGCGGGTCGGCGGACGCCGTGCCGTCTGGCGAGACCGGCCGCGCCGCGGACTCCCAAGCCAAGGGCAAGAAGGGCCGCAAGCGCCGCCGCAAGCCGGCCCGCGCGCTGCAGGGCCGCCCGCTCGTGGCGCCCTCCGGCAGGCCGCCGCAGGGCCATCCCGCCGCCAGCGCCGCCGGCCCTTCGTCGGGCCCGCAATCCCCGTCGCCGCGTCTCGAGCAACCGGCGACCGGTCCCCGGCCGCAACCGCGCCCGCCGCTCGATGACCTCTATGCCGCCCTCGATCTCGGCACCAACAACTGCCGGCTGCTGATCGCCCAGCCAACGCGGCCGGGCCAGTTCCGCGTCGTCGACGCCTTCTCCCGCATCGTCCGCCTTGGCGAGGGCCTGGCCGCCACCGGGCGCCTGTCCGAGGAGGCGATGGACCGCGCGGTGGAGGCGCTGCGCGTCTGCGCCGCCAAGCTCGGCAACCGCACCCTGCGGCTGGAGCGGCTGATCGCCACCGAGGCCTGCCGCTCGGCGGCCAACGGCGCCGAGTTCCTGGCCCGCGTGCTCAGCGAGACCGGCCTCGACCTCGAGATCGTCGACCGCCAGACCGAGGCGCGGCTGGCGGTCGCCGGCTGCTCCTCGCTGGTCGGCCGCGAGACCGACGGCCTGGTGCTCTTCGACATCGGCGGAGGCTCCTCGGAGATCGCCATGATCGACCTGACCCATGACCGCTCCAACCGGCTCGCCAACCACATCAAGGCCTGGACCTCGCTGCCGGTCGGCGTGGTCACCCTGTCCGAACGCCACGGCGGCAGCCTGGTGACGCCCGAGGTTTTCGCCGCCATGGTGGCCGAAGTCGACGGCATGCTCGACGCCTTCCTGCCGCCGCCGCTGCCGGCCTTCGAGAATCCCGAGGGCCGCCATCGCGTGCATCTGCTCGGAACCTCCGGAACGGTCACCACGCTGGCCGGCCTGCATCTCGAGCTGCCGCGCTACGACCGCCGCAAGGTCGACGGGCTGTGGCTGGAAAACGCCGAGGTCGACCGCATGCTCGATCTGCTCCTGTCGTGGGACTTCGAGGCGCGCGCGGCCAATCCCTGCATCGGCGCCGACCGCGCAGACCTGGTTCTGGCCGGATGCGCCATCCTGCAGTCGATCCGCAAGCGCTGGCCGTCGGAGCGCATGCGCGTCGCAGACCGCGGCCTGCGCGAGGGGCTGCTCAATGAAATGATGGCCGCGGACGGTGCCTGGCGCCGCAGCGGCCGCAGGCACCGCGCGCGGCTCCAGGGGAGCGGCCCTGCCGCCCCCCTGTCCGGCGGCGGCAACGCCGGAGAGGGTCGATCATGACCAAGCCACCCGTCAGACCGTCATCCGCGCCCACCGGTCGCAAGCTCGGCCAGAAGGTCAAGAAGGGCAAGCTCAAGGCGTCCTCGCGCCGCTGGATCGAGCGCCATCTCAACGATCCCTACGTGCAGAAGGCGCGCCAGGAGGGCTATCGCTCGCGCGCCGTCTACAAGCTGCTCGAGATCGACGACAAGCATGCCATCCTCAAGAACGCCCGCCGCATCATCGACCTGGGCGCGGCGCCGGGCGGCTGGTCGCAGATCGCCGCCATCGTCACCGGTTCGACCGAGGATTATCCCAAGGTCTCGGCCATCGATTTCCTCGAAATGGATGCCATTCCCGGCGTGACCTTCCTGCAGATGGATTTTCTCGATGACGCCGCTCCCCGCAAGCTGATGGACGCGCTTGGCGGCGCGCCCGACGTGGTGCTCTCCGACATGGCCGCGCCCACCACCGGGCACGCCCGCACCGACCACCTGCGCACCATGTATCTGTGCGAGGTGGCGGCCCACTTCGCCATCGACGTGCTGGCGCCCGGCGGCCATTTCCTGGCCAAGACCTTCCAGGGCGGCACCGAGTCCGACCTGCTCAACCTGCTCAAGCGCAATTTCCGCTCCGTCGTCCACGTCAAGCCGCCGTCATCCCGGATGGAATCGGTGGAGATGTTCGTGCTCGCCAAGGGCTTCAAGGGTCGCCGCATCGCCGCCCCGGGTGAGGGCGGCGAGCCGGTGGAAGAGGACCATGGCGACGACGAATGATGCAGGCCGTCGGCGCGGCGGCTTGGCCATGACGACGGCGTGCATCGCGGGCCACCCAGTGCAGGCGCCGGACTGAAAGTTTGCCGAACCCGGCTTGGGCACACCGCCGCGGGCCAATAACGCATTTGTGTCTTGCCGTGGCGGCAGAGCGCCCCACATTCTTCCACAGTCACCGAGGGAGAAACCACATGACGATCAGCCGACGCCATCTCATCCGGACAACCGCGGCCGCCGCGGGAGCCATCCTGATCATGCCCTATGCCGCGCGAGCCGCCGCCAAGGCCAGCGATGTCTTCCAGTCCGCCGCCGGCGACATCACCATCCATCCGGTCGACCATGCCTCCTTTGTCATGGAGACCCCGCAGGGCGTGATCTATTGCGATCCGGTCGGCGACGCGGCGCAGTATTCCGACCTGCCCAAGCCGAACCTCATCCTCGTCACCCACGAGCACGGCGATCACTACAATGCGGAGACGCTGACGGCGCTGATGGGCGAGGGGGTCGAACTGATCACCAATCCGGCGGTCAATGCCATGCTGCCCGAGGCGCTCAAGTCCGGGGCCCGCCAGCTCTCCAACGGCGAATCGACCGAGTGGAAGGGCGTGTCGATCGATGCGATCGCAGCCTACAACACCACCGAGGAGCGCAAGAACTTCCATCCAGAGGGCCGCGACAACGGCTATGTGCTCGGTTTCGAGGGCTTCCGCGTCTACATTTCCGGCGACACCGAGAACACGCCGGAGATGAAGGCGCTCGAGGCCATCGATGTGGCCTTCCTGTGCATGAACCTGCCCTTCACCATGGACGTCGCCCAGGCGGCGGACGCCGTCAGCGCCTTCAAGCCGAAGGTCGTCTATCCCTATCATTACCGCGGCAAGGACGGCGGCACCCAGGATCCGGCCGAGTTCGCCAAGCTGGTCGGGGAATCCACCGAGGTGAAGATCGTCGACTGGTACGCCTGATCGCATGCACCCACCGGCGGACGGGGCGATGCTTCCGTCCGCCGGTGCCGTTGTCCGCGACCGCCATCCACAGCAATGGTCCTGCGGCGGTGATGCCGCCAGCCGACCTGGGCGCCGCGCTCCGCCGCGCCGGTTGAATTATGCCGCAATGCGGAATTTTTCGGTTGGCGGTTTCGAATTCGCCTTTCCCATGACACGCTTGCATGGTACCAGCCCTTGCCAACGCGAAGACCTCCCGGGACGGTCGCCGGCACCGGCGCTGTCCCCGACCAGATGGAACATACGGGCGATGGCAAAAATCATTCAGACGATCACCGGCGCCGAGGCGCTCACCTTCGACGACGTGCTGCTGCAGCCCGCCCATTCGGAGGTCATGCCGGGACAGACCAACATCGCCACGCGCATCGCGCGCGATTTCGACCTCAACCTTCCCATCATCTCGTCCGCCATGGACACGGTTACCGAAGCCCGGCTCGCCATCGCCATGGCCCAGGCCGGCGGCCTTGGCGTCATCCACCGCAACCTGACGCCGGTCGAGCAGGCCGAGCAGGTCCGCCAGGTCAAGAAGTTCGAAAGCGGCATGGTGGTCAATCCGGTCACCATCGGCCCGGACGCGCCGCTGTCGGAGGCGCTCGGACTGATGCGCACCCACAGCATTTCCGGCATCCCCGTGGTCGAGAGTTCGAGCAGGGGCGCGCCCGGACGTCTCGTCGGCATTCTGACCAACCGCGACGTCCGCTTCGCCTCCGATCCGGGCCAGAAGGTGCATGAACTGATGACCAAGGAAAACCTGGTCACGGTCAAGGAGAGCGTCGAGCAGGACGAGGCCAAGCGCCTGCTGCACAGCCACCGCATCGAGAAATTGCTGGTGGTCGACGGTGAAGGCCGCTGCGTCGGGCTGATCACGGTCAAGGACATCGAGAAGTCGCAGCTCAACCCGCACGCCTCCAAGGATGCCCAGGGCAGGCTGCGCGCCGCCGCCGCCATCAGCGTCGGCGACGACGCCTTCGAGCGCGCCGAGCGGCTGCTGGATGTCGGCATCGACCTGCTGGTCATCGACACCGCCCACGGCCATTCGCAGCGCGTGCTCGATTCGGTGGCGCGGGTGAAGAAGCTGTCCAATTCCGTCCGCATCATGGCCGGCAATGTCGCCACCGCCGAGGCCACCCGCGCCCTCATCGACGCGGGCGCCGACGCGGTCAAGGTCGGCATCGGCCCCGGCTCGATCTGCACCACCCGCATCGTCGCCGGCGTCGGCGTGCCACAGCTTTCGGCGATCATGAGCGCCGTTGAGGAAGCCCACAGGCACGGCATTCCGGTGATCGCCGATGGCGGGATCAAGTATTCCGGCGACCTGGCCAAGGCGATTGCGGCGGGCGCCTCCGCGGTGATGATCGGCTCGCTGCTCGCCGGCACCGACGAAAGCCCGGGCGAGGTCTATCTGCACCAGGGCCGCTCCTTCAAGGCCTATCGCGGCATGGGCTCGGTCGGCGCCATGGCGCGCGGCTCGGCGGATCGCTATTTCCAGGCCGAGGTGCAGGACACGCTCAAGCTGGTCCCGGAAGGCATCGAGGGCCAGGTACCGTTCAAGGGTCCGGTCTCGGCCGTGCTGCACCAGCTCGCCGGCGGCCTCCGCGCCGCCATGGGCTATGTCGGGGCTCCCGATCTGGCGAGCTTTCACGAGCGCGCCACCTTCGTGCGCATCTCCGGCGCGGGACTGCGCGAAAGCCACACCCACGATGTGACCATCACGCGCGAGAGCCCGAACTATCCGGGCTCGATGTAGTGCTTCGGCTCTGGCCCGGCTGGCTGCTGTGTGCCGCCACCGCCGGGCTGCTCGGCTACATGCTGGGCTTTGAGGGCCAGGCGATCAGCGCGATGATCGGCCTGCCGTTGCCGGATGCTGCCTTCTGGCCGCAGCAGCCGGGCAGCGTGTCGGCCTGGCGCGAGGCTTTTCTGGCCGCGCCGCAGGCTCCGCCGCGCTATCTGGCCCTGCATGCCGGCCCGGACCGGCTGCTGCCGCCGCTGCTGACGCTCAGCCTCGGATTTCTCGGCTTCGCCGCCCTTGCGGGCCGGGCCCGCCCGCTCATGGCCGTCATCGCCGGCGCCCTCTCGACCGCCGCCGCCTTTCCCTACATGCTGTTTGACCTTCGCGAAAATGCCGCCGCCGATGCGCTGTTCTCGCCCCGGGCGCTGGCCGGGCCGCTCGATCCGATGCTGGCCGCGGCGCTGCCGGGACTGACGCTGGCCAAATTCCTCACGCTCTACGCGGCGCTCCTCGTCGTCACGGCGCTGTGGATCTGGCGCCTGCGTCAGTGGCGCCGCGCGCGCAGCTGATCGGCTGCCCGGCCGACGGTGTCAGCGGACCCGCTTCAGAGATAGATGGATGTCGGTCCGGCGCCCGGCGCGACGGCGGCCGACAACGCCCATTGCTCGGCATAGC
Source organism: Hoeflea marina (assembly GCF_003182275.1). Lineage (GTDB taxonomy): Bacteria > Pseudomonadota > Alphaproteobacteria > Rhizobiales > Rhizobiaceae > Hoeflea > Hoeflea marina. The sequence goes on from NZ_QGTR01000002.1 coordinate 246,969, forward strand.
CGTCGGGCAATTCGGACTGGTCGTCCTCGCCCCCGGTCGGCGGGGTGCCCGTCTCGGCTTCATCGGCCTCCGCCGGCCCGGCTTCTCCGCCGGCTTCGACCGGGGTGCTGCCTGTGTCGGGGGCGGTCGGGGCGGTCTCTTCCTCCGCCGCCATGCCGCGGTCAACCACTTCGCCCAGCGTCTCGAACACCTTGGCCATGGCTATGTCGGCCTGATCCTCGGCCTTGGTCTCGTTGTCGACCTCGTCATAGACCTCTTTGGATTGGGCGTCCTGCTCGACTTCGTCGACCGATCTCGGACCTTTGGTCACGTCATCGAGGCGCTGCATCACCTTGCTGCCGGCCTGTCCGGCCAGCGCCTCGGAGACGACGCCCCGGACCTTCTCGGCCGCCTTGCCCTCCGGATCGGCGAAGGCATTGACCAGATCGACGGCTGTCATGCCGGTGAGCTTGACGCCGAGAATGGTCTCGAGCTTCTTCATCAGCGTCTTGTCGGCCGCAAGATCGTCCATGTTGACGGTCCGCTGAATGCGCGCGGCGATCTGCTGGTAGGATTTTTCGCTGCCGTCGGCCCGGCCGAGATCGATCGGCTCGCCGCGCTTGGCGGCCTTGTCGGTCAGATCCTGGACGACGCCGTCCATCAGCTTGGCCATGGCCGCATTCACGGTCATGTGGTCGCCGAAATAGTAGTTCTCCAGCACCTGGCTCTGAAGCTTCGACGGCTTCGCGTTCACCTCGACGGTCGGCTGCTGCCTGTCCTCGTCCTTCGCATTGGCTTCGGCCGCCGCCTCGTCCTGCTCCTCGATGATCGAGCGCATGATCGACAGCGTCGGGCTGACCGAAGTGCTGACTGACGAAATCGAACCCAACATGGCGTGACATCCGGAGTGACCTGCGCGGCAGGCTAGTGGAATCTGGTTAATTGGGCGTTAACGGTTGTCCAGCGCAGGGCCTGCACTTGTGGCCGGAGCGGGCTCGGCCTAAAGCTCATCGCGGGAATTCAGATTCACGCGATGTGCTTTAGCTCTTTTTAATTATCCATGTCGTGATCCCGAAACCGCTGCACACTTTCGGGCAACATGCATTAGGACAGGCGGCGGCCGCGGAGCCGCTTACAGGCCCGATCGCGAGGCCCGACCACACGGGGATATCCGACATGACCAACACAGCAATCTTCTGGCCGATGATCGCCCAGGCGCTGCTCACTTTCCTGATCTACTGTCTCGTCTCCTGGCGCCGCATCGGATCGATCAAGGCCGGCACCTCGAAGGCCGCCGACTACCGCATTCCGACGGTCGAGCCCGAACCGAGCGCCACCGTGGTCCGCAACCTGTCCAACCAGTTCGAACTGCCGGTGCTGTTCTATGTCGTGTGCCTGAGCCTCTACATCACCGCCGCGGCGGCGACGCTCGCAGTGCTGCTGGCCTGGGGCTTCGTCGTCGCCCGCTATGCCCATGCCTTCGTGCATGTCACCTCCAACCTGCTGCGGCTGCGCCGCCCGCTGTTCATTCTCGGCCTGGTCTTCGTGCTCCTGCTGTGGGTGGTGCTGGCCGTCCACCTGGCCACCGCGGGCGCTCTCTGAGAGCGGGAGGCTTCGCCTGCCGGCCGGAATGATCAGCGGGTGGGCGACCCGACCGCTTCACGGGTCGCCGGCTCAGCCTTGCCTGCGGCGTGAGGGCCGCCGCCGTCGCCGGCAAGGCTGAGCCGGCCGGCCTCGAGAATGCCGTCGGCGACTTCGGCCAGGGTCTCGGCCAGCGCCTCGAAATCGCGGCTGCGCTCGCTCGCCCTGCGCCAGAACAGCGCGATGTCGCGCGCCGGCTCGGGACTGGCGAAGGGCAGGATGCGGATGTTGCCGCGGCGGGGGCTTTCCGCCGACAGCGCGATCTCCGGCAGCAGCGTCCGGCCCATGCCGTGCGCCACCATCTGCAGCAGCGTCGTCAGCGAGGTGGCGCCGAAATTGACCAGCGTCGCATCGCTGCGGCCTTCGCAGATCGCCAGTGCCTGGTCGCGCAGGCAATGGCCCTCCTCGAGCAGCAGCATGCGGTCGAGCGCCACGCGGTGCTGGTTGAGCGGCGAATCGAGGATGTCGCCCTCGTTGTTCGACACGGCCATGAAGAACCGGTCCTCGAACAGCAGCCGGTGGCTGAGTGCCGGATCCTTGATCGGCATGGCCGCGACAATGGCGTCGAGCGCGCCGGCGCGCAGCTGCGCCACCAGCGTCTCGGTGATCGCTTCCTTAACGCCGAGTTCCAGCGAGGGGAAGCGCTGCGCCAGCTCCGGCGCCATCACCGGCAGCAGATAGGGTGCCACCGTGGGAATCATGCCGATGCGCAGGCTGCCGGTCAGCACGCCGCTCTCCTGCTGCACCTGCTCCTTGATCGAGCGCACCTCGTCGAGAATGCGCCGGAAGCCGGGCAGCAGCCGCTGGCCGGTTTCGGTGAGGACGATGGCGCCCCGGGTCCGCTCGACCAGCTTGCAGCCGAGCCGGTTTTCCATCTCGGCGATCTGGGTGGAGAGTGCCGGCTGCGAGACATGCGCAAGATCCGCCGCCCGGCCGAAATGCAGCGTGCGCGCCAGCGCATCGAAATAGGCCATCTGTCGCAAAGTTATCATAATTAGAACCTATGGAAGAAACTCAAAAATACAATTGGAAATTATCGCGGATATGCGGCAATTTGGGCCGCAGGCAAACAGATCGACAAGGGGAGAGGTCGACAGCAGCCGCCGGACGCCGCCCGTCACCCGAGGTGATCGCGCATCCGGACCATCAGGAGATCACCCTCTTTCTGTCGGAAAGCTGCTCGACACCGACGCCCTTGCGCGGCCCCGGCGGGAACGCTGACGGGCCTGGCCATTTCAAGTGAGACCATTTTAACGAGACGACTGGAGAACGACATGGACGCGAAACTCAAGGAAATCAACGACAGCTCTGCCGGCGGCAAATGCCCGGTGATCCATGGCGCGACGAATGTCGGCCTGCGGTCCAACCGCGACTGGTGGCCCAACCAGCTCAATCTCCGCATTCTGCACCAGAATTCGGCGCTGTCCGACCCGATGGCAGGTTCGTTCGATTATATCGAGGAGTTCAAGAAGCTCGACCTCGCGGCCCTCAAGCAGGACCTGTACGCGCTGATGACCGACAGCCAGGAATGGTGGCCCGCCGATTTCGGCCACTATGGACCCTTCTTCATCCGCATGGCCTGGCACAGCGCCGGCACCTATCGCACGGCCGACGGCCGCGGCGGCGCCACGTCCGGCACTCAGCGCTTTGCACCTCTCAACAGCTGGCCCGACAATGTCAATCTCGACAAGGCGCGTCGCCTGCTCTGGCCGATCAAGCAGAAGTACGGCAACAGGATCTCCTGGGCCGACCTGATGATCCTCACCGGCAACTGCGCGCTCGAATCCATGGGTTTCAAGACCTTCGGATTTGCCGGTGGGCGTGCCGACGTCTGGGAGCCGGAAGAGGACATCTACTGGGGCGCCGAAACCGAATGGCTGGGCGACAAGCGCTACACGGGTGACCGGGAGCTTGAAAATCCGCTCGCCGCCGTGCAGATGGGCCTCATCTACGTCAACCCCGAAGGCCCGCACGGCGACCCGGACCCGCTGGCGTCCGCCCGCGACATTCGCGACACGTTCGGCCGCATGGCCATGAACGACGAGGAAACCGTGGCCCTCATCGCGGGCGGCCACACCTTCGGCAAGACCCACGGCGCCGGCGACGCGCAGCTGGTCGGCCCAGAGCCGGAAGGCGCCGGCATGGCCGAGCAGGGCCTCGGCTGGACGTCGAGCTTCGGCAGCGGCAAGGGTGTCGATACCATCAGCTCCGGCCTGGAAGTCACCTGGACGACGACGCCGACCAAGTGGAGCAACAACTTCTTCGACAATCTCTTCGGCTTCGAATGGGAACTGACCCGCAGCCCGGCGGGCGCCAAGCAGTGGACGCCGAAGGCCGGCGCAGGCGCGGGCACCGTGCCGGATGCGCATGATCCCTCGCGTCGTCACGCGCCCTCCATGCTGACCTCGGACCTGGCCCTGAAGATGGACCCGATCTACGCGCCGATCGCCAAGCGTTTCCACGAGAATCCGGACCAGTTTGCCGACGCCTTCGCCCGCGCCTGGTTCAAGTTGACCCACCGCGACATGGGTCCGCGTTCGTGCTATTTCGGCCCGGAAGTGCCCTCCGAGGATCTGCTCTGGCAGGATCCGGTTCCGCCGGTCACGCATCAGCTCATCGATGCCGCGGATATTGCCGATCTCAAGGCGAAGATCCTTGCCTCGGGCCTGTCGGTTGCCGAGCTGGTATCCACTGCCTGGGCGTCCGCGTCCACCTTCCGTGGCTCCGATCGCCGGGGCGGCGCAAACGGCGCGCGCATCCGTCTGGCCCCGCAGAAGGACTGGGACGTCAACCAGCCGGCGCAGCTCGCCAGGGTTCTCGAAACCCTCGGCGGCATCCAGCAGGCCTTCAACGCGGTCCAGACCGGGCCGAAGAAGGTGTCGCTGGCCGATCTGATCGTGCTTGCCGGTGTCGCCGGCGTCGAACAGGCGGCCCGCAACGCCGGACAGTCGATCGAGGTTCCGTTCGCCCCCGGTCGCACCGATGCCACCCAGGAGCAGACCGATGCCGAGTCGTTTGCGCCGCTCGAGCCGATGGCCGATGGTTTCCGCAACTATCTGCGCACCCAGTACTCCGTGTCCTCCGAGGAACTGCTCATCGACCGCGCCCAGCTCTTGACGCTGACCGCGCCGGAAATGACGGTGCTGGTCGCCGGACTGCGGGTGCTTGGCGCCAACCACGGTGGCTCCAGGCACGGTGTGTTCACCGAACGCACGGGCGCGCTGACGAACGACTTCTTCGTCAATCTGCTCGACATGGCGACGGTCTGGAAGCCGACCTCCGAAACCGAGGCCGAATTCGAAGGCCGTGATCGCAAGACCGGCGAGCTCAAGTGGACAGGGACCCGGGCCGACCTGGTGTTCGGTTCCAACTCCCAGCTGCGCGCGCTGGCCGAGGTCTATGCCCAGGAAGATTCCAAGGCGAAATTCGTGGCCGACTTCGTCAAGGCCTGGACCAAGGTGATGAACGCCGACCGGTTCGACCTGCGCGCCACGCACTGAACCCGCGACACCAAAGACTGCAAGCCGGGGCCGAAAGGCCCCGGTTTCATGTCAGGACCGGCCTCGGCCATTGAGTCTCAATCGGACGGCCCGTCATCGGAGGCGAGCGCGTTGACCTCCCATTCGCTTTCGGGGATTTCCTCGCCCATGGCGAACTCGAAGGCCTTTACCTTCTCGAGGTCCGCGCTGACATCGCAGGTGAAGCTGATGCCGTACCAGCGCTTCCGGCTTCTCACCGCGCCCCCATCGGCCCGCAGCGTCCGGTCCTTGAGCGTCGGGTCCGAGGTGGCATAGGCCACCACCAGATCCGGTTCGAACTCCGCCTTCCAGGCATGCACCTGCTCCATGGCCTCAAGATCGCAGAGCTGGATGATGCGCTCGTCGGTGCCGAGCCGGCGCAGCGCCGCCAGGGCCTTGCGGCTGCGCGGATCGGCGAGCACCCGGGCGGACAGCATCCGGGTCGGCCGGACCGTTCTGTCGGTGCTTTCGGATGGTTGGACCGGAACAGCCGGGACAGTGTCGGGCCGCTCCGGCATGTCCGCGGTTTCAGGCGTCGTCAGCGCGGGAGGCGACTGCCGTGCGGCAACGGGCGGGGGGATCGCCGCCGGGAGCGGGGCGCTCACCATCTCGACGGAGATGGCACGCTGCAGCGGCAAGGCCGGGTCATCGCGGGCCGGCATCCATGCGGCGGCCAGGATGGCGAGAAGGTGGAGCGCCGCCGAAGCGCCGGTGCAGAGCCGGAGGAGCGGATCTCGGTGCCGGCGATCGTCCGCCTCGGCTGCTCTGCTCGTATCCTGCATCATGTCGGCGGCTTGAAACCATCTGACGAAATTCGGGTTGCGCCGGACCCTGGGTCGCGATCAGGCGAGGAGGCCGATCCCGGGCACGCTCGCCATCTTGCCGCCAAATGCGGCAAGACGAGCGGCGACACGAAACAAAACGCCAAGGCGCGGAGCCCATCGCCATGGCGCCTTGGGTGCGACGGCTTCGCGGCGGATCGGCTGGCCGGGACCGCCCCGCCGCTACCAGGCCGGCACGGCGGCGAAATCGTTACGGGCACGGTTGTCGCGGCGCGCCACGGGTGTCTGGCTGCTGTTGGCGGCAGCCTCGTCATGGCCGACCGGCGTGATGTTGTCGAGGCTGGCGGCGATGTGGCCGCAGATCGCGTTGACCAGCGCCGCCGGCGCCCCGGGGCGCTTGATCAGACCGATCTGCGCCGGTTCCAGTGCCGGAAATCCTTCCGCCGGCGACAGGATCCGCATGCCGGGCCTGACGGCGCATTCGGGCAGCAGCGACACCGCCAACCCGCTCAGCACCGCCGAGGCCACGACGGTCGCCGACCAGCTGGTGAACAGGATCTGGTAGTCGCGCCCGGCCGAATCGAGCGCGGTGCAGGCGAGGTTGCGCCAGTTGCACGACCGCCGCCCCACCGCCAGCGGCACCGGCGTGTCCTCGTGCACGGTGTGGTTCATCGAGGTCACCCAGTAGAGCGGCTCGGTGCGCACCACTTCCGACATCCGTTCGCGCGGATTGTGGGTGACGAGCGCCACGTCCAGTTCGCCGCGCGCCATCTTGATCGTCAGTTCGCGCGAGGGCTCGCACTCGATGTAGAGCTCGACATTGGGATTGGTCTTGGCGAATCGCGCGATGATGCCGGGCATGTAGCGATCCGCATAGTCGTCCGGCGTGCCGATGCGGATCGAGCCTTCCAGCTGCTGGTCGTCGAAGGCGGCGATGGTCTCGTTGTTGAGCCGGATCATCCGCCGCGCGAAGCCGAGCAGCCGCTCGCCATCCTCGGACAGCCGGTTCATCCGCCCGTCCTTGACGAACAGCGACTTGCCGACCCGCTCCTCCAGCCGGCGCATCTGCATCGACACCGCCGACTGGGTCTTGAACACCTTGTCGGCGGCGCGGGTGAAGCTGCCGGTATCGACAATGGCGATGAAGGTTTGCAACTGGTCGATGTCGAGTGCTGCGGGCATGACGGGCTCCTATCAGGAAAACTGATGCTACAGATTAGAAACATTCGTTAGACTGATCAATCGAAATCTGGGAAATTGCATGGGTAGACAACGGTGCCGCAAAGTCCTCCCAAGCACTGCGCGCGCGCACCGGCCAGCCACGAAACGGAAACGATCATGAGCCAGAACACTTGCACAGCCACGCCGCTGCATGCGGCCAACTCCGTCCGCACCGCCGCGACCGGTTCGGTGCGCTTCAACGCGATGCGTCAGCTCCGCAAACTGGCGCAGGCGTTCCGCAACCGCATCAACGCGCGGGCGCTCGACAAGCTTTCGGACCGCGAGCTGGCCGACATCGGCCTGACCCGCATTGACGTGCGGATGGCGTTCCGCTCCGGCCCGTCCGTCGATCCGACCACGGAGATGGCCAGGCGTGCCCGCGCCAACACCCGCACCATGTCGATCTGACACACCGCAGTCCCCTGCGGGATGCGCCCTGCGTCCCGCTTTTGCCCGGTCGTTCACTCGGCCGGGCTTTTTCACGCCCGGCGCGGCCCGCTGCTCAGGAGGTGGTGCGGTTCATGCCCTTGAGATACTGGTCAAAGATCGAATCGACGTTCTTCTGGTAGCCTTTCTGCACCTCGCGGCCGCTATCGAACATCTTGCCGAAGATCTCGCCATAGGGATTGCCGGACTCGGGCGAAGCCTCTTCCGGCGGCGGTGCCGCGGAGGGCGCCGTGGCCATGCCCGCCATATTGCCCATCATGTCGGTGAAGATCTTGCCCAGCGGATTGTCGAACGGAGTGGCGCCGTCGCCGGGCGCCTTCCCGGCCTGGGCGCCGCCGAACATGCCTTCGAGAATCTGTCCCAGCGGATTGTCCATCGGCGAGGCCTTCTGCGTCGGTCTGGCCTGCCCGCCGCCCATGCCCTGCCGCATCATCTCGGCCATCAGGTCGCCGATCACGTTGCCGGTCGACCCGCCGCCGGAATTGGCCGCGCCGAACTGGCCCATCGACTGCTTGTAGAGCCCGCCCATGATGGCCGAAGCCATCACCGGCAGCATCTGCTTGAGGATCTCCTGGCCGATTCCGGTGACGGCGGCCGCCTGCGCGGCAATGGCGCGGCTGACCTCCTTGGAGCCGAACAGGTGACCGAGAATGCCGTTGCCCTCCTCCATGCCACTGGGGGTGAAGGCCTTGCCTATGTCCTCGAAATAGCGCGCATGATCGCCGCCGGCCAACGCCTGAAGGAAACCCGACAGGTCGGCCGGATTGGCCGCATTGCGCTTGAGACCGGTCGAGAATGCCGGCATCAGCGCCGCCATCGCCTTTTCAACCTGTTCCCTGTTGAGATTGAACTGACGCGCCATCATCTGAATGGCCTCGCCATTCTGGGCGTTCATCATCATGTCAAACAACGGCATCATGGTCTCTCTCCTCCGGGCGCGAAACGACGCGTTGGAGAGAGCCTATACCCACTGTCTGATGGCTGCAAAGGCCAATCCGATGCGCCCGGCCCCGGGCCCGGCGCCCCGTTCGCGGCGGGCAGGGAGCGCACGGCCCGCGCGCGCATATCCGTCCGATCCGTAGGGCCGGCTGGCCCGCGTCTCAGAAGGCGTAGTCGGTGAAGGCCGGCTCGACCGACTGGTTCCAGCGGCCGTTGTAGAGGGCGAGCATTTCCTCGGCCATCGTCGTGCCGCGCGCCACCGATTCCTCCAGCGGCGCCAGGAAATGGCTTTCGTCATTGCCCTCGGAGTTGAGCCGTGCCCGGCTGACCAGCCCGCGGCGGGAAATGCCCAGCGCTTCGCGCGCCATGTCGCGCATGGGCTGGCCGCGGAACAGGGTCTTGAGCCCGTCACGCGGCACCTCGTTGCGCATGGCGTTGACCTCTTCGAGCGTCCAGTCGCGGGTCAGCGCCTCCGCCTCGGCGAGCGCCGATTCGTCATAGAGCATCCCGACCCAGAAGGCAGGCAGCGCACAGATGCGGCGCCACGGCCCGCCGTCGGCACCGCGCATTTCGAGGAAGCGCTTGAGCCGCACGTCCGGGAACAGCGTCGAGAGATGGTTGGTCCAGTCGCCCATGGTCGGCAGCGGCTGCTTGAGCTCATTCTTCAGCGCGCCGTTCATGAACTGGCGGAAGGTGACATGGGTCGCGTCGACATAATGGCCGTCGCGAATGACGAAATACATCGGGATGTCCATCGCCCATTCGGCATAGTCGGCAAAGCCGAACTGGTCGGAATAGACGAACGGCAGCTGGCCGGACCGGTTGTTGTCGGTGTCGCGCCAGATATCGCCGCGCCAGGACTGCAGGCCGTTGGGCTTGCCCTCGGTGAACGGCGAGGAGGCAAACAGCGCGGTGGACAGCGGCTGCAGCTTCATCGACACCTGCATCTTGCGGCGCATGTCGGCTTCCGACGAGAAATCGAGATTCACCTGGATCGTGCAGGTGCGGTACATCATGTCGAGGCCCTGGCTGCCGACCTTCGGCATGTAGTTGGTCATGATGTCGTAGCGCGACTTCGGCATCCGCGGGGTTTCGGCGCGGGTCCATTTCGGACTGCCGCCGAGGCCGAGAAAGCCGATGCCGAGCGGCTCGGCGATCTCGCGCACCTGCGCCAGATGGGCGTTGGATTCGCTGCAGGTCTGATGGATTGTTTCGAGCGGCGCGCCGGAAAGTTCGAACTGGCCGCCGGGCTCGAGGCTGATGGCGCCCTGGCCGGTGGGTTCGACCAGGCCGATGATGTGACCCGCATCGATGATCGGCTCCCAGCCCAGCATCGTCGTCATGCCGTCGAGCAGCGCCTTGATCGAGCGCTCGCCCTCGTAGGGAACCGGGGAGTTGTCCTTCTTGAAGAACACGAACTTCTCGTGCTCGGTGCCGATGCGCCACTTGTCGCGCGGCTTGTTGCCTTCCGCCATATGGGCGACGAGCTCGTCGAACGAGCTGATCAGCGTGTCGTCGGTGGTGTCGCGAGCCATGGCGGATCCGTTGGGTCTGGTTCACCGCCCGGGCAGGCGGACGTGGTCTTGTTGAGGCTGATTGGACCGGATTTCGCGCTTGCGCAAGTGAAAAGGGTTGAACCTCGGGTCAATCATCATTGATGCGCGGCGGCCCTTGAACCGGTGCCGCGGGCACCCCATTTCCTCGCTCACCAATCTCCGGCCAGCATCTGCACCGCCGCCATCGCCGCCACCGCGGCGGTGTCGGCGCGCAGGATTCGCGGTCCCAGCGGAATGGCCGTCACATAGGGCAGGGCATGCAGCATGGCCCGCTCGCGCTCCGAAAACCCGCCCTCGGGACCGATCAGCAGCGCCAGGTCGCGCTCCTCGATCGCCGAGAGGATTTTCGCCGGGTTGTTGCCGGCAGCGCTCTCGTCGCAGAAGATCAGCCGCCGCGCCGGATCCCAGCCGTCCAGAAGCTGATCGAGCCGCGCCGGCTCGACAAGTTCGGGAATGGCGAGATTGCCGCATTGCTCGGCCGCCTCGATGATGTTGGCTGCCAGCCGCTCGTCCTTGAGCCTGCTCATCTGGGTGTGGTCGGTCATCACCGGGCGAATGGTTCGGGCGCCCATCTCGGTCGCCTTCTGGACAAGATATTCGAGCCGTCCCGTCTTCAGCGGCGCGAACAGGAAGTCGAGCCGCGAGGGCGGATCCTGCGGTCGTGTCTGCTCGTTGATCTCGAGGCTCGCCGCCTTGCGGCCCTCCGGGCGCAGTGTGGCGGAGAATTCGCCGTCCTTGCCATTGAAGACGAGCACCCTGGCGCCATCAGGCTGGCGCAGCACGGTCAACAGGTAATGTGCCTGCTCGCGCGACAGCGTCACCCGTCCGCCAGTGGCGAGGGGCTGATCGAGAAACAGGCGTTGCAGTTTGTAATTGGCGCGCATGGCAGAGTTCTTGCCGAAGCGGAGGCGAAGATCAAGCCGTGGGCTGTTTGACGCTGGGGTGAAACAGCGGCGCATATCCGGCCTTCAGAACAGCCACGCTTGAGGGCGGCGTCACCAGCCACAGCGGCGCGGCATCCATTGCATCGAGCGGGCGCCCCGCTCCATAGCCGCCGAATGACCAGGGCAGCAGCGCCCCGCCAAGCTTGAGCAGGTATTGACCGTCCTGCCGCAGCATGGCGCCGTCGGGCAGGGCGCCGATATCCAAGAGCGAAATCCGCCGCCGGGGATCGTCCGCCGGCAAGGCTCGCTCCGGCTTGAGGATCCGGTCGATCTCGTCGGCCGACAGATGCGCCACGCCGCGCACGGAGGCCATGGCCACCCGGAACTGGTTGGCGTCCTCGCGCCGACACAGGAAGCAGGGCCGGTGGCCGGCGGCCAGCGCTGTGAGCTCGTCGAGAAAGAACAGTTCGGTGTATTGCCCCGGCTGCAGCAGCCTGCGCCGCCACCCTTTGAACTCAGTGAGGCAGATGATCCAGCGGTCGACCGGAGGCTTGCGGGTGATCTCGCCCCTGGCATTGTGGATGCAGCCGCGATTGCCGAACAACATGCCACGATCGCTGACCGCATGCAGGTCTCCGCCGGGATCGACCCGGTTGCGATAGGGCATTTTCAGGCCGTGCGCCGGGTCAGCGCCGCCGCCAGCCCCGCCATCATCAGCAGCGAGCCGCCCGCCCGTGTGGCGGTCCTCAGCACACCCGGACGTCGCACCGCCCGCCGGGCCCGGTCGGCGGCCAGCGCGAAGGCGATGGCGTTGGCGATGCCGAGCACCGTGAATGTTCCGACGAAAATGGCCGCCTGCGGCAGATAGGGCCGGGCGGGATCGATGAATTGCGGCACGAAGGCCACGAAGAACAGGATTCCCTTGGGGTTCAGCGCCGTGACCAGAAACGAATCGCGAAAGATCGTCATCGGCCGCACCGCCGGGGCGTTTGCCTCCACCGCGACATCGGGAATCATCACCGGCGCCCGCCACATCTTGAAGCCGATCCAGATCAGATAGGCAGCGCCGATGAGCTTCAGCACAGAGAAAAGCGTCCCCGAAGTGGCGAGAAGTGCGCCGGCGCCGGCCAGCGACAGCGAGGTAGCGATGAGATCGCCAAGTCCGACACCGGCCACGCTTGCCAGCGCCACCCGCCGCCCATGCGCCAACGCCTGGCTGATCACCATGATGATGGTCGGTCCGGGAATGACCAGCAGGATCAGGCTGGCGGCAACGAACGCAAGATAATGCTCAAGGCTGACGGGCATGGCGGGACTCCGGAATGGCTTATTATCGCCCGAGCAAGCCCCAGAATCCGGCAGTGGTCAAGCCGCGTCTGGGTCGCGCTCAGGGATAGTTCTCGGTTGCCTCGTCCAGCAGATCTTCCGCCCACTGGTTCAGGCTTTTCCCGGCCATTTCGGCGGCGATTGCCGCCCGGCGATGCGTCTCGGGCTTCACCCTGAACATGACCTTGCCCGAGTACGGCTTTTGCGGCTCCTTGCCGACCTTGCCGCATGCCTCGACATAATCGTCGACTGCTTCATAAAAGGCCGACTTCAGCTCAGCCACGTTTTCGGCATGGAAGCCGACCACGTCACTGATGCCGGCAATGCGTCCGACAAAGATCTCGTCTTCCGCATCGAAATCGACACGCGCAAAATATCCCTTGTAGCTCATTGCGTTCATGGCGTTACTCCAATCTGGATCAGGAACTCGCGGGCGTCCCGGACCTGGTAGCGCTTGGCTTCCTTTGCCGGGTGCGGCCGATGGAAGGTGGCAATCACACCGTCCTTCTCGAACCGGACGCGCGAACCGCTGCCCTCGATCACCCTCGCTCCAGCCGCAATCAGCAAGCTTTCGACAGATGCCCATTCGATCGTGCCCGAAGCCGGGGTCTTGAAAACGAGGTCCAGGGTCTTCCTGTGCTTGCTGTTCATGCAAGCAATATAGGCAACCGAAGCACCAAAATGCAAGCGAAATGTGCTAGCAATGTCTGGCGCGGCGCCTCTGACTTGTGCTGGTGGGCCGCCTCACTCCACGATGATGATGTGCAGCGCCCGCGGCCCGTGCGCGCCAAGCAGGATGGTCTGCTCGATGTCGCCCGACCGTGATGGGCCGGTGATCAGGTTGAAGGCGCGCGGCATCTGCCCCTTGCCGTGCTTGCCGCGCAGCATCTCCCACACCGCCTCCATGTCGCCGCGGATGTCTCCCGCCCTGACCACCACGATGTGGTGCTCGGGCAGGAAGTTGATCGTCGTCGGATTGTCCGGTCCCGATTCGAGCGCCAGGGTGCCGGTCTCGGCAATGCCGGAGAGCGCATGGCTGACGCCGGCAAGATCATTGCCGTCGGAGAATCCGTGCAGCACTTCCAGCGTCCTCTCGCGCTCCCAGCCCGCCTGGCCGAGCCGCGCGTCAGCGCCGACCCGGATCGCTGCCGGCAGGTTGTGGCCGCGCAGATAGGCGAGCACCTCGGCCGGCACCTGCCCGTAGCCGGCGACCCGGCTGACCGTGGCGTTGAACCGGGTCGCCATTTCCTCGAACAGGTCGACCTGCCCGGGCTGCGGCAATTGCCCGCGCATCGGCACAATGCCCTTCGGCGCCTGCGACAGCCGCGCGTCGACCGTGGCGTTGCGCTCGGCGTCTCCGGCGGACACCCGCATGGCGGTGCGGATCTTCTGCATGATCGTCGACCTGGCGTCATCCATCACGCGGCCTCCGGCTTGCGCGACTGCCGCTCGGCCCATTGCTGCTGGAAGGTCTTGCCTTCCGGCGCCGGCAGGTCGCGGTATTTCGTCCATCCGCCGGCCAGCGGCAGCGAGCGGAAGCGGTGGCTGGCGCCGCCCATCATCGACAGAACCGGCATGCCCATGCCGGCAAACAGCCGGTAGAGCTTCGGCCGCTTGGCGAAGAACGCCCAGGCCTTGAGCCCGTAGCGGGCGACGGCCGGCTGCAGGTTGCGCTCGAACTCGCGTTCGCGCCAGTGACGCATCATCTTCGGCAGCGGGATCCGCATCGGACACACCGCCTCGCAGCGACCGCAGAAGGTGGAGGCATTGGGCAACTGCCCGGTCTCGTCGATGCCGTTCAATGACGGCGTCAGCACCGCACCCATGGGGCCCGGATAGACCGAGCCGTAGGCGTGTCCGCCCACCGCATGGTAGACCGGGCAATGGTTCATGCAGGCGCCGCAGCGGATGCAGCGCAGCATGTCCTGGTATTCCGTGCCGAGCATCGCCGAACGGCCGTTGTCCAGGAGCACCACATGGTATTCGTCCGGGCCGTCGGGATCTTCCGGCCGCTTCGGCCCGGTGGAAAACGTCGTGTAGACGCTCATGTCCTGGCCGGTGGCCGAGCGCGCCAGCACGCGGAGGATCTGGCTGGTGTCCTCAAGTGTCGGCACGATCTTCTCGATCGAGGCCACCACCACATGCACCTTGCCCAGCGTCTGGGTGAGATCGCCGTTGCCCTCGTTGGTGACGATGACCGAGGTGCCGGTCTCGGCGATGAGGAAGTTGGCTCCGGTGATGCCGACATCGGCCGCGAAATAGCGCTGCCGCAGCACTTCGCGCGCTTCGCTGAGCAGCGACACCGGCTCGGAAAGATCGCGGCCGGCGTCGAGATGGGTGTGCACGCGGCGGAAATCGCTCTCCACCTGATCCTTGTTGAGATGCACCGCCGGGGCGATGATGTGGCTCGGATGCTCGCCGCGCAGCTGGATGATGTATTCGCCCAAATCGGTCTCGACCGGCTCGATGCCGTTGGCCGTGAGGTGATCGTTGAGCGCGATCTCCTCGGTGATCATCGACTTGCCCTTGGTCACCGTGCGGGCGCCCACCCGCTTGCAGATGTCGAGCACGATGCGGCGCGCGTCCTCGGCCGTCTCGGCCCAGTGCACATGCCCGCCCGCCGCCGTCACCTTCGTCTCGTAGGCTTCGAGATAGAGGTCGAGATGGGCGAGGACATGGTTCTTGATGTCGCGGGCATTGTCCCTGAGCGCATCGAACTCCGGCAGCGCGTCGGCCGATTTCTGCCGCTTGGCGATAAAACCCTTCTCGACATTGCCGAGCGCCTTCTGCAACTGCGCATCGACAAGCGCCTTCGACGCGTTCTGCTTGAACCTGTTGGATGTCAGTTCCATCTGCGCTCTCCCGGTCCCGTCATTTGCCGCCGCCGGCGATCGGCGCCTTGTCCGTCATGCCGGCCAGCACCTCGGCCACATGCCGCACCTCGACCTTCGAGCCGATGCGCTTGAGCTTGCCGGCCATGTTCATCAGGCAGCCGAGATCGCCCGCCAGCAGCATGTCGGCGCCGGAGGCGTCGATGTTGGTCACCTTCTTGGTGACGATGGCATTGGAGATGTCGGAATACTTGACGCAGAACGTGCCGCCGAAGCCGCAGCAGACGTCGGAGTCGGTCATTTCCTTGAGGTCCGCGCCCCTGACCTGGGCCAGCAGCTTGCGCGGCTGCTCGCGGACGCCGAGCTCGCGCAGGCCGGAGCAGGAATCGTGATAGGTGACGCTGCCTTCGAGCGACGCGCCGGTGTTGCGCACCATCATCACGTCGGCGAGGAAGGACACCAGCTCATGGCACTTCTCCGAGAATTTCCTTGCGCGGTCTTCCCAGGCGGCATCGCCGGCGAACAGACCCGGATAATGCTTCTTCAGCATCGATGCGCAGGACCCGGAGGGGGCTACGACGAAGTCGAAACCCTCGAACGCCTCGATCACCTGCTCGGCGATCTCGCGCGTGTCGGCCCGGTCGCCGGAGTTGTAGGCGGGCTGCCCGCAACAGGTCTGCGCCACCGGCACATGCACGTCGCAGCCGGCATCCTCGATCAGCTTGACCGAGGCGAAGCCCACCGAGGGGCGGAACAGGTCAACGAGACAGGTGGCGAACAGTCCCACCTGGGGCCGTTTCGCCGCGTTCATTGCATTCGATGTCACTCAGCTGCCTCCGTCGGTTTGCTCTTTCGCGTGCCGAGCATGGCAAGATCGGGCAGCCGCTGGCGCAGCCGCAGTTTCGATACGCGTTCCCAATCGCCGGATCGTTCGGCGTCGGTCATGGCCTTCGTCACGAAGTCGATGTGCGCCTGGGCGGCACGGCGCCCGGCGTCCGGATTGCCCGCCACCACCGCCTCATAGATGGCGACATGCTGCGCCAGCAGTTGCTCGCGCGCGCCTGGCAGGTTGTAGACCATGGCGCGGTTGAAGAACACGCCCTCCGACAAGAGCCGGTAGCAGGAGCGCAGCGTGTGCAGCAGGATGAGATTGTGGGCGCATTCGCCGATGGCGTTGTGGAATTCGACGTCGAGTGCGGCCTCTTCCTCGAAATCGTCCTTGAGATGGGCGTTCTTCATCGCCGTGATGATGCGGTTGAGCAGCGCCCTGTCTGCCTCCGTGGCGCGGCGGGCGGCGAATTCCGCCGTGATTCCCTCCATCTCGCGCCGGTACTCCAGATAGTCGTGGGTCGCCTTCTGGTGCCGGGCGATCAGTTCCATCACCGGCCGGGTGAACACCTGGCCGATGACGTCGGCGACGAAGGTGCCGCCCCCATGCTGGGTGGTGAGCAGCCCGCGGCCTTCCAGAACCTTGAGCGCCTCGCGCAGGATCGGCCGCGAGACGTCGAACTGCTTGGCGAGTTCCCGCTCGCCGGGCAGCCGGTCGGCGACCCGCAGGATTCCCTCGAGCACCAGCATCTCGATCTGCAGCACCACCTCGTCGGCCGTCCGGCTGTGTTCGATCCGCGCGAAAATGTCTGTCGGCATGGGGATTCCTGCTTTCTGTCAGGCGACGGTATCAAGAGGCGGGAAAGGTGGTCAATATTTTTATCCATTGATCGGCCGAATTGCCGGCTTTGCGCCCGCGACTGGTCCGAAAAATGCGCCAGTTCCTCCGGCATCCGCGATGGAGACGATGCCGAGGCCCTTTCGGAAAGTGGGGGCATGGGCCGCACCCCTGCCATCGCTGCGGATTGTCCGGAACCTTCACCGGGCCGCGGCGGCACCGCTCTCCGGCCCCGACGCGGGCGCCGCAGCGGGCCTCTCCCAGTACGGCGAGGGGCCGTAGAGGCCAGCCAGATAGTCGATGAACACCCGCACCTTGGCCGGCAGGAACTGCCGGCTCGCATAGAGCGCGTGGATGGCCACGTTGCGCGAGCTCTCGAACTCCGGCAGTACCTGCACCAGCCGGCCGCCGACCAGTTCAGGACCGATGTCCCAGGTCGATCTGAGCGCAATGCCGGCGCCCGAAATCACCGCCTCGCGGATCACCTCGCTGGAATTCGTCTGCAGCGGCCCCAAAGGCCGCACCAGCACCGGGCCCTCCGGGCCTTCCAGCTTCCAGACATCATTGTTGTGTGGCGGCAGGCAGATATGGTCGGCGAGGTCGGCAAGCGATTGCGGACATCCGTGCCGGGCCACATAGGCGGGTGAGGCGCACAAAATGCGGCGGACCGGCGCCAGCTTGCGCGCCACAAGGCTCGATTCGCTCAGTTCGCCGATTCGGATCGCCAGATCGTGGCCCTGGCCGACAATGTCGACGAAATCGTCGCTGAGCATCAACTGCACGCCGAGACCGGGATTGGCCTGCATGAAGGCGTTCATGTGCGGCGCGATATGCATCCGCCCGAAGGACGTCGGGGCCGAGATCTTCAGCATGCCGCGCGCCTGGCCGGAGCGGCGGGACACGAAATCCCGCGCCTCCTCGATGCTGGCGAGAATCGACAGCACCCGCTCGTGAAAACCCTGGCCGGCCTCGGTCAGCGAGATCTGCCGCGTCGTCCGCTGCATCAGCCGCGTGCCGAGCTGATCCTCGAGCCGTTTCAGTCTTTTGGAGACCATAGCCGGCGAAAATCCGAGCTCGCGCCCTGCCGCCGAAAGTGATCCCGTCTCGACCACGCGGGCGAATATCTCCAGATCTTCGATATGGTCCATCTCAGGCTCTTTGCTTGCCGCGCCGTGCTCAACGCAACTCTGGACAGCCCTCGCGTAAAAGTCACGCGATTTGCATTCCGGTCCGCGCTTTGTCAGATTGGCGCGACCGGTCCGAAAATCGACCGGGTGATTGCGATGCCGCTTTTTCAGTGGTAAACAATTAGGACCACTTCAACATGCGTGCGGTACCGGGTGTGAGCCCGGCACGGCGCCAGGAGGACGCCATGGCGGAGCTGATCGAGTTTCAGGTGCCCAATCCGGCCATCATCGGCCGGCGCGCGGCGATCATTGCCGATCTCGCCGATCTGTTGCCGGCCGAATGCCTGGTCACCGAGCCGCGCGAGCTGGCGCCCTTCGAGACCGACGCCTTCGTCTCCTATCGCCGGCTGCCGCTCGCCGTCGCGCTGCCGGAAACCACGGCGCAGGTCTCGGCGCTGCTCAGATACTGCAGCCGCGAGGGCATTCCGGTGGTGCCGCGCGGCGCCGGCACGTCGCTGTCGGGCGGCGCCATTCCGCAGGAGGATGCCGTCGTCATCGGCGTCTCCAAGTTGAGCCGCATTCTCGAGGTCGATTATCCCAACCGCGCGGCCGTGGTGCAGGCTGGCGTGACCAACATCAACATCAGCCAGGCTGTCGATGCCGACGGCTTCTTCTACGCCCCCGATCCGAGTTCCCAGCTCGCCTGCACCATCGGCGGCAACATCGGCATGAACTCAGGCGGGGCGCATTGCCTCAAATACGGCGTGACCACCAACAATCTGCTCGGCGTGCGCATGGTGATGTTCGACGGCTCGATTGTCGACATCGGCGGCAAGGCGCTCGAT
Source organism: Hoeflea marina (assembly GCF_003182275.1). Taxonomy (GTDB): domain Bacteria; phylum Pseudomonadota; class Alphaproteobacteria; order Rhizobiales; family Rhizobiaceae; genus Hoeflea; species Hoeflea marina. The sequence goes on from NZ_QGTR01000002.1 coordinate 265,731, forward strand.
GCCGAGGGCTACGACCTGCTCGGCCTGATCTGCGGTTCGGAAGGCCAGCTCGGCATCGTCACCGAGGCGACCGTGCGCCTTCTGGCAAAACCCGAGGGCGCCCGTCCGGTGCTCTTCGGCTTCGACAGCTCCGAGGCCGCCGGCGCCTGCGTCACCGATGTCATCGGCGCGGGCATCATTCCGGTCGCCATCGAATTCATGGACAAGCCGGCCATCGACATCTGCGAGGCCTTCGCCAAGGCCGGCTACCCGATGGATGTGGAGGCGCTGCTGATCGTCGAGGTCGAAGGCTCCGAGGCGGAAATGGACGCCATGCTCGCCCGCATCATCGAGATCGCGCGCCGCCACGGCGTCAAGACCGTCAAGGAGAGCCAGTCGGCGCTGGAGGCGGCCGCCATCTGGAAGGGCCGCAAGTCCGCCTTCGGCGCCACCGGCCGCATCTCCGACTATATCTGCATGGACGGCACGGTTCCGCTCGGCCAGCTCTCCTATGTGCTCAGGAAGACCGGCGAGATCATCGCCCGTTACGGCCTGCGCGTCGCCAATGTCTTCCATGCCGGCGACGGCAACATGCATCCGCTGATCCTGTTCGACGCCAACAACGAGGACGAGCGGATGAAGGCGGAAATGGCCGGCAACGACATCCTCAGGCTCTGCGTCGACGCCGGCGGCTGCCTCACCGGCGAGCACGGCGTCGGCATCGAGAAGCGCGACCTGATGCGGCATCAATATGCCGAGGCAGACCTGAACCAGCAGATGCGCGCCCGCTCCGCCTTCGATCCGAACTGGATCCTCAACCCGTCCAAGGTGTTCCCGCTCGACGGCAGGCCGGACAGCCTCGAAACCAGGCCCGCCGCATGAGCGGGTTGTCCATGCTCCACCCCGAGACCGAGGCCGATGTCGCCCGCATGGTCGGTGAGGCCGCTGCCGCAAACACCACGCTCGAGATTGTCGGCGGCGGCACCCGCGCCGGCCTCGGCCGCCCGGTGCGGGCCGCCTCCGCGCTGTCGGTCGCCCGCCTTTCGGGCATCACCCATTACGACGCCGCCGAACTGGTGATGACGGCTCGCGCCGGCACGCCGTTGAGCGAGATCGAGGCGGCGCTCGCCGCCAACAACCAGATGCTCACCTTCGAGCCGATGGACCACCGCGGCCTGCTCGGCTCGACAGGAGAACCGACCATCGGCGGCGTCTTTGCCGCCAATGTCTCCGGCCCCAGGCGGCTCAGCGCCGGCGCGGCGCGCGACAGCCTGCTCGGCGTCCGCTTCGTCAATGGCTCGGGCGATATCGTCAAGAGCGGCGGCCGGGTGATGAAGAACGTCACCGGCCTCGATCTGGTCAAGCTGATGGCCGGCTCCTGGGGCACTCTGGGGGTCATCTGCGAGGTCACGTTCAAGGTGCTGCCGCGGCCCGAGGCAGCCGTCACCATCGTCGTCGGCGGCCTCAACGACGCGGAGGCCGCCCATGCGATGGCCGCCGCGATGGCGCTGCCGGTGGAATGCTCCGGCGCCGCTCATCTGCCCGAGAGCCTGGTCCGCGCCTTCCTGGACGGCCGGCTCACGGGCGGGCCTGCCACGGTGCTCCGGCTCGAGGGCCTGACGCCGTCGGTCGCGGTCCGATCCGAGGCGCTGCAGGCGGTGATGGCCGGCCATGGCACGGTCGCCGTGCTCGACGCCGACGAGACCAGCCAGCTCTGGCGCGAGATCCGCGACGTCAAGCCGTTCGCCGACCGGCCAGGGAAGCCGGTGTGGCGGGTCTCGCTGGCGCCGATGGCGGGCGAGCAACTGGTCGCGGCCTTGCGGCTGCACACCGGCGTCGACGCTTTTTACGACTGGCAGGGCGGCCTGGTCTGGCTGGCGATGGAGCAGGACCCGGAGCCGGAGCTGATCCGTGGCTTCGTCAAGGCGCTCGGCGGCGGCCACGCCCAACTGGTTCGCGCCAACGCCGCCACCCGCTCTTCCGTGGCCGTCTTCGAGCCGCTGTCGCCGCCGCTCGAGGCGCTCACCCGCCGCCTCAAGATCCAGTTCGACCCGCAAGCCATTCTCAACCCCGGTCGCATGCTGGCCGGTGTGTGATACGCTCTTGGCCGCATTGTCCCTCTGATCACAGGAGCCTGCCATGTCCAATCCGGAAGACGACCCGATCATCCGCCCGACCGACCGCTGGCTCGAGCCGGGCAAGACGAATATGCAGGTCATCTACATCCTGTATCTCGCATCCTTTGTCATCGGACTCACCGGACTGGTCGGCATCGTCATGGCCTACATCAACCGCGGCAAGTCGGCGCCCTGGATCGAGACCCACTACACCTGGGCCATCCGCACCTTCTGGATCGGGCTGCTCTACTCGCTGGTGGCCTCGTTTCTGATGATCATCGGCGTCGGCTTCCTGCTGATAATCGCGGTGGTCATCTGGGTCATTGTCCGCTGCATCATCGGGTTGCAGAAGATCGGCCGCAACGAGCCGGTCGCCAATCCGGAAAGCTGGTGGATCTGAGCGGCCGCACGACCGCCGAAAGGTCGTGAGTGACCTTGCCGGGAGAACCGGCCGGGATGAAATGCGCATGCGGGAGCGAGAGTGACATGCAGACCAATTTCACAGCCGAGCAGCTGGCCGACTCAGGCGTGGCGGAATCCGAGAAGATCCTCAGGAAATGCGTCCATTGCGGCTTCTGCACCGCGACCTGTCCCACTTATGTGACGCTCGGCAACGAGCTCGACAGCCCGCGCGGCCGCATCTACCTGATCAAGGACATGCTGGAGAACGACCGTCCCGCCGACAGGCAGGTGGTCACCCATATCGACCGCTGCCTGTCGTGCCTTGCCTGCATGACCACATGCCCATCCGGCGTCAACTACATGCACCTGGTCGACCACGCCCGCGCCCATATCGAAAAGACCTACAGGCGGCCGCTCGCCGACCGGATGATCCGCGGTCTGCTGGCGCTGGTGCTGCCCCATCCCGGCCGCTTCCGCGCCTCGCTCCATGCCGCACGCCTCGGCCGCCCCTTCGCGCCGCTGTTCGCCGCCATCAAGCCGCTGCGTCCGCTCGCCGCCATGCTGCAACTGGCGCCCGCCTCGGTTCCCGAACCTTCGGAATTCGCCAGACCCGCCACCCATGCCGCAGCCGGCACAAGAAGCGGCCGCGTTGCCATCCTCACCGGCTGCGCCCAGCCTGTGCTCAAGCCCGGCATCAACGAGGCGACGATTTCGCTGCTCAACCGCATCGGCGTCGAGGTGGTGGTGCCGGAAGGCGAGGGCTGCTGCGGCGCGCTCGTCCACCACATGGGCCGCGAGGGTGACGCGCTGGAGGCGGCGCGAAAGAACATCGACGCCTGGACCAGGCTCATCGACAATGGCGGCCTCGACGCCATCATCATCACCGCATCGGGTTGCGGCACCACGATCAAGGACTACGGCTTCATGCTGCGCGGGGATGCCGCCTATGCCGAGAAGGCGGCGCGGGTCTCGGCACTCGCCAAGGACATCACCGAATACCTCGCCACAATCGACATGCCGGCCCCGGTCAACGGCGCGGGCCTCGTCGTCGCCTACCATTCCGCCTGCTCGATGCAGCACGGGCAGGGCATCACGCTGCAGCCCAAGGCGCTCTTGCGCGCGGCCGGCTTCACCGTCAAGGATCCGCCCGAAGGCCATCTCTGCTGCGGCTCGGCCGGCACCTACAACATCATGCAGCCCGAGATCGCCCGCACGCTGCGCGACCGCAAGGTCAAGAACATCGAGCGCACCAGACCCGATCTCATCGCCACCGGCAATATCGGCTGCATGACCCAGATCGCCGGCGGCACCGCCATTCCCATCATCCACACTGTGGAACTGCTCGACTGGGTCTATGGCGGCAAGCGCCCGGCGGGATTGCCGGAGGCCGGCCACAGGGCAGCGGTTGCGGCAGAGTAGCTGCAACATCCCGGGGGCATTCCGGAAACGTCCGGTCAGGCGGCGCGGCTCGGTTCCTTGTACGGCTCAACCGCCGTCATCTCCCCCCTCACCGACAAAATCTACAGCTTGGACCTCACGGCCCAAGGCTGTGATTTTGTATCCTCTCCCACCGGGGGAGAGGAAGCAATTTCAGCGTCTTAACGAAGTTAAGCGCTAGAAATTGCAGGTAAGGGGATCGTTGCGCTGCGCAGATGTGTGAATCCCGGGGTGAGTGGGGGCGCATGAAACCCTCGGGCTATGGCGACAGCGACATCTTCCGGCGAAGCGGAAATCGACGCAATCGGGATCGAGGGGACGGAACACCGTTGTCCGAGCGGGGGCGGCCCGCAGGCCACGAAAAAAGCCCGGATCGCTCCGGGCTTTTGACTGCGCGATTGGATCGGGCGTGCAGGCCTCAGCCGCCGAACAGCGTGCTGATGATGTCGACGCCGCGGTCGTTGTAGAAATTGTCGCCGAGCTTGCTGCCCGGACCGATGACAATCACCTTTGAGCCGATGGACGCCTGTTGATAGAGGTGTTCGACATCCTTGTTCATCATCCGGATGCAGCCCGATGACATGTTCTGGCCGATGGTCCAGGGCTGGTTGGTGCCGTGGATGCGGAAGATGGTGTCGCGGCCGCCCTTGTAGAGATACATGGCGCGGGCGCCGAGCGGATTGTTGGGGCCGCCCTTGACGAAGGCCGGGATCTTGTTTCCCTTGGCACGTTCCCTGGCGATCATCGTCGCTGGCGGGCGCCAGTCCGGCCACTCGGCCTTGCGTCCGACCTTGACCACGCCGGACCAGCCGAAACCTTCGCGGCCGACGCCGACGCCGTAGCGGATGGCGCGGTTCTGGCCCTGGACATAGTAGAGATACTTGGTGTTGGTATCGATGATGATGGTGCCCGGCTGTTCGTCGGTGACCAGCCTCACCTTGCGGCGCATGAATTCCGGCTTGGGCTGCTTGGACTGCGAGACCTGGATCACCGGCAGGGCGTCTGCCGCAAGCCCCGGCGCCGGAGCGGGCGCGATCGGCAGGGCCGATGCAGGCGCCAGCGGAGTGGCAAGCATCACGGCAGCTGCCAGTGCGCCGGTCAGGATGGAACGGAATTGGCTCATGAAAGTCCCTCTGCGATAAGTGTATGGTGTCCCCGAGTCACAAAACTACCATCTCGCGCCAGTTGATCAACCTTGAATGCGGAGAATAATCGGCCTGCGCTTCAACAGATCGTGAATTTCCCGTTGGCGCCTGCTGAAAAACCCGGCGTTTCTTCGGAAATGCCGGGTTCGATTTCGAAGCCGCAAGTAGCAGCAAGCCTCAGATCACGATGACCTTGGCGCCGACGGAGGCGCGCTCGTAGAGATCGACCACGTCCTCGTTGCGCATGCGGATGCAGCCGGATGACACTGCCTGGCCGATGGTCCAGGGCGCGTTGGTGCCGTGGATGCGGTAGAGCGTCGAGCCCAGATACATCGCGCGGGCGCCGAGCGGATTGTCCGGTCCGCCTTCCATGTGCGTGGGCAGGATGCGGCCTTCATTGAGCCGGACCCGGGTGATCATTTCGGCCGGCGGATTCCATTGCGGCCACTCTGCCTTGCGGGTGATGCGGTGGGTTCCCGCCCATTCGAACCCGGGCTTGCCGACACCGACGCCGTAGCGCCGCGCCTGGCCGTTGCCCGTCACGTAGTAGAGATATTTGTTGTTGGTATCGATGACGATGGTGCCCGGCTTTTCGGCGCTGTCGTAGCGGACCATCTGCGGCAGGAAGCGCTGGTCGATCTGCGGCTGTGCGGCAGGCTTGCTGCGCGCCGTGCCCGCGGCGGCCACCCGCTGCGGCGCGACGCCGCGCGGCCGCTGGTACATCACCTGCCGGGCGGCCGGCTGCCGCGTCGAGCGGTAGACCACGGTGCCGCCGCGCGGCGCGGCCGGGCTGCGAAGCTGCAGCACCCAGGGAGCGGACAGGTCGGGGCTGAGCACCACGGGCGGGCGCTGGCCGTAGCGCTCGCCGGCGGCGGCCGGGGTGAGGGAATGGGCCAGAAGCCCGGCGGCAAGGCCGGTGGCCATCATCAGGGCAAGGTGTTTCATCGGACGCACTCTCCACTTTTCGTCGGACGGATGGGCTGGCTGTCGGGCCGGCCCGGATTGCAGCCATGCTGGGCCTGGCGCACCACCAAATCGTGAATCGGGTTTCATAAAATGCGGCTTTGCGGCTAAACTTGCCGGTAGGGTTATCGGCCGGTTGAGGAACGCGGTTATCATCCTGTTAAATGTGGAAATTCAGCGGTTAACGAGAGGATTGGCAGGCACATGGCGCATGAGAACGGCTTGGTCACCGGCGACGACGGCAAGGTCCGCTGCTTCTGGCACGGCAATCTTCCGGACTATCTGGCCTATCACGACAATGAGTGGGGCCGCCCGGTCGCCGACGATGTCCGTCTGTTCGAAAAGATCTGCCTCGAGGGGTTCCAGTCCGGACTCTCCTGGCTCACCATTCTGCGCAAGCGCGAGAATTTCCGCTTGGCCTTTGCCGGCTTCGACTTCCACCAGGTGGCGAAATTCGACGACGGCGACATCGCGCGCCTGCTCGAGGACAAGGGCATCGTCCGCCATCGCGGCAAGATCGTCTCCACCATCAACAATGCCCGGCGCGCCATCGAGATGGAGGCCGAGCACGGCTCGCTCGGCGCCTGGTTCTGGCGCCACGAGCCAGGGCCGGAGGACCGCCCGGAGGTCTTTGATTACCAGACCCTGCGTGCCAACCCGACGACCGCGGTCTCGGTGCGCATCTCCAAGGAGCTCAAGAAGCTCGGCTGGAGCTTTGTCGGCCCCACCACCATCTACGCCTTCATGCAGGCCATGGGCATGGTCAACGACCACATCGAGGGCTGCTGCTGCCGTCCCAGCATCGAACAGCTCAGGCGGGATTTTGTCCGTCCCGCCTGATCCGGCCTCGCGCGCCGTCGCGTCGCCGCCGCCGGCCGAGGTCGCGGCCGGTTTCGATCGCCATGCCGCTCCGCTTCGCGATCGGCTGCTGGCGCTGCGCGCTCTGGTCTTCGACACTGCCGCATCCCGGCCGGAGATCGGACCCCTCTTGGAATCGCTCAAATGGGGCGAACCCAGCTACACGCCGGAAAGACGGCGCGTCGGCTCGTCCGTGCGGCTGGGCGCCCGGACCGACGGAAGCGTTGCGCTCTGCTTCATATGTCACACCAATCTGGTCGAGACGTTCCGCGGGCTCTATTCGGACGATCTCTGCTTCGAGGGCAATCGCGCCATCATCTGCGCGCCGGACGCGCCGCTGGCCGCCGAACCGCTCGGCCACTGTATCGCCCTGGCGCTCACCTGGCATCTGCGCTCGCGTTGAGCGGCCGACCGTCGCTTCCACCGCATCAGCCCGACGTCCGGAGCATCGCGGTGTGCAAAGACGCACAGCATCGGTGCCGGGTCGGACGTATCGATGCGTGGCGGAGAGATGCACAAGGACGCCCCGATGCCGATCAGCCCAGCCTTCACCCTGTTCGCCGGCGCGGTTGCCGGCTGCAGCGTCACGCCGCTCCTGCGGACCGCAATCCGCGGCTGGAAGGCGGGACGCTGCCAGCAGAATGGTGCGCGGCACAAGGGCAGCGCGGGGCCAGCCGCTCAGGTCTCACCCCCCGCGAGCGCGCGCGATGCAACTCCGTTGACCGATTCCAGGCGGTATTTCGTCCGTGCCCCCTCAGGGTGCGTGACCGAGCGGTGGTGACTGGCCGGCGACCGTGACACCGCCGCCGGACGTTCGTGCAGACGCCGGAACTGCGACGGCTTCGGGCCGCCACGCCCGGCGCTCAACCCACGGGCAAGCCCGATGCGGTATGAGCGCGAATGCCTTCGGCATCGGGGCCGGAGCGACAGCGAGCAGGAGCGCGCCATGACAAGCATCCTCACCGGCAATGCCTACCCCTCCACCTCGCCGGCCAGGATCGGCGCCGACCGCAGTGACTTGGGCGGCAGGGATGTCATCGAGGAGTTCAGCAAGTGGGCCCACATGAGCAAAGCCGAGCAGATCCGCGCGAGATATCTTGAGCAGCACGACATGTCCGAGGCGGACCTCAAGGAGATGAGCGAAAGCGAGCGCGAATCGGTCGAGGACGAGATCGCGCAACTGGTCCTGCGGGCCTACAAGATGCCGAGCCAGGATGCCGCTCCATCCGGTCAGTCGGGCATGCTGCTCAACCTGCGTCTTTCCTCGATGGCGCTGGAGTCGGACTAGCCGCATTCGCAGACACACTTGCTGCAGGGCGGGCTCGGCCGTCGCCAGCGAGGCGGCCGTTTCAGGGTTGCGCGGCACAGGCGGATACGGGGCCGCCCGCGCCGGATTGGCATCGCAATTTCCCCCATGATCAAGGGAACCGAAGCCTGATCAGGACGTTATCAGTCCATAGGGACGACAAACGTTAATCCATGGAGTGTCCAATGCTCAAGTTCGCAATCAAATCGCTGCTGGCGGCGTCCATCTGCCTGTCTGCGATCATTCCGGTGTCGGCCGCGCAGGTCATGCCGCAGAAGCCGCTTCAGCTGACAGAGAACGCCCAGGTGATCCAGGTGCGCGATGGTCGGCGGGGCTTCTACCGCCATCGCAACCATGGCTACTACAACGGCCACCGCGGCTACCGTGACCGTCGGGCCGGCTACCGCCGCTACAATGGTTACTGGTTCCCGCCCGCAGCCTTTGCGCTGGGCGCGATCATCGGCGGCACGATCAACAACAACTCCAATGTCCGGCCGGGTTATCTGAGCCCGCAGCACATTCGCTACTGCGAAAACCGCTACCGGTCTTACCGTCAGTACGACAACACCTTCCAGCCGTACAACGGACCGCGGCAGGCATGCCGTTCACCGTACTACTGAGCCATCCTGAAGGCCGGGTCGAGGTGAGCCTTGAGCTTCGCCCGCCCGGCCACAGGGTCGTCGCATGCCGCGCAGAGATGCGCGGCACAGCCGCGTGATAGTCATGCCGTCCGGCGTTGGCGGCGATTGAGATCAAATTTCATTGCGTGCAAATGGATACGGGCGGTGGGGCGGAAATCCTGTGCAGCCGGCGTCCGGCGGGGGATTGTCGAGGCTAGTTCCTCTGACCTCTTGGCGGGCGTTGCTTCGGCTTCGGTGCGTGACTAGTTTCCATTCGCCAGGCCTATTGGTTTTCCGATCTTGATCTATTGACGGACTGCCGCCACAATGACGGGGCGTTTGGAGAATTCGGGGTCATCACGAGACTTGATCGTGACCGCCGGGACGGGGCAGGCCGGTTCGACGCGCTTCGTGAGACATCACGAAAACCTTGAACTTGAGGAGTCCACCATCATGTCCAGTCTCATCATCAAGTCTCTGGTGTCGGCAGCCTTCGTGCTGTCGTCGCTGATGCCGGCCGCTGCCCTGCCGGTGATGCCTCACGCCCCCGCGATTCAGCAGGGCCAGTCCCCCGAGGTCATCCAGGTCCGTGACCACCGGCGCGGCTTTTACCGCCACCGCCATCACGGCTATTACAATGGCCACCGCGGCTATCGCCACCACCGTCACGGCTATCGTCGGCACAATGGCTACTGGTTCCCGCCCGCAGCCTTCGCGCTCGGCGCCATTATCGGCGGCGCCATTGCCAGCCAGCCCCATGTCGTGGTCCGGCCCGGCTATCTCAGCGCCAGTCATGTCCGATACTGCTACAACCGCTACCGCTCCTACCGGCAGTATGACAACAGTTTCCAGCCCTATCACGGCCCGCGGCGTATCTGCCGGTCGCCGTATTATTGAGCCGGACCGGCCCCTTCCGGGAGCGGACGGGGCACGGGGCGGAGCGCGGGCTTCGCCCAAGCCTTGCAGCTTGGGGGCCCGTCGGTTAGGAGAAGCGCACACCATCGCGTCCCCATCCGGCAGGCCCTTTCATGTCCGACAAGAAACAGAAGAAGCAGTCGAAGCTCAAGGCCCGCCTGGCGCGAGGCTTTCCCGATCGCTCGCCCGCCGACATCCGCGCCACCGACCTGATGATGGGCAAGATCCGCCAGGTCTACGAGCGCTTCGGCTTCGAGCCGGTCGAGACCCCGATGGTCGAGTACACCGATGCGCTCGGAAAATTCCTCCCCGATCAGGACCGGCCCAACGAGGGCGTCTTCTCCTTCCAGGACGATGACGAGCAGTGGCTGTCGCTGCGCTATGACCTGACCGCGCCGCTCGCCCGCCATGTCGCCGAGAATTTCAACGACATCCAGCTGCCCTACCGCACCTATCGCGCCGGCTGGGTGTTCCGCAACGAGAAGCCCGGTCCCGGTCGCTTCCGCCAGTTCATGCAGTTCGATGCCGATATCGTCGGCGCGCCCGGCGTCCAGGCCGACGCGGAAATGTGCATGATGATGGCCGACACCATGGAAGCGCTCGGCATTCCGCGCGGCCAGTACGTGATCCGCGTCAACAACCGCAAGGTGCTTGATGGAGTGATGGAGGCCATCGGCATCACGGAATCAGCACAGAAGCTCACGGTGCTTCGTTCGCTCGATAAACTCGACAAGTTCGCTTGGGAAGAGGTTGCAAGACTATTGGGCGAGGGGCGTTGGGACGGCGGTAAAGAAGGCGAAGGTGACTATACGCCCGGCGCTAACCTAACATCATCTCAGATTGACAACTTAAGGCGGTTCCGTGATTTCGCGGCCCGCGTCGCAGAGACTTATTTCCCGGATGCTGCGCGATTCCTCGGCAAAGAAGCGGAAGTCGCCGACAGGCAATACGATGAGGTTCGGAAAGGCTTCTCCTTCTTAGGTGAGAGTGCCTCTCTCCAAGATGGCATTGAGGAACTTATAGCAATTCACCGAATGGCCGCCGCGGCGGGTTACGTGAAGATCGGAACGGAAGTCGAAGAGCGCGTCAAACTCGATCCATCGGTTATTCGCGGTCTCGAATACTACACCGGCCCGGTATTCGAGGCCGAGCTGCTGTTCGATGTCACCAACGAGAAGGGCCAGAAGGTGCAGTTCGGCTCCGTCGGCGGCGGCGGCCGCTACGATGGGCTGGTCTCGCGCTTCATGGGGCAGCCGGTGCCGGCCACGGGTTTTTCCATCGGCGTCTCGCGGCTGATGACGGCGCTGAAGAACCTCGGCAAACTGGGCGCTTCCGAGATCTCCGGCCCGATCCTGATCACCATCATGGATCGCGACCGCATCGGTGATTATGCGAAAATGGCGCAGGAGCTGCGCACAGCCCTCAATCCGCTCGATGAAAACGGCCAGCCGCTCGGCCCGACGATCCCGGTGGAGCTGTTCCAGGGCAATCCCAAGGATTTCCCCAAGCAGCTGCGCTACGCCGACCGCCGCGGCTCGCCGATTGCCATCATCCAGGGCGGCAACGAGAAAGAAGCAGGGCAGATCATCGTCAAGGACCTGATCGAGGGCAAGCGCATCGCCCAGACCATCACCGACAACTCCGAATGGCGCGAAGCCAAGGCCGGCGAGCATCTGGTCGCCGAGGCGGAGCTGGTCGTGACCGTGCAACGCATCCTGCTGGAACAGGCCTCCGATGCCGCCATTGGCGGGGATGCCTGACGTGGAAACATCGCGCCTTGTGCAGGGATAGCTGTTATGACCCACGCCAATCTCCCCGATTTCGCCTCCGATCTCGGCCGCGCGCTTGAGTCGCTCGGCGCCGGGCGGGTCGACACGCCGGTGATCCAGCCGGCCGAGCCGTTTCTCGACATGGCCGGCGAGGATCTGCGCCGCCGCATCTTTCTCACTGAAAGCGAGACCGGCGAGAGCCTCTGCCTCAGGCCCGAATTCACCATTCCCGTCTGCCGCGCCCACATCGCCGAGGGCGTGGCCACGCCGCGCCGCTACTGCTACCTCGGCCAGGTCTTCCGCCAGCGCCGCGACGGCTCCAATGAGTTCTACCAGGCCGGCATCGAGGATCTCGGCGAAACCGATCTCGCCCGCGCCGATGCCCGTGCCATCGCCGAGGCGCACACGCTGCTTTCAGCTCTCGTGAATGCGTCGCTCAGCACGATTGTGGGCGACCAGGCGGTGTTCGAGGCGGTCGTCGCCGGTCTTGGCCTGCCGGTCGGCTGGCAAAAGCGGCTGATCCACGCCTTCGGCAACCAGCAGGCGCTCGACGCCATGATCGCCCGGCTCGCCGCGCCGCAGAGCGCCACCGCCACCGATCCGGACATCGCCGCCCTGCTGCAGGCGGGCGACGCCGACCGCCTGGCAAGCCACATCACCGAGGTGATGGAAGCCACCGGCTACTCGACGCACGCCAGCCGCACGCCCGCCGAGATCGCCCGCCGGCTGGTCGAGAAACGTCAGCTCGAGGAAATCCGCCTCTCCGATGCGGCGCTTTCCGCCTTGCGCAGCTTCCTGGCGCTGGAGGCGCCGCTGGCGGACGCCGAGGCGGCGCTTTCGGATTTCGCTGAAAGCGCGGGTCTCGACATCGCGCAGGCCTGCTGGGCCTTCGGCGCCCGGGTGGAGGCGCTCAAGGCCGTCGGCGCCGATCTCGGCTCGATGACCTGGCGCGCCGCCTTCGGCCGGCCGCTCGATTATTACACCGGCCTGGTCTTCGAGATCGCCGCGGGCGAGGGTGGCCCGGTCCTTGCCGGCGGCGGCCGCTTCGACAGGATGATGGAACTGCTCGGCGCCCGCGATCCGATCCCCGCGGTGGGATTTTCGCTCTGGCTCGATCGCATCCAGGCGGCGAGGAGCCGGCCATGACGCTCACCATCGCTCTGCCCTCCAAGGGCCGCATGAAGGACGACGCCCTCGCCATCTTCGCCCGCGCCGGCCTCGACGTGACCTCGGTCGGCAACGACCGCTCCTATCGCGGGCGCATCGAGGGGCTCGACGACACCGAGGTGGCGTTCCTCTCTGCCTCCGAGATCGCCCGCGAACTCGGCGCCGGCTCCGTCGATTTCGGCGTCACCGGCGAGGACCTGGTGCGCGAGGGCCTGTCCCAGGCGGACAGCCGCGTCGAGATCTGCGCCCGGCTCGGCTTCGGCCACGCCGATGTCGTTGTCGCCGTGCCCGAAATCTGGCATGACGTCACCACCATGGCCGATCTCGGCGATGTCGCGGCCGACTTCCGCGCCCGCCACGGCCGACGGCTGGCAATCGCGACCAAATACTGGCGGCTGACGCAGAACTTCTTTTCCACCCGCCACGGCATCCAGCTCTACCGCATCGTCGAAAGCCTCGGCGCCACCGAGGGCGCGCCGGCATCGGGGGCCGCCGACATCATCGTCGACATCACCTCCACCGGCTCGACGCTCGTCGCCAATCATCTGCGCGTGCTCGATGACGGCATCATCCTTAGATCCGAGGCTTGTCTCGTCCGCGCCCGCAGGCCCGAGCACGCCAGCGATCCGCGCATTGCCGAGGCCATAGCCCGCATCAGCGCCTCCCTCGGTTGATTATCGGCTACGCCAAGATTGGACTTGATTTTTTCTGCAGCTGACGCATGAATCCGGCACCGGTGTCCTCGGGCTTTCAGGTGCCCGAGGCGGTCCCGGCGGGTGGATGCTTGCAGTCGTAAGGGCCCCTGACTGGTTCCGGGCCCGGGAACATGTGTGCAGTGGGAGAATCGTGATGGAAATCGTCCTTGGCGCAGTGCTGCTGTTTGCCTCGCTCCTGCTGCTGGCGCTGGTGGGTCGCTATTCCACCCGGCTTCCGAACTTCGTGCTCTTTCGCGGCATCGTCATGCCGTCGATCGTGGCGGTGTTCTTCACGGCCCTGATGACCATCGGCCTGACCATGATGATCGTCGGCGGCGAGGATGTCGCGCCCTCGATCGGGATCGAGATGGCCTTCATCATGCCGCTGTTGATTCTAGGCGGCTGGCTCGCCACCAGGCTCACCGGCACGTCGGAAAATCCTGATCCGGACGCCTGAGCGGCGGCTCAAATGAAAAAGCCCGGCGATCTTGCGATCGCCGGGCCTTGATGTTCCGGATGTGACGGTGTCAGGCGCGACGGGCGTCGACGGACAGCGAGCCGGCGCCGGCGACGGCGAGCGCCAGGAAACCGCCAGCCATGGCGAGGTTCTTCATGAAGCTGGTCATCTGCATCTGGTCGCCGGGCACATAATGCGCCAGCACGCCGGAGGCGACGCAGAAGGCAGCCAGGGCCCAGGCGGCATAGCGTGTCATGAAGCCGACCAGGATGGCCAGACCCCCCAGCAGTTCGACGGCGATCACCAGCCAGACGCTGATCGAGGGAAGCGGCACGCCCATGCTGGCCATATAGCCGGTTGTGCCCGCCACGGATGTGAGTTTGCCGTAGCCGGCGGGAATGAAGATCAGGCTCATCAGGATGCGGGCGACGAGAAGCTGGATGCTGTTGGACATGCGGAGAATTCCTTTCGAGGACGAGATGGCGCTGGTGTAACCGGTTGCTGTCTTGCCGGAAAGGTAAACAACAAACAACTCATTGTTCACAAAACGAAGCCGGAGTTTGACTGCATTGTCTTTTCTCGGGCGCCAATGCGGCCGGATGGCCGGTTTCGCCGCGATGCCTCACCCGCAAAAGCGGCACTGCGCGAACCATCAAGCCGCCGGAGCAAGGTCCGCAACGGTCATCGGGCGTCAGTCGAACTGCCTGGCAAGTTCCTTGCGGCGACGCGAAGCCTCCGCGATCCGGGGATGCTAAGGCCCATCGCGTGAATTCAGATTCGCGCGATGCGCCTTAGCTCTTTGATTCTGCATGGCGTGGTCCCGAAACCGCCGCACACTTTCGGGCGACATGCACTATTGTTTCCGCGCCTGCTCCGCAAAGGGGATCCTGAAACGCGGGAACACGAACACGCCGGCCATGGAGCCGCCGCCGTCGTCGGCAAAGTTCGAGGACTCGCCCACGCACATCATCGGCTGCTGGCTTCCATCGGCCCGGGTGACGGTTGTCGAGAAGCAGAACGCGGATCCCGATGTCGAGGCGGTTTCGAACAGTTCGAGAATGTGATGGCGGTCGTTGGGATTGTAGCAGCGAATGAGATTGAGCAGGCCGCAATTGTCATCGCTCGAAAGCCCGTGATGGCTTCGGGCCTCGTCGCTGATGTTGAAGATGCCCGTGCGCAGGTCAGCCGTCCAGCTGTTGAACTCGCAATAATGGGCAAGCATTTCCTGGTCCATCAGCGCCTTTTCCATGCCGACCGCGCCAAAATCTCCCGTATTCGCGGTTTTCGTGATCTTGAACAAGACTTACCCCGGTCATGACCGGCAAGTGCCCGGCCCATTGTGTCTGTCGGCGTCAGCGGTACACGTAAGGTGTGCAACTTCGCCGGGTATTCAATTGACGGCTAACAGAGAGACACATGGCTTTGTCCGAACGGCTGTTCAACGCCCCCATGATCTTACCGGCCATCCAGACTAGGATTGCTTCCGTTAACAGGTCGTCAAGGCCGTCAGCTGCGAAATTGCCGGCTACTTTCGTGTCATGACGTAATGCTTGTTCAAAAACAAGTCACTTGCAAGCACTCATTTCGTCTGCGAATTGGATTCCGCCATGTTGATCCGTCGTTACGGGGGGAAAACGAAAAAAGGGCGGCCCGAAGACCGCCCTTTCCTATGGTTGCATTCGCCTGGCGATGGATGGCGGGCCGATCCGCAGGCGAATCAGCCGCCATCCCGCCGGGCGGAGATCACATCATGCCGCCCATGCCGCCCATGCCGCCCATGTCGGGCATGCCGCCGCCGCCGTTATCCTTCTTCGGGATTTCGGCAATCATGGCTTCGGTGGTGATCAGCAGCGAGGCAACCGAAGCTGCGTTCTGCAGAGCCGTGCGAACGACCTTGACCGGGTCGACGATGCCCATGGCGATCATGTCGCCATATTCGGAAGTCTGGGCATTGTAGCCCCAGTTTTCCTGGTTCTTGTCGAGGATCTTGCCAACAACGATCGAAGCTTCGTCGCCCGCATTGGTCGCGATCTGGCGAACCAGCGACTGCAGGGCACGACGAATGATGTTGATGCCGGCTTCCTGATCCTGATTTGCACCCTTGACGGTGATCTTCACCGACGAGCGCAGCAGTGCGGTGCCGCCGCCGGCAACGATGCCTTCCTGAACGGCAGCGCGGGTCGCGTTGAGCGCGTCGTCGACGCGGTCCTTGCGTTCCTTGACTTCCGTTTCAGTTGCACCGCCGACGCGGATGATGGCAACGCCACCGGCGAGCTTGGCCAGGCGTTCCTGCAGCTTTTCCTTGTCGTAGTCGGAAGAAGTTTCTTCGATCTGAGCCTTGATCTGTGTGATCCGGCCTTCGATTTCCTTCTTCTTGCCAGCGCCGTCGACGATGGTGGTGGTTTCCTTGGTGATCGACACCTTCTTGGCGCGGCCCAGCATTTCGAGGGTCACGTTTTCGAGCTTGATGCCGATGTCTTCGGAAATCACCTGGCCGCCGGTCAGGATGGCGATGTCTTCGAGCATTGCCTTGCGGCGATCGCCGAAGCCGGGAGCCTTGACGGCAGCAATCTTCAGGCCGCCACGCAGCTTGTTGACCACGAGAGTGGCAAGGGCTTCGCCTTCAACGTCTTCCGAGATGATGAGCAGCGGCTTGGAGGTCTGCACCACGGCTTCGAGCACAGGCAGCATGGCCTGGAGGTTCGAGAGCTTCTTCTCATGGAGAAGGATGTAGACGTCGTCCAGCTCGGCCAGCATCTTGTCGGGGTTGGTGACGAAGTAAGGCGACAGGTAGCCGCGGTCGAACTGCATGCCTTCGACGACTTCAAGTTCGCTTTCAGCGGTCTTGGCTTCTTCGACGGTGATGACACCTTCGTTTCCGACCTTCTGCATGGCTTCGGCAATGTCCTTGCCGATCTGTGCTTCGCCGTTGGCAGAGATCGTACCGACCTGCTCGACTTCAGCCGAGGTCTTGATCTTCTTGGCCTTGCGCTGAAGATCGGCGATGACTTCGGTCACGGCCAGATCGATGCCGCGCTTGAGGTCCATCGGGTTCATGCCGGCAGCGACAGCCTTGCCGCCTTCGCGGACGATGGCCTGGGCCAGCACGGTTGCAGTCGTGGTGCCGTCGCCGGCAACATCATTGGTCTTGGATGCGACTTCGCGCACCATCTGCGCGCCCATGTTCTCGAACTTGTCTTCCAGTTCGATTTCCTTGGCGACGGTGACGCCGTCCTTGGTGATGCGCGGAGCGCCGAAGGACTTGTCGATGATGACGTTACGACCCTTCGGGCCCAGTGTCACCTTGACGGCATCGGCGAGAATGTCGACGCCGCGCAGCATCTTCTCGCGCGCGGTACGACCGAATTTAACTTCTTTAGCAGCCATGTCTCTTAACTCCCGGGCCTTGGCCCATGTGTGTCAGAAATTGCGAATTGGATCAGACAATCAGGCAATGATGCCCATGATGTCGGATTCCTTCATGATCAGCAGGTCTTCGCCGTCGACCTTGACTTCGGTGCCCGACCACTTGCCGAACAACACGCGATCGCCGGCCTTGACGTCGAGCGGGATGACCTTGCCGGAATCGTCACGGATACCGGTGCCGACAGCGACGACTTCGCCTTCCTGCGGCTTTTCCTTGGCGGTATCGGGAATAATGATGCCACCCTTTGTCTTTTCTTCGGACTCGACACGACGAACGACGACGCGGTCGTGGAGCGGACGGAACTTGGTTTTGGCCATTGTCTGTATCCTTGATTGACACGAGGGGCGAGCGCCCCGAATGGGTCTGAATAGCAAGTTGTTGGCACTCACCATGGGGGAGTGCTAACAGCGCCGAGATAAGACCGAGCCGTCCAAGTGTCAAGGAGGAGGGGGCTGGAAAACATGTCCTGCCCCACGTTGCAAGCCAATTTTGGCCGGGGACTTGTTTTCAGCTGCCGTCTGGGCGACATCCAGAAGCGATCAAAGGGACCCGTTATGCCAATCCGCATCAAAAGCCTCGATGAAACCGCTGTACTTCACGATGTCATTCTCTGCGACGTCTGGGGTGTCCTGCACAATGGCGTCAGCCCGTTCCCCTTCGCCGTCGAAGCGTTGAAGTCGGCCCGCAAGCGCGGCCAGACCGTTGTTCTGATCACCAATTCACCCCGCCCCGCCGGCGCCGTCATCAGCCAGTTCGAGACCATCGGGGTGGATCAGGACTGCTTTGACGACATCGTCACCTCCGGCGACGTTACCCGCCGTCTGGTGAGCGACGGGCCCCGGAAGATCTTCTTTCTCGGTCCGGATCGCGACAGGCTGCTGGTCGACGGCCTCGACGTCGATCTGGTCCCGGCCGATGAGGCCGAGGCAGTGCTCTGCACCGGCCTGTTCGATGACGAGACGGAGACGCCCGATGCCTATGCCGACATGCTGGTCGGCTTTCATGACCGCGGCCTGCCGTTGATCTGCGCCAATCCGGACGTGGTGGTCGAGCGCGGCGACAGGCTGGTCTATTGCGCCGGCGCACTTGCCAATGCCTATCAGGCCATGGGCGGCGAGACCCGCATTGCCGGAAAGCCGCACTCGCCCATTTACAACGAGGCGCTCAGCCGCGCGGCCACCCTGCGCGGCCGGCTCGATCAGCGTCGCATCGTCGCCATCGGCGACGGCGTGCCCACCGACATTCGCGGCGCCCTTGCCAACCATATACCGGTTATATTCGTCACCCGCGGCGTGCATGCGCGCGACTATTACGACGATCGCCGGATCGACGAGGCGCGGCTCGTCTCCTTCCTTGCCGCCGAGGACGTCCGGCCGGACTGGTGGATGGAATGGCTCGCCTGATGCCGGCGGGCCTGGCCCATGCGGCCATTGAAGCCGGAAACAGATTGAACCGCGACCTGCGGTGCGGCTAAGAGTGAACCCGCTTCGGGCACGGCAGCCAGATGATGAGGGCAATGTGGCACAACGATTTACGGCACTGGCCGATATTCCCGGCGCATTGCGCGGCGGGGTGGTCGCCATCGGCAATTTCGATGGCGTCCATCGCGGGCACCGCGAGGTCCTGGCGCGGGCAATCGACAAGGCGGCGCGGCTCTCGGTGCCGGCCACCGTGCTCACCTTCGAGCCGCATCCGCGCAGCGTCTTTCGCCCCGACCAGCCCGTTCCGCGGCTGACGCCTGCTCCGATCAAGGCCAGGCTTTTCGGCCTGATGGGGTTTGACGCGGTCTTCGAGCAGCATTTCGACCGGAGCTTCGCCGCCCGCTCGGCCGAGGATTTCGTTGCCGACATTCTCGTTGGCAGGCTCGGCGTCAACCACGTGGTGACCGGCTACGACTTCCATTTCGGCAGGGACCGCAACGGCGATCCGGATTTTCTCATCGACACAGCAAGACGCCTGGGCTTCGGCGTCAGCCTCGTCGAGGCCTTTGTGGATGAGGGCGACACTGTCATCTCCTCGACGCGCATCCGCGAACTGCTCGGCCAAGGCGACGTTGTCGGGGCCAATGCCCTGCTGGGCTACCGCCACTCCGTCGAGGCGGAGATCATCCACGGAAAGAAGCTTGGCCGCACGCTCGGCTTTCCCACTGCCAACATGGCGCTGGCGCCCGAAAACGCGCTCAGGCCCGGAATCTATGCGGTGCGCCTGCGCCGCGCCGACGGCTCACTGCACGACGGCGTCGCCAGCTTCGGCCGCCGCCCCACCGTCGATGCCGAGGGCGCGCCGCTGTTGCTCGAAACCTATGCCTTCGGCCTGGAGGCGGATCTCTACGGAGAGACCTGCACGGTATCGTTGTTCGGCTTTCTCCGGCCCGAGCTGAAATTCGACGGTCTCGACCCGCTGATGGCGCAGATGCGCGAGGACGAGGCCGAGGCGCGGGCGCTGCTGTCAGGCGTCAAGCCACTGAGCCCGTTCGACGCGAAGGTGGCGTTCTGACTGATGCATGTCGCCCGAAAGTGTGCAGCGGTTTCGGGACCACGACATGCAAATCAAAGAGCTAAGGCACATCGCGCGCATCTGAATTCACGCGATGTGCTTTAGCGGAGAATCAGCGAGTCCCATGGATATTGAAAGGTCTCGGCGACGGTGATCCGTGCGGAGCCGGAATGCATCGGATTGATCAGGATGTTCCAGGCCGCTGGCATCACAGCGGACGGCACCCGGATCAATGGGTGGCGGCGGTCTCGAAGCAAGGCCGTGCCGATGGATCGCGAAACATCGAGGTCGGCGGCCTGCTTGGGAATGTTCGACGGCGTCAGCATCTGCAAATCGTCCGGGCAGTCGATCCGCAGCAGTTGGTACCTGGGCGGGATGCGCGACCGGTCCATGTGCACCAGCACTTCCAGAAGCGCTGTGGAGGGGTGGTCGCAGCAGTAGACCACCGGTACGCCGCGTTGGTGCCATCGGCCATCGACCAGCAAGCCCCCGCGTCCGGACAGGTCGACATGGGGCGAGATCCGCCACAGATCCATGGCTCAGAAAAAGATGCCGTGTTCGATGCGCAGCAGTTCGTCTTCGACCAGCCGCGCGCCGCTCTCCGATTCCAGTAATCCGACGGGAGCGACCCCGTTGAGCGCGGGGCAGGGGTCGCGCAGCCAGCCTTCGGCCCGGTCCCAGCCATCGAACACGTCACGCGCCAGTTCGCAGATGCGCAGCACGCGCAACACGCTGTCGCTTTCCACGACTGTCAGCATCTCGTTGTTCGCGGCGCGCCGGGCCAGCGTCCGTCGTGGCGCGACCAGTCGATAGATCTCGTCCATCGAAAAACCGAAGGCCTTGAGCGCATCGATGGATTTCGACTCAAGCCGTGCCTGACGTTGCGGCGCCGCGCGTCTTAGCAGGTCGCCCACCGCGTCCGAATCGGTAGCTTTCGGAAATGCATTGGTCATGACGGGGTCCTCGAACAGATCTGGCCACTTGCCCCTTAATATATGCGCATTTGGCCAAATCTTCAAGCGATGTCAAATCCCGCTTTATTCCTGCACGCCTTGTTGCTAAAAGCCGCGCCATGAAAACCTTTCGCCTGATCGGTCCGCGAATTATTGGCCCGGCCTTCGCCGCCGCTTGAAGCAAAGCGCGCGAAGGTCCGGGACCCCTGCAGCGTCTGCGACATCGGCGCGCTTTCCTGAAATATTCCTTTACATGCCGCCTGCTTGCGCGGCCAAAACACTGGTAAGACAATGACCGAGACCACCCAGACGCTCGACTATTCCGCCACGCTCTATCTGCCGCAGACCGAGTTCCCGATGCGCGGCGGCCTGCCGCAGAAGGAGCCGGAAACCGTTGCCCGATGGCAGGCGAACGGCCTCTACAAGCAGCTGCGCGCCTCGGCTGCCGGACGGCCGAAATTCGTCCTCCACGACGGCCCGCCCTATGCCAACGGCAACATCCACATCGGCCACGCGCTCAACAAGATCCTCAAGGACGTCATCACCCGCTCTTTCCAGATGCGCGGCTATGATTCCAACTATGTCCCGGGCTGGGACTGCCACGGTCTTCCGATCGAGTGGAAGATCGAGGAGAAATACCGCGAGAAGGGCCTCGACAAGGACAAGGTGCCGGTCAACGAATTCCGCCAGGAGTGCCGCGACTTTGCCGCCGGCTGGATCGCCGTGCAGACCGAGGAGTTCAAGCGGCTGGGCATCGAGGGCGACTTCGAGCATCCATACACGACGATGGCCTTCCACTCCGAGGCCCGCATCGCCGGCGAACTCCTGAAGATCGCCAGAACCGGCCAGCTCTATCGCGGCTCCAAGCCGATCATGTGGTCGGTGGTCGAGCGCACAGCACTTGCCGAGGCCGAGGTCGAGTACCAGGATTACGAGAGCGACACGATCTGGGTGAAGTTTCCGGTCAGCGGCGGCGCAGCTGCTCTGGCCGACGCATCCGTGGTCATCTGGACCACCACGCCCTGGACCATCCCCGGCAACCGCGCGATCTCGTTTTCGCCGCGCATCGCCTATGGCCTCTACGAGGTGACTGCAGCGGCCAACGATTTCGGTCCGCAGCCGGGTGAAAAACTCATCTTTGCCGATGCGCTCGCCGCCGACTGCGCCACCAAGGCCAAGATTGAATTGAAGCGCATCAATGACGTCAAGGCGTCGGATCTCGAAGGCATGACGTCAGACCACCCGTTCAAGGGTCTGGGTGGGGGCTACGATTTTGCGGTCCCCTTGATCTCCGGCGACCATGTCACCGACGACGCCGGCACCGGCTTTGTCCACACCGCGCCCGGTCACGGCCGCGAGGACTTCGAGGCCTGGATGGATGCGGCCCCGGCGCTGCGTGCCCGCGGCATCTCGACCGACATCCCCTTCACCGTCGACGACGCCGGCTACTACACCAAGGACGTGCCCGGCCTTGGCCCGGATCGCGAAGGCGGGCCTGCGCGCGTCATCGACGACAAGGGCAAGAAGGGCGACGCCAATGATTCCGTCATCAAGGCGCTGATCGGCTTCGGCCTGCTCTTTGCCCGCGGCCGCCTCAAGCACACCTATCCGCATTCCTGGCGCTCCAAGAAGCCGGTCATCTTCCGCAACACGCCGCAATGGTTCGTCTACATGGACGAGGATTTCGGCGACGGTTCGACGCTGCGCAGCCGCGCGCTGAAGGCCATCGACGACACCCGCTTCGTGCCCGCCGCCGGCCAGAACCGCCTGCGCGCCATGATCGAGACACGGCCCGACTGGGTGCTGTCGCGCCAGCGCGCCTGGGGCGTGCCGATCTCGGTCTTCGCCGATGCCGACGGCAAGGTGCTGGTGGACGACGAGGTCAACGCCCGCATCCTAGAGGCTTTCGAGGCTGAAGGCGCCGACGCCTGGTTCGCCGAGGGCGCCCGCGAGCGCTTCCTCGGCTCGCGCGCCAACGAGCCGTGGGTGCAGGTGCGCGACATTCTCGATGTCTGGTTCGACTCGGGCTCCACCCATGTCTTCACGCTGGAAGACCGTCCGGACCTGAAATGGCCCGCCGACGTCTATCTCGAGGGCTCCGACCAGCATCGCGGCTGGTTCCATTCCTCGCTGCTCGAAAGCTGCGCCACCCGCGGCCGCGCGCCCTACAACGCCGTCATCACCCATGGCTTCACCATGGACGAGAAGGGCGAGAAGATGTCGAAGTCGCGCGGCAACGTCGTCGCGCCCCAGGACGTGATGGCCAAGTCCGGCGCCGATATCCTGCGGCTCTGGGTGATGACCACCGACTACTGGGACGACCAGCGGCTCGGCAATTCTGTCATCCAGACCAACATCGATTCCTACCGCAAGCTCCGCAACACCATCCGCTGGATGCTCGGCACGCTCGCCCATGACGACGGCTCCGACGTGCCGGTCGCCGAAATGCCGGAACTCGAGCGGCTGATGCTGAGCCGCGTCGCCGAACTCGACGCCCTGGTGCGCAAGGGCTACGACGATTTCGACTTCAAGCGCATCACCCGGGCGCTGATCGATTTCGCCAATATCGAGCTTTCGGCCTTCTATTTCGACGTCCGCAAGGATGCGCTCTATTGCGACGCGCCGTCGAGCAAGCGCCGCAAGGCCTCGCTGCAGGTCATCCGCACCGTCTTCGACTGTCTGGTCACCTGGATGGCGCCGATGCTGCCGTTCACCACCGAGGAAGCCTGGCTGTCGCGCAATCCGGAGGCGGATTCGGTGCATCTCCAGCAGTTCCCGGAGATCCCCGCCGAATGGATCGACGAGAAGCTGGCGGCCAAATGGAAGAAGATCCGCACCGTGCGCCGCGTCGTCACCGGTGCGCTGGAAGTCGAGCGCCGCGAAAAGCGCATCGGCTCCTCGCTGGAGGCGGCCCCGGTCGTCCACATCACCGATCCGGAGCTGATTGCCGCGGTCAAGGACACCGATTTCGCCGAGATCTGCATCACCTCGGGTATCACCATCGTTGCAAGCGACGGCCCGGCCGATGCCTTCCGCCTGGAAGATGTCGCCACCGTCTCTGTGGTTCCCGTCGAGGCCACGGGCACCAAATGCGCCCGCTCCTGGCGCATCACCGACGACGTCGGCTCCGACCCGGACTTCCCCGACGTCTCCGCCCGCGATGCCGCCGCACTGCATGAACTGAAAGCGCTCGGTCGGATCTAGGGCAGGTACGCGATCAAACGGGGCCGCTCGCCTGCTCGATGTCGGGTTGAGCCTGGCATTGACGGGGAGGGGCCGGCGCGGCCCTCCCGCTTGATCCGGCCATTCCTGCTCAGGGCAGGCGGGATGTTGCCGGCCTCTCTCCGCAGCCAATTTCGCGCCTGTCATTGCAGTTGCCGGCACGATCCGTTAAAACCCTGCCTGAAAATGGCCCGAATGTGCATGCACACGGACGGCAGACGAGCTCGCGAAACGGGACTGACCGAATGACAATGAAGACTTGGTATCGCGTTGGCGTCGAGACGGGCGCGCTCATGGTGTGCGCCATGATGCTGGCCGGCTGCATGGGGCCGACCTATGGCACCGACAAGACCTCGACCGGTCAGTTGATCGACGACATTGGCAACATCGCGTCGATCAAGCCGCAGACCGGCCCGGAGATCGCCTACCGTCCGCGCCCTGCGATCGTGCAGCCGCCCAGAGGCGCCGACCTGCCTGCCCCGCAGGCCAGCGTCTCGGAAAACAATCCGGCCTGGGTCGAAGGCCCCGAATCGACGCGCCAGCGGCTGATCGCCGAAGCCGAGGCCAATTCCAACAATCCCAATTACCGCTCGCCGCTGGCAGCACGCACCAGCACCGGGACCGACAGCGGCGGCCGTCCGCTGACCGTCGGCCGTGCCGCCGACGGACCGCCGCTTCCCGGCGCCGTCCTTTCCGAATCCAAGGCGAACGCCCAGTTCAAGGAAAACCGCAAGATCCAGCAGGGCGCCTATTCGGATCGCCGTCGCTACCTCTCCGATCCGCCGCTCACCTACCGGGCGCCGGCAGAGACCGCGCCCGTGGGCGTGCTGGGAGAGTCCGAGCGGGACAAGGAAAAGCAGCGCCTGGCAGCCGCCACCAAGAAGGGCACCGGCAAGAAGTGGTTCTGGCCCTTCTAGACTGGTCCCGTTGCCGCCGCCGCGCCGCTCACGTGCAGCCTATCTGCGCTCGGCGAAAAAGTCCCTGAGCAACTGCGTTGCATCGTCTGCCGCCAGACCCGGATAGACTTCCGGCGCGTGATGGCAGGTGGGCTGGCTGAAGAAGCGCACTCCGTTGACCACGCCGCCGCCCTTTTCGTCCTCGGCGCCGAAATAGACCCGCCTCAGCCGCGCAAACGATATCGCGGCGGCGCACATCGTGCACGGCTCGAGCGTCACGTAGAGATCGGCACCGACCAGACGCTCGTCGCCGATGCGCGCGCATGCCGCGCGGATGGCCAGTATTTCGGCATGCGCAGTGACATCGTTGAGCTCGCGGGTGCGGTTCGATTCCACGGCCAGCACGGCGCCGTCAAGAACGATGACGGCCCCTACCGGCACCTCTCCGCGCAGCCCCGCCCGCCGCGCTTCCTCCAGCGCCTTATCCATATGCCCGGCTTTCTTCATCGTCACCACGAAATCCCTTAACCCCTGCGCTCCAACCTGATACAGAGCGGCAAAGGCAGGCAAACAACAAATGACAGACCAAGACAAGCCCAAGCGCGGCGCCAAGCCGTATTCCCCCAGCGACAGGCCGCGAAAGCCGCGATCCCCGGATGTCGAGGCGGCGCCGAAAACCGCATCCGCAGCGGTGGCTTCCGGCGAGGGCGAGGCCGGCCGGATTGCCAAGATCATGGCCCGCGCGGGCGTCGCTTCGCGCCGGGATGCCGAACGGATGGTCGAGGAAGGCCGTGTCAGGCTCAACGGCAAGCTGCTGGTATCGCCGGCAGTGGTCGTCTCGCTCTCCGACAAGATCGAGGTCGATGGCGTCGAAATCGGCGGCATCGAGCGCACCCGGCTGTGGGTCTACCACAAGCCGGCGGGCCTGGTGACCACCAACAAGGACCCCGAGGGCCGCACCACCGTGTTCGACCGGTTGCCCCGTGATCTGCCACGGGTGCTCACCGTCGGCCGTCTCGACATCAACACCGAAGGCCTGCTGCTGCTGACCAATGACGGCGGTCTCGCCCGCACCCTCGAATTGCCGACCACCGGCTGGCTCAGGCGCTACCGTGTTCGCGCCTATGGCGACATCGACCAGGCGGCGCTCGACAAGCTCAAGGACGGCATCGCCGTCGAGGGCGTGCTCTATGGCGCCATCGAGGCGACGCTGGACCGCCAGCAGGGCCACAATGTGTGGATCACCATGGGCCTGCGCGAAGGCAAGAACCGCGAGATCAAGAACGTGCTCGGCGCGCTTGGGCTCGAGGTCAACCGGCTCATCCGCATCTCCTTCGGCCCGTTCCAGTTGGGCGACATCCGCGAAGGCGAAGTGGTCGAGATCCGATCACGCATGCTGCGCGACCAGCTGGGTCCACGCATGATCGAGGAATCGGGGGCGAATTTTGAGGCGCCGTTGGTCGATCACACCCTGCCGCCGCCGCCCAAGCCCGCCGAAGCGGCAAAGCCGGCTGCCAAGGCCGCCAAGGCCCCGCCGGCCGAGCGCGAATGGATCTCCGCCTCCGAGACGCGTGAGCGCAACCGCGCCAAGTTCGACACCAGGCCCGACTTCAAGGGCAAGCCGGCCGGGCGTCCCGATCGTGCTTCCGCGCCGCGCGGCCGCGACGACTGGAGCGCGCGTCCCGAACGCGACGATCGCGGGCCTCGCCCCGACCGCGGCGAGCGCAAGCCCTTTGGCGACCGCGATGCCGGCCCAGGCGCCAAACGCGCCCGTCCCGATCGCGATGCCAAGGGCTTCGACAGCCCCGGCGGCGCCGACGGCGAGCGTCCGGGCAAGCGCATGTTCATCCAGCGCAGCCGCTCCTCCAATGTCTGGATGGCGCCCGGCGCCCGTCCGGTCAATGAGAACAAGAAGGCCGAAGGCGGCGAGGGCAAGAAGCCCGAGCGGCGAGCCCCGGGGCCGCGCGACGAGGCTCGCGACGCCACCCGCAAGGGCACGTTCCCCAAGTCGCGCGCCAAGCCGCGGCCGCTCGGCGAGGATGGCAAACCGCAGCGCAGCTCCGCACCGCGCGCCGATGGCAAGCCGGGTTTCGGCAAGCCCGCATTCGGCAAGCCCGCATTCGGCAAGCCCTCGGGCAAGCCGACATCGGCCCGGTCGGGTGACAAGCCGGCCTATGGCAAGCCATCGGGCAAACCCGCCTTCGCCAAGTCCGGGGACAAGCCTGGCTTCGGCAAGCCTTCGGGCAAGCCATCTTTCTCCAAGTCCGGGGAAAGGCCTTCGGGTGGACCTGGCGGCAAGCCTGCGCGCGGCGGCTCCGATGGCCCGTCGGGCAGGGGCCCAGCGGGCGGAAGCAAGGGTCGTGATGCGGATCGTCGGCGGTGAATTCCGCGGCCGCAGCCTGGCTTCTCCAAAAAGCCAGGCGATCCGGCCGACCACGGACCGGACACGTGAAAGCCTGTTCAACATCCTGAGCCATTCCTATCCGGAGGCGCTGGACGGCGTCCGCATGCTCGATCTGTTCGCCGGCACCGGCGCGGTCGGCTTCGAGGCCTTGTCCCGCGGCGCCCGTGCGGCGCTGTTCATCGAGCAGGGCATCGAGGGGCGGGCACTGATCCAGACCTCGATCGAGGCCTTCGGCCTGCAGGGCCGCGCCAAGATATACCGCCGCGACGCCACCAGGCTCGGCTCCTCGGGCAATATGGGTCCGTTCGATTTCGTGTTCGCCGACCCGCCCTATGGCAAAGGTCTGGGCGAACTGGCGCTGGACTCGGCTGCGCGCGGCGGCTGGCTGTGCGACGGCGCGCTGGTGCTGCTCGAGGAGCGAGCCGATGCCGAACCCGTCTTCCCCGCGGGCTTCACGCTTCTGGACGTTCGCGTTTTCGGCGATACGCGGATCTGGTTTTTGCGTTATGCTGCGGCACAGCAAACGGGCGCGGTCGCGGGCTGACCCGCCCTGATGGAGGATCGGACATGGCGGTTGGCAGCGGTACTGCAATTGAGGTCGACACTCCGGCGCCAGTGACTCCGCTCCGCCGCGGCGGCTCCGAGCCGAGCGTGGCGGTGGCCTTCGGCGGCGGTGGAGCCCGCGGTCTCGCCCATATCCATGTCATCGAGACGCTCAATGAAATGGGCATTGTGCCCGCGGCCATTTCCGGCTCGTCGATTGGCGCCATGATGGGCGCGGCCATGGCCTCGGGGATGAGCGGCGCTGAAATTCGCGATCATACCCTTGCCTTCATCGGCCGCCCGAGTTCCGCGATCGGCCGCATGTGGAAGGCCCGCCCCCCAACGGTCAAGGCGGCGATGGAAGGCGGCTGGCGGCTTGGCCAGTTCAACATCGAGCGCATCGTCGCCGCCTTCCTGCCCGAAGGGGTAGCCGAGACCTTCGAGGACCTGGAGATCCCGACCCGCATTGTTGTCACCGACTACTACAATCACTGCGAGGTGGTCTGCGACAGCGGAAACCTGCGCAGCGCCGTGGCCGCTTCGGCGGCGATCCCTGCCATCTTCTGCCCGGTCCGCCGCGACGACCGGCTGCTCATCGATGGCGGCATCTTCAATCCTGTGCCGTTCGATCATCTCGGAGGCCTCGCGGACATCATCATCGGCATAGATGTCGTGGGTCTGCCCTCGGGCGAGCCGGGCAGCATGCCTTCGACCATGGACCTGATGTTCGGCGCCAGCCAGTTGATGATGCAGTCGATCATCGACATGAAGCGCAAGGCCCACCCGCCGCACATCTTCCTGCGCCCGGAAGTGCATCAGTACCGGGTGATGGATTTCCTCAAGGTCAAGGAAATCCTCGCCGGCTCCGCCGGCATCCGCGAACAGCTCAAGCGCGATCTCGACGCCGCCTTCGCCTTCCATGACGGTAGCGCCCGCCAGGAGGTCTGACCGGCCGCCGTCCGTTGGCGTCGCAGGACAATGCGGCAAATCAAAAGCTTGGAGCGCGTCTGCGATTCTGAGAAAAGCAGAAGCGCTTTAGCCGGGCGGCATGCGCTCGAATGCCGGCAACGCGGCATCGAGCCGATCCCACGCCGGGCCGGAGGATGTGTAGGTTACAGCCTGCGGGGTGAAGCGGCCAGGATCGTCCAGGCTGGCCGCAGTGACCGAAAACAGCTCCGGCATGGCCGCGAAGGTCAGGTGGACGGGTGTGCCGCAGGTCGGACAGAAGCCGTGTATCTTCTGGTTGCCGCTGTCGCCCGCGACCCGGAAGCTGGTGGCTTCGCCGGTGACGGTCACATCGGCCCGCCGGGGGAATGTCAGGTAGGACCCGTGCCCGGTGCCGCTGCGCCTCTGGCAGTCGCGGCACTGACAATGGTTCTGGAAGATCGGCTCGCTGCTTGTCTCATAGCGGATGGCGCCGCATGCGCAGCCGCCGCTGTAGGTGTTGGGCATGGTCTGGTCCTGCTCCGGGATCTGTTGATGGGTCGAAAGCGGTCAGGCTGATTTTGGCTTGGCGAAGACATCGATGCCGCTGCCGGTTTCCAGGAATGATTTGAGGCTCGACAGCACGGCCGGCCAGCCCTTGCTGACGCCGTTGGCCATTCCGCTGCCGGCTTCGAGTTCGTCATGGCTGACGGTGAGCCGCACCATGCTGTCGTATTCGATGATGTCGAACGTCACCCGGCTGTAGCTGTCCGGATCGGAGGCCTGCGAGGCATTCGCCCAGCTGATGACGAGGCGCGTCGGCGGCAAGATCTCGATGACCTTTCCGACCAGTTCGACGGTCCGCTCGTCATTGTCGCGGACATGTTCCCAACCCGATCCGACTTTCCAGTCGGAGACGTTTTCGTGCCCCCAGTAGCGCCTGGCGAGATCCGGTTTCGTGATCGCCTCGAACACCTTCTGCGGCGTTGCGCGAATATAGGTTACATAGACAAAGCTGGTGGTCTGTCTGGTCATGGTCATTCTCCTTCGAGTTCCTGTTTAAGATCGTGCAGCAGGCTCAGGCGCCGATGCTCGAACTTCTTCACCCAGCGTTCGTAGACATCGTGCAGCGGCACCGGATTGATGAAATGCAGCTTTTCGCGGCCGTGCCTGACCGTGCTCACCAGGTTGGCGGCCTCAAGGATGCCAAGGTGTTGCGTCGCCGATTGCCGGGCCATGTCGAGATGATCGCAGAGCTGGCCGAGCGTCTGCCCGTTCTTCTCGCAGAGCATGTCCAGAAGCCGCCTGCGGGTGGGATCGGCCAATGCTTTGAAAACCTTGTCAGCGTCCATCGTTCTCACTCGGTGCAGGCATATAATATGCAGGTAAATACCTGCATGTCAACTCAGGGCAATGGACCGGCCGACGGCGCCTGACAGGTCGATGTCTGGTTCAGAGAGTCGAGGCCTTGCCACTGGTGAAGGGCGACTGCCCGGCCGGCGGGACCGGGATCGGTGGTTCGGCGTCGGCGGCGTTGCTGCGCGTGACCAGGTCCCTGACCACCCGGATGCAGACCACTCCCGCCGCCAGCCCGAACACCACCGCGCCCAGGCCATAGCCGGCCAGCGCCCCGGTGGCGCCATACCATTTTGACCCGTACCAGACGAAGGGGATGACCCCGAGCGTCGAGCGTCCCCAGTTGAACAGCGTCGAGTAGAGCGCGAAGCCGAGATTGTTGAACGCCGCATTGGCCACGAAAAGCAGCCCGTTGAACAGGAAGGTGGCGCTGACGAACAGACAGAAGAAGCGGATGATCTCCCGCGCCTCGCCGGTGGCGCCGAACAGATCTGAGATCTGCGTGTGCAGCAGCGCCAGGACGGCCCACATGACGATGCAGTAGACAGTGATGAAGAAGAAGCTGTCGCGCATCGTCGAGTTCAGCCGGTCGAACCGGCAGGCGCCGAAATTCTGTCCCAGGATCGGGCCGACCGCGCCCGACAGCGCAAACAGCGCCCCGAACGCCACCGGGATGATGCGCCCGACCACGGCCCAGCCGGCGACCGCCGCGTCGCCGTGCTCGGCCATCGCCGAGGTCACGAAGGCGTTGCCCACCGGGGTGGCGATCTGCGTCAGCAGCGCCGGCCCGCCGATGTAGAGGAAGGGGCGGATCTGCCGCGTCATGGTCTCCCGTGAGGGCATCCCGATCAGCCGGTGCACGGTGATCAGGCCATGCAGCCCGATTGCCACCAGTACGAAGCGCGAGATCACCGTCGAGATGGCGGCACCATGGATGCCGAGGTCGAGCCCGAAGATGAAGATCGGATCGAGCACCGCCGTCATCGCGCCGGCGCCGAGCGTCACATACATCGCCCGCTTGGCGTCGCCGGCCGCGCGCAGCAGCGCCGACAGGCCCATGCCCACCCCGAGCACTGGCAGCGAGGGCAGAACGATCTGCATGAACTCGGTGGCAAGCTGCGCCGTGCGGCCCTCCGCACCGAGCAGCCCCACCAGGTCGCCGAGGAACGGAAACACCACCGCGACGGTGGCCAGCATCAGGATCACCATATAGGCGAGCGATGCGCCGGCGATTTCGCGCGCCTCCTCGCGATTGCCCGCCCCCAGCGCCCGGGATGTGAGCGCGGTGGCCGCGATGGCAAGTCCGATCGCGAGAGACGTGGTAAAGAACAGCAGGGTGCCGGCATAGCCGATGGCCGCCGCCAGTTCCTGCTCTCCCAGCAGCGAGATGTAAAACAGGTTGAGGGCATCGACGAGGAAGATCGCCACCAGTCCGATCGAGCCGGTCGCGGTCATGACGATGACATGCCGCATCGTCGATCCGGTGGTGAATTTCGCCGGTTGCACGGGCCTTCCGGCCTCCGGCCTCAAGCGACAGAGACCTGGTTGGGATCGGCCGCTATCCCGGATTCGGGCGCTTGGTCCGTTGGGACTGGGACGCCGCCGCGAGCGCGGCAGTCGATGACCATGTCGTGGAACGCGGAGGCGAAATGAAAGCGCGTCATGACGGAATGCGTCCTCAGGCGGGGTCGGTGATGGTTTCGGGAACTGCGGCCGGGTCGATGCGCTCGGAGACGCGCTTGGGCTTGACCAGCGGTTCCGGCGTGACCGGCCTGGTGTGCAGCTTGTCGACACCGGCGAAGATTCCCTCGACGGCCTGCATCGCCAGCCGCTCCTCGTCGAGGCGGCGGATGTCGAGGCTGATCTCGTAGGCGGCGTCCTCGCTGGTGCCGAGCGCCTCGAGGGTCTTTCGGCCGAACAGCATGCCGGATTCGAAGGTCTCGCGCGCCTCGTAGGCCACGCCGCGCGCTCTCAGCGACAGCGTGTGCACCCGATCATAGGCGCGGGCGAAGATCCTGGCCTCGGGAAACTCCGCCTGTACCAGATCGACGATCCGGTCGGTGATCTCGCGCTTGTGGGTGCAGACCGCGACGATCTTGGCGCGCTTGATGCCGGCGGCGATCAGCACGTCCTTGCGGGTTCCGTCGCCGAAATAGATGCGAAAGCCGAATTTCGCGGCTGACCGTATCCGCTCGACCGACATGTCGATGATCGTGACGTCTGATCCTCCGGCAAGCAGCATCTGCGAGGCGATCTGGCCGAAACGCGAAAACCCGATCATCAGCACGTCTGAGCCTGCCCCGTCGAAGTCCTCGTCCATTTCCTCCGGTGAGACCTCGCACAGATATCGGTTGGTGAGAAAGGAGGCCACCGGCGTCAGCGCCATCGAGATGGTGACGATGGCAATCAGGATCGAGGCGGTCGAGAAGGCGAACAGCCCGGCGGTGGCAGCGGCGCTGAAGACGACGAAACCGAACTCCCCGCCCTGCGGCAGAAGGCCTGCGATGCGCACGGAATCATTGTGCGAACTGCCGAACAGTCGGCACAGTGCGTAGAGCACGAGCGACTTGGCCAGCATCACCACCGGTACGGCAAGCGCGATCAGCAGGATGTTGTCGGCGATGACGTCGAGATCGAGCGACAGCCCCACCGCCATGAAGAACAGGCCGAGCAGAATGCCGCGGAATGGCTCGATATCGGCTTCCAGTTCGTGCCGGTAGGAGGATTCGGCGAGCAGCACTCCGGCGAGGAACGCCCCCATGGCCATCGACAGGCCGGCCAGTTGCATCAGCATCGCCGCGCCGAGCACCACAAACAGCGCCGCGGCGATCATCGCCTCCTTGGCGCCCGTGCTGGCGATCGCCTGGAAGAGCGGATTGAGCAGATAGCGGCCCGCCACCAGAAGCGCGGCGATGGCGCCGATGACGATTGCGGCATTGAGCAGCACCGAGCCACCGGCCTCTGCCTTGAACGGCGCAAGGATCGGCACAAGCGCCAGCAGCGGCACGATCGCCAGATCCTGAAACAGCAGCACGGAGAAGGACTTCTGTCCGTAATGGGTGCTGAGCTCGCCCTTCTCCTCCAGAATCTGCAGCGCGAACGCCGTCGACGACAGCGCCAGTCCGAACCCGATGATGATCGCCGCGTCCAGGGTCTGCCCCGCGAGCGTTGCCGCCAGTGCCATGATGATGACGCCGGTGACGAGGATCTGCGCCAGGCCGAGACCGAAGATGTCGCGCCGCATTTTCCAAAGCCGGGACGGTTTGAGCTCCAGCCCGATGACGAACAACAGCAGCACCACGCCGAGCTCGGCGAAATGCAGGATCTCCTTGCCGTCGGTGATCAGCCTGAACAGCGGCCCTATGACGATGCCGGCGGCGAGGTAGCCCAGCACTGTGCCGAGCCCGATGCGTTTGAACAGCGGTGCCGCGATGACCGCGCCGCTGAGCAGAATCAGCGCCTCGGTGAAAAGCGTGGCTTCCGGTGCCGCCATTTCGCACATTCCTTTGAGAATTCGGCCGCCCATTGGCCGGGCGGGCTTGATGCTTCATGCCCCGGACAATACATGATGGTCCAGCGAAAGGCCAAAAAAATGCATGAATCAAAACAATCCGCCGGGCTGCTTGACCGAGCCGGCAAGCTCATCGAACACGCCCGCAAGGCCGGAGCCGACAAGGCGGATGCGGTCGTCGTGCGCCGCCGCTCGGGGTCCGTCTCGGTGCGCAACGGCAAGGTCGAGAACACCGAGGCCTCCGAGTCGGACGACTTCAGCCTGAGGGTCTTTGTCGGCCAGCGGGTCGCCACCGTGTCCGCCGGGCAGGGCGTCGACGAGGCATCGCTGGCCGAGCGCGCAGTGGCCATGGCGCGCGTCTCGCCCGAGGACGAGCATGCCCGATTGGCCGACGCGGATCTTCTCGCCGAAAACTGGCCGGAGCTCGATCTCTTCGATCCGTCGGAACCGGGTTCGGTCGAACTGGCCGACGCCGCCCGCGCCATGGAAGCTGCCGCCCTTGCGGTCAAGGGCGTGCAGAGCTCCATCGGAGCCGGTGCGTCCGCCGGCCTCTACGGCCTGGTACTGGCCACCTCGCACGGTTTTGCCGGCAGCTTCGAGCGTTCGGGATTCTCCCGTTCGGTCAGCGTCATTGCCGGCGAGGGCACCCGCATGGAGCGGGACTATGATTTCGACAGCCGCGTCTTCTTCGGCGATCTCGACGATGCGCAGAGCATCGGCCGTTCGGCGGGCGAGCGCGCCGCCCGGCGCGTCAATCCGCGCAAGGTGCCCACCGGCGCCAACATCACCGTCGTCTTCGACCCGCGCGCGGCGCGCGGCTTCATCGGCCACATGGTCGGCGCCATCAACGGCGCCTCGGTGGCGCGAAAGTCGAGCTTCCTCAAAGACCGGATGGGCGAGCAGATCTCCGTTGCCGGCCTGACACTGCTTGATGATCCCTTCATCGCCCGAGGGTCGGCCTCGCGTCCCTTCGATGGCGAGGGCGTGTCCACCGGGCCGCTGACCATGGTCGAGAACGGTGTGCTCAGGCAGTGGTACCTTGCCTCCCCCGTCGCCCATGAACTGGGTCTGGTCACCAATGGCCGCGCCAGCCGCGGCGGCGGCGGCGTGTCGCCGTCTTCGACGAATGTGGTCGTTTCCCCGGGCGAGGTCAGCCCCCAGGACCTGATCCGCTCCGTGGGTACCGGCTTCTACGTCACCGAGCTCATCGGCCAGGGCGTCAACCAGCTCACCGGCGAATACAGCCGAGGCGCCTCCGGGTTCTGGATAGAGAACGGCGAGATCGCCTTCCCGGTTTCCGAGGTCACCATCGCATCCAACATGCGGGACATGTTCATGCGCATGACGCTGGCCGACGACATCGACCGAAAGTATTCGATCGCCGCCCCGACGATTGCGGTGGAAGGCATGACCCTTGCCGGCGATTGACCAGACCATGAAGGGTGCCGCCGCCGGCGATCTCGCGATTCTCCAGCGGGCCGCGGTCGAGGCGTCGGGCATTGCCATGGCTTATTTCCGCGCCGATCCCGCCGTCTGGTACAAGAACGAGGGCAATTCGCCGGTCAGCGCGGCGGACATGGCTATCGATCTCTACCTGCGCGAGACGTTGACGGCCGCCCGACCCTCCTATGGCTGGCTATCGGAGGAGACCGTCGATGACGCAGACCGTCTCGACCGCGAGCATGTCTTCGTCGTCGACCCCATCGATGGCACCCGTGCCTATCTTGCCGGCCTCGTCGATTGGTGCGTCAGCATTGCCATTTCCCGCAATGGCGTGGCGGTGGCCGGTGTGCTGGCGGCACCCGCCCGCGGCGAGACCTGGTTCGGCTCGCTCGGACAGGGGGCGTTTCTGAACGGAGAGCCCGTTGCAGTCCACGCGAGCGCGCCAGGGGCGCCGCTTCGCGTCTCCATGCCCGACTCGATCTCGGGCGGGGTGATGGCCAGCAGCCGGGGCCTGATCGAGCGCAGCAAGGGCGGACCATCGCTGGCGCTCCGGCTGGCGCGCGTGGCCGGCGGCGAGATCGACGGGGTCTATGTGCGGCCCCGGGCCAGCGAGTGGGACATTGCCGCCGCCGACGTGCTGCTGCGGGAAACCGGCCACCGGCTGGTGGATGAAACGGGCAACGAGGTCACCTACAATCATCCAGATCCGTCGCGCGGCCTGCTGGTCGCCGGAGCGCGCGAGGAAGTGGCGCTGCTCAGAAGCCATCTCGCCACAGGTTCCGGGCATTGACCTTTTGAACGAATTGCCTCAAACCGCGCGGACACAGCGCACATTTCCAACTCCCGGGAGCAAAGTCATGCCCGAAGGCGATCAAAAGCAGTTGCTTCACTTGGTGTTTGGCGGCGAACTCAAGAGTCTTGACGCCTTGGAGTTTCGCGATCTCGACAAGCTAGACATCGTCGGCATCTTTCCTGACTACGCGTCCGCGCATGTCGCCTGGAAGTCCAAGGCTCAGATGAGCGTTGACAATGCCCACATGCGGTACTTCATCGTGCACATGCACCGCATGCTGGATCCCGGCAGCGAAAAGAAGGCCGGAAGCTGATTCCGGCGGCGTCTACATGAAGGTTCCGGAAGCAGAATCAGCCAGGAAGCGGGCGAGGTCGGCATGGTCTTTCGACATGCGCCGTTTCGGCAAGTCGCTTCTGGGGTCGGATCGCTTCCAGACGATCGCGGCGGCGGGACTGGGCGGCTTCTTCGCGCTGACCTACCGGCTCAACCGCGACACCGGCAACTCCAGCGACGCCCATTCGCTGCTTGAGGGCCAGTGGCCGGTGATCTTCGCCCTCTGGCACGGCCAGCAATTGCTCATCCCCTACGCAGCGCCGAGGGACCAGCGCTTCGCCTCGCTGGTCTCGCGCAGCACGGATGCGGAAATCAACGCCCGCGTCATCGAGCGCGCCGGCCATCAGGTGATCCGCGGCTCCGGCGGCAGGGTGCGGCGGTTCGCCAACCGCAAGGGCGGCGTCAAGGCGATGCTGTCGATGCGCGATGCGCTGCGCGCCGGAACCAATATCGTCATGATCGCCGACATCTCCAAGGGCGCGCCGCGTCAGGCCGGCGACGGCATCGTGCGGCTGGCCAAGCTGACCGGCCGTCCGATCGTGCCGATGGCGCTCGCCACCAGCCGCAATCACGTCGTGCGCCGCTCCTGGGATCAGACCACCATCAATCTGCCCTTCGGTCGCCGCTGCCTGCGGCTGGGCGAGCCGATTCATGTCGCCGCCGATGCCGACGACGCAGAACTCGAGGCGGCGCGGCTGCGGGTGACGGCGGACCTTGATCGCGTCACCGGCGAGGCCCGCGCCTCCGTGGGACAACGCCCGTGAGTCGCGGCTGGGCTCGCGCCGCGCTGTTCGGGTACCGCTGGTTCGGCGCCGCGATCTATCCTTTGCTCGGCCCCTACCTCGCCATCAGGGCAGCCAAGGGCAAGGAGGAGCGCTCCCGCCGCAAGGAGCGCTACGGCCGCTCGAAGATCGACCGTCCCGACGGCCCGCTGGTCTGGTTCCACGCCGCCAGCGTCGGCGAGACCAATGCCGTGGTGCCGCTCATCCACGAGGTGGTCCGCCGCGGCATCTGCGTGGTGCTGACGACGGGCACGGTGACCTCGGCCTCGGTGGCCAGGGAACGGCTCGACCCCGCCGTGATTCATCAGTATGTACCGCTTGATCTCAAGCCTGCCGTCTCGCGCTTTCTCGATCACTGGAAGCCGGATCTCGCCATCATCGCGGAGTCCGAAATCTGGCCGATGACCATTCTTGAACTCGGCGCCCGGCGCACGCCGCAGGTGCTGGTCAACGGCCGGCTCTCCGACCGGTCCTTTGCCGCCTGGAGCAAGCGGCCGAGCCTTGCCGACGCCATGTTCGAAAATCTCTCCCATGTCGTGGCACAGTCGGATCTCGATGCCGAACGCTTCCGCGATCTGGGTGCGCGCCAGGTCTCGGTTTCGGGAAACCTGAAGGCCGACACGGTGGCTCCGCCTTGGAACGAGGAGGAACTCGAGACGCTCCGGCAGCAGCTCGGCGACCGACCCACCTGGGCCGCGATTTCGACATTCGAGGGTGAGGACGAGATCGCCGCCGACGTCCATCGCGCCGTGCGCGGCCGCCACAACGCGCTGACCATCCTGGTGCCGCGCCACCCGGACCGGGGCGACGCCATCGAGGCCATGCTGGTGGCCCGCAAGCTCAAGGTCGCTCGCCGCAGCCGCGGCGAACCGATCACGCCGGAGACCGACATTTATCTCGGCGACACCATCGGCGAGATGGGCCTGTTTCTCAACCTCACCGAGATCGTCTTCGTCGGCAAGTCGCTCAAGGGCGGCGGCGGCCAGAATCCGCTGGAGCCGGCGATGCTCGGCTGCGCGGTGCTGTCGGGCAGCGATGTCGGCAATTTTCGCGACGCCTATGCCAGCCTGCTGAAGAATGGCGGCGCCCGCTTCGTCCGCGACGGCGAGATGCTCGCCAAGGGCGTGAGCTATCTGATCGCCAACCCGCAGGCGCGGCAGACGATGGCCGCAGGCGGCGCCGCCACGCTCCAGGCCATGGGCGGCGCTCTCAAGGCCACCGTCCGGGCGCTGGAGCCCTACATCAACCCTCTCACAGTCAAGGCGCGGCTCAGGCCGCGCGAGCGGCCGGAGAACGACATTCGCGGCTCCGGTCAATGGTGAGCGAGGCGCCGCCCTTCTGGTGGGAGCGGCCCGGTCTGCGTTCCGGCCTGCTCGCGCCTTTCGGCTGGGTCTATGGCCGGGTGGCCAGACGCATCATGGAGCGCCGGGTGCGCAGGTCGATGCCGGTCCCGGTGATCTGCGTCGGCAATTTCACCGTGGGCGGCTCCGGCAAGACGCCGACAGCGCTGGCTCTGGCCGATGCTGCCATCGCCCGGGGCCTGGTGCCGGGCTTCCTCTCGCGCGGCTATGGCGGCGCCGTGCGCCACGCCACACGGGTCGATCCTGCCCATGACAGCGCCAAGCTGGTGGGTGACGAGCCGATGCTGCTCGCCGCCAGGGCGATGACGGTGGTCGGCCCCGACCGCGTCGCCGGCGCCGAGCTGCTGATCAGGGAAGGCGCCGAGATCATCATCATGGATGACGGTTTCCAGAGCGCCCGGCTGGTGTTTGATCATGCGATGATGGTGGTCGATGCCCGCCGCGGCATCGGCAACGGCCGCGTCTTTCCTGCAGGTCCGGTTCGGGCGCCGGTGATCGACCAGGTGCGGCTGTCGGATTCCCTTCTCGTGATCGGCCGCGGCAATGGCGGCGACCGGCTGATCCGGATGGCGGCGCGTGCCGCCAAGCCGGTGCACATCGCCCGGCTTGAGCCGGATTTCGCCGCGCGTCTTCGCGGCTTCAACTGTCTGGCCTTCGCGGCCATCGGCGATCCGGAGAAGTTCTTCATCACGCTCGAGGAAGCCGGCATCCGTGTCGCCAGACGCTACGGCTTCCCCGACCACCATCACTTCACCGATGAGGAAGTGGCGAGCCTGATGGACGAGGCGGCGCTGTACGGTCTGACGCTCGTCACCACGTCCAAGGACGCGGTGCGGCTTGAAGGTGGCCATGGCCGCTCGCGGGACTTGGCCGCGGCCGTAGAGGTTCTGGAAGTCAAGCTGGAGTTCGATCAGCCCGGCGTGCCCGGCGCCATCATCACCAGCGCCATCGAGGCATTCCGCCGCCGCGCGGCATCCCCGCGGGATTGAGCACTGCGGAGATATGGTTGGCCGGGGCCTGCCAGAGCGTTTCCCGACGAAGTGATTTTCTCGCCGTCATGGGACATGCAAAGAGTAAGGAACGTGGAGCGCTCTTGCTGGTCAGTGAATGGCAGAAGCATTCCAATGCTGACGCGACAGCTGTCGCAAGCTTCCCCGCCCGGGTCCTGTCAAAGCCAGAGGCCAGCGCCCATGTTCGACGGACCGGCAGGGTACCGGTCGGCCTTTGGCGTCTGCTCATCGCTCTCACCCACGGAACCCGTTACCCTGCAGTCGACGTCCTTGGTGGAAGCGGATCTGTCCGCCGGCTTGCGGCAGGCTGCAATGTCCGCGGTGTGGTTGGATGCGGCCAACGCCGGCGCGGTTGCGAGCGACAGGAGAGTGGCGGCAAAGAGGGTGTTCATGCGGGTCATTTGAGTGTCCTTTCTGGATCACGGTTGAAATGGTCAGTTGAATGGCGAGACCGCAAAACGGCCTCCAGGGACGTTTCGAGACGCCTGACCGTATGTGGCCATGCGCAGGCACGGTCCTTTCGGCTACTGCGACAGCGTTGATCGCAGGGTAGCCGGAACCGGTGGCGGCGCGGGGCGTCGCGAACCTGCCGGCGCGACAGGCCGAGATCATCGAGCACCCAGTCTTGCGCTGCCTGAAGTTGCCGGTGGTCGCGCTGGACTCGCGACCCGCGCATGCCGGCTTGGGTCACGCGCTCCACCGATGCCAGGCTGACGATGAGGTGCGTGCGTCCATCGCCGACGCTGCCGACAAGGGCCGTAGAGATCGCCGGCACTGCGGCTGTCGATGGCGCCCGAGAGCTCGGCGATCAGAAGCCGGTCATGCGTGACGAAGGAGATCTGCATGGTCTCTGCGCGGGTCTGTCTGGCCAGGGCCATCAGGGGCGTCATCGGATTATCACCTGCATCGGCGTGATCTGGCGGAGGCCGCCAAATCCCTGCAATTGCGGCGCCGTCTGCAGCTCCATCGCAGGCGCACCGGCGACAAGGGCAGCCAGTCCCTCCTGCATTTCGATCCGAGCCAGCATTTCACCGATGCAACGGTGCGCGCCGGCGCCGAAAACCGGATGCAGGCGCGGATGGTCGTTGCGACGGATGTCGAAGCGGTCCGGCTCGGCATAGAGTTCGGGATCGCGCATCGCCGACATGTTGCTGATCCGCAGCATCACGCCCGCCGGTAACTCAACGCCACTGATCTCCACAGGGGCGTTGGTAAAGCGCACTATCGACCCCACCGAAGGGTCATAGCGCAGCCCCTCCGATACCGCGCCCGGTATCAGCGAGGGATCATCTCGCAGCGCCGTCCACTGCTCCGGGTGCTGCAGCAGCAGGGAAACCAGCACGGCAAAGGCTGCGCGGGTGGTATCGGTGCCGCCGACAATGATGCCGAGAACCTGATGGACCAGAGTGGAGAACGTGATGACGGGGTCGTCCTTCCAGTCCGCCACGAGCCTTGACAGCAGATCATCGCGCGGCTGCTCCGAGCGGATGCGCATATGGTCGACCACGTAACGGAACAATTCGGAGACCGCGGTCTCGATCTCGGCGTGATCGTCAATCGGATATACGGGCGAAACGGCCCGCGACATGGCATAGACGCGCGGCGCGAAATAGGAGGTCTCGGACTGCGGCAGGCCCAGAATGGCCGCAATCATCTCCGCCGGAACACGTGCGGCCATGCGATCTATGAAATCGAAACTCTCGCCGCGCGGCAGCTCGGCAACGATGCGTCGGGCGACCGCCTGAATCTGGGGCTGTGCCGCGCGAACTGCGCCATGGGCGAAGCTGCGCGCGAACATGCCGCGCTTGGCGCGGTGCTCCGCGCCGCTGCCGAACAGGAAGAAATCCCTCAGGAACCGGGCGGCGGCTCCCTCGGGAACGCCCTGGATCCTGACATAATCGCGCCCCTCCAACGGCTTCGTGCGTGGATCGCTCAGTATGACCATGACATCGCTGGCGCGCAGCGCCATGAATTGCCGCTCACCCAGTTGAAGCACGGGATGGTCGCCCCTGAGGGTGGCGAACTGTCCGTGGGGATCGTCCATCAGCGTCTGCGGTGAAACGACAAGTGCGCCCCGCGCAGCAATAAAGGTATGGTCATTCATGCTCTTGCTCCAGTGTGCTGGCATAAACGCATCGGCGCCAAACCCCGGCTCTCTCTGGGCGAGAGGGACGGGGCAGGCGGTGCGCTGATGTCGCGATGGACGCTGACTCGCGCCTAAGCGTTGTTGTCAGCGTTGTACAACCGGTGTTAATTGGGCGGGGAGAGCGTTGTTTTTCAATTTCAGGAGGCGTGCTTGCACCCCGAACTCGAAATCTCGCTGCTTGGTGAACTGCGTATTCTGGTAAATGGCCAGGAGATGGTGTTGCCCGCATCCCGGAAAGCGCGCGCGCTTCTCGCCTTTCTTGTCTCCACCGGCCGGCCGCACCGGCGTGAGCGGCTCTGCGAGCTGCTGTGGGACATGCCCGATGACCCGAAAGCGGCGTTGCGTTGGTCGTTGACCAAAATCCGCAAGGTGGTCGACACCGACGGCCGGAGCCGGATCATTGCCGACCGGGAACGGGTTGGATTTGATGCCGAGGGCGCGGCCGTCGATCTTCGCGACATCCATACGCGCCTGCGGCGGGCTCAAACGAGTTTTCCCGCTCCGGAGCTGGAAGAAATGGCGCTGCTGCTGGACCGGGTGCCGTTCGACGGACTCGATGGGGCCGGCGACGAGAGCTTCGACGCCTGGTTGACTGCCGAGCGCGAAGATGCGCGGGCGGCGCGTGTAGAGGTTCTGCGCTTGCTTGCCACCCATCCCGACATTTCGGCTGTTCCGGCGCAGAAATGGCAGCGGCTTTGGCATGAAGCCGACCCGGAGCGCGCCGAGTTGCATTTGCGGGCCTCAAGGGCCGCCACGGCCGATGGGACCGTGCGCAAGGTAGAGGGGCGCGGAAGACCCGCCGCGGACCTGTCGGCAAGCCTCGCGGCCACCCGGCAGGCGTCGTCGGGCCGGCAAATCGCCAGGCCGCGGATTTCAGCCAGGTCACGTGGGCTCAGGGCGCAGCGCATCGGCTTCTGCAAGGCCCGGGACGGCACCAATATCGCCTATGCCAGTGTCGGCTCCGGGCCGCCGTTGCTCAAGGCGGCCAACTGGCTCAATCATCTCGAGTTCGACTGGGCAAGCCCCATCTGGGGACAGAGTTTCGCGGCAATTGCCCGCTATCGCAGCTTCATCCGTTACGATGAGCGCGGCTGCGGCCTCTCCGACTGGGAAGTTGAGGATCTGAGCTTCGAGGCCTTTGTCGAGGATCTTGAGGCGGTGGCCGACAAGCTTGAGCTGGAGCGGTTTCCCTTGCTTGGCATATCGCAGGGATGTGCAGTGTCGATCGAATATGCGGTGCGCCATCCCGAGCGGGTCAGTGGACTTGTGCTGCTGGGCGGTTACGCGGCAGGCTGGCGGCATTCGGCCAGTCCCGAAGAGCAGGCAAGGCGCGTGGCTGTGCGGACGCTGACCGAACTTGGCTGGGGAACCGACAACCCCGCCTACAGGCATATTTTCTCCCAGACCTTCATGCCGGAAGCGACTGCGGCGGATCTTGAATGGTTCGATGATTTCCAGCGGCAAACCACATCGCCGAAAAACGCCGCGCGGTTTCAGGACGCCTTCGGACTGATCGATATCCGGCATCGGCTCGCCGAGGTCAAGGCGCCGACACTGGTGCTTCATTCGAAATATGATCAGCGCATTCCGCTGGAGCTCGGCCGCGCGGTGGCATCGGGCATTCCGGACGCCCGTTTCGTGCCGCTCGAAAGCCGCAACCACATTCTGGTCGACCGCGAACCGGCGTGGAGAGTCTGCCTCGGAACGGTGGCGCAATTCCTCGCCGAAAAGGGCATCTGAAAGACGCCCGGGATTTTCAGCGTCCGTCGGACCCTAATGGCCGGTCGGCAGAACGCCTTCGCGCTTGTCGGCAAGGAAGGATGCTTTCACATCCACATAGGGCTCCTGCCGAGCGACGCTCCAGTATTTGAGCTCGTCGATGGGGATGATCTCGCCGGTGACGGCGCAGATCACGTGGGTTCCGGGCATCAGCACCTGGAAATCACCATCGAGATATCGGATTTTTGCCGGGCGGGCGCCCGGGCCTTCAAAACGGTTCATGGCCATTTTCGTTCTGTTGTCTGCTCCCGGCATTCTATGCCGCGTCGCAGGGGGGATTGCAAGTTGCACGCCGCCGCTCGCCCGTCCCGATCTGCGCCGCAACCGGCGGGAGCCCGGTTTCATCGCCGCGAGAACAATCGCTCGATGTCGGCGAGCTTGAGGCTGATATAGGTCGGCCTGCCGTGATTGCACTGCCCCGAGCCGGGAGTCTGTTCCATTTCTCTGAGCAAGGCGTTCATTTCCTCTGGCTTGAGCCTGCGTCCGGAGCGCACCGAACCATGGCAGGCCATGGTCGACGCCACCGCCTCGAGCCGTTCCTGCAGGCCACCGGCGTGATCCCATTCGGCGATCTCATCGGCAAGATCCCGGACCAGCCCGGCGGCGTCGACTTCGCCGAGCATGGCCGGGGTCTCCCGGACAGCGATGGCGCCGGGGCCGAAGCGCTCCAGCACCAGGCCCAGTTGTGCAAGCGCCTCCGCCTGGCCTGCCAACCGGTCGCAGTCGTCCTCCGGCAGGTCGATGATGTCGGGCAGCAGCAGCATCTGAGAAGCGATCGGACCG
This sequence comes from Hoeflea marina, assembly GCF_003182275.1. Lineage (GTDB taxonomy): Bacteria > Pseudomonadota > Alphaproteobacteria > Rhizobiales > Rhizobiaceae > Hoeflea > Hoeflea marina. The sequence continues at coordinate 309,723 of NZ_QGTR01000002.1, forward strand.
CTCTTCAGCGCCGCCTTCATGCGCTGGAACACCAGCCGTTCATGGGCCGCATGCTGATCGACGATCACCAGTCCGTCCTCGGTCTGGCTGATGATGTAGTTTTCGTGGATCTGCGCCCTGGCGGCACCCAACGGATGATCAGGCGCCGGCGCTGCGTCGTCGCTCATTGCCGCGCGCGCAGAAGGCGCGATCGTCTCGGCGAAGCCCGCCTGCCGGCTTTCCGAAAAACCTCCCGGCCCCTGCGCCGGTGCGCCGGGCGCCGGTCCCGGTGATCCGAAGGGGCGGTAGGGGGATGACGCCGCGTGCCACGCCGGCGTGTGCGGCCGGTGACTGAACGGGTGGCCGGTCGTGGGTCCGCCGTGGAAGGCGCGCAGCATGTCGCCGCCGCCGGTGGTCGAGGCACGGTCGCCGCCCTCGGTGAGCGCCTGGCGGATGGCGCCGATGATCAGGCCGCGGATGAGTCCCGGATCGCGGAAGCGCACATCCGCCTTGGCCGGATGCACATTGACATCGACCAGCGCGGGATCGAGCGTCAGCGACAGCACTGCCACCGGATAGCGGCCGCGCGGAATGGTGTCGGAATAGGCGGCGCGGATGGCAGACAGCACCTGCTTGTCCTGCACCGGGCGGCCGTTGACGAACGCATACTGCCCCAGCGAATTGGCCTTGTTGTAGGTCGGCAGGCCGATATGACCGGTGAGTTGGACATCCTCGCGCCGCGCGTCGAGCGGAATGGTGTTCTCGCCGAATTCGCGTCCGAGCACCTGGCAGATGCGGGAAAGCGAATCCGTGCCGGTGGCGGGGAATTCCAGCGTCGTCCGGTCGCTGCCCGAGACCACCAGGCGGACGGAGGGAAAGGCGATGGCGATCCGCCGCACCACTTCGGTGATGGCGCCGGTCTCGGCGCGCTCGCCCTTGAGGAACTTGAGCCGCGCCGGCGTGGCGAAGAACAGGTCGCGGACCTCGACGATGGTGCCGCGATTGGCGGCCGCCGGCTTCAGCGGCCCGTTGACGCCGCCCGAGACGGTGATCTCGTGGCCGTTGCCGGCATCCGCGGTGCGGCTCCGGATCGACAGCCGCGACACCGATCCGATCGACGGCAGTGCCTCGCCGCGAAAGCCCAATGTGCGGATGTCGTCGAGCCCGGTATCGATCTTCGAGGTGCAGTGCCGCTGCACCGCCAGCATCATGTCGTCGCGATCCATGCCATGGCCGTCATCGGTGACGCGGATGAGCGCCTTGCCGCCGCCGGCGGTGGCGATCTCAACCCGTGTGGCGCCGGCGTCGATGGCGTTCTCGACCAGTTCCTTGACGACGCTCGCCGGTCGCTCGATCACTTCGCCGGCGGCAATCTGATTGATCAGAGTCTCTGGGAGTTGATGAACACGCATGCCCCATGTTCGCGGATTCGCCGGCGCATGCAACGGTCGTGCCGACAAAAGCTGCCGATATCCCGGCTTGTCGGCGCAAACTTGCAGCCGGCCATTGCCAAACCGCCTTGCGACCGGTTTTCTGCGGCGGACTTTACGACCGGGGAATGACGATGATCAAGACGGAAACCGCACGCCGGACATTGCTGGAACTGTTCAGGGCAGGAATAGAATCCGCCGATCCGGCCCATTGCGTGCCGCCGCTCCTGCCCGCGCCGCCGAAGGGCCGCACCGTGATCATTGCGGCCGGCAAGGCGGCAGCCTCCATGGCGCGTGCCGTCGAGGACCACTGGCAGGGTGCGCTCGAAGGGATCGCCGTCACCCGCTACGGCCATGGCATGCCGTGCAGCCATGTCGAGGTCATCGAGGCCTCGCATCCGGTCCCCGACGATCGCGGCGAGGCCGCCGCTCGCCGCCTGATCGAGACGGTCTCGGAACTGGGCGAGGATGACCTGGTGTTGTGCCTGATATCAGGTGGCGGGTCGGCGCTGCTCGGACTTCCCGCCGATGGAATCACGCTCGATGAAAAGAAAGCCGTCAACCGTGCGCTTCTGGCTTCCGGCGCGCCGATCCAGGAGATGAATGCGGTGCGCAAGCATCTTTCCGCCATCAAGGGCGGCCGGCTGGCCGAGGCGGCCTTTCCGGCGCCGGTCTACACGATCGGTATCTCCGACGTTCCCGGGGACGATCCCTCGGTGATTGCATCGGGTCCGACCGTGCCGGATCCGACGACGCTCGCCGATGCCAGGGCGGTGCTGGCGAAATATCGCATCGACGTGCCTGCTTCTATCCGCGCGCGCCTCAGCGATGTGCGCGCCGAAACGCCCAAGCCCGGCGATCCGGTGTTCGACCGGTGCGTCTTCCACCTTGCGGCCCGGCCAGCGGGAATGGTCGAGGCGGTGGCGGAGGCCGGCCGCAAGGCCGGCTTCGAGGTGCTCTCGCTCGGCGCCGATATCGAGGGCGAGGCGAGCGAAGTGGGCGCCGAGCATGCCGCCCTGGCACTGGCGCGCGCAGCCGCGCTGAGGCCGGGATCGCCGCCCCTGCTGGTTGTCTCGGGCGGCGAGACGACGGTCACCGTCAGGGGCGCCGGGGGACGGGGAGGGCGCAATTGCGAATACCTGCTGGCGCTCGCCATCGGCCTCGATGGGCATCCGGCGGTCCATGCTCTGGCCTGCGACACCGACGGCATCGACGGCAGCGAGGACAATGCCGGCGCCATGATCGATCCGGCGTCGCTGGACCGCGCCCGCGCTGCCGGGCTGTCGCCGCGGCAGAGCCTTGCCGCCAACGATTCCTGGTCGGTCTTCCAGGCCAGCGGCGACCTTGTCGCAACAGGGCCGACCCGCACCAATGTCAACGACTTGCGCTTGATTCTCATCGCGGCGGGAGATGCCGATTGCGGTTAAACCGAAGTTAACACCTTGCTGCGACATTTAAACATCCAGGATGGAGTGCCCGCGGCAACAACGGTGAAATCGGCGGGCGGATTGGACGCTGCTCAGGACGGAGCAGGGAGCATGAAGCTCGGCTGAACTTACCGGGAGCGGCGATCGCGCCGATCCGGGCTGCAGGGGGCAAGCGGTGGGCACGGAACGCGAAGTCAAGCCGGAGGTGGATACGTCCCTGGTCGAGGTGCTCGCCGGTGTGTTCGGCATGGGCCTGACCATCTATGACAAGAACGATATTCTGCTTGTCGCCACCGGAGAGATGGCGAGTTTTTTCCCGGCCGCGGCCCGTCAGATGGTGCCGGGCGCAAGGCTCCGCGACATCCTGGGCGCCGTCTACGACACCCACGCCTTCAAACCGGCCGGCGGCCACTCCCTGGCCGAGCCGGTCTCGCGTGAGGACTGGATCGCCGAGCGGCTGGCGCTGCACTGGCGCGAGCGCCACGAGAGCCTGGAGCGGTTGGCGGACGGTCGCTTCGTGCGCATGATGAAGCGACGGATGCCGACCGGCATGCTCATCAGCACAGTCACCGATGTCTCGGATATCAGCAGGCGCGACCTCGAGGTCGCCGAATTGCGCAAGCAGAATGAACTCTTCCAGCAGACGCTCGCCCACATGACCAATCCGGTGTTGGTCAAGGATCAATCCCTGCGCTACATCTTCGTCAACGACGCCTTTTGCCGTATGCTCGGGCTCGACCCGAGGAGGCTTGCCGGCCGCACGGCCTCCGACATCGCCGATGCGGCCATCGCCCGCCACTATGAGCAGAAAGAGCGAGAGGTCCTGAAGACCGGTGTGCCGGCGGGCTGGGTCGAGGATGTTCTGCGCGCCGACGGCAGCATCGTCCGCTCGATCATCCGCAAGAGCCGCTTCGGCTCGCCCGGCAACTACCGGCTGCTGGTGATGATCGACGCCATCTCCACAGTCGGTCATGTCGACCGAAGCGCCGAAGCCTTTGCTCCGGCCTTCTGCGATCCCGCCCGGCCGGCGAGGGCCACGCGCCGCGCCAGCAGCGTGCTGGTGATCGACGAGGACAGGGGCCGATCCGCGGCCAGCGTAGCGGCCTTGCGCGCGCGCGGTTCCGACGCCTTTGCGGTTCACGGGGCGGCTGAGGCGCTTGCCTTTCTCGATGTGGCCGCGTCGATGGGCGTGGCTGTCGATGCGGTGCAGTGTTCCCCCGACATATCCGATGCGCTCGCCGGCCTGGAGGAAGCATTGGCGCATCCCGTGCTCGTGCGCTATCTGTCTGCCGCGCGCATGCCCGAGCCTTCCGGCGCCGGATTGGCGGATGCGATCGCGCTTCAGGCGGAGGTCGGAACGGAGGGGGGTGGCTCTGCCGCTCCTGTCGCCGCGGCGCCGGATGCGATCGAACCGGTGACTGGCGACGCCCGGATCCGCGGCCCTGTTCTATGTTCCTCGTCCCCGCCGCCCATGGAAACGGCGCCTGGCCCGCGACCGGTCACCGCTGGACGGCCGGCCGACCCGGCCGGGACTGCTACTGGTCCGGCACGCTCCAGGTCCCGGCGTGTCCGGGTGCTGGTGGCCGAGGACAACGAGGTCAACCAGATCGTCTTCGAACAGATTCTGGACGGTATCGGTGTTGAACACCGCATCGTCAACAACGGCCAGCTGGCTTTCGATGCCTGGCAGGTCTCTTGCCCCGACCTCATCCTGATGGATGTCTCGATGCCGGTGATGAACGGCTTCCAGGCGACGCAGGCCATCCGGGCAGCGGAGATCGAGGCGGGAGCCGAGGGCAGCCACGTGCCCATCATAGCGGTCACCGCCCACGCGATGTCGGGCGACCGCGACCGGTGCTTTGCCGCCGGCATGGATGACTACCTGTCAAAGCCGGTCAGTCCCGAAAAGCTGGAGGCGGCAATACGGACCTGGGTCGATGATCCTGATCTGATGCTCGCCAGCGCAGATAATGCCGGATAACAGCTTGAAAATACTAAATTTCAGGATTTATGGGGGTGCAACCGATAGGACAATCTTAAGGATTCACACTCAAAATTGAGTTGTATAAGACCAACTCGCGGACACAGTGGGATCTCAATGTATCCAGACGATTATCCGGCGCAGACTGGTGCGGATGACCCCAAGGTCAATACGTTTACGGATCCCTTGACCGGGCTCGGCAATCGGCGACGCTTGATGGATCGTGTCCGCAAGCTGGCAACGGAGCGCGCCGACGATCCCGCGCCCTTCAGCATCGGCATTGTCAACATTGATGGCTTCAAGCCGATCAATGATCTGTTCGGCCATGCGGCTGGCGACGAGATACTGTGCCAGGTTGCCCACCGCCTGCGCGCCTGCCTCCCCGATGGCGGTTTCGTGGCGCGGATCGATTCCGATGAATTCGCCTTCGTGCTGCCGCTGGTGTTCGAAAAGAGGGGCGCGGAGAAGATAGGGCGCATGTTCAAGGACGTCCTCTCCGCGCCGTACGATCTTGGCGACCGCAATGTCCGTCTTTCGGCCTCCTTCGGTTTCGCCGTCTATCCCTTTGCCGGCGAGCAGTTTGCCGAACTGATGAAGAGTGCCGACACCGCGCTCTACCGCTCCAAGCGACGCGGCCGCGGGCAGATCACCGTGTATTCCGAGGAAATCGCCGAGGAGATGCGACGCGGCACCGAGGTCGAGCAGGCGCTTCGCCGCGCCATCATCGCCGACGAGGTGGCGGTGCATTTCCAGCCCATCGTCAATCTGCTCGACGGATCGATCCAGGGTTTCGAGGCGCTGGCGCGCTGGACCGACCGCGAACTGGGCTCGGTCTCGCCGGGCCTCTTCATTCCGCTGGCCGAGGAGCGCGGCTTCATCGATTCGCTCACGGAAACGCTGCTGAAAAAGGCGGCGGAGACTGCCAAGCACTGGCCGTCGCACATGTTTCTGTCCTTCAACCTGTCGTCTGCACAGCTGATCGATCCGGCCATCGCATTCAATGTCATCAACATTCTCAACAGCGTCGGCTTCGACCCGCGCCGGCTCGAGCTGGAGATCACCGAAACCGCGATGATGACCGACCCCGAAACGGCCCAGAAGGTCGTCGAGGAACTCCGCTCCATCGGTATCGGCATTTCGCTTGACGATTTCGGCACCGGCCAGTCCAGTCTCGGCCGGCTTCGGGACTTCGCCTTCGACAAGGTCAAGATCGACCGCTCTTTCATTTCCGAGATCACCCGGGACAAGCCGTCCGAGCATATCGTCCGGGCCATCCTTGCCATGTGCGAGGGTCTCGAACTCAAGGTGATCGCAGAAGGCATCGAGACGCCCGCCCAGGCGGCGAAGCTCATCGAGCTCGGCTGCCGCATCGGCCAGGGCTACCTGTTTGGGAAGGCCGTCGACCCGGAGGCGGCAATGGCGCTGATTCACGCCGAAGAGGAATCCCGCATTCGCAACTCGACGGTCTATGCCTTGCGGGGCTGATCCGTTCCATTGGAGCGTGCGCCCGGGGATGCTGACCGGCCTTCCGCCATCAGCCAGTCCCGGACATCCCTGGCCGGTTTGCTCAGCACGCGCGATTTCGGCCAGATCACGTAGAATGCCGCACCGGTGTCCAGCCGGTGTTCGGTTACCGGCCTGAGCAGTCCGCTTGCCACGAGTCGCTCTGTCAGGTGCTGCCAGCCGAGCGCGACGCCTTGGCCTTCCAGGACAGCCTGGATGACCAGCACGTAGTCATTGATGGCCAGCACCCGGTTTGCGGTCGCGCCGTTGACGCCGGCGCTCAGGAACCATTGCCGCCAGTCGCAGGCAGTCCGGTAGGGCTCCTCCAGATGGATCAGCCGGTGGCGGGTGAGATGGGCCACGCTTTCCGGCGCGCCGAAGCGGTCGAGATAGAGCGGGCTTGCCACCGCCTCGATGATTTCCGGGGCGAGGAGCGCGCTTTCGTAGCCGGGCCAGTGTTCCGGCCTGCCGCCGCGGATGCCGAGCTGGATCGGCTCGTTGTCGAGTTCAAGATCCCGGTCCGATGTCTGGATCCGCAGATCGATGTCCGGCAGTTCGTCGCGCAGCCGCTGCAGCCGCGGCAGCATCCACATCGAGGCGAACGCGGTGGACGCTGCCAGGGTGACGCTCACGTCGCGGCCCCGGGCCCGGATTTCCTCGGCGGACTTGCGGATATGGCCGAGCCCAAGGGTGACGTCGGCATGGAATCGCCGTCCGGCTTCCGTGAGTTCAACGGCGCGGTGGGCGCGGCGAAACAGTGGCGTGCCGAGCTGCGTTTCCAGCGACCTGACGGCGTAGGAGACGGCGGCCTGGGTCATTGCCAGCTCGGCGGCTGCGCGGGTGAAGCTGCCGTGCCTGCCGGCGGCTTCGAAGACGATCAGGTTGCTGGCCGAGGGCAACAGGCGCCGGAGACTTTCCATAAGCTCACCTTATCCAAGCGCACCGAATTTTCCAGCGTCACATTCATTTTTTCCGCGCATAGGATGGGAGAACAATGGAGGATGGATCATGGATTCGATCGAGGTGCTGGAAGATGCTGCCGCAGCTCCGCGGCGGCGCGAGCGCGGCGGACGCGAGGCCCGCCGCAACGGGCCGGTGACCGCTCCGCATCTGTCGGTGCCCTACATCGTACGCAACATCCCGACCTATGACATCCTGGGGGAGGAGAACCTGCTCAAGATCGAGGCCGCGGCTGACCGCATTCTCGCCGAGGTGGGCATCGAGTTCCGCGACGATCCGGTGGCCCTGGATCTGTGGAATGCGGCCGGCGCCACCGTCGAGGGCCTGCTTGTGCGCTTCGAGCCTGGCATGTTGCGCGAGATCCTCAAATCCGCGCCGGCGAGCTTTACCCAGCATGCCCGCAATCCGGCCCACAATGTCGAGATCGGCGGCAAGAGCGTGATCTTCGCGCCCGCCTATGGCTCGCCCTTCGTCATGGATCTCGATCGCGGCCGCCGCTACGGCACGATCGAGGACTTCCGAAACTTCATCAAGCTCGGCCAGTCGAGCCCATGGTTGCACCATTCCGGCGGCACCATCTGCGAGCCGGTCGACGTGCCGGTGAACAAGCGGCATCTGGAGATGGTCTACAGCCACCTCAAATATTCCGATCGTGGCTTCATGGGCTCGGTGACCTCGGAGAGCCGGGCGGAGGAATCCATAGACATGGCCCGCATCGTCTTCGGCCGCGACTTTGTCGACCGCAATTGCGTCATCCTCGGCAATGTCAACGTCAACTCGCCGCTGGTGTGGGACGGCACCATGACCAATGCGCTCAGGGCGTATGCGCGCGCCAACCAGGCAGCCGTCATCGTGCCTTTCATCCTCGGCGGCGCCATGGGGCCTGTGACCAATGCCGGTGCCATCGCCCAGGCTTTGGGCGAGACCATGGCCGGCTGCGCGCTCACCCAGCTCGAGCGCAAGGGCGCTCCGGTGATCTTCGGCAATTTCCTCTCGTCGATGTCGCTGAGGTCGGGATCGCCCACCTTCGGCACGCCGGAACCCGCCATCGGGTCGATGGTCATCGGCCAACTGGCGCGCCGGCTCAACCTGCCCCTGCGCTGCGCCGGCAACTTCACCAATTCCAAGCTGCCCGACGCCCAGGCCATGAACGAAGGCACGATGTCGATGTTGTCCGCGGTGCATTGCGGGGCCAATTTCATCCTGCATTCCGCGGGTTTCCTCGATGGCCTGCTGTCGATGTCCTACGAGAAGTTCGTCATGGATGCGGATTTCTGCGGCGCGCTGCATTCCTATCTTGCCGGCGTGGTGGTCGACGACAATTCGCTGGCCATCGACGCCTTTCTCGAGGTTGGTGCCGGCAAGCATTTCCTCGGCTGCGATCATACGATGAAGAATTACCAGACCGCCTTCTGGGACACGACGATCAACGACAACGAGCCTTTCGAGAAGTGGGAGGCGGCCGGACGAACCGATGCGGCGACCCGTGCCAATGCGCGCTGGAAGCAGATGCTGGCCGACTATGTGGCGCCGCCGCTTGATGTGGCGACGGATGACGCGCTTGTGGATTTCATGGAGCAAAAGAAGGCGGCGATGGCGGACGCATGGTATTGACCGGCAGTCGTACCAACCGGAGTCGTGACGTGCTGAAATTCCTTGCCTCGATATCGCTCCTTGCCCTGACCTGCGCTCCGGCGATGGCCGGCGATGCGTCGGAGGTCGTCAAGGCCTTCTATGCCGATCCGGGATCTGAGTATCAGCTGGAGAACCGCGATCGCTTCGTCGACCCGGTGCTGAAGTTCCTCGTTGATTCGGATGCCGCCTGGAATCGGGACGAGACCGTCTGCATCGATTTCGTCTTCTCGATCGACGGCCAGGATTTTGATCTCGAGGAGATCACCAGGACCTTGAAGCTTGACGAGACGGTCAACGGCGACACCGCCAGGGTGATGGCGCATTTCACCAACTTCGACAATCCGACCGAGGTGGAATGGACACTCGTGCATTCGTCCGCCGGCTGGCAGGTCTCCGATATCGCCTCGCTGACCAACGAATGGCGCGTCTCGGACATGACCTGCCAATGAACTGACCTATGCCGGGAACGGGCGTCGCCCGTGCCGGTCCAACCAATTCCAGGAGCCGCCTCAAAATGGTGCAAGTCAACGATCCGCTGCTGCAGCCCTACCAGCTCAAGCATCTGACGCTCAAGAACCGGATCATGACCACCAGCCACGAGCCGGCCTATCCGGTCGACGGCATGCCCAAGGATCGCTACCGGGCCTACCATGTCGAGCGAGCGCGGGCCGGCGTGGCCATGACCATGACGGCGGGGTCGGCCGCGGTGTCGAAGGACAGCCCGCCGGTGTTCAACAACGTGCTCGCCTACAAGGACGAGGTCGTCGGCTGGATGAGGAAGCTCACCGACGAGTGCCACGAGCATGGCTGCGCGGTGATGATCCAGCTCACCCATCTCGGTCGCCGCACGCACTGGAACAAGGGCGACTGGCTGCCGGCGCTGACCACCAGCCACCAGCGCGAACCGGCGCACCGGGCGTTCCCGAAGAAGATGGAAGACTGGGACATCGCCCGCATCATCAATGACTATGCCGATGCCGCAGAGCGCATGGCCCAGGCAGGTCTCGATGGCATCGAGCTTGAATGCTACGGCCACCTGATGGACCAGTTCATGTCGCCGCTGACCAATCAGCTTGATGCGCCCTATGGCGGCGATCTCGGCAACCGCGCCCGCTTTGCGCTCGATGTGCTGGCCGCAATTCGTGCCCGCGTCGGCGAAAAGCTGCTGGTGGGCGTGCGCTACACCGCCGACGAGACCGCGCCGGGCGGCATCTCGGAGGAAGAGGGCATTGCCATCGGCCACATGTTCAAGAAGTCCGGCAATGTCGACTTCCTCAACATCATCCGCGGCCAGATCCACACCGATCCGGCAATGACGGATGTCATTCCGGTGCAGGGCATGAAATCGGCGCCGCATCTCGATTTTGCCGGCCGCATCCGCGCCGAGGTCGGAATGCCCACCTTTCACGCCGCCCGCATCCCCGATGTCGCCACGGCGCGCCACGCCATTGCTTCCGGCAAGCTAGACATGGTCGGCATGACCCGCGCCCACATGGCCGACCCGCATCTGGTGAAGAAGATCGTCGAAGGTCGCGAGGACGACATCCGGCCTTGCGTCGGCGCCACCTATTGCCTCGACCGTATCTACCAGGCCGGCGAGGCCCTGTGCATCCACAATCCCGCCACCGGCCGCGAACTGTCGATGCCTCACACGATTCCCGTGGCCGGCGTGAAGAGGAAGGTCGTCATCGTCGGCGCCGGCCCGGCCGGGCTGGAGGCTGCACGCGTTGCGGCCGAGCGTGGCCACGAGGTCATCGTCTTTGAAGCTGCGCCCGATCCCGGCGGCCAGATCCGCCTTACGGTGCAGAACAAGCGCCGCCGCGAGATGATCGGCATCATCGACTGGCGCATGGCCCAGTGTGCGGCGCGCGGCGTCGAGTTCCGCTTCAATACCTATGCCGAGGCAGGCGACGTGCTGGCGGAAAATCCGGATGTGGTTCTCATCGCCACCGGTGGCCTGCCGCACACCGAGGTTCTGACCGAAGGCAACGAACTGGTGGTCTCGAGCTGGGACCTGATTTCCGGCGACGTGAAGCCGGGGCGCAATGTGCTGGTCTATGACGATGCCGGAGACCATGCAGGCCTGCAGGCGGCCGAGGTGGCGGCCAATGCCGGCGCCACCGTCGAGGTGATGACCCCCGACCGCAGCTTCGCCCCCGACGTGATGGCGATGAACCTTGTGCCCTATATGCGCTCGCTGCAGGACAAGGACGTCACCTTCACCGTCACCTTCCGGCTCACCTCGGTGGCGCGCGACGGCAACCAGCTCAAGGCCACCATCGGCAGCGACTACATGGCGCTTGCCAAGACGCGGCACTACGACCAGGTGGTGATCAACCACGGCACGCTGCCGCTGGAAGACCTCTATTTCGAACTCAAGCCGCAATCCTCCAACCAGGGCGAGGTCGATTATGACGCGCTGATCGAGGGGAAGCCGCAGACCCTCAACGGCTGCCCCTCAGGCTTCCAGCTCTTCCGCATCGGCGACGCGGTGGCGGCCAGAAACACCCACGCCGCGATCTACGACGCGCTGCGGCTGGTCAAGGATATCTGAGGGCGTCACCATCGCCCTCTCCATCGTCATTCCGGCCCTGAGCCGGAATCCAGCCACGCCGCGTCCGCGGCGTGGAAGACTCCTTTGCGCTCAGGACTGTGCGCGCTGGATGCCGGAGCGGGTCCGGCATGACGGCAGAGGCATCGTGGCCCGGGCCTCAAACCAAATCGGGCAGTCGATCCGCATCACAGTGTCGATGAAGAGTTTGTGGTGGCAGCAGTCGAACTTCCTTCTCCAACTCCCATCCGGATTGGACTGCCTCAGACGAGATAGAAATCGGGTTCGAAGCGGCCTTGCACTGCGTGGTCGAGCAGGAAGGTGAGGCCGGCCTCCGGATCGGCCTTGCGCGCATCCGCGTCGAGTCCCTGCAACGCCGAAGTGACGAGCAGCCGGTCTGCGTTGCGACCGACAAAGGCGGGGCAGCTTGATTGCCTGGCCGGCACGTCGAGGCTGAGAATGCGCCTTCCATCGGGAGAATAGGCATCCACCGCGCCGCCGCCCCAGCGGGCGTTCCACAGCACTCCGTTGGCATCGACAACTGCGCCGTCCGGCCAGCCGTCGCCATGGGCGAGGTGATGAAACAGCTTCGGTTCGCCGAGCGGCAGCGCCGTCTTCGGATCGATCTGAACCCGCATCAGTTTGAGCGTTTCCGTGTCGGTGAAATAGGCGATCGCGCCGTCCGGGGAAAACGAGATCGCGTTGGGAATCGAGATCTTGTCGTAGATCCGGGTCAGCTTGCCCTTGAAGACATGGTAGATGGCGCCGGCTTCGTGTTCGCCGTTCTTGCCCATGGTGCCGACCCACAGGGCCCCGCAGGCATGCACCCGGCCGTCATTGGAGCGGGTCAGCTTGTCGTCGTACTCGATCGGCATCAGCATCGACAGCGCCCCATTGTGGGTCATGCGCAGCATCAGACCCGACTCGGTGGCCAGCACCTGGCGTTCGCCATCGACGCGCGCCAGTACGCTCGCCATCACCGGCAGATGATGGGTGGAGAGCTGGCCGGCTTCCATCCTGTATTCGAAAAGCTTCCTGCCGGTGATGTCGAACCACCAGGCGGTATCCGTGTGGCGGTCATAGGTCGGGCCTTCACCAAGCGTGCAGGCGGGTGCCGGCAGGGCCTTGCCCGAAGGCTCGGGGGCGAGTTCGCTGGTCATGATGTGCTCTCTCCCAGGGCGTCGAATGCGGCGACAGCCGCGCGACCCCTGCGGATCACCTCGTCTGCGCTCATGCCGGCTTTGTAAAGGCTTGATCCGAGCCCGAAAGTGCGGATCCCGACCTTGGCATAGGCGGGAAAGTCCGCATCCGATACGCCGCCCACGGCGCCGACGGGCACATCCTTCGGCAGCACGGCGCGAATGGCGTTGATGCCGGCGGGTCCAAGCACGCTGGCCGGGAAGAATTTCAGGGCGGAGGCGCCTGCCGCGCATGCTGCCAGCGCTTCGGTCGGGGTGAACACGCCCGGCATCGTCACCATTCCGAGGCCTGCTGAGCAGGCAATCACCGATGCATCCACATTGGGGCTGATGACCAGCCGCCCGCCGACGTCGTGGAGCTTGTCGACATCGGCCACGGTGAGCACGGTGCCGGCGCCGACGAGAACGCCCTCCGGCGCGCGCCGGACCGCCTGGCCGATCGACTTGAACGGCTCGGGCGAATTGAGCGGGATCTCGATGGCGGTGATGCCGGCCCCGATCAGTCCGTCGACGATGGCGTCGGTTTCGTCTGGACGAATGCCGCGAAGGATGGCGACAAGGCCGCGTTTCATCTCGGGAAAGGGAATGCGGGTCATGCGCTCAAGCGGCCTCCGGTTTCGGTGGCGAGGATCCGCCAGGCTTGCCGAAGGCCGCGTTGGACGGCGGTGTCGGCGTCAATGGTCTGCACCCGGGCGCCGCAGGCGACGAGAGCTGCGTGATAGAGCTGCTCCATGCGGCCGCTGGCGACCAGCGCCACCGATTCGTCGTCTCCGACGCCGGCGCCCGCGAATTCGACCCCCACCAGCAGCCCGGAGAGGCGGGCGCGGTTGTCGGTCGGGAGACGGTCGTGCAGCAACTGTCCGGCGCGGATCGAGAACAGCTCGTGGGTGAAGCGGGCCGGCGTCAGCCAGCCGTCGCGCACGCCGGTGAGAAATTCCGGCTCGTTGGCGTCCACCGATCCACCATCGGGAATCGAGTGCTTGAGGATACTGGCCGAACAGATGACCGAGAACAGTTCGCCGGTCATGTAGGTCTGGAAGCCGGTCACCTTGCCGTCGCGCATCTGCACCCATTTCGAGTGGGTGCCGGGCATGCAGAACCGCTCGGCGCCGGAGGATTCGAGCATCGCCCCGAGCAACTGGGTCTCCTCGCCGCGCATCACGTCCGGCTCGCGGGCGGACTTCACGCACATGCCGGGCAGGATGGTGACGTTGCGCTCGGTGCCGGGGACCCTGACGCCGCCGGAGGCAATGCTGGTGAGCTCGGCAGGGACCTCGACATAGCCGGCCTCGATCCAGCCCTGGCGCGAGCCGGCCATGCCGCAGATTACCACCGGAAGGCCGTCGGAGCCGGGCAGGGGGGCGAGATGGCTTTCAAGCACGCTGGCAAAGCCTGCGGCCGATGCGGCCGCGAGGCCCTCGTTGCTGCGGCGCTCGGCGATGACGGCGCCGTCGGCGCTCATCAGCCAGAGCCGGAACGCGGATGTACCCCAGTCGACGGCGACGAAGGCGGGTGCGGCGCTCACATCATGCCTCCATCGGCGATCAGCACCTGCGCGGTGATCATGCGCGCGGCGCTCGAGGCGAGAAAGAGGCACGGCCCGACCATGTCGTGCGGCTGGATCGGTTCCTTCAGGCACTGCCGGCCGAGCATGTCGGCGAGCCCGTCCTCGGTCACCCAGAGCCGTTTCTGGCGTTCGGTCATCACCCAGCCCGGCGCGATCGCGTTGACCCGAATGCCGTGCGGGCCGAGCCGCCCGGCTAGCCCCTTGGTCAGTCCGACAATGCCGGCCTTGGCCGCGGTGTAGGACGGCATGGTGCCAATGTTGAGCATGTAGGAGGTGGAGGTGAAGTTGATGATGGCGCCCTGTCCCGCCTCGATCATGCCCGGCGCCACCGCCTGGGCGGCAAAGGCCGCGGGCCTGAGATTGATCGCCTGGTTGGCGTCCCAGTAATCCTCGCTCATCTCCAGAAGTTCATGTCGGTCGTCAAGCGCAGCATTGGAGACGAGAACGGTGACCGCGCCATGGGCTTCGTCGGCCTTCGCGCAGGCATTGCGCAACTGGCCGAGATCGCTGAGATCGGCCTCGATGAAGAGCGGTGTGTGATCGACGTCGCCGGCAAGCCGGTCCACCAGCTCCCGGCTGGCTTCCACAGCGATGTCGATGAAGGCGACGCGGGATCCCTGGCGGGCAAACCCTTCGGTCAGCGCCGCGCCGATCCCGGAGCCGCCCCCCGTGATCAGCACGGAGGCATTCCTGAGGTCGGAAAAGATTGCAGTCTGCTCAATCATTCGGGTCTCTCCTCGAACCGCGTGTCCCCCGCATTCATGGCGGCGGCAGCGGCATTTGGCAACCGCGCGCGGCGCTCCATGCGTCGGTTGCCGTGCCACTGCGGCAACCGGGTCACGCCGGCGGGTAATACCGGTCGATGCGCTCGGCGACCATGGCCTGCAGCCGCCACAGATTGCGATCGCGAATGCCGCGCTCGTCGAGATGGCTGACGGTATTGTGAAGGTATTCTGCGCCCGACCCCCAGTGCCCGCAGGCCAGTGCCAGCGTATCCGCCACCGAGTCCAGCGGCAGCTTGCCGACATAGGCCGTCGACTGTCTGTTCATGACGAAGGTCAGGGCCCTGATGGTCCTCTCGCCGGTCACGACGCTGACCCAGCGCGGCATCGAATTGGGAGGCTTGGAGGTGAACTCCCGCCGGAACAACCTGCCGAGAAGGGCCGCGGGATCGGCATCGGGCAGCCTGTAGAGCACGCCGCGGCACTGGCCGCCGCGGTCGAGCGCCATCATCAGTCCGGGACAGTCCGACGACCCGCGGAACCGCGTCACGCGAAAGCAGAACGATCGGTGCCAGCCACGCGCCACGCCCTCCGCCTCGGCTATGTGCTCGAATTCCGGCTTCCAGATGAGCGATCCATAGGCAAACAGCCAGATTTCCCCGTCGGCGGGCCGCTCGCCGAGCATGCGCGCGACTGCCGCGTCGTAATCGGCGTCCGAATGGTAGACGATATGGGCCTCGGGGCCGGGGTCGGGGACGGCCCGGCTGGCGCGATCCACATGCGCCTGGGTGAGAGCCATCGGGTGTCTGGTCATGACATGTCGGCCTGGTGCGCTGGCGTTGGGTTGCTGCGTGGGTACCCTCGCCGACATGGCGGGGCCGGTCTCTGCGCGCTCAGCCGTCAGGCAGGACGTAGTCCTTGAGCTGTTCGCGCAAGCTCATCTTCTGGATCTTGCCGGTCGCCGTGTGCGGAATCTCGGCGACGAAGACAACGTCATCCGGCATCCACCATTTGGCGATCTTGCCGTCCAGAAAGCCGAGAATGTCGGATTTCAGCGGCGTTCGCCCCTCCTTGACGACAACCACCAGCAACGGTCGTTCCGACCATTTGGGATGCGCGACACCGATGACGGCGGCTTCCGCGACATCGGCATGGCCCACGGCGAGGTTCTCGATCTCGATTGAGGAAATCCACTCGCCGCCCGACTTGATGACGTCCTTGGAGCGGTCGGTGATCTGCATGTAGCCATGCGCGTCCATGTGCGCCACGTCGCCGGTGTCGAACCATCCCTCCGCGTCGAACTGGTCGGCGCCGCGGCCCTTGTAGTACGAGGCCGACACGGCCGGACCGCGCACCTTGAGCTTGCCGAAGGTCTTGCCGTCCCATGGCAGTTCCCGGTTTTCGTCGTCCGTCACCTTCATCTCGACGGTGAACGGCGGATGACCCTGCTTCGACAGCAGGTCGAGCTTTGCGTCGCCTTCGAGATCGTCATATTCCGGCTTGATCGAGCACACGGTGCCCAGCGGGCTCATCTCCGTCATGCCCCAGGCATGCATCACCTTGACGCCGTAGACATCCTGGAAGGCGCGGGTGATGGCGCGCGGACATGCCGCGCCGCCGATGACGACGCGTTCGAGATCGGGCAGGTCGCCCCCTTCCTTTTCCATGCGCTGCAGCAGCATCAGCCAGACCGTCGGAACGGCGGCGGTGATCGTCACCCGCTCCCGCGTGAGCATCTGGTAGATGGATTCCCCGTCCATGCCGGCGCCCGGCATGATCATCGACGCACCCGCCATCGGACAGGAAAATGCCGTGGACCAGCCATTGGCATGAAACAGCGGCACCACCGGCATCAGCCGGTCGTGCGACGACAGGTTGAGCATGTCGGGCTGCACTGCGGTCATGGCGTGAAGCACGTTGGAGCGGTGGGAGTAGACCACGCCCTTCGGGTCGCCCGTGGTGCCGGAGGTGTAGCACATGCCGGCCGCGGTGCGCTCGTCGAATTCGGCCCAGGCAAAGTCGTCGTCGGCCTCGGCCAGGTAAGTCTCATATGAGACCGCGCCCGGAAGGCTTGTTTCCGGCATGTGCGCATCGTCCGTCAGGATGATTACCCGCCGGAGGCTTGGAACCTTGGGCGCAATTGCCTCGATCAGCTTGACGAATGTCAGGTCAACGAACAGCAGGCTGTCCTCTGCGTCGTTCATGATCCAGGCGATCTGCTCGGGAAAAAGCCGCGGATTGAGCGTGTGGTACACTGCGCCGAGCCCGAGAATGCCGTACCAGCTCTCCAGATGCCGCCAGGTGTTCCAGGCCATCGTTGCCACGCGGTCACCCAGCTTGACACCGTCCATTTCCAGCCGCTTGGCCAATTTCAGGGCCCTGACGCGGACTTCGGCATAGTTGGTACGGTGGAGCGGGCCCTCGATCGACCGGGACACAACCTCGCGCCCGCCGTGGTAGGTGGCGGCGTGGTCGAGGATCTTGTGGCAAACCAGCGGCCAATCCTGCATCAATCCGAGCATGTCACTTTCCGTTCCTGTTGTTGCGGCGCTTCCGGCGCGAACAGTAGAGTCACACTTGCCCGCTGCACAACCCAAAAATTGCCTCACATGACTCACCTCCGGCGCGGCTGCGGCAGAGCGCCGCAGAGTACCGCGAAGCGCCCTGCAAGCGGCGCTTTGCCAACGTTTCCGGACTGTGAGGGCGGGTCATACAAGAAAGTTGTATTATATTTGAGGCTATAAAATAAACACTGTTTTATGCGAATGTATGAGAAGGACGGTTTTATAGGTTGAGGAAATTGGACGGGGGGCTGAAATGCCGACAAGTGCTTACAAGATATCGAACGTTCTTCCGTCGGGCATGCCGTGCAACCGTGACATCGTCTCCATACGCGCGCACATTGCGAGCGCCACGAGCCAGTTCGACCTGTTTCGCTATCTGCGCGAGGTGACCACCTGGTACGGCTTCAAGTATTTCGCCGTGAATTCAATTCCCTCGGTGCCAACCACCAGCATCGCCGAGACGATGATCATCACGTCGGCCCCGTCCGATCTGATCCGGCGCTATGACGCCTACAGCATGGTTGCCTCCGACCCTGCATCCGTGCAGATGCGCAAGGCCTGCGCGCCGTTCGAGCGCCGCATCGGTGACATCGCCGATGCCCAGGACGATGCCAATCGCGCGGTGCTGCTCGCCCTGGTCGATGAATACAAGCTTGACTGCTGGTTCTTCATACCTGTGTTCACGCCCGATGGCGGGGCCGCCACGGTTTCCTTCATGGGCAAGCGCAACTCCTTGAGTTTTCAGGAGATAGCTGAACTCGACCTGCTGTCGAGCCTGGTTTACGAAGGTCTGTGCCAATTGTCTGGTGATACCGTTGCCGCGACGAACGCGCTCTCGGCCCGCGAGCACGAGTGCCTGTCGTGGAGCGCCATCGGCAAGACCAGCTTCGAGATCGGCAAGATCATCGGCCTTTCCGAGCACACCATCAATCACTACCTCAACAGCGCCACCAAGAAGACCGGCTCCGTCAACAGGACCCAGGCGGTTGCTGTCGCCATCCGCAACGGCTGGATCGACTGAAACGCGCCTGAGCGAGCCGCTCCTCTTCACGGACCGGCGGGATACCAGTAGCGGGCGTTGTCCTCGCCGCGCACGATCCGCACATGCTGGTTGGCGAACACCCGGTAGGGGTGGCTCCACTCTCCGTCCGGCCATTGCACCCGGATCGTCGCGCGTTCGGCCACGCCGAGCCCCAGATGGGTGAAGCCGGTCTGGCCGGAAGCATGGCCGCCACCGACCTGGATCCTGCGAGTCAACGTCTGCGTTCCCACACGCACGGACACCAGTGCCCCCACCGCCGCGTGATTGACCTTGCCGTTGTCGAGCTCGACCTTCAGCCAGTTTCCCAGCGGACGGTATCCCCAGTCGGTCTTCGCGCCCATGTTGCGGAACAGGCTGGCGGGGGCCTCGCGGTTGACCACGATCAGGTCGGGCATGCCGTCCATGTTGAAGTCGTCGACGGCGGCGCCGCGCCCCTTCGTGTCAAGCGCGATGCCGGCCTCCATTCCCTTTTCCTGGAACCGGCCTGCCATGTCGCCGAGCAGGAGATTGTCGGGATCGTTCTGGGCGAAATCGGGCATCGCCTGGACATTGCCCTTGGCAATGAACAGGTCGAGCTTGGTGTCGTTGTTGATGTCGGCAAACTGGCTGTGCCACCCGGTGGACGGCTTGATATCGCCCCCGGTATAGGGACGTTGTGCCGTGGCGCCGAGTTCATAGGCGGTGTCGCGGTAAGTCGGCCGGTCTTCGCCTGCCTCGTCGTCGAGCTTCTGGATCTTGGTGTCGCCCATCGAGGTCAGCGCATATTCCGGCAGCCCGTCGGCATTCAGGTCGGCTTCGGCGATGCCCATGCCCCATATGGTCAGGCGCTGCCAGCCTTCCGAAGCGGTGTACTGCCGCGGCAGCTGGCCCTCGGGCAGGTCCCAGAGCTGTTCCTCGCCGCCGCGATAATATTGCCGGTCATTGGTGATCCTGAGCGAAGGCTTCCCGGAGCGGTCCCAGTCAGTGAACAGCATCGACAAGGTGCAATAACTGGGCTCGAGCGGCAGCACCTCGGAATAGTCCGGAGCTTCCCCGGTAACCGGCCGCAGCAGCTGGTTGACGTCGCAGGTACCGAAGGGCGAACCGGGCGCGCTGCGGTCGACATAGTTGCCGATGGCCAGGGTGGGAAAAGCGTTTGATCCTTCCCATGTAGCTGCAAAGGCTGTTGACCAGGCGCGACCGCCGTCGAAGGAGAATGCCCGGTTGGCCTTCTCGAACCGGCAGTCGGGGCCGCCCTTGAGCACCACATTGCGCCCCAGCTTCAGCAGCACCAGATCGGTGTGTCGGTCGTTGTCGATGTCCAGAGGATAGGCCCCGAGCACCTTGGTCAGGTCGTCGTCGCTCAGCCCGGTGTCCTTCGGCCGGAAGGAAAGGGCGCCGCCTGTCCTGCTGGCATTGACGAAAAGCGCCGCCTTGGAACTGCCGCCGGCCAGGAAAAGGTCGGGGGCCCGGTCGCCGTTGCAGTCGAAGCTGGCAACGCCGCCGCCGACGAAATACTCCCACGGCCCGGTGTAGCTGTGGTCGATGCCGGCGGATTTCGCCTCTTCGTGATAGGAAGGAATGTCGGCTGTGAACGGCACGTCCGTCTCTGCGCCCTGGGCAGGAAATGAGAGAAGCGCACCGGCGCACGAGGCTGCCAGCGCGGCAAGGGTCAGGTTGCGGAAGATCTTCATGGCACGATCACCAATGTCTTGAGGAAGGCCACCAGCGCCGACTTGTCCTGGTCCGCTGCCGCGTCATAGGCGTCGCGGGTTTTTCGCGACTCCCCGCCATGGGCGAGGATGACTTCGTGGAGTGTGGTGAAGTCGTTGCGGTGTCCATAGGGCGGCGTCGAGCCGATCCCCCACAGTTCCGCCGTCATGAAGCTGTTGCGGTCGACGAAGCGCTGCGACAGCAGCTCGTTGCCGAAGCCTGTGATGTCGCGATCGGTCATCTCGTGCCGCTTCAGGTCGCCGAACAGCGGCACCAGCAGCCGCCCCTGCTCGTCGCGATCGAGATGCTGTGCCCAATCGTTGAGTGTCAGGTCATAGATCGCCGGCTCGGCCACCTGGGTATCATTCAGCGTCCCGGCCGCGTCGTAAGGACCCGGGTCGGAGAAATCGGCCTTCTCCAATGGCAGCGAGGTGCGATGGCAGTCCGTGCAGCCGAGGTCGCCGAAGACCTGCTCGCCGCGTCTGGCCGCCTCGGCCCAGCCCGACTTGTCGGGCACCACCCGCGCCGGTGAAGGGCGCGTCGCCTGCCAGGCGACCAGTGCCGAGACATCGGCGTCGCTGACCTCGCGGGAGACGCCGTCGCTGTCGAAATCGTCCGTTCCCGTCCAGCGCGCGCCGTAGCGCTCGGAGGGCTGCATGCCGGAATGCTGGTTGAGCGCGTTGACAGTGAACTGCCTGAGCGACGTCATCACCCCCTTCTGGCTGAACGGTCGGATCACCAGGTCGGTGTCGATGCCGGCAAGTTCGTCGAGATTGACCGACCCGTCGGCATCGGCGGTGATGAAGCCGAAATCGACGCCCTTTGCGCTCAGCGGCAGGCGCACCGTCTGGCCGCTGGAACGGGCGTCTTCGAGCGCCTTGCCGCGGATCGCCTGCAACTCGCCGCTCATCTCGCGGGCGAGCAGCTCGATCAGGCCGGCGCCGAAGAGATGGTTGGTGCCGCGCTCGTTGGAGAATTGCGGATCGAGCGAATCGAAATCGGCGCTTTCGAAGCCTTCCGAGACGAAGACATTGGTGACGAAGTCGCCCGCGCCGCCGACCACCGGCTCGTTGTGGCAGGACGAGCACGCCCCGGCGTCCAGGCCGGCGGTGCGGAAGAAGGTCTGCTCCCTGGGATGCTTGCGGCGTGTCGGGATGATCGCCTGGGTGGCGCCGGGCCGGCCGACGCCGTCGAGGCTGGTGAACTTGGCGGAGAAAAGGGCTTCGCCTTGCGCGGTCAGCGCATCGAGGTCGGACCGGCTGAGGCGGCCCGTCGGCATCGTCGTGCGGTCGCCCAATGCAGGGGTGCGCTCGTCCCAGGGATCCGCAGCCATCGCCGGCAGTGTCAGCACCAGCGCCATTCCCGAGAGTGTCATCCGGTATCGTCGGGTCAATGTCATCTTTGTCCTCCCTGTGACAATGTCTTGGCAGCAATCACATCGCGATCGATCGACGCGAGCGTCTGCTGCAATTGGCCTTCGAAAATCAGCCGCTCCTCGTCCAGCGACAGCGAGATCTCCGGCGGGCCTTCGATGCGCACGCCGAGCGAGGCGGCGAGCCCGTCATCGATTCCGGGTCGCATCAGGTCGAAGAAGCGAATGCCGGGGCCGGTAAAGACGATCTGCATCTGCCCCAGCAGGCTCGTCAGCCGCGCCACGCCGTTGCCGAGCGCGGTGCCTGCCTGCCGAAAGGCGAATTCCGCCATCCGGTCGCCGCGCCGGGCCAGCACGGCGATCTTCTCGACCTCCGTGAACGGCACGAACGGCGCCGGGATTGTGTTGGGCGGAACTTCGAAGGCAGCGCGCAGGATCGCATAGAAGCCGGAATAGGCCTCGATGCAGCCCAGCGAGCCGCAGCGGCAGAGAGCGCCGCCGTGGGTATGGATCATATGGCCGAAATTCGGAGCGATGGTGCGTACCGCAGCTCCCGGTTCCGCGTCGACAACACCGAGCCCGATCGAATGGCCAAGCGACAGGGCGGCCAGTCGCCGGATCGGTCCGTTGCCCGAGCGCGACAGCTTGGCGTGCAGGGCGCTTGCCACCAGATGGCTTTCATTGTTGAGCGTCACGCGCGCCTGCCAGTCGGCGGCGAAGGCCGTGCGAAAATCCACCTGCTGGCTGCCCAGCACCGGCGACCACAACAGTGTCGTGCCGTCGTCGGCGACCAGGCCCTTGCTCGAAACCGAGATCGCCAGCAACGTCTCGGAAGACACGTTCGAGCGTCCGGCCAGACGGGTCAGCGTGGCGCGTATCGAGGCAACGAAGCCGGCGATGTCCTGTCCTGCATTCGAACGCCTCTCGTCCAGGCGGTCGATCAGGGTGCCGGAATAATCGACAAGGGAATATTGCAGCGTGTCCGATGAAATGCGGATGAAGGCGGCATGGGCGGCATTGCGGCGCTGTCGGAACTGGATGCGCGGGCGTCCGCGGCCACCGACCGCCTGGCTCTCGGAGCGCTCGAGAATGCGTTCGCCCTCAAGTTCCTGCGTGATGACCGTGACCGTAGCTGAACTCAGTCCCGTCCCGGCGGCAATCTCGGTATGGGATTGCGGGCCGCCGCGGCGCAACGCCTCGAGCACCAGAGCACGATTCTGCTGCCGGACCAGTTCGCCGCTCGACTTGGTCAACATGCAGCTCCGCCTCGCGGATGGCCGGTGATGAATGACATGTGTCCCGTTCCGCCGTCGGAACCGCCCGTGCTTGCCGGAATTCCGCTGCGTCCTCTCCCTGGCGGAGCTGTCTTGCGCAACCCCGTTCCTCATGCTCCCTGCGCCGTTCATCCTGTTTTTCCCGCCCGCTGCTCTTCCGGCCGAGTCAAGTTGACAGCGTCGAAAAACCCTGCCAGTTATTTTCTCGACTGTCGAGAAAAAAGCTTGCCTTTTTACGACGGTTCATGCAGTTGATCAGGCGACCGGCTGGGGAGGCCCGTCCGGCACATATTCCTTGGGAGGACACTATGAAATTCTTCATCAACCTGATGGCTGGCACGGCCATCGCTATCACCATGACCGGCGCGACTTTCGCGAAGGACAAGATCATTGGCGTTTCCTGGTCCAACTTCCAGGAAGAGCGCTGGAAGACCGATGAGGCCGCGATGAAGGCCGCCATCGAAGCCAACGGCGACACCTATATCTCGGCCGACGCGCAGGGCTCCGCCGCCAAGCAGCTGACCGACGTGGAAAGCCTGCTGACGCAGGGCGCCAACGCGCTCGTCATTCTGGCAATGGACAAGGATGCCATCGGCCCGGCCGTGGACAAGGCCGCAGCAGAAGGCGTACCGGTGGTCGGCTACGACCGTCTCATCGAAGACAATCGCGCCTTCTACCTGACCTTCGACAACAAGGGCGTTGGCAAGATCATTGCCGAAACCGTCAAGGCCGCTCAGCCGGAAGGCAATTACGCCATCATCAAGGGCGACAAGGGCGATCCGAACGCTGCCTTCCTTCTCGAAGGCATGATGGAAGTCATCGGCGCGGACGTCGATGCCGGCAAGATCAAGATCGTCGGCGAGGCGTTCTCGGACGGCTGGAAGCCGGACAATGCCCAGAAGAACATGGAGCAGATCCTTACCGCCAACAACAACAAGGTCGATGCCGTTCTCGCCGAGAACGACGGCATGGCCGGCGGCGTCATCGCCGCTCTCTCCGCCCAGGGCCTGACCGTTCCGGTCGGCGGCCAGGACGGCGACAAGGCTGCGCTCAACCGCGTTGCCCGCGGCACCCAGACCGTGTCGGTCTGGAAGGACTCGCGCGCCCTCGGCAAGGCTGCCGGCGAAATCGCCGCCAAGCTGGCCGACGGTTCCGACATGGCTGCCGTCCCCGGCGCAGTTAAGTGGTCCGGCGGCGCCAAGGGCGTTGAAATGAACGCGATCTTCCTGGCGCCAACCCCGATCACCAAGGACAACATCAGCGTTGTCATCGACGCCGGCGTCATCTCCAAGGATGAAGTCTGCGAAGGTGCGATGGCTGGCGTCAACGGTTGCTGATCCCGAAACCTGAGATCTGAACCAATCAATGGCCGCGCTGATTTTCCCGTCAGCGCGGCTATTGCGCGGCGGCAACGGTCGAAGTGATATAATCAGACTGAAAAGTTGCGGCCAGTTTGATGGCGGACGTGCAAAGCAGTCAGTGGGGAGGAAACATGACAACCAGTTCCAATGGCGTCATCACGCCGGCCAAAGAGCAGCGCCGGCCAAACGAAAGCTTCGTCGCGCGGTTTTTGCGCCAGACCGAAATTGACTCCCGCCTTCTCGGAATGATCGGCGCACTTTTGCTGATCTGGATCGGCTTCCACGTCTACGGCGCGCTGGCCAACGGCTTCGGTGCCTTCCTGACGGCGCGCAACCTGTGGAACCTGACAGTCCAGACCGCGTCGATCGGCGTGATGGCGACCGGCATGGTCATGGTCATCGTCATGCGCCACATTGATCTGTCGGTGGGCTCGATCCTCGGGTTCTGCGCCATGATCATGGGCATCACCCAGGTCCGCATCCTGCCCGAATATCTGGGCCTTGGGAGCCCCGCCATCTGGGTGATCACGGTCTTCATCGGCCTGCTCGCCGGTGCGGCCATCGGCGCCTTGCAGGGCTATCTGATCGCCTATCTGCAGATCCCCGCCTTCATCGTCACGCTGGGCGGCCTGCTGGTCTGGCGCGGTTCCGCCT
The DNA here is from genome assembly GCF_003182275.1 of Hoeflea marina. GTDB lineage: Bacteria > Pseudomonadota > Alphaproteobacteria > Rhizobiales > Rhizobiaceae > Hoeflea > Hoeflea marina. The sequence continues at coordinate 334,636 of NZ_QGTR01000002.1, forward strand.
ACATGGTGGCGCGGGGCGAAACCATTTCGCCCGTCGACAGCACATTCGCGCTGATTGGCGGTGGGCCCTACGGCGCCATCGGCGCCACGGGCAGTTGGATCGTCGGCATCATTGCCTGCATCGGTATCGTTATCATGCTGATCTCCAGCCGCCGCCAGCGCCAGCGCTTCGCTTTTCCACAGCGCCCGATTTGGGCTGAATTTCTTCTCGCCGTTGTCGGCTGCGCATTGGTTATCGGCTTCGTGCTGATGGTCAATTCCTATCCTTGGCCGGTCGGCATCGTTCGCCAATATGCCGCCGCCAACAACATGACCATACCCGACGGAGGTCTCTACATCGCGCATGGCTTCGCCATCCCGGTGCTGATTCTGATCGGCGTCGGCATTGCGATGACCTTCCTGGCCACCCGCACCCGCTTTGGCCGCTACGTCTTTGCCATCGGGGGCAACCCGGAGGCAGCGGAGCTTGCGGGCATCAACACGCGTTGGGTGACGCTGAAGGTGTTTTCGCTCATGGGCCTGCTCTGCGGCCTGTCGGCGGCGATTTCCAGCGCCCGGCTCAACTCTGCCACCAATTCGCTGGGCACGCTCGACGAGCTCTACGTCATTGCTTCGGCGGTGATCGGCGGCACCTCGCTGGGCGGCGGCATCGGCACCATCTATGGGGCAATCCTGGGCGCCCTCGTGATGCAGTCGCTGCAGACCGGCATGGTCCTCGTCGGCTTTGACTCCGCCATCCAGCAGATGGTCGTCGGCGCAGTGCTTGTTGTCGCCGTCTGGCTCGACACCGTCTATCGCCAGCGCACGAAATAGGGAGGAAGCAGAATGTCGGATATCCAGAAAGACACGCCCCTTATCGAAATGCGCGACATCTCGATCGCCTTCGGCGGCGTCAAGGCGGTCGACCGGGCGTCGGTCGATCTCTTTCCCGGCGAAGTGGTTGGCCTGCTAGGCCACAATGGCGCCGGCAAGTCGACGCTGATCAAGATCCTGTCGGGCGCCTACAAGCGTGATGGTGGCCAGATCCTGGTCAACGGCGAAGAGGTTACGATCAACAATCCGCGCGACGCAAAGGCGCTGGGCATCGAGACGATCTACCAGACGCTCGCCGTCGCCGACAATGTCGACGCGGCCGCCAATCTTTATCTCGGCCGCGAATTGCAGACGGCCTGGGGTACGCTTGACGATGTCGCCATGGAGGCGGAGGCCCGCAAGGTGATGGGGCGTCTCAATCCGAACTTCAAGCGCTTCAAGGAGCCGGTGAAGTCGCTCTCCGGTGGCCAGCGCCAGTCGGTGGCCATTGCGCGCGCCATCCTGTTCAACGCCCGCATCCTGATCATGGACGAGCCGACGGCGGCGCTTGGGCCCCAGGAGACCACGCAGGTGGCCGATCTGATCAAGCAGCTCAAGAAGGACGGCATCGGCATATTCCTCATCAGCCACGACATCCACGATGTCTTTGATCTTGCGGACCGCGTCGTCGTCATGAAAAACGGACAAGTCGTGGGCTATGCCCGCACAGACGAGGTGACCAAGGACGAGGTCCTGGGCATGATCATCATGGGCAAGGTGCCGCCGGCGGCGATCCCCGGTCCGGGCGCGCTGCAGACGGTCTGACGGCGTTCATCGACAGCATTCGACCGGGCCCGAAAGGGCCCGGTTTGGGTTTGCGGCCTATCCGGCCAGCAGGCGAGTGGCCTTGCCCAGTTCGCGCACAGCGGCGATCTTGGCCTCGAACAGCGACCAGTCGTCCTCGGCGGCGATCGGCGCCCAGATGGCTTCGACCTCGTCGATCAGCATCGTCACAGGGGTTCCCGTGGTGAATGGCGGCATGGCCAATGCCGCGGCTGCGGCCGCGGTGGCTGCGCGATCGCGGAGAGCTCCGATCACCGCGGTCCACGCATCCGAGGTGTAGGCAACCGGGCTTGCAGCGAGCCGCTCCGCCGCCGCGCCGCCGGCCATGTCGAAGAACGCACGCTCGAACGGGGACCCCGCCTCGCGCAGTGCGGCGTAGAACAGGTTGGCCAGGCGATAGTCCCGGCCGGGTTCGTCCCGAGCAATGCCGAGGCGCTTGAGGGTGGCATCCGCGAGTGCCGCCTCGAAACGCTCGGGGAACCTGTCGAGCACGGCCTTGAGATCCTCCATGTCCGCCAGTGGAATCAGGCATTCGCCGAGCCGCGCCAGGTTCCAGAACAGCGCATCCGGCTGGCGGCCGAAGGAATAGAGTCCCTGGTGATCGAAATAGGCGGCGGTGAACTGGGGGTCGAACACCGGCAGGAACCGCCACGGGCCGTAGTCGAAGCTCTCGCCGGTGATGGTGATGTTGTCGGTGTTGAGAACGCCATGGACGAAGCCGGCCGCAAACCACTGGGCGCCCATCTTCGCCACTGCATCGACCACCAACTCCAGGAAGCGTGCGGCGGGCGAAGGGGCGTCGGCCGCCTCCGGCCAGTACTCTGCGATGGAGTAGTCGAGCAATTGCTTCAGGCCGGCATGATCCTCGAGATAGAGCAGCCGCTGAAACGAGCCGATACGGACATGGCTGTGGTTGAGCCGCACCAGCACCGCCGAGCGCGTCGGGGACGGCTCGTCGCCACGCGTCAGCGCTTCGCCGGTCTCGATCAGGCTGAAGCTCTTCGACGTGTTGACGCCGAGCGCCTCGAGCAGTTCGGTGGCCAGCACCTCACGCACGCCGCCCTTCAGCGTCAGCCGCCCGTCACCGGCGCGCGACCAAGGCGTCTGGCCGGAGCCCTTGGTGCCAAGATCCATGAGCCGTCCCGCGGCGTCGCGCATCTGCGCGAACAGGAAACCGCGCCCGTCGCCGAGATCCGGATTGTAGACCCGGAACTGGTGGCCGTGATAGCGCAGCGCCAGCGGCGCCGCCATGTTTCCCGGCAACGGCTGGAAACGGCCGAAATGGCGTATCCAGTCTTCGTCGCCGAGGTGGTCAAGACCGACGCTGGCGGCGGCGCGGTCATTGCGGAAGCGCAGGACGGTCTTCGGGAAGTCCGCGGCCTTCACCTCGTCATAGAACTCCGCTCCCAGCCGGGTGTGGCGAACATCCGGCCTATAGCGGTCTGATGCAGGTGAATCGGTGTCGGTCGGGATCGGTGCTGTCATGGAATGGCGGGGTCCGTTTCTGTCTCACCCGACCATATAGGCGCGGACTGGCGGAGGGAAATGGCGGGAATTTTCGAGCCGAAGTGGCAAATGTTGTTTTTTTATCACATGATCAAAATTAGCTGCACATTCTCCCTTCGGCGTCTATTGCAATGCAGCATAAGCCTCTCCATATTCAGGTCAACGCCATGGCTGGCAACCTCCTCCTCCCAGCCGGCCATGGCAATCGCCGCTAGCAACCAGCCGGGATCCTCCTCCCAAGCACCGGTTGGAATTGGCCAGCGACGGACAAAAAGCGCCTGTCAGGATCTCCTGGCAGGCGTTTTGTTTGCGCACTGAGCCCATCCAGGTTGCGTGTTCGCCGGTGTGCCCCGGGAAAGGCGAAAGCCCTGGCGGTTAAGACCATCTTCATACTCTTGCTCCTACCCTTGGTCCTCCACCGGATGACAGGATCGCGAGCCCGAAATGATGAGACCCTTGCCGGGATGGAAATTCCGTGACTTTTTTCGCAGCGAAAAAGGCAATTTCGCCATGTTCGCCGCGCTGCTGACGCCGGTTCTCTTCATTGCGGGAAGCCTGGCCGTCGACACCGCCAATCTGATGTCGATGCGCACGCGCCTGCAGAACGCGGCCGACGGCGCCGCGCTGGCGACGGCGAGCGGGCTTGCCGCCGAAAAGGTCGAACCCACAGAGGCAAAGCTTTTCGCGGCGACTTTCTTCAAGGGCCTGGTCTCCGAGGATGCGACCGCGTTCACGGATTTCAGCGCGAAACCCACTGTCACGATCTCGTCGTCCGGCAGCGGCAAGAAGACAGTCTGGCAGGTCGAGGTCGATGTTGAGGGATCGCTGACCCTCACCAGCATGGCCCGCCTGATGGGTCGGGAAAAAACCAAGGTGGCGGTTTCCGGCACGTCGCAATCGGCCAGGGACGCGTCCAACCCGCTGTCGATGATGCTCGTGCTGGATCGCTCCGGCTCGATGGCATGGGCGTCCGGCCAGACGACGACCGAGACCGTGCCGAGATACTGCTACTACTACGGCTACCGGTACCAGTGCGGAACCACCACCCAGCAGGTCGATGTGCCGAAGATTGATGTCCTGAAGGTGGCCGTCGCCAATCTGGTGGATCACATCAAGGAGTCCGACAGTACGGACGAATACGCCCGCATGGGGGCTGTCAGCTACAATTTTCAAACCACCTCGAGTGACAAGCTGGGGTTCGGCTGGGACAAATCGAAGGTCACCACCTTCGCCGACGCGCTGGTGGCCAAGGATGGCACCTATGCGGTCGATGCCATGAAGTGGGCCTACGAACAGGTGACGGGTTCGGGCGAAGTCAACGCGCACTTCTCCAAGAACGGGTCGAAGAATCCCACCAAGTTCATTCTCTTCATGACCGACGGCGAGCACGACACCGGCTCGAATTCCCAGAACGACTACGCCGACAAGAAGACCAAGGAATACTGCACGTCCGCCAAGGACAAGGGGACCATCATATTCGCCGTCGCGTTCCAGGCGCCGCAGCGCGGCAAGGACCTGCTCAGCGCCTGTGCCTCGGGAAACCGATACTACTATGACGCCAACAGCGCGTCCGATCTCACCAAGGCCTTCACCGACATCGGCGAGGAAGCGGTCAAACTGGTCACGCGACTGACGATGTAGGCTGGCGCCGGCCCGGGGCGGTTTCACCCGGCGCGGCCATGTCTGAAATTTCGGCCAGTCTGGTAGGCTCTTGGCCGCGCCGACCAGCTTCGGGAGACACCGGCGCGCCGGCTCGGGCCGCGCCCGAACCAACCCGATGTTTCCCCGCCTCACCATGTGTAGGCGAGCTTGCCCTTGCCGCCGTAGCTCCGGGTGTCGCCGCCGAATTCGCCGTCGAAGCGCGCCGATGCGCTCCAGCCGCCGGTGAGGGTGGCCCGGGCACCGACGGTGACGAGTGCGAGATCGGATGCCTGCGCCGTGCCGGTGAACGTGCTGGTTGATCCGGGCAAGGAGAGATAGGCGGCATCGAGCGCGATCTCGTCGCCGAAATTGTGCGCCCAGGCCAGCCGCCCGTAGATCGAGACGGAAGAGCCGGAATCCGCCTGCAACGGCGTCCTGATAGGCGGCGGCGAGCGCGCCTGCGACATAGAACGGGCCGAACAGGTGACGGCCGTAGAGTCCGCCCTGCAAGGTGTTGCCGTCCCCGTCTCCGAGATCATCGGCCGTGTGCCAGGACATATGTCCGAGGCCTATCGCCGCCCCGACATTCGTATCCGGCGTGAGCCAGCCATCGATGCCGACCGCCATGCCTGCGCGGGCGACCCGGAATGACGTCGCGCGTCCCGTTTGCCGGCGGGGCCAGATCCTGAGTCCATGGCCTGCGTGGCGTTGGATTCGGCGAGGTCGGGAGCGGGCGGCTTGCGTCCGCCGCAATGAAGGGCAGGGGATCCTGCCATTGGTGCCAGTGCTTTAGACTGCTCAGCCTTCCAGCCGGTGAAAGCCGGACCGATCCTCATGCACTGCTTCGGTGATGAAGTCGGCCACGGTCCGTACCCGGGCGAGATCGCGCGCGGACTCGTGATAGACGATGTAGTAGGACCGCTTGATGCTCAACTGCGGCAGCAGCCGGATCAACTCCGGATAGTGCCCGGCGATGTAGTCATGCAGCACGGCGATTCCGGCTCCTGAGCGCACCGCTTCGGTCTGGCCGATGGCGCTGGAAATCTCGAACTGGGATGTCCAGTTGCGAAGGATTTCGCGCGTGAACTGCAGCGACGGCGAGAAGATCAGGTCATCGACATAGCTGATCAGCCGGTGATGCCGGAGCGCCTCGGCATCAGCGGGAAGGCCGTGGGAGGCCAGATAGGTTTTCGACGCATAGAGCGACAAGGTGTAATCGACGAGCTTGCGCGAAACCAGCCGGCCGACGGCGGGCCGCTCGACGGTGATGGCGATGTCGGCCTCGCGCTGCGGCAGCGAGAAGCTGCGCGGCACCGGTACCAGCTGCAGCCGCAGGTCCGGATGCCTTGCCGTCAGCGCGCCCAGACGCGGCGCGAGATAGGAGACGCCGAAGCCGTCGGGCGCGCCGATGCGGACAGTGCCGGAAATGGCGCTGTCTGTTCTCCCGAGACTGGACTGGGCCGAGAGCATCTCGGCCTCCATCCGTTCGGCATGGACGAGGAACGCCTCGCCTTCGCCGGTCAGCCCGCAGCCATTGGTGCGGCGGACGAACAGCTGGGTCTGGAGCGATTGCTCCAGCGCCGTGATCCGCCGCGCCGTGGTGGCGTGGTTGAGCCCCAGCCGCCGCGATGCGGCGAGGATCTGGCCCGATCGCGCCACCGCGAGAAAGACGCGGATATCATCCCAGTTGACGCCCGCCGCCATCCCGGTCAGCTGAAGACGACGGTCTTGTGGCCGTTGAGCATGACCCGGCTTTCCAGATGCATCTTCACAGCCCGCGCCAGCACGCGCGCTTCGATGTCGCGGCCTGCGGCGACGAAATCCTCGGCGGTCATGGCGTGCGTCACCCGTTCGGTTTCCTGGTCGACGATCGGGCCTTCATCGAGATCGGCGGTGACATAGTGGGCGGTGGCGCCGATCAGCTTGACGCCGCGCTCATGCGCCTGGTGATAGGGCTTGGCGCCCTTGAAGCTCGGCAGGAACGAGTGGTGGATGTTGATCACCTTGCCGAACAGGCGCCGCGACAGGTTGTTGGACAGCACCTGCATGTAGCGCGCCAGGATCACCAGATCGGCGCCGCTGTCGGATGCGAGCTTGAGCAGCTGTTCTTCCTGCGCTTCCTTGTTGTCCTTGTTGACCGGCCAGTAGTGATAGGGAATTCCCTCGATCTCGGCAGTCCTGCGGCTGTCCTCGTGGTTGGAGACGATGCCCACCACTTCGGCGTCGAGCCAGCCGACACGGATCTGGTAGATCAGATGCAGCATCGCATGGTCGAACTTCGACACCATGATGATGATCTTCGGCTTGACCGAGGTGTCGTTGACATCGACGCGCATGTCGAAGCGGGCCATTGGCGCCTTCAGTGCTCTTGTGATCGTTGCGGAGCCGGCCTTCTCGGGCAGCGTGACGGCGATGCGCATGAAGAAGCGGTTGGTCTGGCGATCCCAGAACTGGCTCGATTCGGCGATGTTGGCGCCGATGCTGGCAAGTTCGGTTGTCACTGCGGCGACGATGCCAGGCTGATCGGCGCAGGCGAGGGTAATGACGAAATGCGGTTCTGACATTGAAATCTCCGGAAGGGCGGAATGGATGGCGCTCGCTCAAGCGTAGTCGCAACATTCCGGCAATGGGGTCAAGACTGCGCCGCGAATTCGTCGCAAATCGCGCATTCTGCGTCTCGCCTGCCAGGTGCAGCCGAGTGCCGGTCCGATACGGATCGGCATTCGGCTGCAATCCGCTCGCGGCCCTTGCCGGATGATTCGACACGGCCTATCTGCTCGTGGGTGATTTCCAGAATTCCTTCCGGGCTCCCCATGACAGATGACGCAACTCAGGCCTCCGGCCGGCACGAACACCATGAGCGTCGCTGGGTGGCCATGGCCATCCTGCTGCTGGCGGGTTTCATGAACCTGATCGACGTCACCATCGTCAACGTCGCTTTGCCCAGCATGCAGAGCGGGCTCGCAGCCACCAGCAGCGGCATCGAATGGGTGGTGGCCGCCTATATCTGCGCCTTTGCCATCGGCCTGCTGCCCTTCGGACGCCTTGGCGACATGCTCGGCCGCCGCAATGTGTTTCTGGCCGGCATTGCCTGCTTCTCCATTGCTTCGGCGCTGTGCGGCATGGCGCCGACCATCGAGACACTGGTTCCCGCCCGCGTCCTGCAGGGCGTCTCCGGCGCGATGATGACGCCGCAGACGCTGGCTATCGCCCAGGTGATATTCCCCATCCATGAACGCGCAATGGCGTTTTCGCTCTTTGGCCTCACGGCGGGCCTGGCGTCGGTGGCGGGGCCGCTGGTCGGCGGCCTGCTGATCGAGGCCGACCTCTTCGGGCTCGGCTGGCGCCCGATCTTCCTGGTCAATGTCCCCGTCGGCATCTTCGCCATCATTGCCGGCCTGCGCTTCATCCCGTCGATGGCCGGCAACCGGGCCATCGGAATCGACAGGGTCGGCATCGCCATCGCCGCGGCGACGCTGCTGCTGGTCATCTTCCCGCTCGTCGAGGGCCGCAACTTCGACTGGCCGCTCTGGTGCTTTCTGCTGATGCTGCTGAGCGTGCCCATGGCCTACGGCTTCGTGCGCTGGCAGGGCCGTCAGGCGCGCCGCGGGCGGCCGCAACTGCTGCCGGTGTCGCTTCTGTCCAATCGTCAGTTTCTCGGCGGCACGGTCCTTGTGGCATTGTTCTTTTCGGGCGTCCCCGGCTTTTTCATGGTCCTGGCGGTTTTCCTGCAGTCGGGCTTCGGGCTCGACCCGCTGCATTCCGGGCTGACCACCATGCCGTTTCCGGCGGGCGTGCTGCTGGCCTCGCTGGTCTCGGGCCGGCTGGGCGCACGGTTTCCCCGGCAGCGGATTTTCCTCGGGTCGCTCATGTTGGTGATCGGGTTGCTGTGGCTCAAAGCCCTGGCGGCGACGATCGGAAACGCGTTTCATTCCACCGACTTCCTACCGCCGCTGGCGCTGGCCGGCCTGGGACTGGGAACCGCCGTGTCGCCACTGTTCCAGTCGGTGCTCTCCAGCGTCCAGGGCCGGGATGCCGGCTCGGCGTCCGGCGGGGTACAGTCCTTCCAGCAGGTGGGGGCGGCGCTCGGCGTGGCGGTGATGGGACAGATCTTCTTCAGCCGGCTGCCGCAGGGGGCGGGCGATCCGCATCCGGCCTTCGTCCAGGCCCTGGAGGCGGCGATGATCTACGGGTGCATCACGTTTGCGCTGGTGGGCGTCTTCGGGCTTCTGATCAAGCCTCCCCGCCATTCGGGCGAGCCGTCCGGCGGTCCTGCATTCGAGGCGAGTTAGAGGGTCTTGGCATGCCGTCGATGACCGCCTCGGCTGTTGCACGTTTCGCATCCGTTTGAGGGATGCGGCGCGGTCAGATCCCGGAAGCGCTCAGATTTGGGAAGCTGGCACGCGCTCCAGACACTCGTCCGGAATATAGGGCCAGGTGGCGCGCTTGCAGGAGACGGACTGGCTGGCCGGCATGAGGATGCGGCGGACCGAGGACTGCGGTTGCATCGACGGTGTCGCCGTCGCGGCCGTCTGGATCAGGACCGGGCTTGTGTGGGAATCTGCCGCAGCCACCGCGAAAGCGGCCATTCCGGACAGGGCGAGGATGAGTGTGGCGAGCTTTTTCATGTCCGTATAACCCTCGTGTCGGACAAGGGTTCCGTCGAATGTGGCGGGCCTGATTTAATTTTGCCATGTTTTGGACGTTTGTGCGCGGCTCGCGCAGAATTTGCCGCTTTATGATTTGGCCCACCTGGACTATATGGCAGGCAGGATCCGGTCTCCGACCGATCAATGGCGTGCGCTGATGCCGCCCCACCACGAGTCGCCACGCCGACCAATTCGATTGAAAGACACCGATGACGCTGAACCCCAGCATTGAACCAGCGCTTGCCCAGGCGCTTGAAAAACGCGGTTATGAATCGCTGACGCCTGTTCAGGAGTCCGTGCTCAACCCGGAACTGCGCGATGCGGACCTTCTGGTTTCTGCCCAGACCGGCTCGGGCAAGACCGTCGCTTTCGGCATGGCCATGGCGGCAACGCTGCTCGGCGGGGAGCCGGCCTTCGGCCGCCCCGGCGCCTCGCTGGCGCTGGTCATCGCGCCGACGCGCGAACTGGCCATGCAGGTCGAACGCGAACTGACCTGGCTCTATGGCGAAGCGGGCGCCCGCATCGCAACCTGTGTCGGCGGCATGAACATGATGACCGAGCGGCGCACGCTCGAGCGCGGCGTCCATGTCGTGGTCGGCACGCCCGGCCGTCTGCGCGACCACATCGAGCGCGGCTATCTCGATCTCTCGGCCATCCGCGCCGTGGTGCTCGACGAAGCCGACGAGATGCTCGACCTCGGTTTCCGTGACGACCTCGAATTCATTCTCGACGCCAGCCCCGATGCGCGCCGCACGCTGATGTTCTCGGCCACGGTTCCCTCGGGCATTGCCAACCTCGCCAAGCGCTATCAGCGCGACGCCGTCCGCGTCACCACCGCCGGCGACAGGAAGCAGCATCTCGACATCGAATACCGAGCGCTCTCGGTGGCGCCGAACGATCGCGAGAACGCGGTTATCAATGTTCTGCGCTACTACGACGCCAAGAACGCGCTGGTGTTCTGCGGCACCCGCGCCACGGTCAATCACCTCGTGGCACGTTTTTCGAACCGCGGTTTCTCGGTCGTGGCGCTGTCGGGCGAACTGAGCCAGAACGAGCGCACCCATGCGCTGCAGGCATTGCGCGATGGCCGCGCCCAGGTCTGCGTGGCGACCGACGTGGCGGCCCGCGGCCTCGACCTGCCGGATCTCGAGCTGGTCATCCATGCCGACCTGCCGAAAAATCCCGAGAGCCTGCTGCACCGGTCCGGCCGCACCGGGCGCGCCGGGCGCAAGGGCGTCTCGGCGCTGATCGTGCCCTACGCCGCCCGTCGTCGTACCGAGCGTCTGTTCTCGGACGCCCGCATCGAGGCCACCTGGGCGCGGCCGCCCTCCGCCGAGGAAATCGTCGCGCGCGATGACGAGCGGCTTCTCGCCGACTCGACCTTGACCGAAGCGGTGCACGAGGACGAAGCCCTGATGGTGGCGGCGCTGCTCGAACAGCATGGCGCCGACAAGGTCGCGGCAGCCTTCGTGCGCATGCACCGCGCCAAGCGCACTGCGCCCGAGGAACTCATCGACAACGGACCGGTCGCTGCCCCCGGCGGCACCTATCCCGAGCGCTCGGCGCCGCGCGATCACCAGGCCCTGCAGGACGGTGTCTGGTTCTCGCTGTCGCTCGGCCGCAAGCAGCAGGCCGAGCCGCGCTGGCTGCTGCCGATGCTCTGCCGGGCCGGCCACGTGACCAAGAACGACATCGGCTCGATCCGCATCCACGACACCGAGACCCATGTCGAGATCGCGGGTGCGGCCGTCGCGCGTTTCCTTGCGGCCGTCGGACCGACCAAGAAGATCGAAAAGACGATCACCGTCACCCAGCTTGTCGGCGCGCCCGCGATTCCCGAGCGCGGCTCGAAGGACTCAAGCCCCCGCCCGCTCCGCGCTCCGCGCGCGGCGATGAGCGAGGACGGCAAGATCGACTATGCCAAGAAGCGGCCTTTCACCGGCAAGGCGCGGCGCGACGACGACCGTGCCCCGACCGACGGTCCCTATGCCGACCGCAAGCCCGGCGCCGAGGGTGATGCGCCGAAGGGCAAGGCCGGGGCCTGGCCCTATGACGACGTGCCGCCGGCGCGCGCTGACGCCTACAAGCCCTATCCGAAGACGGACGGCCCGGCCGGCGACAAGAAGCCCTACAAGGCCAAGCCGTTCAAGGGCAAGGGCGACAATGCCGGCAAGCCGCCCTTCAAGGGCAAGGGCGACAAGCCCTATGCCAAGTCAGGCAGCGGCAAGCCCTACGCCGGCTCGAAGAAGCCCTGAGGGCTTTCCTCACGCAATGAATTGAAGGGGGCGCGTCTCGGCCCCCTTCTCGTTCGCTTGCCATGGCCGCAGGACTGCTGCGGTGGTGGGGAGTTCCTCCTCGGTAATCAAGGGACCCTTCACCGGTCCGCCTGAACCGTGCCTTGCCGCCAGCCTGCGCGGCCCCGTCGAGGCATGGCCGGTGATTCTGCCGCTGGCTGTATGCGTGATCCTTCGTCAATCAGCGGCGAGAGATCGGCCTAGACCCGAAATCCGGCCTGGAGGGCTCGCTGCGCAGCTCGGTGCATGAGGTGGAGGCTCAACTCGGGACGGTGAACTCTCCGGCACTCGAGATCAGCATGCTGACTCTCCGCCGTCACGAGAAGGATTTCATTCTTCGCGGCGATCCGAAATATGTCGAGAAGCATGCCGCGGAGATCACGAATTTTGCAAAGCTTCTTGGCGCCGATGCCGGCCTTTCCTCTGCTGACAAGGCGACCCTGGCAACCACCATTGCGAGCTACGACAACGATTTCAAAGGCTATTCGGCTGGGGCCCTCAAGGCGGTTGGATTGGAAACCGAGCTTCAGGCCCTGTGCACCGGCATGGCGCCGCTGGTCGACGAACTCCAGGACTACGCGGTCTCGCTGCGCAAGGCCGCCATCGCCAAGGGCGTGGAAGTCCGGAATTCGACATTCCTGACCGCGCTGGTCGTCGTCGCCGGCTTGAGTGTGCTGGTCGGCGCCATCAGCTGGCTGCTCGGTCGTTCACTCTCCAAGCCTTTGATCGGTATGAAGCAATACATGCAGAACCTGACAAACGGCGATTACTCGCGGGAGGTGCCTTATGCCGAGCGTGGTGACGAAATCGGCGAGATGGCGCGGTCGGTGGCCCACTTCCGCCAGACGGCCATAGAGCGCAATGCGTCGCGCGAGCAGGTCGAACGCGCCCGGGGAGAAAAGGAGCAGATGGATGCAGCGACCGCTGCTGGACGCGCCCGGGACGAAGCGGAGCGCGCCCATGTGATTGAAAATCTCACCATCGGCCTCGAACGGCTGTCGGCCGGCGACCTGACCTACCGCATCCGCGATGCCTTTGCGCCGGAATATGAAAAGCTCCGAACCGAATTCAATTCCTCCATCCACGCGCTCGGCGCCACTCTGGGCGAGATTTCCGCGGGATGACGGTGCAGCTTTCGGCCACGGAGATCGGTTCGGCGTCCCAGGACCTGTCGCGCCGCACGGAGCAGCAGGCGGCTTCGCTCGAGGAGACCGCCGCCGCCCTCGACGAGATCACCTCGACGGTGAAAAGCTCGACGCAGCGCGCCGACGAGGCCAGTGTCATGGTCGCCAATGCCAAGAGCGGCGCCGAGAAGTCCGGCACCGTGGTGCGCAATGCCATCACCGCGATGGAAAAGATCGAGGACTCCTCGCGCAAGATCAGCCAGATTATCTCGGTCATCGATGACATCGCCTTCCAGACCAATCTGCTGGCGCTCAATGCCGGCGTCGAGGCAGCGCGCGCCGGCGAGGCGGGCCGCGGCTTTGCAGTTGTTGCCCAGGAAGTGCGCGAGCTTGCCGGCCGCTCGGCCAATGCCGCCAAGGAGATCAAGGCGCTGATCGAGACCTCGTCGAGCCAGGTCGGCAGCGGCGTGGCGCTGGTCAACGAGACCGGCAAGTCACTGGGCGAAATCGAGGTGGAGGTGAGCCGGATCAACGATCACATCCAGTCGATCGTCACCGCATCGCGCGAACAGTCCAATGCGCTGGCCGAGATCAACTCGGCGGTCAACCAGATGGACCAGATGACCCAGCAGAACGCCGCCATGGTGGAAGAGACCAATGCGGCGACACAGACGCTGACCGGCGAGGCGGTCAACCTCGAGACACTGGTGAGCCGGTTCAGGATCGGTCCGGATTCTGCGTCCGGCGCCGCGAGGCCCGCTCCGGTTCAGCGGCGGCCTGTCCCGGCAGCGCTGACGCGGGCTCCGGCCCCGGCCACTCAGGCTTCCAGGCCTGCGGCATCGCCAGCCCGCGCCCTGGGTCAGAAGATTGCCAACGCCTTCGGCGCCACGCCGGCGGCTGCGCAACAGGGCGGCTGGGACGAGTTCTGAGCCGCGTCTGATCCGCGACCGGCCCCGCGGCATCTTTCCGTTGTCGTCTCGCGGAGGTGGCGTCCCGGCCTGTCCAGATGCGGCAGCCTCAGGCCGATCGGGTGGCGTGGGTGAGCTCGCGATGCAGCCTTTGCTCTTCCTCCACCGACGGTTTGGCGAAGCGGGCGAGCGCCAGATAGACCACGGGGCGGGGAGAGTCTGACCTCCGGTTCGCCCGGATCGCCCTCCCGGATCACGACCAGCCCGCCGGGCGGAATGCATTCGGCCTTCGCCAGATTCGACTCCACTTGGGCGCCCGGCAGGACAGCCGACAATCGACGTCACCGCCGCGAGGACGGCTTCACGTTCTGGGGACAATGACGCCATCTGGTGGGCCTTCTTGCGAAAAGGGTTCCGTGCTATTTTCTTACCAAATCTCGATCGATCAAAGGTGGCCGAGCCCATGTCCGACACAGCAACGCTTTCATCAAAGTTCCAGATTTCGATCCCCAAGGCCGTGCGCACCGAGCAGCACTGGAAGGCTGGCCAGGAATTCGTCTTCATCCCCAAGGGAAAGGGTGTCCTGCTGATGCCAGTGCCGAGCCTCGAAGACCTGAAAGGGCTGGCAAGGGGTGCGGACCCGTCGAATTACAGGGACCGTAAGGACCGCTATTGATGCTGGCCATCGATTCTTCGGCATGGATCGAATGGCTCATTGGCGGTCCGCTGACAGAGGAGCTCGCCCAGAGAATTCCAGTGAGGAGCAAATTGCTGGTGCCGACGATCGTGCAGCACGAGGTCACGAAATGGCTTCTGCGGGAGAAGGGCGAGGAAGCTGCCGACGAGTTTGTCGCTTTCACGGAAAAATGCGTCGTCGCCGTTCTGGATACCGCGACGGCGATCGATGCTGCCCACCTGTCCCGCCAGCACAAGCTGGCAACCGCCGATGCCGTGATCTACGCCACAGCGTTGCGACACGGTGCCGGGCTTCTGACTTGTGACGCGCATTTCGATGGTTTGCCGGGCGTCACATTCCTTGCGAAGATCGACACCTGATCAAGATTGCGGCCAGTGCCGTGCGATCAGCGAGGGCACGCGCGCGGCTTGCCGCCTGGCGGCGCTCTCGACATCGAGGGGTTTTTTCAGGGCGACCTGCGGAACCAGAATGAACACGATGACGCTGGCCTGTCCGGTCCTGCGGCGATTGCCGCCATCAGACGCCGGCTTTGAAGAACAGGCAGCGGAAGTCGATCGCCTTGACCGCGGAGTCGTGCCTGATCTCGAATTCGACGCCATCGACCTCGAGACCGACGCGCTGAGCGGGGAACGGCCCGGTCTGGCCGTCGAGACGGCAGTATTCGATCGTGTCGGTGGTTGGGGGACCGGCCGCCGGCCCTGCAGCGTCCCACACCCGCCGTGTTGAAGAGGCGTGGCTCCTCGATTGCGTCGAAGGCGTTGGCGTAGGGGTTGACCTGAGACGCCCGGTCAGGCGTCGGCTGGGCGAAGATCTTGCGGTCCTGATCACACGCATTCGCGGCGCGCCAGCGCTCGCAAGCTTGCCATCAACAAGCCGCCGGATCATCTCCGGCGGCTTGCTGTTGTCGTCTCGCGGATGTGGCGTCCCCGTCTGTCCGGATGCGGCAGCCTCAGGCCGATCGGGTGGCGTGGGTGAGCTCGCGGTGCAGCCGCTGCTCCTCCTCGACCGATGGCTTGGCGAAGCGGGCCAGCGCCAGATAGGCAACCGGAGTGACGAAGAGGGTCGCCGCGGTGGCCAGACCCAGGCCGCCGACAATCACCCAGCCGAGCGCTGTGCGCGCCTCGGCGCCGGCGCCGAAGGAAAATGCCAGCGGCAGCGCGCCGAGAACGGTCGACACCATGGTCATCATCACCGGCCTGAGCCGGATGATCGATGCCTGCTCGATCGCCTCGCGCACCGACAGGCCCTGATTGCGCAGCTGATTGGCGAACTCGACGATCAGGATGCCGTTCTTCGCCATCACCCCGACCAGCAGCACCAGCCCGATCTGGCTGTAGACATTGAGCGATCCGCCGGTGAACAGGATCGCAAACACCGCGCAGGCCAGGCCGATCGGCACGGTGGCCATGATGATGAAGGCGCTGACAAAGCTCTCGAACTGCGCCGCCAGCACCAGAAGCACCACGATGATGGCGACGCCGAAAATGGTGAGCATGCTGGACGAGGACTGGTCGAGCGTTGCGGCTTCGGCCAGCGGAATGACGCGCGACCCGGTCGGCAGCAGCGGCTCGGCGATCCGCTGCACCTCTGTGAAGGCGTCGCCCAGCGCCAGCGCGGGTGTGAGCCCCGCGGTGATCGACACCGCCCGCAACTGCTGCTCGCGGCTGAGCTGCGGCGCCACGGCCTTTTCTGTCAGCGTCGCGATCGTCGACATCGGCACCATGCGGCCGTCGCTGGTCTTGAGATAGATGCTCTCGAGATCGGTTGGATCGTTGATCGGCGATGTGGTCGAGATCAGTTTGACCGGATAGGAGCGATCGTCGATGAACACCTGAGCCACCTCGCTGCCGTCGAGCAGCGCCTGCATGGCTTGCGACAGGCCGTTGATGTCGATGCCCAGATCGGTTGCCTTGGCTCGGTTGATCTCCACGGAGAGCTGCGGTTGAGTGGCCGAATAGGACAACCGCACCTGGGTGAAACGGTCGTCGGCCTCCAGCAGCGTGACGACCTTCTGGGCCGCGTCGCCGAGTTCGTCGTAGTTGCTGCCCACGAGCGCGAACTGCAATCCGTTGCCGGCGCCTCGGATCCCGAGGCTATTGGGCTGGATGGCGAAGGCGCGCACGCCTGGAATCGTGGCCGCGGCCTTGTTGATGTCCTCGACGATGTCGTTCTGCGAGCGTGTCCTTTCGTCCCAGGGCGCCAGGGTGAGCACCATGAACCCGGAATTGGCGCTGCCGCCGCTGCCGGCGATGGCGAACATATTGGCCACCTCGCCGCTGTCGCGCAACGGCTGAAGGATCTGCTCCAGGTCGCGCATCCGCGCCGACGTGTAGTCGAGGCTCACCCCCTGCGGGGTCGATATCCGCATCAGCGCCAGCGAGCGGTCCTCGCGGGGCGTCAGTTCCTGCGGGATCCGCGGCAGCACCGCGAAGGCCGCCGCGCAGACCATGGCGGCGATCAGGATCACCACGACCGGTGCATCGAGCGATATGTGCAGCAGCTTGCGGTAGGCCACAGTCAGGGCGCCGCCGAAGCGGCGGATGGGGCCGGGATGTGTCTCGGTCTCGGTTTCGGGATTGGGGCGGATGAAGCGCGACGCCAGCATCGGGCACAGCGACAGGGCGACGATGCTCGACAGCAGCACAGAGAAGGCCAGCACGAAGCCGAACTCGCGAAACAGGCTTCCGGCCTGCCCGGGCAGGAACGACAGCGGCACGAACACCGCCGCCAGCGTGGCGGTGGTGGCGATGACGGCGAAGAACACCTCCCGGGTGCCAATGACGGCGGCGGCGCGGATGCCGAGGCCCTCGTTGCGCTTGCGGACGATGTTCTCCAGCACCACGATCGCGTCGTCGACGACCATGCCGGTGGCCAGCACCAGCGCCAGCAGGGTCAGGATGTTGATCGAGAAGCCGAGCAGATAGATGGCCGCGAAGGTGCCGATCAGCGCGACCGGCAGCGTGATGGCCGGAATGATCGTCGCCCGCCAGTCGAGAAGGAAGAGGTAGATGACGCCGATCACCACGGCGGTCGCGATCAGCAGCGAGCGGACGACTTCCTCGATGGCGCCGCGCACAAAGGTCGCGTCGTCGCTGGTGATGCGGATGTCGGCGCCCGGCGGCAGGATGGCGCGGATGGCCTCGGTCGCCTTGGCCACATCGGCGGAAATATCGAGCGTGTTGGAGTTTGCCTGCCGAATGATGCCGATGCCGATGCCGGTCTTGCCATTGGCGCGCAGGGAACTGGCGCCCGGATCTGCGCCCAGCGTCACGGTTGCCACGTCGCGGAACCGCACCCGGTCGTTGATGTAGAGGTTCTCGAAATCCTCGGGCGAACTGACATTCGCGGTGGCGCGGACGACGATGTCCTGCGTGTTCGCGGTGAGCGAGCCGGCGGGCACGTCGAAGGCCACATTGGCCAGCGCTGTGCTGAGATTGCCGACTGTCAGCCCCAGGGCGGCAAGCCGTGCCTGATTGATGTCGATCCGGAAGATCTTGTCGCGGTCGCCATAGACCTGCACATCGGCCACCCCTGGCACGGCCGCGAGGCGGTCGACAATCTCGTCCTCGACCAGGATGGTCATGTCCTGCACCGACAATGTGTCCGACGTCACCGCCAGCCGCATCACCGCGTCGGCGTTGGCGTCGGCCTTGACCACCTGCGGGTCTTCGGCGCCATCGGGCATGTCCCGGGCGACCCGGCCGAGCGCGTCGCGGATATCGGCCGCGGCGCCGGACAGATCGACATTATCACCAAACTCGGCCGTGACTCGGCTTCGCCCGAAGCTGGACGTGGAGGAGATGGAACTCACGCCGGCCACCCGCGCCACCGCGCCCTCGACGATGGCCGTCAATTCGCGGTCGATGGTCTCGGGTGCGGCGCCTGTATAGGTGGTGGTGATCGAGATCACCGGTCGGTCGACGTCGGGAAGCTCGCGCACCTCGCCGCCGAGAATGCCGGCGATGCCTGCCACCATGATCAGCAGGCTGAGCACCAGGGCCAGCACCGGGCGGCGCACATAGAGCGCGCTGGAACTGCCCTGGATCAGCGCCAGGTCCTCGATTTCGTCTGTCTTGCCGTTGTCGATCTCGCTCACGATCCGCTCTTCCGGTTCTGTCCGGTGGCCAGTGGCGCCGCCGCCGCGCCGGTCTGACCTTCGATGGGGGATTCGGCCGCGACATAGGCGCTGCCGGTCTTGCCAACGGCGCTGGTCGCAATGGGCGAGGCCGGCGGCGGGGTTTCGCTCTGGATCTCGACCAGGCCCCCCGAGCGCACGTTCTGCACCCCTTCGGTCACGATCACATCGCCGTTGGCGATATCGCCGTTGACCAGTACCAGATCCGCGTTGCGCTGCACGATGACGATCGGCACGCGCTCCGCCTTGGAATCGACCACCCGCCATACATAGGAGCCCGCGGAATCCCACTGCACGGCCAGGGGGTCGACGGAGGGGAACGATTGGCCGGAAAACCGCATGTCGACTTCGAACGACATGCCCGCGCGCAGCCGGTCCTCGGTGTTTTCGATGCGAGCCTGCACCTTGAGCGTGCGGCTGGCTTCGTCGAGGCGGTTGTCCACCGCGCTGATGGCGCCGATGAAGGTGTCACCGGGTCTGGCCACGGCGCTGGCGGTGATCGGCGAGTCGAGTTGGACCGAGCCCACCAGACGTTCGGGCACATGGAATTCGATCAGGATCTGGTCTCGATCGTCGATGACTGCCAGCACGGTCTGGTTGGTGACGTAATCGCCCAGGGAAACGCCAAGAATGCCGATGGTGCCGGAAATGGGCGCCAGAACCGTGCGTTGCGAGAGATCCAGTTCCGCCTGTCGCAATGCCAGCCGGGCGGTATCGAGATCGCTGCGCGCCTGGTCGGCCTCTACCGAGGAAATGGTGCGCTGGGCCAGCAGATTGTCGGTGCGGCTGACCTTCTGCTCGGCATTTGCGACGGTGATGCGGGCCCGGTCGACGGCAATGTTCTGACTTTCGGAGTCGAGCCGCGCCAGCACGGAGCCTTCATCGACATGGGCTCCCGAGATGATCGGCAGGTCGGCGATCTGGCCCGATACCTGCGGTCGTACCGAGACTGTCCGCACCGGTGCGCCGGTGCCGATGGCCGAAAACCGGTCATTGACGATGCCGGTGGTTGCCCGTTCGACGATCACAAGCGCACTGCGAGCCGCGGCGCGCCCGCCACCTGCGCCCCCGGCCGGTGCGGCGGCTTCGCTGCCGGTCTGTCGCGCGGGCTGGCCCTGGCCGGAGGCGGTGTCGGCCGCCAGCATTCCGGGGACCGGAATGCCCCAACCCTGCAACGTCTTTTCCGCCCCGGGATCAAGCATCACCCAGGACACCGCCGCGGCCCCGACAAGGATGATGGACAAGAGGAGCTGCTTCCAGAATTTCATGAGGTTCCGCCGAGAGTATGTGCTGGTGGTGCAAGCCGCCAGGCGCATTCAGGACACCCCGCGACCGCGCGCAGGCCAGCCTGTCGCGATTGAATTGTCCTTCAGACACCCGAACTTGTCGAGTTTTACCTGTTCATTGCGTCAGGGCAAGCCGTAGGGACGCAATGTGTCCGATTGATGAATATCGCGCGTTTGATGATTGCGCGGGCCGGCGCCAGCCGGATGGGACGGGAGAGCCGCCTCCGGCACCGGTCGAAATCACCGGGTTCATGCCGGCACCCGGTCGGGCGACCGGCCCGCATCGGTGAGAAATGGCAGAAACGCTTCTGCAATTGTTAACCTGTGCAAGTCTTAATGATCAACAAGGGCGGCCCCTATTCAGGGGCTCGCATGACGCGCGCCCGTCTGCTGGTCGGAGCTTTGGCTCGGGCGGCATGTTCAGCAACGGGATCCGCGATCGGTCGAGTGTCCGATCGTCCGCCGGCGCATCAGTCTAAACCACACCAAGGAAGCGGTCTCTCGGGCACTGCGGACCTTGCCACAGATCATCAGGGTGAGAAAATGCAAGATCTCCAGAATTCCGCCAATTCCGCGTCGGCCACCGACCTGGAAATCATCTCGTTCTATCTCGGAGACCAGATTTTCAGCGTCAACATCATGTCGGTTCGCGAAATCCGCGGCTGGGCGCCGGTCACGCCGCTTGCGCATTCACCGAAGCATGTGCTCGGGGTCATCAACCTGCGCGGCACCGTCATTCCGGTGATCGACATGGCGCTGCGCCTGGGCCTCGACGCCATCGTGCCGACCGAACGAAGCGCGATCATCGTCGCCGAGATCCGCGACCAGCTGGTCGGCCTGCTGGTGGAAAACGTCTCCGACATGATCACGGTATCGACCAACCAGATGCAGGCGGTACCGGAGGTCGGTGCCACTGCGGTGCAACTGATGACCACCGCCATCATCGCGCTTGAGAAACAGATGATCTCGCATCTCGATCTTGACATCGTGCTGCACGAGATCACCGATCTGGCTGCCTGACCCTATCTGGGCGCAAAGACCGAAATCATGGCCACGTCCGGCATCCGGGCGTGGCCGTTCACAATCCGGGCTTGTAGTCGTCGATGACCTTGCCTCGGAACAGGGGCAGGACGTTCAGTTCCTGCAGCAGCTGGTCGTCGCTGACGCCGTCCTCCTGCAGCGTTGTCCACACCCGGAAGCCGGTCAACTGGTAGGCGCCGAAGGACGTGATCATTGCCACGTCGGAGGCATCCGTCCCGCGCACCATCAGGATGCGTCCGATCCGCGGCTTGTTGTAGCGGGCGTCGACGGTGTGCCACTGACCGCCGAGATACACCTCGAACCAGGCGCAGAAATCATCAAAGCCGGTGTCGGGCACGCCGATGTCCCCGAGATAGCCGCTGCAGTAGCGGGCAGGGATGTTCATCGCCCGGCACAGGCTGACGCCGAGATGGGCGAAATCCCTGCAAACGCCGGTTTTCTCGCCCAGCACGTCGACGGCGGTCTTGTCGGGCCGACCGAACTTGTAGCCGAAGGTGACGTGGTTGTGGACGAAGGTCGAGATGGCCTGCACCCGGGGCCAGCCTTCAGGAACCTGGGCGAACTGCTGCCAGGCGAAATTCGAAAGACTGTCGGAATCGCAGTAGCGGCTGGCGGTGAGGAAATTCAGCGTCTCAGAGGGCAGGTCCTCGATGCGGTGCTGGACGGCGTAGGTCGCCGGCTGGTCGGGGATGCCGTCCACTTCGGCCACGCAGTCGGACCAGAACGTCGTCGAGCCGTAGGGCGCCACGGTGCGCGTGATGCGGTTGCCGAACTGGTCGTTGTACTCGCTGGTCGGATTGGACGAGGATGAGCGGACGTAATCCGAACCGATGAGGCGCCCGGCAAACGACGGATGCACCGACAGCGCCAGCAGCATCGGCACGGGTTCCGGGCAGTTGACCGTGATTTCGAAACCAAAGCGGATCTTCATTGCAGTTTCCTTTGTCTCGCGGCTTCGGATCGAAATGGTCGGTCGGCCTGGCCTGTGCCGCAGCCGGAGCGTCATTGCGCCGTGGCGCAATCATCCCCAATGTTCTGGTCGGCAACAGGTTCCGTCCGGACTGTCGAATACGCAGGGTATACATGAATTCCACCCTTTGCGCATATTTCCGTTGCCGCGCAAGCCATTCCGCACTCCTCCCGTTCTGGCCGAAGCGCTCGGCCGTACAGAGCGTGCCGATGCGGCGAGATTTGCGGCTTCATGCCCGTTTTTTGGGCGCGGAGCGTCCGATGGCGATCGCCCCGCTGTCCTTGGCACGACAGGAATCTTTTCCGTTTTTCAATTAACTGTCGCTAATCGGACGCATTCAGCGTAACATGCGGTCAACACTTGCCGAAAAGAATCGTAGTCGTTTCTTTGTGGCGTGCTTGCGCGAAACGAATTGACGCAATTCGTCTTTCCGGTGCGAGCGCAATTTAATAGCAAGATTTGATTGCCGCGCCGGCCATGGCGCGGCGTTTCGCTCGCCGTCCCGTGACTGCCGTCATCGGATGGCTTCGATCCATCTGCCTCGTGCCAGAACAGGAAGGCCAGACCATGAACAGTCCGATGAAGCGCCGTGTCGCGCGTATCTTTTCAGCCCGCGTGGAGCCCGTTTGATGTCCAGTGGTATCGCATTTGCCGTCGGCGACATGGTTCGCCTGATCAGCCGCGTGGGGCTCTCTCCCAAGACACCCGACGTGTTCGAGGTTCTCTTCAAGATGCCGCCGCGTGACGGCAAGATCCAGTACCGGATCCGCAACGAGGAGCATGGCCATGAACGCGTTGAAAAACATGACAATCTGGTAGCTCTCGACGACAAGACCGAGCCAGGCACGCCCAACACGAAAACCGACCGGAGATACCACCATGGCTAAAGGCCAGATGCGCAGCAGCAAGGAAACACGCAAGCCCAAGAAGGACAAGGACAAGGCCAAGGCCGGTCCGGCCGCGGGTTCCGCCGTCAAGGAACTGCAGACCAATCCCTTCGCCGCCAAGGGCAAGAAGTAGTCGTACCGGCCTGACGGCCGCCGCATGCGCTTCACCCCATATTCCGCACCGGGCAAGACTGTCCGGTGCGGCAGCATTCCGAATTTGACGGAGACAGCCCATGCCAGACAGCCAGCAGACACAGACAGCGGCTGAATTCGCTCCGTTGGTCTCCGCCGAGCCCCGGTCGCCCGCGACGGGCTGCTCCATGTCCAATCGTCCCGCTGCGATGGGCTGGGCCATCTGATGGGTCTTCAGTTTCCCAACCGCTCGCGCAGTCTGGACAACGATGGTCTGGCAATCCGGTTTTCGGGCTATGACGGCATGTTCGAGATCCGCTTCTCGATGGATCTCGTCACGCTCGAAAGACTGACCGGCGCGCCGGCCGCGGCGGACGATGCCAGCCTCACCGCCTTTGACGGCATCCGTACCAAGGTGGAAACAGTGGCCATCAAGACCTACCAGCGCAGCCGCAAGTCATCCTACCGGCTGGCGGCCTCGGATTTCGGCTACTGAAGCCGGGTCGGCGCTGCGGCCCAGCCGCGGCGCGACTCAGGCCCTCAGGGCGGCGGCGCTCACCGGTCTTGCGGGTGTCATCCGCGCGATTCGGTCGACCAACAGTTCCGGCATCAGCGTGACGAACTGGAGCCGCAGGGTGTAATTGCCCTGCTCCTTGATGACGGCGCCGATCGTGGTGCCGGTCCAGGGCAGGAAGATCTGCACATGTTCAGCGATGCGGGGGAAGCCCGCGGGCGCGTCGCTGCCGGCATCGAGCACGTCGTCACGCCAGGGAAATGCGCCCGAGGTGATCAGGCAACCCTGTTCCGAAATATTGACGACGAGACCGCCTGCCGAAAATTGTCCCTGGGTGTCCCGGGTGGACATGGCGACAACCGCGGGGCAATTGGCGTCGCGCCGGAAATAATGCCGACGGTCTTCCTGGCGGCCGATCCGGGTGAGGTTATGCAGCTTCTTGTGTTGCACTGCTGTGCTCCGGTTGCTGGTCCTGCCCCGAGTGTCGCGGCCCCGCCCTAAGGAAGGGTTGCCGTCGCGTGCCGGGTAATCGCCCCCGAATGGCAGTTTCCCCTAACCCGCGCTGAAGAACTCGCTATAGTGGGACTGCAATGTGGACAGCGCCGTTTGCACCATGCATCCTGCAGTGCACAGATATTCCTCGGGCAAGTCCGGAAACATTCATGTCAATTCTCGCCAGCATCCACCACCTGACCCATTACAAATATGATCGTCCGGTGTCGCTCGGACCGCAGGTCATACGGCTGCGGCCGGCGCCGCACAGCCGCACCCGGGTGGTGTCGCATTCTTTGAAGGTCACGCCGGACAACCATTTCGTCAACTACCAGCAGGATCCCTACGGCAACTGGCTGGCGCGCTATGTCTTTCCCGACCCGGTGACCGAGTTCAAGATCGAGGTGGATCTGGTCGCCGACATGACGGTCTACAATCCGTTCGACTTCTTCGTCGAGGATGCGGCGGAGTTCTGGCCGTTCGACTATGACGCAGACATCAGCCCGGACCTGGTGATCTACCGCACGCCGGAGCCGGCCGGCCCGAGGCTGCAGGCGTTTCTCGACACGATTCCGCGCGACCGGACGCGCAGCGTCGACTTCGCCGTCGGCCTCAACACGCGGCTTGCCAACGAGATCGGCTACGTCATCCGCATGGAGCCCGGCGTGCAGACGCCGGAGGAAACCTTTGACACCGGCTGCGGCTCCTGCCGCGACACCAGCTGGCTGCTGGTGCAGGTGCTGCGCCATCTCGGCTTCGCCGCGCGCTTCGTCTCCGGTTATCTGATCCAGCTCAAGCCCGATCTCGTCGCCATCGACGGCCCGCCCGGCACCGACCACGATTTCACCGATCTGCATGCCTGGACCGAGGTCTACATCCCCGGCGCCGGCTGGATCGGCCTTGACCCGACCTCCGGCCTTCTCACCGGCGAAAGCCACATCCCGCTGGCGGCGACGCCGCATTACCGCACCGCCGCGCCGATTTCCGGCCTGGCGAGCTTTGCCGAGGTCGAATTCGGCTTCGAGATGAATGTCACCCGCGTCGCCGAACATCCCCGCATCACCAAACCGTTCAGCGACGAATCCTGGAGTGCGCTCGATGCGTTGGGGCAGGCGGTCGACAAGCGCCTCGCCGAGGGCGACGTGCGGCTGACCATGGGCGGCGAGCCGACCTTCGTCTCCATCGACGATTTCGAAAGCGAGGAATGGAACACCGCCGCCGTCGGCCCGCAGAAGCGCATTCTCGCCGATCAGCTGATTCGCCGGCTCCGGGATCGCTTCGCGCCGGGCGGCTTCCTGCACTACGGCCAGGGTAAATGGTATCCGGGCGAGACGCTGCCGCGCTGGACCTTTTCGCTCTACTGGCGCCGCGACCAGAAGCCGATCTGGCAGGACGTGAGCCTGATTGCCCACGAGGGCATGGACACCGGCAAGGCCACGCCGGAAACGGCCGAGGCACTGTTGTCGGCCATTGCCGGCCAATTGGGGGTCGAGACCGAAAACGTGCTGCCTGCTTTCGAGGATCCGGGCGAGTGGCTGCTCAAGGAAGGCAATCTGCCAGACAATGTGACGCCGGAGAATTCCAAGCTCACCGATCCGGAGGAACGCCACCGCATCGCCACGGTGTTTGCCCGCGGCCTGACCAAACCATCGGGCTTCGTCCTGCCGGTTCAGCGCTGGCAGTCGAAAGCCTCCGGCCACGGCTGGCGGTCGGAGAAGTGGAAGACGCGGCGCGGCCATGTCTTCCTGGTGCCCGGAGACAGCCCGGTCGGCTACCGGCTGCCGCTCGGCGCGCTGCCCTATGTGCCGCCTGCGCAGTATCCCTACACTCACCCCGCCGATCCGACCTCGCTGCCGCGCGACTTCGCCGACGCGCCCGCAACAGAAGCCGCGGCCGGGAAGATGCCGGTCGAGGATGTCGCGCACGATCAGACGGTGGCGCATTTCACAGCGTCGGAGCCGGTCCAGGATCGGGTCGAACAGACATTGGGCGAGCTCGGCGGTGCCGTGCGCACGGCGATCTCTGTCGAGCCCCGCGACGGCCGGCTCTGCGTGTTCATGCCGCCGGTCGAGCGCATCGAGGATTATCTGGAACTGATCGCCGCCGCCGAGAAATCCGCGGCCGGGCTCGGCCTGCAGGTGCATATCGAGGGCTACGCTCCGCCGCATGATCCGCGCATGAACGTCATCCGCGTCGCGCCGGATCCGGGGGTCATCGAGGTCAATGTGCATCCCGCCGCCGGCTGGGCGGACTGCGTCGCCATCACCCAGGGGGTCTATGAGGAGGCGCGCCAGTGCCGTCTTGGCGCCGAGAAGTTTATGATCGACGGCCGCCACACCGGCACCGGCGGCGGCAACCATGTCGTGGTCGGAGGCGCCACGCCGATGGACAGCCCGTTCCTGCGCCGGCCTGACCTGCTGGCGAGCCTCATCCTGCACTGGCAGCGCCATCCGAGCCTGTCCTACCTGTTCTCCGGGCTGTTCATCGGCCCGACCAGCCAGGCTCCGCGCGTCGATGAAGGCCGCCATGACAGCCTCTACGAACTCGAGATGGCACTGGCGCAGATCCCGGCCCCGGACGCCGGCACGCCGCCGCTGCCGTGGCTGGTCGATCGGCTCCTGCGCAACCTGCTCGTGGATGTCACCGGCAACACGCATCGGGCGGAGATCTGCATCGACAAGCTCTACTCGCCCGACGGCCCCACCGGCCGGCTTGGCCTGGTCGAGTTCCGCAGCTTCGAGATGCCGCCGGATTCGCGCATGAGCCTCGCCCAGCAACTGCTCATCCGCGCCATCATTGCCCGCATGTGGGAGAGGCCGCTCAAGGGTCGCTTCACGCGCTGGGGCACGACGCTCAACGACCGCTTCATGATGCCGCATTTCATCTGGGAGGATTTCCTCACAGTGCTCGACGACCTGTCCGAGCACGGTTTCCCGATGCGCCCGGAATGGTTCGAGGCGCAGGCCGAGTTCCGCTTTCCGTTCTGCGGCGAGGTCGAGTACGAGGGCGTCAAGCTGGAACTGCGGCAGGCGCTGGAGCCCTGGCACGTGCTGGGCGAGACCGGTGCCATCGGCGGCACGGTGCGCTACACGGACTCCTCGGTCGAAAGGCTTCAGGTCAAGCTGTCGGGGGCCGATGCGACGCGCTACATCGTCACCTGCAACGGTCGGCGCATGCCGATGATCGCCACATCGACCAGCGGCGTTTCGGTTTCCGGTGTGCGCTACAAGGCCTGGCAGCCGGCCATGGCCCTGCATCCGGTGCTGCCGGTTGACGCGCCTTTGACCTTCGACATCTACGACACATGGTCGAACCGCTCGCTTGGCGGCTGCGTCTATCATGTCGCCCATCCCGGCGGCCGCAGCTACGATACCTTCCCGATCAACGGCAACGAAGCCGAGGCCCGCCGTCTGGCGCGGTTCGAGGCTCGCGGCCACACGCCGGGGAGCTTCGTGCCGCCGCCGGAACAGCCGCACCCGGAGTTCCCGATGACCCTCGACCTGCGCCGCGCGCCGGGCATCTGACAATGCCCGGCAAAGCCAATCGCAAGCGGGCCGGATCGCATGCCTTTCTCCAGGGATACGTCCCGAGCGAAGGCGTGCCCGACGAGCTGTTTGACTTTGGCGGCGAGATGCGGCCCGGCTGGTCCGGGCTGATCGAACATCTCGCCTCGCAAAAGGCCGACCAGCTCGAACGGAGCTTTGCCCGCGGACGCCAGTATCTGCGCGACGCGGGCGTCTTCTTCCGCCAGTACGGCGCCGGCGATCAGGGCGTGCGTGACTGGCCGCTCAGTCCGGTGCCGGTGGTTCTGACGGACATGGAATGGGCCGAAATCTCCGCCGGGCTGATCCAGCGCGCCGATCTCCTGGAGGCGGTCGCCGCCGATATCTACGGCGACAACAGTTTGGTCGCCCAGGGCCGGATCCCTGCCGGCCTGGTGGCCGGAAACCCGGAATGGCTGCGCCCGATGGTCGGCGTCAGGCCCGCATCGGGCCATTTCCTGCATTTTGTGGCCTTTGAGATCGGGCGGCGTCCGGATGGCCGATGGTGGGTGCTGGGCGACCGGACGCAGGCCCCGTCGGGAGCCGGCTATGCGCTCGAAAACCGCGTGGCCTCCATGCGCAGCTTTTCGGGATATTATCGCAACGCCAATGTCGTGCGGCTGGCCAGCTTCTTTCGCGCCTTCCGCGACGGGCTCAACGCGCTCAAGCAGGATCCCTCCGGCCGGGTCGGCATCCTTTCGCCGGGTCCGATGACCGACACCTATTACGAGCATGCCTATATCGCACGCTATCTCGGCATGATGCTTCTCGAGGGGGAAGACCTCACGGTGGAAAGCGGCAGGCTGATGGTCCGCACGGTGTCCGGTCTCCAGCCGGTGAGCGTGCTGTGGCGGCGGCTGGATTCGGTGTGGGTCGACCCGCTGGAACTGGATGAGAGTTCGCGCCTGGGCACGCCGGGCCTGCTGACGGCGGTCCGCAACGGCAATGTCACCATGATCAATGCACTTGGCACCGGGGTGCTGGAAAGCCGCGCCTTCCTCGCCTTCCTGCCGCGGCTGAGTGAAGTGCTGCTGGGCGCTCCGCTCAGGATGCCCAATGTTGCGACCTGGTGGTGCGGTGGCGCCGATGAGCGCGCCCATGTGGCCGGGCACGCCGACCGGATGATGATCGGTCCGGCCAATTCGATCCGCCTGCCGCTCGAGCCCGGCGAAGACACCGCGCTGGGCGGCGCGGCGGCGCAGCGCAAGGGACGCGATGTCGCCGCCTGGCTGGAGGCCGAGGGCGACAGGCTCATCGGCCAGGACCAGGTGACGCTGTCGACCACGCCGGCCTGGTTCGAGGGCCGGCTGGTGCCGCGCCCCATGAGCATCCGCGTGTTCCTGGCGCGCACGGAAGACGGCTGGCAGGTGATGCCCGGCGGCTACGCCCGGCTTGCCGCCGAACAGGACCCGTCGGCAGTGTCGATCCGCCAGGGCGGGTCGGTTGCCGATGTCTGGGTGGTCTCCGACAAGCCGGTGGCGGCCGACACCATGCTGCATCACAGCACCGAGACCTTCGTGCGCAGCCTTCCCGGCATCCTGCCGAGCCGCGCGGCTGACAACCTGTTCTGGCTTGGCCGTTATGTCGAGCGCGCCGAGGGTACCATGCGCCTGGTGCGGGCCTACAATGGCCGCATCGATGAAACCCCGGCTGGCGGCTCGCCGCTGATGGACAGTCTCAAGGAATTCCTCGAGGACCGCGACGTCGATGTGGAGGAGGGGCTGCCGCGGCATCTCGTCCGCACCCTGTCCTCCGCCGTCAACAGCGCCAGCCACATCCGCGATCGCTTCTCCGTCGATGCCTGGGCGTCGCTCACCGACCTGCAGCGCACGCTCGCCAAGATGTCGCCGAAAGTGGTGCCCGGCGATGACGCCGCCGCCGCCATGGGCGTGCTCTTGCGCAAGATCACCGGCTTCTCCGGACTGGTCAACGACAACATGTATCGCTTCACCGGGTGGCGGTTCCTGACGCTTGGCCGCTCGATCGAACGGGCGCTGGCCATGGCCAGCCTGCTCAGCGTGTTCGCCGACCGCGACGCCAGGGAAGGCGGTTTCGATCTCTGCGTCGAGGTGGGCGACAGCGTCATGAGCCATCGTCGCCGCTATTCGGTGACCACCAGCCGCGAGACGGTCATCGATCTGCTGGCCCTCGATCATCTCAATCCGCGTTCGATCGCCTACCATGTCGACGAGATCCGCAACCAGATCAGCCTGCTGCCGGGCGCCGAGGTCAACGGACAACTCTCCGGCCTGTCGCGCTCGGCGCTCAAGCTCTACAGCGACTTGACGCTGCACACGCCGCAAACGCTCGATGGCGAGGCGCTGGGCCGGATCCTCCAGGACATCTACACCCTGACCGGCGATGTGGCCGGGACCTATCTGAGCTGAGGCCATGCGCTACGACATCACGCTCACCATGACCTACAGCTATGATTCACCCGCCGCCGGCGTGCGCCAGTTGGCGCATCTGCTGCCGCTCGATCTCCTCGACTTCGACGGGGCCGGCGGCTCCGGCCAGCCGGTTCCGCGCCAGCGTCTGATTGCCGGACGCCTGGATTTCGACCCGGAGCCGGCGGTCCGCGAGGACCGATTCGACTTCTTCGGCAACGCCATCAGCGAAGTGGCCTTCCACGAGGCGCTCGACGAGATCGTCATCCGGCTGCAGGCCCGGGTCGAGGTCAACAAGGTGTCCGCCCCGATCCCGGCGACGATACCGCTCGATGGCCTCGTCGCCGCTGTCGCCGCATGCTGGGACCTCGGCCCACGCTCGCCGGTGCATTTCATCTATCCGTCGCCCCGGGTGCCCTTCGATCCGGCGATCGCCGACTATGCGCGGGGCTGCAGTCAGCCCGGCGCATCGGTGGCCGGCGTCGTCGAGGCGTTGGGCCGGCGGCTCAACGTGGACATGAAATTCGATGCCGAGGCCACGACGGCCAGCACGCCGATCAGCGAATCCTTCGCCCAGCGTCATGGCGTTTGCCAGGACTTCTCCCAGATCATGATTTCTGCCCTGCGCAGCCTCGGCATTCCGGCGGGCTATGTCTCCGGCTTCCTGCGAACCCTGCCGCCACCGGGCAAGCCGCGCCTTGAGGGCGCAGACGCCATGCATGCCTGGGTCTGCGCCTGGTGCGGGCCGGACACCGGCTGGGTCGAATACGATCCGACCAATGCGACATTTGCCGGCACCGACCATGTGGTCGTTGCCTATGGGCGGGACTATGCCGACGTGGCACCGGTTCGCGGCGCGATGCGGATTGCAGGCAGTCATACGAGCGACCAGGCGGTCGACGTCATTCCGCTGACGGACTGACGCCGACCGGGAGGCGTCAGCCTTTACCGGAAAGGCAATCGCTGAGCGATTTGGCCAGGCCGCGGATCAGCTCGAAATAGAGATCCGGTCCGTCTGTCAGGGTTGCGCCGAGCGGGTCGAGCACGCCCGATTTGGCGACCGAGCCCTCCAGGACCACCGAGACCAGCTTCGGCTCGAATTGCGGCTCGGAGAACACGCATGTGGCGCCCAGCGAATCGATCTTGGCGCGGATCTCGTCGACCCGCCTGGCGCCGGGCAACAGCTCCGGATTGACGGTGATGGAGCCAGAAGCCTGCATGCCGAAGCGTTTTTCGAAGTACTGATAGGCGTCGTGAAAGGCGATGAAGCCCCTGTCCTTGACCGGATCCACCGTCGCCTGCACTTCGGTGATCAGATTGTCGAGCTTGGCCAACTCCGCCTCGGCATTGGTCTTGTAAATGGCGGCATTTGCCGGATCGGCTTCCGAGAGTGACGCTTCGATCGCCTGCACCATCACTTTCGCGTTGACCGGATCGAGCCAGAAATGCGGATCGACCTCCTCGTCATGATGGTGCTCTTCCGCGGCGGCCCCGTCGGCAGGCTGGGTGTCGTCGGCGTGGTCATCATGATCGTGCGGTTCGAAGGTTCCGCCTTCGCGCGGCGCGAGCTTGATCAGGCCCGGCAGGTCCTCGAGTTCAACCGCCTTGGCGTCGGCTGCGATGGTGGTGATCGGTTTGGTGAGAAACGCTTCCATGTCGTGGCCGATCCAGACCACCACGCGGGCATTTTGCAGAGCCTCGGCCTGTGAGGGCTTCAGGCTGTATGTATGCGGTGAGGCGGCGCCCTCGACGATCAGTTCCGGGGAACCTACGCCGGCCATGACGGCTGCGACCAGCGAATGGATCGGCTTGATCGAGGCCAGCACCAGCGGCTCCGCATGCAGCCCGGTTGTGCTCGCGGCAAGCGCGGAGGCGCCAAGCAGCAAATTGCGCAGATAGGTCATGAATTTCTCCGTTGGTAATGTTATATGATTACACAATTGCGTAATGGTATAACGTGTGGCATAGAGTGACGCAAGACGTTCCGGACATTTTTTGGACATTTCATGTTGCAACCAACCGATCCCCTCGTGCAGTTGACTTCCGCAGGCATCGAGCGATCCGGCCGCTGGCTGGTGCGCGGCGTCGACCTGTCCGTCCGCTCCGGCGAGATCGTCACCCTGATCGGGCCGAACGGCTCGGGAAAATCCACCACTGCCAAGATGGCGCTCGGCGTGCTCAAGCCCAGCGAGGGCTCCGCCGTGCGGCGCGAGGGCCTCAGGGTCGGCTATGTGCCGCAGAAGATCAGCGTCGACTGGACGCTGCCGCTGACCGTCGCCCGGTTCATGAGCCTGACCGGCAAGGTCGCGCCCGCCGATGCCGTCCGCGCCATGGAAGCGACCGGCATAATGCATCACCAGCACGCCGAGGTGCGCAACCTGTCTGGCGGCGAGTTCCAGCGCGCCATGCTTGCCCGTGCCATCGCGCGCAAGCCCGACCTGATGGTGCTCGACGAGCCGGTGCAGGGGGTCGATTTCAGCGGCGAGATCTCGCTTTATGACCTGATCAAGCGCATCCGCGACGAGATCGGCTGTGGTGTTCTGCTGATTTCCCATGATCTGCATGTGGTCATGGCCGCCACCGACAAGGTCATCTGCCTCAACGGCCATGTCTGCTGCCAGGGCACTCCCACGGCCGTTGCCGAGAGCGCCGCATACAAGCAGCTCTTCGGACCACGTGCCTCCGCGACGCTGGCCGTCTACGAACACGACCACGACCACACCCATCTCGCCGATGGACGAGTCCGCCACGCCGATGGCTCGATCACCGAGCATTGTCATCCCGATGACGGCCACCACCACGATCATGCCGGTCACGATCACTCAGGGCATGATCATTCAGGTCATGACCGCTCCCATTCACATGGCCATGCGTCCGGCAACACAGGCGGAGGCGTCTCCAATGCTTGATGATTATTTCACCCGCGCCATTCTCGCCGGCATCGGCATGGCCGTTGTCGCGGGTCCCCTCGGCTGCTTCATCGTCTGGCGCCGGCTGGCCTATTTCGGCGACACGCTCTCGCATGCGGCGCTGCTCGGCGTCGCCATGGCCTTCCTGTTCCAGATCAATGTCACGCTGGCCGTCTTCGTGGTCTCCGCAGCGGTCTCCGTGGCGCTGGTGCTTTTGCAGCGCCGGGCGACGCTGTCCTCGGATGCGCTGCTCGGCCTGCTGTCACATTCCTCGCTGGCGCTCGGCCTTGTGGTGCTGTCGTCCATGACTTGGCTGCGCATCGACCTGATGGGGTTTCTCTTCGGCGACATCCTGTCGGTCTCCAGGCTCGACATCGGCATCATCTGGGGCGGGGGGCTGGCGGTGCTGGCGGTGCTAGTGCTGATCTGGCGACCGCTGTTCGCCGCCACCGTCAACCAGGAACTGGCGGAAGCAGAAGGCATGAACCCTGACCGGGCCAATTTCATCTTCATGCTGCTGATGGCCACCGTCATAGCCATTTCGATGAAGATAGTCGGCGTCCTGCTGATCACCGCGATGCTGATCATTCCCGCGGCCGCCGCCCGCCGCTTTGCCTGCGGGCCCGAGCAGATGGCGATCATCGCGATCCTCATGGGCGCCACCTCGGTCGGGCTTGGTCTCGGCGCCTCGCGCGAATGGGACACCCAGTCGGGTCCGGCCATCGTGGTCGCTGCCCTGGGGTTGTTCCTCATCAGCCTTACACCGCTGGCGGCATGGCTGGCAAACATCAGGATTTCCAAGGCGGCTGCGCCGGCAGCCAGGGAGTAGCCATGAGCGACCATCACCACGATCACCATCACGACACCGCCGCACTGACCAAGAACCAGTCGCTGGTCATGGGGCAATTGTCGAGTGCCAACGGGCCGCTGAGCGCATATACGATCCTCGACCGGCTGCGCGAGCACGGCTTTCGCGCGCCTCTGCAGGTCTACCGCGCCCTCGACAAGCTGGTCGAATTCGGCATGGTGCACCGCCTCGAGAGCCTCAATGCCTTCGTCGCCTGCCGCCAGCCCGGCTGCGACACCCACGAAACCATCGCCTTCACCATCTGCGAGACCTGCGGCCAGGTGGCCGAACTCTCCGACCCTGAACTGGCCGATCACCTCAAGGCGCTGGCGGCCGCCACCGGCTTTGTGCTGAAGAAGTCGACGGTGGAGCTGCGCGGACTCTGCCGCGCCTGCGGTCGCGCCTGAGCGCAATTCTCTCCCGATCCCCTTGCACGCCCGCCGGGGGCTCGGTTGTGCGGGCCTATCCGCACCGGAGTTGCCGCCCGGCTCCCCGGTCTGGATTTAAATCAAACGATTGATTAATTCATTGGTTGTGCTAGTCTGCACGGGTCTCAATCGGAAGGGAGCGGCCCGTGCCAGCAAGATCCACCGGCCAGCCGGCAGGCGCCGGCGAGCAGACGCGGATGGCGCTGGTGGCGGCCGCCATCGGCCTTTTCGGCGCCAAGGGGTTCGAGGCGACATCCACGCGCGAGATCGCCGCGAAGGCCGGTGCCAACATAGCCTCCATCGCCTATCACTTCGGCGGCAAGGACGGACTTCGCCTCGCCTGCGCCGAGATGGTGGTGGCGCGCATCCGCGGCGTGGTCGGCGAGGTCATCCTCTCCAGCGATCCCGGCGACGATCCCAGGGTTGCGGCCGCGATGATCGAGGCCGCCGCCATGGGCATGGCCGATTTTCTGCTGGCGCGCTCCGAGGCGCGCGACATCGCCGCTTTCATGGTGCGCGAGGTGTCGGCTCCCGGCGTGGTCCTTGACCGCATCTATGCCGACCTTATCTATCCGGTGCATTCGAAGCTGTGCCAGCTTCTGGGCCTCGCCACAGGCCAGGATCCGGAGGGCGATCTGATCCGCCTTGGCGCCTTCAGCATCGCGGGTCAGATCGTCTATTTCCGCATCGGCCACGCGCTCGTTGCAAAGCGCATGCAGTGGCAGAGCGTCGGCTCCGACGAGATCGGCCGGATCAAGGCCGTCATCCTCTCCAACATCCGCACCTTCATCGCTGCCAATGCGAGGGTTATGCCATGACCGGTTTCGTTTGCGCCATTCCCCTGATCGCCTCGATATTCGGCGGCTGCGCCGCCCCCGCGGCGTTCGCCGTCGGCTATGTCGAAGGCGAGTACGTCCTTGTCGCGCCCATCGAGATTGCCGAAATTTCCGCGATTTCGGCGGCACGCGGCGACCGCGTCGCTGCGGGGGAGGTGTTGGTGCAACTGGAAAGGAGCGACACGGAGATCGCCGTTGCCCAGGCCACCGCATCGCTGGCGCAGGCCGAGAGCCAGCTCGCCGACCTGAGGCAGGGCAAGCGCCCCCAGGAGATCGCGGTGCTGGAGGCGACGCTCAATTCCGCCAGGGCGCAGGCCGTCGATGCCGACCTCACCTACAGTCGACAGAACGACCTCCTCAAACGAGGCATTGCCGCCCAGTCGGCGTTCGACGATGCCTCAACCGCCCGTGATGTCGCCCGGGCCAATGTCGCCCAGGCAGAGGCCAATCTGGCCGTGGCCCGGTTACCCGCCCGGGTCGACCAGATCGCCGCCGCCGAAGCGGCCGTCGCGCAGGCCCGTGCGGTGCTGGAAAACGCGCGGTGGCGGCTATCCAAGCGCAGCCTGTCGATCCCGCAGGCGGGCGTGGTCTTCGACATCATCCGCAACACCGGCGAGGTGGCAGGCCCGCAGGCACCGGTGCTCTCGGTGCTGCCGGACGGCGCGGTCAAACTCAGACTGTACGTTCCCGAGTCCGCGCTTTCGGCGGTCGCCGTCGGAAGTCGTCTCACCGTCCATTGCGACGGTTGCGGCACCGGAATGACCGCATCCGTCACCTATGTCGCCACCGATCCTGAGTTCACCCCGCCGGTGATCTATTCGCTCGATAGCCGCCAGAAGCTGGTCTATCTGGTCGAAGCCCGGCCCGATCCTGGCGCCAATGCGCTCAAGCCCGGCCAGATCGTCGATGTCGATCTCGACCTGGCGGCGGCAGGGCGATGAATGCGATCGAGGTCCATGACCTGGTCAAGCGCTTCGGCACCAAGACCGTTGTCGATCATGTCTCGATGACCGTCGCCAGGGGCGAGATCTCCGGCTTTCTCGGGCCCAACGGCTCCGGCAAGACCACCACGATCCGCGTCATGTGCGGACTTCTGACGCCGGACGAAGGGGAGGGCACTGTACTGGGTTACGACATCCGCACCCAGAGCCCCAGCATCAAGCGCGAGGTCGGCTACATGACGCAGCGCTTTTCCTTCTACGAGGACCTGTCGATCGAGGAGAACCTCACCTTCGTCGCCCGGCTCTACGAACTCGATCCGGTGGCAGGCATCGTCCGCGACACGCTTGAGGATCTGGGCCTGTCGTCTCGCCGCAACCAGCTCGCCGGCACCTTGTCGGGCGGCTGGAAGCAGCGGCTGGCGTTGGCCGCCTGCATCATGCACAAGCCGAAGCTGCTGCTGCTCGACGAGCCCACCGCCGGCGTCGATCCCAAGGCGCGGCGCGAGTTCTGGGACGAGATCCACCACCGCGCCAGCGACGGCCTGACCGTGCTGGTTTCCACCCACTACATGGACGAGGCCGAGCGCTGCCACCGCATCCACTATATTTCCTATGGCAAGCTGCTCGCGTCCGGTACGGTCGCCGATGTGGTGAGCGACGCAGGACTGACGACGATGGTGCTGACCGGCGGCGACATCACGGCGGCGGCCCGGAAACTGGCCAAAGCCGACGGCGTCGATCAGGTCGCGCCCTTCGGGCTCAAGCTGCACATTGTCGGTCGCGACCGGGAAAAGCTGGAGGCCGCGGTCAAGGCGGTCGCCGCCGAGACCGGCTCGGAATGGCACCAGGACCAGACCAGTCTCGAGGATGTCTTCATCCAGTTCATGGGCCAATCGACGGACAACATGGCATGAGCGGCCTGTTCTCCCTTCGCCGGCTGATGGCGGTCATCATCAAGGAAGCCATCCAGATGCGGCGCGACCGCATCACCTTCGCCATGATGCTGGGCGTGCCGCTGGTGCAGCTGCTGCTGTTCGGCTATGCCATCAACCTCGACCCGAAGGGCCTGCCGGCGGCGCTGGTGACCACCAGCCAGGACCATTACACCCGCGCCATGGTCTCGGCGATGGAGAACACCGGCTATTACCGCTTTGACCATGTCGTCTCCAGCGCCAGCGAGGCCGAACGGCTTCTGCAGGCGGGCACCGTCTCCTTCGTCGTCACCATTCCCTCGGATTTTGCCCGAAGGGTGCAGCGCGGCGATCATCCGCAGATCCTCATCGAGGCCGACGCCACCGACCCGGCGGTGGCATCCGGCGCGATTTCCACGCTCGGCACCGTGGCCGCCGAGGCGCTGCTGCGCGAGCAGGGGGCGGAGGCGCAGGCAGCCCAGCAATCGGCTGGCGCTCTCAAGGTCATCGTCCACCGGCTCTACAATCCGGAGGGCGTCACCCAGTACAACATCGTGCCCGGCCTGCTCGGCGTCATCCTGCAACTGACCATGGTGATGATGACATCGATGGCGCTGACCCGCGAATCCGAGCGCGGCACCATGGAGAACCTGCTTGCCATGCCGGTGAGCCCGATGGAAATCATGCTCGGCAAGGTGCTGCCCTACCTCGCCGTCGGAGCGGTGCAGGTCATTGTGGTGCTGTCGGCAGCCCGGTTCCTGTTCTCCGTGCCGTTCATCGGTTCGCTTGGCCTGCTGCTGACGAGCATTCTCATCTTCGTGCTGGCGCTGGTGCTGCTTGGCTACACCTTCTCGACGCTGGCGCGCACCCAGATGCAGGCCATGCAACTGACCTTCTTCTTTTTCCTGCCCTCGCTCATGCTCTCGGGCTTCATGTTTCCATTCCAGGGCATGCCGCAATGGGCGCAATGGCTGGGCGAGATCTTCCCGCTCACGCATTTTCTCCGTGTCGTCCGGTCGGTGATGCTTAAGGGCGCGGACCTGCAGGGCATCGCCGGCGAAATGGGCGCGCTCATCCTCTTTGTTCTGCTGTTTTCGGGCCTGGCGCTGCTGCGCTTCCGCCGCACGCTGGACTGAGCTGGACGCGGACACGACCCGCAGATGCTAACCCCTCGAAATTAAGGGTCTGTCAGCGGTTTGCTGGGATCTTTGGTGCAATGTCCGCGGGGATGATGCCTCACTTGATCCTTGCGGGCGAGGTCCGGAAGCCGCGTTTCGTGTAGCCCGCAAGGAAAACCACATTGCCCCAGTCAGCGCCATCGCAAGGACGAAGACGCCGCCGGTCCATTGCCATCACCGCTGCGGTGTTCATTGGCGTGGCCACCGCGTTGGCGGGGCTGGTCGGGACTTCGATCCGCGAGATCACCGACAACGCCGATGCGCTTGACGACAAGCGCGCCAGCCACGCGGCCTCCGGCGCGGTGCAGGCGATGCTGCGGCAGCAGCGCGCCACGCTGCGCGACAACGCCTATTGGGACGAGGCCGTCAATCACACCGCCGGCCCCGATGCGGAAGCCTGGACCATCGAGACCTGGGGCGTTTCCAGCCTCGACTACCCTCTCTACGACACAGCTTTCGTGATCGACATCACCGGTCGCAACATTCTTGCCTATCGCAATGGTGAGGCGATGGCCGTGCCGGCCAGGCGCTTCCTTGGCGCCGGGCTCGACACGTTGATTGCCGCGGCTCGGCGCTCGGCCGCCGCCGGGACCGACGTGCCGGTCCATTTCCTGCGCTCGAGCGAAGGCGTGGCAATGGTCGGCGCGGCGGTCATCCAGTCCGCCGAGACCAGTCCCGCCGTTCCCGTCGCCACCAATCCCGTGTTGGTGCTCGCCAAGCACATGACCGCCGACACGCTGGCCGAGCTCTCCGCGGATTTCAACATCATCGGCCTCACGCTTGATGATGCTCCTCTTCCCGGCCTGTTGCATGCCGTGTTGCGCGGCGTCGATGGCAGCCCGACCGCCTATTTCAACTGGCCGCGGATCCTCCCGGGCACCCGCAGCTTTATCGGGGTGAAGGACGAACTGCGGATTGCCGCCTCGGTGCTGTGCGTCTTCCTGCTGGGCATCGGCCTGTCGGGCGGCTGGACCATCCGCAGCCTCAAACGCAGCGAAGCGCACGCGCGCCACCGCGCGACCCACGATTCGCTCACCGGCCTGTGGAACCGCGCGGGACTGCTTGAAAATCTGGAGCAGGATCTGCTCGACGGCCGCATCGCACGGACCGACGTCCGCCTCTTCCTCATCGATCTCGACGGCTTCAAGGCGGTCAACGACGCGTGGGGTCACGCCGTCGGCGACGACTTGATTGCCGCCGTTGCAGACCGCCTGCTGGCGGAACTACCCGAAGAAACCCTGGTGGCGCGGCTTGGTGGCGACGAGTTCGCCGTGGTCACCTCGGCGCCCGCCGGGCAGCCGGCGACCGAATTCGAAGCCGCCATCCAGTCCGCCCTGCAGCGTGTCTTCTACATTGCCGAACGCACGGTGGAAATTGGCGGCAGCGTCGGCATCTCCGTCTCCATCGCCGGCGACCTTGGCGCGGGCGAACTCATGCGCCGTGCCGACATCGCGCTCTACCGCGCCAAGGACATGGGCCGCGGCGTCAGCGTCAGCTACGAGGATGCCTTCGACGCCGAAAAGCGGCAGGAAGCTATGCTGGAGGCCGAATTGCGTGCGCAGCTGGAAGGTGACGGGATCGGCGTCGCCTTCCAGCCATTGATCAACGCCGCCACCGGCCGGATCTGCGGCGTCGAGGCCTTGGCCCGATGGCCGCGGTCGGGCGGCGCGGCCATCCTGCCCGATGTCTTCATCGCGCTCGCCGAGCGCGGAGGCCTCATCGACACGCTCGGCATGCAGGTTCTCACCAAGGCGCTGGCGGCGGCGCGCGCCTGGCCCGGCATTGGCCTGTCGGTCAACATTTCGCCGCTGCAGCTCAAGAACCCGTCTTTCGTTGCCCAGGTGACGAGCATCACCGGCGCGGCCGGCTTCGATCCGCATCTGCTGACCCTCGAGGTCACCGAGGGCGTGCTGATTGCGCATCCGGAGCAGGCGCGGCGCGCGCTCGACGGGCTGAAGAGCGCAGGGATCAAGGTCTCGCTCGATGATTTCGGCTGCGGTTATGCCAGCATCGGCGCGTTGCGTCAGTTCGGCTTCGACCGCATGAAGGTGGATCGGTCGCTGATCCAGGCGGTCGATCGGGACGAGAACGGCGGCGCCGTGCTGCAGGCAACCATCGCGCTCGCCAATGCACTGCGCATCCCGGTCACGGCCGAGGGCATCGAGACCGAGGAACAGGCCATGCTGCTCAGGCTCTCGGGCTGCGATGAGCTGCAGGGCTATTTGTACGGCCGGCCTGTCGATGCAGCGACGCTGGGAGGGCAGTTTTTTCCAGCCTCTGCGCCGCGCAAGGTGGTACGGGCCTGAACGGACCTGCCGGGGAACGCAGCGTCCGCGGCCGCCGCAGCCTCTCAGTTCACCCCCGCGGGTTGCGATGGGACCGGGGCGGCAAGTAAAATCCGCCCGGGCGTAAAAAAAGGGAGGCGGTCGCCCGCCTCCCTCGATCTGCAAGTCAGAGACTTCCGGTCAGACCGGAGGACCTTACTGCCAGCTCTTGACCAGTTCGTCGTAGTTGATGGTCATCGGCTGCTCTTTTTCGTTCTCGATCTTGAGCTGCGGCGCGAGGTTGCCCTTTGCGACGGCATCCGCATTCCACTCCTCGAGCGTCTTGACTTCGGCCATCTTCGGACCGATGTCGCCCTGCACGCCTGCGCGTTCGAGGCGTTCCATCACCTTTTCCTGCTCTTCGCAGAGCGAGTCCATGGCTTCCTGGGCAGTCTTGGCGCCGGAAGAAGCGTCACCGATCGCCTGCCACCACAGCTGCGCCAGCTTCGGATAGTCAGGAACGTTGGTGCCGGTCGGCGACCACTGGACGCGGGCCGGCGAGCGGTAGAACTCGATCAGGCCGCCGAGCTGCGGAGCCCGTTCGGTGAACGAGTCGTGCTGGATCGAGCTCTCGCGGATCAGCGTCAGGCCGACGTGGCTCTTCTTGACGTCGACCGTCTTGGAGACCACGAACTGCGCATAGAGCCATGCGGCCTTGGCGCGGTCGTCGGGGGTGGACTTGAGCAGTGTCCAGGAACCCACGTCCTGATAGCCGAGCTTCATGCCGTCCTTCCAGTAGACGCCATGCGGGCTGGGGGCGAAACGCCACTTCGGCGTGCCGTCCTCGTTCATCACCGGCAGGCCGGGCTTGACCATGTCGGCGGTGAAGGCCGTGTACATGAACATCTGCTGGGCAATCTCGCCCTGCGCCGGCACGGGGCCGGATTCGCCGAAGGTCATGCCCTGCGCCGCGGCCGGAGCATAGGCGTTGAGCCAGTCCAGATACTTCTGGATCGAGTAGACGGCGGCGGGGCCGTTGGTGTCGCCACCGCGGGCGACGCAGGAGCCGACCGGACGCGAGTTCTCGTCCACCTTGATGCCCCATTCATCGACCGGAAGGCCGTTCGGCAGGCCCTTGTCGCCATTGCCGGCCATCGACAGCCAGGCATCGGTGAAGCGCCAGCCGAGCGACGGGTCCTTCTTGCCGTAGTCCATGTGGCCATAGACCTTCTTGCCGTCGATTTCGCGACCGGTGAAGAATTCGGCGATGTCCTCATAGGCCGACCAGTTCACCGGCACGCCGAGATCGTAGCCGTACTTGGCCTTGAAATCGGCCTTGTTCTTTTCGTCGTTGAACCAGTCGTACCGGAACCAGTAGAGATTGGCGAACTGCTGGTCGGGAAGCTGGTAGAGCTTGCCGTCGGGCGCCGTGGTGAATTTGAGACCGATGAAGTCCTCAAGGTCGAGACCGGGATTGGTGACGTCCTTGCCTTCGTTGGCCATCCAGTCGGTCAGCGAGCGCGCCTGCTGGTAGCGCCAGTGGGTGCCGATCAGGTCGGAGTCGTTGACATAGGCGTCATAGATGTTCTCGCCCGACTGCATCTGGGTCTGCAGCTTTTCGACCACATCGCCTTCGCCGATCAGGTCGTGGGTGATCTTGATGCCGGTGATGGCGGTGAAGGCCGGCGCCAGCACCTTGGACTCGTATTCATGCGTGGTGATGGTCTCCGAGACGACCTTGATGTCCATGCCGGCAAATGGCTTGGCGGCGTCGACGAACCACTGCATTTCGGCTTCCTGCCCGGCGCGGTCGAGCGCCGACATGTCGCCGATCTCGGAATCGAGGAAGCTCTTGGCTTCGTCCATTCCTGCCTGCGCTGCCCCCGCGCTGAACACCAGCGCCAGTGCGACTGTTGAAAGTAGAACATGTTTCCGCATTGCAGTTTCCTCCCGACTTGCGAAAACG
This sequence comes from Hoeflea marina, assembly GCF_003182275.1. Classification (GTDB taxonomy): domain Bacteria; phylum Pseudomonadota; class Alphaproteobacteria; order Rhizobiales; family Rhizobiaceae; genus Hoeflea; species Hoeflea marina. The sequence continues at coordinate 376,755 of NZ_QGTR01000002.1, forward strand.
GAGCCGGCGGAATTGCCGCCTCCGGTATTCCAGGCCCTAGACATAGCGGAACACGCCGATGGCGTAGACCACACACAGGGCAAGAGCCCACCACAGGTTCGGACCGACAAGTCCGAGCCAGGCGAGATTGATGAACGCCGAACCGAGCAACGAGACGAACAGACGATCGCCGCGGGTGGTTTCAAAGCGCAGAATTCCGACCCGCGGCGAACCGCCGGGCACATAGTATTCCCAGACCCCCATGCCGGCGAGCAGCAGGAAGATGACGAGAAAGAAGATCGCCGTCGGCATCGTCCAGGCCATCCATGACAGATCCATAGCGGTGCCTCCTCAGACGCGGCCCAGGGCAAAGCCCTTGGCGATGTAGTTGCGGACGAACCAGATCACCAGCGCGCCGGGGATGATGGTGAGCACGCCGGCGGCGGCGAGAACGCCCCAGTCGAGCCCGGATGCCGAGACGGTGCGGGTCATGGTGGCGGCGATCGGCTTGGCGACGGTCACCGTCAGTGTGCGGGCGATCAGCAGCTCGACCCAGGAGAACATGAAGCAGAAGAACGCCGCCACGCCGATGCCCGATGCGATCAGCGGCACGAAGATCTTGACGAAGAATTTCGGGAACGAGTAGCCGTCGATATAGGCGGTCTCGTCGATTTCCTTGGGTACGCCGGACATGAAGCCTTCGAGGATCCAGACGGCCAGCGGCACGTTGAACAGGCAGTGGGCGATGGCCACCGCGATATGGGTGTCGATCAGCCCGAAAGCCGAGTAGAGCTGGAAAAAGGGCAGGGCGAACACCGCCGGCGGCGCCATGCGGTTGGTGAGCAGCCAGAAGAACAGGTGCTTGTCGCCCAGGAAGCGGTAGCGCGAGAACGCGTAGGCCGCCGGAAGCGCCACCGTCACCGCGATCACCATGTTCATGACCACGTAGATGATCGAATTGATGTAGCCGTTGTACCAGGCCGGGTCGGTGAAGATGACCATGTAGTTGGCGATGGTCGGGTCGCGCGGCCAGAGGGAGAAGGCGCCGAGAATCTCGGAATTGGTCTTGAAGCTCATGTTCATGAGCCAGTAGATCGGCAGCATCAGCAGGAAGATGTAGATCACCGGCACCAGGAAGGAGAAGCGCGCGATCGCGTTCGATCGCCGCGTCCGCCGCGCCATGGCGGCGGTTGCAGCGTCCGTGGTCTGCGTGGCTGCGGTGGCGTTGCCGCTGACTGTCATGTCGCTCCCCTCAGCCCTTGGCGTCGTTGGTGACCATCACGGTGTAGAAGACCCATGACAGCAGCAGGATGATGAGGAAGTAGATGAGCGACATCGCCGCCGCCGGTCCGACATCGAACTGGCCGATGGCGGTCTTGACCAGATCGATCGACAGGAAGGTGGTGGCATTGCCGGGGCCGCCGCCGGTGACGACGAAGGGCTCGGTGTAGATCATGAACGAGTCCATGAATCTCAGCAGCACGGCGATCAGCAGCACCCGGTTCATCTTCGGCAGCTGGATGTAGCGGAACACCGACCAGCGCGAGGCGCCGTCGATCTTCGCCGCCTGGTAATAGGCGTCGGGAATCGACACGAGGCCTGCATAGCACAAAAGCACCACCAGGCTTGTCCAGTGCCAGACGTCCATGACGATCACCGTCACCCAGGCGTCGAACGGATCGTTGACGTAGTTGTAGTCGAAGCCGAGCGCGTTGAGCGTGTAGCCGAGCAGGCCGATGTCGATGCGGCCGAACACCTGCCAGATGGTGCCGACCACGTTCCACGGAATGAGCAGCGGCAGCGACATGAACACCAGGCAGAACGGCACACCCAGACCCTTGCGCGGCATGTTGAGCGCGATGAAGATTCCGAGCGGCACCTCGATGAGCAGGATGATGCCGGAGAACAGCAGGTTGCGCATGAGCGCGTCATGAAAGCGCGGCGACGACAGCACGTCGGAGAACCAGTCGGTCCCGGCCCAGAAGAACTGGTTGTTGCCGAACGTGTCCTGCACCGAATAATTGACCACAGTCATCAGCGGGATGACGGCCGAGAACGCCACCAGCAAGAGCATCGGCAGCACCATGAACCAGGCCTTGTTGTTCCAGGTCTTGTCCATCTCAGCCTCCCAGCTTCATGCGCCAGTCGTCGGCGTAGATGTTGATTCCGGCGGGATCGAAGGTGACATGCGGATCGGCGGGCACGGACGAATCCTCATCCAGCACGATCGCCAGTTCATGGCCCTCGATCGCGGCGCGGACAATCTTCTGCCGTCCGACATCCTCGATCTTGTCGATGGTGACGGGCATGCCCTCGCGTCCGAGGTGAACAAACTCCGGGCGGATGCCCAGTTCGGTGCGCTTGCCAATGGTCGGACCGGCGGCGCCCGGCAGAACAATCGAATGCTGGCCCAACCGGGCATTGGCGCCTTCAAGCGTGACCGGCAGCACATTCATGCCGGGCGAGCCGATGAAATAGCCGACGAAGGTGTGGCTCGGCCGCTCGAACAGTTCCTGCGGCGTTCCGATCTGGACGATCTCGCCGCCATACATCACCACCACCTTGTCGGCGAAGGTCAGCGCCTCGGTCTGGTCGTGGGTGACATAGACCATGGTGTGGCCGAAGCGGCGGTGCAGGAGCTTGAGCTGCGAGCGCAGCTGCCATTTCATGTGCGGATCGATCACCGTCAACGGCTCGTCGAACAGGATGGCGTTGACGTCGGCGCGCACCAGGCCGCGACCCAGCGAGATCTTCTGCTTGAGGTCCGCCGTCAGGCCGCGCGCCTTGCGGTGGGCGATGTCGCCGAGATCGATCATCTCCAGCACTTCGGCGACACGCTTCTTCACCTCGGCTTCCGCCATGCCGCGATTCCTGAGCGGAAAGGCCAGATTGTCGGAAACCGTCATGGTGTCGTAGACAACGGGGAACTGGAACACCTGGGCGATGTTGCGCTCTTCCGGCTGCAGCCCGGTGACGTCGCGGCCGTCGAACAGGATCTTGCCTTCCGATGGCGTCAGCAGCCCGGAAATGATGTTGAGCAGCGTGGTCTTGCCGCAGCCCGAGGGCCCAAGCAGCGCATAGGCGCCGCCATCGTCCCAGGAGTGATGCACCTCGCGCAGCGCATAGTCCTCGTCGCGCGCCGGGTTCGGCATGTAGGCGTGGCGGATATGGTCGAGATCAATGCGGGCCATGGTTGTTCCTCATGCCCCCGCCGGGCGGGCGCGAACCGTGCGTCCGTCACGGTCGAATACCAGCAGGTGCCGCGTGTCGAGATGCACTTCCAGCATCTTGCCGGCATCGATGTCGTGGATGCCCTTGGTCAGCATCACCCATCTCTGATCGTCATGGGTGAGATGAACATAGCTTTCCGAACCGGTGATCTCGGTCACCATCACCTTGGCCGACAGCGGCGTCGTTCCCGGGCCTGCGGCGAGCGACAGATTGTGCGGACGGAAGCCCAGAGTGCAGGGGCCTTCGGCAAGATGGCTGAGCTCGACCGGAACCGTGATGTCGCGCACGCCCGGCTTGACGAATTTGCCCTGATGCTTCTCCATCGCCAGCAGGTTCATCGGCGGGTCGGAAAAGGTCTGCGCGGTGACCAGGTCGACCGGGTCACGGAATACGTCGACGGTCGGGCCGAACTGGGTGATGCGGCCTTGGCTCAGTGTCGCCGTGTTGCCACCGAGCAGCAACGCTTCCGACGGTTCGGTGGTGGCGTAAACGAAGATGGCGCCCGATTCCGAGAAGATCTTCGGCAGTTCGGCGCGCAGTTCCTCGCGCAGCTTGTAATCGAGATTGGCAAGAGGTTCGTCAAGCAGCACCAGTCCCGCCTTCTTGACGATGGCGCGCGCCAGCGCCGTGCGCTGTTGCTGGCCGCCAGACAGGTTGAGCGGCGTGCGCTGCAGATAGGGTCCGAGCCTCAGAAGGTCGGATGCGCGGCCCACTTCGCGTTCGATCGTCGCCTTGTCGGCGCCGGCAATGCGTAGCGGCGAAGCGATGTTCTCATACACCGTCATGGCCGGGTAATTGATGAACTGCTGGTAGACCATGGCGACATTGCGCTTCTGCACCGGGTGGCCGGTCACATCGCGACCATCGACGAGGACGCGTCCGCGGGTCGGGCGGTCGAGCCCCGCCATGATGCGCATCAGGCTGGTCTTGCCCGACAATGTCGGGCCCAGAAGTACGTTCAGCGTGCCGCTTTCCAGACGCAGCGAAACGTCGCTGATGTGAGCTTCCCCGTTGGAAACCTTGGAGACTTTGTCCAGTTCCAGCATGTAGAAGAAGCCCTCCCAAGCCTCGCCTCCGTATTCCGGATCGGTCGCGCGGGAAATGCCGCTGCCGATACTCGCCGCAGGGCCTTAGCTCCCCACACTCCCGATTTCGGTTAGGATAAAAGGAACCCTAACCGAATGTCAAACGAAAATAAGCGAAACCAGCCGCCCGATGTTTCACAACCGCACCAAAGCGGCTGCCGCTGCCGGCCCATCCAATGGCACCGGCGTGACGGCTCCTGTTTCCACCTCAGCATGCTTTATCGGATTGTGCGGTGCAAGTCCGGCCGCGAGCCGCATGGAGGTGATTGAGGCCGTGAGATAAATCTCCTTCTTGTTGCCCGCCGCATGCTTGACGTGATGGCGCAGCGCAGGCTCTATGGCGTCCGGCATGATGGAGTGCGGCCTGGCCCGAAGATGGGTCGGCGATCGTATCCGCTGCGGCTGTACTCCGGCAAATACCAATCGACACGGGATGTCAAAGTGATGTTGAAAACGACGAGACTTTCGCTGATCGCAACCACAGTCTTTGTTCTCGCCACACTTGCTGGGCCGATGGCGCATGCGGAAAACGTCGATGCCGTCGCCATGTTCAATCAGGCGAAGGCCGAGCGTCACACCGGCTTCGCGCGTAAGACCAGGCCGGTCGATGCGCGTCCCTCCGTGCCGGGCGAGGTGGTCGTGACCACCATCAAGGGCGAAGGTGTCGAAACCCTCAGCAAGCCGGCGGAAGCGGGTGACATGGTCGTCCGCAATCGCTGCCCCGAAACCGGAGACGAGGAGTATCTGGTCAAGGCGGCCAAGTTCCCGGCGCGCTACGCAACTTCGGACAAGCCTGCCGGTTCCGATGGCTGGCAGGAGTTTCTGCCGCAGGGCAAGGAAATGAATTTCTACATCATCCCCGAGAGCCAGCAGGCGTTCGAATTCGAGGCGCCATGGGGCGAGCAGATGGTCGCCAGGCCCGGCGATGCGCTGCTGCAGACTCCCGGTGACGAAAAGGACACCTATCGTGTCGCGGCGGCCTCGTTTGCCTGCACCTATGACATCGTAAAGGCGCCCTAATCGCGGCTGACACCCGACGCATCCTGCTGCGTCGGGTGAGCCTACCGTCCGAGCAGATCCATGACGGCTGCCTGGGCGCCGAGACGCGTGAGCTTCTCGTAGGCAGCAGTCAGCGGTGCTGCCAGTTGATCGGCGAGGGCCGCAGGAAAGATCTCGCGCAGGCCAAGCAGGGCTGCGACTTTCGCCGATCCTTCGGCACTGTCCGAGAGCGCGCGCAGCCGTGCCGACATCGGGTCCTTGACCTCGATCGGCTGGCCCTTTTCGTCGATGCCGCCGACATAGCGCATCCATGCGGCCACCGCGAGCATCAGCCCCGGCGATGCGCGTCCGGCGGTGAGATTGTCGCCAAGCGTTCCCAGAATGCGCTGCGGAAGCTTCTGGCTGCCGTCCATGGCGATCTGCCATGTGCGGTGACGGATCGCCGGGTTCCTGTAGCGCGCCATCAGCGCATCGGCGTAATCGCCCAGATCCTCGCCCGGCGGCGGCGTCAGTGCCGGGATGATCTCTTCGCGCCAAAGCCGCTCGACGAAGCGGGCGAAGTCGGGATCGGCGACCGTCTCGGATATGGTCTCGTATCCCGCCAGGTAGCCGAGATAGGCGAGCGACGAATGGGTGCCGTTGAGCATCCTGAGCTTCATGTGCTCGAATGGCGTCACATCGCCGACCAGTTGCACGCCGACAGCGCCGAGATCGGGACGCTGGCCGTCGACGAAGGTGTCTTCGACCACCCACTGCCGGAACGGCTCGTGCATCACCGGCGACGCGTCGTGGCGCCCGCTTTTCTGTTCCAGCCGGGCAATGTCCTCGGTCTTGGTGGCCGGCACGATGCGGTCGACCATGGTCGATGGAAACCGGCCTTCGAGTTCGATCCAGGCAGCAAGATCCGGATCGATCAGGCCTGCCAGCTCCAGCACCACGGCGCGAACCACGCGGCCGTTTTCCGGCAGGTTGTCGCAGGTCATCACCGTGAAAGGCTTAAGGCCTGCCGCGCGGCGCCGCTGCAACCCGCGCACGAGGAAGCCCGGGGCGGAAACCGGCAGCTCGTTTTCCAGATCGTGAACGATATCGGGATGAGCGCGGTTGAGCCGGCCGGTCGAGGGTTCGTGGCAATAGCCCTTTTCGGTCACTGTCAGCGAGACGATGCGTACATTCGGTTGCGCCATCTGCTCGAGCACCGCACCCGGGTTCTCGCGTGCCACCAGCACATTCTGCACCACGTCGATGATCCGCGCGGTCTCGCCGTCCGGACCCTGTTCCACCGCGGTATAGGCAAAACCCTGCGGCTCAAGCGCGTCGCGCTGGGTGGTCGATTGCAGCGATACGCCGACAATGCCCCAGTCGCCGCCCGATGCGCGCATTGCCTCGGCAATGTAGATGGCGCCATGGGCACGGAAGAAGGCGCCGAGTCCGAGATGGACGATGCCAATTCCCGGACGCGGTCCGCTTTGAGCCGTGATCCTCGTGTTATCGGGCAAGCCAGCCTCCATCGACGCTGAGCACGGCTCCGTGGATGTATTTCGCCGCCGGCGAGGCAAGGAAGACGGCGGCGTCGCCGATGTCGTTGGCTTCGCCCCAGCGGCCGGCCGGAATGCGCTCGAGGATCGCCTGGTTGCGCACCGGGTCGGCACGCAGCGCCTCGGTGTTGTTGGTCTCGATGTAGCCCGGCGCGATGGCGTTGACATTGATGCCCTTGGCCGCCCACTCATTGCACAGAAGCCGGGTCAGCCCGGCCACGCCGTGCTTGGCCGCGGTGTACGAGGCGACGCGGATGCCGCCCTGGAACGACAGCAGCGAGGCGATGTTGACGATCGCTCCCGTGCCGCCGCGCGCGAGCACCGCCTTGGCGAAGGCCTGGGCGGTGAAGAACACCGCCTTCAGGTTGACATCCATCACCTCGTCCCAGTCGGCTTCGCTGAACTCGACGGCGTCGGAGCGGCGGATGATGCCGGCATTGTTGACGAGGATGTCGATGGGCTCCGATGCGAAGACGTCGCGGGCGGCCATCGGATCGCCGAAGTCGAGCCTGAGTTCGCGCCCCTTCTCGATCATCGCCACGGTTTCGGCCGACGGGGAGCGGCCGGCGCAGATCACCTCCGCGCCCGCCTTGCCCATGGCAACCGCGATCGCCTGCCCGATTCCCGTATTAGCGCCGGTTACCAGGGCGCGCTTGCCTTCGAGCGAAAACGAATTCAACGCAACTGCTCCATGCCCACCATTTCGACGTCGCGATAATCGACATTGTCGCCGGCCATCGCCCAGATGAAGGTGTAGCTGCCGGTGCCGGCGCCGCAGTGGATCGACCAGGGCGGCGAGACGATCGCCTCTTCGTTCTTGACGACGATGTGGCGCGTCTCGTCGGGCTCGCCCATCATGTGGAAGACGCGGGCGTCCGGCGCCAGGTCGAAATAGAGATAGGCTTCCATCCGGCGGTCGTGCACATGCGCCGGCATGGTGTTCCACACCGAACCGGGGGCGAACTGTGTGTAGCCGACGACCAGCTGGCAGGACTGCATCACATCGGGATGGACGAACTGGTTGATGGTGCGCTCGTTCGATGTTTCCGCCGAGCCAAGCTTGACTTTCTTGGCGTCGCCGATGCGGATCAGGCGCGCCGGATAGGCGTGGTGGGCCGGGGCGGAGAGAATGTAGAAGCGGCCGGCGCCATCGAAGGTCACGGGACCCGCGCCCATCGGCAGATAGAGAACGTCACCCTTTTCGAGGCCGTAGCTCTCGCCGCCGGCGGCAACCGTGCCGCTGTCGCCGATGTTGACGACCGCCATCTCGCGCCGGTCTAGAATGCTTGCCGTGCCGCACTGCCTGACCTCGTCGAGCACCAGCGCCGAACCGTGCGGCACCGCGCCGCCGACGATCATGCGGTCGTAATGGGTGTAGCAGAGACGGATTTCACCATCGCGGAACAGGTCGCCCATGTGGAAATTGGCCCGCAGCGCGTCGGTGTCGAAGCCCTTTGCGGTCCTGGGATCGATGGCGTGGCGGGTTTCAACGGTGAGCATGCATAGTCCTTTCAGAGAAAATCGTCACGGCGCGGCGTGAACGTGTCGATGAGCCGGCCCGGTTCGAGGCAGCGGCAGCCGTGCACCGCATTGGAGGGAATGACGAAGCTGTCACCCGGTGCGACTTCAAGATCTTCACCGGAGACGGAGAAAACGAAACGTCCCGATTGCACATAGGTCGATTGCACGTGGCTGTGCGAATGCAGCTTGCCCTCGGCGCCTTTGGCAAACTCGAAGCTGACCATCATCAGTTCCGGGCTGTCGGAGAGAACCTGGCGGATGACGCCGGGATCGGTGGGCACTGCGGGAAAGCGCTTGAGCATCATGACCTCAATGGAACTGGGCGGGGAGCCACAGCGACAGCTGCGGGATATAGGTAACCAGCATCAGCGTGACAAACGCCGCGCCGTAGAACGGCCAGATGGTGCGCATCGCCTGCCAGATCGGGATCTTGCCGACGGCGCAGCCGACGAACAGCACCGCCCCGACCGGCGGCGTGCAGAGGCCGATGCCGAGATTGAGAATGAGAATCACCCCGAAATGCACCGGGTCGACGCCGAAGGCGACGGCGACGGGCAGGAAGATCGGCGTGGTGATGACGATCAGCGGCGACATGTCCATGAAGGTGCCGAGGATCAGCAGCACCACGTTCATCAGCAGAAGGATGACGATCGGGTTGTCGGAGATGCCCTTGAGCATCATCACCATCGAGGTCGGTACGCGCGTGTAGGCGAGCAGCCAGCCGAAGGCGGCGGCGCAGCCGATCACCATCAGCACCATCGCGGTGGTGCGCACGGCGGCCATGGTGGCGGCGACGAAGTCGGTCCATGTGAGCGAGCGGTAGACGAAGAAGGTAACGAACATCGCGTAGACGACGGCGATGTTGGAGGATTCCGACGCCGTGAAGATGCCCGAGCGCACGCCGCCGAAGATGATGGCGATCAGGATCAGGCCGGGGACGGCATTGCCGAACAGGGAGAGCAGGGCGCGGCCACCGGGGAACGGTTCTGTGGGATAGCCGCGACGCCGGGCGACAAACCAGGCGGCGACCATCAGCGACAGCGCCAGCACGGCGCCGGGTATGATGCCGGCGGTGAACAGGTCGGCGATCGAGATCTTGCCGCCCGCCGATATCGAATAGATGATCATGTTGTGAGAGGGCGGGATCATCAGCGCGATGATCGAGCCCACCACGGTGATGTTGACGGCGTAGTCGACATCGTAGCCGCGTGCCTTCATCTGCGGCACCATCAGGCCGCCGACGGCGCTGGCGTCGGCCGCAGCCGAGCCGGAAACACCGCCGAACATGACGCTCGCCAGGATATTGACCTGGCCCAGGCCGCCGCGCAGGTGCCCGACCATGGCGCCGGCGAGTGCCACCAGTCGCCGGGCGATGTCGCCGCGCACCATCAGGTCGCCGGCGAAGATGAAGAACGGGATCGCCATCAGGGCGAACACCGAGACCCCGGAGTTCATTCGCTGGAACACCACCACCGGCGGCAGGCCGAGATAGGCGATGGTGGCAAAGCTCGACACGCCAAGGCAGAAGGCGACGGGCGTGCCGATAAGCAGCAGCACGACGAAGGTGCCGAAAAGGACCCAGAGTTCCATCGTCTCAATCCTCCAGCTCGGTTTCGCCGAAACGCGCCGTCGGCAGGCCGGCCAGGCGCCGCGCGATCCGTTCGATCGAGAATAGCACGACGAGCACGCCACCGGCCACGATGGGCATGAAATCAAATGCGCCGGATATTCCGAGGCTGGGCAAAATGTTGGGCGCGGCGTTGACCGCCAGCTGCGTGCCGTAGATCGCCATGCCGGCGCCGAAGGCGATCACCACGACGTCGGAGACGGTGTGCAGCCACAGCTTCACCCGGTCCGGCACCACATAGAGCATGACATCGAAGGACAGGTGGTAGCCCTCGCGGATGCCGACGGCGGCGCCGAGGAAGATGAACCAGCCCATGATCATCACCGAAGCGGGCTCGGTCCACGAAATGGAGTCATTAAGGACGTATCGCCAGAACACCTGGCAGGCGATCAGCGCCGTCATCGCCACCAGACCGATCCCCGATAGCCAAAGCGCCAGCCGCGCCACCACGCTGGTCGCCAGCGCGACGCTTGTCATCCGATCCTGCACGTCCACCCCTCCATTGAGAAAACGGCCCGCGGGAAGCCCCGCGGGCCGGTCGTCAGACTATTTGGTTGCCTGGATCGCGGCGACCATTTCCTTGAGCTTGTCGGACTTGACGTATTTCTCGTAGACCGGCTTCATCGCATCGATGAAGGGCTGCTTGTCGATATCGGTGATGATCTCGTTGCCGGCCGCCCGGATCTTGTCCTGCGAGATCTTTTCCTGTGCTTCCCAGAGTTCGCGCATCACCGGAACCGAAGCCTTGGCCGCGGAACGGACAGCTTGCTGATCCTCCGGGCTCAGCTTGTCCCAGGACTTCTTCGACATCACCAGCACTTCCGGCACGATCAGGTGCTGGTCGAGCGTGTAGTATTTGGCCACTTCGTAGTGGCCGGAGGTGTCGTAGGAGGGCCAGTTGTTTTCGGCTCCGTCGATGACGCCGGTCTGGATCGACGAGTAGACTTCGCCATAGGGAAGCGGCGTGGCGTTGGCGCCCAGCGCGCTGACCATGTCGACGAACATATCGGACTGCATGACGCGGAACTTCATGCCCTTCATGTCTTCCATCGACTTGATCGGCTTTTCCTTGTTGTAGAAGCTGCGCGAGCCGCCGTCATAGAAAGCCAGCCCGATCAGATCGTGGGCCGCGAACGCGTCGAGGATCTGCTGGCCGATCGGACCATCCATCACGGTGTGCATGTGCGCGACCGAACGGAAAATGTAGGGCAGCGACGGGATCTGTGTTTCCTCGATGATGTTGTTGAACGGTCCGAGGCTGACGCGGTTGAGATCGATGGCGCCGAACTGGGTCTGCTCGATGGTGTCCTTTTCCTCGCCCAGCTGGGCCGAGTGGTAGACTTCGATGCACAGCTTGCCGCCGGTGCTTTCCTCCAGCGTCTTCCCCATGGCCTTGACCGCCTCGACGGTCGGATAGCCATCCGGATGCGTGTCGGATGATTTGAGCGTGGTGTCGCAGGCGCTCGCCGTCATCACCATGGCCGCGGTCGCCAGCAGCATGCCGGTCAGGGTTTTCATCAGTGTCATGGTCATTCTCCTCCCAGAAATGGCTCTCAGAGCCGATAGGCCTGCTTGGCAAGCCGGTAAGCGAGGTCGTGGGCGACCTCGAAAGCCTCGTCCTCCGCCAGACGTCCGCTGGCCACCAGCGTGGCCAGATAGCCGCAGTCGACCCGCCTGGCGACATCATGCCGGGCGGGGATCGAGCAGAAGGCGCGGGTGTCGTCGTTGAAGCCGACAGTGTTGTAGAAGCCCGCGGTTTCCGTCGTCATCTCGCGGTAGCGGCGCATGCCCTCCGGGCTGTCGAAGTACCACCATGCGGGGCCGAGCTTGAGCGACGGATAGACGCCGGCCAGAGGCGCGAGTTCGCGCGAATAGGCGGACTCGTCGAGGCCGAAGAGGATGATCGAGAGCCGCGGATCGGTGCCGAAGGCGTCGAGAAGCGGCTTGAGCGCGCGGACATAGTCGGTGCGGGTGGGGATGTCGAAGCCCTTGTCGCGGCCGAATGTCGCCAGCATGGGCGCCGAATGGTTGCGGAACGAGCCGGGATGGATCTGCATCACCAGGCCGTCGTCGAGGCTCATGCGTGCCATTTCGGTCAGCATCTGGCCGCGGAAAGCGTCGGCCTCCTCGGCCGAACAGGTGCCGGCCAGTGCCTTTTCGAACAGGATCGCCGCCTGGTCCTGGCTCATGTCCTCGGTTCGCGCGGTGGCGTGGCCATGGTCGGACGAGGTGGCGCCGCGGGCGATGAAATAGGCCCGCCGGTTGCGGTGGGCGGCGAGATAGCCGGTCCAGGAACGGGTGTCCTCGCCGGTGATCTCTCCGAGGCTCTCGACATTGCCGGCAAAGCCCGCGAACTCCGGATCGATCACCGGGTCGGGCCGGTAGGCGGTGATGACCCGTCCGCTCCAGCCCGAGGCCTTGATCTTGTCGTGCCAGGCCAGCGGATCGAGCGGGCTCTCGGTGGTGGCGATGACCTCGATGTTGAAGCGCTCGAACAGCGCGCGCGGCCGGAACTCGGGCTTCGCCAGGCAGTCGGAGATGCGGTCGTAATACATGTCGGCGGTCTTGGCCGACAGCCGCTCGTCGATGCCGAACAGCTCCTCGAAGACGTGGTCCAGCCACATCTGCGAGGGCGTGCCCCGGAACAGGAAATAGTTCTGGGCGAGCACCCGCCAGATCTTGCGGCCGTCGGCCTCCGTGGGACCGCCGTCGGCGCGCGGCACGCCGAGTGCTTCGAGCGGGATGCCCTGGGAGAACAGCATGCGGAAGACATAGTGGTCCGGCGTGACAAGCAGCTGTGCCGGATCGGGGAAGGCCTCGTTCTCCGCATACCAGCGCGGATCGGTATGACCATGCGGACTGACGATGGGCAGGCCCTTGACCTGATCGTAGAGGGCGCGCGCAATGCCGCGGCTTCGGTCCTCGAGCGGAAACAGGCGATCCTTGTCCAGAAGGGCCATTGTCAGTCTCTCTCCCTTGCCAAGTCCAACAGTTTTATTATGGTGTTGGTTGTTGTAATAGACTAATATGCCAGTATGGCGGGGCTGTCAATCAGCCGGGAGGTTCGCACATGGTCGATATATTCCAGCTGCCGGCGATCGAGCCGATGGCCAGGCCATCGGTTGCCGACCAGGTGTTTGAGGAACTGCACCGCCAGGTGCTGTCGCTGGAACTGCCGCCAGGCGCCAAGCTGTCCGAAATCGACGTTGCCCGGCAGATGGGCGTCTCGCGCCAGCCGGTGCGCGACGCCTTCTACCGGCTGTCGAAGCTCGGATTCCTGCAGATCCGGCCTCAGCGCGCCACCACCGTCAGCCAGATCTCGGCCACCGACGTGCTCAACGCCCGCTTCGTGCGCACGTCGCTCGAGATCGAGATCATCCGCATCGCATGCGCGGCGCTGACGGAGGCGGATTTCGCTGCCCTCGACGCCCTGATCATCGCCCAGGACGCCGCGGTCCAGGGTGGCGACAAGGGCCGGTTTCATCGCCTCGACGATCTTTTCCACAAGGAAATCTGCGACCGCTCGGGAATGGGCTTTGCCTGGGAGATCATCCGCGAAAACAAGGCCCATATGGACAGGGTGCGGTTCCTGTCGCTTGCCTTCGCCTCGCAGCGCGCGCTAGACGATCACAAGATCATCCTCGATGCGCTCAAGGCCAGGGATGTGGAAGCCGCCGCCGCTGCCATGCGCGAACATCTTTCGCGCATCCAGGGCATCATCGATCGCATAAGGTCCGAGCACCACGCCTGGTTCGAGGACGAGGAGTGACAGTGCAACGTTTTGTCTCGATCGGCGAATGCATGGTGGAAATGGCGCCTGCGGGGCCGGAAGGCCAGTTCCGCCTCGGCTATGCCGGCGACACGCTCAACACCGCCTGGTATGTGCGCCGCCTGCTGCCGTCCGGGTGGCAGGTCGAGTATCTGACCGCTGTCGGCACCGACCCGATCTCGGACCGGATGCTGGAGTTCATCGCCGCTGCCGGCATCGACACCGGCAATATCGCGCGTTTGCCAGACCGCACCGTCGGGCTCTATCTCATCGAGCTCAGCAACGGCGAACGCAGCTTCGCCTACTGGCGTTCGCAGAGCGCGGCGCGCAAGCTTGCCGACGATCCCGAGCGGCTGGGATCGGCCATTCATGGCGCCGCGGTGATCTACCTCTCGGGCATCACGCTCGCCATTCTCGATGGTGACGGTCGCGACCTGCTGATCGCGGCGCTGGCCGGCGCCCGCGCCGCCGGCGCGATCGTCGTCTTCGATCCGAATCTCCGCCCGCGGCTCTGGTCCGGCGTCGGGGCGATGCGCAAGGCCGTCATGCAGGCGGCCGGCCAGGCCGATATCGTGCTGCCCTCGCATGACGACGAGGCGAGCTTCTTCGGCGACGCCGACATCGAGGCCACGGCCCGCCGCTATGCTGCGGCGGGAGCCGGTCTCGTCGTGGTCAAGAACGGCGCCGGCCGGATCGCCACGCTCGACGCCGGCGAACTGGCCTTCCACGACCCTCTCTCCGTGTCCGAGGTGGTCGATTCGACGGCCGCCGGGGACAGCTTCAACGCCGGCTTCCTCGCCGCCCATCTGGCCGGCGCCAGCCGTGCCGAGGCCGTTGCCGCCGGCTGCGACATCGCCGCCCGGGTCATCGGCGCCCGCGGCGCGCTCGTCGAAGTCTGATCAGCGCGACAGCAGGTTGCCGCGCCGCACCGCCTGCGCCTGCGCCTGCAGTGCCAGCCGGCTCACCGTGAATGTGTGGCTCTGGCTGACAGCAGTCTCCGTGCGGTTGACCACGTCGCCAGCGAGCTGACCGAAATACGGAAGCGACGCATCGCTGCAGTCAATGTGCTCGCAGCGGCTGCCATTGACCAGGAACAGGTGGTCGGTTCCCGGCCGGCCGGCGACATCGACATATTTTCTCAGTTCGATGCTGCCTTCGCTGCCGAGGATGAACAGCCGTCCGTCGCCCCAGTTGGGCAGCGCATCGGCCGTATACCAGTCGACGCGGATATATCCCTGCGAGCGGCCCGATGCGAGGTTGAGTTCGCCGAAATCCTCGAAGTCGGGACGCTCGGGATTGGCGAAGTTGCCGATCGCGGCATGCACGATCTCGGCGGTCTCGAGGCCCGTGAAGTGCAGGAACTGGTCGATCTGGTGGCAGGCGATGTCGGTGAGAATGCCGCCGTAGCGGCCGGCGTCGAAGAACCAGTCGGGCCTGAGATGCGCGTTGAGCCGGTGGGGTCCCATGCCGATGGTCTGGATCACTTCGCCGATGGCGCCCGCCCGCACCAGCTCGGTGGCCCGGGTCACCGCGCGGACCTCGAAGCGCTCCGAGAAATTGACCGACCAGATGCGGCCGGTCCGGGCGACGACGGTCTCGATCTGCGCGAGTTCGGAGAGCGTGATGCAGCCCGGCTTGTCGGTCATCACGTCCTTGCCGTGCTGCATGGCGGAAATGGCATGGGCGGCGCGGTGCTCGGGCGCCGAGGCGACCAGCATCAGCCTGATCTCGGGATCCTCCAGCAGCGTGCGGACATCGGCGGCGCGCGGCACGCCGGGGAAGCGTTTTTCGAAGCCCTCGAGCGGCAGCGGCGATCCATCGGTCCAGTAGCCGGCGAATGTGCCGCCCGCGGCGATCATGCCTTCCGCCATGCCGTAGATGTGGCGATGGTCGAGTCCCATGGCAGCGAATTTGAACGGCGGCGTATCCATCTAGAAGTCCATCCGCTCGACGGCGGCGGCTGCGCCGTCGCGCGAGGACGTCACCATGGCGTCGATCAGCGCATGGACGTTGAGCGCCGCGCGGCCGGTGACGAGAGGCGGGCGGCCGGTCCGGATCGCATCGGCGAAATCTGCGATCAGGTCGCGGTGCCAGTCGCAGGGAAACGCCATCGGATCGGCGCCGCCGCCGGTGCCCGAGAGTTCGCCCTGCTCCTCGCTGCGGCCGTCGCGCCAGGTCACGCTGAGATGTCCGCCCTTCAGGACGGCGGTGCCGCGCGTTCCGTCGATGACCATGCTTTCCGCGCCGCCCGGATAGGTGGCGGTGGTGGCGACGATGGACCCGACTGCGCCGGAGGCGTAGCGGACGCCCGCGGCGGCGAAGTCCTCCGATTCCATCTCATGGGTTTTCGTCGTGGCGCAGAAGGCCTGCACGTTGTCCGCCGGACCGGTCAGGCTCAGCATCAGGTCGAGCACGTGGATCGCCTGGCTGATCAGCACGCCGCCGCCGTCACGCTCGTAGCTGCCGCGTCCCGGCACGTCGTAATAGCTCTGCGGCCGCCACCAGGGAATGTCGGCGCGCACCAAACACAGTTCGCCCAGTTCGCCTGCCGCGACCAGCTCGGCAAGCCTGCGGGCGCCGGCGCGCATCCGGTGCTGGAAGACGACACCGAGCTGCACCCTTGCACGCTCGCAGGTCTCGACGATCTCGCGGGCGGCGGCCGTGCTGCGCTCCACCGGCTTTTCCGTCAGCACATGCTTGCCGGCTGCGGCAAGCAGACGGATGATGTCGGTACGCTGGTGCGGCGGGGTGATGACGATGACGCCGTCGGTGGCCGGATCGAGGGCGATTTCCTCGATGCTGTCGAAGACGCGGCAGCCGATCGAGGCGGCGGCATGCACGGACTTGTCGCGCCCGCGGTTGAACACGCCGGTGACCTCGATGCTTCCCGCGAGCTCCGCCAGCGCCTCCAGATGCGGTTTGGAAGCCATGCCGAGTCCGATGACCGCAAGGCCGGTTTTCCGTTCACTCACTGTCTCTCTCCTGCTCTCGCGCACCGGCTGCCTCAGCGGTCGGCGGTGAGCGCGGCGATGATGCCGCGCAGTTCGGCCAGGCCGCGCAGGCGACCGACCGCGGGGTAACCGGGGCTGCCGGCCTCGTGGAGGTCGCCGAGCATGCGCTGGCCATGATCGGGGCGGAAGATGATGGATGTTTCGGGCGAACGTTTGGCGTCTTCCGCGAGCAGTTCGTGGATCACCGCCACCATGTCGACATCGCCCTCGAGATGCGCCGATTCGTGGAACGACAGCGGGTTCTCCTCGCGCTTGGTGGCGCGCAGATGGGCGAAGTGGATGCGCGCTGCGAACTGCCGGGCGATCGCCGGCAGGTCGTTGCCGGCGCGCACGCCCAGGCTGCCGGTGCAGAAGCACATGCCGTTGGCGGGCGAGGGGACTGCATCAAAGAGAGCGGCGTAGTCCTCCGCCGTCGAGGCGATGCGCGGCAGGCCGAACAGCGAGCGCGGCGGGTCGTCCGGATGCAGCGTCAGCTTGACGCCGCAGGCCTCGGCCGCGGGCGTCACCGCCTCGAGGAAGCCGACGAGATGCGCGCGCATCTGCCGGGCATCGATGCTGGCATAGGCCGCGAGCTTGTCGCGAAACTGCGGAATCGTCAGCGGCTCGGTGGTCGAGCCGGGCAGGGCGCTGGTGATGTTGTTGGTCACATAGGCAACTTCCGCCTCGTCCATCGCCTCGAAGGTTGCTCTCGCCCGGGCCCTGGCCTCCGCCGAATACTCGGCTTGCGCGCCACTCCGCTCAAGCACGAACAGGTCGAAGGCGGCGAACTTGTCCTGGTCGAAGCGCATCGCCGTCGAACCGGTGGGCGTGACGAAGTCGAGGTCGGTGCGGGTCCAGTCGACGACCGGCATGAAATTGTAGCAGACGATGCCGATGCCGTTGGCCGCGACCGCCTCCATGCTGGCGATCCAGGCCTCGATCTCCGCCTTGGCGGCCGCGCCGGTGCGCTTGACCGCATCGGGGATCGGGATGCTCTCGACCACCGACCATCTGAGCTGAGTCCGCCCTGGTGGCGTGGTTTCGATGAGCGCCTTGCGCTCGGAGACAGCCTCCCTGGTCCACGCGGCGCCGATCGGCACCTGGTGCAGGGCGGAAACCACGTCCGTCGCGCCCGCCTGCCTGATCGTGTCGAGCGGCACGCCCGCATCGGGTCCGTACCACCGCCATCCCTGTCGCATTTCACAGTCTCCGCATTTGTGAGCCGACGCCTAGCCAATCCACCCTCAAAGGGCAATTGGCAGGAGTGGCTATTGGTTGGGCGCGAGCCCGGTCTCAGGGTCCGAACCAGCGGATCGGCAGCAGTGTCAGTTGCGGCACGTAGGTGACGAGCACCAGCACCACGAGCAGCGCGCAGATGAACGGCATGATCGCCTTGAACACGGCCGTCACGTCCGCCTTGCCGACCCGCGCCGTGGTGAAGACGAGCATTCCGAGCGGCGGCGTCAGGGCGCCGATCACCAGGTTGATGATCAGCACGATGCCGAAATGCAGGGGATCGACCCCGGCGGCGACCACCACTGGCACCAGGATCGGCACCAGGATCACCATCGCGGCGATCATTTCCATGAACAGGCCGACGAAGATCAGGAACAGGTTGATCAGCAGCAGCAGCACATAGCGGTTGTCGGAAACGGCGCTGAGCCCGGCGGCGATCTTCTGCGGCATCTGCTCGAAGGCCAGCACCCAGGCGAACGGCGCGGCGGCGGCGATGATGATGGCCACGGCCACCGTGTCGGCGGTCGATTCGCGCAGCGCCTCGGTGAAATTGTCGAGTGTGAGCACCCGGTAGATGAAGGCGCCGCAGAGAATGGCGAACAGAAAGGCCATGGCGCCGGCCTCGGTCGCTGTGAAGATGCCGAAGCGGACGCCGCCGACGATCAGCACCGGCAAAAGCAGCGCCGGCAGCGCGTACCACAGCGAGGTCAGCCGTTCGCGCCCGGTGGAGCGCTCGCGGTCGCCACCATAGCCGCGGGCGCGGGAGACCAGGTAGACCACGGCGGACAGCGCCACCGCCGCCAGCAGGCCGGGCACGATCGTGCCGACGAACAGCGCGCCCACAGACACCGAGGCCAGTGCCGCGTAGATGATCAGGCCGAGGCCGGGCGGAATGAGGTTTGCCAGCGTCGACGAGGCCGAGGTCAGCGCGCAGGCGAAGGCGCGGTCGTAGCCGCGGCGCTCCATCTCCGGCACGATCAGCTTGGCGATTGCCGAGGCATCGGCCGTCGACGACCCGGAAACGCCGGCAAGCATGACGTTGGTGACCACATTGGCCTGGCCCAGGCCGCCGCGGAAATGGCCGACGAGATGGGTTGCGAGATCGACCAGCCGCGTGGTGATGCCGCCGGCATTCATCACCGCCGCCGCCATGATGAAGAACGGAATGGCAAGCAGGGTGAAGGAGTTGAGCGAGGACGACATGTTCTGGGTGACGATCACCAGCATCATGTTGCCGAGCGGGGCGAAGGCGGCGAAGGCGCCGAAGGCCAGCGCATAGGCGATGGGGACCTCGAGGAAGATCAGCGCCAGGGCCACGATCATCAGCACGATGGCGCTGCCGCCCTCGCCGTAGAGATTGTGGGCGCCGAAGCGGATGGCGAGATAGAGCGCGATGCCGGCCGCCATGGCCGCCAGCGGCAGCACGAAGCCGCCCTTTCGCGAAACCCCTTCCGTCGCCGGAACCGGTCTGAGCAGATAGACGAGATTGAGAACTCCGCCCACTGGGACCGCCAGGAACAGGTATTTGAGCGGCCACTGCATGGCCGGCGAAACCTGCATGGCGCGGTTCATGAAGTCGATGCCGTGCACCACCAGCATGACGCTGGCCGAGACCATCATGGTGCGGATGAAGAACAGATGCGCCGGGCGCATGGAGCGCGGAATGAACCGGTGCAGGAAGCCGATGGCGATGTGGCCGTCGCGGCCGGTGAGCACCGCCATGCCGACGAAGACGGCCCAGCTGAACAGCCATTGCGCCACTTCCTCCGGCCAGGCCAGCGAGGCATTGAGCACGTAGCGGCAGAACACCTGCAGGGCAGCGACCATGGCGGCCACGACGATCAGGCCGATCGACACCGTTTCCAGCGTCAGGTCGAGCCGGTGGTAGGCCCGGGCCAGCGGCCCTGAGGGCAGGCGGGAAGAATTGGCCCGATCGTCGGGGACAGCACTCATCTGCGGCATTCCATTCATGGCTGGGGCGAACCGGGTGCGGCCCGCAAGGCGTCGGCGCGGCGGACCTGGTGGTCCGCCGCGCCGTCTTTGATCAGGCGAGCGCCCGGATCTTGGCGATCATTTCCGCCGTCTTCGGGCTCTTGGAGCCGAACTCGTCGAACAGCGGCGCGGTCAGGTCGGCCCACTTGGCGCGCTCCGCCTCGTCGATTGCGTGCACCTCGACGCCGACGGCCTTGAGCTCGTCGAGGGCCTTGTCCGCCTTGGCGCGGTTCTCCGTGCGCTGCGCCAGGAATTCTTCCTTGGCGGTGTCGCGGACGATGGCCTGCAGGTCGGCGGGCAGGCTGTCGAGCCAGGCCGCGTTGACGCGAACGGCCTTGGGCAGGAACCAGTGATAGGTCGGCGTGACATGCTTGGCCTGTTCGTGCCACTTGAAGCCGAGCACCGAGAAGTAGTCCGACTCCAGCCCGTCGATGATGCCGGTCGACAGTGCCGCGTACTGCTCCGAATATGGCAGCGGCGTCGGATTGGCGCCGAGCTTCTTCCAGAAATCGACCCAGACGCGCAGTTCCGGCACCCGGATCTTGAGGCCCGACAGCGAGGCGAGATCGGTGACGGGGGTCTTGGCCAGCACATGGCGGAAGCCGCTTTCGCCATAGGCGACGAATTCGACGCCGGTCTTCTCGCGGGCGATCTGCGAGACTTCCGCGCCGAGGTCTCCCTGCAGCACCCGGTCGACATGGGCCTCGTCCTTGTAGATGAAGCCGGGCGCGCCGCCGAAGGCAGCGATCTCGGGCGCGATCGCCTCTTCGCTGTCGGGACCGGCGGTGGTGGCCTGGATGGTGCCGATCCGGCTGCCTTCGAGCAGTTGCGCCAGGCCGCCGAGCTGGCTGGCCGGGAAATGCTGCGCATCGATGCGGCCCTCGCTCTTCTCGTTCATCGACTTGGCCCAGCGCTCGAAGGCGTTGGTCAGCGGCGAGCCGATGGCTTCCGAATGGGCGATGCGGCAGGTGAACGTGTCGGCCGCGCTGGCGCGCGAGATGTAGGCCGGCAGGGCCAGGGTCGCGACTCCCGCCTGCACGAAGGCACGGCGGCTGATCGCAAGACTTGCGTTGAACGTCGATGTCATGAATGTCCCCTCCCCAGGGCGCTGAGAGTCAGGTCGCCAGGCGCCGGTCATTGTTCTATAACCGGTCACGAGTTTGCACTAGCCACCATACCGGTATGGTACTAAGTTGACATGTGAAAGCAACAGGAATCTTCATGGACAAGGCATTTCGAGACATGGACCTGATCGCGCCGCAGCTGTTCGAGCAGTTGCGGTCGGCCATCGTTGAAATGCGGCTTGCTCCCGGCAGCGCCCTGTCCGAGAAGGAAGTCTCCGAGCGCTACGGCGTCAGCCGCCAGCCGGTCCGCGAGGCCTTCATCAAGCTGTCCGAGGCAGGCCTGGTCGAGGTCCGCCCAAGCCGCGGGACCTTCGTGCGCAAAATCTCCGTGCGGGAGGTCGCCGATGCGCGTTTCGTCCGCGAGGCGGTGGAATGCAGCCTGGTGCGCTACGCCTGCCGGTTCATCACCGATGCCGACTGCGACAGCCTGCGGGGCCTGGTCGACAACCAGAAGCGGGCGGCGCTCGCCAATGATTTTGCCAGCTTCAACGCCAATGACGAGGATTTTCACCGCTGTATCGGCAACATCGTCCAATGCGATTACGCGCTGCGCACTGTGGTGGGGGCGCGCAACCAGATCGACCGTGTCCGGTTTCTCAGCCTCGGCGACGCCACGCCAATGCAGACCCTGATCAGCCAGCATGGCGACATCGTTGCCGCACTGGCGGCGCGCGACGCCGACGCAGCCGAGCGCGCCATGCGCCGGCATCTGCGCGAGGTCCTCATCGCCCTGCCGCGCCTCGCCCGGGCCAATCCCGACATCTTCAAGGACTACGACCTGCCCGCCCACACATTGCTGCTGATGCCCGACGAGGACGCCGTGGCCCCTCCCGTTGGACAGGCCGGACGCGAATAGCTATGGCTGATCCATGTCGTCCGAACGTATGCGGCGGTTTCGGGATCACCACATGCATCAAGCGTGATGACAAGAGCGAATGCATGTCGCCCGAAAGTGTGCAGCGGTTTTGGGACCACGAGATGTGCCTCGGCGGCGCATCCGGCAACGCACCAATCTGGAACCCGTCATGGAAGTCGGCGCACGGCTGAAACAGTTGAGAACCGCCCGGGGCCTGTCGCAGCGGCAGCTGGCGCTGCGCGCAGGTGTCACCAACGGTCTCATCTCGATGATCGAGCAGGGCCAGACCAGCCCGTCGGTGGCGTCGCTGAAGAAGATCCTCGATTCGGTGCAGATGACGTTCTCGGAGTTCTTCTCGACGGAATATCCCGACACGGAAAAGGTGTTCTTCGGCCGGGACGAGCTGCGCGAGATCAATCCGCTCCGGGTGTTCGGTGTCGGCGACGGCGCCAACGCCCTGGTGTCGCTGCGCCAGGTCGGCAACGCCTCGGCGCATTCCCTGCAGATGCTGCATGAGATCTACGCCCCCGGCGCCGACACCGGCGTCGAGCTCTACAGCCACGAGGCCGAGGAGGCGGGCATCATCATCTCCGGCCGGATCGAGCTGACTGTCGGAACCGAGGCCCGCGAACTGGGTCCCGGCGACGCCTATATCTTCGACAGTCGCATTCCGCACCGGTTCCGCAACCTCCGCGACGAGGCCTGTGTCGTCGTCAGCGCCTGCACGCCGCCGACCTTCTGACCCGCCGCCTGGCTTTGTCAGGGATGACGTCGTCAGCGGCGGGCCCGGCGGACGCCAGTTATTTGCCGTGTGCTTTCGCGGCCCGGATCGAGGCTTCGAGGATGCCGAGCGCCTCGCTGAAAATGTCGTCCTGGATGGTGATCGGCGCCAGGAAGCGGACGACATTGCCGTAGACGCCGCAGGTGAGCAGGATCAACCCGCGCTTGAGCGCCTCGGCCCGCACGGCATTGGCGAAATCGGCGCTCGGCAGCTTCGTGTCCACGGAGTTGAATTCGACCGCGTTCATGAAGCCATAGCCGCGGATGTCGGCGATTTCCGGAATGTCGTTGCGCAGGCTCTCGAGGAACTGCTTGAGCCGGTTGCCGAGCATGTCGGCGCGCTCGCACAGCTTCTCGTCCTCGATCACGTCGAGCACGGCGTGGGCCGCGGCGATGCCGAGCGGGCTGCCGCCATAGGTGCCGCCGAGCCCGCCTGGCTGCGGCGCGTCCATGATTTCGGCGCGGCCGGTGACGGCGGCAAGCGGGAAGCCGCCGGCGAGGCTCTTGGCCATGGTGGTGATGTCGGCGACCACGTCGTAGTGCTCCATGGCGAACATCTTGCCGGTGCGGGCAAAGCCCGTCTGCACCTCGTCGACGATCAGCAGCATGCCGTGCCTGTCGCAGAGGTCGCGGATCTTGCGCATGAAGTCGCGCGGCACGTCGTAGAAGCCGCCTTCGCCCTGCACCGGCTCGATGACGATCGCCGCCACGCGCGACGGATCGACATCGGCCTTGAACAGCGTTTCCAGCGCCTTGAGCGACTGCTCCGAACTCACCCCGTGCAGCGCCACCGGGAAGGGGGCATGGAAGACGTCGGTGACCATGGTGCCGAAGCCCGCCTTGTAGGGGAACACCTTGCCCGTCAGCGACATGCCCATGAAGGTGCGGCCGTGGAAGCCGCCCGAGAAGGCCACGATGGCGTTGCGCCGGGTGGCCGCGCGGGCGATCTTGACGGCGTTCTCGACCGCTTCCGCGCCGGTGGTGACGAAGATCGTCTTCTTCTCGAAGTCGCCGGGGACGATTTTGTTGAGCCGCTCGGCGAGATGCACATAGTTCTCGTAGGGCACCACCTGGTGGCAGGTGTGGGTGAAGCGGTCGATCTGCGCCTTCACCGCCTCGATCACGCGCGGATGACGGTGACCGGTGTTGACCACGGCGATGCCGGAGGCGAAGTCGATGTAGCGGTTGCCCTCGATGTCCCAGATCTCGGAATTCTCGGCGCGGTCGACATAGATCTGCGTCATCATGCCGACGCCCTGGGCGATCGCCTGGGACTTCCGCTCCGCCACCTGGGAATTCTTCATCTCGTCCTCCATCGGCGCCCGCGACAGGCACCTGGTTCGACGGAACCCGCTGCAAGGGCTGTTTAGTTTATTGAACAGCTACTCCGCATTCCCGCGCAATGCCAGCGGAATCATCCGTCCGGGAATGGATGGCGTGCGGGCGAACCATCGCCTTGCGAGCCCGGCGCCGGGCAGCTCGGCCCGAGGATCAGGACTGCCGCTCGGCCGAGAATGCGTTGCGGATCAGATCGGCGTCGAAATCATCCGGCATGTTGTGATCCACCGCATAGGCGTAGAGCGCCGCCCGCAGGATCGTGTTGAGCGTGGACGACACCAGCGCCAGCAGGACCATTGACGCGCCGGCGATGATCCACAGCGCGATGGCCGAGGGCGGCGAGCTTTCGAACCGGAAGACGCCGGCAATGGCGATCACCGCCACCGCCGTCGCGCCGATGCTGTTGATCACCGACAGGCCCACCACCGAGATCATCGATTCGCCCCAGGCGTGGCGGATGACCAGCAGCGAGCCGCGGACGGCATCGATCGGCCCGGTGCGCTCGGAGACCAGCACCGGCACGGCGAAATAGGTGGCCACCGCCCAGCCGGCGCCGAACAGTCCGACCAGAAACCGCATCAGGCCCCTGGACCGGTTCTCGATCTGGCTCAGGACAAAGCCGACGGTCGAGGTCAAGAGCGCCCAGGCGAAGATCTGCGGCAAGCGCTCGCCGGCGGCGCGCAGCCCGTCCATCACCGTCGGGTCGCCGCCGGCAAAGCGGATCCGGACGCAGGCGATCAGCGCCGCGTTGAAGAAGATCATCACGAAATAGGCGACGAAGTAGATGAGGAACAGCATGATCAGCAGCCTCGGATCGTCGGCTTCGGCCACCTTGCGCGAAAACACCTCGAGCCGTGCCATGATGCTGCCATCGGCGACGGCGGGGGCGACCGCGATCGCCGACAGCGACGACAGCGCCAGGGCCGACATCAGCGGAAACACCAGCAGTTCCTTGTCGAGCATCAGCACCCGCCAGCAGGCGCCCACCAGCCGGATCGAATTGGAGAACCTGGCACCCATGGCATCGCCCCCGTTTGCCGGAGCGGTGCTGGCGCATCCGCAGCCGGAACTTTCCGTATTTCTAATGGGCGAGGCTTAAAATACGGTTTCGCGCCTAAGCGCCGCAAACGGGCAGTGAAATGCGTCTGCGCCTGGCGCGCTGCTGCCGCGCCGACCCGCCCTCCTTCCGCTCCGCCGCCGCCATTGCCAGGCTTTTTTCGCCATGGTACCGCACGCCCCTGTCGGAGAGTGCTGCCATGAAGAAGCTTGCCTGTCGCGCCGTGTTGCTGCTCCTGGTCGCGGTCTGCTCACCCCCCGCATCGGCCACCGACGTCATCCGCATCGGCGTCCTGAAGTTCGGCACCGTCAACTGGGAACTCGACACGCTCAAGCGTCACGGGCTGGACGCGAGATACGGCCTCGATGTCGAGATGGTCCCTTTCGCCGGCGAGGATGCCACCAATGTCGCCCTGCGCGCCGGCGCCGTCGACATGATCGTCTCCGACTGGCTCGACGTGTCGCGGGCGCGGACCGCCGGCGACGACCTCGTCTTCGTTCCCTATTCCTCCTCGGTGGGCGCCGTCATGGTGCCCGACCGGTCGGGGATCCGGACGCTCGCCGATCTCGCCGGCCGAAAGATCGGTGTCGTCGGCGGCCCGCTCGACAAGAGCTGGCTGTTGATCCAGGGGCTGGCCCGGCGCGAGGCGGGCATCGACCTCGCCTCCGCCAACGACATTGTCTACGGCGCGCCGCCGCTGCTGGCCGAAAAGGCCCTTCAGGGCGAACTCGACGCGGTGCTGACCTACTGGCACTACGCCGCGCGGCTTGAGGCCGAGGGGTTCCGGCGCCTGGTCTCGGCCGAGGACGCCATGCGGGCGCTTGGCGCATCCGGCCAGGTCTCCGCGCTCGGCTATGTCTTCAGCGAGGCCTGGGCGGGCGGGCACAGCCGCGCCGTCGCGAATTTCGTCAGGGCCTCGCGTGACGCCAAGGCGCTGCTCGACCACAGCGATGCAGAATGGGACCGGCTGCATGCCGACGGCGTCATCCGGGACGAGGGCCGGGCGCTGGCGGTGCTGCGCCAGCGCTACCGCGAGGGCATTCCCGACCGCGCCGCCGCCGACGACGAGGCCGACGCGGGCAGGCTCTTTGCGGTGCTCGCGGAGCTGGGCGGCGAGAGGCTTGTCGGTCCATCGCCGGTGATGGCTCCCGGCACCTACTGGTCCGGGCTGACGGATGATCACTGAGCGCCGCCCATCCCATCGGATGCACGGCCTTGGGGGCTTGGGGCTTCGGGCGCAGGCGTGGTCTGCCGCCACGTTCCTTGGCTCGCTGGCGGCGCTCGTCTTTATCTGGTGGGCGGCCGCCGGCCTGGCCGGGTCCCGCGCCTTTCCGCCGCCGCAGGATGTGCTGGCCTTCATTGTGACGGAGGCCGCATCCGGCGAACTCGCCTTTCACCTCGGCATGACGCTGATGCGGGTCGGCGCAGCCTTCGTGCTCGCCATGACCATCGGCTCGGCGCTCGGCATCGCGCTTGGCCGCCACCGCGGCGCCGATCGCTTCTTCGGCCCCTGGGTGATCCTGTTCCTCAACATCCCGGCGCTGGTGACCATCGTGCTCGCCTATATCTGGTTCGGCCTCACCGAGGCGGCGGCCATCGGCGCGGTGGCGCTCAACAAGATCCCCAATGTTGTCGTCACGCTGCGCGAGGGCGCGCGGGCGCTCGACCCGGCCTACACCGAGATGGCGACCGTCTTCCGCTTCTCGCCGTTCAGGCGTCTCCGCCATGTCATCCTGCCGCAACTGCAGCCCTATATCGCCGCCTCGATGCGCTCGGGCATCGCGCTGATCTGGAAGATCGTTCTGGTGGTGGAACTGCTCGGCCGCTCCAACGGCGTCGGCTTCCAGATCCATCTGCATTTCCAGTATTTCGAGGTCGCCGCCATCCTCGGCTACACCCTGTCCTTTGTGGCGGTGATGCTGGCCGTCGAACTGCTGCTGCTGCAGCCCTACGAGCGCGCAGCGCGCCGCTGGAGGCCCGGCCATGCTTGATGTCGCCATACGCGCCAAGAGCTTCCGGTCGGCCGACGGCACGGTGATCGAGGCGGTGGGCGACCTCCGCCTGTCCGTGCCGACCGGGCGCTTCACCTGCCTGGTCGGCCCCTCGGGCTGCGGCAAGACCACGATCCTGCGGCTGATCCTCGGCCTCGACCGGCACTTTGACGGCGAGATCGCGATCTCGGAGACGGGCGCCGTGGCGGCGGTCTTCCAGGAGCCGCGGCTGCTGCCCTGGCGCACGGTGGAGGAGAACATCCGGTTGGCGCTTCCCGGCGCGAGCGCCGGCGAGGATCTCTCCGGTCTCTTCCAGACTCTCGGCCTTGCCGGCCTGGAGACGTTCTACCCGGGCGAACTGTCGCTCGGACTTGCCCGCCGCGCGGCCCTTGCCCGGGCGTTCGCGCTCAGGCCGTCGCTGCTGCTGCTCGACGAGCCGTTCGTCTCGCTCGACGAGGCGCTGGCGGCCAGGCTGCGCGGGCTGCTGGCCGAGGTCTGGAGCGCGCGGCCGACCACCGTGCTGATGGTGACCCACAATCTGCGCGAGGCCGTCGAACTCGCCGACGAGATCGTGCTGCTGACGCCGCGCCCGGCGCGGGTGTCGGGCGTCTATCCGGTCACCGTGCCGCGCAGCCGCCGCGATGCCGCGACCGTCACGGCGCTGCTCGCCGATCTGACGGCGGCCCATCCCGGCACGGCCTGACCCAATACGCCGCGGGCGCGACGCGGATGCCCGACGATGACCGCCTGCCGGTGATCTGGACTGAACAGGCTTGCCGGACGTTCCTGCCGTTCATCACGTGGACATGTCTTGAACGATTGCAGCTGAGGGGCGATCGCATCGAGGCAACAGCAATTGGCAAAGGCGGGCTACCGGCCGGGACCGCCGTCGCTCACTCGAGAGCCATGCCCCGCTATGCATCGTGTGCGGCGGGAGAGCGTTTCGTCTTCACCAGGATCATCTCGAACAGGGCGCCGCCTCCAGGCGCGCTGCGGTAGCGAAGGCGCCCGCCATGCGCCTCCACGATCGCGCGCACGACCGACAGGCCGAGCCCGTTGCCGCCCGGCTCCCGCGGGCCCGCCGGGTCGCCTCGGACGAACGGATCGAAGACGCGGGACGCCATCTCCGGCGAGAGTCCCGGTCCCTCGTCGGCGACGCCCAGCAGGATTTCGCCGTCGTCCTCGGCGAGACGGATCGTTATCCTGCCCGCGGCCGCATGGCGTCGCGCGTTGGTGACGAGCGCCAGCAGGGCCTGGCGGATGCGTGTCGCATCCGCATCAACCACAAGGTCGGCAAGGTCGAGTTCCAGGCGGAAGCCCTTCGCAAGCAGGTCGTGTGCCATCAATTCGGCCATCTGCGCGATTTCTTGCGCAAGACGTATGGGCTCGATGCGCAGATCCAGATGGCCGCTGTCGGCGAGCGTCACAGTCCGCAGATCCTCGACCAGCCGCGCCAGCCCGTCCACCTGCAGGATCAGTCCCTGAAGCGAGCGCTCGTCCGGCTCGAAGACGCCATCGATCATGCCCTGCAGGCGTCCCTTCAGGATGGTCAGCGGGGTGCGCAGCTCGTGCGCGATCGTGGCGTTCCACAGGGCCATGTCGGCGGCCATGTCCTCAAGGCGCTGCGCCATGGTGTTGAAATCGTCGATCAGGCCGGCGGTCTCACCCAGAGACCGGTCGCCGGCCGATGCCCGCGCGGTCAGATCGCCCGCGGTGATGCGCCGTGCGCTCCAGGCAAGCGACTCCAGGGGCTCGAGAATTCGGCCCGCCAGACGCATGGAGACCATTGCAGCGATCGGCAGCGTGACGAGGATCAGCGTGCCCAGGATCGCAAGGTCGGTGGAGGTCAGCCAGCCGTCCGGTTCCGGCGTGGGGTAGAGGGTGACAATCGCCATGTAAGCGAGATAGGTGCCGAAGAAGACCAGCAGTCCGGCTATCACGGTGATGGCAGACATGGCGATGAGTATCTGCCGGCTCAATCCTGCGCGAAAGCCCATCACGTCACGCCGACAGCCGGTAGCCGACGCCGCGCACGCCGGGCAGCAGGCCCTGGGCTCCGGTCTGCTCAAGCTTCTTGCGCAGCTTGCTGAGATGGCTGTCCACCGTGCGGTCGAGCGCGTCGGAACCCGGCATGCAGGCGTCCACCAGTTCACTTCTGGTGAAGACCTTGGTCGGGTTCCGCGCCATGTGGGCCAGGATGCGGAACTCGGTCAGGGTCAGCGACAGCGGGATTGCCACGGTCCCGGCCCCGAAGCTTGCCTGATAGGCATCAAGGTCTATCGCGAGATCGCCAACCCTGAGGACGGCCGCATCGCTGGCAAGGCCGGAGCGGCGAAGGACGGCCTTCGCCCGCGCGACGACCTCGATCGGGTTGAAGGGCTTGACCACGTAATCGTCCGCCCCGATGCGCAGGCCTTGCAGACGGTCGATGTCCTTGTCGAGCGCGGTGATCATGATCGCCGGCGTGCTGCCCCGGCGTCGCAGTTCCGCCAGCACCTCCCAGCCGTCCATGCGCGGCATGGTGACGTCGAGAAGGACAATATCCGGCTTCAGCGCGAGGTGCAGGTCGAGCGCGGTGCGGCCATCGCGTGCCTGGACCGTCCGGAATCCCTCCCGCACTAGATAGGCATCCAGAATGGCCGCGATCTCCTCGTCATCCTCGGCGATAAGAACTAGGGCTGTCATGGCGGGCGGTCTCCTTGCCCTATCGATGCCATCTGCCGACAGCGGCGTCGAGGGCTTTCGGGCCTTCTCCATGAGTTCGCAACCCAACCTCCACACAGACCCAACGCAACGGAGCAATAGAGGGCGCCTCGCACCAGGCGACTGAACACCTTTCATGGAGAACCGCGATGACGCGCCGACGCCCCTCCCAGATCCTCCTGCCCTTGCTCTCCATGGTCCTGCTTCTCGGCGCCTGCACCGCCGGCGCTGACGACCGCCAGGCCGAGGGCGCTGCGGCACGGGCGGAAGCGGCGGCCGAGACGGTGCGCGTCGCCGTTCAGACCGTCCAGCCGCGAAGGGTGGTTGTGTATGACGAATTGCCGGGGCGCGTGTCGGCCCTGCGCACCGCCGAGATCCGCCCGCAAGTCACCGGCATCGTACAAAGGGTGCTGTTCACGGAGGGGTCGGAGGTGTCGGTCGGGCAGCCGTTGTTCCAGATCGATCCCGCAGCACTGGCCGCCGACGTAGAGGCGGCCTCTGCGGTGCAGGCCCGGGCGGAAGCGGACCTCGTCAACGCAAGACTCAAGCACGAGCGGGTCAAGGCGCTTTCGGCCACGCAGACCGTCAGCGCCGCCGCCCTCGGCGATGCGACGGCCACGCTGGCGCAGGCCCGGGCGGGCGTGGCCGAGGCCAGGGCCAACCTCACCCGCCGCCAACTCGAACTGTCGCACGCGACCGTCCGAAGCCCCATTGCGGGGCGCATCGGTCAGGCCCTCACCACCGAAGGCGGCCTGGCTTCCGTCGGCGCCTCGACCGCTCTCGCCGTCGTCCAGCGGATCGACCGCGTCTATCTCGACGTCCGTCAGCCCTCGATGATACGGGAGTTGCTGGAGGAGATGCTTGCAAGTGGGCGGAGCAAGGATGCCGCCGCCCTTCCGGTCGACATTCTGACGATCACGGGAAAGCCCTATGAATTCCAGGGCAAGGTCCTCTACTCCGACAGTACGGTTGACTCCGGCACGGGCAGCATCGCCATGCGCGTGGAGGTGCCAAACCCGTACCGGCAGTTGCTCCCCGGCATGTATCTGCGCGCCAAAGTACCCAACGCCATCTATCCGGACGCCTTGACGGTGCCGCAAGAGGCTGTGCGTCGGGATCCGTCGGGGCGGGCGCAGCTTGCGGTCATCGCAAACGACAACACGTCCAGGACCCGCGATGTCGGACTGGGGCCGCTGGTTGATCGCCGGTATGTGATCCTGTCCGGCCTGAAGGCGGGTGAGACTGTGGTCGTCCAAGGCCAGGATCGCACGGGAGGAGGCCAGCCGTTGGAGCTCGTTCCTTACCAGTCTTCCGCGCCCAAGACCGAAATCTGAGGACCAGATCCATGCCCCAATTTTTCATAGAGCGCCCTGTCTTTGCCTGGGTCATCGCGATCTTCATCGTCATGGCTGGCCTTGCGGCGATCCCTCAGCTCCCGGTTTCGCGCTTTCCTGTGATCGCGCCGCCGAGCATCAGCATCAATACCGCCTATACCGGCGCCAGTCCCCAGACCATCAGCGACAGCGTCACGGCGCCGATCGAGCGCGAGCTGACGGCGGTGAAGAACGTCCTCTATTTCGAATCGTCGTCCGACTCGACCGGCAACGCAAGCATCACCGTCACGTTCAAGCCCGGCACTGATCCGGAACTCGCGCAGGTCGATGTGCAGAACCGCCTGAAGGCCGTCGAGGAGCGCCTGCCCGAGCCCGTCCGTCGGGCCGGTCTTTCCGTGGAGGGGGTTGCGTCGGGATTCCTGATGATCGTCTCCCTGCGCTCCGAAGGAGGCAAGGCCGATTCCCTTTCGCTCGAAGATTATCTGGCGCGCGGCCTGGCGCCTGAGCTGAAGCGTGTGCCCGGCGTCGGCCGGGTCCAGTCCTTCGGCTCGGAAGCGGCCATGCGCATCTGGGTCGATCCCGCCCGGCTCGTCTCCTATTCGATCTCGATGGAGGAGATCACGCAGGCCATCCAGTCCCAGAACGTCCAGGTGGCGCCCGGCCGGCTCGGCGAGGCGCCCACCGTTCCCGGCCAGATGATCAGCGTTCCGCTCAGTCTCGACGGCCAACTGAAGACGCCGGATGAGTTCGCCGCCATCGTGCTGCGCTCCAACCCCGACGGATCCAGGCTGACGCTTGGCGACGTGGCCAAGGTCGAGATCGGTGGCCAGGCCATGGGCTTCTCGATCTTCGATGGCGGAAGGCCGGCCACCGCTGCGGCCATTCAGCTCGCGCCCGGTGCGAACGCCGTATCGACCTCGGACCGTGTGAAGGCGCGTCTTGCTGAACTCGCCACGTCCATGCCCGAGGGTGTCACCTATGCCGTTTCCTACGACACGGCGCCCTTCGTGAAGCTCTCGATTGCGAAGGTGGTGCAGACTCTCGCCGAGGCCATGTTCCTGGTTTTCCTGATCATGCTCCTCTTCCTCCAGAACATCCGATACACGCTGATCCCGG
The DNA here is from genome assembly GCF_003182275.1 of Hoeflea marina. Classification (GTDB taxonomy): domain Bacteria; phylum Pseudomonadota; class Alphaproteobacteria; order Rhizobiales; family Rhizobiaceae; genus Hoeflea; species Hoeflea marina. Next base: position 409,018 of record NZ_QGTR01000002.1, read on the forward strand.
CGATCGTCGCGCCGATCGCGCTCCTCGGCACTTTCGCCGTGATGTGGGCCATCGGTTACTCGATCAACGTGCTGACGATGTTCGGCATGGTGCTGGCGATCGGCATCATCGTCGACGACGCCATCGTCGTCGTCGAGAACGTCGAACGGCTGATGGCGAGCGAGGGCCTGTCGCCGCGCGAGGCCACCCGCCGCGCCATGAGCGAGATCACGGGAGCGGTGATCGGCATCACGCTGGTCCTGACTGCCGTTTTCCTGCCCATGGGCCTTGCAGGCGGTTCGGTCGGCGCGATCTACCGCCAGTTCACGGTCTCGCTCGCGGTCTCCATCCTGTTCTCGGCCTTCCTGGCGCTCAGCCTGACGCCCGCGCTCTGCGCGACCATCCTGAAGCCGGTCGCGCCCCATCACGAGCGCCGGGGCTTCTTCGCCTGGTTCAACCGCGGCTTCGAAAGGCTGACCGGGCGGTACACGGCATCGGTCGGATGGCTGCTGAAGCGGACGGGCCGCGTCATGCTGGTCTACGGCGTGCTCGTCGGCGCGCTGGCGATCGGCTACAGCACGCTGCCGACCGCCTTCGTGCCGGACGAGGATCAGGGCACGTTCATGACGTCCTTCACGCTCCCGGCCGACGCCACCGCCGAGCGCACCCTTGCGCTGGTCGAGCGTTTCGACCGTCACGCCGCCACGCGCCCCGACATCGCCAACAATCTCTCCATCATGGGCTTCGGCTTTTCCGGTTCGGGGTCCAATGCGGCGATGTCGTTCACCACGCTGCGGGATTTCGATGCGCGCAGCGGCAGCACCGACCGCGAGATCGCCGCGGCCGAAGCGGCGATGCGCAAGTCCACGGAAGGCGAGGTCCTCGTCATGAAGCCGCCGGCCATCGAGGAACTGGGTACGACATCGGGGCTCTCGCTCCGCCTCGTCGACCGTGCGGGACGCGGGGCGGCAGCCTTGCAGGCTGCCTCGGAGAAGCTCGTCGCGCTCGCCGGGCCCAGCAAGGTCCTGCGCAACGTGCGTGTCGACGGCCTGCCCGACGGGCCGAGCGTCAAGCTCCACGTCGACCGCCAGAAGGCCGGTGCGCTCGGTGTCACCTTCACGGCGATCAGCGACATGCTCGCCTCGACCACGGGCTCGACCTACGTGAACGACTTTCCGCGCGCCGGAATCCTGCAGCAGGTCATCGTCCAGGCGCAGGCGAAGGACCGCATGCAGGTCGAGGACGTGCTGAAGCTGCAGGTGCGCAACGATCGCGGCGGCATGGTTCCGCTGTCCGAAGTGGTGACGCCGCAATGGTCGGTCGGCCCGCTGCAGCTCAACCGCTACAACGGCTATCCCTCGCTCAGCATCTCCGCGGACGCCGCCCCCGGCGTATCGAGCGGCCGTGCGATGGACGAGATCGAGCGGATCGCCACGCAACTTCCCCCGGGCTTCGCCGTCGAGTGGACGGGCGGGTCGTTCCAGGAACGCCAGGCCGGTGCTCAGGCACCCCTGCTGGTCGCGATTTCCATCGTCGTTGTGTTCCTCGTGCTCGCCGCCCTCTACGAAAGCTGGGCCATTCCGCTGTCGGTCATGCTCGTGGTGCCGCTTGGCATCTTGGGCGCCGTCACCGCGGTGCATCTGCGGGGGCTCGAGAACGATGTCTTCTTCAAGGTCGGCCTCATCACCCTGATCGGCCTGTCGGCCAAGAACGCCGTGCTGATCGTCGAGTTTGCCCGCAAGCTGCACGACGAGGGGTGGTCGCTTCGCGACGCTGCCGTCGAAGCCTCCCGCCTGCGGCTGCGGCCCATCGTCATGACATCGCTTGCCTTCACCCTCGGCATCGTGCCTCTGGTCATCGCCAGGGGGCCGAGTTCCGAAACGCAGAACGCGCTGGGCACCGGCCTCTTCGGCGGCATGATCTCGGCGACCATACTTGCCATTGTCTTCGTGCCGGTCTTCTTCACGCTGGCAATGCGCTTTGCCGGGGGCAAGGGCAGAGACCCGGTCGAGGCGAGCCCGGCACCAGCCGGGAACTCCGTCGCGCCTGCCGCTATCCAATCAACGAATGGGAAACGCCGATGACCGACTCACCGACCGGCCAGGTCACCCTCGACCTCGCGACCGACGCCGACCTCCCTCGCTTCCGCACGGATCTTCAAGCGGCCTTCGCCACCGCCGTGGTGGAAACGTTCGGATCGGTCGACGAGGGGCCCATCCCGTCCGATGAGGATGTCGTGGCTTCCTTCAAGGCTCCGAATGCCGTGATTCACCGCATCCTGGAGGACGGCCGGTGGGTCGGCGGGGCCGTCCTCTCGATCGACGCCGCGACGCGGCACAACTCGCTCGACTTCTTCTACGTCAATGCCGACGAACTCGGCCGCGGCATCGGCCGCAAGGCCTGGGCTGCCATCGAGGCGTGCTATCCCGATACCGAGGTCTGGACCACCCACACGCCCTACTTCGAGAAGCGCAACATTCACTTCTACGTCAACATCTGCGGGTTCCACATCGTCGAGTACCACCACGCCCGTCATCCGGACCCCGACCACCCGGCCGAGCAGGACTTCCCGGACGATGGCGGGATGTTCCGCTTCGAGAAGCGCATGTGATCCGACGGGATGGACCCGAGCCGGCTGTCTCGGCGGAACCGGAATCCGGCGGATCCGCAGCACCGTCCTGGCCGCGTCTCCCAAAAACGAACTCAGGAATATCCGGATTGCCCCATGGACGATGAGTGTGCACAAGGAGGAATGCGGCGTGTGTGTCCACTGCCGCATCTGCCATCGCGTTGCCTGCCGTTTTTCGACCGCTCATGGATGGACCCCGTCCTCCGGCAGGTTGAGAACGGCCGCCGGTGTGATGCCCGAAACGCCCGCCGACGCGCGAGGCAAGGTTGGAGGTCACAGGGCTTTTGACAGCGGACGGCGAAGGATACGACCTGCATTTCGGCATAGCCGAAGGCGTCCTTCACCGCCGGGGAACGGCGCGCGTTTCCGGCGCGAAGACGCAGCCGCGCAGGACCGGCGTCACTTCGATCTTGATCCGGGCGTCGCTGCGTTGAACGGTGAGCTTCGTGACGATCTGCTCGCGGGCATTCACGACTTTCGTGACGCGCAGTCCCGCCCGAATCTCCGCAAGCGATTCCGGCCGTCCGGCGACGAACAGGTAAGTTAGGTCGATATCGACCGACAGGCGCGGCATGTCGCGCACGAAGAGATTGATGGCCGTGCCGCCCTTGAGCGCGAAATCGCTTTGCGCCAAGCCAAACTGGCTTGGCCTTGCGACTTGCGCACGTTCACCCGCTGGGCCGAGATTGCGCAGGCCAAGGACTAACGGAAGAGCACCAGCACCCAAACCAGAACTGCCCCGCCAGATAATGATTTGGATAGTGGATTATGCAACAGGATAAAGGAAATTGATCATGGATCTTCGACGGAAAAGAAGAATGATCAATTCAGGATGCAGGATCAGGACGAACACAGGACCAAGGAAGACGGACCAAGCCTTGCCGGTAGGCTTTACCGGCTCAGAAGGGTGATGCCAGACGGAAATGGCCTCACCCTATCTGAACCTCGACCCGGACGACGTATAGATCACCCCTGCAATGATGCGAGATGTGCGCCAGATAGGGCATTTTGGGACTGGAGACTTGGAGATCATCATTCGGTCAAAGAAGGACATTGACGCCTTGAACGAGTATTTTTCGGCGAGCTATGCAGCCTCATAGGGCAATGAACGACAGCGAGGCGAGGAAGGATCAGAGCTTGCTTCAAGCTCACCAAGGAAAACCCGCTTGTTCCCCTCGGAGCCGCCTTCTTCTCGCTATGGGGGCGCGAAGGCGGCTCCGAGGAAAACAAGCTCTCTTGGTATCTCTATCTCTATCTGTCTTAGGCGCAGCGGCCCCACGGAATCGACCGGAAGTGACTGCAGATTACCTGCGCCGTGCCTCCTATGTGCTTCCTGCGCCAAGGCGCGAAGCGGCACAAATAACCTAAGTCATTGAAAATATGGCGCACCCGACAGGATTCGAACCTGTGACCTCTGCCTTCGGAGGGCAGCACTCTATCCAGCTGAGCTACGGGTGCATCCGGAACTTCGCGGCCCCGGTCATCGAGCGGGTCGATGCCGTGAAGCGGCTGGTGAGTGGTCTCATAGCCCATCATGGCGGACGCATCAATGGATTAATGGAGGAGTTTGCGGGAGGCGTTCAATAGCTTGGATTTGGCCGGTTGAGCGGAAGCCGCGCGGTTGCGGTGTGGACATTGAGCGGGCCAGGCGCCGCTCTGATGATAACAGTTCTTGAAGTCATTCAGGTTGAGAATGGAACTGGTGATCGGTCCGTCATGCGGCCCCGATTTCCTTTGCTCCATCTCGCCCCTATCGTTGCTGAACCTTCCGGCGAATTATCAAAATATAAATTTGCGCCACTGGGCCGACCCGAAATTGTTTGGTCTTGCTTTCGACGGCGTGGCCACAATTGGCTTATTAAATTCAGCCGCCGATAATTAATGAATGTTTAATATAAAAAATGAACTATTTCATATATAGAGTTAGTCTCAGGTTAAATGAGGTAAGTCTTGAATGTAGAAAATTTCAATTTTTTTATAGGCTGAAGTTTTTGATATATGTGCGTGATTGTAAAATTCAACATTGTAAAAGATAAATATATAATGAATTGTAATTTAATTGTTCGATTCACGAAAGTGGAAATCATTGGTCATATTCGAAATCTAGAGGGATTTGTTATTCATGTCGAGCGTATCAACTGCCCAGCCGACTTCACAAGCGGACCAATGCGCCTCATTTGAGACTGTATTCGACAATGTGGCCAAACCCTCTGTCCATGTAATCGGCAGCAGGGATTTCCTGCTCGCCCTGACGTACATTCTGGAACCATTGAATTACCGATCGTCCAGCATCCGGCGCAAGCGGTCCCCCGCCACTGCCCAGACCCACACTGGCCCCGGCATTTTCATTATCGACGGCTCTCTGCAGAACGCTCTGGATCTCTGCCAAGGTCTGGGTGAGGAGGTGCCAAAGATTCTGGTCTCGCCGGTGAACGCTTTGGCCTTCCGTCTGGAATGCGCCCGGGCTCATGTCAGCACCATAATCAGCGACCCGATGGATCCTGCGGAACTGGTCTACTGGCTCGAACATTTTGGCGGGCAGATGGACGACAAGCCCGCGTCGGTCCTGCTGGTGGACGATGATCCGTTGATTCTGGCCGTCTATTCCGAACTGCTGCGCGCAAACGGCATGAACGTCGCTGTCCTCAGCGAGCCGCTTGCGATTATAGAGACCATCGACCGGGCCTTCTTCGACATAATCATCATGGATCTGCGGATGCCCGGCACGGACGGAATCGAGATTGCCAAAATCATCCGCCAGCATCAGAACCATCTCTCCATCCCGATCGTGTTCCTGTCATCGGAGGAGGACAAATCCGTTCAGATGCGGGCACGCCGGTTTGGCGGCGATGATTTCATCTCCAAGCGGAGCGAACTCAATGCGCTGGTGCCGCTGATCAACCTGCGCGTCAAGCGCGCCCGTGTCATGCGGTCCCTGATAGAGCGCGATGGCCTGACCGGCCTGCTCAACCACCGGAGCTTCAAGGAGCGCGTCGGCTACGAGATTGCGCGTGCCAGCCGCACGGGCCTGCCTTTCTGCGTTGCCATGATCGATGTCGACCATTTCAAGAAGGTCAACGACACCTGGGGCCATCCCGTCGGTGACCAGGTGTTGACCATTCTGGCTCGCACGCTGGTCCGCTGGGTTCGCAACACCGATGTCGTCGGTCGCTATGGCGGCGAGGAATTCGCGGTGCTGCTTCTCGACACATCGCCGGAGGCGGTGTTCCAGGTGCTTGAGAAATTCCGGCAGCATTTCTCCGAGATCCTTTTCGACGGCCAGGGCGAGCAATTCTCGTTGACCGTCAGCATTGGCATCGCCGGCAATGCTGCCAACAGTGAAGCCGCCACGCTCATCGCGGAGGCCGATCGCGCGCTTTATCTCGCCAAGAACACCGGCCGGAATCAGCTGGTCATCGCTCATGATGCCGGCCAAAAATGCAGTCAATTTCCATGGATCGGACCAGTCGAATGAATGTAGAATTCAGTTTCGGTGTTGAAGATGGGACGGTGGATCTGAACGGCCGCTCGGTCTGTATTGTCGATGACGACCGGCTTTATCGGGCCCATCTGGCAATCATGCTGGGGCAAGCGCATCTCAGGACAATGGAAGCAGGCGACAGCGCCGACCTCACGGCCGTTCTTGAAAAGGAAATGCCTGACTGCATATTGCTCGATTGCGTGCTTGAGGCCGAGAACGGCTTTCGGCTGCACGAACAGTTGAACCTCCGCTTTTCGCGGTTGGCCCCGGTCATCATGCTGTCGGCCGATGAGTCCCAGCGAACCGCTATCAAGGCGTTCCGCATGGGGTTCAATGACTTCCTGCCCAAGCGCAACCTGCGGCTCGAGGAGGTGACCGGCGCGATCCGGAAGGCGATTGCCAAGCATGACATCGACACGGCTCGCGCCAATGAGGTATCTGCGCTGCGGCGCAACGCCCTCTTCGATGACCTGACCGGGATGTATTGCCGGGCCGAACTCGACAAGAAGCTGGAGCTGATTGGCGCGGGCAATCGACGGTCCGACAAGAACTTCACCATCCTGTCGATCCAGTTGGCCGAGTATCGCAAAATCTGCGCCAGCTTCGGGCTGGCGAACGGCGATGACGCGCTCCGCAGCTTTGCCGGCAGGATTCGCGCCAACATACGGAAGGACGATTTCTGCGGCCGCGTCGACGAAGACACCTTTCACTATGTGATGGATCGGAATTTTTCCGAGGCAAGTCTGCGCGAGCGCATGACCCGCCTGACCGAGCAGTTGACGTTCCAGCACCACATCAAATCGGTGGCGCTGAATTTAGCGCCCCTCATCGCGGTGGCGATTTCCGCCGAGCATGGAAACGACATGGCCGAAATCCTCGACCATCTCGCAGCTGAACTCGTCAGTCTGCGCGATGCCAAGCACGGAGCGACTGTCTCGGAAGATTGGAATTTTCTGCCGCCGTCATCGCACGGCGACGAAGATGCAGGCGACGAGCGGCGGGTATTCCCCCGGATGCGGACCCTGAAACCTGCCTTCATTGCCCTTGAGGAGTGGACTTCGAAGATCAACTGCACGGTGCGCAACACCTCGGACGGCGGGGCCCGGCTGCGGCTCGAGCGGCCGCTCGCGTTGCCCGAACATTTCATGCTGAAGATCACCGAATCCGGCCAACTCCGCCGCGTACGGAAGTGCTGGCACGTCAACAACGAGATCGGCGTCGAATATGCTGACGCCCTCGTTTAGCTAGGGCTTTGATTCGGCACGCCCGCGGCCGCCTGACCGCGCGCCGGAGGCAGAACCGGGCGGCATGAACAAATTCGCCCTGTGGAAAATCGAAGACGGGACGGGACAATGGCCAGCTACACGCCAAATGCAAGCGCGAGCCAGGAACTGCCTCAGGCAGCACTCGATCGCATTGCCGAGTTGCGGCGCCTTTTTATCGAGCGCTCGGATGCCAATCTGTTGCAGATCCGCAAGTTGCTTGAGCTGCGAGAAGTCTCGGGTGGCAGCCGGGAGAAGGACGGCGAGTTGATCAAGCTTGCGCATTCATTGGCGGGAGCCTCGGCCCTGTTCGGCTTTCCGGCACAGGGCGAGGCAGCCTTCAACGCCGAAACCCTGCTCAGGTCTCCAGGTTACAGCGAGGCCGAGTTTGCGCGTGTGTTCAGGGACTTGATCGGCCGGCTGTCGGCTCTCAACTGAGGCCGCGCGATCGCTGTTTCGCACCACGGGGGAAGCGGCGGAACCAGCCGTAACATGCGCCGATGCCGCCGGTCATGAGTTGACCGTGACTGCCAGAAGGTTCTTTGCCTCAGACGCAAGTGCCATCGGGTCGAACGGCTTTGAAATTACACCTGCGGCGCCCAGGGCCATGAACCTCTCGATATCCTCCTGCTGTGTCCTTGCGGTAATGAACACCACCGGAATGGCGAGTGTCGCGGGATGCCTGCGCAACTTTGCAAAGGTTTCCGGTCCGTCCATGCCCGGCATCATCACATCGAGCAGAATCAGATCCGGCAGCCACGCCTGCGCGGCCTGCAATGCCTCCGCGCCCGACTCGCAACTTTTCACCAAGATATCTGGATCCAGTTCAAGCGCCATGACGGCAATTTCACGAATATCGTCTTCATCGTCGACATAAAGGACCTTGAGCGGATAAGTTGTCCCTCCACGATCCGGCTGGCTTGGCGCTGTGTCCATGTTCTATTCCCCTGATTGGAGATGGTCGATGCTGCTTTGCGTTCAGATGACGGTTTCGAGGCCTCGTCGGCTTGCCTTGCGTCCATCCGGTGACCTTTAACCCGCCACGAGCCGCTCAATTTCACTAACGATCGTGGCCTCGGATACGCGTGACTTGACCAGCGCCGATGCCACCGACTTTCCAACTTCCTCCGACATTTCGCTTGCGGACAGGATCATGACCGGGATCGGTGGGCCGGCGCGCTCGGCGAGGGTTCGCAGCAGATCGAAACCTGACCCCTCGGCGAATTCTATGTCCAGAACGATCAGGTCGAACCTCTGATCCGCAAGAAGGCTCTCCGCGTCCTTGAGCGTGGGTGCCGTGACCAGGTCGATTTTGCCCTGCAGCGACAGGGCGAGGATGCCGCTGAGATCTTCGTCGTCCTCCACATGCAGCAGTGTCGGCGCCTCCGTCTGCCGAACATGCAGCAGCACAGGTGCAGGTTGGCCGCTCTCGGTCGCATCGGTCAGGGAGTCGGCTGCAGCAAGCGGAAAATCGACCCAGAATGTGGCCCCGTGACCGACCTCGCTTTCGAAGCCGATCGCGCCCCCCATCTGGTCCACAATCTGCTTGCTGATGTGAAGCCCCAGGCCGCTGCCACCCTTGACGCGGGTCGATGAGCCGTCGCCCTGGGAGAACTTTCCGAAAATCCGGGTCCGGAAACTCGGATCGATCCCCGCGCCCTGGTCCTTGACAGAAATTCGGACGCGCTGCTGCTGCATCCGGCTGGCGGAGACTTCGACCTGACCGCCCTTGTGCGAAAACTTGGCCGCATTCGACAGCAGGTTCGCCATGACTTGCGCCAGCCGCACCTGATCCACATTCACCAGCAGATCCGAATCGATCTCGGTGGCGCGAATTTTCACGCCCAGCTTCTCGGCATAGGGTTCGTTCGCCTCGATTGCCTGCATCAACAGCGGCTCCAGCGCCTCTCGCTTCACATCGAACCGCATCTGACCGGAGGCGATCTTGTCGATGTCGAGGATATCGTTGATGAGCAGCGTCAGCCGTTCGCAATTATTGCGGGCGATGTTGATGAGATGATTGGCCTTCTCCGGCAGGGCGCCGGACATTGACCCGGTGATCAGCCCGAGTGCGCCCCGGATTGAGGTCAGAGGCGTGCGCAGCTCGTGATTGACGATGGAGACGAATTCGGATTTCATTCGCTCGACTTCCTTGCGTTTGGTCAGATCTACCATCACGAACAGATATCCGGTTGTCTCGTGTGCCTCATTGTGCAGCGAGGTCACGGTCGACTGCACCGGGAGGCGGCTGCCATCCTTCCGGATGCAGGTCCATTCGTTTTCATCGACACCGATGGCGTCGACCTTGCTGATCAGGGTCTGGAAGCCTGGTTCAATGGCGTCGTCCAGCTCTGAAGCCAGCGTCCGCGCGCGGTCGATTATTTCCTGCGGCTCGTGCCAGAGAACAGGGGTTTCGAGGCCTATCACTTGATCAGGAAAGTAGCCCAGCGTGCCGGCGGCGGCGTCATTGAAGACGATCACTTTACCGCCCATGTCGGTGGCCACGATCATGTTCTCGGTGCTGGCGAGGATCGCCGCGCGCAGCATGCTGGCTTCCCGCAGGGCCTGGGCGGCGACGACGGCCTCGCTGGTGTCGCGAATGGTGCCGACGAAAAGCCGCGTGCCGTCGAGCATCATTTCGTTGACCGAGAGATCGATCGGAAATACCGAACCGTCCTTGCGCATGGCGCTGACCTGGCGGCCAATGCCGATAACCTTCCTGGTGCCTGTTTTCAGATACTGGCCAAGGAAGCCGTCATGGCCGCTGCGGTAGGGCTGGGGCATCAGCATTTTGATGTTCTGGCCAACCAGCTCTTCGAGCGTGAAGCCGAACAGGCGCAGCCCCGCCGGATTGATGGATTCGATCACCCCCGAGGCGTTGATGGTCAGAACACCTTCGGAGACCGTGTTCAACACGGTCGAATTGCGGATCGCTTCCTGTCGGATGCGGTCGGTCGACCTTTCCAGATGGGTCGTCTTCATTCTCGAGACGAAAGTCATGTGTGCGGCAACGGCCGAAAGCAACGCGATCAGGAAGCCGGAGATAAGGGCCGAATCGGGCAGCAGTGTTCTATGCGACTTGAGAAACGGCTCGGTCGGGGTGGTCCGGATCGTCCACAATTTGTCGAGGATCTGGATCGGGCGATCCAGCGACCAGCCGCCGGCGACAGGTTGCGCCAGGTTGCCAAATTCAAACTCCTTTTCGTCATTGAAGGTGACCATGAAGCGGTAGCGCTCCAGTGTCTCGGCGAGAATATGGCTGCTGAAAAGTTCACCCACCGAAAAAATCACGGCGAGATAGCTGCCCGGTTGCCCGTCGGTGTCGAACGGCAGGTAGGTGACGAATGCACTTTCGCCATTTGATAACCGTATCGGCAGGCTTGCCTTGGGAATGGTTCGGCGGACCGCATCCAATGCCAGGTCCCGCTGCGGCTGGCTCAGAATGGCGTCGATCCAGATCGTGCGCTCGTTGCTGGACGATTGCGCGACTTGCAGCAGGTTCCCGCCCGGTCCGACCCAAGCCAGAGCTCGGAGCCCCTTGAGATCCTTGAGGTACTTGCGCGCATCGGCTTGCCAGAGAGCGTCCGGCATGTCGGCATCCGCTTCCATTCTTCCACTCATGCGTTTGAGGGCCGAGATCTTGCCTTTGGTTTCCGCTGCAATCAGCAGATCGATCTTGTTCGTCTCGCTTGAGATCAGGGTGTGGACGTAATTGATCTCCTTTTCGTCCAGCGCGCGATAGAGCCACGCCGATCCGGCAGCCAAAACCACGAATGCCAATGCGGGCAACGCCAGCGCCTTCGCGCCGGGCCGGTTTTCATCGACCCGCGCTTCTCGGACTTTCGCGACCAGCAGGAACAGCCCGAGGAAGAACGTGACCAACAGGCCGCCGGCAAGGATGAACAATGGTGTGCTGCTCTGCCAGCGCTGTTCGAACCCACGAGTACTTTCCCAGATCACCAGCCATTTCTGCTGCATGACATCGAGATGCTCGCGCTTTTCGAACAAAGCCTTGTATCCATCAGCATACAGGACATTGCTGTCATAGATCAGCGCCTCGGGGTTTTCCGAGCGGCCGTCGTAGATCCGCAGGTTGATGGTGTTGCCCTGGCTCTTCGTCAGTTCCTTCATGAAGTTGCGGGCGATGAACGTGGCGTAGACCCAACCGTCGAAGGCGGACGGGGCCTGCGCCGATACCGAATCCGGCTGATCCCGATAGATCGGATACATGAGCAGGAAGCCGGGCGTCTTTTCCTCGTCCTGAACCAGGATGATCCGCTTCGTGATCGCGGGCTTTCCGGTGTCGCGTGCCAACTCGGCCGCCTGCTTGCGGTGCGCTTCGAAGGCGACGTTCAGGCCTATCGCCTGACGGTTGGCGAGTTCCGGCTCGTTGTAGGTCACAACATAATTGCCGCCCGCCACGCCTTTGGGGTGAATCTCGAAATTTGGTGCGCCCTCGGCGCGGATGCTGCTCAGAAAGCCGGCAATCTCGTCATCGCGCAGCGACGAGATTTTTCCCAAGCCGGTTATCCCGGGAAGATTGGTGCCGATGTTGAGGGTGTTGACGTAACGCCGCCATTCGTCGCGGGAGACATAGTCGGATCCCTGGAAATAGGCGGTCCCGCCCAGAAGCGCGTTTTCATAGGAGCCGATACGGCTCAGCAGCGCCTTCTTGCTTTCCAGCGCAAGCGATTCAAACTGAACTCCCTCTTTCTCATTGGTGGCGTCGGAGGAGACTTTCCAGGCATAGTAAGTCAGGCCTAGGGGGATCAGCAAAAAAGCCATCATGGCGATGGACAGGCGGTTCAGTGTTCCACCGGGCCGGGTCCGGCCAGGCATTTCGCCAATCTGAACCATCTCTTGGGTCTCTCTTTCCAGTTTGACTGCGCCGCGTCGACCAAAGGCGCAACTTGGCGTTATGGGACCGGCGGAGATCCCAATCGGATCTGGAACGAGAAAATTACCCAGAAAAATATCGGATGCCTCGCCGGTTGCCTCGCGCGACGGTCGTCAGAAAGCATCGGGAGTTTATTGCGCGGTTCCCGGGCGCTATAAGCTCATAATTACCCAAGGCCACAAGATACGAATTGAACTCACTAAAACAGATCGCGTTCTTAGTTCGATCACAATCCCTCACATAATAGAGTTCCTGCACTCGAATACAACGACCACTTCTAGCCAATGTGTTTTCACCGTTCTCACCGTCTCTCGCGCATCGTTGCAGAAGACCTGTTCGAAGACGACAGGCAGCTGACCCTCGTCGATATCGTCATTGTGGCTTGTCGAGCAGCGCCGGCGCCGGTCCAGCAGCGCCGGCGCCGGCATCGAGGACCGCCGCCTGATGCAGCCGGGAAGAAATGCCGATTGCTTACGAAATCTTCAGCATGCCTTCGAGAAGATTCTCTCCGGGCCGCAGGGCGCGCGATTCCATTAAGCCTCTGTTTACGAGGCGAGCATACCCGTTGCTACGAAGGTGGGACCGGTGCGGTTGCCACCCGGGTTCTGGGAGCGGTCACATGCTGAGGCGGTTTGGGGAGTTCGGGCGTCTTCTCGCGTGCGAGCGCGGCAATTTCGGCATCATGATGGCGGTGCTGGCGCCGACGCTGTTCGGCGCGGCCGGGCTGGCCGTCGACTACACCAACATGGCGCGCGCCAGGGTGGAGCTGCAGAACTCGGTGGATGCCGCCGTTCTGGCCGCATCGCGAAAGACCAGCAGCGTCGCCGACCGCAAGACCACCTATCAGCAGACGCTGTCGGCGCAGCTGGCCGCCAATCCGGACATGACGCTCGCCAGCCAGAGCATCGACCTCAAGATCGGCATCAACTACATCGAATCCACGGGCCACGCGTCGGCCACCATCCCGCTGATGTTCATCGGCAAGTTCATGCCCAACACCGTCTCCGTGACCGCCTCGACTTATTTCTCCACCCGTGACATCGAGCTGGCGATCGCGCTCGACAACACCGGCTCGATGGGCACCGGCGGCATCTCGGCACTCAAATCGGCCTCGCATGCGCTCATCGATGCGCTGAGCTCGATCGACACCAGCACCCAGAGCCTCAAGGTCGGCCTCGTGCCCTTCGTCACCGCCGTCAACGTCAATGGCGACGGCTTTGACGCGAGCTGGATCGACACTACCGGCAAGGGGCTCTACAACGGCTGGACCTTCCTGACCGACGCCCAGCGCACCAAGCGGAAATCCAGCGGCAACAACAACTCGGATTTCACCGCCGCCACCTATCCGCACCACAGCAATCTGTTCGCCTGGTCGAAGACCACCTGGAAGGGCTGCGTCGAGGCCCGCCCCGCGCCCTACAACACCAACGTGGACGCACCCGACCCGGCCAAGCCGAACACGCTGTTCGTGCCCTATTTCGCCGCCGACGAGCCGGGCAACCGGAGCAGCGCCGGCGGCAACAGCGCCACCGCGTTCAACAATTCCTGGCTCAACGACAGCGTGTCCGGCGACGATGCCTCGGTCCAGCGTTCGACAGCCAAGTACAAGAGCGAAACCGCGGTGACCAAGGATTTCAAGGACACGACGGGGCCGCTGACGCTCGGCCCGAACCGTGCCTGCCCGACGCCGATCGTGCCGTTGACCTCCACCCTGTCCAAGGTCAACACCGGCATTGACGCCATGCAGTACTGGAACGGATCGGGCACCAACATCGCCGAGGGCCTGGCCTGGGGGTGGCGGCTGCTCTCGCCGACCGCGCCCTACACCGAGGCGGCCGACTTCGATACCGAAAAGGTCTCGAAGATCCTGGTCATCATGACCGACGGCACCAATGTGTCCTACGGCTCGAGCAGCACCGTCAACAAGTCGGACTACGGCTCCTACGGCTTCCTGTCCGACAAGCGCATCAACTCGACCACCACCCAATCCGACGCCGAGGCCTATCTCAACACATCGACCGCCAGCATGTGCACGGAGATCAAGAAGCTCGGAATCGAGGTCTATACGGTGCTCTACAACACGACAGCGTCCTCCGTGGTGACGATGTTCACCAACTGCGCCACGCGCAAGGAGAACTTCTTCATGGCCAGCGACGTTGCCTCGCTCAAGAGCGCCTTCTCCGCGATCGGCCAATCGGTGTCGGGCGTCCGGCTGACCAATTGACCGCTCATCCCGGTCTCGGCTTTCGACAGTCGGGACGAAAGGGGCTATCCTCGCTGCGATCCGTGATGGATCGGGCGGCGGGAATCGGCCCGCCAGCGATCGGGAGGGACGCATGCTTCGCCTTGCTTCAACTGTATGTCTGGCGCTGGGACTGATCGGCGCAGCCGCGGGCGCGGCTTTCGCCGGGGGCCAGTCCACCAGCTATGTCTTCGACGGCAGTTTCGAGGACGCCGCCTTCGGCGTCGAGAACGCCATCGTCAACAAGGGCCTCGTCGTCGACCATGTCAGCCATGTCGGCGACATGCTCAGCCGCACCGGCGAGGACCTCGGCAGCGATGTCGAACTGTTCAAGGCCGCCAGCATCTACCTGTTCTGCTCGGCCAGGCTTTCGCGCCAGGTGATGGAGGCCGATCCCGGAAACATCGCCAATTGTCCCTATGGCGTTTTCGTCACCGACCGCGACGGCCGCGTCGAGATCGGTTACCGCAACATGCCCGAGCCCAGCATGGCGCCGGTGGCGGAGCTGCTCGACAGCATCGCCCGCGAAGCCGCGGGCCAATAAAGCCGGTCGCGACCGCCCCCGGGCGTCGCCAGAGTGGCCGGGCCCGCATCTCCGCCGGCGCCGGAAGGTGAGGTGACCCGGTACTTTACATCGGGCCCGGCAGATGGAATCATCCCGTATCGTGAATCGACCGTCCGGCAATGTCGCCATGTCAAAGCGGAGACCCATCAATGCCACGCAAGCCCTATCTGAAGCCCAGCCTGACAAAGCATTCCCTGAAATTGCAGACGGTGACGGCGGCCACGCCTCCGTCCCAGATCAAGCCCGTCTGAGGCGGTCGCGGGCGAGGCTGCATGAAACCTGGGGCAGCGGGCCGGCACGGTCCGTTGCCTTTGTCCGTCCGCGGCACCGCCGGCTGACAATCCGGTGATGGATCCAGAAGTCTGTTTGCGCCGGACGCATTTCATGATCTGATCGACACGGCGACCGGAGCGAAGCTCCGGTCGCCGGCCTGATGCCAGGATCTGATGCAGCAAGGGTGCGCGTGAACCGAACCGATCCCTCCCTTTGTTCCATGCTCGGCGCCGTTCCCGGGACAGCCGCGCTTGTCGATGTCAGGAGCGGCGAGCGTGTCGGCAAGGCGCGGCTCGTCGAGCTTGTCGCACGCCGCACCGGCGAATTCGCCGACATCGGGGTGAGACGCGGCGACCGTGTCATCGTCGCCGAGGCCAATCCGCTGCAATACCTCGTCTCGATCTTGGCCTGCTGGGCCGGCGGCCATGTGGCGGTCGCGGTCAACCCGGCCATCTCCGCTCACGAGCAGCAGAATGTCATCGACATGACCGGTGCGACCTGTTTTCGCGGCGACTGCAGGGCAATCGTCGCGCAGGCGGAGGAGCCGGAGACCGCGGCGCCGTCGCCGCTGCATCCCGACGAGCCCGCCCTCATCCTGATGACATCGGGCACCACCGGCCGGCCCAAGGGCATCGTGCATTCGCTGCGCGGGCTGACGGCGCGGATCGCGCTGAACATTGCCCATCTCGGACGACCCGTGCTCAGCGACACGCTCTGCATGTTGCCGGTGTTCTTCGGTCATGGCCTCATCGGCAACGTGCTCACGCCGCTTCATGCCGGCGGCACGGTGCTGATGTGGCCGACGCCGGACATGGCCGAGCTGCGTGGCCTCGGCGCGCTCATCGACGACCACCGCATCCGTTTTCTCTCCTCCGTGCCGACCATGTGGAAGATGGCGCTGCGCCTTGCCGAACAGCCGAAGCGACCGCTTGAACGCATCCATATTGGCTCCGCCCCGCTGTCCGCCGGCCTGTGGCAGCAGGTCTGCGACTGGGGAGGCACAAGGCAGGTCTTCAACATGTTCGGGATGACGGAGACCGCCAACTGGATCGGCGGCGGTGCGATCGACGAGGGCGGTGCCCGCGACGGCCATGTCGGGCAGATGTGGGGCGGGAGCGCGGCCATCCTCGCCGACACCGGCGACATTCTCCCCTATGGTCGCGGCGAGGTGCTGGTCCAGACGCCCTCGATCATGCTCGGCTACTGGCGCCGTCCCGATCTCGACGCCGAAGCCTTCATCGGCAACTGGTTCCGCACCGGCGACATCGGCGTGCTCGACGAGGCCGGAACGCTGGCGCTGACCGGCCGCATCAAGACCGAGATCAACCGCGCCGGGATCAAGATCCAGGCCGAGGAGATCGACATGCTGCTCGAACGCCACGAGGCGGTCGCCGAGGCCTGCGGCTTCGGCATTCCCGACCCGGTGTCCGGCGAGGCGGTCGCCGCTGCCGTCGTGCTGAAGGCCGGCGCCGAAGCCGATCCGGAAGCCCTCAAGGCCTGGTGCCGGCGGCAAGCCCGGCCGGATGCCGTGCCGGCGCGGATCGCCATCGTCGAGGCGATTCCGCGCAACGATCGCGGCAAGGTGGTCCGGGCCGATGTCCGGGCGTTCGTTGAAGGGCGGATGTCGTGAAGCGCCCCGCCGCCACGCGCGTCGGGCTTGGCGACCCGCTGGAGACGGCGCGTTTCATCCTCAGGCCGCTCGGATACATCGAGGCCTTCCGGCTGACCGCCTCCTGGCGCAACGATCCGGAGGTGCTGATCGCCCTGTTCCAGTCGCTCAAGCCCCGTTCGCTGCGCAAATGGATGCGCTCGCCGCTGCTGCCGCGGCCAAAGGTCCGCTTCGCCTATGCCATCATCGACAGGGAAAGCGGCCGGTCCATCGGCGTGCACACCGTGGCGTTGTCGGGCTACCGATCAGCCTATTTCACCGTGGCGGTGAGCGACAGGGACTGGTGGGGAAAGGGCGCCGTGCTCGAGACCCGGGCAACGCTGATCAACCATTTCATCCGCCATGCGGGCACGGAGCGCTTCTTCGGCATGGTGCATGGCCGCAACCTGTCCTCGATCTTCAATTACCAGCGGCTGGGGTTTTCCCATGTGGGAAGCTGGCACCGGCACAAGCAGGATCCGGTCAGCGGCGAGATTTTCGACGTGGTGCTGTTCGAGTTGTTCCGGGAGCAGTGGCAGGCCGGACCCTTTGCGGAGGCGATCGATGAACCATGAAGCCGAAGCGCGCCGGATCGCGGCGGAAGCGCTGCAGGCACAGGCTCCCCTGTCCATTGACGACACCATGGCGTCCCTGCCGCAATGGGACAGCCTTTCCCATATGAGGGTGATCCTGGAACTCGAGGCGGCGCTCGGACGGCAACTGTCGGTCGAGGAAATCATGTCGGTCACCAGCGTGCGAAGCATCGCCGGCCTGCTGGCGGCCGGGCAGGGTGGCGAGGGCTCTGATAACGGCCCTGCAGAAGCGATTGACAGCCCAAACAGGGATTGCTAACGCATCTCCCGACGGCTGTCCGGCATCCCGCAGGCAGCGTGCCGGGAGCTGAAAAATGAAGCGTGCCTATGTGAAGCCCGTATTGGTCAAGTCGAAACTGACCATCCAGTCCGTGACTGCGGCACCCTGCATCAGCGATTCCTGCGCATAGGCTGCTGCGCCCGGCGGCGGCCGGGCCGGTCCGTCCCGCCTGGCCATCCCCTCGATCGGGCGACGGAGACAGCCGTCGCTCTTTTCGGGCGCCACCACAGTCTGCGGCTGCTCGCGCACCGCGGGCTGCCGACGGCATTGACGTGCGTAGGTGAAACGCATCCCGCATCGTCTGGAAACGCTCGGCGCCTGAAACCCGCTGGCCGGTCGGCGCATGAATCGGGCGGCAATATCGCACGCCGGCACCCGCCCATCTACCAGGCGCGGAACGCCACCACGGCATTGGCGCCGCCGAAGGCGAAGGCGTTGCTCAGCGCGACATTCACCTTACGCTTGCGCGCCACGTTCGGCGTCACGTCGAGATCGCAGTCGGGATCGGACTCGGTGTGGTTGGCTGTCGGCGGCACCACCCCGGTGCGGATCGCCTGGATGCAGGCGATTGCCTCGATGGCGCCGGATGCGCCCAGGCAGTGGGCATGCATCGACTTGGTCGATGACACGGAGATCCCGTCGGCATGCGGGCCGAACACGGACCGGATGGCCTGGGTCTCGATCCTGTCATTGGCCTGGGTGGCCGTGCCGTGGGCGTTGATGTAGTCGACATCCGATGGCGAGAGTCCGGCATCCTTGAGGCAAAGCCGCATCGCCTCGGCCGGTCCCTCGACGCTTGGCGAGACGATGTCGAGCGCATCGGCGCACATGCCGACGCCGCAGATCTCGGCGAGGATGGTGGCGCCGCGGCGCGTGGCGCTTTCCAGAGTTTCCAGCACCAGCGCCCCGGCGCCGTCGCCGAGTACTAGGCCTTCGCGGTCGCGCGAAAACGGCCGGCAGGCCGTTTTCGCCATGATCCGCATCGATTCCCAGCCCTTGAGCACGCCGTAGGACAGCGGCGCTTCGGCGCCGCCCGCCACGATGGCGTCGGCGCGCCCCATGCAGAGAAGATCGAAGGCCGTGGCGAGCGCGTGGTTGGAGGAGGTGCAGGCCGAAGTGACGCCGAGCACGGGACCCCTCAACCCATGGATGATGCTGGTCTGCATCGCCGCGGATGCAGGCATCGCCTTGGGCACTGTGAAGATCTCGGTGCGCTTCCTGCCCTCAAGGAACACGGAGCGATAGCTCTCCTCCACCGCATCGGCGCCGTAGACCCCCGTGCCGATGACGGCGCCGACGCGCATGTCCGCTTGCGCGCGCGCGTCGAGCCCGGCCTGCGCCAGGGCTTCGCCGGCGGCGATGATCGAAAGCAGCCCGAAGCGGCCCATCGATGCCAGCTGCCGCCGGTCAAGTCCGGCATCGGGAAGCTCGCCGATCTGGCCGGCGATGGTCGGCTTGAGATCGTCCATGTCGGCAATCGCCAGAGGCGTGATGCCGCAGACGCCGTTGCGCATGGACTCCCAAATCGCGGTCACGTCCGTGCCCAGGCAGCACAACCCGCCCAGACCGGTGACCACCACGCGCGCCCGGCTCATTCAGGCATCCTTGCCTGTGAGGACGGCGACGAGGGCGACGATGTTGTCGACGGTCTTCAGTTTCTCCCAGGCGGCCACGGTGTCGAGCTCGACTTCGATGTTGAAGCTCTCCTCGATGTCGAAGATGATCTCGGTCAGGTCAAGCGAGTGGATGTCGAGATCGGCAAGCGCCGTGTCGTGCGTGATCGAAGCAGGGTCCAGTTCGGCCCGCTCGGCGATGATGCGCCGCGTGGTTTCAAATATTTCCTGGTTTCTCAATTCCCACAGCCCTTTCCCGCGTTTCGACCTGACGATTGGCTGCAAAGGTCTTGCACCTGCAATCGCGTTGCTGTCAATTCGCCGGCGGCAGTTTCTGGGCTCGAAAGCCCGCTCAAGGTGAGGTGGCGTCTAGACCGTGACGTATTTGCGCCAGTCGTGCTCCTCGACGAAGCCGAGCATCTCGCGGATCTTGCGGTTGGAATAGAGCGCCTCGTTCTCGCCCAGTTCGCGCGTCAGCGGCACGCCCGGGAAGAAGCGCTCGGCCAGCTCGCGGGCCGGCAGGTTGACGGAATTGGTGTCGTTGCCGGCATTGAAGACCTGATAGCCCAGGCCATCGGTCTTCAGGCACCGGTCGACGATCTGGCCGAGGTCGCGCGCGTCGATATAGCAGAAGATGTTGCGGCGGCGGACTTCCGGATTAGCGAAGAAGCCGGGGAACCGCTCGTATTCGTGCGGCTCCATCACGTTGCCGATCCTGAGCGCATAGATGTCGGCGCCGGAGCGGCGCTGGAAGCTGCGCGCGGTCTGTTCGTTGACCACCTTGGACAGGCCGTAGGAATCCATCGGATTGACATCCATGTCCTCTTCCACCGGCAGCGCCGGCGGATTGGCGATGCCGTCGGCGAAACAGACGCCGTAGGTGGTCTCGGACGAGGCGATGATGATCTTCGGGATGCCGAGTTTCACCGCCGCCTCGATGACGTTGTAGGTGCCGACGGTGTTGACGCGGAAGGTCTCGTTGTCTGGCTTGAGCAGGATCCTCGGCACGGCGGCGAAATGCACCACCGCGTCGAAATGCGGCACGCCGGTGCCGGGCTCCAGTTCGTCGAAATTGGCGTAGCTGGTCATGGCGTTGAACATCTCGCCCGACCGGGTGATGTCGGCGGCGAGATTGTCCACGCCCGGATGATCAAGTGGCGCGAGATCGATGTTGAGCACGCGGTGGCCCTGATCGAGCAGATAGGCAATGACATGGCGGCCGGCCTTGCCGGACCCGCCGGTGAACAGAATTCTGAGCTTTCGGGTCATATGCGTCTCCTGTGCTGTGTCTGGCCTGTGGCCTAGACATGGCGCCCGGCGGCAACGCCCGACGACCATGCCCATTGAAAATTGTGACCTCCGAGATGGCCGGTGACGTCGACCACCTCGCCGATGAAGAACAGGCCCGCCACGCTGGTGCTTTCCATGCTCTTCTGTCTGAGGCCGGCCGTGTCGATGCCGCCCAGCGTCACTTCGGCGGTACGATAGCCTTCTGTGCCTCCAGGAACCAGATGGTGGGCGTGCACGGTGCCGGCAATCGCCTTCATCGCCGCGTTGCCGAGGTCGGCCAGCCGCGCCTGGGCCGGGCTCAAGTCTGTGCAGAGCTGTTGCGCCAGCCTGCGCGGCAGGATCTCGCCCAGCACCGAGACCGGCGCCGCCTTGGGTCGTTCTCCGCGCCCCGAAATCAGCTCGCCCGCAACATCGACTCCCGGCGCCAGATCGATCTCGATGGAGTCGCCCTCGCGCCAGTAGGAGGAGATCTGCAGCATTGCCGGGCCGGAGACACCGCGGTGGGTGAACAGCATCGCCTCGTCGAAGCTAGCCCCGTTGCAGCGCGCGGTGACCGGCAGCGACACGCCCGAAAGGTCCTTCCACTTCGGCGCCAGATGGTCGGGCCAGGTGAATGGCACCAGCGCCGGCCGCACCTCGGTGACCCGATGGCCGAACTGGCGCGCGATGTCGTAGCCGAGCCCGGTCGCACCCATCTTCGGGATCGACTTTCCGCCGGTGGCGACCACCAGGCTGGCGGCTCTGTGCCGGCCGTCGCTGGTTTCCACTTCATAGATGCCGGCGTCGTCCCGACTGGTCGAGTGAATGCTGGTCGACAGCATCAGCCTGACGCCGGCGTCGGCCATTTCGCGGGTGAGCATGGAAATGATCTCGCGCGCCGACCCGTCGCAGAACAACTGGCCCAGCGCTTTTTCGTGGAAAGCGATGCCGTGCCGCTCGACGAGCGCGATGAAATCGCGCTGGGTGTAGGCCTTCAGCGCCGAGATGGCGAAATGCGGATTGCCCGAGAGGAATGTCTTCGGGCTGCAATGGATATTGGTGAAGTTGCAGCGACCGCCGCCCGAAATGCGGATCTTCTCGCCGGGCGCGGACGCGTGATCGATGAGCGTCACCCGCCGGCCCCGCTTGCCCGCCTCGATGGCGCACATCATGCCGGCGGCGCCTGCGCCGAGCACGATCACATCTGTCATATCTGCCTGCGGCATGAAGGGTCCTCGATTTCCGATCCGGCGTGCAGGCGGCACCGCGGGCCTGCCGGGCATGGCCGCGCCCGGGCCGTGCCGGGCTTGTAGCAGAACCCGGACCGATCACAATGTCTGCCGCGCGACCCGCCGGCCGTTCTCCGGCGGCCGCGGTTTCTTGTCGCCTCCGCGGCGGCATGCTAGCCCGGTCCCGGCAACGGGGACAATCGGCATGAGCATTCACGGCATTGCAGCGGACGGCATTTCAGTCGGGCTCGACCTCGAAGTCGGCCATCTGGCAGTCCTTGAGGTGGACAGCGACGGCCGCAGGCTGAGCCCGCTGCACAAGGCGCCCTGGGTCGGCGACCCGGAACAGGACTTCCCCCCGGGCACGGCGCCCAATGTCAGACACCTGTCGGGAGACTTCTTCTGCGCTCCCTTCGGCCGCAGCGACGCAGACTGCGGCGACCCCGGGCCTGCCCCCTCCCATGGCTGGCCCGCCAACAGCGCCTGGACGGTGCTGCGCTCCGGGCCCACGCCGAGCGGCGCGGAAGCCGTCTTCAGGCTCGACCGACGGGTCTGCGGGGCGACGGTCGAGAAAACCCTCCGCCTCCTTCACGGCCATCCCTTTGTCTATCAGCAGCACCGCTTCATCGGCGGCGAAGGCGCGATCTCCGCAGCCCATCACACCATGGTGCACATGCGCGAGGGCGGTGACATAGCCGTCTCGCCCAAGCTCTTCGCCGAAACTCCGGCGGACCCGCTCGAGCCCGATCCGTCGCGCGGCCGGTTCGTGCTGGCCTATCCGGCGACGACGCCCGACCTGCATGCCTTCCCCCTGGCCGACGGCGGCACCGCGGATCTCGGCCGCTATCCGCCCGGCGATCGCCACGAGGATTTCCTCACTCTGGCTGAAGCGCCGGGCAGGCCGCTCGGCTGGACCATCGTCAGCCGCCGGGCCGAGCGCGATCGCGTCCTTGTCCTCAAGAACCCGGCGGTGCTGCCGGTGACGATGCTGTGGATGAGCAATGGGGGCCGCGATTACGCGCCCTGGTCCTCGCGCCATGCCGGCGTGCTGGGGATCGAGGACGCGCGCGCCTCTCCGCTGGGCCATGCCGATTCGATCCGGCCCAATGCCTGGACCGCGCGCGGCATCGCAACCGCCTTCGACCTGGCGGACGGCGGCGCCATCGTCATATCCCAGGTGATCGGCGCCTGCGCGATGGGCGAGGGCGAAGGTGCTGTCCGGGCAGTCTCCGTGGAAGGCGATAAGGTCATCGTCAGCTGTGCTGGCGGATTGTCCCGTCGGCTGCCGTTTGATCCGGAGTTTCTCGCCGGACAGGCTGCATCAAAGCTCGGCTGAGCCAAAGAAAACGCGACCGGGGGAGGGGAAGCCCGGTCGCGTTGGGTGCCCTTCGGGGGAAGAAGGGCGGGGGAAGGATCAGCAGCGAGCGAGATCAGCAGTCGGCGACATAGACCCGGCCGTAGCTGTCACGGTAGCGGCACTTGCCGGGCGTCGACGCGGCGCCGATGAGTGCACCGGCTGCACCGCCGATGAGGGCGCCGGTCGCAATGCCCCTGCCGCCCGAGCCGGTGGCTGCGGCAACCAGGGCACCTGTGCCCGCGCCAACGGCTGCGGTGCCGCCAACGCGCTGTTCGGTGGAGGTGCAGCCTGCCGCGGCGAGAAGGGCGAGGGCTGCGATGCTGGAAGTGAAAATGCGCGTCATGGTCGGCTCCATCTGATAAATGACTGTGTACTGTCAGCGTTCGCCGAAGACCGAAGGCTTGCGGCTTTCCTGGCGCCTGAGCGTTTCGGAATGGAGGATGACGAGTGTGGAGGCCATCAGGGCGAGGCTCATGGTAAGTGCCATAATTGCGATCAACATGTTCTGCTTCCTTCCACCGGTTCGTCAGTGCTTGTGATTGATGTAACGAGGTTAGGCCGGAAAGGTTTCACGGGCTGTGCGATTTTGCACAGTCCGGCCGCCACCGAGGATTTCGGCCCGCCTGGCCGGGCTTGATTGTGGGTCGGAACCGGCTCATTCATGGCAGCAGCCGCACCGAGACTGGAATGCACATGCTCAAGACCGCCCGCCTGGCCGAAATGGACTGGCCCCGATATGCCGCCGCCCCGCTGCCGACGTCACCAGGCCCGGATCTGTACCGCCGCCGCATCGAGGCCACCCGTGCCCGCATGCGGGAGGAAGGCATTGACACGCTCGTCGTCTATGCCGACCGCGAGCATTTCGGCACCATGGTGTGGCTGACCAATTTCGATCCGCGCTTCGAGGAAGCGCTGCTGGTCATCCGTCACGACCGCAAGCCGCTGTTCATCGTCGGCAACGAATGCGAGAGCTATCTGGGCATCGCGCCGATGTTTGCCGCCGGCGAGATCCGCCACGAGCGTCAGCAGTCCTTCTCGCTGATCAGCCAGCCGCGGACCTCGAGCCGCCTGCTGTCGGCCATTCTCGCCGGCGAGGGGATCAGCCACGGCACCCGCGTCGGCGTGAGCGGCTGGAAATACTTCACCGCCGCCGAGCATCCCGACCCGCGGCATGCCATCGACGCCCCTGCTTTCATCGCCGACGTGCTGCGGACCCTGGCCGGCCACGACCAGGTGACCAACGAAACCGCCATGTTCATGAGCCCGCGCGACGGGCTGCGCACCGTCGTCGACGCCGACGACATCGCGCATTTCGAGTACGCCAATTCGGTTGTTTCGCAGTCGATGCGGTCGATGCTGTTTGCGCTCAGCGACGGCATGACCGATTTTGACGCCGTCATCGCGGCGGGTCTCAACGGCCTGCCGCTGGGATGTCACCCCACCTTCTGCACCGGCGACACGGCGCCGCTGGGCCTGGCCGGCCCGATGGGAAACCGCCTGCGCCGCGGCCAGCCGCTGTCTGCCAATCTTTGCATCTGGCGCGCCAATTGCTGCCGCGCGGGCTGGCTTGCCAGCTCCGCCGCCGACCTGCCCGATGCTGCCAGCGATTATGTCGAGGCCTTCGCCGGGCCGTACACCGTGGCCCTCGACCGCTGGTTCTCGATGATGCGTCCCGGCGTGGCGGGCGGCGACATCAAGGCCGAGATCGACCGTCTGCTGCCGTTCGGCAAATTCGGAGTCTTCCTCAACCCGGGTCACCTCATCGACACCGACGAATGGGTGTCGTCGCCGATCTTCGAAGGTTCGGCCATCCCGCTCAGGTCAGGTCACGTCATGCAGGTCGACATCATACCGTCGTCCAGGACCTATTTTTCCGCGCGGATGGAAGACACTGTGGTGATTGCCGACAAGCGGCTGCGCGACGAGCTAAGGGCCCGCCATCCCGAGGTTCATGGCCGCATCATGGCCCGCTCGGACTTCATGCGTGACACGATGGGTTTTGATGTTCCCGAGACGATGCTGCCGTTGTCCGACATGGCCGGCATCGCGCCGCCCTTCCTGTTTGCGCCGGAGAAGCTGATCAGGCTCGGCTGAGCGGAGGACAGCCGGCGAACGGCATTGCCGTCTTGCGCCTTTCGCGACGTCCGCTAGGTTGGCGCAAACGACTCGTCTCCCCGCCGATCTGACAGGACGCGACCATGAAGAAGACCCTGAGCCTCTCCATTCTGCTCGTCATCTGCGCCGCGACCCCCGGGCTGGCCCATACCGGACTGGGTCCGGAAGGCGGCTTCACGTCCGGCTTCTTCCACCCGATCTTCGGCTGGGACCATGTCATCGCCATGATCGCCGTCGGTCTCTGGGGCGCCTTTCTCGGCGCGCCGGCGATCTGGGTGCTGCCGGTGGTGTTTCCGCTGGTGATGGCGTTCGGCGGCGCGCTCGGCGTCATGGGTGTTCCCGTTCCCGCAGTGGAGACCGGGATTGCGCTGTCCGGCGTCATTCTCGGCCTCGCGGTCGCCTTCGCCGTGCGGGCGCCGCTCTGGATTGCCGGCATCCTCGTCGCCGTCTTTGCCGTCTTCCACGGCCATGCCCACGGCACCGAGCTTCCCGAGGCCGCCAACCCCTTCGCCTATGCCGCCGGCTTCGTCATCGCCACCGGTCTTCTGCATCTGGCCGGCATCGGCTTCGGCCTTCTGGTCCGGGCGCCCGGCGGTCAATGGCTGGTGCGGGCCGGCGGCGGCGTCATTGCCTGCATCGGCGCAGCCTTCCTGTTCGGCTATGCATGATGGCTGGCCAGTGCCGGCTGCGGCAATCCGCCTTGCCGGCGTCGCTGGCGGCCTGGCTGCTGGCCTGCACGCCCGGCCACGCCCATGGCCTGGCCGGCGGCAGTCCGCTTGACGAACTCGCCGCCGGTTTCGGCGCGCCGCTCGATGTGGCCGCCGCGCTTCTGCTGATCGCCGCCGCCGGGATCTGCGCGGCGCTCTGGGACAGCAACCGCTTCACCCGCCTTGGCTGGGGACTGCTGGCGGGGACGGCCGCCGGGCCGTTGATGGCGTGGCTGCTGGCGCGGTCGGGCATCGCCATACCGCACTGGCCCGCGCTGGCGCTAGGCATTGCCTTGGCGCTGATGACCGCACTGGCGCGGCGCTGGTCGGCAGCGCTGATGCGGTCGCTCCTTGCGGCTGCCGGCTGTCTGGCGGTCATTGCCACGCTGCTCGATCATGCCGTCGGCGATCTCACCTTTTTCACCGGCGCAGGGCTTGTCCTCGGCGTCGTCTTCTTCACTGCGGCCTCGGCCGCGGCCTTCTCCTTGCCGCAGATGCTGCTGCCCCCGGGCATTGCCCGGCTGGGGCTCCGGATCGTCGCTTCATGGACCGGCGCCATCGCCATTCTGCTGCTGGCCTTTACCCTGCGCGGCGCCGTCGGCTGACCCGGCGGGTTGCGCCGCAGCCGGCCTGGCAATCGGTCGGACCGGCGGCAAAGCCTCTTGCACATGCCGCCGGCTTTTCCGATGATCGGCGCGAAGACAGGATCCTGACCATGACAGCGCCGTTTCCGATTCCAGCCCAGGCAGACCCCTTGCCGCCGCTCCGCCATCAGCGGGCCCGCGGTGCCGGCCGGCTGTCGGTGAAATGGTCGGGTGGCGCCTCGCGCATCGACCGGCTGTTTCAGGAAGGCTCGGCGCGCATCCGCCTGCCGCGCGTGGTTTCCGGCCATCCTCTCGAGGCGGTGCTGATCAACACCGCCGGCGGGCTCACCGGCGGCGACCGCATGGACTGGCACTTCGAGGCCGGGTCCGGCACTGCCGTTTCGCTGACCACCCAGGCCTGCGAGAAGACCTACAAGGCATCCGACGAGGTGCCGGCAGAGGTGTCCACCCGGCTCATCATCGGTGAAGCGGCGTCGCTGTCCTGGCTGCCGCAGGAGACGATCCTGTTCGACCACGCCGCGCTCAGCCGCCGCTTCGAGATCGACTTGGCCGGCCAATCGCGTCTGCTGATGGTGGAGCCGGTGGTCTTCGGCCGCCTCGCCATGGGCGAACGGATGACCAGCGGCCGGTTTCAGGACCGCTGGCGGATCCGCATGGGCGGCCGGCTGGTTCACGCCGAGGATTTCCGCATCGGTCCCGATATTGCGGCGATGCTCGGCCGTGCGGCCGGGGCCTCCGGCGGACGCGCCATGGCCACCGTGCTGATGATCGCGCCAGATGCCGCCGACCGGCTCGACGCGGTGCGGCGGATCGTGGGATCGGCTGGCGGCGCCAGCGCATTTGCGCTCCGCCGGGCAGGAACTGGCAAGCTTCTTGCGAGGATTATCGCCGATGACAGCTATTCCCTGCGCAAGTCCCTTGTGCCGCTGATCGGCCTGCTCAACGAGCAGGCAGGCCTGCCGAAAATCTGGTCACTATGAGAGAGATATCGCCGACATGAACCTGACCCCGAGGGAAAAAGACAAGCTTCTCGTCTCCATGGCGGCGATGGTCGCACGCCGCCGGCTGGAGCGCGGGGTCAAGCTCAATCACCCGGAGGCGATCGCGCTGATCACCGATTTCGTGGTCGAAGGTGCCCGCGACGGACGCGCGGTGGCCGACCTGATGGAAGCCGGCGCGCACGTGATCAGCCGGGCCCAGGTGATGGAGGGCATCGCCGAGATGATTCATGACATCCAGGTCGAGGCGACCTTCCCCGACGGCACGAAGCTCGTGACCGTGCATGAGCCGATCCGCTAGGCCATGCGCCGCGGCCTCGCCATCGCATCGCCGTTCGCGCCTGAAAAAGGCGCGGGCCGGAGCCCGCGCCTTCGGTGTGGGTCAGAAGCGCACTCAGCGCACATAGACGGTCAGCGAGCCGTCCGCTCCGGTCTGGGCGGCAATCACGCTTGCGACGTCAACGCCTTCGGCTTCAAGCTTGCCCGACACATCGGCGTTGGCCTGGATCGACTGGCGCAGCTCCGAGATCGACGCCTGGTTCGCGTTGACCGCCTTGTCAATCGACTGGGAACCGTCCGCCTCCGCGTCGACGCTGACGACGGTGACATCGTTTGCCCCGGTCACGGAACCGATGTCGGATGCGGCATCGGTGTCCGCGTTGATCAGGGCGACGATTTCATCCGCGCTTGCGCCGGCCTGCGCGGCGACATTGGTGCTCGTGCTCAGGCCGAGATCGCCGGCGCCCGACGCGGTGGTATCCAGCGTCGTCCCAGCGGCAGCATTGGTCGATCCGCTGTTCACGCCGGCCTTCGCGTCCGCGTCAAGCGAGCCCGCCAGGGCGGGGGCGGCGGCAAACGATGAACTCATCAGCGCGACGGTCAGGATCTTGGTCATGCGTTTCATGGGATTGCTCCTTTTGCAGTTCCGGTCGCCACCCGAGTCTTGTCGGGCGGCACAAGGAAAACGGTGCCGGGCGACAATGGTTGCGGTCACATTCAAGGTCATTTCATGGGCTTTCCATGACAGGAAGATGCCGCGGACCTCTCGATCTGCCACATTGCCGGAGCCTGGACCGGATCGGCGCCAAGCCCGCGGAAAGAAGGAGAAAAATCGATGCTTGCTCTTCGGCCCAACTGCGAATGCTGCGACCGGGATCTGCCGCCGGAAAGCCCGCTGGCCGTGATCTGCAGCTTCGAGTGCACCTTCTGCCGCGATTGCGCCGCTGGTGTGCTGGAAGGGGCCTGTCCGAACTGCGGCGGCAATTTCAGCCCGCGCCCCATCAGGCCCGCCCGGCTTCTGGAAAAGTACCCGCCATCGTCAAGTCGGGTCGTGTCGGACAAGCCCGGCTGCGCGCTCAAGCGCATGGCCTAGAGGGCTTCTTCTTTTCCCGGAAAGGCAGAAGCGGTCCGGTTCATTGCCCACGGTCCCGATCGGGAGTGATGTTCACCGCCTCCCGAAATGTGTCAGGCGGACGCTTGAGCAGTGACGAAGACCGCGGGCGTCGGACCAAATGCCGGCTGGGGACCCGCCGTGGATAGCCCGGCCACCCATCATCGCACCATTGCCAGGGCGGTTATGTTCGCTGCGCGCGCCCATGACGGGGAGACGCGCCAGGACGCCGGTGACGCCTATGTCAATCACCTCGCCGAGGTCGCCTGCATCTGCGCCGGGCTGGAGCCTTTCGATCCGGTGCTGGTCGCCGCCTGCTATCTCCATGACGCCATCGAGGACACCGCCGTGACCGAGACAGTCCTCCGCGCAGAATTCGGCGACGAGATCGCCGACCTGGTGATGGACGTCACCGATCCGCCCGATCTCAAGGGGCGGGAGCGGCGCGAGCGCCAGGTCAGCCACACCGCGGCGGCCGGTCCGCGCGTCAAGCGCCTCAAGCTTGCCGACAAGATCTCCAACGTGGAGGAGTTGATCGGCATTCAGGCCAGGCGCTTCAAGGTCAAGGCCAACGCGCGCTATCTTGACTGGGCCCGCCGGGTCGTGGACGTCTGCCGCGACGTCGAACCTGCCCTTGACGCCCGCTTCGACGCCTCAGCCCGCAGGCTCGAGGCCGAAATCGACAGACATCGCACAAGGAAACATGCCCATGATCCCCGGTGAAGTCATCACCCAGCCCGGCAGCATCACGCTCAACGCCGGCATGCCGACCGTGACACTGAAGGTCGCCAACACCGGCGACCGTCCCGTTCAGGTCGGCAGCCACTACCATTTCTTCGAGACCAACGAGGCGCTCGCCTTCGACCGCGATCAGGCGCGCGGCCATCGGCTCGACATCGCCGCCGGCACTGCCGTCCGGTTCGAGCCGGGCCAGGAGCGCGACGTCACCCTGGTGCCGTTGTCGGGCGGCCGTACCGTCTACGGTTTCCAGCAGAAGATCATGGGCAGGCTCTGATGGCGCGGCGCAAGGCAAGCCCGTTTGATCTCTGGCGCTCGAGCATGGAACTTGGCGCGCTCGCCGTCGAGACCCAGGCCGTCGTCACCATGCGGATGCTGGGCATGGCCGGCATGTGGCCGGTGGAGACCTCGGAGAACGACCGGATGATGTCGGAAAAGCACCCCGCCTTCGCCAAGGCAGCCACCGCCGCCACCGTGACGGCGATGCGCGGCGGCCGTATGGACGAAATCGTCTCGGCGGCGACGAAGTCGCTGACGACCAAGGCGCGCGCCAACCGCAAGCGGCTGGTCAAGCGGGTGATCCCATGAGCCGCCCCGTATCGAAGGCAACCTT
The DNA here is from genome assembly GCF_003182275.1 of Hoeflea marina. GTDB lineage: Bacteria > Pseudomonadota > Alphaproteobacteria > Rhizobiales > Rhizobiaceae > Hoeflea > Hoeflea marina. The sequence goes on from NZ_QGTR01000002.1 coordinate 439,501, forward strand.
GCTTGGTCTGGCCGTCGCGGGGCTGCTTCCTGTGGCGGCGTCGCTCGCCGAGGATCTGCCCGACTGCAACGACCCGCAGGACCAGATGTCGATGACCTATTGCGCCGGCGTCGACTACGAGACGGCAGACCAGGCGCTCAATGCGCTCTGGCCGTCGGTCGTCGCCGCCGCCAAGGCGAATGACGAAAGTGTCGCCGACCAGGCGAGATCCATGGGCGTGCCGACCACCCTGCAGGCGCTGCGCGCCGCCCAGCACGCCTGGATCTCATTCCGCGATGCCCAGTGCGAATACGAGGCCTACGCCGCCTTCGGCGGCACCATGCAGCCGATGCTCGGCAGCCTCTGCCTGGCGCGCATGACCAATGAACGGATCGCCGAACTGAAGGCGGCCATGGAAGGCCTGCAGTGACCAGCCACGCCAAACCCAACCGTTGAGACAGGACGGATGAGCCATGAACCATTTGCCCGACAGCTCCGACCAGAAGCAGCACTGGCGCAATCAGCGGGCGGTGATCCGTGAACTGCTGTGGGATGAATGGGACCCGATCGGCATCAACATCATCGATTGCGCCATGGATGAATACGACGCCTATGCCGATCAGGCCACGGCCATGATGCGCAACGGCGCATCGGTCGAGGAAACCGCGCGGTATCTCACCGACATCGCCCGCCATCACATCGGCATGCCGAAATTTCTGCACGCGGTCTCGCTGGCGGTCGCAATCAAGATCAAACGCATCATCCAGGATTGAGGACAGACCCATGCCCGCCACCATTTCCCGCGCTGCCTATGCCGCCATGTACGGTCCGACCACCGGCGACAGGGTGCGGCTTGCCGACACGGAGCTGTTCATCGAGGTCGAGAAGGATCTCACCACCTATGGCGAGGAGGTCAAGTTCGGCGGCGGCAAGGTGATCCGCGACGGCATGGGCCAGAGCCAGGTGACACGCGCCGACGGCGCCGTCGACACGGTGATCACCAACGCGCTGATCGTCGACCACACCGGCATCTACAAGGCCGATATCGGGCTGAAGGACGGCCGCATCTGCGCCATCGGCAAGGCCGGCAATCCCGACACCCAGCCGGGCGTCGACATCATCGTCGGACCCGGCACCGAGGCGATTGCCGGCGAGGGCAAGATCCTCACCGCCGGCGGTTTCGACAGCCACATCCATTTCATCTGCCCGCAACAGATCGAGGAGGCGCTGATGAGCGGGCTCACCACCATGCTCGGCGGCGGCACCGGCCCGGCGCACGGCACGCTCGCCACCACCTGCACGCCGGGCCCCTGGCATCTCGCCCGCATGATCGAGGCCGCCGACGCCTTCCCGATGAATCTCGGCTTCTCCGGCAAGGGGAACGCCTCGCGTCCCGAGGCGCTGGAGGAGATGATCCTCGGCGGCGCCTGTTCGCTCAAGCTGCACGAGGACTGGGGCACCACGCCCGCGGCGATCGACAACTGCCTCTCGGTCGCCGACAGATACGACATCCAGGTGATGATCCACACCGACACGCTCAACGAATCCGGCTTCGTCGAGGGCACGGTCAGCGCCATCAAGGGCCGCACCATCCACGCCTTCCACACCGAGGGCGCTGGCGGCGGCCACGCTCCCGACATCATCAAGGTCTGCGGCCTTCCCAACATCATCCCGTCCTCGACCAACCCGACCCGGCCCTACACGGTCAACACCATCGCCGAGCATCTCGACATGCTGATGGTCTGCCACCACCTCGACGCCTCGATCCCCGAGGACATCGCCTTTGCCGAAAGCCGCATCCGCAAGGAGACCATCGCCGCCGAGGACATCCTGCACGACATGGGCGCGTTTTCGATCATCGCCTCCGACAGCCAGGCCATGGGCCGCGTCGGCGAGGTGATCATCCGCACCTGGCAGACGGCCGACAAGATGAAGCGCCAGCGCGGCCCGTTGCCGGAGGAGACCGGCGAGAATGACAATTTCCGCGTCCGCCGCTACATCGCCAAATACACCATCAACCCGGCCATCGCCCAGGGCATGTCGAAACACATCGGCTCGATCGAAGTGGGCAAGCGCGCCGACCTGGTGCTGTGGAACCCGGCCTTCTTCGGCGTCAAGCCGGACATGGTGCTGCTCGGCGGCATGATCGCGGCGGCTCCGATGGGGGACCCGAACGCCTCGATCCCGACGCCGCAGCCGGTGCATTACCGGATGATGTTCGGCGCCTACGGCAAGGCGCGCACCAGCACCTCGGTCACCTTCGTCAGCCAGGCGGCGATCGAGGACGGACTCCATCACAAGCTGGGCACCGAAAAGCAGATGGTGGCGGTGGAAAACACCCGCGGCGGCATCTCCAAGGCCTCGATGATCCTCAACGATGCCATGCCGCACATCGAGGTCGATCCGGAGACCTACGAGGTTCGCGCCGACGGCGTGCTGCTCACCTGCGAGCCGGCAACGGTATTGCCCATGGCGCAGAGGTACTTTCTGTTCTAGCCGCTGCAATTGGGCTATACTGACAGGATGAACAGGATTGCGCCGATCACCAAGCCGACACCCTACCAGGCCGATTACCATCAGTGGTCGGTCGAGCAGGCCGCGCTCCTGCGGGATGGAAAGCTCGACCAGCTTGATCGCGAGAACCTGGCCGAGGAGATCGAGAGCTTGGGACGCAGTGAAAAGCGTGAGATCGAAAGCCGCCTGGCTGTGGTGTTGCAGCATCTGCTGAAGTGGAAGTTCCAGCCTTATTGCCGCACCAGGTCATGGGAAGCGACGCTTGGCGAGCAGCGGCGACGGTTGCTGCGGGTTCTGGACGAAAATCCCAGCCTGAAGTCCGGGCCGCAGCAAGAACTTGCAGGCGCTTATGTCGAGGGCCGGGTCAAAGCCGCGACCGAAACCGGAATGGCCTATGAGGCATTCCCGGAGATATGTCCTTTCTCGATTGTCGAGATTCTCGATCCGGACTTTCTGCCTGACTAATGCATGTCGCCCGAAAGTGTGAAGCGGTTTCGGGATCACGACATGCATAATTATAAAGAGCTAAAGCACATCGCGAGAATGCGAATTCACGCGATGTGCTTTAGGGACGGCGCTGCCTGGCGGGGTCGCCATGTGCTCGAGCCATGCTCCGGTCGCATGGCTGCCCCACCCAATTGACGTTTTGCTGCGGTGCAATATGGGACTATTGTTGCGCTGCAACCAAGGAAAACTGCCATGACCGCTTCCAGCCCAAGCCGCGTTCGCCGTTTCTTCGACGCCGCCGCCCTCTCCATCAGCTTCGCCACCCAGGCCGATCGTCTTGCCCATACGCCCGAGAATGCGTTCCATGCCCGCGGCACAACCCGCCAGCAGGCCATTCGCGATCTGCTCGACCGCCTCTGACGAAATGACCGAAGAGCCGACCGGGCATCCCCGGATCGGCATGCAGGCCCGGTTGTCGCTGTTGCGCGGGCCATCGCCGTTCCGCTGAGCCGTTTTCCCGACCGGCCATTTCCCTGTTCAAGTGCTGGCCGGATGTGCCAGATTGGCGCAGGCAGGAAGAGCTTTGCCAGGGGAGAGTGGCGTGGCGCGGTGGCGGAACAGATGAACAGTGCGACATCGGTGTCTGCGGGTGAGGCGCATGCAACGGCCAGACCGCTGCAGCTCCAGGTTTCGAGAAGCGCTGAAGAGGCGTTGTCTCGCACCGGCCGCACCGAGGACATTCGCTTCTCTCCAGACAATCGGCGCCTGGCCCTGGCCGGATTTGCGGCGGACTGCTGTCTTGTTTTCGATGTCTCTATCGACGTGTCGGCAGCTCTCCCTGTCGTTCGAATAACCGACCATATCGAGATCAGATCGCCACAATTGCGCGAGCCGCACGGCTTCGATTTCATCGGCAACGACCGGTTGGTCGTCGCCAATCGCGTGGGTGCGATCGAGATCTTCCAGTTGCCCCCGGGCCACTGCGGCGGCCGGACATTCGACTTGCAGCCGGTTCGCAGCATCCGTCGCGCCAATCTGCTGCGCAGGTTGCGCAATCCCGGATCCGTGTGTGTGGCAGGCAATTCGGACGGCAGGGTCGAACTGCTCGCCTGCGACAACTACAAGCGTCGCGTCACCCGCCATGTCCTTGACCTCAACAACCGGTTGGGCCGCGCCGACAACCGCATCCTGCTCCGCAATCGTCTCGACATCCCCGATGGCATCGCGCTCAGTGATGACCGGCGCTGGCTCGCCGTCAGCAATCACAACACCAGCAGTGTGCTGATCTTCGACCGTCACGGGCCACTGAACCCGGCCTCGGCCCCGGCCGGCGAACTCACGGGCGTGATGTTTCCTCACGGTCTGCGCTTTTCTCCTGATGGGCGCCGGCTCTATGTCGCCGACGCCGGCGCTCCGCGAGTCTGCCTCTTTACCTCCGACGATGCCACCTGGTCAGGCCGCAGGGCCGCCGTCCGTTCGGTCGGGGTGATGGATCAGGAGACCTTTCTCAGGGGACATTGCAACCGCGCCGAAGGCGGACCCAAGGGGCTCGATATCGATGCGAGCGGTTCCTTGCTGGCAGTCACCTGCGAGCACATGCCGCTGGCGATGTTCCCCGTTTCGGGGATATTTGCCGCCTGACCGTTCCGGGCTTGGTCGCCTGAGCCGATGGGTCCCTGATGCGGATCATTTTCCTGCTGCATTGGCGGCGTAATGTGAAGCCACTGGAATCATTGTCTCAGGAGGTTGAAATGTCTGGCATTCGTTTGAAGCATAAGGGGTGGGTTGTCATCGCCGACGGCGGCAAGGCGCTGTTTCTCGTCAATGCCGGAACGCCTTCGGAGCCTGCCTTGCAGGTGGTCGGCGGCCTCGAGCAGAGAAACCCGTCCACCGCCGAGCAGGGTGTAGAACGGCCCGGCCGCCTGTCGGACGGCATGGGCGGCAGCCATCGCAGCGCGGTCCAGGAGACCGACTGGCACCAGTTGGCCAAGGAGGATTTTGCCCGCGACATCGCCTCCATGCTTGAAGAGCATGTCCAGGCCGGCAGGTTCGATCAGTTGATCGTCGTTGCCCCGCCTTCGGTGCTGGGCGCGATGCGCAAGGAACTCAGCGATGCCGTCACCGGGAGGATCATTGCCGAAATAAACAAGGATTTGACGGGCCACCCCGTGGATAAGATCGAGAAATTGCTGTTTGATTGACGGATGCAGAGCAACCGACTGACCGCAGCATCCGTCACCCGCGATTTCCGCGATCCCGCCGCCACCATCACGCTTGACGAGTCCGCGCGTCACCGGCGACGGATGATGATGACGACGGACCGGACCGCCAACGGGTCGGTGATCGACTTTCTGCTCGATCTTCCCGCGGCGCGGCTGTTGCGTCACGGCGACGGCCTGGTGCTCAATGACGGCCGCGTCATCGAGGTGCGCGCAGCGCCGGAGAGGCTGATGCAGGTGACTGGCCGCGATCCGCGCCACCTGCTCACGCTGGCCTGGCAGATCGGCAACCGCCATCTGCCCGCCGAGATCTCCGGCACGGTCATCACGCTGCGCCGCGATCACGTCATCCGCGCAATGCTCGAGGGCCTGGGCGCGACGGTCAGCGACATCGATGCGGCCTTCGATCCGGAGGGAGGCGCCTATGGCGGCCATGGCGGTCACGGTCATGGCCATGGGCAAGGCGGAGATCATCGCGCAGCCGAGCACGATCATGGCGACGCCGGGCACCGCCACGATCACGGGCATAGCCATGACTGAGAGGTCGCCGCTTGACTGGCACAGCGCTCCGCTCGAGCCCTCGACGCGGATCGACGCCGCCTACCGCAACACCCAGAATGTGCGCCGGTTCTTCACGCGTGAGATCGGCGAGCATTTCCGGTTTGACCGCCCTTTCATGGCGTGGATGAAGAGCCATCGGGGATCGACGCTGGCGGAAGCGGCAGAACAATGGCGCCGGCACCGGCAGGACGACAGCCAGGGCTCCGCGGAGAACGATGCTTGAGGCGGATCTTGTTCATCTGCGGCAAGTGCCGGCACCGCAGCCCGACGGCGGCCGAAATCTTTGCCCCGCTCGAAGGCTGGGAAACCGATGCCGCAGGGCTGGGCGATGACGCCGACAGCCCGCTCGCGGATGAACAGATCGGTTGGGCGACCCATCTGGTGGTCATGGAGAAGAGGCAACTGGCCCGGCTCAGGCGGAAATTCTCCGGCAAGCTGGCGGGCAAGCGCATCATCTGCCTCGATGTCCCTGACACCTATGTGTTCATGCAGCCGGAACTCGTTGAGCTCCTGCGCAGCCGGATCGGCAGAATCTCATGACCCGGACCCTGGATCTCATCCGCCTCATGACCTGGCTGTCGCCGACCTTTCCCGTCGGCGGCTTCAATTACAGCCACGGGCTGGAACAGGCGGTGGCGGACGCCCGGGTGGCCGATGCCGGAGCGCTCCGCGACTGGATCGAGACCCTGCTCGGTCACGGCTCGGCTTGGAATGACGCGGTGCTGCTGGCGGAAAGCTGGCGGCTGGCTGGCGAGGGAGGCGATCTGACGCCGGTATGCGATCTGGCCGAAGCGTTGGCCGGATCCGCCGAACGCCATTTGGAAACCATGAACCAGGGCGAGGCCTTTCTTGCCGCCTCGCGAGCCTGGCCGCTGCCCGTGCACGAACAGCTCGCCGGCGGCTGTGCCTGGCCGGTTGCTGTCGGCGCGGTGGCCGGCGCATCGGCGATGCCGCTGGAACAGACCCTTGCCGCCTTCCTGCACGCCTTTTCCGCCAATCAGGTGCAGGCCGCACTCAGGCTGATGCGGCTGGGGCAGGTGTCCGGGGTGCAGGTTCTGGCTTCGCTTGAGGCCCCGATCGCGACGACCGCCGGCCGCGCCGCCCAATCAAGCCTTGACGATCTCGGCGGTGCCGCGCTCAATGCGGACATCGCAGCCATGCGTCATGAAACCCTCAACTCGCGGATCTTCCGGACATGACATCACTCAACGGACCCCTGCGCGTCGGCATCGGCGGCCCCGTCGGCTCGGGCAAGACGGCGCTGACCGACAAATTGTGCAAGGCCATGCGCGGTCGCTGGTCGCTCGCCGTCATCACCAACGACATCTACACCCGCGAGGACGCGGAGGCATTGGTGCGCATGCAGGCGCTGCCGTCCGATCGCGTCATCGGCGTGGAGACCGGCGGCTGCCCGCACACCGCCATCCGCGAGGACGCCTCGCTCAATCTCTCTGCCATCGCCGAGATGCGCGCCCGCCATCCCGATCTCGACGTCGTCTTCATTGAATCGGGCGGCGACAATCTCGCAGCCACCTTCTCGCCGGATCTTGCCGACATAACATTGTATGTGATCTCGGTCTGCCAGGGGGAGGAGATCCCGCGCAAGGGCGGCCCCGGCATCACGCGTTCCGACCTGCTGATCATCAACAAGATGGATCTGGCGCCCCATGTCGATGTCGATCTGGGCGTGATGGAGCGCGACGCCACCCGCCAGCGCGCCGGCCGGCCGCATGTGTTCACCGACATGCGCCGCGGAGCAGGCATCGATGACGTGGTTGCGTTTCTGGAGCAGGCGGGCGGATTGAGCGTCCGCAGCGCCGCGGAATAGCTCAGGCCTGAACAAAATCCGGCAGGCTGTCGAAAGCCATCCGAAGCGCATTCGACCAGCCATCGGAGATCTGCCGGTAGTAGGGGTCGTTCTCGGTGATGCGCTTCTCATAGCCCTTCTTCACGCTGTCCTTCGCGTAGAACTGCATGTCGAGCGGCAGGCCGACAGAGAGGTTGGACCTGAGCGTGGAATCGAACGACACCAGCAGCAGCTTGGCCGCCTTCTCGAAGCTCATGTCCGGATCGTAGGCGCGCACCAGGATCGGCTTGCCGTATTTGTGCTCGCCGATCTGGAAGAACGGATTGTCGTCGGTGGCCTCGATGAAGTTGCCTTCGGGATAGATCATGAACATCCGCATCGCGCCGCCGGCCACCTGGCCACCGAAGATGAAGGTGGCGCCGAAGGATGCCTCGCTCTGCAGTCCGCCGGCGGCCGAAGACTTGATCACCTCGCGCACCATCTCGCCGACCATCTGCGCCGCCAGAAACATCGACGGTGCTTCCATGATGCCGGTCTTGCGGTGCTCGGCCGCCTTGGTGTGCTCCTCGAGCATGCTCACCACGGTCTGGGTTGTGGCGAGATTGCCCGCCGACATCAGCGTGAACAGCCGCTCGCCCGGCATTTCCCAGGTGTACATCTTCCGGAATGTGGAGATGTTGTCGACGCCTGCATTGGTTCGCGTGTCGGACATGAACACGAGGCCATGGTTGAGGCGAAGCCCGACGCAATAGGTCATGAAGAGGCGAATCCTTGTTAAGATTCCCTATTGCTCCACGGTGATGGAAACTGCAAGCGCTTCGTCGCCCTGACCGGTGCGAATACCGGAAATCGGGGCCGCGTCGCGGTAATCCAGCCCGTAGGCCAGATAGACGTAGCGGTCGTCCGGGCACATGTCGTTGGCCGGATCGAAGCCGACCCAGCCCAGCGACTCGATATAGGCCTGTGCCCAGGCATGGCTGGCGACCTGCTCGACCTGGCCGTCCATCAGCAGATAGCCCGAGACATAGCGCGACGGGAAGCCGAGCAGCCTGGCGCCGGCCGCGAACACGTGGGCGTGGTCCTGGCACACGCCATGGCCGTCGGCGAGCGCTTCCTCCGCCAGCGTCTCGGTATGGGTGGCACCGGTGATATAGGTCATCTTGTCATGGATCGCGTTCATCAGCAGATGCAGTTGATCGAGGTCGCCGGTCTTGGGCAGCGTCCGCGCCAGTTCACGGATGTGCTTGCCGGGCTTGGTCAGGGCGGTTTCGCGCTGGTAGAGCCAGAGCGGCATGTAGCCGCGGTGGGCGCCCAGCACGCCCGCCTTGTCGTTGGTCTCGACAATGCCGGACGCGATCACCCGGATTGCCGAGGTGTTGCGGTGGGCGCTCACCAGTTCCACCAGGTTGTCGAACTGGTCGCGGTAGCGCGCCTCGATGCTGCCGCCTTCGACCGCGCTCTGCCAGGATTTGACCGTCTGCAGCGAATTGTCCTGCGGCGTGAGCCGGAGCCGCTGCAGCGCATAGCTCACCGGCGCGCCATAGATGTAGTCCGTCGTGTGGGAAATCTTGAGCAACATGGATATCAGGCCTGGTAAAACTGGTAGGCCTGCCCGATCTCGTTGCCGAGGCGGTTGTTCTGGCCGATGAAGTCTTCAAGAAACTCGTGCAGGCCGCTGTCGACGATCTGGCGGATTTCGCGATTGTCCAGTATGCCCTGGATCCGCGCCGCTGTCCGGTGCGCGTCATGGCTGCTGCCGTATTCGCGCGACAGGTAGCCCAGATTGGCGTTGATCTTGCTGTAGCAGTAGGCAAGCGAACGCGGCATCCGGCCATTCAGGATCAGGAAATCGGCGATGTTGACCGGATTGTAATCCTCGTCATAGACCCATCCATAGGACCGGTGCGCCGACACCGAGCGAAGGATGGACTCCCACTGCACGTTGTCGAGCGAGGAGCCGACATAGGATGCCGCCGGCAGCAGCACGTAATACTTGACGTCGAGGATGCGGGCGGTGTTGTCGGCGCGTTCGATGAAGGTGCCGATGCGGGAGAAATTGTAGATCTCGTTCCTCAGCATGGTGCCGTGGAAGGCGCCGCGTATGAGCCCCGTTCGCCGCTTGATGATGTCGATGATCTCCGGCATGTGGCTTTCCGGGATCTTCCGGGCCAGCAGGGTCTTGAGTTCGAGATAGAACTCGTTGGTGGCTTCCCATGCCTCGCGCGTCAGCGCCGTCCGGACCATGCGGCCGTTGTTGCGGGCCGATTCAATGGCGGAATAGATGCTCGACGGGTTGGTCTTCTCGCGCAGCAGGTAATTGACCGCATCACCGGAGGTCACCACCGGGTGCAGGGCCTTGTAGGCGTCGATCACTCCGGCGCTGCGCAGCACCGAATCCCATTCGTCCTCATGGCCGTGCATGCGGGTGAGCGACATGCGCAGCCCGGCGTCGATCAGGCGCGCGGTGTTTTCGGCGCGCTCGATGAAGCGGAACATCCAGAACAGTCCGTTGGCGGTTCTTCCCAGCATGGCCTAGTCCTCCAGCACCCAGGTATCCTTGGTGCCTCCGCCCTGGCTGGAGTTGACCACGAGTGAACCTTCTTTCAGGGCGACGCGCGTGAGCCCGCCTGGGATGATCTTGATGGTGTCGGACACCAGCACGAAGGGTCGAAGGTCCACATGCCGGGGCGCAATGCCCTTCTTGACCAGAATGGGGACGGTCGAAAGCGCCAGGGTCGGTTGCGCGATGTAGTTCGAGGGCCTCGCCTTCAGCTTGGCGGCGAAATCGGCACATTCGCGCTTGCTCGATGTCGGCCCGACCAGCATGCCGTAGCCGCCTGAGCCGTGCACCTCCTTGACCACAAGTTCCGGCAGGTGTTCGAGCACATATTTCAGGCTGTCTGCTTCCGAACAGCGCCAGGTCGGCACGTTTTCGAGCATCGCCTTGCGGCCGGTGTAGAACTCGACGATCTCCGGCATGTAGGAATAGATCGCCTTGTCATCGGCAATTCCGGTGCCCGGCGCATTGGCAATCGTGATGTTGCCGGCGCGGTAGACATCCATGATTCCCGGCACGCCGAGCGTGGAGTCGGGACGGAAGGTCAGCGGATCGAGAAAGTCGTCGTCGACCCGGCGATACAGCACGTCGATCGCCTGATAGCCCTGGGTGGTGCGCATGCACACCTTGCCGTCCATCACCCGGAGGTCGGAGCCTTCGACGAGCTCGACACCCATCTGGTCGGCGAGATAGGCATGTTCGTAATAGGCCGAGTTGTAGATGCCCGGCGTCAGCACCGCCACCCGCGGCTTGCCCGAGCAGCCCGGCGGCGCCACGGCGGCGAGGCTCTGGCGCAGCAGCTTCGGGTAGTTCTCGACCGGACGCACGCGGTTCTTGTTGAACAGCTCCGGGAACATCTGCATCATGGTTTCGCGGTTCTCGAGCATGTAGGAGACGCCCGATGGGGTGCGCGCATTGTCCTCGAGCACGTAGAATTCGTTCTCGCCGGTGCGCACGATGTCGGTGCCGATGATGTGGGTGTAGACGCCGCCCGGCGGTCGCATGCCGATCATCTCCGGCAGGAACGCGGCATTCTGTTCGATCAGGTGGCGCGGGACGCGGCCTGCCTTGATGATTTCCTGCTTGTGGTAGATGTCGTCGAGAAAGGCGTTGAGCGCCATGACCCGCTGCTCGATGCCCTGCGCCAGCCTCCGCCATTCGGAACCCGAGATGATGCGTGGAACGATGTCGAACGGGATCACCCGTTCCGAAGCGTCTTCCTTGCCGTAGACTGCGAATGTGATGCCGGTTTTACGAAAGATCGCCTCAGCGTCGCGCGACTTCTTCAAGAGATCACTGGTCTTCTGTTGGGAATACCAGTCAAAGTAGCCCTTGTAGGGCGGACGCGGACTGTTGTCCGCGGTGATCATTTCATCAAATGGCAATTTTGCTCCCCTTTTGTCCATCATATGAGCGCAACAACGATGAGAATGCAAGATCCATGCGCGATCGCCGCCGTGGAGCTGCAAGGTCGGCTTTCCTGTGTGCTTGTTGCTTATTCAACACATCAGGCGCTTAAGCGTTCCCTTGAAAGCGGATCTCTTTCCTCGGCGCGGCGAAGCGGCGGCCAAGGCGGCCGGCCCGCATGAGATCGGTCTTGCCTGATGCACCGCGCGGATGTGAGGAGTGCCGGCGGTGGTTGGCGCTTGCGCCGTGGCAATGGCCGCGTTATCGCTCCGCGCGCCCTTCTTCCGCTGGCAGGACCTTCCCATGACTCTCGACCGCATCGCTCCCGCGCTTTTCGTGCTGCTCTGGTCGACCGGCTGGATCGTCGCCAAATATGCAGCGCCCCACGCCGATCCGCTGACCTTCCTCAGTCTCCGCTATGCCCTGGCGATCGCGGTGTTCGGAGTCATCGTCCTGGCCACCGGTGCCCTGTGGCCGACGACCCGCTCAGGCTGGGCCCATGCCATAGTGTCCGGCGTCTTTCTGCACGGCATCTATCTTGGCGGCGTCTGGTGGGCGATCTCCCACGGCGTGCCGTCATCGATCTCAGGCCTGATCGCCGCATTGCAGCCGATCATGACCGCGATGGTCGCGCCGGTTCTGGTCGGCGAACGGCTGACCCAGGGTCAGCGGCTTGGCATCCTGCTCGGCTTCGTCGGGCTGGCCATCGCCATTCTGCCGGGCCTGCTGCGGCTTGAAGCTGCCGTCCTGTCCGCGGCCCTGCTGCCTTTGGCGGTCAATGTGGTGTCGATGATCTCGGTGACCGGTGGCACCCTTTACCAGAAGCGCTTCCTGCAGGAGGGTGATTTGCGCGCCATCGCAACACTGCAGTATCTGGGCGCCTTCGCCGTTACCCTGCCGATGGCCTGGCTGATCGAGCCGATGCGGATCGACTGGACGCTGGAATTCATCCTCGCCATGGCCTGGTCGGTTTTCGGCCTGTCGCTGGTCTCGATCGCGCTGCTTCTCTACCTGATCCGCCGCGGTCAGGTTTCCCGGGCGGCCTCGCTCATCTACCTCGTGCCGCCGACAGTGGCGGTGCAGAGCTGGGCGTTCTTCGGCGAGGAGATCACCCTGCCGCTGATCGTGGGCACCGTCATCGTTGTCGTGGGTGTCTGGCTCACCAACCGCAAGCCGCGGCTGCCCGCCTGAGCAGCCGCCCCCGGTAACGCCGTTCAGAAATCGGTCGGCACGCCGCCTTCGGCCTTGCGCCGGGCGACGAACGCATCGAGTTCCTCTTCGATGGCCAGGTCGAGCGGCGGCTGCTGGTAGCTGGCGAGCGTTTCCTTGAACACCCGGTTGGCGTGGTCGAAGGTCGTCGGCTGGCCGGCGAGGCTCCAGCTCTCGAAATTGCGCCAGTCCGACAGGATCGGCGAATAGAACGCCGTCTCGTAGCGGTCGAGCGTGTGCTGGGTGCCGAAATAGTGGCCGCCGGGGCCGACTTCGCGGATCGCGTCCATGGCAAGCGCCTCTTCGCTGACATCGAGCGGCGCGAGGAATTCGGCCACCATCTGCAGCATGTCGACATCAAGGATGAACTTCTCGAACGAGGCCGTCAGCCCTCCCTCGGTCCAGCCCGCGGCGTGCATGACGAAATTGCCGCCGCCCTGCACGACGGCCCACAGCGACATCATCGATTCATAGGCGGCCTGGGCGTCGAGCGTGTTGGCCGCGCAGGTGTTCGAGGTGCGGTAGGGCACGCCGTAGCGTCGGGCCAGCTGGCCACCGGCAATCACCGCCTTCATGTATTCGGGCGTGCCGAAGGCCGGGGCGCCGGATTTCATGTCGACATTGGAGGTGAAGCCGCCATACATCACCGGAGAGCCGGGGCGAACCATCTGGGTAAAGGCGATGCCCGCCAGTGCCTCGGCGTTCTGCTGCACCAGCGCGCCCGCCACGGTCACCGGCGCCATGGCGCCCGCCAGCGTGAACGGCGTGACCACGACGACCTGATTGCGTGAGGACATCTCGATGATGCCCTGCAGCATCGGGTTGTCGTAGCGCAGCGGCGAGGAGGCGTTGATGATGGTGAACAGCGACGGCTCGAGCTCCATCTGCTCGGCCGTGATGCCGCGGCCGATCCGGGCGATTTCCAGCGCATCGAGATTGCGCTCCCTGCCCAGCGAATAGGCATGGTAGGGCTTGTCGGTCAGCTTGATGAAGTCCGACAGGCAGTCGAGATGCCGGATGGAGGCATGAATGTCGGTGGGCTCCACAGGATAGCCGCCCGACAGATGGATGATGTCGTAGGATTGCGCCAGCCTGAGCAGGTTGCGGAAATCCTCCTGGGTACCGGTGCGGCGGCCGTGGTCGCGATCCGAGCAGTAGGGTGCGGAGGCCACCTGGGCGAAGGCCATGTTGCGGCCGCCCATCCGGACGTTGCGCTCCGGATTGCGGGCATGCAGCGTGAACGGACCGGGGGCGTGGCCCACCATCTCCATCACCAGCGCCCGATCGAGGCGGACCCGCTCGACGCCGGGCCGGACATCGGCGCCGGCGGCCTTGAGCCGCTCGCGGGCTTCCGGCAGCATGAAGTCCATGCCGGTTTCCTCAAGCACGGTCAGCGACGCCTCGTGAATGGCGTCAATTCCTTCGGGCGACAGCAGCAGCGACGGTTCCTGCGTGTTCAGGATCGACCGATAGCGCAGCGTGACCGGCGCCTTGCGCCCCTTGCCGCGGTCGCCGCCGCGTCCGCCCGTGGTCCGGCGCCGCCGTTCAGGGTCGCCGGAGGTGTTCTCGATAGCGGCCGGCAGGATCTCGTCCATTGAGCTCATTCGGGGTGTCCTTTTCCCTGTTCGCCTGCCAGCCTGGCCCTGCATGAGCCCTCGGCGGCGGGTCTTCTCTGATCGGACGCTATGCCGGAGTCTGCGGGGCCGCAAGCCGTCTTGCGTCATTCGCCGTCGTGATCCCGTGCGATATTTCCGTCGTTCCGGATTTGCGCCCGAAAGACGCGCCCGACCCGGTTCTCACATGGTTAACCGTTTCTTTAAATGTAACGGGCAGGGTGGACCGGCGGAAATCAAGATTCAATTCGGACGGATGACATGGGGCAGGGCAGGCACATGATGGATGACAGTGACAGCGCCCTCGCCGACGCCTGCACCGCCGTCAGCCGCGACACGCAGCCGGCCTTCATCAAGGACTCCGAACTGCGCTACTATGCTGTCAACAAGGCCTATGCTGAACTGTGGAATCTGGACCCGGCCGATCTGATCGGCTCCAAGAGCCAGCAGAGCTTCGAACCGGGCGAACAGAACGACCGCGACGAGAAGGAACGCCGCACGCTTGTCTTCGGCAAGGATCAGGTCGCGCTGTTTTCCCACCCGGCTAAGGACGGCCGCTACCGGATCCGCATCCGCCGCGAACGCCAGGCCAATGGTAAACTCTTCATCGTCGGCCATTTCGAGACCATCGCCGGAGTGCGGTTCGAGACCGGCGCGCCGGCCCAGTCAGGCGGGTCGGCCTTTGATCCGGACAATGCCGATGTCGTGCTGCGCGGTGACTACGATCTGCTCAAGTCGGCGATCGAGCAGGCCAGGCAGCCCATGGGCGTGTTTGACCGCCAGGGCCGGCTGGTCGCCGCAAGCGCCGGCTACAGGGCTGCGGCCGGTCCTTGGGAGGAGCAGCACCTGCCCTGCGGCGGTCTCATCCGCCGCGCCGCCGACCGGGTCTCGGTTACCAGTCCGGCGCAGCCGGCCGCTGTGGCCGGGCCGGCCGGCCGCGTCACCGCGCGGTTGCGGGAAGTGTTCGACAGCATCGACATCGGCGTTGTCATGTACGACCCCGATGACACGCTCATCTATGTGAATCCAGCCATGCAGGCCCTCAGCGACGGCGCCTACCGGCTTGAACCCGGCATGACGCTCCGGACGCTGCTGGAGGCATCCTGGCCGGCAAAGAGCGATGCGACGCGTGAGGAATGGGTGGCCAAGCGGACCAGGGCCCAGCATGTCTACAATGAAGCCAGTATCGAGCAGATCTCCAATGGTCGCTGGATCAGGCTGGTCAATCACAGGCTTGCGGATGGCTCGATCCTTGGCCTGCGCATGGATGTCACCGATCTCAAGCAGCGCGAGATCCTGCTCGAGGAGCAGATTGTCGAGAACAGCCTGTACCGGGCGATCCTCGATGACCTGCCGATCACCACCTTCGTCAAGGATGAGAATTTCCAGTATGTCTACGTCAACAGGTCGCACGGCAGGCTGACCGGTCTCTCCCGCGAAGAGGTGATCGGCAAGGACGACTTTGCGCTCTTCGGGGACCAGGGCCTGGCGCTGCGGGCCGCCGACAAGGAGGTCATGGACGGCAAGGGCGACCGCGAGGTCGAAGTGCCGCTGTCCACGCCAGACGGCGAGACGCTGACGCTTCTCGACCACAAGACCTGTTTCATCGATCCGAAGGGCCAGCGGTTTCTGCTGGGCTCGACCCTCGACATCACGGCGCTGAAGTGGCGCGAGAATGAGGTCTTCGAAGCCCGGCGTATTGCCGAACTGCACCGCTCCGACCTGGAGAGCACGCTCGACGCCATGCAGATGGGCGTGGTCGTCGTCGACCGCGATCTCAGCGTCGAACTGGCAAACACCGCCTTTTTCCGGATCTGGAAGCTTCAGCCGCGCGACGACGTGATCGGCAAGCCGTTCCGGCAGTTCATCGACGTCAACCGTCACAACGAGATCTACGCCGTCGCCCAGGAGGAGTGGGAAGACTATGTCGAGTCACGGCTTGCGGAGATATCGAAGGGTTATGTCGAGCCGCGCGAGTTCTCGCGCGCCGACGGACGGACGGTGATCTATTCCGTGCGCGCCTTGTCGGACGGCAAGCGGTTGGTGTCCTATTACGACATCACCGAGCTCAAGCAGCGCGAGCGCGAGCTCAATCAGGCGCGCAGTGAAGTCGAGCAGGCCGCGGTGCTGATGCATGACGCGGCAGATGCGATGGCGCAGGGCCTTTTCATCTTCAGTCACGGCGAGGTCCAGTTCTTCAACCAGGCGTTCCTCGACATGGTTGGAATTTCCGGCGACATCGTCCGCATCGGCTCATCGACGGAAAGCCTGTTTCACTTCTTTGCCGAACGCGGCGAATACGGGGAGGGCGATGAAGCCATCGCCGTCCGCGACCGGATCATCGACTGGCACCGCAACCGCATACCGCACACCCTGGAACGGCAATCGCGGACCGGCCGGTGGCTTCGCATCGATGCCAAGCCGGGCGCTGATGAAACCATGATCGTGACCTACACGGACATCACCGAAGCGAAGAACCGCGAGGCCGAACTGCAGCAGTTGCTGGGCAAGGCGGAAATCGCCGATCGCGCCAAGTCCGAATTCCTCGCCAATATGAGCCACGAGATCCGCACGCCGATGAACGGCGTGCTGGGCATGGCCGAGCTCCTGTCGCGCACGGAGCTCGACACCCGCCAGCGGACGTTCACCGACATCATCGTCAAGTCCGGCAACGCGCTGCTGTCCATCATCAACGATATTCTCGACTTCTCCAAGATCGACGCGGGGCAGATGGTGCTCGATGACGCGCCCTTCGACATCCGCGAGACGATCGAGGATGTGGCAACGCTCGTGTCCGCGCGCGCCGCCGAAAAGGATGTGGAACTGATCGTCAGGATCGATCCGTCGCTGACCTCGCGCGTCGTCGGCGACGTCGGTCGGGTGCGCCAGATCGTCACCAACCTCGTCGGCAATGCGATCAAGTTCACCGAGGTCGGCCATGTCCTGCTCGAGCTGAGCGTGGAACCCAGGCCCAATGCCTTTCTGGCGCTGACATTGCGGGTCAAGGACACCGGCATCGGAATTCCGGCCGAAAAGCTCGAGGCTGTCTTCGACAAGTTCTCGCAGGTGGACAACTCCTCCACCCGCCGGCACGAAGGCACCGGTCTCGGACTGGCCATCACCGCGCGGCTGGTCGAGCTGATGAACGGAACGATCACCGCCGAGAGCGAACCCGGCGACGGGTCGCTCTTCACGGTGCAGCTGGAAATGCCCACGGACAGGACCGGCGCCAAGCCGAAGGCCGCGCCGATCGACGTGACCGGCGCCCGCGTGCTTGTCATCGACGACAACAAGATCAATCGGGCCATCCTCATCGAGCAGCTGTCGGCTTGGGGATTCGACGCCTGTGCCGCCGTGTCCGGCGAGGAGGGCGAACAGGTGCTCGACGCAGCGGCGCGGCATGACATCGCCGTGGATGCGGTCATCCTCGATTATCACATGCCCGACCGGGACGGGCTGATGGTCGCCCGCTCCATCCGCACCAGATTTTCCGCCGCCAGCCTGCCGATCATCATGCTGACCTCGATGGACATCAGATCGGCGGAGCCCGGCCTGGCGCAGATCGACGTCCAGGCGACCATGATGAAGCCCGCGCGCTCGTCACTGCTGCTTGAAACCCTTGTCGACGTGCTGCAGCGGTCCGACCGCAGACATCCGCCGCTGCGGCCGGCGCCGCCATCCGCCGGCGGCTCCGCGCCGCGGGTCATTGGCATGTCCGCACAGGCGGGTGCGGTCGATGCGCTGCCCGGCACGGCGGCGGTTTCCCCGGCGGCAGTGCCTGCATCCGATGCGGGGCGGGCTTCGCCGCAATCGACCGCCGGGATCCGGGTGCCGGGGGCGTCCGCCGTGCGCCTCGACGTGCTGGTGGCGGAGGACAATGAGGTCAACCAGATCGTCTTCTCGCAGATCCTCGAGGAACTGGGAGTGACCTACCGGATTGTCGGCAACGGCGAGCAGGCAGTCTCCGCGTGGCGCAGCGATCGCCCGGCGCTCATCCTCATGGATGTCTCCATGCCGGTGAAGAACGGTCACCAGGCCGCCGCCGAGATACGGCAGGCGGAAACCCTGGATGCCGGCCTTGGCCGAACCCCGGTCATCGGTGTCACCGCCCACGCGCTCACCGGGGATCGCGAGCGCTGCCTGGAGGCCGGCATGGATGATTATCTGTCCAAGCCGATCAGTCCGGAGAAGCTGGAAGCCAAGATCCGCGAATGGCTGCCGGCCGATATCGCGGCCCGGATCGCCTCCGTCTGAGACCGGCTGCAGCGCCGCCCGGCCGTCGCAAATGCGGCCGTCGGCTCACGAGCTCCCGAGCACGCCGCGGCTCATGTCGCGCTTGCCGGCATGGCCCGCCACCTTGGACACCGCGAATCCCGCTGCCTGCAGATTGCGCCTGACCCAGCCCGCCGCCGAATAGGTCGCAAACGTGCCGCCCGGAGCGGTGTGCCGGGCCATCTCGGCCATCAGCTCCGCCGACCACATCTCCGGATTGCGCGCCGGCGAGAAGCCGTCGAGAAACCAGGCGTCGGCCGAGAACTTGACATCCCGGAGCCGGTCGATGGCCGCTCCACAATGCACCACCAGTTCGACCCTGCCGAAATCGATCCGCACCCTGCCCGAGGGCTCGTCCGGCCAGGCGGAGGCCAGCGCCATCCGCTCGGCGTCCAGTTCCGGCCAGGCGGCCAGCGCCCGCCCGATGGCGTCTCGGGCCAGCGGCAGCAGCTCGAAGCTCTGGAAGCTCAGCCTTGCCCCCGCCGGCGCCAGCGATTTCCACTGCCGCCATGTCTCGGCGAAGTTGAGGCCGGTGCCGAAACCGAGCTCGCCGATGGTCAGGTCGCCGCCCGCCGCAAAGCGCTCCACCAGGTCGTTGCCGCCGATGAAGACATGGGCTGCTTCGGAGCGTCCGCCGGCCTGGGAGTAAAAGAAGTCGCCAAATACCGGCGAATAGGGCATATCGCCCTCATGCCAGATCAGCGCGCCGTCGGTTTCGCGCGCGCGTCGGTCAGGCTCATCCGATTCACTGGAGTTTGAGGTCATGCTGGCAGCCGATAGACGCGCGGCGCGCGCTGGTCAATTGACTTGCGATCTTCTTGTGGTCGGAGGCGGCATCGCCGGCTGCTGGGCGGCGCTCAAGGGCGCCCGCGCCGGGCTCTCCACGATCCTGCTGGAAAAGGCGGAGATCGGCGCCGGAGCCAGCGGCGGCTTCCTCGGCGCGCTGATGCCCCACATGCCCGAGCGCTGGAACGGCAAGAAGGATTTCCAGTTCAAGGCGCTGGTCTCTCTGCAGCGCGAGATCGCCACGCTCGAATCGCGCACCGGCATGGAGTGCGGCTATGCCCGCACCGGCCGGCTGATCCCGCTTGCAAGCGACGGGGCCCGGCAGGCGGCGCTCGCGCGCGCCGCCGACGCTGAAGCCAACTGGGGCTCGAAATACAGCTTCTCGGTCATCGACGAGCCCGCCGGCGCAGGCTGGCCCGAATCCGCCGCCATGCGTCACGGCGCGGTCTTCGAAACCCTGTCGGCCCGGGTGCAGCCGCGTGCCCTTCTGCGCATGCTGCTCGCCTCGATGGAAGACCAGTCCAAGGCGCGCATTCTCACCCATGAGCTGGCGCCGGAGATCGATCCCGCCGGGTCCGCAAGGCTCACCGACGGCACCCTGATCAGTTTCGGGCACCTGGTGCTCGCCAATGGCGTGGATGCCTTTCCGATGATCGCCCGGCTGGCCGGTGTTCCGGACGCTCCGCTGGGCGCGCCGGTCAAGGGGCAGGCGGCGCTGCTCAAGACCGATCTCGATCCGGACATGCCGCTGCTCTACGATGACGGTCTGTATGTCATCGCCCATGAGGATGGGCGCGCTGCCATCGGCTCGACCAGCGAGACCGAATTCGACCAGCCGCTGTCGACCGATGCACAGCTTGATGACCTCGTCGCCCGCGCCCGCGTCCTGTGTCCCGCACTCGGCGACGCCGGCATCGTTCAGCGATGGGCGGGACTGCGCCCGCGCGCCATCGGCCGCGACCCGATGCTGGGCGCCATTCCCGGCTGCGACCAGGTTCTGGTCTCGGCCGGCGGCTTCAAGATCTCGTTTGGCATTGCCCACCGCATGGCCGAGGCCGTCATCGGCAGCATCACCGGCCAGATGACCGTCGAGGTGCCGGAGAGCTTCGCGGTCGCCGCGCATCTGGCCAGGGCGCGGGCTGCTGCAAGCGGCGCAACCCCGTCCTGAACGGGAGCCTGCAAGTCGCCGTCGGCGTCTGAGATGGCGTCGTTGTCTGCAAATGCGAGCAACAGCTTGAGGCGAAATCGGGGGCGTTTGCTCTCGACATTTCGCGTTCCACTGCTACCGTCCGGACACACGCAATCCGGATGGCTCCATGACTGACGCTTCCTACCCCCGCGACCTGATCGGCTACGGTCGCACCACCCCGGACCCTGAGTGGCCCGGCGGCGCCCATTGCGCCGTGCAATTCGTGGTCAATTACGAGGAGGGCGGCGAGAGCTCGATCCTCGACGGCGACCCGGCGTCGGAATCGCTGCTCTCGGAGATCGTCGGCGCCCAGCCCTGGCCCGGTCAGCGCAACACCAATATGGAATCGCTTTACGAATATGGCTCGCGCTCGGGTTTCTGGCGGCTCTGGCGCATGTTCACCGAACGCAACATGCCCGTCACCGTCTACGGCGTGGCGCTGGCCATGCAGCGCAATCCGGAGGCTGTCGCGGCCATGCGGGAAGCGGGCTGGGAGATCGCAAGCCATGGTCTGCGCTGGCTCGAATACAGGGATTTCACCGAGGCAGAGGAACGCCGCCACATCGCCGAGTGCGTGCGCATCCACACCGAGGTCACCGGCTCGCGGCCGCTCGGCATCTACCAGGGCAAGCCGTCCGTCAACACCCTCGACCTGGTCATGGAGGAGGGGGGCTTCGTCTATTCCGCCGATTCCTATGCCGACGAGCTGCCCTACTGGGTGAAGGGACCGAACGGGCCGCATCTGATCGTGCCCTACACGCTGGACGCCAACGACATGCGCTTCGCCACCCCCCAGGGGTTCAATTCCGGAGAGCAGTTCCTCGCCTATCTCAAGGATTCGTTCGACGTGCTGATGGCGGAGGGAGCCGCGGGCAGCCCGAAGATGATGTCGGTCGGCCTGCATTGCCGGCTGGTCGGTCGTCCCGGCCGGGCAGCGGCGCTGGCGCGATTTCTGGATTATGTGAAGTCGCATGACAAGGCCTGGGTCGCGACCCGCATCGACATTGCCAGGCACTGGCATGCCCATCACCGTCCGGATGCCGGGAAATGAGCGGCCGCGACGCCTTCCTCGCCCGCTTCGGCGGCGTCTACGAGCATTCCGCCTGGGTCGCCGAACGTGCCTGGGACCATGGCCGCATCTCCGAACCGCTGGAGGCGGCGGCGGTGGCTTCGGCGCTTGCCGCCGAATTCCGCTCGGCCAGCGCCGACGCCCGACTGGCGGTGCTGCGCGCCCATCCCGATCTCGCTGGCAAGCTGGCGATTGCCGACCGGCTGACCGAGGAATCGAAATCCGAGCAGGCCGGCGCCGGGCTCGACCGGCTGAGCCCCGACGAACTGCTGACCTTCACCGCGCTCAACAGCCGCTATGTGGCCGATTTCGGCTTCCCTTTCATTATCGCCGTCAAGGGCCTGACCAAGGATGACATCCTGGCGGCCTTCGAGGCCCGCATCGCCAATTCGGCGGAAGAGGAGTTCGCCACCGCCTGCGCCCAGGTCGAGCGCATTGCCGGCCTCCGCGTCGCGGCACTGCTGGATGAGCCGGTTTCAGCGTCCGCTCCCGCTCGCGCAAGCCAGGCATTGCCGCTGGAAGCCCTCACCGCCGAGGCGTTTTCGCCCTTCGGGACCGTGCTCGACACTGCGAGTGCCGAATTGCGGCTGATCAACGGCGGCACCACGGAGCGGTTTCATGCGCTCGCCACGGCCGACACCGAAGCCGGGAGCGGGCGCACCATCCTGTCGCTGTTCCGCGCCCAGCCGCGCGCCTTTCCCTATTCAGTCACCATGATGGAGCGGCATCCGCTCGGCAGTCAGGCCTTCTTCCCGATGTCGGGCCGTGACTGGATTGCGGTCGTCGCAACGGACGACAATGGCCGTCCCGGTGCCCCGCGGGGTTTCCGCGTGCCGGGCGGTGTCGGCCTGCAATATGGCCGCAATGTCTGGCATCATCCGCTGATCGCGGTGGGCGAGGTCGCCGATTTCCTGGTGATGGACCGCGACGGCCCGGGCGACAATCTCGAGGAAGTCGACTACCCCGAGCCCTTCAGCATCGCAAGGCCCTGAGACCCGAAGCCAAGGAGAGCATCATGGCGCAAGCCCCTTCCGCCGCCGGCAGGCTGACCACCCACGTGCTGGACACCGCGCGCGGCTGCCCCGCCGCGGGAATGGTCGTCCATCTCCACCGGCTTGACGGCACGCGCCGCCTGCCGGTGCGCACCGTGCGCACCAATGCGGACGGTCGCGTCGACGGCGCCATGCTGTCCGGCGATGAAATGCAGGCGGGCATCTATGAACTGGTCTTCCACGCCGGCGACTATCTGCGCGCGGCGGGCGACGATCTGCCCGAACCCGCGTTCCTCGACGTCGTCCCGATCCGCTTCGGCATCGCCGATCCTGCGGCGCACTACCATGTGCCGCTGCTGATCTCTGCCTTCGCCTATTCGACCTATCGCGGCAGCTGATCAGGAAATTCTGCGCGCCTGCCGCCTGCAAGGCAGGTTCTCCCGACGGACGGGCGAAGCGTCGCCACGCATCCATCGGCGCAAAATTTGCGAGGGTCCGGAAATGCGAAAGCCGCGTGGCAGTACATCCGTGCACACGCGACTTATGAACGGTCGAAACCGTCGCTGACTTCAGTCAAGAGCGGCAGAACCGCGCTGAAGATCAGCTTGCAGGAAGGTGATTAACAAAAGGTTAAGACGGATTTGTGACGTCCGGTGCGATTTTGCGGACCCGCGGGAAACCGGGGGTCTCACATGCCTCACGAGTGGATGTTCACTGCCACGCCGCGCTGCAGCGAGTTGGCAACCATGCAGGTGGCTTTCGCACTTTCGATGATGTCGCTGGCGTCGCCGCCGTCCGTGCGGGTGCAGCGGACCTGCATGTCCGCGGCGGTCGTCACCAGCGGCTCGCCCTCCAGCGTCACCGTGACGGTGACCTCGACCACGTCGAGATCCACGTTCATGCTTTCGGCGGTGTAGCGCAGATCGTTGCAGAAGCAGCCGCCGAGCGCCAGCGCCAGCATCTGCGCGCCGTTGAAGCCGAGCCCCATTCCGCCCGCCCGTCCCTCGGGGCGGTCGATGATCACCGTGTGGCCGCCGGCCCAGCCCATGGCCGCGCGGGTTCCCCGGACATTGCGCAATTCGACGATCGTCTGCATCGGCTTTCTCCGACCTGCTTCAGATGGTGACCTTTTCCCCGGCAACATAAACCGCGGAAATCGCCCGGTCATCACCCATCGTCTGCAAAAGAAACAATTCTTCCTCCAGGCTCGACACGGTTTCCATCCGGATTGCCATCGTGGGCGTGGCCCGGGCGTCAAGCGCGATGATGTCGGCGTCCGACCCCTCGTCAAGCGTGCCGATGCGGCGGGCAAGGCTCAGCGCCTCGGCATTGCCGCGGGTGGCGAGCCAGAAGCTCTCGATCGGCGTCAGCCGGTGGCCGCGCAGCTGCTGGATCTTGTAGGCTTCGTCCAAGGTCCTGAGCATCGAGTAGGAGGTGCCGCCGCCGATGTCGGTGGCGACCGCCACCCGCACGCCCATCCGCGAGAGGCGCTCAAGGTCGAACAGGCCGGAGCCGAGGAACAGGTTGGAGGTCGGGCAATGCACGGCGATCGATCCGGTCTCGGCGATCAGCCCGGCCTCGTGGTCGTTCAGATGAATGGCGTGGCCGAGCAGCGTCTTCGGCCCCAGCAGTCCGTGCCGCGCATAGACATCGGTGTAGTGGCTCGCCCGCGGATAAAGCTCCATCGTGTAGGCGATCTCGGCGTCGTTCTCGGAAAGATGCGTCTGGATGTGCAGCTCAGGGAACCGACGGGCGAGCGACCCCGCGGCGTCGAGCTGTTCCGGCGTCGAGGTGATGGCGAAGCGCGGCGTGATTGCCACATGGCAGCGGCCCTTGCCGTGCCAGTCGTTGATCACCGCCAGCGTGTCGTCATGGCCTGATTGCGCGGTGTCGGTGAGCGCCGCCGGCGCGTTGCGGTCCATCATGACCTTGCCGCCGACCATCAGAAGATTGCGTCTGAACGCCTCGGCGAAAAAGGCATCGGCCGAACCCTTGTGCACCGAGCAGTAGGCCGCGGCCGTCGTCGTGCCGTGGCGCAGCAGTTCGTCAAAGAACAATCCGGCAAACCGCTCGGCATGCGCCGTCTCGGCGAAGCGCTGCTCCTCGACAAAGGTATAGGTGTTGAGCCATTCGAGCAGGTTGGCCGCATAGGAGGCGGTCACCTGCATCTGCGGAAAATGGATATGCGGGTCGATGAAGCCGGCCATCAGCAGATGCGGGCGGTGGTCGACGATTTCGACACCCTCGGGCGCTCCCGCCTTCACGTCTGCAAAGCTGCCGGCACGCACGATGATGCCGCCGTCGATGAGCAGGCCGCCATCGTCCTCATGGACGTAGCTCGACGCATCGTCACGCGCCTGTGGCCGCGACCTGAAGCTCAGCGTGCGTCCGCGCAGCAGTTTCATGCTCATTGCGCCGGTATCCCGGAAACCGCGGATTCATACCAGGCAACGATCAGCCTGCGTTCCTCGGCGCTCACCTCGGTGATGTTGCCCGGCGGCATGGCGTGGCTGCGGCCCGCCTGGATGTAGATCTCGCGGGCATGCGCCGTGATCTGGTCGGCCGTCTCCAGCACCACGCCCTTGGGCGGCCGGGCAATGCCTTCCCAGACAGGCTCGGCGGCGTGGCACATCGAGCATCGGCCCGTCACCGTGTCGGAGACGGCCTGGAAATGCGCGTTGGCGGCGAAGCGCTCGAAGGCCGGCGCCATGGTCGCAGTCCGGGTCGACTCTTCCGGGCGCGGCAGGCTGGAAAGCCACATGATGCAGATGAAGATGATCACGGTGGCGAGCCACGTCCAGTGCGGTCTGCCCTTGCGTGCGTGCACGGTGTTGAACCAGTGCCGGATGGTCACGCCCATCAGGAACACCAGCGAGGCGATCAGCCAGTTCCACTGGGTGGCGAAGGCCAGCGGGTAGTGGTTGGACAGCATCAGAAAGATGACGGGCAGGGTGAGGTAGTTGTTGTGCAGCGAGCGCTGCTTGGCGATGCGGCCGTATTTCGGGTCCGGCTTGCGTCCGGCGATCAGGTCGGCCACCACGATGCGCTGGTTGGGGATGATCACTATGGCGACGTTGCAGGTCATGATCGTCGCCGTGAAGGCACCGAGATGCAGCAGCGCCGCCCGGCCTGTGAACAGGTGCGTGTAGCCCCATGCCATCGCCACCAGCACGCCGAAGAGCAGCACCATCAGGCCGCCGGTGGACTTCCCGAGTGGCGAGCGGCACAGAAGGTCGTAGATGATCCAGCCCAGCACCAGCGAGCCGATCGACAGGCCGATCGCCTGCCAGCCAGGCACGTCGAGCACGCTGCGGTCGATCAGGTACAGTTCGGCGCCGGCATAGTAGACGACCGCCAGCATCGCGAAGCCCGACAGCCAGGTGGCGTAGGATTCCCATTTGAACCAGGTCAGGTGCTCGGGCATTTCGGCCGGGGCGACCAGATATTTCTGGATGTGGTAGAATCCGCCGCCATGCACCTGCCACTCCTCGCCATAGGCGCCTTCCGGCAGGCCGGGGCGCTGGGTGAGGCCGAGGTCGAGGGCGATGAAGTAGAACGACGAGCCGATCCAGGCGATGGCGGTGATGACGTGCAGCCAGCGCACGGCGAAGCCCAGCCATTCCCATGCGATCACGTATTCATACATCGTCCGGCCCCCGTCGCCCTGTGCGCCGCATCATGCGCAATGGCGCGGCGTATGAAAAGAACAAACTGCCGGCCGCCGCGCCGAACAGTTTGGTCCTTTGCCTGAAAATCGACCCGCTCTCGACGAAGGCCTCGGCCGGGTTCGTTTTGTCTTCGACTGTCATGAAACTGTTTTCGTTTGCGTGCCACCTAGCCCGTCGCTACGTTTCCTTAGGGGTGCGTTTTAATTCATCCCCAGCTTTGGGAGGTCAATGAAATGAAGAAGTTCCTTATATCCGCAGTAACTGCGGCCCTGTTCGTCGGCGCAGCGCCGGCCGGTGCTGCAACGCAGATCGATTTCTGGCACGCAATGTCGGGTCGTCTGGGCGAATTGCTCCAGGAGCAGGTCGACAAGTTCAATGCATCCCAGTCAGACTACACGGTTGTTGCCACCAACAAGGGCAATTACTCCGAAGCACTGAACGCGGGAATCGCCGCCTTCCGCGCCGGCGAACAGCCGGACATCCTGCAGGTGTTCGAAGTCGGCACCGCCACCATGATGGCCGCCAAGGGCGCCGTGAAGCCGGTTTATGAGGTGATGGCCGAATCGGGCCTGACTTTCGACCCGTCGATCTATCTCGCCTCCGTCGCCGGCTACTACACCAACACCGACGGTGAAATGCTGTCGCTGCCCTACAACTCGTCCACCCCGGTGCTCTACGTCAACAAGGACGCGCTCAAGGCTGCCGGTCTCGATCCGGAGATGGACCTGTCGACCTGGGACAAGGTCGGAACCGCCGTCGATGCGCTGAAGGCATCGGGCTCCAAATGCCCGTTCACAACCGCCTGGCAGAGCTGGATCCAGCTGGAGTCGTTCTCGGCCTACCACAACGTTCCCTTTGCCACCGAGGAGAACGGTTTTGCCGGCCTGAACACCGAACTGGTCTTCAACAGCCCGCTGCAGGTCAAGCAGGTCGAGATGCTCGGCCAGTGGGCCAAGGACGGCAAGTTCATCTATGCCGGCCGCCGCAACGAAGCCGGCACCCCCTTCCGCGCCGGCGAGTGCGCGCTGATGACCGAATCCTCGGCCGGTTACGCCGGCGTCAAGAAGGAAGCCACCTTCGACTTCGCCATCCGCCCGCTGCCCTACTGGAGCGACGCGGAAGGTGCCCCGCAGAACACCATCATCGGCGGCGCCTCGCTGTGGGTGCTCGAGGGCCAGACGCCGGAGGAGTACAAGGGCGTCGCTTCGTTCCTGAATTTCCTGTCGACCGCCGACATCCAGGCCAAGTGGCACCAGGATACCGGCTACCTGCCGATCACCACCGCCGCCTATGAGCAGACCAAGGCCTCGGGCTTCTATGACCAGAATCCGGGCACCGATGTGGCCATCATCCAGATGACCGGCAAGGCGCCGACGCCCAACTCCAAGGGCATCCGGCTTGGCAATTTCGACCAGGTCCGCACCGTCATCGACGAGGAGCTGGAAGGCGTCTGGAACGGCTCGAAGTCGGCCAAGGATGCGCTGGATTCGGCTGTCAGCCGCGGCAACGAACTGCTGCGCCGCTTCGAACAGGCCAACCGCTGAGGCTGGGCGCCGGCGGGATCATCCGATCCCGCCGGCTCTCCTGTCCGGTTTGAACCATGGAAAAACGCGTCACCTTCTCCAATCCCTGGCTGCCTTATCTGCTGGTCGCACCGCAGCTTGTGATCACGGCAGTCTTTTTCTTCTGGCCTGCCTTCCGGGCGATCTACCAGTCTGCCTTCATCCCCGACCCGTTCGGATTGCGGACCCAGTTTGTCGGCTTCGCCAATTTCGAATATCTCTTTTCCAATCCCTATTACCGTGCCTCGTTCCTCACCACGGCCATGTTCTCGATCCTGGTCACCGTGCTGTCGATGTCCTTCGCGCTCTGGCTCGCGGCCATGGCAGACCGGGTGATCAAGGGTTCCGGTGCCTACCGCACGCTGCTCATCTGGCCCTATGCCGTGGCGCCGGCGGTGGCGGGCGTGCTCTGGCTGTTCATGTTCAACCCGTTCACCGGCATCATCACCTGGTCGCTGGCGCAGATGGGCTACTCCTGGAATCACGGTCTCAACGGCGGCCAGGCGATGGCGCTGGTGGTCCTTGCCTCCTCGTGGAAGCAGATCAGCTACAATTTCCTCTTCTTCCTCGCAGGCCTGCAGGCAATCCCGAAGAGCGTCATCGAGGCCGCCGCGATCGACGGCGCCTCGTTCTGGAAGCGTTTCTGGACCATCGTCTTTCCGCTCTTGTCGCCGACCACCTTCTTCCTGCTGGTGGTCAACGTCATCTATGCGTTCTTCGAGACCTTCGGCGTCATCCACACCATCACCCAGGGCGGGCCGCAGCAGTCGACCACCATCCTTGTCTACAAGGTCTTCGCCGATGGCTTCGTCGGCCAGGACCTCGGCTCCTCGGCGGCGCAGTCGGTGGTGCTTCTGGTGCTGGTGTCGATCCTGACCGTGATCCAGTTCCGGTTCATCGAGCGAAGGGTGCACTACTGATGAGCGGCATGGTCGAACGGCGCGGAATCGGGGTCTGGCTCACCCATGCGGGGCTGGTTCTCGGCATCGCCATCATCTGCTTTCCAATCTACATCGCCTTTGTCGCCTCCACGGTCGACCAGGCGGCGCTGGTCACGCCGCCGATGCCGCTGGTTCCGGGGGGCCATTTCCTTGACAACTACCACGAGGCGCTGTTCGTCGGCGCCAACGCGCCGGTCTGGCTGATGCTCGCCAATTCAATGGTCATGGCGCTCGGCATCACCGTCGGCAAGATCGCCATTTCGATCATCTCCGCCTATGCGATCGTCTATTTCCGCTTCCGCTTCCGCATGGTCTTCTTCTGGATGATCTTCCTGACGCTGATGCTTCCGGTCGAGGTGCGCATCGTGCCCACCTACGAAGTGGCTGCCGGCCTAGGCCTGCTCAACAGCTACACCGGGCTGATCCTGCCGCTGATCGCCTCGGCGACCGCCACATTCCTCTTCAGGCAGTTGTTCCTCACCATCCCCGACGAACTGGTGGAAGCCGCCCGCGTCGACGGCGCCGGCCCGGTGCGCTTCTTCATCGACATCCTGCTGCCGATGTCGCGCACCAACATCGCCGCGCTCTTCGTCATTCTCTTCATCTATGGCTGGAACCAGTATCTCTGGCCGCTGCTCGTCACCACCGATCCGTCGATGAACACCATCGTCATGGGCATCAAGCAGATGCTGCCCACCGGCGACGAGGTGGTGGAATGGCCGGTGGTGATGGCGACGGCGATGCTCGCCATGCTGCCGCCTGTGCTGGTCGTCATCTTCATGCAGAACCTTTTCGTCAAGGGACTGGTCGAAAGCGAGAAATAATGGCCGACATCACGCTGAAGGATATCCGCAAGAGCTATGGCCGCACCGAGGTCATCCATGGCATCGACGCCCATGTCGAGGACGGCGAGTTCATCGTCATCGTCGGTCCGTCGGGCTGCGGCAAGTCCACCCTGCTGCGCATGGTGGCGGGGCTGGAAACGGTCACCGGCGGCGAGGTCTCGATCGGCGACCGGGTCGTCAACGATCTCGAGCCGCGCGAGCGCGACATCGCCATGGTGTTCCAGAACTACGCCCTCTATCCGCATATGAGCGTTTTCGACAACATGGCCTACGGACTGAAGATCGCCAACGTGCCGAAGGAGGAAATCCGCGCCCGCGTCACCGAAGCCGCCAGGATGCTTGAGCTGGAACCCTATCTCGACCGCAAGCCGCGGCAGCTCTCCGGCGGCCAGCGCCAGCGCGTTGCCATGGGGCGGGCCATCGTCCGCAAGCCGGCGGTGTTTCTGTTCGACGAGCCGCTGTCCAATCTCGATGCCAAGTTGCGCGTGCAGATGCGGCTCGAGATCAAGGCGCTGCAGCGCCGCCTCGGCGTCACCGCGGTCTATGTCACCCACGACCAGGTCGAGGCGATGACGCTGGCCGACCGCATGATCGTCATGAATGCCGGCGTGGCCGAGCAGATCGGCGCGCCGCTGGAGGTCTATGCCAACCCGCAGACCCTGTTCGTCGCCGGGTTCATCGGCTCGCCGCCCATGAACGTGCTCCGGACGGAAGTCCGGGACGGCACGGCGGTGGTCGGCGGCGGCTACGAGGTGCGCGGGCGGGATCTGGCCACGGGTTCGGTCATCGGCGTCCGGCCCGAGCACGTCAACCTGGTGGCCGCGGGTGCGGGCCTGTTCGACGCCACGGTGGATTTCTGCGAGCCGCTTGGCGCCGAGACGCTGGTCCACACCCGCACCGATGCCGGAGACAGCCTTGTCGTGCGGATCGATGGCGAGGCGGTGTTTCCCAGCACCGGCGACCGGGTCGGGCTGATTGCCGATCCCGTGCGGCTGCTGGCCTTCGATGCGGCCGGCCGGCGCATCGCCTCGCTGGCCGACCTTTCGCCCTGACGCATGCCGCCGGAACGCGCGCAGCGGATTCGGGCTTGCGGCATGATAGCGGGGAAACTGGGCACAGCGCGTGACACCGACGTCATGTGGTGTTCAGGTCCGGCCACTCAGTCCATATGGGCAGCCGGAGCGCCGGCGGGAGCCGCCATCTTCGGCTTGCGCAACATCAGCGCCAGCGGGATCGCCGCCAGGGTGATCAGCATCATCAGCTTGAAATCATTGTTGTAGGAGATCATCAGCGCCTGCTGGTTGACCAGGTTGTCGAGGATCTGCCGCGTCGCCGGATTGGACGCGGCGTCGGGCAGCACCTGTCTGAGCACCGGATTGAACGGGTTGATGAACGCGCCGAGTTCGACGTGGTTGATCTGCATCGACCGCGTCAGATACATCGTCACCACCGAGATGCCGATCGAGGAGCCGAGGTTCCTGACCAGGCTGAACAGGCTGGCCGCGTCGGTGCGAAAGCTTGGCGCGAGGGTTGCGAAGGCGACCGTCGACAGCGGCACGAACACCAGCCCGAGACCAAGCCCCTGGATGACGCCGGTCAGGATCACCGGACCCGAGTCCATCTGCGGCGAGAATCCGGTCATCATCTCGAGCGACGCGGCAGTCAGCAGCAATCCGGTGATCACCAGATAGCGAGCGTCGACCAGGCGAACCAGCCGTCCGACGATCAGCATCGACACCATGGTGCCCATGCCGCGCGGCGCCATCACCAGGCCTGTGGTGATGGTCGAATAGCCGAACACGCGCGACAACATCGGCGGCAGCAGCGCAAGGCTGGCGAGCAGCACGATGCCGACGACGAAGATCAGCACCAGTCCGGTGACGAAATTGCGGTCCGCGAAGATCTTCGGGTCGACGAAGGGATCCTCCGCTGTCGCCAGATGCACGCAGAAGATCCAGAAGCCGGTGATCGCAAGCGCCATCTCGATCCAGATTTCCCAAGCCGAGAACCAGTCCACTTCGCCGCCGCGATCGAGCATCAGCTGCAGCGCGCCGACGCCCAGCGAGAGCATGGCGAAGCCGAAGAAATCGAAGCGCCGGAGCCGCGTCGCGATCTTCGGCAGATAGGCTGCGCAGCCCAGGAAGGCGATGATGCCGACAGGAAGATTGATGAAGAACACCCAGCGCCAGTTGAGCGATTCGGTCAGCCATCCGCCAAGCGTCGGGCCGATGATCGGTCCGACCATGATGCCGGCGCCCCAGATCGCCATGGCCGAGCCATGCTTTTCCTTCGGGTTGATGTCGAGCAGGAAGGTCTGCGACAGCGGCACGATGGCCGCGCCGAACAGGCCCTGCATGATGCGGAAGAAGACCATCGAATTCAGGTTGGGCGCGAGCCCGCAGGCCATCGAGAAGATGGTGAAGCCGACGATGGTGGTCAGGAACAGTTCGCGCCGGCCGATGCGATCGGCGATCCAGCCGGTCACCGGCGTCATGATGGCGGCTGCGACGATGTAGGACGTCAGCACCCAGGTGATCGTGTCCTGCGAAGCGCCGAGATCTCCGGTCATCGACGGCAGCGCCACATTGGCGATGGTGGTGTCGAGCACCTGCATGATGGTCGCCAGCATGATCGAGACCGTGATCAGGCCCCGGTGCGGCACGTCGTGGCCCGGCTCTGCTGGGTTGCTCATCGTCTGTGCTTTCGGGCGAGAGCGCTTCTGCTGTTCATCGAGCCGCAGACGCGCTCCTGGTTTTTGGTTTGTTCCCTATCCAGACAAAGTAAACTTCACTTTGTCTGGATATGCTCTGAGGCGCGCTACTCGGCTGCGTGGGCGCTGGTGAACAGGTCGCCGAAGCTGCGGCTTTCGCCGGTGTCGACGGTGACCGTCGCGCTCAATCCGGTGCGCGCGAGAATCCGGGCCTCGGGATTGTCGAGCTTCAGGCGCACGGGGATGCGCTGCGTGACCTTGACCCAGTTGCCGGTGGCGTTCTGCGCCGGCAACAGCGAGAACTCCGCGCCGGTCCCGGCACCGATCGAATCCACGGTGGCGTTGAAGGTCCGGTCCGGAAAGACATCGAAGACCACCTCGGCGTGCTGGTCCGGCTTCATGTGCGCGAGCTGCGGCTCCTTGAAATTGGCGTCGATCCACGGATCGGATGTCTCGACGATGGCAAACAGCGCCGTGCCCGGGGTGACATATTCGCCCGGGCGGAACGAGGAGGCCTGGTAGACCAGGCCGTCGGCGGGCGCCTGGACAGTGGCTGCCGCCAGGTCATAGGCGGCCTTGTCGCGCGCGGCCAGGGCCGCCACCACCATCGGGTGGGCATCGATGTCGCCGTCGAGGCTGCCGGCCAGCGCCGCCTGCGCGGTCGAGACCGCCTGCTGGGCTGCGATCAGGTCCTGCGCCGCCTTCTGCGCGGTATGGCGGGCGTCGTCGAGCGAGGAGGTGGTGGCGACGCCCTTGGCGGCCAGCGCCTTCTGCCGGTCGAGATTGTCCTGATAATAGGCGGCGTCGTCGGACGCGATCTGCTGCTGGGTGAGCGCCTGCTTGTAGGCGGCGCGCAATTGCACCACGTTGAGGCGCGCGCTGGCGACGGCGGCATCGGCCTGGTTGAGCGCGATCTGCAGCGGCTGCGGATCGACCTGGAACAGCACGTCGCCCTTCTTGACGGGCACGTTCTCGGCCACGTTGACGCTGACCACGCGGCCGGCGATCTCGCTGGCAATGGAAATCCGCGACAGCCTGAGATTGGCGTTCTCGGTTTCCTCGAAGCGGCCGCCGGTGAGCCACACATAGGCGCCGCCGCCGATCAGCAGCATGGGCACGAGCAGCATCAGCGCATTGCGACGGACGTTCGACTTGCGTTTGGCAGGCGCCGGCGCGGCTTCTGCAGCAGTCGCTGCGGCCGCCGGGCGCACATCCCTGGAGGCCGGCGATGCGGAATTGGCGGCGGTCAGTTTGGTCTGGGTGCTCATGTGTCTGCCTGAATTCGTGATGCGGAACATTCCGCCGGAGTTTCATCGGTGGCCAGGTTCTCGACGACCGTGGCGAGTGCGTTGACCAGCGCCTGCTGCTGATCTTCATCAAGCCCGGCCATGGCCGCCTGAAAGACATCGCCGGCCATGGCCTTGATCGCCGAATAGGCGGCAAGGCTCTTGTCCGTCGGCACCACGAGCTTGACCCTGCGGTCCGTCTCGTGCGGGCAGCGGCGGACCCAGCCGGCCTGTTCCATTCTGTCGATCAGGCGCGAAACGCTGATCGGCTCGATTTCCATCAGCTCGGCAAGCCGCGCCTGGGTGGCGTTCTGCTCGCGCACGACCCGCACCAGCAGCCGCCATTGCGCCGATGACAGGCCGTGCTCCTGCCCGCGCATCTCGAAGCGCTTGCGGAGCATGCGGGCCACGTCGTGGATGAGGAAGCCGAATTGGTCGATGTTTGCCTGTTTCATGAGTTGCATATATAATAAGCATGCTTATTAAACAAGGGTGCGATACAATATTTTTACCGCGCGGCCAGCGGTCCGGCCTGTCGCCCGTGTCGCTGATTGCGCCTTCGTTCACCCTGATCCTTGCCCGGATGTCGCCGCTGGACCACGCCGGGCCGCAGCAAACCGATTGATCGGCGCCCGCAAGTGTGACAACGCTTCACGATCAATCTGCGGCCCTGCGAGTACCCATGGACAATCCGGATTTCATCATTGTTGGCGCCGGATCGGCAGGCTGTGTGCTGGCCGAACGGCTCTCCGCGTCGGGACGGCACAGGGTGCTGCTTCTGGAGGCCGGCGGCAGTGATCGTCGTTTCTTCGTGCAGATGCCGCTCGGCTACGGCAAGACGTTCTTCGATCCGTCGCTCAACTGGATGTACAAGGCCGAACCCGACCCCGGCCTGGCCGGCAATGTCGACTACTGGCCGCGCGGCAAGGTGATCGGCGGCTCGTCGTCGATCAATGCCATGGTCTGGATGCGCGGGGCGCGCGAGGATTATGACGAGTGGCGCGATGCCGGCAATCCGGGCTGGGGCTATGACGATCTGCTGCCGTCCTTCAAGGCGGTCGAAACCGCCACCATCGGCGAGGACGCCTACCGCGGTCGCAGTGGGCCCATGCATGTGGCGCAGTGCACGACCACCCTGCATCCGCTGACCCGGCTCTGGTTCAAGGCGGCCCAAGACCTCGGTCTGCCGCTCAATCCGGATTTCAACGGCGCCTCCCAGGAAGGCGTCGGCGAATTCGAATTCTCCATCCACGCCGGACGGAGGCTGTCGGCGGCGCGCGCCTTCCTGCGCCCGGCGATGAAGCGGCCGAACCTGCGGGTGATCACGGGAGCCCATGTCACCAGGCTGTTGTTTGACGGCGCGCGCGCCACCGGTGTCGAATACCGCCGCGGCGGCCGGACGGTCAGTGTCCGCGCCGGCCGTGAAGTGATTCTTTCAGGCGGTTCGGTCAATTCGCCGCAACTGCTGCAGCTCTCGGGCATCGGCCCGGCCGCGCATCTGCAGAGTCTCGGGATCCCTGTGCACACGGCCAATGACCATGTCGGCGCCAATCTGCAGGACCATGTCGGCATCAACTACACCTACCGCGCCAACCGTCCGACGCTCAATCAGGTGCTCAGGCCATGGTGGGGCAAGATGCTCGCCGGCATGCAGTATCTGGCGCTGCGCAACGGCCCGTTGTCGGCAAGCCTCAATCAGGGCGGCGGTTTCTTCCGCACCGACCCGGGCCAGGCCCGGATCAACATGCAGCTCTATTTCCAGGCGTTTTCCACCGTCATTCCGCGGGTCGGCGAGCGGCCGATCCTCAGCCCCGACCCCTGGCCGGGTTTCTCCATCGGCCTGTCCAACTGCCGGCCGAAGAGCCGCGGCGAGATCATGATCCGCTCCGCCGATCCCTTCGAGGCGCCGAAGATCGTCGCCAATGCCTTTTCGCACGAGGACGACGTCCGGGAAATGCTCGACGCGGTCAAGTTCATCCGCCGCATGGCCGCGGCCAGACCGATGGCCGAGACGATCGTCGAGGAAATCCTGCCCGGGCCGAAGGTGCTGAGCGACGAAGCCATCATCGACGATTTCCGGCGCCGCTCGGGCACGGTCTATCATCCGGTGACCACCTGCCGCATGGGACCCGACGCCGCTTCGTCCGTGGTCGACACGCGGCTCCGGGTGCATGGCGTCGATCGGCTGCGGGTGGTGGACTGCTCGTTCTTCCCCAACATCATCACCGGCAACACCAATGCGCCCGCCATCGCCACCGCCTGGCATGCCGCGGGCCTGATCCTGTCCGACGCCAACTGACGCTCAGCCGGGCACGCCGGTCGGTTTTGCGCGATAGGCCGCCAGGCTCGCCATGATTTGCGCGGCCACGGTGGCGGCGATCACCTCCGGCCGCTTGTCGGCGATCTTCAGGCCGATCGGGCAGGTCAGCCGTTCGAGCCGCGCCGCGTTTCCGCCTTCCCGCTTGTACTGGCTTTCGAAGGTCGCCCGCTTGGTGTCCGAGCCGATCATGCCGATCTCGGCGAGATCGTCGCGCTCGAGCGCGGCGGAGACGATGAGAAAATCCAGCGCATGATCATGGGTGAGCACAATCACCGACGAGCCCGGCGCAATATTGGCGACCAGGCTCTCGGGCAGGGGGGTGAGATGCCGCGCGGCGCCTTGCGGCGTGCGGCCCAGCTCCTCGGCACGGCTCTCGACGACGTGGGTGCGCAACGGCAACAGC
The DNA here is from genome assembly GCF_003182275.1 of Hoeflea marina. GTDB lineage: Bacteria > Pseudomonadota > Alphaproteobacteria > Rhizobiales > Rhizobiaceae > Hoeflea > Hoeflea marina. The sequence goes on from NZ_QGTR01000002.1 coordinate 475,857, forward strand.
GCCAGCGCGCGGACCAGCGCGCGAGAAACATGGCCGCCGCCGAACAGCCAGACCTCCGGGTCGGCGCGGTCCTCGGCCTCGATCAGCCGTTCGACAGTCTCCGACCGGTCCGGCCCGATCCGCTCGAAGCCGAGCGTCACATGGCCGCCGCAGCACTGGCCGATCGCGGGACCGAGCGGCAGCGCCAGCGGCACGGGCTCGTGGCCCTCCAGTATCCGGCGTGCATGGGCGACAGCGTCGAGTTCCAGCCGCCCGCCGCCGATGGTGCCGAAGCTGTCCGTCCGCGACACCGCCATGAAGGCGCCCCGGTCGCGCGGCGTCGAGCCCCTGGCGATCTCCACCCGCACCAGCACTACTCCGTCATCGCCGGCGTCGGCCGCGAACCGGCGGAATGCGGCCACGCGGCGGCTCTCACTCGCCGTCATGCCGCGCCCGCGGAATCCTTCAGCCGCTCGACCGCCATCAGCACCCGTTCCGGCGTCGCCGGCGCGTCGAGGCGCGGGCACTGGCGGTAGTCGTCGATCGAGGCCACCGCCATCGAGATCGCCTCGAGCACCGAGATCGGCAGCATGAAGGGCGGCTCGCCCACCGCCTTGGAGCGGCGGATGGTCGGCTCGCGGTTCTCGGCCCAGTCGGCGAGCTTGACGTTGAAGATCCTTGGCCGGTCGGAAGCGAGCGGGATCTTGTAGGTCGATGGTGCATGCGTGCGAAGCCGGCCCTTGTCGTCCCACCACAGTTCTTCCGTCGTCAGCCAGCCCATGCCCTGCACGAAGGCGCCCTCGACCTGGCCGATGTCGATGGCCGGGTTGAGCGACCTGCCGACATCGTGCAGCACGTCGACGCGGTCGACCTGGTATTCGCCGGTCAGCGTGTCGACCGAGACCTCCGACACCGCGGCGCCGTAAGCATAGTAATAGAACGGCCGCCCGGTGCCGCTGGCGCGGTCCCAGTGGATCTTCGGGGTCTTGTAGAAGCCCGCCGCCGACAACTGCACCCGCCCCATATAGGCCTGCTTGATGAAGCCGGCGAAGGGCAGCGAGAGGTCCCCGATATGGACATGGTTGGCCTCGAACCTTACCGCGTCCGGCGACACCCTGTACTGCTCGGCGGCGAACGCCACCAGTCGTTCCTTGATCTGCCGCGCCGCGTCCGCCGCCGCCATGGCGTTGAGGTCTGTGCCGGAGGAGGCCGCTGTGGCCGAGGTGTTGGGCACCTTGCCGGTGGTGGTCGCGGTGATGCGGATCGAATCGAAATCGACCTGGAATTCCGCGGCCAGCACCTGCGCCACCTTGGTGTTGAGCCCCTGGCCCATCTCGGTGCCGCCATGGTTGAGATGGATCGAGCCGTCCTGGTAGACATGCACCAGCGCGCCGGCCTGATTGTACCAGGTGGCGGTGAACGAGATACCGAACTTGACCGGGGTGAGCGAAATGCCGCGCCGGATCACCGGACTCATCTCGTTGAATTCGAGGATCTCTTCGCGCCTCACCTGATAATCCGATGAGGCTTCCAGGTCCTCGACCACGCGGGCGATGATGTTGTCCTCCACCCTCTGGTGGTAGGGGGTGACGTCGCGGCCGGGGCCGGCGTAGAAATTGGCCTTGCGGATCTCCAGCGGGTCGCGGCCAAGCTTGTAGGCAATCTCCTCGATGATGCGCTCGGCGCCGACCACGCCCTGCGGTCCGCCGAAGCCGCGGAAGGCAGTGTTGGACACGGTGTTGGTCATCATCGGCTTGGAGACGAGGCGGACATCCTCATAGAAGTAGCAGTTGTCGGCGTGAAACAGCGCCCGGTCGGTCACCGGCCCGGAGAGGTCGGAAGAGAATCCGCAGCGCGCCGCGAAGGTGGCGTCGACCGCATGGATGCGCCCGTCATCGTCGTAACCGACATCATAGGCTATGTGGAAATCATGTCGTTTGCCGGTGATGATCATGTCGTCGTCGCGGTCGGGACGGATCTTGACGGCGCGGTTGAGCTTCTTGGCCGCGATAGCGGCGATCGCCGCGAACTGGTTGCCCTGGGTTTCCTTGCCGCCGAAGCCGCCGCCCATGCGCCGGACATTGACAGTCACAGCATTGGAAGCGACGCCGAGCGCGTGCGAAACCATATGCTGCACCTCGCTCGGATGCTGCGTCGAGGACCAGACGGTGACCTCGTCGTCCTCTCCGGGAATGGCCATGGCGATGTGGCTCTCGAGATAGAAATGATCCTGGCCGCCGACCCGCATCTCGCCCTTGAGCCGGTGCTGTGCCTTGGCCAGACCCGCCGCGGCATCGCCGCGCCTGAGCGTCAGCGGCTCGGTGACCATCGGGTAGCCGGCCTCCATCGCCGCCACCACGTCCGAGACATGCGGCAGCACTTCATAGCTGATCTTCGCCAGTTGCGCCGCCCGTCGCGCCGCCTCCCGCGTTTCGCCGATGACCGCGAACAGCGGCTGGCCGTGATACAGCGCCTCGCCGGTGGCCAGCACCGGCTCGTCATGCCGGCCGGTCGGCGAGATGTCGTTGACGCCGGGCACATCCTCGCCGGTCAGCACCAGCCGGACGCCAGGGGCGGCGCGTACCGCGTCGAGATCCATCGAGACAATCTTGGCATGCGCGTGCGCCGACAGTCCCAGCCAGCCGTGCAGCGTGCCGGCGGGCTCGATCATGTCGTCGATATAGGGGGCATCGCCGCGCACATGCTTGTGCGCCGAATCGTGCCGGCGCGCCTCGTGGGCGCCGCCGCGGATCGCGGCGTCCGGCTGCAGGATCGGGGTCTTGGCGTCCATCTACGCCTCCATCATCTCTGGATTGCGCACCAGTTGCGCCGGCGCGCCGCTGGTTTCGAGGAAGAAGCGGATCAACAGGTTCTGCGCCGCGATCATCCGGTACTCGGCCGAGGCGCGCCAGTCGGTGAGCGGCTGGTAATCCTCGGCGAGCGCCGCACGCGCCGCCTGGATGCAGCTCCAGCTCCAGGGCTGGCCGACCAGCGCCGCCTCGGTCCGGCTGGCGCGCTTCGGCGTGCCGGCCATGCCGCCGAAGGCGATGCGCGCCGTCTCCACCGCGCCTGCGGCGTCCAGCGTCACATGGAAGGCGCCGCACAGCGCCGAGATGTCCTCGTCGCGCCGCTTGGAAATCTTGTAGACGGCGAAGAAGGCATCTTCAGCGGGCTTCGGTATTGTCACGCTCTCGACGAATTCGCCGGGCTGCCGGTCCTGCTTGCCATAGGTGATGTAGAAATCTTCCAGCGCCACCACGCGCCGCGTGTCGCCCTGGCGCAGGGTCACGCTGGCGCCGAGCGCGATCAGCGGCGGCGGCGTGTCCCCGATCGGCGAGCCGTTGGCGATGTTGCCGCCGACGGTCCCCATGTTGCGCACCTGCTCGCCGCCGATCCGGTCCCACAATGCCGCCATCTGCGGGAAGGCCGCGGTCATGCTGGAACGCGCCGCGGAATAGCTGACTCCGGCGCCGAGCGTCACGGCGTCGTCGCTGACCTCGATCATCTGCAGGCCTTCCAGCCCGCCGATGTGGATCACCGGCGCGATGTCGCGCATCTGCTTGGTCACCCAGAGGCCGACATCGGTGGAGCCGGCGACGATGGTGCCCGTCGGGTGATCGGCATAGAGGCGGGCGAGGTCGTCGGCATCGGCCGGCACATAGGTCATGCCGCGCGGATGGCTGATCTCGACCCGGGTGTCGTCGGCGAACTGCCGCAATTGCCGGACGATTTCGTCATGCGCGGCAACCAGCCTGTCGTTCTCCCGGTCCGGCACGGTCATCGCGGCCGCCTGCGCCGCCTTGACGATCGGCTCGTAGCCGGTGCAGCGGCACAGATTGCCCTGCAGCGTCCGCTCGATGTCGGCCATCTCCGGTTCGGGATCCGCCAGCCACAGACCGTGCAGCGAGGCGACGATGCCCGGCGTGCAGAAGCCGCATTGCGATCCGTGGTGATCGACCATCGCCTGCTGCACCGGGCTCAGCCCGCCGTCGGGCCGGTCGAGATGTTCGATGGTGGCGACATGGGTGCCGTCGAGCGACCCCATCAGCCGGATGCAGGAATTGACGCTTTCATAACCGAGCATGCCGTCGATGAGCCGCCCCACCAGTACCGTGCAGGCGCCGCAGTCGCCCTCGGCGCAGCCTTCCTTCGAGCCGGTCAGTCGCCGCTCGAGCCTGAGCCAATCGAGCAGCGTCAGGTCCGGCGCGAAGCCTGACAGCTCCACTGGCGCCCCGTTGAGCAGGAATCGGATCGATGTGCGGACGTGCTTGCTCATGATGCCTCGGAATTTGGACCAATTGGACAAATCTAACGCAGCTGTCGCATGGGCGAAAGCCTGCAATTGGAAAGGATCTGTTTCCGGTATTCCGGATCAATCAGCCAAAGACGGGACAGGTCGATGGCGATGGCGGGACGGACATCGGGCCGTCGCGCCATTCGTGTCCATCTGGCGCGCCACTCGAGCCGCGACGCGGCGTCGGCCGGAGGCGGCCTATTCGTGCAGCGTGTAGGTGCCCAGCTCGCAGAGGTTCTGCTGGCCCTCGGTCACGGTGTCGTCGTCGAATTCGAAGCGCATGTCGTAGTCGCAGACCGTCCGTCCGTCGGCGATGGTGATGTCGATGCTCTCGCCCGGATTGAGCACCTGTTCGCCGAACACGTCCTCTTCCCAGTTCTCGGTCCCGACCGGCGAGGAGTAGAAGCGTTCGAGCACGGCGCTGGTGTTGTTGCTCAGCGTGAAGGTCAGGTCTTCCGCCTGCACGGCGGCAGACAGCGAAAACACCAGCGCAGCCGCGCCGGCGAAGGACATGAGGTGGTTTTTCATGGTCGGGATCCCGCCCGGGATTGGGCCTTGGTTTCCTACCAGCCCGGCAGAATTTTGAACAGCGGGATTTCATCGCGTCTTGCTCTCGGGCGCCGCCGGGTCCAAGGCTTGCCGATGACCTCCGTGCCTGATTCCCCCGCCTCCATCTCCCCGACGCCCGGCCCGGCCGGCGGCCCGATTGCCGGTCCGTCCATGCTGCCGACGGCGATCGCCGGGGCCATCGCCATGGCCGTGGCCATGGGACTTGGCCGCTTCTTCTACACGCCGGTGCTGCCGGCGATGATGGCGGGGCTAAATTTCGGCCCTTCCGAGGCCGGATGGATCGCCGCCTGGAACTACGCCGGCTATCTCGCCGGCGCGGTGCTTGCCGGCTATGGCTGGGGCGAGGGGATCGAGCGCAAGGTGGCGCTCGCGGCCCTCCTGGTCACCGCCGCGCTGCTCTTGGCCATGGGCGTGTCGAGCGACTTCGTCCTGATCTCGGCGATCCGCTTCCTGGCGGGAGTTGCCAGCGCCTTCGTCATGGTCTTCACCTCGTCCATCGTGCTGTCCCACGGCCTCGCCTCGGGCCGCGCCTCGGTGCAGTCGACCCATTTCGGCGGCGTCGGCTCCGGCATCTTCCTCTCGGCGCTGATGTTCGGCCTGGTCATGACGGCCGGCGGCGGCTGGCGCACGGCCTGGATCGTCGCCGCGATGCTGGCGCTGGCCGGACTCGTCGCGGTCGGCCGCCTGCTGCCGGGCGATGTCGCCCGCACCGGGCCGCCGAGGAAAGAGCCGCCGATCGTCTGGACCCGCGCCATGGCGGCGCTGACTCTCGCCTACGGCATTTTCGGCTTCGGCTACATCGTCACCGCCACCTTCCTGGTCGCCATCGTCCGCCAGTCGGGCGGCTCCTCGATGTTCGAGGCCGGGGTCTGGCTGATCACCGGTCTGTCGGCCGCGCCCTCGGTGGCCCTGTGGGCGGGGCTGTCGCGCCGCATCGGGCTGATTCCGGTGTTCATGATCGGCTGTTTCATCGAGGCGCTGGGCGTCGCCGCCAGCGTGCTGCTGCCGCTGCCCTGGGGCCCCGTCATCGGCGGCATCCTGCTCGGCGGGACGTTCGTCATGGCCACCGCCTACGGCCTGCAGGCCGGGCGCCGGTTTGCGCCGCAGAGCCCGCGCCGGGTGCTGGCGATGATGACTGCGGCCTTCGGCACCGGCCAGATCCTCGGCCCGGTGGTGGCCGGCTACCTCACCGAGTGGAGCGGCTCGTTCACGCTCGCCAGCCTCGCCGCCGCCGCCGGCCTGCTGACCTCCGTCCTCATCCTGCTGCCCTTCCGCAGGGCCTGACCGGGGCTACCTGGCAGGCGGCGCGGATCCGATCCTTACCATTTGGTAATAAGGGCGCACTTCGGCGTGAAGCGATTGCCCCGGGCGCGGCATTGCCTTAATTACGGGCCAAGTAGACAGCCTCATGAATCGCTCCCCGCAAGCTGGCCAGGATCATCATCGTGTTTGAATCATTTTTTCCGAAGCCGAAGGTGTTCTTTCCGTCGGTCCTGCTCTGGGCCGGACTGGGCATTCTGATCTGGTACACGGTGGGCGACAGCGTGGGCGCGGCCCTCGGCTTCGCCTTGCCCGAGCCGGAAGGTGAGCCGATCGTCGGTCTGAGCTACTTCTACACATCGTCCTTTCTCTGGTTCTATGTCTTCTACACGGTGTGGTCCGGTGCGTTCACGGCCTTCTGGTTCTTCGTCGCTCCGCACAAATGGCAATGGTGGTCGATCGTCGGCTCGGCGTTCATCTTGTTCACCACCTATTTCGGCGTCCAGGTCTCGGTTGCCATCAACAACTGGCGGCGGCCGTTCTTCGACCAGTTCCAGCAGGCGCTGACCGGCGACGGGTCGGTGACGTCGGCGGACCTTTACGGATTGATGCTCATTTTCGCCCAGATCGCCTTGATCTCCATGGCCATCTTCGTCGTGACCCGTTTCTTCGTCAGCCACTATGTGTTTCGCTGGCGCACGGCGATGAATGATTTCTACATGGAGCGCTGGCCCCGTGTCCGTCACATCGAAGGCGCGTCCCAGCGTGTGCAGGAAGACACCATGCGCTTCGCCTCGATCATGGAAGGCCTGGGTGTGGCCTTCGTCGATGCGGTTATGACTCTCGTGGCGTTCTTGCCAGTGCTGTGGTCCCTCTCCCAATATGTCACCGAGTTGCCCCTGGTCGGCGAGATTCCGCATGCGCTGTTCACCGCGCTGATCGTCTGGGCGGCATTCGGAACCGGATTGCTGGCGATCGTCGGCATCAAGCTGCCGGGTCTGGAGTTCAAGAACCAGCGCGTTGAAGCGGCCTACCGCAAGGAACTGGTGTATGGCGAGGACAGTGCGGAACGCGCCCAGCCGGCCACGGTTGTGGAGCTGTTCGAGAATGTCCGGAAGAACTATTTCCGGCTCTATTTTCACTACATGTATTTCAACATCGCTCGTGGATTGTACATCCAGGCCGACAACATCTACGTCAATATCCTGCTCATACCGACCATCGTTGCCGGCAAGATCACGCTGGGCATCTGGCAGCAGATCCTGACCGCCTTCGGCCAGGTTTCCAGTTCATTTCAATTCCTGGTCAATTCCTGGACGACGATCGTCGAACTCATCTCGATCTACAAGCGTCTGCACGCTTTCGAGGCGGTGTTCCGGGGTGAAGAGCTGCCCGAACTCGACAGGAATTATCTCTCCAGCCAGGGCGACGGCTTCGCCCAGCACATCGCCGACCCGGCGCCGGGCCGCGGCGGGCCGGGTGCCGTGCAGTCAGTCGAAGAGCAGACATTCGACGATCTGAAAAAGTAGCGGTGCGCTTCAGCGACTGGGCGGTTGCTCAGCTCGCCGAATCGTCCGGACTCCGCAACCGCTTCATGGCGTCCTGATAGCTGACGCACTCGACCTCCGGCTTCCCGCAGGTCTCCGTGGCAAACCGCTCCAGCGCGCGCCAGTAGGCGCCGCCGTTCATCTCGACGAAGTGGAAGCCGAGCTGCAGCGGGATGCGCGTGCCCTGATACTGCTTTTCGAACGCGTTCCGGAAGGCGGCCAGCGCCCGGGCCTCGAAGTCTCCCGACGTGTCGGGCGTCTCCACGGCGCGGGAATGGCGGGCGAACAGATTGTAGTCCATGCCGATGACCGGGCGCCCGGCCGGTCCCTCCGGGATCAGCGGCAGCGAAAACCGCGCCACCCGACCGCCGGTGTCGGGCGCGGCGGGACCGCGCGAGACGCCGCTGGCGTCATAGGCGAAACCATCGGCCGCCAGCGCCGCATAGAGCCCGGAATCTGCCGAAAGATAGGGAGCGCGGAATCCGCGCACCGCGCGGTCGGCAAAATCGGCCCATCCTGCAGGCGAGGCGGCGGCGAGCCCGTGGTCGGCCCAGGCATTGCCGAGCGCCGCGCGGAAGCTGGCGAACTCCGTCTGCCATTGTGCCTTCGACCAGTCCTTGCCGTCAAAATGGCCGCAGCCGTGGCTGCCGATCTCGTGGCCGGCCTGATAGGCGGCCCAGATGTGGCCGAGCCGGGCTGCCACGTCGGCGCGGTCGGGCGCGAAGCCGACGTTGGAGCGGCCGGCCGACTTGCCGGGCGCCTGGTAGGCCTTCGAGTGGGCCTTGGTCATCAGGAAGGTGCAGGAGAGGAAATAGGTGAAGCGCGCGCCCGTCCTGTCGCCAAGCGCCAGGCTGCGCTCCCACAATCTGTTGTCGTGGGCGCCGTCGAAGGAAATGATCACCAGTTGCTCGGGTCTCGCCGGCGCGGGTCTTGCGTCGCCGGCGCCGGCCGGCGCGGCCAGGGATGCGGCGAGGGCCATCGCCAGAGTGAGGGTTGCGGGCAGGCGGGACACGGACACGGCGGACTCCATTGCACTTGATGCCCCACTAGGCAGCAAATGCGGCGTGGGTGTGGTTGGTGCTTGGCCCCTCTCGCAGCCGCCACGCGGCCCTCCATCCTGTATGCTTGCAAATGCCGCAACCCGCGCGCCTTCAAATCCGCACGCCGACCCTCTAAGGTGGCTCGCAGCGGCCGCCGATCCGGACGGCCCAGAGGGAGGTTTTCATGGGTCTTCTCATTCTCGGTCTGGTGGTGTTTCTGGGCATCCATTCCGTCCGCATCGTCGCCTCGGACTTCCGGGCCTCGCAGATTGCCGCCCGCGGCGAGAACGCCTGGAAGGGCATCTACTCTGTCGTAGCGCTGATCGGCCTGGCGCTGATCGTCGTCGGCTATGGCCAGGCCCGGCTCGATCCGGTGGTCTTCTGGGTGTCGCCCTCATGGATGAGCCATCTGGTGGCGCTGCTGATGATCCCTGCGATGATCCTTCTGGCAGCCTCGCAGTTCCCGGCCGGACGCATCAAGGCCGCCGTCAAGCATCCCATGCTGCTGGCGGTGAAGATCTGGGCGCTGGCGCATCTGCTGGTCAACGGCGACCTCGCATCGGTGCTGTTGTTTGGCGGCTTTCTGGCCTGGGCGGTGGTCGACCGAATCTCCGAGAAGCGCCGGCTGCGGGCAGGCCTCACCGGCAATCCGGTGGCGGGTTCCGCGAAATGGGACATCTGGTCGGTGGCCGTCGGCCTCGTCGCCTATGTTGCCTTTGTCGTCTATCTCCACAAGCTGCTCATCGGCGTGGCGCCGTTCCCGGGCATGTGATCGGACCGGTCCGGCGCCGCCGCCGCTGCGTCGAGATCGGAGGAAAAGCTTTTTCCCCTTACAACGGCGCCAAAATCGGCTAGAAGGCGCGTCTAGCCTCCCCAATTGATGGCACCAGAGGACCGGCACGCCCGGCGATGAGCATGAGCGACGACAATTCCACATTCATCCGCGAGGTCAACGAGGACCTGCGTTCGGACGCCGCCAAGGCCATCTGGAAGCGCTACCGCTTCGTCATCATCGGCGCAGCGGTGGCCATTGTCGCCGGCACGGCGGCGATGCGCGGCTGGGACTACTGGAAGGAAACCACGGCGGCCCGCTCCGGCGATGCCTTCCTGGCCGCGCTTCAGCTGGCCCGCGACGGCAAGTCCGACGAGGCGCTTGCCGGATTCCAGGCGTTGGAGAAGGATGGCCACGGTGCCTACCCGGTGCTGGCCCGCATGCGGGCGGCCACGGTTCTCGCCGACAAGGGCGATGCCGCCGGCGCCATTGCAGCCTTTTCCGCGGTCGGCAACGACACCGGCGCTCCCGCCGCCTTGCGCGACATCGCCCGCCTCCGCGCCGGCTACCTGCTGGTCGACAACGGCAGCTACGACGATGTCTCGGCCCAGGTGGAAGTGCTTGCGGTCGACGGCAATCCGTCGCGCCACTCGGCCCGCGAGGCGCTCGGTCTCGCTGCCTTCAAGGCTGGCGACCTCAAGCGCGCCTCCGAGTGGTTCGGCCAGATTGCAGCCGATACCGAAACACCCAACGGCATCGCGTCCCGCGCGGACGTGATGCTTGATCTTATCGCCGCACGCGGCGCATCCTGACCGGATCCGCCGACTGATCGGCCTTTCACCATCAGGTGAGGACTGCCATGAGCTTCACCATCGCAATTGTCGGCCGCCCCAATGTCGGCAAGTCGACCTTGTTCAACCGCCTCGCTGGCCGCAAGCTGGCGCTGGTCGACGACACGCCCGGGGTCACCCGCGACCGTCGTCCCGGCGACGCCAAGCTGGTCGATCTGCGCTTTCGCATGATCGACACCGCCGGTCTCGAAGTCGCCGGTCCCGACACGCTGGAAGGCCGCATGCGCGCCCAGACCGAGGCGGCCATGGACGAGGCCGACATGTCGCTGTTCATCGTCGACGCCAAGGAAGGCCTCACCCCGGCCGACGAGCTGCTCGCCTCCATCCTGCGCAAGCGCGGCAAGCCGGTGGTGCTCGTCGCCAACAAGGCTGAGGCCAAGGGCTCGGAGTCGGGCATGCTCGACGCCTGGCGGCTGGGCCTGGGCGAACCCTGCCCGATTTCCGCCGAGCACGGCGGCGGCATGCTCGATCTGCGTGACGCCATCGTCGAGGCCATCGGCGTCGAGCGCGCCCTGGCGCACGAGAACAAGGCCACCGCCGAAGCGCTCACCGACGTCGCCATCGCGCCCGGCTCGCTCGACGAGGAAGACGACGAGGCGGCGCTCGCCTACGACAACACCACGCCGATGCGGGTGGCCATCGTCGGCCGGCCCAATGCCGGCAAGTCGACGCTGATCAACCGCTATCTCGGCGAGGAGCGCCTGCTCACCGGGCCGGAAGCCGGCATCACCCGCGATTCGATCTCCGTCGATTTCGAGTGGAAGGGCCGTGCGATCAAGCTGTTCGACACGGCTGGCATGCGCCGCAAGGCCAAGGTGCAGGAGAAGCTCGAAAAGCTCTCCGTTGCCGACGCGCTGCGCGCCATCCGATTTGCCGAAGTCGTCGTCGTCATCCTCGATTCGACCATTCCCTTCGAAAAGCAGGACCTGCAGATCGTCGACCTGATCGTGCGCGAAGGCCGCGCGCCGGTGATCGCCTTCAACAAGTGGGACCTGATCGAGGATCGCCAGGCGGAGCTCGCCAGCCTGCGCGAGAAGACCGAACGGCTCTTGCCGCAGATCCGCGGCATCCGCGCCGTGCCGGTGGCCGGCCAGACCGGCGACGGCCTCGACAAGCTGATGGAATCCATCACCGCGGTCCACGAGATCTGGAACAAGCGCATCTCGACGGCCAAGCTCAACCGCTGGCTCGATCACGTCCAGGGCCACCATCCGCCGCCGGCCGTCTCGGGCCGCCGCCTGAAGCTCAAATACATGACGCAGATCAAGGCCCGTCCGCCGGCCTTCATGGTGTCGTGCACGCGCCCAGAGGCTGTGCCGGAATCCTACACCCGCTACCTGACCAATGCGCTGCGGACCGATTTCGGCCTGCCGGGCGTGCCGTTGCGGGTGGTCTATCGCGGCGGCGACAATCCCTTCGCGCCGAAGGAAGGCAAGACCAAGCGCATCCTGCCCAAGAAACCCCGGGCTCCGAACCGGGCGCCGCGACGCGGTTAACTCTCCATCAAGGTTAATGCTCCATTCTGCGGCCTGTTGTAAGAGTCCGTGTGCCGGAGTGGTGTCTTGAGTAAAAAGCGTAACCTGCGTCTCCGCGGCGGGACGATGTACCGCCGTCTGTCGGCTCCACTGGTGCTCGGCCTTGTCGCCTTCCTGTCCACGCCCACGGTCACCTCCTTCGCCGACATGACCGCGATGCTCGGTGGCGGCGGCTCCGGCGAAGCCCGCTGGAAGACCCATCTGACAGCCTCGCCCATGGGCTCGGTCGAAAACGCCCAGCTCGACTTCGTCGATCCGATCCTGACCAATTCCACGGTTTCCGGCGCCGGGCTCAAGCTGCCCAACGGCGACAGGATCGCCTTCACCGGCAAGATCGGCGCGGCCGATCCGCGGCCGGACTCCGAGCGTGTCACCCGGTCGCAGAAGAAGGGTCGCGTCATCTCCGTGGCGCCCGTGAGCCCGCCCAAGGATTTCTCCGCCGGCTCCGTTCTGGAGCGCCAGTCCAGCCTGATGCGGCCGGCATTCGATCTCACCACACCGATGAAGTTCCTCAAGACCACGATCCGTGGCAAGGAAATCGAGATCGCCACCGCCTTCTATCGCAAGGGACCCAGGGCGGTCAGTTCCCGGGTGCCCGCGATGCTGGCGGATCTCGTCACCAACCGGAACGCCGACATCCTCGCCACGGCCTATGCCCCGCCGGCGCCCGATTATGCACGCCAGTCGCCGTTCGCTTCGATCCTGCGCGAGGAAGACCGGCGTGGCCGCTTTCTGCCGCCAATCGGCAAGGACGATCACAACTGGGCCGGCACCGCGCTGCCGCCGTTGGCCTTCTCCGCCTCCGAGCAACGCTGCCTGGCTGCCGGAATCTACTTCGAGGCGCGCGGCGAAAGCGTCAAGGGACAGGCGGCCGTCGCGCAGGTGATTCTCAACCGTGTCCGCAACCCCACTTATCCCAACACCATCTGCGGCGTGGTCTATCAGAACGACAGCTGGCGCAACCGCTGCCAGTTCTCCTTTGCCTGTGACGGCATCAAGGACCGCGTCAAGTCGCCGAGCCACTGGAACATGGCCGAGGAAATCGCGCTTGCGACCACCGCCGGCAAGATCTGGCTCCCGGAAGTGGGCTCGGCCACCCATTATCACGCCAGCTACGTCAATCCTCCCTGGGCGCGCACGATGCGCAAGGTCGGCCGCATCGGCCTCCATCTTTTCTATGTCACCTATGGCGGCGGCTGGAGCTGATTGCCGCAGCCGTTCCGGCAGGCTGCGGCGGCCAGTGGCCGCCCCGTGGCGAAGTTTTTCTGATACTTCCGTCGAGCCTGCCCGGCAGATGAAGACAACCAACTGATATTGTTAGGCTTTATCCCCGTGTATGGGCGGGTTGCCGCGCCTTGACTATGGCGGGGGCTAAAACTATGTTGCGCCCGACTTCGAAGCGGCTTTTCCGGCCGCCAGCGGTGTGTCGGGAGTGCGCAATCATGGTTGAAGAGCGCGGAACTGATGGCGCCGAAGGCGGACAGGAAGGACGCAAGACGGAAAGCCTGGAGGCCCGCCGCCAGCGCCTGAACGCCCAGTTGGCAACGCACCGGGTTCCGGAAGCGCCGCCGAGCCAGGGCAAGAAGGATGCGCAGGGCTTCGCAATGGCGATCAAACTGTCGAGCGAATTTATCGCCGGTGTGGTCGTGGGAGCGTTTCTGGGCTATCTGTTCGACCGATTCCTCGGCACCGCGCCCTGGGGCATGATCATCATGCTTCTCCTGGGGTTCTGTGCCGGTGTACTGAATGTGCTGCGCTCCATCGGCGCGGTCGCCCAGCCCAAGGCGGAGCGGCGACACGCGGACGGGGCTGAGCCCGAAGAAGACGAGTGATTCATCCGGCTGGCCGGACCTGACAAAGAGGCACCTTGTGGCGACCGAAAAAGTAGATCCGATTCACCAGTTCCACATCAACAAGATCATTCCGATCGACATTGGCGGCCTGGACCTGTCGTTCACCAATTCGTCGCTGTTCATGGTCATCGTCGTGGCCCTTGCCGGCGGCTTTCTGTACCTCACCACCGCCAACCGCGGCCTGATCCCGTCACGGCTGCAGTCGGTCTCCGAGATGTCCTACGAGTTCGTGGCCTCGATGCTGCGTGACGGCGCCGGCACCCAGGGCATGCGCTTCTTCCCGCTGGTCTTCTCGCTGTTCATGTTCGTCCTGGTGGCCAATCTGGTCGGCATGTTCCCCTATTTCTTCACGATCACCAGCCACATCATCGTCACCTTCGCGCTGTCGATGCTGGTGGTCGGAACCGTCGTGGTCTACGGCTTCTGGAAGCACGGGCTTCACTTTTTCAATCTCTTCGTGCCCCAGGGCGTGCCGATGCTGCTGATGCCGCTGGTGGTGATGATCGAGGTCATCTCGTTCCTGTCGCGCCCGATCAGCCTCTCGGTCCGCCTTTTCGCCAACATGCTGGCCGGACACATCACGCTCAAGGTGTTCGCGGGCTTCGTCTTCTCGCTCGGCAGCCTTGGCGCGCTCGGCGTCGGCGCGGCCATCCTGCCGCTGCTGATGACCGTGGCGCTCACCGGTCTCGAATTTCTCGTTGCCTTCCTGCAGGCCTATGTCTTTGCGGTGCTGACTTGCATGTACCTCAACGACGCCCTGCATCCGGGCCACTAGAAGACTTTCACCGGCGGTTCAGCCGCCAGACAGATACGCATCCAATCCATTCCAAAGGAGATCAATCATGGAAGCAGAAGCAGCAAAGTACATCGGCGCCGGTATCGCTTGCCTCGGCATGGGCGGCGCGGGCATTGGCCTGGGCAACATCTTCGGCAGCTACCTGTCGGGCGCCCTGCGCAACCCGTCGGCAGCTGACGGCCAGTTCGGCCGCCTGATTTTCGGCTTCGCCGTGACGGAAGCTTTGGGCATCTTCTCGCTGCTCGTCGCGCTCCTGCTGCTCTTCGCAGTCTGATAGGCACGCGTAGGAACGCTGACCACGCCGGTTCTCGGCGTGGTCGTTCTTCATTCTGGAGGCGCACATGTTTGTGACCCCGGCTTTTGCCGAGACCACTCCCACCGACGGGACCACCACGGAAACCGGCGTTGCCCATGGCGAAGGCCATGGTGGCGTATTTCCGCCCTTCGACCCGTCGACCTTTGCCTCGCAGCTGTTGTGGCTGGCGATCACGTTCGGCCTGTTCTACATGTTCATGAACAAGGTCATCGTGCCGCGTGTCGGCGGCATCCTCGAGCACCGGCGTGACCGGATCGCCCAGGATCTCGGCGAAGCCAACCGGCTCAAGGAAGAATCCGACAACGCCATTGCCGCCTACGAGCAGGAACTGGCGACGGCCCGCAAGAAGGCCGGCGAAATTGCCCAGTCCGCGCGCGACAAGGCCAAGGCTTCGGCCGACGCCGAGCGGGCGCGCACCGAAGCCGAGCTTGCTGAACGCATGGTTGCGGCCGAAGCCAGCATCGCCGACATCAAGTCCAAGGCGCTGGCCGATGTGGACGCCATAGCCGAGGACGCCGCGACCAGCCTGGTCAAGCATCTTCTCGGCGGCGCCGTCACCAAGACAGAAGTCGCAGCCGCCATCCGCGCTGCGGCCGCGAAATAGGCGGGAGGTTCACATGGACGCTACATCATGGGCCACGTTCTGGGCCTTCGCCGGACTGATCATCTTTCTGGGCATCGCCGTCTACATGAAGGCGCCGGCCATGCTGACGTCGGCTCTGGACACCCGGGCCAACCAGATCCGCTCCGAGCTGGAGCAGGCCAAGAAGCTGCGCGAAGAAGCCCAGCAACTGCTGGCCGAATACCAGCGCAAGCGCAAGGAAGCCGAAACCGAGGCCGCGTCGATCCTGTCGACCGCCGAGAAGGAGGCCGTGCATCTGCGTGAGGATGCGCGCATCAAGGCGGAGGACTATGTCGCCCGCCGCACCGCGATGGCCGAGCAGAAGATCAGGCAGGCCGAAGTCGAGGCGATCAACGAAGTCCGCGCTTCGGCCGTTGATCTCGCGATCGCCGCCACCGAGCGGCTGATCTCCGACAAGGTCGACAGCAAGGTTTCGGCCGAACTCTTCAAGTCGTCGGTCGCCGAAGTCAAGGGACAGCTGAACTGACGCCTGCCTGAAGCAGGTCTGACCAAGCGTTGAGCCGGGGCTGAGAGGTCCCGGCTTTTTGCTGTCCGCCGGTGTCGTGCTTTCCGGCGCGGAAGGCGAGGCTCAGTCGGCGCGCAGCGGCCGGAAGCTCATGCGGTGCAGCGGGCAGGGGCCCAGCCTGATGATCGCCTCGCGATGCTCGAGCGTGCCGTAACCCATGTGGCGGCTGAAGCCGTAGCCGGGATGGTGGGCGCATGAGCGTGTCATCATCCGGTCCCGGGTCACCTTGGCGACGATCGAGGCCGCGGCAATCGAGAGCGAGCGGGCATCGCCCTTGACCAGCGCCCTGGCCGCGCAGGCCAGCCCCGGCGGCACGTCGCGGCCATCGACGAGTGCGTAACGCGGCATGAGGCCCATCGACATGAGCGCCCGCCGCATGCATCCCAGGCTGGCGATGAGGATGTTGGAGCGGTCGATCTCGGCCGCCGATGCGCTGGCGATTCCCACATGCGCCTGCGCCAGGATCTGGTCGTAGAGCCGCTCCCGCGCCTGCGCCGTCATGGCCTTGGAATCATTGAGACCTTCTGGAATGTTGTCGGGGTCGAGAACCACGCAGGCGGCCACCACCGGCCCCGCCAGCGGGCCGCGTCCCGCCTCGTCCAGACCCGCGACCAGATCGAAGCCGTCACGGATCAACTGCCGTTCAAACCGGAAATCGGGAACCGGCGGATGGATCTCGGCCAGCAGTCCGTCAAAGAGCAGGGAATCGGGTGGGTTGTTCGGTCTCATGCGGAAGACCATGCACACCCACCCGACCCGCTGCAAGACCCGGCGGCGGAACGGGGAAGCCGCGCGGGTGCCCGGGCTGCAGGCGACAGGCGGGGTCTGCAGCCCGGAGGTCTGGACAGGGCAGTTGGGCCGCCCCGTCGATGTGTTTGCCCGCCCTGGGCATTTCCGGACGAAGCGAATGTCACCTCGTCATAGGAGAATGCGACAAATCAGAAGCCTGCAGCGCGCCTGCAATTCAAAGAAAAGCAGGAGCGCACTACAGCAGCGACAATTGGACGCCTTCGCCACGCGGCGGCACGAACAGGTCTGTGCGCAACGGCGGCTTGCGCAGGGTCAGCCCCAGCCGCTTCGTCGTCAGGTCGAAGCGGCGCGAGATCTGCCACGCATAGGGGCCGGCGCCGCGCATGCGCTTGCCGAACTCGGCGTCGTAATCCTTGCCGCCGCGCATCGAGCGGATCAGCGACATGACGTGACGGTACCGGTCGGGATAGTGTCGGAGCAGCCAGTCGCGAAACAGCGGGCTGACCTCGAGCGGCAGCCTGAGCATCACGTAGCCGGCGGAATCGGCGCCCGCCGCCCTTGCCGAATCGAGGATCCGCTCGATCTCGTGGTCGTTCAGTCCCGGGATCACCGGCGCCACCATCACCGACACCGGAATGCCGGCGTCCGACAGGGCCCGTATCGCCTCAAGCCGCCGCGATGGCGTGGCCGCCCGCGGTTCCATGGCGCGCGCCAGTTGCCGGTCGAGCGTCGTCACCGACAGCGCGACCCGGGCCAGGCCGCGCTTTGCCATCCGCGACAGGATGTCGATGTCGCGCATCACCAGCGCCGATTTGGTCACGATGCCCACCGGATGGCCCGCGGCCTCCAGCACTTCCAGCAGTTGCCGCATGATGCGCCATTCACGTTCCACCGGCTGGTAGGGGTCGGTGTTGGTGCCGATGGCGATCGGCTGGACCTTGTAGCCCGGCCGCGACAGTTCGCGTTCCAGCAGCTTGGCGGCATCAGGCTTGGCAAACAGCCTCGACTCGAAATCGACGCCCGCCGACAGCCCCATATAGGCATGGGTTGGCCTGGCAAAGCAGTAGATGCAGCCATGCTCGCAGCCGCGATAGGGGTTGATGGACCGGTCGAAGGAGAGATCGGGCGAGTTGTTCTTGGTGATGATGGTGCGCGGCTTTTCCACCTGCACTTCGGTCTTGAAGGCGGGCAGGTCGTCTATGCTGTTCCAGCCGTCGTCGAAGACCTCGCGGGTCCTGAGTTCGAAGCGTCCGCCGATATTCAGGCCGGCCGCGCGACCGCGCACGCGACCGGGATCGACGCGCAATCCGCTGGAACCCGCCAGCGCATTGGCTTCGCCGGCGGAGAGGCCGGGCTGATAGGCCGTCTGTGTCAGCATCGCATTGGTGCCCATGACGCGTTCGGTCTCCGGATGCGCGATCCCTCTGCGGGAATCGCCTTGCCTTGATGACTATATTCCTAGCACTCGAAACAGAACGAAACAAGAACAAAATGGAATGGTGCGGGAACGGCAGGCAGTCGCAGCCCAGCTGGCGCGCCGACTCGCCACGGCGGGTCCAATGGGCTAGGAAATGCGGATGATCACAGTGATTTTGGAATGTCGGGATCAGGAGGGGGCGCTGGCGGTGACGCTGGCGGCCCTTGTGCAGGGTGCGGTCGAGGGGCTGGTGGCGGAAGTCATCGTCATGGATCGCGGCTCCGGCGACGGGTCTTCCCAGCTGGCCGATGCAGCCGGGTGCCGCTACCTCGTCGATCCGGACCTGCGCGAGGTGGTGCAGCACGCCCGCGGCGACTGGTTGTTCCTGATCGAGCCGGGCGCCCGCCCGCTGCTGGGCTGGATCGAGCATCTGGGGCAGCACATGGCCGCCGGCACCACGGCTGCGCGGCTGTCGCCGTCGCGGGAGTACCGGCTGCCCTTTCTCGCCCGGCTGAGGCACCGCGCGTCGACACTTGAGCACGGAGTGCTGATTTCCCGGCGCCATGCCGTCGCCAACGCCAGGTCCGGCCAGGCGCTTGAGGATCTTGCCCGCGGACTGGCGATGACGCGTCTCAAATGCGAAATTGTCCCTGCTGCCGTCTTGTCACTGGCCTGAAGCTCAGGCGGGCGAGGCGAGACTGCGCGTGGCGGTGACAAACCAGTCGGGATGCCGGCTGGCGATCGCGGCAGCTGCGGCCTGAGCTTCCGTGTCGGCCGCATAGAGGCCGAAGCATGTGGCGCCCGATCCCGACATCCGCGCCAGCAGCGCGCCTGTCTGGCGGATCGCGTCGAGACAGCCATCGATCGCTGGCGCAAGCCTGCGTGCCGGCGGTTCGAGATCGTTGCGGGTGCCGCCCAGCCAGGCGACCGTCTCCCGGACGCTGGCAAGCCTGGGAATGGCCGGCAGGGGCGGATTGTCGCGGCTCTCCAGCGCCCGGAACACCGATGGTGTCGACACCGCGACGCCGGGATTGACCAGCACCATCGGCAGCGCAGGCAACCCATCGACGAAGGTGAGTGCCTCGCCGATGCCGCTCGCTCGGAGCGGTCGGTTGGCCAGACACATCGGCACGTCGGCGCCAAGCGTCAGCGCCAGTTGCGCCAGATCGTCGGGATCGGCCGTGAAGCGCCAGAGATCGCAGAGCAGGTGCAGCACGGCGGCCGCATCGGCCGACCCGCCGCCAACGCCCGACGCCACCGGGATCGCCTTGGTCAGCCGGAGGGCGACGCCGGGGGCCTCGTGGCCGCGGGCCGCAGCCAGCGCCCTTAACCCGTCGCG
Organism: Hoeflea marina; assembly: GCF_003182275.1. Lineage (GTDB taxonomy): Bacteria > Pseudomonadota > Alphaproteobacteria > Rhizobiales > Rhizobiaceae > Hoeflea > Hoeflea marina. The sequence continues at coordinate 495,324 of NZ_QGTR01000002.1, forward strand.
CGCCTTCAGGCACAGATTGTCGGCCTGCGGCGATCCGGCCAGAGCACCGGCAAACGGACCGTCAAGGTCAAGGCTGTCGGCAGCCGCCGGCTCGGCCTGCAGAGTGTCACCGAACCCGGTGAACACCACCAGGCTGTCAAGCAGATGATAGCCGTCGGCACGCCGGCCCGTGATCGACAGCGCCAGGTTGACCTTCGCGGTCGCGCCGCGGGTCGCCAAGCCGGTCAAGCCGGCTCTGCGAACCAGGTGGGCTCGAGACTGCTCTTGATCAGCGGCGCCTCGCCGTCGGTGGCCGGCTGGCTGCCGCTCGCGGGAGACCTGTCGGCGGCGGGCGCCGTCTGCGCGGCCTTGGGCAGGCCCTCGGCCAGCTTCTTCTCGATCGCCTTCCTGACGTCGTCTTCCGGATCGTTGATGAGGGCGCGCTTCCACTGGAATGTCGCCTCAAGCTCGCGGCCGACCCGCCAGTAGGCGTCGCCGAGATGGTCGTTGATGGTCACGTCCGCGGGCTTGAGCTCGATGGCACGCTCGAGTTCGCGCACCGCGTCGTCATACTTGCCCAGCCGGAAATAGGCCCAGCCCAGGGAATCGACGATGTAGCCGTCATTCGGCCTGAGATCGACGGCAGCCTGGATCATCGCCATGCCCTCGTCGAGGTTCATGTTCATGTCGATCCAGGAATAGCCCAGATAATTCATCACCTGCGGCTGTTGCGGGTAGAGCTGCAGCGCGCGCTTGAAATTGGCTTCCGCCTTCGGCCATTGCTTCAGCCGCTCCTGGGCGATGGCGAGCTGGAAGAACAGGTTCCAGTCGGCCTTCGAGGGCGCCGGTCCGATGACCGCAATGGCCGTCTGGTAGTTGAGCGCCATTTCGGCGTAGTCCTTGTCCGACGACAGCACGGTGCCATAGGCGAGGTAGCTGCGCAGGTCCTTCGGATCGGATGCGATCAGGGCCTTGAGGTGATCCTTGGCCTGACCTTCCTCGCCCATGTCGGCAAGCGCCAGTCCGAGCTGCAGCTCGGAGATCCGCCGCATCGGCGAGTTCTCCGGAACCGACTTGTAGATGGCGATGGCATCCTCGGGCTTGCCGAGCGCTTCCTTGAGGCTGCCGAGCATCACCAGCGTCGCAGCGTCCTCGGGATCGAGGGCACGGGCGAACTGCAGGTACAGCGCCACGGTTTCCTCCGCGCCTTCCCTGTTGAGCGCGCTGCCGAGCGTGAACAAGGCCGCCGCGGCGCCCTGCTGAGCGGTCTCGATGTCGGCTTCGGGCGTCTTGCCCGCCTCTATCTGCTGTCGCATCGCCGAAAGCGGCGCATAGCCTGGCGAGAAGTCCTCGCCCGCCGACAGCGCGTCGAGCGCACCGCGGGTGTTGCCCTGCAGCCCGTCGAGCGCGGCCAGAGCCATCACCGTGCGGATATAGGTGTCGGGCGCCGCCGCGCCGTTGGCCTTGTCGGAAACCGATGCGACATAGGCCTTGCGCGCGGTTTCCGCGTCTCCCATCGCCTGGGCCATGGCGCCGGAGTGGAAGCGCAGGAACACCGGATACCAGGGCGGGCCATCCAGCGAATCCAGCGTCGCCAGCGCCTGCTTGCCCTTGCCTGCGCCGAAATCGGCCCAGGACTTGAGCAGCGTATTGAGCAGGCGGTCGATCGGATTGTCGGATTTGTCGTCGAGCAGCCCGGATGCGGTCTCGAAGTCGCGCTTGTTGATGGCGTCGATCGCCAAAGCGAGGCTTGCGACCTGCGCCACGGCAGGGTCGTTCTTCATGTCGCGGGCCAGCGCCACGCCTTCCTCGAACCGGCCGGCGGTGAACAGTGTCACCATCAGCCTCTGCCGGATCTCGGGGTTGCCGGGATCGAACTCGAGTGCCTTGCGGTAGAACGTGATCGCTGAGTCGGTATCATTGTCGAAATCGGCCGTGCGGCCGGCGAGGAATGCACCGGCAAAGCCGAGGAACTGCGGCTTTGCGTCCGCTTCAGCCGACTTGGAAGCCGCGGCAGATGCCGGGAAGACAAGCGGGGAACCCGGCAGCGTCGCCAGGACGAGCGCTCCAAGCGCGACACTGGCCGCGAGCCGGAGAATGTGGTTTTGCCGCATCAATCATGCCTCTTGTTCGAGATGAGCCTCGGGTCCCGTCCTGCTTCGTCCGGGAGCCGGAATCAAAGCGCGGGTTTGCCTCATGGTAGCGCCTACCATGGCTTTTTTGTTGCAAGGCGGCAAGTATGGCCGCTTTCCGTGTGGTTGCGGTCAATGAGCCCGGCTGAGGCAGAACGCGATCACTTCCATGAGCGCGTCCTTTTCGCCCGAATCAGGCAGCGGCGCCAGCGCATCCCGCGCGATCGAGCTGTAATGCTCGGCTCGCGCCACGGTGTCCTTCAGGCTCCCGTATTTGGCGAGAAGCCCCATGGCCTTTTCCAGCGCGTGGGAATCATTGTCGCCGGTCTCGATCGCCTGCCGCCAGAAGGCGCGCTCCTGGTCGGTGCCGCGCCGGTAAGCGAGAACGACCGGCAGGGTGATCTTGCCCTCGCGGAAATCGTCGCCGACATTCTTGCCCAGTTCCTTGGCCGAGCCGCCATAGTCGAGCACGTCGTCGATCAGCTGGAAGGCGAGGCCGAGATTGATGCCGTAGGAGCGCAAGGCATTGCGTTCCGCCTTCGAGGCCTGGGCGACGATCGGGCCCACCTCGCAGGCGGCCGAAAACAGCGCCGCTGTCTTGGCGCGAATGACGGAGAGGTAATCGTCCTCGGTGGTCTCCATGTTCTTGGCGACCGACAATTGCAGCACTTCGCCCTCGGCGATCACCGAAGCGGCGGTGGAGAGCACGTCGAGTGCGTCCAGCGAGCCCACCTCGACCATCATCCGGAAAGCCTGGCCCAGAAGAAAGTCGCCCACCAGGACGCTCGCCTGGTTGCCCCAGATCATCCGCGCCGTCGACTTGCCGCGTCTCAGGTCACTCTCGTCGACCACGTCGTCATGGAGCAGCGTCGCCGTGTGCATGAACTCGACCGAGGTGGCGAGCTTGATGTGCGCCTCGCCGCGGTAGCCGAACATCGTCGCCGAAGCGAGCGTCAGCATCGGCCTGAGCCGCTTGCCGCCCGACGAGATCAGATGGTTGGCGACCTCGGGGATCATCTGTACATCTGATCCGGCCTTGGAGAGAATGAGCTGGTTGACCCGATCCATGTCGGCCTTCGTCAGATCGACGAGGGGCTTGACGGATGCCTGCCGGTTCATTCCTTCTTCGAGGGGTATGACGACGCCCAATGCACCTGACTCCTGTTTCATGCTTGGTGTACAATAAGTGTGCGCACTGGCCCGGGCAAGCGGCGAATTGGCGCGTTTCCCCAATCCCTGCCGGGATTTCCGCAAAGGACCCAAATGCACGACCTGATTCGAACAAACGACCCCGTCCTCGTCTCCTTCGTCGAAAGCCTGATGAAGGATGCCGGCATCGGCTGCCTTGTCGCCGACACAGGCATGAGCATCATGGAGGGCTCGGTCGGCATCATTCCGCGCCGCATCCTGGTGGATCCCTCGAAGGCCGCCCAGGCCCGCCGCATCATCACCGAAGCCGGCCTGGGCGCCGAGCTCAGGCCATGGACCGGAGAGGACGGGGAGTGACAGCCGGAGGCCCGGGACTGGCGGGCGCCGAGCCGCCCCCGGCGGACTCGGGCGGCTTCACGGTGGATGCCTTCCATTTCGGCCGCTTTCATCTGGTCCAGCCCGCAGACGCCGGCCACCGCGCCGGCATGGATGCCATGCTGCTGGCCGCCACAGTGCCGGATGACGCCAGGGGACATCTCGCCGATCTCGGCGCCGGCGCCGGCGGCGCCGGGCTGGCTGCGGCCTCGCGCGTGCCGGCACTTGCGGTCACGCTGGTCGAGCGCTCGCCGGTGATGGCGGCCTATGCCCGACGCTCGCTGGCGTTGCCGGAGAACGCAGGGCTTGCGGGCCGCGCCTCGGTGATCGAGGCGGATGTCGGCCTCGCGGGAGCGGCCCGGCGCGCCGCCGGTCTCGCCGATCATGCCTACGACCACGTCATCATGAACCCGCCCTTCAACGAGGGCCGCGACCGTCGCACGCCCGATGCGCTCAAGGCCGAGGCGCACGCCATGGAGCACGACGACCTGTTCGAGCGCTGGCTCAGGACCGCGGCCGCCATTCTCAGGCCCGGCGGCCAGGTTTCGGTCATCGCCCGCCCGCAATCGCTGGAAGCGCTGCTCGCCGCCTTCAAGGGCCGGTTTGGCGGCGTGGAGGTCACCCCGGTGCAGCCACGGGCTGCTGATGACGCCATCCGCATCCTCGTGACCGCGCTCAAGGGCAGCCGGGCCCGGCTTCAGCTGCGTCCGGCCATCGTCATCCACGCAGCCGAGGGACGCGACTTCTCGCCTGTGATGGCGGATCTGAGCAATGGCCGCGCCGCCTGGCCGCGCCGCTGAGCTGGTTCTGTTCCCCGCCGATGCCTGCCGGCATCGGTCATTGCAGTTCGGCCATTGCGGCTCGGCCATTGCAAGCCCCGCCATTGCAAGCCGGGGGAAAAGACTTACATCCCTTCCAACACACTGCCATTCGGTTGTGCCGCAATCCGGCGCCAAAGGACATATTCATGGTTTCGCTCAGGTCTTATCTGCCCAGGCGGTTTCGCAAGGACGAGACCGTCATTCCGCTGGTCCGTCTGCACGGCACGATCGCGGCGGGCGGCAACCAGTTCCGGCCGAGCCTCAATCTCGCTGCCGTGGCCTCGCAGCTGCAGCGCGCCTTTGATGACAAGCAGGCGCCGGTGGTGGCGATCTCGGTCAACTCGCCCGGCGGCTCGCCGGTCCAGTCGCGGCTGATCTTCCGCCGCATCCGCGATCTCGCCGAGGAGAAGAACAAGAAGGTGCTGGTCTTCGTCGAGGATGTGGCGGCTTCCGGCGGCTACATGATCGCAGTGGCGGGTGACGAGATCATCGCCGATCCGTCCTCCATCGTCGGTTCCATCGGCGTGGTCTCGGCAAGCTTCGGCTTCACCGGGCTGCTCGAAAAGCTCGGCGTCGAGCGCCGCGTCTACACCGCCGGAAAGAACAAGGCGACGCTCGATCCGTTCCGGCCCGAAAATCCCGCAGATGTCGAGCATCTCAAGGAACTGCAGCTCGACGTCCACCAGGTCTTCATCGACCTGGTCAAGGAGCGCCGCGGCGCCAGGCTCGCCGACGATCCGAACCTGTTCACCGGCATGTTCTGGAGCGGCGTCCGCGGCCATGGCCTCGGCCTTGTCGACCAGCTTGGCGACATGCATTCCGTGCTCCGCGCTCGTTACGGCGAAAAGGTCAGGGTCAGGATCGTCAGCGCGCCGCGCGGCTTCCTCGGCCGCCGGCTTCCCGGCGCCGTGGCGCAATTCCAGGGGCAGGCCCTTGCGGCCGCCGCCTCGGAGGGATTGAATGCGGTCGAGGAGCGCGCCCTGTGGTCGCGCTTCGGTCTATAGACACAGGGCGGGGAGGGATCCGATGCCGCAATTGCTGATACTGGCCGCCTTCGGCGCCGTCGCATGGCTGGGCTACAGGAAGTTCGTCGCCGAGGCCGAGCGGGTCTCCGCCCGCGTCCGCGCCGCCGAAAAGGAACAGCAGACCGGCGCCCAGGGCACGCTGATCGAGGATCCGGTCACCGGCGAGTACCGGCTCAAGAAGCCCGAGGAGTGATCCACCGCCTGTCGGCGGACGACGCGGTCGGGACTTGATGGCTCTGGCCGTGGAGCCGGACGTCAGGGTCTATAGCCTTATCAGCTTTGGTCTTGGCGCAATTGCTAAAGGCCCCGGCCTTGCCCTATATGGACGCGTGTCGACGTTTTCGCATCGAGGTCATCCTGACCGAAATCCGGGAACGGGGGATCGGCCGGCTCATCGGAATCCCGGACAGGCGAGCATCCTCGTCTGTATCGTCCCGACATGTTCAACGGACCGCCCGTGCTGACCGAAATCGCCATCGTTGTTCTTCTCACCCTGGTCAATGGCGTCCTTGCCATGTCGGAGCTCGCCGTCGTCTCCTCCCGCCCGGTACGGCTGAAGCTCCTTGCCGATCAGGGCAACAGGGGAGCGGCGATCGCCATCCGCCTTGCCGAGGATCCCGGCCGCTTTCTCTCCACGGTGCAGATCGGCATCACGCTGGTCGGCGTCCTCTCCGGCGCGTTTTCCGGCGCCACGCTGGGCGCAAGGCTGTCGGGCTGGCTCGAGCTTCAAGGCCTGTCGGACGCCATGGCTGACGGCCTGGGCGTCGGATCGGTCGTCGTCGCCATCACCTACCTGTCGCTCATCGTCGGCGAACTTGTGCCCAAGCAGATCGCGCTCAGGGCCCCCGAGGCGATGGCCTCGAGGGTTGCTCCGGCCATGGCCCTGCTGTCGAAGGTCGCCATGCCTCTGGTCTGGCTGCTCAACGCGTCGGGAAAGGCCGTCCTCGCGCTGCTCGGCCAGAAGGGCGAGACCGACGAGAGGATGAGCGACGAGGAGATCCGCACGGTGCTCGCCGAAGCCCACAGCGCAGGCGTCATCGAGCCCGAGGAATCGGAGATGATCTCGGGCGTCATGCGGCTGGCGGACCGGACCGTGCGCGGATTGATGACCCCGCGTCGGGATGTGGAAGTCATCGACATCGAGGATGATCTGGCTGAAATCCGCGAGCAGCTTCGCAACTCGAAGCGCTCCCGCCTGCCGGTGAGAAACGGTGCCTCGGACGAGATCCTGGGTGTGATCGTCGTCAAGGACGCGCTCGATGCCTTCCTGCAGGGAAACAATCTCGACGTGCGAAGCCTGATGCGCGACGCTCCTGTCGTGTCGGACCGCACGGCTGCCTTGAACGTCATTCAATCGCTGCGAAAGTCACCGGCTCACATGGTGCTGGTCTATGATGAATATGGCCATTTCGAAGGCATCGTCACGTCGGGCGATGTTCTCGAGGCCATCACGGGCGTGTTCCAGGAGGATGAAAGCGGAGAGCCGGCGATCGTGGAACGTGAAGACGGCTCCTTCCTGGTCGCCGGGTGGATGCCGATCGACGAGTTCGCCGATGAGATGGGGTTCCCGCTCGACGGGGAGCCGGACTACGAGACGGTCGCCGGCTTTGTCATCGATCAGCTCAAGCACCTGCCGGAACTGGGCGAGAGCTTCAGCGCGAAGGGCTGGCACTACGAAGTCATCGACATGGATGGACGGCGCGTCGACAAGCTGCTGGTCAGGAAGGTCACCGCTTGAATCGGGCTTGCCGCCAGCGTTTGGTAGGCGGCGCACGGCGGTCAGGCATCATGCTGCTCGGACTCTGCAACCCTTGACCATCCCCGCCCGTCATGGCACCAGTCGCGGCACTTTCAAAGCCGCCTTCCGCGCCGTGTGACACCGCCGGAGCGCCATCGGGACCCATGCCATGATCGAAACCCTGCCCGACCACATGCAGCCGACCCGCTCGTTCCAGGCGCTGATCCTGGCCCTGCACCGCTACTGGGCCGATTACGGCTGCGTCATCCTGCAGCCCTACGACATGGAAGTGGGCGCCGGCACATTCCACCCGGCCACCACCCTGCGCGCGCTCGGGCCGAAGCCGTGGAACGCCGCCTATGTGCAGCCCTCGCGACGCCCCAAGGACGGTCGCTACGGCGAGAACCCCAACCGACTGCAGCACTACTACCAGTACCAGGTGATCCTGAAGCCCAATCCGTCCAACCTGCAGGAGCTCTATCTCGGCTCGCTGAGGGCCATCGGCATTGACCCTCTGCTGCACGACATCCGCTTCGTCGAGGACGACTGGGAAAGCCCGACGCTCGGCGCCTGGGGTCTCGGCTGGGAGTGCTGGTGCGACGGCATGGAGGTCTCGCAGTTCACCTATTTCCAGCAGGTCTGCGGCATCGAATGCGCGCCCGTCGCCGGCGAGCTGACCTATGGCCTCGAGCGGCTGGCCATGTATGTGCAGGGTGTCGACAATGTCTACGACCTCAATTTCAACGGCCGCGAGGGCGACGAGAAGGTCACCTATGGCGACGTCTTCCTGCAGGCCGAGCAGGAATACTCCCGGCACAATTTCGAATATGCCAACACGGCGACGCTGCTCCGCCACTTCGAGGACGCCGAGCGCGAATGCGAGGCGCTGCTCAACGCCGGCGCCCCCTTTTCCTCCCCCCAGCGGGGGGAGGTGTCGGCGCAGCCGACGGAGGGGGGGCAACAGACCCCATCCGATCCTGCGGGCCAGGCCTCCGCGGCAGGGGAGGGAATGCTGTCGCTGCACAAATGTGTCTTCCCGGCCTATGACCAGTGCATCAAGGCGTCCCACGTCTTCAACCTGCTCGACGCCCGCGGCGTCATCTCGGTGACCGAGCGCCAGGCCTATATCCAGCGGGTGCGCAACCTCTCGCGCCAGTGCGGCGAGGCCTTCCTGATGACGGATGCCGGCGGCGCCAATTTCCTGCAGGCCGCCGAGTAGACGCAGGATTTCCTGGCTGGATCCCGGCCGCGGCATCCCGACACGTCCCGCCGCCCGGGCGGATTCGGAAACGGGCCGCTGGGGTACGACGCCGCTCCCCTTGAGGGCTACAAGATAATGGGTTTTGGTGGAGCAAGACTACCCCCACCCTCAATCCCTCCCCTCAAGGGGGAGGGAGGCCTGTTCCTCATGCGCGGCAACGTCCATCACAAATCCAATAGATGACCGGTGAGGGCCGCCGAGCGCCTGTCCCCTCCCCCTTGAGGGGAGGGGTTAGGGGTGGGGGTATCGCAGGTTGCGGAGAGTGAGTAGGGCCGGGGCGACGTAGAAGGAGAGGGAAGTGCACGACTTGCCGCAGGTGTGTCTGCCGATCATGCGCATGCGGCGCGCTCGCCGGGTCGGTATGGCTTGCGGCGCCTTCATGCTGGCCACGCAGCAGCCCCTTGCGGCCCGTCATCCGGCTGGTCGTCCGGGCGGAGCGGGCCGGCAAATTCGACCGGCCCGGCCTCCCTTCACCGGCAGCTCGGCGGATTTGCCGATGCCGGCGCCAGCGTCATCCTGCTGCCGTCCGCCAGCATCGGGCTAGCCCTCCAGCCGGAATTCTCGTCGATGGTCGCCGCCGAGCGCACCCAGTCGACATAGCCGTGGCGCGTGTCCGACCAGACGATGGCCGTATGATCGACTCCGACGGACCGGTGGGCGCCGAAATCATAGCCGCAGGGCGACGCTCTCAGCCCGGCGTTGTCCTGCCGGACACCGCCATGGCCGCCAATGACCTGCTGCGGCCAGACATAGGGGCGGGCGGGATCCGCGTTCTCGAAGAACTCGATCCGCTGGAACAAGTGCTGGTGGCCCATCAGGAATGTGCTTGGCCGGCAGGATGGCTGCCGCGTGCTGTCGCAAAACCCATGCGCCATGCCCGAAAGCGCGGCTTGCAGCGCCGACTGGATTCCGGAATCTCCTCTGTGGGTCCGGCCGCCGAAATGCAGCAGGCTGATGCCGGGAATATGGGTCACCCACCAGACGCTGGGCACGTCGCTCAACGCGATGGCGCCGATGAAATTCTGCTTCAGCGTCGCCATGTCCCGGTCGGCCGAGGTGTCGATCATGACGAAGCGGTGGCTGTTTGCGGACTTGCCGCTGGCGTCGATGCCCCCGGGGGCGGCATCGAAGCTCCACAGCGCCGCCTTGTCGAGGCTGCGGCAATCCGTGCCCGATCCCGGTCCGAGCAGATAGGCCCAGCCGGAGCCGTACCAGGGGCTGCACAATTCGTGATTGCCGCGGGAAAAGGCCCATGGCGTCTTCAGCAGCGCGGGCCGCGCTGGCTGGAAGAAGTCCCTCAGCCAGTAGGACCAGGTGTCCGGCGAAGGGGACGGATCCGCGGCGATCGGCTCCCAGAAATAGCGGTAATCGCCCACATGGATGACCAGGTCCGGTGTCGTGGCGCCGGGCCGGCCTTGTCCGGCGATGGACGCAACGATCTCTGCAAACCGCCAGCCGCTGCAGTCCTGGTAGTCCCGGCTTGACGGATCGCCGCCGACTTTGCCCTTGCAGCCGGTGTCGCCGACGCTGGCAAGTCTGAGTTCCGGATTGCCGGTGTCATCGCGGTGCTGGCGTCCGATCAGCCAGGGACCCGGCACCACGGCCTGCAGTCCCGTGGAGCCGTTTTCGAACCAGATATCGAGCGGCGCTGTCGACCCCGCAGCCGTCACCGCGGCGCCGGTCCAGTCCGGCATCATCGCCACGGTGCACAGGGCGACCGGAAAAGCGGCTGCATCCGGGTTTGGGCGCGGCACCGGGGCAGCGGCGACGCCGCTGCTGCCGTCCTGCCGGGTAAAGGCGACCGCAAAGTTGGCGCAAACGGCGATGTCGTCGGGCGAACTGACGTCCTTCTGGATCACGAAACGCAGTTCGGTCGCCGGTTGCGCCGGCGTATTGCCGGTCGCGCCCCGCACGACCTGCGTCCAGGCGGCGACAACCGAGCCGGCGGGGGATGGCGCCGGCCCTGCGGGCGCGGTCCATGCCGGGCAGGGTGAAAACACCGTGAGGGCTGCCCCGACGGCGGCAAGGCGGAAAGGGGAATGCGTCATCTGCAATGCCTCCGGACCTCCAGCACCGCAGGGTTCAGGTGAACCTCTTGCGGCCGCGCCTCGGATAAAACGGCGCTGATCGCCGATACTGTGCAATGCAGAGAATGGATTGGTAAAGTGTAATTTACAGAACAATTGAATAAAAATGGTTCAATAGACAGGTTTCGCCAGGATAATTTTCAAAAATGGCAAATGATTGCAATGAAATACACGAATGGATGAGGAAATGTGCGAAAATAGTTCGGCAAGCTTGGCGGGCAACCTGACGCGGCTTTCGCCGGGGTGAGGCCTGATGTCCGCCGGCTCTTCAGCCCGCCCCATCGGCTTGTTCACGCGCCGGGGCGGCAGCGGTTGCGCATCACAACGGCGTCGGCACCGGCTCCCGATGCGCGGGCCTGTCATTCGTCGGATCGTGCGTTGGTGTCGCGATCGCGATCATGGTGGTGGAGCAGCGGAAACGGCGGCAGCCAGGCTTCGCGGCGAACCGTCCAGCTCTCGTAGCTGGGCGTCAGCTGGTCGGGTGCATCGAGGCATCCCAGATGCAGCTCGATTTCGTCGGCGCTGCGGGCGAACACGGACGAGCCGCAGCGGGGACAGAAATGCCGCCCGGCATAATCCCGGGTTTCGCCTTCGACAGTTACCGCCTTCTCCGGGAAGATCGCGGCGGCGTAGAACAGGGCCCCGTGATGCTTGCGGCAGTCGAGGCAGTGACAGAGTCCCACCCGGTGCGGGCGTCCCGTTGCCTCAATCCGCACGTCCCCGCAAAGGCATCCGCCCGTAAATCTGTCCATACTGCATCTCCTCCGACAAAAAAGCAGGCATCATGGCGGAAACGGGCCGGCAAGTCACGGAGTCCGCTCCTGGCAGCCCGGTCGCCCGCGGCAGCTCACTGCCTTCCGCACCGAAACAACTTCTTGCCGGTGCGCCTGGTTCCGTCGTCACGGGGCCTGCCAGATGCGCCACCCGATGTGCTATGATTGCGGACGGGAGGACGAGACAGGAGAAACCGATGTCCGTATTCAAGCTCCCGCTGTCCGGCGATGTCAGTCCCTGGACGAGCTGGTTCAGCGCCTTCGGCAGCCAGGTCGGGCTCATCAACATCAATCTCGGCCAATCGGGCGCGCCCGAGGTCGAGCGCGAGATTCTCGATGAGGTCGGCAGTTATGGCCGGCAGCTCGGCCGCATCGGCGATGCGCTGACAGTGTTGCTGAGGCACTTCCACCCCGAAGAGCCGCTTGACGAGAGCGAGGAAAAATCCGTCCGCGCCTTGCGGGCGATGCTGGACGACATCGCCGAGATCAAGGCGCGCCACGACCGCGCTGCCGTCCGGCCCTGACCCGGACAGCAGCCGGGATCCTTGCCTCAGGCGGCGGAAACCGGCTCTGCAGCGGCGCTGCGGCCCGAGCGGCCCATGCCGTTGTAGTGCGCGCGCTTGTCCTCGTACATGGCGTGATCGGCGCGCTTGACGAGATCCTCCATCGTCTCGCCGGCGCGGCTCGTGGCCATGCCGATGGAGACGCCGAGCGGCGCGTTGGAATAGAACTGGTTGTTGATGACGAGCAGTTCGTGGATCATTTCCACCGTCGCCAGGGCGGCCTTCATGTCGGCGCCGGGCATGAGAATGGCGAATTCGTCGCCGCCGATCCGCGCGGCGTGGTTGGGACGCGACACCACGCCGTTGAGCACCTCGCCAAAGCGGCGCAGCAAAGCGTCCCCGGCGTCGTGGCCCATCTGGTCGTTCGCCTCCTTGAGCCCGTTGAGGTCGATGACGATGGCCGAGACAGGCCGGAGCGACTTGCGTTCCAGCCGGTTGAGTTCGTCCTTGTAGAAGGCGCGGTTGTGAAGCTTGGTCAGGACGTCATGTTTGCCGAGATATTCAAGATAGGCTTCGGCCTTCTTGCGTGCGGTGATGTCGGTGAGCGCCACCTGGACAAGCGCCCAGTCGTTCTCGTGGCCCGGCAGCACGGAGAAATGCAACAGGATGTGACGAATCGAGCCGTCGAGCGCGTAGTTGATCACTTCGCGCTGGTGGAACAGCTTGCCCTCCCACAGGTCCATCAACTGCTCGCGGAAGGGTTTCGCCATCTCGTCACGGAATATATCGATCTGCCGTTGCAGCAGGGTCTGGCGATCGGGTGCGCAAAACAGGTCGAGCGTCGCCTGATTGACGTCGATGATGCGGATCTCGCTCATGCACTGGTGCACGAATTCCGGGTGCACATCCATGAACACCCGAAAATCCTCGATGCCGCGGTCACGGACGGATTCCAGCAGGTCCCTGATCGTGCTGAAATCCTCGACCCAGAGCGAGACCGGCGAATTCTCGAACAGGCCTTCGGCGTAGCGGCGGCTCAGCGCTTCCTGACGGCGCGCATCCTCGCGCTGGGTGACATCCTCGGTCGTCACGAGGATCCGTCCGAGCGTCTCCTCGTGTCCGGGCAACACCGCGCCCTTGAGCTGGATGTCCATGCGCCGGCCCGACAGCGAATAGTTGACCGCATTGCTGTGGAATTCTGTCCGTCCATTCCACAGCTCGACCAGCTCGTTGATGTGGTTGAGGAACATCTCGTCGTTGAAGACCACCCCGAGATTGTCGACCAGATGTCCGAGGTTGTCGGCCTCGAAGAGCTCAAGCGTCCTGGCATTGACCTGCAGGACCCTGATCTGTCTGGTGCAGGCCGCGACACGGGAAAGGTCGGCCTCCAGATAGGCACGGATGTCCTGGACGCCGTCTGCACGCCACTGGTCGAACAATCGCTTCACACCGCTGAAATCCTCGACCCACATCGCCACTGGCGCGAGTTCGAAAATCGTCGAATTGAAGTCTGGCATGCCGCATGTCCCCGTAACGTCTAAGCCGGCCACGCCTGCCGTATCCACGGGCGCGTTCGAACCGTCGTGGCGAATTATCGGCGGTGAATGTTAACGCTTTGTTTTACAAAAGGACATTCATCCGGTTTTGAGCAAGGAATGTCTGGGTTGCGGCGATTTGCCGGCCGATCCGCCGGCTGCATCGCGTTTGCAATGCAGGCCTCGGGTCCGCCGAATCCTTTGGCTTTTCACTCGCATTCTGGCTAGAGTCGGCGCCAGGAAAGACGCGCCAATGCGCATCAAGCCGGGGGATATCCGATGACGACGATAATCGTATTGGTGGTGCTGGCCGCCATCGCACTGTATGCCGTGTCGCTCTACAACAATCTCGTCAAATACCGGCAGATGGCCGGCGAAGGCTGGAGCGGCATCGACGTGCAGCTCAAGCGCCGCGCCGACCTGATCCCCAACTTGCTTGAGGCAGTCAAGGGCTATATGGGCCACGAAAAGGAAGTGCTCGAGGAGGTCACCCGCCTGCGCACCCAGTCGGTCGCTGCAGGCAACGCCCCGCCGGCCGAACGCGCCACCATCGAAAGCGCGCTCAGCGGCGCGCTGGGTCGGCTGATGGCCGTGGCCGAAAGCTATCCCGACCTCAAGGCGAGCGAGAATTTCAGGGAGTTCCAGCAGGCGCTGTCGGAGACGGAAAACGAGATCTCAATGTCGCGCCGCTACTACAATGGCGCCGCCCGAAATCTTAACGTCGCAGTTGAATCCTTCCCCTCGGTGCTGATTGCCAACCAGTTCGGCTTTGCCCGCGCCGAGTTCTTCGAGATCGAGGACGCCGCCGACCGCGCGGTGCCGAAAGTGTCCTTCCAGTAACATCGGCCCGTATCACGGCGGATCCGCCGATCCGGCCCCAAGGCCGGGCTTGTGCATCCGCCGCGCATCCACGAAGTCCGATCGGAGTGTACGATGAAACGGTTGTTTGCTGTTGGCGTGTTTTGCCTTGTCGCCTTGTCTTCGATGTCCGCCGCCCTGGCGCGCGAGGAGATCAGCAGGTTTGACGCCGACATCGTCGTTGAGGCCGACGGCAGGCTCGATGTCACCGAGACCATCGCCGTCAATGCCGAGGGCAACGAGATCCGGCGCGGAATTTTCCGCGACATTCCGATGCGGGCACTGACCCCATGGGGCTTCTGGTCCGACAACGGCTTTGATCTTGTCGAGGTCACGCAGGATGGGCGCCCGGCGACCTACACCACCGAATGGCAGGGTCGCTTTGTCCGCATCAAGATCGGCGATGCCGATGTGCTTCTTTCGCGCGGTGAGCACACCTACACGATCCGCTATGTGACCACCAACCAGCTGCGCTTTTTTGACAGCTATGACGAAGTCTACTGGAACGTCACCGGCAATTTCTGGAACTTCCCGATCCTCGACGCCCACGCCACAGTGCGTCTGCCCGACGGTGCGGTCGCCGAAACGGTCGATGCCTATACTGGCGGCGAAGGCGCCACGGGGAAGAATTTCACCGCCGGCGGCGAAGGCACGAGCAAGGTCGAGTTCGACCTGACCCGGCCGCTCGGCGAGCAGCAGGGGCTCACCGTCGCGGTGGGCTTCAGCAAGGGCGTCGTGGCCCCGGACGATACGGGTCTCGGTGGGCTTGTCAGCGCCAATTCCGGAATCCTGCTGATGATCGCCGGCTGGCTTCTCCTGCCGCTCTACTTCCTCTACGCCTGGAACAAGGTTGGTCGCGATCCGCCCGAACAGACCGTCATCCCGCTGTTTCATGCCCCCGACGGCCTGTCTCCCGCGGCGCTCTCCTACGCCCATTTCAACGCCTTCAAGCCGGCCCGGCGCGGCTCCGACCTTGCCTTCATCGCAGCGCTCCTGTCGCTCGGCGTCAAGCGCATGCTGACCATCCGCGAGGATGACGATGGCGATGTCACGCTGCAGCGCGGACCGGCGGTCGGCAAGCGAAACGATCTCCCTGCGGGTGAAGTTGCGCTGTTTGACGGCACGCTCGGCGGCGGCCAGGAATTTCGCATGAGCAAGGCCAACGGCCAGCGGCTGCTGAAAACGCAACAGGCGCTGCGCTCGGCGATCGTCAAGGAATATGGCGGCCGCTACTACAAGGCCAATATCGGCTGGTTCATTGCCGGTGCGGTCCTTGCCGCCGTTACCCTGATCGGCGGCATGATGCTGCAGGCGCCGCCCGACGACGGGATCGGCACCATGGTTCTGGTCACCGTCGCTGCGCTCGCCGGTTGCGCCTTGATCGTGTCGGGGCGCCAGCTGTTGGCGTCGGTCCCGCCATCATTCCTCCGCACCATTGTGGGCGGTTTTCTCACGTTTGTCGGCGCGCTGATCTTTCTCGGCGGGGTGGCGCCGGTGCTGCTGCTTGACGGCCTGCTGATCTATCGACTGGCCGGGGCCCTCATTCTGATCGGCGTTGCCGTGATGGCGCTGATGCTGTTTCTGCTCGGTGCGCCGACAGCGGAAGGCGCCGGAGTGCTGACCCGCATCAAGGGCTTCAAGCTCTATCTCGAGACCGCCGAGAGCAACCGTCTCAACCTGCGCGACGCGCCTGAAATGTCTGAGGAACTGTTCGAGAAGTTCCTGCCCTATGCCGCCGGCCTCGCCGTCGAGGAGCCGTGGTCGAAGGCCTGGGCGGCGCATCTGGCGCGCGTTGCACCGGGCCGGGAACAGAACTTTCATCCCGCCTGGTACGCCGGCAATTCCTGGAACACCAACAACATCGGTGCGGCGACTGCAGCCTCGGTGGCCGCGGTCTCGGCGGCAATGGCATCCTCGATGCCGCAGCCGAAGAGCTCGTCCGGCTCCTCGGGCGGCGGTTTTTCCGGTGGTGGCGGCGGCGGCGGTGGCGGCGGCGGCTGGTAGGCGGCCCGATCGGTGATCTTGAATCGTACGGAAATTCCCGTACAATCGCGCCCAAGCTACCGGATCACGAAGATTGCCATGAACGCCAAACCCGATGCTGCCCTGAGCAAGGATGAACCAAAGACCGCGCGGATGGAGCAGCGGACCAAGCCGCACATCAAGGCGGCGATCCAGCACGCTGCTGCACTCCTGGGAATGGACGAGACCAACTTCGTCACAAGTGCAGCCTATGAACGCGCGAAAGGGACGATCCTGTCGCACGAGCGCACGGTGCTGTCGCCGGCTGACAGTGCGACATTTCTGGCCGCGCTGCAGGCGCCCGCCGATCCCACCGACGATCTGCGTGCGGCGATGGCGGATCACGCCCGGCTTGTCGCAAAGGGTGAGTGAACCCGAAGACAGGCCGGCTTCGGCAGGGCCATATCGCATCGAGTCCTTTGACCCGAAGAGACATGACCGAACCGCTTTTTCTTCCGGATCGGCCCGGATGGACAATTACCTCAGGCTCACGGCAAAGAAGCACGAAGCCCATGACGTCGCCCGCATCTGGGTGGCTCTGCTTCCGGGTTCTGATGCGGTCATCGGCCTTTACGCGATCAATGCTCATCGCGTCGAAACAACGCAATTGGAGGAAGCACTCTCCCGCCATGCGCCCGCCCACGGCAGCATCCCGGCCGCCTACCTGTCAACTTTCGCCGTCGACCGGGCCTTTCAGGGCAGGGGCCTGGGCAGGATCTTGTTGATTGACGCACTTCGCCGGATCGAAATGGCGAGCCGCAGCCTTGCCATCAAGGTCGTCGTCCTTGATATTCTCGACGATGGAGACCCCGAAGCCATGGAGCGCCGACGCAGGTTTTACCAACGCATGGGGTTCCAGTCATTCGCTGGCCAGCCGGAGCGGATGTTCCTGACAGTGGCCAATGTCCGCGCCTCTCTCCTTTGAACCGCGCGCGGCGTTGCCTTCAACGACGCCCCGGATTTTACCACCATGCAAGGTGACTTTTGGCTTGGCCCTTGCTAAGTCGCGCACACCAAACCATTGACCGCGTGAGACCTGATGCCCGATCTTCTGCTTGAACTCCGCTCTGAAGAGATTCCGGCCCGCCCGCGTGCCCGCAGCGGCGCAACCGCGAGGACACGCAAGGACAAAAACCGCATGCGGACCTCGATGCCGGTGGAGACAAACTGATGCCCGATCTTCTGCTTGAACTCCGCTCTGAAGAGATTCCGGCCCGTATGCAGCGCAAGGCGGCGGGCGATCTCAGGAAACTCGTCACCAACGCGCTGGTTGAGGCGGGGCTGACCTATGAGGCTGCGCGCGAATACTGGACGCCGCGGCGGCTGACGCTCGACATCCGCGGTCTGACGCCGCGCTCCGCCGACCTCAGGGAAGAGATCAAGGGCCCGTCGACCAAGGCGCCCGAGCAGGCAATCCAGGGCTTTCTGCGCAAGGCCGGCCTTGATGACATCTCCGGGGCCCATGTCCACAGCGACCCGAAGAAGGGCGATTTCTACGTCGCTCACATCTCGAAGCCGGGCAGGGCGGCGGAAGACATCGTCACCGACGTGATGCCCGGTATCATCCGCGGCTTTCCGTGGCCGAAATCGATGCGCTGGGGCAAGGCCTCGGCCAGGCCCGGCTCGATGCGCTGGGTGCGCCCGCTGCAGTCGATCATCTGCACCTTCGGTCCCGAGACCGAGGAGCCGATGATCATCCCCTTCGAGGTCGACGGCATTACCGCCTCCAACATCACCTACGGCCACCGCTTCCATGCGCCCGACGCCATCAAGGTGCGCCGGTTTGATGACTATGTGACCAGCCTTGAACGCGCCCATGTCGTGCTCGACGGCGAGCGCCGCAAGCAGATCATCCTCGCCGACGCTGAGAACCTCGCCTTTGCCGCCGGCCTCGAACTGGTCGAGGACGAGGGCCTGCTGGAAGAGGTCTCGGGCCTGGTCGAATGGCCGGTGACGCTGACCGGCGAGTTCGAGGAAGCCTATCTCGAGATCCCCGACGAGGTCATCCGGCTCACCATCAAGACCAACCAGAAATGCTTCGTGCTGCGCAAGCCCGAGGGCGGCCTGTCCAACAGGTTCGTGCTCGTCGCCAACATCGAGGCCAGCGACGGCGGCGTCGAGATCGCTCGCGGCAACGCCAAGGTGGTCCGCGCCCGGCTGTCGGACGCGCTCTATTTCTGGACCACCGACCAGAAGGACCTGCCCGATGTCGGCCAGCTTCAGGCCTCGGCGGACAAGTTCGGCCTCGATCTGTCGAAGCCGCTCGACCAGCGCATGGCCCGCCTCGATCATCTCGGCGTCACCTTCCACGCCAAGCTCGGCACGCAGGGTGAACGCGTGCAACGCATCGCAAAACTGGCCGCCGAACTGGCGCCGGTGGTAGGCGCCGAACCGGCCCTTGCCACCCGCGCCGCGCTGCTGGCCAAGGCGGACCTGACCACCGAGATCGTCGGCGAGTTCCCGGAGCTGCAGGGCGCCATGGGCCGCACCTATGCGACGCTGCAGGGTGAGCATCCGTCTGTCGCGCTGGCCGCCGAGGAGCACTACAAGCCGCAGGGCCCGTCCGATTCCGTGCCCACCGATCCGATGGCGATTGCCGTCGCACTCGCCGACAAGCTCGATACGTTGGTCGGCTTCTGGGCCATCGACGAAAAGCCCACCGGCTCCAAGGACCCCTACGCGCTGCGTCGTGCGGCGCTGGGCGTGATCCGGATCGTGGTGGAGAATGGCGTCAACCTTGGGCTATCGTCCTTGGCCGGAAGTGCGTTGACTGGCGTTGGTCAAAAGAAGGGCGAGATCAGCCATGCATCAGTCCTCGCCGACCTCCTCTCCTTCTTCCACGACCGCCTGAAAGTCTATCTCAAGGATCAGGGCGCGCGGCACGATCTCATCGATGCGGTGATCACGCCCGAGGCTGACGACCTGCTGCAGATCGTCCGCCGGGTGGAGGCGCTCGGCGCCTTCCTCGACACCGAAGACGGCAGGAACCTGCTCGCCGGCGCCAGGCGTGCGGCCAACATCCTCGCCGCCGAGGAGAAGAAGGGCACGACCATCGCGCCCGTCGTTTCCGAGGCGCTGTTTGAGGGAGAAGCCGAAAAAACCCTCTTCAAGTATGTGAATCAGGTTGCCGACGCGGCGGCGCAAGCCATTGAAAAGCAGGATTATTCCGCCGCCATGTCGGAACTTGCGACGTTGCGTGAACCCGTTGATTCATTCTTTGAGGACGTGCTCGTCAACGCTGAAGACACCGCCGTGCGCGCCAACCGCCTGGCGCTGGTCGCACTCATCCGCGCTGCCACGTCGACCGTTGCCGACTTCTCCCGCATAAACGGCTGAGCGAGACAGCAAAAGGCCGGCATTCCTGGAGGAAAATGCCGGCCTTGCGCCCTGGGGGACTTTCCCTTGAGGCGGGCGGTTGTCAGTTCAACCGCAGTTCCATTTTCGAGGCATCGAACGGTTTCGGCGTGCCGGCCGCGGCGTCGGCGGTGATCGCCGATGTGGTTGCGGAGCGGTCGATCATCTTCGAGGCGGCCATGTCTTGGTCGGCGGCAGGCGTGCCGGCCATGTCGGCTTTCGGCTCGGCCGGAATCTCGGCGACCGCCTTGGCCGGGTCATCCTGGTGGATGTCGTCGAGCGGTGCGGCGGCTGTGTCTGCACCGGCTTCCGGTTCGAATCCATATGCCTGCAGTTCCAGAGGCGTGCCCTTGCTGACCCAGGTGACGGCGCTGCCGCCGAGCCAGTTTTCGGTGCGGTAGACCATTGGCTTGCCGTCGACGATGCGAAGTTCCACGGTCTGCGAACCCGGCGCGAGCGCCGGCGAACGCTTCTCCTCTTCGGCTTTTTCCTCAGCCTTGACGCAGGCCGGGCAACCGATGACGACAATGCTCGAACGGGTGCTGGCTGTCGGCGCGAAAAAGTCCACGGATGCGGCCTGCGCGGCGCCGGCTGCGACTGTCATCGCTGCCGTGAAGATGATCCTGCGCATGCTGTCATACTCCCCTGATGCCCCGGACTTCCGGTGGTTCATGGGGAGAGACTAGCAAGTCCAGGTTACGGTCCGGTTCAGGAGAATGGTAAAAATTTAGCGACCACTTGCGGACTCGCGCGCCACCGCCTGCCAGCCGATGTCGCTGCGGCAGAAGCCCCCCGGCCAGTCAATCGCTGCCACTGCCCTATAGGCAAGCGCCTGCGCATCGCCGACCCTGGCGCCCAGCGCGGTGACGTTGAGCACCCTGCCGCCATCGGCGACCAGCTTGCCCTCGCGCAGCGCTGTGCCGGCATGAAACACCTTTGCGCCGGTTTCGGCTGCCGCCTCCAGGCCGCGGATCTCGGTGCCCTTGCGCGGCGGGCCGGGATAATTCTCCGCCGCCATCACCACGGACAGCGCCGCCTCGTCGCGCCAGCGCACCGACAGGTTGGCCAGCCCACCGTCGGCCGCCGCCATCAGCAGGACGAGAATGTCGTCCCTGAGCCGCATCATCATCACCTGGCATTCCGGATCGCCGAAGCGGACATTGTACTCGATCAGCTTCGGGCCGTCCGGGCCGATCATCAGCCCGGCATAGAGGATGCCCGAGAACGGCGCGCCCATCTCCGCCATGCCGCGCATGGTCGGCTCGATGATCTCCGTCATGGTCCGCGCGATCAGCTCCGGCGTCATCACCGGTGCGGGTGAATAGGCGCCCATGCCGCCGGTGTTCGGGCCGGTGTCGCCGTCGCCAACGCGCTTGTGGTCCTGCGCGGTGGTCAGCGGCAGCGCGGTCTTTCCGTCGCACAGCACGAAGAAGCTCGCTTCCTCGCCGGTGAGGAATTCCTCCACCACCACCTCGGCGCCGGCCGCCCCAAAAGCGCCTTCGAAGCAGTCGTCGATGGCGCCGAGCGCCTCGTCCAGCGTCATCGCCACGGTGACGCCCTTGCCGGCGGCCAGTCCGTCGGCCTTTATGACGATCGGCGCGCCCTGCGCCCGCACATAGGCCTTCGCCTTGGGCGCGTTGTTGAAGCGGCCATAGGCGGCTGTCGGGATGTCGTAGCGCGCGCAAAGATCCTTGGTGAAGCCTTTCGAGCCCTCGAGCTGCGCCGCCTTGCGGCTCGGACCGAACACCTTGATTCCCGCCGCGGCAAGCGAATCGGCGAGCCCGTCGACCAGCGGTCCCTCGGGGCCGACCACCACCAGCGCGATGGCATTGAGATTGCAGAAATTGACCACGGCCTGATGATCGGCAATGTCGATCACCACCAGCGTGGCGTGCTCGGCGATGCCGGGATTGCCGGGAGCGGCGAACAGGGTTCCGAGCATCGGCGAGGCGGCCAGTTTCCAGGCCAGCGCATGCTCGCGTCCGCCCGATCCGATCAGCAGCACATTCATCATCAGGATCACTCTCCGCTGTCGCGCAGGTCGGGATCAGGGCAATCCCGTGCCGAGTCCGCACGCCGTCCAATTACTGGCAGGGGTTAAGGAGTCATCCGAGCCCAGTCAAGCGCGGCAGCCGTCGGCCCGGTCCGCCACCCGACCTGCCGGCCGGCCGAAGCGCGCCGGCCGGATCGCAACGGAATTGGCTGCCTCCGTCCTGTGCGCCATCGCACAGCGTCATCGGGGAGGCGGCGGTAGTTTCAATCCATCGAATGCAGCGACCGAACGGTCAAGACAACACCCAACCGATGGAGATTAAAATGAAGAAGTTCCTGATCGCATCCGCCTTCGCAACCCTGGCCCTCACCGCCATCGTCTCAACCGCATCCGCCCAGCAGGCCGGCGGCCCCAATGGCCGCGGCAACGATGGTCCGAGCTCGACCGGTGGCGGTCACGGCGGCGATGTCGGATGCCTCACCCATGTTTGCGACCAGCCGCGCCGCCCGCAGCCGAAGAAGATCGTGCGGGGCGAAGGCTGCGGCTGCACAATCAAGAAGGTGCGCATCGGTGGTCGCATCTCCTACATCCAGGATTGCTACTATTTCGACGTCCAGGCCAACCTGGAGCGCTACTGCCAGCCTTGGGAGCGTCAGGCCTCCAACTGATCCCCGTTCGGGCGGTTAAAGCCCCATACCGCCTGAACGCTGCGGCCAGACTCGCGAGAGTCTGGCCGCTCCTGCGTTTAGACGGTCGGCGGCCGGCAGTTTTCGTGGGCTGGCAGTTGCTGCCAGATTCCGCCTGGGCCAGCGCTCGGGTGCCGCCGGTTCTGGTGCAGATCGCCCTGTGCGGGATCGCACAGCGGCAGGGTCGGTCACGGCCTAGGGTCATTTCATCGAACAACGGCCCAGAGCCAATCAACACCGATGGAGATCAACATGAAAAACCTGCTTATCGCTTCCACCCTCGCAGTCCTGGCCGCTTCGGCCATCGTGTCCACCGCATCCGCGCAGAATGCTGCCGGCGGCCCCAATGGCGGCAGCCGCGGTGACAAAGGGCCAAGCTCGACCGATGGCGGCCGCGGCGATCCCAGCAATTGCGTCCCCGGGGCGCTTTGCCGGCCGACAATGAAGAAGGTCGTGGCACTCGGCGAAGGCTGCGGCTGCACCGTCAAGAAGGTGCGCATCGGCGGCCGCATCTCCTACATCCAGGATTGCTACTATTTCGACGTCAAGGCCAACCTCGAGCGCTATTGCCAGCCCTGGCAGCGCACCAGCGCCAACTGACGTCTTCCCTTTCGGGAGGTCATGCCCCAAGCCTCCCGGAAACCACGGCCAGATCCGCAAGGATCTGGCCGTTCGGCTTTGTCCGGCAAAAAGACCACCTTGCTTTCGGCATCGCTGCAATCACTGCCGTCCACCCCATGCTTGACCTCGCCCGCGCCCGCTGCCAACTAGGAGCAATGAGCGCACCCCAAACCGATCCCGCCGGCCTGTCAGGCCGCGTTGCCGATGCCCCGTCGCGGAACTGGGTCTATCGCCTCCTGCCGCCGGCGCTGTGGCCGCATGCACAACTGGCGCGCTGGGATCGGCCGATCGGCTGGCAGTTGCTGATGTGGCCGTGCTGGTGGTCGGCGGCCATGGCCGCCAATGCCGCCGCCGCCGCCGGCCTCTGGTCGCCGGCCCAGACGCTCTGGCATCTGCTGCTGTTTGCCGTCGGCGCCATCGCCATGCGCGGCGCGGGCTGCACCTGGAACGATCTGGTCGACTATCGCATCGACGCCATGGTCGCCCGCACCCGCTCGCGGCCGCTGCCCTCTGGGCGCATCAGCAGGAGGGCGGCGGCGCTGTTCCTGGTGCTGCAGGCGCTGGTCGGGCTTGTCGTGCTTCTGCAGTTCAACGGTTTTACCATCCTTCTCGGCATCGCCTCGTTGGGTGTGGTGGCGATCTATCCCTTCGCCAAGCGCTTCACCAGCTGGCCGCAATTCTTCCTTGGGCTTGCCTTCTCCTGGGGCGCGCTGATGGGGTGGGCGGCTGCGTTCGGCATGCTCTCCTGGGCGCCGGTCCTGCTCTACGGGGCGGCGATTCTCTGGACCATCGGTTACGACACCATCTACGCCCACCAGGACAAGGAGGACGATGCGCTGGTCGGCGTCCGTTCCACCGCGCGGCTTTTCGGCGACAACACCGCCCGCTGGCTGCGCGGGCTCTATGCCCTCTTCGTGGTCATGGCCGGGCTCGCATTTCACCAGGCAGGCGTGATTTGGCCTGCCTGGGTCGGTCTTCTGCTCGCTGCCTTGATGCTTGCCGGGCAGATCCGAAGGCTCGACATCAATGACGCCGACGCCTGTCTGGCGCTGTTCAAGGCCAACAGCCATGTCGGGCTGGTGCTGTTCATCGGGCTGATGGTCTCGCTGGCGCTGGTGGCGATGTGACTTTCTGCGGGCCAGGACCACATTCTCACCTTATGATGAGGGCAATATCCTCATTCTGACCAAGCCAGCATGGAAGACGGACTGAATGATTCAACTGCTCTATGTCAGCGTCGCCGCGCGCGCGATGGCCGACGCCGATTTCGCCCAGATCCTGGAAACGTCACGCGCCAACAACGAACGCGAAGCCATCACCGGTGTGCTGTTGTGGGCAGAGGGCGCCTTCGTTCAGATCCTCGAGGGCGAGACCGATCCCGTCCACCGCACGCTCGCCGCGATCCGGCGGGACACGCGCCACACCAACCTGATCGTCGTCATCGAGCAGGAGACGGAGAAGCGCGCGTTCAGCGACTGGAGCATGGGTTTCAAGCGCCTTGATCCGGTCAAGGCCGACGATGACCGCGTCTTCCGATCCAGTCATTCGGCCCTTGCCCGGCGCATTTCCACACCCGATGGCGGCATGCTGCTCAATATGATCCTGGCGCTTGATCGTGATGTGCTGGGATCCACCTCCCGTACGGGAACAGCCGCCTGAGGACATCACGACCTGCCTTCGCCATATGCAGGACGCTGGGGAGAAGGCGGATGCAACCAGATGCGAAGTTGCGGGTTGTATGGCGAGGTTCGGGAGACAGTGAGCGCCGAGTCTTGCCCTGCTCGCCTGCACCTCAGGAACAACGAGCGAGGACAGGCGATGAAACAGGTTCTTTATGTAAGTGGCGCGACCCCGGAGATTTCGGACGCTGATCTTGACGCGATTCTCGCCTCGTCTCGGCGCAACAACGAGCGGGACGGCATCACAGGCATGCTTCTGTGGGCAGACGGCTCCTTCATCCAGATCCTGGAGGGCGAGGAGCCGGCGCTCGAAGCCACGCTCAAGCGCATTCGCAACGACTCCCGCCACCGCAACATCATGGTTCTCGTCGACCATGGCGCGCCCGGCCGCGCCTTCGGAGACTGGAGCATGGGCTTCAAGCGTCTCGATCGGCACCGTGAGACCGACAGGTTGCTGTTCGAGACTTCGCGGGCGGCCATCGAGCATCGCATGCCGAACGGTGACCGTTCGCTGCTCCTCGACATCATCCTGGCCTTCAGCCGCGATTTTCTCGCCGAGGGCCGGGCAGGGGAGTCGCGTCGACGGGTTTGACACGGCAATGGCCGGAGCGGGACGCTCCGGTCGTTTCGCCTGTCAGAAGACGTGGTGGTTCCAGAGCGCTTCTGCTCTTCAATAGACCGCAGGGGATTGAAAATCATTTTGCCTTGAAATGCCCTAAAGCGCATCGCATGAATTTAGATTCACGCGATACGCTTTAGCTCTTTGTGATGATGCATGTCGTGATCCCGAAACCGCTGCACACTTTCGGGCGACTTGCATTAGCGTCGGGCGATGATCTCGCGGCCTTCGATCTTCAACCGGATGCCGAGGCGGCCCGGCTGGCGGCGCACCAGGAAGCGCGGCCGGCGATTGGCCACATGGGCATGGCGGCGACGCGGGGCCGGCGCGCGTTCCATCATCGCGGTGTCGAGCGGCCGGGCAACGCCATCGGCTTCCACCATCAGCATCGGGATGCCGTAGAGTTCCGACCAGCTGCGCCAGTCGGCGGCGATGTCATCGAGATTGTGGGCCACCAGCAGCGGCACGCTGAGCGCCGGATCCCGGTGATGCAGTTCCAGCGTCACGGTGACGGTGCTGTCGCCGTGATCGATGGCGCGGGCAGCGACGCCGACAAAGGCGCGGGCTGGCAGGGCGATGGAGAGCGGCAGGCCGGACCTGTTGAGCACCTTCTTCATCACTGCGCCGCGGCTGTCCAGCGTGACGGAAATCTCGCCTGGTTCATCGCGGCCCGCATAGCAGATCCGCTGCGGGAAATGTCCGGGGTCCAGTCGTAGTTCGAAACCGGCCCAGATGGGCTTGGTGACGGTGTTGCTCATTTTCTCGCCTTCCGTAATCCCTTGAGAGCCGACATGGCGGACCTCGCATTGCGGAGCGTTTTCTCGCTCTCTGATGCCCGGAGATTACAAAACGGCAGTTCCCGTCGGCTTAAATTTCTCGGTTAAGAAAACCTCCACGTGTCGAATGGTTAGCGAAATGCAACCGGGATGCCCCCAATGCCACGCATCAATTTTCGGTTAACACCTTGCCGGGATTGAGAATCCCTGCGGGATCAAAGGCGCGCTTGACCCGGTGCATGAGATCGATCTCGATCGGCTGGCGGATCTGTGCCAGTTCGTCGCGCTTGAGCTGGCCGATGCCGTGCTCGGCGGAAATCGAGCCGTTCCCTTTCAGCACAATGTCGTGGACGATCCGGTTGATCTCGGACCAGCGGGCGAGAAACGCCTTTGTGTCGGCTCCCAGCGGTTGGGAGATGTTGTAGTGGATGTTGCCGTCGCCCATGTGGCCGAAGGCGACGATGCGGGCACCGGGGATGGCCTTGAGCACGGCCGCATCGGCTTCGGCCAGAAAGGCGGGTACCCTGGCCACCGGGACCGAGACATCGTGCTTGATCGACCCGCCCTCGGGCTTCTGCGCCCAGGACATCGATTCACGCAGCGTCCAGAAGGACTGCCGCTGCGCCTCGGTCTCGCCGGCCACGGCGTCCCGCACCAGCCCGCGCGCGTCGGCGGCGATGAACAGCTCCTCCATCAGCGTCCGGGCGGCTTCTGCCGATTGCCCCGAGGAAATGTCGACGAGGGCATACCAGGGATGCGCTGCGGCCATCGGGTCGCGCACGCCCTCGATATGGCGGGCGGTGAATTCGATGCCGATGCGCGGGATCAGCTCGAAGCCGGTCAGCGACGACCCGCAGAGGTCCTGCGCGATGCCGAACAGTTCCAGCGCGGCCTCGGGGCTGTCGACACCGACAAAGATGGTCTCGTGGCCCTTGGGGATGGCGAACAGTTTCAGAACGGCCGCGGTGATGATGCCGAGCGTGCCTTCCGCGCCGATGAAAAGGTCGCGCAGGTCATAGCCGGTGTTGTCTTTCTTGAGCCGGCGCAGCCCGTCCCAGATTTCGCCCGTGGGCAGCACCACCTCGAGCCCGAGGCAGAGCTGGCGCGAATTGCCATAGGCCAGCACCGCGGTGCCGCCGGCATTCGATGACAGGTTTCCGCCGATCTGGCACGAGCCTTCCGATCCGAGCGACAGCGGAAACAGCCGTCCGGCGTCGCGCGCCGCCTGCTGCGCCCGCTGCAGCACCACGCCGGCCTCCACCACCATGGTGTTGCCGATGCAATCGACATCACGGATGCGGTTGAGTCGCGTGAGCGACACGACAATCTCCGAGCGTCCGGCCCTTGGCGTCTGGCCGCCGGTCAGCCCCGTGTTGCCGCCCTGCGGCACGATCGCGGTTCCGGTCTCGCTGGCGAGCTTCAGGATCGCCGAGACTTCCCCGGCATTGGCGGGGCGGAGCACGAGCGGACTCTCGCCCTTGTAGAGACCCCGCAACTCGACGAGATGCGGTGCAATGTCGTCGGCTCGGGTGAGCGCGTTGCGGTCACCGACGATGGCGGCGAAGCGGGCGAGGAGAGCGGAATCGATATGCGTCATGGCAGAGAATTAGCCTCCGGCACCCAGGCTGTCGAGTGCAGCGTCGGCGCGCTACCGGGCGTGGGTTGCCGGGCGGGGCGCCGCGGCCCGTCTCAGCCTGTCATTGATGGCCTCGCCGAGCCCGGCGCCGGGAATCGACGCCACGGCAATGATCTCCGCCCCGCTGCTGTCGGCGCGCTTGAGATAGTCGAACAGGTTGGCGGCGGCTTCGCGCAGATCGCCCGCGGGACTGAGGTCGAGGACAAGGCGGGCGTCCTCAAGGCCGGCCATCGGCCGGGCAGCGAATGTCAGCGCAACCTCGCCCGGCCAGACCCGCTCGGCGTCCAGGCGCACTTGCGCTGCCGGTGCGTAATGCGACGCCATCATTCCCGGGGCCACCAGCGGCTGACCCGGATCCGAGTGCTGCCGGCTCAGCCTGAGGCCGGTTTCGGCTTCGATCGCCTCGGCGGTGACCCCGCCGGGACGCAGCAGGCGCAACCCCGAATCCGTCACCTCGACAATGGTCGATTCGACGCCCACCGCGCAGGGGCCTGCATCGAGAATGAGCCCGATGCGGTCACCGATATCATCCGCCACGTGCTGCGCCGTGGTCGGGCTGATCCTGCCGGAGCGGTTGGCGCTGGGGGCGGCCAGCGGCTTTCCGAAGGCCGCGATCACATCCGCGGCAAATCCGGTCGGCACCCGCACCGCGACGCTCGGCAGCCCGGCGGTCGCCAGCGCATGGATGTCGCTGTCGGGCGCGAGCGGCAGCACCAGGGTCAGCGCGCCGGGCCAGAAGGCGTTTGCAAGTCGTTCGGCCAGCGGATTGAAAACCGCATGGCGCCTGGCCATGTCGAGGCCGGACATGTGCGATATCAACGGATTGAAGCGGGGGCGGTCCTTGGTCTCGTAGATCCGGGTGATGGCCTCGGCATTGGTCGCGTCGGCGGCCAGGCCGTAGACGGTCTCGGTCGGCAGCCCGATCGGCTCGCCGCGGGCGAGCGCCTCGACCGCCCGGCCCAGCGCCCGGCCGGTGCTGCTGTCTATGGTGAGGATCTGCGCCATTTTCTGTGGTCCTTTTCCGCGATCCCGCGTCTAGAACATTCGGCGCGCAAAAGGAACCTTTCTCGGCTCTGGCCGGGGGAGGTCGGCCGATAATTCAGATCAATCGGCTGATCAACCAGTCTGCTCAATAAGAAAATCCCAATGGATGGCTAGAAAGCGGGGGCGAATGTTAGGAAGTTGCTAAATGCTTGGACCTAGAGATCGAAGGTAGCAATCCAGCGATCGGCCCAGGGTATGAACAAATCAGCCGCCCCTTCATCATCAGTCGCACTTCGCGTGGCAACGGCGATGTACCAGCTCGGTATCGACGGGCTGCCGCGGAATTATGAACTGGTCTATGAGGCCTATGGCGGCAACAATCCTGAACTGGCCCGGGAATTTGTCGCCATCGGCAAGGTCAAGTCCCAGCGCGCCCTGGATGAACTCGGCAAGAAATACCTGCCGCATCACCATGAGGAGAGCCTGCTGGCCCGCACCAACGAGCGCATGCGCCAGCAGATGAGCAGCTTCCAGAACCTGCTCAAGCAGGAAAAATCCTCGCTGACAAGTTACGGCAAGATCATCGACGAGACGTCGCGAAGCTTCAAGGCCAATGGCGAAATCGATCGCGAGGCCCTGAGCCGTTCCATCACCGAACTGTCGAGGGCGACCCGCTCCCAGGCCAGTGCCAACGCCATCCTTGCCGCCGGAGTCGAAGAGCAGTCCGCGGAGCTGGAGCAGGTCAAGTCGGAACTCGAAAACACCGAAATGGCGAAGTTTCTCGACCCGCTGACCGGGCTTGCCAACCGCCGGGCCTTCAACAAGGCGGTTGCGCGCATCTATACCAATGCCGCCCTGCCGATGATGTGCGGGCTGGCCTATGCCGACATCGACAATTTCCGCCAGCTCGGCGGGCCCGCTGATTCGAAGATGGGCGACCACTTCATCCGTCAGGTGGGAAACCTGATTCAGGCAGGACACGCATCGGCGGATTTCATGGCCCGGCTGGATGGCAACCGCTTTGCCTTTCTCTTCAACACATCCGACGACCAGGAAGTCATCCGCCTGGTGGATCAGCTGCGCGCCGCCGTCGGCGCCAAGCAATTGATCAGCCCGAAAAACGGAGCGAGCGTCGGTCTGGCGACACTGTCGATCGGCGTGGTGATGACGACCGTCGCAACCAATGCCGGGGAATTGATGGAATTCGCCGAGCAGGCGCTGACCGCCTCTATGAAGGGCGGTGGCAACAAGGTGTCGCTGTACTCGACTGCCCTGCCCACCGGCACGGCAGGCGACTGGAAGATCTACAACCCCTGAGCCTCGTGGCCTGCCGGTCCTGCTCTGTCCCGCCGTGGCATTTCCCGCGGCGGGCAAATTGACGTGCACGTCAAAATCACCTAGCGATGGGCAGACAGCGGACTGGATGCGGACGGCTGTCCGCCGCATCCGCTTCGCACAGTTCTGCCCGTGGAGGAGACCAGATGTACCGCGCACCCGTTGACGAGATCACCCATACGCTCATGCATGTGGCAGGCCTGAAATCCGCCATCGGCGACGGACGGTTCCCCGATCTCGGCGAGGACCTTGTCGACGCCATCCTGGCCGAGGCTGGAAAATTTGCAGGCGACGAGATCGCTCCGCTCAACGCCATCGGCGACAAGAATGGTGCGAAACTCGCCGACGGCGCGGTCACCACGCCGCCGGGCTGGAAGGAGCTTTACCGCCGCTGGATCGACGGCGGCTGGAACGGTCTCACCGGGCCGGAGGCGTTCGGCGGCCAGGGGCTGCCGATGCTGATGTCGGTGGCAGCGGTCGAAATGTGGAATTCCGCCGCCTTCGCCTTTGCCCTGGGGCCGCTCCTGACGATGGGCGCGATCGAGGCCATCGACAAGCACGCGACCGACGAGCTCAAGGCGAAATATCTCGAGAAGCTCGTCACCGGCGAGTGGATGGGGACGATGAACCTGACCGAGCCGCAGGCCGGCTCCGATCTAAACGCGCTCAAGGCGCGCGCCGAGCGCGCCGGGGACGGCAGCTACCGCATCTTCGGCCAGAAGATCTACATCACCTATGGCGAGCACGACTTCACCGACAACATCGTCCACCTGGTGCTTGCCCGACTGCCCGACGCGCCGGCGGGAACCCGCGGCATCTCGCTCTTCCTGGTGCCGAAATTCCTGGTCGGTGACGACGGCGAGCTCGGCGCCCGCAACGATGCGTTCTGCTCCGGGCTCGAGCACAAGCTGGGCATCCATGGCTCGCCCACCTGCACGATGATCTTCGGCGACGGCAAGTTCGGCGATGAACCCGGCGCCATCGGCTGGTTGATCGGCGAGGAGAACCGCGGTCTCGCCTGCATGTTCACGATGATGAACAACGCACGCCTCCATGTCGGCATCCAGGGCGTATCCATCGCCGAGGCCGCCTACCAGAAGGCGCTGGCCTATGCCAACGAGCGCACCCAGGGCAGGGCGCCCGGCTTCAAGGGCGACGGCATGAGCCCGATCATCGGCCATCCCGATGTCCGCCGCATGCTGTTGACGATGAAGTCGCTCACCCAGGGCTCGCGCGCCATCTGCTACACCTGCGCCCAGGCGCTCGACATGGCGCACGTCACGGAGGGCGACAAGTCGCGCAAATGGATGGAGCGCGCCAGCCTGATCACCCCGATCGCCAAGGCGTTTTCCACCGATGCCGGCGTCGACGTCGCCTCGCTCGGCGTCCAGGTGCATGGCGGCATGGGCTTCATCGAGGAGACCGGCGCAGCGCAGCTGCTGCGCGACGCCCGCATCGCCCCGATCTATGAGGGCACCAACGGCATCCAGGCCATCGATCTGGTGATGCGCAAGCTGCCGCTGTCCGACGGTGCTACGGTTTGCGCGCTGATCGCCGACTACCAGGCCGATGCCGACGCGGTGCGCGCGTCCAACAGTCCCGAACTGGCCGGTGTCGCCGACCGGCTCGATCGCGCCATTGACGATCTGCGGACCGCCACCAGCTTCATGCTCGACGCCGTCCGCTCCGGCCGCCAGGGCGAGGCGCTGGCCGGCGCCACACCCTATCTCCGGCTCTTCGGCCTCACGGCCAGCGGCGCATTGCTGGCCCGCGGCGCGATGGCCGGGATGGGAGAGGATGGCGGCGAGGGGCGCGCCGCTCTGATCCGCTTTGCCGCCGCCAATCTGCTGCCAGAAACCGCCGGACTTTCGTCCACCGTCACTGCCGGCGCCGAAAGCCTCGAGGCTGCCGCCGCCGCTCTGACCTGAGCGGTGGAGGCAACAGCGCGCTGACCCATTCGACCAATCGCAGTCCGGAGGACGCCATGACCGACCATATTCTCGTTGAGCACCAGGGCGAGGCCGAGCGCCGGATCCAGGTCATCCGCTTCAACCGGCCCGACAAGAAAAACGCCATCACCCGCGCCATGTACGCTGCTATGGCGGCTGCCATCGCCGAAGGCGAGGCCGATCCGACGGTTCGCGTTCACGTGCTTCTCGGCACGCCGGGCGCGTTTACCTCCGGCAACGACCTGCAGGACTTCATGGCAGTGGCCATGGGGGCGGCCGCCGGCACCGAGGTCTGGGACTTCATGCAGGCGCTGGCCACCACCGCCAAGCCGGTGATCTCCGGCGTCGATGGCATCGCGGTGGGCATCGGCGCCACCATCCAGCTGCATTGCGACCTGACCTTTGCAACGCCGGCCACCCGCTTTCACACACCCTTTGTCGATCTCGGCCTGGTCCCGGAATTCGGCTCCAGCCTGATGGTGCCGCTGGCCATCGGCCATCAGCGCGCCTTTGCCATGCTCGCCGCCGGCGTGCCGATCTCCGCCGGCGACGCCTGTGCCGCCGGCCTGATCTACCAGGTGGTCGAGGCCGACATGCTGGAGGCGGCGGTACTGGCCGCCGCGGAGGGGCTGGCCGCCAAGCCTCCCGAGGCGCTGGCGATCGCCCGCCGCCTGATCAAGGGCGACCCCGAGGAGCGGCTTGCCCGCATTGCCGAAGAGACCAAGCTGTTTGCGAGCCGGCTGAAGTCCGCCGAAGCGATGCAGGCCTTCCAGGCCTTCATGACGCGCAAGAAATAGCAACGTCGACCTATAGGCTCCGGAATTCATGTGTATTTCGACCCGTCACGCAGTCTTCCGGCGTTTGTCTTGCTCATAGTCCTGTTGTAAGCTTCCTTCAATTTCGTCGGGGGCTGTGAGATGCGTGGAATTTGGCTGGTTGCTGTGTTGATTCTGGCGGCCTTCGCCGCCTCATGCCAGACAATGTCGAAGGAGGAATGCGCTGTTGCCGACTGGCGCGTGATCGGCGAGCAGGACGGCGCGGCCGGCTACGCGCCGCAGCAGCGCTTCGCCCAGCATGCCAAGTCCTGCCAGAAGGCGGGCGTCGCCGCGGACCAGTCCACCTGGTACCAGGGATATCAGCAGGGTCTTCCGCGCTACTGCACGCCGCTCAATGGCCTCGAGCAGGGCCAGGCCGGCCGCAGCTATGCCAATGTCTGTCCGCCCGAACTCGACGCAGGATTCCGCTCGGGCTACGATCTGGGGCGGCGCTACAATGAGAAGAAATCCGAGATATCCGGCCTCGAAAGCCGCATCCGCTCCGCCGAGGACTCCAACCGCTCGACCGAGGGCCTGATCCGGGAAGGCAAGATCGAAGCGCGCGAGGCCGAGCGGCTGATGCGCGACAACAGGCGCGACATCCGCGATTGGAACCGCGATATCGGTCGCCTCGAAGGCGAACTCGGTCGCATCGAATACGAGATGGACACCTTCCGCTACACCGCCGCCAGCGCTTCGGCCGCCGTCAACTGACGCCGCCAGGATCTCAGGCCCTCACGTTCGTTCACGCTCGCGCTATCGGTCGTGCGCGGGCGATCCCGCAGAAGTGTAGCGACTTCATCGCCGGGATCGGCGACACTCCGGGCCTCTGGAGTTGAGGCCATGGCCCGGACAGGCGCCGCGCCGGCCGCCGCTCCGTATCACGCAACCGGCCAGTGGAACGGACAGCATGACGGCAAACCAGACAACAGCTGAAGATCTTTCCCGCCGTCCTGCGGGCGGCGATCTCGTCAAACGCCATCGGCTCTCGACGCGGGTCTGGCACTGGACCAATGCGGTCGTGCTTCTCATCATGCTGATGAGCGGGCTGATGATCTTCAACGCCCATCCGAGGCTCTACTGGGGCCAGTTCGGCGCCAACCCGGATCATGCCTGGCTGGAAATCAACGGCCGCAACACGCCCGAAGGGCCGCAGGGCTATCTGCGCGTCGGCGACATCACCATTGTCACCACCGGCATTCTCGGCCTGTCGAAGCGGGCGGATGGTCGCAACAACCCGGTGGCCTTTCCGGCCTGGGCGACGATCCCGTCCGATTACAATCTGGCGCTGTCGCGGCGCTGGCACCTGACCTTCGCCTGGCTGTTTGCCGGCGGCATTCTCGCCTATGGCGTCTGGAGCCTGGTCAACGGCCATGTCCGGCGCGATCTGCTGCCTTCGCGCGGAGAGCTCAAGCCCGGCCACATCTGGGGCGACATCAAGCACCATGCGATGCTGAAATTCCCCACCGGCGAGGCGGCCAGGCACTACAATATCCTGCAGAAAGGCGCCTATCTGCTGGTGCTCGGCATATTGATTCCGGGCATGGTGCTGACAGGGCTGACCATGTCGCCGTCGATGGATGCGATCTTCCCGTTCCTTCTCGACATTTTCGGAGGCCGCCAGTCGGCGCGCTCGATCCATTTCATTCTGGCCGCAGGCCTGGTGGCCTTCATCCTCGTGCACCTGCTGATGGTGCTGCTGGCCGGTCCGTTCAATGAAATCCGTTCGATGATCACCGGACGCTACCGCCTGCCCAAGGAGAAGAGCTGATGTCGACACTTCTCACCCGCCGCAAGCTGATCACCGGACTGGGTCTCGGCGGTTCCTCGCTCATGCTATCGGGCTGTGATCCGCTCGGCTCGTCGCCGAAATTCGAGGAGATGGTTCTCTCATCCGGCAACTGGCTGTCCTACCGGGTGCACCGGCTGATCGGCAGTGACGCGCTGGCGCCGGAATATTCGGCCTCGGAAATGTCGCCGGTGTTCCGCACCAACGGCAACACCATGCCCGACTCCGCCGACTATCAGCGCATGGCGTCGGAGAATTTCGCCAATTGGCAATTGCAGGTCGACGGGCTGGTCAGCACGCCGAAATCCTATTCGCTGGCGGAATTGCGCAACATGCCGGCGCGCAGCCAGATCACCCGCCATGACTGCGTCGAGGGCTGGAGCGCCATCGGCAAATGGACCGGCGTGCCGCTGGCACTGCTGCTCGGCGAGGTGGGCCTCAAGCCGCAAGCGCGCTATCTGGTGTTTCACTGCGCGGACACATTCGGGCTCGGCACCAAATATTATGAGAGCATCGACCTGGTCGACGGCTACCACCCGCAGACGATCATCGCCTATGGCATGAACGACGAGGTTCTCTCCGTCGGCCACGGCGCGCCGATCCGGCTCAGGGTCGAGCGCCAGCTCGGCTACAAGCACGCCAAATATGTCATGCGCATCGAGGCTGCGGCCGATCTCGCAAGTATCGGCCTTGGCAAGGGCGGCTTCTGGGAGGATTCATCAGGCTACGACTGGTACGCCGGGATCTGACGGGGTCTGGACAAATCCATTCATGCATCCGGAAGGTCGCGGAAGACAATTTCGCCATGGCCGAGTGCTTCGGGGAGGAGGCGGCGAAATGCCCGGCTTCCCTATGCGGGCCGTGGCTTACCCCCTCTCTCGCGATTTCCACCGCTCTGCTTCCGCTGAGACACCTGGTGCCCTCGCGCGGCGTCGCGATGGGGCCTTCGTTCACTGAAATCGACTTCATCGATTTCTGGCCTGCAGCAACCCTTCCGAGGTCTCCCCCGCCGAGGGGGAGATTGACATTGTGCCCGCATCGCTCTCCGCCCACGTTGAAAAGCCGCGCGTGACTCTCGTCACCGACGGTATGGGGCATTTCCGTGCCTCCGCCTGTTTCCAGACGGAATGCGGGGCGCGCGGGACCAGCCCGCAATGGGATACCGGGGATGGAATTGGCATGGTCGCCCACGCCCCGCCGGTGTCGGACCCGATGCCTTCCGGGCAAGGGGCTGCTCCAGATCCGCGCTTCAGCTGTGGCCCTGGCGGTTTTGACCAACGGCGTGTCCGCTGCCGTTGCCGCTCGTGACGAAGTGAACTCCGGCCTCAATACCGCCTGAACGCTCCGCCCCTTTCGGGCGCGCCGCCTGCCAAATGCGTGTGCCTCGCGAGGGCCCCCGGCTGCTGTCACCAGCCGGGCTCGCTTACCACGCGCGACGGCGCCAGGACTGCCGTTGCGGACGGCCTTGCCTGCTCCGGGTCGCCCCGGGGTGTAGGTGCTGGTCGCTTGACCTTTCCGGACCCGGCGCGCCACGGAAGCACGCCACCCGGAATCCACCGCCTCTCGCCGATCCCGGGGTCCGTAGCCCCGGAACATCCGATTGACGGAAGGTGGGTCGAGTATCGCACGGGGATAATGGGGGTGGACGGGATGGGGTGGATTTTTGTTGTTTTTTCCTCTCCCCTTGCGGGAGAGGAAGCAATTTCAGTGTCTTAGCGAAGCTAAGCGCTAGAAATTGCAGGTGAGGGGATTTTTGTTTTCCAACACTTGGACCCCCTCACCAACAAAATCTGCGACTTGGCCCTGCGGTCCAAGACCGCGATTTTGTATCCTCTCCCACCAAGGGAGAGGTGGGTGCGGCGCCCTCCGCATCTCTCTCTCGCCTTGCGGCAGAGGACGCGATCTCAGCGTCTTAGAGGAGCCGAGCGCTAGAAATTGCAAGTGAGGGGGATGTGCTTTCCCACTCGATCATCCCCCAAAATATTGCCGCCGATAAATTGGCTGCTATTCTGGCTGGCGGGAGAAAGAGATGCGCCACAACCCGCCACCGATCCACCGCAGCCGGGCCCGCGCCATGCGCGCGGATGCCACTCGGCCGGAGGCAATTCTGTGGCAGGCTCTGCGGGATCGTCAGCTGGAAGGCTTCAAGTTCCGCCGCCAAGTGCCGCTGGCTCGCTATATCCTCGATTTCGTCTGCTTCGAGGCGCGGCTGATTGTCGAGGTCGATGGCCACCAGCATGCGGACAGCGCCCGGGACATGCGGCGTGATGCAGTCTTTGTCGTCAAGGGATTTCGGGTGCTGCGGTTCTGGAACCACGAGGTGTTGGAGAATGTCGACGGCGTGTGCCATGCCATTCTCGCCGAGTTGCAAAACAGCGGCGTGGGACGCTGAGATCCCCTCTCTCCTTGTGGGAGGTGGCGCCGCACTCACCGCATTTCCGCCTCTCCCCTTGTGGGAGAGGAAGAAAAAATCAGCAGCTTGGCGCGAAGCGGCAAGTGCTAGATTTTTCAGGTGAGGGGGTGTTCTTGGCACGCCGCCCGACCCCCTCACCGACAGATCTGCGACTTGGCCCTCACGGTCCGAGACCGCTCCTGCCTTCGCGCTGAGTCGCGCTCAGGCCTTCGTTCGCTGAAATTGATTTCATCAATTTCCGGCCTTCGGCCACCGCTCCGAAGCCTCTTCCACCAAGGGAGAGGTGGGGTGCTGCGCTTTCGGCATTTTTGCCTCTGTGACTGGACTGTGGTGCCCGGCAGAAAATCGCCCGCAATGCCCGTCCTGCCGGACCCCGATCCGGCATCCAGCAGGCTCGCGTCTGCGAGCCGGAAGACTCCTTGTGGCTGAGGCTGGGCCGTGCGGCGAAGGAGTCTCTCACCGCGCCGACGCGCGGTGGCTGGATCCCGGATCAAGTCCGGGATGACGACGGGAGAGGGGGGCAAGCGGCCATGCGGGATGCCGCAGCCCGGCGCGGAGCCCATTCTCCCCCGCAAGGGGGGAGATGTCGGCGCAGCCGACAGAGGGGGCATGGCTCCGCCCCATCCGGACCATCTGGTTTTGCGGCACCGACCCCCCTCTGTCACCTTCGGTGACATCTCCCCCGCGAGGGGGGAGAGAGGTGCGTGGCGCGCGTTCGCCGGATTTCCCTCTCCCACCAAGGGAGCGGTGGGGCCGGCTTGGCGCAACGTGTTGCTGCGGAAACTAGCGGGCTTTTCCAAGCAACATCGTTCGCGCCCGATTGCCAGGCACTCCGGCAACGCAAAAGGCCGCGAGGATTTCCCGCGGCCTTTCGCAATGGAAGGTATCAGCGGTCAGAATGCGACCGAATTCGTCCGGAACGTGTTCATCGATGCGCCGTAGCGGTCTTCCTCAAGCAGCGTGCCCGAACCGAAGCTGATGCGCAGGCCGGCCACGAACTTGTGCGAATCGGTTTCGAGGAAATCGTTTTCGTTGTGGTCGTACTGGTAGCGGCCGAAGACCGTGACCGGTGAGTTGTCGAAGCGGTAGTTCGCCTGCAGCGCGGCGCTGAGCAGGCTCGGCGGCGACAGGAACAGGAACTCTTCATAGTCGCGGTAACCGAGTTCCGCGTCGAGGCGAAGGTTTTCGGTGACGAAATAGCGGACTTCGCCGCGAACGCCCCAGAAATCGAAATCGAGCGGCAGGTCGTCGAATGACTGCTGGCCGTACTCGGCCTGGCCGTACAGGGTGAGATTACCCAGGTAGAACTGGACTTCCGGGCCGAAGGAGTAAAGTCCGGCATCGCGCGTGAGGAACTCCGAATCGGCGATCGTGCCGAAAATGCCGACGGCAAACCTGGACGGATCGCGCCAGAAAAGATGCGCCGCGCCGCCGTATCCGGAGACGCTCTGGTCACCATCGTCGGCACCGTCGGCGAACAGGTCACCCTGCACGTTCCAGCGCTGGTGGAAATTGCAGTTGGCGCGCGCCGTGCCGCCATAGCTCAGGAATGTGCTGTCACCGACGATGTCCCCGGAGGTCTTTGCGCCGCCGAGATAGGCCTCGATGTGGCCCGAGCAGGCGCTGCGGCTTTGCATCGGCGCCGACTCCGGCGCAGCGACGATCATGTCCGCAGCAAAGGCCGATGTCGAAGCCAGCGCCAGGCAGGCAGTGAGCAGATAGTGTCTCATGAAAACCCCTTTAATCCTGAATATGTGCAGAATGCCTGCAACCCTCAATCGCGCAGTAAGGCGTCAACCAAGCAAAATCTGACGCGATTACAATATCTTCCATATAGAGGCAGCATAGTTTGGTTGTAAACTACCGATGCAGCCGCACATGCGCGTCCAGAGGGTATTCTCCCATGCGGTGCAATTTTGCAACGATCGGCCGCCGAGCTTCGGGGAGTACGGAACGCTCGGCACCCCCACCCGGATCAACTTCTCTGCGCTCGCTTCTCCTTGGGCGAGCCACCGGTCTCGCCCGTCCTGCGGACCCCTGAAGGGGGAGGTTGGAATACCCACGCTTCCGCCCACGCCGAAAAGTCGCGCATGGCTTGGCCATCGACGGGTTGCGCATTTCCAGTGCGTCCGCCTGTCTCAAGACGGAATGCGGGGCGCGCGGGACCAGCCCGCAATGGTAGTACCGGGGATGGAATTGGCATGGTCGCCCACGCCCCGCCGGTGTCGGACCCGATGCCTTCCGGACACCAGGCACTCCAGATCGACGCAACTCACCACCCTGGCGGTTGACCAGCGGCGTTCCGCTGCCGCTGCCGCTCGTGACGAAATGAACTCCGGCCTCAATACCGCCTGAACATTCCGCTCCTGTCGGGCGCGCCGACCGACATATGCGCGTGTCTCGCGATGTCTCCCGCCAGCTCTGACCAGGCGGGCTCGCTCGGCACGCGCGACGGCGCCAGGACTGCCGTGCGGACGGCCTTGCCTGCCGGGCGGGTTGCCCCGCCTGTGCGCTGCGCACTGTGACCTTCCCGCGGCCTGCGCCACGGAAGCGCATCCCACGAAAGCCACCGTCTTCCGCCGCCCCGGGGTCCGTTGCCCCGGAACATCCGTTTTGGCGGAAGATGGGGCAAGTATGGCACGGCGGATGAAGGGGTGGATGAGCGCGAGCAAGTATTCCGGCAAGAGATTGGAATTGCTGGAGCGGGACTGTGCAATGGTCCAACAGTTTTGGCTGGGTGCAGGCCCCATTCTCCCCCCTTGCGGGCTACGAGATTCACACATTTCGGAGGGCTACCCGTGCTGGACTGATTGTGCTGAGCACGGCAACAGGTCCGGTCGGCGCGCGCGAATACCCCCTCACCTGCAATTTCTAGCGCTTAACTGCGTTAAGACGCTGAAATTGCTTCCTCTCCCACCAAGGGTAGAGGGGGTGCGCCGCGGGTTCCGCATTTCTACCTCTCCCTTGGTGGGAGAGGATACAAAATCACAGCCGTGGACCGAAGGGCCAAGCTGTAGATTTTGTTGGTGAGGGGGTCCGGAGGCATCCGCAACATCCCTTGCCTGCAATGTCTGCCGCGCGCGAGTGGATCAGGACGCTGAAATCTCGTCCTTTCATCTTCGCCGATGGGCCACCTCCAAAATGTGTGAATGCCATAGCGCAAGGGGGAGAGTGGTGCGCGTGGCGCGCTCGGCATTTCTCCTCTCAACTTGTGCATCGTGGCGCGCGGCAGAAAATCAGCCGCGATGCCCGTCATGCCGGACCCTGGATCCGACATCCCGTGGCGTCCGCAAGCCCAAAGCAAAGGGCCGCGGGAAAATCCAGCGGCCCTGAAGCTTCTCAATATGCCGGCGTTTATCAGAACAGCGAGATGTTCGACCGGTAGGTGCTCATCGTTGCGCCGTAGCGATCTTCTTCCAGCAGCGTGCCCGAACCGAAGCTGACGCGCAGACCCATGGTGAGTTTGTGCACGTCGCCACCGGTGCCCAGACCGCCGTCCAGGTCTTCATACTGGTAGCGCGCGAAGACGGTATAGGGGGTGTTGTCGAAGCGATAGTTGGCCTGCACCGCCGCGGAAAAGATATCGGCGAGATCGAAGTCATAGGTGCGATAGGCCAGTTCGGCGTCGAAGCGCATATTGTCGGTGGCGAAATAACGCACCTCGCCGCGGATGCCCCAGAAATCGATATCCACAGGGATTCCGTCGAAGCTCGCCTGGCCATATTCGCCCTGGCCATAGAGTGTGACGTTGTTCATGTAGATCTGGAACTCGGGACCGAACGAATACCGGGTCCCGCCGAAGAAGCTCGCATCCGTTGCGGCGATGGTTCCGAAGATGCCGAAGGCATAGGACGCCGGATCGCGCCAGTAAAGATGCGCCGTGCCGCCATAGCCTGTTACCTGATCGCCATCGGCGTCAAAGCTGTCAACGAACAGGTCCCCCTGCACGTTCCAGCGCTCATTGAACGTGCAGTTGGCGCGACCGGTGCCGCCATAGACGAAATATGTTTCGCTATCGCCATCGCCCGAAAGGTGCAGCCCGCCGAGATAGGCTTCAACATTGCCCATGCAGGAGTTGTGGGCGGCCATCGGAGCGGCCATCATCGGGTCGGCTGCATAGGCGGTTCCCGAAAGCAGCACCGCGGCTGCACTGATCATATACTTCTTCATGGTTGTCCCTTCCTCTTGTCGCTTGCTTCGCTCAAAACCCGGTCAGGCCGACAGTTCAATGCGACGCCCCGAATTCGATAGTACCGTAAAAACAGTTGATTCTGTATAGATGAGATGGCCGGGCGGCGGCCAGAGCAAGGCTGTACCATTGCGACAGCATCGGCTGCCTTTGTCTGTGCGTGATGCAATGCTGCAACAGCGTCCCTGCGGATAAGTAGCTTGGCATGCCATGTGGCCGCGTCGAACCAAATGGATGTGTTCGATTCATGGTTGCGCTTGCAGTGCTACGCAAGCGTTTTGATTGTGCCCGGCGGCGCGGCGGGACAGCGTTTTCTTCGAGATGGCCTGGTTGCTGCGTCTCTTTTGCGGATCTGCTTGAAGTGGCAGTAGCCCTGCCTGGTGGTGGAATGCCTGGCGTTGGCAAGCGGACCCGGGGACGTCCGCTTGGGTGCTCTCGCATAACGCGTGCAGGCTGATTGCCGCAAAGCAAAGGCCGCGGGAAAATCCCGCGGCCCTGAGTGCACATGCCGGCAGTCGAGTGTCAGAATGCAGGAGAGTTGGTGCGAAGTGTATCCATCGTTGCGCCATAACGGTCTTCTTCAAGCAGTGTTTTCGCGCCGAAGCTGACCCGTAGCCCGGCGCTGAGTTTGTGGGTGTCGATTTCGTAAAATTCCGTCTCGGCCTGGTCATACTGATAGCGCCCGAAAATCGTATAGGGCGTATCGTCGAAGCGGTAATTGGCCTGCAGCGCGGCGGTGAAGGTATTGGGGAACGGGAAGAGGGTGCCCTCACGGTCGCGATAGGCAAGCTCCGCGTCGAAACGGAGATTCTCCTTGGCAAAATAGCGGACAACGCCGCGAACGCTCCAGACGTCGAAATCGAGCGGAAGGTCGCCAATCGTCAGCTGCCCGTATTCGGCCTGACCATAGAGCGTGACATTGCCCAGATACGCTTGGAATTCGGGACCGAACGTATACTGATCGAAGTCTGTGCCGAGCTGGCTCGCCCGGGACACGGTGGCGAAGATGCCGACGGCAAAGGACGAAGGATCGCGCCAGAACAGGTGGCCTGCCGCCCCGTACATCGAGACAGAATCATCACCGTCCTCGACGCGATCGCCAAACAGGTCGCCCTGCACGTTCCAGTTCTGATGAAAGGTGCAATTGGCCCGTGCACTGCCGCCATAGGCGAGCATGCTGTCGTCACTGTCGCCGTCCACGACCGGCAGCACGCCGCCGAGATAGGCTTCGACATGGCCGGAGCAGGCATTGCGAACAGCAGCCGGCTCGGCCGGCGCCATGGAGACCGGGTCCGCCGCGAAAGCGGAGGAGGAGAGGATCATCATCGAGGCAACGAGAAGGTGTCTGTTCATGGAAGTATTCCCCTGGGTGAAACGTTTCCTCGCCGCAGTCCGGGCAGGCACGGCATGGCCTGCATCACAGGGGAATCAAAAGTCCGCTGGGAATACAATGGCTTCCGATAAGCGCTCGAAAGCCGTTCACGACAAGGTGGCAAGGTGATATACTTGCAACCACGCCCCGGCTTTTCGCCGGCCGATGCATGCGGGCAACATGTGCCTGATCTCTAATGGAGGGTCGGAGCGGCCGCATGCGGCCGCCTCTCTGCCGGCATGACCGCTTGCGTGTCTTTCAGGCGCTGTCCTCAGACCTTCTTTTCCAGAAGCGCCACCACCTCGACATGCGGCGTCCACAGGAACTGGTCGATGGGCGTCACCGATGTGACGCGGTAGCCGCCGGCCACGAGAATGGCCAGGTCGCGGGCAAGCGTGATCGGGTTGCAGGACACGGCCGCCACTTTCGGCACCACCGAGCGGGCGATTTCCTGGGCCTGCACCTCGGCGCCGGCGCGCGGCGGATCGAACACCAGGCCCTGATAGATCTTCAGTTCCTGGGTCATCAGCGGGCGGCGGATCAGGTCGCGCTTTTCAACCGTGACGGAACGCAGGCCGGGATGGGCGCGATAGGCCTTGTCGAGAGACGCGAGCGCCGGGCCGCTGGCTTCCACCGCATGCACGGTGGATTTGGTGGCAAGCCGCAGCGCGAAGGTGCCGCATCCCGAAAACAG
This sequence comes from Hoeflea marina, assembly GCF_003182275.1. Taxonomy (GTDB): domain Bacteria; phylum Pseudomonadota; class Alphaproteobacteria; order Rhizobiales; family Rhizobiaceae; genus Hoeflea; species Hoeflea marina. The sequence continues at coordinate 538,486 of NZ_QGTR01000002.1, forward strand.
ATCGACGACGCGCTTGGCCTTGCCGAGATGGCCGGACACGATCTCGCTCATCAGCAGATCGGCGGCTTCGCTGGCCTGGACGAAGCTGCCGGGCGGCGGATTGACGGTGACCGCGCCGAAGTTCAGCTGCGGCGGGTTCTTCTCGAGCAGCACCTCCTCGTTGAACGACAGCCGCGCCACGCCGTCAGTGCGCCGGACCGCGTCCGCGATCCTCAGCCTGTCCTTGTCGGAAAGCTTGAAGGGCGCATCCACCGCGATGTCGAAGCCGGACGCGGTGTCGAGCACGGAATAGCGGAACGCCTGGGGGCCGAGCGCCACCACATTGGCGAGCTTGCGCAGCGTATCGAGTTCGCGGTTGATGCGCGGGGTGGCCACGAGACAGCTGCCGATGGCGACGATGTCGTGGCTGCCCTGCTTGTTGAAGCCGAGCACGATGCCGCGGTCGGAGCGACGGGCGGCAAACACCACGCGCCGTCGGGCGCCCGGCTCGGCCCGCACCAGCGGCGCGACGGTCACGTCCAGTCCGCGGCTTTCGAGCGCCGAGACCACCAGGTCGCGCTTCCAGTCGCCATAGGCATCGAGCGCGACATGCTGGACGACGCAGCCGCCGCATTCGGCGATGTCGCTGTCAGGACCGAAATGCGGGCAGGGAGCCGGGACGCGGTCGGGACCGCTGTCGATGAGCGCCAGCAGCGTGCCGCGCGACTTGTTGAGCGACACGGTCACCTTGTCGCCCGGCACGGTGTAGGAGACGAAGGTGGGGTGCTCGCCGCCGTCGGCGATGCCGTCGCCCTGCGCGCCAAGTCTGTCGATGTCGAGTGTGCGCGCGTTCATGCCTTGAGGCCTCCGATCAGAAATTCCTGGTTGCCGTCGCCGCCTGATATGGGGGACGGCACGATGCCGGTTGCCTGCCAGCCCGGCCGGGCGGCAAGCCAGTCATGCAGGTCCCGGGCGATGCGTTCACCCGCGGCCGGATCCTTGAGAATCCCGCCCTTGCCGATCGCCGCCCGTCCCGCCTCGAACTGCGGCTTGACCAGCAGCACCGCGAAGGCGCCCGCCCGGGCCATATCCAGCGCCGGCGGCAGCGCCAGCCTGAGCGAGATGAAACTGACATCGCTGACAACCGAGTCAATTTCACGGCCATCAAGGTGATCGGCGGACAATTCCCGCGCATTGAGCCCCTCGAGGCTGATGACGCGGGCGTCGCCGGCGATGGCCGGGTGCAATTGTCCGTGGCCGACATCGACCGCGATGACGTGGGCGGCGCCGCGTTCAAGCAAGACCTGGGTAAATCCGCCGGTGGATGCGCCGATGTCGAGTGCGGTTCGGCCAGTGGGGTCGAAACCGAAGGCGTCGAGGCCGGCCACAAGCTTCAGCGCGGCGCGCGAGACATAGGCCTTGGCCGGATCGGCGATCTCGAGACTTGCAGCCGGGTCGGTGGCCGCACCCGGCTTGCCCTGGATGACGCCGTCGACTTTCACCGCGCCGCGAGCCACCGCATCGCGGGCCCGCGAACGGGTGTCGTATAGGCCACGCTCGACCAGAAGCTGGTCCAGCCGCACACGCTGCGTGGCGGGAAAAATATCCCTGCCGGAATTGTCTGGTTTCGCCATGCCGCCGTCATGGCCCCTCCGACGCCTCAGGGCAAGGGGTTTCGTTGATGGCGGCGGGGTCCGGGCCCGCGGGGCCGGGCGTCAGTTCCAGGAGATCTGGGCCATCCGCGGCCTTTCGACGAGCTTCATCCATATCGACCGGCCGCCATCGCCATCGCCCTGAGTGATCGCCGGTTGGACGTGGCCGTCGGCTTCAAGCCCGAAGCCGCCCCGCAGGTCGCCCAGCTTGGGCTGCAGGATGCGGATCACCGCCTCCTCGATCCTGCGGTCATAGAGCGGCTGTTCATTGGCCTTGGCGGAGCCGGCGGCCAGGATCGAAAAGATGGCGATCAGGCCGCCGGCGACACAATTTCGGTAATGCATTCCCGCCGTCCCCACGGTGTCCTGTTGTTGAAGACACTCTAATGGAAAGATCTTTCAGAACGACCAAAACACGTGGTTACGGCAACGCGAAGCTCTATGGTTTCAGCGGGGTTACCGTGCCTGCGAACCCGGCGGCGGCATGCGTGCCGAGCGCCTTGAACACGGTCTCGACGATCGCCTTCCGGTCAAGGCCAGCCTTTGCATACATCACTTCAGGCGAGGCCTGGTCCATGAAGATGTCGGGCATGGCGAGCGGCCGCACCCTCAGCCCGCCGTCGAGCAGGCCCTGCATGGCGAGGAACTGCAGGACATGGCTGCCGAAGCCGCCGACGGAGCCTTCCTCGACGGTGATCAGCACCTCGTGATGGGTGGCGAGCTGGCGGATCAGATCCTCGTCGAGCGGCTTGGCAAAGCGCGCATCGGCGACCGTGGTCGAGAGGCCCGCGGCGTCGAGGTCCTCGGCCGCGAGCAGGCATTCGGCGAGCCGCGTGCCGAAGGACAAGAGCGCCACCTTGGTGCCCTGGCGCATGACGCGGCCCTTGCCGATCGGCAGAATCTGCCCGCGTTCGGGCATTTCCACGCCGACGCCCTCGCCGCGCGGATAGCGGAACGAGATCGGGCCGTCGTCATAGGCGGCCGCCGTGCGCACCATGTGCTTGAGTTCGGCCTCGTCGGCGGCCGCCATCACCACGAAGCCGGGCAGGCAGGCGAGATAGGCGACGTCGAAGGAGCCGGCGTGGGTGGCGCCGTCGGCGCCGACAAAGCCGGCGCGGTCGATGGGGAAGCGCACCGGCAGCCGCTGGATGGCGACATCGTGCACGACCTGGTCGTAGGCGCGCTGCAGGAAGGTGGAATAGAGCGTGGCGAACGGCTTCAGCCCTTCGGTGGCCATGCCGGCGGCAAAGGTCACGCCGTGCTGCTCGGCGATGCCGACATCGAAACAGCGGCCGGGAAAGGCCTTGCCGAACTTGTCGAGCCCCGTGCCCGAAGGCATGGCGGCGGTGACGGCGACGATGCGCTCGTCGAAGCCCGCTTCCTGGATCAGCGCCTCGGCAAACACATTGGTGTAGGACGGGGCGTTCGGCTTGGCCTTGGCCTGGGCGCCGGTGACGACGTCGAACTTGTTGACGCCGTGATACTTGTCGGCGGCGGCCTCGGCGGGCGCGTAGCCCTTGCCCTTCTGGGTCATCACATGGATGAGCACCGGACCGTCGGAATTGTCGCGCACATTGCGCAGCACCGGCAGCAGATGCTCGAAATTGTGGCCGTCGATCGGGCCGATGTGATAAAAGCCCAATTCCTCGAACATGGTGCCGCCGGTGACATAGCCGCGCGCATGCTCGACGGCGCGGGTAATGGCGCGGTCGATGTTCTTGCCGAGATAGGCCGTCAGTTTCTTGCCGACTTCGCGGATGCCCATATAGGTGCGGCCGGAGGCCATGCGGGCCAGATAGGCGCTCATGGCGCCGGTCGGCTGGGCGATCGACATGTCGTTGTCGTTGAGAATGACGATCAGCCGCGCGTCGAGCGAGCCGGCATTGTTGAGCGCCTCGAAGGCCATGCCGGCCGACATGGCGCCGTCGCCGATGACGGCGATGACATTGCGCTTGACGCCCTCGAGTTCGCTCGCCACCGCCATGCCCAGGCCAGCGGAGATGGACGTCGAGGAGTGGGCGGCGCCGAAGGGATCGTAAGGGCTTTCGTCGCGCTTGGTGAAGCCCGACAGGCCGTTCTCCTGCCTCAGCGTGCGGATCCGGTCGCGGCGACCGGTCAGGATCTTGTGCGGATAGCACTGATGGCCGACATCGAAGATCAGCCGGTCGTGCGGCGTGTCGAACACCTTGTGGATGGCGATGGTGAGCTCGACGACGCCGAGGCCCGCGCCCAGATGGCCGCCGGTGCGCGAGACGGCGTCGATCATTTCCGCGCGCAGCTCTTCGGCCAGCTGCGGCATCAGCTTGTCATCGACGGCCTTCAGGTCGGCGGGATAATGAACCGTGTCGAGCAACGGTGTGGTCGGGGTCTGGGTCACGCAGTCAACCTCTCTGTCGCTTGGAGGTAGCGCGGAAGGGTACGGCTGTAAACCCGTGCCGATGTCGGCGGTCGGCGCGCTGCCCGGGAGGCGCGATCGTCACCTGTCCGGCAGCGGAATGAATTCCTCGGCATCGCCGGGCACGATGTCGAAGCGGCGGGAACTCCATTCGGCCTTTGCCTGTTCGATGCGCTCCTTGGACGAGGAGACGAAGTTCCACCAGATGTGGCGCCTGGTGGGGATCGAGTCGCCGCCGAACAGCATCATGCGCGCGCCCTGCGGGCCGGCGGTGATGGTGATGGCGTCGCCGGGTCTGAGCACGAGCAGGCGGTCGACGGGAAAACGGTCGCCGGCAATGGTGATGGTGCCGTCGAGCACATAGATGGCGCGCTCCTCCCATTCGGCATCGAAGGGGGCGGAGGCGCCGGCATCGAGCAGCAGGTCGACATAGAGCGTGCCGACATGCTGCGGCACCGGCGATTGCAGGCCGCCGAACGTGCCCATGACCACGCGGGCGAGCATGCCGGTGTCGGCGACATGCGGCAGCGCATGATTTTCCGTGTGGGAGAAGGCCGGGTCGATCTCCTCGAGATGGTCGGGCAGCGCCAGCCAGGTCTGCAGGCCCGACAGCGGCAGCTCGGGGCCGCGCTGTTCCTCCGGCGAGCGCTCGGAATGGACGATGCCGCGTCCCGCCGTCATCAGGTTCACGTCGCCGGGCCTGATCACCATTTCGGTGCCGAGGCTGTCGCGGTGGCGGATGTTGCCGTCGAAGAGATAGGTGACGGTGGAGAGCCCGATATGCGGATGCGGGCGCACGTCGATGGCGCCGCCGGGCGGCAGCATCGTCGGACCCATGCGGTCGAAGAAGATGAAGGGACCGACCATGCGGCGCTTGACCGAGGGCAGGGCGCGGCGCACCGAAAAGCCGCCGATGTCGCGCGACGAGGGGATGATCAGCATTTCGACGGCATCGCAGGAGGAGGCATCGCCGAGCTTCGGATCACCGCCCTGTAAGAAAGACATGCTTGCATCTCCCGTTCGTCCCCAGAGATGACACCGGGCCGGCGGATCGTCAAGTTGGCCAGGTCCGCGTCGCAGGAGCGGCGGAGGCAACGATATGGCAACCAATTTCCGCCACAACGTCATCCATGCAGAGCTGACAGGAGACGGCATGGCGATCCAGAACTTCATACCGACGATCATGGCGATGGCGGCGGTTTTCGCGGTGCCCCGCGTCGGCCGGGATTTCATCGCCGGCCACCCCGGCGACATCGAGCTTGCCGAGCGGCCGATCGATCCGGACTGGATCGTCTCAGGCGAACCGAGGGCCCGCGCCGCCAGGCACTCCGTCTCCACCGACGGCAGGGCGGCGACGCAGGTCTGGGACTGCACGGCGGGCAGCTTTCACTGGACCTTCTACGAGGAGGAGACGGTCTATATTCTCGAGGGGTCCGTCCGGGTGACGACCGAGGACGGCAATGTGCGGCTGCTCGGCGTGGGCGACATGGCCTATTTCGCCCCGCGCAGCCGGGCGCTCTGGGAGATCGACGACTACGTCAAGAAAATCGCCTTCTGCCGCACCACCGGCAATCCGACCGTGACACTGCTGCGCGGCATGCTTGGCCGCATGCGCCGCGCCATCCGCAACTGACGTCAGCTCGGGTCGAGCGGCTCCGTGCCGACCGGCTGGCCTGACCGGTCGAGCCGGATCTTCTCGATGCGCTTTTCGGCGGCTCCGAGCAGTTTCTCGCAGTGCTGCTTGAGGGCCTCGCCACGCTCGTAGATCTCGATCGAGCGGTCGAGCGGCACGTCGCCCTTTTCGAGCTGGTCGACGATTGCCTCGAGCTCGGCCACCGCCTGCTCGAAGTTCAGCGTGGCGATCTCTGCCGGTTCAGCCATCGGTTATCCTCTCATCAGACGCATGACATGGGCGCCGGCCGATTCGGCCAGTCCCAGGAGATCATAGCCGCCTTCGAGAAGGCTGACGACCCGGTTGCCCGAGCGGCGCCCGGCGATTTCCATCACCTTGCCGGTTGCCCAGTCGAAATCGTCGGCGACCAGATTGATCTCGGCCAGCGGGTCGCGATGGTGCGCGTCGAAGCCGGCGGAAATGATGATGAGATCGGGCCGGGCCTCTTCCAGCGCCGGCAGGATGCGCGACTTGAAGGCATCGCGAAAATGGTCGCTGCCGTCATTGGCCGCGAGCGGCGCGTTGAAGATGTTGCCCCTGGTGCCGGTCTCGGACCGCTTGCCGGTACCGGGATAGAGCGGCATCTGGTGGGTCGAGCAATAGACCACCGTGGGGTCGTCCCAGAAGATGTCCTGGGTGCCGTTGCCGTGGTGCACGTCCCAGTCGACGATGGCGACGCGTTCGATGCCGTGGGCACGCTGCGCGTGGCGGGCCGCGATCGCCGCCTGGTTGAACAGGCAGAAGCCCATCGCGCGGTCTTTTTCGGCGTGGTGGCCGGGCGGGCGCGTGGCGACGAAGGCATTGTCGGCGCGGCCGGTCATCACCGCATCGACCGCCGAGATGGCGCCGCCGACGGAAATGAGGGCCGCTTCCATCGAGCGCGGGCTGGCCGTGGTGTCCTCGTCGATCTTGGCCAGGCCGCTCCTCGGAATCGCCGCCCGCACCCGGTCGAGATAGCTTTCGGGATGGGCGAGCAGCACCTCGGACTCGGGCGCCTCGGGGGCTTCGTGGCGCTCGAGCGGGGCGAAGTTCTCGTGCTCGAACACCGCTTCCAGCGCCCGCAGGCGGTCGGGCCGCTCGGGATGGCCGGGCGGCGTGAGGTGCTCGAGGCAGATCGGATTGGAATAGTAATATGTGCTCATGGCACGCGTTTTAGCAGGAAAGCGCCGGCTTGCCAGTCCGAAATTGGCCGGGCGCCGGACGCTGGTCCAATCCGACCGATTGGCTGCCAGCCCTCATCCCTCCCGCCGCTCCAGCGCCCGGCGCAGCGCCGACAGGGCGGTCTGCGCGGCCTTGAGGTCGTGATCGCCGATGTCGGCGGCGAGCGCCTCGGTCCAGGGCACGCGGCGCGCCTCGGCCTCGGCGTAGAGCGTCTGCCCCCGGTCGGAAAGCGCCACCAGCGGCGCGCGCCTGTGCGCCGGGTTGGGGAGGAGGTCAACGAGGCCGGCCGTGTGCAGGTCGTTGACGATGCGCTGCACCGCCTGGCGGCTCTGGCCGATGACGCGCGACAGCGCCGAGACCGTGCGCGGCGAGGGCAGATAGGCAATCACCCCCATGATCTGCCAGCGCGCGGCTGTCAGCCCGACGCCCGCCATCAGCGCGTCGCCGGCGAGCGTCAGCCGCCCCGCCAGCCGGAGCGTCTCGAAAATCAGGCCGCCAAGCGCCCGGCCGCTGTCGGTCGAATCGGTCATGACCGCACTCTGGCATATTGACAGCCTGCTGTCGAAAATAATATTGGCAGTATGTTGTCAATAATGGAGGCCGAAATGCCCGAGTCCACCCTTGCCGATCCTGTTCCCGCCGATACAGCCGGCCCTGTGCTGCGCATCGACCGGTTCGACGTTCCCGCCGCCGCGCGCGACGCGTTTCTGGACCGGGTCGGCCGTACCCACGCGGTGCTGCGCGCCCAGCCGGGCTTCGTGCTTGACCGCATCGTCGAGCGGCCGCTCGGCGAGGGCGCGAGCCGGGTGATCACCATCGTCGAATGGTCGGGGCCCGAAGCCGTCGGCGGTGCGGTCGAGGCGGTGAAGCGGATGCACGCCGGCGACGGGTTTTCCGCGGCCGGGTTCATCGCCGCAAGCGGCATCATCGCCGATATCGGTCTGTACCGGCCCGCCGCCTAGACCCCGATCGCGGCAGGCGGCGCAGGGCTGCCTGTCCGGGCCTATGGCCGCAATTTGGCAAGCAGCCGGCCCAGCGCCGCGTCGAATTCGGCGAGGCTGAAATTCTGCGGGTCGTCGTGACCGTCGCTCAGTCCCTCGTCGATGGCGGCATGGAAGGCCGGCACCAGGCCCGCGCCGGCCCGCATGCTGGCCATAAGGTAGAGAAGCGCCAGCCGGTCGTATTGCGCGGCTGTGAACCCCGGATCGGGGGCGGTTCCGTCGGCTTGGTGCGGATGCGCGCGCCGCGGCTGGATGGTCTCGATGTGGACGAACAGACCCTTGGCCAGCTTGCCGATCTTCAATTCTAGCTTTGTGGCCCGCCATGGCACGCCGAAATCGTGGCCGACATAGATTTCGCCTCCACGGTTGAGGAAGATATGCGCTTTGGCGTTGGTCGGGCTCTTATAGCCGCTGAAGCTGTTGACCTTGTTGCTAGTGTCGATGTCAGCGGGGAACTGCGCCTCGCCGAAATTCGGCGTGCTGGTGTCGTGGATGACAAAATAGCGCGCCATCGGCTCCTGCGCGCTGTTGGCGTTGCCTCGCGACAGGGGCGAATCGAGGCTGCCGCCGAGCCCGGCCTCATCGAAGCCGAGGGCTGCGATTTCCGACCGCATCCGCGCCTTGGAAATGCCCGTGGGCTGGCCGACGAGAGCGGCTAGATTGGCCGGCAGCACCGCAGGCTCGGCGGCGACATTGCCGAGCGGCCGCACCTTGCGCATCAGGCAGGATGCCTGTTCTGAAGCCGTGCCGGCGAAGGACCGGGGGTCGGTGTCAAACCGGCACTTCCCCATCGTTGCGGCGCCGGCGTCGCCGCAGAGCATCAGGAAAACCGCTAGCAGAACTGGGGATCTCTTCATCGTCGTCACTCCGGCATTGTCGAAAGACAGGGTCCGATCAGGGGCACATGGCGCCACCGCTGAGCCCCAGCTTGCGCCGGGCAAAGGCGCAGAGCGTCGCCACCGCATTGTCCGGCGTGATGTCGGGGGAGGCGGTGCCCGGATAGACGATGAATAGCACATCGTGTCCCAGGCCGAAATTCTTGTAGGGGTAGACAGGGTGGCCGGGGCCGACGCAGGTCTGCCCGTCGCTGCTCCACTTCTTGCAGCGGCTCTGACCGATTGCTTCGAAGACCCGGCTGGAGCCTTCGCCCAGCCGCATGAACGGCCCGCCGTCGCCAACCAGCACCGGCGTCCAGAGGCCCTTGTGGATGACGACGCCCATGTCGCCCAGGCCGATGCCCGTGGTTCCGGCAAACAGCTTGCCGAGGCTGGAGCTCGCGGTTCCGGTGAGCTTCTTTAGCCCCGCCAGAGGGATCACTATGAAGGGGATCCGGTCGGGGTCGATCTGCGCCGCCCGAGCGGAGGAATTGGGGTAGCCGGGCCATTTGTAGGAGGTCTCCTTGAGGTCGGTGGCGCCGGGGATGCCGTTCCATGCGGCCCAGGAGCCGTCGACATCAAGCGCCATCTTGCTGTGCCAGTAGATACCTCCGTCCTCAAGCTTGAGCAGCGCCTTCACGTGGCTGGGGTCGCGGCTGCAAAGGTAAAACTGCCTGGATTCGGGCACGCCGCTAAGCCGCAGGCTGTGGCCGAGGAAATGGTCCTTCTTCGACGCACCGGCATCGCCGTCGCAGCCGACGAACTCCATCCGATAGCCTTCGTCGAGCGGTGCGGCGGCGGCGAAATCCACACCCGACAACAGCCCCACCGATGCCGCAGGCGGATCGTAGGCGTTGGCCTGACCGGCGGCCAGCGCGGCCGCCAGGCCAAGGCCGGCAGCCAGGACATACAAGTGTTTCATCGACATTCCTCTCCGGATGCACTTCTACATGTCATGGTGAAATATGCACTGCATTATCTCGCAGATCCGGACTTTATTCAACTTGGATGTTTGTCTTTACAGATGAAAACATCGCGAATACGGGTAGAAATACTTGGTGGGCGCCGCCGCGACCCCGGCCTATGGCCTGAGCTCCGAAATAAAACAGCCACCGCTGCGTGACCGCGCGGGAGCTGTTCGAAGCTCCGGCGCCCCCCATGAGAGCCGGAGCAACGCGATGTCAGACCGTCGCCGGGCCGGTGTCGCCGGACCGGTAGCTGCGCACCGGCACATGCGCCATGGCCTGGCCGGCGAGGTCGCGGAATTTCCCGGACGCGTTCATCAGCCGTCCGTCCCAGACCGGGTCCGGCCGCTGGTTCTCGATCACATTGAAATAGACGCTCATCAAGGCGGCAATGGCGAAGGGCTCGAGCAGTGCCGCCTTCAGCGCCCAGGCGAAGACCAGCGCCACCACGAAGCCCCAGCCGCTTGCTGCCCCCGGCATGGCGTAGACGAGCGCGCCGGCGGGTGCGAGCAGGATGAGGAAGATGGCGAAGGACAAGGCCCACATGATCAGCGTCAGCCAGACGGCGTTCCTGACCATCACCTTGGCGTTCTGGGCGTAGAGCACCACGCCCTGGCGCGAGCTCTCCCAGGGATTGGTCGAGCCGGTGCGGATGTTGTAGCCGAGCACGATCTCGTCGACATAGGTGAGCGACATGCGGATCACGCCGTTGACGAGCCGGGCGATGCCATCGAGGCCGGGGATCGGCAGCAGGTGCGCCACGCCGCCGATCAGCCCGGTGACGGCGGCGATCGCTCCCTTGATCAGCTGGTCGAGCGCGAACAATGCGGTTGCTTCGCCGAAGCGGGCGGTGACCACCTCGCGGGCATGGGCGATCTGGCCCTTGCCGGCGGGCAGCGGACGATTGTCGATGAGCTCGACCATCACCGCGATGTGACCGGCCTTGACGATGTAGAGAATGTATTCGCGCGCCCAGTAGAGCACGAGCGAGACCAGTGCGAAACCGGCGATGCCACCGCCGAGCGCGAAGGCTGCGGGGTCACTGCCGATATGGCCGACGCCGTAGCCGACGCCCGAACCGGCCCCGATCGCCACCATATAGGCAAGCGTGATGCCGAAATAGATCGCCATGCGCAAGGCGATGAACGGCATCGTCTTCATCATGATGCCGAGTGTCCTGGAAATGTCGAAATCCCACATGGAAAGCCCCCTTGGTGATTGTGCAAGAGCCTCAGCCTGGCAGCAGCCTGCGCGCCGCGCTGTGCAGTTTGTCACAGTGCGGGAGGGCGTCAATTCGGATGCCACGCCGGCACGGGTGCCGGGGGGGGGCTTGACAGTCATGCAGAATCGTAACTAATAAAGTTACATGAAACTCGACACGCGCCTCTCCCTCGTTCTCCACGCCCTCCTGCACATGGCCGGGCACGGCAGGACGATGACATCGGCGGATCTCGCCCTCTGCATGGACACCAACCCGGTCGTGGTCCGTCGCACCATGGCGGGCCTGCGGCGGGCGGGCCTTGTGCGCTCGGAAAAGGGTCATGGCGGCGGCTGGACGCTCGGGCGCGAGCTGGCGGAAATCAGCCTGCGCGACGTCTATGCCGCGCTCGGCTCGCCGGCCGTCTTCGCGCTCGGCAACCACACCGAAAGCCCCGGCTGCCTGATCGAGCGGGCAATCAACGACCGGCTCGACGGCGCCCTGCGCGAGGCCGAGGCCCTGCTGGTGGCGCGGCTCGGCGAACTCACGCTCGCCGACATCTGGTCCGGGATTGCCGATCCGTTCATGGCCCATCAGCAGAGAAGGAAGGACCATTCCCATGATCAATGAGGTTGTCATCATCGGCGGCAGCTATGCCGGCCTGTCGGCGGCGCTGCAGCTCGGCCGCGCCCGCCGCAGGGTGGTGGTCGTCGACGCGGGGCTGCGGCGCAACCGCTTTGCCGCCAACTCGCACGGCTTTCTCGGCCAGGACGGCCGCGCCCCCGGCGACATCGCCGCCTTCGGCCGCGCCGAACTGGCGCGCTACGCCACCGTCGAATTCGTCGAGGGCGAGGTCGTCCGCGCCGGCGGCGGCTTCAACGATTTCACCGTCGATCTGGCCGACGGCACCCGGCACCGCGCCCGGCGGCTGATCCTCGCCGCCGGCATGACCGACATCCTGCCGCAGATCCCCGGCCTGGCCGAACGCTGGGGCAGAAGCGTCTTCATCTGCCCCTATTGCGACGGCTACGAGCTCGAGCAGGCGCCGATCGGCGTCATCGCCACCGGGCCGCACTCGTTTCATCACGCCATGATGCTGCCCGACTGGGGCCCGACCACCTATTTCACCAATGGTGCCCACGCGCCCGACGCGGCCGAGCGCGCCGAGCTTGAACGCCGCAACGTCACCGTCGAGCCGACGCCGGTCACAGCCATCGAAGGCGAGCGCGCCGACGTGGTGCTGGCCGACGGCCGCCGGCTCGGCTTTCGCGGCCTGTTTACCGCCGGGCGCATCGCCATGTCGAGCCCGGTGGCGGGAGAGCTCGGCTGCGAACTGCAGGACGGCCCGCTCGGCCGGTTCGTCAAGATCGGCCCGCGCGGCGACACCTCGGTGGCCGGCGTCTTTGCCTGCGGCGATATCGCCCGCGGCGCGGGCTCGGTGGCGCTCGCCGTCGGCGACGGCAACATCGCGGGGTCGGCCGCGCATGCCTCGCTGATCTTCGATGCGACGCTTGGCAAGGCGGCGTGAGGGGAAGGGGGCATGGCCGCGTCCCTTGATCATCGGCGTTTCGACCGTGAGCAGCCCGGGCGCAGTGATCCGGTCAGACCTCCACCCGTCGGGGCAATGGAACGAAATCGCCGACGTCGGGTTATTCCACCACGGAAACAAGGAGGATTACCCGATGGACCACACAAACCACGTTCGCCTCAATGCAGCAGAACTCACACCTGAAGTCCTTGAGGGCGCCACCATCTACGGAGCAGACGACCACAAGGTCGGAAAGCTCGATCACGTCCACGGCGCAGGAGCGGGCGGCACCGCCATCATCGATGTCGGTGGCTTCCTCGGAATCGGTGCCAAGCCGGTTGCCGTGCCGCTGGCGGATCTCCAGTTCATGCGTGACGAAGACGGCGACGTCCATGCCGTCACCACCTGGACAAAGGATCAGCTCAAGGCAATGCCCGAGCACAAGGACTGAGCACAGGATCAGGCCTTGAAGCCAAGTCGAGATGGAACCCGGCCAAGGCGCCGGGTTTTTTCGTGCGCGATCATGTTGAGAGACGTGCCTGAAGGCGCCGTCCCGCTTTTCGATCGGGAGCGAAGATCTGTATGAGATCTTTGGAGGGGTGAGCGGGAAGCGGCTAATCGCATACGCCTTCGCCAGATCGATTGTGATGACCTGGCCTTTCACGCATCGTTTTTGACCGAATTTTCTGAATCTTCGTATCACCGTCCGGCAATGTGCGGTGCCGCCGGCAAATGCCGCTTTGTGCTGTCTGCCTGTCTGCAACGCGGCCCCTATCTCGACCGTTTGATGGTTCTCGATCTGATCCCAAAAGCAGACCGTTCTAACAAAGACCCAGACCGCTCCCGTGCGCTAATTGCGGACATCCATGTCTATCCGAAGGGTGGGAATTTCAACGGGTCATATTGGAAGGTTAATTCTGGGCTTGCCGCTCTACCACTCGACCGATATCCATGGAACAATAATCGGGGGAGCAACATGTGGAAATTGGCCGGTATGGTCTTGGCTCTGGTCTTCAGCGTTGGGGCTGCAGAGGAGCCAAAGGTGACCGTTGGGGAGTGGCTCACATCAATGGATCAGTCGGAGCAAGAGATTTGGTTTGCTATAAGTGGTAAGTCGCTGGATGCCGCCAATGAGTATCTCAAGTTTAAGTCCCAACCTCCCTTGTTCTGCATACCTCCTGAGCTTGATTTTAATGGCACCCGCTACAGGTCGCTGTTTATAGAGCTAATAAAACAGCATCCTGAAATCGCTTCGAAAGATGCAACTGAGTTTGAGCCTTTCCTCCTGATCGCGCTGCGTAACGCGTTTCAATGCCCTTCCTCAAAATAGGGTGATGGTCGACTTTGGACCAGTTCCGCACAAGCGGTACGATGGTGTGTGTCCGCTTTCATCCTGTACAGCCCAGCAGCCGACGGTTGGCAGTCGAATTAAGGCAGCGCGATGTGCATGATGTCGTGTATCGTCGCAGGTGCCGACAATTAGCGCGAGATCGTGTTGCGCCAGAGATAGAAGACCTTAAAGCTCAGGAGAGAACATGCTGCGCACGAAGCCAGACGTCTTCATAATCGAGAGTCTCGATCCCGACGATGAAGGGAACGGTCGGTTTGAGGGCAGCATCATCTCGAACATGTTGCGCCTCCACGGCAAGAAACCGAAGTATCGGTACGTGCGCACACGCGATGAATTTGAAGTCGCAGTGGAAGAATTCGGTCGCTCTCGATACCGCTACCTGCACATATCGGCTCACGGGGATCCCGAGGGAATGTGCACTACAAACCAAGAGCCAATCGATTACGACGAATTGGCCAACCTGCTGAAGCCACATTTCAAGAATAGGCGCCTGTTTCTGTCCGCTTGCTCGATGGTCCATGAAGAAATGGCTGCCTACCTCATCCCCAAGACCGAGTGCTTTTCCGTGATCGGCCCGATCAACGACATCGAGTTCCACAAGGCTGCAATCTTCTGGGCCTCTCTTTATCACCTGTTGTTCATCAAAGACGCAAAGAAAATAAATCGAACCCGACTAAGGGAGACGTTGGCGAAGACAGCCGACCTGTTTGAGGTGAATATGAAGTTTTTCTACAAAACCGACAATGGCTTTGCCGAAGACGTCGTGCGCGCAGCGAGGAGCTAGAACAACGGTGACGACGGTTTCACAATTCTTCCAACCTCCCCTTTACTGGCAGCAGTTCGAAGATCTCGCGCATGGTATGTTGGGCGAAGCCTATAGCATTCCGGATGCGCAGCAGTACGGACGTACGGGACAGGCGCAGAATGGTGTCGATGTCTTTGGCCGGTCGAGGAAATATGGCTGGATCGGCATTCAGTGCAAACGCCTCTCTGATTTAGATAAAGACGGGAACCCATACCCAGGCGGCCCCATCACCCGAAAATTCTTTCGCGACGCTGCGACGGAGGCCCTTGCCTTCCAACCAAGTCTATCGATCTGGATCCTCGCCACGACCGCACGACGTGACACGAAAGTGCAAGGTTGGGTCAATCAGCTCAATGACGAATGGGCATCCTCGAACCGCGATCTGCGCTATCGGCGGGCCATCGTGTGGTCATGGGACGAGTGCATCGCCTACCTCAACAGCTTCCCGGAATTGCAACGCTGGTACTATAAAGATGTAATTCAAGTACGCGGCACAGCCGACCTCGATAAGATGATTCTTCAAACGATAGCGCTGGCCTTTTCGAGGCCGGCATTTGAGGTGCCATTGCTTTGCGAGAGTCCTGCGGAGTTTCTTCAAGCTCTGTCTGACACACAGCGAGCAGTCCGAACCGGCGAGCTTCTCGATCGCGAGAGCCGTCATGTGATCCGGAAATCTGTAGGGGGGTGGCGAGATCTTGGCGATAGAGAAGCTCGCGATGGTCTGGACTTCGTCGACAAGCGGCTTCGGCAGTTACGGAGCAAGCTTGAGCAAGGGCGCAAAGACAAGAAGATCCGAGAAGTCGATGGGTTTCTGGATTTCACGGATTCAGTACTTGCTCGTGAGCTCGAGGATCTACGCGGCGAGTGCGTCAACGCACTGAACGGCGTACTCAGTCGTTGGAATCTGCCGACGGTTTAGATGGACGGAAACAAGACAGATTGGGCTGAACAGACACGTGAGCAGTTTACAAAGAACCCGGTAGTGGAAAGGCAGCTTTCATACCTGTTAAGTGTGGAAGCCGTCGGTTCGGTAACGGCCCCAAATGGCCAAGCTGGAAGGCGCCCTCCTTTACTCACTGCAAAGCAACACCAGACAACTGTCATGGATTTTCGTGTCGCGTGGCTGGATAAAATGTGGAAAGCCATTCTCGCTTATGTTGGGAAAACGTCACGAGGCTCGGCAAACCTGGAGTCCAGTCGGTGGGGAAGAATGCGATTATCTGCTCACCAAGTTGGACGGCTAGGCGGCCCATCTCAGAGATAACTGCCTCGAGGGCCGTCGCCTCCATGAATGGGCCGATGACGGCATCGCCATCCTTTTGCGGCCGCATCATCCATGCTGATTTCATATTGGGATGGCCGGCGAGCTCAGAAAATAACTCGTACATCTCGGCGCGTCGTTTCGAGTTGAAACCGTCGCGAGCGTCGAGTGCCTTGCGCACCTCCACCGGCGAGAATTCTTTCATGCGCGCTTTCTTGTCCGCGTGGCGCCAGCGACCGATAAGGTTGCGATCGCCAGCGAAAAGGTTGAGCAAGAAGACGGTCTCCAGCACGTCGCGCAGGATCAGAGCGCTGTTCTGATGGTAGCCTGAAAGCGTCAGCTTCAGGCTTGCGCCGAACGCATTGAAAGTACGCATCCCAAGAACCTGAACGACTTTCAAGTCCTCATCACGAGTGTCTAATTGGCGGAAGATGTCGGGGAGATCCATCGCGGCTTCGACAACGGCGAGGTGCAACCGCAGCCGCAGGTCGCCGTCGATGATGCTAAGTGCTTTCTCGCGGAGCTGCTCCTCACCACTATGCAGATTTACAAGGTTTAACGGGATTCCGTTTTGGTCTTTAGACATCTTACGGCCGCTTAATTTGCAGGGTGCTGAGCGTGAGGATAAGCGATACATACAATTTCTGCTTTCTCTTGTCGCGCACTGCGAAGCAGCCTAGCTGAATTCGGCCCCTCCCATCCCCACCCACCACCCCACCCCTTGAACAAACCACGAACGCATGCCACGGTCCACCCATGGTGATTCAGCTGTCCAACACCGCCGCGCGGCGCATCTTTCTGCACAGGCAGGGGCTGTCGGCTCCGCCGGGGGAGGCGCTGTCGAAGGCGGGGCTGCTCGAGATGATCCGGCAGCTTGGTTTCGTCCAGGTCGACAGCATCTCGACCGTCGAGCGCGCCCACAACCAGATCCTGTTTTCCCGCAACCAGACCTTCCGCCGCGAGCATCTGCGCGAACTGCTGGAGGAGGACCGGGCGCTGTTCGAGCACTGGACCCATGACGCGGCGATCGTGCCGTGCGAATTCTATCCCTACTGGAAGCACCGCTTCGCCCGCAAGGAGGCGGGGATCCGCGAGCGCTGGGTGAAATGGCAGGGCGAGGGGTTTGACGCGGCCTTCGAGGAAACCTACGCCAAGATCGCCGAGGGCGGCGCCATCCTTGCCCGTGAGGTCAGGGAGACCGGGCACAAATCCGGCGGCTGGTGGGAATGGCATCCCTCGAAGACGGCGCTGGAGTTCCTCTGGCACACCGGCAGGCTGGCGATCTCGGCGCGGCGGAATTTCCAGAAGATCTATGATCTGAGCGAGCGGGTGATCCCCGGCCATCACCTGGCCGCCGAGGTCGATCATGCCGAATTCGTCGACTGGGCCTGCCGGGAGGCTCTCGCCCGGCTGGGCTTTGCCACCCATGGCGAGATCGCCGCCTTCTGGGACCTGGTGACGCCCGAGGAGGCCAAGGCCTGGGTGCGCGACAACCGCGATCGCCTCGACGAGGTGGAGATCGACTGCGTCGGCGGCGGCAGGGCGCGCGCCTCGGTGGCCTTTCCCGGCCTGTCGCCCGATGCCGCCGACTGGCCGGAGCCGCCGGCGCGTGTGCGCGTGCTCAGCCCCTTCGACCCGCTGCTGCGCGACCGGAACCGCGCCGAACGTCTCTTCGGCTTCCGCTACCGCATCGAGGTCTTCGTGCCGGAGGCGAAGCGGGAATACGGCTACTATGTCTTTCCGCTCATCGAGGGCGACCGCATGATCGGCCGCATCGACATGCGCACCGACCGCAAGGCAGATGCGCTCAACGTCGCAAGACTGTGGCTGGAGCCGAAGGTTCGCGCCTCGAGCGGACGCCTGCAGAAGCTCGACGCCGAACTGCAGCGCATCGCCCGCTTCACCGGAGTGGGCGAGGTCGTCTACGCGGATGGCTGGCTGGGCGGCTGACCGAAGCCGCGGGAACGGTCCGCCGGGCGAAAAATCGCGCCTGTTTGACCGCCGGGTGTTGCCGATCATCGTTCCGTGTGAAAGTCATGGCACATGCGGGTGCAAATCGACTCCCGACCGCAATGCGAGACCCCATCCATGACCAGGCCCGTCATCGGCATCATCGGCAATTCCCACAGCGTCGAAAACCGCTTCACGGTGCAGATGGCCGGCGAACGCAACATGCGCGCCGTGGCCGACGTCACCGGCGCCCTGCCGCTGATCTTCGCCGGCGATCCGCACATCACCGACATCGACGACCTGCTCGCCGTCGTCGACGGCATCCTCCTGACCGGCGCGCGCGCCAACGTCCATCCGAGCCGCTTCGGCCTGAGTCCGGACCCTGCCCACGAGCCCTATGACGAGGGCCGCGACGCCGTCGCCCTGCCGCTGATCGCCGCCTGCGTCGCCCGCGGCGTGCCGCTGTTCGGCATCTGCCGCGGCTTCCAGGAGATGAACGTCGCCGGCGGCGGCTCGCTGCACCCCGAGATCAGGGAGTTGCCCGGCCGCATCAATCACCGCATGCCCCGGCTCGAGACGGGCGAGATCCACCCCGACCCGGCGGTGGTGTTCGCCGACCGCCACGAGGTCCGGCTCGTCCCCGACGGCGTGTTCGCGCGGATTCTCGGCCGCGACGTGATCCGGGTGAATTCGCTGCACGGGCAGGGGGTGCTCGATCTCGGCGCCAGCATCGTCGCCGAGGGCATTGCCGATGACGGCACCGTCGAGGCGATCCGCTTCACCGACGCCGCCGGCTTCGCGCTCGGCGTCCAGTGGCACGCGGAATACGACCCGCAGGACAATCCGGTCAACCGGGCGCTGTTCCAGGCCTTCGGCGAGGCGGTCCGGAATTACGCTCGGCGGAGCTGACGGAGTCCGGACACCGTCAATTCATGGTCTCGCGGGATAATCGGCCAAACAGGCGCGTGGTGCGGCGCTGCGATGTCCGGGAAACAAGAGGATTGCTAATCCGGAAGCGAGCCCGCCAGCTCTTCCCATCCGGCCAGCAGCGCGTCGCGCGCCCTGAGACCAGAGGAGACTGGCTGCCGGCTTTCATCCCGGTCGAGACGGGCGAAGACCAGCGTGCGGCCGTCGCGCCGGGCCCAGCCGACATACCAGCCCCAGGCGCGTGCCCGGTCGAAGGAGCCGTCGGCGAGCCTGGGATAGGCCGAGCCGGTCTTGCCCCAGATCGTCCACGCGCCGACCGTGCGCGTCTCGACGATGGCTTCGGTCCGGTCGATGGCGCTGGCCGCCACCGTCAGCCTGCGTTCGACCAGCCTGCCCAGGAACAGCACCTGCTCGAGCGGCGATATCTGCAGCGACGAGGCGATCCAGGCCCGCTCGAGGCCGTTGTCCTTGCCGGGATCGCCGCGCAGGTCCGCATTGCCGTAGCCGAATGCCGTGGCGTAGCGGGTGAGCGCGTCGGCGCCAAGCGCATGGGTGATGCGCTGCGAATACCACACGACGGAATGCCTGAGCCAGCTCTCGGGGTCATTGGGCCGCGTCCAGGACTTGCCGCCCCATGCCGGATCGCCCTTGCGATAGGGGAGGACGGGATCGTGCGGTCCCTTGAGGAAGCCCGAATCGAAGCCCATCAGGCTGAGCGCGATCTTGAAGGTCGATGCCGGCGTCACACGGCTGCGGCAGTCGCCGTCCTCATGCAGGATGGCGCCATCGGTGGCGGCCACGATCATGCAGACCGGCCGTGCCCGGGCGCCGGTCGCCGACAGCAGCAGCACGGCGAAAAGCACCGCCCCCGCCAATTGCCGTCCCAGCCGGGTTGCCGGGTGGAGGATCATCGGTCTGCTCATCGCACCCGCTCGTCAGATGAGCTCTGTCGAGGTGATCTTGATGCCAAAGCCTTCCAGCCCGACATAGTGGCGCTCGCGCGAGGCGTAGAGCCTGATCGAAGAGACGCCGAGATCCTTGAGGATCTGCGCGCCCAGCCCGATTTCCAGCCATTCGCTCTCGCGGTCCTGCACCTCGGCGTGGTGTTCCCTGCCGTCCGCCTGCATCGTGCGGCGTGGCATGTGCTTGCCGACGCCGACCGAGCCTTCGCGCAGATAGACGATGATGCCGCGGCCGGCGGCCTTCATCCGGGTCATGATCGCCGTGAGTTCCTTGTCGCGGCCGAAGACATCGTCGGCCACCGATTCCAGATGCAGCCGCACCGGAATGTCGACGCCGTCGCGGATATCGCCGAACACCACCGCGAGATGGTGCATCGGGTCCCAGGGCAGGGTGTAGGAATGCGCCTTCGCAGGGCCGGCAACGGTGTCGACATCGAAGCTGCCGACCATCTGGATCAGGGTTTCCTTGCGCTGCCGGTAGGCGATCAGGTCGGCGACCGAAACCTGCTTGAGACCGTGCCTGACGGCGAAGTCGGCCACCTGCTGGCCGTGGGTGACGGTGCCGTCGTCATTGACCAGTTCGCAGATCACGCCGATCGGCGGCAGGCCGGCCAGCCGGCAGAGATCGACGGCGGCCTCCGTGTGGCCCGAGCGCATCAGCACGCCGCCCTCGCGCGCGACCAGCGGGAAGATGTGGCCGGGCCGGGTGAAGTCGCTGGCGCCGACATTCGGATTGGCCAGATTGCGCACCGTCAGCGTGCGGTCGTCGGCGGAAATCCCGGTGGTGGTGCCGTGCTTGAAGTCGACCGACACCGTGAACGCGGTGGTGTGGGCACTGTCGTTGTCGGCGACCATGGCGTTGAGGCTCAGCCGCCTGGCCTCTTCGCGCGGCATCGGAGCGCAGACGATGCCGGAGGTGTGGCGGACGATGAAGGCCATCTTCTCCGCCGTGCAGTGGACGGCGGCGACGATCAGGTCGCCTTCGTTCTCGCGGCCGTCATCGTCGGTGACGACGACGATCTCGCCGGCTTCGAAGGCGCGGATGGCGTCGACGACGCGGGCTTGGTCATAGGGCATGGAGGAACCTGTCAATCAAGGCGGCCGGTCTGGCCGCGGTCACGGAGATAATGGTCGGCGAGCGCGCAGGCAACCATGGCCTCGCCGATGGGCACGGCGCGGATGCCCACGCAGGGGTCGTGGCGGCCCTTGGTGCGGACGTCGACCTCGTTGCCGTCGGCATCCACCGAGCGGCGTTCGTTGAGGATGGAGGAGGTCGGCTTGACCGCGAAGCGGGCGACGATCGGCTGGCCGGTGGAGATGCCGCCGAGGATGCCCCCGGCATTGTTGGACAGGAACACCGGCCTGCCGTCGGCGCCGATGCGCATCTCGTCGGCGTTCTCCTCGCCGGTGATCGAGGCCGCGCCGAAGCCGTTGCCGATCTCGACGCCCTTGACCGCGTTGATCGACATCAGGTTGGCGCAGATGTCCTGGTCGAGCTTGGCGTAGATCGGCGCGCCGATGCCCGCGGGAACGCCCTCGGCCACAACCTCGATGACGGCTCCGACCGAGGAGCCGGCCTTGCGGATGGCGTCGAGATACTCTTCCCAGACCGGCACCATCGCCGCATCGGGGCAGAAGAACGGGTTGTTGCCGGTCTCGGCCCAGTCCCAGTTGGCGCGATCGATCTTCCTGTCGCCGATCTGCACCAGGGCGCCGCGCACGGTGACGCCGGGCAGCACCTTGCGCGCCAGTCCGCCGGCGGCGACGCGGGTCGCGGTCTCCCGCGCCGAGGAGCGGCCGCCGCCGCGATAGTCGCGGATGCCGTACTTGACGTCATAGGTGAAGTCGGCGTGCCCCGGCCGGTAGCGTCTG
Source organism: Hoeflea marina (assembly GCF_003182275.1). GTDB lineage: Bacteria > Pseudomonadota > Alphaproteobacteria > Rhizobiales > Rhizobiaceae > Hoeflea > Hoeflea marina. Next base: position 560,040 of record NZ_QGTR01000002.1, read on the forward strand.
GCGATCTCGGAATAGTCCTTCGAGCGCTGGTCCGTGTTCTCGATCAGCATCGAGATCGGCGTGCCGGTGGTCACCAGCGTGCCGTCGCTGTCGGGCATGACGCCGGACAGCACCCTGACCAGGTCGTCCTCGCGCCGCTGGGTGACGAAGCGCGACTGGCCCGGCTTGCGCTTGTCGAGCCAGAGCTGCAGTTCGGCCTCCGTGAAGCGGATGCCGGGAGGGCAGCCATCGACGACGCATCCGATGGAAGGGCCGTGGCTTTCGCCCCAGGTCGTGACCCGGAACAGGTGCCCGAAGGTGTTGTGTGACATGAGGTCAACCATGTGTTGGCCGCCGGCCGGGCGACGGCAATTGCAGTTGGCGCGAGTTCTAACCCATGTCGCCCGCAAGGGAAACCACCTGGCCGAAGCGGCTGTGCGCATTCCGGCCGCCGCCGGATGCCCGGACGGCTGCGGCTGCCTTGGCCTCAAACCGTGTGAAATCAGCGGCCTGCGCGATCAAGCCGCAAATCGCAGTGCTCCACAAGAACTCTTGAATATAATGGCGGCCGGTGCGAGACTGCGCGCGGGAAGTGGCCGGGAAACCATGCGGCATCAGGCATGGCGCCTGGGAAGGCAGCCGCACGCATGGAGATCCGCCGGTCCCCAGAGCCAATTTGGCCACATTCGGGCTGTTAAGAATGGAACCAACAGTCGTTCGACCGAGGAATCACCTATGCGCTTTGCCCTATCCGTTCTGCTTGCCGTTTCCGCCGCTCTGTCGCCCATCGCGGCCCTGGCCCAAAGCGCCGATGTGGAAGCCAAGATCGTCGAGATATCCACCGCCAAGCAGACTATCACGCTCGATGACGGCGAGACCTATGTGACGCCGACCGAGTTCGATTTCGAGGGGCTCGACAAGGACGTCACCGTCGATGTCTTCTACACCATCGTCGACGGCAAGCGCGTCATCAACGACCTTGAAATCGTCGAGTAATCCCGCCGCACGTTCGGCATGGTCGGACGGCTTCTCCGGTTGAGGCAGGCTGGGTCAGAATCCCAGCGCGCGCCGCCGTTCCAGGGCCTCGGGGGGCCAGAAGTCCTCGACGCTTGAGTAGAACACGTCGAAGGCGGGACTGTCCGCAGGCAGGCCGACCCATGGCAGCTTCGACCGCGTGAAGATGTGGACGTCCGGCGGCAGGCGGGAGGGTTCCTCCAGGGTGCCGACACGGACGAACAGCATGGTCTTGCGGCGGCCGTAATCAGACCAGACGGTGGTCGCGCACGCCTCGCAGCGATACAGGTCATGGGGCCGTCCGCTGTCGGTCGGCATGCTGCCGACGCGCGTGGCGCCCGCATCGATCGCGATGCTGTCACTCTCGATGACGGCATTGATGACGAAGGCGGTGCCGGTCTGGCGCTGGCAGTCCCTGCAGTGGCAGCAATGCACGATCATCGGCCGCCTCGTGAGCCTATAGCGCAGCGCGCCGCATCCACAACCGCCGGAATATTCCTGCTTCATCCTGTGCCCCTGACGCAATCGCGGGAATTCAGATTCACGCGATGTGCTTTAGCTCTTTGTAATTATGCATGTCGTGATCCCGAGACCGCTGCACACTTTCGGGCGACATGCATTAACGCAATCGGCGACGCGGCGCAGGCCGACGGCTCCGGACAGGACGTTAATTCGGTTTTGCCTGTCGCGGAAGCGGGAACGGCGGCTGCCCTCAGATCCAGCCGATCGTGCCCTTCGAGATCCTCAGGATCCGGTCCTGCGGAACATCCATCATCGCGGCTTCGTTGCCGGGCATGCCGCCGATGCGGTTGAACATGGCCCGGATGATGCCGCCATGGGCGACGCAGACCGTGGGCCGCGTGACGCTCGCCAGAAACGCATCGACCCGCTGCGCCATCATCTCGTAGCTTTCGGCGTGCTCGCCCGGGGGCCGGAAGGTCCACTTGTGCTGCTCGCGCTCGGCCGTGATGCCCGGCGTGTGCGCTTCGATCTCGGCCGGCGTGAACCCTTCCCAGTCGCCGAAGCTGACTTCGACCAGCAGCGGGTCGGTGCGGTAGGCCCCGGGATCGAGACCGGCATTTTCCCGCACCAGTTCCATGGTGTTGCGGGCGCGTGACAGCGGGCTCGAGACCCAGTCGCGGTCCGCGGCGACGAAGCCGGGGATGGCCGCCAGCGACCTGCCGTTGAGGGCGGCCTGCTCGAGGCCGAGCGGGTTCAGTCCGATGTCGCGCTGGCCCTGCAGCCGGCCCTCGCGGTTGTAGCTGGTCTCGCCGTGGCGGATGACGAACATGTCGAGGTCGGGCATGGGGCAGGTCTCCCGCCGGATGCGGCATGGTCCGCAGGCTTGGCTTCAGGGAATCCGCGCCGCCGGGAGGCGGCGCGCGGCGGCTCAGACGACGCTGATGTCGGGCGCGTCCACGGCTTTCATGCCGACCGTGTGATATCCCGAATCGACGTGGTGGATCTCGCCGGTCACGCCCTGCGACAGGTCGGAGAGCAGATACAGCGCCGAGCCGCCCACCTGTTCGATGGTGACCGTGCGCTTGAGCGGCGAATTGTACTCGTTCCACTTCAGGATATAGCGGAAGTCGCCGATGCCGGAGGCGGCAAGCGTCTTGATCGGGCCGGCGGAGATCGCGTTGACGCGAATGCCCTTGCCGCCCAGATCGACCGCCAGGTAGCGCACGCTGGCTTCCAGCGCCGCCTTGGCCACGCCCATGACATTGTAATGCGGCATCACCTTCTCGGCGCCGTAATAGGTCAGCGTCAGGATCGAGCCGCCCTCGTTCATCATCGGTTCGGCGCGCTTGGCGATTGCCGTCAGCGAATAGACCGAGATGTCCATGGTGCGGTTGAAGTTGTCGCGGCTGGTCTCGACATAGCGGCCGGTCAGTTCGTCCTTGTCGGAAAACGCGATGGCGTGCACGACGAAGTCGATCTTGCCCCACCTTGCTTCGATCTCGGCAAAAACCGCGTCGATGGTTCCAAGGTCGGTGACATCGCAATGGCCGGCGACGATGGCGCCGAGTTCGGCCGCCAGCGGCTCGACGCGCTTCTTGAGCGCGTCGCCCTGGTAGGTGAGCGCCAGTTCCGCGCCGGCGTCGGCACAGGCCTTGGCAATGCCCCAGGCGATCGAGCGGTTGTTGGCGACGCCCAGGATCAAGCCGCGCTTGCCCTTCATCAGACCGGAAGTGTCAGCCATGTCAGTCTCCCTACAATTCGTTGCGTCGCTATGGCACAGCCGGCTAACGCACACAAGTCAATGCGGGGCAGCGGTCGTCCGCCGGTGCTACACCGCCGCGCGACAGGACCTCGGATCCGGACGGCCTGGACGGACGGCATCGACCCTAGACATAGACGGCCTTGCGCTGGCTGCGCATCAGCGCGATCAGGCTGTCGTCCGGCGTCTCGGGCAGCAGCACCCGCAGATGCACATAGAGCTCGCCCCGTCCGCCTTCCGGCCGGGGCAGGCCGCGGCCCGATACCGTCATGCCGCCGCTGGCGCCCGCCCATTCGGGGATTGTCAGCCGCAGCGGTCCGTCCAGTGTTTCCAGCGTCACCTGCGTGCCCAGAACCGCATCGCGCAGATCGATGGCGTGGTCGGTGTGCAGGTCGTTGCCGAGAATGCGGAATTGCGGATGCGGCCGGTAGCGGATGGTCACCAGGGCATCGCCCGTCGCGTGACTTGCCGGCACGGGAATGTGCAACTCCGCCCCGTCGGCGGTTCCCGCCGGGACCGGCACGGCCAGCTGCCCGCCCGAAGGCAGCGTGATCTCCCCGAGCGCGCCCGTGAAGGCCTCGGCGATGTCGAGTTCCAGCAGGTGCCTGCTGGTTTCAGGACGGGCCTGCCTGCGGTGCAGTGTCTTCCATTTGGCGAACAGTTCGTCGAGCACGGCCAGCGGATCCGCCCCGGCCTGCTCGGCGCCGGGGGTGCTGCCGGCGGAGTCTCCCGCGCCGTCTGCCATTCCGGGAGCGTCATGAACGGTCCGGCGTTGCGCGGATTCGCCGAAGATGTGGTTGACCATGTCGTCGAAGCCGCTGACATCGTCGCCCTGATGGACCGACTCCTTTGCCGCGGCGTCGGTCGGGGCGCGCGGGTCGGGCCGCTTGCGCCAGGCGTCGCGGAAGACGGAGAACGGACTTGGACCGCCGCTGCGGTCGGTGCGGTTGCGGCGACGGCCGCGGGCGTCGATCTCGCCGCCGTCGAACTTCGCGCGGAGCTCGGCATTGATCAGCAGCCGGTAGGCATGCGCGATCTCCGCGAACCGCTCCCCCGCCAGCGGATCGGCCTGGTTCTGGTCCGGATGCCAGGTCTTGGCCAGCCGCCGGTAGGCGAGCTTGATGTCATTGGGTTCAGCGCCTTGGGGGACGCCCAGAACAGCATAGGGGCTACGCATTACAAGTTCCCGATCAGCTAGGTTCCCCGAGCGTAGCGATGATTTGCTAACCATCAGTGTATGAACGCAAAAGCCGGGAACAAATCGCCGGGTCGGCTCACTCGGACTGGGGCACCAGACTGACCAGCCATTCGCCTTCGCGGTCCCGGCAGGCCTGTCCCATGAACAGCGCGATGCCGTCGAAGGCGTGGCGGCTGGTGCGGAACTCCCGGCATGTCCGCCCGGTCGCGGTCTTGTCGACCAGTGTGGTGATGACGCCGGCGGAGCCGGTGGCGGGATTGGACCAGGGCAGGGGCTGGTTGGAGGGTGCGTCGGCAATCACTTCGGCAATCGCCGCCTCGTCGGCCTGCATCTCCGCATCCATGCTCAGCGGCTGGATCGTGCTCGTCGAGATCGGATCGACCGAGAGGGCCGACAACGGATCGGCGCCCGTGCGCATGCAGCCGGTCGAGGCGAGACATGCCATCACCCAGAGGCCGCGGGCGAGGGCACCGCTGCGCCACCCCTTTCCGGCTTTGTCGGGTTCTGGTAGGCCGTGAATCGACATATCTATCCGTGCGGAACTGGGACTCGAGGCTCACTATGACAGAAGCGTGGTTAACGACTGGTGACTTCACGACGGCGGAGGAGCCCTTTGCCCTCTTCGCGGACTGGCTGCAGGACGCAACCAAGTCTGAAGTCAACGATCCCAATGCATTGGCTCTGGCAACGGTCGACGGCGACGGGCTGCCGGATGTCCGCATGGTGTTGCTCAAGGGCTTCGATGCACGCGGCTTCGTCTTCTACACCAATCTGGAAAGCGCCAAGGGCGTCGAGATCCTCGGTTCGATGAAGGCGGCGATGTGCTTCCACTGGAAGTCGCTGCGCCGCCAGGTGCGCGTGCGCGGCACGGTGGAGCAGGTCAGCGACGCCGAAGCCGATGCCTATTATGCATCGCGGCCGCGCGGCAGCCGCATCGGCGCCTGGGCGTCGAAGCAGTCGCGGCCGCTCGAAAGCCGCTTCGCGCTGGAAAAAGCCGTCGCCGAATTCACCGCCAAGCATCCGATCGGGGAGATCCCGCGTCCGGCGCACTGGTCGGGCTTCCGCATCGTGCCGCGGCAGATCGAGTTCTGGCACGACCGCCCGTTCCGGCTGCATGACCGGCTGCTGTTCAGCCGCGGATCGGAAGCCGAAGAGTGGGGAAAGACCAGGCTCTATCCGTGACAGGCCCCGATCCATTCCCGACGGCGGAGCGCCTCGCTCAGGCGGCGGCGTTGCGCATGAACGGAATCCCCGACGCCAGCGCCTCCACATATCGGGTCTTCTGATAATAGCCGTTGAGCGATGTCCGGTTGAGCGAGAGCAGATTGCCGAGGCTCGAGCGTTGCAGAACACCCGGTACGGTGGTGACGGCGATCTTGAAGCCCAGCTCTCGCGCCGCCTCGAATTCGCGTGTGCCTGCCGCCGACCTGTCGCCATAGGGATAGGCCAGCGTCACCGGCCGCTCGCCGGTGATTCTTGCCACCCGGTCGGCGGAACGGTCGAGTTCGTCGCGAAGCCTTGCCGGGTCGGTCTGAGCCAGGTTGGCATGGCTGATGGTGTGGGCGCCAAGCCGCGCCAGCGGGCTGCCGATGAGGTCCCTCAGTTCGCCGTCATCCATGACTTCCTCCCGGACAATGGCCTCGGGGCTGACGCCGCTGCTGCGCGCCAGCTCGTCGAGCCGGGTGGCGATTGCGTCCTGGTCGGGACCGGCCATCGCCAGGGCAAGCGCGTCATAGGCGGTGTATTTTTCACCGAAATTGCGCGCCGGCAGCGACACCGGGCCGCCTCCGAAGTCGAAATCGAAGCGGTCGACCTTGTTGAGCAGCGCCTCCGCGGTCTCCCACCAGATCGTGTGGGTGCGATCGACGAAGCCGCCGGCCACGAAGATCGTGTAGGGCACGCCATGCTTCTCGAACACCGGCCGGGCATGGACGGCGTTGTCGCGATAGCCGTCATCGAGCGTGAACACCATCGCCGGCGCTGCATCCTTGCCGAGCGCCAGATGCCCGGGCAGATCCTCCAGCGCCACAGCCACATGGCCGGCGGCTTTCAGAGTGGTGATGGCGGCATCGAGAAAGTCCGGCGTGATCGACAGATGCTCGGACGGGTAAAAGCTCTTTTCCACCGCCGGGCGCACATGATGCAGGGTGAAGATCGAGCCGCGGCCGCGGGCGCCGGAAAACAATCCGGCCGAGGCGGCAAGTGACACCGCTTCAAGCCCGCTCTGGATGATGGTGCGCTTGATCAGCCGTCTTGCGGTTATCGTTCTCGGACCCTGCATGGTCTTCTCCCCGGATGGTTTCCTGGCCGGAGATATATCATTCAGGGTTTAACCGTTGTTGAATCCGCGCAAACACCATCGGGATGCAGCCGCAAGCTGCAGTCTTCGAGCGGCAGATGGCCAACTCAGGTCTGGGTGCCGCCGACGGTCATCGCATTCATCAGCAGGTGCGGCTGGCCGACGCCGACCGGCACGCTCTGACCGGCCTTGCCGCACATGCCGATGCCGGTGTCCAGCGCTGAATCATTCCCGATCATCGAGATCCGCTGCATCGCCTCGGGTCCGTTGCCGATCAGCATGGCACCCTTGACCGGCGCGCCGATGCGGCCGTTCTCGATCATGTAGGCCTCGGTGCAGCCGAAGACGAACTTGCCCGAGGTGATGTCGACCTGGCCGCCGCCGAAGGATACGGCGTAGAGACCCTTCCTGACCGAGGCGATCATCTCTGCCGGGGTCTTGTCGCCCGACAGCATGTAGGTGTTGGTCATCCGCGGCATCGGCTGGTGCGCGTAACCCTGGCGGCGGCCGTTGCCCGTGGGCTTCATGCCCATCAGCCGCGCGTTCTGCCTGTCCTGCATGTAGCCGACCAGAATTCCGTCCTCGATGAGCACGTTGTTGCCCGAAGGCGTGCCTTCGTCGTCGACCGACAACGAGCCGCGGCGACCCTCGAGCGTGCCGTCATCGACCACTGTCACACCCTTGGAGGCCACCCGCTGGCCCATCAGTCCGGCAAAGGCCGAGGTCTTCTTGCGGTTGAAATCGCCTTCCAGGCCGTGGCCGACGGCTTCGTGCAGCATGACGCCGGGCCAGCCGGCGCCCAGCACCACGTCCATAGTGCCGGCGGGAGCGGCGACTGCGTCGAGATTGACCAGCGCCTGACGCAGCGCCTCGTCGGCGCCGTGCTGCCAGCTTTCGGTGGTGAGGAAGTCGCCGAACAGCTTGCGCCCGCCGATGCCGTAGGAGCCTGATTCCTGACGGTCGCCTTCGCCGACCATCACGCTGAGGCTCAGCCGGGTCAACGGCCTCACGTCGCGAACCCTGTGGCCGTCGGCGCGAAGGATCTCCACCACCTGCCAGCTGGCACCCAGCGAGACCGAGACCTGGCGGACCCGGGCATCCTTGCCGCGCACATAGGCGTCGATGTCCTGCAGCATCTTCACCTTCGCCTCGAAGCCCGGCGCGGCGATCGGGTTATCGGCGGTGTAGAGCACGCGGTTGGTCCGCTGCGGCGCCTCCGAATAGATGCCGGACGCGCCCCGGGTGACGGCCGAGACCGCATCGGCGGCGCGCCGCAGCGCTGCCTCCGAAAGATCTCCGGCATGGGCATAGCCGGATGCCTCGCCCGCCACGACCCGCAGGCCGAAGCCGCGATCGGTGGAATAGTTGCCGGCCTTGAGCTTGCCGTTGTCGAAGACCAGCGATTCGGTCTCCTCGAATTCAAGAAACAGCTCGCCGTCATCGGCGCCATGCAGGGCATCGGCAACGATGCGCTGGATCCGGGTTTCGTCGATGTCGAAGGATGAAAGCAGATCGTGGGACATGGGATTTCCAATGATTGAGGGCCAGTCGGTCATGGCCGGTAATTCAGGGGTTGCCAAACTTGGGCACCGGAAGGCTGTGGGCTCGACCCACTATGTAATAGGTCTCGACGTCAAATCCAGCCGTGCCGCACCTGCCGCCTGCGAACAACCGGTGTCCGTGCCGGCCGGACAGGCAGGCCTGGCCGGGCCTGCCGCGAGATGCGTTGCCGCTGTCTGGTTTCAAGGCGGCCCTGCGGCATGGAATGACGGAGCGATGGTGACTGCGTGCATCCGGATGGCCGTCGGCATGGTTTCCGGCGCAGTCACAGGTCTTCCGCTCGGGACAGAGGCGATGATCGTCACACTGTTGGCCGGCGCATTCGGCGGCTATCTGCTCGGTCGATCGGGCAAGCGGAAATAGACGCGGGGCGCCCGACGGCGCAGACGGTCCGGGTCACGGCAGAGCGGCATAGCCCTCGGTGAAGCCGTTGAGGTCGACCGGAATGCCGATGCCTTCCTCGGGCGTCTGGAAGACGATGAACGTTGCCTGGGTGCCCGACCGCAGCGTGACCAGAAGCGTCTCGTCGAGAATCACTTCCGCATAGCAGCCATCGGCAAAGCAGCGCACGAAATAGGCGCGGCCAATATCCTTGCCGTCGACATTGAGCCCCAGGCCCGACGGCAGCAGCACGCCGAGCGGTGCCAGCACCCGCAGGATCTTGGCCTTCTGGTCGGCAGTCTTGATCACCACCACCGACAGCCCGACCTCGGGCCGGTCATCGGCGACGACGTTCTGCATGAGCGCGCATTGCTCGCCCGGCGCTCCTGCCGGCGTGTCGCAGACGATCGACCAGGCGCCGTGGGTGGACTGCACCTTGCCCTTCTGCTGCGCGGCAACCGGCACGGCCGAAGAGACGAATGCCGCGACAACAGCCGTCATTGCAGCGAGCAACTTGCGATGTGAAAATGTCATAGTGTCTCCGCAAAACGGCGAATCATTGTTCTAGTTTGTAGATGGCTCTGGCCGAATTGTAACCCACCGACCGCACACTCTGCCCGGGAGTGCGGCAAAATTGCGTCCCGGCGGATGCGTGAAAGCCCGGATGCAAGGCCCGGAGGCGGCAGCCGGCCGTTTGATCGCCAAACCGCGTGATATTGCCCAAAACCGATGCGCGGGTGACCGCCGCGCAAAAATGCCGCATGATGTTGTGCTTCCGACAGTTGCGGGCGGTGCTAAACTGTGGTTTGAAGCGGCCATCAAATTGAGGGATTCCGCCTTTTCGAAGGCGCGGCTAAACGCTCGAGGGAGACACACACGTGACAAACAAGCTTTTGGCAGGGCTGGCCGCGACGGCGCTGACGGGTTTCGCGGCCCCGGCGATGGCGGCACAGCCTGTTGCATGGCAGACGGCCTTCCAGCCTGCCGCCACGCAGATGATGGAGCAGATCACCAGCTTCGAACACTACACATTGTGGTTCATCGTTCCGATCACACTGTTTGTCCTCGTCCTGCTCATCTATGTGATGGTCAAGTTCAGGGCAGGCGCCAACCCGGTTCCCTCCAGGACCAGCCACAACACCGCCATTGAAGTGGTGTGGACGCTCGGGCCCGTGATCATTCTTCTCGCCATCGCCATTCCGTCCTTCGGCCTGCTGACCGCGCAGTACTCGCCGCCGGCCACCGACCTTACCGTCAAGGCCACCGGCTATCAGTGGTATTGGGGCTACGAGTATCAGGGCGACACGGAAGTTTCGTTCGACTCGCTGCTGATGCAGGACGGCGAACGCGCCGCCGCCGGCAAGGAAGACCGCGCCGTGTATCCCCGCCTTCTGACCGTCGACAACGAACTGGTCGTGCCCGTCGGCAAGACCGTTCGCGTTCTGGTCACCGCCGCCGATGTGCTGCACGCCTACGCCATGCCGTCCTTCGGCATCAAGATCGATGCCGTGCCTGGCCGACTCAACGAGACCTGGTTCAAGGCCGAGCAGGAAGGCCTGTTCTACGGTCAGTGCTCGGAACTGTGCGGCAAGGATCACGCCTACATGCCGATCGCCATCCGCGTCGTCTCGGAAGACAAGTTCAACACCTGGCTGACCGCCGCCGCCGAGAATCTCGGCGACGCCAACCGCAATCTGCTGGCCTCGATCGATGCCGACCGCAAGGTCGTTGACGTCGCCGCCAACGCCGCACAATAACACGAGGGAGTGGGAAATATGGCCGGTTCCGCCGCAGCTCACGACGACCACGACCACAAGCCCAAGGGTTTTGTGCGTCGCTGGATGTATTCGACCAACCACAAGGACATCGGCACGCTCTACCTGATATTCGCGATCATCGCGGGCGTCATCGGCGGCGCGCTGTCGATCGCCATGCGCATGGAGCTCCAGGAGCCCGGCATCCAGATCTTCCATGGCCTTGCGGCCATCGTGTACGGTTTTGAGGGCGATGCGGCCATCGACGGCGGCAAGCACATGTACAATGTGTTCACCACCGCCCACGGTCTGATCATGATCTTCTTCATGGTCATGCCCGCGCTCATCGGCGGCTTTGCCAACTGGATGGTCCCGATCATGATCGGCGCGCCGGACATGGCGTTCCCGCGCATGAACAACATCTCGTTCTGGCTGCTGCCTCCTGCGTTCATCCTGCTGCTGCTGTCGATGTTCGTGGAAGGTCCCACGGGCGGCTTCGGCACCGGCGGCGGCTGGACCATCTACCCGCCGCTCTCGACCACCGGCCAGCCCGGACCCGCAATGGATTTCGCCATCCTGTCGCTGCACATTGCCGGCGCCTCGTCGATCCTCGGCGCCATCAACTTCATCACCACCATCCTGAACATGCGCGCGCCGGGCATGACCCTGCACAAGATGCCGCTGTTTGCCTGGTCGGTGCTGATCACCGCCTTCCTGCTGCTTCTGTCCCTGCCTGTGCTCGCCGGCGGCATCACCATGCTGCTCACCGACCGCAACTTCGGCACGGCGTTCTTTGCGCCTGACGCCGGCGGCGACCCGATCCTGTTCCAGCACCTGTTCTGGTTCTTCGGCCACCCGGAAGTGTACATCCTGATCCTGCCGGGCTTCGGCATCATCAGCCACATCATCTCGACGTTCTCGCGCAAGCCGGTCTTCGGCTACCTGGGAATGGCCTATGCGATGGTCGCCATCGGCGCGGTGGGCTTCATCGTCTGGGCTCACCACATGTATACGGTCGGCCTGTCGCTCAACACGCAGCGCTACTTCGTCTTCGCCACCATGGTGATCGCGGTGCCGACCGGCGTGAAGATCTTCTCCTGGATCGCGACGATGTGGGGCGGCTCGATCTCGTTCCGCGCCCCGATGCTCTGGGCCATCGGCTTCATCTTCCTGTTCACCGTCGGCGGTGTGACCGGGGTGCAGCTCGCCAATGCCGGTCTCGACCGGTCGATGCACGACACCTACTACGTGGTGGCGCATTTCCACTACGTGCTCTCGCTGGGCGCCGTGTTCGCGATCTTCGCCGGCTGGTACTACTGGTTCCCGAAGATGACCGGCTACATGTACAACTCGTTCGTCGCCCGGCTGCATTTCTGGATCACCTTCGTCGGCGTCAACGTGATCTTCTTCCCGCAGCATTTCCTCGGCCTCGCCGGCATGCCGCGCCGCTACATCGATTATCCCGATGCCTTCGCAGGCTGGAACTACGTCTCTTCGATGGGTTCCTACATCTCCGGCGTCGGCGTGCTGGTGTTCCTGTACGGCGTCTGGGAAGCCTTCCGCGTCAAGCGCGTGGCCGGCGACAATCCCTGGGGCGAGGGTGCGACCACGCTGGAGTGGCAGCTGACTTCGCCGCCGCCGTACCATCAGTGGGAAAAGCTGCCGCGCATCAAGTAAGCGCCGCATCATCAACCACAGGCCGCCGGATCCACCGGCGGTCTGTCCTACTGTCCGGGAGATCAATCCGGACGCAAGCGAAAGTGGACCGCCTGAATGGCCATGACTGCTGAACACGATATGGGAGCGGCGCCGACCGAAGCCCTGTTCTCCGAAGGCAATGCGAGCGATTATTTCGCCCTGCTCAAGCCGCGGGTGATGTCGCTGGTCGTCTTCACGGCATTTGTCGGCCTGCTGCTCGCTCCCGGTTCCATCCATCCGGTCCTCGGCTTCATCTCGATTCTCTGCATCGCGGTGGGCGGCGGCGCCTCGGGCGCGCTGAACATGTGGTACGACGCCGATATCGACGCGGTCATGACCCGCACGGCCAACCGTCCGGTTCCCGCCGGCCGCATCGACGCCAGCTCCGCGTTCGGATTCGGCCTGTTCCTGGCCATCTTCTCCAGCGTCATGCTCGGTCTGATGGTCAACTGGGCAGCCGGCGCCCTTCTGGCCTTCACCATCTTCTTCTACGCCGTGGTCTACACGATCTGGCTCAAGCGCTCGACGCCGCAGAACATTGTCATCGGCGGCGCCGCCGGCGCCTTTCCTCCGATGATCGGCTGGGCCTGCGTCACCGGCACGGTGTCGGTCGAAAGCATCATCCTGTTCCTGATCATCTTCCTGTGGACGCCCGCCCATTTCTGGGCACTGGCGCTGTTCAAGTCGGGCGACTACGGCAAGGCCGGAATCCCGATGCTGCCCAACGTATCGGGTGAAAGCGTCACCAAGACCAACATCGTCGTCTATGCGGTGCTGACCGCCATCGCCGCCGTGCTTCCGACCGTGGCGGGATTTGCGAGCCTCGGCTATGGCGCCGTCGCCGCCGCTCTCGGGCTGGCCTTCATCTGGTACGCGGTGCAGGTGCGCCGCATGCCCGAGGGCGATGTCGCCATGATCGCCGCCAAGAAGATGTTCCGTTATTCGCTGGTCTATCTCTTCGTCATTTTCACGGCCCTGCTTGCGGACAATCTGCTGGCCCGCCTTTTCGCATGGGTGGCCTGAATGATCGATCGCGTTGAAATGACCGAAGCCCAGAAGAAGGCCCGCCGCAGCCGATCGGCCGCCATCGGAATCGCGCTCGCCATCCTGGTGGTGCTGTTTTACGTCGTGACCATCGTCAAGGTCGGTCCGGGCATCCTCAATCGGCCGCTGTGAGAGGGACCGGCATGACAGAGCAGAATCACCCCAATGAGCAGAAGCCCGGTCGCGGCCAGATGGGCATCGTCGTCGTCTGCTGCGCGTTCGTGGTCGGCATGGTCGGCATGAGCTATGCGGCCGTGCCGCTCTACAAGGCGTTCTGCCAGGCCACCGGCTACGGAGGAACCACCCAGCGGGTGGAGCAGGCGTCGGACCGCATTCTCGAACAGACGATCAATGTCCGTTTTGATTCCAATGTCGCGCCGGGCCTCGACTGGTCGTTCAAGCCGGACCAGCGGCAGGTCAAGCTGCGCATCGGCGAGACGACGCAGATTTCCTACACGGCCACCAACAATTCCGGCACCGCCGTCACCGGCCAGGCGACATACAATGTCACCCCGCAGGCGGCCGGTGCCTACTTCAACAAGATCCAGTGTTTCTGCTTTACGGAAACCACGCTGCAGCCGGGCGAGACGCTCGACATGCCGGTGGTGTTCTTCGTCGATCCGGCGATCGTCGATGAGGCGGAGACCAGGGACATCGGCACAATTACGCTTTCCTACACCTTCTATGCCCATGAGACGGAGAAACCCGTTGCAGCCTTGGCGGAGCCGGTGCAAGAGAAAGACAGTCTTTGAAACCTTGCAGCGCCGGGCGCCGTGCGCCCAGCTGGAAATGATGACTATCGGGGATGAGTGACATGGCAGACGCACACGAGACGCACCACGACTACCACATTATCGACCCGAGCCCGTGGCCGTTCATCGGCTCGGTCGGCGCGCTGATCATGGCCTTTGGCGGCATCACCTACATGCGCTATCTGTCCGATGACCAGATGCGGATGTTCGGCGTCAACATGGCGCAGCCGTGGATCTTCTACATCGGGCTCGCCGTCGTGCTCTACACGATGTTCGCCTGGTGGGCGGACACGATCAAGGAAGCCCATCAGGGCCACCACACCCGGGTCGTGTCGCTGCATCTGCGCTACGGCATGATCATGTTCATCGCCTCGGAAGTGATGTTCTTCGTCGCCTGGTTCTGGGCCTTCTTCGATGCAAGCCTGTTCCCGAACGAGGTTCACCAGGTCGCCCGAGCTGCCTTCACCGGCGGCCAGTGGCCGCCGGCCGGCATCGAGGTGCTCGATCCGCTGCACCTGCCGCTCTACAACACGGTGATCCTGCTGCTGTCGGGCACCACCGTGACCTGGGCGCACCACGCGCTGCTGCACAACGACCGCAAGGGCCTCGTCAACGGTCTCGTCCTGACCGTTCTGCTCGGCCTGTTTTTCTCGTCCGTGCAGGCCTACGAATACATCCACGCACCGTTTGCCTTCAAGGATTCGATCTACGGCGCGACCTTCTTCATGGCCACCGGCTTTCACGGTTTCCATGTCATCATCGGCACGATCTTCCTGATTGTCTGCCTTGTCCGCGCGATGAAGGGTGATTTCACCCCGAAGCAGCATTTCGGCTTCGAGGCGGCCGCCTGGTACTGGCACTTCGTCGACGTGGTCTGGCTGTTCCTGTTCTTCTCGATCTATGTCTGGGGTTCGTGGGGCGCGGCGCTGCACGTCGAATGACACCGGCCTCGGCCGATTGAAAATGCGGGGGGCGGCCGGGTGACCGGCCGCCTTCTTTTTTCACGGCCGCCGATGCGGTCAAATCTGGGAGTGCCGGATGTCCGAAGATGAAGCCCGTTTCCCGCCGGTGGATGCTGTCTCGGTGGGACTTCGCGGAATGTGCCCCCGCTGCGGTCAGGGCAAGTTGTTTGACGGGCTGCTCAAGCCCAAGGACCACTGTGCCAATTGCGGGCTGGATTACAACTTCGAGGATGCCGGCGACGGACCCGCGGTGTTCGTGATCCTGATCATGGGTTTCGTCATCGTCGGAATGGCGCTCTGGCTGGAGGTCAACTACGGTCCGCCGCTGTGGCTCCATATGCTGCTGTGGGTTCCCCTTGCCACCGTGCTGTGCCTTGGTCTGCTGCGCATGCTCAAGGGCCTGATGATCGCCCTGCAGTACCGCAACAAGGCAGCCGAGGGAAAGATCGACCATGGCTGACCGCGTCGTCCGGACTGGCCCCCGGAGGCCGGGACCCGTTGCCGTCATCGTTGTGCTCGCGCTCTTTGGCGTGCTCGTAACGCTCGGCACGTGGCAGGTCCAGCGGCTTGCATGGAAGGAAGGCCTGCTTGCCACGATTGCCGAACGGATGGCAGCCGGCCCGGTGCCCCTGGATGATGTCATCGCCATCCGGGAAGAAGGGGGCGATATCGAGTACCGCCCGACCCGCGTCAAAGGTCGGTTCCTCCACGAGCGCGAGCAGTTCTTCTTTGCCACGCTCGATGGCGCCACCGGCTATCACGTCTACACGCCGCTGGAGCGCGCCGACGGCTCGGTCATCTTCGTCAATCGGGGCTTCGTCGGCGTCGATTCCAAGGATCCCGCCAGCCGACAGGACGGGGAGATGGAAGGTGAGGTCACCGTGACCGGCCTGGCACGGAACCGTCTGGACGGAAGGCCGTCCATGATGGTCCCCGACAACGATCCGGCCAAGAATATCTTCTTCTGGAAGGATCTCGACGCGATGGCGAAGAATGCCGGCATCGACCGGTCCGACGGCAAGTTGATCGACTTCTTCGTCGACGCAGATGCGACACCCAATCCCGGCGGCCTGCCTGTCGGCGGCGTCACCATCATCAACATGCCCAACAGTCACCTGCAATACGCCGTCACATGGTACGGCCTCGCCCTGGCGCTGCTGGCGGTCTCGGCCGTCGTCCTGTTCCGCAAGCCCGGCGTACCGGACGCCGATTGAGCACGCGTCCTGCCGGCTCTTGACACGCACCCACCGGGCTCTGTCTAAAGGCAACCGTTGCAACCCCCGGAGCAATCATGAGCAAGCAAAAGCTGACGATCCGTCTGTGCGCGCCGCGCGGCTTCTGCGCCGGAGTGGACCGGGCCATCCAGATGGTGGTGCTGGCGCTGAAGAAATACGGCGCGCCGGTCTATGTCCGCCACGAGATCGTCCACAACCGTTTCGTGGTCGAGGGACTGGAGGCGATGGGCGCCATCTTCGTCGAGGAGCTCGACGAGATTCCGCCCGCCCATCAGGCCCAGCCGGTGATCTTTTCCGCCCACGGTGTGCCGAAGTCGGTGCCTGCCGACGCCGAAGTGCGCAAGCTGTTCTATCTCGACGCCACCTGTCCGCTGGTCTCCAAGGTGCACAAGCAGGCCATGCGCCACGAGCGGCTTGGCCGCCATGTCGTGCTCATCGGCCACAAGGGTCATCCCGAGGTGATCGGTACCATGGGACAGTTGCCCGACGGCGCGGTGACGCTGGTGGAAACCGTGGCGGACGTCGATGCACTGCCGGCCATGGATGTGGGCAATCTCGGCTTCGTCACCCAGACAACGCTGTCGGTCGATGACACCGCAGACGTCATCGCGCGACTGCACGAGCGGTTTCCCGGCATCACTGCGCCGGCCGCCGAATCGATCTGCTATGCCACGACAAACCGCCAGGAGGCGGTCAAGCAGTCCGCCCCGGGTTGCGACCTGTTCGTCGTCGTCGGCGCGCCCAATTCATCGAATTCCAAGCGCCTGGTGGAGGTGGCCGCCCGCGCGGGCGCCCGCAACGCCATCCTGCTGCAGCGCGCCCACGAGATCGACTGGGACGTCATCGGCGAGATTTCCGTGCTCGGCGTCTCCGCCGGGGCATCTGCGCCGGAGGTGGTGGTCGACGAGATCATCGAGGCCTTCCGCTCCCGCTATGACACCACGATCGAGATCGCCGAAACCGTGCGCGAGACCGAGAATTTCCTCGTCAACCGCGAGCTCCGCGATGTAGAGCTGACCGCGGCCGACATGGCCTTCGTCAACGGAGTCCGCTGAGCATGGCCGTCTACACCGATGTCAACGAGGAGCAGCTGCGCGCCTTTCTCGGCGAGTATTCCATCGGCTCGCTGTTGTCCTACAAGGGCATCGCGGAAGGGGTGGAGAACACCAACTTCCTGCTTCGCAGCTCCGGTGGCACCTATATCCTGACGCTCTATGAAAAGCGGGTCAATCGCGACGACCTGCCGTTCTTCCTCGGCCTGATGGATCACCTGGCAGCCAAGGGCCTGACCTGCCCGGTCCCGGTCCCGCGCCGGGACGGCGAGTTGCTCGGCTCGCTTGCCGGCAGGCCCGCGGCCCTCGTCTCGTTCCTCGACGGCACCTGGCTGCGTCGGCCAGCGCCGATCCATTGCGGAGAGGTCGGGCGCGCGCTGGCAACCCTGCATGTCGCCGGCAACGACTTCCCGCTCGTCCGCCCCAATGCGCTGTCGGTGGCGAGCTGGCGGCCGCTTTGGGACAAATCGCGCGAGCGCGCCGACGAGGTCGAACCGGGCCTCGCCGACGAGATCGACGCCGATCTCAGGGCGCTCGAGGCCGGCTGGCCCGATGATCTGCCAGCGGGCGTCATCCACGGCGACCTGTTCCCGGACAATGTCTTCTTCATCGGCGACCGGTTGTCCGGGCTGATCGATTTCTATTTCGCCTGCAACGATCACTTCGCCTATGACGTGGCCGTCTGCCTCAATGCCTGGTGTTTCGAGGGCGATGGGTCCTTCAACCTGACCAAGGGCATGGCGCTGCTCGACGGCTATGCCTCGGTGCGCTCGCTGGAACCGCGCGAGACGGCGATCCTGCCGCTGCTCGCCCGTGGTGCGGCGCTTCGCTTCTTCCTGACCCGGCTGCATGACTGGCTGACAACGCCCGAAGGAGCGCTGGTGGTCAAGAAGGATCCGCTCGAATATCTGCGCAAGGTCCGCTTCCACCGCCGCATAACCAGCGGCTACGACTACGGCTTGCGCCAGGAGATCCCATCGTGAAACAGGTCGAAATCTACACCGACGGTGCCTGTTCGGGCAATCCCGGGCCCGGCGGCTGGGGCGCCGTCCTGCGCCACGGCGAGACGGAGAAGGAACTCTTCGGCGGCGAGGCCAACACCACCAACAACCGCATGGAACTGCTGGCGGCGATTTCCGCCCTGCAGGCGATGAAGAGCCCGTGCGAGATCGATCTCTACACCGATTCCAAATATGTCATGGACGGGCTCGGCAAATGGATCTTCGGCTGGAAGAAGAACGGCTGGAAGACCGCCGACAAGAAGCCGGTCAAGAATGTCGAGCTGTGGCAGGCGCTCGATGCGGCGCGCCAGATCCACAAGCTGACGCTGCACTGGGTCAAGGGCCACGCCGGCCATCCCGAGAACGAGCGCGCCGACGAGCTGGCCAGAAAAGGCATGGCGCCGTTCAAGAAATGAACGACGCCATGGACTGCGCGAAACCGGCGGTGCGGGATCGGCTACGGCTCAGAGCTGTTCCAGCAGCGCTGCCGCGCCCGATGTGACGGCGGAGCCCGGCGTGTCCTCGATGTTGAGCGCCGTGACCTTGCCGTCCTCGACGATCATCGAATAGCGCTGCGAGCGGATCCCGCCGAGCGCACCGGCGGAAGCGTCCAGTTCGAGACCGACGGCCTTGGTGAAGACGGCTGCCTGGTCGGAAAGATAGCGGATCTTGCCTTCGCCGCCGGTGGCCTTGGCCCATGCGCCCATCACGAAGGCGTCGTTGACCGCGATGACCGCAATCTCATCCACGCCCTTGGCGAGGATGGCGTCGCGGTTTTCAAGATATCCCGGCAGATGGTTGAGATGGCAGGTCGGCGTGAAAGCGCCGGGGAGGGCGAAGACAACCACCTTCCGACCAGCGAAGAAATCGCTGCTGGCCACGTCGGCAATGCCGTCAGGACCCTTCTCCTTGAATGTCGATGCGGGCAAAGCGTCCCCAACTGAAATCGTCACGTGGCACTCCTGGGTTGGTGGTTGGCGGATGTCGGTGCGCCATAGATATGGTTTCCCGTGGCCGTGTCGAGGGGCAGGGCGCAAAAAGCCTGTGAACGGCCGCCGACCGGCGATCGGGATCCGGCGGCTTCGGGCCCTTTCAGACGAGAGCGGCATCGCCGGTCCAGGACCATGTGGCGAAGCGTCAGCATGCAGCGCCGCCGCGATCTGGGAAAACGAGAAGCGCTCAGCGCAACTCCGCCCGGGTGGCGATGGCGCGCTGTCCAAGCGTGACCACCAGATCAACGGGCACCGCCGTGCCGGCATCCGCCGATTTCGGCCTGCCCACGACGGGCACCGAATAGCGGGCGGTGCCATCTTCCGACGCGAGAAGCTGCGGCGGCGCGAAGGCCCAGCCTTCGGGACCGGCCACGAACAGCGCCGGAGCCAGGCCGGCCGGGCGGAACCCGGGTAGACTGACGCTGACTTCGAGCGCGGAGCGGTCGGCGGCGAAAGCCGCAGCGGTGACTGCGAAATCCTCTGCCGGCGGTTCCGCAAGCGCCTGGAAGGCGGACGCCACCTCCCGCGCGGCGACGCTGTCGGCGTCTGCCGCAGCGGGAACCGCAATCGACAGGCTGGCCTGGAACGGGACGCAGATGTCCGAACAGATGCCGATGAAGACCTCCGCGTTCAGCTCGGCGTCTCCGCTGCCGGTGCGCTCGAGCACAAGCGGGAACTTGACCGGGTGCTTGTAGCCCGACCAGACCGAATAGCCATCATCGACGCGTACCGGCGGCGGATAATCGACGCGTCTCAGCGAAAGGCCCTTGCTCGCGGAGAGGTCTATGCTGGGGGGAATGCCGCTGCCGCCCGGATCGATCCAGTAGGTTTTCCAGCCCGGCGCCAGGTCGATGTCGAGCGCGCCCGCGAGGCTGCCGTCGGCTTGCGGAGAAGGATCGACGACCAGCCGCATGCGGCCGCCCTCGGTCTCCGCCCAGCCGCTGTCGAGGGCCAGCGCCGGAAGCGGCACCAGCCCCGCGATGGCAAGTGTGGCAGCGGCGAAAATCGGGGCGGATGGAGCGAAGCGTGCGGTTTTCATGCCCGACAATAGCCGCCGATTGCGGCGGAATCCATCCGGGGTTAATCGCGCCGGGTCATATTAACGTGAGCGGTCAAGTGCATGCGGGCCGACGCGCGCCTCGTGACAAATCGCCCTTTCCAAATGGCCCAAACTTGCTAGGCTTGTCGAATGGGAACCAACATACCCAAGTCTGCCGATCGCAAGAGAGGGTGCCTTGACGGGCATTTCCTCATTGCCATGCCGGGCATGAACGACGAGCGGTTCATCCGCACGGTCATCTTCATCTGTGCCCATTCCGAGGATGGCGCCATGGGTTTCGTGCTCAACCGGGCTCAGCAGATCAGCTTCCCGGAGCTGGTGCAGACGCTGGGTCTTGACGACCGTCCGGCGCGCAAGGGCGTTTCCGACCGCCAGGGCATCTGCCAGGGATCGATCGATTTTCCAGTGCTTTCGGGAGGCCCCGTCGATCCGGGCCGGGGCTTCGTGCTGCATTCCGACGACTACATCAGCCCGGCGACGATGCCGGTCAACGACGATTTGTGCCTGACGGCGACGGTGGACATCCTGCGCGCCATCAAGGACGGCGAAGGCCCGTTGCGGGGCATCCTGATGCTCGGCTATGCCGGCTGGGGCCCTGGGCAGCTGGAAAGCGAGATCGCCGCCAACAGCTGGCTGAGCTGTCCTGCCCGCGACGACCTGGTCTTCGACCAGGAGCTCGACGGCAAGTATGACCGTGTGCTGGCGATGATGGGCGTGGCGCCTGCCATGCTGTCGATGCAGTCCGGCCACGCCTGACCACACCCTGGTGCGGACGGAAAGCTAGCCAGACGCAGACATGTCGAACTGGGAGCGGAAGCGCGCAACCCAATCCTCACTCGTGGCATCGGCGAGCTTCCTCACACCCGGCGTCACGCTGCTGGCTGCGTGGGGATCGAGCCCGAGCCGCCCGAGTAGATCGCGCAATGTTGCGACCGGGTTTTCGGAAAGCGCATCATAGGTGATGCGCAGCGGTTCGATGTCTTGGGCCTCGAACCAGTCCATCCAGTCGCGGTCGTAGTCCTGCATCGTCTTCACGCACGCCTGGATTTCTCCGGCATCGTAGATGGGGTCCCTGTGTGGAGAGAGCCGCTCCAGCTCGGTGCCGTCGGGCGCCAGGTGCCACAGGCCGCTCTGCTCCGCCTTCACCCAGGAGACGGCCTGTCCGATCTTGTCGCGCCGCGTCAGATGCACGAACAGCGTCCGCCCGAAGGCCGCCTGAAACCGCAGGGCATCTGTTGCCGGCGATGGATAAAGCACAGCCAGCTTTTCGGTGAAGAAATCGAAACTGTGTCGCTGCAGGCGCAGCCCGAAAAGACCTGTCTCAAGGCTTCCTTTCGCGATCACGGCTTTGAAGATTGCTGCAAGAAGCTCGCGCTCCGAGGCGCCGGGCACGGCGCCGACCTCGAGATCCTCACGCCAAGCCTCGATCGACAGCCGGTGAAAATAGGACTCCGGATTTCCGGCGACGCCGGTTGCTGCCATAAGCCTGCACAGCAGCGTGCTGCCGCTGCGCGGCGAGGTGCAGATCACGCACGAATCGTATTTCGCCATTGTCTCACCGGGAACCGCGTTGCATCGCCTGTCGCCTTAGGCCGGAGATATGGCAGTTCCATGTCAGCGGCGCGCGAAAGCAGCCTGCCGGCCGGCTTCGGGCTTGGGGAATGCGCCTCCGCATGCTTGCCACTAAAGCACATCGCGTGAATTCAGATTCACGCGATGTGCTTTAGCTCTTTGTGATTATGCATGCCGTCATCCCGAAACCGCTGCACACTTTCGGGCGACATGCATTAAGCATAGGAATTCGCGCAGGGATTCGAAAAGGCGTCAACCACATCAAACTTCAAGCTGAGACACTATCCAATTTCGTTCGGCACCTGCACAGAGAGAGACTGCAGCTTTTCCGCCACCCAATGCTTGTAACCCGAAAATGTGCGGCGATTTAGGGAGCAGGGCAGGCACATCGCACAGCGCTGAAGCACATTGCATGCATCCGAACTGACACGATCTGCCTTAATGCCTGCTGGCGAGCGGAAACCGCTCCTTGAGCAGTTTCTGCACCGATTCCGAGCCGATCGGCGGGCCGAACAGGAAGCTCTGGCCGTAGTCGCAGCCCATGGCCGAGAGCGCCACCGCGTCCTCTTCCGTGGCAATGCCTTCGGCCACCACCGACATGCCCAGCTCCTTGGCGAGGCCGACGATCGACCGCAGCAGCACGCTGCGCTTTTCCGACGGGTCGCAGACCAGCGACTTGTCGATCTTGATGGTGCCGAAGGGAAAGCGGGTGAGGTAGGACAGCGACGAATGGCCGGTGCCGAAATCATCGAGCGACAGGCCGATGCCGGCCTCGCGCAGCCGCGACAGGGTCAGCAGTGCCTGCTGCGGATTGTGCATGACCAGCGATTCGGTCAGTTCCAGCCGGAAGCAGGACGGGTCGCAGCGGGAATCAGAAATGGCGGCGATGACGTCGTTGCACAGGTCGCTCTTGAGCAATTGCGCGCTCGACAGGTTGACCGACATGAACACCGGCACGTCTCCGACCGCGCGCTGCCATTGCGCCAGGTCGTCGGCGGCGCATTTGAGCGAATACATGCCCAGCTGCAGGATCAGATCGGAGCTTTCGGCCACCGGAATGAACTCGGATGGCGGCACGGTGCCGCGCTTGGGGTCCTCCCAGCGCAGAAGCGCCTCGAAACCGGCGATCTCGGCGTCTTCGAGCCGCACGATCGGCTGATAGGCAAGCGTCAGGTCGCCGCGTTCGAGCGCCCGCTTGAGGTCGGATTCGAGCCGGTGGCGGTCGGTGCCGACGGTGCGGAACGCCGGCCGGAAAGGCTCGATCCGGTTGCCGCCGAACCGTTTGGCCTGGTACATGGCCAGTTCGGCGTCCTTCACCAGTTCGTCGGGAATGGCATTGTCGTCCACCCAGGTGACAAGGCCGATCGACGCCGACAGCTTGATCTCCTGGTTGGCGAAATCGATCGGCACGGAGATGGCCTTTCCCAGCGCCTCGGCAAGGGCGGCAACCTTCGCGGCGTCCTGTTCGGACACCAGCAGCAGGCCGAACTGGTCTCCGGAGATCCGCGCCAGCGTGTCCTGCGGCTGCAGCAGGCGCTTGAGGCGCCGCGTGACCGCCAGGAGAATGGTGTCGCCCACCGACATGCCGAGCCGGTCGTTGACCAGCTTGAAGCGGTCGAGATCGATCATGAACACCGTGGGCCGGACATTCGGGCTCTGCGCGGCCAGCCCGATGACGGTCGCCAGCCGGTCCAGGAACAGCTGGCGGTTGGGCAGGCCGGTCAGATTGTCATAGACGGCGTCGTGCAGCAGCCGGTCCTCCGACGTGCGCTGTTCGGTGACGTCGATGATGGTGCCGACACAGCGGATGACTTCGCCGTTGGAGCCCAGTACGGGGCGGGCCCGCAGCGCCATCCAGTGATAGTGGCCGTCCTCGGCGCGCATCCGGAACTGGTGGTTAAGCCGGCCGCGGCGATGCTCGATCATCACGTCGAGCGTGGTGCGGAAGCGGTCCCGGTCGTCGGCGTGGATGCGCGGCAGCCAGTTGCGGGCCGGACCGCTGAGCGAATTGGGTGACAGGCCCAGCTGCGAGGACATGTCCGGGATGGTGACGATGCGGTCGCGCGCCACGTCCCAGTCCCAGACCGTGTCGCCGGAGCCCGCCAGCGCCATCGCCTGGCGCTCCATGTCGGTGAACAGGCCCTGCTGGTAGGCGCCGCCTGCGAAGGCATGCTGCATGACCGTAAATCCCATCAGCAGCACGATCAGCACCAGGCCGCCGCCAAGCGCCGGCTGGACGATGTCGTTGGACAACTGCCCTGTCACCGTCAGCCAGGCGGCAAAGAGCCAGCACAGGATCAGTGCCCAGGTCGGGATCAGCATGATCGCGCGGTCGTAGCGGTTGATGCCCAGATAGGCGATGAGACCGACACCGAGGATCGTGGTCGCCGAAAACGATATGCGCGCGATACCGGCAGCCACCGCCGGATCATAGACGGCGACGGCGAACAGGCCGCCGAGGCCGAGGATCCAGGCGAACGTGACGTAGGTCAGGTTGGAATGCCAGCGATTGAGATTGAGATAGGCAAACAGGAACACCACCAGACCGGTGGCGAGAAACACCTCGGTGGAGGCGCGCCATATTCGCTCGTCGCCGGGCGTGACGCTGATCAGCTTCGAGAGAAAGCCGAAATCGACGCTGACATAGGCCAGCACCGCCCAGGCCAGTGCCGCCGTCGCAGGCAGCATCGAGGTGCCCTTGACCACGAAGAGGATGGTGAGGAACACGGCAAGCAGTCCGGCGATGCCGAGCACGATGCCGCGATAGAGGGTGAATGCGTTGACCGTGTCCTTGTAGGCCTCCGGCTCCCAGAGGTAAATCTGCGGCAGTTCGGGCGATGCCAGTTCCGCCACGAAGGTGATGACGGTGCCCGGATTGAGCGTGATGCGGAAGACGTCGTCCTCGTCATTGGGCACCTGATCAAGGGCGAAGCCCTCGCTCGGGGTGATGCCGAGAATGCGCTGCGAGCCCAGATCGGGCCAGATCAGTCCCGACTTCACCAGGCGAAAATGCGGAGCCACGATCAGCCGGTCGATCTGTTCGTCACTGACATTGGCAAGCGCGAACACCGCCCAGTCGCCGCTGTGTTCGGGGGAACTCGAGCGCACCTCGATGCGGCGGACAATGCCATCGGTGCCGGCCGCGGTCGATACCTGGAAGGCTTCTCCGCGGCGCGAGTAGATCTCCGTCGTCGCGGTCAGGTCGAGAGCCGTGTCCTCGCGGCTGATCTTGATGGGTTCCACCGCATGGGCCAGACCGGAGCAGAGCAGGATCATGACCAGCGCCGTCAGCGCAACCAGCAACCGCACGGGCAGGATGGTCCGGGCGGGCGAGGCCGGCCACTGGGTCTGCTCTGTAATTGAAGTCATCCGGTCGCCTTGGTGGGCTTGGCATGGCGGTCACGCCAATCCTCGGCGATCAGCGCATACAGCAGGTGGTCGCGCCAGGCCCCGTTGATTTTCAGATAGCCGTTCAAGTAACCCTCGCGCCGGAAGCCGACTTTTTCAAGGAGATGCATGCTGCGTTCGTTATCGGGAATACAGGCCGCCTCGATCCGGTGCAACCGCATGCGCTCAAACACATGGGGAATGATGCTGCGAAGCGCGTCGTGCATCAGTCCCCGGCCGGCATGGGCCTCACCCATCCAGTATCCGAGCGTGCACGTTTCCGCGGCGCCCCGGCGGATATTGCCGATGGTGAGCCCCCCGACCAGTTGATTGGAACCCTTGAGGAAGATGAACAGCGGCGTGGCAAGCCCGCTTCCGTGATCGGCTTCGTAGCGTCGGATGCGGTACTGGAATGCGCTTCGCGTCAGGTCGTCATCGGGCCAGCGCGGCTCCCACGGCTCGAGGAACGCCCGGCTTCTGGTCCTCAGCGTGCTCCATTCGCCAAAATCCGCCAGCCGCGGAAGCCGCAGGAAGATCCTGTCGCCCGTAATCTGCAAGTCGTCAGATGCGCGGCTGCGAAAGCGGAAGGCCGGGCGGGGCATCTGCGATGCTGTCCCGCCTGCCTATTCGGCGGCGGCCGGACGCGGTGCGCCGGTCAGGCCGGAGGCCATGGTCTCGGTGTTCATCAGCTTGTCCACCGGCCCCACCGCCGAGACGGTCATCGGCGTGTTGAAGAAGATGCGGTGCGCCAGGTCGGTCAGACGTTCCGGAGTGATGGCATCGAGGCGTTCCATCAGTTCGGAATTCGGCACCGGACGACCGAACAGCAGCATCTGCCGGGCGATCTGGCTGGCGCGCGCCGCGGGGCTTTCCTGCGCCATCAGCAGGCCGGCGCGGGTCTGGGCCCGCGAGCGGTTGATTTCCGAGACGTCGACATGGTCGGCGACCTTGCCGAGTTCCGTCAGGATCACCGGCACCAGTTCGGCGAGATCATCCACTCCCGTGGCGGCATGAATGCCGAAGACGCCGGAATCCGAGAATCCCCAGTGAAACGCGTAGACCGAATAGCACAGCCCGCGCTTTTCGCGCACCTCTTGGAACAACCGCGACGACATGCCGCCGCCCAGGATGTTGGCGAGCAGTTGCGAGCAATAGAAATCGCGCACCTGGTAGGCACGGCCCTCGAAGCCGATGACCACCTGGGCGTCCATAAGGTCGCGCTTTTCCCGATAGTCACCGCCGGTATAGACGGCCTTCGGGATCGAGCGCAGCTGGGTGCCCGTGGGGGCGATGGTCGAGCCGAAGCGGTCCTCGACCATGCGCACAAAGGCGTCGTGCTCGATCGCGCCCGCTGCGACGACGACGATGCGGTCGCCTGTGTAGTGGCGGGCAAGATAGGCGCGCAGCTGCGCGGCGCTGAAGGAGCGGACGGTCTCGGGGGTGCCGAGAATCGGCCGGCCGATGGTCTGGTTGCGGAAGGCGGCCTCGGTGAAGCGGTCGAACACCACATCGTCGGGCGTGTCGTCGGCGGCGCCGATTTCCTGCAGGATGACGTGCTTCTCGCGCTCGAGTTCCGCCTCGTCGAAGGCAGAGCCGGTCAGGATGTCGGCGAGGATGTCGACCGCCAGGCCGACATCGGCCTTGAGCACGCGGGCATAGTAGGAGGTGGTCTCGGTCGATGTGGCGGCGTTGACCTCGCCGCCGACATTCTCGATCTCCTCGGCGATCTGCCGCGCGGATCGACGCAGGGTGCCCTTGAAGGCCATGTGCTCGAGCAGATGCGCCATGCCGTGTTCGTTGTCGGTCTCGTCGCGGGAACCGGCTTTGACCCACACGCCGAGGGCCACGCTCTCAAGATGGGCCATGGTCTCGGTTACGACGGTGATGCCATTGCCAAGACGGGTACTCTGCACAGTCATTCGTTCACTTTCCCCGGTCAGCGCACGGCCCTCGCGATGGCCAGAATATGGGCTTCCACCCGATCCTGTGTCGCAGGCAATACGTCGAACCGTTCCTCCCGTTGCATCAGATCAGAGAGCCACGCCGGAAGCGCCGGGTCAATACCGCAGGCGGATTTAACCGCAGCGGGAAATTTCGCCGGGTGCGCGGTCGACAGCGTGACCATCGCCGCCGCCGGGCGTTCCGCCTTCGCCGCCACCTGCAGCGCCACCGCGGTGTGCGGATCGACCACATAGCCGGTTTCGGCCTGCATCATCCGGATGATTTCCTTGACCTGGCGCTCGGTGGCGCGGCCGGCCGAAAACTCCTTGCGGATCGCCTTCAGGGCCGCCGCGCCGATCTCGAAGGCGCCCGATTGCTTGAGACCTGCCATGGCCTGCCGCACCTGGCCGGCGTCGCGGCCATGGGCATCAAACAGCAGCCGCTCGAAATTCGAGGAGATCTGGATGTCCATAGACGGCGAGGTGGTGGCCGAGACGCCGCGCATCTCGTAGCGGCCGGTCTTGAGCGTGCGGGCGAGAATGTCGTTCTCATTGGTGGCGATCACCAGCCTGGCGATCGGCAGGCCCATGCGCTTGGCGGCGTAACCCGCGAAGATGTCGCCGAAATTGCCTGTCGGCACGGTGAACGAGATCTTGCGGTCGGGGGCGCCGAGCGACACCGAGGCGGTGAAGTAATAGACGATCTGGGCCATGATGCGGGCCCAGTTGATGGAGTTGATGCCCGACAGCCGCACCCGGTCGCGGAAGGCGGTGTGATTGAACATCGCCTTGACCAGGTCCTGGCAGTCATCGAAATTCCCCTCGATGGCAAGCGCATGCACATTGGCCGCAGTCGACGTGGTCATCTGCCGCTGCTGCACGGGCGAGACGAGGCCCTTCGGGAACAGGATGACGATGTCGGTGCGGTCGCGACCGGCAAAGGCGTCGACGGCTGCCCCGCCGGTGTCGCCCGAGGTGGCGCCGACGATGGTGGCGCGCTCGTCGCGCTCCTCAAGCACATGGTCCATGAGCCGGGCGATGAGTTGCATCGCCACGTCCTTGAACGCCAGGGTCGGGCCGTGAAACAGCTCGAGGACGAAGGAATTGGCGCCCGTCTGCCTGAGCGGCGCGACTGCCGGGTGACGGAATGTCGCATAGGCCGCATCGATGAGTTCGCGCAGTTTTTCCGGCCGGATGTCGCCCTCGGTGAACGGCGACAGCACCCGATAGGCGATTTCCTGGTAGCTTTGCCCGCGCATGGCGCGGATGTCCTTGCGGGAAAATTGCGGCCATTCGCGTGGAACATACAGGCCGCCGTCGCGGGCAAGTCCCGCCAGCAGTGCATCGCTGAAGCCAAGTGATGGGGCTTCGCCCCGTGTCGAAATATAGTCCACAGGCAAATTCCCCGATGGTGGACGCGGATCGCGCGAGATGAGATAACGCCGGTCGATTTTTCGCCGCGCGGCTGGTATAGACCAAGCCAGTTCGTCATGCAAAGGTCCAATTCCGGCGTCATCCGGTCCTTGCATTCACCTGTTTGAAGGTAGGTTCATCGTGTCAGACAAGTTCCCGCGTTTTCTTCCGGCCATCTTCGCCGTCGCTCTGGTTGCCGGCTGCACATCGACGGACACTGAAAATGTGCTCAATCCGCGCGGCCAGACCGCCGTCGATGCGGCGACCCAGTCGCAGGTCGTGCAGGGCAAGTGCCCGGCCGTGGCGCTGCGCGAGGGGACTGCCTATTTCTCCACCTATGCCAAGGGCGGCGAGAAGGACAAGGACCCTTCCAAGGTCATGCAGCAGGCCTCGATCGCCGACACGACGCGCCAGTGCCGGGTGTCGGGCGACCAGATGATCATGACAGTCGTGGCCTCCGGCAGGCTGGTCGCCGGTCCGGCCGGTGGCGCCGGCTCGGTGGAGCTGCCGGTCCGCGTGGTCGTGCTCGAGGGCGAGACGGTGCTCTATTCGGAACTTCAGCGCCAGGCCGTGACGCTGCCCGAGGGCACGCTCACCACCCAGTTCGTCGTCACCAATTCCGAGGTGACCTTCCCGGCGGCCTCCGCCGGCAGCGCCCGGGTGTTCATCGGCTTCGACCCGGGTCCCTACAACACAAAGTAAGACGCTGAGGCGGTTTCGCCGCCGGTCGGGCCGGTGCGCACGGCAGGCGATGCGTGGAATATGGCCGCTCGCGGATTCCGTGGGCTGCTTTTCTGTCGGCTGACCGCTGCCGGATCTGGCGATGGCGGATTGGGTGGCTTCACCCCGCCCTTCGAGGGTGGCTGACGCGGCCGCCTCGGGATGAGGGTGAAGGGCGGCGCAGCCCTTCCGCCGTCATGCCGGACTTGATCCGGCATCCAGCGGGCTCGCGTCCGCGAGCCGGGGGGACTTTTTGATGCGTGTGCGGGATGAGTCTCGCACCGCTCACGCACGGCGCGCGACAGCGGACGCGGGGGACAGGGAGGGCTTCATCTTCCATCACCCTCGCCCCGTCTCCGGGTGTCGCGCCGATGCGGCTCAGATCAGCTCCGACCAGGCGCCGAGCGCCGCGATGGTGTCGGGCAGGTCGGCCATGCGGCGGATGACGGTCTCGGCGCCGGCGTCGGTGAGCTGGTCGGCGTGGCTGGGATAGCTGTGGGAGCCGCCGGTGAAGCCGATCACCCGCATGCCGGCGGCGCGCGCCGCATGCACGCCATGCACAGAATCCTCGATGACGATGGTCGATTTCGGATCGGCGCCCATCTGGGCCGCGCCATGCAGGAAGATGTCCGGCTTGGGCTTGGTGCGGCCTTCGCCCAGATCCCGGGCGGAATAGACATGCTCGCCGAACAGCGGCGCCAGACCGGTCTTGGCCAGCATCATCTTCAGCCGGCCGGACTTGGAATTCGAGCAGACGCAGCGCGGACCGCTGAGCCGGGCGATGGCATCGGCTGCGCCGTCGATGGCCTCGACTTCGCGCTCCAGCCTGGCATCGAGCAACTCCTCGGACTTGTCGATCAGGCTCGCCTGCAGCGGAATGCTGGAGTCGGCTTCGACCGCAAACAGGATGTCCTTCCAGGTCAGGCCCGAAAAGCGCTCGCCGAGTTCTTCCGCGGAGATCGGGTAGCCGGCCTCGGTCAGCAGTGCCGATTCGAGGTCGGCGGCGATGACTTCGCTGTCGACGAGCACGCCATCGCAATCGAATATGATCAGTTCAAAGCCGGACATCTCTAAATTCCTAGGGGAGGGGATTGTCGTGAGCTACAGGATGGCAGGGGCGCGTGCAAGCCGATATGTTGCCATCCGCCGCCGCTGGCGCCGGCGGGAATCGGAAGGAGCCGCCATGACAGTCATCCTGATGACGGCGATCGCCGCGTTGCTCGGCCTCTGCCTCTACGCCATCGCCGGCATGTACCGGCTGCAGCGGCCGACCCGGGGGCCGCGCATCGACAAGGACGCGCGGCCCGGCGAGGCGCTGCTGATCATCGACATGCAGTCCGATTTCACCGGCAGGGGCGGAGGCTACCCGGCGGATGATGTCGAGGCGGTGATTTCGCTGATCAACGAGCACGCCTCCGACGCCTATGGGCGCGATTGTCCGGTCATCACCGTGCGCCACAGCTTTCTCGCGCGCTACGTCAATGTCTTCCTCCGTCTGCTGGCGAGGGGACGCGGCGCGGCCGGTTCCGCCGGCCTGGGTCTCGATCCGCGCCTCGAGACCGGGGTCGCGGCGGATTTCATGAAGCACCAGGCGGATGCCTTCTCGGCTCCGGAGTTCGAAGCCTGGCTCGATGCGCATCGCATCGGCCGGCTCAGCATTGCCGGTCGCGATGGCAACACCGGCATCAGGGCCACCGCGCAGGCGGCGCTCAACCGCGGCTACGAGGTGGAAATCCTCGCCCCGGCTGTGCTCGCCAGGGCCGAGCCGCAATGGCGCCTGCAGCAGCGCCGGCTGTCGCGCCGCGGCGCCAGGATCAGCATGTGACAGCGGATTGGCTGCCCGTGGCACAGTGCCGGCAAACATATTTTCGGATGCATTCACCGGTTGTTTACCCTGTTCGGTAACCATGGGGACAGTTTCCTGTTGCGTCTGTTGTGTGTGAGTATCCCATGTCCCCACGAGTATCGCTTTGTGACGTTCCTTCCGTCAGCGCGGCCCCGGCCTCCTGGCTCGACACCATCATAAAGGGTGATTGCGTCGCGGCGCTGGAAGCGCTGCCGGCCCATTCGGTCGACGTGATCTTCGCCGATCCTCCCTACAACCTGCAGCTCGGCGGCGACCTGATGCGCCCGGACCAGTCGATGGTCAACGCGGTCGACGACCACTGGGACCAGTTCGCCAGCTTCGAGGCCTACGATGCCTTCACCCGCGCCTGGCTGCTCGCCTGCCGCCGCGTGCTCAAGCCCAACGGCACCATCTGGGTGATCGGCTCCTACCACAACATTTTCCGGGTCGGTTCATCGCTGCAGGACATCGGCTACTGGCTGCTCAACGACATCGTCTGGCGCAAGACCAATCCGATGCCGAATTTCCGCGGCCGCCGCTTCCAGAATGCCCACGAGACCATGATCTGGGCCTCCCGCGACCAGAACGCCAAGGGTTACACCTTCAATTACGAGGCGTTGAAAGCCGCCAACGACGACGTGCAGATGCGCTCCGACTGGCTGTTTCCGATCTGCACCGGCGGCGAGCGGCTCAAGGGTGACGACGGCAAGAAGGTGCATCCGACGCAGAAGCCGGAAGCGCTGCTGGCCCGCATCCTGATGGCGTCGTCGAAGCCCGGCGACGTGATCCTCGATCCGTTCTTCGGCTCGGGCACCACCGGCGCCGTCGCCCGCCGCCTCGGCCGCCATTTTGTCGGCATCGAGCGCGAGCAGGAGTATATCGACGCCGCCCGCGCCCGCATCGACGCGGTCGAGCCGCTGGGCAAGGCGGAACTGACGGTGATGACCGGCAAGCGCGCCGAGCCGCGCGTCGCCTTCAACGTGCTGATGGAATCGGGTCACATCAAGCCCGGCGAAGTGCTCCACGACGCCAGGCGCCGCCACAAGGCAATCGTCCGCGCCGACGGCACAATCTTCGCCAACGGCCAGGCCGGATCGATCCACAAGATCGGCGCGCTGGTGCAGGGTTTTGATGCCTGCAATGGCTGGACCTTCTGGCACACCGACCGCAGCGAGGGTCTCAAGCCCATCGACGATCTGCGCTCGATCGTCCGCGCCGACATGGCCCGCGCCAGCTAGTCCGGCCGCGCCGCAGCAGCTTGCACCGGGTGTTTGTATACTCCAGTCCCCGGTGAAAGACGAAACGCCCGGGATCAGGTCCCGGGCGTTTCTGCGTTTTCGCGGAGACTTGCCACGTCTTGAACCACAGCCCCGTTCATGTTACATGTAACGGTGTTCAGGGAGAGCTGGCATGGTCAATCCGGTCAATGAGCGCGTTAAAAAGCGGCGGGATGCCATGCGTGCGGCGGGCCTGCGGCCGATCCAGATCTGGGTCCCTGATACCCGCAGGAAGGGGTTTGCGGAGGAATGCCGCCGCCAGGCGCGTATCGTCGCCGTGGCTGACGCCGCGGACGCCGACCTGATCGGATTTCTTGACGCCGCGTTGCAAGATATTGTCAGCATCGACGAATGAGACGCGGGGACATGATCACCGTAGCTCTGCAGGGCGCTTTTGGTAAGCCGCGTCCCGCACTGATTGTTCAGGCCGATCAGTTTCAAGACGCCGCGACGCTGACGGTAGCGCTTGTGTCGAGTGATCTCATCGAGGCGCCGCTCATGCGATTGTCCGTGATGCCGACACCGGAGAACGGGTTGCGCCTGCCGTCTCAGATAATGATCGACAAGCTGATGACAGTGAGCCGAGACAAAGTGGGAAAGCCTTTCGGCCGGCTTGATGACACATCCATGTTGGCAGTAGACCGCCTGTTGGCGCTGTTTCTGGGATTTGGTTAGAGCCATCCCAACAACAAAACAGCCCGACGCCGTGGGCATCGGGCTGTGATCCTGGCTAGCCGTCTTGCGGCTTCGCCTGTCCCATGTCTCAGGCGGCTTCGTTGACTTCCGAGACTGCGAGGTTGGTGAGCTTGGAGTTGGCGGCCTTTTCCTGGTCGAGGATGCTCGACAGCAGATCATGCGCCTCGGTGTGGCCCAGAACCTTTGCCCATTCCCGCAGCGTGCCGTAGCGGGCGATCTCGTAGTGCTCGACGGCCTGGCAGGCGCCGATCAGCATGGCGTTGAGCGCTTCGCCCTCGGCTTCCTCGATCAGGCCGTCGGTTTCCTTGATCAGGCCCTCGATGGCATCGCACTTCTCGCCTTCGGCCTTCTTGCCGATCGATTTGAACACCTTGTCGAGTGTCTTGATCTGTTCCTTGGTCTCGGCGAGGTGGGCTTCGACCGCATCCTTGAGCTTCTGGCTGGTGGCGGCCTTGGCGACCTTCGGCAGCGCCTTGGTCAGCGCGTTCTCGGCATAGTAGATATCCTTGAGGGTGTGTTCGAAGGCGTCGGACAGGGTTTTCATGGTGAACTCCGATTGGTTGGTGGCTGTCCTCAAACGTGCCAGACCCGGGGTCGTTCCACGGCCATGGCGTCAGAAGGCCTTTTTGCGGCATTCGGCGCCGGCGTCGGGAACGAAAGCCGACGCCACTTGTTAAGCGATGCTGAAACAAAGGGGCGCCCCATGGACACGACAACACGCAAGCGCGATCTGCGCGATTCGATGCCGCTCTGGGCGGCGACGCCCTCGATCAGCGTCATCACATCGAAATCCGCCGCCAGCCGCTCCTACGACGTCGTCATCGTCGGCGCCGGAATTTCCGGGGCGCTGGTGGCAGAGGCGCTCGCCGACGGCAGGCGCTCGATTCTGGTCATCGATCGCCGCAAGCCGGTGACCGGTTCGACCATGGCCTCCACTGCGATGATCCAGCACGAGATCGACGTGCCGCTGAGCGATCTGTCGCGGATGATCGGCGAGGAGAAGGCCGCCCGCGCCTGGCGCCGCTCGGCGGCCTCCGTCAAGGCGTTGAGCCAAAAGGTGAAGTCTCTGGACCTCGTCTGCAGCTGGCGCGACAAGCAGACGCTCTATCTCGCCGGCGAGGGCGGCGGCGCCCGAAAGCTGTCCGCTGAGTTCCGCGCCCGCCAGTCGGCAGGCCTCGAGGTCGGCTATGTCGATGGCGACACGGTGAAAGCCGATTATGGCATCGATCGCGAGGCGGCGCTCCTCAGCCAGGCATCCGCATCGGGAAATCCGGCGCAGCTTGCCGCCGGCCTGCTGCGCGCGGCGCGTGCACGCGGCGTCGAGATCGTCGAGGGCGTCGAGATCACTGACCTTTCGGAGTTCGGCGACCGGGCCGTGCTCGCCACGTCATCGGGTTCGCTGATCGACGCCGGCCACGTGGTCTTCTGCACCGGCTACGAGTTTCTCGAGCGCGTGCAGCAGAAGGGCCATTCCATCGCCTCGACCTGGGCACTGGCAACGCCGCCGGGCCTGGACCTGCCGGGCTGGCTGTCGGATACCCTGGTCTGGGAGGCCGCCGATCCCTACCTCTATTTCCGCATGACCCGTGACGGCCGGCTGATCGCCGGAGGCGAGGACGAGGGGGACCCGGAATCCTACCATTCCGAGGCCAAGATGCTTTCCAAGCCGAAGCGGATTCTCGAAAAGCTGTCAGATCTGCTCGGCGTCAAGCTGCCGGATCCGGAGTTCACCTGGTCGGCCGGCTTCGGCCTGACGCCCACCGGGCTTCCCTATATCGACCGCGTTCCCGGCATGAGCCGCGTCTTCGCCGTGATGGGCTTCGGCGGCAACGGCATCACCTTCAGCCAGATCGCCTCCGAGCTCATTGCAGGCGAGATCGGCGGCAAGCCGGACCCGGACCGGGACCTGTTCCGCATTCCCGCCTGAATGCGCGGCAAAACACTGGAGGAACCGAGCCGGGTGCAATACGTTGCTTTTTTTGGCCAACAATGGCCAGGCCCGACGCGGAACCGGGGAACCTCATGAACGCTTCGTATGCCCAGGACCTCGACATCATCGCCCGGATCGAGGCGATACCCAACATTCTCGATGTGGTGTGCAACGCCACCGGCATGGGATATGCGGCAGTCGCGCGAGTCACCGCCGACCGCTGGATCGCCATGAGCGTGCTTGATCGCATCAATTTCGGACTTGCAGCCGGTGGCGAACTGCAGGTCGAAACGACCCTATGCAACGACGTGCGTGAAAACCGCGGGCTTGTGGTCATCAACCACGTCTCGAAGGACGAGGTCTATTGCGGCCATCCGACGCCGGCGATGTACGGCTTCGAGAGCTATATTTCCGTCCCCGTGCGGCTTGCCGACGGCAGTTTCTTCGGCACGCTCTGCGCCATCGATCCGAAGCCCGCGCAACTGGCAAACCCGCAGATCGTCGGCATGTTCACGCTATTTGCCGAACTGATCGGCTTCCACATCGATGCCCAGCGCAAGCTGATGTCGGCCGAGGAAGCGCTTCTAGAGGAGCGCCAGGCCGCGCAGATGCGCGAGCAGTTCATCGCCGTTCTCGGCCACGACATCCGCAGCCCGATGGCCTCGATTTCCGCCGGAATCCAGATGCTCAAGCGCATGGCGCTCGAGCCCAAGGCCGACATGATCCTTCAGCGCATGGAGGCCAGCGTCGATCGCTCCATCACGCTGATCGGCAATGTCATGGATTTCGCCCGTGCCAGGCTCGCCGGCGGCATCGGCCTGCAGCGTTCCCGCGACGGCGAGACCTTGCTGCCCTACCTGCAGCAGGTGGTGGCGGAAGTGAAATCGGTCCATCCCGAACGCGATATCCGCTCCGAGCTCGATGTTCCGGAAGGGCTCGTCTGCGACCGGTCGCGCGTTTCCCAGTTGCTCTCCAACCTGCTCGGCAACGCGGTCAGTCACGGCAATCCGGACGGGCCCATCCTCGTCGTTGCCAGCCGGGACGGGACATGGTTCGAACTCGCGGTCACGAACCATGGCGATCCGATCCCCGCCGATGTGCGGGCCAGGCTGTTCCAGCCCTTCGCCCGCCGGGCCGGGGACGTGTCGCAGGGACTGGGTCTGGGGCTGTTCATCGCCTCGGAGATCGCCAAGGCGCATCAGGGCACGCTGCAGACTGAGTCCGGAGACGACCGCACGACCTTCACCTTGCGGATGCCGATCGGAGGCCGTTGAAGTCTGCTCTGCTGTTTCAGCGCCGCAGGCGCTCCATTTCGTAGCCGGCGAGATCCTTGCGCAGCTGCTCGGCATTGACGAAGCGGATCGCGTGCCAGCCGGCGTCGCGGGCGCCCTGCACGTTTTTCTCCACGTCGTCGATGAACAGGCAGAACCCCGGATCGAGATCGAAATCCGTTGTGTGGCGTTCATAGATGGCAGGCTCGGGCTTGAGCAGTTTCACGTCGCCGGAGACGGTGACGCCGCGCGGCACCTTCAGGAACGGATACATCTCCTGCGCCTGGCGGAACGTATCCGACGCGAAATTGGTCAGCATCGTCACGTCATGGCCGCTGTCGATCAGGTCGAGCATGATGGCGACGCTGTCGTCATAGGCGTGGCTGACCATCCGGTGCCAGTTCTCGCGGAAGGCGCGGATCAGCGGCGCCTTGTCGGGATGCTCGGCAATGAGGATCGCCTCGGCCTCTTCCCAGGTCCGGCCGCGGTCCTGCTCCATGTTCCACGCCGAGGTGCAGACGGTCTCGAGGAACTCGTGTCGCGCCGCGTCATCGGGGATCAGCGGCCGGTAGGCAATGTGTGGATCGTAGTGGATCAGGACAGAGCCGATGTCGAAGACGATGTGGCGGATCGGTGTGCGGGTCTCGATCATGGCTTGTCCTTGCTTGGCTTGCTTGCCGGCCGGTCCGGCGGAAAGGCTCCGGGCAGCGCGGCGGCGATGGCCTTTTTCATCAGCGTCGGCAGAGCCTCGCCGCCGATTTCCGCGGGCGAGCTCCACCAGCCGGGATGATTGCCGCGGTGTGCGACATCGGCGTGAAAGACGTCAAGCCGGAGCTCGAAATGGGTGAAGACATGGCTGACGGTTCCCGCGGGGGTCCATTCGGCCGGAAAGGGAGCTGCCTCGACGCCGGTCTCGCCGTCGCCGCGCACCGTCCAGTTGCTGGTCGGCACGCCGCTCATGCCCCCGAGCATGCCCTTGTCGGGCCGCCGCACCAGCAGCACGCCGCCGTCCGCGTCCACCGCAATGAAGGCGGCGCCGCGCCGCACCGGCTTGGCCTTTTTCGGCGCCTTGACGGGGAACTCCTCCTGCCGCCCGGACTTGCGCGCCGCGCAGCCGGTCGCCAGCGGGCAGAGCACGCAGGCGGGACGTCGCGGCGTGCAGATGGCGGTGCCGAGATCCATCAGTCCCTGGGCAAAATCGCCGGGGCGGGTGACGGGCGTGGCGTCTGCCACGTGTCGCCGGATGTCCGGCTTGGCCGCGGGAAGCGGCGTGGCGATCTCGAACAGGCGGGTGAACACCCGCTCGATGTTGCCGTCCACCACCGCCGCCGGCCGGTCGAAGGCGATCGCCGCGATTGCCGCGGCCGTGTAGGGACCGATGCCGGGCAGGGCGCGCAGCCCGGCCTCGCTGTCCGGGAACCGGCCGCCGTGATCGCGGACGATGGCCTCGGCGCAGGCCTTCAGGTTGCGGGCCCGGGAATAGTAGCCGAGCCCGGCCCAGGCCTTCATCACCTCCTCGGTCGGCGCGGCCGCCAGCGCCGCGACCGTCGGCCATTGCCGGACGAAGCTTTCGAAATAGGCCATGACCGCCGGAACCGTGGTCTGCTGCAGCATGATTTCCGACAGCCAGACCCGGTAGGGATCGTTGACGACGCCATGCGCCCGGTCCGGCGGACTGACCCGCCAGGGCAGGCTGCGGTGGTGCCGGTCGTACCAGTCAAGCAGGGGTGCGGCGATGCGGTTGGTCACGAGGTCAGGAATGATTGGTGTCTGCTTCGGGAATGCGGGATGCGTCAGTCCCCATGTAGTCGAATTCGGGGCTCAGGCAAGTGCCGCGTGGAAGCCATCGCCGGGCCTCTCCGCTATAGGCGGCGCACATCGCCGGTGGCGCTGCCCCGTGCCAAATTGCCAAGGACCGGCGTCCATGAGGGCGCCGGTCCGAAGTGTCGGGCAATTCGTGGTCCGGTGACTAGACCCGGCGACCTGCCAGCAGCCAGATCAGCAGGCCGATAACGGGCAGGATGATGATGAGCAGGATCCACAACAGCTTCGAGCCCGTCGATCCACCGCCCTGCACAATCTTGATGATCGCCCAGATATCTGCAATCAGCACGATAAGACCCAAAATGCCGCCGTATTCAAATCCCATGTCAAAATCTCCTGATGAAACCGGTTGTATCGCGCACGAGATCGTGCGTTCTGCATATCCAACTAATATGTGGCGGAATGGTTCCGCTCAGCCGTTGGGATATCGTCGACTGTCCGCACCACAGGGGGCGGCAGGGCGCAAGGGTGCTGTTCGCCGCGCCCTCGCACGGGTGACACCAGGCGGATTCAGGGATAGAAGGCTGCATCCGACAGGCATCCCGCCCGGATGCTGAAATCCGCAGGACCACGCATGATCACGCCCGCACTGGTTATCAATCTGGACCGGTCAACCGATCGCTGGGATCTGTTTTCCGCCCGGGCCGCTGAAGTCGGTCAGCCCGTCGTCCGCGTTTGCGCCGTAGATGGCAACGCCATCCCTGCCGATCAACGTTTCGGTCTGAGCGTTGCCATGTTCAAGCTTTGCCATGGCCGGATTCCGCTGCCGGCGGAGTATGGCTGCTACATGAGCCACATCGCGGCGCTCAATCGGTTCTTGCAGATGAACATCCCGCATGGGGTGATCCTGGAGGACGACGCCGGGCTGCCGGACGATTTTGTCGAGCGCATTGCTGCCATCGTGGCGCTCGGACCGGAAACAGGTGTGGTCAAGCTGTACAATCACCGTGTGTCCGGCTTCATCGTCAAGGAGATCAGTGCCCTTGGCGATGAACTGGGGCGCTGCATCCACGGCCCGCTGGGCTCATCCATGGGCTATCTGGTCGACCGCGCCAGCGCCGAAAGGCTGCTTGCCGGCCTGCTGCCGATGTTCCTGCCTTTCGACATTGCGCTCGAGCGCTCCTGGCGCTACGGCAACAGGTTCAGGCTCGCCAGGCGCAACATTCTCGTGCCGCTGTCCTCCACGCTCATCTCCACCTTGACGGCCCCCGGCCTAAACTACAGAAGCACGAAGCTGCCGCTGCCCATGCGCACGCCGACCGCTTTTTTTCGGGGATCGGAGTATGCAAGGCGGGCGCTCTCAGTGCTGATCGGCCGGTGAAGTCCGCTCCGGGCGATCCCTGGCAGGTTGGCTCCGGATCGGTGGTGATGCCCATCATGTCGCCTCGTTGAAACGGGAAGGGTTCCATGTCGCTTCGCAGTCCAGGTCTTCGAGTTGCGTACTACATCGATGCGGTCGGACGGGACATGCTGCCGTCGAGTTGGCACAGGGCGCGCGCAAGGCGCCTGCTGGCGACGCTTGACAGCAATCCGCTCGATGAGTTCGAGCAGCGGCGGCTCGATCACTACATCAAGCTTGATCAGCCATTCCGCCTGATGGCGGGAGAGACGGTCGGCACCATTCCGAGGGGCAGATCCTATTACTACTATGACCTCCGGCGAAGCGCTGCGGCATTCAATCCGCACATGCGGTTGTTCTGCCGCTTCGGCGACATCACCACGGTGGCCGCCGAGCCGAGCATCGTCAAGAGCCGGCCGATTGACGGCGACAACGCGAATTCGGTCCTGATGAAGCTCGATGCCCTCAGGCATTTCAGTGTCCTGAGCGATCCTGTCCCGTTCGACGCCAAGCGTCCGGCCGCCGTGTGGCGCGGCGATGGCAAGAATCCCCTGCGGCGGGCGCTGGTGAGAGCCCATGGCCGCTCCCCCCGGCATGACATCGCCTATGTCGGCAAGCCGTTGGATGGTCTGGGAGAGCCGGGGCAATTCCTGTCCAAGCCCGATCACATGCGGTTCCGATATATCATCTCGCTGGAAGGCAATGACGTGGCGACCAACTTGAAATGGATCATGGCGTCGAACTCTCTCTGCCTGATGCCGAAGCCGAAATATGAGACCTGGTTTGCCGAGGGGCTGCTCATGCCGGGCTTGCATTATGCCGAAATGCGGCCCGATTTCGCAGATCTCGATGAGGTGGTCGATCACTATGAGCGCCACCCCGAGGAAGCCCGCGCTGTCATAGCCAACGCCCAAGCCCATGTGGCGCTGTTTCAGCGCCGGCAGAGGGAGGACATCCTTTCCCTGCTGGTGCTTTCGCGCTATCTCGAACTGGCAAATTCCGCCTGACTGCAATCGACCCCGCCGGCAACCGAGCAAAGGCAAGCATTTGGCCAAGCCGACCCATCCGGGAATGACACGGCAGATCGCCGAGATCGCCAACGGATTGATTGATCCGATCCTGGCCAAGCGCGCCGGCATCAACACGCTGCTGCTTGCGTCCTGGGGCGAAATCGTCGGCCAGCAGTTCGCCGACTGCTCGAGACCGGAGCGCATCCGCTGGCCGCGGCAGGATGGTCCCGACGAGCGCGGCGGCGGCTTCGCGCCGGGGGTGCTGACGGTCGCCTGCGAGGGGTCGCGGGCGCTGTTCCTGATGCATCAGGAGGCGGAGCTGATCGGCCGCGTCAACGGCTTCTTCGGCTTTCCGGCCATCACCCAGATCCGCATCGTCCAGAAGGCGATCAGCCAGCCATCGGCAAAGCCGGGGCTGCGGCCGCTCGACAGTCTGGAGCGGAAGCGCCTCGCCGACCTGCTGGCGGACGTGGAGGACCCCCGGCTCAGGGAGTCGCTGGAGCGATTGGGGAAGGGCGTCATCGGACGGCGACCGAAGCGCGGCTGACGGCAGAGCAGGACCACTGCTCTGCATTATCACTTCACTTTGATGCCCCGCCCACTTGTTTGACCACAATTGCGGCTATAGGAGTCCTTCAGCGCCCGGCGGCGACTGCTGTGCCGCCTGGCAAATCCAACGGATTTCCGAAACGGGAATCGGGCCAGCGCCTCTGTCGGCGCCACCGGCCCATACGATCAAAGGGATGCAACACATGGTTCGTCTGACGTCACGCCTGGCCACTTCGCTTGCAGTTTCACTGCTGGCCCTGACACTTGCCGCCTGCAGCGATTCCGACGACAAGGCCGAAGCGCCGGCAGCCGCTCCGACGGAGACCGCCGCCCCCGCCGTTCCCGCTGCCGATGTGGCTGCTGCGCCGGCGACCGACACGGCCGCCGCGACATCGCCGGAAACCACTGGCGCGACCCCGGCCGCCGTCGAGGCGCCGAAGCCGGACGGAGACGTCGACATGGCCAAGGTGCTCGAACCCGGGCCGCTCAAGGAGATGGCAATCGGCAAGGAGGACGCCCCGGTCACCATCGTCGAATACATGTCGATGACCTGCCCGCACTGCGCGCGCTTCCATGAGGGCACGTTTCACGCGCTGGTCGACAAATACGTCGATACCGGCAAGGTTCGCTTCATCCTGCGCGAGTTTCCGTTCGATCCGCGCGCCGCGGCCGCCATCATGCTGGCCCGTTGCGCACCCGAGAGCCAATATTTCCCCATGGTCGATGTGCTGTTCAAGCAGCAGCAGACGTGGGCCACCGCGGAAGATGCGCGCACGGCCCTGCTGCAGATCGCCCGTTTGGCCGGTTTTACACAGGAGTCGTTCGAGGCTTGCTTGACGAACCAGAAACTTCTCGATGATGTCAATGCGGTTCGCACCAAGGGCGCCGAACAGTTCGGGGTCAATTCCACGCCGACCTTCCTGATCAACGGGAAGCGTTATTCGGGGGAAATGTCGATTGAGAAAATGTCGGCGATCATCGACCCGCTGCTCTGATCGGGCAGACAGGCATCGGTCGCGGGGCGTCATGCCCCGCGCAGCCGTGCGCGGGTCGATGCGCCCGGCCGTGCCGGCCGGCGCCATGATCGGGTGCAGGTCATGAGATTCACCAAGCTCCGCCTGCTCGGCTTCAAGTCCTTCGTCGAACCGGTGGAGTTCGTCATCGAGCGCGGGCTGACCGGCGTCGTCGGCCCCAACGGCTGCGGCAAGTCCAATCTCGTCGAAGCCATGCGCTGGGTGATGGGCGAGAACTCCTACAAGAACATGCGCGCTTCCGGCATGGATGACGTGATCTTTTCCGGTTCCGGCCACCGGCCGGCGCGCAACACCGCGGAAGTCGGGCTCTTTCTCGACAACTCAGACCGCACCGCGCCCGCAGCCTTCAACGACAGCGACGAGATCCAGGTCACCCGCCGCATCGAGCGCGAATCCGGCTCGGTCTATCGGATCAACGGCAAGGAAGCCCGCGCCAAGGATGTGCAGCTGCTTTTTGCCGATGCCTCCACCGGCGCACGGTCGCCGTCGATGGTCGGCCAGGGCCGCATCGGCGAACTGATCCAGGCCAAGCCGCAGGCCCGCCGGCAGTTGCTCGAAGAAGCCGCCGGCATTTCCGGTCTGCACTCCCGCCGCCACGAAGCGGAATTGCGGCTGCGCGCGGCCGAGACCAATCTCGAGCGCCTTGATGACGTCACGTCCGAACTGGAGAGCCAGATCGAGAGTCTCAAGCGCCAGGCCCGCCAGGCCAGCCGCTTCAAGACCCTGTCGGCCGACATTCGCCAGGGCGAAGCGGTTCTCCTGCATCTGCGCTGGTCGCAGGCGAGATCGCAGGAGGCCGAGGCGGATTCGGCGCTGACCAAGGCCACGTCGCTGGTTGCGGAAATGGCCCAGGCGCAGATGGAAGCAGCCAAGCACCAGGCGATTGCCGCCCACAAGCTTCCGGAGCTGCGCGAGAACGAGGCCAAAGCCGCCGCCGCCCTGCAGCGGCTGCAGATCGCCCGCACCCAGATCGACGAGGAAGCCGAACGCGTCACCCGTCGCAAGCTGGAGCTTGAACGGCGCATCGAACAGCTGGCCGCCGACATCGCCCGGGAAGAGCGCATGATGGCCGACAATGCCGGGGCCATGGAGCGGCTTGCGCTGGAGGAAACCGGCATCCGTCAGGCTCTTGCAGAAAGCGGCAGTCGCGGCGTCGAACTCAAGGCCGGCTTTGAAACCGCTCGCGCCAAGCTCGGCGAAAGCGAGGTCGGACTCGGCGTCATCACCGCCGAACGGGCCGAGGCGGCCGCCGAGCGCAGCCAGCTTGAGCGCCGCATCCGCGATCTCGGCGAGCGCCACGGCCACCTGCAGCGCCAGATGCAGCGCCACGATGCCGATCTGGCCGAGCTTGCCGAGCGCATCGCCGGGCTGCCCGATCCTGCCGTCAAGCGGATCGAGGCGGACAAGGCGGCTGCGCAACTGGCCGAAGCCGAGGCCGCGCTTGCCCGCATCGAGCAGGCCCTGGAAGCGGCCCGCGCCGCCGACATCGCCGCCCGGGCTCCGGTGGCCGAGGCCCGCGCCAGTCTCAACGCGATTGAAACCGAGGCCAGGACCATCGCCCGTATGCTCAGCGCCGGCGCGGGCTCGGACCAGTTCCCCGCCGTGGTGGAGAAGATCAAGGTCGATCGCGGCTACGAGACCGCACTCGGCGCCGCCATCGGCGACGATCTCGATCTGCCGCTGGATGCGGCCGCGCCAGCCCACTGGCTGCTGGTTCCGGGAAGCGGCGATGATCCGGCCCTGCCCGAAGGCGTCACGCCGCTGAGCGCCCATGTCAGGGCTCCCGCCGAGCTCGCCCGCCGCCTGGCGCAGATCGGCCTGGTCGCCGATTTCGGCCATGCCAAGAGCCTGCAGCCGACATTGCGTCCTGGACAGCGCCTGGTGACCCGGGATGGA
Source organism: Hoeflea marina (assembly GCF_003182275.1). GTDB lineage: Bacteria > Pseudomonadota > Alphaproteobacteria > Rhizobiales > Rhizobiaceae > Hoeflea > Hoeflea marina. The sequence continues at coordinate 603,946 of NZ_QGTR01000002.1, forward strand.
GCGCTGCTGCGCTGGGACGGCTATGTCGCCTCCGCCGATGCGCCGACTGCCGCGGCGATGCGGCTCGAGCAGAAGAACCGTCTGGCCGAACTCGAATCCGAAGTCACGGCCGCCACCGCCGTGCTCAGGCAGGCCGAACAGGGACAGGCGGCCGCCGAAGGCCTGCTGGCGGCAAGGAACAGCGAGCAGCGGCTGTCGCGTGACCTGATCCGCGATCTCGGCCGCGCGGTCACCAAATCGCGCGACGACCTGGCGAGCGCGGAACGTGCCTCGGGCGAACTCGCGAGCCGCCGCGCGGTGCTGGCCGAAACCCGCGCCCAGGTCGGCGCCCAGGCCCGGGAGGCGGCAGAGGCGCTCGATGAAGCCAATGCGGCGCTGGCCCGTTGTCCGGACCTCTCGTCACTCGATGCATCGCTTGCCAGGGTCACCGCCGAAGTCGCCACCGATCGCGGCCGCCTTGCCGAGGCGCGCGCCATGCATGAGGGACTGGAGCGCGAGAACGCCGCGCGCGCCCAGCGGCTTGCCGCCATCGGGGTGGAGCGCAAGGGGTGGGTCGAGCGCGCCGCCAATGCCGAAAGCCATGTCGTTGCCCTGCGCGAGCGCGCCCGGGAGGCCGGCGAAGAGGCCGCGACGATCACCGATGCGCCCGACGAGATCGCCGCCCGGCGCCGGCAGCTCATGAACCAGCTTGCGGAATCCGAGAAGCTGCGCTCGGCGGCGGCGGATTCCCTCGCCGCCGCCGAGACTGCTTCGCGTGAAGCCGACAAGCGGGCCACGGAGGCGATCGGCTCGCTCTCCCAGACCCGCGAGGCGCGCGGCCGCGCCGAAGAGCGGCTGATGGCGGCACGCGAGCGTCGCGAGGAGAGCGAGGCCAGAATCCGGGAGGCGCTCGATTGCGCTCCGCATGAGGCGATGCGGCATGCGGGCCTGACGCCCGGTTCCGATCTGCCGGACGCAGCAGTGGTCGAGCGCAATCTCGACCGGCTGAAGGTGGAACGCGAGCGGCTCGGGGCGGTCAATCTGCGCGCCGAGGAGGAGCAGGCCGAGCTGTCGGCCAGGCTGGAATCGATCATCGCCGACCGCGAGGACATCATCGAGGCGATCCGCAAGCTGCGCGCCGGGATCCAGAGCCTCAACCGCGAGGGTCGCGAGCGGTTGCTGGTGGCGTTCGAAATCGTCAATGCGCAGTTCCAGCGATTGTTCAGCCATCTCTTTGGCGGCGGGACCGCCGAGCTGCAGCTCATCGAATCCGACGACCCGCTGGAGGCCGGGCTCGAGATCCTGGCTCGTCCGCCCGGCAAGAAGCCTCAGACCATGACGCTGCTTTCCGGCGGCGAGCAGGCACTCACAGCGATGGCGCTGATCTTCGCGGTTTTTCTCACCAACCCGGCGCCGATCTGCGTTCTCGACGAGGTCGACGCGCCGCTCGACGACCACAATGTCGAGCGCTTCTGCAACCTGATGGACGAGATGGCGACGTCGACCGAGACGCGCTTCGTCATCATCACCCACAACCCGATCACCATGGCCCGGATGAACCGTCTCTTCGGCGTCACGATGGCCGAGCAGGGCGTGAGCCAGTTGGTCTCCGTCGACCTGCAGACCGCCGAGCAGCTGCGTGAGGCGAGCTGAGCCGACTTGCGCCTGCTCGCTGTCATCCCCGCGCACGCCCTCGCACGAATGACCATCCCAAATTCTAACAGGTTGCATGTTTCCCGGTATCGGCTCAGTTAGGGGAAGGACGCCCATCTGAATATCCTGCAGTTGCAGTTTGCATTGCCTGGAACGTCGGCATAAGGTCTGCCAGGGCAGCGCGAGCCGCAATTCATCGGACCCGATTGGTCAACGAAATGCCGCTGAAGAAACTTGAAACACTGGTTCATTTCTTGGGACTGCGTCCCGACCGGCGGGCAAAGCAGATCATTGCCGTTTTGTTTGATTGTTCGGCGGCAATGCTGGCCCTGTGGGTAGCGGCTTCTCTGCCGGCCAACCATGTGGTTTGGCCCGATCTCCGCAACATTGGCCTCTACGCGCTCTCACCGTTGATCTTCCTGCCGATTTTCGTGCGCTACGGTCTCTATCGCGCTGTCTTCCGCTACTCGGGGGCTGCCACCATCAAGACGCTGCTGGTCGCCCTCGGCCTCCATCTGCTGCTGTTTGTGCCGCTCATGCTGCTGAGCTGGTCCTATGTCGGCCTCACTCATCCCCGCACCGCGGCCTTCATCTACGCCATCCTCTTTCCGGCGCTCGTCGTGCTCTCCCGCTTCACCGTCCGCTTCGCGCTGACGAGTTCGAATCGGCGCGCGCCGGTCAAGCTGATGATCTACGGCGCCGGCCAGGCGGGGATCCAGACCGCCGATGCCCTGGAACGATCGCTTGTCTACCGCGTGGTGGGATTTCTCGACGACGATCCGCGCAAGGTTGGCCAGGTCATCAACAACCGTCGCGTCTACGACATGGCGGACCTCGATTCCCTCGTCAATCTGCAGGCGCTCGACGAGATCCTCATCGCCATGCCGTCGCTGGCGCGCCGCAAGCAGCTCTCGCTGCTGGCAGAACTGAAGCAGTGGCCGATCAAGGCGCGGATCCTGCCGTCGATGGATGATCTCACCTCGGGGCTGGTGACATTCTCCAACACCCGCAAGGTCAATTCGATCGACCTGCTGTCGCGCGCGCCCATCGTTCCGGAACACGGCCTGATGAAGGCGGCGGTCGAGGGACGCACGCTGCTGGTGACCGGGGCTGCCGGGACCATAGGGTCGGAAATCTGCCGTCAGGCGCTGGAATTCAGGCCGTCACGGCTGGTGCTCGTCGATCACAGCGAGTTCGGCCTCTACCAGATCGCGGCCGAACTCACGGAACTGGCCGGGTCCAGGCAGATCGACCTGGTCATCAAGCCCGTTCTCGGCAGCGTCCGGCATTACAAGCGCATGCGCTCGATCATCGCGGAGGCACGGCCCCACACCATCTTCCACGCCGCCGCCTACAAGCATGTGCCGCTGGTCGAACAGCATCCCTCCGAGGGGCTCGACGCAAATGCCTTCGGCACACTCAACGTGGCGCGCGCCGCCATCGAGCTGCAGGTGCCGTCCTTCGTGCTGGTTTCCACCGACAAGGCCGTTTACCCGCATTCGATCATGGGCGCCTCCAAGCGCCTGGCGGAGATGGTGGTGCAGGCGCTTGCCGACGATCCCGCTCCGCAGTTCGACGGCAATATCGAGATCATCCGCAAGTCCACCCATCTCTCGATCGTCCGCTTCGGCAATGTGCTAGACAGTTCCGGGTCGGTCATTCCGCTGTTTCGCCAGCAGATCGCGTCGGGCAAGGCCGTCACCATCACCCATCCCGATGTCACGCGCTATTTCATGACCATCGCGGAAGCCTCGCAACTGGTCATCCAGTCCTCGGTGATGACATCGGGCGGCGACATCTTCGTGCTCAAGATGGGCGATCCGGTCCGGATCCAGGATCTGGCTCGCCGCATGATCGAGTTGTCCGGAAACACGATCCGCGACGAGAAGAATCCGGGTGGTGACGTCGCCATCGAATATATCGGACTTCGCCGCGGCGAGAAGCTGCACGAGGAATTGTTCCATGGACCCGATGTCAGCGGCACGGAGCATTCCCACATTCTCTCCACCCGCGAACCGTTTCCGCGCTGGGCGGATCTGTCGATCGACATGCAGACCCTTGCCGTGCATCTCGGCCGCGATGACGTCGACGCCATCCGGGCCGAACTCACCCGGCTTGTGGGCTATCGCAGCCTGCCTGACCGCTCGCTCGCAGGCGAGAGGGCAGGGCCGCCCGAAAGGCCGGACAGTCCGCGCACACCGCCCTTCCAGGCCATCCTGCGCCAGCGCGAGACAGGCGCAGATTGACCGGCTTGCTGTGGCGTGCCTGCGCCACCGGCCATGCCGCGTCACCTTTTGCCATCCGGCGGGCCGGGGGCCTGCTCTGAACTGAATTGCGAACGGGGTCCCCATGGCTGGTATCTGGATTGCGGCAGCTGTCGCGTGCGCCGCAACTGCTGCTCTGCTCCTGATCCTGGACCGCTGTGCCGCGCCGACGTTTCTGGTCGCAGCGATAACACCGCGCTCGAACCACGCCCACCGTCCGCGCCAGCTTGGCGGGCTTGGCCTGTCCGCGGCATGGCTCGTGGCGGCAGCCGCGGTTGGCCTTGCAGGCGGCGTCAGTGGCGGTGCCGCCGGATGGATCGGGGCGGCAATTGCCCTGCTGGTCGTGGTCGGCTTTCTGGACGATGTCAGGCACCGGCCGGCCCTGTTCCGGCTAGCCGTGCATGCCGCCGCTGCAGCACTGGCCCTGTCTGCCTTCCCGCGCCTCATTCCCGACCTTGGACCCGTGCTGCCCTCCGCTTCGGGCACGGTCCTGGCCATGCTGGTGCTGGTCGCAAGCATCAACATCGTCAATTTCATGGACGGGCTCGACCTGATGAGTGTCGCCGGCGCCGGGATCCCGCTGGCCTTCGCGGCCATGGCGCTCTCCGGGCAGGGCGATGCGGGCATGATCGCCCTGCTGGCCGCCGGTGCCGCGGGCGGTCTTCTGGCTTTTGCCGGCTTCAACCGGCCGCCGGCTCGGATGTTCCTGGGCGACAGCGGCAGTCTTCCGCTGGGCCTCGTCTGCGGCCTGGCGATTCTCGCGCTGCACGATCTTCACGGCGGCCTGGCCGGGCTGGTGCCCTTTGCCTATTACGCGGTCGATTCACTCTCCACCCTGGCTCTCAGGGCAGCGCGGCTGCAGCCGTTCTGGCAGGCCCACTCGCAGCACGCCTACCAGAAGGCCTACCGTGCCGGGCTGTCGGCCTGGCGGATCTCCGGACTGGTGGCGCTGCTTTCGCTCGCCTGCGGACTTGGCCTGCTGTCCGCGGAGCCTGCCGGCATCTGGGCAGGCTGGTATCTGCCGGTGGCCGCCACGCTGCTCGCGGCGGTCCTGACACTCCACTTTCGGCTGGCCGCGCCCGGACGGGCAAAGACTTGATCTATTGGATCGATTAAACCGTTGCCTGCCACCTTTTGCGGATTGTAATTCGCCTGCCATGCGTTAATCCCGTGCTCAAGGGCGGATTTGTGCAGTGCGCAATCCAGTGGGTGAAGCGCCGCGGCAGCGGACGATGATCCAGGTTTCCCCAGCCGGGAACTGCGATCCGGGAAGGTTTGTCATGACAAAATGGGTCTACACATTCGGCGACGGTCAGGCGGAAGGGTCCGCGAAGGACCGCAATCTGCTCGGCGGCAAGGGCGCCAACCTCGCGGAAATGTGCCATCTCGGCCTGCCGGTGCCGCCCGGCATGACCATCACCACCGAGGCCTGTGTCTGGTACTACGACAATGGCCGCAAGCTGCCCGACGGTCTGGAGGCAGAGGTCGCCGCCGCGATGGACGCGGTGGGGGCGACTGCGGGCCGGCGTTTCGGTGACCGGGAGCGTCCGCTGTTGCTGTCGGTGCGCTCGGGCGCCCGCGCCTCGATGCCCGGCATGATGGACACGGTGCTCAATCTCGGTCTCAACGACGAGACGGTGCATGCGGTCGCCCGCGATTCCGGCGACGAGCGTTTCGCCTTCGACAGCTACCGCCGCTTCATCCAGATGTATGCCGATGTGGTCATGGGCCTCGACCATGACGTCTTCGAGGAGATTCTCGAGGACGAGAAGGCCAGGTTCGGCCGGGAGCTCGACACCGACGTGACCGCCGAGGAATGGCGCGTCATCATCGGCCGCTACATGTCGACCATCGAGCAGGAACTGGGCCGTCCCTTCCCGCAGGATCCGCACGAGCAGCTCTGGGGCGCCATCGGCGCCGTGTTTGCCAGCTGGATGAACGCCCGCGCCATAACCTACCGGCAGCTGCACGACATTCCCGCCTCCTGGGGTACGGCTGTCAGCGTCCAGGCGATGGTGTTCGGCAATCTGGGCGACACGTCGGCAACCGGTGTGGCCTTCACCCGCAATCCGTCGACCGGCGAAAATGCGCTCTACGGCGAGTTCCTGGTCAATGCCCAGGGCGAGGACGTGGTCGCCGGAATCCGCACCCCGCAGTCGATCTCGGAGCTCGCCCGCATCGAGTCCGGCTCCGACCGGCCGTCGCTCGAAAAGCTGATGCCCGAGGCCTATGCCGAATTCCTGGCCATCTGCGACCGGCTTGAAGCCCACTATCGCGACATGCAGGACCTGGAGTTCACCATCGAGCGCGGCAAGCTGTGGATGCTGCAGACCCGTTCGGGCAAGCGCACGGCAAAGGCGGCGCTGAAGATCGCCGTCGAAATGGCAGAAGCCGGGCTCATCACCAAGGCCGAAGCCGTCAGCCGCATCGATCCCGCCTCGCTCGACCAGCTTCTGCACCCGACGATTGATCCGCACGCCGTCCGCAATGTCATCGTCACCGGTCTCCCGGCCTCGCCGGGCGCGGCCACGGGCGAGATTGTCTTCACCTCCGACGAGGCGGTCGAGGCGGCGAAGACCGGACGCAAGGTCATCCTCGTGCGCGTCGAGACCAGCCCGGAAGACATCCACGGCATGCACGCCGCCGAGGGCATTCTCACCAGCCGCGGCGGCATGACCAGCCACGCCGCCGTCGTCGCCCGCGGAATGGGAATCCCGTGCGTTTCCGGTGCCGGCGGCATGCGCATCGACGGTCGCAACCAGACCCTCACCGCCCTTGGCGTCACGCTGAAGGCCGGCGATGTCATCACGCTCGACGGCTCCACCGGCCAGGTGCTGACCGGTGTCGTGGCGATGCTGCAGCCCGAACTGTCGGGCGATTTCGGCCGCATCATGGCATGGGCGGATTCGGCGCGCCGCATGACGGTGCGCACCAACGCGGAGACGCCGGCCGATGCGCGCGCGGCGCGTTCTTTCGGCGCCGAGGGCATCGGGCTCTGCCGCACCGAGCACATGTTCTTCGAAGGCGACCGCATCACCGCCATGCGCGAGATGATCCTCGCCGACGCCGAGGACGGCCGCCGCGCCGCGCTCGCCAAGCTGCTGCCGATGCAGCGCTCCGACTTCGTCGAGCTGTTCGAGATCATGAAGGGCATGCCGGTGACCATCCGCCTGCTCGACCCGCCGCTGCACGAATTCCTTCCCAAGACCGCCGAGGAGATCGCCGAAGTCGCCGCCGTCATCGGCGTATCGGCCGAGAAGCTGACGCAGCGCGTCGACGAACTGCACGAGTTCAACCCGATGCTCGGCCACCGCGGCTGCCGCCTTGCCGTCTCCTATCCGGAGATCGCCGAGATGCAGGCCCGCGCCATCTTCGAGGCGGCGGTCGAGGCGGCCCGGCTGACCGGGGCTCCGGTGGAGCCGGAGATCATGGTGCCGCTGGTCAGCCTTCGCGAGGAACTCGACTTCGTCAAGGCACGCATCGACGCCGTGGCGAGGGAGGTGATCGGTGAATCGGGCGTCGACATCACCTATCTCGTCGGCACCATGATCGAGCTGCCGCGGGCCGCCATCAGGGCCCATGCCATCGCCGAGGTGGCCGAGTTCTTCTCCTTCGGCACCAACGACCTGACCCAAACCACCTTCGGCATCTCCCGCGACGATTCAGCCTCGTTCCTGATGACCTATCGCCAGAAGGGCATCATCGAGCACGACCCCTTCGTCACTCTCGACATCGACGGGGTCGGCGAACTGGTGCGGATTGCGAGCGAGAAGGGCAGGGCGACGCGCCCCGGCATCAAGCTCGGCATCTGCGGCGAGCACGGCGGCGACCCCGCCTCGGTGCATTTCTGCGAAACCCTGGGGCTCGACTATGTCAGCTGTTCGCCCTTCCGGGTGCCCATTGCCCGACTGGCCGCTGCCCAGGCGGCAATCAAGGCCGGCGCCAGCGTGGACTGACAGCGGTCTGCGGCCTGACGCATCAGCCGCCGCGGCAGGCCTCGTTCCAGATCAGCGTGTGGTCCGAACCGGTCGAGACCTCGATCATGTGGTAGGTTTCGTCGCGGAAGCGAACCTCGCGGGTGCCCGGGCTGGCGGCATTGCCGTTGTCGATGCTGAACAGATACTCGCCGATGAAGGGTGGACTGTCGGCGGTCACGGTGGTTCCGGCCTTGACCGCGAAATACTTCATGACGGTTCCGTCGGGGCTGGCGAAGTGGAACCGCACATCCTTGCCGCAGGTATTGGCGAGCGTCAGCGCGGGCCGCCTGTCCACAACCTGGAACTCGCGCGCCAGGAATCCCGCCGGCATCTGCCCTTTCGCCGCGGCGTCCAGCAGGTCGAAATCCCGGTCGCCGAACAGGCGGGCAGTCACCCTTTAGTAGAAGCCGTCCGCGCCCGGCGCGGTCGAGGTGGCGAAGAAGCCGGTGAAATAGGCTTTGCCCTCGGCCGGTTCGCGCACCACGCCGAGCTGCCTGCTGGCAAGGCAGTTCTCGACCTCCACGGAAAGGGGAAGCCGGTTTCCCGCTGCGTCGGACCTGGGCGCGCTGCTTGCCCAGAACCTGCAGCCGTAGCTCGATCGCATGTCTCCGGGCTCGCCTTCGACCTCATCGACCAGCAGATAGGCCGGCGGCTTGCTGCGGCCGATCACGGAAAAGCCGGAGCGGCCCGTGTCAGCCCGCACCGTTCGGCCCGGCGCGGGCCGGAGCACCGCGAGAGCAACGCTCTGCGACTTGTCTTCGCCCTCCGGAGCGCGCCAGTAGCGCAGTTCCCGGACAGGGAAGCTCAACGTCTTCAGGCGACCGGTTGCCAGCACGCTTGTCCGGAAGTAGGCCACCGGCAGGCGGCCGGTCTCAAGCTCCGGATAGGCGGCCGAGGCGCAGTCATCGGGCACGGCGGCGATGTTGTCGCCGACCAGCACGGCCGGACAGCTGACGTAGCTGTCGTCGCCCTCCGTGGCGAAGACCTGCAGGATGCCCTGGCCATTGGCGAACGCTTCCATGCTCTGGGTCCATGCGGCCCTGGCGCCGCCTGAATCGCCCGCCATCATCCGGGCCTGGCTCAGCGGTCCGTCGTAGATCTTGCCGGTCTCGTCGGCGCTCTCCCACCATTGATGGCCTCCGACGGCGAGGAGCAGCAGCACACAGGCTATCAGTCCCCTTTCCGACCAGCTCCAGGGTTGCCGGTCCGGCACCGTGATGCCGCTGGCTTCGAAGTGCTGGTCGATTTCCTCGTCCAGTGTCATGTTCCGCTTTCGGGATTGCTCCGTCCCGGCCTCCGGCCCGGTGCGAACGAGGCGCAGCAGCGCCATCCGTTGCTTCAGCCGATCGCCCCGCCGATGGTTGGCGGCATCGATGCGCCCGTCGAACGGCGCGGCGAGGCGGACTTCGCCGCCTGGCGTGTCGAGCACTGCAATGACGTCGCCGGCTTTCACCGCGATATTCGTGCGCTCCTCGATCCACAAGAGCGTCATCGGGTAGGACGCCGTGTCCCGCGGCGGATAGATGTCGACTTTCTTCACGGCCATTGGTTTGCTGCTCGGACTTTGCCGGTTCCTGTCGATGGAGCGGGGGGCCGGGCGCGGCCGCGTTGGAACTTGCGGGCGCGATAGGTCGCGCCTGGGCGAACTGGCGAGCCTTGGCGAAGGTCAGCCTGACGCCGGCCAGATTGCCGAAGCGCCAAAAGCCAGTCAATGCCAAATCCATGGTTCGGCGATGTGCTTTAGCCTTTGTAATTATGCATGTCGTGATCCCGAAACCGCTGCACACTTTCGGGCGACATGCACCAGGGAGCTTGGCTCCCGCAGCATGACGGGCAAGCCATTCCACGATGTCCTCTCCGCTTGGAAAATTCTTCCGGTTGTGTATATGCAGGCGCAATCTCGGACCAAGCTGCGCCGCCGCGCATCATATATGGTTGTGTGAATATTATCGGAGCGCGAAAAGCATGGACCTGGTGCCACTCATTGACATGGTCGGCGAGGCCAACACGGCCCTGATCGGCGGCGCCGTGCTCGGCCTGGTGTTCGGCTTCTTCGCCCAGCGCACCGCCTTCTGCACCCGCTCGGCGGTGCTCGACCTGACCCGCGGCCGCGATCTGAAGGCGCTCGCGACCTGGGCCGCCGGCTTCGCCGTGGCCGTTCTCGGCGTGCAGCTGCTGTTGCTCACCGACACCATCAATGTCGCCGACACCCGCTTCTTCTCCACCGCGCAGAGCCTCTCGGGCGCCATCGTCGGCGGGCTGGTCTTCGGCGCCGGGATGGTGCTGGCGCGCGGCTGCGTTTCGCGCCTGCTGGTGTTGAGCGCCTCGGGAAATCTCCGCGCCGTCTTCTCGATCCTGGTGGTCGCGGCGGTCGCCTATGCCACCTATACCGGCGTGCTGGTGCCGCTCCGCGACGGCATCGGCGGCCTGTGGAGCACCGCCCGGATCGGCGGCAACGATCTCCTGGCGCAGGCAGGTCTGGGCCGGGGCTACGGCGTGGCCCTGGGTGTCGTGCTCGCCGCCATTGCCGTCGTGCTCGCCTTCAGGGCGCGGCTGTCCCCGCTCCGGATGGTCGGCGGCGCGCTCGTCGGCGCCACCATCGTCGGCGGCTGGTACTTCACCTACATGCTCTCGACCCAGGTCTTCGAGCCGATCCAGGCCGAAAGCCTCTCCTTCATCCGGCCGCTCGCCACCACGGCCGTGCTGGCGACGGCCACCGACGCCGTTGCCGGGCTAGACCAGGGCATCCTGGCGGGGATTCTCGCCGGCGCCCTGATCGCGTCGCTGCTGTTCGGCCAGTTCCGCATCGCCACCTTCTCCGAAGCCGGCACGCCTTCGATCCTCCGCTATACGGTCGGTGCGGTGCTGATGGGCTTCGGCGGCATTCTCGCCGTCGGCTGCACCATCGGCGCGGGCTTCACCGGTGGCTCGGTGCTGGCGATCTCGTCGCTGACGGGCCTCGCCGCGATGGTGCTGGGCGCCGCCGTCACCGATCGGGTGCTCGACGCCGCGCCGCTCCGCGCCAACCGCGGTTCGGTCTCCGTGGTCGCCGCCGAATAGACCCGTCGGGCCTGTCTCTCAGATGCCGGCCGCCGCGGCGGCCGTCACGCTCGGAGCCGCAGCGCTTTCGGCCTTGACCGTCACCCGCGCCGACCCGGCCAGCGCCAGCCAGTCGCCACGATCGCCGATCACCACCACCGGACATTGCTTGCCGTAGAGCATCATCGCCACCAGTGCGCCGGTGGCGATGATGGCGTCGTCGTGGACGAGGCAGATGGCCGCCGGCGCCGTGCCGAGCCGGATCGCCTCGGCCAGCACCGAGGCGCCCGAGGACGAGCCGCGGCCGCGCTCCATGAACAGGATCCGGCCGCTGAGACAGGCGCCGTGCTGCGGATGGAACCGGTCGATGACCGCGCCCGTGGCGCTGTCGAAGCCGCCCCAGAAGCTCAAGGGTTCATCGAGCAGCAGGGGCTCGCCGCTCGCCGATCCCGCCACCTGCGTCCGCATCCCGGTCATGCCCGCACCACCTGTCCGGCCCGCGCCGATGCCATGCAGTCGGCCAGCGTGCCGAAGCCGACGTCGACGCCGAGATTGCCCGGCGCGTAATAGGCCCATTTGCCGGAATTGGTCATCACCGCGCCCGAGAGATCGCGCATGATCGAGGTCACATAGGTGCAGGTGTCGACCACGACGGTGACGCCGGCCCGCTCGAGCTGCCGGTCCCAGCCGCGCGCCTGGAGCTGTCCCCATTCGTGCCGTCCGGTGTTGACATAGACGTCGACGGTGAAGCGTTCGCCGCACATCGGCATCAGCCGCTCGAACTCGCGCATCGAGAAATGCGGCGTCCCGAGCGCCACGGCGCTGAGCGCCGCGCCGTCATGGACGGTGGCAAGCCGGCTCAGGATGAGGGCGATGTCGGCGGCGTCGAGCCGGCCTGCGAGCGGCACCTCGACGCCGCCGGTGGCGGTCATCAGATCCGGCGCTTCCGGCGTCAGTCCGACGGCATGGAACATCGCCACCGCGCCTGAGGAGGCGGCCGCCGCACCCAGCGCCTTGAGATCGTCCTCCGAGGTGACGCGCGGCAGACCGGTGATGGCGGCGATGGTGGCGCCGCATTCCCGGCCGACGAACAGCCCGGCCGCCACCGCGATCTGTCCGGCCTCGTCGGCGGATGCCGCCTCCAGCCCGACGATCTCGACCCGCGTACGGGCCAGCCGGTTCTCGCTCCGGTGCAGGCCGTAGTCCGGCACCCGGCCGGTCAGCGCGCAGGCAAGGTCGATGAAGTCGCCGTAGCGGTTGGTGCGCGCGCCGATGACGGAGTTGGCAAACACGATGGCATTGGATTCGGCCCAGGCGATCTGGTCGCCGAGCTGCGGCCGGAACAGGGTCTGGTAGGGCGCGCAGGTGAAGCTCGGCACGCAGCCGAGCGCACCGTGCGCCTCCATCAGCCGCTTGCCGGCGGAGCCGAGCGCCGGATCGCCGTTGAACAGTTCGGGATGGATGAGATCGACCGAGCCGACATTGAGCGTGGTGGGCACCCGCACGCGGCCGCCCAGCGCGACGAAGCGCTCGGCGAAATCAAGGCTGGCCTGGCCGTGATAGAGGCAGCCGTCGACATGGGCGGAGGCGCAGTCGATGAGGCCTGGCGCGCCCACGGCCTCGGCGAACCTGATCAGCAGCGTCAGCGCATCGGCTGCCGCCGCGCCGTCGGCGCCCGCCAGCATGGATCTGTCGGCATCGGAAAGGTCGAGCATGGTGTCTCCGATTCTGTGGGGCGGAGACTACAGCATTTCCGGAGGAAGTGAATTTCCCTGCGCCGCGGCACCGTGCGGCAGACCTGCAGGCCGGAGCTCCCCTGCGTGCCTGCGAACGGCGGAAGCGCTCCAGGGCTCAGCGGCGACCGGGGGAGCCGCGTTCAGAGCTTTTCGAGGACGTCGATGAAGGCGCGGGCAAAGTCGGCGAGCCCCGCCGTGCGCTCGTCGGGCACCCCGACCTTCAGCTGCTCGCCGTCCTGGTCGAGAGAGACCAGCAGCAGCTGGTCTTCGCCTGGCTGGCCAAGGCGGACGACGGCGATGCGCTGGTCGGTGTCGGACAGGCCGGACGCGGGCAGGTCGAACAGGAACTCGCCGTCGAGCGATTCGATGGCCTGGCGCACCGCGAAGGAAAAGCCGAGCGAACGGATGTCGCCGATGTCGAGCGCGAGCTCAAGTTCCACCATCTCCAGCGACAGCGGCCTGGCCGAAGGGGAAATCGACAGGGCGGCCGAATCGGCGGCTGCCGAAGTCTGCGTGGGGGTGATCATGGTCGCAGGGGTCATGCGGTGCTCCTGATATCGTTCCAGCCTTTCCCCTGCGGGAGAGTTTCCCGGCCAAGAATGGCCGAAGTGTGGCGCTTGCCGAGCCGGAAGCGAACCGGTAAGGGTCAACCGCAATCAGCGTCAATCCCCAGCCTGCGCGTTTTCCATGCCCTTTCGTTATGAGCGTCCCAGTTCGATCGCCGCAGCCTGGTCCCGCGGGCTGGGCCGGTTCGCGCTGGTGCTTGCGCTTGCGGCCGCGCTGCTGCACCGCGCCGGCATGCTCAGCCTGCCCAACGCGGTGGCGGTGATCCTGCTCGCCGCGGGCCTGGCAATCCTGGTTGTCGGCCTGTCGGCGGTGGGCTTCTTCATGCTGTGGAGGATCGGCGCGCGCGGCGGACGCTCCGCCTTTGCCGGACTGGTGATGGCCGGGCTGGTGCTTGGCCCCGTCGGCATTGCCGCCAGCCGCTATGTGCTGCTGCCGGCGCTGCACGACCTCTCCACCGATCCCGTCGACCCGCCGCAATGGCTCGAGGAGCCGGCGATCGCGCCGTCCTGGCTGCCGCGCACAGCCGGGTCGGGTCCGGAGCGGCGCGGGGCGCAGGTTCTCGCCTATCCGGAATTGACGGGACGCCGCTATGAAGGCGCCATAGACCGGGTGCTCCTGGCCGTGCAGGCGATCGTGGTGGCGCGCAAGTGGACGCTGGTGGCAAGCCGGGGCGCCGAAGAGCTGGCGCAGGGGCTGGAGCTGGCGCCGGAAGCCGGCGACGAAGAGACCGCGGTGCCGGCGGCGACCACCGGCGAGGCCGACCCGGCGCGCGCGCCGATTCCCGAGCCGCGGCCGCAACTCGAGACCCTGCCGCTTGCGCCGCTGCCCACCGACGTGCGGCTGCAATATGCCTTCCGCTCGAGGATTCTGGGACTCGACCACGATGTGCTCATCCGCCTGGTCGAGGAGGAGGAGACGACCTTCGTCGACCTGCGCGCGGCCACCCGTGACGGCGACCACGATCTCGGCCTCAATGCCGAACTGATCAAGGATTTCCTGCGCGAACTCGATGTGAGCCTGCTCGGCATCGCCGGCGGCTGAGCCGCAGGCATGGATCCCGGATGGCTTGCGTCCGACAAACGCGCCCGGATCAGCCCGGCCGGTATTCGCCGGCCAGCGCCGGCGGTCCGTCGGTGACGATCTGGCCGCGGCCGACGAGATCCTCGAGATGCGCCAGCACCGACAGCGCCGCCGCGCCATGCAGCCGCGGGTCGGTGTCGCGATACATGGCCGCCACGATTTCGGCAATGCGCCTGTCGCCCTGGTTGACCCGCTCGATGATTGCCCGCTCGCGCAGGCGCCTGTGCGTCTTGAGCGCCCGCACGAAGGGCAGCGGGTCGTTGACAGGTCCGCCGTGGCCGGGGAAGTACATGGTGTCGCGGCGCTGGGCGAGCATGTCGAGCGAGGCCATGTAGTCGCTCATGGCACCGTCGGGCGGCGCGATGATCGAGGTCGCCCAGGCCATCACATGGTCGCCGGAAAACACGATTCCGCTGCCGTCGAGCGCGAAGGCCGCGTGATTGGCGGTGTGGCCTGGCGTGTGCAGCACCTCGATGCGCCAGCCGTCGCCATCGATCATCTGGCCGTGGGCGGCGGCGATGTCGGGCCGGAAGTCCATGTCGGAGCTCTCGGCCAGCGGATTGATCTCGCCCACATGCAGCTGCCGGGCGGCGCGGTGCGGGCCTTCCGCCACCGTCACCGCTCCGGTCTCGGCCTTCAGCCTGGCCGCCAGTGGCGAGTGGTCGCGGTGGGTGTGGGTGACGAAGATGTGGCTGACCGGACGGCCGCCGATGGCAGCGAGCAGCGTGGCCCAGTGCGCCTCGTCGATCGGGCCGGGATCGATGACGGCGAGCGTGTCGCGGCCCAGGATGTAGCTGTTGGTGCCGTGAAAGGTCATCGGCCCTGAATTGTTCGCCGTCACCCGCACAATCGCCTCGGCGACAGGCACCGACTGGCCGTGGGCGGGATCGAAGTCGCGGACGAAATTGGGATCTGACACGGCAAGCTCCGGATGGGGCGGGCAGGGGCGCCGCCCGCGCGCCCTGGGCGCAGGTCTGGCCTGGTTCGGCCGCACCCTGCCTAGCCTGCATCGGCAGCGAATTCAATCTCGCGTGGCCGGCCCCGGGCGCCTCCCCGCCGGCTGGCCGCGCGCTGTGCCCCGGGCTGTGGAGGGTGGGGCAAGAGTGGCCGTGGCCGCTTGCCGTCACCGGGGGAAACCAATATAGAAACGGTAAGAGGCAACGGGAAAATCCGTTGCCTGCCATCAATTTGGAGGTCGATGACCATGGCTTTTGCTCCCGCCCGCTCGTTTGCTCAAACCCACATGCCCTCGGGCCAGGCGGCGCGTCTTGCCACCTATGCCGGCCTGGTCATTGCCGGTTCGATGCTGATCGCACTCGCCGGCAAGATCACCGTGCCGTTCTTTCCGGTGCCCGCCACGCTGCAGACGCTGGCGATCTTCACCATCGCGGCCGCCTATGGCCGCAACCTGGCGGTCGCGACCTTGGCGGCCTTCCTGGTCGAGGGCGCTCTCGGCCTGCCGGTCTTCACCAATGGCGGCGGCCTGGCCTATTTCGCCGGTCCCACCACCGGCTATCTGGCGGGCTTCGTGCTTGCCGCCGGCCTGACCGGCTATGCCGCCGACCGCGGCCTTGACCGCAACCCGCTCAAGCTCTTCGGCGTCAATCTCGCCGGCTCGGCCATCATTCTCGCTCTGGGCGCTGCCTGGATCGCGCTCGTCTTCGGCGCCGACAAGGCCATTGCCTGGGGCGTCGGCCCGTTCATCTACACCGACGTGATCAAGGCGGCGCTGGCCGCGGCGATCGTGCCGGCCGGCTGGCAGCTCGCCAGCCTGTTCCGCCGCTGAGACTGTCCGGCACGACGCAATCCGTCTGGCCGGCACCGCGACGACACCATCATGAACCGCGGGGCGCCCCAGGCACCCCGCGGTTTTTCTTTGGGGCGAATTTGTCGGCCCGGCCGCACGACAATGCTTGTGGACGGCCGCGCATTTTGCTATCCCCGCCACACTTCGGAGCGAGATCCGGCGTAACCTGCGGGACCGGCCTCCGGACCCTGTTGGGGCGTAGCCAAGCGGTAAGGCAGTGGTTTTTGGTACCGCCATCCCTGGTTCGAATCCAGGCGCCCCAGCCAAGCTTTCATTTTCAAGTCAAGAATCCAGGTTTTCCAGCACTTGTGTTTTAGCTGGGAATCAAGATTCAGGCACTGTGGTACAGGACTGTCTTACACGACTTTCGTACGCCCATGTTCCCAGCCTTGGCTCAGAGCGTATGTCGGCACATCAGCAGTGTTCTCTATCGTCAGCTGGCAAACAGTATGTTCTGCAAACCTGCTGCAATAGCAGGGCGACAATCTATATCGACGCTTAAACGCCTGCAGAAACCACCTGTCCGTCGACCTTGATGCGGGGCTTGTGGCGGTCCAATACTCCGGGTTGGCCGCTCGATGGTTGCAACCGGTGATGAAAAAGGTGTCAGGGTTCAAACGATAGGCTGGCGAAGGGTTAGGTGGGACGCTTTTCGATTTCTCGCATCCATTCGCATAGTTAAGTCCGTCAGGTCGCAGAAGCTGTGACATCAAGGTGCGATATCACAGCATCCCCGGATCTCCCGGCGTCAGGCCCATGCGCGTGGCATGCCATGTGGCTTCGGCGCGGGAGGAAATCCCGAGTTTCCTGTAGATCGATTTCAGGTGACTGGCGATCGTGCTTTCCGACACGGCCAGGGACTCGGCAACGTCACAATTGCGCAGTCCGCGGCTGATGAGGGCCAGAACCTCGCGCTCCCGTGACGTCAGCTTTGATGTCTCTTCGGACACCGGCCCGGTCAGGCGGAAGTGCTCCATGATGCGTCGTGCGATCGACGGCGACAGTGCGGGAACACCCTCGGCAAGCTGGGTAAGTTGCAGCACAATGCGTTCGGCGGGCTGTTCCTTGAGCAGGTAGCCGCTCGCCCCCCGCGACAGCGCGGCAACGATGTTGGCATCGTCCGCCATCACCGTGGTGACGACACCAAGCGTCGGCGCGCCGGACTGGCGCAGATGCGAGAGCAGGTCCAGGCCGTTGCCGTCGGGCAGCCCGAGGTCGATCAGGGCCAGGTCGAAGACGAAGCGGTCGACCGCCGCCCGGCCGGCGCGCAGGTTGTCGGCCATGGTGGCGGTACAGTCGGGAAAGGCTGCGCGCGCAACCTCGCCGAGCCAGATCCGCGTTTCCGACACATCCTCGACGATCAAGACGTGCTTCATGGGTGCATCCCCTCGACTGTAGAGAACTGCGCCTTCAGGGTGAAGCCCGGGCCGCTCTCGATGATTTCCATCCGCCCCTTGAGCCCGGCGAGCCTTACGCGCATGCCGGCAAGCCCGGTGCCGCTGCCGCCGTCGCGCGGTTGATCGCCGGCAGTGCTCTGCCCGTCATCGCTGATGGTCAATTCCAGCCGATCGTCGGCGTGGCCGATGGCGACACTGACGCTGCTGGCGTTTGCATGGCGGATGGAGTTGCTGACCGCCTCGCGAATGATCGAGCGCAAGGCATTGGCGGCGACGGGGGAGACGGGTGCATCGTCGGCGCCATGCGAGGACCAGCGCAGGGCGATGCCGGCCGCGAAAAGCCTTTCCGCGGTCTCGAGCCGCAATTCGGCCAGGCTTTCATCGAGCGATTGCGGAACGCCGGTGACATTGTTGATGATATCCCGCAGATCCGACAGCGCATCCCGGATCATGGCGTCCTTGCTTTCGGGCTTCGTGCCGTGCAGGGCGCTCAGAAGCTTCGCGCCTATATTGTCATGCATGTCGCGCCCGATGCGGGCCCGTTCCTCGGCTATGCCCTGGGCATAGGCGTCGCGGCTGGCGCCGGAATGCCTCAGCATCTCGTAGAGGTCGCCCGCCAGATTGACGTCGCGTCGCGAAAACGGCGCCACCGCGGTGCCCGCGCGAACGAGCCTGAGCGGCGAGACCAGACCGCCGCCGGGGATGCTCAGAGAGCGTCCGTCAGCCTCAAAATGCGGGGCATCCGAATCCGCCGTACTCTCCATCTGCAGGGGGCCGAAGGCGCGGAGGAGGAGGTCCTGCCACTTCCGGTTTCGCGCAGCGTCGGGAACGGTCATCGCCACGTTCACCACCTCCTCGAACATCTGCCGCTGCAGATTTTGCCGGGGCAGGAAATGCCGGGTTATCGCCGCGCGCAGGAGAATGAACAGCACGCTCACCGAGACGACGGAAATGCCAAAAGCCGGGACTTCATCAAGCGAGGTCACCGAGATGAGGAGAATGTGCACGATGGCGAAGGCGACGACGCCCGCGCCGTAAAGCAGCAAGCGGAATGTCCATATCTCGATATCCGCCAGGCGATAGCGGATAACGCTGAGCGTCATGCCGCCAAACAGGACGAGCGCTATGGCGAAGCCTGCCACCGGCGGCACATAGGCCTCGCGGTCCAGCAAAGGCGGGATGGTGTAAAACAGATTGAAAATGGCAATGCAGAGCGCCAGCGAGAAGCCGAACCAGCCGAGCGCCGTGCGGGTCTGCGGGTCACCCCTCGCGCGCAGATATTGCAGGGCTGCCGCAAGAAACGCCGCCGAAGCGGTCAGCGTGATCGGCAGATATCGCGCCACGCCCGGCACCGAAAGGCCGATCTGGAAGAATTCGATGACGCTCCAGACGGCAAAGACTGCGGCAAGCACGCCGAGCATGGACATCGGCACCAGGCTGCGCGGATAGACCAGAAACAGCGCCAGCAGCAGCACGCAGAAGCCCAGCGATCCGGACGAGTTGAGCGCCGAGAGCGCGCGGAACAGGTGGCCGTCGAGGGCGAGCTCACGGGAGGTGTAGATGGCGGTCGGAAAGCAGCCGATCAGCAGGGCGGCGTTGCTCAGCAGCAGAATTCTTACCCCAAGGACATTCTGGCGGAAGCCGAGCGCCCAGCCGGAGATGAGCGCGCTGGTGATGCCGGCGAGCAGCTGGATCCAGAAGACGATGGGCAATGTGGCAACCGGCCGTGAACTGCCCGGCTCGAAGCTCGTCGTCGAGCCGTCCGCCAATGTGAAGGTGACCGTTCCGGATCGGACAATGTTTGCGATCTGGTGCTGGCGGACGAAGAAATTCCGATAATCCGCATAGGTCTTGGCGGCATCCGGCTCCTCGACCGCGTCGAAGGGCTGCAGGGTCACTTCCTGCCCGCCACCGGCAACCTTGCGAAGATAGTCGCCCGGCTCGAGGCCCATGGCTGGCCCGTGCGGATCAACGGCGACGACCCTCAATCCCCGCTCGACATTCTGGCCCGAAAGGGTGACCCCCATCCAGGGCTGGGCGAGTGCGATGTAGAGGGCCGCGGCAGCCAGAAGAGCCGCCGCAAGCCCGGCGGCCATGACACTCAGGAACGAGCTCTTTCGGTATTCCAATGACAGGTCTCTAACTCAAGAGACCGAAAGCTAGCGCATCGCCGCTAGCGCGTCTTCCGCAAAATGCTCATCGACGTCCCCTGTTCAGGGGATACCGGCAGATGCGGGTCAAGGTCATTTTGGCAGGGTGCATTGCAGGCACCGCAGGGGAACGGAGCTCAGGTGACGCTTTCGCATTCCCTCGGCCGCCGGCCGACCTTCCATTGCCGTTCTGTCAGGGGTACCGATGAACTCTCGAGACTTGAAATCCCTGCTCAGTGCCACGGCGCTCGGCAGTGCCTGGCTTTTTGCGATGCCGGCGGGCGCCCAGGAATATCTCAACACGCAGACCCGCGTCATAGCTGCGGGCGTTTCGGATGACGGTTCAGTCGTCATTGCCAATACCGATCCTACCGATGGCACCCCGACGAGACATGGAGTGGTCTGGACCGAGGCTACCGGATTTACGCCGCTTGGGGGTGTCGCGCGCGGAATCCTGCAAAAGATGGATGTGCAGGGCATTTCAGGTGACGGCAGTGTTTTCACCGGATCGGCACTCAACAGTGTTCTGGAAACGGAACCCTATGGGAGCAGGACCTATCGCTGGACGGCCGCGGGCGGGTTTCAAGATCTTGGATCGTTGGGGTCCAACAATTCATCCGGGCTCGGCATTTCAGCCGACGGCAACGTGATCGTCGGATCGGCCGACGATATGAATGGGCGGCTTCGCGCGATGCGCTGGACCGAGGCGGGCGGCATGCAGAGCCTCGGTTCGCTGGACGAGCTGGAAGCATCCGCGGTGGCCTATGCCACCTCCGGTGATGGCGCAGTGGCGGTCGGCGTATCCTCCGGCTCGAACGCACCCAATCAGCGGGCGTTTTCGTGGACCGATTCCACAGGCATGACGGCGCTTGAAACTCTCGGAGCCGGCCACTCCTACGCGTTTGATGTGTCCTACGATGGCAGGGTGATCGCAGGCAGTTCGGACCTGGGTGGCCACCAGGTTGCCGTTCGTTGGCAGGACGGCGTCATATCCACCCTCGGACAAACCGAGCGCGGATCGATCGCTCGGGCTGTTTCAGGCAACGGCCAGGTTCTGGTCGGCGATATTGATCCGCCAAATTATCCCTCAGGCTTCCGCTGGGACGAGACCAGCGGCCTGGTGACCGTCGAGGCGTGGCTCCGGTCAAGCGGGGTGAGCATTCTTGACGGCAGCACCTACACGGCCGCTGCGACCAATTGTGACGGCAGCGTTATCGTCGGCAAGACCTCTCCCGTGTTCCGGCCTCCCTTCCTTGTCTCCGACCTCTACATTGCCCGTGGCAACGGGACCGGTCCATCCACCTGCAGCTACGTCACCGACACATCCGGTGGCGACAACAGCGGCGGCGACAATGCGGGCGGTGGCGATAATGCCGGTGGCGGCGACGGCAGCGGTGGCGACAATTCGGGGGGTGGCGATAATGCCGGTGGCGGCGACAGCAGCGGCGGCGACAATTCCGGTGGTGGAGACAACGCCGGCGGCGGCGACAATTCGGGCGGCGGTGGCGGCATGGGCCTGATCACCCTGACCGATTTGAACGCGACCCTGGGCCACGCGGCTGTCACCAATGCGACCACGGTCAACAGCGTCGGCCTGTTGCTCAACGGCGCGGGCAGCCGGCCGCTCGACCGGCGCGCGCCGGCACAGCGCAACATCGCCTGGATCAACGGAGATCTGGGCCGGGACGATCACGGCGCCCGCGACGGCTCGGTGGCGCTGGGCGAGCTCGGCGTCGGGCGCAATTTCGGCGCGGTGCAGATCAACGGTGCCCTGGGCATCACCGGCAACCGGCAGAATTCCGCCTTCGGAGGCATCACCGACGCCCTGAGCACCTATGCGAAGCTCGAAGCGATAGGTCAGCTCTATCCCACCAATGCCGGCGGCCTCTGGGGCGTGCTGACGGGCACGGCGCTGACTGGCAGCGCCGATATCACACGCAATTACGTGGCCAATGGAGGCTTGATCGCGAGTTCCGCCGGCAAGACCGATCTTTCCGGCTTCGGCATCCGCGGCCGCCTGCAGTGGGAGAACATGGTCTCCCATTTCTCGCCCTTTGTCGAAGGATCGCACGCGCGCGGCTGCATGGACGGCTATACCGAGACGGGCGGGGCGTTTCCGGCGAGCTTCAACAAGCTTTGCGACAGCACAACGCAGGCCAGAATCGGCTTTGATGCCCGCGTTCCGGTTTCAGAAAAGGTCAGCGTTATCGGCACGCTGGAGGCGGTCCACCGCTTCCAGGAGAGCGGCAGCAATGTCACCGGCGAGGTTATCGGGCTGGGCGCTTTCGAGCTGGCGGCAGCCCCCTACCAGCAGGACTGGGTGCGGGCCGCCATCGGGGCCGAAGCAACCTTCGGAGACATGACCTTCTCAATCGTCGGCAATGTCACCAGCTCCGGCGAGACGACGAGCAGCTGGCTCGCGGCAAGCGTGCGCACCACCTTCTAACCGTTCGCGCCGATTTTCGTATTGTCCTATCGAGCCAGACGCCTTCGGGCTGCGGCGTCAGCGGAGAGATGCAAGTCTGATCGGTGGCGAATCTTGATGAATGTCTAAGATGTCGACAGTAGGTGCCGATGCCGAGCGCCAGTCTTTGATGGCCTTGGCGCACGTACGGTTCCGTAGCGCTCGTTGTGCGAGTTCGAATCGTGGTCTTTCCGAACATTTTCGTTGAACGGCTGACCGCTATCAGGAGCCCGATCCTTTCCAAAACTCCAGACTGCCGATGCGGCCGGTGAACCGGGTTCAGAGCTCCATATTCCTTTCAGATATGCCTCTTGGGTCGCAGGTCCGATCAGATGGCTGCAGGCACCTCCTGCGTCTTGGCTGCAGATATGGGTTTGCCAAAGTAGAAGAAGGCCGCCGCGGCCACGAAGCCGATGATCAGAATCAGTCCACCCAGAAGTGGCCGGTAGCTGATCCAGGCGATGCCGATGACGGTCGGGCCAAGGACGAAGGTAAGGCCGAGGCTGGCAAAGCCTGTGGCAACGGGTTCGTTGAATCCATCAATGGCCGGATGCGCGACGAACTCTTGAACGAGCACCTATTCGACAACCTGCGCCGTGCACGCAGTCCGGTGGGCAATTTCAAGCGGAAATTATTTCCGCTTGAAATTGCCAGTTTGATCAGTCGAATAACTGACGTTATCCGCCAACAGGTTTTGTGGGGATGGCAATGGTAGTGATAATCTTTCACCCCGGACTGTCGTACGAGACTGTTGTACATGAATATTAGAAAACATTAATTTAATAGCTTTGTCAATGTCTTGTAAGCAGAGAAGTCCTAAGTTTGGACTGCAGGCCCCAGCCAGTCCATCAATTCAAGTCAGCAATCGACAGTCTTCGGCGCCATCGGGATTCAGGCATGGTCGTGCGCGGAGGTTGAACGCGGCCGCCTCGTGCGGGCGGTCGGGATCGATCCGAGCCTGAACACAAGGCATCTCAGCCGGCGAAGCTGATGTCATCCGTGGCGACGCCGAAAATCGGACGCCTGCCGCCCGCCGTGCAGTGCAGCAGCATCGCGGTCGAAGGCATCAACACCCATCCGGACGGCGACCGGGCAGGGCTTCCCCTGCGATTCCTGCCGCTGGGTCACCGTTCCCCAGGGCAACGCCGGGCGCGGCTGGCGACGTCCGGCCGGCACCCTCGTTTGGCGGTCGATCGTCGAGCCCAGGCGTCAGTCGGGTTGGCATTTGCGGGTCGAATTTCGCAGTGCCTTTTCCGCGATGTAGCGGCGGAAGGGTTCGGGCGGCATGGGCGTGGGCGCAGGCACGGCCTGGACCAGATCGAGCAACTCCGACCCTTCGCCGCAGGCGAGGTCCGCGAGCAGCGTGCCCGAGATGGTTCCCAGACTGACACCGATGCCGCAGCAGGACGACGACGCGTAGAGGCCCGGTCCGAACTTCCCGAACATCTGTCCATGGTTCGCCGGATACGAGACGATCCCGCCCCAGGTGTGCGCGATCGGCAGTTCGCGCAGCGCCGGCCACCGATCATCGATGGCTTTCCGGTGTGCCTTGCGCACCTCGCTGAGCGCCTCGCCATCGAACCTGAGGTCGGGCTGGGCATAATTGGTCGACTTGCGCATGAGAATCCGGTTGTCCGCAGTTCGCCGCAGCGAGGCCGCACCGTGGATCGCCGGGACCAGCGAGAAGGGCTCGTTGACCGGGAAGCCCGCCGCCTGCTCTGCGGACATGGGTTCCGTCAGGCTCGCATGGGTGGCGAGGAACATGTAGCGGCCGCGGCCGAAGCCGAACTGCGGCAGGAAGATATTGCTGCACAGCATCACCTTCTCGCAGGTGATCGTGGCGGCGGGAAGCGTCACCCGGAACGGAGCCTCGCTGGACATCTCGATGACCGGAGACGCATCGGCGAGGATGACGTTGCCAGGCAGGGCGTCGGCAAGGCCGCGCAGAAGTGCGGCCGGCTGGACGATGCCGTTGCCGTGGATGGCGATGCCGGACCCGTAGAAATCGGTGCCGAGCTGGTGGCGCACCTCTTCCTTCGAAACCCAGTCCACCTGGGTGCCGACCTTCTCGTAGCCTTCCTTCAGGCCGCGGAGATAGCTCTCGCCGACGGGATTGGTGCTCGCCTTGATGCGCGGCTTGTCGGACCAGTCGCAAGCGATGGCGTGCTGCCGGGTGAGCCGACGCAGCATTTCGGTGCCGGCGTTCATCAGCCTGGTCTTCTGCCGCGCGCGGTCAAGCGACAGCCCCTTGATGCCGCCTTCCGGAGCGAGCGATTCGGTGACCACGCCCGAATTGCGCCCCGAAGCACCAAAGCCGAGGGGCAGGGCATCCACCAGGATGATCCTGTCGTTCGGCCTGAGCTCCGCCAGCCGCCGTGCGCACGAAATGCCCGTGAAGCCTGCTCCGACAACCACCCACTCCGCGGTGTGGTTGCCCTGAAGCGGCGAGGTCGGCCGATCCTCGAGAATGGCGTTCCATCCGCTCTTCTGTCCGTCTCCCGGCAGGAGTGGTGGTCTGATCGAGGCCCGTATTCCCATGACGATGCTTCCGTTCACTAGCTTGCAGGATGATTTCGGCGATAATGAACACGTTTGCAAATATGTGTCAACTTTATGCGCCGACTTTCCGGAGCGGCGAGGTGCCCGATTCGGCCCGCCCGGCGGCCACCCCCGGCGATCATGACCATCCCTCGCGGCGGTTTGGGACTGGAGGACGTTGACCTTGCCGAAAGCACGGAGCCGAAAGCACGGAGCGGGTCATCTGTCGCGAAAATCACAGCATATTCTGATCCCGTCAGGTCATTTCCGTTGTGGAAGCAGAGACGGCGGCGCGTCCGGTTTTCGTCAGCCTTCACCGCCTTACGAGCCAATGCAGGCCGGCGCGGCAATCGGCCGGGCAATCAGGTCATCTCAAGGCTGCGCTCGACACCTCGTCCCATGTATGCAAAGCTGTTCATCATTATCTTCAACAGAGGGACGGGGGTGCCGTCTCTCGAGCGCTCCGGGCGAGGTGGCAGGACATGAAGCAAAGTTTGCGCAAGCGGATCCATGAGGGAGAATGCGTCGTCGGGTGTTTTCAGAAGACGCCGGCTCATGCCATCGCGGAAATACTGGGCCTTGCCGGGCTCGACTTCGCGGTCGCCGACATGGAGCACGGTCCGATCGGCATTGCCGATCTCGACCGCATGGCGCTTGGCGCCCGTTCCGCCGGCCTGCCGCTGCTCATCAGGTCGACCGGGGTTGTGGCATCGGCGATCTGGCCGGCGCTCGATCTCGGCTGTTCGGGCGTCATGGCCCCGCATGTCCGCAACGGCGCGGATGCGGGCGCGCTCGCCGATGCCGTCAGATACGGGCGCGGGGCGCGGGGATTTTCGCCCTCGGGTCGGGCCGGCGACTACGGAACGGCCGTTGCGGTCGAATATCGGCAGCGGATGGACGCGGACAACGTGATCATGGCCCAGATCGAGGACGCGTCGGCGCTCGATGAACTCGACGCCATTGCCGGCAACCCTGATATCGACGTGCTGTTCGTCGGACCGGCCGATCTGTCGCTGTCGCTCGGCTGCGAGATGGAGTCGCCCGAACTCGACATGGCGATCGACAAGGTCATCGCGGCCGCGAAGCGGGCCGGGCGGGCGGCAGGCATCTTCCTGGGGACGCCAGCTCGCTTCGCGCGCTGGAAGGATGCGGGGATGACGGTCTTCGTCATCGGCTCGGACCAATCGCTGCTTTTGACAAGCGGCAAGGGTATCGCCGCCCTGAAGGGCGCATGAGCCGGGCCGTTCCGGCGGCGGGTTGGTGATGGATCGCTCCCGGATCCGCCCTTCAGTCCGCGGTCCAGCCGCCATCGAGCATGAGCGCCGAGCCGGTCATCAGGCTGGAGGCATCCGACGCAAGATACACCGCGGCGTCCGCGACGTCTTCGGGCCTGCCGAGGCGGCCGAGCTTGATCTTCTGCATGACCGAGCGGCGGAAGGCCGGGTCGGCGAGCATGGGCCGGGTCATCGGCGTCTCGATGAAGGTCGGACAGATCGTGTTGACGCGGATGCCATGGGAACCGAGCTCGACGGCCAGCGACTTGGTGAAACCTTCGATCGCCCATTTGGACGCGCAGTAGAGTGTCCGGTTGGCGGCGCCGACATGGCCCATCTGGGATGAGATGTTGATGACCGAGCCGGGCTTTTTCCCGGCGATCATTCGAGCGGTGACCGCTTGCGCGGCAAACACGGCCGCGCGCAGATTGAGCCCGATCACCGCGTCGAAATCGTCCTCCGTGACGTCGCTCAGCGGCTTTGGCCGATTCGTGCCCGCGTTGTTGACGAAGATGTCGTAGACCGGACCGGCAGCAATCAGGGCCGCGAAGGCCGCGACGTCGGTGACGTCGCAGATCTCGGCCCGAGCCCTGCCGCCGGCGGCCCGGATTTCGGCCGCACCGGCCTCGACTTCGGCGCCGGTGCGGGCCAGCAGGGTGACCTCTGCCCCCGCTTCGGCAAGTGCTGCGGCGATCGCCCGCCCGATGCCCCGACCGGCGCCGGTGACAAGCGCCCGACGGCCCGTCAGGTCGAAGCGCGAAGGCGTCATTCGGCCGCCTCGCCATAGGGGATGTTGCGGCCGCCATATCTGCGCACGCGGATATTGGCCTGCTCGGCGTGGCCGACGAAGCCTTCGAGCATGCACAGCCGCGAGCAGTAGGCGCCGATATGGGCGGCCGCCTCGTCGGTGGTGATGCGCTGGTAGCTGTGGGTCTTGAGGAACTTGCCGACCCAGAGACCGCCGGTGTAGCGGCCGGCCTTCTTGGTGGGCAGCGTATGGTTTGTTCCGATGACCTTGTCGCCATTGGCGACATTGGTTCGCGCACCCAGGAACAGCGCGCCGTAGGTGGTCATGTTGTCGAGGAACCAGTCGTCGCGGTCGGTCATCACCTGAACATGCTCGCTGGCGATCTCCTCGGCCATCTGCAGCATTTCGTCATAGGTGTCGCAGAGGATGACCTCGCCGTAATCCTCCCAGCTCCGCCTCGCCGTTTCCGCTGTCGGCAGGATCTGCAGCAGCCGGTCGATCTCGTCCATGGTCGACCGGGCCAGTGCCGCGGAATTGGTCAGCAGCACGGCCGGCGAATTGTAGCCGTGTTCGGCCTGGCCCAACAGATCGGTGGCGCAAAGCTCGCCGTCCACCGTGTCGTCGGCGATGACCATCGTTTCGGTGGGGCCGGCGAAGAGGTCGATGCCCACGCGGCCGTAGAGCTGGCGCTTGGCCTCCGCGACGAAGGCGTTTCCGGGGCCCACAAGCATGTGCACCGGCTTGATCGTCTCGGTGCCGATCGCCATGGCGCCGATCGCCTGGATCCCGCCGAGAACATAGATCTCATGGGCGCCGCCCAGATGCATGGCCGCGATCACCGCCGCATTCGGCCGGCCCTTGAAGGGCGGCGTGCAGGCGACGATGCGCGGCACGCCGGCAACCGAGGCGGTGGCCACCGACATATGCGCAGAGGCGACCATCGGGAACTTGCCGGCAGGCACGTAGCAGCCGACCGACTGGACCGGTATGGTCTTGTGGCCGAGAACAACCCCCGGCATCGTCTCGACCTCGAGATCTGTCATCGTGGCGCGCTGAGCGCGGGCGAAATTGCGCACCTGTTCCTGGGCGAACCTGATGTCCTCGAGATCGCGCTCGCTCAGTTCGGTGATCAACCCGTCGATCTCCTCCTGGCTCAGCCGGTAACTTTCCGGGGTATAGCCGTCGAACCTGGCGCTCATGTCGCGCAGCGCGGCGTCGCCCCTTGTCTCGATGTCCTTGAGTGCGGTCTCGACCGTATGACGCACCTGCGCATCGTCCTTGGCGCGGTCGCTCTCGGGTTTGCCTTGCTTGAGATACTGGACGGTCATTGGAAATCCTTATCTGGCGTCTGTTTTGGCTGGGTCTGTGGTTTCATCGCTCTCGCCCTCGCGCAGGGTGACCGGGCGTGTGGTGTCGCGCTGGACGAGGTGGCCGTCATACAGGAACACCTGTTCGGAGAGGCCGAGGCCGCGGTCCGGGCGCTTGAGGATCTGGATGGTCTGTTCGACCATCTGCGCCACGGGCTGATGGATGGTCGTCAACCGGTAGGCGCCCCATGCGGCGACCGGCACGTCGTCGAAGCCGACGACGGAGATGTCGTCCGGCACGCGCGCGCCGCGGACGAAACGGATGGCGTCCATGGCGCCAAAGGCCATGGCATCATTGCAGGCATAGATCGCGTCCAGCCGGGGAAAGTCGGCCATCAGCTGCAATGCGGCCTTGTGACCGCTCTGGTAGGAGAAATCGCCCTGGATATGGCCAAGCAGGTCATGGCCCAGTTCGTCAAGGCGCTCACGGAAGCCGCCGCGCCGCATCGAATTGGTCCAGGAGCCCGTATTTCCCGAGATCATGCCGATCCGGGTTGTGCCGCTTTCGACGAAGATTTCGGCAACGCGCCGGGCGCCGCTGCGGGAGTTCAGGCAAACCGAGGTCGCCGGCGTATCCTCCGCCACCCGGTTGAGGAAGATCAGCGGGACATGCGCCTCGAAACAGCGCTCGATCATCCGCTGCGAAGCGTTGAGAACGGTAACCACAATCGCCGCCACCCGGTAGGACAGCGCGAGCTGGATCAACTCGTCAGCCGATTCCATGGGCGAGGTTCCCTTGAGCAGCAGGGGCGTGAGTTGCTCGGCGCGCATGCCGCTCGTCAGCGCTTCCATCAGGGCTGGCTGGAACGGGTTTGCGAAGTCGGAGGTCAGGACCGCGACGATGTTGCTTTCCTGCTTGTTCAGCATGCGGGCGAGCAGGTTGGGCTCATAGCCCAGCGTTCGGGCGGCGGCGAGCACCCGCTGGCGCGTGTCGCCCTTGACCGAGGTGCCATCGGTGAAGCAACGCGACACGGTCGCTCTCGAAACCCCCGCGAGCGCCGCCACATCGGCCGATGACGCACTGCGCCGGCCCTTGTCGTTGACGTCCATTTCACTCATCCGCTCACTCCGCGCCATCTTTCCGTTCAGCAACTAATACGTTGCGCCGCGGGAGTTGCAAACAGCGGGCAGCGTCCAGCCGAGCGACGGCTGTGGCGGCACGATGCGGGTCGGATTGATGTGCGCGTGGGAGCGGTAATAGTGCGTCATCGACGCGTTGATGTCGAAGCTTTCGGCAATGCCGGGAAGCGCCAGCATCCGATCGACATAGGCGCAAATCACCGGGTGATCGGCAATGCGCGCGCTGGTGCACTGGAAGAGCGGGAGGTAGATGGCGTCGAACCGGAGCAGGCAGGCCAGCAGCGCCAGATCCGCCTCCGTGACGCGATCGCCCAACAGATAGAGGCGGTCGGCGAGCTTTGCGTCGAGCTGGCTCACGGCAGTGCGGATCCGCTCCACATAGTCGTCGAAGACGGCCTGGTCGCGGGCGAAGCCGCATCGATAGACCGCGCCGGTGAAATTCTGGCCGAGCCAGGACAACTCCGCCGCAAGTTCGTCTCGCAGGTCTTCAGGCCGGAAGTCGACGCGCCTTTCGGCAAACGCCTCGAACTCGCCGTTCACCATGCCGAAGATATCGCTGTAGCAGTTCGAGACGATGCGCCCCTGGTGACGATCCCACAAGACCGGGGTGGATGCGCGACCCGAGTAGGTCGGATCGGTGGCGATGTAGGCCTCGTAAAGAAAGCGGAAGCCGGTGACGGGATCGACCGGGTGATCTCCGGTCTCGAATTCACGGCCATTGGGGCCCATGACGGGTCTGACCCGCGCCGTCGAAATCGACCCTTCGAGCCCCTTCATCCGCAGCGCCATGGTGACGCGGTGGCTGAGGGGACAGCCCGGGCAGTCAATCAGATGGTAGCGGCCCGCGACCGCAGGCAGCGCGCCGCCATCGGGCTTGGCCGAAACGGTTCCGCGCAGGTGCTCCTGTCGCGGTTCCCAGCCGGATGCGCCGATCTGCCTGTCGTCTCCGCCGTTCCAGCGGCCTTCGTGCAGAATTCCCACCGGTTTCACCTCTTGCAAAGCTGTTCTTAAATTGTTGTGAGCAGGCGCTGCATATAAAACTCCTGCGATGATTTGGTTATAGGTGGCAAATAAGCCAACATCAACCCATCAGAAAAAAGTTCTTGCAAAGCTGTTCATTTTTTGTGACGGTGCCATGAACACGAATGACCCAGAGGATTTTCGAGGATGGCCGTCGCGCAGACCACACTGAAACCAGCCCCTGTTCCGGAACAGGAGCTGACGCCGCCGAAGCTGAAGGCGCCGGATGGGGCGTGCGACTGCCACATGCACATCTTCGAGCCGCGCTTCCTGCCGCGCAAGGATACGCCTTACCCGCCGCCCGTCGCCACGGTTCCGCATTACAACAGGGCGATCCGCAACCGGCTCGGCCTGTCGCGGTCCGTGGTCATTCAGTCGGTCACCCACGGAGCGGACAATTCCAACCTGCTGGCGGCGCTCGAGAGCTTCGAAGGCACTGCCCGTGGTGTCGCCGTGGTCCAGCCCGACATCGAGGAGGCCGAATTGCAGCGGCTTTCGGACGCCGGCGTGCGTGGCATCCGCTTCGAGATGAACAACGGCATCCTTTCGCTCGACGCGCTTGAGGATGTGGCCGCCAGGATCGCGCCCTTTGGATGGCACATCGATCTGCAGACCGACGGGCGCAAGCTGCCCGACCTCGTCGACCGGCTTCTGGCCTTGCCCTGTCATGTGGTGCTCGACCATTACGGCAAATTCATCGATGCGCTGCCGGTCGATCATCCCGCGGTGCAGGCGGTGGTCCGGCTTCTGGCCAGCGGTCGCGGCTGGGTCAAGCTGACGGCTCCCTATGCGGGCCGCCACAGGCGCCCGGCTCCGTGGCCCGAACTGGTGCCGATCGCGCGCGCCTTTCTGGACGCGGCGCCGACCCAGGTCGTCTGGGGCAGCGAATGGCCACAGTCGATGCTTCCCGTTCTGGGCGAGCCGGTCCCCGATCATGCCTCGCTGCTCGACCTGCTTCTCGACTACACGACCGACGAGGGCGAACTCGGCGCCATCCTGCGCGACAACCCCGCCAGGCTCTATGATTTTCCAGCGGTGGCATCATGATCCGGCATCATCTCAAATCCGCGGACGCGCAGGGCCTTTCCGCGGTTCGTTCCTCCTCGATCGCGGTTGTCAACGGCACGGCCCACATGACCGTCATTCCGCCGCTGCCGATCCGGCATGACCAGACCGCCGCCGAGCAGGCCGCTGCCATCTTCCAGGAGATCGAGCGCCGTCTTGAAAGCGTCGGGTCAAGCAAGAGCCGCATCGCCCATATCACCATCTGGCTGTCGCACCTGATGTACTTCCAGGAGGTGACCGAGGTCTGGAACGAATGGGTCGACCCCGCCAATCCGCCTGTGCGCGCCTGTGCGCAGGTGAACCTTGCCAACAAGAACCTCAAGGTCGAGATGATCGTCGTTGCCGACGCATCCTGAAGCCGTTCCCATCCGAAAGTCACCAGCATGAACCAGCCCGACACCTTTCCCGGAATCTCCCTCTACAAGTCCCCGGTGCGCAGCGCCTCCGGCGACAATGTCGAAGTTGCGAAGATCGTCTCCGGCGTGCTCGCCGACGTGCGGGAGCGCGGCGATGCCGCCGTTGCCGACTATGCGATGAAGTTTGACAGCAGCGAGCTCGCGGCCTTCGAGGTGTCGGCGGCTGATCGCCAGGCCGCGGTCGACGGGCTGGACCCGAAGACCCGAGAAGACACGGAGTTTGCCATCGCCAATGTCCGCCGGTTCGCCGAGGCGCAGCTGGCTACCGTCCTGCCGCTCGAGATCGAGACCACGCCCGGTGCGTTTCTCGGCCACAGGGTTATCCCGATCGAGCGCATTGGCGCGTATGTGCCGGGCGGGCGCTATCCGCTGCTCTCCGCTCCTGTCATGACCATTGTCCCCGCAAAGGTGGCCGGCGTCGACGAAGTGGTGGCCTGCCTGCCGCCCAACGCGCATCCGGCGATGATCGCGGGCTGCCATCTTTCCGGCGCGGACCGCGTCTTCCGCATCGGCGGCGCGCAGGCGATCGCCGCCATGGCGTACGGCACCGAAACGGTGCCCGCCGTCGACAAGATCGTGGGACCCGGCAACGCATTCGTCAACGAGGCCAAGCGCCAGGTGTTCGGCCCCGTGGGCATCGACCAGCTTGCCGGCCCCTCGGAAATCTATGTGCTGGCCGACAGCACCGGCGACGCCGAGATCATCGCGACGGACCTGCTGGCCCAGGCCGAGCACGACGTGCGGACCCGGGTCGGCTTGATCACGACCGATCGCGGCCTGGCCGAGGCGGTTGCGACCGAAATCGAGCGCCAGCTCGGAACGCTGTCGACAGCCCACACCGCCGGCCCGGCCTGGCGGGACTACGGCGAGATCGCGGTGGCGGAAGACGAAGCGGCGATGATCGCCTATTCCGATCACATTGCTGCCGAACACCTGCAGGTTCACACCGCGGATGCGCGCGGCTTCGCCAAGAAGCTGAGAAATTACGGCTCGCTGTTCATCGGCGAACTGGCGAGCGTCGTCTATTCGGACAAGTGCGCCGGCACGAATCACACGCTGCCGACCATGGCGGCCGGGCGCTACACCGGCGGGCTCTGGGTCGGCACCTATCTGAAGATCGCCACCCATCAGTGGCTTGAGGCGGATGGCGTGCGGGCTTTCGCGCCGGCCGCCGCCCGCCAGGCGCGCAGCGAGGGGCTCGAGGGCCATCGCCGTGCCGCGCAGATCCGGCTCGACCGGCTTCAGGTGATCTAGGGGCGCGACACAGTGCGGGCGAGAGGGAGACGAGGATGAGACGCCAGACCTTTTGGAAATTCGTCGGACCATCGATTTTTCTGATGGTGCTCTTCATCGCGCTGCCGCTCGCCAGCGTCTTCTGGCAGAGCTTCTTCCATTCGGTTCCGAGCGTGGAGTCGGTGGAAGTGGAAACCTGCTCGCCGGGCTTTCCCACCCAAATATGCGAAACGGTGCTGAAGTCGCGGGCGGTGCTCGACGAGAACGGCAGGCCGGTGACGACCACGCATTTCGTCGGGCTCGACTTCTACCGTTCGGTTGTCGAGCCGGATGTGGTCTGGCAGGCGTTTTCGAGCGGCAACCCCGCCGCAATCCTGCGCATCGACTTCTGGCGCGCCCTTCGCTTCACCGTCACGTTCACCTTCATCACCTTGCCGTTCGTGCTCGGACTTGGACTTGCCATCGCGCTGGCGGTCAACAACTCGACCGCGCGCATGCGGGGTCCGATCATCTTCGTCTCGCTGCTCCCCTACATCATCACCCCGGTGATCGGCGGCATCTCGATCTACTGGCTGTTCGTGGGAGACGGCATCGTCACCCGCCTGATCGAGGCGATGCTGGACCGCAATATCGCCGTGATGACCCACGGTTGGGCGGTGGAGGCGCTGATGATGTTCTATCGGGTCTGGCACATCGCGCCCTTTGCCTTCGTGATCTTCTATGCCGGGCTTCAGGGGGTCAATCGCGACACGCTCGAATCGGCGATGATCGACGGCGCAAGCCGCTTCGAACGGCTGCGCTACGTCATCATCCCGCACCTGCTGCCGCTGATCGTCTTCGTCACGCTGATTCACCTGATGGACAGCTACCGCGTGTTCGAGGAGATCGTCGCCTTCAATGCCCAGTCGCAACGCATTTCACTGCAGTGGCTCACCTACGATTTCCTGCAACCCGACGATTCAGGCAACCGCGCCATCGGTCGCGCGTCGGCCTCGTCGATGCTGACGATGATCGGAATCGTGCTGATCATCCTGCCCGTCCTTCGCCGCGCCTGGCGCGATCACCGGGCCTAGGAGCCAAACCATGTCCGACACCACCATGCGTCAGCCTTTCGGCCTCAGAATCGCCAGCGTGAGCTTCCTGATCTTCTGGAGCTTCCTTGCGCTGTTTCCGCTGCTCTGGATCTTCACCATGTCGTTCAAGCTGCCGCTCGACGCCTTCTCCGAGAGCGCACTTGATGTGATCACCGGCCCCATCACCCGCGAGCGCCGCGGCGGCATCTCCATCCTCGACATCTGCATCGCCGGCGCGATCTTCTACGCAATTCTCAAGGTCCCCGGGTTGTTCGGCCGCCGCGCCGTGCGGTTCTTCGCCCGCAAGCGCGCCGGACTTGCCGTGCTGGGCGTCGCCTATGCAGCGTGGCTCTATGTTCTGGTCACCGGATTCGGCGTGACCGGTCCGAGCGTGCTCGGGGCGCTGTTCGGCGGCCTGCTGGTCTGGCTTTTCGGATTTTCCGGCGAGGATGACGACGAAGGCGGACTGCTGGGCACGCTTCTGGCGGCCGTCTTCTATGTCCTCGCCGCGGGAGCCGGGCTGTGGTTTGTGCTGCCGCCGCTGCTCTCCGCCGTCGACTCGGCCGCCCTGCAGATTCCGCTTGTCGACTATCTTGCGCATCCTTTGATCGGGGCGACCACCGAGCACTATATGTCGGTCTGGTTCGATCGCGGCTTCTATCGCAACTTTCTCAACACGATGCTGGTGACTGCCGGAGTGACGACGGTTTCGCTCACCGTCGGCACGCTGGCGGGATACGGGCTCGCCCGGTCGACCAGCACGGTCGCCTTCTGGCTCCTGATCCTGGCGCTGGTGTTCCGGGCGTTGCCGCACTCGGTGCTCGTCACCGGCTATCTGCCGCCCTTCATTGCCAGCCGCGACATCCTGCAGCCGCTCTGGGACGCCCCGATCATCGGCTCCTTCCTCGGCTTGTTCACAGCCACCCCGCCGACGCTCTACGGCCAGCCCGTCGCGGTGATTGCCGTCCTGGTGTCGATCAACCAGCCGTTCACCATCTGGATGCTGCGCTCCTTCTTCCAGTCGATTCCGAAAGAGCTCGACGAGGCGGCGCGGGTGGACGGATGCTCGGACATGGAGGCATTTCGCCGCGTGATCATGCCCGTGATGTGGCCGGGCGTGGTGACCACGGGGCTCTTCAGCTTCCTGCTCGCCTACAACGACTACCTCATCTGCTCGCTGCTGCTCAACTCGCAGAACCAGACGATGGTGCCGTCCATCACCCAGTTCTTCAATTCCGAAACGACCACCACCGACCAGGTCCAGGCCGTGGCCGCGGCTGTGAGCATCACCGCGCCGCTGTTCCTCCTGGTTATGGCGTTCCAGAAACAGATAGTCAGCGGCCTGACCGCCGGCGCCGTCAAAGGATAGACCAAAATGGCAACGATCACGCTCAGGGGCGTCACCAAGCGGTGGGGCCAGTTCATAGGGGTCAAGTCGCTCGATCTCGAGATCGCCGACCGCGAGTTCCTCGTGCTTCTGGGCCCTTCGGGCTGCGGCAAGACGACGACGATGCGCATGGTCGCCGGTCTCGAAACGGCGAGCGAGGGCGACATCCTCATCGGCGGCAAGCGGGTCAACGACCTTGAGCCGAAGGACCGGGACGTTGCCATGGTCTTCCAGTCCTACGGGCTCTACCCCAACCTGACGGTCTGGGAGAACATTCGCTTCCCGCTGAAGGTCCGCAAGGTCGATCCCTCGACCCACACGGAGCGGGTGCAGCGCGCCGTCGACATGGTGGAACTCAACGATTTCGTCCACCGCAAGCCGGCGGAGCTGTCAGGCGGCCAGCGCCAGCGCGTGGCGCTCGCCCGCGCCATCGTCCGGGAGCCGACGGTCTTTCTGATGGACGAGCCGCTGTCCAACCTCGATGCAAAGCTGCGGGTATCGACGCGCGCCCAGATCAAGAACCTCCAGCACAGGCTCGCCACCACCACCATCTATGTCACCCATGACCAGATCGAGGCGATGACGCTGGCCGACCGGGTGGTGGTCATGAATGCCGGTGCGGTTCAGCAGGTCGGCACGCCGATCGAGATCTACGACCGTCCCGCCAACACCTTCGTCGCGGGCTTTATCGGCTCGCCGGCCATGAACCTGTTGAGCGGCGAGATATCGGAGGGTGTCTTCACCGGCGACAAGGTCCGCATCGAGGGGCTGGCGACGAACCACAAGGGACCGGTCACCCTCGGCTTCCGGGCAGAGGATTCCGGAATCTCCACCGCGGCGGGCGAGATTTCGGCGCAGGTCTACTCGCTCGAGCTTCTCGGGGACTGCACGATCGTGACCATGCACGCCGGCGGCGCGCTGCTGTCGGTCAAGGCGCCGAAGGAATTCCGCGCCGTCATCGGCGACCCCGTGCACGCGACGGTTTCCGCCGCCATCTGCCATCTGTTCGACGCCACCACCGGGGAGAGGATCGAGCCGTAGGCGCCACAGGAACGACGACGGGCCGGTCGCAAACAGGCTGCAGGACTTCCATCAACCAGGAGAGCTGAAATGAAATTCGAGAAATTCACACTGGGCCTGACCCTGCTGATGCTGTCAGCGACCACCGCTGCGGCTGACTGCGCCTTCAAGAACGAAATTCCGATCAAGGCCATCACCTCGGCCTTTCCGGCCTACAAGGCGATCGCCGACAACATGCAGGAATGCGGCAATGTCCAGGTGGAACTTGACCAGGAAGTCCGCACCAAGAGCGCTCCGGCGCTGGCCGCCAACCCGGCGCTGTATCACATCAGCAGCGTGCACAACGGCACGATCGTGCCGCTTCTCAACCAGGACACCATCCGTCCGCTCGACGATCTGGTGGCCAAATACGGCCAGGGCCTCAATCCCAACCAGCTGATCAAGATCGACGGCAAGATCATGGCCATCGCCTTCATGGTGAACATGCAGCACCTGATGTACCGGAAGGACATCTTCGCCGATCTGGGCATCGAAGTGCCGACCGACTACGAGCAGGTGCTGGCGGCGGCGAAGAAGATCAAGGAAGCCGGAGTTGTCGATTATCCGCTCGGCGCCACCTGGATGGCTGACTGGAACATCGGCATCGACTTCGACAATCTCTTCGTCGGCTATGGCGGTGAATTCGTCAACGACGACAACACGCCCGCGGTCAATTCCGAGGCCGGACGCAAGACGCTGGAAATGATGCGCAAGCTGTCCGAATACATGAACCCGGAGTATCTGGTCGCCGACGCGACCTATGTTCAGCAGCAGTTTCAGCAGAAGAAGATCGCCTTCTCCAATTTCTGGGCGTCGCGCGCGGCCAAGATGGACGACCCGGCCGAGAGCCAGGTCATCGGGCTGATCGGCACGGCTTCGGCACCGGCGGCAGTGCCCGGCGGCATTCCGGCCGTGATGTTCTCCTGGGATGGCATCGCCATCGCCAAGAACATCACCGACGAGGAAGCAGAAGCCGCATTCCGCGTCGCGCTCGAAGGCGGTGATACGGAGATGGTCAAGGAGAACAACGATCTTGCCGTCTGGCTGATCGACGGATACCAGCCAACCGAAATGGCCAAGGGTGCCATCGAGACGATCCAGAACGGCGCCAAGCCCAACCCGTCGACGGTCTGGCGCGGTCTCATCAACGATGCGATCGAGAAGAATGTGGTCGAGTTCATGACCGGCAAGAAGACGGTCGACCAGACGCTGACCGATATCGAGGCTGCATACACGACGTCGGCCAAGGAAGCCGGCCTTCTGTAAGGGACGACAACGGGGGCCGGATTTTCCGGCCCCCAGGCCGGAGCTGGAGAGTTCAATGACATTTGCGGACGACCGAAGCAGAATGATCCTGGTCGCAGCCTTCGAGCGCGAGGCGATCGACTATCCCGCCGACCGGCTGGACGAAGCGGCCGAGGACTATTCGCATCTGCGCTCCTTCATGTCCCTGATCCGCGAAGAGCTTCTCAGGCAGCAGGAACCGGCTCTTGACTGAACAGCTTGCCTTCAAGTCCGGATCGGGCACCGGTGTCGCCGGTGGCAACACCGATGCGCCGCTCCGGGGCAGCGCCGAAGCGATGGCGCTTGCCTTGCGCGACGGCTCGACCACGTCCGAAACACTGATCCGCGCGACCCTCGACCGGATAGCCCGGGACGACGGGGAGGTCCACTCCTTCCTGAGCGTTGACGCGAGCGCGGCGATCGAGGCGGCGAGGGCTGCCGACCGCGCATTGAGCGCGGGTGACGACAAGGGGCCGCTCCACGGCATTCCGTTCGCGATCAAGGACATCTACGATGTCGAGGGACAGTCAACGAGCTGCCAGTCGCACATCCAGTCCGGGCACATGGCCGATCGGGATTCGGCAGTCGTCGAACGGCTGCGGGCGGCCGGCGCCATCCTGATCGGCAAGCTCGACACATTCGAATTCGCGCTTGGCGGCCCGTCGCCGGACCTGCCTTTCCCGATTGCGCGCAACCCATGGAAACCCGGCCACGAATCGGGCGGATCCTCATCCGGCTCGGCGGCGGCGATCGGCGCGGGCTTCGTTCCTCTTGCGCCCGGGACCTGCACGACGGGCTCCATCCGTGGTCCTGCCGCCTGGTGCGGCGCGGTCGGATTGAAACCGACTTTCGGCCGTGTCTCCCGCAGGGGCGTGTTCCCGCTGGCGCCGAGTCTGGACCACTGCGGTCCGCTCGCGCGCTCCGTGCACGATGCGGCGGTCGCCCTCCAGGTGATGGCGGGCCATGATCCGGCGGACCCCGGCAGCCTGGATCAGCCGGTGCCGGACTACTTGACCGATCTCGAAAAGGGCGTCGCCGGACACACGATCGGTGTTCCGCGAGACTTTTTCGGCAGCCAGGCGACGCTCGACTCCGACACGCGCGCCGCCATCAGCCGTGCCGAAGGGCTGCTCAGGGACGCGGGAGCGACGATCGTCGGGGTGGAACTGCCCGAGTACCGGCTGTTCGCGGCGGCCGCCCGCATCATCATGGCGGCGGAAGCCTTTGCCATCCACCGCGAGAATTTGCGCAGTCGCCTGCACGAATACGGCAACATCGCCGCGCGCCGTTTCGCCATCGGAGCGGGCATCGGGGCGGCTGACTACATCGATGCCCGGCAGTTGGGGGCACGGCTTCGCGCCACGGTGGACAACCTGTTCGGCAGCTGTGACATGATGCTGACGGCGATCTCGCTCAGCACCGCTCCGCCGGTGGCCTCGACTTCGCGCCCGGGCGTCTGGCCGCTGCAGGCAAGCCCGTGGAACCTGACCGGCCATCCCGCCATCGCCGTGCCGATGGGGCTGGCCGAAAACGGCCTGCCGGTCTCCGTCCAGCTCGTCGGACCGCGATGGTCGGAAGCCGCGATCCTGCGGGCCGCCCGCACGCTTGAGCGGACCAGCGGCTGGGCCGAGGTCTTCCTTCCCTTTGAGCCCAAGGACACAAGATCATGACATCGCCTGTAGAAGCGCCACGCATCCGTTCGGGAGCGGGTGGAGCGGACACGATCGTCGTGGGAGCCGGCATTGCCGGCATCTGCGCCGCCCTCGACCTGCAGCGCCGTGGTGCACGGGTGACGCTTGTCGATGCCGCGGAGCCGGGCTCGGGCGCATCCTTCGGCAATGCGGGAATCATCGTCAACACCAATCTCAGGCCGGTATTTGCAGGAATGACGCCGCTGACACTGGTGCAGATGCTGCGCAATCCATCCTCGCCGCTCAATGTCTTCTGGCACCGCTTCCCGATGATGGCGCCCTGGTTTCTGCGCATGCTGCGCAATTCGGGCGCGCAGGAGGTGGCGCGGATCACCGAGGCGCTCGGCAGTCTGGCGCGTCCCGGCGCGGGCCACTATCGCGAACTGCTGCAGCAGGCGGGCGCGGAGGATCTGGTTGCCGCCGACGGCAACGTCGCCCTGATGCGCTCGGAAGCCGAGCTCGAGGCGCAATGGGACCGCATGTCCGCGATCCGACAGGCGGGCGTGCGGCTCGAAAAGGTCTCCGGCAGGGACCTGCGCGACCTCGTCCCCTCGGTCTCGGCGGAGTACTCGCACGGCCTCTATTCGCCCGCCTTCCAGCACGCGCTCGACCCGCAGGGGATGATCGGCCGCCTTGCCGATCTGTTCCGGGCGCGCGGCGGGGTCTGGCGGAACGAGAAGGTGCTTTCCGTCACCTGCGCCGGCGGTCAGGCGACCGGCGTCATGACGCCGAGCGGCAGGATTTCCGCCGGGAGCGTGGTGCTTGCCGCGGGAACCGAGTCGGCGCGCTTCGCCGCTCGTATGGGAGAAAAGGTGCCGCACCAGGCGGTGGGCGGTTATCACGTCATGCTGCGCAATTGCGGCGTGACGCTGGCTCGACCGATCCTGCCGATGGATTTCCGCTTCGCGGTCACGCCGATGCGCGGTGCGATCAGGCTTGCGGGAATTTACGAGTTTGGCGGCGAGGGCCGGCGCTTCCGCGCCGACCGGCTCGAGCGCATGCTCGCCCATATCGGAAAGGTGCTGCCCGGCATTCGCACGGATGACACACGCGTCTGGCGCGGATTCCGTTCCTATCTGCCGGACGGATTGCCGATCATTTCGCAGTCCGCGTCGACCGAGGGCCTGTTCTACATGTTTGGGTTCTCGTCTTCCGGCATGATCAACGGCCCGACCGCGGGGCGTGCGATGGCCGCCCTCGTGATGGGCGAGGATCCCGAAATCGACGTCTCGCCCTTTGCGGTCAGCCGGTTCTGAGACTGCCGTTTCCGCCCCCGGCAGGGGCTAGTCTGTTTCCCGATGGAACGATCGTCCTGTTGCCCGCGTCCCGCAGCACGATCGCTGCGGGATTGGGGCGTCCGGGCCGACCGCGTTCCGGGCAGGCGACCGGCCGCGGCACTCCCGAAGCGGCTATCGGCGATAGGGCCTTCCGATGCGGTGTTCGATCGCGGAAAACCCGATGGTGAGCACGACCGTCAGGATGACATAGACGAGTGCGGCGCCGAGAAGGCTTTCATAGACGCGGAAGGTCTGGCTGCGAACCAGGTTGGCGGCCGCCATCACCTCGAAGATTGTGATGGTGGAAACCAGCGACGTGGCCTTGAGGAGCAGGATGTTCTGTCCCGCCAGCGCCGGCAGCGCATTGCGGAAGGCCTGCGGCATGAGCACCAGCCGGTTGAGCTGCCTCGGATGCAGACCGAGCGACAGCGCTGCCTCCGTCTGCCCCCTGGGCAGGCCCTGGAGTGCGCCGCGCCAGATTTCGGCGCAGTAGGCCGCCGTGTTGAGTGTCAACGCCAGCACGGCATAGCCGAAGGCAGAGCGGAGATAGGGCCACATCGGGCTGTAGCGGACCGTCGGCATCTGGCTGAGCACTTCGCCTAGGCCATAATAGATCAGGTAGAGCTGCACGAGGACCGGCGTGCCGCGAAAGAACAGGATGAAGCCATGTACGGGCTTGCGCAGCCAAGCATGCCTGGAAATGCGGGCAAATGCCAGCGGAACCGCCAGCAGGTTGCCGAGCAGTCCGCAGATCACCAGGAGCAGCAGGGTGATCTTCACGCCTTCCGCCAGCTTCCAGAAGAGGACAGTGTAGAACTCGGTGTCCATCAGCCATGCCCCCGTTCATGGCGTCCGGTCTGGCGCTCGACGAGATCGAACAGGTGTGACGAGACGACCGACAGGCCTAGATAGGCGAAGGCAACAGCGGAGAAGAAGAAGAGGTAGCGGTTCTCGGCGCCGCCCGCCATCTTGGCCGTCAGCAGCAGCTCGCTGAAACCCACGACCGAGATCAGGGAGCTTTCCTTGAGAACGACGAGCCACAGATTTCCCAGTCCCGGTATGGCCTTGTGAAGCATTTGGGGGAAGACCACCAGGCGCCAGGTCTGGCGCCGCGAGAGGCCGAGCGCCGTCGCCGCCTCCACCTGTTCCTTTCCAACGGCGATAATGGCGCCGCGAAAGACCTCGGTGCTGTAGGCCCCCTGAACGACGCCGAGCGACAAGCAGGCGGCGACGAAGCCGTTGACCTGAAAATCGCGGGCGAGGCCCAGACCGACAACGAGGTCGCGCAGGGCGGATGTGCTCGAATAGTAGATCAGCAGGATCAGGAGCAATTCGGGAACGGCCCGGACCGCAGTGGTGTAGAAGGTTGCCATCGCCCTGGCCGGGCGGCTTCGTGACAGCTTGGCCGTCGCGCCGAACAGGCCCAGGACGATTCCGAGACAGTAGCTGCAGACGGAGATGGAAAGGGTGAAGAGGGCGCCGCGAACGAACTCGTCTCCCCACCCGGTATCACCGTAGGCGAGGGCGGAAAACCACGAGAAACCCGTCATGACCGCGTCCCGCCCCGTTCGGCAACCGTCCCGCGCGCGGGACGGTCACGATGATGCTTTCCATCCGTCACTGGTAGATGTCGAAGTCGAAGTATTTCGATGTGATCTCATCATATTTGCCACTCGCGCGCACCGCCTTGATCGCGGTGTTGAGCCGTTCGCGCAGTTCAGTGTCCTCCTTGCGGAGGCCG
Organism: Hoeflea marina; assembly: GCF_003182275.1. Taxonomy (GTDB): domain Bacteria; phylum Pseudomonadota; class Alphaproteobacteria; order Rhizobiales; family Rhizobiaceae; genus Hoeflea; species Hoeflea marina. The sequence goes on from NZ_QGTR01000002.1 coordinate 646,312, forward strand.
GCTCCATCTCCATAGCCGAAAAGGTCATCATGCGGCAGCTTGACCTTGATCTCGTAGTCGCTGCCGTCTGCCGACTTCAGCCAGTCCGAGATCTGGATGCCCGAGGCCATAAGCAGGTCGATGCGCCCTGCCTTGAGATCGGCTTCCTCGCTGTCGAGCGTGTCGTAGAGCTTGAGGTCGGCGTGACCCTTGAAGTACTTCTCCATGTAGGCGGCATGGGTGGTAGAGCCCTGCGCACCGACGACGGCGCCATCGAGGCTTGAGGGATTGGCAGGGTCGAACGGGCGGGCGTCGGCCTTGGCCCCCACCCACACGGCGGGCGACGTGTAGTATTTGTCGGTGAAGGCGATGACCTTCATCCGTTCATCGGTGATGGACATAGAGGACCAGATTACGTCGAACTTCTTCTCAAGCAGCGCCGGGATGATGCCGTCCCAGGCGACCTCGACCCATTCGCATTTCGCCTGCATCTCCTCGCAGACCGCGTCGCGCAACTCGACTTCCCATCCCGTCCAGTTGCCGGCCGTGTCCTTGACCGAAAACGGCGCGTAGGGTTCGGCGGCCAGGCCGAAGCGGATGACTTCGTCGGCCCGAGCCGGCAGTGATGCTGCGTAGCCTGCACTCACCATGACCAGAGCGGCCAGCATTGCTCTCTTCATATCATTCCCCTTTTTTTGGTTGGAGCAGCGCGTTGCTTTGCTATTTGACGACCCAGCGCTGCGGACAGGTCGATGAGGAAGCCATCGGCACCGTGCCGGGCGGCAAGTTGAACGGAGGCCGGAAGGCCGCCGTGCATGGGAACCGGAATTGCGACTGCCGGAATGCCGACAGTGTTGGCCCACATGCGAAATTCGGCCCCGGCCGCGCCATAGGGCCGCCAGCTGTCTCCGATCCGTGTGAATTCGTCCGCAATGCGCGGTGCCAGGCCGGGCGCGGTTGGCACCAGAATGGCGTCGACGCCCTCCATCGCGTCGCGCCAGATTGACCGCTGCACCGCGATGAGAGCGAGCGCGTCCTCGTAACGGGCTGCCGAAATCTCGCGACAGGCCTCCGTGAATGCCCTGACGTCCGCACCCACCATGTTGCCTCGCTCGGCGATCTTCTCGCCATATTCGCGGGCGAATTCATGGCGCAGGATGTGCTTGCCGGCCTGCACAAGGCCACCCGCGCCGGCAAAGGAAACATCCACGATCCTGCCGCCGGCCGAGCGGACGGCGGACAGGGCCTCGTCGCAGGCGCGCTGGACCGGGGCGTCGACCGGTCCATGCAGCCCGATTGGCCGGCCGACAATCGTGTCTTCAAGCCGGCACGATTCCCGGGGCGGCTGGCCGGACAGAGCCGCGAAAGCCTGCCTGAGCACCGAGGCGTCGCGCGCCAGCAGGCCGACAGTATCGAGCGTCGGGGCGACCCTGCGCACCCCATCGAGGGGCAGGATGCCGTTTGTCGGCTTGAAGCCGAACAGCCCGGTTGCCGCCGCCGGCGACCGGTTTGACCCGCCGCTGTCGGTGCCGAGGGCGAAGTCGCACATGCCCGACGCCACCGCCGCCGCCGAACCGCTGCTGGTGCCGCCGGTGCCGTGCTCGGCCGAAAGCGGATTGACCACCTGGCCGAACCAGGGGTTGACGGCGCCGCCCACCGCGAGCTCGTGCATGTTGGATTTGCCGATGACGACGGCGCCGGCGGCCGAGAGGCGACGAACACAGTCCGCGTCCACGGCGGCGGGCACGTCATCGAACAGGCGGGAACCGCCGCTCGTGGGAAGATCCGCGACATCGATCAGGTCCTTGGCGACAAAGGTCAGGCCATACAGCACGCCGCGGCCGTCGCCATCCTGGCGTGCGGCGCGGGCGCGGGCCCGGCCGGCGTCGAAGCAAGTGACGGCGCGGAGCCGGTCATTGTCCGCGGCGATGGCTGCCAGAGACCTTTCGACGGCTTGGATCGCGATGTCGTCAGCCATGGGCGACCTCCGGCTCCGGGGTTGCCGCGGCAAAGCGACCGAGATGGAACGGGGCTGCCTCCTCGGGAAGTATCCCTTCGGCAATCCAGCCGGCGACCTTTCCGGAATGGAGCGCCGCAAGGGAGACGCCGCTGTGACAGGTGACCAGATATGCGCCCGGGGCGATCTCGTCGTAGATCGGAGCATTGTCAGGGGCGAGAATCCGCAGCGCCGACCAGCTTCGGACCAAGCGTACGGATTTGAGAAACGGGAAATAGCGCACCGCGAGCGCGGCGATGTCCCGGGTGACCTCGAAGGTCGTGGACGTGTCGTAGCCGACATCCTCCCAGCTGCCGCCGAGAAGGAACGTGCCGTTGCGGTTCTGGCGGACCTGCTCGCTGGGGACGGTCAGCACGGGATCGTGCCGTTCGGTCACCAGGATCTGTCCGCGCATCGGAACGATCGGCAGTTTCACGCCCAGACATTCCGCCATCGCGAGGTTGCCGAGCCCTGCGGCCAGCACGACCTTTTGGCAGTCGGTCGTCCCCCGCGCGGTGACAATCCGGTAGCCTCCGCCGCTTCCCGGCTCGATCCGGGAGACGCGCGCGTCCTGCCTGGACGCGCCCGGCGTCCGGGAAACGGCCGCGTGCAGCGCCCGCAGGAGCTTGAGAGGATTGGCGGCGCCGTCGATGCTGCAGAAAATTCCACCGGCGAAGTTGTCGGACACGCCCGGCATGTATCTGGCGATCTCGGCGGGCCGCAGCACGTCGAAATCGAGACCGCTGCGGCGCCGCAGGCGCTCCATCGTCGCGGTGCGGGCGGCGAGATCCTGTTCCTCGGGGCAGAACACCATGCCGCCGTTCTGCTCCAGCTCGAGATCGATGGCCGTTGCCGCGGTCAGCCTTTCGGCGAAATCGGCCCAGACCTCGACTCCCTGCAGCGCCCAAGGCGCATAGTCCTCCAGCTTGTCGCCCTTCGCCCCGGCGCAGACCAGGCCGAAATTGCCGCGGCTGGCGCGGAACGCGGCCTCGCCCTCGTCGAACATGGCGACTGACTGGCCTTTCTCTAGAAGGCCATAGGCAATTGCCGCGCCGACAAGTCCGCCGCCGATGACCGCGATGTCGACGCCCGTGCTCTTTCCGTAAATCATGACAACGCCTCCGGTCCTGCCGGGGCCGAGGCAATGCTGCCCAGCGGTATCGGCTTGAGGGGCGCGCGGATCTCCTGCCGCCCGATCGCGGCGACGCCGCGCCCTGTCTCCGCGTCGATGATTTCGGCAAGCGCCATCGAACAGCTGCGCCCCTGGCAGAAGCCCATTCCGCAGCGGGTGAAGGCCTTGACCTGGTTGGGTTCTGTGGCGCCTTCGGCAACCGCGGTCCGGATTTCTCCGGCGGTCACGTTTTCGCAGCGGCAGATCACCGTGTCGGCGACCGCCATGCCGGCGCGGGACAGCGAAGGCGGGAAGCGGCTCTCCAGAAAAGGCCGGAACGCTTTCTGCCGCGCGCGCTGCCGGAGCGGTTGTTCCGCGCGACGGTCGCGTTCACCAGTGTCTATCACCCCCAGCTGCTCGGCGATTGCCAGCACGGCGATCCTGCCCGAAAGCTCGGCCGCCTGCGCGCCCCAGATGCCGGTGCAGTCGCCGGCGGCGAATATGCCGGGACGGCTGGTTTCGCCCCATTGGTCAATGAGCGGATTGAAGCAGCTTTGGCCCTTGTTCCATTCCTCGTCGCAGCCCAGTTGCCGGGTCACGTGATCGTTCGGGACCACGCCATCGTGCAACAGAACCAGATCGGCGTCGATGATCCGGCGCTCACCCCGACCGTCGGTGAAGGCTACTCGCTCTGCCCGTTGCCGGCCCAGGATCGATACCTCAGTGGCCGCGCGGTGCCAGGCCACGCCGGATTTCCTGAGGGCAGCGTAGAGGCCAATGCCTTCCCGAATGAGGGAGGGGGCGTTGAGGGCTGAGAGAAGGTCGCGCAGCGTCGCCGGATTGCCGCTCGCCGGAGTCGTCTCGACAAGGGCGGATGGCGCCGCGCCAAAACTGATCAATTGCTTGGCGAGCAGCAGCAGCAAGGGCCCGCTGCCGACCAGTACCGAGCGCCCGGCAGGCACGGAGCGGGCCGTTTTCAGCATCAGCTGCGCGGCGCCAGCATACATGACACCAGGAAGCGTCGCGCCACCGATGAGTACCGGGCGTTCCATCGCGCCGGTGGCGATGAGCAACCGCTTCGGAGCAATCGAGCTGACCGCTCCGGAGGCGTCGATGAAACGAGTGGTGCCGTCGGGCTCGATCCGCCAGGCAGAGACGCCGCTTCGCAGCCGGGAGCCGCTCGCGCTACCGATCAGTTCCGCGCCCCGGCGATAGCCGGCGACGAGGCCGACCGTGCTGCCGTTGATGTCTCCGGCACCGGCGTAATAATTGCCGCCAAGGCCCGCGCGTTCGTCGATCAATTCAACCGAAAGACCCAGAGCACGGGCGGTGGCTGCAGCAGACAGCCCCGCGGCACCGCCGCCTATGATCAGAAGATCAGGCCTGCTCATCGCATCCGCCCTCCCGGATCTGGCGTCGGACGCGCATTCCGTCCCTTACCCGCACCAGGCATCCCTGCTGGTTCTTCTGCCCGTCGATCTCGATGAGACATTCGAAGCAGACCCCCATCAGGCAGAGCGGTGCCCGCGGCTCACCCGCAACGGCCGAATGCCGGTAGGTTTCGGGTGCGATATGGCGCAGCAGCAGGCTCGCCACGGTGTCGGTGGCACGTGCAGCGAGCGGTTTCCCGTCGAGTTCCAGGAGAATCTCCGCAGGCTCGTCCCCAATTGGGCGGAACAACGGAAAGGGCGCGGAAAATGAAGTGGTTAGCTTGTTCATGGGGTAACCTTAAGTTATAAACATTCACGTCACAAATTCCAAAAAACAACAATTAGCCATCGAAAAGTTATGAACTTGGGTCGGCGGACAGGTGCACGAAATGGACGACGAAGCTTTCAAGCCCAGAGAAATAGAGGTGTTCGCGGCGGTCATGATGCACGGCACGGCGACCCGCGCCGCCGAGGCGCTGGAACTGACACAGCCAGCGGTCAGCAAGACGCTGGCGCGTTTCCAGGAGAAGGCGGGATTTGAAGTGTTCAAAAAGCACCGGCAGAGACTGGTTCCCACCCAGGAAGCCCACATGCTCTACGCGGAGGTGCAACGGGTCTATGAATCGGCGCGGCAGATTTCGCGCACCGCCCGGGACATACGCAATCTGCAGAACGGCCGGCTCAGCATCTGTTCGCTGCCTGCCATCGGACTGACCGTCCTGCCGGGGATTGTCGCCGAGTTTTCCGAGGCCCACCCGGACCTTCCGGTGACCATCGACATCCGCTCGTCGGCGACCGCGATCGAATGGGCGGGCCGCCGGCAGATAGATCTTGGTATCGCTGTTACCTCGATGATCGAGAATCCATCCATCACCCGCCGGACCCTCGCCGCGACCAAGGCGGTCTGCGTCATGCCGAAGGGACATGCGTTGGGAAGGCTGGATGTTGTTCGACCGGAGGACATCGAAGGCCTGCGCTTCATCTCATTTGGCACAACCGATCCCCTGCGCCAGCAGATCGACAGGGTGTGCGAGGAGGCCGGGGTGCGGCGCGAGCTGCATATCGAATGCGCGCTGGCCGCCGCCGTCATCGACTTCGTCGCCAAGGGGGCGGGCATCAGCATCGTCGACGATATTTCGGCCTGGAACCTGCGCCATGCCGTCGACATCCGTCCGTTCACACCGGAGCTTCAGATCGAACTCAGCCTCTACCGGCCCTGGGGCACGCTGCAGACGGCCGTCGGCACCGCATTCAGCGATCACCTCATCCGCCGCATCCGCGAGATTTCACGCCAGGCATCGGCGCTGGCGCGAAATCCGGGCGCTTCCGCCTAGGACGGAATTGCCACGGTGAACTGGATCTCGATGGCGATGTCGGGCAGTCCCAGGACGGCCTGCACGGTGGCGCGCGCCGGTGGCGCTTCCTTCACGATCCAGTCCATCCAGACCGCGTTCATTCGGTCGAAATCGGCGATGTCGCGCAGCCAGATCGTTGCGCTGAGGATCGTTGACCGATCTGCCCCGATCTGATTGAGAAATCGGTCCGCTCGTTCCAGCACCTGCCGCGTCTGGCCCGCCGTGTCCTGGCCGCGGTCCGCCGCCGTCAGGCCGGAGAAATAGGCCACGTTGGCGTGCACGACGACCCGGCTCAGCTTTTCGGTCATCTCGATCCGTTGAATGCACATGGATTGTCGCCTCGTTCTCTCGCGTGGGGTGGCGTGTCGCCGGCGTGGCTGGCGGCAGGACCGGACGGACCGGAGCGGAGCAGGTTTTGACCGGGGAAGGCTTCGGGTCAAATGACCTGGCACCGGGCGCTCCGGTGCATTTTTCATGATGTCGCCTCGGTCCGCATGCGCTCAAGGCTCGCGAACGCAAGCGATGATGAGAGAACGGCGAAACATGGATGCCTGAGGTTATGAACTTCGCGTCCCGCCCTCCGGTCGGGCGTGCTACCACTGGCGGCATTCGAGAATTCAGGGGGTGCCATGTCCCGTCCTTCACCGATCGGCGCGCTGAGCGCCTCCCGCCTGTTGACGATAGACGGCGCCACCGTGGGCTCGCTGGTCGGCGCCTCGGAGGCGATCGAACTCGCCGCAACGGCGCTGATGAAGACCTCCAGCGCGACCGCCGTCCAGGACGTCAGACGCACCCTCGACCTGCCCGGCGAGCCGGGCACCTGCCTGTCGCTGATGTATGCATCGCTCGGCGCGGGAGCGCGGTTCGGCGCCAAGGTCCAGTCGGTCTTTCCCGCGAATTTCCGCTCGGGGCTGCCCTCGCATCAGGGCGGCGTGCTGCTGTTCGAGGCGTATGGCGGCAGGCCGGTCGCCTTCATCGACGCCCACGCCATCACCGGGATCCGCACCGCCGCCGCCTCCTCGGTGGCCACCCGCGCGCTCGCCCGTCCGGAGGCCTGCAGGCTTGCGGTCCTGGGCTATGGCGAGCAGGCGGAGCGCCATATCGCGAGCCTGGCCCTGGTTCGTCCGATTACGCATATCCGGGTCTGGGGCCGCGATCCCGGCAAGGCGGCCCGCTTCGCCGAGGCGCAGTGCGCCCGCGGTTTCCATACGGAACCTGTGCCGAACGCCCGCGACGCCGTCCGCGATGCCGATATCGTATGCACCGTGACCTCGTCGAGCACCCCGGTTCTGCAGGGCGAATGGCTTCCAAGCGGCTGCCACGTCAACGCGGTCGGCGCAAGCATCCCGGCGCTCCGGGAGATCGATCTCAACTGCGTCATCCGGTCGAGGATCTGGGTCGACTACATGCCCATGGCGATGAGTGCCGCCTCCGACATCTACGAGCCGCTGGCGAACGGACTGCTTGAGCCATCGCGCCTGGTGGGAGAAATCGGCGCGGTCCTGAATGGGGCATGCGCCGGACGCACCGAGGCCGGGGAGATCACCCTGTTCCGCTCGCTCGGCGTGCCGGCCCAGGACATCGAGCTTGCCGACTATATCTATTGCAAGGCGAGAGACCTTGGTCTCGGCACCGAAATCAACATGTGAGATTGCCCATGCTTCCTTCCCAGCGCCATCTGTTCGCAATCCCCGACGGCGTGATCTATCTCGACGCCGCCTACATGTCGCCGATCCCGTCAAGTGCGGTGGAGGCCGGAATCAGGGGCGCACGCGTCAAGGGCGCTCCCTGGGAGATGACGATCGACTCCTTCTACGACGAGGTCGAACGGGCGCGCGAACTCGCTGCCGGCTTCATCGGGGCCTCCGCCGCTGACATCGCCGTCATCCCGGCGACGAGCTACGGCATCGCAGTGGCGGCCGCCAACGTGCCGACACCTGCCGGCTCGATCATCTTGATGATGGAAAACGAACACACCTCGCACCGCTATGCCTGGTACGAACTGGCCGGGCGCTCCGGGGCCAGGGTGGTGACCGTGCAGAGGCAATCCGGGCAATCCTGGGGCGAGGCGATGGTGGCCGCCATCCTTGGCTCCGCCGCGCCGGTTTCCGTCGTGGCGGGCACGCTGGTGCATTGGTTCGAAGGCATGAGCGTCGACATCGACCCGGTCGCAGAAGCCGCGCATGCGGTCGGCGCGAGCCTGGTGCTGGACGGAACCCAGTGGGTCGGGGCGGTGCCCTTCGACGTGACGCGCGTCAGGCCGGATTTTCTGTCCTTTGCAACCTACAAGTTCCTCATCGGTCCCTACCGCCTTGGCTTTCTCTATGCCGACCCGGCCTGGCATGAGAAAGGTCGACCGATCGAATTTCATTCCTGGAACCGCTCAGGCGGCGAACGCTCGGATTTCTATCTGGAGACGATGCCGGATTACCTTCCGGGTGCGCGCAGGTTCGACATGGGCGAGCGATCGGATTTCGCCGTCCTTCCCGTCGCCATCGAGGCCATGGAACTGCTGCGAAACTGGGGCATCGAGGCCGTCAACGAAAGGTTGACGTTTCTCAACCGGCGTATCTGGGCAGAGGCCGAACGCCAGGGGTTCGGAGGTCCCGAGCCAAGACACCGCGCGGGCCACATAGCAGTCGTGGAACTCGGCCAGAAATACCGCGCCGACCTCGGTCAAGCACTGCGGGAAAAGGGGGCATTCGTCACCGTGAGGGGAACGAAGCTGCGGATCACGCCCCATGTCTACAACGAGGAGAGGGACGTCGTCAGGCTGTTCGAACTCGTCGCCGATCTCACGGCGTAGCGGGACGCTGTCCGCAGGCTTTCCGGCAGCCGGCGCGGCTGCCACCTGCGGCCGCGGCCGGGCACTGCGCTCACCCCTCCAGCATCGTCCGCGTCACCTCGTCGGACTGCGCGGTGATCTCGCGCGTGATGCGGCGCAGGCCGTCGAGCCCGAGCGCCAGCAACTCCGGATCAGCCGGAGACCGGGAATAGATCAGGCATCCCATCCGTTCGAAGACCGGGGCATTCTGCACCGGGTGTAGCAGGCCGGCGCGCAGCTGGTCAAGAACCATGCGGGCAGGCAGATAGGCGCTGCCGCCGAATTCGAGAATGTAGCGCACGGCGATCGAGCCCAGCCCAGCGGAGAGCGAATGGGGCAGGCCGGCGAACTCGGTGTCGTGGTTGTGCCTGAAATCCTCGCCCCAGTCGACCAGCGTGTAGCCCTCCCGCCAGGCGATGTCGGTCACGTCACAGCGACCGCGCGTGGTCATCAGCATGAGCCGGTCGCCGAGAAATTCCTCGATGACCAGACCTTGTGCCCGTTGCGGCTCATACATGACCGCGATGTCGAGCACGCCGTCGCGCAGGTGCCGCATCAGGCCGGGCGAGTAGTCCGATTCCACATGCACCGACACCGCCGGCGCTTCGCGGTGCATCCATTCCACCCAGGGCAGTTCGATCTGGTCCCAGAGACTGAGCGCCACGCCGAGGCTGATGGAAGCGCTGAAGGCTTCGGGCAGCGCGACGTCATTGCGGGCGCGCTGCCACAGCCGGCGCATGCTTTCGCCGTGTTGCAGCAGGCGCTGGCCGGAGGGGGTGAGGATGGCGCCGCCACGTCCGCGCGCAAACAGGGTGCGGCCGAGTTCAGTCTCCAGCGAGCGGATCCGGGCGCTGACCGTCGATTGCGTGACATTGAGGTTTTCCGCAGCCCGGTGAAAATTTCCGGTTGTCACGATCTCCAGGAATGTCCGTATCTGGTCGATATGCATGTCAGTGTCGCATCCGGTTCGAGGCTGGCGGGTCCGGAGCGGCCGCCTTGCCATGGTCGGCGACGCCTATCCGGTCCCGTCCGATTTCCGAGCCTAGCATCGATCGGAATATTCGATCAATTGCCGCGATTATATTCGCTTTTCCGCTTGAGGCGGGTGACCTAGCATTCCTCATTCGCCGCGACAGGTGATGGCAGATCAGGAATGGCTCGGACGCAATGGATCACACCACCACGATGTCCCCCGGCGCAGCCGCGACGGTCAGCTGCGGCTTCCTCGGCGGTCCGGACCCGTCCAGCCTGCCGCAGATCGCCTGGGCGCTGGGCGAACTGGCGGATGCGCTCGCGGGACTCGGAGTCCGTCTGATCACCACGGCGGACGGGGGCGAAGCGGTCGCGGTGAGCTTCGCCCTGGGCGCTTCGCCGGCGATCGAACAAATCGCAGCATTGTCGGCGGTCGACCTGCCGGCTGCGCCGGACTCCTTCGCAATCTTCGCCGGGGCGGATGATCGCATGCACGTCTATGGCGCCGACATCCGCGGCCTCGTCTATGCGGTCACCGAACTCGCCGATCGCGCCCGCTGTGGCCGGATCGTTCCCCGCGCTGCGGATTTCGCCGTCCCTCTGGTGGAGACGCCGGCTGCCAGGGTGCGCAGCATCTCGCGCTGCTTCCAGAGCGACGTCGAGGATCTGCCCTGGTTTCATGATCGGGAGGGCTGGCGGCAGTATCTCACGCAGCTTGCGACCCACCGGTTCAACCGCATCTCGCTGACCCTGGGAATGCAGTACAACTACCCCTACGGCAACGAATTCCTGTCCGACGTCTATTTCTATTTCGCCTATCCGTTCCTCGTCGCCGTCCCTGGCCATGACGTGCAGGTCTCCAATTTCGGCGAGGACGAACGGCGGCGCAACCTGGAAAGCCTCCGCTTCATCGCCGCCGAGGCCGACCGTCGCGGTCTCGACTTCCAGCTCGCCCTGTGGACCCAGTCCTACGATTTCGACAGCTGTCCCGCCGCCAACCACCAGATCACCGGCGTCGGTCCCGACAATCTCGCGCTGTATTGCCGCGACGCGTTGGCCATGATCCTGGCCGAGGTGCCTGAGATCAGCGGGCTGACCCTGCGCGTCCATGTCGAATGCGGGATTCCCGAAGGGGACTATCGGTTCTGGAAGACCTATTTCGAGGCGGTCGAGGGCGCTGGCCGCACGATCCGTCTCGATCTCCACGCCAAGGGCATTGACGAGCAGTTGATCGCCACGGCGCTGGCCACCGGCATGCCGGTCACGGTATCGCCGAAATACACCTCCGAGCATCTGGGGCTTCCCTATCACCAGGCCTCGATCCGGCAGCTGGAACTGCCGCCGGCGCAGGATACCGATCCCGACGAACGGGCAGGCCGGGATCTTTCAACGCTCTATTCCGGCGAGGATGCCGACAAGCACGCCGCGAAGTGGAAGTTCAGCGAGGGCTCGCGCAAGTTCATGCGCTACAGCTACGGCGACCTCATGCGCGAGGATCGCCCCTACGGCATCATGTTCCGGATCTGGCCCGGGACCATGCGCATCCTGCTCTGGGGCGATGCCGCACTTGCCGCCGGCTACGGCCGCAATGCAAGCTTCTGCGGCGCCGACGGAATCGAGCTTTGCGAGCCCTTGTCCTTCAAGGGCCGCATGGGCACCGGCATCAGTGGCAGTCGCACGGGCTATCAGGACGACACCCTTGCAGGCAGCCATGACTGGCGCAAATTCGCCTACACCTACCGGGTCTGGGGGCGGTCACTCTACGACCCCGACGCCGATCCGCAGGCCTTCCGCCGCCATTTCGCGGCGCTCTTCGGGGCGGCGGGCGGACACTGCGAGGCAGCGCTGGGCAGCGCAAGCCGTATCCTGCCGCTGGTCACGCTGGCGCACACACCGACGGCATCGAACAATTCCTATTGGCCCGAAATGTACCAGAACATGTCGATCGTCCACGAGGCGCCGTATCTTCCCTATGGCTACGAACTGTTCAAGCCGGCGCGGTTCGGCACCGTGGGCGCCTGCGATCCACAACTGTTCCTGTCTCCCGCCGAGCTCGCGATGGCCATGCACCGAGGCTATGACATCCGCAAGCTGTCGCCGCTGACCTGGGCCAACTGGCTCGACCGCTTCGCCACCGAGGCCGCCGTCGAGCTTGCCCGCGCCCGGGCGCAGGTGCAGCAGCCCGATGTCGATGTCGAGTTCCGCCGGCTCTCGGTGGATGTGACCATCCTCGGCGCCATCGGCCGCTTCTTTGCCGCCAAAATCCGCGCAGCCGTTTTCTGGGAGCTCGGCCTGCTCTCCTGCGAGAGCGATGCGGCGGACGAGGCCATCGCGCAGTATCGCCTGGCCCGCGAGGCCTGGGCGGTGGCGGCGGAGGTCAGCAGGGACGTCTATCTGCCGGACATCACCTATGGTCCGCACAGCTGGCTGCGCGGACGCTGGGATGACCGGCTGCCCGCCATCGATCTCGACATCGCGGAGATGGTCCGCGTCGCTGCCGAACGCCGTCCCTCCGCTCATGCCGCAACCGGTCTGGGGCGAGGGCGGATCGCGCAGATCCATGCCTGGTCGGCATCGCAGCTGCATCCCTGCCGCCATGTTCCGCCCCCGGGCTTCATTCCCGGCGCCGATCTGGAGCTCTCGTGTGCGCCGCTCGGCGCCTCCCCCCACCCGGTCATCCTGCATTACCGCCACGTCAACCAGGCCGAACCCTGGCAGTGGCTGGAAATGGATCCGGTCAAGGGCGGTCACGCCGGCCGGATCGCGGCCGCCTACACCGCGTCGCCGTTCCCGCTGCAATACTATTTCGAGATCCGCGACGGCGCCGGGTCCGGCTTCTGTCCGGGCTTCGTCGATGACCTCTCCAACACGCCGTATTTCGTTCTCCCCGGCCTCGGCCGGCAAAAAGCGGAAAGACCAAACCACAACAACAAGGAGCAGCTGCAATGAAAAGCATCATCAAGGGCCTGCTGACAGGCGCCGCCATCCTCTGCGGCACACTGCATGGCCAGGCGGAGACACTGAGGCTTCTGACCTGGGGCGGCTACGCGCCCGACGCCGTCATCAAGCTGTTCGAGGAGAAATATCCCGACATCGACGTCGCTGTGACCTTTTCCAACAACGAGGAGATCGTCGCCAAGCTGCGCGCCACCGGCGGCGCCGGCTTCGATCTGGCGCAGCCCAGCGTCTCCCGCATCGCCGCGGCCCAGAGCGAATACGGCATCTACAAGCCCCTTGACCTCTCCCAGGTCGAAACCGAGCGGCTGCAGCCCGACATGATGAAGGCGATGGAGACCAATGCCCGCATCGATGGCGCCATCTATGCGGTGCCGCATCTCTGGGGCACGCAGGGATTGATCGTCAACAAGGCCGAGGCTCCCAACATCACCGGCTGGCAGGATCTGTGCGACCCGCAATACAAGGGCCGGGTGTCGATGCGTCTCAAGCGCGCCGTGCTCATCGGCATGGCCTACGAAATGGGCGAGAAGCCGTTCGAGCTCTTCCACCAGCCCGAGGCCTACCAGAAGGTTCTCGATCAGGTGGCCGACAAGCTGATCGCCTGCAAGGCGAACGTGAAGACCTACTGGACCGGCGGCGACGACCTCTCGAACCTGATGCTGTCCGGGGAGGTCATCATCTCCGACGCCTGGGACTCGACCGCCTACAAGCTCTACGGCCAGAACCACGACATCGTCTTCGTGCCGCCGCGCACCGGCGCGCTGGCCTGGATCGACACCTTCGCGCTGCCCGCCAAGGGCGAAGCCGATGCCGCGGCCTACAAGTGGATCAACTTCGTCATGCAGCCCGAGATCGTCACCATGATCTCGGAATCGTCGGGTGCGATCAGCGCGGTGAAGGGCTCGATCGAGCTGATGCCGCCGGCGGCGCGCGCAGCGGTTCAAGCCGCGTTCGACGAAAAGGCGCTGGCCAATCTGCAATACCTGCCGAGCGTCCCGGCCGGGGCAGAGGAAATCGAAGGCATGGTGCTCGACCGCATCAAGGCTGCAGGCAACTGAGCCCGGCCCCCGGCGCCCGAAGACGGATGGCACCGGCGGCGAGACCGAGACTGCGCGTCAACGGGGTCAGCCCGGTGGCGCGCATCGGCACCTGATGTCCGGGATGGCGGTTCCGGGGTGCAATCCGTCAGGGCGTCAGCCGCCACACGCCCTCACGCACTCCGGCGGCTCGTCACCAGCATCGGGCCGCAATCGGCGCAGAAAAGTGCGAAGGCGATGATCCAGAAGGCTCCTGCGGCGCCGACCAGCGCGAAGTGGTGCTGCGGCAGCACATTGGCCAGCGGCCGCAGCACCGCGGCCAGCATGATGGCGGCGTAGGAGGCGCTTGTCAGTCGCGAGGCCTCGAGCGGCCTGCCGGTGTGGCCGCAGCTGACCCGGCTCATGACGGCGATCATCATGGTGGCGGTGGTGCCCACCGACAGAAGGTGCAGCACCGAATAGCTGTCGATGACGCCCAGCGCCCCGAGCGCGATGCCGGCCAGCCCCAGCGGCACGAAGCCGTAGGCGAGATGCAGGATGAGCAGCAGGCTTTCCGGCGTGGTCTCCCAGCCGCGCCAGCGCAGGAGGCGGAGCGAGTGGAGGAGTGCGGCCAGCGCCGCCACGAGCGCCAGCGGCGGAAACTCCGGCAGCACCACCCAGCCCGCCAGTGCCAGCAGGCTCGACAGGATGGCCAGGAGATCGAAGCGGCCGTGCGGGGCAGGGAACCGCTCCCCTCCGCGCTTCTTGAGCCAGTTGCGGGTGAAGCTCGGAATGATGCGGCCGCCGATGACGATGATCAGCATCACATAGGCGGAAATGGCCAGCCGGTGGGCCATGCCGGAATCGTCGCTGCCCAACACCGCCAGATGGAACAAGAGATTGGCGACGCTCAGGGCGAGGAGGCCGGTGAGGATCTTCATGTCGCCCCACTTGCGGCCGGCGATCACCTCGCGCGCGCAGATGACCATGAGCGAGGGCAGGAACACCAGGTCGATGCCGACGGCGGCCGGCACGCCGATCAGGCCGGGGGCGAGCATGGCCAGCCGGCCCGCGACCCAGACCGCAAACAGCGCCATCAGCGGCGTGCCCGACACCGGCAGGCGGCCGGTCCAGTTCGGCACCGCGGTCAGCAGAAACCCCGCCAGCACCGCCGGCGGGAATCCGAACAGCATCTCGTGGCCGTGCCACGGCGCCCCGCCATAGTCGCCGGCCACCTCCAGGCCCAGGGTCAGGGCGGCAAGCCACACCGCCATCGCCGCCACCGCCCAGACACCCGCGCCGAGGAAGAACGGCCGGAATCCGTAGGAGAACAGGATCGGCCCGGTGCGGGCGATGCCGCGCGGCATGGCGATACGGTTCTGCATGGCTGGCTCCTTCAATGGGTTTGGTGGCCGGTTCGCTGCGACCTGTCCTGGACGCGATGGCCTGGCGCGTCTTTGCGCCAGAGCAAGTTCGGCGGATCTGTCAGCCGCCCTCCGACGCCAGCCGCGGACCGACGTCCGGCTTCACCGTTCCGGGACCGGGTCCGGCGGGGTGGGCTTTGCCCCGCTCTCGCGCGCCGAGCCGGCAAGCAGCCGCCGCGCCCGGTAGGCGCCCCACTGCTGGTCGACCAGAACGCCCACCAGGATCACAGTGCCCATCACGGCGAAGTTGAGCGAGGAGGGGATGCCGAGCAGGTTGACGAGGTTCTGCAGCACCTGCAGCAGGATGGCGCCCAGCACCACCCCGATGATCGAGCCCTCGCCACCCCGGAGCGAGAAGCCGCCGAGGACGGCGGCGGCAATGGCGTAGAGCTCGTAGAAATTGCCGTGCGAGGACGGCGAGACCGAGCGCGTGTACATGGCGAAGAAGATGGCGGCGAGCGCCGTCAGCCCGGCGCAGATCACATAGGCCGCGCCGATGACCAGGTTGGTGCGGATGCCCGAGAACCGCGCCGCCTCCTCGTTCTTGCCGACGGCGAAGAGGTAGCGTCCGAACACCGAGCGGTGCAGCACCACCCAGGCGATGGCCGCCACCACCAGAAGCAGCAGGATCGAGGTCGGCACGCCGTAGATCCGCGCGGTGAAGAAATCCAGCCCCGGATAGGTCGAGCCGAAGGGAAAGCCCGCGGTGGCGTCCCCGGTGTAGCCGCGGGCGACGCCGCGATAGATCAGCAGCCCGCACAGCGTGACCACGAAGGGCGGCATCTTCAGCCGGGTGATCAGCAGTCCGTGCGCAAGCCCGAGCAGAAGGCCAAGGATGATGACGATGACAAAGGCTATCGGCCACGGCACGCCGCGGTTTCCCACTATGTCGACGAAGAGCACGCCGAGCAGGGCGATCATCGAGCCGGCGGAGAGGTCAATGCCGCCGGTGATGATGACGAAGCCCTGGGCGATGGCGAACAGGCCGAAAAGCCCGATCAGGTTGGCGGTGTTGGCGATGTTGTTGGGCGAGAGGAACAGCGGGTTCTGCAGATAGACGCCGAGGCCGACCACCAGGATCAGCACCAACAGACCGAGATCCTTCTTCTTCATCCTGGCTTCCTTCCGCCGTATCGGTTCCTGGTCATGGCACGACCCTGTTGCCAACGGCGAGCAGCAGCACGTTCTCCTCGCTGAACTGCGCGCGCGTCAGTATGCCGGATATCCGTCCCTCGCACATCACCGCGATGCGGTCGGAGACCCCGATCACCTCCTCCATGTCGCTGGAGATCATCAGGATGGTGACGCCGGCGTCTGCCAGCGCCCGCATCAGCAGGTAGATTTCGGACTTCGAGCCGACGTCGATGCCGCGCGTCGGCTCATCGAGGATGATCACCCTGGGCTGCATCGCCAGCCACTTGGCCAGCACCACCTTCTGCTGGTTGCCGCCCGACAGCGTCGCCGTCAGCGTCGCGACGTCCGGCACCTTGATGCCGAGTTCGCCGCGGCTTGCCTCCGCCTGGCGCCGCTCGCTGCCGGCGGAGACAATCCAGTTGCTGGCATGGGCATCAAGGTTGGGCAGCGAGATGTTCTCGGCGACGGTGAAGTCGAGCAGTATGCCGGTGGCCTTGCGGTCC
Organism: Hoeflea marina; assembly: GCF_003182275.1. Taxonomy (GTDB): domain Bacteria; phylum Pseudomonadota; class Alphaproteobacteria; order Rhizobiales; family Rhizobiaceae; genus Hoeflea; species Hoeflea marina. Next base: position 663,014 of record NZ_QGTR01000002.1, read on the forward strand.
TCGGGCACCAGGAAGATGCCGTGGCCCACCGCGTCGCTGGCCGAACGGACGGCGATCTCCTTGCCGTCGAGCGACAGCCCGCCGCCATGGACCGGATCGATGCCGAAGATGGCGCGCGCCAGTTCCGTCCGGCCGGAGCCGACGAGGCCCGCCAGCCCGAGGATCTCGCCGCGGTGCAGATCGAGATCGACCGCCTGGCGCGGATAGGCGGCGGTGCGGATGCCGCTGAGCGCCAGCGCCACGCCGCCGCGCGCCGTCTTCGGCGCCGCGTAGTCGACCTTGAGATCGCGGCCGATCATCAGCTTGACCAGCCGGTCATGGCTGATTTCCGCGCGCGTGAGCCTGCCGGCGAGCCGGCCGTCGCGCAGCACCACCACCCGGTCGGCGGCGCGCTGCACCTCGGTCAACCGGTGCGAGACGAAGATCACCGCGATGCCGCGCCGGCTCAGCCGCGCCATGATGGCGAGCAGCTTCTCGCTCTCGGCGATCGGCAGGCTCGACGTCGGCTCGTCGAAGATCACCAGCCGCGCCTGCTGCGACAGCGCCTTGGCGATCTCGACCAGCTGCTGCTGGGCCAGCGACAGCCTGCCCACCAGCGTATCGGGGGAGAAGCCGGCGCCGAGCTGGTCGAGCAGCGGCGCCACCGCGGCGCGCTGGCGCCTGGTGTCGACGATGTTGAGGCAGCCGAAACGGCGGGGCTCGCGGCCGATGAAGACGTTGGCGGCGACGTCGAGATTGTCGAACAGGTTGAGTTCCTGGTGGACGAAGGCGATTCCTGCGGCGATCGACTGGCTTACACTCAGACGGGTGTGCGACACGCCGTCAATCTCGATCGTGCCGCCGTCGGGCGCGGCGATGCCGCCCAGCAGCTTGAGCAGGGTCGATTTGCCGGCGCCGTTCTCGCCCACCAGCCCGATCACCTCGCCCGGGCGGACCTCGAGGTCGAGCCCGGCCAGCGCCTGCACCCCGGGATAGGACTTGCGCACCCCCTTGAGCCGCAGGAACGGCTGCGCTGCGGCCGGCTCGGCGGATTCCTGCTGGGCGGCGTCGGCGCTCTCTGCTGTCATAGGCAATCCGGATTTGCGGAAACGGATGGCGCGGCGATGGATGCCGCGCCATCCGGCACTGGGACGGTGCCGTCAGCCGTTGATCTTGGCCTTCAGGTCGGCGGAGAATTCGTCGACATTGTCGGCATTGATCACCTTGGTGGGGATGATGATGATGCCGTCTGCCGGAATGCCGGACTTGTCGCCCTCCAGATACTTGGCCATCAGCTTCATGCCCTGGTAGCCCCACTCGAAGGGCTGCTGCACCACCGTCGAATAGAAGCTGCCTTCCTTGACGGCGCCGAGCGTCACCGGATCCTCGTCGAAAGCGACGACGGTGATCTGGCCGAGCTTGCCGGCGGCCTGCAGCGCCTCGTAGATCTTGGGCGGGTTGTAGGAGTAGAAGCCGACCATGCAGGTGATCTCCGGATTGGCCACCAGCACGTCATCGACATTGGTCCGCGCCCGGGCAAAATCGACATCGTCGCCGCGCACGTCGACCAGTTCGATGCCGTGACCCTCGATCGCCTGGCGGAAGCCCGCGATGCGCTCGACCGCGTTGTCGGCGCCGAGGAAGCCGACGAAGCCCATGCACTTGCCGCCATTGGGAAGAGCCTTGACCATTTCCTCGCCCGCCTGCACGCCTGCCAGCGTGTTGGACGAGCCGATATAGGCGATGCGGTCGCTCTGCGGCGCGTCCGAGTCGGTGGTGAACAGCGGCACCTGCGCGGCGATCCGGTTGAAGGCGTCGATCGAGTTCTTCGGATCGGCCGACGAGATCATGATGGCGTCGGTGCCTGCCGCCACCAGATCGTCCATCAGCGCGTTCTGCAGCGCCGCCGTGCCCTGGGCCGGATACTTGAACTGCAGTTCGTAGTCGGGCAGTTCGCCCTGCGCCTTGTTGACGCCCGCCTCGGCCAGCTTCCAGAAATCGGAAGCGGCGTTGACCACGAAGGCCATCTGCTTCTTTTCCTGGGCCTGCGCCGGAGCGCCGAGCACCAGGCTCGTCGCCAGAATTGCGGTGACTGACAGTAATGTCCTCATCTCATCCTCCCTTGCCGTGCTCCTCACGGCCCTAGTTGAAAGAAAATCCTCCTGCGTCGGCCAGCCGGGGTCCGGTCGGGCCGAAAGTCGCAACCTCCATTGCGGCATCTACTTTAAGCTGATTAATAATATTAGTAAACATGTCTCGATTTCCCTTCCGGCGTGCCTGGTTACTCGCTCGTTTCCGTGTTGCGCAGCCGGTCGAAGGCAACGGCGAGCACGATGAAGCCGCCGACGAAGGTTCCCTGCCAGAAGGTGGAGATACCGAGCAGCGTCAGGCTGTTGCGGATGATCTCGATCAGTCCCGCTCCGACCACGGCGCCGAGCGCCGTGCCGCTGCCGCCGGCGAGATTGGCGCCTCCGATGACGGTGGCGGCGATGACGGTCAGTTCCATCCCCGAGCCCAGGCCCGTGGTCACGGAGCCGAGCCACCCGACCATGAGAAAACCGGTCAGTCCGGCGCAGAAGGAGACGAACATGTAGACCGACACCTTCACCGCGCGAACCGGCACGCCGGTGAGGATGGCTGCCTTCTCGTTGCCGCCGATGGCGAACAGGTGGCGGCCCCAGCGCGTCCAGTTGAACAGGAAGGCTGTGATTGCGGTCAGCAGCACCATGACGATGACCGGATTGGGTATGGGCAGACCGAAGACGCGGACCGATCCGCCGCCGATGGCGAACAGGATCGCCTGGTCGGGGCCGAATTCGTAGATGAGCGCGTTGTTCGACATCACCATGCCGATGCTCCGCGCGATGGACATCATCCCCAGCGTGACCACGAAGGCCGGCATGCCCGCGATGGCGATGAGGACCCCGTTGATGGCGCCGACCGTCAGCGAAGCGGCGATGGCGGCCGGAAAGGCGATGGTGATCGGCAGTCCCGCATGCATGATGACCGTGGTGGTCATGGCCGAGATCAGCACCGTCGAGCCCACCGAGAGGTCGATGCCGCCGGTGATGATCACCGCCGTCATGCCGATGCCGACAATGGCGACGAAGGCGAAGTTGCGGGTGACGTTGAAGAGGTTGTTGGGCGTGGCGAAGGTGCTGGTCAGGAGCGACATCGCGATGACCGACAGCACGGCGGCAAGCAGGACCCAGAAGATCTGACGGCTGACCAGCCAGGCGACGAAACCGCTATGGGTCCGCTGGCCGATGGCCTTTTCGAGGGACAGGTCGGTGGTCATGTCGGCGTCTCCTATGCCCGTTCGATGGCGCCGGTGATCAGCCCGGTCACCTCTTCGGGCGAACTGTCGGCGACGTTCTTGTCGGCGACCTTTTCGCCCCTGCGCAGCACCACGAGCCGGTCGCAGACGGCGAAGACGTCGGGGATCCGGTGACTGATCAGGATGATGGCGATGCCCTGGTCGCGAAGGCGGCGGATGAGGCTGAGGACTTCCGCCACCTGGCGCACGCTGATGGCGGCGGTGGGCTCGTCCATCAGCACGATGCGCGGATTGGACAGCCGCGTCCTGGCGATCGCCACGGCCTGGCGCTGGCCGCCCGACATGCGCCGCACCAGGTCGCGCGGCCGGGTTTCCGATTTGAGCTCCATGAACAGTTCGCCTGCGCGCTTGTACATGCCGCGGTAATCGAGGATTTCCGGAACAGGCAGCCACCAGCGCCGTCGCCGGTACCAGGGCCGCTCGGCTTCCTCGGGGGTCCTGGCCGTCAGCGTCAGTTCGCGCCCGAGGAAGATGTTGGCCGCCGCCGTCAGGTTGTCGGCCAGCGCCAGATCCTGGTAGACGATCTCGATTCCCTTGGATCGGGCGTCCTTCGGCCCGTGTAGGCTGACGGGCTCGCCATTGAGGCGAATATGGCCGCTTGTGGGATGAAAGTTGCCGGCGATGATCTTGACGAGCGTCGTCTTGCCCGCGCCGTTGTCGCCGACCAGCCCGACCACCTGGCCCGCCTCGAGTGTCAGCGAAATGTTGGTGAGCGCGGTGATCGCGCCATACTGCTTGGAAATGTCCTCCAGCTCCAGAACCGCCATGCCGGCCCCCTCCCATGGGCGTCGCGTGCGTTAATATACTTATAGAATGCGATCCGCGTCAGCGTCAATGCGGCAAATCGGGGAGACCGGTAACCTGGAGATACTGCAGAAAAGCGAATGAAAGCAATCGGATACTGCTGCGGGATTTTATTGTTGACTGAACCAAGGCTAATTAATTACTATTAATTCAGGAGGAGGGCATCATGCTTCTGCTGGTTACAGGGGCTACCGGCAAGGTCGGCCAGGTGCTGCTGGAGCGCCTGCTTGGCGATCCGCGCTGGGCGGGCGCCACGATCCGCGCACTGTGCCACAACCGCGCCGTGGCCGCCCATCCTTGGGTCGAGACCATCCATGGCTCGATAGCCGACGCCGACACGGTCCGGCAGGCAGTGGCCGGCTGCACCCATGTGCTGCATATGGCGACCGTCAAGGAGGATGCGCGGCAGGCCATGGATGTGTCCGTCAAGGGCATGTTCTGGCTGCTGGAGGCGTTTCGGACCAGTCCGACTGCGCGCCAGTTCCTGCTCGTCAGCGGCGATTGCGCGGTCGGACACTGCTTCGTCGCCTATGACGAGCCCGTTACCGAGACCTCCGAGAGGCGACCCTATCCCGGAGTCTACGCGCTGTCGAAGGTGCTCGAGGAGGTGATGCTGGAGCAGTACTACATCCAGTACGGCATCAACGGCTGCTGCCTGCGTGCGCCGTGGATCATGGAGAAGGACGATTTCCGCCACGCGCTGAGCTTTGGACCCGACCAGTTCGGCGGACCGGACTGGGATACGCTGATCAGCCCCGCCGATCGCGCCCGCCACCATGCCGAAGGCAAGGTGCCGGTTCTGCTCGACAGCCGCGGCGATCCGCTCAAGCGCAATTTCATCCATGTGACCGACCTGGCGGAAGCCATCGTGTCCGCGCTCGACCATCCCCGCGCGTCCCGCCAGCTCTTCAATGTCGCCATGAACCGGCCGGTGGATTACGCCGCCATCGCTGCCCATCTCCGCGCCAGCCGCGGCCTTGCGGGCGTCCGCATCAGGACGCCGTTCCATTCCAACTGGCTCGACAATTCAAAGGCCCGGCAGTTGCTGGACTGGGAGCCGGGATATGACCCCATTCGCCTTGTCGATGCTGCTTTTGCTTACCAAAGGGCCGCGGATGATCCGCGCAAGGTCTGGTACGCGGGCTGAATCGGCCGGAGTCCATTGTGGACAAAGTCACCAGAGGAGGAGGAAATCATGAAGAAGCCAATGCTTGCAATAGCCGGAATGGCCGTCATCGCGGCCCTCGCCGGAGGGGCGCACGCCGCCGACAAGAAGATTCTCGCCGTCGTCGTGAAGGGACTGGACAATCCGTTCTTCACCGTGATGGGGCAGGGCTGCGCCGACTGGAACACCGCCCACGCCGATTCCGAATACGAATGCCTCTACACCGGCCCGGCGCTAAGTTCGGACGAGGCGGGTGAAGTGCAGATCGTCCAGGACCTGATCAACCGCGGCGTCGCCGGCATCGCCATTTCACCCTCGAATGCGCCGGCCATGGCCAACATGCTGCGTTCGGCCGCCCCGTCGATGCCGATCATGACGGTTGACGCCGATCTGCTGCCCGCCGACAAGGACCTGCGCAAGACCTATTTCGGCACCAACAACTATGACATGGGCGTCGGCATGGCCACCGAGCTCCAGAAGCTCAAGCCGGAGGGCGGCACGGTCTGCCTGCAGCTCGGCAACGTGGCGGCGGCCAACATCAACGAGCGCGCCGCAGGCTTCCGCGACACCATCGCCGGCAGCAAGGGCGTCGATCGGCTGAGCGACACCAATGGCTGGACCGAGATCGACGGTTGCCCGGTCTTCACCAATGACGACATCCCGACCGCCAACCAGCAGATGGCCGACGTCTTCACCGCCCATCCGGACCTCACCGCCTTCGTTCTCGTCGGCGGCTGGGCCCAGTTCGGTCCGCAGGCCTATGCCCAGAATACCGACCAGGTGATGGACAAGCTCAAGAGCAAGGATCTGATCATTCTGGCGGGCGATACGCTGCCGCCGCAGATCCAGGCGTTCCAGGAGGGTCGCAGCCATTTCCAGATCGGCCAGCGCCCCTATCAGATGGGCAATGAGGCGCCGGATATCCTGATCACCCTGATCGACGGCGGCACTGTCGAGGATCCGAAGTTCACCGGCCTCGACCTGTGCACGCTCGACGATCCGGGTATTTGCGCGAAGTAGAACTCCCGTCGCGCAATGGAACGGACGCGCTCCCGTGCGTCCGTTCGCCCGGAATGGCACCGGTGCCCCGCGCTTCTTGCTTGTGCAAGTCTTTGCAATAATTGTACGTTTGAAGAGAAAGTCACAGATGTCGGTATGAGTCCGATTCGCATCACGAGTCGGGCATATCGCGATTGTGCGCGTCCGTTCTGGAAGACAAGTGAAGATGACTGACAGCAAAGTGGCAAAGAGATCCGGCAGCAAGTCCAGCACCCTGCGCCGCCGGGTGACAATGACGGACGTCGCCAAGGCCGCCGGGTGTTCGCAGGCGACCGTCTCCTTCGTTCTCAACCGCACCGCCGGCATGAAGCTGTCGCAGCAGACCCGCGACCGGGTGCTGGAGACGGCGCGGACGATGGGATATCTGTCGCCCACCTTTCCGGTCAAGGCCGCAAGTCCGGCGCAGTTTCCGCTGATGGATGGCGTCATCGGCTTCGCCGTGGACCAGCTCGCCACGAGCCCTGAGGCGGTCGTCGCCATCGAAGGCGCCCGCCAGGCCTCCTGGAACGCCGGCAATGTCATCCTGGTGGCGCAGACGCTCTGCGATCCGGACATGGAGCCGCGCACGCTCAAGGCGCTGACATCGCAGGGCATATCGGCGCTCATCTACATGGCGATCTTCACCCGAGAGATCGTCGTTCCGGACTACCTCAGGACGGTCGATATCCCGGTGGTGCTGCTCAACTGCTACACCGCCGACCATGCCTTTCCGGCCGTGGTCCCCAGCGAGATCGCCGGCGGGCAAAGCTCGACCCGTCATCTCATCCGCCACGGCCACAAGCGCATCGCCACCATCACCGGCGAACCCTGGATGGAGGCGGCGCAGGACAGGCTCAAGGGTTACCGGCGGGCGCTGGCGACGGCCGACATTCCGTTCGATCCGGATCTGGTGGTGGAGGGTGACTGGTCGGCCAGCGCCGGCTACGCGGCGACCGTCAGGTTGCTGGCGCTGGCGGAGCGGCCGACGGCGATCTTCTGCCAGAACGACCGCACCGCGATCGGCTGCTACGAGGCGCTCAAGGAGGCGGGGCTGTCGATTCCGGAGGATATCTCCGTCATCGGCTATGACGACGAGGAAATCGCCCGCCACATGCACCCGCCGCTCACCTCGTCGATCCTGCCGCACCGCGCCATGGGCATGTGGGCGGTGGAACGCATCGACATTCCGGCCACCGGCGCCAGGCGGCACCCGATCACCAAGCTCGAATGCCCGCTGGTCGAGCGCGCTTCCGTCGGTCCGCCGCCGGCGCGGTGAATTTCACGTCGTCGGAGGACGAAGCGACAACTCAAGGACCTGCAGCGCGTCCGCGATTGAATGAACCGGAATCGCTCGCGCCGGCGAAGGGACGATCGCAGCCGGCGCCGTTGGGCCTCCTACAGGGCGCAGCCCGGCTTGACGCCGAACCGCTTGAAGATCGCCGCCGCGGGGCAGAAGCCGGTGAACGCGGTCTGCAGCAGATTGGCGCCGATGAACGCCGTCAGCCAGACGAACAGGGGTGAAACCCAGACGGTGAGCGCCACCGAGACCAGCACCATGGCGCCGGCAAACGCGAAGATCAGTCGATCCATGTTCATGTCATTCTCCTATCCAAGATCATTTATATATGGAGATATGAATGTAATGCGGGATTGGCAAGGGGCAGAGCGCGGGAAGAGAAAGAATCTTCGCCTTTGCTGCCGGAAGCAACCGGCGGCATGCGGCACGGCGTGCCCGAGCGGCGCTGGCAACCTGCGGCGTTGATCCGCTGCCTGCCGTCAGCCCCGCGCGACTGCGATGTGGTTGTCGAAGCCGATGTCGAGCCGGGCCTCGGCGAATTCGCCTTCGCCGGTCGAGCGGATGAAGCCGGCGCCATGGGGCGCCACGCCGCAGACATTCCTGATCCGGAGCTCGTCGACGATCCGCCCGCTGTCGCCCTCGAAGCTGATGGCGACATTGCCGCGCGGCGAGGTGATGGCCACCAGGCCGCTCGTGGCGTTGCATTCGATCGAGCCGACATAGCCGCGCAGGCTCACCAGCGGCTCCTCGGGCAGGTCGATCAGCCTGAGCGCCGACAAGTCCGCCGAGAGATGGCCGACCAGCTGGTGCACCTGGGTCGCGTCGCCCTGGTTCTGGCAGGCGAACCACACCCGCCCCCTGCCGTCGCGCGCCATGTGGCGGAGCGACAGCTGGTGCAGCTCCGGCGCCAGCGCGTGGCGGGCGACGAGCGCACCGGTGGCGATCTCGATCACGGCGATATTGGGCTTCATGGTGGCGAGATTGAGCTGCACCCGCTCCATGTCCGGATGGGTCTCGATGGCGCCGTTGGCGATCACCATGTGCCGGCCGTCGGGCATGATCTCGATGTCGTGCGGGCCGACGCCGTGGCTTTCGAACTCGCCGATCCGGGTCATGCGGTCGGCGACGTCATAGATGCCGATCATGCCACGGGCGGCGTCGAAATCGTTCTCCGTCGCATAGACCAGCCGGCCGCCGAGCGAGAAGGCGCCGTGGCCGTAGAAATGCCGGCCCTCCGGCGAGGATATCGTCAGCGGCGGCGTCCTGCCGGCGGGGTCGAACTTGACGGCGAAGGTGCCCGGCCGCCGCGCGAAGGCGATGGCCGAGCTGCCGTCCGGCGCCATCACCACGTCGTGGCCGCGATCGGGCAACGGTGTCCTGTGCAGGATCTCGCCGCGTTCGGTCAGCATGGCGACGCCATAGCCGTCCCGGGTCATGTAGGCGGAGGCAAACAGCGCGTCCGAGCGCTCGAGGGCGCGGGCGGCCCCCGGGGCAAGCAGGCCCGCCACGCCGGCGCCGAACCCGGCGAGGAACCGCCGGCGGTCGATCAGGGGAGTGGGTGAGAAGAGGTGCATCAGTCGCCGTCCAGCGTGGAGAACCCGGAAATGAGTCCGAACATCACCGGGATCGTTTCCTTGAAATTGTCGATCAGACCCGTCAGCACGATGTCGCCATAGGCGAGGCGGTTGTACCCCGCCTCGTCCGTGGCGAGTCCGGCGATGTCCCCGGGTACCTCGGCAAACACGGCCCTGGCCTCGTGGAAGCCGAACAGAGTGCCGTCGAGCCGGCGCGCATCGCTGGCCGGAACAAGGTCCTGCAACTGCGCTGCCACGAACAGGCTTTCGAGGCCTTCGATGTTGCCGCCGAGCGTCCGGCCGAAATTGCCCGACCGCCAGAACAGCGCCGCCTTCGGCTTCATCGCCTTGCGGCTGTCCTGCACCACCGGCTCGAGCCGTTGCACGTGGATAAGCTCGATGCCGTCGCCGATCATCGTCAGGAGCCGGCTCAGCTGCTCGTCGCCGTCGCGAAACATCGGATTGAGCGCGTCCGGCTCGAGCCACAGCCTGGAGAATCCATCGGGATCGTTCCATTCGGCGGTGAACTGGCCTGCGATGTCTGAGACATTGTCGGCAATGGCGGCCGCGAAGGCGCAGCGCATCGGTGCGGTGCCCGCCGCAATCTCCTCGCTGCCGGTGCCGGCGAGCACGAAGTCGAGCGCGGGAAGGCCCTGCAACGCGACGCTCTTGCCGGCAAGCGCCACCGGATCGGTGACGCTGTCGTCGCCGGTGCGGATGGCTTCCTGCACCTGCGCCAGCCCGCGGCTGCGCCGATCCGGCCAGAACATCACGCGCTCGAGCCGGTTGTCGGCGGCAAGCGGGCCAAGACGGATGAACTCGACCCGGCTCCAGCTGTCGATCAGGTCGGCGAATGCCGCAGTGGTTGCCGCGAATTTTTCGGCGTCGGGCGCCGAGCAGAGCTGATGGGTGGCGGCGGCCAGCCGTTCGGCCGAGCCGGCGAACGCCTCGAAGCCGGGGCGGATCCCGTGGCTGATGACCCGCTCGATCACCTCGGAGCGGTCGGCGGCGGCATGCGCCGCGCTCCCTGCCGCGACGCTGAGGAAAACGCCCAGGCAGAGGGCGGCGAGAGAGAAGCGGGAATGGGTCACAGGCTCTCCAGATAGGCAAGCAGCGCGTCACGCTCGGATGGATCGACACCGGCAAAGCCGTCGCGTGCGGCCTGCGCTTCGCCGCCGTGCCAGAGCACGGCTTCGGTGAGGTTTCGGGCGCGGCCGTCATGCAGGAAATTCGTATGGCCGCTGACGGTCTCGGTCAGGCCGATGCCCCAGAGCGGCGGCGTGCGCCACTCCGTGCCCGAGGCAGCCCCCACCGTCTGTCCGTCGGCAAGGCCTTCGCCCATGTCGTGCAGGAGGAAGTCCGAATAGGGCCAGATCAGCTGGAACGACTGCGCCTTGTGCTCGGAATCGCGGCGGGTGACGAATTTCGGCGTGTGGCAGGAGGCGCAACCCAACTGCTGGAACAGCTGCTTGCCGGCGAGGACCTCCGGCCTGTCGACATTGCGGCGCTGCGGCACGGCGAGGTTCTGCGAGTAGAAGGTGACGAGATCGAGGACCGGATCGGGCGCCTCGACGGTTCCAAGCCGCGGCTGTACGCCGGTCGGCAGCGCCAGGCAGTCGGCCTGCCGGGCGGTGCAGTCGCCATGCGAATAGGGTGCGTCCGGCGTCGAGATGCCGATGTCGCCGGCAAAGGCGCCGGCGGTCTGTTCGCGGATGCGGGCATTCTGCGCCTTCCAGCCGAAGCGGCCGATCTCGAGTTCGCCCTTGCCGTCGCGCCGGAGCGCGATGCGCCCGGAAATGCCGTCGCCGTCGGCGTCGTCGGGGTCGGCCCGGCCGATGATGTCGGCGGGATGGATCGCCTCGATCAGACCCATGCCGATCATCTGCGGCGTCACCCGTGGCGACAGCGTGGTGCCCGGATCGAGCGGACCGTAGGCGAGGTTGTCAACGCCATAGCTGGGCCGGCGCAGCGAAACGGTCGAGCCGTCGCCGAGGGTGACCGGAACCTCGGTGTACTCGACCGTCATCCGGCCTTCGGAGGCAAGTCCGGGCACGGCGAGATCCTGCAGCTGTTCGCCATAGGTCGGGTCGGGAATGGTCAGTGCCACATAGGAGGCAAGGGCGGCGCGCTCGGCATCGCTTGTCGCCGGCCGCGCCAGCCGGAAGAACATGGTGTTCGCCTCGCCGTCCACCGGCGGATGGCCGCGGCCGTCCTTGAGGTGGCAGCTCTGGCAGGACCGCGCATTGAACAGCGGCCCAAGCCCGTCGGAGGCCTGCGTGGAGGAGGGCGAGGAGACCCATAGCTTGCGGAACAGCCCGTCGCCAAGATTGAAGTCGCGTTGCTCGGCGAAGCTGAGATTGGCGGAGAAATGCGAGAAGGCCGACCGGTTGGGCAATTTGGTCGATGTCGCCGCGCCTCCGGACATCGCTTCGAACGCCTCGGCCCTTGAGAAATCCGTGGGCGGAGCAGTGATCGCGCGCACCCGCGCCAGATCCTTCTTGCTCAGGTCCGTGCGCACGGTTCCGAGCTTCGACGGCGCGGGGGTTTCCGGCTCGACAGTCGGCGAGGTCACCTGGCCGGGCGGGTGAAGCCGTGCCGCGCCGGCATCCGCGGGCTGGCCGGCGGCGGCCACAGGCAGCGCCGCGACCCAAAGGGCAGCAAGGGCCACAATTCCTCTCCGGCCTGGGCGCGTCATTGTCTGTCCTGTCATTGCAAATGGCCCGCGCCTTTCGGGCGCTGGCCATCTTTACGGTCTGGCGGCCTCAAAGACCATGCGGCGAAACCGCCGGATCGGCCGGCGCCCCGCCCGGGCGGGGACTCCGGCCGGAAGGCCTACTGGAAGACCGCGTTGGGGTTGTCCAGGCTGTCGGAACCCTCGAAGGCGGCGGTGCCGAGATCGAGCGTGGCGATGACGCGCTCGATCGAGCGGGTCTGGTCGACCAGGCCGTCGATGGCCGCCTGGACCACGGCATTGCCCTCGGCATTTCCTTCGCCGATCATCTGGTCGTAGGCTTCCACGGTTTCCGAGCGCTTGGTCATCACGTGCATCAGCTCGACCGACCCGGCGAGCTTCGCCCTGAGTTCCTCGTCGAGCGCCGCATCCTTCCCGGCCACCAGATCGGAGACCGAAGGTCCGCTGAGCTTGCTGCCGTCGATGCGGGTATAGCTGCCGGTATAGGCATCGGCGATGCCGACCGTGTCGTAGAGATTGGAATTGGCCGTATTGTCGGAGAAGCAGTCATGCTCCTCCTCCGGATCGTGCAGCAGCAGGCCGAGCTTCATGCGCTGGCCGGCCAGTTCGCCGTAGGACATCGAGCCCATTCCGGTGAGGATGGCGACCATGGCGGCCTTCGGGTCATCGGCGAGCGCCTTGCGAGCGGCGCCGGCTTCCTCCCAGTTGCCGACCATCTCGTCGAGATCGGCGACCAGCAGATCGACGGCAGCCTTCAGATAGGCGGCGCGGCGGTCGCAATTGCCGTTGCTGCAGCCTTCGCCGACGACGTAATCGGTGTAGGGACGGTTGCCAGCGCCCGGGCCGGTGCCGTTGAGGTCCTGGCCCCAGAGCAGGAATTCGATGGCGTGATAGCCGGTGGCCACATTGGCCTCGACATCGCCGGCTTCCTGCAGCGTGTCGGCGAGGAAGTCGGGCGTGATGACAGAGGCATCGACCGGTTCGCCATTGATGATGACCGAAGGATTGGCAATCACGTTGGCGGTGTAGAGCGCGTTTTCGTCGTTCTCTGCGCCGTAGGAGGCATCGACATAGTCGATCAGGCCCTCGTCGAGCGGCCAGGCATTGACCCGTCCTTCCCAGTCATCGACGATGACATTGCCGAACCGGTAGACCTCGGTCTGCTGGTAGGGCACGCGGGCGTCGATCCAGGCAGCGCGCGCGGCCTTCAGGCTCTCCTCGCTCGGTTGGGCGAGGAACGCGTCGATCGCGTCCTTCAGCGTTCCGGCCGTGGTCAGCGAGTCGGTGTACTTGGCCAGCGCCACGTCGGCATAGTGCGAAGCCACTTCGGCCTGCGTCGGCGCGGCCTGGGCCGGCAGGACCAGCGTGCTGGCGCCGCCGAGCAGCGCGAGTGCGAATAGGGTGGTGCGTGTCATTGATCTCTCCCCGTCAATGCAATGTCGTCCCCGAGCGCATCTCTGCGGCGTCCGGATGACGGTTCGGTGAAAGCACCCCTTCCAGGGCACCGGTCGGTATCGGCATCAGCGTCAGCCCGCGGCCGCGCAGCAAGAAGGCATAGGCTCCGGCCGAGAATGCCATCTGGTCGGCGCGGGCAGGGTGGGCGATGGCGCGCAGGCAGACAGCTGTTGCTTCGTTGTCGTCATGCTGAAGGCCGGAGACGATTCCCAGGATCAGGGCCTCGTCCCGGCACAGCCCGACGCATCCGCTCGCCATCATCCGGAGCGGGCAGCGGGCGCACAGGCCGGCAATGCAGATGAAGTCCTGGAAGGCGGAAAGCACCGGCCCGGCATCCCGGGGACCCAGAGCGGCGTCATAGAGCGTGGCAAGTGCCTCGACGCGGTCCGGCGAACGCTGAGACAGGCCATGGGTCCAGTGGCGATACCCCTCCAGCACCAGCCGTTCCGGCGGGCGCGCCAGATAAAGTGCTGCAACGGCCTTGATGTCCTGTGCGTCCACGGCGGGGCTCTCTAAACATGAATATTTAAATCATGTTTATGGCCGGAGAAAATTCGTGTCAATGCGCGAAGTCCAAAAAAGCCGTCGACAGCCGGGCGCCGCATCCGGCCCGGCGCGGCGGCGGCCGGGTCGCGAAGTCAATGCCCTCGCAACCCGACCAGCCCCTCGTCAGTGTCCGAGCAGCTTGAGCAGTTCCTGTGCTGCGGCTTCCGACGACGCGGGGTTCTGCCCGGTCACCAGCTTGCCGTCGACCAGTACGAAGGAGCCCCAGTCCGGGCCCTTCTCGTAGCGGCCGCCCTTGGCCTTGAGCATGTCTTCGACAAGGAATGGCACGACCTCGGTGAGGCCGACCGCTTGCTCTTCGGTGTTGGTGAAGCCGGTGACCCGCTTGCCGAAGACCAGGGGCTTGCCGTTGGCGCCCATGGTGTGGCGGAAGACGCCGGGCGCGTGGCAGACCGCGCCGATCGGTCGATCGTCCGCCGCGAAGGCTTCGATGAGCCGCTTGCTGTCGGCGCTTTCGGCCAGGTCCCACAGCGGGCCGTGGCCGCCCGGATAGAAGATCGCATCGAATCCGTCGGCCGTGACGTCGGCAAGTGTTGCGGTCGAGGCCAGTGCCTTCTGGGCGTCCGGATCGCCCTTGAAGCGGCGCGTCGCGTCCGTCTGGGCGTCGTCGGCGTCGCTCTTCGGATCGAGCGGCGGCTGGCCGCCTTTGGGCGAGGCGAGCGTGACCTCGGCGCCCTCGTCCTTGAGCGCATAGTAGGGGGCAGCGAACTCCTCGAGCCAGAAGCCGGTCTTCTCGCCCGTGTCTCCGAGCTTGTCGTGCGAGGTGAGTACCATGAGGATCTTCATGTCATGTTCCTGTGTGAGTTGGAGTGGTGGAGCCGACACGGATCACCCGCTTGCCGAAATTCTCGCCCTTGAGCAGGCCGATGAAGGCCTCGGGCGCCGCTTCCAGCCCGTCGATGATCTCTTCGCGGTAGACGATCTTGCCGGCTCCGATCCAGGCGCCCATCGCCTTGGCGAATTCGGGATAGAGCGGGGCGAAGTCGTTGAAGATGATGAAGCCACGGACGGTCAATTGCTTGCGCAGGATCTGCCCCATGAGCCAGTTCATCCGGTCGGGACCTTCGGGCAGGCTGGTGGCGTTGTACTGCGAGACCAGGCCGCAGACGGGCATGCGCGCGCCGGTGTTGAGCTGCGGGATCACCGCGTCGAGCACCTTGCCGCCGACATTCTCGTAGTAGACGTCGATCCCGTCCGGCGTGGCTGCCTTGAGCTGTGCCGCGAAATCGTCGGCCTTGTGGTCGAGGCACGCGTCGAAGCCCAGGTCCTTGACGGCGTAAGCGCATTTGTCCGCTCCGCCGGCGACGCCTATGACGCGGCAGCCGAGGATCTTGCCGATCTGGCCCACCGTGGCGCCCACAGGGCCGGTGGCGGCGGCCACGCAGATCGTCTCGCCGGGCTTCGGCTTGCCGATCTGGGTCAGGCCGGCCCAGGCGGTGAAGCCGGGCATGCCCATGATCCCGAGCGCCCAGGACGGATGCGCCGGCTCGCGGCCGAGCGAGGTGACGCCGGTGCCGTCGGAAAGCGCGTAGTCCTGCCAGCCGTTGAAGCTGAGAACCCAGTCCCCCTCGCTGAACGCATCGAGATTCGACCTGACCACCCTGGCCACCGTGCCGCCGACCATAACGGCATCGATCTCCACCGAGGCCGCATAGGACTTTGCGTCGCTCATCCGGCCGCGCATGTAGGGATCGAGCGACAGGAACTCGGTGCGAAGCAGCATCTGGCCGGGGCCGGGCACGGGAACATCCACGGTCTCGAGCCGAAGGGTGTTCGCGTCCGGCTCGCCCTTCGGGCGACTGGCCAGCACGAAGCGGCGGTTGTGATCGGGGGATTGGGTCATGGGGATTGGTCCCGGAAATGAGGGCGCGGCCGGAGGCCGCGCGATTGAATCGGAGCGCGCGAGGGGCGCCGTCTAGTTCGGCAGGGCGTAGGCGATGATCGAGTCGCCCGCCTTGGTGCCGGTCGACCCGTGTCCACCGGCGACCACCACCAGATACTGGCGGCCATCGCGGCCGAGATAAGTCGCCGGCGTCGCCTGACCGCCGGCCGGCAGCCGCGACCGCCAGATTTCGGCGCCTGTCTGCAGATCGTAGCCCCGGACGTAATAATCAAGGGTGCCCGACAGGAATGCGACGCCGCCCTTGGTGACGATCGGTCCGCCGATGCCCGGGACCCCCATTTCGAAGGGCAGCGGCACCGGCGCCAGGTCGCGCACCGTTCCGTTGACGTGCTGGTAGACCGTCTTGCCGCTGGTCAGGTCAACGCCCGCGACATAGCCCCAGGGCGGCTGCTGGCAAGGCAGGCCGGTGGGCGAGGTGAATGTGCCCATCTTGGCCGCAAAGGGCGAACCGAGATTCTCGTTGAAGACGGGCTGACCCTCCGCGGTCACAACCCGTGTGGTGTCGTCCGGGCGCTTGATCATCTGCGAGGTGAAGGCGAGATAGACCGGCATGGCGAACATCACCTGCCGCTCGGGATCGACGGCGACGCCGCCCCAGTTGAAGGTGCCGAAATTGCCCGGATAGACGATGGTGCCCCTTTCGCTGGGCGGGGTGTAGCGGCCCTCGTAGTTCAGCTGGTTGAAGCGGATGCGGCAATAGAGCGTGTCGAGCGGCGTCGCCCCCCACATGCTGGCCTCCGTCAGCGGCTTGGGATTGAACGAGATGGTCGAGATCGGCTGCGTCGGGGCGGTGGTGTCGCCCTCGACGGCGCCGGCAGGGGCGGGCGCCTCGGTCACCGGCAGGATCGGCTCGCCTGTTCGGCGGTCGAGCACGAAGATCTCGCCCTGCTTCGTCGGCTGCACCAGCGCCGGAACGGCCGCGCCGTCGATGGTGAGGTCGATCAGGCTCGGCTGCGCCGGAACGTCCATGTCCCACAGGTCGTGGTGAACCGTCTGGTAGGTCCAGCGCAGTTCGCCGGTGTCGGCGTCGAGCGCGATCACCGAGGACGAGATTGCCTCCACTTCGGCGCTGCGGTTGCCGCCATACTGGTCGGGTGACTGGTTGCCCATCGGCAGGTAGACGAGGTTGAGCTCGGGGTCGTAGGACGACACGCTCCAGGAATTGGGCGCGTTCTCCGAATAGGTCTCGCCTTCGGCGATCGGCGCAGTCTGGTCGGGCTTCTTCGAATCGAAGTTCCACAGCAGTTCGCCGGTGTAGACGTCATAGGCTCGGATGACGCCCGAGGGCGATGTGGTGGAGGCATTGTCGTTGACAGTGCCGCCGACGATCACCGCCCTGGCGGTGACCACCGGAGGCGAGGTGGAATAGGCCGAGCCCGGGGTGATGTTGGGCATGTTGGCCCAGAGGTTGACGGTGCCGTCCTCGCCGCCGAAGCCCGGGCAGATTTCGCCCGTCTCCGCGCTGATCGAGATCAGTCGGCCATCGGATGTCGGCACGAAGATGCGGCGGATGCAGTCCGCTCCCGGCGCTGCGGCCGGTACGGAGGCCGGCTCGCGCTCGACCCGTGGATTGGGCGCGGACGGCGCGGCCTGGCCGGTGACGACATTCTCCGCCACGCCGGCGGCCTCCGTGGTCACGCCGGCTGCGCTTTCGTCGGCCAGGCGTGCTTCGCCGGCCGGTGTCTCGGTCGCCTGGGGAGTCCCTGCCGCCGCCGGCGCTGCGGCGGTTTCGGTCGTATCGGCTGCAATGGGGCCGGCGCCGGCCCCGGTGGCCGCAGAGCCGGTATCGGTCAGTGCGGCCCTTGCGGCATCGCTGGCGCCGTCGAAATAGCTCACGCCGCGGCAGGTCATGTGCTGCGTCGTTGCCGTCGGCGGCTGCTTGAGCAGCGGGTCGAAGCGCCATTTCTCCTCGCCCGTCACGGGGTCGAGCGCGATCACCGTCGAGAACGGGGTGCACACATACATGGTGTCGGCGACCACCAGCGGCGTCACCTCATAGGTGGTTTCCACCGGGTCGGTGTCGGCGTTCCGGACCTGTCCGGTCTGGTAATGCCAGGCGACTTGCAGGTCGGCGACATTGTCCGGCGTGATCTGGCCGAGCGGCGAATAGCGCCGCCCGTACGGGGTGCGGCCGTAGGCCTGCCATTCGCCGTCGGGAACGCCGGCGGTCTTAATCACCGGGCTTTGCTGCATGCGCTCGTCGCTGAAGGCGCCCGCGGTGTCGTGGGGCTGCTCGCGCACGGCAAAGGCAGCCACCAGGCCGGCGATGACGATTGATGCCGCAAGCGCGGCGCTCGGCAGTCCGTAGCGCCGGCGCGGCATGCCCTGCGGATGCAGCGAGCGCACCACCGGCGGTATCATGAGGACGATGCCGATGATCACCAGCAGGGTTCCCCGTGCCGACAGTGCCCACCAGTCAAGACCGACTTCCCAGACCGACCAGGCGAGTGTCACCACCAGGGTGGCGGCGTAGAGCGCAAGCGCTGCGGGGCGTCGTGTCCAGAGCAGAAAGGCGCAGGCCAGCAGCGCGAGCCCCAGGGCGATGAAAAACCACGACCCGCCGAGCCATGCCAGCCAGATGCCGCCGCCCCCCAGTGCCAATCCGATGACCATGAGGATGATCGACATGAGGGTGGTAAACATCAGCGCAGTCCTAAATTGATTTTGAACAATCACGCCCAACCGACCTGTGTCCGGGGAACAGGTTCGCGCGGCATGGCGTGCCGTGCACTCTCAACGAATGAATGAACGAAAGGTTCCGTGATCGATGGGCGGCGGCGGAAAAAGACCGTCCGCGCGCCGCGACGCGCGAAGCGCCCCCGCGGAGAGGGCGCTCCGGGTTCGGCAGGGGCGGTCCGCTCAGGCGGCGGCGCTGGCCGGCAGGTCGAGCGGCAGGGTCGGGCGGCTGGCGAGCGCCTTTTCGACGATGCCGCTCACCCGGGCGCGCTCGGCGCCCTGCAGCGGCATGCGCGGCCCGCGCACCCGGTCGTTGGACTTGATCGCGATGGCTTCGGCAAGCTTGATGTTCTGGACCAGATTGGTGGAGACATCGAGGTCGAGCAGCGGCCGGAACCAGCGGTAGATTTCGCGTGCCTCGTCGAGGCGGCCGGCGAGCACCAGGCGATGGATCGCCACGGTCTCCTTCGGGAAGGCGACGACGAGGCCGGCGACCCATCCATGCGCGCCCATCACCAGGCTTTCCATCGCCAGGTTATCGACGCCGGTGAAGACGTCGAAACGGTCGCCGAAGCGCGAAAACACGTCGGTGATGCGACGGATGTCGTCGGTGGATTCCTTCATCGCCACGAAGCGCTTGTCGCCGGCAAGTTCCTCGAACATGTCGAGCGTCACGTCGACGCCATAGGCGACCGGGTTGTTGTAGACCATCACCGGCCGATCGCCGGCCTCGGCCACGGCACGCAGATGCATGAGCGTCTCGTGCGGCGCCGACTTGTAGGGCACGCCCGGCAGCACCATGAAGCCGTCGGCGCCTGCGGCGGCCGCATCCCTCGCGCGGGAGCCTGCCCGCCGCGTGGCGCTTTCACAGATCGTCATCAGCACCGGCTTGCCGCCGGCCACCGACCTGGCGAGCTTGAGAATTTCGATTTTCTCCGATGGCTCAAGCGTCATGGCCTCGCCCAGCGAGCCGCAGACGATGATGCCGTCAACCCCGGCCTCCATCTGCAGGCCGAAGCAGCGCTCCATTTCCGCATGGTCGAGCTCGCCATCGGTTTTGAATTTGGTTGTCACGGCCGGAAAAACACCACGCCACATCTGCAAGCCCTCCATCTGGAATTGATATATCAGCAGGATGTCGAGCTTCTTGCCTTTTGTCAAGTCCTGATATATCAGTTGGACAGTCATCAGGAGCAGTCATGGAACCGACGCAATCCCACGCCCATGCAGCCTATCGCGATCTCGAGCAGCGTATCGTCACGCTGGACCTGCGCCCGGGCATGAGTGTGACCGAGCGACAGCTCATCGATCTCGTCGGACTGGGCCGCACCCCGGTTCGCGAGGCGCTGCAGCGGCTTTCCTGGGAAGGCCTGATCGAAATCCGGCCCCGCTCCGGAATCCTCGTCACCGACATCAGGCCGGAGGACTACCAGCGCGTGATGGAACCTCGCCTGGTGCTCGAGCCTGTGCTGGCGGCCAGCGTCGCCCGCCATGCGGACGCCGGCCACCGGCAGCGCCTGGCCGTCATCATCGACGCCATGGAGGACGCGGCAAGCGATGGTGATGTCGAGAGTTTCCTCAAGGCCGACAAGGCTTGCGACGAGGTGCTCGCCGATGCATGCCCCAATCCCTTCATCACCCGTGTGCTGACGCCTCTGCAGACCCATTCGCGCCGGCTCTGGTTCCGTTTCGGCGCCGCGACCGGTCCCGCCATCTCGGCCGGCCTGCACATCGCCGTGATGCGTGCGATCTGCGCGGCCGACGAGCCGGCGGCGGAGGCCGCCATGCGCGCGCTGATGCGCCATCTGCGCGACGAGGCCGCCGGCCATTTGCAATAGGTGCTGCAGAGCCTGCAAAATCCGGCCGGTCCGGCCATGCTGGCCAACATCTCCCGTTCGCAGTCCGGACCACGACGCGCGTCGGCCCTCTCGGGAGCCGGTCGATTCAATTCTCGATGGGTTCCGCGCATAAATCGGACCGGCAACGGTTGCTTTTGCCCGCTCGGGCGAGATCTGGCTCAGGAGCCGACGGAAGAGCGCGGCTGACGCAGACGTGACCCGAAAGGAAAAGAGCGATGAAGTCCACCACCCTTTTCACAGCGACCTCCTTGCTCGCGGGGGCAGTGTTAGCCCTGCCGGCCTTTGCCCAGAACGCACCGGTCGACGCCCGCCCTGCCAATGCCCCTCAGCAGCAGCCGCAATCGGCTGATCAGACCCGTGCGCCCCAACCGCAAACGTCGCCGGAGATCGCCTCCGAAGTCGTCGCCACCGGCCTGCCGCGTCTTTGGGCGCTGGAGTTTCTGCCCGACCGGCGCATGCTGGTGACCGCAAAGGCGGGCGCCCTGCACGTCATCTCCCAGGACGGCGAGGTTGGCCAGGCGATTTCGGGCGTGCCGGATGTCGATGCCTCGGGCCAGGGCGGGCTCCTCGATGTCGCGCTGGCGCCGGACTTCGTCGAGACCGGCCGGATCTTCCTGTCCTTCTCCGAGCCGCGCGACGGCGGCAACGGCACCTCGGTCGCCTCCGCCCGGCTGGTGCTCGATGACGATGGCGGCGGAAGGCTCGAGGATCCGTCCGTCATCTTCCGCCAGACGCCCACCTATGACGGACGGGCGCATTACGGGTCGCGTCTCGTCTTCGGTCCGGAAGGTGAACTCTATGTCACGGTCGGCGAGCGCTCCGACGCCGAGGTCCGCGACCAGGCGCAGGACCTGTCGAGCGGCCTGGGCAAGATCTTCCGCATCGACCAGTCGGGCGCGGCCTGGCCGGGCAACCCGTTCCTGGATCAGGAGGGCGCGCTGCCCGAGATCTGGAGCCTTGGCCACCGCAACCTGCAGGCGGCGGCGCTGGATGGCGAGGGCAGGCTGTGGACGGTCGAGCATGGGCCGCGCGGCGGCGACGAACTCAACCGCCCGCAGGCCGGCCTCAACTATGGCTGGCCCGAGGTGACCTACGGCATCGACTACAGCGGCGAGCCGATCGGCGACGGGGTGACCGCCACAACAGCCACCGAACAACCCGTCTACTACTGGGACCCGGTGATCGCCCCCTCGGGCATGGCCTACTATGAAGGCAGCCAGTTTCCCGAGTGGAAGAACGCCTTCCTGATCGGCGGGCTCGTCACCCGGGATGTGGTGGTGGTTCACCTGGACAACGACAGGGTCGCGTTTGAAGACCGCGTGCCGATCGGTGCAAGGGTCCGTGACGTGAAGGTCGGTCCCGATGGTGCCGTCTATGCTGTCACGGAAAGCCGCTCGGGCTCCTCCGAGATCCTGCGGCTGACCGCGGCGGATTGATCCTGTCGCCCCGCGTCGCGGCCTGATCGGGGCCGCTTCGCGGCAGCGCTTGCCTCGCAGCCGGATCCGGCGGCCTGCTTCGGATACAGCGGTGGTGGTTGGCGGCGGGATCGGCTAGGCTTCGGGTGAGTGAACGTGACACGAGCCGGAAGGACCGCCAGCCATGAGAGTTATCGTAATGGGGGCCGGTGTCATCGGCGTCACCACCGCCTATTATCTGGCCAGGGGCGGCGCGGAGGTGGTGGTGCTCGACCGGCAGGCCGGGCCGGGCCTCGAGACCAGCTATGCCAATGCCGGCGAACTCAGCTACGGCATGACCTCGCCCTGGGCGGCCCCGGGCGTGCCGCTGAAGGCGCTCAAATGGCTGTTCATGAAGCGTCGGCCGCTGTTCATCTGGCCGCTGATCAGCCCGACCATGTGGATGTGGGGCCTGCAGATGCTGGGCAACTGCAACGACGAAAGCTACCGCCTCAACAAGGGCCGGATGGTGCGGATCTCCAACTATTCGCGCGACGTCATGCCCGAACTGATCGCCGAGACCGGCATCGAGTATGACGGCCGCGAGCAGGGCACGCTGCAGCTCTTCCGCACCGCCAAGCAGATGAAGGATTCGCGCGCCGACCAGGAGATCCTGGCGGAATATGATTCGCCCTACGAGGTGCTCGGCCGCGACGCCTGCATCGAAGCCGAGCCGGCGCTGGCCGAGGTGCGCAACAAGTTCGTCGGCGGATTGCGGCTCACCGCCGACCGCACCGGCGACTGCCGAATGTTCACGATCGCGCTGGCGGAAAAATGCGCCGAAATGGGCGTCGAGTTCCAGTACGGCCAGTCGATCCGCGCCATCGCGGTGGAGAACGGCCGCATCGCCGGCGTCGACACCGAGATCGCCGGGCGCATCACCGGCGATCGCTATGTCTGCGCGCTCGGCAGCTACGGCCCGAAGATCCTCAACCCGATCGGCGTCAAGCTGCCGGTCTACCCGGTCAAGGGCTATTCGGTGACGCTGCCGGTCACCGACGATGCGTTCGCGCCGCAATCGACCATCATGGACGAGACCCACAAGGTCGCCATCACCCGGCTGGGAGACCGCATCCGCGTCGCCGGCACCGCCGAGATCGCCGGCTACTCCAACCGGCTCGGCCCACACGCGACCAACACCGTCAAGCATGTGATCAGCGACCTGTTCCCCAGGGGCGGCGACATTTCCAAGGCGGAAGGCTGGACCGGGCTCCGGCCGATGACGCCCGACGGCACGCCGGTTCTCGGCCCCTCGCGCTACGACAATCTCTACCTCAACACCGGCCACGGCACGCTCGGCTGGACCATGGCCTGCGGCTCCGGCCGCGCCGTGGCCGACCAGGTGCTCGGCAAGACCCCGGAAATCGATTTCGAGGGCCTGACGGCGGCGCGGTATGGGTGAGGGGGGTGGCCACGCGCGAAAGTTCATGCTGTATATCAGGTCAGAAACACTAAACGTTGTTCCTGCCTTGCCTTTCTAAGGTAGAACTGCGAACGTCGGTATCAGTATTGTAACTTCGATGGGCGGGCATGTAGAAATCTATAGCAGATTCGTGGAGAAATGGAAATTTCTGTACCCTCGGTAAACACTGCTGTTTATTTCTTGCCTATTGGCCCAAAATTCATTGGGGCGAAAAGCCGGCGTTATGTAAACTGGGGTAATAATATGAAGGATCCTATTTTTTTTGGGCATTGGCGACACATGCTTAAACTTGCAAGGGAACAGGCAAAAAATTCTCCGCGCCGCGAAGCCGACAGACTTTCATGTCATTCGGCATCAATTATACTCAGCAAGACCTGTCTTGAAATCTATCTGAATGAATTTTATTTCATTCAAATTCATGAAAGAAATTTCTCCGAACGTGATACGTATTTCTCAAAAAAAAAGAAGAGAATGACAAAACTAGGTTACAAAAACTTTGTAGATCTTCACATTTGCGAAAGACTAGAAGTTTCGCTTCCTGCGGTCTCTCCGGAGCTCATGGCGGACGTGTCTCTTCAAAACCAAATCCGAAATTACTGTATTCATTACACCGCTTCCGATGTGAAGCAGCAACTCGAGTTGGAGTTCAGAGCGCATCCCGTGCTCGGCGGTATTTTTGAGTTTGACGTAGGATCTCTGCAGGAGATGTATATAAATGATAAGACCGCGTTGTGGTGCAATAACGTTTCGTTAAAAGCGATAATTACAATCGAAGAAGGACAGTCAAAAGCAAACTCAAATTCTGAAATCTACATTCAGAATTGTCTAGAAATAATGGATAAAGGCTAACTATGGGTGATTTTGCGCAGACACTTGGTTTCTTAGGCCTCTCAAGTCCTATTGAAAACCAATTAGATACTTGCAGCTTTTGGCAGGGCCGGGAAGATACGGCATTTGATGACCGCGTAGTGAATATTCTACAGGTAAGATCTTTCTCATCGAAGGCACAGCTTGAGAGGGAGCTCGATACGGTAAAGATAATGCCATCCGCTGCTATACTTACTACAATTCAGGAGCGCGATAGAATAAAAGAAATACTTTTAGAGCGTAACATAAAGCGCGTTGATACTGAGGATGAAATCCTCTTTAGGAATGCTGAACGAAAATTTGGTAGCCGAAGTGCCTGGCCAACTGAGGAGATATATATTCAGCCAACAATCAAGGATATGAAAACGCGTGAGAATCATGATGCGACAAATGCAGTAGTTGGATGGATAAGAGCGGAAACGTCTTCGGATCGCGTCGCTATCATCACGGGGAGTGCTGGATTCGGGAAAACAACGTTTTGCAAGGAAATTGTAAATACGGTTCAATCACGAAAAAATATTACTCGTCTACCGATATATATTGACTCTAGTCATTGGCGTAAACTGGTAAATGAAAGGCGTTTTTCTGTTCGAAGCGCTTGCTCAGAGGCGGTTGCCAACGCTTATCCGAACTCCGCGATTGGTGATGATGCGATTGAGCATTTGATTTCTCGAGGCGCAATTCTACCCATCTTTGATGGCTTGGACGAGCTTTGTACGGATGCTTATACCGAGGCGTCGGTCGCTGATATTATTGATCAAATAGAGAGTCTGTTCGAGGAAGATAGTGCCGGAAAGGCTATTTTTACAAGTCGGTCAACGTTCTGGGCGGACGTACGAATGTCTGAACGAATGAAGCTTCATGAGTTTGAGGTACTTCCTTTTGATGCCGGCCAGAGAGAGGCGTTCTTGGAGCGCTGGTTCAAATTGCATTCGGGTGACCGGAAGTTCGTGGACCAAACACTTTCTATAGTTGATAGTAGCAAGGCGACTTCATCTAGTAAAAATTACGTTTCCGCCGTCCGGTTCTCACAGTCGCCATATATTCTTCGTCTCGTGTGCCTTAGTGCAACCCATCGTAAAGGGGGAGACTACGATAAAGAAGAATTCTTGAACCGGTTAGACCCACTCGACGGTATTATTATTGCGGCTGGTAACCGAGAAGTTCGAAAGAGCGGAATATCATTTCCGACCCAGTGCGGAGTTTTGTTTTCGTTGAGCCTTCTTCACGGAGATGTATTTTCGGTCGAAGAATTTACTTCTATAATGCAGCTATATGATCTTGATGAGGACGCTCTTGAGGGGATGCTTTCTCATCATTTTATCAGCAATTATGGAAATCGTAAGTCATTTCTGTTCCACGGAATGAGCGACTATCTCAGAGCGAAGGCGCTCGCTGAGTATATATTTAAGGACAATGATAATTTTATTGGAATTGACGAATATTTTTCGCAAATTAACAATCTTAAGGACACTTCGGCAGAATTGTTTTCTGATATTGCATCTTTCTATGCGACGATTTCAACATTTAAAGAGTATTTTCTGGCTGTGAGGGTCCAGCAGCATTATCGAGGGCGTTCGGCGCAGGGTCTTCTTCTTTTATTAGCCTGTTGTGGTAAGAAAACGTTCCACCTAAATCGATCGGAAGTGGGAACGCTAATTTCTGAAATATTCATGTCAGGTAAGAAACGATTTCAGAACTTGGAATTTGCATGCCATTTTGAGGGGTTTGAGTTTTCGGGATTTGAATTTTCCCATTGCATTTTTGAGAATGTTGTTTTCCGTGACTGCAATTTTGATACGGACACGAAGTTCGTAGGTTGTTCTTTTGGTGGTGACTTCGAAGTGTTGAACTGTGAGAACTTCGATGAAGTACGGGATGAAGGCTGCATCTTTAAGACGATGCAAGCACGTTCAACATTTGATAATCGGAGCTCGCGCGCATCAACCAGAAAAGTTACCATCAACGACATCAAGGTCCTTGTGCGCGAGGCGCTCCGACTTCTGAATTCGCGAGACAACACCTTCTTAGATGTCCGACGTGAAGGGGTGCTTTCTCGACTCCAGAAAAAGAACTCCTATCTGGCAGCGGAATTGTTGGAGACGATGGAGAAGTGTGGTGTTCTCAGGGTCAGGAATGGTATGAAAGGCCACCGGGCAAGGGTCGAGGTTTGCAGTATCAGCGATGTTCTCGCATTTTGGGATGACGGCGCCGAGATTGGGTCCGTTCGTGCCGCGATCTCACTCATGGCGAAGAAACACTGCCAGTAGGTCGGTCGCCCAATTTCTAAGAAGCTGCCTCAAAAAGAGGTGGGTGATTTCAACAGGTTATGATTCCTTCGGATTTGCAAAGATTCGATGGAGTTCACGATGGCCTGGACTGAAACCACCCGACGGCAATATGCCCGGCGAACGGCCCGCTACGCAACCGATATGACGGATCGGGAATGGGGGCTCGTTCAGCCCCTTTTGCCCATGCCCCGCCGCTTGGAACGCCCCCGGACCACGAATTTGCGCGAGATCATGAACGCTCTGCTTTACATCGCCACGACCGGTTGCCAGTGGCGGATGTTGCCTAAGGATTTCCCGCCCTGTTCAACCGTTCAGCGCTATTTCTACGAATGGCGGGCCCTCGGACTTTGGACACGCATCAACCATCATCTCGTGATGGAAGCACGCGAGTTGGAGGGCAAAGAGGCAAGCCCGACGGCAGGTGTCATCGATAGTCAGAGCGTCAAAACCACGGAAAGCGGCGGTATCCGGGGCTATGACACGGGCTAGAAGATCAAGGACCGCAAGCGCCATATCATCGCCGATACACTCGGCCTGATGGTCGGCCTCATGGTGCATGGTGCCGATGTCCAGGATCGCGATGGTGCTCCCGATCTTCTGAAATCCATCCGCCACAGGTGGCCATGGTTGTTGCATGTCTCTGCCGATGGTGGCTATGCGGGCGATAAGTTGAAGCGGCGGCTGAAGAAGATCGGGCGCTGGACGGTCGAAATCATCAAACGCAGCGATAAGGCGAAAGGCTTCGAGCTCCTGCCACGCCGATGGGTCGTCGAGCGGACCTTCGCCTGGCTCGGCAGATGCCGGAGACTGACCAAGGACGTCGAAAAGTCCATGCCTCAGCCGAGGCGTGGATCATGATCACCCACATCCGTCTGCTGACTAGGCGTCTCGCAAGGCATTGCTATTCCTAAATTCTTTTCGAGTCAGACTCTGAGGGGGGCGGTTTGATTTGCCGTGAGCCATAGAGCTCTCCGTAGACGCGCGCATCGAATTTTCTCTAACCACGCAAGCGAATATCGAATTTTTGTTTTGAGGCGCGTCGCTGATCAGAAAAATCATAGGAATTAATCGAGAAGTTTGGACATTCCGAAAAATCTATTAAGTTTATGTTGTCTGCCAATTTGCTTTAATGTAATTTCTTAAATCGTTGCTTGCCAGTCAGTGTGACGAACTTTGGAGGTAGCTTAATGAATTATGACAATTTGATTCGCTTGAATAAATTTGTTTACGAGAACACTGATATAAATCAGGCAGCATTTTTGATTTGTAATTATGTGGTGAAGGAATTCCCTGTTCGCGGTTGCGCAATGTACCTATACAATAGGTTGAAAGACAATTTCGAAGTCATCAGCCTTGCTGGACATGCCAATTTTCCCAGTGAGGGCGACTGTAATGATCCTGAATATAGGAATTTCATTTGCTATAGAAATTCAACAAAATGTGGATTCTTAGCGCTTGATTGTGATGTTGATGTGTCCAGTGAAATAGATTATGTTTCAAGTTTGATAGTATTGATATTTAATAGGAAATTCGTTTCGGATCTACTTGAGAAGTCAAGTGCTCCAGTCGATTATCTGCAAGATGAGTTTGACTTTTATAGTGACTTGAGAAATTTAGCGAAAGAGAGTTCTGGTATGCCTGCTGGGGCATTTCGTGCACGTCACGGTGTGGGCCTGAAAACAGTTTTTCATTGGAACGATTGGTCCGGCGAGGTTTATCAGAACTCGGACTGGGACATTGAAGATATTCGAGATACATCCGTCTGCCCGTTTTTTAAAGAGTGCTTGGATAAAAATGAAGTTGTAACAGCATCTGCCGATGACGTAAGTCATCTATTTTTCCACAGGCGGATGCAAAAAGGCGTCAAATCTGCGGTTTTTTCGCCGGTGAATGTGGGGTCTGAAACTATTGGCGTGCTATCTTTTGCTATACCTCGTGATTATGTCTTCTCCTCGCTTGAAAAATTGGGCTTTCTGAGTCTCGCAAATTCAATAGGAGTTTCATTGACGAATTTCTCCCGTTCGGCGACGGCCGCATTGGATTTGCAAGATGACGTGAGGATATCGCAAATCCTCACGGCAGTCGAGATTGCCCAAGCGGCGAGACACTCGGCGCGTGCAGACTTAGATACATTAAAGACCTATATATTAACTGCAGGCCGAATTTTGAAAGGCGATCTTGACAATAAAACCCGAATGAAAGTAAGCGGCATCCTTTCGGAGTGTGACGCATCAATTGGTTCCTGCTTCAAATCGCTAGATGATATCAAATCAGCAATCAGGCCACCTGCCCGAAAGCTAAAACGGGTGAATGTGAGTTCGCTATTTGAGAGCGCGAAGATGCAGGTCCGAGGGCGGATTGTTAAAAATAACGTAGACGTGAGGTGGATAGATAGAGATGCAGAGATAGAGTGTTACCCTGATCATCTCAAGCAGGTATTCCTTAATCTCTTGCTCAACTCTGTAGACGCTTTCGCTGGGTCTCGGAGACAAGGAAATCGAAATATTAGAGCTAGGTTGCACAACTATCAAGAAAATGCTCTTAGTGTAGCGGTTAGGTTTGAAGATGACGCTGGTGGAATTGACGTTGCAGGCCTTCGCACCAGTGCAAATGACCACGTCTCGCCTGTTGAGGACTTAGTATTTGCGAAAGATATCACTACAAAAGGAGTTGAGGGTAGTGGCTGGGGTCTGTATGTTTCGCGCAAAATTGTCGCCGACCATGGTGGCCATATGAGCTTGATCGAATATAGAGGAAAAACTGTATTCGACATTTTACTGAAGAAGGTCATTTCTATATGAGTGTATCCGTATTGCTTATTGAGGATAATGAGAAAAACTTGGCGGCTAAAAAAGGCTATCTGGAGACGTTCGGGTGTGGGCCGATACTGGGTGTACGAGATCCAGATGCTGCGATTCATGCCGCAAGATCTCTTCCGCACTTCGATTTAGTTATTGCGGATATCGATTTAAGCGAATCAAGTAAACGACGCGAAGAGCATAATAAAGGTGGAGTTGCTGTTGCTCGTTGGTTAAGAGAAACCAATTATCCGGCTTTTGTTGCTGGCTACTCAAGTTTCTTCGAGGGGGATGAAATATCAGAATCCGAACGATCAACGTTTGATGATATGGTTGATAGATCGGTTGGAAGAGAAGAACAAGAAGCAAAATTTGAGGATTGGATAGAGAGGGCGAAGCGGTCAGACCGCACATCTACTCTTCGGGCTTTGCTGTTCGAAGCCTACGAGGGCGCATCGCGAGAGAAGAAAGATTACCATGTCCCTGTGGTGTCCCTAGATACTTTGGTTGACTATGATGCGGAGCAGTTGGCGGAGTTTAGAGATTCCGGGTTCAAGCTCTCACTAATGCTGCCAACGGTAGACGACGAGATCCGAAAAGCGATACCGGTTTGGATTAAGCGAGCGAAAAATTCCTGCTACATTGAAGTCGTTGGCCAGCCCTATTTGTTTGCGGATGGAACGGATGAGCTTCAAGCAAGAGAGGCATTGAAATCTTTGATAGCGGGTTATTATGACGATCTAAGAGGTCGTGATCCGGAAAAAGAAATGGGGTCATATGTGAAATTTTTATTTAGGTTTCTGGATTCATTGTACTGATGATCAGCGAATTGAAAACAAAAGATTTGGAGAAAATATTTAGGAAATTGGAGATTTCCAGGAAATCCTGCTCACATCATGTAAGAGGATTTTTGGAAGTGAATGGTAAAGCAGTTCTTCCTGTGCACTATTCGAACGGAAACAAGGGGCTTCACGGACCAAATCTTCATAAGTTTCGAAAATCACTTCACATAGACACCCAGCAGTTTCATGATTTGGTTGGCTGCACTTTTTCACGAGAGGATTTGGTAGATGTTCTCCTGGAGAAGGGTTTGCTGTAGATGGGATTGTGGCTCGCCGTCATCGCGCTGTTGGTTTCTGGCTGTGCTCTGATTCTGAGCTTCCGCCGCATCAGACCTGAAGCTCAAGAAAATTCCGCGGGAGTGCCGGATCATGTTTGGGAGGAATTGAAGGATGCAATACCGGACGCGGACTACAATTATATTAGGACAACTAGTGCTTATATGGCGTCGTCTCCAAGTGACATGATCGCGAGACTGAACTATGTTGGCGCTGTTCACGACCCAAAGGACCCAAAACAAGTTAGGTTGACTATCCTTGAACTGAGGCTTTCGGAGCAAGACAAGAAATTAGAAACGGTGAGTTCCAGAATACCCAGCGATTTGCATATTATTTGGATGTCATTATCGTCCGTAGCCACGATTTCTTCTTTGGTGGCTCTAATATTTTATCTTCTACAAAATGGCTATTTACCTAGTAAATGACGATAGTTCGCGGTACGGGATGGCGAAGAGTATGTGTAATTCAATTGCGAGGGAGTATTAGCTTCCATGTGGGCTGCGTGTCCGATTTCGCAAGGGTCGTTTGCAAGATCTTGGTTTATTATTCGGCTGCCCAGGCCTTTGTTGGTGAAGATCTACCGCCTACGTACTCCACCACTCAATGTCAACAGCCCCCTTCACCGCTCCGCCCGGTGCTCCCGCACGATGATGAACACGCCGCTGGCGATGATGATCGCCGCGCCCGCGAAGATCAGCAGTAAGCCCCCGGTGAGGGCCGTCTTGCGGGGTTGATGCGAACATCGGAAGTCCTAGTGCAAACACTAGGAGTAGTCCTATGACCAAGCATCCAATTGAAGTCATCACATCTGTCGAGCGCCGTCGGCGCTGGTCTCGCGAGGATAAGGAGCGGCTCGTTGCAGCCTGCCTTGAGCCAGGGGCGGTTCTCTCCGAGATTGCCCGTGCGGCCGGTATCCACGTCAGCCAGCTCTTTCGGTGGCGCAAGGAGCTTTGCCAAATCGAGGAACCGAAGACCGAGACGGCGAACACCTTGGTGCCCGTGATCGTGTCGGAGGCCGCGCCGGCAGCCCAGCCCGCCGCCTTAGAAGCGCCAGCCCGATCGCAGTCCCGCCGGAAGCGTAGCGATGTGACGATTGAGCTGGGCCGCGATCGCCGTGTTCGCGTGGACAGCGACATAGACCCGGAGGCGCTTGGCCGCATTCTCGATTGTGTGCTGGGGCGACGATGATCCCTGTTCCTGCTGGTGTGAAGGTCTGGTTGGCAACCGGCCATACGGACATGCGCAAAGGCTTTCCCGGTCTGTCGCTGATGGTGCAAGAGACGCTGAAGCGTGATCCGATGTGCGGGCATCTGTTCGTCTTCCGCGGTCGTGGCGGTGGCCTGATCAAGGTCATCTGGCATGATGGCCAGGGAGCATGCCTGTTCACGAAGAAGCTGGAACGGGGACGCTTCATATGGCCGTTGGCGGCCGATGGGACGGTCGTGATTACCCCTGGGCAGCTTGGTTATTTGCTGGAAGGTATCGACTGGCGGATGCCACAAAAAACTTGGAGACCGACCTCAGCCGGATGAGCAAAAACGCTGGAATGACGGGGTCGAATATGATTCCATCAGTCATGAACGATACGGCCGAACAGCTTCCCGACGATCTTGCCAGCGCACTTGCGGCCCTGGCGGCGGAGCGTGCCCGGCGTGTTGCTGCCGAGGTAGAAGCGGCGACTGCCAAGGCGGAAGCCGCAAGCGCAAAGGCGCTCGTATCGCACTCCGAAGCGCTGATCGCGCGGCTGAAGCTGGAGATCGAGAAGGTCCGCCGGGAGCTTTACGGCAGCCGCTCTGAGCGCAAGGCGCGGCTTCTCGAACAGATGGAACTGCAACTCGAAGAACTCGAATCTGATGCAGGCGAAGACGAACTCGCGGCGGAGATGGTTGCCAAGGGCTCGACCGTCAGGTCCTTCGAGCGCAAGCGTCCTTCACGCAAGCCGTTTCCCGAGCATCTGCCACGCGAACGTGTCGTCATTGCTGCCCCAACAAACTGTTCCTGCTGCGGCTCGGCCAAGCTGTCGAAGCTCGGTGAGGATATCACAGAGACGCTGGAGGTCATCCCGCGTCAGTGGAAGGTCATTCAGACCGTGCGCGAGAAGTTCTCCTGCCGCGAATGCGAGAAGATCATGCAGCCGCCAGCACCCTTCCATGTGACGCCGCGCGGCTTTGCCGGCCCGAACCTTCTGGCGATGATCCTGTTCGAGAAGTTCGCCCAGCATCAGCCGCTCAATCGCCAAAGCGAGCGCTATGCCCGAGAGGGGATCGACCTCAGCCTGTCGACGCTTGCCGATCAGGTCGGCGCGTGTGCCGCGGCCCTGAAGCCAATCCATTCGTTGATCGAGGCCCATGTCCTGGCCGCCGAGCGACTGCATGGCGACGACACGACCGTGCCGATCCTGGCGAAGGGAAAGACCGATACGGGCCGCATCTGGACCTATGTCCGGGATGACCGGCCGTTTGGCGGGCTGTCACCGCCTGCGGCTTTGTTCTACGCATCGCGAGACCGGCGACAGGAGCATCCCGTACGCCACCTGAAGACCTTCTCCGGCATTCTGCAGGCGGATGCCTATGGCGGCTACAATCCGCTGTTCAAGGTAGATCGCGATCCCGCGCCTCTGCGCCAAGCACTCTGCTGGGCACATTCACGCCGCAAGTTCTTCGTGCTGGCCGACATCGCCGCGAACGCCAAACGTGGCAGCAAAGCTGCGCCGATCTCGCCGATGGCATTGAAGGCCGTCAAACGGATCGATGCCCTGTTCGACATCGAACGGGAGATTAACGGACTTGCCGCCGACCAGCGCCTGGAGCACCGCCGCAAGGACAGCCAGCCGCTCGTCGAAGAGCTGCACGATTGGCTCCAAACCGAGCGGGCAAAACTGTCGCGCAGTGCTCCCGTCGCCGAGGCGATAGATTACATGCTCAAGCGATGGGATGGCTTTACGTCATTCCTTGATGACGGCCGGATTTGTCTCACGAACAACGCCTCTGAGCGCGCGCTCAGAGGCTTTGCACTCGGCAGGAAGTCATGGCTCTTTGCCGGATCAGATCGCGGTGCTGATCGTGCCGCGTTCATGGCTACGCTGATCATGAGCGCCAAGCTCAACGACATCGACCCGCAAGCCTGGCTGGCGGATGTCCTTGCCCGTATCGCCGACACACCTGTCAGCAGGCTGGAGCAACTACTCCCGTGGAACTGGGCACCCAAGACGCTGAACGCTCGGGCGGCCTGACCTGCGGCCTTCGCCCGATGCTTACGTGAAGATGGGAGCCGGATGGATACCATCTTGACTGGAACAGGCTAGTGTTCTGCGGTTTTGCGCCGTAGTTTAGCAGGAATGGCCCCGTCAATACTGCTCCTTCCATGAAACCCGATACCGGCGATAACATATTCGTTTTGAAAGGCTTCGATGCCGTCACCGACACCGTGCGTGCAGAATGCCGCGTATGTATCAGTGATTTGGATCAGTTAAGAGCGATATTAGCCCCTGAAAGCGCCACTGATCCCAATCTGAAGGGCCTGTATGTTGGATTGTCAGAAATCGACATGCAACAGATCGGCGCACTGTGCATCCCACCCATCGTGCCCGATGCCATTCTTACCGGCATTAGTCGACCGTCCTTTGCGCTCGAAGCCATTCCATATCTGATCCATACCAACTTTGAACTTCCGCTTATGTTGGAAGGACGAAAGCCCTTGGCAGCGTTCCGCGATGGCTACCCGTCCGACTGGTTCGATGAACTCTTGGAGCCGTTCGAACCTTTTGTGGCTACCGGTCAAATCCTTCGCCGCATCATCGACACACCGATGCCCGACCTCAAGCAACGCGAGCCAAATCTTGATGGCCTGAGGGACGTGCTCTTCGCGCTTCCAGAACAGGAATGGCGTATTGATGTCTATATAAAAAACATCTTGAACCGAACACGCGACTGGGACGACGACCTTGAGCGCCTGCAAGGTTCATTGCTCGGGTATGAGGACTGGGAAAATGATTGGTGGATCGAGCAACGCTCGAAAGGTAGATTGGCAAATCAGAAATAGCGGCCTTCACCGGATGGTTACGATCAGCACATCTGGGGTCTCGTTCCAGAACAGCCACCCCGCGATCGTCGCCCGGATGATGGCGGAATAGTCGATCGGCGCCACGACCACGGCGGGCGGCAGGCCGAAGGCCGGATCATGGTCATGCCGGCCGTGCCGGAGACAGCGGCGATTGGCGGCAATGGCTTCGTCGGAAGGCCGGCGTGATCAGCTCCGAGGATTGATGTGGCCCCCTCCGCATCACCCTCACGAAGCTGTGACGGCGGTTGGCGGCCGATCCCGGGTCCGCGCCTTGGGATCGCCGTCAAATGCGCTTTATTTGGCGGTGACGCGACCGTGCTGTCGTCTCGGTCGATCCGCAATCGCTCGACAGGCAGGCCGCATGACCGATACCCTGACCACCCGCCGTACTCACCTCGCCGCCGCCAGCGCAACTGTGGCGACCCTGGTGGCGGGCCTCATCCTTCCCGCCCGCGCGTAAGGCGTTGCAGTCACGGCCTCGACGCCAGTCGGACGGCTGCAAACGCCGCGGCGCCATCCGCATCCCGTTGCCGCGCCGACAGAGATCCGTCTGCGTGACCCGAACCGACATGCCACCTTGATCAGGGACCGGGTGGCGGGCCGGATGATCGGGCTGGCCCCGCAGCATTGGTGCTATCCGGACGGTTCGGTCTTGTCGCACGCATCGATATAGGCGTCGGAGAAGTCGCTGGTGAGTTCGATCCACATCGGCAGATGGTCGCTCATCTTGTAGGTCCGCCAGGTCCTGTAGGAGCCTTCGCTGCGCTGCGGCTGGTAGGTGTCGCGTTCGTCCAGCCGGTAGACATGCTCGAAATAGTCGAACACACCGGCGCCGCGAATATCGACCTGCACGTGGCCGCGCTTGCGTTTGGGCTCCCAGAAGGCAATCTGGTCATAGGCCTTGGTCTTTTCGACGTTCGATCCGGGAATCTCGCGAATTTGCGGCGGAACCTCAAAACCATTGGCCTGCAGCGCTTCCATGGTTTCGTGCTCGGCGCTGATGATGTTGAAATCGCCGAGCACGGCGGTGAGCACCGGGTTGTCGGGGTCAGCCTTTATCTCCTTCGCCGCCCTGTTTCCGAGCGCCTCGGTCAGCCGGATGATCTCGTGCTTGCGCTGCGCCAGGAGTTTCTCGTTCTCGTTGTCGCCGAAATAGATATGCACGGTGGCGAGATCGATCTTGATCCAGCCGGACTGGAAGCTGACGATGAAGGGGGTGCGGGCAAATTGCTTGAAGCTCTGGTCCATCGCCTCTCCGGGAAAGCGAAGCCGAAAATTCTCGCCCGACACCGAGCCCTGCGGCACCTGCACCCCGACCTTGCCCTTGCTGCCCGGCGGACGGGTCACTTCGGTGCCCTTCGTCAAGGCCAGCGCGCTGCCAACCGGAAGGCTGAGAACCGCGCCCTCGGGAAGCGGGATCTCCAGATCCTCGTCAAGCCTGATGGTGCCGCTGCCGGCCGTTAGCGACCGTGCGTCGTAGATGCCGGACAAGTCGGCAGCCTCCGGCAACTGCAGCGCCAGACCGTTCTGCAACTTGATCCGCTCGCCGAAGCTGGCGAGCACCTTCTTTCCGTCGGGCAGGGTCAGTTCGCCGGCGATGTGGCGGAAACGCACACGGTTGCGATTGAACAGGAACACCATGCGTTCGCCATTGCCGGCCCCGCCGTCGGTCACATCGGTGGCGATGTAGTCCCAGTCCGGTCCGAGAATCTGCCGCAGGTCCAGGAATTCACGCATGTTGTCGCGCACTTCCTGGATTGCGGCGATATCGAAGTTCGAGAGGATCTCCGCCATGTAATACAGCGGCTCATAGGTGTCGCGGCCTCCGTATTTGGTGTTGCCGAATTCGCGGATGTTCCATGTGCCGATCCGCAGCGTCGCGATCCGGTCGGTGTCCTTCGGAAAATGCCCGGCCAGCGCCTCCCGCAGCCGGCGGAGCCCGGCGATGGTGCGCTTGCGCGTGGCTTCCTCGGCGGACCCGGCGCGGAAGCTCTTGCGGAGACGGCTGTAGAAAGGCATTTTCTTACTCCCCTGCCTCAACAATGCGGAGCCGACTTGTCCGTCGGAACGCGCTCCGGCATGTATTCACGTGTACTAAATCGGCGTGTCGCAAAGCTATATTTCAGTTGATAAGCAAGAGTAATTGAATTTCCAGAAAAAACAACTTGCTGATGCGGGTATGGCTTGCTGACGGATTTCGGTTCTGGTGATCTTCAGATCGAGAGGCGGACAAAATCGAAGCCTTGGACGGAAGCGCCAAGCTGTAGAGTTTGTTGGTGAGCGGGTCCGGAGGCATCCGCGATACACCGCACTCCAATGTCTGCTGCGCAACTGCGTAAAGACGCTGAAATCGGATCTTTTCATCTCCGCTGGTGGCCTACGATATCGATGCGTGCATGCCGTGGGGGCAGGACGGGGCTTGCCGAAATCGCCCGGCATGGCGACCGTGCCAGGATGCTGCTCCGCCGCGGCCGCCCTCCGCCTCACGAAGCTGTGACCGCGGTTGGCGGCCGATACCGCGTCCGCGCCTTGGGATTGCCGTCAATCGCATTATATCTGGTGATGAACGCGACCGTGCTGTCGTCTCGGTCGATCCGCAATCGCTCGACAGGAATAGCCGCATGACCGATCTCCTGACCACCCGCCGTACTCTCCTCGCCGCCGCTGGCGCAGCCGTGGCGACCGGGATGACCGGCCTCATTGTTCCGGCCCGCGCCCAAGGTCTTGCCGCCACGCCCTCGATGCGGGGTGGGTCCAACAACTACCGTCCCGGGGCGCCGATCGTCGAACGGATCGGCAGCGGCGGCTTCTGGATGACCGGCACGGTCCGGCGCGCCGGCGATGGCGCGCCGCTTCCCGGCCGGCGCATCCAGATATGGGCCCACACCACCGAGGGCAACGAACGCGACCCGCAAAGCCACGGCGCCACGCTCACCGACGCCGACGGCGTGTTCCGCCTCGAGATGCCGCAGATCGTGCCGGCCTTCGGCCAGCCGCACGGCCATCTGGCCTATGACGATGACGAGTTCGCGACCGTCTTCCTGCGCCCGGTGATGGCGAGCGCCAGCGATACCAGCCTCAGCGCCGATTTCGTGCTGCAGCCGGCCTGACCCCGATGCGGCTTGAGGCGTCCGGAAAAGTCCGGACCATCCTGACATGGTCCGCCCTCGCGGCGGCCGTTGCGGTGCCGGTGGCGGCCGCGGCGGCAAGCCCTCTGCTCGCCTGGCGCGATCCGGTCTATATCCTGGGGGGTTTTGCAGGCATTGCGGCCATGGCGCTGCTGCTGGTCCAGCCGCTCTTGGCGGGGGAACTGCTGCCGGGTCTCTCCGCCCGGCGCGGCCGGCTCGTCCATCGCTGGACCGGGGCCCTCCTCGTCGTGTTCGTGGTCGCCCACGTCGCGGCGCTCTGGGTCACCAGTCCGCCCGACGTGGTCGATGCGCTGCTGTTTGCCTCGCCCACCCCGTTCTCGGTCTGGGGCGTGGTCGCCATGTGGGCGGTCTTCGCCTCGGCGCTGCTGGCGGCACTAAGGCATCGCCTGCGGCTTCGCCCGCGCAGCTGGCGCCGCGCCCACACGGTGCTCGCCGCCGTGATTGTCGCGGGAAGCGTCGCCCATGCCCTGCTCATCGAGGGGACCATGGAAACCTGGTCGAAGGCGGCGCTCTGCGCGCTGGTGCTGGCTGCGACGGTCGCCGTCGTGATGGTGAGGATGAGGCCGCGCCAGTTCCCCTCATGGTCCGGAAGAAAAGGAACCGGCGGAATAGTGCGTGTTTTCATAGTTCTACGGAAAAAAAATCCGACAGCGTCCGACTGATCAGTTTGCCGCTCGATTTTGCATACTGAGCGAATATGTCGATGGAACACGGATCTCTCAGAATTCTATACATTAATTGCGTTCTCCCCGAATGCTCCAAAAAAACACCTCCAATTTCTTGCTAGGTCTAACATTCTGAAATGTATCGCTAAAAGCCTTGTCTAAGATAGATGGTGTAAAAATCGTTTTCTGAGATAGTATTTCAAAAAATTGCGCAATAGACAACTCTCTCTTCAAGTATTCATCTTTTTGTTGCTGTGCAATGGCCTTTCCAAAAATTGCATATCTGTCATTGGTGTATGTCTGTGTACCATTGGTGTAGCTACACCCAGGTATCGTCTTTATATTCTCAGTAATTATCTCTAAATCGCCAATGTAGTAATCGAAGCTACTTTCGCAAAACGCCTTCGCAGCGTCCGAATGATTCCCATATGACTTCACTCTAGGCTTCGATTCGCTTGGGCACGTTGCTATCCCACGTAGATAATTGACTAACTCCGTTTCGTACCGTGGCAATTCGCCCGCATCTACCAATGCTCGAATGCCGCGGCTCTCCGCAGTTGTTCCTCCGACTAACCCGATGAGCGGTTTGCTAGGATTTTGACAAGCTGATTTCGGCAGTGGAGAATCTTTCAAGGTTACATAGCTTATCCCAGTGAGGAAAAGCGGCGGCGAAACGGTTAACCCCACACGGCGATCGTTGGTAATCGTCGCTGGGTCACATAAAATGTCGAAGTGAATGCCGAGATCATTGAAGCGGGTCCCGCTTTGATCGTTCCGATTTCTGTCAATGTCAAAGATACCGATGTCGTCAAATGTCAATTTGGTGTCGGAATTCGACTCTAACACCATTTCTGCAAGGACGGCGTCGCATATTTGTATCATGTAGCCAGTGTATCCTGCCCTCGTCAGCGGTCCGCGAGGTCCGTCGGTTGCTACCGATTTACTCACCCGGCTGGCGTCAGGAATGTAGGAAAATGGTCGTGCATCGCTTCGCACGCCTATACAGAGTAATTTTCCATCACAGCCTAGTGCTGGAGAAGGATTTCCAGCGTCGCCGCTCGCTTCTATTGACATCAATACAACCAAAGCGAAAGACATAATAAGTGAAGTAAGTACGGAGAAATTCACCGTACGGCCTCCTCAATAGGCGGTGGTCTCTTGGCTTTGTAGCTTCTAATTGTGCCGCCCAATTCGGTGACCTCTAGCATTACAGCAAACATTATTAGAAAGAAAAATGCAGTTGAACTCATCACAATAGTATCACGTATTGATTCCGGGAATAATGCGTCATTTGGAGTTGGTTGGAATTGCCCGGAATATGTAAGAAAAATTGTAATCCAGACATAAGCAAAATACAAAGCTGAGAATAATGCGCTTATCAATATCGTCCCAATTGCACTTAAGTGGTCATGTTTGTCCATGTTGACGAGGGCTGCAAAAGCCAGAATAATGCCCATACCGAAGTGCATCGCGAAAAATCCGCTTGAATCCTGAAATAAAGTGATGATTTGCGCTTGTGTTGCCTCAAAGTCGGAAGCCCACCAGACATTGATTACCCCAACAGAGGCCGAGATAATGACCGCAGAAATTCCGGAGAAGAAGGAAATTGCAAGCAGTCGTAAAAACGGAAACTGATAAAATTTCCAATTTGTCTGCCATGACTGTTGCTCGATGCGGACTTCACGGCCTACGAGAACAAAAAACACGCTAACAAAAATCACAGAGCCGGACCTTATCGTATCCCATATTGTGACTTCAATTGTGCGGCTCCGCTGTGAAATCGCATATTTAATTTTATCTAGGCATTCCTCGGTGGTAGGTTCAGGACACGCTGGCGCAGTCCAAATATGCCATTGTTCGTAGACAAAGAATATAAGGATCGAACTTAACAGAATGGAGATGATGAAGCTCACTGCAAAAGAATTTTGTTCTGCATTGTATCGTTGTTCTATAAAGAGTTTGGTAGCCTCGATAGGAGTTCTGGGCGTATGTAAATCGCGTTGTCGTGAAGGGCCGTTTGTGCTGAATATAGATCTATTATTTCTTACGAATAGCACCGCGAAAACAGCCATTGTATTAGAACACGCTCGAGAAGACATCCGCTCCAACTCAGAAAATATCTCAGAAACATCTTTAGAGCTAATTGGGTTTGTTGATCCCTCCTCCTCTCTACCGAGTTCTTTATCCATCTCGTCAATTGCAAGACGTAGCGTGCCGAGTTCCGCCGCGAGTTTGTCAGACAATTCGGTGAGCGTGGCCATCCGATAGAGCGGGAAGTATAGAGTTCGATTTTTAGTGGTTGTGGCGGGCGAAAGGCAATCTATAGCTATAAGTGTCTGTTTGATATATTTTTTCTGTGCTTCATATATATTGGCTGGATCAATTTTATCGGATTTATTTATGAATTTCTGGGCAAATGGGGTAGAGTGTCCAGTCGTATACCTTTCGTAGGGAATTGCACGAAGGCTTTCTATTACCTTGTAGACACCTCGTGGAATGCCGGCCATTCGGTGTGCTAGGCTCCGCATGGTGGCTTCAATCGGTTTCACCGCGCCAATTGAGAGAAACGAGATCAACATTGCGGAGACAAAGATTGGTTTTCCATACTCAGTCGACGAGAGAACCGGGGTGTCGCTGCCAGGGAAAATGAAACCGCCCGTTGCCCCGACCTCAGTTCGGGCGTTGCTAGCGTCTAAGACAAGTTCATAGATTTCGGCAGAACCCAGCACTACGGAATAAACAATCAAATAAAGTGCTGCATAAAATGCAAAGCCCGCTATTGTCTCACCTGTAGTGCAAAGATTTCGTACTTCAACATCCTTAAGAATTGGGTGTAATTCAAAAGGATGGTGACCAGTCTGTGAATTAAAGTTTCTGAATGCCTCGATCAATAGCATCACCGCGCCTGCGGCGATAAAGCCGGCATAAATTAACCCGTTCATGGCAGCGTGCCTATGCGAATGGAATCAAATGCAAACTTGAACTGCGGGATTACATGGTCCAGCAGCCTGAGAAATACTTGTCGGAAGAATAAGAGATAACGTGATCACGAGCAATGAAGCGATAAGCAATGCGGTAATTTTATCCATTGGTTGAACTCCGATTTCCGAATTCCAATGTATAGCATATTGAATTCAAATTTACAAACCGTTAGGTCGAGAAGTTAAATTGAACTTTGAAATATACAAAATATGTAGCATTATCATATAAATATATGATCTGTCGGTCCTTGATTTTTTGCGCATGCTTGGTTGGTTGCTCGAATGCTTGCGGCTCGTGTTATGAGGAATGTAGCATCACTGCTGAGGCTCTTTCTCTTGTTTTTTGCGCTAACAACATCTTGCAAAGGCTCTTTTCTTACCCTTCCGCCCGGTGCTCCCGCACGATGATGAAGACGCCGCTGGCGATGATGATCGCCGCCCCCGCGAAGGTCAGCGCGTCCGGGATCTCGTTCCAGAACAGCCAGCCGAGGATCGTGGCCCAGATGATGGCCGAATAGTCGAGCGGCGCCACCACCACGGCGGGCGCCAGCCGGAAGGCCTGGGTGATCATGGTCATGCCGGCGGTGCCGAAGACGGCGATGGCGGCGAACAGCCACAGGTCCTCGGGTGCGGGGGTGATCCAGACGAAGGGGACCAGGAACAGGCTCAGCGCCGCGCCGGTGCCGGTCATGTAGAGAAGCAGCGTCCAGACGCTCTCGCGGCTGTCCACGAAGCGGGCCGAGAGCATCAGCAGGGCGTAGACGAAGGCGGTGGC
The DNA here is from genome assembly GCF_003182275.1 of Hoeflea marina. Taxonomy (GTDB): domain Bacteria; phylum Pseudomonadota; class Alphaproteobacteria; order Rhizobiales; family Rhizobiaceae; genus Hoeflea; species Hoeflea marina. The sequence goes on from NZ_QGTR01000002.1 coordinate 704,940, forward strand.
GACCGGCAGCAGCGAGATGGCCTGGAAGGCGGCCGTGCCCGGCCGCACCGCGATGAGCACGCCGATGAACCCGACGGCGATGGCGAGCCAGCGCCTCCAGCCGACCTGTTCGCGGAAGAGCAGCGCGGAGAGCGCGGTGATGAACAGCGGCGCCACGAAGATCAGCGCGGTCGCCTCCGCCAGGCCCATATAGGTGATGGAGGTGAAGAACAGGATCGTGGCGCCGATCCAGAGCCCGCCGCGCGCGAGATGCGCCAGCGGCCGATGCGAGCGCAGCGCCGCCGTTCCGCCCATCCGGTGGGCGATCAGGATCGCGAAGGGCAGGGCGATCAGGTTGCGCAGGAACAGGATCTGGATCGGCGAATAGCCGGCCGTCAGCGTCTTGGCGATGGCATCGTTGACGCAGAGGCTGGCCACGCCCGCGCACATCAGGACGATGCCGACCGACATGCGCGATCGCGGCTGCTTCGTGGCTGGCTGCAAGATTCTCGCTCCCGGGGCTGCTGGCGCGACCCTAATGCATGGCGCGCGAATGTGTGGGGCTTTTTTGCGACAACGACATGTCGGACCGCAATGGCCGCGCCGCACGGCCATCCGGGGGATGTGACACGCCGAGACCGGGGTGACTTCTCCTGCCCGGCCGGCGGCTCGGGGCCGCTGGTTGCGGTTCGGATGGGCCCTGGCCGGTCCGCAAAGCAGATCGCGTGAGTGCGGATTCACGCGATCTGCTTCGGGCCTTGTCATGAATCAGTGGGTCCGGCCTTCCAGCCATCGGTGCCAGCTGTCGGCGGTTCCGTTGAACACGTTGAGGTCGATCTGGGTCTCGTGTCCATGCGCGAGCCCGGTGCCAGAATACTGCCAGAAGGCGAATTCGCGGCCGGGATAGACCTCGGAAGGATGCGCCGCGACCGAGCGCAGCCAGAAGGAATGGTCCCTGAACTGGCCCTTGAGATTGTCCTCGTAGAAATCAGGCGCCGTGTAGATGACCGGCTTCTGGCCGTAGTGGCGCTCGACCATGTCCATGAACACCTTCATCTTCTCGAGCACAACCTTCTGCGAGGGGCGCTTGCGGCAGGTCTTGGAATCGCCGTTCCACTCGACGTCGACCACCGGCGGCAGCGCGCCCTTGACCTTCGGCACGTTGCGGATGAACCATTCGGCCTGTTCGGAGGCGACCCGGCACCAGTAGAAGAAGTGATAGGCGCCGCGCGGAATGCCGGCGGCCGCCGCCCCGTTCCAGTTGCGCATGAACGCCGGATCGAGATGGTCGCCGCCGTCGGTGGCCTTGATGTAGGCGAAGTTGGCGCCGCGGGTCCTGAGTTCCGCCCAGTCGATCTGGCCCTGCCAGCGCGAGACGTCGACCCCGTGCACTTCGAAGGGCTTGGGTGACTTGCGGCCGAAGTCGATCGGCTTGGCGTCGCCGAAGCTGGCGCGATAGATGGTCCGTTCGCCCTTGCTGATCACCTCGGGCATCCTGCCGCGGGTCGGATCTTCGGCCCGCAGCATCGCCAGCTCGACCTTTTCGGGAGCGCGGGCTGCAGCGGGTTTCGGCACGCCGGCCCTGGCGAGGCCAACCGGCGGCATCGATGGCGGTCGCACCACCGAGCCGGTGGTGTTCCTGTCGACCGGAACCTTCAGTCCGAGATCGTCGATCCCGGAGGAGGATGTGCATCCGGCCAGAAACCCGGCGCACACCAGTGCGGCAGTCAGTGAAATTCGCATGGCACCCGCTACTCAGAACAATGGGTCGGCACGGCTTTCGATGAGCGATCCGTGACTTGCGGCAATTGTAAATGGAAAATGACCAAGAAAGATTGAATCCGGATCAAATTTTCCGAAAGTTTGACGGGATTCTTGGTTTTTGGTTAACGTCGGCGTCGTTGGTCCGCCCTGCGCAGGGCATCATGGAAACCGCTTGACCTTCCAGTGACTGGAAGGACTAGATGGGGTCAGCCAGTGACCCGAGAGCGAAGCATCATGACCGACAAGACGCCGAAATCCGACGATAGCGGCCGCGCAGAGCCCGGTAGCGAAGCGCATGTGCACGGCCCCGGCTGCGGCCACGCTGATGCAGGCACGGCCGGCGCCGGCCAGGCCATCGATCCGGTCTGCGGCATGACGGTGCAACTCGGCAAGGGCAAGCCGACGCTCGTCTACAAGGGCACCGACTACCATTTCTGTGGCGGCAAATGCCATGACCGCTTCGAGGCGGATCCCTATTTCTATCTCTCCGGCAACAAGGCGCGGAAGAAGGCGCCGGCTGCCCGGTCGACGAAATACACCTGCCCGATGGATCCCGAGATCGTCCAGGACGGCCCGGGGACCTGCCCGATCTGCGGCATGGCGCTGGAGCCGATGGGTGGCGTCGCCGAGGGACCGAACACCGAGCTCCTCGATTTCACCCGCCGGCTCTGGGTGAGCGCGGGTGCAGCCATTCCGCTGCTGATCCTCACCATGGGCCCGATGCTCGGCCTGCCGGTGCGCGAGTGGCTGGGCGAGCGCACGGCCGTCATCCTCGAGTTCCTGCTCGCCACCCCGGTGGTGCTGTGGGCTGCGCGGCCGTTCTTCCACCGCGGCTGGACCTCGGTCCGCACCAGGCATCCCAACATGTGGACGCTGATCATGATCGGGGTCGGCACGGCCTATCTCTATTCGGTTGTCGCCGCCTTCCTGCCCGGCCTTTTCCCGGCCGGCATGCGGATGCACGGCGGCCACATGCCGGTCTATTTCGAGGCTTCGGTGGTGATTGTCGCCCTCGTCTTCGTCGGCCAGGTGCTCGAGTTGCGCGCCCGAGAACGTACAGGCGACGCCATCCGCGCGCTGCTGGACCTCAAGCCCAAGACCGCCCGCCGCATCACCCCCGACGGCGACGAATGCGACGCGCCGCTCGACAACATCATCGAGGGCGACCGGCTGCGCGTGCGTCCCGGCGAATCCGTGCCGGTCGACGCCACGGTGATCGAGGGTCGCTCCTCGGTCGACGAGAGCATGCTGACCGGCGAACCGCTGCCGGTCGAGAAGACCGGCGGCGATCAGGTGACCGGCGGCACGCTGAACGGAAGCGGCACGCTGGTCATCGAGGCCCGCCAGGTCGGCGACGAGACCACGCTGGCGCGCATCGTCGCCATGGTCTCCTCCGCCCAGCGTTCGCGCGCCCCGATCCAGGGACTGGCTGACCGGGTGGCCGGCTGGTTCGTGCCCGCCGTGGTGTTCACCGCCGCACTCGCCTTCGTCATCTGGCTGGTTTTCGGACCCGACCCGTCCTTCGTCTTCGCCATCGTCGCCGCCGTCTCGGTGCTGATCATCGCCTGCCCCTGCGCGCTCGGTCTGGCGACCCCGATGTCGATCATGACGGCGACGGGCAGGGGCGCCCAGGCCGGCGTGCTGATCAAGGACGCCGAGGCGCTCGAGCGCATGGCTCGGGTCGATACGCTGATCGTCGACAAGACCGGCACGCTGACCGAGGGCAGGCCGAAACTCACCGACGTGGTGGCATTTGCGGGCGCCGGCGAGGACGAGGTGCTCGCCATCGCCGCGAGCCTGGAGGCCGGCTCGGAGCATCCGCTGGCCGAGGCCATCGTCGGCGGTGCGGTCGCCCGTGGCCTCAAACCGCCAAAGGCGGGCGACTTCGATGCCGTCACCGGCAAGGGCGTCACAGGCACCGTCGACGGCGCGAAGGCGTCGCTCGGCAACGCCGCGCTGATGCAGTCCGTGGGCATCGATCACGCCGGGGCGGATGAGGCCGCCGACCGGCTGCGCGCCGACGGCAAGACCGTGATGTATGTCGCCTCGGGCACCCGGCTCCTGGGCCTCGTGGCGGTCGCCGATCCGGTCAAGGCCTCCACGTCCGATGCCATCAAGGCCCTGCATGCGCTGGGACTGCGGGTGATCATGGCCACCGGCGACAACGAACTGACCGCCCGCGCCGTGGCCGGCCGGCTCGGTATCGACGAGGTCCATGCGGGCATCCTGCCGGAGGACAAGAAGGCGCTGGTCGACCGGCTTCAGGCCGAAGGCCGCAAGGTGGCCATGGCCGGCGACGGCGTCAACGACGCACCCGCGCTTGCCGCCGCCGAGGTCGGCATCGCCATGGGAACCGGGGCCGATGTGGCGGTGGAGAGCGCCGGCATCACGCTTCTGTCGGGAGATCTCACCGGCATCGTCCGCGCCCGCCGGCTGTCGAAGGCGACGCTGAGGAACATCCGGCAGAACCTGTTCTTCGCCTTCGCCTACAATGCGGCCGGAATTCCCGTGGCGGCGGGCATTCTCTATCCGATCACCGGCACCATGCTCTCGCCGATGATCGCCGCCGCCGCCATGAGCCTGTCCTCCGTGTCGGTCATTTCCAATGCGCTGCGCCTGCGCGCGGCGAAGCTGGACGGGTGATCCCATGAACATCGGAGAAGCAGCCCTTCGGGTCCAACTGCCGACCAAGACCATCCGCTACTACGAGGAGATCGACCTGCTGAGGCCCGGCAGGGCCGCCAACGGCTACCGCGACTATTCCGAGCAGGACATCCACCGCCTGCAGTTCCTGCAGCGCTCGCGCAGCCTCGGCTTCTCCATCGAGGAGTGTCGCCTGCTGCTCTCGCTCTACCAGGACAGGAACCGCGAGAGCGCCGACGTCAAGGACATCGCGCTGGCCAAGATCGCCGAGATCGACCGGAAGATCGGCGAGTTGCGCGGCCTGCGATCGACCTTGAGCAAGCTCGCCGACCATTGCCATGGCGACAATCGCCCGGATTGCCCGATCATGGACGAGTTGTCGGGGGAGGAACACGCATGAAGAGGGAAAGCGCGCTCGGGCCGGTCGCCCCGCTCATCCTCAGGGCCCTCGGCATCCGGTCAACCGAGCCAACTGCCCGGGCCCGGACCACCGACGCCCCTGAAGTCAGACCGATAGTCACCCATGTCCGCAAACTGCAGCGCGCCAGCGGGATGCGCTGACCTCATTCTCTCAACCGGAGCACCGTCCATGAAGCGACCATTCCTGATCATTGCCGCCGCGGCCCTCATGGCCTCGCCGGTGATGGCGGCCGGCGACCACGCGTCCGGCCATGACCATGCGGGGATGCCGGCGGGCAGCCCAGGCAGAGCGGAGGATGTCTCGCGCAGCGTCGAGGTGGTGATGACGGAGACCGACGATGGCGGCATGGCCTTCGAACCGTCCTCCATCGACGTGAACCGTGGCCAGACCATCCGGTTCGTCCTGGTCAATGCCGGCCAACTGGCGCACGAATTCGTGCTCGACACCCATGACGGGATCCTCGAGCACAAGGTGATGATGGAGGCTATGCCCGACATGCGGCATGACGACCCGAATACCCTGCGGCTGGAGCCGGGCACCAGCGGCGACCTCATCTGGAGCTTCTCGGGCCATGGAGCCCTTGAATTCGCCTGCCTGATTCCGGGTCACTACGAACTTGGCATGAAGGGGACACTCGTCGTCGCGACCCCCTGATCGTCCCCGACACCTTCGCGCATCAGCGTTATGTGAAACGCGACCTGAAAGGCAAGCTGCGGATCATCAGATCATGACCCGCTCGGAGCCGTGGCCCGACCTCATCCGAAAGTCATTGAAACTCATCGGTAGGCAATGGTAGTATTGGGTAGTAGCGACAGGATCACCATGAACACGGAAAAACTCAGTATCAGCCTGCCGCTCGACATGGCGCGCATGGTGCGCCGTCAAGTCGAGGATGGCGGCTATGCCTCAAACAGCGAAGTTATCCGCGACGCGCTGCGCCTGTGGCAGCAGCGCGAGCAAGAACGCGGCGAGCGCCTCGACACCATCCGCGCCAGCCTTGATGCCGCCGCTGCCGATCCGGTGCGCCACAGCGCGGAGGCGGTCAGCGCGCATTTTGACCGCCTTCTCGATGAAGCGGAGAAGACGTCGAAATCGTGAACCGGGAGCTCGTTTACACGCCGGCTGCACTCGCCGACCTGGAAGAGATATTCTGGTTTATCGCCGCCGATAATCCGCCCCGGGCACGCAGCTATGTCGCCGAAATCGAGCAGGCTTGCCGAAATCTCTGCGGCACGCCACTGATGGGCAGAACAAGGTCGGACATCCGACCCGGACTTTACGTCTTCCCGCTCTGGCGGCGGATCGTCATCGCGTATGAACTCCCCGATGACCGTGTCGATGTCCTGCGCATCTTTTCCGGCGGGCGGGACTATGAAGCGCTCATGGCTGGGGATTAGGATTCAGCATCGCGCCGGCAAATCGCGACCGGCAAGAAACTCAACACCAGCGCAATGAAACATGATCATTGGGTCACCAGCGCTGCATTCAATCAGGATGGCAGCCTGCTCGCGATCGTTGCCGATCCTTCTTCGATCTGGCGGTTCAGTGCTGAGCTGGTGCTGGGTTGCGGTCAGGTCGCGTGCGTGTTTGCGACTTTGATATGATCGACTGTTGACGCTGTGCTATTGACTGCGAAGGCCCAGGTGAGGCGTGGTCTCTTCCACGCAGTCGTCGGCATCCACCCCAGCCACCCGCCCAAGCTTCATCGGCTCCGACCAGTTCATGGCCGCTTCCGCCGGCTGCCGAGCAGTTCCGAACCGATGCGCTGGCGCACGTCGGGGGCTTCGCGGGCGATCACCCGCAGGACGGTGTCGAGGTCGTGGCGGACGCCGTGCAACTGGTCGATCAGCGAGATAACCACTCCGAGCGCGTCGCCCTCGAGTTCGAAATGCTCGTTGAGTTCGCACAGCAGCTCCAGCCGCGCCACGTCGACCTCCAGATACATCGGGCCCTGCTCGCTCTCCATCGGCGAGACCACTTCGGCCTCGACGAAGGCCAGCAGCCGGCTGCGGGTCAGGCGGTGGACCGTGGCAATGACCTGGTCCTCGGTGTAGCGCACGATCATGACGGCATCCCCTTGAATGCGGCTTTGCGCGGGTCATGGGCGTGGGTCTTGCGCCACTCCTCCATGAACGTCTTCAACTCTTCGTCGATGCTGGGCGGCGCGACGATCTTCAGTTCCACCCGCTGGTCGCCGCGCTTGTCGGACTTGCCGGCCTTGATGCCGCGGCCGCGCAGGCGCAGCGTCTGGCCGCTCGAAGCCCCCGCCGGGATCGTCAGATTGACCGGTCCGTCGATGGTGGGAGTTGCCACCTTGCCGCCGAGCACGGCCTCGTCGAGCGTGATCGGCAGCGTCAGCACGATGTCGTCGCCCTCGCGGCGGAACACCGGATGCGGCCGGACGGAGATGGTGATCAGCGCGTCGCCGGCCGGCGCGCCGCCGTGCCCCGCATCGCCCTTGCCGCGCAGCCGGATGGTCTGGCCGTCGGCGACGCCCGCCGGGATCTGCACCTCGAGGCTGGCGCCGTCGGGCAGCGTGATGCGGGTCTTCTCCCCGCGCACCGCGCCGAGAAAGGCCACGTCCAGCGCATAGCGTCGATCGGCACCCGGCATCGCAAATCCCTGTCTGCCGCCACCGGCGCGCGCTCCTCCGCCGGCCTGGCGCCGGAGGATTTCCTCGAAAATGTCGCCGGCGCCGCCAAGATCGCCGAACCCCTCGAAGCCCTGGAAGCCGCCGCCGCCGCGGTAGCTGTTGCCGGGAGCGTCGGCATAGTCGCGGTAGAAGCGCCGGTCCGGCTTTTCCTGGCCGCTGGCGTCGATTTCTCCGGCGTCGAAGCGTGCCCGCGTCTTCGGGTCCTTGAGCAGGTCATAGGCATTGGAGATCCGCACGAACCGCTCCTTCGAGCCCGCGTCATCCGGGTTGATGTCGGGATGGCTGGTGCGCGCGAGCTTCCGGTAGGCCTTCTTGATCTCGTCCGCGGTGGCGGTCTTCGACACGCCGAGAATGCTGTAGGGATCATCACTCATCAGGATACTGCTCTTTCGGATTGGATTGACCGCACTTGGGCAGGCCGTTCCGGACCCTAGCCCGTCGCGCCACGCCCGGCCACACTTGCAAAATCATATATGCATGCATTGATCTGCAACAAGGCGGGACGTGGAATTCCACCCAGGTTGAGAACCGAGGCGGGAGCCGTGCCGGCAACAGGTTGTCGCCGCATCGGTCGGTCACCGCTACCCCGCACCATGCCACTGAATCCAGGAGAGGCTCATGACCTATACCATCAACCGTCTGTTTCCATCAGGTGATTTCCAGGATATCGACGGCCGCACCCGCGCAGCCCTTGCCGCCAGCGGCTTTGGCGTTCTCACCGAGATCGACGTCCAGGCGACGATGAAGAAGAAGATCGACGCCGACCTGCCGGCCTATCTGATCCTCGGCGCCTGCAATCCGAAGATGGCGTTCGAGGCGATCCGGATGGAGCCGCGGGTGGGAGCCATGCTGCCGTGCAATGTCATCATCCGCCAGCTCGACGGCGGCGTCGAGGTCAGCGCCATCGATCCCGCGGCCTCCATGTCGGCCATCGACAACGCGGCTCTGCACGCGGTCGCAGGCGAGGTTCGCGACATGCTGGCCGAGGCCATTGCCCGGATCTGATTCCGGCCCGCCGCCACGTCCTCCGCCTGACCGTCAGGCCGGCGGCTGGAGCGCTTTTGCTTTTCGTTGAATCGCGGACGCGCTCCAGGTTCTTGATTTGCCGCATTGTCCTACGGCCAAGTAAAATTCACTTCCTCTGGAAATGCGCTAGCGCACCAGTACGATCGGCACCCTGCAGGAACGGATCATCTCGGTGGTGGTCGAGCCGATGACCAGGCTGCGGATGCGGGAATGGCCATAGGCGCCCATCACCACAATGCCGAAATTGGCGTCGGTGACCATCCGGGCGAGCGCCTTTTCGGGCTGGCCGCCGATCACCGATGTATGGGCGTCGAAGCCGGCCGAGGCCAGCATGGCGCGCGCCATGGCCAGGCCGTTCTCTGTTTCGGCCGATGACTGGCCGACGGTCACCACATGGACTTCGAGCCCGGCATAGGTCCGGGTGCGCGCCACATGGTCGATGGACCGCATGCTCGACAGGCCGCCATCCCAGGCGATCAGCAGTTTCGAGATCGGCTTGAAGGCACGCGAGGCGACCAGCACCGGCTTGTGGCTGGCGCGCGCGATGCGCTCGACATTCGAGCCCAGATGCAAGGCCGCGGCATCGGCGGCCTCGCCGCGCTTGCCGATGACGATCATCGCGGCGTCGGCTTCCTGCAGCGCCACCGCCTCGAGCAGGTCGCCATGGCGCAGCATCGCCCGCACATCTGCCACGCCGTCGCCCTTGAGGATCTCCGTGGCGTCGTCGAGGATGGCCCGGCCGCGCTGCTTGAGCAGCTTGGCGCGCTGTTCGTCCACCGCCGCCAGTTGCTCGAGCAGCGCCGTGCGCGCGCCGAGCGCGATCGCGCCGGAGAGATCGGCATTGTCCGGCTGGTCGCGGCGGCCGAGCACATGCAGCAGTTCCACGGCGGCGCCGGTGCGCGCGGAGGCCCAGGCGGCGTGGTCGCAGACGCTTTTCGAATAGGTCGAGCCGTCCACCAGCGCGATGATCTTGTCCGTCATGTCATTCCCCTTGTCGCAGTGTCCGCGCCGAAGCGGCGTCCTTGTCTGGACATCCCTAGTGCGCGGTCAGCGTATCCATGGCGCCCGGCTTGTCGTGAATCGCCAGCCGGTCGACAATCGTCTCGGAGGCCTGGTTGAGGCCGACGATGTCGACTTCGGCACCGTCGCGGCGGAATTTCAGCACAGCCATGTCGAGCGCCGCCACGCTCGATATGTCCCAGATATGGGCGCGGCTGACATCGATGGTGACCTTCTCCAGCGCCTCCCTGAAATCGAAGCCGCGCATGAAATCCTCCGCCGAGGCAAAGAACAGCTGGCCCTCGACGACATAGGTGCGGTGCCTGCCGTCGCCCGACAGCATCGAGGTGACGGCGAAAAGCTGCGCGATCTTCCAGGCGAAGAAAATGCCTGACAACAGCACGCCGACGAGCACGCCGATGGCGAGGTTGTGAGTGAAGACGACGAACAGCACCGTCGACAGCATCACCACCGACGAGCTCCTCGGGTGGCTGCGCAAATTCCTGATCGACGACCATGAGAAGGTCCCGACCGAGACCATGATCATGATCGCCACCAGTGCGGCCATCGGAATGCGGGCCACCCAGTCGCCAAGCACGACGATGAAGAACAGCAGCATGGCGCCGGCGACGAAGGTCGACAGCCTGCCGCGGCCGCCCGACTTCACGTTGATGATCGACTGGCCGATCATCGCGCAGCCGGCCATGCCGCCGATGAAGCCGGTGGCGGTGTTGGCGATGCCCTGGCCGATGCATTCCTGGTTGCGGTCGCTCGACGTGTCGGTGAGATCGTCAACGATGGTCTGCGTCATCAGCGATTCCAGCAGGCCCACCGCCGCCACCGCGACCGAATAGGGCAGGATGATCATCAGCGTCTCCAGCGTCAGCGGGATCTGCGGAATGAGGAAGATCGGCAAGGTGTCGGGCAGGGCGCCCATGTCGCCCACCGTGCGCAGGTCAAAGCCGAAGAACAGGGTGACGGCCGTCAGCACCACGATGGTGACCAGCGGCGAGGGCACCGCCTTGGTGATCATCGGAAACAGATAGATGATGGCAAGCCCGGCAGCGACCATCACATAGGTGAGGGAAGGCACCCCGACCAGTTCGGGCAATTGCGCCATGAAGATCAGGATCGCCAGCGCATTCACGAAGCCCGTCATCACCGACTTGGAGACGAAGCGCATCACGTATCCGAGCCTTAGCAATCCGGCGACCACCTGGATGAGGCCGGCGAGTACGGTCGCGGCGAGCAGATACTGCAGTCCGTGGTCCCTGACCAGGGTGACCATCAGCACCGCGGTGGCAGCCGTCGCCGCCGAGATCATGCCCGGCCGTCCGCCGACGATCGCGGTGATCACCGCGATCGAGAACGAGGCGTAGAGCCCGACCTTGGGATCGACGCCGGCGATGATCGAGAATGCGATCGCCTCCGGAATCAGCGCCAGCGCCACGACAAGCCCGGAGAGGATGTCGCCGCGGATATTGCCCGTCCACTGGGCGCGGTAGGTGTCAAACGTCATCATCGGCATGGAAATCCTTGGCGGCTCGGACAGGCATGCCCGGAAATAGTGGGTCGGCATCCGCCTGTCCGCGGCAGAGGAGACGGTCGGAAGCGCGGATTGGAACAGTGTCCCGATAGTGTCCCGCGGCGACAGGCGGCACGGCAGGTTCGGCTCTTCTAGCGGCTCGACGGGTCGATGCCAACCCTGCCGCGGCGTTCCACTGCGTGCCGAAAGCCTTGCGCGGCCTCGCCCAACGGCCGACCGTGCCAAGCCCTTGCGGCATCGCTTGCTTGACAAGACAGCTGCCGATCATGCTGAATGAATTCGAAAAGTCGCATTTATTCAAGGCGGCGGCCGGCACGGTCGGCCAGGATGCGGGTGCATCCTTGAATTCTGTGCGGTGGATGGTCGGGGGACCAATGGCGGATGCGATCTGGTTTGGAGTTGCAGGTGTCCTGCTCATGGCGGGCACAGCGGCAGGCCATGTGATATGGAAGCGGCGGCTGAACCTTGCCGGCATCACCACCTTGCCGGGCCTGCTGATCATATCGACCACGGTGGGCGGCTTTCTCGCAGCCCCGTTCTGGTGGTTCGACCTGCCCGCAAGTTTCGCCTGGGACCTGCCGCCGCTCGCCGCGCGAATGCTGTCGGCCGCTTCCCTGGCCTTTGGCGTGGCCGGCCTGCTCGTCCTGCGCCGTCCGGAGCAGGGACCCTGCCGCTTCTACAACACCATGCTCGCCTTCTGCCTGGTGCCGTTGGCCATGGCGGCGGTGATCTTCGACATCGAGCGCTTTGATTTTGGCCTGCCGGTGACCTACGGCTTTTTCGCCGTCGTCCTGGTGCTGTCGACCAGTTCCCTGTCGGCCCTGTTTCCGCCGATGGAAATCGTTCGGGTTCCCCGCGCCGCCAAAGCCCCGGAACCTCCGTCACCGTCCCTGCGGACAGGTTTCGTGTTTCTGGCTGCGGCTTTCGGCGTCTGGGGTGTTGCCCTGTTCGTGCTTCCCGATGAACTCTCCGGCCTCTGGTCGCTGTGGCCGGGCGACACGCTGACCTCGCGTCTGAATGCCGCAACGAAGCTGGCGCTCGCGGCCGCCTTCGCAATGGCCGTGCGCGACCGGCAGCATGTGGCCCCGGCGCTGCTGTTCGCATCGGTCTACGGTTTCGGGGTTCTCGCCGCCTGCCTGGTCAGTCTGGTGGAAGGCGATACCGGGCCGCGGGGCTTTGCCGCTGTTTTCGGCGCGCTGGGAGCGACATCGACGGCCATGCTGGCTGCCCGGCATCGCTCCCGGGACAGCGCCCCCTGAGGCGCGGAAACAGGCGCCACCATGCCGGATCGGCAAGGGTCGGCATTTTTTGCCTCATAGCCACTTTCACAATTCGTTGCGGCACGGTACCTCTATGGCGATGGCAAACACCGATACCAATGACGACTACAACATGCTGCTCTCCCGGGTCGCCCTCGGCGACCGGAAGGCATTTTCCCAGCTTTATAAATCGACCAGCCCGAAACTATTTGGCGTGTGCCTGCGTATTCTCAGGGACAGGGCGCAGGCCGAGGACGCATTGCAGGAGATCTATGTGAAGATCTGGCGGCGTGCGGGCGGTTTTGCGACCGATCGGGCAAGCCCGATGGCCTGGCTGGTGACGATTGCGCGCAACCACTCCATTGACGTGGTTCGAGCCCGTCGTCCGGCGACGGTCGATATTGATGAGGAATTCTCGCTGGCCGATCCAGGGCCAAATCCGGAAAGCCATGCACTCAACAGGAGTGATGGCCGACAGATCGAAAATTGTCTCGGGGAATTGGAGGCCGACCGGGCGCAGGCAGTCGTTGCTGCCTACGTGGAAGGCTCGAGCTATCATGAGCTGGCGGAGAAATACGCCGTCCCGCTCAACACGATGCGAACATGGCTGCGCCGCAGCCTGTTGAAACTGAAGGAGTGCATGGAAAGATGAGCCCGTCGAGCCAAACACGCCATGATGAGTCCGGACGCGACATCGCGCTGGCGGGCGAGTATGTGCTCGGCGTTTTGCCGTTCGCCGAGCGCCGCGCCGCCGAGGACCGGATGCTGTCCGACTCCGATTTTGCCGCCCTGGTTGCCCACTGGCAGGCCGACTTCGCGGAGTTGAACCCCAGTTATGCCCCGGAACCGGTTCCTGCGCGGCTGGCCAGGGTGATCGAGGCGCGGCTGTTTGGCGATGCTCCGTCCCGCACGCCCGGCCTGTGGGGTTCGCTGGTCTTCTGGCGCGGACTGTCGGTGGCTGCGATCGTCGCGGCCGTCGGTCTCGCTGGCCTGAGTTCCGGTCTGTTTCCGTCCGGAACGGGCGGCCCTGCCGCTCCTCTGGTGGCCCAGCTCTCCGGCCCCGACAGCCCGATCGGTCTCATCGCCACGCTCGACCCCGGCTCGGACACGCTCAATTTCGTCCCCGCGGCGTTTGTGCCGGACGGCGAGAAGTCGCTGGAACTCTGGCTGGTGCCGTCCGATGGCTCGGCGGCGATTTCCATGGGTCTGGTGCCGCCCGACGGCGGCGCGGTGAAGATCGACAAGCGGCTGGTTTCGCAACTGGATGATGGCGCACTGCTGGCCGTCAGCCTCGAGCCGCCGGGCGGCTCGCCCACCGGCGTTGCCACCGGGCCGGTGCTGGTCTCCGGCAAGCTGCTCGCGAAATAGCGCGAGACCGGTCGCACCCGAAGCTTTCATCGCAATAGTCATGGCCGGGGGGTGCGCCCCGGCCATGTCCGTTTCCGTGGCGGGCGGTCTGCCGGTCTGCGGTGCCCTCTCGCCGCCGGCCTGGATCAGGCGGCTGCCGCCTTTGTGCTGCCGGCGTCGCGCGCGGTCTTCAGGGCGGAGGTCCACCAGGCAAGATCGTCGAGAAGCTTGGTGCCGGAGTCGTTGAGGAACTCGAAGTCGGCGATCGCCTTCTCTCCCTTCATCACCGCCATCATCGGCTCCATGCCGATGTGCACGGCCGTTCGCAGCGGCGCCAGCTGCAGTTCCACCGCCACCAGTCGCAACTGCTCCACGGCGCGCGCGCCGCCGACCCCGCCATAGGCAACGAAGGCGGCCGGCTTGCGGTTGTACTCGTAGTAGCCATAGTCGAGGGCGTTCTTCAGCGCCCCGGCCATCGAGTGATTGTATTCGGCGGTGATGAAAATGTAGCCGTCGAGATCCGCCATCTTGGCATTCCAGCGAAGCGCATTCGGATCGGTCGGCGCGCCATAGGCGGGCGAGCGCATCTCCTCGAAGAACGGCATCGGATATTCCGCCAGGTCGAAGATCTCCACATCCATGTCGTTGCGCGTGCCGGCAAGGGCCTCGATCCAGGCGGCCGGACGGTCGCCGAAGCGCGCCTTGCGGGTGGTGCCGATGATGATTCCGATTTTGAGCTTGCTCATTGTGACCTCTGGTGAATGAAACCACCGGCTCTCGGAGAAGAGTCGGTATACAATAGTGACAAAGGCTACATAGGTGACTATCTGTTGGGTGAGAAGAAGGCACTTTTTCGTGGGAGAGTTACCGGCGTGAAACCGATCCAGCACACTCAGTCGAGCTGCCGTCCGGTGGTGGAGATCCTCGATCGCATCAGCGACAAATGGACGGTGATGGTGGTCAATCAGCTCGGCGGCAGGACCATGCGGTTTTCCGAGCTGAAGCGGGAGATCGACGGCATCTCGCAGAAGATGCTGACCACGACCTTGCGCGGCCTCGAATATGACGGTCTCGTCACCCGGACGGTCTATGCGGTGGTTCCGCCGCGGGTCGAGTATTCATTGACCGATCTCGGGCGTGAATTGCAGGTTCCGCTGATGGAGCTCGGCAAATGGGCGATCGACAACCGGGACCGGATGCTCGCGGCCCGCGACCGGTTCACCGAGCGCGAATCGACGGTCAGGTAGCGCGCGGGGCATCGCAGGGGCCCGCGTCAGCGATCAGCCCGCGTGATCGGCGGCAACCGCCTGGCCCTTGGGGCTGAGCGCATAGACGCCTGTCTGCACCTTGTCGAACCAGCCGTAGTGATTGTCGGCCATCAGCCGCCGGGCGGTCTCGACATGCGAGAGTTTCGCCACTGCAGCCGCTTTTGTCGGTCCGTTCTCATGCAGCACCAGCAGGCATCGGAGCGCGTCCTGCCGGTAGGCGGTGACGAGGCCCTGTCTGGTGGCGCCGCCGAGATTGGGGTCGCCCGTGCGCCTGGAGAATTCCTTGAGCAGCCGTGCCTTTTCGGTCTTGGCCACCCGCGGCCGATAGGGGGCCGGGTCGAGATGGATTTCGACCAGCGCGTCCCTCAGCCTCACCGTGATGAGGCCGAGCCCAAGCCGGCGGCAAAGATGCGTGTTGTTCTTGAGCGAACGGGAAAATGCCGCGCCGCTGCCGCGGGGAACGGCGACATAGACCGAGTCGGTCAACCGCTGACGCTCGGCGGCCTGATGAAACAGCGACAGCGAAAAGCCGGTCTTCAACTCGACGATCACCGGGTCGTCGCCGGCCCGCAACGCCATCAGATCGGCTGCGCCGATCTCGCCCTTGACCTCGTAGCCCTGGCCCTCGAGCAGCGCCTTGATCGGCGGGTACAGGTCGGTTTCTCGCAATCCCGGCTTGGCCATGGGCAGATTTCCTCTCGGCCATGGCCGCTTCGTTCGGTAATCACTGAGTCCGATTCTGGATTAAAAAACGCTTAACCTGAAACTTTCCGGCCGCCGCGTCCGTCTGTCAGTCTGTAGCCGCCGCGATACTGCGAGCGGCCTGAACAAAAAGCCGGGCCAATCCGGCTGGATCAAACAAAGAGGTCGTCCCATGAAAACTCTTCTCCGTACACTCGCAGCAAGTGCCATTCTCTTCACCGGCGTTTCCGCTGCCTACGCTGAAAATCCGATGGTTGGCGGCGCTGCCATGTTTGCAGACAAGAACATCGTCGAGAACGCCGTCAATTCCGCCGACCACACCACGCTGGTCGCCGCCGTGAAGGCAGCCGGCCTCGTCGAAACTCTCTCCGGCCCCGGCCCCTTCACTGTGTTCGCGCCCACCAACGAAGCCTTCGCGGCCCTGCCGGACGGCACCGTTGACACGCTGCTGAAGCCGGAAAACAAGGATCAGCTCACCAAGGTCCTGACCTGTCACGTTGTCGGAGCCAAGGCAATGTCGGGCGCCATCGCCAAGATGGTCGCCGACGACGGCGGCGCTCACATGGTCAAGACCGTGGGCGGCTGCATGCTCAAGGTCACCACCGATGGCGACAAGGTGATGATCGAGGATGAAACCGGCGGCGTGGCACAGGTGACCATCGCTGACGTCGAACAGTCGAACGGCGTCATCCATGTGATCGACAAGGTGCTTCTGCCGAAGAGCTAAGCCCGCCGGACCCGCGCGGGAGGAGACTTTCGTCTTGTCCCGCGCGTCTCAGGCCTCCAGCCATGCCCCCGGCTGGAGGCCGTATCTCGCCGCACCGTTCACGCGCTCTTGAAGAACCGTGCTTTGCCTCCGCAGGCGCACGGTCCTATGTCTGTTCGAGCCAGGAGAAACGCCATGAACCGCCAGAAAATGTCCCGCCGCCAGATCCTCACCGCCGGAGTCGCCGGTTTTGCAGTGGTCGCCTTGATCCCGCTCTCACGTTATATGGGCTCCCCCGCGATCGCAGCGGAAGGTGATTTCGAAGTGCAGATGAGCGAGGCTGAATGGCGCGCCAGACTCACGGCGGAGCAGTTTTCCGTCCTGCGCGAGGAAGCCACCGAGCGCGCCTTCACCAGCCCGCTCAACGACGAGCACCGCGCCGGGATATTCCACTGCGCCGGGTGTGATCTTCCCGCCTATGCATCGGATGCCAAGTTCGACAGCGGCACCGGTTGGCCGAGCTTCTGGCAGTCGCTGCCCGATGCGATCGGCACCAAGGAAGACAATTCGCTTTTCGCCACCCGCACCGAGGTTCACTGCCGCCGCTGTGGAGGCCACTTCGGCCATATCTTCGACGATGGCCCGCCGCCCACCGGCAAGCGACACTGCCTCAATGGGGTGTCGCTGAAATTCGTCGCCGCCTGAAGATCTGCTCCTTGCCCGGCCCGCATTGTCTCCGACAGTGCGGGCCTTTTGCTGTTCCGGTCAGGAACAGCGACACGTGGCTGTCGCGCCTCCATCGGCAGCGCCCAGTTGCCGTCCGGGCGCGGGAAGGGAAGTTGAGGCCGCGTTGGAAGCCGCGGGCTTCAGCGCTTGGAGCTCTTGCCCGTGACCGTGACCCAGTTGGCGCCATTGGTCGGCGCCTGCATCTTGACGAAGCTCATTGCGACCTTGTCGACAGAGACAACCCTGTCATTGAGATTGTCGAGCACGAAATCTCCATCCCGGGTGCGCACCACCAGCACGGTGTGCGCCTGCCCACCCTTGTAGGCCATGGTCAGCAGCAGGTCGGAGGCGCGGAAGCCGCGCCGCTTCAGCGCCGCGCGCTTGGCGAGCGCGAAATCCTCGCAGTCGCCGGCCTTGGTGTTGGAAGTCCAGTATTCGGGCTTGCCGAACTGCCGGATGTCGGAGACCGGCTTGATCGCCTTGTTGACAGAGGTGTTGATGCTTTGGAGCAGCGATAGGTTGGAGGCAGACAGCGAACCGCCCGGCTTGTGTCGCCGGCAGTCATTGGGTTGTCTTGCACAGAATTCGATATGACCGAACGGTCGGCTGGTCATGGCTCCGGTTGTCAGCCATGTGGCGGCATATGCCGCGGGCGCTGACAACAGGCCTGCGATGGCGGCGACTGAGAGGCACAGTATCGATCTTGCCAAATTCATCTCCTCAAGCGGCTGGATGGGCCGACACCAGGTCAGCCCGCCCCGATTACCCTGGTGATGTAAGCGGAATAAGACAGAGCGCGCAAGCACACATGTTAACCAATTGAAAAGAGGGGGTGCGTCATGGACGCACCCCCTCCGGGCAGTGTCGGTCGGTCCTGGAGGTAACCGAACGACTGTCGTCTGGCTGCCGGCGCTCAGAGCTCGCGCGGCGAGGCTCCGAGCGGCTGGGTTCCTGCCTGGCCGGCGATGGACGCAGTGGCATTGTAGTCGACGCCGCCAAGATAGACGGGCGACCCGTCGCCGAGGCGAACCTGCTCGACCTGCTGGTTGCTGGCGCCGGTGGCCAGAGCGACCGCGCCCTGCTGGGCGGGGAACTGATAGGCGTCGAGCGCGGAGGAATCGGCGAAGGCGGCGGTGGAGGCTGCCAGGCTGATGCCGAGCGCGATGATGATCTTGTTCATGACGGTAGTTCCTTCAAAATCTGAGAATTGGTTGGTCTGGTCTCGCGGTCGGCAATCAGAGCGCGCGTGGCGAGGCGCCGAGCGGCTGGGTGCTTGCCTGGCCGGCTATGGACGCAGTGGCATTGTAGTCCACGCCGCCGAGATAGACGGGCGACCCGTCGCCGAGGCGAACCTGCTCGACCTGCTGGTTGCTGGTTCCTGTGGCCAGAGCGACCGCGCCCTGCTGGGCCGGGACCTGATAGGCGTCGAGAGCGGAGGAATCGGCGAAGGCGGCAGTGGAGGCTGCCAGGCTGATGCCGAGCGCGATGATGATCTTGTTCATGACGGTAGTCCCTTCAAAGACTGAAAATCTGGTTGGTTTTGGTCTTGCGGTCGGCAATCAGAGAGCACGCGGCGAGACGCCGAGCGGCTGGGTGGTTGTCTGGCCGCCGATGGAGGCAGTGGCAGTGTAGTCGACGCCGCTGGCTGCGGTTGCGCCGGTGTAGACCGGGGAGCCGTCGCCGAGGCGGGCCTGCTCGACCTGCTGGTTGGTGGCGCCGGTGGCCAGAGCGATCGATCCCATTTCCGACGGGAAGTAATAGGCGTCGAGAGCGGAGGAATCGGCGAAGGCGGCGGTGGAGGCTGCCAGGCTGATGCCGAGCGCGATGATGATCTTGTTCATGACGATAGTCCCTTCAAAGACTGGAAATTTGATTGGTTTTGGTCTTGCGGTCGGCAATCAGAGAGCGCGCGGCGAGGCTCCGAGCGGCTGGGTGGTTGTCTGGCCGCCGATGGAGGCAGTGGCAGTGTAGTCGACGCCGCTGGCTGCGGTTGCGCCGGTGTAGACCGGGGAGCCGTCGCCGAGTCGGGCCTGCTCGACCTGCTGGTTGGTAGCGCCGGTGGCCAGAGCCACCGAGCCCTGCTGGGCCGGGACCTGATAGGCGTCGAGCGCGGAGGAATCGGCGAAGGCGGCGGTGGAGGCTGCCAGGCTGATGCCGAGC
>NZ_QGTR01000002.1:724236-1026206 GCF_003182275.1 Hoeflea marina
CAGAGCCACCGAGCCCTGCTGGGCCGGGACCTGATAGGCGTCGAGCGCGGAGGAATCGGCGAAGGCGGCGGTGGAGGCTGCCAGGCTGATGCCGAGAGCGATGATGATCTTCTTCATTGTCGTGTCCTTGGTGCGGACATTGGATCCGCGATTGAATTTGAAAACCGCTGCTGACGTCACCCTTGGGCGTCCTGGAGCGGTATCGGATGGGCTTGCCCAGTTGGGTTGTGCGCCGTTCGATGAGCTGTAGATGTGCCGATCGAAGTCCGATTGCAAACCACAAAAATGTAACCGGTGTTCACACAAATATGGTCTTGTAATTGTCATATCACTGACTATACCCCAATAAAATGCAGCAATATCAGATATATAAAATTATAAGCGTGCTTATGAAATTTCCCATCGCGCGCGATTAATCACGAAGAAAACGACTTCGCTCTCGCTTCCGTGACCGACGGTGTCAGCAGTGTGATCGGTCGGCGAGTGCATTGCAGCAAGCCGACAGCGATTCAGGGGCGGATATCGGCGGAGAGAAACTCGGCCACACTCTCGATATCGGCTTCGTTGTGGCCGGCTCCGGTGATTTCCTGCATCAGCAGGCTCGCGTGGTTCCTCACCACGTCCCTGGCCGCCTTGTCTCCGGAGGCATGGATGCGCGAAAACGTGCGGGCCAGTGCCTGCGCCATCAGGATGTTGTTGCGCGAGGCGCGCCGCAACGGATGAAACGATTGGCCGAAGAACTGCTTGAAGACCTGTTTTGGAATGATGAGCCGCACGACGCCTTCCGCATCGGTGAGCACTGTCGGTCCGGGATTGTGATGCTCGCGCCGGGAGAGCGCGTCCGACAAGCCGTCAGCGGCGGCAATCGCCGTGAACGTGTCATTGACGCCGGGGGAGAGCGCCCTGAGCGCGATCTCGACCAGCAGGTTGATCGAGAACTGCATTGAACCGTCCTCGTGGCGCGAGGAGCGTACGGGCAGGCATTCGAGAATGGCATCGACGGTTTCCTCATCCATCTCGCCGGTGGCTCGCGCGATGACTTCGCCGAACAGCACGAAATCCCCCGGCGCCTTGCTCAGTTGCAGCACCATGTCGGCTCGCGAAACGATATCCAGCAGCCGCTCCCTCCGTGCCGCGCCGATATAGCCGGCCTTCCGGCAACAGATGTCGACCGTGAATTCGTCGGAATCAGGCACCTTCTCGTGGGATTCCCCTGCTTCGCCGGTTGCCGTCAGCTTCTGGGAAAGCCGGGAGGAGATCTCGGCGATCTCGTCGTCCACCGAAACGCTCTGTGAGACATGGCGGACGAAATAGATCAGTTGAACGACGGAAATGACCGCCAGGGCGCCGGCGCCAAGAATGATGATCAGCGGCAGCCGGTCGACCCGCAGGACCAGCAGGGCGCCGAGCGCATAAAGGAACGTGCCGCCCAGAATGCCCGCGGTGACCTGGTTGACGAGTTCCGACGTAAAGCGCTTGAGCAGGCGAGGGCCGATATTGCCCGCCGCCAGCGTGAACACCACCAGCACCAGCGAGTAGGTCAGGCTGAGCGCCGTCATCGCTCCCCCGGCGACGACGGTGAGGAAGGCGCGCGCGCTCTCCACGTCGAAATCCAGATTCAGGAATGACATGATCGCCAGATCGGCATCGAATGTGAGGAAATGCAGCAGGTAGGGCAGCACACCGATGGTTGTGGCGATGCCGGCCGGCAGGGTGAGCAGCACGACGATGGGGCGCTGGAGAAAGTAGAATCTGTTCATGGCGCCATGGCGCCGCGAATGGTCGATGGGGCGCCTGCTATCGATATGGCGCCGTGGAACGGCAAATTCATAAGCAAACTCCTTTGATGCGGCTCACCGGTGTCGCGACCATCTGGAATGCGCGGAAGACTGTGCGGTTCCCAACTTCTTGCGTGGTTGGCCTGAAGCGTTCTTCCGAGCGCCAGGCGGGCGACGGCCCCTTCGGTGATGGAACAATTTCCGGGGCCGGCCATTGGTGCTAAAATCAGATTCAACAATCCGGAGTCCCCCTTGACCGACCTTGAAGCTACCCGCAAAAATCCCGAGGCACAATTCTTTGATATCCTCTCCGGCACCCGGGCGGTGATGCTTGGCCTCAGCGAGGCAGGCAACCAGATGCAGCCCAATCATCTCCAGCCGATGGCGCCGCAGACGGGCCCCGATGAGAGGGTTGTCTGGTTCTTCACCAAGACCGGTTCCGATCTGGCGCGAGCCGTCATGCAGAAAAGCCGGAGCAGGGCGCAGATGTGCGTGGTCAGTGACGACCATGACTATCACGCCTCCGTCAACGGCCACCTGTTCCTGGAGCGTGATCGCGAGGTGGTCGAGCGCTTCTGGTCGCCAGTCGTGTCAGCCTGGTTCGAGAACGGCCGCGACGATCCCGAACTGGCCGTGCTGCGTTTCGAGCCGGCGGAGGCACAGATCTGGGCGTCGACCGGCAGCGGCATCCGTTTTGCTTGGGAAATCGCCAAGGCCAATCTCACCGGTTCGGAGCCCGACATGGGCGAGGTGGCGCGGATCACCTTCAGTTCGGCCGGCATTGTCGGGGAAGCCGCTGAATGACCGCGGTCACCTTCCTCAAGGCCTGGGGCGTCGCTGCTTTCGTACTGCTCCTGGCCGACGGTATCTGGCTGGGGCTCGTTGCCGGCAATTTCTACCGGTCGAACCTCGGCGACCTGATGCGCAGCGACATCCGGTTCGGGGTGGCGGCCATATTCTACATCATGTTCGCTGCCGCGGTGGTCATTCTCGCCGGCATGCCCGGCGCCAGGGCCGCCCATTGGAGCGCAGCGCTGTTCTACGGCGCGGTGCTGGGATTTGCAGCCTACGGCACCTACGACTTCACCAATCTGGCGACGTTGAAGTCCTGGCCTGTCATTGTCACGATTGTCGACCTGTGCTGGGGAACAGCGCTCACCGCTGTTGCCGCGCTGGCGGCGAGTCTCGTGCTGCGCGTCTCCCACTGATCGGGACACCCCATATTGTCTGGAACAATCTTCCTGAAGCCGCGTTGGTGTCGGCTTGACATGAAGAGAGGCTAATATTATGCGCCTGGCGCTGCTGCTGAATGAGGGAAGCGGGACTTTCCGGACGCTCGATATGGACGACTTCGTCCGCAAGGCCGAGCGCGTTCTTGTCGATCACGGCCACGAGGTGAGTGTCGAGCGGGTGAGCGGCGACGCTCTCGTGCCGGCCATCAAGCGCATCGCCTCCGGCGAGGGCCTCGACGCCCTGCTTGTGGGTGGCGGCGACGGCACGATTTCGGCGGCCGCGGCCCAGGGATTCAGGATTGGCATCCCCATCGGCGTTGTCCCCGCCGGGACGATGAATCTCTATGCCCGTTCGCTGAAGTTGCCGATGGATCCGCTGGAGGCCATCGGCGTGCTTGCCGCCGGCGGGATCCGAAATGTCGACATCGCCACCGCGGACGATCGTCCGTTCGTGCACCAGTTTTCCGTGGGTCTGCACGCACGTCTGGTGCGGCTGCGCAACGCCCGGCACTTCAGCTCGCGCCGTGGCAAGATCGCCGCGACGCTGAGTGCGCTGTTCGACGTCATTCGCAACCCGCCATCCTTCACCGTCACGACCGATGCGGGCGACGGGCCGCGGACCCGCAAGGTGTCGGCTGTCTCGGTCTCGAACAACCGCTTCAATGATCAGCCGGTGCCCTATGCTGAGTTGCTCGACGAAGGCGTGCTCGGATTGTACCATGCCCGCGCCATGACGCCGGGCGAAATGCTCTCGCTTACCCTGGACGCGACGATGCGCCGGATGCAGGACAATGAGAGCATCGACGTGGCGACCGCGCGCGAGGTTCAGCTTGTGTTTCCGAGGCTGCGACGCGACTCCCGGGCCGTCATAGACGGCGAACTCGTGAAACTCGCTCCCGAGGTCGCCTTGAAATGCCATCCCGGCGCGCTCTCCTTGCTTGCCCCCCAACCTGCCTGAGCTTGCCCGTCCGTTGCCGTCCTCTTCCTCGGAACCCTTTTCCTCCCCGCCCGTTGGCTCCGTGAAGGAGTCGAACCCATGCAATCTCTCGCTGCCGTCATGCTCGTTGTGTCCTGCACCCAGGTGCCCGAAAAATGCACGGAGATTCCGGTCCCGGTGCCTGCCTACGAGACCATGGCAGCCTGTATGGACGACCTGCGACCGATGATGGGCCAGGCGGATGTCCGCAAGGGACAGATCATCGGTGCATGTGCCTCCTTCGATTCCGCGCTGTTCGAGCGCGACGCCGCCATCGTCTGGGACGTGAGCGCGGCCGGCCGTCTGAGCGTCGAACTGGAAGCGGATTCGATGGCTGTGGCGAGCGCCGAAACGACGGTTCTTCAGCGCTGAACGGAACCAATTCCCTGAAAGACCGTTTCAACCCAGAAGGCCCCAAGGCCCTCTGAACAATGAAGGAGACGACCATGAACTGGGATACGATCGAAGGCAAATGGAAGGAATATCGCGGCAAGGCTCAGGCCCAGTGGGGCAAGTTGACCGACGATGACCTTGACGTGATCGAAGGCCGCCGCGACGAGCTGGCCGGCAAGATCCAGGCGCGTTACGGCATTGCCCGCGACGAAGCCGAAAAGCAGATTGATGACTGGTCCAGCAGGCACTGAGCCAGTCAGGCCTGCCCGGTTCGCCGGGCAGGCCGTTCCGCAGGGGATAAGCCATGACCAAGCATACGCCGCAGCCGGCAGTCGATTCAGCGAACCCGCTCGTCGCGCGTCTGGGTGCATCGGTGTTGCTGACCGAGGACGAAATCGATTACCTGGCAGCCATGCAGGCCAGCACGATTGACCTTGCCAAGGGCGACGAGTTCGTACGCGACGGCGAGGACATGCGGGTGACCTTCCTGGTCCATGACGGATGGATCATCCGCTACAAGATGACTGCCGCCGGTCGGCGCCAGATCATCGGGGTGTCGCTTCCAGGCGATTTCATCGGATTGCATATCAACTTCTCCCGAAGTTCCACTTTCAATGCCATGGCTCTGACCAAGGCGCGTCTGGCTCTTGTCGAGCCTGAGCGAATCCTCGAAATCCACCGTCGGTACCCCATTCTCGCCTCGGGGCTGGACTGGATGACAGTACGCAGCGCCAATATTCTCAGCGAGCACAATGTCTCGCTCGGCGCCCGTCCCGCCCCCCAGCGCATCCTGCATTTCATGCTGGAGCTGTGGACGCGGCTCGTCACCGTCGGCCATGCCTCGTCCGACGGCT
The DNA here is from genome assembly GCF_003182275.1 of Hoeflea marina. Lineage (GTDB taxonomy): Bacteria > Pseudomonadota > Alphaproteobacteria > Rhizobiales > Rhizobiaceae > Hoeflea > Hoeflea marina. The sequence goes on from NZ_QGTR01000002.1 coordinate 729,470, forward strand.
TTCACCTCAGGCTCAGCCAGGAGCAGATCGCCGATTGCATGGGCCTCTCCAGTGTGCATGCCAATCGCAGCCTGCGACGGCTGGTCCGTGAAAACCTGATTGCGGTAGACTCCGGCAATGTGAGTTTCCCACGTTGGAAGGCCGCGGTGGACTACGCGGACTTCGACGACCGGTACCTGCAGCCGTTCCTCCTGCCGGGCAATGCCAGGCTGCGGAGACGGACGAAGGCCGGCGCCGCCGCGTGAGCCGCTCATGAGTGCGCGGCGGTGCGATGACCACCGACGACCGGATGGACAGGTTTAGGACGCTCTTCGTCAGCCATGCCTGATATTCTTTTGCACTGTTAACATATGTTGTGGCCGCCTCGGCGCAGGCGCGGCAAGAAGCCCCTGCGGTCTGTCGGGATTCGACATTTTTGAGTGCGAACTGCTTTCACTCTCGGCCAGGCTTCGGGGGACATCCCATTAGACGGTTAACGCTGATTCGAAGTGTCATTGCGCAAATGCGACGGAATGCTAGAACGCATCGTCATTTCAATTCGGCTTTTCTCATCATGAGACGCATTCTTCCCGGTGTTATCTTCGCCAGTGTCGCTTCTGTTGGTCTTCTGATGGCCGCTGCATCCTGGTTTGCGGTTGATCAGGCCAACCGCATCAATTTCAGCGCCGTTGCCGATGAAGCCGTCCGGAGGATTTCGGATCGGGTGGAGAGCCACATCCTGCTCATCCGCAGCACCGGAGCCTTCTTTGCAGCCTCCGGCCGCGTTGTCAGCCGAACCGAACTTGCCCGCTACGTGGAGGAACTGAGGCTGAGCGACGCCTACGCAGGCGTGCAGGGCATCGGGTTTGCCCGCCTGGTGCCGGCGCAACCCGACGGCGACAGCGCAGTGTCCGCCGAAATTGGTGGCAATTACGGCGTCGATGTCACGCCGTGGCCGCCGACGGATCAGCCGGATCGGGCTGTCGTCACCATGCTGGAGCCGGCTACCGACCGCAATCTCATCGCCATGGGCTATGACATGTACGCCAATTCGGCCCGCCGCAGCGCCATGGATCTCGCTGTGAAAACCGGGTCTGTGCAGGCGTCCGGGCGGGTGGAGCTGGTCCAGAACCAGAGTCAGCCCAAGCAGGCCGGCTTCCTCATCTACTCGCCGTTCTATGGCCCGCAGGGCGGCAAGCCCGGCGCGCGCCCCATCGGCTTTGTCTATTCGCCATTCCGGGCCAATGACCTGTTCTCGGTTGCGCTCAACCGCAGCCCCGACCTGCCCATACGGATTACCATCTACGACACCACCGCGAGCGAGCAGAACCTGCTCTTCCGCTCGGAGGGAATGACTGCGGTTGATGCGGAGCAGTACAAGGTTTCGACGACGCTGCCGGTGGCAGGACGTCGCTGGATCATCGAAGCGCGGCCGTCCCCTGACTATGTCCCGCCCGCGGACCAGTCGCGGTCCTATATCCTGGCCATTGTCTCGATCCTGCTTGCCGCCGCGCTGGCGCTGTCGTCGCGGGCCCAGCAGCAGGCAGTCATGGTCGGCGAGGATCTGCAGAAGCAGACGCAGAAGAATCTCAACGACCGCGAACTTCTGCTGCAGGAAATGAAGCACCGCATCAAGAACATGATCGCGCGGGTGATGGCCATGGCCCGCCAGACCGCCCGCAACTCGGCGGACATCGACCAGTTCACAACCTCGTTCATAGCCAGGCTCGACGCCATGGCCACCTCCCAGGATCTGCTTGCAAGGTCGAAGTGGCAGCGCGCCGATCTGCGGACGCTGCTGGTGCAGGAGCTTCGCCAGGTGTTCGGGGAAGGCCTGGACGAAACGCGGTTGTCGGGCCCTGCCGTCCAGCTCAACGAGGCGGCGACCCAGGCCTTCGGGCTCACATTTCATGAACTGGCCACCAACGGTCTCAAATATGGCTTTGCCCGCAACGCCGACGGCGAACTCAGCGTGCGTTGGGTGTTCGAAACGGCCGGCAATGACAGCAATCTTGTCCTCAACTGGACCGAGCGTTGCGAGAACGAGATTCCGGAAACGCAAGCGGTCGTCGGCGGACGGGCGGGCGGATTCGGCACCCGGTTGATTGATGCGACCATGCGCATCGAACTGGGCGGCACCATCGAGCGTAATCTGGGCCCAAGAGGTCTCACCGTTGCCATCACGGTCCCGGTGAAGAAGATTCAACCCGGGACCTGAGCCGTCGGCGGATGCACTCGACGACGGACGGGGTTGAACCGTGACGCCGGAGATCAGCATCAGCGCGGTGAGGGCCACGAATACCGGCGCCCGGGCAAGTCCCGTGCGGATGCCGCCGACTCCGCGGAATCCGGGCAGGCAGGCGATGGCGAAATGCCGCGGAGAATGATGCTCCACACGAGCATGGGCTGCCCCGTTTCCGCGCCGGGGCCGACCATTTGCAACGACCCGTTCGATTTATTGTTCCATCCCGGTGGCCGACAGTTGCAGCGGACCGGAACTTCCACCGCTACGGCGCGTTTGAGCGCCAACAGAGGGTCATCATGCGCCAGAACCGCCAGCCGCCGCCCACCATCCGCCTGCAGCCCAAGACAGGCCTGGCGCTGGGACTTTCCACCGGGAGCCAGGTCTCCGTCATCCTGCTGGGCATCTTCGCCACCTTCATGGCGCTCGATGCGGCGCAGGTGATCATGGCGCCAGTGTCGCTGGCCATCGTCACCGGCTTGATGTTCTCGCCCATCGCCCTGGCGATGGAACGGCGGGGCCTGCCGGTATGGGCGTCCGCGACCGTTATCGTGCTGCTCTTCCTGCTCATAATCGGCATCACGACGCTGCTGTTTGCCTTTCCGCTATCCCTGTGGCTCGATCGGCTTCCGGCTATCTGGGCACAGCTGCAGGCGCAATTGACCAACTGGCGCCATATCTTTGAATCCCTTTCGGGGCTGCAGGAGCAGATCCGCGCCGTCACCGGTTCGGGCTCCACCATGACTGTCGATGTGGCGGATGCCTCGACGGTCACGGAGATCGCCGTCATCGCGCCGACGATCGCGGCACAGATCATCCTGTTTCTTGCAAGCCTCTATTTCTTCGTCGCCACCAGGCACATGATCCGATTGAGCGTTCTGTCGTTGTGCTTCAACCGGCGCGCGCGGCTGCGGGCGGCCCACATGTTCCGCGACGCGGAATGGTTCGTTTCACGCTATCTGCTGTCGATATCGATCGTCAATCTGGGCCTCGGCCTCGCGGTAGGCCTTGCCCTGTGGCTGGCCGGCGTGCCGTCTCCCTTCCTGTGGGGCATGCTCGCCTTTGTGCTCAACTATGTCATCTATATCGGCCCGGCGCTGGTGGCGGTCATCCTGCTGGGAGTGGGCCTGGCGACCTATGACTCGATGTCGCTGGTCTTCATGCCACCGGCTATCTACCTGATGCTGAATCTCATTGAGGCGCAGGTGGTCACTCCGCAGGTGATCGGCCGCACGCTGACGCTCAACCCCTTCTTCGTGCTGCTCTCCCTGTCATTCTGGATCTGGCTGTGGGGGCCGGCCGGCGGCTTTATTGCAGTGCCGTCAATGCTGCTGCTGATGGCGGTGCTTCGCAACATCCTGCCAGAGCGCAATGCTGCGGCCGTCGCCGGGTCGCCGTCGAGCACCCCTTCCGCAAATTGAGAATTATCGCGGGAACCAAATGGATGACGCACCGTTTAGTCCGTGTCACCTCCCGCCGAGGCTGCAGATGTGAGAGCCTGAGGCCCCGGCGGGCGTACATAAATCTTATGCACAAGGAACACTACCATGATCCGCACTCTTCTCGCCAGTACCGCAATTGCCGCAGTCATGTCGACTGCCGCTTTTGCCCAGGACACCACCACCACCGCGCCGGCAGCAACGCCGGAAGCGACCATGTCCACCACGACGAACACAAACGCCTCGGCTGAGACCGCCGTGATGGCCGATGGCATGCTTGCATCGGATGTCATCGGTGCAGCCGTCTACAATTCGTCTGCTGATGACGCCGAGAACATCGGCGACGTCAACGATATCGTGCTTGCCGACGATGGTTCGGTCGAATCCGTGGTCATCGGCGTCGGCGGCTTTCTCGGTCTGGGCGAAAAGCGCGTGGCCGTGCCGTTCGATCAGTTGTCCTGGGTGAACAAGAACAACGATCGCTGGCTCGTGGTTGAAGCGACCCGCGAGCAGCTCGAAGCCCAGCCTGCGTTCGACGTTTCGGCTTACCGCCCGCAGCCTGCCGCCAATGACACCGCCGCGATGGACCCTGCCGCAAACCCGGCAAATCCTGACGCGAACACCATGACGGCGGCTCCGGCCGACACGGCGGCCAGCACGACGACAGCCCCTGCCGACACGGCAACTGCTCCGGCCGACACGGCCGCCAGCACGGCAACGGCTCCCGCTGACACAGCTGCCACCGATACGGCGGCCAATGACACCGCCGCCACCACGCAGGACACCATGTCGACGTCCTCGATCGACCGTTCGGCCCTGGTGGTTGTCACCAATGACAAGCTCAGCGCTGACAATCTGATCGGTCGCACTGTCTATGGCGCCAACGACGAGAACATCGGCGAGATCAGCGACGTGCTGCTCGCCGACGGGAAGGTCGACGGCTTCGTCATCGATGTGGGCGGGTTCCTCGGCATGGGCGAAAAGCCCGTCGCTGTCTCGTCCGACAATCTCGACGTCATGGCCGACGCCAATGGCGACGTGACGGTGTTCACGCCGTTCACCGAAGAGCAGCTGAAGAACCAGCCGGAATATTCGGAAGAAGCCTACAAGTCCAATCCGGACTCGGTGATTCTGATCGCTCCCGCTGGCTGATCCAGAAAACTAGCCTTATCAATGGCTTCAATGGGCCGCCGGTGTTTACCGGCGGCTTTTTGCACTGCGGGGAACTTTCCCGCCGCCAGTGCATTGTACGGATATCACTCATATAAGGAGACTATTCATGGCCACCGCTTCCCGCGCCCGCAAATCCTTCACCGCCAAAGCTTCGCAGACGGAGGCCGGTCTTATGGCCCGCGCGGAGCAGCTGCGCGCCGACCTCGCTCGGCTGGCTGATTCGATCGGCGCCGCCGGTTCGGACAAGGCCGACAGCATCGGTGCCGAGACGGCCAAGCGCATTGAAAGTCTCCGCAGCGCCAGCGACGACATGATTTCTGAACTGAGCGACCAGCTTTCCGGTCTCGAGCGTCAGGTCTCCGGCACCATCCGGGAGCGCCCGCTGCAGTCGCTCGGCGTCGCAGTCGCGGCCGGCTTCCTCGTCGCCCTCATGCTGCGCCGGTAACCGGCATGTTCGGCGCACTCCGCATTGCGGCGCGGCTTGCGGGCGACACCTGGAACCGCCAGAAGCGACGCTTCGTCGTTTCGGCGGCCACCTGGGTGGCGATCGGGGTTTGCCTGTTCATGACGGTCGCCGCGTTGTTCGCGGCGTTTGCCGTGGAAATGGGTCAGCGCTATGGAGCCGTGCAGGGCTGTCTGGCTGCCGCCGGACTCGGCATCGGTCTGGCAGCGCTCGTGGCGATCGCCAGTGCCATCGCCGGAGCCGTCAATCGCCGCCGCGCTCGCCGCCGCACCAAGAACACCGAACTGCAGTCGCTGCTGCTGCTGGCATTGCCGGCAATGATCTCGCGTCACAGCCTGCCGGTCATGGTGGGCGCCGCCGCGCTGGGCTTCCTCGCCGCATCCGCGATTGGCCGCGACAGCGACGACTGAAGCCTGGAATCGAAAGGAATTGACAAATGGCAGAAGAACTCAAGCCGGATGAGGCCCGCCAGGGTCGCGAAGGCCGTCCCGTCCTCAACGTGCTCAGTGTCTCGATGATCCTGGCCGTGCTGGTCGGCGTCGGCATCTTCACCTGGTTCATGCTGTCGGGAGACAGCAGCAATTTCATGACCGACAATTCCGTGACTCAGACCGACGGAACAGCAACCGAGCCGGCGCCGGCAGCGCCCCCCTCATGACGCGTGCCGTTCCGCCATCTGACCAGACCAAACCGAAAGGAAGTTCCATGTCCACCAAGCACCAATCCGAGAGCCTTGCCTCCGTCGTGGCGATCGACAAGATGAACATCGGGCTGCAGGCCGCCTATCGGGCCGACATCTCGAAGGACCTGTCATCGATCCTGGCCGCGACTTACCGGCTGACCATCAAGAGCCATATCTATCACTGGAATGTTGTCGGTCCGGTTTTCAAGTCGCTTCATGAACTGCTCGAGGAGCACTACAATGCGCTTTTCGGCGCAGTCGATGTGATCGCCGAAAGGATCCGCGCGCTTGGACACCTCGCCCCGGTCAAGCTCGACAAGACCGAATCCTTTGCTCCGTCGCATGATTCCGTCGATCACAAGACCGCCCAGGACATGGTCGCCGATCTGATCGCCGACCATGAGGAGGCCGTCCGCGCAATGCGCAAGGCCGCCACCAAGGCCGGAGACAATGACGACGTTGTCACCGAGGACATGCTGACGGCACGCCTGACTTTCCATGAGAAGGCACTGTGGATGCTGCGGGCAGTCATCGCCGGTTGACGAGACCGCCGGCCTTTGATGGCCGGACATCTGCGTGCGCCCTTCCAGCCCGCGGCCGGTTCCCTCAGGAACCGGCCGCGGGCTTTCCTGTCACTGGCGCCGCGTCGCTTCTCATCCGACTCCGTCCCGATCTGACAACAAGCGATTGCGGGCACATGGCTCAATGCGGCCGGGGGACAAAAAAATGCCTGCCGGTGAGGGCAGGCATCTGAAGTGTGCCGAAGACATGGATCGATGATCAGCGGACGAAGGACCGACTGACCAGGGGGGCGGACGTGGCGTCCGGCCCGTAATCTGACTCGCCGTTGATCGACAAGAGCTCCTGCATGCGGACGCGGGCACGATTGACGCGGCTTTTCACTGTGCCGATGGCGCAGTCCGAAATCTCCGCGGCTTCCTCGTACGAGAAACCGGACGCACCGATCAGCAGAAGTGCCTCACGCTGGTCGTCGGGCAGCTCGGCCAGGGCCCTGCGGAAATCCTGCATGTCCATCCGGCCGTACTGCTCGGGATGGCTTGCCAGAGAGCCCGCCATCAATCCGTCCACGTCCTGGACCTCACGGCCCTTCTTGCGCATCTGGCTGAAGAACTCGTTGCGCAGGATCGTGAACAGCCACGCACGCATGTTGGTGCCGGGCTCGAACATGTGCTGCTTGGCCCATGCCTTCATGATCGTGTCCTGGACAAGGTCATCGGCGCGGTCGTGGCGTCCTGAGAGCGAAAGCGCAAATGCGCGCAGGGGCTTGAGAGTACCGAGCATTTCGCGCTTGAACTCTGCGGTCGGCAACTTTTGCTCGGACTGCGGGAGATCATTTGTCTCGGTTTGCATTTTGGGCTCTCTCCGCTTCATCCAGCTTTTCCAGAAGGTTCATCAGATGATCCGGAACTGGCTCGTCCTCAACGGATTGATAGAAACTCTTGAGTTTTCCGGCGATATCGACGGCCGGTTGGTGGGAAACGGTCCCCCGTCCGGAATCACGGTCATCGCCGTTGTCAAACATGATCATGCTGTTGCCTGCTTTGCTTGTCATTCTTAGTGGCTCTAGAATGCACGGCTCGCAAAAAAGTTCCAACTGTCTGGAACTTTTTTATTTACAGTGCGTTTTCGAGCCATCAGCCGCGTTCTTTGCGGCCCGAAAAGGGGATATCCATGACGACGCTTTCGATGCGTATTGCACCACATCTTCCATATCTTCGTCGATTCTCGCGCGCGGTCACCGGCTCGCAGACCTCCGGTGACGCCTTTGTCGCCGCCACACTGGAAGCCCTGATTGCCGATCTGTCCATTTTCCCAAAAACGTCAAACGATCGCGTCGGCCTCTATCGCCTGTTTACGGAACTGCTCGGCAAGCTGTCTGTTTCCATTCCGGAAGTCAGCTCCAGCTTTCCCTGGGAGAAGCGCGCGGCTGCCAATCTCGAGGCCATGACGCCGGCGGCTCGGCAGGCGTTCCTGCTGGTGGCGGTCGAGGGCTTCGACGCGGGGGAGGCGGCTGAAGTGCTTGCGGTCAGTCAAACCGAATTTTCGGATCTGATCAATACCGCATCGACGGAGATCTCGCGCCAGGTCGCCACCGACATCATGATCATCGAGGACGAACCCCTCATCGCCATGGACATCGAGGAAATGGTGGAATCGCTCGGTCATCGCGTCACCGGCATCGCCCGCACCCATGCCGAAGCGGTCGAGATGTTCAAGTCGGGCAAGCCCCGGATGGTCCTGGCCGATATTCAGCTGGCCGATGGCAGCTCCGGTATTGACGCAGTCAACGAAATCCTTAAAGAGACGGCAATTCCGGTGATCTTCATCACGGCCTTCCCGGAGCGCCTGCTCACCGGGGAAAAGCCGGAGCCTGCGTTTCTGGTGACCAAGCCGTTCAATCCTGACATGGTCAAGGCGTTGATCAGTCAGGCGCTGTATTTCGAGGCCGCTCAGAGCGTGAGCGCCTAGACCCGCCCGCGCGGGAACCATCTTGGGTGCGGGGCGTTGACATCGCACCCAAGATGAATTGGAGAATCTGATGCTGTACTATGCTCTAGTGTTCCTGGTCGTGGCCATCGTGGCTGGCGTGCTGGGATTCGGCGGCGTGGCTGGCGCATCGGCGGGAGTAGCCCAGGTGCTTTTCTTCCTGTTCCTCGCCTTCCTGCTGATTTCCATCATGTTCAATTTCACCCGAAAGGTGTGACCGCCAGAGCGGTCGTTCGTGGATTGAAGATGCGGTTCCGAGCGCAGGATGGCAGGCGACCCATGGTTGGCTGCCATTGATTTTAACTGAATTGAGGCCGGTTCGCAGCCTTGTTTGAGGATACCGAGTGAAGACGTCTGACGCCATCCAAGCGGATCGGTTGCGCATCCTTCTAGCGGGAATCCGTCGGACAGGAATAACCGTGCTCTATCAGGATGCGAAGCTCAGGTGCCACCTCGTCGCGAATTCGCCTCAGCATTGGCCGGCTTTCGAGGACATGCGGGAACTGTCGGACGATGTGCTGTTCGACGAGGATACCGCGGTTCGCGTCCTTAAGCTCAAACGGCGGGTGCTGGAAACCGGCGAGCCTGCCAAGATCGAGGCTTCGGTTGATGACGGAGGCAACCGTCATTGGTACGCATTCAGCATCGAGCCCGACATCGACGCCAATGGCGAGGTGAGCGGGCTTTTCACCACGGCCACCGACATTGACGATGTGAAATACCGCGAGCAGGTGCTCAAGACCCTGCTGCGCGAACTCAGCCATCGCTCCAAGAACCTGCTTGCCATAATCCAGGCGATTGCATCCCAAACGGCGCGCTCCTCGACGAGTCTCGACGGATTTCTGGTGGCGTTCCGCGGGCGGTTGCAGTCGCTGTCACGGTCGCAGGATCTGGTCACCGATTCCGACTGGCGCGGAGCGGGTTTCCGCGAACTTGTCGAGGGCCAGTTGGGCCTGTACACCGACAACTCGCAAAAGCAGATCGCGATATCCGGGGTTGACGCGCATCTGCTGCCCAATGCGGCGCTTCATCTCGGTCTGGCGCTGCACGAGCTCGCCGTCAACGCCGCCAGTCGCAGCGCCCTCTCATCACCCGACGGGCGGATTTCCATCGTTGCCCAGGTGCGCAAGGGCGAGAACGGCGAGGGGATGTTGCATGTGGACTGGAATGAGTCGTTTCCTCAATCCGATACCACCCCGCCGCTGCCCGACATCAATGGCTTCGGCAGCGTGGTGCTTGAGCGCATTGTCCCGCAGGCGCTGTCCGCCAAGGCGAAATACCAGATCGACGATGGTCGTGTGAGCTATTCCCTGGTGATCCCGTCCAGCCAGTTCGAGGACGGTTAGTCCGGACGCAATCGCGTTGAGTGCCGGTTCAGACCGAAACGGCGGCCCGCAGTTCGTCCTTGGAGAGCGTGGTCTTGTCGCCGGATTTGACCACCGCGCCGCGCTTGAGCACGACGAAGCGGTCGGCGAGCGCGTGGGCGAACTCGAAATACTGTTCCACCAGCACAATCGCCATAGTTCCTTCCGACCGGAGATGGCTGATCACCCTGCCGATCTGCTGGATGATGTTGGGCTGTATGCCCTCGGTCGGTTCGTCGAGCAGCAGCAGCTTCGGCCGCGTCACCAATGCCCGCGCGATCGACAATTGCTGCTGCTGGCCGCCCGACAGGTCGCCGCCGCGGCGGTGGCTCATGTCCTTGAGCACAGGAAACAAGTCGTAGATCTCGCCCGGCACCCGCCGCTCGCCCCGCGGCAGGCAGGCGAATCCGGTCTCGAGATTCTCGGCCACCGTCAGCAGTGGAAAGATGTCGCGCCCCTGCGGCACGTAGCCCACGCCCTTGGCGGCGAGAGCATAGGCAGGCGGCCTGGCGATCGGCTCGCCATCCAGCAGGTAATGGCCGCCGCTCCTCGGGTGCACGCCGGAAATTGCCTTGAGCAGGCTTGTCTTGCCCACCCCGTTGGTGCCCATCACGCAGGTGACCTGGCCGACATGCGCCTCCAGCGAAACGCCGTTGAGGATCTGCGACTGGCCGTAATGCAGTGTCAGGTCGGAAATTTGCAGCATGCTCATCCTAGCGGCCCAGATAGACGTCGATGACGTCGGGATTGGCGGTAACGTGGTCGAGCGAGCCCTCGGCCAACACCGAGCCCTCGTGCAGCACCGTCACCTGGCAGTCGAGCCGGCGGACGAATTCCATGTCGTGCTCGACCACGATGACGGCGCGGGTCCGGGCAGCAGCCTTGAGCAGGTCGGTGGTATGCTCGCGCTCGCCCAGCGTCATGCCGGCGGCCGGTTCGTCAACCAGCAGCAGCTTCGGGTCCTGGGCCAGCAGCATCCCGATCTCCAGCCATTGCTTCTGGCCGTGTGACAGTTCTCCGGAGCGCCGGTGCAGTTGCTCGGCCAGCCCCACCTCGGCCGCGATCTCCTCGATGCGCGTCCTGTCCTCCGCGCCGGTCCTGTGGCGGAGCACGGCAAACGGCGACCGGTCCTTCTTCAGCGCCATCAGCAGATTGTCGAACACGCTCTGCGCCTCGAACACGGTGGGGCGCTGGAATTTGCGGCCGATGCCGGCCCGCGCGATGTCGCTTTCCCTCAGCTTGAGCAGGTCGAGGGACTGCTCGCCAAAGCGCACCCGGCCGCTGTCGGGACGTGTCTTGCCGGTGACGATGTCCATGAAGGTGGTCTTGCCGGCGCCGTTCGGGCCGATAATGGCGCGCAGTTCGTGCCCGCCGATCTGGAACGAGAGGTTGTTGATGGCCCGGAAGCCGTCGAAGGACACGGAAACCGAGGTGACCTCCAGCAGCGCATTCATCGAACTGGCGTCGTGGATCATGCCGGTCATGAGACGTCCTTTCTGAACAGCCGGTCGAACATGCCGCCGATGCCGCGCGGCGCATAAAGCGTCACCAGCACGAAACCGAGGCCGAGCAGCACCTGCCACCAGTCCACCCATCTGACCGTGTAGAAGCCGAGCGGGATGTCGGGCGCCTGTCCGCCGGTGAACCAGGACGACAGCAGCGACACCAGCGCCGCGCCGATGACCGCGCCGTAGATGCGGCCGCGGCCGCCGATGGCGACCCAGACGGCGAGATAGATCGAGGCGATCGGCGCCACTTCGGCCGGGTTGATGATGCCTGCCTGCGGATAGTAGAGCGCGCCGGCGACGGCCGCGATGAGCGCGGAGAGCACGAACACGACCAGCTTGTAGGCTTCCACGGAATAGCCAAGGAAGCGGATCCGCGCCTCGTCGTCGCGGATGGCGCGGATGACATGGCCGAACTTGCCCGACACCACCCATGCGGTGCCGAGATAGCCGAGCGCCAGCGCCAGCGCCGAGGCCCAGAGGAACCAGATCGAGATCACCGACTGCGACAGGTCGGTGAGGCCGGGAATGTTTTGCAGCCCAGACAGGCCGTTGTTGCCCCTGAGGCCGGAGTCGTTCTGGAACAGGTAGAGCGACAGCGCCAGCGTCATCGCCTGGGTCAGGATCGACAGGTAGACGCCGGTCACCCGGCTGCGGAAGGCGAGCCAACCGAACACCAATGCCAGCAGCCCCGGCACCAGCAGCACCAGGATGAGCTGGATGGCGAGGCTGTCGGCGAAAGCCCAGATCGCAGGGATCCTGGAGCCGCCGACGACGCCGAAGATCTGCGTGCCGATCGCCTCGCGGATCTCGCCCGCCGTCGCCGGCAGTTCGGCGGTTGCCATCGAGGCGATGACGATGTCCTTGGTCCGCGCCCACATCAGCCACATGCCGATCATGTAGCCGCCGAGACCGAAGAAGGCGAAATGACCGAGCGAGAGAATGCCGCAATAGCCCCAGACCAGGTCCATGGCGATGGCGACCAGGCACAGGCACAGCGTCTTGCCGAGGATCTTGACGAAGCTGGTCGACATCAGTCCGAGGCCGTAGCCGTCCGACAGCACCGTTGCGCCGATGGTGAACAGCGCCAGCAGGCCGAGGAAGACCAGCACCGACGGCTGGCGGATGAGGAAGCTGCGCTCCATGGCTCAGTCCCCCGCCGCGCGGCCCTTGAGGGCGATGATGCCCTTTGGCCTGAACTGGATGAAGACGATGATGAAGATGATCATGTAGGTCTGGGCCGCCAGCGTGTTGGACGGGTTGAAGAACTCGATGGCCTTCTGCAGCGAGCCGATCATCGAGGCACCGGCCAGCGTGCCCCAGATGTTGCCGACGCCGCCGACCACCACGGTCATGAAGCTCTGGACGATGTAGCCGGAGCCGAGCTCCGAGGTGACCTTGGCAAACAGCCCGATGGCGACGCCGGCGATGCCGGCAATCCCGGATCCGAGGCCGAAGGTGAGCATGTTGATGCGGTCGGGATTGATGCCCATCGACGAGGCCATGCGCGGGTTCTGCGTTACCGCCCGCACCTCGAGGCCGAGGCGCGTCCGGTTGAGGATGAACAGCAGCAGCACCAGGAACACCAGGGCGAGCACGAAGATGGCGATGCGGATGTAGCTGATCGACACCACGTCGTTGAGCACCCAGGCGCCGTCGAGCCATGCCGGCGATGTGAGAGGCCGCGCCTGGGTGCCGAAGATGTTCTTGGCGATCTGCTGCAGCGCGATGGAGATGCCGAAGGTGGCAAGCAGCGTCTCCAGCGGCCGGTGCGCCAGGTGGCGGATGACCAGCCGCTCCAGGGCGACGCCGGCCAGGAAGGCGACGGCGAAGGCGAGCGGCAGCGCCAGCAGGATCGATGCGGTGTAGTTGGGGATGAACTGCTGCACCACGTAGCCCGTATAGGCGCCGATCATGATGAACTCGCCATGGGCCATGTTGATGACCCCCATCACCCCGAAGGTGATGGCGAGCCCGATGGCGGCGAGAAAGTAGATGGATGCCAGCGAGAGGCCGTCGAGCACCAGGTCGAGGAAGCGGTTGAAGCCCACCTGCAGGCTGATCGAGGACAGCGTGTCCTCCGCCGCCTCGGTCAGCGTCGGGTCGGTCTCGGCATAGGCCTCGTAGAAGCGGTACCGTGCGACTTCCGCCTGCTTCATCTCGAGGGTGATCAGCGGCGGCACCCTGCCGTCTGCCACCAGCGCCATGTAGGCGCGGTCGCGCGCCTCCTGGGTGTCGAGGCTTGCCACCGGAATGCCGCCGACCTGGCCATCGGCCATGTGGGCGATCAATGCCTGCTTTCTCGCCTCGGTGGAGACCACCCGCGGCGCCTTGTCGGCATCCACCAGCATGCCGTAGGCGGTGTCGAGATCGATGCTCTTGCCGGGCGTGAGCATGCGGGCGACATTGACGCCGGCGGGGAGGTCCTCGGCGAATCCGGGAGTGGTTGCCACCAGCGGATTGAGCGCGCCGCGGGCGTCGACGCCGAGATCGCCGGCAAACGAGCGGATGGCCTCGGCCCGCCGCGCCGCGTCGGAGCCGAAGCGGATGGTGATGAGGCGTTCGAGCCTGATCTTGCGGGCCTTGAGTGCCGGATCGGTTTCGCTTTCGATGGCGCCGCGCAACGGTTCGAGATGGCTCTCGTTGGCGTCGCGCTCAAGCGCCGTCAGGGCCTCCGTGCGGCGCAGCGGATCGGGGTCGGACAGCTGGAACTCGACCAGTGTCGAGGCGATGACGGCGCGCACGCCGCTGTTGGGCTTGAGCTGGTCGATCGCCGACTTGTCGGCGAGACCGGCTTCGGCGCCGGTGGCAATGTCGATGAGCATATACTGACCGCCGTCAGCGGGCCGGGCGAAGAAGAACCGGCCGTCGTCCTTGCGCTGCCAGACTTCCTTTTCGCGCCATTTCTCAAGAAAACTCGAGACCGAAGGCAGCTTGCTGGCCACCAGCGCATCGAGCACCGGCTCGATCGTGCTGCGCGAGGCCTTCTCGATGGCGGCGCGGTTGGCCTGCAGCAGCATCTGAAGGTCGGAATCCTGCGCCTTGACAGGCGACAGCAGAACCAAGGTTGCGATCAGGACGAGGCAATGGCGAAGCATCAGGGGAACCATTCGTCGGGTAAGGGCCGCGGGCCGGGTGAGGGGAAGCCGTGAAGGCTTCCCCCGCCGTTGCGTCAGTGCGGTGTCGAAGTCTTAATAGTTCGACTTCATCTGCACGCAGGTCTTGGTGTCGGTGTTGTACATGCCGCAGTTGAGATCCTTCCAGTCGGCTTCCAGGACCTTGGATTCCGGCAGGAAGTCGGTCCATGCATCGCCGGGGACCGGCTCGGTCTGGCTGACGATGTCGAACTGTCCGTCAGCCTGGATCTCACCGATGAGCACCGGCTTGGACAGGTGATGGTTGGGTAGCATTTCGGCGGTGCCGCCGGTCAGGTTCGGAAAGGTCTCGCCGATGATCGCGGCGGAGACGGCGTCGACGTCGGTGGTGCCGGCCTTCTCGACCGCCTTCACCCACATGTTGAAGCCGATATAGGTGGCTTCCATCGGGTCGTTGGTCACGCGCTTCTCGCCTGCAAACGCCTTCCATTCCTTGATGAATTCGGCATTGGCGGGGGCGTCGGCGGACTGGAAGTAGTTCCAGGCTGCCAGATGGCCGACCAGGTTGGAGGTGTCGAGGCCGGAGAGTTCTTCCTCGCCCACGGAGAAGGCCACGACCGGGATGTCGTCGGCGGAGATGCCGGCTGCGGCCAGTTCCTTGTAGAAGCCGATATTGGCGTCGCCGTTGATGGTCGAGATCACGCCGACCTTCTTGCCGTCGGCGCCGAGTGCGACCACGTCAGCGACGATCTTCGACCAGTCGGAATGACCGAAGGGCGTGTAGTTGATGAAGATGTCGCTTTCCGGAATGCCCTTCGACTTGAGATAGGCTTCGAGGATCTTGTTGGTCGTGCGCGGATAGACATAATCGGTGCCGAGCAGGGCGAATTTCTGCACGCCGAGCTCTTCCAGGAAGTAGTCGGTGGCGGGAATCGCCTGCTGGTTCGGGGCGGCGCCGGTGTAGAAGACGTTCTTCGAGGATTCCTCGCCTTCGTACTGGACCGGATAGAACAGCAGGCCGTTGAGTTCCTCGATGACCGGCAGGACCGACTTGCGGCTCACCGAGGTCCAGCAGCCGAACATCACGTCGACCTTGTCGACGGTGAGCAGCTCGCGGGCCTTTTCGGCGAACAGCGGCCAGTCGGACGCCGGGTCGACGACGACGGCCTCGAGCTTCTTGCCGAGAATGCCGCCCTTGGCATTCTGCTGCTCGATCAGCATCAGCATGGTGTCCTTGAGCGTTGTCTCCGAGATCGCCATCGTTCCCGACAGCGAGTGAAGGACGCCGATCTTGATGGTCTCGCCTTCGGCGAGCGCCGCATTGCTCAGAAGGGTCGATGTCAGCAGTGCGGCAACACCCGCCATGCGAAGTTTGGTCGTGAAATTCATGGAAGCCTCCGTGTAATTATGTCCACGAGACCTTCCTTGCAATTCCTTTGCCAGTTCCTTCCAGGTGCGTCCAAAAACAGCAAAAGCTAACAAATACAGCGGATTGCGCCCCCGCGGCGACGCTCTCGCTCCTCCGCGCTCCAGCGAATTGCCTAAATATAATGCGATGCGCAATGAATGAGCAGAAATTTGAGGCGATGCCATATCTGCGGTAGCCCGATGTTATAGGGTGTGTCGGCCCCGGGAGGTCGCTGTGACAGTTTGACCGCGCCGTGGACGGCCGGCGAGGGCGCCGCGGTCTTGCGTCGGACACGCCGGTTATGTATCGGTGATCGCGGAAGTCTTCGCGGAATTGGCGGAATTCATGGTCGGACAACGACGCCATCACGGGATTGCAGGCTGGGCGCGGTTCTTCTGCGTGCTGTCGCTGGTTCTGGTCGGCTTTGCGCATCGTCCGGTCGCTGTTGCTTCGCCCGCGGCCGCGGAACTCTCCGCCTACGCGCTGCCCGACGGATCGCTGCCGTCGTTCTGCCTGCCGGGCGACGGATCCGACGGCAAGTCCGGCGCAAGGTCGGGCCATTGCGAATTCTGCCGCATTGCCGCCGGCGCCATGCTGCCGTCGCCGCTGGCCGTTGCCGACACGATGTTCGTGCTCGTCGGTCAGGCGCACCCCCCGGCGGCCGATGACCGGCCGGCCTCCCGTGTCTTTGCTCCCGGCACCCCGCCGCGCGGGCCACCCTTGCTCAACGCTTGACCGTCTGAAAGGCCTATTCTGCGCCGTCTCCGGCGCGGGTGAGGGCCACAAGTCATCGTTCGGCGTCGGCCTTTCCGGCGCGCCAAAGCCAAGGATCAGATCCATGAAAACGCTTTCCCTGTTCGCAGCCGCCCTGTTTGCCGCCATCGCCACTCTGGCGGTTCCCACCGTCGCCGCGGCCCACGAGTTCAAGCTCGGCGATCTCGTCATCCACCATCCGCACATGAAGGGCACCCCGCCCAACGCCCCGGTGTCGGGCGGCTACCTGACCATCGAGAACACCGGCTCCGAAGCTGATCGTCTTGTCTCGGCCGACACCGGATTCGCCGGCCAGACCCAGATTCACGAGATGAGCATGGAAGGCGACGTCATGAAGATGCGCGAACTCCCGGATGGCCTGGAAATCCCGGCCGGCGGCTCGGTGGAGCTCAAGCCGGGCGGCTACCACGTCATGTTCATGCAGCTCAAGGAACAGATGAAGCCCGGCGAAATGCGCAAGGCGATCCTGACCTTCGAGAAGGCGGGCCAGATCGAGGTGGAGTTCAAGGTCGATGACATGAGTGGTGCCGGCACCGACCATTCGACCATGAAGATGGGCAACGGCGGCTGATACCCCGACGATCCTGAGGCTGCCGCCGGCAACTGCGGCAGCCCGACCGGACGAAACGGGCCCTCGGCCCGCGCAACCCTGCTCGCAGCGTCATCCGGCGCTGCGGTAGGTCCGGTCGCGCCCTTAAGTGCCATGCAATTTCTCTGTTTGTCTCAATCTGGTGCTGCGCGGCTTTTGCGGCCTGCGGCAGCCATTCACGAAAGCTCCCTCGATGACCGACATTTCCACCGAATTCCCCGGGCGGGAGGCTTCGCGGCGCGACAAGCCGCTGGCCAGCCGTTTCTATCTCGCAGCCTGGCGCTGGCATTTCTATGCCGGGCTCTATGTCGCTCCGTTCCTGCTGATGCTCGCCGTCACCGGGCTGATCATGCTCTATACGATGGTGTTTGACGGCCGGGACGGGGAGAAGATCACCGTCGAGCCGGGTCAGGCGGTGGCCGCGCTGTCGCTGCAGGCCGATGCCGCCCTGGCCGCCGTGCCGGGCTCCGAACTGGTCGAGTGGATCGGCCCGATGGACGCCCGTGGCGTCTCCGTCTTCCGTGTCTCGCAGGGCGACGCGCAGACGATGGTGGCAGTCGATCCCTATCGCACGGAGGTGGTCGAGACCTGGAACCGTCAGGCCGGCTGGTACGATTTTGCCAACGACATCCACGGATCACTGCTGATCGGCGATCTCGGCGATCGGCTCATCGAGATTGCCGCCGGCTTCGGCATCGTGCTCGTCATCACCGGGCTCTACATGTGGCTGCCGCGGCGCGGCCAGGACTGGCGCAGCGTGCTGGTGCCTGCCGTCTTCGCCAGGGGCCGGGAGCGCTGGAAATCGCTCCACCGCTCCGTCGGCTTCTACGTCGCGATCCTGCTGGTGGCCTTTCTCATCTCCGGCATGTCGTGGACCGGCATCTGGGGCGACCGTTTCGTGCAGGCCTGGAGCACGTTCCCGGCCGCCAAGTGGGACAATGTCCCCCTCTCCGACAAGACCCATGCCGCCATGAACCACGGCGCCACCAAGGATGTGCCCTGGGCGCTGGAGAAGACACCGATGCCGGAATCCGGTTCCGAGGTCGCGATCGAGGCCCGTTCGGCGGGCATGAACCCGGATGTCGGCGCCATTGCCGCACTGGGGCGCGATCTCGGCCTGGAAGGACGCTTCCGCATCAACTATCCCGCCGGAGACGCCGGCGTCTGGACGCTGTCGCAGGATTCCATGAGCTTTGATTCCACCGATCCGATGGTCGACCGCACCGTGCATGTCGACCGTTTCACCGGCAACATCCTCGCCGATGTCGGGTTTGCCGATTATTCGCTGCCGGGCAAGGCCATGGCCGTCGGCGTCGCGCTCCACGAAGGCACCGCGGGTTGGTGGAACGTCGCGCTCAACACCGTCTTCTGCCTGTCGGTGATATTCCTGTCGGTCTCAGGGATCGTCATGTGGTGGATGCGCCGGCCCTCGCAGGCGGTGCGCCTGGCGGCGCCGCCGCGCGGTGCCGAGATGCCGCTGTGGAAAGGTGCCGCCATCGTCATGGTGCTGGTGTCGCTGATGTTTCCGCTGGTCGGGCTGACGCTGATCGTGGTTCTGGCGCTCGATGCGCTCGTTATCCAGCGCATCGGCCCGTTGCGCCGCCTGGTCTCCTGACCCGGCCCCGGCGGGCGGCCGGGCCGCCCGCCGGGTTGAAAATGACCAGCCGATGCCGTCGGCGGGATTGCGCAAGGCGGCCGCCTTGCCTATTCATGGATGCGATGGTTCCGCCGAGCCCAAGGCAAGGCGGATGAAAAAGGGAACACGGTGAGGTCGACCCGATGAGGGACCGAAACCGTGGCTGCCCCCGCAACTGTGAGCAATGAGCGACATCCGGACGACCACTGGCCGAGGCCGGGAAGGTGGATGAAGCGACGATCTGCAAGCCAGGAGACCTGCCATCGAACGCCGGCGCGTCACGCGCCACAACCCGTCACGAAACCACACGGTGGGTGTGGAAAGGAAGAAAATCATGCATATCGAACCCGGCGTCGTTGATGGCGCCAAGATCGTCCTGAGTTACGCGACCGCCGCCGCCTCGCTGGGCCTGGTCGGCAAGATGGCCGTCGACACCGTGCGCGAGCATGGCAGCATTGCCGCCGCCGCGCTTCGCTCGGTCGCCACGACCGCACTCGTCTTCACCTTTTTCGAAGTCTTCCCGCATGAAGCGGTGGGCGTCTCCGAGGTGCACCTGATTCTCGGCTCGACGCTGTTCCTGGTTTTCGGAGCGGGTCCGGCCGCCATCGGCCTCGTGCTCGGCCTGCTGCTGCAGGGCGTGTTCTTCGCGCCGTTCGACCTGCCGCAATACGGCATGAACATCACCACGCTGATCGTGCCGCTGTTTGCCATGGCGGCGCTGGCCAAGCGGATCATCCCGGCCCGCACAGCCTACAAGGATGTGAGCTACATGCAGGCGCTGACCCTTTCGGTGACCTTCCAGGGCGGCATTGTCGCCTGGGTGGCGTTCTGGGTTGTCTATGGCCACGGCTTCGGCGCGGAGAACCTCGCTTCGGTCGCCACATTCGCCGCCGCCTACATGACGGTTGTCGTCGTCGAGCCGCTGATCGATCTCGGCGTGCTGGCAATCGCCAAGAATCTGCACGGCCTGGGCGGCGCCACGCTGTTCCAGAACCGTCTCTATCACGCCAACGCCTGAACCGGATGCCTGGTCCTTGTGAAAGTTTGGGCAGGCAGAATAAAATACAGATACGGCGGCCTCGGGTCGCCGTATTTTTTTGTCCGGCAACGATTTCTGGTTATAATCTACTGAATCTGTTATGTGTCGTCGCAGATTTGATATGCTCATGTCGTAATATATTCAATCTGATGATTTGGTAGATGCAATCGCGACAACGGATCGGGGTGCCTCATGGATTTCGTGCGCAAGGATGTCCACAACTCTGAACTTCCGGTTCTGTGCCGATCGTGCGAATCGCGCCACCGCGGCATCTGCGGCGTGCTCTCGCCAGAGCAACTCGTCCGGCTCAGCCGCCACTCGTCCCGCCACGGCGCCGGGGCCGGGCAGGAACTCAGCGGCGAAAGCCTGGAGACCAAATCCTACTCCAACATCATTTCCGGCGTGGTCAAGCTGTCCAAGATGATGGCCGATGGCCGCCAGCAGATTGTCGGGCTGCAGTTCGCGCCGGACTTTCTCGGCCGTCCGCTGCGCCAGGAGAACGGCGTCACCGCGGAAGCCGCCACCGATGTGGAATTGTGCAGCTTCCCGAAGGCGGCGATGGACCGCATGATCCGGGAAATGCCCGAACTGGAACACAAGCTGCATGAGCAGACCCTCAACGAGCTCGACGAGGCCCGCGACTGGATGCTCACCCTGGGACGCAAGACGGCGTCGGAAAAGGTGGCGAGCTTCCTGCTGCTGATTGCAACCCACGCCGACCCGGAGCTGGAAACGGACTGCTCCGACTTCGACCTGCCGATGAGCCGCGGTGACATCGGCGATTTCCTTGGCCTGACCATCGAGACCGTGTCCCGGCAGATGACCAAGCTGCGCAAGGAGGGGATCATCATCATCGACCACAACCGTCATGTGGTGGTGCCCGATCTCTCCCGGCTGGCCGACCGCGCCGCCATCTGAGCGGCGCCGTCGCCTCGGCGGGTCCACGGACCGCGCGCTTGTCTGCCGAACCGGCCTTCCCCGGGTTCCAACAGCCGAGCGCCGTGCAGAGCTCCGAGGCTTGGGCCTGCTCCCGCCCACGTGGCATGCGGTCATGAAAATCACGATTGCCAGAAACAACCCGTTGGTGCGCTGGCCGCCATGCGGTAGCGTCGACCGGTCGGCAGCGGCGGGGAGGCCGCACCGGCGGCAATGGGGGCGTCGTGTCGGAGGGGCGGCGGGATGGAATTCGATTATGTGGTCGTTGGCGGCGGCTCGGCCGGGTCGGTGCTGGCCGCACGGCTGTCGGAAGATCCCGGCGTGACGGTCTGCCTGCTGGAGGCGGGCGGCGACGGCCGGGGAATTCTGGTTCGCGCGCCGCTCGGCGTTGTGGCCATGCTGCCGGGAAGACCGAAAATCAACAATTGGGCTTACGCCACCGAACCGCAGGCGGGGCTCGACGGCCGCCGCGGGTTCCAGCCGCGCGGCCGGATGCTCGGCGGCTCGAGCGGCCTCAACGCCATGCTCTATGTCCGCGGCCATCCGTCCGACTATGACGACTGGGCCGCCTCCGGCTGCGAGGGCTGGGGCTGGGATGACATGCTGCCCTGGTTTGTCCGCTCCGAGCGCAACCAGCGCGGCGCGGACGGGTTACACGGCGGCTCCGGCCTGCTGCAGGTCTGCGACCAGCAGACGCCGCGCGCCATATCGCGCGCCTTTGTCGAGGCTGCGGCGCAGATGCAGATCCGCCGGAACGACGATTTCAATGGGCCGGAGCAGGAAGGCGCCGGGCTCTATCAGGTCACCCAGCATTTTGACCGGGGCAGGCGGGGCGAGCGCTGCTCGGTGGCGTCGGCCTATCTGCATCCGGTGATGTCCAGGCCCAATCTGCAGGTGATCACCGGCGCCCATGCGACCAAGGTGGACCTGGATGGCAGGCGCGCCGTCGGCGTGGCCTACCGTCGGCGCGGCCGCGACCGCAGCGTTCGCGCGCGCCGCGAAGTCATCCTCTGCGGCGGGGCATTCAACTCGCCGCAACTGCTGATGCTGTCGGGGATCGGGCCGGGGGCCGAGCTTCAGCGCCACGGCATCGGCGTCATCCAGGACCTGCCGGGTGTCGGCGCCAACCTGCAGGACCACATCAACTTCACGCTGCTCTACCGGACGGCCGATACCGAAGTGTTCGGGCTCGGCCTGGTCGGGGCGGCCAGGCTGGTGGGCGAGATCCTGCGCTGGCGCCGCGACGGCTCGGGACTAGTGGCCTCGCCGGGCGCCGAGGCCGGCGCCTTCGTCCGATCGGATCCGGCGCTGCCGCGGCCGGATCTGCAACTGCATTTCGTCGGCGGGATCGTCGACGACCACACACGCAAGCTGCATCTCGGTTTCGGCTACTCCGCCGATGTCTGCGTGCTCCGCCCCTGGTCGCGCGGCGAAGTGGGACTTTCCGGCCCGAACCCGCTGGCGGCCCCGCGCATCGACCCGAACTATCTCGGCGACGGGCGGGATGCGGATCTGCTGCTCAAGGGCGCCCGGCTGATCCGCTCGATCATGGAGGCGCCGGCGCTCGCCCGCTACAAGACCGGCGAGCTCTACACCGAGGGGGTGGAGAGCGATGCCGACTGGATGGCGCAGATCCGCGCCCGCGCCGACACGATCTATCATCCCGTCGGCACCTGCCGCATGGGCCGCGATCCGCTGGCGGTTACCGACCCGCAATTGCGCGTCCGCGGCATCGACCGCCTGCGGGTCGTCGATGCCTCGATCATGCCGACGCTGATCGGCGGCAACACCAACGCGCCGACAGTGGCGATTGCCGAAAAGGCGGCGTCAATGATCCGGTCTGGCTGAGGAGCGCGAAGACGCGAACTGCCCGGCCATCCGGGGAGGATGCCGGAAGGCCGGGCAGGGGCCGGAGCGGGCCGCTGAATCCCGCGCCGGCTGGGCGGGAAGCGGAAGGCGAAGGGTGGCCCTGCGCCGTTCAGCCCTTCACATAGGCTTCGAGGGTCGCCCGGGCGCCGTTCTTCCAGAGCGCTGCCACCGCCTTGGCGAAGGCGGCGCGGAAGATCTCGTTGTCCGACAGCGAGCCGAAGATGTCGCGCATGTCGAGAAACTTCAGTGGCTCGCTGCGGGCGGCGTGACCGTGGACGCGCAGCCGTTCGGCCGACGGGTCATCGATCGTGTAGCTGCTGCCGTCCTCGCGCTCTCCGGCGCAATAGCGGCACCACAGCGCCACTTCCAGCGCCAGTCCGTCAATCGATTGTCCCGCCTCGAGCCGCGCCGCGATCGTCGGCAGGATGAATTTCGGCTGCCGGTTGGAGCCGTCGAGACAGAGCCGCGCGATCGTGTCGCCGAGTGCCGCATTGCCGAAGCGCTCCGCCACCTTGTGGTAGTAGTCGGTGAGGCTGACGCCCGGAATCTCCGGCACGGTGGGGATCATCTCGGCGAATTCGAGTTTCTCCAGGAACCCGGCGATCAGCGGATCGGCCATGGCGTCATGGGCGAATTCGTGGCCGAGCAGCGCCGATGAGTAGGCGATCACCGCATGGCCGCCATTGAGAATCCGGAGCTTCATCAGTTCGTAGGGGGCGACGTCCTTGACGAATTCGACTCCCACCGTTTCCAGCGCCGGTCGGCCCTGCGGGAAATTGTCCTCCAGCACCCACTGCCGGAACGGCTCGCAGACCACGGGCGCCGCATCATCGATGCCGAAGCGATCCCTGACCAGGTCGATCTCGCGTGGCCCTGTGGCCGGCGTGATGCAGTCGACCATGCCGCAGGGAAAGGCGACATGGGCGGCGATGTGGGCGGCGATGTCGCCGGGCATCTGCCGCGCCAGGCCAAGCACGGCGGCGCGGGCGACATGGCCGTTCTCCGGCAGGTTGTCGCAGGACATCACCGTGAACGGAGCGAGGCCCGCCTGACGGCGGCGGTCTAGGGCTGCAACGATGATCCCGAACACCGTTTTCGGCGCAGCGGGCGTGCGGCTGTCGGCGACGATGTCGGGATGGGAGGCGTCGAAGCTGCCGGTCTTGGCGTCGATGTAGTATCCGCCCTCGGTAACAGTCAGCGAGACGATGCGGATGGCCGGATCGGCCATGGCGGCAATGGTGGCCTCGGCGTCGATTTCGGCGAAACCGATCATCGAGCCGGTGATCATGCCCGAGAAGCCCTTGGGGTCGAGCTCGACCACCGTTGTCAGCCAGTCCTGCGCCTTAAGCTTGCCGCGCATGGCGGCATCGAAGCTCTTGATGCCGGCGCCGATGATGGCCCAGTCGTGGTCGCGGCCGCTGTCGAACAGCCGGTGCAGGTAGTGCGCCTGGTGGGCGCGGTGAAAATTGCCCACCCCGACATGCACGATGCCGGCGCTGAGATCAGCGCGGCTGTAGCTCGGAACCGAGACGCGTTGGCCGAGGTCGGCGAGCGTCGAGAGCGCGGGTTTCAGAGTCATGCTGGCGTCCTTGTTGAGACCCGCCGGCGGCATGGACCGCGGCAGGCAATGCTGTCTTTTCGAGCCGGCCGGATGGCTCAGCTCATCCAGTTGCCGCCGTCGACATTGTAGGTCTGGGCGACGATGTAGTCGGCCTCCCTGGAGGCAAGGAAGATGGCCATGCCGGTGAGGTCCTCTGCCGTGCCCATGCGGCCGAACGGCACGGCGGCGCCGACCTGGCGGCGCTTCTCCCCCAGCGGCAGGTTCTCGTGCCTGGCAAACAGCGCGTCGACGCCGTCCCAGTGCTCGCCGTCGACGACGCCTGGGGCGATCGCGTTGACATTGATGCCGTGTGAAATCAGGTTCAGTCCCGCCGACTGGGTCAGGCTGATGACGGCCGCCTTCGTGGCGCAGTAGACACCGACAAGCGCCTCGCCGCGGCGACCGGCCTGGCTTGCCATGTTGATGATCTTGCCGCCGCGACCGTTGGCAATCATCACGCGTGCCACCGCCTGCAGGGTGAACAGGGTGCCGGCCACATTGATCGAGAACAGGCGGTCATAGCTTGCCCGGGTGATCTCGGTGATCGGCGCCAGGTCGAACAGCGCCGCATTGTTGATCAGGATGTCGATGCCGCCGTGGCGGGCAGCCACGGTCGCCACGCATTCCTCGATCGAGATCTGGCTGGAGACGTCGAGATGCACGGCGAAGGCGCGATCACCTATCGCCTCTGCGGTTTCCGTGGCGCGGCCGAGGTCGATGTCGGCGATGGCAACGGTGGCGCCCTCGCGCACATAGGCCTCGGCGAAGGCGCGGCCGATGCCGCGCGCCGAGCCGGTGATCAGCGCGATCTTGCCCTCGAGCCGCTTCATGCCAGGGTCTTTCCCTGGGCGTCGAAGCGGTGGATGCAGGCAGGGTCGGGCGTCAGATGCACCGGCGCGCCGTACTTGAGCGCCGTATCGCCCTCGGTGCGAACCGTCATCGTGTCCATGCCGTCCATGTGGACGTGCAGGAAGGTGTCGGATCCGAGCCGCTCGGTGACGCCGATCTTGCCGGCCCAGCCGCTGTCGGACAGCTTGAGGTGCTCGGGTCGGATGCCGATCGTGTCGGCGCCATGCTTGGCAGCCTCCGGACCGGTGACGAAGTTCATCTTCGGCGAGCCGATGAATCCGGCGACGAACTTGTTGGCCGGGTGGCGATACAGATCCAGCGGCGAGCCGACCTGCTCGATGCGGCCCGCCGACAGCACGACGATCTTGTCGGCCATGGTCATGGCTTCGACCTGGTCGTGGGTGACGTAGATCATCGTCGTCTTCAGCGACTGGTGCAGCTCGGAAATCTCAAGCCGCATGTTGACCCTGAGTGCCGCGTCCAGGTTCGACAGCGGCTCGTCGAACAGGAAGGCCTTCGGCTCGCGCACGATGGCCCGTCCGATGGCCACGCGCTGGCGTTGGCCGCCGGAGAGCTGGCCTGGGCGCCGGTCGAGATAGTCGGTCAGGTTGAGCACCTTGGCAGCGCCATTGACCTTGGCGTCGATCGCCGCCTGGTCCATGCCCGCCATCTTCAGCGGGAAGGCGATGTTCTTGCGCACGCTCATGTGCGGATAGAGCGCGTAGGACTGGAACACCATGGCGAGCCCGCGCTTGGCGGGCGGCGTGTGCGAGGCGTCCTGGCCGTCGATCAGGATCTGGCCCGAGGAAATGTCCTCAAGCCCGGCGATCAGCCTGAGCAGGGTCGACTTGCCGCATCCAGACGGCCCGACAAAGACCACGAACTCGCCTTCGCCGATCTCGAGGTCGAGCGGCCGGATGACATCGGTGTTGCCGAAGGATTTGGTGACCTGCTTGAGGGTAATCTGTCCCATGTTCGTCTCCCCTATTTCACGGCGCCGAAGGTCAACCCGCGGACCAATTGTTTCTGGCTGAACCAACCCATGATCAGGATCGGGGCGATGGCCATGGTCGAGGCGGCCGAAAGCTTGGCGTAAAACAGGCCTTCGGGGCTCGAATAGCTGGCGATGAACGCGGTCAGCGGCGCGGCGTTGGCCGCCGTCAGGTTGAGCGTCCAGAAGGCTTCGTTCCAGGCCAGGATGATGTTGAGCAGCAGTGTCGAGGCGATGCCCGGCACGGCCATCGGCGTGAGCACATGGATGATCTCGGACCAGAGCGTGGCGCCGTCCATGCGGGCCGCCTCGAGGATTTCGCCGGGGATTTCCTTGAAATAGGTGTAGAGCATCCAGACGATGATCGGCAGGTTGATCAGCGTCAGCACCACCACCAGGCCGGGGACGCTGTCGAGCAGGCCGGTGTCCCGGAAGATCAGGTAGATCGGGATCAGCACGCCCACCGGTGGCAGCATCTTGGTCGAGAGCATCCACATCAGGATGTCCTTGGTGCGCCGGGTGGGCACGAAGGCCATCGACCAGGCGGCCGGGATGGCGATGAGCAGGCCGAGGAGGGTCGAACCGACCGATATGACCACCGAGTTGTAGAAATGGCGCGCATAGTTGGAGCGCGACTGCACCTCGGTGTAGTTTTCCAGCGTCCAGCTGAAGTTGAGGAACGAGGGAGGGGAGGCGACGGCTTCGGCCTCGGTCTTGAAGCTGGTCAGCACGGTCCAAAGGATCGGAAAGAAGATCAGGAAGCCGATCGACCAGGCCAGGATCGTCACGATCGTCTTGTGGCGGGTGGATACTGCGCGGGCCATGGTCTACGCCTCCAGGTTCTTGCCGATCATCCGCATCAGGAAGATCGCAACGATATTGGCGAGGATGACGGCGACGATGCCGCCGGCGGAGCCGCCACCCACGTCGAACTGCAAGAGCGACTGGGCGTAGACGAGATAGGTGATGTTGGTCGATGCATTGCCCGGGCCGCCATTGGTGGTCACCAGGATCTCGGCGAACACCGAGAGCAGGAAGATGGTCTGGATCAGGATCACCACCGTGACCGCCCGCGTGAGGTGCGGCACGACGATGTAGATGAAGCGGCTGAAGGTGCCGGCGCCGTCCATTTCGGCGGCTTCCATCTGCTCGCGGTCGAGCGACTGCATGGCGGTAAGCAGGATCAGCGCTGCGAACGGCAGCCATTGCCAGGCGACGATGAGAATGATCGAGGCCAGCGGCGCCTGGCTGAGAAAATCGAACGGCTGCAGCCCGACCGCCTTGGCCATGTAGGCGAACAGCCCGTTGACGGGATTCATGAACATGTTCTTCCACACCAGCGCGGACACGGTGGGCATGACGAAGAAGGGGGCGATGACCATGATGCGGACGAAGCCCTGGCCGTACATCGCCTGGTCGAGCAGCAGGGCCAGCAGCGTGCCGCCGATGACGGTGATCAGCAGCACGCCGCCGACGAGCAGCAGCGTGTTCTTCAGTGCGGTGAAGAAGGCCGGGTCGGTGAGGAAGTAGGAATAGTTGTCGAAGCCTGCCCACTGCTCCATGCCGGGCATCAGCAGATTGTAGCGCAGGAACGAGAAATAGATCGTCATCGCCAGCGGCACGATCATCCAGCACAGCAGCATGAGAACTGCGGGTGCTAACATGAAGCGGGCGGCAATTCGAGAATGAGCGGTGGCCATGAGAGTCGTCCCCGTTGTTCAGCCGTCCCGTGCGGAAGTCGGCGGAAGGCGCATGAGCGGAATCGGGTAGTGTCTTGAAAAGCAGGGCCGGATCCCGAAGGATCCGGCCCTCTCCGGGAGGAGCGGTTACTTGATGTAACCAGCCTTGGTCATTTCGCGCGTCGCCAGGTTCTGGGCGTTGGCAAGCGCTTCATCGACGGAGGTGGTTCCGGCAAGCGCTGCCGAGAACTGCTGTCCGACTGCAGTGCCGAGGCCCTGGAACTCGGGAATCGCCACGAACTGCACGCCGGTGTAGGGGACTTCGTCCACTGTCGGCTTGGTCGGGTCGGCCGCGTTGATCGAGTCGATCGTCATCTTGGCGAACGGGATCTTGGCGTATTCCGGGTTTTCATAGAGCGAGGTGCGGGTGCCGGGAGGAACGTTGGCCCAGCCTTCCTTCTCGGCCACAAGCGCCAGGTAGTCCTTCGAGGTTGCCCAGGCGACGAACTTCTTGGCGGAATCGACCTTCTGCGAGCCGGCCGGGATGCCCAGCGACCAGGCCCAGAGCCAGTTGCCGCGCTTGCCCAGACCGTTGTCGGGAGCCAGCGCGAAACCGACCTGGTCGGCGACCTTGGAATCGGCGGGGTTGGTCACGAAGGATGCGGCCACCGTGGCGTCGATCCACATGCCGCACTTGCCCTGCTGGAACAGCGCCAGGTTCTCGTTGAAGCCGTTGTTGGATGCGCCGGGAGGGCCCGATGCGTTCATCATGTCGACATAGAAGGAGAGCGTGTTCTTCCAGGCTTCGCCGTCGAACTGCGGCTTCCAGTCCATGTCGAACCACTTGGCGCCGAACGAGTTGGCGGCAGCGGTGAGGAACGCCATGTTCTCGCCCCAGCCGGCCTTGCCGCGCAGGCAGATGCCGTAGATTTCGGCATCCTTGTCGGTCATCTTGGCGGCGGCTTCCTTGATGAAGTCCCAGGTGGGCGCATCGGGCATTTCCAGGCCGGCCTTCTCCATCAGGTCCTTGCGGTACATGACCATGGAGCTCTCGCCGTAGAACGGCGCCGCATAGAGATTGCCATCAACCGTCAGGCCGCCACGGATGGCGGGCAGGAGGTCATCGACGTCGTAGCTGGCGGGCAGGTCGTTGAGGCTGACGAGCCAGCCCTGCTTGCCCCAGATCGGCACTTCGTAGGTGCCGATCGTCATCACGTCGAACTGGCCGCCCTTGGTGGCGATGTCGGTGGTGACCTTCTGGCGCAGCACGTTCTCTTCGAGCGTGACCCATTCCAGGTCGATGTCGGGGTTCTTCGCCTTGAAATCATCCGTCAGCTTCTGCATGCGGATCATGTCGCCGTTGTTGACGGTGGCGATTGTGAGTGTCTCGGCCAGTGCCGGCGACATCGCGGCGCACAGCGCCGACGCACCCAGAAGGGCGCGAACGAAATTCTTCATAATTTCCTCCCAAACTCCGATGGGCAATTGCCATCAATACGGGCAATTGTTCACATTGGGGCGAGCGAATGTCAACGAGATTCGTTTCCGCGCTGCAGCATGAAAACAGAAAAACTCAGGTTTTTCATTGAGAATTCAAAAGATTGGGAGAAGGATTTTTTTGCTCACAGTTTGAGCAAATGTTCTGCCGTCATCTCGTTGGTGATCAGCCCGGTGATCAGCTCGCCGACCAGGGCGCCGTGAATCGCCCGGACCTTGGCCTCGCCCGCGGCGACGCCGATGACGGGATTGAGCGGACCCGAGACCAGCGGCGCACTGGCCACACGATCGTTTGCGAGCCCGTCGATCAACTGGCCGTTGCGATTGTAGACCCAGCTGGTGATCTCGCCGGCCGCGCCCGCCTGGCCCAGTGCGCGGATGTCGTCGCGCGACAGGAAACCGTCCAGGTGCAGCGGCGCCGTCATGTCGATGTTGCCGACACCGACAAAGGTGACGTCGGCCTGGCGGCAGAGTTCGAGGATGTTGTGCACCGGTTCCTGGTTGTGCAGGATCCGTTTTTCCTCCGGCGAGCGGGCAAACACCGGCAGCGGCATCGGGTAATGGCGCGCATTGACCCGCTCGGCCATGCGGATGACGACGTTGTAGGCCGTGGCGGAGCCGTCCGACATCATGTTGCCGAGCAGCGAGACGATGCGGTGCTGCGGGCAGTCCATCGGCGAGAGCTGTTCCACCGAGGCGCGCAGGGCCCTTCCGGTGCCGATGGCGATGATCTTGGGATGGTTGGACTTGAGGTGGCGTTCCATCTCGGCCGCGCAGGCCTGCGCGATGCCGGTCGTCGAGGCCGGCGCGTCGGGATCGCTCGGGACAATGCTGCAGACCTTGAGGTCGAAGCGCTCGGTCAGCCGGTGGCTCAGTTCCATGCAGTTGGCAATCGGATGGTCGAGTCGCACCTTGACGAGTTTCTCGCTGACGGCCAGCGACACCAGGCGTTGCGCCGACTGGCGCGAGACGCCGAGATTGCGGGCGATCTCGTCCTGGGTCTTGCCGGCGACATAGTACAGCCAGCCGGCGCGGGCGGCATCATCGAGCCTGCTGGTTTCCGTCTCGATCTTGCTAGCCATGCGCCTTTGCCCCTGCCGCTGGTCCGCGCAGATACGGTTCCAGTTCGAAGAACTCGGCCCACCGCGAAAAATGTCGAATGCCATCGGCGTCATCGGGCCCGGCAATGTCAAGTCCGCGCATGTGCGAGGCGCCGATAAAACGCCAGACAGGCATCCCCGCGGCCCTTGCAGCCTCGACCCCGGGGCGAGAATCCTCGATGACGAGACAGGCCTCCGGCGCCACTCCCATGGATTGCGCCGCGTATAGAAAAAGATCCGGCGCGGGCTTGCCGTTGGCCACCTGGGAGGCGGTGAAGACATGCTCGCCGAAGCTTGCGGCCAGTCCGGCGAGTTCAAGCGAGCGGCGCGCGCGCTTCGGGCTGGAGCTGGTGGCGACGCAGGACTTCACGCCGAGCCCGGCGATCACCGCTTCCACGCCGTCGACGGGGCGCAGTTCGGTCTCGAAGGCCGCAAGCAGGTCGCTGCGGTAGCGCTCCTCGAATTCGGTCCCGAGCGTGAGGCCATACTGGATGCGGATTTCCGCTGCGACCTTGGGCCAGCTGCGGCCGAGGAAATGCCTTTGCACATGGGCATGATCGACATGCACGCCGACATCGCCCAGCAGTCGGATGAGCACCCTCGAGCTGATGATCTCGCTGTCGATGAGCACACCGTCGCAATCGAAGATCACGAGTTCCGTGCAAGGCGTCCTGTTCACTGCGGCATCTCTCCCTGTCGGCGCGCGGGCCGGATATGCATAGGGGCGAAACGTGCCCGCATTGTCAATTGCCAACCATCTTGGCAATTGCCCGTCAGGTCCTGAGCACCCGGTAGATGGCCGGAATGACCAGCACCGTGAGCAACGTCGACGAGGCCAGCCCGAACAGCAGCGAGATCGCCAGGCCCTGGAAGATCGGGTCGGTCAGAATCACCGATGCGCCGATCATCGCCGCCAGCGCGGTGAGCAGGATCGGCTTGAAGCGGATGGCGCCGGCCTCGATCAGGATCTCGGTCAGCGGCCGCCCCGCCATGTCGGAATGGCGGATGAAGTCGACCAGCAGGATGGAGTTGCGCACAATGATGCCGGCCAGCGCGATGAAACCGATCATCGAGGTGGCCGAGAACGGCGCCCCGAACAGCCAGTGGCCGCCAAGAATGCCGATGAAGGTAAGCGGGATCGGCGTGAGGATCACCAGCGGCACCTTGAACGAGCCGAACTGCGCGACGACGAGAATGTAGATGCCGAGCAGCGCCACGCCGAAGGCTGCGCCCATGTCCCGGAACGTCACCCAGGTGACCTCCCATTCCCCGTCCCACAGCAGCGTCGGATGGCTCTCGTCGGCCGGCTGGCCGTGCAGCGCGACGACCGGCTTTTCGAGCCCGGTCCAGTCCTGCGCGTCGATGGCCTTCTGAACCGCCAGCATGCCATAGAGCGGCGCCTCGAAATCGCCGGCGAGCTCCGCCATGACCATTTCCGCCGCCCGCCCGTTGTGGCGGTAGACGGGGAAGGAGGCGCGCTCGTCGGTCACCCGGATGACGTCGCCCAGTTCGACGACGCCGCGCGCGCCGGGCAGCACATTGGCCGGGATCGGCGTGGTGAGGAAGCGCTCGTCCATCGTCCGCTCGCCGCGCGGTCGTTCCAGCCGGATGGCGATGGGCTGGCGTCCGCCGCCGCGGTGGGAATAGCCCACCGTCTGGCCGCGGTTGAGGATGCCGATCGTGTCGAAGACGTCGCTTTCGTCGACCTTGAAGAATTCCAGGTCGTCGGTCGAGATCGTCGCCCGCAGCCGTCGGGCCGGTTGGCCCCAGGAGTTGTCGACATCGACGATGAACGGCACGGATCGGAACGCCGCCTCGACCTTCGTTCCGACCTTACGCCGCGTCTCGGCGTCGGGACCGTAGATTTCGGCCAGCAGCGTCGCCAGCACTGGCGGGCCGGGCGGCGGTTCGACAACCTTCAGGCTGCCGCCCTCGGGCAGCGAAAGGCCCGCGATGCGGGCGCGGATGTCGAGCGCGATGGCGTGGCTGGAGCGCTCGCGCCCGGCCTTGGGCGTGAGGTTGATGGCCACGTCGCCCTGCCAGGTCTCGGCGCGCAGGAAGCTGTGGCGCACCAGGCCGTTGAAGTTGAAGGGCGCGGCGGTGCCGGCATGGGTCTGCGCCGAGTGCACTTCCTCGAGTTCAAGCACCTTGCGCGCCACCGCCTGCGCCACCGCATCGGTGGTCTCCACCGAGGTGCCTTCGGGCAGGTCGATGGTCACGGCCAGCTCCGACTTGTTGTCGAACGGCAGCAGCTTGACGGTGACATGCTGGGTGTAGAACAGCGACAGCGAAGCCATCGTGAGCAGGCCAACCACCAGCAGGAACAGCCAGGAGCGGGCCTTGCTGGCGAGAATCGGAGCCGCCGCGGCGCGATAGGCGCGGCCCAGCCTGCCGCCGGATCCCGCGCCTTCGCCATGGGCGTGCACCGGCGCGTGACCGGCGATTTTCAGCATCAGCCATGGCGTGACCATGACGGCGACGAAGAAGGAGAAGATCATTGCCGCCGATGCATTGGCCGGGATCGGGCTCATATAGGGACCCATCATGCCCGAAACGAACAGCATCGGCAGCAGCGCCGCCACGACGGTCAACGTGGCGACTATGGTGGGGTTGCCGACTTCGGCCACGGCCTCGATCGCCGCCTGCCTGCGGTCGCGATCGTCGCCCATGCCCCAGTGGCGGGCGATGTTCTCGATGACGACGATGGCGTCGTCGACGAGAATACCGATCGAGAAGATCAGCGCGAACAGCGACACGCGGTTGAGCGTGTAGCCCATGACGCGGGAGGCAAACAGGGTGAGCAGGATGGTCACGGGAATGACCACCGCCACCACCATCGCCTCGCGGCGGCCGATGGCAAGCCACACCAGCGCAATGATCGACAGAGTGGCCAGACCGAGATGATAGAGCAGCTCGTTGGCTTTTTCGTTGGCGGTGTCGCCGTAGTCCCGGGTGACCTCGACCGTCATCGATCGGGGCACCAGCGATCCCTGCAGCTGATCAACGCGGCTGAGGATCGAGTGGGCCACCAGCACCGCGTTCGACCCGGCGCGCTTGGCCAGCGCAATCGTCACCGCCGGCGTCCGGGTGACGCCGTCGCCATCGCGGCTGACGGTGGCGACGATGCGCTCGTCACCGGCGGAATCGAATCCGATCGTCGCCAGATCGCGGACATAGACCGGGCGGTCGTCCCGGCTTGTCACCAACAGGCTGCCGATCTCGTCGGGCGAGAACAGCGTTTCGCCCGCCATCAACTGGATCTGCTCGCCCCCGTCACGCAATGTGCCCGCCGGGAAGGCCCTGTTGGCGCCCGTCACCTTGGCCTGCAGTTGCTGCAGCGTGACACCGTAAAGCGCCAGCTTTTCGGTATCCGGGGCGATGCGGATGATGTCGTCGCCGGCTCCGACCAGATAGGTCAGCCCGACATTGTCGATCTTGGTCAGTTCGGTGCGCAGTTCCTGCGCCACCCGGGTGAGGTCGCCGACGGTGACGGCCGGGTCGGCGCCAGCACGGGGGCTCAGTGTCAGCGAGACGATGGCGACATCGTCGATGCCGCGTCCGACAATCAGCGGTTCGGGGATGCCGACCGGGATGGCGTTCATGTTGGCGCGGACCTTGTCGTGCACGCGCAGCACTGCGGCGTCGGAATTGGTGCCGACGAGAAACCTTGCGGTGACCAGCACCTGGTTGTCGCCAGTCTGGGAATAGACATGTTCGACGCCGTCGATTCCCTTGACGATGGTTTCAAGCGGCTCGGTGACGAGCTTGACCGCGTCCTCGGCCTTGAGCCCGTCGGCGCGGACGCTGATGTCGACCATCGGCACAGAGATCTGCGGTTCCTCCTCGCGCGGCAGGGTAACCAGGGCGACGATGCCGAAGGTGATGGCCGCCAGCAGGAACAGCGGCGTCAGCGGCGAGACGATGAAGACGCGCGTCAACTGGCCGGCGATGCCGAGCCGGGATGTCTTCGCGCTCATGGCAGCACCACCGTGTCGCCGGCCGAAAGTCCGCTCATGATCTCGACATTGGGCTTGCCGTCGATGTCGATGGTCTCGCCGCGAACGACAACCCGTTCCTCCACCTGGCCGGCATGGTCGACCGTGACGAAATCGAGTCCGTGCCGGGTCTGCAGCGCCGCCTCCGGCACCGCGAGGGCCTGTCTGCTGCCCACTGGCACCTGCACCAGGATGCGGGCATTGACGAATTCGGTGTCGAGCCCGTCCACCTCGACATCGGCGATCACCCGCCCGTTGTCGATCTGCGGATAGATCCGCACCAGCACGCCCCTGGCCTCGCCCTTGGCGGTGGCGATGCGGATGGGTGCGTCCTGCCGGAGTTCGGCGGCGAAGCGCTCGGGAATGGCGAGCCTGAGATAGAAGCCGCCCGATCCGATGTTGACGACCGCCTCGCCGGCGAGGATGACGGCGCCGCGGCTGCTGGGAATGGTCAGCACCCGTCCATCGGCGGGGGCCACCAGCGCGCCTTCGCTCTGCTGCTGGGTGATGACGTCGCGTTGCGCTTCCGCCGCGGCGAGCGCGTTGCGCGCCACCTCGGCGTCGGTTGAGAGTTGCCCCAGCCGCTGCCTCGTGATGACGCCCTGCGCCACCAGCGTCTCGCCGCGCTTGAGCTCCGCCTCGGCGGTGGAGAGCTGGGCCTGCAGTGCCGCGAGCTGGGCATCGAGCGCGGCAATCTGGAAGGCGATCTTGTCGTCCTTGATGAGGCCGATCTGCTCCCCGGCCTTGACCGGATCGCCCTCGTTGACGGTGAGCTCGACGATGACGCCGCCGATGCGCGCCCGGGCGGGCACCACGTCGCGTGATTCGACCTGGCCGTAGACGGTCTTCCACTCGGTCACCATGCTCGGCTCGAGCGTCAGAGTTGCGGCCTGGGTGCCCGTCAGGCCGGCGCCCGTGAGCAGGGAGAATAGGAGGATCTTGAGCATCTGGTTCGTTCCCGTGAGCTTTCCGCCGCGCTGCCCGGTGCGGGCGTGCTTGACGATGAAGGCGGAGGCAGAATGCGCCAGCCGGTCCGCGACCGCATTGCGCTGGAGCAATATATCCAACTTCATTTATATGCACAGATATAGATGTTTTTCGGGATTGCAAGGGCTGGCGGGACGGCAACGGCCTCAGCCGGCCGGGCGGGCAGGAACGCGGTCGCGTCCGCGGGGCTGTCGGCTTTGCTCTTGACTGATCCATATCCCGATGGTTATGGATAATCGCATAGCCAGCGAGTTATGGATTGTCATGCAACAGACTCAGGACCTGATCTTCAAGGCGCTTTCCGATCCCAGCCGACGGGCCATTTTCGAGCGGCTGTGCCGCGATGGGGACCAGACGGTCAGGGTGCTGACGGCCGGGTCCGGCATCTCCCAACCCGCGGTCTCCAAGCATCTCGGCATCCTCAAGCGGGCCGGGCTGGTCCGCGACCGGCCGGAGGGACGGCAGACGCACTACAGCGTCGCGCTCGACGCGCTGGCCCCGCTCGACGACTGGACGGTGCGGATGAAGCGCTTCTGGCAGGGCCGCTTCGACGACCTTGATGACCTGCTCAGGAGGATGGACCAATGACCGGGACACTGCCCGAAACCCGCACGGTGGTGGTCGAGCGCGACTTCGCGCATCCGCCCGAAAAGCTCTGGCGGGCGCTCTCTGAACCGCACCTGATCGCCGAATGGCTGATGGGCAACGATTTCCGGCCCGAGATCGGCCATCGCTTCAATCTGCAGGGAGACTGGGGGGGCGCGATCGACTGCGAAGTGATCGCCGTCGAGCCCGGCCGGACACTGTCCTACAGCTGGAATCACGTGCACGACGACCCCGACTACGACCTGACGAGCGTCGTCGCCTTCACCCTGACACCGACGCCGGCGGGCACGCGGCTGCGCATGGAGCAGTCGGGTTTCCGTCCCGGCCAGAAGCGGGCCTATGGCGGTGCCCGCGCCGGCTGGCCGCGGTTCCTGGACAGGCTCGACCAGTTGCTCGTGCGCACCGGGTGACGCGGTCATCGCCGCGAGCACAGACACCTTTTCCAACCCGTCAAGGAGAGACCCATGAGCAGATGGACACGGCAGATTCACCGCTGGCTGTCGATCGCCTTCACGCTGGCCGTGATTGCCAATTTCGCCACCATGGCGTTCATCGAGCCGCCGGCATGGGTGGTCTACGCACCGCTGCCGCCGCTGTTCCTGATGCTGGTATCGGGTCTGTATCTGTTCTTCCTGCCCTATGCGGGCAGGGCGCGACGGCGGACGGCGGGCGCCGAATAGCGGCGCCCGCAACTGCAACGGCATCACCATGAGGCAACGGAATTCGAGGTTGGACAAGCCATGACACCATCCGAACGCATCGACCGCTACATCGCCGAGACCGCCGGTTGGCGCGGCGAAACGCTCGCCCACCTCCGCCGGGCCATCCTGGCCGCCGACCCTGAGATCGTCGAGGAATGGAAGTGGATGGGAAGCCCGACCTGGTCGCGCGACGGCCTGATCGCGGTCGGCAACGCCCACAAGGCCAAGGTGAAGCTGACATTCGCCCACGGTGCGCGCCTGCCCGATCCTGCCGGACTGTTCAATGGAAATGACACCGGGGCCACGCGCCGCTCCATCGACCTGTTCGAGGGCGACGGCATCGACGAGGCCGCTTTGAGCGCGCTCGTGCTCGCCGCCATCGACCACAATCGTGCGCATCTGAAGAAGAACGCCGCCCTCCGGGCGAAAGCGGCCAGCGCCAAGTCGCCCTGACGCGGTTCCGTATCCCGGACATGCAGTGCCGGACCCGGAAATGCGTCGAGCCCGTCACGCGAATCCGGATGGATGCGGGTGACGGGCTCAAGCGTTCAGGTCCGTCTGCCGCGCAGAACGGCTGCGCGACACGTGTTGGCCGGGTTTACCTTGGTTCGGACATCAGCCCCTTGACCAGGGAAAAGGCGCCGCCGAGCAGCACGACGGCGAACGGAAAGCCGGTGGAAACCGCCATGGCCTGCAGGGCAACCAGGCCGCCGCCGAGCAGCAGGGCGATGGCCACCAGGCCTTCGAAGGTTGCCCAGAACACCCGCTGCGGCGTCGGCGCGTTGACCTTGCCACCCGCCGAGATCGTGTCGATCACCAGTGAACCGGAGTCCGACGATGTGACGAAGAACACGATCACCAGCACGATGCCGATGAACGATGTGATGCCGGTGAGCGGCAGTGGCGCCAGCATTTCGAACAGCTGCAGCTCCAGTGATGCGTCCTTGACGGTGGTCAGCCCGTCATTGACGAACTGGCTGATGGCGGTGCCGCCCAGCGCCGTCATCCACAGCACGGATACCAGCGACGGGATGAGCAGCACGGCGATGAGGAATTCGCGCACCGTGCGGCCACGGCTGACCCGGGCGATGAACATGCCGACAAAGGGTGACCAGGAAATCCACCAGGCCCAATAGAACGCGGTCCAGCCCTGCGAGAAATTCGCGTCGGCGCGACCGAAGGGATTGGAGAGCTGCGGCAGATACTCGACATAGGCGGCGAGGTTGAGGAAGAAGCCCGAAAAGATCTGCATCGTCGGGCCGACCGCGATGATGAACACCAGGAGCAGGGCGGCAAGCGCCATGTTGATCTCGGAGAGGATCCTGACCCCCTTGTCCATGCCGGCCACCACGGAGGCCGTGGCGATCGCCGTGATGCCGAGCACCAGCAGGATCATGGTCGTGTTGCCGGCGGGCACGCCGAAGAGGAAGTTGAGACCCGCACTTGCCTGTTGCGCGCCGATGCCGAGCGATGTCGACAGGCCGAAGATGGTCGCGAACACCGCCAGAATGTCGATGACGTGTCCCGGCCAGCCCCAGACCCGTTCGCCGAGGATCGGGTAGAAGATCGACCGCAGCGTCAGCGGCAGGCCCTTGTTGTAGGAGAACAGCCCGAGCGCCAGCGCGACCACGGCGTAGATCGCCCAGGGATGCAGGCCCCAGTGGAAGATCGTGGCCGCCATCGCCAGGCGGCGCGAGCCTTCCGCGTCGCCCATGGCACCGCCCAGCGGCGCCCAGTCGGTCCGCACGCCGTTCTCGACCACCGGCCCGGCCATCGAGGCGCTGAAGTGGCTCATCGGTTCGGAGACGCCGTAGAACATCAGCCCGATGCCCATGCCGGCGGCAAACAGCATCGAGAACCAGGAGATGTTGCGGTAGTCAGGCGTGGCGTCGGGTCCGCCCAGTCGGATCTTTCCCAGCGGCGAAAGGATCAGGCCGATGCAGAGCACGACGAAGACGTTGCCGGTGAGCAGGAAAAACCAGTCGAGATTGCTGGTCAGAAGATTGCGCAGCCCGGTGAAGGCCGGCTCCAGCGTGGTCTGGAAGGCGAGGGTGAAGAAGGTGAATGCCACCACGCCCAGCGCCGAAACCGTGAAGACCACATTGTGGATATCAAACTCGAGCTTGAAGCCGCGGCAGTAGCTGACATTGTCCTGCCCGATTTCATAGGAGGTTTCAATGACCTCCGTGTTGCCTTGCGGCGCTCGAATCGCTTCGAATTCGGGATCGGCATCGTCGATCACTTTGTCGGTCAAATGGATTTCCTTTGAAGAATGCGCCCGTGCGCCGGACGCATGAATGTTTGCAGTTTGCTGGACACACCGTCGCCACCGCGCCACCATCGACGATGGCGCATGCGAAGCCGACGGATCAGTGCTGCGAACAGGGGTAACTAGGGCGGAAATCGGGCAGGTCAACCACGGTTTTGCCACAAAGTGCCAGTGGCGTCGTTTGGTGGCTGTCCTACCAGCTCTTGCCGCGGGCGCTCACCGGCCACAGGCACTCGACGAGGCCGTTGCGCACACCGACATACCAGTCGTGGAGATTGCAGGTCGGGTCGCAATGGCCGGGCACAAGCTTGAGCCGGTCGTTGAGCCTCAGCACGCTGTCCGGATCTGCAATCACGCCATGCTCGTCGGAGCAGCCGAGATATCTGACATCGTCGCGGCCGAAGACCACCGGCAGGCCGGAATCCACAGACTGCACCTTCAGCCCCGCGTCGCAGATGGCGCGGCCGGGCTTCACATGGCTCATGATCGAGGTGAGCAGGAACAGCGCATGGGCGAATTCCGGCATCGTCGCGCCGGACTCATCGAGCACCGTGCGGTAATCGGCGTCCATGAAGGCATAGGAGCCGCACTGCAGCTCGGTATAGACGCCTGAACCGGCCTCGAAGGGATAGCTGCCGGTGCCGCCGCCGGTGACGGTCGGGCAGGGGATTCCCTCAGCCCGGAGCACTGCAAGCGCCTGCCGGGTGATCGCCAGCGACGCCTCGAAGGCCGCCTTGCGGGCTTCGAAATCCGCGATGTGCTGCATGGCGCCCTGGTAGGCCTGGATGCCGCCGAAGCTGAGCCCCGGGGCGGCGATGATCGCATGCGCCAGGGCCGCGAGATCCGGGCCCGGAGCCACGCCGCAGCGGTTTGCCCCCGAATCGATTTCCACCAGGCAGCGCAGTTCGGTGCCGTGCCGGGTCGCCGCTGCTGAAAGCTCGGCGACCGTGGCAAGGTCATCCACGCAAACGCCGATTCTGGTGCCCGAGGCGCCGAGCTTCGGCAGCCGCGCCAGCCGGTCGATCTTGTTCGGGTCGGTCACTTCGTTGGAGACAAGAATGTCCGCGATGCCGCCGCGGGCAAAGGCTTCCGCCTCGCTCACCTTCTGGCAGCAGATGCCGCTGGCCCCGCCGATCTCGTGCTGCAGCTTCGCCACATCGACCGATTTGTGCATTTTGCCATGCACCCGCAGCC
Organism: Hoeflea marina; assembly: GCF_003182275.1. Classification (GTDB taxonomy): domain Bacteria; phylum Pseudomonadota; class Alphaproteobacteria; order Rhizobiales; family Rhizobiaceae; genus Hoeflea; species Hoeflea marina. Next base: position 769,639 of record NZ_QGTR01000002.1, read on the forward strand.
CAACGCCGGCCGATCGGGCATAGTCTCCCATGGCCCGCAGATTGCACTCGAGTGCGGCAAGATCGAGCACCAGGCATGGCGTCTGGATCTCCGCTTCGCGCATGCCCGGAAGAGCCGGCACATCGTAACCGGGCTCAAGATCGCTCAATCTGCGCGCAACATCCATTCTGGTTCTCCGTGCCGTCGGTCTCGTTCCTCGAAACTATGGCATCGACCGCGAGCGAGCGATAGCACCCGCATCGGAGGTTGGCGGCAGGCTACCAGGTGTAGCGGATCCGGGCGCTGGCCTCGTAGGCCTGGGAGCTCGTCGACAGGGCGGTATCGACCTTGCCCAGAATCGAAACGCCGTTGCCGAAAGCCATTTCGGCGCCTGCGGAGAGCAGCAGCGAGTTCGAGGCGCCATCCGCTCCCTGGACAATGAAGGCGGAGTCGGGGATTGCCTGGAAGCTCGCCTGCGAGAAGGTGTCGGTGCTGGTGTCATGGGCCCAGGCTATCTTGCCGCGAAGCGTCAGCACTGAACCGTTTTCGAGCGCGATGGTGTCGTCGAAGCGTGCGCCCAGTTCGGTGTGCAGCGAATTGCTTGTGCGTGCGGCATAATCGAGCGCAAAGTCGGTCGACCCGGAGATGGTGGTTTCGCTGTAGGACGGCGTGCGGAAGGATTGCACCTGCAGCCCCGCATAGGGAGTGATTCCGATCGATCCGCCGGCGGAACCGGCATCGGTGAGAGCGAAGCGGTAGCCGGTTTCGACCCGCGCAGCGAAGTCATGGGCGTTGAAGTTGGCCCCGTAATGTCCCGTGCCGCCGATGGTCACGAACCGGTCGGTGGAAACATCGTTGAACGAATAGGCGAGTGCGCCTGCGACATAGGCGGGACCAAAATCCTGGCGGCCATAGACCGAGGCCTGCAGGATGTCGCTGTCGCCTCCGCCATGACCACCCGAGAGGTCGAATTCATTGTGCGCAATGCCGAGCGCGATGCCGACCATGGTCTCGGGGCTGACATCGAAATCGACGCCGGCGGCGAGACCGTGGGTGTTGATGGTCCGGTCATAGCTGCCGACCGCACTGTTGCCGTCGCTCTCGCTCCAGCCGCCATAGGCTGTCGCCCAGACGCTCCACAGCGGCGTCCTGATGGCAGCCGGCCTGCCGCCGAACGATGCCACCGCGTCTCCGGCGCGCGTCACCGGCGCCAGCGGGCCGTAGCCGAGCACGCGTACGGTGGCAGGGCCGGTGTCGGGCTGCTCGACCGGCGTCTGCTCAGGGGGAGTGGGGGCACGGGTGTCGTCAATCCGGTCGAATACCCGCGACAGGAAGGAATCCATCGCCTGGCGCCCCGCCGGGGCGACCGCAGTTGCGCCCTGGCCTGACAATTGCGCCAGCGCCGCCTGCAATTCGGTTGGCGACAGGAAGGCGATCAGCGCCGCGAAATCCACCGGCAGGCCGCCGGCACCGCTTGCCTGATCAAGAACGTCGGCCACGGCTGCGGTGTTGGTGTCACTTCCGGCGGTGACATCGCCGATTGCCGCGGCCTGGGCGATGCAGACCGAGATGGTGTTGGTATCGAGCGTCACCGCGCCGTTGCGCGCCAGGGCCGAGCCGCAGATGATGGTCGCCGTGGTGTCGAGCGTGATCGAGGTGAGTGCCATGATATTGCCGGCAAAAGCAGTGTCGGTTCCCAGTGTGGCAGAGGCCCCGACGACGAAATAGACATTTGCGCCCTGGGCGCCATTGACGAGCGAAACCACCGAGTTGCTTGCGGTGGTCAGGCTGCTGTCAACGGTAATGATGAAGACGGCGTTCGGGTTTCCCTGCGCGTCAAGGGTAAGCGTGCCCGTCAGCTCTGCCTCGTCGGCGAAGGAATAGACGCCGGCGGACAGCGTCAGCCCGCCAAGATCCTGGCCGGTCAGGTCCCTGGTCGCCGGCCGGTTCATGAACGTGGTATAAGCGGTGGTCAGGTCGCTCTGTGCCTGAATCGCGACGCCGTCATTGAGGTAGATGGCGTAGGGGGCGGTGACCACTCCAGGTCCGCCCGGATCATCAAAACCGGTAATGGCATTGTTGGGGCTGACGCCGACATTTCCGTTGATCACGGTAGCGCCGGTATTGGTCACCGTAGTGCCGGCGAGAACGCCGAAGCTCGAAAGTTCCTGGGCACCGGCTATATTGGCCAAGGCCAGCGGCGCGAGTGTGGCGATCACCACCGAAGTCGTATACAGACGGCTCATCTTTTCGCTCCGCAAATCTGTCTGCCGGCCAATGCCGGTTGTCTGGAGATAAGCGGTTCAGGACATTAATGGACGGTTAATTTTTATTTTTATTACTCTGGAACCAAGTTAAGATTGAAATACTTCATCTATTGAATCGATCGGTCGAAAGGACTTTTCCCGGAAATTGTCGCATTGCTTTTAGATGTTAACGGCCCTATTTTTTGCATTACGAATTTATTTAATATGAAATACATGGAAAATGTTGTGAAGGAACGGGCTGTATAGACTGCTATGTCATACTGAAGGTGGCGGGCGCGAACGTCTATCGAAGCACTATGACGGGAGTGCCCACGGAAACCTTGTCGAAAAGCTCAGTGATATCCTCATTGTACATGCGTATACATCCGTAGGAGACTCGCCCGCCGATGCTTTTCGGCTTGTTAGTGCCATGGATCGCATACTCACCTCCGGAAAGGGTCATGGCGGCCGCGCCCATGGGGTTGTGGCGGGACCCACCGGGAATCATGTCCGGCAGGTTCGGACTGTCCTTTTTCACTGCAGCAGGCGGCGCCCAGTTGGGGCGAATATATTTTCCGCTGATCTGTACATTTCCTGCCCATTGCCGCCCTGCACGGCCCACTCCGACCTTGTATCGGAGCGCCTGGTGGTTTCCGAGAATCAGATAGAGACGTCGTTCGCCGGTCCGTACCACGATGGTGCCGGTCTCGCCGGAAGGGTAACTTACCAATGTTCCGGCTGCTTGCGCGGTTCCGGGCAGCAGTGCCAGGCCACCCAGCGAAGCCATCATTGCCAGCATCTGCAATGTTGCGAAAACGGCCCGACCACGTCTTGTGTGTTGGCCTGCTCGCCCGCTTGTGTCCTGATTTTTCATCGGAAACCTCGCCGTGGACCGTGCGCCGACCTGCGAAGCGGGTGCGTGGCGGTGGATCCTGATTGCGAGCTAACGCCTTCCGGGCTCAACAAACGCCGTGTAAACTCTGTAAAATTGTAGCTATCACGATATCGAACCCGGCCTCGGTTCGAAGTGCCTTCCGGCAGCGGCCCCGTCAGTGCTGCCACTGAGCGCCCGGTTGCGGAGCGCCGGGCAATATGGAATGGTTATTCCACTTGAGTTGCGATTGGATAAGGCTTGAAAACCATGGATGATATCCCCGGTCTGGAGACCGGTACCTTACCCGCGCCGCGCACATTCGATGCCTTGAAGGATCTGGTCGCCACCGGCCATGCGAGACTGCCCAAGCGGCTGTCGCAGGCGGCGCAATACGCACTCGCCCATCCCGACGACATCGCCCTCGGCACAGCCGCCTCCATTGCCGCGGCTGCGGGCGTTCAGCCCTCGACGCTGGTGCGGCTGGCGCATCATTTCGGCTATGGCGGATTTTCGGATTTCCAGCTGGTGTTCCGCGACCGGCTCAAGAGCCGCGCCTCCACCTACGAGGAGCGGCTGCGCAAGATCGAGGACGGCACCCTTGGCGGATCGGATGAGGTCGCGCTGCTCGGCGGGTTCATTCAGGCCGCCCGTTCCTCGCTCGATGCACTTTCAGACAGCGTCAGCCCGGCGCAGTTCGCCCAGTGCGTCGATGTGCTCGCCGGGGCCGATACCATCTATCTGGTTGCCCGTCGCAGGGCCTACCCGCTGGCCGCCTACATGGCCTACGCCTTCGCCAAGCTCGGCATCCGCTCCGTGCTGCTCGATTCGGCGAATGGCATCGATGGCGAGATCGCCGATCTCGCCCGGCCCGGCGATGCCGCGATTGCCTGCAGCTTTTCCCCTTATGCGCCCGATTCCGTGGCCCAGGCAAAGGCGCTGTCCTCGGCCGGTGTTCCTCTGATCGCGCTGACGGACTCGGTGATGTCGCCGCTTGCGGCCTGCGCCACCCACTGGCTGGAGGTGTCGGAGAACGATTTCGGTGGCTTCCGCTCGCTGTCGGCCGGCATGACGCTGGCCATGGCGCTTCCGGTCGCCATAGCCGAACGCCGCCGCCACCAGGGCTGAGCCTGAGCAATGTCGGCATTCGAAAAAGCGCGTTTATTTCGGATTGACATTGATTTGGAAATTTTGTTTCATTTTTCCACGTCTCACGCCGAACGATGAGGCTGGAAGGACGCCATGGCAACCCGGAAACGCCCCACCCTTGACGTGATCACCATCGGTCGATCGTCGGTCGATCTGTACGGGGAGCAGATCGGCGGCCGGCTGGAGGACATGGGATCGTTTGCCAAATATATCGGCGGGTCGCCCACCAACATCGCCGCCGGCAGCGCGCGGCTCGGCCTCAAGTCGGGTCTGATCACCCGCGTCGGCCATGAGCACATGGGCCGCTTCATCCGCGAGCAGCTGGTGCGCGAGGGGGTCGATGTCCGCGGCGTCAAGACCGATCCCGACCGGCTCACTGCGCTGGTGCTGCTCGGCATTCGTGACCAGAACAGCTTTCCGCTGATCTTCTATCGCGAGAACTGCGCCGACATGGCGCTTTGCGAGGACGATATCGACCCGGCCTACATCGCCGACAGCCGCTGTGTCGCCGCCACCGGCACGCATCTGTCCAACCCGAACACCGAAGCCGCCGTGCTCAAGGCGCTCAGGCTGGCCCGCGCATTCGGCGCCCGGACCGCGCTCGACATCGACTATCGTCCCAACCTCTGGGGGCTGAGCGGCCATGGCGACGGCGAGGCCCGCTACATCGAAAGCGCCAAGGTGACGGCGAAGCTGAAGTCAACGCTGCATCTGTTCGATCTGATCGTCGGCACCGAGGAGGAGTTCCACATTGCCGGCGGCTCCCCCGACACGCTGTTGGCGCTCAGGGCGGTGCGCGCGGTGACACCTGCGACGCTCATCTGCAAGCGCGGCCCGATGGGCGCGGTCGCCTTCGTCGAGGCCATCCCGGCAAGCCTGGACGAGGGCATCAGCGGTCCCGGTTTTCCCATCGAGGTCTTCAACGTGCTTGGCGCCGGAGACGGCTTCATGTCCGGGCTGTTGCGCGGCTGGTTGATGGGCGCCGACTGGCCCACCGCGCTCACCTATGCCAATGCCTGTGGCGCCTTCGCCGTCTCCCGACATGGCTGCACGCCGGCCTATCCGTCCTGGGAGGAGCTGGAGTTCTTTCTCGGGCGCGGTGTGAAGATCCCGGCGCTGCGCAAGGATGCCGACCTCGAACAGATCCACTGGTCGACCAACCGCAGCGGTGACTGGTCGGCCATGCGGGTCTTCGCCTTCGACCACCGCATGCAGCTCGAGGCCATGGTCGAGGACACGGAGGTCGACCGCGCCCGCATCGGACGCTTCAAGCTGCTCTGCCTCGATGCCGTCCGCGAGGTCTCCGCCGGCCGGCCGGGCTACGGTTTCCTCTGCGATGGCCGCCTCGGGCGTCATGCGCTGCAGGCGGGCGCCGGATCAGGCCTGTGGATCGGCCGTCCGGTGGAATGGCCGGGCTCGCGGCCGCTCCGGCTCGAGCCCGAGCTGGGCGTCGATCTCGGCGGCTTGCGCGAATGGCCGCGCGACCAGGTGGTCAAGGTGCTGTGCTTCTGTCATCCAGACGATCCGGGCGAAATCCGCGCCGGACAGGAGGCGACGATCCTGCGCCTGTTTGCCGCCGCCCGGCGCAACCGGCTGGAATTCCTGCTCGAGGTCGTTCCCTCCAGGGTCGGCGAGGTCGATGAGATGACCACCGCCAGGCTGATCGAGCGCTTCTACGACATCGGCGTCTATCCCGACTGGTGGAAGCTCGAGCCGATGACTTCGGACGCGGCGTGGCGCCACACCTGCGCGGCCGTCAGCGCCCGCGATCCCCACACCCGCGGCATCGTCGTCCTCGGCCTTGACGCGCCCATGGCCGAGCTGGAAGAGAGCTTTGCCGCAGCCTCCCGCCACCCTCTGGTCAAGGGCTTTGCCGTCGGCCGTTCGATCTTCCGCGACGCCGCCCGCGCCTGGCTCGATGGCCAGGTGACGGACGCCGAGGCGGTCGCCATGATGGCGGAGAAATACCGGAACCTGTGCGCGAGCTGGGACCGGGTTCGCCGCCTTGCCGAAAACGAGGCCGCGCCGAGCGTGGTCGCCGCGGGAGAGACAGCATGACCAGCATCCGATTGACGGCCGCGCAGGCGATGATGAGGCATGTGTCGGCACAGATGAATGAGGACGGCGTGCCGTTTCTCGCCGGCTGCTGGGCGATCTTCGGCCACGGCAATGTCGCCGGCATCGGCGAGGCGCTGCACGGCGTGCGCGACGAATTTGCCACCTGGCGCGGCCACAACGAGCAGACCATGGCGCATGCGGCGATCGCCTATGCCAAGCAGTCGGGACGCCGGCGCGCCATGATGGTGACCTCGTCGATCGGCCCCGGCGCGCTCAACATGGTCACCGCCGCGGCCCTTGCCCATGTCAACCGGCTGCCGGTGCTCTTGGTGCCGGGCGATGTCTTCGCCGACCGCGCGCCCGATCCGGTCCTGCAGCAGCTCGAGGATTTCGGCGACGGCACCATGACCGTCAACGACTGCTTTCGCCCGGTGAGCCGCTATTTCGACCGCATCATGCGCCCCGAGCAGCTGTTGACCGCGCTGCCGCGCGCCTTCCGCACCATGCTCGACCCCGCCGATTGCGGCCCGGTGACCTTGTCCTTCTGCCAGGACGTTCAGGCGGAAGCCTGGGACTGGCCGGAGAGCTTCTTCGAGCCGAAGGTCTGGCGCCGGCGCCGGCCCGAGCCCGATGCGCATGAACTGGCTGCGGCCATTGTAGCGTTGCGCGAAGCGAAGAAACCGATCCTGATCGCCGGCGGCGGCGTGCATTATTCCGGCGCCAGCGACGAGCTCCGGCGCTTTGTCGGGGCGCACGGCATTCCGGTGGCCGAGACCCAGGCCGGCAAGTCGGCGCTGCCCTGGGACCACCCCCTCAATCTCGGCCCGATCGGGGTCACGGGGGCGGCCAGCGCCAACCGGGTCGCCGCGGACGCCGACCTGATCTTCGGCGTCGGCACCCGCTTTCAGGATTTCACCACCGGCTCCTGGAACCTGTTCAGGAACCCGGAGCGGCGCATCCTGGCGCTCAATGTCGCTCCGTTCGACAGCCACAAGCACGATGCGCTGCCGCTGGTGGCCGACGCCCGCATCGGGCTCGGGCGCCTGCACGCGGCGCTTGGATCGCACCGCTTCGCCGTCCCGCCGGCAGGCCTGAAGGCCGCGTGGTTCGCCGACGCCGATGCGGTCACCGCCGCGCCGGCGGGCGAGGGCAACGCGCTTGCCACCGACATGCAGGTGATCGGCGCCGTGCAGCGCTCCGCCGGCGAGGACACCGTGGTCATGTGCGCGGCAGGCACCATGCCGGGCGAGTTGCACAAATTGTGGAAGGCCGGGCGGCCGATGTCCTATCACATGGAGTACGGCTTCTCCTGCATGGGCTACGAGATCGCCGGCGGCATCGGCATCAAGATGGCGGAGCCCGAGCGCGACGTCGTCGTCATGCTCGGCGACGGCTCCTACATGATGGCCAATTCCGAACTCGCCACCGCCGTCACCATGGGCATCAGGCTCACCGTCGTCATCACCGACAACCGCGGCTTCGGCTGCATCAACCGGCTGCAGATGTCGACCGGCGGCGCCGAGTTCAACAACCTGCTCGACCATGCAAGCCATAAGGTGCCGTCCCGCATCGATTTCGCCGCCCATGCCGGCTCGATGGGCGCGGAGACCCGCAAGGCGGCCTCGATCGCCGATCTCGAGGCGGCGCTGGCCGAGGCGAAGACGGCGAAGGGGCCTTTCGTCATCGTCATCGACACCGACCCCTATCCGTCGACCGAGGCCGGCGGTACATGGTGGGACGTGGCGGTGCCGGAAGTCTCCGTCCGCCCGCAAGTCAACGCCGCCCGCAAGACCTACGAAACCCGACGCAAGGCCCGCACCGAATGATCCGCTACGGAACCAATCCCATCGCCTGGTCCAACGACGACGACCAGACGCTCGGCGCCCATATCAGCCTCGAGCAGTGCCTGACCGACACGGCTTCCATCGGCTTCGACGGCATCGAGAAGGGCCACAAGATGCCGTCCGACGGCGAGGAGCTCAAGCGGGTGCTTGCCGCCCACGGATTGGCCTTCGTCTCCGGCTGGCATTCGCTCAATCTGCTTACCCGTTCGGTCGAGGACGAAAAGCGCGCCATCGCCCCGCATCTGGCGATGCTCAAGGCCAATGACTGCAAGGTCTGCATTGTCTGCGAGACCTCCAATGCCATCCACGGCAACGACGCCGTCGCCGTCAACGACCGGCCGCAGCTCGCCGACGCCGACTGGCCGGACTTCGGCCGCAAGGTCGAGGCCATCGCCGCCCATTGCCTGGATCAGGGCATCCGGCTGGTCTATCATCACCACATGGGAACGATCGTCGAGACCGAGGCCGAGATCGACCGGCTGATGGCCGAGACCGGACCGCATACCGGGCTGCTGCTCGACACCGGCCACTGCTATTTCGGCGGCGGCAATCCGCTGGCGCTCGCCCGCCGCCACATCGACCGGGTCTTCCACATCCACGCCAAGAACATCCGCCTCGACGTCATGCGCGACGTCCGCTCCGAGGGCCTGTCCTTCCTCGAGGGCGTGCGCCGCGGCGTCTTCACCGTGCCGGGCGACCCCGACGGCATCATCGATTTCGAGCCGGTGCTGGCGGTGGCCGCCGACAACGGCTACGAGGGCTGGCTGGTGATCGAGGCCGAGCAGGATCCCGTGGCGCGCGACCCGGTGACCTACCAGAGCATGGGCCTGAAGGCACTCAGGCAGGCGGCGGTCGCCTCCGGGCTGGACGACGCATGACGCGCAAGAGGAAGCCGCTCAAGATCATCGATTTCAGCCACCCCTTCTACCGGCCGAAATGGCGGCGGGTGGCCATCCTTGTCGTCACCGTCCTGTGGACGCTCATGGAATTTGCCACCGGCAACCCGGCCTGGGGCACCGGCGCCGCGCTGCTGTCGGCCTATCTGGTCTGGGGTTTCTTCCTGGTGCCGTTGCCCGAGCCGCCGGTGGAAGGCGCCGTCGCCGACCCGAACCGCGAACCGGAGGACCGTTCATGAGCCAATCGCATCTCCTGATCCGGCCGCAAGGCACGGCCGGCCTTGTCACCAGCGTCACGCCCGAAAGCGCCGGCTGGACCCATGTCGGTTTCGAGCTGCACCGGCTTTCGCCGGGCGGGACCGTCCGCGGCGGAGATTCGAGCCGCGAAACCTGCCTGGTGTGGATCTCGGGCAAGGGCAGGGCGCGCGCCGGGGCCATGGATTTCGGCCTGCTCGGCCGCCGCATTACGCCCTTCGACGGCCCGCCCGCGGCCCTCTACCTGCCCGCCGGCATGGACTGGGAGGTCAGCGCCGAGACCGCGCTGGAGCTTGCTGTCTGCACCGCGCCCGACAGGAGCGGCGACCTGCCGCCGCGCGTCATCGACCCCGCCGCCATGGAGCGGCTCAGCCGCGGCGTCGGCACCAATGTCCGCCACGTCACCAACATCCTGCCCGAGGGCGAGCCGGCGCAGTCGCTGCTCGTCGTGGAGGTGATCACCCCCGGCGGCCACACCTCGTCCTACCCGCCGCACAAGCACGACGAGGACAACCTGCCGCATGAATCACAGCTGGAGGAAACCTATTACCACCGCTTCAACCCGCCGCAGGGGTTCGGCTTCCAGCGCGTCTACACCGACGACCGCTCGCTCGACGAGGCGATGGCGGTGGAGGACGGCGACGTCACCCTGGTGCCCAGGGGCTACCATCCGGTGGCCGCCTGCCACGGCTACGATCTCTATTACCTCAACGTCATGGCTGGGCCGAAGCGCACCTGGAAATTCCACAATGCCGCCGAGCACGAATGGCTGGTGAAAAAATAATGCGGGGGAACGCCGATTGGGTGTAAAATCCGCTGGGTGGGGGTTGCTGGCAACTGGCGTCCGGTCTATAGCAGCCCCGCTGGTCACGGAGTGTAGCGCAGCCTGGTAGCGCACGTCGTTCGGGACGACGGGGTCGGAGGTTCGAATCCTCTCACTCCGACCAGTCTTTTCCCTGATGTTTTTGATGAAGTTTGCTTTTGCCGATGACGAGTGGAGAACCACCGTCGCTCCTGCCTGCCGTGGACGAGAGTTCGTGTCGGAACATCTTCAAATGATGTCCGAGGCCTTTGATTTTATTTGAAATGTTCTGGTTGCTACACGAGTGTCAAAATCGGCCGGATAATCACTGGCGAAAGTGACGCGGCGCACCGCTTGCTCTTACTCCTTCCAAATAAATTCTATCGAGTTCAGAGATTTCGCCTGTGAACTCCGCCGACCTGGCTGCGCTTTCCATCGCAGGAGCGAAACAGTTCGACTTCTCTTCGGCATTCAGCCAAGCAGCGCCTACTGATAGCGAAGGGGCTGATTTGTACGTACCACCATGGACTATCCTGGCTGGCCTTGGCTCGCTGGATCGATGTGATCTCTGTAACCTGCTGGCAAGCGTGGAAGAAACCACACTGCTTGGGATCTCTGCAGACAAGGCCACCGATCTCCTCGCGCACTTTAAGACCCGTCGTCCGGATACCGAAGCGACGGCTTTCGCCCTCCGCATGAAGAACGCCGCCGACAAAATGGTGTCCTCTGGCGTTCCAGATCGGACCCTGCGTATCCGCTTGTGGTTCCGGATCATGGCGGCGCTTGAACTCGATCCGGTGCTTCCACTCTCAAAGCGGACAGCCAACGCCCACTGCGCTGCCGTTGCTTATAAAGCAGCGGCGATCTCGGGGACCAAACCAGTTGACGAAACCAGCGATGGCAACCCGCCGACGCGAATTCAGCACCTATGGAGCAACATCAAGTCGATCCGCGGTGGCCAGGCCGTTGAGTTCGCTTCCCTGGTTGTCGACCAGGCAGAACTGGTTTCGCGTGCCGTCGCCGAAGCAGCCGAAACCGATGTCCTGTCGGACGAAGAGAGAATAGCCCTTGGCGGAAGGGTTCTGCATTACATTGAAGAACGGACTCCCGAGTTGAGGGACGAGGCCATGCGCGCAGCGCTGAAGTCTGGCGACCGCGCCGCACTCGCTTTGCTGCTCACGGGCGGTACCGCATTGGGTATCGGCCTCGGAGTGAATCTCGCGGGCTTCAGCGCCTACATTCTCGCCGCCCAGGCTTCGGCCTTTATCCCGATGGCAGGCGGTCCCGCGGTCGTGGCGACACTCTTCATGCTGGCAAATCCGTGGTTCAGCATTCCGATGCTTGCCGGCGGCGTCTATTTTGCGAACAGGCATGTCACAGGCGGCCAGGGCGCTCGTCTGGCGTCCCTCGTTGCGGTCCAACTTGCTCTTCGCGGCCTTTCTGCCGATCAAGGCGGGTTGCGTGTTGCCCTGAGCGATTTCAGGTCAGCGACACATGCCGACTTCTCGGCGCTCCCTGACGATTTTCGGGACGAAACACTTCGCAAGATCAGAGCCACAGGCAAGGAAACGGGTGGCACCCTTCCCGACGCTCCTGGAGCGTACCGCGCGGACCCAAGTCAAGGCGATCGCATGAGCCACCTCCTTGACGGAATTCTTTCAAGGAGAACAAAGGATGAGCTGGAAGTGGCGGCCGTCGCGGCCATCACGGCCGGCGACATGCTTTACACCGCGGTCTCAATCGATCCCGCCGTTCTGAATGCCGCGGATTTCTCGAGATCGGCGGACATCGGAGACATCTTCCAGTTCGGTGCGTTCGCTGATGGAATTGGCGCGATGGGCTCGACCGCGGCTGCCGGGGCAGGAAACAATCTTCGAGGTTATGTGGCCGAGCAGATCGTGGCTGCGCGGCTTGTGGAGACCGGCCATGTCGTGACGTTTCCCGATACAGCCAACAATCCCGGTTTCGACCTTCTCGTCGATGGACACCCTTTCCAGGTCAAGTGCCTGCTCGATATCAACGGGCTCCGGGCACATTTCGGCGAATATCCCGACATGCCCGTTTACGCCAACAGCGAACTGGCTGAAAAAGTCATCGGCAGTGGTGAGATCTGGGCCGCCAAGGTCTTCTACATTGATGGCTATGATCGCGAAATTGCAGATTTTGTCATGACGACATCGCTGGAGGCGGGCGAAGCCCTTGGCGACTTCAATATCCCCTATATCGCCATGGCGGTTTCATCGGCCCGAAATTTGCATCGATGGTGGCGGGGCAGAATCCCGTTGTCCGACCTTCCTGCCGCCGTGGTGCTGGACGGCAGCATCAAGGGTGGCCTGGCGGCTGCGGGCGGACTGGCCGGGAAGCTCCTCGGGCTATTGGTCTTCGGTCCAGCGGGGGCTCTGGTGCTCGGTGGTGCGGGTGGGGTCGGTGCCCTTCTTGGCGCAGGCTGGACCCGCGATCAGGCGACCCGGCTTGTGTCGTCCGGGTGGCATGGTGATCTTGAACTGGCAACCGACAGGTTTCGAGTGGCGCTGATTGAGGCGATTCGGAACAAAGTCGATCTGCTTGCTGATAAGCGGGCGCAGACCCTTGCAACGGAACGCCCGGACTGCCGATGGCTGGCGGAGCGATTTTCCGATGACATCGTATCGCTCTGCGAGACGATGCACGAGCTGCGCGTTGACGTCCTGACCCTCCGTCAGCCTTCGAAAGCGCGCGCCTGCCTGGAGATCATGACCAAAGCGAGCGTCCACCCGATGCCTGTCGAAGCCGAGCTCACAGGCCTTCTGGAGATGCTCAAGGCCGAACCGTCGGTGATCGGCGCGGCGGGCAGGAGGGCGAACAAGGCGTGGAGCGCTTTGCGGTCGAAAAGTCGGCCGCAGATATGACGTCTATCTTATCGGCCTGCCTGCCGATTCCAGGTAGTCGGCGGGTTCGCCGGCCACCCAGGGCTGGCCAATTGGCATACCATGTTCATTGAAGTTGAGTGTCGTTCTGACCGCTTCACGGATGTCGTTGGCGAACTCCAAGGTTTGTTGGATAGTCAATTCGTTAGCTTCCTCGGCAACCATGTAACGTACTCTGACGTAGTCGTTCCGATCCTTAATCACGGCTGCTCTTTTGACGGCTCTTCCCGGCAGAACGAGACCAAAGAATTTTGTTTCATCTATCATAATGGTAAAATCGTGTTGCATTCTCCGCAAATCTACCACGGACATTCCGTTCGATCTAAGGTGCGTCTTCAAGAATAATTCGGCGGCGTGGTAGCACAGAAGACGGGTAGGGCCAGCAACGCCGAAAGGGGACACTTTAGCTGATGCGCGGGCGGCCTGCAGAAAATCATCGGCAAGCGAAAAAATTCCGAACGGGGTTGCTCCTGCGCTTTCTGGTGTCATTTCGGTGCGGCTCGCGGTTAGCTGTCACTGGAGTCTGCTTTAATTGCTTGCGGTTGTGGCAGCGCTCAATATGGTCCTTGGGATTAAAGAGATATCGGAGAAGTGCATTGCGCCTGTTTTTGGCCTTTTTAGGCACGTTTGTCGGGCTTACTGCTTGGATTTCTTCCACTGAGGCGGCCGTGAGCATACACCAGATTTCTGTGGATGGTGGCGCAAACATCATCGTCATTAAAGGTGAATTCGAGTTCGACGATGACTCAGCTGTACTGGCACGCGAGGTCGCGGCATCCAACGCGCAGATTGTCACCTTCGACAGCAATGGTGGGAATATTTACGCTGCCATGGCGTTTGGCCGGGCCATACGATCTCTGGGTCTCAAGACCGTTCAGATTCGCTCCGCAGAGTGTGCCTCAGCCTGCGCACTTGCTTTCGTAGGTGGCGCGATGCGTACTGCGGAGCCCGGCTCCATTGGAGTTCATCGCTCCTCGTTTTCCGCCGCGTCAGATATTGACGGTCATTCAGCGGTAGCCGCCGTTCAAGCCGCCACGGCTGACATCATGCTTTACCTCATCGAAATGGGTATTGACCCGACGCTGCTGCAGCTAAGCCTATCGGTTGATAGTTCGGACATGCGGTATTTAACCGCCAGCGAAATGGCGGTGTTCCGGGTCACGTCCAGTTCACCAAGTGAGGAGACGGTGGAGGTGAGGGCCGACAAGTCCGTTCCCGTCGTGATCGAGCCGCCAATAAAGGCCGATGCTCTGTCAGCAGTTTCGGTCCAGGATCGTGCGCTCCAGTTTGTGGCTCGATACCACGAAGCTTGGTCTTGGCCGAACCGGAGGGCAATCGATTTCATGGAAAACGCCTATGCAGACACCGTCGTATTCTATGGGAAGGCGATCAGCATGGACAAGGTGATTCAGGAAAAAGTCACGTTTGCGGAGAGGTGGCCGGAACGGGCCTACAGTGTGAAGCATGGTACTGAGCGGGCGAACTGCGCTTCGATGTGCACAGTCAGTGCGACCGTCGAATGGTACGCACATAGCTCCAAGCGAGCCCGATATTCCTCGGGGGCCGCGGAATTTGCGCTCACTTGGAATCCGGTGACCGGCAAAATCGAATCCGAAAATGGAAAGGTCATCCAAACGGACAAGAAAGTGCATGCGCCGATCCGAATCTTCTCTCAGTGGCAAGAGCAGAACGGACAATGCCGCGGGGGCCCGGGAGATTCTGAAGATACGATGAAAGCATGTGAGAGGAGGGAAGCGATCGGAGCCAAACTTGAAGCAATCGGATGGTGCTACGGTCGGCCGGGGGAGTACGGCTACCAGATAGACTGGCATGTCTGTGGCCAATGAATTCAACGCCAAACATCCGGTGAATGCCTCCGGTGCATCCGGTCCGCCGTGAGAGTCACCGCCGGGAAATTCCCCAGCCGGTTGGTCCAAAAAAAAGGGGTCCCACGTCAATCGATGGGACGAACTCAAATCAATTCTGGAGAAAATTCGCGGCGGCAGGTCAGCTTATGAATTCGCCTGCTCGGAATGGGCGTCACAGCCCACGGGCTTGCCCGCCGGACGTTTTTCATGGGCCGGATTAGAGGAAGAATCCGCCCTGGCGGGAAAAACAAGGATGTATTCCACATATACGGCAGGTTGAGCACCGGCTAGCCTGATCCCTGCCGCATGAGGAGGTTCGTGCGGCTGGAGGACATCATGGCAAACATTCGGAACCGCGGCCGGCCTATGGCCGCCGGACGTCGCACGTCCGTGTCTTTTCGCGCAAGCGAAATCTCCGGGCGATGGCCTCGGACCCACCGATGCCGCTTGCGAATGCGCCGGTGCGCCACGCGACCGTGGTCGTTGCCCGGACGCCGCTTCCGCGGGCACGTCGATCCCGGCTCCATCAGTCGTTTGTCATGCAGTGACAGCAACCTGGCGTGGCCTGATGGGCCGGGTCGGGGTATTTGCCAATCCTAAGGGAGAGAGAACATGTCGACATTCATTCAACGAGTGGCCGCCGCGGCCGCGCTTCTGACGCTTGGCGCGGGCATTGCGCATGCCGCCGAGACGGCGCAGCCGTCCGGACCCGGAGCCGCTGGCGACTGCACCGGGCTTCAGGGGCTTTCCATTCCCCGGCAACTCATCGGACTGCCGACATCCGGCGGCGAGGTTGCCAGCGCCGAGACTGTCGAGGCCAGCGGCGAGGGCGCTGCGGCGGTTCCCCGGCACTGCCTGGTCTCAGGGCTGATCCACCCGGTCGATCCGGATGCACCCGACATCCGGTTCGGCCTCGCGCTGCCGGCGGACTGGAACCGCAAGGCCCTGATGCTGGGCGGCGGCGGCTTCGACGGGTCGGTCCCCAAGCTGACCGGTAACGTGCCCGCTGGCCCGGCCGACAAGCCGCTGCCGCTGGCCCGCGGCTATGCAGTGTTCGGCAGCGACTCCGGGCACCAGGCCAACGAACTCGGCTCGCAGGATGGCTCCTTTGCTCTCAACCAGGAAGCGGCGCGCAATTTCGGCGGCGACGCGCTCAAGAAGACGCGCGATGCCGCAGTCTATCTCATCGAGCAGCACTACCGTGCCGACACGATCGACCAGGCCTATTTCGCCGGCGGATCGACCGGCGGGCGCGAGGCGCTGGCGGCCATCACCCGCTGGCCCGACGACTGGGACGGCGCCATCGCCTGGTACCCGGCGTGGAACGATGTTGCAGCCCTGCTCGGCGGGCACCGGGCCAACCGGGCGCTGGCCCAGCCCGGCGCCTATCCCGATACGCCGCAGCGTAAGCTGATCTTCGATGCCGCCATGGCTGCCTGCGACGCGCTGGACGGCGTGGCCGACGGGCTCATCAGCAACCAGACCAGGTGCAATGCGACCTTCGATCCCCGGACGGCCCGGTTCGAGGGCAGGCCGGTGCTCTGCGCCGGCGATGAAGCGCCCGAGGCGGTCTGTCTGTCCGAGGCGCAGGTGACGGCGCTGGAAGTCATGAACACGCAGACCCGGTTCGATTTCCCGCTCGCCAGCGGCGAGACCCAGTATCCTGGCTACAATGTCTGGGGATCCGATCTCGGCATCACGTCGCGCGAGGCGGCAGTGCAGCCGATCGTCACCTTCCTCGCCCTCGGCACGACCCCGCCGGTTCTGCCGATGGCCCGCACCACGCCCTATATCAGCCTGCTGCTCGACCAGTGGATCAAGTATTCGGTGACCGCCGATGCCGACTTCGATTCGCTGTCGCTCGATCCGGAAAGCCCCGGCGCCTGGGCGATGCGGATCAGCGAACTGAGCACCCTCCTCGACACGGCAGTCGATCTCGACCGCTTCGCCGCCAACGGCGGCAAGCTCCTGCTCGCCCACGGCCTGTCGGACGTGCTCGTCAGCACAAGGGCCACGCAGCAATATTATCTCAGGCTGCAGAGCCGCATGATGCCGGAGACCGTCGACGACTTCGCCCGATACTACGAGGTGCCTGGCTATGGCCACGCGGTCAGTTCCGACTTCAACGCCGCATGGGATTCGCTGACGGCGCTGGAGAAATGGGTCGAGGAGAAGGAGGCCCCCGAAGATCAGGTGGTCACCGACACCGTCGGTGTGCCCGGCCGCACGCGGCCGCTGTGCGACTATCCCGGTTGGCCGCGCTATGCGGGGACCGGCGACGTCGATGACGCAGCATCCTTCGAATGCGTCAACTGACAGGCGGGTCGGTGGCTTCCTTCCGGTCGACGGCGACCTGATCGCCGTCGCCCCTCCGGGGCCTGGGCCGGCGCCGTTGCGGACTATTTCCGGCGCAGCATGGCTTTCTGCATCGGAAGCGGGCGCATTGCCCGCGAATGCGGCGGCCATTGCCCGCAAATTGGGCTAGCTATGCGTTTTTGGAATAGCTGCACTGCAACATGAACTCTGTTCCAATTTCGCAGATGCAGTATGTTGTCCTTATCGAAGTGATGCACCTCCTCCCGCAAAGCTTCGATGATCAGACGGCCTTATCCTCCTCCCGAGGTTGTCTGTAGGAATGGCGGCACTCCTCCTCCCAGCCGCTGTTCGGTTCTTCCGGAAAAAGCCTGCCGCACCTCCTCCCGCGGCGGGCTTTTTCTTTGGAACCGGGAGCGGGGCCATCAGGCCGGCCGCGGCGCCGCTCCGTCGCATCGCCCCTCCATCCCGCGCGATGTCTTCCTCCCCGCCACAGCAGCAATGCATGCCCAAACCGCGCAGCGTCTCGGGATCACGGATGCATGCTGGAAAGAAGAAAGCCCGGTGGGTGGATCTGATTTCACGCACCGTGCCGCAAGGCGCCGCGGCACGGCCTCCAGACCCGTTTGGCCGTTCCTCGACCTTCCCCGCTGTGATCGGTGGTCGGGCGGCATGCCGAACTGTGGTGATTGCGTGTCCGGCAATCCCCAGATCGGACGAGTTGATCCTGGCGTTCATTGCGGGGATTAGGAGCATCGGTGAAATCCCGCCGTCTGCCTTGCGAAGACAAGAGCAGACGTCCCAGACGGATCGGAATGCAACGGTATGTGGTTTGGACGAGAAGCGCGTCACCATCCTGGCTTGACCAGAACATGGCTTGCACCGGCCGTGGTTGTAGCGGCCATCAGCACTGCGATGTCCGAATGCTGACGACCGGCACGAGGAGCCCGATGTGACGCTCAGGGCTGTCTTTCTCAATGACACCTCCGGCAATCACCATTTTGGATGCGCGCGGGTGATGCGCACCATCGAGGCAGCCCTCCAGGCGCGCGGGATCGAGGTGACGGCAAAGAGCCTGGTGCGCCAGGACTGGGAGCGTGACACAGCCTTTCTCAGGGCACTGGGTGCTGCCGACATCATCGTCATCAACGGGGAGGGCACCCTCCACCACGGATCACGCCATGCCGAGAAACTGCTCCGGGTCGTCCGTCATCCGAACCGGAAAAGCATACCGGTCGTCGTCCTGAATGCGCTTTTCCAGGACAACCCGCCGGAGTGGGATCATCTTCTCGCCGGGATGTCGCTGATTTCGGTGCGCGACTCCAGGAGCTTCGCGGAGCTGAAAGGCCGCTATCCCGGTGAGCTTCACCAGACGCTGGATTTCTCCCTTTACGAACCTTTCGTGGCCGGCAGCAGTGTGGAGCGGACATCACTGATTGTCGGAGACTCGGTTTTCACGGATGTCACCGAGGAACTGGCGACGCTGTCCGACAAGTCGGCCGCGGACATATTTCTGCCAATTGTCAGGACCATCAAGAGTTCCAGGCCGCAGCTGTCCCCCGCCAGGCGAAGGATCAGGGAGGCAGTCATCTTCATGCACCGGATTGTGTTCGGGTTGCGCCACCCGAAGGCCCGGTTTTGTCAAGATGAGTTCGACTATTTGACTGAGCTTTCGAAAGGAGAGCTCCATGTCACCGGCCGCTTTCATTCGGTCTGTTTCTCCTTGCTGACCTTGACGCCGTTTCTGGCCCTGAGTTCGAATTCCTGGAAGGTCGAGGCCCTGATCGAGGATCTTGGATTGTCGTCCGACCGCCTGATGGCGCTGAAGGATATCCGCCAGGCGATCGATGGCTCGGGCATGCATGGGTTTTCCGATGCGGAGCTGCTGGCAATCGAGAATGGCCTTGAAGGGAACAGAAGAGCGATCAGTCGCGTTTTTGATCGCGTCGCGGAACTCGCGGCCGGAGATGAAGCCCGGAAGATTTCATCATTGGACAGTCAATCGGGCCGAATGGCCGCCCGGAAACTGGCGCCGTCCTGATTTTTCAAAGCATCAGAAGGCATATCGCATGGATTTCTACATCATTCATCTAGAGCGGGCGCGGCAGCGCCGAGCCAATGTCGACAGGCTCGCGAGGACCCTGCCAGGCCGGGTGAAGGTGATTGAAGCCGTCGATGCCTCGCAACTGACCGACGACGAGGCCGGAAGGCATCACTGCAACGCCCGTCATCTGCCCCGCTACCCTTTCCGCATGCGACGCACGGAGGTTGCCTGTTTCCTCAGCCACAGGCTCGCGTGGAGCCAAATAGCCCGGGCGGACGGTTCCTTTGCCATGGTGCTTGAGGACGACTGCGCGATTGATCCGGCGGTGTTCGAGCGGGCCCTCGCTCTGGCCACATCGGTTGCCTCGGAAGACGACTTCATCCGCTTTCCAACCTCCCTGCGCGAAACACCGCTCCATGTCCTCAAACGCGACGGGGAGTTCTCGGTGTTCCAGCCCAGGCATTGCGGTCTGGGAATGCGGGCCCAGCTTGTCGGCAGATCCGCGGCGCGGCTGCTGCTGGATGCAACGGAAACCTTCGATCGTCCCGTCGACACCACGCTTCAGATGACCTGGGCCTGCTTGCGCGGGATCTCCACGGCCTGGCCATCGGGTGTCAGCGATATTTCGAACGAGCTGGGCGGCTCGACGATCGGCTTCGACAAGACGCTGGCGGAGCAGGTCCATCATGAACTGGCCCGTCCACCCTACAGGCTCGCGATCAATCTGCTTGGCAGCTGGCACGCCCGATGAAGACGGTGGCGATCGTCGGCAACGGGCCTTTGGAGGAGGCCGACAAGCGCTTTGTCGGCGCGGCGGACATCGTGACCCGCTTCAACCTGGTGCCCCGGGAGCATCTCGCCCTGTCGGACCGGACCGACGAGCATTTCCTGTCGTGCTCATCCAAGCAGGTGGGCGACTATCTGGCAGCGGGCAGCTACGAATCCGATCCCTGCTTCCGCAACGCCGGGCGGATCGTCCTGCCCTACCATCCCGGCATCATCGCTGCCTGCATGCCGCAGCCTTCGTGGCTTTCCCGCCTCAAGGGCCGGCGCGCCGACTGGACATCCGTCTGCGAGCGCGCCGCCGCCCGTTTCGGCAAGCAACTGGTCATTCTCACTGAGGAGGACTATCGGTCTGCATGCCGGGCCCTCGGCATCGGCGGCGAGGGCCGCGATTTCTACCCGAGCAGCGGCTATCTTGCAGTCATGCGGGCGCTGAAGATCTATCAGCCGTCGATGCACCGGATTCACCTGTTGGGTTTCGGCTTCCAGGGATGGAAGCGGCACCCCTGGCCGGCGGAGGAGGCAGCCATTCGCGCCCTGCATGCGCAGGACAGGCTGTCGCTGCATGCCGTTGCCTGAGATACAGCCATAGGGCGACCGATCGCAGCGGTCCGGGCCGCGAGGTGCAGAGACAGGCTCGGACAAGCTCGGCGACTCATGCTCACACTCGGAATGATGGTCGGGCATCGGTGATTCTCCGGCCTGCAGGGGTTCTTGCTCCTGATTGCGCAATTCGTCAGACGAGTGACCGTGCGTGCCTCATACCGAGATTTCTTGCCGGCGCACCGCTCGGCCTTCGTCACAGGCTGCCCCATGACCAGACTGCTCTTCGTCATTCCGCCCTATTTCAATGCCGCCGATTACATCGACAAGGTTCGCAATGCGGTGCTGCCCGCCTTCACCATTCCCTATGGCATCCTGTCGATGGAGACCTATCTCAAGGCCAATTGCGAGACCGCGGTGGAGATGCGGCTGGTCGATCTCAACGTGACGCTGAAGGCACTGGTCGAGGAGGGGCGAGCCGAGCACCACGAGGCGATCTTTGCCGCCGAACTCGCTTCCATCCTCGAAGATTTCAAGCCGGATATCGTCGGCGTTTCTGCCTTGTTCAATTCCTCCTTCCGCTACATCCAGTCGCTGGTCGCCACCGTGAAGGCGCATGACGACTCGATCCTGACCATTGCCGGCGGTGGTCTGCCGTCCGCCGCCCACGCGATGATGCTGGAGCGCTGCCCCGGTCTTGACGCCATCTGCAAGGGGGAGGGTGAGCGACCGCTGCAGGTCCTGCTCGATGCCGAGGATCGCGACCTCGTGCTTGCCGACCACAAGTCCTGGGTGACGCGCGAGGGCGTGGCGCGCGGCAAGGTGCCCGCGCATGATTTCATCGACAATCTGGACGACATCCCGCAGCTCAATTACGGGATCGTCGATCTCAGTCACTACAACAACCGCTCCATCGACAAGCGCTACGCCACCGAGCCGCGCCGCGAGATGGCCATCCACACCTCGCGCGGCTGTCCGTTCCTCTGCGTCTTCTGCTCCAACCCGTCGCTGCACGGCCGCACCGTGCGCTTCATGTCGATCGACCGCGTGGTCGAGGACGTGCGCCGCATGCGCGATGAGTTCGGCATGACGGTGCTGATGGTCGAGGACGATCATTTCTTCCAGGACAAGGAACGTGCCAAGCGGCTGCTGGCCGCCCTTGCCGATCTCGGCGTGCGGCTCGAATTCCCCAACGGAGTCGCCGTCTACGCCATCGATGAGGAAGTGGCCGAGCTGTTTGCGAAGGCCGGTGTGTCGGCCGTGGCGCTGGCGGTGGAATCGGGCTCCGACCATGTGCTCAACAATATCATCAAGAAGCCCTTGAAGAAGAAGCTGATCAAGCCGGCGGTCGAGGCGCTGCGCAAGTTCGGCGTCCGCAGCCATGTCTTCATCGTCGCGGGCCTTCCCGGCGAGGAGGACGAGCATCGCCAGGAAACGCTGGAGATGCTGCTCGACAACGGCTTCGACTGGACCCATGTCTATCTGGCGATTCCCATCTATGGCAGTCGCCTCTACGACATCTGCGTCGAGAACGGCTATCTCGAATCGGCCGACAACGACGATTTCGTCGCCACCAAGACGGTGTTGAAGATTCCTGGCCAGGACCCGAAGAAGCTCGAGGCCTATGCCTATGAGACCCAGTTGCGCGTCAATTTCATCGAGAACTACAACATGCGCACCGGCCGCTACGACGTGGCCATCCCCTACATGAAGAATGTCTGCGACAAGTATCCCGACCATGCGCTCGGACATTACTATCTTGCCCGCTGCTACGCCGCCAGCGGCGAGCAGGAACTCGCGGTCTCCCATGCGGCCACGGCGCTGGAAATCTTCGAGCGCGACCCATGGTGGCGGGAACTCGCCGGCCGTCACGGGGTGGATTATGCCGACTGCCTGCCGTTGGCTGGCGGAATGCCCGCATCCCCGCTCGCTCTCGCGGTCGGCGCCTGAGGCACGTCGTCGACGACGGATCCCGACGGCGAACTCTGCCGGCGTTTTCGACGCGGGACAGCGGAAGCTCATATTGTGGACGCTCGGGGATAGGGCGATTGCCTGCTTGCAGTGCACGCATGTCGTGCTACCGCAGGTCATGCGTATTCTCATCGTCAATGAACGAATGTCGAAGCGGACAGGCACGGAGATCGCCACCCGCGATCTCGCGCAGGG
Organism: Hoeflea marina; assembly: GCF_003182275.1. Lineage (GTDB taxonomy): Bacteria > Pseudomonadota > Alphaproteobacteria > Rhizobiales > Rhizobiaceae > Hoeflea > Hoeflea marina. The sequence goes on from NZ_QGTR01000002.1 coordinate 792,362, forward strand.
ACTGAGCCATCGCAGGCACGAGGTCGTCGTTCTGGCCGAGGAGACAGGGCCCTTGGCAGAAGAGGTGCGGGCCGCCGGCGTCCCGGTCACCGACACCATTGCCGGCATCGGGATGTTTCCCGATGTGATTCACTTCAACGATCTCGGTATGGCGGTCGAGGTGTCGTCCGCGTTTCCCGCGGCCGCAGCCTGTCTGCAGTGGCACCGGACGGTACCGGCAACATTCTCCATCGCCGGCACCAACATCAGCGTGCTCTGCGGTGTTTCCCCGCGCATCAACGAGAAGATGGCCTGGTTCGGGGGTGTCGACACCGATGGCCTGCTCAACAACACCGTGGACCTGACCGGCTTTCGCGCCCGCGCCACGCCGCTTCCGCCGGTGCCGGGCAGATGGCTTCTCGTTGGCCAGCAGAAGCGTGGATACGGGTTGATGCTGAAATTGAAGTGGCTGGCGATGAGGCATGGCGCAACGCTGGATCTGGTGGGGCCGCGCTTTTTCCGCCGCGTCTCCAATCTGCCCGAGCACACCCGCAGTTACGATCTGGTCTTTGCATCCGGGCGCTGCGCCCTCGAGGCTGCCTGTTCGGGCGCAGGCGTGATCGTCACCGACTATCATGGAGTGGCCGACTTCCTGGGTTCAGGCAGGGTGAAGCGCTACTATCAGGGGAATTTTTCCTATCGGCTGTTCGGCTCGCCGGTGACTGCGAGATCCCTCGCAGCGGCGATCGCCGAGTATGATCCGGAACAGGCCGCGCTTGCGTCGGCCTGGCTACGCACCCATGCCGATCTTGAGGTCGGGCTCGACAGGACGCTCGCCCTCTACAGGCTGGCCATCGCCAGGCGCGCGGGCCGGTTGGCCTGAAGTCCGCGTGCGGGTGCCCGGAGAAACCCTTCCGGCCTTGAGCAGGCTCCGGCCGGTGGCGCGATGCCGCCGGCCGGGCGCTCACGTCGCCGGTCTATTTGCTCCGGTCCGGGCCACCGGTGTGGCCGCTGCGGGTGGCGGAGACCGGATCGCTGGCGGGGAAGCTGTCTTCCAGCCCTTCCTCAAGCTCGTCGTCGGCCTCCTGGTCGAAGGATTTCGACGGCTGGTCGCCCTTTGCGGCTTCGATGGCGAGTTCGCGGGTGGCGTAGACCGGCGAATGGCGGCCGTCGACCACGTAGGCCCAGCCGCCGTCCTTCTGTTCCAGTGTGTACTCTTCGCTTTTCATGTCGAACTCCTTTTCCTGCTTCCCAACGCCGCCGGTCGTTCATCGTTCCCTGCAGGGCGCGATCGCGATGCTGGTGTTCTCGGCCATTGGCGTGGCTTCCTAACGCGCTTCGAAGCTCTCAGCCGGACTCAGGGCACGAAGCGTCGATCGACCGAGTCCGGTCGGCCGGGCAGGTCAAGCCGCATCGGCGACTTCTCCCGCCGGGCGACGATCCTGCCGCCGGCCACCACCAGAAGCCGCGTGGCGCGCAGCCGCAGCGCCTCCACCGGGCTGCCCGCATCGAGCACCACAAGGCTCGCTTTCTTGCCGGCCTCCAGCCCGTAATCGGCAAGGCCCATGATTGCGGCACTCTCGGTGGTCACCATGTCGAAGCAGCGCCGCATTTCGGCAGGGCTGGTCATCTGCGCCACATGCAGGCCCATGAAGGCGACATCGAGCATGTCGGCGGTGCCGAGCGGATACCAGGGGTCGAGCACGCAATCTTGGCCGAAGCCGACGCGGATTCCGTGCGAGAGCATCTCCGGCACCCGGGTCATGCCGCGGCGCTTCGGATAGGTGTCGTGCCGGCCCTGGATGGTGATGTTGATCAGCGGATTGGGAATGGCCGAAACCCCCGCCTCGGCGATCAGCGGCAGCAGCTTGGAGACATAGTAATTGTCCATCGAATGCATCGAGGTCAGGTGCGAGCCCGCGACCCGGCCCTGCAGGCCGAGCCGCTGCGTCTCGTAGGCCAGCTGCTCGATGTGCCGCGACATCGGGTCGTCGGTCTCGTCGCAATGCATGTCCACCATCAGCCCGCGGTCCGCGGCGATCTCGCAGAGCTCGGTCACCGAGGCGCGGCCGTCTGCCATGGTGCGCTCGAAATGCGGAATGCCGCCGACCACGTCGACGCCCATGTCGAGCGCCCGCAGCGTGCAGTCGCGCGCCTGGGGCGACCGGTAGAGCCCGTCCTGAGGAAACGCCACCAGCTGCAGGTCGATATGGGGCGCCACCAGCCTGCGCACTTCCAGCAGCCCGCGCACGCCGATCATCGCCTTCTCGTCCGACGTGTCGACATGGCTGCGGATGGCCAGCAAGCCCATCGACACCGCCCAGTCGCAGTAGGAAAGCGCCCGCTCGATCACCGCCTCCTCGGTGATGATCTGCTTGAGCTCGCCCCACAGGCCGATGCCCTCGAGCAGCGTGCCCGACGCATTGATCCGCGGCTGGCCGTAGCTCAGCGTCGCATCCATGTGGAAATGCGGATCGACGAAGGGCGGCGAGACGAGCTGCCCGGAAATGTCGATCGTCTCGCCGGCTTCGCCATCGATGTGCGGGGCAATCGCGGCAATGCGGCCGCCGGAGATCGCGATGTCGGCGGTGCGGCCATCGGGCAGCACACCGCCCTTGAGAAGGATGTCGAAGCTCATCGCTCGCCTTTCTGGTAGGGGATCATCAGCGCCTTCGGATAGGTCGCGCGCCGGGCGACGATGACCAGCGCCGCGATCGACAGCACATAGGGCATCATCAGGAAAACCTGGTAGGGAATGGCGCCGCCGGTCAGTTGCTGCAGCCGCACCTGATAGGCGTCGAAGGCGGCGAACAGGATGGCGCCGAGCACCGCCTTGCCCGGCCGCCAGGAGCCGAACACCACGAGTGCTATGGCGATCCAGCCGCGTCCGTTGATCATCTCGAAGAAGAACGAGTTGAACGCCGACATGGTCAAGAACGCACCGCCGATCGCCATCAGCGCCGAGCCCGCCATCACCGCGCCGACGCGGATGGCGGACACCGAGATCCCCTGCGCCTCGACGGCGGACGGGTTTTCGCCCACCGCCCGCACCGCGATGCCCACCGGCGTGCGGTAGAGCACCCAGGCCACCAGCGCGACGGTGACATAGGCGAGATAGGTGAGCGGCGTCTGGTTGAACAGCGCCGGGCCGAGGATCGGGATCTCCGACAGGCCGGGCACCGCAAACGGCTGGAACGGCTCGATCTTCGGCGGCGAGGTGACTTCCGGCAGCAGAATCCGGTAGGTGAAATAGGTGAGGCTCGAGGCGAGCAGCGTGATGCCGATGCCGGTCACATGCTGAGACAGGCCGAGCGGCACGGTGAGAAAGCCGTGCAGCAGCCCCAGCATGGCCCCGACGAGGGCCGCCACCATGACTCCCGTCCACAGGTCGCCGCCGGAATAGACCGTGAACCAGCCGGCGAACGCGCCCGCCGTCATGATGCCCTCGATGCCGAGATTGAGCACGCCGGCGCGCTCGCAGATGAGCTCGCCCATGGTGGCGAAAATGAGCGGCGAGGCGATCCGGATCGCGGCGACCCAGAAGCTGGCGGTCAGCAGGATGTCGAAGGCCTCCATCAGCGGATGCCTCCGGTGTCGGCGACAGGCATTTCCGCCATTGACCGCTGTGGTGCCGGCGGCATTACCCCCCTCTGTCGGCTTCGCCGACATCTCCCCCACAGGGGGGGAGAGTGGGTGCCCGCATTGGCTGCGCAACGCAGAGCAACCCCACCCCCGGCTGCGCCGGACCCTCCCCTGGCAGGGGAGGGAAAACCATCGTGCCAGCGGCGACCTTCTCGGCCACCACTCCGGGAGATGGCAGCAGCATGGATCGAGCTGACAGGAACACGGTGCCCAAGGCGGGTTTTCCTCCCCCTTCGAGGGGGAGGTGGCTCGGCTCGTCCGGGCCGGAGGGGGTGTGCTTCAGGAGGGGAGGGGATTTCTGCGCCGGGAATTTTCAAAATTGACCACTGTGGTGCCGGCGGCATTACCCCCCTCTGTCGGCTTCGCCGACATCTCCCCCCTTGCGGGGGAGATGTCACCGCAGGTGACAGAGGGGGGTGAGTTCCCGAAAGTCCATGCTTCCCGATCATCATCGCCTCCACCTGATCCGGTAGCGCATCAGCATCATCGCGGTGACCATGGTCAGAAGCGCGGTGGCGACCATCACCTGGGCGATGTAGCTCGGCACATTGGCGCTGCGGCTCATGGCGTCGGCGCCGACGAAGATGCCGGCGACGAAGATCGCCGCGACCACGACGCCGAGCGGGTTGAGCATGGCGAGCATCGCCACGACGATGCCGGTGTAGCCATAGCCCGGAGACAGATCGAGCGTCAGGTTGCCCTTCAGCCCCGCTACCTCGGAGAAGCCGGCGAGCGCCGCCAGCCCGCCCGAGATCAGCGCGGTCTTGACGAGCACCATGTTGACCGGGATGCCGGCGAAGCGCGCGGCTTCCGCATTGTGGCCGACGGCGCGCATCTCGTAGCCGAGCACGGTCTTCTTGATGATCACCCAGACGATCCCGGCCGAGACCAGAGCCAGCACGAAGCCGTAGTGCAGCCGTTTTCCCTTGATCAGCCGCGGCAGCTGCGCCTCGGCGATGACCCGCTTCGACTGCGGCCAGCCCATGCCGGTGGGGTCCTTCAGCGGGCCTTCGAGCAGCATCGAGACGAACAGGATGATGATGAAGTTGAGGAGGAGCGTGGTGACCACCTCGTCGACGCCTAAGCGGGTCTTGAGCACGGCAGGGCCGAGGAGCAGCAGCGCGCCCGCAAGCATCGCCGCCATCATGATCAGCGGGATCAGCCCCGCCGACGGCATCTGGATGGCCCCGGTGCCAAGCACCACCGTCATCACCGCGCCGATATAAAGCTGCGCCTCGGCACCGATGTTCCACAGCCGCGCCCGGAAGGCCACGGCAACCGCAAGGCCGGTGAAGATCAGCGGCGTCGCCCGCGTCAGCGTTTCGAGCAGCGCGAACTGGCTCCCCGCCGCTCCCCTGGCCACCAGATAGAACACGGTGAAGGGCGAGGCGCCGGCGATGAGCACCAGGAGCGAGGTGAAGACCAGCGTGGCGGCGATGGCTGCCGCACCCCAGGCCAGATTGACGCCGAGCGACGTGGCGGCTCTCGGTTCAAGCCGCATCTGCGTCTCCCGCGGCAAGCCCGTGGCCCGCCATCAGCTGGCCGAGCTGCATGACGCTGCGCTCGCCTCGCGCCGACGCCGTCGACAGCCGTCCGCGCGACATCACAACGACGCGGTCGGACAGCACCTGGATCTCGTCAAGGTCCTCGGAGATGAGCAGGATCGCAGCCCCCCGGTCGCGGGCCTCGACGAGCCGCGCATGCACATAGGCCACCGCGCCGACATCGAGCCCGCGCGTCGGCTGGCTGGCGAGAATGACGTCCGGGTCACCGTCGAGCGCCCGGCCGAGAATGAGCTTCTGCATGTTGCCGCCCGACAAGAGCCGCACGCGGGCGGCGGGCGAGGGGCATTTGACGTCGTAGGCCTTGATGATGGAGGCGGCAAAGCGCGTCGCCGCCGCCCAGTCGAGCAGGCCGAAGCGGGAGAAGCGCCGGCTGCGATAGGCCTCTGAAATCACGTTTTCGGCGACACTCATGTCGCCGATCATGCCGGTTGCATGCCGGTCTTCGGGAATGCGGCCGATGCGGTTTTCGAGCGCCGTGCGCGGCGACCAGCCCGAGACCCGCCGGCCGCCCACCTGTATGCCGCCGCCGGTCATCTGCAGGGTGCCCGCGATCAGCGCGGCAAGCGCCGCCTGTCCGTTGCCGGAGATGCCCGCCAGCCCGGTGATCTCGCCGCCGCGAAGCTGCAGCGAGACGCCGTCGAGGCCCTGTCCGCCCATGGCCGGTGTGGACACGGAGCTGAGTTCGAACAGCACCGCGCCGGGCCGGCTGGGCGCGACGCCCAGCGTCGGCAGTTCGCCGCCGACCATCAGTTCCGCCAGCTCATGCGCGCTGGTCTCCCCGATCGGCCGCTCGCCGGCGACGCGGCCGCCGCGCAGCACGACCACCCGGTCGCTCACCGCCATCACCTCGTTGAGCTTGTGGGAGATGAAGATCACGGAGAGTCCGGCGCCGACCAGCTTCTTGAGCGTGGCAAACAGCGCTGCGGTCTCCATCGGGGTCAGCACGGCGGTGGGTTCGTCGAGGATCAGGATCCGGGCGTCGCGATAGAGCGCCTTGAGGATTTCCACCCGTTGCCGTTCGCCCACCGAGAGGTCCGAGACCAGTCGGTCGGGATCGACCGTGAGGCCGTAGTCGGCGGCAAGTGCGGTGATGCGGGCGCGCGCCGCGTTCCGGTCGTAGCCGGGCCGCCACAGCGGCACGGTGCCGAGCACGATGTTCTCGACCACGCTCATCTGGTCGGCGAGCGTGAAATGCTGGTGCACCATGCCGATGCCGGCGGTGAGCGCGGCATGCGGATCGCCCGCGGCAAGCGGCTTTCCGAAGACCTCGATCGTGCCCTCGTCGGCGGTGTAGTGGCCGAACAGGATGTTCATCAGCGTGGTCTTGCCGGCGCCGTTCTCGCCCAGCAGCGCCACGACTTCGCTCTTCGCCAGCGACAGCGAGATCGCGTCGTTGGCGGTCAGCGTCCCGAAGCGCTTGGTGATGCCGGCGAGGCGGAGAACGGTCCCCGCCTGCCGGTGGCTGCCTGCGTCCATCAGCTGGACTTGGGCTCTTCGTCGTTGATCTCGACCTCGAAGCTGCCGTCCTTGATCGCGGCTTCCTTCTCGGCGACCAGCTTCATGGCCTCCTCGGGGACCTTGCCCTCGAACGTGCCCAAAGGCGCCAGCGACGCGCCGCCCTCCTTCATGAAGGAGAACTTGCCGTAGTCGGCCGCCTTGAAGGTCTTGGCCTTGACCATTTCGATGGCGTGTTCGAGCGTCGGCTCGAAATGCCACAGCGCCGAGGCCACGACGGTGTCCGGATAGTCGGCCTGGGTGTCGATGACGTTGCCGATGGCGAGGATACCCTTTTCCTTGGCCGCATCCGAGACGCCGAAGCGTTCGGCATAGAGCACGTCGGCGCCGGCATCGATCTGGGCGAAGGCGGTTTCCTTGGCCTTGGGCGGGTCGAACCAGGAGCCGATGAAGGCGACCTGGAACTTGATCTCGGGATTGCTCTCCCTGGCGCCGGCCATGAAGGCATGCATCAGCCGGTTGACCTCCGGGATCGGGAAGCCGCCGACCATGCCGATATTGTTGCTCTTGGTCATGGCGCCGGCGATGATGCCCGACAGATAGGACGCGTCCTGGATGTAATTGTCGAAGACGGCGAAGTTCGGCAGCTCGTCCTTGGGCGCAAAGCTCGAGCCCATCAGATAGGCGGTTTCGGGATAGTCGGCCGCCACCTGTCGCGCGGCGTCCTCGACACCGAAGACCTCGCCGATGATGAGGTCGTGGCCGGCCTCGGAATATTCCCGCATCACCCGCTCATAGTCGGTGTTGGAGGTGTTTTCCGAATAGACGTATTCGATGTCGCCGCGTTCGACGGCGGCGTTTGCGGCCTTGTGGATGCGACTGACCCACTGCTGCTCCACCGGCACGGTGTAGATGGCGGCAACCTTCAGCTTTGCGCCCTGGGCGCGCACGGAGGTGAGAAAGCCGGGAAGCGCGAGCAGCGCCGCGCCGGCCGCCGCGCCCTTGAGGATCTGGCGGCGCTGGAAAAGGGTAGTGATGAAATCTGACATGGCTGATCGTCCCTGTTGCGGAGAGAGTGTGGCTGTACCCGGCTTGTTTTTTGACCAAAAGATAAAACGCAAGATCGCCCTTGGCAACAGCGCTCCTCGATGTTCTGCACAATGTTGAGGCGAATTCGCATCTTGCCTCTCGGCTGGGCGGCCCCGGCCCGCGCCATGGTGAGCGGCCGGGCTCCGGGGCGCCGGTTGCTTGACGCTGCGTCGGCGGTTTTCCCGTCTTTCGCGCCAGCGGAGACTTGCCAGGAGAATGGCTTTGCGCCAGTGTCGCCCCGTTCTCAGGGCGGGGTGCAACTCCCCACCGGCGGTATGCTGCGCAAGCGGCGAGCCCGCGAGCGCCCTTCCTTCGGGCAGGGGTCAGCAGACCAGGTGCGATGCCTGGGCCGACGGTCACAGTCCGGATGAGAGAGAACGCGCCGAAACGGACGCCAGCGATGGCGGACGCGCCGGCTCGTGATCGCCTTGGGTGACGTGTCTGTTGCTGAAAGGAGATCCAAATGACACACACCCGCTATGCATTCATCAAGGCCAACTGGCACGCCGAGATCGTCGATCAGGCGCTCGCCGGCTTTTGCGAACTCATTCCCGCCTCCCAGGTCGATGTCTTCGACGTGCCGGGCGCCTTCGAGATGCCGCTGCTTGCCCGTGACCTCGCGCAATCGGGCCGTTATGGCGCTGTTGCCGCGGCAGCTTTCGTCGTTGATGGTGGAATTTACCGCCACGATTTCGTGGCCCAGGCGGTGGTCGACGGGCTGATGCGCGCCGGCATGGATTCGGGCATTCCGGTGCTCTCGGTGTCGCTGACCCCGCACCATTACCAGGAGACAGATCACCACAGGGCGATCTACAAGGCGCATTTCGTCGAGAAGGGCCGCGAGGCCGCCCGTGCGGCCCTCATGATCGGCAGGACCCGCGCCGCACTCGCCGCCTGACGCCACCCCCCCGATCAATCCGGACGGCGTCCGCAGCGCCGTCCGGGCCCGCTCCGCAATTCCTGCGCGATGGCACCTGGCCTTGCAATCGCATTTGGCTTTTTTATTCCATGCAACTTCGCACATGACATTTTTATGACGGATTTGTGACAGTCGCGATTGCATTCCTTTCAAAAACGCAGCAGTCTTGCGAATGCCTGGGAGATCAGGACTGTTTTTGGGAGGAAACATCATGAAAAGAACACTTTACGCCTCTGCGGCGATGGCGGCCCTGTTGCTTGCCGGTTCGGGTGCCGCCCGCGCCGAGAGCGTGACGCTCTATTGCAGCGCCGACGAGGCCTGGTGCCAGCTGATGGCGCGCGGCTTCGAGGAGGAAACCGGCATCACCGTCGACATGACCCGCAAGAGCTCCGGCGAGACCTTCGCCCAGGTCAAGGCCGAGAGCGCCAATCCGAAGGGCGATATCTGGTGGGGCGGCACCGGCGACCCGCACCTGCAGGCGGCCGAGGAAGGCCTGACCGAGGCCTATGTCTCGCCCATGCGCAGCGAGCTCAATGACTGGGCGGTTCGCCAGGCGGAATCGGCGGGCGACCGCACCATCGGCATCTATTCCGGCGCGCTCGGCTTCGGCTACAACAAGAACCTGCTGGAAAAGAACAACCTCCCGGTGCCGGCCTGCTGGAAGGACCTGACCAAGCCCGAATACAAGGGCCACATCCAGATCGCCAACCCGAACTCCTCGGGCACGGCCTACACCACGCTCGCCACCATGGTGCAGCTTTTCGGCGAGGAGGGCGGCTTCGACTACATGAAGGCGCTGCACAAGAACATCAATCAGTACACCAAGTCCGGCTCGGCGCCGATCAAGGCGGCTGGGCTGGGCGAGAACACCATCGGCATCGTCTTCATGCATGACGCCGTCGCCCAGACGGCCAGCGGCTTCCCGATCGTTACCGTCGCCCCCTGCGAGGGCACGGGCTACGAAATCGGCTCGATGTCGCTGATCTCGGGCGCCCGCCATATGGACGCGGCCAAGAAGTTCTATGACTGGGCGCTGACGGCAGAGGTGCAGTCGCGCGCCAAGGATGTGAAGTCCTTCCAGGTCCCGTCCAACAAGAACGCCACCCAGTCGGAAATGGCGCCGGATCTCTCGTCGATCAAGCTGATCGATTACGATTTCAAGAAATACGGCTCCTCCGACGAGCGCAAGCGGCTGTTGCAAAAGTGGGATGAAGACGTCTCCACGCTGCCGCAATAGACTGTGAAGCGACACCGCAAGGACCACCTCCTGCATCCGACCGTCGTCCTGTGGATGGCGGTCGGGTGGCTCGGCTTCGCCGTGCTGCCCTGGTACGGGCTGGAGAGCAATTTCTTCGCCTTCGGCTGGCTGTCCCGCGGCTATCCCATGGAGCCCGAGCTGGCGCCGGCGCTGTTTCTTGTCGGCCAGGGCAAGACGCCCTGGCTGGCGCCCATGGCCTTGCTGCTGGCGCTGCCGCTCCTGGCCTGGCGGCGGCAGAAGAGCGACCCGTTCTTCGCCACACTCCTGATCACCGTCGGCGCGCTGGGCCTCGTCTGGTTCTTCCTGCAGGGCTACGGCATCGGCCTGCGCGGCTGGCGCTTCGAGTGGATGACCGCGCTGTTCGGCGAGCTCGGCGACCGTCAGTTCGGCATGGGCTACGGCGCCTTGCTGGTGGGCGGCTCCTTCCTTTTCCTCATGTCGCTCGGCATCGCCGCCCGCGGCGCGGTCGGCGGCGATGTCTTCGTCGTCAGCTCCATCGTCTTCGTCGTCGCCATGGTCACGCTGTTCATCTTCGTGCCGATCCTGCAGATGCTGGCCAACGCCATGCTCACCGACAAGGGCGGCTATTCGCTGGGCTCCTTCGGCGGAAAGCTGTTTGCCGCCAGGCTCTGGGGCCTCGACTGCCTGTCGGGATCGGGACGCTGCGGGGTGGCATGGAATTCGCTGTTCCTCGCGATCGTCGTCGGCATCGTCACCACACTGCTGGGACTGGTCTTCGCGCTCGTCGCCACGCGGACGAGCATGGGCTTCCGCAACGCCCTTCGCGCGCTCACCGTGCTGCCGATCATCACTCCGCCCTTCGTGATCGGCCTTGCCATCATCCTGCTCTTCGGACTTTCCGGGGCCGTCAACCAGGGCCTTGCGGAGGTCTTCGGCTATCAGCCGACCCGCTGGGTCTATGGCCTTCCCGGCCTGCTGATCGCCCAGGTGCTGGCGTTCACGCCGATCGCCTTTCTGGTTCTCATCGGCGTCGTCGAGGGAGTCAGCCCGTCGATGGAGGAGGCGGCGCAGACTCTGCGCGCCAACCGCTGGCAGACCTTCGTCCATGTCACCCTGCCGCTGATACGGCCCGGCCTTGCCAACGCCTTCCTGCTCGGCTTCATCGAGAGCATGGCCGATTTCGGCAACCCGCTGGTGCTGGGCGGCAATTTCGACGTGCTGTCGACGGAGATCTTCTTCGCCATCGTCGGCGCGCAGTACGACCAGGCCCAGGCAGCGGTGCTGGCGCTGGTGCTGCTCGCCTTCACGCTGACGGCGTTCTATGCGCAGCGCTTCTGGCTCGGCAAGAAGTCCTACACCACCGTGTCCGGCAAGGGTGACGCCGGCGTGCATCCGCCGCTGCCGCGGCCGGTGGCGCTCGCCATCTTCACCATCGCCGGCCTCTGGATCGTCTTCACGGTCATTGTCTACGCCACCATCTTCTACGCCAGCTTCGTCAGGCTCTGGGGCATCGACAATTCGCTGACGCTCGCCCACTACATCCAGGCCTTCTCCGTAGGCTGGAACGAATTCGGCATCCACTGGTCGGGTTCGGCCTGGAGTTCCTTCTTCACCACGATCATGATTTCGCTGATCTCGGCGCCGCTGACCGCCGTCATCGGGCTGATAACCGCCTATCTGCTGGTCCGGCAGAATTTCCGCGGCAAGCAGGGTTTCGAGTTCGGCACCATGCTCTCCTTCGCCATTCCCGGCACGGTGATCGGCGTCTCCTATGTCATCGCCTTCAACGTGCCGCCGATCGAGCTCACCGGCACCGGCATCATCCTGGTGCTGTCCTTCATCTTCCGCAACATGCCGGTGGGTGTGAGGGCAGGGGTGGCCTCGATGTCGCAGCTGGACAAGAGCCTCGACGAGGCGGCGCTGACGCTGGGCGCCAACTCGTTCCAGACCTTCCGCAAGGTTATTTTGCCGCTCTTGCGGCCGGCGATTCTCGCGGCGCTGGTCTATTCCTTCGTCCGCGCCATGACGGCGATCAGCGCCGTGATCTTCCTCGTCTCGGCGCGCTACGACATGGCCACCAGCTACATCGTCGGCCGCGTCGAGAACAATGAGTACGGCATCGCCATCGCCTATGCGACCATGATGATCTTCGTCATGCTCGTCGTCATCGGGCTGATGCAGCTCGCCGTCGGTCGCCGCGACATCGGCCGGCGCGACATCGGCGGCGATCCGCAGAAGGCGGGCTGGCGCTCCAATGTCAGCCTGCCCGCGGGCGGCGCCAATCAAGCCATCGCAGGAGGCGGTTGAATGACTGACATCAAGGGCAAGGCTGCCTCTGTCGAGTTCCGGAACGTCACCAAGGTCTATCCCAATGCCAGGGTGGCGGCGGTGGACCAGGTCTCGCTGTTCGTCGAGCCGGGCAGGCTGGTGACGCTGCTCGGTCCCTCGGGCTGCGGCAAGACCACCACTTTGCGGATGATCGCCGGGCTGGAGATGGTGACCAGCGGCCAGATCCTGATCGGCGGCGAGGACGTGTCCGCGCTGCCCGCCACCGATCGCGACGTCTCCATGGTGTTCCAGTCCTATGCGCTGTTTCCGCATATGAGCGTGCGCGAGAATGTCGAGTTCGGGCTGAAATTCTCGGGTTTCGCCAAACAGGAGATCGGCGATCGCGCCATCGCCGGGCTGAAGCTTGTCGGCCTCGACGGTTTTGGCGAGCGGTTGCCGAGCCAGCTCTCGGGCGGCCAGCAACAGCGCGTCGCCGTTGCCCGCGCCCTGGTGCTCGAGCCGCAGGTGCTGCTCTTCGACGAGCCGCTCTCCAATCTCGACGCCAAGCTCCGGCGCCATGTGCGCGAGGAGATCCGCGAGATCCAGCAGACGCTGGGGCTGACCGTGGTCTATGTCACCCATGACCAGGAGGAGGCGCTGGCGGTCTCCGACCGCATCATCGTCATGAACAACGCCGTCATCGCCCAGGAGGGCACGCCGCGCGATCTCTACGATGCGCCGGCGAGCGCCTTCGTCGCCGACTTCATCGGCGAGGCCAATCTGCTCGACTGCGAGATCCGCAGGGTGGACGGCGAGACCGCCACCGTCGCGCTCGGACCGGTGACGCTGTCGCTGGCTGCGCGCGGCCTGCCCGTCGGTCCCGGGCGGCTTGCCATCCGCCCCGACCGCATCGAGATCGCGCCGGCGGGCACCCCCAACAGCCTGCCCGCCACGCTGAAGAAGGTTACCTATGCCGGCAGCCATCTCGAATGCGTCGTCCAGAGCGGGGCCGGCGAGATCTTCGCCATCTGCGGCGATGTCGACGCCCCGATCAAGGCCGGCGACGCGGTCGGGCTGAGCTTCCCCGCGCGCGGGCCGGTGCTGATCGTGCCGTGAGGGCACTTCCATAGACAGAGAGATATCAGGCGCAGAGACTGAGCCTTTGCAGCAAGGCCTATCCGCCGCTGTCGGTCAGCCCACCCAGCCAATAGCGCGCATGACGACGCTCTCCGGTCCGCGTCAAGGCCCCTTTCAGGACCAGGTCGGCAAGATCGCGGGTTGCCGTGGGGCGCGATGTTCCCGTGATGGCGATATATTTCTCGGCGCTCAGGCCGCCCTTGAAGCCGTCCGGTCCTTCACGGAACATCCGCGCAATCGCCTTTTCCTGCCGCTCGTTCAATTGCCCGCGCAAGCGGACATAGAGTTTCGTCTTGGCGATCAGGTGCTCGATCAGGCTGAGGGAATAGTCTTGCGCCTTCAGGATTGTCTTCGCGAAATACACGAGCCAGACGGTGATCTCCGGGGCCTTGGTGTATTGTTGCAAATTGAGATAGTAGGCCTTTCTGTCGGCCTGGATCGTATGCGACAGCGCCAGTAGGGTTGGATGTCCCAGGCTTTGCGAGAGCGCCTTTTCCGCGATGGCCCGACCGATACGCCCGTTCCCGTCTAAGAACGGATGGATGGATTCGAAATAGAGATGCGCGATTCCTGCCCGGGTGACCGGCGGCAGCGCCCCACTGCCATTGAACCAGTCAAGAAACCGGGCCATCTCGGCCTTCACCTGTCTGGAGGGTGGCGCTTCGAAGTGAATTCTGGCGTCGTAGTCGGCTCCCGACACGATCTGCATTGGCTCGTCATGGGTCCGGTAGCGCCCGATATCGCCAAGATCCGTCCGCCCGCTTGTGACCATTTCGTGCCATTGGAACAACGCCAGATCACTCAGCGGATCGTCGAAGGTTTTGTACAGCGAAGTCATCATTTCGGCGATGCCCTGTTCGGCGGGCGTCGCCTTGCGGAAGGGGGCTCCCAGTCCGAAATTCCGTTTAATGGATGCCTGCACGGATTGACGATTGAGGATTTCGCCCTCGATCTCCGACGTCTTGACGGCCTCGGTGCTGATAAGCTCGACGATCAGATCATCTTTCTGGCTGTCACTGACATGTTTCAGCGCGCCCACGACAATGCCTGACTGGCGCTGAAACTGCGCCTCCAATGGGGCGAGCGCCGCGCTGTCATGGGTAAATTGCGGCCAATCCGGATGCTGCCAGTTCCAGGGCATGAGCTATAGAAGTCCTTTCTATAACTCATCATACCGCATTTTCATGATCGATAGAACCGGTTTCTATAACTCATGCTGCGATGTCGATTTGCCCAAAAACCCTGTGGGACCAGCCGCATGCCGGTCATTTGTGAATCAGTCCGGCAAGGAGTTCAAGCAGCTTCTACTTGACGAAATGCCGGTGGGCGATCTCGGCGATTGCGTCGTAGACGCCGGGTGCTCCCGCCAGCACCATCGTGCCCGACATCAGCACTGTCTCCGGATCCGGCTCGACGATTCTGCCGCCGGCTTCCTCGATCATCAGCAATCCAGCCAAACAATCCCAGGAGTTCATGTGCTCCTCGATATAGCCGATCAATCGGCCTGCGGCGACATAGGACAGCATCAGCCCACCCGAAGCATTGCGGAAGAAGATGCCGCCGGCATCCATGAGGTCGGCGATTATCGGTACGATGCCGCGCGGATTCTTGCGGCCGGAGAAGCCGGTGCCGACCGAGCCGTCCGACAGGCTCACCGACTTCGACACCGCCATTCGCTTGCCGTTGACGAAGGCGCCGTGGCCGCGCATCGCCGAGAATGTCTCGCCCGAGCAGGGTTCGTTGATGGCGCCGATTTCGGTGCGGCCCTTGTAGGTGACCGCGATGATGACGCACCATTGCGGGATGCCGCGGACGAAGTTGGCCGTCCCGTCGATCGGGTCGATAACCCAGTCCCAGCCGGTCGTCCCGCGCTTTGGTGCATCTTCCTCGCCGACGATGCCGTCGTCGGGATAGGCCTTGGCGATCTCGGCGCGGACGAAGGCCTCGGTCTCCTTGTCGGCGTTCGACACCAGGTCCTGATGCCCCTTGCTCTCGATCGTCAGGCTGTCGATGGAGCCGAAGGCCTCGAGCGCACGGGCGCCGGCGGCTTTGGAAAGGGCGATGGCGAAATCGAGACGGGACGTGTCGAGAGTCACGGAAAGGTCCTTTGGGGCGGGATTCGGCTACGCGGAAAGCAGTGCCGACAATAGCCATGGCTTGTGTCATGTCCAGCATTGGGCAGGCGATTTCGGCGTGGAAAGACGATGCGAGAGAGTCGAATGGCAGGCTGTAAATCAGCTATCCGGTCTGGACAGGATTTCTACCTCCCCCTTGAGGGCAGGTCGGAGAAGCGAGCGTAAGCGAAGCTGATCCGGGTGGGGGTCGCGAACCATCAGCGAGAGCCGAATCTGCGTTGGATCCCGGCACCCCCACCGGCTCTGTCCCGGCTCCGCCGGTCCAATCGCCGTCCTGCGGACCCCCTCAAGGGGGAGGCAGGGTGCCGCGCTCTCCGCATTTCCACCTTTCCCCTTGTGGGAGAGGAAGCAATTTCAGCGTCTTGACGCCTTCACCCCGGCCCGCGAGCCGGGGGACTCCTGGAGTGTCACCTCGAAAAGGAGTCTCTCAACGCGCTGACGCGCGGTGGCTGGGCCCCCGGCTCGGCGGCCGGGGCGACGGGTGAGGGTGCGGCGCGACGCGCTGGCTCGGAGTGTGTGGAGAAGCCCGCAGTGGTGCCTGACGTTCCTGCGGCCTCTCTCTTCGCCCTCATGCCGCCGGCGCCAAAGGGCGGCACGCTCTCTCTTCCGTCCCGGTCCGGCCACCTCCGAAATGTGTGAATCGCGTGGAGTTGGAGCCGCGGCGAAACTCGGATAAGAAGCGCCGAACCACGGAGACCGACATGAAGATCGTTGCCCTGACCATTTCCGACCGCGCCAGCCGCGGCGAATACGAGGATCTGAGCGGTCCGGCCATGGAAGCCTGGCTGCGCAAAGTGATCGCCTCGGAGTGCGAGATCGTCCGCAAGATCATTCCCGACGGCATGCAGAGCGTGCGCGACGCGCTGATCGCGCTCTGCGACGAGGACGGCGCCGATCTGGTGCTGACCACGGGCGGCACCGGACCGTCACCGCGCGATCTCACGCCCGAGGCTATGCGTGAGGTGATCACCATGGAGCTTCCGGGCTTCGGTGAACTGATGCGGCGCGTGAGCTTCGAGGAAGTGCCGACCGCGATCCTGTCGCGGCAGACGGCCGGCGTGCGCGGCCGGACGCTGATCATCAACGTTCCCGGCAAGCCGGCGGCGATCGACACCTGCCTGACCGCCGTCTTCCCGGCCGTGCCCTATTGCCTGGATCTCATCGGCGCCGGCCGCATCGAGACGCGCGACGACGTGCTCAAGGCGTTCCGGCCGAAGGGGGCGTGAGCCGCGCCCGGCGGCTGTGAGCGCAGCCTCCGGATCCCGCGGCAAATCCTTACTTCCGGCGTTGCCGACGGCGGCGGCTCAATTGCGGCGGAACGAGAAGCGCGACGTGTTGCGGGTCTGGCCGTCGACCTTGTCGATCACGGTCAGCTCAAAACTGTTCTCGCCCGAGCGGGTCAACACCATCTGCGCGGCGCGGTCGCCGTTGACAGGTCCATTCCAGGCCACGGCCAGGTTGAGCCGCTGGCCCTTCACCGCGCCGCTGAGCCGCGCCGGACCGGTCTTCGATCCCGTGTAGGTACCGGTGACGCGGTTGCCATCGGTGGATTTGAGCTTCAGCCCGAGCGCCTGGCGGAACACCAGCAGGCCGCAGTTGCCGCTCATGGCCACGGTGCGCGAGGCGCCGTCGACCGACAGCTTGCAGGTCGCCGAGACATCTCCCATCTTGGCGAGATAGGCCTTGCCCGACCCGGACCACTGGCCGGACAGGTCGGAGAAGAAGTCGCGGGTGGCAGCCTGGGCGGGCAGGGCCAGGGCGGCAAGCGACAGGGCGGCGGCGATCAGGGGGATTTTCATATGTGGGAACCTCATGTTGCGCAGACAACGCCAGGGCCGGCAAGATGTTCCGTCCGTCGAGGCGCACGGACGGCACCTCGCACAAGGACCAGCAGATCCTTGGGACAGGCCTGAGTATGACGGGTCCGACGGTTCCCGGACTTGACTAGGACTGGATGCCAATAGGCAGTGTCTGCGATTGGCTGCCGCGGAACCCTTTGCGGCTCGACACGTTCAGCCTGCGAGCCCCGAATTTTTGCAAGACAGGCAACCCACCCATGGATCTCGTTCGCATTCTCATCGCCATCCTGCTGCCGCCGCTCGGCGTGTTCCTTCAGGAGGGCCTCGGCAAGCATTTCTGGATCAATCTGCTGCTGACGCTGCTCGGCTACATTCCGGGCATCGTCCACGCCGTCTGGATCATCGCACGCCGATGAGCGCGGAACTGCGCCGCGAGCTCTCCAGGCTCGACACCCTTGCCAATGCGCTGGACTCGCAGTTCCGCATCCCGGGCATCGGCATGCGCATCGGCTGGGACGGGATTCTCGGCCTGGTGCCGGGCGTCGGCGATGCAGTCACGCTGCTGCCGGCGGCCTACCTGCTCTACAAGGGTCACAGGCTCGGGGCCCGCCGGATGACGCTGATGCAGATGGCGCTCAATTCCGGCATCGATCTCGCCATCGGCGCGGTGCCTCTGCTGGGCGATCTCTTCGACATCGGCTTCAAGGCCAACAAGCGCAATGTGGCGCTGTTGCGCCGCGACATCGAGGCTCGCATCGAAGAGGTGGCGTGACGCTTTGCGGCGGACCGGGAGTGTTGCCGGGATGGCGGCTCGGGATCTGCCAGACCGGTGTTTGTGGTTTGGCCGATGCGCGCTAGAATGAGGCGGGTCATTGTCCCGCGGTTAGAGATCATGCCGACCGATGCTGTCAGCCTGGATTTCCTGGCAAAGCAGGCCAAGCTGAACCTGGACGAGCTGCGGGTTGTCCGGAAGGAGATTGCGGAGATGATGCGCCTCATCTCCGCCAACTATGAGCTGACCAGGCGCGTCGCGCGGCGGCAGGGCGAACTCCGCGCTCCGATTGCGGGAAACGGAAATAGCACCAGGCCGGAACTCAGTCCCTGAACGTCCGGTCCAGCAGTCCCAGCCAGTTGTCGAGGCAGAGCTTCCTGACGAGCTCCTCGGAATAGCCGTGGACGCGCATTGCCTCGGTGAGCGCCGGCAGGCCGCTGACATCGGTGATCGGGTCGGGAATGGCTGCGCCATCGAAGTCGGACCCCATGCCGACATGATCCTCGCCGAGGATCCCGATCAGGTGGTCGAGATGCCGCAGCATCGGCTCGAGCGTCATGTCGCTGGAACGGCGCCCGTCGGGACGCAGGAACACGGTGGCGAAGTTGAGCCCGACCATGCCGCCGGATTCGGCGATCATCGACAGCTGCCGGTCAGTGAGATTGCGTGTCGACGGCGTCACCGCATGAGCGTTGGAATGGGTGGCGACCAGCGGTGCGTCGGAGAGTTTGGCGACATCGTCAAACCCCTTCTCGTTGAGATGCGACAGGTCGATCATGACCCTGAGTTCATTGCAGGTCTTGACGAGTCGCTTGCCGGCGTCGGTCAGGCCCGGCCCGGTGTCGGGCGTGCCCGGAAAGACGAAGGGCACGCCGTGGCCGAAGGCGGTCGGCCGGCTCCACACCGGGCCGATCGAGCGCAGGCCCATGGCGTGGAAGCTGTAGAGTGAATCAAGATCGGGATCGATAGCCTCGGCGCCCTCCATGTGCATGATGGCGGCAATCGCGCCGCGCGTGATCGTCTCCCGCACTTCGGAGGCCGTGCGACAGATCCTGAACCGGCCCTCGCTCGACCGCTCCATCCACAGGAGATGACCCGCCATCGCCAGCGCCACCGTCTGGGAATAGCCGAGATCGAGCTCCCGCGGCAGGTCGAGCGCGTAGGGCGGGTTGTCCATCAGGTCGTCGCGGTCGTCGGGCCGATCCTCCGGCGGCGAGGGGATGTAGATGGCGAAGAAGCCGCCGGCAAAGCCGCCCTTCCGCATTCGCGGCAGGTCGAGATGGCCGCTGCCGTCGCCCTCGAGCCATGTCGCGCCGCGCTTTTCCGGCGCGCGCAACAGGCGCAGCAGAAAGTCATTGTGTCCGTCGAAAACCGGAATCATCGTCATTGTGCGGTCCTGTGTCAGGCTGGAATGGCGGCTCGGGTGAAGCCAAGGCTCGCGGCCATCAGATTTCGTGTGTAGTCCTGGGTGGCCCGGCTGGCTTGCAGGGCTTCCCGAGTCAGCGCCTCCACGGCGAGGCCGTGCTGCATGACCAGCAGGCGTTCGCACATATGGGCGACCACGGCAAGGTCGTGGCTGACCAGCACATAGGTGAGCCCGCGCTCGGCGCGGAGCCGGTCGAGCAGGTTGAGCACCTCGGCCTGGATCGAGGCGTCAAGCGCCGACGTGGGCTCGTCGAGCAGCAGCACCTTCGGCTCCAGGATCAGCGCCCGGGCGATCGCCACGCGCTGGCGCTGGCCGCCGGACAATTGATGCGGGTAGCGGAACCGGAAGCCCTTGCCGAGGCCGACCTCGTCGAGCGCCTGCTCGATGCGGTTCTCGCGCCGGTCGAAGCCATGGATGGCCAGCGGTTCGGACAGCACCCTGTCGATGGTGTGGCGGGGATGCAGCGAGGCGTAGGGATCCTGGAACACCATCTGCACCCGGCGGTAGAAGGCCGGGTCGCGCGGAGTGGCAAGCGCCTTGCCGTCAAGCGTCACCGTGCCGCCGCTCATAGGCGTCAGCCCGCAGATGGCGCGCAGCACCGTCGACTTGCCCGAGCCGCTCTCGCCGACGATGCCGTAGCTCTCGCCTTCGTTCACGCTGAACGAGACCCCGCGCAACGCGTGCACGGCGCGGGCGCCGTGGCCGAAGGTGACCGCCAGGTCGTGGATATCGAGCATCGCCATGGTCAGCCCCCCGCTTTCAGCCAGGCGGCGTCGCGTGTGAGCACCGGCAGCGGCCGCACGCCGCCTTCGATCTTCGGCAGGCAGTTGAGCAGGCCGCGGGTGTAGGGATGCCTGGCGTTCTGCAGGTCGGCCGCATCGATTTCCTCGACCACCTGACCCGCATACATCACCAGCACCCGGTCGCAGAAGGTGGAGACCAGATGCAGGTCATGGCTGATGAAGATCAGTCCCATTCCGCGCTGCGTGACCAGATTGTCGAGAATGCGCAGCACCTCGATCTGGACGGTGACGTCGAGTGCCGAAGTCGGCTCGTCGGCGATCAGCAGGTCCGGTTCGGTGACCAGCATCATGGCGATCATCGCGCGCTGGCCCATGCCGCCGGAGAGCTCGTGCGGATAGGCGGCCATCACCCGTTCCGGGTCGCGGATCTGCACGGCTTCCAGCATCGCCAGCGACTTGTCGCGGGCCTCCGCCTTGCCGCCATGCAGTTTCACCGCCTCGATGAGCTGCTTGCCGATGGTCATCACCGGGTTGAGCGAGAATTTCGGGTCCTGCATCACCATCGACATGCGCGCGCCGCGCAACGAGCGCCAGGTCTTCGGCGTGGCGTGCCGGAGGTCGACGCCGTCGAATTCCAGCCTGTCGGCGGTGGCGCGCCCCGAGGGCGGCGTCAGCCCCAGCAGCGCCCGGCCGGTCTGCGACTTTCCGGAGCCGCTTTCGCCGACGATGCCGAGCCGCTCGCGCCCGAGCGTGAACGAGACGCCGCGCACCACTTCCACCGGGCCCTGCCGGGAGGGGAAGGAGATGCGCAGGTTTCTGACGTCGAGAAGCGGGCTCATTTCTGCGCCTTCGGATCAAGCACGTCGCGCAGCCCGTCGCCGAGGAAATTGAACCCGAGCGATACGATGAAGATGGCAATGCCGGGCATGGTCGCGACCCACCAGAAGTCGATGAGGAATCGGCGGCCGGCGGCGATCATCGCGCCCCATTCCGGCTGCGGCGGCTGCGCACCGAGGCCGAGGAAGCCCAGCCCCGCGGCGGTGAGGATGATGCCGGCCATGTCGAGCGTTACCCGGATGATGACCGAGGGCAGGCACAGCGGCACCACATGGCCCCAGATGATCCTGAGCGAGGAAGCGCCCTGCAGCCGGATTGCGTCGATGTGCTCGGCGTTGCGGATGGTCAGCGTCTCGGCGCGCGCCAGTCGCGCATAGGGCGGCCAGGAGGTGATCGCGATGGCGATGATGGCGTTCTCGATGCCGGGCCCGAGGGCCGCCACGAAGGCCAGCGCAAGGATCAGCCGCGGAAAGGCAAGGAAGATGTCGGTGACGCGCATGAGCACGGTGTCCACCCAGCCGCCGAAATAGCCCGCCGACGTGCCGACCAGCAAGCCGACCGGCGTGGCGATGGCTGCGACCAGCGCCACGACCACCAGCGTGACCCGCGAACCGTAGACGATGCGCGAGAAGATGTCGCGGGCGAGGTCGTCGGTGCCCATCAGGTGATCCCAGGAGGGCGGCAGCAGCCGGGCGGTGCGCAGGTCGCCGCCGGTCAGCGGATCGTAGGGTGCGATGAAGCCGGCGAAGATTGCCACCAGCACCAGCACCACGACGATGCCGAGTCCGATCATGCCGAGCCGGTTGGAGCGGAAGGCGAGCCAGGCGCGGTAGGACTGGCCGAAGCGGGCCTGCCGTCGCGAACTCGGCTGCTCGGAGAGCAGCCATTGGCGAAGGCCGGGCTTTGCCGGAAGGGTGTCGAGCGATGTCAAAGCCGTGTCCTCACGCGAGGATCGAGCAGCGTGTAGAGCAGATCCGAGAAGATGTTGAGACCGACAAAGACGATGCCGATGAGCAGCGTACCGCCGAGAACGGCGTTCATGTCGGCATTCTGCAGCGAATTGGTCAGGTATTGTCCGAGGCCGGGCCAGGCGAACACGGTTTCGGTCAGCACCGAGCCCTCGAGCAGATTGGCGTAGGACAGCGCGATCACGGTCACCAGCGGCACTGCGGCGTTCCTGAGCGCGTGCACCCAGATGATGCGCCATTCGGCCACGCCCTTGACCCGGGCGGTGACCACATATTCCTGCGCCAGTTCATTGAGCATGAAGCTTCGCGTCATCCGTGCGATATAGGCCATTGACAGATAGCCGAGCAGGCAGGCGGGCAGCGCGATGTGCGAGACCACGTTGCGGAAGGCCGCCCACTGGCCCTGCATGGCGGTGTCGAGCAGCATCAGCCCTGTGGTCGATGTGAAGGAGTACTCATAGGAAATGTCGATCCGCCCGGGACCGGCGACCAGTTCCCATTTGGCGTAGAACAGCAGGAGACCCATGAGGCCGAGCCAGAAGATCGGCGCCGAATAGCCCACGAGCCCGAAGATCCGCACCAGCTGGTCGATGAGCCGACCCTGGCGCACGGCCGCCCAGACGCCGGCCGGGATGCCGAGCAGCGTGCCGATGATGATGCCGACGGTGGCAAGCTCCAGCGTGGCCGGGAAGGCGCGGGCCAGGTCCGAGATGATCGGCTTCTTGGTGAGCAGGCTTTCGCCGAAGTCGCCGGTCACGGCCTTCTTGGCGTAGAGATAGAATTGTTCGTACAGCGGCCTGTCGAGCCCGAGCTCCAGATAGACCTTCTCGTAGGTCGATGGCGAGGCGCGGTCACCGACCACGGACAGGACCGGATCCACGGGGACCACGCGGCCGATCAGGAAGGTGACCAGCAGCAGGCCGAAAAGGGTGAACGCCACGGTAGCCGTCAGCTTGCCGAGCTTGAAAAGCCAGCCTGGAAGGGCGCTTGCGCGCCCTTCCGATTGAATGGTCATGTCCGTCACTTACTTGGTCACAGCCTTGAACGAGTTGTCGTTGAACGACGGTCCGACAATAAAGCCCTCGACGTTCTTGCGCCGTGCGATGACTTCGATTTCCTGGAACATGATGACGAAGGGCGAGGTTTCCTGAGATTCCTTCTGCAGTTCGACATACATCGCCGCCCGCTTGTCCGCATCGGGTTCCAGCACCGCCGCATCGGCCTTCTTGGTCATTTCCGGAATGTCCCACGCATTGCGCCAGGCCAGCGGCTTGGACTTTGCGTCGTCGGAATTGTCCGGATTGCGCGCGAAGGTGTCCGCATTGGTGTGCGGATCCTGGTAGTCCGGACCCCAGCGGCCGATATAGATGTCATGGGTGCGGGCGCGGTACTTGGTGAGCGTCTGGCCGCCGTCGCCGGGGATGATTTCCAGCTTGATGCCGGCCTCGGCGAAGGTCTGCTGCATCGCCTGCGCCATCGCGGTGATGTCGGGCGTGTTGCGGGTGTCCATGGTCACCGAGAAGCCGTCGGGCAGACCGGCTTCGGCCAGCAGTTCCTTGGCTTTCTCCACGTTGAGCGAGAACGGATTGTCTTCGAGCGCGCCCAGGAAGCCGAGCGGCAGGAAGGCCTGGTGCTTGATGACCATGCCCTTCATGATCGTGTCGGCGATGGTGTCGTAGTCGACGAGATACTTGAGCGCCTGGCGCACTTGCGGCTTGGCGAGATACTCGTTCTTCTGGTTCAGGCCGAGATAGTAGATCGAGCCCTTGACGCCCTTGTCGATGGCGATGTCGGGATTGCTCGAGAGCGCCTGGATTTCGTCCGGGCCGAGCTTGCGGGCGATGTCGATGTCGCCCTTCTCGAGCAGCAGCCGTTCGGTGGAGGCTTCCGGGATATGGCGGTAGATGGCGTGCGCCATCGGCGCGGCGTCGCCAGAATAATTGTCGTTGCGGTCGAGTGCCACGACTTCGTTGGCACGCCATTCGCGAATCGAGAATGCGCCCGAACCGGCATAGTTGGTCTTGAGCCAGTTGTAGCCGAAGTCGCCGTCGACCTCATGGCTCTTGACCAGCTCGCTGTCGACGATGAAGCCGACGGTCGCCGTCAGGCAGTAGAGCACCAGCGTCGGCGCGTAGTTCTTGTCCATCTCGAATTCGAACGTCATGTCGCCCGTCTTGCGGATCTTGGCGTCGACATTGTCGGCCGAGAAGCCGAACTGGGTCAGGATGAAGGCCGGCGATTTGTCGAGCTTGACCGCACGCTGCAGCGTGTAGACGGCGTCCTCGGCGGTGATCGGGTTGCCGGAGGCGAATTTCATGCCCGGACGGATGGTGAAGGTGAAGGTCTTGCCGTCTTCGGAGACTTCCCATTTCTCCGCCACGACGCCGAAGATCTTGGAGACGTCCTTGACGTCATAGCCGATCAGGCCCTGATAGGCGTTGCCCAGCAGTTCCGAGGCGGTGAATTCGAACACTTCCGCCGGATCCAGCGAAATGATGTCATCGATGGCCCAGGCCTGGATCAGCGTATCGGCGGGTGTTTCCGCCTGCGCGCCCTGCGGCAGAAAGGCCAGCATGGTCGACACTGTGGCCGCTGCCAACAGTTTGGATAGATGTTTCATTCAAGACACTCCCGGATCATTTATTGTAGCGTTTTCAAACACCTCTGGTCATGAGCAGGCCTCAGCCCGCCAGCCGGATGGAACGAAATAGAGTGCACGCGGCCCTGGCGCTGTCAAGCAATCGCGGAGCCAATTCGCCCCTGGCTGTGCACAGGCTTGTATCTGCATAAACTTTTGGCTGTCTGGTGGGCGATCTGCCCTCAAACGGGCCGCCGCCGATCCGATGTGCGCCCCTGCGCCGTCAGGCGGGAAGCATCAGTCGACCGCCGGCGGTTTCCAGGGCCGTGGCTATCTCGGCGTCCGGCGCCGCATCGGTGACCAGGTGGTCGATGCCCGAAAAGCCGCAGACCGACACCAGCCCGCGGCGTCCGAACTTGCTCCTGTCGGTCACCACATGCGTCCGCTCGCCGCGCGACAGAACCATGCGGGCGAATTCCGCCTCCTCGAGATCGTAATCCATCACGCCGGCCTCGGCATGCACCGCGCCGGCGGAGATGATGGCGTGCGCCACGGAGAACTTGGCGATGAACTCGATGGCGGAGACGCCGAAGGCGGCGCCGGAATCGCTGCGCAGCTCGCCGCCGGCCATGTAGACACGGTTGCCGTTGACGGTGGCCAGCGTCCTGGCAATGTCTGAGGAATTGGTCACCACGGTCAGCCTCCGGTGACCGAGCAGCTCGCGGGCGACAAAACTGGTGGTGGTGCCGGTGTCCAGCATGATCGAATCGCCGTCGCGGATCATGCCGGCCATGGTCCGGGCGATGGCGCGCTTGGCGTCGGCGTGCTCGCGCATGCGGCGCTGGAAGGGTGCTTCGCCCAGCTGGCCGGCAAGGCCGACCGCGCCGTGCATCTTCTGCACAGCGCCCGACTGGGTGAGCGGCCTGACATCGCGGCGCACCGTCTCCAGCGAGACACTCAGCCGTGCGGCGAGGTCGGCGATGGTGATCGTTCCTTCCTCCGACAGCAGCCGCAGGATTTCCGTGTGGCGCTTGGACAGCATCTCTTGTTCACTCCGGGTGCGGCGGGCTTCATCGGTTCTTCGCCCGTTTTCTATGCAGAAACCCGGATATTGGCAACCACATCGGCATCAAACGGGCACAAAAGGCAGAAATAACCACAAAACTTGATTGACAAGATCCTGAAGCTGGTGTGGGATCCACCCCTTGAGAACGAGAGTGCGCACCAGCAGGCCTCCCCGTTTGAGTGGCAGGCCCGGGACAAGCGTCGCCGGCACAAACCATTCATCGGGCGAACAGGAGGCACAGCATGCAGTCATCCACGAATACGGTCCGGAGATCGCTTAGATGCGGCGCGGCGGCGCTGGCCATGGCGGCGGCCTCCTGCGTGGCGCTCTCGGCTGTGTCCGCCCAGGAATCCACCGACACCATCACGCTCACCCTGCATGACTGGACGGGCCAGCTCATCACCACCAATATCATGGGCGAGGTGCTCAAGCAGGCGGGCTATTCGATCGAATACGTGCAGGCTGATTATCTCGCCCAGTTCGCCGGCCTCGAGACCGGCGATCTCGATATCGCCATGGAGATGTGGGAGACCACCGGCCGTGAGGCGATGGACGCGGCGACCGCCACCGGCAAGGTGGAGAATTTCGGTCCGACCGGCATGAAGGCCAAGGAAGAGTGGTGGTATCCCGAATACATGAAGGCCAAATGCCCGGGCCTGCCCGATTGGACTGCCTTGAAGGAGCCGGCCTGCGCCGAGGCCTTCTCGATTCCGGAGACCGCGCCCAAGGGCCGCTATCTCGGCGGTCCGGTCACCTGGGGCGGTTTTGACGATGAACGCGTCGAGGCGCTGGACCTGCCCTTCGAGGTCATTCACGCGGGTACCGATGCGGCCCTGTTCGCCGAACTCGAGAGCGCCTACCAGCGCGAAGCGCCGATCATGCTGTGGATCTATGCGCCACACTGGGCCCCGGCGAAGTACAAGGGCGAATGGGTCGAGTTCCCGGAATACACCGCCGAGTGTTATTCCGACCCGGCGTGGGGCTCCAACCCGGACATGGCCTATGACTGCGGCAAGCCGTTCGGCGAGATCTGGAAAGTCGGCTGGTCCGGCGTCAAGGACAAGTGGCCCGGCGCCTATCAGGCGGTCAAGGCGTTCACGCTCGACAATGACGAGATGGGGTCGATGATCACCGAGGTCGATCTCAACGGCAAGTCGGTCGATGCCGTGGTCGCCGACTGGATGGCGGCCAACAAGGATCGATGGTCGGGTTGGATCAAGAAATAAGCCCTGAATTCCTGATTCAACCGAAGGACTGGTGGACCGCGCGGCGGCAGGCGTAACGAGTATTTGCCGCCGCGCGGGATCTTGCCACAGTTCGACCCGTGATGCCGAACCGGGCGCAGGTCCGGGCGGTCGAGGCCAGCCAGGCGCTTGCCCGCCCGCGATGCCGATGGATCCGACATGAGCTTCCCCGACCCCAAACTAGTCTGCCGCAATGTGTGGAAGCTGTTCGGCGCCGATGCACGGTCCTGGCTCGAGGCGGGCGGCACCGCCGCCGATGGCGAAGGCATGGCCGCAGCTGGCCTGGTGGGCGCCGTCCGCGATGTCAATCTCGAGGTGCGCGAGGGCGAGATCTTCGTCATCATGGGCCTGTCGGGCTCCGGCAAATCGACGCTGGTGCGCTGCCTGTCGCGGCTGATCGAGCCCACGAGCGGCGAGATCCTGTTCAAGGGCGAGAACCTGCTTGCCGCCTCCAGCCAGCGCATGATCGAGATCCGCCGTCATCTCATGGGCATGGTGTTTCAGCATTTCGCGCTGCTGCCGCATCTGAGCGTCCTCGACAATGTCGCCTTTCCGCTCGACATCCAGGGCATGGGCCGGGCAGGGCGCGAGGCCCGCGCCCGCGAGGTCATCGATCTGGTCGGGCTTGCGGGCAGGGAGGACGCCTTTCCGCGCCAGCTCTCCGGCGGCCAGCAGCAGCGCGTCGGCATCGCCCGCTCGCTTGCCGTCGAGCCGGAGATCTGGTTCCTCGACGAGCCGTTCTCGGCGCTCGATCCGCTGATCCGCCGCGAGATGCAGGACGAGTTCATGCGCTTGCAGTCGGTGCTGAGGAAGACCATCGTCTTCATCACCCATGATTTCGACGAGGCGATCAGGCTTGCCGACCGCATCGCCATCATGAAGGACGGGGTGATCGTCCAGGCCGGCACGCCCGAGGAGATCGTGCTCAAGCCGGCGACGGACTATGTGTCCGAATTCACCCGCAACGTCACCCGCGCCAAGGTGGTGCGTGCCGAAAGCCTGATGACGGCCGGCGGCTCCGAAGACGCCGGTCCGAAGGTCGACGCCCGCGCCACCATCGCCGAGGCGGCGCCCCTGTTTCTCGACGGCGCTTCGCAATTGGGCGTCACCGGTGCCGACGGCGCCGTCATCGGCACGCTTCACCGCGACGCCGTCGTCTCCCTGATGCTGAAGGGCTGAGCATGGCGAGCCCGGACGCACACCTCTCCTCCCCAGCGGCCGGCCCGTGGTCCGCAAGTCACGCGTCGCGCGTGCCGGTCGTCTGGGGAGTGGTGCTCATCGCCTTCGTCGGCTTCTGGCTCTATGGCCGGTCGCTCGCCGGCTGGGCCTTCGATTATCCGCGCGGCTGGACCGTGCCGGCGGCGCGCTGGATCTCGGCGGCGATGAAATGGCTGATCAACGACGCCACCTTCGGCCTGTTCAGCTTCACCGACATGACCCGCTTCATCTCCGCCATCGTCGAACTGCCCTACCGGCTGGCGCAGAGCCTGCTGTCGACCGGCTTCCTGGAGGGCAGCGGCTCGTCTGCCGTACAGATCCTGCCGCCGCTGCCCTGGCTGGCGGTGGTCGGGGCCGTGGCCCTGATGGGCCATGCGCTGGGCGGCCGGCGGCTGGCGGCTCTGGTGTCGGCCTGTTTCCTGTTCATAGCCGTCTTCGGCCAGTGGTCGAGCGCCATGACCACGCTGGCCTCGATCCTGGTGGCCGCCCCGCTTGGCGTCATTCTGGGCCTGCTCTGCGGCGTCGCCGCCGTCCGCTGGCGCGGCTTCGAGCGGGCGCTGTCGCCGCTGCTCGACCTGATGCAGACGATCCCGGTCTTCGCCTATCTGGTGCCGGTGCTCTTCCTCTTCGGCTTCGGCCCGACGGCGGCGGTGATCGCAACGCTCATCTATGCGACGCCGCCGATGACCCGCATCACCATCCTGTCGCTGCGCGCCGTGCCCTCCGAGGTCATCGACCTGGGCAATATGGTCGGCTGCACCCGGCGGCAGATGACCTGGCGCATCCTGGTGCCGACGGCGCGCGAAAGCCTGATGGTCGGCATGAACCAGGTGATCATGCTGTCGCTCAACATGGTCATCATCGCCTCGATGATCGGCGCCGGCGGTCTCGGCTTCGACGTTCTGGCGGCGCTGCGGCGCCTCGATTTCGGAGCCGGGCTTGAGGCTGGCCTGGCGATCGTCGCGCTCGCCATCGCGCTCGACCGGTTGAGCCAGGCCGCCGCCCACCGGCTGGCGACGCCGCTCAAGTCCGATGCGCGGAAGGGTTTCGCCGCCCGCCATCCCTATCTGCTGGCGGCGCTTGCCACCATCGGCATCGCCAGCCTGCTGGCGCTGGTGCTGCCCTGGGTGCACACCTATCCGCAGTCCATGCAGCTCTCCACCGGCGCCTTCTGGTCCGACGTGGTGGCCTGGATCAATGTCAACTACTTCGACACGCTCGAAGCGGCCAAGAACGCGGTGCTGCTCAACATCCTCATTCCCTTCAAGCGGCTCCTGGCGACGCTGCCCTGGCTCGGCGTGGTCGGCCTGCTCGGCTTTGCCGGCTTCAGGCTGGGCGGGCTGCGGCTGGCGCTGCTGACGGCGGGGCTGTCGTTTCTCATCGCCGCCACCGGGCAATGGGAGAAGGCGATGATCACCGTCTATCTCTGCGGCATCTCCGTCATCATCGCCTCGCTGATCGGCATCCCGATCGGCATCGTCACCGCCTCGCGCGACCGGCTCTGGTCGGTGGTCCAGGTGATCATCGACACGCTGCAGACGCTGCCGAGCTTCGTCTACCTGATGCCGGCGGTGATGCTGTTCCGCGTCGGCGATTTCACCGCCATGATCGCCATCGTTGCCTTCGCCGTGGCGCCGGCCATCCGCTACACCGTGCTCGGCATCCGCAAGGTCGACCCAAGGCTGATTGAGGCCGGCCGCGCCATGGGCTGCACCGAGTGGCAGCTGCTCACCCGCATCAAGCTCAAGCTCGCCTTTCCGGAAATCATGCTCGGTCTCAACCAGACCATCATGTTCGCGCTCTCCATGCTGGTCATCACCGCGCTGGTGGGCACCCGCGATCTCGGCCAGGAAGTCTACATCGCACTCACCAAGGCCGACACGGGCAGGGGGCTGGTGGCGGGCCTCGCAGTGGCCTTCATCGCCATCATCGCCGACCGGCTGATCTCGGCCGGCGCCGGCCGGGTGCGGGCCCGGCTGGGGCTGGAGTGAGCGTCATGGCGGACATCATTCGACCCGCAACCGAAAACCGCATCCGGGCGCTGCCGTGCTTTTCCGGCGCCATCGCCATCGAGCCGCTCAAGGGCGGGCTGTCGAATGAAAGCTGGCTGGTATCCGACCGTGCCGGCCGCCATGTGGTGCGCTTCGGCAGTGATTATCCCTTCCACCATGTCATCCGCGAACGCGAGATCATGACCGCGCGCGCCGCGCATGAGGCGGGTTTCGCCCCCAGGGTGGAACATGCCGAACCCGGCATCATGGTCTCGGAGTTCATCGACGCGCGCACCTTGGACGCCGCCGATGTGTGCGCCAATGCCGGTCGCATCGGCCGTTTCATCGGCGATTTTCACCGCACCATGCCGCGCCATGTCCGCGGTCCCGGCTTCATGTTCTGGGTCTTCCACGTCATCCGCGATTATGCCCGTACGCTGGAGCAGGGCGGCTCGCGCATGGCCGAACGCCTCGGCTTCTGGCTGGCGATGGCCGAGGAATTCGAGGCGGCGCAGGTGCCGCTGCCCGTCGTCTTCGGCCACAATGACCTGCTCCCGGCCAACTTCATGGATGACGGCTCCCGGCTCTGGCTGATCGATTTCGAATATTCCGGCTTCAACACCGCCCTGTTCGACATCGCCGGCGCCGCCTCCAATGCCGGCATGGCCGCGGAGCAATCCGCCGAACTCATTCAGTCCTGCATCGGTCATGCGCCCGACGCGGCCTTCCTGCGCGCCTTCGAAGCCATGCAGTGTGCCTCGCTGCTGCGCGAAACGCTGTGGAGCCTCGTCTCCGAACTGCATCTCGATGCCCCCGGCGTCGACTATCAGGCCTATACGGCGGAGAACCTAGCCCGCTTTCAATCCGCCCTCGACAATTGGCGAACCACCCACGGCATCAAGACCAACGGAAAGATCCATCCATGACCCTCCCGGACAGAGCCCAGATCGTCGTCATCGGCGGCGGCATCATCGGCTGCTCCACCGCCTACCATCTGGCCCGCGATCACAAGGCCGATGTCGTGCTCATCGAACAGGGCAAGCTCACTTCCGGCTCGACCTGGCATGCGGCAGGCCTGGTCGGCCAGTTGCGCTCCTCGGCCTCGATCACCAAGGTGCTCAAATATTCGGTCGATCTCTACAAGCGGCTCGACGCCGAGACCGGGCTCGAAACCGGCTGGAAGATGACCGGCTGCCTCAGGCTTGCCACCAATGAGGACCGGTGGACCGAATTCAAGCGGCTCGCCACCACTGCCGGCTCCTTCGGCATGGACATGCACCTGCTTTCGCCCGCCGAGGTGAAAGCCATGTGGCCGCTGATGAATGTCGATGATCTGGTCGGCGCCAGCTGGCTGCCGACCGACGGGCAGGCGAGCCCGTCGGACATCACCCAGTCGCTGGCCAAGGGCGC
Organism: Hoeflea marina; assembly: GCF_003182275.1. GTDB lineage: Bacteria > Pseudomonadota > Alphaproteobacteria > Rhizobiales > Rhizobiaceae > Hoeflea > Hoeflea marina. Next base: position 823,822 of record NZ_QGTR01000002.1, read on the forward strand.
GCGCATGCACGGCGCCAGAATCCACGAAAATGTTCGTGTCACCGGCTTTGACATGCATGAGGGCCACATCGTCGCGGTGAAGACCGACCGGGGCGACATTGCCTGCGACAAGGTGGTCAACTGCGGCGGCCAGTGGGCCCGGCAGCTGGGCGCGATGGCCGGCATCAACGTGCCGCTGCAGCCGGTCAAGCACCAGTACATCATCACCGATCGCATCGAGGGGCTCGCGTCCGACGCGCCCACCATTCGCGATCCCGACCGGCGCACCTATTTCAAGGAGGAGGTCGGAGGCCTGGTGATGGGCGGCTACGAACCCAACCCGCAGGCCTGGACGACGGGCGACGTGCCCAGCGACTGGGAGTTCCGGCTCTTCGACGACGACTTCGACCATTTCGAGCAGCACATGACTCAGGCCATGGAGCGGATTCCGGCGCTCGGCCAGGTCGGCGTCAAGCAGATGATCAACGGCCCGGAGAGCTTCACGCCGGACGGCAATTTTATCCTCGGTGCAGCACCCGAATGTGACAACATGTATGTCGGCGCCGGCTTCAACGCCTTCGGCATCGCCTCGGGCGGCGGCGCCGGCTGGGTGCTGGCCGAATGGGTGATGGCGGGCGAAGCGCCGCTCGATCTCTGGGTGGTCGACATCCGCCGCTTCGCCGGGATGCACAGCGACCGGCAATGGGTCTGCGACCGCACGCTCGAGGCCTACGGCAAGCACTACACGATCGGCTTCCCGCACGAGGAGTACACTTCGGGGCGGCCCCGCATCGTCTCGCCGCTTTACGAACGGCTGAAATCGCACCGCGCCGTCTTCGGCTCCAAGCTCGGCTGGGAACGGCCGAACTGGTTCGCGCCCGAGGGCGTCGAGCCGCGCGACATCCCCGCGATGGGCCGGCAGAACTGGTTTGATGCGGTGGGCCTCGAGCATCGCCATGTGCGAGAGCATGTCGGCATTTTCGACCAGTCCTCCTTCGCCAAGTACGAAATGACCGGCGCGGACGCGCTGGCTGCACTCAACCGGATCTGCGCCAACAGGATCGACAGGCCGGTGGGCCGGCTCACCTACACGCAGCTCCTCAACTCAAGGGGCGGTATCGAGGCGGACCTGACCGTGGCGCGGCTCGGCGAGGAGCGCTTCTACATCGTCACCGGCACCGGCTTCCGCACCCATGATCTGGCCTGGATCCGCGAGCACCTGCCGGAGGGGGGCGATGTCACGCTCACCGACATCACCGAGACCTTCGGTACCTTGTCGCTGATGGGGCCGGACGCCCGCCATGTGCTGGAGAAGGTCACCGACGCGGGTGTCGGGAACGTGGCGTTCCCCTTCGGCCATGCCCGCGAGATCGCCATCGCCGGCCACACGGTCCGGGCGCTGCGCGTCACCTATGTAGGCGAACTCGGCTGGGAACTGCATGTGCCGATTGCGGCCACCGGCGAGGTCTTCGACGCGTTGATGGCGGCCGGTGCGCCGTTCGACATCCGCCCGGTGGGCTACCGGGCGCTGGAATCATTGAGACTCGAAAAGGGTTACCGCGCCTGGGGCTCCGACATCACCCCCAACGACACCCCCTTCGAGGCGGGACTCGGCTGGGCGGTGAAGCTGAAGTCCAACATCGACTTCATCGGCGCCAGGGCCTTGCGGGCGATTGCCGGCAAGCCCTTGACCAAACGGCTGGCCGCTTTCGTCATCGACGATCCGGATGCGGTGCTGGTCGGGCGCGAGACCATCCTGCGCAACGGCCAGCCGGTGGGCTATCTCACCTCGGGCGGATACGGCTACACGGTCGGAAAATCCATCGGCTACGGCTACGTCCGCGACGAGGACGGCGTGTCCGATGACTTCCTTGCTAGGGGCGATTACGAACTGGTCATCGCGCTCGCGAAATTCCCGGCGCGCATCCATCTCGCACCGCCGGTCGATCCGGACAACGCGAGGGTGAAGGCCTGATCTCCGGAAGCGGGCAGCGCAATGCCATGTTTTCGGCGCAGCCGGATCACAGGCAAACCAAAGGGCGCGAAATCTCTCTCGCGCCCTTTGGCAAATCAGGAGGGGCGGCCAGGATCAGAACCCGATCTGGAACTTGCGGATCAGGCCGATGCGGGCGGTGTACTGGTCCTTCGAGCCGGCGGCGATCAGCGGCGAATCGGCCGCGTCGCCCACCAGTCGGTTCCAGCTGGCGCCGGCTTCGCCCGCCCAATGGTCGTTGAAATCATAGCGCGCATTGACCGCCACGCCGACCGACTTGAGCCCGCCGCCGGCGCTGTAGGCCGAGTAGCCCGACGTGATCGATTCCGCGGGGGTCACGCCGAAATAGGCATTCATGTAGTCGGCCGAGGCGAAGGAAAGGCGCGGTCCGGCCGACAGCGTCAGCCGCGACACCGGCTCGATCAGATAGTCCGCGCCGATTTCCGCCACGATGCCGTGGTGGCCCGACACGCCGTAGCGGACGTCGCCGAAGACGCTGACCGGGCCGGCGGTGTATTTGAGGCCGGCGCCGAGCTCGATCGCGGCATCGACCGGCTCCATGCCGGTGAGAGCCGGCTCGTCGCCGGCGTCACGCTCGCCGATGTAGCGGAAGGACGGTCGGAAGTTGAGGCCCTCGTTGTCGCCGCCGCCGAGCGAAAAGCCGTTGGAGAGCCTGAGATAGTTGAAGCTGATGATCGGATAGGGGCTGAGCAGATAGCGGTTCGAGCCCTCGTAGCTGGGTGCCACCATGCCGCCAAGGCCGACTTCGAAGCCGATGCCCGGCGCCGATGCGTCCTGGGCCGAGGCCGAAAGCGGCAGCACAAGCATCGCCGCTCCGCAGCCAAGCATCAGGGTCGTGGTGCGCAATCTCTGCATGGTCATGAACGTCGCTTTCATTGGATCTCGGCCGGCCGGGCAGGGCGGTGGTAGCACCCATTAAGCGGCGCGATCCCTAAATATTGTCTTTCATTTTTGCAAATCGGCCGCTTTCCCCCTCACCGTACCTTCATTGCCACACAGCGGCTCGGTTCGGTGCCGGCTTCGCCGGGCATCGAGATGTAGGGGCCGGTGTCGTCGATCAGCTTGAGCATTCCCTTTTCCTCGAAGGAGGCCACATGGGCGCCGAAGCTGCTCGCCCACATGAGATCCTTGATGGTCAGCACGATCACGCCCCCGGGCCGGCAGATGCGGACGAGGTCATCGAGCCCTTCCGATCCGACATGGCCGGCAGTGAACACGCCGGTCGAGATAATGGCGGCGAAACGGTCGCTCGGAAACGGCAGCTCGCCGCCGAGCGGTGCCCGGTGCAGCGCGGTATAGATGCGCTTGCGTTCGGCCACCTTGAGCATGCCCTCGGAGATGTCGAGCGCCTCGGCTTCGGGATAGCCGAGGATCGCCAGCCACTCGCCGATCAGGCCGGTGCCGGCGCCGGCGTCGAGCAGCGGCGCCGCGCCTTTTTCGACATGGCGCGCGAGCATGGCGAGAGCGATCGCCGGGTGGCGGTAGCCGACCTTGGACATGTCGGCGTCGTAGTTCTCCGCCCAGTCGTTGTAGAGACTGGCGAGTTCCTCGGGCTTTTGCGCCGAATAGACCCCGCTGAGCCGCGCCGTCTTGTCCTGGTCGTTCATTGCGTTCTCCGATCGCGATTGCATCTTTGCCTGCCAAACCATAACCTTGGCCCGGACTTTGTGAAACTGTGCCGGACAAGATATTGCGGCGGGCCGGGCCGGCGGAGGCGAGAGCATGGACACGGAATCCGAACACCGGCTTCAGCATGCGCTGGCGACCATCGCCGCGCTGGACGGTCACATTGGTCCGGTCGAACGGCTCGGCGGCCTGACCAATCTTGTCTTCCGCGTCGGCGACTACTGCCTCAGGCTGCCGGGCAAGGGCACGGAGGAGTACATCAACCGCGCCCATGAGGCGGTCGCGGCGCGCGAGGCGGCCGGCGCCGGCGTCAGCCCAGAGGTGGTCCATGTCGATGCCGCCACCGGCATCATGGTCACCTGTTTCATCGAGGGGGCGAGGACGATGTCGCCGAGGGCCTTCCGCGACGACCCCGGCTCGGTGCGCCGCGCCGGGGAGGCGTTCAGGCAGTTGCACGGCTCGGGCGCGCAATTCCCCTCCACCTTCGACCTCTTCGCCATGATCGACGACTATCTGTCGATCCTGTCGAAAAAGGACGTGGCGCTGCCTCATGGCTATCATGATGCCGTAGCCCTGGCGGAGAATGTCCGTGCCGCGCTCGCCGCCCGTTCACTGCCGTCCGTCACCTGCCATTGCGACCCGCTGTGCGAGAACTTCCTCGACACGGGCGAACGCATCTGGATCGTCGACTGGGAATATTCCGGCATGAACGATCCGATGTGGGATCTCGGCGACCTGTCGGTGGAGGGCGAATTCGACGCCGACCAGGACGAGGCGTTGCTCGATGCCTATTTCGGCGGCGTGCCTGCTCCCGCCGATCGCGGTCGCATGGTCATCTACAAGGCGATGTGCGATCTTCTGTGGACCCTGTGGGGACTGATCCAGCTCGCCAACGGCAATCCCGCGGATGATTTCCGCGCCTATGCAGAGCGCCGATTTGCCCGCTGCCGCAAGCTGATGGCATCGGTGGAATTCGCCACCAGTCTCGAAGCGGTGCGCCGCGGCTGATGGTTCGTGTGTCCGTGTCTGGAGCAGAGCAATGAACGAGGTCGAGCTCAAGCTGATCGTCGACGAGGCCCGGAGCGCGCAGATCTGGCCGCGCGCGGTGGAGCTCGGCCTCTGTCCGGAGCTGCCGGCGCCGCGCGAGCTCGATTCCACCTATTTCGACACGCCCGGCCACGATCTCAAACGCGCGGGGATCGCGCTCCGGCTCCGGCATGACGGTCCCGACTGGGTCCAGACGGTCAAATGCGGGCGGCAGTTGCATGGCGGGCTTTCGCGGGCGACCGAACTTGAATGTCTTGTGCCCGAAGACCGGATCGACATCGAGGTCATTGCCGACAGGCGGCTGCGCAAGCGCATTCGTCGCCTGGTCGGTGAAGCCGCGCTGGAGCCCGTCTGCCGGACGCGCATGCAGCGCATGTCGGGTCATCTGTCGCTCGCCGACGGGTCCCGGGTCGAGCTTGCCGTCGACATCGGCCGAATTTCGGCGGGCGACAGGTCCGCGGACTTTCGTGAAATGGAGATCGAACTCATCGAGGGCGAAGCGGCATCGCTGTTCCGGCTGGCGGGCGAGTTGCTGCCCGCTGGCGGCCTGCGGTTTTCACGCCACTCCAAGTCGGAGCGCGGTTACATGCTGGCCGAGCAGGGCCATATCGAGCCGCCGCTTTCGCCGCGCAAGGCCGCGTCCGTGCCGCTCTCGCCCCACTGGCCGCTCGATCGCGCGGTGCTGGAAACGCTGCGCGAATGCATGGAGCAGATCTCGGTCAACACGGTGGTGACCTGTCGGATCGAAGACCCGGAAGGACCCCATCAGCTGCGCATCGGGCTTCGCCGGCTGCGAAGCCTGTTCTCTGTCTTCGCTCCGGTCATGACCGGGCCGGACATTCGCGCCCTGCGCAACGAGGCCCGCTGGCTCGGCCGTGAGGTTGGTCGCCTTCGCGACAGCGATGCCGTCGCCCGCGACGTCGTCGCGCCGCTGGCGGGTCGAAACCGCGAGGATCCGGGATTTGCCGCGCTGCTCGTGGCCATGGACGTGGAAACAGCCGAGCGCCGCAATGCCCTGCGCACCGTGCTCGCGGGTCCGCGCACCCAGGCCCTGCTGCTGGATCTCGCCCGGGTGATCGAGACATGGGGCGAGCGGGCACCGGCCGACGCCGAACGGGCCGAACTGCTTGCCCGGCCGGTGGGCGGCTTTGCCGCCAAGGCGCTTGACCGGCGCTGGCGCAAGGTGCGCGCGAAGTCCGGCGGGCTCGACGACCCGGCAGTCGAGGCGCGCCATGAACTGCGCAAGGAATTGAAGAAGCTGCGCTACACGACGGAATTCCTCGCGCCGGTCTACCGCGCCCGGCGGGTCCGACCGTTTCTCCGGCACCTCAAGCGGCTGCAAGCCATTTTCGGAGGATTCATGGATGCGGAAACCACGCAGTCGCTGCTCACGGGATACGAGCTCGCCGGAAACCCGGATCTGGCCCTCCAGCGCGCCATAGGCTGGACCATCGGCGCCAGCCAGACGCGCGCCGAGCTGAACTGGACCGATGCCAGGAAGCGATGGGCGGATCTCGAAAAGGTGAAGCCGTTCTGGAAGTAGCCGCGCTCACCGCCCGGCGCCATCGTCACGCGACCTGGCGGGGCTTTTCGGCTCTTGAGCTTTTCACCGAGTAGGCCTGGACGGCCGAACCCGCGCCAGGGGGCGCCACCTCAATGCGGTTCTTGCCATTGCGCTTGGCTTCATAGAGCGCATCGTCGGCCCGTCGCATCAGCGCTTCCGCTGTTGCGTCCCCCTGCCGGATCGCCAGGCCGATGCTGACGGTGACCTTCGTCGCCGTGGCGCTGCCGGGCTCGGCCAGCCGCAGGGATTCGATCGCCGAACGGATCCGCTCGGCCACGCCGGCAGCATGAGTGGGGGAGGTGTCGGTGAGCACGATGAGAAATTCCTCCCCGCCATATCGCGAGACAATGTCGCTGTCGCGCAGCACCTCGCGGATTTCGACCGCGACCGCCTTGATGCAGGTGTCACCGGCGGTGTGGCCGTAGGTGTCGTTGAGGCGCTTGAAGTCGTCGATATCGATCATCAGGAAGGCGATTTCCGACTGGGAATTGTCTCCCTCATTCCAGATCGTGTCGATATGGACTTGCGTGGAGCGGCGGTTCTGGATCCCGGTCAGCGGATCGAGATTGGCCACCAGCTGCAGTTCGTCATAGAGCCGGGCGAGTTCCGCCTGGTCGCGCAGCTCGCGGATGCGGGATTTGAATCCGTTCCACTGGCTGCGCAGCGCCGCCCTGCGGGTGGTGGCGAATGTCAGCATGGCCGAGCTGTAGAAGACGCCGACCATTAATGCATGCGCGGGTTCGGTCGTCGGGCCGAGCACAAGCAGTGCGACATGCAGCGTCACGGCGGTCAGCACGCCGGCTATGGTCCAGCGGAATTCGATCGGGAAGAACAGGATCGCGGTGGCGACGGTGAACAGTCCGCCGGTGAGGTAGCGCTCATAGAGGGGGAAGCCCCCCAGGGCGCCGATCGCGCCGGCTTCCAGCATGACGGTGATCGCGACGGCCGTCAGCGTCGCCCCCTGGACCCAACGCGGCCGCTGTTGGCCCCAGACCATGTAGATCGCAAACAGAATCGAGGATCCGAAGATCCCGCGGATGACCAGACTCGGCACCAGTACGGCGGGATCGAGAACCGTGTCGAAGAGGATCAGCAGCAGGTTGAAGAAGAAGGTCCATTTGAGCCAGGACCGCGGCTTCAGAGAGTGAGCCGCCCAGTAATAGCGGTCGTAGATCTCGATGAGCTCCGGCGAGCTGGCACCAAAACTGCTGGCGGCGGCAAGCTCGCTGTCGGGCAAAATGTCGCTGTTGGCGGTCGCCGCGCTCAAGGCGTCATGATAGACGCGCCGGCTGTCGTTCCGGTGCTTTTCGGCGGTGTGTTTCAACATCGAGACAAGGTGGCCTCAATTCATGAACAAAGCCTGCGCCGGTTGATGAAACTTTTCATCAGCTGAAAATAGCAGTTGGCCGACGGACGACGCCCGTCCGCATCCGCTATTCGGTGTTCTCGATCCGGCTCTCGGAGCGATGCGTGGCCGCGAAGTCGCTTTCACGGAAACGTCCATGAGATGTGTGCGCAGGGTGATGGTCAAAGTTGAGGTACATTTGCCGCTGGCTGGGGTAAGGATGATTTTCCGAATTCGCTTAGCCAGCAAAGCTGTTGCCGGGGGCATTCGCGCAAAATCGCAGCAATCGGCTATCGAGGACGCCGGCCTGGCGATGGACCATCGCCTCGCGATAGATCGGGTCTTTCATCATGTCCACAAAAGCCCCGACGCTTGGATATTCTGCAACAAACGCAATGTGCCAGACCTCGCTTTGCGGTCCGACCATTGTCAATTCGTGTCCACCGCGCCAAACGATCTTGCCGCCTAATAGCTCAAATACGGGCGCGCTGATGTCACTGTAGCGAGTGTAAGCCTCTGCCCCCGTGGAAGCGCGGCCATCGGCGTAGTCCGCGTGGTCGCGCAGTCGGATGAGGTTCAGCATCTGGAGTGGACCCGGTCGCTGAGCGGTCTTGAATGCCTCCCATGTCTGTTTGGAGAAGCTTGTGTGAAAATCGTGATCTGACATTTCAATTTCCTTTGTAGTGTGGCGTCCGTCGGGCGATCCAGGCGTTCAGGCCTTCATGAACATCGTTGGTTGCGGCCATGCGGGCGAATTGTTCGCGTTCAATCAGCAGGCCTTGCTCAATGGTGGTGTTAAGGCCCCTGGTAACAGCCGTGATGATCCGCGCGGCGGCGAGAGACGAATGCCGGATGATGCGTTCCGCCAGATCAAAGGCTGCGGGCAGCAGGTGCTCATGCGGCACGACTGAGTTCACCAGCCCCAACTCGAAGGCTCGCCCGGGAGAGAAAGTTTCGCCCGTCAAAAGCAGTTCCAGCGCCCGCTTGCGCCCCGCCAGCCGGGGCAATCGCTGGGTTCCGCCAAATGTGGGCGGAATCCCTATGTTGATTTCCGGTTTGGCAAAGATTGCCTTCTCACTGGCCACGGCGAGATGCACGGCTTCGGTGATTTCACATCCGCCACCGAAGGCAATTCCATTGACAGCCGCGATGATCGGTTTCGGAAAAGACTCCAGCCGGGCCGTCATCGTCTGGCCACGCTTGCAAAAATCTCTGACGGCAATGTCCACGCCTGCTTTGACGCTTTGCGCGAACTCATGGATGTCGCCGCCGGCCGAAAATGCCCGGTCACCCGCGCCGGTCAGAACAATGGCCCTGACCGATGGATCGCACTCGATCTCATCCAGCAAGGTCAGCAGTCGCTCATTTGTGGCATAGTTGAGCGCGTTGAGTTTTTCGGGCCGGTTCAGTGTCAGAAGGGCGATTGCCCCTTTGGTCTCATAGGTGATCATGTCCATTATCAATGGTCTCCGCTTGTTTCCGAAAACCATACCGGCGCTCCGGATTGACGTATACTCACTGAGTAGTATACATGGCCATGACCACAGAGAACCGCTCCGCGAAAGACCGTATTCTGGATGCCGCTAACCAGCTGTTTTATGGGGAAGGAATTCGCGCCGTAAGCGTCGATGCGATCGCCGCCAGGGCCGGGGTAACGAAAAAGACGCTCTACTATCATTTCAAAAGCAAGGACGATTTGATCGAGGCCTATCTGGCGTCGCGCGATCAGCCCAACCTTGCTCTGTTCAAGAAGTGGTTTGATGAGGCCGAAGGCCTGCTCGCCGGCAAGGTTGAGGCAATTTTCTCCAATCTCTCAACTTCGGCACGTCATCCTAGATGGAAGGGATGCGGCTTTCTTCGTACAGCTGCAGAGCTGGCGAACATGCCGGGGCATCCGGCCATGAAGGTTGGAGCCGGGCACAAGAAGAAATTCGAGGCTTGGCTTTGTGAGGAATTCCGGGCCCGGGGAGCAGAAGGTCCGGAAGAACTGGCCCGTCACATCGTCTTGCTGATGGATGGCGCATTCTCGACCGTGCTGGTGCATCGCGATCCGGACTACATTCTGTCCGCCGGACGTGCCGCCAGCCAGATGGTGGCGCGCGCCACGCAGTCAACTGGCTGATCCGGACTGCACCGGCTTGGGACCAAGCAAGGGAGCCAACGAAGCCTTCTCGGCCAGAGAGATCCGGCCGCCGCCTTGGCAAAGTCGGCTACGCCCCAACAACTCAATCATGTTCTGATTGAAAACAGCCAAGTCGATTGGTCGTTCAATGAAGCGCGATCAGTCAAGGCCGTTCTCAGGCTCCGATCAGTAGCGACTTTGGTGAGATGATGTGGGGTTCGTCGCCAAACAGAGAAACCCCACATGAGATACGTCTTCTACTCCCCCTCAACCTCCTCCGGCCCGGACACCTTGATCTCCGCCCTGTGTGCCCGGGCGAAATCGCTCTCGCGGAAGGCTTCGGCAAGATGGGCGGGCAGGGTGATGGTCACCCGGTCCTGGTCGCCGTCATGGCCGAGGCTGCCCGGCCGGCCGCGCTTGCCCTCGATCATGCCGCCGGCCACCGTGTTGTTGGTCTCGGGATCGATGAGGATGAAGGCGCCGGTCTGCCGGTTGGTGTCGTAGGCGTCGAAGATCGCGGTTTCCTCGAAGTCGAGATGCACCGTGCCGATGGTGTTGAGCGGCAGCCGGGTGGCCGGCGACCAGGCGCCGGAGGCGAGGTCGAGGGCCGTCACCGGGCTCACCTGCACCCGCTGGCGCCGCGAACCGGCTTTCAGCCAGTAGCGCTTGCCGGCCTCGATGCCGTCGGGCGACAGCGCCACCAGCCGCGCCGAGAACGCCGTACCGGTGAGCGGCCGCTGGTCGATGGCGGCAATCATATCGCCACGGGCGATGTCGACCGGGCGGTCGAGCACCAGCGTGATGGCGTCGCCGGCGACGGCGGCGTTGCGGATGAGGTCGAAGGTGACGATCTGCCTGACATTGGCCTCGACGCCGGAGGGAAGCACCACGACGCTGTCGCCGGGCTTGATCGAGCCGCCGGTGACCGTGCCCTGATAGCCGCGGAAGCCTTCGCCGGGCCGCGAGACACGCTGCACGCCCATGCGGAAACCGGTCGACTGGCCGGCGCGCTGGGTGGCCTTCTCCAGCGCGTCGACCAGCGTCTGGCCTTCATACCAGGGCATCGAGCCGGTCGCCGGATAGACGATGTTCTCGCCCCTCAGCGCCGAGACCGGAATGGCGACGACATTGCGCACGCCGAGCGTCAGCGCCAGCTCGCGGAACTGCCGCGCGATGGCGTGAAAGCCGGCCTCGTCATAGTCGGTCAGGTCGATCTTGTTGACCGCCAGCACGAACTGGCGGATGCCCATCAGGGCCGCGATGGTGGCGTGGCGGCGGGTCTGTTCGAGCAGGCCGGTGCGGGCGTCGACCAGCAGCACGGCGAGGTCGGCGGTCGAGGCGCCGGTGGCCATGTTGCGGGTGTACTGCACGTGGCCGGGCGTGTCGGCGACGATGAAGGAGCGGCGGTCGGTGGCGAAATAGCGATAGGCGACATCGATGGTGATGCCCTGTTCGCGTTCGGCCTGCAGACCGTCGAGCAGCAGCGCGAAATCCGGCAGGCCGAGATCGTTCTGCTTGCCGGAATCGCGGTTGAGCGCCGCGGCCTGGTCCTCCTTGACCGCCTTGGTGTCCCACAGCAGCCGGCCGATCAGCGTCGACTTGCCGTCGTCCACCGAGCCGCAGGTGATGAAGCGCAGCGGCCGCGAGTCGCGCGTCACCGTGGAGGCTTCGGCCACGGGGACGATCGTCTGCTGCTCAATGGCGGGGGAAAGCTGGGCGGCCATCAGAAATATCCTTCGCGTTTCTTCTTTTCCATCGATCCGGCCTGGTCGCGGTCGATGGCGCGGCCCTGGCGTTCGGAGACGGTGGCAATTTCGAGCTCGTCGATGACTTCGGAAAGGGTCGTGGCCTGCGAGCGGATGGCGCCGGTCAGCGGAAAGCAACCCAGCGTCCGGAACCGGACCATCTCGGTTGTGATTTCCTCGCCCGGCAGCAGCTCGAGCCGTTCGTCCTCGGCGAGGATCAGCATGCCGTCGCGGTCGACCACCTTGCGCGGAGCGGCGTAATAGAGCGGCACCAGGTCGATTTCCTCGGCCTCGATGTAGCGCCAGATGTCGACTTCGGTCCAGTTGGACAGCGGAAAGGCGCGCACGCTCTCGCCCGGCCGGATCATGCCGTTGTAGATCGACCAGAGTTCCGGGCGCTGGTTGCGCGGGTCCCAGCTGTGCTCGGGCGTGCGGAACGAGTAGATCCGCTCCTTGGCGCGCGAGGCCTCCTCGTCGCGCCGCGCGCCGCCGAAGGCCGCGTCGAACTTGCCGGCGTCGAGCGCCTGCTTGAGCGCCTCGGTCTTCATGATGTCGGTGTAGCGCGAGGAGCCGTGGCTGAACGGGGTCACGCCCTCCGCCTTGCCGCGCGGATTGCTGTGCACGATCAGGTCGAGGCCGAGGCGGTCGGCGACCGAATCGCGGAAGGCGATCATCTCGCGGAACTTCCAGCCGGTGTCGACATGCAGCAGCGGGAAGGGGATCTTGCCGGGGTGGAACGCCTTGCGCGCCAGGTGCAGCAGCACCGAGGAATCCTTGCCGATCGAATAGAGCATCACTGGCCGCTCGAATTCGGCCGCCACCTCGCGGAAGATGTGGATGGCCTCGTTCTCCAGCGCCTTCAGGTGCGGATCGAGCGGCGGCCGGCCCCGGCCGTGCTCGACGAGCTTCAGGTGCCCGGCGGGCGCCGGATGGGTGGTGGTCATGGTCATGGGGTCAACCTTGAATCTGGGCGGTGGCGGGCACGACATGCAGGCCGCATTCGCGCTTGGCGTCGGCCTCCCACCACCAGCGGCCGGCGCGCTCGTTCTCGCCGGGCTTGATGGCGCGGGTGCAGGGCTCGCAGCCGATGGAGGGATAGCCGCGTGCATGCAGCGGATTGACCGGTATGTCGTCGGCCCGGACGCGCGCTTCCAGCGCATCGAGGGCGAAATCGGCCAGCGGATTGATCTTGATGACGCCGTGGGTGGCATCCCAGCTGGCGAACGGCGCGTCGGCGCGGTTCCGCGACTGGCCGCGGCGGATGCCGGTGATCCAGACGTCGGCGCCGGCGAGCGCGCGCGCCAGCGGCATCACTTTGCGCGCGTCGCAGCAGGCGTGGCGGGCCTCGACGCTGTCGTAGAAACCGTTGAGTCCGTACTGGGCGACGAAGCCGTCGACATCCTCGCGCCAGGGCTTGAGCGCCTCGATGGCAATGCCGTAGCGGCCGCGCGTGGCTTCGAGCAGCTCCAGCGTCTCGGCGAACAGCCGCCCGGTTTCGAGTGTGACGACGCTGATATCCGCGCCGGTGTCGGCTATGACGGCGGTCAGCACCTGGTCCTCGAGACCCAGACTGGTGGTGAACACGGCCCGGCCGAGGCTGGCCGCCTTGAGCAGGCGGCCAGGCAGCGGCAGTCGCGCCAGCTCCGCGTTCAGTGCGGCAATCTCGTCCTGCACCGCCGAAGGCCGGGGAGCATAGTCGATGGGCTGTCTGTTGGCTGCGTGCAGAGGGGCCATGGGCGTCTTCCTTTTGTGGCCCGCATGATCCCCCGGAGGGTCGCGTCAAACAAGGAACCACAACCCTATTGCGCCGCGGCAAGCGGTCTCAATTTCTAGCATTCCCGTCACGGGCGGAAAAAACGCGCGGCCCGCCGCCGCCGCCTCGCATGCCGGCATTGACCGGGACGTGCGGCGGTGGCACTGCAGGGTTGGCGACCAACATGCTGGACGGGACCATGATCGACTCCGCCTTTCTGGATTTTCTCGAACGCACCGCGATTGCCGCCGGTGCGGAGATCCTGCTGGTTCGCCAGTCAGGGGCGGTGGTCAGCTACAAGTCCGACGCCACCCCGGTCACCGGCGCCGACGAGCGCGCCGAGGCGCTGATCCTGGCGGCGCTGGCCGAACGCTACCCCGACATTCCGGTGGTGGCCGAGGAGCAGACGAGCGCCGGCCATTGCCCCGATTGCGGCGCAGGACGCTTCTTTCTCGTGGATGCGCTGGATGGCACCAAGGATTTCATCCAGGGCCGCGACGAATTCACGGTCAACATCGCGCTCATTGATGGCGAGGTCCCGGTCGCCGGCGTGGTTCACGCTCCGGCGATGCGCCGGACCTGGCGCGGCGGGCCGGATGGCGCCGATACGGCAGAGATCGGGCCCGACGGCTCCATCATCGGCCGCGTGCGCATTCGCACCCGGCCGATGCCGGCGCGGCCGACGGCGGTCAAGAGCTTCAGCCACAGTGAAACCGACACCGAGACCTTTCTGGCAGGCATTCCGGAGCACGACACCGCCGTCATCGGCTCGTCGCTGAAGTTCTGCATTGTCGCCGAGGGCAAGGCCGACATCTATCCGCGCCTTGTCAACCTGATGCAGTGGGACACGGCGGCCGGCGACGCGGTGCTGCGGGCGGCCGGTGGCGTCACGCTCACACCCGAAGGCGGGCCCGTCCTCTACGGTCAGCGCGACGGCAGCTACGCCAATTCCCGCTTCGTCAGCCTCGGATGCTCCGAAGTGCCCGACTGGATGCCCTCTGGCCGCTGACCCGTCGCGCCTGCGAAGTCCGTCGCGACTGTAGCCCGATCAGGCCAGCCGGTCGGTGGTGGCCCAGGCCGGGTTCATCCACGGCTCCAGATTGGACGGCGCCAGCGGCGTCCTGCCGAGGATGTGGTCGGCAGCCTTCTCGCCGGTCATGATCGACGGGCCGTTGAGATTGCCGTTGGTCACGCGCGGGAAGATCGAGGAATCGGCCACCCGCAGGCCATCGACACCGATGACGCGGGTTTCCGGATCAACGACGGCGCTCAGATCATCGGCGCGGCCCATGCGGCATGTGCCGCAGGGATGGTAGGCGCTCTCGGCATGATCGCGGATGAAGGCGTCCATCTCGGCGTCCGACTGCACCTGCGCGCCCGGTGAGATTTCCGCACCGCGATAGGGATCGAAGGCCGCCTGCCCGAAGATCTCGCGCGTCAGCCTCACGGCATGGCGGAAGTCGCGCCAGTCCTCCTCGTGGCTCATATAGTTGAAGCGGATCTCGGGTGCCGCCTTGGCATCCGCCGAGCGCAGCTTGACGGTGCCGCGCGAGGGCGAGCGCATCGGCCCGACATGGGCCTGGAAGCCATGGCCCTTGGCCGCCGCCTTGCCGTCGTAGCGGATGGCGCCGGGCAGGAAATGGAACTGGATGTCCGGGTAGGGCACGCCCGCCGCCGAGCGCACGAAGGCGGCGGCCTCGAACTGGTTCGAGGTGCCGAGCCCCTTGCGCAGGAAAAGCCACTGCGCCCCGATCCAGGCCTTCCAGAACAGGTTGAGCTTGGAGTTGAGCGTGATCGGCTGGGTGCTCGCCTGCTGCACATAGACCTCGAGATGGTCCTGCAGGTTGGCGCCGACGCCCGGCCGGTCCGCAACCACGTCGATGCCGTGGGCTGCCAGATCGGCGCCAGGGCCGATGCCCGAGAGCAGCAGCAGCTTGGGGGAGTTGAAGGCCGAGGCGGCAATGACGACTTCACGCCGTGCTTGAACCACCTGAATCGATCCGTTGGCTTCGATCTCGACGCCGGTGGCGCGATGATTCTCGATGACAATCCTTCTCGCCAGGCCCTTGACCAGACTGAGATTCGGTCGCTTCAGCGCCGGCTTGAGATAGGCCTCGGCGGTCGACCAGCGCTGGCCGTTGTGGATGGTCTGCTCCATCAGGCCGAAGCCCTCCTGGCGCGAACCGTTGTAGTCGGGCGTCACCCCGAATCCGGCCTGCCGGCCCGCCTCGATGAAGGCGGAGAACAGCGGATTGGCGGCCTTTCCTCGCTGGACGTGCAGCGGCCCGTCGGTGCCGCGCCAGCCCGGCTCGCCGCCGATGTGGCCGTTCTGGTGCGAGGTTTCCATGCGCTTGAAATAGGGCAGCACGTCGGCGAACGACCAGCCCTGCGCGCCCTGTTCGGCCCAATGATTATAGTCCTCGGCATGGCCGCGGACATAGACCATGCCGTTGATCGACGACGAGCCGCCGATGACCTTGCCGCGGGGTGCCGCCAGCCGCCGGTTGCCGAGATGCGGCTCCGGTTCGCTGGTGTAGCCCCAGTCGTAGATGCCCATGTTCATCGGATAGGACAACGCCGCCGGCATCTTGATGAAGGGGCCGAAATCGCTGCCGCCATATTCGATGACGATCACCGAATGCCTGCCGTCCTCGCTCAGCCGCGAAGCGAGCGCCGAGCCGGCCGAACCGGATCCGATGATGACGAAGTCTGCTTGCATGGTCATGCTCTGATGCTCGTGCTGATGGGGATAGCGCTGTGAATGAAGTCAATTGACCAAAATATCGCTCAGGGCTATATTTTGGCTATGAGACCGGTCGTCTATTCGAAGGCCGCCGCCAAGGCTCTCGCGCGGATGCAGCCGAAGCGGCGGGATGCGATTATCGCCAGTGTGGATGCCTTCGCGCGGGGCGAACGGGTCGATATCCGAAAATTGACCGGGGCTCGTTATTACCGCATCCGGGTCGGCCAGGACCGCGTCATCATCGACGACGACGGTGTGGTCCTTCTGGTTCTGGACGCCGGGCCGCGCGGCGGCATCTACAAGGAGTAGGTCACGATGAGCGACATTCAGAGACTGACGATCGACGGCAAGGGTTACGTTCTCCTGAGAGAGGAGGACTACGAGGACCTGATCGATGGCCGCGAGGCCGATGCGGTCATGGCCCGCATCAGGGCAGGGGAGGAAACCTGGCCCGCCGAGCTCGTCCGTGACCTCATGCAAACGGACAGCCGTATCCGCACCTTCCGCAAGTATCGGGGTCTTGCGATGACCGAACTTGCCCGAGACGCAGGTATTTCCCAGCCTTACCTGTCCGATATCGAAAACGGAAAGAAGACCGGCTCGGTCGATGTGCTCAAGCGCATCGCCGTTTCCCTTGCTGTCGATCTCGACGATCTCGTGGTTTGACTGCGCCATCACCTGAGACTCAATAGGGGCTGTCGACGGGGCCGGTGGCGACGTAGACGCTCTTGAGCCTGGTGTAGTGCTCGATGGCGGCGCGCGAGTTCTCGCGGCCGATGCCGGAGCGCTTGACGCCGCCGAAGGGCGCCTCCACCGGGGTCAGATTGTAGGTGTTGATCCAGGTCGTGCCGGCCTCGAGCCTCGCCACCACGCGGTGGCCGCGGGTGAGATCGGCTGTGAAGACGCCCGCCGCCAGCCCGAATTCGGTCGAATTGGCCCGCTCGATGGCTTCGGACTCGTCGTCGAATTTCAGCACCGACATCACCGGGCCAAAAATCTCCTCGCGGGCGATGGTCATGTCGTCGGTGACGCCGGAAAACACGGTCGGCTGGATGAAGTTGCCGCCCTCGAAGCCTTGCAGCTGCACCGCGTCGCCGCCGGTGACAAGTGTCGCGCCTTCGTTCTTGCCGGTCTCGACATAGCCCATGACCTTGTCGCGCTGGGCGCGGCTGACCATCGGTCCCATCTGGGTCTCGGGGTCGAGCGGGTCGCCGATGCGGATGGTCTCGGTGCGGGCCTTGAGCCGCTCGAGGAAGCGGTCGTGCAGGCCGCTCTGCACGAAGACGCGGGTGCCGTTCGAGCAGATCTGGCCGGTCGAGTAGAAATTGCCGAGCATGGCGCCGCCAATGGCGCTTTCGAGGTCGGCGTCGTCGAACACCAGGATCGGCGACTTGCCGCCGAGTTCCATGGTCACCGGGCGGATCAGCGGGGCGGCCGCGGCCATCACCCTTGCGCCGGTCGGCACCGAGCCGGTCAGCGACACCTTGGCGATGCCGGGATGGCCGGCGAGCTGGCCGCCCACATCGCCGAAGCCCTGCACCACATTGTAGACGCCGTCGGGCAGGCCGGCCTCGGTCAGGATCTCGGCGAGCAGCAGCGCGGTCAGCGGCGTCATTTCCGACGGCTTGAAGACGAAGGCGTTGCCGCAGGCGAGCGCCGGGGCGGCCTTCCATGCGGCGATCTGCATCGGATAGTTCCAGGCGCCGATGCCGGCGCAGACGCCCAGCGCCTCGCGCCGCGTGTAGACGAAGTCGGAGCCCAGATCGATGTGCTCGCCGGTGATGGCGCCGGCGATGCCGCCGAAATATTCGAGCGCGTCGGCGGCCGACGAGGCGTCGGCAACCAGCGTTTCCTGGATTGCCTTGCCGGTGTCGAGCGTCTCGATGCGCGAGAGTTCGGCATTGCGGGCGCGGATGATGTCGGCCGCGCGGCGCAGCACGCGACCGCGTTCGACGCCCTTGAGCGCCGCCCAGGCCGGCTGCGCGGCCCGGGCTGCCGCGACCGCCTTGTCGACCAGCGCAGGGGTGGCCGCATGCAGCCGGGCGATCACCTCGCCGGTCGCCGGATAGTGGCTTTCGAAGGCCCTTCCATCGGTGTCCTCGGCGTAGCTGCCGCCGATATAGTGCGATCCGCGTGGCTGGGCTTTCATGGCTGTGTCCTCAGGCTTTCATAGGAGACCATCACGTGCTCGCGATAGCTGGGGCGCGCGCACAGGCGGGCGTAATAGGCGTCGAGCGCCGGGGTCCCGGCGCGGTCGAAATCCAATGTGTAGTAGCGGTAGAGCAGGGTGCCGATGACCATGTCGGCGAAGCTCAGGTGCTCGCCGCCAACATATGGTCCGGCGCCGATGCGCCTGTCGAGCATCGCTGCCAGCCGCTTGAGCGCCTCGAGGGAGGCGGAGAAGGCGGCCGCGTCTGTGTTGGCGGCCCTGCCCAGGAGCACCCAGAATACCTGCTTGCTGAACAGCGGCCCGAAGCTCGTCTTCATCCATTCGGCCCACATGTCGAGCTGCACCCGCACCACGGGGTCGCGCGGCCAGAAGCGGTCGTCGCCGTACCGGGCAGCCAGGTAGCGCACGATCGCCGCGCTCTCCCACATCGGCGCGCCGTCGCCGTCGCGCACGGTGGGCACCAGCCCGTTCGGGTTCATGGCCAGATAGTCCGGCGTGTCGTTGCCGCCATGGGCGTGGCCGATGTCGTGGCGCTCGAAGGCGAGCCCCAGTTCGCCGATGGTCCACATCGCCGTCTGCACATTCGATGAGGTTGCCCGTCCCCAGACCGTCAGCATGTCATTCTCCCCGCGGGTAGCGTTTGGATTCCTCAAGCACGTTGAGGTCCATGTGGTTGCGCATGTAGCGTTCGGACGCCTTCTGCAGCGGCTGGAAGTCCCAGGGGAAATAATTGCCGTTCCTCAGCGCCTCGTAGACCACCCAGCGCCGCGCCTGGCTCTCGCGGACCGAAGCGTCGAAACCGGCCATGTCCCAGCGTTCGAGGCGCTTGACGGTGAAATCGGCGAGCACGGCGGCGTGCGCCGGGTCGCTGGCTAGATTGGCGAGTTCCAGCGGGTCGGCCTCGAGGTCGAAGAGTTGGTCCGGGTCCAGCTCGCAATGGACATATTTCCACTTGCCCTCGCGGATGCCGACCAGCGGCGCGTAGGAGCCTTCCGCCGCATATTCCATGAGCACGGGTGCCGCACGCGGCTCGCCCTTCATCATGCCGGTGAGCGACATGCCGTCGGTCCAGGGCTCGATCTCCTCGATCGACACGCCGGCGAGATCGGCCAGCGTCGGGGTGACGTCGAGATTGGAGGTCGGCTGGGTCAAGAGGGCAGGGGCGATGCCGGGGCCGGCGATCATCAGCGGCACCCGCGACGAGCCCTCGAAGAAGCTCATCTTGAACCACAGGCCCCGCTCTCCCAGCATGTCGCCGTGGTCGGAGCAGAACAGGATATAGGTGTTGTCGAGCATGCGCGTGCGGGTGAGTGTATCGATGAGGTCGCCGACCTTCTCGTCGAGATAGGAGATATTGGCGAAATAGGCCTGGCGCGACCGCCGCACATCCTCCTCGGTGACATCGAACTTGTCGTAGTCGCAGGAGAAGATCAGCCGCCGGGAATGCGGGTCCTGTTCGTCGAGCGGGATGTCGCCGATCTCCGGCGCCAGATGCTCGCAGTCGTTGTAGAGATCCCAGAACTTGCGCCGCGCCACGTAGGGATCGTGCGGATGGGTGAAGGAAACGGTCAGACACCAGGGGCGTTTGCCCTGGTCGTCGTTCTCGCGGGAGAGCTGGTAGAGCTTCTGGTTGGCGAGGAACGCCACCTCGTCGTCATACTCCATCTGGTTGGAAGTCTCGGCGACGCCGGCGCCGGTGACGGAGCCGAGATTGTGATACCACCAGTCGATGCGCTCGCCCGGTTTGCGGTAGTCCGGCGTCCAGCCGAAATCGGCAGGATAGATGTCGGTGGTCAGCCGCTCCTCGAAGCCGTGCAACTGGTCCGGGCCGACGAAATGCATCTTGCCCGACAGCGCCGTGTAGTAGCCGGCGCGGCGCAGATGGTGGGCGTAGGTCGGGATCGAGGAGACGTATTCGGCGGCATTGTCGTACACCCGGGTACGGCTCGGCAACTGACCCGCCATGAACGAGGCACGCGCCGGCGCGCACAGCGGCGAGGAGGTGTAGTTGTTGCGGAATTTCGCCGACCGGGCCGCCAGCGCCTTGAGATGCGGCGCATGCAGAAAATCCGCCGGGCCGTCCGGGAACAGCTTGCCGTTGAGCTGGTCGACCATGATGATGAGAATGTTGGGCTTGGCGGCGGGCGACGTCATGGTCTCAGGCTCCTGACACTGGCAATCTGGGTCTCGATATGGTCCTCCACCAGCATCACGGGGTCGGCGAGCACGCCGCCGGTCCGGAGCGCCTTGCGGATGTAGAGTCCGTCGATCATGGCGGCGGCGCCCTCGGCGATGCGGGCGGCCTCGTAGCCCCCGACGAGCGGCGACAGGCCGCTGACGAGGTCCGAGTGCAGGCGGCGGCCGTAGATGGTCAAGAGCTTGCGGATCGGCGCCGAGTTGTGGGCATCGACATAGAAGGCGAGCCAGGCCGCCACGGTATCCTCGGAGAACTGCTTGGGCGAGAAGTTGACGGCGATGATGGCTGAGACACGGCCCCGCGGCGTCCGCGCCTTCTTCAGGGCGGCCACGGTGTCGATGCGCAGTTCGGCGAGCAGGGCGCGCACCGAGGCGACGATCAGCTCCTGCTTGGAGCCGAAATAGTGGTGCGCCAGCGCCGGCGAGACCCCGGCGCGGGTGGCGATGTCCGACATGGTGACATCCATCGAGCCGCGCGCGCCGATGGCCTCGATGGCCGCATCGGTCAGCGCCTTGCGGCGGATTGGCTCCATTCCGATCTTGGGCATGGAAATTCTCCTTTGCCGGCACGTTAGTTTTGATTGACTGCCCAATCAAGAAAAAACCGTGGCCCGGTCCTGCCATCAGCAAGGCAGGGACGCGGGGAGGAGTTGTGAGAAATGGAAACAATGGTGGTCTGCTGCGAGATATGATGCATGGAGAGCCATGTTTTTCGGACGTGAATATTATTCGTCTATCGTTGAAGTATGGAACCATTAGTCTTTTCAATCGTTCAAATGTAACGAAAAAGCCAGAACGACTTGTAAGTCCTAAATCTGCTCTCAGTTCTTCTCCGATGCCTGTGCCGGAGAGCCGAAGAGAACTTTGATCATTTTGCGTTTTCATGGCCAGGGGCCTTGAAGGATCGGAAGATCAGTCCATGGATCATCAACCTGCGACCATCGCCGCAAGCACTTATGTGAGCAGGCTCGCCTTCGAGCAGCAAAGCCGTGCCTGGATCAGGCGCAGCTGCGACGTGCTCGTCAACGTCAATGTCGTCTCGCATGGCGCGGAGGCCCCGATCCGCAGCCGCTTGCATGTGCACATGATTTCCGAATCCGGCATGGTTGCGTCCGCCTGCCGCGACGACATTCCCGACTGTTTCTGCATCTCGATTGGCGCGGAGCAGTACCATATCGCCTGTGCGTCCGTGCACCGTCAGGATGGCCGGTTGCACATACGCTTCATCAAGCAGCAGCCGGAGGCATTCGTCATGACGGTTGCCTCTCTCACCGACCGCCATGCACTCCTCGAAGCGATCGATCCCGATGTCTATGGCCTTGCCGAGACCGTCGACCCGAGTGCCGGCAGGGCAGCGCGGGCATGACCGGGAGCGATGATCGCGGCAGCTCGGGCAGGGTCCATGCCGTTACCGTTGCGCGCCGGCCTGTTGCCTTTCGGCACACCGGGGCACCGGACGGACTGCAGAATTAACGATCTGTTCATCTTGCCGGCAGGCTCGCCGCCCATCAGGGAACTTGTCTGCGCCTCACGCGTATAGATTTGAGAAATAAGGATTTTCCCCTTGCCATCTTCAGCCACTATTGCAGCGCCCGGTAATTATCTGACCAAACTGGCCTTCGAACAGGAGAGCCGCAAATGGCAGCGGCGCGAATGCGCGGTCTTGCTCAACATCGTGTTCCCGCGCAAGGGCCTGCGCAAGCTTGCGACAGGCCAACTGCGTGTTCTCAATATTTCCGAGGGCGGGTTGATGGCGACGTCGCGGCTCACCGAATTCCCGGACCATTTCTATGTCGTGATCGGCGAAGCCCAATATTACATAGGCTGCAGCCTGGTTCACCGCGAAAGCGACATCCTCCACATCCGCTTCATCGCCGAGCAGCCCACCGTCTTCATCAATGTCGTGGCCTCGCTTACCGATCCCTTTGCCCTCTTGGAAAAGATCCGACCGGCCTTGTATGGGCTCGAAGGTCTGGCCTGAGCTCAGGCGCTGTCCGGCAACGCCGCGACGAATGCATTCCGGCCGGATCCGCTGAACAGTCAGGCCTTGGTCATCAACCACCGGTGAAGATTACTGACAAAATCTGACAGGATCATCTGCCAGTGTGGGTCCACGCTCAAACCGATCCGGATGCCTGCCATGCTCACCCTCTATCACTCCCCCTATTCCCGCTCCTCACGCATCGTCCGCCTGCTCGACGAACTCGGCATTCTCGACCAGGTGGAGATCCGCATCGTCGGCATCTCCCGCATCGATGGCTCCGGAAGTGCCGATCCGGCCAATCCGCATCCCGAAGGCAAGGTGCCGCTTCTGGTCCATGACGGGGTGGAGATCTGGGAATCGAGCGCCATCATCTTGTATCTCACCGAGCTTTTTCCCGACGCCGGTCTCGGCCGGCCGATCGGGCATCGTGACCGCGGCGCTCTGCTGAGCTGGCTTGCCTGGTATGGTGACGTCATGGAGCCGGTCATGGTGGTCGAGCTTACCGGGCTTTCGCATCCGATCCTGACCTCCACCTTTCGCGGCGTGAAGGAGATGACGGCGCGGCTTGCCAACCAGCTGCAAGAGACCCCCTACATTCTCGGCGACGCGTATTCCGCCGCCGACCTGCTCCTGAGCTCGACCTTCGTATGGATGCCGAAGGCCACGCCGGACGTGCCCGCCATCCGCGACTGGGTCGCCCGCTGCCAGGCCCGGCCATCGGCGGCGCGGCTGCTCGAATACGACAGAAAGCTGCTCGAGGCCTGATGTTGCCGCAATTGCCGGCGCCGGCCAACGGCCCTTGCGGGCCATCGGTCGGCGTGCCGGTCCTATCGGGCTCTCGGGCCTCTAGCTCAACGCCGCCGGCATCCTGGATGGCCTGACGATCACCTTGCCGCCGCTGCGAGCCCGGTCGTGAAGGTCGATGATGTCCTGGTTGAGCAGCCGGATGCAGCCCGACGACACCGCCTTGCCGATCGAGTTCGCCTCCGGATTGCCGTGCAGCCGGTAAAGCGTGTCCTCGCCGTTGTGGAAAAGATAGAGCGCCCGGGCGCCAAGCGGGTTCATCAGCCCCGGCTCCATGCCGCCATTGGCGACCGAATAGGGCTCGAGCTTCGGATTGCGCGCCACCATGTCGTCGGGCGCCTTCCACGTCGGCCATTTGCGCTTGTACTGGATGACGGCGTCCCCCGACCAGGCGAAGCCCTGCTTGCCGACGCCCACGCCGTAGCGCATCGCCGTTCCGCCCTCCTCGACGAGATGCAGGTGGAACGCCGTCGGATCGACGATGATCGTGCCTGCCGCCTCCTGCGGGAAGGGGTTGGCAACGCGCCTGCGCCAGTAGCGCGGCGGGACCACGCCAGCCGGCACGGCGGGGATGAGAAAGCCGCCGTCCTCCACCGCGCCATAGAAGGCCGGCATGATGGAGGATTGCGCTTCGACGGCGACATCGGTGCCGGCTTGTCGGCTGCTGCCCGTCGTCGTGCAGCCCGAGAGCGCGGCCATCGAGGCTGCGCCGAGAAAAAGGCGTCGGGTAATCATGGGTCGAATTCCTGTGCTGAATGAAACTGGGCGCGCCCGGGGCACGCCCGCCTGTCGTTTCAGCTCAGGCGCGGCGGCCGGAAGAAGCGGCCCTCGCGCAGGCCGCGGCCGATTTCGGAGAGCGAGCGATTGTGGGCGGCGAAAGAGGAGACCAGCGCCAGCTGCCTGGCATCGGTCGGATAGCCGAGGTCGATGGCGCAGCTCGTCCATGCCATGGCGCCGCGCTGGCAGTGCTTGGAAGCGGCCACGCCGCCCGCCTGGATGGCGGGCGACCCTGCAATCGCGATGACGGCCGGCTGCGCCGCGTCGCGCGCGCTCAGTCCCCGCGCCAGCGGCCCGGTGAAGGCAAGCGCGGCGGCAATCAGACAGAGCAGAAGAAGGCGGTGGATCGGCATGGGCCTCTTTTACCTCGCACCGGCTTCAATGCCAGCGCCGACTGTCCGTTCGCCAATCAACAATCGGTGAGCTGCCGGTAGGATGACCGGTCTCCGAAACAAGCCGCGCACCTAATCGTTTCAGTGCTGTGGCCGTGCGCCATGTCTCTTTACAAATGCGCGCGCACGGCCAAAATGGCGCCATCAATCGGGAGAATTTCATGTCCGCATGCATTATCGGCTGGGCGCACACGGCGTTCGGCAAACTTGCCGACGAGACGGTCGAATCGCTCGTCACCCGCGTCGCCCGCGAGGCCATCGAACACGCCGGCCTCGAGGCCTCCGACATCGACGAGATCTATCTCGGCCATTTCAACGCCGGTTTCTCGGCCCAGGATTTCACTGCGAGCCTAGTGCTGCAGGCCGATGACGGCCTGCGCTTCAAGCCGACCACGCGGGTGGAAAACGCTTGCGCCACCGGTTCCGCCGCCGTCCACCAGGGCATCAAGGCGATCCGCGCGGGCGCCGCAAAGCGGGTCCTTGTGGTCGGCGTCGAGCAGATGACGACGACGCCCGGGCCACAGATCGGCGCCAATCTTCTCAAGGCATCCTATCTGCCGGAGGACGGCGACACACCCGCGGGCTTCGCCGGAGTCTTCGGCAATATCGCCGCCGCCTATTTCCAGCGCTACGGCGACCAGTCCGATGCCCTGGCGATGATTGCCGCCAAGAATCACAAGAACGGCGTCGACAATCCCTATGCCCAGATGCGCAAGGATTTTGGCTACGAGTTCTGCCGCACCGAGAGCGACAAGAACCCCTTCGTCGCCGGACCGCTCAAGCGCACCGACTGTTCGCTGGTCTCCGACGGCGCGGCGGCCATCGTGCTCGCCGATGTCGGCACCGCCATGCAGTCCAGGCGCGCCGTGCTGTTTCGCGCCGCCGAGCATGTGCAGGATTTCCTGCCGATGTCCAAGCGCGACATCCTCGCCTTCGAGGGCTGCGCGGTGGGCTGGAAGCAGGCCTTCGCCAGGTCCGGCACCTCGCTCGACGATCTGTCCTTCGTCGAGACCCATGACTGCTTCACCATTGCCGAATTGATCGAATACGAGGCCATGGGGCTCGCCAAGCCGGGGCAGGGGGCAGGCGTCGCCATGAGTGGCGAGACCGCGAAAGACGGCCGCCTGCCGGTCAATCCGTCGGGCGGGCTCAAGTCCAAGGGCCACCCGATCGGCGCCACCGGCGTTTCCATGCATGTGCTGTCCTCGATGCAGCTCACCGGCGAGGCCGGCGGCATCCAGGTGCCGGGCGCAACGCTCGGCGGCATCTTCAACATGGGCGGCGCGGCGGTCGCCAATTACGTCTCCATCCTCGAGCGGATCCGGTGAGTGACACCGGCTTCGTCAGCGGCCATGTGATCGTCACCGGCGGCGCATCGGGCATCGGCGAAGCCACGGTGCTGGCGCTCATCGATGACGGCGCCAGCGTCACCATACTCGACGTCGATGACGAGTCCGTCATTCGCGCCGAGGAGCGCCACCAGGGCGAGGATGTGCTGGTGCTTTCCTGCGACATCACCGACGAGGACGAGGTGACCGAGGCCATCGCCCGCGCCGTTGGCGTCTTCGGTCAGGTGACGGGGCTCGTCAATTGCGCCGGCATCGCCCGCGACATGCCCGCCGAAAAGACCTCGATCGAGGCGTTCCGCCAGATCATCGACGTCAATCTTACCGGCACCTTCATTGTCTGCAAGGCCGCCCTCGACGAGATGGGGGACAGCCTCGCCATCGTCAATCTCGCCTCGGTCTCGGGGCTCAGGGCCAATTCCGGCCGTGCCGCCTACGGCGCGTCAAAGGCCGGGGTGGTGATGCTGAGCCAGGTGCTGGCCAATGAATGGGGCGCGTCCGGCGTTCGCGTCAATGTGGTGGCTCCAGGTCCGATCGACAGCCCGCTGATCCAGAAGCTGCATTCGCCGGACGACCGCAAGACCTGGACCAACCGCACGCCGCTCGGCCGCTACGGCCGCTCCACCGAAGTCGCCCGCGCCATCCGCTTCCTGCTGTCGGACGAAGCCAGCTACATCAACGGCCATGTGCTCACCGTCGACGGCGGCTTCACCTCATCCGGGATCATCGCCGGGCGGTGAGGGGGACGCCGGGCACGGACATCCGCGCCTTCGGCCTCTGGCGAGCCCTCGCTATCGCGATCCCGGTGGGGGTCGCGGTGGTCCCGACTGCATCAGATTCGACGTTCCGCCTGCACCGGCCATGATGGTCCATGCGCACTACGCCCGCCGCCGCACGCTCACGCCCACCGCCGTGGCCCCGAGCACCAGCGCGATGCCGATCCACTGCCAGACCGAAAACACCTCTCCCAGCGCCACCGCGCCGATGATCGTTGCCACCACCGGGCTTGCCAGCGCCAGATAGGCCGCCGACGGGCCGAGCTTCGAGATGCCGCGGGTCCAGACGAAATAGGCGAGCGCCGTGCCGAGCAGGATCAGCCAGGCATAGCCCGCCACGGCGCGCAAATCGGGCGCGGGCGGCACGCCTTCAACGAGCAGCGCCACCGGCAAGAGCATCGCGCCGCCGAGGATGAGCTGCCAGGTGGTCATTTCCAGCGGGCTGCCGGCCCGGCCCCAGCGGTCGATCAGCACCGTGCCGATCGCCATCGAACAGGCGCCGAACAGCGCCGCCAGCACGCCCAGAGTGTCGGGCCGGTCGCCCGGCGACAGCACCAGCAGGCCGACGCCGGCAATACCGGCAAAGGCCGCCAGCAGCTGCAATGGCTTCGGCGCGGTGCGGATCAGCCAGCCCGACAGCAGGATCACGATCAGCGGCTGCACCGCCCCCAGCGTCGCCGCCAGACCGCCCGGCATGCGGGCGGCGGCGACAAACAGCATGGCGAAGAAGATGGTGATGTTGGTCGCCCCCACGGCGGCGTGCCGGGCGAGCGCCGCGCGCGTGGGAAGGCGCGGATTGAGGGAGAGGAGAATCAGGCCTGCCGGCAGCGCCCGCATGGCGCCGACGAACAGCGGGTGCCCGACCGGCAGCGTCTGGGTGAAGACGATATAGGTCGTGCCCCAGAGCACCGGGCCGATCAGGGTGACGAGAATGGTGCGCAGCATGGCGGAAAATCCGTTGCAGATCAGTTCCCCAGCAATAGCGCGGATCGGGCCGGCCGCAAGCCGGATCGTTGGAAGGGCGGGGAATTTTGCCTTGGGAGCTGCGGTGGTCCACCCTTGCCCTTCGAGCGCTGGAGTGGGCCGCAGTCGCATGGTTGCGGAGCGACATGACGGCGGCTCCCCTCCGTCATGCCGGCCCGGGTCGGTATCCAGCAGGCGAGCGTCCGCGAGCCGGATGACACTTCGGACCATCCGGAAGACGAGCGTCTCGCACCGAGGGGACGCGCGGGTCTCCGGATCCCGGCTCAAGGGCAGGAGTGACGGCGTGGAGAGCGCAGTGTGCGAAGATGTCGTGGAGGCAACCAGAACAGTCGCTGTCCCAGAACTCCCCGCATCGCCGATCCCCATTGTGAAGTGCGCGCCACTCCGGTTCCCTTCTTGGTGAGGTGCCCGGCGGCGGGCCACCGGGCCTCGAACCACGAGGGGCAAGGTCGAATTGTCACTTCCTTGCTCTCTGGCGCCCCGTATCCGTATCCTCGTCACCCCGCCTGCAGCCAGTGCGAATGAACATAGCCGGAAGCGTCGGCGCGGCCGTCGACGATCTCGCTCACCAGCCACCATTGCCCCTGCCGCTCGATAACCTGCACCCTGGCGCCGTCGGCCAGCAGCTTGCGTGCGGGATGATAGAGGCCGGGGCCGGAGCGGAGGTTGAGGCCCGAGGGCGAGCGTACGGTGAAGATCTCCGGTTCCTCGGCCCCGTCGCCGCCGCGGCCCGTCACCTCTGCGCGAAAACGATCGAGCGCGAAGCCCGGGCCGGGATCGATCTTGCGGCCGGGGGCGATGTCGTCATGGCCGAGGATGCCGGCCTCCCCGATGCCGTAGACGGCCACAATCGCCTGCGCCGCGGCAACCGCCGCCTGCCATTGCGGCGCCGGAAAGATCTCCCAGGCCTGCTGCCGTTCCGGCGTGTGGCGGTGAGCGGCGAAGATCACCCGCTCCGGCTCGACGGCGGCGCCGGTCCAGGAGCAATGGCCCTTCGGTCCGCTCGACAGCAGCCCCCAATTGGCAAGCTCGATTCCGATGGAGCAGGAATTGAGGCCGGTCACGCCGGCCCACCGGCTCTTGCCGGCATGCCAGGCGGCGCGATCGAAGGCCACCTGCTGGATGATCTCGCCGTCGCGGCCGATCACGAGATGCGCCGAGGCTCGGGCGGCGGAGCCGGCGAAATAGCGGGCGGTCGCCTCCGCCGACCCGCCGGCCGTATAGTGCATGATGAGAAACCGCGGGCGGATCGTTCCTCCCTGGTGAGTGGCCTGCAGGAAGCGGACGGGCGCGCCGCCCTCGGCGAACAGGCGATGGCTGTGGATCAACATGGCAACCTCCTTGGCTCGGTTCAGGAATATTATCCCAATATCGCCGCTGTTGGACGAAACCGGCGGCCCCTGAGCCACGGCACCCTTGCCCGCCGCGGTTTTGCCGCGTAGCAATCGCGGCCACATCCAACGTTTGAACTGGAATCCGCCATGCAGAACCCCGTCCTTGTCGAAGTCACCCGCGGCGCCGTCGTCGAAAGCCTGCATCGCGGCATGGTCGCCGTGGTCGACGGCGACGGCGGTCTGGTCATGGGTCTCGGCGACATCGACCGGCCGGTGTTTCCGCGCTCGGCCACCAAGTCGATGCAGGCGCTGGCGCTGGTCGAGACGGGTGCGGCGGACGCCTACGGCTTTGGCGAGCGGGAATTGGCGCTCGCCTGCTCGTCGCATTCCGGCGAGCCCGGTCACATGGCGCTCGCCGGCGACATGGCGGCCCGCGCGGGACTGGGCGAGGCCGATTTCGAATGCGGCCGGCACTGGTCGTCGGAGCAGTCGGTGCTCATCGAGCAGGCGCGCGCCGGCGACAAGCCGAACCAGCTCGGCAACAACTGCTCGGGCAAGCATGCCGGCTTCCTCTGCCTCTCCTGCCATGCCGGCGTCGACCACCACGGCTATGTGGGCTACGACCACTTCGTCCAGTCGACCATCCGCGACACGGTCTCGAGCCTCACCGGCGACCCGATGGGCGTCGACAATTGCGGCACCGACGGCTGCTCGATCCCCACCTATGCGAGCCCGCTCAGGGGCATCGCCCACGGCTTCGCCCGCATGGCCACCGGTACCGGGCTCGGCCCGGTTCGCGCCAAAGCCGCCAAACGGCTGATGTCGGCCTGCATGGCCGAGCCCTGGTATGTCGCCGGCACCGGCCGGGCCTGCACGGAGCTCATGCAGATCGCGCCCGGCCGCATCTTCGCCAAGACCGGCGCCGAGGGCGTCTTCTGCGCCGCGGTCCCCGAAAAGGGCGTCGGCATCGCGCTCAAATGCGAGGACGGCGCCGGCCGCGGCGCCGAGACGATGGTCGCCGCCGTGCTGGCGAAACTCTTCGCCGACGACGGAGAGATTTGCGGCAAGCTCGGCGCCATGGCGTCGCGCACCATGCGGAACTGGAACGGCATCGAGGTGGGCACTGTGCGCCCGGCCGGCGAACTGGCCGGCTGACGCGGCGTCCGGCCGTCGCCGCTGCGGATTGACAGCCGCCTGGCGGCGAAGCAGGTTGTCGCCTGGCGAGGAACGCAGTCCCTATCTGCATCTAGGGTCACGCCGCGCCCGGCGGTCGCGCGCCGCTTCCTCCTTCGGAGCATTGACATGAGCCAAGACCTGCCGCCGCTCGCCATCGTCGCCGCAGAAGCGGCTCCCCGAACCA
Source organism: Hoeflea marina (assembly GCF_003182275.1). GTDB lineage: Bacteria > Pseudomonadota > Alphaproteobacteria > Rhizobiales > Rhizobiaceae > Hoeflea > Hoeflea marina. The sequence goes on from NZ_QGTR01000002.1 coordinate 853,883, forward strand.
GGCGATCCAATTATCCCGAGCCCTTCTTCAGCCGCATGGCGGGCCGCGAGAAGCGGCCGCTGGGCGATCTCTTCGGGCTCGGCAATTTCGGCGTCAATCTCACCCGGCTCTCTCCGGGCGGCGAGACCGCGCTCCTGCACCGGCATTCGCGTCAGGACGAGTTCGTCTACATTCTCCAGGGCGAGGCGGTGCTGGTCACCGACCGCGGCGAGGCGGTGCTGACGCCGGGCATGTGCGCGGGCTTTCCCGCCGGCGGCGTCGCCCATCAGCTGCTCAACCGCTCGGAGGCCGATGTGGTCTATCTCGAGATCGGCGACCGCACGCCCGGCGACGAGGTGAGCTATCCGGAGGATGATATCCAGGCCGTGTTTGGGGAGGGCGGCAAATGGGACTTCACCCGCAAGGACGGCACGCCGTATTGAGGGACGAGGGAATGAAGCACTGAAAATGCACTCCCCACTGCGGCCCACTGGAGCGGCTGCTGATATCCAATCGCTAGACGGAAAGCGAATCCGTCGGGGCGGTTACTGGCCTGTCGGTAAATGCAGTTCTGTGTTGCTTCTCCGCATTGAGTGAACGTGCCTCTACCATCGAGTCCTATCCCAAGCGTTCCGCCTGGATTTCGTGCTCAATTACCTCCGGTCATTTCTGTGGCCATATAGACAGTATTGATCCTAAAAACGCGAATTGGATCGCAAATATAAGGGAAATATAAATATCGTGATTGAGAAAAAAATACCGTCAGTCAAACTAATTTATCTTGAGGCGATGCGAGGTATAGCGTCGATAATCGTAGTATTTCATCATATATGTATAGCTTTCTTGCCAAACATAAAGGAAAATTTCCCGCGTGGCTTGGGTAAAACTCCGCTTTACTTTTTGATAAATGGTTCTGCTGCAGTGAATTTTTTCTTCGCCCTGTCGGGATTTGTATTGACTTATCGTTTCTTCCAAAGTCCTAGTTTAAATTACCTTATAGTCTCATCCTTGAAACGACTCCCCCGCCTGATGCTACCTGCGTCGATCACCATAGCTGTTGGTTATCTTATATTGGATTTCGGAAGTACAAACTATTTGGATGCAGCAGAAATCACCGGATCGAAGTGGTTGGCCACATTTGGGAATGCCAACTTCCCCAACGGGTTCACAGCCACAAGCGCCGATGCATTGTCACAGGTTTGGCGCGTTTTTCTGATTCCCCGGAACAATTACTACAATAGTAATTTATGGACCATGCGGCCCGAATTCCTTGGATCTTTGATTGTTTTCGCCACTGCAACAGTGGCATTTCTTGAGCACCGTTGGGCAGGGTTCGTGATGCTGACCCTTTTGGGCTGCGCTACACGGTTTGCCTATCCGATAGCTTTCCCATTTTTGGCTGGATCGCTACTTGCCTTCGTCCTCGCAAATTGGCCGACGCTAATCATAGGTGTGAAGCCACGACCTCTCGTCCTGCTGGGAATCCTGGTAATCGGAATGAGTAGGACCAAGGCGGACTATCAAGTGCTGGCGTCCGTCTTGCTGATTGCTGGATTGATAGCCATGCCAACGGTTTCAAGGGTACTTTCAGGCAGCGCCAGCATCGTTCTGGGGAAGATCTCTTTCCCACTCTATCTGGTCCACACGCTCGTTATTCTGAGTGTCTCAAGCTACGCTTACGTTGAGGCTGGTGTATTTGCTGCGGTGGTGACCACTTTTGTTGTGTCGGGAATAGCTCTCGTTCCAATTGTAATGCTTGAAGAATGGTGGGTTCCATTTTTGAAGCGCGTTGCCAGGGCAAGGCTTGGTGGCGATGAAAAAGCGCCAAATATATAATTTGGACACACCACCCACAAAAAAGGACGGCCCGCGAGAGCCGCCCCCTTCAACTGCGCAACCCGGACCTACTTCTGCAGTTCGGTCCAGATCGCGGTGTAGATGTCGCGTGCCGATTTCGGGCAGACCGGAAGGAACTGGCCGGCGGCCTGCAGGTCTTCCGGTGTCTCGAGCTCGGGCGCTCCCTTCATCTTCTCGGGCATGAACTCGGCCGAGCCGGAAATCCCGTTGGCGTAGCCGGCGAACGAGGAGATCATCGCCGCGTTCTCGGGCTCCATGAGGAAGTTCTGGAACAGCTTCGCATTCTCGACGTTCTTGGCGTCCTTGAGCACGGCGACCGCGTCCATCCACAGCGGATAGCCTTCCTTCGGATAGCCGTAGGCCACGTCCGGGTTTTCCTGGCGTGCCTTGAAGGTCGAGCCGTTCCAGTTCACGGTCGCCTGGTATTCGCCGTTCTTGAGCTTGTCCGTGGTGCCGTAATCCATCGACTGCCACTTCGGCTTGGCGGCGACGAGCAGATCGCGCACCTTCCTGAGCACTTCCTTGTCTTCCGTGCAGGCCTCGCCGCCGACATAGAAGATGGCGAGGTTCATCACGTCGCTCATTTCCGGAACCACATTGACCTTGCCGACCAGTTCGGCCGGCGGATCAAGGAAGATGGCCGAGGTGTTGATGTCGCCCGAATAGCTCTTCTTGTTCACCGCGATGCCGGTCGTGCCCCACTGCCACGGCACGGTGTAGTGACGGCCCATGTCCCACGGCACGTCGACCCAGCGCGGCGCCACGTTCTTGAAGTTTTCCATTTCGTCGGGGCGGGTTTCGAGCAGCAGGCCCTTCTCGACATAGATCGGCACATAGTTGCCCGTCGGCACGACGATGTCGAAGCCGTGGCCGCCGGCCTCGATCTTGGTCAGCGCCGTGGTGTTGGAATCGTAGTCCGTGAGCGTCACCTTGACGTCGAACTTCTCCTCGAATTTCTTGATCAGGTCGGGGTTGGTGTAGTTGCCCCAGTTGTAGATGTTGAGCTCGCCGGCGGCGAACGACAGCGTCGTCGTGGCCAGCAGCGCGGCTGCGGTCATGGTCAGTGTTGAAAGGCGCATGGGTTGTCTCCTTGGGTGGGCGAAAATGTCTTCAGCTTCTTGCCGTGTTCCTCCCCGACAGGATGAAGAAGACGGTGAGAAGCAGCACGGTCAGCGCCAGCAGCGCCGTGGAGATCGCGTTGACCTCGGGCGTCACCGCGCGGCGCAACTGGCCGAGCATGTAGGTGGGCAGCGTGTCCTGGCCGGCGGACTTGACGAATTCGGTGATGATGACGTCATCGAGCGAGACGACGAAGGCGAGCATGGCGCCGGCGGCGATGCCCGGCGCCATCAGCGGCAGGGTGATGCGGCGGAAGGTTTGCCACGGCGTGGCGTAGAGATCGGCGGCAGCCGACTCCAGCGCCAGATCCATGCCTTCCATGCGTGCCCGGATCGGCAGATAGGCGAAGGGAATGCAGAAGGCGGAATGCGCCAGGATGAGGTAGCCCAGCCCCGAATAGCCGGTGGCGATCTTGATCGAGGAGAAGAAGATCAGCAGAGCCACCGCGGTGACGATCTCCGGCACCATCAGCGGCTGGTTGATCAGCATGTAGATGAGCGTCCGGCCGCGGTAGTTGCGGGCCCGCGTGGTGCCGAGCGCGGCCATCGTCGCGAGCACTGTGGAAATGCCCGAGGCCCACAGCGCGATCACCAGCGAGCGCAGCGTGGCCTCCTGGACGATCTGGTTGCCGGCGGCGACCGTGTACCACTTGGTCGAGAATCCGCGCCAAAGCGCCACTGAGTCGCCGGCATTGAAGGAGTAGATGACGATGGTGACGATCGGCGCGTAGAGCAGCACGAAACAGGTGATGGCGATGGCTGTGAAGCCGGGCAGGCGGCGAACCGAGAACGGCCGGGGGCTTGTCCTAGTCATGGCTCGACCCCCGCGTCGACGCCCGCACATAGTAGAGCAGCGCCACCATGACGATCAGCAGCAGGAAGATCGACAGCGATGCCCCCAGCGGCCAGTTGCGGCCCTGGCCGAACTGCAGCTCGATGAAGTTGCCGATCATCATGTTCTTGCCGCCGCCGAGCACCCGAGGCGTCACATAGGCGCCGAGCGAGGGCACGAAGACGAGGATCGAGCCCGCCACGATGCCCGGCTTGACGATCGGCAGGATCACCCGGCGGAGCACCTGCAGGCGGTTGGCGTAGAGATCGTAGCCCGCCTCCACCAGCCGGAAGTCGAAGCGCTCGATGGCGGCATAGAGCGGTAGCACCATGAGCGGCAGGTAGACATAGGCCATGCCGATGAGCACGGCGGTGTCGGTGTACATGATTTGCAGCGGGCTCGCGATCACGCCGAGCTTGATCAGCCAGGTGTTGAGCAGTCCCTCGTTGCGGATCATCTCGAGGATGGCGAAGGTGCGCACCAGGAGATTGGTCCAGAACGGAATGGTGATCAGGAACAGCCAGAAGGTCCGCGCCCGCCCGGGGCGCGTGGCGATGAACCAGGCCGTGGGCAGGCCGAAGACGATGGTGATGGCTGTGGTCAGCAGCGACAGCCGCACCGAGCGCCAGAAGATCGACAGATGCGCGTCGGCGAGCCCCAGGGTGTCGTCGAAGATGTCGCGGGTGAAGAAGATCTGCACCCATGCGTCGAAGGTCGGGGTCCACTCGACGCCGCTGAAATCCCCCGGCGTCATGAAGGAATAGACCAGCACGATGATGAGCGGCCCGGATGCGCCGATCACCAGCAGCGCCAGCGCGGGCGCCGACAACAGCCAGTTGCGGCGTGTCCGCTCGCGCTCTGCCCGGCGCTCCATGACGCCGCTGTCGGAGCGGTGGGCCGTCGCGGCGGGCTTGGCGCTGGCCATGGTCAGGCTCCCACGATGCGCAGGGCGCCAGGGGCGAAGGAGACGCCGGCGATGGCGCCGGTCTCCAGCCCTTCCTTGCCCGACAGGCCGGAAGGGATGCGGGCCACCAGCTCTTCGCCGCTGTCGAGCGTGAGGTGGCAATGCATGTCCGTGCCGAAATAGATCAGGTTGGTGATCCTGCCGCTGAGCGAGCCGGGTGCGTCGAAGGCCCCGAGCAGCACATATTCGGGGCGCACGGCCAGTGTCACCGGCTGGCCGGCAGCGGGGCTGTCGGCAGTGTCGATTGAGAGTTCCTGTCCACCGCCGAGCGCGATCCGCGCCGGTGGTCCGGCGGCAAGCACCGTGCCGTCGAGAAAGTTGGATTCCCCGATGAAGCCGGCGACGAAACGGTTGGCCGGGCGCTCGTAGATGTCGCGCGGACTGCCGATCTGCAGGATATGACCCGCATCCATCACCGCGATCCGGTCCGACATGGTCAGCGCCTCCTCCTGGTCGTGGGTGACGAAAACAAAGGTGATGCCGGTGTCCTGCTGCATGCGCTTGAGCTCGATCTGCATCTGCTTGCGCAGCTTGAGGTCGAGCGCCGACAGCGGCTCGTCGAGCAGCAGCACCGAGGGCCGCGGCGCGAGCGCGCGGGCCAGCGCGACCCGCTGCTGCTGGCCCCCGGAGAGCTGCGCCGGCAGCCGCGCAGCCATCGCCTCCATCCGCACCAGCGCCAGCATCTCAGCCGTCGTCGCCTTGATCTCGTCCTTGCCGCGGCCGAGCATCTCGAGCCCGAAGGCGATGTTCTGCGCCACGGTGAGATGGGGAAACAGCGCGTAGCTCTGGAACACCGTGTTGACCGGTCGGCGGAAGGGCGGTTCGGCAGTGATGTCGGTTCCGTCGAGTTCGATGGCGCCGTTGGTTGGAGTCTCGAAGCCGGCGATCATCCGCAGCAGCGTGGTCTTGCCACAGCCCGATGGGCCGAGCAGCGTGAAGAATTCGTTGCGGCGGATGTCCACGGAGACGTTGTCGAGCGCCTTGAGGCCGGTTTCGACGGGGCCGAAGATCTTGGAGACGCCGCGGATGGCGATGGCTGTTTCATGCGTCATCGTGCGAGCCCCTGCAGTGGCGCGGTGGTCGGAAGATCGATAACCTTCAGGATGACCGGGTGGGATTGCAGGCCCGCCCTGGCGGCGGTGTCGGAAGTGCCGCCGGCCCGGCGGGGGACAAAGGAACAGAAGGGCGCATTCACCCGTACGGCGTGCGCGTCAAGCCCGGTCTGCAATCGGTATTCTCCCGGAAACCTGCCGGTCGCGTCCCCTGCGACCACTGCCAGCATGTTTCTCTCTTTGAGAGCCTCTTGCCCGCGCCGGTGTTGAAATCACCGGCTGCGGGGTCGAATGAAGTCGTGGCGGGCATGTCATGCCCTCGGTTCGCTTCGCTCCGCGTTCCTTCTCAAAAACCGCAGCCGGCGTGCCGGTCGCGATCTCGTTGACGTTTCGCCGGGATGGTCGGATTTAAAACCTTCTGCGTCAAGCAATCATTGCTGCGGGTTGAGCTTCGACAGCCCGGCACCCGGAGGATGCATCGTGCCGGTGGAAGCCGTACGCTGCGGGCCTGTAACGGCCCGCCATTGCCACTCGACGCGTCAGTGCGAGCGCACGAAATGCACGCCCGAAAACTGTCCGCGCCGCCAGGCCACTTCGGTGGCCAGCGCCGCCGGGTCGTTGGAGCGGATGGCCCGCGCGATGAGGTCGGCCAGCATGTCGGCGTCTTCCACCGTCACGCCGCGCCGGACCAGTTCCGGCGTGCCGATTCTCAGCCCGTTCATGTCGCCGGGCACCTCCGCGACCGGCAGGCCGATGCCCGAAGCCAGAAAGCCCGCCTGCGCGAGCTTCCTGGCCAGGGTCTGGCCGCCGCCGAATTCGGCCGCCTCGATGGCGAACTGGTGCGAGCGGGTGAAACCGTGGGCGTCGCCATGCACAGGAATGCCGCGCGCGGCAAGACCGATGGCCAGCGCCTGCGCCACCGAGATCATCATCTCGGCATAGCCGGCGCCGAATTCGCGCCAGTCGATGAGCGTCAGTGCCAGCGCGGCGGTTTTGCCGGCGTCGAAATTGGCAGTCATGCCGGGAAAGGCGATGGCGTCAAGCCGTTCGGCGAGGTCCATGTCGCTGCCGACGATCAGCCCCCCGGCCGGTCCGCCCAGGCTCTTGTAGGTGCTCATGGTCATGAAATGCGCTCCCTCGGAGAGCGGATTGGGCCACGCCCCGCCGGCAATGATGCCGCACTGGTGGGCCGCGTCGAACATCACCTTGGCGCCGACCGAATCGGCGATGGCGCGCACCTTGGCCACCGGATGCGGATAGAGATTGAGGCTGCCGCCGAGCGTGATCAGCTTCGGCCGCACCCGATGGGCCAGCTCGGCGAGCGCATTGAGATCGACGGTGAAGCCGTCCGCATTGACCGGTGCGTGATGGATCTCGAGCCCGTATAGCCCGGCGCAGCCTGCCTGGTGGTGGGTGACGTGGCCGCCGATGCTGGAGGGCGGCGCGATAATCGCGTCACCCGGCTTGCAGGTGGCCATGAAGCCGTAGAGATTGGCCATCGCGCCCGAAGCCACCCGGATCTCGGCAAATCTGGCATCGAAGATCTCGGCGGCAAGCTCCGCGCAGATGACTTCGATTTCCTCGATTGCCTGCAGCCCCATCTCGTACTTGTCGCCGGGATAGCCGAGCGACGGCCGCGAGCCCAGGCCTGATGCCAGCATAGCTTCGGCGCGCGGGTTCATCACATTGGCAGCGGGATTGAGGTTGAAGCAGTCGCGGTCGTGAATCTGCCTGTTGACATCGATCAGCCGGTCGAGCCGGGCGGTGATCTCGACCGCGCCGGCCTCGGCGGTGCGGCCTGCGATCTCCATCACCCGGGCCTCGCAGGCCGCCGGGACCCAGGCCCGCTTCTCAAGATGTGCCATGCCATTCCCCTGTATGATTCAGGCTGTTGCGCCGGATCAAAGCCGGAATCGGCAAGCTTCGCAATGGGCAATGACGCTGCGGGGATCGAGCGGAGTGGCTGTGGGGCGATCAATGAGAATGCTGCGCCGCCGGTTTCGCTTTGGCATGGTCATGGTGGTCATCGTGCTCATCCCCGTCATGCGCCTTGCCGTGCATTTCCGCCCAAGCCTGGCGGATGATCTGGAAGGAGGAGGTGAGAAAGAGGCCGGACATGATTCCGGCGACGATGAGGTCGGGCCAGCCGGTGGCCGATCCCCAGACGCCGAGCGCGGCGATCATGACGGCGACATTGCCGATGGCGTCGTTGCGCGAGCACAGCCAGACCGAGCGCACATTGGCATCGCCATCCTTGTAGGCCATCAGGATGAGCACGCTTGCGACGTTGGCGGCCAGCGCCATGAAACCGATGGTGCCCATCACCTCCGCAGAGGGCAGGCCGACATGAAACAGGTTCCAGATGGTGGTGCCCGCCACCCAGGCTCCCATCAGCAACAGGCTCACCCCCTTGAACATGGCCACCCGGCTGCGCACCGCGATTGCCGAGCCCAGCACCGCCAGAGACAGGCCGTAGGTCATGGCATCACCGAAGAAATCCAGCGAATCGGCCAGCAGCGCCTGGGACCCGGCGATGCGGCCGGCCGTGATCTCGACCAGGAACATGCCGGCATTGATGGCAATGACCAGCCACAGCCGGATCTTGTAGTCCTTCGTCATGCCGTCGAATGCGACATCGTGGGAATGGCCCGCGCCCATGAAAGCTCTCCTTGAAATTGGCTCGCACAGTCATAACTTCTCTAGTGACTAGAGCTACAAGGGAAAAATTCCATGATGTCGATCGGCGAACTGTCGCGGCGCACCGGCGTGAAGGTGCCGACCATCCGCTACTACGAGCAGACCGGCTTGATCGCGCCGGCGGAACGGTCCGCCGGCAACCAGCGGCGCTACGGCAAGGATCATCTGGCGCGACTCTCCTTCATCCGCCATTCACGCCAGCTCGGCCTGTCGATCGAGGCCATCCGCGAACTGGTCGAATTTTCCGCCACCCCCAACATGCCCTGTGAACGCGCGCACCGCATTGCCCGCGCCCATCTCGACGTTGTCAGCGCCCGCATAGTCCAGTTGCAGCGGCTGCAAGCGGAACTCGTGCGCATCGCAGCCGTCTCCGACAACGGCGATATCGGCCAATGCCAGGTCATCGAAGCGCTGTCGGGACATCATTTATGCGACGGCGAGCATGTCGCCGCGCGGCCTGTCGATACCGCGGCCTGGTGAATCGCCGCGCGTATTCGGGAACGGGCGCGCGGCTTGGTCGTTAACCAAGAGCACGGACAATCGCGTCCGTGCCCTGACAGGAGTATGCGCCATGACCCAGATCAATGTTCAGGATCTTGAGCGGCGGCTCTGGCTGGAAGGATCGCCTGCCTACGAGGAAATCCTTGCGCCCGATTGCATCATGGCCTTCGCGGCCCCGGTCGGCATTCTGCGCGGCGCGGCAATTCACCAGAGTCTCAAGGCGCTGCCGCGCTGGGACGATGTCGAGATCAGCGAGACGGATCTCGCACAGCCGGACGATTCGACCCTGGTGCATGCCTACCGCGCCGTCGGCCACCGCGAAGGCGACGCGCCCTATCGCGCCTACTGCACCTCCACCTACCGCCGGACTGGCGAGGGCTGGTGCTTGATCCAGCACCAGCAGACACCCGACTGAGGTCCTGCAGTGAAGCGATCGGCCCGGCCAGTAGCTGGAATGCCAATTCCACAACTCCTGCAACGGCTTCGAAGCCGTCCGCCGGGCAGAGATGGTTTCCACGAAGAATTCCCTCAAATCTGGGGGTAATCGCGTTCAGTTTCGATTAATCCACCGCACGGATAGTGCTTGATGAAACAGGCCTCGTTGGTTTCATGGTGATGTCGGTTCATCATGGATGAGCGAGATGCGGCTGCCGCGAGGACGTGAATGCCAGACAATCCAAGGCCAGCCAACGAGCATGAACGGCTCAAGCGACTGCACGACTACGGCGTCCTCGACACCCTGGCGGAAGAGTCGTTCGACCGGATCACCCGGCTTGCCGCGCAATTGCTCGAAGCCCCGATCTCCCTGATCTCGTTCATTGCCGAGGACCGCCAGTGGTTCAAGTCGCGCGTCGGCGTCGACCTGTCGGAGACGCCGCGCGAGCATTCCTTCTGCGCCCATGCCATCTGCCAGGATGGCGTCATGGTCATCGAGGACATGCGTCTCGATGAGCGGTTCCGCGAGAACCCTTTTGTGACCGATAGCCCGCATCTGCGGTTTTATGCCGGCGTGCCGCTGCGCAGCCCCGACGGCCACAATGTCGGCACCCTGTGTGCCATCGACACCAAGCCGCGGAGCCTCGACGGCCCGAAGCGCGCCCTTCTGGCCGATCTCGCTGCGATCGTTCTCGACCAGTTGGAAATGTGCAAACTGGCCGATCGCGCGCAACGGGCCGAGGACCGGCTGACCGACGCCATGGAATCGTTGCCCGACGGTTTCGTGCTCTACGGCGCGGACGACAGGCTGCTGATATGCAACCGGCGATATCGCGAGATCTACGCCGACAGTGCCGACCTGATGACCCCCGGCACGGCGTTCGCCGACATCATCCGCATCGGCGTGGAGCGCGGCCAGTATCCGGACGCGGTCGGCAACGAGGAGAAATGGCTGCGTCAGCGCATCTTCGAGCACCTCAATCCGGGCGAGCCCATCGAACAGCAATTGCCCGGCGACCGCTGGCTGAGGATCCAGGAGGGCCGCACCCGCGAAGGCGGGCTGGTCGGCTTCCGCTTCGACATCACCGAACTCAAGCGCCAGCGCCGCGAACTGACGCGCCTGGCCTGGACGGATTCATTGACCGGGGCGCTCAATCGGCACCGGTTCATGGAACTGGCGGAAACGGAAGTCGGCAGAGCGAGTCGGTCCGGCAAGAACCTCGCGATGCTGCTCATCGATGCCGATCATTTCAAGCAGATCAATGACCGCTTCGGCCATGCCGCCGGCGACTGCGTCCTGCAGGAGCTCGTGCGGCGCTGGCAGCGTGTGCTGCGGGCGGAAGATGTGCTCGGCCGCATAGGAGGCGAGGAATTCTGCGTGCTGCTGCCAGAGGTCTCAGTCAGCAATGCGATGGCCATCGCCGAGCGGCTGCGCCGGGTTGCGGCCGACCTGCCGGTCGCCATCGAGGGCCAGTTGCTCAATGTCAGCGTCAGCATCGGCCTCACCGGATTCCTCGGCAAGCAGGACAGCTTGAGCGTGATGCTGGCGCGCTCCGACAAGGGCCTCTACACGGCCAAGGACGGCGGGCGCAACCGCCTTTCGCTGCAGGCTGCCTGAAGTCGATCCTGCGTCGGCGCGGCTCGGTCACCCGACCGCGTTGTCCGCGATTGTCAGATGGCTGAAGCGCTCGGCGCCCGGCCGTGTCAGGTCGCCGGTGACCACCTCGTTCCAGCGGCAGCCGACAACGGCGCCGTCTGGTGTGTCCTGGAATACGTTGTCCGATATCAGCGCGCTGCCGGAGTCCTCGACCACTGAGACGGCGACGCCCGCGCCCGACCGGCGGACCACGTTGCCGGAGATGTTGACGGCCCTCAGATAAGGTCCCCAGCCGGCGAGGATGCCCCATTTCGGCGCCCCATCCACGGTGTTGCCGGTGACACTGCAATCGGCCTCGATGCCGATGCCGATCCCGAAGCCGGCGTTTTCAGCCGGGTAGGGGCCTTGCGTGACGAGGTTGCGCACGATGTTGCCCGACACCACGGCCAGCCGGCCGCCCTCGTTGAAGTTGGCCACCGAGATGCCGAGCGTGGCGCCGTCGACGACATTGTTGGCAATCAGCGCGCCCTGGAACTCGAATTCGGCATAGAGGCCGGTTTCGCCCGAACGGATCGCCTGGTTGCCGACGATCTGGATGTTGTCGGCGGAATTGGCACGGATGGCCGAGAACGCGCAGTCGCTGACATGGTTGCCCGTCACCATGACATTGCCGGCGCGGAAGATGTTGATGCCATTGCCGTTCTGCCCGGTGCCGCCGGCGCGCGCGGCGATCCGCATCACCCGGTTGCCCGAAACGATGGTTCCGTCCTCATCGGGACTCCAGCGATGCACCAGGATGCCGCCATTGCCGCAGTCGCTCACCACATTGTCGCGAATCGCCAGTCCTGTGGAGCCGACGGCGTAGAGCCCGACCTGCGCCGCGCCGGAGAAGTGGCAGCCCGAGACATGGCCGCCGCAGCCCTCGAGAGTCAGCGCATGGCCCGACGAGCCAGTGATGTCGACATCCTCGATGACCGCTTCGCTCACACCGCGCAGATGCACGAGGCCGGTGACATGCTCGCCCAGCCTCTGGTTGGCACCGTCGATGACGAGGCCGGAGAGTTCGATGCGGCCGCCGCCTTCCGCGACGAAGCAGTGACCCCTGCCGCCATAGATCAGCCGCGTGGCGCCCGCGACGCCGGCGATGCGCGCGCCATCGGGCAGGTCGATGTTGGAGACCACGTAGGATCCCGCCGGCAGCCACAGGATCTTGCCGTCGCGCGCTGCACCGTTGATCGCCTGCTGCAGCATCCGGCTCTGGTCGTCGGCCACATCGGGCAGGAGGCCGTTGAGGTCGGCGTCGAGCGCGCCGCGCAGGCCGATGCGGGAAAACAGCTCCTGCGCCCGCGCCGGCCGGGCGAGGCATGCCGCAAGGGCGGTGGAGCCGATCAGGCCGCCGACAAAGCCGCGGCGGTTAAATGTGGGACGATGCTCTCTCATGCGGGCAACAATGCACAAGCCGTGCCAGGATGATCCTGTGCCGGAACGGCACAGCCGGTGCGGCACAGCCGGTGCGGCACCGCCGATCGCCACACCCCCGACGGTGCGCCGAAAATCAGAAACTGCTTGAGCTATGTCAAGGCGCAGCCGCTGCATTGCGCTAGTCTTCTGCAACCCGCGGCGCAACGCGTCGCCGCGCCGGCGGATCCGTCCGGTTCATGGGGGACAGGTCGTCGGAGCCGACGCAACGGAGAGAGCCATGCTGAAGTTGAGTGCCGTCGTCTACCTGCCCGTCGCCAGCATGGCGGCCGGCAGCCTCGTCATCGCCGCCCTTTCGATGGGCCGGGTCGATGCGGTGAGCATTGCCGTGGCGGCCATCGCCGGAGCCGTCATCGGCCTGCCTGCATCCTGGCTGATCGCCGGCCGCATCAACACCGTCATACGGCCCCGCTGACGGCCGCCCTTCGGGGCAGGCGAGGAGGCGCGGCGCCGGCCGGGATCGGTTCGGGGGAGCCGGTCCCGGTATCCTTGCGGTGATTGGCACGTCAATGATCCGCGATGGCACGGCGGTTCTTAAGGCATTGGGAACCAAGCCACTTAGCCCGATATTCAGCACTTCCGCATAGGCTGGCGTTCGAAACAGGAACCTCGCCATGCCAAGCTCCCCACGAACCGGTCCGACCAGCAGCATCGCCTTCGGTGTCTATGCGCTCTGCGTCGCCGTCGTCATCGTCTTCGCGGCCTCCAATCTCCAGGTCCTGTCCTTTGCCGGCGGCATCGCCGACGATGTCCGCGCGGAAGTCGAGCACAACCTCGTTCAGGCGGAAATCCGGCGGCAGATGGAGATTCTCGCCCGCGACCAGTCGCAGATCTCGCAGTGGGACGACACGGTGCGCGCCCTTGGGCCGACCATCGACACCGATTTCGTCGAGGCGGAAATCGCCGACTGGATGTGGGAGGATTTCGGCATCGAGTCCTCGGTCGTGCTCGGCGCCGACGACAGGCCGGAACTGACCGTCTTCAAGTCCTCCATGCTGGATCCGGAAGCGGGTGCTGCCTATGTGGCGCACAGCCGCGACCTGGTCAGGACCGCCCAGGAGAAATACCTGGCCCAGCGCACCGCCAAGGGCGCGGGCTTCGTGGTCGCCGGGCATCGGGTCCGGTCATTGCTGCCGCTCTACGTCGCCGACATCCGGCTCGTCGAGGGCGAGTTCGGCGTCGTCGTCGCCCAGGCCATCGTGCCGGACGATGTGGCGGTTCTGCCCGACGGATTGCCGAAGGTGCTGCTCACCTTCAAGCCGCTTGACGGGAAGGCGTTCGCCGAAATCGGCCGCGATCTCGGCCTTGAGGACTTCCGCATCGAGGCGGCCGACGCGCCCGCCGCCGGTCGCGGCTCGATGATCGTCAGCCAGGTCGCCGGCCAGCCCTTGCTGAAGGCGAGCTGGAAGGTGGACCTGCCCTCGGACATCATCTGGAGCCGCTCCATAGGCGCGCTCGCCGTCTCCTTCGTCATGGTGGTGCTGTCGCTGGCGCTGGTCGCCTATCGTTACGGCCGCGCATTGAAGGCGCTGCAGTCGAGCGATGCCGAGAACCGCCACCGCGCCCTGCACGACAGTCTTACCGGCCTGCCCAACCGGCTGCAGTTCGATCAGGCATTGGACGACGTCATCGACGAGCGCCGCCAGGACCGCTGCGCGATCCTCTGCCTCGACCTCGACCGGTTCAAGGCTGTCAACGACACCTTTGGCCACCAGGCGGGAGACGTGGTGATCAGGACCGCGGCGCGGCGGATCGCCGATGCGGTCGGACCGGCCGGCATGGCGGCGCGCGTGGGCGGCGACGAATTCATGATCCTGCTTCGCGACGGCCTCGACCACGACAGCGTGCTCGCCCGCTGCGAGGGAATTATCGCCAGCCTCTGCGAGGACATCGCCGTAGACGGCGGCATCGCCCGCATCGGTGCCAGCATCGGGGCCGCCTGGTGGCCCGACGATGCCCTGACGGCGAAGGCCGTCATCCGCGAGGCCGACCAGGCGCTCTACCGCGCCAAGGACAACGGCCGCGGCCACGCCTGGTTTGCCGGCGGCAGCGGCAAGGACGCTCCGGTCGCAGCCGAACGGCGCAAGGCGACCGGGAAGTCCGCGCCGGGCAGGGGGCCGCTCGCCGCCTGAAACTTGTGCGCAGGAGGTTCGCCGGGGCGGCCGCGATCGGATATCCCTCGTCTATTCCATACGCGTCCGAACCCCGAAACGAAACACCCGGCGCTTGCGCGCCGGGAGTTGCTGCATCCGGATGTGCCGGTCGTTCAGACGAACTGGCTCAGCCCCGGGATCGAGGCCACGACGTCGTCGACCGCATCGCCCTGGCCGTTCTCGCGCGCATAGGCCATGGTTTCCTTGGCGACGCCCGAAATCTCGCCCATGCCGAGGCCAAGGCTCATCAGCTTGGACCCAAGTCCCATGATGCCGTTGCCCATCAGGTTGCCGAGCATGCCGCCGCCCGTGTCGCCCTGGGCGGAGACCATGGCGTCGGAACCCGGAATCGCCTTCATCATCTCGTGCACCTTGTCCTTCGGGCCTTCCTGCAGCAGGAAGGCGAGGATCATGCCGACCGCCTTGGTTGCGGTGGCGGGGTCGATGCCGACATTGGTGGAAATGCGCTGGATCAGGTCGTCCATGGGAGGCTCCTCGAAGAAAGAATGACGTTAACGTAAGGGTAAATGGCGGTGCAGCCGTTTGCAAGCATGCGGAGGGACATTCAAGGCGAACGGATGATTTTGCAATCGCCATCCACGCCCGCACCACTCATCCCCCGGCAATCTGATCACGGGCTGCCGGGGCGGCTTGGCCACCGTCACCCTGTTCACGCTGCTGCTGGCCGCCTCCTCGTGGTCCTGGCGCCCGATCACCGGTCCGCGGATCACGCGTCCGATCGAGGAGGCGCTGATCGACGCGCCGCTGGCACAGTTCGCATAAGCCCCAAGCCCTGGTGCTCCGTTTCGAGGACAGCGGAATGGCGACCACCTCGCCGCAGTCGACCCGGGATTTGGAGCTGACCTCGGGCGCGGATGAAAACCTGCTGCTTGCCATCGTGGCCTGCCCTGACCGGGTCGGCCCGACGCAATCCGCACGTCCCGCCGCGGCCGCTTCCGCATCTGTGAGGCCGCTTGCCTCCGCAGCCGCTTTCCGCATTGTTTGCCCAACCTCACTTCCCTATAAGTGAAACCCGGCGCGCCGGCCGATGACGACTGCGGTGCGGATCAAAGGGGAAGGGATATCATGCTCGAGGACGGCAAGATCTATATCGGCACCAGCCGCAAGGCCGACGATTCCATCAACAAGGGCGAATATCTCGACCTCAAATATGGCAACCGGCACGGGCTGGTCACCGGCGCCACCGGCACCGGCAAGACGGTCACCCTGCAGATCCTCGCCGAAGGTTTTTCCAATGCCGGCGTGCCGGTGTTCTGCGCCGATGTGAAGGGCGACCTCTCGGGCATCGCGGCGCTTGGCGAGCACAAGGATTTTCTCGACAAGCGCGCCGCCCAGATCGGCCTCGACCCCTACGACGTGCAGGAATTTCCGGCCATCTTCTGGGACCTGTTCGGCGAGAAAGGCCACCGCATCCGCACCACGGTGACCGAGATGGGGCCGCTGCTTCTCTCGCGGATGATGGACCTGTCGGAAGCCCAGGAGGGCGTCATCAACATCGCCTTCAAGCTCGCCGACGAGAACGGCCTGCCGCTGCTCGATCTGAAGGACCTGCAGTCGATGCTCGCCTATATGGCGGGCGAATCCGAAAAGCTCTCGGCCCAGTTCGGCAATGTCTCCAAATCCTCCGTCGGCGCCATCCAGCGCAGCCTGCTGGTGCTCGAGCAGCAGGGCGCCGCGAATTTCTTCGGCGAGCCCGCCTTGCGCATTCCCGACATCATGCGCACCACCAATGACGGACGCGGCGCCATCTCCGTGCTCGCCGCCGACAAGCTGATGATGAACCCCAGGCTTTACGCCACCTTCCTGCTCTGGCTCTTGTCGGAGCTGTTTGAGGAACTGCCCGAGATCGGGGATCCGGACAAGCCGCGGCTGGTGTTCTTCTTCGACGAGGCGCATCTGCTCTTCGACAATGCGCCGAAGATCCTCATCGACCGGGTCGAGCAGGTCGTCCGGCTGATCCGCTCGAAGGGCGTCGGCGTCTATTTCGTCACCCAGAACCCGCTCGACGTGCCCGAGACGGTGCTCTCGCAGCTCGGCAACCGCATCCAGCACGCGCTGCGCGCCTATACGCCGCGCGAACAGAAGGCGGTCAAGGTGGCGGCCGAGACCTTCCGCCCCAATCCGGATTTCGACTGTTTCGAGGCGATCACCCAGCTGGGCGTCGGCGAGGCGCTGGTCTCCATGCTCGGGCCGAAGGGCGTGCCCTCGATGGTCGAGCGCACGCTGGTGCGGCCGCCGGCGTCAAGGCTGGGTCCGATCACCGATGTCGAGCGGCAGAAGGTGATGGCGGTCAGCCCGGTCGCCGGCCAGTACGACACCGATGTCGACCGCGAGAGCGCCTATGAAATCCTCGCCAAGCGCGCCGAACAGGCAGCCGTTGCGGAGGAAAAGGTGCGCCAGCAGGAAGTGGAAGTGACCACCGAAGTGAAGGAAAGCCGTCGCTGGACGCTGCCGGGCTTCGGCGGCGAGGACGACGACGAGCGCCAGTCCGACGGCCGCCGCGCGCCCGACCGCAAGCGCACCACCCGTGTCGGCTACCAGCGCCAGACGGTCACCGAGACGGTGATCAAGTCAGTCGCCCGCACGGTGGCAAGCTCGCTCGGCCGGGCGCTGGTGCGCGGCATTCTCGGAAGCCTGAAGAAGGGGCTCTAGGGCAGGGCTGCCCGGCCGCTGGCACCAACCTCCCCCTTGAGGGGAGGTCGCGCCAAAGGCGCGGGTGGGGGTAAGCCAACGATCCGCGAATGCGGAATTTACGGGTGGTCCCTACCCCCACCCTCAATCCCTCCCCTCAAGGGGGAGGGAGGAGAGCCGCAGGCGCCAGACATTCCGGACCCGTGGAAGGAAGCCGCGACCCATCGCATTCCGCCGGCGCCTTTTCCTCCCCCGCATTCGGGGGAGGTGCCGGCGCAGCCGGCGGAGGGGGGAGGAGCGGTCCGCAGAGCGGAGCAATCGTTGCCGTGAATCGATTGCAGCTACAAACGCCCTGAACTCAAGCAAAGGGCCGAGAACACGACCCTACCCGTCACTTCGGGCCACCCTCCCCTGAAGGGCAGGGAAACCCGCGCGCCCCTACCGGCATCCCACCGGATAGGTCAAGCGAAACCCTGTCGTCTCCGCCGGCGCCGCCGGATCGAAGCACGTCACCCGGCCCGGGCCGTTGGCCCAGGAGCGCTGCGGATCGACGGGGTGGCGCCGCTTGCCGGTGCCGCGCCAGACCTCGAAATGCAGATGCGGGATGCCGCCGCCAAGCGCCCCGGTAACGCCGAGCGTGGCAATCTGCTGGCCGCGTTCGACCTGCTCGCCGGGCTGGACCAGCCGCTTCTCGAGATGCTTGTAGACGGTGTAGGTGCTCACGCCACCCGTGACGGGGCCGTGGTCGATGACCACCCGGTTGCCATAGGCCGGTTCGTAGAACGAGGCGTCGACCTGGCCGGCCGCGACCGCAATCACCGGCGTGCCGACCTTGTCGATGACGTCAATGCCGAGATGGCCGGCTGTTACACTGCTCTCGAAGAACTCCTGGGCGATGGACGGCGCCTCCGCCGGCATGACAACGGCGATCTTGGGGTCCTGCGCCTCCTTGTAGCTCGCCGCCCAGCCATGGTCGTGCGGCACGCAACCGGCCAAGCCTAACAATCCCGCAAGACATGCGATCGAGCCGGACACTCGGCAAAGTCGTCCCATGCATCAGTCCCCCGAACTGAATAGCACCAAACTGAGTCGCGAAGCATATTAGCAATACGCGGCGGCCCCAGCCAGCCGGAACCCCGTCCTGCCGAAAGGGAGGTTCCGGCGGCCCACCCGATTCAGTCAGAGGTAAGGGTCCCTGGCGGGCGAGGGTGAATCACCTTAGCTGCCGGACAAATGCATGGTCTATTCGGCACTCCAGCGACTTTCGAATTTCCGGCTTTCCTGCCACGCCGTGATCGCTGCGCTGCTATCGCAACTGTCGATGAAAGAATCGCGCATCTGTCCGAATTCCGAGTCGATCAGGTATCCGGCTGTAAAGCAGTCATTGGAGTATTCGCCGCGAACGCTGTTGCTGGCGTCGATCGTCATGTCGACCAGCACCACTTCGGTCCGGCGCCCCTTCCAGTCGCCAGTTCCGTAGTCGCGCAATTCGCCGGAATATTTGGTGAACAGCCAGCCGTTGCTGAGTTTGTCGCTGGCCCAGGAATTGGCCGCCGGAAAAAGACGCGGGAACTCTGACTGGACGCGGTCCTGGAAAAACGCCACGCCGAGATCGTTGAGGCCGTTGTAGGCAGCCTTGGCTTCCGAACCAAACTGCGCACGAAGTTCCGCAGTCTTGCGGGCACGCACTGCAGCCGCGGTGTTGTCGTCAATCGCCTGTTGCGCTGCACGAGCCTGTTTTTCCTGATCCAACGCTGCCCTTTGCCGCTCTTGTTCTGCGCGCCGTGCGGCTAGTGTACGGACCGTCTGATCCCTTGCCGCGGCGATCGCGGTCTTGGCTCCGGCAACGCGTTCGTCATTGAACCAGAACGGCAGCATTCTCACACTCAGGCCAGCGCGTTCGGCACCTGTCAGTACCATTTTGAGGTTGGTCGCGTCGGTATAAATGGCGGCGCAGTTGTTACGCTGGGCGGTGATGAAGGCCCGCTCCAGATCCATTACTTCCGTTGTGAGCGCACCTTGGAACTCAAGGTCAAGCGTCGCATTTTCCGATGCCAGCAGATCAAGATGCGCGCTCTCGTCGGCTCCGGGAATGGCGAGGCAGATCTGCAGTGCTTGGTTGGCGAAGCGAACCACGCCGTAACCGCTGCGTACGCCGCCGAGGATCTCGGACTGCACCAGTTCGGCGGTCTCCCTGGCCTGAACGGATTTTGCGCCGACATCTGCCCAGAGTACCGAGGCGATTTCTCGAATGTCGCGCTGCTCGTACCCGGCAATGAAGGTCTTCACGTTCAAAATGTCGTCGGCGAGCAGCTTGCCGCGCTCCAGCAGCACAACATCGATACGGTCGAGCCCGGCTGTCGGGCAGCGGCCCGCATCTTCGAACCTGTTCACGCCCATCGCTTCCAGTTCGCGGACGGCCAGTTTTACCGGCACAGTGAGGTCGGAGACGCCGCTCTGCCAGCAGAAGCGGGCAGTCGCGGCGGTAAAGGTGACGTCGCCGATAAGATTTATGGCCAGATGCGGCGCCGCCGGTGTGAAATTGCCCAGTATCAGGATGTCGCGGCTTTCGCCGGTCAAAAGTTCCTTGTTGAGCCCCGTCACGGCCAAGCCGTTATCGGCCTGCTCGATATTCGCGGCCTTTGCGGCGGTGTCGACTAACACGAAATCAGCCAACGCGCTGGTAAGCTTGAGCTCGCCGAGTCTGGCCAGACCCTTGGTGCCGGCGATGAGGATCCTGTCGGAATTCCCGGATTCTCGAGCCTCGGAAAGATCTGACTGCACCGCAAGCAGGTCGGCCACCTCCGGCGCAACGATATTGCGGGTGACATAATCCTCGATGAAGGCTTCCATGCGTTGCAGTTCGGCTTCTGCTGCGGCATTGGCGTTGACTGCGGCAATCTCGGTAGCGCGCTTGGTCTGGTCGATGAAGGTCTGGAAACCGGTTTCGGAGGCGACGAGTTCTTCCAGCGCCAGGGCAGCCTGTTCGATCCCTTTGAAGTCTTCGGTTTCGGTCTGCTTGCGGAGTTCCACGGTTGCGCGTGCGATCGGCAGCGGATTGGCAAAGCGACCGCCGCTTGAGGCATAGTCGCCAAGCGAAGTCTGCAAGGCGGTCGCGCGTTCAAGCGCCGTGGAAAGCGCGATGCGTGTCCGTTCGGCTTCGGCCGCAGCCCGCTTGCGCTCCGCCTCTGCCGACGCCTGTTGCGCCTCTTCCAGTTGGTTGGACTTGGCGATCGCGGCCAATTGCGCCACGCCCGGATTGGCCTCGTTGTCCGCCGTTGCACAGGTGCTTGCAGTTGTGGCCCACTGGGCGCTCAGATAAGCGTTGCCGCATTCATAGACCTTCAGTGCCGCATCGACCGAAGCCAGCTCGACCAGAAACGCTCCCGCGTCCGGTGAGGATTCCGGCCGGGCTGCATCGGTTGTCGAAGCAGATCCGGCACTGGAGGCCAATTCCTTGGGTGCTGTGGTGAGTTCGAACAATGTTGCCCGCCGTTCGGCGAGATAGGCACCGATCTCGGCAAAACGGCGCTGCAGGGCAGGGTCATTTGATGCTGCCAGACCCAGCGCCACGACGCAGGGTTGAAGCGCGTTTGCCACTGGTGCGTCGATGCATTCCGCGATGTTGGACTGCGCCAGTTCTTTCTGCCGGGTGATGACCTGAAATTCCTGCTTGTCGGCTGCACCTGATTGCACGAAGGCGCTGTATTCGTCCTTCCTGTCAAATCCCTTTGCAGCCGCCTGCTTGTAGTCAGCCGGGCTTTCGAATCCGCCACGCTTTGCGGCCATGAAATCCGAGACCTCGGTAAAGCCGGAGCGTTTGAAGCCCGAATAATCGTCGTAACTCCCGATGCCCATCGCTTTGGCGTCGCGGAATTCCGCTGCATTGGAAAAGCCGCTGCGCTCCGCCGAAACCAGCTCATCTCGGGTATAGAATCCGCCGGCATCTGCCTTTTCGGCTTCCATCTGGTTGCGGAAGCCGGCCGAAGCATAGCGTTCAACCATCCTGACGTCGTTCTCGCTGAGCGAAAGCTGTGGCAGCCCGAATGCCATGGAAAAGCGCCGTTCCGCCGCCAGTGTGCCTGGTCCACGATCTCCGTCGATCTTGGAGGTGTAGAAGCCAAGCGCCTGCAGCCCGGTCTGAAGCCGCTTTGCCAGCTCGATTTCCGCGCGTCTTTGCTCGTCGTATTGTCTTTTCTGCTCATTCTTGCGGGCTTGGAATTCGAGCTCCCGTTGCCGGTCCTGACGCTTGGTTTGGATATCGTTTTCGATCACCTTGCCCATCAGATTAATGAAGCCGTTGATGTTCTGCGCGAACCCGCTTGCGGGTCTGCCGAACACGGCAAAAAAGGCCAACATGACTATAGCAAGTTTCTTCATCTGATCCCCCACCCGATGCGGAGAGCCTACAGAAAAGTATCAACGATACAACTCAAAATTCCCAATCCATAAGCCACCAACCCAAAGATGATTAAGAATATCTGCCGATGCGAACATATGTCGTCCGATAGACACTGCAGACTAGAATTCAAGGAGCGGCGGGCACCTCCGCTGGAGGGCTCGGGGTCAGTGCCCGCCGCCGCCTCCGGCCGCCGCGGCCGGCGGCCTGCGCATCAGCATGGCAAACATCGCCAGCGATGCGAACAGCAATGAGAGGAGGTAGAAGACGTCGATGAAGCTCATCACCGTCGCCTGCTGGTGCACCCGGCCCATCATCTGCGTGAGCGCGCCCGTGCCGCCGTCGATGCCGTGCGCGCTCAGGTTCTGCGCCATCATCTTCATCTGCCGCATCGCTTCCGGGTTCGACCAGGTGATGCTTTCCGACAGCCGCGCATAGTGCAGCTCCTCGCGATTGACGAGCACCGTGTTGATGAGCGCCAGCCCCACGGCGCCGCCGAGATTTCGCGTCAGGTTGAACAGGCCGGAGGCGTTCTTCAGCCGCTCGGGCGGCAGCGTGCCGAGCGCCAAGTTGTTGATCGGCACCATGCACAGCATCAGCGAGATGCCGCGCAGGATCTGCGGCACCAGCAATTCGCCAAACGCCCAGTCGGCGGTGAGCGAAGTGAGCATCCAGGTCGAGGCGCCGAAACCGAGGAAGCCGGTCATGATCATCACCCGCGGGTCGAGCTTGCTCGACAGGATGCCGGCGACGGGCGCGGTCAGGAACATGGCAAGCCCGCTCACGAACACGGTCTCGCCGATCATCAGCGAATCATAGCCGCGGATGCGCCCGAGATAGAGCGGATAGAGATAGGTCAGCCCGTAGAGGCCGACGCCGAGCACGAAGGAGAACGCCGAGCCGAAGGCGAAGTTGATGTCGAGAAAGGCCTTCAGATCGACCACCGGCACCGCCGAGCGCAGGCTGCGCCAGAAGAACACGATCCCGCCGACGCTCATGACGATGGCAAACACCAGCACGGCCCGGTCGTTGAGCCAGTCATTGGTCGGACCTTCCTCGAGCACATATTCGAGCGAGCCCAGAAACGCCGCCATGGCGGCGAGCCCGGTCCAGTCGAAGCGCTTGAGCAGCGAGGGTTCGCCCTCGTCGAAATCGATCAGCTTCCAGGCGGCGACCGCCACCAGGATGCCGGGGCCGACATTGACCAGGAACAGCCAGTGCCAGGACAGCGCGTGGCTGAGATAGCCGCCAACCGTCGGTCCTATCGTCGGGGCCAGTGTCGCCACCAGCCCGATCATCGGCGAGACGATGGCGCGCTTGGAAGGCGGGAAGATGGTGAAGGCGGCGGCGAACACCGACGGGATCATGCCGCCGCCGATAAAGCCCTGGATCGCGCGGTAGACGATCATCTGGTCCATGTTGGTGGCCGTGGCGCAGAGCAGGCTGGCGGCGGTGAAGCCGGCAGCGGCGCTGGTAAACAGAACCCGCGTCGACAGAAGCCGGCCCAGGAACCCCGACAGCGGGATCATGATTACCTCGGCGATCAGGTAGGATGTCTGCACCCAGGAGATCTCGTCGGCAGAGGCGTTGAGCCCGGCCTGGATTTCGGCCAGCGAGGCGGAGACCACCTGGATGTCGAGAATCGCCATGAACATGCCGAACACCATCGCCAGGAAGGCGAAGACGCGGCGCGGGTCCATGGTTTCCGACACCGCCGGACGTGGCCGTGCGGGCGGAGCCGGCGGGAAGGGGGCTGTGGTCGCGGTGGCCATCGGGGTGCTCCGTCGCCGCCGCTCAGTTGGCGGCGGGCGCGGTGCGGCTGTCGATATCGACAACCACGCTCATGCCGGCGCGCAGCTTGCCCGTCGCCAGCACGTCCGCCGGCAGGTCGATGCGCACCGGCACGCGCTGCACCACCTTGGTGAAGTTGCCGGTGGCGTTTTCCGGCGGCAGCAGCGAGAACACAGCGCCCGAGGCCGGCGCAACCGAGGCCACCGTGCCGTGGAATTCGCGGTCGGGCAGCGCATCGACATGGATGCGGACATCCTCGCCGGCGACGATCTCGCCCAGTTGCGTCTCCTTGAAATTGGCCATCACGTAGAGCCGGCTCAGCGGCACCACGGCGGCAAGCTGCTGGCCGGGGCTCACGAGGTCGCCATGGTGCACGGCGACATTGCCGACCACGCCGTCGAGCGGCGCCTTCAGCAGCGTGAAGGAGAGATTGCGCTCGGCCTGGCTCAGCGCCAGTTCGAGGCTCCTGACCTGGCTTTCGGCTTCGGCATATTCCGCCTTCAGCACCGCGACATTGGCCTCGGCGCTGGCAATCTGCGCATCGGCGCCGGCAAGCCCGGCCTGCGCCTGGTCGAGTGCCGCCTGGGCATCATCGACCTTGGACTGCGCCACCACATTGGTCTTGAGCAGGTCCCTGGCGCGTCCGTAGCCGAGTTCGGCATTGCGCAGCGCCGCCGCCGCTGCCTTGCGGTTGGCCTCGGCCTGGCCCACCGCGGTCGCGGCCGCGTCGGTCTGGGCGCTGATGCGGTTGAGCGTCTGCTTCTGGGCCTCGATCTTGGCGCGCGCATTGTCGATGGCAATCGTGTAGTCGCCGTCATCAAGCCGGAACAGCAGGTCGCCCGCCTTCACCTGCTGGTTTTCGCTGACAAGGATCTCCTCGACATAGCCCTGCACCTTCGGCGAGACATCGCTGATGTCGGTCTGCAGATAGGCATCATCGGTGTTGATCATGAAGCGGCCGTCGGTCCAGTAATCGTAGCCGTACCAGCCGGCGCCCGACAGGACCGCCAGGCCGATGATCGGCAGGATCGCCGAGCGGATGCCGCGCTTTTGCTTTGCCGGTGCCGCAGCCGCCGGCTTTTCTGCCGTGACGTCCGGCACGGTCCGGCTGAAATCGACGGGCGGATGCGCGCCGTCGACATCGCCGGAAGGCGCGGCGGCGGGCATCTTGGCCTCGCGTCCGGGGAAGCTTGTGATCTTGCCGCCGGCATCAAGCGGGGCGTCTGCGGCAGCGATGCGATCTTCCGACTTCATTGCTCTCATCCTGTAATCAAACCGAACCGTTCGGTTCGAACTTGACATAGACCAGCATTGGCATCATATCAAGTGCAAATCGAACCGCATGGTTCGAAAAAGATTCGCCCACCCGTCCGCCGCGGCGTGGACCGGGGAGTTGGCCAGCACGTGGCCGGGAATTTGGATGGAGCCCATGAACGACAAGACCGATCTGCCAGGCTGCCCCGGAGAACTGCTCCGGCAGGGCCGCCGTGTCGCCGGCCAGGATCCGGTCAAGCGCGACCAGATTCTGGACGGCGCCCACCGGGTGTTCACGCGGCTGGGCTTTGACGCGTCCTCGATGAACGACATCACCCGCGAGGCCAATGTCTCCAAGGGCACCATCTATGTCTATTTCGCCAACAAGGAAGAGCTGTTCGAAACGCTGATGGAGCGCGAGCGCCAGCGGATTTTCTCGGATTCGGAGATGGCGCTGACGGGGCAGGGCACGATCGCCGAACGGCTGATGCGCTACGGCACGTTGATCGTCAGGCTGGTCTGCTCGGATGTCGTCATCCGCGCCCACCGGGTTATCCTCGGGGTCGGCGAGCGCATGCCGGAAATGGCCGCGCGCTTCTACGAGCGCGGACCGCAAAAGGGCAAGCAGGCCCTGGCGCTGTTCATGAAGGCGGAAGTCGAGGCCGGCAATCTTGTCATCGATGATGTCGAGTTTGCCGCCCATCAGTTCAGCGATCTCTGCATGGCGGCCATCTTCCGCCCCCGCCTGTTCGGGTACATGGCAAACGAGCCGACCACCGCCGAGATTGAACGCTCCGTGGGCGGCGCTGTCGCGATGTTCATGGCGTACTACGCGCCCCGGCCCGGCGCCGGCGCAGCCTGAACCACCACTGCACGACCCCAGCATGCAAACGCAAGCCGTGATTGCGCTTGGCCTGCGCCTCTTTTGCTGCGATTATCCCTAGAAAGCTGGGGATTTGGAGCGTGCGGCCTTCGGGCGCCAGGC
The DNA here is from genome assembly GCF_003182275.1 of Hoeflea marina. GTDB lineage: Bacteria > Pseudomonadota > Alphaproteobacteria > Rhizobiales > Rhizobiaceae > Hoeflea > Hoeflea marina. Next base: position 879,628 of record NZ_QGTR01000002.1, read on the forward strand.
TGGAGGAGCGAGAGATGCGGCGCATATTGCGGGCCAGTCCGGTTGATCTGCTCATTGGCGTGGTGCCGTTCGTGACCGGTGCGTTCGTCAGCAGCGTCTGGCTGCTTCAGCTCGATGCCGTCGCCCGGCACATGCCGGTCATCCTTGCCATGCAGTTCAACACCGCGCTCTGCTTCATGCTGTGCGGCGTCGGCTTCGTCCTTTCGAACCACTGGAACCACCGGATCTCGCAGGCGCTGGCCGTGGTCGTCGCCATTGTCGCGGGCCTCACCCTGGTGCAGTATTTCGGCGCGGTCGATCTCGGAATAGATACCCTGCTGATCGAGCCGTTCGCCAGTGTCGGAGCCAGCAGCCCGGGAAGGATGGCGCCCAACACCGCTTGCGCCTTCCTGCTTATCGCCGCCGCGATCGGCCTGCGGGCGGCCGACCGGGCTCCGACCTTTCAGCAGTTCCTGGGTTTCCTGACCGCCGTCATAGCCACCATCGCCATCAACGGCTATCTCATCAATCTCGATCGCGCCCATGACTGGGTCAATCTTGCCCGGATGTCGCCGCACACGGCACTGTGTTTCCTCAGTCTCGGGCTCGGCCTGCTGGCCCGGCCGCCGCATGCCAGCCACAAGAATCTCAGCCTGATCACCGCCGCATTGGCCTTCGTCACCTATCTCGCGCTTCTGACGCTGACCTATATGGAGCTGCGCGACCAGGAGGATCAGCTCAATCTGAATCTGGTGCTGTCGGGCGACCATGTCCGCCACACGGTCTCGTCGCTGATCCTGATTTCCGGCGTCATTTATGCGGGGCTGATCCTCTATGCCTACTGGTATTCACGGCAATTCCGCATCAGTGCCGCGGCGCTCACCGCAAGCGAGGCCCGCCTGGCTGCCGTCATCGACAATGCCGTGGAGGGCATCGTCACCATAGACCGCAAGGGCATCATCCAGTCGGTCAACCGGGCCTGCGAGCGGATGTTCGGATACCGGTCCCGGGAAATGATCGGACAGAATGTCAAGATGCTCATGCCGCAGCACTACAGCGGGCAGCACGACACCTATCTGAAGAACTACTCCCGCACCGGCCAGGCGCGGATCATCGGCATCGGCCGCAGCGTCGAGGGTTTGCGCAAGGATGGAAGCGTGTTTCCGCTGGACCTGTCGGTGGCGCGAATCGAGCTGGCCGATGGCGTGATCTACAGCGGCATCCTTCGCGACATCTCCGAACGGCAAAACCTGATCCGCGAGGTGGCCGAAAGCAGCGAACGGCTAGCGGCGGTCATCGACAATGCGGCTGACGGAATCCTCACCGTCAGCGCCACGGGCATCATCCTCAGCGCCAACGCGGCTTGCGAACGGATCTTCGGCTATGCGGCACAGGAACTGATCGGTCAGGAGGCGAGGCTTCTCCGCTCCCTGGCCTATGACGCCGAGCGCACCCGGCAGAACCGCCCAAATCCCGACGGCCTGGATCTGCAGAAGGACGCCGCCGGACGCGTGGTCGAGGCCCGCCGCAAGGACGGCACAGTCTTTCCGCTGGACGTGGCCATAGCCCGCATCGATCTGCCGTCCGGACCGATCTACAGCAGCATCGTTCGCGATGTGTCCGAACGGAAGCACTTCGAAGACCAGTTGCTGGCTGCCAATGCGGAGCTCGAGGAGTTCGCCTATCGCACCTCGCATGACCTGCGCTCGCCGATCGCATCGTCCATCGGCCTGCTGCGGATCGCAAAGGACATGCGCGCCTCGGCCGATACCGCAGCGCTTGGCGACATGCTGGATCGGCTCGACAACAACCTGCAGCGACTCGACAAGCTGGTGCAGAACATCATGGTCCTGACCCGCAACCGGCTGATGCCGGAGCAGGACGAGGAGATCGCCGTGCGCGCCATGGTCGAGGACGCACTTCAATCGGTCGCCCATCTCGAGGGTTTCGCCGACATCAGGATCGACAACCGCATCGACCCCGGAGCAACGCTTGTCACCAAGCCATTGAAATTTCAGATTATCGTTGCCAACCTGATCTCCAATGCGGTGAAATACAGCGATTTCAGTCAGGCCCAGAAGCCCGAGATCGTCATCACCGCTGCAAAGCAGGGCGACCGCTTCATCTTCGCCGTGGAGGACAACGGAATCGGCGTGCCGGCGAAAAGCCGGCCGATGCTTTTCAAGATGTTCAAGCGCCTGCATCCCGAGCGTGCCTTCGGCAGCGGGCTTGGGCTTTACATCCTGTTGAAGAGCGCCGAAGCTCTGGGCGGCACGGCGTCCTACGAACCGAAAATCAAGGGCAGCCGCTTTGCGGTCGAATTGCCTGCAGGGAGAAAGTGACAATGGCCATAGGCAAGATCCTGATCGTCGACGACGACGAGAACGACCAGTTCATCTGCGAATACACGATCCGCAAGTTCGACCCTTCGATCGTGATCCACAAGGCCTATGACGGCACCGAGGCGCTCGCCCTGCTCAGGGTGTCGATGCCCAACGCCATCATTCTCGACATCAACATGCCGGTGATGAACGGCTTCGAATTCCTCGACCATTACGCCACCGAGTTCATCAATCATGCCCCGGTGGTCGCAATGCTGACCAGTTCCCATCTCGACAAGGACCGCGAGAGGGCGTTGCGCTACGACTTCGTGAAATCCTATTTCGAAAAGCCGCTGACGCTCGACCACCTGCAGGTCATGAAGGATCTGCTTGACGATGTGAGGTAGGCCTCAGATCACCACGATGTTGGTCTTGGACGGCACCCGGTCGTAGAGATCGCAGATGTCCTGGTTGATCAGCCTGACGCAGCCCGAGGACACGGCCTTGCCGATGGACTTGTATTCGGGGCTTCCGTGCAGCCGGTACAGCGTGTCTTCGCCGTTCTGGAAGATGTAGAGCGCGCGGGCGCCGAGCGGATTGTCGAGGCCGGGCGGCATGCCGCCGTTGGCGGCCGAATACATCGCCAGTTCCGGCTGGCGCGCGATCATTTCCTCGGGCGGTGTCCAGGTCGGCCATTTCTTCTTCCACTGCACGATGGCGCGGCCCGACCAGGAAAAGCCGTCGCGACCGATGCCGACGCCGTAGCGCAGCGCGCGTCCGTTCTCGCGCACATGGTAGAGAAAGCGTTGGCCGGTATCGACCACGATGGTGCCGGGGCGTTCGCCCGTGGGGTCGGCGACTTCCTGGCGCAGGAACTGCGGCTCGATCTCGGTATAGGGGATGGCCGGCAGCGGATAGGGCTCGTCATATTTCGGACCGTACATCTCGTCGTAGAGCGGGGACCGTCCGGTCAGGCCGTAGGACGGATTGGTCTGGGATCGAAATTCCGGTGCGGTCTGCATGGTGAAGCGCTCGGTGCTGATCGGACCCGCGCAGCCGGCGAGCATGGCGGTCGCGGTGCCGGCACCGAGTTGCAGGAAGCGGCGTCGGCTGCTGCTGGCGAGAGCGCCGGCCATGGCCGGGCGGAAGTCGGGCTTGCTGGGATATTTCATCAGGTGGAACGGGTCCTTACGCGTCTTCGAACTTGCGGCTTCGGGCGGGCGGCTGCACCAACGCAGCCTGCCAGCGTGTCTCCGACCGATCCACGCCAATTGTGACCATTGCGCGGCTGGCTTGTGGCTAACTGGCTACACAAGGCGCCAGCCCGGCCTTGGTTCCATCGGCTGCGGTCAATTGACCGTGATGATGCGGATTTGTCACCCGATCGCGTTGAGCCTGAGATTGAGGTCGGGAAACCGCGCCACCCGGTCCAGGCCGAGGTCATCGACCTTTTTCAGGCGCTTGAGGAAGGCGGCGCTCCAGTGCGCCACGTCGTGGACCTTGAGATGGGCGTAGAGCGCCTGGTGACGCTCGATCCGCTCCGCTGCCGGCATGTCGAGCGCAGTTCGGATCGCCTCGGCGATGTCGTGGGGATCATGCGGATTGACGATCAGGGCTTCCGGCATCTCTTCCGCGGCGCCGGCAAATTGCGACAGGACCAGCACGCCCGGATCGGCGAAGTCCTGGGCGGCGACATATTCCTTCGCCACCAGATTCATGCCGTCGAACAGCGGCGTCACCAGGCCGACGCGGGAATAATGAAACAGCACCGCCAGTTCGTCGCGCGGCAGCGCCCTGTGGATATACTGCACCGGAGTCCATTCCACGGTTCCGAAACGCCCGTTGATCCGCCCCGAGAGATGTTCGAGCTCGGCCCGGATCGATCGGTAGGCCTGCACCTTGTCCCGGGTCGGCGGCGCAATCTGCAGCAGCGTCACCTTGGAGCGATACTCCGGATGATTGGCCAGGAACGTCTCGTATCCGGAAAGCCGCTGCGGCAGTCCCTTCGAATAGTCGAGCCTGTCGACGCCGATCAGCCGCGGCAACGGCGCCGGGTCGGTGGATTGCGCTCCGTTCATGGCGAGTTGCCGGAAACCCTCGACATCAATGGAGATGGGGAAACATCCGATGGCCACCTCCCGGCCGTTGATGCCGATATGGCCGTTGGCGCGTAACTCTCCGCGCAGCGCGTGCCGGAATATGTTGATCATGTTGGCGAGGTCCCGGCGGGTCTGGAACCCGACCAGATCATACTGCCCGAACCAGGCTGCCACATCCTGCCAGTCAGGTATGGCCATGAACGTGTGCAGGTCGGGCAGGGGAATGTGCAGGAAGAAACCGATGCGGTTCTTCACCCCCAGCGACTTGAGTTCGCTCGCCAGAGGGATGAGCTGATAGTCGTGCACCCAGATCTGGTCGTCGGGGCGCAACGCCGGCGCCACCATCCGGGCGAGCCGCTTGTTGACCTCCCTGTATGCCGACGCATAGCGGCTCTGCACGTCGATGAGGTCGACGCGGCCGTGAAACGCGGGCCACAGCACCGAATTGGAGTAGCCGAGATAATAGTCGCTGTAGATCTGCGGATCTGTCTCGAACAGCGCCACGTCGAAATCTGGCCTTTCGTGAAACCGCAGGGTCTGCGCGGGCTCTTCGACCTGGTCGGCCGCGCCGCCGATCCACAGCCCGCCATTCTTGCTCAGGGCATCCTTCAGCGCCACCACCAACCCGCCGGAATCGGCACTCCCGTCCACCGAGGGAGCCCGGTTCGATATGATCACCAGACGGCCCACGCTCATGCCCCCTTGCTTGCGGACTTCAGCTGCTCGCGCAGCCACTTCTTGAAGCTCGCAGGGTTCCTTGTGCGATAGCGCGCCAATGTCAGGCCATCGCCGATCTTGATGGTAATGCCGCCCTGTTCGTTGACCCATGAGAAGGCGATCTCGTCGGTGTCGTCGTCACCCGCAAACAGGATCGTGCGGCGGCGGAACTCCTTGAACTTCATGATCCGTTCGATCGCCATCGCCTTGGATATGCCCTTCGGCTTGATTTCCAGTGCCATCTTGGCCTGCTGGATTTCGAAATCCGCGTCGCCGCCCACCAGGCTCCTGACGAAATCGCGCACCTTGCCTTCGAGCTCCGGGTGCTGGCGGAAATGCAGCACGATGCCGAAGCTCTTGTCCTCGGCGAGAATACGCGGATCGACGGCGGCAAACTCGCGCACGGCGCACTTGATGTGCTCAAGCCGCTCGAGATCGCACTTGATTGTTGGCAACGCCTTGGCCTCGCGGCGCATCTCTGCGCCGTGGCCGCCCGAAACCGTGCCCTGGAAGTCACTGAGATAGCTGTCGATCTCGTGCAGGTTGCGCCCCGATATGACCGAGACGGCGCCGCTGGTGCGCTTGCTCAACTGATCGAGCAGCGTCTTGTCGCGGTCGGTCACCCTGATTGCGTCTGGTGTGGGGGCGATATCGACGAATGTACCATCGAAATCGAGGAACAACGCCGTCCTTTCCGGTTCGATCCTCAGGCGCGCAAGCTCGTCCGGCGAAGTCGAGCCGGATTTGAAACCGACCAGACTGTAATAATCCAAGCGTTGTTCCATGATTTGCTCTCCGGCTGTTGGAAAGCAAACCATTCTGGCGTGAAAATCGTTCCGAAAAATGGCAAAAAAAAGAATCGGTTTGGCAAACACCCGCCGCTTGAAGCCGGGCTGATCCGGCAACCACCACGCGGCGCGACACCAGGCAGCAGGCCACCGGGACCTCCGGGACGCCGAAATTGCCGGTTGCACATTCACGGATGCTCAGATAGCTTGCGCCAAGGTTCAATTCTGACCGCAACCCGTCGAGGCGACCCATGATCAAGCGCGTTTATGTCAAGCCGGCTCTTACCAAGGCCACAATGACCCTCCAGGCCGTCGTCTCCGCGATGTCCGGCCTCATCGAATTATAGAATAGTCTGATCGGCCTCTGCGCTTCGCTGCGATCTGCTGGGAAGACGCAGGCGGGCGAGGCCTCAAGGACCTGCAACCGGATGCAAGGGGCCGGAAATGCCACCCTTCACGACGCGTCGGCCTTATTGATTGGCAGCCGCGACGGATATAGCGTGCGTTCCACGCGACACGCTGGATGAGTCCGGATCAAGGGGAGAAGAGCATGATCAGGCGCCTCTACACCAAGCCTTCGCTGTCGAAGTCCGCGGTGACACTCCAGGCGATCGTCGCCGACATGTCAGGCGTCCCGGCCTGAGCAGCCGCGAGCCCGACGTCGAGGCTTCGCCTGCATGCGCGGCGGGGCCTTGGCCAGTGCGCCGTCGACTGCACGTTTGCCTGCCTTCTCGGTCTTTGCCCGCTTCCGCCCGGCTGCGACCGCCCCGGCCGTTCGCATGTCGCCGTTCTGATCTCTTTCCGATTGCCTTTCTGCCCCCTCAGGCCACCCCGTTGAGGTCGGGCAGAATCAGCGACGGCGACAGGTCGAGATATTCGTCGGGCATCTGCGCCCGGTTGATCCAGACCGTTCGGAAGCCGAACTTCGTCGCCCCCGCCACGTCCCAGCGGTTGGACGACTGGAAGCTCATGGCCGAAGGATACATGCGATAGCTGGTGGTCACCATGTCGTAGACCTGCGGCGCCGTCTTGAAGGTCCTCAGGCTGTCGACCGAAAAGACATCGTCGATCACCTGGCCGAGCGCCGCATTCGATACCGCCGACTCGAGCATCGCCGGCGAGCCGTTCGACAGGATGGCGACCCTGGCGCCGCCTGCCTTGAGCGACTTGAGCACGGCGGGCACTTCCGGATAGCAGTCGAGCGACCAGTAGGCTTCCAGCAGTTCCCCGCGCAGCGAGCGATCCGCCGACGGCACGCGCGCGAAGGCATGGTCGAGGGCTTCCTCGGTCAGCGCCCAGAAATCCTTGTAGGCGCCCATCAGCGCCCGGGTCCATGAGTATTCGAGCTGCTTGGCGCGCCAGATCTCCGACAGCAGCTGACCGTCGGGGCCGATCCGCTGGGAATGCCGCCGCACAGCCGCATGCACGTCGAACAACGTGCCATAGGCATCAAACACATAGGCAGCATGCGGCATCGGTCGCTCCTCCATTCCGGTTGGGGTCACGATGCCCGTGTTGCATTGCAACAGTCAAGGGCAACAGACAGGCGCTGGCTGCCGAGCGGCGGCGGGACGCAAAATGGCGTCAAACGCTTTTGCCGCGCAATCATCCTGCAAAGCATCGATGCCGCGGCGATTTGCGCACGGTCAGCCTTGACGCAAGTCGGATTTGCCTGACTTCTGGCTGTCTGCAGTGGGAGAAGCATCATGGCCGTCAATACGAGCGCACGCACACCGACCTGGACCTATGTCGACGGCGAATGGCTGTCGGGCAATCCGCCGCTGATCGGCCCGGTCAGCCACGCCATGTGGCTCGGCTCGACGGTGTTCGACGGTTCGCGCTGGTTTGACGGCGTCACCCCCGATCTCGACCTGCACTGCCGGCGGGTCAACCGCTCGGCCTCGGCCCTCGGCATGAATCCGACGATGCAGGCGGAAGCCATCGAGGCGCTGGCGCGCGAGGGCCTGAAGAAGTTCGACGGCAGGACCGCCGTCTACATCAAGCCGATGTACTGGGCCGAGCATGGCGGCTACATGGGCGTGCCGGCCGATCCGGACTCCACCCGGTTCGCGCTGTGTCTCTATGAATCGCCGATGATCGCCTCGTCGGGTTTTTCGGTCAGTGTGTCGCCGTTCCGCCGTCCGACCTACGAGACCGCGCCGACCAACGCCAAGGCCGGCTGTCTGTATCCCAACAACGGCCGCGCCATCATGGAGGCCAAGGCGCGCGGCTTCGACAATGCGCTCGTGCTCGACATGCTCGGCAACGTTGCCGAGACCGGCACCTCCAACATCTTCATGGTCAAGGATGGCGTGGTCTTCACGCCGGCCGCCAACGGCACCTTCCTGTCGGGCATCACGCGGGCGCGCACGCTCGGCCTGCTCCGGGAGGCGGGCGTCGAGGCAGTGGAAAAGTCTCTCTCGGTTGCCGATTTCCTCGACGCCGACGAGATCTTCTCCACCGGCAACCACTCCAAGGTGGTGCCGGTCATCCGCATCGAGCAGCGCGAACTCCAGGCCGGGCCCATCGGCCGCAAGGCGCGTGAACTCTACATGGACTGGGCGCACGCGGGCTGAACCGCCGCGCCCCCTCGGCGCTGGAGGCGAGGGGAGCCCGTGCGGGCGGATGGGTGGCTTCATCCTCGCCCTTCGCGGCTCGCTCGCGCCGTTACCCCTCCGAAATGTGTGAATCGCGTGCGGGATGGATTTTATCCACGCGAACTGGTAGCATTGCCAATAACTTGACAGTCCCGGCAACACTGTGCTGACCGCATTCGCATCCGAAATCTGGCTCGCTGACGGACCCGCGGTGACGGTGCCGGGGGGATTTCGCTATCCGACGCGGATGGCTGTCATCAGGCTGCGCGGCGGGGACCTCGTGCTCTGGTCGCCGGTGGCGATCTCCGACGAGCTTCACGCCGCCGTCGACGCGCTCGGACGGGTGCGTTATCTCGCGCCGCCCAACTCGCTGCACCACGTCTTCCTGGGCGACTGGCAGCGGGCCTATCCGGATGCCGTGGTCCTTGCGCCTCCAGGCCTGAGGCGCAAGCGCCCGGACATCCGCTTTGACAGCGATTTCGCCGATGGCCAGGTCCAGGCCTGGGCGGGCGAGATCGAGCATGTCGTGGTGGGCGGAAACTGGATCACCACCGAAGTGGTGTTCTTTCACTGGCCGAGCCGCACCGCCATCTTCACCGATCTGTTGCAGCAGTTTCCGCCGGGCTGGTTTGGCGGCTGGCGGCGACTGGTCGCCCGGTTCGACCTGATGCTGTGCGACGAACCGTCGGTTCCGCGGAAATTCCGCCTTGCCTTCCGGGATCGCGCCGCGGCGCGGAGGGCGCTGGCGCGCAGTCTCGCCTGGCCGGCGGAAAGAGTCCTTATGGCGCACGGCGAACCGGTGACGTCGGACGGGCAGGCCTATCTGCGCCGCGCCTTCAGCTGGTTGCGTCCCTGATGCATGTCGCTCCTGTGGGCGCGGGCGTTTCGGGATCACGCCAGGCATGGCTGAGAACAGCCTGGCCGTTGCATGACCGGGCGTTCACGCGATGTGCCTCAACCCGCCCGACGGAACATTTCTCGCCGATGCCCGTTGTCACCTTGAAGCCGCGACACTATGCTCGCCGCACCGGTGCATTCGCGCCAAAATCAACCCTGAACTGGAGAGACCCATGGCCCTCGAACTGCCCGCATTGCCTTATGACTACGATGCGCTCGCGCCCTATATGTCGCGCGAAACGCTCGAGTTTCATCATGACAAGCACCACCAGGCCTATGTCACCAACGGCAACAAGGCCCTTGAAGGCTCGCCGCTGGAAGGCAAGTCTCTCGAGGAGATCTGCAAGGTCGCCTATGCCGAGAAGAACGCTCCGCTGATCAACAATGTCGGCCAGCACTACAACCACCTGCATTTCTGGAACTGGATGAAGAAGGGCGGCGGCGGCAAGAGCCTTCCCGGCGCTCTGGCCAAGGCGGTCGACAGCGACCTGGGCGGCTATGACAAGTTCCGCGATGATTTCATCAATGCCGGCACCACGCAGTTCGGCTCCGGCTGGGCCTGGCTCGCGGTCAAGGACGGCAAGCTGGCGGTGATGAAGACCGCCAATGGCGAGAACCCGCTGATGCACGGCGCCTCGCCGATCCTCGGCTGCGATGTCTGGGAGCATTCCTATTACATCGACTACCGCAATGCGCGTCCGAAGTATCTCGAGGCCTTCGTCGACAACATGATCAATTGGGATTATGTCGCCGAAATGTACGAAGCCGCCCGCTGAGATCGATCGGTCCCCTGAGCTTTCGACGCCTCGCCGCTTGCGCGGCGGGGCGTCTTGCCGTTTCGGCGCCCGGCGCCACCGTGTGAACGCCGGTAACGCAGTGTTCACGTTTTATTGACTTCTCAGGCGTGACCTTCGTGCAATCATGCCTGTGAGGGCAATGGGCTCACATAGTTCAAACAGGAGGCGTGCATGAAATTCAGGATCGTTATGACGGCCACTTTGCTCGGGCTTGCCGCGGCGACATTCGCCCACGCCGCGGATGAACCGCAGGTGGTGCGCCAGGAAATGATGAAGAAGATCGGCGGCGCCACCGGCGCGATGGCCAAGATGGTCAAGGGTGAAACTCCCTATGATCAGGCTGCCGCGATCGCTGCCCTTCAGACCATTGCCGACACCATCACGTTGTTCCCGGAGCAGTTTCCCGAGGGCAGCGAAACCGGCATGGAGAGCGAGGCGGCGCCGGCGATCTGGACGAACAAGGCGGATTTCGAGGCCAAGGCCATGAAGTTGCACGCCGACGCTGAGGCGGCCATCGCCGCCAATCCGGCGGATGTCGACGCGCTCAAGGCCGTCTTTGGACCGCTGACCCAGAACTGCGGCAGCTGCCACGAAACCTACCGTCTCAAGAAGGGCTGATGGGCGACGCGGCTCACCTCATTGAGGCAAGCGGCCGGTGAGGGCGCTTCTCAAGATCCTAGTCGCGCTGGCGGTGATCGCCGGCGCGGCTTTCTGGTTTCTCACCGAGCCGCAGCCGGTCGAATTCTCGCGGGTGCAGCAACTCATCACCATGCGCAGCGATGCGGCGCGCGGCGAACAGGTGTTCTGGGCGGGTGGCTGCGCCTCCTGCCACGCCGCCGCCGGCGCGGAGGGCGATGCCCGGCTCGTGCTGTCGGGCGGCGTGCGGCTGAAGAGTGACTTCGGCACGTTCGTGGCTCCAAATATCTCCCCCGACCCGGTCGCCGGCATCGGCAACTGGACGATAGCGGAATTTGCCAATGCGATGCTCGCCGGCGTCGCGCCCGATGGCGGCCACTACTATCCGTCCTTCCCCTATGGCTCCTACAGCCGGATGAGCGATGCCGATATCGCCGACCTGTATGCCTTCCTGAACACCCTTCCGCCCAGTGGCGTTGCGTCGGCGCCGCACGAACTTGCCTTTCCGTTCTCGGTCCGGCGCCTGGTCGGCGGCTGGAAGCTGCTCTATTTCAACGCCGCGCCGCGCGTCACGCTCGCCAGTGCCGATGCCGTGCTGGCCCGCGGCCAGTATCTGGTCGAGGGTCCCGGCCATTGCGGCGAGTGCCACACACCGCGCGACCTCATCGGCGGCTTCCGCTCCGGCGAGTGGCTGGCGGGCGCGCCCAATCCCGAGGGCGAGGGGATCATCCCGAACATCACGCCGGGCGGCAGCGACATTTCGGGCTGGAGCGCCGGCGACATCGCCACCTATCTCGAGACCGGCTTCACGCCGGACTTCGACACCGTCGGCGGATCGATGGTCGAGGTGGTCAGGAACCTGGCGCATCTGCCGGCCTCCGACCGCGAGGCGATCGCCGCCTATCTCAAGGCCATCCCGGCCCGCCCCAACGGCTACTCGGCCGCCAACTGAGCGGCGGCCGGTTGCGGCTATTCGACCAGCAGCGCAATCATCTTCGAAGCCCTGAGGCCGATATTCCTGAAGGCGCGCGCCAGGTCGGCGCTGTTGCGGGCATCGAAGTAATGCTGGGTCGAGGTGGCGCAGTAGGACAGCAGGTCCCGGCCGCGGCTGGGCGCGTCGAAGGCCACGGTGTAGATTTCCACCTTCGCCACCTTGGCCGCTTCGCACAGCCGTCGCGTCGAGGAATCGGCCGAACTGTAGGTGTTCTCGCCATCGGTCATGAACACGAGCATGCGGTCGGGAATGAGCTCGTTCCGGATCTTGTGCGCCTCGGTCTCGCTGTCGTCGAGGACTGCGGCAAGCGCCCATTTGAAGGCATCGGTCGAATCGGTCCGGCCTTCGGGCTGCAGTCCCTCCACGAACGCCCGCGCTCCCGTCGTGCCCCAGTCCAGCGGCTGCGTGGCGGACAGCGCGCTGTCATAGGAATCGGCGCCGGTGCGGACGAATTTCGACTCGGGGTCGGCTTCGTCGAGCTGGGCCATCAGATCGCCGACGGACGCCTTGAGCAGGTCGATCTTGCGCCGGCCGTCGACGTCGCTCTTCATCGAACCGGACTTGTCGAGCACCAGCACCATCGACAAGGCGCTCTTCGAAGAGGCGGCACTCACCGAGGCGCCGTGAACCCGGATGTTCATCATGCCGCTGCCGACGAAATTCGACATCGGCGACAGCGACTGGCTGCCGGTGACATCGACCGCCACCCGCCACAGCACCCGGCCGTCGTCATCGGTGTGGCCGATGCTGATTTCCGGCACCGCGCTCATATTGCTGAATGCCTGGTAGTCCGCGAAGATCTGGCCCTGGAAGAACTGCGTCGCGAAGGCCGCGGCGTCAGCCTCGAGGATTTCCGACATTGCAAGCCGCGTCGACGTGGCCAGCGCGGCGCTGTCGGCGGCATTTTGCAGCCGCACCTTGAGCGAGGTGACATTGGCGGTGTCGATGGCCAGGCTCGCCGCCATCATGAACAGCGGAATGCTGATGGCGCTGAACACCGCAAAGTTGCCGCCGCGTCTGGATTTCCAGGCCCGCAGCCTCGCCATGCCGGCTTTGAGGGAGCGGGTGAGATGATGGACGGGGCCGGTTGAAAATATCTGCATGCTCGCTTCTAAGCCGCAAACAAGCAGACTTTGGCCGATTATTCCCTAAAGTTTTAAGGGTCGGCGCCTGGCCACGCGGGGCGCTCGCAGGCCGGTTCCCGGGATCCGGCCTGCGTGATCCTTCACGCCATTGGCCTACTGGGTGAGCCGGGTGACCATGTTCGAGGCGCGCATGCCGATGTTCTTGAACGCCGCGATCAGTTCGGCGCTGTTCTTGGCATCGAAATAATGTTGCGTCGAGGTGGCGCAATAGGACAAGAGCGCCTTGCCGCCGCTGGGTGCTGCAAAGGCGACGGTGTAGACCTCGACCTTGTCGGCCCTTGCCTCGTCGCAGAGCTTCTTGGTCGAGATGTCGGCGGAATCGTAGTTGTTGTCTCCGTCGGTCATGAACACCATGATCTCGGTCGGCACCAGCCCGGTCGAAGCCTCGTGCTCGGTCAGCTCCTTCTTGGCCGAGACCTGGTCGTAGCCCCAGCTGAACGCATCGGTCGAGTCGGTGCGGCCATCGGCCTCGAGCTTGCCGACGAAGCTCCGGACCTTGGAGGTTCCCCATTTGATGTTGCTCTTCTTGTCGAGCTGGTCGTCATACGAGACGGCGCCGGTGCGCACGTATTTCTGCTTCGGATCGGCCTCGTCGAGCTGATCGAGCAGGCTTCCGACGGCGGTCTTGAGCGCCTCGATCTTCTCCACGCCGCCGGAGTATTCCCCCATCGATCCGGACTTGTCGAGCACAAGCACCATCGACAGCGCGCTCTTGGTGGCCGCCTGGCTTTCGGACTTGCCCAGCACCGAAACGTCGAGCGTGTCGCGGCCCATGATGCGGGCAAGCTTGGTCGATGCCATTTGGCCTTGCATGGTGATCGCAACGCGCCAGACGATGTTGCCGTCGGCATCGGTAACCGGCGTCACCACGACCGCCGGCGTCACCGTGAGGTCGGTGAAGGCCGAGTTGTCCTCGGTCAGTTGGCCGGATAGAAACTGTTCGGCAAACGCCACCGCATTTGTCTGGATCAGGTCGCCCTTGGCCAGTTGCGCCGATGTGGCGAGCGCCGCGCTGTCGGCGGCGTTCTGCAGCCGTACGCGCAGCGACGTCATGTTGGCGGTATCGAGCGCCAGGCTGCCGGCAATCAGCATCACGGGCAGTGCCACGGCGGTGATCATGGCGAAATTGCCGCGCTCCTGCTTGAAAAGCGCGCGCAGCGTGGGTCGAAGATCGGTCTTGCGCATTTCGGCAGTCCTTTCTGCGTGAACTGCCTGAAAATTAGCATTCGCGCTCAAAGGAAGCCTTAAAAATCCCTGCAATCGCGCGGGATGCTGAACGGTCCGTCTGCGCGAAAGCTTGGATTTGATGGATTGTCTGTCAAATCACTGGAATTGCATGCGCCGCCGCCGGGATGTCCGACCGGACGTGGCCGGCGTCCGGTCGGTTCGGTCGGCCTTCTTTCAGGCCCGGTTGCCTCCGGCGGCGCCGACCGCGGTCGCCGGCGGTTGCGAGATGTTTACATCCTGCCCGTCACCTTCAGCGCGAAGGCATACTCGAAAGCGATTTCCTCGAGCCGCTGGAACCGCCCGGAGGCGCCGCCATGGCCGGCCGCCATGTTGATCTTGAACAGCACCGGGGCATTGCCCGTGCCCATTTCCCTGAGCCGCGCCACCCACTTGGCCGGCTCCCAGTAAGTCACCCTCGGATCGGTGAGGCCGGAGATGGCGAGAATCGGCGGATAGGCCTGGCGCGAGACATTGTCGTAGGGTGAGTAGGACGCGATCATCCTGTAGTCGCGCTCGGAGGCCACCGGGTTGCCCCATTCCGGCCATTCCGGCGGCGTCAGCGGCAGCGTGTCATCGAGCATGGTGTTGAGCACGTCGACGAAGGGGACGGCGGCGATGATGGCGCCGAAGCAGGAGGCCGCCATGTTGGCGACCGCCCCCATCAGCATGCCGCCGGCGGAGCCGCCCTGGGCGACGATGCGCTCATGGCGGGTGAAATTCTGCTCGACGAGATGCTTTGCCGCCGAGATGAAGTCGCGGAACGTGTTGGCCTTGTGTTCGCGCTTGCCCGCCTCGTACCAGCCGAACCCCTTTTCCTTGCCGCCGCGGACATGGGCGATGGCATAGACGAAGCCGCGATCGACCAGCGACAGGCAGTTGGTGTTGAAGCTCGCCGGAATGGCGATGCCGTAGGAGCCGTAGCCGTAGAGCAGGCAGGGTGCAGTGCCGTCGAGCGGCGTGTCGCGGTGATAGAGCAGCGTCACTGGCACGCTCTCGCCGTCATGCGCCGGCGCCATCACCCGGCGGGTGACATAGTCGTCGGGATTGTGGCCCGACGGCACCGTCTCCTGCTTGAGCAGGGTGCGCTCGCGGGTGCGCAGATTGTAGTCGTAGAGCTGCGTCGGCGTTGTCATCGAGGAATAGGTGAAGCGCACCACCTCGGTGTCGTATTCCATCGAGCCGTGGAAGCCGAGCGAGAAGGCCTCCTCGTCGAAGGCTATGGCGTGCTCCTCGCCGCTGGTGCGGTCGCGGATGACGATGCGCGGCAGGCCGTTTTCGCGCTCCATCCAGACCAGGTGGTTGGCGAAGGCGGATTCGGCGAGGATCAGCCGGCCCGGCTTGTGCGGCACCACCTCTGTCCAGTTCTTCGGCGCGGGATCGCTCACCGGCGCCTGCATGATCTTGAAATCCTTGGCGCCGTCGGCATTGGTCAGGATGAAGAAGACGTCGCCGCCTTCCGACAGCGAATACTCAAGCCCGGTCTTGCGCGGCGCCACCAGCTTCGGCTTGGCCGAAGGGTCGTTCGCCGGCAGCACCCACATTTCGGTGGTCTCGTGGTCGTTGATGCCGATGAAGATATAGTCGTCGAGCCGCGAGCCGTGCACGCCCATGAAGAAGCCGGAATCGGTCTCCTCGTGGATGGTGAGGTCGGCGGACTGCTCGGTGCCAAGGCGGTGATAGAGGATCTTGTTGGGGCGGTGGTTGTCGTCGACGGCGGTATAATAGAAGCCCTGCGAATCCGCGCCCCAGGCGGCCCCGCCGCCGGTGTTGGCGACCGTTTCCTCGTGGTCGGCCCCGGTGTCGAGATCGCGCACCTTGATGGTGAAGAACTCCGAGCCCTTGTCGTCATAGACCCAGAGCATGCGCGAATGGTCGGGCGAATGGTCGGTGCCGGCGAGGCGGAAATAGTCGAAGCCGTGGGCTTCGTGATCGCCGTCGAGCAGCAGCTGCTCGTCGCCGCCGGTGAGCGGCTCGCGGAAATGCAGCGGCTGCTCGCCGCCGGTGACATAGCGCACGCCGTAGCGCCAGGGACCGTCGGGCGAGGGAACCGAGGAATCATCCTCCTTGATGCGGCCGCGCATTTCGGCGAAGAGCGTTTTCTGCAGTCCGGCCGTGTCGGCCATTGCCGCCTGCTGGTAGGCGTTCTCCGCCTCCAGATGGGCGCGGATCGCCGGATCGAGCAGCGTCGGGTCCTTGAACATCGCCTGCCAGTTGTCGTCGCGCAGCCAGCCATAGGGGTCGGTGCGGGTGATGCCGTGGATCGCGGCACTCACCGGCCGCTTGTCGGCGTGCGGCGGGGTGGGCAGGGTGTCGAATACAGCCAAGACATAACTCCGGGATCAGAAACAGTGGCCCCGCACATAGACCCGGGGGCCGCGATGTTCAAGCCGGAGGGGTGAGGGGAGGGGCCGCCAGGTTTTCCTCCACCGCTTGCGGGGGCTTCGGAGCGGTGGCCACGGGCCAGAAATCGGCGAAGCCGATTTTAGCGAACGAAGGCCTGAGCGCGACGCCGCGCGAAGGCTGCATAGCGCTGCGGACGGAGGGAGGTCTCCCGTCTGCAATGGCTCCGACATCCGCCTCGACCCCATCCCCCGGCTGCGCAGGACCCTCTCCTTGCAGGGGAGGGAAAGCCCGGTATCCGCCCCTCACAACCCGGGCAGCGTCGCCCGGATGTGTTCCCCCAGCGCAGCGGCCGCCAGCGATGGCCGGGGATCGGCGAATTCCATGGCGATGCCGATTTCCGGCAGCGGCGGGAGCCCGACCGAGATGATGTGCAGGTCGGGCGGCACCGCCGTTCGGGTGAGCACGCTGATGGCGTGGCCGGACCGGGCAATCGCGATCAGGCCCGCCAGGCTGTTGCTGGCGAATGCCACCCGGTAGCGGCGGTCGACCGCGGCCATGGCGTCGCAGGCGGCGCGGTGGTCGAGCGTCATCGGCGCCGACAGCGCCAGCGGCAGGATCGGGCTCGCAAGAATCGCGGGCTCGGGCGCATCGCCGACCCAGACGAAACTCTCCTGCCGGATGACGGCTGGATCGGCGGCGTCGGGCAGCGACACCAGCGCCATGTCGATCTGGCGGCGCCGCAAGAGCGGCTTGAGATCGAGCGTCGGCGCGCAAACCATGCGCAACTCGACACCCGGATGCTGCGCACAGAAGTCCCGCAGAAGGCCTGGCAGGAAAGCGATGGAATAGTCTTCCGGGCAGCCGAGACTGACCATGCCGCTCAGCGTCCTGCCGCCCATGTCGGCGAAGATCTCGTCGTGGCGCGACATGAGCGCCTCGGCGTGGACGCGCAGTTTCTCGCCTGCCACCGTCAGACGCACGCCCGAGCCCGTGCGGTGCAGGATCTCCTGGCCGACGAGATCGCCGAGCCGTTGCATCTGCATCGACAAAGCCGACTGTGTCCGCCCCACCTGGGCCGCGGCCAGACTGATCGAGCCGGTGCGGGCGACGATGGTGAAATTTCTCAGAAGCGCGAGGTCGAGCGTTCTCATGTTATCAATTTGCCTGATATCGGATTGAAATACTATCAATTTGTCAGCGCAGGGTCGGTTGGCTAGCTTGTGTTGCAACGCACCACGAGGGGTTCCCATGTCGCTCAACGCCGATCCCGCCTTCTGGGCCTCCGCCCGCAAGCACCTGACCCGCTACGGGCCGGACTTCGAGGACATCATCGTCGAGCGCGCCGAGGGCAGCCACGTCTACGATGCCGACGGCCGCGCCATTCTCGATTTCACCTCCGGCCAGATGAGCGCCGTACTCGGCCATTCGCATCCCGACATCGTCGCCACCGTCGACCGGCAGATGCGCTCGGTGGCGCATCTCTTTTCCGGTATGCTCTCGCGCCCGGTGGTTGAACTTGCAGCAAGGCTGGCCGAGCTCGCGCCCGGACTCGACCGGGTGCAGTTGCTCACCACCGGTGCCGAATCCAACGAGGCCGCCATCCGCATGGCCAAGCTCGTGACCGGCGGCCACGAGATCGTCGCCTTCGCCCAGAGCTGGCACGGCATGACCGGCGCCGCCGCCTCGGCCACCTATTCGGCCGGGCGCAAGGGCTACGGCCCGGCCGGCGCCGGCTCCTTCGTCATTCCCGCGCCCAATTCCTACCGCCCGCGCTTCACCCGCCCGGACGGCACCAACGACTGGCAGGCCGAACTCGACGACGCCTTCGCGCTCATCGACAGCCAGTCGACCGGCAGCCTCGCCGCCTTCATCGCCGAGCCGATCCTGTCCTCCGGCGGCATTCTTGAACTGCCGCTCGGCTATCTCGCCGCATTGAAGAGGAAATGCGAAGAGCGCGGCATGCTGCTCATCCTCGACGAGGCGCAGACCGGCATCGGCCGCACCGGCCACATGTTCGCCTTCCAGCGCGACGGTGTGACGCCGGACATATTGACGCTGTCGAAGACGCTCGGCGCCGGCCTGCCGCTCGCCGCGGTGATGACCACCGAGGCAATCGAGGCGAAGGCGCACGAGCGCGGCTTCCTGTTCTACACCACCCATGTCTCCGATCCGCTGCCCGCCGCCATCGGCGTCACCGTGCTCGAAGTCATGGCCCGCGACGGCCTGGTCGACTGCGCGGTCGCCCGCGGCGGCCAGCTCCGCGACGGGCTGCTGGCGCTCAAGCAGCGCTTCGATTGCGTCGGCGACGTGCGCGGCCGCGGCCTGCTGCTCGGCCTCGAGGGGGTCGCCGACCGTCAGTCGAAGGCGCCGGGCTTCGAGCTTGGCGCCCGGGTGATGGCGAAGGCGATGGAGAAGGGGCTCAGCATGAACATCGTCAAGCTGCCCGGCATGGGCGGCGTCTTCCGCATCGCCCCGCCGCTGACGGTCTCCGAAGCCGAGATCGAACAGGGTCTGGGCATCATGTCGGAGTCGATCGAGGCGGCGCTGAAGGCGGGCTGAGGGCAGGGAGCGGGGAGCTCCGGAATACCAGGAGCCCGCTCTCCCCCTTGCGGTGGGGTCCGAAGGACGGGGAGCGGCCGGTGACGCGAGCCTGTCGCCGAAGCGACAGAGGGGGGCATTGATCCGGATTCGCTGTTTGCGGCGTCACCCCCTCTGTCTGCTGCGCAGACATCTCCCCCGCAAGGCTGCGGCATTCACACATCGTTGTGGTGGCCCATCGGCGAAGATGAAAGGACGAGATTTCAGCGTCCTGATCGACTCGCGCGCGGCATACATTGCAGGCAAGGGATGTTGCGGATGCCTCCGGACCCCCTCACCAACAAAATCTACAGCTTGGCCCTTCGGTCCAAGGCTGTGATTTTGTATCCTCTCCCACCAAGGGAGAGGTAGAAATGCGGAACCCGCGGCGTGTCCCCCTCTCCCTTGGTGGGAGAGGAAGCAATTTCAGCGTCTTAACGCAGTTAAGCGCTAGAAATTGCAGGTGAGGGGGTGTGGCCGCCCGCCGCCTGGCTCTTGTCATCTAGCCCCACGCTGTCAACATGCCCAGCCACCTCCGGAATGTGTGAATCTCGCAGCCCCCAAAAGGGGGGGCGACGGGAGCCCTGCCATGCGCCTCCCGGCAACTGCCTTGCCGCTCTTACCAGTTTGTCATTTGGCGCTGGCGGGTTTTCGAGGAGCCCAAAATCAACAAGCTGTCGCGCTCGCTCAGTGGTACGGCTCTCCGCTCAGCACTATTCTTCACAACCTTCTTCGAAACCATCCCGCTCTTGAGCGCCCTCACTCCGCCTTGTCGAAGTTCATCGCCACGCCGTTCATGCAGTAGCGCAGGCCCGTGGGCTTGGGGCCGTCGGGGAAGACGTGGCCGAGATGGGCGTCGCAATCGGCGCAGCGGATCTCGGTGCGGGTCATGAAGAAGCCGCGGTCGGTGTGCTCGCTGACGGCGTCGGGAGCAATCGGTGCATAGAAACTCGGCCAGCCGGTGCCGGAATCGAACTTTGTCTCGGACGAAAACAGCGGCCTGTCGCAGCACACGCAGGTATAGGTGCCACGGGCGTGCTGGTCCCAGTTGGGGCCAGTGAAGGCCCGCTCGGTGCCGTGCTTGCGCGCCACCTTGAACTGTTCGGGCGTCAGCTGCTCGCGCCATTCGGCTTCCGTCTTCTGCACTTTCAGGGGTGTTGTCGTGTCGGACATGGAACCTCGCTTTCAGTGTGGAAAATAGGGCGGGCCGCACGCCAGTGCAACACGCGCGGCGACCGGCTCGTGCCGGGTCCGGTCAATTTCCCGCGAGCGGTCGTGACCGCGGCAGTGCTGTGGCGTGAGGTCGCAGACGATGAAGAAGATCCCTCCGCCACTGTATTGGCGCGGAATTCGAAAGATCGTTTTCCACCCTTTATCCCGCCCTTTCCCTTGCGATATGACAAGCGGGTCCTTAAGTGTCTGACACTGAACAACCGGCCCGATGAAGTGGCTGGACCAATCGGGAATACCTCATGAGCGCCGCAGCGCCAAGCCTGACGTTTCTTGCCCTGTGCCTGCCGTTTCTGGCGGCTCTTGTCGCACCGGCGCTCACCAGGCGGATGGGCCACAATGCGGTATGGATACTGGCGTTGGCGCCGGCTCTCGCCTTCATCCATTTTCTCGGATTTCTGCCTGCCGTCGCCGATGGCGGCGCGATCACCGGCGGATATGCATGGGTGCCGTCCTTTCGGGTCAGCTTCTCCTGGCTGATCGACGGCCTGTCGCTGACCTTCGCGCTGCTGATCACCGGCATCGGCACGCTGATCGTTCTCTATTCCGGCGGCTATCTCAAGGACGACGCCCATCTCGGCCGCTTCCTCAGCTTCATGTTCATGTTCATGGGCGCCATGCTCGGGCTTGTGGTGTCCGACGGCTTCCTCATGCTGTTCGTGTTCTGGGAGCTGACCTCGATCACCTCGTTCCTGCTCATCGGCTTCGACCACACCAGAGAGGCCTCGCGCCGCGCCGCCATCCAGGCACTGGTTGTCACGGGAACCGGCGGCCTGGCGTTGCTGGCCGGCCTCATCGTGATCTGGAACATCACCGGCGTCACCCAGCTCTCCGAGCTCATCGGTCTGGGTGACGTGCTGCGCGAAAGCCCGTTCTATCTCATGGCTCTGGTCCTGGTGCTTGGCGGCGCCTTCACCAAATCGGCGCAGTTTCCGTTCCACTTCTGGCTTCCCAATGCCATGGAGGCGCCGACACCCGTTTCGGCCTATCTGCACTCCGCCACCATGGTGAAGGCAGGCATCTATCTGCTGATGCGGCTCAACCCGGTGCTGGGCGACACCGCGGCCTGGACCACGATCCTGCCGGTCTTCGGCGGCGTGACGCTGCTCGTCGGCACCTTTCTCGCCATCCGCCAGACCGACCTCAAGCAGATGCTGGCCTACACGACGGTCTCGTCGCTGGGCCTCCTGGTGATGCTGACCGGCTTCGGCTCCGACCACGCCATCGCCGCGGCCGTGCTCTACCTGGTGGCGCACTCGATGTTCAAGGGCTGTCTGTTCATGGTCGCCGGCCTCATCGACCACGGCACCGGCAGTCGCGACATCACGCGGCTGGGCGGACTGCGGGCCGCCATGCCGATCACCTTCGCCGCCGCCATGGCGGCCGCCTTCTCGATGGGCGGCCTGCCGCCCTTCTTCGGCTTTCTCGGCAAGGAAGAGATCTACGAGGCGCTCTGGCACGCCGACACCTGGTCGCTGGCCTTTGTCGCCGTCGCGGTGATCGGCAACGGGCTGATGTTCGTCATCGGCTTTGCCGTGGCCATCAAGCCCTTCTTCGGCCCCGTCCGGGAGACGCCGCTGCATGCGCATGAAGGGCCGGCGCTGATGTGGATCGGGCCGGCAGTGCTGGCGCTCGGCGGCCTGGTCGCGGCTCTTGTCTCGCCGGTGACGCACCGTTTCGTCAGTTCGCCCATGGCCAGCGCCGTCCACGGAGCGCCGGAACTGGTGACGATCTCGCTCATTCCGCATATCGGCGCGCCGCTGCTGCTGTCGCTGATCACCATCGTCTTCGCGGTGGCCGTCTATCTCGGCCTCGATCGCGCGCGCCGTTTCGCCGATCGAAGCCTCAGGGCCATCGGCTGGGGCCCCGACCGCGGTTTCGATCAGTTCATGTCAGGCCTGGTGCGGGGTTCACGCCGCATCACGGGGGTCATGCAGCCCGGTCGGCTCGACATCTACATGGGGGTGACCTTCGTCTTCATAGCCCTGGCTCTGCTGGTGCCGATGGCGGTCTATGACGAATGGCCTGCCAGGCCGGTCTGGCCGGAGGATGCGGCGTTCCACGAACTGACCATCATGGCCATTGCCTTCATCGGCCTGCTGGCGGTCATCTATGCCCGCGACCGGCTCACCGCCATCGTGTCGTTGGGGATCCAGGGATTTGCGGTGGCGCTGATCTTCATGCTCTTCGGCGCCCCCGACCTGTCATTCACCCAGTTCATGGTGGAGACCCTCTCGGTCGTCATCCTGGCGCTGGTGATGACCCGTCTGCGGCTGACCGCGGCCGACCACCGGCCGACCGGGCAGAAGCTCATCGATTTTTCCATCGCGCTCGCCTGCGGCACCGGATTCATGCTGTATCTGCTCGCGGTGACCCAGCAGCCGTTCCGGCCCTATCTGAGCGAGTTCTTCGAAGCCTATTCGAAGGTGATCGCCCACGGCGGCAACATCGTCAACGTCATCATCGTCGACTTCCGCGGCACCGATACGCTGGGTGAGATCGCCGTCGTCATGATCACGGGGCTGGCCATCCTGTCGCTGATCAGGGTGCGGGCGTCGCGCCCCGACCAGCCCATTGTCGACAATGATCCCGATTCCGAGCCCACGCCCACCGGCGCCTGGCGCAAGGGCCGCAAGCTCGGCGAGGGAGCCTGATCCATGCGCACCGTCATCTTCCGCACCGTCGCACCCTATCTCACCAGCCTGATGGTGCTGTTTTCGATATTCGTGCTGCTGCGCGGCCACAACGAGCCCGGCGGCGGCTTCATCGGTGGGCTGATCGCGGCCTCAGCCTTCGCCATCTACGGCATCGCCTGCGGCGTCGCACCGGTGCGACGCGCCATCCATTTTCACCCCATGGCCATCGCCGCCTTCGGTCTGTTTCTCTCGGGCATGGCCGGCGTGCTGTCGATCTTCGTGTCCAGGTCCTACATGTCCGGATTGTGGACCAGTGTCCATTTCTTCGGCAACTGGATCGATCTTTCCACGGTGCTGATCTTCGACATCGGCGTCTATCTTGTCGTCGTCGGCGCGATCACCTCGATCGCGCTCGCGCTGGAAGAAAGGGACCGCGACTGATGGAAGCCCTGTTTGCATTGCTGGTGGGCGCGCTGTTCACTGTCTCGATCTACCTGTTCCTGTCCAAGCACATCATCCGCATCCTCATGGGCGCGGCCATCCTCGGCAACGCCGTCAACCTCCTCATCTTCACGGCCGGGCGCGTCACCCGCGAGGTGCCGCCGATCATCCCGCCGGAGTTCGATGTGCCGCAGAGCGTGGTCGCCAATCCGCTGCCGCAGGCGCTGATCCTGACGGCGATCGTGATTTCCTTCTCCTTCTTCGCCTTCCTCCTGGTGCTTGGCTATCGCGCCTATCAGGACCTGGAAACCGACGATTCCGACGAAATGCGCGTGGCCGAGCCGGTGGACGACGTTCCGCCGCCGCTCGGTTACTGAGGGCGGATGCAAGAATGGCCATAACAAGCGAACCGCTCAAGGACCTGTCCGTCGCCATGGTGACCGAACCGGTGACCATGGCCCAGTGGCTGCTGATCGCGCCGGTGGTCTGGTGCCTGCTGGTCGGCGCGGTGCTGCTGATGCTGCGCAAGCACACCTGGCTGCAGCCGCTCATCGCGATTCCGGCGCTGGCCGTGCTGTGTCTGCTCGACGGGCTGTTGCTGGCCCACGTGATGGTGTCGGGGCCGCTGACCATGACCATGGGGAGTTGGTTGCCGCCCTTCGGCATCTCGTTCACCACCGACAGTCTCGGTGCGCTGTTCGCTCTCACCTCGGCACTGGTGGCGCTAGCCGCTGGCGTCTTCGGTCGCACCGATGTCGACGACACCGGCCGCCGTTACGGGTTCTATCCGTTCGTGCTGCTGATGATGGCCGGCGTTTCCGGTGCGTTTCTCACCGGAGACATCTTCAACCTCTATGTCTGGTTCGAGGTGCTGCTGATCGCCTCCTTCGGCCTTCTGGTGCTGGGCTCGGAAAGGGCGCAGCTTGACGGAGGGGCCAAATACGCCTTCCTCAACCTGATCGCCACGACGCTGTTTCTGGTCGCCACCGGCTATCTCTACGGCCTCTTCGGCACCCTCAACATGGCCGACATCATCGTCAAGGCTCCGGAACTGCGCTCCAGTGCGCCGCTGATGACGCTGGTGACGCTGTATCTGCTCGCCTTCGGTATGAAGGCGGCCGCCTTTCCGGTCAATTTCTGGCTGCCCGCCTCCTATCACACGCCGCGACTTGTCGTGTCGGCGCTGTTTGCGGGCCTTTTGACCAAGGTCGGCATCTACGCACTGCTGCGCACGCTGGTCATGCTGTTTCCCTTCGAGCGGACCGGTCTGGCCGACATCATCGCCATCGTGGCCGCCGCCACCATGCTCTCGGGCGTGATCGGTGCGCTGGCGCAGAACGACATCCGCCGTTCCCTGGGGTTCCTCATCATATCCGGCATCGGCGTCATGCTGGCAGGCCTCGCTCTGGGAAGCGCCGCCGGCCTCTCCGGCACGGTGTTTTACGCCGTCCATTCGATGGTGGTGATGGCGGCGCTGTATTTCGCGGTGGGGCTCGCCGCGCGCATCAACGGCGGCTTCACCCTGAGCGCTGGCGGCGGCATCTACCAGGCCCACGCCGGACTGGCCTTCGTCACCCTGGCGCTGTTCTTCTCCGTCGCCGGCCTGCCGCCTTTTTCGGGCCTGTGGCCCAAGGTGATCCTCGTCAAGGCGTCGCTGGACGTCGGGGCCTGGTGGCTGGCCGCGGCGATTCTCGTGACAGGCATTCTCACCACCGTCACGGTCGGCCGGATCTGGGCACTCGCCTACTGGCGCCCGGCGCCGGTGGACGACTTGACCCGGTCGGCGTCCGAGCATGACGCCGAACCGCCGCAGCCCGTCCGGCTGCCGCGCGGCGCCATAGCGGCACTGGCGGGTCTGCTGCTTCTGACGACGGCATTCGGCGTCTGGCCCGAGCCGCTGATCCGCCTGTCGCAGGACGCCGCCATTGGCCTGCTCGATCCGTCGGCCTATGTGCTGTCGGTGTTTCCCGGTGAGGTGCCCCGATGAGCCTGTTCCTGATCAATGTCCTCCTCGCGCTTGCCTGGGCCGCCGTCACCGGCTCCTTCACATTCCTCAACCTCGCTTTCGGCTTCGTGCTTGCCACGGGTGCGCTGTCGCTCATTCGCGAACAGGTGGGGTCGGTGGGATATTTCTCCCGCGCGCGCCGTGTGATCTCGTTGATGCTCCTGTTCGTCTATGAACTCATTCTGTCGGCCTGGAAGGTTGCGGTGCTGGTGCTGACGCCGCGGATGGATCTCAAGCCGGGCATCTTTGCCTATCCGCTCAAGCTCGACCGCGATTTCGAGATCACGCTGCTGGCCAATCTCATCACGCTCACCCCCGGCACGTTGTCGGTGGACGTCTCCGATGATCGCCGCTTTCTGTATGTGCATGCCATCGACTGTTCAGATCCCGATTCCATTCGCCGCGATATCGCCGAGGGGTTCGAGCGCAAGATCATGGAGGCCTTCCACTGATGGATCCAACGGCCATACTCGACATGGCGGTGACGATTGCGCTGATCCTCCTCAGCCTGTCCTTCCTGCTCACCATCTTCCGAATACTCAGGGGGCCGACCCTTCCTGACCGTATCGTCGGCCTGGACATGCTGGTGGCCATTGCCATTGGATTCATCGCCGTCATCGGCATCAAGACCCGCTATGCCCTCTATGTCGATATCGCCATCGCGCTGGGGCTGGTCGGCTTCCTCGCGACCGTGGCGTTCGCCCGCTTCGTGCTGTCGCGCGGCAAGACGGAGGACGACATCCTGACCGAATCGCGCAATGCGGCGCAACGCGCCGCGAAGGACGCGCGGCGCGCGGCCGGAAACAACGGCAAGGGGAATACATGATGGCTTCACTGCTCACGCTGGTCTCTGCTGCCCTAGTCGTCATTGGAGCGTTCTTTGCACTTGTCGCCTCCATCGGCCTGCTCAGGCTGCCGGACGTCTACACGCGCATGCATGCGGCTTCCAAGGCCGGAACCATGGGCTCCGGACTGCTCCTGATCGCGCTTGCCATTCACGCCGGCGACACCGGAACCATGAGTCGGGCGCTGGCGGGTGTCGTCTTTTTCCTGCTCACAGCGCCGATCTCGGCGCACCTGCTCGCCAAGGCCGCCTATAGTGTCGGATATCGGCTTGATGCCATTTCCGTTCGCGACGAGATGGCCGAAAACGTGACTAATGACTGATTAAAGAACACATTTAAGCCACAAAATACAACTTATATGATATATCAGGATAATTATCTACTGAGACATGTAGTAGACTTCATGAAAGTACCATCGATTATTGACATTTGATGTTTTTGCTAAATCTAACACTTGTGTACTGCGTAAATCTATGTAATCCCCAGCACTGGGTGGATGCATGTATATAGTTGAATAGTTAAACCGTGAAACAAGAAAAAGCGTCCAGCTTTTCGCGTCCGCCCCAACCGTTAGGACCCCGACATGAACGAACTTGCACCTGAGAACAATTCAGAATTTCTCATCGAACTGACCTCGGAAATCGTTGCCGCTTTCGTGACCAACAATTCGGTCGCAGCTGCTGATCTCCCGTCACTGATCATCAACGTCCACGGCGCTCTTGGCGGCGTTTCCGGTGCTTCCATCGCGGAAGTCGTCGAGAAGCCCAAGCCGGCAGTTCCCGTGCGCCGTTCGATCCAGCATGAATATCTGATCTGCCTTGAAGACGGTCAGAAGTTCAAGTCGCTCAAGCGCCACCTGATGACCCACTACGGCCTTTCGCCTGAACAGTACCGCGAAAAGTGGGAACTGCCCGCCGATTATCCGATGGTTGCCCCGGCCTATGCCGAAGCGCGTTCGCGGCTTGCCAAGGAAATGGGCCTGGGCCAGAAGCGCAAGCGCGCCAAGTAAGGACGCCGGGCAGTTCCAGAATGGCGGCGGGTGCGTCAACCGCCCTCCGCCTGAACCGGAGCGGCCCGCCCTGCGCGTCGTTCCGTCGCGCGCAGCGGCTTGATAATCCCTCAGAGGAAAAATGCCGTGGCTTGCGCCGCGGCTTTTTTCGTTGTGGCGGCGGCCTCGGCGCAGGAGATGCCGGCTGGGTCCGCACGCAAAGAGGCCTGGCCGTTCCCGATTGCCGGGCGACACCTCGTGATCCGCCGGAGGCCGCGTGACCGTCCCGATCCTGCCCGCCGGTGCGGCGCCAAGGGCAGGGATATCCAATCGGTCCTTGCGGGTGCTGCCGCGCGCGCCGGGCTCGGCCCGCGCTTAGACCCGCCCCTCATTCATGGCTCACGCAGGCCGATCAAGCGCGGAGTCTCACGCCAGTGCGAGTGTAGGAAAAAATTCCGAAAATTCTTGTGACAAGGTTGAAAGAATGACGCAATATCAATCACTCTACCCGTTTCAGGAGTGACGCGCGTCCCTAGGGCTGGTATAAGGTGTATGAATAAAATCCTATCACGGAGGATTTTTCATGACAGACAAACACCGCTCTGCTTCCGCACCGGACCCCGCAGCGCCCGCACAGGGCGATGCGGCCGCCGCTGCTGCATCGGCGCCCGCTCTGCGAAAGCGCCGCCTCGCGCCTGACGTCGATCACCGCCACGGCTCGGCTGTGCTGGTGCCGATGACCCCCGCCCTTGACGATCTTCGCTCCGCTCCCGCCGTCGCTCATTGCTGCCGCGCAATCCGGCGGCTGGTGGGCGAACTCTTTGAGCTGGCCTGCATGCAGCAGGTGCTGGAGCCGGGAGCGGTACGCCGGCCGCAGTGTCATGTCCGGCAGATCTCGATGTATCTGTGCCGGGTGGTGCTGTCATTGTCCTATGGCGCCATCGGCAGGGCAATGGGCCGCGATCGCTCCACCGTGGTGCATGCCTGCGCGGCGGTCGAGGACCGCCGAGATGACCGCGCCTATGATGCCTTTGTCGAACGCTGCGAGCGCTGTGTGCTCGCCGTCTTCGCGACGCGGGAGTCCGGCCATGGCGAAGCCTGATGCGAAGCCGCTCTCCGAGCGCAATCTGGCGGCCACCCGCAAGGCTTTTGCCGGCCTGCTTCGCTTTCTGGTCCGCTCAACCGCGCGGCTCGAGGCGACCGGAGGCGGCGAGGGGCTGCTGGTGCGCGCCGATCACCAGAGCCGCCGCTTTGCGCTCCCGGTCATTGCCGCGGCCCGGGCACGCGGACTGCTTGAGGGCAACGACGCCGAAGTCAGGCTGTCGATGGCGGGCAGGGCCGCGCTGCGGCGCCTGCTTGCCGATCCCGACAGCGCCTTTCAGGACCAGCACCGCGATCTGGCGCGCCGCGCCGATGCCTCCGGCGACACGATCCTCGTCAACTCGCTGGAATCGCCGCTGGCTGCGCTTGGCCGGATCAGGACAGGAATGGCAAGCGCTGGCTGACCGACGCAATGGTGGCGGCGGGAGACCGCTTGCGCCGTGATTTCGAACGCGGGCGGCTGATGCCGGGCGTCTCCCAGCGCTGGGAGCCGGTGACGGCGCGCGGCGGTTCCGGCGCGGGCGGCATGGCCGAGCTCGCCGATGCCGCGATTGCCGCCCGCGGTCGCGTCGAGCGCGCACTGGATGCGGCAGGACCCGAATTCTCCGGCCTGCTGGTGGATGTCTGCTGCTTCCTCAAGGGGCTCGAACAGGTGGAGCGCGAGCGGCAATGGCCGCAGCGGTCGGCCAAGCTCATGCTCGGGGCAGGACTTCGTATCCTGGAGCGCCATTACAACCCGCCGCAACTCCCTCGCCACTCCAGCATGCGCGTGTGGGCCGGCGAGAATTACCGGCCCGGGCTTGGCGACGGGATCGATGTCTGATTGACCCCGCTGGCTGCGCCGGCTCGTCAGCCGGCGCGCGCCCGGGCTGCTTCGGACTTGATCCGGCGCACCATGGACCTAAGTCCGTTGGCGCGCTGCGGCGTCAGGTTTTCGGCCAGCCCCAGTCCGCTCAGCAGCGCCGCCTCGTCGAGGTTTTCCACATCGGAGGCCTTGCGGCCGGAACTGGCCGCCAGGACGATGGCCACCAGACCGCGCACGATGTGGGAATCGGATTCGCCGCGGAAGTGCATGACCGGATCGCCCGGTTCGGCAGGTTCTGTCGCGGAGACCAGCCAGACCTGGCTGACGCAGCCCTGCACCTTGCTCGCCTCGGTGCGTTCGCTTTCCGGCATTTCCGGCAGCGCCTTGCCCAGTTCGATGACATAGCGGTAGCGGTCCTCCCAGTCGTCGAGATAGGCGAAGTCGTCCTTGATCGTCTGCAGGTCAGCCATGAAGTTTCCTTTGCTTGTCACGATATAGGCCAGGCAGGCGCCGAAATCACCCCGGCATTGCCGCGCGGCCGCCGAATTTCGCGTCGGCGTCGTCGTCCCGATTGAAAATTCGCGACGATGCTAGGAAGCTCGCGGGAACACCGGCGGGAGCGAGTCGCGCCCGTCGCCATGGCATGCACCGACTGTCATCAGCGGGTCATGGTTGCGCGGCATGGGCAGACAGCAGCAGCGGAGAACGCAATGAAACTCGTCCATATTTCCGATATCCACATCCACCCTGAAACCATCCTCGATCATGACCCGGTGGCCAATTTCAGGGCCTGCCTCGCCTATGTCGAGGCCCACGATGCCGATGCCGATGCCGTCGTCATTTCCGGCGACCTCACCCATCGCGGCGATGCCGAAAGCTACCGCATGCTCAACGACATCCTCGCCGCAAGTCCGCTCAAGCCGCGCCTGATGATCGGCAACCATGACATCCGCGGCAATTTCATCGCCGCCTTTCCTGGCACGCCGCGCGATGACGACGGATTCATCCAGTGGACCGAGACCACGCCCGCCGGTCTTTTCGTCTACATGGACAGCGTTGACGAGGGCCGCCATTCCGGCCTCTACTGCCATCGTCGGCAGGCCTGGCTCCAGGCCGCTCTGGCGCGGGCCCGGGCGGCCGGACAGAAGGCATGGCTGTTCATGCACCACAACCCGGTGCGGGTGCATGTCGCCAATGCCGACGTCATCGGCTTTGCCAACGAGGCAGAACTGCAGACGCTGCTTGCGGCCAACCGCGATGTCATCGCCCACATGTTCTTCGGCCATTGCCACTACTCCCTGAGTGGCACGATGGCGGGCATTCCGTTCTCCGCGCCGCGCTCGACCAATCATGTCTGCTGGCCGGATTTTTCCGGCGTCATCGAACGCATGGGCCATGGCGATCTGGCGCAGAACTACAATGTCTGCTTCCTCGAAGCCGGGTCCACGGTGATCCATTCGCTGGATTTCGGCGATGCCGCCAAGGTGAGGTGGAAGATCGAATCTGCCGCGGAGCTCGCCTGAGCGGGTCGGCACCTGGTGGACCGCGTGCCGGGCAGGGTGCCTCAGGGGTGACCCAAGGGCAATCCACGCGACCGGTTCAGTCGGCCTTGCGCCAATGGTTGGTGGAGATGAACTCCACCAGAGCCGCGGCCGGCATCGGCCGGGCAAAGTGAAAGCCCTGCAGGCTGTCGCAGCCAATGTCGCGCAGGATCTCCGCGTGCCGGGCGCTTTCCACGCCCTCCGCGCAGACCTCGATGCCCTGGGACCGGCCGATCTCGACGATCGAACGGATCAGCCGCCTCTGCTGTTCGCTGTGCACGATCGGCGCCACCAGCTGGCGGTCGATCTTGAGCCTGTGCGGGTTGAGCTTGAGGAGGCTGACGATCGAGGCATGGCCCGAGCCAAAATCATCGATGTCGATGTCGATTCCCATCTTCCGGATGCCGTCGATGTTGACCGACATGATGTCGTCGCCATCATCGAGGAAGATCGATTCCAGCAGTTCGAACGACACGCGGCCGGGCTGTATCGGCAGTGATTTGAGGCTTTCGATCAGTCTTGAATCGCCGAGCCTGCGGGCCGACACATTGACCGAAATCTTGGGGATGCCGAGCACCATCCCGTCCCAGCCGGCCAGGTCGACCAGCGCATGCTCCAGGATGGCCCGGTCGATGCTGCCGACGACGTTGAGGTCCTCGGCGACGGACAGGAACTTGTCGGGTGTGAGAAGTCCGCGTTCGGGGTGATTCCAGCGCGCCAGCGCCTCCACGCCGATGACGTTGAGGCTGGTGGCGTGGAATTGCGGCTGATAGAACGGCACGAATTCGCCCCGCTCCAGACCCTTGAGGATGTCGTCGGCGCATTTCTTGCCGGCGATGACTTCCGTCTGCAGCCCGTAGGTGAAATAGGCCGCGCAATTGCGCCCGTTGCGTTTGGCGCGGTAGAGCGCGATGTCGGCATTGACCAGCAGCTGCTTCGGATCGACACTGCCGCTGGCCTTGGCTATGCCGATGCTGGCGCCGGTCCTGCATTCCTGGCCTTCCCAGCGCATCGGGCGGCTGGCGCGGCTGATGATCCGGTTGACGAGACGCTGCAGCCGGTCTTTGCGCGGCGCCGGACTCAGCACGACGATGAACTCGTCACCGCCGATCCGCGCCACCATGTCGGTGTCGCGCACGGTGGCCGTCAGCAGGTCGGCGATGTGGCACAGCATGGCGTCGCCGGCGGCGTGACCCATCGTGTCGTTGATCTGCTTGAACCGGTCGAGATCGATATGCAGCAGGGTCAGGCCATCGGACCCGGCGCCATCGCCGGTGTATTGCGACAGGGTTTCGTCGAGGCAGCGCCGGTTGGGCAGCCCGGTGAGCGAATCGTGCAGCGACGCGAATTCCATGTTGGCGCGCGCCGTTTCCAGCTCGCGGTTGCGCTCCTCGGCCAACTGGTTGGCATGCCTGAGCGCATCGGCGCGCTGGACATCCTCGCTGATGTCCCAGTTCACGCCGAGAATGGTCTCGCGGCCGTCGGGATTGGTCACGAAGCGGCCATGGCTGCGGACATGACGGCATTCGCCAGTTGGCGTCAGCACCCGGTATTCGCAGGTGTAGTCGGCGCGGCTGGCGATGGCCGCCTGACTGATCTTCAGCGTGGCTTCTCGATCGTCTGGGTGGAGCAGCTCGCTCCAGGCGTTTGCCGGAAGGCGTTTCATCGGCTCCCCGACGCCGAACATCAGGCAGGTGCGCTCGTCCCAGACCGGCTGCAGGGTTTCGATGTCGGTTTCCCAGACACCCACCCTTGATGTCGTCAGCGCCATCTCCAGCCGCCGCGACATCGCGGCGAAATCGAGTTCGCGCTGCTTGATGTCGGTGATGTCGGTATCTGTGCCGATGATGCGCTTGGGCTTGCCGTCCGCCTGCCATTCGACGCACCGGCCGCGGGCGAGGATCCAGATCCAGTCACCTTTCCTGGTCTTCTCCCTGTAGGTGTAGATGACCGCGTCCAGTTCGCCGGAATTCTGCTTTCGGATGGTGTCGGCTACCCGCGCCACGTCGTCGGGATGAATCAGGGTCATCCAGTCGTCATAGTCGCCGCGCACATCCTCATCCACGGGAATGCCGCGCATCCGCTTCCACGTCGAGGAAAAGAACCAGGTCGAGTCCTCGAAGTCGAAGTCCCAGACGCCCTGGCCGGCGCTGTCGAGGGCGAAGTTCCACCGCTCCAGCGCTTCCGATCTGGCCGCTTCCGCCTGCTTCTGCTTGTCGATGGCGGTGATCTGCACGGCGTAGGCCGGCATGCCGGGGCGCGGCAGGCCTGGCAGCATCGACACCGAGCCCAGCACCCAGACCGTGCGGCCGTCACGATGCACATACCGGCGTTCTGCGGTGTAGGAGCGTTCGCGCGCGGCAAGCAGCGACAACAGCATGGTGTTGGCGTCTGCGCGATCGTCCACATGGATGAGACGCTCGACGCCGCTGCCGATCAGTTCCGAGCGGTCATAGCCGAGCAGGTTGCACAATCCGCGACCCGCATCGATGATCTTCAGTTCGATATCGAGCAGCAGGATGCCTACCGCGGCATTGCTCATGACCGCTTCGAGAAGGCTCTCGGCCGATTGTTCGGCCGGAACGGCAAGTGACGTGCGAAGTGCGGCGGTCTTTCTCATTGGCGCGAGCGTAACGTCACAATGTTAAAATTTGCCTTGCTTGCGCCCCCATGTTCTTGGGAGTGCCCAATTCTATGATGCGCCGAAGGGACCGCGGGTGGCGCCGGCTCGGGATCCGCTCCCGCTTGGATCCGGGGATGAGAAGTTCGGGCATGAAAAACGCCGCCGGGGGAAGGGCATCCCCGGCGGCGGCGTGCCGGGGCACGAAGGAATTGGGAAGGCGTGCGGAGCAGGTCTCCTGGTGAAACCGGCCGGATCAGTTCTTGGCGGTCTCCGTCGCGACCGGCACCGAAGCCGTGGTGAGTTCCGCCTCGTCGCCGGAGAATTGGGAGTCGAGGAATTCATAGGCCACGCGGGCGCCCTCCTTGGCACGGACGCCGAGGGCGACGAAGGTCTTGCCTCCGGTCTCGCAGACATCCGGCTTGCGCACGCAGATCTGCTTGATGTCCTCAAAGGCGGATATGGCTGCTGCTACACTGTCGCCGACTTCCACCGGCGGCGCGCCGTCCAGCTCTGCCTGCGACTGCGGTGACAGCATCGGCAACGCGATCAGCACCAATGAGAACCAGAATGCTCCCTTGATCATGAACCACATGGGCTTGCCCTTCTCCTGTTGCCCGCCGGCTTTGCGGCGGTGACGTCCGTTTTTCGAACTTGGATTGATCCTGACATGAAAAAGCCAAGGCCGGATTTCGCCGGGCGGGCCAATTTGAGTCAAATTTGAAGACAATTTTACGGAATGCCTGAAAACACCGATTCCGTTCCTCCTGGAGGTGCCGCGCGGCCGCCGCCGACGGCATTAAGCGAAGCCGGAGTCCCGATATGACCGGGGATTTCACTATCAAAAACCGACTGTTAACCATATTGTTCGAAGGCCTGCTTCCGACCGCTGCGGGGACTTGCCAGCGGCCCTGATCCAAGCCGAGGCGGCGCTGCCTTATCCTTTCTTTAAGCTCGGAATGGCAGATTGATGGCCAAGACAAGAACAAACTGCAGCGTGTTTGGATTCGGCAGTGAAGCGCAGCCTCAACATCATCAGCGATCTCAGGACCGGCCTCACGGAGGCCGCCGACGGCTGGCTCGTCGACGGCGCGACCGACAAGGCATCGCGCGCCGCCGCGGTGGAAGCGATGACGGCCTGCCTTGCAGCCTCCGTATGGCTGATGGCCTTCACCGTGCCCGTGCTGTTGCCCGTGTTTCCGCTTGCACTCGCCCTGTCGGCGGCGCTCGCCGCCGCGGCCCTGCCGCTGGCGGCCGCCGGACTGCTCTCGGCCACCGGCTCGGTCCGGCTTGCCGGCCATGCCTCGCTCGCGGGCGCAGCCTTCCTTCTCACCGGGCTTGCCATCGTCAGCGGCGGTACGGCCTCGCCGTTTCTTGCCCTTCTGTCTCTGCTGCCGCTGGAGGCCGTTCGGCTGTCGCGCTCCCGGTATGGCCTGGCCGCAGGTCTCGGCGCCGGCGCCGTGTCGCTGGCGGCGATCTGGGCGGGCACTGCGGCAGGCATCGGCCAGTTGCCGCTCGCCGGCTCGGGCATGAGCGCCGTGGCTGCCCTGGCCGTCTATGCCGCTGTCCGTGGTCTGATCGACTGCATGCCAGCGGCGGTGGCCGTGCCGCTGGCGCCGCCTCTGGTGGCGGTGGAGCCTGCCATCGACATTCTCGACCGGCTGCCCGGCCTTGTCACCGTGCACGGCCCCCGCGGCGAGGTCGGTCGCATCGCCGGCGCCGACCGCGCGAGCTTCCTGTCCTGGATGGGAGATCCGGCTGGCAAGGGCTATCTCAGCCGCATCCATGTCTCCGACCGCATCGGATTTCTTGAGGCCCTCGACCGTTTGCGGCTCGGCGCCGACCGCGCCGGCGTGGCCCTGCGCATGGAGCGGGCCGGAACGGACGGCCAGACGCAGTTCGTCCATCTCGCCGTCGACCTCCTGGCCGAGCGCGATGCCGAGGGTGGCTTCTGCGGCGCCATCGCCCACAGCCGCGACGTCAGCGAGCAGATCGAATCCAGCGCCCGCGAGATTGAGGTCACGGAAATGGCGGAGACAGCCAACGCGGCCAAAACCCGCTTCCTGGCCGCCGTCAGCCATGAATTGCGCACGCCACTCAACGCCATCATCGGATTTTCCGACATCCTGGCGCGCGAATTCTTCGGCACCTTCAATGATGAGCGCCAGCGGGAATATGTCGACCTCATCCATCAGTCCGGGCTGCATCTGCTGTCGCTGGTCACCACCATGCTGGACATGTCGAAGATCGAGGCCGGACGTTACGAGCTGTTCGCCGAGACATTTGCAATCTCCGATGCGGTGCAGACCTGCGACGCCATGCTGGCGCTGCAGGCCTCGACCAAGGGCGTGACGCTGACCCACCGGGTGGCCCGCGGCGCCGGCGATGTCGTCGCCGACCGGCGCGCCGTGCAGCAGATCCTGATCAACCTCGTCGGCAATGCCATCAAGTTCACCGATGCCGGCGGCGTCATAACCGTGGACGCCGACCGCTGCGGTGACCGGCTGCGCCTGACCGTCAGCGACACCGGCATCGGCATTCCCGCCGACAAGCTGCTGCTCATCGGCGAACCCTTCATGCAGCTCCAGAACGATTTGGCGCGCAGCTACGAAGGCACCGGTCTCGGCCTGTCGCTGGTCAAGGGACTGGTCGACCTGCACGGAGGCACGTTCGATATCGTCAGCGCCGAAGGCGAGGGCACGACGGTGACCATCGACATGCCCGCCGACGGGTCGGGCGTACGGTCCGATGACGCAGGCGCCGGCGCGCCGGAGCCGGTGGCCTTTCCGCCGCGGTTGCCGGTTTCATCCAGGACACAGCCAGCCACGAGGAGCAAGATCCATGACGCGACAGCGCGCATTGCCTGATCCGTATGACGATCAGCCCCGTTTCGGCGGTCTGATGGCCGGCGTGGGCAACCTGCTGGCGGCCCACCCGTCGCTGGCCGGAGGCGCCGCGGCCTTCGCGGTGATCTTCGGCTTCGTGTCCGCCAACGCGCTCTGGTACCAGCCGGGCCGCCACCCGGCGCCGATTCTGAAAACCCGTGAAGTCAGCTCGGCGGCCGCGCCTGAGCTCTCCTCGGCGGCGCGCAAGGCGATGCAGGAGGCGCTTGCCGACATGGCTGCGCGCCAGGTCACCACCTACCGCATCACGGAGGGCGACAATGCCTCGACGGGCAGCATTCCGGTACCGGAGATTGCCGGGCAGGACCAGCCCGAAGCGCTGACGGCAACCGGTTCCGCGCCTGCAAGAAATCCGCTTGTGGCCGACATCCAGGCCGAGCTCTCCTCCCGGGGACTGTATCCCGGAGACATCGACGGCCTTATGGGGCCGCAGAGCGCCACCGCCATCCGCGCCTATCAGAAACAGGCAGGCCTGCCGGAGACCGGCGAGCCGACCAGCGGCCTGCTGATGTCGCTGCTTGCCAGGTCAGGGACGACGGCCAAGCCCGTCGATCTGCCCAGCGCGCCACCCAAACCGGCGCTCAAGACGGATGCGCGCGCCGCGGCGCCTGTGACCATGCCAGCACCCGCGGCAACCGGGGAAAGCGAGCTGGTGCGCCGAATCCAGTCCGGTCTGAGCAACATCGCCTATGCCGACATCACCGTCGACGGCGTCGCCGGCAGCCAGACCCGCAATGCCATCCGCGCCTTCGAGAAGCACTACCGCTTGCCCGAGACCGGCCAGCCCAACAGCAATGTGCTCAAGAAGCTGCTTGAAATTGGCGCGCTCTAGCCGCGTGCGGGCCATCGCTCCGACTGCGGCGGCCAGCATCGGAGCGGTGACCGCAGACGGGTGCGTGCCGTGCGCGTGACCGCATCAATCTTCATCTCGGCGCTGCTCAGGCGGGTGTTCGCGGACGGCGGGGCGGGCGCCATCGAGCGCCGCGGCGCCGAACAGGCCGGCGCGGTCTTCGTCAGGGTGCACCACCGCGACGGCGCCGAAACGCTGCTGGCGCCGGCGCCGCAGAGTGTCTTCGATGCCGATGCGCCCGATGACCGGATTTTCGAGCTGAGGCTGCAAAGGGTTCCGGGGCACGAAGTGTCGGATCTGCTGGTGCGTGAATTGAAGTTCGATTCCGACATCTGGATCGTGGAAATCGAAACCGAGACGCCTCAAACCTATTTGGAGATCCTCGAGCGCTGACCGGGCCGCTGGTCGGGCCGCTCGGCGTCCTGATCGTGCAAGCGAGGGACGAGTCGGCCTTCGGGCCGGCGGTCGCGGTCGGGCCTTGTCTCGACCAGCACTGGCACATGCACCGGGCTGGCGCTGGTGTAGCGGTCGGCGCGCAGCCAGGCATCGAGGCGGGCGGCGCATTCGTCTCGGTCAAGCCCCGCAAGCAGCCTTGCTGCGCGGGTGGTGCCGCCCGAGGCTTCGGCCAGCGGCGGGAAATGAGCCTCCAGCGCCGCGCGGCCAACGGTCTCGTCGACGCCCAGCGCCACCAGCGTGGCGGCCAGCTGGCGGCCGGAGATGTCGAGCATGATCCGTTCCGCCAACGCGAAGCTCGACGCCATCGCGTCGGCCAGTGCCGTGGCGAACCATTCGGTCTGGTCAGGCTTGGCAAAGCGCGCCAGTCGCCCGGCATGGGCGGCCGACAGACGCGGGGAGACCGGAGCCGGGAGGCGGGCGGCATCCGCTTCCGTCGCCGCCCTGGCGGCCGGACGGCGCAAGACCATCTGCCTGAGTTCGTCGCGCAGCGCATCGGAGGACTGCCGGGCGGTGTCGGAAACTTCGTCATACATCGGCGGCGTGGCGGCAGTCTCGCGTCGGGCGGAGACCGGATCGGGATTCCGGGCGGTGTCCGGGTCCTGCGGTGGTCGCGAAGCCGCCGGCAGTTGCTCCCCGATGAGCCCCCGCAGTTGCAGCACCCGGTTGACCGAAGGTTCGTCCAACGCCCTGAGCGCCACCAGCCCGGCTGCCGAGAGATCGGCGCGGCGGGCCGCGACCCGGGCGTGGCTTGCGCCATGCCGGGCGATGGCGCGGGCGAGCAATGCCTCGGAGAGATGCGGCGAGTGAGCAATGAACGGCGCGGCGATCTCGATGGGCTGCAGCGTCAGCATCTCGGCGACATCGGCCGGCACGGTGGCAAGTCGCGACAAGGCGGCGGATGCGGTGCGGCGGGCTTCCGGGGTGGCCGCCTCGAAAAGCGGCAGGAACAGCTGGGCGAACTGCCTCAGGTCCCGGCGTCCGGGGCGGGCAAGGCACTCGAAGCCGGAGATGCTGGCCATGAGGACGACGTCCGTGCGCTGTCGCTGATCGGGCTTTTCAAGGTCGCGAAAACGATTGGACACGGACACACCTACTCATACTCACAAAGACTATCTGTCAATTTATCGCAAAATAATTAGCAAGCTGTTAACTATCTGATGGCTTGATGCGGACTGTCTCTGGGTTTGAAATGTGGTGCGTACGTCCCGTTCGATGAATGTGGAAAGAGCAATGACCAACATCATACCGTTCGTTCCGGCCCCGGGCCGGAAAGCGCCCCGCGGCGGCGCAACCGAAATGACCGCGACAGTGCTGTTTTTCACCGGCGTGCGCTATGAACGGCGTCCAGAGCCCGCGGCTGCGCCGGAGGTCCGGATGCTCGCCGGCCCGCCGCGCCAGCTCGCGGTTACCCACAAGCCGGGCAATGCGGCGGGCACGGGCATCCCGTTCCACGATGACACATCGCCGATGGGCCGCGGTCACCGTCGCTGAGCGGGTCGGCCGTGGCGGCCGACAGGGAGCCCGACCTGCGCCGGTCCTTTGTGCATGGGGGAGGCGGCATTCCCGCCCGCCATTGCC
This sequence comes from Hoeflea marina, assembly GCF_003182275.1. GTDB lineage: Bacteria > Pseudomonadota > Alphaproteobacteria > Rhizobiales > Rhizobiaceae > Hoeflea > Hoeflea marina. Next base: position 918,744 of record NZ_QGTR01000002.1, read on the forward strand.
GCCCGCTGGCTCGGGCTACCGATCCTCCTGAAACACACCGCGCTATTTCAGCTTGTGCATCGCCAGCATCCGCATCACCGCGTTCTCATAATAGGTTTCGGTGATCCCCTTGCGGACCTTGCGCAGGAAATACTTCTCGAACGCCACCTTGGCCAGATGCACCCACATGCCTTCGCTGGCCCAGTTGATGTTGCGCGGCGGGTTCTGCGGCTGCGCCAGGAAGGCCACGCCGCGGTCGCCGAAATCGGCGAGGCAGAACGCGTTCCATGTGGCCTCGTCCGCAGGTTCGCGGCCCGCAATCAGCGCCTCGATGTTCCTGGCCGTTGCCGCCACCATGCTTTCGATCATATAGCCGGTCTTCGGCACGCCGGTGGGGACCGGAGTCTTTTCCAGCGGCGCAATCGCGATGCAGACGCCGACGGCGAAGATGTTGGGATAGGCCGGGTTGCGCTGGTGCTTGTCGACGAGAATGAAGCCGCGCGGATTGACCAGGCCCTCGATGTCGCGGACGGCGGCGATGCCGCGAAACGCGGGCAGCATCATCGAATATTTGAAGCCGAGCTGGTGCTTCTGTTTCTCGGTGCCGTCGTCATTGAGTTCGGACACGGTCATGAGCCCGTTTTCGACCTTCTCCACCCTGGCATTGGTGATCCAGCGCACGCTGCGGTCGCGCAGCTCGTGCTCGAGCATGCCCTTGGTGTCACCAACGCCGCCAAGCCCGAGATGGCCGACATAGGGTTCGGCGGTGACGAAGGTCATCGGCACGCGGTCGCGGATCTTGCGCGACCGCAGTTCGCGCTCCATGATCATGGCATATTCATAGGCAGGGCCATAGCAGGAGGCACCCTGGACTGCGCCGACGACGATCGGGCCGGGGTCGGCGCAGAAAGCCTCGAAGGCGACATTGGCCCGTTCGGCGTGCTCGACGGTGCAGACCGACTGGGTGAAGCCGTCGGGGCCGAGCCCCTCGATCTCGTCGAAGGCGAGGTCGGGTCCTGTGGCGATGACCAGATAATCGTAGGTGACGGAGCTGCCGTCGTCGAGTTCGATGCGGCTGTCGGCCGGATTGAGCCGCCTGGCGCCCGACAGGATGAGCTCGACGCCGTGCCTGGCCATCAGGGGCTTGAGCTCGATGGTGATGTCGGACTTCTTGCGCCAGCCGACACCGACCCAGGGATTGGACGGGGTGAACTGAAAGGTCTCGGTCTTGCTGACGAGCACGATCCGGTGGCTCTTGCCCAGGCTGTTCCTGAGGTCGAAGACCATCGAGATTCCACCCAGGCCGGCGCCGAGGACAACTATGGTTGCTTTTTTCATGCGCTGTTCTCCCTGAACGGCCGGAGACCGAGAAACCCCGGCAAGACACATATTAAATTTTATATATAGCAGGAAAACAAAAGCCGGCCTTGATTGAAATCAATGGCGGCGGGCGCGGGAGACAACGAAAAAGGGGCACGCCGGCGGCGTGCCCCTTGGGGAGAGGTCTTGCGCGGCGCTTACAGGGCGCGGGGCGAGACAGCGAACTTGTTGCCTTCGGTCTCGGTGCCGATTGCGGCGGTCGCGGTGTAGTCGACCATCGACTGGCCGGCAACGGCGGACGGAGCGTCCTGCACGTCGAGCGCGCTGGAAGCGGCAAAGGCGGAGGTGGAGGCGGCGAGGGTGAGGCCGAGGGCGAAAATGATCTTGGTCATGGTGTTGGTCCTTTGGTTGAGGTGAATTCGATGACTTCGTCTGTTCTGGGAGAACCGGGGATGCCGGTTCGTGGCGGTTACAGAGGGGAAGACGGACGCGGCGGGATTTCAGTTTCAGCTTTTTCGGTCACACTAAATTGATGCGAATGTGTGCAGTGAATTCAAATGGTTGCGTTGGAATATGGTTTTCGTTCGACTCCCCGCCGGGCGAACGCGGCAGATCGACCGCGATCGCGCCCGGCTCGGACGCCGACCGGCCGGGGCAAGGAACAGCCCAAGAGCCGATGGGCGACCGCGGGCTCCGCAAAGCCGTAAGCGGCGATGGTCGGTACCGGCCATCCTGTTGCGGCAGACAGTGGGATGCGCCGCCGGTGCGGGCGGGCGGAAATGGCCGGGGGGCGAGACCGCCCTCCCGGAGGCCGCCGCGCCAGTCAATATGGCGGAGATGAAGAGGCGCTGAGAGCGCCCAGCCCGGCGTGTCGATCCAGCGGCACGAATGCCGCGCTATCCTGCCATCCCGTGACCGAACGAGCAGCTCTTGCGCTTTCAGCAAGCCCCTTTGCCGCAGCGGAGACTTGCGACCCGCAACGCGGAAGCCGGACTTGCCCGGATGAGCGGGCCGCAAGCGCGCCTGATCGGGAAGGGATCAGCCCTTGGCGAAATGCACAGCCCGAGACTGTTGTGGCGGAGCAGCGGGCGCGGCGGACGCGACATGGACGCCAGCCGTGGGGTGGAGCGATTTGTTCGCGGCATGTGTCACCTGCCAGTGCGCATTCGATCCGGCCACTTCCAGCACGTAGACGGCCTCCTTGCCGTTCCTCACCCGCCGTACCAGCCCCGCCATCGCCATGATCCCGAGCACCCGCGACAGGTTGGCGTCCGCCAGACCCAGTTCACGGGCGATCATGGACCGGGGAGCGGAATTGTCGTTGCGGGCGAGCAGCGCCAGAATGGCCCGGACATGCTTGCGTTGCAGGATCTCGTCCTGCGGATGCAGCTTGGCATGGCGGGCCGATGCCGCCAGCAGTTCCGCCAGCACCAAGACCTTGTCGGCCACCGAGGGCTGCATCTGCTCGCGCAGCAGCGCTTCGGTCTGAGCCAGGGCCGAGTGCCATTCGCCAAGCTCGCTGCCGAAATCGCGGCCGATCAGCTTCTTCCACACCAGGTCGCGCAACGCTGCATAGACATGGGCCGCGCCGGCGGACGTCAGCGCGTTGCGGACAAGCATCAGGGCGGCGGCAGGGGTGAGATCGCCATCGGCGATCTTGCGGACTTCGGACAGGGCGGACATCGCATGACCTCGGTTCAATGCCCGGCATGAGGGCGAATCTTCATTTCATTACATTTTATAATGGCGAGTGTAAACAGAAAGTCAATGTGCGGGCGGCAACGAGATAGCCGAAACCGACCAATTTTGCTTGGTCTTTAGGCCATCCACGGTCTGTTTGTGCGGTTCGCCGTCCGGACCGCGAGCTGTCGGTCTTCGTTGCTTCACCCGATATCGAAAGCCGTGCAGCGGGCTTCGCCGAGATAGTCGCGGACCTGACGTTCGCTGGAGGGGCCGGGGACGATGGCGCGGAGCACCACGTAGCCCTGCGGTTCGGCGAGCTCGACGAGCACGGAACGGGCGAGCGCAGGCGGCATGACCTTGCGCAGCTGCAGCATCTGCGCGGGAGTGACGAAGGTGATGTCGACCTCCTCGCCGATGGCGGAGCGGTCGTTGATCGAGAAGGTCTCGTTGGCGAGCGTGTCGAAGGCCGAGGCCGACCAGATCGGCACGTCGCCGGCACTCGTCACCCGCAGCGGCCGCTCGGTGATGTCGAAGCGGCACACCGCCGAACGGATATGCGGATCGTCATTGGCAAGGCCGGTCGGGTTGGGCTCGTTGGCAAGGGTGAAGAAGCGGCCCGGCGCCCCGAGATTGACCACCCGGGTCCAGGCGTCGCGGCCCGTCCAGGCAGGCAGCGACAGGATAATGACGACATGCAGCAGCGCCGCGCCGACGATGCCGATGGCGACGGCATGAATCAGGCTACGCATCGGCGCATCCTTCGAGCGTGATGGCCGGCATGTCGGTGAGGCTCAGCCCCGTTGCGCCGGCCGTCGGCGTGTCGATCAACGTGAGCACGAACCGCACCGGACCGGGCTCATGCATGGCCAGCCAGTTCCCCGCTTTCGCCCTGGCGCCGACCTGAACCGCAAAGCTGCCGTCGTCGCGGCGAACCGCCTGCCAGGCGTCGAGGCTCGAGGGCAGGCCGGCGCGCGCCAGCAGCGGCCGGTCATCGGCATCGGTGATGCGCAACGTCCAGAACCGCGCCGCCGGCGTGGTGCCGGAAATCTCGTAGCGACAGTCACCGCGCAGCTCCCGGCCATCGGAATCGGTGGCGGCGGTGAAAACCAGACCCTCGGCACGCCCGAGCAGCAGCCGGCCGTCATTGGCCCGGTGGGCCTTGGCATAGGGATCGGCGGCGGCCGATTGCAGGTCGGGGAATGCCTGCCAGGGGCCGAGCCGCAGGGCGCCGAACCCGGACGTCGCCCGAAGCGCCACCCGGGTTGACCAGGTGCCGGCGCCGAAGGCGATCGCAAGCGAGACGAGAACCAGGAGAGGCAGGCGAAACACGTTTTTCCGCTTCATTTACCGGGGGCGTGGAGCCTTTCGCCTCTTCGCGGAGCAGCTCAGGCGCCCAAATTGGGGTGGTGTCGCTTTGTCGCGCGAAAAGCCGTCCGGCCTGGCTCGTGACATTGCTCCGGGAGGATTTCCGTATCACTGATCCATGATGTTGGGAACCGCAACTGTGGCCGCGGCGATCCTTTCGGGAGCCGCCAGCGGCGCCGCGTTGCGCAGCTTCTCCGCCAGATCGCGCAGGGTCTGGGTCGTCCGCTGGGTGAGCGTGCGCGGTCGCACCGCCGACGCGCTGCCGTTGGCGCTGTTCTCCTTGGCCTTGGCCGCCAGCAACGCCGCGGCGTTGGGATCGGGCAGCGGATTCTCGACCCCCGGGATCGGCTTGAGCTCGACGCCCTGGTGGGCGTAATCCATCAGCTTCTTGAAGGTCATGGCGGGCAGAGAGCCGCCGGTCATCCGGTTCGAGGAGGTGTAGTCGTCATTGCCGAACCAGACGGCGGCGGTGAAATTGCCGGTGAAGCCGCAGAACCAGGCGTCGCGATAGGCCTGGGTGGTGCCGGTCTTGCCGCCGGTGAGCACGCCTTCGACGGCGGCGCGGCGCGCGGTGCCGACATAGGGAACGCGGGTGAGCATCTGCGTCATCGAGGCTTCCGCCTGCTCCGAGAGAACCCGCTTGGCCGGCGGCGCGTCCCGATTGAAGTCGTAGAGCACGTCGCCGTTGTAGTTCATGATCTGCGCGATCCCGTGCCGGCGCGATTCCATGCCGCCGGCGGGGAAGACGGCGAACGCCGTCGCCTGGTCGAGCACCGTGACCTCGGACGTGCCGATGGGGATGGTGACATCGTTGCGGATCGGGGTCTCGACGCCGAATTTCTTCGCCTGGGCGATGATCTTGGGAATGGCGGCCCTGCCGCCCAGAACGTCCTTGGCGAGCCTGACCGGAATCGTGTTGATCGAGCGCGCCAGAGCCGTCTTAATGTCGATGCGTCCGGCATAGGAATTGCCGTAATTGTGCGGGCTCCAGTTGCCCCAGGAGATCGGCGCGTCGGTGATCGGCGTGTCGGGCGTCATCCCCGCTTCCATGGCCAGAGAATAGGTGTAGATCTTGAACGACGAGCCCGGCTGGCGGAGAGCCCGGGCGGCGCGGTTGAACTGGCTCTCGCCGTAGTCGCGGCCGCCGACCATGGCGCGCACGGCGCCGCCGTTCTCGATCAGCACCAGCGCGCCCTGCTTGACATTGTAGCCCTCGCCGAGCTCGCGCAACGTCGATTCCACCGCCGCATCGGCGGCTTCCTGCATGCCGACATCGATGGTGGTGCGCACGATCAGCGAGTGCGTCGGCAGCGGCCCGGCGATGCGCCTGACCTCGTCGAAGGCCCAGTCAAGGAAATAGTCGGGCGCCTCGTGGTTGCCCCGGTCAATGACGCTGGCCGGGTTGCGGCGCGCGCCGATGACCTGGCCCTCGGTCATGAAATTGGACTGGACCAGATTGGACAGCACCTCGTTGGCGCGCGCGCGCGCCGCCGGCAGGTTGATGTGCGGCGCGTAGCGGGCAGGGGCCTTGAACAGGCCGGCGAGCATCGCAGCCTCGGCAAGGCTGACCTCGGTGACGTCCTTGCCGAAATAGAATTGCGCCGCCGCCGCCGCGCCGAACGTGCCGCCGCCCATATAGGCGCGGTCGAGATAGAGCCGGAGGATCTCCTTCTTGGAGACATTGGCCTCGAGCCACAGGGCGAGAAAGGCTTCCTTGACCTTGCGCTCGATGGTGCGCTCGTTGGAGAGAAAGAGGTTCTTGGCCAGCTGCTGGGTGATGGTGGAGCCGCCCTGGACGACCGAGTTGGCGCGCACATTCTCGGTCATGGCGCGGGCGAGGCCCAGCAGGTCGATGCCGAAGTGCTCGAAGAAGCGCCGGTCCTCGGTGGCCAGCACTGCCTTGACCAGATGGTCGGGCAACTGGTCGATGGGGGCGGAGTCCTCGTGGATGATGCCGCGATGGCCGATCTCGTTGCCGTAGCGGTCGAGAAAGGTGACGGCGAAATCGTCCTGCGCCCGCCAGTTGCCGGCGGTCTCCTCGAAGGCGGGCAACGCCAGCGCCAGCATCAGCACGAAACCGGCGGTGCCGACATTCATGGCTTCGCCGGCGACCTCGAAGACTGCCTTCCAGACGCCGCGGGTGCGGAACCGGCGGAAGAAGATGGTGATCTCCTCCCAGGTCTCGCCGACGGAGAAGCCGGCGTTCCAGATCGTCGAATCGATCCAGGAATCGATCCGGAGCAGAATGTTGGACCGCTTGCGCGGCCGGTTTTCCTGGTTGAACGGGTCTTGCACGGACACACTTTTCCTGCGGGCGGCGCTGGTTCAGGCCGCATTGCTGCTGCGGCACGGCTGCCCGCGCCCGATTTGCCCCTTGAGACTATGCTTTTGACTTATTTTCAGTCAAAGGACAAGGGATTCGAGCGGGCGCGCCGTCGCCCGGCCAGGAGAATTCGATGATCGAGACGCCGTTCTGGAAGACCAAGTCGCTGGCTCAGATGAGCGGTGACGAATGGGAGAGCCTGTGCGACGGCTGCGGCCGCTGCTGCCTCAACAAGCTCGAGGATTGGGACACCGGCGAGATCGCCTGGACCAACATCGCCTGCACGCTGCTCGACGGCCATTCCTGCCGCTGCAAGGACTACGGCAACCGCCAGGCCACGGTGCCCGACTGCATCAGCCTGACGGTCAAGGCGGTGGGCGAGATCTCCTGGCTGCCGCCCACCTGCGCCTACCGGCTGGTGGCCGAGGGCGCCGATCTCTACTGGTGGCATCCGCTGGTGTCCGGCGATCCGGAAACGGTGCACCAGGCCGGCGTCTCGGTGCGCGGCCGCAGCGTTCCCGAGGACGGGCTCGACGTCGACGACTACGAGGATTTTCTGGTGGACTGGCCGGCCGAGGGGGTGTGAAGGGGGCTCCGGTAGGTCAGGTGCTTGCCACGGCAGTACTTCGATTGTTGCGAAGGCCCCCTCTGTCGGCTGCGTGTCCGGGCACCCCCTCTGTCGGCTGCGCCGACACCTCCCGTCGTTGGGTGGAGGAAAGGCATTGTGCCCGGCGGCGCTCCCCCGGTAGGTGGAGGAAGGCATTGTGGCGTGCCGCAGAAATCTTCGTCAAATAGGAAAATAATCCTTGACGGCGTGACGGTGGTTTGGTAGGGTTTGGTCATCGTCAAAGATTTGCGCCCGCACGGGCCGCGGATCGGGACACTGGAGACCTGAAGCGGCGCCTGTGTGGCGTCTTTTTTGTGCCCGGGTTTTGGGGGCGCGAAATTGCGTGGTTTACCCCCTCTGTCGGCTTCGCCGACATATCCCCCACAAGGGGGGTGAGTGGGGATCGCGCCTGGTCCGTTGGTTCGAGGCACGGGACTCGCCCTTCGGCCTCGTTGCCGGGCAGGGCGGTCAGAGCGCCGTTTGCGGCGTGTTTCACTGGAGGCAATCATGCATTCGGGGATGGGTCCTGACCGGCGCTCGCCGGATTTTCGGGTGCGGATGGCGGCGATGCGTGGTCTGAAGCGGGCGCTGGACCGGCTTGAGGGGTGCGGCATCGAGAGGAAATCGGCGCCGGGCAAGGTTTCGGCGTCTGCGCGCGCCGCGAGCCGGACCGCGCCATCCGGCGCTCCGGCCGATCTGCCGGGGGCGACCGACACGCCCGAAATGTCCGAATCGCGCGGGACGCCCGACATGTCCTGGACGTCGCCGACATCGGACACGCCCGAAATGTCGGGGACGAGTGCGATGCTCAGGCGCATGCGCGCCGTTCTGGCGCGCGAGCTCGACCGCTTCTGCGGCGCCGATGCCGGGCCGGGTGAGGCGGCGGCTGGCGAGGCGGGAGGCAAGGCTGCCGTCGACCTGATGTCGCTGATCGTGCGCACGCTGGAAAAGATCGACCTCCTGGAGCGGACGCTGGCCGCGGGCGAGAGCGATGCCGCTCCGCGGGAGATGGGCCCGGACGAGCGCGAGGCGCTCAGGGGGCGGGTGCGCGGCATCGTCGAGCGGCTGGCACGCGAGCGGCTGGCGGAGCTGGTCGCGGCGGGCGCGGCACCCGTTCTCCCCCCTTGCGGGGGAGATGTCACCGAAGGTGACAGAGGGGGGTAGGTTTCGACCATGCTCTTGCACCGGGGATGGCTAGGCGTCACCCCCTCTGTCGGCGTTGCCTTTGGGCGAGCCACGTGTCTCGCCTGTCCTGCGGACCCCGCCGCAAGGGTGAGAGTGGGCTCAGCGCAAGCGGCGATCTCTGCGGTGCGCCGCTCGACCCTCCCGATCTCCCTGGAGCCGCCTGGATGACCCATTTCAAGCATGGCCATCAGGCGGACTGGTCGAAGCGGCGCGAAGCCGAGCGGGAGGGTGTGCTGAGGGCGAAGGCGGCGCCGGAGAGCGAGGCCCAAGGCAAGGTTGAAAGCGAAGCCCAAGACAGGGTTGAAAGCAATGCCGCAGACAAGGTTGCGTGCAAGGCCAGTAAGACGGTCGCGTGCAAGCCCGGCAGCACCGTTCCGGCGCTTGAGACGGAGCTGGATGCGTTCGGTGACGCGGCGTGGCGGGAGGTGGACACCGACTGGCACTTCAACGGCCGGCCGCAGCAGAAGCCGCCGCCGGGGGATTGGCGAACCTGGCTGCTGATGGGCGGCCGCGGCTCGGGCAAGACCCGGGCAGGCGCGGAATGGATCCAGGGTCTTGCGAGCGGTGAGATCCCCGGGCTCGCTCACGACGGCCGCATCGCGCTGGTGGCCGAGACGCTGGGCGATGCGCGCGAGGTGATGGTCGACGGCGTCTCGGGTATACTGGCGGTGGCCAGGAGCCAGCGGCCGGCCTTCGAGGTGACGCGGCGGCGGCTGGTCTGGTCGTCGGGCGCGGTGGCGCAGCTGTATTCCTCGGAGGATCCCGAGAGCCTGCGCGGACCGCAATTCCACTGCGCCTGGTGCGACGAGCTCGGCAAGTGGCGCCACCAGCGTGAAAGCTGGGACATGCTGCAGTTCGCGCTCAGGCTTGGGCGGCAGCCGCGGCAACTGGTGACGACGACTCCGAGGGCGACGCCGCTGTTGCTGGCGCTGGTGAAAGACGAGGCAACGGTTCTGCGCCGCATCCGCTCGGCGGACAACGCGGCCAATCTGGCGCCGGGGTTTCTTGCGGGGCTCGGCGAGCGCTATGGCGGCACGCGGCTTGGGCGGCAGGAACTCGACGGCGAACTGATCGCCGACCGGGAGGACGGACTGTGGCGGCGCGAGCAGCTGGAAGCACTGGTGGTGCGCCAGCCGGGACCGATGCGGCGCATCGTGGTGGCGGTGGACCCGCCGGTGGCGGGCGAGGCGAGAGGCTCCTGCTGCGGCATCATTGCCGCCGGCCTGGACGAGACGGGCCGCGCCGTGGTGCTGGCCGACGCCTCGGTCGAGGGCGCGAGCCCCGCGGGCTGGGCCGGGGCGGTGGTGCGGCTCTACCGGCGTTTCGACGCCGACTGCGTGGTGGCCGAGATCAACCAGGGCGGCGACATGGTGGCAAGCGTGCTGCGCACGGTGGAGCCGGCACTGCCGGTCAGGCAGGTGCGGGCGACGCGCGGCAAGTGGCTGCGCGCCGAGCCGGTGGCGGCGCTGTATGAGCAGGGCCGGGTGCTGCACGCCGGGCATTTCGGCGCGCTCGAAGACCAGATGTGCGACTTTGGCCCTGACGGCTTGAGTTCCGGCCGCTCCCCGGACCGGCTCGACGCGCTGGTCTGGGCGCTGACCGACCTGGTGCTGGTCCGCAGGAGCGAGCCGGCGATAAGGCATCTGTGAGGGTATCGGCGGGCAGTCTCCGAGTCCGTCATGCCGGACTCGATGCGGCATCCAGTCACCGCGCGTCCACGCGGTGAAAGATCTGGTCGCTTCGGCGAACGCGGAAGTCTGCCGCGCCGCGGAGGCGGCGCCGCTGGGCCCCGGCTCGGGGGCCGGGGTGACGGAGGCCGGGGGCGGGTCTGAGATACTGCGACCTCGGCGCAGGCAGGGATGGACAGGTCGCACCCGCGAGACTTGCCGACGCTCCGGCAATGCGCGATGACACGCGCACGCAACTCAACGAGGCAGACAGAATGATCCGGCACATCGTGTTTTTCAGCAGCAAGAGTCCCGAGGACTACGAAACTGTCGGCGCGGGGCTCGACCTGTTGACCGGCACCGGCATACCCCGCGTGCTGGAGATCGGCCGCAACACCAACACCGATGCGTTGTCGGAGCGGGTGGATTTCGTCGTCTACGGCGAATTCGACGACGAGGCGGCGCTGGCCGCCTACAAGGCGCATCCACTCTACCAGCGCTCGATCGAGATCGTCCGGCCGCTGCGCGACATGCGCATCGCCGCGGATTTCGCCGCGGGGTGAAGGGCTGCCAGGCAGAGTCTCGTGTGGCGCGATCCCACGGGTTTCCGTCATGCGCCCGCGCCGCGGACGCGGCGCTGCTGGACCCCGGCTGGGGGGCGGTGGGGCCTGATGATGATGATGACGGAATGCGCGGTTTGCATCCGTCCGCCGTCCTGCCGGCTCGACCGCAGGCCGACCCTGCCCGACCAGCCACGACCGGCGGGCTCTTGACGTCAAGATCCTGAGGAGACGCTCATGGCCTGGTCCCTGCGCAACCTGGTGCGGCCGGCGCGCCGGCAGCCGGTCGATGACACCGGCAGGAAGGCGACGCTGCCGCAAGCCCTGGCGGCGCTGTCCGCCGCTCCCGGCGCTCATTGGTCGGTCCGCTCCTATTCCGCGCTGGCGCGCGAAGGCTTCATGCGCAACCCGGTCGCGCACCGGGCCGTCAGGATGATCACCGAGGCGGCCGCGTCGGTTCCCTTTGTGCTGTTCGAGGACGGTCGCGAACTCGACAGCCATCCGCTGCTCGACCTGCTCGACCGGCCGGGCGGATGCGGGTCCGGCACGGAGTTCCTCGAGGCGCTCTACGGCCATCTGCTCATTTCGGGCAATGCCTGGGTCGAGGCGGTGCCGGGCAGCGAAGGGCTGGCGGGCCTGCATCTGCTCCGGCCGGACCGGGTGCGGGTGATCGAGGATGCCGAGGGCTGGCCGCTGGCTCATGAATATGCCGCCGGCGCGGCGCGCCGGCGCTTCGCCGTCGATCCGCGCGCCGGCCACGGATTGCTGCATCTCAAGCTGTTTCACCCGCTCGACGACCACCGAGGCTTCGCGCCGCTGGAGGCGGCGCAGATGGCGCTGGATCTGCACAATGCCGCCAGCACCTGGAACAAGGCGCTGCTGGACAATTCGGCCCGGCCCTCGGGCGCGCTGGTCTACCAGCCCAAGGAGGGCGGCAATCTCACCGAGGAGCAATATGCGCGGCTCAAGGCCGAACTCGAGGAAGGGTATCAGGGAGCGCGGCGTGCCGGGCGACCGATGCTGCTCGAGGGCGGGCTCGACTGGAAGGCAATGGGGCTGACGCCGCGCGACATGGATTTCGTCGCCGCCCGCGATGGCGCCGCCCGCGACATCGCGCTGGCGCTGGGCGTGCCGCCGATGCTCATCGGCATCCCAGGCGATCTGACCTATTCCAACTACCAGGAGGCCAACCGCGCCTTCTGCCGGCTCACCGTGCTGCCGCTGATCGCGCGCACGACGCTGGCGCTGAGCAACTGGTTCCGCCCGGTCTACGGCGCCCGGATTCGGCTCGATTTCGATGCCGACCGGCTTCCGGGACTGGCTGCCGAGCGCGAGGCACTGTGGACAAGAGTTGGCGCGGCCGATTTCCTCAGTGACGCGGAGAAGCGGGAAGCCGTTGGATATCAGCGCGATAGGGATTGAACCGGACTCACCGCGCAAGGAATTTGATTCAGTCTCTCAGCTGCCGGCCGGCTGACGAGTACGTCCGAATGCCTTCTGATTGCCGCACCGTTTCGAAAGGACAGGTCATGAACCCTCTCGGTTTTGACCCGACGATGATCGCCGCGCGGATTGCCGGCGCGGTGGCCGGCGCGCTGGTGTCCCTTGCCTACATGCTGCCCAAGGGCCGCAGGGAGGCCGCCACACGGGGCTTCGCCGGCCTGGCCTCCGGTCTGGTGTTCGGCGGGCCTGCCGGGGTGGTGCTTGCGCAACGGCTGGGCGTGGTCGAGGACCTCAGCCGGCCCGAGATCCTGATGATGGGGGCGGCGGCAGCCAGCATGAGCGCCTGGTGGAGCCTCGGCGTGCTGGCGCGGATCGCCGACCGATTGGGGCGCGGCAAGGGCGGATAGGGCTTGGGCCTTTCTCCCCCGCAAGGGGGGAGAGCGGCGGCCGTGCAAGCCCGCCCCCGAAAAACCAAGCAGATTATTCCACGAAAGGACACCCCATGGCTGAGAAAGCGATGGACCGGCGGCAGGAGAAGCGCGTCGACCTGGCGCTTGAGGATGTGAGCGGCGACGGGCGGTTTTCAGGCTATGCCAGCCTGTTCGGAACGATGGATCTGGGCCGCGACATCATCGAGCCCGGAGCCTTCGCGCGGTCGCTGGCAAGCCGCGGACCGGGCGAGGTGCGCATGCTCTACCAGCACGATCCGGAGCAGCCCATCGGCCGCTGGACCACGATCCGCGAGGACACGCGCGGCCTGCACGTCGAGGGACGGCTGGCGCTGGGCGTGACGCGCGCCCGCGAGGTGCATGAGCTGATGAAATCCGGCGCGCTCGACGGCCTGTCGATCGGCTTCCAGACGGTGAAGTCGCGCGCCGACCGGAAGACCGGGGCCCGGCGCATCCTTGCCGCCGACCTCTGGGAGATCTCGGTGGTCACCTTCCCGATGCAGCCCGGCGCCCGCGTGACCCAGGTCAAGCAGGCCTCCGCCCGGCGCGATCCTCAAGCCGGGCCTCAAAGCGCGATCCGCCGCGCGACCCGTTCCATCGCTCCGCTCGCAGGCAGCCGGTCCGGAGCCGACAGGATCTTAATTGCCATGCGGATGCTCCGTGATGCCGGTCGCCGCGCGCCGCGGACCAGATCCTGCAGCGCTTCGGCTTTCGATTGAATCGCAGAAGCGCCGCCGGTTCCTGATTTGCCGCATCGTCCTACGACGACGTGAAATTCACTTCGTCTGGAAATGCTTGGTTCCTGATTTGCCGCATTGTCCTGCGACGAAGTGAAATTCACTTCGTCTGGAAATGCTCTGGCCCGCCATCGCCATCGAGGCCGGCCCGGCCCCTTCGACCCCGCTGCAGGAGATCGCCATGAGCCTGATTTCAACCGAGCCGCCGCTGGTGGAGCCGCTGTCGCTTGCCGACCTGAAGACGCATCTGAGGCTTGAGACGGCCGAAGAGGACGCGCTGCTGGGCGACCTGATCGCCGCCGCCCGCGGCCATCTCGAGGCCGTGACCGGGCTGGCGCTGATCAGCCAGGGATTCCGGCTGTCGCTCGACGACTGGCCGGCGGCGAAGGTGATTCACCTGCCGAGGTTTCCGGTGCAGAGCATTGACGGGATTCGGATTTTCGATGCGGCGGGGCTGGCACAGCCGGTGCCGCTTGCGGGCATGCTGCTCGATTCCGAGTCCCGCCCGGCCCGGCTGGTGCTGGCCCGGATGCCCTTGCCGGGCCAGGCGATCAACGGCATCGAGATCGACTTTTCCGCCGGCTTCGGCATGGCCACGGAGGTGCCGCCGGAGCTCCGGCGCGCGCTGCTGCTGCACGCGGCGCTGATGTACGAGTTCCGCGGCTCGGTGCCGGTCGCGATGCAGCCGGCGGCAGTGCCGGCCGGCTACGAGCGGCTGATCTCGCCCTGGACGCGGAGGGCGCTGTGATGGGATGGACCACGCTCGATCCCGGCCGCCTGACCGCAAGGCTGGTGCTGGAGGCCCCCGACGATCTCGATGACGGCCAGGGCGGCGCCGTGCCCGGCTGGGCAACGGTCGCGAGCCTGTGGGGACTGGTCGAGCCGCTGGCGGTCCGGCCCGGCGAGGAGGCGAACGCCTTCATCGCGACGGCGACGCACCGGGTGACGATCCGCTTCCGCAACGGCGTGGCGAGCGGCATGCGCTTCGGGCTCGGCGCCCGCCGGCTCGCGATCCGCACGCTGCGCGATCCCGACGAGGGCCGGCGCTATCTCGTCTGCGATTGCGAGGAGGAAGGTCGATGAGCGCCAATCCCCTGCAGAAGGCGGTGGTGGCGCGGCTTGCGGGCGACGCCGCGATCCTCGCCATCGCCGGCCCCGGCCGGGTGCTCGACCGCGGCGCCACGCGCCGGCTCCTGCCCTGCCTGGTGGTCGGCGACTGGAGTGTCAGCGACTGGTCGACGGGCACCGAGACGGGCGCCGAGCACCGTTTCGAAATCGAGATCTGGTCGGAGCACAACGGCCGCCGGCAGGCGATGGATCTGGCGCTGGCCACAGGCGTGGCGCTGCACGACGCGGCGCTGGCGCTCGACGCCGGACGGCTCGTCAATCTCAGGCTGGAGCGGACGCGGTCCAGGCGCGAGCCGAGGAGCAACCTCAACACTGCGCGGCTCGAGTTTCGGGCGGTGGTGGAGGGGTGAGATTAGGAGAAATGGCAATGAAAAGAGATGCTGCTGATGCTCGTGGAAATAACGACATCGACATAGAAGTCGTCGAGAGACAAACTGAAAAAGGCGTGTGGTCAGTTGAGGTGATTGACCACACGGATGGCGGAGCCATCTATCTGACAAAATTTCATGGCGCTTGCTCAAGGGCGCGCGCAACTCAATACGCTGAGTGGCTTAGAACTTAATATACGACCTCTGCAGCGATTTTGTCGACACAGGTCTGGGGTCTGGAATGGTTATCCTGTGTATGCCAGCTTCCATCTTTGAGAAGAACGTCTGTCACTTGTGAAAGAGCCATGCAGCGCCATTCACCTCCTGGTGAAAGTCCTTTCGAGCTTTCACCCGCAAATTGAAATGCTAGCGCTTGTTCCTTTCCGTTCTTCCAGCCGACAGCATGCACGCAGAGCTCTCGATGTCGCCCCTGGTATGAACAATGCAATTGTTTCTTTTTGTTCACAGATTCGACGAAAAGTTCAAATACATCAGACATTCTCATCCTCCAATATTGCTTAGACCAGCTTCGCACTATTTTCGCGTTTCTACCAGCGCACTTCGCAATCGTTGGAACCCCGGAGTGCTGCACACGGTGCGGCTCGAGTTTCGGGCAGTGGTGGAGGGGTGAAGGCGGCATCGATCGCGATGCCTTTCTCCCCGCTTGCGGGGGAGATGTCACCGAAGGTGACAGAGGGGGGCATGGATCGGCAAAAGCCGCATGTTCGGCGAGAGTGGAGGGTTCACCCCCCATCTGTCGGCTGCGCCGACATCTCCCCCGCAAGGGGGGAGAGTGGCCTCCGCGCGTGTGGCTTGCTCCGTTCAAACAACTATTCCAAGGAGATCCCCATGGGTGCGCAGAAGGGCAAGGACCTGTTGCTGAAGGTCGAGGGCGGGGGCGGGTTTGTCACCGTGGCGGGGCTGAGGGCGCGGCGGCTGGCGTTCAATGCGGAAGCCGTCGACATCACCGACGCGGAATCGGCGGGGCGCTGGCGCGAGCTGCTTTCGGGCGCCGGCGTGCAACGGGCCTCGATCTCGGGCGGCGGCATCTTCAAGGATGCCGAGAGCGACGGGCTGGCGCGAGCTGCGTTCTTCGCCGGCGAGATCCGCACCTGGCAGGCGCTGATCCCGGATTTCGGCACGGTGACCGGACCGTTCCAGATCGTGGCGCTCGACTATTCCGGTCGCCACGACGGCGAGGTCGCCTTCGAGATGGCGCTCGAATCGGCCGGCGAACTTGTCTTCGGTGCACTTTGATGCACGCGCCGCCCGCCATCCCCAACCGCCGTCGCGGCGAGATCGCCGCCCGGCTCGACGGCGAAAGCCGGGTGCTGTGCCTGACGCTGGGCGCGCTGGCGGAGCTCGAAAGCGCCTTCGGCGTCGACAACCTCGCCGATCTCGGCGCCCGCTTCGGTTCCGGCAAGCTCTCGGCGCGCGACATCATCCGCATCGTCGGCGCGGGCCTGCGCGGCGCCGGCAACCGGATCTGCGACGAGGACGTGGCCTGCATGTCGGCCGAGGGCGGGGCGGCCGGATTTGCCAGGATTGCTGCCGAACTGCTGCTCGCTAGCTTCGGCGGCGAGGCGGAAAGTGCTGCTTCGCCAGATGCTTCCGGCGCAGGCGTGAATCAGTTTCGAGAATCCCGGAAAGGCGCGGAGGTGTCCGCTGCTCCGCGCCCCCGGCAGCCGCAGGCGGAGTGACCGGATCCGGAGCCTCGACGGAGGCGGCTTTTCCCTGGGCCGCCATCCTCGGCTTCGGCCTCGGCCGCCTGCGGCTGCCACCCACGCAATTCTGGGCATTGAGCCTGCCGGAACTGGCAGCCCTCGCCGGACCGCCCGTGGCGGCGCCGGCGGTGACCGGACGGGCGGACCTGGCCCGGCTGATGCGGCAATTCCCCGACCGGGACGCGACCCCGCAGGAATGCGTCCGCGATACCCGGGAAGAAGGAGAGACCCATGGCCGATGACGGCAATATCGACGTGCGCGTCGATCTCGATCTGGGGGGCGCCGAGGAGGCGCTGGCGGAGCTCGAGAAGCGGGCGCAATCCTTCGGGGCTGCACTCGGTGGGGCTCTGAAATCGGCGGTCATCGACGGCCGCAGCCTCGACGACGTGCTGCGTCAGCTCGCCACCCGGATGTCGGCCATCGCGCTCAATGCCGGGCTGGCGCCGCTGGAGCGGCTCATCGGCCAGACCGTGACCGGCCTGATCGGCAGCCTTGGGGCGGTCGCGCCCTTCGCCAAGGGCGGCGTGCCCGGGCGGCTTACGGCCTTTGCCGAGGGCGGCGTGGTCGGCGCGCCGACGCTGTTTTCCATGCCCGGCGGCGACACCGGCCTGATGGGCGAGGCGGGAGCGGAGGCGATCCTGCCGCTCCGGCGCGGGCCGGACGGCCGGCTCGGCGTGGCGGCCGGCGGTGGGCAGGCGCCGATGCAGATCACGTTTCAGGTGACGACGCCGGACGCCGCGAGTTTCCGCAAGTCGGAGGCGCAGATCACCGCCCTGCTGGCCCGCGCCGTCGGTCGCGGCTCACGCGGATTGTAGGAGGCTTGCATGCAGGGCTTTCACGAGGTGCGGCTGCCGCTGAGGCTGGCGCTCGGCGCCAGCGGCGGACCGGCGCGGCGCACCGACATCGTGGCGCTGTCCAATGGCGGCGAGCACCGCAATGCCCGCTGGGCCGACGCGCGGCGGCGCTACGATGTCGGCACCGGCCTGCGGGCGGTGGAGGATCTCTATGCGCTCATCGCCTTCTTCGAGGCGCGGCGCGGGCAGTTGTTCGGCTTCCGCTTCCGCGATCCGATCGACCACGCTTCGGCGGGCTACGGCCAGGCCATCGCGGCCGGCGACCAGGCAATAGGCACCGGCGACGGGGCGAGGACAGTGTTCGAGCTCCTGAAAGCCTATGGCGACCCCGGCGGTTCGACGGTGCGGCGCATCGCCAAGCCGGTGGCGGGCTCGGTTCGCGTGGCGGTCGGCGGCCTGGCGCTGCCCGACGGGGCCTATGCGGTGGATGCCGCAAGCGGCCTGGTGACGCTCGCCGAGGCACCCGCGCCGGGGGTGGGGGTCAGCGCCGGCTACGAGTTCGACATTCCGGTGCGCTTCGACACCGACCGCGTCGAGATCAATCTGGCGGCTTTCCGCGCCGGTTCGGCGCCGAGCGTGCCGCTCGTGGAGATCAGGCCATGAGACAGCTTCCCGACGATCTCGCAGTCCATCTCGAGGGCGAGGCGACGACGACGTGCCACGCCTGGCGGCTCACCCGCAGCGACGGGCTGGTGCTGGGCTTCACCGACCATGACCGCGACCTCGATTTCGCCGGCTGTCATTTTGCCGCCGAAAGCGGTTTTGTCGGCAGCGAGGTGGAGACGGGATTGGGGCTTGGCGCCGACTCGGCCGACGTGACGGGCGCGTTTTCCGCTGCCGCCATCACCACGGAGGATCTCACCGACGGCCGCTATGACAGCGCCCGGGTCGAGACCTTCCTGGTCAACTGGCAGAGCCCGGAGGCGCATCTGCTTGTCTCGACCCGCGAACTGGGCGAGGTGCGGGCCTCGGGCGACGCCTACCGGGCCGAGCTGCGCAGCCTGGCATCCCGCCTCGACCGGCCGCAGGGCCGCGTCTATGCCAGGCGCTGCGACGCCGATCTCGGCGACCATCGCTGCCGGGTGGCGCTCGACGATCCGGCCTTTGGCGGCGCGGGCACTGTGAGTGCTGTGCTCGACGAGAGCCGGCTCGCGGTGGCAGGCTTCGAAGGCTTTGCCGACGGCTGGTTCCGACACGGCCGGCTGCGGTTCGACACCGGGCGCTTTGCCGGGCTCAGCTTCGAGATTTCGGAGCATCGCGCCGGTCCGGGCGGAGTGACGCTGGAGCTGTGGTCGCCGCTGGCGGCTCTGCCGGAGCCCGAGTCGGCGGTGACGCTGACGGCAGGCTGCGACAAGCTGTTTGCCACCTGCTCCGAAAAGTTTGCCAATATACTGAACTTCCAGGGCTTTCCCTATCTGCCCGGCAGCGACTTCGCCTATGGCTACGCCGATGGCGACACCGTGCATGACGGCCGGCCGATCGTGCCATGAGCGGCGGGGCCGGGATGGAGGGCGTGGGCGGTCAGGGCGAGCGCGTGGTGGCGATCGCGCGCCTCTGGCTCGGCACGCCCTACCGCCACCAGGCGAGCCTCAGGAGCGTGGGCTGCGACTGCCTCGGCCTGATCCGCGGCGTCTGGGCCGAAGTCACAGGCACGCCCGCCGCCGAGCCGGGACCCTATGCGCCGGACTGGGCCGAGCGTGCCGGGCGCGAGCGGCTGATCGAGGCGGCGCGGGCCCATTGTGGCGAGGATTTGCCCCGGAGCGAGGCGCTGCCCGGCGACATCCTCGTCTTCCGCTGGCGCTCCGGATGCGCCGCCAAGCACGCAGGCATTCTCTCCGCGCCGGGCCGCTTCATCCACGCCTACGAGCAGGCGGGGGTTGTCGACTCGCCGCTGACGCCGGCGTGGAGCAGGCGGGTGGCCGCCGTGTTCCGGTTTCCGCCGGCGGCGTGACATCGCAGGGGTTCTCGAATTCTCCGGTGAGACGAGGCTGTCATGGCTGTCATTCTCCTGCAGGCGGCGGGCGCCGCGCTGGGCGGCATTTTCGGGCCCGTGGGGGCGGCGATCGGCCAGGCGGCGGGCGCGCTCGCCGGCTCTCTGATCGACCAGAGCCTGATCGCCTCCACCCGCACCATCCGCGGCCGCGGACTGTCCGGCGCCCGCATTCCGTCCGCCGACGAGGGCGCGCCGATCGCGCGCGTCTACGGCACCATGCGCATCGCCGGCACGCTGATCTGGGCGACGCGGTTCGAGGAGACGGTCAGCCGCGAGCGGCAGGGCGGCAAGGGCGGGCCGAAGGTGGAGACCTATCACTATCACGGCAATTTTGCCGTCGGGCTGTGCGAAGGCCCGATAGGACTGGTGCGCCGCGTCTGGGCCGACGGCCGCGAACTCGACCTCACCACCATCGAGATGCGCATTCATCGCGGCGAGGCGTCGCAGATGCCCGATCCGCTGATCGAGGCCAAGCAGGGCGCGGGCCGGGCTCCGGCGTGGCGCGGGCTCGCCTATGCGGTGTTCGAGCGCCTGCCGCTTGACGATTTCGGCAACCGCATCCCGATGCTGCAGTTCGAGGTGGTGCGCGCCGTGGGCGGGCTGGAACAGCGCATCGAGGCGGTGGCCGTCATCCCCGGCGCCACCGAGCACGGCTATGCGCCGACCCCGGTGTCGGAGCGGCCGCGCGCCGGCGAGAAGCGCTGGCTCAACCGCAATTCGAAGCGCGCCGACACGGACTGGACGGCCTCCATCGACGAGGTGCAGGCGCTGTGTCCGAATCTGAAATCGGTGGCGCTGGTCACCGCCTGGATGGGCACCGACTTGCGCGCCGGGCATTGCGAATTTCATCCTTCGGTCGAGGTGTCGTCGCGGCCGCGCGAGAGCCGGACCTGGCGGGTGGGCAACCTGACGCGCGCCACCGCGCGGCGGGTCGGCCGCATCGACGGCTCGCCCGCCTATGGCGGCACGCCCGACGACCGCGCCGTCATCGAGGCGATCACCGATCTGAAGGCACGCGGCCTCGAGGTGGTGCTGTATCCCTTCGTGCTGATGGACATCGTGCCCGGCAACGGCCTGCCGGATCCATATGGCGGGGCCGAACAGGCGGCATTGCCCTGGCGCGGACGGCTGACATGCATTCCGGCGCCCGGGCGGCCGGGCAGCCCCGACGGCACGGTGGCGATCGACGCCGGGATCGCCGCCCTCTGCGGCACTGCCGCGCCCGACGACATCCATGTCGCGGACGGCGCGGTCGGCTGGCGCGCCGGGATCGATGCCGGCTACCGGCGGATGATCCTGCACCATGCCGGGCTGGCGCAGGCCGCGGGCGGCGTCGACGGGTTCCTCATCGGCTCGGAGATGGTTGGCCTGACCCGGCTCAGGAACGCCGAGGGCGGTTTTCCCTTTGTCGACGCGCTGGCGGCACTCGCCGCCGACGTCAAGGCGATGCTGGGACCTGCGACCACGGTGACCTACGCGGCCGACTGGAGCGAGTATTCCGGCTTCCGGCCCGACGACGGTTCGGGCGACGTGCATTTCCATCTCGATCCGCTGTGGGCGAACCCCGCCATCGGCGCGGTCGGCATCGACAACTACATGCCGCTGTCGGACTGGCGCGACGGCGACCTCGACGCGGGCAACCCGGACGGCGCGGTGCACGCCAACGACCGGGCGGCGCTCAGGGCGGCGATCGAAGGCGGCGAGGGATTCGACTGGTCCTACCGCGACGCGGGAGAGCGCGCCGACCGGCTGCGCACGCCGATCGGCGACGGCCTTGCCGGCAAGGACTGGGTCTACCGGGTCAAGGACATCCGCGGCTGGTGGCAGAACCCGCATTTCGACCGGGTCGGCGGCGCGGAACGGACCGAACCGACCGCCTGGGTCCCGCGGTCGAAGCCGGTCTGGTTCACCGAACTCGGCTGCCCGGCCGTCGACAAGGCGGCGGGCCAGCCAAATGTGTTTCCGGATCCGAAATCGGCGGAGGGCGGGCTGCCGCATTTTTCCACCGGCGCCCACGACGACGCGGCGCAGCGCGGCTTTCTCTCCGCCCATCTCGACCACTGTGCTGGGCCCGCCAATGCCGACGGCATGGTCGAGACCGGCCGCATCCATCTCTGGGCCTGGGACGCGCGGCCCTATCCGGCGTTTCCGGCGCGCGCCGACCTCTGGGCCGACGGCGGCCACTGGCGCACCGGCCACTGGCTTAACGGCCGGCTCGGCACGGCCGATCTCGGCGAACTGATCGGCGCCATCCTCGCCGACGCGGGATTCGCCGATTTCGACGTCAGTGGCGTCGACGGCGCCGTGTCCGGCTATGTGGCGGGCGACGCCAGTTCGGCGCGTGCGCTGCTCGCCCCGCTCATCGACGCCTTCGCCATCGACGTCCATGAGGGGCCGGGGGGCCTGGTCTTCGTCTCGCGGCTTCGCGGCGGACGGGCGGCCGAGGCGCTCGCGGTCATCGCCGACCCGGTTGATGGACCGCTCGCCGAGGAGACGCGGGCGCAGGAGAGCGAGCTCGCCAACGAGGCGGTGATCGGCTTCATCGATCCCGACATCGACCACGGTCCGGCCAGCGCGCGCTCGCGGCGGCTGTCGGGGCCGCCCAATCTCCGGCAGTGGGCGTTGCCGGCGGCGCTTGATGCCGGACTGGCGCGACGGACGGCGGACGACTGGTTGCGCGACCACTGGGCCGGACGACGGCGGTTGAGCTTCGCGCTGCCGCCGAGCAGGCCGGACATCGAGGCAGGTGACATCGTCCGGCTGACGCTCGCTGGCGCCCCCGGCGGGCGCTTCCGGGTGCTCCGCGTCGAGGACGGCGTGAGCCGCCGGGTGGAGGCGGTGGGCCACGTGGCCCTGCCGGCGCGCGACGACGGCGCGGCGATCGATGCCCGCGCCTCCGACGCGGCGAGCTTCGGCTTTGCCCCGGACCTGGTGCTGATGGACCTGCCGCTGATCACCGGCCAAGACGAGACCGGATGGGCCTGCGCCGCCGGCCATGTCCGGCCCTGGCGTCCGCTGGTGGTCTCGAGTTCGGTCGAGACCGAAGGCTTCGTCGAGCGTGTGCGGCTCGACATACCGGCGCGCATGGGGACACTGGCCGAAGCCTTGCCGCCGGGCAGGCTGGAGGGCGTCGTCGACCGCAGCCATGCGCTCGAGCTCGATCTCGATTTCGGCGGGCTGTCGAGCGTGTCGCGCGCGGCGCTGCTCGATGGCGGCAATGCGGCGGCGGTGCTTTCGGCCACCGGGACCTGGGAGGTGCTGCAGTTCGAGGCGGCCACGGAGACGGCGCCGGGCCGCTGGCGGCTGGAACGGCTGCTGCGCGGCCAGGCCGGCAGCGGCGACGCCATGCGGGCGGGCGCCGAGATGGGCGCGCGCTTCGTGCTCCTCGACGCCGCGGTGCGGCCGCTGGGGCTGGCCGCCGACGCGGCGGGGCTTGCCCGCAACTATGTCGTCGATGCTGCCGGGCAGCCGCCGGGCGAGGCGGAGCCGCAGCTCTTTGCCGGCGGGCTGAGAGCGCTGATGCCGCTGGCGCCGGCGCATCCGCGGGCCCGCCGCGACGCGGCGGGCATTCGCGTGAGCTGGGTGCGGCGCGACCGCATCGGCGCCGACAGCTGGACGCCGGTGGAGATCGGCAACGCCGAGGGCTTCGAGCGCTACCGTATCGAGATTCTCTCGGGCGGCGCGGTGGTCCGCAGCGCGGAAACCGAGGCGCCGGAATGGCTCTACCAGACGGTCGACGAACTCGCCGATGCCGGCGACGGCCTCACCGAGCTGACGTTCCGCGTCAGCCAGGCGGGGCGGCATGTGCCGTGGGGGATCGCCCGCACGGCGACTGTTTCACTGTGAACCGAAGGAGAGACGACATGAACGAGATCAAGCCATGGTACCAGTCGAAGGCCGTGTGGGGCGCGCTGATCGCGGTGGCCGCGTCGGCCGTGCGCGTCGGCGGCATCGAGCTGGGCCTCGAGGATCAGGGCCAGCTGGCCGACGCGGCGGTCAGCCTCGCCGGCACGATCGGCGGGCTGCTGGCGCTCTACGGCCGGGTGTCGGCGAAGAACCGCATCGGGTGAGGGTGCGCCGCGCCTCCCATGTGGCATGGCTGGAAATCGGCGACCTCCTGCCTTATACTGATGCGCAAGCCGGGCGCATGACGACTTCAGCGTCGCGCGGCATGCCTCAGCTAGGCAGGGGGTGACTTTTGCAACGGACATTCTCGGTCAAGGCCCTTTGGGATGCGGAGGCGAAGGTCTTCGTCTCGGAGAGCGATATTGAAGGACTTCACATTGAGGCGGAGACCATCGAGGCCTTCGAGGCCGTGATGCATGACGCAGCGATTGATCTGATTGTTGCCAATCATGTGTCAGAGGAGGATCTGGCATCGCGTCCTCTCCGCGATCTGATCCCGGCCATCCTCTGGGAGCGGCCAGATGCCACAAAGCTGGCTGTCGCCTGAGGTGGCTCCTGGCTACTATCTGTCCGTATGCCAGGCACTTGCCGAAGCGGGTTTTCGATATGTTCAGAATGCCAAGGGTTCGCATGAGAAATGGAAACACACGGGCACCGGCAAGATCATCTTGGTGCCGCACAATCTGAAAAGCCGACACACGGCCAATGCGATCCTGAAGGACGCAGGTCTTCCCAAGAAGTTCTGAGCGACAGCACATTCGGTATATGCGGGCCTGCTGCTCCGCCGAATTCCCCTTTCCATTCATGCCTCGTTCAGGCAGGTTTCGCTATTGAGACAGTCATGCTCGATCACGCAATGCCCAAAGGCCCGACAATGACCCGGACGTTCCTCCATTCCGCCCTGCTGGCGCTCCTGTTGGCGCTGTCGCCGCTGGCCGCCCACCCGGCGCTCGCGGGCGACTGTTCGGGCGCGGCAAGCCAGGTCGCGGCGCAGACCGGCGGCCAGGTGCTCTCGGTCTCCGCCAAGAGCCAGGGCGGCGGCACCGTCTGCCAGGTGACCGTGCTCATTCCGGGAAACGGCAACGAGCGGCCGAAGAAGAAGACCGTGACCGTTCGAGAATGAACTGCGGCCTGCCCGCCGCCCGAACCCCCATACGGAGATCCGACCTTGCGCATACTGGTAGTCGAGGACGACAAGGACCTGAACCGGCAGCTCTGCGAGGCGCTGGTGGAGCAGGGCTATGTGGTCGATCGCGCCTTCGACGGCGAGGAGGGGCATTTCCTCGGCGACACCGAACCCTATGACGCGGCCATTCTCGATATCGGTCTTCCGGAGATGGACGGCATCACGGTGCTGGAGAAATGGCGCGCCGAGGGCCGGCTGATGCCGGTGCTGATCCTGACGGCGCGCGACCGCTGGAGCGACAAGGTGTCGGGCATCGACGCCGGCGCCGACGACTATGTCACCAAGCCGTTCCATGTCGAGGAGGTGCTGGCCCGCATCCGCGCCCTGATCCGCCGCGCCTCCGGCCTGGCTTCGTCCGAAATCGCCTGCGGCCCGGTCCGACTCGACACCAAGGCGTCAAAGGCCAGCGTCAACGGCACCACGCTGAAGCTGACCTCGCACGAGTTCCGGCTGCTCTCCTATCTGATGCATCATCTGGGCGAGGTGGTCTCGCGCACCGAACTGGTCGAGCACATGTACGACCAGGATTTCGACCGGGATTCGAACACCATCGAGGTGTTTGTCGGCCGGCTGCGCAAGAAGATCGGCGTCGATCTGATCGAGACGGTGCGCGGCCTCGGCTACCGGATGCAGGCGCCGGACAATGCGGGCTAGCTCGCTTACCGCCCGGGTTCTCGTCATTGCCACGGTCTGGGCGGTCATCGCGCTGGTGGTGATCGCGCTGGTGATCCAGGCGCTCTACCGCACCGGCAGCGAGCGCGCCTTCCGCGATCTGCTGCGCGCCCAGCTCAACAGCGTCATCAACGCGGTCTCGATGGATCCTGAGGGCCGGCTCAGCGGCGACCCCGAACTGGGCGATCTCGCCTTCGCTCGACCCGGGAGCGGCTGGATCTGGATTGTCGATCCGCTGCCTGCCGTCGGCGGCAAGACCGCCGCGCGGCTTGCCTCGGTATCGATCGGCAATGACGACATTGCCTCCCCCAGCCTGGCCGCCGTTCCCTTCGACTCGCGCTACATCCGCGCCTATTCGGCCAGCGACGCCTCCGGCAACGCCCTCGAGGTGGTGGAGACGGAGGTCGACCTGGTCAACGGCGCCGCCCGGTTTCGAGTCGCCGGCAACCGCGAAGTGCTGGAGGACGACGTGGCGGCCTTCTCGGGCCGGCTCTTCCTTGCGCTCGCCCTCTTCGGCATCGGCAGCGTCGTCATCAACGCGCTCGCCATCCTTTACGGACTCAAGCCTCTCGACGATGTCAGCCGCGCGCTCGGCCGCATCCGGGCGGGGGAGGCCGACGCGCTCACCGGCGCGTTCCCGCGCGAGATCGCGCCGCTGGCAGGCGAGGTCAATGCGCTCATCGAGATGAACCGGCGCGTCGTCGACCGAGCCCGCATGCAGGTCGGCAACCTCGCCCATTCGCTAAAAACCCCGATCGCCGTCCTGCTCAACGAATCCAAGGACATGACAGAGGCTCACGGCAAGCTGGTGCGCATCCAAGCCGACACCATGCAGGCCCAGGTGCAGACCTATCTCGACCGCGCCCGGATCGCCGCGCAGCGCGGCAGCGTGCTGGCCCGCACCGAGGCCCGGCCGTCGATCGAACGGCTGGTGCGGGTGATGCGCAAGCTCAATCCGGAACTGGAGTTCGTGGCCGACATTGCCCCCGGCAACGCGATCGTCTCGATGGAGCAGCAGGATTTCGAGGAAATCCTCGGCAACCTTGTGGAAAATGCCGCCAAGTTTGCCCGCGGCAGGGTCGAGGTGCGACTGCGTCCCGCCCCGGCTCCCGACGGCGCGGCGGCCGACCGCGGCTGGATTTCGCTGTCCATCGACGACGACGGTCCGGGCCTGACCGAACCGCAGATGGCCGAGGCCATGAAGCGCGGCAGGCGCCTCGACGAGAGCAAGCCGGGCACCGGGCTCGGCCTGTCCATCGTCTCGGAAATCTCGGCCGAATACCACGGACGCATCCGCCTCGACCGCAGCGCGTCCGGTGGCCTGTCGGCGCAGTTGCTGCTGCCCTCGCTCCTCTCCTGATCGTGATGACGGCGATGGATCCCGGCGGTTGCAGCGTGGGTGCCGCGTTGCCATATTGACGCCACAGCAGGGTGGAACATCGATCTTGGCCGGACCGCGACTGTCGGAGGCCGACGAAGGAGTGGAACAATGACAATCCCCAGGGCTCGACAGGCCGGGCTGACGGCCGTGCTGCTGGCTCTTGCCATCCCTGCCGGCTGCTCGACCGGTCCGACTTCGGTTTCGCCCCTGTCCTTCGGACCTCTCGGCGGCGGTGTTTCGCAAAACCAGCAGTCCGAGTCGATTCTCGCCCAGCTCAACGGCGGGGTGCTGCCTCCCGTTGCCCTCGGCGGCCTGCCCAATGCCGACAGGACCCGCGCGCTGGAAGCCGAATATCGCGCGCTGGAAGCCACGCCGAGCGGCCAGTCTGTTGCCTGGAAGAGTCCGGACGGCCGGGCGTCGGGCAAGGTGACTGCGGCCACCCCCTATCAGGTCGGTCAGCAGAATTGCCGTCAGTATTCCCATTCCGCGGTGCTCAACGGCGCGAGCGTGGCTGGCCAGGGTGCGGCATGCCGCAACGAAGATGGCAGTTGGACGCCGCTCACCTGACCGTTCCGTCCGGTTGATTCGATATCCCGATCTCCTGGACAATTGTCCGGCGCCGGGCTCGTGTTGCTGGATCCTCGCTCTTGAACGCCCGTTTCGCGACCAAACGCCCCATGGCCGCGCCATATGGCCGAATGCTGTTGGAAAACAGCCGACGCTCGGATATTGAAGCCTCATGTTGTTTTGGGTTCTCGCCGCCGCCATGACCGCCGTCGCCACGCTGGCCCTCCTGGGGCCGCTCATGCGCGCGCGCGCCACCGTCACCGCTCCCGCCAGCCATGACGCCGAAGTCTATCGCGACCAGCTGGCCGAGGTGGAGCGGGATCTGGCCGCCGGCACCATCGAACCGTCCCAGGCGGATGTCGCCAGGACAGAAATCAGCCGCCGCCTGCTCGCCGCCGCCCGCAAGGCCGAGGCTGAGGAGGGGGCCGCGCCTGCCTCGCGGCGGGGCGCGACGCGGCTGGCGATGGCCGCCGTTGTCATTCTCATTCCGGCCATCGCGCTTTCGGCCTATCTGCGGCTCGGCAGTCCCGGCAATGGCGGCGAGCCGCTGGCGGCGCGGATGGCCAATCCGACGGCCAGCGACGATATCGGCGTCCTGATCGCCAAGGCCGAGCAGCATCTTGCAGAAAACCCAGATGACGGCCGCGGCTGGGACGTGCTGGGTCCGATCTATCTGCGCACCGGCAGGCTCGAAGACGCCGCCCATGCCTATCGCAGGGCGATCTCGCTGCTGGGTCCGACCTCGGACCGCCAGGCGGGTCTCGGCGAAGCGCTGGTCTCGGCCTCTGACGGCGTCGTCACCGACGAGGCGCGGCTGGTGTTCCAGAGCGCGCGCGAGCTCGATCCCGGCGATCCGCGTCCGTCCTTCTACCTGGCCGTGGCCATTGCCCAGGAAGGTCGCAAGGCCGAAGCCATCGCCGCCTTCCAGGCGCTCGCCGACCGCTCGCCGCCCGACGCGCCCTGGCTGTCGGCCATCGAACGCCAGATCGCCGCCATCGGACGGCCTGACGCGGCCACCGGGCCGCAACTGGCATTGCGCGGTCCCTCCGAGGCCGACATCGCCGCAGCCGCAGACATGGCGCCCTCCGATCGCCTGGCGATGATCCGCTCGATGGTCACCGGGCTTGAAGCGCGGCTCAAGGAAAATCCGGACGACATCGAGGGCTGGCTGAGGCTGATCCGCAGCCAGCAGGTGCTGGGCGATACGTCGGCCGCCCAGGCGGCGCTGGCGCGCGGCTTCGCCGCTTTCCCCGACGACAGCGAGCAGAAGACCTCCCTGTCCAGGCTTGCCGATGAACTGGCGCCCAACGCCAATGCCACGCTTGGCGGAGTGATGATCCCGCAGGCCGCTCAGCCGGCGCCCGATACCGCCCCCGCGCCGTTCATCGTGCCCGATGCGTCCGCCCTGCCCAGCGCGCAGCCGCCCGGCAACCCGAGCCAGGCCGACATGGCTGCGGCCGCGGACATGACTCCGGCCGACAGGATGGAGATGGTCCGCTCGATGGTCGCCACCCTCGATGCCCGGCTCACGGACAATCCCGACAATATCGAGGGCTGGCTGCGGCTGGTCCGCTCCTACACGGTGCTCGGCGACCCTGCTGCGGCGAAAACCGCGCTGGCGCGCGCCAGGTCCGCTTTCGCCGATGACGCCGCCAAAACAGCGCAGTTGTCTGATCTGGCCGCCGAACTGAAGCTCGAGCAGTGACGGAGAGCCCATGACCCGCAAGCAGAAACGCCTGTCCATCATTGCCGCAGGTGCAGTCTTCATCGTCGCCGCGGTCGCCCTGGTGACGAGTGCGCTGCGCGAGCAGATCGTGTTCTTCAATTCACCCACCGACGTGCTGGCCCAGACGGTCACGCCCGGCGCGCGCGTGCGGCTGGGCGGGCTGGTGGAGGAGGGCTCGGTGATCCGCGGCCAGGACACGACGGTGACCTTCAAGGTGACAGATACCACCAATGCCGTGCATGTGAGCTACAAGGGCATTCTTCCCGACCTGTTCCGCGAGGGCCAGGGGGTGGTCACCGAAGGCGTGTTCGACCAGACGACCGGCGAGTTCATCGCCGATTCGGTGCTGGCCAAGCACGACGAGAACTACATGCCCAAGGAGGTCGCCGATGCGCTCAAGGCGCAGGGCGTCTGGAAAGAGGGCGATGCGACGCCGGGCGTGACGCCTCAGGGCAGCAACTGACCGAGCAATCGACAAGGGCCGATGGCCGAGGGAAACGGGCATGATCACCGAACTGGGCCATTTCGCATTGATCCTGGCGCTGGCGGCCTGCATCATCCAGTCGACGGTGCCGTTCGTCGGCGCCAGGCGCAGGGACACGTCGATGATGGCGGTGGGCCCGGTCGCCGCCGTGACCTCCTTCGTGCTGGTGCTGATCTCCTTCTTCGCCCTCGTTCACGCCTATGTCGTGTCCGATTTCTCGGTCATCAACGTGGTCGAGAACTCGCATTCGCTCAAGCCGCTGATCTACAAGATCAGCGGCGTGTGGGGGAACCACGAGGGCTCGATGTTGTTGTGGATCACCATCCTGGTGCTGTTTTCGGCGCTGGTGGCGACGTTCGGCGGCAATCTTCCGGAGTCGCTGAAGGCCAATGTGCTCTCGGTGCAGGCCTGGGTCACCACCGCCTTCCTGCTGTTCGTGCTCCTGACGTCGAACCCGTTCCTGCGCGCGAGCCCGGCGCCGCTCGAGGGCAATGACCTCAATCCGGTGCTGCAGGACATCGGTCTCGCCATTCATCCGCCGCTGCTCTATCTCGGCTATGTCGGTTTCTCGATCTCGTTCTCCTTTGCCATCGCCGCGCTGATCGAAGGGCGCATCGACGCGGCCTGGGCGCGCTGGGTGCGGCCCTGGACCCTGGCCGCCTGGTCGTTTCTGACCGCCGGCATCGCCATGGGCTCCTACTGGGCCTATTACGAACTGGGCTGGGGCGGCTGGTGGTTCTGGGATCCGGTCGAGAACGCCTCCTTCATGCCGTGGCTCGCCGGCACGGCGCTGCTGCATTCGGCGCTGGTGATGGAAAAGCGCGAGGCGCTCAAGATCTGGACGGTGCTTCTGGCCATCCTGACCTTCTCGTTCTCGCTGCTCGGCACCTTCCTGGTGCGGTCCGGCGTGCTCACCTCGGTGCACGCCTTCGCCACCGACCCGGCGCGCGGCGTGTTCATTCTCGGCATCCTGATCCTGTTCATCGGCGGCGCGCTGGCGCTGTTCGGCTTTCGCGCCGCGGCGCTCAAGTCGGGGGGGATGTTCGCGCCGGTTTCGCGCGAGGGCGCGCTGGTGCTCAACAACCTGTTCCTCACCACCGCGGCGGCAACCGTGCTCGTCGGCACGCTTTATCCGCTGCTGCTCGAAGCCACCACCGGCACCAAGATCTCGGTGGGGGCGCCGTTCTTCAATCTGACTTTCGGGCCGCTGATGGTGCCGCTGCTCATCGCCGCCCCCTTCGGGCCGCTGCTTGCCTGGAAGCGCGCCGATCTGGCCGGCGTGGCCCAGCGGCTCTATCTCGCCGTCGGTGCCGCCCTTCTGGTTGGTCTCGCGGTGCTTTACATGCACACCGGCGCGCCGGTGCTGGCCGCGCTCGGCATCGCGCTCGGCGTCTTCGTCATCGGCGGCGCGCTCACCGATCTCGGCGGCCGCATCGGCATCGGGCGCGTATCCGCGGCCATCGCCTGGAGTCGGTTCAAGGGCCTTCCGCGCGCCGCCTTCGGCACCGCGCTGGCCCATGCCGGCCTCGGAATCACCGTCATCGGCGTGGTGGCAGCCTCCGTCTTCTCGACCGAACTGGTCACGGCGATGAAGCCGGGCGACACCGCCGAGGCGGGCGGCTATGCGGTGCGATTCGAGGGCATGCGCGACGTCAACGGTCCGAACTACACCTCCCAGGCCGGCGAATTCTCGATCCGCCGGGGCGGCGTCGAGGTGGCGCGGCTGTCGAGCGCCAAGCGCTTCTATCCGGCCCGGCGCATGCCGACCACCGAAGCGGGCATCGTCACCTTCGGCCTCAGCCAGCTCTACATCTCGCTCGGCGACCCCGAGTCCAATGGCGGCCTCGTGGTGCGGATCTGGTGGAAGTCCTGGATCACCTGCATCTGGTACGGCGCCATCCTGATGATGCTGGGCGGCGTGCTGTCGCTGAGCGACCGCAGGCTCCGGGTCGGCGCGCCGAACCGGGCCCGGACACCGCGGCGCGCAAGCACGGTCGAGGCGGGCGCATGATCCGGTCGCTCCGGCCGCTGGGTCTCGCACTGCTGCTGCTGCTGGGTTCGCTCGCCGCCGCCGGCGCGGTGACGCCCGATGAAATGCTCGACAATCCGGTGCTCGAGCAGCGCGCCCGCGCGCTTTCCGCCGAGTTGCGCTGCCTTGTCTGCCAGAACCAGTCGATCGATGATTCCAACGCCGAGCTCGCCCGCGATCTCAGGCTGCTGGTGCGCGAGAGGCTGGTCGACGGAGACAGCGACCGCGAGGTGCTTGATTACGTGGTCTCTCGCTACGGTGAATTCGTGCTGCTCAAGCCGCGGCTTTCGGTCCGCACCTGGCTGCTGTGGGGCACGCCGGTCATGATGCTGCTGGCGGGCGCGCTGGCGCTGCTGGCCGGCGCGCGCGGCCGATCCAGGGCGGTCGATGCCGGGGCCGCGCGGTTGAGCGAGGCCGAGCAGCAGGAACTCGCCCGACTGCTGGCCGACCGCAATCCGGACACCTGACGGCCAGCCGTCAAAAGATGTGAAGATGCCATGACCGCAGTCACGCAGCGCGCAGAGTTTTCCGGCCATTCCGGAGCCCGACTCGCCGCCCGGCTGGACATCCCCGATGGCGCCGTTCGCGCCTGGGCGCTGTTTGCCCATTGCTTCACCTGTTCCAAGGACAGTCTGGCGGCGCGGCGGATTTCCGCCGAACTGGCCAGGGCCGGCATCGCCGTCATGCGGTTCGATTTCACCGGCCTGGGATCCAGCGAAGGCGATTTCGCCTCGACGAACTTCTCCTCCAATGTCGAGGATCTGGTCGCGGCGGCTGAGTGGCTGGCCGAGCACCGCGGGGCGCCGGAAATCCTCATCGGTCATTCGCTCGGCGGCGCCGCGGTGCTGGCCGCCGCTTCGGCTCTGCCCGGAGTCAAGGCCGTCGCCACCATCGGCGCGCCGGCCGATGTCAGCCATGTGCTGCACAATTTCGGCCATCAGGCCGAGGCGATCGAGCGCCATGGCGAGGCCGAGGTTTCCCTCGCTGGCCGCCCCTTCACGATCCGCCGGCAATTCATCGAGGACGCCCGAAGCACCGATCTGGCCGCCCGCATCGCTGAGCTGCGGGTGCCCTTGCTGATCCTGCATGCGCCGCTCGACGAGGCGGTGGGCATCGACAACGCCGCGCAGATATTCGCCGCCGCCCGCCATCCCAAGAGCTTCGTCTCGCTCGATGGCGCCGACCACCTGCTCACCTCGCCCGCCGACGCCGCCTTCGCGGCCGGGCTAATCGGTGCCTGGGCCACGCGCTACCTGGCGCCCGACGAGGCCCAGGACGCCAAGCCGGTCGAGGACGTTCGAGTCGCGGAGACCGGGCAGGGGCGTTTTCAGGTCGTCGTCCAGGCGGGGATCCACCGCTTCATGGCCGATGAGCCCGAAGCGGTCGGCGGCTCCGACACCGGACCCTCGCCCTACGATCTCATGGCCGCGGCACTTGGCGCCTGCACGGCGATGACGCTGCGCATGTATGCCGGAGCCAAGAAGCTTGAGCTCGGCCTGATCAGCGTCGAGGTCCGGCACGCCCGGATTCACATGGCCGACTGCCTTGAATGCACCGAAGAGCAGCGGGCCGGCACGGGGAAGATAGACCGGTTCGAGCGGATCATCTCGGTCGATGGCGGGACGGACCCGGAGTTGGCCCGCAAGCTGGTCGAGATTGCGGGGAAATGCCCGGTCCACCGCACCCTCGAAGCGCGGTCGACGATCGTCACCCGGGTGCAGTGACAGCCGCAGCCCGGCGAACATTACCAAGGTTTAATGATCCGGAAAGGTTGCCGTAACCGCCCACCCTCTATCTGTTTCTGGACGCCGGTATTCCGGTGAACCAATTGAAAAGAGGATGACAGATGTCAAAGACCTTCCGGATTTCCCCCAAGCGCCTCCTGACCACCACTGCCATTGCCGGCATGGCTGCAGCGATGCTTGCCACCGGCATGCCGGTCACGACGGCTCCTGCGCTCGCCGACGCTGTGCGGGTCGAGGCGCCTCAGGCCCCGAGCTTCGCCGATGTCGTCGCAGGCGTGTCGCCGGCCGTGGTTTCCGTCCGCGTCCAGGCCGAAGTCAAGCCGGTTTCCGACAGCGGCTTCAATTTCGAATTCAACGGCAAGGGTCTCGAAGACCTGCCGGACGACAACCCGATGAAGCGCTTCTTCGACCAGTTCAACAAGGGCTTCGGCGGTCCCGAGGGCCGGGGCCGCGACCATGACAGGCGCGCCGAGCGTGACCACGGCCCCAAGGGCCCGGGCATGGACCGCCCCGGTCGCGTGCGTCCGGTCAGCCAGGGTTCGGGCTTCTTCATCTCCGAGGACGGCTACCTGGTCACCAACAACCACGTGGTTGAAGACGGCTCCGCCTTCACCGTGATCATGGACGACGGCACAGAGCTTGATGCCAAGCTCATCGGCCGCGACTCGCGCACCGACCTCGCCGTGCTCAAGGTCGAGGAAGCCCGCAAGTTCACCTATGTCGGCTTTGCCGACGACAAGTCGGTCCGCGTCGGCGACTGGGTGGTGGCCGTCGGCAACCCCTTCGGTCTCGGCGGCTCGGTGACGGCGGGCATCGTCTCGGCCCGCGGCCGTGACATCGGCGCCGGCCCGTATGACGACTTCATCCAAGTGGATGCCGCCGTCAACCGCGGCAATTCCGGCGGCCCGACCTTCAACCTCAACGGCGAAGTCATCGGCGTCAACACCGCCATCTTCTCGCCGTCGGGCGGCAATGTCGGCATCGCGTTCGCCATTCCGGCGTCCACGGTGAAGGCTGTCGTGCAGGATCTGGTCAAGAGCGGTTCGGTCGAGCGCGGCTGGCTCGGTGTCCAGATCCAGCCGGTGACCAAGGACATCGCCGAATCGCTCGGCTTGGCCGAAGCCACCGGAGCGCTGGTCACCGCGCCGCAGGATGATGCCCCCGCCGCCAAGGCCGGCATCAAGGCCGGCGACGTGGTCACCGCCGTCAACGGTGACACGGTCAAGGACCCCCGCGACCTCGCCAAGCGCATCGCCGCCTTCAATCCCGGCGAGTCGGTCGACGTGACCGTCTGGCGCGACGGCAAGAGCAGCGACGTCAAGGTGGATCTCGGCTCGCTTCCCGCCGAAATGGCCGCGGCGACGCCTGACCAGCCAGCCGAGCCGGATGCGCCGGCCGCCGCCGACACCACGCTCGACCGCTTCGGTCTGACCGTGACGCCGGCGGAAGACGGCAATGGCCTGGTGATCACCGATGTCGCCACCGACTCGGCCGCCGAGGATCGCGGCCTGCAGGCCGGTGATGTCATCCTCGCCGTCAACAACGAGGAGGTGAAGGACGCCAAGGACGTCGTCCGCATCATCACCGCCGCGGCCAAGGACGGTCGCAAGGCCGCGCTGTTCCAGGTGGAAAACGAAAACCGCTCGCGCTTCGTCGCCCTGCCCATCGACCAGGGCTGATCCCACTGCCCGCGGGATTGCCGGTCGAACGATCTGTCGCCCCCCGGCCGGCATAACGCGTGCAAAGACAGCGGGTCGCCCCATCGGCCCGCTGTCGCTTTTCCAGGAGACCGTCGCGATGACCCAGGCTTTCCATGGCCGCGCTGCCGATCTGAGCACTTGTGAGGCCGTCACCGAAGCGGCTAGGATCGACGGCATGAAGATTCTCATCATCGAAGACGACCTCGAGACCGCCGCCTACCTGACCAAGGCGTTTCGCGAGGCGGGCATCACCGTCGATCACGCCAGCGACGGCGACAGCGGCTATTTTCTCGCATCCGAAAATCCCTATGACGTGCTGGTGGTCGACCGCATGCTGCCGCGCCGCGACGGGCTGTCGATCATTTCGGCCCTGCGCGCCAAGGGCGACGACACGCCGGCCCTGATCCTCTCCGCGCTGGGCCAGGTCGACGACCGGGTGACCGGGCTGAGGGCCGGCGGCGACGACTATCTCACCAAACCCTATGCCTTTTCCGAGCTGCTCGCCCGGGTCGAAATTCTCGGCCGTCGCAAGGGATTTCGCGACACCGAGACGAGCTACCGTGTCGGCGACCTGGAACTCGACCGGCTCAGTCATGAAGTCAGACGTGCCGGCCAGACCATATCGCTGCAGCCGCGCGAGTATCGGCTTCTCGAATATCTGATGAAGAACGCCGGCCAGGTGGTCACGCGCACCATGCTGCTTGAGCATGTCTGGGATTACCATTTCGACCCGCAGACCAATGTCATCGACGTGCATGTCTCCCGCCTCAGGGGCAAGATCGAGAAGGACTTCGGCGAACCGCTGCTGCGCACCGTTCGCGGCGCCGGCTACATGATGAAAGCCGAGGGCTGAATTCGCATGGGGCGTCTGCGCGCCATGCTGGGAACGACGGCTGTCAGGTTGTCCGCGCTGTATCTGGCGCTGTTTGCCATCTGCGCCGTGGCCCTGGTTTTCTACGTCACCGCGATTTCCGAACGGATGCTGCGCGACCAGACCCGCCGCGCCGTCGCGGTGGAGCTGTCGGCGATTTCCGAAGTCTACGAGAACGCCGGCGTCGTCGGCCTCGTCCGCGCTGTTGATCGCCGCTCGCGCCAACCCGGCGCCAATCTCTATATCGTGGCCATGCCGGCGGGGGAGATCATTGCCGGCAATGTCGCCTCGCTGCAGCCCGGCGTCCTCGACACCGACGGCTGGACGGCGCTGCCCTTCCGCTACCAGCGTTACGGCAGCGGCGAGACGCGCAACCACCGCGCCCTGGCGCAGATCGTCCTGCTTCCCAACGGGATGCGGCTGATGGTCGGCCGCGACATCGGCGAACCCGAGCAGGTGCGCGGTCTGGTGCGACAGGCGCTGATGATGGCGCTGGCGATCATGTTCGTCGGCGCCGTCGCCATCTGGTTCTTCGTCGGCCGGCGTGCGCTCAAGCGGATCGACCACATGTCGGAGGCGAGCAAGAAGATCCTGGCGGGCGATCTCAGCCAGCGCCTGCCGGTGGCGGGATCGGGCGACGAATTCGACCGGCTGAGCCTGTCGCTCAACACCATGCTCGGCCGCATCGAGCGGCTCAACGAAGGCCTGCGCCAGGTCTCCGACAACATCGCCCACGATCTCAAGACGCCGCTGACCCGTCTGCGCAACCGCGCCGAGGCGGCGCTCACAGACTCCCATGACGGGCCCAGTCACCGCAAGGTGCTCGAGGAGATGATCGCCGAAAGCGACCAGCTCATCCGCACCTTCAACGCGCTGCTGATGATCAGCCGCGTCGAGGCCGGCTCGGCGGCGGCCGAGATGAGCCAGGTCGATCTCACAGGCATCGCCATCGACGCCGCCGAGCTCTACGAGCCGGTCGCCGAGGAGGCGGGCGTCAGCCTTACCCATGCCATCGCGCCCGGCATCCGGGTTACCGGCAACCGTGAACTGCTGTCGCAGTCGCTGTCCAACCTGATCGAGAACGCCATCAAATATGTCGATGGCGCCAGCCCGGCCCGCATCGAGGTGCGGCTCGAGACCGACAAGGCCGGCGTGCATCTGAGCGTGATCGACAACGGTCCCGGCATCGCCGGCGACAAGCGCGAGGATGTGGTCAAGCGGTTCGTCCGGCTCGATGAAAGCCGCTCCAAACCCGGCATCGGGCTGGGGCTGAGCCTGGTGGAGGCGGTGGCGGCGCTGCATGGCGGCCGACTGGAGCTGGCCGATGCGGCAGCGGAAAATGCCGCCATGCCGGGCCTCAAGGCGACCATGCATCTGCCGGGGCCGATCGCATGACGCAAGAGCAGCCGCCCGTCAGCCCGCCCGCGCAGTGCCTCGTCTCCAGCGATCCCGCTGGCGCGCGACTGCTCGATCTGCAGGCCTCTCCGATATCTCCTCCCTCGGCCGCCGCGGCGAAGGCTGTGCTGGCCGATCTCAGGCAACTCAGCGGCGAGCATGCGGCGCTTGCAGCCCTCATTGCCGGGGATACACCGGCGCGCAGCTTCGTGCTGTCGGCGCTGGCGCTGTCTCCCTATCTGCGCGAGACCGTGATGGCTGCCCCGGCCTGCCTGTGCGAGGCGCTCGAATGCCCGGTGGCGGAGGTGCTGGAGCGGGCGCTTGCCGACGCGCGCGGCGCCTGGAAGACCGGCGAGGGCGCTCTCGCCCCCGAGGCTGAGCTGATGGCTGACCTGCGCCGGGCCAAGCGGCGCGTGGCGCTGACGCTGGCGCTCAACGATCTCGCCCGTCTGATCACCGCGCGCGAAACCACGGCCGGGCTCAGTGCACTGGCCGATGCCTGCCTTTCCGCAGCCTTCGACCACCTGCTGCGCGGCGCCCATGATGCGGGCAAGCTGGTTCTACCCGATCCCGACCGGCCCGGTGAGAAGTCCGGCCTCATTGTCCTCGGCATGGGCAAGCACGGCGCAGGCGAGCTCAACTATTCGTCCGACATCGACATCGTCGTCTTCTTCGATCCCGATGCGGGCATTCTCGAGGACCCCGACGAGGCCACCGACACCTTTGCGCGGCTGGTGCGGCGGCTGGTCCGGATCATGCAGGAGCGCACTGGCGACGGCTATGTCTTCCGCACCGATCTCAGACTGCGGCCCGATCCCGGCTCGACGCCGCTGGCCTTTCCGGTCGAGGCGGCGATGCATTACTATGAGAGCCGCGGTCAGAACTGGGAGCGTGCCGCCTTCATCAAGGCGCGGCCGGTGGCCGGCGACATCGAAGCGGGTGAGCGCTTCCTCAAGGAGCTCACGCCCTTCGTCTTCCGCAAGTATCTCGACTATGCGGCGATCGCCGACGTGCACTCGATCAAACGCCAGATCCACGCCCATCGCGGCTTCGGCGCCATCGCGGTCAAGGGCCACAATGTCAAGCTCGGCCGCGGCGGCATCCGCGAGATCGAGTTCTTTGTCCAGACCCAGCAGCTGATCGCCGGCGGACGCATGCCGCAACTGCGCAAGCGCCGCACCGACGAGATGCTGGTGGCGCTGGCCCGCGCCCGCTGGATCGATCCGTCCACCGCCCGCACGCTGGCGGAGGCCTACTGGTACCTGCGCGATGTCGAGCACCGTATCCAGATGCTGCGCGACGAGCAGAGCCATACCCTTCCCGAGACGGAAGCCGAGCTCGCCCGCATCGCGCTGATGATGGGCGCGGCCAGTTCCAAGGCCTTCGGCGAGACCTTTGTCGGCCACCTGCAGGCGGTCGAGCGCTGTTATGCCGGGCTGTTCGAGAACGAGGAACGCTTGTCGCTGGCATCAGGCAACCTGGTCTTCACCGGCGAGGACGATGACCCCGGCACGCTCAAGACGCTGAGCCAGCTGGGCTTCGAGCGGCCTTCCGACATTTCCCGCATCATCCGCACCTGGCATTACGGCCGCTACCGCGCCACCCAGTCTGCGGAGGCGCGCGAGCGGCTGACCGCGCTGACGCCACAACTGCTCACCGTCTTCGGCGCCACCAAGCGCGCCGACGAGGCGCTGATCCGCTTCGATGCCTTCATCTCGGGCCTGCCGGCGGGCATTCAGCTGTTTTCGCTGCTCGGCAACAATCCGGGGCTGTTGACCCTGATGGTGACGATCATGGCTTCGGCACCGCGCCTGGCCGAACTGATCGCCCGCAAGCCGCATGTCTTCGACGGCATGCTCGATCCGGCGCTGATGGCGGAACTGCCGACGCGCGACTATCTCGCCGAGCGCATCGACACTTTGCTCATCGGTGCCAACGCCTATGAGGAATGCCTCGACCGGTTGCGCATCGTGGCGCTGGAGCAGAAATTCCTCATCGGCGTGCGGCTGCTGACGGGGGCCATCTCCGGCGCCCGTGCCGGCGAGGCATTCACCGATCTCGCCGACCTCATCATTGCCGCGGCCCTCGACGCCGTGCTCGACGGCATGGTGGAGGCGCATGGCCGCATCCCGGGCGGGCGGGCCTGCGTCATCGGCATGGGCAAGCTCGGCAGCCACGAACTCACCGCCGGCTCCGACATCGACATCATCCTGCTCTACGATCACGAGGCCGGCGCCGAGGAGTCCGACGGTCCCAAGCCGCTCGACCCGGTGCGCTACTACGCCCGCGCCACCCAGCGGCTGATGGCCGCGCTGTCGGCGCCGACCGCCGAAGGCATCCTCTATGAAGTCGACCTGCGGCTCCGGCCTTCGGGCAACAAGGGTCCGATCGCCACCTCGGTCGCCGCCTTCGCCAAGTACCAGGCCGAGGAGGCCTGGACCTGGGAGCATCTGGCTCTGACCAGGGCCCGGCCGGTGGCGGGCGACCCGAGCCTGATGCGCGACGCCCGCGACGTCGTCGACCGGGTACTGGCGGAGCCCCGCGATCCGGCAAAGCTGGTCGCCGATCTCGTCGAGATGCGCGATCTGATCGACACGGAGAAGCCGCCGCGCGACATCTGGGATGTCAAGCTGATCCCGGGCGGCCTCATCGACATCGAGTTCATCGCCCAGTACCTGTCGCTGAAGGCGCGCGGCGAGGGTTCGCTTTCATTGCAGAAAATTAATGAAAAACAATCGCTTGTCTCCAATTCGAAGCAAAAAGGTCCGCTTGTCGCCGCATTTGCCTGCGATGAAGGATGCACGGCAACCGGCGAGGTGCTGGCCCTGCTCGG
This sequence comes from Hoeflea marina, assembly GCF_003182275.1. GTDB lineage: Bacteria > Pseudomonadota > Alphaproteobacteria > Rhizobiales > Rhizobiaceae > Hoeflea > Hoeflea marina. Next base: position 958,625 of record NZ_QGTR01000002.1, read on the forward strand.
ACCTGAGATGATCGGTGTCGAGGAGACGGAACTGCTGCGCCGGGCGCTGGAATTGTGGTCGAACCAGGCGCAGATCGTGCGGTTGTGCGTCGAGGGCGGATTTGATCCGAAGCAGGCGCCGGCGGGGCTGATCGACCTGGTCGTGCGCGCCGGCGAGGCGCCGGACCTCAAATCGCTGGAGACCGAGATGAAGGCCACATCGAAGCGGATACGCCAGCTGTTCCGCAGGATCATGGCCGCCTGAGTGGCGGCAAGAGATTCCACTGCCTCGGGGCAGGGGAGCACCGGATGGAGAGCGGGCCATGGGAAGCCTGCCTGCCATCCTCCACGCATCGGGGGTGACACTTGATGCACAGGAGAACGACATGAACAGGACTCTGATAGCAATGGCCGGCATAGCCGGCATGATGATCGCAGCGCCGGCCCTGGCCCAGGACGCGACAGCGCCCGCCACGCCGTCCGCGGAAGCGGGTGCAAATCCGGATGCGACAGCACCCATTCCGGGCAAGATGGGCAAGATGGGCCATGGCGGGATGATGGCCCGCCTGGACGCCGACAAGTCCGGCGACATCTCCTCGGACGAGTTTGCCGACATCGGCGTCGGCCGGCTCGTCAAGGCCGACAGCAACGGCGACGGCGAACTCAGCATCGACGAGATCCAGACGGCGATGGAGGCGCAGCGCAAGGAACGCATGGCCGAGATGTACAAGCGCCGGTTCGATATCAACGGCGATGGAAAGATCACGGTGAGCGAACTGACCAGCCAGCAGGACAAGCGCTTCGCCCTGCTCGACAGCAACGACGACGGCTCGATCTCGCCGAAGGAGTTCCGCAAGATGCGCCACATGATGGCGCGGGGCGGAATGGATGGCGATTTCGACGGTCGCGGCGGTCGCGGCGGCGGTCGCAAGCACCACGGCGGCGCGCACGACTGGTAGAACCTCGCAACAGGCCGCGGCGGATCGTCTGCGATCCGCCGCGGCAATCCTCCCATTCGGCAGCGAGACAAAGCCGCGCCGGTTCCGAGCAATCAGGACGAGCGTCGCTGCCCTGGTCGCAGCCGAGCAGCGACCGCAAATTCCTCCCGGTACTGACCGGAAAGCCGACGAAAACCTCGGTGCCTGTGCCGGGGCGCTTTATCTTTTCGGATTTGGATGGTCGTTCAAAGGGCTGCGGCGGCCGCAGCTTTTCGGATTTGAAACGCCTTCACGCCGTTTCCGCAAGGAATTCGTCTATCGTGCGCACGTGAATTCGGCTGCCGTCCAGACCCGGCTCTTCGAGGAGGTAGTCCATGACCCTGAAAAAACTGTCGATCATGCTCTTCTCAAGCTTGTCCTTGCGCTTTCGCAGCTCGCTCCCCTCGGAACTGTCTCCGAACGGGCTCCGCGGGATGATCCGGCGTGCTTTGCGGTAGCGTGGAGAATGCGCAAGGGAACTGATCGGCGTCGGGATATCAATCAGCGACGAGCCGACATGCTTCAATGTCAGCTTGCGGGAATGCAGGGGGGCTTCAAACAGCAGCGTTTCGACGGGCGGGGCTCCGCGCCGGCCGAGTTCGTTGTTGAGCCTCGCGTTCATTCCCTCGACCTCGCCGATCGTCTCGGGCCGGAAGATCACCAGGCGGCTCAATTCCACAGCGAAATCGGCGTTCGGATACCGGAGGAAGGGCGAATCGCGGGTGTCGAGCACATAACGCAGAAAGTTGTGATAGTATCCCGTGGCGAGCCCGTTGGACGAGGCGATGTCGACGATCGAAAGGTTGTAGAATTTTGAAATCGGGTTCCGATGCGGATCGGCCGCCGGGTTGTCGCTGTCGCCGTGCACAAGATAGCGGATCTGGGTTCTGAGCATGCCGACCAGCGTGTCAACCGTGTAATCGGGAACAGGTCGGGCATAGAGCTGGCTCAGATAGAATTCGGAGTTCTGCTCCTCGGGGATAACCGGAATTGTCGGAGTACCCAGCGCGTGAAGCCACGTCAGTTCGTACATCACGTTCGGACTGACCCGACCGTGGACCGGCGCGCCGCCGGTGGCAATTACCGGTCCTGACATGTCGAATATTCCCGCGTCCGCATTGTCGAGCATCTCGAAGATCGTTTCATCGATGAGGCCGGTCGCATTGCGGGGCGGAAAGGTGACCTGAACGAACCGCGCGCCGAGTTCCTCGTTGATCTCCTCGGCGATAATCTGCGTCGCACTGATCAGGTTTTGCAATTGCGCAGCCAGACTGAGGCCGGACGGCCCATTGCTGCTGGGTGACATGCCTCCACCCACAAATATTTCAAACACCGGGCTGCGCGTGCTCAATACGCCAGAGGTCATTGCTACACCCAAGCAAGAATACTATTAAAGTTGTAACTAAATTCAAAATGCAAAGCCAGTTCATAACTGTCAAGGAAAATTAACCAGCTGTTAACCATGATTTACTAGCGTCGGCATATTCCAGAATCAAAGGATTGCTTCGATGCACAACGAGGATACGGCGACGTTCCATCTGCCGGAAGGTATTGATTGGACGCAGGATTTCGATTGGGTGCAGGATTACGGTCAGGTCCGCGCGACGGAGGCGGAGGGTGGTGGCGTCACGATCATCGACGGCCTGGGAGTGACGTGGACGATGAACTCTGCCGCCTTCACGCAGCGCTACATGGCGACCGGCAGCCGGGATCGCTACAAGCGCCGGTTTCAGCCCGTCAAGGCGTTCTGTTTCGCCTCATCGACACGGGTCCGTCTCCATGGTGCGTTGATGACCATGGAAGCGGGTGACGCCGTATGCTTGTCTCCCGAAGGCGCGCTCGAGATCGTCCGGGGCGCCGAATTCGCCGCCAACTACCTTATCGTGGCGTGGGCGCCGACGGAAAAGGCGCCGGTTCTTGCCTTTGAACATGCGGCTTAGCTGAAGAATTCAGGCGCGGACTGCCGAACCATGAATCTGTCTTTCCGCCGGACTTCGGCCAACCGGCGCGGGGGAGGCGACTTCAACCCGCCAAGCCGTCGGCTTGGCGGGATACTGGCGCAAGCAGCCGGGTTACGGGGGCGGATTGCCGGCCGCGACAAAATTGACTGTTGGATGGTTTCTTCCAGAAGAGCGCGCGTCTGCCGGAACGAAAGTCCGCCATTGGCGTTACAGAGCCGGCAATGCCGTCATGAGGGCTCCGCAGGCGGGATGCTTTCGTCCCCGGCATGCCGTTCCGCCGCTGTCCTTGCGCCCTTGATCGAAAGCTCCTTATGCGCCGTTATGCATGTCCCAACTGTTCCAACGAAGTCCACTTCCGCAACAGCGAGTGCGTCAGCTGTCATTCGCGGCTGGGCTATGTTCCGGTGCGCGACCAGATCTTCTCCACCAGGCCAGACGAGGTCCAATGGCACGACGGCCCCACGGCCTACAATGCCTGCGCCAATCGCCAGCTGATCTCCTGCAACTGGCTGGTGGAGGATGGCGCGGGGCACGACCACTGCCTGAGCTGCCGCCATACGCTGGTGATCCCGAATCTGTCGTCTCCCGAAAATCGCGGTCACTGGACGGCGCTGGAGGAGTCAAAGCGCCGGCTGTTCTATTCGATCCAGAAATTCCGGCTCGGCGTCGGCGACCTCGAAAATCAGCCGGAGACGGCCCTGCGCTTCGAGTTCAAAGCCGACGTGCTCACGCCCGACGGCAAGACCAAGAAGGTTCTGACCGGCCATGAGCACGGACTGATCACCATCAATGTCGCGGAGGCCGACGATCCGACGCGCGAGAAGCACCGCAAGGCGATGGGCGAGCCCTACCGCACGCTGATCGGGCATTTCCGTCACGAGGTTGGCCATTACTACTGGGACCAGCTTGTTGACAATTCACCCAGGCTTGAGGCCTATCGCGCCATCTTCGGCGACGAGCGCGAGGATTATGCCGAGGCACTCAAGCGCCACTATCACCATGGCGCACCTCAGGGCTGGGACCAGACCCATGTCAGCTCCTATGCCTGTGCCCATTCCTGGGAGGATTTCGCCGAGACGTGGGCGCACTACTTCCACATTGTCGATGGGCTCGAGACGGCCGGATGGTACGGGCTCGACGGCCACACGCCGGACACCGGGCTCAACCGGACGCCGGGCGGCTGGTCCGATGCCGGGCCTTACGGAGCGGTCGAGTTCCGCCCGCTGATGGATGCCTGGGTGCCGCTGACGGTGGCTATGAATGCGATGAATCGCTCGATCGGGCTCAGCGACTTCTACCCCTTCGTGCTGTCGGACACGATTTTCACCAAGCTTGAATTCATTCATGAACTGATTCACGACCGCGGCTGACGGGCGAGTGACCCGGAGGCGGGATTGCCCGCCACGCCGCCGGGCTTCTGTCCCAAAGCCCTCGTGGGGTCAATCATGCATGTGATGATCCTTAAGCCGCTGCACACTCCCGGGCCCGTGCGGGTCTTCGAGGTCGCGCGGCAGAGCCGGCCTGATGCGGTCCCGCCACCCGCGTCGACGTGATTTCCGGCGGCTCCGGATACCCTATTCGGCAGCGATCAACTGCGGCTCGCCGCTGTGCAGCGGGATGCGCACGCTGACGATGGTGCCGACGCCCTCGATGGAGCGGACCTTCATGGCGCCGTTGTGCAGTTCGGTGAGCGAGCGCGAGATGGCGAGACCCAGCCCGGATCCGCCCTTCGACTTCGAGAACTGGTTCTGCACCTGCTCGAACGGCTGGCCGATCTTCTTCAGGGCTGCCTTGGGAATGCCGATGCCGGTGTCTTCGATGGTCAGCGTGACGGCCGTCGAGGTCTTGCGGGCCCGCACATAGATGCGGCCCTCATCGCCGGTGAACTTGACGGCATTTGACAAGAGGTTGAGCAGGATCTGCTTCATGGCGCGGCGGTCGGCGATCATCGACAGGCCGCTGGAAATCCTCTGCTCGACAAGAATGTGCTTCTTCTCGGCGTTCGGGGAAATCAGCCGCAGCGTCTCCTCGATCAACGGCGCGAGGTCCACTTCCTCGGTGTCGAGCTGCATCTTGCCGGCCTCGATCTTCGACATGTCGAGGATGTCGTTGATGACGCCGAGCAGGTGGATGCCTGAATCATGGATGTCGTCGGAATATTCCTCGTACTTCTCCGAGCCGAGCGGGCCGAACATGCGGGTCTGCAGGATTTCCGAGAAGCCGATGATGGCATTGAGCGGGGTGCGCAGTTCGTGGCTCATATTGGCGAGAAACTCGGACTTGGCGAGGTTGGCGGCCTGGGCGCGCTCCTTCTCCAGCTGGTAATCGCGGTTGAGCGCGGAGAGTTCGGTGGCCTTCCGATTGAGTTCCGCCTGGCTCATGGACAGATCACCGATGGTGGCCATCAGCCGCTTCTCGGAATCGCGGAGCCTCTCCTGGTTGCGCTTGAGCTGGGTGATGTCGGTGCCGACCGAAACCTGGCCGCCGTCGCGCGTCATGCGCTCGTTGATCTGCAGCCATCGGCCGTCGCCGAGCTGCACTTCGAAGGTCTGGGCATTCCCCTTGGCAAACGGTGTCGCAAGCCGCCGCTCGATCACCGGCCGGGTCGCCGACGCCTCCACATGGCTGCGCAGGGCGCCCGGGGACAGCGCCTCGTCGGCAAGGCCGTGGATCGACTGGTAGTGCTTGTTCCACAGCACCAGGCGGTCATGGCGGTCCCACAGCACGAAGGCCTCCGAGGTGCTCTCGATGGCGTCGAACAGCCGCTGGTCGGCCTCGGCGGTCCGCTGCTGCAGGCGGTACTGCTCGGACACGTCCATGGCGATGCCGATGAGGTGCGTCTGGGTCGCCGACGGATCGACCACCTGCGCCCGGGCCCGCATCCAGACATAGTGGCCCTGGGCATGTCGCATGCGGAAGAGATGGTCGACCTGCTTGAGGTCGCCGCGCGCCACCTGCTGGGCGATTTCATAGAGGTTGCCGTCTTCGGGATGGATCAGCGCCGAGGCTTCGCCGAACGATATCACCGAGTCGCGTGGCGCCAGGCCCAGCAGCTCGTACATCGAGCGCGACCAGTAAAGCCGGCCGCGCGCCATGTCCCAGTCCCACAGGCCGCAATGGCCGCGTGATAGCGCCATCTCCACTCGGCGGTGCGATTCCATGTAGATTTCATCGGATTCGCGCGCCCGCCCGGCCTGTGAGAAATAGGCATAGAGGATGACCAGCAGGATTGCGGCGGTGGCAATGAAAAGTGTGGTGTTGACCGAAACGGTCTGGCGCCAGGCCTCCAGCATGTCGGTGATGGGAGTGAGCACCAGGATTGAGCCGCCATTGTCCGTCAGATTGACCATCGAGGCGAGGACGGCCTCGCCCGCGAAGATGATTTCGCGCACGCCGGCACGGTCCCCGAACTGGCGCAGTGGCGACCAGTCGGCCAGCAGATCGTCAAGCGCCATGCCGACCAGCCGGCTGCCGCCGGCGGTGGCGGCGAAGATGCGGCCCGACCCGTCGGTGACCACGACATAACGGCCTGAATCTCCCTGCAGTGCGCCCAGCACGCGATTGATCCGCACCTCGGTGTCCCAGCGACGGGAGTTCTCGAACAGGGTGGAGTCCTGCGTGAGCGTCGACGCCACGGCCATCAAGGTCAGCGCCGTGGTCTCCTCGGCGGCATGATAGAGCCGTTCACGACCGTCCATCATGTTGAGAAAGCGAGCGCAGGCGACGACCACGAGGAAGGCGACGATGAGGACGGGGATGAGGCGCTTGAGGAAAGGCTCTACGCCCTTCAGTCCTTCATAGGTCGGCTTGGCGAACAGTCTTGCATGTCCGGACATGGTCCAATCACGCGCCTGCAAAACTGGTTTATTTTCGGCAAGCCGCGACCCTTCGGCCGCAGATATCCTCTGCGAATCCGCCATGATTCTGAATTTCCCCGTTGGGACCCGGACTACCGCATCTCCGAATCTACCCTAATGAATCAAAGGTGATTCGCCTTGTCCAGTGGCAAGATGAACTCTTTTTTAAGGGTTTGTTATGACTCGGTTTTGTGGGACCCGCCACAGCTCGCCAAGGGGCCATTGAGTCGACGTCGCGGCAAAAGCCGGACAGTTCTCACTGCCCGGCCTGACTTGCGCCGCGGTTTCCCCTGCTCAGCCGGCCAGCGTGCGCTGGACGATGTCGCTGACGTCGGTGGAGAGCTGGGCGGCGCCGAGGATTGCCACCAGCGCCAGTCGGGCCTCTTCCTGCCTGACCGGTTCGAGCGACCGCCAGGACCGCATGGCCGTCAGCAGCCGGGCAGCCAGCTGCGGGTTGCGCTTGTCGATGGCGGTGACCTCGTCGGCGAGAAGGCGGAAGCCCGCGCCGTCGGCGCGGTTGAACCCGGTGGGGTTGCCGGCGGAGAAGGATCCGATCAGCGCCCGCACGCGGTTCGGATTCATGCGATCGAAATGCCGGCTGGTCATCAGCTCGCGGACCCGGTCAAGCGTGGCAGCTCCCGGCGCCATGGCCTGGATGGCGAACCACTTGTCGATCACCAGCGGATTGTCGGCGAAGCGAGCCTCGAAGGCTGCCAGCGCATCTGTTGCCGCGCCGGTTCCGGGAAAATGATGCGCCAGCACCTGCAGCGCCTGCGCCATCACTGTCATGTTGTCCGCGGCAGCGAAGACTGCTGCCGCCCGCGCCGGGCTTGCCTCGGCGATCGACGCATAGGACAGGGCGATGCCGGCCAGCGCCCTCAGACCCGCGCTGCCGGCATCGGGCGAATAGGGGCCGCCGGGGGCCTGGTTCGCCAGGGTGGAGAACAGCTCCCGTCCGGCGCGCGCCACATCGGCGATCACCGCCTCGCGGGCGGCCCGAATGGAATCGGGCTCGATGTTGGAGCCGATTTCGCGGGCGATGTCGGATTCGGCCGGCAGCGTCAGCGCCTGGGCGCGGAATGCCGGCTCCAGGCTCTCGTCGCCGGCGACGGCTGTCAGGATGGCGCAGAGCTCATCGCTGGCGGGCAGGGGGCGACCGTCGCGCGCCAGCCGCGCCGCGGCCACCAGGTGGCGGGTGGCATGGTCGTTGATCGCCTGCCAGCGGGCAACTCCGTCGGCGTCATGGCGGGCGATATGGGCGAGATCGGCAGAGCTTTGCTCCATGGCCAGGTTGACCGGAGCGGAAAAGCCGCGGTTGATCGACAGCACCGGCCGGGAGGCGACATCCGCGAACGTGACGCTCTGCTTGCGCCGGGTCAGGTGCAGCACGCCGGCGGCGGCCGAGCTGGCACCTGCACCGGAAGGCGAGCCCTTGTGTTCGCTGCCGTCCTCGAGCAGCAGGCCGTAGGCCAGCGGGATGTGCATGACCTCCTTGCGCGGCTGTCCCGGCGTCGGCTGCAGCGATTGTTCCAGCGTGACGGTGAAGGTGGATTTCGCCTCGTCCCAGGAAGTGGACACCGAAACCGACGGCGTGCCGGCCTGGCTGTACCAGAGCGAGAACTGCATCAGGTCGCGGCTGCTGGCCTCGGCGAAACAGGCCAGGAAATCCTCGATCGTCACCGCCTGGCCGTCATGGCGCTCGAAATAGAGATCCATGCCCTGGCGGAACGCGTCGGCTCCGACGATGGTGCGCAGCATGCCGACGACTTCCGAGCCCTTCTCATAGACCGTCGCCGTGTAGAAATTGTTGATCTCGCGGTAGCTTTCCGGCCGCACCGGATGGGCCAGCGGCCCGGCGTCCTCGGGAAACTGATGCGCCTTCAGGAGCCGGATCTCGGCAATGCGCTTGACCGGCGCGGAGCGCTGGTCGGCGGAGAAGGCGTGGTCGCGGAAGACCGTCAGCCCTTCCTTGAGGCAGAGCTGGAACCAGTCGCGGCAGGTGATGCGATTGCCGGTCCAGTTGTGGAAGTATTCGTGGGCGATGATCGCCTCGATATTGGCGTAGTCGGCATCGGTGGCAGTCTCGGGATCGGCGAGCACGTATTTGTCGTTGAAGACGTTGAGCCCCTTGTTCTCCATGGCTCCCATGTTGAAGTCGGAGACCGCGACGATCATGAAGATGTCGAGATCATAGGCGCGGCCGAACGTCTCCTCGTCCCAGCGCATCGAGCGCTTGAGCGCGTCCATGGCATAGGCGGCGCGTTTCTCCTTGCCGTGCTCGACATAGATCCTGAGCGCCACCTCGCGCTCATCCATGGTGGTGAATGTGTCCTCGATGACTCCCAGGTCGCCGGCCACGAGCGCAAAGAGATAGCTTGGCTTGGGATGCGGATCGAACCAGGCGGCAAAGTGCCGGCCCTCATCGTAATTGCCGCCGCCGAGATAGTTGCCGTTGGACAGCATCAGTCTGGCGTCGTCCTTGCGGGAGATGATGGTCACCGTGTAGACGGCAAGCACGTCGGGCCGGTCGTAGAAATAGGTGATGCGCCGGAAACCCTCCGCCTCGCACTGGGTGCAGTAGATGTTCCCGGTCCGGTAGAGACCCATGAGGCTGGTATTGGCCTCAGGCGCGATCGTCGTATTGACCGTGATTTCGAATGTGGCTTCCGCCGGCAGGTTGCGGATGGTCAGATTTTCGGGCGTGACGTCGAAATCGGCGGGATCGATGTCATTGCCGTCCAGCTGGACGCTGTCGAGTGTGAGCTCATCGCCGTCGAAGACCAGCGGAGCGCTGCGGCTGACGCCGGCGCGGCGTTTCATGAGGACACGGGAAATCACCTTCGTCTCGGCCGGATCCAGCTCGAACGTGAGGTCGATGCGGTCAACGACGAAGTCGGTCGGCGCGTAGTCCTTCAGGTGAAAAACCTGCCCAGTGTCAGTCCGCATACGCAAGCCTCATTTAGCAATTCGTTTTGGTCGATTCGATCGATAGCAAAGAGATATCGCAATCCGGTTAATTCGCGAAATCCCGGGGAACCGCCGGATTGGCGCCTCTCGCGGAGCGAAACAACCCCATGCCCTGCAGCCGCCTCCGGTTGCCCGATCACGGATTGCCCCTCGACATTCCCTCTCTCTGCCTTAAATATACGGCACGCCGTTCGGCAACTGGTCCAAACTCCACCTCCGGGAATTGACATGAACATTGCGACACCGAAATTCGGAGTGGGCGCATCCGCGCTTCGCAAGGAAGACACCAAGCTCATCCGGGGTGAGGGCTGCTTCACCGACGACGTCAGGGCCGAGGGCGAACTGCGCGGCTTTGTCGTCCGCTCCCCCTATGCGGCGGCAAGCTTCAGCTTCACCGATCTTGACGCCGCCCGCCAGTCCGAAGGTGTCCATCTGGTGCTCACTGCCGCCGATCTCGCCCATCTCGGCCCGGTGGTCTGCCAGACGCCGGTCAAGCAGCCGGATGGTGCCAGGCATGCGATGAAGCATGTGCCGCTCCTGTGCGACGGCGAAGTCCGCTATGTCGGCGACGCGGTGGCCTTCGTGGTGGCCGACACGCTGGAACAGGCGCAGGAAGCCGCCGACCTCATCGGCATCGACTGGGACACCGGCGACGCCCACGCCGATCTCGGTACTGCACTTGATTCCGGCTCTCCGGTGGTCTGGCCGGATCTCGGCTCCAACCAGGCATTCCTCTACAAGCTCGGCGATGCGGGCAGGACCGAAGCGGCCTTCGCGGGCGCCCATCACGTCACAACGATCAAGTTCGTCAACAACCGGCTGGTCTGCAACTACATGGAGCCGCGCGCCTGCCTGGCGGAGTGGGATTCATCTGCGGGCAAGTTCACGGTGACGCTCGGCTCGCAGGGCGTCCACAACATGCGCAACACGCTGGCCAAAGACGTCTTCAAGATCGGCAACGACGATATCCGCGTCATCACCCGCGATGTCGGCGGCGGCTTCGGCACCAAGAGCTTCAACTATCGCGAATATCCGCTGGCCATGGAGGCCGCGCGCCAGCTCGACCGCCCGGTCAAGTGGGTGGGCGACCGCACCGAGCATTTTCTCGCCGACGCCCACGGCCGCGACAATGTCGTCGAGGCCTCGATGGCGCTCGCCAGCGACGGCCGCTTCCTCGGCCTCAGGATCAGCATTCTCGCCAATATGGGCGCCTATCTGCACCAGTACGGTCCCTATATCCCGGTGCTTGGGGCATCGATGGCGACCGGCGTCTACGACATCACCAATCTCGACCTGACGATTACCGGCGTCTACACCCACACCGTGCCGCTCGACGCCTATCGCGGCGCCGGACGCCCGGAAGCCGCCTTCCTGCTCGAGCGTCTGGTGGATGCCTGCGCCCGCGACACCGGCATTCCGCTGGCGGATCTGCGCCGCAGGAACTTCATCAAGCCCGAGCAGTTCCCCTACACCACGCCCTACGGCCGGACCTATGACGTCGGCGAGTTCGATGGACACATGACGCGCGCGCTGGAAAAGACCGATGCCGCAGGCTTCGAGGCTCGGGCGGCCGAAGCCGTCTCGCGCGGCAGGATCCGCGGCTACGGCACCGCCGTCTATGTCGAGGCTTGCGCCTTCGCCGGCTCGGAGGCCGCCAAGGTGGAACTGACGCCGGACGGCGAAGTGGTGCTCTACATCGGCACCCAGACCAACGGCCAGGGCCATGCCACCGCCTACAGCCAGTTTATCGCCGACAAGATCGGCATCGATTTCGACAGGATCATCGTCCGCCAGGGGGACACCAGCGAACTGCCCAAGGGCGGAGGCACCGGGGGCTCGCGGTCCATTCCGCTCGGCGGCGTCTCGGTGGCGGCTGCCGCCGAGGTGCTGGCCGAGAAGATGAAGAAGATCGCCGCCGACGAACTGGAGGCCTCGCCGGCCGACATCGAACTGGTCGACGGCTCGGCCCGCATCGTCGGCACCGACCGGGTGATGAGCTATGGCGACCTGGCGCGCGCCGCCAAGTCCGAGGAGGACCGCCGCGGCGACGCGGAGATCGTTCAGGACGAGGCGACCTATCCCAACGGCACCCACATCTGCGAGATCGAGATCGATCCCGACACCGGCGCCACCGAGATCGTCCGCTATTCGATCGTCGATGATTTCGGCGTCACGGTGAACCCGATCCTGCTGCTCGGCCAGATCCATGGCGGCGTGGTGCAGGGCATCGGCCAGTGCCTCAACGAGGGCGCGGTCTATTCCGACGACGGCCAGCTCTTGACGGCGAGCTTCATGGACTACGCCGTGCCGCGCGCCGACGAGCTGCCGTTCTTCGAGTTCGAGACCCGCAACGTGCCCTCGACCACCAACGCGCTCGGCATCAAGGGCGCGGGCGAGGCCGGCACCATCGGCTCCTGCCCGGCGGTGGCCAACGCCGTCATCGATGCGCTCGATCGCTCCCGCGGCATCCGCCATCTCGACATGCCGATGACGCCGCTGAAGATCTGGCAGGCGCTCAACGGATAGGGCGCGGCCGGATGAGAGGGCGCGCGATTCACCCATTTCGAAGGGCCATCCGTGTTCCTCCCATCGCCGCTGATGGGTCGGGACAGCGATGTGCGGATGCCCCGGCACCGGCCCCTCCCGTCTCGCTCACCCCACCCTCATCCTGAAGTGCTCGCGCATCGAGCCGCCCTCGAAGGGCGAGGGTCCAGAGACCCGGGTGTCTGCGCGGTGAGAGACTCCCGTGCTGCGGATGGTCCGGTCTCTTGGCGCCTGATCGCAAGAACGTTGCGCGCTGGCCGCGCGGCGTCGAACGGCAACGGGCATCGCGCTGAACATCGCCCCGGTGGTCGCTTCGTCGGCATGTCGAGCGCCGTCGAGGCGGCCACCGAAGCGCTCAAGGCAGGCGAAGTCGTCTTTTTCGCTAGGTCCTCGTCTTGGGTGAACCTGCCAGACCGAGAAAGACAAGGACCGCTTGATTGAGCCGCACTATATCCTCGTCGTCGAGCCGACCGACCCGGGTCCCGACCTTGGTTTTCGGAATTGTCGTGATCTTGTCGACCATCAGCCGGCATGGCGAGTTGAGGCCATTGCGGCTGTTCGGCTCCACCGGCAAGCGGAACAGCGGCGCTTCGGTCTCATCCGTGGTAAAGGCGCAGACCGTGATGGAATCCGTCGCGTCGAACGCTTCGTCCTGCACGACGACAACCGGGCGAGGCCTGCCAGCGGAATCCTTGCCGCCGGAGACGGTCCAGATGTCCCCGCGTCGATGAACGCCTGATCGCTCGGCGCATCGTTGCTTGTTGCCACGGCGAGCGACTGCCGACGCGCTTCCGTCCTCAACGAAGGTGCACGAACATCCGGCACCCAGATCTGGATTGGCCGCAAGCCCTGCGCCCGCAGGCGGGCACGATGTTCGCTGACCTTCACGCGGGACGGCCTGGGATTGGAAGCAGAGGGCATGGGGGGCTCCATCACGATGGTTACATGTAACCTACCATGAGCCGGCGCTGATCGCGAGTCTCTCCGTTGAGAGAAAAAGGTCAGGATGCCTACGAATCCGGCCGCGCAACGGCGATGGAGCGATAACAAAGACCGGTCCGATACGGTCATCGGCGGCATCACACAGCGCAGAAGCTGAATATGGTCGCGTGAATTCTGCAGAGCCCCGTCAGAACGGGGATCCTGCGCCAGAGCCCTGTTTTCAGGCAGAGACACTGCCGGTTGAGAGGGCAGGGCGCTTCGCTCCTGATCCTCGGGATCCTCGCGCCCCGGCCGCACCGTATCGAACGGCAATCATCCGGCGATCACCACATCTCTCTGGTCCATCAGGATTTTTGACCGGACAAAGCCGCGTCGGCAGGCTATGAGAGGATGTCTTCTCATGCCCCGTTCCCGCCCGTGGCGCTTCCGCCGCGTCGCCCGCGCCGGGCCGCCACCGGAACCGCTCCCGACATGACGTCTGCCGACCCCGCCGCCAAGCTGATCCCCCCGGACTATTCCGCGCCGATGACCGGCATCGCCCTGAAGATCGCCTCGGTGGCCGTGTTCGTGGGCATGGCGACGGCGATCAAGGCGGCCGGCGAAGCGCTGCCTGCCGGCGAGATCGTCTTCTTCCGCTCCGCCTTCGCCATCGTCCCCGTGTTGCTGTTCCTTGCCATGCGCGGCCAGCTCAGGGGTGCCTGGCGCACGTCGCAGCCGATGTCGCACGTGCTGCGCGGCCTGCTCGGCGTCTCCGCCATGGGGCTGAGCTTCTACGGGCTCATCCATCTGCCGCTGCCCGATGCGATCGCCATCGGCTATGCCATGCCGCTGCTGGCGGTGGTGTCGGCAGCGGTGCTTCTGCGCGAGACGGTGCGCATCTATCGCTGGACGGCGGTGCTGGTCGGGCTCGGTGGGGTGATGATCATCTCCTGGCCGCGCATGAGTCTGGTCAATGGCGGCCTCGAATCGGGCCAGACGCTGGGCGTGCTCGCCGTGCTCGGCTCGGCGGCACTCGCCGCCGTGGCGATGATCCAGGTGCGCAACCTGGTGCAGACCGAAAAGACGCCGACGATCGTGCTCTATTTCTCGCTCACCGCCTCGCTGCTTGGCCTCCTGACCATGCCCTTCGGCTGGGTGGTGCCCGATGCACGGACCATGACGCTGATGGTGACGGCAGGCTTTCTCGGCGGCGTGGCGCAGATCCTGCTCACCGAAAGCTACCGCCATGCCGATGTCTCGACGATCGCGCCGTTCGAATACACCTCGATCCTGCTCGGCATCGCCATCGGCTATCTGGTTTTCGGCGACGTGCCGACCTGGTCGATGCTGATCGGCACGGCCATCGTTGCCGGCGCCGGCATCTTCATCATCCTGCGCGAGCACGCGCTCGGCCTCGAACGCAAGGCGCAACGCAAGCTGGTCACGCCGCAGGGGTGATTCTCGCCGCTACGGCCTTTAACTTCCCATCGCAAAGCCGAGACGGGTGAGCGCTGCCCGGATGGTCCCAAGGAGAGCCGGGTCGCGGAACGTGAATGTCGTGGTGAAATCGGCGATGGAATAGCGGGGATTGAGGCTGCGAGTGTGGCGCGCATAGGCCATGGCCTTTTCCCGTTCGCCGATGAGTTCATTGGCAAACGCCGCGATGGCGAAGATCTGGGCATGGGCATTGGGCGACTGTGCGGCCCGATCGGCCCACAGGGCTGCCTCCTCATGGTTGCCGCGCACCGAACGGGTGAGCGCCCGGGTGGCAAGCATTGCATAATTCAAAGGGTCTATCGGACTGAGCTCGATGGCGCGGACCACTTTTTCATCATTCGCCTCACCGTCGCCGAAAAGCGTGCCGATGAGCGCGCTGTTGTAGATGGCAAATGCGTAGTTCGGGTTCAGCGAAATGGCGCGGTCGATCCAGGAAAGCGCCGTCTCGGGCTGTCCCGAGAGCCACTCCGACCTGCCCATGGTGAGGTTGACGAAGGGATCGAGCGGATCGAGTTCTAGGCTGCGTTCGGCGTGCCGCCGCACCCTCCGGACCTCCTCGTCGCTGTTGCGGGTGAAGCCGAGAAACGCGTTCTGGAAATGAGTGAACGACAGCCCCGCATGCGCCCGGGCGAATGCCGGATCGAGCTTGGCGGCCTGGCCAAACATCCGTGCTGCCTGCTCGTTGTCCTGCGCCGTGAACCGGTACATATGCCACAGGCCGCGGTGATAGGCAGACCAGGCGTCGAGATGTTCGGTCGGAATGCGGATGGCCCGGGTCGCCTCGAAACTCTGGATCCGCGGCTCGAGCGCGGTGGCGATCTGGCCGGCGAGGCTGGCGCGGACATGCATGAGGTCGCGGGTCGGCAGCGAGAACCTCTCGGCCCAGACCACCTGCGCCTGGCCGACATGACAGAGCTCCACATCAACGACAATCTCGGTGCCGCGCTCGACGATCGTGCCGGTGAGCAGGAAGGTGACTCCAAGCACCCTTGCCGCCTCGGCGAGGTCGATATCGGCGCCGCGGAACTTGAACGACGATCCGCGCGAGATCACGAATAGCCAGTGTAGCCGCGACAGTTCGAGAATGACCTCCTGGGCCACCGCGTCGCCAAGCAGCGCCAGCCGAGGCTCGGCGGTCATCGGCTGCAGCGGCAGGACGGCAATCCGTGGGCGCGAAGCTGCCAGCTCCACAGGGTCCGCACTCGCCGGATCCGGCTCGGACTGCATGCTGCGGGCGGCCGGAGCGTTGTGAGGCGTGAGCTTCAGCTGGAAGCCGCGGCCCCGCAATGTGCGGATGCAGGTCTGCGCCCCTCCGTCATCGCCCAGCGCCCTGCGCGCCGCCTTCACGCAACTGGCAATCGTCGCATCGGAAACGACGCTGCGCTTCCAGACCTTTTCGATCAGCTGCTCCTTGCTGACCACGCTTCCCGCATGTTCGGCAAGGCAACGGATGAGGTCGAACACCATCGGCTCGACGTGAACCGGCCTGTTACCCACCGACAGGACGAAATTGTCCGTATCCAGTTCAAACGCATTGAAGCGATACTGCATCGCGTTGCTCCGGTTGACCTGCCGTCGGCCGCCAACGGCACATCTCTATTGCAAGCCGATGGCAAATTACCACAAATCCCCCGCCAATCTTCAGATTTCCTTCAAGCAGCCGTGGCCGTTCCAGGAGAGCTTGTGCCCACGGCGCTGACCGGTGAACGGCCGCGCTCTGCACAACGGGAAGGAGTTTGACATGAATGACACAAGCACGATTACGGCGGCGCCGGATTACGCGGTGATCAAGGCCAAGCAGAACAGCGCCTGGGCGTCGGGAGATTACGCGCTGATCGGCACCACCTTGCAGATCGTCGGCGAAAACCTCGCCGAGGCGATGGACCTGCCGGCGGGCGCCAAGGTGCTCGACGTTGCTGCCGGAAACGGCAATGCCACGCTGGCATTCGCGCGGCGCGGCAGCCGCGTCACATCTACGGACTATGTCGAGGCGCTGCTGGAAAAGGGCAGGGCGCGTGCTCAGGCCGAAGGTCTCGATATTGCCTGCCAGGTGGCCGACGCCGAAAAACTGCCATTCGAAAACGACAGCTTCGACGCGGTTGTATCCACTTATGGGGTGATGTTTACCCCCAATCAGCTGGCGGCAGCCCGCGAGATGCTCCGCGTCTGCCGCTCGGGCGGCAAGATCGGCCTTGCCAACTGGACGCCCGAGGGCTTCATCGGCACCGTCTTCAAGACACTTGGAAAGCACATGCCGCCGCCGGCGGGTGTCCAGTCGCCGGCGTTGTGGGGTAGCGAGGAGTGGATACGCTCAAGCTTCGGCTCCAAGGCGAGGAAGATAGATGTAAGCCCGCGCGACTTCGTTTTCCGCTACCGCTCGGCTGCCGAATTCATGCACATCTTCCGCACCTATTACGGCCCGATCCACAAGGCCTTCCTGGCGCTGCCGGAAGATGTGGGCAAGGCCCTGCATGTGGACCTGATGGCGACGATCGCACGCTACGATACCGCCACCGACGGAACCCTGCGGGTGCCCTCGGCCTATCTCGAGATCGTCATCACCAAGTGCTGACGCAAGCTGCGGATCCGGCCTGCGCGTCAGGTCGCAGCCGGCTCCGGCGTCTCCGGATCGGACCGCGGATCGAGCTCGGCCGTCTGCGGCGTGTGCTCGCGCGCCGGCGCCATGGCGCGGAACTCGCTGCGGGTTTCCTCCGGCGGCTTGGTCCGCCGCGTCATGCGCCAGGCGGCGTAGAGCGCGTAGCAGAGAAAGCCCGCGCCCATGGTCGCAAACAGGCCCCAGGGCCCGACGATGTCCATCGCCGTGCCCGCGAGCAGCGGTCCGGACATGGCGCCGAAGCCGTAGACGATGAGCAGCCCGCTCGACACCTCGACGAATTCGTCGGGCCGGGCATAGTCGTTGGCATGCGCCACGTTGAGCGAGTAGATCGGGAACAGCACCGTGCCGAGCACGAACATCATGACGAAGAAGGTCAGATGCGATTCCACCCCGAAGCTGACCACGGCAATGCAGGCGAGCAGCCCGACGATGCCGCCGAAGACCATCACCCGCCGCCGGTCCATCTTGTCCGACGCCCGGCCGAGCGGATACTGGAACAGGGTGCCGCCGATCATCGCCACCGCCAGCATCGAGGCGCCCTCGGTGGTCGACAGTCCGAGCCGCGACGCGTAGACGGGGGCCAGACCGCTCCACGCACCGGCGATGATGCCGGCAATCAGGGTGCCCACGACCGCGGCCGGCGAGCGGCGGTAGAGGCCCGGGACGTCGAATTTCACCTGGGTCAGCGGCTGCGGCGACTGTGCGCTCGACAGCGCCGTAGGCACGATGGCGAGCGAGAAGATCAGCGCGCAGACCATGAACAGCACCGTCGTGGTCGGATCGCCCAGCGGCACGATGTATTGGCCGACGGTGAGCGCCGCCATGCAGGTGACCATGTAGACGGAGAACAGCGCGCCGCGGCTTTCGTTGCTGACCCGCTCGTTGAGCCAGCTTTCGATCACCATGTAGCCCCCCGCCATCGAGAAGCCGGCGATCGCGCGGAACAGCACCCATGCCACCGGGTGGGCGATGAGCGCGTGCAAGAGCAGCGACATCGACAGGAGCGTGGTCAGCACGCCGAAGACGCGGACATGTCCAACCTGGCGCACCAGGCGCGGCGTGATGATGCACGAGGCCGTGAACGCGATCGAATAGCCGGTCGCCATCATCGAGATCGACAATGTCGACCATCCGAGCGTCACCGCCCGAAGCGGGATCAGATAGCCCGACAGGCCCGCCGCCATCAACATGAAGAAGCAGGACAGCAGGAGTGCCGCGACCGAGGCGATTGTGCTTTTCATGGTGTCTCTCTGGCTGCGCCGGACGCGGATCTGCTGACGGCCGGCGTGATTCACACGCCGTCTTATCAAGATGGCGGAAACCGGCAACCTGCAAATGCCGGTTTGCGACCTGCGCGCGACGGTTCGCCCGATTGCCGGCAGGGGTCGTCGGTGCAATCGACCCCGCCGGACGGCAACCGGCGGCCAGTTCGGGCGGCGGCAGGAACAGCCGGCGCCGTGCAGGACTCAGGCGGGCTTCGGCTCGTCGAGTCGGGCGGCCAGCGACAGCAGGTCCGCCCAGACATGGCGCTTGGCGGCGGGGTTGCGCAGGAGATAGGCCGGGTGCAGCGTCGGCAGTGCGGGAATCCTGCGGCCGTCGCATTCGAGCGTCATCCAGCTGCCGCGAATCGACAGGATGCCGCGGTCGGTGTCGAGCAGCGCCTTGGTGGCGACATTGCCGAGCATGACGACGAAATCCGGCTCGGCCAGCGCCACATGCCGGGTGATGAACGGCCGGCAGAGCTCGATCTCGTGCGGGGCGGGGGTGCGGTTGCCCGGCGGACGCCAGGGAATCATGTTGGTGATGTAGGCGGTCTCGCGGCTGAGGCCGATCGCCGCCAGCATCCGGTCGAGCAACTGTCCGGCGCGACCGACAAAGGGCAGTCCCTGCAGGTCCTCGTCGCGCCCCGGCGCCTCGCCGATGAACATCACGCGCGCCTGCGGATTGCCGTCGGCAAACACCATCGACTTGGCGCTGTGGCGCAGATTGCAGCCGGTGAAGCTTTCCAGCGCCGCCTTCAGTTCCTCGATCGTGTTGGCCGACCGCGCCATGGCGCGCGCGTCGGCGAAGGCGGCCTCGTCGGGAATGGTCAGCTGCGAGGCCTGCGGCGTCGGCGGCACGGCGCGCGCCGGCGCCTTCTCGCCCTTCACCGGCAGGGCCGGCTTCGGTCCGTCGCCCGGTGCGGCGGCGGTGGCGGCGAAATCGCGCGGATTTGGCTGCTGCGCCGATGAGTGCGCGGGCCGGGCCCGCATGGCGCCCAGCGCCCGGGTCTCGGCGAAACGGTCCACCGGCGCGTCCTCGATCATGCAGTCGACGCCCGCATCGGCATAGAAATGCAGGAGCGCGGCGAGCGACTGGGGCGACATATCGGAGACGGACATGGTCATGGCCCTGTCTAGCGCAAGCGCGCGCAGGGGGGAAGCGGCAAGAGCATCGGGGCGTTGCGATCGACCTCGAACGCAAGACGCCCGGACCATGGCCCGGGCGTTGCAGTGGCGGCGGCCCTGAGGCCGGGTCGATCAGGCGTTGTCGTCTTCGCCGTCTTCGTCGTTGTAGTCGGGATCGTTCTCGGCGGCTTCAGCCGCTTCGGCTGCAGCTTCCTCGTCGATGCCGTAGATGGCGTCGGCCGACGACAGGTCTTCGCCCTTGGCCTGGCGCTCTGCTTCGTCGGCCGAGCGGGCGATGTTGAACTCGATGTCGACGGAGACTTCAGCGTGCAGGACCAGCGTGACCTTGTGCAGGCCGATGGTCTTGATCGGGGCCTTCTGGTCGATCTGGTTGCGGCCGATGGTGAAGCCGTTGTCGGCAAGCACCGCGACCACATCGCGGGCGGCGACCGAACCGTAGAGCTGGCCGGTTTCGCCGGCCGAGCGGACGACGATGAAGCGCTTGCCCTGGAGCTGGTCGGCAATCTGCTGGGCTTCGCCCTTGCGTTCCAGGTTGCGGGTTTCGAGAACCGCGCGCTGGGCTTCGAAGCGGGTCTTGTTGGCGGCGTTGGCGCGCAGCGCCTTGCCCTGCGGCAACAGGAAGTTGCGGGCGAAGCCGTCGCGCACCTTGACGGTGTCGCCCATCTGGCCGAGCTTTGCGATGCGTTCAAGAAGAATGACGTCCATGACATTGGTCCTTTCAGGTGTTGGGTTGTCTTGCGAATTCAGGTTCTGGGATGCTGGTTTGAGCTGCCTGACGATCGCGCCGTGTCGGCAAGACCGAGAAACAGGAACAGGATGAGCGGCACGGTGAACAGCACCACCGAGACATAGGTGAGCCACAGGGCCATTCCGCGCCACGGCTTGCCGCGCGTGAGCGCATGCAGAATGGCAAAGCCGGCAAGCGCAAAGCCCGCGCCGAAGGCTCCGACGATGGCCCAGCCGACATAGGCGAGGGGGCCACCGGCGAATGTCAGGGCAAGGCCCGCGACAAAGGCGAAGATGCCGCCGCGCGGCATCCGCAGCTGCATCGGCACATCGTCCCGCGGGCGCTTCGAGCGGCCTGACAGGCGCACGATCGCCGCAGCCAGATAGAGCGATGCCATCAGGACGATGACGCCGGTGGCGCCCTGCACGATGGGAATGAAGTATGCGGTGAAGCCCTTGATCTCGGTGATGGCCTCCGCTCCGGGCTGGAACTCGGCATTGCCTTCGCCAAGAGACTTGACCAGAGCGTCGACCATGCGCTCGACCAGCTCGGGGCCGTAGCCGACAGCATAGCCCAGCACGCAAAGGCCGAGCACGACCACCACACAGGCGCGCAACAGCATGTCGGGCAGGGGATACCAGATCACCGCGCCCGCTTCGCCGCCCAGTTCCTCGGCCGGACGGGCGAGATTGCTCAGATGCGCCATCCACGCAGCCGGCAGCAGCGTCGTCACAGCGGTCACGCCAGCGGCCAGCGGTGCGGTCACCATGGCGACGATGGCGGCAGCCGAGACGACGGCGATGCCGGATGCCAGGTTCGACCAGCCGAGGCCGGCGATCAGGACCGGCATCGTCGCGGCGGCGGCAAGGAAAATCGACAGCAGCGAGGGCATCCCGGCGCTCACCAGCAGCAGGGCGGTGGAAAGTCCTGCAAGCAGGCCAACCAGGATGGATGTCGTCTGTAAGGGCATTGTCTCGCTTCGCTGTCCTGCTTCATCGAGCAGTTAGAGGCATCCGGCAGACCATTCCGCCGCGCCCCAACCCGGGATTTGTCGTGTCGCCATCGTGCCCGTCACGAAGGCGATGGACCGGCGGCGAACCGCCGGCCCGAAGTCTAAAAGTCCTACTTCAGCACGTAAGGCAGCAGGCCGAGGAAACGGGCGCGCTTGATCGCCTTGGCGAGTTCGCGCTGCTTCTTCTGGCTGACGGCGGTGATGCGGGACGGAACGATCTTGCCGCGCTCGGAAATGTAGCGCTGCAGCAGGCGGACGTCCTTGTAATCGATCTTCGGCGCATTTGCACCCGAGAACGGGCAGGTCTTGCGGCGGCGATTGAAGGGACGACGGGTCGGGATCTGGTTGATGTCTACCATTGTCGTATCTCCTATTCGCGGTCTTCGCGCGGACGGCGCGGGCCACGGTCACCACGGTCGCCGCGATCGGGACGATCGCCACGCGGACGGTCGTCACGGTCGCCGCGCGGACGGTCGTCGCGGTCACGCTTCTGCAGCATGGCCGACGGGCCTTCCTCGTGGGCATCCACGGAGACGGTCATGAAACGGAGGATGTCCTCGTTGAACGCCATCTGGCGTTCCATTTCCTTGACTGCCGGCGCCGGCGCATCGATGTCCATCAGCGCGTAGTGCGCCTTGCGGTTCTTCTTGATGCGGTAGGTGAGGGACTTGAGGCCCCAATGCTCGATACGCCCGACTTTGCCACCGTTTGCCTCGATCACACCCTTGTACTGTTCCACAAGGGCTTCGACCTGCTGGCTGGAGACGTCCTGTCGGGCAAGGAGGACATGTTCATAAAGAGCCATGATTGACTTGCCTTTCCTGCATTAAACATCACCCGGTTTCGGCGCTAAGCCCCAGCGACTTGTCCTGGCGGCCGAGGGCCGGGCAAGAAAGACGTGTATCGAGACGGTCGTGAGCGGAGACACAGGAGGCCGGAACCCTTTGGTTCCTGATGGGCCATGAATGCGGCCCACCCCCCGTTCAGCCACCAGCCAGAAGACCGGGTGTTCGAACAGGGCGGCTTATACGCGGTTCTGGCGGCAATGCAAGTCCCAACCGGGACGGCCCGGAGCGTCTGATCGCGGCCACGGCCCGGGGCGGCGGCCGCGATCGGGTCCGGCGGGCCTAAAGGCCGCGCATCAGGCAGCCGGCGGCAAGCACCACATAGGCGACGGCGAGGATCCAGAAAGAGGCAATGGAAATTCCCACCACCATTCCGGTGCCGACCAACAGGCCGACGATGGCGATGACGAGGGAAATGACGAAGACGAGTGTGGACGGCGCGCTGAGTCGCATGACGGTTCCTTAGGATCGGAATGATCGGCGTGACGATTGTGAATTGGCCCGGCAATGTCAATCTCCAACGGCAGGCGCCTGTGCTGGAGGCGGCCCCGGCAGCTCCGCACGACCACATGCGCGCGGCGCTTGCCGGCCGGGTCTGCCGCTGTCCCTGGACGATCCGGTCGCCCATGCCGCGGAGCGGCTGGTGGCCCCAACCCGCGTCGCGAATTGCCCGAGCTGATGGATCGGCGACCCCGGCCGGGATCATCCGACCGGCAACAATTCGCCGGGTCCGCTTAACATTCGTTTCATACACTTGTGTGAAGGCTAATATTCAGATTTTACCCCGAAATTCTAGGATTTCCGAGAGGATCGGACTTCCCGGGCAGAACAGGAAAGCACATGCGCACCATCCTTCTCAGCATGGTCCTGGCCGCTGTCGTCGCCGTCGGACCGGTTCCCGCCGCCGCCGATGACGCCGGCAAGATCATCCTCACCATCGACGGCGAGGTGGCCAGCGGCGCCGCCGTTGATTTCACGCTTGCCGAACTCGAGGCCTTGGGTACGTCGACCATCACGACCCACACCCCCTGGCACGACGGCGCGGTCACCTTCGAGGGCGTGCCGTTGTCGGTGCTGATGGCCAAGGTCGGCGCCACCGGCGAGACCGCGGCCATGCTGGCGCTGAACAATTACCGCAGCGAAGCGCCGCTCTCTGATTTCACCCGGTTCGGCGTGATTCTCGCGACCCGGCAGAACGGCAAGCCCATGCCCGTCAACGACAAGGGGCCGCTCTTCGTGGTTTACCCCTTCGATGGCGATCCGGAGCTGAAGTCAGAGGTCTACTATTCGCGCTCGGCCTGGCAGGTGCGTTCGATCACCATCGAATAGACCTCGGTTCACAGTCAGGTCCCATGCGGCTTCCCCTGCCCACGTTCAAGCTCTTTGCCCTCGGCGCCGTCGTCGCACTCGGCGCCGTCGGGGTGATCCATTCCCGCATGGTGGGGGAGACGGAAAGCGCCGTGGCGCGCTCGGCGCGCTATGATGTCGCCTGGACCGGGGTGGCCGGCCGGCTGGAGGTGCTGCAATTGCAGAAGGCGGTCGCCAGTTATCTCGCGACCGGTCGGCAGGCGGACGCCGACCAGGTGGCGCTTTTCAGCCAGATCGTCGATGGCCGCATGACCACCTGGGATTCAGGGATCTTCCAGCGATTCCTCGACGGTTCGGACAAGCGCCGGCTGAAATTCGACGAGATGCGCGCCCGGCTCAGGGCCGTGGAGACCGATCTTTCCGATCTCGACGATCCCGCCGTCCGGTCGCGGATCGTCGCCGAACTCGACGTGATTGCGCCGGTGGTCGACCGCATCGGCGCGGACGCGTACACTGTGTCGGTCACCCAGGCCGCCGCGGTCCGGGACGAACTGCGCCAGAAGCAGCGGCTGCAGAACAGACTCATCCTCGGATTGATCGGTGCCGGCGCACTGTTGCTCGTCATCATGGGCGGCCAGAACCGCAGGGTCACCCGCGCCCACCGCGCCGCGACGCAGAGCGCGGCCGATTTTGCCCATCTCGCCCACCACGACACATTGACCGGCCTGCCCAACAGGCTCGCTTTCAAGAATGCCTTCGACGATGCGCTCGCGCACGAAGCGGACGGTGCCGAAACGCTTGCCGTGCTTGCCATCGACCTCGACGGCTTCAAGGCGATCAATGACCTGCTCGGGCATGCCACGGGCGACGCGCTGCTGAAGGCGGTGGCCGATCGCCTCAGCCGGCTCGTCGAGCGCGCCGGGCCGGGCAACGTGGTCTCGCGATTCGGCGGCGACGAATTCGTCGTGCTGCTCCGCGGCGGCAGCACGGCCACGGGCCACGAGAACATGGCGCTCGAGATTCTGGCCGAACTGGGCAGGCCCTACGCCATCCACGGCAGCACGGTGGTGGTCGGCGCCACCATCGGCCTGTCGCTGCTCAACCGCATCGACGACCCGCTTTCAAATCCGATGCTCGACGCGGATCTGGCGCTCAGCAACGCCAAGGCGAGGGGCAAGGGAGTCGTTCTCGAGTTCGAGCCGCGGATGCGCTGCGACTACGAGCGCCGCGGGCGGCTGGAGAGCGACATGAAGTCGGCGCTCGCCAATGAGGAGATCATGCCGTTCTATCAGATGCAGGTGGATGTCGAGAGCGGCGAACTGGTGGGCTTCGAGGCGCTGGCGCGCTGGCGCCACCCGGAATTCGGCTGGATCTCGCCCGACGAGTTCATCCCCATCGCCGAGTCCTCGTCGCAGATCATCGATCTCGGCCGGGCTATTCTCTGGACGGCCTGTCGCCATGCGCGGGATTTTCCGGCCCATGTCGGCGTGTCGGTCAATCTGTCGGTTGGCCAGATGCTGCGCGGCGACATCGCCGCCACCGTGGCCGACGTCCTGGCCGCAACCGGATTCCCCGCCAGCCGGCTGACGCTGGAGGTCACCGAATCGGTGATGATCTCCGAGCCCGACCGCGCCATGCGCATGCTCGGCCGGCTCAAGCGGCTGGGCGTTTCGATCGCACTCGACGACTTCGGCACCGGCTATTCGGCGCTGGGCTATCTGCGTCAGTTCGACTGGGACGAACTCAAGATCGACAAGAGCTTCGTCGACAATCTCGGCCGCGATCCGCGCTCGCTGTCCATCGTCAGGTCGGTCGCCGACCTGGCCGGCCAGCTCGGCATCAAGGTGGTCGCCGAGGGAGTGGAGACCGTCACGCAGCACGAGATCCTGCGCGGCACTGGCTGCAACGTCATCCAGGGTTACCTGTTCGGCAGGCCCGAGCCGATCGACCAGGTGCATGTGGCGATGCTGCGGTCGCTGGCCTCGGCAGGCGGCGATACCGCTGCGCCCCTGAGTCGCTCGGCCTGAGCCTGCGCCACCGGCGGCGTCCGCCGCGCGGGGACAGGGGAAGTGTGATGCCCGATCGCTCAGGCATCACCCGCGGCCGCTTCAGTAGGGCATGGCGTGGTCGCGGTGGGCAACGTCGATATCGGCCAGGACCGCCTCGGAGAGCCGGACGTCGCGGGCGCCGAGGCAGGTTCTGAGCTGCGCGATGGAGGTGGCGCCGATGATCGTCGAGGTCATGAACGGGCGCGCCATGCAGAAGGCAAGAGCCATGTGCACAGGGTCAAGTCCGTGCCTCCTCGCCACCGCGTGATAGGCATCGGTGGCGGCTTCCGCCCGCTGCGTCCAGCGGCCGCCGAGATTCTCAGTGATCGCGCGTCGCGAGCCGGCTGGCAGGGCGCCGTTCTGGTACTTGCCGGTGAGGATGCCGGCGGCCAGCGGCGAATAGGCGAGCAGGCCGACATCCTCCTGGTGCGCCACTTCCGCCATGTCGGTGTCGAACAACCGCGCCAGCAGGCTGTACTCGTTCTGGATCGAGGCGATCCGCGGCAGGCCGTGCGCCTCGGAGAATTTCAGGAACTGCATCGTCCCCCATGCGCTCTCGTTGGACAGGCCGATGGCGCGGATCTTGCCGGCCTTGACTGCGTCGCCGAGGCCTTCGAGCGTGTCGTGGATGTCGAGGGCGGCGTCCTTCGGCTGCCGGCTCGGATCGTAAAGCCAGTTGCGGCGAAAGCAGTAGGAGCCGCGGTTGGGCCAGTGCAGCTGGTAGAGATCGATGTGGTCGACGCCAAGCCGCCTCAGGCTGCCGTCCACCGCCTCGGCCACCGTGGCGCGGCTGATCGGAGCGCCGTCGCGGACCCATTTGATGCCGTCGCCATTCATCTTGGTGGCGAGCACGATGTCGTTGCGCCTGCCCGACTTCGCCAGCCAGCTGCCGATGATCTCCTCGGTCCTGCCCTGGGTCTCGGGCCGGGTGGGATTGGTCGAATACATCTCGGCGGTGTCGAAGAAGTTGATCCCTTCGCCGACCGCAAGATCCATCTGGGCATGGCCTTCGGCCTCGGTGTTCTGCTCGCCCCAGGTCATGGTGCCGAGGCAGATTTCACTCACGGAGATGCCGGTGCGGCCAAGCTGGTTCATTTTCATGGGGAGGTCCTTGCTGATGATGGCGGCACCATAGCGTTCCCGATCCGTCGCGCAACCGTTCAGGCGCGACGGATCGTCAACCTCAGAGCAGCCACCACACATAGCCGGAATAGGCGGCGACCATGGCAAAGCCGGGAGCCCGCCCGATCCTGCCCGCCCATGTCAGCAGCAGCGCCAGGGCGAGCGAGACGGCCACCATCAGGGGAATGTCGAAGCTCGCCATCGACGCATCGATCGGCACCGGCGTGACGATCGCGGTCAGGCCGAGAATGCCCAGGATGTTGAAGATGTTCGAGCCCACCACATTGCCCAGCGCCACTTCGGCATGGCCGCGAATCGCAGCCACCACCGAGGTCGCGAGTTCGGGCAGGCTGGTGCCGACCGCCACGATCGTCAGCCCGATGACGGCCTCCGAAATACCGAAGGTGCGCGCGATTTCGGTGGCGGACGTGATCAGCAGATGCGCGCCGATGAACAGGCCTGCGAGCCCGCCGACGAGGAAGACGGCCTCCCGCCAGCCCGACAGCCGGATCTTCAGGTCGACGCCGTCCTCTTGATCGAGCGGCCTCGTCCTGTCGGCCAGGAAGACATAGACGAGATAGGCGGCAAGACCCAGGAACATCGCCAGTCCGCTCCACAGGCCGACCCGGCCGGCAAAGCCGAGGCCCAGCATGACCGCGGCCGCCACCAGCATCATGACCAGGTCACGTCCCAGATTTGGGATCTTGGCGGCAATCGGCGATATGGCGGCGGAAACACCGAGAATGAGAAGGATGTTGGCCGTATTCGAGCCCACCACATTGCCGATCGCGATGGCTGGCGCGCCACTGAGCGCCGCCTGCATGGAGACCAGCAGTTCCGGCATCGAGGTGCCGAATCCGACCACGGTCAGGCCGATCAGCAGCGGCGGCAATCCGAAGCGGTTGGCGACCGAGATCGCCCCGCGCACAAGGAAGTCGGCGCCGATCGTCAGCAGCACGAGGCCGCCGGCCAGCAAGAGAGTCTGCAACAGCATGAAATGGTTCCGTATGGCGGGAGGGGATCAGAAGTCTTCTTCGGCGTTTCTCTCGGCACTGATCGCCATGGTCGCGACCTTCCATGTCGCCCAGAGGGCCGGCGGAGCCACCAACAGCACCAGGACGATGTCGCCGGTCACGCCGAGGCCGAGAAGTCCGTGCGCGGCCCAGGCGATCGCCAGCGCCGCAAGCCAGATCTCGGTGCCGATGAGCACGATGGCGCCAACGGCGATCAGGAACGCATCGAGCGCCGACTTGCGTTGAGGGGCCGGGTAACGTTCGGCCGAAGCGGCCGTCGGGGAAGAGGGGATGGGAGACATCGTGGTGGTCCGGAAGGCGCTACTGGTTCCGAGCGCGGCTAGGACTATGTGCGGCGCCATCGCGGCGCTTTCAAGCCCGCCAACCGGCAGCCGAAAAATAATTCGTGCACCGCGAGGGCTTCGGGACGCCGAGGCAATCCGCTCAGGATGGACCGCGACCGTGGCGCTGGCCGCCGGTCAAAAGCTTGACAGCCGAAGTGAGACGGTCAATTGAGACCCCAAGCAGAAACTAGGAAACGCAGATGGCAATCGCATTCACGTTCCCCGGACAGGGCAGCCAGACAGTGGGCATGGGCAAGGATCTCGCCGATGCCTATCCGGAGGCACGTGCGGTCTTCGCAGAAGTCGACGAGGCGCTCGGCGAAAGACTTTCGACACAGATCTTCGAGGGCCCGGAGGATCAGTTGACGCTGACCGCCAACGCCCAGCCGGCGCTGATGGCCGTCTCCATGGCCGTGGTGCGGGTTCTTGAAGCCCAGGGCGCGCCGCTCTCCCGTGTGGCAAGCTATGTCGCCGGTCACTCGCTCGGCGAATATTCCGCGCTGTGCGCCGCCGGCATGTTCTCGCTCGCCGACACGGCAAGGCTCCTGCGCATTCGCGGCAACGCCATGCAGGCCGCCGTGCCCGCGGGCGTCGGAGCCATGGCGGCGATCATCGGCCTGGAGGATGCCGAGGTGGCTGCCATTTGCGCCGAGACTTCCGTCAAGGGCGCCTGCCAGATCGCCAACGACAATGGCGGCGGCCAGCTGGTGATTTCCGGCCTGCGCGCGGCCGTCGAGGCAGCGGCTGCGCTGGCGACGGCCCGGGGTGCCAAGCGCGCCATCATGCTGCCGGTCTCGGCGCCGTTTCATTCGAGCCTGATGCAGCCGGCCGCCGAGATCATGCGCGCTGCGCTCGCCGAGGTGACCAGGTCGGCGCCTTCGGTGCCGCTGATTGCCAATGTGCGCGCCGAACCGGTCTCCGATCCGGCCGTCATCGCCGACCTGCTGGTCGAGCAGGTCACCGGCCAGGTCCGCTGGCGCGAGACGGTTGCCTGGCTCGCCGCCCATGACGTGACCGCGGTCGCCGAACTCGGCGCCGGCAAGGTGCTCACCGGGCTTGCCCGCCGCATCGACAAGACCGTGACCGGGACCGCAATCAACGGACCCGCCGACATCGACGCATTTCTGGCCACATTGAGCGGGCAGGGTGCCTGAGACTACTGGAAAAGGACGACCCATGTTTGATCTGACCGGCCGCAAGGCCCTCATCACCGGCGCCTCCGGTGGCATCGGCGAGGAAATCGCCCGCATGCTGCACGCCCAGGGCGCCGTCGTGGCGCTGCACGGAACACGCCGCGAGAAGTTAGAGGCGCTGGCCGCCGAACTCGGCGAGCGCACCCACGTGCTGACCGCCAACCTTTCCGACCGGGCCGAGGTGCAGGCCCTCGGCAAGCAGGCCGAGGAGGTGCTCGGCGGCGTCGACATCCTGGTCAACAACGCCGGCATCACGCGGGACGGCCTCTTCGTGCGCATGAGCGACCAGGCCTGGGATGATGTCATGGAGGTCAATCTCGGTTCGGTCTTCCGGCTTACCCGCGAACTCGCCCATCCGATGATGCGTCGCCGCTATGGCCGCATCATCAACATCACCTCGGTCGTCGGCATCACCGGCAATCCCGGCCAGGCCAACTACTGCGCCTCCAAGGCGGGCATGGTCGGCATGACCAAGAGCCTGGCGCAGGAGATCGCCACCCGCAATGTCACGGTCAACTG
Organism: Hoeflea marina; assembly: GCF_003182275.1. GTDB lineage: Bacteria > Pseudomonadota > Alphaproteobacteria > Rhizobiales > Rhizobiaceae > Hoeflea > Hoeflea marina. The sequence continues at coordinate 988,484 of NZ_QGTR01000002.1, forward strand.
CGTGGCGCCCGGCTTCATCGAATCCGCCATGACCGGCAAGCTCAACGAGAAGCAGCAGGCCTCGATCATGTCCGCGATTCCGATGGCGCGCATGGGGCAGAGCGCCGAGGTGGCGTCCGCCGTCGCCTATCTGGCCTCCGGTGAGGCCTCCTACGTCACCGGCCAGACCATCCACGTCAACGGCGGTATGGCCATGATCTGACGCGGTTCGCCCCGGCTTCCCCCAAGGTCCGGGGGGGCCCGGGCGAATAGGCGGACGAACACCATTTTCTGGCTTTGCCCGCCCGATAAAGCGTGTTACGTCCCGCCACCGCCAAGCGTGGCGGCATCTGCCGGCGCATGGCGCCGGAAAATGCCGAAATCCACAGCTTCGGCTTTGACAGTAGCCGAGCCTGCGCTTAAAACCGCGCAACAACTTGATTGGCAGAGCCCGCAACGTTAACGAGGCGGGAATGCATAATGTAAAACAGGTCGAGGAATCCGACATGAGCGACATCGCAGACCGCGTAAAGAAAATCGTCATCGAACATCTGGGCGTTGACGCTGAAAAAGTGAATGAAGGCGCAAGCTTCATCGATGATCTCGGCGCGGACTCGCTCGACACGGTCGAACTGGTCATGGCGTTCGAAGAGGAATTCGGCGTCGAAATCCCTGATGACGCAGCCGACACGATCCTGACTGTCGGCGACGCCGTCAAGTTCATCACCAAGGCACAGGCCTGATATTCGGACAACCGGCGGAAGGCTGAAGCACTTCGCCGGTAGCCGGCCTGCCTTGCAGGGCGGCCGCGCTGGTCCGGTCGCAGCCAATCCGAAGCAGGCAGGGAGCTGAACCGATGAGGCGAGTTGTCATCACCGGCACAGGTGTCGTTTCTCCCCTGGGCTGCGGGACCGAAGTCACATGGTCACGTCTGCTGGCGGGCCGGAGCGGCGTCCGACGCATCACCGAGTTCCCGGTCGACGACCTGCCGGCGCAGATCGCCGGCATGATTCCCACCGACGTCTCGGTGGAAGGCGCGTTCAATCCCGACGACTGGATGGAACCCAAGGAACAGCGCAAGGTCGACAAGTTCATTGTCTATGGCGTTGCCGCGGCCAGCATGGCGCTGGCGGATGCGGGATGGGCGCCGACGAGCCGCGAGGACCAGATTGCCACCGGCGTTCTCATCGGTTCCGGCATCGGCGGACTCGAAGGCATCGTCGAGGCGGGTTACACCCTGCGCGACAAGGGCCCGCGACGGATCTCCCCGTTCTTCATTCCCGGCCGCCTGATCAACCTGATTTCGGGCCATGTCTCCATCCGGCACCAGTTGCGCGGACCCAACCATTCGGTGGTGACGGCCTGCTCGACGGGGGCCCACGCCATTGGCGACGCCTCCCGGCTGATCGGGCTCGGTGACGCCGACGTGATGGTTGCCGGCGGCGCCGAATCGCCCGTCTGCCGCATCGGCCTGGCCGGCTTTGCCGCATGCAAGGCGCTGTCCACCACCCACAACGACGATCCGGAAATGGCCTCGCGGCCCTATGACCGCAACCGTGACGGTTTCGTCATGGGCGAGGGCGCCGGCATCGTCGTGCTGGAGGAACTCGAGCACGCCAGGGCGCGCGGCGCGCGAATTCTCGCCGAGGTGGTCGGTTACGGCCTGTCCGGCGACGCCTATCACATCACCGCTCCGGCCGAAGACGGCGACGGTGCCTACCGCTGCATGCAGATGGCGCTCAAGCGCGCGGGTCTCACCCCGGCCGACATCGACTACATCAATGCCCACGGCACCTCGACCATGGCCGACACGATCGAACTGGCCGCCGCCGAACGGCTGATGGGCAATTCGGCCGGCAAGGTGTCGATGTCCTCGACCAAGTCCGCCATCGGCCACCTGCTGGGCGCCGCCGGCGCGGTCGAGGCCATCTTTGCCGCGCTCGCCATTCGCGATAACATCGCGCCGCCCACCCTCAATCTGGATGATCCGGAAGTTGAGACCGCCATCGACCTGGTGCCCAAGGTGGCGCGCAAGCGCCAGATCGATGTCGCCCTGTCGAATTCCTTCGGCTTCGGCGGCACCAACGCTTCGCTGGTGCTGCGCCGGTATCAGGCTTGACGCGGCTCCGGCCGGCGGGTCTCGGGGCAGAGCACCCGGAAACCGCCACAATGGCCGGTGAAGAAGGGCCATCGACGATATTCTGCGAGGTTGATCCGTGAACGAAAGCAACCAGTCCGACAAGGCGACCTTCGGGCGCGGCGGTGCCAAGGGACCCATCATCCCGGTGTCGCCGTCGCAGGCGCTCAAGCCCGAAAAGCCGCCGGAGCCGCCGCGCCGGTCGCGCCGGGCCCGCAGTCAGCTGGTCGTCTTCCTCAATTTTCTGCTCTCTCTGGTGGTCTTCGTCACCATCGCCGCCGTGGCCATTTTCCTCTATGGACGCAACGAGTTCGAGCGCCCGGGCCCGCTCGACCAGACCACGGACTTCATGGTCCGCGACGGTGCAGGCCTCAACGAGGTCGCCACCGGACTCGAGCAGCGCGGCATCATCACCAACCAGCGCATCTTCAGGATCGCGGGCAACGCCAGGCTTGGCGACGACACCCTCAAGGCCGGCGAGTATGAAATCAAGGCCGGCGCGTCGATGCTGCAGATCCTGGAACTGATGCGCTCGGGCAAGTCGATCCTGCACTCCTTCACCGTTCCCGAGGGGCAGACCACCCAGCAGATCCTCGACCGTCTCGCAGCAGAAGAGCTGCTGGTGGGCGATCTGCCGGCGGAGGCCCCGCCAGAGGGCGCGCTGCTGCCCGAGACCTACAAGTTCGGTCGGGGCACCAGCCGCCAGGAGATCGTCGACCAGATGACCCGTGCGCAGGAACGCGCCCTGGAGCAGATCTGGCAGCGCCGCGATCCGAACCTGCCGATCAAGACCAAGGAAGAACTGGTGATCCTGGCTTCGATCGTCGAGAAGGAAACCGGCCGCGCCGACGAGCGCCCGCTGGTTGCCGGCGTCTTCATCAACCGGCTCGAAAAGGGCATGCGGCTGCAGTCCGACCCTACGATCATCTATGGGGTGTTCGGCGGCGCCGGCAAGCCTGCCGACCGTCCGATCTACCAGTCGGACCTCGACAAGCCGACGCCCTACAACACCTATGTGATCAATGGCCTGCCGCCGACGCCGATTGCCAATCCCGGCCGCGAAGCCATGGAGGCCGTCGCCAATCCCTCCAGGACGAAGGACCTCTACTTCGTCGCGGACGGAACCGGCGGTCACGCCTTCGCCGCGACGCTGGACGAGCACAATTCCAATGTGGCGCGGTGGCGCAAGATCGTCGCCCAGCGCGCCAAGGAGGCCAAGGCGGCCGACACGGCCACGGCCCCCGGCGACGAGGTCGTGGTGCCTGCCGAACAGTAGCGACCGGGTGCGGAACCGGTCGGGGCAAGGGGAGTTCAGAATGGCTATCCAGTCGATGACCGGCTTCGCGCGGGCCGAGGAAAGCGTTGCCGGCTGCAGGTTCGCCTGGGAGCTGCGGTCGGTCAACGGCAAGGCGCTCGATCTGCGCTTTCGCCTGCCGCAGGGCTACGAGCATCTTGAGCCGGTGCTGCGGGCCAGCGCCGGCAACGTCCTCAAGCGCGGCAATGTGCAGCTCAGCCTCAGCGTCAGCGACATCGGCCAGACGATCGAGGCCGTGGTCAACGAGCCGGCGCTCGAGGCGGTGATCGCCCTCATCGACAGGCTTGGCGCCAGGATCGACGCGCGACGCCCCTCGCTCGACGGCATTCTGGCCATGAAGGGGATCGTCGAGCTGCGCGAGCCGCAGTTGAGCGATGCCGACCGCGCGGCCCGCGACGGCCATGTCATCGAGGGCTTCACCATCGCCGTGGCCGCGCTCGTGGCGATGCGCGAGCGGGAAGGCGAGGAACTCGTCCGCGTGCTCTCCGGGCAGGTCGATGCCATTGCGGCGCTCACCGCCGCAGCCGAGCGGGACCCCGCCCGTTCGCCGGACGCCATCCGAGCCAGGCTCGCCGAGCAGGTGGCGGCGCTGATGGATGCGTCGTCGTCCCTCGATCGCGACCGGCTGCACATGGAGGCCGCGCTGCTTGCCACCCGCGCCGATCTGCGCGAAGAGATCGACAGGCTCAAGGCCCATGTCGAGGCCGCGCGCGCGCTGCTGGCCGGCGATGGTCCGGTGGGCCGCCGGCTCGATTTTCTGGCCCAGGAATTCAACCGCGAAACCAATACGATCTGTTCCAAGTCGAATGCGGCTTCGATCACCGCAATCGGACTTGATTTGAAGGTGGTGATCGACCAATTTCGCGAACAGGTCCAGAATCTGGAGTGACGATGACACTGCCGCCTTCCGCCAACGACGCCGCCGTCCACATCAAGCGGCGCGGCTTGATGCTCGTCATCTCCTCGCCGTCGGGCGCGGGCAAGTCGACGATCGCCCGCAACCTGCTGGAGAACGACCCGCGGCTGAGCCTTTCGGTCAGCGTGACGACACGGCCGCGGCGGGGCAGCGAGATCGAGGGCGTCCACTACCACTTCGTCACCCGCCGGGAGTTCGAACGCCTGCGCGACAGCGAAGCGCTGCTCGAATGGGCCGAAGTGCACGGCAACTGCTACGGCACGCCGCGCGAGTCGGCGGAGATCGCCATGTCGGAGGGCCGCGACATGCTGTTCGACATCGACTGGCAGGGCGCGCTGCAGCTGCAGGAGAAGATGCCGGCGGATGTCGTCTCGATCTTCATCCTGCCGCCGTCGATGGCGGAACTGAAGTCGCGGCTGCAGCGCCGCGCCGAGGACGCGGCCGACGAGATCGCCAAGCGGCTGGCGAATGCCCGCGCCGAGATCGAGCACTGGCGGGAATATGACTATGTGGTGGTCAATGACGATCTCGACCGCGCCTATTCCGCCGTCCGCGCCATCGTCCAGGCCGAGCGCTTGCGCCGCGACCGCCGGCCCGGCCTGTTCGATTTCGTCGCCGACCTGCTCGCAAGCCCGGACTGAGGCTCCGAACGGTCGTGGCCGCAGCCGGAATCTCGCGATGTCATACCGCTGAAACAGCAGCCGCCTAAGCCGGTCAAGTCCCGCATGTCGCGTGGCCAGGATCGTGGGGGCGGGACGGATGCGGCGGATCGGCAGGGCGGCAAAGCGGATCGGGCGGGCCGGCATTGGCGTTGTGCTGGCGGTCGGGCTGTATCTCGGCCTGATGCAGCTTTCAGGAAATGTGCACGAGGTCATTCCGGGCGAACTCTACCGCTCGGGCCAGCTGTCGGGCGCCAGGATCGAGCAGCTGAGCCGGACCTACGGCATCCGGACGGTTCTCAATCTGCGCGGACGCAATCCGCAGATGCGCTGGTACCGGGACGAAACCGAGGCGGCGGCGCGGCTCGGCATCACCCACATCGACTTCCCGATGTCCTCGCGCGAGGTCCTCGACATCGACCGCATCCACGAGGTGATTGCTCTGATGCGGACTTCGCCGAAGCCGATTCTCATTCACTGCATGGGCGGGGCGGACCGCTCCGGCCTTGCCTCTGCTCTCTATCTGGGCTTCGTCGCCGAGCGCACCGAGGGCGAGGCGGGACGGCAATTGTCGTTGTATTTTGGCCATTTTGCCGTGCCTGTGCTGTCCAAAGCCTATGCGATGGACATCACTTGGGATAATCTGCTGATCGACAAGATGGCGATGGCCACTCCTGCGCAGAGTTCCGTCCTGTCGGTCAGCCGCTAGATTGCAGCCGCTATATTGCAGATGTGTCGTACCGTCCGGATTCCGGTTGCGGGCAGACCGGAAAGACTGGAATGAATCCGATAAAGACCGCCCGCGCCAACATCGCCCTTGCGTTCCGCCGCGGCGCCCGGCGGCGCGAGGCGCCGTTCATCAAGCCGCTGCTGGTTTGGGAGATGCTGCTTGCCGCCTTCGTCGGCGCGCTGATTGCCGCAAGCCTGCTCGATTCCGCCATCGGCGAGACGCGCGGGACCTACCCGGTGCTGGTCTCCAGCGTCTCGCAATGGGTGACCCGGCTGGGCAAGTCCGACTGGATCCTGATCCCGACCGGCGTGGCGCTGATCGCGCTGACCTTCGTCAATGTCGAGACACTGACGCGAAAGGCCAAGGCGAGGCTGTTCCGCTGGAACGTCCTGCTCTGCTTCATCTTCATCGGCGTCGGCCTGCCGTCGCTGGTCTCGACCCTGCTCAAGCGCGTCATCGGTCGTCCAAGGCCGACCCATTTTGCCGAATCCGGCCTGTTCGACTTCCAGCCCTTCACCGTCGATGCCAGCTTCGCGAGCTTCCCGTCCGGCCATTCCACCACGATCGGCGCCCTGGCCATGGTGCTGGTGCTGCTGATCCCGCGTTTCCGGCATCTGTTCATTGTCGTCGGCGCGCTGGTGGGCGCGAGCCGCATCGGCGTGGGCGCCCATTATCCAAGCGATGTCCTCGTCGGCCTGCTGCTGGGTGCGGGCGGCGCCTATCTCGTCGCCAAGTGGTTTGCCGCCCACGGACTTCTCTTTCTCGACACTCCGATGGACCGACCGGCCGTCCGCCCTGCTATGAGGTTGCGTCATTTCTTCGAATGAGGCAAACAGCTTGCGCTTGCCGCAACCGCTTTCGATGAGCGGACTGGCGATCGCAAGCCACCATCTTCTGAACCGCGCACGGGCCAAGCCATGATGATTTCTGTCGTTATTCCCTGCAAGAACGAAGCGGAAAACCTGGGTCTGCTGCTTGACGAGGTCGATGCGGCCTTCGCCGGCCGCGATTACGAGGTCATCGTCGTCGATGACGGCTCCACCGATCGCACCGCCGATGTCCTGTCGGCGCGCATGGCGCGGGAAGGCTCGAAGCTGCGCTGCATACGCCACGACCGCAGCGCCGGCCAGAGTGCGGCCGTGCGCAGCGGCGTCTTTGCCGCCAGGGGCGACATCATCTGCACCATGGACGGCGACGGCCAGAACGATCCGGCCTACCTGCCGCAGCTTGCCGATGCGCTGCTTGCCGCCGGTCCCGGCGCCGGCGTCGCTGCCGGCCAGCGGCTCAAGCGCACGGACACCTGGCTCAAGCAGCGCGCCTCGCGCTTCGCCAACAATCTGCGCCAGTCGGTGCTCAAGGACGGAACCCGCGATTCCGGCTGCGGCCTCAAGGCCGTGCCGGCCGAGCTGTTCCGCTCGCTGCCCTATTTCGACGGCTGGCACCGCTACATTCCCGCGCTTGCGGTGCGCGAGGGCCGCACCGTCATCCATCTCGACGTGACCGACCGCCAGCGCCGCCACGGCCAGTCCAATTACGGCATTCTCGACCGCGGACTGCGCGGCGTGCTCGACCTGTTCGGGGTCTGGTGGCTGCGCAAGCGCCGCAAGGTTGTTCCCACGGCGACGGAGATCGGGCGATGAACGGATGGATGGCCGAATTCGGTGTCTGGCTGCACCATGTCTTTGTCGAGCAGTTCGACGGCTGGATCCTTCTGGGCTTTGTCGCCCAGGCGATGTTCACCATGCGCTTCGTGGTGCAGTGGCTGGCCTCTGAGAAAGCCAAGCGCTCGGTGATGCCGGTGGCGTTCTGGTTCTTCTCGCTGGCCGGCGGCACGCTGCTGTTCATCTATGCCATCCAGCGCCAGGACCCCGTCTTCATCGCCGGCCAGGGTCTCGGCCTGCTCATCTACGCGCGCAATCTGATGCTCATCCGCGGCGAGCGGAAGGCCTGAGCCATGCAGCCCGCGCCCATGGCCCGATCCGCGCTCGGCCGCTGGCAGGGGCTGGTGCTGGCCATTGGCTGCCTGCTTGCCTTCCTGCCGGGCCTGATGGCGCTGCCGCCGATCGACCGTGACGAGGCCCGTTTCGTCCAGGCCAGCAAGCAGATGCTCGAGACCGGCGACTATGTCGACATCCGTTTCCAGGACGAGCACCGCTACAAGAAGCCGGTGGGCATCTACTGGCTGCAGACGGCCGCGGTCAGGCTGACGGGGCAGGGGCCGGAGGCGGGCATCTGGGCCTATCGCCTGGCCTCGGTGGCGGCCGGGACCGTCGCCGTCGTCACCATCGCCTCGCTCGGCACCTGGATGTTCGGCCCCGCGGTCGGGCTGGCCGCAGGTATCATGCTCGCGGGCCTGTTCGGCCTCGGTTTCGAGGCGCGGCTCGCCAAGACGGACGCCACGCTCATGGCCATCACGCTGATCGGGCAGGCTGCTCTGGCGCGGCTCTACATCGGCGCCCGAGAGGGCGATAAGCCGGAGCGCCGCTGGTGGTGGGTGTTCTGGCTCGCCATCGGCGCGGGCCTGCTGGTCAAGGGACCGATCACGCCGCTGGTGTCGGCGCTGACCGTGGCGGGGATCGCGATCCTCGACCGCGACCGCGCCTGGCTCAGGGGTCTCAGGCCGCTGCCCGGACTGGCGCTCGCTTTGCTCGTTGTGCTGCCCTGGTTCGTCGCCATCACCCTCAAGTCAGGCGGCGCCTTCTGGGCCGAATCCGTGGGAAAGGACCTCATCGGCAAGGTGGCGTCCGGCCAGGAGTCGCACGGCGCGCCGCCCGGCTATTACGTGCTGACCTATTCGCTCTACATGTGGCCCTTCGGCCTCATTGCCATCCTCGGCGGGCTCAAGGCGCTCAACCGCTTTCGCGAGCCGCGGCTGCTGTTCTGCCTTGCCTGGTACATACCCTTCTGGCTGCTGCTGGAGATCGCGCCGACGAAGCTGCCGCACTACCCGCTGCCGGCCTATCCGGCCCTGCTGCTGCTCGGCGCCTGGGCGTTGTTGTCGGCCGACGGCAGGGACACGCCGCTGAGGCGCTGGCAGGTCTGGTTCTCCTGGCTGACGCTGTTCGGCCTGGCCGCGGTCACGCTGGTCTTCGCCTCGGCCGCGGCCGCCGGCGTTCCCTGGGCCACCGGCCGGATCTCCTGGCAGGGCGGTCTGGCGGCAATCCTCGCTCTCACGGCCGGCTGGCTCGCCTCGGGCCTGGGGCGCCCGGCCATGTCGCTGCGGCGCCTGACGGCCGCCGCCGTCGCCTCGGCCGGCTTCATCGCGCTGCTGGCAGCCCAGGTGGTGCCCGCGGTCACGCCGCTCTGGAACAGCCCGGCGATCGCAAGGGCGTTCGAAGCCGGACGCCCCTGTCCCGATTCGGTGCTGGCCGCCGTCGGCTATTCCGAGCCGAGCCTGGTCTTCCTGGCGGGGACGCGGACCGTGCTTGCGGACCTGGAGGGGGCCGCGGCCCATCTCCGGGCGGAGCCGGCGTGCGGCGTGGTCGTGCTGCCGCAGTCCGAGCGACCGGCGCTGGTCACGCTGCTGGGTCCGGACACGGCGCTCGAGGACATGGGCCGCATTTCGGGCATCAACTATTCCAAGGGCCAGGCGGTCGACCTGGTTCTGGTGCGGCGCGCACCTTGAGCGTCCCGCCGCGACCCGTCGCGCTGGCGAAGCCGGCGGCTATCCCTGGATGCTCGCCCGCCCGATCGAGTGATAGCTGAGGCCTGTGCCGGCAATCTCGGCAGGCGAATAGACATTGCGCATGTCGATCATCGTCGTGCCCGCCATCAGGGCTGAGACGCGCCGCAGATCGAGCGCCCGGTAGGCGTTCCATTCTGTGACCAGCACCGTGACGTGGGCGCCGGACACCGCGTCCCACGCCGACCTGCACCAGTCGACGCCCGGCAGCAGCTTCCGCGCCGCTTCCATGGCTTCCGGGTCGTGCGCCTTGACCTTGACTCCGGCCTCGATGAGCTTGCCGATGATGGTGAGCGACGGTGCTTCGCGGATGTCGTCTGTGTTGGGCTTGAAGGCGACGCCGAGGATTGCCACCGTGTCGCCGCCCTCGGCCCTGAGCTGGGTGAGGATCCGCTCCGCCATGTCGAGCTTCCGCGCCTCGTTAAGGTTCTCCGCCGCTTCCACCAGCAGCTGTCGGGCGCCGCGCTTCCGGCCGATCGAGGCCAGCGCGCGGGTGTCCTTCGGAAAGCAGGAACCGCCGAAGCCCGGTCCGGGATGCAGGAATTTTGCGCCGATGCGGCCGTCCATGCCCATGGCGCGTGCGACATCCTGCACGTCGCCGCCCACTTTCTCGCACAGATCGGCGATCTGGTTGATGAAGCTGACCTTCACTGCGAGGAACGCGTTGGAGGCGTATTTGATTAGCTCCGCATTGGCGAGCGTTGTCGACACCATCGGCGTGTCGCGCAGGAACAGCGGCCGGTAGACCCGCCGCATGATCTCGCGGCCATGGTCGTCCTCCGCGCCGATGACGACGCGGTCGGGGCGCATGAAATCCTCGATCGCCGAGCCCTCGCGCAAAAATTCCGGATTGGACACCATCGAGAACGGCACGCCGGGCCGGGCGGCGCGGATGCGGTCGCGCACCACCTCGTTGGTGCCGACCTCGACGGTCGACTTGATGGCGATGACCTGGCCGGGCTGCATCACCGCGGCGATCTCGTCGGCCGCGGCCATGATGTAGCTGAGATCCGCCTCGCCGCCGCCGCGCCGCGACGGCGTGCCGACGGCGATGAAGACGACATCGGCGGACCCGACCGCCTCGGCGATGTCGGTCGTGAAGGTCAGGCGCGACTCACGCACATTGCGCGAGAGCAGGAGCTCAAGCCCGGGCTCGAAGATCGTGGTTTCCTCGCGCGAGAGCCGCTCGACGATCTCGGGATCCTTGTCGACGCAGGTGACCTGGAAACCGAATTCGGCGAAACAGACGCCGGAAACCAGTCCGACATAACCGGTGCCGATCATTGCAATGTTCATGGCTGCAGCCTATTCCGATGTCTCGCTGTTTGTTGCGCTGACCAGTTGCACATCGGCGGCAGACTTGTAAACCGGAGCCTCGCCCGCTCCGGGTCGTTCATCGGGGAAACCGGCTTCATGCACATTCTTCTCACCGGCGCGGCGGGTTTCATCGGCTACCATTCGGCCGAGGCGCTCCTGGCGCGCGGCGACCGGGTGACCGGCGTGGACAATCTCACCCCCTATTACGATCTCCGGCTCAAGCGCGCCCGGCTCGACAATCTGTGCCGGCACCCGGGGTTCCGCTTCGTCGAGGCCGATTGCGCCGACGAGACGGCATTCTCCTCGATCGCGAACCGCAGCGGTCCCGACGCCATCCTGCATCTCGCCGCCCAGGCGGGCGTCCGCTACTCGGTGGAGAAACCGCTCGCCTATGTGGATGCCAATGTCCGCGGCCAGGTGGTGGTGCTGGAGCAGGCGGCCCGGCTCGGCCTGCCGCTGGTCTTCGCCAGCTCCTCGTCGGTCTATGGCGCCAACGACAAGGTGCCGTTCGAGGAGGACGACCGCGTCGATTCCCCTGTGTCCGTCTATGCCGCCACCAAGCGCGCCGGCGAGCTGATGGCCACCGCCTATGCCTCGATCCATGGCGTGCGCTCGACGGGGCTGCGTTTCTTCACAGTCTACGGGCCCTGGGGCCGGCCCGACATGGCGCCGTGGCTGTTCACCGATGCGATCCGGGCCGGCCGGCCCATCGAGGTGTTCAACAATGGCGACATGGAGCGCGACTTCACCCATGTCACTGACATCGTTGCGGGGGTCACGGCCGCCGTCGACCGTGCCGCCGACCGGTCGCTGCCACTGGCGCCCGTCTACAATCTCGGCAACAACACGCCGGTCAGGCTGATGGACTTCATCGCCGCCATCGAGCGGGCGGTCGGGCGCGAGGCGATCAAGGTGATGAGGCCGAAGCCCGCCGGCGACGTTCTGCGCACCTTTGCAGGCATCGGTCTGGCCGAGCGCGATCTCGGCTACCGCCCGAAAACCGGAATCAATGAGGGCATTGCCGACTTCGTCGCCTGGTTCCGCACCTGGCAGAACTGAGGGAGGCGAGCAAGTCCGCTCACCCCGTCACCTGCACCGCCGATCACGCCGGCGAGCCCGGCCACAGCCGGCCCGGATCCGATAGGGGAAGGGCACGGAATTGGCGGAGATTTTAAACCGCACCCGTCCGGCGTGCGGCAAATTTCCTGTGAATTGGGACTGGCATTCGCTCCGCAGGCGGGTAGGGTGTCGGCGACGGTGCTTCGCCAGAAGTGAAACGGGAAGCCGGTGAGAGACCGGCACCGCCCCCGCGACTGTAATGGATACAATGCCACCCAGAGATGCCACCGGAGAGATCCGGGAAGGTTGGGTGGAAACGTCCAGAGTCAGGAGACCGGCCGTCGATTGTCAACGCCCATGGGACGGCGGGTCCCACCAAGGAGCCTTATGCGTAAACTTATCTGCACACTCACTCTCGTTCTGACGCCGTCGATTGCCTTCGCCCACACCGGTGTCGGCCACACGACAGGCTTCCTGCATGGCTTCGGCCATCCGATCGGCGGTATCGACCACATTCTTGCGATGGTGGCCGTCGGTGTTTTCTCCTTCGTCCTCGGGGGACGGGCGTTCAGGCTGGTGCCGGCGGCGTTCGTTTCAATGATGTGCGTGGGCTTTGGTCTCGGCATCAACCAGGTGGATGTTCCATTCGTGGAACTGGGGATTGCCCTTTCGAGCGTCGTCATCGGCGGCGCTGCAGCCCTTGGCCGGCCCATGCCGGTGGGCCTCGCCATGGCTCTCGTCGGAGTCTTTGCGGTCTTCCACGGCCATGCCCATGGTGCGGAAATGCCGGAAAGCACCGGTGGCCTCTCCTATGCGCTCGGCTTCGTCGCCGCGACCGCCATGCTCCACGCGACCGGCATCCTTGCGACGCTGGGAGCCTCCAGGCTCATCGGACGGCATGGCCGGTTCTCGGCCCAGCTCGCCGGTGGCATGTTCGCGCTCGGCGGTGTGGGTGTTCTCACCGGCTGGCTCTGAAACGTTTCGCGACGACGTGAGGTTCACGTCGTCGCGGAAGATCGAGAAATCAACAAATTAGAGCGTTTCCGCGATTCCCCGAAACGAGCATCGCTCCGCAAACGGCCGGGCCGGGTTTCGGCCCCGCCGCCCCCGGTGCCAGACGAACCGTTCAATCGTAGAGATAATAGTCCTGCCAGCTGGATCGCGGGATCTTTGCGCCGATCTTGTAGTCCAGCGCGCGAGCGTTGAGGTGTTGCGGACCAGTCACGCAATCAAAGGAAAGCCGATACCAGTCCCCTCGGCTTCGAAACACGGCGCCCGGCGCCTTGATGGCATTCCGACGCACAATCGTATCGTCAAACGTATAGGCGATGACCTTGTCGACATTGAAGGTCTCCTCGCGATTGATCAGGCGCATGACCTCCGTGTCGCAGGTTTGTTCCAGCCTTGTTGCGGGATCGAGCTTGAGCGGGGTAAGGAGATAACAATCAAAAATACCAATTTCCGGCATGTGGATAATGGCTCACGCTCTCTGATTTCTTCATTTTTATGTAATAGTCCAAACTATTTGGCGTCGTGCCACATTGTTGCGAACGCAATACGGTATGGAAACGTGGATATCCGGCGCAATTATAATTTCTTCCTACAGGGAGCGAGATGGGGGACTTCTCGTCGCTATCTACTAACTACCGCGCCTCAAATTGGTTGGATTGGCGATTATCGACTGCGGACGATTAATCAAGTTGCGTTTGACCCGCTAAAAATACACTGATAGGTTTTAGCACAACTTAAATCAGGATTCAGAATTTATGCCTACGTGTAGTATTTTGCAGATCGGCGATATTCACTACCCGAAATACAAAGATCAGGCAGACGTAGATAATAAGCTCGACACCGGTTCAATGGTACTTGCGGGTGTCGGGGTGAACCGCATTGCGAGCGTGATGAAATACATCAAGAACCTCGCGCAGTCTGTGCATATCGACTTTGCTGCGTTCGTCGGCGACTTCACGGATGCTGGAAACGAATTAGAATTTACTAACTCCCTCGAATATTTCTCGACGGCCTTCAAATCAATGTGTATTCCCGCATATGGTGTACCTGGTAATCATGATCTGGAATGGCCTCAAATATTGAACCAAGCCCGCGACAAGTTTTCCGCATTTCGGAAAATTGCGGCCAGCTTCTCAGGTTCAATCGAGCTTTCGTTCGAGAATTATGTATCTTACCAATGCCCTGCGTCCGGCGCGGGAGAGATGGCTCTCTACGCATTGAATTCCTGTCTTGGTTGCTCTGATATCTGGAAAATGAGCCGAATTTATCAGGTCGATATCGAGAGCCATCTGAAGTCGCTCGACAGCCAAGACCTGTATTCGAGGTTTGACGCTCCATATATCGATCAGGATTCGATAACCTCGGTCTGTCAGGAGATCAGATCGAACCCCAACGTCACGCCGATCATACTCGCCCACCACAACCTGCTCCCTCAGCGGATGCCTAGGATCGCTATATTCCCAGAAATGCTAAACGCAGGATATGTCCGCAACGAGTTGAAACAAATCGGACGACCAATAGTTTACCTGCATGGGCACATACATGATTCCCTGGTAGAATCACTTCTCGCCGACGACCAAGATGGCCAGATCAGCATCGTCGCAATCTCAGCTCCTCTTTTGCGCGATGGCTTCAACCATGTTCAGTTATTCACGTCAGAAGACAATGTCCCTTTAGGAGTCCAGATCGACGAATATAGGTTTGAAACCGTGGGTATCACACGGCCTAAACGTCGCAAGATACGCTTCTACGGAGCGGACAAGCGAGAACAGCTGATTGATGATAAGGGGCGGGAGATCATTTCTCTGGTTAAATCCCAGGCAAGAAGTCGGTTTTCCGACCTAACAGACCAGTTTTCGGTTCTCCAAATCCTTGAGTTGGAATTTACGGGCCATCTAATGATCGAGAGAACGCTAGAGTTCAATGATAAAACTTGGCGAGTGAGTTGCCAATGATATCCAACTTTCTCAACCCCTTCAGGCCAGTGAAGTTCGAGGACGAGGGCTCCCCACTGATCTTTGTCTCTGACCAAGCGATGCAGCAGTTCACAGCAGGAAACTATTTCTTTACGGGCAAGCGGGGGTGCGGCAAAACATCAATTCTAAAGATATCAGACACGCTGTTTCAAAACGAAAACGATTATCTTCGATCGTCCCCTAGAGTTGAGAAGTACAAAACCACGTTTGGCGTCTATATTAATTTAAACAATAGATCTACTCCTGATTTTTATAATACAAGGCAAAATAAGTATAATAAAAAATATTTGATAACTTCGGGATCTAAGCAAGCGCTCACGACATACTATCTTGAATTGATAGTATTGCATAAAATTATAGAGCATTGCGTTGGACTGCGAGATGCGGCGATTTTTATGATCGATGATGATTGCGAAAAAGGGATATCAAATATTATATGCAGTGAGTATCGTATCGAGAATTCCCACAATCTAGACCACCTCGTTTACGAAATTGAATCTGCTCTTGTGGAGATGTTGGAATTTTCGAGATGTATACGGGAAGACATTCCTTCATTTAAGACGCGGCACGAAAACAAATTCCACTTTGTTGTTGGGCGGATACTTCAAGCGTTAAAGGGACTAAACCAGGATTTGAATCAAATAAGGATTTTGATCGACGATAGTGAAACATTTTCACCCGAGTTTCAGGCTGCGCTCAACACTTTGATCCGTACTCCGCGAGGTGAGCCGGTTGCTTGGTCCATAGCGTATGTCGATGGTCGTTATAGAGCTGCCGAGACCACGATTGCCGGTCAAGCGCTTGCGAGAGAGGAGCGGACTATTGTCTACCTAGACGGGCTTGACGCTGCTGAGTACGAGAAATTTTGCACCGAAGTTACCCGCCTCAGGGTGAAGCGAGCATTCCCACAAGTCGCCGATTTCAGCATCAAAGATAAGCTGGCGGCCTTCGAAATTGACGAGTTGTGCGCAGAAAGCTTCAAAGGCACTACCAACAAACGCGCAATCGCTTTTCTAAACGACTTTGAGAAGCGCGATAATAGATCGCAGAAGATGTGGGAGTTTTTTCTGGAAAGGTCGGGGATAGACGATGTCCGTTCGCACGACGCACTGAGAAAGAAGGCCCTTGCGTCATACATATGCATTTGCGCAAAATATCGCGTTCCCATGTACTACGCTAGTTTTAAGACCGTTGTAAGCCTTAGTGACGGATGCATTCGCGATTTTCTGGAGGTATTGGGCTCTTTATACGAGGAGGTGACACATGCTTGCTCAGAGCCCAATCGCTTTCTGCAGCTTGGTCCTTATGACATTAGAGAGCAGGATCGCGGCTGCAGGGATTCTGCTGCGCGAAAACTCCATTCGATCAGCGATTATGCGGAGAAGAACGGCTATCACCTCGCAAAACTAGTCCCGTTCTTGGGTCATCTTGTCAAAGAGTTTCAACACGACCATAAGTACAAATCAGCATTAAAGAATCCAGACCGCGCTGTTTTTAGCATCCAACTATCCAGAAATGATAAATACATAGAAATTATAAGAGACGCTGAAGTGGATGGCTATGTAAGGCGTGTAGAAGTTGGGGCGCGACAGGGAGTCTATTGTTTCCGGTTACATCGTCAATTTGCTCCAAATTTTGACATTTCCTATAGGGAGCATTCTGAAGGATTGATTCCCATCCCACCAATATTCCTTCACCAGATAGAAGACAGAGATATTGATAATCCCTCGACGTGGGCTATGCAGGTGTTTGATGCTTGGCTACGCAAACGTCAGAACCCGGGGCAGGCCGATCTGCTCGACGACGGGGAGGACGAACTTTGAAATACAGTTTCACGACCTTTAGCGATAAATCACCGAGTGAAATGGGTGAGCTCATTGACGGGGATGTCGCCATTGTAGCCGCCAGTTGGGAAAACCGTAGCAAGGCAGCGATATCCGTTTTGGAACACTTAAAACTGAGCCGTCTTATCGTTATTCGTTTCAAAAATCAGGGAAAGACCGGAGTTTCTGGGAACATTAGACATCAATATAAAGATTTCTGCCGCAAGCGTAAAATTGAATATCGAGAGATTATGTTCGATTCAGTTTCAGACGACTATTCCGCGCTTGTGCATATTTCGAAGACGGTTGATGCGGCTTTGGGTGCTGCAAAGCGCGTAATCCTTGATGTAACATCTACCCCTCGGCTTCTATGGTGCTCTCTTGTCGCGTTATGGGATAAGAAGAACTTTGTAAGGCGCATCACATTCCTCTACGCAAGACCGAACTACTCCTTCAAGGAAACACCTGACCGAAAGCTGGTTTTTGACTATACGGACGGCGACTGGCAGCTTGTTGAACCAGCATTTTTCCCGCCAATTTTCAAAGGCGGGTTGAGCAAAACGAACTTCATCTCGATTGGATATGAATACGATCAAATAAAGAGGTTTTTATACTCGTTTGAAACGGACAATAATATATTTGTTTACTCGAGCCCCGGATTTCGGAAGGAGTATACCACTCTTGCTGCCGACACTGTGGCGAAGATAAAGAACGTTTTTGAGGTCCCCGAAACTAAATTTATGCCATTTGCGGTTCAAGATTTTGTCGGTCTAGAGCGCGCTTTGAGTGAGCGGATCTCAAATTTGTGCGATATTCCAGGTTCCAGTGTGTTGCTCGTTTGTGCGGGTAGCAAGATTCACAGTCTTGCATTTCTGTTCTGTGCCTTGGAGAACCCAGCAATAGGCCTCCGCATACGCGTGCCACGACGGTATAACGAGGTATCAACAGAATGGACCGCTGGGATCGAGGCGATTGTCGCCGAGAACATTTTCTCTCCACTCTGAGAAGCGCCAGCCTACTCCGAGACTTTGCTCATAGCGCACATCCTTATCGGCCTAACGAGTTGTCTGGACCGAACAGAATGTCTTATTCGGCGAGTTTGCGCACAATGGCTCCGAACAGAAATCAGTCAGTGGCCTATTGCCGATCTGAGCTGAGCCCCTGAACTTCCTCCAAATTTTGGTAGAGTTCGTCACGACAAGGAGACGGACGGATGAAGCGTTCACGGTTCACAGAAGAACAGATTATCGGGATATTGAGGGAGCAGGAGGCGGGTATGCCAACTGCTGAGGTTTGCCGCAAGCATGGGATCAGCGGTGCGACCTTCTATAAATACAAGGCCAAATATGGTGGCATGGATGTTTCCGACGCCCGCAAGCTGAAGGCTCTGGAAGATGAGAATGCCAAGCTGAAGAAGCTGTTGGCTGAGACCATGCTGGATGTTGCCATTTTGAAGGATGTCGCTTCAAAAAAATGGTGACGCCCGATGCGAAGCGGGATGCGGTGGCTCACGTCTGTGCGCAGCATGGGGTGAGCCAGCGTCGGGCGTGCGAGGTGTTGTCTGTGGACCGGTCAAGCATGCGTTACCGCAGCGTTCGGCCTGACGATGCATCCATTCGTGAGGCGATGAAGAAGGTGGCGTCCGAGCGCCGCCGCTTCGGCTATCGCCGCATCCACGTCATGCTGGACCGGCAGGGGATCGTCATGAACCTGAAGAAGCTCAGGCGTCTCTATCGGGAGGAGAAGCTGACCGTGCGCAAGCGCGGCGGCAGGAAGCGGGCCTTGGGAACGAGGCGTCCCCTGGCACTGCCCTCGCGCCCCAATGAGCGCTGGAGCCTGGACTTCGTCAGCGATGCCTTCACGGACGGCCGACGCTTCCGTGTTCTGGCCGTCGTCGATGACTTCACCCGCGAATGCCTGTGCCTGGTCGCCGATACGTCCCTGTCGGGCGCTCGGCTTGCCCGCGAGCTGGACAGTCTGATCGCCAGCCGGGGAAAGCCGAAGACGATCGTCTCCGACAACGGCACCGAGATGACCAGCATGGCCATCCTCAAATGGTGCCAGGAGACAAAGGTCGAATGGCACTACATCGCCCCCGGCAAGCCGATGCAGAACGGCTTCATCGAAAGCTTCAACGGCAGCTTCCGCGACGAGTGCCTCAACGAGACGCTGTTCTCGTCGCTCACTCAGGCCCGCGCCGCCATCACCGCATGGAAGGAGGATTACAATAGGAACAGACCCCATTCATCGCTGGGCAACCTCACCCCCAGTGAGTTCGCTATGAAAATGGCTATGGAAAAACAGGCCGCATGAGGCCAGATTAGAAACCCAAGACTCTCCTGAAAACTGGAGGGAAGATGGGTCTCAGGTCAATCACACTGGTCCGATTTTTGAAAGAAACTCAATGCATTCGGAAGTAAATGAAAAAGAGCGTAAAAAAGACTTTGTTCTCGAAGAGTGGAAAGTCGTGCGTGATCAAATGCACATATTGTTAAAAGCTATATGGCAGTTAGAAATGGCCACAATCGGTGGTGTTGCTGCGTATTATGCCTGGTTGTTCTCAATCAATGGCCCGGAAACTGATAATCAATGGCTGGCAGGGGGTACAGTGTTGCTGCCTTTCTTTTTCATTGTGGGAATAATTTTTAGGCTAAAGATCGAATATTCGATAATAATGCGTTTAGGTCAGTACAGCGCAAAGGCTGAATTGTTTTTTTACAAAGGTGAACTTTTCTCAGATTTACAAGGCTGGCAGCATTTTATTGACTGCAATTCGCCAGATAGCATTCCTCGACGTGAAGTATGGAAACGTTATAGTCATACATTCTACTTCTTTTCCGGGGCAGCCGTATTAACTCTCATTGTAGCTCTGCTGAAGACAGGTTACTTTCAGCTTTTTTTATCTAAGGTGCTCATTGCCTTTTACTGTTAACCGCTGCGCCACAATTGTGCTATTCAAATTTTGCTAAGGCTTTGGCTCCTCGCAAAAAACCCTTCAGTTCGCGACGATTACGGGGCAGAAAACGCTCCAATTTAGGTGTTTGAAATCGCCGAGAAACCGGACGTATGGTTCAACCTAGAAAGGCAATGTTTGCACCTCGGTTTACCCCGGTAATCCCCCCAGTTTGGCTTTTTCCCATCCGTTCTCCTTACCCCGGATCGAGCTTGAGCAACTGACGGTCAAGCCGCCCGCCATCGAGAGCCGCGGCGGTCGGAACCGCAACAGTCTGCGCCACCAAGATGGCCATTGCCGAACATTTCAACCGCAATTCCGAGCTTCTCCTCCGTGCCGGGAGCATCCTTTACGTCGTTTGTGACGTTTTTGCGAATCCGCGATCCGCTTTCGGTTGATCGAATGCCCAGGTCATCGCGAATCGGGGGCTCTCCGCCCGAAGGGATGCAGAGGCGCGTCGGACGCCGACGATCGGCGCTTGAACGGTTTCTCTCAGACTTCGCGCGCCAGCGCGCAGAACTCGGCCACGCTCAGCGTCTCGGCGCGGCGGGCCGAATCGATGCCGACGCGGTCGAGCAGCGCTTCCCCGCCGAGCGGCTTGAGGCTCTGGCGCAGCATCTTGCGGCGCTGGCCGAATGCGGCCTGGGTGACGCGTTCCAGCGCCGCCAGGTCGCATTCGATCGGGTCCGCGCGCGGTTCCAGCTGCACCACTGTCGAGGTCACCTTCGGCGGCGGCGTGAAGGCCTGCGGCGGCACGTCGAACATCATTGCCGATTGCGTGAGCCAGCCGGCCAGCACGCCGAGCCGGCCGTAGTGATCGGAATCTGGCTCGGCCACGATGCGCAGGCCGACCTCGCGCTGGAACATAAGCGTCATCGAGGTCCAGAACGGGTTCCGAGGGTCGGCGGTGAGCCAGTTGATCAGGAGCTGCGTGCCGATATTGTAGGGGAGGTTGGCGACGATCTTGGCGGGCTTGCCGCCGGCGAGTTCAGCGAGATCGACCTTCAGCGCATCGGCCTCGATCACCTCGAGCCGGCCCGGATAGTGGGCGCCGATCTCGGCCAGGATCGGCAGCGCGCGCGGATCGCGCTCGATGGCCACGACCCGCGTCGCTCCCAGCGACAGGAGCGCCCGCGTCAGGCCGCCCGGGCCGGGGCCGATCTCGAAGACGGTGAAGCCCTCGAGCTGGCCGGCGGTGCGGGCGATCTTCTGGGTCAGATTGAGGTCGAAGAGGAAGTTCTGCCCCAGTGCCCGGCGCGGGTCGAGGCCATGTCTGGCGACCACGTCGCGCAGCGGCGGCAGGCCGTCGAAGGAAAGACTCATCGCGACATCGATTCGGCGCGCGCGGTCCCGGCCAGGGCGGCTTCGGTGCCGGCCATCCGGTCGGCCAGACGCAGCGCCGCAATCAGGCTGTCGGGACGGGCAACCCCCTTGCCGGCGAGCGTGAAGGCGGTGCCGTGATCGGGGGAGGTGCGGATGAAGGGCAGTCCGAGCGTGACATTGACGCTGTCGTGGAAGCCGAGAGCCTTGGCCGGGATCAGCGCCTGGTCGTGATACATGCAGACGGCCGCGTCGTAGCCGGCGCGCGCCTCCTCGTGGAACATGGTGTCGGCGGGCAGCGGGCCGACGGCGTCGATGCCGAGCGCCTGCAGCTGCCGCACCGCCGGTGCGATGATGCTGTCGTCCTCGCCGCCGAGCGTGCCGCTTTCGCCCGCATGCGGGTTGAGCCCCGAGATCGCCAGCCGCGGCGCTTCTATGCCGAAGCGGCGGTTGAGGTCTGCCGCGATGATCCGCCCGGTTTGCACAATCGCCTCGGTGGTCAGCGCCAGCGGCACCTGAGAGAGCGGAATATGGATGGTGACCGGGGCCACGCGCAGATGCGGGCCAGCCAGCAGCATCACCGGCGTCACCTTCGCGCCGGCATGTTCCTCAGCGAGCGCCGCGAGATATTCGGTATGGCCGGGGAAGCCGAAGCCTGCGGCATAGAGCACGGACTTGGCTATCGGGCTGGTGACCAGCGCCCGGGCCCGGCCGGCCATGACCAGCTCGACGGACTGGCGGATGGCGCCGATGATGGCCTGGCCGTTGGCGCTGTCGGGCGAACCGGGAACCGGATCGACGGCGCAGCGCGCGACCACCACGGGCAGGGCGGCGCCGAAGCGGCCGGCGGCCTGCTCCGGCGTGGCCTCCTCGATCGGAACCGCCAGGCCGAGAAGCTCGGCCCGGGCGGCCAGCGCGTCGGGATCTCCGACCAGGAAGAAGGCGGGAATGTCGCCTCCCGCCTGCGCCAGCCAGGCGGCCAGGCACAGGTCGAGGCCGATGCCGGCGGGATCACCCATGCTGACCGCCAGGGCGCTACGCGGTGCGGTCATGGAGATGTCCTGTTCAGCGGTTGGCGATGACGGCGCGCTTGCGAAGATCCTCGAGGAAATCCTTCGAGTTCTGGCTCTCGTCCGTTTCGGTGTTCTCGGCGCGGAAGACCATTTCGGCGGCAACGTCGTCCGACACGGTCTTGGTCGAGCACACGCCGATGAATTCGATGCCGCGATCGGTCACGCGCGCCGTCGTGGCCTGGCCGGCCTTCGTCTTCTCGATCAGCGGCTTCCAGTCCGGCGGCAGTTGCGGCTGCAGGAAACGGCCGAGTTCGCGGACGGTGACGTCACGCAGGCTGACCGCCACCTCGCGGGTGCCCTCGCAACCCGAATAGCGTCCGCGCAGCTGGTCGGCTTCGCGCTTGCGCGCGGCGATCATCGAGTTGGAGCGCTTGGCGGCGGGCACGACAAAGATCACCTGCTGCAGGATATATTCCGTGGTCGAGGGCTTTTCGCCGCCGCTTTCGAGCATCTTGGCCACCAGATCGGCGCCGCTCATCTTGCCGCCGCCACCGCCGTAGCGAGCCTGGACGACGCGCGGCCAGCTCATCTGCACGCGGATGAAGTTCTTGAAGTGTCCCGCCGTCACGCCGGCCTGGGCCAGCACCTGGGACATCTGCTTGCCGGTCATCTTGTTGCTGTTGGCAAAGCGGTCGAAGGAGGCGTCGACCTGGGCATCGGGCACGATGGCGCCGAGACGCCTGGCTTCCTGCAGCTTCAGGGCCTCGTCGACCAGCTGCTTCCTGGCCATTTCGGTGGAAGCGCCCTTGGCGCGCTGCAGCCGCAGGAACGCGACGCGGCGGGCGATGTCGACGCTGGTGATCGCCTGGTTGTTGACGATGATCTTGATTTCACTTGCCGCAAAGGCCGGCGATTGCGTGGCCGGGGCTGCGAGCAGGGCCAGAACTGTCGCCGCCGCGAGCCCGGTGATGCGGAATGTCGCAAATATCTTCATGCCTCTGGTCCTTTTCGTTCCAATGCCATTGGATCTCGATCGCATGCAGGCTGCCCCCAGGCGGCAAAGCGAACATCTGCCACGCCTCTTCACCTACCTTGCATCCTTCCGGCTTTCAATGCGCCGGGCGGATTCTGTCGCAGATCGATGATCGGGTGTTCTTGCCCGATCCTTGCGGCAAAAGCATGACCCTGATGCATGTCGCCCGAAAGTGTGCGGCGGTTTCGGGATTACGACATGCATAATTAGAAAGAGCAGAAGCGCATCGCGTGAATCCGAATTCTGGCGATGCGCTTCTGCGCGAGGCCGCCCGCCCATGTCGGATACGTCCGGAGCAGGTCCGGACGTAGTGAGTTTGAATTCGCCGCCGGCCATGCGGCAATCCCGGAACCTAGAACAGGTTTTCATCCACGGTGGAGTAATTGATGTCGCCGAGCGTCCGGAAGCTCAGGCGCGCGGCGATGCTCCAGTCGCGGGTCTCGGGCTTGTTGTCGTCGAGCAGCCGCTGATAGCTGATGGCGAATTCGACGCATTCGTCGCCATAGGCAAGGCCGACGCCGGAGCGGTAGAATTTCTGCCTCTCGAGGTCGTAGCTGGCGGCCCCCGAGACGCTCCAGTTTTCCGTGAACCGCAGTGTTGCCGCGCCCTTGAGCTCGCGGCGGTCCTGGGTGGCACCGTAGCCTTTCTGGGCGGCGACGTCGGAATAGGTGAATGTTCCCGAAAACGGCCCCCGGGCAAGCCCGGCGGTCAGGTCGCCGCGCTTGAGCGACAAGCCCTCGTTGTCGAAGCGGCCCGAACCGGACAGGGTGATGCCCGCGGGCGAGGTGACGCCGGCCATCGCCACGAAGTCCGATGCGCGCGATTCAAGGCCCGAATCGAGCCCGGCCCCGACCAGATCGGTGGTGGTGAACGAGTTGAGGCCGGCCAGGTGATAGGACTGGCCGAAGGTGGCGAAGGTGGTCATGCCGTTGGAGTAGCTGCCGGTGTAGCGCACGCCGACATTGGCCCGGGTGCCGCCCTCGATGCGGTCGTAGCCGGAAAACTTGTCGCGATCGAACAGGCTGGTGGTGTCGAAGACGAAGCTCTGCGCGTCCTCGTTGGGCAGGCCGCCGGACAGTTGCTCGTTGGGGCGGACGAAGACCTGTGCGATCGGCTCGATCACATGGGTCGAGTTCGCCGTGGTCATCAGGATCGGATAGCTGGCCTCCAGCCCCGCGGTGACCATGCCGCGGCCGGTCGAGCCATTGGATTCCAAGCCGGAATAGGTGCCACTCGGTCCTGTCAGGTCGAGATAATTGCCATCGGCGCGCGCCGCCAACAACGTCGTCAGCCGCAGGCCCTGGGCCGTCGTGAAGGTCCGCTTCCACTCGAGTTCCGCGGTCAGTCGGGCGCTTTCGCCCTCGAGCCCGGGATAGCGTTCCAGCACACCAAGCCGATCCTCGTTCTCCCGCGACAGGTTCTGCACATTGACGTTGAGCGCCAGTTCGCCGCCGGCCACCGACCGGGGGGAGATGCGGTTGTAGTCCAGCACCGGATAGACCAGCGCCTGCTCCTTGTCCTGAGTGCTGTCGATCCAATCATCCTGCACGTCGAATTTGTAGGCGCGCAGATCGAAGAAGCTGCGGTTGGCAAGCCCGGTGAGATAGACCTCGGATGTGTGGCGGACATCGCCATAGCCTTGCAGCCCGTAGGTGCGGGCGAAATTCCGGTCGCTCTGCAGCATCACGTCCCAGCCGAAGGTCCAGCGCGGATTGATCTCGAACTTGGCCTCGGAGGCGATGAAGCCGCGCTCGGTGACCGACCCGTCGACTGTGCTATAGCCTGCGCTCGCATCAAAATTGTCGGGGTTGTTCTGCGAGATCCCTGCCATCCGCAGGATGACCTCGCCGTTCTCGAACCGTTGCCGGAATTCGCCTTCGGCGAGAAACCCCTGCTTGGTGTAGCCGGTGCCGGTCACGGTCACGTCCATCGACGGCGAGATCACGTAGTAATAGGGGATGCCGGCGCCGAAGCCGAGTTCGTCGGTGACGGAAAAGCTCGGCTGCAGGAACCCGGACTTGCGCTTGGCCTGGTGGTCGGGCAGCTCCAGATAGGGCAGGAAGGCGATCGGCATGCCGAAGAGTTCGAACGTGGCGCGCTCCAGCCGGACGGTCTGGGTGACGCCGTTCTGGATCACCTTGCGCGCCTTGATCTGCCAGAACGGCGCCTTGGCCGGATTTTCCCTGCAGGGCTCGCAGGCGGTGTAGACGCCGTTGTTGAACGTCGTCTCGGTGCCGCCGCTGCGCTCGGCGCTTTCGGCGATGATGCGGGTGTTGTCCGGCGTTTCGATTCGGAGCGCGTTGACGAAGCCGTCGGAGAAATCGTCGGTGACGTCGAGATTGTCGGCATAGATGCGGTTGCCGCCCGGCTCCAGCATCTCGACCTTGCCGCTGGCGCGCACGCGGCCGGTTCTCTGGTCGTACTCGACCCGTTCGGCCACCAGCTGGTAGCCGCCGTAATCGATCTGGACGCCGCCGGTGGCGATCACCAGGCTCGAATCATGATCGTAGATCAGCTGGTCGGCGGCGAGCAGCATCTTCGCGTCCGCGGGGACGGAGACATCGAGCGGAGGCTGGGCTTGCGCCTGGGCGGCGCCGGCAAAGGCGAGGCCGATGGCGCACGCAGCCACGCCGGCGCGAAGCGCAGCGAGAAAAGCAGCCGTTTCTGACCGGCGTACTGGCGCCACTATCCGTCCTCCTTGTGGAGAAGTATTGTCGTCCCCAACGCCGACGCGACCAGCACCGGAAGCCAGGCCGCCACGAAAGGTGGGATGGTTCCGGCGTTCCCGAATGACTGGATCAGGTCGGAAACGACATAGAGCACGAAGCCCGCCAGGATTCCACCCAGAACCACCGATAAAGATTGCCCGAAGCGCACAAATTTCAGCGACACGACGGCGGCGATCAGCGTCATTGCCGCCAGCAGCGCGGGCTGGGCGATCAGGCGGTGCAATTGCATCGCATAGGCGTTGGCCGGCATGCCGTAGGACTGCGCCGCGGCGATCTTCGAGGGCAGATCGAAGAACGACACGGAATCCGGAGAAGCCAATGATTCGCCGAGGAATTCGGCCTGCAGATTGGTCAGAATGGCGAGGCTGTCGATGCGCTCGGGCTTCTCGTTGGCGCGGAAGCGGATGATGTCGGTCAGCTGCCATTCGCCTTCGGCCAGCACCACCGACTTGGCTTCCAGGCGGTCGCGCAGGTGGTTGTCGGAGTCGAAGCGGAAGAAGGTCACATTGCCGAGACGCGTGCCGCCGTCGGCGCTCTCGCGCGCGCCGATGACGGTGTCGCCCTGCTCGGTCCGCTGCCGCAGCCACGGCACCGTCTTGTCGGCGCCTTTCCGGGTCGAGCCGAGGCCCTGCTCGAGCATCATCGATTCCGCCAGCGACGTCGAATTGGCCGAGAGTGGGTTGAGCACCATGATGGAAAACAGGCCGAGCAGGAGGTTGGCCACGATCAGCGGCGCCAGGAACTGCCAGGCCGAGATGCCGGCGGCACGAACCACGACGAGCTCGTATTTGCGGTTGAGCTGGGTCAGCGTCACGATCGAGGCGATCAGCGCCACGAAGGGCAGGGCGGTCTGCATCACCATCGGCAGGCGCAGGGCCGAGAGATAGATGCCGATGGCGATCGTGTAGTTCTCCGATGCGGATATGCGGCGCGAGGATTCGTTGAAGTCGACCAGCAGGATGATGAAAAGGATCGCCGCGCTGTAGGCGAGCAGCGTGACGACATAGCGCCGGAAGAAATAGCGCCAGACAACGCCGGGATAGAGCCTCATGGCCGTCCCTCCGAGGCGGACGGGTTCTGCAGGCCGAGCCGGCGCTGGATCCAGTCGAGGAGGAACGCATTGAGCTGCGCCCAGCGCTTCGGAATTGTCAGCGTCCGGCCGGTGGCGGCAAGCAGCCCGAAGATCGCGATGGCCGCAAGCGGCGCCGCATAGGATGTGATCTCGGCCGCGGGAAGCCGTCCGGCGGAGTCCCCGGTGTAGAATCCGAGGCCGCGCAGCCCGAGCGTGATCCCGGTGACCAAGAGCACGTTCTGGACCTGCTCCTGGCGGTTGGAATGGGCCTTGCCGAGGAAGGTGAAGGCGATCAGGCCGAAGACCAGCGGATAGAGCCAGGTCGAAAAGCGGCGCACGATCTCGCTCTTCATGATGTGATTGGCGTTGACGACGAAGTAGTCGTCGGCGGGCGGGTCGAGCAGGTAGCTCGTCGGCTGTTCGTTGGGTCGCCGCACCCCGCCGCCGCTTGCCGGCAGGAACGCGGCCATGTCGAGCGCGTAGGAGCTGAAGCTGACGATCGAGATCTGGTCGCTGCCCGCGTCGCGCTGCTGCACTTCGCCGTCGGTCATGTAGAGCAGCGTGATGTCGCCGATCTTCTGCACGCTGCCGCGCTGGGCGAAATAGACCAGTTCCCGGCCCTCGGTGCGTGTGTCGGACAGGAAGATGCCGGCCAGTTCGCCGCCCGGCTTCTTCTCGTTGATCTGCACGTAGAGCCCGTCCTCGATGCGCTGGAAGGTGCCCGAGCGCACGGCGACCGAGAACAGGTCGGACTGCGCCGAGGCCATCACGCTGTACAGCTTGCGGTTGGCCCAGGGCTCGACGAAATTGCTGACCAGCAGCACGAACAGCGACAGCAGGACCGACAAGAGCAGCACCGGCTTGAGCACCGTGCGCGGGCTGGTTCCGGCGGCCTCCATCACCACGAGCTCGCTGTCGGCATTCATCCCGGAGAGCACCTGGCCGACGCCGATGAGCAGCGCGAAGGGAACCACGATCACCATCACAGACGGCACCAGCGTTCCGGCGAGCTTGAGAAACGCCGAAAGCGCCTGGCCGGTGGTCGTCAGGATATCAATCCGGAGCAGCACCTGGGTCGTCAGCACCAGCGTCGTCGCGGCGATCAGCGACCAGAAGGTCAGGGTCGCCATGCGCCGGAAGATGTATCGCTCGATCTGCTTCATATGCTCCGTCCGGCAAATGCCCCCGCGGGCCATCCGCCTTGATTAGACGCCGGTTCGGTCGCGCCACATGCCTAATGCCCGTAGCCTGTGTCAACATTGCGCCATGCCCATATGGCTTGAAATTGGATAATATGGCGCAAACAAACTCGGTTAATGCATTCTTGCCTGTGTTGCGGCGCGGCGCAATCGCCCAGATCGCGGGCCTTGCGTTCTGGGCGGAAAGCATGATGATCGCCGTTTGCCAGATCACCAGACCCGCCTTCAGGAGCAGCCATGTCCGTCACGATCGATATTTCCTTCGCCAAGACCGAAAAGGTCAAGGGCGGTCTTGCCGTCGCGCTCGGCGCTCCGGGCACTCCGGTCCCCGCCGTGATCCGGGCCATCGATCGGGCCGCAGTGCTCGACCGGGCGGTCGAGGTCGCGGGGTTCACCGGCAAGGCGTGGTCCACCGTCGAACTGCTGGCGCCCAAGGATTCGCCGGCCGACCGCATCGCGCTGGTGGGCACCGGTGATGTCTCCGCGCTGACGGCGCATGGCTGGATGCGCATCGGCGGCAAGATCTTCACGTTGCTGCGCAAGGCGGACCAGCTCACGGTGCTGCTCGGCGGCGACGAGTCCGCCGACACCGCGGCCGACATCGCGCTGGGGCTGATCATGCGCGGCTACTCGTTCGACACCTACAAGACCCGCCGGAAGGACGACGACGAGATCAGCGACCGCAAGGTCAAGGTGACCATCGTCCACACGGACGCAGCCGGCTGCAGGAAAGCCTTTGCCGATCGCCAAGCGGTGGCCGACGGCGTCAGGCTCGCCCGCGACCTGGTCAACGAGCCGGCCAACGTCCTGGGCCCGGTGGAATTCGCCGCCAAGGCCAAGGAACTCGAGGCGCTGGGCATGAAGGTGGAGATCCTCACAGAAAAGGAAATGGGCAAGCTGAAGATGGAGGCGCTGCTCGGCGTCTCGCTGGGTTCGGCGCGGCCGCCGCGCATGGCGATCATGCAGTGGAACGGCGGCAAGGCCAAGACGAAGCCCGTGGCCTTCGTCGGCAAGGGCGTGGTCTTCGACACCGGCGGCATCTCGATCAAGCCCGCCGGCGGCATGGAGGACATGAAGGGCGACATGGGCGGCGCCGCGGCCGTCATCGGCCTCATGCACGTGCTCGCCGCCCGCAAGGCCAAGGTCAATGCCGTGGGCATCATCGGCCTGGTCGAGAACATGCCTGACGGCGCCGCCCAGCGCCCGGGCGACATCGTGCGCTCGATGTCCGGCCAGACCATCGAGGTCATCAACACCGATGCCGAGGGCCGTCTCGTGCTCTGCGACGCGCTGTGGTACTGCCAGGAGCGCTTCGCGCCCACGGCGATGATCAATCTGGCGACGCTCACCGGCGCCATCCTGGTCGCGCTCGGCAACCAGCACGCCGGGCTGTTCTCCAATGACGACGCCCTGTCGGCACAGCTGACCAAGGCTGGCGAAGTGACGGAGGAACGGGTCTGGCGCATGCCGATGAGCGCCGAATACGACAAGATGATCGATTCCCGGTTCGCCGACGTCAAGAACACCGGCGGCCGCCATGCCGGCGCCATCACCGCCGCGCAGTTCCTCAAGCGCTTCGTCAAGGACACGCCCTGGGCGCATCTCGACATTGCCGGCACCGCCATGGGATCGCCGTCGACCGACGTGAACGTGTCCTGGGGCTCGGGCTTCGGCGTCCGGCTGCTCGACGAGCTGGTGCGCGCGAACTACGAAGCCTGAGCGGGGAGTCCGGGGCAATGGCCGAGGCGCTGTTCTACCATCTCACCGAATCCCGCCTGGAGGACGCCCTGCCGCCGCTTCTGGAGAAGAGCGTCGAGCGCGGCTGGATGGTCTCGGTGCATCTGGGATCGGAAGAGCGCCGCGACGCGCTGGATTCGCATCTGTGGACCTTCCGCGACGACAGTTTCCTGCCCCATGACATCGACCGCGGCCCGGCGGGGCCGGATTCGACGGCGCGCCAGCCGGTGCTGCTGACCCTGTCGGCCGACGCCGCCAACGGCTCGACGGTGCGCTTCGTCGTCGACGGCGCCGATGTGCCCGCGCTGGAGGGCTGCGAGCGGCTGGTGTTCATGTTCGACGGCCACGACCAGGGCCAGCTCGACCTCGCCCGCACCCAGTGGAAGGCGCTGAAGGCGGACGGCCATACGCTCACCTACTGGCAGCAGACGCAGGACCGGCGCTGGGAGAAGAAGGCCTGAACGAAGGCTTCACCGCGGCTCGAGCGACTCTTCCGCCCGCATACGGGTGAAGGAACCGTTTCCCTGCGGTGGCGTTGAATCCGGCGCGCGATCGTGCGCGCTGGGAGATGAGAGATGAAACCGACCACCACGCAGAATCTGGACAAGTCCGCCAAGGGCGCGAAGGCTTCCGCCGGCTTCAAGAAGGAGGCCCGCAAGGAGGAACTGGACGTCGAGGCGGCCAAGGGCTCGCACCTCAAGAAGGGCGCCGAGCGCGTCGATGAACGCGCCAAAGCGGCCAATGGCAAGGGTCCCAAGGCCAAGTAGGCTTCCGGAGGCCTCGAGCGGCGAGGGGCCCGGCTATCCGAACAGGCGGTCGTTCCACCAGATCGGCGTTTCGAGCCCTGGCCTTATCCGGGCAAAGTCCCGATGGGCGGTGTTGAAGACCAGATTTCGTTCCATCCGCGCCACCACCGATGGCACGAGCAGGACGGCCGACCGTTGCTCACCATACCACTTCTGTCCGAACTGGCGGGCTGTTGCGCCATTGGGTGACGCCCAGCCGTCGAGCAGGTCGGCATTGGCCACTTCGTAGCTCACGCCCGCCGGAACGGCGATCTCGATGAAGTGCTGGTTTTGCGGCATCTCGCCGCCGAAATGCACGAGTTTTTCGAGCCTGGCGGTGGAATAGTGCTCGGAGGCATAGACCACCGGGGACCCGGCCTCGTGCCAGCGGCCCGAAACCAGCCGGGCGCCGCCGTCGCTCCAGATCGGAAATTCTCCCAGCGGGTCGCCGATGCGGTAGACCTTGATCTGCTCGCGCAACTGCCGGGGCGCGGTCAGGCGCCGCTCACAGCGCCACGCCGGCGTCGGCGCGGCGGATCAGGTTCATCACCGCGTCAGCCCCCGCCGAGCTCGATTGCGCCATGTCGAGGGGCGACCTGCCTCCGAGCAATGCATGCGGCCGCTCGAGAAAGCGGGTCATCGCCTCGCCGTCGCCGTGGAAGCTCAGCCCCGCGGCGTCAATCACCCGGCTGACCTCGTAGAGCCGTTCGCTCATTTGGCGTGACAAGGGCTTGCTCCCCTTTCGCGCCCGCCGCAAAGTGGCCTCCGGAATCAGGGATCCGAGCACGAACGGCATGCCGACAAATCGGCCGAGCGCATCTGCCGAGGCAGGCAGCAGGCCTTCGGCGACGCGGGCGGCAAGACCGACATCGTCAAGCTGGGTCGGGGCATCAAGCCCGAGCAACGCGCCGATGCGCGCGGGCTGCGACGTCGCCATGCCGCCGCCAGTGCCGCCATAGGATTCGATCAGGGACATCGCCTTGTTCCTTACTCGTCAGATGACGGCAAAATAGGCGTCAAATGACGAACATTTGAGCGCGCGTACAGGGGCAGGGGATGTCAGGTCAACCGGCAGGCCGGACAGGATCGATCTGCGCTCGCGGAACCGGACGCTGCCTCAATTTACGGTGACGGCCTCGTCGTATTCGGCCGAAAGCCTGACCCACTCTTCCTCGACCTTGGCCAGCTCCGCGGCGCGCTCGGCGCGCTGCTTGGTCTTCTGGGTGATCTTGTAGGGCGCATCGGCGAACTGTTCGGGACTGGCGAGCTCGGCGTCGAGCGATTGAATCGCCTTGCCAAGTTTTTCCGTCAAGGCCTCGAGTTCGTTGATCTTCTTCTTCATCGGCGCGTGGCTCGAGCGCAGGTCGGCGGCCTGCCGGCGGCGGTCGGCCTTCGACATTTTCTCGCCGTCGCCCGACTTGGCCGACTTGCCGGAGTTGGACCCGCCGCCGACGACCTGCTGGCGGTAGTCCTCGAGGTCGCCGTCGAAGACGGAGACAGTGCCGTCCTTGACGATCCACAGCCGATCGACGGTGGCCTCGATCAGATGGCGGTCATGGCTGATGAGGATGACGGCGCCGGGGAAATCGTTGAGCGCCCGGATCAGCGCCGCGCGGCTGTCGATATCGAGATGGTTGGTCGGCTCATCGAGGATCATCAGGTTGGGCGCGTGGAAGGCCGACAGGCCCATCAGGAGCCGCGCCTTCTCGCCGCCGGAGAGGTCCTTGGCCGGCGTGTTCATCTTCTCGGCGGTGAGCCCCATCTGCGCGACGCGGGCACGCACGCGGGCCTCCGGCACGTCCGGCATCAGCGCGCGAACATGGGCGACGGCGGATTCGCCGGGGATCAGGTCGTCCATCTGGTGCTGGGCGAAGAAGCCGGTCTTGAGCTGCGGCGCGATCCTGAGATTGCCGCCCTCGGCCTCCAGCCGTCCGGCAATGAACTTGGCGAAGGTCGACTTGCCGTTGCCGTTCGAGCCGAGCAACGCGATGCGGTCGTCGGCGTCGATCCGGAGGTCGAGCCGGGTCAGGATCGGCGATCCCGGCGTGTAGCCGACCGAACCGCCCTCGATGGCGATGATCGGCGAGGCGACGCCGCGGTCGGGCCGCGGGAAGGAGAAGCCGCGGACATTGTTCTCGATGACGGCGTCGACCGTGCCCATGCGCTCGAGCGCCTTGATGCGCGACTGCGCCTGGCGGGCCTTCGAGGCCTTGGCGCGGAAGCGTTCGACGAACTCCTCCATGTGCTTGCGGGCGGCAAGGCTCTTTTCGCGCGCCTTGGTCTGGTGCTCGTCGCGCTCGGCCTTCTGGCGCTCGAACTGGTCGAAGCCGCCGCGATAGAAGGTGAGCTTCTTCTGGTCGAGATGCACGATGGCGTTGGCGGCCGTGTTCAGGAGGTCGCGGTCATGGCTGATGATCAGCACGGTGTGCGGGTAGCGGCGGATATAGTCCTCCAGCCACAGCGTGCCCTCGAGATCGAGATAGTTGGTCGGCTCGTCGAGCAGCAGCAGGTCGGGCTCGGAAAACAGCACCGAGGCCAGCGCCACGCGCATGCGCCAGCCGCCGGAGAAGGACGAGGCCGGGCGCTGCTGCGCCGCCTGGTCGAAGCCGAGGCCGGCAAGGATCGAGGCGGCGCGGGCTTCGGCCGAATGGGCGTCGATGTCGACCAGCCGCATCTGGATCTCGGCGATGCGCGAGGGGTCGGTGGCGGTTTCCGCCTCCGCCATCAGCCGGCTGCGCTCAAGGTCGGCGCGCAGCACGATCTCGACCAGCGAGGTTTCCTCCGACGGCGCTTCCTGCGCCACCTGGCCGATGCGGGTCTGCTTCGGAATCGAGGTGTGGCCGGTCTCGGTCGCCATCTCGCCGGTGATGATCTTGAACAGCGTCGACTTGCCCGCGCCGTTGGGACCGACAAGGCCGGCTTTGATGCCGGCTGGCAGCGCCAGCGAGGCATTGTCGATCAACAGGCGTCCGGCGATACGGGCGGAGAGGTTTGTTATGGTCAGCATGCCCGCGCTTCTGGCCTCAATCGGCCGGATTTGCAAGGGCTTTGGTGCATTGCAGCAGATGTTGACGGTCTTGGCGGCCCGTTTGGGGCTGTTCTGTCGGCCGCAAAACGGCGGCATGGGCCGTCGGGGCAGGCCCGCGGCCTAGTCGAGCGTGATCACGGCCTTGATCAGGCCGTCCTTTTCGTGCGTCCAGCGCGGCAGGTCGGAGATGGCGCCCTTGAGATCGGTGCGGTGGGTGATGATCCGGTCGAGCGGGATTTGCCCGGCCTTGTGCGCGGCGATCACGGTGTCGAAATCGGCCCTGGTGGCGTTGCGGCTGCCGATCAGGCTCATCTCCCGCTTGTGGAATTCCGGATCGGCAAAGCTCACCGTCTCGTTGACGACGCTCACCAGGATGTAGCGACCGCCATGAGCGACGCGGAGGAAGCCGGACTGGATCGAGGCGAGGTTTCCGGTTGCGTCGAAGACGGCATCGAAGCCGTCGCCGCCGGTCAGACGGGCGATCTCCGCCGCGGCGGTTTCGCCCGCCACAATGGACTGGCAGTCGCCGACGATCGGGCAGGCTTCCGCCAGGCGGCGCGGGTCGAGATCCGTGATGTGGACGCTGGCCCCCGCGAGACGGGCGAAGATCGCCGTTCCAAGCCCGATCGGGCCGGCGCCGGCGACGAGAACCCGGTCGCCGGGACCGATGGAGCCGCGCCGGACAGCGTGTGCGCCGATTGCCAGGAACTCCACCGTTGCGCAGGCATCGAGCGACAGTCCGCCCGCTGCGAGAACATTCCGTTCGGGGATCGACAGTTCTTCGCACATGCCGCCGTCGCGATGCACGCCGAGAACCGCGATCGCCATGCAGCAGTTCGGTTTGCCCGTCCTGCAGGCGTGGCAGGTGCCGCAGGCGAGATAGGGATTGACGATGACGGGCTCGCCGGTGGCGAACGCGCTGCCCGCCGGCGCCTCGAGCACTTCGGCCGCCAGTTCGTGGCCCATGATCCTCGGGTAGGCGAGATAGGGATGGCTGCCCTCGAATATGTGGTAGTCGGTTCCGCAGATGCCGATCCGCCGGATCCTGAGCAGAACCTCGCCCTCGCGCCGTTGCGGTCGGGAAATCTGGCGACGCTCAAGATGCCCCGGACGGGTACACATGACACTGTTCATCAAGGACATTGCTCGTCACTTCCTGGCTGAGGCGGGGCTGATGCGACGGCATGTGAGCCGATCGGGGCAGGGTGCGCAAGCCCCGTTGCGCGGGAGGCCGGCGGCGGACCGCCGACCCCCTTGTCGTGCATGCCCGGACTACTGGAAGTCCTTCACATTTTCGGCGGTGACCAGCCCGGCCCCGGTATCAACCAGTTCCTCGACGCTTTCGCCCCGTATCGCCTTGACCAGCGAATCGACGCCCAGCTCGCCCATCTTGGCCGGGTACTGTGCCACGGTGGCGTCCTCCTGGCCGGAGACCACCTTGTCGAGTTCGCCGCAGCAGGCGTCGAAGCCGACCATGACGATGGCGTCATTGGCGATGCCGGCATTCTCGATCGCCTGGGTGGCGCCCACCGCCGGAGGGCCGCAGGCGGCGTAGATCGCCTTGAGGTCGGGATTGGCCGTCAGTATGTCCTCGGCGACCGAGACGCCGAGTTCCTGGGTGCAATTGGTGCCGCCGCGGCCGACCACCTCGACGGCCACGCCTTCGAGACCCTTGAGCATGCCGGTCACCCGGTCGTCGAGCGCCGGCACCCCGGGCACCCCTTCGAGAATGCCGATCTTGTCGCCATCCTTGAGCACGCCCTTGAGATAGGTGCCGGCGATCATCCCGGCATTGTAGTTGTTGGTCGTGGCCAGCGCCGTCTTGCCGGTCCAGCCCGGGATGTCGTTGTCCATCAGCACGATCTTGGCGCCGGCCGCGATCGCCTTGTCGAGCGCCGGAGCCACCGTCGGGTCGACCGGGGTGATGGCGATGCCCTGGACGCCCTGCGTGACCATGGATTCGATGAGCGCGATCTGGCCCTCGATGTCGGTGCCCGACTGGCCCTGGCCGTAGACGATCTCCACGTCTGGATGCGCCTCGGCATAGGCCTTGGCGGCGTTTTCCATGGTGGAATAGAATTCGACCGGGAACTTGGTGATGAACCCGATCTTCACCGGGTCGGCGAATGCGGGGGAACTCAACGTCCCCACGATCGCCAGTCCTCCCAGAAGCTTGATGTATCTTCGCATGTTCACTCCTCCAGATTTGGCCGGCGTTTTCGCCGGTCCTCGTGTGCGTCCCGGAAGACTCCGGTTCGCGACCTCCTCCCGCCGCCCCGGGCGGCTTCGCCTCAGGCACCGACGATCATCGAGATCAGATCGTGCTGGTTCGCCTTCGTCGGTATCAACTCGCCGACCTTGCGCCCCTGCCGCAAAACCACGGCCAGGCTCGCCAGTTCGGTGACATGTTCCATGTTGTGGGTGATCAGGATGACGGCGTTGCCCTCGTCGCGGAGCTGGGCGATCAGGTCGAGCACCTTGCGCGATTCGCGCAGGCCCAGCGCCGCCGTCGGCTCGTCGAGGATCACCACCTTGCGCGCGAACACCGAGGCCCGCGCCACTGCCACCGCCTGGCGCTGGCCGCCCGACATCAGCGCCACGGTGGCGCCGGCGCCGGGCAGCGACACCTTGAGCCGCTCCAGCACCTCGCCGGTGACGCTTTCCATCTCGCGCCGGCGCATGAAGCGCATGCCGGCCGGCAGCCAGGACGGAAAGGCGATCTCGCGGCCGGCGTAGAAATTCTGCGCCGGCGTCAGATTGTCGAACAGCGCCAGGTCCTGGTAGACAGTCTCGATGCCGGCCTCGCGGGCGTCGCCCGGCGACCGGAGCAGCGTAAGCGCGCCGTCGAGCCAGATGCTGCCCTCGTCGATCTGGTGGACGCCGCTGATGCACTTGATCAGCGTCGACTTGCCCGCGCCGTTGTCGCCCAGAAGCGCCAGCACATGGCCGCGGCGGGCCTGGATCGAGACGTTGTCGAGCGCCAGAACGGGGCCGAAGCGCTTGGTGGCGTTGCGCACGTCGAGCACGACATCGGTGGAGCGGGACACGGCGAAGGCCCTGGTCATGACTGGCCAGCTGCCTGCAGCATGCGCATGCGGCCCTCGAGATGGTTGCGCAGCACGTCGGCCTCGACCGCGATCACGATGACCACGCCGATGACGATGAGCTGGAAGAAAATGTCGACATTGAGCAGGTTGAGCGCGTTGCGGATGACGCCGATCATGATGGCGCCGACCAGCGCGTGGCCGATATGGCCGCGGCCGCCGAGGAAGCTCGCCCCGCCGATGATGACGGCGGCAATGGTGTCGAGCTCGAGCAGGTTGCCGAACAGCGGCGATCCGGCGTCGGTGCGGCCGGCGAGAAGCAGCGCGCCGAGCCCGGCGCAGAGGCCGGAAATCACATAGGCCGAGATCAGCACCGGCCTGACCGGAATGCCCATCTGCATCGCCGCTTCCGGCCTGCCGCCCACCGCGTAGAGCCAGCGGCCCCAGACCATGGTCTTCGCCATCACGGCAAACAGCGCGGCGACGCCGGCCACCACGAACAGCGAGCCCGGGATGCCGTAGGCGGAGCCGCCGCCGACGGCGCGGACAAGGTCGGGCATGCCCTGGATGGCGCGGCCATTGGCGAGTTCCAGCGCCGTGCCCTTTGCGATGCTCAGCGTCGCCAGCGTGATGATGAAGGGGTGCGGCAGCCGGCCATAGACATAGACCAGCCCGTTGACGGCGCCGACCAGCCCGCCGCTCATGATCATCGCCGCGACCGTGAGAACCGTCGAGTCCGTGCCCTTGTAGACCAGAGCCCCCACGACCGAGGCGAGCGCCAGGTTGGAGCCGACGGAGAGATCGATGCCGCGGGTGAGAATGACGATGTGCTGGCCCATGGCCACCAGCGCGATCACCGCCGTCTGCGCCAGGATGTTGCCGAGGTTGCGGCCGGTGAGAAAATAGGGCGACAGGAACCCGAGCAGGATGATGAGGGCGAAGAGGATGACCACCGGGCCGGCGCCGAGCAGCTTCAGGCTCAGGCGCACCAGGGCGGGCGAGGCGGCGCGGGAACGGCTCGCGGCGCTGCCCCTGTCCGGCGTGGCGGATGTCTTTGCGTTCATGGCTCCCCCCCCCCCCCCCCCCCCCCCCCCCCCCCCCCCCCCCCCCCCCCCCCCCCCCCCCCCCCCCCCCCCCCCCCCCCCCCCCCACCCCCCCCCCCCCCCCCCCCCCCCCCCCCCCCCCCCCCCCCCCCCCCCCCCCCCC
>NZ_QGTR01000003.1 GCF_003182275.1 Hoeflea marina
CCGGCCGCGGCGGTCGAGGTGTTGTTGAGCCAGTTCTCGCCGGAGAACGACGCCGAGGTGGCGATGCTCTTGAGCTGGTTCTTGAGCTCGGTGAGCTCCTTGTCGATCTTCGTCTTGTCGACGCCAGGCTCGCGGGCGGCCACCAGCTTCGACTTGATCTCGGAGACCACTTCAAGCGAGGCGTTCATGCCGGTATAGGCGACGTCGACCTTGGCGGCGCCGAGTCCGAGGGCGTCCTGAACCGTGGAGAGTGCCTTGTTGTCGGAGCGCATGGTGGTGGCGATCGACCAGTAACCGGCGTTGTCGGCAGCGCTTCCGACCTTCAGGCCGGTAGAGATGCGGCCCTGGGTGGTCTCCATATCATTGTTGATGGAGCGCAGAGTCTGCAGGGCGGACATCGCCGAGCTGTTTGTCATGATGCTTGTCATTAAGGTAGTCCCTTGTGATTACGCAATACATTGGAGGGACATACCGGATTGTTGTTTCCGGTGATGACGGCCCGGCTTCATGCCTGTTGGAACCCGATTGCTTCACGAAGGGGTTCCGTGCCCGTCATGTCGCAAGCAAAGTCCCATGCCGCGCTTTCAATATCGTTAAATTTTTAGGATAATCCTCAGCAATGCCGACATGGTTAACGATGAATGAGTCATCGCGGCAAGCAACGAACAGCAAGACGCTGCAGCCGGCGCGGCACCCTGCAAGGGATGGCGCCATGCGGCCGCCAAGACAGGCGGCAGTCCGAGCCACCGTCAGCACGGGCGCGGCGAGACGCGCCGACGCGCCGGGCACTGCGTCGGAGACCTGGTTCCAGAAGACGAGGGATGGAATGCAGGGAGCGCCGCCAGGGTCTGCGGCAGCCGCCGCCCGCGCGCCAAGCAAAGCGGAGACCCGGCAACCGGGCACGTTGCCCGGACGCGGGAGCAGACGCACCGGGCGCTGTTGCCCGAGGACCTGCGGGCGCTGGGCCGGTCAAGTCATGTGGACACGCATGGCATCTCCCTGCCTCAAGGCGCAACCGGGGTCTTTGGCTTTCGCACACCCGCAGCGCCGGGCGAGGTTGCTGGCTTGTCGCATTGTCCCGCGACGAAGTGAACCTCACGGCCCCCGGAGATGCTCTAGTTGAAGGAGCGCACCAGGCTTCCGACCAGCAGATTCCAGCCATCGATGAGAACGAAGAAGAGAATCTTGAACGGCAGAGAGATCGCCGTCGGCGGGAGCATCATCATGCCCATCGACATGGTGATGGTGGCGACCACAAGATCGATCACCAGAAACGGCAGAACGACGAGGAAGCCGATCTCGAAACCGCGCCGGATTTCCGAGATCATGAACGCGGGCACCAGAACCCGCATGTCGATCTTGCCGTCGGTCTCGGTCGTCTGGCCGCGTTCACCGGCAATGTCGACGAACAGCGACAGGTCCTTGGGACGGGTGTTGACGAGCATGAAATTGCGGAATGGATCCGCCACCAGCACGATGGCCTGCTGTTCGGTGATCTGGTTTTCCAGAAGCGGGTTGATGCCGTCCTGCCAGGCCCGGTCGAACGTGGGCGCCATCACGTAGAAGGTCATGAACAGGGCCAGGCTGACAAGGATCATGTTGGCGGGCGTCGACTGCATGCCCATGCCGGAGCGCAGGATTGCGAACGCGATGATGAAACGGGGGAAACTGGTGACCATCACCATGATGCCGGGCGCCACGGACAGCACCGTGATCAGACCGAACGTGCGGATGATCCAGCTGGCAACGGAACCGTCGACGGGCAACTGGAGCGCGCCGGGATCAAAGCCCTGTCCATAGGCAACAGTCGAAACCGCCAGCAGCGAGCCCAGAGCTATGAGAAAACGGGTCATTCGATCACAAAGGTCCTGAAGAGCAGATCGGTCACGCGGCCTTCCGAGCGCAACACGACGCGCTCGCGCAGATCATCCCGCAAATACTGGAAGCCGCGCGGCCCCTCGATCTGCTGCAGCGAGACGGTGCGCAGATAAGACAGGATGTCCTGGTGGATCTTGTCGGCGATGGCCTCGTCAGGCGAATCCCTGAACAGCAGGGCCACTTCGATTCGGATCCAGTTCTCCGATGGGTATGACAGGTTTGTGGTGATGGGTTCAAGCTGAATGACGTTGGGCCGGCCGGCCTCCTCTTCGCCATGGGCGCCTTTCGCCGGCTCGGCGGCGGCGTGGCCGGCTGCGGCGGGCGCCGCCGCGGTGTCTTCGGGAACGACCGTCTGGGGAGCCAGGATTCCGCCCATCATCCATCCGCCCCCGCCCGCGATCAGAGTCAGCACAAGAACCACGGCAATGGTCGGGATCAGAGCCGACTTCTTCTTGCCGCCGCCTTCCTCATCCTGGCTGGTCTCCGCCATCCGCCGCCCCCGATCAGAGCGGAGAATAGATGTCGACCAATTGCTGGCCGACGGGAGGTTGCTGGACTTCGCTCAGGCGACCGCGGCCGCCATAGGACACGCGGGCTTCGGCGATCTTGTCGTAGGAAACGGTATTCTGGGCGTCGACATCGTAGGGGCGCACGATCCCGGCGATGTTGAGAATTCGCAGCTCGTAGTTGACGCGCACCTCCTGGGAACCGGAAATGACCAGGTTCCCGTTCTCCAGGATGCCGGTGACCACCGCGGCGATCCGGAGGTTGAGCTGTTCGGAACGCTTGGTCTTGCCCTGGCCCGCGGTGGAGGTGTTGGAGCCGAACGTCAGATCGCCGGCGCCGACGGCGCCGATGGCCGGAATGTTGACATCCGCATTGATGCCGCTGGTGTTGGTGCGGCTGCGGTCGGAAGCATTGTCGAAATTGGCCTTGTCGTTGATCCGGAGATCGACGGTGAGGATGTCACCGATGGCCGAGGCGCGGGAATCCTGGAACAGCTTGCTCTTGCGATCGTCCCAGAGCGAGAAGCTGCTGGCGTGCTGCGGCGCGCGCTTGGGATAGGTGGCCATCTGCGGAGTCTCGCCGTAGGACAGGCCGGAGCCGACCGGACTCATCGACGGCGCACGGCCGACTTCGCGCAGGGTCTGCGATCCGCATCCGGAGAGCAGCGCTGACAGCAGCAGCGGAATGAGGGCGGCCTTTTTCATGAGGGTTCCTTTGGCGGCTGGTGGGCCGCGGCACTGGCGATGATTCCGGTCAGGCTCGCCGCTGTCTTGGCGTCCATCTCGCTCAGTATCTGGCTCGAAAGCCGGGGGCTCAGATTCATGATGATCGCCGCAGCGATCTCCGGGCTGACGATTTCAAGCTGCTTGGCCGCCGCATCCGGCTTCATGTTCTTGTAGATGTCGGTCAACTTGCCTTCGGCGACGCGAAGGAAGTCATCGCGCTTGGCAAGCCAGGTCTGGTACTCGTCGCGGCGCTGCTCGAGCACTGCGATGCGCTCGTCGACGCCTGCCTGCAGGTCCTTGAGTTCCTTGGCCTGGATGAGATAGCGCTGGTCGCGGGCCGCATCGATGATGTTGCCGCAGAAGGCCCGCACCTCATCCGAGACGACGTCGCCCTGGGCCGGCTGGGCCTGCTCCTGCGCCATTGCCGCCGGCGCCAGCAGGGCGACGCCCAGGACAAGCGCCAACCCGCAACGGGACGGGAACCGGGAGAAAGGGGAAGCGTCGGGCGTGATCATTGCAATACCAGTTCTGCGTGAAGTGCGCCGGCGGACTTGATGCCCTGCAGGATGGCGATGATCCCGTCGGGCTTGACGCCGATGGAGTTGAGCCCCGCCACCAGCGTGCGCAGGTTCGGGCCATCGATGATGGCGATCTGACCGCCGTCGACGCCGGCGGTGATGTCGGTCAGCGGATCGACATTGGTGACGCCGAGCGAAAACGGTTCGGGCTGCGACGTGGTCGGCGTCTCGGTGACCTGCACTGTCAGCGTGCCGTGGCTGATGGCGACCTTGGAGACCCGGACATCGTTGCCGATGACGATCGTTCCGGTGCGCTCATTGACGACCACCCGCGCGGGACTGTCGGTCTCCACGACCAGGCCTTCCAGTTCCGCCATCAGCCGCGCCAGATCGGCACTGGCCGGCTTGCGCACGGCGACGGTGGTGGAATCGCGGGCCTCGGCGATGGAGGCCCCGTAGCGATTGCCCGCATAGGCGTTGATCACATCGGCTATGCCGACTGCGGTGGTGAAGTCCGGGTTGCGCAGCTGATAGACCAGCCCGTCGACATCCTTGAACTTGGCGGGAATCTCACGTTCGATAATGGCGCCTCCAGGCAACCGCCCAGAGGTGGTGATGCCTTGCTGCAGCGTCGCCGCATCACCGGCGGCGAGAATTCCCGAGACCACGACAGCGCCCTGGGCGACCGCATAGACCTGGCCGTCGGCGCCCGACATCGAGGTCATGACAAGCGTGCCGCCGCGCAGCGACGTGGCGTCGCCGAGGGAGGCCACGGATACGTCGATGCGCGAGCCCAGGCTGGCAAACGGCGGAAGATTGGCTGTCACGATCACCGCGGCGATGTTGTTGGCCCGCGTGGCGCCGCCCTCGGTGGAAATGCCCAGGTTCTGCAGCATGGCGCGCAGCGACTGTTCGGTGAAGGGGGAGTTGCGAAGGCTGTCGCCGGAACCCTGCAGGCCGACGACGAGACCGTAGCCGATGAGCTGGTTGTCCCTGGCCGACTGCAGCGATGTGATGTCCTTGATGCGCGAGGCAGCCGACACCGGGCCGGCGGACGCGACGACCAGCAGCAGTGCGGTGAGGCAGGTCAGGATACGGGTCGTGTAGCAGGTCATTTGGTCAGCACTTGAATGCTGCCGTCGGCCCTGACCACACCGGAGACGATGATGCCGGAATCCATGTTGCGAACCTTGACCAACGCCCCTGCAGTGGCGTTCTCCAGCGACATTCCAGGCGCGGTGATGACCAGGCCGTTGCCCGCGAAGACCATGTCGACGGGCTTGCCGCGCTCCACCGTCCAGGCTTCGCGCAGCGCCGCCACGGGAATGGTCCGGCCGGGCAGCAAGGTCCGCGTGCTGACGAAGCCGGCGACCTCGCCAACGTCCGAGGCATATCCGCCGGCAAGGTTCGGATTGGTCACCTCCACCACGTTCACCATGCTGCCTTCGATGGTCTCGCCGGGATAGATGGTGCGGGCGGGGACGACTGCGGTCTGGGCGAATGCCGCGGCAAACGGCAAGAGGCCCGCCACGACAACGAGCCCCGCGGAGGTGAACATCTGGTTGAGGGTGCGGCGAAACATCATGTCTGCCCGGCTCCGAATTATCTAAGGTTCTTCGACACGACCGAGGCCATCTCGTCGGCTGCCTGGATGATCTTGGAGTTCATCTCATAGGCCCGCTGGGCCGAGATCAGATCGGTGATTTCCTTGACGGGATCAACGTTGGAGGCCTCGAGATATCCCTGCTGGATATTGGCATAGCCGGGATCGTCGGGCACGCCGATGATGGCGGGACCCGAGGCGGGGGTTTCCCGGAAGAGATTGTCGCCCTGGGCTTCGAGGCCTGCCTCGTTGACAAAATTCGCCAGCGTCAGCTGGCCCAGATTTTGCAGAGCTGTGTCGTTGCCGATGCGGGCAAAGACCTGGCCGCTGCGGCCGATGACGATTTCCGAGGTATCCTGCGGAAAGGTGATGGCCGGCACCACCTTGTAGCCGTCAATCGTCACCAGTTCGCCATTGGCATTGGTGTTGAAGGCTCCCGCCCGGGTGTACATCGCCTCCCCGCCCGCGCCCTCGATCTGGAACCAGCCGCGACCGACGAGGGCCAGATCCAGCTTGTTCGAGGTGCTCACCAGGCTGCCCTGGATGTGCAGGTTGCGAACCGCCGCGGTCTTCACGCCGAGGCCGATATGGGCGCCTTCCGGAATGATCGCGTCGTTGGCCGAGTTGGGCACGCCCTGGGTGCGTTCAACCTGGTAGAGCAGGTCGGCGAACTCCGCGCGGGCGCGCTTGAAACCGGTGGTGTTGATGTTCGCCACGTTGTTGGCGATGACTTCAAGATTGAGCTGCTGGGCGTTCATGCCCGTCGCGGCGATGGCCAAGGCCTTCATGGCATGATCCTTAGATTTGCATTTTGGTGATCTCGAGGTAGGCGGATACGACCTTGTCGCGGATGGCAATTGCAGTCTGCAGCGACTGCTCGGCCGACATCAGCGCGTCGACAACCTCGCGGGTGTCGGCCTCGCCGTGCACCGATCTCAGCGACTGGGTCTCGGCATTGCGCAGATTCCCGACCACGTCGGTACTCAGCGACTGCAGAACATCCGTGAAGGAAGGCCCGCTCACCGCACCCGGAGAGATCCCGACTCCGGGCATCGTGACCGATTCGGTCTGGGTGCCGGGAAACAGCTTGCCGACGCCGCCAATCATGTCGATCATTGCGACCTCAACAGGTCTATGGTCATGGAGACCAGTTCGCGGGTCTGCTTGATCGTCTGCAGATTTGCCTCGTAGGAGCGATTGGCTTCCCGCATGTCGGCAAGCTCGATGAGCATGTTGACATTCGGCATTTTCACCATGCCCTTGGCGTCGGCCGCAGGATTGCTCGGATCATACTCGACATCGAACT
This sequence comes from Hoeflea marina, assembly GCF_003182275.1. Taxonomy (GTDB): domain Bacteria; phylum Pseudomonadota; class Alphaproteobacteria; order Rhizobiales; family Rhizobiaceae; genus Hoeflea; species Hoeflea marina. Next base: position 6,538 of record NZ_QGTR01000003.1, read on the forward strand.
CCGACGGATCCGTGGAAATGCGGGTGATGCCCACCTTGGATGCGCCGCTTGCGCGGTCGATCTCGGCTGAGAAGCCGATGGTCTTGCGGCGATAGGCATCCGCTCCCGGAGTGCTTCCCGTCGATTGCGCGTTGGCAAGGTTTTCCGAGACGATGCGAAGACGTGTCTCCTGGGCCTTCAGGCCGGAGGCGGCGATCTTGGAGGCGAGGGAAAGCGGATCGGCCATCAGCGCCTCACCGTCAGCAGCATCATCTTGTGAAAGGACTTCACCAGTGACGTGTTGAGCTCATATTGGCGCTTGATCTCGCCGGTCTTGGCCATCTCGTCGGGCAGGCCGACCGAATTGCCGGACGGCGAGATCTCGATGCCCTCCATGGAGCGCTCCGGTCCGGCGGTGCTGCCGACCGAATCCTCGCTGAAATGACCGGGCTGGGTGGCAGCCATGCGGATATTGGTCTGCTTGAGAACCGCCTCGAACGGAGTGACATCGCGGGCGATGTAGCCCGGCGTGTTGGCGTTGGCGATGTTGCCGGCGACAACGGTCTGACGCACGGTCAGCCAGTGTGCCTGCTTGGATGTGAGTTCAAAAAGCTGGATCGGCTGCATCAGGGTCTCCGTCCTTTGCTGCCGTGAAACTAGGCTTGTAAACTTGTGCGTAACTTGCGGTCGCCGATCCGCGGCGGGCCGGCGTCCGGTGGCCCGGCGCACGGCGCAGCGGCCGGCCGACCGGCAGCCGGGACCGGGCCGGTGCCCCGGCTATTGATCGACCACTTCCCCGTTCGAGTTGATGATCACCCAGCGTCCGTCCCGCATCTCAAGCGCCGACAGGCGGCTGTTGTCGGGAAGCACGGAGCCGACACGGACGATGTAGATGCCGGACTGGTCCTCGATCATCGCCCTGCCATTGGCAACATGCAGCAGGCGGTAGCGCGGCCTGCCGGGAAAGGTCTGGCTGACGGTGTCAGGTTCTTCTGCACTGTCGCCGGACCGGTCGGGGGGCGGAGCAGTGGCGGTGGCCGTGGTTATGGGGTCAAACGGCGAAGGGCCGAGCGAGCCGTCCGCCTGGTCCGGAATGGCCAGGGGCGACACATTGACAACGCTGCGGCCTGCGGTCTCCGGCATGTCACGGGTGTCGCCCCAGTCCGCCGGCCGGATGCCGAAACTGTCCTGATTGAGGAACACATACCAGGGGAAGAAGGCAGCGGTGGCCGCCAGCGCGAATCCGGCGATGGTGAGCAGTCGGTCTCCCCTGTTGCCGCGCCGGGCGGGATGCAGATCCTCTTCGAGATCATCGGGCTCGGTCGTCATGGTCATCCCCTCTTCTGCGCTTGCGGGCTGGTGATTCCCGCCGCCGCCTTCATGGCCGTCGCCAGTTCGGCAAAGGCATCCTCGCTTGCCGCGCTGTCGGGCGACTGCCGCAAGACATCGTAGATCACCGGCGACTGCTTGATGGCCATGTCCAGTTCGGCGTCGGTGCCGGGCCGGTAGCCGCCGATCAGCCGCAGGTCGCGCGTCTCCTCATAGCGGTGCACGAGAGCCTTCAGGCGCATGACCAGCTTTTCCTCGTCGCCCTTCCAGGCCTTGCGCGCCAGGCGCGAGATCGAGGTCAGCGGATTGACCGGCGGATAGCGCCCCTCGTCCGCCAGCGAGCGATCCAGCACCAGGTGGCCATCGAGAATGCCGCGCGCGGCGTCGGCCACCGGGTCATTGTGGTTGTCGCCATCGACCAGGATCGAGACGATGGCGGTGATGGCACCCGCACCCACCGGACCGGGGCCGGCGCGCTCGAGCAGGCCTGGCAGCGCGGTGAACACCGAAGCCGGATAGCCCCGCGCCACGGGGGGCTCCCCCGACGCCATGCCGATCTCGCGCAGGGCGTGGGCAAAGCGGGTCAGGCTGTCGACGATCAGCAGGACGTTTTCACCCTTGTCGCGAAAGTGCTCGGCGATCGTCATGGCCGTCAGCGGCGCCATCTTGCGCAGCATCGGGCTTTCGTCGCTGGTGGCGACCACAGCCACGGTCTTGGCCATGTTCGGACCCAGGGTGTCCTCGATGAACTCGCGCACCTCACGGCCGCGCTCGCCGACGAGCGCCACCACGGCGCGATCGAAATCGGCGGCCTTGGCAAACATCGACAAAAGGGTCGACTTGCCTACGCCGGAGCCGGCGAACACCCCCAGCCTCTGCCCTTGGCAGAGCGGCGTGAAGATGTCGACGACACGAATGCCGGTGCGGATCGGCCGCTGGACCCGGTCGCGCACCATGGAGCCGGGCGGCGGCGAATTGACGGGCCGGACGACGGGCCCGGACGCAAGCGGCCCAAGGCCATCGACCGGCAGGCCGAGCGAGCTGATCGTGCGTCCGCACCAGCTGTCGTCGGGCGAAAGGCCAAATGTGCCGCGTCGCCACACCCGTTCGCCGATGGCCGCGGCTGCTCCTCCGTCGATGGGGCAAACGATGATTTCGTCCGGACCGAGGCGTACCACCTCGGCAAGGCGGGGCGTGCGCCCCTCCCTGAGCTCGACGAAATCGCCCAGGCGCACATGCCGCGACAGGCCGACGACCGTGTAGCGCCCGGCTGCAACCTCGGTCACCGTACCAGAGACATCCAGTGCATGGTCGGGGCGGGTGAAGTGCCGGACCTGCCCGGCAAGCGCCGCGAATGCGGGGCGGCCGCTCACGGGGCCATCCTCCCTGCCGGCCGCGGCGCGACGGGCTTGCATGTCGTCATCTCAAAACCGGCGCGCGCCTGGGCGCGACCGGCACGAGGGCGATGCCAGGGATGAGGCATCAGCGACCGCTGCCAAGGGTCTTGATCGCCTCCCGCAGGGTATCCTCGGTCGAGCGCATCGACGCCGAGGCATTCTCGAACGCCCGGGACACCATGATGAGGCGGCTCATTTCGGCGACTGGATTGACGTTGGATTCCTCCAGGTATCCCTGCACCACGCCGACGCCGGCCCTGTCGACTGCGGGCTCGGCGGGAACCGTCGGAATGACACCGAGCGAGCCCTGGCGCGCGTATCCCTGGGTCAGATCCGCCGTGAAGAGACCGATGGCGCCGATGGGCGTTCCGTTCTGCGTCAGATTGCCGTCCTGGCCGGCGAAAGGAGCCCCGGCGGCCGGATCGAGCTGGATGGGAGCCCCGCCGGGATCGAGCACCGGATAGCCGTCGATGTTCACCAGTTCGCCGGTCTGGGTCATGGTGAAACGACCGTCTCGGGTCAGAACCGGACCGGTCGGGGATTCAATCTGGAACCAGGCATCACCGCGCACCGCGAAATCGAACTCGCTGCCGGTGTTGCGGAGGCCGCCGTTCTCGTTGGAGAGGAAGTCGGTGCCTTCATCGACAAACGAAACCCGGGTGTCGCCCGCATTGGCCAGCACTTCGTCGAACTTGATCTCGGTGGCGCGGAAGCCCGTGGTGTTGGCGTTGGCGACGTTGTCGGCGATCGTCGTCAGCCGGCGTTCCAGCGCCAGCTGCGAAGACAGGACGACATTGATGGCGCCCTGCATCAGCGGCCCCCGAGCTTGAGGCTGTTGATGGACATCAGCAGATCGGCCGAGATTCCCTGATCGTAAGAGGAGGTGAACAGCTGGGTGACGTCGATCGTGCCCGCGGACGGATTTTCCAGTTCCCACAGCGCGGTGAAGCGCTCGATGAACTTGCTCAACTTCTCGGGATCGGTGAAATCGGCGAGATCGAGCTTCGAATTGATGAAGTCGGCCTGGCGGTCGATGTTGGAATTGGCGAATTCCGCGGGAAGGCCAAGAGCGGTGCGGACAACATCATACAGGGCGGTGTCGGCCAGAATGCCGTAGGCCGACGTGACGGAAGGGGCATTGCGTTCGAAGTAGAGGGCGAGGCGCACGCCGGTGTTGTCCTGACCGGCTTCCTCCTCCAGCGTCTGGCGCATGTACTTGTCGACCGTTCCCTGCTGCGCCTTGGTGAACACAGTGGCGGTGCCGCCATGGCGGGCGAAGTTGAAGGTCTCGACGAAAGCGGAGTAGCGGGTGTCGGTGAGTTGCTTGGCGAAGGCGCCGTCGTCGTCGATGCCCTCGGTCAGCGCCTTCCTGATGAAGGCCTTCGCGTAGGTCATGTCCTCGAGGCCGTGCGCCTTCATCGCATAGTTGAATATGCGCGTGTCGGCCATGAAGGCGTCGATGCTCTTGATGTTGCCGATATTGGCCAGATAATATTCCGTGTCGCGCTCGACCAGCGGCTCCTTGGCGACCAGTTCGATGGAACGCGTCATGTCCTTGGCGATCTGGCGATAGCTCGTGTAGGTTGTGGTCAACGGTTCTTCCTCGCTGGCGCAGACAGCGCGGGTTTCCGCTTCGCTGCAAAGCCCATACGCCCATTCCCGGACATGCCTGTTCCGTTTAGGCGCATTCGCTTGCGCGAAGCTGGCGGGCGGGCGGGTTCCGTTAACTGACGGGAGTGATTCAGCTTCACACAAGGCTGAAGCCGTAGGCAAGAGAACGGGTCTTAAACAGGGCGAACTGTAATAATGAACATTGTGCTTGGTTTCGTCGTGGTGATCGGCTGCATGCTTGGCGGCTTCATGGCCATGGGCGGTCACGTGGAAGCGCTGGTCCAGCCCTTCGAACTGCTGATCATCGGCGGCGCCGCGCTCGGCGTCTTCGTCATGTCCAACCCGGTCAAGACCATCAAGGACACCGGCAAGGCGGTGATGGAGGCGCTGAAATATTCGGTGCCGCACGAGCGCCAGTATCTCGATACGCTCGGCATCCTCTACACGCTGATGCGCGACCTGCGCACGAAGTCGCGCAACGAAATCGAAAGCCACATCGACAATCCCGAGGAGTCCGAACTCTTCCTGGCCGCGCCGACGGTGCTCAAGAACAAGGACCTGACATCGTTCATCTGCGACTATGTCCGCCTGATCATCATCGGCAATGCCCGGCCGCACGAGATCGAGGCACTGATGGACGAGGAAATCCAGACCATCTCGCACGACAAGCTCAAGGCCTATCATGCGATGACGACGGTGTCCGACGCCTGCCCGGCCATCGGCATCATCGCCGCCGTTCTCGGCGTGGTGAAGGCCATGGGCGCCATCAACGAATCACCCGAGGTTCTGGGCGGCCTGATCGGCGCCGCCCTGGTCGGCACCATGCTCGGCATTTTCCTGTCCTATTGCCTGCTGGCGCCGATCGCCGGCAACATCAAGCTGGTGCGCACGAAGCAGAACCGCCTCTATGTCATCGTCAAGCAGACGCTGCTTGCCTACATGAACGGCTCGGTCCCGCAGGTCGCGCTCGAGCACGGCCGCAAGACCATCTCCTCCTACGAACGGCCGTCCATCGACGCCGTCGAGCAGGAAATGATGAATCCGGGCGGTGGCGCCGATGCCAAGGCGGCCTGACGCAATGGGCACCCTCGCAGACACCGCATCTCCCGCCGGGCTCTCGGCCTTCGACCCGGACCTGCTGAGCCGGATGACCGGCGAGCTCGGCGATCGCATCGCCATCGAGAGCCGGGGACTGCAACTGCAGTCGGTGATCGCGCAGCAGTTCCAGGCCGGGTTTCTCAAATCGACGGGCCTTGTCATCGACGTGCGGCCCGGCGATATCCTGCGCGGGCGGCGGCGCGCACTGATCGAGGATCTCAACCACGATATCGCCTGCTGCGACGCCACAATCCGCGGATGGTCGACAGAAGTGAGCCATTTCTGCGGCACCAAGCTGGTGATCGCACTCGTGGAATGCCTGCTTGGCGGCAGCGACCCCGACGATCTCGATGTCACCGCGCGCCCGCTTTCCAACATCGAGCTGGACATGTCGATGGTGGTGTTCGAGCAGCTCAACGACAGTCTCAAGGCTGCCGTCTCGTCGGACTCCAGCATTCGCGCGAGCATCGCCAGGCCAGGCTCGAGCATCATCGACGCAGACGACGATCCGGTGCCGGACTTCCACGCCGTCGCCCTCTGCCTGAACGTCGAGTTCGGTTCGGTGACGACGGCCCTGACCATCGTGGTGTCGCAGGCCGTGCTGCTGAAGACGAAGGTCATCGCCGCACCCAAGGCGGCGAAGGGCGACAAGGACGCCAAGAGCGACTGGGCAAGCAGGCTGAGCAAAAACGTGATCCGCTCGCAAGTCGACCTCGAGGCGCGGATCAATCTCGAGCCGATGCGGATCGGCGACATCAGCCGGCTGCAGCCGGGCGACCTGCTCGCTTTCGCCGATACCGGCGATATCGACGTGACGCTCGGGGCAAACGGCAAGGACCTGTTTTCATGCGCCATGGGGCGTTCCGGCCAGCGCTACATGCTGCGGGTGCAGAAGCCGGCGGGCCCCGACGAGGACTGGAAGAATGACTTTGCCTGATACCGGAGCGAGACCGACTGGCGCAGGCCCCGGGCAAGCTTGGCGCGGGATAAAGATCCATGGCAACTGACAATGCACTCGAAAACAGCATCGATGTGACTGAAAGCGACGAGCTTGATCAGGCAATCGACGGTCTTCGCGGCGTCCTGAAAAAAGACGCCGGCGCCTTTGAGGCTTCCGGCGATGAAAGTGTGGATACGATGGGTGGCGCACAAGCGTTCGGCTCCGACTTCGGCGCGGATTTTGCCGACGACACGGCGGGTGGCGGGCTCAATGATCCGTTCAACATCGGCGACAGCGGCACCGACGCGCTCGGCGGCGATTTCGGCATGGGAACCGACTTCGGCGCCAGCCCGTATGCCAGCCCGCAACCGGACCTCAGCGCGATGGCCAGCATGGAACCGGGAGCGCCGGTTGGCGCCACCGGCAATGTCCGCGTCGACATGGTCCTCGACATCCCGATCGATGTGCAGATCATTCTCGGCACCAGCCGCATGGCGGTGTCGTCGCTGATGGAGCTTTCGGAAGGCTCGACCATCGCCCTGGACCGCAAGATCGGCGAGCCGGTCGAGATCGTGGTCAACGGCAAGCTTATCGGCCGGGGCGAGATCACGGTGCTGGAAAGCGATGAGACCCGCTTCGGCGTGCGCATGATCGAAGTCGTCGGCGCCGCCGTCAAGAAGGCCAAGTGACATGAGCCTATACGAAGAGCACGGAGGAAGTCTCCCCGGCGGCCTGGAGCCGCTGAGCCCTTCGGACAAGGCCGCCGCGGTGCTGCTTGCCATGGGCAAGCCGGTGGCCGGCAAGCTCCTCAAGTTCTTCGAATACGAGGAACTCCAGGCCATCATCAAGAAGGCGCAGACCTTGCGGTCGATCCCCCCGCAGGAACTCGTCGCCCTCGTCAACGAGTTCGAGGACCTCTTCAGCGAAGGCGCCGGACTGATGGACAACGCCAAGGCGATGGAGGGCATTCTCGAGGAAGGCCTGACGCCGGACGAAGTCGACGGCCTGCTCGGGCGCCGGACCCAGTTCAAGGATTACGAGACGTCGATCTGGGAGCGATTGCAGGATGCCGATCCGGTGCGGATCAGCCGCTTCATCGAGAAGGAGCATCCTCAGACCTCCGCCTACATCCTGTCGATGCTGCCGTCGGCCTTCGCCGGCAAGCTTCTCATGCAGCTTCCGGACGCCAACCGCGTCGACATCGTCCACCGCGCGGTCAATCTGAAGAAGGTCAATCCGCGTGCCGCCGAGATCATCGAATCGCGTGTGCGCGACCTGGTCGCCGAAATGGACGCGGAGAAGACTAACACCGGCACCGTGCGCGTGGCCGACATGATGAACGAGCTGAGCAAAACGGATGTCGAGACCCTGCTGGAGCAGCTGCAGGCTGTCAGCGTCGCCGATGTCGAGAAGGTCAGGCCGCGCATCTTCCTGTTCGACGACATCGTGCTGATGCCGCAGCGCAGCCGCGTCACCCTGTTCAATGACATCTCGGGCGACGTCATCACCCTCGCCCTGCGCGGCGCGGACAATGCACTGTGCGAGTCAGTGCTGTCGGCCATCGGAGCGCGCCAGCGCCGCATGATCGAGTCCGATCTTTCCTCCGGGGCCGCCGGGGTCAGCATCCGCGAGATCGCCGTGGCAAGGCGGACCATCTCGCAGGAGGCCATCCGTCTTGCCGGGCTTGAGCAAATCACCCTGCGCGAGGCCGGAGCACCGGCCGCGCAGGCCGCCTGACGCTCTGACAGCTCATGGCGGACGATGCTGACAAGGACAGCAAGACCGAGGAGCCGACCGAGAAGAAGATCCGGGACGCGCTCGACAAGGGCAACATCCCGTTCTCCCGCGAAGTTCCTTCCTTCGCATCCGCGCTCGCAATCCTCGTCTATCTGGTCTTCTTTCTCCCCAATTCGGCGGGACACTTCGCCGAGTCGCTGCGCGATGTCTTCGAGAAGGCGGACGGGTGGAAGCTGGAAAACGGCGGCGACGCCATGTTCCTGTTCCAGAACCTGTTCTGGGCGGCTTCGGGGGTGCTGCTGCCGGCACTGGCGCTGCTGATGACATTCGGCCTGGCGGCATCCGTGCTGCAGAACATGCCAAGTCCTGTTCTCGACCGGATCCAACCTAAACTCGAGCGCATCTCGATCGGCAAGGGATTCGGGCGGATCTACAGTGCCAAGGGCATGGTGGAATTCGGCAAGTCGATGTTCAAGATCATCGTGGTCTCCATCGCCATCGTCGCCGTCATGAAGAACGAGTATCTGGCGTCGCTCGCTTCCATGTTCGCCGATCCGCAGACCATCGGCGTCGAACTGTCGCGGATGGCCGGCAAGATCGTCGTGGTCATCATCATCGCCACGGCGACACTGGCCATCGCCGACCTGTTGTGGACCCGCTACAGCTGGCACAACGACCTGAAGATGAGCCGCCAGGACATCAAGGACGAACACAAACAGTCCGACGGCGACCCGATCATGAAGGCGCGGCAACGGTCGCTCGCCCGAGACCGGGCGCGGCGGCGGATGATCTCGGCGGTGCCGCGGGCGACGCTGGTGATCGCCAATCCGACGCATTTCGCCGTCGCGCTGCGCTACGTTCCGTCCGAGGGCGGCGCGCCGGTGGTGGTGGCCAAGGGCACGGATCTCATTGCCCTCAAGATCCGCGAGATCGCGGAGGCCAACGGCATTCCGGTTTTCGAGGACCCGCCGCTCGCGCGATCCATGTTTGCGCAAGTCTCGGTCGATAGCTTCATTCCGCAGGTGTTTTACAAGGCTGTCGCCGAACTGGTTCACCGAATCTATGCCAAGAAGGCCAAACCTAAGCGTGAGGGCAGTCCCCAATGAAGCCATGTCCTTTTTCCGGTGACCGGGAGAAGATTGTCGCGGACGCAATGTGCCCGGTGGCAAGCGAACTGCGGCTGATCGAAGTCGCCGACCTGATCGCAATGCTGCGCTTCGAGCGGCACGCCGACCTTGATGATCTTGTGACCTCCGCTGCCGAGCTGTATTTCCTGCCCGGCACGGTCAAGCTCGGCATCGGAGGCGACTACAAGCTCGACTGGCGCGGCAATGCGCGGGTCGTGCTGGACCTCGAGATCAAGCCGATGGGCGTCACCGTCTATGCAAGGCTGACTCTCGAACATGACTGCGCAGGCGTGGAAATCGATCACATCGCCTTCGAGAGGCCGAGTGACGATCCGGTGCTGAACACGGCATTCCTGGAGGAAACCCTGCATGCGGCGGCCTACAAGCCCATCCGCGCGGCGGTGGCGGCAAGGAGCGGGGCCGCCGCCTGAGGCGCGGTTCGCCTTCGGGATTGCCCTGCGTTGTGGCCGCAGCAAAGGCGCCGAAGCGTCGACCGCAACGGACCTGCCGGGCGGCGGTCGAAGTGCGGTTCGCCCCTCCGGATCTCCAGCTTGCCGCATCGTCCCGCGACGGAGCGAGTTTCGACCGGTGTGGAAATCCTCTATCCGATCAGGCCGATGCGGATCGCCTTGGCGATGGCCTGGATCCGGTTGACGGCGTCGAGCTTGGTGGTTGCCGAGCCGAGATAGGCATTCACGGTGTGCACGGAGAGATTCAGCGCATCACCGATGGCCTCGCTCTTCATGCCGTTGCCGACGAGCTGCAGACATTCGATCTCGCGGGCGTTGAGGCTTTCGGGCGCCGCGATCGAGCCGAATTCGAGCTTCAGTGCCTCGCGCATGATGGAAAACGACTTGCGATGCAGGTCGATGAGGATGTCGGCGCTGAGTTCGAGCCGCTCGGCAAAGAAGACCGTGTAGCCGTTGCCCATGGCTCCCAGCTGCACGGGGAACGCAATGCCTGTCCGGCTGTCTGCCGGGTCGCTGGCCGACGTGTACCTGGTCGCGAACAAAGGCCTCGCTTCGCCGCCGGCCAGAATGACAGGATGGGGCGAGACCCGCAGATGCGACAGCAGCTTCGGTCCCTCGCTGGCAATCAGGTCCGACACGAGCGACCCCTCGGTTCCCGGCGGACCCTCCATGACGACCGACAACTGGCCCGGACTGATCAAGGTGGCCGCGCGGGCAGACAGGACGGCGAACGTGGTCGCCGCCATGGCCCTTTGCATCGCCACCAGGCGGGGATAGAGATCGGCCGTGGAGCCGCTCATCCTGGGGGTTGGACCGCCGAACCGGTCGGTCTCTTTTTCATTCGCCGTGCCGGCTTGCCCACCCAGTTCCATATCTATCCCCTCCGACTCAGATGATCCGGTTGCGAACAGCGAACGCAACCGCTTCAGACCGGGTCTTGGCGCCCGTCTTGTTCATGATGCTGGTGATGTAATTGTTAACCGTGTTGCGGGAGATGCCGATGATGACGGCGATCTCGTCGCTGGTCTTGCCCTCGCCGATCCAGGACAGGCATTCGATTTCGCGGTCGGTCAGATCGGCAACCAGACCGGATCGCGCCGTGATGTCGGGAAAATAGGCCGTGTGGTAGGCGCAGGCGAGGGCCGCGTCCCGCAACCGATCGTGCGAGAGAAAGACACCCTCTTCGAAAAGCAACAGCAGCACCATCCGTGCCTCCCCCGAATTGTAGGGAAGCAGGCAGATCCGACGCGACAGGCCGGCAGGAAACGGATGGGAGGGATCACCCTCTATGAAGGAAGGCTCGAAGGCCGCCAGACAGCGGCGGAACTCGCTGTTCCGGGCATGGGCGTTGACCAGGGAAGCGCCGAGGGTCTTGACCAGGTCGAACGGCCAATCCGAAGTCACGACAAAATCGAAATTCCGGTCGGAATGGAGGTCGTAGCGGGCAATCATGTAATGGCGGGCCGAAACATAGGCGCAGATCAAATCCATGCCCGAAGCGATATGGCCACATTGTCGTCGCTGTTCGAGATCTTCCAGCAATACACCGCGTGTTGTCACAAACGCCCCCGTTCCATCAGACCCGGCAGGAATTCCGTCAGTCACCCCCGCAAAATCGGGCGCACCGAAATTCCCATCCACGAAGGCGCACGATCTCTCGCATGTACAGGCATCGTCCCCGCATCACCTGCCGCGCGAACCTCCGTAAGGGCAATATGCCCGAATCAGTTATTCATGCTAGCATTATGAGTGCCGGACAGTGAGAAATCATTGCCCCAATCTTGGACTTTACATTCCGATTTTTTTATGAAGGTGTTTTTGACGACGCCCTGTGACCATCCGGCGCCAGCATCGGCATGCGAGCCCATCCCCAAAATCGGACCAGGGGCAATAACGTTTCACCGGTTATTAAGAGATTGAACAATATCTAGGATCTGAATAGAGGGTCCGCAATGATACTGATCATCACACCGGAAAACAAACACTCGCATTTGAATAAAATAGAGCAGTATTTTCGCATTCGGAAGCAGATATTCTCGGACAGGCTTAAATGGGATGTCGAGGTCGACGGCGACCTTGAATACGACAAGTACGATTTCATGCCGAACCAGTACATTCTCTCGCTGGACGACACCGGCACCGTCCTCGGCGGGCTGCGGCAGATGCGCACCACATACCCGACACTGACTTTCGAGAAGTTCTCGGACATGATCGCCGACCCAGCATCGGTGTTCGGGCCGGACACCTGGGAGACGACTCGCTTTGCCATCCGGCCCGAGGACAAGGACATCCGCTTTGCCAGCGGCGTCAACCGCGTGGCCATCGAACTGTGTGCGGCATCGCTCAAGGCCGGCCTGGAGAGCGGAGTGCGGCGCCATATTGCCGTCTGCGAGGAGCGGGTTATCAGATTGACGAAGGCATTCGCCATTCCCTGCGAGACGCTTGGACGCAAGACCTCGCCAGAGGGTGGCGACATTCTCTGCGTGGGCTGGCAGGTCAGTGAGGAGTCGTTGAGCCGGCTGGACTGGGCACACCGGCAGTACGCGGCCGGGTAGCGCCGACATCGACCTCGATCAAGCCGTAGGCGATCGATTTCGCCACTGCATGGATGACATTGTGGCAGCCGAGCTTGGCACAGGCTGACTTGGTGATGGCCGAGAAGACGACACCGGATACACCCAGCCTTTCGGCCGCGTCCGCAAAGCCCGTGCCTTCGGCCAGCAGGTTGAGACTTGCCTGCTCGAGACTGCTCAAGGCCTCCTTGCCCGGCTCGGAGACCGAAAACCCGCGAACCCGCAGGACGGAGAGATGAATGTCCCTGGCCGCCGCGCGCAGATTTTCGCGTTCGCTTTCGAAATAGGCGATGAACTGCTCGTACTCCATGTCGAAGGAGAACATCACGGAGCCTGGATGGCTTGAAAACGGCATCACCGGGAATGAGACAAAGCTGCGCCCCAACCCATACCGCCTGGCGTCGTCGACCAATCCCCTGACGGCGGAATCGCAGATCGAAATCTCGTTGAGGATGATGGGCTTTGCATCACGCATGGGTTGAGCCATCACCGGATCTATGGCGAAATAGCTCCGCAGGGCATAATTGATCAGCCATTTCCCGGGATAGGTGACGGAGACGAAGGTCTCTTCCCGGCTGCTCCCGCGCGCGTTGAACACGTGTCCGATGTGCTTGCATCCGACGGCCTTGCGCGCGTCGGTCAGTATCGTGATCACGGCGCTTTTCTGTCGGTTGGCAAAAAGCGACAAAGGGCGCACGCCGGCAAGTACCAAGTCCAAATCTGCCTCCACTGCTGCCATGGGCCGCATGATGGTCGCGGCGCCCCATGGCACCCGCAATGGACCCACTATTGCAGTTCGGTTCTGCTAATGAAAGTCCGTTTCCGCAATTGCCGGACGCGCTTCCACCGAAGGCGGGTTGGGCGATCTGCAGTTGTCCCGCGTGGATTGCTGCAGTCTCAGGCGGCGTCCTGGGTGGCCCACTTGCGCAGGATCTTGGCGGCGCGTTCCTCGTTGATCTCGACCATGCGGGCGAGCCGGCGCTCTGGACCTTCCTTGACGCGGCGATTGAACGTTCCCGATTCCTCGAGCGAAAGATCGTCGCCGCCGTCATCGTCGCCGAAGCCGAAGTCAGCGCCGAATCCTTCCATCGGCATCGCACCTGCCGCGTTCATGGCCGAGGGGCTGAAGTCCGGCAATTCCAGGCCGATATCGTCGGCCTCCGCGGTGAGCGCCTTGGTACCTGCGGTGCCGGCCGGACGGAGCAGCGGGCGGAAGCCGAACATGATCAGCAGCACGGCCACGACAATGAAGGCGAGCGCATTGATGATGGTTCCGACCTGCGCCTGCAACGCATCCATGAAGCCGGGCGGCGACGTGTCGGCGGCCAGGATCTCGCTGTCGAGGAAGTCCATTGTGGTAATCGACGCCAGGTCGCCGCGATCGGCGTTGACGCCGGCGGCCGTGTTGACGACCTGCTGCAGCTCGGCCAGGAAGGCACTGGTCTGCTCGGCCGTCGGTGCATCGCCCAGCATGGCGGCCATGCGGGCCTTGTTGACGACCACCGCGATGGACAGCTTCTCGACCTCGTAGCTGTTGCGCACGGTCGACGTGGTCTTGGAGTTGATTTCGAAATTGGTCTGCTCTTCCTTGCGCTCGACCAGTTCGCTCGACTTCGGGCCGGCCCCGCCGCCCGCAGGCGCCTGATCGGGAATGTTCTGCTCCACGGTGGCGGGCTTGTCGGTGCTCGACTGGCTCGAGGTCTGGTTGTCGCGCGTCACCCGGATCGAGCGCTCGACCTTGGATTCGGGATCAAAGACCGTTTCCTGAATCTGCTGGCTGTCGGTGTTGACCGTGGCGGCGACGCTGGCGCGGAAGTTCTCGACGCCCAGGAACGGCGCCAGGGCCTTGTAGATGTTGGATTCGATTTCGCCCTGCACCATCTGGACGATGTTCATGGACCGGTTGAGCGTGGAATTGGCGGGATCGTCACCGGACGCAAGCAGCTTGCCGGTGGCATCGAGCACCGTGACGTCGTCCATACTCAGACCCGGTACGGACGCCGCCACCAGGTGTCGAATCGAATCAGCGCCGCGGTCTATCAGGCTGTTGGTGGTGCGGACCATCACCGATGCGGAAGGCTTCTGCTCGCCCTGGCGAAAGTTGCCCCGGTCAGCCATGACGATGTGAACCCTTGCCGCGGTGATGCCGTTGATCGACTGGATCGTGCGCGCGATCTCGCCCTCGAGAGCCCGCACGCGGGTGATTTCCTGCATGAAGCTGGTCAATCCCAGCGAACCGACCTGGTCGAACAATTCATAGCCGGCCGTGTTGGACGAGGGCAGACCACGCTCGGCAAGCAGCATGCGGGCCCGGCTGGTCATGCCGGCGGGCACCATGACGCTGGTTCCGTCGGAGCCGGGGGAGAAATCGATGTTCGCCTCGGCCAGCACCTGCGATATCTGGCTGACGTCTTCGCCGCTCAGGCCGATATAGAGGGTTTCCTGGGTGGGCTTGTTGAGGAAGATGGCGGCCGCGATGATCAGGACGACAGAAAGCGCGCCGACGCCGGCCAGCGCCATCAGGCGGGTCTGTCCCAGACCGGCAAGGTTCTTCCCGATCAGGGACAGCTGGTTCAACAGATTCATTCTGTGTCCGCGCTCTTGGTTGCATTCCAGCCAGGGTGACCGGTTGGCCGAACCTAGGTGGCGAAACTTGCGCGAAGGTGGCCAGGGCAGCACGAATCGCCGGGGCGCCACGGCACTGCGGAGTCGACCCGATGCCAGCCTGATCCGGATGCCGCCGAGCGGAGGCTCAGAAGAAGTCGAAGTCTCCCGATGCCTTCTGGTAGATTTCGGCTGATGGCTCGGCATGGACGTCGCTGCGCAGGCGGCGCTTCATGTCCTCGAGCGTGATCAGGTTGAGCGCCGTCGAGATGTCGACAAGATGGGCCACGTCCAGATGGCCGCCGATGCCGTCGATGAACTCGGCCAGGCCGCGGGCCTTCTGCACGGCAAGGTCAATGCCCTGCATGACGCGCATGTGCTCGGGCGATTCGAGGAACTCCGTGGACCGGCCGTTGCTCAGCAGCGGCTCGAGGCGCTCGATGAGGATGGCAACGTCCATCAGTTCGGTGCTGACCCGTCCCAGAACTTCGTGCAGGGGTTCATCGTTGATACCGCCGGGCGGGACTGTCTTCAAACTCATCGCGACGGTACTCCTCAGAAAAATTCGATGGACGTGTCAACCGGCTTCGGCGCGACAAATCTCGGCGGCGCCTGTTCGATGGCGACGGTCTTCTTGGTTTCGGCACCGGTCAGCGGATACTGCCGCGCACGGCCGCTCACCGGCCAGTATTCAAGTTTGCGGCCCACATCCCCGCCGGTGTTCGTGCCCACCACGCGAATCCGCTCGTCGTTGAGAAACTTCTCGGCAAACAGCGCGTTCTGCTGGCCGACATTGGAAAACGACGCCATCGTGCGGGCGCCGCCGATGATCTTGGCTTCCAGGCGTTCGCGGCGGGCCCCCATCTTGAGCAGGCCGTTGATCAGCAGCTCCATCAGGTGGACGCCGTAGCGGGTCGCCTCCCCGCCGGAACCGGAGCCGTCCCCGGGCAGGAGAAAGTGGTTCATGCCGCCCACGCCGGCCACCGGGTCGCGCATGCATGCGGACACACACGACCCCAGGATGGTGCTGAGTACGACTTCGGGCTCGTTGGAGACCTTGTACTCGCCCTGGATGACGTGGATTCGCTTGGGTTGGAGTTCAACCGTCACTTCAGCGCTCCGAACACAGCCTCGATCGCCGCTTTCATCTTTTCGATCGTGAACGGCTTGGCCAGCACGTTGTTCGCGCCGAGCGCCGCGGCCTTCTGCACCAGCGCGCGATCACCCTGGGCGGTGAGCATGATGAAGGCAGCCCGCTTCGTGGCAGGGTTGCTGCGGACCGCCTGCAGCAGGCCGAGACCATCCATCTTCGGCATGTTGAAATCCGAAATGACCAGATGGTGCGGGCTCTGGTTCATGATCTGCATTCCCTGCTCGCCATCCGCCGCGACGGTGATCTGCGAGAAGCCCAGTTGCTGCAGCGCATCTCCCAGAAGCAACCGGCTGGTGACCTGATCGTCAACGATCAGGACCTTGATTTTTTGTGCGATGGACATCAGGCGACCCTATCTCTACGGGAGGTTGTTGATTTGAGAATTTCTTCCCCGATGGAATTGAGCGGCAATTGCAGGCCGACGGCTCCCACTTCGTGGGCAACGCGCGGCATGCCATAGACCACGCAGGTTTTTTCGTTCTGGCCGATGGTGGTGGCGCCCGCCTGCCGCATCCGCAGCAGACCCGCGGCACCATCGCGGCCCATGCCGGTCAGGATCACGCCGACAGCCTTGTTTCCAGCCAGTTCGGCGATCGAATTGAAGAGTACGTCGACCGACGGGCGGTGGCCGTTGACCGGCTCGCTTTCGACCAGCCGGCAGCGCGGCGCCATCGGATTGACCACCTCCAAGTGCCGGTCGCCGCCCGGCGCCAGATAGACGCGACCGATTTCCAGGCGATCGCCGTCGGCGGCTTCCGTCACCTTCGGCGCACACAGGCGGTTGAGGCGCTCGGCGAAGCTCCCGGTGAAGGCCGCGGGCATGTGCTGGGTGATCACCGTCGGCGGGCAGTTGGCGGGAAACTTCGTCAACACCGCAATCAGAGCCTCGACACCTCCGGTTGAGGCCCCGATGCCGATTACCTTGCGCGACGGCGCATAATCGCTCGGAACGGTGTAATTCTGGACGGGCGGCGCGGACGGATTGACGGCCGCGGCGGGGAGATGCCGCTGCGAACGTGCGGCCGCCTTGACGATCTCGATAAGTTCCCCGAAAGGCCGGGCGTCACCGGGCAGCGGCTTGCCGACGCAGTCGAAGGCACCGATCTCCAGAGCGGCCAGGGTGGCGTCGGCGCCACGATGGGTGAGCGTCGACACCATGATGACCGGCATGGGCCTAAGCCGCATGATCTTGTCGAGGAACTCGATCCCGTTCATGTTCGGCATTTCGACATCGAGCGTGACCACATCCGGGTTCAGCGCCTTGATGGCCGCGCGGGCTTCCATGGCATCGCCGGCTTCGCCCACAACGACAATGGCGGGATCGCTGTTCAGGACAGCCTTGATCAGTCCGCGCATGGTGGCGGAATCGTCAACAACGAGTACACGTGCCTGTGTCATGGCTTTGTTCTGCCTCCCTTGTGGCGAAACGTCGTGATGCCGATGTTGTCGAAGTGATCCTTGGCTTCCCCCGAGAGACGCTCGGAGTGGCCGATATAGAGATGCCCCCCCACCGGCAGCAGTTCTGAATAGCGCTTCCAGATCTTGGTCTGGGTCGGCTCGTCAAAGTAGATGACCACGTTGCGGCAGAATATCACGTCGAAGCCGCCGCTGAACGGCCAGGCGGCCATCAGGTTGAGCTCGCGGTAGGTGATCAGGGCCTTGACCCGGTTGTCGATCTGCCACCGATTGTTGTCGGTCGCCGTAAACCACTGCTTGCGCAGGTGGTCGTCAACGGTTTCCAGTGCCCGATCATCATAGCTTCCGGCCTTTGCCTGGGCAATGATCTTGGGGTCGATATCGGTGGCCAGGATGCGAAAGTCATAGTCGACCGCGTTCGGAAGGGCCTTGAGCACCGTCAGCGCGATCGAATAGGGCTCCTGCCCGTCCGAGCATCCCGCCGACCAGATGCGCGCCCGGCCGCCCGCCTTGACGCGGGCGATCAAGCCCGGAAGCACCTCGTCGCGCAAGTGATCGAAATGGTGGTTCTCGCGAAAGAACCGCGTGAAGTTGGTGGTCAGGTGCGAGAGCATCTCGCGCCGCTCGGCAGCACCCTGGGGCGTCTCGAGCAATGCACAGTAGTCGCCGAAACTGCGCAGGCCGATCTGCCGCAACCGCTTGGACAGCCGCGAATAGACCTGCGAAGCCTTGGTCTCGTTGAGCGAGATGCCCGCGTCGGAATAGATCATGGCCGCGATGTTGGCCAGATCCTTGCGGGTCAGCGGATATTCGCCCGACACAAGGCATTCGTCGGGACGGCCCGAACTCATAATGGTCGCGGCGTTCATGCGCCCTCGCTTTCGGTCGGATTGTGGCGGACATCGGGTCCCTCCGGGCCGCCGGAGCCGGGCTGGAGGCGGGAGGCGACAACGAAAGACGTCGTTTCACGACCGCCGCGTCCACCCGCACGGGTGGCGATGCGCTGTGGCATGGCCGAGCCAGTCATCTGAAGCGCCATAGCCACCATCATCCGACCGCCGCCATTGCGATTTCAGGCGCCAGCGAATGGCCCCGCGAGGCCGTCACGACCGCGTCGACATCGAGGATCAGCGCAACCCTGCCATCGCCGAGGATGGTCGCCGCGGCAATGCCCGGGACGTGGGTGTAGTTGGCCTCGAGGCTCTTGATGACCACCTGGCGCTGTCCCTGGATGGCATCGACCATCAGGGCGCGCTGACCGCCGCCTTCGCTTTCGACCAGCAGCGCAACGCCTGCCACCGGATCTGCCGGGCTGCCGCGGAAGTTGAGGATCTGGCCGACATCAACAAGCGGGCAGAAGGTGTCGCGGATGGCGATGAGACGCTGGGTCGGGCCGAAGGAGTGAATGTGGCTCTTCTCCGGCTGCAGGGTTTCCACGATGGCGGTGAGCGGCACCACCAGGGTCTGGTTGGCGACCGTGACCACCATGCCGTCGAGAACGGCGAGCGTCAGCGGCAGGCTCATGGTGAAGACAGAGCCCTGCCCCGGCTTGGAGACGATGGAGATCCGGCCGCCAAGCGACTGGATCGAACGCTTGACCACATCCATGCCGACGCCGCGACCGGAGATGTCGGAGACCTTGTCAGCGGTAGAGAAGCCGGGATGGAAGATCAGGTTGTCGATCTCCTCGTCGCTCGGATTGGCGTCGGCCGCGATCAGACCGTTCTCGATGGCCTTCTGGCGCACGCGGTCCCGGTTGATGCCGGCACCGTCGTCGGCGATCTCGATGACGATGCGGCCGGACCGATGCTTGGCCGTCAGACGGAGAACGCCTTCCGGGTTCTTGCCGGCGGCGATCCGCTTCTCCGGCGTTTCCAGCCCGTGATCGACCGCATTGCGGATCATGTGGGTGAGAGGTTCGGCGATCTTGTCGATGACGGTCTTGTCGACTTCCGTGTTCTCACCCTCGGTCACGAGGCGCACTTCCTTGTGCGTCATGTCGGCGATTTCACGGACAATTCGGGACATGCGCTGGAAGACCGGCTTGACCGGCTGGGCGCGAATGGCCATCACGCTGTCCTGGATCTCCCGGGTCAGTTGCTGCAGTTCGTCAAGGCCGAGATTGATCGCGGCGCCGCGGCCGGTCTCGTTCTCGACAACGCTCTGGGCCAGCATAGCCTGGTTGATCACCAGTTCGCCGACCAGGTTGATCAGACGATCGACGCGATCGAGATCGACGCGGATCGTCTGCGGGGCTGCGGGAACGGCGGCGACCGTGGCTGCCTGCTTCTCGGCCTCAACCGCGATGGCCTTGGCCGCACGCGGCAGTTCGGGAGATGTCGGGACGGCTTCCTGAGCCGGGGCGGCAATGGGAATGACATTGCTGACTTCAGCCACTGCCGCCTGGGCCGGTATGGTCTCCGCTTCGTCGTCCGCGTCGAGAAGGCTCAGATCGAAGGGAATCGGCGCCATCGGCAGATCGGAGGCTTCGCCGGTCTTGGCAAAGACCTTGTCCGTCACCCCGGCGGTGACCGAGATCTGGCAGTCCCACTCGGCAAACTCGAAGACGGACTTGATGGCCGCTTCGTCCTGATCGGTCTCTATGGCGATGAGCCAGGCGAAGAAGGCGCCTTCGGGATCGATGGCGTCGATGGATGGCAGGTCATCGCTCTCGCAATGAACGCGCATGTCGCCGAGCTTGGAAAGGTCGCGCAACAGCAGCACCGCCTCGTTGCCCTTGGCATAGAGATCGGAGCGCGGCTTGAAGCGGACGGTGAATTCGGAGCGCCCTGACTGCTCGGTCGCTGTATCGCCGGTCTCATCATCGCCGAAGTCGTCAAAGGAGAAGGGAACCGGCTCGAACGCTGACGGATCGGACACTTCCGGCTCGGCCGTCTTTGTCACCGGGGCAGCTTCCGGAGCCGCCGCAGCGGGGATCGGCTTGCCCTGAGCATAGGCATGCAGCTCAGCCACCAGGCCCGAAGAGCGGGAGGCGTCAACCTTGCCGCCATCACGGGCGGCAGCGGTGAGATCGGCCAGCACGTCGGCCGATTTCAGCATCACCTTGAGCAGATCCTGAGACGCTTCGAGCTTGTTGGAGCGAACACCATCAAGGGTGGTCTCGAACACATGTGCGAAAG
The DNA here is from genome assembly GCF_003182275.1 of Hoeflea marina. Classification (GTDB taxonomy): domain Bacteria; phylum Pseudomonadota; class Alphaproteobacteria; order Rhizobiales; family Rhizobiaceae; genus Hoeflea; species Hoeflea marina. The sequence goes on from NZ_QGTR01000003.1 coordinate 27,112, forward strand.
AGACCAGATCATCAAGACCGAAGGCGCCCGCGCCACCCTTTATGGAGTGCACGGCGCGAAACACGGCGTTGACCGTCTCGGGATCGGTGTCTCCATCATTGAGTGCGAGCAGCCCTGTTTCCAGCTCGGCGAGTTGTTCCTCGCACTCCTGGAAAAAGATCTCCTTGATTTCGTTCATATCCATTGGGCAGATCCTATCAGGCGGTTACGCGCTCGATCGCGGCAATAAGCTTAGTCGGGTCGAAGGGCTTGACGATCCAGCCGGTCGCACCGGCCTCGCGCGCGCGGTTCTTCTTTTCCGGATCGCTTTCGGTCGTCAGCACCAGAATGGGGATTGCGCGATACTTGTCGTTGAGACGGACGCCTTCGATGAAGCCGTAGCCGTCAAGACGCGGCATGTTGATGTCGGTGACGATCACGTCGGGATTCGTTTCCTCAAGCACTTCGAGGCCTTCCATCCCATCTTCAGCCTGGACCGTCTCGTAGCCGGCATTGTTGAGCGTCACCAACAGCATGTTGCGGATGGTCCGCGAGTCGTCGACGGTCAGAACCTTTGTCTTTTTCACTTCACGATCTCCTTAGGAAGCAGCGATTCGTCAGAAATTCCCAGCAATTGCAGTGTGTTTTCGAATGCATCTGATGTCTGGCCGACCGCGAAAGCCAGGCTGTCGGCCTGCCAGCTGCGGGCAGCCGACAGGAGGATCTGGATACATTGCGCCCCGACCCGAACGACATCGGATGCGTCGACTGCAATGTCCTTGCCCCGAAGTGCCAGAACCTGCTCGTGCAGCCGGCTGGCGGCATTGAGGTCGAGCACCGGAGGCAATTTCAGGATTTGAGGTGCGGCGCTTCGCGTCGACATGTCAGTTTCCTTTTCCGTGTTTCATGCCACGGTGGTTCCGCGGGAGGTTGGTGGCGCAGGTCATCGGGCAATTCCCGCCCGGCGATGGTCGGTGCTGCTCCGCTCAAGCGGCGCTCCGGTCGGCACGGTCGCGGATGCGCGGCGCGACGACGAGATTTGGACGGTTTCGAATCCGGCGTGCCGGCCTTCCCGGTAGCGGCGGATGCGCTCGCCGAGTTCAACGATGAGGCCCTGCAGGTCGCCGCCGGTCTCCGAGACCGTCGACACCCGGAGGCCATCGCGCGAGAGCGCTTCCGACGCCTGGCCGAGATCGGCGTTTAGACGATCCATCTCCAATGCCTGGGCGCCCGCATCCGCGCTGACGCCACCGACGGCTTCACTGATGCGTGCAACCTGTTCGGTCAGTTCGCTGATGGCACTGCGGGTATCGCTGACGAGGCTGACGCCGCGCCCGACCTCAGCCCTGGTCCCCGAGACGAGATCCTTGATTTCATTGGCGGCTCCGGCCGAACGCTGGGCGAGGGCGCGGACTTCCGCCGCCACCACGGCAAAGCCACGGCCGGCGTCGCCGGCGCGCGCCGCCTCGATGCCGGCATTGAGGGCCAACAGGTTGGTCTGGAACGCGATTTCGTCAATGGCGCCGATGATCTTGCCGATCTGTCCGGCGGAGCGCTCCGCTCCTGCCATGGCGTCAATGGCGCTGGCCACGATCCGGTCGCTCTTCTCGGCGCTCTGGCGCGCGACGGCGATCACGCCCTCCGCCTTGCGGGTTTCCTCGGCGGTGACCCGGATGCGCCCGGAAATCCCGGCCAGTGCGCTGCGGCTTTCGGAAACCCTGGCTCCGGCCTCGCTCACCTGCCGGGCCAGCACCCCCGTTTCACCGGTCAGGCGGCCATTGACGGTCTCGACGCGATCAAGGTCCGTGGCCGTATCCGCCAGCATGTCCGAGAGCATGGCGATGGCGTCGTTCAACCGGCCGGCCATGGCTGCGTGAACGCCGGCTGCGTCGGGATCGACGCGTGCATCCAGATCACCCGATGCAAGTGATTCGATGGCGCGACCGAGGCTCGCATCGATACGGTCATGGTCGGCCTGCATGGCCAGCTGATGATTCACGGTCAGCGTCCGGGCCTCGTCGCGAAGCCGCTGTGACACCTGGGTGTCGATGTCAAGCAGCGTTGCCTTGACCACATCAACGATCCTGTCGGCCAGCCCGGCCCGTCCGGCCTTCCGGCCGAGGATCGAGAACAGACCGCTGCGCTCCTCGGACACAAGCCGGCGGATGACGCGCTCGAGCACCAGGGCGTGGCCGCTGATCGACCAGCCGGCCTCCAGTCCGATGCGCTGGCGGACCTCGGCCAGGATCACGGAGCGCTCGGCATAGAGTGTGTCGAAGCGGCCATCCGACAGAATGGACCAGTGAGCGGATTCCAGCTCCTGGAGCCGATCAATCTGTCGGCCGGAGGAAAAAAGGCCTGCAATTTCAGGCGTGTTCTGCAGACGCTCAAAGAAGCCTGTCAGCGCGGCGCGCGCTTCCTCTTCGATCATCGGCCGCATCTGACGCAGCCTGTCACCATTGGCCGGTCCAAGTCCAAGCACACCCAGGCGCGCCTGCAGCCCTTCGGCTGCCGCCTGATCCCTCGTCCGTGTGTGGACCTGCGTCACGCAATTATCCCTGTTTGCCGACCGGATGTCGGACTCCGCCTCCATCGCCGGAAGCGTGGTGATTCTCGAGCCTGATGCGGAGCCGTCACGGGCGTTGACCCAGGCCATCCGCCTGGAATCCGTTGCCGTGCGCGTCGGCCTGCACCGGCCAACAGACTGCTGAATATCGGGATACACCCTGCGCTGTGGAGCGGCGTCATGCCTTTGTCGAGCGGTGGCCGAACACCGTTGCTCACAATCCTAGCTGCAGCTGATTTTTATGGTTAATACCTTGCATGAAAGTTAACGCCGACCCTCAATGTTTGCCTTTGAGGTTTACCTGTCGCTAAAACTGCAACTCCAGTTTCAGGCAAGCTGCATATGCCAGATGTGTCATCATCGATGGCAATGAAGCCACCAGGAAATGTGCAATGATTGTACTTGGTATCGGCGCGACAGTTATAGCGTCACTGACTCTCGCAGCGTTCTCCGTAATTCTGCATTCCGACAACTGCCGCCACCCCAAAGACTGCGTCTTCTGACGGCTGGACAACGGCCTTGCCTGTCGCTGAAGCCGGCAAGGCGCTCACAAATCGCAACCGCCGGAAGGCGGGAGATCCAAACACAGTCCGGTCGGTGGTCCTCGTCTATCCAAGCCGAGCGCCGGGATGCCCGCTGGCCGGCGCGGGCCGGACAGTGGCTTCACGTCGTCACAGGACCATCATCAGACCCGTGATCCGAAGCGCTCCCGCGCCGGCATCTCAGCCGTGAGGCGGATCCGGCCGCAGGCCGGCCCTTAAGGGCGGTGCGGCAGGCGCAGATCCGGCGGCCGCCATCCGCGTTGCACGCATCGCGGGCCGGTTATCCATGGTCTTCGGGCAGCACTGCCTGCGTCCAGTCATCGGCGCCGCAATACCGGCAGCTCATCTCGGCGCCCGTGCGCAAGCCGCCGCAGGACATGCAGCACAGCCGTCCGCCGAGCGCGCCCTCCGCATCGGGCCTGGCGAGCACCGGCGCGCTGAGTCCATGGGGCGGCACGATCGGCAGGCCCGGCATCGGCTTGGGCGCGGGAAAAAGACTCAGCTGCCCGTTTGGCTCCAGATAGGCTTCCCTGACCTCGCCCAGATTGGCAATGCCCTTGAGCCGCAGCAGCGAGAACAGTTCGGACTTGCCGATACCGCGCTCGGTGAAGGTGCCGATCCGCAGGCGGCCATCATGGACGACCCATATCGGCACCCCGTCGATGACTCTCTGAGCCGTGTCGGACTTCAGCATGAGCAGGTCGAGAGCCTTGTTGATGAAGACAATGATGGTGATGACCAGCATGGCGTGCAGCAACGGCACATCGGGGTAGAACAGCGAATCGCCCACGGCCGAGCCGAGCGCGACCACGAGCAGAAACTCGACCAGCGACAGCTGGGCGATGCTGCGTCCGCCGATCCAGCGGATCAGAGCATAGGTGTAGATATAGATGAAGATGGTGCGGAAGACGATTTCGGCCATGAACCACAGGTCCTGATCGCCCACCAGCATCCTGACCCAGTCAAAAGGTATGACCGCTTCATCCATTCCCAGCACCCCCATCCGTTGATCGTCACGGACAACGCGATGGAGCGGCGGCGGTTCCTCCGCGCTGCGGCGGGAGCGCCCGCAGGACGTGCAAGCATCGGCGGCGCGCGCGCGCCGACACGGATGTGAAGATGTCCTTGCAATCATGGATGTCGTGAAGCGAATCCGCTGCACACCTTCGGGCGACATGCGTCAGCCGGCGGACGGATCCGCGGCGGCGATAAGTTTTCGGACTGCGGCGAGCATTTCTTCGGGCACCGCAGGTTTCGACAACAGGGGCCGATCGCGGAATCCCTCCGGAAGATCCTCGGCAAGATAGCCGCTGAGGAACACATAGGGCACGCCCAGTTCCTCCAGCCGGTCGACGACAGGATAGCTGTCCTCGCGCGACAGGCTGATGTCGAGGATCGCGGCATTGATCGGCTCGCTGTTGATCAGGTCCAGTGATGTCTCCACGGTCGACGCCGGCCCGACCACCTCATAGCCGGCATCGCGCAGGACACTGGCGTGGTCCTCGGCGACGATCCACTCATCCTCCACAATCAGCACCCGCATTCCCGACTCGACAGTCATTGTTTGTCCTCGCGACCCACCGGCATCATGATTCGAACCTCCAGGCCTTCAGCAGCGAAATTCGTCTCCACCTTGCCGCCATGGCGATACCCGATCTCGCCCTTGAGCAATGTCAGGCCGAATCCGATATCCGACGGTTCCAAGGTCAGGGGACCGCCCCGCTCCACCCAATCAAACACCAGCATTCCGTCCTGCCTCGACCAGTTGATTTCCACCTTCCCTGCGGGCACCGACAGAGCACCATATTTGACCGCGTTGGTGGAAAGTTCGTGAACCACCATGGCCAGCGAAAGGCCGCGATCAGGACGCAGCCTGAACTGAGGACCGGACAAGATCACCCTGTCAAGACCGAAGGGTTCCATTTCCTGGCTGACCAGTTCATCGATCAACGCCTCTTTCCAGTTTTCCCGGGACAAAAGCCCGTAGGCGCGGGCCATGGCGTGCAAGCGTCCAAGAAATGCGCTGTTGAAAGCCTCGGGCGTCGGCGCGGACTTCAGCGTGTGATTGGCGATGCTGATCACCACCGCCAGCATGTTCTTGACGCGGTGATTGAGTTCGGCGATCAGCGTGCGCTGATGCGACTCCGCCTCGGCCAGGCTGGTGACATCCACCAGGGTGACCACGACGCCATAGATCCGGTCTCCGGTGTCCCGGTAGGGAATGAGCCGGACCAGATAATGCACGCGGTCGATGTCGCGCGCCAGCTGATGCTCAATCATCTCCCCGGTCTTGAACACCCTGGCAATGTGCTGCTTGAGTTCGGGATAGTCCAGGCGGCTGGCAAGCTCTGTCAGCGGACGGCCGATGTCGGCGGGTCTCAGATTGAAGAACGACGAGGCCGCGGGGGTAAAATTGCGGATCACCAGATTGCGGTCAAGGAAGATGGTGGCGATCTGGGTGCTCTCAAACAGGTTCTTCAGGTCGCTGTTGGCGCGATCGAGTTCCTCGACCTTTTCCGTCAGCTCGGCATTTATGGTGTTGAGCTCCTCATTGAGAGACTGCATTTCCTCCTTGGACGCCTCAAGCTCCTCGTTGGTGGACTGGGACTCCTCGTTGACGGACACCAGTTCCTCGTTGGAGGATTTCAACTCCTCCATGGCCGTCTCGTATTCCTCGATCGTCGACTGCAGCTTCTCATGGGTCTCGCGCAGCTCGCGCTCCAGGTCGGCTGTGCCGTCGAGGTTCCGGCTGCGGCCGTCGATCTCATTGCGGTCGAGGGACGGGCCCACCGGTTCGAACAGGACGATGAAGAACTGCTCCTCTCCGCCCCTGTGGACCAGGGGTTCGAGGATCAGATGAATGACCTGTACCCGGTCGCCATCTTCCGCCACCGCGACGTTTTCGCGCCTGATCGGCTTGCGCGTCTGGATCACCTCGCGCAACGCCGAGCGGAGCTCGATGCGCAGCCCGCTGCGGGCCATGGTGAGCAATTGCCGGTTGGGCGCGCCCTGCGGCGGCTCCAGATATTTTCCCGTGCCGGCCGAATAATAGACGACATCGCCGTCGCGATTGACGACCACATGAGCCGGGGCAAATCGCTCCAGAACCTGCGATTCCACCGATTGGCGCAGCGGAAAGGCCATGGTCTCGACGGACCGGATTCCTGCCGTGACATGGCTGGAGGGATTGGGAACGCCGGCTCCCGGAAAACTCGGCAGGCGCGGAAACATGCGGTTGTGCTCGCGGGCCTGGTAGATCCGGTGCTTCTTGTCGATTGTCGCAAACAGCTCGGTGTGGCGTCCCACGCTTTCAGAGGTGCCCAGGAAGAGGAACCCGCCGGGCTTGAGCGCGTAGTGAAACGTGGGAATGACGCGGTTCTGCACCTCGGGCCCGAAATAGATCAGCAGATTGCGACAGGACACGAGATCCATGCGCGAGAACGGCGGCTCGCGGATGACGCTGTGGGGCGAGAATATGCACAGTTCGCGCACGTCCTTTCGCAGCAGATAGCTGGCGCCTTCATGGATGAAAAACCGCTTGCGCCGCTCGTCCGAAAGTCCCTCCATGGCGCCTTCGGGAAAGCGCGCCGCGCGGGCAACCCCCAGGGCCGCCTCGTCGATGTCGGTGGCGAAGATATGCACCTGCGGAATGTCCGACAGAGTGTCCATGTGTTCAAGCACAAGCATTCCGATGGAGAACACTTCCTCGCCCGTGGCGCATCCCGGCACCCAGATTCTGACCGAATCGCCCACACCGCGGTTCTCGAAGATCTTCGGGATCACCTGCTCCTCGAGCGCCTTGAACGCCTCGGCGTCGCGGAAGAAATTCGTGACATTGATGAGCAGGTCACGAAACAGGTTGGCGATCTCGCCGGGATCCTTCTTGAGCAACTGGATATAATCGTCGATGGATTCGATCTGCGTGACCTGCATCCTGCGCCGGATCCGCCGGACAAAGGTCCTGGTCTTGTAGCCGGAAAAATCGTGCCCGGAATGGCTTCGCAGCAGGACATAGATCACGTCCCGCGCTTCCTGAAGCATGTTCTCACCTTCCTCGGCGCCCGCCTCGTCGAGGATCCTCAGCGTCTCCAAGCTTCGCAAAAAGCCTAGCAGCTTGGCCCCCATTTCCTCGGCCGTGGCGGCAATGTCGATCAGCCCGCTCGAAATCGCGCTCTGCGGCATGTCAGGATTGCGCGGCCCGGAACCGTCGGTGATCTGGGCCATGGTCAGGCCGCCACGCTCCTTGATCACCTTGACGCCGAGCGTTCCGTCGCTGTCACCGCCGGAGAGAATGACCCCCGCCGCATACTCGCCGAACGACTCGCCAAGCGAGGCCAGAAAAATGTCGATCGGCTTGCGTTCCCTTGCTCCCGCCACCGGGTGGCGAAGCTTGAGCCTGTCTCCGGCAATGGTGAGGATGGCGTTTTCCGGCATGACATAGACATGCCGGCTCTCGATCTGCATGCCGTCCTCGGCCACGAGGACCGGCATCTCGGTGTAGCGCGCGATCACCTCGTGCAGCAGGCTTTCGCGCTCGGGACTGAGGTGTGTGACAATAACGAAAGCCATTCCGCAATCGGAGGGCAGGTGTTCAAAAAGCCCCGCCATGGCGGGAATGCCGCCCGCGGATGCGCCGATGCCGACGACAGGGAATTTCGAATCTTTCCAAGCCATTGAAAATCCAGTCGTGTGATGTGGACGAAGCATAGGCCATGCTTGGGCCCATTGAAATCAGATTGTTTGGATGGCATCAGATGGAAACGGTGATGGACGCTAACTCTCCGGTGAGCGAAGCATCAGGCCGAGGGTGACAGGGACCGGCACAAGAGGCATAATGAACCAACTGCCAATACCGCGCTCTTTTCTGTCATCCAAATATCGTACAGCTTGAGCATGAACAAAGGGGCATGTCGGTGACGGACTTTGAAGAGTCAAACAGTTCGGTCGAAGCAGTGCGCGGACGCCGCATTCTCATCGTCGAGGACGAGTTCCTGCTGGCCAGCGATCTGGCACGGTACTTTTCCTCGCTCGGCGCCGAGATTCTCGGGCCGGTTCCTTCGCGCGACCAGGCCTGGCAATACCTGCCGATGGCCGAGGTGGCGCTGCTCGACCTCAACCTCAACGGCCAGATGGTCTTTCCCGTCGCCGATCAACTGGCCAGCCTGCGCATTCCCTTCGTGTTCTACAGCGGCTACGACATCGCCATTCCGGAACGATTCAACTCCGCCTGGATGCTGAAGAAGCCGGTGACCTCGCAGCAACTGGCCACCATCATCGGTTCCGAGCTTTCCGGGCGGCGAGGCGCCGCCGGCAAAGCGCCGCGAGAAGCGGAGGCCGACAACATCTTCGACATCCTGGCTAAGCTGCGGGAAAATGCCCATTTCATGCTCAGCGACGGCGCGGCAGGAGACCAGCTGGTCGAAAACGCTCTCAGAATGGCAATTCTGGAAGCGCCATCGCGACCCCAGGACATGCCGCTGCTGCTGTGGCTGACCGAGATTCTCGAACGAGCCCACAATCAGAACGGGCATCATCGCATCCACTGACAGGCCGTCGTCGTCCGACGGGCCGGCGGAGCAGACCGCCGGACCGCAAGTCGATGAGACGGGCCGCCGCCGGATGCTGTTTCGCCAGGCCGTTTCGCGCCGCCCGCGCCCCGCTTACACTGCGCTCCCGATGGCACCTGCGCGCATCAGCCGGGGCGACGCCGGGCAATCTGAGCCGGCATACTACTGACCCCATCCCGCCCGACTTCCACTCGCGACTGCCGCTATTCGGCGGCAATCCTGAGCGGTGCCTCGCCGCGATCCGCCGGAGCGTCAACGCCGTGGTTGACCAGCGGACGGTTGCCGGCGACGCGCCTGAGCAGCACATAGAAGACGGGAGTCATGAATATGCCGAAGAAGGTGACGCCGATCATCCCCGAGAAGACGGCCAGCCCCATGGCCGCCCGCATCTCCGCGCCGGCGCCTGTGGACAGGACCAGCGGCACCACGCCCATGATGAACGCCATCGAGGTCATGAGGATGGGGCGGAGCCGGAGCCGGCTTGCCTCAAGCGCCGCCTGTACCGGGGTCCGGCCCTCGAACTCCAGTTCGCGGGCGAATTCCACGATCAGGATCGCATTCTTGGCCGAAAGCCCGACAAGCACCATCAGCCCGATCTGGGTGAAGATGTTGTTGTCGCCGCCGGTGTACCAGACGCCCGCCAGCGCCGCGAGCACGCCCATCGGCACGATCATGATGATGGCGATCGGCAGGGTCAGGCTCTCGTACTGGGCGGCGAGCACCAGATAGACAAGAAGCAGGGCCAGCGGAAAGACGATCAGGCTGGAATTGCCGGCCAGGATCTGCTGATAGGTGAGGTCGGTCCATTCGAAGGTGATGCCGGTCGGCAGCGTTTCGGCGGCAATGCGCTCGACGGCGGCCTGCGCCTGGCCCGAGGAAAAGCCCGGCGCCGGGCCGCCATTGATGTCGGCGGCCAGGAAGCCGTTGTAGCGGGTGGTGCGCTCCGGTCCGGTGGTGTTCTCGACCCTGAGCAGAGCCTGCAGCGGGATCATCTGCCCCGACTGCGACCTTACATGGAGCCGACCAATGTCCTCCGGCAGGGCGCGATAGGCGGCATCCGCCTGGACGCGGACACTGTAGGTTCGACCGAAGGCATTGAAGTCGTTGACATAGAGCGACCCCAGATAGATCTGCAGGGTCTCGAAGACGTCCGTCACCGACACGCCGAGCTGCTGGGCCTTGGATCGGTCGAGATCGGCATAGAGCTGCGGCACATTGATCTGGAAGCTCGAGAAAATGCCTGCCAGTTCCGGGGTCTGGTAGGCCTTGCCGAGAAAGGCCTTGGTCGCCTCGTCCAGCGCCTGATAGCCCAGGCCGGCGCGGTCCTCGATCTGCAGCTTGAAGCCGCCGGTGGAGCCCAGGCCGTTGACCGGCGGTGGCGGGAACATGGCGATGAAGGCATCCTGAATGCCGGCGAACTTCTGATTGAGCTGCATGGCGATGGCGCCACCGGACAGCTCCGGCGACCGGCGCTCGGCGAAATCGTCGAGGACCGCAAAGACGATGCCCGAGTTGGAGCCGATGGTGAAGCCGTTGATCGACAGTCCGGGAAAGGCGATGGCGTGGGCCACGCCCGGCTGCTCCAGCGCGATGTCGCTCATCCGCTTGATCACCGCCTCCGTGCGATCGAGCGTCGCACCATCCGGCAACTGGGCAAAACCGATGAGGTACTGCTTGTCCTGCGCGGGCACGAAGCCTCCGGGAACGGCGTTGAACACCTGATAGGTGGCGCCGATCAGGGCGATGTAGACGAGCATCACCAGCGACTTGCGCGACAGAAGCCCGCCGATGCCGCGGCCATAGCCGTTGGACGCTGCTCCAAAGGCGCGGTTGAAGCCGCGGAAGAACCATCCGAACATCCGGTCCATGACCCGCGTGAGCCAATCCTTGGGCGCATGATGGTCCCTGAGCAGGAGGGCCGCGAGGGCCGGCGACAGGGTCAGCGAATTGACGGCCGAAATCACCGTGGAGATCGCGATCGTCAGCGCGAACTGCCGGTAGAACTGGCCTGAAAGCCCGCTGATGAACGCCAGCGGCACGAAAACCGCCACCAGCACCAGCGCGATGGCGATGATCGGGCCGGACACTTCGCGCATGGCGAGATAAGTGGCCTCGCGCGGCGTGAGACCGTTGCCGATGTTGCGTTCGACATTCTCGACGACGACGATCGCGTCATCGACGACGATGCCGATGGCAAGCACCAGTCCGAACAGCGTGAGCGCATTGATGGAGAAGCCGAAGGCGTACATCACGCCGAACGTGCCGATGATCGAAACGGGGACGGCGATCAACGGAATGATCGAGGCGCGCCAGGTCTGCAGGAAGAGGACGACGACGAGGACCACCAGCGCCACTGCCTCCAGCAGCGTCTCGACGACCTTCTCGATGGAGGCGCGCACGAATTCGGTGGTGTCGTAGACGATCTCGTATTTCACCCCGTCAGGCATCCGCAACTGCAGCTCGTCCATGGTGGCGCGGACATTGTCGGCGATCTCGATGGCATTGGAGCCGGGCGCCTGCAGAACGGCGATGGCGACGGCCGGCTGGCCGTCAAGCAGCGAGCGCAACGTGTAGTCGGCGGCACCCAGCTCGATGCGGGCGACGTTCTTGAGCCGGGTTATGCCGCCGTCGACGCCGGACTTGACGATGATCTCGCCGAACTCCTCCGGCGTGCGAAGCCGGCCCTGGGCGTTGACGTTGAGCTGCAGCTCCACGCCGCCGGGGCTCGGCGAGGCGCCGATGATGCCGGCCGCGGCCTGGACGTTCTGCTGGCGGATGGCATCGGTGATGTCGCTGGCGGCAAGCGAATGCTCGGCCGCCTTCTGCGGGTCGATCCAGACCCGCATGGCGTAGTCGCCGGCACCGAAGACCTGAACCTGGCCGGCGCCCTCGATCCGTGCAAGGCGGTCCTTGACGTTGAGGGTCGCATAGTTGCGAAGATAGGTAACGTCGTAACGGTCGGTGGTCGAGACCAGATTCACCACCATGATGAAGTCCGGCGAACTCTTGACCGTGGTCACGCCGATGGCGCGCACTTCGGCCGGCAGCCGCGGCTCGGCCTGGGCGACGCGGTTCTGGACCAGTTGCTGGGCCTTGTCGGGATCGGTGCCGAGCTTGAAGGTGACCGTCAGAGTCAGCACCCCGTCGGAGGTCGCCTGGCTGCTCATGTAGAGCATGTCCTCGACGCCATTGATCTGCTCCTCGAGCGGTGTCGCCACCGTCTCTGAGATGACCATCGGATTGGCCCCGGGATAGACCGCGCGCACCACGATGGACGGGGGCACGACCTCGGGATATTCGGAGATCGGCAGCGAGCGCATGCCGATCAGGCCGGCGACGACGATGAGGACGGACAGCACCGCCGCGAACACCGGGCGATCGATAAAGAAGCGGGAAATGCTCATTTCCAGGACCCTTTCCAGGGTAAGAACACGACAGGTCGAGCGGCGCCGGCGAACGGTGCGCCGGCGGATCGGATGGCATCGAGGGACCGGCGGGGTCGCCGGCGCTGCCAAAGCACATCTCGATGTGCCCTGGCTCTTTTGTATTCATGCACGGCGCGATCCCGAAACCGCTGCGCACTTTCGGGCGCCATGCATCCGCTATTTCACGGCGGCGGCGGCGATCTCCGCGGTCTGCGGATCGACCAGCACGCCCGGCCGGATGCGCTGCAGGCCGTTGACGACGATGCGGTCGCCGTCGGCGAGGCCACTCTCGACGATCCGCTGTCCCTCGGCAGTGCCGCCGAGCTCGACCGGGCGATAGCCGACCTTGTTGTCGGCATCGACGACGAAGACGAACTTCTTGTCCTGGTCCGTTCCGATCGCCTTTTCGCTGATCAGGATCTGGCTTTCGGGATGCGGCTGGCCCATGCGGATACGCACGAACTGGCCAGGGATCAGGCGCCCGTCGGGGTTGTCGAGGATGGCGCGCACCGCGACGGTGCCGCTGGTGGAATCGACCTCGTTGCCGATGAGCTGCAGCCGGCCCCGGATCGGCGTGCCGTCGTCGGCCAGGGTTCCGATCTCGACCGGGATCCGGTCGATGGGCGGCATGACGCCGTCGGTCGCCGGCAGGGCGGCCAGGGAGCGGGCCACGATCTCCTCGCTGACATTGAAGCTGGCGTAGATCGGGTCGGTGGAAATAAGGATCGTCAGCGCGGGCGAGGCCGCGCCGGCGGCGACGAGGTTGCCCGGGGTGATCTCGACCTTCCCGGCCCGTCCGGCGACCGGCGCGCGCACCCTGGTGTAGTCGAGCTCGAGCTGGGCGGAGCGAAGCGCCGCCTGCGCCGTCTTCACGGCGGCTGCGGCTTCGGCGACGGCATTCTGGCGCTGATCGAGATCGCTCTCGGAAATCGTCCGGTTTTTAGCCAGCTGCCTGCCGCGATCGAATTCCGACCTCGCCAGTGCCGCCTTGGCCTCGGCGGAAGCCACCTGGCCTTCGGCCTGGGCGACCGTCGCCTCATAGATCGCGGGATCGAGCGTGAACAGCAGGTCGCCCGCCTTGACCAGCGCGCCCTCGCGGAAGCCGACCGACTGGATGACGCCGCCGACCCGGGGGCGGATCTCCACCCGGCCGACGGCCTCGAGCCGTCCTGAAAACTCCTGCCAGATGGTGACGTCGCGGCTTTCCACCGCGGCGACGGTGACCGGCGTGGCCGGCGGGGCAGCGGCCGTTTCCGTGCCGCTGGCCGCCAGCGTCTGCGGCAGTTCCACAAGCAGGGTCGCCGCCGCAATGGACGCGGCAACGCCCAGGCCGGCGCCCGCGAGGGCCCAGCTCTTCAATGTCTGTGTCATGGTTCAACTCCTTGCGGCCTTGGGATGCCGCGCAAGATCAATCTGATTTCAATTTCGTTCCGGCCATTCCAATGTGGTCAATGAAACTCGCAAACTGCCGGCCCGCACCCTCGTGCCAGCTCGGCGCTTCCCCGGTCTTTCCCCCGTAGATGGAGGGCCAGCCTGTCCCCGCGGGAAAGACATGCCGGCATACGTCCACGCCGGCGGCCTTCAACCGCTCGGCATAGGCAATGGTCTCGTCGAGCAGCGGATCGTCCTGCGACGACAGGAGCAAGGCCGGCGCTATTCCCGACAGCCGGGAACACAGCGACGGCGCCGCATAGGGGTGGCAAACGCCGCCGCTGAGATAATGGCTCCAGCCATCCGCCCAGCAATCGCGCATTCCGACGGCTTCGGCCTTCCGGAACGACGGCGTTCCCATGAAAGGGTCGAGCAGCGGCGAGACCAGCACCTGCCCGTCCAGTTCGTCAGCGAACTGGTCGCGCGCCTTGAGACTGACCGCCGCGGCGATGTTGCCGCCGGCCTCCCCGCCACCGACCAGCAGCAGGGACTTTCGGTCACCGAAGCCCGCCCGCTTCCTGGCCATCCAGGAGAAGACCGAGAACCCCACCTCCAGCGGTCGGGGGAACGCCGAGCCGAGCGCGGCACAGTCCGGCACGACCACGATCGCCCCTGTCCCGGCCAGGCATTCGGCCATTGCACACTCGCCGGGAGCCGCATCACCAAAGCCGCTCTCGCGGAAATAGATCAGCACCGGCGGCCCCCTGCCGCAATCGGCGCCCTGGTAGACGCGCAGGGCGACACGCCCGACCGCCGCGTCGTCCAGCACCATATCCTTGATATCGACCGACATCGACCGATCCACTCCTGGGTCAGGGCCACCCGCTCATGCCGGCAGGCCGCGATGCAATTCATTCCGCCGGGAAACCGGCGGAGACGCGTCCGGAGGATCCGTTCGCTCTGGAAACAATCTAGTTTATTCGCTGCGATGGACAAGCGGGATATTTTGAGCGCACTATTCGAAAATCCGAACAATATTGCAGTGCATGCAGGAGACAGGCCATGGATCAGTTGTCAGCGATGCGCGCCTTCGTCCGCGTGGTCGAGATGAGCAATTTCACCCGCGCGGCCGAGGCGCTCAGCATGCCCAAGGCCACGGTGACCAATCTCATCCAGGGGCTTGAGGCGCATCTTAAGACCAAGCTGCTCAACCGCACCACCCGCCGCGTGATGGTCACCACCGATGGAGCGCTCTACTACGAGCGCGCCACGCGGATCATCTCCGAACTCGACGAGCTCGATGGCAGTCTGTCGAGTTCGCACGCCCTGCCGAGCGGCAGGCTCCGGGTGGAAATGGCCGGCGCGTTCGCAGACTGGCTGGTGATCCCGGCGCTGGGCGACTTCCATGCGCGCTATCCGGAGATCCGGATCGATCTGGGCGTCGGCGACCGCACGGTCGACTATCTGGCGGAAAATGTCGACTGCGCCCTGCGCGGCGGCGTTCCCGCCGACCAGACGCTGATTGCGCGCCGGATCACCGAGGTCGCCGTCGTCACCTGCGCGGCACCCGGCTATCTCGAACGATACGGGATGCCGCTCCACCCCTCCGACCTCGAGCGCGACCATCACTGCGTGAGCTATTTCGCCGCCCAGAAGAACCGCACGATGACGCTCGATTTTACCCGCGAGGGCGAAGAGATCGAAATCGACGCGCGCTATGTGGTGTCCGTCAACGACGCGCGCAGCTATCTGACGGCCGCGCTCAGCGGGCTCGGGGTGGCGCCGCTGCCCTGGTTCATGGCCGCCGACCTGGTCGCGAGCGGGGACCTGGTGCGCGTTCTGAGCGACTGGACCACCGCGCCGATCCCGCTCTATGTCGTCTATCCGCCGAACCGGCACCTGAGCAACAAGGTCAGGGTGTTCGTCGACTGGATGGTCAAGCTGCTCGACACCGGCAGACTCAACGCAGAACCCGCCGGCTGAGGCGCAGATCCGGCCCGCCCCGCGGCGCCAGGCCTCGCGCAGCCGCACCGCGGGTGGCGACTGAGGAGGCATCTCGGTGACGAAGGGCGAGCCCTCTTCGCGCCCGGGACGGTTTGCCCGCATGGCAGGACGGCAGCGCTCTGGTCGGCTTGGCCGCCGTGACCTTGCTTGCGCGGCCGGTCTGGCCGCGTCCGGGCAGACAATGACCGGCGGGATCCGGCCACAGCCCGAACTGCCGATGCAACGATTCCGTCCGCCGGCCGTTGATGGACTATCGCGCATCGACGAGCCCAGAGGGGCGAAAGACCGTTGATTCCGACAGCCGAGGTAGCCGCGAGCCCGCGGTGGTCCGGCAAGATCATCCAAAGGAACATTTCATGTCCGACAGCACCTGTCCCGCAAACGCCCTTGTCGTCGTCACCTCCGGCGCCGAAGCGAAATTCTTCCGCAATGACGGCACGGCAACGGAAATCAAACTGTCGGATGCGGGTGGACTGACGCCGAAGGATCTGGCCGACGACGGCCCGTCCGGCAGCCAGCCCTCCGAAGCCTCGGCACGCGACACCGATGAAGCGACCTTCGCCAAGCAGTTGGCGCACCATCTCTATGCGCAGGCGCACAAGGGCAAGTTCGAGCATCTGGTGCTGGTCGCCGATCCGGCGACGCTGGGCGAAATCCGCCCGCTGCTTCACCTGGAGGTGACGAACAGGATCACGATGGAGCTCAACAAGACGCTGACCAACTCGCCGACGCACGACATCGAACGCAGCCTCTCGGCGGCCTGAGACTGCTGCCGGGGGTCTAATGGGCCTCCGGCAGGCCAGCCGTGCGCGAACGGCGGCCGCCGAGACCGTGAGGCTCGGGGGGAGCTATTGAGGGATCCAATTCTGTTGAAAAGTGGTGCTGCTGAACTCTGTCAGACCCACCCACGAAAGCCCCGAAAACAAGGAGAGAGCCGGCTCGAATCACAGCCCGGCATGCAAGGCCAAGGTGACACTTGCCGCCATCAGAGGTGAGCAGACTTTGATGAACCCGTCCCAGCAGTTCGACGTGCTGTCAAGATCTTGAAGTCAGGGCTCGCAGATCACTCTTGATTGATACATCGTGTCGCCGATCAACTCAAAACAGTCTCCGGTGCCTGGGTAATCCTGACACACCACATACTCACCGGTGGCCGAAAATTTCGCCCCGGGCTCACACAAACCCGTCATATTGCGATTGGTCACGATGATATCGAAATTGCAGCCATCTGGCCGAATTCCGACGCCGTCTTGTGCGGCAATTGTCGAGCCAACTATTCCAGACACTGAAGCATTCGGATTGTCTTGTCTCGGCGGGCACTCGGCATTTGCAGCCGAGATCCCTGCGACTGCGGCCAAGGCAAATGCAAGCTTCAGCATCCACTAAATCCCTTAGTTAGGCCCGCCGGCCGGGTGCTCAGCTCAATCCACATTGCGCCATCACCTTCTTGATTGCGGCCTGAGATCCGCGACCCGAAAACCGCCTTCTCAATTGGAGGGCGTTCTCCGGATTGTCCGTGACCCCCACGTCGATCCTGGATGCTGTTGACCACAAGCGGGCAAACTCCAGCGCGGTTGTCTTTCCCACACCCACGGAAAAGGCGTCGGAAAGCTTCCCGGCGGAGATCAGCGAGAACACGGCTTTCTTCCCGTTGTCGATGTAGAGGTGCAGCGACTTGTAATTCTCCATGGAGGCTGGATAGCTGCCATCCCGGATTTCAAAGCTCGCGACCTGGCTTGTGCCGTTACACATGAACTGAAGCGTTGCACCATCAATCTCGCTGCTCTTGGCCTCCGAGAACTCTCCTGTCGCCCCCAGCGTGTAAGTCCAGTCACCAACGTGATGAACGCCGTTCTCCTCCGACTGCGCTGGGGCTACTGCGGGTTCATCGGAGACCTTGACCAGAGATGTACAAACCTGAAGCACGGGTGGCTCGTCCGTACCCGGCTTCGTTCCGCTGAAAACCTGAAGATATTTGAGTGTCACGCCGGTGGCGGACCCGAAATTGAAGATGTACAAAAGCCGGTGCTGAAAATCACTTCGCGCGGTACCGTTGCGCTTCAAAGTCACACCTTTGGCCCCAACATCTGCTTCGACGGTATAGCCAGGCTTGGCACTGAGAACAAAATCAGAAAACCCGAAACCACGGTCAGTCGGCTTGCCATTGTAGGTGAATATTCGTGCGGATCGTGCACCGATGTCGCCGGACCAGTCGATTGAAACATGGCAATCAAGCAAATCGCCTTTCCACAGTCCCTCAGGCATCATATTTGCTTCGTAAATGGCCTCGATGAGTGCTTGCCCTTCGAGGATGGAGACATCCGGCAATTTGGAGGTGGCGCTTTGTGCTTCGGCTGACGGAACAATGGAGAGAGCAAGCGCGATCGCGCAAACCAATCGCTTCAAACTCATTTTGATCTCCTGCCATGCCATGTCATGCCAAGCAGTATGATGCCTCCGCCGATCAGTCATTTCAATGAGATATTTGCGACGAACACTCGTCGCTCATGGGCAAGATGACCGACTCGATTAATCCGGGAGGACGTTGAAGGCTGAGTCAATGCGTACCACCTTCGTGCACGACAAAGGCAACCCAATCCGTGATTTCTCAGAGAATTTTGAATTCCCATAAGGGAAAATGGTGCTGTGAGAGAGGATTGAATTTTGTCTCTCGTGCCCTAAGCCATTGGATTTTCTAGCTTCTCTGGAGGGCACTTGTAGCTGCTTTTTGTAGCGATCGCAACAGGGCCACCCAACGGAGACCTCTTTTTGATTGCCTTCTCCTTTTTGGACGACGAGTTCGACGTCGAGCCTTCGCACGTTCCGTTAGGCGAAGCGCAGAGCAAGTCGCACAAATAAGCTATGGCTGGTACAGCCGAAATCAATGAGTGGACCATAGAGGAACTTGTTGGGCATTCGACCGAAGGTGCATTTGCACCATTGATCCTTTCGCAAGCTCACTATCCGGG
Organism: Hoeflea marina; assembly: GCF_003182275.1. Taxonomy (GTDB): domain Bacteria; phylum Pseudomonadota; class Alphaproteobacteria; order Rhizobiales; family Rhizobiaceae; genus Hoeflea; species Hoeflea marina. The sequence goes on from NZ_QGTR01000003.1 coordinate 45,535, forward strand.
GCCGGTGCCCTTTGTGGCGAAGCAGTCTCTCATCGAGGCAGTGCGACTTCTAGGCGTGCTAACTGCATGACCGACTGATCAATACCTCTCTACGCATCAGATGGGCCTGTGCTGACCACACTCAAAACTAAAGGGCGCAGATGAGCGGAGCAATAAACTCATAACCCGTCTTAAGAATTTCAAGCCTGCATTCGTAACGCGATGTTAGATATGCATTTTCATATATATTTACTGGAACTAATTTAATTCCGAGGAATCCTTCAGCCATGAATGCTCTCTGAACACGAACTGGTCCACGCAGCTGATGGCAATACCCTTCGCACGAATCTGCAGAAATAAAATCGCTAGAGCCGTTTGGAACTAGCAGTATCACTTCCGCGTCTTCAAATCCATCTTCTTCATCACTCAGCGGCTCCACAACATCTACTTCAAGAAACGAAGAATAATCAATGGTTCCCCACAAAGATGCACCAGATTCGTCATGAATGGCGTTTTTTACACCAATAGTACATTTCCCTGATTTTAAATGGTCATCGCTTTCATCAATAAAATCTCCATCAAGGCTTAAAGATAGATATATCACACTGCCCAAGTTGTCATACAGGTTCTGCACTCCCTTTGGTGTGGGGATAATTTCATTTACATCCGAGGGGTTAGCGTATCGATCTGAGGGGATAGCCATCTGAAATTTACAACGGTCGTCATCAATGACCGCTGCCATTCGAATCTCAACATGCGCTAGCGGCTTCACCGCAAAAAACGAAAACAACGCGACCAGCGCCCCTAAAATTGTGAAAATTGGCACGGCATTCGCTGCCACGCGGGTAATCACTTTTCCAAACATCTAAATCTGCTTTCAATAATAGCTGGAACGGTCGATTACTTTATACATACATGGCGATTTTTTGGACTTCAATTGCATCCAAGCGAAACGAAACCAACCCAAATTGGATCGTATTCCAGCGGCGAGCTGGAGTGAGGTACGTTAATTCTTCGGACTCTTATTGACACAACTCGGTCTAAAGTTCCGGGGGGGTAGCCGTAGGAGGGTATCCCCACCCTTTTCTCACGACCTCAAGCTGCCTCCCCGTCACCTGTATTGAAGACGCCCGCATTGCAGCCCTCGCGATTGCCTCATCTGGCTCCGCCACCATGATTCCGTCATGCATCGGCAACGCTGGAACCCCCTTTTGCATCAGGCCACGCAGCACCGACAACAGGATTCGGCTCTCAGTGAACATCAAGTCAGATCCGGTGTCTTTGCCGAACAAGGGAACTAACGCCGGATGCTTCTCCCCGATTGCCGCCTTGAAGCGACTGGCAGGCCATCCTTCGGGCAGCGCTTCCTTCACCTCGCTCGGCAGCTTCTTCATGTCGGAGCTGACGGAAAGCAGGGCAGAGAAGCCCGCCTTAACGCCAGCCCTATGGTTCTCCAGCCCGGGGACTGCATAGAGATCGCCGTCTGGCGGCTCAACGCCAACCTTCGCGTAGGCTAGCCGGGGGAACATTGAGGCAAAGTCCAGGTCGGCTATCGGCTCCCCGTTGATGCGAAGACCGTCCCGCCTTTCCCTTTTCAGGTTCTGCCAACAGCCCCCGTAGAGGCGACCATGAAGCTTGAACTCATGGGGAGCGCTAGGGGAGCGCAATAGGAACCGGCGGGTTAGCCGAATGGTGCCTTGGGGCTCGCCATCAAGGGTAATGTCTTGGGTGTTGAGGAAGTCGTTGATCTCCTCCACCTCTTTCCTCAGCTTTAGGGTTTCCTGCGTGTCGGCATAGTTGATGTGCTCTTGCGGCAGCTTTTGGCCAAACTCATTGCGGCCCATCCTAGCGCTCAGCCACAAGACTTCTTCCCCTGTGGCCCTTCCCAAGTCCTTCGGCTTGATGGGAGCCTCATGCAACGCCTTGAGGAGCCAGCCATCAGCCTCCAATCCCATGCGGCGATCCTTGAATGCGGGGCTTACGAAAGCCAAACCGTTCTCGGCCATGATGGTGACAATAGGCCGGAGCTGATTGAAGCCTTTGAGCTCATACCGCGAGGCGGCTTTCGGGTGGCCCGCCGGGATGGCTAACCGCTCGCCTTTGTGGCTGCCAATATGGTAGCGCACAAGATTGGCGATGATGGCCGACACAACAGCCCGCACTCTGTCCACTTGATCGGCCTTCGGTTGCCGTTGGCGCTTTGCGGTGCCTTTGAGCGGGGCTTGAAGGACCATCCCAGTGATTTGCTCAACGATGGCACTGAGGTCGGCGCTTTCTGCCTTCAGCCAAGGGTCGAACATTAAGTCGAGGGGCTGCTTCATCGCATCATCGCCCCCTGCTTAATGGCGTGGCTTTAAGACTTGCGAAGGCGATGAGGATCAGTCGAGCAAAGAGGCAGAGAGGCAGCCACAAAGGCAAACCCAGAGAAGGCCACCTCAAGGCAGACCCACAAGGGTAATGTAGGAACCTAAGCACGTCCGTTCCGCAACATGTGCGTCCCTTCCCCCTCGTTCTAAATCACTCGTCAAAGAGCCTGCGATTTCTATTGGAAGGCCCGTGTGCCTCGCGCTGTCCACGCTTGCTGCCATCCCGGCAGATGGGAGCAATGGGGTCCAAAACGAGCAGTCTTCGCTTCGATGATCCTTGGGACCGCCTCACTGGTCACCGCCTCGCAGGCCTTCTTGAGCGCCTGGCCGACCTTTCTCAGCACAAGACCGGTTGACTTCGGGTAGACGTGAAGGCTCGTCTGGTACGGCGTTCCGTTGGCCCTAAACGTATCCCAGCGCCTATGGGTGCCGCTCGCCAACCGATGCGCTGCCTTTGCGGCTTGTACCATGCGGAACTCTTCGTCCCGATGCGATCCCCAGTCATCCTCGATAAGCGCTGACACCCCCAGATAGATTGCAAGCAGGCGTTCGCCATTGACTTCCGCTTCACGCAAGCGAGCGAAGGCGACCCTTGAGCGATAGGCTGCGGATTGCCTCCCAAGATTCATTGCGGGGTCGACCTGCCCTGCAAAGGCCAGCATATAGTTCAAGTCCCTGATGGCCGACCGGATCGCCGGTGAACCTCGCTGTAACCGCAGGAAATCCGAGGCTGCCGTCACGTAGGGCTTGAGGTCTGCCGCTCTATACGTAGGGTGCCAGTGGGAACCGTGACGGGATTTGAACTGGACATGGTACTTGCAGTGGAAATCAGCGAGGCCTTTACCGGTCGAGCGCATCGTAGGGCGACCGCAGCCGGGAATTGAACACCTCACCTCCATGCTTGCTTCTTCGCGAGCCCTTGCGTTTGGGAATCAGGCCATATTCCGTCCTGTGTATACGCTTTGAGCTCACATGCCTTTTGCCCAATTTGTTCGCCGCATCTGTCAATATCGCGGAACCAGCCTGAAAAATCGCGGCCTTTTCCTAATTCAAGGACAACCTGCTTTGACTTCAGCATTTCTCGAATATCAAGCCAGTGGGAGAATTCCGTAACCCTTTCACCGTGCTGGTTACAACCTCCTCGTAATTCCCACGCGGGAAGATATTTCTCAATGTGGTGTTGGGCTGATCTATTGCGAAGAAATATTCGAAGCTGAGTATTTGCCAATCCGGTAATTTCGTTGCCTGCCCGCACAGCATGAATTATAGCGTATGCGAGAATAGCGCTCGGGTCTTTCAGGCCAGCAAATCCGGAAAACTCAAATAGACCCTCCCGCAGATTAAGGTATCCAAAATAGCCGCACGCAGCCCTCCCGCCGTTCCGTTCGGAATGTTCCCCGAAATGGCGGTAATTAAGGAAAGCAAAGCGGTGTTCGTCGGTTTCGAATTTGGTGAAATCCACTGTCACGGTTATCTCCTTTGAAGTTATAGTTTAAAGTCGGTCGTGGCCGTTGCCATTTAAAGGGGATCGGGATGTATTTTGCCCACCCCCCATGTTTTCGGGGTGGCTTCGTAGGACGTTAAGGACCAGACCGACTACAAATCTGTGATCTGTGGAAGTCACCAAGATGGCCTACTAGCCAAGCTGGGCTGTAGCGCACATTGGTGGGTGGAGACCTTAGCAGCTTGGCACCACCCTACCCAACATGAATTGTCCGACCGTGGTGCTGCAGGCGGTTGCCGCAAGGGAGTTGTTAGTATGTTTGACCATGATGCGCAGGAGCGTCCTTCTCCAGCCCGAAATGATGAGGAGAAGCAGCGCCTTTTGGCCGTGCTCTACAAGATTATTGGGACGGACCAGCCGATCCACGACCTATTCGAGCTCACCGATGGGGGGGGCCGCTGTAGCCGTCGTTTCTGACCTTCCTGCTTGCTTGCAGATCGCCCAAGTTTACGACGTGGAGAGCAACGATGCCTAGAAGCGCACGTAAACGGAAATTAGAAATAGATAACGTTACATCCTTCTTGAATGCAGTGTTCAGTGGGGAACGGGCCTCCTACGTAAGATGTTACCGTGGACAGTCTAATTTTGGATGGGAGCTAAAGCCGTCGGTAATGCGACTGAATGGGCACGAGGCGGAAAACCGAATATTCAGCGAACTGATGGTCGAAGCCCCATCCGAATTTCGCAACGACCATCTCATGTTTGATAAGCTGGTCCGGGCGCAACATTATGGTCTGCCGACGCGCCTGCTTGATGTGACCCTCAACCCTCTGGTCGGCCTCTATTTTGCCTGCAATGAGGAAGAACATCATGATGAAGATGGCGTTGTCCAAACCTTCGATTTCGATGAAAATAGGGTAAAATTCCCCGACAGTGATACCGTCAGCTTGATATGCAATTTAGCGCGACTATCTGACGAAGAAAAATCTATAATAGCACAAGAGTTTAAGAGTGTCGAAAGCTGGGATTATGATCAAAAAAATCGTTTCCGCCATCTCCGACCTGTAAAGCGACTTTCACAGTTTGTTCGCGTAGAGAAACCTTACTTTCTGGACGCTGTGAATCCACGAGATCTGTTCAGATACTTTTTCGTTCATCCGGCAAAAAACAATCGTCGCGTTATTGCCCAGTCAGGTGCATTTATCGCAGCGGGCCTTCTACAATATCTGTCTCTTGCAAGGGGCAGCATTGGCTTTACTAAAACTGAAAGCGTTATTCCGGGCACCGCCAAAGCGCAAATTCTCGCGGAACTTGATGTCCTAAATATCAACTCCAGGACGATGTTTCCGGAGATTGAATTCGCAGCCAAGTACATAAAAAAGAAATGGACTGGGTGATTTTCCATCGGTTGCAGTAAATGTGTCGCGACCCATCACTTTCTTGGTAATGCAGGCTGCAACCGGAAAGTTGCGACCCTTCCAATCCCGTTATCGGCTTGTCCACAAAGCGGTCATCCGTACTTCATCAATCAGTTCGGTCCCGACCCTAGGTTCATCAATTTTTCGTCTGCTTACTATTAGTTTTCCGCCAAGATGCGGAACACGCTCGCCCGGCTGATCCCCAGCGCTTCCTTGATGTCATTCGCCGACTTGCCTTCAGCGCGAAGACGCAGCACATCGGCAGCCTTGCGGCGGGCGGTGGGCTGCCGTCCCTGATATTTCCCTTCGGCCTTCGCCTTGGTGATACCTTCACGCTGCCGCTCAAGCATCAATCCCCGTTCGAACTCAGCTATGGACCCCAAGAGGTTGAGCATCAGCTTCCCTGTCGGGGTGGCGGTGTCGAGGTTCATGGCAAGGATGCGAAGCTCAACGCCCTTCTTCCGCAGCGTCTCTGTGATTGCCACAAGGTCCGCAACCGATCGCGCCAAACGGTCCAGCTTGGTGACAACCAATATGTCGCCTTGCCGTACCCACTGAAGGGCGGCCTCTAGTTGCGGGCGGTTGGTTGAAACAGAAGAAAGCTCCTCTTGGAAAACCTTGGCGCATCCCGCCCCTTTGAGGTCGCGGAGCTGGGCTTCAAGCCCTGCCTTTTGGTCAGCCGTTGAGGTTCGGGCGTAGCCGATAAGGATGGGATTAGACATTTTCGGGGTCTCCATTGGTAAGCATGTGAGACTATTATGTGAGACACTTGGCGGAAATGTCAAGAGACTACTCTAATGAGACTTTTTTGGATCGGCTTTGAGAGACTCACTAGGGCTTGCCCATGTGAGACCTTGAAACCAGTTGCCACATAGGCAAGAAGAGTCTTTTTTGAGGAACACTCAGTATGGATTGGCTTACAAAAATTGATTGGCTTCTCCTCCTACAGGTTGTCCTCGGCGCGGGCGTGGGTTCCGGAATCTTCTCATGGTGGAAGGATAAACAAACGCGTGGCAGAGAGGCAACCTATTTGGCTTTGCGAATAGCGGTGGCCCTAGAGAGCTTTGAGGCAGCCTGTTTCGAACGTTTTTCAGATATCGGCTTGTTTGACTCATCAGGCGGCAACCTTGGGGGAACATGGACAAAAGTGCCAGAGCTTGAACGTTACCCTGAAGATCCAGATGGGTGGCGGTCACTCGATTTCAAACTCGCCGACCGGGCGCTTAGCTTTCCCGGAATGATCTCAAACTCACAAGGCATGATAAACTTCACGTTGGACGTTGCTTCGCCCATAGAGGCTAGCGAAAATTGTGAGACGGAATGCGCCGAACTCGGAATGAATGCCAAAGGCCTAGCGACGGAGATCCGCAAACGCTATCGACTAGATATTCCCGACTCTGCTGCTGCTGTCCATTTTCAAAGCCATCTGGCCAAGATCAAAAAGCGCGACTGATCTCTGGAGGGCCATGGGGGGAAGGCAGGAAGTTGGCATGTAGAGGTGCCCTCTCGCATGAGGGACCCCATTTTTATTCGGGAATACGCGAACAAACGACCAAAAACAGGATGAGCCAAATGGAAAAAATCCTATATTGTTATCAATTCAACACACGACTCGGCATAGATCAGTCTATTGCCCGAAGCACATGGCCGCTACAAAATCATGTTTGGCGAGGATAACTTGGGTTCCTACCCTTCGCCAGAAGCTGCCGCTAGCGACGTTAGCGGTGGGCACACCGATTTGCCTTCAAATGGGGCCGACCTCAGCGAACTAGATATACCTGACGACCTGGGAGAATGGAAAAAGCAGCTCTACGCGAACTTAGACTGGGAAGGCTAAGCCGCTTTAATCGCGCTGACGGGGAAATATTCGAATAATTCCAACGCTCAAGCATCGGAATCAACGTGCAACAAAAGCGCTATCAAGTATTTATTAGCTCAACATTCTCCGACCTTGGTGAGGAACGCCGCGCCGTACAGGATGTGGTAATAAGCAATGGCGACTTCCCAGTTCAGATGGAATCATTTCCGGCAGCGGACGAAGATCAATTCGATTTCATAAAGTCGCTCATTGATCAGTGCGATTATTACGTGCTCATCATTGCGGGCCGCTACGGCACCGTCGCAAAGGACGGCCTTAGCTATACCCATAAAGAGTTTCGATATGCAGCATCAAAAGGTGTGCCGGTTCTCGTGATCCTTCATGGAGACAGTGGAACCATTGCGGTGGAGAAATCTGAAAAAACAGATGCCGGAAAGAAGCTGCTCGCCGATTTCATAGATGAAGTTCAAATCGGAAGGCTGCGCAAGACCTGGACAACACTTGACGGACTCAAATTGGCTGTCCGCGAGGCGCTGGACCACGCTAAAGCAACGAAGCCCAGAGTTGGCTGGATACGTGGCGACTCAGTCACAAGCTTAGAGACGTTAGAGGAATTGAACGTGGTCCGGAAGGAAAACGAAAAGTTTCGCGACATCCTAGGGAGTTTGGAAATCGAAGTGCCGCTGCCAAGCATCCCTAAGCACGACGATCCTTTGGAAATAGACCTCCTTCCGCTGTCGGTTGGGCGGGGGAATAGCAAAACGACGGGCAGTGCGGCAAGAATCCGGTCAACTTGGATTTCCGTATTTCCTCTATTCTATAGCGGTTTGGACTGGAATTCAGACACATATGAAGGAGGGTATATGATTGACTCTGATGCAACATGCATAGCCATTGGGTCGGCGTTAGCTGGAGAAGTCGCTTCATTTGACACATCTCGGCTTTTTGAGATCAGCAGGGGAAGTTTGGAGCGACTGAAGAGTTATTATACCGAAGTCGGCTTAATGGCGGACGATGCCGATAGCCCCTTTACAGAGCATGCTCAAAAAGTGGCCAGAAGGTTTCTCATAAGTGGGGATTACTCAACGGATTTTGTTGTGATTGATGGCGCAGTTCAATTGCTATCATCCTCCCGCGAGTTGGACGACGACATTCCATTCTGAACGCCGCAGCCAGAGCCCCTAAGGCCGCCAACCCGTATCCTCCACCTCAAAGCACTGCTGTTTGTTGATCTCCGCATCAAGCACTACCGGAGGCCAATCCCCGTATCCCTCCCGTGCGTCCGTCCCCGAGCGGCTGCCAAGCATGAAGTCCCGCGCTTCCTTGTCCATTCCGCAGAGCCTGCTCCTTGTCGTGAACAGATGCCGCCACGCATGGTTAGGTCTTCCAAGGGGAGCCATGATGCCCAACTCTTTGGTGATCCAGTTGACCACCCTGTCTCCGGTTGCCGAGGCGCGAGACCTTCCGGGAATTGTCGCTAAGTCCGTCCCTTCAGGATACGGCTCGTAGAACAACGGCCCCTCACCAACCCCTTGCACCATCCGCAAAAAGCCAAGGTCTATAAGGTGCCGGTGGATGCCGACCACCCACGCCTTACCGCTCTTGGTGCCGCCGTCTTCAGGCGTGATGAAAAGGTGCGGGATACCATCCTCCTGCCGCAGACGCTTACCCTGAAGCTGCGTTATCTCGGTGACCCTGAGGCCCGTATAGGCGAGCAGCCACGGCACCCAGAACGATGCCCGCTTGTGGGGCACAGATAGCGCCTTTGAGGAGCCGTTGAATGTGGCGCTGAGTATCTGAACCGCTTGCTCCTCAGAGTAGCCTTTGGAGCCAGTCGGGACGGCAGGGGCGCGATTGTCCACTATGCCGGAAGCCGCATTGAACGGGAGGTCGAACTCCTTCACGCCATGAGACAGGACCGCACGAACCGATGATAGATACCTGTCCGTGATGGTTTTGGGTGAGAGTTTGGTCTGCATGAGGCGATCGCGCCACCGCCGCACATCCGCCTTGGTGACCCGCCTAGCGTCGTCATGCCCAAGGAACGTAGCAAACTTGCGGAGATAGGACCGGTTGTCCGTTACGGTCTTTGGGCGAATGCTCGTGGTCTTGGCCTTGTGGTGCAGCAGGAATTCAAAGGTGAGACGCTCTCCGGCGAAACCGGAGGAGTCGCGAGGGATTGCAGCCTCAAAGTTCGGCGCAGATTCAAGCGCCTGCACCGGGCTATAATCGCCGGACCGCCGGGCCTCCAAGCCGCGATGCGCCTCTCCCATTAGGAGCGCCATCTGAAGATCTAGGAGTCGCTTGCTCTCCGTATCAACATGAAGACCGTGGGACTTGAGCGCCGCGTCCGTATCTGCACCGTTCATTGTCGCGAGGGCAGCAGCAAAATCAGGCCCTACGGCTATCTTCAAGGCCGGGTAATTGGAGAGCAGGGAGAAAGCGAGTGTGGACCTCCGCTCCCCATCTGCCGACAAATACTCCTTCATATCCACTGCCAGTTGCTCCAGTCGAGCGGGCTTCATGCGCTGTGCCATTGCCGTCCAAGCAGCGCCTCCACCTTCGGAAAGCTCCGGTATGGGAGGCTCAGGCGGTGCTTCAAATGGATCTTGCTGGTGCCGCTGAAGAAATAGTCTGGCTGCCTCAGCAGCGAGGGCGACTTGTTGCTTGTGCGTTAGAGCCTGCGGCCCATCCCTGAGCAGTATCCGCCAACGGTCCCATTCCGCCTCCACGGTCATTGAAACCTCGCTGTAGCGGCGCTCCGCAGGCTTCCTGTCTCGCGTCCCTAACGACCGCTGGACTTCCCGCGTCACCTTTACGCCAAGCTCAGAGAGTCGCTGTCGATCCGCATAAATATCGGGCGGGGTTGCCTTCCGATAATAGAGGATGCCGGTTGCCGGATGTGGCCATGGACCCGTCATTACCCACCTTCGTCGTGCTCTGAGTCGTGACGTCATTTGTAGCTGCTCCGTTGAGGGAAGCCACAGAAATCACTAAGCTATTGGGGTTACAGGTGCTTTTCCTTGCGGAAAATGGTGCTGTGAGAGAGGATTGAACTCTCGACCTCCTCATTACCAATGAGGTGCTCTACCACTGAGCTACCACAGCAAACGTGCTTTCGGAGCAACGGGCCGGTGCGCCGGTTGCGCCTCCGTCGGGTTCAGGTCGTCCGCGCTTCGGCGGCGTCGTGAACATCTGAAAGCGGGTCGCTATTGCCACAGCTTTCCCAGCAGCGCAAGCACAAACGGGACGATCGGCGCAGAAGGCCTGAATAAGGCGCGATGGCGGCCGCGGGATCGGCGGTCGGGCCCGTTCCCGCACCTGCCCGCGCCGCGCCGGCTTTGCGGCGGCGCGGTTTTGCGCTATGGCAGGCCATGACCAGCGAGACCAGAAACCAGTCGCTCAAGCGCCAGGCCGAGGCACGGGCCGAGCGGCTTGCCGAGCAGCTGCGCACCAACCTGCAGCGCCGCAAGCAGCAGAGCCGCGCCCGCCGCGCCGGCGAAGCCAGCGAGGCAACCGGCCTCCCGGCCTCCGGGGAGCCCGCATCCGCCGAGCCGGCGGGCGCGGCAAGCGCCGGGGACGGGGCCGATTGAGCGCCTGGCACGCTCAATGTTGCCGCCGGCCAGGTGATGGTCTAAACAGCGCCACATATTGACCCACCATGGCGCGGCAAGACCGGCGCAACCCCCACGAGGACAGCATGGACCGAATCAGGATCATCGGCGGAAACCGCCTCAATGGCGTCATTCCGATTTCCGGAGCCAAGAACGCCGCGCTGCCGCTGATGATCGCATCGCTGCTGACCGACCAGACGCTGACGCTCGAGAACCTGCCGCATCTGGCCGATGTCGAGCAGCTGCAGCGGATTCTCGGCAATCACGGCGTCGACATCGCCGTGGCCGGCCGCCGCGAACGCCCCGGCGAAGCCTATGCCCGCACGGTGCATTTCAGCGCCCGCAGCATCGTCGACACCACCGCGCCCTACGAGCTGGTCTCGAAGATGCGGGCAAGCTTCTGGGTCATCGGCCCGTTGCTGGCGCGCATGGGCGAGGCCAAGGTGTCGCTGCCGGGCGGCTGCGCCATCGGCACCCGGCCGGTGGATCTTTTCATCGAGGGGCTGGAAAAGCTCGGCGCCGAGATCACCATCGAGGCCGGCTATGCCCATGCGCGGGCGCCCAAGGGCCTGATCGGCGCGCACTACACCTTCCCCAAGGTCTCCGTCGGCGCCACCCATGTGCTGATGATGGCGGCGACGCTGGCCAAGGGCGAGACGATCATCTCCAACGCGGCGCGCGAACCCGAGGTGGTCGACCTCGCCAAGTGCCTCAACGCCATGGGCGCCAAGGTCTCCGGCGCCGGCACATCGACGATCACAATCGAGGGCGTGGCGAAGCTCAGCGGCGCCCACCACCGGGTGCTGCCCGACCGGATCGAAACCGGCACCTACGCCATCGCGGTCGCCATGGCCGGCGGCGACGTGGTGCTGGAGGACACCTCGGCGGAGCTGCTCGAAAGCGCTCTGTCGGCGCTCAGGGCCACCGGAACCGAGGTGACCTCGGTCGGCAACGGCATCCGCGTGCGCCGCAACGGCGGCGACATCCTGCCCGTCGACGCGGTCACCGATCCGTTTCCGGGTTTTCCGACCGACCTGCAGGCGCAGTTCATGGCGCTGATGACCCGCGCCAACGGCGTCTCGCACATCACCGAGACGATCTTCGAGAACCGCTTCATGCATGTGCAGGAACTGGCCCGCCTCGGCGCCCGGATCTCGCTGTCGGGCCAGACGGCGACGGTCACCGGGGTCAACGCGCTCAAGGGCGCGCCGGTGATGGCGACCGACCTGCGCGCCTCCGTGTCGCTGGTGATCGCCGGCCTGGTGGCCGAGGGCGAGACCGTCGTCAACCGGGTCTACCATCTCGACCGCGGCTTTGAACGGCTGGAGGAAAAGCTCACCCGCTGCGGCGCCAATGTCGAGCGGATCAGCGACTGAAGGCGCGCGCGGACCGGAAACAAACACGGCCGGATCATTGCGCTTTGGCCGGGGCGTCACTACCTTGCACTGCAGCAACGGCACCCGGACGACAGGTCCGGCGCAGCAACTCTGACGTGGAGTCTTCATGGAACGCTTGAAACTGGTCGCACTGGACGAAGCCGATCTGGAGGTCATTGCCGCCTGCCTGCAGGATGCCGTGTTCAAGACCGGCGACATGGCCTTTTCCAAGTCGGCGCACGGATTCGCGATCGAGGCCAACCGGTTCGTCTGGGAAGGCGGCAAGGAGGCCGACGGCAAGACATGGGAGCGCCGGCGGGCGCTCTTGTCGCTGCGCCGGGTCCAGGCCGTGCGCTCGCGCGGCATCGATCTCGCCAACAAGGACACCGTGCATTCGCTGCTGACGATCCAGTTCGTCGCCGACGACGAGGCGCCGCGCGGCGCCATCGAACTGGTGCTGGCCGGCGGCGCATCGGTGGTGCTGGAGGTCGAGTGCATCGAGGTGCAACTGGCCGATGTGGGCGGCGCCTGGGGCACGGAATTCCGGCCACGGCATCCGCTGAGCGACTGACAGCAGGGGCTTCGGCCCGAAACCAGCAACGGGGGGGCGCGGACTTGGTTCTGAGGCTTGATCATCGACAGCCGGACTTCGAAGCCCGCTTCGCAGAATTCCTGAGCACGAAGCGGGAGGTCTCCGCCGATGTCGAGGCGGATGTCCGCGGCATCATCGGAGAGGTGCGGGCCGGCGGCGACGACGCGCTGCACGCGCTCACCCTGCGCTTCGACGGCGTCGACACCCGGTCGCTCGGCCTTGCCATCAGCGCCGCCGAGATCGAGGCCGCCTGGTCGGCCACCGACCCGAAGGTGCGCGAGGCGCTGCAGTTCGCCCATGACCGCATCGCCAGCCATCACGCGCGGCAGATGCCGAAGGACGACCACTATGTCGATGCGCTCGGCGTCGGGCTCGGCTCGCGCTGGACGGCGATCGAGGCGGTCGGGCTCTACGTGCCAGGGGGAACGGCGAGCTATCCGAGTTCGGTGCTGATGAACGCGGTGCCCGCCAGGGTGGCGGGCGTGGAGCGCATCGTCATGGTGGTGCCCTCGCGCAACGGCGAGCTCAACCCCGTGGTGCTGGCGGCCGCCCGCATCGCCGGCGTCGACGAAATCTACCGCATCGGCGGGGCGCAGGCCATTGCCGCCCTCGCCTACGGAACCCGGAGCATCAGGCCGGTGGCCAAGATCGTCGGCCCCGGCAACGCCTGGGTGGCGGCGGCCAAGCGTCATGTCTTCGGAACGGTCGGCATCGACATGATCGCCGGGCCGTCGGAGGTGCTGGTGATGGCCGACGCCGACAACGATCCCGACTGGATCGCCGCCGACCTCATGGCCCAGGCCGAACACGACGCCGGGGCGCAGTCGATCCTGATGGCAACGGATGCAGGCTTCGCCGACGCGGTGGTTGCCGCCGTCGAACGCCAGCTCGCCACCCTGAGCCGCTCGGAGACGGCGCGGATGAGCTGGCGCGACTTCGGCGCCGTCATCCTGCTGCCCGACTGGGACGCCGCGGTGCCGCTCGCCGACCGCATCGCCGCCGAGCATCTGGAAATCGCCACCGCCGACGCCGAGGCGCTGGCGGGCCGGATCCGCAATGCCGGCGCCATCTTTCTCGGCCGCCACACGCCGGAGGTCATCGGCGACTATGTCGGCGGGTCCAACCACGTGCTGCCCACGGCCCGCTCGGCGCGGTTCTCCTCGGGCCTGTCGGTGCTCGACTTCGTCAAGCGCACCTCGATCCTCAGGCTCGGGCCCGAACAGTTGCAGGCGCTCGGTCCGGCTGCCATAACACTGGCGCGCGCCGAGGGGCTGGACGCTCACGCCCGATCGGTGGGAATTCGCCTGAACCGTCAGGAGGACTGATGACGGCCGCAGCCACGCAACGACTCTGCGACGTGGTCCTCGATGACACCATCGGGCGGGCCACGCCCGATGTCGAGCATGAGCGCGCGGTGGCCATCTTCGACCTGATCGAGGAAAACAGCTTCGAGCCCGTCGGCCACGACAGCGGCCCCTACCGGCTCAACCTGTCGCTGATCGACGCCAAGCTGGTGTTTGCGATCTCCGCCCGGGACGGCGAGACCATCGCCACCCACATCCTCTCGCTGACGCCGTTCCGGCGGCTGGTGAAGGACTACTACATGATCTGCGAGAGCTACTACGCCGCCATCCGCTCCTCGACGCCGAGCCAGATCGAGGCCATCGACATGGGCCGGCGCGGCATCCACAACGAAGGCTCGCAGACCCTGATGGACCGGCTCGACGGCAAGATCCGGATGGACTTCGACACCGCCCGCCGGCTGTTCACGCTCGTCTGCGTGCTGCACTGGCGCGGCTAGGCGCGGGCCGCATGGAAACGGATCCGGATCCGGCCGCCAAATCCCCGCCCAAGGCGGTGCTCTTCGTCTGCGGCATGAACGCCATCCGCTCGCCGATGGCCGAGGCGATCGCGCGATCGCTGCTGCCGCACGGCACCTACATCGCTTCCGCCGGCGTCCGCCCGGGCGAGCGCGACCCGTTTGTCGACACGGTGCTCGACGAGGTCGGGCTCAGTCTGGGCAAGCGCCAGCCGCAGACGCTCGATGAACTGGAGGACGATTTCTTCGACTGCGTGATCACGCTCGCCCCGGAAGCGCATCACCGAGCGCTGGAGATGACCCGCAGCACCGCCGTGGAGGTGATCTACTGGCCCACCCCGGACCCGACGGTCGCCACCGGCACACGGGAGCGGATCCTCGACGCCTACCGCGAGGTGCGCGACCTGTTGACCATGCGCATCCGCAAGGGGATCCGGTGAGACCGCATCGCCGCCCCCTTGCCATATACAGGCCGATCGCTACATCGTAGAGAGAACGCCGACCAGCGAGCCTCCGGCAGCGCAGGAGACGGGCGAGGAAAGCCCTATCCGCACTGCCGAATCTATTTGGTTCACAAATGCCGCTACATTGTGTAGTTTCCGGCAAAATTCGGCGCGAGCTCCATGCCGCCGACCATCAAGAGGAAGACCTAACTTATATGGCGAAAGAAGAAGTACTCGAATTTCCGGGTGTCGTGACCGAACTGCTGCCCAACGCAACGTTCCGGGTCAAGCTCGAAAACGAACACGAAATCATTGCCCACACGGCCGGCCGGATGCGCAAGAACCGCATCCGCGTGCTTGCCGGCGACAAGGTCCAGGTGGAAATGACCCCCTACGACCTGACCAAGGGTCGCATCACCTACCGCTTCAAGTAGGCGGCAAGGCCAGACCCGACCCATGGCACAACCGCAACACCTGATCCTGGCCTCCGGTTCGCCGCGCAGGCTCGAACTGCTCCGTCAGGCGGGCATCGAGCCTGAACGGCTGATGCCGATGGATCTCGACGAGACGCCCAGACGCAGCGAGCATCCACGCTCGCTGGCGCGGCGGCTCTCGGGCGAGAAGGCAGAAGCGGCCAGGGCGGCCATCCGCGGCGACCCGGTCTGGGGCGGCCACAGCCACATCCTGGCCGCCGACACCGTGGTGGCGGTCGGCCGCCGCATCGTGCCCAAGGCGGAGCTGGTCGACGAGGCCTCCAACGCGCTCTACCTGCTCTCGGGCCGCAGCCACCGGGTCTTCACCGGCCTGTGCCTGATCACCCCGAACGGCACCGTGCGCCAGAAGGTGGTCGAGACCCGGGTCCGCTTCAAGCGGCTCTCCAAGGACGAGATCGAAAGCTACCTCGCGTCGGGACAGTGGCGCGGCAAGGCCGGCGGCTACGCCATCCAGGGCCTCGCCGGCAGCTTCGTGGTCAAGCTGGTCGGCTCCTACACCAATGTGGTCGGGCTGCCGCTCTACGAGACCGTGGGGCTGCTCACCGGAGAGGGCTACGACGTCCATTTCAAATGGCTGGAAGGCAACTGAGATGGCGGGCGACGACAAGAGCACGGTGACGCCGCTGCGCAAGACCCAGCCCTGCCCGGAATGCGGCCGCCCGTCGACGCGCGACAGCTACCCGTTCTGCTCGGAGCGCTGCCGCAATGTCGACCTCAACCGCTGGCTTTCGGGCACCTATGCCATTCCGGTCACCGAGACCGGCGACAACCAGGATTCCGACGACGACGACCGCGGCTGACGCCAGCCGGCGGCAGGACCGGGGGCTTCGCGCCGCCCCTGATCCGTCCCGACTTTTTTGCCCCGAAAACCGTCAATGGGTGCTGGACAGCGCGGCGCAAGATGGTATAACGCGCTCGCTTTCGTCGTTGGGGCCAGCCCGAGCGACAAGCCTGCAGGATCGGATCCGGCAGTTGGATGCCCAGATAGCTCAGTTGGTAGAGCAGCGGATTGAAAATCCGCGTGTCCGTGGTTCAAATCCGCGTCTGGGCACCATTTTTTTCTCAATCACCATCGATTTTTCATCGCATGCAGGCCCGGGCGCGCAGCTGACTTCGGGCTTTTCGGCATCGGCGTCTCCCCCGCCCTTCGAGGGCCGCTGCCGCGGCCGTCCCCGGGATAGGGGTGAAAGGGCTGGTCGCGTGGCCGCTTCAGGATGCAGAGCCGGCGGGCCCCGTCAGATCCGGTTGCGGCGCGTGAGACCGGCCTCCCAGGCGAGCGCGCTTTCGACGATTCCGTCGAGGTCGTCGTGCTCGGGCACCCAGCCGAGAATCTCCCGGGCGCGGGTCGCGTCGGCCACCACGCTGACGGCATCGCCCGGTCGGCGGCCGGCCATGCGGATGTCGAAATCCGCGCCGTGGGCGCGGCGGACGGCGTCGAGCACGTCGAGCACCGAATAGCCGCGGCCATAGCCGCAATTGGCCACCAGGCTATCGCCGCCGCCGCGCAGATGGGCGAGCGCCCTGAGATGGGCGGCCACCAGGTCGGTGACGTGGATATAGTCGCGGACACAGGTGCCGTCGCGCGTCGGGTAATCGGTGCCGAAGACATCGATGTGGCCGCGCTTGCCGAGCGCCGCCTCGGTGGCGGCCTTGATCAGATGAGTGGCGCCCCTGGTCGACTGGCCGGTGCGGCCGCGCGGATCGGCGCCGGCGACGTTGAAGTAACGCAGCGCGGCATAGCGGAGGTCGTGGGCGGCGGCGGCGTCGCGCAGCATCAGCTCGGTCATCAGCTTGGAGACGCCATAGGGCGATTCCGGCGCGAGCGCAGCGGTCTCGCTTACCGGCGCGTCGGTGGCAGGCGTGCCGTAGACGGCGGCGGTCGAGGAGAACACCAGATGCGGGACGCCGGTCTCCACCGCGGTGCGGATCAGCCCGAGCGAGTTGACGGTGTTGTTGTGATAGTAGCCGAGCGGATCGGAGACGGATTCGGGCACCACCACGGAGCCGGCGAAATGGATGATGGCGTCGACGCCGTGATCGCGGATCACCGCGCCCAGCGCCGCCGTGTCGGCGATGTCGGCGCGGATGAACCTCGCCTCCGGCGCCACCGCCCATTCGAAGCCTGTCGACAGCCTGTCGACCACCACCACGTCCTCGCCGGCATCGACGAGCGCCCAGACCATGTGGGAGCCGATATAGCCGGCGCCGCCGGTCACCAATACGCTCATTGCCCGATCCTCCGTCCGATCACGACCGGATCATGGCCGAAAAAGCTTCCCAATCCCTCAACGGCGCTACAGCGCGGAAATATGCCGGGCGAGCCGTGCTGCGGCCTCCTCCACCTGGTCGAGCCGCCTGAGGAAGCAGGCGCGCAGGAACAGTTCGCCGCCCTTGCCGAAGGCGGTGCCGGGCGCCAGGCCGACATCGGCGCCGTCAACGATGGCCTTGGCCGCCGCCATCGAATCGGTGATGCCGTCAACGCGGAAGAAGGCATAGAAGGCGCCGTCGGGCTTGGACATCACCACCCGGTTGGTGGCCGCCAGCGCGTCGCAGAACAGGTCGCGCGCCGCCGTCGCCTGGCGCACCTGCGCCTCGACGAACGCCTCGCCCTGCTCGAGGGCCGCAACCGCGCCCTTCTGCATGAACTGGGCCACGCCGGAGGTCTGGTACTGCACCGAGTTCTCGAGCACCTGGGCGAGTTGCGGCGGGGCGACGATCCAGCCGACGCGCCAGCCGGTCATGGCCCAGTTCTTGGAGAACGAATTGACGTAGAGGATGAGGTCGTCATCTTCGGACACGTCCAGGAAGGACGGCGCCCGGCCCCCCTTGTAGTAGAACCGCGAATAGATCTCGTCGGCGATGATCCACAGCCCGTGGCGGCGGGCGAGATCGAGAATGGCGGCAAGATCCTCGCGCGTCGCCGTCCAGCCGGTCGGGTTGGAGGGCGAATTGAGGAAGATGGCGCGGGTGCGCGGCGTGATGGCGGCCGCGATGCGATCGGGATCGATGGTCCAGCGGCCGGCGCCATGGTCCAGCGGCACCGAAACCGGCACCCCGCCCGACATCGCCAGGGCGGCGGCCAGGTTGGGCCAGGCGGGCGTGATCTCGATGATCTCGTCGCCGGGATCGGTCACCGCCTCGATGGCGATCTTGATCGCCTGCATGCCCGAAGCGGTGACGCAGAAGGCGTCGATCGGCAGCCGGCGATCGAAATGCCGGGCATAATAGTCGCTGAGCGCCTGGCGCAGTTCGGGAATGCCGCGCTGCCAGGTGTAGAAGGTCTCGCCCGCCAGCAGCGCCTCGGAAGCGGCGCGGGTGATGAAATCGGGCGTGGCCAGGTCGCCCTCCCCGGCCCAGAGCGGGATGAGTCCCGGCTTCAGCCTGCCATGATTGATGACGGCGACGATGCCGCTCTCGGGGGCCTCGATGGCGCGGCGGCTGAGATGGGTGACAGGCGACATGGCGATCTCCGTTTCGATCCCCGTCCGTAGCCCAAAATCCGGCCGCATGCACGTCAGCAGAGGTGATGATTCGATCGATTTCCGTCATGAAGATCCGGGCCGATGCCCGGATCATCCGTGCGGCATCCGGGCGCCGGGCCGGGAGGCGCGGCGCCGGGCCGGCAGCCTACTTCTTGAGCAGATCGCGGATCTCGGTCAGCAGCGCGATGTCGGCGGGCGGCGCCACCGGCGCGGAGGGCTTCTCGACTTCCTTGGTGCGAAGCGAATTGACGCCCTTGACCATGAGGAAGATGATCCAGGCAAGGATGAGGAAATTGATCAGCACCGTGAAGAAATTGCCGTAGGCGAGAACCGCGCCCTGTTCGCGGGCCGCGTCGAGCGTCGTCGCCGTCACACCGCCGGCAAGCGGAATGAAGAAATTGGAAAAGTCGATGCCGCCGAAGATGGCGCCGACGACCGGCATGATGATGTCGTTGACCAGCGATGTGACGATGAGGCCGAACGCCCCGCCGATGATCACGCCGACGGCGAGGTCCATCACATTGCCTTTGGAAATGAAAGCCTTGAACTCGTTGAGCATGCGTTGCCTCCGTCGTGCGCGCGTCGTCATCGGACAATCCCCCCGCGCCGTGCGCCCCGCGGACCGATTGTGAGGGTGGTATAGCATGGCCCCGCGGGCCGCCGGAAGCAACGGCCCTCCTTTATGCCCAGATTGATGTGCTTGCGCCCCTTGTCTTTGCATGCGTGGTCCCGAAGCCGCAGGACACTTCCGGCCGACATGCATTAGGCGGAAAGTTCAATCGCGCCCGGCTTGTGCAGGCCACCGATACGGCTATTGTCTCAGCGCGTATCCGGGGATGGTTGGATGGAGGGAACTATGCTGCCGGGCTGGCTGGTTTTCACATCGGCGCTGTTCTACCTGCTCATGCTGTTTGCGATCGCCACCTATGGCGACCGCTCGGCGCACCAGCGCCGGCGGCAGACCGCCGGACGGCCGATCATCTATGCGCTGAGCCTGGCGATCTACTGCACCTCGTGGACCTATTTCGGCGGCGTGGGCCTGGCCGCCTCGCGCGGGATGGAATTCATCGCCATCTATATCGGTCCCGTGCTGATGTTCACCTTCGGCATGCCGGTGATCCGGCGCATCGTCAATCTCGCCAAGGCCGAGAAGATCACCTCGATCGCCGACTTCATGGCCGCCCGCTACGGCAAGAATCCGCTGGTGGCCGCCCTGGTGGCGCTGATCGCCGTCATCGGCACGATCCCCTACATCGCCCTGCAGCTCAAGGCGGTGTCGATTTCGGTGGCCGCCATGATCGATGTCGAACAACTGGCGCGAATGACCCACTCGCTGTTCCTGTCCGACATCTCGTTCTTCGTCACGCTGGTGCTCGCCGCCTTCGCGATGATCTTCGGCACCCGCCACACCGACGCCACCGAGCACCAGGACGGGCTCATTCTCGCCATCGCGATGGAATCCGTGGTCAAGCTGGTGGCCATCACCATGGTCGGCATTTCGGTGGTGTTCGTCTTCTTCGACGGCCCCGGCGACCTCATGCGCGCCTCCTACGACAGCGTGCAGGTGATGCAGGCGCTGACCTACCAGACGCCGCCGGCGCGCTGGTTCCTGCTCATCGGCCTGTCGGCCATCGCCATCATCCTCCTGCCGCGGCAATTCCACGTCACCGTGGTGGAGAACCGCACGCCCAGCGAACTGCAGATGGCGCGCTGGCTGCTGCCGCTCTACCTGGTGGCCATCAATCTGTTCGTGATGCCGGTGGCCATCGCCGGCATCCTGCAGTTCGGCCCCGGCGCGGTCAGCGATCTGTTCGTGCTGTCGCTGCCGATGGTCAACGGCATGCCGCTCCTGACCCTTATCGCCTTCATCGGCGGGTTCTCGGCCGCCACCGCCATGGTCATCGTCGCCTCGGTGGCCATCTCCATCATGGTGTCCAACGACATCATCGTGCCGGTGGTGCTGAGGCGGCGCGACCGGCGCAGCACCGGCGGCGACTTCTCCCGCACGATCCTCAGGATCCGGCGCACGGCCATCGTCGGCATCCTGTTGCTGGGCTTCGCCTACTACCGGGCGGCCGACATCAATGCCGGCCTGGCCTCGATCGGACTGCTGTCATTCGCGGCCATCGCGCAGCTGGCCCCGGCCTTCTTCGGCGGCCTGTTCTGGCGCCAGGCCAATGCGCGCGGCGCCATCGCCGGCCTCTCGGGCGGCATCATCGTCTGGGGCTACATGCTTCTCGTGCCGAGCCTCGGCGGCCCCGACAATTCCGCGGTGGCGGCGACCGTGCTCGAATTCGCCGTCCCGGGCTTCCGGACGCTGACCGGACCCGAGCCGGACGCGCTGTTCAACTCGGTGCTGCTCAGCCTCATCATCAACTGCCTGCTCTATGTCGTGGGCTCGATGTCGCGGCGGCCGAAGTCGATCGAGCGGATCCAGGCCGCGGCCTTCATCCCGCAGGGCCGTCGCGCCATCGAATCGGGCCGCAGCTGGAAGACCAAGGTGACCGTCAGCGACCTCAAGCAGACCATCAGCCGCTATCTCGGACATGAACGCACCGACCGGTCGTTCCATTCCTACGAGCGCTCCGTCGGCCGCTGGATCAACGACCAGGACCAGGCCGACATGGGGCTGCTGCGGTTTGCCGAACAGCTGCTCGGCAGCGCCATCGGCTCGTCCTCGGCACGCCTGGTGCTGTCGCTGCTGTTCGAGCGCGCCGATGAAATGCCCGGCGACACCGCCCGGCTTCTCGACGAGGCGTCCGAGGCGCTGCAGTACAACCGCGACCTGCTGCAGACGGCGCTCGGCCAGATGGACCAGGGCATCACGGTGTTCGACAACACCAACCGGCTGACCGTCTGGAACAAGCGCTTCCGCGCGCTGCTCGACCTGCCCGAACAGGTGGGCCAGGTCGGCTTCTCGCTGGAAAGCATCCTGGCAATCCTGACCAGCCGCGGTGACCTGACCAAGGAGGAGGAGCGCGACGTCCTCGACCGGTTCCTGACGATGGACCGTCCCTTCTCCCTAACCGTCGGGCGCGAGCGCCGGATCATCGAAATCCGGTCCAATCCGATGCCCGACAGCGGCTTCGTCACCACCTATGCCGACATCACCGAACGGGTGACCGCCGACATGGCGCTCAAGCAGGCCAACGAGACGCTCGAACAGCGCGTGGACCAGCGCACCGCGGAGCTGACGCGGGTCAACCGCGAGCTGGAAAAGGCCCAGCTCGCGGCGGAGGACGCCAATATCGGCAAGACCCGCTTTCTTGCCGCCGCCGGGCACGACATCCTGCAGCCGCTGAATGCGGCGCGGCTGTATTCCTCGACGCTCGTCGAACGGCTTGGCGATTCGGCGGACATGGAACTGGTGCGCAACATCGATTCCTCGCTGGAATCGGTGGAGGCAATCCTTGGCGCCGTTCTCGACATCTCGCGGCTCGACACCGGCGCGATGAAGCCGCAGATGACGAGCTTCCCGCTCAACGACCTGCTCCGGCGCATCGCCACCGACTTTGCACCGATCGCGCTCGAACGGAACCTGCGGTTCACGGTGATGCCGACGAGCGTCTTCGTGCGCACCGACCCCAACCTGCTGCGGCGGCTGGTGCAGAACCTGGTGTCCAACGCGATCAAGTACACCCGCGAGGGGCGGGTGCTCATCGGCGTGCGGCGGCGCGGCAGCAAGGTTCTCATCCAGGTCCTCGACACCGGCATCGGCATACCGCCGTCGAAGTTCCGCACCGTGTTCAAGGAATTTACCCGGCTCGACGAGGGCGCGCGCACCGCGGCAGGCCTCGGCCTCGGCCTGTCGATCGTCGACCGCATCGCCCGCGTGCTCAAGCACAGCGTCGACATCTACTCGAAGGCCGGCAAAGGCACCGAATTCCGGGTCGAGGTGCCGATCGAGACCAATATCCAGCGGCTGCAGTCAGGACCCAAGAAGTCCGGGCGGGACATGGCCAGCGCCAACCTGCAGGGGCTGCGCGTGCTGTGCATCGACAACGAGCCCAAGATCCTTGAAGGCATGACGCTGCTGCTCGGCGGCTGGGGATGCACCGTGATCGTCGCGGGGTCGGTCGCCGCAAGCCTGGAGATCGTCGCCGTCCAGGATGCTCCGGACGTGATCCTGGCAGACTATCACCTGGACGACGGCTTCGGCATCGACGCCATCCTCGAACTGAGGAAGCTCTGGCACAGCGACATCGCGGCCCTGCTGGTGACCGCCGACCGGACGCCGGAGGTGCGCACGCTGGCCGAATCGGAGCGGATCGCGGTGCAGAACAAGCCGATCAAGCCGGCGGCGCTGCGCGCCTTCCTCAACCAGATCGCGGTGATCAAGCGCGCGGCGGCCGAATAGGGCGCACTGCCCCGTCAGCCGGGCTGATGCAGCACCTCGGCGCCGATCTTGGACAGCTGGATGACCGCCTGGGTGCGGCTGTCGACGCCAAGCTTCTGCAACACCGCCGAGACGTGGGCCTTGATGGTGGCTTCCGAAACGCTGAGCTCATAGGCGATCTGCTTGTTGAGCAGGCCTTCGGCCAGCATGCCGAGCACGCGGCCCTGCTGCGGCGTCAGCGTCTGGATCCGGGCGATCAGCGCCCCGATCTCGGGATCATGTTCTGAGCCGAGGTCGATGTCGCCGGGCGTCCATATGCCGCCGTCGAGCACCGCGCGGATGCCCTCGCGGATCTGTTCGATGCTCGCGGACTTGGAAATGAAGCCCGACGCGCCGAGCTCGAGAGCGCGGCGGATCGTGGTCGGGTCGTCGGTTGCCGAGACAACGACGACCGGCAGGCTGGGGAACTCCGCCCGGAAGGCGATCAGCCCCGACAGACCGGACACGCCCGGCATGGTGAGATCGAGCAGGATCAGGTCGGCGTCGGAGTTCAGCCCGGCCTGCCTGCGGGCCGTATCAAGGTCGCCCGCCTCGACGATGACCGTGTCGGTGGCAATTCCGGACAAGGCCTGCCGCATGGCACCGCGAAACAGCGGATGATCGTCTGCGATGATGAATGTGAGTTGCCCCATGCAGTATTTCCCCCTCCAGAGGCCCGGCAGCAAGACCGGCAATCTGTCGCGCCTCACTGTAGCGGGACGCGGAGCGGTGATGCAAGAGAGCTGCGCAAGCATGGGGCTGCCGGGCAACGACCCGCGCGACCGCCGCGGAGGAAGAAGCCGATCAGGTGCGGTCGGGCGCCGGCTCCGCGCCGCCGTCCCGCCTCTCGCGGTCCGTGCGCAGCTCGTCGATCATCCCGAAGAAGCCGCGCATCATCTTCTCCATCACGCCGAGGGTGCGCTCGATCTCCGCATCATCGGGAAGCGCGCGGTCGGGCGGCGCGATCATCGGCGACTGCCGGCCGTCAATATCGGCCAGCGCCTCCAGTGCGGCAACCCTGCCCGACAGGCTGGCGAACTGCTCCTCGAAGGCACGGCGCTCGTCGGCCGCCATGCGGCAGACGATCCCGCCCTCCGCCTCTGTGCAGAGCGACATCTCACCCGTCTGTGTATCCAGGCGGACAAAGCCGTTTTCGGTCTTTTGCATCGTGAAGCGGTTTGCTAATCCATCCTGCGCCAGCGTGGGCCCCGCGGCGAGGAGCAGGGCGAGCAACAGGGCAAGGGATACGGGCAATCGGACGGACGTCATGGCTGATCTCCTTTTGCATTCCCGATAGCAGACAATCATGCCAAAACTGCGAAACCCCATCCTGTCACAGGAGCGGCAGCAGTCAAACCGGAAGGCGGGCAGACTACATTGAACACGACCATCTACAAAATTGCGCCGGAACCGCTGTGGCGGGAAGCCGAATCTCGGGGGCGCTTCGAGGGCGCCCCGATCGATCTGGCAGACGGATTCATTCATTTCTCCACCCGCGACCAGGCAGAGACGACGGCGCGGCTGCATTTCGCAGGTCAGGACAAGCTGGTGCTGGTGGCCGTGGATGCCGGGCTTCTCGGCGACAAGCTGGTCTACGAGCCCTCGCGCGGCGGCGACCTGTTTCCGCACCTGTTCGCCATGCTGGAGCTGTCGGCGGTCAAGTGGGTCAGGCCGCTGCCTCTGGGCGAAGACGGGTTGCACCGGTTTCCGGACATGGAGGCATGAGCGGCCTGCTGGAGACGCTCGGCCGGCGGGCGCTGTTCACCCTCGATCCCGAAACCGCCCACGGGTTGTCGATCACGGCGCTCAGGAGCGGACTCGTGCCTGCCTGCCCCCCGCCGCATGATCGCCGACTTGCCATCAGGATCGCAGGCCTGGATTTCCCCAACCCGCTCGGCATGGCCGCGGGCTTCGACAAGAACGCCGAGGTGGCGCCGGAACTGGCGCGGCTGGGCTTCGGCTTCGTCGAGATCGGGACCGTGACGCCGAAGCCGCAGGACGGCAATCCGCGTCCGCGGATCTTCAGGCTGGTCGAGGACCGGGCGGTGATCAACCGGCTCGGCTTCAACAATCGCGGCCACCAGGCGGCCCTGGAGCGGATCGGTTCGCGCGCCCGGGCCGGAATCCTCGGCGTCAATATCGGCGCCAACAAGGACAGCAGCGACCGCGTCGGCGACTATGTGGCGGGCATAGCCACATTCGCCGGAGTGGCGGACTATTTCACCGTCAATGTCTCCTCCCCCAACACGCCGGGCCTGCGCAGCCTGCAGACCCGCGAGAGCCTGGCCGAACTTCTGGCCCGGGTGCTGGCCGAGCGCGACGGGCACGCGAAGAGAGTCCCGGTGTTCCTCAAGATCGCTCCCGATCTCGCCGAGGAGGAACTCGATGCCATCGCCGAGGAATGCCTCGGCCACCAGCTCGACGGCATCATCGTCTCCAACACGACGCTGTCACGCGCCGGCCTCGCGGACCGGCGCCAGGCGGGGGAGACGGGAGGCCTGTCCGGAGCGCCGATCTTCGAGCGCTCCACCATCGTGCTGGCCAAGATGCGCGCACGCCTGGGCAACGCCATGCCGCTGATCGGCGTCGGTGGAATCGGGGACGCGGCAACGGCCGCCGAGAAGGTCCGCGCCGGCGCCGACCTGGTGCAGCTCTACACCGGCTTCATCTTTGGCGGGCCGCAACTGCCGGGACGCATCGTCTCGGGCTTGTCCCAGATCTGCGAGCGCGAGGGGCTGTCGAAGCTGTCGGACCTGCGCGACACCCGCACTACCGACTACGCCGCCCGTTCGATTCCCGCCTGAGCGTCGGGAAATGCGCGGCGGATGCGCGAGGGCAGCAATCCCGCAAGCGCCACGCCGCGAACGATCAGGAACAGGTTGAAGGCCGCCCACAGGCCGTGATTGCCGAACGCGGCGGCGAGGCCCGCCGACAGCGGCAGGAACAGCGCGATCGACACCAGCATCATGTTGCGCATGTCGCGCGACCAGGTGGCGCCGATAAAGACCCCGTCCATCTGGAAGGCGAGCACGCCCGCCACCGCCGTGACGGCGGCCCATGGCAGGAAATCGCCGGCGAGGTCGAGCACGTCCGGCGCCGTCGTCATCCAGCCGATGACGGCGCCGCCGAAAAGCAGGAAGAAGAGCGTCGTCAGCGACGCGAGCGAAAAACCCCAGATCAGCGTCAGCCGCACCGCCTGCAGGAAGGCCGGCCTGTGGCGGGCGCCGATGGCGCGGCCGGCGATCTGTTCGGCGGCGGTGGCAAAGCCGTCAAGATAATAGCCCGCGACCATGAAGATGTTCATCAGGATGGCGTTGGCGGCAAGCGTGGTCTCGCCGAAGCCGGCCCCGGTGCGGGTGAACCAGGCAAAGGCCAGGATCAGCGCCAGCGAGCGGATCATGATGTCGCCGTTGAGCGCCATGAGCCGCACCAGCGAAGCGCGGTCGAGAATGCGCGACAGCCGGGGCGCGCGCGACCTCTCGAAGCGGGCCAGCACGATCAGCAGGCCCACGGCGCATCCGGCGATTTCGGCCATCACCGTCGCCCAGGCGACACCCGCCAGTCCATAGCCCAGGCCGATGCCGAGCCAGATCGAGAGCACGATGTTGACGCCGTTGATGATGCTCTGCAGCATCAGGCCGGTTCCGCCCATGCCGCGGCCGAGCACGTAGCCGAGCAGGGCATAGTTGGCCAGCGCCGCCGGCGCGGAGAGCACGCGGATGGCGAGGTAGGTGGTGGTGGCCGCGGCAACGGGCGCATCGGGGCGCATGAAGACGAGCCCCGCCCCGAGCAACAGCGGCGCCACCGCAATGACCGCAACACCGGCCACCACGGCAATGACCAGCGAGCGCCAGAACACCGCCTGCTCCTCGGCTTCGTCGCCGCGGCCCATCGCCTGGGCGACGAGCCCGGTCGTGGCCGAGCGCAGGAAATTGAACGTGGTGAAGACGAGGTCGAACAGGATCGCGCCGATGGCAAGGCCGCCGATGAGCGCCGCATCCCCCAGCCGACCGACCACCGCGGTGTCGACCAGGCCAAGCAGCGGCGTGGTCAGAAACGCCAGCGTCATCGGCACGGCAATGGCAAAGACCATGCGGTTGGTCACCGTGAAGGCGCGGCCCTCGGGCGGCAGGACGTCGGAAATCAATGGCAGGGGCGACAAGGATGACGTCCGGTGAATTGCGGGTAGCCCTTCCTGCGTGAGTCCCGTCTCCGAGTAAAGCCGGATCCGCGGTCCGCGGCCGGATGCTTGCGCGGCAGGCAGGGCGGTCCGGTCGAGTCTTGCCGCGGCCCAATGGGTGTTTTGCGGCTGTTGCGTGGCGGCCGATGCCGAACAGATCGCCGATCGATACAATTTTCGCTTTTCCGGACCGGAAATTTAACTTCCCCGCGCTAGAGTTGTTCGTCACGAGCGAAGGATGAGGTGGTGGATTCAACATATATTCTTTCGGCCTTCAATCCGGTTCTCGCCCTGGTCTTCGCGGTGATTTTCCTGCTGATCTGGCGGCGGCAGCGGGACGCGACGCATGTGCTGAACTGGGCGATCGGCTATGGCGCCGCCAGTGTCGGATTCGGCTTCGAGTATTTCCATTTCTTCTTCCCGGCGCTTGAACTGTGGATGGGCATCAACATCTTCATCCCGGTAAGCGCGCTGTTTGCCGCCCGGGGGCTTTGCCTGCGCCATTCCGGTCGATCGCCGGACGGGCTGCTGGTCGCCATCCTCGCGCTGACCAATGTCGTGGGTTGGTGGTTCGTCTTTGGCGCCCCCAATGTGCTGGCGCGCGGCCTCACGGTCAGCACCGGCATCTCTGCGCTCATGCTGGTGGCGACCTACGCGATCGCGAAGAACCGGCAGCGCGACCGGATCGACATCGCCGTTTCGATCGCTGCCGTTTCGATCGCGGTCATGCTGATGGCCAGGCTCGTCGGCTCGCTCATGATGGACGGCCCTCCGGTCGCCGACACACGCGAAGCCGACTCCTTCTGGATCATCTCGCTGAAGGTGGTCGGGCTCTACTCCTGGATGGCGTTCGCGATCCTGTTCGTGCTGCGCATCGCCGCCGACCTGGTGTCGGAACTCAGCCTGCAATCGATCACCGACCCGCTCAGCGGCGTGCTCAACCGGCGCGGATTCTTCGCCGCCGCGGAAACGATGATTGCCGGCGCCACGCAATCGCTCCCGGTTTCGATGCTGATCCTCGACATCGACCACTTCAAGAAGGTCAATGACGACTACGGCCACCAGACCGGCGACGAGGTGATCAGGCGGGTCGCCCATGTGATGGACACCTCGGCCCCGGACACCGCAGTGGTCGGCAGGCTGGGCGGCGAAGAGTTCGCCATCTTCCTCCCCAACACCCGGGCCGAGGCGGCGTGCGGATTTGCGGAATCGCTGCGCGCCCTGCTCCGGATGCAGGCCCATCCGGGCATTCCGGCCAGCCACCCGGTCACGGTCAGCATCGGCGTGACCGAGGGCCATGGCGAGAGTCTCGACCAGATGTTCCAGCTTGCCGACACCGCGCTCTATCGCGCCAAGCATGGCGGGCGCGACCAGGTGCAACTGGACCGCGGCACCGAAGCGGAACCGGACGCGACCGCGCGGCTCGACCTGATCCCGGGTCTTCCCGGCTGAGGGGAATCGCTGCCGGTTGTGTTCCCGCCCATGGACTGCGGATGCGCTCCGGGCCATATGTCAGCCATGCCAGCGCTGCCGATCGTCCATGCTCCCGCCTATGACGCCGCCTTCGCCCCCGGCCACCGCTTCCCCATGGGCAAATACACCCGCCTGGCGCAGTTGCTGATCGATGAGGGCTACGCCGACCTCGACGGCTTTCACCGCCCCGGTCCGGCGGCGGCAGAGTGGCTGGCTCTGGCCCATGACCGGAGCTATGTCGACCAGGTCATCGCCTCCCGCGTGCCGAAGCCGATCGAGCGCGAAATCGGCTTCGATGTCGATGACCGGGTGTCATTGCGGGCGCGGCTGGCGACGGCGGGCACCGTGATGGCGGCCCGGCTGGCGCTCGACACCGGCATTGCCTGCAACACCGCCGGCGGCAGCCATCACGCCCGCCGCGCCCAGGGCGCCGGCTTCTGCACCTTCAACGACGTCGCGGTGGCGGCCCATCTGCTGCTTGCCGGGCAGGAGGCGGAGCGAGTCCTGGTGATCGACCTCGACGTGCACCAGGGCGACGGAACCGCGGAGATCTGTGCCGGCAATCCCCGCATCAGGACGGTGTCGATGCATGCGGAGAGGAATTACCCGGCGCGCAAGACGGCGTCGAGCATCGATGTCGGCCTGCCCGACGGCACCGGCGACGAGGCCTATCTGGAGACCCTCGACCGGCTGCTGCCGCTGACCGTCGAGGGGTTTGCGCCGGATCTCGTGTTCTACAATGCCGGCGTCGATCCGCACCGCGGCGACCGGCTGGGCCGTCTCGATCTCAGCGATGACGGCCTGCTGGCGCGCGACAGGCGGGTCTTCTCCTGGTTCCGGCAGAAGGACATTCCGGTGGCATCGGTGCTGGGCGGCGGCTATTCGCACGACATCGACGCGCTGTCGCGTCGGCATCTTCTGACATTCCGGGCAGCGCTGGAGAGCCTCTGACGCACAGCACGTGAATTCGGATCGACGCGACGTGATTGAGCTCATTGCAATCATGCAGGTCGTGATCCAAAAACCGCTGCACATGTTCGGTGCGACACGCATTGGACCGCTCCGGACAAGTCCCGGAGCCTATCTGCGGAAATTGAGCAACCGGAGGATGAGGAAGACCGGAACCACGACGCAGGCACCGAGCGCCAGATAGACGCCGAAGCGGCCAAGCGCCGCAAAGCCGGTTTCCCAGATGTTCACCAGCGTGTCGCGGATCATGTAGAGGACATCGAGCGGATACCAGTGGAAGGCGCTCATGATGACGCCGACGACAAAGGAGATGACCAGGAGCTTGAGGATGGTGCGCCCGAGAGTGTCGCCCAGAAACCGTGTCAATCCGCCGCTCATGTCCGTCTCCCGAAGTTGCAGCCTCCACATAGGCATGGACAGGGCTTCGGGCAAGCCCGTCACTGCGCGCCGGCGATCATCTGCTCCAGCGTTTCCAGCCGGTCGGCTTCGGCAGGCGGCTTGTCCCAGCGCAGACGGTTGATGCGCGGGAAGCGCATGGCGACGCCGGACTTGTGCCGCGTCGAGCGCGCGATGCCTTCGAAGGCGACCTCGAAGACCAGGCCGGTCACCGCATTGGCGCGCACCGAGCGGACCGGGCCGAAGCGCTCGATGGTGTGGTCGCGGACATATTTGTCGATGAGCTTGAGCTCCTCGTCGGTGAAGCCGAAATAGGCCTTGCCGACGGGAACCAGTTCTCCCTCTTCCGGTTCGCCGCGCCAGACGCCGAAGGTGTAGTCCGAATAATAGCCCGAACGCTTGCCGTGGCCACGCTGGGCATACATCAGCACCGCGTCGACGAGATGAGGGTCGCGCTTCCACTTGAACCATTCGCCGCGCGGGCGGCCCGCGACATAGGGCGCGGTGCGGCGCTTGATCATCACGCCCTCGATCACCGGCTCGGGCAGTGCCAAGCGCAATTGCGCCAGTTCGTCCCAGCTGTCGAAGGCAAGCATCGGCGAGCAGTCGAAACGGTGCGGGTCGAGCGGCGCGATGAACGCTTCCAGGCGGGCGCGGCGCTCGGCGAAGGGCAGCCCCCTGAGATCCTCTGAGCCGTCCTGCAGCAGGTCGTAGGCGCGCAGGAAGGCGGGATGGTCGCGCACCATCCTGCCGGTCACCGTCTTGCGGTTGAGACGCTGCTGCAGATCGGAGAAGGTGCCGATGGAGACCTCCCCCTCCGCCAGCCGCGCCACAAGCAGTTCGCCGTCGACAGTGCCGTCGAAGGCGAGATGATCGACCAGATCGGGAAAGGCTGCGGATATGTCGTCGCCGGTGCGGGTGTAGAGCCTTCGCACGCCGCGTTCGGCGGTGGCCTGGACGCGGATGCCGTCCCACTTCCACTCGGCGACGAAGTCCGCCGGATCCAGCCTGGTGAAATCCGCATCCTCGATGGCGTGCGACAGCATCACCGGCCGGAACGGCGCGGCAGCCGCGTTGACCGGCTTGTCGGCCACGCCCTCGAGCCAGTCGAACAGGGTCCGGTAGGGCGGCTCCAGCCCATGCCAGAGCTCCTCGATCTCGGTCACGGCCACACCGCCGAAATCGGCCAGCGCCTGCTTGGCGAGCCGGGCCGAGAGCCCGATGCGGAAGCCGCCGGTGACGAGCTTGAGCAAGGCATAGCGGGACGAGGCGTCGAGCTGGTCGAGCCAGCCTGCGATCAGCTGCGGACCCTCGCGACGGGAGGCGCCGGCGAGCGCCTCGACGATCCCGGTCAGCGAGGGCGCATCGTTTCGACCCGCGTGCGGACCGGCGGGCACCGGCCATGCGAGCGCGATGGTCTCGGCGAGATCGCCGACATAATCGTAGGACAGTTTGAACAGCTCCGCATCCATGCGGCCGGCGATGAGTTCACGCAGCATGGCCGGTTTGACCGAGGCAATGTCGAGGCCGTTGGTCAGCGCCGCGAGTGCATAGCCGCGCTCGGGATCGGGCACGGCGCGGAAATAGCCGCTCAGCAGCTTGAGCTTGCCGTTGCGGCCCGGCGTGAGCACCAGCGTATCGATGAGGTCGGCAAAGCGGCGCATCTATTCCGCCTCGTCTTCGTA
This sequence comes from Hoeflea marina, assembly GCF_003182275.1. Lineage (GTDB taxonomy): Bacteria > Pseudomonadota > Alphaproteobacteria > Rhizobiales > Rhizobiaceae > Hoeflea > Hoeflea marina. The sequence goes on from NZ_QGTR01000003.1 coordinate 77,459, forward strand.
GCCGACCATGTGCAGCGGCCGGGCCCGTGTGCCGTTCATCTCGCACCAGCGCACCAATGCCTCCTCGCGGCCATGGGTGACCCAGACCTCTTCGGGCGCGATGGCGGTGATCGTGGCGGTCAGTTCGTCCCAGTCCGCATGGTCGGAAATCACCAGCGGCAGTTCCACGCCACGCTGGCGTGCGCGCTGGCGCACCATCATCCAGCCCGAGGCAAACGAGATCAGCGGATCGGGGAAGCGCCGCGCCCATTTGTCGCCGAAGGCCGAGGGCGGGCCGAGCACGACGGCGCCGGCGAAATCGCCCTTGCCGCCGGTCTCGACGGTGGCCGGACGCAGCTCGCCCAGCGCAATGCCCTGGCTTTCGTAATAGTCGCACAGGCGCTTGAGCGCGCCGTGGATGTAGATCGGCTGGTCGTAGCCGGCGTCGCGCAGCAGCCGGATGACGCGCTGCGCCTTGCCCAGCGAATAGGCGCCGACCAGGTGGGCGCGGTCGGGATTGGCGCCCACCGAACCCAGCAGCCGGGAAATCTCGTCCCCGGCATCGGGATGGCGGAAGACCGGCAGGCCGAAAGTCGCCTCGGTGATGAAGACATCGCAGTCGACCGGCTCGAAGCTGGCGCAGGTGGGATCGGGACGCGGCTTGTAGTCGCCGGAGGCGACGATGCGCAATCCGCCACGACCGACGGCGATCTGCGCGGAACCGAGCACGTGGCCGGCGGGGTGAAACCGCACCGCGACGCCGTCGATTATCAGGGTCTCGCCCAGGGCCGCCACCTGGGTCGAGCCGGCATGGTCCTCGCCGTAGCGGATGGCCATGATGTCGAGTGTTTCGGCGGTGGCCAGCACGTGACCGTGGCCGGCTCGGGCGTGATCGGCATGGCCGTGGGTGATCAGCGCGCGCTCCACCGGCCGCACGGGGTCGATGTGGAATCCGCCCGGAGGGCAATAGAGTCCCTCGGGACGCGGGCAAAGGAGCTCATCGGGGCGCATGGCGTGAAGGTAGGGCCGGCGATGGCTTTGGAAAAGGGCCTTCACAACAGGCTTGTGTTTATTTGTGGCAAGCGCCATAGCCAGCGGACAGTCCTCCCATCTGGTCATCCATGTCCCCTCCGCAACTCACATCCGGCGACGTGCTCGCCGACCGGCGCGCCGGTTATGCCCGCATGCTGCTGGATTCGGGCGACGCGGCGGCGGCAGCGGACCTGCAACGCCAGGCGCTGGATCTGGCGCCCGGCTGGGCCGCGGGCTGGCACGAGCTCGGCCTCTACCGGGAAGCCGCCAAGGATCTCGCCGGCGCCGCCGAAGCCTGGCGGCAGGTGCTGGTGATCGAACCGGCAGACATGTTCGGCGCCGGGATGAAGCTCGCCCTGGTGGGACATGCCGCGATCCCCGCGGTGCCGCCGAGCGAATATGTGGCGCAGTTGTTTGACGACTACTCAGACCGTTTCGACACCGCGCTGGTCGAAGCGCTGCACTACGTCGTGCCCGAACGGCTGACGGCGATGATCGCGGACGCGGCCGGCCCCGGCGCCCGCTTTGCCAAGGTGATCGATCTTGGTTGCGGCACCGGGCTGTTCGGCGAGCGGATCCGCGGCGTCACCTCCTGGCTCGAAGGCTACGACCTGTCCCAGGGCATGCTGGCGAAAGCCGCCGAAAAGGGCGTCTACGACGAACTCGGCCAGGCTGACATCCTCTACGGCATTGAAGCCGCGCGGCAGCCGGGCGCCAGCCAGGCCAACCTGGTGGCGGCAGCCGACGTGTTCGCCTATTTCGGCGATCTCGACCCGGTGATGGCGGTGGCAGCTGGCCTGACCGTGGACCAGGGCCTCATGGCCCTTTCGCTGGAGGCCGGACCAGACGACTGCGACTGGGTGCTGCAGACCTCGCTGCGCTACTGCCACGGCGAGACCTATCTCCGCCGCCTGCTTGACAGCCACGGATTCACCCTGGTGTCGCTGTCGCGCGAGCCTATCCGCCGCGACGGCTCCAACCAGATTACCGGGCTGCTGGTCGTGGCGCGCAAGCGCAGCCCCGCCGCGGTCAAGCCGCCGGAGACCGCTGTCGCGCTCAGCGGCGATGCCATCCCGGTTCCCTCCGCTCCCAACTGAGCGGCACGGCGACTGCAATTGGCATTGGACAGCGCAATCGCCGGCGCTAGATTTACGACGTGAAAGCCGAATCCCCTCCCACTCCGGATGCCCGGGACCCTGCCCTGCCCGAGCCCTTCGCCGGCTGGTTCGCCGCGCGAGGCTGGCAACCGCGGGCCCATCAACTCGACCTGCTGGCCAGCACCCGGGCGGGCCGGTCCATGCTGCTGATCGCGCCAACCGGCGCCGGCAAGACGCTGGCCGGCTTCCTGCCGTCGCTGACCGAGCTTGCCGCCCGCGGCAGGCCAAAGCCGGGGTCCGCAGGACAGGGCCTGCACACGCTTTACATCTCGCCGCTCAAGGCGCTGGCCGTCGACATCGAGCGCAACCTCGCCCGGCCGGTGGACGAGATGGCCCTGCCGGTGCGGATCGAGACGCGCACGGGCGACACGCCGCAATCCAAGCGGGCGCGCCAGCGGCTCGATCCCCCGGACATTCTGCTGACCACACCCGAGCAGGTCTCGCTGCTGATCGCCAATGGCCAGGCGGAAGGTTTCTTCAAAAATCTGCGCTTCGTCATCCTCGACGAACTGCACTCGCTGACCGCGTCCAAGCGCGGCCACCTGCTGGCGCTGGCGCTGGCTCGATTGAGGGCGCTGGCACCCGATCTGGTCACCATCGGCCTGTCGGCAACCGTCGCCGACCCCGAGGAACTGCAGCGCTGGCTGGTGGCGCAAAGACCGGGAACGACGGCTGAGGCGGGACGGATCACGGTGGAGGGCGGCGCCAGGCCCGAGATCAGCATTCTCGAGACCAGCGAGCGCATCCCGTGGTCCGGGCACTCGGCGCGCTACGCGGTGCCGGACATCTATGAGGTGATCAAGCGACACCGGACGACGCTGCTCTTCGTCAACACCCGCAGCCAGGCCGAGATGCTGTTCCAGGAGCTTTGGCGGATCAACGACGACAGCCTGCCGATCGCATTGCATCACGGCTCGCTCGACGCCACCCAGCGCCGCCGTGTCGAGGCGGCCATGGGGCGCAACGAACTGCGCGCGGTCGTGGCGACCTCGACGCTCGATCTGGGCATCGACTGGGGCGACATCGACCTGGTCATCCATGTCGGCGCGCCCAAGGGCGCCAGCCGCCTGGCGCAGCGGATCGGGCGCGCCAACCACCGCATGGACGAGCCCAGCCGGGCAATCCTGGTGCCCGCCAACCGCTTCGAGGTCATGGAATGCCAGGCTGCCATCGACGCCAACTATGTCGGCGCCCAGGACACGCCGTCGGGCGGCACCGGCGCGCTCGACGTGCTGGCACAGCATGTGCTCGGCATGGCGGCGGCGGGCCCCTTCTCCTCCGACGGGCTGTTCGCCGAGGTCACCAGCGCAGAGCCCTACGCGACCTTGTCGCGCGAGCGTTTCGACAAGGTGGTCGATTTCGTCGCCACGGGCGGCTATGCGCTGAAAAGCTATGACCGCTATGCCCGCATCCGCAAGCGCGACGACGGGCTGTGGCGGATCTCCAATCCGCAGGTGGCGCAGCAGTACCGGCTCAACATCGGCACCATCGTCGAGGCGCCGATGCTCAATGTCCGCATGGCCAGCCGCAGGAACGGCACCGTCGGCCGCGGCGGCCCAGTGCTGGGCAAGGTCGAGGAGTACTTTCTCGAAACCCTGGCGCAGGGCGACACCTTCCTGTTCTCCGGCAAGATCCTGCGCTTCGAGGGCATCCGCGAGAACGAATGCCTGGTCAGCCGCGCCTGGGACCAGGATCCGAAGGTGCCGGCCTATGCCGGCGGCAAATTCCCGCTGTCGACCTACCTCGCCGAAGGCGTGCGCGGCATGCTCGCCGATCCGGCACGCTGGGGCGCCCTGCCCGACCAGGTCTCCGACTGGCTCAGGCTGCAGCGCGACGCCTCGCTGCTGCCCGGCCACGGCGAGCTGCTGATCGAGACATTTCCGCGCGGCAGCCGGCACTATCTCGTCGCCTATCCCTTCGAAGGCCGGCTGGCGCACCAGACGCTCGGCATGCTGCTCACGCGTCGGCTCGAACGCGCCGGCGCCCGGCCGCTCGGCTTCGTTGCCACCGACTATTCGCTGGCTGTGTGGGGGCTCGAGGATCTCGGCGCGATGATCGGCTCCGGACGCCTCGCTCTCGCCGACCTGTTCGACGAGGACATGCTGGGCGACGACCTCGATGCGTGGCTCGCCGAATCATGGCTCCTGAAGCGCACATTCCGCAATTGCGCGGTGATCTCCGGCCTGATCGAGCGCCGGCACCCGGGCAAGGAAAAGTCCGGACGCCAGGTGACGGTGTCGGCAGACCTGATCTACGACGTGCTCAGGAGCCACGAACCCGACCACATCCTGCTGCAGGCCACCGCCGCGGATGCCGCATCCGGACTTTTGGACATTCAGCGGCTCGGCGCTATGCTCGCCCGAATCAAGGGCCATCTCGTGCACCGCCGGCTCGACCGGATCTCGCCCCTGGCGGTGCCGATCATGCTGGAGATCGGGCGAGAACCGGTCAGCGGCCAGGCCCATGACGACATTCTGGCGGAAGCCGCAGACGATCTGGTTGCCGAGGCGATGGGACAAGCGTGAACACTGGAACGAAAATGGCGGCGCTGGCCGCCCATGCGGATGCCGGCCCGGCCATGGCGGAATTCTCCGTGCACGGCACGGCAGTGACATGTGATCCGAACGGCATCCTGATGCTGCCCGATTCCGGCGTGATGGTGGTCTCCGACCTGCACCTGGAAAAAGGCGCGGCCTTCGCACGACGCGGCCTGATGCTGCCGCCCTACGACACGGCGGCAACGCTGGCGCGGCTGGCCGTGGCGATCGCCCGGCATGATCCGAAGACCGTGATCAGCCTCGGCGACAGCTTTCACGACCGCAACGGCTCGATTCACATGCCGGACATCTATCGGGCCGGCCTGCGCGAGCTGCAGCGCGGCCGCGACTGGATCTGGGTCGAGGGCAACCATGATCCGGACGCGCCGGCCGGGCTGGATGGCAGCTGGTGCAGCGAGGTCCATATCGAGACGCTCTGCCTGCGGCATGAGCCCTCCGCCCGCGCCGCAGCCGGCGAGATCGCCGGGCACCTGCATCCGGTCGCCCGTGTTGTCCGCCGCGGCAAGGCGGTGCGCCGGGCCTGCTTCGCCAGCGACGGCACCCGCCTGCTGATGCCCGCCTTCGGCTCCACCACAGGCGGCCTGGAACTGCGCCATCCGGCCATGCGTCACCTCTTCGACCGCTCCAAGCTGATTGCCCATCTGCTCGGGCGCGAGCGCATCTATTCGGTGGCTTTCGGGCGGATGATCGGCTGAGGCGGAACACTCCGCCGGGATGCCCGGGCGCCACTCAGAGCGCTTCTCCTTTTCGCAAAATCCGAGAGGCGCTTGGAGTATTGGCTTACAGCGTTGTCCGGCGACGAAGTGAACTTCACCTCCTCTGGAAACACTCTAAAGCACATCGCGGGAACCCAGCTTCACGCGATGTGCTTTAGCTCTTTGTAATTATGCATGTCGTGATCCCGAAACCGCTGCACACTTTCGGGCGACATGCATTAGTCCTTGCGGAAGACGACGCTGGCAAGCCAGCCGGTGACCAGCGCCAGCAACACGGAAACGATGCCGTAGGCGAACGAGTACTGGTGCGCGAAATTGTAGGTGAACTGCTCCAGGCCGGTCTTGACCACTCTGAGCGGCAGACTGGTCTCCATGACGTATTCACCGTTCTTGTAGAGCACGGCGCGGACCTTGTGCAGTCCGACGGGAATGTTGGCAGGCAGGAACACCGAGGCTCGGAACAGGCTTTTCGAGATGAACTCGACGCCATCGGGCACGCGCTGATAGAGACCGCTGGAGCGCTTGATGCGGCGCAATGCGTCGCGGAAATCGCCCAGCAGGCTGCCGTCTCCCAACCCGCCCGAGGGCGCGAGGCGGATATTGTTGATTCCGATGTCACGCGATGACAGGTCCATCGGGGACGCGATGTTCTCGAGCGGTCGGGTGCTCGACATCGAATAGGATGCGGGGATCGGCTCGAAGCTGATCGAATGGCGGTTGACCCAGATCCCCGCCACACGCTCCTTGCGGCGGACAGTCGTCGTGCGCATCGGCCCCTCAAGCGCCACCACGACATCGTAGGCACCGATCTGCAGCAGCAATTCGTCGACATCGTCGATGGCCCCGAACACCGTGATCCCGGCGCCGGCGAAATCCGAGCTGATCGCGATCTCGTTGGTCGAAATGCCGATGTCGAGACGCTCGCGGAACTTGTCGTTGCGGCTGCCCGCCGGCTCGATGATCTGACCGGCGGCAGCCGATTGCAGCGCGAGCAATCCTATGAGGGCGAGCAGCAGCCGCATCAGTATCCAAAGCTCCCGGTGATGACGGAGTAGATTTCCGCGGGCGGAGCAATCAGCCCGTAGGCAAGGCGGATGCCGACGGCCAGCACCAGCAATGCCAGCCCGGCGCGGAGTTGTTCGCCGCGCATCTTCTGCCCCACACGCAGTCCGTACTGGGCGCCGATGACACCGGCGATCATCAGCAGGCCGCCCAGCACGATGTCGACCGAATAGTTGGTCGTCGCCTGAACGATGGTGGTGAAGGCGGTGACGAAGATGATCTGGAACAGCGACGTGCCGATGACGACATTGGTGGGAATGCGCAGCAGATAGATCATGGCGGGAACCATGATGAAGCCGCCGCCGACGCCCATCACGGAGGTCAGCACTCCGATGCAGAAGCCGAGCACGATGACCGGGATCACGCTGAGATAGAGCTTGGAGCGCTTGAACCGCATCTTCAGCGGCAGGCGGTGAACCCAGTTGTGCTGACCGGGCTTGCGAAGTGACACCTGCTTGTTGGCAGCCGTCCGGCGCATCGAGCGGACGCTTTCCCAAAGCATCAGTCCGCCGATGGATCCGAGGAAGACCACATACAGCAGGGAGATGATCAGATCGAGTTGGCCGAGCTTGCGCAGATAGACGAAGATCTGAATGCCGGCCGAGGCACCGAGCAGACCGCCGATCAGCAGCATCGTGCCGAGCTTGAGGTCGAGCGTGCCGCGGCGGAAATGGGTGAGCGCTCCCGAAATCGAAGAGGCCACCACCTGGTTGGCGCCGGTGGCGACTGCCACGGCGGGCGGAATATTGTAGAAGATCAGCAGCGGCGTGATCAGAAATCCGCCGCCCACGCCAAACATGCCCGAAAGGAATCCGACGGCCCCGCCCATTCCCAGAATCACCAGGATATTGACCGACAGTTCAGCGATCGGAAGGTAGATGGTCACCTCGTGCTCCCGGAGACTGCGAACAAGGGAAGCGGGCCTGGCCCGATAGTGGATAGGTCGTTTCTGCGCGCTTCATCAGGCTGAGTCAATTCAAACCCGAGCTCCAGACCGGATTGGCCGGATCGGTTTCAATCAACTGGCCTCACGGACGCCGATCGGGAGGCCTCAGCCGTTGCGGGCCAGCAGCTCCCTGACCAGGACATCGGTGATTTCGCCGGTCGGTTCCATGCCCGCCGATTGCTGGAAGGCCTTGATCGCGCTCACCGTCTTGGCGCCCATCACGCCATCGGCGGTTCCGGCATCAAAGCCCAGCTTGTTCAGGATCGCCTGGATGTTGCGGATTGCCTTGGTCATGTCGACCGACGCGGTGCGGGTCTCGACACCGCCCCACTCCGCCGGGATCTCGACGGAGTTGGCAGCATCATTGAGGGGTTCGGGCTTCCAGCCGGCGACGAGGGCCTTGGCATTCTCGGCCTGTTCGGGACGGAGTGCGTTGTAGACTTCATCGCGCTTGGCGGCGGCATCCTTGTCGCCTTCACTGGCCGCCACGGCGAACCATTTGTAGGATTGTTCAAGATCGCGGGGGACGCCGTCGCCGCGGGCATAGAGGATGGCAAGGTTGACCTGGCTGTCGCGAACACCGACCTCGGCAGCCTTGATGAACCAGGTGGCAGCCGACTCGTAGTCCGGCGCCGCACCTGTGGTGGCGTAGAGAACCGCGAGGTTGTGCATGGCGCTGGCATTGCCCTGTTCGGCGGCCAGTTGATACCATTTCTTGGCCTCGTTGATATCACGATCGATACCGCTGCCCTTTTCGTAGAAATTGGCAATGCGGTATTCCGCAGGTGCGTGGCCAAGATTGGCGGCACGCAGATACCAGGCGGCGGCGCGCTCAAGATCAACCGGGGCGCCACGGCCATCGGTGAAGCGGGAACCGATTTCATAGAAGGCCAGCGGATTGCCGTCCACCGCAGCCCGGCTCAGGGCCGCGGGGATGAAGCCGTCCGGCAAGGCATCGAGATCCGCCTGGAGCACGGCACCGGCATCGGCGGCAGGGACAGGCTGGCCGGTGGACTGCGCGCTCACCGGCTCGACAACCGGTGCAGGGCTATCGGCGGCCTGCTCTGCAGACGCGCTTGTTCCCGGCGTATCGGCCGCCTCAGGCTCGACAAGCCGGATCTCAGGGGCAGGCGCAGCCCCGGCATCGGCGCCGGCCGGGGCCGCAGGCTCGACCACTGCCTCGGGGCTCGCCGCGCTGTTTTCATCGGGCGCTGCGGGAACCGCGGGCTCGACAATCACCGGATCGTTGACTGCCTGCTCCACCAGCGGATCGTCAGCCAAGAACCCCTGAATGAGGGGCAACGTCATGACGACGAGCAGCACGGCGCCGACAGCCATGAGGATGGGCTTGCGGCGCGCCTTGACGATGTCGAGAAGGCCGGAGCGGCTGCCCGTCTTGCCGTTTCGACTGAACGTCTCGACCTCGGCTGCCGCGGCCATGGCCGCACGGCGGGCGGAGGCGAGGAATTCCGCCTTGTCCATGCCCGAGCCTTGGGTCTCGCCGCGGCCACGCTCCGCGGCCTGGGCTTCACGAACCTTCTGAAGGATGCGATTGATGTCGGGAGCTCCCGAGCCGGGTTCAAGCGGCATGTTGGCCGTCGCCGGATCGAGCTCGAGGGCCGGCTCCAGCGGCGGTACATGGGCCTCGGTGAAACGGGGCTCCGCGGGGCCTTCCTGCCTAGACCCTTCCTTCGACGAACGGATGCGGGACGCGATCCCGGCCAGGAACGAGCGCTCGCCGGCGGCCTTCGCCGAGGCGGCGGCGTCGGGCTGCCCCGAGGCCGCTTCGGCGGCAGCAGCGTGTTCAGCCGCAAGCGCGGCCGCCACTGCCGGTGCACGCGCAGGTCTGGCCGGCCGGCCAATCGACTCCGCCGCATCGGCGTGCTGCGGCAGTCTTTCGTCGCCCGAGCCATCATGATCATCATCGAAGGAGGCGGCCATGGCCCGGTCGAGCGCTTCCAGTGATGCCTGAGGCATGGTGCTCACCGGCTGCGGTGCCGAAGGGCGGGCGGCCGGCGTCATGTCGAGGTTTTCCAGCCGGCCGGCGATCTTGAGCAGGGTGTCCTGAACCGCCTCGAATGCGCGGGCCGTGCGGTCGTCGCTCTTGCGGCTCAGCTGTTCGAGCGACTTGAGGTCGTCGGCCAGCGCGCTGATGATCTCGATATTGGCGATCGATTGCGGCGTCGATTGCCCCGCCGTCTGGCCGGAATAGGCCGAAAGCGCCGCTTCGGCTGCCTGGCGGGCGGCTTCGATCACATATTCGTCGCTGGTGGCGAGGTGCTCCTCGATGGAGGCGAGCCGCAGGTCGATGGCGTCTGATCCGGCGCCTGCGGCACCCGACGAGATCAGCTCCGACAGATTGGCGATCTGGGTTTCGAGACTGCGCATGGCATCGTCGCTGCCACCGGACCCGGCATAGGCGTGGTCGAGACGCTCCGCAATATCGGTCAGGCGGGCTTCGATGGTCTCAAGACCGTGCAGCGACACGCTGTCGATCATCCCCTGCGGAGCCGACGGCCGATCGAGCCGCACGACGATATCGGCCAGCCTGGCCTCCAGATTTTCAAGGCCCGGCAACGGCTCGGCCGGCCGCGACGCGGTTTCCTCGGCGCGTCCGAGCAGCGATTCGAGCCGGCCGATGACGGCGTCCGGGATGGCGGCGGCAGCCTGCGGGGCGGGCGCCGGAATGCTGTCTATCCGGCTTGCCAGGTCGTCGAGCCGCGCGGCCAGCGAGTCGCTGACGCTGCGCGCGTCCATGCGGTCGATCTTGCCTGCGAGTTCGGCGAAATGGTCGGTGAAATCCGGCAGACTGGCCTCGCCGGAACCGGACTCGAGCATCAGCTGCATGTTGGCGAGCCGGGCATCAAGCCGGCCGATGGCCTCGTCATCTGCAAGTTCAGCCACACGGGCGGCCAGCCGTTCAATGCGGTCGCCGAAATCGTCGAGCGAGCCGGTCGGCTCGAGCGTGTCGATCTTCTTGGCCATGGAGTTGAGCCGGGCCTCGAGCCGCTCGAGCGAGGCGGCATCAAACCTGTCGGCCGGCGTCGACTGGATGATGGCGACGGCGCGACTGATCTCGTCAAGACGCTCGGCGAGCGTGTCGAACTGCTGCATCATCTCCGCGGCCGAGATCGACGGCGCTGTGGCCAGGGCCTCGATGCCGCTCGCCAGTTGACTGACCCTGGCCTCAAGGGCCTGCACCGGACCGGAGCCCGGCATGGCGGCAAGCGCCTCGCGGATGTCGTCGATGCGGTAGGCGAGATTGACCAGCTCCTCGCGCAGGCCGCCGACATCGATCCCTGCCACCTGCTCTTCCACCGTCTGCCAGCGCGACTTGAGATCACGCACGCTGTCCTCGCGGGCAAGTCCGTCGATGGTCGCGCGCAGGGTTTCGAGCTCATGGCGCAGGGCATCGGCCGTGCCGCCGTGGTCGCCAAGGCGGTCGACGCTGGCGGAGATCCTGGCGAGGTCATGCCGCAGATCCTCGGGTATCGCGGTTTCACGGGCATCGACCGTGAGCCCGTGCATTTCCTCACGCAGCGCGCCGATCTCTGTGGCCAGGCTGTCCTTGATATCGGCCTTGAGTTCGCGGCGCATCTCGGCAAGCATCGCCGAAAGGCCGCGCAGGTCCCGGTCGTCGGAGCGCATGGCGGAGTCCGGCTGGCTGCCGGGACGTTGCGGCTGATGAGCGCCGCCGCGCAGGCTGCGGTTCTCGAGCTGACGCTGGCGGGCGCGGATCTCCTCCAGCGGGTCGCCGGCCGCGGGCGTCGGCTGGTGCGCCGGCCGGGGCTGCGCCTGCCGGCCGGAGCCGATCAGTCCTTCGATACGGGCTTCGAGCCCTTCGATTGTCCGGTTCAGCGCGTCCAGCGAGGAATCCTGTGGTCCAGGCCGGTTGGGGTATGATCGCGATCCGTTCATGTGCATGTCCGCTCTGACTGATGACCCGGAGCTTTCGCTCGCCTTCAAACCGTTTCCACCGTTGGCCCGCCGCCGCCCGGACCCAGGCCCTGGCGGCGACGATCCGATCGGCTTTCCGGGACAACGCGTGACAGAAAGAATCCGGGAGTAACTGCTCGTTGTCCGCACATTCCGCGAAACGTGGTAAACAACCCGTTAACCAAGGTTACTTTTCTGCTTTAATTGCGCCATTTTTTACGCGACTTGACGCTAGGTAAGAAATATTGTCTGAGATCGGAGGCTGGCCGGAGTGGCCGGACCGTGATTATCCCCGACCGGGCGGCACAGCACAGATCATGAACGACAGCGACAGCGACGAAGCGATCTACAAGATTGGCGACCTGGCGGCCGAATTCGGGGTGACGCTGCGGACTCTTCGCTTCTATGAGGATCGCGGCCTACTCACTCCGAAGCGCTCCGGCGTCACCCGGCTCTTTACCAAGCGCGACCGTGCACGGCTCAAACTCATTCTTCTCGGCAAGCGCGTCGGTTTCTCGCTGACAGAAGTCAAGCGGATGATCGATCTCTACGATCCGCGTGGCAAGAACGTCACCCAGCTGAAGGTGGCACTGGAAAAGGGCGAGATGCAGATGCGGGTGCTCGAGGAGCAGCGCGACAGTCTAAACGTCGCCATCAGCGAACTCGAGCGCACGGTGAAGACTGTCCGCGACATGCTCGCCAACGGCGCCTGACCAGCGCCCGCGCCACGCGACGCCCTCGCCGCCATACCGTTCCCGATCCCGCGCCTGTCCACCCGCACAGACCGATGCGCGCGCCGGCATATTGCTCTCCCAGGCATCTGCCGGCGCCTTTCGCAAGTGCAGCCACCTTTTCATTTTCACGGCATTTTCCGGTCAAGATGGCGCAAAACATGCATTTTCCGTTGTTTTTGGCAGGGCCGGAAGGCCTGAACGCCAGAATCTCCTTTTTTTAACGTTTACGCGCACGTCAAAATTGACTATGCATTGGATTGAGGATCGCGGCGCGGTGACGCCACGTGGAAACGAACATTGGTGAGGATCACATGCCAATCTACAAGGCGCCGGTCGAAGACACGCTTTTCATTCTCAACGACGTGCTCGGCTATGAGCGCTATTCGAACCTTCCCGGTTTCGCCGATGCCAGCCCCGACATTGTCGAGGCGATCCTGCAGGAGGGCGCGCGGATCGCGGAAGAAGTTTTCCTGCCGCTCAACAAGTCCGGCGACAGCGAAGGCTGCGTGCGCCATGATGATGCCACGGTGACCACGCCGAAGGGCTTCAAGGACGCCTACAAGCAATATTGCGAGGGCGGCTGGCTCGGTCTTGCAGCCGATCCGGAATATGGCGGCCAGGGCCTGCCCTATGCGCTGCACACGGCGGTCAGCGAATACATGATCTCCGCCAACATGTCGCTGATGATGTATCCGGGCCTGACCCAGGGTGCGGTTGCCGCCATCCACGTGCACGGCAGCGCCGAGCAGAAGGCCAAATACCTGCCGAAGATGATCGAGGGGGTCTGGACCGGCACCATGAACCTGACCGAGCCGCATTGTGGCACGGATCTCGGCCTGCTGCGCACCAAGGCCGCGCCGCAGGACGACGGCAGCTACAGGATTTCCGGCCAGAAGATCTTCATCTCGGCCGGCGAACACGACATGTCCGACAACATCGTGCATCTGGTGCTGGCACGCATCGAGGGCGCGCCGGAGGGCGTGAAGGGCATCTCGCTGTTCATTGTGCCCAAGTTCATGGTCGGTGACGACGGCTCGCTCGGTGACCGCAATCCGGTGACATGCGGTTCCATCGAAGAGAAGATGGGGATCCACGGCAACGCGACCTGCGTGATGAACTATGACGAGGCCACCGGCTATCTCCTCGGCAAGGAGAACGAAGGTCTCAAGGCCATGTTCGTGATGATGAACGAAGCCCGCCTCGGCGTCGGACTGCAAGGTCAGGCAATGGGCGAGATCGCCTACCAGAATGCAGCCGCCTACGCCCGCGAACGGCTGCAGGGCCGCTCGCTGTCCGGCGCCAAGGAGCCGGAGAAGAAGGCCGATCCGATCATCGTCCATCCCGACATCCGGCGCACGCTGATGACCATCAGGGCCTTCAACGAAGCCGGCCGCGCATTCGCCCTCTGGACAGCGCTGAAATCCGACGTCGCCCACAAGTCCGAGGTCGACAGCGACATCCAGGAGGCCGACGACCTGCTCACCCTGGTGACGCCGATCGTCAAGGGCGTGCTCACCGACAAGGGCTTCGACCATGCGGTGATGGCGCAGCAGGTGTTCGGCGGCCATGGCTACATCGAGGAATGGGGCATGAGCCAGTATGTGCGCGACGCACGCATCGCGATGATCTACGAAGGCGCCAACGGCATCCAGGCACTCGATCTCGTGGGCCGCAAGCTCGGCGCCAATGGCGGTCGCGCGGTGATGGCGTTCTTCAAGGAAGTCGGCGATTTCTGCGAGGAAAACCGCAGCAATGAGGCGTTGGCGCCCCACACCAAGGCCCTGAAGAAGGGCCTCAACGACCTGCAGGCCTCGACCATGTGGCTGATGCAGAACGCCATGGCCAAGCCCGACAACGCAGGGGCGGCCTCGACCGACTACCTGCACCTCTTCGGACTGGTGGCGCTGGGCTACATGTGGGCGATGATGGCGCGCGCGGCGCTCGCCAAGCAGGCGGAAGGCGACAGCGCAGGGGCGGAATTCTACGCCAACAAGCTGACCACCGCACGCTTCTACATGGAGCGCATCATGCCGGAGACAGCATTGCGCAAGATACGTGTCGAAGCCGGTTCGGATTCGATGATGGAGCTGGCCGCCGACGCATTCTGATTTTGGTGAGGGCGGAGGCGGAGCCTCGCGCCCGGTTGAGGAGAAAGACATGGCTACCATGCCGTCGGAAGTGCTTGGCGTACCGCGCCCGGACTGGATGGAAGACGACGTCGCGATGCTCGAGGACATGGCCTATCGCTGGCTCGAGTCGGAAGTGGCGCCGCATTACGACCGCTACGAGAAGCAGGAGATGGTCGACCGCAGCGCCTGGGAGGCGGCCGGTGCCGCAGGCCTGCTCTGCGCCTCGATGCCGGAGGAATACGGGGGCTCGGGCGGCACCTATGCGCATGAGGCGGTGATCGCCGAGGCGCTCGGCCGCGTCGGCACGGACGGCTTCGGCATCGCACTCCACAACGCCATCGTCGCCCCCTACATCCTGCATTTCGGCTCCGAGGAGCAGAAGAAGAACTGGCTGCCGCGGATGGCCAGCGGTGAACTGATCGGCGCCATCGCCATGACCGAGCCCGGCGCCGGCTCCGACCTGCAGGGCATCAAGACGACGGCGAAAAAGGATGGCAACCACTACGTCATCAACGGCTCGAAGACCTTCATCACCAATGGCCAGCACGCCAACCTGGTGATCGTGGCCACCAAGACCGACCCGACCAAGGGCGCCAAGGGCGTCTCGCTGATGGTGATCGAGACCGAAGAGGTCGAGGGCTACCGCCGAGGCCGCAATCTCGACAAGGTCGGGCTCAAGGCCAACGACACGTCCGAGCTGTTCTTCGACGATGTGCGCATCCCGACCGCCAACATGCTCGGCACCGACGAAGGCCAGGGGTTCGCCCAGTTGATGACCGAGCTGCCGCAGGAGCGGCTGCTGATCGCCAACCAGGCGATCTCGATGATCGAGCGGGCGCTCGCCATCACCATCGACTACGTCAAGGAGCGCAAGGCCTTCGGCAAGGCGGTGATCGAGTTCCAGAACACCCAGTTCAAGCTCGCCGAACTCAAGTCGGAAGCGGTGATGGCGCGGGTCTTCGTCAATCACTGCATCGGCGAACACCTCAAGGGCCGGCTCACCGCCACCACCGCATCGATGGTCAAGTACCTGACCACCGACCTGCAGTGCAAGGTGGTGGACGAATGCGTCCAGTTGCACGGCGGCTACGGCTACATGAACGAGTATCCGGTGGCCCGCATGTTCCGCGACGCCCGCGTGCAGCGGATCTACGGCGGCACCAACGAAATCATGAAACTCTTGATCGCGCGGAGCCTCTGAGCCCCGCCAAACCGAGGAGACCACCCGATGGTTGACGTATTTGTTTATGATCATGCCCGCACCCCGCGCGGACGCGGCAAGAAGGACGGCAGCCTGCACGAGGTGCCGTCGGTGCGGCTCGCCGCCAGGATGCTCGAAGCCATCCGCGACCGCAACGGGCTTGACACGGCAACCGTCGATGACGTGATCCTCGGCTGTGTCGACGCGGTCGGCGAGGCCGGGGGCGACATCGCGCGCGCCGCCACCTTCGAGGCCGGCTACGCCACCGAGGCTCCGGGCATCCAGATCAACCGCTTCTGCGCCTCCGGGCTCGACGCGGTCAATCTTGCCGCGGGCAAGATCGCCTACGGCGCCGACGACATCGTCATTGCCGGCGGCGTGGAATCGATGTCGCGCGTCGGCATCGGCGCCCAGGGCGGCTCCTGGTTCATGGATCCGTCCGTCAACATCCCGTCCTACTTCATGCCGCAGGGCGTGTCGGCCGACCTGATCGCGACGAAATACGGATTCAGCCGTGACGACGTCGACGCCTACGCGGTGGAAAGCCAGAAGCGCGCCGCCCATTCCTGGGCCAAGGGCTATTTCGACAGATCGGTGGTGCCGGTCAAGGACATCAATGGCCTGACGATCCTCGACAAGGACGAGCACATGCGTCCGGGCACCGACATGCAGGCGCTGGCAAGCCTCAACGCCTCCTTCGTCATGCCGGCCGAAATGGGCGGGTTTGCCGCCGTCGCCATCCAGGCGCATCCGGAAATCGAGGCGCTCAATCATGTCCACCATGCCGGGAATTCGTCGGGCATCGTCGACGGCGCCAGCGTCGTGCTCATGGGCTCGAAGAAGGGCGGCAAGTCGATGGGGCTCACGCCGCGCGCCCGCATCCGGGCCTTCGCCAATATCGGCTCCGAGCCGGCGCTGATGCTGACCGGACCGGTCGATGTGACCGAGAAGCTCCTGAAGCGCGCCAAGATGAAGATCTCGGACATCGACCTGTTCGAGCTCAACGAGGCCTTTGCCGCCGTGGTGCTGCGCTATTGCCAGGCCTTCGACATTCCGTCCGACAGGATCAACGTCAATGGCGGCGCCATCGCCATGGGGCATCCGCTTGGCGCCACCGGCGCGATGATCCTCGGCACAGTGCTCGACGAACTCGAACGCCGCAATCTCAACACCGCGCTCGTCACTCTGTGCATCGGCGCCGGGATGGGCACGGCAACGATCATCGAACGCGTCTGATCACGGAGAAAATGACCATGACCACCACCAATTTCACCGTAGACACCGATTCCGACGGCATCGCGCTCGTCACCTGGGACATGCCCGGCAAGTCGATGAATGTCTTCACCCAGGCCGTGCTCGAGGAGCTCGACGGGATCGTCGACCGGGTCGTCGCCGACGCCGACATCAAGGGGGTGGTCTTCACCTCCGGCAAGGCGTCGTTCTCGGGCGGCGCTGACCTGACCATGATCAAGTCGATGTTCGACCTCATGGAAGAGGAGAAGCGCACCAATCCCGACAATGCACAGAAGCTTCTGTTCGACATGGTCGGCCGGATGAGCGGACTGTTCCGCAAGATCGAGACCTGCGGCAAACCGTGGGTCTCGGCGATCAACGGCGTGTGCATGGGCGGCGCGTTCGAACTCTCGCTCGCCTGCCACGGCCGTGTGGCGGCGGACTCGCCCGCCGTCAAGATGGGCCTGCCGGAAGTCAAGGTCGGCATCTTCCCCGGCGCCGGCGGCACCCAGCGCGTGCCGCGCCTTGCCAATGCGCAGGACGCGCTGCAGATGATGACGACCGGCTCGACGCTGACGCCGCAGCGTGCCAAGGCCATGGGCCTCATCCACGAGATTGCCGAGCCGAAGAAGCTCGTCTCGGCCGCCAAGGCCATGATCAAGGGCGGGCTCAAGGCGGTGGCGCCCTGGGACGAAAAGGGTTTCAAGCTGCCCGGCGGCCTGATCTGGTCAGCCCAGGGCGCCCAGCTCTGGCCGGCGGCCTCGGCGATCTACCGACGCGAGACACAGAACAACTATCCCGCCGCGGCCGCCATCCTGAAGAGCGTGTTCGAAGGCCTGCAGGTTCCCATCGACACGGGACTGAGGATAGAGCAGCGCTATTTCAGCCACATCCTGCAGACCTCCGAAGCCCGTTCGATGATCCGCTCGCTGTTCGTCTCGATGCAGGAGATCAACAAGGGCGCCCGCCGCCCCGAGGGCATCAAGCCGACCAAGTTCCGCAAGGTGGGCGTCGTCGGCGCCGGCTTCATGGGCGCCAGCATCGCCTATGTGACGGCGAAGGCCGGCATCCCCGTGGTGCTGATCGACCGTGACCTGGACGCCGCCGGCAAGGGCAAGGCCCATTCGGAGGACCTGGTGAAGAAGGACATCCAGAAGGGCAAGACCACGCGCGAGGACGGCGACAAGCTGCTCTCGCTGATCACGCCTTCGGCCGACTATGCCGACATCGCGGAAGCCGACCTGGTCATCGAGGCGGTGTTCGAGGACCGCGACGTCAAGAAGGCGGTGACCGAGGCCGTGGAGGCCGAGATCCGTCAGACGGCGGTGTTCGCGTCCAACACCTCGACCCTGCCGATCACCGGCCTGGCAAAGAACTCGAAGCGCCCGAAGAACTTCATCGGGATCCACTTCTTCTCGCCTGTCGACAAGATGATGCTCACCGAGATCATCCTCGGCCGCAAGACCTCGGACAAGGCGCTGGCCACGGCGATGGATTTTGTCGCGGCGATCAAGAAAACGCCCATCGTGGTCAACGACACCCGCGGCTTCTTCGTCAATCGCTGCGTGCTGCGCTACATGAACGAATCCTACAACATGCTGGTGGAAGGCGTGCCGCCGGCCATGATCGAGAATGCCGCCAAGATGGCCGGCATGCCGGTCGGGCCGCTGGCGCTCAACGACGAGGTGGCCATCGACCTGTCGCTGAAGATCATCCGCGCCTCCATCGCCGATCTCGGGGAAGGCGCTGTCGATCCGCGCCATCTCGAACTGATCGAACGCATGGTGGAAAAGGAAGGCCGGCTGGGCCGCAAGAACGGCAAGGGCTTCTACGACTATCCGGCCAAGCCGGCCAAGAAGCATCTGTGGCCGGAGCTCAAGACGCTCTATCCGCAGCAGGATGCCGACAAGGTCGACGTCAAGGAGCTGCAGAACCGCTTCCTGGCCTGCATCGCCCTTGAAGCGGCGCGGACCATGGAAGAGGGCATCGTCACCGATCCCCGCGAGGCCGATCTCGGCACCATTCTCGGCTTCGGCTTCGCGCCCTACACCGGCGGCGCGCTGTCCTATATCGACTCCATGGGAGCCGACGTCTTCCTGGCCATGTGCAAGGGCCTGGCGCGCAAATACGGCCGACAGTTCCGGGCGCCGAAGCTGCTCATCGACATGGCCGCGAAGGGCGAGACGTTCTATGGCCGCTTCAATCCGCATGCGGAGACGAAGACGGCGGCCTGAGACCGGCGCGCGCCAAGGAAAATCGAGCGGGCCTTCGGGCCCGTTTCGCTGCGCGCAGCCGCTTTCCCCATCCCCCGGACTGATTGTCGCCGCGTCGATCACGCTTGTCATCTTAGGGGCTTGCGGAGACCTGCCGGATTTAGCACTGTGCCGGAAATTCAGGGAGGCGCTCGGCCATGACCACGATCGACTATTATTTCTATTCCGCCTCGCCCTTCACCTATCTCGGCCATCAGCTCATCTGCGAGGTCGCCGAGCGGCACAAGGCGAAACTCAACTTCAAGCCGGTCAACCTGTTTTCGGTCTGGGAGACCTCGGGCGCCGTGCCGCCGGCCAAGCGTCCGCCGGTGCGGCAACGGCTCAGGCTGATCGAACTGCAGCGTCTGGCGGAGTATCGCGGCCTGCCGATCAATCCGCATCCGAAGCATTTTCCGATCGATGCCTCGCTGGCCGACAGGACCGTCATCGCCCTGGTCGAGAACGGCCACGACCCGAGCATCTTCCTGTTCAAGGTGCTGGCCGGTGTGTGGGCGCGCGAGGAGGATGTATCCGACGAGCGCGTGCTGGCGTCCTACCTGTCGCAGTCCGGGCTGGACCCGAAGCCGGCGCTGGATGATGCCAAGAGCGACGAGGTGGCGGCCATCCGCGAGCGAAATTCCGCCGAGGCGATCGCCGCGGACGCCGTCGGCGTTCCCACCTACGTGCTCAATGGCGAGCCGTTCTGGGGACAGGACCGGATCGAGCATCTGGAGAAGGCGCTGATCAGCGGCCGCCCGCCCTATCGCGCCCGCTGAGGATTGCACCGCATCGCAGGCTCGGAAGCTTGCTGCCGTGAGGATATTTTTCCTAGGCATCTTTACTTTTTGGCCTGCATTCGTGTAAAACAGGATGGCGGCCCGAGAGGGCTCGGCTGCCGCAATTCGCCCCTGGTTCGGGATCTGCCATGCTCTCGCATGAACGCATCTGGTCGGCACTCGACTCCCTGGCCGAACGCTACGGCCTGACCGCATCGGGCCTTGCCCGACGGGCCGGCCTGGACGCAACTGCCTTCAACAAGTCCAAACGCCGCGGCAGCGACGGGCGCGATCGCTGGCCGTCGACCGAATCCGTGTCCAAGGTGCTGCAGGCCACGGGCTCCTCGCTGGACGAATTCCTGACCCTGGTCCAGGGCGAGCAGCCGGCCCGGGAGTCTGCCTTCGCCGGAAGTGCGATTCCGCCGCAACCCGCGCCGATCCCGCTTCTGGGCTTCGCCCAGGCGGGTGCCGGCGGGTTTTTCGACGATGGCGGCTTTCCTGCCGGCCAAGGCTGGGATGTGGTCGACTTTCCGGCTGCCGCCTCGACGCGGCCGGGAGTCTATGCGCTCGAAATCCAGGGCGACAGCATGATGCCGCTCTATCGCGACGGCGACATTCTCATCGTCGAACCGGGCGCCCAGGTGAGGCGCGGCGACCGGGTGGTGGTACGGACCCGCGAGGGCGAAGTCATGGCCAAGGTGCTGCACCGCCAGACGCAGCGCGGCATCGATCTCGTCTCGCTCAACCCCGAGCATCCCAACCGCAGCTTCGACACCGACGAAATCGACTGGATGGCGCGGATCATCTGGGCCAGCCAGTAGGCCGGATCCGGCCGCATCGGCCGGCTTGCCGTCTCTCGTCCTTGCAGGTCGGCGCCGGAGTTCCTATTCTCCAACCAGATCGTTTTCGATTTCAACGAAATCACGTCACCGATCCAGTCTTTTGTTGTCCCTTGTCCCGTTGCGAAGCCTGGCGCTTTGCCGGGACAGGATCCAGTCCAAACCGGAAGCAGGCCATGACCGATCGCATTTCCACGCAAGACGCCCTCATCTACCTCATGGTCACCATGTCCGCCGTCGACACGGCGATGAATGACGCGGAATTCGCCCGCATCGGCCGCCTGGTGCGGTTCCTGCCGGTGTTCCAGGGTTATGACGACACGCAACTGGTGGAGGTGAGCCGAGCCTGCGCCGAGATCCTCAAGGGCCCCGAGGGCCTCGATATCGTGCTGGAAGTGGTCAAGGACGCGGTGGCGCCGAAGCTCTACGACACGGCCTATGCCCTGGCCGTCGAAGTCGCTTCGGCCGACTACAACATCCAGCAGGAGGAGATCCGGCTGCTGCAGATGCTGCGCGACCGTCTCGGCCTCGACAAGCTGACATGCGCGGCCATCGAGCGCGGTGCCATCGCCCGCTTCAGGCACGCCTGAGCGAGGCGGCGGGCGGCCGCCCGGCTTCGGTCCGCCGCGCCCCGAGGCGGCTCTCACCAAGATTTGTTTCGCAACCGCCTGACCGGCGTGTCAGGCTTCGCGACGGGCAGCGCCACAGGCGCGGCTCACCCGATCGATCGAGCCAGGAGACCCGATGACCCTGTTCGGACTGACTGAGCCGGTGCTGCGCCTGACAGCCTTCGGGCTGATCTTCGCCTGCCTTTCGCTCACGGAACTGCTGGCCCCGCGGCTCGAGCGCGCCGAACTGCATGGCGCATGGAAATCGCGCCGCTGGGCCACCAACATCGCCATGGTCGTGCTGTCATCGCTGGCGCTCCGTATCATCTTTCCGCTGGCAGCGGTCGGAACCGCGCTGTGGGCAGCATCGAACGGCTACGGCCTGTTTGCACATGTCGGACTGCCGGCCTGGCTGGCAGGCATCATCGCCTTCGTCGTTCTCGACTTCGCCGTCTGGCTCGAGCATCTCGTCAGCCACAAATGGACATGGCTGTGGCGGATCCACCGCATGCACCACGCCGACACCGGGATCGACCTCACGACCGCGCTCAGATTTCATCCGCTGGAGATCGTCCTGTCGATGCTGTGGAAGGCCACCGTCATCGTGGCGCTGGGACCGCCGGCCATCGCCGTTCTGGTCTTCGAGATCGTGCTCAACGGTTCTGCGATGTTCAATCACGCCAACATCAAGCTGCCGATCGGTGTCGACCGGTGGCTGCGCACGCTGATCGTGACACCCGACATGCACCGCATCCATCACTCGACGGACCCGCGCGAGACCGACTCGAACTACGGCTTCAATCTCGCCGTCTGGGACCGACTGTTTGCCACCTACACGCATCGGCCGAGACTGGGCGACGAGAAGATCGAAATCGGCCTGTCCGAGTATCGCGGCCTGTTGCCGGCCTCCCTGCCCTGGGCGCTGGCGCTGCCGTTCCGCTCGCGCCCTGCCGGGCGCCGGGAAGACTGAGGGATCAGTAGAGCCCGTTCGGGAACCAGCGCAGATAGAGCTCCGCGAACCGGCCGCTGCGATTGAGCGCAGCCAGCGCGTGATCGAAGGCGTCGGCGAGCGGCTGATTGTCCGGCGCCACCGCGATGGCCAGACCTTCGCCGAGATAGTCCACTGACAGAAAGGGGCCGTCGAAAAACCGGCAGCAACCTTCTGCGCCGGCGCTCGAGAGCCAGAACGACAGCTGCACGCCATCGCCATAGACGGCGTCCACGCCGCCCTTGCGCAGCGCATCGAACATCCAATCGGCGCGGTCAAACGTGACGGGCCGTATATCCGGAAACCAGTTCCGCAACATGGCCTCGTGCGCCGAATGGGCGAGCACGCCGACCCGACGGGCCGCAAGGGCGTCGGCGTCGGTGCCGCCGATGGCGGCGTCGCCGCGGATGACGAAGCGGGCAGGAAGCGCCAGGTAAGGCCGGGTGAAGCGATACCTGTCGCGGTTCTCCGCGGTGACCGCAATGCCGGCAATGAGCGCCTCGCCCTGAGCGTTGCCGAGCGCATTGCCGAGTTCGGACCAGGGCAGCGCCTGAATCTGGCATTTGTCCAGCGCCGACAGTTCATCGCAGATGGCACGGGCGAGATCGACATGAAAGCCCGAGAGCCGCCCGGTGCGGTCGAGAAAGCTGAAAGGCGGAAAATCCACACTGGTCAGAAATCGGATGCGGGATCGCGACGACAGGTCCGGGACGGCGATGCGCTCGCGCGGGTCCATATAATTGGGAACGGCGACCTCGGCGGCAGATCCGAGCATTGGAAGCAGCGCGAAAATCACACCAAAAATGCACGCTAGACGCGAAAATCCCTTAGTTTCGAGGGGTGTCAAACGATGCGCTTTAGCTACCATTGAAACGACGTCCGGTTGTCCACACGGTGTGTGTAGCAGAGTCATGGAACCAAACAACACTCTTCCACCACCGGAGGATCCGCCGGTTCGGCTGCCGGCCACGAGTGCGCATGGTCAGGGACATTTCACGCCGCATCCAGCGGGGACCGTGGACCTCCGCGCCGAAGCCGAATTCTTCGCCCGCTGCGGAATCGGCAAGCCCGACGTCAAGGCCGCGTGGGCGGACGCGGTCAGGAACGCCACCAGCATCGAGCGCGAGCTGATCGCGGCGCGGCGACTGGACCCCGACATCTATTACCGCTTCCTCGCCCAGCACCTGGGCCTGACATTCGCCGACCGCATCGACCCGACACAGATGATTCGTCCGGAGCGCGACGAGATCCCGCTGCGGCGGCCCGGACCGGTGAAGATCCGGTTGCATGACCGGGTCCTGACCGTTCTGGCGCCGGAGGCCCGCGATCTGCCGCGATGGCGACACCGCCTCGCCCGCGACCCCGGACTCCGCGAGGCGCTGGTTGTGGCCGCGCCGCAGACAATTCGAGACGCTGCCTGGGCCGCCGGCGCATCCGAGCGGGTGCGGGCCACGACGCGGTCGCTGGCCGAAACCGCGGCCGCATCGAGCGCTCGCCAGGTGCTGACCGGCCGGCAGGGATTTGCCTTCGGCTGCCTGCTGGGGGTCATGGTCTGGCTCGCGGTCACCTGGCCGGCCCTGACGCTGGACGGAGTTCATCTCACCTTTTCGAGCCTGTTTTTCGGCAACATCCTGTTGCGACTTGCCGCCGCGTCCGGCCGTCGATCCCCCTGTCGGTGCCGTCGGCGAACGTCCCGGAACCGGACTGCCGGTCTATACAATCCTGGTCGCCCTGCGCGATGAGGCGGCGATGGCGAGCCAGCTGGTTGCGGCCATGGCGCGGCTTCACTGGCCCAGGAGCCTGCTCGACATCAAGTTCATCTGCGAGGCCGGGGACAGCGCCACGATCGCCGCGCTTGCAGCCTGCAGACCGGGCGCGGAATGCGAGGTGGTCATCGTGCCGCCGCTCCACCCGATGACGAAACCGAAGGCGCTGCAATATGCACTGCAGGGCGCGCGTGGCTCCCTCGTGGCCGTCTACGACGCCGAAGACGTACCCCATCCGGCACAGTTGCTGGAAGCGCATGCGGCCTTCGCGCTCGGCGGTGGACGCCTGGCATGCGTCCAGGCGCCGCTGGCGATCGCCAACAGCGGCCGGAACTGGATCACGACGCTCTTCGCGCTCGAATATGCCGGCCTGTTCCGGATGCTGATCCCGTTTCTTGACCGCCACAATCTGCCGATCCTGCTTGGCGGCACCTCGAACCATTTCCGGCGCGAGGCCCTGATCGAGGTGGGCGGCTGGGATCCCTACAATGTCACGGAGGACGCGGACCTCGGCATGCGGCTTTATCGTCGCGGCTTCCGGACCAAGGCGATCTGGCGCGCGACGGTGGAAAGTGCGCCGCAGACGCTGGCGGTGTGGATCCGCCAGCGCAGCCGATGGTACAAAGGCTGGACGCAGACATGGCTGGTGCTGATGCGCCAGCCGATCAGACTTGCCCGGGAACTGGGGCCGGTCGGCTTCATCACGTTCCAGTTGCTGCTCGCCGGCATGCTGGTCTCGGCGGCCATACATCCGATGCTGGCGCTGTTCCTGCTGGCCAGCCTCTATCTGTCATGGCAGGGTGCAGTGCCTCCGGGCTGGGACCTGCATGCCGGCTTGTTCGCGATCGACCTGTTCAATGTCACGGCAAGCTATCTGGTCTTCCTCTGCCTCGGATGGCGGGGCATGGCGCCGGCCGAGAAGGCGCGCATCCCGATACGCGGGATCTTCCTGCTGCCTGCCTACTGGATCGCCATGTCGGTGGCGGCATGGCGCGCGGTCATCCAGTTGCCCTTCAAACCGCACCTCTGGGAGAAGACGCCGCACCCGGCCCAGGGACGCAGACGGCCACCCCATCCGGCGCCCTGAAGATCAGGTCCAGGCCGAATGAGCCGCACGCCATCGTCGGAGGCCGGCTGAAACAGGCAGCCTGAACTGATATTCCTGTTGACCCGGGCCATTCAGTTGGCATTGTGCGCAGATTGAACTCTGTTGGAGTATCCCATGACGGTCCCCCCATCCCGAAACGGCGTGACGCACTCGACACGCCTTGCCCTGTCGCCACAGTCGACGCTCCAGCCGCTCGGCGACACCGAAGGCGGCGTGGTGCTCAAGCTGGATTCGGGAGAGCTGTTCACCGTCAATGACACGTCCCTGGCATTCCTGCAGGAGCTTGATGGCACGGCCAAGATCGACGATGTCGCCGGGCGGCTTGCCGAGATCTTCGACGTCGATGCGGCGACCCTGACCAGCGACCTTATCGAGATTGCGGACGATCTGATTGATGAATCTCTAATATACATTGTCTGATGTCTCCGTTTGCACCCATCGGCCTGCCCTTCCCCTGGGAGCTATGGATTGCCGCCAGGCTGTTGCCGCTCTTTGTCCGGAACAGGCCACTGCACGACATCCTGAAGCTCGCCAATCCGACCGGGTCATCGCCGGGCCGTGACCCCATGCCCGCGGATGCCATCGTTCGGGCTGTCAAGAGGGCTGCGGCGCGGCCGTGGCTGATGCGCCACCGCCGCTGCCTCAGGGAGGGTCTGCTGGGGTTCCATTACCTCTCGCGGGAAGGCTATCGGCCACTGCTGCATTTCGGCATCATCCCGGAAAGCCTGGCCAGCGCGCGACCGAAGGCCCATTGCTGGATCAGCCTCGACGGAACCATCATCCTCAACCCGCCGGAAGTCCCGATGCTCGATCTTTTCACCTACGACGGCAGCCGTTCGGCGCCCGCCACCCGGGCGCATGGAAGACTGGAACCGATGAATGGCTGACCCGGTGCTGTGTCTCAATTTCTTCGGCGCCCGATTGAGCGTGGCGGCCGATTCGCCAAGATGGCTCGACCGGATGCGGCAGGCCTTTGCGGCCTTCGTCGGCGACGAACCGCGACCGGGCGATTTTTTCCTCACCATCTCGGACTCTGCCGGCCAGGGCGAACCGCCGGATCTGGCCCTGACATGGGAGGGAATCCTGCCCGACGGGCGTCCGGGCAGGGTCTGGGAATCAGCCTTCACGGCCGTTCTGGCCGTGGAGGAGTCTGTCGTGGTCAAGATCGAGCACACCGAAGGGTCGGCGACCGCCCATGTCATGGCCGGAGGCGACGCCGCGCTGTTCAGTTCGGCCCTGATGTTCATCCTGGACGCGGCGCTTCTGGCGGCCGGACAGCAGCTCGTGCACGGCGCCTGCCTGGTGGACCAGCGTTCGCAGCGCGCGGCGCTGATCTGCGTTCCCTCCGGCGGCGGCAAGACGACCACCTCGATGGCGATGGCGCGCGACGGGTTCTCGCTGATGACCGACGACGCCAGCGTGCTGATCCCGAACGCCGGGAGGCCGCTGGTCTGGGGACTGCCGCGACCGCTGAAGGTGCACCGCTATACGGCGGACCTGCTGTCCTGGATCGGGCCGCTGCCCGACACGTGGGATGAGAACGGCGAGCAGGGGATCCCGCTGGCCAGGATCGCCGACCGGATCAGCGTTATGGCGCCGCAACCGGTCGAACTCGGTGCCGTCTTTCTGCTCGGGCCGCGCTCTTCCGGCGATCATGCGGTGACGCGATTGCCGAAGCCCGAGATGCTGATTGCCATTGCGCATGACAATGTCGCCTTTCGAGCTGCCGGCATGACGCCGCGAGCCCTGCGGCGGTTCGGGGAGCTTGGCGGCATGGTCGCCGACGTACCAACCTTCCAGATTTCCGCCGGGCGCGAGCTGGCCTCGCTGCCGGCGATGGTCGCGGCGGCGATGAACGAGGACGTCCTGGCGTCGCGGATCCCGTGAGCGAAAGCCGCATCAGCGGATGGCTGGCACGCCTCTCCGATCCCGGCGGCCTCAACCGCCGCTCCTCGCCGCCCGCCTTCGATGCCGGCGACGAGGCGCAGTGGCTGCGCTTGCTGGACGAGGCGGGAAGCCACAATGTCCGCCCCGCCGTGGTCCGGAATCTCGGCGTCGAATTGCGCGAGTCCCCCGGCTCCTTCATCCGGGGGACGGACGCGGAGACGGCAGGGCCCATCAGGGCCCTCATGGCCAGCGCCAACGACCTGCGGCTGCAGGATGTCTCGCGCGCGGTGCTGCTGGCCTCGGTGGCGCGGCAGATCCTGCAGGCAATCGACCGCGCCGGGCTGCCCGCGACCCTGGTCAAAGGCGTGGATTTCGCCGAGAAGGCCTATGGCGGCCTGCACATGCGCAGCTTCTCGGACATCGACCTGCTGGTCCGGCCGGAGGCCGAGGCGGATCTTGGCGAGGTTCTTCGGGCACTCGGGCTCGAGGCGCATGAGCCGCCGGGCAAACGCATCGACTACACCGAGCGGCAGTGGACCCGGTCACACCAGCATGGCGGCTTGCTGCTGGTCGAGGTCCACACCGACGTCGTCCACGCGCCCGAACTCCGTGCCCGCCAGACGCTGACCTATGATCTTTACGCCGATCCCGCGGCGGGCGGCATCACGCCTGCCGGCCGGATGGTGCTGGCGGGCCTGCATGGCGCAACGTCGCATCTCTTCGGCCGGCTGCAGTATGTGGTGGACGGCTTGATGATCGCGCGCATGGGCGTGGATGCGGACGAGCTTCGCGTCCGCGCGGAGCGGTCCGGCGCCTTGCTGCCCGTGGCCACGATGCTGCGCCTCGCCGCGGAACTCTATGGCTGCGGGTCGAGCCGCGGCCTGCTCGACGCGCTCGGACCGGTCGCCTGGGCAAGGCTGGAGCGCCGGCTGATCAGCGCACCCATGGTGATGTCTGCCAAGAGCGTGCATCGCTGGCGGCTGTTGCCGCAGCGCTATCTCTATCGCCGGCTGCTGAGGATGACAGGCCTGCCCTCCTGAAGCACCCTGCGAGATTCACGCATTCGGAGGTGGCCGCGCGTGCTGACAGCGCGGAGAGTGCGGCCGCAGCCTGCACCGGCGTCGGCCCGGCGCCTTCGGTCGACCCGGTCCCCTCTCCACGGGTGCCCGACCAACGTTCCCGTCATTCCGCGGCGGCCGCCCGAGCCGCCGTCGAAGGACAAGGGGCCGAGCGACACACCCCTCACCTTCAATTCCTGCCGCGTGGTTGCATCAGGACGCTGAACTGGCATCCTCTCATTTCTGCTGGTGGTCTACTTCACCGATGCGTGAATGCGCTCGCGAAGAATCCGCATACGGCATCGGCGGACCCCGGTCACGCAGGGACACATCATCACAGAGACGCGGCTTTGCGCGGCATGTTCCAAAGCACATCGCGTGAACTCAGATTCACGTGATGTGCTTTCGCTCTTTGATTTTGCATGTCGTGGTCCCGAAACCGCTGCACAGTTTCGGGCGAGATGCATTAGCGCCTGGGCATCCCCGCCGGCCTGAGATGGCGGCGAAGGGCTGCAATGCGAAAGATCGCATTGGGGGCGCCATAGCCGCGATAGCCGCGACGCTCGACAATCTCGAAGAACAGTCCCTCGCCGAATGTCGGGCTGTAGAGCTGGAAATACTCTCCATGCTCGTCCCGGTCATAGAGGATGTTGCGCGACTTGAGCCGCTCGGTGAGTTCGGGGTCGAGACCGAAGCGGGCTTCGACATCGTCGTAATAGTTCGGCGTTATCGCCAGCGTCACGAAGCCGTTGCGGCGCAACGCGTCGGCGGTGGCGAAGATGTCGCCGGTGGAAAACGCCAGATGCTGGATGCCCGATCCGGAGGTTTCGGTGATGAAATGGCCCGCCAGCGTGTTGCGGTTCTCGGCCCCGTTCATGGTCACCCGCAGGGTGCCTTCGGCGTTCTCGACGACCTGGCTGCGCACGAGTCCGGCCGGATCGACGATGTCGACCATTGGCGTCTTGTGGGCCGCGAGCGTCGAGGTGTAGAACAGCAGCCAAGTGAGCATCTCGTCATATTTGACCGTCTGAGCGACATGATCGATGGCGATCAGGCCCGCCGGGGCGGTGTCGGCAACGGCTGCATGCGGAATGAATTCCACGTCCCAGATGCGGGCGAGCCCGGCGGTGTCGTCGAGAAAATAGATCACGCCGCCGCCGACGCCGCGGATGGCCGGCATGGTGATCTCGTCCGGACCCACCGCCTGCTCGAAGCACTCGGCGCCCAGCGCCAGTGCGCGCTCGAACGCCGCCCTGGCATCGTCCACCTTCAAGCCCAGCGCATAGGCGGTGGCGCCGTGGACCAGATATGAGGAAGCGGCAAATCCCTTGTCCTCTGTGTTGAGCACCAGCCTGATGCCGCCCTGGCGATAGAGCGTCACGCGCTTGGACCTGTGCTCGGCAGCCCGCTCGAAACCCATGGCGGAAAACAGCGCCGCCAGTTGCCCGCCTTCTTCCTCGTCGGCGGAAAACTCGATGAAGGCGACGCTCTCCACCCGGGCGCGGTCCGGCATGGCCGGAACCTGGATGGCGATGTCGGGCTCCAGCCGGGAGACCCGATCCATCAGATAGACGAGCGAGCGGTGACCATCGACCGATATGGCCGAAGGCGAACCGCCGCGGAACTGGTCATTGAAGATCTCCAGCGACAGGTAGCCGTCATAGCCCGTGGCCGCCACTGCGCGCATGAAATCGATCACAGCCAGATCACCCTCGCCGGGCATGTTGCGGAAATGCCGGCTCCAGTAGAGCAGGTCCATCTCGATCTGCGGCGCGTCCGCCAGCTGGACGATGAAGATCTTGTCGCCGGGTATCGAGCGGATCGAATTGACGTCGATCCTGCGGGCGAGCGTGTGGAAGCTGTCCAGGATCAAACCGATATTGGCGTGGTCGGCGCGGCGGACGACCTCCCAGGCGTCGCGATGATCATGAATGTGGCGGCCCCAGGCTAGCGCCTCGTAGCCGACCCTGAGGTTCCGCCTTGCCGCGCGCTCGCCCAGTTCCAGGAAGTCCGCCGCGATTCTGTCGATGCCGCCGAGCGCCACCGGCGAGACATTCGAGCAGATCAGCATCAGGTCGGTGCCCAGCTCCTGCATGAGGTCGAACTTGCGCTCGGCGCGGTCGAAATTGCGGCCGCGCAGCGGCTCCGGCATGCCCTCGAAATCGCGGAACGGCTGGAACAACGTGACCTCAAGCCCGTGATCGCGCACCATCCGGCCGACCTCGGCCGGCGAGCCATCGAAGGCGAGAAAGTCGTTCTCGAAGATCTCCACGCCGGCAAAGCCCGCCGCGGCGATGGCCGCCAGCTTCTGCTCGAGATCGCCGCTGATCGATACCGTGGCTATGGACGTCTTCATGGCTGATGCCTTTCGTGGACGAGATCGACGGCCAGACCGGTCTGACTGCTCTCCTGGATGGCGGCCATCACCCGGAGCGCCTCCCAGCCTTCGCGCACGGGGACCAGAGGCTCGGCCCGGCCAAGCGCCACCTCGCAGAAATGACGCATCTGCAAGGCCAGCGGATCACCGGCGTCGCAGAGCAGCTGCCGCCTCGAGATCGACGTCCACCAGTCGTTGCGGCCCTCGTCATGCCAGAGGCCGAGGTCGGGGATCGACAGCGAGGCCGCGGTGCCGCCGATCATCATGCTGCAGGCGTCCGTCCGCGGATAGGCGGGGTTCTCGCCTGCCGTCAGTTCCCAGCTCCAGGGCGCGACGATGGCGTCGGAGAGCGTCAGGGTGCCGATCGCGCCGCTCTGAAACCGCAGCAGGACGGCAGCGCTGTCCTCGACCGCCAATCCCCGCGCCGCATTCGAGGCGATCGCCTGCACGGAGGCGATGTCGCCGCAAAGCGCACGCAGCAGGTCGATCTCATGGATCGCATTGATCATGATCGGCCCGGCCCCCGGCTCGCGCCGCCAGGCGGTGGCGAAATAGCCCTCCGGCTTGCAGAACCAGACGGTGACATGGGCGGCAATGATCCGGCCGAGCGCGCCTCCGGCAATCTCCCGGCAGGCGGCGATGATGCGCGGATTGTGGCGGCGGTGATGGCCAACCAGAACCGGCACGGCGCTGCGTTCCGAGGCCAGCACCAGCCGTTCGGCCGCAGCGGGCGTGTGGCCCACCGGCTTTTCCACCAGCGCCGCCACGCCGGCGGCCATGCAGTCGAGAGCGTTGTCGACATGATCGGGCGTCGGCGTCGCAATCACCACGCCATCCGGCCGGTCGGCGGCGAGCAGGTCTGCGAGCGAGGCAAACCATGGCGTGCCGAGGCTCTCGGCCAGGTCACGCGCCTCTGCCGCCGGATCCACGATGGCTGCGAGCCGCGCCTCGCGCATGACATGCTCCACATGCCGGCGGCCTATCAGGCCGGCCCCGAGAACGGCCAGTCGTGCTGTCGATTGCATCAGGTCTCCGTCATCTGCAACAGGTCAGGATTGCCGGCCATCGCGGGAAGCCCGCGCCTGCCCGGCGGCTCAGGCTGATTCGCCCTCCGGTCCGCGCTTGCGCCGCCAGCCTGTGAGCCGCGGCCAGAGCGGCGTCTGCGAGAGCAGCATCAGCAGGAAACTGAGGGTCAGCACAAAGGTGATCGGATGGGAAACAAAGTCCCAGGCGAATGTTCCGATGTCGTTTCGTGCGCCGATCATGGCGCGGCGGTAGTTGGCGTCCATCATCGGGCCAAGAATGACCCCGAGGATGACCGGCCCGACCTGGAAGCCGTAGGTCTTGAGGAAATAGCCGAGCACGCCGAAGCCGAGCATCCAGTAGATATGGGCCGGATTGTTCTGGATCGCGTAGGTTCCCACCGCCGAGAGCACGATGATGAGGGGGATCAAGATCGCCTTCGGACATTCGACAATGCGGGTAAATATCTTGATACCGGTCAAGCCGAAGATCAGCAGGAAGACGTTGGCGAGCGTCAGATTGCCGACGGTGAACCAGAACAGGTGCGGCGTTTCCACCAGCATCAGCGGTCCCGGCTTGAGGCCGTGGATGAAGAGAGCGCCGATGATCACCGCCGTGACAGCGTCCCCCGGGATGCCCAGGGTCAGCATCGGAATGAAGGCGCCGCCCACAGCTGCGTTGTTGGCCGCCTCCGGCGCAATCAGGCCTTCCTTGCAGCCCTGCCCGAACGGAACCTCCGGCTTCTTGGTGGTGCGTTTGGCAAAGTCATAGGCAAGCAGGGCGGCGATATCGCCGCCCGTTCCGGGAAGAGCGCCGATGATGGTTCCGATCCCCGAAGAGCGCATCGCCAGGCCGAAGTATCGCTTCACATCGGAGAATTTCGGGATGATCCGGTCGATCTTCTGCTTGATCGCCGGCAGGTCGAGATTGTGCAACTGGGCGAACGCCTCGCCAACGCCGAAGAATCCGATCATCGCCGCAACATAGGGAATGCCGCCCATCAGCGTGACGGAATCGTAGGTGAAGCGGCCTTCCGCTGTCATCGGATCGAGGCCGACCATGCCGATCAGCACCCCGAGGGCGCCGGCGAAAGCTCCCTTCGCAAAGCTCTCGCCCGACAGCGTACCGACGAGCAGAATGCCGATCAGACCGAGCAGCAGATAGTCGCGCGAGTTGAACATCAACGCGAAGCCGGAGATCATCGGCGCAAACAATGCCAGCGCCAGAATGCCCACGAAACCGCCAAACACGGACATCACCGTGGTCAGGCCGATGGCCTCGCCGGCCTCGCCGCGCTGGGCCATCGGGTAGCCTTCGATGGCAGTGGCAATGGCGCTCGGC
Source organism: Hoeflea marina (assembly GCF_003182275.1). Classification (GTDB taxonomy): domain Bacteria; phylum Pseudomonadota; class Alphaproteobacteria; order Rhizobiales; family Rhizobiaceae; genus Hoeflea; species Hoeflea marina. The sequence continues at coordinate 110,165 of NZ_QGTR01000003.1, forward strand.
GCGCCGGGAATGTTGAGAAGAATCGCGGTGCGGGAGCCGCCATAGACGCCGCCCGTGAACACGCCGGCAATCAGCGCCAAGGCATCATTGACATCCCACTTAAAGGTGAACGAGATCAGGATCGAGGTCGCCATGGTCACCGAGAGGCCGGGAATGGCGCCAACATAAATGCCCGCAAGCGTTCCGATGCCGGTCAGAAAGAGCAGCCACGGATCAATCCAGGACAGACCGAAATTGCCGATGATCTCCACCATCTCAGGACCATCCCCGCATCAGCGTACCCGCAGGAAGAACCACCTGGAAGACGACCCTGAACACAAGGTAGACCGCGAGCAGCGACACTGCGGTCAGCGCGGTGGTCATCAGCAGGCTACGGCGCCATAGAAACAGAATGGACAAAAAGAGGAAGATCGCCGAGCTGATCAGAAAGCCCACCCAAGGCATCGCCGCGAGATACAGTGCCACCAAGCCGATCATGCCGCTGAGCCGGAGCGGCACGATATCTGCGACAAAGCCATGCAGTGGCGAACGTCCGCCCGCAACCGGACGGCTGCGCACCACGTCGCGCAGGATGGCCAATCCAGAGACCAGCATCGTGCCGGTCGCAAGCATCGGGAAGATCCCCGGCGTGGAGAGGCCGGAGAATCCGGAGATCGCGAAGGCCTGCCAAAGCAAAATGGCGCTGAACACCACGAGCGCAATGGCAAAAACAAGTTCTCCTGGCCGGCGTGACTGTCTGGTCTGCATGCACTTTCTCCCGAAAGCAACGGATGCGCAGCGAGATGCCCCGGCGCTTGCGCCCGGGGCATCCTGTCGCAATCAGGGGCGCGCGATGCCCAGCGAGTCCGGGCTGACCTTCGCCGCACCGCTGTCCTGCAGCGCCCAGGCGGTGACCTGCTGCCACTTCTTGAGGAAGGCGGCCGCCTCGTCGCCGGAAATGTTCATGATCACATTCCCCTTGTTGGCCATCAGCGTCACGAATTCGGAGCTCTTTGCGCCTACACCAAAGGCTGCAACCAGCTTGGCCTTGACGTCGTCGGGCACGTCGGACTTGACGAAGACACCATAGAACGGCCCCCAGGGCAGGAATTTGGCCATCTCCGGGATGGCGTCGGTGATCGGCACCACATCCGGCATCGATTCGACCGCTTCGCCATTGACCACGGCGAGCGCCCGCATGGTGCCGGCCTTGATCTGCTCGGCCGCCGCGGAAATTCCTGCCGGCATGAAGTCAACCTCGTTGCCGAGCATCGCCGTCAGGCCGGGGCCTTCCCCATCAAAGGGAATGGCGGTGACGTCGAAATCGACCGAGTTCTTGATCAGCGCCGCCACCGTGCTTGGCAGTCCACCCGGACCGGTGGAGCCCATCTTGACCATCGCGGGATTGGCCTTGATGTCGGCAAGCAGCTCCTGCATGGTCTGGTACTTCGAGCCGGACGGAACGACGATGACTGCCACACCACGGCCCAAGATGTTGACGGGGTAGAAGCCCGAATAATCCAACTTTGACACGCCCATGATGGGGTGCAGCTGCGGGTTTTCGGCTCCGTAAAGGAAAGTGTAGCCATCGGACGGCGCCGCAGCGACGAAGGCGGTGGAAATGGCGCCGGCGCCACCGGATTTATTGAGCACCACGATCGGCTTGCCGAGCGCCTGCTCGACGGCAGGGTTGACGGCGCGGGCGACCGTGTCCGTGGCGCCGCCGGCGCCCCACATGACAACGCCCAGGACCTCGCGTTCCGGATAGTCGGCGGCTTGCGCAACGGCAGCCATCATCGACAGAGCGGCAGCCGCTCCCAGCAGTTTGCGTAGCATTGAATTCCTCCCAAAAACGCCGCAGGGCGAGCTGTCGCCGGCGGCTCTCTCCTCAAACAAGTCCCATTGGCCGGCACCTCCCGCGCCTGCCGACGGTGGTCATGGTGGACGGTTTCAACCGTCTGCGCAATTACCAATATGCTCATGGATCATACCATTCCGATATGGCACGGAAGGGGACTTCACTGCGCTTTCAGGCGTTCGATGCCTGCATGGCATCGCGCAGCGCCACGATGAAGTGATCCTCGAAGCCCGAGAGCTCAACATCCCTGCGGATCGCGACGTAGGTCTCGAAATCGGTCTTTTCCTCGATGGGAATGACAGCGATATGACCATCGTCCGCGCCGAGATCTGCGACCGTGAAGCTGTCGAGCACCGCGATGCCGAGATCCTGCCGCACCAGGCCGATGACCGTGGACCCGAAGCGGGCCCGGATGTTGATGTCATACTGGATCTGCGTGGCGTCGAAGATCGAGGCCATGATGGCGCCATAGGGATCCTTCGGATCGATTCCGATCAGCGGATAGTCCGCCATCTCGCGCGCCGAGACCGAAACCCGGCCCGCCAGGGGATGGCCGCGCGCGGCGATGCAGACAAGCCTGCCGCTGGCCAGCGGCCGGAATTCGATCGCCGGGTGGTCGAAGCGGTGGCTCATGCAGACCAGTTCGCCCTTGCGCAGCATCAGGTAATCGGGGGCCTCCTCGATCTTGAGCAGCTCGATGTTGAGGCGTATGTCGGGAAACCGCTGCTTGAACCGGATGATCGCGCGCGGGATCATCGCATGGGCGATGCTGGGGACCGAACCGATGGAGAGCTCGACGTCGCGGCCGCGGCGCAACTGGTTGACGGCATAGTCGAGGTCGCCGAGCTTCTTGTGCACGGCATGCAGTTGCACGAAGACATCGGCCGCTTCCGGCGCGGGCACGAAGCGGCCGTTCTCGCGGTTGAACAGGCTGATGCCGAGCTGGCTCTCGACATGCTTGATGGTGCGGCTGACACCCGGCTGGGCGACATGGAGAATGCGCGCCGCGCCGCCGATGGATCCCGCGACCATGACGGCCCGGATCGCCTCGATCTGGTGAAGCGTGAGTGACTTGTCCGAAGCCATGCGTCCCCTCTCCGCCGCCTGATCGCTGTCGCGGCGCCCGGTATCGCGGCCACTTCTAGCGCGAGTCCCGCGCATGGCGAAATGATTCATTGCCGGCGCTTCCGGCGCGTCGTGCATCCCGAGATGCGGCGACAATCGACGGCGCCGACCTTGATGCGGGCTCTGCCGGCTCGGCAAACGGGGGTTCGGGCCCGGCCATCTCCCGGAGGCCGGTGATGCACCCCGGCCCAGTTGTGCGCATAACCCGACCACGCCGCGGCGCCGGGGACTGCTCCGGGCCGGACCGCGTTTCGACTTCCAAATCGAACGACGCTGGCTTACGGTCAAACCGGGAGATCCTCCAAGGGCGACATTGCGAATGATTTCGGCCAAGCCGGTCCTAGGCGAACTCAACTGGAACCTGTTCCGCACCTTCTGCGCCATCGCCGAGGAAGGCGGAATCACCCGCGCGGCAAGGCGGCTCAACATGAGCCAGCCCTCGATCAGCCAGGCACTCCAGCGGCTGGAGGACCAATTGGGCTGCCAGCTCGTGTTCCGCGACAGCCGCCGCTTTTCGCTGACCGCCCGGGGCGAACGCATCTACCAGGAGTGCAGCGAGATCTTCCGCTGCGTCGACCGGATTTCGATCCTCACCGAAGACCGCAACGATGAGGAGTTCGGCGAGGTCAGCCTGCAGATCGTCAGCAATCTGGTTTCGCCGCTCATCAACGAGGCGCTGCGGCTCTATCACCTCAGACATCCATCGATCACCTGGAACATCGAGGTTCAAAACAGCCTGGAGACGGTCCGGCGCATCGCCCAGGAGAAATCCGGCATCGGCATCTGCCTGTTGGCCAAACCGGTGTTCAATCTCGACTGCAGGCTGCTGTTTCGCGAGGAGTTCAGCGTCTTCTGCGGGGCCGAGCACCCGTTCTTCGGCCGCACCCAGATCACCACCCGGGAACTGCGCCAGGAGCCGTTCGTCGCTTTCACCTGCGCCACGGAGGGTATGGGCCTGGAACCGATGGCCGTGCTGAGCGAGAGCGTCGGGCTCGGCAACCGCGTCAGCGGCCGCAGCCCAAATCTCGAGGAGGTCCGGCGCATGATCGTCGCAGGGTTGGGCATCGGCATATTGCCGCTGATGGCAGTGACCGACGAGCTGGAACGGGGCCTGCTGTGGCGGCTGGAAGTCAGCGACCATCCCATCGGTTCGGATGTGTTTCTGGTCAGCAACCCGCAAGGCAGCCTGACTGTCCCGGAGCAGAACTTCATCACCGTGATGAGCGAGCTGCAGGCGCTCTACCCCGACATGCACTGACAACGGACAGGCCTGCTGTCGAGACGGAGACAGCACGGCCTGAGGCCGCGGGGGGCCTCTCGTGGAGAGAAACCCCAGTCGGGCCGCATCCGGGCAGTTTCCCCGCATGGTGGATCTCGGGTCGGCAAGCCAATGCGACAAACCAGTGGAGCGCTAGCGGTCCGCGCGCGCCACAACCGCATGCAACAGCACGTTGACGCCGGCCAGAAAGTCGTCCGGCTCGCAGCTTTCCTCATTGTTGTGGGTGATGCCGCCCTTGCACGGCGTGAAGATCATCGCCGTCGGGCAATGGGTGGCCAGGAAATAGGCGTCGTGGCCAGCCTGGGACTGGATGTCGCGCCACTTGAACCCCATGCGCCTGGCTTCCTCGCGGGTGCCGGCTACCATCTCTTCATCGAAGATATCGCCGCCCCAGAACCATTCGTCCTCTATGACGGCCTCACAACCGGCCTTGGCAGCACTCTCGAACAGAGCTCGCCGCATCTTTTCGGCCATGACCCGGGCTGTAGCGGGATCCGGATGGCGAACATCGCAGATCGCCTGCGCGCTGTCGGAAAGGATGCCCGGCTTGTTCGGCCAGGCCGCTAGCCGTGCCCCCGTCGCCTTGCCGTCGCCGACGGCGAAATCCCAGCCGATATCGTCCACCGCGGTCAGCCAGCGGGCACCGGCGACCAGCGCATTGTGACGAAGGTCCATCGGCGTCGGGCCGGTATGGGCGGTCTTGCCGTTGAACTGGACCCGCATGCCGTGGCTAGGATAGCCGGCGGTCACGATGCCCACCTGCTGCCTTTCCGAGTCGAGAATGGGGCCCTGCTCGATGTGCAATTCGTAATAGGCGTCGATCTCGCCCGCCTGGCAATTGGTGCGGCCATTGTAGCCGATGCGCTCGAGCTCATCGCCGAAGCGGGCGCCGTCGTCGCCGACCAGGTCCTTGACCCAGGCAGGGGCATACTTGCCGACATAGCACCCAGACGCCACCATCGGCGGCGAAAAGCGGGCGCCCTCCTCGTTCGTCCAGTCGACGATGACAATGGGGCGCCGCGTGGCGTGGCCGGCGTCATTGAGGACACGGACCACTTCCAGCCCGGCCAGAACGCCGGCGATTCCATCAAACCGACCGCCGTTGATCTGTGTGTCGAGATGGCTGCCGATCATGACGGGAGGCAGGTCATTCTGCGTGCCGTTGCGCCGGCCAAATATGTTGCCCAGTTCGTCGATGTCGACCTGGAGGCCTGCGTCGCGGCACCAGCCGACAAAGATGTCACGCATCGTCCGGTCGTCATCGCTCAGGGTGAGCCGCGACAGCCCGCCCGGCCGACCCTTGCCGACTTCGGCGGAGCGCTCGATCGTGGACCAGAAACGATCGATGTCGGCGCGGAGGTCAGGCGAAAATGTCATGGCGTCCTCAAGACGGTTGGCAAGGGTTCCGGTCATCAGATGGCCGGCAGAAAAGCGGTGATGATCTGCGGGAAGACCACCAGCAGCAGCAGGATTGCAATCATCACGCCCAGGAACGGGATCAGATAGCGGAACGTCGCGGCAAGCGGGATCTTGCCGGTCCTGCACGCGGCCATCAGATCGATGCCGAGCGGCGGGGTGTTGGCACCGATTGCCAGGTTGATGGTCAGCAACACGCCGAAATAGACCGGGTCGATTTCATAGCTTCGCAGAACCGGCATGAACACCGGCGCCAGGATCAGGATGATGGCGATCGATTCCATGAACGTCCCGAGCACCAGCACTGCCAGCATGATCAGCAGCAGCGCCATCATGGCGCTGTCGGTAGCGCCGGTGATGCCGTTGACGACGAGCTGCGGCACCTGTTCGACCGTCAGCACCCAGCCGAAGACCGACGCGGCGGCGATCACCAGCAGGATCGAGCCGGTCATCTCGGTGGTTTCCCGGAGCAGCGAAGCGATGCCCGACAGCGTCAGCTGGCGATAGACGAACAGACCGATGAACAGGGCATAGGCGACGCCGATGCCGGCCGCCTCCGTCGGCGTGAAGATTCCGAAACGAATGCCGCCGACAATGATCAGGGGCGCGACCAGGGCGAGGATCGAGTCTCCGAAGGCCGGCCTGAGCCGCGACCAGCTGAACGCTTCGCCACCCTTCCAGCCGTTCTTCCGGGAGATCCACCAGGCAACGACGATCAGGCCGATTCCCAGCAGAATGCCTGGGCCGATGGAGCCGATGAACAACTGCCCGATCGAGGTTCCGGTGGCCGTGCCGTAGACGATCAGCACGATGGACGGCGGTATCACCGTTCCGAGAGAGCCGGCACAGCCAAGGGCCGCGGCCGAGAACCCCGGCTCATAGCCGCGATCCTTCATGGCGGGCAGCATCATCGAGCCGATGGCGACCACGTCGGCGACGCCGGACCCGGACAGCGAGCCGAACATCATGCAGGCGATGATCATGACAATGGCGAGGCCGCCGGTGCGCTGGCCGACGACGGCGGCGCACAGCGCAATGATCCGCGGCGCCAGCCCGCCATGCACCATCAGCAGCCCGGCAAACAGGAACAGCGGAATGGCGAGCAAGGTGAAGCTGTCGATGCCGGCGACCATGCGTTGCGCCACGACGATGAGCGGGGCGGTATCGGCGATCAGCAGGTAGAATACAGAGGACAGCGCCAGCGCGATGGTGATCGGCGCGTCGATGAGGACGAGGGCGACAAAGCTCAACAGCAGGATGATGAGGCCGAGACTCATTTGCGCCATCCCCCGACAAACACCGCCACCAGCGAGAAGCAGGCCGTGACCGGCAGCGCCAGATAGACCAGTCCGACCGGCAGGCTCAGCACCGTGGTTTCGTGGGACCAGGTGGCCATGGTCAGGTTCCAGCCGGTGACCAGAAGCACGAGCAGGAAGGCGGCTGTGGCGATCATGGCGAGGAAGGCGATGGCATTGCGGAAGCGACCGGGTGCGACCAGCAGATCGGTTATGCCGGCGGACAGATGGCTGCGCCGGACGAAGCCGGAGATGGCGCCGATGAAGGTCACCCAGACCAGCAGCAGCCGCGGAAGTTCCTCCGACCAGCGGGGCGTGTAGGACAGCACGTAGCGGGCAAACACGACATAGACGATGATGGCGGAAAAAGCGGCAATGGCGGCGCCGCCGCAGGTGGCTGCCCAATAGTCCAGAGCATTGCCCAGACGGACGGATCGATCGGGCCTGTCTTCCATGGGAGCGTCCTTGTCGTTGAACGGGAGCGGTCGGGATCAGCTAACGTCAAGCCACCCAAGCGCAAATCCGATGCTGCCGGCGCTTTCGCCGGGCATCGCTCACCGCGGCGCCGAAGCGACGCGGTGAGCGTGTTTCGGCATCAGTTGCGGTAACTGTTGAGGGTCTCGAGCAGTTCGGGACCGAAGACATCCTTCTGGGCTTCCCAGATCGGCTCAAGCGCCTTGACGAAAGCCGGCTTGTTGACCTCGTTGAACGCCATCCCCTTGGATTCCAGCTTTGCCACCAGTTCCTGTTCGGCTGCAGCGACCATCTCGCGCTGCTTGTTGCCCCAGCTGACGGCGGCAGCCTTCACAAGGACCTGATCCTCCGGGGAGATCTTGTCCCAGACGGTCTTCGACACCGTCAGGCAGGCAGCGCCCCAGATGTGCCCGGACATCGAGACATATTTCTGCACTTCAAAGAACGACGCGGAATCGATGATCGAGAGCGGGTTCTCCTGGGCATCGAAGACGCCCTGCTGCAGAGCCGAATAGAGTTCGCCGAACGCCAGCGGAGCCGGCTGCGCACCAAGCGCCTCGAAAGTCGCCAGCCGCACCTTGTCGGGCGTGACGCGGATCTTGAGCCCGGCAAGGTCGGCGGGTTCGACGATCGGACGGACATTGTTGGTGATGTTGCGGAAGCCGTTCTCCCACCAGCCGAGGACCTCGATGCCCTGGGCGTCGAGCAGATCGGCCAGCGCCGTCCCGAGCTTGCCGTCGAGCGCCGCAAAGGCCTGCTCGCGGCTTGTCCAGGCATAGGGCATCTCGATGATGCCGAGCTTGGGCTCGACGAACTGGAAGGAGCCGCTGCCGATCACGCCACCCTGGATGGTGCCGATCTGCATGCCCTCGATGACTTCCTTTTCAGAGCCCAGCTGGCCGGACGGAAAGACCTCGACATCGACGCGGCCTTCGGTCTTCTCCGCCACCTCGGCTGCAAACCCCTTTGCAGCAACATTCCAGCTGTGGGTTTCCGGCAGCACATGGGCCAGACGGATGGTGGTTTCGGCAACTGCCAGGGATGGCGAGAAAATGCCGATCATGGCGGCGGCGATCCCGCAGGCAGCGGTGTGGAAGAGCTTGTCTGCAATCTGCATGTTGTTACCCCTTTTTTGCTCGTTACTGTCGTGGATATGAGAGCACCCTGTCCGACAGGCGGCAAATAGGCTGAACCAATGCTTCCAATAGTGGCTGATTATGGAGCGTGACGCGCAGAGCCTGCTGCCAGGTCGCCCTCGGGCGGGAACGGGGCGGCGGTCACGCGGAGTCGATGGTGGCGATGCACTCTATTTCGATATCGAAATGGGTCCATGGCTTGATCGCCACGCAGGTCCGGGCTGGAAAACCCTCGGTGAAATACTCGCGGTAGACGGCGTTGAGATCGGCGGCCATGTCATTGTCGGAGATGAACACCAGCGCTTTGGCGACGCAATTCATCGATGATCCCGCATGCCCGAGCGTAAAGGCAAGCGCGTCCAGACAGGCGCGCGCCTGGGCGGCGATGTCGCCACGGACGATCTCGCCTGTCCTGACATCGAGCGGCGGCATGCCGCAGGTGTAGAGCGTCTCGCCGACACGCACCAGTGCAGAGGTGGGTGCTCCCAACCGGCGGATGGCCTCGGAGATGACCGGCACTTCGATGATCGTCCGCTTCATGGGTTTTCCTTTTCTCGCTGTCACCCTCCGGTACGGGGTGAAGTCGGCGTCCGTCGCCGACACCCCAGAAGGAGAAGCAGGGCTGATTTGTCAACCTGCCGCAGGCCTCGCGCGCGGCCGCGACTGCCTCGCCGCCGGAGACTCCGGCTTGACGCTTGAAACGAGCACGGTCGACCGGATGTCGAATGACCGAAGAGGCACGGTCGTGCCGGAGCAACGGCACTTTGCAGCCGGCGCTTGCCGTGGCTGCAGGCCGGAGTCACGCCACCGCGCGCCAGTGCTGGCGCCGGACAAACTCGATCAGCCGGTCCGACGACATCGGCGCCGCGAACGCGTAGCCCTGCAGCGTGTCGCAGCCGAGTTCGCGCAGAATGGCGGCGTGCTCCATCGTCTCGACGCCCTCCGCCACCACCTTGATGCCGAGGGACTGGCCGATGTCGATGATCGAGGCCACCAGCCGCCGCTGACTCTCGCATCCGACGATGGGCTGAATCAGGCAGCGGTCGATCTTGAGGGTTGTCGGCCGGACCTGGATCAGACTGACGATCGAGGCGAAGCCGGTGCCGAAATCGTCGATCTCGATCTCGATGCCGAGCTGCTTGAGCCGCGCGATGTTGTCGACGATGGTCTCGTTGTTGTCATCGAGGAAGATCGATTCAAGCAGCTCGAAGGACAACGTGCCCGGCTCGAAGGCGAGCCCATCGAGGCCGTCGATCAGATTGGGATCGTAGAGCCTGCCCGCCGAGACATTGACCGACATCTTGGGAATGTGCAGGTTCAAGGCCTTCCAGCGTGTTGATTGCCACAGGGTCTGCTTGAGAATGATCTGGTCGATCATCGGCACGACATCGAGTTCCTCCGCGGTCGGCAGGAACGCATCCGGCGTCAGCAGTCCTTCGGTCGGATGCTCCCAACGCGCCAGCGCCTCGACGCCAACGATGTCGAGCGTCCGGGCGTCGAACTGCGGCTGGAAATGAGGCAGGAATTCCTGTCTTTCCAATCCGCTGAGAATGTCGTCGGCCAGGCGCTTGCTGCGGATGATCCCGGTCTTGAGCGATTCATTGAAGAACTCGAAGCGATTGCGTCCGTTCTTCTTGGCCCGGTAGAGCGCAATGTCGGCATCGACGAGAAGCGGCTTGCACGGCTCCGCCTCATTGCAGTCTGCCATGGCAATGCCGATGCTGACGCCGAAACGGCACTGGTGGTTCTGATAGGGAACCGGCTGGCGCATCTCATCGACGATGCGGCCGGCGAGCGCTGCCAGTTGCGCCTCGTCGGTCGGCTGGGTAATGGCGATGACGAACTCGTCGCCACCGACGCGGGCGATGATGTCTCCCTGCCTGACGCTGCCGCGGAGCACCGATGCGGCATGGACCAGCATGGCGTCGCCGGCGGCATGGCCGAGCGTATCGTTGATCTGCTTGAACCGGTCGAGGTCTATGTGCAGCAAGGCAGTCACCTGATGGCCGGCGGCGCCACTCAGAAGCCGGTCGTCCAGGAACCGCCGGTTGGGCAATCCGGTCAGGCTGTCATGGAGCGAGTTGTGCTCCATTTCGGTGCGGGCGCACTCCAGATCCAGGTTTCGAAGCTCCGCATTCTGCTTGGCCAGGACCAGGCTGGCCTTGAGCTCGAAATCCGCGGACACATCCCAGTTCGCCCCGATCATGTAGCGCTGCCCAAAATCACCGTCGTGAATGGCGGCAATGGCCCTGATCCATCGCGTCGCGCCCTGTCCGTCCCGAACCCGGAACTCGGATTCATAGGTGGTTCCATTGCCGATCGCTTCCGTGAATTCGCGCTCCGCGCGGTCCCGATCATCCGGGTGCAGCGCCCTGCGCCAGTGCTCGACATCGATTCGGGTGACATCGTCGGGAAGGCTGTAGAGTTCCCTCATCCGGCTGTCCCATGTCAGGATGCCGGAATCCAGGGTGAGCTCCCAGACACCGATCCGGGAGGTGTTGAGCGCCAGCGTCAGCCTTTGCGACAGCTTCTGCGCGAGACGCTGGCTGCGCCTGAGGTTGCGGATGTCCTTCCGCCGCTGATCGAAGAGGTAGCCGGCGATCGAGATCGGCGCGATCAACAGGAGCGCGGCGACAACGATATAGAAGCGGAACACCCAAACATCGGCCGAGGAGTCCGACCAGCCTCCGCGAGGGATCGCGGCCAGGCGCCAGCTGCCGCTTGGCAAGGTCACTTCCGACACCACCGGATCGCTGTCGAGCAGCCGCGACCGGCCGAAGAAGACGGCGCCGGCAGCACCTGTTGCGTCTCTCCCGGATATGGCGATCTCGATCGGCAGGTCGTCGGCGAGAAGCCCACTGTCGGCATACAGCCGCTCCACGTCCACGACCGCGGAGACAATGCCCCACAGATGCCTGCCATGAAATTCATCATCGATGAAGACCGGAAACCGCCCGATGAACCCCTGCCCGCCCTGCAGCAGGTCGACCGGCCCGGCAAGCACCATTTCCTTGGACGCGACCGCCCGCAACGCGGCCTCGCGCTGGACGGCGTTGTTGCGGTAGTCGAGTCCGATCGCCTTTTCATTGCCCTCGATCGGATACATGAGGCTCACGACAAGGTTCGGCGCGCCGGCAATATTGCGCAGCTGCGAATGGTGGCCGACCAGGTTGGAGGCGATGCGGCTGAAGCGGTCCTGATCGATGTCGGGCTGGGATGCGATGACGGCGGTCAGCCCGCGCACCAGCTGGATGTTGCTGGTGATGTTGCCTTCCAGGCTTGCACGGATGGCGCCAAGCTGTTCGCTGACCTCGGTGCGGGCACTTTGATGGTGAATTGCCCGGTTCTGGTGGTCGGCGAAGACACCGATCGCCAGCGCGCCGATCAACGCGATGCCGGCGGCGGCGGCGCCGGGCGGAAAGAAGGCCAGTCTGGCAATCATCCGCATGAGAAAGCGTGCACTCATTGTCGCTCCGGTGAAACCACGGCGCCCGGCTTGGGCCAGGCACTGCGCCACTCCATTTCAAGCGACGATAGACGGAAACCCGTAACAATTGACTAAGACATGACGGCGCATTCCAGAGATCCGGTTGCGCAGTGAGGCGCGGTGATGGATCGTCGCCGCAAACCCCTGGTACCGGACCCTAGCCATTGTCCATCAGCGTGTGGATGAACCGCGAAAACAGCTCACCCTGCGAACGGATCCGCAATTTCGCATAGATGTTCCGCCGATGGATCCGCACAGTGCCCGAGGATATGGACATGATACGTCCGGCGGCTTCGGCCGAGTGCCCTTTCAGAGTGTATTCCACCACCTCGCGCTCCCGGGGGGTGAGGATGGCGTCACCGAAGGTCTGGAAGGCATGCTCGATATGGCTCTGGATCCTCGACTGCCCGCTCTCCTCGGGAACCTGCGAGAACGTCGCGGACAGTTCCGCCCAGTTGCCGCGGATTCCCGCCTCCACGATCGGCCGCACGGAGTCCAGCGCAGCGATCTCCCTGGCCGTAAACGGCCTCTCGGCGCGCATCAGCGACACCACGGCCATGGCGCTGCCGGGCAGGTCGATGAAATAGCCGATCTCCTCGGCCAGTCCAGTCCTGACATAGTAGGTCCGGAAATACTCTCCCTGATAGAAGCGATCGGGCGCCAGATCCTTCATGCGGTAGAGCCCGGGCTTCACCGGCAGGGCGCTGGCGAGGAAGAACGGATCGAGCAGGTAGGGTCCCTCCTGGTAGTCGGTGACGAAGATCCGCCGCTTGCCGGTTGGAAAATCGTCATAGAGATCGATCGGACGGGCGGAGCCGCGATAACCGAAGATGACGGTGAAATCGAAGGCGGCCACCTGCCGCAGCATTCCCGAGAGGGCGGGAGGAAACTGATCGGATCCGATGGCGGCGATCATGCCGCCCGCCGCGGCGATCCAGGACCTATCCATGGCGGGAGACATCCCGCCGGGCCGTGTATGCTAAACGTGATATATACATCAACTCTCTGGTTTCCTACTGTTTGCCAGGAGTTAGACAATATGCGCCAAACCAAGCAGAATCCAGGGCAGCTCAATTCCATGGGGTATGCCCCGATCCCCGGCAGCATCGCCGAATTCCGCGGCGCGACCAAGCTGTTCGGCGAGGTCGTGGCGGCCGACCATATCGATCTCGCCATCTTCAAGGGCGAGTTCCTCTCCTTCCTGGGCCCGTCCGGCTGCGGCAAGACCACCGCCCTGAGAATGCTGGCCGGATTCGAAACTCCCAGCCGGGGCGACGTGCTGATCGACGGCGACCGGGTCAACGACATGCCGCCGCACCGCCGGCCGGTGAACATGGTGTTCCAGCACTATGCCCTGTTTCCGCATCTCAACGTGTTCGACAACATCGCCTACGGGCTCAGGCAGCGCAGACCCAGGCCCGGGGCGTCCGAAATCGCGACAAAGGTGGAACGCACGCTCGAGACCGTCCGGCTGCCGGGCTACGGCAAGCGCCGGATCTGGGAAATGTCGGGCGGCCAGCAGCAGCGGGTGGCGCTGGCCAGGGCGCTGGTCAACGAACCCAAGCTGCTGCTGCTCGACGAGCCGATGGCGGCGCTCGACCGCAAGCTGCGCCGGGAAATGCAGATCGAGCTGCAGACCCTGCAGCGCCAGCTCGGCATCACCTTCGTGCTGGTGACGCACGATCAGGAAGAAGCCCTGTCGATGAGCGACCGCATCTGCCTGATGCGCGGCGGCAGGATTGTGCAGATCGGCTCGCCGCGATCGCTTTATGATGAGCCGGCGAGCCGATATGTCGCCGATTTCGTCGGCAAGTCGAATTTCTTCGAGGGCCGCCTGAGCGGCCGCTCGGCGGGGATCGGCAGCGTGGAGACCAGATCAGGCATGCTGCTGTCGGGGCGAACCGTCGGCGATTTCGCCGAAGGCCAGACGGTCGCCGTGAGCATCAGGCCGGAGCAGTGCCTGCTTTCGCAATCCGAACCGGGCGAAGCCGCGGCCGGGGCCACGCGGATCAAGGTGCGGATCCGTAACCGCATCTTCCTGGGCGAGCACACCGAATACCTGGTCGAGAGCGGAGGCATGGGCGAGTTTCTCGTCCATGTGTCGCGCCAGGCGGACGCAATGTCGGGCGCATTCGAAGCCGGCGAAGAGGCCTGGGCGAGCTGGCCGCGGGAGGCGGCCATCGTCCTTGAGAACGATGCAACCAGTGAACCACCAAAAAAGGGGAATGAGCATGTCGAGGAAAAGTGACTTCATATCTCGCGAAAAGTTCATGCAGGAGCTTCGGCGCCTCGAGAAGGGCTCGGTCACGCGCCGCCACTTTCTCGGCGTGACGGGCCTCGGCGCGGCGGCTGCCGTGCTGGGTGCGACCATGCCGGGCCTGATGCCGCGGCGCGCCTTCGCCGCAGGCGACATAGGCGATCGCGTCGTTCTCGCCACCTGGCCGAACTATCACGATCCGGCGAATTTCGAGGCCTTCACCGCGGCCACGGGCGCGGCCGTGCAGGTCAATGTCTTCGGCTCTAACGAGGAAATGCTGGCCAAGCTCCAGGCCGGCGGCAGCGGCTGGGACGTGTTCGTGCCCACCAACTACACCATCACCACCTATGTCGACGCGGACCTGATCGTGCCGATCGACACCGCCCGCGTGCCCAACTACGACCCGGCGGCCTTCGAGGCGCGGTTTGCCGCCCCCGGCACGGTGGACGGCAAGCTCTACGCCCTTTCCAAGAACTGGGGCACGACCGGCTTCTGCGTGAACTCAAAGCACACCGGCGGTGTCAAGGTCGAGACCTGGAAGCAGTTCTGGAACATGACGATGGACGGATTCTCGGGCCGCACCATGGTTCACGACTACCAGCTGACCACCATCGGCAATGCGCTCAAGTATTTCGGCTATTCCTTCAACTCGATCGACCCGAAGGAACTTGCTGACGCCGAGAAACTGCTCATCGACGCCAAGCCGCATCTCTTCGCGATCAATTCGGACTATCAGCCATCGATGCGCAACGAGGACGCCTGGATGTCGATGTGCTGGACCGGAGACGGCAAGCAGCTGCACACCGACCTCCCCGAAATCGAGTTCGTCATCGGCCGCGAAGGCGGCGAGATCTGGAGCGATTTCTATGCCATTCCGAAAGGCGCTCCGCACCTTGATGCAGCCTATGCGCTGATCGACTTCCTGATGACGCCGGACATCAACAAGAAGGAAGCGCTGGCACACGGCTATCCGGTCGCCGATTCGCGCGTCAACGCGATGCTGCCGCCCGAGCTGCTCAACGACCCGATCCTCTATCCGGCAGCCGACCTGCTGAGTTCGCTGGAGTTCGGCGCCGCCGCGACGCTCACCGACCCCAACCGCGCCGAACTGATGGCCCGGTTCAAGTCGGCCTGACGGAGGCGTGAAGACCATGCGACCACAGGCGCGAAACTGGCTGTTGCTGGCACCGGCGGGAGCCTGGTTCCTGTTCATGCTGGTGCTGCCGCTTGTGGTCGTGCTGGTCTTCAGCTTCGGAGAGCGGGGGCCGGCCGGCGGCTATGTCCCTGCCTTCACGCTCGAGCAGTATCTCAACCTTCCCGCCCGCTGGACCGCGTTCAAGAACACGCTGACGCTGGCGCCCGTCGGCACAATGCTGGCGCTGCTGATTGCCTATCCGCTGGCTTATTTCCTTGCCGTCCGCGCCAATCCGAAGTGGCGGATGATGCTGCTGATCCTGGTCATCGTGCCGTTCTGGACCAGCATCCTGATCCGCAGCTACGCCTGGATCTTCATTCTCGGCGGCCGCGGGATCCCGTCGCTGCTGGCCATGGTCGGGCTGGAGAATGTCCGACTTATCAACACACCCTTCGCCGTGCTGACCGGGATCATCTACGGATATCTGCCGCTGATGGTGTTCCCGATCTATGTCAGCCTCGAGCGCCTCGACAAGCGCCTGCTCGAGGCGTCCGCCGATCTCGGCTCGCCGCCATGGCGCAGCTTCATGCAGGTCACTCTGCCGCTGTCCATTCCCGGGGTGGCCACAGGCTGCATGCTGGTGTTCATCCTGCTGATGGGCGAATTCCTGATCCCGGCGATGCTGGGAGGAGGAAAGGTGTTCTTTGTCGGCAATGCGCTGGTGGACCTGTTCCTTCAGTCCCGCAACTGGGCCTACGGTTCCGCGGTCGCGGTGGCGCTGGTGGCGATCATGCTGCTCACCGTCAGCCTGTACATGCGGTTCGTGCGTCGCTTCAGCGACGCCCGTGACGACGTCTCGTTGATGTAGGGGGAAACATGCGACTCTATGCCATGGCCGTCTACCTGTTCCTCTACATCCCGATCGGCATCATCCTGCTGTTCAGTTTCAGCGCCGGGCGCAGCGCCAGCCAGTTCGAGGGCTTCTCGCTGCAGTGGTATGGAAAGGCGCTGTCAAACCCCTTCGTCATGGACGCGCTTAGCACCAGCTTCACCGTAGCTGTGATCTCGGCCGGCATTGCCGGCATCTTCGGCACGATGGCGGCGCTGGCGCTGCAATCGATGCGTGGGCGGATGCGGCTGTTCTTCGACGCGCTCATCTACATCGCGGTCATGGTGCCGGGCATCGTCATCGGCATCGCCACGCTGATCGCGCTGGTGACCGTGTTCGGCTGGCTCAACCCGCTGCTGGCAGCGATCTGGCCAGAGGGCCAGGTCCCGCCGCAGATGTCGATGGGATACGGCTCGCTGATCGCCGCGCACACGCTGTTTTCGATGGCGCTGGTCATCATCATCGTCCGGGCGCGCATCGCCGGGATGGACCGGAGCCTGACGGAGGCGTCATCGGACCTCTATGCCACGCCGTTCGGCACCTTCCGGCAGATCACGCTGCCGATGATCTTCCCCGGCATCCTGGCCGGCGTGCTTCTGAGCTTCACGTTCAGCTTCGACGATTTCATCATCGCCTTCTTCGTCGCCGGCTCCGAAACGACGCTGCCGATCTACGTCTTCTCGTCGATCCGCCGCGGCGTCACTCCGGAAATCAACGCCATCGGCTCGATGGTGCTGATCGTCTCGCTGTCGCTGCTGATCGTGGCGCAACTGATCCTGCAACGCGGCCGCACCCCAAGGTCATGAGCCCTTATTCCCCGCACTGGAACCACCGACATGATGCTTGAAGGACGTATCGCCTTCCTGACCGGAGCCGGCTCCGGGATCGGCCGGGCCGGCGCGCTCGCGCTTGGCCGCGAAGGCGCTCTTGTCGTCGTCACCGATCTCGACGGCGAGGCGGCAGCCCGCGTCGCGGCCGAGATCCGCGCCGCCGGCGGGCGCGCCGAGGCGTCGGCGCTCGACGTGCTTTCCGACAGCGGCGTGACGTCGGCGATCGATCACTGCGTCGAGCGGCACGGTCGCCTCGATATCCTGCATTCCCATGCCGGCATCCAGATTCCGGGATCGCTCGAGGAAGTCGACGCCGCGGACATGGATGCATCCTGGGCGCTCAATGTCCGCTCGCACTTCGTCGCCGCCCGCGCGGCGGTGCCGCACATGCGGCTCAAGGCGAGTGGATCGATCATCATCACGTCGTCCAATTCCGGCGTGCAATACGACCGCGGCATGATCGCCTACGCGACCACCAAGCACGCGGTCATCGCCATGACGCGGCAGATGGCAGCCGACCATGCGCGGTTCAACATCCGCTTCAATGCGCTGTGCCCGGGCTTCGTCGATACCCGCTTCAATGCGGGCTTCGAGGCGCAGATGGGCGGACGGACCGGGCTCGAGAGTTATGTCCGCGACGGTATCCCGCTTGGCCGGTGGGGCAGCGTGGAGGAAATCGCCGACGGGATCGTCTATCTCGCGTCCGACCGCTCGTCCTTCATGACCGGCCACGCGCTGGTCATCGATGGCGGCGAGTGCCTCTAGACCGGAACACCGCGCGCGGCCGCCGGCGACGGGACAAAGGCCAGCCGGATGAATGCGCGGGCTTTGCAGGGAAGCGGCAATTGCGCTATCCCCGGGCAGCACCGCCCTTCTGACAGACCCGGAGATTCCAACAGTGGTCCGGCCCAGGCCAGGCGGCGGCTGGAGGAGCGTCCGGCCGTACCGGATGTCTCCGATCGCAACCCGCGCCGGACGGCGCGAGAAAGGGGATGTTGTGAGGATCGATCTTGCAAGGCTGGTGGGATTGCGGCACTGGCTGCACGCCCATCCCGAAATCTCCCGGCACGAAACCGCGACCGCGGACCACCTGCGCCGGTTCCTGCAGGAGCACGCCAGGCCCGACCGCATTCTCGGTCTGGCCGGCGCCGGCTTTGCCGCCGTCTATGACGGCGTCGCGCCGGGCCGGACGGTGATGATCCGGTGCGAACTCGACGCCCTTCCCATTCAGGAGGCCAATGACGACCTTCCCCACCGGTCCCTGTCCGACGGCATCAGTCACAAATGCGGCCATGACGGGCACATGACGATCCTGGCGGGCCTTGCGCAGACCCTTGCCGAGCGTCCCGCCACCGGTCGCGTCGTGCTCATGTTTCAGCCCGACGAGGAAACCGGCAGCGGAGCGCGGGAATGCTGCAGCCATGAGAGCTTCGCCCGGATCCGGCCCGACCATGTCTTTGCCCTGCACAACCTTCCGGGTTTTCCGGAGGGGCAGGTGATCTGCCGTGCGGGCGCTTTTTCCTCCCAGGTGAAATATGCGGCCATCCGCCTGACCGGACGGGAAGCCCACAGCGCACAACCCGAGACCGGCGCCAGCCCTTCCTTCGCCCTGGCGGAGCTGATGCTGAAGGCGCGCGACATCCAGGCCTACCACAACCGTCCGGACAGCTATGCGCTTTGTGTTCCCGTGTTCTCGCAGATGGGGGTTCAGGCATCGGGCATCTGCCCGGCACGGGGCGAGGTGCATGTCACGCTGCGCGCGCCCGACGGTCCGACCGTCGAGGCGATGTGGGCGGACCTCACCGCCTTTGCCAGGACGACGGCAGGGCAATACGGGCTGGACGCCGTCTTCGAGACCCGGGAGGAATTCGCGGCAACCGCCAACGGCCGGGATTCCTTCGAGATGATCCGGCAGGCCGCCGCGGGCCTGGGGCTTGAGTTCAACCACATGGAGCGCCCATTCCGCTGGGGCGAGGATTTCGGCGAGTTCACCAGCCGCCACGAAGGCGCAATGTTCGGACTGGGTGCCGGCCTTGGCCAGGCCCGACCTGCACAATCCGGACTATGATTTCCCCGACGAGATCCTGGAGAGCGGCATCGCCATGTTCGCCGAACTGATCAGGATCGCGCTGTCGCGGTAGCCGCTGCGCCGCGTCTACTGGCCGCCGATCAGCTGCAGCGGAAACGCCGTGATCCAGGGCACGTAGGTGACCAGCCCGAGACAGAGGAGAATGACGGCGACCAGCGGCAGCAGGTGGCGGATCATCCGTTCCAGGCCGATATTGGCCACCGCGCAGGCGGCAAACAGATTGACCCCGAAGGGCGGCGTGATCATGCCGAGCGCCAGGTTGGTGATCATGATCAGCCCGAAATGCACCGGGGAGATGCCGAACTGCACCGCGACGGGGGCGAGAATCGGCGCCAGCACGACGATGGATGCCGAGGTCTCGACGAACATGCCGACAATGAACAGGAAGACATTGACGGCGAGCAGGAAGCTCACCGGACCGTGGAAGGTCTCCACGATCCAGGCGCCGATCTGGGCGGGAATGCCGGCTCGGGTCAGCACGAAGGAGAACAGGCCCGCCATCGAGATGATGAACATGATGACCGCCGAGGACAGCGTCGAACGCCAGATCACCCGGCCTAGCCCGGCGAAGGACAGTTCACGATAGACGAAGAGACTGACGACCAGGGCATAGATGACCGCGACGACGGACGCCTCCGTCGGCGTGAAGATGCCGCCATAGATGCCACCCAGGATGATGACCGGCATCATCAGCGCCAGAGCCGCGCGCGAAAAGCTTCGCAGCACCGGCTTGCGCGGCAGCGTGTCCGAGACCGTATGTCCGGTCACGCGGGTCCAGACGGCGATGTAGATCAGCAAGGCGAGAGCTATCAACAGACCAGGGCCCAGGCCGGCGATGAACAGGTCGCCCACCGGCGCTGCGGCCGCGACCCCGAACAGGATCATCGGGATCGACGGCGGAATCAGCACGCCGAGTTCCGCCGCGGTGGCCTGCAGGGCGGCGGCGAAGCCGACCGGATAGCCCTGCCGGACCATCGCCGGAATCAGGATGGCACCGATGGCGAAGGTGGTGGCGACGCTCGATCCCGAGACGGCCGCGAAGATCATGCAGACGATGACGCAGGACATCGGCAAGCCGCCGCGGACATCGCGCATCAGGCTGTCGACCAGATCGACAAGGCGCGACGAGATCCCGCCCGCCGCCATGATGTTGCCGGCCAGGATGAAGAACGGGATCGCCGCCAGCGGAAACTTGTCGAGCGCGATGAAGGCCTGCTGCGGCACGACGATCAGCGGCAGATTGGTGAAGCTGACGGCGCCGATGAGTCCGGCGAGCCCGATGGCCACGGCCACCGGCACCGCCAGCAGCATCAGCGCCATCATCAGGACGATCATAGTGGGAAGCATCTCGGCCCGCCTTCAGACGTTCGTCGCCAGCGGATCGGAAGCGTCCGGCGGTGGGTCCGCCGCATGCGCAGCCAGCGCCAGCATTGACAGGATCGAGCCCACCGGCAGCGCCGCATAGACCCAGGCCGCCGAGATGTTGAGCCCGGCGATATTCTGGAATCTGATGCGCCAGCAGAGGATGGTACCGAACCACAGCAGCACCGCCAGCAGCGCGAAGATGGCGACCAGCCCGGCGAGGCGCAGGACGATCCTGGCCCGTCCCCGGCTGGCCTTGAGAAGCACGTCGACCGAGATCAGCGTGCCGCTGCGCATGGCGCCTGAGAGCGCCAGATAGGTCATCCAGATCAGCGAAGCCTGGATCAGCGGTTCGGACCAGGACGCCGAGCGGAACAATACGAAGCGTGCGATCACCTGCCAGGCGCCGACGGAAATCGCCAGCACCAGCGCCAGGCAGCCTAGCGCGACCGCGGCGCGGGTGACGGCACGCTCGACCGCCAGGGCGGTCGAGCGCAGGGTCCTGGGAGCTCCGCTCATTTGGTGTCGCGGATCGCAGCCAGCTGGTCGGCGCCGAATTCGGCGGCGAAATCGGCGAACAGCGGATCCAGCCCGGCCCGGAAGCTGGCCGTGTCGACGTCCTTGATGACCGTCACACCCTGGCCTTCCAGCGTCTTCAGACCGCTGTCGATGGAGGCTTCCGCCTCCTGCCGGTTGCGCGTCATCGCGTTCTTCGCCGCCTCGGTGAAGACCGCCTTGTCGGCCTCGGAGAGCTGGCCCCAGGTGGCAGGCGCGATCAGCACCACCAGCGGCGTGAACGCGTGGTTGGTCATGCTGAGATATTTCTGCACCTCGCCGAAGCGGTTGTTGACGATGGCGCCGACCGGATTTTCCTGTCCATCGACCACACCCTGCTGCAGGGCGGTGTAGACCTCGGGAATGGCCATCGGAGTCGGCAGCACGCCGAGCGCGCTCCAGACCTTGATGTGCATGTCGTTCTGCTGCGTGCGGATCTTGAGGCCCTTGACGTCTTCCACGCTCTTGACCGGGCGCACGCTGTTGGTCAGCTGCCGAAAGCCCATGCCGCCGAAGGCCAGGCCGACAAGGCCGTGGCTGGGCAGATCGGCCAGCATCTTGTCACCGATCGGTCCGTTGAGCACGGCGTCGGCATGGTCGAAATCGCGAAACAGGAACGGAATGTCGAGGACCTTGAGGCCGGGATCGAAATTCGCCACCACCGAGCTTGACGATGTCGTCATGTCGATCGTGCCCAGGAGCAGACCCTCGATCACCTCGCGGTCGCCGCCGAGCGCGCCGCCGGGCTGCACCCGGACCTCGATGCGTCCGGACGTCTTCTCCTTCACCTCGTCGGCGAACTGCCCCATCGCGATGACTTCCGGGGCATTGGTGCCGCCGACCAGTCCGAGATTGAGCGTCATCTCCTGGGCGCTGGCCGTCAGCGGCAGCATCGCCAGGATCATTCCTGCAGTCATCAAGATCCGTCTGTTCATGGGTCGTCCTCCCTTTGGAATCAGTCTTTCGTCAGTCCAGTCATTCCAGCACCCAGTGCCCGGACACATATCCGGCAAGGCGCTCGGCGTCGATCTCGATGCCCAGGCCCGGGCCGTCGGGAATCGCCACCATCCCTGCCGCGTCGGGCAGGGGATCGTACAGGGCCGCCCTGAGGGGGTTGTGGCTCATGTCGTATTCGAGCATCGGCAGGGCCGGCGCGCCGGCCGGCTCCGTCAGGGTGGCCGCCAGCTGGATGGACGCCAGGAAATTCACCCCGCCGCCCCAGACATGGGGGATGACGGGAATGCCGAAGGCGTCGGCCAGGCCGCAGACGCGCTGCACCTCGGTGAAACCGCCGCACAGCGCTATGTCGGGCTGCACGATGTCGAGGGTGCGCTCGCCGATCGCATCACGAAACGCCTGGGCGCCGCAGAACGATTCGCCGCCCGCCAGCGGCACTGACACCCTTGCGGCCAGGTCGCGCCAGGCCGGCAGGTCGTCATGGCGGACCGGCTCCTCGATCCAGCCGAGACCGACGTCGCGGACATTGTCGAGCAGCGCCAGGGTGGACCGCACCGTGGAAGCCTCGTTGAGATCGGCCATCAGCATCCTGTCCGCGCCCAGGATCTCGCGGGCGGCGCGGATGGCCGCCTCGTCCCGGGCCAGCCCCACGCCGATCCGGATCTTGACCGCCCTGAAGCCGCTGTCGACATAGCTTTCGACCGCGGAACGGAAGTCGCGATAACGGTCCCCTCCCACCGGCAGCAGCGGGCCGCTGGCATAGGCGGGCAGCGCGTCGCGCAGCGCGCCGCCCAGAAGCGCGTGGATCGGACGGTTGCCGGCGCGCCCGAGGGCATCCCACACGGCCATGTCGATGGCGCTCACGGCCATCAGCGCCAGTCCGCGCCGCTCCGGCACGACGAGCCTGAGCATGTCCGCGTGGAGCCGACGCGGATTGTCGATGGAGGCGCCGAGCACGACCCGGGCGAGAACCGTGCGGATGAAGGCCGCGGCCGGAGCCGGAAAGGCCCAGGTCTCGCCCCATCCGCTGATGCCGCCGGCCGTGGTCACGCGCACGAAAAGGGTTTCACGGCGGGAAAAGGAGCGCAGCGCGTTTCCCGCGGTCTCGGGCATGTCGCAGCCGAGTTCAAATCCTTCGATGCGCACAATTCGATCGGCGGCGTCTGGCAAGACAGGTCCTCTCCCTCAACTGGGCGGGACGTTAATTCATTGCATATCCGTGGACAAATTGGATTACACATTGGCCATCGATAGGAAATTCAAATGATACGCCGGATCGATTCCGTGCGGTCCGATCACCGTCGTGCAACCGGTCAGACCGGCTCGAGCATGTCGAATTCGCGCAGGATCTGGCGCGTCGCCTCCAGCATGGCATCCACGGTGGCTTCGCGGTCGACCGCATGGCAGACGGCGCAGAGATGCGCCTTCTCGATGGCAGGACGGGCGTTCAGCGCCACCAGCCGGCCGCTCGCCAGCTGCGGCTCGATCAGCTTGGTCGGCAGGATGCCGATGCCGATTCCGGCCTCGACCAGATGGGCGATGACGCTCGGCACGGTGTTGCAGACCGACACCTGCATCGGCTCCAGCCCCGACGATCCGAACCAGGCCATGGTCTGGCGGTAATTGGGAGAGGGGCTGGGATTGATCAGCACGGTCTGGTGCAGCAGATCCGCCGGCCGGACGGTCTGCGGCAGGCCGAGCGCCGGCGCCGCCGCCCAGGTGGACGGCTGGATCCCGAGCGGCATGATCCGGAGCCGCGGATCCTCGACGGGATTGATGACGATGGCGAGGTCCAGCCGGTGCTGGTGGATGTCCTCGATCAGCTGCGGACTGGGTCCGATCCCGAGCTCGACCCGGAGGTCGGGATAGGTCACCGCGACAAGCCGCAGCAGGGCGGCGAGGCCGATGAAGGCGAAGGTTTCCGATACGCCCAGCCGCACCAGTCCGCTGACCTTGCCGCTGCCCGCCCAGCCCTTGAGCTTGCCCATTTCGGCGATGATGCGGCTGGCATGCTCGAGCATCGCCGAGCCGTCCTGCGACAGCTGCAGTCCGCGGCCGTTGCGGTCGAACAACGCCGTGCCCACGGCCCTTTCCAGGTCGCGCAGCCGCAGCGAGATGGTGGGCTGGGCGAGATTCAGGTGCCGCGAGGCCTCATGCACCGTGCCAAGGCGGGCAACGCAGACGAAGGCTTCGAGCTGGGCGAATGTGACACGCATCTGATCGGTTATCCAATGGTGCCACCAGTGCTAACCAGATTCCCGCAGGAAGTCCAAACGGTGCTGATGTGCCGGACAGTCGCTTCCGGACGCCGCGCCGAGGCGGTTCCGCGCCTGCCGGGGGCCGGCACCTCTCGAGCACCGCGGGTCAATCGACCAGACCGCCGCACCCCATTGACGCGAACCGCTTAACTGTTTGGCAACCCCCGCGCGGTACTACGCCCCATGCGCGGCCGCAAAAACAGACGACTTTGGTCCACCCCCAAATCCCGGCGCGGATTTGCCGTTCCGCTGCTGACAGCCTTCCTGATGGCGGCGGCCTTCGCCGCGCCGTTCGTCGCCGACGCGGCGGGGCTGTTCAATTCACGGGCTGCGACAGCAGTCGACCCCTCTGACACACTCGAACCGACGATCGCCGGACTCATCCACGGGCCGCTGCCGATCTGCGGAAGCGGACAGCGGATCACCTGCATCGTCGATGGCGACACGGGATGGCTGAATGGCGAGAAGTGGCGGCTCGCCGGAACCGACACCCCGGAGATCTCCTCCCCGGAATGCCAATCCGAATTGACGATCGGCATCCAGGCAAGGGACAGGCTCAGGGTCTTGATGACGGCCGGCTACCTGTTCGAACGCAACGGCACCGACCGCTATGGGCGGACGCTGGTCGAGATCAGGCTTGCCGACGGCCGCGATGTCGGCGACGTGCTCGAATCGGAAGGACTGTCCCAGGCCTGGCCCAACACGGGCAACCGCTGGTGTGGCCGATGATCGGGTGGGGCCATAACAGTGCTTGGGTCGTCGCGGGATGGGCAATCAAACGGTAACGCCAGAAAGGCGGCGGAGCCGGGTCTGGCTGACCCGGAGGGCCCGGCACAGCTGTCGCCGTATGGCAAACGCGTTTCCCTGGTGCACTTTGAGCCAGCGTGTCAGCGTCCGAGGCGAAAACGGCTGCGATCGAAAAGACTGGAGCGGGTGATCGGGTTCGAACCGACGACATCAAGCATGGGAAGCTTGCGTTCTACCACTGAACTACACCCGCGCGCGGCGACAGCCGGCACGCCATGAATCACCTTTTTCCCGGCCGCATGTCAAGGCCGTTCCGCCGGCGGCGATCGGGCAGTGCGAAAGAGTCGGCGATGCCGGTGCCGGTCAGGTCCCGCGCCGGCTCCGGTCAGGGCGCCGCGCCGGTGGCGTGCCGGGCATGGCGGCTGCCGTTCCTGCTTGCTGCCGCCGCAGGGACTATCTAGAAAAGGTGATGACAAATAGTCCGCCGCCCCGCTCCCTCCTCATGGTTGCCGAACGAAGCCTGCTCGGCGCGGCGATCGCGGAGGAATGGCTGGCCCAGGGCAACCGGATCGCCGCGATCTGGACCTCCGACCACCGGCGGCTCAGGCCAAATCTTCTCGAGCGCATCGGGGCGGCCGTGACCGGACTTCCCACCCTCTCGTCAATCGCCCGCCGGCACGGAATTCCGATCCGGCAGATCGGACGGCTGTCGCGGATGCCCGACCTCGAGCGCGAGGTGCGCGCCACCGGCGCCGACGTGCTGATGACCGTCATGACCCACTCCATCGTGCCGGAGGCGATGCTGGCGCTCTTCGACGGCCGGGCGATCAACTGCCATCCGGCGCTGCTGCCGCACTTCAAGGGACCGCAGCCGCTGCAGTCCATGCTGCACGACGGCTGCGGCGAGGTTCATGGCGGGCTCACCCTGCATGTGCTCAGCCCCGGGATCGACGAGGGCGCCATCGTCGCGCAGCAGCCGCTGCCGCTGCGCGTCGGCGAAATCCCGGAATGGAATGCCCTGTCGGTGCTGGCGGTGCGCCGGATGATGCGCGGCGAGACGGCGGCCTATCTGCGGGGCGATCGCCAGGCGGTGCCGCAGCAGCCGGGCTCGGGCCATTACCGCAGGGTCGCCGCCGGGGAGTTCTCGATCACCGCCGACAAGAGCCTGGCCCTCTGCCAGCATCTGAGCCGGACGATTCCGCCGGGCACGCTGCTCTGGCTGCCGGCGCCGGCGGATGCAGCCCGCCGCGGCTCCTACCGGATCGCCGAAGCCTTGCGCCGCATCGGCCCGGCGACGGGACGGACGCCGCGCATCGGCTGGCTGACGATCGAAGCCGACGTGACCGACGCCAGGATCGCGATGCGGCGTCGCCACAAGATCGCGGAGATCGTCGCCCGGATCGGCGAGAGCCTGAGAATGCGCCGGGTGCTGGCGCGTGCGGCGCGCGCCGCCGGCGACGGGCCGGCTTCCGGCTGAGCGCTTCTGCTTTTCATTGAATCGCAGACGCGCTCTAAGTTTTTGATTTGTCGCATTGTCCTACGACGAAGTTAAATTCACTTCGTCTGGAAATGCTCCAAGCATCGTCACGGCGCGTTTGCGCATGGCGCTTCGCGCCCTTCGCACTCGTTCAGAGCCGCAGGATCTCGGAGGGCGCGCGAAAATGCTTGGACAGCTTCAGCCCCTGGGCCTGGTAGTTGGAGCCCAGGCCCGAGCCGTAGAGTGTTTCGGGACGCTCGAGCATGTGCTCGTAGACGAGACGACCGACGATCTGGCCGTGTTCGAGAATGAACGGCACTTCGTGGCTGCGCACTTCCAGCACCGCGCGGCTTCCGGCGCCGCCCGATGCGGAATGGCCGAAGCCGGGGTCGAAGAAGCCGGCATAGTGGACGCGGAATTCGCCCACCAGCGGATCGAAAGGGGTCATCTCGGCTGCGAAATCCGGCGGCACATGCACAGATTCCCGTGACACCAGAATGTAGAACTCGTCGGGATCGAGGATCAGGTCGGCCGAGCCGCGGTTGTAGAGCGGCTCCCAGAAATCGTGGACCTCGTGCATGGCGCGCTTGTCGACATCGACGACGGCCGTGTGGTGCTTGCCGCGATAGCCGACCAGCGCGTTGTCGCCCGCGCCCTTGAGGTCGATCGACAGCGCGATGCCGCCGCCGCTGACATTGGGCGTGTCGGAGGCCACCAGCGTCTGGGTGCGGTGCAGCTCCGACAGTTCGCTCTCGTCGAGCAGCGCGTGACCCTGGCGGAAGCGGATCTGCGACAGGCGCGAACCGGTGCGCGCAATGATTGGAAAGGTGCGCGGGCTGACTTCGAGATAGAGCGGCCCGGTGTAGCCGGGGGCAATCTTGTCGAACTCCTG
This sequence comes from Hoeflea marina, assembly GCF_003182275.1. GTDB lineage: Bacteria > Pseudomonadota > Alphaproteobacteria > Rhizobiales > Rhizobiaceae > Hoeflea > Hoeflea marina. The sequence goes on from NZ_QGTR01000003.1 coordinate 137,662, forward strand.
GCCGTAATCGGTCATCACCCGGGTGAAGATGTCGAGCCTGCCGGTGGAACTCTTCGGATTGGCCGAGGCCGCAATGCCGGCCGGCAGCGCCAGGCTTTCGAGGAGCGGCACGATGTAGACGCAGCCGGTCTCGAGAACGGCGCCGTCGCTGAGATCGATCTCATGCAGCGCCAGGCGGCCGAGCTTGCTTTCCACCGTGTTGCCGGGGCCGGGCAGGAAGCTGGCGCGGACCCGCCAGGCCTTGACGCCGAGGCGCAGATCGAGGCTCGCCGGCTGGATCTGGTCGGGGTCGAGCGGACGCGGCGTCATGAGCCTGCCGCCGTCAAGCAGCGCCCGAATTGCGCGGTCCGCCAATATTCCAGCCGTCTGTGCCATGCCATCTCCGCAATCGCTGCCCTTCCATGGCAATGCAAGGCGATTGACGCAAGCTTCGCCAGCGCCTAAAGTTGATTTATCCCGTGGTGATTTGGCCGACCGGCTTGCAGCCACGTTAAATAAGTCGCTAAAAAGGTCGGGTGTGGAAACCGGCTTGCGACATTGCGGCCGGTTTTTTTGTGGAATGAGCGACATGAGCACACCCAGACGTTTTCGAACCGCCACGGAGCTGGTGCATGGCGGGATCAACCGCTCCCAGTACGGCGAGACCTCCGAAGCCATTTTCCTGACCCAGGGCTTTGTCTACCAGAGCGCCGAGGCGGCCGAAGCCCGCTTCAAGGGCGAGGAACCCGGATTCATCTATTCGCGCTATGCGAACCCGACCAACGACATGTTCGAGAAACGCATGTGCCTGATGGAAGGCGCCGACGACGCGCGCGCCACCGCCTCGGGCATGGCCGCGATCTCGGCGGCACTGCTGTGCCAGCTGCGCGCCGGCGACCATGTGGTGGCGGCCCGCGCGCTGTTCGGCTCCTGCCGCTGGGTGGTGGAAACGCTGATGCCGCAATACGGCATCGAGACCACGCTGATCGACGGCCGCGAGCTTGCCAACTGGGAACGGGCCATCCGCCCCAACACCAAGGTGATGTTCCTCGAGAGCCCGACCAACCCAACGCTGGAGGTCATCGACATCGCCGGCGTGGCCAGGCTCGCCAACCAGATCGGCGCCAGGCTGGTGGTCGACAACGTGTTCGCCACGCCGCTCCTGCAGAAGCCGCTGGAGCTGGGAGCGCATGTGGTGGCCTATTCGGCGACCAAGCACATCGACGGCCAGGGCCGGTGCCTGGGCGGCGTCATCCTCTCGGACCAGGACTGGATCGACGAGCACCTGCACAACTATTTCCGCCACACCGGACCGTCGATGTCGCCGTTCAACGCCTGGACCCTGCTCAAGGGACTGGAAACCCTGCCCATCAGGGTGCGCCAGCAGACCGAAAGCGCCGGCCGGCTCGCCGATTTCCTGGCCGAGCACAAGGCGGTGGCCCGCACGATCTATCCGGGCCGGGCCGACCATCCGCAGGCCGACATCTGTGCCAAGCAGATGACCGGCGGCTCGACCATGGTGGCGCTGGAGCTCAAGGGCGGCAAGGCGGCGGCGTTCGCCATGCAGAACGCGCTCGAAGTGGTGCGCATCTCCAACAATCTCGGCGATGCCAAGAGCCTGATCACCCATCCGGCGACGACGACGCACAAGAACCTCAGCGACGAGGCGCGCGACGAGCTCGGCATCGGCCCCGGCCTCTTGCGGCTGTCGGTCGGGCTCGAGGACATCGACGATCTGCTCGAGGATTTCGACCGGGCGCTCGCCGGCCTCTGACCCGTCGGATCAGCCGGCGGCAAAGGTCGCCCGCGCCAGCATGATGCGCGACACCGCGGTGTAGAGACACACCGCGGCGAACACCCACGCGACGATCGGAAAGCCCGCCGGCCAGAGGCAGGCCAGGATGAAGACCGCGAGCGTCTCGGTCGCCTCGGCCAGGCCGGTGGTGAAGTAGATCGACTTGACGCCGCGGGCCCGGGTCGACAGCCGGCGTTTCTCCGCCACCACCGCATAGGCGAGGAAGCTCGCGCCGTTGATGTAGAAGGCGAAGATCAGCGCCGCGCCGGCGATCGCATTGGCCCCAGGATCATGGAGGATGAAAGCAAAGGGGATGGCGCCGTAGAAGACGAAGTCGAGCACGATGTCGAGAAAGCCGCCGAAGTCGGTGCCGCGGCTGGCGCGCGCCACGGCGCCATCGAGCCCATCGCCGATGCGGCTCAGCACCATCACCAAGAGCCCCACCATCAGCCAGCCGTTGGCAATCAGCGCAGCCGCTCCAAGCCCGACAAAGCAGCTCACGACGGTCACGGCATTGGCCGTCACCCCCAGTTTCGCCAGCCTGCGGCCGGTCCGGTCGAGGATCGGCTCCAGTCGTTGGCGCACGGCCCCATCCAGCATGGCTGCGTCTCCCGTTGAACCCGCATTGTTACCGGCAATCCCCGCCGGGGTCACCCCGCATCGTCGCAGCCTGGTTCACATTCCCGTTCCCGAAGAGCCCCGGAACCAGCGGCAATTGCGGCGTGTTGCTTGACGCGGGCTCGCACCTATAGAATGAGTGCGGACAAGGAGTGCCGAATGTACCGAGCGTTGACCCGCAACATCGAAGTCACGGTGGAACCGTTCTATCTCGAGGATCAGTCCGATCCCGACGACAGCCGCTATGTCTGGGGCTACCGCGTGGTGATCGCCAATCATTCCGACATCGTCGTGCAGCTGCGCTCTCGGCACTGGCGCATCACCGACGAGAACGGCTTCATCGACGAGGTCCGCGGCCCCGGCGTCGTCGGCGAGCAGCCGGTGCTCGGACCGGGCGACACCTATGAATATTCCTCGGGCTGCCCGCTGGATACGCCCTCGGGGGTGATGGTCGGCAGCTACCAGATGCAGTCCGAGGAAGGCGAGATGTTCGACGTCGACATACCGGCCTTCTCGCTCGACCGTCCGGGCGTGCCGCGAACGCTCAACTGAGCAGCGGCACAGCCGCCCTGCCCCGAAGCAATGACGATCAGACCGGTTCCCGCGCGGGCCTTGCGCGGCCGCGGCCGTAGAGCAGCGCGAAGCCCCTGACAATGTCGTCGCCGACACCGATCAGCGCCGGGATCAGGAACAGCACGAAGACGGTGGTGAAGGCGAGCCCGAAGACGATGGTGATCGCCATCGGCAGCAGGAACTGCGCCTGCAGGTCGGTTTCGTAGACGAGCGGCAGCAGGCCGCCGATGGTGGTCAGCGAGGTCAGGAGCACGGCGCGGAATCGGTCCCGGCTGGCGCCGATGGCGGCGGTGGCCAGATCGTCGCCCTCGGCGCGGCGCTCCTCGAGCCGGTCGACCAGAATGATGGAATCGTTGACCACGATGCCCGCCAGCCCCAGCAGGCCGATGAAGGAGAGGATGGTGAGCTGGTAGCCGAGCAGCCAGTGGCCGAAGATGGCGCCGACGACGCCGAGCGGGATGATCAGCATCACCGCAACCGGGCGCCAGTAGCTCGCAAACACCCAGGCCAGCACGATGTAGATGACGCTCAGCGCGATCACCGTGCCGAGTTGCAGGTCGGAGAAGGCCTTCTCCTGCTCCTCGGCGCGGCCGCCGAAGCTGTAGCTCACACCGTGTCTGGCGGCGATGAGATCGAGCGCACCGCTGGCCTCAAGCCGGGAGATCACCTGATCGGTGGTGATCACCGCCGAATCGAGGTCGCCCGTCACCGAGGCCGTCGACTTGCCGTCGCGGCGCTGGATGGTGGCAAAGCCCTGCCGCTCGGTGAGATCGACCACCTCGGTCAGGGGAACGAACTGGCCGCCGGGACTCCGCAGGTCGAGGCTTCTCAGCGCCGCGGTACCGGCAGCCGACTGGGTCTGGGACAGCCGCACCGTCACCTCGTCATCGTTGCGCGGAAAGCGGAATGGAATGACGCCGTCGAAGGCATTGCGGATCTGGCGGCCCACCTCGTCGACGGTGAAGCCGAAGGCCGCGCCCTGCGGCGTGAGCTGCATGACGAGCTCCGGCTTGCCCCAGGGCAGGTCGTCGTCAAGTCCGGAAACGCCGTCGATGCCGGAGAGCGCGGCGATGACGTCGGCGGAGGCGGCCTTCAGCGCGGCGGACCGATCCCCCTGCAGCCTCACCTCGATGTCGCGGCCGGGAGGACCGCCGCGGACCTGGGAGATCGCGAAACGCGAGACGCCGGCCAGGCTGGGCACCGCGTCACTCCAGGCGGTGACCAGATCGGGGGTGCGCACGTCGCGCTGCTCGGAGGTGGTGAGCTGCACCTTGATCCGCGCCTGGGCGCCGCCGCTGCGGCTCGACCCCCTGTAGGTGGTGAACACCGACCTGATGGCGCTGCTGCCCGTGCCGCTGAGCTCGCGATCGATCCGGAGCAGCACCGCCTCGTGGCTGGCGATGGCAACGAAGGCCTCCGCCTCGGGCAGGCCGGCATTGAAACTGATGGTGCCGGTGATGCTTTCGGCCTCGGGGGACGGAAAGAAGACGAACTCCACCTTGCCCGATCGCACCAGACCGACGGCCACGACCATCACCAGCCCGATGGTGATGGCGATGGTGACGTAGCGCCAGTGCCAGGCGAGCGTGACGAGCGCGTTGAAGGGACCATCGCGGAAACGGTTGAAGCGGCGGTCGAAGCCCTGGCGGAAGCGGCTTTCGGGCACGCCGCCCCGGCGACCGGCTCCGCGATCGGCCCGGCCCTGGCCATGGATCGCCAGCTTCAGCAGTCCGAACTCGATCAGGCTGGCGACGGTCAGCGCCGCCACCGCCACCAGCGCCACCCGCTGCGCGAGCGGCAGGGCGAGCAGCCACGCCGAAACGGAGGACAGCGCCGCTGCGCTGCCGGTCAAATCGACGGCCAGCCTGGAGCCCAGACCCGCAACCGCCACGGCGATCAGCAGGGCGATCAGAAACTGCCGCCACCAGGACCAGGCGGGCGCCGCGCGGGCCGACAACGAATGGGCCAAATGGCCCGGCAGGACAAAGAAACACTCGACCAGGCTCGAGACCAGCACCGCGATCACCACCAGCGGCAGCACGCCGATCAACTGGCCGACCGTGTCGCCGATGAGCATGATCGGCGCGAAGGCGGCAAGCGTCGTGGTCATCGCCGCCAGCACCGGCGTCAGCATCATCCTGACGCCGTTCTCGGCAGCGGCCACCGGATCGTCGCCCATCTCGAGACGGGTGTTGGTGTGCTCGCCCACGACGATGGCGTCATCGACGATGATGCCGAGCATCATGATCAGGGCAAAGAGCGAAATCATGTTGATGGTCTGGCCGGTGACGAACATCACGCCGATGGTGGCGAGCATGGCGACCGGAATGCCCATCGCCACCCACAGGGCGATGCGGGCATCGAGAAACAGGAACAGGATCGCCACCACCAGCAGCAGGCCGCCGAGACCGTTCTTGATCAGCAGCCAGATCCGGCTCTGCAGCGCTTCGGAGCTGTCGTCGTAGACCGCCAGCTCAAGGCCGGGCGGCAGCTGCGGGCGGATCTCGTCGAGATAGGCCGACAGCACGGCGGCTGTCTCGAGCGTGTCGGCGCTCGGGGCGCGGCGCACATCCAGCTCGATTGCCGGCGAAGCGCCGGAAAAACCGCGCGTGGCGTCATCGGCGAAACCATCGGTGATCGAGGCGATGTCGCCCAGCAGCACCTTCTCGCCGGTGGGCCGCGCCAGCACCTCGATGCGCGAGAGCTGTCGGGCGCCCTGGGCGTCGGCGACGGCGCGCAATTGCCGCTCCACCGCACCGTCGACATTGCCCGACGGCAGGTCGCGGCTGTTGGCGGCGATGGTCTGCGCCACGGCGGCGATGGTGGTGCCGAGGCGACGCAGTTCGATTTCCGGCACCTCCACGCGGATTTCGGCGGCGCGCAGGCCGGTGAAATTGATCTGGTCAACGCCGCGGTCGATGAGATCGTCGCGGATGCGCTTGGCCCAGATGCGCTTGAGGGTCTCCGACGTGGTGCCCGACAGCGACAGGCTGGCGACGGGATCGAAGAACTCGGCGCGGCTGATGCCGGGCTCCTCGGCATCCTCGGGCAGGTTGCCGACGCCCTTGACCGCGGTCTCGACGTCGGTCATCGCCTGGCCGATATCGGTGCCCTCCGTGAACTCCAGACGGATCGTGCCGGACCCTTCGGAGGCGGTGGAGGACATCCGGTCGACGCCGGAAATGTAGCGCACGGCCGGCTCCAGCACGGCGATGATGTTGGTCTCCACGTCCTCTGCGCTGGCGCCCGACCAGGCGACGCTGACCGACACCGCCGGCCGGTCGACGGGCGGGAAGAACTGGGTGTTGATGCGGGCGATCGAAAAGGCGCCGAAGAGCAGCATCAGCACCATCAGCAGATTGGCCGCATTGGGGTGGCGGACAAAGGTTGAGAGTATGCCGCCGCCGGACATCCGGCGCCCGGGGGGCGGGCCGGCGGGATCGAGCGGGACGTTCAACCGCCGAGCCCCCTGCGGGCGGCGCGCGAGCCCCCCGAACCGCGGCGCGGCGGACCGTCTCCGGCGGCCGCAGGCGGCGGGCTCGCGGCAGGCTTGGCCTCGCCCGGCGCGCGAACGGACAGTCCTTCCGTCGCTTCGGTCAGGCGCGTGACCAGCACCCGGGCTCCGTCTGCAAGGCCGGTCCTGACGATGACGTCCTCGCCGTCAAAGGCTACGACCTCGACGGGGGAGCGCACCAGCTTGCCGTCCACCACGGTGAAGACATGGTCGGAATCGTGAAGCGCGGTTTCGGGCAGCCGCACGGTGTCGGGCCAGGCGCGGTCGGGCACACTGAGGGCCACGAAGGCGCCTGGGCGCAGTTGCACCGCATAGTCGGCGGTCTCTATCCTCGCATAGACATCGACGCCGCCGCGCTCCGCCGTCACCTTGGCGCCGATGCGGTCGATCGTGCCCTGATAGCGATAATCGGCGCCGCCGACGGTCCAGACGATCTCGATCGAGCGACCGACCAGCGGATCAGCGTCGGTGGCCATGCGGCCGTACTGGGCGTTGGTCAGACCGAAATGGGCCTCGAGGGCAGTGTCGTCATAGAGCGATGCGACGACGTCGTTGGTGCTGAGGCTGCGGCCCAGGCCCGCGATCTCCTCGGAGATGATGCCATCGAAGGGAGCGGTCAGCGCCGTGTCGGCAAGATTGCGCCGGGCCTCGCGCAGCTTCCATTCGAGCCGGTCGGCATTCGCCTGCTGCTGGGCCCGCTGCGCCTCGGCAACCAGGATGGCGTTGCGGCTCTGGCTTGCCGCCTGCTCGCGCTGCGACAGGATCAGCTTGCGGTCCTCGAGCTGCTTGCTGGTCAGCGTCCCGCTATCGGCCAGGGCGGCGGCGCGATCGAGGTCGGTGCGGGCGAGCGCCAGCTGATCGACAGCGCCGTCGAGCTGTTCGCGCTCGGCGACAAGGCGCGCGTCGATTTCGGCGATCGCCGCCTTCACGGCGGCCAGATTGGCTTCCGCCTCCACGAGCGCGCCTTCGTAGGCAAACGGATCGACCCTTACCAGCACGTCGCCGCGGGAGACCCGCCGACCCGCCGCCAGACCGGGAAGCATGTCGATGACTTCGCCGTTGACGAGGGCACGCAGGTCGACGCTGCGGGCCGCATCGATCTGGCCGAAGACATGGATCGTCGGCTGATTATCGCCATGGGCGACGGGGACCGTCTCGACCGTGTACACGGTGGGCTCGAAGATCCGGGGGGCGCGCGCCGGCCGCGAGGAGACCATGGCCTCCATGGCGGCATAGGAGCCGGCCAGCACCAGCAGCATCAGCAGGGTCTGCAGGACGCCACGGCCGAGCCGCCGGCCGACGCGCCGTCGGGCGGTCCCCGCAGTCTCGCCGGTTTGCGGCCGGGAAGTTTCAGTCCGGTCGAGCATCCATCATCTCCGTATGCCAAGAAGACCTAGCGGATGGATGCGATGGGGCAAAATTAAAGTTTTGTCATCTTGCCGCGGTGGCCGGACGGATAGGGCGCCTCGTGTCAGGCCTTGAGCTCGTCGGGCTCGAAGAGATAGGTGGTCGAGCAGAACTCGCAGACGACCGAGATGTGGCCGTCCTGGACGCTGTCGGTGATCTCCTCGGCGGAGAACCCGCTCAGCACGTCGGCGAGCTTCTCGCGCGAGCAGCTGCAATTGTCCGCCACGTCATGGGCCGGATAGACGCGCACGCCATGCTCGTGGAACAGCCGGTACAGCAGCCGCTCGGCGCCCACCTCCGGGTCGGACAGCTCATCGGCCTTGACCGTGCCGACCAATGCCTTGGCCTCGGACCAGAAGTCGTCATCGTCTGGATTGTGATCCTCCGCGCCTTCGGGCGCGTCGCCCCCGGGCAGGTCGGCGCCGCGCATGCGTTCGGGCGCGTCGGGCAGGAACTGCACCACCAGGCCACCGGAGCGCCAGTGGTGGCGGCTCTGCCCGTCCTCGTCGCGGGTCAGCAATTCGGCCACGGCGAGCTTGAGGATGGTGGGGATCTGCTCGGACTGGCGGAAATAGGTCTCGGCCATCTCGTGCAGCGACTCCCCCTTCATCTCGACGATGCCCTGGTAGCGCTGCATGTATTCGCCCTGGTCGATAGTGAAGGCGAGAATGCCGGTGCCGAGCAGTTCGGTCGGGCTGGTGCGGCCGGCGGCTTCCGCCTCGGCAAGTCGCTCTTCGTCAAACCGGGCATAGGCGCGCACATCGCCGGGCGCCGTGAAATCGGCGACCACGAGTTCAACAGGGCCATCGCCCTTGGTCTGGACGATCAGCTTGCCTTCGAATTTGAGCGAGGTTCCGAGCAGCACGGTCAGCGTGATCATCTCCGCCAGCAGGCGGGCCACCGCAACGGGATAGTCATGCCGGCCGAGAATGCCGTCGAGCAGCGGTCCCAGTTGCACGGCGCGGCCGCGGATGTCGAGGGCGCCGACCTGGAACGGGACGACCCGGTCATCACCGGCAAAATCGATGTCACCCAGGCTGCGAAGTTCTGTGTCCATTGTCATAGGATCCATCTAGTGGCGCACCCGGACGGGTGCAAGGCACCGAACTCGGCAAACCGGATGATGCGGCGCCCGAGCGGGGCGTCCCGCAGGCTCGTGCCGGGCCTCAAAGAACTCCGAAGCACCAGCGCATGATCGCCTTCTGGGCGTGCAGGCGGTTCTCGGCCTCGTCGAAGACCACCGACTGGGCGCCGTCCATCACCTCGTCGGTGACCTCCTCGCCGCGATGGGCGGGGAGGCAATGCATGAACAGCGCATCCGGATTGGCCTTGCCCATCAGTCCGGCATTGACCTGAAAGGGAACAAAAACATTGTGGCCGCGGGCCCTGTGTTCCTGGTTCATCGACACCCAGGTGTCGGTGATGACACAGTCGGCGCCTTCGACCGCCTTGACCGGATCGTTGCCGAGTTCGATCTCCGCGCCCTGTCCGCGGGCCCAGTCGACAAAGCGGGCGGTCGGCTCGGAGCCTTCCGGCACCGCGATCTTCAGCCGGTAGCCGAACTGCCCGGCGCCCTCGATCAGCGAATGCAGCACATTGTTGCCGTCACCGGTCCAGGCGATGGTCTTGCCCTTCACCGGGCCGCGATGCTCCTCGAATGTCAGGATGTCGGCCATGATCTGGCAGGGATGGGTGTCGTCGGTGAGCGCGTTGATCACCGGGACCGTGGCGTGTTCGGCCATTTCCAGCATGCGGTCATGATCGAGCGTGCGGATCATGATGGCATCGACATAGCGCGACAGCACCTTGGCGGTGTCGGCGATCGTTTCGGCGCGGCCGAGCTGCATTTCGGTGCCGGACAGGAACAGGGTTTCGCCGCCGAGCTGGCGCATGCCGACGTCAAAGGAGACCCGGGTCCTGGTCGAGGGCTTCTCGAAGATCATGGCCAGCATTTTCCCTGCCAGCGGTCGATCACGGTCGGTCGCCGACTTGGCGGCGCGCGCGGCGTCGAGCATCACGCGCAGGTCGCCGCCCGAAACGGCGGACAAATCGAGAAAATGGCGGGGCGTCCCGGCTTCTGTCTGGGTCATTGTCCGGCGGTATCCGTCAGTTGGCGGGGGAATTGGTCGACAGCTGGTCGAGGGCGGCTTCCATGCGGCTCAGGCCTTCGCGCGCTTCCTCTGCGCTCAGTATCAGCGGCGGCAACAGCCGCACGACGTTGTCGCCGGCCGGCACGCTGAGCAGGCGCTCGTTGCGGAAGGCCTGCACCATTTCGGTGTTGGACCTGACGCATTTGATGCCGATCATCAGGCCTGCTCCCCGGATTTCGGCGACGAGGCCGGGATAGCGGTCCTTGATGGCGGCCAGGCCCTGGCGCATGACCCGGGCTATGTCGCCGATATGTTCCAGAAAGCCATCGGCGAGGACAACGTCAAGCACGGCATTGCCGACGGCCATCGCCAGCGGGTTGCCGCCGAAGGTGGTGCCGTGGCTGCCGGCGGTCATGCCGTCGGCCGCCTCGGCCGTGGCAAGGCAGGCCCCCATCGGGAAACCGCCGCCGATGCCCTTGGCAATCGCCATGATGTCGGGGGTGATGCCTGCCCATTCGTGGGCAAACAGCTTTCCGGTGCGGCCGACGCCGGACTGGACCTCATCAAGCACCAGCAGGATCCCGCTCTCGTCGCAGAGATCGCGCAGCGCGCGCAGCCATTCGGGGGTCAGCGTGCGCACGCCGCCCTCACCCTGCAGCGGCTCGATCAGGATTGCCGCAGTCTCATGGGTAATGGCGGCCTTGAAGGCGTCGAGATCACCGAACGGCACCTGCTCGAATCCCTCGACCTTCGGGCCGAACCCCTCGAGATACTTGGCCTGGCTGCCGGCGGCGATCGTCGCCAGGGTGCGGCCGTGGAAGGCGCCCTCCATGGTGATGATGCGGAAGCGCTCCGGCTGGCCATTGACGAAGAAGTGGCGGCGCGCGGTCTTGATGGCGCATTCCAGCGCCTCTGCGCCGGAATTGGTGAAGAACACCTTGTCGGCAAATGTCGCCTGCACCAGGCGCTCGCCAAGTCGGGTCTGGCCCGGAATTTCATAGAGATTGGACAGATGCCAGAGGCGCCCGGCCTGATCGGTCAGGGCATTGACGAGATGCGGATGCGAATAGCCCAGCGAGTTTACGGCAATGCCTGCGCCGAAATCGAGATATCGGTCGCCGTTGTCGGCAATCAGCCAGACGCCCTCGCCCCGCTCGAACCTGACGGGAATCCGGTTGTATGTGTCATAAAGCGGCGTGGCCTGTGCCATGGCGCTTGTCTCCCATATCCGGCCGGTCATGCCGATCATTGCAAATCGGTCGAACAAACCGGTTGGTGGTTGCCAGAAAATCAAAACGCCGCCCCTGCGGGCGGCGCGGGCACTATTTACGTTTCAAAGTGGGATGTCAATCTGAGCCGCGTTTCAGGGCTTTGGCGGGTCTGCGGACGGTTTGGCCGGGCCGGTACGCCGGCGTCTCTGAGAATTCCGGTAAGTTGGGGAAAACCACAAAAAGGATTCCCCATGATTCGCCTGACTCTTGTCACGGAGTCAGGCGACCACTAAGTTACGGGTGACAGACTGGAAGGTCGCGGCGGACACTGGTCACCTCACAGCAACCGTATGTATCGGCTCCGGCGCCGCCGGACGTTGATGAGGGATTCTGCCATCCCGACGTACGGGGCACAGGGAGAAAGATGCATGAACTGGACTGATGAACGGGTCGAAAGACTCAAGAAGCTCTGGGCCGACGGTCTGAGCGCAAGCCAGATTGCGGCACAGCTCGGCGGCGTCAGCCGCAATGCGGTCATCGGCAAGGTGCATCGCCTGAACCTGCCCGGTCGTGCGAAAAGCGGCGGACAGGCCGCTGTTCGCACCAAACGGACCACGACCGCACCGCGCGCTCCCAACTATGCAAGCCGCGGCCAGACATCGACCAACGCCGTCAGCAGATCCTCCATCGGCGGCATTTCGGCCGGTGGCGGGGCCACTGCGCTGAAACAGGACGTGGAGGTCTCGACCGCACTGGCACTGGACACGCGCCCGATCCAGGACGTGGTGGTGCCGATTTCCCGCCGCCTGAGCCTGATCGAACTCAGCGAACGCACCTGCAAATGGCCCATCGGCGACCCGCTTCAGGAAGGTTTCCATTTCTGCGGCAACGATGCGGCCGAGGCAGCCCCCTACTGCACCTATCATTCCCGCCTGGCCTTCCAGCCATCGAGCGAGCGCAAGCGCGCACGCTGAACACAGACTGCAGCAGACCAAAAAAGCCCGGATTGTCCGGGCTTTTCTGTGTCTGGACCGCGGCTGACAAGGCTCAGCTCTCGATTGCGTATCCCGCGCCGCGCACCGTTCGGACGATGTCGCGCATGTTGGACAGATTGAGCGCCTTGCGCAGGCGGCCGACATGCACATCCACCGTGCGCTCGTCGACATAGACATCATGGCCCCAGACGCCGTCGAGCAGCTGCGAGCGGGAGTAGACCCGCCCCGGCGAGCTCATCAGATATTCCAGCAGCCGGAACTCTGTGGGGCCCAGCTTGACGTCGCGGCCCCGGCGGCGGACCCGATGGGTCTCGCGATCAAGCTCGACATCCCCGACCTTGAGCTGGCTGGAGATCGACTCCGGCCTCGCACGCCTGAGCATGGCGCGAATGCGGGCGAGCAGTTCCGGCGTCGAAAACGGCTTGACGACATAATCGTCGGCGCCGGTTGTCAGGCCGCGAATGCGCTCGCTCTCCTCGCCGCGCGCCGTCAGCATGATGATCGGCAGCCGTTCGGTTTCCGGCCGCAGCCGAAGCCGGCGGCAGAGTTCGATGCCCGAAATCCCGGGCAGCATCCAGTCGAGCACCAGCAGGTCGGGCACCCGCTCGCGCAGGCGGATCTCCGCCTCGTCGCCGCGGCCGACCGTATCGACCTCGTAGCCTTCAGCTTCAAGATTGTAGCGCAGCAGCACGCTGAGCGCCTCTTCGTCCTCAACCACCGTTATGCGCGGAGTCATGGCCATGGGTCAGTCCCCGTTGTGTGTGCTCAATCGCCCGGCGAAGTGGCGATGACATTGGCAGTGTCATCATCCTTCGGCCGGTCGCTGGACATCTGGTCGCCGGTCGCCACGTAGTAGACGGTCTCGGCAATGTTGGTGGCGTGATCGCCGATCCGCTCGATGTTCTTGGCGCAGAACAGCAGATGGGTGCAGGCGGTGATGTTGCGCGGGTCTTCCATCATGTAGGTGAGCAGTTCGCGGAACAGCGACGTGTAGATGGCGTCGATCTCCTCGTCGCGTTCCCGGATGGAGGTGGCAAGTTCCGGCGAACGGGTGGCGAAAGCATCGAGCACTTCCTTGAGCTGGGTCAGCGCCAGCTCGGCCAGATGCTCGAGTCCGCGCACAAGCTTCTTGGGCTGCGCCATGGTGTGGACCGCGATCACCCGCTTGGCGATGTTCTTGCCCAGGTCACCGACCCGCTCGAGGTCGGAGGCGATGCGGATCGAGCCGATGATCTCGCGCAGATCCTGGGCCATGGGCTGTCGCTTGGCGATGATCAGGACCGCCCGGTCATAGATCTCGCGCTCGGCGACATCGAGCAGAAGATCCTCGGAGATCACCCGCTGGGCGAGCGCCATGTCGGCATTGACCAGCGCCTGCACGGAGTCGGCGACCATGCCCTCGCCGATGCCGCCCATTTCGGAAAGGCGGCGGACCAGCCAGCGGAGTTCATCATCATAGGCACTAACTGTGTGTGCTACAGGCATGGGTGCGTCCTCGCAAAGTAAAGTCGATCATGGGCGCCGGGAGATCTGTCAACCGAAGCGGCCGGTGATGTAGTCCTGGGTGCGGCGGTCATCCGGATTGGTGAACATCTTGTCGGTGGGACCTTCCTCGACGACGATGCCCATGTGAAACATCGCCGTTCGCTGCGAAACCCTGGCGGCCTGCTGCATCGAGTGGGTGACGATGATGACCGTGTACTGGTTGCGCAACTCCGAAATCAGCTCCTCGACCTGGGCGGTCGCGATCGGATCGAGCGCCGAGCAGGGCTCGTCCATCAACAGCACTTCCGGAGACGTGGCGATGGCGCGGGCGATGCAGAGACGCTGCTGCTGGCCGCCGGAGAGGCCGGTCCCGGGTGCAGCGAGGCGATCCTTGACCTCGTTCCAGAGAGCGGCCTTGTGCAGAGACTGTTCGACCACCTCGTCGAGCTCGGCCTTGGTGCGGGTCAGGCCGTGGATCTTGGGCCCATAGGCGACATTGTCATAGATGGATTTCGGGAAGGGGTTGGGCTTCTGAAACACCATCCCCACCTTCGCCCTGAGCTGGACCGGGTCGACACGGCGGTCATAGATGTCCTCGCCGTCAATCTCGATCCGGCCCTCGACGCGACAGCCGACGATGGTGTCGTTCATCCGGTTGAGGCAGCGCAGGAATGTCGATTTCCCGCAGCCCGACGGCCCGATGAAAGCGGTCACCGACTCGCTGGGGATGTCGATGTTGACATCCTTGATGGCGTGGTTCTGCCCATAATAGACCTGGACATTGCGAGCGTTCACTTTGGCGGCCTTGACCGGCAGGGGGAGTTCAGTCATTCGCATGTTGCTCATTCTCTTACCTTTTCCAAACTCTACCAGCGACGCTCGAAACGTCGGCGCAGGATGATGGCCACCGCATTCATGACCAGAAGAAAGACCAGCAGCACGATGATCGCACCGGATGCCCGTTCAACAAAAGCGGGATCGGCTCGCTGGGTGAAATTGTAGACCTGCACCGGAAGCGCCGATGCCGGGTCGAAGAAGCCTTCCGGGGGGCTGGCCGGGAAGTCGCGCACGAAGGCAACCATGCCGATGAGCAGCAGCGGAGCTGTTTCACCCAGAGCCTGGGCAAGCCCGATGATGGTGCCGGTCAGAATGCCGGGCATGGCGAGCGGCAGCACATGGTGGAATATGGTCTGCATCTTCGAGGCTCCGACACCCAGGGCGGCATCGCGGATGGACGGCGGCACCGACTTGAGGCTGGCGCGGGTCGATATGATGATCGTCGGCAGCGTCATCAGGGTCAGCACCAGTCCGCCGACAATCGGAGCCGACTGCGGCAAGCCGGCGAAATTGATGAAGATTGCAAGGCCGAGAATGCCGAACACGATGGACGGCACGGCCGCGAGATTGGCGATGTTGACCTCGATGAGGTCAGTCCAGCGGTTGGTGGGTGCGAATTCCTCCAGATAGATCGAGGCGGCCACCCCAAGCGGCAACGACAGCACCAGCACGATCAGCATCATGTAGGCCGAGCCGATGATGGCCACGCCGAGGCCAGCCGCCTCCGGCCTGAGTTCCGAAGCGTCCGGGCCAAGAATGAAGTCCCAGTTGAAGTGAAGGCCCATGAGTCCCTTCGCCTTCATCTCGTCGGCAATCGCCAGCTGGGCGGGAGAGATGTTGCTGTCGAGCTCGGCCGACGCCATCGACACACGACCCTTGAAATAACCGTCGACGCGGCCGGAGGCAAAGGCACGGAAATCAATGGTCGTTCCGATGAGATCCGGATTGGCCAGGACCCGATTGCGCAGCTGTGCCGGGGCTTCCTTGGAAATCAGGTTGAAGACGTCGCGCACCGAGGAGTCATCGGTGGCAATTCCGGCCTCGGCCAGGGTGGCAACCAGCCCGGCCTGGATCACCTTGCCGTAGCCGATCGTCGTGACCTTCTTCATCGCTTCGACGTCGCGCGTCCCCGAAGGATCGAGCCGGGCCGGATCAAGCGGAACCTTGATTTCGATGAAGGTCTGGCGGAATGCTCCCAGACCATTGTCGAGCACGGTAAACAGCAGCAATGCCAACGCAAGCATCGAAATGGTGATGGCGATCACGCCATAGAGACGAAAGCGGCGCTCGGCGGCGTTGCGGTTCCTGGTGCGGACATCGGCTTCGAAAAGCGAGAAAACCTGACGGGGGGTCGCAAAGGTCATTCGTATTGTTCCCGATATTTGCGCACCACATACAGTGCCACGACATTGAGCGCGAGCGTGAAGACAAAGAGCGTCAGGCCCAGCGCGAACGCCACGAGGGTCTCCGGCGATCCGAATTCCGTGTCGCCGGTCAGCTGGCTGACGATCTTGACGGTGATGGTCGTCATCGCCTCGAACGGGTTGAGGCTGAGCTTGGCGGCCGCGCCGGCGCCCAGCACCACGATCATGGTTTCGCCGATGGCCCGGCTGGCAGCCAGCAGGATGGCGCCGACGATCCCCGGCAACGCCGCGGGAAGGATCACCTGCTTGACCGTCTCCGACTGGGTCGCCCCGAGGCCGAAGGATCCGTCGCGCATGCTCTGCGGCACGGCGTTGATGATATCGTCGGAGAGCGAGGAGACAAAGGGAATGAGCATGATGCCCATGACCAAACCGGCCGTCATCACCGAGGACGAGCTCGACCCGATGCCGAGCGGCGCGGCGAAATAGTCGCGCAGGAAGGGGCCGACGGTGATCAAGGCAAACAGACCGTAGACGATGGTGGGGATGCCGGCGAGGATCTCGATGGCGGGCTTGACCACGGCACGGACCGTCTTGGACGCATATTCAGCGAGATAGATCGCAGCCAGCAGTCCGATCGGGACCGACACGAGCAGCGCGATGAACGAGACATACAGCGTGCCCCAGACCAGCGGCCAGATGCCCAGATCGGACCCGCCGCGAAACTGCGGATTCCAGACCGTGCTGAAGAAGAAGCCTTCAGGGGAATAGAGGCGAAAGAAATGCCATGTCTCGAAGACCAGCGAACAAACGATGCCGACAGTGGTCATGACCGCCACGAAGGACGACGCGATCAGCAGCGCGATCACGGCGCGCTCGCTGACATTGCGGGCGCGGTAGTCCGGACGGATCCGCGACAGTGAAAAGAACAGTCCGGCCAGCGTGACGGCGACCACGACCGTGGTCATGATCAGCAGCGCGGTGCGCAGGATCAGGCGGTACGCTTTGGCGGTTTCGAACACCGCCGGGTCAACGTCGGAAGCGAGCGCAACTCCGACCTCGGCAAGACGGCCGCGCACATCGGTGCTGTTGGCGTCGAGCGCCGCAATGTCGCCTTCGCTCAGAGACGACCGGGCCACAAGCGCGTCGAGACCGCCGGCCATGCGGCGCACATCGCTCAGCACCAGGCTCGTGGACGAGCCATCGGCGATGGATCCGGGCGCAATCGTCGAGATCACGTGATTTTCGATCACCAGCGGCTGGATCAGCAGCCACGCAAGCATGACAAGCAGGGCCGGCGCAGCGGTGAGAATGAAGACCGACTGGCCGTAATAGCCGGGCAGTGAATGCAGCCTGCGCAGATCACCCTGCACTGAAGCGAGCGCACGCCGGCGGCCAAGCCCGTATCCGAGTGCGGCGACCGCAATGACAATCAGAAGAAGAAGACCGACGCTCATGGGAAATCCCGACAGGCAAGAGGAACGGGTGGCGCGGCAGGCGCGCCACCCGAGAGGAACCAGGGATCAGTTCAGCGGACCCATCGGGGTGCCTGCGGCAACGGCAGCCTGCGTGGCGGCCAGCTCGGGGTCGGAGACGAGGCCGTAGGCAGCGAGCGGGCCGTTGGGGCCGGCCATGTCATCGGACACGAAGAAGTCGATGTATTCCTGCAGGCCGGGGATCACGCCCAGATGCGCCTTCTTGACGTAGAAGTACAGCGGACGGGAGACCGGATATTCGCCGGAAGCAATCGTTTCGGTCGAAGGCACGATATCCTTCATGGTGGCGACGCGGAGCTTGTCGGTGTTGTTCTGGTAGAACGACAGGCCGAAGACGCCAATGGCGTTCTTGTTGGCGTCGAGGCGCGAGAGCGTCTCGGTGTAGTCGCCATCGATGTCGACCGACACACCATCGGTGCGCAGTTCGAGGCAGGACTTGGCAGCGGCCTTCTTGTCGTCGCCGGCGGCCTTCAGGAACGCGTCGTACGCGCCGGTGTCCTTGCAGCCTTCTTCGAGAACCTTGACATCGAAGACTTCGCGGGTGCCGTGCTTGGTGCCGGGGATGAAGGCCAGGATGTCCTGGGCCGGCAGCTCGGGGTTCACGTCGGCCCAGGTCTTGTTGGTGTTGGCAGTGATCGCGCCGTCCTTGATGACGTTGGCGGCCAGTGCGCCGTACCAGTCGGCCGGGGTGAAGGCGAATTCGGGGCCATTGATTTCCGAGGCGAACACGATGCCGTCGTAACCGATGCGGACTTCCATGATCTCGTTGACGCCGTTGGTCTTGCAGAGATCGATGTCGCCCTGGGAGATGCGCGAGGACGAATTGGCGATGTCGATGGTGTTCTCGTCGACGCCTTCACAGAGCTTCTTGCGGCCGGCGCCCGAACCACCACCTTCAACGACCGGGGTCGGGAAATCAAAATTCTCGCCGAAAGCTTCGGCAACGATGGTCGCGTAGGGCAGGACGGTCGAGGAACCGGCGATCTGGATCTGGTCGCGTGCAACTGCGACGCCGGCAAGGCCGGTTGTCGCCATGAGGACAGCGGCTGCAGTGATTTTGAACGTGTTCATGAAATTCTCCCGTGATGGGCTGGGGTTTCGGCCCCGTAAGGAACCGCTTGGTCGCCGTTTTCGGCTGGCCTGTTTCTAGGCCCCTGCGGATTCCTTTTTATGACACTCTGATCACTGTTTTATGACATTTCATCCCCTTGATATTGCTTGTCTTAATTGGGATGACTCACCCGCGTGCGTCAGATTCGCGATTGAATCTGACACTGAAGGTCGATCCCTCGCCTGGCTCAGAGCGGACCAGCAGCCGCGCCCGGTGGCGAGTCAGGATGTGCTTGACGATGGCAAGCCCCAATCCGGTACCCTTCTTGGTCCGGCTGGATTCGACATCGACGCGGTAGAAGCGCTCAGTCAGGCGCGGCACATGCTGCCTGGCGATGCCCGGTCCGTAGTCTCGCACCGACACCAGCGTCCCCATTCCCGTGTCGGGCTCGATGCCGACATCGACACGGCCACCGCTCTGGCCATATTTGCAGGCATTCTCGATCAGGTTCTCGAGCACCTGGATCAGCTCGTCGCGGTCCCCGGAGACGATCACCGGCCGATCGCCATGCGACAGGTTGATCTCGACGCCGATCTCGGCGGCCATCGGACGCAGGGCATCGCAGACATGGCCGGCGATCTCGACCAGATCGACGCGTCCCTGGGGAGCCACATGCGAGCGCAGTTCAAGCCGCGAGAGCGACAGCAGGTCGTCGATCAACCGCGACATTCGCGACGCCTGGTCGAGCATGATGCCGAGAAATCTTTCGCGCGCCTTGGCGTCGTCCCGTGCCGGGCCCTGCATGGTTTCCACGAACCCCATCAGCGAGGCCAGCGGTGTCCTGAGCTCGTGGCTGGCATTGGCAACGAAGTCGGACCGCATGCGGTCGAGACGGCGCGCTTCGGTCAGGTCGCGAAAACTCAGCACAAACAGGCTGGCGCCGGTCCGGCCGGTGGCATCGCCCTCCGCGGCGTCACCGGACACGGCGGCGGCACGAACCTCGAACCAGCGCTCGGACGGCACTTTCTCGACCAGCTCGACTGTCCGGGTGTCGCCGTCGGCAATGACCCTGGCCACCATGTCGAGAATGGCCGGCGAGCGGATGCGGGCGGCAAGGGCCGCGCGTTCGGGGAAGGTGCCGAGATGGATGCGGGCAGCCGCGTTCTGGTGCACCACCGTCGTTTCCCGGTCGATCAGCACGACCGGCAGATCGAGCGCCGCCAGCACCGCGAAATCCGTCAGGCCGATTGCGTCGCTGTTTTTGTCCGCCATGCATGTCTCCATCCCTGCCTGATGCAGACTTGTTTAGCCGCATTGCTTGAAATCACAATGACGATGTGGCCCTGTGAGGGGAATGAGGCCAGCAGTGTGGCCAGGGCGAACAACGGAGACTGCGAATGTCAAAACCGGCGGAATCAAATGCAGTCGAGATCGACGTGGATGGAAAGAAGCGCAAATTCGACATCGATGACCCGCAATTGCCCGACTGGGTCAAGGACGAGGCCTTCGAGTCGGGCAACTACCCCTACAAGAAGAAGCTCGACAAGGACGAATACGAGGAGACGCTGACGGCGCTGCAGATCGAACTGGTGAAGGTGCAGGCGTGGATGGCGGATACGGGCAGCCGGGTGATCTCGGTGTTCGAGGGCCGAGACGCCGCCGGCAAGGGCGGCTCGATCGGGGCAACGCGCGCTTACATGAACCCGCGTTCGGCCCGCATCGTGGCCCTGCCGAAGCCGACGGAAACCGAGCGCGGGCAATGGTACTACCAGCGCTATGTCGATCACTTCCCGACCGCCGGCGAGTTCGTGCTGTTTGACCGTTCCTGGTACAATCGCGCCGGCGTCGAGCCCGTCATGGGCTTCTGCACGCCGGAGGAACACATCCACTTTCTCGAGGAGACCCCGCATTTCGAGCGCATGCCGGTCAAGGCCGGCATCCACCTGTTCAAGTTCTGGCTCAATATCGGCAGGGAAATGCAGCTCAAACGGTTTCATGACCGGCGGCACGACCCGCTCAAGACCTGGAAGCTATCGCCCATGGACATCGCCAGCCTGACCAAATGGGACGACTACACCGAGAAGCGCGACCTGATGCTGAAGGAAACCCATATCCCCGGCGCGCCCTGGACCGTGGTTCGCGCCAACGACAAGCGCCGCGCCCGCATCAATGTCATCCGCACCATCCTCACCGAATTGCCCTATGCGGGCAAGGACAAGGGCGCCATTGGCGAGATCGACGACAAGATCGTTGGCGAGGGTCCGGAGGCGATCAAGTCCTGAACCGGCGCGGACCTGCCTTCCGGCGCCCCCCGCAGGAACGCCGGCACTGTGCAATCGGACACAGCGCCGCGATGGAGATGCTTTACTGAGCAGCGAGATCAACTGCGGCACCGGCTGGCAAAGGTTCCATTTGCGCGCCGAGGTGCTATGAAAGGCAGACCGTATCCATGACTGCACACGCCATTCCGAGAATGCTGCCATGAAACATCTTTTGGTCCCGCTGGTCTGGTCTGCGTCGTTGCTGACGGCTGTCTCTCCCTTGCCGGCGGCCGGGAGCGACATCGATACCGCATTCTCCGGCCGCTACCAGAACCCGGAGGATGTTTTCGCGCTCGGCGAATTCGTCCGCGCCGCCTCGGACACGGGCCAGTTCGACCAGGCGATCTCGACATTGGAAGAACACCTCATCCGCCACGCCGACGACGGGCGGGCACGGCTGGCGCTGGCGCGGCTCTATGCCAATGTCGGATCATGGGATCTGGCGGTCGAGCAAGTGACCGATGCCTTGGCAACCGGTCAGTTGAGCGGTGGCGAACAGATCGAGGCGAGCCGGCTGCAGCGCCGTGCATCCCGGGCCGCCAGCGGAGTCGAATGGTTTCTGGACGTCAGCGCAGGTGTGCGAGTCACTGATCTGGACGTGGATGTGCCTTACTCGTCCTGGCATGACCGCACCGACACCGGCGGGTATGCCAAGGCCGACGGAGCGGTGCGGTTCGATCTTGGAACCGGGCTTGGCGATGCGCTGATCATTGCAGGCAGCGCAGAAGTGGACCGCCACTACGAAGACAACTTCCTAGGCGACGGCCCATCATTCGGCCTTTCCGATGGCGATCTCTTCAACGCCCGCCATGGACGTGTTTCACTGACCTACGACATGGGCTTGCCGGTGACCTCCATCGATGCTGCGAGACTGCAATTTGGCGGCTTCGCGGAGGTTCAGACCTATCATCAGCAAATCCGTGAACAGGCATTGGGCGGATTGGCTCGACTCGTTCTTCTGCCAACGGTTGACACGCAAATTTATGGTGAGGTCAGTTATTCCGACTTGTCCCAATCGGAAGGTCTGTTGTCGCAATCGCGGCTCACCTGGGAGGCTGGCAGCAGTTGGCGCGTCGCCCAAAGCCATACGCTGGGTCTTCTTGGCCGCGGCCTGCGCGAAGAAGATGACAGCGGCGACGCTACGGCGGAGATGTCTGAAGTTGGCGTGTCTTACCTCGGCATATTGCCGTTTCGGCCTTTCAACACGATCTGGACACACCAACTCACCGGAACGATCGGCACTTTTTCGAGCAAGAACTCCATAGAGTATGATGACATTAAGGTCTTCACGGGCAAGCACTGGCGGATTGAGTGGGCCAACCAGTTCCACATCGATGGCCAAAATCGGATCGACCTTTCCTATTCGGCTACCCGGCGCAATTTCGACCCGGCCGGAAACGTACCTGAGATAATAGAGGGGCAGAGCTCGCTGACCCAGTCGGTGAGCCTTGGCTTCACCCACAGGTTCTAGGGAGACCATGATGCAGTGCTCGATCAAGACTTTCCTTCTTCCGTTGGCCCTGATGGCATGGACCACCGGCACCGCAATGGCGGATTCGGTGGGCGAATTGACGGCGGTGCAGACCAATGTCGATCGCAACGGAACCGTGGCCCAGATCGGCAGCGGAATTTCGCTTGGCGACACACTGGTCAGTAACACCACCGGCTTGGGCATGATCGTGTTCATCGACCAGTCAAGCGCCAAGATCGGTCCGAATTCGCGTCTGGTGATCGACGACTTCGTCTATTCCGGCGGAACCGGCAAGAGTGCGGTGCGCATGGACCGCGGCGTAACCCGGTTTTACGGCGGACGAATTTCCAAGAAGGGCGCAATGTCGATCACCACACCCAATGTGGTGCTCGCCGTACGTGGAGGCATCGTTGACGTATCGGTGGCCGGCGGCGTCAGCATCGCGACATTGCGCGCGGGCAAGCTCACCTGCACCGCCGGTGGCGTCACCAAGGTGATCACCAAACCGGGTATGGCCTGCACTTCCGATTCAAACGGGCTGCGGATCGGCAAAACCGGAGTCTTCAAGGTATTGAACCCGGCCATCGGCACCGGTGACAGCGACGGCATTGACAGCGCCGGGCTCTGCTCGGGAAAGGCTTCCTCGCGGCTGCCCTTCTGCCAGAGCCGCAATGGCCAGTTGCCCGGCTTTGGTAGCCAAGGGTCACGGACCATTCTGAGGATTCCACCGATCCGAAAGGGCGATTATTGAAATGGAAAAGGCCGCGGGCGCGCCTGCCCAGCGCGGGCATGGCCGTCGCTGCGCTGCTGATAACCTTTCATATCGGCTTAGATCCGGTTCTCGACGGGCTGCGCGGTAAAACCTTCGATCTCTACCAGAATCTGGCACCTGAGCCTTCGACCACCGACGACATCGTACTCATCACCATTGATGACGCGGCCCTGGCCCGCGAGGGCCGCTGGCCCTGGCCGCGCACAAGGATCGCCGAACTGATCGCATGCATCGGCGCCGCACACCCGTCCGCCTTCGGCATCGATATCCTGTTTCCCGACGCCGGCGACGCGCTCGGCGACGCGGCGTTGGCATCGGCCATCGAAACGGTCAGACCGGTACTGGCAATGAGCACCAGCGAGGTATCCGGCGCACCCCTTCCCGAGCAGAAGGCCGGCTGGTCGGTCGTCGGCAATGGCAATGCCGGCACAATCCCGCATCTGCCCGGTCTGCTCGCCTCACGCCCGGATTTCGCCAGCCAAGCCGGCGGCCTCGGACTGGTCCGTTCGGTCCCCGATCCGGACGGCGTGACCAGATCGATTCCGATGATCTGGGCCACCGGTACCGAAAGCGAACTGGAATTCTGGCCATCCATGGCGCTGGAACTGGCACGCATCCACATGGGCGAGCCCGACTATACGCTACGGCTGGGGCCGCAAGGCTATGATGCGCTCCGGCTTGGCAACCGCACCATCTCGTTGAGCAGTGGCGGCGCCGTCTGGCTCGCAGATTCCGCCAGCCCCATCGCGCGCGTGGGCGCGCTGGACCTGCTCGCAGGCACTGCCGCGCAAGCGTTGGCCGGCAAGATTGCCATCCTCTCGGTGACGGCGACCGGCTTCGACAGCTTCCACACCACGCCGCTGGTGGCGACGCGGCCGGGCGCGGAGATACACGCGCTGCTGACGGGCCAGATTCTGAGCGGCCGGTTTCCTGTCGAGCCCGCGAATGCCAAGCTCTATGAACGGCTGGCGTTCGCATTGCTGGCCCTGACGATGATCGCGGCGGTATCGCTGATGGCCGAAAGACGGCTGGCGCTGCTCGCAGCCTTTGTCCTGCTTGCCGGCACCCCGTTCGCCGTTGGCCTTGCCGCCTATGCGTGGCGCGGCGAACTTTATGACGGTTTGCAGCCATCGATCGGACTGGCGGCGCTGGCAGCGGCGCTGACTTATCTGCTCTACCGCCTGGCCGAGCGGCGACGGCAGCGCATCTCGGGTCAGTTCGCGCTCTATCTTTCACCCAAGGTGGTCGAGGCGCTGGTCCGGTCGGACACCGACGTTACCCGAACTGCCGAGCGCCGTTTGGTGACCGTGATGTTCATGGATCTGCGCGGCTTCACTGCGTCGAGCGAGACACTGCCGCCTGATCAGGTGGTCGGCACCGTCAACCGTTTCCTGACCATTGCCAGCGAAGAGATATTCCGAACCGACGGCACCATCGACAAATTCATGGGAGATGCGGTGATGGCATTCTGGAATGCGCCGCTCGATCAACCGGATCATGCATCAAGAGCGATGCGGTCGGTGACGGCGATCGTAGATCGGCTGCGCGAGGAGAACATTGCCCGCAAATCGGCAGGCCTCGCGCAGATCCTGGTCGGAGCGGGGCTTGAAAGCGGCCCCTGCTCGGTGGGAAATTTCGGGTCCGACATCCGCTACAATTTCACTGTCATCGGCCAGGCCGCCAATCTGGCGGCGAGGCTGGAAAGCGCCACCAAGGGCACCGGCCATACCGTGCTGGCGGGGCCGGGTTTCGCCCGACAGGTTCCCGAACTGGTGGCGCCCGCGGGGCAGTTCACTCTGGCCGGATTCGCGCAATCCGTGGAAGCCTTCACGCTCAGGCACTGAGAGCCCGCACGCCACAACGCACCGATGTACTGGCAGCGCACTTCCGGCTGTGCCAAGATGGCTGCCTCATCGGCGGGCCATGGGGGACAGCCGTTGAGGAAAGATAGCGAGATTCGGGGAGACGACCGTGGACATGCTGAGCGACATTGCACTGTTTGAAGGAATGCCGCCCGACAAGTTGGCCGGTCTTGCCCGCCAGTGCAGCTGGGCAAATTACTCCGAACACGAACTGGTGGTGGACTTCGCCGATGACAGCACCGATGTAAGGTTCATCATCAGCGGCGGCGTGAGGGTGATCTTCCGGGCGCCGAGCGGCAAGGAGATGATCCTGGGCGAGATCGGGGAAGGCCAGTTCTTCGGCGAACTGGCGGCCATCGACGGCCAGACCCGCTCGGCCAATGTGACCACGCTGAGCCGCAGCCGCATCTGCACCATGCCGGCAGGCGTGTTCCGAGCGCTGCTGGCGGCCCATCCCGACATTGCCCTGAAGGTCATGACGGTGCTGACCGGCCGGATCCGCAGCCTGAACATGCGGCTTGCCGAGCATTCCTTTCTCGACGCCCGTTTCCGGCTCTACAACGAACTCATCCGCCTCTCGCGGCCGCGCAGCGGCAAGCCCGACCAGCGCATCATCAGTCCGCCTCCCAACCAGAGCGAACTTGCCGAGCGCATCGGCTGCCGCCGCGAGGTGGTGTCGCGGGAAATCGCGCGCCTCAAGGGCGACCAGGTCGTCGAGATCACCAAGGGAGGCCTGGTTCTGTCCCGGCCGGAAACCCTGTCGCACCTGCTGTCTGAGGCCTGGGCCGGCGGCTGAAGCGCCCCCGCGCCGCGGTGTGCGAATGCGCACAGCCGACGCTGCGCCGATCTCCTAGGGTCATTTCAACGCCAGACGACTGGCGCAGATCAAAGGAGAGACGATCATGACCAAGCTTCGCACCACCATCCTCTTGAGCCTCGCCGCCTTCACCCTGGCGGGCACCATGCAGCCGTCCCAGGCCGGCAACGGCTGGGGCCCCGGCGACTTCAAGCCCGGCATCCACAAGCCCTTCAAGCCGGGCTTCAAGGCACCCGGTCCGAAAGGGCCCGGCCCGAAGAAGCCCCATCATCACCATGACAACAACTTCGAGGGTGCAGCCCTCGGCCTTCTCGGCGGCATGATCATCGGCAGCGCGATCGCCAATGCGCAGCAGCAGCCGGTCTATGTCGACAGCGGCAACGCCCATGTCGCCTGGTGCATCGACCGCTACCGGTCCTACGACATTCCCAGCGACACCTACATGTCGAACTCGGGGTACCGCAAATACTGCAATTCGCCCTACCGCTGAGGGCCGGCAGTCCTTTCCGAAGAGCCGCCGATATCCCCGGTTCACGCAGATCCGGGGATATCGGCATTTTGATTGACGTTTACGTCAAGGGAAGGATTGCACCAACTGCAATCCCACACTAGGTTTTGACCATGGACCGCCTGGGAGAGTGGGCCTGCCGTGCAGGACGCCGGCACGGCAAACCGGTCAAATGGGAGAGAGCGCATGAACACCACCACCGCCAATGACCGGATATGGCTCAAGTCCTATCCGCCGAACACCCCCGCGGATCTCAGCGAACTCGCGCACCGATCGGTGGGAGCGCTGCTCGAAAGCTCCTTCCGGCGCTTCGCCTCCCGGCCGGCCTTTTCCTGCATGGGCAAGACCATCACCTACTCGGAGATGGAGAAGCTGTCGACATCGCTGGGCGCATGGCTGCAGTCCCTGGGTCTCGAGAAAGGCGACCGGGTGGCGCTGATGATGCCGAACATCCTGCAGATGCCGGTGGCCATGGCCGCAGTGCTGCGCGCAGGCTATGCGGTCGTCAACGTCAATCCGCTCTACACGCCGCGCGAACTCGAGCACCAGCTCAAGGATTCGGGCGCCAAGGCGATCATCATCCTGGAGAACTTCGCCATCACGCTGCAGCAGGTGCTTGCCCGCACCGAGGTCAAGCATGTCTGCGTGGCCAGCATGGGCGATCTGCTCGGCCTCAAGGGCCATCTCGTCAATCTCGTCGTCCGCAAGGTCAAGAAGATGGTGCCGGACTGGTCGCTGCCCGGCCATGTCAGCTTCAAGCATGCGCTGGCCGCCGGATCCGGCAAGCAGATCAGGCCGATGGACGTGGGTCCCGACGAGGTCGCCTTCCTGCAATACACCGGCGGCACGACCGGCGTCTCCAAGGGCGCCACGCTGCTCAACTCCAATGTGCTTGCCAATACGGCGCAGAACGAATTGTGGCTGCAGGCGGCCTATATCCGGAAACCCAGGCCCGAGACGCTGACCTATGTCTGCGCGCTGCCGCTCTATCACATCTTTGCACTGACCGTGAACGCGCTGATGGGCATGGAACAGGGCGGGCACAATGTCCTCATTCCCAATCCCCGCGACATTCCCGCCTTCGTCAAGGAGCTCAAGGGGCTCAAGTTCAACGTGTTTCCGGGCCTCAACACGCTGTTCAACGCGCTGCTCAACAACGACGACTTCCGCAAGCTGGATTTCAGCCACCTGCTGCTGACGCTCGGCGGCGGCATGGCGGTGCAGCGGCCGGTCGCCGAACGCTGGCAGGAACTGACCGGCTGCGTGATCTCGGAGGGCTACGGCCTGTCGGAGACCTCGCCCGTGGCGACGGCCAACCGGTTCGATTCAGAGAGTTTCACCGGCACGATCGGACTGCCGCTGCCCTCCACCTTTATCGACATCCGCGACGAGGAGGGCAACACCCTGCCGCTCGGCGGCGTGGGGGAGATCTGCATCAAGGGCCCCCAGGTGATGGCAGGCTACTGGAACCGGTCGGACGAAACCGAAAAGGTGATGAGTGCGGACGGCTTCTTCCGCTCGGGCGACATGGGATTCATGGACGAGCGCGGCTACACCAAGATCGTCGATCGCAAGAAGGACATGATCCTGGTCTCGGGCTTCAACGTCTATCCCAACGAGATCGAGGAGGTCGCCGTCGCCCATCCGGGCATCGCCGAGGCCGCCGCCATCGCGGTGCCGGACGAGCATTCGGGCGAGGCCGTGAAGCTCTTCGTCGTGCGCAAGGACCCGGCGCTGACGGAGGCGGACGTCAAGGCGCATTGCGCCATCAGCCTGACCAACTACAAGCGGCCGAAATATGTGGTCTTCCGCGACGATCTGCCGAAGACCAATGTCGGCAAGATCCTCCGCAGGGAACTGCGCGACAAGTAGACGGGTGACGCTCGACGCTTGATTTCGATGCCGCGAGGCAGCATAGGTAGGCATCCCCAGAGGAGGCCTGCCCGTGACCCCCGACGCCCGTTCCGTCCTTGCCCGCCTGAAAGATCATCACGCCAATACCGGCGTCAGGAATCTGCGCGCAGCCTTCGCCGCCGATCCGCAGCGCTTCAGCCGCTTCACGCTGAAGCAGGACGATCTGTTGATGGATTTTTCCAAATGCGCGGTGGATGCGGACACGCTGGCGCTGCTTGCGGAGCTGGCCAGGGCGAGCCAGGTGGGCGACCGGCGCGACGCCATGTTCGCCGGCGCGGAGATCAACGGCAGCGAGCACCGCGCCGTCCTGCACACGGCCCTGCGCGCTCCCGCCGACGCCGACATCCGCGTTGACGGCAGGAATGTGGTGCCCGATGTCCATGCGGTACTCACGGCGATGGGCACTTTCTCCGACGCAATTCGTAAGGGAGAACTTACCGGCGCATCCGGCAAGGCTTTCACGGATGTGATCAACATCGGCATCGGCGGGTCCGACCTCGGGCCGGCGATGGCGACGCTGGCGCTGGCGCCCTACCATGACGGCCCGCGGCTGCATTTCGTCTCCAATGTCGACGGCGCCCATATCGCCGACACCATCCGGCGCCTCGATCCGGCGACGACACTGGTAATCGTCGCCTCCAAGACCTTCACCACGATCGAGACCATGACCAATGCCGGGGCAGCGCGCGACTGGATCGTCGACGCCCTCGGCGAGGCGGCGGTGGCGCAGCATTTCGCCGCGGTGTCCACTGCGCTCGAGAAGGTGGCCGCCTTCGGGCTGGCGCCGGAGCGGGTGTTCGGCTTCTGGGACTGGGTCGGCGGGCGCTATTCGATCTGGGGCGCCATCGGCCTGCCGCTGATGCTAGCCATCGGCGCGGACGCGTTTGGCCGGTTCCTTGCAGGAGCCCGCTCCATGGACGAACATTTCGCCCGGGCGCCGCTCGAGCACAACATGCCGGTCATGCTCGGGCTCCTCGGCATCTGGCACCGGCTGGTCTGTGGCTTCCCCATCCGCGCCATCATTCCCTATGACCAGCGCATGGCCCGTTTTCCGGCCTATCTGCAGCAGCTCGACATGGAATCGAACGGCAAGCGCGTCGGCATCGACGGCTCGGTGCTCGAGACAGCCTCAGGCCCGGTGGTCTGGGGCGAGCCCGGCACCAACGGCCAGCACGCCTTCTTCCAGTTGCTGCACCAGGGCACCGACGTGGTGCCGGTGGAGTTCATGATCGCAGCCATGGGGCATGAGCCGAAGCTGCGCGGCCAGCACGAGCTGCTGATTGCCAATTGCCTGGCGCAGTCGGAAGCCCTGATGAAGGGCCGGACGCTTGAAGAGGCGCGCGCGCAGCTCGCCGCGCGCGGCCTGCCGCAGACCGATGTCAACCGTCTGGCGCCGCACCGGGTGTTCCCCGGCAACCGCCCGACAATCACCTTCATCTACGATCTGCTGACGCCTTATGCGCTCGGCCGGCTGATCGCGCTCTACGAGCACCGGGTCTTCGTCGAGGCACAGATCTTCGGCATCAATGCCTTCGACCAATGGGGCGTGGAACTGGGCAAGGAACTGGCGACCGACCTGCTGCCGGTGGTGCAGGGCAGCGACAGCGGCGACGGCCATGACAGCTCGACGCTGGGGCTCGCCGCCCGGCTGCGGTCAATGCGGGACGCCTGATCCGACATAGCACATCGCGTGAATCCAGATTCACGCAATGTGCTTGAGCTCCTGCAATTGTGCACGGGGCGATCCCGAAACCGCCGTACACTTTCAGACGGCAGGCGTTAAATGTAAGTCATAACGAACAGATTGCAGTTCCACCGGCTCACAGACCGATTTCGGCCGCCCAGGGAGGATTGGCGCCCGGGCGCGACACGGTGACCGCCGCGGCCCGCGATCCGAGCGTGAGAGCATTGCGGATCTGCTGCTCGCCCAGATCGGCAATGCCCGCCAGGCTCAGGCAGCCATCGCGCTGAAGCGATGTCAGCACGCCGGCATTGAAGGTGTCACCGGCGCCGACGGTGTCGGCAACCACGACCTTTTCCCCTGTGACTTCAACACGATGGCGAGAAGTGATGCCGATGGCTCCCTTGGCGCCCTGGGTCATCATCACCAGCTTGGGCCCGTGACCCAGCCAGGCGGCGGCGGCCTCGTCGATGCCGCCCATGCCGAACCATTCCAGGTCCTCGTCGGAGAGCTTGAGGATGTCGGACATCGCGATCATGCGGTCGATGCGGGCGCGGTGCGCCGCCGCGTCGTCGATGAAGCCGCGGCGGATGTTCGGATCGAGCCAGATCACCCGCTTGCCGCTTTCACGCCGCATCAGCAGTTCGTAAGTGTTGCCGCACGGATTGGGGATCAGGCAGATGCCGCCGAAATGCAGCGCCTCGACCTCGTCGCCGAATTGCGGCAGATGCGCCTCGGTGATCATCCGCCCGGCGCTGTTCTCGTCGAAGAAGGCATAGGTCGCATGGCCGTCAACGAGCCGCACGAAGGCCAGCGTGGTGTGAAGATCCAGCGTCGCGCAGGGGCTGTGGTCGACGCCGCTGTCGGTGAGCGTCTCACGCAGGATGTCGCCGAACATGTCGGACGACAGGCCGGTGAAGAAACCGGTGGTCACGCCGAGCCGCCCGAGCGCGATGGCGGTGTTGAACACCGAGCCGCCGGCATAGGGCGCAAAGGCCGCCTCGCCCTCGGTGCTCCGGCGCGGCAGCATGTCGATGAGGGCTTCCCCGCAGCAGATGATCATGGCTCTCTCCCCTGCCGAACGATCGGACTTGTGTTCATTGTGCCTCAAGCGCGGCAACGCCGCCGTGGCTGGCTGACCACTCCAGCGGAGCGTCGAGAAAAGCTTCGACCGACGCCAGAGTCGCCGGATCGAAGGCCTGACGCCGGGTGGCGGCCGCCAGCACGTCGCGCCAGGTCGCCAGATAATGCAGCTTGACCCCGCCATCGGCAAAGCGGCTCTCCGCCTCGCCGAAAATGCCGTAGTAGAACAGCGCGATGCCATGGTCGACGGTGGAGCCCGCGGCACGGATGGCGTCGATGAAGGTGAACATCGACCCGCCGGCGGTGGTCAGGTCCTCGATCACCAGCACCCGCGAGCCCTCGCGCAACTCTCCTTCGATCTGGGCGTTGCGGCCGTGGCCCTTGGGCTTCTTGCGGACATAGATCATCGGCAGGCCGAGGCGTTCGGCGAGGAAGGCGGCAAAGGGAATGCCCGCCGTCTCGCCGCCGGCAATGCAGTCGAACTGCTCGAAGCCGGCCTCGGAGAGGATGGTGGCGGCGGCAAAATCCATCACCGCCGAGCGAATGCGCGGATAGGAAATCAGCTTGCGGCAATCGATGTAGACCGGGCTCATCATGCCGGAGGCGAGCTTGTAGGGCTCGGTGGCATTGAAATGCACGGCGCCGATCTCGAGCAACTGGCCGGCAAACAGATCGGCGATCTTCGCCTTGTCGGGAAATGTGTTGGCAAACATCGGCATCACCCCATCTCGCATTGCCGGGACAGGCTCAATCCAATGCCCCCGGACGTCGGCGCTTCGAATATCAGCTTGGCAAGAGCGATGAAAGCCCGGTCAGGCCACTTCCCAGTGGATTGGCGTCATCGGGTCAAACACCGTCACCGGACCATCTCCGGTCTCGATCTTGGCAGGATAGCGCACCGGTCCGTCGCGGCGGACCAGGGTCATGGTTTCGGTGTTGACCGGCAGGCCGTACCAGGCCGGGCCGTTGCGGCTGGCGAAGGCCGCGAGATGGTCGAGCGCGCCCTCCTCGTCGAAGACATGCGCCAGGCAGGACATGGTGTTGGTCGCGGTGAAAATGCCGGCGCAGCCGCAGCCGCATTCCTTGAGCGGATCCACATGCGGGGCCGAATCGGTGCCGAGGAAGAACCGCGCGTCGCCCGATGTGGCAGCCCGCCGCAGCGCCAGGCGGTGGCTTTCGCGCTTGGCGACGGGCAGGCAGTAGTAATGCGGCCTGATGCCACCGGCGAGGATGGCGTTGCGGTTGATCATCAGATGGTGCGTGGTGATGGAGCCGGCGAGATTGGACGCGGCGCCCATCACGTAGTCGACGCCCTGGCTGGTGGTGACGTGCTCGAGCGTGATCTTCAGCTCCGGCAGCCGCCGGCGCAGCGGATCGAGCACGGTTTCGAGAAACACCGCCTCGCGGTCGAAGATATCGACCGAGGGGCTGGTGACCTCGCCGTGGATGCACAGCGGCAGGCCGATCCGGGCCATGGTTTCCAGCACCGGCATCACCTTGTCGAGATCGCGCACGCCGCTGGCCGAATTGGTGGTGGCGCCGGCGGGATAGAGCTTGACCGCGGTGATCAGCCCGGATCGGCGGCCGGCCTCGACATCGGCCGGATCGGTGCCCTCGGTGAGATACAGGGTCATCAGCGGCGTGAAATCCATGCCCGTGGGCAGGGCAGAGACGATCCGCCCGCGATAGGCCGCAGCGTCCGCCGTGGTCACTACCGGGGGCATCAGATTGGGCATGATGATGGCGCGGGCGAAATGGCGCGCGGTCTCCGGCAGGATGCCCTCGAGCATGGCGCCGTCGCGCAGATGCAGGTGCCAGTCGTCGGGCCGCGGGATGGTGATTTCGCGCATGTCTCTCTCCGGGGGCGGCTAAACGGGTTGACCTTTTGACGCCGCGCAGCTTGTGTGTCGCCGAAGCGTTTAGCAGGCCAGTCGGCTCGACGCAAAGCAGGAGGATATCAATTGGATCTTGGTTTGAACGGAAAACGGGCGCTCGTGCTCGCCTCGTCGCGCGGGCTCGGGCTCGGCGTGGCTGAAGCCATCGCCGCCGAAGGCGCGATGGTGATGATCACCGGCCGCGACGAAGGTCGGCTGCAGGCGGCGGTCGATGCCATCAACGCCAGGGGCGCCGGAAGAGCGCATTTCGTGGTGTCAGACCTCGGCGACCAGGCCACCCCTGCCCTGCTGGAGGACGCGGTCGGCAAGGCGCTTGGCGGGCTCGACATCCTGGTCAACAACACCGGCGGCCCGCCGCCCGGGCCGATGGCCGGCGCCGACATTGCCGTGGTGCAGCGGCAGTTCGAGATGATGGTGCTGCGGGTGATGGACGTGACCGCCCGGTTGCTGCCGGCCATGCGAGAGCAGCGCTGGGGCCGGGTGCTGACCATCGCCTCCTCGGGCGTGATCCAGCCGATCCCCAATCTCGGCCTGTCCAACGCCATCCGCGCGGCCCTGGTGGGCTGGTCGAAGTCGATGGCCAACGAAGTGGCCGGCGATGGCGTGACGTTCAACATGCTGCTGCCGGGGCGCATCGAGACCGACCGGCTCAAGGAACTTGACGCCGCCAACGCCAAGCGCTCGGGGCGCAGCCTCGAGGAGGTGGCGGACATGGCCAGGTCGCAGATTCCGGTGGGCCGCTATGGCATGGTCGAGGAATTCGCCTCGGTGGCGGCCTTTCTCGTGAGCGACCGGGCAAGCTACCTCAACGGCGGCATGATCCGCTGCGACGGCGGCGCGATCAAATCGGTCTGAGCGGCTCCCGCCGCAGTCGGGCATGTCCCGAGGACCGCCTTCCCGGCATCCGGGAAGGCGGTTCGTCCGGCGGTCAGTTGGCCCGCTTCAGGCTTTCGGTGATGTAGGTCTTGCGCAGGCCCATGGTGACTGGTCCGGGCTTGCCGCCGGACAGCTCGACGCCGTCGATGGAGATGACGGGCCCGACAAAGACCGACGCCGAGGTCACGAAGGCCTCCGCGGCATCCTTGGCTTCCTCGATGCTGAATGTGCGCTCGGCAATCCGGGTGCCGGTGGCCGCCGCATAGCTCATCAGCGCCGAGCGGGTGATGCCGGGCAGGATGGCGTTCGACAACGGCCGGGTGACGATGATGCCGTTGCCGGTGACGATGAAGGCATTGCTGGAGGAACCCTCGGTGACCATGCCGTCGCGGACCAGCCAGGCGTCGTCGGCGCCGCGCGACCTCGCCTCCATCTTCGCCATCGACGGATACAGCAGCTGTACCGTCTTGATGTCGCACCGGCCCCAGCGGATGTCTTCGACCGAGACAATGCTCATGCCGTTCTTCGACGTGCTGGTTTCCAGGAGCGGCCGGCTCTGGGTGAACAGCACCAGGGTGGGCTCCATGCTGTCGGTGTCATAGGCGAAATCGCGGTCGGCGACACCGCGGGTCATCTGCATGTAGACGACGCCCTCGCTGATGCCGTTGCGGCTGATCAGCTCACGGTGGATGGCCAGCAGTTCCTCGTTGCTGGCGTCGACCCGCAGGCCCAGTTCGTCAGCGGAGCGGTGAAGCCGGTTGAGATGGGCGGGGAAGTCGATCAGCTTGCCGCCGATGACCGCCGCCACTTCGTAGATTCCGTCGGCGAACAGGAAGCCGCGGTCGAACACGGAGACGCGAGCTTCATTCTCGGGCACATAGGCCCCGTTGACATAGACCGTACGCATGACGGACTCCTTTTGACTGAAGCAGCGCACCGCCGGCGACATCACCAGGAACGGACAATCTGCTCCACAGTGAATGTGTGGGAGCGGTACGACACCATGTTCAACGGGTTCGCGCGCCAGACTGATGTCTTGCCAGATATTGACGCACCGCGCCAAGCGGTTTCTCCGCAAACGGCTGCGTTATGGGCGCGCAGGGCATCAAAGACGTAAAAAATCGCTCGCCACGGTGAACCCTGCCGCCCGCCGCGGCGGCAGGGACCTCGGCTCGCGCGGGCGGCTCAGCCGCGCGGCCCTCCGGCGGGGCGGCCGGATCGGGAGCGGAATCGCGTCAGTTCGACCCGCAACCGCTCCGGCGCGCCGTCCGCCGGACTGTCGACGATCACCTGGTCGACGCCTGCGGGTGGAGCGTCAGGCACGGGATCGCCGTCACGAATCTCCCACCCCAGTCGCTGATATAGGAAAGCTGGCTCTTGATTTCGGTTTCGAGATTCCATGGCAGGATCACCACCCAGTCTGGTTTCTGGTCTGCAAGCGCCGCCTCGGCATGGATCGGTATGTGCGAGCCCGGCAGGAAGCGTCCCTGCTTGGCCGGATTGCGATCGACGACGAAGGCAATGCTTTCGGTTGAGACATCGGCGAAATTGAGCAGCGTGTTGCCCTTGGCGGCGGCGCCGTAGGCGGCGACTGTCTGCCGCCGGGCGCGGGCACGGGCAAGAAAGGCACGAAATTCGTCGCGCAGCCTTTCCGCCTGGCCCTGAAAGCCGGTGTAAAAGGCGGGCGTGTCCATGCCCGCCAGGCGCTCGGCGCTGAGCTGCGCGGCCACCGCCGGCGTCTCGGGATGCGACCCGCAGTCGGCGCGGCAGGCAAGGACGCGCAGGCTGCCGCCATGATGCGGCGTCGTCTCGACGTCGAAGACCACGAGACCGTTGGCGCGAAAGACGCGCTCGACCGCGATCAGCGAGAGATAGGAATAATGCTCGTGATAGGCCGTGTCGAACTGGTTGCCGCGCACCATCTCCAGGAGATGGGGAAACTCGAAGGTGGCGACCCCGTCGGGCTTGAGCAGCGCGGCGAAGCCCGCAACGAAATCGTTGATGTCGGGCACATGGGCGAGCACGTTGTTGGCGGCGATCAGGTCGGCGCCGCGGCCCGCCTCCGCCAGCCGGCGGCCGAGGGACAGGCCGAAGAAGTCCTCGACGATGTCGATGCCGAGCGCACGCGCGGCGGCCGCTGTGCCGGCCGTGGGCTCGACGCCGTAGCACGGAATTCCCGCGGACCTCACATATTGCAGCAGGTAGCCGTCATTGGCGGCAATCTCGACCACGCGGCTTTGGGGGCCCAGGGCGAAGCGCGCCGTCATCGCCTCGACATAGGCCCTGGCGTGGGCGAGCCAGGTGCTCGAGAACGAGCTGAAATAGGCATAGTCGCCGGAGAAGAACTCCTCCCGGTCGGCGAAATCCTCGGTCTGGGTCAGCCAGCATCCGGTGCAGGTGCGGATGACCAGTGGATAGCGCTTTTCCGGACGATCGAGGTCCCCGCTGGCCAGATAGGCGTTGGAGGGCGGCGCCTCGCCGAGATCGAGGAAGGGAACGAACTCCGCGCCCGCGCAGTGCCGACAGGTCCTCATGTCGCCTCCGCCAGCAGCGCGGCAACCGACGGCAGGCCGGCATCGCGCTCGGAGACCAGCGCAACCGGCAGCGGCCAGGCGATGGCAAGCGCCGGATCGTCGTGGCGCAGGCCGGCTTCCGAGCCGGGGCTGTGGCCGGCGGAGTGAAGGTAGATCAGCTCGCACCCGTCGCAGAGCGCCTGGAAGCCGTGGGCGAAGCCTTCGGGCACCAGCATGGCCAGCCCGTTCTCGGCCGAGAGCTCGGCTGCCACCGCCGTAAAGCGCGTCGGGCTGCCCGGCCGCAGATCGACGGCGACGTCGAAGACGGCGCCGCGGATGCAGCTCACCAGCTTCATCTCCGCATGCGGCGGCCGCTGGAGGTGCAGACCGCGCACGGTGCCGGCGCGGCCGGTGACGGAGTGGTTGACCTGGGCGACGGGACCGGTCCAGCCGGCCTCGGCAAGCTCCTCGGCGCAGAACAGCCGCGAGAAATGGCCGCGGTCGTCGGCGAGCCGCTTGCGGCCGATGAGCTGCGGGCCCGACCTTCCCTCGGCCGGAAGCAGCGGCATGATCGTCAGCCGCGTGCTCACCGGCGGCCGCCGGCTGCTGCACGGCGCTCGCCCGAGGCGGCGCGGAGGGCGGAATCAAGATAGGTCGCATGGTCCTCGGCGCAGAGGCTTCGGCTGTCGACGCCAGCCAGCGACTGGCGGTACCAGCGCGCGGTCATGGCGACCGTCTGGTCGAGCGCCCAGAGCGAGGTGATCCCGAGGTCGCGACGCGCAAGCCCGGGATCCAGCGCCAGCGCGTGGGCTTCATGCGGTCCCTCGGGCTGCGGCGCGAGATCCATCCGGGCATCGTCGAAATGGCTGGCGGCCAGCGCCAGCACGTGGCGAACGCTTGCGCTCTCGCAATCCGGGCCGAAATTGTAGGCGCCGGCAAGCGGACCGCCGGCATGAAGCCGTTCGGCAAGCACCAGATAGCCCCGCAGCGGCTCGAGCACATGCTGCCAGGGACGGGTGGCGCCGGGACGGCGCACCTCCAGCGAAGCCTTGCGTGACCAGGCGCGCACCGCATCGGGGAGCAGCCTGTTCTCGGCCCAGTCGCCGCCGCCGATGACGTTTCCCGCCCGCGCGGTGGCGATGCCGCAGCCGGCCGCCTCGAAATGCGAGACGCGATAGCCGGCGACCACCAGTTCGCAGGCGGCCTTGCTTTCGGAATAGGGATCGGATCCGCCCAGCGGGTCGGACTCGACGAAGGCGCGGCCGCCATCCCCGTTCCTGTAGACCTTGTCGGTGGTGGTGACGACGATGGCGCGCGCGGTGCCGACCCGGCTCACGGCCTCGAGCACATTGCGGGTGCCGGCGACATTGACGGCGAAGGTGCCCACCGGGTCGGCATAGCCGCGCAGCACCAGCGATTGCGCCGCCAGATGGAAGACGATTTCCGGCCGCGCCGTCTCGACGAGGCTCAGCACGGCATGGGCGTCGCGGATGTCGGCGACCTCGCCGGCCAGGCGGCCCATCGAATGCAGGCCGTCAAACAGCGACACCGGCCCTTCCGGCGGCAGCGCCAGGCCGGACACCTGCGCCCCCATCGCCTCGAGCCAGTAGAGCAGCCAGCTGCCCTTGAAGCCGGTGTGACCGGTGAGCAGAACGCGCTTGCCTTTCCAGAAGGCGGGATCGGGCAGACCTACCAGCATTTCCAGGGCGCCTTTCCGGATGACCAGAGCGATTCGAGCTGGTTCTTGTCGCGCAGCGTGTCCATCGGCAACCAGAAGCCGCGGTGGAAGAAAGCGCGCAACTGTGCTTCGGTCGCCAGTTGCGCGAGCGGTTCGCCCTCGAAACTGGTCTGGTCGCCTTCGATGCGGGAGAGCACGTCATGGGACAGGACGAAGAAGCCGCCATTGATGAAGCCGCCCTCGCCGTCCGGCTTTTCCATGAAGCCGTCGACCCTGTCGCCTTCGAGCTTGAGCGCGCCGAAGCGGGCCGGCGGACGCACGGCGGTGACCGTGGCCAGGGACGAATGGCCACGGTGAAAGGCGATGGTGGCGGAAATATCGACGTCGGAGAGACCGTCGCCATAGGTGAAGCAGAAATCCTCCTCGCCCTCGAGATAGGGCGCGACGCGTTTCAGCCGGCCTCCGGTCATGGTGGTCTCGCCGGTGTCGACCAGCGTGACCCGCCAGTCCTCGGCGCTCTGCTTGTGGAAGCGCACCTGGTTGGTCGACATGTCGAAGGTCATGTCGGACATGTGCAGGGCGTAATTGGCGAAATACTCCTTGATCACATAGCCGCGGAAGCCGCAGCAGATGATGAAGTCGCGGATTCCATGGCCATGATAGAGCTTCATGATGTGCCAGAGGATCGGCCGGCCGCCGATCTCGACCATGGGCTTGGGCTTGGTGTGGGTCTCCTCCGCCAGCCGCGACCCCAGGCCGCCGGCGAGAATGACCGCCTTCACGGCCGCACCGCCGGCATGTCGGAGAGCGGGCCTGCAACGCGCACCGGGGGGACGGCACCGGCCCACGGGGTGCGGATAACCTGCTGCCGCTGGTGCGAGCGCGGATGCATTGCGTGAGGGATTCCCCGATGTGACACTTCCGGCACCATAGGATGTCAAACTTTCCCCAGGCTGGCGGCTTTTCAGGCCGGGCTCCGGCATGAATGGCGGTGCGGGAACCAAACAGCGCGCCGGGTGTTGTGCACTCGCCGACGTGCCGTGAACCGGGGATGAACAATCACTTCGGATTGGGTTCAGCCGGGACCGTCCAGTATCAGATCAATCGAACGGAATTGTCCGCCCGAGGCAAGCGAATTCACCGGCGCGCGTGCGCCATCCACGGAGAATGTCATGAACAGCATCATCAAGTCCGCCTTCCTCGCCCTGTCGCTGGCAACGGCCGGCCTCGCCGTCTCGGCGCCCGCCGCATCGGCTGCCGGCATCGAGCTCCAGCTCGGCACCAACGGCGTCATCATCCGCGACAACAACGGCCGCCACGACGACCGCAATCGCCACAATGGCTGGAACAACGGTCGCCAGCAGACGCGCGACGCCTGCTCGCCGCAGCGCGCGCTGAACAAGGCCGAACGCATGGGTGTCCATCGGGCCCGCCTGACCGACGCCAACCGCCGCACCGTCACGGTGCGCGGCGTCAAGCGCGGCCACCGCGTCAACGTGGTGTTCGCCAACACCTCGTCCTGCCCTGTGCTCGGCTCGCGCTGACCCCCGTTCCTCATGCATGTGGCCCGAAAGTGTGCAGCGGTTTCGGGATCACGACATGCATGATGACGAAGAGCCAAGGCCCATCGCGTGCATCTGAATTCACGCGATGGGCTGTCGCACCATCAGGCCCCGACGCCGAAATGCGTCGGGGCCCGATGCGTTTTGGGGGAGAAGCGGCGCCCGTGCCCTGAACCGGCGGGCCTGCCGCCGCCACCGGCGGCGGCTCCTAATAGCGCTACTCGTCGTAGTCGGGCGGTATGTGGCTGCCGACGCCGATGGTCGAGAGGTCGTTGGACGTCTCGCTGACGCCGCCCAAGGAGCGGACGATCCGTTCCGCCAGCGCGCGCTGTTCACGGGTTTCGACCGAGCCTGAAAGCGTCGCCCGACCACCGTGGACCGTGACCGTCATGGTCGAAACGTCGAGATCGTCCCGGCCGCTCAGGATGTCGTAGATCCGTTCCTCGAGGTCATCGTCGTCGATCGCGTCAAGTTCGGACCCGGGATCGGGATCAGGACCGCCGGAGCTGTCGATGGCGGTTTCGCCGCTCACCTGCATGTCCGCCGGCTCGTCTTCGCCCAGGCTCCGGCTGTCCCTGCCCGTTTCCCGCTTGCGGGCCGCCGCCGAATCGCCGTCGGCATAGGGCCAGCCGTCGCGGATGTCGCGACCCTCGTAGTCCGCATAATCGGCCTCGCGCGAGGTGTCGCCTTCGCCGGTCTTCCGAGAGGTTGCCATTGTCTTGTCCTTTCCAACAGTGTCCCTCACAGAACTTCCCAGAGCGCAAAAGGTTCGGCGCGCGCGGCCCGGCGGAGCGACCGCGGCCTGCCGGAATCAATTGCCGCTGGACAGCGGCGCAAGGGCAGGCTCAACTCCGCCAGGGAGGACTTGCGATGATCAGACACACGGTGGCATTCCGGCTCGGCCACGCGGCCGGCTCGGAGGCGGAGCGGACATTTCTCAGCGACGGAGAGCGGATCCTCTCGGCGATCCCGGGCGTCGAGCGCTTCGAGGCCCTGCGGCAGACCTCGCCGAAGAACGCGTTCACGCACGGCTTTTCCATGGAATTTTCCGGCGAGGACGCCTACCGCGCCTACAACGACCATCCCGACCACGTCGCCTTCGTCCGCGACCGCTGGATCCCCGAGGTCGCGGAATTTCTCGAGATCGACTACGCGCCGCTCGGCTGAACCGGGGGCGGTTTCGCGCACATCCGTTCGTCCCGTGCGGCGCTGAGACTGCGCCTTGACGGGGCGGAACGGCCGGTCATCGCAAGATTCCCGCCACTCCCGATGGTGCCGGTCCGTTGCGTAAGGGGACCGTGAGAGATCACCGAACGGGGAGTGGAGTCCGCTGTCTCGCCGATGCCGGGGAAGTGGCGATTCCCGACATAACGGCCGATCCGCCTCTTGGTTTCCGGCCTTTAATCAGTGACCGTCACCAATAAACAAAACTGCAGTTTCTTTAATTAGGAGCGCCGCTGTCTGAATCCAGCACATGGGTCTTTCCGTCAGCGGCAGTTGTTGCAAAATCTGCAACAACTGGATCCTCGGCCAATTCCCCCGTCGTCGAAAATATGGGCAATGCGTCGGGAAATGACGGATTTTCACGCGAACAGATCGGCGATGCGATTCCGCGAAAGCCACCGACGACAAGGAGAAGCGTGAAGCACTGCAGGCGTAGTCCGAACATATCGGGTTTTTGGTTAAGCAGGGCGCGTAAAGGAATACCGGGCTTCCGTTATGTGGCTACTCTGGAATTCACGGCTCCAGTAGCTGCACCTAGCTGCACTGCAGCCTAAAGCGAAAAACCGTGCTATCCTGATTGACGCCAGTGTAAACAACCCGACAGCTCTTGTCTGGGAACCAGACATGCTCCGAAAGCTCAAGTTGCCTTTGCGCGGTTCGTCCGCCTCCTGTCAGGGTCGTTCGGACTTTCCAAACAGTCTTTTTGTCCCGGTTGAAACGAACTCCTCCAACTGCAAAATGATACTCACCGCTTAAAAGGCTCACGCTGCTTCCGTAGCTTAGCCCAAAGCTCTCACCGGGCATGATGGTTCGCGCTCCTTCCACTGGGTGGGCTTCAACAAAACGATCTACCTGCGGTTTGACGCAGTCCAGATACATTTTGTAGATTTCCTTGGAATCGGCAGGGCTCAATTCGATCATCCGTCCTAGTATTTCACCATCTCGGAACAGTTCGCCGTCGCCATCGGCCTGAGCGCCCATCAGTCGCTTCGCGATGAAACCGCCGACTTCACCGGAAAGACGGAGGCGGAGATTCTCGCTCGGCGCACATATTCGGATGATGTTCGTAGTCTGATCTGTAAGATCATCGGCCTTCGCAGCGCCCTGCAATACGATCAAAAGCGAACCCAGGACTAGTAGACGTTGTCGTAAGATCATAACCGCCTCCCTCTGCCAGCATATCTATAGGAAATAGATAATCACACAAACGGTCGGCACAAGTAAATGCGAGTGCCGTCGGAATTCAGGGCATACTATGCGCACCACTGTTCTCCTAAGACTGCCAGTTTCCACTCAAAATTGGCCCTGAACACATTATCTGCAAGCGCCGCGAATGCGGGCATCGACAGGGCGCACGGCTTCATCCGACGATGGACGGTGACGAGTGCCAGCGCCGATGACGGCGCCCAACTCAGGGATGTCGTTGCCAAAGACAACACGGGCTCGACAGTCTGGGTCGCTTCTCGACGGCGCTTCGCTTGTCTGCCAGCCAGTGGACAGCGCCTACCGGTCGAAGAAGAACGAGGAATGGCTGGAAAGGAACGGCCTGACGTCTGACATTCATCAGAAGAAGCCGAATGGCAAGCCGATGCCGGAGACGATGTCGAAAGCCAATGGGCGGCGATCGAAGGTCAGGTCCGCTGTCGAGCATGTCTTTGCCCGGCAGAAGGACAGAAGAAGCTCTTTGTCAGGACCATCGGGATCGGCAGGGCGACGCTGAAGATCGGAATGGCCAATATCGCCTACAACATGCTGCGTTATGTCTGGCATCAGGGGCGCACTGCGTCCGCATGAGCGAAATCCGGACGAAATCGCAAGCATCCCAAACAACCGGCGAAAATGCCCGAAACTCAACCTCTGAACGCAACGCTCGGCGCGCAGGGGTGCTTAAACGCCGCCACTCAAGCTGGAAACGACCGGCAAATCGAGGTGTCAGTTTCTTTAATTAAGAGCGCCGCTTTTAATCTCAAATGCCCAATATACGTCTTGCCCGCCACACCATTGACGACAATCAGTTCGCTACCGGCGAGAGGTCATCATCTTGGCGATGCCCTGCTCAGCGGGCTTCCCTTTGCGATCGGGCGTTTCCAGCCCCGGATTGTATTTGATGGATGCCTGAACCGAGTCGCGATTGAGGAGTTCGCCCTCGATCTCCGATGTCTTGATCGCTTCGGTGCTGAGGTGACGTGTTTCAATGCCCGACAACAACGTCTGACTGGCGCTGAAACCGCGTCTCCAAGGGGCGATCACCGCGCCGTCACAGGCGAAGTCCGGCCAGTCCAGATGGTCCAAGTTCCAAGCCATGAATTATAGACGTCCTTCCATAACTCACATGGACGCGTTTCCATGAGCGATAGAACTGGTTCCATGACCCATTGCGGATGTGACTGCCACCGGGGAACGTCGCCCGAACCGGTCATCAACCGCTCATTGCGCAGTTGATGGCCGTGTGCGCGGCGCCGGCGGCGCCAATATTCTGGCAATTCCGGGCGTCTTTGCCTATACTCATCTCATGAACATGCTTGAGACCATCAGCATCGACGTCTATCCGTGGGCTGCTCCGACGAAGGCGCAGCGCGCGTGGTTCGACGCGCTTTCGCCTGACGACAAGCGCAAGGCCATCCGGGCCGCCATTGACGAGGGCTTTGACAGCCCGGTCAGCGAAAAGTCGC
Organism: Hoeflea marina; assembly: GCF_003182275.1. Taxonomy (GTDB): domain Bacteria; phylum Pseudomonadota; class Alphaproteobacteria; order Rhizobiales; family Rhizobiaceae; genus Hoeflea; species Hoeflea marina. Next base: position 180,926 of record NZ_QGTR01000003.1, read on the forward strand.
TAGAGGACATCATTCGGGAAGCTGGCGCCGAATCCACACATGCGTCATAGGATTACGCAGCGCGCCGAACGAGACCTCAAGGATATCCACCGCTATACCGTCGATACGTTCGGCCTCGCACAGGCCGAGAAATACCTGCGCGAACTCGACGCTGTATTCCAGATCCTGGGTCACTATCCCAACATGGGAAGGATTTACGAGGGCCGCACGCACCAGTTCGTGCATGGCAAGCACATCATCCTGTACCGAGTTGGCTCGGATGAGATCGTCATCGGCCGCATCTTCCACGGAGCGCAAAGGCCCGCATCCGATTGAGCGCAGACCGTACAGGGCATTGTCGAGGATCGCCACCTCACACCTCGCCTCGATGCCTTCCGGTGTTCTGGCGAATCCGATGGTGCTCTGGCGCTGGAATTTGACTGGAGGCAAGGCGGGAGACTCAGATATTCAGTATGTTGAACGGGTCGCCCTGCCCGCAAGATAAAATGGTGCCGCTTAGGTGACTCGAACACCTGACCCCGTCATTACGAATGACGTGCTCTACCAACTGAGCTAAAGCGGCCCGCCGGACGGGGCGATGGTTGCGCCCCCGGATGGAGACGGCAGATACCTTGATTGCCGGCAAAGTTCAAGCCGGATGAGGACGCGGACCCGGATTTTTCATTTCGGCCCCGCCGCCGGGGCCGACCGCGCCCGCAGAGACGGATCCGGACAACCGACCGGAACGCTCGGCGCCTGGCCGCGCCGACGCGAAGCGGCGGAGGACGGTCAGAGCGCCAGCCGCGCCCGCGCCGCCCTGTATTCGCCCTCGAGCCGGTCGACGAGGCCGGCCACGGGCAGCACCTGCTTGACCGCGCCGATGCCCTGGCCGCAACCCCAGATGTCCTTCCAAGCCTTGGCGCCGGAGGTGGCGCCGTCGAAGTTCATCTTGGAGGGATCGGCCTCGGGCAGATGGTCGGGATCCATGCCCGCCAGCGCGATCGACGGCTTGAGATAGTTGCCGGGGATGCCGGTGAAATAGTTCGAATAGACGATGTCCTTGGCGCTCGAATCGACGATCATCTGCTTGTAGGCGTCCTGGGCGCGGGCCTCCTCGGTGGCGATGAAGGCCGAGCCGATATAGGCCATGTCGGCGCCCATCGCCTCGGCTGCGAGCACCGCGCCGCCGGTGGAGATCGACCCCGACAGCAGCAGCGGACCGTCGAACCATTCGCGGATCTCCTGGATCAGCGCGAAGGGCGAGATCGGCCCGGCATGGCCGCCGGCGCCGGCGGCGACCGCGATCAGCCCGTCGGCGCCCTTGTTGATGGCCGAGTGGGCGTGGCGGTTGTTGATGATGTCGTGCAGCACGATGCCGCCATAGGAGTGGATGGCGGCGTTGACCTCGGGCACGGCGCCGAGCGAGGAGATGACGATCGGCACCTTGTATTTGACGCACATGGTCAGGTCGTGCTCAAGCCGCGTGTTGGAGCGGTGGACGATCTGGTTGACCGCGAAGGGAGCCGCCGGCCGGTCCGGATTCTTCGCATTGTGATCGGCCAGGCCCTCGGTGATCTCGGCCAGCCATTCGTCGAGCTGCGCCTCGGGGCGGGCGTTGAGTGCCGGAAACGAGCCGACCACACCGGCCTTGCACTGGGCCATGACCAGCGGCGGATGCGAAATGATGAACAGCGGCGCGGCGACCACGGGAAGGCGAAGATGGGTTTTCAGGATGGCTGGAAGGGTCATGGCGCCTCGCGGAATGAAATATGACGTTTACGCAAACGTCAATTTGCATAGCAGACCTCTCGGGGAGTGAAAAGCCCGCCCGACCCGCATCGCCGCGCGCCTGCCTTGCGGGCTTATCCACCGCCCCCCGCGCTACGGCCTTGAGTTTTGGCAGCCGAAGGCCTACCAAACCAGCAGGTTGGAAGCGGTTTCCACCGGATGGTCCGGACATGCGAAGGCATGGACCGCGGCCCTCAACAAAGGACCCGGCATTGACAGGGATGGAAGCGGCCATACGAAGTGCGCTCGACCGCGCCGGAATCCCCGGCGCCGAGGCGCGCGGGCGCATTTACCAGTCCGCGCGGACGGCGCTGGAGCGCAGCCTGGAACGCCAGGGCATCACCGAGGCGGGGATCGCGGCGGACCAGAAAGCCAGGCTCGAGGCCCTGATTGCCGGCATCGAGGCGGAGTGGGCGCCGCCGGGAACGCCGGGCTCGATGGCCGACCACCGGCCATCGCCCGAGCGTCAGCCCCAGCCGCCGGTGGAGGCGCCGCCGGCCTCCGCGCGGGCCTTCGACTTTCCCGAAGCGCCGACCCGGTCGACACAAACTTCCTCCCCGGACGTCTCCCGGTTCGACCCGCCGCCGGCGCCGCCGGTGGAGACCCGCCGGGCCGAGCCCGCCGCCGACCACTGGGACCAGGCGCCATCGCCAACCAATCCGCGGGGCGGGGCCGGCGAGAGCCGCGAGGGGCGGCTCGACGTCGCCCCGGCCGCAGGAGAACGCGGCCCGGCAAGGGCGGCCAGCCCCGTCACTCCGGAAGCGCGCGGCCGTCCGCAGCAGCCCAGGAAAGTGCACGTCCCCAAGGAGCGCGGAAAGCGGCGCAAGCGGCCAGTGTATTCGGCCATCTTCTCCGGCGCCGTGATGGCCTCCTTCATCGGCATCGGCATCTGGTTCGCGTCCGAAAGCGGCGCCTTCAAATCCGCCGCCGAGCGCGACACCGGCGTGCCGAACCCGCCGCCGACCGTCTCGGAGGAGGATTTCGCCGGCAACGGCAGCGCGTTGCGGCAGCTGGAGCCGGGCAGCGGCTTTTCCGGCGAATGGACCGATGTCTACAATCCAGCGGGCGATGCGACGGTCTCGACGCGCGGCAGCGCCACGGCCGAGGTCGTCACCGACGGCGACGCGCCGGCGCTCAGGATCACCTCGCGCGCCGCCGACCAGAACGGCGAGGTGCTGATCCCGCTCGGCGCCGATGTGCTGCAGACGCTGGCCGGCCGCAAGTCGGTGCTGGCCCTGACCGTCCGCTCGGCCACCAACGACGCCACGCAGATCTATGTCAAATGCGAGTTCTCGACGCTGGGTGACTGCGGCCGGCGGCGGTTCGACGTCACCTACGAGACCACCGACATCCTGTTCAATCTCGACTATGACCGGGCTCTGGCGCCGAGTTCGCCGGGGCACATCGTCATCAACAGCGACATCAGCGGCGGCGGCAGGGGCATCGACCTGCTGGCCATCCGGATGCGTCCGGGCGGATGAGGCGTCCGCCCCGGGCCAGAGCCGCGGGATCGCCGGCATGATCCCGGACCGCCGCATCGGCGCCGATGTCCCCGGCCTCGACTTCATCGCCATCGACGTGGAAACCGCCAATTCCGATCCGGGGACGATCTGCCAGGTGGGACTCGCCACCTTCCGGGACGGCCGGCTCACCGCCGGGTGGAAATCGCTCGCCAATCCCGGCTGCGATTTCCACCATGGCAACATCGCCATCCACGGCATCCGCAAGGCGGACGTGGCCGGCGCCATGCTGCTCAGCGACATCATGCGCAACCTGCACCCGGCGCTCGGCGCCAATGTGCTGGTCAGCCATTCGAGCTTCGACCGCAGGGCGCTTGCCAACGCCTCGGCCCGTTTCGACCTGCCGATGCCGGACTACCGCTGGATCGACACCCTGTCGGTGGCGCGCAGGGCATGGCCGGAGCTGAAGGAGCGGGGCGGCTATTCGCTGGGCAAGGTCTGCAGGTTCCTCGGACACGACTTCGCCCATCATGACGCGTTGGCCGACGCGATCGCCTGCGGCCACCTGCTGGCCATCGCCGCCGCCCGGACGGGCTGGTCCATCGGGTCGCTGATAACGCCGCCAAAGCCGCCTGCAAAACGGCTGGAGGCGGCCTCCCCGCGCTTTCCGGCAGCGGTGCGGGCCCGGTCGGGCGATCCGCTCGGGCACCTCGCCGGGGAAGCCATCGTCTTCAGCGGCGACCTCAGCCTGCCGCGCGAGGACGCCGCCGGCATGGCCGCCCGCGCCGGCTGCCGGGTGATGACGACGGTCGGATACCGGACCACCATCGTCGTCGTTGGCGGCGATCATCCGTCGATGCGCGCCGATGCGGAGAAGAGCAGCAAGCACCGCAAGGCCGAAGACCTTGCCGCCGAGGGATATCCGATCCGGATCATCGGCGAAGGCGAGTTCCGCAGCCTGGTGGGCGGGACCTGAGCGGATGACGCGGCGGCTGCCGGACTTGCGCCGCCCTCAGGACGCCGCTGCAGACCGACCTATAGCTCATCGCGTGAATTCATGAATGCCGTGGTCCCGAAGCCGCTGCACACTTTCGGGCGACATGCATTCTCATTCCGCTTCATCCGCTTCGGCATCGCTGACGCTGGTGGTGCGGAGCCAGGGGCGGATCTCGTTCCAGCCCTGCGGAAACAGATCTCTCGCCTGCTCGTCGCTGATGGACGGCGGAATGATGACCCGCTGGCCCGGGCGCCAGTCCGCCGGCGTGGCGATCCTGCGCGCATCGGCAAGCTGCAGGGCGTCGATGACCCGGAGGATCTCGTCGAAATTGCGCCCGACATTCATCGGATAGGTCATGGTCAGCCGGATCCTGGCCGAGGGATCGATGATGAAGACCGCGCGCACGGCTGCCGTCAGGCTTTCGGTCGGGTGGATCATCCCGTACAGCTTGGCCACCTTGAGGTCCGGGTCGGCGATGACAGGGAAGTCCACCGTCGTGTGCTGGGTGTCGTCGACGTCGGCGATCCAGGCCCGGTGCTCGGCGACAGTGTCGGTGGAGAGCCCGATGGACTTGACGTTGCGGGCGGCGAACGCAGCTGCGAGTTGCGCCGTGCGCCCCAGTTCGGTGGTGCAGACCGGCGTGAAGTCCGCCGGGTGGCTGAAGAAGAAGACCCAAGACCTGCCGATCCAGGCATGGAAGTCGATCGGGCCTTGAGTGGTTTCGACCTGGAAATTCGGGGCGATTTCGCCGATGTGCAGGGTCACGACGGTCTCCTTTGCGGAAAGATGTCTGTTCGGGCCGCAATCCGGCCAGGGCGGGCTCCACCGACGCCCTCGCCGCGACGCGCGGCTTTTTCGGGGTCGATGCGACCGCCTGGGCTGTTGTGGCAGAATCGCACGGCCGCGGCATTGATTTCGGACAAGTCGCGGCGGAACTGCTCACGGATCCAGACATGAAACCGCGGCTGCCCCCTGCGCGGCGAAGCAGACTGCGCGTTGCGCCATGCGGTCAGAGGCCGTTGACCGGAACCTTCAGCATCGGCCGGCCATCCTTGTCCCGGGGGATCTCGCCCGCGCGCATGTTGACCTGCAAAGAGGGGATGATCAGCTTCGGAACGGCCAGTTGCCGGTCGCGCTCGGTGCGGAAGCGGATGAAGTCCTCGCGAGTCTTGCCGCCGCCGACATGGATGTTGTGCTCGCGTTCCGCCGCCACGGTCGTCTCCCAGGCGATGTCGCGGCCGTTGGGGCCATAGTCGTGGCACATGAACAGCCGCATCGCGTCGGGCAGCGCCAGCACCTTCTGGATCGAATCATAGAGCTGGCCGGCATCGCCGCCTGGGAAATCGGCCCGCGCCGAGCCGCCGTCGGGCATGAACAGCGTGTCGCCGACAAAGGCGGCGTCGCCCATCACATGCACCATGCAGGCCGGCGTGTGGCCGGGCGTGTAGATGGCGAAGGCCTGCATGCCACCCACCCTGTAGGTGTCGCCGTCGGCAAACAGCGCGTCGAACTGCGAGCCGTCGCGCTGGAATTCGGTGCCCTCGTTGAAGATCTTGCCGAAGGTGTCCTGGACCACCATGATCCTGTCGCCGATGCCGATCCGGCCGCCCAGCTCACCCTGGATGTAGGGCGCGGCGGAGAGATGGTCGGCATGCACATGCGTCTCGATGATCCATTCGAGCTCAAGGCCGTGCTCGCGGATATAAGCGATCATAGCGTCGGCGTGCCCGTAGGTGATGCGGCCGGCGGCATAGTCGATGTCCATCACCGTATCGATCACCGCGCAGGCCGCCGATCCGGGATCCTTGACGACATAGGAGATCGTGTTGGTGGCCGGGTCGAAGAACGCCTTGACCTCCGGCCTGACATCCATGCGGATGGGATGGGGCGACATCGGCAATTCCTCCGGGTTCCTGAACAGGCTTCACCTTGCCGGCGATCACGGCATGCCGGCGCCGACGGCTTCCAGCCCGGCCAGCATATATAAATGTACGTCTATATTCAAGACAACCTATGTCTTCAGGCTGGAATCGGCCATTGCCGCGGGCGGAAGACCGAGCTCGATCACGTTGTCACGCGATCCGTCGCCTGATCTCTTCGAGCCCATGCACCAGCAAGCCGGCGGCCAGGCCCCAGAATGCCGCGCCGACCCCGAAGGCGGCGATGCCGGAGGCGGTGACGATGAAGGTGGCGGCGGCGGCGAAGCGGGTCGTCGGCACCTCGAAGGCAGAGGTGAGCGCGCCGATCAGCGGCGAGACCAGCGCCAGGCCGGCGATGACCGCGATGATGGCTGCAGGCATGGCGATGATCGTGGCGATGATCACCGGGCCGAGCATGCCGAGCACGGCCCAGATCGCGGCATAGACCAGCCCGACCTTCCAGCGCTGGTCGCGGTCGGGATGCACCCCCTCGTCGAGGCAGATCGCCGCGGTGATGGCGGCCATCGAAATGGTGTGGGCGCCGAACAGCGCCGAGACGGCGGAGGCAATGCCGGTGACGCCCAGCGCGGCGGTGACGGGCGGGGTGAAGCCGTTGGCGCGCAGCACGGCGAAGCCCGGCAGATTCTGCGAGGCCATGGTGACGAGATAGAGCGGAACGCCGAGCCCGATGAGCACGCCGGGCGCGAATTCGGGCCCGATGAAGGTAAGCGGCGTCAGGTCGGGCGAGACCTGCGGCCAGGGGGTGCCGCCCCACGAAAAGGCGATCGCCAGGCCGGCCAGCAGGGTGGCGAGCACAGCATGCAGCGGATTGGCGAGACGGACGAGCAGGAACACCGCCACCAGCGGCAGGACCAGCAGCGGAAAGGCCACCGCCTGGGTGGCGACCGCCAGCGAGAACGGCAGCAGCACGCCGGCAAGCATGCCGGAGGCGATGCCCGACGGTATGGCGTTGACCGCGCGGTTGACGGGCGGAATGACGCCGGTGAGCGCGATCAGGACGGCGGCGAAGATGAAGGCGCCCACGGCCTGGTGGATATCGACGCCGGTGGAGGCAGCGACCAGCGCGGCGCCCGGCGTCGACCAGGCCAGCACGATCGGCACCCGCTTCCAGGTGCTCAGCAGCGCCGAGCCGGCCGCCTTGGCAAAGCAGATCGCCGCGATCCAGGACGTGGTCTGCTCCGGCGAGGCACCCACGGCCAGCGCCGCGGCGAGCACCAGCGCGATGGTCGAGCCGAAGCCCACAATGGCCGCCACCAGCGCGGCCGAGATCATCGAAAGAGGCATGGGCGGTCCTTGCTGAGCCGGCCCGGCAGTCCGGTGACGGCCGGGTCGTGCCTTCGGCGCTATGACTGCTTCTGCAGCAGGCGGCCGGCGCGCTGCACCGCGAGCGTATACCCCTGGGTGCCGAAGCCGCAGATGACGCCGTCGGCGCGCCCCGAGACAAAGGAGTGATGGCGGAAGCTCTCGCGCTTGTGGATGTTGGAAATGTGGACTTCCAGCACCACGCCGTCAAAGGCGTTGAGCGCATCGAGAACGGCCACCGACGTGTGGCTCAGGGCGGCGGGATTGATGATGATCGCCGCCGCCGTCTCGCGCGCCTCGTGGATCCAGTCGACCAGCTGGTATTCGGCGTTGGACTGGGCGAACCTGATCTCCAGGCCGAGCCGGCCGGCTTCGGCGCGGCATTCCGCCTCCACGTCGGCGAGCGTTTCATGACCGTAGATCTCCGGCTGACGCTTGCCCAGCAGGTTGAGATTGGGGCCGTTGAGGATGTAAATGGTGCGGCTCACGGAGACCTGCCTTCCTGCTGACGCATGCCGCCCGAATGCGTGCAGCGGCTTCGGGATCACGACATGCTCGATTATAAAGAGCCAAGGCACATCGCGTGAATCAGAATTCACGCTGTATGTTTTGGCGACTGCGATGTCGATCACCGCGCCCGCGCGCGGGGCGGCAGGCGCCGGCGACCGTGACCGGCGCGGATATGTCCGACATTCCGGTCGCAGCGTCAAGCGCGCCGCGACCTTCGCTCAGGCCTTGCCTTTCCAGGGGATGAGCCATTTCTCAGCCATCCGCATGAGGATGTCGATCGAATAGCCGATGATGCCGATCAGGATGATGCCCATGATGACGATGTCGGTGTTCTGGAACTTCGAGGCGGCGATGATCATCTTGCCGGCGCCCTTCTCGGCCGCCACCAGTTCGGCCGCCACCACCGTTCCCCAGCACACGCCCATGGCAACGCGGGCGCCGGTGAAGATCTCGGGCAGCGAATTGGGCACGATGACACGGGTGAGCAGCTGCCATTTCGAGGCGCCAAGCGAATAGGCGGCGTGGACCTTGGTGATGCGCACGCCCGATACGCCCGAGCGCGCGGCGATGACCATGATCCAGAGTGCTGCCAGGAACAGCAGCGAGATCTTGCCGGTTTCCCAGATGCCGAACCAGATGATGATCAGCGGGATCAGCGCCAGCGGCGGCACCGGCCGCATGAACTCGACGATCGGGTCGAACCAGCCGCGGAACCAGCTGTTGAGCCCCATGGCGTAGCCCAGCGGGACGCCGACGATGGAGCCGAGAAAGAAGCCCACCAGCACACGGTAGAGCGACCAGGAGAGGTTTTCCCACAGCGTCACGTTCTGGTAGCCGTTTTTCGAGATCTCGATGAAGCGGGCGACCACGGTTTCGGGCGCCGGCAGCCAGATCGGCTCCATCTGCCAGCCCTTGGCCGGTTCGAAGGCCAGGCTGCCCTTGTCGGTCATCCGCACCAGACCGCTCGGGATTTCGATCTCGCCGTTGGGGGTGACCGGCCTGCCGTCGACGGAGGTGATCACAGCCTCCGGCGCATCGGGCAGGAGGTCGTTGCGCGAGATCAGCGTCGAGCGCCAGGCAACCATGTCGAGCGACCGGTCCCGGGCAAAGCCGACATCGGCGGCCGCGTCGAGGGGAGCCAGGTCGGCCGCCTCGGAGGCCTGGTGCACGTCGACCAGGATGATGCCGTCGTCGGTGCTGCCGTCCGGCGCGGTGGCCTGGTAGGCGATGCTGGCCTTGCCGACAAAGGGGCCGGGCACGTGCAGGAAGCCGGGAACCAGCGTGGAACCGGTGAACGAACACCAGATCAGAAAGATCGACAGCACCGAGATGATGGACGCCACCCGGTTGGAGCTGACCGCGCTCTCGTCGCCGAAGGTCACGGTCTTGAGGCTGGTGAAGTCATGCTTGCGCGTGAACAGGCCGCGCACCAGGCTGTAACCCGTCATGGCGGCGGCGAAGATGGCGACATAGATGAGAAGGATGGTCATGCCACGCTCTCCGTGCGACCCATGATTTCCTCTTCCATGTCCCAGATCATGCTGAGGATTTCCTCGCGCTTGCTGGCGAAATCCGGATGTTTCTTGACCTGGCGCAGGTCGGCGTTGACGCCCATTTCGGCAAAGGGCAGCCGGTATTCGCGGTGCAGCCGGCCGGGGCGCGGCGCCATCACCACCAGTCGTTCACCCAGAAGCAACGCCTCCTCGACCGAGTGGGTGATCAGGATGATGGTCTTGCCGGTTTCCTTCCACAGCTTGAGCACCAGGCCCTGCATCTTCTCGCGGGTCAGCGCGTCGAGCGCGCCCAGCGGCTCGTCCATCAGGATGACATCGGGATCGTTGGCGAGGCAGCGGGCCAGCGCCACGCGCTGCTGCATGCCGCCGGAGAGCTCGTAGACTGCCTTGTCCTTGAAATCGCGCAGGCCGACGGTGTCGAGCAGATGATCGACGATCTCGCGGCTCTGAGCCTTCGGCATGCCCTTCATGTCGGGGCCGAAGGACACGTTCTTGCGCACGCTCATCCATTCGAACAGCGCGCCCTGCTGGAACACCATGCCGCGCTCGGCCGCCGGTCCTGTGACCACGTGGCCATTGAGCTCCACCCTGCCCGAGGTGGGCGCCAGGAACCCGGCGACGATGTTGAGCAGGGTTGTCTTGCCGCAGCCCGAAGGTCCGAGCACCGACATCAGTTCGCCCTTGGCAATGTCGAGCGAGACATTCTGCAAGGCCTGCACGGATCCGCCGTTGGGCAGTTCGAAACGCATGGAGATATTGTCGATTTTCAGTCCGGACACTGCGTTCCCCTGTGATGATCGTGGCCCTGTCCGCAACGGACCGCCCTGCGCGGAAATGGCCGCCCGCTCAAGCGGACGGCCGCTCGCATCACATCTTCGAGGCTGCCTCGAGGTAGCTGGCGTCGACGGCGCTGTCATAGGAATCGCGCGCCTTGTCGATGGTGCCTTGGGCGACGAAGAAGTCGGCCACTTCCTTGAGGAAGGTCTGGGTGCCGCCGCCGAGCCATTCCGGGCTCAGCATCTCATCGACGGTCGGGAAGGCAAAGCCGGCAAGGGTGTCCTTGGTGGCTGCTTCATCCATGCCGGCTGCCTTGGCGAGAACCGGCAGCATTTCCTCTGCGCCGCCACCGGCATATTTGGCGTTCATGTCGGCCGTGACCTTGAGGAACTTGGCCAGCACCTCGGGATGTTCCTTCGCCCAGGCGGTCGAGACCGTGGTGGCATCGAAGACCTTGATGCCGAGCGCTTCCTTTTCGGCGCCGTTCAAGAGCACATTGCCGTGCTCCTTCATGCGGCGCAGCGCCCCGCCCCAGCCGCAGACCATGTCGAGATTGCCATTGGCAAAGGCGGCCGCGCCGTCGGGCGGCGACATGTCGACGACCTTCATGGTCGAGACGTCGACACCGAAATGCGCCATCTGCTTGAGGAATCCGTAATGGGCGGCAGTGCCGAGCGGCACGCCGACTTCCTTGCCTTCAAGTTCCTTGGCGTTGTCCTTGGTGATCTCGAGATTGGAACGGACGACGCAGTTGTCGTTGTCGGAATAGGAGACGGCGACGTCGACGACCTGCAGGTCCTGGCCGGCGGACGTGGCAACCACGAAGGGCGGAATTCCCTGCGAGAACGAAATCTGCACGTCGCCCGACGCCATGGCCGCCGACATCGCGGTGCCGGCATCGAAGGACACCCAGTTCACCTTCATGCCGAGAGCCTCCTCGTACAGGCCGTTGGCCTGGGCGAACTGGTTGGGTGTCGGCCATTCGAGGAAGTAGGCGACCGTCAGCTCTTCGGCCGCCGCATGGGTCGAAAAGCCGGCACCGGCCATGACCGCTGCGGCTGCGACGCCCATCATGAATTTCACAGACTGTTTCATAGTGCACTCCCGTTCCTTGACCGGACGATCCGGTCAATCCAATGACCAATCCCGATTCTGGCGCCGGACGGCTCGACCGTCCCGATGCGCGACCGGACTGCTGCTGTTCCACCATTCTCCGGTCCGTTATCCACGCCATCCGCGATGGGAATGGCGAAACCGGACTCTCCGATCTGATTAGAGTACAAGCGCGTTTCCGTCCTTAGCGCCAGTTTGCAACACACCATGTAGCCAAGGACCGGCGCCTCGCTTCCGCGCCCGCATCAGGACGTCAGGATCAGGCGGATTATTCCGGAAACCGCGATGCAGAGCAACAATATCAGTGTCGCACGGCGGAATCCCGCGTCCGAGGCGGCCAGAAACCGTCTGGACCCAAGCACGATGCCGACAGCGACCAACGGCAGCGCGCACAGCACCAGGAGCAGTGTCTGGCGGCCAATCAGCCCGCCGCCGGCCAGCAGCACCCCGGCATAGATGTCGCTGAGAAAGAAATAAGCCACCAGCGTCGCCCGGATCCGGAACGGCGGCGTGGCGCTGAGCGTCATGACGGTGACGATGAACAGACCCGAGAGAGCCATCGCGCCATTGATGGCGCCGGCGATCAGACCGACGCCCAGCCAGGCGGCGAGCGACAGGTTTCGGGGCACCGGCGGAACGAGGAACAGAACCAGACAGACGGCGGCGACGAATCCGTAGACAGCCAGTCGCAGCGTGGAGGGATCGGCAATCGCCAAGAGCAGCACGCCCGCCGGATTCCCGGCCAGGCCGCCGGCCAGCAGCGCGCCGGCCAACTTCCAGTCGATGTCGCGCCAGATGCTGCGGCCCTGCAGGATGCTGGCCGCCACCTCGAGCAGCACGGCCACCGGGACCGCCAGCGCCGGCTCGACCACGAAGGACAGGCCGGCGACGGTGACGGCGGAGAAGCCGAAGCCGGAATAGCCGCGGGCGAAGCCCGCCGCCAGCAGCACGAGCGCTGCGACGGCGGCCTGCGGCGCGGTCAGCCCGAGGAGGCCGAGCAGGTCCGTCTCAGGCACCGGCCTGCGGGCGCATGTCGTCCGGGCTGATGCCGGCGACCGAGACCGGCTTCTTCATGGCGTCGCGGCGGAAGGGTTCCCCGAGTTCCTGGTTGAGAACGACTTCGAGGAACGTCGTCTCGTTGCGCTGCATCTGGCCCTCGATGGCATCGGCAAGCGCCGCCGTCAATTCCGCCATCGAGCGGACCTGGACGCCCTTGACGCCACAGGCCTCGGCCACCTTGGCGTATTCGACGCCGAGATTGAGCTCGGTGCCGACGAAGTTGTCGTCGAACCACAGCGTGGTGTTGCGCTTTTCCGCGCCCCACTGGTAGTTGCGGAAGATGACCATCGTCACCGGCGGCCAGTTGTTGCGGCCGCAGGCAGTCATCTCGTTCATCGAGATGCCGAAGGCGCCGTCGCCGGCGAAGCCCACCACCGGCACGTCCGGCTTGCCGATCTTGGCGCCGAGAATGGCGGGAAATCCGTAGCCGCAGGGCCCGAACAGGCCAGGGGCCAGGTATTTGCGACCTTCCTCGAAGCTCGGATAGGCGTTGCCGATGGCGCAGTTGTTGCCGATGTCCGACGAAATGATCGCATCCTTGGGCAGCGCCTGCTGGATGGCGCGCCAGGCCATGCGCGGGCTCATGCGCTCGGGCTCGCGGTTGCGGGCGCGCTCGTTCCAGCTGGTGCCCGGATCATCGTCCTCGTGATCCATCGAGGAGAGCTGCTGCAGCCAGCCGGAGCGGACGCGGTGGACCATGGCCTCGCGGTCCTTGCGGCCGGCGTCGCCGGCCGACGGCGAGAGCTGTGCGAGGATTTCCTCGGCGACGAGCCGCGCGTCGCCCTGGATGCCGACGGACACCTTCTTGGTCAGGCCGATGCGGTCGGCATTGATGTCGACCTGGATGATGGCGGCGTTCTTGGGCCAGTAGTCGATGCCGTAGCCGGGCAAGGTCGAGAACGGATTGAGCCTGGTGCCGAGCGCCAGCACGACATCGGCGCCGGCGATGATTTCCATGGCCGCCTTGGAACCGTTGTAGCCGAGCGGCCCGACGGCGAGCGGGTGGCTGCCGGGAAAGGCGTCATTGTGCTGATAGCCGCAGCAGACCGGGGCGCTGAGCCGCTCGGCGAGCTTGCGCGAGGCATCGATGGCGCCCGACAGCACCACGCCGGCGCCGTTGAGGATGACGGGGTTCTTCGCTTCCGACAGCAGCTTCGCCGCTCTCGCGATGGCGGTCGATCCGCCACGCGGCCGCTCGATCTCGACCACCTGCGGCAGGTCGATGTCGATGACCTGGGTCCACATGTCGCGCGGCACGTTGATCTGGGCCGGACCGCAGCCGCGCCAGGCCTTCATGATGACGCGATTGAGCACCTCGGCGATGCGGGATGGGTCGCGCACCTCTTCCTGGTAGCAGACCATGTCCTCGAACAGCTTCATCTGCTCGATCTCCTGGAAGCCGCCCTGGCCGATGGTCTTGTTGGCGGCCTGCGGCGTGACCAGCAGCAGTGGCGTGTGGTTCCAGTAGGCGGTCTTGACCGGGGTGACGAAGTTTGTGATGCCGGGGCCGTTCTGAGCCACCATCATCGACATCTTGCCGGTGGCGCGGGTGAAGCCGTCGGCCATCATGCCGCCGTTGCACTCATGGGCGCAATCCCAGAACTTGATGCCGGCACGCGGGAACAGATCGGATATCGCCATCATGGCCGAGCCGATAATGCCGAAGGCATGCTCGATGCCGTGCATCTGCAGCACTTTCACAAAGGCTTCCTCGGTGGTCATCTTCATCGTCTGTTCCTCCCGCATGTCATGATGGCCGGACCTGCCGACCTTGACCGGACTCTAGGGGCGAGAGCGGCGGCTCCAGTAGTGCCAGATGGCCCCAATCCAAAGAGCCATGGGACCAGCAGTTCCGCTTTTCACCCCGGCGCCATGGACCGACCCCTGGCCAGTTCGCCCGCCGCCCGGGCCAGCACCGCAATTCCGGGGGCGATGCGTTCGGCGGGAATGGAGGCAAATCCGAGCCGGAAAGTATTCTTGCCGTGCCAGGGATCGGCAAAGAAGACCTGTCCCGGCTCGATCAGCACCCCGTATTCGGCCGCCTTGCGCGCCAGTTCCACCGCGTCGAGCCAGTCGGGCCCGCGCATCCAGAAGGCGGTGCCGCCAAAACGCGATGTCCGGGCCCAGCCGGGAAAGGCCTCGGTGACGGCGCGATCGAGGATCGCCCAGCGCTCGCGATAGGCGCGCTGCATGCGGCCGACCAGCGTGTCGTGATGACCGAGCGCCAGGAACAGCGCGGTGACGCGCTGGTTGTTGCCCGGCGGATGGCGGTACATCAGCCGCCGCAGCGCGCGCGCCTCCTCGATGAGCCGCTTCGAGCCGACCAGGTAGCCTATGCGCAGGCCCGGAACGATGGACTTGGAGAGAGTCCCGACATAGGCGACGTTGCCGCTCTCATCGAGCGACTTGAGCGCCGGCACCGCCTCCCCGGTGAAATTGGCCTCGAACTCGTAATCGTCCTCGATGATGATCGCGTTCGACGCTCGCGCCCAGGCGACCAGTTCGCGGCGGCGCTCGACGCTCATGGTCACATTGGTGGGCAGTTGATGGGACGGCGTGGTGTAGACGACGTTGCAGGCGCGCAGTTCCGGCCCCAGCACCAGTCCCTCGGCATCGATCGGCAGGGACGCGACGGACCGGGCATGCAGACGGAAGATGTTGCGGGCGTCGGGATAGCAGGGATCCTCGACGCCGATGTGGTTGCGCTCGCCGGAGAGCAGGCTCGCCAGGATGTAGAGCGCGTTCTGGGCGCCAAGCGTCACCAGGATCTCGTCGGGCGAGGCCTCGATGCCGCGCGGTGGCAAGAGCCGCTGACGGATCTGGTCGACGAACTCGGCGTCGTCCTTGTTGATGGAATCATCGGTCCAGGATTCCACCAGCTTGCGGCTGACAGCCTGGCGGGTGCAGTCGCGCCATTCGTGAATCGGGAACAGCGCCGGATCGGTCTGGCCGTAGATGAAGGGAAACGGAAAATCGTGCCAGTTCGAAGGCTTGGAGATGTTGGACTGGTGCGACGGCCGCATGGCGAAGCGCTCGGAGAGGTCGGCATCGGCGACCTTCGCCCGCTGTGCGGCTGGACGGCTGGTCCGGGGAATGTCCCGCGCGACGAAAAAGCCGGAGCGCTCGCGCGCCTCCAGATAGCCGTCGATCAGCAGCGCCTGGTAGGCGAGCGTCACCGTGTTTCGCGAGATCTTCAGCCGCGTGGCCAGGAGCCGGGTCGATGGCACGGGGGTGCCCTTGGCCAGCGTGCCCGAGAGAATGGCGGAAACGAACTTGGCCTGGATCTGGTTCTGCAGCGACAGCGGATCGCCGCGGTTGATGGTGAAGACGAGGTCGCGCATGAAGCAGGTGATTCCTCCGGTCGTGAGTGTTGGCTCGCTGGTGCAGACAATCTGGCACTACTAGTTGGCCCCATTTCGGTGTTGATTCCCAGCCAATTCTTAGCGCCGGTGCAAATTGGATTTGACCGGATCAGACCGGGAGAGCCGACATGAACGTGACCAACAAGCCAAGTGGTGGCGCACCGTTGAGCAACGACGCGCTCGAGGCCCACTGGATGCCTTTCAGCTCCAACCGGGAATTCAAGGCTTCCCCGCGGATGGTTCGGAAAAGCGAGGGCATGTATCTGTGGAACCAGAATGGCGACAAGCTGATCGACGGTTCTTCCGGCCTGTTCAATGTCGCCGCCGGTCACGGCCGCAGGGAAATCGCCGATGCGGTCCATGCGCAGATGCTGGAGAACGACTACACATCGCCCTTCCAGCTCGGGCAATCGAAATCCTTCGAGTTCGCCGACCGGCTGGCGCAACTCTTGCCCGACCCGTTCAACCATGTCTTCTTCGTCAATTCCGGCTCCGAATCCATCGACACCGCCCTGAAGATGGTGATGGCCTATCACCGCGCCCGCGGCCAGGGCCAGCGGCTGCGCTTCGTCTCGCGCGAGCGCGCCTATCACGGAGTCAACATCGGCGGCGTGTCGCTCGCCGGCATGGTGCGCAACCGCGAGACCTTCCCCGTCGTGATGCCCAACATCGTCATGATGCGCCACACCTGGGACGAGGCGCATCTGTTCGAGCGCGGCCAGCCCGAGCACGGCGCCGAGCTCGCCGACGACCTTTTGCGCATGGTCCAGACCTATGGCGGTTCGACCATCGGCGCCGTCTTCGTCGAACCGGTGGCCGGATCGACCGGCACCCTGGTCCCGCCGAAGGGCTATCTCGAACGGCTGCGCAAGATCTGCGACGACAACGGCATCCTGCTGGTGTTCGACGAGGTCATCACCGGCTTCGGCCGCCTCGGCGCGCCGTTCGCGTCGCAGAAGTTCGGCGTCCAGCCCGACATCATGACCATGGCCAAGGCGCTGACCAACGGTGCGATACCCATGGGAGCAGTGGCGGCCACCGACCATGTCTACGAGACCATCACCGGTGCCGCCCCCGAGAACGCCATCGAGTTCTTCCACGGCTACACCTATTCCGGCCACCCGGCAGCCTGCGCGGCGGGCATCGCCACGCTCGACATCTACGAGCGAGAGGGCCTGTTCGAAAAGGCGGCCGAGCTGTCGGACTATTTTCTTGATGCGATCTGGTCGCTCAAGGACCTGCCGATCGTGCGCGACATCCGCGGCATCGGCCTGATGGCCGGCGTCGAGGTGTTCCCGCTGGAAGGCAAGCCGGGCGCACGCGGCAACGAGTTGCAGAAGAGCCTGTTCTGGAACGGCTGCCATGTGAAATGGACAGGGGATTCGGCCATCGTCGCGCCGTCCTTCGTCGCCGAGCGAGGTCATGTCGACGAGATCGTCGACGCGCTCCGCCGCACGCTGAAGGATCAGTAAGCTGGCTGAAAGCCTCTCCCTGCTGGCTGTGAACTGCGGATCGTCCTCGATCAAGTTCGCGGTGTTCGGCGAGGATCTGCAGCGCCGGGTCACCGGGCTGGCGGAGGGGATCGGCACGGGCGGAGAGCCGGCACTGCGGCTCGACGGCGGCGCGGCCGTGCCGCTGTCCGGCGTGGAGCCGACCCATGCCGCGATCCTGCAGCACCTGATGGGCGAGGTGATCCTGCCGCGCGCCGGCAGACCTGCCGGCGTCGGCCACCGGGTGGTGCACGGCGGCCGCGATTTCGATCGGCCGGCGCGGATCACGCCCGAGCTGCGCGAGGGAATTGCCGCGCTGGCGCCGCTGGCCCCGGCACACCAGCCGCACAATCTCGCCGGCATCGACGCCGTCGCCGATGCCGTGCCGGGCGTGGCGCAGGTCGCCTGTTTCGACACCGCCTTCCACCGCAGCGTTCCGGCACTGCGCCAGGAAATGCCGCTGCCGCGCAGCTTCGCGCGGGAAGGCCTGCTGCGCTACGGCTTCCACGGCCTGTCCTACCAGCACATCGCCAGCCGGCTAGCCGATCTCAATCTGGCGGCCGGCCGCGTCATCGCCTGCCATCTCGGCAATGGCTGCAGCCTCGCCGGCATGGTCGACGGCCGGAGCCTCTACACCTCGATGGGCTTCACGCCGCTCGACGGGCTGATGATGGGCCAGCGGCCGGGCCGGCTCGACCCCGGCGCGGTGCTGTGGCTCGTCGAGCGCCACGGCGGCGACCTCGCCGCGGTCGGCAGATTGCTCAACCAGGGCGCCGGCCTCAAGGGCGTGTCCGGCCTTTCCGCCGACATGCGCACGCTGGCCGGAAGCGACAGCGAGGACGCGGCCTTCGCCATCGCCATGTTCGTCGACCGGCTGGTGCAGGAAATCGGCGCGGCGATGACCGCGATCGGTGGCTGCGACGGGCTTATCTTCTCGGGCGGCATCGGCGAGAACTCGGCGGCCGTTCGCCGGGCGACTTTGCAGTCGCTGGGCTGGCTCGGCTTCCAGATCGACGAGGATGCCAATCAGGCCAACGCCGGCACGATCAGCTCGAAGCACAGCCCCCGCTCTGTGCATGTGGTCAATGCCGACGAGGAGACGGTGATCGCCGCGGCGGTGCGCGACCTGCTCGCCACCGGCTGACCCCTATTCGAGCCGCGACGGAAAACCCGGCGCGCGCAGATCGGTGCCGAGCTGATCCTCAAGGAGCTTGACGATCTGGGTCGATTGAGCCGCCCCGCCATAGGCCGCCTTGCCGCGCAGGAAGGTCTGCGCCGTCAGCGCCGCCAGGTCCATCGGCACGCCGAATTCGCGGCCGAAACTCAGAGCAAAGCCCAGATCCTTGAGCGCCAGGTCCATCGAGAAGGCGATGTCGTAGCTGCCGTTGAGGATCAGCTGGCCCTCGGTTTCGTGGACGAAGCTGGAGCCGGAGCTGGCAGCGATCGCCTCCCAGGCCTTGCCGAGATCGAGGCCGCCGCGCCTGGCGAGCATCAAGGCCTCGCCGTCGGCCACCAGGTGAATGAAAGCCAGCATGTTGGTGATCACCTTGATCACCGCCGCCGAGCCGAGCGGGCCCATGTGGAAGATCTTGCCGCCCATCGCCTCGAAGGCCGGGCGGTGGAGTTCGAACAGGTCCGGATCGCCTCCGGCAAGCACGGTGATCTTGCCCTGGCCGGCGAGATGCACGCCGCCGGTCACCGGCGCCTCCATCGCCTTGACGCCGCGGGCCTCGGCCTTGGCCGCCAGCCGCACGATGTCGTCACGGCCGAGCGTCGACATCTCGATCCAGCTGGCGCCGGGCCGCATCACCGGCAGGATGTCATCGAGCACCGCCTCCGACACCACCGGCGACGGCAGGCAGGTGAGGATGGCGTCGCATTCCGCCGCCAGCTCCCGTGCGCTCGCCGCCACCCGGCCGCCGATCGCCGCATGGCGGTCCGCGAGGCTCGCGTCACGGTCGAAGACCGTGACCTCGAAGCCCTCGCGCAGCAGGCTTGCCGCCAGGTGGCCGCCGAGATTGCCCAGCCCGATATAGCCGTAGCGCATATGTGTCACCCCAGTTGTGTCGGTTGATGCGCCGGCCGGTCAGGGCCGGCTGATCTCGTCGAGATACCATTCGATGTAACGCAGCTCGTTCTGCTCCATCGGCGCGATCGGACCGGGGACGAAGTAATGCGATTTGACGCCGCGGGCCGTGTGCTCGATGATGGTCTTGTCCTCTTGCGTGGTCACGGTCCACAGCCAGGTGAGCTTGGCGAGATCGTAGTCCGTGCCCTCCTCCGCCTTGCCATCAACCAGCCAGATCAGCTCCATCTCGCAACGCTCGGGCGAGATCGGGATGAAGCGGTAGATCATGCCGTGGTCGGGATAGCAGACGAGGAATGTGGTGCCGCCGAGATGGATCGAGGTGACACCGCCATCGAAGTCGGTAAAGCGGCCCATCAGCGGCGCGACCGGGCTGCCATCCTCGCTGCCGCTCTGCACACCTTCATAGAGCGCATAGCGGAAGGCATGGATCGCCTCGGCGCCCTCGCGCGAGGTCTGCCAATGGTTGCCGGATCCCACCTCGATGCCGAGCGCGCAGGTGCGCGCCTCCATGGCGATGTTGAGCGCCTCGATGAGGTGCAGCGGCTTTTCCAGCGCGTGGGTCTGGGAATATTCCGGATGCGCGGGGCCGCAATGGTAGCATTCGACATAGTTCTCGACGGCCAGTTTCCAGTTGGCGTCGACCGGATAGGACCGGCGGTGGGCGACCTTGGCGCTGGCCCAGCCATACTGGCCGCAGGTTGCGCGCAGCAGCCGCTCGACCTCGTCGAACTGCAGCGGTTCGTCGGCAAAACAGATGAAGATCAGTCCCTCGACGACGCGGACATGCAGCTTCTTCAGACCATGGTCTTCGCGGCGGAATTCCTTCGGCATCAGCCGGGCAGCCTTGAGGCTGCCGTCGTTGCCGTAGGCCCATGCATGATACGGACAGACGAAGGCGCGGGCGTTGCCCTTGGGCTTGGTGCAGACCTCGGCGCCGCGATGCCGGCAGACATTGAGCATGGCATGCACGGTGCCGTCCGACAGGCGGGTGACGATCACCTGCTCGGTATCGATGCGGAAGACCTCGAAATCGTTGAGGTTCGGAATCACGCTCTCATGGGCGATGCAGTGCCAATGGCGGCGGAACAGCCGCTCCATGTCGCGTTGGTAGATGGCGGGATCATGGTAGAAGTCACGGACGAGGCCGTGGCCGGGGCGGTGGCCGGCGACCAGACGGTCGATTGCGTCGGCATCCGGGGGGATGTTGGTGTTGTCGGGTTGCAGCATGTCCTACTCCCGCAGGATCGGCGCCGGTGAACCCCAACCGGCAAGGTCATTTCAGCATGTCTCGGCGAATGCGCTCAGGCGCGCACCCGCTCGGCGGTCGGATCATACATCGGCTTGAGCGCGGCGATGGCCGCGTGGCGGGTGCCGGCGACCTCGATCTCGTAGACGGATTGCAGCATGTCCGCGGCGCTCTCGCCCAGGCAGGGCACGTAGCCGAGCCCGATGGCGCCTCCCAGGAAATGGCCGTAATTGCCCGAGGTCACCGTGCCGACGATGCGGCCATCGCGCACGAGGGCCTCGTTGTGAAAGAGCAGCGGCTCGGGATCGACGAGCCGGAACTGGACCAGCCGGCGCGCGAGCCCCGCTTCCTGCCTGCGCAGCACCGCTTCGCGGCCGATGAACTCGCCCTTGCCGGTCTTCACCGCAAAGCCCAGGCCCGCCTCGAGCACATGGTCCTCGTCGGTGATGTCGTGACCGAAATGGCGGAAGGCCTTTTCGATGCGGCAGGAATCGAGCGTGTGCAGCCCGCAGAGCTTGAGGCCGATATCGGCGCCGGCTTCCTCCAGCGCCTCGAAGACATGGGCGGTCTGGTCGGTCGAGACATAGAGCTCCCAGCCGAGTTCGCCGACATAGGTGACGCGGTGGGCGCGGGCGAGCCCCATGCCGATCTCGATCTCGCGCGCGCAGCCGAAGGGATGGGCCGCGTTGGACAAATCGTTCGGGCTGATCCGCGAGATCAGTTCCCGCGATTTCGGTCCCATGACGCAGAGCACGCTTTCAGCCGCGGTAATGTCGGTGACGACGACGAACTCGTCGGCAAGGTGCTTGCGCAGCCACACCAGATCGCGCTGCAACGTGGCGCCAGGCACGACCAGCAGGAAGGCGGTCTCCGACAGCCGCGTGACGGTGAGATCGGATTCGATTCCGCCGCGGCTGTTGAGCATCTGGGTGTAGACGATGCGCCCCGGCTCGACATTCATCTCATTGGCGCAGAGCCGCTGCAGGAAGGCGAGCGCGTCGCGGCCCTCGACCCGGATCTTGCCGAAGGAGGTCATGTCGAACAGGCCGGCTCCGGTCCTGACAGCCATGTGTTCGTCGCGCTGGTTCAAAAACCAGTTCTGCCGGTTCCAGCTGTATTCATACTCACGAGCCTGTCCTTCGCCGGCGAACCAGTTGGCCCGCTCCCAGCCCGCCACCTCGCCGAAGACGGCGCCACGGGCTTTCAGATGCTCGTGGATGGGCGAGCGGCGAACGCCGCGCGCGGTCGCCATCTGGCGATAGGGAAAGTGATCGGCATAGAGCAGGCCCAGCGTCTCGGTGACGCGTTCGCGCAGATAGGCGCGGTTCCTCTGGAACGGCTGGGCGCGGCGGATGTCCACTTCCCAGAGGTCGAAGGGCGGCTCGCCGTCGTTCATCCACTGAGCCAGCGCCATGCCGGCGCCGCCCGACGAGACGATGCCGATGGAGTTGTATCCGGCGGCAACCCAGTAGCCCTTCATCTCCGGCGCCTCGCCGAGATAATAGCGGTCGTCGGGGGTGAAGCTCTCCGGCCCGTTGAAGAAGGTGTGGATGCCGACCGTCTCGAGCATCGGCATGCGGTTGACCGCCATCTCCAGGATCGGCGCGAAATGGTCGAAGTCCTCGGGCAGCTGATCGAAGCAGAAATCCTCGCGGACGCTGGTCCCCAGCGGCGGCCAGGCCTTGGCCTTGAGCTCGAATGCGCCGAGCAGGATCTTGCCGGCGTCCTCCTTGTAGTAGGCCTGCTCGTCGGGCACGCGCAGCACCGGCAATTGCGACAGACCGGGCACCGGTTCGGTGACGATGTAGAAATGCTCGCAGGCATGCAGCGGCACGGTGACGCCGGATTTCGCCGCCAGATCCCTGCCCCACAAACCGGCGGCGTTGACCACGTGTTCGGTCTCGATGGTGTACTGCTCGCCGCCCTGCTCACAAACCACGCCGGTGACGCGGCCGTTGGCCGACAGCACCTCGATCACCTTGACGCCCTCGATGATGCTGGCGCCGTGCTGGCGGGCGCCCTTGGCCAGCGCCATGGCGATGTTGGCCGGATCGCACTGGCCGTCGAGCGGCAGATGCACTGCCGCCCTGACGTCGGAAACATTGAGATGCGGATACATCTGCCCCGCCTCCTCGGGCGAGATCTCGCGCACGTCGATGTCGAAGGCGCGGGCGAGCGAGGCCTGGCGGTAGATCTCCTGCTTGCGTTCCTCGGTCAGCGCCACGGTGATGGAGCCGTTCTGCTTCATGCCCGTGCCGATGCCGGTCTCTTCTTCGAGCCGGACATAGAGGTCGCGCGAATATTTGGCCAGCCGCGTCATGTTCTGCGAGCCGCGCAACTGGCCGATCAGGCCGGCGGCGTGCCAGGTGGTGCCGCAGGTCAATTGCTTGCGCTCAAGCAGCACCACATCGGTCCAGCCGAGCCTGGCCAGGTGATAGGCGACCGAGCAGCCGGAAACACCGCCGCCAATGATGACGGCGCGGGCCTTGGAGGGGATTGGCTTGCTCATGCGCGGGGCTCCGCCGGGACAAGCACAAGTTTGCCCGGATGCTGCTTGGAGAGAAAGTCGACCTGCGCCCGCGCGATGTCGCGCAGCGGATAGATCGCAGAAACCAGCGGCCTCACCAGGCCCTGATTGATCAGCCGGACGAGGCGCTGGAAGACCTCGGGCGGCTGGAAGGTGCAGCCGAACAGGGTCAGATCGTTGAGATAGAGCATCCGGAGATCCGCCTCGACAATGGGACCGGCAATGGCGCCGGAGACCGCGTAACGCCCGGCCGGTCGCAACGCGCCGATCAGCGTTCCCCATTTCGCGCCGCCAACCACGTCGATGACGACATCCGCACTGTGCGGTTCCGGCGTCGCGCCCCGGTCGAGGATGATGCCGGCGCCCGCCGCGCGCACCGCTTCCGCCTTGGGCGCGGCGCACTGGCCGGTGACAAGGGCGCCGCGCAACTTTGCAAGCTGCACGGCCGCAAGCCCGACGCCGCCGGACGCGCCGGTCACCAGCACCCGGTCTCCCTGCCTGACATCCGACCGGCTCAACAGGTTCTCGGCGGTTCCGAAAGCGCAGGGCAATGCAGCGATCTCGACATCGGACAGCGGCGACTCGGTGACGTCATAGAGGTGGCGGGCCGGCACGCGGCAATACCAGGCGAAGGCACCATCGTAGTCCGAGCCCAGCGCCACATAGGCAGTCGGGGCCGTGTCTGTCGGCTCCGGCTGGTTGGTGGGACAGATGACGCGCCGGCCGAGCGACCAACCGGTCACCCCGGAGCCGATTGCGACGATACGGCCGCAGAATTCGGCGCCCTGGATGCGCGGGAATTCGAGCGCGCCGGCGAAACCGCCCTCGTCGTGAACATCGCCTTCTTCAGTGCCGCCGGTGGCGGTTTTGGCATACCAGCCGAGCCGGGTGTTGATGTCGGTGTTGTTGACGCCCGCCGCCAGCACCTCGACCAGAACCTCGCCATCCCGCGGCAGCGGAACCGGCACGTCGTCGCGCCAATGCAGCACCTCGGGGCCGCCATGGGCCGTCAGGACAACCGCGCTCATAAGTCGTGGCAGACTCATGCCCGCAGCCTTTCATTGGCCGGATCCCAGAGAGGCTGGTCGGGCTGGACGGTGGCGGCGAAGCGCTTGCCGAAGATCTCCACTTCGACCGTCGTGCCGGGCTCGGTGAGGTCGGAGCGCAGCATGCCGAGCGCGATGGATTTTTCGATGCGGTGGCCCCAGCCGCCCGACGTGGTCTCGCCCACCACCTGGCCATCGTGCCAGATGGTCGACATATAGGGCGCGTCGTTCTCGCCGGCGTCGATCACCAGGGTGACGAAGCGCTTGGAGACGCCTGCCTGCTTTTCCGCCTGAAGCGCGGCGCGGCCGATGAAGTCCGGCTTGTCCCACTTGACGAAGCGCTCGAGCCCGCCCTGCAGCACGGTGTAGTCGGTCGACAGGTCGCCCTTCCAGGCGCGGTAGCCCTTTTCCAACCGCAGCGAGTTGAGCGCGAACATGCCGAAGGGCCTGAGCCCGTGCGGCTGGCCGGCAGCCATCACCGCATCGAAGATGGCGGCGGTGTCGTCGGTCTTGGTGTGGATCTCCCAGCCCAGTTCGCCGGCAAAGGACACGCGGACGATCTGGCACCAGCGGCCGGCGATCTGGACGCTCTGGTGCGTGAGCCAGCCCTTCTGCAGGTCGCCGTCGCAGACCTCGGCCAGAATGGCGCGCGATTTCGGCCCGGAGAGGATCTGGCAGGCGAAGGCTTCCGTGACGTCGGCGAGAGTGAAGGCGGCGGCCTCGGGCATGTGCTTCTGCAGCCACTCGAAATCATGCCATTGCGCGGTGGCGGCGGTGACGAGGAAGAAGAAGTCCTCGT
Source organism: Hoeflea marina (assembly GCF_003182275.1). Lineage (GTDB taxonomy): Bacteria > Pseudomonadota > Alphaproteobacteria > Rhizobiales > Rhizobiaceae > Hoeflea > Hoeflea marina. The sequence continues at coordinate 205,924 of NZ_QGTR01000003.1, forward strand.
CGAGCGCCATGATCGACATCTCGGTGACGATGCGGCCCTGCTCGTCGGCGAAATAGCCAAGCCCGATGCGGCCGGGCTTCGGCACCGCGCCGGTGGTCATGGTTGCGAGCCAGGCGCGGGCGCCTTCGCCCTGCAGCCGGTAGCGCGAGAAGCCGGGCAGGTCGAGAATGCCGGCGGCGTCGCGCACCGCCAGGCATTCCTCGCGCACCGCCCCGAACCAGGCGCCTTCCCGCGCCCAGGTGCGGGTCGCCTCTTCGCTCAAATCGTCGCCCGGACGGGCATACCAGTTGGCCCGCTCCCAGCCGTTGTAGGCGCCGAACTCAGCGCCGAGCGCCTTGATGCGGTCGTGCACCGGCGAGAGTTTCCTGTCGCGGCCGGCGGGCCAGGCATGGTGCGGGAAGTGCATGTCGTATTCGTGGCCGTAGACCTCCATGCCCTTGTCGACGCAATAGTCCCGGTCACAGAATGCGGTGAAGCGGCGCGGGTCGCAGGACCACATGTCCCATTCGGTCTGGCCCTTCGTCACCCACTCGGCGAGCACCTTTCCGGCGCCGCCGCCCTGGCAGATGCCGAAGGTGAACACGCAGGCCTCAAACGCATTGGGGACGCCGGGCATCGGGCCGATCAGCGGATTGCCATCGGGCGTGTAGGGAATGGGGCCGTTGATCACCTTGGTCAGGCCGGCGGTGCCCAAAATCGGCACCCGGGCGACGGCGTCGTTGATGTACCATTCGAGCCGGTCGAGATCGTCGGGAAAGAGCTGGAACGAAAAGTCCTCCGGCATCGGATCGTCAGGCGTGGCCCAATGGGCGCGGCAGTTGCGCTCGTAGGGCCCGAGATTGAAGCCGTTCTTTTCCTGGCGCAGATAATAGGAAGAGTCGACATCGCGCAGCAGCGGCAGCTTGCCCCTGGTCTCGGCGCTGTGGGCTGCCACCTCGGGGATCTCGTCAAACAGCATGTATTGATGGCTCATGACCATCATCGGCATGTCGCGGCCGAACCACTTGCCCACTTCGCGCGCATAGTAGCCGGCGGCGTTGACGACATATTCGCAGCGGATCTCGCCCTTGGGCGTCGAGATCACCCATTCGCCGTTGTCGCGACGGGCGCCGGTGGCGGGGCAGAAGCGCAGGATGCGGGCCCCAAGATCGCGCGCGCCCTTGGCCAGCGCCTGGGTCAACTGCGCCGGATCGATATCGCCGTCATAGGGATCATAGAGGGCGCCGGTCAGGTCATGGGTCTCGGCGAACGGATAGCGGCTCTTGAGATCGTCGGGCGAGAGAATGTCGAGGTCGAGACCCTGGTAGCGGCCCATGCCCACAACGCGCTTGAACTCCTGCAGCCGCTCCTTGGAGTGGCCGAGCCGCACCGAACCGGTGACATGGTAGTTCATCGGGTAGTCGACGCGGGCGGCGAGATCCCGATAGAGCTGCGCCGAATAGCGCTGCATGTTCATGATCGACCAGGAGGACGAGAAGGTCGGCACGTTGCCGGCGGCGTGCCAGGTGGAGCCGGCTGTGAGCTCGTTCTTTTCGAGCAGAACGCAATCGGTCCAGCCGGCCAGCGCCAGGTGATAGAGCGCAGAGACGCCGACGACGCCGCCACCGATGATCACCACGCGCGCCTGTGTCGGAAAATCGCTCAAACCCGGTCTCCATCCTGCCTGTCTCGGTCGGCGCGAGTATCATCCCGGATCCGGCAAATCATCAATCGACGCAGAACTGGTTTATTAATCGCCAAAACCGATTAGATTGAAATCAACCGGAGCCGGCGCCATGCAAATCGAACTTCTCGAAACCTTCCTCGACCTGATGGAGACGGCGAGCTTCAACCGCACCGCCGAGCGGCTGGGAGTGACGCAGTCGACGGTGTCGGCGCGGGTGCAGTCGCTGGAAACGGCGCTCGGACGCAAGCTGTTCACCCGCAGCCGCGCCGGCACCCAGGCGACGGCCGCCGGCCAGCGCTTCGCCGACCACGCCAGGCTGATGCGGCATGAGTGGAACGAGGCGCGGCGCGACGTGCGCAACGCCGGCGACCATGCCCGCGCGCTCAGGATCGGGCTGCAGAACGAGCTTGCCACGACCCATCTCAGCCGCTGGGTGGCGGAGTTCCGGCAGGCGATCCCCGACGCGTCCTTCTATGTCGAACTCGACTACTCGACGCAGATGAGTTCCGACATCCTGATCGGCGAACTCGACATGGCGGTGCTGTTCTCGCCGCGCCACATTCCCGACATCCACTACGAGAGCATCGGCGAGATGCGCTATGTCATGGTTTCGACCGAGGCCTTTACCGTGGCGGAGCTGCGGCCCGAGCGGACGATCATGACCAATTTCTCCCCCGCCTTCGGCAAGGCGCACCGGCAGATGCTGCCGGAGCTTGCCTCGGCCCCGGTGACGGCCGGGCACACCGTCTCGGTGTGCGAACTGCTCACCCATCTCGGCGGCTCCGCCTTCGTGCACGACCATGCAGCCCGGGACCTGATTGATCGCGGCATCTGCCGTGCGGTGAACGGCGTCGAGCCGATCCTGCAGCCGGCCTATTTCGCCGTCCATGTCCGCAACCGGCATTCGCACGTGCACCGCAAGCTGCTGTCGATCGTGCGGCGGGATTTCGCTCCGCCCCCGGCGCCAGCACAGGCTCAGTCAAGCGCGTAGGGGATGGTCCTGCGGTTGTTGGGATCGATCCTCAGCCGGCGCTTCAAGGGCGGCACGGCGCGCTGGTGGCAGGCCGGACGCTCGCAGATGCGGCAGGAGATGCCGATCGGCTCGAAGGCCTCGGCCCGGCCCATGTCGAGGTCATCGGCATAGACGATGTCGGGGGCGTGGGCTATCTCGCAGCCGAGCGCCAGCGAATAGTGCTGCACCGGATCGTGCCAGCCGCCGCCGGGCTTGGTCACCGCCATGGCAAGGCAGAGATAGCGGATGCCGTCCGGCGTCTCGGCCTGCTGGCGGATGATGCGGTTGGGGGTCTCGAAGGCGCGGTGGGCGTTCCACAACGGGCAGGCCGAGCCGAAACGGGCGAACTGCAGCTTGGTGGCCGAATGCCGCTTGGTGATGTTGCCGGCCTGGTCGACGCGGGCAAAGAAGAACGGCACCCCCTTCTGTCCGGGTCGCTGCAAGGTCGAGAGCCGATGCGCCACCTGCTCGATAGACGTGCCGAAGCGATCGGCCATGAGCGCCAGGTCGTGGCGGAGCTCGCGGGCGCCTGCGGCAAAGGCGCCATAGGGCAGGATGGCGGCGCCGGCGAAGTAATTGGCAAGCCCGATGCGGCAGATGGCGGCAGCGTCGGCGGAGCGGAAGCCGGCGGCGGCCATGATCCGGGCCATCGTTTCCTCGTGCTCGATCAGGGCCACCTGGTGGGCAATCTGGAAGGCCTGGGTCGAGGGGGACGAGCGCGGGTTGAGCCAGAGCACGCGGCTCACCGGATCGAAGCGGCGCAGCCCGCCCTCGCCGGTGGTGTCCGGGCCGATGGCGACGCGGACCCGGTGCCTGCGCTCGATGTGGTCGGCGAGTCCGCGCACCGAGCTGCCGCGCCCCTTGGCGAGTTGCACACTCAGCGCCTCGCCGGCGAGGTCGAGATCGTGAATGTAGTTGTCGACATAGTGGAAGAAGTCGCGCACCTCCTCGTAGGGCGTCGGCTCGTTGAGCGCGCCGGTGCGCTCTATGGTCTCGTCGAGTTCGGCCAATTGCTCGCCGGCCCGCCGCATCGACTGGTGCATGGCGAGGAAGGCGCGGGCAAAGGATGGCGCGTTCTGGGTCACCAGCTTGATGTCGGCGGCCGATGGCTGCGCCGCGCCCACCAGCGGATCGGCCAGCGCCTCGGTGACATCGGCGAGCAGGCGGTCGGAATCCTGGTCCGAGAGGCTGGCGATGTCGATGGCGAAGGTCTCGGCCAGCGCCATCAGCACGGAGGCTGTGACATGGCGCTGGTTGTTCTCGATCTGGTTGAGATAGCTCGTCGAAATGCCGAGCTTGCCCGCGAACCCTGCCTGGGTCAGGGCCTCGGCGGTGCGGATGGCGCGGATCTTGCCGCCGATGAAGAGTTTGCGTGAGCGCATCGTGTCAACTTCGCAAGTTTGCAATTTCAACGATGCAACATTTGCTAAATCAACATGTCCACTTTTTCAACCCTGTTGCGAAGCGGCTCGACGCGCTAGGGTGATCGGATTGGCCAGAGCCGAGCCCGCGTGACCCCGGGCCGGTGCGGCGCGGCGGAAGCGGGGACAGGCATGCGGACCATCATCGAACAGCTGGAAGACCGTCGCGCCGAGGCGCGGCTTGGCGGCGGGCAGAAGCGCATTGACGCCCAGCATGCGAAGGGCAAGCTGACGGCGCGCGAGCGGCTGGAAGTGCTGCTCGACGAAGGCTCGTTCGAAGAATACGACATGTACAAGACCCACCGCTGCACCGATTTCGGCATGCAGGAGACGGTGTTCCCCGGCGACGGGGTGATCACCGGCTGGGGCACGATCAACGGCCGTCCGGTCTATGTGTTCAGCCAGGATTTCACCGTCTTCGGCGGCTCGCTGTCGGAGACCCATGCCGAGAAGATCTGCAAGGTGATGGATCTCGCCGTGCAGAACGGCGCGCCGCTGATCGGGCTCAATGATTCCGGCGGCGCCCGCATCCAGGAGGGCGTGGCCTCGCTCGGCGGCTACGCCGAGGTGTTCTGGCGCAATGTCCAGGCCTCTGGCGTCATCCCGCAGATCTCGGTGATCATGGGACCCTGCGCCGGCGGCGCGGTCTATTCGCCAGCGATGACCGACTTCATCTACATGGTCAGGGACACGAGCTACATGTTCGTGACCGGCCCGGACGTGGTCAAGACGGTGACCAACGAGATCGTCACCGCCGAGGAACTGGGCGGGGCATCGACACACACCAAGAAGTCGTCGGTCGCCGACGGCGCCTACGACAACGACATCGAGGCGCTGATCGAGGTGCGCCGCATGGTCGATTTCCTACCGCTGTCGAGCCGCGACAAGCCGCCGGTGATCCCCACCGCCGACGCGCCCGACCGGCTGGAAATGTCGCTCGACACCATCATTCCCGACAATGCCAACAAGCCCTACGACATGCACGAGGTGATCGCCAAGGTCGCCGACGAGGGCGATTTCTTCGAGATCCAGAAGGATCACGCCAGGAACATTCTCTGCGGCTTCATCCGGCTCAACGGCGCCACGGTCGGCGTCGTCGCCAACCAGCCGATGGTGCTGGCTGGCTGCCTCGACATCGATTCGGCCAAGAAAGCTGCGCGCTTCGTCCGCTTCTGCGATGCCTTCAACATTCCGATCCTGACGCTGGTCGACGTGCCGGGCTTCCTGCCGGGCACCAGCCAGGAATATGGCGGCATCATCAAGCACGGCGCCAAGCTCCTGTTCGCCTATGCCGAGGCCACCGTGCCGAAGGTCACCGTGATCACCCGCAAGGCCTATGGCGGGGCGTACGATGTGATGGCGTCGAAACACATCCGCGCCGACGTCAACTATGCCTGGCCGACGGCGCAGATCGCCGTGATGGGCGCAAAGGGCGCCACCGAGATCCTCTACCGCTCGGAACTCGGCGATCCCGAGAAGATCGCCGCGCGGACGAAGGAATACGAGGATCGCTTCGCCAATCCGTTCGTGGCCGCCCAGCGCGGCTTCATCGACGAGGTGATCCAGCCGCACTCCACCCGCCGCCGCGTCGTCCGCGCCTTCGAGATGCTGAAGACCAAGCAGGTCGCCCAGCCGCTGCGCAAGCACGACAACATTCCGTTGTGAGGACAGCAAGTGCCCACGGTGTTGGAATGGAAGGGCTGGAAGTTTCTGTTCTACTGCCTCGACTATGCCGAACCCCCGCATGTCCATGTACGCAAGGACAGGAAGGAAGCTAAGATATGGCTTCATACTGTGGAAGTCGCCCGCAACCGCCGCTGTTCCGATCAGGAACTAGCCTCACTGGTGCGAGTGACCCAAGACAACAGGACAGCATTTCTGGAGAAATGGCATGAACACTTTGGAAATTGACCTGGAGCGGCTGGAGCCTGTGAGCGTGAAATGCGACGTTACGCACCTGCATGTCACACTCGGCGACGGAGTGGTGATCAGCACGCCGCTGTGGTGGTATCCGCGGCTGCTCGCCGCCACCCCCGACGAGTTGAGCAAGGTCGAGTTGTCCCCTTTCGGCATCCACTGGCCGTCGCTCAACGAGGACCTCAGCGTCACCGGCCTGATCGAAGGCCGCAAGGCGGCGGGCGCGGTCCCTCCGGCGGATGCCGCAGAATGACAATGACACCAAGGCCGGGATCGCTCCCGGCAGACCCACCCCATTCGCACCTCAAAGGCAGCATCTAATGGCCAATCTTCCCAACATGACCAAGCATCGCGGCATTCCTTCGGGGCTGCCCGGCACCGGGTTCCAGTTCACCATCCGGCGCGCCAATCCGCGTGGCGTCAGCCCGCTGTTCGCGCGCCAGCGCATGGGCGACCGGACGCCGACTGAAAAGTTCGCGGACCTGGCCTTCCTGCACGCGCTCTGGCATCGATTCGGGGCCGAGCCGTTCGAGCGTGGCAATCTCGATGCCGGCCGCATCAACTGGCTGTTCGGTCGCGAGCTGATCCCGGCGGAATCCCCCTTCGATCCGGCCTCCTACGATTCGCTGCTGAAGATCAACGAGCAGGCTGCGAGGCAGAATTTCCCCGACGCCTTCAAGGACGTGCTGCACGTCTGAGGCCTGCCCGAAGCTGCCGTGCCGCCTGACAGTGCCACCCATTGCGCAAGGAATGCCCTTTCGATGTTTTCCAAGATCCTCATTGCCAACCGCGGCGAAATTGCCTGCCGGGTCATCAAGTCGGCGCGCAGGATGGGCATTGCCACCGTCGCCGTCTATTCCGACGCCGACCGCAACGCGGTGCATGTGGAGATGGCCGACGAGGCGGTGCATATCGGGCCGTCGCCGGCCAGCCAGTCCTATCTGATCCCGGACAAGATCATCGCCGCCTGCAAGGCCACCGGCGCCCAGGCAGTGCATCCGGGCTACGGATTTCTGTCCGAGCGCGCAAGCTTCTGCGAGGCGCTGGAGGCCGAGGGCATCGTCTTCATCGGTCCCAAGGTGAAGGCCATCGAGGCGATGGGCGACAAGATCACCTCGAAGAAGATCGCAGCCGAAGCCGGCGTTTCCACCGTGCCCGGCCATATGGGCCTGATCGACGACGCCGCGCATGCGGTCGAAATCTCGCGCGGCGTCGGCTATCCGGTGATGATCAAGGCCTCGGCGGGCGGCGGCGGCAAGGGCATGCGGATTGCCTGGAACGACGCCGAGGCGCGCGAGGGCTTCGACCGCTCCAAATCGGAGGCCGCCAGTTCCTTCGGCGACGACCGCATCTTCATCGAGAAGTTCATCGAGGAGCCGCGCCACATCGAGATCCAGCTGCTCGGCGACAGCCACGGCACCACGCTCTATCTCGGCGAACGCGAATGCTCGATCCAGCGCCGCAACCAGAAGGTCGTGGAGGAGGCGCCCTCGCCCTTCATCGACGCCGCCACGCGCAAGGCCATGGGCGAGCAGTCGGTGGCGCTGGCCAGAGCCGTGGACTACGAATCGGCAGGTACGGTGGAGTTCATCGTCGACAAGAATCGCAATTTCTACTTCCTCGAGATGAACACCCGGCTGCAGGTCGAGCACCCGGTGACCGAGCTCGTCACCGGCATCGACCTGGTCGAGCAGATGATCCGGATCGCCGCCGGCGAGAGGCTGGCGTTCGGGCAGGATGACGTCAGGCTTGACGGCTGGGCGATCGAAAGCCGGCTCTATGCCGAGGATCCCTATCGCGGCTTTCTTCCGTCGATCGGCCGGTTGACGCGCTACCGCCCGCCCGAGGAAGGCACGGTCGACGGCGTGACGCTGCGCAACGACACCGGGGTCACCGAGGGCTCGGAGATCTCGATGTTCTACGACCCGATGATCGCCAAGCTCTGCACCCACGCGCCCGACCGGCTGACGGCAATCGACGCCATGGCCGACGCGCTCGACCGCTTCGTCGTCGAAGGCATCGGCCACAACCTGCCGTTCCTGTCGGCGCTGATGCAGCATCCGCGCTGGCGCGAGGGACGGCTGTCGACCGGCTTCATCGCCGAGGAATATCCGGACGGCTTCGGCCCGGTGGAGCCGGACGAGGCAACCCGCGAGCGGCTCTCGATCGCGGCGCTGACGTTGTCGCACATGCGCGGAAAGCGCAGCGCCGACATTTCCGGGGCGCGCTTCCACCAGGCGGCCCGGCGCGCGCATCAGGACAAGGTGGTGCGGCTCGGCCGCGCCGAGCTCAACGGCCATATCGACGATGCCGACGAGGGCTACATGGTGGGCATCAACGGCCACCAGGCAGTGGCGGTGACCAGCGACTGGTTCCCCGGCGCCGGCATCGCCATCTTCACCATCGACGGCGTCAGGCATGCGATCAAGGCGGAACCCGCTGCCGCGGGCTGGCGGCTGAGGCAGCGCGGCATCGACATCAAGGCGCAGGTGTTCTCGCCGCGCATCGCCGAACTCGCCCGGCTGATGCCGGAAAAGGCCGCAGCCGACACGTCTAGCCTGCTGTTGTGCCCGATGCCGGGACTGGTGGTGTCGATCGCCGTCGTGGAGGGCCAGGAGGTGCAGGAAGGCCAGACGCTCGCCGTCATCGAGGCGATGAAGATGGAAAACGTGCTCAAGGCCGAAAAGCGCGGCGTCATCGCCAGGATCCCGGTCAAGGCCGGCGACAGCCTGGCCGTCGACGAGGTGATCATGGAGTTCGTGAAGTGATCGGTTTGCTCACGCTGAAAGACCCCTCCCCAACCCCTCCCCACAAGGGGGAGGGGCTTGGTGCCGGCCGCACCCTCAGCGCTCGAGCCAAAACATCTCTCCCGCAGGAAGCTCAGGATTGTTCGCTGCAAAGGCGGTGGGAAAAGCCCCTCCCCCCTGTGGGGAGGGGTTGGGGAGGGGTCTATTCCCATAGCACCGGCTCGCAAGGATCAGCACAATGACCAAGACCATCCGCGACTGGCTCGATCTCGCCAGCAAGGACATGAAGGGCAAGCCGGTCGAGAGTCTCAATGTCGAGACGCCCGAGGGCATCACGCTGAAGCCGCTCTACACGGCGGACGACCTGCCGGCCGAGGCCGCGGGCGAACTGCCGGGATTCGCGCCCTATACGCGCGGCGTGCGCTCGACCATGTATGCCGGCCAGCCCTGGACGATCCGGCAATATGCCGGCTTTTCCACCGCCGAGGAATCCAACGCCTTCTACCGGAAGAATCTGCTCGGCGGCCAGAAGGGCCTGTCGGTGGCCTTCGACCTCGCCACCCATCGCGGCTATGACAGCGACCACCCGCGCGTCGCCGGAGATGTGGGGAAGGCGGGCGTCGCCATCGATTCAGTCGAGGACATGAAGATCCTGTTCGACGGCATTCCGCTCGGCGAGATGAGCGTGTCGATGACCATGAACGGCGCCATCATTCCCGTGCTGGCGATGTTCATCGTCGCCGGCGAAGAGCAGGGCGTGGCACGCAAGGACCTCACCGGCACGGTGCAGAACGACATCCTCAAGGAGTTCATGGTCCGCAACACCTACATCTACTCGCCGGAGCCCTCGATGCGGATCGTCGCCGACATCATTGAATTCACGGCTGAAGAAATGCCGAAATTCAACTCGATCTCGATTTCCGGCTACCACATGCAGGAGGCCGGGGCGACACTGGCGCAGGAGCTCGCCTACACGCTCGCCGACGGGATGGAATATGTCCGCGCCGCCCAGGCCAAGGGACTGAGCGTCGATGCCTTCGCGGGACGCCTGTCGTTCTTCTTCTGCATCGGCATGAACTTCTTCATGGAGGCGGCCAAGCTGCGCGCCGCCCGCCAGCTCTGGTCGAAGATCATGACCGATTTCGGCGCCCAGTCGGAGCGCTCGAAGATGCTCCGCACCCATTGCCAGACGTCGGGCGTGTCGCTGACCGAGCAGGATCCCTACAACAACGTGGTCCGCACTGCCTTCGAGGCCATGGCGGCCGTGCTCGGCGGCACCCAGTCGCTGCACACCAATTCCTTCGACGAGGCCATCGCGCTGCCGACGGAATTCTCGGCCCGCATCGCGCGCAACACGCAGCTCATCCTGCAGCACGAGACCGGCATCACCAAGGTGGTCGATCCGCTCGGCGGCTCCTATTATGTCGAGGCGCTGACCAGGGACCTCGCCGACCAGGCATGGGAGCTGATCCGGGAAGTGGAAGCGCTCGGCGGCATGACCAAGGCGGTCGAGCAAGGCCTGCCGAAGATGCGCATCGAGGAGGCAGCCGCCCGGCGCCAGGCCCGCATCGACCGCGGCGAGGATGTCATCGTCGGGGTCAACCGCTTCCGGCTCGAGGATGAAGCGCCAATCGACATTCTCAACATCGACACCGACAAGGTTCGCGCCGGCCAGATCGCCCGGCTGAAGAAGATGCGCGACAGCCGCGACGCCGGCGCCTGCAAGGCGGCGCTGAAGGCGCTGGAGGCGGTGGCCGCCAGCGGCAAGGGCAATCTGCTCGCCGCTGCAGTCGAGGCGGCACGGGTGCGCGCCTCGCTCGGCGAGATCTCCGACGCCATGGAGCGCGGCTTCGGCGGTCGCCACCATGCGCTGACCAAGGTGATCAGCGGCGTCTACAACGAGATCTATCGCGACGATCCCGAGTACCGGGTGATCCACGACAAGATTGCCGCCTATGCCGCCGAACACGGAAAGCAGCCGCATGTGCTGGTGGCCAAGATGGGCCAGGACGGCCACGACCGCGGCGCCAAGGTGATCGCCACGGCGTTTGCCGATCTCGGCTTCAAGGTCGATCTCACCGACATGTTCGAGACGCCGCAGGAAGTGGCCGACCGCGCCGTGGCGCTCAAGGTCGACGTGGTCGGCGTCTCCTCGCTGGCGGCGGGCCACAACCGGCTGGTGCCGCAGCTGATCGGCTGTCTCAAGGATGCGGGACGCGCCGACATCACCGTGGTGGTGGGCGGCGTCATCCCCGAGCAGGACTACAATTTCCTGCGCGAGGCGGGCGTGGCCGAGATCTTTGGTCCCGGCTCCAACGTGCTGGATGCGGCCAATGCGGTGCTGGCGCATGTGGCGGGGCTCAAGCGGAACGTGTGAGGCACAGCACGCGGCAGCAGGCTTGACCTCACCGCTGCCGCGGGATCGGTCGGCTTTCCGTCATTGGGTCAGCGACGTTGAGACCGGCGGGCTTCGCCGGCCTCTGCCCTACCCCTCAGTCTCCAGCGGCGTCCATCATCACCTCGCCGAGGCGGCTTGCTGCGTCGAGCAGCAGGCTGCGGCTTTCGGCCAGACCCTCGACATTAAGCCGCAGGGTCGGTCCGTGATACGCGAGCGCGGCGAAGAAGCGGCCCCGCGCGTCGCGGATCGGCACGGCGATGGCGATCATCCCGTCCATGAATTCCTCGTCATCGATGGCATAGCCCTGGCGGGCAACCCGGTCGAGTTCCGCGAGCAGCCTGTCCGGATCGGTGATGGTGCGGTCGGATTTGCGCTCGAGCTGAAGTGACATCACCATCTTGCGGCGCGCGGCGCGCGGCAGCCCCGCCAGAAAGGTCTTGCCGCTGGCGGTGCAATGGAACGGCACCGAGGTGCCGATCGGCAACTGCACCCGGAAGGCCCAGTCCGTCTCCACCCGGTCGACATAGCTCATGCCGCCCTCCCCCGGCACGACGAAATTGACCGTCTCGCGCACCTGGCGGGCGACGGTTTCGAGGATCTGGCGCCGGGCGATGTGGGTGCGCGACGCATAGAGCACGCCGGACCCGATCAGCCGGAGCCGCCGTGCCGGCCTGAGCCGCTTGCCGGTCGGCTCATAGACCAGGAAGCCCTCCTCCACCAGCGTGGCGCACAGCCGGTGTACCGTCTGCTTGGGCAGGCCGATATGGGCGTTGATCTCGGTCGGGCTCATCGGCACGTCGGACTGGCCGACGACCTCCAGGATGAGCAGGGTGCGCAGATTGGTGGGGATACGGTCCGTGTCGGCCATCGTCGGGTTCTCCTGCACACTCAGAATCCTGATCCGGCTCCGGGCGGAGACTTGTCATGACCTTGAAAACGTGATTACCTTAATAAACGGTAATTAAAGTCTCATTTTTTGAGATTGTCAACCCTCTGGAGGCCTGGTGGAATTTGATTTCATCATAGTGGGTGCGGGATCGGCGGGATGCGTGCTCGCCAACCGCCTGTCGGCCGATCCCAAGGTCAGCGTGGCGCTGGTCGAGGCCGGCGGCCGCGACCTCTCGCCCTGGATCCACATCCCGGTCGGCTATTTCAGGACCATCAAGAACCCGGCGCTCAACTGGATGTACCGGACCGAACCGGACCCGGGCCTCAACGGACGGTCTATCAACTGGCCGCGCGGCAAGACGCTCGGCGGCTCGAGTTCGATCAATGGGCTGCTCTATGTGCGCGGACAGCGCCAGGACTATGACGGGTGGCGGGACCTCGGCAATGCGGGCTGGGGCTGGGACGAGGTGCTGCCCTTTTTCCGCCGCTCCGAGACCTGGGAGGGCGGGGCCGATGCCTTTCGCGGCGGTGAGGGACCGCTGTCGGTGACGCGCTCGCGGCAGACCTGGCGCATCGTCGATGCCTGGCTCGATGCCGCCGTGGCCGCGGGCCATCACACCAACCCCGACTACAACGGCGCCGAGCAGGAAGGCGTCGGCCACTTCCAGCTCACCGCCCGCCACGGCCTGCGCTGCAGCGCCGCTCGTGCCTATCTGGCGCCGGTGCGCGGCCGAAAGAACCTCCGGATCTTCACCCATGCGACCACGGAGAAGCTGCTGTTTTCCGGCCGCCGCGCCGTCGGCATTGCCGCCACCCGGCAAGGCGAGAGCTTCGAGCTGAAGGCGCGCGGCGAAGTCATCCTGTCGGCAGGCGCCATCGGATCGCCGCAGCTGCTGATGCTGTCGGGCATAGGCGACCCCGCCGAACTCGGCCGTCACGGCATCGAGGTGCTGCAGGCCAGCCCCGGCGTCGGCAGGAACCTGCAGGATCATCTGCAGGCCCGTCCGGTCTACCGCTGCAGCCTGCCGACCATCAACACGCGGGCGCGCGGGCTCGTCAACCAGATGCGCATCGGACTCGAATACCTCCTCCGTCAATCGGGGCCGCTGACCATGGCCGCCAGCCTCGGCACTGCGTTTCTCAAGACCAGGCCCGACCTCGACCGCCCCGACATCCAGTTCCATATCCAGCCCTTCAGCGCCGACAACCCCACCCGCGGCACGCATGAATTCGACGCCTTCACCGCCTCGGTGCTGCAACTGCGGCCGGAGAGCTGCGGCCACCTGGCGCTGAGATCGGCCAGCATCCACGATCACCCGGCGATCCATCCGAATTACCTCGCCACCGAGCTGGACCGGCGGACGCTGGTCGACGGCATCCGCATCGCGCGCCGGATCTGCCGCCAGGATCCCGTCCAGGGCCTGATCACCGGCGAACACGCACCCGGCGCCGACATCGCCGACGGCGACGATGCCGCCCTCATCGACTGGGCGCGCAACACCGCCACCACGATCTACCATCCCACCGGCACCTGCCGAATGGGCAGCGACCCGCTGGCGGTGGTCGATGCGCGGCTTCGCGTGCATAGCATCGAGGGGCTGCGGGTGGTCGATGCATCGATCATGCCGAGGATCGTGTCCGGCAACACCAATGCGCCGGCGATCATGATCGGCGAAAAGGCAGCGGACATGATCAGGGGAGACGCCCGATGACCCATCCATGTCCATGGCGGCGCCCCCACCATGCTTGAAGAACTCCTCAACTTCGGCTCCATCGTCATCGCCGACATCGTGCTGTCGGGCGACAACGCGCTGATCATCGGGATGGTTGCCGCGTCGCTGGCACCGGAACTGCGCCGCCGCGCCATCATCTTCGGCATGGTGATCGCCGCGCTCATGCGAATCGGCTTCGCGCTGATCGCCACCAATCTGCTGGACATTCCAGGCCTGCTGCTGCTGGGCTCGCTGCTGCTGTTCTGGGTCTGCTGGCGGCTCTATGGCGAGATCCGCTCCAACATCGACGCGGAGGCGGCGCTGGCGCTCGCCACCGCCGACAGCGCCACCGCGGGCTACACCGGCGCGCCGCGGCGCAGCCTCGGCAGTGCGCTGATCGCCATCGGCGTCGCCGATGTCTCGATGTCCATCGACAATGTGCTTGCTGTGGCGGCGATCGCCCGCGGCAACGAGGAACTGCTGATCTTCGGGCTGGGCCTGGCGATCCTGCTGATGGCGTTCGCAGCCACGCTGATCATGAAGCTGCTTTCGCGCTTTCCATGGGTCTCCTGGCTGGGGCTCGCGGTGCTCGTCTATGTGGCCGGGGAAATGTTTCACCGGGGCATCTTCGATCCCGGCACCGGCATCCTCGCCTACGCCCAGGGGACCGGCGCGACGTGACACGAACAGGGAATTCCCGCGCAGCGACCGCTGATACGCCTTCGGCAGCGGTCCAGGGAAGTGGAGGAGAAGAGGGCAGGAACGGACAAGGGAGGAACAGATGTCCATTCTCAAGACAGTCAGCCGAGGCACCGCCGTCGCGGTGCTGATCTCTGCAGCGCTTGCAATTCCGCAGGCGGCCAGTGCCAAGACCGTCATACGGGTGCAATCGGTCATCCCGACGGGCGCCGACGAAATCGTCATGCTCAAGGACTTCGGCGAGGACGTCAAAGCGCTGACCGACGGCGAAGTGGTGATCGAGGTGCTGCCCGCGGGCGCCGTCGTCGGCGTGCAGGAAACGCTCGACGCCGTCGACAGCGGCCTGCTGGAAGGCGGCTTCGCCTGGACCCACTACTGGTCGGGCAAGCATCCCGCCGCCATGCTGTTCGGCTCGCCGGTGGCGGGCGCCGGCATCGGCATAGACAACATCGCCTTCATGTCCTGGTATCTCAATGCCGGCGGCAAGGAGCTCTATGACGAGCTCTGGACGGAAATGGGCATGAATGTGAAGGGCTTCATGCTGCAGCCGGCAGGACCGGAAGCGCTCGGCTGGTTCAAGGAGCCGATCGAGACCATGGCCGACTTCCGCAAGTACCGCTTCCGCACGCCTCCCGGCATTCCCGGGCAGACCTACAAGGATATCGGCGTGGCCTCGGTGGCCATGGGCGGCGGCGACATCCTGCCGGCACTGGAAAAAGGCACCATCGACGCTGCCGAATGGTGCTGCCCGAAGCCCGACTCGGTGTTCGGTTTCCAGAAGGTGCTCAAGCACTATTATCTCCAGGGCCTCCACCAGGTGGTGGTCAACGCCGACCTCTACATCAACGGCGACGTCTATCGCAGCCTGACGCCGCTGCAGCAGAAGGCGCTCGAAGTCGCCGCGAATGCCTCGCTGATGAAGTCGATGGCCTACCGCATCAACGAAAACGGCATCGCACTCGACAAGCTCGTCAACGAGGACGGCGTCATCCTGCATGACACGCCGGACGACTACTTCACCGAGTACATGGCGGCGGCCGCCAAGGCGCTGGAGCAGAACGCAGCGGAAAACCCCTTCTTCAAGAAGGTCTGGGACAGCCAGAAGGCATTCGCCAAGACGGCCGTTCCCTACTGGGCCCAGGCGCAGCGCACCAACGCCAATCTCGGCGAGGCCTACGCCGACACGCTGAAGAAGCAGTAGCACCAGAGCCTGCCCGCCGATCGGCGGGCAGGCCTTTTCCGGAGAGCGCCGGGCAGACCCGGCGCAGGGGAGGATACCGTGTCCGAGACCGACAAGAACGTGCTTCTGATTGGCGACGAACTGCTCGCCGAACGCCGCGGCGGGCCGGAAGCCAGGCTGCCCGACGACATGCATCCGCTGGCGGCGAGAACCATCCATGCCATCGACTGGCTCAACGACTGGACCGGCCGCATCGTCTGCCTGATGGTGGTGCCGATCATCTTCGCCATGGTCTATGAGGTGGTGGCGCGCAAGTTCTTCGTGGCCCCCACGCTCTGGTCCTACGACGTCTCGCGCATGCTCTACGGCATGTCGTTCATGCTCGGCGCCGGCTACGCGCTGATGCGCGGCCTGCACATCCGCGCCGACTTCATCTATCGCGGCTTTTCCGAACGCATCCAGGGCCGCATCGACCTCATTCTGTATGTGGTCCTGTTCATGCCCTCGATGCTGCTGCTGCTGTATGCGGGCTACGAGTTCGCGCTCAAGTCGATCCTGCAGGGCGAGCGCGCCGGCGACAGCACCTGGGCGCCGATCGTCTGGCCGGTGAAATCCTCGTTTGCCATCGGCGTGGCGCTGCTGGCGCTGCAGGGCATTTCCGAGATCCTCAAGTCCTGGTATGCGGCGACCCGCGGAAAGTGGCCGGTCTGATGCTTGCTCTCTCCAACGAAATTCTCGGCCTCTACATGATCGGGGCGATGCTGTTCGCCATCTTCATCGGCTTCCCGATCTCGTTCACGCTGATCTTCCTCGGCATCGTCTTCGGCGCGCTCGGCTTCGGCATGAAGCTCACCATCTTCCTGATGACGCTGCAATTCTACGGCTCGATGATGGAGCAGACGCTGGCCGCCGTGCCGCTGTTCGTGTTCATGGGCTTCATGATGGAGCAGGCCGGACTGATGGAGCGGCTGTTCAGCGCCATCCAGCTGATGCTGGCGCGGATGAAGGGCTCGCTCTACCTGGCGGTGCTGTTCGTCTCGGTGATCTTCGGCGCCGCCACCGGCATTGTCGGCGCCTCGGTGACGATCCTCGGCATCATGGCGGCGACCACCATGAGCCGCTCCGGCTACGACGTCCGGCTGGCGGCGGGCACCATCACCGCCGGCGGCACGCTGGGCATCCTGATCCCGCCCTCGATCATGCTGGTGGTGATGGGGCCGGTGCTGGAAGTTCCAGTCACCGACCTGTTTGCCGCCGCCATCATCCCCGGCATCATGATGGCGGTGCTCTACACACTCTATACGCTCGGGCGCTGCTGGTTAAATCCGAGCCTTGGCCCGCCGCTTCCCGAAGACATGATCCCGGAAAACCGTTCCGACATCTGGAAGGAATTCTTCCTCGGCCTGGTGCCGCCGACAGTCCTGATCGCCTTTGCCATGGGCTCGATCCTCTCGGGCTGGGCAACCCCGACGGAGGGCGCCGGCATGGGCGCCTTCGGGTCTCTGGTGCTGACCATCGCCTATGGCAAGTTCGGCTGGAAAAAGACCTATGACGCGCTGATCAAGACGCTGGAGATCTCGGTGCTGATCCTGTTTCTGGTGGCGGCGTCCAATTTCTTCGGCGCGGTGTTCTCGCGGCTCGGCACACCCTCGATGATCACAGACATCCTGCTCGGCCTCGACTTCGGCCCGAGCATGATCATCATCATGATCCTGACCCTGGTCTTCCTGCTCGGCTGGCCGCTGGAATGGGTGCCGATCGTGCTGATCATCCTGCCGATCCTGCAGCCGGTGCTGATCGAACTCGATGTCAACATGACCTGGTTCGCCATCCTGGTGGCGGTCTGCCTGCAGACCGCCTGGCTCAGTCCGCCCGTGGCGCTTTCGGCCTACTTCCTCAAGGGGGTGGCGCCGGACTGGGACCTGAAGGACATCTATTACGGCATGATGCAGTTCATGGTGATCCAGCTCATCGGCCTCGGCTTCGTGTTCGTCTTTCCGGAACTGGCGCTTTGGCTGCCGCGCTATCTCTACGGCAACTGAGCCGTTCCGCTCCACCGGACCCGCGCCGCGGCGCGCGGGTCTCATTCCCCAGCAGAAGCGAGACGACCATGACGATCGAATATCTGAAGAAGGCCGGCAGGACCTCCCAGACGGACACCGCGGAGACGCGCGCGACGGTGGAAAAGCTGCTCGCCGAGATCGAAGCGGGCGGCGACGAGGCTGCGCGCAGGATCGCCATCGCGCTTGACCGCTACGATGGCAGCATCGTGCTCGGCCGCGACGAGATCGAGGCGGCGGCGGCGAAGGTGCCTGCGAAGCTGAAGGACGACATCCGCTTCGCCCACGACAATGTCCGCCGCTTCGCCGAACGGCAGATGCAGAGCCTCAGCGATTTCGAGTACGAGCTCAGCCCCGGCTTCGTCGCCGGACAGAAGTCCATCCCCTGCCGCGCCGCCGGCTGCTACGTGCCCGGCGGCCGCTACAGCCATGTGGCCTCCGCCATCATGACCGTGACGACGGCCCAGGTGGCAGGCTGCGACAACATCACCGTGTGCTCGCCGCCGCGGCCGGAGATCGGCATCAATCCAGCCATCGTGTTCACCGCCGACCTCTGCGGCGCCGACCGCATCCTGGCGCTCGGCGGCGTTCAGGGCGTGGCTGCCCTGGCCTTCGGCCTGTTCGGCGCGCCGCCGGCCGACATCATCGTCGGCCCGGGGAACCAGTTCGTCGCCGAAGCCAAGCGCATTCTGTTCGGCCGCGTCGGCATCGACATGTTCGCCGGCCCCACCGACAGTCTTATCCTCGCCGATGCCAGCGCCGACGCCGAGATCGTCGCCGCCGACCTCGTCGGCCAGGCCGAGCACGGCTACAACTCGCCTGTGTGGCTGGTGACAGACAGCCGCGATCTGGCCGAGCGGGTGCTGGCAATCGTTCCCGGCCTGATCGCCGACCTGCCCGACGCCAACCGCACCAGCGCCGCCGCCGCCTGGCGCGATTATGCCGAGGTGATCCTGTGCGGCAGCCGCGAGGAAATGGCGACGGTGTCCGATGACGAAGCGCCCGAGCACCTGACCGTGCAGGCGCAGGACCTCGACTGGTGGCGCGACCGTCTCAAATGCTACGGCTCGCTGTTCCTCGGCGAGGAGACCACGGTGGCCTATGGCGACAAGGCGTCGGGCACCAACCATGTGCTGCCGACCTCGGGGGCCGCGCGCTACACCGGCGGCCTGTCTGTGCACAAATATCTCAAGATCGTCACCTGGCAGCAGGCGACCCGGGCGGCATCGAAAGACGTGGCGATCGCCACCGCGCGGATCTCGCGGCTCGAGGGCATGGAGGGGCACGCCCGCACCGCCGACATCCGCCTGCGGAAATATTTCCCAGGCGAGAACTTCGACCTCTCCGCCGCCGGGGATTCGTGAGCATGGCGCTGGTCTTCGATCTCAGCGGCAGGACCGCCTGCGTCACCGGCGCCTCGAGCGGGCTCGGACGGGTGGCGGCCAACGCCCTGGCCGCAGCCGGCGCCCGGGTCGTCGGCGTGGCGCGCAGGCAGTCGGAGCTCGACGACTGGCGCCGCGAGGCCGGCGGCGAAACCGCTTCGGTGGCCGCCGATCTCGCCGACCGCGGCCGGTTCGACGCCACCATCGAGGCCATCATCGCCCCGTTCGGCGCGCCGGACATTCTGGTCAGCGCAGCCGGGATCAACACGAGGCAGCCCGCCGACGAGGTGACGCCGGCGAACTGGGACCTGACGCTTGACCTCAATCTCAGGGTGCCGTTCTTCCTGGCGCAGGCCTTCGCCCCCGTCATGAAACAGCGGCAGTGGGGCCGGATCGTCAATTTCGCCTCGTTGCAGAGCCGCCGGGCCTTCGCCTCCGGCATTGCCTATGGAGCCTCCAAGGGGGGCGTCGAGCAGATGACGCGGGCGATGGCGGAGGCCTGGTCGAAGGACGGCATCAACGCCAACGCACTGGCGCCGGGCTTCTTTCCGACGGAACTGACCAAGGCAGTGTTCGCCGATGCCGCACGGGTGGACGCATTGGCACGGCAGACATGCATCGGCCGCAACGGCCGGCCGGAGGACCTGGTCGGACCGCTCCTGTTCCTCTGCAGCGACGCCTCGGCCTATGTCACCGGCCAGGTGCTGTTCGTCGACGGGGGGTTCACCGCCAAATGAAGGCGCTCGTCTACACCGGCCCGCAGACGCTGGAAATGCGCGACATGCCCGTGCCCGCCGCCGGTCCGGACGAAGCGCTGATCCGTGTCGACAGCTGCGGCATCTGCGGCTCGGACATGCATGCCTGGCAAGGCCATGACGAGCGCCGGCCGGCGCCGCTGGTGCTGGGTCACGAGGTGGCCGGCGTGGTGGCGGACGGCGTCGGCAAGGGACGCCGGGTGACGGTCAATCCGCTGGTCACCTGCGGCGCCTGCCCCGCCTGCCGATCCGGACGCACCAATCTCTGCCCCCGCAGGCAGATCATCTCGATGCCGCCGCGCGCGGGCGGATTTGCCTCGCATCTGGCGATGCCGGTCTCCAATCTCGTCACTGTTCCCGACGACGTAAGCCTCGAAAAGGCCTGCCTTACCGAACCGCTCGCCTGCGGCTGGCACGCGGTACGGCTCGCCGCGGCCGCGCTCGACCGTCCGCTGGCTGAGGCAGGCTGCCTGGTCATCGGCGGCGGCGCCATCGGATTGGGCGCCGCGCTCGTTCTGGCCGCGCACGGCGCCCGCGGCATCCGCGTGGCCGAGCCCAATGCGGCGCGGCGAGCGGCAGTGGCCGGGGCGGGCCCGTTCACCGTGTTCGACCCGGCCAGTGACCGGGTCGAGGACATGGATCTGGTGATCGACGGCGTGGGCTTCGCGGCAACGCGGGCGGACGCCTGCAGGGCGGTGCGGCCGGGAGGCGTCATCGTGCATGTCGGGCTGGGCCAGGCCGAGGGCGGCCTCGACATCCGCCGCATGACGCTGCAGGAGATCAGCTTCATCGGCACCTATACCTATACGGCACAGGATTTCCGCGAGACGGCGGACGCCATCTTCGACGGCAGGCTGGGGCCGCTCGACTGGACCGAGACGCGGCCGCTCAAGGACGGCGCCGCGGCCTTCGCCGACATCGCCGGCGGTCTCGTGGCTGCGCCGAAGGTCGTGCTCCGGCCATAGGCGCTTCCATGGCGCTGAAACCCATCGCGTGAATTGAAAGTCATGCGATGGGTTTCAGCTCTCCGGACTTGTGCCCATCGTGATCCCGAAACCGCTCTACACTTTCGGATGACATGCATTGCGCCTGCTCTCGTCCGGCAAGCCAATCCGTCGCCGGCGTCAGGGTCGAACCGCGGAAGGGCGGCCCTGTCCCGGCAGGCCGTCTGCAGCCGCCAGCAGTGCCGCCAAACGTTCGAGCGCCCGGTCCACAATCACATCCGAAGAGGCCGCGATGTCGAACACGTCGCCCTCCTCGTCGGGCTCGAGCGGCTCCAGAATCGCGAGCTGGCTGTCGAGCAGGGCCGGCCCGACAAAATGGTCGCGCCGGCTGACGAGCCGCTCGGCGATCAGCGCGCGGCTGCCGGCGAGGTGAAACACATGCATGCCGGCAAGCTGCCCGCGCAGGCGATCGCGATAGACACGCCGCAGCGCCGAGCAGGCAATCACAACCGGGCGGCCCGTCTCATGGCGCGCCGCGATCGCAGCGGCAGCCACGGCATCGAGCCACGGCAGGCGTTCGGCATCGGTCAGGGGCTGACCGGCCGACATGGCCGCGCGATTCCGGGCGGAATGGTAATCGTCCGCCTCGACGAACCGCAGGCCGAAACGGGCCGCGAGCCGCCTGCCGACATGGCTCTTCCCCGCGCCGCACACGCCCATCACCAGGATGAACGCGCCGGGTTGGCCAGGGCTCTCGGCCGGGCTGATGTCCAATTCATGCTGCTCCATTTGCACGATCAAGCTTGGTGATCGCGCTCGCACTTGTCAATCCGGAGTTCGAACCCGGCGCGGGCATGCCGTCGCCGGGCCCAGGCGATCCGGAGCGCGAACCGGACCGCGCCGCCGACCCATACGCGGCCGCCGATTTTCGGAGGCCCAGCCCGCCGCGCCAGTCGGCCGTCCCCGATCAGCCGAGGATTTCGCTCACAGCCACGGCCCGGCCTTCCTTGACCGATTGCAGCGCCGCCTCGGCAAGCGCCAGCGCCATCAGCCCGTCCTGGCCGTTGGGCGACGGCGCCTTGCCGTTCTTGACCACTTCCACGAAGGCGGCGATCTCGGCGGCGTAGGCGTCGGTGTAGCGGGTCATGAAGAAGTCATGCAGCGGCGGTCGCGTGTAGCCGGTCCTGGTGGCGATCTCCACCGAGATCGGGCGCTGGTTCTCGATCGCCACCGACCCGGTCGAGCCGTGCACCTCCAGCCGCTGGTCATAGCCGTAGCTGGCGCGGCGTGAATTGGAGATCGAGCAGTGGCGGCCCGATTTCGTGGTCAGCACCACCGAGACGCTGTCGTAGTCGCCGAGTCTTGCGATCTCCGGATCGGTCAGCACCGAGGCGGTGGCGAAGACCGACACCGGCTCCTCGCCGAGCACGAAGCGGGCCATGTCGAAATCGTGGATGGTCATGTCACGGAAGATGCCGCCCGACACCGCAATGTAGTCGGCGGGCGGCGCGCCGGGGTCGCGGGAGATGATCTGCACCATCTCGACATCACCGATGGCGCCCTCGTCAATCGCCTTGCGGACGGCGGCGAAATGCGGGTCGAAACGGCGGTTGAAACCCACCATCAGCTTGCCGCCGGTGCTCTCGACGGTCCTGAGGCACTCCCTGACCCGGTCGAGCGACAAGTCGATCGGCTTTTCGCAGAACACCGCCTTGCCGGCGCGGACGAAGCGTTCGATCAGGTCGGCATGAGTGTTGGTGGGAGTGCAGATCACCACGGCGTCGATGTCGGCGGCCAGTTCGATGTCTTCGATCGACCGGACCTCGCAGCCGTAGTGGCTGGCGATGTCGGACGCGGCCCCGGGCATCGCGTCGGCGACCGCGGCCAGCGTCGCGTCGGGATTTGCATAGATCGCCTTGGCATGGACCTTGCCGATCCGGCCGGCGCCCAGAAGGGCGAAATGAAGTGTCATCGGGACTGCTTTCGTAGGTTGGTTGGTCTGCCTGTCTTGGATTTGCCCGGCCGCGGGTAACGGGCCGGGGCCGCCCTGAGCCTGCCCGGCAGTCTATATGCAACTTGCGTCCTCGTGCACGCCACTTTTGAGAGCGTTGACGAAAGGTTGCCGTCGGTCCTAGCGGTCTCGACGATGCCGACGATCTCGCCGCGGCGCAACACCCGGATCCTGTCGACGAGATTGGAGACCGGCCGCAGAACGTGGCTGACCGGGATCGGCGGGATCTTCTGCTGCTGGAGGCGCCGGATGATGTTCTCAACCAGAGTGGACTCCCGCCGAGCGGTGATGGGTTCGTCGATGACGAAGCGCCAGGAGACGAAGGAGACGGCGCGACGATCGAGATGATCCGCAGCCCCGGCGTTCGGCCTTGCGTCGGGAGGCCGGATCCAGCGCGTGGCCGAGGGCGAAGTCGGCCCTTCATGTGCCTGCGGCCGGAACAGCGACCGAAATGCCGGGCGAAACCGCCCGGCCCCGTTACATCACGGCGCCCATCTGCCAGGGCACGAACTCGGCGCCGCCGAAGCCGAGATTTTCCGAACAGGTCTTCTCGCCCGAGGCGACGCGAATGAAGAGCTCGAAGAGCTCGCGGCCCTTTTCCTCAAGGCTGACGCCGTCGGTGATGATGTCGCCGCAGTTGATGTCCATGTCCTCGGACATGCGGCCGTACATTTCGGTGTTGGTGGCGAGCTTGATGCAGGGGGTGGGCTTGTAGCCCGAGACCGAGCCGCGGCCGGTCGTGAAGGCGATCAGATTGGCGCCCGAGGCGATCTGGCCGGTGACCGAGCAGGGATCGTAGCCGGGGCTGTCCATGAAGACGAAGCCGTGCTCGGTGACAGGCTCGGCAAATTTGTAGACCTGCGTCAGCGGCGCGGTGCCGCCCTTGGCGACGGCGCCAAGCGACTTTTCCAGGATGGTGGTCAGGCCGCCCTTCTTGTTGCCGGGCGACGGGTTGTTGTCCATCTCTCCGCCATTGCGCGCCGTGTAATCCTCCCACCAGCGGATGCGCTCGACGATCTTCTCGCCAACTTCCGGCGTTACCGCACGGCGGGTGAGCAGATGCTCGGCGCCGTAGATTTCCGAGGTTTCCGACAGAATCGTGGTGCCGCCATGGGCCACCAGCATATCCGACGCGGCGCCCAGAGCCGGATTGGCGGTGATGCCGGAATAGCCATCGGAGCCGCCGCACTGCATGCCGATCATCAGTTCGCTGACCGGCGCAGGGGCGCGCGCCGTCTCGTTCACCCTGGCCGCCATTTCGACCAGCAGCTCGACGCCGCGCTCGATCGAGCGGCGGGTGCCGCCGGTCTGCTGGATTGTCATGTACTTGAAATTGCCGTCCGGGCGCATGCGGCCGCGCCCGACGATGTCCGGGATCTGCATGACCTCGCAGCCGAGGCCGATGAGCAGGATGGCGCCGAAATTCGGATTGTGGGCATAGCCCTGCAGCGTCCGGAACAGGGTCTCGTAGCCTTCGTCCTTGCCGGACATGCCGCAGCCGGTGCCGTGCACGATCGGCACCACGCCGTCGACATTGGGGAACCGGTCGAGCAGCCCCTGCTTCTCCACTGCCTCGGCGATGAAGCGGGCCACCGACCCCGAACAGTTGACCGTAGTGAGAATGCCCAGATAGTTCCGCGTGCCGACCTTGCCGTCGGCGCGGTGGTAGCCCATGAACGTGCGGGCCTCGTTCGGCGCCGGCAACTGGCGGTGCTCAGTGGCAAAGGCAAAATCCTGGCTGTGGTCGCCCATGCCGAGATTGTGCACATGAATGTGTTCGCCAGGGGTGATGTCGACCGTGGCGGTGCCGATGATCTGGCCGTAGCGGAAGGCCTGCTCACCCCTGGCAATGGCGCTGGTGGCGATCTTGTGGCCGCGCGGAATCGCTGCCGGCAAGGGTGCCGCCAGCTCGGCAAGGACTTCGCCGACGGCCAGATCCTTGAGCGCGATAATGAGATTGTCGTCGGCGTGCAGGCGTATCGTGGTGGGCTGTACGGTTGTCATCGAGCTTTCCATGAGTGTAATAGCCCAACCCCGCAAGCCGGCATCGGCTTGACAGAATGCAGGCGCTAGCTAACATATTAGTATGCTACAAGGTGAGGATACTCCTCTGCAAGAGCCAATTCCCCGCAGACCCCTGCTTTCCCCGCTTGATCAGTTCCCGGGGTCGCTGTCCAACAAGGTCTATCTGTCGCTCAAGCAGGCGATCCTGTCGCTGGTTTTCCGCCCCGGCGAAGTCCTGCAGAAATCCGAGATCTGCGATGAACTGGGCGTTTCGCGCTCGCCCGTGGCCGAAGCGGTTGCGCGGCTGGGTGCCGAAGGCCTGGTCGATATTGTGCCGCAGGCCGGCACCTTCGTGGCACGATTCTCGATGCAGGAAATCCGCGAAGGCGCCTTCCTGCGCGAAGCGCTGGAGCTTGCCGCAGTCGAGACGGTGGCCGAGACTATCACCGAGGAGCAACTGGTGCTGCTCCGGCGCAATATCCGGCTCCAGGAGGTGCTGCTGGCCGACGGGGACGTTCCCGGTTTCTACCAGACCGACGCGCAGATGCACGAGCTGATCCTTTCCTTCACCGGCTTTCGCCGGCTTGCCTCGCTGGCGGACACATCCTGGGTCCATGTCAACCGCGCCAGGCGTCTCAACCTTCCCTCGCCGGGCCGCATCCAGGCGACGCTCGAGGAGCACCGGGCCATCGTCGCCGCACTGGAGGCACGCGATCCGCAGGCAGCACGCGAGGCCACCCGGCACCATCTGCGGCAACTGATCACCTTCCTCGAACCGCTGATCAACGAGCGTCCGGAGCTATTCGCCGCCGGCTAGAACATTTCCGGAGAACGTGAATTTCATTTCGTCGCAGGACAATGCGACGAATCAGGAACCTGGAGAGCTTCTGCGGTTCAGTGAAAAGCAGAAGCGCTCAAGACTGAAGCCATCGAAAGGCGCCGATGACCGACATCCCCAATCGCCCCCGCTATGCGGCCCGGCTGAACGCCTTCAAGGTCGGCCTGCCGGGCAGACCGACCGTGGAGGACATGCTGGCGCGCGCGGCATCGGTGCCGGGACTGGATGCGGCGGACCTGAATTTTCCCGATCATTTCGAGCACCACACCCCGGCGGAGCTGTCACGGCTGCTGGCCGGTCACGGCATGGCGCTCAACGGGCTGGCGATGCGCTATTACACCGACCCCGGCTTCCGGCTCGGCGCCTTCACCCATCCCGACAGGGCCGTGCGGCAGGCGGCGCTGGACATCACGCGGCGTGGGCTGGATGCCCTGGCATCGATGGGCGGCAGCCTGATGACCCTGTGGATGGGACAGGATGGGGTCGACTATTCCTTTCAGGGCGACTACGGGCGGATGTGGGACGATACGATCGAGGCCCTCGCCGCGGTCGCCGACCATAATCCGGCGCTTTCCATCGCCATCGAGTACAAGCCCAACGAGCCGCGCGCCTTTGCCTTGATGCCGGATGTCGGGGCGACGCTGCTGGCCGTCGGCGAAGCCGGCCGGACCAATCTGGGCGTCACGCTGGACTTTGCCCATGTGCTGTATGCCGACGAAATCCCCGCCCAGTCGGCCAGGCTGGTGGCGCGGCATTCGAAGCTGATGGGCGTGCATCTCAACGATGGCTACGGCAAGCGCGACGACGGGCTGATGGTCGGCTCGGTGCATCCGGTGCAGACGGTGGAACTGCTCGTCGAATTGGAGCGGATGGGCTATGACGGGGTGATCTATTTCGACACGTTCCCCGATCATGGCGGGCTCGATCCCTGCGCGGAGGCGGCGACCAACATCCGCATGACCGACCGGCTGCGGGCGGTCGCCGCGCGCCTCGTCGACGACCCCGACCTTGCCGCGGCCATGGCCCGCCAGGACGCCACCCGGAGCCTCGCGATTGTTTCCGCGGCCCTGTACGGACGCGCCAGGTGAGCGTCTTCGTCTGCGGCTCGCTGCATCTCGACATCATTATTGATGCGCCGCATCTGCCGCGGCTCGACGAGACCGTGACCGGCGAGGCGGTCCGCTATGCCTTCGGCGGCAAGGGCGGAAATCAGGCGGTGGCGGCGGCGCGCATGGGCGCCATGGTGCAGATGGCCGGCCGGGTCGGCAGCGATGAATTCGGCACCACGCTGCTGGCCGGGCTGGCGGAAGCCGGCGTGGATGCATCAGCGGTGAGCCGGGATCCAGGCGCCTCCGGGATGAGCGTGGCCATCAGCGCGCCGGACGGAGGCTACGGCGCGGTGATCGTCTCCGCCGCCAATCTCAGGATCGACCCGGCGGTGCTCTCCCTTCCCCCGCACACGACGGTCGTGCTGCTGCAGAACGAAATCCCGGAAGCGGTCAATCTCGCCGTCGCCCGCAAGGCGCGTGCCAGCGGCAGCAGCGTGGTGCTCAATGCCGCACCGGCGCGCGGCATCGGCGCCGAGCTGATGGACTGCGTCGATGTGCTGGTTGTCAACCGTGTGGAGGCCGCGGACATGCTCGATCTGCCGGAGCCCGATCTCGATGCCGAGTCCGCGGCCAGGGCGCTTGCGGCATCGGGTCCGGCGAGCGTCATCGTCACGCTCGGCGGTCAGGGGCTGGTTGTCAGCGACAGCGAGGGGACGCATCGTTTTGCTGCCCATGCGGTCGGGGTGATTTCGACCCATGGGGCGGGGGACGCGTTTCTGGGGGCATTTGCCGCCGAGCGGGATCGCGGCGCATCACTCAGCGCCGCCGCCGCCTTCGGCCAGGCCGCCGCCGCACTGCATGTGTCGACGCCGGTGGCCGAACGCGGCCGGATCAGCCAAGCCTGCGTCGATGCATTGCTGGATCACGGCTCAAGGCGATAGAAGGCCGCAGCCGTGCCGCCGAAGATCAGCTCCTGCGCGTCCTCGCCAAGCCCGGACGTCAGTTGCCGTGCGGCGGCATGCCAGTCTTCGTAATCGGCGCGCAGGCGGCACACCGGCCAGTCCGATCCCCACATCACCCGCCTGGGTCCGAAAACATCGAGAATGTGGTCGGCATAGGGGCGGAGATCATCGACGGTCCAGTCCGCGCCGGCCTCGGTGATCATGCCGGAGAGTTTGCAGAAGGCGCCGGATTCGCCCGCAATGCGCGCCATGCCGTCGGCCCAGGAGGCGAAGCTGTCCTCGCTGTGATTGCCGATCTCGGGCTTCATGCCGTGATCGACCACCACGCGCAGCTCGGGATACCGCCGGATGAGGGCGAGAAAATTGGCCATGTGGCGCGGATAGCCCAGCGCATCGAGGCTCAGCCCGAGGTCGACGAGGGTTTCGAAGCCCCACTGGACGTCGGGCCGCAGCATCCAGCCCAAATCCTCGATGTCCTGGATCATCGGTCGGACCCCGAGGAATTTCGGGTTCAGGGACAGCCTCTCCAGTTCGGCACGGTCGGTGGCGCGCTCGAAATCGACCCAGCCCACGACACCGGCCACGAAGGGGGTCGTATCGGCGATGCCGAGCATGTATTCGGTCTCGTCCACCGTCGGCGCCGCCTGCACCAGCACGGTGCCGTCAATGCCGAGCTTTCGAAGCACCGGCTCGAGGTCCGCCGGGCGATAGACCTGCGAGAGCACGGGATCGTCCTCCGGCATCCAGCCGTAATCGCCGCGGGCCGGATTCCAGAAATGCTGATGGGCATCGATTTTCACGGTCATGTCCTCATACCGGCGCGTCGCCCGCAAGCAGGCCTTCAGATTTCAGGTCGATCCACAATGCCGGCGGAATTTCGGCTGCCGCGGCGGCAAGGTTGGAGGTCATCTCGTTGACCCCCTGTCCGCCCGGGATCACCGAGACCACGGCCGGGTGACGCAACGGGAACTGGAAGGCGGCGTCGACCAGCCGCACGCCGTGACTGGCGCAGATGGTCTCGATGCGGGCGACGCGATTAAGAACGGCTTGCGGCGCGGGGTCGTAGTTGTAGAAGGCGCCGGGGCGGGCGCCGGTGGCGAGCACGCCGGAATTGTAAGGCCCGCCGATGACAATGCCGATGCCACGGCTCGCCGCCAGCGGGAGAAAGCTCTCGAGCGATTCCTGCTCCAGCAGCGTGTAGCGGCCGGCCAGCAGGAACAGATCGAAATCGCCGCGTTCGGTCAGCCACTGACAGGGCTGCCATTCGTTCACGCCGGCGCCGAAGCCCTTGATGACACCCTGATCGCGCAGCGACAGCAGCGCCCTGTACCCTCCCGACATCAGTTCCTCAAGTCTCGCCTCAAGTGCCGCCTGGCTGCCGTGATTGAAGACATCGAGGTCGTGGGCGAAGAGAATGTCGATGCGTTCGACGCCGAGCCGCTCGAGCGAAAACTCGACCGAACGCATGACGCCGTCATAGCCATAATCGTAGACTTCCTTGCGCGCAGGCACCTCGAACCACTTTCCGATGCCGTCGCGCTCCTCCGGCCTGCAGGCCTCAAGCAGTCGGCCGACCTTGGTGGAGAGCACATAGGCGTCGCGCGGCTTGCCGCGCAGGAAGCGATTGAGGCGGGTCTCCGACAATCCCAGGCCATAGAGCGGCGCGGTGTCGTAGTAGCGCACGCCGGCCTGCCAGGCGAGATCGAGGATGGCATCCGCCTCGTCGTCGGAAATCGCCCGGTAGAGATTGCCGAGCGGCGCGGTTCCGAAGCCGAGTTCGGTGAAATCCAGACCGCCATTGCCGATCCTGTCCCAGTGACGCGTCCTGATTTGCATGGGATCCTCCAGTGACTAACATGCTAGTGTGATTCATGCAGTCGTCCACCCCCCTTGGGGAACCGTCCCGCGATTTCGTGCATGACATGAACAGTTTGGACCGGCAACGGTTCCAGTCCGAGGCTCGGGGATCGTCCGCCCCGGCCCCCGCCTATCGAGAGGAGACGTCATGGGACAGTACACGCAGGCGCTCAACGAGCTGGGTCGGGTGGCGGAAGCCATCGACCCTCGCGCCGTCGACCGGAGCCTCGGCCTGATCGCCGGCGCGGGCAGGATCCTGGCCTATGGCTGCGGCCGCGAGGGCCTGCAGCTGCGCGGGCTGGCGATGCGGCTCCACCATCTCGGCCTGAGCGTCGCCATGCAGGGGGACATGGCGGCCCCGCCGCTCGGACCAGGAGACCTGTTCCTGTGTTCGGCCGGTCCAGGGGACCTGTCGACGGTGACGGCGCTGATGCGGGTGGCCCATGACGCAGGCGCCCAAGTGCTGCTGCTGACGGCCGAGCCCGACAAGGCGCCCGGAAGGTGGGCCACGCAGATCCTCACCATTCCCGCCCAGACCATGGCGCGCGATGTCGGCGGCGCTTCGATGCTGCCGATGGGCTCGCTCTACGAGGGCGCCCTTTTCCTGCTGTTCGAGATCATGGTGCTGGAATTGCGCGACCGTCTCGGCGAGACAATGGAAACGATGCGGGCGCGGCACACCAACATGGAATGACCGACACCGGTCGCGGCAGCTACTTGACCGCGCCGGCGGCCATGCCCTTGATGATGTAGCGCTCCAGCACGATGCCGATGACGATCAGCGGCAGGATGGCGGCAAACGAGAGGGCCGCCATCGACCACCAGCTGATGCCCTGGCTGCCGGTCTGGCTCGCCACCATCACCGGCAGGGTATTGGCATGGGTGGAGGTCAGCAGCGCCGCGAAGAAATACTCGTTCCAGGTCAGCACCAGCGACAGGATGAAGGCGGCGACCATGCCAGGCAGGGCGATCGGCAGCACGATCGAGACGAAGGCACCCCAGATCGACAGGCCGTCGACAAGGGCCGCCTCCTCGAGTTCCGTGGGGATGCCGGCGAACTGGTCGCGCATGATCCAGATGACGATCGGCAGCACGGTCAGCGTGTAGAGCAGAATCAGCCCGATCTGCGTGTCCAGCAGGGCCAGCGAGCGGTAGAGCACCAGGAAGGGCAGCGCCAGCACCACCGGTGGCAGGATCAGCTGGCTCAGGAAGAAGAAGGAAATGTCGGAATTCTTCATGTAGCCGAAGCGGTAGGAAAACCGCGACAGGCCGTAGGCGGCGAGACTGCCGAGGACGACCGCCAGCGCCGAGGACGTCACCGAGGTGACGGCCGAATTGTAGAAGCGCTTGAGGAACTCGTCGCGCACGGTCGATCCGGCGCCGATGGTGTCCGGCGACAGGCCGAGCGACTTCCAGCCCAGCCATTTCGGCGAAAAATCCCACCACGGCACCATGTTGCCCTTCATGACATCGGGCGCCATCTTGAACGAGGTGGTGATGGTCCAGTAGATCGGGAACAGGCAGATGATCGCCCACAGCACCAGTGCGCCGTAGACGGCGATGCGGCCGGTCCACCACCTGGCCCGGTGCGCCAGATCCGTATTGGAATCGCGAAAGATCTGCTCGGTCATGTCGGTCCGTCGGTTGGGCCGGGATCTCGGCCGTGTCGTTGAGCTCGCCCGGTCGTCAGTATTGCGGCCGCATCCAGCGCTCGGCGATCTTCATCAGGATGGTCATGGCGATCACGATCAGCACCAGATAGACCATAGCCAGAAGCGTGCCGTAGCCGACATTGGAGCGGTCGCGGTATTCGCGGAAGATGAAACTCGTGACGCTGTCGGTGGCCCCGCCCGGCCCGCCCGACGTCACAGTGATGATGATGTCGGCAAGCTTGAGCTTGAAGATGATGCGGATCAGGATGGCGGTGATCGAGACCGGCAGCATCAGCGGGAACGTCACCTCCCAGAAGCCGCGCCAGGCATTGGCGCCGTCAACCTTGGCGGCTTCCTGGACCTCCTTGGGAATGGCCTGCAGCCCGGCCAGGATCATGATCATCATGAAGGGGATGAAGGTCCATGCGTCCATGATCATGATGCTGGCGCGCGCCAGTTCAGGACTGCCGAAGAAGGAAGGCTGCTCCCAGCCCAGTTCGCGCGCCAGACGCGCCACCGGGCCGAAGCGGACCTCCATCATCGACTTGCCGATCATCCAGCTGACCGCCACCGGTGACAGCATCAGCGGCATGAGGAAGGCGACACGGAAGAATTTCCGCGCCCGGATCTGGGAGTTGAGCAGCAGCGCCAGGCCGAAGGCGATGGCGTATTCGACCAGGATGGCAAGCGAGTACCAGACCATGTTGGTCAGCGCGTTCCAGTAGAACGGATCGCGCCACATCTGGCGAATGTTGTCGAGACCGTTGAAGGTGCGGCCGGTGGGCGAGGACAGGTTCCAGTCCGAGAACGCGATCACCAGTCCGAACAGCAGTGGAAAGACCACCATGGAAATGACGAACAGGGCCGCCGGCAGCACGAACAATGTGCGCTTGCCCTGCTCGCCGCGGATGAGAACCTGCGACCAGCACAGGCAGACCGCCCAGAGAATGTAGGCATAGAGCGTCGGCCGCCAGTTCGAGTATCCGAAACCGGCGAGGCCGGTTTCCTGCAGGGTTTGCGTGAGCCCGGTCAGCGCCAGGACAGCGGCGGAGCCCCAGACGATCGCGCGGCCGAAGGCGATGCGGCGGGTCGAGATGTTGTCGTTGGTGACGACGTGAAGAAGATCGCCTTCGTTGGCCAATGCCTGCCCCATGCTCAAACGGAGAAAGGCCGGCGGTTGCCCGCCGGCCTCGATGATCACATGCCCAGCGAAGCCTTGTAGAGCTTGACCTGGCTGTCACGGCCGATCTGATCGGTGATCTTCTCCCAGGCCGCGGCGATCGCGTCGGCGGTTTCCTGCGCCGACTTGTACTGGCCGGCAAATCCCTTGGCCAGTTCGTCCTCGGCCACCGAGTAGTACTGGAAGATGCCGGGAATGCGCGGTTCGATGGCGGCGTTGGGATGGTTGTAGCTGTCGAGGTTGGAGCCGAGATAGTCCTCGACGAAGGCCTCGTCGTAGCCCGCCGCAACCCATTCCGGATAGTTGAACTGCGAATTGCGATAGGGCTGGAAGCCCGACGGGTAGGCAGCCATCCAGAGCGCGATGTCCTTGCCGCCGAGATGGGCTGCGCAGGACCAGGCGGCCTTGTGCTTCTTCTCGTCGCTGTCGACCCGCGACATGACATAGACGCCCCAGCCGATATAGGCCATGTTCGGCGCATAGTTCGGTCCGGACGGCAGCGTGTCCCACTGGCCGGTGGCGTTGTTGTAGACATCGTCGGATCCGGGCAGGATCGAGAAGCCGACGACATCGCCGACGACGGAGCTGTCCGATGTCCGCGCGTTGGAACCGACATCGCCCCACCAGCTGATCATCGACCCGGTGCCGGCCAGGAACTGCTGGAAGGCGGTCGTGCCGGGATCGGCGTTGATCTGGTCGGCCGGCTGGGCTGGCATCACGTCCATGACGTCCTGGATGGCCCGCACGAAGGCCGGATTGTTGACGTAGGGCTTCATGGTGTCCGGATCGAACAGCCAGGCGGCGTTGTCGGGGTGCTTGGCATAGGCGGTGGCGCGGCTTTCCAGGAAGTAGAAGCCGAAACCGCCCCAGCCCTTGAGCGGATCGAGATAGCCGTGCGCGTCAAGTCCGGTGAGCGGATCCTTCTTCCCCTTGAGGAACTTGGTGGTGGCCTGCACCTGCTGCCAGGTCGCCGGCACGCCGAAGTCGCCGGAATTGCCCTCCGACGTCCAGGCGGCCTTGAAGTCGGCGTTGTCGAAATAGTCCTTGCGGTAGGCGAAGGTGTGGCAGTCGCCATCGATGGAGATGCGATAGGTCTTGCCGTCCCAAGTGCCGACCGGAGCCTTGAGATAGCCCACATAGTCGTCCATATCGATCTGCTGCTTGACCCAGTCCGGCATCTCGGAGAGCAGGCCGCGACCGGCCGTGTCGCCCTCGAAGGGGGCTCCCATTTCAATGACGTCGAAGTCGACCGTGCCCGTGGCGATCGATTGCTGCAGGCGGGCATTGTAGTCGGCCTGCGCCAGGTCAACCCAGTTGATCTTGGCGCCGGTGTAGGTTTCCCATGCCTTCAGGAACCCGCGGAAGAGCACGTTGTGCTGGTTCTGGTTGTTGAGCCCCATGAAGGTCAGTTCGACGCCAGCGAACTCGCCCTCGGCAACATTGGCCCTGGTCGCTCCAAGGCACATCTCGCCGACCTTCTGCCAGTCGGCATCGGTTGGCGACCCGGCACCGACGCCGGGTATCTTCAGAATTTCGGCCCGCAGATTGTCCTGGGCAAAGGCCATGCCTCCGCCAAGACCCAGTCCGCCCAGGGCGGCAACTCCGCCGATACCCGCGGCGGTCTGCAACAGGCGCCGCCGGGTCATACCCATGCTGACGGCCCGATTGTAATCCTCGATTTTCATGCAACTCCTCCTCCCAGTAGAGTTTCCGCCAAATGCTTCTGGCGGTCCGGCCAAAGCAGGCGTCAGCTCCGCCAGCGGAGCATGGAAGCCTGAAAATCCAAAGAACCGGGTCCGGATCCAACCCGGACTAAAGTTGAACATTTCAGCCTTGTTGCATGCTGTCAAGCATCTAACATGCTAGCATGCCCAGGCGATGGACAGGGGCTGCCGGCTGGGCTACCAATTGCATTGCGTGCCAGAATTTCGGCGACAGGGGGGAAGATGGCAGACGTCAGTATCCATGCGTTGCGCAAGGCCTATGGCGCGCTCGAAGTCATTCACGGCGTGGACGTCGAGATCCCCGACGGCGAGTTCGTCGTGCTCGTGGGGCCGTCGGGATGCGGAAAATCCACCCTTCTGCGCATGATCGCCGGGCTTGAGGGCATCAACGGGGGGACCATCAGCATCGGCGGCCAGGTGGTCAACAATCTGCCGCCGGCCGAGCGCAACATCGCCATGGTGTTCCAGAACTACGCCCTCTATCCCCACAAGACGGTGGCGGCGAACATGGGCTTCGCGCTGAAGATGCAAAAGATGGACAAGCCTCGGATCGAGGAAGAGGTCAACCGCGCCGCCGACATCCTCGGCCTCAAGCCCTATCTCGGCCGCTACCCGCGTGAACTCTCCGGCGGCCAGCGCCAGCGCGTGGCCATGGGCCGGGCCATCGTGCGCAACCCGAAGGTCTTCCTTTTCGACGAGCCGCTGTCCAATCTCGACGCCAAGCTCCGGGTGCAGATGCGCGCCGAGATCCGCGAACTGCACCAGCGACTTTCGACCACGACCGTCTATGTCACCCATGACCAGATCGAGGCGATGACCATGGCCGACCGCATCGTGGTGATGCGCGACGGCCATATCTCGCAGATCGGCGCGCCGCTGGAGCTCTATGACCGGCCAGCCAATGCCTTCGTCGCCGGCTTCATCGGCTCGCCGTCGATGAACCTGATCCATGGCGCGGTCAAGCGCTCCGGCGGACAAGTCACGGTCGAGGCCGAGGGCCTGTCGCTCCCGGCGCCCGACCTTGAGGGGATGACCGAGGGCCGCAAGGTGATCTTCGGCATCCGGCCCGAGCACCTCGATCTCGACAATCGCGGATTTGAGGCTTCGGTCGCCGTGGTCGAGCCGACAGGCGCGGAAACCCACGTGGTGCTTCGCGTTCCGGGCCGCGAAGTGGTCGCCGTGTTCCGTGAACGCCATGCCTTCCGGCCCGGCGATGTGGTTCGGCTGCTGCCGCAGCCCGCACTCGTGCACATGTTTGACGCAGACAGCGGCGCCCGAATCGGGTGAAGTCGGCTGCAATGAAGGCCAACGAGGAGGAGGACAGAATGCTCAAGGGGGTCGACCCGCGACTGAATGCCGAGGTGCTCTACGCGCTTCGGGCGATGGGGCATGGCGACACGCTGGTGATCGCCGACACCAACTTTCCCTCCGAATCCGTTGCACGCCAGACAGTGATCGGCGACCTGCTGCGGATGGACAACCTGACGGCTGCCGAAGCGGTCGAGGCCGTGCTCTCCGTGCTCCCGCTCGACACCTTCGTCGATGATTTCGCAGGGCGGATGGAGATGGTCGATGCGCCGAAGGAGATTCCGGCCGTCCAGGGAGAGGTGCAGAAGGCGATCGACGCGGCCGAAGGACGGCCGAGGCCGATGATCGCCATCGAGCGGTTTGCCTTCTACGACAAGGCCAGGGAGGCCTTTGCTGTCATCCAGACGGGCGAGCGCCGCTTCTACGGCTGCTTCATCTTCCGCAAGGGCGTCATTCCGCCAGAGGCCTGAGGAGACCTTCATGTCCCGTGTCGTCATTCTCGGCGTCTTCGTCGCCGACACCGCCTATCGCGCCGACCGCGCCCCCAGAATGGGCGAGACCATTCTCGGCCAGAGTTTTGCGCTCGGTCCCGGTGGCAAAGGGTCGAACCAGGCCGTGGCTGCGGCCAGGGCGGGGGCGGACACCCATTTCATCACCCGGCTCGGGCGCGACACCTTCGCCGACATGGCGCTCAAGACCTGGGCGGAGGCCGGCGTGACGCCCGCCGTCACGCAGCATGACGACAGCTATACCGGAGCTGCCTATATCTTCGTGGAGGCCGCGACCGGCAACAACGCCATCATCGTCTGCCCGGGCGTTGCGGGCCTGATCTCGGAAGACGACATCGAGGCGCGCCGCGATCTGATTTCGGGCGCCGCGGTGTTCGTGACCCAGCTGGAACAGCCGCTGCCGGCGGCGATGCGGGCCTTGCAGATCGCCCGCGAGGGCGGCGCGAGAACGGTGCTCAATCCCGCGCCCGCGGCCCCGCTGCCAGACGGCATGCTGGCGCTGTGCGACTATGTGACGCCGAACGAATCCGAGGCCGAGGCGCTGACCGGCCTTCCGGTGACCACCATCAACGAAGCCATCGAGGCGGCGAAGGCTCTGGTAGCCGCCGGCGCCGGTGCCGCCATCATCACGCTGGGCGAGAAGGGCGCGCTTTATCATGATGGCGGTGTGACCGTGCATGTGGACGCCTACAACGCGGGGCCCGTGGCCGAAACCACCGGAGCGGGCGACGCCTTCAACGGCGGCTTTGCCGCGGCTCTCGCCCGCGGCGAGCAGCCGGTGGACGCGGTGCGCTACGGCTGCGCCACCGCCGGAATCTCCGTGACCCGGCGCGGCACCGCGCCGTCGATGCCCTCGGCGGACGAAATCGCGGCGCTGATGGCGCGCGGCTGAACTGCAACCCCAGATATGGATCCCGGTCGACGCCGGACAGGAGACGGACAACCATGACAATGACGCTCTCGGGAAAGACCGCTCTGGTGACCGCCGCCGGCCAGGGCATCGGCCGAGCCACGGCGCTGGCCTTCGCCAAGGCGGGGGCCATTGTGCACGCCACCGACATCAACGAGGCGCTTCTCTCCGCCTATGCTGGGGAAACCGGCATCACCACCCGCAAGGTCGATGTGCTCGATTCCGCCTCGGTCAACGCCGCGGTGGCCGGGATCGGCGCGGTGGATATCCTGTTCAACTGCGCCGGCTTCGTCCATTCCGGCACGGTTCTGGAAGCGTCCGACGAGGATCTCGATTTCGCCTACGACCTCAACGTTAAGTCGATGGTGCGCACCATCCGCGCGGTGCTGCCGGGCATGTTGCAGCGCAAGAACGGCGTCATCATCAACATGTCGTCGGTGGCCTCGAGCATGACCGGCGTGCCCAACCGCTTCGCCTATGGCATGAGCAAGGCCGCGGTGATCGGGCTCACCAAATCGGTCGCCGCCGACTATGTCGGCAAGGGCATCCGCTGCAACGCCATCTGCCCCGGCACCGTCGAAAGCCCCTCGCTGCAGGACCGCATGCGGGCGCAGGGCGACTATGACACGGCGCGCGCCGCCTTCATCGCCCGCCAGCCGATGGGCCGGCTGGGCCAGCCGGAGGAAATCGCCGAGCTGGCGCTTTATCTCGCCGGCGCAAGCTTCACCACCGGACAGGCCTATGCCATTGATGGCGGCTGGACGATCTGATTTTCAAGGACGGGAGAGAGACGCATGAAATTCGTACGATACGGGGCCGAGGGCGCCGAGAAGCCGGGCATGATCGATGCATCGGGACAGTTGCGCGACCTGTCG
This sequence comes from Hoeflea marina, assembly GCF_003182275.1. Taxonomy (GTDB): domain Bacteria; phylum Pseudomonadota; class Alphaproteobacteria; order Rhizobiales; family Rhizobiaceae; genus Hoeflea; species Hoeflea marina. The sequence goes on from NZ_QGTR01000003.1 coordinate 243,584, forward strand.
GGCCACATCGCCGATCTGTCGGGCGCGACGCTGGATCCCTCGCGTCTGGCCGAGATCGGCGAGATCGATGCATCCAGCCTGCCCAAGGTCGACGGCATGCCCCGCCTCGGGCCCTGCGTCGCGGGCACTGGCAAGTTCATCTGCATCGGGCTCAACTACTCCGATCACGCCGCCGAAACCGGGGCCACGGTGCCGCCGGAGCCGATCATCTTCATGAAGGCCACCTCGGCGATTTGCGGTCCCAATGACAATCTCGTCATTCCGCGCGGCTCCGAAAAGACCGACTGGGAGGTCGAGCTCGGCGTGGTCATCGGCAAGACCGCCAAATATGTCAGCGAAGACGAGGCCATGGACTACGTGGCCGGCTACTGCACCATCCATGACGTGTCCGAGCGCGCCTTCCAGGCCGAGCATTCGGGCCAGTGGACGAAGGGCAAGTCGGCCGACACCTTCGGCCCCACCGGCCCATGGCTGGTGACCAGGGACGAGGTGGCCGATCCACAGAATCTGGGCATGTGGCTGACGGTCAACGGCGAGAAAATGCAGAACGGCTCGACCCGGACCATGGTCTACGGTGTGAAGTTCCTGGTTTCCTATCTCAGCCGCTTCATGTCGCTCAGGCCGGGCGACATCATCTCCACCGGCACGCCGCCCGGCGTCGGCCTCGGCATGAAGCCGCAACGCTTTCTCAAGCCAGGCGACGTCGTCGAACTCGGGGTCGAAGGCCTCGGCACCCAGAAGCAGACCTGCGTCGCCGACACATAGCCGCCCCTGAGTGGAAACGGACGGCCCGGCAGCGCAACCGCTCGCCGGGCCTCTTCATGCCCGCAATCGGTTCAGCAGTCGGTTCGGACCGAGATGCCCGCTCACGGCCGCGCGCCGTCCCAGGTCACGAGATTTCGGCCGACGATCATCGGCGCGATGGTGGCGCGGCAATCGGCCATGTGGGCGGTCCTGCCATGAGCCTCAAAGGCGGCAAGGTCGTCATAGACCTCGTGGAGATGCACCTGGCCGGGACGGGTGGAATCGGTCCAGACCTCGAAGGCCCGACAGCCAGGCTCCAACGCCAGGCAATCGGCGGAATGCTTCCCGATGCGGGCGAGAAAACGGTCGAACTCTTCCAGCCTGATCTCGAATGTGACACTGACGCAGTACATGGTGGCGCTCCTCAATGTTGTGCCTGTGACGGTGGCCAGCGACTGGCCGGATCGGCGGCAGGATTGCAGCAAACCCGCCCGGGCAAGCCCGGGCGGCCTGTTTCCGTCCGGCTCGGGTTCAGCGCAGCGCCGCCTCGATGTTGCCGCCATCGACGGTGATCACATGCGCGGTGGTGCGCTCGGACCGGGCCAGCGCCACGAAGGCGTCGGCGACATGGCTCGCCTCCACCTCGGCCTTCAACAAGTTGCCCGCCATGTAGGTGTCGACGCTGATGCCGCGGGCCTTGGCGCGCGACTCGATGAAATCGTCGGTGAGCAGGCCCGAGCGGATGCGGTCGGCATTCACCCCGTTGACCCTTATGCCCCGGTCGCCAAGTTCGAGCGCCAGTTGCCGGACAAGGAAGAATGTCGCAGCCTTGGGCAGGCCGTAGGCGCCGAAGCCCTTGCCGGGATTGACCGCCTGCTTGGAGACATTGAACAGCATCTGGCCGCCCCTGCCCTGGGCAGCAAACAACCTGGAGGCCGCGCGCGCCAGGGAGAGATGCGAGAAGAAGTTGAGCTCGAAGCTCGACCGGATGGCCGCCTCCTCCATCTCGAGGATCGAGCCGGCGATGGCAGCACCCGCATTGGAGACCAGGATGTCGAGACCGCCGAAGCGGGCCGCCACCTTCTGCAGGATTTCGTCGGCCGCGCCCGCGGCCGTGAGATCCGCCTCGATTGCCAGTGCATGGCCGCCAAGCCTTGCGGCAGCCTTGCGGCAGGCCTCGCCGTCCCGATCAACGACCGCAAGGGTGGCGCCGAGACCCGCGAAGGCCCTGGCGATGGCAAAGCCGATGGCGCCGGCGCCGCCGGTGACCAGCACCACCCGGCCGGCGAATTCCTTCGACTTGGCGCCCGCGAGCTTGGCCTGCTCGAGCGACCAATATTCCATCTCGAACAGTTCCTCTGAACTGACGGGACGGAATTCGCCGATTGCCTCGCCGAAGGTCATCACCTCGATGTTCTGCTCGAGAATGTCGGCGGTGGCCGATGCGATGTTGGCGTCCTTGCCGATGCCGACGACACCGACGCCGTAAATCCAGGCAGCACACGGATGTGGCTCCAGCATCACCTTGACGCCGCCCAGCCGTTTGTTCTGCGCTTCGAAACGATCCCGATACCTGGCGACGAAAGCATCGACCTTGGCCTCGATCGCCGTCGCGCCGCCCTCGACATCGGCGCGGTCCAGATTGAGCATCTCACCCTTGGCGCGGATGACATGGTCGGGGGAGCCAACCCCGCGGGTGGCGAGTTCGTCGAGATCGGTGCGGGCGAGGAATTCCTCGACCACCGGACCGCTGCGCACGTCCATGATCACCGGCATCGGGCCGGTGCCGTGATGGTCGCCGCGCACCCGGGCGACAGCGCCGCGCAGCACCGGCAGCACGTCCGCGGCGATGTCGGCGTCGATCGGCGCGCGCAGGCGGTGCACGGAGGTGGCGAAGCCGCGCCCGCCGGCCCGTTCGGCAAGATAGGCCTCGACCTCGTTGGTGTGGCTGATGACACGGTCATAGCTCTCGCGCGCCGTGGGACCGAAGGTGAAGTGACCGTGCTGGAGCAGCACCAGGCCCTCGACGTCCGGATTGGCGTCATAGATCTCCGCGGCTTTCCGCGCCAGGTCGAAGCCCGGCATGATGAAGGGCACGACCGCCAGGCGGTCGCCGAAGATCTCGGCGATCACCTCTTCCGCATTGGGCAGGTTGGCGATGGCCAGGAAGGCGCTGGCATGGGTGTGGTCGACATAGGTGTGCGGCAGATAGGCATGCAGCAGCGTCTCGACGGACGGATTGGGGGCGCCGGAATCGATCAGGTTGGCGCGCTGGATGTTGACCATGTCCTCGTCCGACAGCCGGTCGAGCTGGCGCAGTGCCATCAGCGGCTCCATGCGCACGCCGGGAAGGCCGGGCGCCAGGAGCGAATCGAGGTCCCAGCCCGACCCCTTCACATGCAGCACCCGGATCGGCTCGCCAAAGAGGTTGCTGCGGGTGAGCTTGACAGACGTGTTGCCGCCGCCATGCTGGACGAGGTCCGGGTCGGAGCCGATCAGGCGGGACGAATAGACCCTGAGCGCCAGTTCCCTGTCGGCCGGATCCCCCCCCGCCTTTTCCATCCAGCTCTCAGCTTCCTCAACATTCCACTTGTTCTGACGCATTGCGCTCTCCACTATCGATCTCAATTCGAATTTGACAAATGTCACTATGCATTGTCAAATGTGAAATCGGAGTGACGGAGCGAAAATGGCATCGACTGTGACAAGGCGATCCTCGAGACAGCTCAGCGGCGAAGACATCGTCGTCGAGACCGCATGGCTCTACTACCACGACGGCATGAACCAGAACGAGATCGCCACGCATCTGCAGGTCTCTCGCGCCACCGTGGTCAACTATCTGCAGGAGGCGCGGGAGCGCGGCTTCATCCACATCAGGCTGGCGCCGGAAGCCTTCACCGGCCACAGGCTGGCCACCGAGCTGTGCAGCCGGTTCGCGCTGAAGGCCGCCTATGTGCTGCCGGAAGGCGTCGAGAGGAGCGAGGACCAGGCGCAGCGCGTCACGCGCGGCGCCGCCGGCTGGCTGCCGGGACTGCTCGAGCCCGGCGACCGGCTCGGCGTCGCCTGGGGCAAGACCATCTACGATCTGGCCGAACAGCTTGAGCAGACGACCATTCCGGCGCTCACCGTGATGCAACTGGTCGGCTCCATGGCCACACCCTACGGCTTCTCGGCCGATGTCTGCTCGTCGGAAGTGGCACGCAAATTCTCCGCCACCTGCATCAACCTGCATGTGCCGGCAGTGCTGAGCACGGCGGAGATCGCCCAGACGCTGCGTCAGGAAGCCACCATCGCCCATCAATTGAGCGCCATCAGGACCTGTAACAAGACGCTGTTCGCGGTCGGCTCCTGCAAGCACGACAGCCACGTGGTCTCCAGCGGCGTGGCGACCGACGCCGAGCTCGACGACTATGTGGCGCGGGGCGCCGCCGGCGTGCTCTGCGGCCGCTTCATCGATGCCTGGGGCAAGCCCATCCACGGACCGCTCGACGAGCGGATGATGGGCATCGAGCTCGAGGAACTCACCGGCAAGGACATGGGCCTGCTGGTCTCCGTCGGCGTCGAACGGGTGGTCGCGGCGGTGGCGGCGCTGCGCGGCGGCTACGCCACGCATCTCGTCACCAACCTGTCCTCGGCGCAGGCCATTCTCGAGCTGTCCGAGCCGGCCTGAACCCCCACGGCCCGCTTCAGGCAGCCGTGCGGCGCTCGGGAAACAGCTTGAGCAGACCCTCGCGGCTGGCCTCGGCGACGCCGCGCTCGGTGATCAGTCCGGTCACCAGCCGCGCCGGAGTGACGTCGAAGGCGGGATTGGCTCCGCGGGTGCCGTCCGGAGAGATCTGCACCGAGGCCACCGAGCCGTCATCGAGCTTGCCGAAGACCTTCGTCACCTCGCCGTCGTCGCGCTCCTCGATCGGGATCTCGCGCACGCCGTCATTGACGGTCCAGTCGATGGTGCTCGAGGGAAGCGCCACGTAGAACGGGACATCGTTGTCGCGGGCGGCAAGCGCCTTGAGATAGGTGCCGATCTTGTTGCAGACATCGCCGGAGGCGGTGGTGCGGTCGGTGCCGACAATCACCATGTCGACCTGACCGTGCTGCATCATGTGGCCGCCGGCATTGTCGACGATCAGCCGGTGCGAGATGCCGTGGCTGTTCATCTCCCAGGCAGTCAGCTGGGCGCCCTGGTTGCGCGGCCGGGTCTCGTCGACCCAGACATGGATGTCGAGACCCGCCTCCACCGCCTGGTACATGGGCGAGGTCGCAGTTCCCCAGTCCACCGTCGCCAGCCAGCCGGCGTTGCAGTGGGTGAGGATGTTGACCGGCTCGCCCTTCGGCTTGCTGCGCGCGATCTCGCGGATGATCTCGAGCCCGTGCAGGCCGATGCGGCGGTTGGTCTCCACATCCTCGTCGGCCACGGCGTGCGCCCGCCGGATGGCGGCATCGGCGCGCGCGGCGGGCGCCAGCGGCGAAAGCAGCCCGCGCATGTCATCGAGCGCCCAGCGCAGATTGATCGCGGTGGGCCGCGTCTCGTGCAACACCTCCCAGGCATGATCGAGCGAAGCATCGGACGGATCGCGGGCCATCTCGATCGCCATGCCGTAGGCGGCGGTGGCGCCGATCAGCGGCGCGCCGCGCACCCACATGTCGCGGATCGCGGTGGCAAACTCGTCAAGCGTCTTGAGGCTGACGACGCGGAACTCGTGCGGCAGCCAGCGCTGGTCGATGATCCTGACCTCGCCGGTTGCGGACTCGACCCAGATCGAGCGGAATGCGGTATCTCCGACCTTCATGCCTGGTCTCCGGTTTCGCCCCTGCGGGCCAATGCGATGATGGCGCCGATGCCGGACAGCGACGCGCGGTTGTTGACCAGCGTCTGGCCGAGCTTCAGGCACCTGGCCTCGCAGGCTGCGCGGATGTCCGGGTCAGCGATGGTGTCGAGTTCAGCGACATGCGCAAGGCCCAGAATCCGGCGGTGCATCTCGATGCCGGCGAAGCCCGACAGGTCAACGAAGATCTCCGCCAGCAAGCCCTGCAGTGCCGCCTCCGAAGCCAGGCCGTGCCCCTGATCCTCATAGAGCGTGCGGGGATAGAGGATGCCGGTGCGCTCGGTGTGCCAGAGCAGCGAGAACTCGGCCACGAATGCGGCCCAGGTGTCGGCGATCACCTCGAGGATCCAGTCCTGGAACCCGGCGCAGGCGGCCGGATCGGCGATGTGGGCGCCGGCGGCGTGATAGGCCATCAGATAGTTGCCGACGAGCATGCCGATGTCGAAGCCGAACGGACCGTAGAAGGCGAATTCCGGGTCGATGACGCGGGCCTCGCCGTCGGTGACCATGATCGAACCCGCATGCAGATCGCCGTGGCACAGGGTCTCGCCGCGCGAGGTGAAGGCGCGCTTCATGTGCTGGGCGGAGATCTTCAGCGCCTCGTCGCGGCGCAACTCCGCCACCAGCCCGTCGAGCTGCGGACTGGTGTGGCGGTTGCGGGGCGCATCGAAATAGGGATCGGTGAAGACCAGCGATTCGGTGATGTCGCAGAGTTCGACATTGCCGGCGAACAGCGCGGTGTCGGCCTTCTTCTCCGGAGCGGTCATCGACAGGTCGGAGCCGCGGAAGGCGGTGCGGGCGGCAAATTCGCCGATCACCCGGCCGAGATCCGTGACCCGGCGGCCGGCCATCAACTGCTGGCGCAGGATGATGTGCGGCTGCAGCCGCTCCATGATGATGAGCGCCTGGCTCTCGTCGAAATGCAGGACCCGCGGCGTGCGGCCCGGATCGCGATCTTCCTGGCGGATGAGAGCGTTGTATTCGAAAAAGGCGCGCTTGAGCGGCAGCGGCCAGCTGTCGCCGACCAGTCGCACATAGGGCAGCGCCTGCTTGACGATGACGCTGCCCTCGCCGCCTTCGACGATGAAGACCAGATTGAGATTGCCGTCGCCGACTTCACTCACCGACCAGTCTGCGGCATTGCCGCCGATGGCGCCTCTCAGCGCCTCGACGCCCGCCAGCCGGGTTCCCAGTGTTTCGGGCGACAAAGCCTCATATTCGCTGCTCAAAACCATCCTCCCCGATCAAGTCCAAGCCTGTGACAACAGGACCGTACCGACCTAATCACTCATTTGTCAATCTATGTTGACTTTTGTCTTGCGGCCTGTTCTCATCACTTCAGGGAGGACATCATGCCAGCACTGTTGTGCCGATTGCAGGCGGTTGAAAAGTCGTTTGGCGCCAATCGCGTGCTCAAGCGGCTCAATCTCGACCTGCCCGCAGGCGAGGTGACCGTCCTCATGGGAGCCAACGGAGCCGGCAAGTCCACGCTGGTCAAGATCCTCTCCGGCGTGCACGGGCTTGACGCCGGATCGGTGGAGCTGGAGGGACGTCCCTATCAGCCGGCAACCCCGTCGGAGGCGATCCGCGCCGGCGTGGTCACGGTGCACCAGAGCATCAATGACGGCGTCATCCCCGATCTCGACGTGGCCTCCAACCTGATGATCGACCGGCTGGCGGAGAAATCCTACGGCTTTCGGCTCAACCGCACGCGCCTGTTCGCCGAAGCCCAGGCGATCGCCGATCGCATGGGGCTGGCCTTGAATGTGCGCCAGCCGGTGCGCGAACTCGGCGTCGCCGACCGACAACTGATCGCCATCGCCCGCGCCATGGCGCACCAGCCGAAACTCCTCATCCTCGACGAGCCGACGTCGTCCCTGTCGGCAGCCGAAGCCGAGCGCCTGTTCGGCTTCATCGAGCAGTTCACCGCACTTGGTGTCGCAGTCCTCTACATTTCGCACCGGATGTCCGACATCCGGCGCATCGGCGACCGCATCGTGTCGATGCGCGACGGCGAGGTTTCCGGGCTCTTCGAGGGCGAAGACCTCGATTACGAGGGCGCCGTCCAGGCCATGCTCGGCCACCGCATGACCGACGTCGACATCCGCATTCCCGATCCGAACAGGTGTGTGGTGGAAATCGACGCGCTGCGGCTTAAGGCAGGCAGCCGGCCGATTTCACTGGACCTCCGGGAGAACGAAATCGTCGCCGTCACCGGTCTGCTCGGCAGCGGCAAGACGGCGCTGGCGCAGGCGCTGTTCGGCATGAAGCCGGCGCAATCGGGCGGCGTGCGCCTCGACGGTCGGCCCTACGCGCCGACCAGCCCGCAGCAGGCGATCGCCAGCGGCGTGTTCATGTCTCCCAAGGACCGGGCAAGCAATGCCGTCGTGCCGCAGTTCAACCTGCTGCGCAACATGACGCTGCCCTTCCTTGAGCGCTATTCGCGGTTCTCCTTCGTAAGCCGGAAGGCCGAGAAGGCCACGGCCAATGCCATGATCGAAGCGCTGGCCATCGTCTGCCGCAGCGATGCCGACGAGATCGGCACCCTGTCGGGCGGCAACCAGCAGAAGGTGATGCTGGCCCGGTGGCTGGCGCAGGACTGCCGGCTGCTGCTGCTCGATGAACCGTTCCAGGGAGTGGACATCCGCTCGCGCCGCGACATCGGTCGCAAGATCCGCGAGACCGCGGCCAACCGCGCCACGCTTGTCTTCGTATCGGAACTCGACGAGGCGCTGGAAATCGCCGACCGGATCATCGTCATGTCCGAGCATGCCGTCAGCGCCGAGTTCCGCAACGAGAATGTCGACATCAACGAGATCCTGACCGCCGTGACCGGAAGGGCACCGGCGGCCCCGTCCCCCTCCACACAGGCCGCATGAGCATGAGTTTGGACCAGACCGAAACCGGACGACAGCAAGACCCGGGCGACAGCGGCGTTGCCCGCGCGCAGCGCAGCAACCGTATCCTTGACCTGGCCATCCGCTACGGCTTCCTGACGCTGCTTGTCGGACTGGTGATCTTCTTCTCCGTCTTCGCCAACGGATTCGCAGGTCCGCGCAGCGCCGTGTTCGTCTTCCAGTCGGTGGCGATCACCGGCATCCTGGCGCTCGGCGTCACCTGCACGCTGGTGGTCGGCGGCTTCGACCTTTCCATCGGATCGGTGGCGACCTCGGCCATGATGCTCTCGGCCTACATGATGGTGGTGCTGGGACAGTCGGCGGTGGTGTCCATCATCGCCTGCCTGGCGATGGGCGCCTTCATCGGGCTGATCAACGGGCTGCTGATCGTCAAGACCAGGGTGCCGGACCTCCTCGCCACGCTCGGAATGATGTTCCTGCTGGTCGGCCTGCAGCGCATCCCCACGGAAGGACGCTCGATCGCCACGGGGATGACGATGCCCGACGGCTCGACAGCCGACGGCACCTTCTCGCCGCTGTTCCTGCAGCTGGGGCGCCACCGCTTCGACTTCTTCCTGGAGAAGCTGCTGCCGGTGCCGGTGCTGTTCCTGATCGGCATCGCAATCCTGGTCTGGGTCTTTCTCGAGCTCACCCGCCACGGCCGGCTGATGTACGCCATCGGCTCCAACGAGCGCGCCGCCAGCCTCGCCGGCACCAATGTCAACCGCTACAAGATCCTGGCCTATGTAATCTCGGGCGTGCTCGCCTCGATCGCCGGCATGCTGCTGTCGGCGCGTCTTGGACGCGGCGACATCGCTTCGGGGACGAACCTCCTGCTGGATGCAGTCGCCGCCTCGCTGATCGGCTTCGCGGTGCTGGGTGCTGCCAAGCCCAATGCCTTCGGCACGGCCATTGGCGCCCTCTTCGTCGGCATCCTGCTGCAGGGCCTGACGATGATGAACGCGCCCTATTACACCCAGGATTTCGTCAAGGGCGCAGTGCTGGTCATCGCGCTCGTCTTCACCTTTTCGCTTTCGGCGCGACGAACCGGAAGCCACTGACGTCGACATCATGCAACAGGAGGATAAAACATGAAGCTTCTTCGCAGAACCACACTGGCGCTGTTTGCCGGTCTCGCGGCTTCCGCCGCCATCGGAGCTGGCGGCCTCGCCCACGCCGCCGACATGCCCGCCCCGTTCGACAAGCCCGGCGATGTCAAGATCGCGCTGGTGCGCTATCTGTCGACCGGTGACTTCTTCCAGGCCTATCTCTCCGGCGTCGAGGCCCAGGCCAAGGCGCTCGGCGTCGATCTGCGCGTGCTCGACAGCCGCCAGGATGCGGCGCTGCAGGCCGACATGGTGGACCAGGCCATCGCCCTCGGGGTCAACGGCATCATCATCCAGCACGGATTGACCGAATCGATGAAGGAGGCCGCCCAGCGCGCGGTCGACGCGGGCATCAGGGTCGTGGCCTTCGACGTCAATGTCGAGAACCCGAAGGTCCCGCAGATCGAGCAGTCCGACCGCGACCTCGCCCGGCTGGCGCTGGAGCAGGCCGTCGCCGACAACGGCGAAAGCTGGAAGGCCGGCTATGTCTACGTCGCCGGCATCGCACCGCTCGACCGCCGCGACGAGACCTGGAAGATGTTCAAGGAAAAGTATCCCGGCATCGAGGAAAAGGCGATGTTCGGCACACTCGACAACCCGATCGCCAACTCGGTGGCCAACCAGACCCGTTCGGTGCTGCAGGCCAATCCCGACATCCAGGTGATGTTCGCCCCCTATGATGAATTCGCCAAGGGCGTGAAGATCGCCGTCGACGAGGCGGGCCTGACGTCCGACATCAAGATCTATTCGGCCGACGTGTCGACCGCCGACATCTCTGCAATGCGCGAGCCCGACAGCGCATGGGCCGCAACGGCCGCCACCAACCCGGCCGTGGTCGGCGAAGTGTCGGTCCGCGCGCTCGCCATCCTGCTCACCGGCGGTGAACCGGGCGCCAGCGTCATCGTGCCGCCGACGCTGATCACCCAGAAGATGCTCAACGACAACGACATCAAGAACATGGAAGATCTGTCGGCGAAGCTGCCGCAGTTCGCCCATGCCGATGCCGCCATGACCGACTGGATGCCGCTGCCGCCGCGCTGACGCTGTCCGGAAGAAGTCAATTCCACTTCGTCGGCAGGATAATGCGGCGAAGCATCGCTCAGACAAGGAAGGGCCGCCCGGCGGGCGGCCCTTCCTGCAACGGACATGACACAATCACACCGGAAGACGATCACCGAGCTCGCTTGACGCCCATGAGCCGCGGCGGGTGCCTCGAAGCCCGCGCCGCTCCCTCACCGTCGGGACGCATCGCGCCTCTGATGGCCGTACAACCACCGCTGACTGTTTCAGTCGAACTGAGCCGTGATGCGGCGCAACAGGTCGAGAAGCACGTCCTTGTCGCTGCCGGCGATCTCTTCTATTTCGCGGTCATGCTGGATGGCATGAGTGGCGAGCACGGCCAGTTCGCATTTGCCTTTCGCGGTCAGGGAAAGGGTATAGCTGCGCTTGTCGCCCTTCAGCTCCTGCCTTTCGATCATGCAGTTGGCTGCCAGCTCGCGCAACACCGGGGTCAATGTGGACTTGTCGCGCCCGCTGGCCCGGCTGAGCGCCATCGGGGTGATGCCCGGATTGTCGCCGATCAGACTGAGCAGCGCAAACCAGCCCGGCTTGAGACTGCAGTCGCCGCTCCGGCGCTTGAAGGCCTTGAAGGACGCACATTGGGCCATGCGCAGATGAAAGGCGAGATAATGCTCCAGACTGCCCAGGCGGACGGACTCGTGCTGGTCCGGTGCCTGCGTGGCCACGGTATCTGGTCTGTTGGTGTCACTGCGCATTGGAACCTTGATTCACGACATTTCTCCTCCGGCGATCATCTCCTGATTAACAGGCCTCCGTTCAATTATCGAACCTTTTATTCAAATTGATCGCGGCGGCGAAAAAACCACCGGGTTTTCCCCAGTCTACCGACAGCAGAACCGGGCATAGCCGCCGAACGGCTCCAGTTGAGTGTCGACCATTTGCGCTCGGGATGCAATCGTGACCCCCTGCGCCGCGGCAACCGGCTGCCGGAACATAGAAGCCTTGCCGGCGTTGACTTGACTGCAGGCATTCAGCCCGTTGTCCAGAACGCCCAGACAGGAGCTATGCATGAACGATCCCGTTTCCCCAGAGGATACTGCACCTGACATTGTCGGGACGCTTGCCGGACAAGCGCCGGACTTCGGTTCCGATGCCGACGCCACCCTCCATGTCTACCGTCTTACCCCCAGCGCGCAACCGAACGACCCGCATTGGGACATCGCGCCCGACCACGGCGTCGTCATCGTCCGGGCGCTGTCGCCGGCGGATGCGCGCATTGTGGCCGCCGGGTCGGAAATCGACTTCCTCGACATCGAGGCCAAGCCCGGCGACGATGCCACCACGGACTTCGCCAGCGCCTTCCGGAATGAGAAGATGTACCATGTCAGCGAAGAGCCCGATGGCCGTTACTCCACGGTGGGCAAGCGGGGCGTTATCGATCAGCTTGGCGCCTTGACGGACGGGCCGCCGGATACGGAGTGAGGCGTCGGCTCCCGGCAGACACCTGCCGCGACCGCAGAACGCGCGGCGGGTGTCTGCCTCGTCTTTAGACCTGACAGCCCCGCATCGTCTTGCGTCTTGACAGACAAGAGCGCAACCGGCGTGATGTGGCCGCCAAGGGGACCAGCCATGCGCTACATCGAGAACCGGACTTTCGACGAGATCAATGTCGGCGACATGGCGGAGCTGTCCAGAACGCTTCAGCCGGAAGACATCGAGCTCTTCTCCGCCTTGTCGGGAGCGGTCAACCCCGCGCATGTCGATGCCTCGTCCCTTGGCGCCGACGGCTTCATCGGCCTGATCGCACACGGCATGTGGGGCGGAACGCTTATCGCCACGCTGCTTGGCACCGAACTGCCAGGCCCCGGCGCCATCTATCACAGCCAGAACCTGATTTTCGGAGCCTCGCTCGGGCCGGGCGACACCGTCCACGTCGAGGTCAGAGTTGCAGAGAAGCATGCGGATACCCGCATGCTGGTTCTCGACTGCCGCTGCACCAACCAGTCCGGCGACATCGTAATCAACGGCCGGGTCGAGGCAGTCGCTCCAAGCGAGAAGATCCGGCGTCCGCAGGCGGTGCTCCCGGACATGAAGCTCAGTCCGCAGGGTGCGCAGTACCAGAAACTGATCGGGGCAACGGCGCGGTTGAAACCGATCCGAACGGCCGTCGCCCATCCCTGCGACGATGCCTCCCTGACGGGCGCGCTGGAGGCCTCCAGCCAGGGTCTGATCGTCCCGGTGCTGGTGGGACCGCGCGCCAGGATCGAGGCTGCGGCGCTCGAGGCCGGACGCAGTCTCGACGGGATCGAGATCATCGACGTGGCGCACAGCCATGCGGCGGCGGCGCGATGCGTGGAGCTGGTCCGCGCCGGTCAGGCCGACGCCATCATGAAAGGCAAGCTGCACACCGACGAACTGATGTCGGCTGTGGTTGACAGCACCCTCGGCCTGAGGACGGGGCGGCGGATGAGCCACATCTTCGTTCTCGACGTGCCGCACCACCCCAAGCCGCTGCTGATCACCGACGCGGCCATCAATATCTATCCCGATCTCGACGCCAAGCGCGACATCGTCCAGAACGCCATCGACCTGGCTCATGCGCTCGGCATCGCCATGCCGAAAGTCGCCATCCTGTCGGCCACGGAAACGGTCGATTCGAAGATCGTATCCACCACCGACGCCGCCTCGCTGTGCAAGATGGCCGACCGCGGCCAGATCACCGGAGGCCTGCTCGATGGCCCGCTGGCTTTCGACAATGCGGTTTCGAAGGCGGCGGCTGCGACCAAGGGGATCGTCTCCCCCGTGGCGGGCGATGCCGATATTTTGGTGGCGCCAGACCTCGAGGCCGGAAACATGATGGCCAAGCAGCTGATCTATCTCGCGGGCGCGGAATCGGCCGGTATCGTCATGGGCGCCCGGGTGCCGGTGATCCTCACCAGCAGGGCGGACAGCACGCTGGCGAGGCTCGCGTCCTGCGCACTGGCGCAACTCTATATCGAACACCTGAAGGCAAAAGTCCGCCCCTGACGCAGAACACTTCCGGCGATGGCGGGATCGCCTGGGCGCGCCGGAACCTTCGAGACCTTGGGATATTGTGGACGAGACGGCTGTTGCCGGCCCGATGCTGCGGGCAACCGGCTCGCTGACGGCGCGCGGCCGGTTTAGGCCGTCCGCTGTCAGGCGGCCTTCATTGCCGGGACTTCCTCGCCCCGGACAGCCTTGCCGACTGCCTGGCTGGCCCATTCGCGGATCTGCCGCTCCAGTTCCTCGTTTCGCAGCCGCAGCGCTTCCATCTCGCCACCGACCTTCTCACGCTCGGCCTGGTGGATGGCGTCGAGTTCGGCCTTGAGTGCCCGGTTTTCCTCGAGAAGAGCCGCCTGATCCTGGCCGCTGAAGGAATCGATCTGGTTCTGCAGCGCGGAGAACCTGGAGGCCGCCTTGCTCTGGAATTCGACCAGCGCATCGAGCCGTGCCTCGTCGGCCGCCGCCGCGGTGACGGCGGCAGGCTTAGGACTGAGGACCACAGCCAGAATCGCCCCCAGACCGAAGATGGACACAGGGACGATGGAAAAGCCGTGAAGCAATTCGCCGAGACCCAGATGCATCGTGTCGTAGAGACCTGCAAGCAACGCCGTCCCGGCGAGGGCGGAGAGGATGGCAAGGCTCTTGGACACCAGGCCCATGACGCCGCCGCCGCTTCCGGCCTTCTTCACCTTGACCTTCTTGTCGCCCGCCATGGTCGTCTCCTGCATCAACGGCGCGCATGCGCCGTTCTCGTTGATAGGATTGGGACATGCCGGGATCAGCAAGATCGGACCGGCTTTTCGAGGCGGCATCATGCAGCCCGGAATATACGTCCCTGCACCCTATCCATCCGTGCTTAAGGATCGGTAAAACCGGCCGCACAATTCTTGCTCCGCCGCCCTGCAGGGGAACGTCTCCGGCCGTGCCAGGAAATTCTGGAACGTCCTTCAAGGCACGCCTGGCAGCTTGAGCGTCGAACACGATCATGCCAAGACTGGGCAAGATTTAGCAGCCGGGAGTCGACATCATGCCAAAGCTCAAGACATCCGCCGCCGAGATGGTCGCCGCGGCGCGCGCGCGGGTGGAGGAAATAGAGACCGCGGATGCCATCGGGATGGTCGGCAAGACCGATGTGGTGTTTGTCGATCTGCGCGACCCGCGCGAACGGGAGCGCTCCGGGTTCATTCCCGGCAGCTTTCACTGCCCGCGCGGGATGCTGGAATTCTGGGTCGATCCGGAAAGTCCCTATCACAAGGAGATCTTTGGAGAGGACAAGCGTTTCGTGTTCCACTGCGCGTCGGGCTGGCGATCGGCGCTTTCGGTGGCCACGCTGCAGGACATGGGCTTCAAGGCCGCCCATCTGAAGGAGGGTTTCTCCACCTGGGCCGCCCAGGGCGGTCCCGTGGCCTTTCCCGAGCAGAAGGACTAAGCCACTCCTACGGTCGCACGGCATCGGTCGCGTGCCCGCAAACGGCGGCCCGGCTGACTGGCGTCCCCCCATGACAGGACCCGACCATGGTTCGCATCGCCATCCTTGATCTGTGCAAGTATTCTCCGCCGCTCGACGACTGTGCGCCGACCAGCTCGGCCATCGCGGACTGGCTGCAACCGGCGATGCCGGAAGCAGAGCTCGTCCCGGTCATGGTCTGCGACGGCGCCGAGATCCCCGCGGCAGGCGAGTTCGACGGCTTCGTGCTCAGCGGCTCGGAGCAGGGCGTCTATAACGAGACCGAGTGGATGGAGCCGATGCGCGCCTTTCTGCTGCAGGCCAAGCTCGCCAGGGTGCCCCTGTTCGGGATCTGTTTCGGCCATCAGCTGATGGCCGACACCTTTGGCGGCAGGGCCGAAAAGGCCGATCTGGGCCATGTGATCGGGGCCCGGCGCTTCGACATCGAAGGCCAGTCCGTCACTGCGCTGGTCTGGCATCAGGACCAGGTCACGCAGGTTCCACCGGGCGCGGCGGTCATCGGATCGTCCGACTATTGCCCTGTCGCAGTGCTGGCCTACGACTTTCCCGCCCTGTCGGTGCAGTTCCACCCGGAATTCGCACCAGATTTCGTCATCGAAGCGGTCAACAGGCTCGACGGAGCCGAGCTCGATCCGGCCGAGGCGCAAAGAGCCCGAAAGTCGCTCGCGGGTGTCGGCGTGGCGGAAGACCTGATGGCGGCCCGGGTCGCGAACTTCTTCACACGGACACTGGCCGCCCGCAAGCACCTGGCGACCGCGCCGGGATTGCCGGCCTAATGGCCGGCGCGCGGGGTCAGGCCGACTCCGACAACAGCCGCTGACTGTCGACGGCGTGCAGCCGGTCCTTGCTCGCCAGCAGGCCGCTGGCCCGCAGCAGCGCCGCAAAGCGTCCATTGTCACGATCGGCAAGCTGCTGGAACTCACCAAACTCGACAATGCGGCCGTGGTCGACGAAGATCACCAGATCGGCGTCGCAGACCGTCGACAGCCGGTGCGCGATGATGAAGGTCGTACGGTCCTTGCGCAACCGGTCGATGGCGCTCTTGACCATCTGCTCGGTCTCGACGTCCAATGCACTGGTGGCCTCGTCGAGCACGAGGATCGGGGCATCCTTGAGCACGGCGCGGGCGATGGCGATGCGCTGGCGCTCGCCGCCCGACAGCTGGGCGCCGCGTTCGCCGACGACCGTATCGTATCCCGCGCGCTTGGACAGGATGAAATCCATGGCGGCGGCAGCGATCGCCGCCTGATGGACCTCGTCATTGGCCGCGTCGGTCTTGCCGATGCGGATGTTGTCTTCGATCGTGCGGTTGAGCAGGCCCGCATCCTGGAAGACGGCCGCAATCTGGTTGCTGTGCGACCGGCGGGTCATCTCGCGGATGTCGATGCCGTCGATGCGGATGGTGCCGCTGCAAGGATCAAAGACGCGCTGCAGCAGATTGATCATCGTCGTCTTGCCGGCACCGGTGGGGCCGACGATGGCGACGGTCTTGCCGGCGGGCACGTCGAAGCTGATGTTGTGCACGCCTTCGCCGCTGCCGGGGAACTGGAACGAGACATTGTCGAAGCTGACATGGCCCCTGAGCCTTTCGACGCTCAGGCTGCCGCTGTGATCCAGGTTCTCCGCGACCGAATCCTTGAGCGCGAAGAACGGCTCCAGCCGCGCACGGGCCTCGAAGATCTGATTGAAGAAGCCGGTGACCTGGTCGAGACGCCCGATCAGCAGGCCGGCAAAGCCGGTGAAGGCGACGATGTCGCCGATGCGCAATTCGCCGCGCTGCACCAGCAGCGAGCCGATGACGAGTACGATCATCATCGAGAGCGTCGCCGCCAGGCGCTGCAGCGCGCTGCCGAGCGCCCACCAGTTGAGGACGGGATACTGGGCATTGATCAGGTCGTCGGTGAAGCGCCGCAGCGCTTCGGCTTCCTGGGCGACGCGGCCGTAGCTCTGCATCACCGATACGTTGCCGATGGAATCGGCGACATGGGAGAAGACCCGATGGTAGTGCTGCTCGACCTGGGCCTGTCCGGCCTTCGTGCGCTTCATCACCAGACGGTTGATGGCCACATAGGAGACGCCGAGCCCGCCGAGCACCAGCGCCATCCGCCAGTCAAGCGTCAGCGCGGTGGGCACCAGCAGCACCAGCGTCACAACCGTGGCCAGATGCTGCCGCATGAATTCGAGCCAGAGCGTGAACAGGGTTTCGATGGCGCGAAGCAGCGTGTGCAGGACCTGCGACGTGCCATGGCCATGATGCCAGGCCATCGGCATGGACATGACCTCCTCGAAGGACTGGGTCAGCACCGATGCCCGACGCTTGTGCGCCAGCCTGTCGGCGCCGCGCGCCACCAGGACCAGCGCGACGATGTTGAAGCAGCCCAGCGCTGCCCAAAGCGCGATACGCGTCGCCAGTCCCTCGCCGCTGGCGATGGATTGGATGATTTCGCCGAACAGGATCGGCTCGGCGATCATGACGACCGCCAGACCGACATTGGCTGCGCAGATCGCGGCAACCTTCCAGCCTTCCGCAAAAAGCTGCCGCATCGCCCGCATGTAGATACCGAAGAGAGACAAGAAAATATCCTATCGTGCGCCGCACCATTGATTTCAGAAATTGCTGCATTGCGATTGAGGCTTAAACGCGGCCAACGCAAGTGGGGTTCATCAGGCTTTCGAAACTTTGGAAGAATGGCCGTTACAAAGCGTGATTAAACCGCCGAAAACCGGCTGTTTGGAAGCCAACTGCTTGTTTCTTGTGCAGGAAATTCCAGCCCTTGGTTCAACGCGGATCAGGGACAGGAAATGTAAGGCTCGAGCCATTCAAGTCCTTGGCGCAAAGCCTCGCCCGGGATCCTGTCGATGCAGGCCCCCCGTGGGGAGGAGATGGGGTGAGCGATCAGCTGCGTTGGAGGGTCGTCAGAAGATCGGCGTCTGCTTCCACACGATGCCGGCCACAGTCTGGTTGTAGGCATCGGCGAAGACGGCGCGCAGATAGTCAGGGTTGAACGGATCAAGCATCCTGTAGGGAATCTGCCGGTTGATCGATGCAACCCGCAGCCGGCCGCCTGTCCTCTCGCTGTGGGTATAGAGCGCCAGCAGACCCTGTTTCGTCTGCGATTCACCATTATCGCATAGGAACGGCCGACCACCGAAAGCGCAGAGTTGTTCGTGGTCGCGAACTCCGGAATGAGGGCGGTATTGATGATGACATAGATGTGGCATCCGTCAGGTCGATGGGTGCACCTTTACGGCTTGCGATGCAGCGAGGCGACAGCCGCGGTCACTCCGTACCACTCTTCCCGGATCTTTCGGGGTTCATCCCCGCTGGACCCTTGCCCCTCGGCGAGAATGGGAGTGGCGCGGGCAAGGATCCGCGCGGCGGGGCAAAGCCCCCTATTCGATTTATGAAGGAAGGCAGCAGCCGGAGCATCAGCATAGCGCCGGCCAAGGGCCGGGATGAGAAAGCTTCCGCCCGGGCTAGGGGTCGAAGCCCTAAGGACCAGACCTTCGGCTCGGTTTAAGAGAGCCCGGCCGCTATGGGACGCACCAAACAGAGCCATTTTTTGGGTATTTATGGGTATTTTTTTGGGTACTCACCGCCAATCATTGTCTATATGGGTATTTTCGGGTATATTTTTGGGTATGGCACTGAAGACCGACTCCCTGCAGCTCACCCATGAAATCCTGGCCCTCGTCTCCGAGATCGACGAATTCAAAGGCGCATGGCGAGCCCTTGGCACTCTGGCACCCGAGCGGCTATCCGCGCTGCGCCGCGTCGCCACGATTGAAAGCATCGGTTCATCAACCCGCATTGAAGGCAGCAAGCTGACCGACACCGAAGTCGAGCGTCTGCTTGCCAATCTTGAAATCAAATCATTCGACTCTCGTGACGAGCAGGAGGTCGCGGGATATGCGCAGGTCATGGAAACCATCTTTGCGCATTTCGCCGCAATCGACATCACCGAAAACCACATCACGCAACTGCACCGCGACCTCCTGGCTTTCAGCGATAAGGACGAGCGCCATCGCGGCGCGTACAAGACACTCGCCAATCATGTGAGCGCGTTCGATCCCGACGGAAAGGAAATCGGCGTTATCTTCGAAACGGCAACTCCCTTCGATACACGCGGCAGGATGCAAGAGCTTATCCATTGGACCCGAAGCGCGCTGAATGAGCAAAGCCTCCATCCACTGCTGGTCGTCGCCATCTTCACCGTGGTGTTTCTGGAGATCCATCCCTTCCAGGACGGCAATGGCAGGCTGTCGCGCGTTCTGACCACGCTCCTGCTGATGCGCTGCGGCTATGCCTATGTGCCCTACTCTTCGCTCGAAAGCGTGATCGAGACCAGCAAGGAGGGCTATTATCTGGCCCTGCGGCAAACCCAGCGAACAATTCGAAGCGCGAAGCCGAACTCGCAGCCGTGGGTGGTTTACTTCCTGCGCGCATTGCAGCAACAAAAGCGCCGCCTGGAGAAAAAGATCGAACGGGAGCATCTTGTCCTTGGCACCTTGCCCGAACTGTCGCTTCAGATCATCGAGGCGGTCAAAGAGCGCGGGCGCATCACGATTGGCGAGATCGTCAGCCTGACCGCTGCAAACCGCAACACGGTCAAGAAGCACCTGGCCACCTTGGTCGGCGCAAATCATCTAACCCAGCATGGAACGGGCAAGGGAACCTGGTATGGCCCAAAGTCACCGCGTGGGATAAATCATGGGAAATCGTAACGGGTTAGATTTCGCCGAAGCAGATTCCTTGTGGATCAAACACCATTTTGCGTAGAAACACCGAGAAACATGGCGGCCTGGTGAAAACAAAATGGCGCGCCCGAAAGGATTCGAACCTCTGACCCCCAGATTCGTAGTCTGGTGCTCTATCCAGCTGAGCTACGGGCGCGCATGCAAGCCAAATTGGCTGCGAGGCGCTCTCCTAAAACGTCGGCCGGCCGATTGCAAGCCGCATTGTCGAAAAATCGGCGTTTGCTCCGAACTTAATGCCTGACGCCTCTTGGCATCCGCCCCTGCCGGCCTGGCCCCCGACGGGCCCACCCATGTCGTTCCCGACAAACGCAGACAGCCGGCACAAGGGCCGGCCTCAGGCCCTGACGCGAAAGCGGCTCAGCGGCACGGGCTGATCCGGCAGTTCGATGCGGAAGGTGGTGCCGTGCGAACTGGTCTCGGCCAGCTCGATGCTGCCGCCATGGGCGATGACGATCTCGCGGGCGATGGCGAGCCCCAGGCCGGTGCCGCCGGCGCGCACGGCGCCGCGAAACGGCGCGAACAGGTTTTCGCGCGCCTTGGGCGGCATGCCGGGGCCAGTGTCGATGACGAAGATCTCGGCGACGCTGCCGGCGCGGCGGGCGGAGATGATGATGCGGTGGATGAGCGCCCTGTCATCGACAGGATCGCTCCTGAGCGCCTCCACGGCATTGCGGCTCAAATTGTAGAGCACGCGGAACAACTGCTCGCTGTCGGCCTCCACCTCAAGCTCCGGCGCCACCTCGACGGTGAAATCGATCGTCGGGCCGGCCTCGTCGACGAGAAGCTCCCGCACCTCCGAGGCCAGCTGGGCCAGCCGGATGAAGCGGCGCTTCGGATCTGCCTCCCTGGCCTTGCCATAGGCCAGCACCGCGCCGGAATAGGCGGCGGCTCGGTCGATGGTGCGCAGCAGTTTGGGGGCGAACAGCTTGACGCGCGGATCATCGACCATGGCCAGACGGTCCGACATCAATTGCGCCGAGGCCAGGATGTTGCGCATGTCGTGATTGATCTTCGACACGGCGAGCCCGAGGTCGGCCAGATGGCGCTGCTGGCGCAGCGTCGACTGCAGCTGCGTCTGCATGGCGGCAAGATGGCCCTCGGCGATGCCGAGCTCGTCGCCGACGGGGCGCGGCTTGATGATCCGGCCGGGATTTTCCGGGTCCGAAGAGAAGGCGCGCATGTTCTCGGTCATGCGCCGGACCGGATGGATCATGATGCGGTTGATGGCGAAGAAGACGAGACTGGCAGTGATCACGGAGATCAGCACCGAGAGCAGGAAGACATTGCGGCCATAGGCGAGCATGTACTGGCGCAGCGGCGCGTCCTCGAGCACCAGGTCGATGACCGTGTCGGCGTAGCCTTCCACCGGGCCGTAGACCCGGATGACGCGGTCGCCTCCGAAGAAGATGGTGTCGAAGGCGTCCATGATCGCACTGAACGGCGACATGTCGGCGAGATTGTACTGGTGGCTGACGGTCGGCGGCATGTCGGAGACGGCAATCAGCCGCGACATCCCGTCCTTCATCAACGCGATCGCCTTGGTGCCGGTGGCCATCAGAGCGTCGTCCTGGATCGGCTGCGGCACGTCCATCTCGTCGAGCCCCTGAATGACGACGCTCGCCGCCGCCGCGGTGCTCAATCGGTTCTCAAGCCAGCGCAGCCGCGTGTTGGCGATGGAGGGGACGAAGATGAGCACCTCGGCGATCATCACGAACAGGATGGTCAGCCACAGCAGCTTTGCCGACAGGCCGTTGAGGCGCAGGCGCCTGCCGGCGCCCTCCACGGTGTCATCTGCCGGCGGTGGGGTGTCCAAGAGCGAGCCTGCCTTCCAGCATCATCCGAATATGCGAAGCCAGCGCACCAGCGTTCGCACGAGCGGCTTTCGAGTCACCGGGCCATAATAGGAGATGGCGGCGCGTTTTCCAATCTCGCTCATTGTTGGATAGGGCGGCACGTAGCCGCGTACATCGCCGAGCTTCAGGCCATTGGTGATCGCCAGCGCCCACATATTGATCATCTCCGAGGCGCCTGCCCCGACAATGGTGACCCCGATGATGCGTGCCTTCCTGTCGACCACCATCTTGATCAGTCCGGTGGTCTGGCGCTCGGCCTGGGCGCGATCGTTCTCGGCATAGGGCCAGCGCAGGATGGAAATCCTGTCGCCGTGACGCTTGCGGGCGTCAGCCTCTGCGAGGCCGACATGGGCCAGTTCCGGGCTGGTAAAGGTGGCCCAGGGAATGATGTCGCGGTTTTCCTTCGCCGGAAGCCGGAACAGGATCTGCTGCACCACCAGACCGGCGTGGTAGCCGGCGACGTGGGTGAACTGCAGGCTGCCGGCGACATCGCCGATGGCGTAGACGCGGGAGTTGGAAGACCTAAGATTGGCGCCGACGGTGACGCCGCGGCGATCATATTTGATGCCGGCCTTGTCAAGACCGAGTCCCTCGACATTGGCGCTGCGACCGGTGGCGACCAGAATGTCGCTGCCATCGACTTGTCCCTTGTCGTTTTCCGATTCCCAGCAAACCCTGACGCCGGATGCGCCCTGTTTCTCAACGCCGGTCACCTTGGCGCCCTCGATGAGGGTAACGCCCTCGGCGCGGATCTGGTCGAGGACGATGGCTGTGAGCTCCGGATCGTCCTTGCCCAGCGCCCTTTCACCCTCGATGACGGTGACCTCGGCGCCGAGACGGCGATGGGCCTGCGCCATCTCCATGCCGATGGGGCCGCCGCCGATGACAATGAGATGCCGCGGCGCACTGGTGCGCTCGAACAGAGTCTCGTTGGTGAGGTAGTCGACCGAGTCGAGGCCGGGAATCGGCGGCACGAAGGCGGAGGACCCGGTGGCGATGACGAAGCGGCGGGCGGCGATCTCAAAGTCGCCGGCCACAACGGTCCTGCGGTCGGTGAAGCGGCCTTCGGCCTCGATCACAGTGACGCCGAGGGCGCGGAAGCGCTCGACGGAGTCATTGGGCGCGATGGCGGCGATCACCGAATGGACGTGATCATGGACCTTCCGGAAGTCGACCTTCACCGCGCCGGCGCTCACGCCGAAGTCCGGGGCCTCGGCGATGGCGCGGGCATGCTTGCCCGCCGCGATCATCGCCTTGGATGGCACGCAGCCGTAATTGAGGCAGTCGCCACCCATCCTGCCCTTTTCGATCAGCACCACATCCACGCCAAAGGCCGCCGCCGCGGCGGCCACGGTCAGGCCGCCGGAGCCGGCGCCGATGACGCATATGTCGGGTGTCAGTCGCCTGGTCATCAATCGTCCCCCATCTGGAATGGTCGCCATGCGGCTCAACGGGCGCGCTGTCGCCATTTGCGTATCACGGTCGGGATGGCGGCGACCAGAGCCAGCGCAGCAAAGGCGAGCGTGATCTGCGGCGTCACCAGATCGCCGATCGAGGCTTCTCGTCCGGACTCCGCAGCGGCGACCAGCACGCTATCCAGTCCCTGACCCAGCCAGGAATAGGCGAATGTGCCGGGAAGGATGCCGAAGAAGGTCGCCAACACATAGGTGCGAAGGCGAACGTCGAAGAAGGCCGGCGCGATGTTGAGGATGAAGAAGGGCAGCACGGGCGCCAGCCGGAGCACCAGGAGATAGCCGAAGGCGTTCTCGGCGAAACCATCGGCGAGCCGGGACAGGAAGGGCCCGGCCCTCCTGCGCAGCACGTCGCCGAAGGCGGTGCGGGCGACGAGGAAGATGATGGTGGCGCCGATGGTGGCCGCCACCGCGGTCAGGGCGCCACCCAGCAGCCAGCCGAAGAGAAAGCCGCCGAAAACCGTCAGCAACGACGCCGCCGGCAGCGAAAAGGCCACGGCCAGGATGTAGGCGAACACGTAGACACCGGCCGCCGCCAGGCGGTTTTCCGCCACCAGCCCAGCAAGCGCGTCGCGCTTGTCGGCGAGCACGGACAGCGACAAATAGTCCTGCAGTCCGAACCAGTAGCTCAGCGCCAGTCCGGCGGCGACCACCGCCAGAGGCAGATAGCGCCGCAACTGACCGCCGGCCGAGACCTCCGTCCTGCCTTTCGCGTTCTCCATTGCGACATGTGCTCCGTTCGTTGCGGTCCGGGTGGCCATGGGTCTCCGTTCCTTCTGCGTCTGCGTCTGCGTCACAGACCATCTAAACTGCCCGGATGCCAAGAGCCAATGACGATGGCTCGCGGTTTCCCAACTGTGCGTGATGACGGCGGGGACGGCGTTCACGCTGCCGTGACACCGGCACGGGCTGGTCGGGCCGACCGACCATCGCCGTCCCGCTCAGCCGATGGTCCGCCGCGCAGGCGGGGCGCCATTCGCGGCAGAACCGTCACCGCCAAAGCGGCAGCCCGCCTGAGTCGGATCGCCGCCGCCGGCGCTGATTGACTTTGCCGTCCGATCGCGTCTATAAGCCCCCCGTCCGCAGGCGTTCCTGTTTCGGGAGCCCACACATGCGGATTGAACGCTCCAATCGAAGATTGTTCCAAGAAGGGCCGCACACCGCGGTATTAAAATAAATGCCAAAGCGTACTTACCAACCGTCCAAACTTGTCCGCAAGCGTCGCCACGGCTTCCGCTCGCGGATGGCTACTCCTGGTGGCCGCAAGGTCATCGCAGCCCGCCGCGCCCGCGGTCGCAAGCGTCTTTCGGCCTGACCGTCGACGCCTGCCCGCGAAAAGAGGCAGTCGCGTGGCTCAACAAGACCCGAACATGAAACCCGGGCGGCTTCTCAGCCGGCCGGACTTTCTTGCTGTGCAGAAAGGACTGCGTCTCCGCGGCCCGCTGTTCCTGCTGGAAGCCATCAACCGCAATGAGCCCTCGCAGGCTCCCCGCATCGGCTTTACCGTCACCCGCAAGCAGGGCAATTCGGTGGAACGAAACCGCATGCGCCGACGCCTCCGCGAGGCGGTGCGCGTGACGGTGGGGGTTTCTTTCCTTCCCGGACACGACTATGTCGTTGTCGCCCGACGCGACATGCTGAACGCTCCCTTTGACCGCATCGGGATTGCCTTGGCTGCCCGGCTGGCCGAATGCCACCGCAAGCTGGCCGACCCAAAGACCCGCGCCGCCGACACGGCCCGAGATCTGCCCAACCCAAACGCGCCGAGCGAAAGCAGCAAAGGCGCCCAGGAATAAGTGATGGAAAACAACCGCAACTATTTCGTGGCAATCGCACTTTCGGTGCTCGTGCTGATTGGCTGGCAGTTTCTCTACATATCGCCGAAGATCGAGCGGGAGCGGGCCGCCGCCCAGATGGAACAGGCCGCCCAGCCGTCAACACCGGCCACCACGCAGGCGGGTGATGGCGCGACGCCGGGAAGCGTACCGGCCGCATCCTCCGGCACCTCGCTTCCGGCCGGCGACACCGCCGCTGTCGCTGCCCAGACCCGCGAGCAGGCGCTGGCGAGCAGCGGCCGAATCAGCATCGACACTCCGTCGCTCTCCGGCTCGATCAATCTGGCCGGTGGAAGGCTCGATGATCTCATGCTGAAGGAATATCACGAGCAGGTCGATCCCTCGAGCCCGCGCATCCGGCTCTTCAACCCAGCTTCGCAGGCTGACGGCTATTTCGCCGAAGTCGGCTTCGTCAGCGAAACGCCGGACATGAGGGTCCCCGGGCCGGACACCGTCTGGCAGGCGGCGCCGAACCAGACGCTGACGCCGTTCAATCCGGTCACGCTCACCTGGGAAAACGGCACGGGCCTGACCTTCACGCGGCAGATCTCCGTCGATGAGCACTACATGTTCAGCTACGCCGACACGGTTGCCAACACCGGGGACGCACCGGTCGATGTGTCCACCTATGGCCGCGTGACGCGCTTCTACAAGCCCAAGATCGCCGGCATCTATGTGTTGCATGAAGGCCTGATCGGCGTCGTTGGCGAAGAAGGCCTGCAGGAAATCAAGTACGCCGCCGTCGAGGAAGAGCCTCTCATCCAGCCAGGCCACGCCACTGCGGGCTGGATGGGCATCACCGACAAGTACTGGGCGGCCGCCGTGATCCCGCAGGGCGGCACCGGCTTCAACACCCGCTTCGCCCATTTCACCGACGGCCGCGCCCGTTACCAGACGGATTTCAAGGCCGACGCGCAGACCATCGCCCCAAGCGCCTCCGAGACCATCACCACACGGGTCTTCGCGGGTGCCAAGGAGGTGCCCGTCATCGACGGCTACAAGACCAAGTTCGACATCCTCAAGTTCGACCTGATGATCGACTGGGGCTGGTTCTTCTTCTTCACCAAGCCGATGTTCTGGCTGATCGACTTCTTCTACAAGCTGTTCGGCAATTTCGGGGTCTCGATCCTGATCTCGACGGTCATCGTCAAGACCCTGTTCTACCCGCTCGCCAACAAGTCCTACCGCTCGATGGCGAACATGAAGAAGGTTCAGCCCAAACTCGAGGAACTCAAGACCAAGCACGCCGACGACCGCATGGCGCTGCAGGCGGCGATGATGGAGCTGTACAAGAAGGAAAAGATCAATCCGGTGGCCGGCTGCTGGCCGGTGCTGCTGCAGATCCCCGTCTTCTTCGCGCTCTACAAGGTGCTCTACATCACCATCGAGATGCGGCACGCACCGTTCTTCGGCTGGATTCATGACCTTTCGGCGCCTGACCCGACCACGATCTTCAATCTCTTCGGCCTGCTGCCCTTCAGCGTGCCGGCGGCCATGATGATCGGTGTCTGGCCCATCATCATGGGCATCACCATGTTCCTGCAGATGCGCATGAACCCGACCCCGCCGGACCCGACCCAGGCGATGATCTTCACCTGGATGCCGGTGGTCTTCACCTTCATGCTGGCGACGTTCCCCGCCGGTCTGGTGATCTACTGGGCCTGGAACAACACGCTGTCCATCGTGCAGCAGGGCATCATCATGAAGCGCCAGGGCGTGAAAGTGGAACTGTGGGACAATCTTGCCGGCCTGTTCAAGCGAAAAAAGAACCCGGTCTGATCGGATCGTCTGATGACAAGTCCAGAAAACAGCGGCCTCGCCGCAGCCCATGAGGACGGCCGCTATGCAATGTTCACCCGCGGCTGGGTGTTCATCCGCGGCGTACCGGCGCTCAAGTTCCTGCCGCCGGAAGGCCCGCCGGAGATCGCCTTCGCCGGTCGGTCCAATGTCGGCAAGTCGTCGCTGATCAATGCGCTGGTGGAGACCAACGGACTCGCCCGCACGTCCAATACGCCGGGCCGGACCCAGGAACTCAACTACTTCGTGCCCGACGGCCACAGCGGCGAAGGCGACGACCTGCCGCCGATGGCGCTGGTCGACATGCCCGGCTACGGCTACGCCAAAGCCCCGAAGGACCAGGTCGACAAGTGGACCAAGCTGGTGTTCGACTACATGCGCGGCCGCTCGACGCTCAGGAGGGTCTACCTGCTCATCGATTCGCGCCACGGCATCAAGAAGAACGACGAGGAGGTGATGGCGCTGCTCGACCGGGCGGCCATGTCCTACCAGGTGGTGCTCACGAAGACCGACAAGATCAAGGCCGCCGGCGTGCCGAGGCTGATGAGCGAGACGCTGGCTGCCCTCAAGAAGCACCCCGCCGCCTATCCCGAAGTGCTGTCAACGTCGTCGGAGAAGGGTCAGGGCCTGACCGAACTGCGCGCGGCCATCATCACTGCCATCACCACCTGATCTCCTGCGGCATCCGGTGCCGCCTCCGACCGCGCCCGGGGCCGGGGGCCGGGTTTTTGCCGCGCGCCGCGCCGCGCCCGATTGATGCTGCGCCCGAATGCCGCTAGAGCAGTGTCCGTTGCATCGCCGACGTCCGCTTTCAATCGGCTGAGTTTCATCCACGCAGCGCCGGACCCGCAAACAGGACACCCGCCCCATGTCTGACAGTTCCACCGACCGCAAGAATGACGCCGCCACCCAGGCCAGCCTGCTGGCGCAGGCCCTGCCCTACATGCAGCGCTATGAAAACAAGACCATCGTGGTGAAATATGGCGGCCATGCCATGGGCGACACGGCACTCGGCAAGGCCTTCGCGCAGGACATCGCGCTGCTCAAGCAGTCGGGCGTCAATCCGATCGTGGTCCATGGCGGCGGCCCGCAGATCGGCGCCATGCTGTCAAAGATGGGCATCGAATCCAAGTTCGAGGGCGGGTTGCGCGTCACCGACCAGAAGACCGTCGAGATCGTCGAGATGGTGCTGGCCGGCTCGATCAACAAGGAGATCGTGGCGCTGATCAATGCCGAGGGCGAATGGGCCATCGGCCTGTGCGGCAAGGACGGCAACATGGTCTATGCCGAGAAGGCCAACAAGACCTTCATCGACCCGGATTCCAACATCGAGCGGGTGCTCGATCTCGGCTTCGTCGGCGAACCTGTGGAAGTGGACCGGACGCTGCTCGACCTGCTGGCCAAGTCGGAAATGATCCCGGTGCTGGCGCCGGTCGCGCCCGGCCGCGACGGCCACACCTACAACATCAACGCCGACACCTTTGCCGGCGCCATTGCCGGCGCGCTCAACGCGACGCGGCTGCTCTTCCTCACCGACGTGCCCGGCGTGCTCGACAAGGACAAGAACCTGATCGATGAACTGACCGTGGCTGAGGCGCGCGCGCTGATCAAGGACGGCACCATTTCCGGCGGCATGATCCCCAAGGTCGAGACCTGCATCGAGGCGCTCGATCGCGGCGTCGAGGGCGTGGTCATTCTCAACGGCAAGGTGCCACATGCCGTGCTGCTCGAGATCTTCACCGAGCACGGAGCGGGAACACTGCTGGTTCCCTGAGCCGGTTCAGCCCCGCCACAGCAGAAATTGATCGTCATCGCGTTTCTTGATAGTCTTCATGACCAACGCGCGGTGGAGACCCGTTGCCATGGCTGATACGATCGAGCATCTGCAGTATCACAGGGACGGCAGCCTGTGGGCGCGTGGCCAGATGATCGATGGCGTTGCCACCGGCCACTGGGAATGGTTCCGCAAGGACGGCACCAGAATGCGTTCGGGCACGTTCGTCAACGGCGAACAGGCAGGCGAGTGGACCACCTATGACCGGAACGGGGATATCTACAAGGTCACGCGGATCAAGCCGAAGGCTGGTTGAGACCGGTTCAACCCTTGGCAGCATTGAGGGCCGTGCGGGCTCCGTCCGTCAGCCATTCTATCATCGCACGATAGGGAAACGGTCCATGGCTGATGCGGCTGACGCCCAGGCTCGCCAGCGTGGCAGCGTCGGGTGCACCGGGCACCATGATGATGTTGACCGGCAACGGCGTGGACGCGCACAGCTCGCGTATCAGATCGCGATCGACGAGGCCGGGGGCAAAGAAACCGCTGGCGCCGGCCTGTGCATAGGCATCGGCCCGCTCGATCGCTTGGGGCAGCAACGAAGGATGGACGCTGCGATCCTTCTCCTTCAGGAACAAGTCGGTGCGGGCGTTGATGAACAGCTCGATGCCGCGCTGCCGTGCCATCGCCCGGATGGCTGCGATCCGCGCGGCCTGCTCGGCGACCGGATGCAGACCGCTGCCGCCGACCACCTGATCCTCAAAATTCAGCCCGATGGCGCCGGTTTCAACCAGCATGGCGACATTGCGAGCCCCCTCTTCCGGGTCGGTCGAATAGGCACCCTCGAAGTCGACGCTGACCGGCAGCTCGGTCGCCCCGGTGATTGACCGCGCCACGTCCAGCAGACGCTGCATCGGGATCTGCTGGCCATCGGCAAAGCCATTGGCGCTTGCCACCGGGGCGCTGCCGGTGGCAAGTGACCTGGCGCCCGCGGCAACGACGGCCCCGGCGCTGCCCGCATCCCAGACATTATAGAGGATGACGGGGTCGCCCTTTCTGTGCAGGCTGGAAAAGAGACGTGCTTTTTCATTCTGGTTCAATGTCGTTCCTCCGCGAACAATCCGACGGGCCGCATCCGGCCTTCATGCCGCAACAGCCATTTCTTGCGCCACAGGCCACCGCCGAACCCGATGAGCGATCCGTCCGAGCCGATGCAGCGGTGACAGGGAATCACCACCGGAACTCGATTGGTACCGCAATACCGGGCGATCACCCGCACGGATTCGATGTGGCCGACGTCGCGGGCAATGTCGCCGTAGGAGCATGTCTCTCCCAGCGGCACGCGGGCGAGCCGCTCCCAGACCTTGCGCTCGAGAGCATTGCCGCCGATCCTGAGCGGGGTGCGGAAGTCGGCGCTCTCGCCGGCGAAATAGGCCCGCAGTTCGGATTCGATCTGCCGCAGCGGCTCGGCGGACGCAGTCCCGGCGGTCGCGCCGGACGGCGGCTCATCATGGAACTCCAGCGCATGCAGGTGGGTCGCGTCGGCCAGCGCGCGCATCGGGCCGATCGGCGTGTCGAGCCACAACTCGGACAGTTCCTGGCACTCTCGGTCCATGCAACCCTCCTGGGTGAGGCCGGTTCATCCGCCCATGCTAGCCGCATCCGTCATGGCGCTCAATCCGGCCCGAGGGACCTCACTGACCGGCCCGGCCGGACCGGTCGACATATCCCTCCCGCACCGGGAGGCTTAAGATCCGGAAAAACGCAAACCCGCGCTTGACCTGGACCGTACTCCAGCTCGTAGGCTTCAACCCAGTTGCAATTGGAGACCAGGCGATGGCGCGGATTGAAACCGCAACAGGGACGAGAGAAGGCACAGCTGCATGAAGATCGGCAGGCTATCCGAACTGACCCGGCTCAGCATCGACACGCTGCGCTACTACGAAAGGCTGGGGCTGATCGATCCGCCCTTTCGCAAGGGCGGACAACGGCTCTACGATCCCGACGCCGTGCGCTGGATTGAATTCCTCAAGGCGCTCAAGGCAACAGGCATGAGCCTTGAGGACATGAAGCGCTACGCGCTGATGCGGGCCAGGGGTCACGGCACCGCCGCAAACCGCCGTGTCATGCTGGAAAACCAGCATGCAAAGGTGCTCAGCCGCATAGCCGAGCTGAGCGCGTGCGCGACACTGCTCGAATACAAGATCGCCAATTATCATGACATCGAGGCCAGCCACGAGCTTGCCGACAAGACGAGGCACGCGAAATGACCATGCAGACCACCACATCCTCGGCCACACCTGAAACTGCCCTCGAGCGCGGACGCACCATCGTTGCCGCAATCAACCCCGGCCTCGAAGAGGCTCTGGCCGCGAAATACGACACACTGGTCCCGGGTTTCGCCGAAACCCTGGTCGAATTTGCCTAAGGCAGGCTCTATGCGCGGGATGGACTTGACCTGAAGACCCGGCAGATCGCAACGGTCGCCGCGCTGTCCGCGCTCGGCGGACAAACCGGCCCGCAATTGCGCGTCAACCTCGAACACGCGCTGGCGGCCGGCGCAAGCCGGCGCGAACTGCTCGAGGTCATTCTGCAGATGTCGGTCTACGGCGGGATGCCGGCGGCCATCAATGGCATGAACACCGCCATGGAGCTGTTTGCCCACCAGGATGCGCAGGCCTGTTGACCCGCCTCCAGGCCGCCCGGAAGGCCGAACAGATGCCCTTCCTCAACGGGCCAGGACGGCGCCCGGGCACGCCTCGCCCTTCCGCGTGCAGCGGCGGGTGAGGTCCAGCTTCGGATCCACGAGTCCCTCGACCGAATTGCCGAGATTGCGGCCGAAGCGATCTGCCTGGGCTTCGAGCGTCTCGCGCGTCGAGGGATCGAGAATGGCGATCGGGACCGACACCGCCAGCCCCGCCGCCGAGCCCACCGTGTTGGTCACCGACAACGCTGTGGCGCCCAGTTCGGCGCCCAGGCCGATGTCCTGGTCGGTCACGGCCTGGCCGGCGATGAGGCGCTCGCCCAGGAGCCGCACCACTTCCGGGCTTTCGGCAAACTTCGAATGATTGAGCTTGTCACCGACCCGCAGCTTGGACAGGTCGAGCACGGTGATGCCTTCGGCTTCGAGCAGCTGACGGATTTTCGGGTCGTTGATGTCGACCTGGCCGAGCCGGTCGATGTTGCCGGAGATCCGGCGAGAGACTGTCAGCGCCCGGTCGTCGCGCGAGACGAAGACGGTGAATTTGGGCCGGTCCGGGCCCATGTCGGCCAGTTGCTGGCGAAACACATCGATGTCGAGGTCAGGGGCCGCCAGGATGACGTTGGAAATCTTCGGCGGGATGCGGCCGTCGCGGATCGCCATCTGCCTGAGCGATTCGATCGTCAGCCAGGTGCCCATCGAATGGGCAAGCACGGTGATGTCCTTGACTTCGCCGGCGCCGGCGGCGGCGGCGAGCACGCTTTCAAGCGCGGTGCGGGAATAGTTGGTGCTCTCCTTGTCGTAGCCATAGGCGAACACCGAACCGCGTGACGGCCAGGTGAACAGCAGGGGTGCCGCCCCCGTGCCGCTGTCATGGGCGATCTGGGCGAAGCGGTAGACTGCCTTTTCGTAGCGGTTGTTGAAGCCGTGCACAAAGACCAGCAGCCGGCCGGAGCTGCCTGCATGGCCCGTGAACCAGGTCCTGGCCGCCGGCGCGCCGATCAGCGGGCTCACCGAGAGGGTGGCGAAGTCGCGCGCCGGGTTGGGCGGCAGCTTTTTTGGCCACTGCACCTCGCCGACAATGCGGTTCTCCTCCGGCGGAATGGACACCACCACCTCGTTGAAATCCACGCTGGCACCGCGTTCGCCGGAATAGAGAAGGCCGGGATTCTCGGAGCTGGCGCGCGTGGTGGCCACCAGCATCGAGACCCGGGATGCATCCGGCAGGCCTGCGCCGATCGGACCCATCACGCCCTCCGGCGGGCTGGCGCAGGCGGCAAGCAGCGCGACCATGACGGCAAGGCCGCCGATGCACCGGCGCGTCAGTCCTGCCCGGGCGGCGGCGGAGTGCAAAGGCGCTGGCAAGGAGGCGAAGAGGTGCAAGCTGGACTTCCAAGGTGTTGGGCGAGACGGGCGGCCGAGGGAGACCGATGCGAGGCACTCACCATAACACAGGCGGCTTCAGGTCAACAGCAACACCAGGATCCCGGCGACAATAAGGATGCAGCCGATGATCTCGAGCCTGTTGATGTGCTCGCGGAAGATCAGCACCGACGATGCGAAGGTGAAGATCATCTCCACTTGCGCCAGGGCCTTCACCACCGCCGCCGTCTGCAGCGTCATCGCCATGAACCAGCCGAAGGACGCAGTGGCGCCGACGAGGCCGACCATGGCTGCAATCTTCCAGGCGGCACGGATTCGCGCGAATTCCTCCGGTTTCTTCCAGGCCATGAACACGAGCATGATCACGGTCTGGAAGATGATGGTCGTCAGCAGCGTGACGGCCGCCTGCATCATGAAGTTGGGCTGGCCCAGCGCCAGCGAGGCTGCACGGTAGGCCACCGCGGCAATACCGAAGGCCGTGCCCGAGGCAATGCCGAGACCGGCCGTGCGGCTGAAGATCGAGGTGATCAGCGCCCTGGGGCTGATCGGAGACCGCGCCACCGATATCAGCATCACGCCCAGCAGTGAAACAGCGATGGCAATCAGTGTCCTGATGCCGATCCTGTCGCCGACGAAGATCAGCCCGAAGAGCGCCGCCTGCGCCGGTTCGGTGCGCGAATAGGCCGTGCCGACGGCGAAATTGCGATGGCCGAACATCTGGATGAGCAAGGCCTGGGCGGTGATCTGGGCCAGGCCACCGACCACCACCCAGATCAGAAACGGCGTATTGAGCGGCGGCACAGGATAGCCGGCGCCATAGGCGAGCAACGCCACGAACATCGCCGCGAAGGGCACGCCAAAACCGAAGCGGACGAAGGTGGCGCCCGTCACACCCATCCTGCCCTTGATGTGTTTTTGCAGGACAGAGCGCATGTTCTGCAGAAAGGCGGCGCCAAGAGTGATGAGAATCCATGTTTGCATGCAGGGCGATTAGCACGCGCCGCCGCGGCGCGCATCCGGCTTTTTGCCTCACAAGGACGCTCCACCCTTTCCTTTCCGCGTCCGGTTGCCTATGCCGGGGCATGACCCAGAAAACAACCGCTCCCGATGCCGCAGCCTTTGCAGATGTCACCGAATGGGTGTTCGATCTCGACAACACGCTGTATCCGCGCCACACCGACCTGTTCTCGCAGATCGACAGGAAGATGACCCAGT
Organism: Hoeflea marina; assembly: GCF_003182275.1. Taxonomy (GTDB): domain Bacteria; phylum Pseudomonadota; class Alphaproteobacteria; order Rhizobiales; family Rhizobiaceae; genus Hoeflea; species Hoeflea marina. Next base: position 277,457 of record NZ_QGTR01000003.1, read on the forward strand.
TCATCCGCGACCTGCTCGATCTTGGCCATGACGAGGCGCGTGCGCTGCAAAAATCCTACTACCGGGACCATGGCACGACGCTCCAGGGCCTGATGATCCATCACAAGATCGATCCGAATGTCTTTCTCGAGCAGGTGCACGACATCGACTATTCCTGGGTGAAGCCGGATGAGGCGCTCGGCGAGGCGATCAGGGCGCTGCCCGGCCGCAAGTTCATCTTCACCAACGGCGACACCACCCATGCCAGGCGGGCGGCCACAGCGCTCGGCATCCTCGACCATTTCGATGACATCTTCGACATCATCGCTGCCGACCTCACGCCCAAGCCGGCGGCCGCCACCTATGACCGCTTCCTCGCCCGCCACGGCGTCGATGCGCGACGCGCCGCCATGTTCGAGGACCTGCCGCGCAATCTCAAGGTGCCGCATGACCTCGGCATGCGCACGGTGCTGATCGTGCCGCGCAATCTCGACACCGTGCTCGATGAAGTCTGGGAGCACGAGGGCCGCGACGGCGATCACGTCCAGCATATCACCGATGATCTATCCGGCTTCCTTCAGGCGGTGCTTCCGGGAGCGTGACCGCGTCGAAATGTTGGGCGACAATGCGCGTTGCGGAGGCTTTCAGCACCGTGGGCGAACTGATCAGCCGCCCTGGTCGAGGCCGTAGAACTCCGCAATCGCCGCCCAGGCATCCTCGGCGGTGTCAACGAAGCGAATCAGGTCGAGATCGGACGGCGCTATGGTGCCGAAATCGGCCAGCGCCTCGAAATTGATCATGGTCTTCCAGAACTCGGTGCCGAACAGCAGCAGCGGCACCGGCGCCATGCGGCCAGTCTGGATCAGGGCCAGCGATTCGAACAGCTCGTCCATGGTGCCGAAGCCGCCGGGAAAGATGGTGATCGCCTTGGCGCGGATGAGGAAATGCATCTTGCGGATGGCGAAGTAGTGGAAGTTGAAGCTGAGCTCGGGCGTGACATAGATATTGGGCGCCTGCTCGTGCGGCAGCACGATGTTGAGACCGATGGAGCGTGCGCCGACATCGTGAGCGCCGCGGTTTCCCGCCTCCATCACACCCGGGCCGCCACCGGTGACGATCACGAATTCCTCGCCCTTCATCGACAGCGAGTGCTCCGAACAGAGCGCAGCAAACTTGCGCGCCTCTGTGTAGAAATGTGACGCTCCGCGCAAGCTCTTTGCCTGGATCTCGTTCTTGGCCGCCCAGGGATCGCCGCCAGGTTCCGGGATGCGGGCTCCGCCGAACATCACCACGGTCGAACGGATGTTGTTCTCGGCCAGGATTGTTCCGGCCTTCAGCAATTCGAGCTGCAGCCGCACCGGGCGCAGCTCCTCGCGGCACAGGAAGTCATCATCGGTGTAGGCGAGCTGGTAGGATGGCGAAAGCGTCTGCGGCGTCCTGGGCTGGCGCCTGGCTCGGATCTTGTCCGAGCGGTTGTCGGCCAGCGGGTCCCATGTGTCCTTGTATTGGTCGGCAGTCATCAGTTTTTCCCCAGTCGTCCTCAAGCCGCATGCCGGAATTGACCCCGCCATCCTCCTCGCTTAGGACAAAGTCCATGTCGGATCTGGCGCCGTGTGCCATGCTCCTGTCCACGATAGTTGTCGAAACTTAAGGAATCGCCACGATGAAGCACGACCTGGCCCAATTGGCCGCAACGATCGAAACCGCCTTCGACAACCGCGACACTGTCTCCAGCTCGACCAAGGGCGAGATCCGCGATGCCGTGGAAACCTCGCTCAACCTGCTCGACCGCGGCGAGGCACGCGTCGCCGAACGCGGCGCCGATGGCGCCTGGACGGTCAACCAGTGGCTGAAGAAGGCAGTCCTGCTGTCATTCCGGCTCAATGCCATGGAGGTCATCAAGGGTGGACCCGGCGACGCCGTCTGGTGGGACAAGGTGCCGTCCAAGTTCGACGGCTGGGGCGCCGGCGAGTTCGAGGCGGCAGGTTTCCGTGCCGTTCCCGGCTCGGTCGTCCGCCGCGGCGCCTTCATCGGCAAGAACGTGGTGCTGATGCCGTCCTTCGTCAATCTCGGCGCCTATGTCGGCGAAGGCTCGATGGTCGATGGCTGGGCCACCGTCGGCTCCTGCGCCCAGATCGGCAAGCACGTTCACCTGTCGGGCGGCGTCGGCATCGGCGGCGTGCTCGAGCCGCTGCAGGCCGGCCCCACCATAATCGAGGACAACTGCTTCATCGGCGCCCGCTCCGAAGTGGTCGAAGGCTGCATCATCCGCGAAGGCTCCGTGCTCGGCATGGGCGTCTACATCGGCCAGTCCACCCGCATCGTCAACCGCATGACCGGCGAGATCAGCTACGGCGAAGTGCCGCCCTATTCCGTTGTTGTCGCGGGCTCGATGCCGACCACCAGCCTGATGGGCAACGGAGCCGCGGCGCCGAACCTCTATTGCGCCGTCATCGTCAAGACGGTCGACGCGCAGACGCGATCGAAGACCGGCATCAACGAGTTGCTGCGGGACTGAGCGATGGCAACAAGACCAGCCAGGCACATGCGCGGGGACATGCGCTGGCTGCTGTTCAGCGGGTCGGGACGGATCTGCCGGCGAACCTATCTGCTCGGCATCGCATTCTGGATGGCGGTGCTGGCCATTCCCGTGACGACGGCGGTCAATGCCGGCGAGAGCACAGCGCGGGCCGTCGCAGGCTTCGGCATCATCCTCGCACTCCTGCCGGCGATCGCCTCACTGGCAACGCTGAGCGTCAAGCGGCTGCACGATATCGGACTGCCGTCCGGGTTGGTCTTTCTGCTGCTCGTGCCCGGGATTGCAGTCGTCGTGCTCTTCGGCCTGGTGGTCTGGCCATCGGCAATCGGACCCAACCGCTACGGCCCGTCACCCGACAGGCCGGGCTACTGACCGCCTGCCGCGCGCCATGGTGACAGCCGGAATTCAATGAGCTAACAAATCAGCATGACCCTTACAGATCCCGTTCAGGTGTTGTCCGCCCTCATCCGCTGCCCCTCTGTCACCCCGCTGGAAGGCGGCGCGCTGGCAACGCTGGAATCGCTGATCTCCCCCCTCGGCTTCGAGGTTGAGCGGGTCACCTTTCGTGATCCCGATACCCCCGACGTGGACAATCTCTACGCCCGGTTGGGCGGCGGTGGGCCACATCTGATGTTTGCCGGACATACCGACGTGGTGCCGCCCGGCGACACCGCTGCCTGGAGCCGCGGACCGTTCTCGGCCGACATCGCCGACGGAATGATGTACGGCCGCGGCGCGGTCGACATGAAGGGCGGCATCGCCTGCTTCGTCGCCGCGCTGGCCCGCCATGTCGAGGCCCACGGCGCCCCCGCCGGATCGGTGTCGCTGCTCATCACCGGCGACGAGGAAGGCCCCGCCATCAACGGCACCGAAAAGCTGCTGGCGCATGCGGCCGCCAAGGGAGAGCGCTGGGATGCGGCGATCGTCGGCGAGCCGACCAATCCCGACGCGATGGGCGACATGATCAAGATCGGCCGCCGCGGCTCGCTGTCGGGCACCGTCACCGTGCAGGGCGTGCAGGGCCACGTCGCCTATCCGCACCTCGCCGACAACCCGCTGCGAAGCCTCATTGCCATGACAGCGGCGTTGTTGGACCCTCCGCTTGATTCCGGCAATGAGCGATTTCCGCCGACCAATCTGGAAATCACCTCCATCGATACCGGCAACACGGCCACCAATGTGATTCCGGCGCGCGCCACTGCGCAGTTCAATGTCCGCTTCAGCGACATCTGGGACGGCGACAGCCTGGGCGCGGAGATCCGCGCCCGCCTCGATGCTGCTGCAACCGCCTCAGCGCTGCGGCCCGGGCGCGGCGCGGCACACTACGAGATCGAGTTTCGCGAACGCCCCTCGCCATCGTTCCTGACGCGCGACCAGGCGCTGATCGATTCGCTTTCGGCGGCCGTTGCCTCGGTCACCGGCCGGACGCCCGAGCTCTCGACCACCGGCGGCACTTCGGATGCGCGCTTCATCAAGTCGCACTGTCCCGTCGTCGAGTTCGGCCTGGTGGGCAAGACCATGCACATGGTCGACGAGTGCGTGGCGCTCGACGATCTCGAGATCCTGACCCGGATCTATCAGGCGTTCCTGCAGGGCTGGTTCCATCGGGCCGGGGCGAATTGACTTGGGCCGGGACTTGATCCCTTCCTCCGACGAGGCGGCACGGTCGGTCGCCGGCGTCCTGATGCTCCTGCAGCGCCGCCCGCAGGGATTTGCCCTGCTCGATATCAGCCGTGACGGCTTCTTCCGATCCTTCGGCGCGTTCCTGTGGTGCTGGCCGGCACAGACATTCCTGTGGACCCTGGTCTGGCGCGACGCGCCGGAAATCCGTCCGGAAGGCCTGGCTGACTATCTGCGTTTCTTCGCAATCGTCGGCCTGTGCGACATTGCCGCCTGGATCGTGCCCGTGCTGGTGCTGATCCCCGCCGCCCGCATCTTCGGCTTCGGCAAGCGCTTCACGCCGCTGATCGTGGCGACCAACTGGTTCGGGCTGGTGGCGGTCTACATCGCCTTCATCCCGGGCGTCCTGCGCCTCTTCACCCCGATCCCGGTGGAAGCAGGTCAGCTTCTCGCCCTCGTCTTCTACGGCATGGTCATCGGACTGTACTACCGGGTGGCGCGGATGAGCCTCGGCAACGACCCGATGCTGGCGGCACTGGTGACCATGATCACACTGATTTGCGGGCTGTTCATCTCGGAATTCGCCTATCGACTGCTCGGCGCGGGGCTGGGCTCGTGATCAGATGCTCAGGGTCCGGGTTGCCCCGCGGCTGCCCTCATGCATGTCGCCCGAAAGTGTGCGGCGGTTTCGGGATCACGACATGCATACAAAGAGCTAAAGCACATCGCGTGAATCTGAATTCCCGCGATGTGCTTTAGACGGGCATTGCCGCGGTGCAAGACACCGGTTGCCTGACAGATTCCCGACTTCCATTGCCGAGCGGGGGCGGATGCCGTGTCAGGCCGCCATTTCCTCGCTGTCGGGGAACAGGGCATCGAGATCAAGATAGCAGATCATCTGATCGGCCACCGGGATGATGGCCTTGGTCAGGCCACGCTCCGCCGTCGGCATCACTTCCGGCGCCGGCTGCAGGTCCTCGCCCTTGACCGTGATCATGTCCGACACGTTTTCCACCAGCAGGCCGACGAGCTTGCCGGCGATGTTGGTGACGATGATGGCGCTGCGCTCGGTCGGCTTGATCGCCGGCAGGCCGAGGCGGATGGCCATGTCGATGACCGGGATCACCGAGCCGCGCAGATTGATCACGCCCAGAACATGCGGCGGCGAGTGCGGCAGCATGGTCGAGGGCGCCCAGCCGCGGATTTCGCGCACCGACATGATGTTGACGCAGAACACCTGCTCCCCGAGGTGAAACGAGATGATCTCGAGTGTTCCGGCCATCTTTGCCCCTGTCTTGTCGTTCATCAGAAATTCTCCCAGCCGTCATTCGAAGCGGCAGTTGCTGTTGCCGTCTTGCCGGCGCCGAAGGCGCGGGCGACGGAATTGACCATCTGCCGGGCGGGCGAAGGCACCGCTGCAGTGTTGGGCGTGATCGAGCGGACGCCGGTGACGGCTGCTCGCTGTCCCGCAAGGGTGAACTGGCCCACCAGTTGGGCCAGATTGGCCGCCTCGCCTGCCAGACGGTGAGTGACCGCGGTGGTCTCCTCGACCATGGCCGCATTCTGCTGGGTCATCTGGTCCATCTGATTGACGGCGGAATTGATCTCCTGCAGTCCGCTTGACTGTTCACGGGCGGACTTTTCGATCGAGACGATGTGGTCGTTGATGTCGACCACATGGGTGGCGATCAGTTGCAGTGCCTCCCCGGTCGCCATCACCAGGGTCACGCCGCTGGCCACCTCGGCGCCCGACTTGGTGATCAGGCCCTTGATGTCCTTGGCCGCATTGGCGGCGCGCTGGGCAAGCTCGCGCACCTCCTGGGCCACGACTGCGAAACCCTTGCCGGCCTCGCCCGCACGAGCCGCCTCGACGCCTGCATTGAGCGCCAGAAGATTGGTCTGGAAGGCGATTTCGTCAATGACGTTGATGATCTTGGAGATCTCGTTGGAGGCACTCTCGATACGCCCCATCGCATCGACCGCTTCGGAGACGACCTGACTCGACCGTTCCGTCGACGCCTTGGTCTCGCCGACCATCCTGGTCGCCTCGGTGGCGCGGTCGGTCGAGCTCCTGACCGTCGCGGTGATCTCGTCGAGAGCTGCGGAAGTCTGCTCCAGCGAGGCTGCCTGCTGCTCGGTGCGGGTGGCCAGACTGTCGGCGGCCGTGCGCATTTCGCCGGCGTCGCCGTTGATGGCCGCGATGTTGAGGCGGACCTCCGACAGGGTCGTCGAGAGCTTCTCGACCGACGCGTTGAAGTCCAGCCGCAGTCGATCCAGGCTGTCCATGAAGGGAGTGTCGATGCGGGTGGTCAGATCCCCTTCGGCGAGCCGGGTCAGGCCGCCGGCCAGCGCGTCGACGGCGGCCTGCATACGGGCGGCTTCGTCGGCCTTGAGGCGTTCGCGCTCGAAGCGCTCGCGTTCAGAGAGCGAAAGGGTCTCCTCCGCCTGGCGCTCGAGTTCGATCTTCTGAATGACCGCGTCGCGGAAAACGCCAACGGAGCGGACCATCTCGCCGATTTCGTCCCTGCGGTCCTCGCCCGACAGTTCAATGGTGGTGTCGCCGGCGGCAAGACTGCGCATGTCGGCGACCAGGGCGTCGATCGGCCTGGTCAGGCTGCGCGAGAACCAGATGCTCAACGCCATGGCTGCCAGGAGCAGCGCCAGCGCCAGTCCGAGAATTGTGTTGCGCATCATCACCATGCTGGCGCCAGCCTCGTTCTTGTCGATCAGCGCCGCCACCGTCCACTCCGCGCCATCGAAATCGACGCGTGCCATCGCCACATTGCTGTCCATCCCGCGATAGCCCCGCAAACTGCCAATGACGGCAGCTGCGCCGCTGGTCCTTGCGAGAAGATCGGTGTCGAGTTTGACGGCGAGGGTGTCGACCGCGGGCGTCCGGGCCGAATCGCTGATCAGGTAGCCGTCGGCGTTGAGCAGGACGGTTTCACCGGTGTTGCCCAGGCCGGACGTGTTGGACATGATTTCGGCGATCCGAGCGCTTGGCATGCGCACAATGACGACCCCGACGATGCCGGTCTCGGAATTGAGCGAATGACCGATGAAGGCTGCCGGAGCGCCGGCGGAGGCGGCATAGGGCGCGTAATCGGCGAACACCGTGCGGTCCGATACATTGCCGCCGACAATAGAGGTGAACACCTGGCCGAGGCCGGTGTCCTTGAACGGTCCGTCCTTCAGGCTGGTGGCGTAGTCGGGGTTCTTGTTGACCGAATAGATGATGTTGCCGTTCAGGTCGATGAGGAAGAAATCTTCCCAGCCGCGGCTGTCGGCCATGTCCCTGAACTGGGCGTGGTACCGCTCGTGCGTCTGGTCATAGGAACTGACCTTGGCCGTGTCGAGCTTGGCCTTCTCGCCCTCGGGATTGGGATTGTCGATGATGTAGCGCTTCTTCAACTCCTCGGTCACGCCGTCGCCGAGAAAGCCCCAGTCGAACTTGAAGCCTTCGAGCGCCATGCGGAGCAGGTTGTTCTGCGAGGTCGCGATCACGTCCTGCTCGACATTGCCCAGATAGGTCTGCACCTGATTGCGGCGACCGTCAGCGATTGCCACCAGGGTCTCCGAGGTCTTGGCGCCAAGCGCCCGTCCGGCAATTTCCAGGCTGGCGATGCTCGCCACTCCGATGGAGACAATGGTGAGCAAGGCTGCGGCAAGCGGCAGTTTTCGGGAAAGAAGCATGATGGGCCTGGCGTTCTTGTGTTTGCTGACATGCCAAGCGGCGTCAGGAAATCGCTTCATGCAGACCGCGTCACAGCGCAGCTTCCCGATCCTGCGAATCTGACCAAATTCAGTTACGAATAGGTTAAGTAACCGCGGCAAAATGGCTGCAGTTTCCTAAGGTCCGGATCGGACTCTTCAATAGTCGACAGAGAGGAAATACAGTCCTTGCGGCGGCGCCACCGGGCCGCATCTCTTCCTGTCCCTCGCCTCCAGTGCGACGGCGACATCATCGGGCGTCCATTTGCCGTCGCCCACCATCTTCAGCGTGCCGGCAAAGGAGCGGATCTGGTTGTGCAGGAAACTGCGCGCGCTGGCGCGGATCTCGATGGCGCCGTCATGGCCGCAGACCGAGACATCCAGTCGATCGAGTGTCTTGACCGGAGACCTGGACTGACAGCTCGTCGACCGGAAAGTCGAGAAGTCATGGTGCCCGACCAGCCGCTGGGCGGCCTCGTGCATGGCGGCGGCATCAAGCGGGCGCTTGACCCACCAGGCCCGCTCGCGCTCAAGCACCAGCGGCGTCCAGCGGGTGATGATGCGGTAGAGATAATGCCGTCGGAGCGCGGAGAAGCGGGCATCGAAATCCGGCGCGACAACGCTCGCATCGAGAATGGCGATGCGGGCGCCCATGGACTGCAGATGGGCGTTGACCGCGTCGCGGACCTTGTAAGTGGGCCAGTCGCGATCGACATCGACATGCGCCACCTGGCCCAGCGCGTGCACGCCGGCATCAGTCCGCCCGGAGCCGTGCACAGCGACGTCCTCGCCGCAGAAACGCTTGAACGCTGCCTCGATCGTGCCCTGGACGCTCTCGGCATCATCCTGGCGCTGCCAGCCGACATAGCCGGTGCCGGCATATTCGACGGTGAGGCGGTAGCGCGGCATCAGCCGATCACCGTTCCGGCGGCGACGGGCGTGCCGCGCAGGAAATCCGCCGCGGAAAGAGGCTTGCCGCCCGGCTTTTGCAGCCGGATGAGCCGCACCGCGCCTGGCAGGCAGGCGACCGTCAGCCGATCGTCGAGCAGTGCTCCCGGCGCCACGGAGCCGCCCCCTGCCTCCACAAGCCCGGCCTCGAGCACCTTGACCCGTTCCGGCCTCCCGGAAATCGGCATCTCGACCCAGGCTCCAGGAACCGGCGTCAGGCCACGGATATGGTTGCGGACATGCGGTGCCGGGGCGCCGAAGACGATCCTGGTCTCGGCCTTGTCGATCTTGGCGGCATAGGTGACCCCCTCATCGGATTGCGGCGTCACCGGCAGGTTGCCGTCGGCGAGCCTCGCCATGGCGTCGGTCATCAGCCTGGCGGTAACCGCGGCAAGCCTGTCGTGCAGTTCGCCTGCAGTCACGCTGTCCGAAATGGCGACCGTTTCTGTCAGGGCCACGGCGCCGGTGTCGAGGCCGCGGTCCATCTTCATGATCATCACCCCGGTTTCGGTGTCGCCCGCCATGATGGCGCGCTGGATGGGCGCCGCGCCGCGCCAGCGCGGCAGCAGCGAGGCATGGCCGTTCCACGCACCCAGCCGGGCGCCGTCGAGCACTGCCTGCGGCAGGAGCAGCCCGTAGGCGACGACAACGGTGGCGTCGGCGCGATGGGAGCGGAAGCAGGCCTGCTCCTCCTCCGATTTCAGACTGGTCGGGGTGAACACCGCAAGGCCGTGGGCGAGTGCCGCCCGATGCACCGGCGACGCGATGGTCTCGAGGCCACGGCGACCAGCAGGGCGCGGCGGCTGGCTGTAGACGGCGACGATGTCGTGACCGGCAGCAATCAGCGCCTCGAGCGTGGCGACCGCGTAGTCGGGTGTACCCATGAAAATGATGCGCAATGGCAGCTCCTGGGCGGCCCCTGTGGGCGACCGGGTTGACGCAGAATCATGCGGTCACGCGTGATCTGGCGAGCTTGGTGAACTTGCGCACCACCATGTCGCGCTTCAGCTTGGAAATGTGATCGATGAAGAGCACGCCGTTGAGGTGGTCGATCTCGTGCTGCAGACAGGTGGCGAACAGCCCGCTGGCCCGGGTCTCGTGCTCCTTGCCGTCGACATCGAGGTGGCGGAAGACCACCTCGGCCGGGCGCTCGACCTCGGCGTAGTAGTCCGGGATCGACAGGCACCCTTCCTCGTAGACGCTGACGGTGTCGCCCGTGGACAGGATCTCCGGATTGACGATCACCTGCGGATTGGGCACCTCGTCCTTGCCGGCGAGATCGAGCACCAGCAGGCGGCGCGGCTCGCCGACCTGGATGGCGGCCAGCCCGATGCCCGGCGCGTCATACATGGTTTCAAGCATGTCATCCGCGAAGCGGCGCAGCTCGGCGTCGAAGCGCTCCACCTTCAGCGAAGGCTGGCGCAGGATCGGGTCGGGCAGGAAGACGAGCGGCTTGATGGTCATGACGGTGAAATAATCATTCGGGCGCGGATCGTCAATTGCCCAGAGACGCAGCCAGGCGGCTTCGTTCCCGTTTTGATCTGACATTGCGTCAAGAATCAGTTAGTTGATCAGCGATGGACGCAACCGATCTTCCGCTCGAGACCAGATTGTTCGATCTCAACGGCTTGCCCGTCACCATCGGCCTGGCTGCCTCGGCATTGCTTGCGGTGCTGCTGCTGGCGCTGCTGCTTGCGGCGATCTCGCTGTGGCGCGCCGCCAGGACCCGGGCGGAGGAGCATGCGGAGGCGCGCCGCCGCGCCGAGCAGGCGGAGGCGCGGCTTGCCGAGATCGTGCGCTCGCAGGCCGAGATGCAGGGCCGAATGGGTGCGATGGCGGAGCTGTTCGGTGCCCGCCAGGCCGAGCTCAACCAGTCCATCAGCCAGCGCATCGACGGCATGACGCAGCGGCTCGGAACATCGATCACCGAACAGACGAAATCGACGCACGACAATCTCGCCAGGCTGCAGGAGCGGCTGGCGGTGATCGACACGGCGCAGAACAACATCCAGACGCTCGCCCGCGACGTCGTCGGTCTCCAGGCGATCCTGTCCAACAAGCAGACCCGCGGCGCCTTCGGCCAGTCGCGCATGGAGGTGATCGTCAAGGACGGGCTGCCCTTCGGCGCCTATGCGTTCCAGCCGACACTGAGCAACGGCAACCGGCCCGACTGCACCATCACCATGCCCAACGGCGCCCCGGACCTGGTCATTGACGCGAAGTTCCCGCTTGAGGCCTGGAACGCAATGCGCGAGGCGTCGGCGGGGGACACGGCGGAGGCGTCGGCCGCGCAGCAGGCGGCGCAGCGCTTCCGGCGCGACATGGACGTCCACATCAGGGACATCTCGGAGAAGTACCTGGTCAACGGGGAAACCCAGCAGACCGCCTTCCTGTTCGTGCCGTCGGAATCGATCTTCGCCGAGATCCACGAGAACTTCGAGGCCATCGTCGAGCGCGCCCACCGCGCCCGGGTGGTGATCGTCTCGCCATCGCTGCTGATGCTGTCGATCCAGGTCATCCAGGCGGTGCTGAAGGATGCGCGAATGCGCGAGCAGGCGCATCTGATCCAGGGCGAGGTGATCCGGCTGATGCAGGATCTTGGCCGCCTCGACGAAAGGGTGCAGAAGCTGAACACGCATTTCGGACAGGCCCAGAAGGACGTCGAGCTGATCCTGACGTCCACCGACAAGCTGGCCAAGCGCGGCGCGCGGATCGAGGAGATGGATTTCTCCCGACCGCTGGCCAGCGACATGCCGGAGGCATCCGGAAGCGAGAAGCCGGAGCCGCCGCGCAGCGGATCCCTGAAGCTTCGCATCGTTGACGATGACGACGGCGTCTAATACCACCTCCGCACGGAGGATTCGGTCATGATCATCACCATCGGTTCACTCAACATTGATCTCATTGCCGCCACGCCCAGGCTGCCGCGGCCGGGCGAGACCGTGCCGGGAACCGACTTCTCCACCGCGGCCGGTGGCAAGGGCGCCAACCAGGCCCTGGCTGCGCGGCGCGCTGGAGCGACAGTGCGTATGGCGGGCGCGGTGGGCAACGACCAGTTCGCCGCCCCGGCGCTGGAGCTTCTCAGCGGTGCCGGTGTCGATCTCGTCCATGTCGCCCACAGGCCGGTGCCGACGGGCACGGCGCTGATCCTGGTGGGCGGCGACGGCGAGAACATGATCACTGTCATCCCCGGCGCCAATGGCACAGTGACGCCGGACATGGCGCGCGCGGCCCTCTCCGGCGCCGGAACCGGGGACACGCTGCTGCTGCAGATGGAAATTCCCGCGGCGGCCATAGAGGCCGCCCTCGCAGCCGCCCGGGCGCAAGGCGTGCGCAGCATTCTCAATATCGCGCCGCTCACCGGCGAGGTGACGGGGCTGTCGGCGCTGGCCGACATCGTGGTGGCCAACGAGACCGAATTCGAAATGCTGTCGGGAAAGCCGGCAGGCAGTCCGGCCGAGATCCGCGCCTGCCTTGAAGCGCTGCACGGTGCGCGCGGCCAGACCTTGGTGGTCACGCTGGGCGCCGACGGAGTGCTGGCTGCCCACGACGGCGGGATCATCGCCGTGGCGGCCATTCCGATCAGCCCGGTGGACACGGTCGGCGCCGGCGACACATTCTGCGGTTATCTCGCCCAGGGGCTCGACGCCGGACTGGATTTCGCCTCGGCGCTCGGGCGGGCATCGGTTGCCGGAGCACTCGCCTGCCTCAGGCATGGGGCCCAGCCGTCGATCCCGCTGTCCGCCGAGGTGGATCGGCGGCTCGCCACCGCTGGCTGACCCATGACTCACCCGACGAAGCGAAATCCGCTCCGGCACGGAACAATGCGACCGCCGGTATCCTAATGCATGTCGCCCGAAAGTGTGCAGCGGTTTCGAGATCACCACATGCATAATTCAAAGAGCTAAAGCACATCGCGGAAATCTCAATTCGCGCGATGTGCCTTAGAGCCGCGCCACCCGTTCTATGAACAGGTCGAAGAACCCGTCGGCATCAATGTCGCCGGCGACGAAGGCGTTGGCCGGTCGTCCTGTCACGCGCCACCAGTCCACCACCGTGGCGCCGCGGGTCAGCTCGGAGACGGTCTCGATCTCGACATTGCACTGGCGGCCGGTGAACAGATCCGGCCGCAGCAGCCAGGCGATCACCGTCGGATCGTGCAGCGGGCCGCCGTCGGTGCCGTATTTCTCCTCGTCGAAGCGCTCGAAGAAGGCCAGCATGCCGGCCATGGCGATGGCGGGCCGGTTGCCGACTGAGCGGAGCCGGGCGCAGCGCGCGGCCGTGGTGAGGACCTTGTGGGTGACATCGAGCGGCATCATGGTGAGCTTGACCCCGGAGGCGAAAACGATGGCCGCCGCCTCGGGATCGACGAAAATGTTGAACTCGGCGGCCGGCGTGATGTTGCCGCCTTCGAAGTAGCCGCCGCCCATCAGCACGATCTCGGCGAGCCGGCCGGCGATGTCAGGAGCAAACTCAAGTGCTGTGGCGATGTTGGTCAGCGGACCCAGCGCGCAGAGCGTGACTGCGGCCTCAGGCTCGGAGCGTATCGTGTCGATGATGAAGTCGACCGCGTGGCCGGCTTGCCGCGCAACCGCCGGCTCGAAGAGCTCGATGCCGTCGAGACCGGTCTTGCCGTGCACATGCTCGGCGGTCACCAGTTGCCGGCGCAGGGGCCGCTCGCAGCCGGCGTAAACCGGAATATCGGGGCGACCGCAGATTTCCAGCACGATGCTGGCGTTCAGCGACGTCCGCGCCAATGGCACGTTTCCCGCGACGGCGGTAATGGCAAGGACGTGCAGTTCCGGGCTTGCCAACGCAAGCATGATCGCGGCTGCGTCGTCCTGGCCCGGGTCGGTGTCGATGATGATCTTGCGGCGCATGCATGGCTCCAGTGCGACGAATCGTCGGCGAACACGGGACACTACGGGCCTGACCATGCCGAGGGCAAGGTTCTTGCACCTGGGGTGACGAGACACCATATTGAATTCGAGACGGATGCCTTATCGGGTCCGGAACCTGTCGCTTGATTACGAGGACACACGGAATGTCGCGGATGACACCTTTCTCGAGCCCGCTGTTGTTGGGCTTCGACACCATGGAAAAGACCCTGGAGCGCATCACCAAAGGTGCCGAGGGATACCCGCCCTACAACATCGAACGCATCCGCGGATCCGAGGACGGCTCGGTGGGCGAACGGTTGCGCATCACCCTTGCCGTGGCAGGATTCTCCGACGAGGACCTCGATGTGAGCACGGAGGAGAACCAACTGGTGATCCGCGGCCAGCAGGCCGAGAGCGAAGACCGGGAGTATCTTCACCGCGGAATCGCCGCCCGTCAGTTCCAGCGCGTGTTCGTGCTGGCCGATGGAATGCATGTCATCAGCGCGGAACTGCGCAACGGACTGCTGTCGGTGGACCTGGTGCGGCCCGAGCCGGAGCGCATGGTCAGGAAAATTAACATTTCGGTCCGAGACTGAATGACGAAGGCAAGTCCGCTTGCATTCGCGCCCCTCGAAGGAGCAATGGACTATGATTGAAAAATCAGGAAAACAATCGCTGTCGGCGGCTGACCTCGCCCTGCTTGGCTCAGGCAAAATCGGCTATATCCGCAAGATGAGCTCGGAAGACGTCACCGCCCGTTTCCCGGAAGCACCGGCACTGGATCCGGGGCTGGAGCTCTGGGCGCTGTTCGGCGCGGATGGCACTCCCATCCTGCTGACCGACAACCGCTCGAGCACGTTCTACCGTGCCGCCGAGGACGAGCTGAAGACCGTCAGCCTGCACTGACCCAAGGTTCGTTCTGTCTGCCGCGCGGCGGGTCGCGCCGACGTCAGCTTGCGAAAATGCCGCCCATCCCCATGGATCGCGCGGCATTTTTCTTGAGGGCCGCCGATCTAAAGCACATCACGTGAATTCAGATCCGCGCGATGTGCTTTAGCTCTTTGATTTTGCATAACGTGGTCCCGCAACCGCTGCACGCTTTCGGGCGACATGCATTTAGGCAGCGTTGGACTGGGCCTGTGAAAAGAAGGCGTAGAGCGAGGCGGCATCGTCGGTCGCCCGCAGCTTTGCCACCATGTCGCTGTCGCGCAGCACCCGGGCGATGCGCGACAGGGCCTTGAGATGGTCGGCACCTGCGCCTTCGGGGGCGAGCAGCAGGAAAACCAGATCCACGGGCTGGTCATCGAGCGCCTCGAAATTCACCGGGTGGTCGAGGCGGGCGAAGATTCCGACGATTCGTTCCAGGGTCGGCAATTTTCCGTGCGGGATGGCAATGCCGTTTCCCACGCCGGTAGAGCCAAGCCGCTCGCGTTGCAGGATCACATCAAAGATTTCGCGCTCGGGAAGTCCTGTGACCTCCGAGGCTTTTGATGCGAGTTCCTGAAGCAGCTGTTTCTTGGAGTTTGCCTTGAGAGCAGGCAGAACGGAGTTCTGCGCAATCAGGTCAGCAAGCGCCATGATTCGTGTCCTTTTGGTCGTGCCCCAGGCCGGCGTCCACCCTCACCGGCCAGTTTGACATCAGGATTTCACACCACCGGCATCAATCCAGCCGATGTTGCCATCGTTGCGACGGTAAACGACATTGAGCGTGTCGTTGCCGGCGTTGCGGAACATGAGGATGCGATCATCCGTCATGTCGAGGGCCATGACCGCATTGGCCACGCTCATGGTCACCAGTTGTTTCGTGCTTTCGGCAATAATGGCCGGCGCGTAATCCTCGGGAACTTCGCCGTCTTCATCGGAATCGGTGTCAACGACGGAATAGGCAATCTGTGCCGACATGTTCTGCGCGTTGCCATGATGGTCCTTGAGCCGGCGCTTGTAGCGGCGCAAACGCTTCTCGACCCGTTCTGCGGCCGCGTCGAAGGCGGCCTGCGGCTCCTGGGCCTCCCCGGCGGCGTGCAGCACGATGCCGGTGTCGAGATGGATCTTGCAATCGGCAGCAAACCGGGAGCCGGACTTCTCGACAATCACCTGGCTGGAGAAGCCGCCATCGTAATATTTGCGGATGGCATCGCCCACATGATCTTCAATCCGGCTGCGGAACGCATCGCCGATTTCCATATGTTTTCCCGAGACTCGCACGTTCATGGGTTATCCCTTCTTGTTGTCGATTTGGGGATTCAGTCTAAGCCAAGCCGCACCTGCATCCAAGCGCCTGACCGAAGTCATTTGCCGGTACGAACGGAATAAATCTCTTGACAGGAAAGCCTTGGCCAATGTGGTCCTTTTACCCTGCCAATGCGGCCCGGCTTCTACGCCCGGCGTCCACGAATGTCAAGTTTGGCAGGCATTTGCTGCATATTTCGGCAAAATCACATGGGTTTTCATGCCATTGCGCTTCGCGCCCGCGCCCGCTTTTCGCGCCGGCGCTGCACCGAAGACGGGATCGACATGGATTCACGGTACTTGGCCACGGTGCGGCGGGCAATCTCGACATCGCCGTTCTTGAGCATGGTGACGAGGTCATCGTCCGACAGTACGGCGTCGGGCGTTTCCTGCTCGATCAGCGCCCGAATGCGATGGCGCACCGCCTCGGCGGAATGGGCATCGCCGCCCGATTCCGAGGAGGCAATGGAGACAGTGAAGAAATATTTGAGCTCGAAGACCCCGCGCGGCGTCATCATGTATTTGTTGGATGTGACCCGACTGACCGTGGATTCGTGCATGCCGATGGCTTCGGCCACGCTCTTGAGGTTGAGCGGCCGAAGATGATCGACTCCGTGCATCAGAAAGGCATCCTGCTGGCGGACGATCTCGGTGGCCACCTTGATGATGGTGCGGGCGCGCTGGTCGAGCGAGCGCGACAGCCAATTGGCCGTTTGCAGGCACTCGGCCAGGAAATCCTGACCCGGCGCCGATTTGTCCATTTTGCCCGCGACATGGGCGTAGTAGGTCTGGTTGACCAGCACCCTCGGCAAGGTCTCGGGGTTAAGTTCGATATGCCATCCGCCGTCGGAGGCAGGCCTCACGGTGACATCGGCGACCACCAGTTCGCTGTTGCCGGATTCAAACCGGGTGCCCGGCTTCGGGTCGAGCGCGCGGATCTCCGACATCATGTCGAGCAGATCCTCCTCGCCGACCCCGCAGATGCGCACCAGCGACTGGAAGTCCCGCCGCGCCAACAGTTCGAGATGATCGAGCAGGGCGGCCATCGCCGGGTCGAGCCGGTCCTTGCGCCTCAGCTGCAGCGCCAGGCACTCCCCGAGGGTGCGGGCAAACAGGCCGGGCGGATCGAACTCCTGCAGCCGGCGCAGCACCATCGAGACCCGCTCGCTGCTGGCCCCGAGCCGGTCGGCCGCATCGGACGGATCCATCACCAGATAGCCGGCGGCATCGAGGCGGTCGGCCAGCTCCACGGCGATCATTCGATCGGCCGCATCGGCGAAGCTGAAGGCGATCTGCTCGGCCACATGGTCGCGCAGCGTTGGCGCGCGTGCGGCAAAGCTGTCGAGATCATAGCTTTCCCCGGCAAATGCCCCGTCCGAGCCAGGCATCGACTTCCAGTTGTCGACAAACTCCGGCGCCTCGACACGGGCAGCCGTGTGGTCGTCCTGGAAGACATTTTCGTAGTTGGAATCAAGCTGGTCGGCGATCAGCGCCGTGGCTCCGTGGCTCTCCCCACCCCAGTCTGCCTCGCCTTCGGCGCCGGCGGCTGCAAGCCGCTCGGCACGCTCGGCCGCCTCCTCTTGACCATCCTCGCCGGGCTGGCCATCCCGAGGCACCAGTTCGAGCAGCGGATTGCGCTCAAGTTCCTGCTCAATGTAGTGAGTGAGTTCGACATGGCTGAATTGCAGCAGCCGGATGGACTGCATCAGTTGTGGCGTCATGACCAGCGATTGGCTTTGACGCAACTGAAGACTGGCAGACATTGCCATGCGACGCAGTACTCCCCGCTCAGACTGAATCTTCACCCCTGGGAAACGGCTTCCCCGCGCCGGCGGCGACGTTCCCCACAAAGGTTGCGCCCGCGCTTTTCAATCTGGCCCGAAAATTGCTTATTTCCGCTTTCGGGTCAAGTCCGGGCTGTCAGCAAGGTAAAGAGGCCTCAGAGCGAGAACTGCTCGCCGAGATAGAGGCGCCGCACATCCGGATTGGCCACAATCTCGGCGGGGCGGCCGTGCGTGAGCACGTGGCCGGCATGAATGATGTAGGCGCGGTCGATGAGACCGAGCGTTTCGCGAACGTTGTGATCGGTGATCAGCACCCCGATGCCGCGCCGTGTCAGGTGCCGGACAAGGTTCTGGATATCGGAAACGGCGATCGGATCGACGCCGGCAAATGGCTCATCGAGCAGCATGAAGGTCGGATCGGAGGCAAGCGCGCGGGCGATCTCGAGCCGTCTGCGCTCGCCGCCCGACAGCGAGATCGACGCGGCCTTGCGCAGATGCGATATCGAGAACTCCGACAGCAGGCTGTCGAGCTTGGCCTCGCGCGCGTCGCGGTTTGATTCGACCACTTCCAGCACTGCACGGATATTCGCCTCGACGCTGAGACCGCGGAAGATCGACGCCTCCTGCGGAAGATAGCCGACACCGAGGCGTGCCCGGCGGTACATCGGCAGCTTGGAGACATCATTGCCGTCGATCTCGATGGTGCCGGCATCCATGGCGACCAGTCCGGTAATCATGTAGAAACAGGTGGTCTTGCCCGCCCCGTTGGGCCCCAGCAGGCCCACTGCCTCGCCGCGCCGGACGCCAAGAGAAACGCCGTCGACCACTCGCCGCGACTTGTAGGCCTTGGTCAGGTTGCGGGCGATGAGCGTGCCTTCGTAACGGCTGGCAGCGCTGTCGCCGCCGAAACCGTTGCTTGGGCCTGCCGCGGGACTCGACTGATCGACGTCGGATCTCTTCATGGTCACTTCTTGGGCCGCGACTTGGGATCGAGCTGGATCATGACCCGACCGCCGCAGGCGTCGAGTTGAGCCTCCCCTGACTGCATCTGCACGGTCAGCTTGCAGCCGATGAAGATATTGTCACCGTCGGTGAGCACCACCTTGTCGCCGCTGAGCACCATGGTCTGGGCGCCCATGTCGAAGGCCCCGGTGTCCGCGGTCGCCGTCTGGGTGCCCGAGCGCAGCAGCACCTTGTTGGAAACGTTGATCCGGTCGATGTCGGAGGCTCCGGAGGCCACAGAGTCGCCACTGGTCTTGTAATAGACCGTCATCAGTCCCGCCTGCAGGAGCATGTCGTCCTGGGTGACCTTGACATTGCCGGTGAAGACGGCGCGCTTGTCCTTCTCGTTGATCTCGAGCTTGTCGCTCTCGATCTGGATCGGCTGGTCACTCTTGAGCGCCAGACCGGTCATGCGGCTGCCGGACTCCTGGGCCCAGGCCGGCTGCGCCGCACCAATGCCCAGAGCAAGCGCAGCCGCCAGCAGCAGCGCGGATCGTGAAGTGTGAATGAAACCCATCTTATTGTGCCGCCGTGCCTGAATCATTGGTTGGTGCCTCTGCCGCCGCCCGGACGGCATTGGGTGTAATCGTCATCCGGACGCCGGTCTCGAAGACCACACTGCGCCCCTTATCCTGCATCCGCATGGATTGCGCAACAATGGATGCCTCCGGCGACGTGACCGAAACCGGGCTGTTGCTGACCATGCTGCCGGCGGCGATATCGACTTCGGCCGTCTGCAGCTCCGCCGACATGCCCGACGATGTCTCGATCCGGAAAGGCTCGGTGAACGCCATCCGCTCGGCGGCGCGATCATAGCTACCCCTGGGCGCAGTCAGCGTGGCACTGACCGAATCCGACACCGGCATGTCGGCGACGATATCCTCGAGCACGATCAAATCGGGGGTCGCCAGATCCTGCACCGCGCGGCTCGCCTTCAGGCTGTAGGGCTGCTCGGAATTGTTCTGCCCGGTCATCACCGGATTGCGCATGACGATCTTTCCGTCCTCGATGGCAGTCGACTGGATGGCAATGCCTTCGGGCAGCACCGTGCCGATCCATGAGACGCCAGCAAAGCCGACGATGACGATGACAGACAGCACCGGCAGGAGATATTTGAGAATCCGCACGCGGCGCGAATGGCTGAGCGCCCGCGCATATTCGACATGTGACCGGCCGTGAGGATAGGCGGCGGCCATCTCGGGCTGAACTGACATTGCCATGGGTTCCCATCGATCGTGTTTGCGAGTCCCGCCCCGCTCTGGAACGCCGTTGCGGTACCAATTGCATGCCAATATGGTGATATTGCGGTATTTTGCCAGTCTCAATTCTCATTCAAGGGTATGAGTCCGCGAGCAGTTGAGTTATGAGTTTCCGACAGGCGGGACGCTGCGTGTTCTGGTCACAACCACGCGGCGGCTCGCGCGCCGCCGCCAACGGATGAAGTGGACCGGGGCGGACGCCCGGTTATTGACGGAGAAGAGCAGACATGGACGGCCAAGCAATCGTTGACCGGCGCCGACTGAGACGCAAGCTTTCCTTCTGGCGGGTCTTCGCGCTGGTCGTCGTCGTCGCTGCCATTGCGATGCTGACCTACGCGGCCCTGCCCGGTCTGCGGAGCAGCGAGCAGATCGCGCGCATTTCCATCACAGGCCTCGTTCAGGACGACGACGATCTCATCAAGCTGATAGATGACGCCGGCGGGAACGAGGCGGTGAAGGCGCTGGTGATCACCATCTCGACGCCGGGCGGCACCACCTACGGCGGAGAACGCATCCACGACGCGCTGCTGCGCGCCGGAGAGAAGAAGCCGGTGGTGGCCGACGTGCGCACGCTGGCGGCCTCTGCCGGATACATGATTGCAGCCTCGACCGATTACATCGTTGCCGGCGAAAGCTCAATCGTCGGCTCCATCGGCGTCATCTTCCAGTATCCGCAACTCAAGGAGCTGCTCGACAAGATCGGCGTGCGGATGGAGGAGATAAAATCCTCGCCAATGAAGGCCGAGCCGTCACCGTTTCATGACGCCAGTCCGGAGGCCAAGGCGATGATCCGGGCTCTGGTTCTCGACAGCTATGACTGGTTTGTCGATCTCGTCGCGGAGGGCCGTCGGATGGATCGGGCCAAGGTGCTGGCGCTGGCCGACGGGACAATCTTTACCGGGCGCCAGGGCCTGGCAAACGGCCTGGTGGACGAACTCGGCGGCGAGGCGGAAATCCGCGCCTATCTGGAAAGCAGGAGCGTAGCGCCCGGCCTGAAGATTATCGACTGGGAGCCCTCGCGCGAGACGGGCGGCCTGTTTCTGCCGCGCATCTCCGGACTGCTTTTTGAACGGTTGACCGGCATGCCGATTCAACTCAGCGATGAACTGCGCGAGCTCGGCGGCGGCAAGTTGTTCCTTGACGGTCTTCTGTCGGTTTGGCAGTTTGGACACAATGATATGAAGAATGACTAGGGGGAAAATGGCATGATAAAATCGGAACTGGTGCAAGCTGTCGCGGCGCGCAATCCGCATCTTTACCACCGCGACGTCGAAAACATCGTCAATGCGGTGCTGGACGAAATCACCGACGCGCTTTCGGAGGGAAACCGCGTCGAATTGCGAGGCTTCGGGGCGTTCTCGGTCAAGAACCGGCCGCCACGCTCGGGCCGCAACCCCCGCACCGGCGAACCGGTGTTCGTGGAGGAAAAATGGGTGCCCTTTTTCAAGACCGGCAAGGAACTGCGCGAGCGGCTCAACCCGGGAGGCGCCGACTGAACGGCGCGCCGTCCCCTGCAGCTAAGACCGGCGGCTTTCGTCCTGCCTTGAAAGCGCCCGCATGGGGAGGCTTGACTGCATGACATTCAGATTCGAACGGAAACCGACCACGCCATGTTCAAACGCATAATCACTCTTGTCATCCTCGTGCCGGTGGCGATCGTGCTGATCCTGTTGTCCGTGGCCAACCGGCAAACGGTGACACTGGCCTTCAACCCTTTCGAGCCGTCGGACCCGGTGCTGTCGCAGTCGGCGCCGCTGTTCGTGTTCCTGTTCGCCGCGTTGATGCTCGGGATGATCATCGGCTCGCTTGCCACGTGGTTCAACCAGGGCAAACACCGCAGCCGGGCGCGCAACAAAGCACAGGAAGCGGTGAAGTGGCACTCGGAAGCCGACCGTCAGAAGGCCAAGGCCACCGAACTGGCCAGGTCCAGCACGCTGCCGCCGCCGGCGGAGTCCGCGCCCCGCGGCTGACAAAGCTTCCGCGCAGGCCGGAACGGCAGGTCACACGAGCCTTAAGCCGACAGCGCCATGGGAACCGCGGTCCCGTTCAGCCGGCTGACCCGGCGCTGACCACCTCGTTGAACCGGGTGAAGAACTGGCCGGCCAGCTTCTTGGCCGACGAATCGATCAGCCGCGAGCCGAGCTGGGCGATCTTGCCGCCGACCTGGGCCTTGACCTCGTAGGCGAGCAGCGTGGTTTCACCCAGATCCGTCAGCGTCACGTCGGCGCCACCCTTGCCGAAGCCGGCGATGCCGCCCTTGCCTTCGCCGGCGATGGTGTAGCTTTCCGGGGCAACGATGTTCTCAAGCGTGACGTCTCCCTGAAAACTGGCGGAGACCGGGCCGATCTTGACCTTCACCACGGCGGTCATGTCTGTCGGCGAGGTCATCTCCAGTGACTGGCAGCCTGGAATGCACTGGCGCAGGATGTCGGGATCATTGAGTGCCTCCCAGACTTTCTGGCGCGGTGCTGCGATGGTTTCTTCGCCCTTCATTTCCATAGGCTGCGGTCTCCAGGTGGCTTGCCGACACTCCGCCCGGCCGGCCCGAGCGGTCGCGTGCGGTTGCCCTGAGCGGGTTCATGCTGTCGAAACGCGCAAAAGGCTGCGGAATTGCCCGGGCGCGCAGATCGAAAACGGCTTTGCCAAGAGCATAACGGGTTGCTATGTGCTCGGACAACGAAAAATGCAGCGCTCCAGCCGATCGCTCCCCAGTTTCCGGAAAGCCCCGTGACCGACAAGCGCAAACAACAGCCAGGACGACGGGGCGGCAAGCCCGGCGCGGCTACTCCAGCCGGGACCGGCACGAGGGCGGCAGCGGCAAAGCCCGGCCGGCCGGCCTCGGCAAAGCCGCACCGGTCGCCGTCCCAGGCGCCGCGCGCCGAGCACCGGCAGGGCGTCAATTCCGCGAAATCGAGATCCGCTCCCGCCGAGGCCGCCGTGCCGGTGGAGACGTCGGGGCCGGCCCGGATCCTCAACACGCATGCAGGCTCCCTGCCCGACGGGCGGGCTCCGGTGATCCTCGAAACCGCGTCGACGCCCGGCTACTCGCTGATCGACAGCGGCCATGGCGAGAAGCTCGAACAATACGGCCCCTACCGCATCGTCAGGCCGGAGGCCCAGGCGCTGTGGCCGCGCAGGTTGCCCGCCTCGGCCTGGTCGAATGCCGATGCGATCTTCACCGGCGACACAGAGGAAGACGGCATCGGCCGCTGGGCCTTCCCGAAGACGCCGCTGGGCGAGACCTGGCCGATGAACCTCCTTGACGTCGATTTCTGGGGCCGGCTGACCTCGTTTCGCCATGTCGGCGTGTTTCCCGAGCAAATCGCCCACTGGCAGTGGATGGCCGACAGGATCGCCGCCTCCAGGCGACCGATGAAGGTGCTCAACCTGTTCGGCTACACCGGGGTGGCCTCGCTGGTGGCAGCCCGCGCCGGCGCCGAGGTCACCCATGTGGACGCGTCGAAGAAGGCCATTGTCTGGGCGCGCGAGAACCAGGCGCTGGCCGGCCTCGAATCAAGCCCGATCCGCTGGATCTGCGACGACGCGATGAAGTTCATCCAGCGCGAGGAGCGCCGCGGCAACCGGTACGATATCATCCTCACCGACCCGCCGAAATTCGGCCGCGGTCCCAATGGCGAGGTCTGGCAGCTGTTCGAGCACCTGCCCCTGATGCTCGACATCCTGCGCGAACTGCTGACGCCGCAGCCGACCGGACTGGTGCTGACCGCCTACTCGATCCGCGCGTCGTTCTATTCGATCCACGAGCTGATGCGGGAAACCATGCGCGGTGCCGGCGGTCTGGTGGAGTCGGGCGAACTCATCATCCGCGAAAGCCGCGATGGCGACCCGGCGGACTGCCGCGCCCTCTCCACGTCCCTGTTCAGCCGCTGGATCCCGACATGAGCGAAGACCGCCCCCACAGCCGCACCGTCCGCGTCGGCCAGGTCAAGGACGTCACCAGCCTTGCCAATCCGATCGTCAAGGACATAAAGGCGCTGTCGCAGAAGAAGCACCGCGACGAGACCGGCACCTTCCTGGCGGAGGGCATGAAGCTGGTCATCGACGCCTTCGAGCTGGGCTGGACGATCCGCACCCTGATCTACGCCAAGGAGCAACGCGGCAAGCCGGCCGTCGAGCAGATCGCCACCCGGACCGTCGCCCGCGGCGGGCTGGTGCTGGAGGTGAGCGAGAAGGTGCTGGCCTCGATTTCGCGCCGCGACAACCCGCAGGCGGTCATGGCGGTGTTCGACCAGCGCTTCGGCCATTTCGAGTCGATCCGCCCATCCCCCGGAGAGACCTGGGTGGCGCTCGACCGGGTGCGCGATCCGGGCAATCTCGGCACGATCATCCGCACCGCCGACGCGGTCGGCGCATCCGGCGTGATCCTGGTGGGCGATTGCGTCGATCCGTTCTCGATGGAAACGGTGCGGGCGACGATGGGCTCGATCTTCGCCGTGCCGCTGGCGCGGACCGATGTAGCCGGATTCCTCGCCTGGAAGAAGGCCGCCGGGTGCTTCGTCGTGGGCACCCACCTCTCCGGCAGCGTCGATTTCCGGACCATCCCCTATGCCGGCAAGGCGACCGTCGTGCTGATGGGCAACGAACAGGCGGGATTGCCCGAGGCGCTGGCCTCGGCCTGCGACGGGCTGGCGCGGATTCCCCAACAGGGGCGAGCCGATTCGCTCAATCTGGCTGTCGCCACCGGCATCATGCTCTATGAAGCCCGCCGCGAACTGCTCCATCTCGATGGTGAAACCCGATGACCGCATCGCGCCTGTCCCGTGTCCTGCCCATGGTTCTTGCGGTGGGCGTGACCATCGGGCTCGACCAAGCGATCAAGTGGCTGGTCGAGGCCTATCTGCCGTTCCATCAGCTGATACCGGTGGCGCCGCTGCTGGCGCTCTACCGCACCTGGAACACGGGCATCGCGTTCTCGATGCTGGCCGGACTGCACGATGTCGGGCTGCTGCTGATGACGACCGGCGTGGTCACACTGGTGATCTTCCTCTGGTGGCGCACCCCGCCCGAGCGGCGGATGTCGCATCTCGGCTACGCGCTGATCATCGGCGGCGCACTCGGCAACATGATCGATCGCGCGGTGTACGGCCATGTGGTGGACTACATTCTGTTCCACACTACCAACTGGTCGTTTGCCGTGTTCAACCTGGCGGATGCCTGTATCAGCGTCGGGGCGGGACTGATCGCGCTCGATGAAGTGCTGGTTTGGCGCCGGCAGAGGGTCGAGGACAGACGCGAGCAGGACGAGCGGCGCTGAGACTTGATCCTGCAGCCGCACAGCGCCAGTTTGGCGCATGAATTGAAAAGGGAGCCATTCGATGAAGAACCGTTTCAAGGGCATTCTGCTCGACCGCGACGAAGCCAAGGTGCTCAGCGTCACCACTGCCGAGCTGTCGCTCGATGATCTGATGGACGGCGACGTGGTGGTCGAGGTCGAATGGACCACCGTCAACTACAAGGACGGCCTGGCGATCACCGGCAGGGGACCGGTTGTCCGCCGCTGGCCGATGGTGCCAGGCATCGACTGCGCAGGGACCGTGGTCAGCTCCGACAACGCCCGCTTCAAACCGGGCGACAGGGTGATCCTCAACGGCTTCGGCGTCGGTGAAACCCATACGGGCGCCTTTGCGGAATATGCGCGGCTCAACGGCGACTGGCTGATCGCCATGCCCGAGGGCATCGACGGCCGCGCCGCCATGGCGATCGGCACGGCCGGCTACACCGCCATGCTGTCGGTGATGGCGCTGGAACGGCACGGCCTGACGCCCGACCGCGGCCCGCTCATCGTCACCGGCGCCAATGGCGGCGTCGGAACCGTGGCGATCGCGCTTCTCGCCAAGCTCGGCTACCATGTCATCGCCTCCACCGGACGACCCGAGGAAGGCGATTTCCTCAAGGGCCTGGGCGCGGCCGAGGTCATCCATCGCGACGAACTCACCGGGCCGGCCAAGCCGCTCGCCAAGGAGCGCTGGGCCGGTGGCGTGGACTGCGTGGGCAGCCATACGCTGGCAAATGTGCTGGCGATGACGTCCTACGGCGGCGCGGTCGCCGCCTGCGGCCTGGCCCAGGGCATGGACCTGCCGACATCGGTGGCGCCATTCATCCTGCGCGGCGTCTCGCTGCTGGGAATCGATTCGGTGATGGCGCCGCGGGCCCTGCGCGAAGAGGCCTGGGCGCGCCTGGCCCGCGACCTCGACATGGACAAGCTCAATGCGCTTGCCACGGAGATCGGCTTCGATGACATCATCGACGCGGCCACCGCCATTCTCGATGGACGCGTGCGCGGCCGCGTCGTCGTCAATATGAAGGCCTGAATCGGAGGCTTGGCGCGGTGCTCCGCGCCGATCCTTCACCCGTCGCGTCCCGATTTGGCACTATCTGCGGTTTCGATAAAATTCGAACAACTCATTCAAGCGTTTCATTACCGATGACGTGCTAAGTCTCTCGGCATGCCCAAACACTTGCAACTCCAGATCGCCCTCGAACACGCTTTCACCGAAGCCCGCAGTCGGGACCATGCGGAGTCACTACCGCCTGGCGAGCAGACTCCCGAACAGGAGGGGCCAGCACCCGCGCGGTCTCTCCGCGGGCCGTCCCACGCCGCCGCTCCGCATCCCTCACTGCTGCTGCTCTCCAGCGCTATTGCCATGGCCGGAATCGCCGCATCGCTTGCGCTCGGCTCACCGTTGCTGCTGGTGGGCACGCTCATGACCGTCGGGCTGGTGGCAATCCTCCCCTTCGTCGGACGCGCCGCCGTCCCGGTGACGGCGCCGATGCGGGTGGTTGCCCCGCCGCTGGTGCCCGGGACTGACGAGCCGCAGCCCTCCAACTCATTCGACGAGTACAGCATCGACCGCAATTGGGAGATAGACGAGACAGCGGTGCAGATCGTCACGGTCTTCGACGCGCTGGGCGACATGTTTGCCGCCTGCTCCATGGACGGCGAGATCGTTTTTGCCAACACCGTGTTCCGCCAGTTCACCGGCGTTGCAGACCCGGTCGGTCTGACGCTTGCCGATATCGGCATCCACCCCCACGCCGTGGAGAACGGCCGGGAAGTCTGGTGCGGAGAAGGCGACACGGACTCGATCTGGACCTGGCACGAGACGGCGGCCCGCGATCCCGCCAGCGGTCTGCTCTACATGCATTGCATCGGACGCGACGTCACGGCGGCGAGACTTGCAGGGAACGAGCTCGAGCAGGCACGGGAACGCGCTGAAGCCGCAAACCGCGCCAAGACGCGGTTTCTGGGCACCGTGAGCCACGAAATCCGCACGCCGCTCAACGGCATCCTCGGCATGACCCATCTGCTCGACAACACCGAGGTGACGCCGGAGCAGGCGAGCTATCTCAAGATCGTGCGCGAATCCGGGCAGTCGTTGCTGGCGCTGATCGAGGATCTCCTTGATGTGACCTCCATCGAGGCAGGACGCTTCCACCTGCGCCATGAGGAAGGCGACCTGTACGAACTGGTGCACGGCGTGACCGAGCTGATGGCTGCGCGGGCACACGAGAAGAACATCGAAATCGCCGTCCACATTGCCCCGGACGTTCCGCACAGGATCTTTTCCGACATGGGACGGCTGCGGCAGGTGCTGTTCAACCTGATCGGCAATGCGATCAAATTTACCGAGAAGGGCGGCGTGCTCATCGAAGTCGCCTGCGAGGACAGCATGCTGCGCTGCTCGGTGGCCGATACCGGACCGGGGCTCAGGGCGGAAGACCGCGAACGCGTGTTCCTGGAGTTTGAACGGGCCGATGACGGCGCCACCCGTCGCCATGGCGGGGCCGGTCTCGGCCTGTCGATCTCGGCCCGCATCATCGAGGCGCTCAAGGGCACGATCAGCGTCGATTCCACCATCGGCAAAGGCAGCACATTCGAGTTCCGGGTGCCTATTGAAGCGCCAGCGGAACAGACATCCGACCGGGCCGGTCTGCCGGGCCGACGCGCGCTGTCCAAGCACGCCGTCCTGGTGCTTGCTCCGAAGGGACCCGTGGCCACGTCGCTCGTCTGGACCGTGCGGGACCTGGGGGGCCAGGCCGAGGCTGCCGACACGCTCGACGACATGATTGCGGCGCTGACCCGACTCAATCTTTCCGGACGGCTCGTCACCGACATCCTGATCGACCGGCGCATGGCCGACCAGGCAGCGCAACTGCTGGAGTCCACATCTGCCATGTTCGGGCCCGGCGTCGAACAGACCCTGGTGATCGCGCCGGAGGATAGCCGCGACATCAGCCAGACTTCCGAAACCGCCGCCACGGCCTGGCTGGTGCGCCCGGTGCGAGCCCGCTCGCTTGTCGATGTGCTGACCAGCCGCGACGATCGGGAGGACCGCAACCGCCTGAGCAATGCGATCTCGGTCGAAAAGCTTGCCCGCCCCGGCAACGAATCGACCCTCGACATTCTCCTGGCCGAGGACAACCCGGTCAATGCGCTGGTCGTCCGCTCGATCCTGGCTCGCGAGGGACACCGCATCACCGTCGTCGAAAACGGGAGCATGCTGGTCGACGAAGCGATGAACCGACCCGACGGCAAGAACCCCTTCGACCTGATCATCACGGACCTGTCGATGCCGGTGATGGACGGAAAGTCGGCCATCGTCATGATCAGGGCGCGTGAGGAAACCGACAATCTTTCCCGCCTGCCGATCATCGTGCTCAGCGCAGATGGCCAGGCCGAGACCCGCGACGAATTGCTGTCCATCGGCGCCGATGGACATGCCGAGAAGCCGATCGACCCGGCCTGGCTGCTCTCGCTGGTCAGCATGACCGTCCGCGCCGGCAAGGCCAGGGCCTGAGCCCGGCTGGAGACCGCGCACCCGGATCCGCGCTTCCGCCAGGGCAAAACACCCGCGTAGCGGCAGGTTTCCGGGCAGGCGCTATGGTCAACGTCACCAAAATGTCGCAGAATCATGGTTATACACCGCACAGACAACCAGCGGGGTTCGCAGCCATGGAAACCAATCTCGACAGCGTCAGATTATCCGGCCCCATCAATCCCGGATACAGGCCTTCACCGCGCGGCCCGGTTCTGGGCCGCATCGGAAGTCTGGATGTGCGGCTCGCCGCCAACCGCAAGGAAGTAGATGCGGCGCAGGCGCTTCGATACCAGGTCTTCGTAGAGGAAATGGGCGCCACCCTGCCGGCGGATGCCATGCGGGCGCGGCGCGATTTCGATGCTGTCGACAGCTATTGCGACCATCTGCTGGTGCTCGACACCGCGCGGGACGGCGATCCGGAAGACCAGATCGTCGGCACCTACCGGCTGCTGACGCAGAGTTCGGCGGAATGCCACAGCGGCTTTTATTCGCAGAGCGAGTTTGATGTCGGCGCCCTGGTGGCGCGCAATCCCGACAAGCGGTTTCTCGAACTCGGCCGCTCCTGCGTGCTGCCCGAATACCGCACGCGGCGGACCATCGAACTCTTGTGGCAGGGCAACTGGGCCTACTGCCTGGCCAACGGCATCGACGTCATGTTCGGCTGCGCGTCGTTTCCGGGCGACCGACCCTATGCGCACGCGCTGGCGCTGTCCTTCATCCATCAGGTGGCGGCCGCCGATGCGGACTGGTCGGTGAGAGCCGTGGCCGGCCGCGGGCTGGACATGGACATGATGCCGAGCGAAGCGATCCAGGCGCGCGCGGCGCTGGCCATGATGCCGCCGCTGGTCAAGGGCTATCTCCGGGTCGGGGCCATGACCTCGACCGAAGCCGTGGTCGACCCCGCGTTCCGGACAACAGACATCCTGGTGATCCTGCCGGTCAAGCGGATCGCCGAGCGCTACGTCAACCACTACGGCGCCGACGCCGGGCGCTTCGCCGCCTGACGTCGCTAGCTTCCAGCCCGACAATCCCGGCCGCCCGGATTGCACCCGGGCTGCCGATCGCTGTCAGCCGGCGTTGTAGGCGGCGATCGCCGCCATGTTGACGATGTCGGTATCCTTGGCGCCCATCGAGACGATCTGCACGGACTTGTCGAGGCCGACGAGCAGCGGGCCGATGACGGTGGAGCCGCCGAGCTCCTGCAGCATCTTGGTGGAGATCGAGGCGGAGTGGAACGCCGGCATCACCAGCACGTTGGCCGTGCCCGACAGGCGGCAGAAGGGATACTGCTCCTGGACGGTGGCGTTGAGCGCCACGTCGGCGGCCATCTCGCCGTCATACTCGAAATCGACCCTGCGCCGGTCGAGGATCTTGACCGCGTCACGCACCCTCTCGGCGCGTTCGCCGGTGGGATGGCCGAAGGTGGAGTAGGCCAGCATCGCCACCCTGGGCTCATAGCCGAGCCGGCGAGCCATGCCGGCGGCCTCCACCGCGATATCGGCCAGCTCCTCCGAATTCGGCATGTCGATCACCGCAGTGTCTGCGACCAGCACGGTGCGGCCGCGGCATAGTGCCAGCGAGACCCCGATCATGCGGTGGCCGGGCTTGGTGTCGATGCAGCGGCGCACGTCTTCCAGCGCGGTCGAGTAGTTGCGGGTCTTGCCGGTGACCATGGCGTCGGCATCGCCCAGCGCCACCATGCAGGCGCCGAAATGGTTGCGATCGGTGTTGATCAGTCGCTGGCAGTCGCGGTGCAGGTAGCCCTTGCGCTGCAGCCGGGCATAGAGATAGTCGGTGTAGGCCTCGAGGCGGTGCGAGACGCGGGCATTGATCAGCTCGATGCCGGGGCGGTCGAGGTCGATGCCGGCAAGCCGGGCGGTCTCGCGCATCTGCTCCTCGCGGCCGAGCAGATAGGCGGTGCCGAGCCGCTGATTCACATAGGTGACGGCCGCGCGCATCACCTGCTCCTCCTCGCCCTCGGCAAAGACCATGCGGCGCGGATGGCGGCGGACCTTCTCGAACAGCCGCTGCAGCGTCGAGGCGATCGGGTCGCGGCGGGCGGAGAGCTCGTTTGAATAGGCGTGCAGATCGATGATCGGCTTGCGGGCCACGCCCGAATCCATGGCCGCCTTGGCAACGGCCAGCGGAATGGCGGAGATCAGCCGCGGATCGAACGGCACCGGGATGATGTATTGCGGGCCGAAGCGCGGCCGGTTGCCCTGATAGGCGGCCGCCACGTCGTCGGGCACGTCCTCGCGGGCGAGATCTGCAAGCGCATGGACGGCGGCGATCTTCATCTCCTCGTTGATGGTCGAGGCGCGGACATCGAGTGCGCCGCGGAAGATGTAGGGAAATCCCAGCACATTGTTGACCTGGTTGGGATAGTCCGAGCGGCCTGTGGCCATGATGGCGTCGTCGCGGATGCCGGCCACTTCCTCGGGCGTGATTTCCGGATCCGGATTGGCCATGGCGAAGATGATGGGCCGCGGCGCCATCGAGCGGATCATCGCATCCGACAGGGCTCCCTTGACCGAGAGGCCCAGAACCACGTCGGCGCCGTCCATGGCTTCCGCCAGCGAGCGCGCCGTGGTCACCGTGGCATGGGCCGACTTCCACTGGTTCATGCCTTCGGTTCGGTCCTTGTGGATGACGCCCTTGGTGTCGCACATGATGATGTTCTGCGGCGAGAAGCCCATCGCCTTGATCAGCTCGACGCAGGCGATGGCGGCCGAGCCCGCGCCGTTGCAGACGAGCTTCGTGGTCTTGAGATCGCGGCCCGTCAGGTGCAGCGCGTTGATCAGGCCGGCGGCGGCGATGATGGCGGTGCCGTGCTGGTCGTCATGGAAGACGGGAATGTCCATGATCTCGCGCAGGCGGCTCTCGATGATGAAGCAGTCGGGCGCCTTGATGTCCTCGAGGTTGATGCCGCCGAAGCTCGGCCCGAGGAAGCGGACGCAGTTGATGAACTCCTCCACATTCTCGGTGTCGACCTCGAGGTCGATGGCGTCGACATCGGCGAAGCGCTTGAACAGCACCGCCTTGCCCTCCATCACCGGCTTGGAGGCGAGCGCTCCTAGATTGCCGAGACCGAGGATGGCGGTGCCGTTGGAGATCACGGCGACCATGTTGCCCTTGGTGGTGTAGTCGTAGGCGCGCGAGGCGTCTTCCGCGATCGCCAGCACCGGCACGGCGACGCCGGGCGAATAGGCAAGCGACAGGTCTCCCTGGGTCGCCATCGGCTTGGTCGGCGAAATCTCCAGCTTGCCGGGCCGGCCGCGCGAATGGAAATCGAGCGCCTCCTGTGCCGCGGACGCGGACAACTTGCGATCGGACTTGTCTTTTCCTGCCATGACGTTTCGTTCCCTTGTGGGCGACCGTCATGCGGCGCCTCGTTGCTGTTGTCTTAGAGCCCTCCTCACCGTTAGGGTGCTTGCCTGCAGCTGTAAAGAAGCCCATCGGGTGAAGCTGACTATCCAAACCGTTGAAGACCCCCGAGGCAAGCGAAGAATTTGACCCATCAGCCCCCCTTGTCCCAGGAGACGCTCAGCACCGCCGAGCTCGCCACCAGCGAGAGCCGCGCCTCGGCAACGCCGATGATGGAGCAGTTCATCGAGATCAAGGCGGCCAATCCAGATTCGCTGCTGTTCTACCGGATGGGCGATTTCTACGAGCTGTTTTTCGGCGACGCCGTCGATGCGTCGCGGGCGCTCGGCATCACGCTGACCAAACGCGGCCAGCATCTGGGCCAGGATATTCCGATGTGCGGGGTGCCGGTGCATGCGGCGGACGACTACCTGCAACGGCTGATCCGGCTCGGCTTCCGGGTGGCCGTCTGCGAGCAGGTCGAGGACCCGGCGGAATCGAAGAAGCGCGGCGGCAAGTCGGTCGTCAAGCGCGACGTGGTGCGGCTGGTAACACCGGGCACCCTGACCGAAGACAAGCTGTTGTCGCCGTCCGAATCCAATTTCCTGATGGCGATGGCGCGGGTGCGCGGATCGGGCGAGGCGCAGTTCGGGCTTGCCTGGATCGAGATCTCCACCGGCGCCTTCCATGTCACCGAGAGCAACCAGACACGCCTGTTGTCGGATATCCTCAGGATCGAGCCCAGCGAGCTGATTGTCGCCGAAGGCGTGTTCCACGATCCGGAGATGCGGCAACTGATGGACCAGCTCGGCCGGGTGGCAGTGCCGCAGCCGCAGGTGCTCTTCGACAGCGCCACGGCCGAGGGCCGGATCGCCCGCTTCTTTGACGTCGCCTCGCTCGACGGTTTCGGAAGTTTTTCGCGCGCCGAACTCGCCGCCGCCTCGGCCGCCATCACCTATGTGGAAAAAACCCAGTTCGCGGAGCGACCGCCGCTTGGCCGGCCGGAGCGAGAGCGCGACGGCGCCAGCCTGTTCATCGATCCGGCCACCCGCGCCAATCTGGAGCTCATCCGCACGCTGTCGGGCGAACGCCAGGGCAGCCTATTGAAGGCCATCGACCGCACGGTGACCGGCGGCGGCGCACGGCGGCTGTCGGACTGGCTGATGTCGCCGCTCACAGATCCGGAAAGGATCAATGCCCGGCTCGACGATGTGAGCTGGCTGATGAGCGAACCCGGCTTCACCGATAATGTGCGCCTGGCCTTACGAAGCGTTTCAGACATGCCGCGGGCGCTGTCGCGGCTGGCGCTCAACCGCGGCGGGCCGCGCGACCTGCAGGCGATCCTGGCCGGCGTGGAGGCCGCCACAGCGATCGCTGCAAGCTTCGGCGACCGACGGCCCCCCGCCGGCATCCAGGCCGCCGTGGCGGCGCTCGAGGCGCTGCCCGACATGCTTCGGACCGAGCTGTCGGCCTGCCTTGCCGACGAGACTCCACTCTTGAAGCGCGACGGCGGCTTCGTCCGCGCCGGGCACAATGCCGAACTCGATGAGCTCCGGGCGCTGCGCGACGAGTCCCGCCGGGTGATTGCCGGCCTGCAACTCGCCTATGCCGAGGAAACCGGGGTGCGGGCGCTGAAGATCCGGCACAACAATGTGCTGGGCTATTTCATCGAGGTGACGGCACCGAACGCAGGTCCGCTGACCGAGGGGGACGCCGCGCGCGGCCGCTTCATCCATCGCCAGACCATGGCCAACGCCATGCGCTTCACCACGACCGAACTTTCGGATCTCGAAACCCGCATCGCCAATGCCGCCGATCAGGCGCTGGCGATCGAATTCGAGCTGTTTGACAGCATGCTGTCAATGGTCGCTTCGCAGGCCGACGCGATCAAGGCCGCCGCCGACGCGCTGTCGGCCATCGACGTGCTGGCGGGACTCGCCGCGCTGGCCGAGGAACAGGGCTACGTGCGACCAACGGTGGACACCAGCCTCGCCTTCGACATCGTCGCCGGCCGCCATCCGGTGGTCGAGCAGGCGCTCAGACGCCAGGCGCAACAGCCCTTCGTTGCCAATGATTGCTGCCTGTCGCCGCCCGGCACAGAGAAGACCGGCGCCATCTGGCTGCTCACCGGCCCGAACATGGGCGGCAAGTCGACCTTCCTCAGGCAGAACGCGCTGATTGCGATCATGGCGCAGATGGGCTCCTTCGTGCCCGCCGGCTCTGCCCATATCGGCATCGTCGACCGGCTGTTCTCGCGCGTCGGCGCCTCCGACGATCTGGCGCGCGGCCGCTCCACCTTCATGGTGGAGATGGTGGAGACTGCTGCTATCCTCAACCAGGCCAGCGAACGCTCGCTGGTGATCCTCGACGAGATCGGCCGCGGCACCGCCACCTTCGACGGGCTGTCGATCGCCTGGGCGGCCGTCGAGCACCTGCACGAGACCAATCGCTGCCGCGGGCTATTCGCCACCCATTTCCACGAGCTGACCGCACTGTCGGAGAAACTGCCTCGGCTTGCCAAGGCGACGATGAAGGTCAAGGAATGGGAAAACGAGGTCGTCTTCCTGCACGAGGTCGGACCGGGGGCTGCCGACCGATCCTACGGCATTCAGGTGGCCCGGCTTGCCGGCCTGCCGGAGGCGGTGGTGGCACGCGCCAAGCACGTGCTGGCGCAGCTCGAATCCTCCGAGCGCGAAAACCCCGCCGACCGGCTGATCGATGAACTGCCGCTGTTTGCCGCCCAGGTGAAGCGGGCGCAGCCGCCCGCGCCGCCGAAGGGGCCGTCTCCGTTCGAGGAGCTGGTCGACACGCTCAATCCCGACGAGATGACGCCGCGCGAGGCGATGGAAGCGCTCTACACCCTCAAGCGGCTGAAGGCGGACGGCAGCAGGCCGTAGCGGGCCCGAGTTGATGCGGACCCAGCCGTCACAGCTCGCCGCCAAAGCGGGGCCGGAAGCTGTTTCTGCCGAGCGAGGTTTGCCATCGTCGGTCAAACAGCTATTAACTATTCCAATCCAGTATGCCGCGATCCCAACCGAAAGCTTTCCATGAGCCAGTTCGACGTCCTCTGCATCGGCAATGCCATTGTCGACATCATTGCCCGCTGCGACGATGCCTTTCTCGATGACAACAACATCATCAAGGCGGCAATGAACCTGATCGACACGGAACGAGCGGAACTGCTCTATGTCGCCATGGGCCCCGCGATCGAAACATCGGGCGGCTCCGCCGGCAACACGGCTGCGGGCGTGGCGAGCCTCGGTGGCCGGGCTGCGTTCTTCGGCAAGGTCTCGGAAGACCAGCTCGGCAAGATCTACACCCACGACATCCGCGCCCAGGGCGTGCACTTCGAGACCCGGCCGCTGAAGGACGCGCCGCCGACGGCGCGGTCGATGATCTTCGTCACCCCGGACGGCGAGCGCTCGATGAACACCTATCTCGGCGCCTGTGTCGAACTGGGTCCCGACGATATCGAGGATGACGTCGTCGCCGGTGCGCGGGTGACCTATTTCGAAGGCTATCTGTGGGACCCGCCGCTCGCCAAGGACGCTATCCGCATGGCGGCGAAGATCGCCCACGACAATGGCCGCGAGGTGTCGATGACGTTGTCCGACCCGTTCTGCGTCGGCCGCTACCGGGCCGAATTCCTCGACCTGATGCGCTCGGGCACGATCGACATCGTGTTTGCCAATTCCGACGAGGCGAAGTCGCTCTACGAAACGGCGGATTTCGACGAGGCCGCCACCCGGCTGGCGGCCGACTGCAAGCTCGCCATCGTCACCCGTTCCGAACATGGGTCGGTGGTTCTGTGCGGGCAGGAACGGATAGAGATCCCGGCCATCGAAGTCACGGAAGTGGTCGACACCACCGGTGCCGGCGATCTCTACGCCGCGGGCTTCCTGTTCGGTTACGCCACCGGCAGGCCGCTCGAGACCTGCGGCCGGCTCGGCAGCCTCGCCGCGGGACTGGTGATCCAGCAGATCGGACCCAGACTGCAGCTGTCATTGCAAGAGGCTGCCGAGGACGCCGGCCTGATCTGAACCGGACGGGGAAACCATGCCATCGATCGACCTGCTGATCACCTTCCTCGTCACCACGGCGATCTTCGCCTATATCCCCGGGCCGGCGATGCTGTATGCGGCGGCGCAAACCCTGGCGCGCGGACGCAAGGCGGGGCTGCTGGCCGCCCTCGGCATCCACCTCGGCTGCTACGCGCATGTCGGCGCCGCGGCGGCTGGCCTGTCTGTCCTGTTTCACGCGGTGCCGTGGCTCTACATGGCGGTCAAGCTCGTCGGCGCCGGATATCTGGTGTGGCTGGGTCTTTCCATGCTGCGCTCGCCTTTTGCTGATGTGGCCGCCGCCGCTGGTTTCGTGGCAAGATCCGGACGCCGCGCCTTCGCCGAGAGCATCACGGTCGAGATTTTCAATCCAAAGACCGCGCTGTTCTTCCTGGCCTTCCTGCCGCAATTCGTCGATGCCGGGGCGGCTTTTCCCGTCTGGCTGCAATTCCTGATCCTCGGCGCCATCGTCAACCTGGTCTTCTCGTCGGCCGACTTCGTCTGCGTGATGCTGGCCGGTGCGATGATGGCCCGGCTCAGGCGATCGACGGCGGCGCAGCAGCTGATGCGGCGTGTCGGCGGCAGCCTCCTCATCGGGCTCGGAGCGCATCTCGCCCTGCAGCGGAGCTGAGAGCCGGTCAAATTGTCCTGGACAAAGTGCGGTTCCGTCGTCCGGACTGCCGCAACTCCGGCAGATCACATGATGTCTTCCGGGCGGCGGCCGGGACGCGAGCGGTAGGGCGAGAAGGCCCAGCCGAAGCGCAGTGCGCCGCCGCGAACGATGAAAGCCGCCAGCACGCCGATGCCCGAGGCTGCGACCAGCGGCAGGCCGGCGAAGGTCGCCGCCACGAAGGCGCCGGCGCCAACCAGCGCCGCGGTGACATAGACTTCCGGCCGCATCAGGACCGAGGGTTCGCCCGAGAGCACGTCGCGCAGGATGCCGCCGAGCGTCGCCGTCAGCATGCCGGTGACGATGGCGACGGTGGGCGAGCCGCTGGCGGCCAGCCCCTTGGCCGCCCCCATCACCGAATAGGCTGCAAGGCCTGTGGCGTCGAGCCAGAGCAGCAGCCGGTAGCGCGATTCGAACAGGTGGGCGGTGAAGTAGACGCAGATCGCCACCGCGGCGGTGATCAGCAGGTAATTGGGGTTGCGCACCCAGAACACCGGCGCCTCGCCCAGAACCAGATCGCGGACGGTGCCGCCGCCGATGCCGGTGACGGCGGCGAGGAAGATGAAGCCGATCATGTCGAGCTGCTTGCGCGAGGCGGCAAGCGCGCCGGTGGCGGCGAACACCGCCACGCCGGCATAATCGAGCCATTCAAGCACCGGCATGGCATCTCTCCCGTTCTCCGACCGGCACTCCGGGCGGCGCGGCGCCGGGCCATGCCGGCGTCCGCCTCAACCGTCACGCGTCCTTTTCGGATTCCGCGATCGGCGCGCCGGGCTCGGCTGCCACTTCCTTGGGGCCGCCCTTGGCGACGCCGACCATGGCCGGGCGCAGCATGCGCTCGCCGAGCACATAGCCCGACTGGACCACCTCGACGACTGTGTTGTTGGGCAGGTCCGGATTGGGGATCTCGAACATTGCCTGGTGGAAGTTCGGGTCGAACTTCTGGCCCTTCGGATCGACCTTGCGCACGCCGTGGCGCTCGAGGGCCGACAGCATGGCGCGTTCGGTCAGATCGACGCCTTCGACCAGCGCCTTGAGGCCGGTGTCCTCGGCGTCTGCAGCCTGTTCCGGGACGGAATCGAGCGTGCGGCGCAGATTGTCGGAGACCTGCAGCATGTCGCGGGCAAAGCCGGCGATCGAGTAGCTCTTGGCGTCCTTGACGTCGCGGGCGGTGCGGCGGCGCAGGTTTTCCATGTCGGCAGCGAGACGGAGATAACGGTCCTTGAGTTCGGCGTTCTCTGCCTGGAGCCGCTCGATCAGGTCCAGCGCGTGCTCGTCATTGTGCCGATCGGTGCTCGCTTCGACATCGTCGAATTCCGTATCGTCCGGCTCGTTGCCGTAATGCTCATCGCTCATGGGTGAGTATCCTGTGCTTGCAAATGATGGATGGTGTCGAGTTGCCCCGGATATCGACGTTCGGGACGCAAAAATCAAGGGCCGCCGGCATATCGGGCGGCTTATGGAGGTACCAACCTATTTGCGCACCAGCCGCGAGACCAGTTGCGCGGTGTAGTCGACCATCGGCACGATGCGGGCGTAGTTGAGCCGGGTCGGCCCGATGATGCCGACGGCGCCGATCACCTTGTCCTCGCCGTCGCGATAGGGCGCGACGATCACCGAAGAGCCTGACAACGAGAACAGCTTGTTCTCGGAGCCGATGAAGATGCGCACGCCCGAACCGGCGTCGGCCAGCGACATCAGCTCGATCAGGCTCTCGTTGCGCTCGAGTTCGTCAAACAGCAGCCTGAGCCGGTCCAGGTCCTCGCCGGCGGAGACGTTTTCCAGGAGATTGGCGCGGCCGCGGACGATCATCCGGGTCGATCCCGACGCGCTGGAGGCACCCGCCCAGGCGGCCAGGCCGCGCTCCACCAGATCGCGCGAGAGCGCATCGAGCGCCGACCGGACCTCGCCGTGCTGCCGTTCGAGTTCCTTGCGGACCTCGTCCATGGTGCGTCCGGCGAGATGGGCGTTGAGGAAGTTCGCCGCCTCCGTCAACTGCGAGGCGGTGACGCCGGCGGGCAGTTCCATGATGCGGTTTTCCACCTGGTCGTTGCCGCCGACGAGGACGACCAGCGCGCGCTGCGGATCCAGCCGGATGAACTCGATGTGGCGGATGGTGGACTCGTTCTTGGCGGCAATGACCAGGCCGGCGCCGCGCGACATGCCCGACAGCATCTGGCTGGCCTCGGTCAGCAGTGTTTCGACCGGACGGTTGAGCTCGTCGGTGCGAACCTGACGCTCGATGCTCTCGCGCATCTCCGGCTGCAGGTCGCCGACCTGCATGAAGGCATCGACAAAGAAGCGCAGCCCCTTCTGGGTCGGCAGCCGTCCGGCGCTGACATGCGGGGCGTAGATCAGGCCGAGGCCCTCGAGATCGCTCATCACATTGCGGA
Source organism: Hoeflea marina (assembly GCF_003182275.1). Taxonomy (GTDB): domain Bacteria; phylum Pseudomonadota; class Alphaproteobacteria; order Rhizobiales; family Rhizobiaceae; genus Hoeflea; species Hoeflea marina. The sequence continues at coordinate 316,732 of NZ_QGTR01000003.1, forward strand.
TCGACGCCGGCGAGAGCGCCACCGGCAACAGCCGCGACAGGCTGCGAGAGCCGAGCGGATCGCCCGACTCGAGGTAGGATTCGACAATGCTGCGAAATATCTCGCGCGAGCGCTCATCCAGAGTGGAGAGCAGGTCGACCGCCAGCGGATTGTTGATGGTCATGGTTGAGTATCCTTCGGACCCGTCAAGGAGGCCGTCGAGCCGAATATAGGCACCCGGGACAGATCGGGGAAGGGGGAAAGCGGCAGGCGCGGCAAAGGCCACGCTGTGGTTTTCCTTTGCATGCAGGGTGTCGGACCGATAGAAGGCGGCCAGACCATCACCGGGAGACACAGCATGCGCCCTTCAGGCCGGAAACTAGACCAGATGCGCGCCGTCAGCTTCGAGCGCGGCTTCTCGAAACACGCGGAAGGGTCCTGCCTTGTGCGCTTCGGCGACACCCATGTGCTGTGCACGGCGAGCCTCGAGGAGCGGGTGCCGCCGTGGCTGCGCAACGGCGGCAAGGGCTGGGTGACGGCCGAATACGGCATGCTGCCGCGGGCGACCGGCGACCGGATGCGCCGCGAGGCCTCGGCCGGCAAGCAGGGCGGACGCACCCAGGAAATCCAGCGGCTTATCGGGCGTTCGCTGCGCGCCGTCGTCGACCTCGAAGCGCTGGGCGAACGCCAGATCACCATCGACTGCGACGTCATCCAGGCCGATGGCGGCACCCGTACCGCGGGGATCACCGGAGCCTGGGTGGCGCTGCATGACTGCCTGAAGTGGATGGAGGCGCGGTCCATGGTCAAGGTCGACCGCGTGCTCAAGGACCATGTGGCGGCCGTGTCCTGCGGCATCTTCGCCGGCCAGTCGGTACTCGATCTCGACTATCTGGAGGATTCGGCCGCCGAAACCGATTCCAACTTCGTCATGACCGGGTCGGGCGGCATCGTCGAGATCCAGGGCACGGCCGAAGGCGTACCGTTTTCGCAGGAGCAGTTCCTCGAACTCATGCTGCTGGCGCGGAGCGGAATCAGCGGATTGGTGCAGATGCAGAAAGACACCATCGCCTGAGCTCAACGACCGGCGCATTCCAGCATGCGCCGGCGCGCTTCGGCCGGAAACAGGACCCACCATGCAGACGCCTCCCAAGACCATTCTCGTGGCCAGCCACAATGAAGGCAAGATCCGCGAGATCACCGACCTGTTCGGTCCGCTCGGCATCACCGTGACCTCGGCCGCCGAGCTCGGACTGCCGGAGCCGCCGGAAATTGGACATACGTTCGAGGAAAACGCGGCACTGAAGGCCGTCACCGCCGCGCGCGCCGCCGGCATTCCGGCGCTGTCGGACGATTCCGGCCTGGTGGTCGACGCGCTTGACGGGGCGCCAGGCATCTACACAGCCGACTGGGCCGAGATGCCCGGGGGCGGCCGCGATTTCGCCATCGCCATGCGCAAGGTCGAGGACGCGTTGCGGGCGCGCGGCTTCACCGATCCGGAGAGGCGCAGCGGCCGCTTCGTCTCGGTGCTGTGCCTGGCCGATCCCGACGGGTCGACCCAGTTCTTCCGCGGCGAGGCAGAAGGCCATCTGGTCTGGCCGCCGCGCGGCGGTCTCGGCTTCGGCTACGATCCGGTGTTCCAGCCCCAAGGCCACTCGCGCACCTTCGGTGAAATGAGCGCCGAGGAAAAGCACGGCTGGAAGCCCGGCGACGCCCACGCGCTCTCGCACCGGGCCCGCGCCTTCAAGCTGTTCGCCGAGGAGTGCCTGGGTCTGGGCAGGCCGTGAGCACGACATCAACCAATGTGGTGGGCCTGCGCCCCGGCGTGCTGCCCGACAGCGGCCGGCCCGGCTTCGCGGTCTATCTGCACTGGCCGTTCTGCGCCGCCAAATGCCCCTATTGCGATTTCAACAGCCATGTTCGCCACCAGGGCGTCGAGCAGCAGGCCTATGTCGCGGCGTTCCGGGCAGAGATCGCCCATATGCGGCAGCTCTCGGGGCCGCGAACGGTGAGCAGCATCTTCTTCGGCGGCGGCACGCCGTCGCTGATGGAACCCTCGACGGTCGACGCGATCCTGACCGCCGTCGGCCGGGCCTGGGACATGCCCGACGGCATCGAGATCACGCTCGAAGCCAATCCGTCGAGCGTCGAGGCGGAGCGCTTCCGCGGCTATCGCGCCGCCGGCGTCAACCGGGTCTCGCTCGGGGTACAGGCGCTCAACGACGCCGACCTCAGGGTGCTCGGCCGGCTGCACAACACCGCCGAGGCGCTGACAGCCATAGGGCTCGCGCGCGACATCTTCCCGCGCATGTCCTTCGACCTGATCTACGCCCGGCCGCAGCAGCGCCCGGACGACTGGGCGCGCGAACTCGAATACGCCATCGATCTCGCCGCCGACCACCTCTCGCTCTATCAGCTGACCATCGAGGAAGGCACGCCGTTCTGGGGCCTGCACAAGGCCGGCAAGCTCGTGGTGCCCGACGGCGACCTGTCGGCCGAACTCTACGAACTGACCCAGGAGGTCACCACCGCGCACGGGCTGCCGGCCTACGAGGTCTCCAACCATGCCCGTCCCGGCGCCGAGAGCCAGCACAATCTCACCTACTGGCGCTATGGCGACTATGCCGGCATCGGCGCTGGCGCCCATGGGCGGCTGACCATGCCGCAGGGCAAGGTGGCCACCGCCAATGAGCGCAACCCGGAAGCCTGGCTTGCCTCGGTCACCGAGCGTGGCCACGGCATGGTCGAGACCACGCCGCTGGAAACCTCAGAGCAGGCCGACGAACTGCTGCTGATGGGACTGAGGCTGCGCGAGGGCATGGACCTCAAGCGCTGGCGGGCGCTGTCGGGCCGGACGCTCGACGCAGAACGGGTGGCGTTTCTCGAAAGCCACGGATTCGTCCAGCCGATGGGTCCCGACCGGATCCGCTGCACGCCCAAGGGCATGCTGGTGCTCGACGCCGTGGTCGCCGACCTCGCGTCTTAGAAGTGTCCGTCCGATTCCCGCAAGAACTGCCGCACGGTGGCGACAGGCAGGAACAGACGACGCGGATTTGAAGGCAAGGGCTGGAAGCCATATGCCGCATAGAGCGCTGTCCGCCGGGCAACCAGAGCCGGATTGCCGTCGTCCAGCACATCAAGAACGACCATGACGATGCCAACACGCTCGGAAGCCTGTGCAATCCGCAACAACGCATCGGCGATAAGATCGCCGCCATAGCCCTGACCGGCGTAGCGCTTGTCGATGCCGATCATTGACAGGAACGCCGCCGGAATGGAGCCGTTGGCGGGGCGGGGTCGGGCATATTTCCCCGGCAATTCCCGATAGTGGATCGCATGGGCGTTGAGTGCGGAGAATCCGATGGTGGCGCCGTCCGGGGCAACCATCACATAGATGCGGGTATTGTCGGCTTTCGCGAGTTTATTCGCGGTCTTCCTGAAGAAATTGTCGACCTGATCGACACCGCAGCAAAAAGCCGTCCGATCATGCTTGTCCGGATCGAACGGCTCTATGGCGTTTTTGTCGATGTTGCCACCGGTCACTTCGACAGAACACGCGCCTGATGACGGGCAAACGCATCGCGTAGGTTAGGTGTCGCAGACGACGGCGTATCGAGCGCGTCAAAGAATGCGGCATGATCGATCGGCTCAAGAAGTGTTCGCTCATGCGCGGCTATTGTTTCGAGCGCGGAAGCGTAGGCCGCAGTCATCGTGAAGACACTGTCATCGACGCCGCTGAGCGCCGCCGCCCGCTGGATCGCCTGCTTGATATGCGGCTTGGTGCGGAAATTCATCCGCTCGCTTGCGCGCTCGGCGATATTGCTGGTGCTTTTGTCTGAGGTGACCATGGCCATCAACATGTACGCCGGAATGACGTACATTTTATGTTCCATGCTCGCTTGCGGCACGGCTTGGACATCGGACATCGGCCAAAGACCGGGACGTGCCGAGGCAACGACCGGTGCGTGCCGGAAAAGCCGAATTCATGCCTCTCGGCAGTCGTCATTGGCAGCACCGCCCGCCTTGTCAAAGCGGCGCAAGGCAAATACTCCAGTGTGAGCAATTCGAGCGGGGCCAAATGGCAAACGAGACACCAAGCAATGACGGCGACACCGGGCACCAGACGAGCGGACGCAGCTACCGCATCGGTCAGGCGGTGATTGCGGCGCGGCCGCTCGACCCCGGCCTGCATCTGGTGGCAACCCCGATCGGCAATCTCGGCGACATGACGCTGCGCGCCCTGGAGACGCTTGCCTCGGCCGACATCATCGCCTGCGAGGACACCCGCGTCTCCCGCGTGCTGCTCGACCGCTACGGCATTTCCACTCGACCCTATGCCTATCACGAGCACAACGCCGACACCGTCGGCCCGAAGCTGATGGAGGCGCTAGCCGCCGGCAAGAGCGTGGCGCTGATCTCGGACGCCGGCACGCCGCTGGTCTCCGATCCCGGCTACCGGCTGGCGCAGACGGCTATAGCCGCCGACATTGCGGTGATCCCGGTGCCGGGCGCCTCGGCGCCGATGGCGGCGCTCGTCGCCTCGGGCCTGCCCAATGACGCCTTCCTGTTCGGCGGCTTCCTGCCGGGCAAGGACAAGGCGCGGCGCGAGCGGCTGGCGCAGTTCGGCGCGGTTGCTGCGACGCTGATGTTCTTCGAAAGCCCCAACCGCATCGGCGCGACGCTGAAGGCGGCGAGCGAGGTGCTGGGCGGAGACCGCCGCGCGGCCGTCTGCCGGGAACTGACCAAGACATTCGAGGAAATCCGCCGCGGTACGCTTGCAGAACTTGCCGCGCACTACGCCGACGAGAATGTCAGGGGCGAGATCGTGCTTGCCATCGGCCCGGGCATTGCCGCGACGGTGACCGAGGACGACATCGAGGCGGTGCTCGACAAGCTCGCCGCCTCACTATCTACCGCGCAGGCAGCGACGGAAGCGGCCCGGCTCACCGGCCTGCCGCGCAAGGACCTCTACCAGCGCCTGCTTGACCGCAAGGCAGCGGGGTGAGCGCGGGCGGCGGCAAGGGGCAATTCGACCCGCGCCGGCGCAAGGCCGAACGCCGCGGCCATCGCGCCGAAACCCTCGCCGCCCTCGCACTCATCGTCAAGGGCTACCGCATCGTCGCCCGTCGTTACAAGACGCCGCTGGGCGAGATCGACCTGATCGCCCGTCGCGGCGATCTCGTGGCCTTCGTCGAGGTCAAGGCGCGGAGCGACTGGCAGGCGGGCTTCGACGCCGTCTCGCACGCGACGCAGCGCCGCATCATCGCCGCCGGCGACCTCTGGCTCGGTCGCCAGCGCGACGCCGCCCGGCTCAGCCTGCGCAACGACATCGTCGTCGTCCGACCCTGGCGCTGGCCGCTGCACTATCCCGATGCTTTCTGACGCTCCTGCCGGCCATCCCGACCTTCCACCTCCGCTTGATACCGCTACCACGAGGAGAATCACCACTTCTCATCCATTTTTCACCTGAGCCACAATTGTGGACGCTGCATAATTTCAATGCAATCCGGCGCGGCCCATAGCCTGCGAAGGGCGTCTGCCGGTTTTTTGACACCGCTACCATGGAACGAGGCAAGCCTTTCCATTAGTCTTTCGTCTAAGCTGCCGGGTTGACGAAGAGGCCGGCAACCCGCCCTGACGGGGAGCGTTGCCCCCCGATAATACAATGTTTTTTCGCTTTAAACCGACGCCTTGACACCGACCGCGCCAGACGAAACCGGCGGTTCCGATGCCAGAAAACGGCGGCCGCATTGTTGAACATGGATGTGATCCATGCGCATCATCGGCCAGCAGCCGGGGGGCTTGATGCCCCTCCCGGCAAATCGACTGTGCATCAACCGATGGGAGAGAGAGAATGAGATTCATCAACACGCTTGCAGGGCTGGCCGTCGTGACCGCTTCGGTCCTGACGCTGTCCGGCGCAGCACTTGCCGCGGACTATGACTGGACATTCCAGACTTCGGAGACAGCAGGCGAGCCCGGCTTCATCAACAAGCAGAAATGGGCAGAAAATGTCGGCGTTCTGTCCGGCGGCCGAATCAACATCGAGATCCTGCCGATCGGCTCGGTCGTTCCGCACACCGACACGCTGGAAGCGGTGGGCTCCGGCATCCTGCAGGGGCATCTGACCGATCCGAGCTACTTTGCCGGCAAGGACCCGGCCTTCGCGATGATGGGCAACCTGGTGGGCGCATGGAGCGATCCGTTCGAACTCCTGGGCTTCATGCAGTCCGGCGGCGGCAACGAGCTCTATTCGGAGTTGGTCGAGCCCTATGGCGTCCACTTCATCGGCGCGGCGGCGACCGAACCCGAGGCCTTCGTGTCCAGCGTGCCGATCCGCACCGTGGAAGACTTGAAGGGCGTCAAGCTGCGGGCTCCGGAAGGCATGGTCTTCGAGATCTTCTCCAAGGCCGGCGCCTCGCCGGTGGCCCTTCCCGGCTCGGAAATCTTCTCCGCGCTCGACAAGGGCGTGGTCCAGGCAGCCGACAACACGGTGTTTGCCACCAACCAGGCGCTGGGCATGAACGACATCGCCCACTACCCGCTCTATCCGGGCTTTCACTCGCTGCCGCTGATCGACATCTCCATGAACAAGGAGATCTGGGACGGGCTGCCCGAAGACCTGAAGGCGATCCTGAACGCGTCGGTCAACAAGTTCTGCTTCGATCACATCTATTCCGTGCGCAAGCTTGATGCCGAGGCGGTCACCAAGGCGAAGGCCAATCCGGAAATCGAGATCATCAACTGGTCCGGTGACGAACGCGCCAAGTTCCGCCGCATCGCACAGGACGAGTGGAAGGTCTGGGCCGGCAAGTCGGATATGACCCAGCGCTACTACGACGCGGTCACGACCTACCTCACGGGCCGCAACCTGCTCTGAACCTGACTTCCGCGCCCGGCGATCATCGCCCGGGCGCGGTTCACCGATACCGGGAGATAAAGATGGCCGACATTCTCGAGTTGGAAGAGCGCGCCGAAAGCGGGGAGATCGAAACCCGCAGCGGGCTCGACAGGGCGGTTGCCGGCTCCACCAAATTCTTCGCCTGGGCCATCTTCCTGGCCTTCCTGGTCACGGTCTTCGAAGTGATCTCGCGCTATGTCTTCGACGCCCCGACATTCTGGGCCCACGAAAGCACAACCTTCCTGATTGCGGCCATCTTCCTGGTGGGCGGTCCGATCGCCCTGGCCCGCGACAGGCATATCCGCGTGCGCATGTTCTACGACACCGTGTCGCCGGCCGGCCGCCGCTGGCTCGACATCGTCAACTCCGCCATCGCGCTCGTGTTCTTCGCGGGCCTCGCCTACGCGGGCTGGATCATGTCCTGGAAGGCCACCCACACGCCCACGGGAGAGATTCACCTGGAGGGAACGGGGACATCGTGGAACCCGCCGACGCCGGCCCTGCTCAAGATGCTGGTGCTCATCTGCGTCGTGGTGATGTTCGCCCAGACCGTCATGCACCTGATCGCCGCATTGCGCCGCGATGTTTCGCCGCCGACCGACTCCAGCGGAGAGAATTGATCATGGGCCTGAGCGCGCTTGGCATCGAATACGGATCCTACGTCCTGGTGGCCGCGATCTTCCTGCTTCTTCTCACCGGCCAGCCGCTGGCCTGGGTCACCGGGCTGGTGGCGCTGATCTTCACGTTCGGCTGGTTCGGCGGCAGCGCCCTGCCGCTGGTCACCGCCCGCATCTTCGGCTTCATCACGGAATACTCGCTGGTCGCCATTCCCATGTTCATCCTGATGGCGGCGCTGCTCGACCGGTCCGGCATCGCCAAGGACCTGTTCAACGGCATGCGCGTGCTGGCGGGGCGACTTCCCGGCGGCGTTGCCGTGCAGACGCTGATCGTCGCGATCCTGATGGCAGCCATGTCCGGCGTCATCGGCGGAGAGATCGTGCTGCTCGGCATCCTGGCGCTGCCGCAGATGCTGCGGCTCGGCTACGACCGCAACCTGTCGATCGGCGTGGTCTGCGCCGGCGGATCGCTCGGCACGATGATGCCGCCCTCGATCGTGCTGATCATCTACGGCCTGGTGGCGAGCGTCTCGATCGCCGATCTCTTCGTCGCCGCCATCACGCCGGCGCTGCTGCTCCTGGCCTTCTATGTCGGCTATGTGCTGATCCTCTGCCTGCGCAATCCGCAGCTCGGTCCGCCGATGTCGAGGGCGGAACTGGCCGAGGAATCGGTGGGAAGCGCCATCCGCTCGATCATCGCGCCGATGTTCATCGTGGTGGCCGTGCTCGGCTCGATCTACGGCGGCGTTGCCTCCATCACCGAAGCCGCGGCGCTCGGCGTCTCGGCCGTGCTGGTGATTGCCCTGCTGCGCCGCGAATTGACGGTGAAAACGCTGCAGGACAGCCTGGTGCACACGCTTGAAACCTGCGGCATGATCATCTGGATCGGAATTGCCGCGGCCGTGCTGGTGGGCGTCTACAACCTTATGGGCGGCAACCGCTTTGTCGCCGCCGCCATCCTCGGCATCGACGCGCCGCCGGTGGTGATCATCATGGTGATGATGCTCATACTGCTGGTGCTCGGCATGTTCCTTGACTGGATCGGCATTGCACTGCTGACGCTGCCGATCTTCGTGCCCATCGTCGTCCAACTGGGCTACGATCCGATCTGGTTCGGCATCCTGTTCGCGGTCAACATGCAGGTGTCTTACCTGACACCGCCCTTCGGGCCTGCCGCCTTCTACCTCAAGAGCGTTGCACCGAAGGAGATCACGCTCAAGCACATCTACACCGCGCTGCTGCCCTTCATCGCGCTGCAATTGGTGGTGCTGGCGATCATCCTGTTCTACCCGCCGATCGCCACCTGGCCGGTGAACTGAGGAGACGAGCGGGCTGGCGAGGGAAAAGGGGCCTCAGCCCCGGCAGAAAGCTGAACGGCGGCCCGCCCGAGCCTGCGCAGCGGCATCGATCATGCATTGCCGGGCCGGCCGGCGACCTACCCCTCCAGGGTTTCAGCCGAAAGGACCGTTACCGGCGGGAGATCGTGATCCGGCGGGCTGCCCCTGGGTATTTCCAGCGCGAACACGCTGCCTCTGCCCGGGCCGTCGCTCCAGACGGCGACATCGCCGCCGTGCAGTTCCATGAGCTGCTTGACGAGAGCAAGACCGATCCCAAGCCCGCCGTGGGCGTGATGGCGATGCTCTTCGATCTGCTCGAACATCCGGAAGATCGCCTTTGACCCCTCGGGCGACAGGCCCAGCCCATTGTCGGCCACAGCGACGCGGTAGGTTTTTTCCAGCACCTCGACAGAGACCTGGATACGGCCACCGCTCGGCGTGTACTTGGCAGCATTGTTAAGCAGGTTTGAAACGCATTGGGTTATGCGCACCCGGTCGGCCCAGACTTCGCAGGGCTTCTCCGGCGCGGTGAGCTCGACCGTGTGCTGCTTTTCCTCGATCGTCGCCCTCGTCATTTCCAGGGCTATGGAGACGGCGGCCTTGAGGTCGAACAGACTTTTTGACAGATTGATCTTGCCCTGCGTGATCCGTGAAATGTCGAGGAGATCATCGACCAGCCGGATGATGTGCGACATCTGCTCCTGCATCAGGCCGCTGATCTGCTCAGCCTTCTCGGAATCGGGCCTGCGGAAGAGCAGCTTCATGCCGCCATGCAGGGCGGCAAGCGGGTTGCGCAATTCGTGGACGAGAATGGCAAGGAACTCGTTTTTCCGCGTGTCGGCCAGTTGCAGGGCCTGCGCCTGTTCCTGCAGGATGTCTCGCTGCTCGGCGATCATCTGGCGCTGGCGGTAAATCTCGACAAACACCTCCGCCTTGCTGCGGAGGATGTCGGCCTCGATCGGCTTCTGGATGAAGTCGACCGCACCTGCCTCGTAGCCCTGGAAACGACGCTCGGCGCTATGGCTCCCCGCTGTCACGAAGATGATCGGGATCCGGCGCGTTCGCTCGTTGCCGCGCATGAGCTCGGCGAGCTCGAAACCATTGAGTCCCGGCATCTGCACATCGATCAGCGCCAGGGCGACGTCATGGTGCAGCAGGAGTTCGAGGGCTTCGTCGCCAGACCTTGCCATCAGCAGCGTGAGGTCATCGCGGCGCAGCAGTGCCTCGAGAGACAGGAGGTTCTCGGAGAGATCGTCAACGAGAAGAAATTTGACGGGCGTTGTCATTTGAAGTTGCTCGACAGGTAGGATGGGATTTCAGGCAGCGCAAGAATGCGGGCTTTGGGGCATGCCAGGATGGCTGCATCCGGCATGGTCCTTGCAAAAGCGGTCGAAGGGTCCTGGACGATGGCGGTGCCGCCGGAGTTTTCGATGGCCTGCAGGCCCCGGGCGCCATCATGGTTGGCGCCGGTCAGCACGATGCCGGTCAGACGATCGCCCCAGGCTTCCGCAGCGCTCTCAAAGGCCACATCGATGGAGGGACGTGAAAACAACACCTCCTCCTCGTTGGAGAGCGCGATGCTGGATCGGCCCTCCAGCAGCAGGTGATAGTTGGGCGGCGCGAAGTAGATCACGCCGGGTTCGACGGGTTCCTTGTCTTCGGCCTCTATGGCCCGAAGGCGGCATTTTTCATTGAAAATCTCGGCCAGCACACTGCGCTTCTTGGGTGGCAGGTGCACGATGACAAAGATCGGAAAGGGATAGCCGGCGGGAAGTGCCGGCAGAATAGAGGACAGCGCCTCGAGCGCACCGGCCGACGCGCCGATGATCACTGCCCCTTCCGGCGTTTTGCTCATGCCCGGGTCCTCTGGTAGATCTTTTCCTCACGCACGAATTCGCGGAAGCTGTCCGCATGGGTGGAAAAGCGCAGCGTCTCCTTGGCGCCGAGGCCCAGAAAGCCGTTGTGGGGGAGGGAATCCCGGAACAGACCGATAGCCCGGTCCTGCAACGGCCGGTCGAAATAGATCATCACGTTCCTGCAGGAGACAAACTGCATCTCACCGAACACCTGGTCGGTGACCAGGCTGTGATCGGAGAAGACCACATTGCGGCGGAGGCTCTTGTCCAGCGCACAGCGATTGTAGGCGGTGGTGTAATAGTCGGACAGGGAGGACTTTCCTCCGGCCTGCCGGTGGTTCTCGGTGAAGAGACGGACGCGCTCGATGTCGTAGACGCCGGTCTCCGCCTGGGCCAGGGCATCCGGGTTGATATCCGTCGCGTAGAACAGGGTCCGTTCTTCCAGCCCCTCTTCCCGGAACAGGATGACGAGGGAGTAGAGCTCTTCGCCGGCGCTGCATCCGGCAACCCAGATCTTGAGGGACGGGTAGGTGCGCAGATGCGGCACCACCTTCTGCCTTATCGCCAGGAAATAGGATGGATCCCGAAACATCTCGCTGACCTGGACGGTCAGGTAGCGCAGCATCCGCGGCAACATGTCCGGATCATGAAGAACATGCTCCTGCATGGCCGAAATCGTCGAGAAGCCCAGCTGCTCGCGCGCCTGGCGCAGCCGCCGCCGGATCGACGACATCGCGTAGTTGCGAAAATCGTAGTGATAGCGGTGATAAAGCGCCTCGAGCAGCAGGCGGATCTCGATGTCCTCGACCTTCTCGTACGTGTCGATCATTGCGGAATCCAGACGCGCACCAGGGACAGAAGCTTCTCGACGTCGAGCGGCTTTGCCATATAGTCGTTTGCACCCGCCTCGATGCAGCGCCGCTGATCGTCCGGCATCGCCTTGGCGGTCAGTGCAATGACGGGAAGCTTGGCCCAGGCGGAGTTCTTCCGGATGTGGCGCGTGGCGGTCAGTCCGTCCATTACCGGCATCATCACATCCATCAGCACCAGATCGATACGCCCTTCCGGCGCGCTGAGCGACTGCTCAAGCTTGGCAAGCGCTTCCTCCCCGTTCCGGGCGATTTCGATGATCGCCCCGCGCGGCTCGAGAATGTTGGTCAGGGCATAGACATTGCGGACATCGTCTTCGACGACGAGAATGCGGCGTCCTTCCAGCAGCGCATCGCGGTTTCGAGCCTTGCGGATCATCATCTGCTGCTCTTCCGGCAGTTCCGAGACGACCTGGTGCAGGAAAAGGGTCACCTCGTCCAGGAGACGTTCGGGCGACTTGGCGCCCTTGATGATGATCGACCTGGAGTAACGGCGGAGCTTCTGTTCCTCTTCGCCGGACAGGACGCGTCCGGTGTAGACAATGACCGGCGGGAACGAATGCGCGCCATCCTGGCTGATGGTTTCGAGCAGCGCAAAGCCGGACGCATCCGGCAGGGACAGATCAAGCACCATGCAGTCGAAGGTCTGCTCCTTCAGCAAGGCGAGGCATTCGCCCGCCGTGCCTGCGCCGATGGTCTCGACATCGTGCGACGCAATCAGGCGGGACACGGCCTCGCGCTGCACCGCATTGTCCTCCACGATCAGCACGCGGCGCACATTCTGGGAAACCTTTGCTTCCAGCGTCTCCAGCATGCCGACAAGCTGATCCCGGTCCACCGGCTTGAGGGCGTAGCCGACGGCTCCCAGTGACAGGGCGCGATCCGCGTAATCCTCCGCGGAGAGGATGTGGATCGGAATGTGACGCGTGCGCACGTCGCGCTTGAGGCGGTCGAGCACCGAAAGACCGGACTGGTCGGGAAGCCCCACGTCCAGCACGATTGCATGCGGGACGAACTGGATCGCCATTTCAAGCGCTTCCTGTGCGGTTCCGGCCACCAGGGCGCGGAATTTCAGCTCGCGCGCCACGTCCCGCAGGATCGTGGCAAAGGACGCGTCATCCTCGACGATGAGAAGCTTGCGCGCCTGTTCGCCAGCCAGGAAACGGTCGTCCTCGACGATTCCCGGAACCGCCAGCTGCGGCGACGGACGCGCCTGCGCCTGCGGCTGAGCGGCGAGCGGTGCCGGCGCGGCGGGCAGCGCGGCCGGGTCCGGAGCCGGCTTGCGGGCGAGCGAAGCCGTGAAGACCTGCGGAATGACGACGGTGAAGGTGCTGCCGGCGGACGAACTGCTCTCCAGCTGCAACGTTCCTCCCAGCAACCTTACCAGCTCGCGCGAGATGGAGAGGCCCAGGCCTGTGCCGCCGAACCGGCGGCTGATCGTGCTGTCGGCCTGGTGAAAGGCGTCGAAGATGCGTTTCTGATGGTCTTCGGCAATGCCGATCCCGGTGTCCTTCACCGAGATTGCCAACTGGGCTTCCCCATGGGCGCGGACGGCGAGCGCGACACTGCCGGTCTCGGTGAACTTGATGGCGTTGGCCAGAAGGTTCTTGAGGACCTGCTCCAGCCTCTGCGGATCGGTCTGGATGACTGCCGGCGCATCGGCCGAGGCCGTAAGCGACAACTCCAGTCCCTTGTTGGCGGTCAGCGGCTCGAAGAGATGGCGCAGCGAGCCCAGCATGCGCTCGACCGATACCGGTTCGGGGTGTATCTCGACATGGCCCGCCTCGATCTTCGACAGGTCCAGGATATCGTTGATCAGGTTGAGCAGGTCATTGCCCGACGACTGGATCGTCTGGGCGAACTTGACCTGCTCCGGCGTCAGGTTCTCATCCGCGTTGTCCGCCAGCAGTTTCGCGAGAATGAGAGACGAATTCAGCGGAGTGCGCAGTTCGTGCGACATATTGGCAAGGAAGTCCGACTTGTAGCGGCTGGCCTGCTCGACTTCCCTCGCCTTGAGCATCGTTGCCTCGTTTGCCCGCTCGAGATAGTCCCGCTGTTGCTCCAGTTCCTGCGCCTGCTCCTCGAGCTGGGAATTGGTCTGCTCGAGCTCCGCCTGCTGCTGCTCGAGACGGCCCTGGGATTCCTTCAGCGCCCGGCTCTGCTCCTCCAGTTCCTCGTTGGAAACCCGCAGCTCCTCTCCCTGCAGCTGCAGCTCCCCCGATTGCCGTTGCGTTTCTTCGAGGAGTGTCTGGAGCCGCGCCCGAAACTCGGCCGACCGTATGGCAACTGCGATCGCCCCGGAAACCTGTTCGAGAAGAACGAGGACCTGATCGCCCACAGAGGACAGGAAGCCGAGTTCGAAAAGACCCTTTACTTCACCTTCAACGATCGCCGGCGCCAGGGTGAGATAGCTGGGCTTGTTCTGGCCCAAACTCGATCCGAAACTGATGTAGCCGTCGGGGACCTCGCCGACGACGATGGGCCGGTGATCCCTGAGGACGTGGCCGAACAGGCTGTCGGTCCGGCCGAAATGCGCAGGAAGCGCGACATCGGAGGGTACGCCGTGAGCCGCGGTGCGCACATACCTGCCTTCGCTCTCGGTGTAGAGGGCTCCGGCAACAGCTCCGAGATAGCTCGTCAGGAAGCTCAGGATATTTTCGCCCAGCTCCTCGAGCGACTGGTCTCCGGAAACGGCGGTCGCCAAACCGACCTGGCCGTCCCTCAGCCACTGTTCGCTTCGCCGCGCCAGCGTCGCCTTGCGCATCAGCGCGCCTATGACCAGTGTCAGAACTACGCTGAGGGCACCCGACACGAGGCTGGTGAGGAAAGCGACCTTGTAGGCGTCGTTCATCTCCGCGACGCGCACGGTCCGCTCGGCGGTTTCAGCGTCGCGGAGCTGGTCTACGACATCGCGGATGCTGTCCATGTCGGTTTTGCCGCGATCCGATGCAACAAGAGCCAGCGCCGCGCTGCGCCCCTGCTCGCGGTAGATCCTCAGGGTCTCGTCCATCTCGTTCAACTTGGAATCGATGTAACCGCGCAACTGCTCCAGACGCCCTTGCTGCGAGGTTTCGCCTGCGATCAGCTCGTCGACAGCCCTCAATCGGTTCTGCACCTGGGAGAGCGCCCGGCGATAGGGCTCGAGATACTCCTCCTCGCCGGTCAGCAGATAACCCCTTTGCCCCGTCTCCGCGTCCTGCACGTCGAGCAACAGCAGGTCGATCGCGACGATGATCTTGTGGGTCTGGACGACGCTTGCATTGCTCACCCGAAGCAACTGGGTGGTGTACACCGCCACCGTCGTGCTCAGGATGAAGAACACGAGCGCGACCCCGAGTCCGATCAGGACGGCCGGTTCCAGTCCGAGCGCAGTCTTGTTACCGAGGGCAGAGGTTCTTCTGTGCATGTCAATCACTTGGATCTGTTGTTACCGGATGGCGGCGCGGCTGGACGTCAACTGCAGGAGCAACTGTTACTGCTCCCCTTCGGTATTGACCAGCCTGCGGAAAAGGCGAAATCTGCCCCCTTGCGTGGAGTGCGCGACATCGGAAAGCCGTCTGTCCTCAACGGCCTCCATGGCTGATTTTCCGATCCGCATCTTCTTACAGCCCTTTGCAGCACTGACCCGGCCCAAGTGGTGGGGCAAACCGCTGTTTTGGCAGCGCCATCGAACATCAGAGGTGGTTGCTAGATAGCAAGAGCACAACCCGAATGGCAAGGTCGCACCTTGCCTGAATGTCGCAAACCATCCCGCTCTTGCGATATGGCGCATCCGGCGGTCCGCCATGGGCGGAGCTGACGGCTGCAGCATCGATTGCGCCGCTCCCGCACGCGGTTGCCCGTTCAGCCGCGAAGGGACGGGTGATCGGCGCTCCGCGCCGGTCACGATGTCGTTCCGGATGACGGCGGATTGCAGGCCGGGGATGGCCCGGAAGATAATCGAACCGACCCACGCTCGCAATGCACTGCGGGGCACTGCGTGGCGCCCAGGTCGCGAGCCCGCCCGGAAACATCCGGGGCAATCATTTGCGTCGACTTTGCATACGGATAGTGCCAGAAGATTCGCTGCAGCACTCATACTCGTCCGAGGACAGAACATGACTTTCAACAGCGCACGCATCGCTTTTGTTACCCTCTCTTTCAGTATCGCGGCAATCGGCATGATCGCCACTTCCGCCCACGCCGACGAGTTCTCCTTCACAGCCACCAACACGACCGATTCGGCCATCACCGAGGTCCTGGTGTCCGAAAACAAGAGTGATTGGGGCTATTTCGACATTGGCAGCGGCATCAAGCCGGGCTCCACTGTCAATCTCCTGTGGGACCAGAGCACAAACAACGAGAGCTGCACGCAGTGGGTGAAAGCCAGCTATGCGGACGGCAGCGAATCGGAACCCGCCAAATTCGATTTCTGCGAAGACGGGCTCGAGATCGATTTCTGATCAGGCCCGCGCCAGCGCGCGACCATCCTCCGGCAGGTGGCCTGCGGTGACCTGCCGTTTGTTCTGTCCGGCGCAGATGGCACCGGCCGGAAGGCCCTCGTCGCCCGGCTCAGGCGCCATGGTGCCCGCCTCGGCGTCGATGGTGATGACGGCCCCGCTGCGAACATGCGCTGCGCCCGGCCGGAGCCCCGCTTGCGGTCCATCACCTCCGCTCAACACCGTCTGACGCCTCGTCGGCGACCCGTCCCCTGAAATCCCCATCTCCCCCGTTGCAATCATCCCCCCGGCATCCTTATGTGCGACTCCAACCGAACGGCGGAGACGGAGATGGCTAAGATCAGGAATGTGGCGGTGCAGATGGACCATGTGTCCGGCATCAGCATCGAGGGCGATTCGACCTTCGCCATGTCACTGGAGGCGCAGGCGCGCGGCTACAATCTGTTCCACTACACGCCGCAGCAACTGTCGATGCGCGACGGCCGCATCGAGGCGGTGGCCGAGCCGATGATCCTGCGCGACGTCAAGGGCGATCATTTCGAACTCGGCCCACAGGAGAAGATCGACCTGTCGACCATGGATGTGGTGCTGCTGCGCCAGGACCCGCCCTTTGACATGGCCTACATCACCTCGACGCATCTGCTCGAGCGCATCCATCCGAAGACTCTGGTGGTCAACGACCCGGCCTGGGTGCGCAATTCGCCGGAGAAGATCTTCGTCACCGACTTCCCCGACCTGATGCCGAAGACGCTCATCAGCCGCGATCCGAAGGCCATCGCCGCCTTCCGCGCCGAACTGGGAGACATGATCCTCAAGCCGCTCTACGGCAATGGCGGCGCCGGCGTCTTCCACATCAAGCCCGACGACCGCAACATGACCTCGCTTCTGGAAATGTTCGCGCAGATGTACCGCGAGCCGTTCATAGCCCAGGAATACCTTTCCGCCGTCCGCCTCGGCGACAAGCGCATCATCCTCATCGACGGCAAGCCGGTGGGCGCCATCAACCGGGTGCCCGCCGAGCACGATTCGCGCTCCAACATGCATGTGGGCGGCCGCGCCGAGCATTCGGAGCTGACCCCGCGCGAGGAGGAGATCTGCGCACGCATCGGCCCGGCGCTGAAGGAGCGCGGCTTCATCCTGGTCGGCATCGACATCATCGGCGACAAGATGACCGAGATCAACGTCACTTCACCCACCGGCATCCGCGAGGTGAAAAAGTTCGGCGGCGCCGATATCGCCTCGCTGTTCTGGGACGCGGTGGAAGCAAAGCGCGGCTGAGACCGGACCGGGCTGGCTCCGCCTGTCGCCGGGCCTCAGTTCACCGCCAGCACCAGTCCGGTGTCGTGCTGGCGGACGTAATCGACGCGGTTGCCATCCCAGTGGTAGCTGTAGTGTCGGCCCTGGACCGGCACGGGAACGACGTCCGGCCAGAAGACGCCGACGCACAGGCCGCCCGGCATGCGTACGCTCGGCCAGGTCAGGCCGTCGCTGCCCGCCGCCCGCAAGGCCGCGCCCTCCGCCTGGGAGCTGGCGTAATCGTCCGGCTCGAGCGCGCCCGGCACTGCGCCGACATCATCGAGATCGCGGTCGACGCTGCCTGCCAGCACGCGGAAATCCGCGGTCCAGCCCGGTGCCTCGGCGGTGGCGCGCATGAAATTCTGGTGATGGTGGACGGTCTCGGCCAGCGCCACGTCCTCGCTGTCGCCGGCATAGTAGACCCCGTAGCTGCCGTCGCTGAAGCGGCTGGGCCGCAGCCGGGAGCAATGCACGAAGGGCGCCATCACCAGGCTGGCGCCGGGACCGGAAACCCGCCGTGCCGAGGGCACCTTGCCGAGATCCCCCATTTCAAGCCGGATGCGCGGATTGGTCTTGGCCTCGACGGCGGCCAGCGCTTCCCAGTCGCGCGGGTCGGCGATATCCTCGAACAGATTGATGGGCGGGAAGATGGACCGGATGATGCGGTAGGTCCGCGGCCAGTTCACGCGCCGGCGGGCCGCCAGCCCGCTCACCATGCGCCGCGCTCGGCATCGATCCATTCGCGGAGCGCGGCAAGGTCAGACACTTCGCCGCGCAGCATCAGCTCCAGCGCCGACAGGCCGCCGAAGGCGGCATTGCGCTTGCGGATCCAGTCATAGCCGCGGGCCGGCTGCCGGAACAGATAGCGCAGTCCCTTGTGAATGCCGATCATATGCGCCATCCGCATGCGCAGATCGCGGTCGATGCGGCCGAAGCCGCCGTCCTTCCAGCGCGCCCAGGTGCGCGGCGACATGCCGCCGAGCAAAGTGCAGGCCTCGGCGTCGGACAGCGCCCACGCCCTGAACAGATTGACGACGGTGCGGGCGAGCGCGCCCGCCTCCGCTTCGGTGATGGCGGAATCGGCCTGTGTCGGGGTCGCGATGACGGGCTGGAGCTGCAACTCATTCTCCTTTTGGCAATAATATAAGATAAATCTGCCAAATGGCAATACTTGAAACCGGATCCGCTCTGTCAGCGTGGCGCCAGCGGGCCACCGACCGCACCCGGCAGATGGATCGCCTGAATCCGGGGTAAAATGCCGGTGCAAGAGTCGGTCACCGCAAATGCCGTCCCCGGGCCCCACTGGCGCTGCCCGCACTGTGCTCGGTGCGGCGCATCGAGGTCCGCACCGTGCCGGCGCCGGCGACAGTGGCGCTTGTTTATCCGCGCCCACCGGCCCATCGGCCCGCCTCGACTTCACGCCGGCGATTGTTTGTTGCCTCTCTGTTCTTGTTTTATTCTTCGTTTCATGCATTATTGCCTGATCGCGGAAGACGGGCGGTGACGGGCCGCGCGGTTCCTGCAGGTTGGAGGGACAGGCACATGGTGGCACGGGTCAACACGGTGGCATTCCATGGCATCGACGCGGTGCCGATCGACGTCCAGGTGATGGTGGCGCCTGGCAAGGTCAACATGCAGATTGTCGGCCTGCCCGACAAGGCGGTGGCCGAGAGCCGCGAGCGCGTGCAGGCGGCGCTGCACGCTTCCGGGCTGACCCTTCCGGCCAAACGCATCACCGTCAATCTGGCGCCGGCCGACCTGCCCAAGGAGGGCAGCCATTTCGACCTTCCCATCGCGCTCGGCCTGATGGCCGTGCTGGGGGCGATTCCGGGCGATGCCTTGAGCGGCTTCGTGGTGCTGGGTGAACTCTCGCTCGACGGCACCATTGCCGCCGTCGCCGGGGCGCTGCCGGCGGCCATCGGCGCCAACGCGCTCGGCAAGGGGCTGATCTGCCCGGCGGAGAGTGGCCCCGAAGCGGCCTGGGCGGGCGAGGAAATCGAGATTCTGGCGCCGCGCTCGCTGATTGCCATCGCCAACCATTTCCGCGGCACCCAGGTGCTCTCGCGGCCGAAGCCCGCCATGCGTGCCGCGGGCGCCAACCAGCCGGACATGGCCGACATCAAGGGCCAGGAGAGCGCAAAGCGGGCGCTGGAGGTGTCCGCCGCCGGCGGCCACAATCTTCTGATGATCGGACCTCCCGGCTCCGGCAAGTCGATGCTCGCCGCCCGGCTTCCGTCGATCCTGCCGCCGCTGTCGCCGGCGGAACTGCTTGAAGTGTCGATGATCCACTCCATTGCCGGCCACCTGGCCGGGGGCAAGCTTTCGGACCGGCGGCCGTTCCGCGCCCCGCACCACTCCGCCTCGATGGCCGCGATGGTCGGCGGCGGCCTGCGCGCACGGCCGGGCGAAGTCTCGCTGGCCCACAACGGCGTGCTGTTTCTCGACGAGTTTCCCGAATTCCCGCCCGCCGTGCTCGATTCGCTGCGGCAGCCGCTGGAGAACGGCGAGAGCGTCATTGCGCGCGCCAACCACCGCGTCTCCTATCCCGCCAGTATCCAGCTGGTGGCGGCGATGAATCCCTGCCGCTGCGGCATGGCCGGTGAGCCCGGGCACAGCTGCGCCCGCGGCCAGCGCTGCCAAAGCGAATATCAGGGGCGGATCTCCGGACCGCTGATGGACCGGATCGACATCCGAATCGACGTGCCGGCGGTGTCGGCCGGCGACCTGATCAGGCCGCAGGCGTCAGAGACCAGCGCCGAAGTGGCGGCCCGCGTGGCGCGCGCCCGGCGCATCCAGACCGAGCGCTACCGGGCGGCGGGCCGACCCGACATCCGCACCAATTCGCAATGCCCCACGGCGTTGGTCGAGGAGGTCGCAATCCCCGATGCGGGCGGCCTGGCGCTGCTCAGGGACGCGGCGGAGAAGATGAAGTTCTCGGCGCGAGCCTATCACCGCATCCTCAAGGTGGCGCGCACACTGGCCGATCTGGACGGCGCGGAGGCGGTGGGCCGCATCCATCTCGCGGAAGCCATCTCCTACCGCATCACCACCGAGCGCTTCGCTGTGGCGGCTTGAGCGGGCGGGTCGGCGTGACCATCGGAATGGCGGCAGAGCGCTGCCGGCGGACGGCATGATCGCCATCGGCTTGGCCGCCAGGCAATCCGACGGCGCACACCCTGCGCGACCATCGGTCGGCCGGCCTTGTCGCCGCAGGGCCGGGGATGACGAGGTGGCGCTGATAGGCCGGGAATGCGCGAGCAGCCCGAGGCCAGGCAAGCCTGTCGCGTCGGTTGAGCGGTGAGTGGCGAGGGGAAGATGGTTGGGCACTGGCTGTTGGGGGCGCATGTCGATGAAACGCGCAGATCGGCGACGCAATCGCCGCCACCTGAACCGGTACCGCCGCGCGCGTCTCGACGCGATCCGCGCCGCCCGTCGCGGCAAGGTAGCACCCGGAGGCTCCACACTGCCAGGGCGGGCCGGGACGGCGGAGCCGCTCGGGCAGATCGACCCGGAAACGGACAGGGCCGCGCAACCCGGCAGGGGCACCGCCCGGACACCCGGTGTCCCCGGCAGGGCGGCGGCGCGGCGGCGCAAGCGGCGGGCCCGGCGCCGACGGCAGCGGCGCGGACGGAAACGGCAGGGCGCACTGGTCTGATGTACCCCGTCCGATGTGCAGCTCGCGCAGTGGACGATGAGGATCACGCAGTGGCGGCGGCACTGCCGACGCGATCCCGGTGAGAGGGAACTTCGGTGGCCGCGCCCCTGGAGCAGCGGTTATGAGATCGGCATCATCGGTTGGGGCGGAAAGGCTGCAGGCAGGCTGCAAGCCGCAGGATCCGCACCAGCGCCGCTGCGGGTGGCGGGTCGCCACCCAGCGGATCGCAACCATGCGGTTGGAAGCGCCGGCTTGGGGCCCCTTAGCCGGCGGAGGTAAGTCCGCGTCAGGCCGCCGCCGAGCGACCGGCGGGAATCGGGTGGCCTCGCGTCGCGCCGATCCCTTAGACAGGCTGCATCGTGACCCAGGAGCCTGACATGGAACTTTCAGACAAGACGATCGTCATCACCGGCGCCAGCAGCGGCATCGGAGCGGCAGCGGCGAGGCTGTTTGCGGCCGAAGGCGCAAATGTGGTGCTCGGGGCGCGGCGAGCACGGGAGCTGCGCAGACTGGTCGATGAGATCGGCGGTAAAGGCGGAAAAGCCGTCTGCTTGGCGGGTGATGCTGTCGACGGCTCCTATGCCGGGGCGCTGACGCAATTGGCCATCGACAGCTTCGGATGCCTCGATGGTGCTTTCAACAATGTCGGAATCGTCGGCGACATGGTGGCTCTCCCGGACATGCCGATCGAGAACTGGGATCAGGTCATCGCCGTCAATCTGACCAGCGCTTTCTGGGCGGCCAGGTCGCAGATAGCCGCCATGAAGAGGCAGGGCTTCGGCTCCATCGTCTTCACCTCCTCGTTCGTGGGCTTCAGCAATGGCGGCCTGCCGGGAATGGCGGCCTATGCGGCATCCAAGGCCGGGCTCAACGGGCTGGTGCAGTCCTTGGCGGCGGACCACGCCGCGGATGGCATCCGGATCAACGCCCTCATGCCCGGCGGGACGATCACGCCTGCGGGTGGGGAGGGAAACCAGGAGGCGCTCGACTTCATCGCCGGCCTGCACCCGGTCAAGCGCATGGCGGCGGCCGACGAAATTGCCCAGGCGGCGCTGTTCCTGCTGTCGGACCGGTCGCAGTTCATGACCGGCAGCCCGATGATCGTTGATGGCGGCATGTCGGTGCGGCTGCTGTAGCGTCGGCCCGATAGCCCCCCCGGCGGCCCGGTGGGCAGTCCGGTGAAGGCTTCCCGGGGCGGCCCGGTCGGAGCCTTCGGAAGGCCGCCGGCTCAGCCGAGGCCCTCGAACAGAGCGGTGGAGAGATAGCGCTCGGCAAAGGAGGGGATGATGACGACGATGGTCTTGCCGGCATTCTCATCGCGTTGGCCGATCTTTATCGCTGCCTGCAGCGCCGCGCCCGATGAAATGCCGACCGGCACGCCCTCGAGCCGCGCCACCTTGCGGGCCATGGCGAAGGCCTCGTCATTGGTCACCTGCACCACCTCGTCGTAGATCTTGGTGTCGAGAATGGCGGGCGCGAAGCCGGCGCCGATACCCTGGATCTTGTGCGGGCCGGGATTGCCGCCCGACAGGACCGGCGAATCCGCAGGCTCCACGGCCACGACATGCACGCCGGGCTTGCGCGCCTTCAGCACCTGGCCGACGCCGGTGATGGTGCCGCCGGTGCCGATGCCGGAGACAAAGATGTCGACGCCGCCCTTGGTATCGTTCCAGATTTCCTCGGCGGTGGTCTTGCGGTGGATCTCCGGATTGGCGGGGTTCTCGAACTGCTGCGGAATGACGCCGCCCGGCGTCTCTGCGGCCAGTTCCTCGGCCCTGGCGATGGCGCCCTTCATGCCCTTGGGGCCTTCGGTCAGCACAAGCTCGGCGCCGAGCAGCGCCAGCATCTTGCGGCGCTCGACCGACATGGTCTCGGGCATTGTCAGGATCAGCCGATAGCCCTTGGCGGCGGCGGCGAAGGCGAGCGCGATCCCGGTGTTGCCCGATGTCGGCTCGATGAGCACTGATTCGCCCGGCTTGATTCTGCCATCGGCTTCCATCGCCTCGATCATGGCTAGACCGATGCGGTCCTTGACGGACGAGATCGGGTTGAAGAATTCAAGCTTTGCCAACAGGTCTGCCTTGACGCCGTATTCGGCGGCGAGCTTGCCAAGCCGGATGATCGGCGTGTTGCCGATGGTGTCGAGGATGGAATCGTAGATGCGGCCGCGGCCGGGGGTCTCTGTCATGGTCTTCTCCTCTGAATTGCTGGCGTCACTCTAGACCTGCAAGATGACGTGGGCGAGGCAAAACGGGTGCACGATCGGCGAGCCGCCGAAATCTGAGTTCGCAATAATCCTATCTAAGGAAATATATTTCCAATCGGCAACCTTTCCGACAACCGTGACGTGCCGCGTCAGCGGACCAGAAAGCCGCCCGCCAGCGGGTCATCCGCTTCGAAAGTGAATTCGGCCCTGCCGGAGTAGAAGGCGCGGCCGGCGAAGCGGGTGCCGATGATGCTCTCGAACAGCCGCTCCTGCCCCTCGGCAATCTGGCCTCTGGCATGCATGGCCGCCAACCGTGCGGTAACGCCGGATCCCGTCGGGGAGCGATCGACCTGGCGCTCGGCAAAGACGCAGACATTGCGGGTGGGCTCTGCCGAGAAGGCGTGGCGGCCGTCGGTAAGGATGGAGCCATAGAGGAAGGCCAGGTCCTCGGCATCGGGATGGCTGAGCGGCACCGCCGCGGCTGCCGCCTTGGTCAGCCGGTCGGCGGCCTCGACGAAGGCGTGCGCCGGGTCGCGTCCGAATTTCAGGCCGAACTGGCGCGCATCGGCGAGCGCATAGAAGGCGCCGCCATAGGCGATGTCGAACGTGATTTTCCCCCAAGGCTGCAGGTCCAGCACCCGCTCGCGGGCAAACAGGAAGGACGGCACGCTCTCGAAGCTCACCTCCGCGGCCCTGCCCTCGCGCATCGCCACCTCGGCCGTCACCATGCCGCAGGGGCATTCGATCTTGACGACCGTGGTCGTCCCGCCGGCCTCGACGAGGCCCTCGTCCACCGCATAGCGGCCGAGCGCGATGACGGCGTGGCCGCACATGGTGGAATAGCCCTCGTTGTGCATGAACAGCACGGCGAGATCGGCGCCCGGCAGGTCGGGCTCGACCAGCAGCGCCCCATACATGTCCTGATGACCGCGCGGCTCGAACATCAGGATCTGCCTGAGATGGTCGAGATGGTCGCGCACATAGGCGCGCTTTTCCAGAATTGTTCCCTTGGGCAGATCCGGGTAGCCGCCGGTGACGATCCGGAGAGGCTCGCCGGCGGTGTGCATGTCGATGACGGTGAGCGGGCGGCTCATCCGGTTCCCGTCGAGCCGAAACCGCCGGCGCCGCGCACGGTCTCGCCCGCCGCCGATCTCAGCTCGATGCGTGCCTGGGTCACCGGCGCAATCACCATCTGGGCGATGCGCAGGCCGCGGCTGATCTCGAAGGGCGCCTCGCCGAGATTGATCAGGATCACCTTCACCTCGCCGCGATAGTCTGAGTCGATCGTGCCCGGCGTGTTGAGACAGGTGATGCCGGCCTTCGCAGCCAGGCCGGAGCGCGGGCGGATCTGGCCCTCGAAACCGTGCGGGATCTCCATGATCAGCCCGGTCGGCACCAATACCCGGGCCCCCGGCGCCAGCATCAGCGGCTCGCCCTCGGACACCGCGGCGCGCAGATCCATGCCGGCGGCACCCTCGGTTTCATAGGCAGGCAGGGCCAGGCCAGCGCCATGCGGCAGCTGGATGAGGCCGAGCACGGGAGCGGCGGCGACGGTATGTAGCGATGCGGTCATCGGCCGAGCATTTACCCCTGCGGGGCCAAGGTCAATTGCATGCCGGGCGGCAAGCCGCTAGAAGGTGCCGCAATCAACAGGAATTCCAGAAGATGTCCGAAACGATCGCCGAGGCCGTCGCCCGCCGCAGAACCTTTGCCATCATCTCGCATCCGGATGCCGGCAAGACGACGCTGACCGAGAAGCTGCTGCTCTTCGGCGGCGCCATCCAGCTCGCCGGCGTGGTCAAGGCCAAGAAGGACAAGATCCAGACCCGGTCGGACTGGATGAAGATCGAGCGCGAGCGCGGCATTTCGGTTGTCACCTCGGTGATGACCTTCGAGTACAATGACCGCGTGTTCAACCTGCTGGACACGCCGGGCCACGAGGACTTCGCCGACGACACCTACCGGACGCTGACCGCAGTGGATGCCGCTGTGATGGTGATTGATGCCGCCAAGGGTATCGAGCCACGGACGCTGAAACTGTTCGAGGTCTGCCGGCTCCGCGACATCCCGATCATCACCTTCGTCAACAAGATGGACCGCGAGGCGCGCAACCCGTTCGAGATCCTCGACGAGGTGGAGCAGAAGCTGGCGCTCGACACCGCGCCGATGACCTGGCCGATCGGCCAGGGCAAGTCCTTCTGCGGCACCTACCATCTCGCCGAAAACGCGGTGCGCGGCTCCGACACCGAGACCAAGACCACCAAGGTCAACGGGCCGGAATCCGACCTCGCCGCCGGCCGCCTGCCGGAAAACGAGCGGGCCACCTTCATCGAGGAATGCGGCCTGGCGGTGGAAGCCTGCAAGCCGTTCGACCGCACCGCCTTCCTCGAAGGCCATCTCACCCCGGTCTATTTCGGCTCGGCGCTGAGGAATTTCGGCGTCCGCGACCTGATCAATGCGCTCGGCTCGCTGGCGCCGCAGCCCCGCGCCCAGGTGGCCGACATCCGGACGGTGGAAGCCACCGACGAGAAGATGACCGCCTTCGTCTTCAAGATCCAGGCCAACATGGATCCCAACCACCGCGACCGCATCGCCTTTGTCCGGGTCTGTTCGGGCAAGCTCGAGCGCGGCATGAAGGCACGGCTGGCGCGCACCGGCAAACCGATGGGCCTGTCGGCGCCGCAGTTCTTCTTCGCCTCGCAGCGCCAGCTTGCAGACACGGCCTATGCCGGCGACGTGGTCGGCATTCCCAATCACGGCACGCTCCGCATCGGCGACACGCTGACCGAGGGCGAGCAGCTGGTGTTCCAGGGGGTACCGAACTTCGCGCCGGAAATCCTGCGCCGGGTCAAGCTCGAGGACGCGATGAAGGCCAAGAAGCTCAAGGAGGCGCTGCAGCAGATGGCCGAGGAGGGCGTGGTGCAGCTGTTCTCGCCTGAGGACGGCTCGCCGGCGATCGTCGGCGTGGTCGGCGCACTGCAGCTCGATGTCTTGAAAGAACGGCTGTCGGGCGAATACACGCTGCCGGTGAGCTTCGATCTCGCCCGTTTTTCGGTCTGCCGCTGGATTTCGGCCGACGACAATGCCGAGCTCGAACGCTTCATCTCCACCCACCGCGGCGATATCGCCCGCGATCTCGACGGCGACCCTGTGTTCCTCGCCGCCGACGGCTTCTCGCTCAATTACGAGGCCAGCCGCTGGAAGCAGATCAAGATGGTGGCGATCAAGGAATACCAGGTCGCCAACGCCGCCTAGAGCATTTCCAGACGAAGTGAATTTCACTTCGTCGTAGGACAATACGACAAATCAGGAACTTAGAGCGCGTCAGCGATTCAATGAAAGGCAGAAGCGCTCTAAGGCCGCCCGACCGGCGGCGTGCCGGGAGGCGGCGGGTCCTCTCCGGCTGGGTCCCCTGCCGACTGCCGCGCTATTCGCCCAGCGCGATGCCCTCGCGGCGGGGGTCGGCGCCGCCGGTGAGGCGCGGGCGGCCGTCCCTGCCCTCGCCGATGGCTATGGCCTGCAGCCCGGAATTCAGTTCCGTCACCTGCACTGTGAAACCCATCGCCTCGAGCGGCAGCTGGAGGGTTGCGGCCTGCGTGCCCGCCTCCAGCTCGAAGGTCCCGAAGCGGTTGAGCGCGTGGGGCTGGGACACCGTCTGCTGCACATCCATGTCCCAGTCGATGAAGCCGATGAGGGCCTGCGCCATATAACCGATGATCGAACTGCCACCAGGCGAGCCGATGACGAGGACCGGCCTGCCGTCCTTGAGCAGGATGGTCGGCGCCATCGACGAGCGCGGCCGCTTGCCGGGCTCGACCCGGTTGGCGATCGGCACGCCATTCTCGTGTGTGCGAAAGGAGAAATCGGTCAGTTCATTGTTGAGCAGAAATCCGTGCGTCATCAGCCGCGAGCCGAAGCTGTTCTCGATGGTCGTGGTCATCGACAGAGCATTGCCGGCGGCATCGACGATGACGATGTGGCTGGTCGAGGGCAGTTCGATGGACCGATCATCGGCAAGCATCGCGTGGTCGAATGGCGGCATGCCGGGCTCGACGGTGGTCAGGGCACGGTCGCCGCCGAGCAGCACCGAGCGTGCGGCGAGATAGGCGGGATCGACCAGGCCCTTGACCGGCATCGGCACGAAGTCGGTATCGGCCATGTAGCGGCCGCGATCGGCGAAGGCCAGTCGCGACGCGTCGCCGATCAGGCGCCAGGCCTCCGGACTCTCCGGGCCCAGCGCCGCGATGTCATGCGGCTCGATCATCTTGAGGATCTGCCCGACGGTCAGACCGCCCGACGACGGCGGCCCCATGCCGCAGACATCGTAGATGCGGTAATGCACGCAGACCGGGGGCCTCTGCCTGACCCTGTAGCCGGCGAGATCGGCAAGCGAGAGCACGCCGGGATTGCCGGCGGCGGTGCGGACCGCTGCGACGATGTCCTGTGCCATCTCTCCCTCGTAGAAGACACGGGCACCGTCGGCTGCCAGTCGGCGCAGCGCGGCGGCGTAGTCGGGATTCCGCAGCCAGGCGCCGGCCGCAAGCGGTGCGCCTCCCGGCAGGAAGTACTCCCGCGCGGCCGGATAACGGCCGATCCGCTCGGCGTCCCCGGCGATCGCAGCGGCCATGCGCGGCGAGACCTCGAAGCCGGTCTCGGCGAGCCGGATGGCATCGTCGAACAGGTCGGCCCAATTGGCCCTGCCCCACTTGCGATGGGCAGTCTCGAGCAGCAGCGGCGTGCCCGGCGTGCCGACGGACCGGCCGCCGACGACGGCGTCGTAGAACTGGAGCGGCTCGCCGGCCGCGTCCTGGAACAGGGTCGGGGTGGCGGCCATCGGCGCCGTCTCCCGACCGTCGAGCGTTTCGATGCGCCCCGTGGCGGCATCGAACCAGACCAGGAAGGCGCCACCGCCGAGACCCGAGGACTGCGGCTCGACCAGGCCCAGCACGGCCTGGACCGCGACCAGGGCATCGGCCGCCGAACCGCCCGAGCGCAGCACGGCGGCGCCCGCCTCGGCGGCCAGGGGATTGGCCGCGGCGATCATCCAGCGGTCGGCCTCCACGGGGACGCCGGCCGCCTTGGCCGCAAGCGCTGCCTCGACCTCTGGGCTCGGCGCCGCCGCATTGGGGGTCATGGCCGCGTCCCGGTCGCCGGAGCGCTGCGTCTCGGTGCCGGGCGCTGCCGGGATGGCCGGGTCGACGATCGGCCTGGGCGCCACCGCGTCGGGCCGGATGGCGAAGGATGGCGTCGCCCCCTCCGGCGCGACCGTGTCGGCAGCCTGCTGGGCAGAAGCCAGGGCGGGGAGCGCAAGGACGAGGACTGCGGCAAGAAGCAGACGGCGCATGACATTGTCTCCGTTCATCATCGGTTGCCCGATCCTGCAACGGATTTGCGCAGGAGGCCAGTGCCGGGGCCGCATGCCGGCGCCACCGCATGCGAGGCGTGCCGGCGGCCCGGCCATGTCACTGCCGGCTTTCGCCCCGGCTTTCAGGCCGCGCCGGTGACGCGCCAGATCACATCGCCGACATCATCGGCCACCAGCAGCGAGTTGTCCGGTCCGATGGTGACGCCAACGGGACGTCCATAGGAGACCTTCTCGTCCGGGGCCAGGAACCCACTCAGAATGTCACGCGGCGGGCCCGACGGCCGGCCGTTCTCGAAGGGCACGAAGATGACCTTGTAGCCGGCGAGCGTCGAGCGGTTCCAGGAGCCGTGCTGTCCTATGACCATGCCGTCGGGGAAGCCAGGCAGGGTGCCGGCGGGCAGCCAGCAAAGGCCGAGCGAGGCGGTGTGGCCGCCCAGCGCATAATCGGGGCGGATGGCGGTCGCAACAAGCGCGGGATTCTGCTCGACGCGGTCATCGACCGTCTGGCCCCAGTAGCAGAACGGCCAGCCGTAGAAGCCGCCGTCCTTGACCGAGGTGAGATAGTCGGGCGGGGTCTCGTCGCCGAGGCCGTCGCGCTCGTTGACCACGGTCCACAGCGAGCCCGTCGAAGGCTCCCAGGCCATGCCGACCGGATTGCGCAGGCCGCCAGCGAAGATGCGGCTCTCGCCGGTGGCGATATCGAGTTCGTAGATGGCGGCGCGGCCTTCTTCTGCTTCGAAGCCGTTGTCGCCGATGTTGGAGAGCGAGCCGACGCCGCAATAGAGTTTCGAGCCGTCGGGGCTCGGCAGCAGGCTGCGGGTCCAGTGACCGGCCGGCTTGAAGTCGACGAGCTTGCGGCCCGGCGCATCGATCCGCGTGGCGCCGTCGACATAGGGATAGGACGAGATCCCGTCGGTCGCACCGACATAAAAAGTGCCGTCAAGCATCGCCATGCCGAAGGGATGGTTCAGGCTGTCCATGAAGACATGCCGGGTTTCGGCAACGCCATCGCCATCTGTATCGCGCAGCAACGTGATGCGGTTGGGGCTGTTGCCGACGGCGGCGGCGCGTTTCATGGTCGAGTAGATGGCGTAATCGAAGGGTGTCTTGATGCGCCCGCCCGGAACGCCCAGCGCTTCGGCGGTGAGCACGTCGCCATTGGGCAGCACATGGATCCAGCGCGGATGCTTGAGGCCGGCCGCAAAGGCATTGACCTTGAGGCCGGGCGCCGCAGTCGGCGTGTGGCCGTCCTTCCAGCCGCGCGCCGTCGGCATCTTCAGCGTCGGAATGCCCTGGGGCCTGGCTTCCGGAATGATCGGCGCACCGCCGACCGCCGGGGCCTCGGCGCTGACGCCCCAGCGCCGCATCAGGATCATGACGCCGCCGATGATGGCGACGATACGGGCAAAAATGGCAGACATGGATGGATCCCTTCAACTGGAACGGCGCCCGGCGACACAAGCAGCCCTGTGGCCCGGGTGATAGCGTGATTGGCGCGCCGAAGCAAAGAGCGTGGACGGGCTGGATTTCGCGTGAAGCCCTCAGCATGTCCCGCCGGATGATAACCGGCAAAGGCCGGGCGCAACCGGTCAGGTCACGCCCGGGGTCATTGTCGCCATCAGCCGAAGATTTCTTCCAGGGCTTTGAGAATTGCCGTCCAGCCGCCGATATGGCCGTCGCGGGCCTGCTCGGAGCGGAACTTCACCTGATGCAGCGTGATTTCGGTTGTGCCAGCATCGATCTCGGCAAAATCGATGGTGACCACGCTGTCATCGAGGGAATGCGGGGATTCCCAGGTGAAGGCCAGCCGCGAATGCGGATTGATCTCCAGATAGGTTCCCGCATGCGGGATCTCCTTGTCGGCGGTAGCCATGACGATCGAGAAGCGGCCGCCCTTGACCGGGTCGTTGTTCACTCTCGAGGTCTTGCCGCTGCCGTCGGGGCGCATGAATTTGGCCAGCAGCGCCGGAGACAGCCAGGCGTCAAACACCTTGTTGCGGGGAGCCGGAATCCTGCGGCTTACCGTCAATTCCAGGTCTTTCATGTCAAGCTCAACCATGTCTTCATCCTTTGAAACGAGTGCATCTTCGAGCGCCCGAAGGCGCAGGTCCCAGATCGACTTGAGTTGTCCGAACCAGCCCTCAGTCAGCTTCAGCGGTTCGAGCTCCGCGGCAATGAAATGCTCGCGGCCCATTGTCCTGCGGGTGACCAGCCCCGCCTCCTCCAGCACCTTGATGTGCTTGGAGACGGAGTTCAGCGACATGTCGAAATGGGTGGCAAGCGCTGTCACCCTCAACGCTCCTTCCTGAACAAGGAGCGTCAGGATGTGCCGCCGGGTCGTGTCCCCGGCTGCCTTCAGAATTCGTGACAGAGCATCATCGTCCATTTGTTCACCCTTGTGGTTGAATATACCGGCAGACCAAGTTAGTCAACCATATGGGTGAACATTTTTCAAAGCGCGTGTCCAAGGCAGCCAAACGGACGGCCCGTGGCGCAGGAAAATGCCGGGACGAATCCCGGCACCGGAGGCAAGCAATAAAACCAGGCAGCCTAATGCTCCGGCCTGATGAAGGTGCCGTTGCGCAGTTCCTTCATCGCAGCCATCAGCTCTTCCTGGGTGTTCATGACGATCGGGCCGTGCCAGGCGACCGGTTCCCGGATCGGCTTGCCGGTGACGAGAAGGAAGCGGATTCCCTCGTCGCCCGCCTGCACGGTGATTTCGTCGCCCGTGTCGAAGACAACCAGCGTGCGGTTGCCCGACAGATCGCGGATGTTGAGCTCCTCTCCCAGGTATTCCTTCTCGACCTTGACGCCGAAGGGCCTGGAGGCATCGCGGAACGAGCCGGACCCGGCAAAGATGTAGGCAAAGGCCGACCGGTAGGTATCGACCGGAATGGTCTTGCGCTTGCCAGGCGGTACCGAGATGTCGAGATAGACCGGCTCGGCGGCGATGCCGTCGACAGGGCCCGACTTGCCCCAGAAATCACCGGTTATGACGCGCACGGCTGTGCCGTCATCATCGATGACCACCGGAATGTCCCTGGCGGTCACATCCTGGTAGCGCGGCGCCGTCATCTTCAGCGACGACGGCAGATTGGCCCAGAGCTGGAAGCCATGCATCTTGCCGGCGAAATCGCCCTTCGGCATTTCCTGGTGCATGATGCCGCGGCCGGCGGTCATCCACTGCACGTCGCCGGCGCCGAGCAGGCCGCGGTTGCCGAGGCTGTCGCCGTGCTCGACGGTGCCGGCCAGCACATAGGTGATGGTCTCGATGCCGCGATGCGGATGCCAGGGAAAGCCCTTGATGTAGTCGGCCGGATCGTTGTTGCGGAAGTCATCCATCATCAGGAAGGGATCGGTCATCGACGGGTCGCCGAAGCCGAAGACGCGGTGCAGCTTGACGCCGGCGCCCTCCATGGCGGGTGTGGCGCGGCTTTCATGCTTGACGGGGCGAATGGACATCGTGTGTCTCCTCAGCCGGGATTTCTCCGCCCGGGCGGGTGTGGGTGTGTTGCAGCCAATGTAGCCGCGAAGCGGGGCGCATTCGAGAGCGCGAAAGGAAACGATGTGTTCAGTTGGCAGGCCGATGCCGCTCCACTCACCAAGGGGGAACTGAAACAGTTTCCACCCACCCGCTCAGCCCGCGCCGCCAACCATTTCTGACAGCGGGATCGACGTGGTCTCCTTGATTTCCTCCATGACGAAGGATGCGGAGACATCCGACAGCGGCACCTTGGCGATCAGCCGCTGGTAGAGCCGGTCATAGGCCTTCACGCCGGAGACCCGGGCGCGGAGAATGTAATCGAGATCGCCCGACGTGCGGTAGACGCCGACGATCTCCGGAAAGCCGGAGACCGCAGCCCGGAACTTACCGAGCCAGTCGGGGTCGTGGTTGGCAGTGCGCACGAAGATGAACACCGACAAGCCACAGCCGGCGGCCTCGGCATCGAGGATCGCCACCCGCTCGCGGATGAAACCCCGCTCCTCGAGATTTTTCATCCTCCGCCAGCAGGCATTGCGCGAGAGATGCACGCGCTCCGCCAGCGAATCGATGGAGAGGGTGCCATCGCGTTGCAATTGACCGAGAATACGAACATCCATATCGTCTATCTTGTGCATGGCGAGACATATATCCCAATTTTTCGGCAATTGAAAGGATCTTTGGGACGGATATCCGCACGGACTGCGCCACAATGGACCTGTCCAATGGAGAGGAAATCACCATGCCGAAAAACCTGACCACGCTGTTCACCGATCATCCGTCCTCGGTCGACGAGACCTATCTTGAGCATATGGCCTTTGCCGGCAAATTCTCCGGCACGCTGTTTCTGGCAGCCTTCGCGGCTCTCGCGCATTCGGTTCTGCCGTTTACCTTTGAGAAAACTGCAAGCCGTATGATTAACGAACTGCATCACCGGATGCACAACCGGAGCAAATGAACCGCCATGTGCCGTTGGGCCGCCTATCGGGGAACACCGATTCATCTTGAGCAGATCGTCTCGGCGCCCGGTCATTCGCTGATCGACCAGTCCCATTGCGCCACCCACGCCAAGACCGCCACCAATGGCGACGGCTTCGGCATTGCCTGGTACGGAGAGCGGCCAGAGCCGGGGCTGTATCGCGACGTTCTGCCGGCCTGGTCGGACTGCAATCTCAAGTCGCTCGCCCGCCAGATCCGCTCGCCGCTGTTCCTGGCCCATGTCCGTGCCTCGACCGGCGGCGCCACCAGCCGCGACAACTGCCATCCCTTCGTCCAGGGGCGCTGGAGTTTCATGCACAACGGCCAGATCGCCGGCTTCGAGCAGATCCGCCGGCCGATGGAGGCGGCGCTGTCCGACAAGCACTATCGGGCGCGGCACGGCAGCACGGATTCGGAGCTTTTGTTTCTGCTTGCGCTGGAATTCGGACTAGACGAAAATCCCGCCGCTGCCTTCGCCGCGGCGATCCGCCTCGCGCTCGCCGAATCGGCCCGTGCCGGGGTCAAGGAACTGATCCGGTTCACCGCCGCCTTTTCCGACGGCGAGGCGCTCTATGCCATCCGCTACGCCACCGACGCGCACGCGCCGACGCTCTATTCGGCTCCTATGTGCGGCGGGCTCGGTCATTGCCTGGTCTCCGAGCCGTTCCAGGACGCGGACGCCAAATGGCACGAGATCCCGGCCGGCAGCATGGTGACGCTGACGGCGGGCGGCATGTCGTCCGCACGGTTTTCACCGCTGCAAACGGAAGCGATGCAGATCGCCGCGGTCGCCTGACGGGCCAGTTGCACCTTCGAGATCGAACGGCACGGGGCGCCATGTATCGTCTGGCGACCTATATTCAAGCAGTTGGCATGGAACCGGAAGTGCGTGGCCAGCCGGGCAGTTGCTTGAAGGCCAGAACGTGAAACTGCTCCACCTCGGCGAGAGTACCGGAACTCAGCCGAGCGCCGTCATCCGAATAGAGGTCCGGATCACCTGCGAACCCCGCCGCGGCAAGTTGTGCGCGGAGCTGCGATGGCGTTGTCGTGTAGACCATGATGCCGAAATTGTGGGCGGGATGAAGGAGGATGGCATGTTCGCCTTCCCGTTGCTCGAGCGGCATGTACAGCCGACGGCGAACGCGGCCAAGCCCGTGCATGACAAGCCGATAGGCCAGGCGCAACGGATCCGGCGTCCAGGCAACGCCGGCCCCGGCGCGGCTTCCGACAAAGCCGGTCCAGTTGCGATTGAATGTCGAGAACGCGAAAGCGCCGGTTGGCTTCAGCACCCGAGAAACCTCCCGCAGGATAGCCTCGCGGCCTTCGGGACCGACCGAGTCGATGCCGTTGTAGCTGAAGACGACCAGGTCGAAATGACCGTCGGGGAAGGCGGACAGATCGCGTGCATCCATGGTGCGGAAATCAAATCCGGGATAGTTTGAGCGGGCAAGTGCCGTCATTTCCGGCGTATAGTCGATGCCCACATAATCGCGGACGACCGGAACCAGCAGAGCGGCCGTGCGCCCCCCACCGACGCCGATGTCAAGAGTCGTGCCGTAGCCACCGCGTTCAAGGGCAGCCTCGAACACCGTGCGCTCGCCGTGGTTCAGATAGCCCTTGCTTTTCCGGTAGTAACGCCTGTCGAGCGGATTGCTCCAGGTTCGGCGGTTGATCTTTTCCATCTTATGCATGATCGCCTCCTTCAGAGACTTGCATTGCAATAAAGTCAGTGAGTTATCGTCGGTTCAATTTATACACCTGATCTCCGCTGAACCAGCGGCGCCTCCGCCAAACTTAAAATATCGTTAACGAGACTCCCGATTTGAGACGTCTCACCAGGGTGGGTGAGCGACCGTGCCGCTTTCCGGGCGCCTTGCTTCGGATTGGAGGGAGCTGTGACCCTGTCAGTTCCAGGTCGATTGCAGACACTCCTGGATGCTGCGATTGTTCGCGGGATGACAAACGAACCTGCAGCTCTCAGTCCTTTGGACGTATTCGTAAGCCCCATGCTCGGCTTGGTTGCCTGGGGCGTGCGGACTGGATATGGCGGAACTCTAAGCTTCGAATTTGGAGAGCCCCGACTTCATGTGATCGAGCGCAAATCGGGCTTGCGCAGATCGGCCTTCGTTGAAGGTGAGTGGCGCCTTTGGACATACTGTAGCCACTGGCTGGCGCGAGAGAACGGGATACAACTGGCATGGAACGAGGATGAGGACTGGCTGACCGCGCGCGCCGCTGCCCGATTGAACGGGCAGAAGTTTGTGAAGGTGGCGGTGGATCCTACCGAGCGCCGCGCCACCTTCACTTTCGATCTGGGCGGCGTGCTGGAGACCTGGCCATATGGAGATGATCCCACGCACGAGCAGTGGATCATGTTCTCCAGAGACGAAGTATTCGCCTACAGGGATGACGGATGCTATTCGAGACATCCGCGCGTTGCGCCGCCGGAGCAGTGGCTTCCATTGCGCTGAAGGCAGACCCTCGATTCAGGCGGACCATGACGTCGCGAACGCTCCCTGCAAGTGGTGCGACGAAGATCGCTGAAGTGGCGTGAAGGCGCTCCCGATTGCGTGCCTGCGCCAAGCGCCGGCACCGGGTAGCCAACCCTTCGGCAGGACGCTCATTCCAGGAATACAACAGCCTCCACCTCGAACAGCATGGCGTCGATGGCGAGCTTTGGCACCGGAACAAGCGTCTGCGCGGGCAGCGTATCGCCGAACGTCCGCATCACGTGCTCAGTCAGCGGACCGAGCTTCGACATGTCGTGATCGACAACGAACACCGTCAGCTTCACGACATCAGCCGGGCGGGCGCCGAGGGCTGCGAGAACTGCCGCAAGGTTGACATAGGCCTGCATAACCTGGACTGCGAAATCCGGAGAGAGAGCACCGGTGTGGTCCTGCCCGCCCTGCCCAGAAATGAAAGCCAGCCGGCCTGAAGCTGGCGCAATGACCGCGGTGCTGTAGCCATTTGGGGTGGGATCATGAAGGTGGGACGGATTGATGATGGTCGGCGTTGCGCGGATGGTTGACGAATGATCCTGGGACATAAGTTTGCTCCTTGCTGAGTTGGTCCCGGTGGACATAGAAGCAAACGGTGCCATTTATTGGCACCGAATGTGCTAGAACAGCCAAATGAACATCCGCCTCAGACATGATGCCATCGTGCGAATCCTTCGACGCGGCGCAATCGCGACGGTCAGCGGTCTGGCCGACGAAATCGGCGCATCGAGACGAACAGTGCTGCGCGATATCAGCGCCTTGCGAGATCAGGGCTTCGTCATCCATTCCGAATGCGGACGTGGTGGCGGGCTGCAGCTTGATCCGCGATCGGCGGAGATCACCGCACGGCTCTCCGTCACAGAGGTATTCGCGCTCATCATCAGCGTCGCAGCCATGCGAGCGGCGCGGTCGCTGCCCTTCGCCGCGCTCGCCGATGTCGGCCTTGCCAAGATCGAGAGAACCCTGCCCCCCGACAAGGTTCGAGACCTGCGCCGGCTGCTCGAGTGCCTGCATGTCGGCCAACTGTCGCCCAAGCAGGACATTTCCGACACAGGCACGATCGAGCCCGCCTTGCTGCCTGCCTTCGAAACAGCCTTTCTGCAGCGGCTGCACCTGAAGTTTTGCTATCGGGACACCAAGGGCGTGGAAACACACCGCACAGTCGAACCGCAAGCCATGCTGATCCTGCCGCCGCTGTGGTATCTGGTGGCGTGGGATCCGGAGCGTGGCGACTTCCGCCACTTCCGCATGGACAGGGTGAGCCTGCCGGCGGTCGTGGGAGGCCCGCAGTTTCGCCGTCGGCACGTACCCTTCGAGGACGATGTCTGTCCCTTCAGCGATATGGCGCGCTGATTCTACGGCATGCGCGACAGAAGCAAGATCTCATTGCCCATCATTATATTGCTGCTAAGCAACTCCAGGACCTCGGCACCTTCATTCGCCGCATCAGGCTCATTGGACACTTAACTAGCCATTTTCGGCACAAGCTCCGCGATCCTTGCCGCCAGTCGCTCGGCGACCTCGGCCTTGGACAGATCGGGCCAGTCCTCGACGCCGGACTTCGAGACGATGCGCACCCGGTTGCGGTCGCCACCCATGATGCCGGTGGCGGGGGAGACGTCGTTGGCGACGATGAAATCGGCGCCCTTGCGGGCAAGCTTCGCCTGAGCATTGGAGATCACGTCGGCGGTCTCGGCGGCAAAGCCGACCACCAGCGCCGGGCGCATGGCATGGTGGCCGATGGTCCTGAGGATGTCGGGATTTTCGGTCAGCTCAAGCGGCGCGGGCCCCTCGCCTTCCTTCTTCTTGATCTTGTTTTCGGCCGAAGTGGCGACGCGCCAATCGGCGACGGCGGCGACGAAGACGGCAATGTCGGCGGGCAGCGCGTCGGTCACGGCATCGAGCATGTCGCGGGCGCTTTCGACATGGATGGCGTGCACGCCGGCCGGATCGGGGATCGAGACGGGGCCCGAGACCAGCGTCACCTCGGCGCCGAGGCGGGCGAGCGCGGCGGCGATGGCGTGGCCCTGCTTGCCCGAGGAGCGGTTGGCAATGTAGCGCACCGGGTCGATCGGCTCGTGGGTGGGGCCGGAGGTGACGATGGCCCTGCGGCCGGCGAGCGGCTTGGCGGCGGGGGCGAGGATCTCGGCGATGCTGGCCACGATATCCAGCGGCTCGGCCATGCGACCGGTGCCCGCCTCGCCGCTTTCGGCCATCTCGCCACTGGCGGGGCCGATAAAGCGGATGCCGTCTCGGCGGAGCGTCTCGACATTGCGTTTCGTCGCGGGATGCGCCCACATCGCCGGGTTCATGGCGGGCGCCACCAGCACCGGGCGATCGGTGGCGAGCAGCACGGTGGAGGCGAGATCATTGGCAAGCCCATGCGCCATCTTCGCCATCAGGTCGGCGGTTGCGGGCGCGACGCAGACGAGATCGCAGTCCCGCGCCAGCCTTATATGGCCGACATCCTGCTCGTCCTCGCGCGAGAACAGCTCGGTATAGACATGACCGGAGGACAGCGCGCCGACGGCCAACGGTGTAATGAATTCCTGTGCGCCCGCCGTCATCAACGGTCGGACTTCGGCGCCGCGCTCGCGCAGCCGGCGGATGAGATCGAGCGCCTTGTAGGCGGCGATGCCGCCGGAGACGATCAGGAGGATGCGTTTGCCGGAGAGGCTCATGAGGTGGGTTCCCAAGGATTGATCAGGGTGATGCCGCAGCCTTCGAAATCCCGGACATTGCGGGTGACGATGGGCATGCCACGCCGGAGCGCGATGGCGGCGATCTGGGCATCAACTCCGTTGAGCGGACGGCCCTGGCGATTTCGCTCGCTGACAACCTGCGCGTAGTAAGCGGCGTCCGCATTCTCGAAAGGCAAGATGCGGCCTTGTTCGTAAGGGATGAGAAAATTCACTACGAAATTTTGCAGGATCGATCTCCGCCGGCCATCCGGCAGAAATTCCATTCCAAGCAGGATCTCGGCTTTGACGATGGCAGGAACATAGAGTCCATCTTCGGGCACGGAACTGAACCAGTCGATCACTTTCCTCGACGGGTTAACCGCCACAAATTCCGAGATCACATACGTATCGAGGATCATTGATTATCTTGCCAATCGGCAAACACTTCACGTTGCCCGGCCAGTTCGGTGCGCTCCGGGATCTCCAAATCCTCGGTCCCGTACTTCTCGCGTAATCTGGAGACCCTATCCCACAGACTTTCCTTGCCCTCGGCAGGCCCGGAAAGACCGGTGCGCAACAGCACCCGCGCTTCCTCTTCCATGGAGACGCCATGGCGGGCGGCGCGTTCACGCAGGGCCTGTTTGACGGAATCATCGAGATTGCGGATGGTCAGTGTTGCCATTGGCGCCTCCTCGTCGACGGGCCTGATCGTGACTGCAATGTAGGCATTGCGTGCAGTGCAGTCAAACGCGACTGAGCATCCGCGCATTTGCCCGGGCGGCGGGGCGCGACAGGAGCTGTCGCCCGAAGCGGGAAGACAACCCGGCACCGGGCCGGGTTGTCCAGGTCTTGTCCGGTCAGGCCGCCTTGACGATATCGACGACCTCGATGTCGAAGACCAGGTCCTTGCCGGCCAACGGATGGTTGGCATCGACGGTGACCGCCTGATCGTCGATGGCGGTCACGATGAGCGCCACCTCGCCCTGGGGAGTACGGGCCTGCAACTGCATGCCTGCTGCGGTTCGAGTTCCGGCGGCAGGGCCGTGCGCGGCACCTTCTGGACCTTCGCGGCGTCATGGGCGCCGTAGGCTTCCTCGGCCGGGACGGTGACGGTCTGTTTGTCCCCGACCTTCATGCCCTCGACCCCGCGGTCAAGACCGCTGATGATCATCCCGGAGCCCAGCTGGAATTCCAGCGGCTCGCGTCCCACCGAACTGTCGAACTGGGTGCCGTCCGTCAGCTTGCCGGTATAGTTTATCCGTACGGTGTCACCCGATCTGGCCTCGCTCATATGTCCATCCAATGCTTGTGTTTGGCCCGGCGCGTCCGTCAACAACGGATCTGGTGCGCGACACTTTGCGCTGCCGGGTTTCCTGCCCTGACGGCGCATGTGCTGCCGTCGGCGAATGCTGGCGCGGCGCCTGATGGCCGGTCCAGTGGCGACAGTTTGCGTGAAATGGACAAAAATTGCAAATCCGGCGCCGTTTCGAAGCCTCGTCACCCCGCCTGACGCGGGGCCTGACGCGGGGCCTGGGAGCTCACCGGAGCCGCTTGGAATGCGTCGCGTCGGTCTCCTCGACCGGCTCAAAGCCGAGATGCTCGTAGAAGCCGCGCGATGCGGGCGTCGCGCGGAGCCGGACGCGGGGGAACCAGATCGAGGCGCCGTCGAGAGCGTGGCCGACCAGGGCGCGCGCGATACCCGCATGGCGGTGGCCGAGATGGACATAGAGATGGCGGACGCGGCCGACATTCTCCTCGGTGTAGGGATCGCGGTTGAGGCCGCAGAAGCCGATGAGCGCTTCGTCGTCGAAGGCGCCGATCAGCCTCGCACCCGGTCCCTCGAAGCGGTTGCCGCCCGACTTCCAGTCCTCAAGCATGCGCTCGACAAACGGGTAGCCGTCGCCCCAGGCCTCGTCGGCCAGCGGGCGGATGTCGGTGTCATCGAGAGATATGGGGCGGTAGGCGGTCATCCCTACCATATGGGGTGGATGGCGAGCGCCAACCAGACCAGGGCCGCGGCAATGATCCAGAGCGCCACCCGGCCGGAGCGGGTGTGGCGCGCCTCGGCGCGGCCGATGGCCTCGCTGGTGGCTGCATCGAAGCGCAGGCCGTTCTCGGCCATGGCACCGATTTCGACGGACAGCCGCTCGCCGCGGGCGGCGAGATCGGGCAGTTGCTCGGCCAGCCGGAAGGCTGCCATCAACCCGCCCCTGACGTCGCCCAGCACGCGGGCGGGTCCGAGATTGTCGCGGATCCAGCCGCCCACGACCGGCTCGGCGGCCTTCCACATGTTGAATTTCGGATTGAGCGTGCGCGCCACGCCCTCGACCACGACCATTGTCTTCTGCAGCATCACCAGTTCGGGCCGCGTCTCCATGTCGAAGAGTTCGGTGACCTCGAAGAGCAGCGTCAGCAGCCGTGCCATGGAAATGGTCTCGGCCGGCTGGCCATGGATAGGCTCGCCGATGGCGCGGATGGCCTGGGCGAAGCTCGCCGGATCGTGGCGGGCGTTGACATAGCCGGCCTCGAAATGGACGTCGGCGACGCGTTGGTAGTCGCGGGTGATGAAGCCGAACAGGATCTCGGCCAGGAAGCGGCGTTCCTTGCGATTGAGCCGGCTGACGATGCCCATGTCGACCGCGACGATGGTGCCGGTCGGATCGACGAAGAGGTTGCCCTGGTGCATGTCGGCATGAAAGAAGCCGTCGCGCAAAGTGTGGCGCAGGAAGGATTGGATGAGCGTGTCGGCGAGACGGTCGAGATCGAGCCCGCTTTCCCGCAGCGCCGCCAGATCGGACATCTTGATGCCGTCGATCCACTCCATGGTGACGACGTCGCGGCCGGTGCGCTCCCAGTCGACGGATGGCACACGGAAGCCGGGATCGTTCCTGGTGTTCTCGGCCATTTCCGAGAGCGCGGCGGCCTCGAGCCGCAGGTCCATCTCGATGCGGGTGGTCTGCTCGAGCGTACGGGCGATTTCGGTCGGCCTGAGCCGGCGCGAGGCGGGGATGAAGCGCTCCTGCAGTTCAGCAACCGTGTAGAAGGCCTCGAGGTCGTGTCGGAAGCGCAGCCGCACGCCGGGCCGGATCACCTTGACGGCGACCTTCTTCTCGCCCTCAGGCGTCAGCACCATGGCCGGGTGCACCTGGGCGATGGAGGCGGCGGCGATCGGTTCGCCGAAACTCGCGAACAGATCCTCGATCGGGCGGCCCAGCGAAGCCTCGACCTCGGCGCGGGCCTCCGCGGTGGGGAAGGTCGCCATCCGGTCCTGCAGTTGCGAAAGATCAAGCGCGATGTCGGCACCGACCACATCGGGTCGCGTGGCGAGGAACTGGCCGAGCTTGACCCAGGACGGGCCGAGGCGCTCGACGGCGCGGGCGAGTCGGTCGCTGCGCTCCAGCCGCTTCGACTTGCGCCGGGCGAAGAGGCCGGCGAGCCGGTGGGCGGCCTGCATTGGCGCCGGCAGTTCCTCTGCCGGCATGGCCGAGACCACCCCCTCGCGCACAAGGATGAAGCCCGCCCGCATCAGGCGCAAATAGGTGACAATGGACGCCATGCTCAGATTTTCCAGGCCGAATGCAGCGCCGCGATGCCGCCGGTGTAGTTGGTCCAACGGACCCGCGAGAAGCCGGCGCGGGTGATCATGGCGGCGAAATCCTGCTGGCGCGGAAACTTGCGGATGGATTCGACCAGATAGCGGTAGGGCTCGCCGTCGCCGGCGATCGCCTCGCCCATGCGCGGAATGCCGTGGAACGACCAGGCATCGTAGACCTTGTCGAGCAGCGGCATCTCCACCTCGGAGAATTCGAGGCAGAGCAGGCGGCCGCCGCGGCGCAGCACCCGGAAGGCCTCGCGCAACGCCTTGTCGATGTCGGGCACATTGCGGATGCCGAAGGCAATCGTGTAGGCGTCGAAACTGGCATCGGCAAAGGGCAGGTCCTCGGCATTGGCCTCGACGAAATCGAGATTGGCCGCCAGCCCCTTCTTCTCGGCGCGCTCGCGGCCGACGCCGAGCATCGAGCCGTTGATGTCGAGCACGGTGCCGGTGGCTTGGCGACCGGAGGCCTCAACGATGCGGAAGGCGATGTCGCCGGTGCCGCCGGCCACGTCGAGAAAGCGGAATCCGGGGCGCTTGGGCGGATTGAGGCTCGCGATCATCGCGTCCTTCCAGACCCGGTGCAGGCCGCCGGACATGACGTCATTCATGATGTCGTAGCGCTTGGCGACCTTGTGGAAGACATCGTTGACCATCGACTGCTTCTCGCCGTCGGAGACGGTGCGGAAGCCGTAGGATGTCTGCATTCCGCCATCGGTGGAAACGCGCTCGTCGGACATGATCTCGATCCTGTCTACAGGGGAAGCCGAACGGTTCCGGACGTCCCTTCCAAGAAACTGCCGCCGGACCATAGCGGACCGCGGCACGGCGCGCTATCTAGCAGGCCAGGACGATCTGCGGCAAAGCGCGCCGCCTTATAGGACAGGCGCGGGCCAAAGGCCACCGCCGCATGCACAGGAGCGTGTCGCTTGCCCGAACTGCCGGAAGTGGAAACGGTGCGCCGCGGATTGCAGCCCGTGCTCGAGGGCGCGCGGCTCGTGCGGGTCGAACAGCGACGCAAGGATCTGCGCTTTCCATTCCCCGAGCGTTTCGCCCAAAGACTGGAAGGCCGCACCGTGACTGCGCTGGGGCGGCGGGCGAAATACCTGATGGCCGATCTCGATGACGGGGAAGTGCTGATTGCGCATCTGGGCATGTCCGGCTCGTTCCGGGTCGAGGCGGCCGAAGGCGCGGCGCTGGCGCCAGGCATCTTTCATCACGAGCGATCGAAGAACTCGGTCCATGACCATGTGGTCATGCATGTCGAGGGCCCCGCCGGGCCGGCGCGCATCATCTACAATGATCCCCGACGCTTCGGTTATATGGACCTGATCCCGCGCCGGGACATCGAGACGCATCCCTGGTTTGCCGGCATTGGCGTCGAGCCCACCGGCAACAGCCTGTCGGCGGCCCATCTGGCTGAGCGTTTCGTCGGCAAGAGGGCGCCGCTGAAGGCGGCCCTGCTCGATCAGCGCATCATCGCGGGCCTCGGCAACATCTATGTCTGCGAGGCGATGTGGCGCGCCGGGCTGTCTCCCGAAAGACCAGTCGGGAATCTTGTCGGCAAGAGTGGCAGGCCGAAGGCGGGTCTCGACCGGCTGGTGGTCGCCGTCCACGAGGTCATCAACGAGGCGATCGCCGCCGGCGGCTCCTCCCTCAGGGACCACATCCAGACCGACGGCACGCTGGGCTACTTCCAGCACCGGTTCTCGGTCTATGACCGCGAAGGAGAGGCTTGCCGCCGCCCCGGCTGCGGGGCTACGGTTCTCCGCATCGTGCAGAGCGGGCGCTCGACCTTCCATTGCCCGCGCTGCCAGACCCATTGATACCTGCAAGGAGCATGCCGCGATGAAAACCCTGAAGACCGAGACAAGGGGCCGCGTCGCCTTGCTGACGCTCAATCGGCCCGAAGCCCTCAACGCCCTCAACTCCGAACTGATGGGCGAACTGCGCGAGGCGATGGCGACGTATGGAACCGACGACAGGATCGGCGCCATCGTGCTGACCGGATCCGAAAAGGCCTTCGCCGCCGGCGCCGACATCAAGGAGATGCAGCCGCGCGACTATGTCGGCGCGTATGTGGAGGATCTGTTCGAGGGCTGGAGCGCTGTGGCGTCGATGCGCAAGCCGCTGATTGCCGCCGTCTCCGGCTATGCGCTCGGCGGAGGCTGCGAACTGGCGATGATGTGCGACTTCATCATCGCCGCTGACACGGCCAAGTTCGGCCAGCCGGAGATCACCCTGGGGATCATTCCCGGCATGGGCGGTTCGCAGCGGTTGACGCGCGCCGTCGGCAAGGCCAAGGCGATGGACATGTGCCTGACCGGCAGGATGATGGATGCGGCCGAAGCCGAGCGCTCCGGCCTGGTGTCGCGCGTGGTGCCGGCGGCCGACCTGATCGCAACCGCGATGGCGGCGGCCGAGAAGATCGCCGGCTTCTCGATGCCCGCCACCATGATGATCAAGGAATCGGTGAACCTCGTCGACGAGACCGGACTGGCCGAGGGCCTGCGCTTCGAGCGGAGGCTGTTTCACTCGCTGTTTGCCACCGAGGACCAGAAGGAAGGCATGGCAGCCTTCATCGAAAAGCGCAAAGCCAGCTTCAAGCACCGCTAGCGGGCCCGCAGCCGCCCCACCTTTCGGCGCGAAGAAGGGAGAGGGCGGCATTTTCGCGTTGACGGAGCAACCGATAGCCGGTATACGCCCGCCATCGAATGACATCCATTGGTGCTGTCATCCCGTTATTCGCTTTCCGGCTCTTGGTGCAAATTCACCCGCAAGGGTGCACAGGTGAGCGCGAAAGCATTTGTGTCAATTGAGAGGCATTCATGGCCAATACAACTTCGGCGAAAAAGGCGACCCGCAAGATTGCCGCCCGTACGGAAGTCAACAAGTCCCGCCGGTCGCGCGTCCGCGGCTTCCTCCGCTCGGTGGAAGAAGCCATCGCCTCTGGCGATCAGACCGCTGCTGCGGCGGCACTGCGTGCCGCACAGCCCGAGCTGATGCGCGCCACCACGAGGGGCGTCGTCCACGCCAACACCGCATCGCGCAAGATCTCGCGTCTCGCCAAGCGGGTGAAGGCCA
The DNA here is from genome assembly GCF_003182275.1 of Hoeflea marina. Classification (GTDB taxonomy): domain Bacteria; phylum Pseudomonadota; class Alphaproteobacteria; order Rhizobiales; family Rhizobiaceae; genus Hoeflea; species Hoeflea marina. Next base: position 361,572 of record NZ_QGTR01000003.1, read on the forward strand.
TCGGCGCCTGAAGCCATAATTAGCCGACATTCATGAAAGCCCGGCCTCGCCCGGGCTTTTTTGCGTTGGTCCGCCAAGGGCTTGTTGACCATCCATTGCACTGCAGTTTTCGACCGTCACATAGTTGTCGCCATACTGTTGCACCCGCATGTTATATCGTTAATTTTCAATTACTTCCGGGAGGTGGGTGTTTTCCGCCGCTGGCACGGCACGGGATTCTCGCCGAGTCGTGTCAACCCCCAAAATTCTCCGCCAAAGGCTTACTCACAGACCATTTCATGGTTGGTGGAATGAAAAGGCAATGAATCCAATCGTATGTTCATGACGGGTCCGTGACGGCTTTTTTGCCGACTCATGAGTCAAGCCCGAAGTGTGAATTTTCAGTAAATATGCTGCTTGATCTGCCCCCTCCATCCTGCCTAAATACAGCCATCAGAAGCGCGGGGCCGAGGCCTCTGGGAAGTCTCGGAAACATCGTTTTCCGGCTGACTTCCAGCATGCACTCTGAGGTGCGGCATTCTTGCCGTGCAAAATCACTGACCTACTAAAGGTTGCGCCGCAGGCTCTGTCTCCGGCAGGAATGGATTAGTGACTTCCGAACGGGGCGTTCGGCAGAACGGGATCATCATGCCCTGATCCGGCGTTACGAGGCCGACGGATCGGACAGACACAGGGAGGCAAGCAGGACTGAAATTTCACGTTCCGAACAGGTGCCGGTCATTCGCAGAATGACCTTCGACTGCTTCGACCACAGGCGGCCAGACGGCACGCGGTGGCAGCAGCCGGACAACGGGGGTATGGGCGCGCGGGACGAGAGCAGGCGGCACGGGGCGGATCCCGCGCGGCAGACAGCCAGGGGCATGATCGCCCCGGGGGACCACGCCGGGTCAAACCGGCATAAATGCGGCAAAAGGAATATCGGGCGATGCAAACGCGAATGACGGCACAGAAGACGACAAAAAGCTGGACCGAAGCCATGGCGCCGGACCAGCAAACGGCCGCTGATGTTTGTGCGCTGAACACGATAGGGGCAGAAATGAACAATCAGAGTGCGGTTTTTGAGCGCGTGCGGGCGCGGCTCAGAGCCCAGGTGGGGCAGGAAGTGTTCACAAGCTGGTTCGGCCGGCTGAAAATGCAGTCGATGTCAAAGAGCGTGGTGCGCCTGTCTGTGCCGACGACCTTCTTGAAATCCTGGATCAACAACAAGTACCTCGACCAGATCACCACCATATTCGCCGAGGAAGATGCCAACATCCTGAAAGTGGAGATCGTCGTCCGCACAGCCACACGCTCGGCGCAGATGGTCAGCGAAAGCGCCGCAGTGCTGCCCGCACCGGCCAACGTGCCGATGCCACAGCGCAAGGAGGGCCCGGCGGCCCTGCGCGGCACCTCCATTCACCTGACCATGCCGCAGCGCACCGCCGGCGGTGGCAATCAGGTCCTGGGCTCGCCCCTCGACCCGCGCTATACATTCGAGAGCTATGTCGAAGGCGCCTCCAACCGGGTGGCGCTCGCCGCCGCCAAGACCATTGCCGAAGCCGGCACCGGCGCGGTCCGCTTCAATCCGCTGTTCATCCATTCCAATGTCGGACTGGGCAAGACCCATCTGCTGCAGGCGATCGCTTCGGCTGCGAGCCATCACAGCCGCAATCCGCGCGTTGTCTACCTGACGGCGGAGTATTTCATGTGGCGCTTCGCCACCGCGATCCGCGACAACGACGCGCTGTCGTTCAAGGAATCGCTGCGCAACATCGACCTTCTGATCATCGATGACATGCAGTTCCTGCAGGGCAAGTCGATCCAGCACGAATTCTGCCACCTCCTCAACATGCTGCTCGATTCGGCCAAGCAGGTGGTTGTCGCCGCTGACCGGGCGCCATGGGAGCTTGAATCGCTCGATCCGCGCGTGCGGTCGCGGTTGCAGGGTGGTGTCGCCATCGAGATCGAGGCGCCTGACTACGAGATGCGCCTCGACATGCTGCGCCAGCGCCTGGCGATCGCCCAGATCGACGACGCCTCGCTCGATATGTCCGAGGAGGTGCTTGTTCATGTGGCAAGCGCCATCACCTCGAGCGGCCGCGAACTGGAGGGCGCCTTCAACCAGCTCCTGTTCCGTCGCAGCTTCGAACCCGACATCAGCATCGAACGGGTCGACGAACTGCTTGGCCACCTGATCAATGCCGGTGAGCCGAAGCGGGTGCGCATCGAGGACATCCAGCGCGTCGTCTCGCGGCACTACAACGTGACGCGCCAGGAACTGGTCTCCGACCGGCGCACCCGGGTGATCGTCAAGCCCAGGCAGATCGCCATGTATCTGGCCAAGACCATGACGCCGCGTTCGTTTCCGGAAATCGGCCGCCGCTTCGGCGGACGCGACCACACCACCGTGCTGCACGCAGTGCGCAAGATCGAGGGCCTCATCGGCAGCGACACCAAGCTCGGACACGAAGTCGAACTGCTCAAGCGGCTGATCATCGAATAGGCCGGACCGCCGGCGTGGGCGGTCCCCGCGCCGGCGTCGGCAACCATACGGGGCCTTATCCCCAGATTCGCGGAGGCATCATTGCGATTGCAGCCGGTTTTTCTTGCCATCGCCCGTCATTGTCTGCCATTTTGCCATCCCGGTGCGGCGGCAGGATCCGCTTTCGCCGGCCCCTTCAGGGCACTCCCCTGACAATGCGAAAACAGACAGGTCCGGCCAGTTTTTCGCGTGCCGGACGCCAACGAAAGCGGTAGCCAAGATCATGCGTGTCACTCTCGAGCGTTCCAATCTCCTGAAATCGCTGAACCACGTCCACCGCGTGGTCGAGCGCCGCAACACCATACCGATTTTGTCGAACGTGCTCCTGCGCGCCGAAGGGGCGACGCTGGACATGAAGGCAACCGATCTCGATCTCGAGATCACCGAGGCGACGGCGGCGATGGTCGAGCAGGCGGGCGCCACCACGGTGCCTGCGCATCTGCTCTACGACATCGTCCGCAAGCTGCCCGACGGCTCGGAAGTGCTGCTGGCCACCAATCCCGACGGCGGCTCGATGACGGTCGCATCCGGCCGGTCGAAATTCTCGCTGCAGTGCCTGCCGGAATCGGACTTTCCGGACCTCACCGCCGGCGCCTTCAGCCATACGTTCCGCCTGGCGGCCAAAGACCTCAAGATGCTCATCGACCGGACGCAGTTCGCCATTTCCACCGAAGAGACCCGCTACTATCTCAACGGCATCTTCATGCACACGATCGAAAGCGACGGCGTGCTGAAGCTGCGCGCGGTCGCGACCGACGGCCACCGGCTGGCGCGGGCAGACCTCGACGCGCCGCAGGGCTCTGAGGGCATGCCCGGCATCATCGTCCCGCGCAAGACCGTGGGCGAGCTGCAGAAACTCGTCGACGATCCGGATCTGAAGGTGACGCTGGAAATCTCGGACGCCAAGATCCGCCTCACCATCGGCTCTGTCGTGATGACATCCAAGCTCATCGACGGAACGTTTCCCGACTACCAGCGGGTGATACCGACCGGCAACGACAAGGAACTGGTGGTCGACTGCCAGTCCTTCGCCCGCGCCGTCGACCGGGTGTCGACGATCTCGTCGGAGCGTGGCCGCGCGGTGAAGCTGGCACTCAACAACGGCCAGTTGACCCTGACGGTCAACAATCCTGATTCGGGCAGCGCAACGGAAGAACTCGCCGTCGGATACGAGCGCGAGCCGCTGGAAATCGGCTTTAACGCCAAGTACCTGCTCGACATCACCAACCAGCTCTCGGGCACCGATGCCGTCTTCATGCTGGCCGACCCGGGCTCGCCGACGCTTGTGCGCGACACCGCCGGAGACGACGCGCTCTACGTGCTCATGCCGATGCGGGTCTAGGGCATTGCCGGAAGACGTGGATTCGCTGCGTCGCGGGACCATGCCACACCTGATACACGAGAGCGCCTCTGCGGGTCCGTGACAGGGGAGCTCTCCACGGCCTCAGCCGAAACCAGCGACGGGCGCGTCGCCGCGATCGGCGGAGACGAAGCATGCCGCCTCAGCGCCGGCTTCGGCGGGCGGGCGGACAGCGGGCCATGACCGGGCCTGCCGGCAAACCGGAACAGGCGTGAATAAGACTTGCACATCCTCAAGCTCAAGCTCGGCAATTTCCGCAACTACACCCAGATGTCGGTCGAATTCGACCCGCGCCATGTGGTGCTCGTCGGCGACAACGGCGCCGGCAAGACCAATCTGATGGAGGCGGTTTCGCTGCTGACGCCGGGACGCGGCCTCCGACGCGCCGCCTATGCGGACATCCCCAGGGCCGGTGCCGAGCAGGGGTTCTCCGTCTTCGCCTCGCTCGACGGCATGGCCGGCGACGTCGACATCGGTACCGGCATCGAGGCGGGCGACGCCACGCGCCGGGTCCGGATCAACGGCGCTCCCGCCAGGAGCGCCGACGACATGCTCGAGCATTTGCGGATCCTCTGGCTCACGCCGGCCATGGACGGGCTGTTCACGGGAACCGCCGGCGACCGGCGGCGTTTTCTCGACCGGCTGGTGCTTTCGGTCGATCCCGCCCATGGACGGAGGGCCGCGGATTACGAACGCGCCATGCGCAGCCGCAACCGGCTGCTGTCGGAAGGTCGGGCCGACCCAGTCTGGCTCGACGGTCTCGAGGGCCAGATGGCCGAGCTCGGCATCGCCATGGCGATCGCGCGTCAGGAGGTGGTTGGCATGCTGTCCTCTCTGGTGGACCGGCATGGCGACGCGGCGGTCTTCCCGACGGCATCGCTGCGGCTCGAAGGTTTTGCCGACGCGGAGAAGGGCCTGGCCTCGAGCGAGCAGGAGAGCTGGCTCATCGATCAACTGCGCGTCGGCAGGCACCGCGACGCGGCTGCTGGGCGAACCCTTGAGGGTCCGCACCGCGCCGACCTCGTCGTCGAGCACCGAGCCAAGGATATCGCCGCCGCATTGTGCTCGACCGGCGAACAGAAGGCGCTGCTGATCGGCCTGATCCTGGCGCATGCCCGCCTGGTCCGCGACATGGCCGGCCATGCGCCACTGCTGCTGCTCGACGAAATCGCGGCCCATCTCGACGAGGGCCGGCGCGCCGCGCTGTTCGACCTGGTCGACGCGCTCGGCGGCCAGGCCTTCATGACCGGCACCGACCGGGGCATGTTCTCCGCCCTGGGCGAGCGGGCGCAGATGTTCGAGGTCTCGGGCGGCAAGGTCACTGGACTGGGTGCCGCCGGCGCTTGACAGGCTGCGGCGCCGGGCGGAGTGATGGGCAAGGAGATGAGCATGGATGAGACCCGGAGCCTCGACGCCAGCGAACTGGAGCGCTACGCCCGCCACATCGTGCTCGGCGAGATCGGCGGCTCCGGCCAGCAGAAGCTGAAGGCGGCGCGGGTGCTGGTGGTCGGCGCCGGCGGGCTGGGATCGCCGGTGCTCAGCTATCTGGCAGCTGCGGGGATCGGAATGCTCGGCATCGTCGACAACGATACCGTGTCGCTGTCCAACCTGCAGCGTCAGATCCTGCACGACACCGACCATATCGGCATGGCCAAGACCGCCAGCGCCGCCCGGGCGCTCCACCGGCTCAATCCCCATGTGCGGGTGATCGAGCACGAGACCCGGCTCACCGCAGACAACGCGATCGACATCCTCACGGCCTATGATCTGGTCGTCGACGGATCGGACAATTTCGCCACCCGCTACCTGCTGGCCGACACCGCGGAAAGGCTGGAGATCCCGCTGGTGACCGCCGCCGTGGGAAGATTCGACGGGTCGGTGACAGTGCTCACGCCTTACGGGCAGGATCGGGAAGGCAATCCGCTGCCGCGCTTCCGCGACCTGTTTCCCGAGGCGCCGCCGCCGGGCCTCGTGCCCTCCTGTGCCGAGGCCGGCGTGGTGGGGGCCCTGACCGGCGTGATCGGCACGCTGCAAGCGATGGAAGTGATCAAGCTCCTGACCGGCGCGGGCGAGCCGCTGATCGGCCGGCTGCTGCTCTATGACGGGCTGGCGGCGCGCTTCGACACGATCCGCTACCGCCGAAAGGGCGGCTGAGCCGACCCGCCGGCCATGCCGCAGCGGTGCGACGGGGCAGGCACGATGGCGCATGGCCGCTTCTGGAGCGCCGCCGCTTTCCTGGAACCGCAGAGGCGATCCAGGTCATTGGTCTGTTGAATTGTCCTGCGGCGAAGTGAAACTCACTTCGAGTGCCAGTGCTCTGAGCGAGGATCAGAACTTGAGCGGCAGCACCCGGTCGGGCGGGCGATGGCCGTCGAAGAAGGTGCGGATGTTGATGATCACCTTGTCGCCCATGTCGATCCGGCCCTCGACAGTCGCCGATCCCATATGCGGCAGCAGCACCACCTTGTGCTGAGCCGCCAGCTTCAGCAACCGCTTGTCGATGGCCGGCTCGTGCTCGAAGACATCGAGCGCGGCGCCCGACAACCGGCCCTCCTGAAGCGACCTGATCAGCGCGTCCTCGTCGATGATGCCGCCGCGGGCCGTGTTGACGATGTAGCTGCCGGGCTTCATCAGGTTGAGCCGGCGAGCCGAGAGCAGATGGAAGGTCGCGGGCGTCGAGGGACAGTTGACCGAAACGATGTCGACGCGGGCCAGCATCTGGTCGAGGCTGTCCCAGTAGGTCGCCTCCAGCCGGTCCTCGGTGTCCGGGCTGACGCGGCGGCGGTTGTGATAGTGGACGGACAGGCCGAAGGCGCGCGCACGCCGAGCCACGGCGGTGCCGATCCGGCCCATGCCGATGATGCCGAGGCGCTTGCCGCCGATGCGGTTGCCGAGCATCCATGTGGGCGACCAGCCGTTCCAGCCGACGGCGTCACTGACGAGCACTGCCGCCCCCTCGACCAGCCGCCGCGGCACGGCGAGAATCAACGCCATGGTCATGTCTGCGGTGTCTTCCGACAGCACGTTGGGGGTGTTGGTGACGGTGATGCCCTTCCTCTGCGCCGCATCGACATCGATGTTGTCGACCCCGTTGCCGAAATTGGCGATCAGTTTCATCTGCTCTCCTGCCTGCTCGATCAGCGCCGCGTCGATGCGGTCGGTGACGGTGGGCACGAGCACATCGGCGGAGCGCATGGCGGCGACAAGTTCGGGCTGGGTGCGCGGCGTGTCATCGATGTTGAGTTCGGCGTCAAAGAGCTCGCGCATCCGCGTTTCCACCGCATCGGGAAGACGACGGGTGATGAAGACCTTCGGTTTTTTTCTGTTTTGCATGTTCTTCAGGTCCGGCGTTGAGAGCTCATTAACCAAAGTCGGCGACACTTGGGTCTGCTCAACTTTTCTAACAGACCTTCCGGCGATGACAATCAAAACCCATCCGGGGGCTGCGGGAAAAGCACTGCATCAGACCGCGGCCGATCCGCGGCTGCCATTTTTCGGCGTCATTGTGGCTGCCGGCTTCAGCCCGCCGGCCGCGCACCCGACGCCTGCGGTTTGACGCCCCGTCCCGGCGTCGATGAAAAAGGGTGTTTGTCATGCGTCGCCTTTTCCAATTGCCCGTCCTGGTCGCCCTGCTGGCCGCCGGATTCTGCCTGCCTGCAAGCGAGCCTGTCCATGCGCAGACGGCCGCGCGCGGTGCCAGCGGCCTGCCGCTGCCGCGCTTCGTCAGTCTGAAGGCACAGCGGGTCAATCTTCGCATCGGCCCCGGCCGTGACTATGCGGTGTCCTGGCTCTACACGCGCGCAGGCGTTCCGGTGGAGATCATCCAGGAATACGACAACTGGCGGCGGGTGCGCGATGCCGACGGCACCGAGGGCTGGATCTACCAGTCGCTGCTTTCGGGTGAGCGCACTGCGGTGGCGGCGCCGTGGAAGCGCAACTCCGGCCCCGACACCTATGTGCAGATGCACCGGGAAGCGCGCCTCAATGCCAATGTTGTCGCCCAGCTCGAGCCCGGCGTGGTCGTGACCATGAAGGAATGCAACGGTCAATGGTGCAAGGCCGAGACCGATGGCGTCGATGGGTGGATTTCCCAGGGCGAGGTGTGGGGCGCCTATCCGGGCGAAGCCTTCAAGAACTGAGCCGCGGCCCGGTTCCGGCCATGGCGGCCACAGGCACTCAGCGCTTGCGGCGCAGCCGAATCACCACGTCGACATGGGCGATCTCCATGCCTTCGGGCGCCTCCGGCAGATCGATCACCGAGATATTGCCCACCGGGATGTCGAGCACATCATTGGAACCTTCGATGACGAAATGGTGGTGGTCGGACACATTGGTGTCGAAATAGGTCTTGGCTGTCTCCAACGACAGCACCCTGAGCAGGCCTGCCTCGGTGAACTGGTGGAGCGTGTTGTAGACGGTCGCCAGCGAGCAGGGCACGCCCGCGCCGACAGCCTCTTCATGCAGGTCCTCGGCGGTCAGATGCCGGTCGCCCTTGGCATAGAGCAGGTTCGCCAGCGCCACCCGCTGCCTGGTCGGACGCAGTTCCGCACGGCGCAAGCGCAAAGCGGTTTCCTTGTCTGAGGCATCTCGGCGGTGAAGGGGCATCGGGTTCCTGACAGATATCGCGTGTCGTCACATGCAAGCATATATCTTTTGCGCGCCGCGCTTTCAATAGAAGCCGATAGTAGCAGTTTCCGGCCTTTCTGCTCTTTCAACTGTCGCATGCATCCGGTATTCGAGGGATCGAGAGGTCCGGTTTTGCCTGCACTCCGCGCCGTGATAGCGTCGGAGCATGCGGGCCATCGCGGCTAGACGATGAAGAGGAGACGCAGTCCATATGGTCGACAGGCAATCAAGCTACACCTACGAAGAGATCCTGACATGCGGACGGGGCGAACTTTTCGGTCCCGGCAATGCGCAGCTCCCGCTGCCGCCCATGCTGATGGTCCACCGGATCACCGATATCTCGGAAACCGGCGGCGAGTTCGACAAGGGTTACATTCGGGCCGAGTTCGACATCACGCCGGACCTGTGGTTCTTTCCCTGCCACTTCCAAGGCAATCCGGTCATGCCCGGCTGCCTGGGCCTGGACGCCATGTGGCAACTGACAGGCTTCTTTCTGGGATGGCTTGGCGAACCGGGCCGCGGCATGGCGCTGTCGACCGGCGAGGTCAAGTTCAAGGGAATGGTCACGCCCGCCACCAAGCTGGTGGAATACGGCATAGACTTCAAGCGCGTCATGCGCGGACGTCTGGTGCTCGGAATCGCCGACGGCTGGATGAAGGCCGATGGCGAGACTATCTACCGGGCCACCGACCTGCGTGTCGGCCTGGCCAAAGACAAAGCCGCCTGAGACCGGCGACTTCCCGGTGCCGCCCACGGGTGGCATGTGAATGCACAGAACCCTCGATCGGAAAGGGCACATCATGAGACGAGTCGTCGTGACAGGAATGGGGATCGTATCCTCCATCGGCAATACCCCGGCCGAGGTGACCGAGTCGCTTCGCCACGCCAAGTCGGGCATCAGCTTCAGCCAGGATTTCGCCGACCACGGCTTTCGCAGCCAGGTCTGGGGCGCGCCGACGCTGGATCCGACCGAAATGGTCGACCGGCGCGCCATGCGCTTCCTGTCGCGCGGCGGCGCCTGGAACCATGTCGCCATGAAGCAGGCGATCGAGGACGCCGGCCTTGAAGAGGCCGAGATCAGCCATGAGCGGACTGGCATCGTCATGGGGTCCGGCGGCCCGTCAACCCGCACCCTGATCGACGCCGCCGACATCACCCGCAAGAACGGCAGCCCGAAGCGCATCGGCCCCTTCGCCGTGCCCAAGGCGATGTCATCGACCGCGTCGGCGACGCTCGCCACATGGTTCAAGATCCACGGCGTCAACTACTCGATCTCATCCGCCTGCTCGACCTCCGCCCATTGCATCGGCAACGCCGCCGAACTCATCCAGTGGGGCAAGCAGGACATGGTGTTTGCCGGCGGCCACGAGGATCTCGACTGGTCGATGTCCAACCTGTTCGATGCAATGGGCGCGATGAGCTCGAAGTACAACGACAGCGCCGCCACCGCCTCGCGCGCCTACGACGTCAGCCGCGACGGCTTCGTCATTGCGGGAGGCGCCGGCGTGCTGGTGCTCGAGGAACTGGAGCACGCCAGGGCGCGCGGCGCCAAGATCTACGGCGAGCTGACCGGCTACGGGGCAACCTCCGACGGCTATGACATGGTGGCACCGTCGGGCGAAGGCGCCATCCGCTGCATGCGGCAGGCGCTGGCGAGCGTGAAGGAGCGGGTCGACTACATCAATACTCACGGCACTTCGACGCCCGTGGGTGATTCCAAGGAAATCGGCGCCATCCGCGAAGTCTTCGGCACCGACATTCCGCACGTGCAGTCGACCAAGTCGCTGACCGGACATTCACTCGGCGCCACGGGCGTGCAGGAGGCGATCTACTCGCTGTTGATGATGAAGGAGAACTTCATCGGCGAAAGCGCCCACATTACCGAACTCGACCCGGAATTCGACGGCGTGCCGATCGTGCGGAGCCGCATCGACGACGCCAAGATCGACACGGTGCTGTCAAATTCCTTCGGCTTCGGCGGCACCAACGCCACCCTCGTCTTCCAGCGGTTCAACGGGTAACACTCCATGCAGGACATTCTCAAGGGCAAGCGCGGCCTCATCATGGGCGTCGCCAATGACCATTCGATCGCATGGGGCATTGCCAGAGCGGCCGCCGCCCAGGGCGCGGAACTGGCCTTCAGCTACCAGGGCGAGGCGTTCGGCCGGAGGGTCAAGCCGCTGGCCGATTCAATCGGCTCCAAGCTGCTGCTGCCGTGTGATGTCGAGGACACGGACACCGTCGACGCGATGTTCGGCGAGATCAAGGACGCGTGGGGCGGACTGGACTTCGTCGTCCACGCCATCGGGTTTTCCGACCGCAACGAGCTCAAGGGGCTCTATGCCGACACGACGCGGGCCAACTTCTCCAGAACCATGGTGATCTCGGCCTTCTCGTTCACCGAGGTCGCCAAGCGCGCGGCAGACCTGATGGGCGACGGCGGCTCGATGCTGACGCTGACCTATGGCGGCTCCACCCGGGTGATGCCGAACTACAACGTGATGGGCGTGGCCAAGGCGGCGCTGGAAGCCAGCGTGCGCTATCTGGCGGCCGATTACGGTCCGCGCAACATCCGCGTCAATGCCATCTCGGCAGGCCCGATCCGGACGCTGGCGGGCGCTGGCATCGGCGACGCGCGTGCCATGTTCGCCTATCAGAAGAAGAACGCGCCGCTCAGGCGCACCGTCGACATCGACGATGTCGGCAAGTCGGCGCTCTACCTGCTCTCCGACATGTCCTCCGGCGTCACCGGCGAAGTCCATTTCGTCGATTCCGGCTTCAACATCACCTCGATGCCCTGCCTGGACGAACTGAAGAAAGCCGACACCGAGTAGCTCGAGACTTGACCGCGGGCCAGATCTGAAGTCCCGGATTGCGCGATCCGCGGCTTCCGCCGCCGGCCCCACGGCGATGTACCGTGCCGGTCGCCCCGTCCGACGGGTCGTGTCCGGCGCATCCGCCTCTGCAAGACGAACTTCAACTGCTTCGCCGACCGCCTATGCTCCGGACGGTCCCCCGACCGGTTCCGCCGCGATCGCGCGGGCGATTTCCGTGGCCAGCTGTTGCTGCGAATAAGGCTTGCTCAGGCGGGGAATGCCGAGATCCATGCCGGCGGGAAGTTCCGCATAGCCGGTGGCGAGCAGAATGGGAATGTCCGGGCGCAACCGGCGCGCCTCGCGAGCGAGTTCCGCGCCGGTCATGCGCGGCATCGAATAGTCGGTGATGATCAGGTCGAACTTCTCGCCGCTCTCCAGGATCTTCAGTGCCTGTTCGCCTGAATTGGCCTCCACCACCTCGTGGCCGAGATCCTCCAGCATGTCGACCGAACTCATGGCGATGAGCACGTCGTCATCGACCATGAGAATCCGGCGCACCGGTGCGTCGGCCATGCCGTCCGGTGCCGCGGTCTCCACCCGGTCCGCGGCCTCTGGCCGATCCGCGGCCCCAACTGCCGCCGGTATCCAGAGTTCCGCGGTGGTGCCCTGTCCCACCGCACTCTGCAGCTTCAGCATGCCCTCGAGCTGGATCGCCAGTCCGTGAATCATCGACAGGCCCAGGCCTGTGCCCTTGCCCAGTTCCTTGGTGGAGAAAAAGGGGTCGATCGCCCTTTCCAGCGTTGCCTCATCCATTCCCTGGCCGTTGTCGGAGACGGTGAGCACGACATAGCGCCCCTCGGCGATGTCGCCGCCCCGGACGACATCGACCTGTCGCAGCCCGATGCGGATCGTGCCGCCGCCGGTGATCGCATCGCGGGCGTTGACGACGAGATTGAGCAGAGCCAGTTCCACCTGGTTGGCATCGGCCAGTGCAGGCGGCAGCCCTTCCGCAAGCTCGGTCTCCACGGTGACACCCCCGCCCACCGAGCGGCGGAGCAGATCCTCCATGCCGGTCACAAGTCTGCCCATGTCGACCGGAGCCACCCGCAGGTCCTGACGGCGGGCGAATGCGAGCAGACGCTGGGTCAGCGAGGCGCCGCGACGCGCGCCCTGGACGGCGCCGTCGATCAGGCGCAGTGCCCGGGCGTCCTGGTCGACATGTTTCTGCAGCAGTTCGAGGTTGCCAAGCACCGCCATCAGCAGATTGTTGAAATCATGCGCCACGCCGCCGGTGAGTTGGCCGATCGCTTCCATCTTCTGGGCCTGGCGCAACTGCTCCTCGGCCCGCTGGCGCTGGGCGATCTCGGCCATGGTGTCTGCGTGGGCCGCCTCGAGCTCGGCCGTGCGCCTGGCCACGCGCTCCTCCAGCATTTCGTTGATCTGCCGCTGCGACGCTTCCGCGAGCTTCCGCTCGGTGACGTCGGCTGCAACCCCAATCATCCGCACCTGCCTTCCGTTGCGCTCCCGGTACGCCTGGGCGCGGATTTCCGACCAGTGCTCCGAACCGTCCGGCCAGACCGTCCGGCATTCGACAGCGAAATCGCTGCCCGTTCCGATGGCGCGGCCAAGCGCCTTCCAGACCCGTCGGCGTTCGTTGCGGTGAATGGCGGCGAACAGATCGCGATAGGAGAAATCTGCATCGACGGAACGGCCGAAGATCGCCTTGCAGGTGGCAGAGGTGGTCAGCACCCGTGTGGCGTTGTCGAGTTCCCAAGTCCCCAGATGGCCGGCCTGAAGCGCGGTCTGCAGGCGACGCTCGCCGTCATCGAGCGCCGCGATCTGCAGCCGCGCCTGATACTGCCGCCGCCGCCCGCGGAGGGCGCTGCGCGCCAGGCTGATGAAACTGGTGGCGTGGAAGGGGCGTTCGAGAAAACTGACATTGCCGAGCACTTCGGAGAGCCTGGCGGCGGCGGGATTGCGTTCCGGACCCCCGCCGCGTTGGGTGAGCACGATGAAGGGCAGGTCGGACCAACTGGGCTGCCGGGTGATCCAGCCGGCTAGGTCCTTGAGATCGGCGTTGCGCAGCGTTTCCTCGGTGATGACCGCAAAGGAGATGTCCTCGCTCAGGCCCGCGAGCAGAGCGGGCAGGTCCCGCACCGGCCTGGCCGTGACGCCCGCCTCGGCGACCAGCGAGCCGGCGATCTGGGCGTCACGGCCCGCTGGCGCGAAGATCAGAGCGATGGCTTGCCGGTCAGGAATGGTCGGCACTCCCGCTGTCACCATCGAGAAGCGGAGCCTTGTCGACCAGAACGGGAACACCGCGCAGGACCCCCTGGAACCCCGCCAGCGGCTCGCCGACAATCAGACCTTGATCGGTGACCTTGAACTCGCGAATGGTGTCCTCGTGCCGTCCCGTCCGCTTCTTGATGACGGAGACGGCGCGGCGCACCTTGCCGGCAGCCTCGAAGTAGCGCAGCAGCACGACGGTATCAGCCAGATAGGTAACGTCGACCGGCGACTTCATGTCCCCGAAGAGACCATGCTGGGCGACCGTCAGAAAGGTGTTGGCGCCCTGGCGGTTGAGATACTGCAGCAGTTCGTGCATGTGCAGGATCAGCGCGTTCTCTTCCGGCATCGACGCCTGGTAGCCGTTGACGGAGTCTATTACCACGGTCTTGGCGTCGAAGGTGGCAACGGTCCGGCGGACCCGCTGGGCGAATTCGCCCGGCGAGAGTTCCGCCGCGTCGAGCTGTTCGATGTGAATGCGGCCCTCGTCGCGCAGCCGCTCAAGGTCCATGCCCATGGAGCTGGTGCGCGAAAACAACAGTCCCAGTTCCTCATCGAAGATGAAGACTGCGGCGCGTTCCCCACGCTCCACGGCGGCCATGACAAATTGAAGCGCGAACAGGCTCTTGCCCGTGCCGGCCGGACCGATGAGCAGCGTGCTGGAGCCCCGCTCGACGCCGCCGCCGAGCAGCCCGTCGAAGGCCGGTAGCCCGCTCGAGAGCATCGTGCGGGCGAAGCTGGTGCGGTGCTCGAGGGCTCGCAGCCGCGGAAACACTTCCACCCCGCCGGTGGAGATGACGAAATCATGATAGCCGCCGCGGAAGGCCTGGCCGCGGTACTTGATGACGCGCAGCCGGCGACGTTCGGAGCCGTAATTGGGCGCCAGTTCCTCGAGGTGGATGACGCCGTGGACGACGCTGTGAACGGTCTTGTCGAGCACGTCGGAAGTCATGTCGTCCAGCACCAGCACGGTGGCCCCGGACTTGGCGAAGAAATGCTTGAGCGCCAGGATCTGCCGGCGGTAGCGCAGCGAACTCTGCGCCAGCAGGCGTATTTCCGAGAGGCTGTCGATGACCACGCGGCGCGGCCTGACGCGCTCGAAGGATTCAAAGATGAGCTTTGTCGTCTCGCCGAGTTCCAGGTCGGAGGAATACAGCAGACTCTGCTGCTGCTCGGTATCGAGCAGGCTCTCGGGCGGGACGAGCTCGAAGATCTCGATCCCCTCGCCCAGCTCCATGTTGTGGGAGGCGGCGCTGTCGCGCAGTTCCTGCTCCGTCTCGGACAGGGTGATGTAGAGACAGCGTTCGCCGAGCTTGGCGCCCTCGATCAGGAACTGCAGCGAGATCGTCGTCTTACCGGTGCCCGGGGTGCCTTCGATGAGAAAGACATGCTCTCGCGACAGCCCGCCTGCGAGAATATCATCCAGCCCCTGCACTCCTGTGAGGGCTTTGGTGTGGAGGCCTTGGGCCATGAGAACTCCTTCGAAAATCCCTTGCGCCGACCTGAGCGGCGAAAACAATTACGACCGAACGCTTCTCGCGGACGAACCCGGGGTTCGACAGACGCATGGAGAATGGCCGGCGACACCCGGTAAGTCGAGTGCCTGTATGGAATGCACATGACACAATTTTGTTCCCGACGGCCTCTGCCGGTCTGGCCGTGACGAAAGCCACGGGCGGCTCCGCGCGGGCAGGCCGCGTCAGGGAGCGGCTCCGGTTCGAGGACAGTCAGCATGCCGAAAACCCGGATCCGGCATCGGGGCGCCTGTCAGCGCGCAGTCTGGATTGCCGATTCGGTGCGGCGCGTGATAATCTGGGCCATGCTCAAGGTCTTCACCGTGTCCCGGTTGCTCATCGCAACACTTGTCCTGCTGATCGTGGCGTTCGGCATCGGCTGGCTGACGCGCGAGAACCCCGCCGACCGGCCCTATCTCAAGATTACCGGCTCGGGGTTCATCTTCAACTACCGCGTGGCCAAGGCCTTTTATGGCTTCACCGCCTATCTCGACCGGCCGGTGGCGAACTATTCGCGCATCGACGCCGAGTTCGAGGATCCGTCAGGTGGCCCGCCGATCGTGCTGAGCGAGAAGCTGTCGCCCCGATCAAAGGTCTACTCCTTCCACACGCCGCCGGTGACCGGGGTCGTCAAGGGCAAGCCCTATTCCGTGCATGTGCGGCTTGTCCGCCACGGCGACAACGCGGTCCTGCATGACGAGGTCTTCACCATTGCCTCGCAACTGGACGGTTCGATCCTGCCGGAAAAGCCGCTGACGATCGGCCCTGGCTATCACCGCAATCCGGACCTGGCCGTCCCCGACATCTGAGGACGCCTGCCGATGCAGGCCAGGGGTCGCAAAAAGCCCCCGGAGCTTTCGATCCGGGGGCCTGGCAACGCTTGGGATGATGGGCGGCTCGCGCCGCCCCGCCGGGGCTTACTCGCCCTGGCCGGTTTCCTTGCCGGTTTCCTGGTCGACCATCTTCATCGACAGGCGGACCTTGCCGCGCTCGTCGAAGCCCAGGAGCTTGACCCAGACCTTCTGGCCTTCCTTGACCACGTCCGACGTCTTGGCGACGCGCTCGCCGGCGAGCTGCGAGATGTGCACCAGGCCGTCCTTGGGACCGAAGAAGTTCACGAAGGCGCCGAAGTCGGCGACCTTGACGACGGTGCCTTCATAGATGACGCCCACTTCCGGCTCGGCGACGATCGAGTGGATCCACTTCTTGGCGGCCTCGATCTCCTTGCCCGAGGAGGACGCGATCTTGACCGTGCCATCGTCTTCGATGTTGATCTTGGCGCCGGTCTTTTCGACGATCTCGCGGATGATCTTGCCGCCGGTGCCGATGACGTCGCGGATCTTGTCGACCGGGATAGAGATCATTTCGATGCGCGGAGCGAACTCGCCCAGTTGGCCACGGCTCTCGGCAATGGCGTTGGCCATTTCCTGGAGGATGTGGAGACGGCCGCCCTTGGCCTGGTCGAGCGCGATGTTCATGATCTCTTCGGTGATGCCGTCGATCTTGATGTCCATCTGCAGCGCGGTGATGCCTTCGCCGGTGCCGGCAACCTTGAAGTCCATGTCGCCCAGGTGATCCTCGTCGCCGAGAATGTCGGAGAGGACGGCGAAACGCTCGCCTTCCTTGATCAGGCCCATGGCGATACCGGCGACAGGCTTGGCCAGCGGAACGCCCGCATCCATCAGCGCCAGCGAGGTGCCGCAGACGGTTGCCATCGACGAGGAGCCGTTGGACTCGGTGATTTCCGAGACCACGCGCAGCGTGTAGGGGAACTGTTCGGCGGAGGGCAGCATCGGACGGATGGCGCGCCATGCGAGCTTGCCGTGGCCGATTTCGCGGCGACCGGGCGAACCGGTGCGGCCGGTCTCACCGACCGAGTAGGGCGGAAAGTTGTAGTGCAGCATGAAGGTGGCCTTGTAGGTCCCCGTCAGGCTGTCGACATACTGCTCGTCCTCGCCGGTGCCGAGCGTGGCAACCACGATCGCCTGGGTCTCGCCGCGGGTGAACAGCGCCGAACCATGGGTGCGCGGCAGGATGCCGACTTCGGAGACGATCGGACGCACGGTCGACAGGTCGCGGCCGTCGATGCGGCTCTTGGTGTCAAGAATGGCGTTGCGGACGACCTTGGCCTGCAGCGACTTGAAGACCGCACCGATGACCTCGGAGGTGAAGCGGGCTTCCTCGCCTTCGGCGGGAGCGAAATGCGTCTTGACCTTGGCCTTGACCGCATCGATCGCCGTGTAGCGGGCGGCCTTGTCTGTGTTCTTGTAGGCGTCGCGCAGGTCGGCTTCGCACATGGCGAGCATTTCGGCTTCGAGCGACGAATTGTCGGGAGCCGAGAAATCGCGCGGCTCCTTGGCGGCTGCCTCGGCAAGCTGGATGATCGCGTCGATCACCGGCTGCATGGCGCGGTGGCCGAACATGACGGCGCCGAGCATGACGTCCTCGCCCAGTTCCTTGGCTTCCGATTCCACCATCAGCACGGCTTCGGACGTGCCGGCGACGATCAGATCGAGCTGGCTTTCCGGCATTTCGTCAACATGCGGGTTGAGCATGTAGTCGCCGTTGACATAACCGACGCGTGCGCCAGCGATCGGGCCCATGAACGGGATGCCCGAGATGGTCAGCGCAGCGGACGCGGCCACAAGAGCGAGAATGTCGGGGTTGTTCTCGAGATCATGCTGCAGAACGGTGATGATGATCTGGGTGTCGTTCTTGTAGCCTTCCGGGAACAAGGGACGCAGCGGACGGTCGATGAGGCGCGAGGTCAGTGTCTCGTTCTCGCTCGGACGGCCTTCGCGCTTGAAGTAGCCACCCGGGATCTTGCCGGCGGCGTAGGTCTTTTCCTGGTAGTTGACGGTCAGCGGAAAGAAATCCTGGCCGGGCTTGGGCGCCTTGGCGGAGACAACGGTGGCGAGAACAACGGTTTCGCCGTAGGTGGCCATGACGGCGCCGTCGGCCTGACGGGCGACCTTGCCGGTTTCCAGAATGAGCGGACGGCCGCCCCATTCGATCTCGACCTTGTGGGTATTGAACATAGTCAGTCCTTCGTAATGGCGCATCAGGGGTCGGCGCGGTTCCGGCCGGATTCCCCTCATGTCCCTGTGGGCGCGGGCGCATCACGGGCAAGACAGCAGGACGCTCCGGTATCGGGCGCGGCGGTTTGCCGTTCCCTCCGCCGGCTCTCCCGGCGTGGTGCCGCTTGAGCGGCGAGCATCCGGCAATCCTGCCCCATGACGGGCGATCGCTGGGTGTCTGATGCCGGACTGGCCGGCCCTTGCAGACGGTTTTGCACATTTCCGGCCCTGCCCTGAGGAAGACCCGGTGCGCGTGCCGCGCGTGTGAAGCCGGTGTCGGCTTCGGAAAATGACGGCGGGCGGGCCGGGGGCCTGCCCGCCGAAAGCAATTAGCGGCGGATGCCCAGACGCGCGATGAGATCGGTGTACCGCTTCTCATCCTGGCGACGGACATAATCAAGCAGGGACCGACGGGTGGAGACGAGCGTCAGAAGCCCGCGCCGCGAGTGGTTGTCCTTCTTGTGTTCCTTGAAGTGACCGGTCAGGTTGGTGATCCGTTCGGTGAGAATGGCAACCTGAACTTCCGGCGAACCGGTATCACCGGGCTTCGTCGCATATTCTTCAATCAGCGCAGCCTTGCGCTCAGCAGTGATCGACATCGTTTTATCCTTTCGTTCGGGATGGATATGGCGCCGACGGCCGGGATGTCGTCCAGCAGCGGCCTCGGATGTCCAAGCGGCAAACCGCGACGGACGGCTGGCCTATAGGGCAATTCCCTTCGAAAGGAAAGGAAAATGTGGCCGGCGCCCCGGAGCCGCGCCGGCTGCGAAGGCCGGAATGGCGGGGATTCGCCGCCTGTGGCGGAGCTGGCGCTGCACGGACGCCGCGACCGCCCGGTTTGCACGAGACTTCGATCCGTGGCCGAAAAAAGCGCGGTTGGGGCGGTAGCGGCCGACCATTCTGGTCTTCCCGGCGCGGGTCGGGCTGAGCGATCACACCACCGGGGCAAGACGCAAGGCCGGGTGCCGACCTGATCAGCCCTTGAACACGCGCTTGGGACGGAACTCCCCGCCGCGGATTTCGCCGAGCGCCACCAGGGAGCCTCGGGCAAAGGCACCGGCATCGTCGCATTCCACCGGCGCATCGCGGCCGCGCAGGATGATGGGGTTGCCCATTCGCAGCTTGTAGGCCTGTTCGTCGGTGATCATGATGCGCGGCAGCATCGACAGCGCCTGGCCGACATCGATCAGATAGGCGTCGAGCGCGGCGAGCCGTTCGTCCTCGTCCGCGACCTCCTCCAGCGCCACCAGATCGGCTAGTGCCACCATTGCAGCCTCGTCGAACGGGGCGACCATCGAGCGCCGAAGACTGGAGACATGCCCGTAGCAGCCGAGATCCCGGCCGAAATCGCGCGCCAGCGAGCGGACATAGGTCCCCTTGCCGCATTCGACCTCGAAGACGGCATGGTCGGCGTCGGGGCAGGCGAGAAGCGTGATGCGGTGAATCTCGACCTCGCGGGTCGGCAGTTCCACCTCCTCGCCCGCGCGGGCCATGTCATAGGCTCGCTCGCCGGCGATCTTGACGGCGGAAAAACGCGGCGGCACCTGCTCGATGGCGCCGGTGTAATCCGGCAGCAGCGCCTCGATGGCGGCACGGTCCGGACGGGTCCCGGAAGCGGCGATGACAGCACCCTCCAGGTCGTCGGTGCTGCGTTCCTCGCCCCAGGCGACGGTGAATTCATAGACCTTGCGTCCGTCCATCACATAGGGGACGGTCTTGGTGGCGTCGCCGAGCGCAATCGGCAGCATGCCCGACGCCAGCGGATCGAGCGTGCCGGCATGGCCGGCCTTCTCGGCCTTGAACAGCCACTTGATCTTGGAGACCGCCTCGGTCGAACCGAAATCCCATGGCTTGTCGAGGATCAGCCAGCCCGAGATCGGTCGGCCCTTGTTCTTTCCGCGCCGGCCCATCTCAGGCCTTCGTCTCGTCGGAGCCGCCCTGGTCGACCGCATCGGCATCCGCTTCCTCCGCGCCATCGGTCGCGACGTCGTGGTGATCGAGATCGCGGGCGACCGCAGGCGACTTCAGCAGGTCATCGATGTGCTTGTAATTGGCGAAGCTGGTGTCGTCGCGGAAGCGCAGTTCGGGAATGTTGCGCATCTGCCTGAGATCAGGCGAGACGCGGCCGCGAATGAAGCGGGCATGCTTGTTCAGCGCCGCGATGGTGCCGGCGTGGTCCTCGACGCCGAGCGGCGTGACGAAAGCCGTGGCGACCATCAGGTCGGGGGACATACGCACTTCGGTGACGGAGATGAGCGTGTTGGAGAGCACCGGATCGCGGACGTCGCCGCGCTGCAGCACCTTGGTGATGGCGACACGCACCTGTTCTCCGACGCGCAACATGCGCTGGGACGGAGCGGAGGATGTGGGTTTGGGCATGGGAAATCCAACCGTTCTTGCGGGCGCGGCAGCCTGGAGATGCAAGCCAGGGAACCGGCCGGGCTGATCGGCCCGACCGGTTCAATGCATCACAAGGAGCGTGTGATGTGCTCGACGCGGAAACACTCGATGACATCGCCTGCGCGGATGTCCTCGTAGTTTTCGAACGCCATGCCGCACTCCTGGCCGCCATGAACCTCGGAGACTTCGTCCTTGAAGCGCTTGAGGGTCTTGAGCTTGCCTTCGTGAATGACGACATCGTTGCGGATCAGGCGAACGCCAGCGCCGCGCTCAACCTTGCCTTCGGTGACACGGCAACCGGCGACCTTGCCGACCTTCGTGATCGAGAAGACCTCGAGGATCTCGGCGTTGCCGAGGAAGGTTTCCCGACGCTCCGGAGACAGCAGGCCCGACATTGCCGCCTTCACGTCATCGACGAGATTGTAGATGATGTTGTAGTAGCGGATCTCGACGCCGTCGCGCTCGGCCGCGTCGCGTGCCTGCTTGTTGGCGCGGACGTTGAAGCCGATGATGGCCGCCCCCGATGCTTCCGCAAGCGAGATGTCGGACTCGGTGATGGCGCCGGCACCGGAATGGATGATCCGGGCCCGGACCTCGTCCGTCGACAGCTTGTCGATGGCGCCGGCGATGGCTTCGATGGAGCCCTGAACGTCACCCTTGATGAGCAGCGGAAACTCCTTGACGCCGGAAGCCGACAACTGGGTCATCATCTGCTCGAGCGAACCGCGCGAACCGCTCTGGCGGGCCACGGCCTTGTCACGCGACAGGCGCTGGCGGTATTCGGCGATCTCACGGGCACGGGCGTCGGTCTCGACCACCGCGAAGCGGTCGCCAGCCTGCGGCGTGCCCTGAAGCCCGAGGATCTCCACCGGGAAGGCGGGACCTGCGTGATCCACCGGTTCGCCGCGATCGTTGAGCAGCGCCCGAACGCGGCCCCACTGGTCTCCGGCGACGATGATGGCGCCGGGACGCAGAGTGCCGGTCTGCACCAGCACCGTGGCCACGGGACCGCGGCCGCGGTCGAGCTTGGCCTCGATGACCACGCCTTCGGCCGTGCGGTCCGGATTGGCCTTGAGGTCGAGCACTTCAGCCTGCAGCAGGATGGCATCAAGCAGCTTGTCGAGGTTGATGTTCTTGAGCGCCGAAACCTCGACGTCGAGGACTTCGCCACCCATGCTTTCGACGAAGACCTCATGCTGCAGAAGGCCGTTGCGGACCTTCTGGGCGTCGGCCGAGGGCTTGTCGATCTTGTTGATGGCCACGATGATCGGCACGCCGGCCGCCTTGGCGTGGTTGATGGATTCCACCGTCTGCGGCATGACCGAGTCGTCGGCCGCGACCACCAGGATGGCGATGTCGGTGGCCTGGGCACCGCGAGCGCGCATGGCGGTAAAGGCGGCGTGGCCGGGCGTGTCGATGAAGGTGATCTTGTGACCATTCTTCTCCACCTGGTAGGCGCCGATGTGCTGGGTGATGCCGCCAGCCTCGCCGGAGACGACATTGGCGTTGCGGATGGCGTCGAGCAACGAGGTCTTGCCGTGGTCGACATGGCCCATGATGGTGACCACCGGGGGACGCGACTTGAGCTCACCGGCCTCGTCGGAGACATTGAAGATCCCGAGCTCGATGTCGGATTCGGAGACGCGCTTGACGGTGTGGCCGAATTCGACCGCGATCAGTTCGGCCAGGTCCGCATCGATGATGTCGCCGGGCTTCATCATCTGCCCTTCCTTCATCAGGAACTTGATCACATCCACAGAGCGTTCGGCCATGCGCTGCGAGAGTTCCTGGATGGTGATGGTCTCGGGCAGGATCACTTCACGCATTACCTTTTCGCGGGTCTCCTGCATCGAGGAGCGGCGCATCTTTTCCTGGCGACGGCGCATGGCCGAGAGCGAGCGCCCGCGGGCATTGCCATCGTCGTTGAGGGCCGCGGTCAGCGTCAGCTTGCCGCGGCGGCGATCTTCCTCGGTCTTGGCCCGAGCCGGCTTGGCGGGTTCCGGGCGAACCACCTTGGCTCCGGGGCGGCCGGGGCCGCCGGAGCGGGCTGCAGGCTCTTCCTCTGCCTGGTGACGGCGCGAGCGCACCACTTCGCCGGTGATCGGCTTGGTGATTTCGGCAGCTGCGGCCGCATCGGCGATGGCCTTGGGGCTGAGTTCCTCGACCGGGGCGCGGGGCGGACGTGCCGCCTCTTCCTTGGCCAGGCGCGCGTCCTCGATTGCCTGGAGGCGATCGGCCTCCGCCTTCTCCTCGGCGCGGATCTTGTCTTCCTCGGCGCGACGGGCGGCGGCGATGACGGCCTGCTTGGCCTCCTCGACATCGCGAACCCTCGAATCCTGCAGCGCACGGCGGCGCGCATCGATCTCGTTGGGCGAGAGCTGGTTGAGAACGACACCCATGCGCGGCGGCGGAGCCGAAGAGGCGCGCGGCGACGGAGCAGGCGCGGGACGCTGCGGGGCGGCAGGACGCGACGGAACGGCAGGACGGGCGGGTGCGGCCGGACTGGACGGCGCAGGCGCAGCCGTGCGGGCCGGTTCGGCAGCGCGCTCGGGCGTCGAAGTCGTGGAGACGGGCGGGCGCGGCGCCAGGTTGACCGGCGCGGGCGCCGGCTTCTCGTCCTCGGGACGCGTGAGGCGGCGCTTGCGCGTCTCCACCACCACGGCCTTGGTGCGACCCCGGCCCATCTCCTGCCGAACCACGCCCTGCTCGATGGAAGGACGCTTCAGCGTGAAGGTCTTCTTGCCGGTTTCACCGATTGTCTTGTCGTCTTTGCTATCGCTCATTCCGTATCCGTTTCCCTGGATCAGCCGCTTTTGCAGCGCCAATCCTTCTCATGTCCGGCCAGACCTGGGCATGGCCACCCGCGTCTCTTCAAGTCCCGACCAGCGGGACATCTCTGTAGCGCGCAAGCGTCTTTGCGCGCTTCACTACACCTTCACCGGCCTGCCCTGCAAGCGCGACAGCATGGATAAACGCCGCTTCGCCCAATGCATGGTCCAATTCCTGGGCTGTAAACGGCCTGAAGACCGGAATCTCCGGTTCTTCCATTCCTCTGGCGCGCGCCGTGATGGCCTGGCGCAATTTTCTGACCCCGTCGTCGGCGGCGTCGGAGGCGTGAAACACCGCCAGCGCCTCTCCCGACCGGATCGATGCGTCCGCCTTGGTCGAGCCCTTGATGAACTGCCCCGACTTGCGGGCCATGTTCATCATGCCGATCAGGCTTTCAGACAGCAAACGGTCGATCAGGGAACCCAGGTCCGGGTCCACTTGTACCGCATCCTTGAGGGCGCGCGCAAACAACTTGCGCTTCACCGCCTCATCAACCTTGCTCCGTTCCGCCGTCACCCAGCAACCGCGGCCCGGAAGGACCTGGCGCAGGTCCGGGACCAGCGCCCCGTCGGGACCTACCACAAACCGGATCAATCCATCCGGTTTGTCCCTGTCGCGGGTGACAATGCACATGCGGTCGTTCACGGGCTCGATCCTGACCTTCATGTCGCGCCTCAGGGCCGCAGCCCTCAGGCCTCTCCGTCCACCGTCTCTGCGGCTTCCGCGTCGATTGCGTCCTCGTCCTCGCCGGTCTCGACCATCAGATCCTCGACTTCGTCGGCGGTGATCCAGCCTACCGCGACGCGGGCATTGAGGATCATCACTTCCGCGTCGGCACGCGACAGGTCGAGCTTGGAGAACAGCCCCTCGAAGCGCTTGGTCTCGCCGTCCTTGCGTTCGGTCCAGCCGATGAGGTCATCGACGGCGCAGCCGGCGAAGTCCTCAAGCGTCTTGATGCCGTCCTCGCCGAGCGCCACCATCATCGCGGTGGTCATGCCGTCGATCGACCGCAGCTCATCGCTGACGCCGAGCTCGACGCGCTTGGCATCCAGTTCCGCTTCGGCCTTCTCGAGATATTCGCGTGCCCGGGTCTGCAACTCGGAAGCCGTGTCTTCGTCGAAACCTTCGATCGAGGTGATTTCCTGGAGGTCGACATAGGCGACTTCCTCGACCTGACTGAAGCCTTCCGAAGCCAATACCTGGCCAACCATCTCGTCAACGTCAAGGGCTTCCATGAACAGCGCGGTGCGCTCGTTGAATTCCTTCTGGCGGCGCTGGCTTTCTTCCTCTTCCGTCAGGATGTCGATGTCCCAGCCGGTGAGCTGCGAGGCGAGGCGGACATTCTGGCCGCGGCGGCCGATGGCCAGCGACAGCTGTTCGTCGGGAACCACCACCTCGATGCGTTCCGCATCCTCGTCCAGCACCACCTTGGTGACTTCCGCCGGCTGCAGCGCGTTGACGATGAAGGTGGCCGGCGAGGGCGACCACGGAATGATGTCGATCTTCTCGCCCTGCAGTTCGCCGACGACGGCCTGGACGCGGCTGCCGCGCATGCCGACGCAGGCGCCGACCGGATCGATCGAGGAATCGTTGGAAATGACGGCGATCTTGGCGCGCGAACCCGGGTCGCGGGCGACCGAGCGGATCTCGATGATGCCGTCATAGATCTCGGGCACTTCCATCGTGAACAGCTTGACCATGAACTGCGGATGGGTGCGCGACAGGAAAATCTGCGGGCCGCGCTGTTCGCGGCGAACGTCGTAGACATAGGCGCGGACCCGGTCGCCGTAGCGGAAGGCTTCGCGCGGAATGGTCTCGTCGCGGCGGATGATGCCTTCACCGCGACCGAGGTCGACGATGACGTTGCCGTATTCGACCCGCTTGACGGTGCCGTTGACGATCTCGCCGATACGGTCCTTGAATTCGTCGAACTGTCGGTCACGCTCGGCCTCGCGCACCTTCTGCACGATCACCTGCTTGGCGGACTGGGCGGCGATGCGGCCGAAATCCATCGGCGGCAGCGGATCGGCAATGAAATCTCCAAGCTGGGCGTCGGGATTGCGATCGCGTGCCAGCGCCAGCGGGATCTGCAGCGAATAGTCCTCGGCGTGATCGACGACCTCCAGAAGGCGCTGGAGGCGGATCTCGCCGGTCTTGGAATTGATGTCGGCGCGGATGTTGGACTCGGAGCCGTATCGCGAGCGGGCAGCCTTCTGGATCGCATCCGCCATGGCGGCGATGACGATCTCGCGGTCGATGCTCTTCTCGCGGGCGACCGCATCGGCGATCTGCAGAAGTTCGAGCCTGTTTGCACTGACTGCCATGACTTTCTCCGTTCAATGGGCCCGCATCGCAGGCCGCTTCCGTTCGTGATCGCTGCCGAAGCAGGCATTGGGTTGATCCGCCCGAGCACCTCGCGGGGCGCGGCTGCGGCTGTCTCACTCCGATTCGGTGTCGTCGTCCTCGACGTCGATCTCGGGATCGTTCTCGTTGGCCGCAGCGCGCGCCGCCTTGTCGGCCCTGAGCGATTCGCGGATCAGATCGTCCGTCAGCACCAGCTTGGCTTCCGCGAGCGCGGCAAAGGGAATCTCAGACCTGCTGTCCTCGCCGTAGGCGGGCTGGTCACGCTCGATGACGAACCCGGCCTCGGTGAGATCGCGTATGAACCCGCGATACCGCTTGCGGCCATTGACCAGCACCGACGTGTCGCAGCGAACCAGATGCCCCTGCCAGCGTTCGAAATCTGTCCGTCTCACCAGCGGACGATCGATGCCCGGCGACGAGATCTCCAGATGGTACTGCTTCTCCACCGGGTCTTCGACATCCAGCACCGGCGACAGCGCCCGCGAAACGGCTTCGCAGTCAGCCACATTCATGCTGCCGTCGCTGCGCTCGGCCATGATCTGCAGCGTCAGGCCATTTTGCCCCGACAACAGCACGCGCACAAGCCGAAAACCGATGCTCTCGATCACGGGCTCGACGATGGCGGCAATGCGCGCGTCGATGCCGGTCTCGCAGATCAGCCGCGGTTCAGTCTCTGTGGATTCGGTGTCATGGTCAGTCATCGGTCATCCGTCTAATGGCGAAGCCGGAACCGGTCTGCATTTCAAGATCCGCAGGGCATGGTCCAGGCTGTTGAAGTGTCGCATGCGCCCGGCGAACCCGGCTGGCCGACCCTCGCTGGACCGGCAATCGCGCACCGCAAGGGCGGCAGGCGTATCGGCCGGCGTCATCGGGTCGGCGCATGCACGTTACGGCCACCGGCTGTCGATGGACCATTACGCTCACTGGCATGAGACCGGCAACAAAAAAGAGCGGGTCCGGGTGGGCCCACTCTTGTTCATGACGATCAAGAATTTGGACTTGTCTTAACCTGTTTTCCGGCAGGGCGCAAGACAATAGCATCGGCGCGCCGGGCCGCGGCACGGGCATCGCTCCGGCGCCCGTGGACGGCTCAGCCGGCGCGGACGAAGGTCAGATAGGTTCCCCGGCGCCCTTCCCGGAAGGCCTTCGCCTCGTAGCGGGTGCCGGGCCATCCGTCCCAGGGCAGGCGCCAGTCATCGGCCTGGCTGGCAGGCCAGTCAAACAGCGGATGGGCGATGACCTGGGCCAGCGTCCAGTTGACATAGGTGTCGATGTCGGAGGCAAAGCAGAACAGGCCGCCGGGCTTGAGAACCCGTGCGAACCGGTCGAGGTTCACGGTGGAGACGAAGCGGCGCTTCCAGTGCTTCTTCTTCGGCCAGGGATCGGGATAGAGCAGATCGATCCGGTCCAGGCAGGCGTCCGGAAGCCAGTCCAGCACGCGCGTGGCGTCATCATCGTAGACCCGGATGTTCTCCAGTCCCTGCTCGACGCCGGCGGCCAGCATCTTGGCCATCGAATTGATGAAGGGCTCGACGCCGATGAAACCGGTGTCGCGGAACCGTGCGGCACGGGCCAGCAGATGCTCGCCGCCACCGAAGCCGATTTCCAGCCGCCGCGACGTCACCGGAACCGACCATAGCCCGTCCAGTGGCTGCGGCGCCGGACGGCCTAGATCAAGCAGCCGCGCGGGCAGGACCGACGCCAGCGCTTCCGCCTGCGGCGCGCTCAGGGTCTTGCCGCTGCGACGGCCGTAGAAGGCTTCCGTCGCCCTGCTTCTGCGGGGTTCTGCGTTCATGGTGCTGTCCGTGCCTGGCGTCCGGTGATCAGCCTCGGACGGCTTCCTTCAGCGCCTTGACCAGATCGAGCTTCTCCCAGGAGAACGAGCCGTCCCGGCCCGCCTTGCGGCCGAAATGGCCATAGGCCGCCGTCCGGGCATAGATCGGCTTGTTGAGGTCGAGATGCTTGCGGATGCCGCGAGGGGTCAGATCCATCACCTTGGGAAGGGCCTCCTCGAGGGCTGCCTCGGAAACCTTGCCGGTGTCATGGAAATTGACGTTGATCGACAGCGGCTTGGCAACGCCGATGGCATAGGCGAGCTGGATGGTGCAGCGATCGGCGAAACCCGCGGCGACGGCGTTCTTGGCCAGGTAGCGCGCGGCGTAGGCGGCCGAGCGGTCGACCTTGGTGGTGTCCTTGCCCGAGAATGCACCGCCGCCATGGGGGGCGGCGCCGCCATAGGTGTCGACGATGATCTTGCGGCCGGTCAGGCCGGCGTCGCCGTCGGGGCCGCCGATCACGAAGGCCCCGGTGGGATTGATGTGCCAGGCGCAATCATCGGCGATCCTCAGATCGCCCATGGCCTCCCGCACATAGGGTTCGACGACCGAACGGACCTTGCGGGAATCCCATGTCGGGTCGAGATGCTGGGTGGAGACGACGATGGCCGCGACCTCAGCCGGCTTGCCGTCGATGTAGCGCACGGTCACCTGGCTCTTGGCGTCCGGACCGAGCTTGCCCGCCTCGCCATCGCCCTTGTGGCGGGCGGCGGCCAGCAGTTCGAGAATCTTGTGGCTGTAGTAGATCGGCGCCGGCATGAGCTCCGGAGTCTCATTGCAGGCATAACCGAACATGATGCCCTGGTCGCCTGCGCCTTCCGAACCCTGATGGTCGGATGCGTTGTCGACACCCTGCGCGATGTGGGCGGACTGGAAATGCAGCAGCACCTCGATCTTGGCCGTCTTCCAGTGGAATCCGTCCTGCTCGTAGCCGATCGACTTGATGGCCTTGCGTGCGGCCGACTTGAACTTGGCCGGGTTGATGACTTCCTTGCCCGCCTTGTCGAGCTTGACGAGGGAGGGCGGCACCCGGACCTCCCCGGCGATCACGACCCGGTTGGTGGTCGCCAGCGTTTCGCAGGCCACACGCACGCTCCACGGATCAACGCCGGTCTTCTTCGCTTCACGATAGACCAGATCGACAATCTCGTCCGAGATGCGGTCGCACACCTTGTCGGGATGGCCTTCGGACACCGATTCACTGGTAAAAAGAAAAGTCGAGCGCTCCATGGCGGGCTCCATCACAGGTCAAGGTGCAGCCTGTTTAGTGGCAACGCACATTTCTGACAAGGTTAGAACGACATAAATATATCTTGATATGATCGGGAATGCGAACCGATCCCGGCGCAGGCGACACCGCCCCCGGCCGGCAACCGGCTGCCTGCCCCCATCGGAAACCGCAGCCGGTTCTGATCGGTCTATTCGGCCTCGCTTTCGGACGCCAGAGCCTTGACCAGATCCACCAGCTTGCGGCGAACCTTCGGGTCGGAGATCTTGACAAAAGCGCGATTGAGCTGAAGGCCTTCCGAAGAAGACAGGAAATCAACGACATAGTTGGATGAATGGGCTTCCGAGGCGCCGGGCTGGCCCGTGGAAGGGTCACCGGGGGCGTCTTCAAAGAAGAAGGAAACAGGGACGTTCAAAATGGTCGATATGTTCTGAAGGCGGCTTGCGCCGACCCGGTTGGTGCCTTTTTCGTATTTCTGGATTTGCTGAAAAGTGATGCCCAGCGATTCCCCCAGCTTTTCCTGGCTCATCCCCAGCATGGTGCGCCGCAAGCGGATCCGGCTGCCCACATGTATATCGATGGGGTTTGGCTTTTTCTTGTTTTCAATCATAATCTTTACCTAACAAGAGCGCGACGCGCATGGCTGAACAAGATCCCGTCCTGCGTCTGGCTTCGGCAGCCACTTCAACTACCGACAATACAATCACGGCTCACGGGATGCGGGTTGACAATTACAACTATGCGATTTTAGGGGTTTTGCGTCAATCAGCATGGCGCCAATTACCCATGCGAGCCCCCCCGCCAAAAAACACCAAGACAGCGAAAAGCAGCCAGAAGTAGTGGGACGTGTTTTTCTGCACGAAGAATTTATCACGAGCCCGCGGTAAATCAACATCCAGTATGCCCTGCTCTCCCAACGCCATAGCGGCGACAAACCGGCCTTCCGAATCGATGACGGCGGAAATGCCGTTGTTGGCCGCTCGCACAAGTGGCGTGCGACGTTCCACCGCACGCAACTGGGCCTGCCGCAGGTGCTGGTAGGGACCCGGCGTCATTCCGTACCAGGCGTCATTGGTCACATTGAGCATGAGATCACCGCTGGAACCGCCGATCTGCGCCATGTCGGGGAAGATCGCCTCGTAGCAGATCAGCGGAAGCGCGGTGATCCCGCCCGGCAGGGTCAGCATCGACCGGTGCTCGGCGGCGGAAAAGCCGCCGAAGGTTTCCGCCAGCGGCGCAAGCCCAATCCGGCCGAACCAGGATTCAAAGGGCAGATACTCGCCGAACGGCACCAGGTGGGCCTTGTCGGCGGCGGCGATGATCTCGCCCTCGTCGTCGATCACATAGATGGAGTTGTAGTAGCGCGATGCCGTGCCGCCCTGCCCCGCTTCCACCCGCACTGCGCCGGTGATCAGCGTCTGGCCGACCTGGAGCACGTCGGCGATGCGGGCCAGCGCGCCCGGATTGTCGGTAAGCAGGAACGGCAAGGCCGTCTCGGGCCAGACGATGTAGGTCGGGCGGCGGCTCTCGGTGAGCGGCGGGCGGGCGGTGAGCTCCAGCAGCCGGGCGAAATTGCGCTCGCGCTCGGCGGAATCCCATTTCGCCGACTGGTCTATCGCCGGCTGAACCAGGCGGATGACCGGGTCGGTGGCGACGGCCGCCGTCGGGCGGGCGATATCAAGCGCATGCCATCCATAGCCGAGATGGGAGACAAACAGCGCCAGGGCCAGCAGCAGGCCGGGCACGGCGCCGCGCCGCGTGCCGACCAAAGCGGGCGCGCTGAAAACGAAGACAGCCAGCATCGTCATGCAGCCAAGGCCCACGACCGCGGCGGACTGCATCATCAGCGGCACCGGCATGGCCGTGTAGCCGATCTCGTTCCACGGAAAGCCGGTGAACAGGACGCCGCGGGCGTACTCAGCCAGCCCGAAGCCGGCGGCCAGAGCCGCGGTGCGACCGACACCGTCGGACCAGATCATCCGCGCGAACGCGGCCGCGAATCCGTAGAACAGCGCGAGAACCGCAGGCAGCCCGAATACAGCCAGCGGCAGCGCCCAGACGGCACCGGTGCCATCGACGAGGAGTGCATTGCCAAGCCACCAGAGGCCGGCGGTGAAATAGCCGAAACCGAACCACCAGCCGGTGGCGAAGGCCGGGCGCAGGCGCCCGATGAAACCCGCCTCGGCATTGCCGCTGGCGCCGTCGAGAAGCCAGACAAGAACCGGCATGGAGACGAACATGACCGCGAAGAAGTTGAAAGGCGGCAGCGCCAGGACAGCGAGCCCGCCGGCGAGAAGCGACAGCAGTGCCCGCTTGATGCCCCAGACAAGCATGATTTTCTCGGCCAGCCGTTCCAACGCCATAGGTCCCCACAATGCCGATGCCCTCCCGGGCGAATCAGTTGCGGCATCTTTTCAAATAATCCGCGGCTTGTCCGGTCGCGGCGCGACGATCATGCGGATGCGGGGATGACGGCGAGCCTCAGGAGATCTGCTTGTCCAGATTCGCCTCGGCTCTGGCCGGTTCGGGCTCGGTGCGGGTGGTGCGGCGACGGGCGGCGGGGCGGCTGCGGATGATTCTCACCCGCTTGACCCGGCGCGGATCGGCGTCGACCACGTGGAATTCGAACCCGGGGAGCGCCTGGACCACCTCGCCTCGGACAGGCACGCGGCCGAGTTCCGAGAAGATCAGTCCGCCGAGCGTGTCGACCTCCTCGCTGGGTTCGCGGATGTCGAAATCCGGGCCGATGGCCTCGGCCACATCCTCGAGCTCGGCCTTGGCATCGATGAGCCAGACATCCTCGCCCGACTTGACGATCA
Source organism: Hoeflea marina (assembly GCF_003182275.1). Lineage (GTDB taxonomy): Bacteria > Pseudomonadota > Alphaproteobacteria > Rhizobiales > Rhizobiaceae > Hoeflea > Hoeflea marina. Next base: position 393,247 of record NZ_QGTR01000003.1, read on the forward strand.
GCGTGTCCTCTTCATCGTCATGTTCGTCGGCGATGTCGCCGACCACCATTTCGACAATGTCCTCCAGCGAAACCAGGCCATCGGTGCCGCCATACTCATCAATGACAAGGGCCATCTGGATGCGATTGGCCTGCATGCGGCTCATCAGGTCGGAGGCGTGCATCGACGCCGGCACGAACAGCACCTTGCGGACGATTCCGGATTCCTGCAGCGTCTTGGTCAGGTCCACCTTGGAGAGTTCCAGTGCCTTGAGCGGGACCTTCCGGCCGCCGCTGGCCGACGTCGTCCTGGCGGGTGCACGGGTCCGCTTGGCGCGCGCCTGCTTGGTGATCCAGGCGAGCAGATCGCGGATATGGACCATGCCGCGCGGATCATCCAGCGTCTCGCCATAGACGGGCATGCGGGAATGGCCGGATTCCTCAAAGATCTCCAGCAGATTGCCGATGGTGGTCAGTTGGTCGACGGCCTCTATATCCGCACGCGGCACCATCAGGTCCTCGACGCGCACCTCGCGCAGGCGCATGATGTTGTGCAGCATGGCGCGTTCGGTGGCTGTGAAGGCTTCGTGCAGGTCGCCGCCCGATTGCAGCGCGTCGGTGAGATCGTCGCGCAGCGTTTCCCTGTCGGCCGGCGGAAACAGCATGCGCGTCACCCGCTGCCAGAACCCGTAGCCGTTGCGTTCCTCAGCAGGACTCTCCGGGTCGGACTGGGGACTGTCCGAGTCATCGGTGGAAGGGGCGGAAGCTGCGGCTTTCGCATCGCCGGGCAAAGCCGGGCTGTGTTCTTCGGTCATTGTCACTTTATATTCGTTCCGGCTCAAGGTCGCCGTAGGGATCAGATAGTCCAAGCGTGGCCAAAATGCGAGTCTCAACTGATTCCATTTTCTCCGCCTCGGCCATTTCCATGTGGTCATAGCCGAAGAGATGCAGGAAACCGTGGGTGATCAGGTGAACCAGATGTGCCTCGACCGGCTTGGCGAGATCCCGGCTCTCCGTCTCGATCGTCTCCCGCGCCAGGATGATGTCCCCCAGCAGCGGTCCCGGCATGCCGCCCGGGCGGATCGGGAACGCCGGAAAGGAGAGCACATTGGTCGGCTTGTCCTGGTCCCGCCACTCCGCGTTGACCGACCTGACGAAGGCGTCGTCGGCAAACACCAGCGAGACTTCCGTCGGCTCCTCGGGGAACGGCTGGTTCTCGTTTTCCCGCAGGTCGGACGCGGCGGCCGCCAGCACACGGGAGACGAGCGATTCAAGTTCGGCGTCGTCGCCCCAGCCCTCACCCTCGACGGAAAAGACGAAATCCACCAGCGCCCGTGTCATGTCCGGCTTTCACCGGGATTGGGCAGGTATTTGGCATCGTAGGCCTCGACGATCCGCTGGACGAGCGGATGGCGAACCACATCGGCGGCCTTGAAGCGGCAGGTGACGATGCCATCGACGCCCTCGAGGAATGCCAGCGCCTCGCCGAGGCCCGAGGTGACGCCGCGCGGCAGATCGACCTGCGACGGATCCCCGGTGATGATCATGCGCGAGTTCTCGCCCAGGCGGGTCAGGAACATCTTCATCTGCATCTGCGTCGTGTTCTGCGCCTCATCCAGGATGACGGCGGCGTTGGCGAGCGTGCGGCCGCGCATGAAGGCGAGCGGCGCGATCTCGATGACCCCGGCGGTGATGGCGCGCTCGACCTTGTCGCCCGGCATCATGTCATAGAGCGCGTCGTAGAGCGGCCGGAGATAGGGATCGACCTTTTCCTTCATGTCGCCTGGAAGGAAGCCGAGCCGTTCGCCGGCCTCGACGGCAGGCCGCGACAGGATGATGCGCTCGACAGAGCCGCGCTCCAGCAGTTGCGCGGCATGGGCGACGGCGAGATAGGTCTTGCCGGTGCCGGCGGGACCCACCCCGAAGACAAGCTCCGCCCGCTCCATGGCGCGCATGTAGGCATCCTGGGTCGGGGTGCGGGCGATGACCGTCTTCTTGCGGGTGGAAATCTGGGCCAATGCCAGCTTGCCCTTGCGCTCGAGCGTCGGCAGAACCAGCTGGTCGTCAGCCGCCTGGGCCATGCGGACGGCGCCCTCGACATCGGAGATCTCGACGCTGGAGCCCTTCTGCAGCCGGTCATAGAGATAGTCCAGGGCGCGGCGGGCCTGGTTGGTGGCCAGTTCGTCGCCGCGCAGCGTGACGGTGTTGCCGCGGGCGCGGGCGTCTATCTTGAGCCGCTGCTCCAGCAGCGCCAGATGCTGGTCGAATTGACCGAACAGTTCGCTGGCCAGGCGATTGTTCTCGAACGTCAGTGCAATGTGGGTGGCGTCGGATGCGCCGGCGGCGGTTGCCCGCGAAGCGGGCGCAGACAGGTCATGCGCTGTCAAACTGATTGGCTCCTGGCGTTTTCGGGCTTCAGTCTCACGTCACAGCGGCGTAGAGGCTGTTAGACCCAGTTTCCGTGATTCGCACCCGGACAATGTCACCGATTTTCCCGGCCTTTGCATCAACAATAACAGGTTGCAGCCAGGGTGAGCGGCCAACCATCTGGTCGGTGTTGCGCCCGGGTTTCTCGATGAGCAGATCGATCTCGCGGCCCACGCATGCGGCGGCGAAGGCGCGCTGCTGCGAGAACAGCAGGGTCTGCAGTCTTTCCAGACGCTCCGACTTGACCGCCTCGTCAACCTGCCCGTCAAGGTCGGCGCCCGGCGTGCCGGGCCGGCGCGAATATTTGAACGAGAACGCCTGCGCGTAGAAGACCGTCCCGATGAGGCGCATCGTATCCTGGAAATCCTCATCCGTCTCGCCGGGAAACCCGACGATGAAATCGCCCGACAGCGCAATGTCGGGATTGACGGAACGGATGCGTTCGACAAGCCGGATATAGTCGGCAGCCGTGTGGCGGCGGTTCATGGCCTTGAGGATGCGGTCGGAGCCCGACTGCACCGGCAGATGCAGATAGGGCATCAGTTCGGGCAGATCGCGGTGGGCCTGGATCAGCGCATCGTCCATGTCGCGCGGATGGCTGGTGGTGTAGCGCAGGCGGTCGACACCTGGAATGGTGGCAAGCCGGCGCAGCAGTTCGCCCAGCCCCCACTCCCGATCATCGCCGCCCAGGCCGTGCCAGGCATTGACGTTCTGGCCCAGCAGCGTGATCTCGCGGACGCCTGCCTGCGCCAGCCGGGTGGCTTCCTCGATGATCCGGGCGGCCGGTCGCGAGGTTTCGGCGCCGCGGGTATAGGGCACCACGCAGAAGGTACAGAACTTGTCGCAGCCCTCCTGCACGGTGAGAAAGGCAGTGACGCCGCGGGCCCGGATGGTCTTGTCGGTGGCCTTCGGCAACGCCTCGAACTTGTCGTCGGGCGGAAAGTCGGTGGCCACGACGCGCTCGCCCGCGCGCGCACGCGTCAGCGCCTCGGGCAGACGGTGATAGGTCTGCGGCCCGATGACGACATCGACGACGGGGGCGCGGCGGATGATCTCCTCGCCTTCGGCCTGGGCGACGCAGCCGGCCACCGCGACCATCAGGTCGCCGCCGACGAGGCGGCGCTGGCGCTTCATCTTTTCGAGCCGGCCCAGCTGGGAATAGACCTTTTCAGCCGCCTTCTCGCGGATGTGGCAAGTGTTGATGAGAATGAGGTCGGCGCTCTCCGGACTGTCGGTGGAGACATAGCCGTCACGGGCGAGCGCATCGCCCATCCTTTCGGAATCGTAGACATTCATCTGGCAGCCATAGGTCTTGACGAAGACCTTGCGCCCGTGCGGCGCGATAGCGGGCTCCGGCGCGGGGACGGCTGCGGGTTCTAGGTTGGCGATATCGGTCATGGCCGGTCTTTTAACCGCAAATGCCGGGCTTGCAAATGGCTTTCACCCGGCGTGTCACGGATGCAGCCGGCCGCGGAGCGCGCGGGCCAGGGTCGAGCGGATCTCGCTCTCCATCGCCCGGGACGTGCGCTTGCGGTCGCTGGCGGCATCAAAGACGACCGGCTCGCCGAAGATGACATCGACCTCAAGCGCGCCTTCGCGCAGCACCGCCAGCAGGTGCGGCCCCAGCGCCACGTCTCCGGGCCAGGCAGCGATGGGGCGGTGGTAGCGGCCGATCGGCATGCCATGGATGCCCGTATAGGCGATCGTCACCGGCTGGATGTGGACGCAGCCCCCGGGTGCACGGGCGATTGCGGCGGTCGCCGCCCCGAACAGCGACGACTTGAAGGGCAGGACCCGGTTGCCGTCCGAGGTGGTGCCCTCGGCAAACAACACGACGATCTCGCCGGCGGCGAGGCGGGTGGAGACATCGGAAATCTGGTGCCCGGTGGTCCGCTTCTGCTCACGGGCGACGAAGACCGAGCGCTGCAGCCGGGCGAGCCAGCCGAAGACCGGCCATTGCCTTACTTCGGACTTGGCGATGAAGACCACGTCGGCCGCCGAGCCGAGCACCATGATGTCCTTCCAGGAGGCGTGGTTGGCGACCAGCAGCAGCGGCCTGTCCGCCGCAGGCGCGCCGCGCACCCGGACTTGCAGGCCGATGATCCGGCACATGAGCAGGTGCCACCAGCGCGGCAGCCGGCGCATCAGCGGCCAGTTGCAGGCGATTGCCAGCAGTTGCAGCGGCAGCAAAGTCAAGGTGAGCAGCAGGAAGACCATGCCGATGATGCCGATGCGCAGGATCGCCATCATCGGCGAAGACCACGGCGCCCGCGGCCGGGCTCGCCGGAGCCGATGGCCCTACCGCAGGTCACGGCGCAGCACCAGGGCCGTGGATGTCTCCGAACCGGCGTGCGCGTAGTAGGCGCGGCGCTCGCCGACCTTGACGAAGCCGAGCCTGGCATAGAGCGCGACGGCGGCGACATTGGCCTCGTCCACCTCAAGGAAGAGCTCCTCCGCGCCGCGCCTGACCGCCTCCCGGGTGGCCGCCTGCATCAGGCGCCAGCCGAGGCCAGAGCGCTGGTTGCCCCTCTTGACACCGATGGTCAGGATCTCGGCCTCCCCGGCCGCCTCGCGGGCGAGCACAAAGCCGCTGGCGGCATCGCGCGCCGTTCCCGCCGCGCAGGCCAGGAAACCGAATACCGACGGCTGGCTGATGAGGCTGAGAAACTCGCCGTCGCTCCAGGCGCGGGCGGTTCGCGGGCCGCCGAAGGCCGCGGCATGGATCTCGGCGGCAATCACCGCATCGGCCGTCAGCACCGGAACGATCTCGTAGTCCGGCTTGCGAGAGAACAAGCGTCGGAACATCGTTCAGGCCTCCCGCGCCAGGGCGAATCCCGCCTGCGGCTTGGCGTCGGGGTCGCGGAGATACAGCGGCTGCGGCGGATAGGCGGCCGGATCGAGACCGGCGCCGATGCGGGCGACCGCCTCGATGGAAGGCGCATCCGGATGAACCAGCCCGCCGCCGGCCAGCCGCACCTGCAGCGCGGGCTCGATCGCCACGAGCTGACCCGCGGCACTGCCGGCAAGCAGGCAATCCGAAGTGGCGGCCAGCAGCGCCGCCGCCTCCGGCTTCAGTTCGCAGGGGGGGACAGCGAAGCCGCCATCGGCGTTGACGACAGCACACCATACATGCTCCCTGCGGGCATCGAGAGCGACCATCACCGCGCTGTCGCGCACCCGGGCCAGAGGTTGCGCCATGGCCATCAGCGTCGGAACACCGACGCAGGGCACCGACAGCGCAAGTGCCAGGCCGCGGGCAAAGGCAACGCCGACGCGAATGCCGGCGAACGAGCCGGGACCGGTGGTCACCACGAGCCGCTCGACGGCTGCGAGATCGGTTCCCGCCAGCGCCAGCACCTCCGCAACAATTCCGGGCAGAAGCTCGGCATGGCCACGACCGATATCGGGGCAGCGGGAGGCGATGGGAGTGTCGGTGGCGGAGTCATGGAGCGCCACGGCGCAAAATCGCTGGGCACAATCAATGGCAAGTATCAGCACAGGCGGTTCCCGCTTTCAGACCGATCCGGATGAACGGAAAGCCTGTTCTAGATCGTTTGCCGAACAAATGTAAACGGTTCCGCCGCCTTGCCGCGGCATCCCGCAAGAGGCGTCCGGCGCAACGTCGCGCGCCGGCGGAGTCTCAGACGGCCTCGACCTCACGCACTTCCGGGACGAAATGCTTGAGCAGGTTCTGGATGCCGTGCTTGAGGGTCGCCGTCGAGGACGGGCAACCGGCACAGGCGCCCTTCATGTGCAGGAACACCTTGCCGTCGCGGAAGCCGCGAAAGGTGATGTCGCCGCCATCCTGCGCCACTGCAGGGCGGACGCGTGTCTCGAGCAGTTCCTTGATGGTGGCCACCAGGGTCTCGTCGCCGGGTTCGAAGAACTCCTCTGCCCCGACCGGGACATCCTGGCCCGCTTGCGACAGCACCGACTGGCCCGACATGAAATGTTCCATGATGGTGCCGAGAATGGCCGGCTTGAGATGCTGCCATTCCGGTCCGTCCTTGCTGACCGTGATGAAATCATAGCCATAGAAGACGCCGGTCACGCCGGGAATGCCGAACAGCTTGGCCGCCAGGGGCGAGGACGCGCCGGCCTCGTCGCCGTCGCGGAAATCGGCGGTGCCCGACTCCATCACCACCCGGCCGGGCAGGAACTTGAGCGTTGCGGGATTGGGTGTGGCTTCGGTCTGGATGAACATGACAAGGTCTCCATGGCGCGCCGGTGCGTCGGCCAGTTTAGAATTCTTCAAAACAAGATAGGCCCTGGGCGGACTTCTATCAAGTGGGACCCGGTCCGCAATCAGGACAGGGCGTCAATTTCCTCGTCCGACAAGGCGTCGGGAATCACCGTGACCGGAATGGGAAAGGCGGCGCCGCGGCCGGCAATCGAGGAGACGAGCGGACCCGGGCCGTCCTTGGCCGATCCCGCGGCAAGAACCAGGATGGCAATGTCCTGGTCCTCCTCGATGACCGCGTGGATCTCCTCGGCGGTGCTGCCCTGCCGGATCCTCGTCTCCGGATCGATGCCGAGAAGCGTGCGCATCTTCTCGGCCGCGTTTGCCAGGGTTGATTCGGCCTCTTCCATGGCTTCGGCTCGCATGATTTCCTCGACGCCCAGCCAGTGCTGAAAGTCACCCGACTGGATCACATAGACCAGCACCAGGCCGCCCCCGGAATTGCGCGCCCGCATGCCGGCATAGCGCATGGCCCGCTCGCATTCGGGCGTGTCGTCAATGACCGCCAGAAACTTGCGGCGGTGACCTTCTTCGCTTGAGCGTCGTCTTGATACCATGGTCGGGACATTGCCATCAGATGCGGGCGGGCCGCAAGGTTGATTTTTCCGGGTTGCGTCGTCTGCGCCGAAGCGGTTGCCCCGGAGCCGGCGAATGCTAGAGCATTTCCAGAGGAAGTGAATTTCACTTCGTCGTAGGACAATGCGACAAATCAAAAACTGGAGCGCTACTGCTGTTCAATGAAAAGCAGACGCGCTCTAGACGAAGCCGATGATTTCCTTGACGTCCGTCATCGTCCGCTCGGCGATGACATTGGCGCGGGCGGCGCCGTCCCGGAGGATGGCGTCAATGTGGGCGGGATCGGCCATCAGGCGGCGCATCTCGGCGCTGATCGGCTCGAGCACCGTGACTGCAAGGTCGGCCAGCACCGGCTTGAACTCGGAGAACTGCCGGCCGCCATATTCGCTGATGACGTCCTGCCTGGTACGGTCGGCGAGAGCGGCGAAGATGCCGACGAGATTGTCGGCCTCCGGCCGCCCTGCGAGGCCCTCGATCGTCTCGGGCAGCGGCGCCGGATCGGTCTTGGCCTTCCGGAACTTGCGGGCGATGGTGTCGGAATCGTCGGTCATGTTGATGCGCGAGAGGTCCGACGGGTCGGACTTCGACATCTTCTTGGTGCCGTCGCGCAGACTCATGACGCGCGGCGCCGGACCCTCGATGAGCGGCTCCGTGAGCGGGAAATAGCCGTTGACCTTTTCCTCGCCCATCATCATCTCGACGCCGAGTCCGGCCGCGGCGATGCGCTCGGAGAAATCGCTGTTGAACTTCTGGGCGATGTCGCGGGCAAGCTCCAGATGCTGCTTCTGGTCATCTCCGACAGGCACATGGGTGCCGCGATAGAGCAGGATGTCGGCAGCCATCAGCGACGGATAGGCGAGCAGGCCGAGGGAAGCATTCTCGCGGTCCTTGCCGGCCTTGTCCTTGAACTGGGTCATCCGGTTCATCCAGCCGATGCGGGCGACGCAATTGAAGATCCAGGCGAGTTCGGCATGTCCCGGAACGGCGGACTGGTTGAAGACGATGTGCTTCTTCGGATCGATGCCCGAGGCAATGAAAGCGGCGGCGATCGAGCGGGTCTGGTCCTTGAGGTCCTTGTGGACAAGCTGGGCCGTCAGCGCGTGCAGGTCCACGACGCAGAAGATGCAGTCATGCGACTCCTGCAGGGCAACGAACTTGCGGATGGCACCAAGATAATTGCCGAGCTGCAGGTTTCCTGTCGGCTGGACGCCGGAAAAGACAAGCGGACTGAAGGCGGACATGGATGGCTCCCGCGGCTGGTGGAGGGCTGAACGGATGGTCGGCGCGCGCTTATCGCCGATGCGCCGGATCAATGCAAGAGACCGGCCTCAGGCGACCGGCTTCGCACCCCGCCTGAGATAGCGCCTGAGCGCTCCGAAGTCGGCGCCGCCGGTGACGAAGGCCGCCAGCAGATAGACGGCCGCGCCGCCCAGGACCAGAGCCAGAAGCATGCCGATCTGCGAGAGGAGCGCTGTCTCGGGAGTGATGAGCGGAACCGCGTAGCGGGCGGCCCAGTAGAGCGCCGCCCCCATGACGAGCGTCGACCCCAGAAGTCTCGGCAGGCGGCGGCGGATGCCGGAGTCCAACTGCCAGTGCCCGCGCCGGACCAGGGTGGCAAACAGCAGCGCCGCATTGGCCCAGCCGGCGCAGATTTCCGCCACCGCGATGCCACGTTCGGCGATGAGCGGAAACAGCGTGATGGCCAGCGCCAGGTTGATGACCACAGACACGCCGGCGAAATACATCGGCGTCCGGGTATCCTCGCGCGCGAAGAAACCGGGTGTGAAGGCCTTGATCATGACAAAGGCGGGCAGTCCCATGCCGAAGATAGCCAGCACGGAGGCGACGATGTCCGTGGTTTCCGGCGAGAAGGCGCCGCGCTCGTAGAGAACGCGGACCACCGGCTCGGAAATGGTCAGCAGCGCAGCCGCCGCCGGCAGCGTCAGGAACAGCGCGAACTCGACCGAGCGGTTCTGCAGCGATGTGGCCTCGATCATGTGATTGGCCTTGAGCGCTCGGGCCAGTTCGGGCAGCAGCACGACGCCGACGGCGATGCCGACAACGCCGAGCGGCAACTGGTAGACCCGGTCGGAATACTGCAGGATCGAGATGGCGCCCGGCTTGCCGGAGGCGATCATCTGGCCGACGACCAGATTGATCTGGGTGATGCCGCCAGTGACGGCAGCGGGCAGCGCCAGCCACAGCAGCCGCCGCACATTGGGGGTCAGGCGCGGACGGCGCAGGCCGATGGTGATGCCGGCACGCCGCACCGAAACCGTGACGATCAGCAGTTGCAGCAGGCCGGCGGCGAGCACGCCCCAGGCCAGGTTGACGCCGATGGCCGCAGGCTCGATGCCGCTCTGCATGGCCAGCAGCAAAACGCCGATGAGGATGACATTGAGGAACACCGGGGCGATGGCCGCGGCAAAGAACTTGTGCAGCGAATTGAGGATGCCGCTCATCATCGCCGCCAGCGACATGCACATGAGATAGGGGAACATGATCAGCGACAGCCGCACGGTCATCTCGAACTTGTCGGCATCATTGACGAAGCCCGGCGCGACGATGGTCGCCACCAGGATCGGCATGGAAAGCTCCATCAGAATGGTCAGGATGATGAGCACGGTGAACAAGACGCCGAACACCTCCTCGCCGAAGCGCTTGGCGCCCTCGACGCCGTTGGCCTCGATCTCCTTGGCAAACAGCGGCACGAAGGCGGCGTTGAAGGCGCCTTCCGCAAACAGCCGGCGGAACAGGTTGGGGAAGCGGAACGCCGCGAAAAAAGCGTCGGAGACCGGGCCGGCGCCGAGCGCCGCGGCCATCAGCGCCTCGCGGGCGAAGCCGAGTATGCGGCTCGCCATGGTGGCGCCGCCGACGCTTGCGAATTTCCCGATCAGGCTCATGAAATCTCTTTCTGCGAGGTCTTTGCTTCGGTCTGCTCCGGCTTGGCCGCCGGGCGGCGCGATGAGGTCCCTGCCGGTGCGATCATTCCCGAGGGCATGGCGTCGCGCATCTCGTCGGCCTGGTTGGAGAGCACGGCCTTGAGCCGGGCAATGGTGTTGATCTGGCGGTTGTCGCTGGTGATCTTCATCCCTGTGAGGTCGCGCACGTAGAAGGTGTCGACCACCTTCTCGCCGAAGGTGGTGATATGGGCCGAGGCGATGTCGAGCGAGAGATCGGAAAGCACCGAGGTGATCTCCGAAAGCAGGCCGGTGCGGTCGAGGCACTCGATCTCGATGACGGTGAACTTGTTGGACAGGCTGTTGGAGATCGTCACCCCCGGCTTGACGACGAAGGGTCGCGGCTTCCTGCGGCCGGACTGCTTGCGGGCGATGACATCGGGGATCGACGACCTGCCTGCAAGCACATCCTCGATCATCGTGCCGATCGTGGCCGCCCGGCGCAGTTCGTCGGCGTCGTCGGGCCATTCGCGGTTGATCATGATGGTGTCGAGCGCCCGGCCGTCCGAGGTGGTGGAGACCTGGGCGTCGGCGATGTTGGCGCCGGCGGCGGCGCAGGCGCCGGCGACGATCGACAAGAGCCGCGGATGGTCGGGGGCCAGGAGCGTGATCTCCGTGATGGCGTGAAAGGCATGGGTGCGAACCATGGTCGCCAGCGGCTTGCCCGCCGCATCGGCGGCGCGGATGAAATCGGCGTGCCGCACCTGTTCCTCGATCGGCACCGACAGCAGATAGGGCTCGTAGTGCAGCCTGAGATAGGCGGCGCGGTCGCGGGCCGGCCAATCGGCGAGCGCGTCCGACAGCGCCGCCTGCGCATGCTTGGCGCGATCCCGGCGCGAGACCTCGGAGAATCCGCCGGAGATCATCAGTTCGGTCTCGTAGTAGAGGGTGCGCAGCAACTGCCCCTTCCAGCCGTTCCAGACCCCGGGCCCGACGGCGCGTATGTCGCAGACCGAGAGCACCAGCAGCAGCTTGAGTCGCTCGAGCGTGCGCACCTTTTCGGCGAAGTCGGAGATCGTCTTGCGATCGTTGAGATCGCGCGACTGGGCGACCATCGACATGGTCAGATGCTCGTCGATCAGCCAGGCGACCAGCTCGGTCTGCTTGGGTGTCATGCCGAGACGGGGGCAGAGCTTGCGCGCCACCTTGGCGCCGGCGACGGAATGGTCCTCGGGACGGCCCTTGGCGATGTCGTGGATGAGGACCGCGACGTAGAGCACGTCGCGCTCCTCGATGCTCGGCATCAGCTTGGAGGCCAGCGGATGTTCCTGGGTCTCTGTGCCCTTGTCGATGCCCGAGAGCACCGAGACGGCGCGGATCAGGTGCTCGTCGACGGTGTAGTGATGGTACATGTTGAACTGCATCATCGCGACGATCCTGCCGAACTCGGGAATGAACCGGCCAAGCACTCCGGCCTCGTTCATCCGTCGCAGGATGATTCCCGGCTGACGCGGCGAGGTCAGGATCGACATGAACAGCCGGTTGGCTTCCTCGTTCTCGCGCAGGCCCGCATTGATCATCCGGAGGGAGCGGGTCACCCGCTTGAGCGCATCGGGATGGAACTCCAGCTCGCGGATGTCGGCCAGATGGAACAGCCGGATGATGTTGACCGGATCGCGCTTGAAGACGTCGGCGTCGGCGAGCGTGATGCGGCCCTTGTCATCGAGAAAGTCGAGCGTGCCGGGAATCTTGCGGGTGCGGCTGGCAAAGCGGCTGATCATGCCGTTGATCAGCCCCGGCGCGAGCTTGGCCTGCTGGTCCTCGAGCCCGGCGCAGAAGATGCGGGTGAGGTCGCCCACGTCCTTGGCGACGAGAAAGTAGTGCTTCATGAAGCGTTCGACCGCCGAAAGACCCGGATGGTCCTGGTAGTCGAGGGCGGAGGCGATGTCGCGCTGGATGTCGAAGGACAGCCGCTCCTCGGGCTTGCCGGTGAGGAAATGCATGTGGCAGCGCACCGCCCAGAGAAAATCCTCCGCCTTCTCGAACAGCTTGAATTCCCGCTTCGACAGCACGCCGAGCGGCACCAGTTCGGCGGTGTCGCGGATGTGGTAGAAGTACTTGGCGATCCAGAACAGCGTGTGCAGGTCGCGCAGCCCGCCCTTGCCCTCCTTGACATTGGGCTCGACCAGATAGCGGGTGTCGCCGGCCTTGCGATGGCGTTCGTCGCGCTCGGCGAGCTTGGCGGCAATGAACTCGGGCCCGGTGCCCTGGACCACCTCGGCGTCGAAGCGGGCGCCGAGATCTGCGAACAGCGCGATCTCGCCGCAGATGAAGCGGGCCTCGAGAATGGCGGTGCGGATGGTCATGTCGGTGCGGGAGAGGCGGATGCATTCATCGACATTGCGGGTTGCGTGGCCGACCTTCAGTCCCATGTCCCACAGCACGTAGAGCATCCATTCGACCACCTGCTCGGTCCACGGGGTCTGCTTGTAGGGCAGCACGAACAGGAGATCGATGTCTGAGCCCGGCGCCAGCGTGCCGCGGCCGTAGCCGCCGACGGCCGACACGGTCATGCGCTCGGATGTCGACGGGTTGTCGACCCGGTAGACATGGACGGTGGCGAAGTCGAAGAGCGCGGAAATGATGGTATCGGTGAGATGGGAAATGCGCGCGGCGCAGAGCGAGCCGCTGCCGTCCTCGCCTAGCATGATCCGCGCCGCGTCACGGCCCCGGGCGCTGGTCTGCTTGACGCGGGCCAGCACCTCGGCACGGGCCTCCAGGCTTGCTCCGCCATGGGCGGCGGCGATCTCGTCGAGAGACTGCTTCAGCGCCGACCGGCTGACGATTTCGGCGTAACGCTCACGATCCTGGGGGTCTTTCGACATGCATCGGTCCTGACGTGGGCCCCGGTCCCGGACACGGTGAGGGAGCCCCATGAAATCTCATCGGCGGTCAGGACGGACATCCGTGGGGATGCGGCACGGCGATCCATCCGCCCGCCCTTCCAGTCCCGAACCAATTCGGTGCACGCTATATCCGGTTTGTCGGCCAAGGAACAGGCGTCACCCCGCCTGCGGGATTCAGGAATCGATGCGCTCGATGAACCAGTTGGTCAGCCGGGTCCAGACCTCGTCCTTCTCCGCCGAATCCTCGACGCCGTGCTCGAGATTGGGATTGTCGTTGACCTCGATGACGAACACGCCATCCTCGGTCTCCTTGAGGTCGACCCCGTAGAGCCCGTCGCCGATGCAGCGGGCGGCGCGCAGCCCCGTGTCGAGCACCCGCGGCGGAGTCTCGGCCAGGGAAAAGGTCCGGAACCCGCCTTCCAGCGGCTTGCCGCCGGTGTCATGCTTGACGATCTGCCAATGCTGCTTGGCCATCAGATACTGCACGGCAAACAGCGGCTTGCCGCCAAGCACGCCGATGCGCCAGTCGAAGCTGGTCGGCATGTATTTCTGCGCGATCAGCACATCGGAATCGGCCAGCCAGGCGCCGGCGAGCTTGCGCAGTTCCTCCATGTTCTTGACCTTGGAGACGCCGCGCGAGAACGAGGAATCCGGGATCTTGAGCACCATCGGGAAGCCCAGCGTGTCGGCCGCCCGCTGCAGGTCCTCGACGCCGATGACCATGATGGTCTGCGGCACCGGCACGCCGTTGGCCGCCATCAGCTCGTCGAGATAGACCTTGTTGGTGCAGCGGATCATGGAGACCGGGTCATCGATGACCGGCATCCCCTCCTGCTGGGCGCGGCGGGCAAAGCGGTAGGTGTGGTTGGAGATCGACGTGGTCTCGCGGATGAACAGCGCGTCGAAATTGGCGAGCCGCGCCAGATCCTTCCTGCCGATCGGCTCGACCGCAACACCCATGCGCGCGGCGATGCGGGCCCAGTGCCTCAGGGTCTCCACCGACGAGGGCGGCATGGCCTCGTTGGCATCCATCAGCGTGGCGATGGAATAACGCGCGGGGGTGCGCGACTTGGCGTCCCGCCACTGGCGGCCGGTGTAGATGGCCATGGCCTCGAAGAACGCATCCCGGTCGGCGCCGGTGAGCTTGGCGACCGGCAGCAGGCTGATGCGGCTGATGGACCGCCATTTCCCGTCCTTGATCGCCACTTCCACCACCGGCGCGCGGAACCAGTCGAACAACTGGCGTCCGAAGCGCTCGAAGCGCGGATCCGTGGAGGTGCCGAAATAGATCTTCAGCCGCGCCGGAGCGGGCTCTTCCGACTTGCCGAACCCCTTGTTGAGCACGTCCTCGAGCTCCGGAATCGAATTCTCGTAGAGCTTGCGCGCCGACAGGTCGATGATGGTCTCGACCGAGGGAATGACGCGCTGGCCGCGGGCGGCCGCCAGCAGCGAGGCATAGTAGCCGCGGCTCTGGTAGCTGTAGGAGCGCGACAGGTTGATAATGTTGGGGCGGGCGCCGCGAAACAGGTCGGGCCGGGCAAGGTAGTCCCGCGTGGCGAGCACCTTGTGCTTGGTGGCGGCATGGTCAAAGCCGGTCAGCGCGGTGGCCAGGATGATCCAGTCAGACATGCGAGGTGTTTCCCTCAATCAGGACCGCGGCGCGCAGCCCTGTGCGGCCATAACGGGCAATTCGGTCAAAAATGGCGTAGGGGACGGGAATGTTGGCCGCATCGGCGGCCGTCTCGCCCAGTTCGTCCTCCACCCACGGGTCATGAACGAGAATGTGGCGCCCGTCGTCGCCGTGAGCAAGAACCCAGTGCGGAACTTTCTTGCCCATCATCAGGTAACCGCTGACCAGCACGATGGCGGCATCGCCGCGCGCCAGCCGGTCGCGCAGCGCGTCCATCGTGAAGGCCCCGATATGAGTGGCAATGCCCGCCTCGGCTGCGCGGGCGCGGAAATCGGTCTGCGCCAGTTCCATCACCCGGCGCTTCTCGGCGTCGCGGACGGTCTCGAGAAACAGCATGTCGTGGGTCGAGCACCAGACCTCGGGAACCAGGCCGTGATCGCGGGCGACAACAGCGAGCCCGTAAGGCTCGCAGCCGCCGGGCCCGGCCAGCATGAACACCGTGGTGGCCTCGCGCCAGAGCCGGATTTCCCACAGCGGGGTGAGAAAATCGGGCGAGCGGAATCGGCCCAGCGCCATCAGCAGGCAGGCCGAGCCGCAGGTGAAGTCGGTCGACTGTTCGTAGAACGGCGTCTGCGAGCGCGTGATGTCCTGGCCGCGCAGGAGCTTCTCGAGCCGCAGGGCGGCCATGCCGTCCTCATAGTAGCCGTCGTGGCGTCCGATGCGCCGGTAGCCGGCAGACTTGTAGAGGCCGATGGCGCCGACATTGTCCTCGCGCACCTCAAGCCGGAGGAGGATCCGGTCATGCTCCATGGCCGCGTGCTCGGCGGCGGCAAGCAGCGCCCTCCCGACCCCCTTGCCGGCGAAGGCCGGCGAGACGGCCAGCGAGTAGAGCCGCGCCATGCCCGTGCCGGCACGAAACAGGATCATGGTGTAGCCGGCGAGAACGCCGTCGAGTTCGGCCACAAGGGTAGCCGCCGTCGGCCGGTCGATCAGGGCGCGGAACGAGCGCCGCGATATCCGGTCGGTCGAGAACGTTGCCTGCTCGATGCCGTCTAGCGCGTCGATGTCGTCGATCGTGGCGGGGCGAATCCGCGGTGCGGACATGGGGTTTCCGATGGCAAACTGGCAGACGCCGAACTTGGCGCCGATATGGTGAGGCGCGCGAATCATGGCTGATTTGTGAAGCCTTGTCACGCCGCAGCCCAAGCGGGGGTCCGGACCCGCCGAGGCCCGGCGTGCCAGGCGGCAGGTTGACGGAAACCGCGCCGATCCCCACATGGCGATGGTCTGAAACTGGAAATCGCGCCATGATCCTCGACGCCGCGCGGCTTGCCGCCGCCAATCTTCTGTCGCCGGCGTCCCGCTCGATCCTGTGGAAGTCGCTCGGGCTTACGCTGCTGATTCTCATCGGCCTCTGGTTCGGCCTTGAATCGACCTTCTCCAACCTGGTCATGCCGTGGCTCGGAAGCTTCCTGCCCGGACTGCCCGACTGGGCGGGCTGGGCAGCCACCGTGGCGGCCGTGATCGCCGGTTTCGGGCTGGCCTTGGCGCTGGCGCTGTTCGTGGCGCCGGTGACGGCCGTGGTGGCGGGGCTTTTTCTCGACGACATCGCCGAAGTGATCGAGCAGCGCGACTATCCGCTCGACCCGCCAGGAAAGGCGATGCCGCTTGGCGACGCCATCGGCCAGTCGCTAAAATTCCTTGTCGTGGTGGCAATCGGCAACCTGTTCGCGCTGATGCTGCTGATCGTGCCCGGCATCAACCTGATGGCCTTCTTCCTGGTCAACGGCTACCTGCTGGGTCGGGAATATTTCGAGTTCGCGGCCTCGCGCTTCATGAGTCCGGCCGAGGCACGGCGGCTCAGATCGCGGCATTCGACGACCGTCTTTTTGGCCGGGCTGGTGATCGCCGCCTTCCTGTCGGTGCCGCTCTTGAACCTGCTCACGCCGATGTTCGCCGCCAGCATGATGGTGCATCTCTACAAGCGTGTCGAGCAACGGCGGGGGCGGCCCGGCTGAATCCGCCTTCGCCTGGTCAGGTCGGGAGCGCCGACGCGTCATAGTGGGCGGCAAAGGCGGCGCTTGGCGGTATCGGCCTGATGATGTCGATCAGCACCCCGTTCGGATCGACGGTGATGAAATGGCGCTGTCCGAAGTCCTCGTCGCAGATCTCCTTGAGGATCGGCAGTCCGGCGGCACGGATGTCGCCATAGACCTGGTCCACATCCTCCACCTCGAAATTCAGCAACAGGCCCGAGACACCTCCGCGTCGATCGGCCGGAATCGTGGAATGCTGGCCGTCAAGCACCGCGAGCGCGACGCGGGCGTCATCCCGCGACTGAAGGTGCACATACCAGTCACTCGCAAACAGCGCCTCGAAGCGGAAATGGGTGATGTAGAAGGCCGCCGTTGCGGCGACATCGCGGGTCATGAGGACGGGATAGTAGCTGGTGGTCTTCATCTTTCCAGGTCCTTGCAGATCACATACAGTCAGTCTGTATTGGAAAATAGAAACATTCTGTCTGTATGTAAATGGGTGATATGCGACGATCGAACAAGGAGCGCACAGACGCCATGCGCCAGGCGCTCATCGATGCGGCGCGCAGTCTCTTCATCCAACGGGGTTATGCCGAGACCGCCACGCCCGACATCGTTGCCCTGGCTGGCGTGACGCGAGGCGCGCTCTACCATCATTTCGAGGACAAGAGAGCTCTCTTCCGCGCCGTCATCGAGCGCGAGGCGGCTGACGTCGCCGCGGCCATCGAAGCCGGGACATCCCCGGTCATGAACCCGCGCGAGGCCATCGTGGCTGGCAGTCGGGGCTATTTCGACGCCATGTCCAAGCCCGGCCGGGCCCGGCTTCTGCTTCTTGACGGTCCGGCGGTGCTCGGCGCTGACACGATGCGCGCCATCGACACGGAGACCGCCGAGGCAAGCCTGAAAGACGGTCTCCACGTCCTGCTTTCAGGCGGGCGCAATGGCGCCCTTGCGGACATGCTGGCCGTGCTGCTGTCGGCGGCCTTCGACCGCGCCGCGCTGGCGATCGAAACCGGCGCCGATCGCCACCAATGCGAAGAGGCCATCGCCGCGCTGATCGACGGGCTTGCGGCTTGATGGATATCAGGCGATCTGCGCCGGCAGCTCGACCAGCGGCGCCGGAATGTCGCAGGTCTTTTCCAGCGACCTGCACAGATCGGCGATGACGCAGCGCTCGCATTCGGGCTTGCGCGCCTTGCAGCAATAGCGTCCGTGCAGGATCAGCCAGTGGTGGGCATGGAAGAGATAGTCCTCGGGGATGATGCGCAGGAAGGCCTGCTCGACCTCGTCGGGGGTGTTGCCGGGCGCGATCCTGAGCCGGTTGCCGATGCGGAAGACATGGGTGTCGACGGCTAGCGTGGGCTCGCCGAAGGCCATCGACAGCACCACATTGGCGGTCTTGCGGCCCACGCCGGGGAGCGTCACCAGCTCCTCGCGACTGCGCGGCACCTCGCCGCCGAACTCGTCGACCAGCCTGCGGCTGAGCGCGATGACATTCTTCGCCTTGTTGCGGTAGAGACCGATGGTCTTGATCAGGTCCCGCACCCGTTCCTCGCCCAGATCCAGCATCTTCTGCGGGGTGTCGGCGACGGCGAAGAGCGCCCGTGTCGCCTTGTTGACGCCGGCGTCGGTAGCCTGCGCCGACAGCGCCACCGCCACCACCAGCGTGAACGGATTGACATGCTCGAGCTCTCCCTTGGGCTCCGGGCGCTGCACCGAGAAGCGGCAGAAGATCTCGCGGATCTCCTCCATGGTGTATGGGATCCTGGCGCGGGGAAATTTTTGGCGCGCGCCATTTGCAGGTCTGGTCTTGGCCACAATCTTGCCGCCTGAGGCTGTGACTTTTTGGCGCTTGGGCTTTTCCATCATGGTTCTATAATCGGCCCGCAACGGACTTGGCAATCGGCAGGCACCCATGAACGACGAACCGGTCTTCGAAGCAACGCTGACCCCCTACCGCTCCCTCGGCCGGACCGGCTTTACCGTGGTGATGATCCTGGCGGGCGGCGTCACGCTGACGCAGATCGTGATCTTCGCCGCCGCCCGCGCCTGGCCCGTGGTCGGTTTTGCCGGGCTCGACATGGTGCTGCTGGTGGGCGCATTCTGGCTCAGCTACCGCTCCGGACGGGCAAGCGAATATGTCCAGGTCTCTCGGACCAACCTGATCATCCGCAAGCTGGCGCCATCGGGCCGGGCGACCGAAGTCCGGTTCAACCCGTTCTGGACCCGCTTCGACATCTCCAGGCACGAGGAGATCGGAATCACCGGCATGCTGGTCTCCGGACAGGGCCGGCAGACCGAAATCGGATCGTTCCTCAACCCGCTCGACAAGGAAAGCTTTGCGAGCGCCTTCCAGCGCGCTCTGGCGACCGTCAAGCGGCGCTGACCCGGCGCAATGGGGCGGCGTGTTTCGGGTGGCGCGCGGGCCGGCCGCATGATTGAGTGCGGCCAAGGAGAACCGCCATGACGATACAAGCCACACTTGACCGCGACATCACGCCCGTGGGCGCGGATTACGAGCTCGTGCGTCAGGTGATCGAGCGCATCACGCTCGATTTCCAGTCGCAGCCATCGCTCGAGGACATCGCGTCGGACCTTGGCGTCACGCCCAGCAAACTGCAGAAGACCTTCAGCCGCTGGTCGGGACTGACGCCGAAGGCGTTCCTGCAGGCGGTGACGCTGGACCATGCCCGCCGGCTCATCGGCGCCGAGGGCCTGCCGCTGCTCGACGCCAGCCTGGAGCTCGGCCTGTCGGGTCCCGGGCGGCTGCACGATCTCTTTGTCACCCATGAGGCGATGAGCCCGGGCGAATTCAAGTCCGGCGGCGCCGGTCTGGCGGTGCGCTACGGCTTCCACCCATCGCCCTTCGGCACCGCGGTGGTGATGGCCACGGACCGCGGTCTGTGCGGGCTGGCCTTTGCCGATCCCGGCGGCGAGGCGGCGGCGCTTGAGGACATGGCGCGGCGGTGGCCCGGGGCGAGGCTGATCGCCGACCAGGAGAGCACTGCGGGCTACGCCAGACGGGTGTTTTCCACCGACGCGTGGAATCGGGACCAGCCGCTCAGGGTGGTGCTGATCGGCACCGATTTCCAGGTCCGCGTCTGGGAGGCGCTGTTGCGCATCCCGCTGGGGACTGCCTCGACCTATTCGGACGTGGCCCGCGCAATCGGCCAGCCGACGGCGTCACGCGCCGTGGGCGCAGCGGTCGGCCGCAACCCGATCTCCTTCGTGGTGCCATGCCACCGGGCGCTGGGCAAGTCCGGGGCGCTGACCGGCTATCACTGGGGCATCACACGCAAGCGCGCGATGCTCGGCTGGGAAACCGGGCAACTGACCTGCAGTTGAAGCGCGCTGAAATCCTCGGGGCCCGCGGGCTGGACCGAAGCCGGCCCCTGGCGCTTCAGCTCAATGGGCGGCGGACATGTCGCCCAGGACTTCCTTGCTTGCGACGGTGGAATCGGCGTTGAGCTTGTAGACCATGGGCACGCCGGTGGCGAGGTTGACCGAGAGGATCTGCTCGCGATCGAGCCGGTCGAGCACCATCAGCAGCGAGCGCAGCGAATTGCCGTGGGCGGCCACCAGCACGGTCTCGCCGCGCAGCACGCGCGGCAGGATCTCGGTCATGTAATAGGGCCAGACGCGGGCTCCGGTGTCCTTGAGGCTTTCGCCGCCGGGCGGCGGCACATCGTAGGACCGGCGCCAGATATGGACCTGCTCCTCACCCCACTTCTTGCGCGCGTCGTCCTTGTTGAGGCCGGAAAGGTCGCCGTAATCGCGCTCGTTGAGCGCCTGGTCCCGGATGGTGTCGAGGCCCTGCTGGCCGATGCCATCGAGGATCAGGTCGAGTGTGTGCTGGGCGCGTATCAGCACCGAGGTGAACGCGACATCGAAGGTGAGCCCGTAATCCTTGAGCGCCAGGGCCCCCGCCTTGGCCTCCTCCACGCCGAGTTCGGTGAGGTCGGGGTCCTTCCAGCCGGTGAACAGGTTCTTCAGATTCCATTCGCTCTGGCCGTGGCGGACGAGCACGAGGGTTCCGGACATGGTCGCTTCCTTCTGTTGGAAAATCAGGCCTCGTCGGCGAGGCCGAGGACATCAAGCATGGAGTAGAAGCCGGGCTTCCGGCTGCGTCCCCACAGCGCCGCCTTGACGGCACCGCGGGCAAAGATCGTACGGTCGAGCGCGCGGTGGTTGAGCTCGATGATCTCGCCCTCGCCGGCGATGAGCACCGAATGCTCGCCGATGACCGAGCCGCCGCGCAACGTGGCAAAGCCGATGGCGCCTTCCGGGCGCGGGCCGGTATGGCCGTCGCGGACGGAGACCCTGGCCGCGTCGAGCGCCACGCCGCGACCCTGCGCGGCTGCCTGGCCAAGCAGCAGCGCGGTGCCGGACGGCGCGTCGACCTTGTGGCGGTGGTGCATTTCGAGCACCTCGATGTCCCAGTCGGCTGCTTCCAGCGCCCGCGCCGCCTGGCGCACCAGCACCGCAAGCAGGTTGACCCCGAGGCTCATGTTGCCCGACTTGATGATGCGGGCGTGGCGGCCGGCCGCAATCAGGCGCCGGTCATGCTCGGGCGCCATGCCTGTGGTGCCGAGCACGTGGACGATGCGGGCCTGGGCGGCGAGATCGGCGAACTCCAGCGACGCAGTCGGGGAGGTGAAATCGAGGACGCCGTCGGCGACGGCGAAAACCGGCAGCGGATCGTCGGAGACGATGATGCCCGATTCCCCCGCGCCCGCCATCATCGACGCATCCTTGCCCAAAGCCGGCGATCCGGCGCGCTCTATGGCGCCGGCGAGGTGGACGCCATCGGTCTCCGCGATCACGCGGATCAGGGTCTGGCCCATCCTGCCGGCCGCGCCCACCACCACAAGTCCCATGCTGCCTGTTTCATCGCTCATGACTGGGTCCCCGTGCTGGCCGCACGCCGTCTCGCCTTCTTCGCCGCGGGGGCAGAGGTGTCTGGCGGATCGCCGGCGCTGTCGGCCTCCTTGTTCAGTCGCTGCAGCCGGGCATAGAGCCCGTCGTCGCTCTTGGTCAGTTCGCCATGGGTGCCGCTTTCAACGATACGGCCGTCCTGCATGACGATGATGCGGTCTGCCTTGGCGATGGTCGAGAGCCGGTGGGCGATGACCAGGACGGTGCGCCCTGTCATGGCGGTGTCGAGCGCCTTCTGCACCGCGGCCTCGGATTCATTGTCGAGCGACGAGGTGGCCTCGTCGAGCAGCAGGATCGGCGCGTTGCGGACGAGCGCGCGCGCGATCGACACCCGCTGCCGCTGGCCGCCGGAGAGATTGGCGCCGTTCTCGCCCAGCGGCGTGTCGTAGCCCCGGGGCTGGGCGAGGATGAAGTCATGCGCCTGCGCCATGCGCGCCGCCTCCTGCACCTCGGCGTCGGTGGCGTCGGGACGGCCATAGCGGATGTTGTCGGCGATGCTGCCCTCGAACAGCCAGGGCTGCTGCGAGACATAGGCGAGCGCGGAGCGCAGCGACTGCTTGGTGACATCGGCGATGTCGGTGCCGTCGATGAGCACCGTGCCGGAGCTCGGGTCGTAGAAGCGCGGCACCAGGCTGATGAGGGTCGACTTGCCCGCACCCGACGGCCCGACGATGGCCGTGGTCTTGCCGGCCTCGGCGACGAAGCTGACGCCATCGAGAACCACCTCGCCCTCGTGATAGGTGAAACGCACGTCGCGGAACTCGATCTCGCCGCCCTTGACTTCCAGCGGCCGGGCGTCGGCACGGTCTCCCTGGGCCGGAACCATGTCGAGAATCTCGTAGATCATGCGCGCATTGACCGCGGCGCGCTCCAGGCTGATCTGCAACCGCGCCAGGCGCCGGGCCGGATCATAGGCCAAGAGCAGCGCGGTGATGAAGGAGAAGAAGGCGCCGGGAAGAACGTCGCCGTAGATGGAGCGGAACGACGCATATGCAATGACGCCCGAAATGGCGAGCCCGGCCACCGATTCGGTGAGCGGCGAGGTGCGTTCGCTCAGCCGCGCGATGCGGTTGGACCGCTCCTCGGCGGACTGGATGATCTCCTGGGTCCGCGCGCCGATGACGCCTTCCATGGTGAAAGCCTTGACGATGGTGATGCCCTGCACCGTCTCCTGCATTGCCCCAAGCACGCGGCTGTTCAGATTGATGGATTCCCGGGTCGCGATTCTCAGGCGCTTGGAAATGTACTGCAGCGCCAGCAGCACCGGCGGCGCCACCACAAAGGCAATCAGCGACAGCAGCGGATCCTTGGCGACCATGACGCCGACGAGCGCCACAAGGGTGAGAAGATCGCGGGCAAAGGAGGTGATGGTCAGATTCATCACGTCGCGGATGCCCGACACATTCTGGCTGATCTGGGCGGCGATCTGGGCCGAACGGCTGCTGGAGAAGAACGAGACGTTGAGCGCCATCAGATGCCGCATAAGTCGGCTCTGATAGCGCGCCACCAGGTTGTTGCCGATGCGCGACAGGATGACAGCCTGGCCGTAGGACGCCAATCCGCGGATGATGAAGGCGAGCAGCACCCCGGCGCAGATCATCCAGACCACGTCGGCATTCTTCTTGGCGAAGGCCTCGTTGACGACGTCCTCCATGATCCATGCGGTGAAGGCGGTGGTGCCCGCCACGGTGATGAGGCAGAGCGCCGCCACCAGATAGTCGCGGACATAGTCACGTCCGTTTTCCTGGATGATTCGCTTGACGACATCGGTCAGCGAATCCAGTCTCATCCGGCGCTTCTTCTGCTCAACGTGCTGGTCCAAAGATCTGTCGTCCCGTGTTCCCGCGTCCGCGGCATCACTCCGCATCGCGTTCAAAGGACACGCATTCGCGGTCCGGGTTCTGGCTTGCGGCGGTTCTATAACGGTTTCGGGCCGCTTTGCCTATGCTTTCCAGCGCCGGCCTTCGGTTGCGACACCAAAGCGCACCGGAGTCCGCGCATAGGCCGCCATGCCGGACAGGGCCGCCAGCGGATGGGTTACGACGAAGGTCGGGATCGACTTGAGGATGGCGCCGTGGGGTGCCTTGTCCTCGAAGGCCTGGCGGAACTCGGGACGCTTGAGCGCCGGAATGATCTTCTGCGAGATGCCTCCGGCCAGGTAGACCCCGCCGCGCGCCATGAAGATCAGGGCGAGGTCGCCGGCGACGCGGCCCAGATAGGTGGCGAACAGCGACAGGGTCTCGGTGGCTGCGGCATCGCTGCCATCGAGACCGGTGGTGGTTACCTCCGAGGGGTTGGCGGCGCGCATCTCCATGCCGCCGACCTTGCAGACGGCGAGATAGATGTTCATCAGGCCGCGGCCGCACAGCAATTGCTCCGCCGACACCCGGCCACCGATGGTCTCGTAGTGCGGAAAGAGATCGTAGTCCCGCTCGGTGCGCGGCCCGACATCGATGTGGCCGCCCTCGCCCGGAACCGGAAACCAGGTGTGGCGGGCATGGACCAGACCCGCGACGCCGAGCCCGGTACCGGGACCGACCACCACCCGCGATGCCGACGGCAGGATCTCTCCGCCGCCGATCTGCTGAAGATGCTCCGCCTCGAGCGAGGCGGCGGCCAGCGCCTGGGCTTCGAAATCGTTGATCACCACCACCTCGTCAAACCCGAGATGGGCGATCAAGTCGTGGGGACGGACCACCCAGTCGCAATTGGTGAGGTCGATCTCGTCGCCCTTGACCGGGCCGGCGACGGCCAGGATGGCCGAGCGCGGCTGCACCGCGGTCTTGTCGAGCACGCCCGCCTGGATGGCGTCGTCGATGGTGGCGAAGTCCGCCGTCGCCAGCGTCGGAAACTGCTTGGGCTCGGCATAGGCATCCACAAGGATGGCAAAGCGCGCATTGGTGCCACCTATGTCGCCGATCAGGATGGGAAAGGGGATTGTGTGTTGGTGATCGGACTGGTTCGACATGGTCTGGACTCCCGTCATTGATCGGCAAATCGTCATTCGCCAGTTTGCAGCACTTGCATTCCGATGTTCAACCCAGCGCGCGAAGCAGCGGCTCCGCGGTCGCTCGGTTGAGCGCCAGAGGTATATCATAAACGATCGCCAGCCGTGTGAGGGCCTTCACGTCGACATCATGCGGCATGGCGGTCAAAGGATCGACAAAGAAGACCAGCAGCGTGACCCCGCCCGTGGCAATCAGCGCGCCGATCTGCTGGTCGCCGCCGAGTGGACCGCTCTTCAGCGCGGTGACATCGAGCCCGGGGCAGGCCTCGATGACCCGTTGGCCGGTCGTGCCGGTGGCAACGATCGAAAATCCGGACAACACGGCTTCATGGGTGCGGGCGAAGTCAGCCATCGCATCCTTCATGAGGTCATGGGCAATCAGGGCGATGGCAGGCTTCTCGGTCATAGCGCTCACGGGTCGAGGATCTCGGAGTTCCAGTGGACATCTAATCGATTTGAATGACAGATTATAGTGGGTTTGCGCGTGGCTATGAATATGGGCCCGGGGCCCTTTTCTCAGGACCCGTGGTCTTTCTCAGGGATTGGCGGGCCGCGGAGTCGGGACGGGAATGGCGGACGGAGCAAGGGCCATCGCCGATATGGCTGCGGCTGCCCCCGGAGCAGCGGGGGCTGCCACGCCACCGGCTCGGACGGTCGCAGCGGCCGCGGAGGCCGGCGAGCGCGCATCAAGCACGGCCGAACAGGCCGCCGGCAGATCGGACAGCATGACCTCGCGCGGCTTCGGCTTCGGCTTGGCATCGGGCTTTGCCGGCTTCCACGGCTCGTCCGTGAACCACCAGGCCAGCGACTTGTCGCAGCCGTCGCCCCTGCCGATATCGGCCTGCGGGGTGCAGCCGGTGGCACCAGGCGGGCATTTGATGCGGATGTGAAAATGGTAGTGATGGCCCCAATAGGGCCTGAGCTTGCCCATATCGGAGCGGTCGCCCTTCCAGGTGTCACACAGCATCTTCTTGATGCCGGGATGAATGAAGATGCGCTGCACTTCCGGATAGCTGGCCGCGCGCATGAGCAGATTGGCGCGCGCCTGGGTCCAGATCTTCGGATCCACGTAGAGCGAATCCTTCTTCAGCATCGATGTGGCGGAGACCTCCTCGCGCTCCTGCCTGGAAAGCGTCCGCGCCGGCATCGGCGTGAGCCATATGTCAGCGTCGAGGCCAACCTGGTGAGAGGCATGACCGGTGATCATCGGCCCGCCCCGCGGCTGGGCCATGTCTCCGACGAGCAGGCCGGGCCAGCCATCGCTGGCGGCTGCGTCGCGGGAGAGCCTCTCGACCAGCGCCACCAGGTCGGGATGGCCCCAGTTGCGGTTGCGCGACGGGCGCATGACCTGCCACGTGGGGCCATCGGCAGGCAATGCCACGCCGCCCGCCAGACAGCCCTTGGCATAGAAGCCTACGGGCTGGGGCGCCAGCATGGCAGGCAGGGCGGCCGCGCCGAAAAGCTGCTTGGCCGGCTTCGAGCCATCGGCCGCGCCAGCGTGAACCGGAGCGGCAAGCACCGCGGCCGCGAGCAATGCCGCGATCGAGCCGCGCAGAAGGCTGTCATAACCGGTCATGTCTCAACTCCGCGGGGCCAGCCCTGGTGCAGGGACCAGGCAAATCACTTTGCCGAGGATACCGGCCGCGATGCGGCTTGAAAACCGCCAACAGGGGAACCCGTGATTTCGCCGGTTTAGGCTTGTCCACCGGATCATCAACGAAGACGAAAAATCTGCAATGGCTTGGCCATCGTGGCAGGTATCGGCTCAAGGAATCCGGGGATCTTCCCATTGCCGAGATGAGCGTACAGACCCGCTGGCTCGGCTTCGGACATATTTTTCACTTGCGGGTCAGACTTGCAGAACGCGACCAGGGTTACGCCCGCCTTTCGCAATATCGTCTCGGCGGCCGCGGGAGGTGCCATGCCGGCCTGGAGTTCAGCCAACATCCCAGCCTGGTTGCGATGGTAAGGCGCAGACAACACCCGGTGATCGGTGAAGCGCAGGATGGGAGCACCGAGATTTGAGGCAGCCGCGACGACGCCGGCGGGCTCGCGACTCAAGGGCAGCATGGCGGTCCCGTCGGTGCATACAGGTTCCTCGGCTACGGCAACAGCATCGGATTCCCTGCCAATGGCTGCTTCATATCCCCTCATCAATCCAAGTCCGGCGAGTCCCCAGACAAAGGGGATGGACGCCAATGCCGCGCCGGCGAACAGAACCCCCTTGCGGACATTCTTGGGATCGGCACGCGCCTGGTCCCGGAGGTCGGCGACCAAGGCAGCCAGCGGAATGAACGAGAGCATGTTGGCAAACACCGCGCCGCGAACCTGGATCAGGGTTATGGCGTAGGAGACGAAGATCAGGGCGAACAGCACCAGATGAGATTGCGCCCTCTCCCGACGAAGCACCCTGGCGGCGCACACCATCATGGCCAGCAGCGGTACGGCATAGAAGATGGCCGAGGTCCAGGGTTCGATGGCGAACTGGGACCAGACAGATTGCGCCTCGGTGACGTTGTTGAGCCACATGGTGACCAGCAGCGGGTCAAGGTTTGCCAGCGGATTGCTCAGACAAGCGGGCGCGATCAGCAGTGCCAGCGCACCCGTTGCTGCACCCACGGCACCCAGCGAAGCCAGACGGATTGCAAAGCTCTGCCGCGAGGCGAGCGACACCGCCAGAAAGAGACCGCCGGAGCCGACCACGCCCAAAGCATAGAAACCGGTCGACAGCGCATCACAGACAACCACGCTGTAGTGGCCTGGTGGAACAGTCAGAAAGAAGAAGCCCGACAGCGACAGCGCGACGACGAGCGCAAATGCCCCGGCAGAGGCGCGCATGGTCTCGCCATGCCATGCCCAAAGCAATGCAACCAAGATGCAGGCGACGGCGACATGCGGCGTTGTTTCAACACCAATGGCGACGGCCAGTGCTGCGCCGAAGCCGGCCATGGCAAAGGCCCGGGGCGACTGCCAGGGTGAGACGAGGCAAGCGGCGATGACCGCCATGATGCCGAGTTGCACATTGGTATGGTCGATGGAACCAGGGTGAAACCGGCTGCCGCCCATGACGAACAGGAAAGCGGCGACGAGACCCATCGTGGAAGCCACAACACCGCCGAGCGAGCGCGCGCCGAGTGCCAGGCCATACAAAATCGGCACCGCAGTCAGCAGCGGCCAGACAAAGAGCGCGGCGGCTTCTGCGAGAGTCTGTCCGAAGAACGCCGAAAAGAACAGGATCAGACCCGCGATTGGCAGATCGACAAGACGGGACCAGTGCATCTGAGTGCCCTCGGCCATACCCAGCCGATACTGAGTCATGTCGAACCAGCCCTGCCCACCCAGCAGGTCCCGCACCTCAACGAGCCGCATGACGTCGTCATTGTCACTGCCTATATAATCGGTGTAGCCGAAAAAGTGCATGATAACTGTCAGCAGGACGAAGATCGCGAACGCGATCGCCACCGGCTTGTGCAGCGCCTCCAAGCCGCCACCAGCCTGTGATGGCGAGACGTGGAAAGCTGCGGGCGAAGGCCTGATACATAATTCGCTGCGATTCACGGAGGGCTCCAGATGCGATTTCGGGCGCCGCTCAACCTAGCCTTAACCTTCTCAAGAAATAGTAAAGCGACTTCCGGCGCGGCGCCGGACAGATTCGGGGTGCGCATGAGTGACGGATTGTTGAACGATCTCGAGATCGCGGTGCTGTTGCCATGCTTCAATGAGGCACAGACGATCGGCGCTGTCGTGGCTGGCTTCCGCGAGGCGCTGCCGGGCGCCCGGATCTATGTCTATGACAACAATTCCAGCGATCAGACCGCCCTGAAGGCCGCGCTTGCCGGGGCCACGGTGGTGCGCGAATCGCGCCAGGGCAAGGGTCATGTCGTGCGGCGGATGTTCTCTGACATCGAGGCCGACATCTATCTCATGGCCGATGGCGACGGCACCTATTCGCCTGCGGACGCGCCGGATCTGATCCGCACCCTGCTTACCGAGCGTTGCGACATGGTGGTGGGTACACGCAGGGAAGTCACCGTCGATGCCGGCCGCCGCGGCCACGCCTTCGGCAACTCGATCTTCAACCGGCTCTACCGGTTCATCTTCGGACCGGACTTCACGGACATCTTTTCCGGCTACCGCGCTTTCAGCCGACGCTTCGCCCGCAGCTTTCCCGCCGTCTCGGGCGGATTCGAGATCGAGACCGAAATGAGCGTGCACGCGTCGGTGCTGCGGCTTCCGGTGGCCGAGCTGATGCTGGATTACGGGCGCCGTCCGGAAGGCTCGGAATCGAAGCTGTCGACCTTCAAGGACGGCGGCAAGATCCTCTGGATGTTCGCCATGCTGATGAAGGAGACGCGCCCCTTCGCTTTCTTCAGTTGTCTCAGCCTGATGATGATGGCCATGAGCCTGATGCTGATGGCGCCGGTGCTCAGCGAGTATTTCCACACCGGACTGGTCACCCGGATGCCCACCTGGGTGCTGTCGATGGCGATGATGATGATGGCGCTGGTGATCTTTTCCAGCGGCATCATCCTCGACTCCGTGGCTCGCGGACGAGCGGAGCAGAAGCGCATCCACTACATGTCGATCCCGGCCGCCCGCGGCGAGCGGCGCTTCGGCGGCACGCCGGCCGCGCGCGCAACAGCCGATGGCAACGAGGTCTCGCCGGTCACGACGAGCGCCGCCCGGAAGGCCAGCAAGAAGGCCGCATGAAAAAACTGCTCTTTTTTGCGATGGCGGGTGGCGTCGGCTTCATCGCCGATGTCGCCGTGCTGTTTCTGGCGCTGCGTTACACGCCGCTCGACCCGTTCACCGGTCGCGCGCTCGGCATCGCATCGGCAATGGCCTGCACCTGGATGATCAACCGGACCTTCACCTTCGCCGCCTCGGGGCGGTCGCTCGTATCGGAAGGCGCTCGTTACAGCGGTGTCGGCGTGACCTCGGCATTGATCAATTTCGGAGCCTACTCGACAGCTTTGCTGTCGCTGCCTCAGCTATCTCCCTATATCGCGCTGACGCTCGGCTCTGCGATGGGGACGATCTTTGCCTATCTGGGCTATTCACACTTCGTCTTCGGCAAGCACTGACCGGAGAGCCCGTCCACTCCGGACAGTTGCTGCCTGGTGCGTTCAGGCCTTGATGCCGCTGACGACAATTCCTGCACAGATGATGATGGCACCCAGCACCTGCATCAAGGTGATGGCTTCCGCGAGAAAGACCAGCGACAGCAAGGGGATGTAAACATAGGACAGGGCCATGAACATGTAAGCCCGGCCTATCTGCATGTCGCGTATGATGAACACCCAGGACAGTGTTGCCAGTCCGTAGAGCACCAGCGCAATCCAGAAATGCGCACTACCCGCCAGGCCCATCAGCGGGCCGTCCGGGCCCCTGAGCGCGTCACTCGATCGCTTGAACAGGATCTGTCCAATCGAAATGATCAGGGGCACCAGTATGAGGCCCGCCAGTGTGAATGTCCGCGTCAAATCGGTTTCGCCTTGTCCTCGGCAAAATAGATATCGCGACCGATATCCATGCAGCGGAATTCAAACGGAAGCGGCTGAATGGCTCGCAGAAAGCTGTGCTTGTAAGGGAAAAAATTGAAATGAGGATTGAAGGTGAAGATCGCCTCCCGTTCCCTTGGCACGACAATGATCAGCCGCTTGCGGGTGATGCGGCGCAATTCGGCGAGCGCCCTGCGATAATCGAGAATGTGCTCGATGACGTGGGTGCAGATAACGGTGTCGAACTCTTCATCGGCGAAGGGCAGATTTTCGATCGGCGCCTTGACGAACTCGATGCCTTCATCGCTGAAGAAATCGGGGATGACAAAATCGACCCCGACAAGGCGGCGGTCAATTTCGCTGCGCCGCTCGGCCAGGTTTCGCAGCAGGAAACCGGTACCGCAACCAACATCGCAAACGCTGTCGCCGACCAGATCCAGGGCAATCTGAGCGATGCAGGCCTTCGAGTTGTCGGTGTCGTTGTGAACACGCGGATGCTCGGTATAGAGAGCTTCGTATTCTTCAGACGTCAGGAAGGGCGCCCGGCGCCGGAAATCCGCCAGTTTGTCGATATGCTTGCCCCAGACAAGCCGCGAAAGCTGGACGAATATCCGTGAATCACGAAGAATCGGAGGCAGCAATTCCTCGATCGCAAACCTTATTCGGTTGGTCTGTTCCCGATTCATGAATGCTGCAGCCTCCACCCGCCTTGGATCGGATTTGCTGAATGGGGCGACCCCTTGCCCGGTTCATTCAGTGTTTCATATCAGCGGATTAAACTCTCGAAAATGATTCGATGTAAGCCTTCTCCGTCACGGCAATGGCTTACATCGGCCCCCAGTGACTTGCAAACTCCGGGACCACGGGCTGCACCATCGGTTCAGACGGCCTCCCAGCCGTCATGACCGGCGGCTCGGTAGATGGCGTCGATGAGCTTCTGGTTGCGAACCGAATCCTCGAGTGTGAAGATGGGCTCAGCGCCGCCTTGGGCGCGACGGACAAAGGCCTCGGCCTGCAGCCGGTACTGGCGCACGCCGGGAAAGCGGAAGACCTGCGCGCCGTCATGGCCGCGGTTTTCCAGCGACACCGTCGCGTGGCCGAAATCGCCGGCATTGAAGGGGGCGGAGACCTCGATATAGCCCTCCTCGCCATGGAAGACCATGGTCTGGCGCAGCGCCATCTGGGTCGAGCAGTAGAAGGTCAGCTCGAAGCCGTCGAACTCCGCCTTGACGCTGGCGTAGCGGTCGGTGCCGAAGGTCGGATCGCGCTCGACCGTCGCCTGCACCCGGACCGGCTCCTTGCCCGTGGAAAAGCGGGTGACCACCGTCGGATACACTCCGATGTCGGGCAAGCCGCCGCCGCCGAGCGAGGCATTGTTGCGCATGTTGGCCGGATCAGTGTTGAAATAGCTGAACGCGCCCTGCACATGGCGGAGCCTGCCTATGGCGCCCTCGGCGATCAGCGCCCGGACCTTGTGCCACTGCGGATGATAGGTGACCATGAAGGCTTCGCAGACCTGCACTCCGGCGGCGTCGCGGGCGGCGATCAGCGGCGCGATCTCGTCGGCATGAAGCGCGATGGGCTTTTCGCACAGCACGTGCTTGCCGGCGCGTGCCGCCTTGATGCTCCATTCGATGTGCTGCGAGGTGGGCAGCGGAATGTAGACCCCGTCGATGTCGGGCGAGGCGAGAAGCTCCTCGTAGGAGCCGAAGGCATGCGGAACGCCGAAGCGGTCGGCGAGCGCGCGGGCACGACTCAGGTCGCGGCTGGCTATCGCCGTGACGACGCCGTTGACGCTGTCCTGCAGTTGCGGAATGATCTGCTCGCGGCCGATCTTGGCGGTGGACAATATTCCCCAGCGAAACATGATGGTCTCTCCCTTTTCAGCAATCCGACGGGCGGGCTTAGCGTGTTTTCGCCCGCAACGGAAGCATGATCGGCCATTGACCCGGGCCGGACTATCCCTGAGAATCAGCCCGACGCGCCGCGCCCCAGCGCGGCCATGCCCCTTGTGAGAACAGGAGACCGCGCTTGCGCACCCAGACCCTTTTGACCGCTATGCTGATCGGCATGGCGACGCCGGCCGCTCTGGCGGGCCCGGCCGCGGATTTCCGCGCCGCCGACGCCAATGGCAACCGCCAGCTGGAATTCGACGAATTCCGCGTCTTTGTTGACCTGCGCGCCAATGGCGGCAACGCCCAGGCAAAGAAGGTGCGACTGTTCAAGGCCTACAGGTTGGCGCTCGGCAAGGTCGATTACGATGGCGACGGCATCGTCACTGGCGACGAACTGATCCGCTTCGACAGGGCGAACGGCAAGAGCTGAGCGACAACGGGGATCGCCGGGGTTCAGGCCCCCGCAGCCCGTTGGCGGATCTGGGCGAGGGTCCAGTCGATGAGCAGTTCGCCGTCGCGCCAGACCGGCTGCAGCAGGTTTTCGCGGTTGCCGAGATCCTTGAGCGCGACGGCCAGCGGCCGGCCACCCTCCATCACCACCGCCTGGCGATAGCGCTTGGAGGCCTTGCCCGGGTCGGTCTTCGGGTTCTTGTTGATGCCGTGCCAGTTGCCGTCGACATCCTGGCGGGCATTGGCCTTCATGGCGAAGCGCAGCGTGTCGCGATTGACCTTCTGCAACAGGCCCGAGCCCATGCCGAAGGCAAGGTTTTCCGCCGACCAGCCCTGATCCTCGAGCCGGCCGAGGATGACGCGGATGGTCTCCGGTGTGACGCCATCGCCCTGGATGACCCGGACGGCCGGGTTGAGCACCCGGTAGCCCTTTTGATTGAGGGTGAAGCCGAAGATCTCGCCCAGCATTTCCACCGTGTCGATGGGCACGCGGGTGGCGTCTCCCGAATCGGGCCGGACCACCAGCGTGCCTCCCGAAGCCTCGACTTCGGCCTTGAGTTCCTCGCCCCAGATCTTCTTGACCGCACGGTAGAGATCGTAGGAATCCGACACCACCGCCACCATCTTTCCGGGCCCAGCGAACTGGGTGAGCATGTTGCGGTAGGCCTCGGTCTCGCGGTCCTCGCCCCAGCTGGTCATGGTCGAATGTTCGGCCGCGGGAATGGAGAAGCCCGCCATCGGCTCCTGGTAGAATTTCCGGGCGTAGACCAGGGCGCTGACCGTGTCGGTGCCGAGGAAATTGACCAGATGGGCAACCCCGCCGATTCCGGCCTGCTCGAAGGAGGTGGTGCCGCGGGCGCCGAAATCATGCAGACGGAAGGGCAGAACCGCGCCCGGCTCGTCGCAGGTGCGCTCGAGCGAGGCGGCGATGATGCGGCGGGCGCCATGGGAGACGGTGGCAACCGTCGACGGATACCAGACGGCGCGGAGCAGCGCGGTCTCGATGAAGGTCGGCAGCCAGAAGAAGTCAGGATCGGTGTTCCGGACCTGCACCAACGGCGTGCCGGTCGGCACCAGCGCGCCCTCGGGCAGCGCTTCGATCAGCAGCGGCAGCATGCCGTTGTGGCGGCTGACCAGCAGTTCCCAGCCGCCGCGGTTGAACGGCAATCCGTGCGCGGTGATCATCTCCTCGGCCTCGTCGACATCGGCCATGGTGACGGGTTGCGAGAGATATTGCTTCAAGAACATCTGCAGGCCGAAGAACAGCACCTGATCGTGCTGGCCGCCGGGCCGCGCCTCGATATAGGCCGAAATCGCCGCCGTCTCAGGCGGATACTGGGCAAAATGCGAGTATTTGTAGCTGTCGGAGTTCAGAATCGGGTTCATGTGGCTGCATTCCGCGAATGGAGGGCAGCTCTCGCCACCTATGCCGGGACGGATTTCTCCCGTGCCGGATGGCGAGAGTCAATGTGCAATCAAAGATTTCCGGACCTGGTGAACGGCGCGACCTCCCTCAGGCCGACGGCGCCGGAAATTTCGGGCGGCGGCAAATCTGCCGCCCGTGCTCACACATCACCCCCGCAGCACCCCGCCGGTGGACTTTGTCACATTGGCGATGATCGCCTTGCCGAGCGTGTCGAGATCCTCGTCGGTGAGCGTCTTCTCGCGCGGCTGGATGGTGACTTCGATCGCCACAGACTTCCTGCCCTCGCCCAGCGAGGCGCCTTCGAAAATATCAAAGACATTGACCCCGGCGACCAGCTTGCGGTCGGCACCGGCTGCCGCCTTGATGATGGCGCCGGCCTCGACCGCCTTGTCGACGACGAAGGCGAAGTCGCGCCGCAGCATCTGGAACGGCGAAAGGTCCAGTGCCGGCTTGGTGCGGGTCGCCTTCTTCTTTGGCTCGGGCATGGCATCAAGGTAGACCTCGAAGCCGCAAAGCGCGCCCGAGACATCGAGCGCCTCAAGGGTCACCGGATGGAATTCACCGAAGTGACCCAGCACGATCTTCGGTCCCATCATGATGGTTCCGGACCGGCCGGGATGATACCAGTCCGGACCACCGGACACGATCTGCACATTGGCCATCGGCAGGCCGCAGGCCTCGATCACACCAAGCGCATCGGCCTTGGCATCGAAGACGTCGACCGGCTTGCCGCCGCCCTTGGCGGCATTCGACCACATGCGGCCGGCGCCGGCGAGCGATGCGGTGCCGCGGCGGATGCCGCCCGCAACCCGGCGCTGGCCTTCAGGCGTGTCATTCTCATAGGTGCCGGAGACTTCAAAAAGCGCCACATCGCCAAAGCCGCGGTCGGCATTCCGCTGGGCCGCCGAGAGCAGGCCCGGCAGCAGCGACGGACGCATGTCCGACATGTCGGCCGCAATGGGATTGGCGAGCTTGAGCGCCCGACTGCCGCCGCCGAAGAGTCGTGCCTGATCTTCGGAAATGAACGACCAGGTGACGGCCTCCATCATGCCGCGAGCTGCAAGCGAGCGTTTGGCGATACGCGTGCGGATCTGCAGCGTGGTGAGGATCTTGCCGTTGACGCTGCCGGACGGCGCCAGCGGCTCGGGCTTGATTTCATCGACGCCGTGAATGCGCATGACCTCTTCGACCAGATCCGCCTTGCCGTCCACATCCGGGCGCCACGACGGAACCGCAACCGCGACCCGCTCTCCGCTGCCCGACATCTCGAAGCCGAGGCCGGCGAGGATCTCGCGGGATTCGTCATCCGAGACATTGAGGCCAGTCAGGCGCTTGATCTCGGAAAAGGGGAAATCGACAACCTTGCCTTCATAGCCCTTGTAGCCGGTAACCTTGGCCGCCGCGGCGGTGCCGCCGCACATTTCCAGCACCAGTTCGGTGGTGCGCTCGAGACCGGGCAGCATGTATTCCGGGTCTACGCCGCGCTCGAAGCGGTAGCGTGCATCGGTGATGATGCCGTGACCGCGGCCGGTCCTGGCGATGTTGATGGGATCCCACAGCGCCGATTCGATCAGCACATCGGTGGTGTTTTCGTCGCAGCCAGACTTCTCGCCGCCCATGATGCCGCCGATGGATTCGGGACCATTGTCGTCGGCGATGACGACATTGGAGGGATTGAGCTTGTAGGTGCGGGTGTCGAGCGCGAGGATCTCCTCGCCTTCCCGGGCGCGCCGCACCACCAGGTCGCCCTTGACCTTGGCCGCATCGAAGACGTGCATCGGGCGGCCCTGGTCGAAGGTCATGTAGTTGGTGACGTCGACCAGCGCCGAGATAGGCCGCAGGCCTATGGCCAACAGCCGCTGCTGCATCCAGCGCGGGCTCGGGCCATTCTTCACACCGCGCACCAGCCGGTAGGCGAAGCCGGGGCACAGAGCCTCGTCGTCGAGGATGATCTTGACCTCGACCGGTGTGTTGCCCTCGACGCTGAATGAAGGAGGCGTGGGCTGCTTCAGGGTGCCGAGGCCGGAGGCGGCAAGATCGCGGGCGATGCCGAAGATCGAGGTGCAGTCGGGGCGGTTCGGCGTCAGGTTGATCTCGATGACCGGATCGTCGAGGCCGGCATAGGAGGCGAAGGAGGTGCCCACGGGGGCATCCTCGGGCAGGTCGATAATGCCGTCGTGATTGTCGGACATGTCGAGCTCTTTCTCCGAGCACATCATGCCGTGGCTTTCGACGCCGCGGATATTGCCGACAGCAAGCGTGACGTCGATGCCTGGCACATAGGTGCCGGGGCGCGCCAGCGCGCCGATCAGTCCGGCCCGGGCGTTGGGCGCGCCGCAGACGATCTGCACCGGCTTGCCGTCGCCGGCGTCGACCATCAGCACACGCAGCTTGTCGGCATTCGGATGCTGCTCGGCGGAGACGACCCTGGCGATGGTGAAGGGCCGGTACGCCGCCTTGTCGTCAACGTCCTCCACTTCGAGGCCGATCGCTGTCAGCCGCTCGCAGATCTGATCCAGCGAGGCTTCGGTTTCAAGGTGTTCCTTGAGCCAGGAAAGGGTGAATTTCATCGGTCTTGTTCCGTCGTCTTGGTTGGGCGCTCTACGGAAAACCCGTCGAAACGCGGAAGATCGTCTGTCAGATGAAGGAAAGGCAGTTGCCGTTCGACAAAGGCGTGCGAGGCAGGCGGATAGGATTCCGGCTCATCCATGAAGCCCAACGTCAGATAGATTTCGCCCGGCAGACGGTCGTCGGTGTACCCGATCTGGCTGCCGCAATGACTGCAGAACATGCGCGTCACGCCGCCCGCGCCGCGCCAGTTGCGGGGCTCGCCGAACCAGGTCAGGCTGTCAGTGTGGAAGCCGACAAACGCCATCACCGGCGCGCCGGTCTGCTTGCGGCAATCGCGGCAATGGCAATAGGACTGCCAGATCGGCGGGGAGCCCGCCTCCGCCGAAATCAGGCCGCAGCGGCAAGAGCCGTGATGGGGTGCGGATGCCGTCATCGGCCGCCCTCCCGTTTTCCGGCGCCGTGGACCCTGCGAAGCAGAGTCGCGAGCAGCGAGGCGTAGCCGCGCGCGTCATCGATGGCGCGGTGGGTGTGGGGATGATGCCCCAGCCATTCCGCCGGCAGCACGGTGTCGAGCGTCTGCATCTTCGTCTGGCCCAGCACGCCGCACATATAGGCGCCAATGTCGAGTGCGCCTGCGGTGAAGATGTTGCGTCCCCAATAGGGAATGTCGAGAAGATAGGATCCTGCGAAATCGCGCAGGTACCGATCGATCCAGGCGCCGTCGAACGCCACCGGGCGCGCCGCGAAGGAACGGATCGGGGGATAGGTCTCGACCCAGTCGGCGAAACGCTTCATGGCATCAGCGGGATCGACGGGATTGGAGGTCGCCGCCTGCCATGCGTCGGGCTGACCGGCCCACCATTTCATCGTCTGTTCGTCGGGAGAGCGGTCGGCGCGCGGGGTCATCACGGCTTCGAATTCGCCGCACATTTCGCCGTCTTCGCGCACCACCACGGTCGCAAAGCTCAGCATCGAATTGCGGGCGGGATCGGGGCCGTCGCTTTCGATGTCGGTGACGAAATAATGCGCCGGCTGGCTCACCCGCTCAGTCCCCCGAACAGCGTCGGCATGTCCAGCGGACGGAAGCCGTAGTGGCTCATCCAGCGGACGTCCGCATTGAAGAAGTCGCGCAGGTCCGGCATGCCGTATTTCAGCATGGCGATTCGGTCGAGTCCCATGCCCCAGGCAAAGCCCTGATACTCGTCCGGATCGAGCCCGCCGGCGCGCAGCACGTTGGGGTGCACCATGCCGCAGCCGAGGATCTCCATCCAGTCGGTGCCCTCGCCGAACTTGACGATCGGTCCCGACGAACGGTCGCACTGGATGTCGACCTCGAAGCTCGGTTCGGTGAAGGGAAAGAAGGATGGGCGGAAGCGCATCACCACATTGTCGACCTCGAAGAAGGTCTTGCAGAACTCCTCCAGCACCCAGCGCAGGTGGCCGACATTGGCTGTTCTGTCGATCACCAGCCCCTCGACCTGATGGAACATCGGCGAATGGGTGGCGTCGGAATCCTGCCGGTAGGTCTTGCCGGGAATGACGATGCGAATCGGCGGCTGCGAGGATTCCATGGTGCGGATCTGCACCGGCGAAGTGTGGGTGCGCAGGACCTTGCGCTCGCCGCTCTCGTCGGGCTCGAGGAAGAAGGTGTCGTGCATCTCGCGCGCCGGATGGCCCTCGGGAAAATTCAGCGCGGTGAAATTGTAATAGTCGGTCTCGATGTCGGGACCTTCGGCGATGGAAAAGCCCATATCGGCGAAGATGGCGGTGATCTCGTCGACGACCTGGCTGATCGGGTGGATGCGGCCGCGCTCGGCCGGCGACGAATGCACCGGAAGCGTGACATCGACAGCCTCCGACTTCAGCCGGGCCGTTATCGCCTCCGACCTCAGCAGGGACTTGCGGGCGGCGATGGCATCGGTGACGCGGAGCTTGAGGCCGTTGATGGCCGGACCGGCGGTTTGGCGCTCCTCGGGCGACATCGAGCCCAGGCCCTTGAGCAGCTCGGAGACCGACCCCTTCTTGCCCAGCGCGGCGACGCGGACCGCCTCGATGCCGGCCTCGTCGGACGAGGCGGCGATGTCGGCCATGATGGCCTGTTCAAGTGCGGTGAGGTCGCTCATCGTAGGTTCCAATGCTCGGGGTCGGTTGCACTGCCGGGACCTGTCCAGGCCCTTGATACGGAAAATCCCGCGCCAGCCCTGCCAGCGCGGGATCCCAGATGGTCAATGTCGAATATGCCCTGGGAAACGCTGGCTTAGTGGACAGCGCTTTCAAACTCGTTGGGCGAGCCGTTCTTGAGATATTCGAGCTGCTTCTTGGAGGCGGCAACCAGCGCGCCGAATGCCTCGACTTCGTGGATGGCCATGTCGGAGAGAACCTTGCGGTCGACCTCGATGCCGGCCTTGGTCAGTCCGTCGATGAAGCGGCCATAGGTCAGGCCATGCTCGCGGACGGCGGCGTTGATGCGCTGGATCCAGAGAGCGCGGAAATTCCGCTTGCGGACCTTGCGGTCGCGGTAGGCGTACTGCATCGACTTGTCGACGGCAGCCTTGGCGGTGCGGATGGTATTCTTGCGGCGCCCGTAAAAGCCCTTGGCTTTCTTGAGAACCTTCTTGTGCTTTGCGTGGGCGGCCACGCCGCGTTTTACACGTGCCATGTCATGATATCCTTAGAAAGATGGGTCCCGGCTCAGAGGCCGTAGGGAAGAAACTTCTTGACGATCTTGGCGTCGGGCTCGGAAAGAACCATCGTGCCGCGGGCATCGCGAATGAACTTGTTGGACCGTTTGATCATGCCGTGGCGCTTGCCGGCGGCGGCCGCGATGACCTTGCCGGTCGCCGTGATCCTGAACCGCTTCTTGGCAGATGCCTTCGTCTTCATCTTGGGCATTTCGCTACTCCTTGTAAGGCTCGTGTCCGCCGGACGGCGCGACAGGCCCTGGTCTTGTTGATGAGGCAGAGGGTGAAGTCCCGACTGCCAAGCGTAATGATCCGCCTCGGCATGCCCTGCCGGCCGGATCGAACGCGGCCTTATAGCCGCAGGCTTGTCAAAGCGCAACGGGGCGCCGCAATTTTCGGATGATCCCGGGGACCACCGCCGGACGGGCCACGAGTGCCCGCCCCTTCCGAAACGGCGACAGCGCGGACCGTTGGCGCTCAGCCCGGTCGCGCTGTCACTCCGGAGTCACTTCGGCGCCAGCACCATCATCATCTGGCGGCCTTCGAGCTTGGGCTCGGCCTCCACCTTGGCGATTTCGATGGTGTCGTCCTTGACCTTCTGCAACAGCCGCATGCCCAGTTCCATATGCGCCATTTCGCGCCCGCGGAAGCGGAGTGTGACCTTGACCTTGTCGCCCTCGTCGAAGAATCGGTTCATCGCGCGCATCTTGACCTGATAGTCATGCACATCGATGTTCGGACGCATCTTGATTTCCTTGACCTCGACGGTCTTCTGCTTCTTGCGCGTCTCGGAGGCTTTTTTCTGCGAGGCGTATTTCAGCTTGCCGAGATCGACGATCTTGCAAACCGGGATGTCGCCGTTGGAGTTGATCTCGACGAGATCCAGCCCGGCTTCTTCAGCCTTGGCCAGTGCTTCGCTGGTCGAAATAACACCGTGATTGACGCCTTCGGCGTCGATGAGCTGGACCTGGGCTGCCCGGATGTCCTGATTGGCGCGGGGACCATCATTGGTGGTCGGCGGCGCTCTAAATGGTCTGCGAATGGCTTTGCTCTCCTGAATGAACTGTCGGATAAATGCCGGACTTCACCCGTGCGCCGGCAAGGCACAGGGCAATGTCGTCATCGGCATGCCGGTGTCAATAGCATGATGCCGGGAAAAAATCACCTTGTCGGCGGCAGGTTTGTCTATTTCTGCTAGATGCAGGCGAACTCACGCGAAGGAGACCGACAATGACCGGAGAAAACCAGACGCTCATCCGCACCGCCGTCAGCGTGGGCACGGGCGCCGACACCCGCGAGATCGCCGTCCTGCTGCGCGGGGCGGGCGGGGGTGGCGCGGCGCGGCCCGGCGTGGTCTGGCTCGGCGGCTACCGCTCCGACATGAGCGGCACCAAGGCGGTCGAGCTCTGCCGCCACGCCGGCGAAACCGGGCGCGCCTGCATCCGCTTCGACTATTCAGGCCACGGCGCCTCCGGCGGCAGCTTCCGCGACGGCACCATTTCGCGCTGGCTCGCCGAAAGCCTGGCGGTGATCGACCGCTTCGCCGACGGGCCGCAGATCCTCGTCGGATCGTCAATGGGCGGATGGATCGCGCTCAGGCTGGTGCAGGAGCTCAGGCGGCTCGGCCGGGGCGAGATGCTGGCCGGTCTGGTGCTGGTGGCGCCGGCGCCGGATTTCACATCCGAGCTCATGGAGCCGGCGCTCGGCGCCGCCGAGCGGGCATCGCTCGAGGCAAGGGGCTTTTTCGAGGAGCCCACGCCCTACGGCCCGGAGCCCAACGTGTTCACCCGGGCGCTGTTCGAGGACGGCCGCGACAACCGGGTGCTCGACGGCCTTATCGATGTCGGCGCACCGGTGCGGATCATCCAGGGCATGGAAGACCCGGACGTGCCCTGGCGGCATGCGCTCCGGCTGATGGAGCACCTGCCCTCGGACAATGTCGAGCTGACCCTGATTCGCGACGGCGACCACCGGCTCTCGCGGCCAAGCGACATTGCCCTGATGCTTGCAGCGGTGGACGGCATCACCGCCCGATGAGGCCGCGGCGGCCTGGCCGGCGCCTCCCGCGCCGGCGGCAGGCGTTGCAGCTTTGCCTCAGCCGGTAACCATGTCGACAGTTCAGCACGGCAATTGAATTGACTTGCCCGCCGTCCCGTTCTTAACTCTTTGTTAACGATATGGGGCGGCAAGGGGATCAATCCGGTGAAAACTTGGATACCGGCGACACGCCGTTTGGCGGGAGCGGCGATGCTGGCCATGCTGGTGATGCCGTCGGCGACGAATGCGACGGGCGCCGTCGGCACAGCGGCAGCCATGCTCACCGGGCGGATCACGTCCCAACCCATCGGCCACTACGAATTCTGCAAGCTGCATGCCTCCGAATGCCAGGTCGTGCGGGACTCGGGCGAAGCACCTCGGGTGACCGACTATGGCTGGGACGTGGTGCGCGAGGTCAACACCGCCGTCAATTTCTCCGTCATGCCGAAGACCGACATGGAACTGTTCGGCAAGGAGGAAGTCTGGACCTATCCGGACGTGGCGGGCGACTGCGAGGACTATGTGCTGCTCAAGCGCCACATGCTCATCGAGCGCGGCTTCTCGGAAGCCGACGTGCTGATCACCGTGGTGCGCAAGCCTGACGGCGAGGGTCACGCCGTGCTGACGCTGCGAACGGCGGATGGCGACTACATTCTCGACAATCTGGTCGACCAGGTCAAATCCTGGCGCGACACGCCCTACCGCTATCTCAAGCGCCAGGCGTCGAACAATTCCGGCCGCTGGGTGACGATCGAGAACGGCGGCGACGTGCTGGTCGGCTCGGTCCGCTAGAGCGCCATGCGTTCATCTGGGCGCACAAACGACAGTCTATGTCTCTGAATCCAATTATCTTATCGGAGATCAGACGACTCCGCCTGATCGCAGGGTGCTCTGGCCCGCCCCTCAATGCCCGGACTGACGCCGTTGCGGTGCCAAGGCCGTGCAAGGCGGCGCCTCCGCACGAGCGCCGCGGTCATGCCGGCTCGCCTGTCGCCGCCCCGCCAGCCGCGGCGTGGCGGTTGGCGCGCCTTTCCAGCCCGCACAGCAGCACCGCCGCCACGGTCCCGACCGCCGCCATCACCCCGAGCATGAGAAAGGCGGCACTGACGCCGGCCTGGCCGATGACAAGGGCGGTGAGAAACGGAGCCGCGCCGGTGAACACCATGCGGATTGCGGCGAGATTGCCGGTGACGCGGCCGTAGCCGATCGCACCGAACAGCCGCACCGGCAGCACCGCACGGGCGATGAAGGCAAGCCCCTGTCCGACGCCGAAGCAGACGGCGAAGGCGATCACCGGGGTCTGGCCCTCGAGATGCCGAGAGGCAAACAGCAGCGCCAACCCGAGCGCCATGCCGAGACTGGATATCACGCCGATGACCGAGGAGGCGATGCGGCCGCCGGTGGCGAGTTCCACCACCCGGGCGCCGACCTGCATCGGTCCGATGACCGCGCCGGCGAGTGCGGCGAGGGCCGCGTCGCGGCCGATCCTCTCCATGATGACGAAGAACGAGGTGTGAACCGCCGACATCAGAAAGCCGCCGCAGGCGAAGCTGACGGCCATCAGCAGGAAGGCCATGCGGCGGCGATCGGGTGAAAGCACCGCTGCGGCAGGTGCGGCAGCCGCCAGCGGCAGGGCCGACGAAAGTCGGGGGTCCGCGCCGCGCCGCCCCGGCAGCAGCGCGTGGATCGGCAGCGCCACGCAGACATTGACCGCCGCCAGCACCAGGCAGACGCCGCGCCAGTCCATGAAGCCGAGCAGCCAGTGGATCAACGGCCAGAAGATGGTCGAGGCAAAGCCCGCCAGCAGCGTCACATGGGTGATGTGGCGGCGGGCGCCGGCACCGTGAATGGCGGTGAGGGCGGCAAAGCCAGCCTCGTACTGCGCCATGCGGCCGGCGATCTCGATCATCAGCATGGCGAAGATGAAGGCCGGCTTGCCGGAGACCAGCGAGAGAAAGACCAGCGTCGCGGTCGCCGTGAGCGAGCCTGCCACCAACACCGGGCGGGCGCCGAAGCGGTCGATGGCGCGGCCCGCGATCGAGGCGGTGACGGCGCTCGAGAGCAGCGCGAAGGAGAAGACGCCGAAGACGAAGCTGTTTGACCAGCCGAGATCGCGGGCGATCACCGGACCCAGAATTGCGAATGGATAGTAGAGCGTGCCGTAGCCGACGGTCATGCTGACGCCGATGGCAAGCGTCAGCGGCTCGACCCGGCGAAGCCTGAGGGGGGAGGATGAAGTGCTCAACGGATCGCTCGGCTCCCGGGCGGGCGGCGCTTCGCCGCCTGTCGGTATGATGTCACGGACGGCCACGGACGCGGCACGGGCACGACCGACCCTAGACGTCTTCGCGCCGTGCGCAAGTGCCGCCGAAGGCCGCCGCGCCGATTTCGTCTCAGGCGCTGCCGATCAGGATGCCGGCGGCGAACACCAGCGCCCCGCCGAGCACCACCTGGAAGATCGCCCGGCTCCAGGGCGTCTCCATCCAATGGTTCTGGATCCAGGCGATCGCCCAGAGCTCGACGAACACCACGCCCACGGCGACCGTGGTGGCGGTGGTGAAATCCGGAATCAGGTAGGGCAGCGCATGGCCGAGACCGCCGAGCGTCGTCATGATGCCCGAGGCCAGCCCGCGCTTGACGGGCGAGCCGCGGCCGGAAATGACGCCGTCGTCGTGGGCCGCCTCGGTGAAGCCCATGGAGATGCCGGCGCCGACCGAGGCCGACAGGCCGACGAGCAGCGTCGTCCAGGTGTCGCCGGTGGCGAATGCGGTGGCGAAGATCGGGGCCAGTGTCGACACCGACCCGTCCATCAGGCCGGCAAGACCGGGCTGGACAAAAGTGAGGATGAACTTGCGCCGCGCCGTCTCCGCCTCCTCGGCCCGGACAT
Organism: Hoeflea marina; assembly: GCF_003182275.1. Lineage (GTDB taxonomy): Bacteria > Pseudomonadota > Alphaproteobacteria > Rhizobiales > Rhizobiaceae > Hoeflea > Hoeflea marina. The sequence goes on from NZ_QGTR01000003.1 coordinate 437,330, forward strand.
CTCCCGGCGTGTGCTCGAGGCCGAGGCGGCGGGCGAGCGACTCATGCGATTTTTCGGCGACGGCCAGATCGCCCAGCAGCCTGCGGGTCTCGGCGTCGGTCGTCCGCCTGGCAGCCTCCAGGTAGAAGCGGTGCGCCTGACCCTCCATGGTCTCGGCCGCGGCGCGAATCCGGTCGATCGGCTGATTGGTCACCAGCCAGTCGGGCTTGCGCTCGTAGTAGCCGCGCACATGCTCGCGGCGGATGAGCGGAATCCGGTCGCCGAAGCGGGCCTGGTGGCGTTCGATCAGCCGCGTGCGGTGAATGTTCTCCTCGTCCGCCATTTCCTCGAACACTTTCGCCGACTGCGGATAGTCCTGGCGAAGATGGTCGGCATAGGCGAGATAGATGCGGGCGTCGTCCTCCTCGGAGGATATGGCGAGCGCCAGCACCTCCTGTTCGGACAGGGACGAGAACGGGCGGCGGCCAAATCCGGCAAGGCGGGAGAACATGGTCTGTCCTTGTTTAGAATGATTCTAAGTTACGGCCGACTGCAGCAAAGTCAAGTCCCCGCGAGGCGCCGTGAACAGCCGTGTCTTGATCGCGACGGCAAAGCACGGCAGTCTGCCGCCATGACGGAATCCGCCCCCTCCCCAGATACATGGCTCGATTGGCTCGGCCGCCTGCTGGCTGGAAAACTGCAGGCGCAAACATCGGGTTACGAGCCCTACACGCCGTCCGATCCGGAAACGCTGGGGCGGACGCTGCAGCCGGGCGACATCCTGCTGGTGGAGGGCAACAGCAAGATCTCGACGGCGATCAAGTACCTCACGCAGTCGACCTGGTCGCATGCGGCGCTGTTCGTCGGCGACACGCTGGATCCGGCCGGCGCAGGCGGCGACAACAGGCCGCAGCTCGTCGAGGTGGATCTCGGCCAGGGCTGCATCGCCGTGCCGCTGTCGAAATACACCACCTACAACACCCGCATCTGCCGGCCGGTCGGACTGGCGCCGCAGGACCGCGCCGCAATTGTCGCCTTCATGACGTCGAAGATCGGGCTGCGCTACGACATGAAGAACATCCTCGATTTGATGCGCTACTTCATTCCCACCCCGCCGGTGCCGGTGCGCTGGCGCCGGCGGATGATCGGCTTCGGCTCCGGCGACCCGACCCGGGCAATCTGCTCGACGCTGATTGCCCAGGCCTTCCAGTCGGTGGGCTATCCGATCCTGCCCGAAATCGTTCCGGTGCCGGGGCAGGCTGCGGCCAGGTCGGACTATTCACGCCGCGAGATCATGCAGATCCGGCATCACTCGCTGTTCACCCCGCGGGATTTCGACCTTTCCCCCTATTTCCTGGTGGTCAAGCCGACGCTCGAATACGGCTTCGACTACAAGAGGATCGAATGGCGGGCGCAAAACGCCGCGCAGGCCGCGGGCGCCGATTGACAAGGCCTGCCGATCGGCAGGAGAGTGCCCCGACAGGGGACAACCATGCCGAACACAGATGCATCCGAAGCCGCCGCGAAGCACCGCGACGCGAGCTTCCGGCCGAAGCTTCTCACCACGCTGCGCGGCTATGACGGCCCGACGCTGCTCGCCGACCTGACGGCGGGCCTGACGGTCGCCATGGTGGCGCTGCCGCTGGCCATGGCGATCGCCATCGCCTCGGGCGCCGAACCGGGCGCAGGCCTGATGACGGCGATCATCGGCGGCTTTCTGATTTCCGCCTTCGGCGGCAGCCGGGTGCAGATCGGCGGGCCGACCGGCGCCTTCATCGTCGTGGTCTACGGCGTCATCGCCGACCACGGCTATGACGGGCTGGTGCTGGCGACGCTGATGGCCGGCATCATCCTGATGGTCGGCGCGCTGTTCAAGGCCGGTCGGCTGATCCGCCACGTGCCCGAGCCGGTGATCAACGGATTCACCATCGGCATCGCCGTCATCATCGCCGCCAGCCAGATCGCCGATTTCCTCGGGCTCGAGGCCGGCAAGGTGCCCGCCGACTTCATCCCCAAGATCGAGGCGCTGTGGGCGGCGCGCGACAGTTTCTCGCCGGCCAGCGCGGCAATCGCCCTGGTGACGCTGGTGCTGATCGTAGCCTTCCGCCGCGCCGCGCCGAAGCTGCCGGGCCTGGTGGTGGCCGTCGCGCTCACCTCGGCGGCCGTGGCCTGGTTCGGCCTCGACGTCGAGACCATCGGCGGCCGCTTCGGCGCCATCCAGTCGAGCTTCCCGATGCCCTCGCTGCCGGAAGCTAGCCTTGTCCGCATCGTCGACCTGCTGCCCTCGGCCTTCATCATCGCCTTCCTGGCGGCGATCGAATCGCTGCTCTCGGCGATGGTCGCCGACCGCATGGCCGGCACCGCGCACCGCTCCAACACCGAGATCATGGCGCAGGGCATTGCCAACCTGGTCTCGGCGCTGTTTGCCGGCCTGCCGGTGACGGGCGCCATCGCGCGGACCGCCACCAACATCCGCGCCGGCGCGCGCACCCCGGTGGCGGGCGTGGCGCATGCGGCGTTCCTGCTGCTGTTCATGCTGTTTGCCTCCGACCTCGCCAACCTGCTGGCGCTGCCGGCGCTCGCCGCGGTGCTGGTGCTGACGGCCTGGAACATGGCCGAGCCGCAGCATCTCGTCGAGCGGCTCAGAACCCGGCGCGGCGACCAGTTGCTGATGATCATGACATTCGCGCTCACCGTGCTGGCCGATCTCACCATCGCCATCGGCGCCGGCGTGGCCGTCGGCCTGGCGCTGCGGCTCTCGCGCCGTGGCACGCCGGAACCCGACTGGCGCACGCCCGAGCGCTAGACTGCCGGGGGTCGGGCCCTGTCCGCGCCCTCCCCCAATGCTGCGTGTTGCCATGGCGGCGGCCAGACTGTATTCGCCGACCTGGCCCTCGAGCATTTCCGGACGACGTGAGGTTCACGTCGTGGCAGGAAAGCGACAGATCGACACCCCGGAGCGAGTCAGCGATTCGGTGAACCGCAAAACCGCCCCAGGGTCCGGACCGACACGGAGACACCGCCCGATGCTCACCCATCTCGACCGCCTTGAAGCAGAGTCCATCCACATCTTCCGCGAGGTCGCCGCGACCTTTGCCAGGCCGGTGATGCTCTATTCCGTCGGCAAGGATTCCTCGGTGATGCTGCGGCTGGCCCACAAGGCCTTCTTCCCGGCGCGGCCGCCGTTCCCCTTCCTGCATGTCGACACGACCTGGAAATTCCGCGAGATGATCGCCTTCCGCGACCGGATGGCCAAACAGTACGGCCTCGATCTCATGGTGCATTCCAACCCGGAGGGGATCGCCCAGGGAATAGGCCCCTTCACCCACGGCTCGGCCACCCACACCCACATCATGAAGACGGTAGCGCTGCGCCAGGCGCTCGACCACCACGGCTTCGACGCCGCCTTCGGCGGGGCGCGGCGCGACGAGGAGAAGTCCCGCGCCAAGGAGCGGATCTTCTCGTTCCGCAATTCGAGCCACGCCTGGGACCCCAAGACGCAGCGGCCGGAGATGTGGAAGACCTACAACACCCGCGTCGGCAAGGGCGAATCGATCCGGGTGTTCCCGCTGTCGAACTGGACCGAACTCGACATCTGGCAGTACATCCTCAGGGAGGACATCCCGATCGTGCCGCTGTATTTCGCCGCTCCCCGGCCGGTGGTCGAGCGCGACGGCATGCTGATCATGGTCGATGACGACCGCATGGAGCTGCGCGAGGGCGAACGCATCGAGACCCGCATGGTGCGCTTCCGAACGCTCGGCTGCTATCCGCTGACCGGCGCCATCGATTCCGACGCCGCGACGCTCGAGGCCATCGTCGCCGAGATGCTGACGTCGCGCAGCTCCGAGCGGCAGGGCCGGCTGATCGACCGCGACGAGGCCGGCTCGATGGAGAAGAAGAAGAAGGAAGGCTATTTCTGATGCCCGATTCCCCGATGCCCGATTCCCCGAAGACTGATTCCCCGAAGACTGATTCCACGAGTCCCGATTCCCCGCGCCCCGACTCCCGCAGCGCCGGTTCGGGCGGTCCCGGACCTCGCAGCGCCGCTCGCGGCGATGTCGCCGCCTATCTGAGCGAGCAGGAATCCAAGACGCTTCTGCGCTTCATCACCTGCGGCTCGGTCGATGACGGCAAGTCGACGCTGATCGGGCGGCTGCTCTACGACAGCAAGCTGATCTTCGACGACCAGCTGGCAGCGCTCGCAAGCGACAGCCGCAAGCACGGCACCACCGGCGCGGACATGGATTTCGCGCTGCTGGTCGACGGGCTGGAGGCGGAGCGCGAACAGGGCATCACCATCGACGTCGCCTACCGGTTCTTTGCCACCGACCGGCGCAAGTTCATCGTCGCCGACACGCCGGGCCACGAGGAATACACCCGCAACATGGCCACCGGCGCCTCCACCGCCGATCTCGCCGTGGTGCTGGTGGATGCCCGCAATGGCGTGCTCGAGCAGACGCGACGGCATTCGCACATCGTCTCGCTCGTCGGCATCCGCTCGATCGTGCTGGCGATCAACAAGATCGACCTGGTGGATCACGACCGGGACGTGTTCGACGCCATCGTCGCCGACTACACGGCGTTTGCCGCCCAGCTCGGCTTCGACGAGATCCGGGCGATTCCGATTTCGGCGCGCTACGGCGACAATGTCTCCGCGCGCTCGGCCGCCATGCCCTGGTACGAGGGTCCGACGCTGATCGAGCACCTGGAGAGAGTGGTCATAGCCGACCCGGCGCTCGCCCTGCCGTTCCGGCTGCCGGTGCAGCTGGTGGTGCGACCCGATCTGGATTTCCGCGGCTTCGCCGGCCAGATCGCCTCGGGCAGGGTCGCGGTGGGCGATGCCGTGGTGGTGGCCAAGAGCGGCCAGGCCTCGCGGGTCAAGTCCATCGTCACCGCCGACGGCAATCTGGAGCGCGCGCGCGAGGGCCAGGCGGTGACGCTGGTGCTCACGGACGAGCTCGACGTCTCGCGCGGCAACATGCTTTCGGCGCCGGAGGCGCGGCCGCACGTGGCCGACCAGTTCCAGGCGCATGTGATCTGGTTCGACGAGCACGCGCTGATGCCCGGGCGCAGCTATGTGCTGCGCAGCGAGACCGATTCGACCCATGCCACGGTGACGGCGCTCAAATACGCCATCGACGTCAATTCGCTTACCCACGAGGCGGCGAGACAGCTCGGCAAGAACGGCATCGGCGTGTGCAACTTCGCCACCGCCGCGCCGCTCGCCTTCGACGCCTACCGCGACAACCGCATCACCGGCAACTTCATCCTCGTCGACCGGCTCACCAACGCCACCGTCGGCGCCGGCATGATCGACCATCCGCTGCGCCGCGCCGACAACGTGCACTGGCAGGCCATCGACGTCACCCGCGAAGCCCGCGCCGAGCTCAAGCACCAGAAGCCGGCGGTGCTGTGGTTCACCGGCCTGTCGGGCTCGGGCAAGTCGACGATCGCCAACCTGGTCGAGAAGCGGCTGCATGCGCTCGGCCGCCACACGGTGCTGCTCGACGGCGACAATGTCCGCCACGGGCTCAACCGCGATCTCGGCTTCACCGAGGCCGACCGGGTGGAAAACATCCGCCGCGTCGCCGAGGTGGCCCGGCTGATGACCGACGCCGGCCTGATCGTGCTGGTGTCGTTCATCTCGCCGTTCCGCTCCGAGCGCAAGCTGGCGCGCGACCTGATGGCGCCGGGCGAGTTCGTCGAGATCTTCGTCGACACGCCGATCGAGGAATGCGCCCGCCGCGACCCCAAGGGCCTCTACAGGAAGGCGATGGCCGGGCAGATCGCCAATTTCACCGGCATCTCCTCGCCCTACGAGGCCCCGGAGACGCCGGAGATGCATCTTCGGACGGTCGACGAGCCAGCAGAGGCAATGGCCAAGAGAGTCGTTGACCGGTTGCTGGACAGCTTCTCCTGAGCTTCTGAACTCACGGCAAGTAAAAGACGCTCAGCATCCGTTCATGCGCCGGGAGGTTGCGTCGGATAGGCCCTTCTGGCCTTCAGGTACCCATCAAATTGCAATAGCAGGCTTTCCGCGGTCGCATCGTCGGACACGACAGGTGCGCCACCCGATTTCATGGCTATCAATCCGAAGTCGATTTTCTGCACGACGTTTAACAGGTGCCGCCTGCACCAATCCTTGCGCTTGTCAGACCTGCCCTCGAATTCCGGCAAATAGTGAAACCGGTGAAATGCCTTACGAAACATCACCGAGCCCGCCTCGGCAGCGGAGCCCAGCAGCTTCTGTGGGTCGAAAAAGTCGAACGAATATTCATTGAAATTCTGCCGATGATACGGATTTACAAGGTTGTATTGCGTCAATGTCAGATAGGGGACACCAACCAGAAACACCCCGCCATGCTTAAGCACCCTGTGTATTTCCGATAGGGCAAACAGATAGTTGTCGAGATGCTCAAGCGTATGATAGCTGAAGACCACTCCTATCGAGTTGTCTTCGAACGGGAGCCTCTCTCGGTTGAGATCCATCGTGATATCCGCCTTTGGCGAAATATCGATATTTATCGCGCCCGGTATATGGGTCTGCCCTGCGCCAATATTCAGGCTTCCAGCAATTTCCATAAATTCCATTTTCCTGTTGATATAGTCATTCCCGCAAAAGCGCGGTGGGATGTTAGAATTCCTCCCGGAGGAATACGATTGCAGAATTCATGGCCAGTGATGCCGGATGTCTGCAGCACCCTGTGGGCGAATGTCTGCAGTGATGTGCACCAATCGTGTCCATGAGCGCCTGTCACTATTGTCCGGTATCGCAGGATCTGCAATCTCGAAATCACACGGCAATCGACGCGCGGGACGAGCACGGAAGCGGGACCCCCGCGAATCACTCCGGCCGCCCGATTCGCGGCGGCAAGGCAGATCGCGGCCGGCGGAGCGATCATCGGCGGGCGGGCGGGCGGGGCGGCAGCAACGGCAAGTCATGTCGGGCAGTCCCGGTCGCCCTGGGCCCAATACAGGGGACAAACTCCGCCGATCCGGGCGCTTGATCCTTGAAAATCCGCGCCTATTACTTTTCGGGGGTTACACATGGGAGCCAGTGTGTCATCTGGGGTTGCGGCGGACCTGCTTGCCCGCGCCGCGATGCCGGGAGAGCCTGCGTCCGCGGCCCGCGCCGAAGCGTTGCCAATGCCCGACAGGAACGCTACGACACACCAACGCACGCAGTCAGAAATTGGATGCCGATTCATTGGCCACGCCCCGCGAAGCAACCGCCCCACAGGCCAAGTTCGACCGTACCTGCCTTCTGATCCTGGGCATGCACCGGTCGGGCACCAGCGCGCTGACCCGGGTGCTCAGCCTGATGGGCGCCGGCCTGCCGCAGCATGTGATGGGCGCCAGCGACGGCAATGACAGCGGCCACTGGGAGCCCACCCTGCTGGCCGCCCAGGACGACGCGATTCTTGCCGAATACGGCTCGGCATGGCACGACTGGCGGCCGCTGCAGCTCTCTGCCGTCAGCGCCGACCGGCTCGAGCAGATGGCGCAGGTGATCGGCGCGCTCGTCAACAGCGAATATCCCGACACCGGCCTGTTCGTGCTCAAGGACCCGCGGATCTGCCGCATGGCGCCGCTCTACCTGCAGGCGCTCAAGGGCATCGGGGTCAATGTCGCGCCGGTGCTGATCTTCCGCAATCCGCTCGAGGTGATCGCCTCGCTCGCCAAGCGGCGCTCCAACTGGCCGGCCTCGCACGGCAAGGCCGACGCGGCGCTCTTGTGGCTCGTGCACGTGCTCGAGGCCGAGCATCATTCACGCGGCATGCCGCGCGCGATCCTCTCCTATTCGGACCTTCTGGCGGACTGGGCCGGCGCGATCGACGGCATCCGCGCCGGCCTCGACCTCGCCTTTCCCACCAGCACAGAGGAAGCGGCCCCGCTGGTCGACGACTTTCTTGCCGCCGACCTGCGCCACCAGCGCGAGAGCCCCGGCAATGTCGCGCTCGATCCGCAGCTGCGCGGCTGGGTCAGCGACACCTACGACGCGCTGCGCATGCTGGCCAGGACGCCGACTTCGGCCCGCGCCATGGCCATCCTCGACCAGGTCAGGGCCGAATTCATCCGCGCCGAACCGATCCTTTCGGCGCTGTTGTCGGCCGCCAACTCCGCCAGGTCCGACGCGCTCGCCGCCGCCGAGGCCGCCCGCTGCGATGCCGAGGCGGAGCGCAACCGCCTCAATGCGCTGATCACGGAAAGCAACAGCTCCCGCGTTGCCGCCGAGAGCTCGCTCAATCAGTGGTCGACGGAGGCCGAGTCGGCGCGCCAGCAGCTTGCCCGGCAGGACGCCGCCCACCAGCGCATCATCGAGGAGCGCGACAGCCTTGCCGAGGCGCTGGAGGACGAGCGCAACAACGCCGAGCGCCACATCGCCGACTTCGATGCCTACAAGGCCGCCGCCGAGGCGAAGCTCGACCAACTTTCGGCCGAGGCGCATGCGGCGCGCGCCGAGATCGCCGAGCTCGAAAGTTCGATCCTGCGGCTGGCCGAGGAGCGCAAGCATCTCGCCGAGGCGCTGACGGCGGTGCGGCTGGAAGCCGACGAGCATGCCCACGAGACCGGCGTCGCCCTCGACCATGTCCGCCAGCTCGGCGAGGCCGAACGCAAGGCCAGCAGCGAGCGCGACCGGGTGTCGGCGCAGCTGGAAGCCGAAATGCGAATCGCCGACCAGGCCAGGCAGGCGCTCGAGGAAACGCGCGGCCTGGCCGACAGCCGGCTGGCGGCACTCGAAAGCAGCGAAGCGATCATCGCGCGCGCCCGCGCCGTGCTCGGCACCTACGAGGGCGACAACCGCGATCTCGCCGACCTCATCGAGGCGCAAATCCAGGCTCTGGCGTCGAGCGAGGCCGAGCTGCAGAGCGCGCTGGTGGCGCGCAACGACTCCATCGAGCGGGCGCGGCAGGCCGAGGCGACCTGCGCCGTGCTGCGCGCCGAACTGGAAGCCGGCGAGATGGCCATCGAACCCTGGCGCCAGCGCCTCAGGGAGGCCTCCGAACTGGCGATGGCGGCCATTGCCGACCAGGAGCGCGCCGCCACGCGCCAGGCCATCGAACTTTCCGAGCTGGAAGCGCGCCTGCAGGAGGAGCACGCCAAGCTGGAGCGGGCGATGACCGGCGCCGAGGCGGCGGGCCAGCGCCTGCAGGAGGCGGACGAGCTCAATGCGAAGCTCGCGGCCGACCTGAGCGAGGCCGAAGCCAGGGTGGAGGAGCTCAACCTGCGCATCGATGAGCTGCGGCGCACGCAGGCGGCGGAGGCCGAGGAGGACACGCGGCAGGCATTGCGGTTGGCGGAGGGCGAGATCTCGTCGCTTGCCGACAGACTGATGCAGATGCAGGACGCCTTTGCCGGCGAAAACGACCGCATGGCGCGGCTGCTGCGCGACTACGAAGACCGCGAGCACGCCGCCAACGCAGAGGTGGCGCGGCTGCGCGACGCCTATCACCGCTCCACCTCCTGGCGGCTGACCGCGCCGGTGCGGGCGGTCAAGCTCGCCGCCCTGGCCGCCTATCGAGGCCTGTACAAGAGCGGCGGACTTGTGCTGCGCACGCTGGCGCCCGACGCGGCCGTCAACCGCATCCGCGGCCTGGTGCCCGATCCCGACGGCATTCCGCGCAAGCTCGGCTACCGCCCGCCGGCGCTGGCGTCCTATCCCGCGGCGACGATCGCCGAGGGAGAGGGCGGGCGCCCCGACGTCTTCGTGCTGTCGATCATCGACTGGGACTTCCGCACCCAGCGGCCGCAGCACATTGCCCGGCTGCTCTCCGAAAAGCACAGGGTGTTCTATGTCGAGATGATGCTCGAGATGGAGGGGATGCGCATCCGGCAGCTCGACGAGCATCTCTATGTGGTGCGCCTGGGGCGCAACGCCATCGGCCACATCCAGCCCTATGTCGGCCAGCCCGAGGGCGAACAGCTGCGCGGCTGGATCTCGAGCTTCCTCGAATTCGCCGACCATTTCGACGCCACCCCGTTCAAGCAGGTCATCATCCAGCATCCGTTCTGGTGGCAGATGGCGCGGCACCTGCCGCAGGATTTCCGCATCGTCTTCGACTGCATGGACGATATCGCAGGCTTCTCCAACACCACCGAGTGGCTCTTGGAAACAGAGCGCAGCCTGCTGGCGGGCTGCGACAGCCTCATCGTCAGCTCCGACTACCTGTTCAACAAATACGCGCCGATCAAGCCGCCGACGCTGATCCGCAACGGCGGCGACCTCACCCATTTCGAGCCCAACGATTCCAACGCCGAGGCGCCCGGGTTCCTCGCCCGGAATGGATTTTCCAAGCGCAGCGGCGTCATCGCCGTGGGCTATGTGGGGGCGATCGCCGAATGGTTCGACGTCGACCTCGTGCGCACCGTCGCCAACCGGAATCCGGACATGGAATTCCATCTCTGCGGCGCGGTGACGGCGCCTCAGGCGGCAGGCCTCGACGCGCTGGCCAACGTCACGCTTTACGGCGAGATCGCTTACGCCGAGGTGCCCGCCTTCATCCGCCAGATGGACGTGATGGTCATCCCGTTCCAGCTGCTGCCGATCATCCAGGCCTGCGATCCGGTGAAATTCTACGAGTATTCGGCCATGGGCAAGCCGACGGTCGCCACCGAGCTGCCGGAACTCAACCGCGCCCGCGAACTCATGTTCCTGTCCACCGGCGCCGCCGAATTCGCTGCCAACATTCGCAAGGCGCAGCGCCAGGGCCGCTCGCAGGAGTTCCGCGACAGCCTGCGCGCCTATGCCGCCGCCAACACCTGGCGTCACCGCAGCGAGCTGTTCGAGCAGGTTCTCTCCGACCTGCCCAAGGTCTCGGTGGTGGTACTGAACTACGGCGAGCCCGAATGGACCGTCAACACGCTGCATTCGCTGTTTTCCGGCGGCCCGACCTATCCGAACATGGAGGTGCTGCTGGTCGACAACGGCTCTTCGGAGGAGCGGCTCGCCGTGCTCCGCGAGGCCGTCGGCCGGGCGCCGCCGCAGGCGGTGCGGCTGATCGAGAACGGCGAGAATCTCGGTTTCGCGCGCGGCAACAATGTCGGCATCGCCGAGGCCACGGGCGACTACGTGCTGCTGCTCAACAACGACACCTTTGTGCCGCCGGGCGCGATCGCCGCCATGGTCGCCCATCTCGAGGCCAACCCGTCCATCGGCGTCGTCGGCCCGATGACCAACAACATCGGCAACGAGGCGCGCGTCGAGATCGACTATGCCGACATGGCGGAGATGATGCGGCGCGCCCGCGATCTGGTGATCGGCTATCGCGGCCGCCACAGCGAGATGCCGGTGGCGGCCTATTTCGCCGCCATGCTGCGGCGGGACGATTTCGAGCAGTTCGGCCTGCTGTCGGAGGAATACGGCCTGGGCATGTTCGAGGACGACGACCACTGCGCGGTGATCCGCTCCAAGGGCTACATCTGCGCACTGGCCGAAGACGCCTTCGTCCACCACCATCTCTCCGCCTCCTTCGATGCCATCGGCGCAGAACGCAAGCAGAAGCTGTTCGAGAAGAACAAGAAGATATTTGAGGCCAAATGGGGCAAGTGGGTCCCGCACAGGTACCGGAAGGAGCGGCCGGCTTCGGGGCTGGGCGGACGATGACTGACGACCGCATCCTCCATCTGCATGCGGGAACGGAGAAGACGGGAACGACCGCCATTCAGTCCGCACTGGAAACTCAACGCAAGACGCTTGCGGACCGCTCCATTCTCTATCCCGCGTCGCTGGGCGCCGGCCCGCACATGCAACTGACTGCCGCCTGTCTCGACTTTTCGCTGGAATCGCCAATCCTCCAAGAATTTGCGATCGACTCGGATGAATGGCATGCCTATTTCGTCAAATGTGTATCCGCTGCGCTGCGCACAGAAATCAGGACCAGCGGTGCGAACCAGGTCATCATCAGCGATGAGCACATCAATGTGAACCTCTTGACGCCACAGTCGCTTGAGCAGATTGGCCTGATCTGCGAAATTCCCACTCACAGAATATTCCCTGTCATTTACTTCAGACGACAGGACCGCCTGCTCGAAAGCATCATGAGCGAGATTCTCAAGTGTCTTGCCCTGCAATTCCTCGACTATGAAGACCCGCTCAGCCTGGTTCCTGCAACCGATGACAGATATGACTATCTCCGAATCCTGCGAAATTTCACGGCGGTATTTCCCACCTCCAACATGCGACTTCGCAGCTATACGAACTTACCCTCATTTAACGTGGTCACCGATTTCTTCGAGACGATCGGATACCCCGACCATGCAGATATCGTGCAAGTGGATCGAAAGAATGCCTCAATTCCCAAGGCACTGTTTCGTCCACTTCTGTCGATAGGCCGATCTGCTCTCGAACACGATCTGGCCGCGCTTCGCGAGGAGTGGCGACTGATGGTGCAAGCTGCGGCAGTAGCATTTCCGGGGCAAACCTATCGGCTTGGGGCCGAGGACCGCGCCGCATTCCTCTCACGATATGCGGATGATAATGCCGAACTCGCCCGTCAATTTCCGCAGCTTGCGCCTGAACTATACTTCTCCAGCGAGACCGGAGCGGGCCCTGAGACTGAATGTCCAGTTTCCATGCGCCGCATTCCCGAAGCAGTTCAGCCGGCAATTAGCCAGAACGCCCTGCATCAATTGGAGTTCGCCATCGCCCAAGCGGGTCGTGGATGCTGATGAAGCTATGACAGGGGCTAGGTCAGCCGCCTATGTGCGTTGAAACGCTCGCACCCGCCCCCTGGATAGCCATCACCGGCAGGATTGGCTCCGAGGAAAGCTAGCGTGCCCCTTAGCCATTTCTCCGATATATTCCGTGAAGCTCCGTTGGACGTCCACCACTGAAAAAATAGTCCAACTCGGCCGACACAAGCGACTTGGCTGCCTGGACATCTTCCTCTCTCGAGAGGTCATAGTTGTCGAAATACACTTGGTTAGTCAGACGCCAGAGGAAACAGTTTCTCTTGTAAACGTCAATCGGCAGGAAATGACGGCCGAGCGTGGATTCGATATCTTCGCTTCTGATTCCCTCAAAGGTCGCTTCCGCGCAATCCTTGTTCGAGATTTCCCAGTCGATCTCTGATGTCAGCGCATTTCGCCGGAACCTTTCGGGAAGCATCCGAAAAACACGGTTCGCTTCAGTGAGAGCCTCGGAGTCCAAGCGATTTCCGTTCTTCCCCACCTGTTCACCAATCAGCCACACCTCCCCGCCGGGCCTTAGTGCATTCTGTATTTCCCGCCAGACATGCTCCAGTTCGACGACATGATGGACGCCTGAGACAAAGATGGCGACATCAAATTCTTCTGCGCCCAGTGAAAGCGAATTTACATCCTGGACGACGGTTTGGACCGTGCAGTGCTCGGGCATTGCAGCCGCCGCTTGGTTGAGCAAGCCCTGATTTATATCGACGAGCGTCAGGTGGACAGGTTTGTCGGTCGAGCGGATCAATGCCGCCTCAACCTGTGCGGCACCGGCACAGAACGACGCGATCCTGAGGTCGCCGTGGGCGGCAAGATCGGCCAAGCGCTGATGGAAATTGGGAGCCTTGCCCCGAATTCCATGGCTCAACATTCTGTGGGCAAAATGGAAGACGTCCTCACCGTCGAGCGGCTGCATTGTTGAAATATCAGGCTGCGGCTCAACTGTGGCCTTCGGATTTTTCGACGCCAACCGCGTGGCTGTCGCGGACTGAATCTGGCGTTTGCGACCATCGAACAGCTTGTGATCATAGACGCTTTCGAAATGGTTGATCTCATTCCTGACCCGAAGGTCGTGAAAAGCTCTCGCCCTGAGCAGGGGTATGTCTTGCCGGGGACCTATGACGAGCTCGGATATTGCCAGCCAGTCTGCGCTTGGATCGCCTTTCGGACCAGGATCGACGGATATGACCACGTCGGTCCTGCCCGGCGTCAGATAACCGAGACCAATCCGGATCTCACGCAGTTCGGCAGCGTCGTCATTTGTGACATGCACTCTGATGATTTCGGCATGCGCCGCGCGGATCAGCAGGTATAGCCCGTCCGAGGATATCCGTCTGAGTGCCCGACCAAACGCAATCATCAATTCCGTCGCGGGGCCCACATCGACCGACAGGGCCCATTGCTCTCCGGAAATCAGTATCAGGCTGGGACGTGTCATGCCGAAATGCGGAACCGGCTGCCAACGTGTCACTGCGGGAGTACCAGGAAGGCTGGACACTCTCAGGTTCACGTTATCCGTGAGAATAAAATGCGGCAATTCTCTCAAATTCTGCATATCGCCATCCAAGCGTCGTTCTTCTGTTACACCATAGCCGGAATAGACCAGATATCGCTCTCGCAGACGAATCGCCAAGGTCATCAAAGCATTGAACCACATGAAGTCAAATTTCCAGCAACCGATATGAACAATCGCCGACACATTAGAATGATAGGGTAGACTCATTCATTCCGGGCCGGCCAATCGATTTCCCACCCCTTCTCGTTGCGGGCGGATGGAAAACTTCCTCTCGTACTGTAAAAGCGGAAACCTCAGACGCCAAGACCGGAGCTCTCATGACTCGCAAGAAAATCCTCTGCATCGTCGGCACCCGACCGGAAGCCATCAAGATGGCGCCGGTGATCCTGACACTCCGGCAGGAGCCGTGGGCCGACGTGCATGTGCTCGCCACCGCGCAGCACCGGGACCTGCTCGACCAGGTGTTCGGCCATTTCCGCATCACGCCCGACAGCGACCTCGACGTGATGCGGCCCGACCAGACGCTGACCGCGCTCACCGCCCGGCTGCTGCTCGGCCTCGACGCCGTGCTGGACGCCTTCCGGCCCGACGCGGTGCTGGCGCAGGGCGACACGACGACGGTGATGACCTCGTCGCTCGCCTGCTTCTACCGCCGGATTGCCTTTGGCCATGTCGAGGCCGGGCTGCGCACCGGCGACATCGCCAATCCCTTTCCCGAGGAGGCCAACCGTGTGATCACCGGGCTCTTGGCCGACTGGCATTTCGCCCCCACCGAAAGCGCGCGGCAGAACCTGCTCCAAGCCGGTGTCGACGACGCCAGGATCTGGGTCACCGGCAACACCGTCATCGATTCGCTTTTGATGACGGCGGCGGACAAGCCGCGGCTCGGCTTCGATCTGCCGGCCAACCGGCGCCTGGTGCTGATCACCGCGCACCGGCGCGAGAATTTCGGCGCGCCGTTCGAGGACATCTGCCGCGGCATACGGCTGCTCGCCGAACGAAATCCGGAGGTGACGTTCCTCTATCCGGTGCACCCCAATCCGAATGTGAAGACCGTCGCCCATGCGAGACTCGGCGGCCTTGCCAATGTCATCCTCTCCGAGCCGCTCGGCTATGTCGACTTCGTCGCCGCCATGAGCCGGGCGCATGTGATCATCACCGATTCGGGCGGCGTGCAGGAAGAGGCGCCGGCGCTCGGCAAGCCGGTGATCGTGCTGCGCAACGAGACCGAGCGGCCCGACGCAGTGGAGGCCGGCGTCGTCGAACTCGTCGGCACCGACGCCGGCCGGCTGTCGGCCGCCGTGCAGCGGCTGCTCGACGACGACGATGCCTGGCGGGCCATGGCGCGCGGCGTTTCGCCCTATGGCGACGGCCACGCGGCCGGTCGCATTGTGGCTGCAATCCGCGCCCAGATGTCGTAGACCACGCCGGAGGCACGCCGCGGCGACTCGGCCAGCCTCCGTCAATGGGCCACCGGTCCGGAACAGTCCGGGCGCGGGGCCGGGGAAAGCCGCAATGACTCTCAGCCTGTTCCGTTTCCTGCTCCGCTACCGCCAGACCGCGCTCGGGCCCCTGTGGCTGCTGATCGGCCCGGCGCTGTTCATCGCGCTCCTCGGCAGCCTCTACGCCCAGATCGGATCGACCACGTCGGCCCAGTTCGTGCCGTTCCTTGCCATCGGCCTCATCACCTGGAACCTGCTCTCCGGCTTCACCACCCAGGCGGCGACCGTCTTCCAGCGCGACCGCGCCAGCCTGCTGCAGGGCGACATGACGCTTGGCCGCATCGCCATGATCGACGTCAACACCAACATACTGATGTTCCTGCACCAGGCGCTGATCATCGCCGCCGTCTTCCTCATCTACCGGGTGCCGCTCGGGCCCTACGCGCTGGTCAGCCTGCTCGGTCTCGCGATCGTCATCATCAACGGCGTCTGGGTGACCATGCTGCTCGGCATTCTCGGCGCCCGCTTCCGCGACCTCAGCGAGATCCTGCAGGCGATCATGCGCATCGCCTTCCTCGCGACGCCGATCATCTGGATGCCGGGCGAGGACGGGCGCGGCGGCGTGATGGGCCATTTCCTCGCCTTCAACCCGTTCTACCATTTCCTCGAGATCGTCCGCGCGCCACTGCTCGGAACCGCGATTGCGCCCTCAACCTGGGCCGTGGTGCTGGTGCTCAGCGCCTGCAACTGCCTTGCGAGCTGGTTCGTCACCCGCCGCTACGGCCGCTATGTGCCGCTGTGGATATGACGGGCGCAACCGATGCAACGAATCGAAAGGGCCAGCGATGACGGCTGAACTTCGGACGCCACGCGACCGGGACGCCCGGGAGAAGCCGCTGATCGAGGCGCGCGAGATCAGTCTGCATGTGCCGCTGGTCAAGCCCGGCGAGCGCAATCTGCTCGCAAGTCCCGGGCGGCTCATCCGCGACCTCTATCTCTCGCGCAGCACCAGGGTCAACGCCACCCTCATCGACGGCATCAGCTTCAGCCTGGCGCGCGGCGAGCGTCTCGGCCTGATCGGCTCCAACGGCGCCGGCAAGAGCACGCTGCTCCGGGTGCTGGCCGGGATCTACCAGCCCAGTTCCGGCACGCTGGCGGTGCAGGGCAGCGCCAAGGGCCTGTTCGACATTTCGCTCGGCATGCGGGCGGAAGCCACGGGGCTCGAGAACATCTATCTGCGCGGCCTGCAGATGGGGCTCGGGCTCAAGCGCATCCGCACGCTGATCCCGGCGGTGATGGCGTTCTCCGAGCTCGGCGAGGACATCGAGAAGCAGCTCAACACCTATTCGAGCGGCATGCGGCTCAGGCTCGCCATCGCCATCTCGACCATGGTCGAGCCCGACATCCTGCTGCTCGACGAATGGATCGGCGCCGGCGACGCCGCCTTCAACGAGAAGGTGAGGAAGCGGATGATGGAGCTGGTCGAGACCAGCCGCGGCCTGGTCCTCGCCACCCACAACACCGCCCTGATGAAATCGCTCTGCACCCATGGCATGGTGCTCGACAAGGGCAGGACGACGTTTCTGGGCCCGGTGGACGAGGCGCTGAAGTTCTATGCTGAACGGACGGCCGAGGGCGAGCCGGGGCTACGAAAACCCTGACCGCCGCGCGGCTGACGCATGTCGCCCGAAAGTGCAGCGGTTTCGGGATCACGACATGCATGATTGCAAAGAGCTGAGGCACATTGCGCGAATCCGAGTTCAAGCGATGTGCCTTGGGTCAGGCGTAAACCACGATCGTGCCCACCAGCATTATGACCAGGCCAATATATTGCCGGTTCGTCAGGACTTCGCCGAAGATCAGGAACGCGAAGACAAAGACCAGGCCCGAGCCCATGATCACGAAGGGATAGGCAAGCGAGAGCGGCACGCGGGTCAGGATGTACAACCACAGCACCATTGCCAGTCCATAAACGGCGAAAGACGCGTATATGAGCGGCGACGTGGCCAGATCCAGATAGGAGCGGGTATTGAGCATCTCCTTGGCTGCGAATTTCAGCATGATCTGGCCGGCAGTGATGCTGACAGCACAGATCAGACAGAGGACCAGTTCCAGACGACTCATATGGCGTTTCCCGTTGCGAAAGTGATGCCTACCGGGTTAAAGGGGGGCTGTCCACGTATCCGCAGTGCTGGCGGTTCAGTTCGCAACCGTGATTGGAATCTATCAATGGCCATGGAAAAGAAAGAGCTTTGGTCGACGGAGCACGCGGAAAAATATGAAAGCGAGAACTACGGCTCGGGAATGGCCGGCTATGTCATGCGTCGGAGCCACAGCCTTATCGAGGACGAATTTTCATCGGACAGGCATTTTTCAGATGTTCTCGAAGTCGGCGCCGGCAGCGGCATCCATCTGTCTTTCGTTCGCCACAGCTTCGACTCCTACACGATGACCGACGGTTACGAGCCCATGCTGGCCCAACTGGAAGCTGTCCGGGACCGTTCCGGCAATCCGAACGTGAGGGTCGAACTCAAGGACGCCGCAAGGCTCGATTATCCCGACAACACATTTGACCGCCTGATCGCCACCCACGTGCTCGAGCATATGCCATCCGCCCACATGGTGCTGGAGGAATGGAAACGGGTGGTGAAGCCCGGAGGGGTGATTTCCGTGGTCGTCCCCTGCGATCCCGGCATGGCCTGGCGCCTTGGGCGCTATTTCGGTCCCCGGGCAGCCGCAAAACGGCGGGGGATCGATTACGACTACATCCAAGCATTGGAACATGTGAACTCGATTACGAATCTCAACGCGATCACCGATCACCATTTCGCCGACCAACGAAAATACTGGTGGCCGTTACGATTCGAGCAGACGGACCTCAACTTGATCCTGGGAATCAATGCGATTGTTGCTTGAGCAGACGGGCGCAGGAATCCGGGCGACTGAACCTGATGCCTGTGCCGTTGAATCAGGCTTGCCGGCGCCAGAAGGCGCATCCCAGCTAGGGGTGAATCCGCCAGCTCAGTCCGGGTAAACAGCCGGATTTGCGATTGCAGCCATATGGCACTAGGAGTGGGAGATACTCCGATTTCCGCCCAAACATCACCGGGTTCATGAATGGCAAGGCTCATCAACAAGTTCATAAGCTCGATTCGCGATACCACAGTCGCGGATATCGACGTGGACGGAGATCACCGGCTTGCCATCCATGCCCGCATCTTCGAGAGCAAGCCGCTATTGCGGAGTGTCTTTTCCGAGCTCCACCGCACCTTCATCGCCCTGGACGAAAAGTATCTGAGCGGCGACGGACTGCGAATCGAGATCGGAGCTGGCGTAGCGCCGGTCAGGGATCTTGCGCCGGACGTCCTTGCAACCGATATCGTCCCGGGTCCCGGGCTCGATCGCGTGCTGGACGCCCAGGCGATGGACCTCGCCGATTCCTCGGTTCGCACCATCTTTGGCCAGAACTGTTTCCACCACCTGCCCGATCCGGAAGCCTTCTTCCGGGAATGCGAACGGGTCCTGAAGCCAGGTGGTGGCGTCATCCTGCTTGAGCCTTATCACGGTCCTTTCGGATCATTTCTCTTCAAGCGCCTTTTCACGACAGAGGGTTTCGACAAGAGATATCCATCATGGCAGACGCCTGTGGCCGGCCCCATGAACGGTGCAAACCAGGCATTGAGCTACATCGTTTTCAAGCGCGACAGGGATGAGTTCACCCTGAAATTTCCCGCACTCAGGATTGTCCACGAACAAACCTGTTCGAACTACCTCAAATACCTCGCCTCGGGCGGATTGAATTTTAGGCAGCTGTGCCCGAATTGGGCGATCCCCGCTGTCTCGCTCCTGCAGTTCATGTTGTTTCCATTGAACCGATGGCTTGCATTGCATCACATCATCGTCCTCCGGAAAGAGCCTTGAAAGCGATGCTGACGTGCGCCGAGACCGATTCACTTAATACATCCGCCGCATCGGTCCATTGCTGTTTCGTCCGGATCCATCTATCCAATCGTAGTTCCTATCCCCGGCTTCAATGGTCCCTGCAGATATGAAGATCATTGTCACCGGCGCAACGGGATACATCGGGGTCCGGCTGACCGATCTGGCCCGTCAACTGGGGCACGAAGTTATCTGCATGACGCGGCATGCGCATGCTTCGGACAAAGCCTGGATCAAGTTCGATCTTCTCGATCCAGCACCCCTCGAACTGCCTGCCGACACTGATGCGGTGATTCATCTTGCCATCACCCCTCACTCAAGGGCCGCAGACCCAGACTTCGAGTTTGAGGCAACCAGATTTCTGGTCGAAGCGACGCAGCGGGCAGGTGCCCGGATGGTTTTCGTTTCAAGCCAGACCGCGCGGCAGGATGCTCCCACCTCCTACGGCCGCCTGAAGTGGCAGATCGAGCAATTGGTGGGCAAGTCCGGCGGTCTCTCGGTCCGTCCCGGACAAGTCTATGGCGGAGCCGAAAAAGGCCTGTTCGGAGTGCTTGTTCATCTTGTCCGAACCCTGCCGGTCGTCCCCGCGTTCCTGCCCGCCCCGAAAGTGCGCCCAGTCCATGTGGATGACCTTGCCGCGGTACTGCTGGGCTGCGCGAGTGTGAACTATCCGTCCGGCACGGTGCTGTGCGTCGGTTCTGAGGAGCCGGTGTCGATGACACGATTCCTCACAACCATTGCCACCGTTCGGGTTCGTCGCTTGCGCCCCCCCATCCCGGTTCCTGTGATGGCAATCCGAATCCTCTCCCGCATGGTTGGACCGAGCCTGCGCAGCCGTCTGGGGCTCGTTCGGCTGATGTCGCTGATCGAATTGCCAGACATGGAGACAACTGACGATCTGCGAAGGACGGGCATAACCCTGCGTCCGCTATCGTCGGGAATGACAGTATCGGGAAATGATCGACGCCGGAGGCTGGCGGCCGAAGGGCGTGCCCTGCTATCCTATGTATTGAAGGCCGATCCGGCGCCGGGTCTGATCAGGCGGTATGTGCGATGCGTGGAGACAACCAGGTCACCACGACCAATGGACCTCCCCGGTATCTTTTTACGGTATCCAGCGGCTTTGGCACTGCTGGATTCACCGGCCATCCGGAAGCTTGATTGCGCAGGGGAGTTTGCCTGGCGGCTCGACGCTGCCGTCCTATTGGCCGAAGCCACAGTCGCTGGATCCAGACGCTTTCTTGAGATCAATCGGCCCGTGGGACGCACCCGCAGTCTGTTCCGGCTGGGCCACGCGGTGCATATGGAAGCCTGGTGGCGCCTGCTCGCGCTGGCGGGCAGGCCGGTTGTTGACCAGATAATTCGAAAGACATGGCAGAGCTGATGGCTGCAGATTTCGACATCATCGTCATCGGCAGCGGCCCCGCCGGTGTATCCGTCAGCTTCCCCCTTGTTGAGGCCGGACTGAAAGTCCTGATGGTGGACGGTGGACGCGAACCGGACTCTCCATCCCCTTCATCCCCGTTTCTTGTTGGGCGCTCCGAGGACCGCAGCCAGTGGAAGTGGATGATCGGAGAGGACTTCCATGCGCTCCGGGACGATTCAGGTTCGCCCAAGATGCGTGTCCCGGGACACGCCTTCGTTTTCGACGGTTTCGGCGATGCCAATCGCATCGGCGCCAGCGATTACGTTGCGATCGGCTCGCTGGCCCGAGGCGGGTTGTCGAATGCCTGGGGCTGCGGGGTTGCCACGCTTTCGCAGGACGAGATGCGGGAATTTCCGTTCCCGCGCACTGAGCTTGAGCCGTCCTATGCCGCCGTCGCCCGGCGCATCGGAATCAGCGGTGCCGAGAACGATGATATGGCTGACTATTTCGGCCTTGATGCTTGGGCGGATCCACCAATCCGGGCCGACGCTCTCAATGCCCGGCTTCTTGAGCGCTACTCCGAGATTCCGAACGCGGCGTCTGCGCTTGGCTTCCGCCTTGGGCGGTCACGGACAGCCGTTCTCCAGACGGATCGAGGTGCGCGAAAGGCCTGCGATCTGTCCGGTAACTGCCTGTGGGGCTGCGACCGGCGCTCGCTCTACACAGCGACCGAAGACCTGTCCGCACTGAAGAAGCACACAAACTTCGTCTACAGGCCAGGTTTTGTGGTCGAAAAACTGATTGACAAGAATGGATGGCACCAGGTGCTGGGATCCGGCCCGGATGGGAACACGACTTATGGTGCGCCCAGGCTCGCCCTTGCCGCTGGAACCCTGGCAAGTACGCGGCTTTCGCTGCAACTCATTGGCCATCGTCTCCCCGTGCCGATGCAGGCATGTCCCTCCGCTGCCTTCATGGTCTGGATTCCGGTGATGCTTGGGCGAAGACGTGAACCAGCGTTCGGACTGGGGCAATTGTCATTCGCGATGGACCTGGCTGGAGGTGCCGGCGCTTTCGGCTCGCTGTTCAATCCGACGGGCATCCCCATTGCGGAGTTCAGTCGGCACATGCCGTTTCGCAAGCGTTTTGGCATCGACATTCTCGCAACACTGATGAGTTCATGTCTCGCCGGAAACGTCTTCCTGCCCGGCCGACTGTCGACGGCAACCGTGACCTTGGGTGGCAGTGGTCAGTTGCATGTGCAAGGCGCTTACGCGACGGAGGTCGCCAGCCTGATGTTGGAGGCCGAGAAGCTTTTGCGTAGAGCATTCCGCAGACTCGGTGCTGTGATGCTGCCGGGCAGCTTTACAATCGGCCGCCCCGGAGGTGACATCCACTATGCCGCCACCCTGCCGATGCGGGCGGCACCGACAATCGGAGAAACAGACAGCCTTGGCGAGCTTTATGGCGTCAGCGGCATCCACGTTGTCGATGGAGCCAGCCTGACCGATTTGACCGAAAAATCCCACACTTTGACTATCATGGCTAATGCCGACCGCATTGGGCGCAGAATTGTTGCCGCCAGGAGCCAGCCGGCCGGTTAGATGCCCGGAAAATGGCAGCCCTGATACTCCTCACGACCGAAAGTGTTCCTGTGAACTGATGGGACTGGTCGGCACGCGCGACACGTCGAACGCCAGTGCCGCCAGCAGCAGTTGCGCGCCGAGGATGACCGGCAGCGAGGCGATCATGATGGTGCCGACCGGCGTCGGCACCCCGGCCATGCCGTAGGAGATCCAGTTGACCAGGCCGAACAGGGTGCCGAAGCCGAACAGCAGCAGGCCGGTCACGGTCTCGATCGAGCCCACATTGAAATCGCGCATCAGGTAGGAATAGACGAAGCGCTTGAAGAAATTGCGCAGATAAAGTTTCGGGAACTCGCGCAGCACCCGCCGGATGTTGAGCGTGCTGATCTCCTCGCCGTAGATGGCCCGCATTGGCACATCGCGGACTACGGCACGCGCCAGATAGAGCCTGAACAGCATGTCGGATTCGAAGAAGAAGCGCGTGGAGATCTTGCCGAGCGGCAGTTGCGCCAGCGCCGAGCGGTGGATGGCGGTGAAGCCGTTGGTCGGGTCCATCACGTCCCAGTAGCCCGAGGACACCTTGCTGACGAAGGACAGCGCCGCGTTGCCAACCAGCCGGATCTTCGGCATCCGCTCCAGGTCCTCGATCGAGAAGAAGCGGTTGCCCTTGGTGTAGTCGGCGCGGCCCTGCAGGATCGGCGCCACCAGCGCCGGGATGTTGGCGGGATCCATCTGGCCGTCGCCATCGACCTTGATCATGATGTCCATGCCGTCGGCGAGCGCCCGGCTGTAGCCGGTCATCACCGCGCCGCCGACGCCGAGATTGGTGTCGTGAAAGATCACCGTGACGGCCTCGCCGAAACCCGCCGCGACGACCAACCGGCCCGCGCCTTCGCTGCACTTGTCATCGATGACGTAGACCCGCTCGACATAGGGCAGCAGGCCCGAGACGACGGCGACGATGTGGTCGGCGCAATGGTAGCAGGGAACAATGGCCGAGATGCGCTCGGGCTTGCTGTCGATCATGGTCATGCTGTGTGCCATCCTGCGGTTGCCTCATGCGGGTTTAGCAAGCGGCATCGCGCCCGCACAACCCCGACAAACCGGCCATGGTTTTTGATAGGCGCGCGATCCGGCGCGGGGCACGCAGGCGCCGCTCGCCACGGTCGGGATATACCGGGCTCACTGCGGCCGGTACCAGTAGCCCGCGCGTTCTACCGCGAGGCCCTCCGGAAACTGGTAGAACACCACAAGCGACGCATTCCTGCCGTCCGCCGCCAGCAGCGGCGACCGCCAGCTTGCCTGCCGGTTGTCGCAAAGCCCGAAAGCGGGAAAACTGTCCCGCCATTGGCCTCCAACTATGTTGACCCGGAGAATGGTGCCGGATTCACGACAGACATAATCTATCTGCCAGGCGAAGCTACCCTTTTCCGGTGTCGCCTGGTATTGCTGCCGGCCGGGGATCGCCGGCACCTCGATGAACCGGTCGAAGCGGATCTCGTCCCGGAGGTGGAACACCAGCAGGCTGCCCTCCTGGTCCACCTGTTGCGAGGAATCGCGCAGCAACGCCAGGGTTGCGCTGTCGAGGCGGGTACTGTCGTAGCGGCCCACCACGACGGCGTCGATGTTCTCGTCGGCAAGGAAGGCCGCAAATTCCTCCGCGCCTTTCTTGAGGGCCGTACCGATCCTTGTGGCGGCCGGGTGGTCATACCAGCCGTTTTCCAGCGTCTCGCCGATGGAGACCGCCTGGCCGCCGAGATCGAGGATCCGACCCTGCTGCCCATAGCGTCTCGACAGGTCATCGGCGATCCTCTGCCGGTCCAGCTTGTGGTCGTAGAGGGCTGCGTGGGCGGCCTTCGGCGAGTCCGCCAGCGCGAAGGTCCCGGCGCCGTAGCCATACCGCGGGATCAACGCGATATGGCCGGTGAGCATGATGACGAAGAAGCCGGTCCAGAGCCGCCGGTGGTTCCCCTGCAGGACGAACAGCACCGCCGGCACGAGGAGGGCCAGACTGGGAGCGACATAGCGTGACGAATTCTGCGCCCAGGACAGCAGCACCGTCGCGATCAGGAAGGTCGCGGCGGTGAGCCAGATCCCCGCAGCGACGTCGCGGCGGAGCAAGGCCCGGGCAACCGCATAGAAGGCCACCACCGCGCCGAAGAGATAGGACAGGCCCAGTTTTCCGTCCACCGCGCCGCTGACGCTGTAGGCTCCGGTGTTGACCGTCATGTCCCAAAACAGCGCCGGATGCAGATAGCCGCTGTGGACAGAGACGAAAACATGGGTGCCGAAGAACGGACTCTGCCACTTCTCGTTTTCGAAGGGGAAGAATGGATTGCCGGTCACGTAATAGACAAAGAGCAAATAGGAAACCGGCAGGATCAGAGCGGAAACGGCGGTAATTGCTATCTTGCTGTATTTCTCTTGAAACCGCTTGCTGGCCGCGATGTAGGCTGTCAGGGCAATCGCCAGGAATGCAATCGAAAAGACCAGCGTGTATTTCGATATGAAGGCCAGGCCAAGGATCAGCCCTGCCCAAATGGCATTGCGATATGTGAAGCCGTCGGTCTCCGTTTCGGAAGACACGATCCGCAGGCACCAGAATACCATGACCGCCGTCATCAGTAGCGCCGAATTGTCAACAAACCCGCTGAGCGTAACGTTGTAGAAGGCCGGCACAAGGATGCAGACAGCCGTACCCAACAGGATGGCGGTGTGCGGCAGGCGCGCGCCCAGCCGGGAGCCGGCGCTGGCGAGCACATAGAACGCAAAGAGAAAGATCGACAGATTCCAGATCTTGGCCGCGTGCAGATCCTGCGCCAGCGTCGCCGACGCGGTCTGGCCCCACAGTTCGATCAGCGGCAGCAGATTGATGGTCCGCTTGGTCGGGTCGATGGTGAGGGCGCCGTCGCGCAGGATGTCGGTGATCATCGGCCGGTAGGCGGCGATGGAGTCCGAGCCGTTGTCGGGGACTGTCGCGAAATAGACAAGGATGATCGCGCCGGCGAAGACCAGAAACAGGATGGCGAGGTCGGTGAGAGCGGATGTCGCATCCTGCGCGCGCCTGCTCAGAATGCTGCCGGGACGCAGCTTCCCGCGACAGAACCAGCCGGCAGCGGCGATCGGGATGAGGTGGAAGGTGGCGATCACCCAAGGGGTAAAGACCCCGAGATGGACCAGGCACAGCAGCGCCACGGAATAGACCACGTAGCCGATGATGAGGGCGCCGGCGACCTGATCGTTGCTCTCCACCCGGCCGGGCGCGAACAGCAGGCCGAGGGCAAAGACCGTGCACCATTGGAAGACGACGATCATCAGCGCCGGCGTGTGGCCCAGAAGCATCAGCGGGACGGCAACGGAGGCGAGCAGCAGCCCCGGCAGCGCGCGGGGAAAGCGCAGCGCCATGAGCGCCAGCACCAGGCCGCCGGCCAGGGCCGAACCGTAGACCGGGATCCAGTCGGAACCGATGTCGAAGGCGGATTTCATGGCGAGCTGGAAGACCGCCGCCGCCATCAGCACCAGGAGAGCGAGGACCAGCGCGGCCTCGGCGTCAATGCGGGAGAAAAGCTTCATATCGACATCCATGGCTGTGGGCGTGAACGCGGCGGCCGGCGGCCGTGCCCTGTCGCCATTGCGGGCAGCTGACACGCCCACCCCTCCTCTGGCGGCCCCACAATCCGGCGAGACCATGAGCAGCCGGAAACCGGATGAACGGCCATCAGGCGAACGGCGAGGTCTCATCCAAGCCGGCGGCACCCGCTTCATATTCAACACTTGCCGCCAACACAAGCGCGGGGCGCGGCGCCGGACAACCGAAGTCGCGGCAGACGCAGTGAGGGCCGGGCTGCTGGCGCGCGGCCGGCCGTGGGACGGATCAGCGACTGTTCGGCGGGACTGCCGGCAGGAAGCCGTCCGTTGCGGCGCCAGCCGCCCTAGCTACTGAGGGAACCCCTGCAGGCACGTCAATCCGGCTGCTCGACCAGTTGCAGACGGATGTCCTCGATGCGGATGCCGCCACCCGTGCCGGAGGTGTCGGCCCAGATGCCGATATAATCCTCTCCTTCATCCTGAAGACGTTTCGGCACAGTGTAGTCGAAGCTCCAGGATTGCAGGCGCGAATCTGGCGCGAATTTTCGCCAGCCGCTATTGCCGACACTCGCCGTGGAATAGGCAACCGCGAATTCCGCCGACGGCCGGTCGGCAACCGTCGCGGCACGGATAGTCACCCTCACCGTGCGGCCGCTGGCCAGATCCTCGACCTCGGGCGACAGCGCAATGAACGCGCCTCCAGTGGTGTAACCGCTCGTCGGATCTTCGGCCGTCGACCGGAGCGTGAAGGCCACGTCGCCAGGGCTGCGATCAATGGTGTTGTCCGCCGCCGCCGTGATCGGGGTGCCGGCATCGAGCGTGAACAGCGGCCGGTCCGCCGAAGTCGGAAAGAGTGCGGGAAAGAAACCGGCCCACCAGGCAAAGGCCGCCGCGAGGATGCAGGCCAGCCCGAGGAGCGCGCCGACCGGCCCGGCGCGAAACGACCGGGCTCCGGCTTGTTCGGGTGGGCGGCCCGCATCGTTGGCCACGTCGAAGACCTCGGGACCGGCGGAGACGTCTGGGGAGCCTGAGACATCCGGCCAGGCTGGTTCATCGGCGCCGAGCTGCCGGCGCGCTTCGGCAAGCGCCTGGTCGATCCTCTCCTGCATCTGGCGGCGGCGATCGCCGTCAATGGCGCGCTCGTCCATCCAGCGCTCCATTTTCCGCACCGCGGTTTCCATGCCGGCTTCAGCGCCCTGGGGATCGGTGCGCGCGGCATCCACGATCCGTTTGACCAGTGGTGAGTCAGGCATCTGGTCTGTCATTGCGGCTCCCTCAGCACTCGATCATGGTCGTCACCACCGTCCGTCCGGTCCGGTCCCGCAGCATGGCAAAGACCGATTCCGCAGGCAAGAAGCGCAATCGGGCAGGGGCGGCCCCCTGGTCGATAGCGGCTTGCTGCCCGCCTATAGCACAGCCGTTTCCCAAAGGTCGAACCAATGCCTGGTCGATGCTCCGGGACGCGGAGATTGAGGGCAGAAGGATGATGGCGCCGCCGCCAAAGGCGCGGCCATGACAGCCGCGCCCTTGTGAGTTCAATGCTCCCGCCGCTCAGAACGTGAGCAGTCGGAGCGCATTGAAGTCGGTGATGCCGCCGCCGACGCGCTTGGTGGCGTAGAAGAGCACGTAGGGCTTGGCCGAATAGGGATCGCGCAGGATCTGCACGCCCTGGCGGTCGACGATGAGATAGGCGCGGCGGAAGTCGCCGAACGCGATGGCCGGCGCGCCCGGGGCGATGTCGGGCATGTCCTCGCATTCCTCGACGCGGAAGCCCATCAGGCTGGTCTCCAGCCCCTCGCCCAGCCGCGGTTGCCAGAGATAGTCGCCATCGGCGTTCTTGAGCCGGCGCACGGCGCTCAGCGTCATGCGGTTCATGAGAAAGACGCCGTTGCGGCGGTAGCGGGCGCCGAGCGAATGCACCAGGTCGAGCAGCACGTCGGCGGGCGCGTCGGGATCGAAATCGCCCGGAGTGCCGGTCGCAAGCGTGCCGACCTGGCCGAAGCCGGCGGCGTCATGGGCGACGCGCGGATAGGCGAGGATGCCGCGCGGCATGGTCAGGCCGTCGCCCTCGATGAAGGCGCGGGTCTCCTGCTCGCCGAAGGCGGTGGCCATTTCGCCCACCAGCCAGGTCTCGATGTCGACCACCGAATCGTCGAGCAGCTGCTTGGTGGCCGCCGGGCAGGCATAGAGCTCCATGGCGGGGAAGCCGAGCTCGGCCAGCTGCGGGGTGCTGGTCTCGACGCGGGCGGCGGTTTCGGCCACCCAGCCGGAGCCGGCGCCCGAGACCACGAAGGGCCGCTTGTAGAGGCTGGTGGAGATGGTGAGCGCGGAGGCGAGCGCGCGGATCGGCGATTCGTCGCGCAGCGCGGCCGTCAGCGCGGTCTCGGTCTCGTCAGGGACGAGATAGCCGCCATCGGCCTCGGAGCCGACGCTCATGCCCTTGCCCTCGAGCCCCTCGTAGCCATCGGTGCGGCCCTTGCGGACATAGGCGTTCATCGCCGCGCGGACCTCGCCGTCGCCGCCTGGGCCGCCGAGAGGGGGCCGGGCGGCGCGGACCACCAGCCGGTCGAAATCGGCCAGCGCGGTGTCGAGCCGGCGCAGCTTGTCCTCGGTGAGCGCGTCGGCGGAGCCGCGGCGCTCGAGCTGCGCCAGGCGGGCGTCGTTGGTGGCGCGGAACTCGCGAAAAGCCTCGCCGAATTCGTCGAAGGCCTCGGCGATGTCGAAGTCGGCGGCGGGGGCAACACCGGCGGCGGCTTCCGGCTGGCGGGCCTCGCCGGCCTCCTGGATCTGATGGGTCATGGGACGTCTCCTGTGGTTGAATTGGATGCAGGATCATCGCATGGCGGGCGGGAGGGTGGACGAAAGGGCACCCTTTTTTCCGCGGGGAGCCGGGTGGGCCTGGCCAAGCGGCTGATTTTCCACAACCCGTCCGATGCCGCGGGATGGCCGCGGGGTCGGAGTCATCCCACAGATGGCGAGGCCAGGAACGATCTCGCCCCACCCGGCGCTGCGCGCCACCCTCCCCGGAGCGGGGAGGGAAAACCCGCCTCGAGCACGATGGTTTTCCTCCCCCGCCCCCGGGGGAGGTGCCGGCGCAGCCGGCGGAGGGGGCAAGTTTTGGATTCTGTGGTGAGGGGGTCCGGAGGCACCCGCCCCTCCTCCCCGTCACCCGAGCCGGGGTCCAGCGGCGGCGCGTCGGCGGCGCGGAAGACTCCGCGGCCGTCAGGATGCCGGCTCGGGGGCCGGCATGACGGCGGAAGCAACACCGATGTGCCAATGTGACAGGGCGGCGGGGAGGTGGTCGGGCTACACCCATTGCCGCCCGCTTAGGCGCGAACCATCCTGACCATCCGCCGCGTATCGGGACCAGCATCCGGCGAATAGCCGTGACTGTCCCCGAAATCGGAGCGAGACCCAAGATCCTCAATAGCGAGCCCCCAACGCGCGCAGGCCTCGGTGTAGAAGCCCCAGGGGCGCTCCACGACCGGCAACCCGGTATCGCGCCAGAGCTTGTCAGGCCCGTCGCCAATGATGATGTTGCCGAGCAGCATGCCGCCATCGGCCAGGGACCGAGACACCAGGGAGAGCGCATCTTCCAACACAGCATCGGTGAAATGGATCATCACCGAAAAGGCCCAGATATAGTCCTGCCTGTTTTCCAAATGGATGTCGGCGAGTGAGACGACGTGCAGCAGCGTCGGGCGACGGTCAGTCAATCCGCTTTCGGCCAGTTCCTGACGTGCCTCCGCAAGGGTTTCCGTCCTGCTTTCCAGCCCAGTGTAGTGACCCGGTTGGAGATAGGCGATCAGCGGTATACCGCCGCGCAATGTGCCGCAGCCGAGATCAAGCAGCCTGTGAACAGGAGCCAATCCAAAGCGCCGGAGAAAATCGAGCTGGAACTGGCGGCGTTCGGCCCAGACTTCCAGGGGACCAACATCTGCATGGCGGCGGCCAATCGGCGACTTATCCGACGTCATCGTCATCTCCCGACAGAGGGTTGCTCGCCTGCAGCGCAAATACTGCACTTGAAGACCCAGGAGCAGCCTATGCCAGCAAAAAGCACACTGGCAAGACGGCGACCGCTCGGCGTGGAAGAGACGAGCGCCTCGCAGTGTGGGTCAGGCCAAAACGGCGATCGACGACACCAGCCGGGTTGTGGCGGTTCCTGCGATCTGTTCCCGTAGCCGCACGAGGTTGGAATTCGAGACCGGCGACGGTTCGGTGCAGGCCATCATAGTCACTCCGGCGCTGGACGGGGCAGCGGCGCAGGAGACAAAAGAACCGGCAATACCTGTCGGTGAAACCCCCAAACCATCTCCGGCGGCGGCGGCGGGGATGTTGGCGCGGATGACGATGCCGGTCTGGCGGAAGACGGTGCCGAAGACCGCAAACAGCATCGGCGAGATGTCGAGCGTGATGCAGCGCCCCGGCGTGACCGACAGCGGGTCGCCGAGCTGGATGGTGTCGCCGGGCAGCCAGCCGGCGGTGGAGGCGGCCGAGATGAGCTCGAGCGTCGAGGCGTCGGGCCTCGCCCTGACCCAGGCGCTGTGGCCGTCGGGGCTGCGCGACACGTTCCAGATGCGGGCGTAGCTGACGCCGCCCATCAGGTGGCCGAAGATCGTGTCGGCGACCGGCTCGCTCAGCGTGAGGGTGTCGCCCGAGACCGACGCCAGCACCGCGGTGCGCGGATTCTGCCCGGAGACGGAATCGGTGCGGTAGAGCGAGACGGCGCCGTCGCCGCCCGGGGTGAAGAGGATGGTGCCGGCCGGCGCACCGTTCGCCCGCGCCTGGCGCAGTCCGCGCACCGAGGTCTCGCCACTCTCCCGGTCCACCCGCAGCGCCTCGGTCCAGGCATCGCCGTCGGCCGAGACCTTGAGGCGAAGATCGTCGTCGCCGGTAAGCCCCCATTCGGCGCGGCCCGACCAGCCGGTCTGGAGGACGAGCGAGGCGGTGCCCTCGGGTGCGGCCTTGTTGAGCTTGATGCGGACGCTGCCGCTGCCGGGGGTGACGTCGTCGTGGGAGATCAGCACCGCCTCGGACTTGACGGCGAGCCGGTTGACCGCGTCGGCGGTGGTGTTGACGCCGACCAGCTCGGCCGGGTTGAGCGGCTCGCCGCCCGCCGCGGTCCAGCCGGCGCCGGACCAGGCGATCAGCGCCTCCTCGTCGCCGACCCAGGCGAGCCAGCCGCGGCGCGGCGCAAACAGCGTCCATCCGCCCGACTGGAAGGCGGCGATGCTATCCTGCCGGCCGGCCCAGGCGCCGGTGGCGCCGGCGGGCACCAGGTAGCGGTCGCCCTCGGCCGGCGCGCCCGGCGGATCGGCGAGCGAGCGCGACAGCACCGAGAGCTGCACCAGCGCGTCGAGCGCCTGCAGCGCCTCGTTGTGGGTGACGTGCTTCTGGGCCTGGGCGGGAAGGATGAAGGGCAAGGCGAGATTGGCGGTCTGGTCCATCGGCGGATCCTCCGGGAGCGAAGCCTGCAGTATCGCCCCGGCCGCGACGGTGTGGACGCGGGCGGCCATATTTTTTCGCGGGCGCAGCGTGGCGCCGCGGCAGATCCGCAGGCCGGGCCGGGCGGTCCTGGCTGCCGCGAGGGCGCCGGCGATGACGCAAGCCGCGCCTCCTCCGACATGGCCGGGCGGAGACGCGGCTCGAGGCCGGGCCGCCCTGGCGCGCGGTCGGGGACCCGCCCGGGCGACCGTCGGCGCGGCGGAATTATCGCTTGCGCAGCAAGAAGTTAGATCCGACCCGGGGCGGCCTCGGCGGCGGCGGCGCGGCTGTCGGCGGCGAGCCGGCGCACCACCGCGGCGACCGACAAGCGCCAGTCCGGCAGGCCCGATCCGAAGACGGATGCGGCCCGGGCGGTGTCGAGGCGGGAGTTCGTCGGCCGGCGCGCGGCGGTGACGAACTGGGCCCCCGGAATGGGCTCGATGGTGGCGTACGGGCCGCCCGACCGGCGGCTTTCATCCAACACCTGGGCGGCAAAACCGGCCCAGGACGCCGCGCCCGACCCCGCCATGTGATAGATGCCCCAGGCCGAGAAACCGGGATAGAGTGCGCGCCGCGCCGCGGCGACGAGGCCGTCGGCGAGATCCAGCGCCGAGGTCGGATTGCCGAGCTGGTCATCGACCACCTGGATGGTATCGCGCGTGGCCGCGAGCCGCAGCATGGTGCTGACGAAGTTGCCGCCGAAAGGACTGTAGACCCAGGCGGTGCGGACGATGAGATGGCGCGGATTGGCGGCGGCGACCAGGCCTTCGCCGGCGAGCTTGCTCGCGCCATAGACCGACACCGGGCCGGTCGGCGCGGTTTCGGCATAGGGGTCGGGCGCCGTGCCGTCGAAGACATAGTCGGTGGAGATCTGAATCACCGGCAGGCCGAGGCCGGCGGCTGCGGCGGCCACGGCTTGCGCGCCGGTCGCATTGACGGCATGGGCCAGCGCCGGCTCGCTCTCGGCCCGGTCGACGGCGGTGTAGGCGGCGGCGTTGACGACGATGTCGGCGCCGCAGGCGGCCAGCGCCGGCGCGACGGTTTCGGGCCGCAGCAGGTCAAGCTCCGGCCGACCCAGCCGGATGACGCTGACGCCGGCCACGGCCGCGGCGCGCTCGCCGAGCGAGAGAGCCAGCTGACCGCTCGTGCCGGTGACCGCGATCCGCACGTTCAGCCCGCAGCGGCGCCGAGGCGGGCGCCCGAATATTTCCGCTCGCGGATCGGCTTCCACCACCAGTCATTGCCGAGATACCAGTCCACCGTCTTCTCCATGCCGCTCTCGAAGCTCTCGAGCGCGCGCCAGCCGAGCTCGTCCTCGGCCTTGCGCGGATCGATGGCATAGCGGCGGTCGTGGCCCGGGCGGTCGGCGACCATCTCGATGAGGTCGAGATGACTCACCCCGCCGGCGCGCGGCCGGCGGCGGTCGAGAATGCGGCAGATGGTCTCGACCACCTCGATGTTGCGGCGCTCGGCGCGGCCGCCGATGTTGTAGCTCTCGCCCGCCCTGCCCCTTGTGGCGACGGCCTCGAGTGCTGCGGCATGGTCGTCGACATAGAGCCAGTCGCGCACATTCTCGCCCTTGCCATAGATCGGCAGCGGCTTTTCATCCAGCGCGTTGAGGATGACGAGCGGGATGAGCTTCTCGGGGAAGTGGAACGGCCCGTAATTGTTGGAGCAGTTCGACAGCACCACCGGCAGGCCGTAGGTGTGGCCCCAGGCGCGCACCAGGTGGTCGGAGGCGGCCTTGGAGGCGGAATAGGGCGAGGAGGGCTGGTAGGGCGTCTCCTCGGTGAAGATGCCCGACTCGAAAGGCAGGTCGCCGAACACCTCGTCGGTGGAGACATGGTGGAAGCGGAAGCGGTCGCGGCGCTCGGCGGGCAGGCCGTCGCGATAGGCGCGGCTTGCGGCGAGCAACCGGAAGGTGCCGATGATGTTGGTCTCGATGAAGGCCTCCGGGCCGTCGATGGAGCGGTCGACATGGCTTTCGGCGGCCAGGTGCATGACGATGTCGATGCCGGCCTCGGCGAGCAGGGCCGAGACGGTGGCGCCGTCGCGGATGTCGGCCTCGACGAACCGGTAATTGGGCCGGTTCTCGATCTGGCGCAGCGAGGCGAGGTTGCCGGCATAGGTCAGGCTGTCGAGATTGACCACGGTGTGGGCCGGGTCGGCGGCCAGCCTGCGGCAGACCGCCGATCCGATGAAGCCGGCGCCGCCGGTGACCAGGAAATTCATCGCGGGGCGCTCCTCAATAGACAAAGCCGGTGTCGGTTGCGGCCAGCGCCGGGGCATCGCGGTCCTTCGGCGACAGCGCATCCGGATCGACCGGCGCCGGCCAGCGGATGCCGATGGCGGCGTCGTCATAGCGGATCGAACGGTCGTGCGGCCGGGACCAGGCCGCCGAGACCTTGTAGAGGAATTCGGTGTCGGGCTCCAGCGTCAGGAAGCCGTGGGCGAAGCCCTCGGGGATGAACAGCTGGTTGCCGCGCTCGGCGCTCAATTCCACCCCGACCCAGCCGAGATAGCTGGGCGAGCCAGCGCGGATGTCGACGGCCACGTCGAAGGCGCGACCGCGGCTCACCCGCACCAGCTTGGCCTGGGCCATGGGCGGGGTCTGGAAATGCAGGCCGCGCAGCGTGCCTGGCTGGCGGCTGAGCGAATGGTTGTCCTGGACGAAGTCGGCGTCGATGCCGCCCTCGCGCCAGACCGCGCGGTTGTAGACCTCGGAGAAGAAGCCGCGCGGGTCGGCGAAACGGTCGGGCACGACCTCGATCACCTCGGGCAGGGCCAGCCTGGTGAAGCGCGGCATCAGGCCAGTTCCCCGACCCGGCGCCTGAGATAGGCGGCATAGTCGGTCTTGCCCAGCTCATGGGCGATGGCCAGCACCTCCTCGGCGCCGAGCCAGCCGTTCTCGAGCCCGATCTCCTCCAGGCAGGCGATCTTGATGCCCTGGCGGTGCTCGATGGTGCGCACGAAGGCGGCAGCCTCGTGCATGCTGTCGGGCGTGCCGGTGTCGAGCCAGGCATAGCCGCGGCCGAGCTGCTGCACATAGAGGTCACCGCGCCGGAGATAGGTGAGATTGACATCGGTGATCTCGAGCTCGCCGCGCCGCGACGGCCGGATCGAGGCGGCGATGTCGAGCACGTCGTTGTCGTAGAAATAGAGGCCGGTGACGGCCCAGTTGGACCGGGCCTGAGTCGGCTTCTCCTCGATGTCGAGCGCCTGGCCGGTCTCGGGATCGAAGGAGACGACGCCGTAGCGCTCGGGATCGAGCACGTTGTAGGCAAACACCGTGGCGCCGCTGTCGCGCCGGGAGGCCGCCGCGCACATGTCCGAGAGGCTGGCGCCGTAGAAGATGTTGTCGCCCAGCACCAGCGCGCAGCTGTCGCGGCCGACAAATTCGCGGCCGATGATGAAGGCCTCGGCCAGGCCGTTGGGGGCCGGCTGCTCGGCATAGCTGAAGGCGACGCCGAACTTGGAGCCGTCGCCGAGCAGATGCTCGAACATCGGCAGGTCGCGCGGCGTCGAGATGATGAGGATCTCGCGGATGCCGGCATGCATGAGCACGCTGAGCGGATAATAGATCATCGGCTTGTCGTAGATCGGCAGCATCTGCTTGGAGATCGCCTGCGTCATCGGATAAAGCCGCGTGCCGCTGCCGCCGGCCAGAATGATGCCCTTCATGACGTTCTCCCGTTCGGTCTCTCGCCGATGGTCAAAGCTTCGCAAACGCGCAGGCCGCGTACAAGTGCAGATTGCTCCACAGCGTCTGGCGGTAGACGCCGGACTTCAACAGCCAGGGCAGGCCGGCAAGGAACAGACGGCTGCGGGCGCGGCGGAAATCCGCCAGCACGGCGCGGTTTTCCTGAGTCAGCAGATCGGAGTTGAGGGCGAGAAGCCCGATGTTGCGCTGGTTCCAGTCGCGGAACTGGCCGCGCAGGCCGCGCCGGATGCGGTCGAGCCGGCTGAGCAGCCCGGTGTTGGCGCCCACCACGTTGCCGGCGTGCTGGCGGTAGGAAATCGTCGGTTCGGGCACGTAGATCACCGTGCCGCCGGCGCCGGTGACGATCAGATACGTCCACCAGTCGTGGCTGACGAAGGGCCCGTGGCCGGCGCTGCGGCGCAGCAGCGCGAAGGCGAGGCGGTTGAACGCCATGGTGTTGGCGCCGGCGATGCTCTGCACCAGGGCGTTGCGGAAGGAGGGCTGCCGCGAGAACAGCGGCGACAGGCCGACGCGGGCGCCGGTCTCGTCGATGTTGAGCGTGCGGCCGCAGACCATGGCCGGGGCATTGGCGAAGGGGGCGAGACGACTGATGGCGGACTGCAGCTTGTCGGCGTGCCAGAGATCATCCTGGTCGCAGAACAGGTAGATGTCGTGGGCGTCGCCGCAGGTGAGGACGAGGTGGCGGAAGTTCTCCGCGAACCCCATGCAGGGGCCGGCGCCCTCGACCACCCGGACCGTGCCCTCGGCGCCGAATTCGGCGATGATGGCGCGGGTGTCGTCGCGCGAGCCGTCGTCGGAGACATAGAGCGTCAGCCGCGGCGTCAGGCCGCCGGCAAGCTGCTGGCTGCCGATCGACCGCAATTGCGCCCTGAGATAGGTCGCGCCGTTGTAGGTGCCGAGCAGCACCGCGATATCGGGCCGCTCCGCCGCGGCGTTCATTGAAGGCCCCATTTAGCGGTCATGCATCATGCTGTCCAAGCCTGCCGCGCCCGAACCGGTCGCAAGCGTCATTGCCGATGGTCCCGGCCGGCTGCCGTAACGTAAGCCCGATGGAACCCTGTCTCCGCCCATAGCGAGGATGCGGTCGGCATTCAACTGCGAAATATCGGGTCTGACGGTGCAAGGTGGCGCTTGCCGCCGCATTCCCATTGCCTTTTTTCCCGGGCCTGATACATCGCGCGCATGACAACAACGCCCCTTTCCCACATTCGCAACTTTTCCATCGTCGCTCACATCGACCACGGGAAGTCCACGCTCGCCGACCGGCTGATCCAGACCTGCGGCGGACTGGCCGACCGCGAGATGAGCGCGCAGGTGCTCGACTCGATGGATATCGAGAAAGAACGGGGCATTACCATCAAGGCGCAGACCGTGCGGCTCAGCTACACGGCCAATGACGGCGAGACCTATGTGCTCAATCTGATCGACACGCCGGGCCATGTCGACTTCGCCTACGAGGTGTCGCGCTCGCTCAGGGCCTGCGAGGGCTCGCTGCTGGTGGTCGACGCCAGCCAGGGCGTGGAGGCGCAGACGCTCGCCAATGTCTATGCGGCGCTCGATGCCGATCACGAAATCGTACCGGTGCTCAACAAGATTGATCTGCCGGCGGCCGAGCCGGAGCGCATCAAGGCGCAGATCGAGGAGGTCATCGGCCTCGACGCGTCCAACGCGGTGATGATCTCGGCCAAGTCCGGACTCGGCATTCCCGACGTGCTCGAAGCCATCGTCAAGCGGCTGCCGGCGCCCAAGGGCGGCACCACCCGGGACCCGCTGAAGGCGCTGCTGGTCGACAGCTGGTATGACACCTATCTCGGCGTCATCGTGCTGGTGCGCATTCTCGACGGCGAGATGAAGAAGGGCCAGGCCGTGCGGCTGATGGGCACCGGCGCCAAGTACACCATCGAGCGGCTGGGCGTGATCACGCCGAAGCTGGTGATGGCGGATGCGCTCGGACCCGGCGAGATCGGCTTCTTCACCGCCTCGATCAAGGAAGTGGCCGACACCCGCGTCGGCGACACCATCACCGAGGACAAGCGCCCCACCGCCAAGGCGCTGGCGGGCTTCAAGCCGGCGCAGCCGGTGGTGTTCTGCGGCCTGTTTCCGGTCGACGCCGCCGATTTCGAGGACCTGCGCGCCGCCATGGGCAAGCTCAGGCTCAACGACGCCTCGTTCTCCTTCGAGATGGAAACCTCCGCGGCGCTCGGCTTCGGCTTCCGCTGCGGCTTCCTCGGTCTCTTGCATCTCGAGATCATCCAGGAGCGGCTCGAGCGCGAGTTCGACCTCGACCTCATCGCCACCGCACCCTCGGTGGTTTACCGGCTCAACATGACCAATGGCGATGAGAAGGAACTGCACAACCCGGCCGACATGCCCGACGTGGTGCGCATCGATTCGATCGAGGAGCCGTGGATCAAGGCGACGATCCTGACCCCGGACGACTATCTCGGCGCCATTCTCAAGCTGTGCCAGGACCGCCGCGGCGTCCAGATCGACCTGTCCTATGTCGGCAAGCGCGCCATGGTGACCTACGAGCTGCCGCTCAACGAGGTGGTGTTCGACTTCTACGACCGGCTGAAGTCGATTTCCAAGGGTTACGCCAGCTTCGACTACCAGATCACCGGCTACAAGGAAGGCGACCTGGTGCGCATGTCCGTGCTGGTCAACGACGAGCCCGTCGACGCGCTGTCGATGCTGGTGCACCGCTCGGCGGCGGAAAAGCGCGGCCGCGCCATGTGCGAGAAGCTCAAGGACCTGATCCCGCGGCACATGTTCAAGATCCCGATCCAGGCCGCCATCGGCGGCAAGGTGATCGCGCGCGAGACCATCTCGGCCATGCGCAAGGACGTCACCGCCAAGTGCTACGGCGGCGACGCCACGCGCAAGCGCAAGCTGCTCGACAAGCAGAAGGCCGGCAAGAAGCGCATGCGCCAGTTCGGCAAGGTCGAGATCCCGCAGGAAGCCTTCATCGAGGCGCTCAAGATCAGCGAATAGGCCCGCCCGGCCGTTCCGGGCGGCCCCGCCCGTGCTTCGGCACTGCGGGGCGGAAAGGGCGTAGACGGAAACGGCGGGCCGCCTGCAGATCCGTGCGGCGGCGTCAGCTCGGGATCGGCAGCGCCATGCGGCGGCTCATCCGCCATTGCCACATGATGTGCGCCATCAGCGCCAGGAAGACGATGCCGCCGCCGGCGAGCGTGCGCCCGGCCGGCACCTCGTCGTGGACGATCCAGACCCAGACCGGCCCCAGCACCGGCTCCAGCGTCGAGATCAGCGCCGCGATCACCGAGGGCACCAGACGGGCGCCGGTGACGAACAGCGCCAGGCCGAGGCCGAGATTGAAGGCGCCGAAGAGCACCAGCAGCCCGGCATCGCGGGCACTGACGGCAAGCTCGCCCGCCAGCGCGAAGCCGATGGCCGAACCGATGATGCAGCCGAAGGTCACCGCGGGCGTCATGCGCATGCCGGAATGGCGCCGCGTGATCACCGTGGCGGCGGCGAAGGTGAAGGCGATCAGCACCGCCAGGCCGTCGCCGATGGGCGAGACCTCTGCGCCGAAGGAATCCGACACCATCACCGCGATGCCGGCGATCACCGCCAGGATGGCCGCCCAGGTCACCGCGTCGACGCGCTCCCTGAGAAACACCACGCCGAGGAGGGCTGCGATCAGCGGCACGCCCGCCTGCATGAGCAGGATGTTGGCGACCGTGGTGTAGCCGAGCGCGACGATGAAGGACACCGAGGAGGCGACGAAGCAGAGCCCGACGGAGATGCCGGGCCAGCCCATGCGGGCAAACAGCCGCACGGTGCCGCGCGGCCCGTCGCGCCAGAGCATGAAGCCGGTGAGGAAGAGGGCCGCGACCAGCGAGCGCCAGGCGATGATGGTCCAGGGATCGGCGGTCTCGAGGCTGCGGGCGATGACGCCGCCGAAGCTCCAGGCGAGCGCCGCCCCGAAGACCAGCACCATGCCGCGGCGCGTCTCGGCTATAGCAGCCGGACCCGGCAGAGGTGTTGCAGCGCTGATCAGGTTCTCGCTCATCCCCGATCCCTACGCCGGGCGCTGGGGCTTGGGAAGACGTGAATGCGACATGACGCGGGCCGCCACCGCCAGCACCGGCCGGCGCGCCGCCGGAGCCGCGGTCGGGCCCCTGCTCCGGCGCCGCTCCGGCCGCATCGCGGCACCGGCAACGACTTGAATTGTCATGGCTGCGACCGTCATTTTCAGGAAACATCGGCCCGGAGCGAAACAACCGTTGACAGGACGCGGCTCAACCCCTAAATCGCACCAGCCTGCCCAGATGGCGGAATTGGTAGACGCACTAGCTTCAGGTGCTAGCGCTCGAAAGGGCGTGGAGGTTCGAGTCCTCTTCTGGGCACCAATTCTCTGTTTTCGGCCGTTCCGACGGTCCGCAGACACCACAGAAAACCCGCGCAAGCGGGTTTTTTTGTGCCTTGCGTCCGGGCTGTCGCGGTTTCCACGCCGGCACCATCCCGGTCCCGATTCCGGATCGCCTCAGGCTTCCGCGGCTGCCAGCCTTGAGGCGAGCCAGGCTCCGCCGGCGACGCAGGGCAGCGCGCCGAGGAAGGCCATCAGACCGCCGCCCAGTTGCTGGTCGACGAGCGGCTCGAGGCCGAAAGCGCCGAGGCAGAATTGCGGCGCGTAGAGCAGCGCCGGCGCCACCACCAGCAGCAGGCCGAGCATGGCCATGTGCATCGAGGTGAACAGCATCGCCAGCACGCCGACGGCCAGTTGACCGCGCTCGCGGCCGACAAGGCATACGAACCACAGCGCCAGCCCCGAGAGCAGGAAGCTCGCCTGCTGCAGCACGAAGACCGGGTCGAGCCGCGCGGCCGCCTCGTGCAGCGCCGGCGCATGCCAGCCCCAGACCACCGCGAACTCGAAGGCGGAGGCGGCAAGGGCCGCCAACATGAGCCGTCGGGGCGGCCGGGCCGCGGGAACCAGCCGCAGCAGGCCGATGACGATCAGCGGCGCGGCGACCACCACCACGCCCAGATGCAGCATCATGTGCGGCGAGAAGGCCCGCCGCGCCATCCCGGCCAGCGGACCGAGCCAGAGCCAGGCAAGCAGCAGGAGTCCTGCGGGGAGCGGCCAGATGCTCACAGGCAGGCGGAAGCGGCGAGCACGGGAAACAGCGTCCAGACGGTGGCCACAAGGCCGGTCACGGCGCTGATGCGGCTCACCACCCGCACCAGCCCCGGTTCGGCGCCGAAGCGGGCGGACCACACGAGCGCCAGCAGGCCTACCTGGAGGAGAACGGCCAGCAGGAAGGCGATGACCAGCACCATCCTCGGCCCCGATCCATCCGCGACCGCCGCGCCGGGGCCGGCGGCGCAGACGATGCCGCTGAGGCCGTAGATGGCGCTGAAGCAGGCGAGCCAGGCCGCCGGCGAGACCAGGATGCGCAGCAGGTCGCTCATGCCGCAAACCCCGGCAGGTAGACGGCGGCCAGGATGAGCGCGGTGACCACGGCAAGGTAACCGGTCCAGACCGGCACGATCGCCAGCTCCGCCCGGCGGCTGCGGGAGACATAGCCGGCCCTCTGCCGGGCGAGGAGGAAGGCCAGCATCAGCGCCACCAGCAGCGCATGCACGAGCCCGTAGCAGCCCAGCACCCAGAGCGTGGCGCCGTAGGCATGGCCGGTGGGATGCGGCGCTCCAGCAAGCAGCAACGCGAAAGCGCCGGCAAGGCAGAGGGCGCCGGCGAGCGCCGCGAGAAGCGCGGCCGTGGGGTCGCCGCCGATTCGGTTGCGGCGGACGGCGAGCGCGATGCCCGCCACCGCCAGCGCAGCCCCCGCCGGGGCGGCGACGAGGACGAGAAGCGATGGCTCCATGAAGGCCGCAGGCGGCCAGCCGGGGGCGACGGTCCAGAGGAAGGCGTAGCCGAAGAGCAGCGAGCCGAAGAGGGTGGCGTTGGCCACCAGCAGGAAGGCCGAGCCCCACCAGCCGGGCGGCCGGTCCGTCTCAGACGCGCTCGCAAGCGCGAGGCCGTGGCCGACCGGCTGGCAGCCGAGGTCCGTGTCCGAGCCGAGCTGCCAGACCCAGCGCCAGCCGAGCACGGCCACTCCCGCCAGCGCGAGCGGCGTCAGCCAGTAGAGCTTGAGGAGCAGCGACAGGAAGAAGACGCCCGTCACCGCCGCCATCACCAGCGGCAGGCGGGTGTTGGCGGGGTAGACGACATGCTGCTCGGGCTCTCCCGTGGCGATGTCGACCATCAGCGTTTCGCGCAGTCCGCCGCGTGCGTCGCCCAGATATCCCTCGCCGCGCGCGAGCCGCACGCCGAGATCCGGATCGTCGGCGAGCGGCTCGCGCGAGGTCACGCGTGGCAGGCTGGCGAAATTGTAGGCCGGAGGCGGCATCGGAACCGCCCATTCCAGCGTGCCGGCGCCCCAGGGATTGCGCCGGGAGCGGCGGGGAACGACGAGGTGCAGCACGATCTCGATGAGCACGATGACCAGGCCGAACGCCAGCACGAAGCCGCCGACCGAGGAGATCAGGTTGATGGCCGTCCAGCCGTCTTCCGGGGCGTAGGTGGATATGCGCCGCCGCTGCCCCATCAGCCCGACCCAGTGCATGGCAAGGAAGGTGACATGAAAGCCGATGAAGATCAGCGCAAAGGCCACATTGCCGAGCCGGAAGAAGCGCCTGCGCCCGGAGGCCAGCGGCAGCCAGTAGTAGATGCCGGCCAGGATCGGGAAGACGAAGCCGCCGAAGAGCACGTAGTGCAGGTGAGCGGTGACGAAGGCGGTGTCGTGCACCTGCCAGTCGAAGGGCACCACCGCGACCATGACGCCGGTCAGCCCGCCGATGACGAAGGTGACGAAGAAGCCGAGAATGTGCAGCATCGGCAGGTGCAGCCGGGGAGTGCCCTTCCACATCGTTCCGATCCAGGCGAAAACCTGGACCGCCGTGGGGACGGCCACCAGCGTCGAGGCCGCTGAAAAGAAGGCAAGCCCCATATGCGGGATGCCGGTGGTGAACATGTGGTGCACCCAGAGCCCGAAGCTCAGGATCGCCAGCGCCACGGCGGCCGCCACCACCCAGCGGTAGCCGATCAGCGTGGTCGAGGCCATCACCGGCAGCACGGTCGAGACGACCCCGGCTGCGGGGAGGAAGATGATGTAGACCTCCGGATGGCCGAAGAGCCAGAACAGGTGCTGCCACAAGAGGCTGTCGCCGCCCAGCTCCACCTGGAAGAAGGGCATCCCGAAGGCGCGCTCCAACTCGAGCAGGATCGATCCCAGGATCAGCGGCGGAAAGCCGGTCAGGATCATCAGCGAGACCACCAGCATGTACCAGGCGAAAATCGGCATCCGCGCCAGCGACATGCCCGGCGCGCGGTATTTCAGGATCGAGACGGTGAACTCGACCGCGGCGCAGATGGCGGAGATCTCGACGAAGGTGATGCCGATCAGCCAGAAGTCGGTGTTGATGCCGGGCGAATGGATCCGGCCGGTCAGCGGCGGATACATGAACCAGCCGCCGTCGGGCGCGATCCCGAAGAGGAGCGAGACGAGCAGCATGGCGCCGCCGAAGAAATAGCACCAGTAGCCGTAGGCGGTCAGCCGCGGATAGGCGAGGTCACGGGTGCCCAGCATCTTCGGCAAGAGATAGATCGCCATTCCCTCGATGGCCGGAATGGCGAACAGGAACATCATGATGGTCCCGTGCATGGTGAAGATCTGGC
This sequence comes from Hoeflea marina, assembly GCF_003182275.1. Taxonomy (GTDB): domain Bacteria; phylum Pseudomonadota; class Alphaproteobacteria; order Rhizobiales; family Rhizobiaceae; genus Hoeflea; species Hoeflea marina. Next base: position 480,346 of record NZ_QGTR01000003.1, read on the forward strand.
TGTAGATCCCGGGGCCGGCAAAGGCCGAGTGCGGGGTCGCCAGCTGCGCCCGGATCAGCATGGCCAGGATGCCGCCGACCAGGAAGTAGAAGAACGCGGTGACGAGGAACATCCGCCCGACGTCGCTGTGGTTGACCGTCGAGAACCAGCCCTTCCAGCCGGGCCCCGAGGCCCAGGCGGCGCTGAGCCGGCGGTGGCGGGCCAGTGCGGTCATTGTCCGTCCTCCAGGAAAGCCTGCCAGTCATCCGGGGCGTGGGCAATGACGGTGAAGGAATGGTCCTCATAGCCGTGGCCGCTGAACTCTGCGCTCAGCCCCGCATAGCTGCCCGGAGTATCCGCCTCGATCCTGAGCACGTTGACGTGGCCCGGAATCGCGTCGAGCTTGCCCGCCAGGCGCGGGACCCAGAAGCTGTGGATGACGTCGCGCGTGGTGATGGCCACGTCGACGGGCCGGCCGGCGGGGATGTGCAGGACACCGTCGGTGGTCCGACCGGGTGCCTCATCGTAGGAAAAGGTCCAGGACCATTGCCGCGCGACAGCCGCCACCCTGGCGACGTCGGGGCCGGCGCGCGGCAGAAGCCGCTCGCCTAACCACAGTCCATAGCCGAGAAGCACAAGCAGCACCGCCACCGGGAATGCGAGGCCGAGGCCCATGATCCAGGTTCGCTCGGCCGCTGCCTCTGTCGCGCCGGCACGCGCCGGCCGCCAGGCAAGCGCCAGAAGCAGCATGACCAGCGCGAAGATCGCCGTGGAGCCGATCAGCATCACCCACCAGAGGCGGGCGATCGAATGCGCCGCGGGCCCCGCCGGGTCGAGCATGGAGAGTTGCCCGGCGCAACCCGACAGGCTACCAAGCGTTGTGCAGATCAGGGCCAGCTTGAGGAGACGACCGCCATGGCGGCGCAGAAGATCAAAGGCAAGGGTGAAAACGAGCAACTCATCGATCCTGTTGCGGAAATGCCGGGCTTCGACGATACCGAGTCGAAGATTGCCATACTTGGCCACCCCGTGCACGCCATGAGCGTGGCGTTTCCCATTGCGCTTACCTTCTGCACCTTCGCGGCCGACCTTCTCTACTGGTGGACGGGCGATCCGTTCTGGGCCCGGGCGGCGGTCTGGGCGGTCGGCGCCGCCTTCCTGCTCGGAATGTTCGCCGGACTGTCGGGAACGGCCGAACTGCTGCTCGTCTCCGGAATCCGGGTGCGGGCCGCCGCCTGGACGCATTTCATCATCGCCGTCACGCTGCTGTCGCTTCTCGGCACCAATTGGGGCTATCGGCTCCTCGGATACGAGAGCGCGGTCCTGCCCTACGGCATCCTGCTTTCGGCCGTCGGCGTGCTGATCGCTGGCTTCACTGGCTGGCATGGGGGCAAACTCGTGTTCGACTACCGGCTTGGAACTTCGAAAGGCAACTGACCGCCGCGCGGAACTCGCAGCCATTCGGGCATGACAATCCATCCGAAATCGGGCTTGGCGAGCACCAGCACCAGGATGGCGGTTGCGCAGGCCAGAACGCCCGTCACCGGCAGATAGGGATTGGGCGGCGTGTGATTGCCCGGCTCTTCCGCGATCCGCACGATACTGCTGCCGATCCAGACATGGATCAGCAGCAGCAGCCCGACGACCGCCAGCTTCGCAAACAGCCACGGCACGAAGGCCTGGCGCAGGAAGATCAGCCAGGTTCCGGCGATGACGGCGATCACAGCCGCCGGCGTCACCACCGCGGTGTAGGCAAGGTGGGTGCTGTGGCGGATGATCCGGTAGTCATTGCCCGTCACCAGCGGAACGTGGCGCGAGAGCATCATCGGCAGCGCGATCAGGCCCCCGCACCAGATGCCGAGCGCGGTCATATGCAGCGCCTTCCACAAGGGTATGGTTGAGATCAGCCACTCTGTCACCGGCGTATCACCACTGGCAGCCTATCCTCTCGCTCATGCGGCGCGGCCTTCAGGACGCGATCCGAACCCGAACCGGCCTGGCAGCCGGACATGTGACTTCAACTGGTGCTGCCAGGGTGCACCGGCGGATCTACTTCGGGACAATAGCCCGCGCAATTGCCGTTGGGAATCGGAAACCGCGTGACGCCCAATCCGTCGAGACGCCGCGGCGCTCCACCGTCGGCCCCTGTGTTCAGCCCGCTCTCCTCCCCTGGCGAAAACCAGGGCGGCCCGGTCATCCCCGGTCGGCACCACCACCGCGTGAACACCCCGCATGAGTTGCGAGCTTCCGCGTCTTGCCCGCTTCTCCGGCTGTTGCATGAGACAACCAGCAAGTGAGCCGCTTGTTCCACAGCTTCGCGCGCGCGCCTACCTTCGCCAGAGCGCATTCTGCTCGTGCTTGGAAATGGTCGAAGCCAGCGCGGTGAACTCCTTGGCGATGAACTGCCGGAAGCGGCGCACCGAGGGGCGCAGCGGCGAGTCGCGCGGCCAGAGCATGCCGAGGCTGCGCTCGGGATGGCCGATGCGGATCGACAGCGCCGACAACGCCTTCTGCCGCCTCAACATGAAGACCACGGAATAGGGCAGGACAGTCAGTGCGTCCGAGCGCTCGAGGATGGTGACGACCGAAGTCAGCGAGCCACCGGAAAAACTCACCTTGAAGTCGCGCATGCCGATGCTCGCCAGCACATTGCGCAGATCCTCGTACAGCGGACTGTTGGCAGGCGGGGCGATCCAGGGATAGGGGGCGATGTCGGACAGCTTGACCGACGTGCGGCGGGCGAGCGGGTGGACGACGCTGCAGGCAATCACGTTGCGGCCCGGCAGGATCCTGGCGAATTCGAACTCATCCGGGATGGTCTCCGGATTCATCGGGCAGATGGCAACGTCGAGCGACCCGGTCTCGAGCCTGCGCATCAGCTCGGCGGCATAGTCGTAAGACTGGTCGATGCGGATGTCCGGATAGGCCATCTGGAAGTCGGCGATCATGCCGGAGATGACACCGTCCATGAAGATCGGCGTGCCGCCGACGCGGACGACGCCGGACTTGCCCTCGCGGTAGCGGGAGACGAGCAGACCGGCACTGTTGCCCGCCTCGATGATGCGGCGGCCTTCGGCGGCCAGCGCCAGGCAGATCTCGGTGGGCTTGAGGGGTCGCTTGCCCTTCTCGAACAGCCGCGTGCCCAACCGGGTCTCGAGCAGCGCCAGCGAGCGCGAGACGCTGGGCTGTGACTTGCCCATGGCTTCGGCGCCTTCGGTCAGGCCGCCATGATCGACGATGGCGGCAAGCAGTTCGAGATGTCTTGGATCCAGCTTCATAACATCGAGTTATGTAAGATCGCGCAGATTCAATCAAGTTCGCGTTTTTCCATGCTAGGTTGGCCTGGTTGGGGCGCAGGCCGTCCAGCGCCTTGGGAGGGGCCTTGTCCTATTTTCAGACCAGTTTCGAGCAGCAGGGCGCCGCAGTCCGGGTGCGCTTCGCGCCGGGCGTCAGCCGCGAAGCCGCCCTCGAGGTGGCGAGGCTCGGCTGCTCGCGCGCGCTGGTTCTCTCCACCCCGCCGCAGGCCGACGGCGCTCTGATGCTGGCCGAAACGCTGGGCGCCTCTGCCGCCGGCGTCTTCACCCGGGCGGTGATGCACACGCCGGTCGCCGTCACGGAGGAAGCCGTGGCGCATGCGCTTTCGGTCAAGGCCGATTGCATCGTCGCCATCGGCGGCGGCTCGACCACAGGGCTCGGCAAGGCCATAGCCTGGCGCACCGACCTGCCGCAGATCGTCATCCCGACCACCTATGCCGGCAGCGAGGCCACCGGAATTCTTGGACAGACGGAAAACGGCATCAAGACGACGGTCACCGATCCGAAGATCCGCCCCGAAGTCATCCTCTATGACGCCGAGCTGGTGGCGACCCTGCCTGTCGCAATGACGGTCACCAGCGCGCTCAACGCCATGGCGCATGCCGTCGAGGCGCTGTACGCGCAAAACCGCAATCCGATCTCGACCATGCTGGCGACGGAAGGCCTCCGCGCCTTCGTCAGCAGCCTGCCGGCGGTCGTCGCAGAGCCGGCGGGTCTCACCGCCCGCGGCGAGACCCTGTATGGCGCCTGGCTCTGCGGCACCGTGCTGGGCCAGGTCGGCATGGCGCTGCACCACAAGCTCTGTCACACGCTCGGCGGCTCCTTCGACCTGCCGCATGCCGAGACCCACGCGGTGATCCTGCCGCACGCCACCGCCTTCAATGCGCGGGCCGTTCCAGAATTGCTCAAGCCGGTCCGCGACATCCTCGGCGGCACCGCCCCGGGCGCCGCGCTGCACGATTTCGCCCGGCGAATGGGAGCGCCGACAAGCCTGCGCGAACTGGGCATGGCCGAGAGCGATCTCGACCGGGCCGCCGAACTCGCGACCACGAAACCCTACTGGAACCCGCAGCCGGTCGATCGCCAATCGATCCGCCGGCTGCTGCAGGCGGCCTGGTCGGGAGACAAGCCAGACGCCTGATCTGCATGACGCCATCACTCATCTGGGAGGACAACCATGATTACCCGCCGCACACTTCTCAAGAGCACAGCTGCCACCGGCATGGTCGCCGCCATCGGCGGCCTGTCCGCACCGGCCATCGCCCAGGGCGCGAAGATCAAGCTCGGCTATGTCAGCCCTCAATCGGGGCCGCTTGCAGCATTTGCGGAAGCCGACAACTTCATTCTCTCCAACTTCGCCTCGCTCGACATCGCCAAGAACTTCGAGGTGATCGTCAAGGACAGCCAGTCCAACCCGAACCGCGCCGCCGAGGTCGCCAAGGGCCTGATCGTCGACGACAAGATCGACCTCATGCTGGTGGCCTCGACGCCGGAAACCACCAATCCGGTCGCCACCACCTGCGAGGCCGAGGGAGTGCCGGTGATCTCGACAGTGGCCCCGTGGCAGCCCTATTTCATCGGCCAGCAGGGCAATCCCGGCGATCCGGGGAGCTGGAAGCCGTTCGATTATTCGTTCCACTTCTTCTGGGGCCTGGAGGACGTGATCTCCGTGTTCACCGCAATGTGGGCGCAGCTCGAGACCAACAAGAGCGTCGGCGGGCTGTTTCCCAATGACGGCGACGGAAACGCCTGGGGCGATCCCAATGTCGGCTTCCCGCCGGTGCTTTCCAGCAAGGGCTACACGCTCACCGATCCGGGCCGCTACCAGAACCTGACCGACGACTTCTCCGCCCAGATCAACGCCTTCAAGCAGGGCAATGTCGAGATCGTCACCGGCGTGCCGATCCCGCCGGACTTCACCACCTTCTGGACCCAGGCCAAGCAGCAGGGCTTCAACCCGAAGGCCGCCTCGATCGGCAAGGCGATCCTGTTCCCGCAGGCGGTCGAGGCGCTCGGCAGCACCGGCAACAACCTCTCCTCCGAGGTCTGGTGGTCGCCGAGCCATCCGTTCAAGTCCTCGATCAACGGCATGTCGGCGGGCGATGTCGCCGCGGCCTACACGGCCGCCACCGGCAAGCAGTGGACCCAGCCGATCGGCTTCGTCCACGCTCTGTTCGAACTTGCCGTCGACGCCATGGGCCGGACCAGCGACACGAGCGACCCGGACCAGATCGCCGAGGCGATCGCCGCCGCGCAGCTGCAGTCGATCGTCGGCCGCATCGCCTTCGACGGCGCCGGCCTGCCGCCATTTGCGCAGACGAACGTCTCGAAGACCCCGCTGGTCGGCGGGCAGTGGCGGCTCAAGGAGGGCGGTGGCTACGATCTCGTCATCGTCGAGAACACCGACCAGCCGTCGATCCCGACCGGCGGCACGATGCAGCCGCTCGGCTGACACCGCAACGCCGGGGCGGCGGTTCCGCCCCGGCCCCTTCATCCCAGTGATCGGCCGACCAGACGATGCCCATGCTTGCCCTCGACACTGTCTCCAAGAGCTTCGGCGCGCTGACCGTCGCCGACGGCGTAACGTTCGCCGTGCCAAGGGGCCAGGCGCTCGGCATCATCGGCCCCAACGGAGCGGGCAAGTCGACGCTGTTCAATCTCATCACCGGCAATCTGGCGCCGGATGCCGGGCGCATCGAGCTGATGGGCCGCGACGTGACGCGAATGCCGGCGATGCGGCGCTGCCTGGCGGGCATCGGCCGCTCGTTCCAGATCCCGCAGCCGTTCTCCCGGCTGACGGTCTTCGAGAACCTCATGGTGGCGGCAAGCTTCGGCCGAGACATGTCGGAGGCCGCGGTGGTCGACAGCTGCGCCGGCATTCTTGAGCGCACCGGGCTGATCGCCAAGGCCAACACGGTGTCTGGATCGCTGTCGCTGCTTGACAGAAAGCGGCTCGAGCTGGCCCGCGCGCTGGCGACCGATCCGCAGCTGCTGCTGCTCGACGAGATCGCCGGCGGGCTGACCGAGGGCGAGTGCCGCTCGCTGGTGGAGACGATCTCGGCGATCCATGCCGGGGGCGTCACCATCATCTGGATCGAGCATGTGCTGCATGCACTCAATTCCGTGGTCGAGCGCCTGCTGGTGCTCAACTTCGGCAGGGTCATCGCCATCGGCGCGCCCGGGGAAATCATGGCCAGCCGCGAGGTCCAGGAGATCTATCTGGGGATCGACATCTGATGGCGCTTCTCGAAACCCGCAACCTGACCGCCCGCTACGGCGACTTCCAGGCGCTGTTCGGCGTCGACATCGTGCTCGAGGCGGGCGAGACGATCTCGATCATCGGCGCCAACGGCGCCGGCAAGACCACGCTGATGCGCTCGATCTGCGGGCTGCTCGCCAACCAGCCCGACAGCATCCGCTTCGACGGTCGCGCCATCGGCCGGCTTGCCGCCGACGAGATCATGGCCATGGGAATAGCCATGGTGCCGGAAGGCCGCAAGCTGTTCGCCTCGCTCAGCGTCGAGGAGAACCTGCTGGTCGGCCGCTATGGCCGGGCGATCGCAGGCCACTGGTCGCTTGAGACCGTCTACGGGCTGTTCCCGATCCTCAAGGAGCGGCGCCACAGTCCGGCCACGGCACTGTCCGGCGGCCAGCAGCAGATGGTGGCCATCGGCAGGGCGCTGATGTCCAACCCGAGGGTGCTGCTCTGCGACGAGATCAGCCTCGGGCTGGCACCGGTCGTCATCAGGGACATCTACCGCGCGGTGCCGGAGATCAAGGCCGCGGGGGCCTCGCTGATCGTCGTCGAGCAGGACATCGGCCAGGCGCTGCGGGTGGCTGACAGGGTCTACTGCATGATGGAGGGCCGGGTGACGCTGTCCGGCACGCCGGCGGAGTTCAGCCGCGAGGCGATCCATGACGCCTATTTCGGGGCGGCGGCATGATCTGGTTCGACACCATCCTGCAGGGCGTTCTGCTCGGCGGTCTTTACGCCCTGTTCGCCGCCGGCCTCAGCCTGGTGTTCGGCGTCATGCGGCTCGTCAACCTGGCGCATGGCGACTTCATCGTCGCCGCCGCCTATCTGATCCTGCTGATGGTCACCATGACCGGCATGTCGCCATTCCTGGCAGTGCTGATCGCCGCCCCGGCGATGTTTGCCTTCGGCTGGGCGCTGCAGACATTCATGCTCAACCGGGTGATCGGAGACGACGTGCTGCCGCCGCTGCTGGTGACGTTCGGCCTCTCGGTGGTGCTGCAGAACGTGCTCCTGGAAAGCTTCTCCGCCGACAGCCAGCGGCTGCCGTCCGGCCCGATCAGCACGGCCTCCCTCAACCTGGGCGGGATCAATCTGGGCGTCATGCCGCTCCTGACCTTCGGCTCGGCCGTCGTGGTGATCATCGCGCTCAACCAGATCTTCTACCGCACCGCCCTGGGGCGGGCCTTCCGCGCCACGTCCGACGATCCGTCGACCGCCAGCCTGATGGGCATCCGGCCAGCCGGTATCTTCGCCATCGCCACCGGCATCGCCTTTGTCATCGTCACCATCGCCGCGCTCTATCTCGGCATGCGCTCCAGCTTCGATCCGAATATCGGCCCGGCGCGGCTGATCTACGCCTTCGAGGCCGTCATCATCGGAGGGCTCGGATCATTCTGGGGCACGCTGGCCGGCGGCGTCATCATCGGCGTGGCGCAGACACTGGGATCGGCGGTCAATCCGGAATGGCAGATACTCGCGGGTCACGTGGCGTTCCTCCTGGTGCTGCTGGTGCGCCCGCGCGGGCTGTTTCCGAGAGCGGTGGATTGAGCATGGCCCATTCCTCCCCCTATGCCAGCCTCACCCGCACCCGCGCCTCCAGAGTCGCCGGGCTGGTCGCGCTCGGCCTCGCCGTCCTGCTCTTGGTGCTGCCCGCCTTCGCCTCTCGCGGCCTCATCCAGGACCTGTTCTTTATCCTCACCATGCTGACGCTGGCGCAGTTCTGGAACCTGCTTGCGGGCTATGGCGGTCTCGTCTCCATCGGCCAGCAGGCCTTTGTCGGCATCGGCGCCTATGCATTGTTCGGCACGGTCATCCTTGCCGGCATCGACCCGGTACCGGCGCTCCTGCTGTCCGGGCTGGCGGCGCTGCTGCTTGCCATTCCGACCGCCTACTTCGCCTTTCGGCTGCAGGGCGCCTATTTCGCCATCAGCACCTGGGTGATCGCCGAGGTGGTGCGGCTTTCGGTGGCGCAGTGGAAGTCGGTCGGCGGCGGCACCGGCACGTCGCTGCCGCGCTCTGCCACCGGCTCGATGTGGTTCACCCAGGCAATCGAAACCCTGTTCGACGTGCGCAGTGCCGCGGCGCGCGACATTCTCGCCTACTGGCTGGCGGTGCTGCTCGCCGTGGCGACGATCGGCGGCCTCTACTGGCTCCTGCGCACCCGGCGCGGCCTGGCGCTTGCCGCGGTGCGCGACACCATGGACGCGGCCCGCTCGGTCGGCGTCGACGCCGGGCGGATGAAATGGCTGGTGTTCCTCGTCTCGGCCTTCGGCACCGGTCTGACCGGCGGGCTCATCTACCTGCAGAAGGCGCGGATCTCGCCAGACGCCGCCTTCAGCGTCACCGACTGGACCGCCTATGTGATCTTCATCGTCGTCATCGGCGGCATCGGCACGATCGAGGGCCCGATCATCGGCATCATCGTCTTCTACGCCTTGCAGACGCTGCTGGCCGATTATGGCAGCTGGTACCTGATGGTGCTCGGGTTGATCGGCATCGCCGTCATGCTGTTTGCGCCGCGCGGGCTGTGGGGCCTGTTCTCCGACCGCACCGGCATCGAGCTGTTTCCCGTCCGCCGCCGCCTGACCGGCGGCCTCCTGTCCCACCCGCACCATCCAGAGAGCAAAGATCATGGCTGACATCACCACGGACGTCCTCATCATCGGCACCGGTCCGGCAGGTTCCGCGTCGGCGGCGCTGCTGTCGACCTATGGCATCGAGAACATGGCGATCAACCGCTACCGCTGGCTTGCCAACACGCCGCGCGCGCACATCACAAACCAGCGCACCATGGAAGTGCTGCGCGATCTCGGCAAGGACGTGGAGGCGGAAGCCTACCAGTTCGCCTCAAGCCAGGAGCTGATGGGCGAGAACGTGTTCTGCGAGAGCCTCGCCGGCGAGGAAATCGGCCGGATGAAAAGCTGGGGCAACCATCCGCTTTCGAAGGCCGAGCATCTGCTGTCCTCGCCGACCTCCATGAACGATTTGCCGCAGACCTTCATGGAGCCGCTCCTGTTCAAGACCGCCTGTTCGCGCGGCACCCAGGCGCGGATGTCGACCGAATATGTAAGCCACGTCCAGGACGCGGACGGCGTGACCACCACCTGTCATGACCGTCTGACCGGCAAGAACCTCACCATCCGCTCCAAATATCTGATCGGCGCCGACGGCGGCAATTCGCTCGTCGCCGAGCATGCCGGCCTGCCCTTCGAGGGCAGGATGGGCGTCGGCGGCTCGATGAATATCCTCTTCCGCGCCGACCTGTCCCGCTATGTCGCCCACCGCCCGAGCGTGCTCTACTGGGTGATGCAGCCGGGCGCCAATGTCGGCGGTATCGGCATGGGGCTGGTGCGGATGATCCGGCCGTGGAACGAATGGCTGATCGTCTGGGGCTACGACATCAACGAACCCGCGCCGGTGGTGGACGACAAGATGGCCACGGAAGTCGCCCGGCAGCTGGTGGGCGACCCGGAGCTGGAGATCGACCTGATCTCGGCCAGCGTCTGGACCGTCAACGACATGTACGCCACCCATCTGCAGAAGGGGCGCGTCTTCTGCATGGGCGACGCCACCCACCGGCATCCGCCGTCCAACGGGCTGGGATCGAACACCTCGATCCAGGACGCCTACAATCTGGCCTGGAAGCTGGCCGCCGTGCTCAAGGGCCGGGCCGGCCCCGGCCTGCTCGAGACCTACAGCGCCGAGCGGGCGCCGATCGCCAAACAGATCGTCAAGCGCGCCAACCAGTCGATCGGCGAGTTCGGGCCGATCTTCGAGGGCCTGGGGCTGACCGAGAGTACCGACCCGGAAATCATGCAGGCCAACATGGACAAGCGCTGCGATTCCACCGCGGAGGCGGAGCGGCAGCGAGCCGCAATCCGCGACGCCATCGCCTTCAAGACCTACGAGTTCGACGCTCATGGCGTGGAGATGAACCAGCGCTACAAGTCGACCGCCGTCGTCACCGACGGACAGATGGAGCCCGCCTTCGAGCTCGACGCCGAACTGCACTACCAGCCGACCACCTGGCCCGGCGCGCGGGTGCCGCATGTCTGGGTCTTTGACGCCAGGGGCGGCAAGCATTCGACGCTCGACCTCACCGGCCATGGCCGCTTCACGCTGCTCACCGGCATCAACGGCGCCGGCTGGGTCGAGGCTGCCACCCAGGTGGCGGCAGAGCTCGGCATCGACCTCGCCGCCCATGTGATCGGGCCGCGGCGGCCATTGATCGACCACACAGGCGACTGGGCCCGGGCCAGCGAGATCGGCGAGAGCGGCTGCGTGCTGGTCCGCCCCGACCAGCATGTCTGCTGGCGCGCCGAAGAAATGACAAGCCAGCCCGACAAGGACCTGCGCCGGGTGTTCGGGACCATCCTTGATCTCAAGGGCAGAACCGCGGCAAAGGCATCGGAAGGAGCAAACTGATGGACCCGCACGAACAGGGATTCTTTTCGGAGGAGAACTCCGCCGACGTGGTGATCGCCCGCAACGCCAGGGCCAGGGACAAGCGCCTTGCCGAGGTGATGGCGGTGATCACCCGGCACCTGCACGCCGCGGTCAAGGAGATCGAACCGACGCAGGCGGAATGGATGGAGGCGATTCAGTTCCTCACCCGCACCGGGCAGATGTGCAACGATTGGCGCCAGGAATACATCCTGCTCTCCGACGTGCTCGGCGTGTCGATGCTGGTGGATGCAATCAACAACCGCAAGCCGTCCGGCGCATCGGAGTCCACCGTGCTCGGGCCGTTCCATGTCGATGACGCGCCGGAGCTGCCAATGGGCGCCAATATCTGCCTTGACGCCAAGGGCGATCCGATGCTGGTCAGCGGCCGCATCACCGGCACCGACGGCCAGCCCATCGCCAACGCCAAGATCGATGTCTGGCAGGCCAATGACGAGGGTTTCTACGACGTGCAGCAGCGGGGCATCCAGCCTGACTTCAACCTGCGCGGGGTCTTCCGCACCGGCGCCGACGGCAGCTATCATTTCAGGGGCGTGAAGCCGAAATTCTATCCCATTCCCGACGACGGGCCGGTGGGGCAGCTGCTCGGCAGGCTCGGCCGCCATCCCTACCGGCCGGCGCATTTGCACTACATCCTCTCGGCCGAGGGCTTCGAGACGCTGGTCACCCACATCTTCGACCCCGACGACCGCTACATCCATTCGGACGCGGTGTTCGGCGTCAAGGAGAGCCTGCTCGCGAGGTTCGAGCCGGTCGAGGATCCGGACCGGATCGCCGCCGCCGGTTTCGACGGGCCCTATTACGAGGTGGTGCACGACTTCGTGCTGGCGCCGAAAACCGCCTGAACTGCTCTCGGTGTGGCGATGACGGCTGCCCATATCCTGTCCGGCCCCGGTTTGGCCGCCTTGGAGACGCTGTCGAGGCACCGGGGCGGTTGAAGATTGCCACGGACCTCAGCGGCACGTGCAGTGTTCTGGTCCTCCAGTCATCAAGCCGGTGTGGGGGCTGGCTCGGTCGGCGGCAAGCATCCGGCCCACCCTGCCGCGGAGACGGACGGGGCATGGCCAGGCCAGGCACACCCTGCCGCAAGCGGCTCCCTACAGGTTGTCGATCGGCGGCGGCGCGGTCGATTCACGGACCACCAGCGAGAAGTCGATCTCGCGGTGCATGATGGCTGGAGAGCCGTCGAGCCGGTCGACGAGGTACTCGCCCGCCCGCACCCAGATCTCGTCGGTCGGCATGTGGATGGTGGTCAGGCTCGGGCTCAGATGCCGGCTCCACTCCAGATCGTCAAAGCCGACCACCGACAATTGCTCCGGCACCTTGATGCCGAGCTTGGCTGCCTCCAGCATGACCCCATAGGCAATGACGTCGTTGCCGCAGACCAGCGCCGTGGGACGGTCGGCGGAATCGAGCAGCACGCGGGCGCCCTGGCGGGCGTCGTCGAGCCGGTAGTTGACCTGAAGCCGCCAGCGGTCGGGCGGCGTGGCAGCGTTCTCCTCGAGCACCTCGAGCACGCCGGCGAGCCGCGCCTGGGCGCGGTCGTTGTTGCGCTGCATGGCGGCGACGACGCCGACGCGGCGGTGTCCGAGCTGGATCAGATGCTGGGTCACCCGGCGCCCGGCCGCCCGGTTGTCGACGCCAATGCTCGGATAGGGTTTCCTGGGTTCGTAGACGCCGACATTGACGAAAGGGATGTCCTGCGAGATCAGCAGCCTGCGCAGATCGTCGTGGCGGCGGTCGCCACGCAGGATCAGCCCGTCGATGCCGCGGCTGACCAGGTTGCGGGCCTGCTTGAGCTCGATGTCGAGATCGTATTCATTGGTGGCCAAGAGCAGCAGATAGTCCCTGGTGGCCAGAAAGGACTGCAGCGCCTGCAGGCCCTGGGCGAACATCGCGTTGTCGATGGTCGGGATGATGGCACCGATGGTACGGGTGCGCCGGGATGACAATGCCCGCGCCGACGCATCGGGAATGTAACCGATTTCATCAATGGTGGCGCTGATGCGGCCGCGCAGGGCGGCACTGACGGAGTCCGGATTGTTGAGCGCCCGCGAGACCGTGGCGGTGGAGACGCCGGCCTGCCGCGCCACCTCCCGAATTCCCACGGAACGCGTCGCCACACCGCCCTGCTTCGTCTCATTCTTGCTGATCGGTTTCATCATCCCCCCGAAAATTCGCCCCGTTTTTGAGTGTCGAATTCCTGCTCCGCCCCTTCCTTAGCTGCATTTTTACGCCCGGGCAATTCTCGCCACCCATTGTTGACGGAGAAACTCAGACGCGCTATGTAACCGGTTACAGACCTTTGAAACGGGCTGGACCGCATTGCTGGAGGCGATGCTACTGCAAACTAGGGAGGATCATCAAATGCCAAAATCACTGCAGGTGTCGCGGACGCTGGCCGCCGCGCTGCTCTTGAGCACCACTCTGACCGCCGCGGCCATCGCCCAGGACTTCAACTGGAAGGCCCATGAGGGGCAAACGGTTACATTCCTCGCCAACAACAATCCCTGGGCCACCAAGGTGCTCGAGCACAAGGCCGAGTTCGAGGAACTGACCGGGATCACCCTCAAGGTCGATTCCTACCAGGAACAGCAGATGCGCCAGCGCATGATGACGGTGATGAACGCGCGCAGCGACGAATTCGACGTGTTCATGACGCTGCCGTCGCGCGAAGGCGCGCAGTTCGCCGCCGCCGGCTGGTATGAGGATCTCAAGCCGCATGCGGAAAAAGATGCGTCGCCGGACTACGATTATGCGGGCCTCAGCCCGGCCCTGCTGGAGGCAGCCACCTTCGACGGAGAACTGACCGGCATGCCGCTCAACATCGAGGGCCCGCTGCTCTACTACCGCACAGACCTGTTCGAGAAATGCGGCATCGACGCCCCGGCGAAGCTCGAGGACCTCACGGCCATTTCCGCCAAGCTCAAGGACTGCGCGCCTGACGTGACGCCGTTTGCGACGCGCGGCCTCAAGCCGGCGCTGCCCTATACCTTCTCGGCCTTCCTGCACAATATGGGCGGAAGCTACATGAAGGACGGCAAGTCCAATCTCTGCTCGGCCGAAAGCAAGGCGGCGATCGGACTCTACGCGTCGCTGCTCAAGGATTTCGGCCCTCCCGGCGCCGTCAACTACTCCTTCTACCAGCTGACCTCGCTCTACCGCGAAGGAAAGTCGGCGATGTCGTTCCAGTCCTCGAACGAGTTCAGCTCGATCATGGAGGGCGACGCCCGCCTCAACGACACCGCCATCGTGCCGCTGCCCGAAGGTGCCGGCGGATCGCATCCGACCGCCATCGGCTGGGCGCTTGCCGTGTCCAAGTTCAGCTCCAATCCCGATGCCGCCTGGTACTTCGTGCAGTGGGCGTCAGGCCCCGACATGCAGGCCAAGCTGGCGCTGGAGGGTATCGCCCCGCCGCGCAACTCGGTGGCCGGCGATCCGGCCTATCAGGCATGGCTGGCCGAGAAGCCCGTCCGCCAGGCCTGGCAGAAGGCGCTCGGCCATCTCGCCGATGCCGGGACTTCGGAGGTCGGCTATCCGATCATCCAGAACCCGGAATCCCGCGAATATATCGGCCAGGCCGTCAATGCCGTGCTGCTCGGCACCAGCACGGTCGACGAGGCCTGCGCCGCGGCCGACGAGCAGCTCAACACCCTGATCGAACGCGAATAGTCCTCCCGGACCGCAGCACCGCCCGGAGCCTCGGCTTCGGGCGGCAACCCACCAGGATCCCTCAGATGTCATCCCAGTCCTTTGCGTTCGCGCCCGGGTTCACCGCGGTCGTTGTCGGCGGTGTCGGCGGAATCGGCGCCGCGATCGTCCGCCAGTTCCTGGAACTCGGCGCGACGGTGTCGGCCACCGGCATCAGCCAGGCGGAGATCGACGGCTTTGATGCCGCCGGCCACGAGCGCCTGTCGCTCGGCGTTCTCGACGTCACCGACGACGCGGCCATGCGCGCGTTTGCCGCCGGTTTCGACGGGGTGGACGCGCTGGTCAACTGCGCCGGCATCCTCCGGCGCGACCGCGAATTCGATCTCGACATCTTCCGCCAGGTGCTCGACGTCAACCTGACCGGCACCTTTTCGGCCTGCCTCGCCTTCCGCAGCGCGCTCGCCGCGCGCTCAGGCTCGATCATCAACATCGCCTCGATGAACGCCTTTTCAGCCCTGCCGCGGATTCCCGCCTACTGCGCCAGCAAGGCCGGCGTCGTCATGCTGACCAAGACGCTGGCCCACGCCTGGGCGCAGGACGGCATCCGCGTCAACGCGGTTGCGCCCGGCTTCATCGAAACCGCGATCAATGCCGAAGGCCGCAAGGACCTCGCGCATTACGAGCGGATCTCAGCGCGCACCGCGCTCAAGCGCTGGGGACAGCCGGACGATGTCGCCGGCACCGTTGCCTTTCTCGCCATGCCCGCATCATCCTATGTGACGGGAAGCGTCTTCGCGGTCGACGGCGGCTACCTTGCCAGCTAGCAACGGGATCAGGACATGAGCAAATCCATATCACTCAGGGGACAGATGGCGGCGATGTCGGCGCCTTCGGTGATCTTCACCGTCGGCATGATCGCCTTCCCCTTCTTCTACACCATCTGGCTCAGCTTCCAGACCATGTCAGCGACCGGCACCATCCGCTACACGGGAGCGGCCAACTATGTCCGGATGGTTAGCGACGACCAGTTCTGGAACGGCCTCACCATCACCGCCGCTCTCTACTTCCTGTCACTGGTCATGCAGCTCATCTGCGGCACGGCGCTGGCGCTGCTGCTCTTCCGCGCCAAGAAGCTGCCCGGCATCGTCCGGTCGCTGTTCATTTCGCCCTTCATGATGCCGCCGGTGGTGGCGGGAATGATGTGGCTGGTAATTCTCGATCCGTCGCTGGGGGCTGCCAACTACATCCTCACCTCCTTCGGCCTGCCGCCGTCGGAATGGCTGGCCTCCCCCGGCTTCGTGGTGCCGACGCTGGCGCTGATCGACACCTGGCAGTGGACCCCCTATGTGGCGCTGATCGTGCTGGGCGGGCTGCAATCCCTGCCGCCCAGCGTCTACGAGGCGGCCGAGATCGACGGCGCCTCGAAGTTCAAGACGCTCTACCGCATCACACTGCCGCTGCTGTTGCCGACGCTGGTCACCGCCGCCGTGCTGCGCAGCGTCGATCTGCTCCGCTTCTTCGACCTGATCTACATCACCACCCAGGGCGGGCCGGCCAACGCGTCCTCGACGCTCAACATCTACGGCTTCCGCACCGGTTTCGAATTCTTCCAGCTGGGCTACGCCAGCGCGCTGATGGTGACGCTGTCGGTCATCGTCTTTGGCGCAGTGCTGGTGCTCAACCGGCTCCGCACCGCCGTGGCCTGGTAGGAGGGCGCCCCATGACCGATCTCGCTTCAAACGACCGCTGGTTCAGCCGCCTCAACACGCTGCTGCTGATCCTCGCCGGAATCATCGTCATCACGCCCACAGCATGGATGGTGCTGTCGTCCTTCAAGCAGTCCTTCGAGGTCACGGCCTATCCGCCGACGCTGTTCTTCAGCCCGACGCTCGACAATTACCGGTCGCTGTCGGACACCACGCCGTTTCCGCAATACGCGCTCAACAGCATGATCGTCACGGTCGGCTCGACGAGCCTCGGCCTGCTGCTGGGCGCGCCCGCCGCCTTCGTCGCCTCCTGGACCCGCATCACCTGGCCGGCGGTCGTCACGCTGGTTGCCCGGATGGCGCCCGGCACGCTGTTCCTGCTTCCCTGGTACCTGATGTTCCGCCAGTTCGACATGATCGGCAGCTACTGGGCGCTGATCCTGACCCATGCGGTCATCACCATGCCGATCGTCATCTGGGTACTGCTGCCGTTCTTCGACAACATTCCCCGCAGCGTCTACGAGGCAGCACAGGTCGACGGCTGCTCGCCGTTCAGGATCTTCTACCGCATCGCCCTGCCGCTGGTCAGTTCGGGCCTCGCCGTCTCGGCCATCCTCGCCTTCGTCTTCTCGTGGAACTACTTCCTGTTCTCGCTGGTGCTGTCGAACTCCGACACCAAGACGCTGATTGCCGCGTCCTTCAATTTCATCGGCGAAGGCTCGACCAACTGGGGCGGGCTGATGGCCGCCGCCACGCTGATCGCCCTCCCGCCGCTGATTCTTGCAACCATTGTCCAGCGCTGGCTGATTTCGGGCCTGACGCTCGGCGCCGTGAAAGGCTGATTGAATGTCCAACCTGCACCCGAACATGCGCGCGGCCGATTTTCACGGCGACGACCGGATCACCATCGAAACAAGGCCCCGTCCCGAGGCGGGCGAAGGCGAGGCGCTGGTCCGCGTCCTGCGCACGGCCCTGTGCGGCTCGGACTTCAAGCTGTGGCACAAGGGATCGGAACACATTGCGGGCCACGAGATCTTCGGCCGTGTCGATCACCCCGGCCACGCGCTCGACGGTCGCCGCTGCGCCGTCTACATCCCGCTGCATTGCGGCCACTGCCAGCCCTGCCGCGACGGCAACA
This sequence comes from Hoeflea marina, assembly GCF_003182275.1. Lineage (GTDB taxonomy): Bacteria > Pseudomonadota > Alphaproteobacteria > Rhizobiales > Rhizobiaceae > Hoeflea > Hoeflea marina. Next base: position 497,855 of record NZ_QGTR01000003.1, read on the forward strand.
CGCAGATGTGCATCACCGTGTCCTCGCTGATCGGGTGGAACCGCGACGGCGGCTATTGCGAATACGTCGCCGTGCCCGACAACTGCCTGCTGCCGGTGCCCGACGACATCGAGGACAACCTGGCGCCGCTGCTGCTCGACACCATCGGCACGTCGGCGCATGCCGTGCGCGAGGCGAGCCGCTTCCTGCCCGCGGGCGCGGATCCCGAGGTGCTGGTCACCGGCGCGGGCCCCGTCGGCCTCGGCGTGGTGCTCGCCCTCAAGGCGCTCGGCTTCCATCGCGTCTTCGTCTCCGATCCCAATGCCGAGAGGCTGGCCATCGCCGTCGATTTCGGCGCCGCCGCCCATCCGGTGGGCAGCCGCGACAGGCAGTTCCTGCTCATCGTCGAGTGCTCCGGCGCCCATCCCGCGCGCAATCTCGCCATCGAGCTGGTGCTGCCCAAGGGCGTCATCGTGCTGGTGGGCGAGAACGCCGCGCCATGGACCATCACCGAGGACAAGGTCTTCCGTCGCAAGGACTTCATCATGCTGCGCACCTTTTATTTCCCCAAGGGCGATCTCGACGCCAATGTCGAGCTGCTGCGCCGGAACCGGGACAGCTATGCCCGCCTGGTGGACGAGTCATTCGGGCTAGAGTCGCTGCCCGAGCGCTTCGCCAATTTCGCCGCAGGCCGGTCGATCAAGCCGGTTCTGAGCTTCGAGGAGACACGCTGATGGCTTCGATTCGCATGCGCAACCTGGTCAAGCACTATGGCAGCTTTCCTGTCATTCCCGGGCTGGACCTCGATATCGCCGACCACGAATTCGTCGTTCTGGTGGGCCCTTCCGGCTGCGGCAAGTCGACCCTGCTGCGGGTGCTGGCCGGGCTCGAAAGCATCAACAGCGGCGACCTGTTCATCGGCGATGTCCGGGTCAACGACGTGCAGGCCGCCAAGCGCGACATCGCCATGGTCTTCCAGGACTACGCGCTCTACCCGCACATGACGGTCCGCCAGAACATGGCGTTCGCGCTGGAAATGCGCGGCATGAAGAAGCCCGAGATCGACGAGCGGGTCGCCAGTGCCGCGGCCATGCTCGACATCGAGAGCTTTCTCGACCGCAGGCCCAAGGCGCTGTCAGGGGGCCAGCGCCAGCGCGTCGCCATGGGCCGCGCCATCGTCCGCGACCCCAAGGTGTTCCTGTTCGACGAACCGCTGTCCAATCTCGACGCCAAGCTGCGCGCCCAGGTGCGCGCCGAGATCAAGGCGCTGTCGCAGAAGCTGCGCACCACCATGGTCTTCGTCACCCACGACCAGATCGAGGCCATGACCATGGCCGATCGCATCGTGGTGATGAAGGCCGGCGTGATCCAGCAGGTCGGCACCCCGGAGGAAGTCTACGAGCGGCCCGAGAACATGTTCGTGGCCGGCTTCATCGGCTCTCCGGCCATGAACTTCCTGCCGGTGACGATCGACGGCGAAACGCTGCGCCTCAAGGACGGCACCAGCTTTTCGGCAACCGGGCTTTTCGCCGCCGACGCGCTCGCCCGCGCCAGCAGGGGCGATGCCTGCCTCGGCGTCCGCCCGGAGCATCTCATGGTCTCGCCCGACAAGCCCTCGGCGCTCGACATTGAGGTCAGCCTCGTCGAGCCGCTGGGTTCGGACACGCTGGTCCATTTCCAGCTGGGCGGAGTGGCCTGCATCGGCCGTGTCTCGCCCGACCTGCGTCCCCGCCCCGGCGACCGTCTGCCGCTGCTGCCCGCTGCCGGCAAGGCTCACCTGTTCGACCAGACCACCGGCGAAGCATTCCGCTAGACATTCAAGGACACCGCAATGACCGATATCGGGCTCACCGACCCCAGCCTGCTCACCCAGTCCTGCCTCGTGGACGGCAACTGGATTGCCGCCCGGCCGGGCGCGGGCATCGCCGTGCACAATCCCGCGACTGGCGCGCTGATCGCGGAAGTGCCGTCGCTGGACCTCGAACAGATCCGCACGGCCATCGACGCCGCGCACGGCGCACGCAAGGCCTGGGCCGGGCGGCCGGCCAAGGAGCGCGCCAATCTCATCCGCCGCTGGTACGACCTGATCATCGCCAACGCCGACGACCTGGCGCGCATCCTCACCGCCGAGCAGGGCAAGCCGCTGGCAGAGGCCAGGGGCGAGATCGTCGCCAATGCCGCCTATCTCGAATGGTTCGCCGAAGAGGCCAAGCGCGTCTACGGCGACGTCATCCCGTCCCCAGCGGCCGACCGCCGCGTGATGGTGATCAAGCAGCCGGTCGGGGTCTGCGTTGCCATCACACCGTGGAATTTCCCCAACGGCATGATCACCCGCAAGGCCGGGCCCGCTCTGGCAGCCGGTTGCCCGATCATCGTCAAGCCAGCCTCGCAGACGCCATTGTCGGCTCTGGCACTTGGCGTCCTCGCCGAGCGCGCGGGCATTCCCTCCGGCGTGTTTCAGGTGGTGACCGGCAAGGCACGGGATCTCGGCGGCGAATTCTGCGCCAATCCGAAGGTCGCCAAGATCAGCTTCACCGGCTCGACCGAAGTCGGCCGTTGGCTGATCCGAGAGGGCGCCCACGACATCAAGCGGCTGTCGCTGGAGCTCGGCGGCAACGCCCCCTTCATCGTCTTCGAGGACGCCGACCTGGATGCTGCCGTCGATGGCGCGATGATCGCCAAATACCGCAATTCCGGCCAGACCTGTGTCTGCGCCAACCGCTTCTACGTCCACGAGAGCCTGATCGATGACTTTGCTGCAAGGTTGGCGAAGAAGGCGGCAGCGCTGAAAGTGGGGCATGGCAATGAGACCGGCGTCGAACAGGGGCCGCTGATCGACGAAGCCGCGGTTACCAAAATGGAGGTTCACCTTGCCGACGCGCTTGCACACGGCGCGAAACTGGTAACCGGCGGCAAGCGCCATGCTCTCGGCGGCACCTTTTTCGAGCCGACAGTGATCAGCCATGCAGGACAACAGATGAAGCTAGCGCGCGAGGAGACCTTTGCGCCGCTGGCCGCGCTGATCCCGTTCTCAACCGAAGACGAGGTCATCGAGATGGCCAACGACACCGAGTTCGGTCTGGCCAGCTATTTCTACACCCGCGATCTCGCCCGCATGTTCCGGGTCTCCGAGGCGCTCGAAAGCGGCATTGTCGGCGTCAATTCCGGCCTGATCGCCAACGAGATGGCGCCCTTCGGCGGCTACAAGCAGTCAGGCATGGGCCGCGAGGGATCGAAATACGGCATCGAGGACTATCTCGAGATCAAATATATCTGCGTCGCCGGCCTATGAGCGCGTTTCCTCCCCGCGACCCGAACGAGATGCCACATGTCGCCTGCATAGGGCTTTCGGCGCTGGACTATATCTGGACCGTGCCGCGGCTCGCGGACGAGGGCAAGATGCGCGCCGACAGCTTCGCCACCAAGGGCGGAGGCATGGCGGCGACGGCGGCGGTCGCGGTGGCACGGCTCGGCGGCCACGCCCGGTTCCTGGGCCGGGCCGGCGCCGATCCGGAGGGTCGCTTCATGCGCGACGCGCTGGAAGCCGAGCGGGTCGACGTCTCGGCGTTCCGGCTGTTCGAGGACGGCCGTTCGTCGATCTCCAGCGTCTGGGTCGACCGCACGGGTGAGCGCCGCATCGTCAATTTCCGCGGCTCCGGGCTGCCGTCCGATGCCGGCTGGCTGCCGCTGGCCGACATCGGCCGGTGCGGCGCAGTGCTGTCGGACCCGCGATGGCCGGAGGGCACCGAGGCGGCCTTCGCCGCGGCGCGCGCCGCAGGCATTCCCACCGTGCTCGATGCCGACATGGCCGATGCCGACATCTTCGAGCGGCTGCTGCCGCTGACCGACCACGCGATCTTTTCCGAGCCGGCGCTGCATGCCTTTGCTGGCCCAGAGGATCCGCTGGCCCGGGTGGCCGCCCATGGCTGCCGGGTGACGGCGGTGACGCGCGGCGGCCAGGGCGTCGACTGGATCGAGGCCGGCGAACGCCACCACGCCGACGCCTTTCCGGTGGCCGCCATCGACACCACCGGCGCCGGCGACGTCTTCCACGGCGCCTATGCCTTTGCCATCGCCGCCCGGGCGGACAGCCGGGAGGCGATGTCCTTCGCGGCGGCGGCGGCCGCCCTCAAATGCACCCGGCCCGACGGCCGCAGCGGCATTCCCAACCTGCAAGACACGATTCAACTATGGAGAAGCAGACTATGAGCACGATCGGCAAAATGCGCGCCCTCACGCGGATGGCGAACGCAGACGGGTATTTCACCATGGTGGCGCTGGACCAGCGGCCGCCGATGATCGGCGCGATCTCCAAGGCCCGCGGCATCGCCCCCGAGGCCGTCAGCTTCGCCGACATGCTTTCGGCCAAGCGGATGATCGTCAAGGCGCTGGGCGATGCGGCAAGCTCGATGCTGTTTGATCCCAATTACGCCATTCCGGCGGCCATCGACATCCTGCCCTCCAAGACCGGCCTGATCGTCACCCTGGAAGAGCACCGCTTCGAGGACACGCCGACGGGCCGCAAGGGCCGCGCCATCGACAACTGGAGCGTCGAGAAGATCCGCCGCATGGGCGGCAACGGCGTCAAGCTGCTGGTCTGGTACCGCCCCGACGCCAGCCGGGACGTGCTCGACCACCAGCAGGCCTTCGTCCGCGCCGTCGGAGCCGAATGCCGCCGCTACGACATTCCCTTCGTGCTCGAACTGCTGGTCTACCCCTTCCCCAGCAGCGCCAGCCACACCACCGACTATGTCGAATCCGCCGACAAGAAGGCCGAGATGGTCATCGAGAGCGTGCGCGAATTCGCCAAGCCCGAATACGGCGTCGATCTCTACAAGCTGGAGACGCCGCTGCCGGCCGCGTCGCTGCCTGAGATCGGCGACAGCGCGGCCTCGCGCACGGCGGCGGCCGAGTTTGAGACCATCGGCAGGATCTGCCGCGATGCCGGAATTCCCTGGGTGCTGCTGTCGGGCGGCGCGACCCAGGAACAGTTCGAGCGGGTGCTCGGCTACTCCTATGCCGCCGGCGCCCAGGGCTACCTCGCCGGACGCACGATCTGGCTCGATGCCATCGAGACCCACTTTCCCGACGAGGCGAAGGTCATGGCGGCCTTGAAGGCCGATGGACTCGAGCGGCTCCGGGCGCTCGAAGAACTGACCCGGGCCAAGGCCGAGCCGTGGACGGCCAGGTATGACATCGACGGCATCACCCGCGAAGGCGGCTTTGCCGCAGCCTATTGCTGAGGCGACCGAGTCGGCGCACCGCGCCGTCGGACGGGAACTGCATCGTCCCATGCCGTGATGAGATGACGACAGGCATGGGATGAGGCGGGCCCCGCCTGTCACGGCTGCTCCGCACACGCCTGGTGCGGCGCGGCCGGACCACCGGGCACTAAGCACATCGCGTGAATTCAGATTCACGCGACGTGCTTTAGCGCTCTGTGCGTATGCATGCCGTGGTCCCGAGACCGCTGCGCACTTTCGGGCGACATGCATTAGGCCGCAGCCATCGCCATGGCCGAAAGGTGTTCGTGAACGGCCAGCCAGCGGCCGCCGGGCTCGCGGGCAAAGACGATCGTCTCGCGCTCGCTGCTGGTCGTGGTGCTTCCGGCAATCGACACATCGGTTTCCACGGCATGGGTGAAGATGGCCACGTCGCCGGCAAGCTGGACCTTGCGTTCGCTCGAACGGCATCCGAGCACCCGGAAGCCGTCACGGCTTTCCCACAGCGACCACACGGCTTCATATTCCGCACGGTTGGCGAGCGTCCGGTCGAGCGTGTGGAAGACGAAGGTTGCGGCCGGCGAGAATGCCTCGAAATAGGCCTTGCGGTCATGGGCGCCGAAGGCGCGCACAAGCGCGTCCGCGGCCGCCAGCACCGTGGTCGGGATATCGGTCGTGTCGGTCATGGCTGGGCTTCTTTCAGGATGGGTCAAACGGCCTTGACGCTGCTGATCAGCGCGGCGATGGGACGATGCTGCTCCGCGACGCGCAGCTTCAGCTCTTCCAGCGGCATCGAGTCCACCTTGCAGAACTCGATGAACATCATGTTGAGATTGTTGAAGATGACTTCGCCGATGGCGCGGGAGTCGATGCCAACGATGATCACGCCGCGCTGCTGGAGCGTTTCAACGAGCTGAACCACCTGAGCGCACAATCGCTGATCGAGCTCGGTGTAGCGTTTCGAAAGCGGCGTTTCAGGCTGCTGGATCGAGGAGGCCATCGCCGTGCGCCACATCTCCTTGCTGAGATAGACGAGCGAGTGGTCGTAGTACTGGCCAATCAGGACGCGGAGCGCCTCGGCAACATTGAGCGGCGGGCTGGCGACAATCCTATCGCCGGCCTCCAGGACTTCTGTGACCTCCATGGAGACGGTGGCGACGAGGATGTCGCCCTTGTTCTCATAGTAGTTGTAGAGCGTGCCGACCGAGACCTCGGCCAGTTCGGCGATGTCCTCTATGCGGGCGCTGTCGTAGCCCTGAACGCGGAACAGCGTGGTGGCGGCCTCCAGGATGCGGCGATTCCGGTCGGCCTTCTGTCTGGCGCGCAGTCCTGTCACGGGACCCTCCACTGCAATCTCTTCAATATGAAATCTCCTCAAAAATGAAATTGACTTAAAAAATGAATTCATTCAATCTTTTTCTCAAGGTGCCAGGACGAGTGCCATCGGATCAACGCGAAGCCCAGGAGCGGGCCTTCGGATAAAGAGGGAAACGACATGAAAATGACCATCACGGCCGCTGCCGTACGCCGCCTGCTGCTGGCAACCGCCGCCTGTGCCCTGTCCACTGCCGCCGTGGCGCAGGAGGAACTCAATGCGCTCGTCTGGTGCGATCACACCGATCCGGCATTGATCGAGCCCTTCGAAAAGGCCAATGACGTCAAGGTCAATCTGAAGGAGTACGAAGGCACGGGCGCCGGACTGTCGATCGTCGAACAGTCCCGCCCCGGCGATTGGGACGTCTTCGTCATCGACGGAGTCGATGTCCCGCGGGCGATCGACATGGACCTGCTGGCGGAAATCCCGGCAGGCAGGTTGCCCGCGGACGACATCTTCCCGGAGGTGCGCATGGAGGCCAACAACAGCAAGGACGGCAAGATCTATGCCGTGACCGAGAAATTCGGCTACAACACCATCTCCTACGACAAGACCAAGGTTGATCCCAAGGACATGGAGGATCTGTCGATCTTCTGGTCAGACAAGTACAAGGGCCGCATCGCCCTCTACGATTATTACCTGCCGATGATCGGGCTCACCGGACTCGCCATCGGCAAGACCACCGCCGAGCTGACAATGGACGACCTGCCGGCGATCAAGGAAAAGCTGTTCGAGATGAAGAAGGTCGCCCGTCAGGTGAGCGACGTGGTCGCGTCGCAGACCGCCCTTGTCACCGGCGAGGTCGATATCATCCTCGGCGGCGGCGAGTGGGTGACGGCGGGCCTGATGGCGGAAAAGCCCAATCTCGACTGGACAGTGCCGAAGCAGGGCGCGCTTCGCTGGGCGCAGTCGATCGGTGTGTTCAAGGATTCCGCCAAGCAGGACCTGGCGCTGAAATTCGTCGAGTATATCCTTAGTCCGGAAGGCCAGGCGAAGCTCGCCACCTCGTCCTGCTACTGGGGCATGCCGGCCAATGCCAAGGCCGGCGAGCACCTGACCGACCAGCAGAAGACAGCGCTGCGCTGGGACCAGCAGCCCGAATACCTCCGCACGACGCAGCTCTACCCGGTTGTCGATGCGGAGCTGGACGCCGCCATGCAGGATGTCTGGACGGAAATGCTGCAGCAGTAGACGGGACCATCGCAGCCTTCGGCGTGATTGTCCCATCACGCCGAAGGGTCGGCCATGGACGCCGCAATGGGACAGGCCGAGACAGCAGTCATTCTCTAGGATCTCCCCGCACGCGGCAGGAGAGGCAGCATGATCGGAGATCGCACGACATGACCGTCACGCCGCTCGAGCGCGCCGAACAGCGCAAGGCCTGGGGATTTGCGCTGCCCGCACTGGTCTGGACCACCGCCTTTTTCCTGTTTCCGTTCGCCTATATGGCGGCCATCAGCCTCTGGACCCGCAGCGGCGGAAAGATCGTCGCCACCTGGACGCTCGACAACTACGCCGCCTTCTTCGGCAAGTCGCATCTGCTCAAGGCATTGTTGAACTCTCTGGAAGTGACGGCGATCGTGACCGTCATTTCGATCCTGCTTGCCTATCCGCTCGCCTGGATCATCGCCGAACGGGTGCCGAAGCGCTGGCAGCGCATGGCGCTGATCATGGCGATCCTGCCGTTCTGGACGTCCTATGTGGTGCGATCCTATTCCTGGCTTCTGGTGCTCTCGAAGGGCGGCGTGGTCAACCAGACGCTCATCTGGGCGGGGCTGGTCGCCGAGCCGCTTCAATTGTCGGCCAGCCGCACGGGCACGGTCATCGGCTTCGTGCACTTCTTCGTCATGCTGCTGACACTGACCATCTACGCCAACCTGGTGCAGCTCTCGCCGAACTACCGGCGCGCCGCCGCCGATCTGGGTGCCAGCGGCCTGCAGACCTTTCGCCACGTCATCCTGCCGCTGACCCTTCCCGGCATCATGGTCGGGGCCTTCCTCACCTTCGTGCTGTGCATCGGCGACTACATCACGCCGCAGATCCTCGGCGGCAACAACGAATTGCTGCTGCCGCAGGTGATCATGCTGCAACTGGGCCGGCGCGCAGACTTCCCGATGGCCGCGGCCCTGTCGCTGGTGCTGATGGCCGTCGTGACGCTCGCCTATCTCTTCTGCGCCCGCTGGCTGAAGATGGAAAGGACCTGACATGCCGCGCCAATTGCAGACGGCGTTCGCCATTCTCTATGCCGGCGTCCTCTATGGCTTCATCTTCCTTCCCGTCGTGGTGCTGGTGCTGTTCTCCTTCCAGGACGGAACGCTGCCGGTGCCGCCGCTGCACGGGCTGACGCTGCACTGGTACGGCGAGATCTTCGCCGACCGCAAGCTGATGGCGGCACTCGGCAATTCGCTGCTGGTGGCAGTCATCTCCTCGGCGGTTGCCTGCCTGCTCGGCTTTCTCGCGGCCTATGCCTTCGCCCGCTACCGGCTCCCGGCCTCCAACCTGCAGCGCGCCCTTATCGTCGCACCGATGACGGTGAGCACCCTGATTATCGCGCTGGGGCTTCTCTCCGTCTTCAGCCGCCTCGACATCCAGCTGTCGCTGTGGACCGTCGGCGCCGGCCATGTGGTCATCAACCTGCCGCTCTGCTTCGCCATCATCTATGCCTCGATGGGCGCGCACCAGATCAACATCGAACGCGCCGCGCGCGATCTCGGCGCCCGCGACTGGCAGGTGATGCTGCTCGTCACCGCGCCGATGCTGATGCCGTCGATCCTCGCCGCCTTCTTCCTGTCCGTGACCTTCAGTTGGGACGAATTCATCATCGCATTCCTGCTGTCGCGCTTCGACGTCACGCTGCCGGTTGAGATCTGGAGCATGCTGCGCTCCGGTCTCGACCCCAAGACCAATGCCATCGGCAGCGTCGTCTTCCTGATGTCGGTCGTGCTGCTGTTCATGCTCGAACTCATCGTCCTCAGAAAATCCGGGAAGCCCTCATGACCGCCGATGTCTCGATCCGAAACGCCACGAAGGACTTCGGCTCCTTCCGGGCGTTGAACGATGTTTCGCTGGAAATCTCAGCGGGCGAGTTCATCGTGCTGCTCGGACCGTCCGGCTGCGGCAAGACCACCTTGCTGTCCATCCTCGGCGGCTTCCTCGAGCCGACCTCCGGGACGGTCCTGATCGGCGGCCGCGACATGACCCATGTCGCCGCCGCCAGGCGTCCGACCACCACGATGTTCCAGGACTATGCGCTGTTTCCGCACATGTCGCTTCTGGACAATGTCGGCTTCGGCCTGCGCATGCGCGGCCTGGCCAGGTCGGAGCGGCATCGGAAGGCGCTGGCCCATCTCGACCTGGTCGGCCTGCGGATGTCGGCATCGCGAAAGCCGCACGAGTTGTCCGGCGGCCAGCGCCAGCGCGTCGCGCTCGCCCGCGCCCTGGCGGTCGACCCGGATGTGCTGCTGCTCGACGAACCCCTGGGTGCGCTGGACCTCAAGCTGCGCCGGCAGATGCAGGACGAACTGAAGGCGATCCAGCGGCGGGTCGGCACCACCTTCGTGCACGTCACCCATGACCAGGAGGAGGCGATGGCCATCGCCGACCGCATCGTGGTGATGAACCAGGGGCGCATCGAGGACATCGGCCTGCCCACCGACATCTACATGCGGCCGCGCTCGCTGTTTTCCGCCGGCTTCATGGGCGAGGCGAACTTCCTGCCCGCCCGCATCATCGGCGCGGCGGATGGCGAGGTCCGGGTCGAGACCGCGCTCGGCGAGGTGCTGTTGCCTGCGGCAGCGTTTGCCGCAGCCGTCCCCCCGGCGGGCGGGCGGATCACGCTCTGCATCAGGCCGGAGCATTTCCGGCCCGCCGGCGGAGCGGAAGCCAGCGTGGCGCTCGGCCGCGCCTCGATCATCGACAGCGCCTTCTTCGGGGGCCACCACCGCTGCCATCTTCGGCCCGAGGCGGCGCCCGACATGATCCTCACCGCGCATCTGCCGCAGACGGCGCAACCGCGAACCGGCGACCTGATCGATCTCGCGGTCGCCGCCGCCAGCGTCGTCGCGCTTGCCGAAGCACCTGCCTCAACTCAGGGAGACCCGCAATGAAGCCGCGCATCCGGCCGGACGACTGGTACCGCCAGCGCCGCCTCGACGATGATGTCACCGCCATCAGCGAGCCCCATATCCAGGAGTTCTATCGCTGCAACATATGGCATGTGCGCGGTCGGGATCGCGACATGCTGGTCGACAGCGGCATGGGCGTGGTCTCGCTCCGCCAATGGGTTCCACTGGTCACCGAGCGACCGCTGACCGCCGTCGCCAGCCACACCCATTTCGACCACATCGGCTGCCATCACGAATTCGAGTGCCGGGCGGTGCATGCGGCGGAGGCCGGGCTTCTGGCCGATCCGACCCGGCAGAACACTCTCGCCGACCCCTATGTCACCGACGACATCTTCGATGCGCTGCCGCCCGAGCCGTATTGCTCGACATGCTATGCGGTCAAGCGGGCTCCGGCGACGCGGATCCTCGAGGACGGCGACATCATCGATCTCGGCGACCGCTCATTCGAGGTGATCCACACGCCCGGCCATTCCCCGGGCGGGATCGCGCTCTATGAAAAATCCACCGGAATCCTGTTTTCCGGCGACATTCTCTATGACGGCCCGCTGATCGAGGACACCTACCATTCCGACGCCGCTGACTACCTCGCCTCGATGGAGCGGCTGTTGAACCTGCCGGTCCGGCTCGTCCATGGTGGCCATTTTCCAAGCTTCAGCGGCGAACGCTATCGGCATCTGATCTCCGCATGGCTCACCGCCAAACAGAGGACCACGTGATCGGGCCCGAGGTTATTTTGTGCAGCGCAGCAACTTCCTGCTTCATGCCGCGTTGAACCTTTGAACATCGCCAGGACCGGCCGATGCTGTCCGGAGCCACCCCATGACCTTTTTTGCCAAAACTCTCGCCGGGCTTTCGACGCGCAAGCGGCCCGCCGCCGCGCGCCGGGCGACATCGGCGACCGATCTCGCCGAGCTGACCGGATTCGGATCCAATCCGGGCGCACTCTCCGCCAAGATCCATGTGCCCGCCTCGCTGCAGCAAAAGGCGGCACTCGTCGTCGTGCTGCATGGCTGCACCCAGACGGCCTCTGGCTATGACGCGGGATCGGGTTGGTCGCGGCTGGCCGACGAGCAGGGCTTCGCCGTGCTGTTTCCCGAACAGAACCGCGGCAACAACGCCAACCTGTGCTTCAACTGGTTCGAGACCCACGACATCGCCCGCGGCGGCGGCGAGGTGCTGTCGATCCGGCAGATGGTGGACGCGATGATCCGGCAGCACGGACTGGATGATCGCCGGGTCTTCGTCACCGGGCTGTCCGCAGGCGGAGCCATGGCCGGTGCCATGCTGGCGGCCTATCCCGACGTGTTTGCCGGCGGCGCCATCATCGCCGGCCTGCCCTATGCAACGGCGGGCTCGGTGCCGGAGGCGCTTGAGCGGATGCGCGGCGGAAACATGCCCGACACGGCCAGCTTGCAGGCGCGCCTGCGGGAGGCGGTCGATCATTCCGGGCCGTGGCCGACGATCTCCGTCTGGCACGGCACCGACGACAAGACCGTCGTTCCCGCCAATGCGCTGGCGATCATCGAGCAGTGGCGCGGCGTTCACGGCGTTGATGCCGATCCCTCGCACCAGGAGGCAATCGGACGCCACATCCGCCAGGTCTGGCCGGACGCGGACGGCAACGTGCTGATCGAATGCTACAGCATTTCCGGCATGGGCCACGGAACCCCGATCGATCAGGCAAGCGGCTACGGCAAGCGCGCCCCCTTCATGATCGATATCGGCCTCTCCTCGACGGAACTGATTGCCCGGAGCTGGCAGCTCACTGCGTCTTTCGGGCTCGAGCGCCCCTCGCCCGCCGTCAAGACCGCGCCGCGGACGGAGCTTGCCGCAACGCGGGGCAGAAAGGGCGCCAAGCGCGCCAGTGGCGAAAGCCAGCAAGTGCCGCTCGTCGGCAATGTCCAGAAGATCATAGAGGACGCGTTGCGCTCGGCCGGACTGATGAAATAGGCCCTGCTGACCACAGCTGCCGGTCCCGCGGAATCCCGGGCATCGGCACGGCGTCCGCCTCCCCCAAAAGGTGGAGGCGCGCTTGGCCCGACCGCGGTTAAGCTTCCCCATCACGGGGGTGTTCATGCGGTCATCGATCACAGGCAAGGTCGCCATCGTCACCGGCGGATCCAAGGGCATCGGCAAGGGCATCGCGCAGGTGCTCGCCGAGCACGGCGCGCGGCTGATGGTGGTGGCGCGCGGCCGCGAGGCAGCCGAGCAGGCGGTGGGAGAGATCCGCGACGCGGGCGGCGCGGCGGAGCTGTACCTCGGCGACATGGCGGACTGGGATGACGTCCGGGCCATGGTCGAGGCCACCGTGGCGGCCTACGGCGGCGTCGACATCCTGTGCGCCAATGCCGGCGTCTTCCCGGCGAAGAAGATCATCGACATGGAGCCCGAGGACTGGGACGCGGTGATGGCGACCAATCTCAGAAGCGCCTTTCTCTGCGTCAAGGCCTGCATCCCCGCCTTCGAGACCGCAGGCCGGGGCCGCGTGGTGCTGACCTCGTCGATCACCGGGCCGGTCACCGGCTTTCCCGGCTGGTCGCATTACGGCGCTTCGAAGGCCGGCCAGCTGGGTTTCTTGCGCACCGCCGCCATGGAGCTCGCCCGCTACAACACCACCATCAACGCGGTGCTGCCGGGCAACATCGTGACCGAAGGCCTCGGGGATCTCGGCGCCGATTATCTCGCCACCATGGCGGCATCGATTCCGCTCGGGCGGCTGGGTAGCGTCAGCGACATCGGCCATGCGGCGGCGTTCTTCGCCTCCGACGAAGCGGGATATGTGACCGGGCAGACGCTGATTGTCGACGGCGGCCAGGTCCTGCCGGAATCGCTTGAGGCCATGGCCGGCATCTGACCCTGGCTCGGACCTACCGGCCACGGCGAGGTGCGGCTGGCAGCCAGCAGGTCAGACCGCTTCAAGCCTCGACTTGCGCCAGGCCATCAGGCTGAAGGCGGCGTAGCCCAATGCCATGACGATCGCCGCCGCCGCCATGGTGAGCGTGCCGACCGCCGGCACCTGCGGCGTGTAGCCCGACTGGATCTTGGCGCTGATCCATTCCGGAATCGTCGAATCCGCTCCGGACGAGAACAGCGACAGCGGAAAATTTGCCCAGGACAGCAGGAAGGAGAAGGTGAAGCCCGAGAAGATGCCCGGCGCCAGCAGCGGCAGCGTGACTTCCCTCATCACCTGCCAGCGCGTCGCGCCGAGATCGAAGGCCGCCTCCTCGACGGCCGGATCGAAGGCATAGACCTGGATGGAGATGACCAATGTGGCAATCGGCGCGATCCAGACGAGATGGGCAAACACGGTCGCCTGCCAGGTCGGCGTGATCCCCAGCGCGGTGAACCACAAGAGCAGCGCCAGACCCAGGACCGCCTGCGGAAACAGGATCGGCAGCAGGATCAGCTTCTGGTAGATGCGGCGGCCGGCCCAGTCATAGCGGGCAAAGGCGAGCGCCCCGAAGAAGGCTATGACGGTGGCGACGACGCCGACGGTGATGGCGACGACGAGCGAGGTCGAGAACAGCTCGCGGATCGAGAGCGACTCGTAGACCTTGGCGTACCACTCGGTCGACCAGTCCGGGATCGGGAACTTGAAGTAGCGCGACCGGGAGAACGAGGCCAGCGCCACCGTCAGCATCGGCAGATACATGAATGCGATCAGCAGGCCGATTGCGCTCCCGTAGATCCATTTCGCCGTCCTGCTCACGTCATCCATGATCGTGCCCCCGCTTCATTTGCGCCCGAAGATGGTGTCGAGATCGACCCGCTTGAACAGCGCCCAGGACAGCGCTCCACCCATGGCGATCAGCAGCACCGACAGAGCCGAGCCCTTAGGCCAGTTCTGGGCGAAGGTGAATTCCTTCTGGATGTCCTGGGCGATCATCACCACTGCAGTTCCGCCCAGCACCTTCGCCTCGGTGATGGCGCCGGCCACCAGAATGAAGCAGATCAGCGCCCCGATGATGATGCCGGGCATGGCGAGAGGAATGTCGATCTCGCGCAGGACCTGCGCGTTGGTGGCGCCGAGGTCGAAGGCGGCCTCGCGAAGCTTCGGCGGCACCATGGAGACGCCGAGAACCATCGGAAACAGCATGAAGGGCAGATAGATGTAGACCAGCCCGAACAGCGTCGCCGAGAAGGTGTAGAGCATGGAATCCAGCTCGATGCCGAAATAGGTCTGCAAGGTGCCCGAGACCACGCCGCCCTTGACGAGAAACAGCATCCAGCCCATCAGCCGCAGATTGTCGGCCACGAACAGCGGCGCGGCCAGCACGATGGCAAGGATGCTGCCCTTGTTTCCGAAGATGCGCACCATCGCGACGGCCAGCGGATAGCAGACCACCAGCAGGATGACGACAGTGCAGGTGGCAAGCTCCAGCGACGATACGAATGAGAGATAGTAGGTGCCCGCGAAGATCGAGCGAAAGTTGTCGAGCGTCGGCACCTGCAGGAGCGAGAAGGTTTCCGGCGGCATGAAGGCGAAGAGCACCACCACCGTCAGCGGCGCCAGGAAGCCCGCGATGAACAGCAGGCTGATGGGAACCGCCGCGACGAAGCCGGGATTGCGGACCGCATCTCTGAGCCGGTCGAGACGCGACACCTTCCGCGGCTTTCGCGGTTCGGCCTGGTCGATCCAGTCGGCGCTCCTCGACAGCTTGTTCATCTCGCCACCATCGACTGGGTGAAGCTCGGGGTCGCAAACAACATGGATTGCCGGGTGTCCCAGGCGATGGTGACCGTTGCGCCGCGCGCCACATCCAGCTGCTGCTCGCGCAGTTTCTCCACCAGGAAGATCTGGGAGCTGCCGACCCGGACCTGATACTGCACCCGCGAGCCGAGCAGGTAATCGTTGTAGATGGTGCCGGTCAGCTTGTTGTCCGCAGCATCATCTGGATGGTCGAGAAAGCGGATATCCTCTGGGCGGACAACCAGCGCGGCCTCCCGGAACTCGGAGTCCCCGGCGGGCGACTGGTAGGCCGCGCCGGTGAGCCTGTCGACGAGGCTGCCCGCGGCACCGCGCTCGACATCAACGACGTTGACCTCGCCCATGAACTCGGAGACGAAGCGGTTGACCGGGTTGGCGTAGATCTGGTTGGGCGTGCCGATCTGGACGAAGCGGCCCTTGTTCATCACTCCGATCCGGTCGGACATCACCATCGCCTCCTCCAGCGAATGGGTGATGTAGACAAAGGTCTTGCCGGTCTCGCGGTGGATGTCCTTCAACTCCTTCTCGAGCAGCTTGCGCAGCTTGTAATCGAGCGCAGAGAGCGGCTCGTCGAAGAACAGGATGTCGGGATCGAAGGCGAGCGCGCGGGCGAGCGCCACGCGCTGGCGCTCGCCGCCGGAGCACTGCAGAACGCCCTTGCCGTAATAACTGTCCGGCAGCCTGAGTTGCGCCATCAGCTCGAGCGCGCGCGCCTTGCGTTCTGCGGGCGCGACGCCGCGAATCTTGAGGGGAAACTCGATGTTCTGCCCGACCGTGCGGTGCGGAAACAGCGCCAGCGACTGGAACACCATGCAGGTGGGCCGGCGGTTGGCCGGTACGTCGTTGATGCGCTCGCCCCGCAGCAGGATGTCGCCGTTGGTGGGCTTGTCCATGCCGACGAGCATGCGCACCATGGTGGTCTTGCCGCTGCCGGAGGGGCCGACGATCGTGAAGAACTCGCCCTCGTGGATGTCGAGACTGACGCGGTCGACGGCGGCGAAATCGCCGAAGAACTTGTCGACCGCCTTGAGCCTCAGGATCGGATCTCCCGTCCTGGCTGCGGATTCGGTTGCGGCAGCGGTCTCGACGATCATGGCGACTTCCTGCTGGTCTGGGTTGGAGGTCGGGGCGGCAGGGTCCGTACACCCCCGCCCCGATCGAACGGTCAGGCCTTTTCGCGCACCGCCGCCGAGAAGATATCGTGCAGCCTGGTGTAGTCCGGGATGATGTCGAAGTCGGTGCACTTGTTCATGTCGGCTTCCAGCGTGTCGTACTGGAAGGCGTCGAGCTCCTCGGCGCTGAACAGCGCCATCACCCGCGGGTCACCCATCTGGCCGACCGGGTTGTAGGTGCCCTCGGCAAACGAGACGTTCTTGCAGGTCTCCGGACGGTAGCAATATTGCAGGAAGTCCTCGCCGCGCGGCGACAACTGCGGATTGTTGACCAGCGAGGTCAGCTCCATCCAGCGCACGCCGGCCCTGCCGCCCAGTTCCTCCGGTCCCTTGTTGGGAACAACGCAACGCAGATTCGGATTGCCGTCGAGGCGGGCGGCGGAGACCGTGTAGACGCTGCCGGGGAACGAGCCGTCGATCGAGCCGTTGATCATGCCGAGCGCAATGGCGTTCATGTCGTCGGACAGGAAGGCGGCGTTGTTGATCAACTTGCGCATGAGCACTTCGTATTTCGCCAGTTCCTCGTCGGTCACCGCCCGGAACGGGCTGAAGCCGGCGGCGATCGCCACATGCATGACCACCCAGTCGTCATACATCAGCACGGCATACCTGCCCTTGAAGTCGTCGGCCAGAAACAGGTCGTAGCCCTCATCCTCCAGGGTGGCGGCGGAGACCTTGTCGGTGTTGACCAGCACGCCGGAGGGGCCGTAGCGCTGGATCATGCCGAGCAGGTTCTCGCCGTCGTCCGACATCGCCCATTTGTAGGGCCACTTGAATTCGGGGATCATCATGTCCCAGAGCGGCTCGAACTTGGCCTTGTCGAGCGGCTTGATCAGACCCTCGGGATAGAGCTGCTTGCGGCCCCAGGCATTGTTGAGATTGATGATGTCCCAGACCTTGGTGTCGCCGGCGCGCAACTGGTTGACCGCCTCCGGGTCGGAGATCAGGCCCTGCGCCTTGACCTCGCAATCGAACTCGCGGCGGAAGGGATCGAGCACCTTGTCGGAATTGTAGCCTTCCCAGCAATAGATGTTCATTTCCTTCTCGCGGGCGGCATAGGCTGCGGAGGACAACAGCCCGGAAGCGGCGACACCGGCCGACAGCATGGCCGTGGTCCTGAGGAATTCGCGGCGGGACTGGTTAAACGACTGCAAGAGGTTTTTGCGCTTCATTGGAAACTCCCTTCCGATTGCGTCAACGGGTGGGCACCGGGTCCGGAGTCCGGCGCCGGCTGCCGGGTTCAGGTCAGTCGCCTGCGCAGCACGAGCCCGCGTCCTTGCCGTGCGACCTGCTTGCCATGTTTGTCTCGGGCGGCAGGTTGATCAGCGGATTGCCGTCGAAGAAGTTGAGCGGCATCAGCGTGAAGCCGCAGAACACGCAGGGCTGCACCGGGTGGTCCTCGACACGCGGGATGTGATGCAGGCCGAACGAGTGCCAGACGACAATGTCGGTGTTTTCAGTCGGCCGGTCCCGGGCCGTCCACTTCGGCAGACCGTCGCCGGGCGCCGAGTGGTTGACGAATTCGCCGGCCGGATAGCGCTCCTCGGGATCGTAGGGCGTGACCCAGATGTGGTTGTAGATGAAGCCGGACCGGGCCCCGGACGGGCCCTGTGGGTCGATATAGGGCTGGATTGCCGAGGGGGTGTCGATCTTGTAGCCGGTCGGCTTGCCGACCCAGTTCTTCCTGTCCGGATTGACGATCTTCCAATAGCGCGACTTCTCGAAATCGACCTTGCGCCGCGCCTTGAGTTCGCTGGAAAGCGGCGTCTGTTCGACATAGAAGGCGTTGCCCATCGGGTTGCCGGGTCCCATGGCCGGGGCGATGGTGTCGCATTCGATCACCGTGTTGTTGGGTCCGTCGATTTCCATGTCGAGGCGCATGCAGAAAACGTGCTGGTGGTTGTAGCCGACCACGCCGGGGGCCACCTCGGTGCCGTATTTCTGGTCGGATCCGGGAAAGCAGGCCACCGTGTTGATGATGCCGGTGGCCTTCATCTCGAATTCGATGCGGCCGTCCTGGTAGAGGTACCAGTAGCAGCAGTATTCGTAATTGCCGACGGTGGTGATCGATGAGACCACCAGCCGGCGGGTGCGACGGGTCTCGGTGCGCTCGGAGCGGAAGTCGAAATGCTTCCAGGCAAGGCCCGCGTCCTCCTCGTGGATGCAGATGCCGCTCGGGATGACGCGCGGATTGCCCATCATGTCCGGCAGGACGACATCCATGTACTGGATGTGGCCGAGACAGTCGCAGCCCAGCGCCAGCGAGTTGACCAGCTTGCCGAAGCCGTATTCGCCGGAGTCGAAGACGTTCTTGCGGTAGTGCACGCCCTCCGGCGTTCCATAGGGAACCACCATTTCCGACATCGACAGCCGGTAGCCGACCGGGCGGCGGTCGCCGCCGACGGTGTAGCCCAGGCGGTAGAGCACGAGGCCTTCGCGGCCGTTGAAGCCGATGCGCAGATCCCAGTTGTCCCAAGTCAGCAGATTGCCGTCGAGCGTGAAGCTCGGTCCCTCGCGCTGGACCACGTCGAGCGGCTTGAGGGGCGCGCGGAAGTCGGTAAGGATGGAGGAATCGTAGTTGATCGGGGTCTGCGGGATGGGAACGTCGATCCCGCCCGCGGCCGAATGGTCGTCGACCCGAAGCACCTCCATGGTGTCGATGTCGACGACGACGTTGAGGCCCTCGACCGGATGGGCGTAGTAATTGTCGAGCTTGAACATCCGCATCCACACGAAGGTGTGGGCCAGCCGCCTGTTTTCCTCGCCCTCGATGCCGAAGTTCCCCGCCGTCCACGGATCGACGCAGACGAGGCTCATGTCGGTGATGCCGCGACGCTCGATGGCGGCAATGAAGCGCGGATCCGCCTTGGCCGCGTCCTCGATCATAAAGAACTCTTCGGGCGATATCATCTGGCGGACATCGGCCAGGAAGTCGACCGTGGTGATGGCGCCTTCCGTGAGAGATACCTTGCCGCGCCAGACGCCCGTGGCCCCGCGCCTGTAGGCGTTGAAACGGGCGGTCCGTTCGATCTGCATGCCGGCAACGAAGCCGCGAACGACGTCCTTGGCCGGCTCGCAGAGTTCGATGGTCTCGAACAGCAGCTCGGCCCCGAAATCGTAGGCGGCGCGGACAATGGAAGCGACCGCGACGATTTCCTCCGCCGACAGCGGATCAAGCGGATGAGCGGCGCCGGCGGCGGCCATCGCGGCCTGGTTCTTCTCTACGGTCGTCAGCATGGAGCAGCTTCCTCCTCGGATCGGCGGTGCACGGGCATGTCTTTGCCCATATTTCAAGCAGAACTTGAATTCGCCCAGTGTTTGACCAATTCGCACCCAAGTCCATCCACCGAATGGTTGATGCTGCAGTGCGGGAGGCGCCCGTTGGCGGGAAGGCCGGCAGGGTTTGGCCATCGGCGGGCAGAGCCTGCCCGACAAGGAATTGAGGCGGGATGCGGAGAATCGCGTCGACGCAGAGCAGTCAGCTCAGCTGCATCACCCGCGAGACGAAGCCGGAGCGGTTTTCGACGCCGGTCTTGTCGAAGATGTGGATGAGGTGTGTCTTCACCGTCGAAACGCCGATCTGCAGGAAATCGGCGATGTCGGCGTTGGTCCGGCCGCAGCAGAGCAGTTCCGCCACCTCGGCCTCGCGCGGAGTCAGGTGCAGCGTCGCCATGGCCGCGCGCCGGGCTTCGGGCTTGGATTCCCGGAACTGGCCGCGGAGATTGTAATCGATATAGCCGTGCAGCTTCTCGGCCAGGTCGAAGACGTCGCTGGTCGGAGTGTCATCGTCGCGCGTCCACATCACGGAGATACCGGCATAGATGCGCTCGTCACGGCGAAACAGAAGATCGATGGTGTTGCGCACTTCGAAGGCGCCGAGGAAGTCACGGTAGATGCCGACGCTGCCGGGCGGCGCATAGCGATCGGCATAGTCCATCCGCACCACGGTGTCCGGCTTGTGCGCGGCATGGCGGACATGCAGCGGATCGAAGGCGTGCATTTCCCTTATATAGGCCTTGAGGAATTCCGACGGCATGCGCCGGCAGACGAAATTGTAGAGATTGTCGGATTCGTCGACGGAGTAGAATGCGAGACGGCTGGCGCCCAGTGTTCCTGCCAGAAGCTGAAAGGTCTGATCGACAAAACCGCGCTTGTTCACTTCCGCGAAAGGCATGGCCACGCTCCGATACTCGACCTCCCGCGACAATTAGTGCGCGATGCGGGGTGCGTGTCAAGCGGGAACGCATGAGCGGCACTATCGTGGCCGTGACCACCTTTCGGTGGATTTCCGGGCCGCGTCCGATCGCCTATCTGGCTTGCGTGGCGGGGGTGGCCTTCCCGGTGACGGCGAGCCCGGCGGCGCGACCCGACCTTCATATGAGCCGGGGGCAAAGGAAGCGGCACCGGCGCCGCGATCTGCAGGCGAAAACGGGAGAACGGCGGATGTGGCGTGAGATCGAAGCCGACAGGAGTCATCGCGTCGATGTGAGCGGCGGCCAGGTCTCGGTCTATGACTTTGGCGACCCGGCGGCGACCGACACCCTCTTGTGTCTCAACGGCGGTCCCGGACTGCCCTGCGATTATCTGCGCGAGGCGCATTCCTGCTTCATCGACCAGGGCTATCGGGTGGTGGCGTTCGACCAGCTCGGGACGGGCGCGTCCGACCGCCCGGATGATCCGGCGTTATGGACGATCGCGCGCTATGTCGGGGAAACGGAAGCCGTGCGCCAGGCGCTCGGCCTCGGCCGCGTGCATCTGCTCGGCCATTCCTGGGGCGGCTGGCTCGGGATCGAGTATGCGCTGACCCATCAGCAGGCATTGAAGAGCCTGGTCCTGGCCGACACCAACGCCGACATGCCGCATCTGGTCTGCGAGCTCCAGCGGCTGCGCGCGGCACTGGGCCCGGAAACCGTGGCGATGATGCTGCGCCACGAAGCCGAAGGGTCCTACGCCCATCCCGAATACGCCGCCGCCGTCAGCCTGCTCAACTACCGGCATGTCTGCCGGCTGTCCGAGTGGCCGGCGCCGGTCAACCGCTCGCTCGGCGACTGGAACATGGGTCCCTACGGCACCATGCAGGGACCGAACGAGTTTCTCTACACCGGCAATCTGAAGGACTGGAACCGGGTGCCGGACCTGCACCTGATCAAGGCGCCGACACTCATCCTCTGCGGCCAGCACGACGAGATCACACCCGCCTGCGCGCTCAGAATGAAGCAGCACATGGCGCATGCCGAAATCAAGGTGTTCCCGAACTCCTCGCACATGCCGTTCTACGAGGAGCCGGAGGCCTACCACGCGGTGTTGAGCGACTTTCTCGGTCGACAGCGATCGGCCTGACCGGCGTCAGAGGGCCGCGAAGCGGTCAAAGAGATCGACGCCGCCCATCTGTCCGCCCTTGAGCATCAGTTCCATGCCGTCGAGGCGAGGGTCGGCATGGGTGCCGCTGCACAGGCTGACGCCGGGGTCGATGTCGGACCCGAAACCGATGCTGGAAAAGCCGAGGCGCTGGCAGATGGCGCTGGACGTGTCGCCGCCGGCGACGCCAAGCCTGGCGATGCCGACCTGCGCCGCCACCGACGCGACAAGGTCGACGAGTGCGGCGGTCAGCCCGGCAGCGTCGAGCCGGTACCGGGCGCCCGGCAGGGTATGGACCAGCACCGCCTGGCCCTGCCGGAGCCGCGTGCAGACATTTCCGACGAGCCGCGCCAGCGCTTCGGCGTCGTGCATGATCTCGGGCGGCAACGGCTCTCTGGCGAAAGACCTTGCGTTCGCCACCTGGGCTTCCGTCACCGAAGACTGGCTGCCGGCGACGACGAGGCAGGCGCCGGACGGCGCAGGCGATGCGGCCGGCGCGGTGGCACCCGGCGCCGGCGCGATGGCAGACAGCGCCTCGACCACGCCGCTGGCGCCGATGACGAGGATGGGACGGCTCGCCGCAAGCGCGCCGAGCGCGGCGCCGATGCAGGCGAGGTCGGCCGGCGTCGCCGCGTCGAGCAGGAACCGCCCCCCGGCGCCTTCGATGCCGGCCCGAAGCGGGGCGGCGAGCGCCTCCGGGCCGCGGGCCAGAAGCGTCATGTCCAGCTTGCGGATCCCATCGAGCCCCTGGGCACCGAGATGCAGCGACAGATCGGATTCGGCCATCGGCGTCACCGGATGGCGGCGCATCACCGGGTGGCGATCGATGCGATGCACCTCGCCGTCGGCGGCGCGGGCGAACAGATGGCCGAACAGGCAGTAGCGCCCGAGCGACGGCTGGCCGCCGACAACCAGGGTCAGGGCAGGATCGAACGCCGCCTCGAGCGCGCGCACCGCCGTGCCGATCGAGCCAGTGTCGGGGCTGCTGTCGAAGGTCGAGCAGACCTTGTAATGGACGAATGCGGGGTCGAGTCCCGAGAGGCTGGCCGCGATGTCCTCCATCTCCGCTCCGATGCGGCGAGCCGACAATCCGCGCAGGCCGGTGGCGATGCCGACGATGTCGAGACCCGCGCCGGACCGGGCGGCTGCCGCCGGATCGAGAAACAGCCTGACTCGCGCCCCTGCCGTGGCCCAGGCGGCGAGCGTGTCGGAGGCGCCGGTGAAATCATCCCCGACGAAGACGCAGAAGGATCGCTTGCCGGCCGGGCGCATCAGGCGCCGAAGAAATCGAGGGCGGCGTCCAGCTCGGGGGCATGGAAGTCGCGCAGTGAGATGCCGGAGGAGACCGCCTCCCAGGCCTGGCGCAGGCTGCGCACGCCGGCGCCGGGACCATCGGGATGGGCCAGAATGCCGCCGCCGGCCATGAACAGGAAATCCGGACTGCCGACCGCCTCGAAGGTGCGCGGCAGGGTGCCGGCCCACTGCCCGGAGGAGAAGGCCGGCATCACCCGGTCGTCGGCGCCGGTCGCATCGGCGGCAAGCGGCATGAGACAGCGGCGCGCCGCCGCCTCGACCTCGTCGGCGGCATCGACGAACTTGCCGCCGATGCCGTGGACATGCATGTGGTCGACGCCCGCAAGACGGTACATGGCCTGGTAGGCGTCAAAGGCGATGCCGAGCAGAGGATGGCGCGACATGGCGCCAAAGCCGTTGCGGTGTCCGTGCAGGGCGAGCCCGGTGTGGGCGCGCAGGCTCTCGATGCCGGAAAGGCCGCACCAGTTGAGGCTGGCCATGACACAGGAGCCGCCCTCGGCGGCAACCAGATCGGCATGGCGGCGCATGGCGTCGGTCTCGTCGGTGATGTTGAAGGCCATCATCACGTCACGGCCAGTGCGGTCGCGATAGGCGCGGATCCGCGCCATCACCGCCGGCACCCGCTCGGCGATCGGCGCATGATCCGGATTGGCGCAGACCTCGTCATCCTTGATGAAGTCGACGCCGGCCTCGCACAGCGTCTCGACCAGATCGGCGATCTCGACGGCACGCATGCCGACATTGGGCTTGATGATGGTGCCGAACAGGGGACGGTTCTCGACCCCGAGACTGTCGCGCGTGCCGGAAACCCCGAGCGCCGGGGCCGCATAGCGGGCGCGATAGCTCTGCGGCATGGACAGCGACATGAGCTTGAGCCCGGTCACCTCGCCGATGTCATAGAGATTGCCGGACACCGTCGCAGCCAGGGTCGGCAGGTTGCGACCGATATTGGCAACGGGAAAGGCGATGCGGATCCGCGCCCGGCGGTAGGGGCCGAAGACCGCCTTGCGCTCGAGATAGGCGCTTTCCAGGCTCGGCTCGTCCACCGGCCCCAGTTCGGTCACCTCGAGCACCTCGGCTGCCGCGCGGGCGCGCAGCTCATCGGTTTCGCCGGCGACGCGGACGAAGGTGCCGCTCGATTGCTCGCCCGCCATCACCGCGGCGATGCGTGCCGGTTCCATCGGCGTTTCGAGCAGATAGGTGGCCTCGATGCGGTTCTCGCTCATGACGGACTCAGATCTTCGACAGGTCGGGGAACGGGCGCAGCGGCTCGCTGCCGTCCCAGTTCTCGGAGGCCGAGCGGATGAGATCGAACATCCGCCCCTTCGGTCCCAGAACCTCGGAGAGCTCGATGACGGTGCCGGGATGGGCCTCCTGGGCAAAATAGGTGAACCGGCCGTTCCTGCCGACACAACCGCTCATCTTCTCGGTGAAGCCCTCGGCAAGCATGCGGGCCAGGTCGGCGTCGAAGCTCTCGGTCCAGTAGGCGACATGCTGCAGGCCGCGGTTGCCGGCGCGCATGAAGTCCCGGTACATCGACGGCGCGTCGTTGCGGGTCTGGATCAGCTCGACCTGGATGTAGCCGGAATTGGCCAGCGCCACGGAATTGTGCACCTCGTGGCTCTCGCCGTCGTAGCGGTAATCCTCGATTGGGACGCGCGGATTGTAGAACCAGGGACCGACGCCCATGACGCGGCCCCAGTGGTCCATGCCCGCTTCGATGTCGTCGACCACATAGCCCAATTGCCGGATCGGTCCGAGAAACCTGCTCATGTCTGCCTCACTTTACGAGATAATTGGGAAGCCAGGTTGAAAGGGCCGGGACGGCCGAGACAACGATCAGCGCGAGAAGCAGCGGCGCCAGGAAGGGCAGCACGCCGCGGACCACCACCGGCACCGGGATCTTGGTGACGATGGAAACCATGAACAGGCTCATGCCGACCGGCGGGGTCAGAAGCCCGATCATCAGGTTGAGCACGAAGACGATGCCGAGCTGCAGCGGATCGACGCCGGCGAGCGCCAGAGCGGGGGCGATGATCGGCGCGATGATCAGGATGGCGGCGATGGATTCGAGCACCATGCCGACGATCAGCAGGAAGACATTGACCAGCAGCAGCAGCATGAACGGATTGTCGGTCAGCCCGAGCAGCAGTTCGCTGGCGATCAGCGGCACCCGGTCGAGCGTGAGCACCCAGGCAAACAGAGCCGCGGCCGAGACGATGAACAGGATGTTGGCGGTTGCCTCGACGGTCTCGCGCAGGCAGGCGACGGTCTTGGCCCAGGTCAGCGACCGATAGACGAAAACCCCGATCAGGCAGGCATAGGCGACGGTGACGCCGGCCACTTCGGTGGGGCCGAAATAGCCGCTCATCAGGCCGCCGATGAGCAGCACCGGCGCCATCAGCGCCGGAAACGAGACGATGAACTTGGCGGTCACGGCCTTGACCGTGGGGCGCACCGTGTCGCGCGGCAGGCCCTTGATCCGAGCCATGATCGCCACCTGGATCATCAGCAGCGCGGTCAGGAGCAGCGCCGGGATGATGCCGGCCACAAGCAGCTTGACGGCCGAGACATTGGCGACGCTGGCATAGATGATGATCGGGATCGAGGGCGGGAAGATCGGGCCGATGGTGGCCGCCGCGATGGTGAGGCCGGCGGCGAAGTCCTCGCGATAGCCCTGCGCCTTCATCTGGTTGATCTGCACCGCGCCAAGCGCGCCGATGTCGGCGAGAGCCGCGCCGGAGATGCCCGAGAAGATCAGGCTGACCAGAACGCTCACCTGCGCCACGGCGCCCTGGACCCGGCCGAGCAGCAGCCGGACGAGATCGAAGAGATGGGTGGTCACACCCATGGCGTTGAGCAGGTTGGCGGCGAGGATGAACAGCGGCACGGCCAGCAGCGGCGAGGAATCGAGCGCGTTGAGCGCCCGCTGCGCCAGCACCGAGACCGGCAGGCCGTTGGCGACGATGACGATGGCAGAGGACAGGCCGAGAGACACCGCCACCGGGGCGCCGATCATCAGCAGCGCCAGGAACAGGCCGAGAAGGATCAGGCTCATAGGATCATGCCCTTGTCGGCTTCATCGGGCGCATGGAGGATGTCCAGGATGCGGAAGACGGCCGCGAGCACGAGGAGGATCGTGCCGACGAGCGCCGGGGCGTAGTAGCCCCAGTTGGGCATGCCCATGGCGGGGGTGAGGAATTTGCCGGCCCGCGGCAGGAAGGCGGCGAAGCCCCACAGCGTCAGCCCGGCAAAGCCGATCGTCGAGAGTTCGGCCACCACATGGATCCCGCGGCGGGCGGGCGCGTTGAGCGAATCGGGCAGCAGCGTGACCGCCACCATCTGGTGGCGCAGCACCAGCGCCGGCACCGTCAGGAACACCAGGCCGATGCCGCAGAAGCGGGCGAGCTCATCGGCCCAGGGCAGGCCGAGATCGAAGATGTTGCGGGCGACGACCTGGAGCACGATCAGCACCGCCATCAGGGCCAGAAGCCCGATGCCGGCGGAAAGCCCCGCCTCCGCCAGCCGCGCCATCACGGCGCGGCCCCTGCTGTTCCACTGACGGGTCATCCCCATCCCTCCCGCTGTGCGTGTCAGACGACGGCGGCGATCTTGGCGTAGAGATCGCCGAACTTCTCGCCGAAGCGCTCGTCGACGACGGCCTTCACCGAACTGCGGAACTCCTCCAGCTTGAGACCTTCCGCCTCGCCGATGACCGTCATGCCGAGATCGCGGAGCGCCTGGGTTTCGGACTCCTCCTTGTCGAGAATGGCCTTGGTCGCCCTGGCGCGGGTTTCTTCCGCCGCCGTCGTGACGGCCTGCTTCTGCGCGTCCGAGAGCGCCTGCCAGGCATCCTCGTTCATGACCACCATTTCGGCATTGGACATGTGGCCGGTGAGCATCAGGTGCGACTGCACCTCGTAGAGCTTGACCGAGAGCACCACATTGACCGGGTTCTCCTGGCCGGCCACGACACCGGTGGCGAGGGCCGTCGGCACTTCCGACCAGTCGACCGGCACGGCAACCGCGCCCATGCCCTCGACGGCAGCGGTGTAGATCGGAAACGGCACGGCGCGGATCTTGACGCCGGAAAGGTCGGCCGGGGCGTAGACCGCCTTGTTGGCGGTCAGGTTGCGGCGGCCGAAATAGTGGGCGTAGATGACGCGCACATTGGCAGCCGCGATCAGGCCCGCATTGAGCTCCTGCATCACCGGCGAGTTGACGTCGGTGACCTTCATCAGATGGTCGACGTCGCGGTAGAGATAGGGTGTGTCAAGCGCCGCGAAAGGCGCATAGAGCGAGCCGATGCCGCCGGCGGTGTTGTGCGAGAAGGCGATCGAACCGAGCGAGACGGCCTCGGCCAGTTCCTGCAGCTTGCCCAGCTGCGAAGCCGGAAACACCTCGACGGCGATGTCGCCGCCCGATGCCTTGCCGAGCGCCTCGGCGAACCAGTCGGCCTGGGCTCCGGCCACCGAGGCCGGCTCGTTGTTGTGGCCGTAACGGAGCGTCAGCGATGCCGCCCGAGCCGAGCGCGGCAGAAATGCCAGCGCGCCGGCGCCCAGGCCCATCACGAGCGCCGAACGACGCGACATCGGTGTTGAATGGATTGACGATTTCGGGTTCTTCATGATGGCCTCCCATGATCTGTTTTGAGGTTCATTGAACCCCGAGAAACTTCGTTTCTCCCACGAACACGAAGCTTGACAGAAGGATAGAAACGGATATTCCTCACGTCAAACGCGATTAAATGATGGGTTCTGATGTGTCTGTCCCTCCGATTGCAGAGCAGCGCGCGCCGCAGATGACCGATGTCGCCGCACGGGCCAGGGTCTCGCTGGCGACCGTGGATCGGGTGATGCACCGCCGCAAGGGGGTCAAGGAGCGCACCACCGAACGGGTGCTGAAGGCGGCGCTGGAGCTGGGATTTCTCAGCCCGGAGCAGTCGGCGCACATCGCCACGCCGCGACCGCCCAACATCGTCTTCCTGCTGCCGGCCGGGACCAATCCCTATCTGCGGCTCCTGGGGGACAAGCTTCGCGCGCGGGCGGCTCAGAACGGGCGCGATGCCGCCTCCATCCGCTGCATCTTCATCGAGAGTTTCAATGCCCGCGCCCTGGCGGCTGCCTTGCGTCACCACGCCGGCTGGGCCGACGGCATCGCCTTCATGGCCATCGACCATCCGGAGGTGCGGGAGGCGGTGGAGACGGTAACGGCCGCCGGCGTCAGCGTAGTCACCATCGTCTCGGACCTGCCGCATCCGGGTCGCGCCGGCTTCGTCGGGCTCGACAATCAGTCGGCCGGGCGGACGGCGGCGATGCTGCTGGCCCGCTTCAGCCGCAGGAGCAGCGGCAGCCTGGCTCTGGTGGCGGGATCGCGCAACTACCGCGCCCATTCCGAACGCGAGGCGGGCTTTCTCGCGCTTCTCGATGAGATGTATCCGGACCTGCACGTCGTCGGCGTGCGCGAAGGCCATGATGATGCCGGCGAGAACTACCGTCACGCCATGTCCCTGCTCGAGCAGCATCCCGACCTGATCGGCATCTACAATGTCGGCGGCTCCTCCAACGGCATAGCCCGGGCGCTGGTCGAGCGCGGCCGGGCGGCGGACGTGCTGTTCATCGGCCACGGGCTCACCGCCGACACGCGCCGGCTGCTCATCGACGGCACCATGGATGCGGTCATCGACAGCGACCCCGACACCATCCTGTCCACGGCCGTCAGCGTGATCTGTGCTGCGCGGGGCCGGGGCCCGGCCTTACACGCCCAGCCGGCGGTCCGCATGGACATCTTCTTCCGCGAGAACCTGCCCTCGGGCTCGGGCATTGCCCCGCTTGCGGGGCTTTGAACCATCCTTTTCTGCCGCGCGAAGCGCCCTCACCGAAGCGGCGCGCTAACGGCCGAATCCTGCAGTGTCGGGTAGCCATGTCGCGAGTTGCGGCACCGCGATCAGAAGTCCCAGGCCGGCAATCAGCAACAGCACATAGGGACTGGCGCCGCGCACGACCTCGGAGAGCGGCGCATTGGAAATCCCTTTGATGACGAACAGGTTCATGCCCACCGGCGGGGTGATCATCGCCAGTTCCAGATTGATCATCAGCAGCACGCCGTACCAGACCGGATTGATGCCGAGATGGAGCATGGTCGGTAGCAGGATCGGCGTGGTGATCAGGATGATCGCGATGGATTCGAGGAACATGCCAAGGATGAAGATCAACCCCATCACCACCAGGATGAAGCCGAGCGGGCCGAGCCCGTAGCTGGCAACCGCTTCCGTGACCCCAACCGGCAGCCGGATGATGGTGATCGCGTGACCAAACATGGAAGCGCCGGCAATGATCATGAACACCATCAGCGAGGTGCGCATGGTGGCATAGGCGCAGTCGTAAAGATCGCGCAGTCCGAATTTGCGGTAGACGAACACCGCCACGAGGAGCGCATAGGCCGAGCCGGCGGCGGCGGCCTCGGAGGCGGTGAAGACGCCGAGATAGATGCCGCCCATCACCAGCGGCGGCGCCAGGAGCGCCCAGACGGAGCGGCGGGCAGCTGACACAGCCTTGTTCCAGCCGACCCATTCCGGCGACGCCACGTCGGCGCGAAAGCGGGCCTGAACGATGCAGAAGACGGAGAAGGCAACCGCCATGATCAGGCCCGGGATGATGCCGGCCAGGAACAGGGCGCCGATGGAGACCTCCGAGACGATAGCGTAGAGGATCATCGGCCCGGACGGCGGAATGAGAATACCGAGCGTCCCGCCGGCGGCAATGACGCCGAGCGCGTCACGCTCCCTGTAGCCGAAGCGCTTCATCTGCGGGATCGAACTGGAGCCGATGGAAAGCGCGGTCGCCACGGAGGAGCCGGAAATGGCGGCAAAGATGGTGCAGGAGAGCACGGTGGCGACGCCGAGCCCACCGCGCACATGGCCGACGATGGCGTTGGCGAAATCGTAGAGGTCGTCGATCACCTTGGCGCGGATCATCACCTGCGCCATGAACACGAAGAGCGGTATCGCGGTCAGGATGGGCGTGTTGAGATGGGCGAATACCGTGTCGGCAATGATCGAGATGCTTCCCTGGGTGAGAAGTAGGATGCCGGTCGCCGTGAGACCGAGCGCCGCGAAGATCGGCATTCCGCTCAGCAGCATCAGGAGCAGGCCGGAAAAGACGAGAAGGATGGTCATGAGCGCTTGCCGCCTGTGATGCGATCGAGAAGCCGGGCGACTGCCGCGAGCCCGAGCAGCACCGAGCCGGCAAGCATGGGCAATTGCGGCACCCAGGTGGCAATCTCGATGTAACCGATCGAATAGGAGCCAAAGTCGTAGGCGAAGCGGATAGAACCCCAGGTGCTCATGCCGAGCACAACGGCGAAAGCCAGCACGGCGAGGCTGGCGAAGATGTCGAGCCATCTCGCGGCGTGCGGGCCGAACCGGCTTGAGAGCAGGTCGATGGCGATATGGTCGCCCTTGCGGAAGGCTTCGGCCGCGCCCAGCATGACGATGGCCACCAGCACATAGCCGACGAACTGGTCGCCCCACATCAGCGGCGCGTTGAAGAAATAGCGCCTGACAATGGCCACGGCGACAATGCAGAAGACGCCAAGGATCATCAGCGTCGCTAGCGCGCCGCCGAGCCGCACCAGCGCGTTGATGGAGCGAACGGCAAGGGAGGCGGCCTCGGCCGCCTCCGCAGCACGGGATTCATCCTGGCGCATCGCCGGGCTCAGATCTTGCCGATCAGGTCGATCAGCTTCTGGCTGTCCGGATCGGCCTCACCGAAGGCCTTGTCAAAGGCGGGACGCATGATGTCTGCGAGCGCCTTGTTTTCTTCCGGCGTGGCGACATGCACCTCGACGCCCTTCTCGCGCAGCTGCTCGGGGCCCGCCGCGCCGGCTTCCGCCGAGGCTTCCACCGCCCATTGCGCCGCCTTCTTGCCTGCGCCGTCCAGCGCCGCCTTCGCCTTGTCCGACAGTCCGTCATACCAAGACGGATTCACATAGCCGTGCAGATAGGCGCTGAGCACCGGAACGACGGTGAAGTGGTCCTGCACCTCGAAATATTTGCGCGACACGGCGGCCGCCACATCGGTGATGCCGGCATCGATGACACCCGTTGCCAGCGCCTGGTAGACTTCAGAGCCGGGCAGTGACGAGGGGGTGACGCCGAGCGCTTCAAGGGCTGCGTCGAATGGCGGAGTCAGGCCGCGCATCTTGATGCCCTGGAAGTCCTCGGGCTTGATCAGCGCCTTGCCTTTCGAGGTGAAGACCGAGGTGTTGGTCTGGAACATCCAGACGACATTGCGGACGCCCTTTTCGAGCAGTTTCTCCGAGAGGAACGCCGCGGCCTCGGACTCGGGCCATTTGCGCCAGATCTCCAGGTCGCCGAACGCGAAGGGCGCCACGGTGACATTCATGATCGGCAGCGTCTTGCCCCACTGGAAATTCAGCGAGAAGGCGCATTCGATGTCGCCCTTGGCGACAGCGACGATGTTTTCCTTGGCACCCACGAGGCTGTCGGCGCCGAAGACCTGCACATCGAGTTCGCCCTCCGACTCGGCCTCGACCTCCGCAGCCCAGCGATCGACGACCTTGGAAATGTGGTGACCCGGCGGCAGCTGGTGGCTGCAGCGCATTGCTGTTGCCGCATGGGCAGCGGTGCTGGCCGCGAGGGCCAACGCCACGCCGGCGATGATGGATCCTAGTTTTTTCACGTCATTCCTCCCGTTGAAAAGTCATTGTCGTTCTTGCGCAGATCCGCTCCTCACAACCGGGCCTGCCAGGGCATGTTTCCCGGCGGTCCGGCGCGGGCCAGCGCGCCGTGGAAGGCCTCGCCCCGCATCGATGTCTCCGCGATCTCACGCGCCCGCCGAAGTCCGTCGAGATCGATGCCGGTGGGAAACCCCTTGGTCTCGCAGAGATAGACCAGATCCTCGAAGACGACGTTGCCGGTGGCGCCAGGCGCAAAGGGGCAGCCGCCGAGGCCGCCGAGCGAGGCGTCCAGCACGCGGGCCCCGGAATCGAGCGCGGCGGCGGCGTTGGCGATGCCCATGCCGCGCGTGTCATGCAGGTGCACGATGAAAGGACGCTCACCGAACAGACGCTCCATCCCGGCCGCCAGATGCCCCACCTGTCTTGGACCCGCGCAGCCGATCGTATCGGCAATCCCGACAATGTCGGCGCCGGCCTCGAGACACTCACCAGCAAGACGGATGACGTCCTGCGGGTCGACCGCGCCCGAGATCGAGCAGCCGAGCGCCATGGCGAGTCCGACATTGATGATCTTGCCCGACCCGGCCGCATCGCGCATCTCGACGATGCGCCTGACCAGCGCGACGGCCTCGGCGCGGGAGCGGCGCATGTTGGCCTGGCTGTGCGCGTCGGTGGCGGAAACCACGCAGACGATCTCGTTAACCTGGCTGGCGAAGGCTGCGGCGGCGCCGCGCTCGTTGAGCGCCAGCGCGGCGGAATGGCCGCCTTCGAGCCCTGCCAGAGCGGCGATCACCTCCTCGATGTCGCAAAACTGCGGGAATGTGGCTGCCGGCAGGAACGAGCCGACCTCGAAATGGCGAACGCCTGCTGCGTGTTCGCGCCTGAGCCATTCGGCCTTGTCGCCGGTGCCGGGCCAGGTCTTGACCAGTTGCAGTCCGTCGCGAAGTCCGACCTCGCGCAAGGTCACTCGATCGGCGGGATAGATGGGCGCGATCCGGCTCATGCGACCTTTTCCACCCCGCGACCGCTGGCCGACCGGATCTGATCGGCGCTCATCCCCAGGGCCTCCAGCACCGCGGCGGTATGAGCCCCGGTCGCCGCGATATCCATGTCGTCGGAGGCCATCGACCGATCGTCGATCTCAAATGGAAAGCCGGGGGCGCGGAAGGTCTGCCCGTCCGGCAGGCTGGAATTGAACAGGCCGCCGGGGCGATTGACATGCGGATCGTCATACATCTCGGCCGGCCGGGCTATGGGTGAGAACGGTATTCCCTTGGCCTCGCAGGCCTCGGCCAGGTTGGCATACCCGATCTTCCCGACCGCCTGGGCAACCAGAGGGATGGTCCAGTGACGGGAATTGATCTGATCCATGCGGGTCTGCAGGGCGGGATGCGCCAGCAGATCGCCGAGACCGAGAAGATTGCACAGCGTGATCCACTGGCCCTCGGTGACGGCCCCGAGAAAGATCTGCCGACCGTCGCGCGTCTCGAAAATGTCGTAGATCGCCCAGGAGAATTCCCGCTCGGGCATCGGCGGGGCCTCGCGGCCCTCGATGTCGAACTGCACCATGTGCTGGGCCACCAGCAGCAGGCAGTTCTCGAACAGGCCGACGCGGACGACGTGGCCTTCGCCGTCCTTCTGGCGCTGCAGCAGCGCCGCGAGCACGCCGAATGCGCCGAACAGGCCTCCCATGATGTCGTTGGCGGAGGAGCCGATGCGCAACGGCCGGCCGGTGGGCCCGGTCATGTAGGCCATGCCAGTCATCATCTGCACCACCTCGTCCATGGCCGTGCGGTTCTCGTAGGGACCATGCAGGAAGCCCTTGCAGGACGCGAGGATAAGGCTCGGATATTTCTGCCTGAGCACCTCGGGCGCAAAGCCCATGGCAGCAAGCGATTCGTCGCGGAAGTTCTCGACAAAGACGTCGGCGGTCGCCATCAGCCGGTCGAGCGCGGCGCGGCCGGACTCGGTCTTCAGATCGAGCGTGATCGATTTCTTGCCGCGGTTGAAGGTGGGATGGAAGCCCCGGCCCATGCCGGTCAGATGCCGTGTCTTGTCGCCTTCGGGCGGCTCGACCTTGATCACCTCGGCGCCGAGGAAGCCGAGAAACATGCCGCAGGAGGGCCCCATGATCATGTGGCTCATCTCGACAACCCGGAGACCGGCGAGGGGTTTTTCGGCTTGCATCATCTCAGGCATTCCTCCGGAGAGAACACTAGCCAGAAATCTGGGATCTGGATATTACAATGTTTATAAGCAATCATTCTGGGAATCAGAAAGCATGGACCTGAGGCAACTGCGCTATTTCGCGGCGATCTGCGAGCATGGATCGCTATCCCATGCAGCCGATCACATGCGGGTCGCCGTGTCGGCGCTGAGCCATCACCTGGCCAACCTGGAAGCCGAACTTGGCACGCCGCTTTTCGTGCGCAAGCCGCGCGGCATGCAGCGCACGGCCGCGGGCGAGCGGCTGTATGGGCACGCCAAGATGATCCTGAAAGCCGTCAACACCGCCGAAGCCGATGTCCGCGGCGGCGGCGGCGAAATCTCCGGCCTGGTCTCGATCGGAATGGCCTATTCCGCGGTCAAGGCCATCGGCGTCGAGCTGGCAACGCGGGTGCTCACGGACTATCCGCGGGTCCAGCTGGCGCTGGCCGAGAGTCTGTCCGGCTCGACGCTGGCCCATCTGATGGCCTCCGAGGTCGACCTGGCGCTGGTCTACAACCCGCCCAGTGACGCGGTCCTGCGCACGCGACCGGTGCTCGAGGAACAGATGGTTTGTGTCGGCAAGCCCGAGATCATCGGCCACAGCGACGATCCGATCACGGTCAATGAACTGCTCGAGCTGCCGATCATCCTATTGCGGCAGGGCATATCCGCGCGGGCCATCATCGAGGACGTCAACCTGCTCAAGAAGATCGAAGGCCGCGCCAAGCTGCAGTTGAACTCGGTGCAGGCGATCGCCGGCTCGATCGTGGCGGGTCTGGGCTGCGTCATCGGGACAAAGCTGTTCATGCAGGACCAGTTGGAGAGCGGCGCGGTGCACTACCGGCCGATCATCGAGCCGCAATTGTCTCGGACGCTCTATATTTGCGAGCTCGCGGACCGCCCCCCGACCTATGCGATCGAGACGATGCGCGATCTCATCCTTTCTCTGGTCTCGGCAGCGGTCCACGACGGTCGATGGGAGGCGCGGCTGATCGACGCCTAGGACGATCGCCGCCTGTTCGCGTTGCGTCGGCGCCGGCGTGACTTCGAATGCCAAGCCGGCTGGCGGCCGTTTGTTCAGCGCCTCCAGGAACCTACCCTTGATTGCAGCGTTCTGAATCCGGGACAACGGCCCTGCCATGCGATCGGATGGCGGCCCGTCCGGCAACTTACAGGACATGGAGAGCGTCATGGCGAGCAGGAAAGACAACCGCCCGAAGTCAGTCACGCTGGGAGACCAGACCTTTCAGCGCGGCGCCGGAGGCGAAACGCACCAGACCGCATCCGGCGACATCGAGACACTGACCACCCAGGTGGGCACGCCGGTGGCCGACGACCAGAACTCGCTGCGCGGCGGCCAGCGGGGGCCGACGCTCGTCGAGGACCAGCATTTCCGCGAGAAGATCTTCCATTTCGACCATGAGCGCATCCCCGAGCGGGTCGTGCATGCCCGCGGCTTTGGCGCCCACGGCTATTTCGAGACCTATGAGTCGCTCGCCGACATCACCCGCGCCGACATCTTCCAGCGACCGGACGAAAAGACGGAGCTTTTCGTGCGCTTCTCCACCGTTGCCGGCAACAAGGGCTCGGCCGATGTCGCCCGCGACGTGCGTGGCTTTGCCGTCAAGTTCTACACCCGGCAGGGCAACTGGGACCTGGTCGGCAACAACATTCCGGTCTTCTTCATCCAGGACGCCATCAAGTTTCCCGACCTCATCCATGCCGCCAAGGCGGAACCGGACAGCGACTTCCCGCAGGCGCAGACCGCGCACGACAATTTCTGGGACTTCATCTCGCTGACGCCGGAATCGATGAACATGGCGTTGTGGATCATGTCCGACCGCACCATTCCGCGCTCGTTCCGCTTCATGGAGGGCTTCGGCGTCCACACCTTCCGCATGATCAACGCCGAGGGGAAGTCGAGCTTCGTCAAGTTCCACTGGAAACCCAAGCAGGGACTGCAGTCGGTGGCCTGGAACGAGGCGGTCAAGCTCAACGGCGCCGATCCCGATTTTCACCGCCGCGATCTCTGGACCGCCATCAAGTCGGGCGATTTCCCGGAATGGGAGCTCGGCCTGCAGGTCTTCGACGAGAAATTCGCCGACGAGTTTGAGTTCGACGTGCTCGATCCGACCAAGATCATCCCCGAGGAACAGGTGCCGATCCGCATCGTCGGCCGCATGGTGCTCGACCGCTGCGTCGACAATTTCTTCGCCGAGACCGAACAGGTGGCGTTCCAGACCGGCAACATCGTGCCGGGCATCGATTTCACCAATGACCCGCTGCTGCAGGGCCGCAACTTCTCCTATCTCGACACCCAGTTGAGCCGTCTGGGATCGACCAACTTCAACCATCTGCCGGTCAACGCGCCGCGCTGCCCGTTCCACCACTTCCAGCAGGACGGCCACATGGCCTTCCACAACCCCAAGGGACGCGCCAATTACGAACCCAATTCCTGGGGCGCCGAAGGCGGTCCGCGGGAAAATCCGGAGACCGGCTTCGCGAGCCATCCGGAGGAGTTGGAAGGGCCCAAGGGCCGCTACCGCTCGGAGACCTTCGCGGACCACTACAGCCAGGCCCGGCAGTTCTACCTGTCGCAGACCGAGGTCGAGCAAGGCCATATCGGCGACGCCTTCATCTTCGAGCTCTCCAAGGTCGAGAAGCTGGCGATCCGCGAACGGATGGTGGCGCACCTGCTCAATGTCGACGCGGATCTGGCTGAAACCGTCGGCAAGGGACTGCGGCTGAAGACCATGCCCAAGGCAGCCGACGCGGCGCGGCCGACGGTCACCGGCCTCAAGCCCTCGCCGAAGCTGTCGATCATCGCCAACGGCCCGCAGAGCTTCAAGGGCCGCAAGCTAGGCGTGCTGCTCAGTGACGGCGTCGATATCGGCCTCGTCACCGCGCTCAAGGCGGCGCTGGACAAGGAAGGCGCGCAGATCGAATTCATCGCGCCGCAGGTCGGCGGCGTCGAGGCCAGCGACGGCAGCTGGATCGAGGCGCAGCAGAAGATCGACGGAGGTCCCTCGGTGCTCTACGACGCGGTGGCGATCCTGGTCTCGGAGGCCGGCGCGGCTGAGCTCCGGAAGATGCCTGCGGCGCGCGACTACGTCGCCGACGCCTTCGCCCACTGCAAGTTCATCGCTTTTTCGGCCGCGGCGCAGCCTCTGATGGAAAAGGCCGGGATAGGCGCAGATCTGGACGACGGCTGCGTGGCGCTCGCCAAGCCAGCAGACGCGAAACGCTTCATCGAGACGTGCCGCGACCTGCGCTTCTGGGAGCGGGAGAAGACCCTCAAATAGGGCGGTCCGGCGCGAGCGGGCCCGCCTTCGAGCGGGCCCGGTTTCCGCAGCATCCCGGCGGCGATGCGGACGAAGAGAGGGCATGACGAAAATGCCCCGCACGGTTGCCGCCAGCATCCCGCCCATCGCGCCGATGCCGATGGCGTTCTGGGCCGCCAATTTGGCCTGACCGGTTCAATCCCTGTGCAGGTCGGCCAGTTCCTCGAACACGGCGACCAATCCCTCGCATTCCGAACTCAGCTTCTCGCCCAGCGGCTTGATCACGGAGTAGTCGAAGCGCTCCTCGCCACGCCACGGCCGGGACACGCCGCCGAGCCGGACATGAACTTCGGCGGTGAACGGATCGACGATGCCGACGCCGAGGCCGCGGATGACGAGAGCGGAGATGACATTGGACAGATAGCTGCGCAGCCTGACCACCGGCGGCTTGCGCATCCGGGCGAAATGCAGGTCGAACAGGCGGCCGGTCATGGTCGAATCGACAAAGCCGACAAAATCGAGGCCGGCGAGATCCTCCGAACAGACCTCATCGAGGTCTCCCAGCGGATGACCCGCTTCGGCAATGAAGCGATAGGCAAGCGAGCCGGTCTTGACCACGTCGATCTCGAGCTTGTGCTGGGTGAGCACGCCGAAGCCGATCTGGCACTGCCTGAGGGCCACCTGGCGGACCACCGGCAATGTCGTCATCGACAGGAATTCGGCCCGGAACCCCGGTCGCCGCTGTTGCAGACGGGCAACCGCCTCGGGCAGCGCGGTGTAGGCAAGCGCCGGGGCTGCCGCAATGGTGATGGTCGCCCGCTGGCCGCTCCTGATCTGCTGGGCGGCGCGCTCGATGTGCCTGAGGCCGGTGAAGCTGCGCTCGACCTCGACCCAGAACTCATGCGCCTCGTGGGTCGCCGCCACACGGCCGCCGTGGCGGGTGAACAGGCGGAGCCCGGTTTTTTCCTCGAGCTCCCGGATCAGCCGGCTGGCGGCGGGCTGGGAGATGAGCAGCTCTTCCGCCGCCCCGGACACGGTGCCGGTGCGCATGACGGCGCGGAAAGCCTCGAGGGAACGCTGGCTGAGCATGGTGTATAACTTTATCACATAGTGACGGAAGGAAACCTTATTTGCCTTATAGCAGCCGTCGCCGTTGACTGGCAATCAGCACTCGATTGCCCAGGAGACTTGCGTGGACGCCAAAAGCGCCGAACAGAGCTTTCCTTCCAGGACCGGCGTCGTCATCATCGGAGGCGGCATCGTCGGCGTGACGGCGGCGCTCTTCCTGGCCGAGCGCGGCGTTCCGGTCGTGCTGTGTGAAAAGGGCCGCATCGCCGGCGAGCAGTCGTCGCGCAACTGGGGCTGGATCCGCAAGGCCAACCGCGACGAGCGCGAACTGCCGCTGATGATCGAAAGCGCACGGCTCTGGTCGCGGATCGTCTCCGATCTCGACAGCGACATCGGCTACGGCGTGCGCGGCACCACCTATCTTTCCGAAACCGACGCCGACATCGCCCGCCACCAGGACTGGCTCGACCGGACGAAGCATTTCCAGCTCGATTCCACCCTGCTGTCGGCGGCGGAGACCGATTCGCTCATCGGACAGAGCGGGCGCCGGTTCAAGGGCGCCCTGCACACACCCTCCGACGCCACCGCAGAGCCGGCACTGGCGGTGCCGGCGATGGCGCGGCGCGCGGCGGCGCTAGGCGCCACGATCCTCGACAATTGCGCCGTCCGACTCATCGAGCGCCAGGCAGGCAGGGTCAGCGCCGTCATCACCGAGCGCGGCGAGATCGCCTGCGACGCGGTCATCCTCGCCGGCGGCGTCTGGTCGCGCACGTTCCTCGAAAATCTCGATCTCGACCTGCCGCAGCTGGCGGTCAAATCCTCGGTCATGCGCACCACGCCCGCGCCCGAATTCATTTCCGGCACGCTCGGCGCCGCGCGTGCCTCGCTGCGCCGGCGCCAGGACGGCGGCTACACCATCGCGCGCAGCGGCGCGGCGGAATTCCAGCTCATCCCCGCCGCCTTCCACCACTTCGCCGCCTTCCTGCCGATCATCAGGGACCGCTGGCGCATCATGAAGATCCGCGCCGGCTCGGAATTCTTCGGACCGCTCGGCTCCTCGCGCTGGAAGGCGGACGAAACAAGCCCGTTCGAACGCGTCCGGGTCATGGACCCGGTCCCGGACCGCAAGCTGCTCGACACGGTGCTCGGCGACGCCAAGGCGCTGCATCCGCAGCTCGCCGGCGTGAGCATCGCCCAGACCTGGGGCGGCCTGATCGACGTGATGCCCGACGAGCTTCCGGTGATCGACAGCCCGCCGGGCTGGGAGGGCCTGACCCTTGCCACCGGCCTGTCCGGCCACGGCTTCGGCATCGGCCCCGGCGTCGGCCTGATGGCGGCGCAGCGGGTGCTGGGCGAAAGACTGCTGGTGGACGCATCGAGTTTCGCCCTGTCGCGCTTCAGCCGGAAGGCAGCGGCATGAGCGCGCCGGACGTCCTTGTCATCGGCGCGGGCATCACCGGCGTGGCCGCGGCGCTCGATCTGGTGCAGGCCGGCGCGCGGGTCGAGATCATCGACCGGTACGGGCCGGCCGCGATGGCATCAGGCTGGACGCTGGCCGGCGTGCGCCAGTCCGGCCGCCATCCGGCGGAACTGCCGCTGGCGCTGGCCGCGGTGGCGCAATGGCCCGAGCTGGCCGCGCGGCTCGGCGCCGAGACCGGCTACCGCCAGGACGGCAATCTCCGGCTCGCCCGCAATGACGCCGAGATTGAAATCCTGCGGGCGCTGGTGACAAACCAGCGCGCGGCGGGGCTGGACCTGACGCTGCTGACCGACCTCGACGACATTATCGACATCGCGCCGGGACTGTCGCCGCGCATCCGCGCCGCGTCGTGGTGCCCGACCGACGGTCATGCCGACCCGGTGGCGACGGTGACGGCCTATCTCGGCAAGGCTGTTGCGGGCGGCGCCCGGGTCTCGATGGGCGAGAGTGTCCTCGGACTGACGGACCGGGGCGGGCGCATCACCGGCGTGCGCACCGACCAACGCATGATTTCGGCCGGCACCGTACTGGCGGCACCCGGGATTGACGTCAATTCCCTGCTCGAACCTCTTGGCCACGCGATTCCGCTGCGACGTCCGATCGTCACGGTACTGCGCAGCATGCCGCAGGCCCAGATGCTCAAGCCGGTGCTGGGCGTGGCGAACGCCAACATGGCCGCGCGCCAGGAGATCTCCGGCCGGCTCAGGGTGACCAGCGGGGCGCAGGACTGGAGCGGCGCGATGGACCTTGTCGACGGTCGGCCGACGGCGCGGCCGCGCATGCGTCTGGTGATGGAGACCATTGCCCGGATCAGCGAGGTGCTGCCGAACTTCGCCGAAATGGAGATCGAAGGATTCTGGGGCGGAATTCTGGACCTGACGCCCGACGCCCTGCCGGTGATCGACCATGTGCCGGGGATCGACAATCTGGTCGTCGCCGCCGGTTTCTCCGGCCATGGCTTCGGCATCGGCCCCGTGACGGGGCCGCTGGCGGCGGATCTGGCGCTCGGCCGCGCGCCGCGGCTGGCGCTCGACGCATTCCGGTTCGGACGGTTCGACGGCATGGAGACCGCGGAGGCAGCATTGACCCTGCACGGATGACCGGCAGGCAACAGGGGACAAGCAGATGAGGAAGAGCCGTGATTGATCCGAAGGGTCGTGTGGTGATGATTTCCGGGGCAAGCCGAGGCATCGGGCTGGCGATCGTCGAAACGCTCCACGCCAAGGGCTACACGATCAGCGCCGGGGCGCGCGACGTCGCCGCGCTGCGGGCGGCAACCTCGGCACTAGGCGGCGACCGGCTGATCTGCGCGCGCTATGACGCCGTCGACACAGCCAGTCATGCGGACTGGCTGGCCGCCACGGTCGAGCGTTACGGCCGGGTCGATGCGCTCATCAACAATGCCGGCACCTCAAACAGCTTTTCCATTGAATCAGGCGACGAGGCCGATCTCGACCTGCTCTGGGCCGTCAACGTCAAGGGACCGCTGTTTCTCACCCGGGCATGCCTGCCTCACCTCAGGGCGTCGGGTTCGGGCAGGATCGTCAACATCGCCTCCCTTTCGGGAAAGCGCGTGCGCAACGACAACATTGCCTATAGCATGACCAAGCACGCGCTCATGGCGCTCACCCACGGCACCCGCCGCATCGGCTGGGACGATGGTGTCCGCGCCACCGCGCTGTGCCCAGGCTTCGTGGCCACCGATCTGACCGCCGACGTGACAAAGGTCCGGCGCGACGAGATGATCGCCCCGGAGGATCTCGCAGAACTGGCGGCCACCGCCATCGCACTGCCCAACACCGCGGCAATGGCCGAAATGCTCGTCAATTGCCGTTTCGAAGACACTCTCTAGCCAGTGGGACCACCGGCGCGAAGACGGAAGGATCGAACACACAGCCGGCCCAGGGCCCGCGGCACCGCAACGACGGCGCGCCCCGCCCGAGAGGCCCGATACTCTCCGCTTCCACCCGGGCCCTGACGACAGGGCCTCGGGCAGGGGCGGTACCGAGGGAAGGACTGGATGACCATCACGGTTGTTCCGTCGCCAAACCAGCTGGCCGCGACAGCGTCGCAACCGGTCAATAACAAGGGAGAACAGACATGAAGCACAGAATGATGACAGCGGGCATCCTGCTCGCAGGCGGTCTGGCGGTGTTTGCCGGAACCACCGATCTGGCCCTCGCGGGCCCCGACACCAACATTCTCAATGTCGGCATCGCCGCCCCGGATGCCGGCCGCCTCGACCCGCATCTGTCGGCCACCACCATCGACAAGGCTGTGTTCGGCTGGATGTTCAACGGCCTGGTGCGACTGAAGCCCGGCACCGCATCCCCGGAGACCGTCGAGCCCGATCTGGCCGAAAGCTGGGAGACCAGCGCCGACGGCCTCGACTGGACCTTTCACCTGCGCCAGGGCGTGCAATGCCACCATGGCTATGGCGAGCTGACCTCCGCCGACATCGTCTATTCGCTCAACCGCGCCGCCGACCCGAACCGTTCGAGCTTCTCCGGCGACTTCTCCGTCTTCGACAAGGTCGAGGCTGTCGATCCCTACACGGTCAAGATCGTGCTCAAGAACCCGGTCCCGAGCCTGCTCGGCCTGGTCACCAACTACCATGGCGGCAACATCGTGTGCATGAAGGCCGCCGAGGAAATGGGCGAGGACTTCCAGAAGCGGCCGATCGGCACCGGTCCCTTCATGTACGGCGAATACAAGCCGCAGCAGAGCCTGATGCTGGTCGCCAATCCCGACTATTTCCGCGGCAAGCCTGAACTCGACGGCATCAACTACCAGTACGTGCCCTCGGATTCGGCCCGGGACCTGGCCTTCCAGTCCGGCGAACTCGACATGCTCTACGGCAAGCAGGACCAGACCTGGGTGGAGCGCACCAAGCAGGTCGAAGGCGCGGTGGTGCATGTGATGGAGCCGGCAGAAATGTCGGTGATGTCGCTCAACATCACCTCCAAGCCGCTTGACGACATCCGGGTCCGGCAGGCAATCGCCATGGCGGTGGATCGCGACCAGTTCATGGAGTTCAAGGGCCGCGACGTCACCCGCGTCGCCAAGTCGGTGGTGCCGCAGGGCTATCTCGGCTACGCCGACATGAGCGAGTTGATGCCCAAACATGACGTGGCCGGCGCCAAGGCACTGCTTGCCGAAGCAGGCTTTCCCGATGGCGTCACGCTGAAGGTGATCCACACGGCGCTGCCGGGAATGCTCGGAACGATGGAAGTGTTCCAGGCGCAGCTGGCCGAAGCCGGCATCAAGCTCGACCTCGAAGTCGTCGAACATGCGACCTTCCATGCCCAGATCCGCAAGGACCTGAGCCAGATCGTGCATTATTCGGCCGCCCGCTTCCCGGTCGCCGACACCTACCTGACGCAGTTCTTCCATTCCGGAAGCATCGTCGGAACGCCGACCGGGATCACCAACTTCTCGCATTGCGCGGTGGCCGACAAGGAGATCGAGGCGGCGCGTGTGGAGCAGGATCCGGAGGCGCAGAAGCAGCTCTGGAAGACCGCCCAGGAAAAGATCATGGCGGAAGTCTGCGGCATTCCGATCTACGAAAACCTGCAGATCTGGGCAACGAAGACCAATCTGGATCTCGGTTACGAGCTCATCGGTTCGCTGAGCCTCGGACCGCCGGTCACCGAGAAGACGCACTTCATCAAGTGATGTCCTGAGCTCCGGGGCGGCGCTCGCCGCCCCGGTCGGCTCGTTGTGATGACCATTGCCCGGCCTGCCCGCGCGGGGCAGCCCTCAGGAGGTACCGCCATGCTCCGTTTCGTCGTCCGCCGCCTGATCTTCGCCATCCCGACGCTGCTGGCGGTGATGACCATGGTCTTCGTGCTGGTGCGCATCGTGCCCGGAGATCCGGCGCAAACCATCCTGGGCGATCAGGCCAGCGCGGAGGCGCTGCAGACCATGCGCGAGCGGCTGGGCGTCGACCGTCCGATCCTTGAGCAATATGTCGAGTTCATGCGCGGGGCCCTGGTCGGCGACTGGGGCGAATCCATGGTGACCGGCAAGCCGGTGCTGACCGAAATCGCCCGCGTGCTGCCCTACACGATCGAGCTCACGGTGGTGTCGCTGATCATCGGCGCCGTGATCGGCATACCGCTCGGGGCCTGGTCGGCCCTGCACCGCAACGAGTGGATCGACTACGCCACCAGGGTGGGCTCGCTGCTCGGCCTTTCCTTTCCCGCCTTCGTCTCGGCCATCCTGATGCTGATCGTGTTCTCCATCCAGCTTCGCTGGCTGCCGGTCATCAGCGGCGGCAACCGCGCCACCTTCGGCGAATGGGCGCGAAGCCTGGCGCTGCCGGCGCTCAATCTCGGCCTGATCATGGCCGCCTACATCACACGGGTGACCCGCTCCTCCATGCTGGGGTCGCTGGGTGAAGACTACATCCGGACCGCGCGCGCCAAGGGCGTGCCGGAGCGGGTGGTGATCTGGCGGCACGGCATGCGCAATGCGCTCATCCCGGTGGTCACCGTCGTCGGGCTCTATCTCGGGATCCTGATCGGCAATTCGGTGCTGACGGAGATCGTCTTCAACCGGCCCGGCCTCGGCAAGCTGATCGTCGGCGCCCTGGGCCAGCGTGACTACACGCTGCTGCAGGGGCTGATGATCATCTACACCTTCGTGATCGTCATCGTG
Source organism: Hoeflea marina (assembly GCF_003182275.1). Lineage (GTDB taxonomy): Bacteria > Pseudomonadota > Alphaproteobacteria > Rhizobiales > Rhizobiaceae > Hoeflea > Hoeflea marina. The sequence continues at coordinate 542,503 of NZ_QGTR01000003.1, forward strand.
AATCTGCTGACCGATCTGACCTACGGCCTCATTGACCCAAGGGTGAAATACCAATGACCGATCATGTCGACGTGCTGCCGGAAGCCTCGCGCCATCCCTTCATCGACCAGTTGCAGAAGGCCTTCCGCAACAACAAGCTGACGGGGGTGGGCGCGGTGATCTTCGTGCTCATCATCCTCGTCGCCATCGCCGCGCCGCTGCTGGCGCCGCATGATCCGCTGCAACAGCACATCATTGCGCGGCTGAAGGGTCCGAGCGCCGAATACTGGTTCGGCACCGACGCCTATGGACGGGACATTCTCTCCCGACTGCTCTACGGCGCCCGCGTGTCGCTGGTCATCAGCCTGACGGCCATCGGCCTGGCGATGGTCATCGGCTCCATCATCGGCATCATCGCCGGCTATTTCGGCGGCATGATCGACCTGGCCCTGATGCAGGTGATGGACGTGCTGCTGGCGTTCCCGGCGCTGATCCTCGGCCTCATCGTCGTCGCCATGCTCGGCCCCAGCATGGAGAACCTGATCATCGCCATCGCGCTGACCGCGATTCCACCCTTTGCCCGCACGGCGAGGGCGCCGACCATCGCGGTCAAGGAGCGGGACTACATCGAGGCCTGCCGGGCGCTGGGCTTCGGCCATCCGCGCATCATCGTCAGGCACATCTTTCCGAACGTGCTTTCCGAGGTGCTGGTGATGGGGTCGCTGTGGCTGGCGACGGCCATCCGCGTCGAGGCATCGCTGAGCTTCATCGGGCTTGGCGTCAAGCCGCCGACAGCCAGTTGGGGCGGCATGATCCGGGAAGGCTTCGAGAACATCCTCGACAATGTGTGGCTGTCGGTGTGCCCCAGCATGGCGATCCTGCTCGTGGTGTTCTCGCTCAACCTTCTGGGTGACGGCCTGCGCGACGCCATCGATCCGAAGACCAGGAGTGACAGCTGATGATCCATCCAGGCAATCCTCGGGTCGAGCCCGTCCTCGACGTCAGCAACCTCACCACGAGCTTCCGCATCGGCGGCGAGTGGCACGCGGCGGTGCGCGGCATCTCTTTCGCGCTGCAGCCCAACGAAACCCTGGCGCTGGTGGGCGAATCCGGCTGCGGCAAGAGCATGACGGCGCTGTCGATCCTCGGCCTGGTGCCGAAGACCAACGGCCGCGTCGAGGCCGACCACATCCGATACGAGGGCAAGGACCTCTCCCGACTGCCCGACGAGGAGATGCGAAAGATCCGCGGCAACGGCATCTCGATGATCTTCCAGGAACCCATGACCTCGCTCAACCCGGTGCTGCCGGTCGGCTTCCAGGTGATGGAGGCGCTGCGCTATCACCAGAAGATGAGCCGCGGCGACGGCGAGAAGCGGGCGCTGGAACTGCTCGAACTGGTCAAGATCCCCTCGGCGAAGAGCCGTTTCAAGGAATATCCGCACCAGTTCTCCGGCGGCATGCGGCAGCGGGTGATGATCGCCATGGCGCTTGCCTGCCGGCCGAAGGTGATCCTCGCCGACGAGCCGACGACGGCGCTCGACGTGACCATCCAGGCGCAGATCCTGTCGCTGCTCAACGAGCTCAAGGCCGAGACCGACATGTCGATGATCTTCATCACCCACAATCTCGGCGTGGTGGCGGCGCTCGCCGACCGGGTGGCGGTGATGTATGCCGGCGACATCGTCGAGATCGCCAGCGTCAACGATCTGTTCGCGCGGCCAACCCATCCCTACACCGAGGCGCTGCTGCGCTCGGTGCCGCGCAGCGACCGCGACACCAAGACGCTTTATTCGATTCCCGGCGCGGTGCCGCCGCTCACCCGCATGCCGGAGGGCTGCCGCTTCGCCGCCCGCTGCGAACTGGCCATCGACATCTGCCGCAGGCAGAACCCGCCGCTCGAGACCCTGCCCGCGGGCGGCGCGCATTCGGTGCGCTGCTGGGTGCGCGGCGATCATGACCTGACAGCGATGAAGGAGCATGCCGATGTCTGAACCGCTGCTCAGCGTCAAGAATCTCAAGAAGTTCTTCCAGGTCCGAAAAGGCTTCCCCAATCCGAAGACCGTCACCGTGCGGGCGCTCGACGGCATCTCGTTCGAGGTGCAGCGGGGCCAGGCCTTCGCGCTGGTGGGCGAATCCGGCTGCGGCAAGTCGACCGCCGGGCGCACCATCCTGCGGCTGCTGGAGCCGGACGAAGGCACGATCGAATTCGACGGCCAGGACATCGGCAAGGCCGACGCGAAGCAGATGCGGGCGCTCAGGAAGCGGGCGCAGATCATCTTCCAGGATCCGTTCTCCTCGCTCAACCCGCGCATGCGCGTCGGCACCGCCCTGGCCGAGCCGCTGCTGGTGCACGGACTGATGGGCAAGAAGGAAGCCGACGAACGGGTCAGGGACCTGCTCGAGGAAGTCGGCCTGCCGCGCGACGCCGGCGTGCGCTTTCCGCACGAGTTCTCCGGCGGCCAACGTCAGCGGCTGGGCATTGCCCGGGCGCTGACGCTCAATCCCGAGCTGATCATCGCCGACGAGCCGGTCTCGGCGCTGGATGTCTCGATCCAGTCCCAGATCCTCACCCTGCTCAGGGACCTGCAGCAGCGGCTCAATCTCAGCTTCATCTTCATCTCGCACGATCTCGGCGTGGTGAGGTATTTCTGCCAGGTCATGGCGGTGATGTATCTCGGCAAGATCATCGAGAAGGGGCCGGTGCCGAAGATCTTCGACGAGCCGCTGCATCCCTACACGGTTATGCTGCGCGACGCTTCGCCGGTCCCCGATCCGACGGCGCGCAAGGCCTTCGAGCGCATCGAGGGCGAGGTGCCGTCGGCGGTCAATCCGCCGAGCGGCTGCCATTTCCACCCGCGCTGCCCGCATGTGATGGATGTCTGCCGCAAGGTTTATCCGGATTTCATCGCGGTCGACGCGGAGCGCTCCGTGGCCTGCCACCTCTATGCCGACGGACGCGGCGGACTGCCCGTGGCTGAAACAGCCGCTGCAATCGGCTAGAAGCGGTCGACGGCGAACGGCGCCAGCTGAATGCGGCTCTCGCGTCCCGCCACCAGGTCGGCGATCAATCGTCCGGTGATGGCGGACAGGCCGAGCCCCATATGGCCGTGACCAAAGGCATATAGCACATTGGCATGCACCGGAGAGCGGCCAATGACCGGCTTTGAATCGGGCGTCGAGGGCCGGTAGCCCATCCATTCCCGTGTGATCTCGCCCGACAGGCCGGGCAGGCATTTCCGTGCAAGCGGCACCAGCGCCTTGATGCGGGTGAAGTCCGGCTCGGCGTCGAGTCCTGCGAGCTCCACCCCGGCGTTGAGCCTTATGCCGTCGGCCATCGGACTCAGCACGAATTGCGGTCCGCCGAAGACAGTGGGTCGGTTGAGCACCGGTCCGGCCTCGGTGCGGGCGAAGCTCAGATGATAGCCGCGCTCGGTGTCGAGCGAGACGGTCGAGCCGAGCTGGCGCGCCAGTTCCTTCGACCAGGCCCCCGCAGCGATCACCAGGGTGTCGAGCGGATGGATGGCGTGGGTGGTGACCACCGCGCTGGGCTGTCCGTCGTCGCCGAAATCGAAACGCCGCACGGCCTCCTGATGAAAGACACCGCCGCGTTCCGTGAAAGCCGAAAACAGCGCCTGCGAGAGCGCATAGGGCGTTGAGACGAAGGCCGCGTCCGGCTGGAACAGGCCGACGGTGAAGTCGCGCGAGATACCGGGTTCGAGCTGGTGCAGTTCGTCGGCCTCAAGATGCTGATAACTGACGCCCGCCAGATCCATCAGACCACGATCGTAGGCGGTGCCCGCATAGGCGTCCTCGTCGCGATAGACCTTGAGCCAGCCGACCGGTTTGAGGATATGCCGGGCGCCGGCGAGATCGGCGAGCCGGTGGTGCGCTTCAAGGCAGCCGGCCGTCAGCGTCGAGAGCTCGCGGCTGATCCGCAATGCGTTGTGCTCGCGACCGGAATCGAGAAAGCGGATGAGCCAGGGCGCGAGCCGCGGAAGATAGGACCAGCGGATCCTGAGCGGGCTCATCGGATCGAGAAGCATCGTCGGCACGCGCTTCCACAGGCCGGGCGTGGCCGTCGGCACCACGCCGCCGGAGACTATGGCGCCGGCATTGCCGAAGGAGGTGGCGCTGCCCGGCGGCCGCGGATCGATCAGCGTGACGTCATGGCCCTCCGACTGAAGGGTGAGGGCGGTGGCAAGGCCGACGATGCCTGCACCGATGATGGTCACCTTGCGTGGGGCAGGAGCGAGCATGCGGAAATCCCGGAAAACGATGCCGACGCGGCGGCTTCAAATGTAGGCAGATGAAGTCTTCCGCATCCCGGGGCGCATTGCAAGCCGCGTGGCGCGCCGTTCCGTCCGGCGGCGGTGACGGTCAACGACGCCCGGAGAATGTCCGGAGGACGTGAACTTCACCTCGTCGTGGACAATGCGACAATCAAGACCTTGGAGCGCGTCTGGGATTCAGTGAAAATCGGAAGCGCGCTATGTCCACATTGTGCGCATGCGGGCTGCGACATCGACGCGGATCTGGCGGGCACTGCGTTCGCCGGCCACAGCCGAGACCACCGGCCAGTTCGCCGCCTCGAAGAACTGCAGCAGCGTGGCCGGAATGAAGCGGCTGCGCGCGGCGTAGACATGGCGGTCACCCTGGGGATTCTGCCCGTGGGTGAAGAAGCGCTGCGGCGTGATCAGCGCCAGGCTGTCACGCGCCCGCGTCATGCCGACATAAAGCAGGCGGCGCTCCTCCTCGATCTCGGCGCTGCTGCCGGTGCCGAGATCCGACGGCATGCAGCCGTCGACGACATTGAGCATGAACACCGCGCGCCACTCCTGCCCCTTGGCCGAGTGGATGGTGGAGAGGATCAGATAATCCTCGTCGAGCAGCGGCACGCCGGCCTGGTCGCTGGTCGCCTGCGGCGGGTCAAGCGTCAGTTCTGTGAGAAAACGCTCGCGCGAGGGATAGCCGGCGGCGATCTGTTCGAGCTGCAGCAGATCGGCCTTGCGGGTCTCGGCGTCCTCGTGGATGCGGTCGAGATGCGGCTCGTACCACAGCCGCGCCCGGGCGATTTCGGCCGGCCAGCCGTCGCCGCCAGTCCGCAGTCCCTCGAGCACCGCGACGAAGCGCGGCCAGTCATCGCCCGATCGCGGCGGGGCGGGGATCTCGGCGAGGGCCGCCAGCGGTTCCGGATCGGCGGCGATGGCGTCCAGGATCCGCCCGGCGGTCTGCGGACCGATGCCAGGCAGCATCTGCATCAGCCGGAAGCCCGCCACCCGGTCGCGCGGATTCTGCGCGAAGCGCAGCACCGCCAGCATGTCCTTGACATGGGCCGAGTCGAGGAACTTGAGGCCGCCGAACTTGACGAAGGGAATGTTGCGGCGCGTGAGCTCGACCTCCAGCGGGCCGCTGTGGCTCGAGGTGCGGAACAGCACCGCCTGCTGCTTGAGTGCGATGCCGACCTCGCGGTTGGCGAGCACCTGCTCGACGATGTATCCGGCCTGCCCGGCCTCGTCCCTGACGGTGACGAGCTTCGGCCGCTCGGCCGACTGCCGGTCGGTCCAGAGATTCTTGGTGTAGCGTTCGCGCGCCATGTCGATGACGCCGTTGGCGGCGGCGAGGATCGGCTGGGTCGAGCGATAGTTGCGGTCGAGCGTGATCACGTCGGCCACCGGGCTGAAGTGGGCGGGAAAATCGAGAATGTTGCGCACCGAGGCGGCTCGGAAGGAATAGATCGACTGGGCGTCGTCGCCGACCACGGTCAACCCGCGCCCTCCCGGCTTGAGCGCCATGAGGACCGAAGCCTGCAGCCGGTTGGTGTCCTGGTATTCGTCGACGAGCACATGGTCGAAACGGCCGCCGATGTCGTCGGCCAGGTCCGGGTCGGAGACCATCTGCGCCCAGTAGAGCAGCAGGTCGTCGTAATCGAGCACGTTCTGCGCCTGCTTGGCCTCGACATAGGCGGCAAACAGCCTCCGCAACTGCTCCTCCCAGCCGGCGACCCAGGGATAGTGGTTGCGCAGCACCTCGGAGAGCGGGGTCTCCGAATTCACCGCGCGCGAGTAGATCGACAGGCAGGTCGCCTTGGTGGGAAACCGGCTCTCGGTCTTCGACAGGCCGAGTTCGTGGCGCGCCAGGTTCATCAGGTCGGCGCTGTCCTCACGGTCGTGAATGGTGAAGTCGGCGGTGAGGCCGATCTGCTCGGAATAGATCCTGAGCAATCGCGCGCCGATGCCGTGAAAGGTTCCCGCCCAGGCCAGCGCATCGGTTAGCACCGCCGAATTGTCGCCGAGCACCCGCTTGCAGATGCGCTCGACCCGGTTCGCCATCTCGGAGGCGGCGCGGCGGGAGAAGGTCATCAGCAGGATCCGGCGCGGATCGGCGCCGTTGACGATGAGATGGGCCACCCGGTGGGCCAGCGTGTTGGTCTTGCCGGATCCGGCTCCGGCGATGATCAGCAACGGACCGCATGCCGGGCCGGCCGCACCATCGGCGATGCCGAATTCGACGGCGCTGCGCTGCTGCTCGTTGAGTTTGTCCAGATAGGCTGCCGCCATGCCATGGTCCCCGATGATGGCGCTTCCGCGCCGGAATCAGCGAGGACGGGATAGCACGTCCAGAACAAAGGCCGAACACCTATTTGCCGCCCGCGCCACATTCGTGCCGGAACGGCCAGGAATGTCCGCCACGAACGGACCGCGGCGGGCACTCGTCGCTTCTATCGGAATTCCAGATGGACACGGCACGAGGCCCGGCCTGCGTTCCGGAGGCGTGTCAATGCGGGTGGCAAGGGATTGTAACCAAACCGTAAACAGCACGCTCTCACATTCACGCACCGTGCCGCTGTTGTAGCAGGCTCAGGTCGGCGCCTGCTTGATTCTATGGTTAACATTTTGGAAATAAAAAGTAATTTGAGCTGAATTGGAACAATGGGGCCGCCCGGCCATTGTGTTCATACAGATCCGCAACTATTGGCAGGTTCATGATGACAAAGATTGTACAGCGCCCCTTTGATGGGCATGAAAAGACGGCATGCCGTGTGCTGATCGTCGAAGATCAGCTGCTCATCGCTCTCGACCTTGAATCGCTGGTTGACGGCAGCAGCGCCGGTGTTCGGGTCGTGGGCATGGCAAGCGATCTCGACTACGCCATGAGCTTCATGGGAAAGACCGACATTGCCTTCGTCGACATCAATCTTGCCGACGGACCCACCGGTCCGGAAATCGGCCGGCGGCTGGCCGACGCCGGCGTCACCGTCATCTTCATGACCGGCAACCCGGAACAGCTGGGCGACGGCGTTGCCGGAACGCTCGGCGTGCTGACCAAGCCGGTGTCGGCGGAGAGCGTGCAGCAGGCGCTGGATTTCGCGGTCGCCAAGCGCGAACGCCGACTTGCCGTCGTGCCGCGGCTGATGAGAAGCTTCGCCTGAAGATCTGCCGGCGGCACGCGCCGCCGGAACTTTGTCGCCGCACGACGCGGCAGATAAACAGGGCCGGCGCCGAAGCTGCCGGACCGCGCAAGGCAGGCTCCGTCAGATCCGCCTGAGAAAGCCGTCGGGCGAGGCGGTGATGGTGATCTTGGCCTCGATCGTCCGGTCAATCTCGAACCGAAGCGGTTCGCCATCGACTGCCATCGCGCTCCCCTCCCCCAACGCCTCGAGATAGGCATGCACGGCGGTCTTCGGATTGTCTCCCTTGCCCCAGGGCCTGTCCGCGCACATATCCGCCGGCAGGTCCTCCACCCCCGTATCCCAGACCACGCAGTAGCTGCCGGGCGAGACCAGCGGCGCATAGACCTCCAGTTCGGCCAGCACATGGGCATGGGTGTGGTTGGAATCGAGAAACACCATCACCCTCTCGTGGCCGGCTGCGATGTCGCGGATCTGGCCGACAATGGCCTCGTCGACGGACGAGCCTTCCAGCATGGTGATCTTGTGGCTCATCGGATGAGCAAGGATGCCGGCGCGGTTGTGGGCGCGGATGTCGATGTCGACGCCCACCACGCGGCGCCGGGATGCCTGCGGATCGAGAGCGGTTCCGGCTTGCACCGCATCGCAATAGTCGAGCATCGCCAGCATAGAGGCGCTCATCACCAGCGATCCGCCGTGGGCGATGCCTGTCTCGATCACCAGATCAGGCCGGCAGGACCAGATCAGCTCCTGGATGGCATAGATGTCCTGCGGCACCTGGATGATCGGCCTGCCCAGCCATGTGAAGTTCTGCGCGTAATTGTGGCGGATGCACTCCCGCACCCAGACCTGGGAGAGGCCGATGAAGCCGGGATCTGAGGCGGCGCTCTTGATGTTGGAGTGGACATAGGCTGCGAATTTCGCTTCGTCGGACATGATCGATCAGTTCCCGGGATTGGTTGAGGCGCGGAGCGGACGGCGGGTGGCGTGGATGTCGAACCAGCGGCTTCTGGGCGCAATGCGGTTGCCCGCCCTGTCCCTCACCACGGTGGTGTACAGCTGCAGCATCGCCTGCTGGTCCAGCCAGGGGCCGGCCACGTCCTCGCCGAAGGGACCCGAAGAGCCGGGCAGGAAGCGGTGACCGGTCTGGCCGTCGTCGAGTTCGGCCACCGTCGACTGGTCCTGCAGCTTGAAGCCGTCATAGCCGGCCGCGGCGAGCGCGCGCATGTAGTCGAAGCCGAAGCGGCAGTCCTCGACACTGACATAGAGCGGCAGGTCGCCGAGGCCGGCCAATTGGCCGAGCACGAGGTGATCGACGCCCTCGACATCGATCTTGAGATAGTGGGGCACGCCATGGGCGGCAAACAGCTCGGGGAGCGTGACGCAGGGAACGGTGATCTCGCGGCAGCGGCTGTCATCACGGCCGGCCCAGCCGAAGTCGATGCTGCTCCAGTGGTCATTGTCGAGATTGACAAAGAACGAGGTCTCGCCGGAGCTCTCCCAGATTGCCGCGTGGCGGATCACAACCCGGCCCTCCGCAATGTCGGCGGCAAAGCGAAGGGCGGCTTTCTCGCAGAGGACCGGGTTCGCCTCAAGGCCGAGCACGCGCAAGCCGCGCTTGAGGTAATAGTCGGTGTCGTCGCCGTTGTTCATGCCGAGATCGAAGACGAACGGCCGCTGCGCCAGGTCCGGGGTCATCGGCCGGCCCCGGCGGCGGCGGCGCGGTTGCCCATCCGGCAGTTCGCTGATGCGTGTGTCTCTGGCGTCTCGATCATGCCTCGGTCCATCATTCCGGTTCCAGAGCCGCGGCAGCCCGGCGATTCGGGCCTGGGCAGCAGCCTGCCCGGTTGCAGCATCTATCAGCAGCGAGCTTTCCCGGGGCTTGTCCCGGCCAGCGTGACGCAAGCTCAACCGCGATAATGGCGCCGTTCACGCGTGAAAGCGACATGCCACCGATGGTTTCTCTCTCAATCTGCATTCCGACCCGCAACCGACAGGGCTATTGCATCGAGACCATGCGGGCGATCGCGGGGTCGGGCGAACGGGATTTCGAGGTCATCGTCGCCGACAATTCGGATGATCCGGCACCGCTCCGGCAGGCCTTCGACAGTTTCTCCGATCACCGCTTCCGGCTCGTCGCGCCGCAGGGACGGGTCCTGTCCATGGTCGACAACTGGGAGCGGCTCATTCCCGAAACGGCCGGGCACTGGATCAGCGTCATCGGCGACGACGACTACATCGATCCCGCGGTGGGGGGCCTGATCCGCCGCTTCGAAGGCCTGCGGCCGGATGTCGAGGCCATCGGCTGGGGCCGGATGAACTTTCACTGGCCCGACAACCGGCCGGTGCCGACGCTGGCCAGCGTTCCGACGGGAGCCGGGTGCTGGGCGAGCGACCGCGTCGACCTACAGGACCGGCTGTTCCGCTGGAGCGAAGGCAGGAGCCGCCCATCCTGCGGCTTCGGCATCTACCACGGCGCGGTGCGCCGCACGCTGATGGAGCGGATCCGGCAGACCTATGGCGGCCGCTATTTCGAGCATCCCGTCGTCGACTACGACAGCAACTGCAAGGTCGTGGCCGAGGCGAGGTCATTGCTCTACTGCGAACGCCCGTTCTCCGTGCTTGGTGAGTGCGCCGCCTCGAACTCGGCCAGCGCGCTGTCGCTCGAACGGCTCAAGGTCCTGGTCGAAACCTTCAAGACCGAATCCGCCAGCGACCTGATCCGCGCCAATCCGGATTTTCCCTTCACGCTGTTCGAAGCCGGAGCCTCGCTGTGCGTCAGCATCGCGGCGACCACGGTCTGGTTCTGCCGCAAATACGGCATCGACCTGACCGGCTTCGAAGCCAATTTCGCCAGAGCCGCGATGGACGAATGCCGCTATTCCCCGAGCCTGGAGGCCTACGAGGCCAAGGTGGCCAACATCCGCGCCGGCTTTGCCGCCTGGGACGGCGGCAGATGGGCGGACTTGTTCGAGCCCGCGCCCTTCAACGCGCCGAAGACGGTCAACGCGCTTTCAGGCGTCATGGAGGACATGATCCACCTTCGCGAGGACCGGTTGCGGGTGACGACGCCCGGTGAATTCTACCGCTACGCCGAGCACGCGATCATGCCGGTCGGGCATGTCGTTGCCGGCACCCGGAGCTTTGTCACATGACGCTGCTGTCGATCTGCATGCCGGTGCGCACGCGACCGGACGAGGCGCTCACCTGCCTGCGCGTCCTGATGCGCTCGCAAAGGCAGGATTTCGAGATCGTGATCGCCGGCGATTGCGATAATGCGGCCATGCTGGCCGGATTTGCGGATCAGCATGGCGATCCGCGGCTCAGGCTGCTCGCGACCGGCGACCGCCCGCTGTCGCCTGTGGAGGCAGCCAACCGTCTGATCGAGGCGGCCCGCGGCGAGTGGCTCTGCCTCATCGGCGAATCCGATTATGTCGACCCGGAGCTTTGCGCGGTGATCGCCGCCACGATCAAGCGCGTGCCGCAGGCCGACGCCATCGGCTGGGGCAGCGCCGGTTTCACCTGGCCCGCGGACCGCGACGGCCAGGAGATCACCCATGTCCCGACACGCAGCGAATTGGGCATCCTTGATCAGAAACAGATGATGCGCCGGTTGTTTTTCTGGGAGGACGCCTCCAATCTGCCCGACTGTCCCTTTGGCGTCGTCCATGGCGCTGTGCGGCGCAGCCTGATGGAGCGCATCCGCGACGGGTTTTCGGGCCAGTGGCTTGATCAGGACGATCTGCGCTGGGACCACGCCTGCAAGACCGTTCTGATGGCCGGCGCCATGGTCTACTGGGAACGGCCGATGTCGGTGCGCGGCGCCGGCGGCGACCGATCGACGCGGTCATCCGTGACGGGCTCCGAACCGGCGGCTGATCCGGCCGGCCCTCATGCCGCGCCGTTTCCGTTTTCGCCCGGGCTCGGAGCCACAGCGCGGGCGGCGCTGGCCATCGAGGCCTTCAAGCGGCGCTGCGGCATCGAACTCGACGGCTGGGAAGCTGGCTTCGTCGCGGCCTGCGCGCGCGACTGCGAGACCGCATCGCGGCCGCAGCGGTTCAGGGCGCGCAAGGAGGCCTATGCGGCGGCCATCGCCGACTGGCGCGGCGCGCCGGCCCTGGCCGGCTTTCGGCCGGAATTCAAGTTTCGGACCGACACGCCCCGCTTCCAGGGTCATGTGGATGGCAGGCTCTATTTCGACATGGACATGGGCGCACCCGCGAGCGCGGCGGACTTCTATGACGTCATCGACGCCATGCTGTTCCCGGTCGCCCTGCTCGACGCCAAGCTCGCCTGAGGCGCCTGGCGGCGTTCGCGGCAAGCAGCCCCGCGCCCGGTCAGCCAGGGACGCGTTCGTTCGGAATGGCATAGACCACGGCGCCGGTGCCACACCAGCTGTGCAGCCTGAACAGGAAACGGTGGTCGGTCAGATTGGCCATCAGCCAGCCGGCGGTGGCATGAACTCCGTCCGCATCATGATAGACCGTGGCGGCGACGAGCGGCCGATGCGTGCGCAGCGTCTCGACACCGCCCCGGAGCGCGGCGAGTTCCCCGCCCTCGAGATGCAGCTTGACGAAACCCGGCGCCAGGCCGAGGCCGTCGATGGTCCCGGTGCGACGGGTGTCGCTTCCGCTCGCGGCGATCTGCGAGGCGTAGCCGAGGCCGGAATGAAACGGCTGCAGGCGCACGTCGCTGTCCAGCAGCGCATCGATGACACCGATCCGCGTGCGCACCGCCGCCGGCAACCGCGCCAGCGTGGTTTCCAGTTCAGCGCGGTTGCCCGCATCGGGTTCGATGGCGATGACCGAGCCGAACCCCTGCCGGGCCTCGGCCAGGAAACGCAGCGTGACGCTGCCATGATGGGCGCCGCCGTCGAGGAAGACTTCGTCCGGGCCGAGGCCTGCCAGCACCTCGGGAATGAAGAAGCGGTCGTCGACCGTCACCGGCGCGCCATCGAAGTTCCATTCCTGCCGGAGTCGGCGCCAGGCCAGGAACTGCAGATGGTGAGCCCGGGAGACATCGTCGCTCCAGCCATCGAGCGCCGCCGCGATCCCCGCAAGATCGGCGCTGCCGAAGGGCTCGGCGAACCAGCCGTTCGACAGCGGATGGCCGGCGCGGAAATGCTCGGCCACATCGTAGAACGGCACCACGCAACCCCAGCCATCTGCATGCAGCTCCGCTTCCAGCGGCGCGTAGGCGCAGGTCACGACCGACACCGCCAGCATGGCCCGCTGCTTGAAGCCGGCCTCGATCTCGTCGGGATGCAGCACCGGGATGCCGGCCCAGTCGGCCTGGTTGGCTACTCGGTCGGCATTGCGGTCGGCGACGACGACGATCTTCTCGCCGACCGCACGAAGGTGATCGCGGGCCAGGCGGCCGAGATTGCCGGCGCCATAGAGCGCCAGCGGCTGGACCGGCCTGACCGGCCCCGGCGCGGCAGGGATGGCGGCCATCTCGGCCAGCAGGCCGCGGGCGGTCGCCGGATCGCAGGCGGTTGCGACATGGCGTGTCTGCACCGACGGTCGCCGCGCGGCGGGTGCGAAGGATTTTCCCGTTGTGTCTTCAAACATATCGACCGCCGATCATCATGTTGCGATAAGCTGGCGCGCGATACGGATTCGAACGGGGTGCCAATGAACCGCTTCACACCGGAGACTAGCAGGAGCCGGCTTTCCCGGAGCTTGCCATGAAACGCGTGGCGCTGACCGGCGCGACCGGCTTTGTCGGACGCTCGATCCACCGGGCGCTCGCGGCAGCCGGGCATGAGGTGGTGCCGGTGATCCGGACGGGCTCCGGGGACAGGCTCGCCGCGTCGGCGATGCCGGCCATTCTCACGGACGACCTTTTCGCCGGGGACAGCGGCTGGTGGATGGACCGGCTGGCGGGCATCGACGCGATCATTCATGCTGCCTGGTACGTCGAGCCGGGCAAGTATCTCGATTCGGACCGGAACCTCGACTGCGTGTCGGGCACGCTGGCGCTTGCCCGGGGCGCGCGCCGGGCCGGGGTCGGTCATTTCATCGGAATCGGCACCTGCATGGAGTACCGGCTGCCCTCGCCTGCGCTCGCCATTGATTCGCCGCTCGGCCCGTCCACCCTCTATGGCGCAAGCAAGCTCGCCCTCTTCGAGATGCTCGGGCGCTACTTCGGAGAGAGCGAAACCGTGTTTTCCTGGTGCCGGCTGTTCTATCTGCATGGCGAGGGCGAGCATCCGGCGCGGCTGGTGCCCTATATCCGTCAACAGCTTGCCCGCGGAGAAACCGCCCGGCTCTCGGCGGGAACGCAGCTGCGCGATTTTCTCGACGTGGGCGCAGCCGGCGCCATGATCGCCCGGGTCATCGAGACAGGTCAGCCTGGCGCAATCAATGTCTGCTCTGGACAGGCTGTCACGATACGCCAGTTGGCAGAACGGATCGCGGACGAATCCGGCAGGCGCGACCTGCTGGATTTCGGAACCGCCGCCATCCACCCCGCCGATCCGGCCTCTGTGGTTGGCATCTGCAATGCGACAAGACCCAACGGAATGCCGGAGACGCACGATGAAAGCCCAGTTGAAGCCGCGGATCAATCTTGACGGCCGCACGGCACTCGAGACGGTCATCCCGCTCGAGACGCCATTCATCGTCTTCGTCGATCCCGCCAGTTCCTGCAATTTCAAGTGCACCTTCTGTCCGACCGGCCACCGCGGCCTGATCGCCGAGACCGGCCGCTATCAGGGCGCAATGAAGTACGACGTCTTCACCAAGACGATCGACGATCTCGCGGCCTTCGACAAGCCGATCAAGGTGCTCAGGCTCTACAAGGACGGCGAGCCGTTCCTCAACAAGCGGCTTGCCGACATGATCCGCTATGCCAAGCAGAGCGGCCATGTCGACTACATCGACACCACCACCAACGGCACCTTCCTGACGCCCGAACGGCTGGCGCCGGTGCTGGAGGCAGGCCTCGACAAGATCAACATCTCCGTCGACGGCATGACCAACGCCACCTACCGCGAATTCACCGGCTTCGATTTCGACTTCGAGAAGTTCGTCGAGGGCGTGAAATGGCTCTATGCCAACAAGGGCAACTGCGAGATTTCGCTGAAGATCCCCGGCGAGCTGATCAGCGAGGCGCAGCGGCAGGAGTTCTTCGACACCTTCGGCGATCATTGCGACCGCATCTTCGTCGAGAACTTCGCCCCCTGCTGGCCGGAGTTCGATGTCGAGGAGCGATCCGGCATCAAGATCGGCGAGAAGGGCATCTACCAGCAGGCGCTCAAGCCCACCGATACCTGTCCCTATATCTTCTATGCGATGAGCGTGAACGCCGACGGCCTGGTCAGCTCCTGCTTCCTTGACTGGGGCCGCAAGCTGATCATCGGCGACGTGCGCAAGCAGCCGCTCAAGGAGATCTGGACCTCGGCGCCGATGAACGCGCTCAGGCTGCAGCATCTGGAAGGCCGCCGCTGCGAGAACGGCACCTGCGGCTCCTGCGGCCAGCTCAGCCACTGCCTTCCCGACAACATCGACGAGCACCGGCCGATGCTGCTCAAGCGCTTCCGCGAGCTCGCCACCATCGACCCGAAGGTGCCGGCCCCGGGCGGCAGGCGCATGCCGGCCCCCGTCGCCGCGGAATGAAGCTGGTCCACATCACCCCCCATCTGGGCGGCGGTGTGGGCAAGGCGCATGCGGCCCTCTGCGCCGCCGATGACGAGGCGTGGAAACGCCGCTACGTGCTGCTCGAGGCCCCGCGCGACCCCCACTATGCGGATCTTGTCCGTGCGTCCGGCGCGACGATCACGGTGGCGCCCGACGCCGCTGCCCTCGACGCGTTGATGCGCGCGGCAGACCTGGTCCAGTTCGAGTGGTGGAACCACCCGCTGCTGCTCAGGCTCATGGCCTGGACGGACCTGCCGCCGATGCGCAGCGTGGCCTGGTCGCATGTGTCCGGCCTGCACGCGCCGCTGATCCCGCCGGGCCTGATCGGCGCCGTGGACCGCTTCCTGTTCACCTCCGCCTGCTCGCTGCTCTCGGCGCCTCTGTCCGGCGTGCTGGCGGCCAATGCCGGACGTATCGGTGTCGTCAACAGCGGCTTCGGCTTCCCGCGGCCCGTTCCGGGTGACACCGGCACAGGTCGGGCCGGCCGGGTGAGCTATCTCGGCACGGTCGATTTTGCCAAGATGAGCCCGGCCATGTTCGAGGTGATCGACCGGCTCGAAGCCGACGTCGTGGTCGACCTCCATGGTGCGGCGGCGGACGACAGCCCGGTCCGCGCCGCCGTGGCGGCCATGCGCCATCCGGGCCGGGTGAGGCTCTGCGGCCACAGCCAGGATCCGGCCGCAGTCTTCGCGCAAAGCTCCATCCTTCTCTATCTCCTGCAGCCGAACCATTTCGGCACCGCTGAAAACGCGCTTGTCGAGGCGATGTCGCTCGGCTGCGCGCCGCTGGTGTTCGCCAATGCCTGCGAACTGGCCATCGTCCATGACGGCGAAACCGGCTTCGTCGTCCGCGACGTCGCCGAAGCTGCCGCGCGGCTCGACTGGATGCTGGCCCGTCCCGACGCCGTCGCGCACATCGGCCGCAGGGCGGCCCGGGATGTGGCGCGCAACCGCACGCCCGCGCTGTCGCTGGCCCAGCTGAGGACGACCTGGCTGGCAATGCTCGACCGTCCGAGGCGGCAGCCCTCGTTGTCCGCAGCCCTGGGATCCTCGCCCGCCGACTGGTACCGGCGCCTTCAGGGCCTCGAGGACGATGACTGCATCGATGCCGCAGGGGCCCCGGGCGCCGCCTCCAAGGGCAGCCTGGCCCATTTCCGCGCCCATTTCCCCGACCTCGAGGCCCGCAAGTAAAACCGTCCGGACCAGCGTGACACAAGCTTGTCTTGCGAGGCTTGCCGCAAATTCCGGCATCAAGCGGAGCACGTTGGATGGTCTATCTCACAATCTGCATCCCGACGCGCAACCGGCAGCGCTATGCCATCGAGGCCATCAAGGCGGTATCCGCCTGCGATCAGGCCGACTTCGAGGTGATCGTAGCCGACAATTCCGATGATCCGGCGCCGCTGCGGGATTTCTTCGCGGGCTTCGGCGATTCCCGCTTCCGCCTCATCGGGCCCGCGGACCGGGTTCTCTCCATGGTCGACAACTGGGAGCGGACGATGGCGGAGGTCGGCGGCCGATGGGTCAGCTTCATCGGCGACGATGACCACATCGACCCGCGCGTGGTGCGGCTGCTGCGCCGCTACGAGCGCGAATACAAGGACGTCGATGCCGTCGGCTGGTCGCGCATCCACTACAACTGGCCCGACAACCGTCTCCACGCCACGCTGGCGGTCGTCCCCTGCGAACACGACACCTATGTCGCCTCCAAGCCGAAGCTGCAGGACCGGCTGTTCACCTGGTCCGAGCGGCACAAGCGGCCGTCCTGCGGCTTCGGCATCTATCACGGCGCCGTGCGCCGGTCGCTGATGGAGAAGATCAAGCGCAAGTGCGGCGGCCGCTACTTCGAGCACCCCACGGTCGATTTCGACAACAGCTGCAAGACCATTCACCTGGCCCGGCAGCTGATCTACTGCCAGCGGCCATTCTCTGTGCTCGGCGCGTGCGTGGCCTCCAACTCGGCCAGCACCCAGTCGCTGGAGGCCATGAAGAAGCTGGTGGTCGACTTCTACAGCGACCTGGGCTCCGGCATGCAGATCCAGGAGGACGACTTTCCGTTCTCGCCAAAGCTTCCGGGCCTTGCGGTGATCTCGGCGATCGCCGCGACCAGTTGGTGGTACTGCCGCACATACGGTGTGGACAACACGGGCTTTCAGGAGAATTTCGCCCATGCCGCCGTGCACGAATGCCTGTCGTCGCGGACGCTGGAGGAGTACCAGATCAAGGTGGAGGGCCTGCGCAGCGGCTTTGCCGCCTGGCAGGGCGGCGCCTGGGCCAGGCATTTCAATCCGCCGCCGTTCACCCCGCCGCAGTCCTTCAACCAGCTCTGCGGCGTGCACAAGGATTCGATCTATATCCGCGAAAGCGGACTCGAAGCCGCCACGCCGGGCGAGTTCTACGATTTCGCCGAGAGCTTCATCATGCCGGTCGAGCATGTGGTCTCGGCGAGACGGGCATTTGCCGCATGACGCTGCTGTCCATCTGCATCCCCACCCGCAATCGCCAGATCTACGCCATGTCGGCGGTGCGGGCCATGGTCGGCTCGCCGCGACGGGATTTCGAGATCGTGCTGGCCGACAATTCCGATGATGCCGCGCCGTTGGCGGATTTCGTCGCGGACCTCGCCGATCCGAGGGTGAAGCTGCTCTCCCCGGGTCCGGCGGTGCTGTCGATGCGGGCCAACTGGGAGCGTATCGTCGACCAGACCTCCGGCGAGTGGCTGACCTATATCGGCGACGACGATTATCTCGACCCGGAACTTGCCGAACTGATCACGGTCGTCACGGGCAGGGTGCCGCTGGTCGACGCCATTTCATGGGGCAGGCTGCATTTCATCTGGCCCGAGGCGCGTCCGCACCGGGAGATCACCAAGGTGCCCACGGGGAGCCACCTCATCGGCGTCGACAAGCAGGAGATGATGCGCAAGCTTTTCTTCTGGGAAGATGCCACGGACCGGCCGCAATGCCCGTTCGGCGTCTATCACGGCGCGGTCCGTCGCAGCCTGATGACCGAGATCCGCGACACGTTCGGCGGGGCCTATTTCGGCCACCCGATCGTCGACTACGACAACATCTGCCGGACGCTGATGCTGGCCCGCGCGCTGGTCCACTTCGAGCGGCCCGTGTCCGTGTTCGGCGCCTGCATGCAGTCCAACACAATCGGCCTGCGCGATGCGGCCATCGCCGCCGAGCGCATCAGGACATTCAAGGCGGAGATGGACGGAGTCATCGAGGCGCGCGGCTTTCCCTTCCCGATCGAGCTTGGCATCGCCGCGCAGATCGGCCACGTCATCGAATGCTTCAAGCAGCAGCAGGGCATCGAGATCACGGCCTGGGAGGAGAACTTCATCCGCGCCTGCGCCCATGATTGCGAGGCCCAGCCGAACCGGGAGCGTTTCGAGGAGCGCAAGACCGGCTATGCCGGGGCGATTGCCGAATGGCGTGGCGAAGCCGCCCTCGGCGCGTTCAAGCCGATCTACAAGATCCGCCATGACCTGCCGCAGTTCATCGGTGTCAACAACAGGACGCTGAGCTTCGACATGGGCATCGGCGGCGCGCAGTCGGCGGCCGAATTCTATGCCATTCTCGACACCATGCTGTTCCCGATCCACCTGGTCGAGAGCCGCCTGGCGGCCTGAACGCGGTCCGGAATTGTGTTTCAGAACCGCAAGATGCCGTGCTATCGAGTTACAATCCCAGCTGGTGATGACCACCGCTCCGATCCCCGCGGATGCCGACGCGCGTCCCGAACACAAGGATATGGCTTTGACACCGATCACCCTGACCACCGTTTCCGCCTTCATGCTGCTGGCCGCGGCGACACAGCCGTCCGTTGCGCAGACGGATGCGGCCTCCGCAACGCCACCGCAGCCGAGCTGGACCACCCAGTGCGCCTCCGCCAACCGCAGGCAGCCGCTGGCCTGCGCCATGGAACAGCGCGTGGTGCTCAAGGAAACGGGGCAGCAACTGGCCAAGCTGACGATCAAGACCGGTCCGGACGCGGCGGAGAAGCCGACATTGCTGCTTCAGCTGCCGCTCGGCATCTCCTTGCGCAAGGGCGTTTCGTTCGCCGTCGATGACGGCGCGGCGCTGAGTCTCGACATCCAGACCTGCGAAGCCTCGGGCTGTTATGTCGGCGACGTGATTTCCGACGAATTGCTGGCGGCCATGCGCAAGGGCAGCCAGATCACCATCGGCCTAGAGAACCTGCAGCAGAAGGAGGTCAAGTTCGCCTTCTCGCTCAGCGGCTTTTCCGCCTCGCTCGACAGCATCCGCTAACGCGGCGGGTTCAGGAGAAGGCCGCGCGCAACGCCGCGTCCGTGGTCAGCGGCGGGCGCCAGCGCGTGGCTGCGCGCAGGCGGCCGGTGTCGAGCACCACCGGAGCGGCGAGATGCCGGGCGGCATTGCCCGGCAGCAGGCAGCGGAGCAACGGGCCGGAGAGCCAGTCGGGCAGGCGGCGTGCGGCGGGCCGTCCACCGGCGCGCGCCACGGCGTCGGCGACAGCCGTGAGGCTGGACGCGCCCGGGTCGGCAATGTTGAAGATGCCGTCGACATCGATCTCGCCGCCGGCGACCGCCCGCAGGCAGTCGGTCAGATTGTCGAGCGCCAGCAGGCTCTTGGCCGGCTTTCCCGGCGGCAGCGGCAACGGCCATCCGCGACCGGCCGCAAGTGCCACGCCCCCGACGCTGCCGAGCCTGCCGCGGCCGTAGACCACCGGCGGCCGAAGGATCAGAAGATGCATGGATGAGCCCGCGGCCACTTTGGCGATGCCGGCCTCGGCTTCCGCCTTGGCGCGGCCATAGGCGTCGCAGGGGGCGGGCGGATCGGTTTCCCGGAATGGCGGCTGGCCGGGTTCGGGCAGGCCGTAGACCCGAGCCGAGCTCAGGAACACGAAGCGGCCGACACCGGCCGCCGTGGCAAGCCGGGCCAGCCGGATGGCGCCGTCACGGGTGATGCTGGCGTGCAACTCCGGTCGGGGGCGCCGCCAGCGTGGAGGGTTCCAGGCGGCCAGGTGGACCACCATGTCGACCCCGGCCAGCGCCCTGTCCCAGCCCGCCTCCTGCCTGACATCGGCACGGACCAGATCGGGCGCATCCGAACGGCGCGACACACCGGTCACGGCATGGCCGTCCGCCCGCAGCGCGGTCGCGGCGGCGGCACCGATGAAGCCGGTGGCACCGGTCAGCAGGATCCGGAGCTTTCGCGCATGCGGCGAAATCTCAGTCATTGCCGGATCCTGCATGATCGCGCAGCCGCGCCATGCAGGACAGCACCAGCGCTTCGGCCTCCTCGGCGGAGTCCGCCTCCGTGTAGCAGCGCATTTCCGGGGCATTGCCGGACGGCCTGAGATGAACGATGGCGCCGCCCGGCAGGGTCACGCGCAGGCCGTCGGTGAGATCGATGGCGCGAACGCCGCCGAACGGCGCGAAGAACGCTTCGCGCTCGGCAATGTTCGTGGCCAAGGACGCCACCAGTCTCTGGCCCAGGGCGGTGGGGAAATTCTCGATGCGCCCGCTGGCAGCAACCGGCAAGGCCAGTCCGGCAACCAGCATCGACACCGTCTTGCCCGCCTGGTGGGCGGCAGCCAGGACCGCCAGGATCGGCAGGGCGCAATCGCGCGTCGGCAGGGCGGAAAGGAAAGCCTTGCCGACCTGGAAATCCGAGCCGGTCAGCACGCCGCCATTGGCCTCGAAGCCGATGATGCGGGCGGCCCCCGTATCTGCGGCTTCGGCGATGCCGGCAATCACATAGGGCGAGCCGACGCGGGTCCGCCACACCCGGCATCCGGCGTGGCTGGCGATGGCCGAATTCGACGTCACGGGCGTGACCACCGCGTCGGCATCAAGATGGCGGGCGGTGATCAGTCCCAGGGCGTCGCCGCGCAGGCATTCGCCGGTCTCGTCGGCGACCAGCGGGCGGTCGCCATCGCCGTCGGTGGAGATGAGTGCGTCGAGCCGATGCTCCGTGGTCCAGCGGCGGATCTGCGCCCGGATGGAGTCGGGCACTGCTTCGGTATCGACAGGAACGAAAGTCTCGGAGCGGCCGAGCCCGATCAGCTCGGCGCCGGTGGGCTGGAGGATGTCCCTGAGCACGTCGCGGGACACCGAGGAGTGCTCGTAGATGCCGATGCGGACGCCGGCCAGCGAGCCCGCGGGCAGGAATCCGGCGTAGCGGTCGCGGTAGGCCTGAAGGGCCGCTTCGCCCATGGGCGCGTCACCCCCGACCGCGACCGGATCGACCGGCTCGCCCGCGAATGCCGGGGCACCGGACGCGATCGCGATCTCGTCCTCCTTGCCGATCTCCCCGTCGGGCCGGTAGAACTTGACGCCGTTGCGGTCGGCCGGGATGTGCGAGCCGGTGACCATCAGGCTGGCCGCACCCTGGGCCATGGCACTGTGGGCCAGCGCCGGCGTCGGCAGAGCGCCGCAATCCACGGCGACAAGACCTTCCGCCGCCAGCGCGGCCATGCACTGGCCGGCGATGTCCGGGCTCGAGGGACGCAGGTCCCTGCCCACATGCACGGTCGCGCCGCTCTCGACGAGACCGTTGTCGAGCAGGTGCCGCGCAAAGGCCCGGGCATGGGCCGCGGCGGTGCCGTCCGTCAGTTCCCCGACAAGGCCCCGCAGGCCGCTGGTGCCGAATTTAGCCGCCATTGCCGTCTTCTCCCTGTTGGCGCGCCCCGTCCGGCCGGGCGCATCTGCCTGGCGCCCCGATCAGGCCTGGTCCGCCAGCATGCCCTCGGACTTGAGATACTCCACCAGTCCGCAGAACACATGGTAGAAGGTGCTGGTCGGCATGTCCTTGGAAATAACCCGTCCGCGCGGGTCGATCTGATCATACCAGCCGCCCGCGGTCGGCACGGTGAGATAGCGGTTGAAGATGACGTCGAGCATGCGGATGAACAGGGTCTCGTCGCCCGGCAGGCCTTGCGCGCGGGCCTCGAGGCCGGCCTTGAGCGCCTCGGTCTGCGGCCACAGCCGCGCCGTGCCGATCATCGAAGAGCCGTCCGGCGCCATGGCGTCGCAGACCGCGTCGGTGCCGCGGGCGTGGCCGAAGGCATGGCTGGTGGCGTAGAGCTTGCGGCAATATTCGCGCAGAGCCGGCTGGTCGGCCAGCCGGGCATGCCGCAGCAGCAGCCAGATCCATTCGTAGTGATGGCCGGGCTCGACCATCGGGGCACGGTCGGTGCACACCGACCAGTCGAGGCCGAAATACTCGGTCACCGTCCAGCTTCCGGCGTCGAAGAACCGATCCGTGAACAGATCGACGGCTGCCTGGGCGCGATCGAGAAAGCGGGTCTCGCGGGTCGCCTCGTACCAGGCCTGCATCGCCTCGAGATAATGCATGTGGGGATTGGCGCGGCGAAAGCCGGTCGGCCGGTCGGATTCGAAGAAACCGCCATGGACGGTGTCGGCGAGCTCTGCGTCCATGAAGGCGATGGTGCGCTCGGCCCATTCCCTTGCCTCAGGCCACTTCTTGGCGCGCCAGAGCCAGGCGAGCGCCAGCAGCACAAAACACTGATCGTAGGTGTCGCGCTGCGCGTCCTGCACGGTTCCGTCGGGATGGAAGCGGTGGATCCAGCCGCCCTCCGCATGCCAGCCGGTGGATGTGAGCGTGTCGAAGCAGTGCCGGAGCACGGCATCGGACTCGCCCTGCCAGCCTATGGTCGAGGCGTGCGCAAAGCAGTAGATCTGTCTGGCCAGCACCCGGAGTCGCTTGAAGCCCAGGTCGGCGGGGCTGCCGTCATGGTTGAGCGCCTCGAAGACGCCGCCGTGGGCGCGGTCGAGGCCCTTGTCGGCCCAGAACGGCAGCGCCACGTCGAAGAGCCACTTGTGGATGACCCGGGGAGAGGGAACCGGGCGGCCGGAATGGGCGACGGCCAGCGGAGGCCAGTCTGCGGCCGCCTTGACCATTTGCGTGATGTCCTTGACCAGATGCGCCTGGTCGCGATGCACGATCAGCAGCGCGTCGGGCTGCGAGACGACGATGATGTCCTCGAGTCCGGCGACCGCCAGCAGCCGGTCCTCGGACCGGAGATAGCTGTTCTTGACATCGATGGTGACCACGTCGCCGAACCGGGCGTTGCCGTGTGGATCGAGCGGCGAGCATTCGTGCAACTGGTTCCAGGAGCCGAGATCGTTCCAGGCGAACGAGGCGGCGACCACACCGATGCGCGGAGCGTTTTCCATTACCGCGAAATCGATCGAGATCTTCGGGCTTGCGGCAAAGGCTTGCGCGTCGAGCCGCCAGACCTTGCCAGCCACTTCGGCGCGCGTGACGGATTGGACGGCATGGCGCCAGACCTCGGGCTGCTGGCGGGCGATCTCGGCACCCATTTCGCCGGCGCGGAAGAGGAAGATGCCGCCGTTCCAGAAGAAGCGGCCCGACTGCAGGAAGGCCTCGGCGGTTTCCAGATCGGGCTTCTCGCGGAATCTGAGCACATCGTAGACGGGGCCGGGTCCGTCGCCGCGCTCGATATAACCATACTGGGTTTCGGGCCGGGTCGGCGCGATGCCGATGGTCATGATGCCGCCGCGGACAGCCAGCGCCCCGGCGGCAGAGCGGATGACGGCATGGAATTCCGCGTTGTCGGGGATGTCGTGGTCCGACGGCAGCACCAGCACCATGCGGTCGGGATCGGTCTCGGCCAGATCGGCGATCGCCGCGGCGATGGCCGCGGCCGTGTCGCGGATCGAGGGCTCGACGATGTAGCGCTCGACCTCGGCCGAGCTGGTTTCGCCCTGCTCGACCAGCAAGGCCTCGAATTTCACCCCGCCGACGATGCGGGTGGGAAGGTAACTCAGGCCCTCGCCGGCAAAGCCGACGCGCTCGAGCGTGTTGGTGAGCAACGTCTTGTCGTTGACGAAGCGGTGGAACTGCTTGGGCTTCTCGTCCCGCGACATCGGCCAGAGCCGCGATCCGGCGCCACCGCAGAGGATGACAGGGGTGATGGCCAGCGAGCCGCTCATGGTGTTCTCCGTGTAGCCGAAAGTCATTTCCGGTAATCCTCGGCGGCACACTTGCAGAAAAAGACGAAAATTTGGCTAACCCGGTCGACCGGATGTCGAGGCAATCCATTCAGCTTTCATTAGGAGTCTCTGGTTGAACCACCGGGTCCCGGCTGCCGGCCGACGGGCTTGACGCGTATCTGCATGGCGCCCGATTCGGATTTGCCGATCTCGAAGCGGTCGGTGGTCCGCACCAGGTCGCTCAGCTTGGCGAAGCCGAAGGTGCGCGGATCGAAATCCGTCGACAGATTGACCATGTGCTGGCCGACGGTGCCGAGATTGGCCCAGCCGTCCTCGCTGTTGATGTTCGCCAGCGCCTTGCGGACGAGGGGAACCACCTCGGAAGGCTTGCGCAGCGCTTCCGCCTTGTCGCTGTCGGGCCTCTCCTTGCCGGTCCCGGCCAGGAGATTTTCCGTGTAGACGAACCGGCGGCACGCCTGCCGGAAACTCTCCGGCGTCTTCTGCTCCCCGAAGCCGAAGACATCGATGCCCTGCTCGCGGATCCGGGAGGCAAGACGGGTGAAATCGCTATCGGAGGAGACCAGGCAGAAGCCGTCGAACCGACCGGAATGGAGCAGGTCCATGGCATCGATCACCAGGGTGATGTCGGAGGCGTTCTTGCCGGTGGTGTAGGGGAACTGCTGCTGGGGAACAATGGCATGCCGGGCAAGGACATCGACCCAGCCGCGCGAGCGGGTTCCAGAGAAGTCCCCATAGATCCGGCGAACGCTGGCTTCGCCGATGGTGGCGATCTCCTCGAACAGGCCATCGACAATCCGCGCGGAGGTGTTGTCGGCGTCGATGAGAACGGCCAGGCGCGGACGGCGTTCAACGGGCATGATGATCCTCCGGGGGAGCGTCAAGGTCGAGAGCGGCGGCAAGCCGGCACAGCGGGAAGCCAAGCTTCCGGGTCGGACCATTCTGGCACGGGCGGAGGCGATCTTCCAGAGCGGCGGCTGATTGGGACCGCGGCGATCCGGTCAGCCCTTGCCGAAGCCGAAATTGGCGAGGCTGTGCTCGACGCCGCCGGCGACGTGGATGCGCAGGATTTCCTGGGCGCGAGCCGGTTGCCTGGCAAGGGCCGCCTCCAGCAGCATCTTGTGCTCGCTGGCTGCCTTTTCGCCGCGAAAAGTGAGCGAGATCATCTGGTAGCGCAGATACTTGTCGAAGACGGCCCGGTGCGCGCCCATCAATTCGCGGGAGCCGCAGGCGCTGATGAGCGCCTGGTGGAATTCCCAGTCATAGCGCTTCCACTGCTCCTTGATGGACACATCGCCTTCGAGCATGCGCAATTCCATCTGATGCAGCTTGTGGTGGGCGGCGACCACCCGGCCTTCCCATTCCATCTCGCCGGCAACGAAGGACAGTTCCAGCGCATGACATTCCAGAATCAGCCGCAGGGCGGAGACTTCATGCAGATTGGCAGGCGACACCGGCGCCACTTCGAAGCCGCGCTGCCCCTCGGCAATGACGAAGCCGTCGGAGGCGAGCCGGTTGAGAATCTCCCGGAGAGTGGAGACGCTGGCGCCGTAGCGGTGCTTGAGCATGTCGAGCTTGAGTTTTTCGTCCGGCCGCAAGCGGCCGAAAATAATGTCCGAGCGCAGCTGGGCATAGGTGTCTTCGGCAACCGATTTCGTGGAGGTCAGGCTCGCCATGAAAATCTCGGAGGTTGAAGATAATATCGGTTGGAGAATGCAATTCAGAACAATCAACAGGATAGGGCTCAGTCAGTCAAAACGCAATAATGTAGGACAATCTCACCACAGCCTCCATCGGCCGGAATCGTGCCGATACGCCCGGCTGCCCGGCAGTATAAGATGAAGGTGCCACCAGGCGAAACGCGCCGAGCCCAGCCCTGGCGCCGGGGATTGCCGCAAGTTGCACCGGGCATGCGCGGTTTCGTATGAGATAAATGATAATCTATGATTTTTTTGATGTGACATTGTCCGCAAAACCGATTTGTGCGACATATCAGGTGATCTGCCCCCGCCCGCATTGGCCCGGTAGACGAATTGCACAGGGAGGAAACCTGCAATGACAATCAATCTGACCCGTCGCGCGCTTCTCGCCGGCACGACCGCACTCCTGCTGGCAACGACAATGGCCTGGACACCAGCCTTGGCCGAAAACGTGACCCTGCGCCTGTCATCTCCGGCCTCGGCCACCGATCAGCGCGCAGTCGCCCTCACCGAGGTCTTCGGTCCCCAGATCAAGGATTTCGCCACCTTCGAGCCGCACTGGAACGCCGAGCTGTTCAAGCAGGGCACCGAGCTGGAAGCCATTGCCCGCGGCAACCTCGATATGGCCATCACCTCGGCCCAGGAACTGGCCACGCTGATTCCGGAGTTCTCCATCTTCACCGCCGGCTATCTTCACCGGGACGCCGAGCACCAGAAGAAGGTCTTCGCCGCCGACTTCATGGAGCCGCTGAAGCAGAAGGTCGAGGAAACGCTCGGTGTGAAGCTGCTCTCGGTGATGTATCTCGGCCGCCGCCAGCTCAACCTGCGCACGGACAACGAGGTCAAGACCCCCGCGGATCTCGCAGGCCTGAAGCTGCGCATGCCAGGCACCGACGCCTGGCAGTTCCTCGGAAAGGCGCTCGGCGCAAGCCCGGTTCCGGTGGCCTTCACCGAAGTCTACACCGCGCTGCAGACCGGCGCCATCGACGGCCAGGACAACCCGCTGCCGACCGACAAGGATGCGAAGTTCTACGAGGTCACCAAGCAGATCGTGCTCACCAGCCATCTGGTCGACCTCAACTACCTTGCCATGTCCAAGAAGGTGTTCGATTCGCTGACGCCAGACCAGCAGGCCGCATTGCAGAAGGCCTCCGACGACGCGGCCGAATCCGGCCGCCAGAAGCAGCTGGCGCTTGAAGCCGAGCTGGAGCAGTTCTTCAAGGACCAGGGTCTGAAGGTCTACACGCCCGACCTCGAAGCCTTCCGCACGACCGTGCAGAAGGCCTATCTGGAATCGGAATTCTCCAAGTCCTGGCCCGAGGGCATGGTCGACAAGATCAACGCTCTGTGAGCCGAGGTCTGACCGGAATGCACGCCATCGCCGCCTTTCTCAGGGCGAGGGCGGAGAACGTGGCGGCGGGACTTCTCGCCGCCATGTTTGCCACCTTCATCGTCCAGATCGTCGCCCGCTACGTGGTGCTGGGGTTCTTTCCCTCGATCAACATCGGGTGGACGGTGGAGATGTGCCTGACGCTGTGGCTGTGGGCGGTGTTCTGGACCGGCGCCTTCTGCCTCAATGACGGCGATCACGTCAAATTCGACATGCTCTACCAGGCGGCGACGATGAAGACCCGGCGCGTCTTTGCGCTGGTCTCCGCGCTCGCCATCCTCGTCGGCATCGGCGGCGCCCTGCCGGCCACACTCGACTACATCACCTTCTACAAGATCAAGCGCAGCGCCACGATGGGCATCCGCCTCGACTACGTCTTCTCGATCTACGGCGTCTTCGCCGTGGCCCTGCTGCTGCGCTACGCCTGGCGCGTCTGGCACATTGCCCGTGGCGGCGCCCCCGACAACGACGATCCGGGACACGACACGCTGATCGGCGGCGAAGAGGTGCATCCGCAATGAGCTTCGCGTTTGCCGCCTGCCTGCTGGTGGTTCTGGTGCTCGCCGGCATCGGCACGCCGATCGCCTTCTCGATGATCCTCGGGACGATCATGTATGTGCTGGTCAAGGGCCAGGACCTGGCCCTTCCGGCCGAGCAGATGATCCAGGGTCTCTACGACAGCTTCATCCTGCTCGCCGTGCCGCTGTTCATCGTCGCCGCCAACATCATGAATGCCGGCACCATTTCCGACCGCCTGCTCAACTTCTGCGTCGCCCTGGTGGGCCGCTTCCGCGGCGGGCTCGGCCACGTCAATGTCGTCGCCTCGCTGATCTTCGCGGGCATGTCCGGCTCGGCGGTGGCCGATGCCGCCGGCATCGGCAAGATCATCATCGAGATGATGCGCAAGGACGGCCGCTATCCCGCCGGCTATGCCGCCGCCATCACCGCCGCCTCCTCGACCATCGGCCCGATCATCCCTCCCTCGATCCCGATGGTGATGTACGCCCTGATTTCCGGCACCTCGATCGGCTATCTGTTTCTCGGCGGCATCGTGCCGGGCCTGTTCATGGGCGCGGTGCTGATGGCGCTCAACTACTGGATCTCGATCAGGCGCGGCTTCAAGGTGGAGGAGCCGGTGCCGTTGCGCGAGCTGCCGGTCATCACCACACGGGCGTTCCCGGCGCTGCTGATGCCGGCCATCCTGCTCTACGGCATCTATGGCGGCGTCACCACCCCGACCGAAGGCGCCGCGGTGGCGGCCGCCTACGCCCTCATCCTCGCCGCCGTCTTCTACCGGGCGCTCAGCCTCAAGGGTCTCTACTCCATCATGGTGCAGAGCGCCCATTCGTCCGCTGCCGTCGGCCTCGTGATCGGCGGAGCGCTGATCTTCAATTATGTGGTGGCCTCCGAGAACATCCCGGCCAAGGTGGAGGGGTTCATCTCCACGCTCGACGTCTCGCCGATCGTCTTCCTGCTGGTGGTCAACCTGCTGTTCCTGGCGCTGGGCTGCCTGCTCGATGCCTCCACCATCATCCTCGTCATCGTGCCGCTGTTCATTCCGGCCGCCCGGCATCTGGGAATCGACCTCATCCATTTCGGCGTGGTCACCGTGGTCAACTGCATGATCGGACTGATCACGCCGCCCTATGGCATCGTGCTCTTCGTCATCAATGCGGTGACGGGCATCCCCTTGCGCGAGATCGTGCGCGAGATCTGGCTGTTCATCGGCGTGCTGATTGCTGCCCTGCTCGCCATGATCCTGTTTCCGGGGATCATCCTGTGGCTTCCTCGCCTGCTGGGCTACCAGGGATAGGACAGGCCATGCAAAGCGATTCCACAGGCATGCAGCCTTTGCCGAGGCTCAGGCTCGGACTCATCGGCGGCAATATCAGGGCATCCCGCTCGCCCGCACTGCACCGCGCCGCCGGCCGGCTGGCGGGACTGGACACGAGCTACGACCTGCTGATCCCCGACGAGATGGGACTTAGCTTCGAGCAAGTGCTGGCGGATTGCTCCGCCGCAGGGTATCGCGGCGTCAATGTGACCTACCCGTTCAAGGAGCGGGTTGTACCCCTGCTGCGCATCTGTGACCCCCTGATCGCCGCACTCAGGGCGGTCAACACCGTGGTCTTCGAAACCCATGGCATGGTGGGCCACAACACCGACTATTCAGGCTTCATCTCCGCCTACCGCGACCGCTTCGGCGCGGCGGCGCCGGGCAAGGTGGTGCTGGTGGGTGCCGGCGGCGTCGGCCGCGCGATCGCCTTCGGCCTGGTGAAGCTGGGCGCGGCGGAACTGCGCATCGTCGACCGTGACATGACCAAGGCGGCAGACCTTGCCGGCGCCCTTGCCGGTCTGGGCGGCGCGGGTCCGGCCGTGGTCATCGAGCCCGATGTGCGTGCGGCCAGCCGGAGCGCAGAGGGCATTCTCAACTGCACCCCAGTCGGCATGGTCGGCAGCGACGCCACCCCTGTACCGGACGACTGCCTGGACGGCGTGAGATGGGCCTTCGACGCCGTCTACACGCCGGTTGAAACCCGTTTCAAGACCGAGGCCGAAGCCGCAGGTGTCAGCGTGCTGAGCGGCTATGAACTGTTCTTCCACCAGGGCGTGGATGCTTTCGGCATCTTCACCGGCACCCCGCTTGCCGACCCGCGACGACTGCGCGGCGCGCTGCTCAACGAGACGGGGTAGGCGTCGCGGCGCCGCTGCACTCACAGATGCCGCACCTCGTCGGGCCGCTCGCCCCATTCGTCGTTGAGCCCGTCGAAATAGGTCACGGGTGCCGCCACCAATTCGTCGATGTCGATGCCCTCGAGACAGGTCACACTGATGTTGTAGTATTTCGCACCGGTCATGTTGGGAACGTCCACCCATTCAAAAGGATGGACGCCGCACCGGCTGCAGAACAGATGATGCGCCACCGGATTGGCGCCGCGGTAGTCGGTCAGCATGTCTGCGCCGGACAGCAGCCTGAACGCGGCCGGCGCCGCCCTGACCGACCAGAGGCGCATTTTGGTGCAGATCGTGCAGTTGCACTTGGCGGTCCCCGCGGCGATGTCCACATCCGCCTC
Source organism: Hoeflea marina (assembly GCF_003182275.1). Taxonomy (GTDB): domain Bacteria; phylum Pseudomonadota; class Alphaproteobacteria; order Rhizobiales; family Rhizobiaceae; genus Hoeflea; species Hoeflea marina. Next base: position 572,681 of record NZ_QGTR01000003.1, read on the forward strand.
GAACCGCACCGCGCCGCAATGGCAGCCGCCGCCATAGGTCCTTTTCACCATCGCCTCCCTCGCGAGTCGGAACTGTCGCGATCATTCCCGTCCTTCAGGCCGAAGGCAATGCAGCCATTGCCGCGGATCAGAACTTCTCGACCCAGGGACGCAGCGACAACTCCTCGCTCCAGGCGGAGCGCTGCTGGCGGACCAGCATCAGATAGCTCTCGGCGATCGCATCGGGATCAAGCATCGAATCGGGCCGGTCGGCAGGTTCGGTGCGGCCGGGATTGCGGATGCCTCCGTCGATGTTGATCCAGGCGACGTGAATCCCCTGCGGATGCAGTTCGCGCGCCATCGATTGCGCCAGGCCTCGCTGGGCGAACTTGCCCATGGCGAAAGGCGCCGACATCGGAAATCCTTTTACGCCCGCCGAGGCGCCGGTGAACAGGATCGTTCCGCGAACGCCGTCCTCGGGTGCCTGCGCCAGCATCACCCGGGTCGCGGCCTGGCCGACCAGGAAGGCGCCATAGGCCGTGACCTCAAGCGCATGGCGGACGGCTTCCGGCTCGAGTTCGATCAGAGCACCTCGCTGCCTGGCGGACGGATTGTAGACCGCGAGCCGCAGCGGACCCGGCAGCGCCGCGAACAGGGCGTCGACGTCCGCGGGCCTGGAGGCATCGCAGACCGCCAGTTGCGCCTCCGTCTCCGCGCCCAACCCTGCAATCTTGTCGATGTCGCGCGCGGCGAGGACGAGATCGAAGCCTTCGCGGTGCAGACGGCGCGCCAGCGAGGCGGACAGGCCATCGCCCACTCCGACGATCAGGGCAACAGGTTTCGACATAGGCTTTCCTCCAGCAGGTCACGACGCCCAATCTAGCGCCGGGCCGCAGACATGGGAACCTTTGCCGGCACCACGGATTGATTTGCGACACGGATGCGCGACCAGCCGCGACATCCCGACAGCGATAGCCAGCCGGAGCCCGACCACCCGATGCACACACAGCTTACCATCAACGGCGAGAACCACGACCTAGAAGCCGATGAACGCACGACCCTGCTCGATGCCCTGCGCCAGCATCTCCGCCTCACCGGAACCAAGAAGGGGTGCGACCATGGGCAGTGCGGCGCCTGCACCGTCATCGTCAACGGACGGCGGATCAATTCCTGCCTGACCCTTGCCTGCATGCATGACGGCGACGAGATCGTCACCATCGAAGGCATCGGCACGGCGACCGATCTCTCGGTGCTACAGCAGGCCTTCCTGTCGGCGGACGGATTCCAGTGCGGCTATTGCACGCCCGGGCAGATCTGTTCGGCGACAGCGATGCTCGAGGAGGTCAAGGCGGGCTGGCCCAGCCACGTCTCCGACAGGCTCGACGGCGCACCGGAGTTGAGCGACGAGGAGATCGGCGAGCGCATGAGCGGCAATCTCTGCCGCTGCGCCTGCTACCCCAACATCGTGGCGGCGATCCGCGCGGCGGCGGGGTCGGCGGCATGAGACCCTTCGACTATGTTCGCCCGTCGGGCATGCCTGAAGCCACCCGGGAGGCCAGCAGGGCCGGAAGCGCCTTCATCGCCGGTGGAACCAATCTCCTCGACCTGATGAAACTGGAGGTCATGGCGCCCGACAGGCTGGTCGACATCAACCGTCTCGATATGGGCGAGTGCAGCGCCACGCCCGCGGGCGGCCTGCGCATCGGCGCGCTGGTGACCAACAGCGATCTGGCCGCCGACGAGCATGTGCGCCGCGACTACCCGCTGCTGTCGCGGGCGCTGCTGGCCGGCGCCAGCGGCCAGTTGCGCAACAAGGCCACCACCGGGGGCAACCTGCTGCAGCGCACGCGCTGCTATTACTTCTACGACACCTCGGCGCCGTGCAACAAGCGGGAGCCGGGCAGCGGCTGTTCGGCGATCGGCGGCGCCACCCGGCTGCACGCCATCCTCGGCGCCAGCGAGCACTGCATCGCCACCCACCCCAGCGACATGGCGGTGGCCATGCAGGCGCTCGACGCCGCGGTGGAAATCGAGAATGTCGAGGGCCAGACCCGCTCGGTTCCGCTCTCCGACTTCTACCGGCTGCCCGGCGACACCCCGCAAGTCGAGACCGTCCTCGGCTCCGGCGACCTGATCACGGCGGTCGTGCTGCCGGCGCCGGTCAAGGGATCGCAGATCTACCGCAAGGTGCGCGACCGCGCCTCCTATGCCTTTGCGCTGGTGTCGGTGGCGGCCGTGGTCGGCGTCGAGGACGGCACGATCGGCAGTGTTGCGCTGGCCTTCGGCGGCGTCGCCCCGCGTCCCTGGCGCGACCATGAGGCGGAGCGGATCCTGGCTGGTGAACGCCCGTCGGACGAGCTGTTCGCCCGCTTCGCCGATGAAATCCTGCGCGAGGCCCGGGGTCAGGGCGGCAACGACTTCAAGATCCCGCTGCTGCGCCGCACCCTTATCGCCACCCTCCAGTCAGCCACGGATGAGAGCCGATGACCGCATATCTGAAGATGGACGAACCGGACCGGCGCAACCGGCTCGACTCGATGGCGCAGGGTGTCATCGGCCAGCCGCTCGACCGGATGGAGGGCCCGCTCAAGGTCAGCGGCACGGCCCGTTATGCGCACGAGTGGCCGGTCGAGCGACTTTGTCATGCCGTGCTGGTGCGCTCGACAATTGCCCGCGGCCACGTGGTGCGCATCGACAGATCTCCGGTCGAGGCGATGGACGGCGTGCTGGCCGTCATCGACGATGACCGACTGTTGCGCAATCCGGCCCAGGGCACGGCCGGCAAGGCGCCTGTGCAAGGTCCGAGGGAGATCTTCTATGTGGGGCAGCCGCTGGCGCTGGTGGTGGCGGAGAGCTTCGAGCAGGCCCGCCACGCCGCCACGCAGCTGCGGATCGAGACGATGGCGACCGAAGCAGTGCTGGATCCGGAATCGGAGAGCACCGACCGGGAACGCCCCGAGGGCAAGCAGACCTCGCAGGGCGATCTTGATCGCGCCATGGCCGAGGCGTCCCACAGCATCGACGCGGTCTACCACACGCCCGGCCATTCCAGCGCGGCGATGGAGCCGCATGCCGCGATCGCGCAATGGGACGGCGACGATCTCACCGTGCATGCCAGCTGCCAGATGCTCAAATACAATCAAGAGGAACTGGCCGACGCGCTGGGGATCGACGCCGGCCGGGTGCGCATCGTATCTCCCTATGTGGGCGGCGGCTTCGGTTCCAAGCTCGGCATCGCCCATGACGCGGTGGCCGCGGCGATCGCGGCCAGGGCAGTCGGCCGCCCGGTGGCGCTGGCGCTGTCGCGCCGGCAGGTCTTCGAGACCACCATGCGGCGGTCGGAAAGCCGACAGCGCATCCGGCTGGCCGCCGATGCGGACGGCCTGCTCACCGGGCTCGGCCACGAGGCGCTGGTTTCGCAACTGCCCGGCGAGACGTTCTCGGAGCCGGTGGCGCAGGCCACGCATTTTCTCTACGCGGCCGAAAACCGCGAGATCATTCATGAAATCGTGCGGCTCAACCGGACCTGCGCCGGGTCGGTGCGCGCCCCCGGCGAGGCAATCGGCATGACGGTCCTGGAGACCGCGATGGACGAGCTGGCCGTCAAGGCCGGCATCGATCCCGTGGCGCTGCGCAAGCGCAACATTCCCGACAAGGACCCCGAGGACCAGCGTCCGTTTTCAAGCCACATGCTGGATCAGGCGCTGGACCGCGGGGCGGAACTGTTCGACTGGCAGCGGCGCAGACCCGAGCCGCGTTCGACCCGCAGGGGCGAGTGGCTGATCGGGCTCGGCATGTCGAGTGCGGCACGCGTCAATTCGCTCATGCAGGCCGAGTCACGCGTCACCCTCGGCGGTGAGGGTGTCCGCATCGAGACCGACATGACCGACATCGGCACCGGCACCTACACCGTGCTGGCGCAGATTGCCGGCGAAATGCTCGGTGTTCCGATGGATCGGATCACCACGGTGCTGGGCGATACCGACCTGCCGCCGGGTCCCGGATCGGGCGGCTCCTGGGGCGCGAGTTCCACTGGCAGCGCGGTCTATGTCGCCTGCGAGGAGATCCGAGCGCGCATCGCCCGCAAGCTCGGCTGCCGCGCCGAGGACCTGACGCTCAAGGACGGCCACGCCATCACCGGGAACCGGAGCACCGCGCTCGGCGAGCTGATCGGCGACGCGCCGATCTCCGTCCGCGGCGTGGTCGAGCCGGGCGGCACCTCGAAGAAGGTGCGGCAATCGACCTATGGCGCCTTCTTCGCCGAAGTCGCGGTCAACGACGTGACGGCGGAAGTCCGGGTCCGGCGGATGCTGGGCGTGTTCGCGGCGGGACGGATCCTCAATGCCAAGACCGCACGGTCGCAGTGTCTCGGTGGCATGACCTTCGGCATCGGCATGGCGTTGACCGAAGAGCTGATCCACGATCCGCGCGACGGCAGCATCGTCAACCGCGATCTGGCCGAATACCACCTGCCGGTCAATGCCGACGTGCCGCAGCTGGAGGTCGAGTTGCTTGAAGAGCGGGATCCCTGGGCGAGCCCGATCCAGGCAAAGGGCATCGGCGAACTGGGAATCAGCGGCGCGGCTGCTTGCATCAACAACGCTGTCTTCAACGCCTGCGGCGTACGGGTTCGAAGCTACCCGGTCACGCTCGACAAGATTCTCGCGGAGCTGTGAGGGCTGGAAGCCTGACAGCGCACGGGCCGATGGGGGCATGACCGCTCCGTCATCTCGGGGCTGGAATCGTCGCTGCCAGGGGCGTGACCGAAACCTGCAGGATCTCGCTGTGGGCCTGCTTCAGGGTCCGCTGGATGTCCTGCACCGCCACTTCCAGCCCCGCGGTCCTGAGTTCGTCTGAGAAGTCGATCGACAGGATGACCACAACCTGGTCCGGCGCCAGGTGCACGGTGGTGACCTCGTTGACCCGCTCGACATCCTTCTGGGCGGCGGCAATGTCGCGAATGCTGTCCTCGAGTTCCCTCGAGGCCCGCTCGCCGATCAGCAGCCCCTTGGTCTCGCGGGCCAGGAACAGCGCCGTCCCGGTCAGCAGCACGCCTATGCCGATCGAGGCCGCGCCGTCGAATTCCGCCCGGCCGGTCAGTTGCGTCGCCAGAACACCGGCAAAGGCAATTCCAATGCCGATCATCGCGGCGCTGTCCTCGAACAGCACCGTGAGCGTAGTGGGATCCTTGCTCCGCCGCGCCGCGCTGAAGAAGGAGTTCGATCCCTTCTGGCGGGAGAATTCGCGCAGTGCAATCCGCAGGCTGGCGCCCTCGAACACCGCCGACAGGCCCAGCACCACATAGGTGATGGTGAAGCTCGACACCGGTTCGGGATGCATGAGATGGATGACGCCCTCATAAAAGGAGATGCCGGCGCCAAGCGAGAACACCAGCAGGGCGACGATGAAGGCCCAGAAGTACAACTCCCGGCCATGTCCGAGCGGATGATCGTAATCCGGCGGCTGCGCGGCCCTGTGGAGCCCGTAAAGCAGCAGCAACTGGTTGGCGGTGTCGACCGTCGAGTGCACCCCCTCGCTGAGCATCGCCGAGGAGCCGGTGACGAAGGCGGCCGTAAATTTTGACAGGGCAATAAGGAGATTGCCGGCGAGTGCGGCGTAAATGGCGAGATGGGGGCCGGATCCGGTCAAGGCGTTCTCCTGTGTGATCGGGCTTCAACGCCCTGGCCCGAGATGGGTTCATCCGCCGGCCGGCCGGACCGCGGATCCTGTTTCTGGCCATTTCGGGTTGATGCTCCCTGCCGCTGCCCTATCTTAGCCATGGATTCCATTGCCGGACACTCTATTGCCGCCAGAATGTTTGAACTGAATAGGATATTCCATGCCCAGACACAGCCGCCCCCTGGTGAGGACAGCCGCACTTTTCCTGTTCACTCTCATTCTTGCCGCCGCCTCCCCGACCGCGCCGGTGCATGCCCAGTCGCCGCAATCACCATTGCAGGCAGCCACAATTGACTCTTCCGCCAATCCCGACGCGGTGATCGCACCGCTGCTCGACGTTCTCAAGGACGAGGCGGCCCGACAAAAGCTCATCGAATCGCTTGAGAAGAGCACGGCGGTGCCGGCAGACGCAGCGGCTGCAAACGCGGACACGGCTGCGCAGACAACTGTCGCCGGCCGCCTTGCAGGCATGACCAAGAATGTCATCGAGGAGACCCTGGCCGTCGGCCACAAGTTCGCCAGGGACCTCTCGGGGCTGGCGACCCTGTTCAACGGCGCCTCCGAGTTCGACGGCGGCCATGTGCTGAGCATGCTGACGCCGCTGCTCGCGACCGTCGTGGTGTCGATGCTGCTGCTGATGCTCTGCAAGCGGGGCCTGCGCAGCGCGCTTGCCCGTCTTTCAGGGCGCTTCCAGAATCACGGATTCCTGGCCGCGCTGGCGCTGGTCGGGCTGTATTTCCTGGCCGAGATCCTGGCGCTGGCGCTGGCCTATTTCGCGGGCAGCGCCGTGGCCGCGGCGCTGTCTTCCGGTACGGGAGTCTCGATCTACCAGACATTGTATCTCAATGCCTTTCTGGTCACTGGCGCCGCCTCGATCCTGATCCGGGTGCTGACCGGCATTGCCCAAGGCGACTATGCCGTGCTGAGAATGGCGCCGTCGGTACGCGCGACGCTGCGGCGCCGCGCAATCGTGCTCACCGGACTTCTCATCTATGGCATCGCCTTCGTGGTGCCGGCGGCCAATGTCCTGGTTTCCTTCTCCGTCGGCCGCGGCCTGCGGGTGCTGGTCTACACGCTTGCGGCCATCTTCGCAGTCTGCATGGTTCGGGCGATTTCGCGCCAGCAGCAGATCGCCGCCGAGTTGCCCGCCCAGGAACCGACCGAGGAGGGGGACGCCGCGGTGGACGACGCGCTCCCCGAACCGGTGCAATCGGCGTTCATGCAACTGTGGCCGCTGATCGCCTACGGCTATGTGGCGGTCAGCTACGTCATCGCCCTGTCCCGGCCGGATCTGTTCGTCGAATTTGTCGGCGGCGCCACGGTGAGGACGGCACTGGCGCTGATCGTCGGCGGGCTGGTGCTGCGCGGCTGCGGCTATCTGTCGACATTCACCGTGCGCACGCCGGCCTTCCTGCCGCTCGACAGCCAGGCGCTATCCAACCGCCTGACCTCCTTCGTGCCGATCTTGCTCCGGGTGGTCTGGCTGCTGGTGAGCGTTGCCATTCTCGCCGTGGTGCTCGATGCCTGGTCTATCGTCGATGTCGGCGGCTGGGTGGAGGGCGATCGCGGCAGCGCCATGATCGCCGGACTGGTGAGCAGCCTGATCGTCGTGGTCAGCTGCATCGTCATCTGGGCGGCTGCTTCGTCCTGGATCGATTATCGAATGGCAACCAGCGCCGGGACGAGCCTGCTCGACTCGCGCTATCGCACGCTCTATTCGCTGCTCAAGAACGCCCTCACCGTGGCGCTTGTGGTGTTCGGCGGGATGATCGCACTGTCTGAGCTCGGCATCGACATCGGTCCGCTGCTGGCCGGCGCCGGCGTGCTCGGCCTCGCCATCGGCTTCGGCGCCCAGAAGCTCGTGCAGGACATCATTTCCGGGGTCTTCATCCAGCTCGAGAACGCCATGAATGTCGGCGATGTGGTCGGCGCCGGCGGCATCACGGGTGTGGTCGAGCGGCTGACCCTGCGCTCGGTGTCGTTGCGCGATCTTTCCGGCGTCTACCACATCATCCCGTTCAGCTCGGTGGATTCGGTCTCCAACTACATGCGCACCTTCTCCTTCCACGTCGAGGAGGTGGGCATCGCCTACAAGGAGAATGTCGCCGACGGCAAGGCCGCCATGCAGGAGGCCTTCGATCGCCTCCAGCAGACCGAGCACAAGGCCGACATCCTCGAGCCGCTGGAAATGCACGGCGTGACCGGGCTCGGCGACAGCGCCGTGGCGATCCGCGCCCGCATCAAGACCGCGCCGGGCAAGCAATGGGGCCTCGGCCGCGCCTACACCGAGCTGGTCAAGCAGGTGATGGACGAGCGCGGCATCGAGATCCCGTTCCCGCACACCACGCTGTTCCTCGGGCGCGACAAGGCCGGCAAGACCGACGAACTGCCGGTGAAGCTGCTGCAGGAGGCGGGCAAGTCCGGCAAGGCCGCTTCGCGACGCAAGCGAGCATCGACGGACGACGTGCTGGCAAATGACGGCAACGCCATTCCGGAGAGCGACGACTGAGGCACGACCCCCTTTCGGCCGCCCTCGCCGGCGCCGGTCAGCCGTAGAGGCCCGCTGTGCGTCCGCGCAGCTGAATGAGCGCCAACACGATGTCGATCGCCGGGGTCGGCGTCGAGGTCAGTCGCCCAAGCTCCTGCACCGAGCCCACGAGCGCATCGATTTCCATCGGCCGGCCGGCGTCGAGATCCTGCAGCATCGAGGTGCGGTGGGCGCCGACGGCGGCGCCGCCATCGATGCGTCGATCGACGTCTATGGGGAACTTGACCCCTAGCTTCTCGGCGATGGCCTGGGCCTCCAGCATCATCAAGCGGGCCACCGCGCGGGTGCCTGGTTCGGTGCAGAGCACGTCGAGGGTGGCGTGGGTGAGCGCCGAGATCGGGTTGAAGGACAGGTTGCCCCAGAGCTTGACCCAGATCTCGTCGCGCAGATTGGAGCGCACCGGCGCCTTCAGCCCGGCCGCCGTCAGCGCCTGGGACAGGGCCAGCGCGCGGCCGGATTTCGAACCGTCGGGCTCGCCCAGCGAAAAGCGGTTGCCCTCGATGTGGCGGATCATGCCCGGCTCGATCACCTCGGCGGCGGGATAGACGACGCAGCCCAGCACCCGGTCGGGACCGAAGCCGTCCCATTGCGCATTGCCCGGATCGACACTCTCGAGCCGCGTGCCTTCGAGATCGCCGCCGATCCTGTGAAAATACCACCAGGGCACGCCGTTGACGCCGCTGACGATGGTGGTGCCGGCGCCGATCAGCGGCTGCATGGCGCCGACGACGGCCGGCACCGAATGGGCCTTGAGCGTGACGATGACATAGTCCTGCGGCCCGAGTTCGGCGGGATCGGCGCTGGCGCGCACCGCAACCGTGACCGGATCGGCATCCTCCTCGATCAGCGTCAGGCCCCTGTCGCGCATCGCCGCCAGATGCGGTCCGCGCGCCACCAGGCTCACGTCGGCGCCGGCCCGCGCCAGCTTGACGCCGATGTAGCCGCCGATGGCGCCGGCGCCGAAAATGCAGATCTTCATGGATGGGTTCTCCGTCCGGGACCGGTGTCAGGCATCGGCGAGGCCGAGCTTTTCGGCCAGCCCGATGCGCTGCATCTTGCCGGTGGCGCCCTTGGGGATCTCGTCGAGAATGATCACCTTGCGCGGCACCTTGAAGTCGGCCATGCGGCCGGCGGCGAAATCGCGGATCTCGCGCTCGGTGGCCGAGATGCCCTCGCGCAGCACGACGGCGGCGGCCACCTCCTCGCCGAGCTTGGCGTGCGGCATGGCAAAAGTGACCACCTGGGCCACGGCCGGATGGTCAAGCAGCACGCCGTCGACCTCGAGCGGAGAGATCTTCTCGCCGCCGCGGTTGATGATTTCCTTGAGCCGCCCGGTGAGGCTCAGATAGCCGTCGCCATCGAAGGCGCCCTGGTCGCCGGTGCGAAACCAGCGCTGGCCGTCAGCCATGAAGAAGCTCCTGGCATTGGCATCCGGGTTGCCCTCGTAGCCGGGCGTGACATTGGGGCCGGAGATCACCACCTCGCCGGTGGAGGTGATCAGCCGGTTCTCGACCTCGTGGGCGATACGGACCAGCGGCCCCGCCGCCACGCCCACCGAGCCGGGCTTCTGGGCCCGCGGCGGCAGCGGATTGCAGGCCATCTGGTGGGCCGCCTCGGTCATGCCGTAGGCCTCCACCACCGGCGCGCCGAAGGTCTCGGCCAGCGCCGTCATCACCTGCGCCGGCAGCGAGGCGGACGACGAGCGCAGGAAGCGCAGCGGCGTGGCATCGATGATCTCGCGGTTGCGCTCGGCCCGCGTCAGGATCGCCTGATGCATGGTCGGCACGGCGGTGTACCAGCTCGGCTCAGCGTCCTTCATCCAGCCGAAGAATTTCAGCGCGTCGAAGCCCGGCGCGCACCAGATCGAGGCACCCGCCGACAACGACGCGGCGACGGCGGCAATCAGGCCGTGGATGTGGAACAGCGGCATCACGTTGAGGCAGCGGTCGACGGGCGTCAGCGCCAGGGTCTCACGGATGTGCTCGGCGGAGGCTGCGACATTGGCCTGGGTCAGCGGCACGATCTTCGGCCGCGATGTGGTGCCCGAGGTGTGCAGGATCAGCGCGATGTCGTCGGGGCCGGGCTCGGCGGCGGCGGCGGGCGACGGGGCAGCCCCGCTTGCGGCCAGGCTGAACCGGCCCGCGGGCAGTTCGGGGCCGGAGACGAGCCGCAGCACGGCGATGCCGAGCTTTTCGGCCGCCGCCAGCGCCGGACCGTCATAGGCCTGCGGGATCACCAGCGCCCTCGCCTTGAGGTCGTCGAGATAGAACTCGAACTCCTCCTGGCGGTAGCCGGGATTGAGCGGCGCTGTCACCGCCGCCTGGGCGATGGTGACGAAGGCGGTGGCCATCTCGGGGCCATTGGGCAGCACGATCGCCACCCGGTCTAACGCCCCGATGCCGGCCGCCCTGAGGTCGGCGGCGACAGCGCCTGCCAGCCGCCTCAGTCCGCCATGGCTCAGCCACGGCCGTCCCGGCGCGCCGACGGCCGGCAGATCATCGGCGTGCGGCGCCAGCAGTGCTTTCAGTGTCGAACCCATGTCCTGCCTCTTCCCGTGTCCTGGATGGTGTCGATGGCGTGCTGCCGTGCGATGCCGCGGACCGGCTGCCGGATGCGGCATCAGGCGTGTCGCCGGTGTCAGCGCGAGGCGGCATAATAGGCAACCCTGCGCTCAAGATAGCCGAGAAACTCCGAGATGGCGAAGGCCATCCCGAACAGCACCAGCAGCACCGCCCAGAAATGGCCCATCAGGAAGTTGCTGGAATAGAGCTCGAACAGGGCGCCGAAGCCGACGATCGAGATCAGCAGCTGGCCGATGATGACGCCCTTGACCGCGCGGATGACGCCGATGCGCACGCCGCCGAGGATCTCCGGCAGGGCCGCCCAGACATAGATCTTGAAGAAGGCATCGAGCGGCGAGGCGCCGAAGCTGCGCGCCATCTCGACCAGCGAACGGTTGATCTGCAGCACGCCGGCGCGCGAGTTGAGGATGATGATCCAGATCGCAAACAGCGTCGTGGTGATGATGATGGAGGTCATGCCGAAGCCGAAGAGCACCATCAGCACCGGCACCAGCGCAGTCAGCGGGGCGCTGAGGAAGATGTTGACCCAGGGCAGCAGGATCTCGTCGATCAGCCGGTTCTTGCCCATCAGGATGCCGACCGGAATGCCGATGAGGACCGAGGCGGCCACTCCGCTGAGGAAGGCGATCGCCGTCTCGCGCAATGCCTTGAGAAAGGCCGGCGTGCCGATGATCTCGACCAGCGTGATGATCACCTGCGACAGCGGCGGCACGAAGAAGGTCAGGTGCAACTGTCCGATGATCTCCCAGAGCAGCCCCCAGACGAGGAGCGAGGACATTGCCGGCAATCTGTATCCGAATGCGGTCATCTCATTCCCTATTCTGCATAGCTGCGCAGCGAGGCCCAGATCTCGTCGACGATGTCGAGATATTCGGGATCGCGGCGGATGTTCTCGATGCCCTTGTTGCGGAACCCGGAGGGGCGGATGATTTCCGACACCCGGCTTGGCCGCGGCAGCAGGATGGCGATCTGGTCGGAGACATAGACCGCCTCCTCGATCGAGTGGGTGACGAAGATGAAGGTCTTGTTCTCGTTGCGCACCAGCTCCAGAAGGTCTTCCTGGAACTTGCGCCGGTTCTGCTCGTCGACGGCCGAGAACGGCTCGTCGAGCAGCAGCACCTGCGCATCGACGGAGAGCGCGCGCGCCAGGCCCACGCGCTGGCGCATGCCGCCGGAGAGCTGGTGCGGATAGCTGTTCTCGAATCCGGAAAGCCCGACATTGGCGATGTATTTCTCGGCGATCGCCTCGCGCTCCGACCGGGCGACACCGCGCAGTTCAAGTCCGAAGGCGACGTTGCGGATGACGCTGGCCCAGGGCAGCAGCGCGAAATCCTGGAACACGAAGGCACGGTCCGGGCCTGGAGCGGTGACCGTGTTGCCGTCGATGACGATTTCGCCGGCGCTCGGCTGCAGCAGGCCGGCGATGATCTTGAGCAGCGTGGTCTTGCCGCAGCCCGACGGGCCGAGAAGGGAGGTGAGCTCGCCGCGCGGAAACTCCAGCGACAGGTTCTTCAGCGCTTCGACAGGACCATAGTTCTTCGACACGTTGCGCACCGAGACGGCGCTGTCGGGCGCCGGCCCCGAGGACGGCGCGGTGGCGGCGTCAGTCTGAGACATAACCACGATTGTTCCCTTCGAACAGAGCGTTTTCGAGTCTTTCCAGCAGGTTGAGGAACACCACGGCCAGAAGGATGATGGAGAAGATTGCCGCATACATGCTCGGATAGTCGGCCACCGAGCGGCTGTAGCTGATGATGTCGCCGACGCCGGTGGGCGTGATCTTCAGCTCCGCCAGGATGGCGCCGATGAAGCCGGCGGAAATGCCCAGTCTCAGTCCGGAAAAGATGACAGGCGAGGCGGCGGGGATGATGATCTTGAGGATGATCTCGCGATCGCTGGCCAGGAACGAGCGCCCCATCTCCTTGAGCGAGACGGGCGTGTTGCGCACCGCGCCTGCGGTGTTGAGCACGATCACCGGCATGGCCATGATGCAGACGACGAAGACCTTGGAGGTGAGCCCGATGCCGTAGGCCATCACCAGGAGCGGGATCAGGGCCGCCAGCGGCGCCGCCTGCATGACGATGAAGACCGGCGCGAACAGCCATTCGAAACGCGCGCTCAGTCCGATCCACAGCCCGAGCGTGATGCCGAAGGCCGCCGAGATGGCGACGCCGAGCACCAGCGGCTTCAATGTCTCGGCATAGGCCGTGAACAGGGTGCCTTCGAGCGCCAGACGGAACAGCGCCTGCATGGATTCGATGAAGGTCGGGAAGGCGTAGGAGACCGGGATGCGGCCTGCGATTTCCCAGGCGCCAAAGACGATGACGGCGGAGAGGAGCTTGAGAAACAGGGGTCTGTTTGGCATGGAATCGGCCCGCAACTGGGGAAATCGGGGCGGCCGCCGACCGGATTGCGGTCGGCGGCCGCCGGAGCCTTCTACTTCGCGGCCGCGTCGAGCGGGGCGAGGTACCAGAAGTCCTCGATGTTCAGCGTCGCCGGATCGCCCTTGAGCTGGCCGGCCTCGGTGTACCAGTCCATGTCGGCCTCGGCTGCCTTGCGGCCGCCGCCATTGGGGTCGTAGAGACCGCCCTCGACGGCATCCTTGTAGAAGCCGTCTAGTCCGGCGAGGATTTCCTTGGGCAGCTGTCCGATGGGGCCGTCGGGATTGGTCTCGCGGCTGATGATGGTCGGATCCTTGGCCATGTCCTGCCAGACGCTGGCGAGCGCCTTGACCAGAATGTTGACCTGCTCCTCGTTGGCCTTGATCCAGTCGAGATTGGCAAACAGCGCCTCGTCGCTGGCATCGACCTCGAACATCGGCAGCACGTTGAACTTGTCGCCGCCCTCGGCCATGATCTTGTTCTTGTTGGACAGATCGAGAATGGTCGCGTCGGCCTGGCCGGCCATCATGGCGACGACGCGGTTGGCCGAACCCGGAACATAGGAGCGGTCGCCGAGCTTGATGCCCGCCTTTTCCTCGATGACATTGGCGATCGAGTCGGTGCCGCCGCCGCGCGAATGCAGCATGATCGGCTGGCCGGCGAGATCCTCGAGTTTCTCGTATTTCTTGCTGGTGACGGGGAAGAACTTCAGCTTGGAGAGCTGGAAGATGATGCGGACCGGCGCCTTGGAATTCTGCATGGCGGCATAGGGGGTGCCGAAGCCGATGTTCATCTGGCCGCTGAGCACGGACTGGATGGCCAGTTCCTCGTCGGCGAACGCCGTCCATTCGTAATCGAGGCCGTTGGCCTTGGCGCGGTCGAGCGCGACGAAGAAGGCGGCGAGCTCGTCGGATGGCGTTTCGGCCAGCGCGATCTTCAATGTCTCCGCCTGCGCGGTGGACATCAGCAGGCTTGCGGCCAGCGGCAGGACGGCGGCAAGACCGACGATCCTCTTGATCAGATTCTTCATGATATCTCCTCCCAGAGTATGATGTTGACGCTTCAGTGAGCGGAAAGGCGGCCCTGGGCTCGTTCTCTCTCCGAATTGTCTATGTCCGGCTGTCTCCGTCTCCGGTCACGCTCCCTCGAACAGGCGCGCGGAGACCGACCGAAGGTGGTTGCGCATCGCCTCGTAGGCGGCATCGGGGTCGCGCCGGGAAATGGCGGCGGTGATCGCCTCGTGCTCCCGGAAACTGGAATGGTCGGCGGCCGGCTTGACCGACTGGCGAATGACGCTGCCCCAGGCGACGGCGCGGCGGACGACGTTGAGCTGGTCGAACAGCGCCAGCAAAAGCAGGTTGTCGCTGCCCTCGGCGATGGCGCGGTGGAAGATGTCGTCCTGGATCTCGTAGTCCTGCCAGTTCGACACCGAATGGGCCCGCTCCATGGCGACGTTCATCTGCATCAGCGCCGCGCCCGACGCGTTGATCGCCGCCTCCTTGGCGATCGCCGGTTCGATGGCCAGGCGCGCCCGCATCATCCGGAACGGCGTCAGCTGGCGGCCGAGCTCGACAAGGCTGCCACCGGTGCTCGCGGCGACATGATCCAGGCCGCGCGAGGCCACGAAGGTGCCCTTGCCGACATGACGCCAAATGGCGCCGTCGCGCTCGAGCGAATCCAGAGCCTTGCGCAGCATGCTGCGAGTCATGCCGAGCTGGTCGGTCAGATCCCGCTCGGCCGGCAGCCGGTCGCCGGCCTTGTAGCTGCCCGCGGCAATGAAGGCGCGCAGCCGCGACACCGGGTCATTGCCGTCGATGGCGTCCAGTTCTGCAAGCACGATACACTCCGATTGGTTGACCAATTTCATTGAGATACGCGAACTTTCGGGATCCTCAGTGCTGTTTCCCCAATAATTCGCATATTTTTTGTATTGGTTGTGATTGATCTTAACACGGGACTGACTTATGACAAGATGGAAATTTGCCCTGAAATGAGGTTTGTGATGTCCAGCTACGTGATCCCGACGCCCCCGATTGTCTCCATACCCGTGGCCGGGGGTGGGGCGTTTCCTGTCCGCAGGATCTATTGCATCGGCCGCAACTACGCCGCCCATGCCATCGAGATGGGTCACGACCCGAACCGCGAATCTCCGTTCTTCTTCCAGAAGAACCCGGACAATCTGGATCCCTCGGGCGAGTTCCCCTACCCGCCGCACACATCCGACGTGCATCACGAGGTCGAACTGGTGGTGGCGCTGAAGTCGGGCGGCACCAACATCTCCGTCGATGATGCGCTCGAGCATGTCTGGGGCTACGCGGTGGCGCTCGACATGACGCGGCGGGACCTGCAGGGCGAGGCCAAGAAGCTCGGCCGGCCCTGGGAAATCGGCAAGGCCTTCGAGCGCTCGGCCCCGGTCGCGCCGCTGATGCCCGCCTCCGGCACCGGACATCTCGACCACGGCCGCATCGAGCTGAAGGTCAACGGCGAGGTCAGGCAGGAGGGCGACATGAACCAGATGATCTGGAAGGTGCCGGAAATGATCTCGTATCTGTCGGAGTATTTCGAGCTGGCGGCCGGCGACATCATCATGTCGGGCACCCCGTCCGGCGTCGGCCCGGTCTCGAAGGGCGACGTGATGGAGGCCAGCATCGACGGCCTCGGCACGCTGAAGGTCGTCGTCGTCTAGACCACTTCCCTCTTCGTGCAAGCCGCGGCCCATTCGGCATGGCGGCCTGGTCCGCGACAGGCCGGAAATCGAAAGGTTTCCGGCCTGTCGCCGTCAATCGCCGCATCCGGCCACCGCGGACGGCCGGTCCTGAGCACATTGCTATCCGGAAACGCTGCCGTGGTAGCTTTCGATCAGCGCCACCTCGTCCCTTGATCCCAGAATGACCGAGACGCGCTGATGATGGGACGTCGGCTCGACATCCATGATGCGCTGGCTGCCGGTCGTGGCCGCACCGCCGGCCTGCTCGACGATCAGCGCCATCGGATTGGCCTCGTACATCAGCCGCAGCTTGCCGCCCTGGTCGCGGTTGCCGCTGTCGACCGGGTAGAGGAAGACGCCGCCGCGGGTGAGGATGCGGTGGACGTCCGCCACCATCGAGGCGGTCCAGCGCATGTTGAAGCTGGCGCCGCGCGGCCCGTCCGTGCCCGCCAGGCACTCGTCGAAATAGCGCTGCACCGGCGCTTCCCAGGCCAGGCGGCGCGAGGCGTTGATGGCGAATTCGCGGGTTTCGGGCGGGATGGTCATGTCGCGGTAGGTCAGGCGGAACTCGCCGGTCCCCTGCTGGTGGGTGAAGCCGTTGACGCCGGTTCCGGTGGTGACGATCAGCGCCGTCGACGGCCCGTAGATGGCGTAGCCGGCGCAGATCTGCTCCGAGCCGCGGCGAAGCACCGAGGCGTCGTCGCCTGGATCCAGCGCCCGGGTGGTCTCGACGATCGAGAAGATCGAGCCGACCGACAGATTGACGTCGAGATTGGACGAGCCGTCCAGCGGGTCGAAATAGACGATGTAGTCGCCCGCCTCGGGCGCGGCCTTAAGCCAGTAGACCTCGTCGACCTCCTCGGAGACGAGGGCGGCGACGCGGCTGCAGTTCGAGCAGTGGCGGACGAATTCGTCGTTGGCGATCACGTCGAGCTGCTTCTGCGTCTCGCCCTGCACATTGGTGGTGTCGGTCGAGCCGAGATTGTCGGAGAAGGCGCCGCTGCGGATCTGGTTGGAGATGATCCGGCAGGCGGTGGCGACATCCTCGAGCAGGAAGATCAGGTCATCGGATATCCCGTGCCTGCGCTGATCCTGCAGCAGGAACTGCCGAAAGGTCATCTGATGTTCGGTCACGGCAACTCCGTTTCGATTGATTGAGCCTCGCATCCGATCCGCCGGCCGGCGCCTGCGCCGGCGGATCGGATGCGAGGGATTGCAGCAGGACTACTGCAGCATCGCCGCCAGGTACAGCGGGACCTGCGACACAGGTAAATGAACACCGACGCCATGACCAGCCGGGAATCACCGGACCATCCGCAAAGACGGCCGGACGCACAAGCAGCGCTCCGTCCCGCTTGCCGGGAGGCGTCCGGGCAGTCTCCATTCCGATCACCCGACCGGAGGCACCCGGACATGGGCGAGGAAGGCGGTGGCGGCGGGCGACAGGGTGCGGCCCGAGCGCCTGACCAGACCGATCCGTCGCAACGCTCCGAAATCGCGGATCTCGCGGATGACGAGGGTGTCGCAGCGCAGCACCGCGAGCGTCAGCCTCGGCAGCACGGTGATCCCGAGGCCCTCCGACACCAGTGCCCCCGCCGTCGCCAGATGGGCGACCTCGAAGCGCGGATTGAGCGCCCGCCCGGATCTCAGGCAGGCCCCGTCGATGAGCTCGCGCACGCTGGTTCCCGGCGCCATGACGATGAAGGGCATGTCGATGAGCTCGGCCCAGCCATAGGCGCGGTCCTCGGCCAGCGGCCCGCCGGCGACGCCGAGGGCCACGAATTCGTCCTCCATCAGCGGCTGGAAGGCCAGCCGCGAGCGCGCCGACAGCGTGCCGGCGGTGAAGCCCAAGTCGGCGCGGCCGGTCTCGACCGCATCCAGCACGCTGCCGGACAGCGCGTCGATGATGCGCAGGTCGATTTCCGGATGCTCGGCGGTGAAGCTGCGCAGCACCGGCGGCAGCAGGCTGGCGGTGATCGACGGCAGGCCGGCGATGGTCAGCCGGCCGCGGCGCGCCGACTGATGGGCGCCGAATTCGGCCATGCCGTCATCCACCGTGTTGACCATGCGCTCGGCGATGCGGGCAAAGGCGCGGCCCGATTCGGTGATCTCGACATTGCGGGTGTCGCGGTCGAACAGGCGGACGCCGAGCCGGGCCTCGAGCGCGGTGAGCTGCCGCGACAGCGCCGACGGCGACAGGCCGAGACTGTCGGCGGCGAGGCGAAAGGAGGCGTCCCGCGACAGGGCGAGGACGGCCTGGAAATCCTGCAGGCTGGGATTGTTGCGTGACATGCATCAATTATTCCGAAATTTGCACTTCCTGCAACAAAAAACGATGAGATAGTCTGGGTGCGGGCCTGGCGTCCGACCACTGGAGGGTGGTCCGGTCAGGCGGCAACAAGGGAGGTTACCATGAAACATTTCGTGCAGGCGCTGATCGGCGCGACCATGCTGGCGGGCGCAGGCTCCGCGGCCCAGGCCCAGGATCTGCTCATCGGATCGACATCGGCCTCGTCGAGCCATTACGGCTATTTCGTCGCCGTCGGCCAGGTGATCAACGAGCATGCCGAGGGCATCAAGGCCTCGGTGGTCGAGACCGGCGCCACCATGGACAACATCCGCCGCATCGAGCGCGGACAGATCGACCTCGGGCTGGTCACCACCAATGTGGCCCAGCACGCCAATGCCGGCACCAACGAGTTCGAGGGCAAGCCGCTCGACCTGCGGCTGCTGTGGGTCTACACCGGCGCGCCGCAGAACGTGGTGGTGCGCGCCGATGCGGGCGTCGACAGTCTCGAGGGCCTGGCGAAGACCAAGTTCAACCCCGGCATCAAGGGATCGGCGACCGAATCCACCACCGAGGCGGTGTTCGCAACCCTCGGCCTGACGGCGGACTATGTGCGCGGATCGACCACCGACATCGTCAACTCGATCAAGGACAACCGCGTGGCCGGCTACGTCAAGTCCGGCTCGGGCAACAAGCTCGACGGCTCGACCATGGACATCGCCACCGCCACCGACATCGAGATCCTCGGCCTGACCCCGGAGCAGGCGGAAACGCTGCGCGCCAAGATGCCGGACATCTCGGTGGTCGACATTCCCGCCGGCGCCGCCGACGGCATCCCCGCCTACACCACCTGGAGCTTCGGCGTCGGGGTCGGCGCGCCAGCGTCGATGGACGAGGAGACGGCCTACAGGATCACCAGCGCGATCATGGCCGACACCACCGCCCAGGCCAATGCGATGGCGAGCCTGAAGGGCGAGAGCCTGGCCGACATGACGCTGAAGTTCGGCACCATCCCGCTGCATCCGGGCGCCGCGCGCTGGTTCGAGGAGCAGGGCATCGAGCTGCCCGCCAAACTGAAGCCGGCGAACGGGTGAGCCGGTGAGCCTCGAGCGCGTGCAGAAGGCGCTGGCGGTCGCGGTCGGCGGCTTCGTCTTCTATACGGCCGCCACCGGCCCGTTCGAGGGCCTGATCCAGCGCGCGCTGTTTCTCGCGCTGGTCACGGTGCTGGGCCTGGCGCTCTATCCCTCGGGCGCCGGCAAGTCCTGGCGTCCGCTCGGGGCGGCCATCGACCTGGCGCTCGCCGCCGTCACCGTCGCCGCCTGCCTCTACATCGTCTGGCACTACGACGAGATCATGACCACGCTGCCCTGGGCGACCGGGCTCGACAAGGCGCTGACGGCGGGCCTGGTGCTGGCCGTCCTCGAACTCGGCCGGCGCACGGTCGGGCTGATCTTCCCTGTGCTCGTGCTGCTCGGCATCGGCTACGCGCTGTTCGGCAACCTGCTGCCCGGCCCGCTGCAGCACCGCGGCTTCGACAGCGCCTTCGTCACCGAGACGATCTTTCTCGGCGATCTCGGCATCTGGGGCATGCTCACCGGTGTCGCCGCCACGGTGATTGCCGCCTTCGTGCTGTTCGGGGCGCTGCTGCTGCATTCCGGCGGCGGCCAGGCCTTCATGGACATCGCCATGCGGCTGGGCGGCCGCCAGCCCGGCGGCGCGGCGAAGATCGCCACCATCGCCAGCGGCCTGTTCGGCATGATCTCCGGCTCCGCCGTGGCCAATGTCGCCACCACCGGCAACTTCACCATTCCGATGATGATCCGGCTCGGCTATCCGCGCGCCTTCGCCGCGGCCGTCGAGGCCGTGGCCTCCACCGGCGGCCAGATCGCGCCGCCGATCATGGGGGCGGCGGCGTTCGTGATGGCCGAGATCCTCGGCATTCCCTACCTCACCATCATCCTCGGCGCGATCATTCCCGCCGTGCTGTTCTACCTCTCGGTGTTCATGACCGTGCATTTCGTCGCCGTCCGCCGCAACCTTGCCGTCGTCCCCGAAGAGGACCTGCCCGAATGGGCCGCCATCCTCGCGCCGCGGCGGGTGCTGCCGATCGCCGCCGCGCTCGCAGGCCTCGGCCTCGGCATCTGGCTCGGCCGGTCGATCTCGACGGCCGCCTTCTACGGCATCGTCGGCCTGCTTCTCGCCTTCGTCGCCACGGAGGCCGGGCGACTGTCGCCGCGCGCCATGCTCGGCCGGATCGTCGACGGGCTCGGGGACGCCGGCAAGGGCATGGTGATCATCGGCGTGCTGCTCGCCGGCGCGCAGGTGCTGGTGTCGATGATCAACCTCACCGGCATCGGCGTCACGCTGTCCTCGCTGATCGTCTCGCTGGCGGGCGATTCCGTGGCGCTGGTGGCGCTGATCGTCGGCGGCGTCTGCCTGGTCATGGGCATGGGCCTGCCGACCACGGCGGCCTATGTGCTGGTGGCGGCCGTGCTGGCGCCGGCGATGACCGCCGTCGGCATCGACCCGCTCGCCGCCCATCTCTTCGTCTTCTACTTCGCCACCATCTCCGTCATCACGCCGCCGGTCTGCGTCGCCGTCTTCGTGGCGGCCGGCATCGCCAACACCAATTGGCTGCCGGCGGCCGGCGAGGCGGTGCGGCTCGGCGCGGTCACCTATGTGGTGCCGTTCCTGTTCCTGCTCTATCCCGGCATGACGCTGCAGGGCAGCTGGTTCGATGCGCTGGAGGCGATCGCCGCCGGGCTGGCGCTTGTGATCGCGATTCCGGCGCTGCTGTCGGGCACGCGGCTCACGCGCTCGCGCGCCATCGACATCGCCATTCTCGCCGGCGTCATCGCCGTCGCCATCTGGCCGCACCCGGCCACTCCCTTCATCGCGCTCGCAGCCCTTGCGGCGGCCTTCCGTCTGGGCTCGGCGCAGCGGGGGCTTGCGGCATGAGCGTGCTCCGGATCGGCGCCGGCGCCGGCTTCTCCGGCGACCGCATCGCGCCCGCCGTCGAGCTGGCCGAAAGAGGCGAGCTCGATTTTCTCGTCTTCGAGTGCCTGGCCGAACGCACCATCGCGCTCGCCCAGCTGGCGCGGCTGAAGAACCCCGCGGCCGGCTTCGACCCGCTGCTCGAGCGGCGGATGCGGGCGGTGCTGCCGGTGACCGCACGCAACGGCACCCGGATCGTGACCAATATGGGCGCCGCCAATCCGCGCGCCGCCGCCCGCCTCGTCCGCCGCATCGCCACCGAGCTGGGGCTGCACGGGCTCAGAATCGCCGCCGTCGGCGGCGACGACGTGCTGGCCGCCATCGGCCCGTGCCGGCTCGACGAGACCGGGGCTGCTGCCTCCGCGCTCGGCGACCGGCTGGTCTCGGCCAATGCCTATATCGGCGTCGCCCCCATCGTCGCCGCACTCGACGCCGGGGCGGATGTCGTCATCTGCGGCCGCGCCTCCGACCCGGCGCTGTTCCTGGCGCCGCTGGTGCACCATTTCCGGTGGCGCATGGACGACTGGACCCGGCTCGGCCGCGGCACCCTCGTCGGCCATCTGCTGGAATGCTCGGCCCAGGTGACGGGGGGCTATTTCGCCGATCCCGGCCGCAAGCATGTCCCGGATCTCGCCCGCATCGGCTTTCCGCTCGCCGAAGTCGACGGGGACGGCAACGCCACCATCACCAAGGTGGCGGGCAGCGGCGGCCGCGTCAGCCGGGCCAGCTGCATCGAGCAGCTGCTCTACGAGATCCATGATCCCGCCCGCTATCTGCAGCCCGACGTCGCCGCCGACTTTTCGCGCGTGCGGATCGAGGAGACCGGGCCCGACCGCGTCGCCGTCTCCGGCGCCGACGGCCGGGCGGCCACGGGGATGCTGAAGATCTCGGTCGGATACCGCGACGGCTGGAAGGGCGAGGGGCAAATCAGCTATGCCGGCGCCAACTGCCTCGCCCGCGCCGAGCTCGCCGCGAGCCTGGTCGGCGAGCGGCTCGCGGACTGCGGGGCGGAGATCCTGGAGACCCGCCGCGAGGTCATCGGCCATGATTCCATCCCCCGGCCCGCGGCCGCGGGGCCTTCCGCCGCGCGGCCGGCCGCCGCGCCGCACGAGGTGCGCATGCGCTTTGCCGCGCGCTGCCGCACGGAGGCCGCGGCGGAGACGGTGGGCGAGGAGGTCGAGGGCCTGTATCTGTGCGGCCCCGCCGGCGGCGGCGGCGTCACCCGCTCGGTCACCGAGATCATCGCCATCGCCTCGACGCTGATGCCGGCAGGCGACGTCGAGACCGGCTTCGAGATGGTGGAGGCCGACGATGCGGCTGCATGACATCGCCCACGGCCGCACCGGCGACAAGGGCGACATCTCCAACATCTCGGTGATCGCCTATGACCCGGCCGACTGGGAGCTGCTGGTGCGCGCGGTGACGGTGGAGCGGGTGGCCGGGCATTTCGGCGCGGGATTTGCCAGTTCCATCACCCGCCACCTGCTGCCGCAGCTGCAGGCGATGAACTTCGTGCTCGAAGGCGCGCTCACCGGCGGCGTCACCCGATCGCTGGCGCTCGACGCCCACGGCAAGTGCCTCGCCTCGGTGCTGCTGGAGATGGAGATCTGAGGGGGCGGGGGCTCGAATTCACATCAGTTGAAAGAACCCGAGCAGCATTTGTGTTGCACCCCTCACCCGATGCGGCAATGTTCCACCATCAAGGGGCTGCAGGCGGGATAGATTTGCATTCCTGGTTGCAAAACCCGATGCATTTGGATTGATTGGACGAATTGATTCTGGGGGGTGGATGAGTGACGAAGCCGTTTTACGCTGAGCCGATTCTCAATTCCCCATATCTTGCGCCGTCGCGCCATCACGCCCTGTACGATAGCGGGGAGCCTCTCGACCATCCACCGATCGAAGGCCGTCGCCGCTCGGAATATGTTGCGCCGGTGTCCAGGAGCAGGCGGACGAAGAACCAGCTGAAGAAGGGTCAAGCACGACCGGACCAGCAGGGTTTGACGACCGTCTTAACGAACAGCATTGGCTTAACGCTCTTAGACAGCTGCACAAGCTGGATGCATTTTTGCTTCCGGTGTGTGCGAGCTAAATGTTCATAGAGAATGCGGAAACCCGTAGGCTATTTGCTAACGGGGCAACAGAGGAGATCTTGTGAAATGAACGATCTTATCAACCAGCCAGATGCGCCGCGCCTTATCTATGGCTTACGTGACACGGGTTACAGCTTCAATACCGCGGCCGCTGATATTATCGACAATTCTATCGCTGCCCAAGCCAGCGAAGTACAGGTGAGGATTGAGTTGGCCGAGGATGGACGCAAGTTCGTCTTTTTCGGTGACAATGGCGACGGGATGAGTGGCACAGCATTGTTTTCAGCGATGCGATACGGCGCACCAGCCCGGGCCAATCTCGCAAGCCTCGGCAAGTTCGGCCTAGGTCTAAAGACTGCATCAAGCGCGGTATGTCTCAAATTCACTGTAATCTCGCGCACCGGGCCCGACGCCGACTTCGCAAAGCTCGCGTGGGATCTCGAGTGGGTCGAATCGCAAAACCAGTGGGAGATGCTGCGTGAGCCGATGACCGCCGACGAATTCGAACTATTCGATGAGCTTTGCGGAGAAAAAGGGACACTCGTCATATGGTCAAAGTGTGACCGGCTCCTCTCTAAGGAATATGACGATCCCGGCGGCGCGCGCGAGCAGGCCGCGATCCGCCGGCTGGGCGAGCGCATGATTGAGCATGTCGCTCTCGTCTACCATCGGTTTCTCGATACCAGCGACAAGCGTGAGCGAAATGTTGCGATCTCGGTAAACGGCACACCGGTCAATGCGTGGAATCCATTCTACCCTGAAAAGTCCGATCAGGTGCTCTCCCCTAAACAGCAGCAGCTGGAGATCGAACTCGATGATGGAACCGTCGAGACTGCATACATCAATGCGTGGATCCTTCCGCACCGTCGGGACATGACCAAAGACGAGCAGAAGGTTGCGAACATCACCAATCGTGGTCAGGGTTTCTACATTTACCGTGAGGGGCGAGTTATCCAGCAGGGCGGATGGCTGGGCGTTTTCGGCGTCATCGAGCCGCACTATTCCCTTCTTAGGGTCGAGTTTGACTTTAGCCACAAGCTGGATGAGGCGTTCAAGGTCGACGTCAAGAAGTCAAAGATCCTCTTCGATCCCGCGCTTGAGGAAGCACTTCGGACGCTTCTACAGCCCATTTACCGCGAGGCGGGGAACCGGTACCGCCGCACCGAGCGAAAGGCAGCAGTCGAGCGCGGAGTGGATCATGGCAGCGCGAACAAAGTCATTGGCAACACGCCAGCAACTGCAAAACCGAGCGTAGAATCTGCTGACCCATCACAGCGGACAGCTACCGTCTCCAACAACCGCGGGTCGGGCATCAAGCTTCGTGTTCCGGTGGATACCAATGTGCTACCTGGCACCATCCATGTAGATGCGGTGGAAACCATTACCTCGGGCGATCTCTGGGAACCGGCGATGCGCAGCGACGGCGTGTCGGGCTTTGTTGCCGGCGTCCGTATAAACAAGCACCACGACTTCTATCTCAAGATTTATCAGCGAGCTGCGGCCAACGGTTATGCAGTTGAGGGCATAGACCTGCTGCTCTGGGCATTCGCGGTAGCAGAGAACAACAATGTCAACGAGGAGCTTGAGCCGATTTTCGAGGATATCCGCAATGAGATCTCGACCAATCTTAAGAAGCTCTTGCGCGAGGTTTCTTTGCCCGACGAGCGAGAGTTGAACGGCGCTGAGGAAGGCGAGGACTGAGATGCTGGCGGCGAAGCAGATATTCATCTTGCGTGAGGTCGAGGAAGGGACCGGGGCGACGATCGGTCTTGAGGAGGATCGCTCTGGCATGCAGACCGGATTACGACTCTGGTTCGCGGATCTGCCTCGTTCCCACAGCCCCATCGTCACCCTTCAGCCGGCGGGCCTGCACAGATTCAGGGCCACCCTGACGTTTGGGAACTTCGCGGCAGACACCATCAGCCAAATGAACCGAGCTGATGCTGAGGAGGTAGACTTGGCACGAGCGCTAGTTGCCTCCGTCGCCGAGAGCGCAACCGTCCGATTCGCGGGTGAACAGTCACTCGAAAGTTGGCGCATCAACGACGGACGCTTTCTGTTGACCGCCGAGAAGACCAATATCAAGGAGCGTTACGAGGACGATGCGCTTGCAGCCACGTGTCGTGAATTAGTAATCCCGATCCTTGCGGCGATGGCCGAACTCTACGGCTACGATTCAATAGAGGAACCGATTGATCAAGCAGGTGAGATAGAGGGTGCTCTTTCTATCTCGGTCATCAGCCGACGCGAACGGAATCCCCGAAACCGCCTGCTTTCGCTCCGGATCCATGGTGGACAGTGTAAGATCTGTGGCTTCGATCCGGCACAACGATATCCCGATCTTCGCTCGATCATTGAAGTTCACCACATCCAGCCGCTTTCCTCGCTTGGCGAGCCCCGTGCCTATGATCCGTCAAAGGATTTAATCCCCCTCTGCCCCAACTGCCATCGCGCCGCTCATACCAGACGCCCACTCCCGTGGAGCCCTGACGAGCTGCGGTTAATGCATCATGACTGACCTACCAAAGGAACTTCCTGCCGACTTCAGGCAACTTGTGCTGCATCCACCAATTGGGAGGGCGCTGTCGCACCGGCTTGTCGAAGCGGAAATCCGTTTGCGCCGCGAGGCCGGGCGCTTCGTCGCCGTGCTAGCCGGAACTCGCACGGTCCGCGGTGAAAAGGCAATTTGGGACGTCTCCGGACGCGGCCACAACTGGATTGATGATGGCTCTGTGATACGTCCGATCCCTCGTGACGCCCCACACATTATGGAGCGAATGCTTGGTGATGCTGACGCAGAAGATCTAGCGTTCGCCGACGTGATTCGTCTCCTACGGATTGACAATCCGCACATTCCCGTCTCGGCAGACGCGGATGTCTTACAGCCTGCCCGCCGCGCAGCGGCAGAGCTGTCTGAGAAGGTTCCAATTGCGGGCCTAAACGCTGTCCTCTTTCGCTACCAAGCCCAAGGTGTCGAATGGATGGGGCGAACAATCCGCCATACTGGCGGCATCGTTTTAGCGGATGAGATGGGTCTAGGAAAGACAATCCAAGTTATTGCGCTACTGCTTGGCGACAAACCGACGAATGACGAGCCGGCGCTCATTATTTGCCCTACCAGCCTGATCGCGAATTGGCGTACGGAAGTCCTGAAATTCGGCCCCGAACTGTCTGTTCTCATCCACCGCGGGCCGCACCGTGCTGGCACGACGAGAGGCCTGCAGCGAGCGCAGATCGTGCTTGCAACATACGATACTGTCGTGAATGACATAGCCATCTTTTCGGGCATGGCGTGGAGTTGGGTCATCTGCGACGAGGCGCAGGCACTGAAGAACCCAGATTCCGGGCGCCGAAAGGCGATTGCGGCTATTCCGCGGCGGCGCACCATACCGATGACCGGTACGCCAGTGGAGACGTCACTTCTAAACCTTTGGTCACTGGTAGATCTCGCCATTCCTGGGCTGCTCGGCAAGCAGGCGAGCTTCGAAAGTGAGTTCCCCGATTCAGAAGCCTCCGCACGCCAAGTGGCGCGCCTTACTGACCCGATTATCTTGTGTCGCAAAGTGCGGGATGTTGCGGCTGACCTCCCGGAACGGATCGACATCGACGTGCCGCTTGATCTCGGCGAGGAACTCTCTAAGGCTTATGACGCAGTGCTTGCTGACACGTTGCAGAAATACCCAGTTGCTGGAGCTTTGGTTGCAACAGGCCAGCTTCAACTTTTCTGCGCCCACCCTTGGCTGCAGGGAAGTGATGGAAAGGCGGATAGCAACGATGATGCATCTTGCTTCAGAACACCGGGATTGCCCTTGGTAACCCCAAAGATCGAGCGGACTCTCGCCATTCTCGATGAAGCATTCCGTTGCGGCCAGAAAGTGCTTGTATTTGCAATCTTCAACCGCTGTGGCGACCTCATTCGCGAAGCCGCTGCAGATCATCTGCCCGCCGCGTTTTGGGACACGATCAATGGATCGACACCGCAGAAAGACCGGCAGGCGATCGTGAACGCATTCTCGGCACATCAGGGGCCCGCTTGTCTCGTTCTGAATCCTAAAGCTGCGGGCGCGGGTCTCAACATTACGGCGGCCACAATCGTAATTCACTATACTCAAGCATGGAACCCTGCCCTTGAGGCACAGGCGAGTGCTCGCGCTCATCGCCGCGGCCAAAACGATAAAGTGCGTGTCTATCGTCTGTTTTACGAAAACACCGTTGAGCGGGTGATGGTTGAGCGCGCGGCATGGCGGCGTGAAATGGGTAATGAGGCCGTGCCAGTTTCGACGCGTGACGCCGATGATCTTCGACGCGCCCTCACAATACGGCCGGAAAGGGATGGGGAATGACTATTCAGACATACGAGAAAGAGCTCACCGCCAACGATACCGGCGAAACGGGCGCCCACCAAGCTGGGATCCACATACCCAAATCACAGACCGACCTGCTCTTGTTTCTCCCTCCATTGGACCGCTCGACTAAGAATCCGGATGCTTGGCTCCAGATGAGGGATGACTCGGGCAACGTGTGGCGGTTCCGCTATATCCATTACAACAACAGTCTGCACGACCCACGTGGAACGCGGGACGAATTCCGGGTCACGCATATGACCGGATTTTTCAGGTCCGAAGGAGCGACAGCGGGAGACACGCTAGTCGTGTCGGGTGAACCAGGGACATGGCGTTACAGGATCGCTGTCCGCAATAAGGGCAAAGCGCCGGGAGCCGTGCAGTCGGGACCGCTTCGCGTTCGTTTACGCGGCTGGCAGCGCGTGTGCTAGGCCGATGCCCACGGACAAAAGAGAGGCCCTAGGAGGAGGAGAAGCCAATAGCGTTGACGACTTGCCAATCGGGGTCCTGCATCTGGGTACTAAAACCAAGTTGCTTGAAGAGGCTGGGTTTCTGACGCTCAGAGACCTGAGGGATGTAGATGCTGCCTCGGTTTTGCGCATCCCCTCTGTCGGACGCCGCACCGCTGATGAGCTTGTGCGCAACCAGACCGCCCTGCGGAAGGCTGCAGACCAAAACGGCGCGATAGACTGGACGACATATTGTGCAGCGTTGGGAATTCGACTGCTGCCCGCCCAGGCACCTGCCGACGGGTGTGAACTTTTGGCAGGGCTTCCGGCATTCTTGGAATCGCTTGCGGAAAATCTGGAAGATAATGTCCTGGCCGCCATCCTCTTGGGCCGGATCTGTAGGTCTCCTGGGCGCCAGAAGACGCTCGAAGAGATAGGCTCGGCAGCTTCGCCAGTATTAAGTCGCGAGCGAGTCCGGCAAAAAGAACGCAGGTTACTGCTGAATATAACTGGCGGTCTGCTCAATGATAATTATGCGGCTCTCCATATTCACTTTCATCCCGGTTTTGCGAGTTGGTGGCAGAAAGCAGCAGATGCTCTCGTTGACGTCGAAGAAATTGGGGTGGCCAGTTTCGTGGAGCTGCTTGCTGGTGTCTGGAGTGTCCCTCACGCAGCTGTCTTGGAGCAGCTTCCAACTCTTGTCGCAGTCGTAACCGGTGAGCCACAAATGACATCCGGGTTCCGGGCCTTAGCGCACCTCGATCCCCGGCTGTTCGCAGAAGGCGGCCAGAATCTGAACAATTTACCTGTACTGAAGCTTCGCCTTGGCAAGGTTGCTGTGCGACTGGTTGAAGCGGGGCTCCCGCTTGTTGGGGACGTAATCGACAGTCTCCAGTCAGGAAACACACATAAAATTGGCATGACGGCGATGAAGCGCGTTGCGGATCATCTCAATATCGTTGCATCCTGTATGAGTATCACCGGCGTCGACTGGAATTGTTATCAATCCCGAATCAACATCGAATGCCTTCCCTTGACCTCCACTGGGACTCCCATCGATTTTGTCAGTACGCTACCACAGGTCATCGAAGAGCTTCTCAGAAGACAAGGCGTAAGTCTGCGGGCCGCCGACATATTCCGCCACCGCACAAGAAAGCACTATCGACACCGAATGACGCTGCACCAAGTCGCTGAGACGCTTGGAACATTCGGCTCTTCGATTAAGAGGGAGGAGACGATATTTCTGGCTTGGCTGAACGATGTCTTGGTAAGCCGGGAATTTTTCAGACTGAGCGTCTGGCTTGATGCCACTTGGCTTACTTGGTGGCGGGAAGCGGAGGAGACATATGAGCAATCCCAGGGCGAATATGATCGTTTTGCAAATAACCTCGGGTGGCGCTGGCGTCTGTCAGGCAAAGAGATAAATACTGCCGCTCCAACCTTGTGGGCTGTATTCACAGGCTATCCCGAAGGGCGGCGGTTATCAGTTATTGCGTTGTACGAAGCGAGTCCGAAGTTGGGTCGGATCCGCCTCCAAGGTTTCCGACGTGTCCATTGATGGGTCAATTAGGAGTTCGCGATGTAAACAAGAACGCGCCCTGTGCTCTCAGCTGCAACGCTTCGTACTCTTCAGCAGCCAGATCAGGAAGGCGGGAGTGTTCTTCCGGCAAGAAAATTCCAACAGGTGCAGGAGTATGGGCGATTTCCAGCGACTAGATCCCTCTTCATGTGTCCCGCCCTTGGATTTCCAGCTTAACTACATCAGTCTCGAGCCATCGTGCACATTCTGCAATCAATTCTTCCAAGGGAAGCTTGGCTCGCCCCTTTACGGCACACTCCCAGACTATGCACTGGCGCCACTTATCCTTTTCAAGAAGGGATTCCGAGCGAGCATCAACCTCCTGGTTACGATTAATCTTGGACAGCCAGAATTCCGTACGGGTTGATGGCCATTTGAAGAGGTGACAATGATGGCCATGCCAGAAACAACCGTGCACAAAAATCACCGCTCGGAATTTAGGAAATACTATATCAGGTTTTCCGGGCAGGTGTTTGTCATGCAGACGAAAGCGAAAACCAAGTGCATGAAGCCCACGCCTCACAATCATCTCTGGTTTTGTGTCTTTGCCCCGGATACCAGACATCATCCGGCTTCTGACCTTGGGAGAAACCGTATCAGCCATTCGCGATAATCGGCATTTTGTCAGGTCTTGTCACAGAACGAATATTTGCCATGATCGCCGGCTCATGCTCAGCCTTTCGCACAGCTGACATAATGTGCCTTTGCATCGCCCGCGCGACAAATTCAACGACGGGGACTACAACAGCGTTGCCGAACTGCCGGTAGGCTTGCGTATCGGAAACCGTAATCCTGAAACGCCGGTCGCCGCGGTCAAAGCCCATCAATCGTGCGCACTCGAGTGGCGTCAGACGCCTTGGTCTTTTCCCTGGTTGCTCAACCAGGATCTCTGAACCATCCTTGTAGTAACGCGCCGACAGTGTACGCGTCACGTCATTTGGTCCGAAGAGGCTGAAGCCGAACCCATTACCTTTGGACTGATGTTTGGCTTTGTAATTCTGGAGATACTCCCAAAGGCGTGGTGTTAGGGTATACTTCGGGTCGACATCTTCGTGAGGTTCGAGAATGCTGCCCAGCTTCGGACCATTCTTCGCGTCGGGGATAACAAGAGATTTGAAATCGAAGTCTGTCGGCTCCCTGAAACCGACGATAAATACCCGCTCCCGTTTTTGCGGGACCCACGCCTCCGAGCTGATCACCCGGTGCTGGACATGATAGCCCAACTCATTTGTCAGAACGTTCATGATAGTGGCAAAGGTTCGCCCGCTATCATGCCTTTCAAGGTTCTTCACGTTTTCCAAGACGAAAGCGACAGGCCGATGATGGGCAATAATCTGTGCGGTGTCAAAGAACAGAGTCCCTTGAGTATCGCAAAGGAAGCCGTGAGGACGTCCAAGAGCGTTCTTCTTAGAAACTCCTGCGATCGAAAACGGCTGGCATGGGAATCCCGCCAAAAGAACGTCGTGTTCCGGAACCTTGCTCGGATCCTGCGAATATTCACGGACGTCACCACCTATCTCGTGATTGTCACGGTAGTTCAGGGTGTAAGTTTTCTGGCTGTGCGGATCCCACTCGCAGGTAAAAGCACAATGACCACCAATACTCTCGAAGCCAAGGCGGAGACCACCGATACCTGCGAACAAATCAATAAAACGAAACCGTATCGATGGCTCCTTCATCCCTTGTTGGGAGATTCTTTCGAGAGCTTTGAGCTCAAGACGGCGGGGTTGGCTTTCACCGTCCTCATAACGTCTTGCCGTCCTCATCGAGACGTCCAATAATTCGGCTGCCTGTGCAATGGTCATTCCCGCCTTCTCCCGAAGAGCCGTAAATTCCGTCCGGGTAGTGTGGCGCATTTTGCCCTCGAATCGTTGCTGGGTGATTTTTTGACAAAATGACACTAAACTCCCTAGCCATCAATGCTTGTTCTCTTTTTGTTCCGAGAATGAAATGGAGTGTACAGATTATTGTGGCTGATGGGACCATGACAGCTCCGTGGCCGGTCGGCTCCTATGCCGCGAACATTCGATTGTCGCTGCTACTACGGACGGAACACGGGCACCCCCGCTCATACTCGACCACCGAGTCCCAAGAACCCTCCGCGTTCTGGTGGGCATCGAAGCCCTGCTTTTCGAAGCCAATTATGGCCTCATTTCGCAACTGGTTCAGGACATCGCGGCGATCCGGACTGTTCTCGCTGGCGCTGGCGATGACCCGCTAGAGAAGCAATAGCTATGCCGTCGCGAGACGACCGCCGCTTGTCTCGAGCCTTGCCACTGTCAACATTCAGGTGCGAGGACAGATCAGCCGCTCTCCGCTTTGCAGACACTTTTGCCGTCGCCGGATCTCACGCAAACTGGTTCGACACCCCCCCATATCGAACGGCCTTATTCTCGGGCTGTTCGCAGCAGGCCGGCAGAATCGACCGGATCCTTCGATATTTGCAAGACAGGTGGGCGTTTATGGCGGAGAGAGAGGGATTCGAACCCTCGAGACGGTTCCCCGCCTACACACTTTCCAGGCGTGCGCCTTCGACCACTCGGCCACCTCTCCGCATGCCGCCACGTCGGGAGGTCACCCAAACGCCGCCGGTTTCCCGGCTTGCGGTGATCCGGAAACAGGCGGCCGACACAGGCGCGCCGGGCTACCGGTTCGGGCGGCACTATAGTCAAGACGCCTTGCTTGGCAACCGCTATTTGACGTTATCGTGACTTCGTTTGAAGGCCGCCCGCCGGGCCGGGGATTGCGCCGGGCGGCCGGCGCGCCTATGTCATGGCTACAGCGGATCCGGGCGTGGCAGAACGCCGGTCCGGAGGCCCGCCGGGAGGCTTTGAATGCGGTTCGTGCTCAGGATCATCAGCCTGTTGTTTCTCGTCGTCGCGGTGATCGCCGGCGTCGTCGACGCGATCCAGTCGGTGGCAGCCGGCGGACCGGAGTTCACGCTCCTGGGCGCGGCCTGGTTCCAGTTCAGCCCCGACACGCTCAACCTGGCGCAGGCCACGGTGCAGCGCCACCTGCACCCCTTCGTCTGGGATCCGGTGATCCAGTGGGTGCTGCTGCAGCCGACCTTCGCCGTCTTCCTGGCGCTGTCGCTCCTGTTCCACTTGCTGGGCTACCGGCGCAGCCGGCCCGCCGGGCGGTTCTCCGCCTGAACCCCATCCACACGCGAGGTGACGGAATGTTTCTCATCGACATGTTCAACAAGAAGACCGCCATGCCCAAGCCCGCCGAGGCGCTGCCCGGCCGCAGCGAGCCGATCGCCACCGCCGAGACCCATTTCGTCAACGGCGCGGCGCTGAAGGGCCCGTGGCCGGACAGCATGGAGACCGCCTATTTCGGCATGGGCTGCTTCTGGGGCGTGGAGCGATTGTTCTGGAAGCTGCCGGGCGTGCACGTCACCGCCTCGGGCTATGCCGGCGGCATCACCCCGAACCCGACCTACCAGGAGACCGTGACCGGGCTCACCGGCCACACCGAGGTGGTGATGGTGGTCTTCGACCCCGCCGTCATCTCCTACGAGCGGCTGCTCACGGTGTTCTTCGAGGAGCACGATCCGACCCAGGGCATGCGCCAGGGCAACGACATCGGCACCACCTACCGCTCGGCGATCTACACGACCAGCCAGGCGCAGGCGGAGGTCGCCACAAAAGCCCGCGACAGCTACCAGGCAGCCCTTGCCGCCGCCGGCCACACCGGGCGGGTGACGACGGAAATCGCGCCGGCCGCCGAGTTCTACTATGCCGAGCCCTACCACCAGCAGTATCTGGCCAAGAATCCGGGCGGCTATTGCGGCCTGCGCGGCACCGGGGTCGCCTGCGTCGGCGCGTGAGGGCGGCGGCGCGGTTTTCCACGCCGGCTCAGCCAGATCGGCGTTGGATTCTCGCAAAAGCCGTGCAAAGATGGGCTTCTTCCGGCCGGGCCCCGGCCGGTGGTTTCCGCAGGTTTGCCCGCAAGGGCTGCGGGAGGACCCCCAAAGATCAACACAAAACAGGGCTGCACATCATGAAACGCACGCTTTTGAGCTTCCTCGCCGTGGCCGCCATGTCCGCCACCGCGCTGGCCGCGGACATCAAGCCCGCCATCATCTACGACCTTGGCGGAAAATTCGACAAGTCCTTCAACGAAGCCGCCTTCAACGGCGCCGAGAAGTTCAAGACCGAAACCGGCATCGAGTACCGCGATTTCGAGATCTCCAACGATTCGCAGCGCGAGCAGGCCTTGAGCCGCTTCGCCCGCGACGGCAACAACCCGATCGTCATGGCCGGCTTCTCCTGGGGCGAGGCGCTGCAGAAGGTCGCCGCCCAGTATCCGGAGACCAATTTCGCCATCATCGACATGGTGGTGGACGCGCCCAATGTGCGCTCGGTGGTCTACAAGGAACAGGAGGGCTCCTACCTGGTCGGCGTGATGGCGGCGCTGGCGTCGAAGTCCGGCACGGTCAGCTTCGTCGGCGGCATGGACATTCCGCTGATCCGCAAGTTCGCCTGCGGCTACAAGGGCGGGGTCATGGCCACCAAGCCCGAGGGCAAGGTGCTGGAAGCCATGACCGGCTCGACCCCTGACGCCTGGAACGACCCGGTCAAGGGCGGCGAGATCACCAAGTCGCAGATCGACCAGGGCTCGGACGTCATCTACGCGGCGGCCGGCGGCACCGGCATCGGCGTGCTGCAGGCGGCCGCCGACAACGGCGCGCTCGGCATCGGGGTGGATTCCAACCAGAACGGCCAGCAGCCCGGCAAGGTGCTGACCTCGATGCTCAAGCGCGTCGACGTCGCCGTCTACAACGCCTTCATGGACGCCAAGGACGACAAGTTCGACTACGGCTTCAACGTGCTCGGCCTCAAGGAAGGCGGCGTCGACTACGCGATGGACGAGAACAACGCGCCGCTGGTCACCGACGAGATGAAGGCCGCCGTGGAGGCCGCCAAGGCCGACATCATCGCCGGCAAGATCGAAGTCCACGACTACATGTCGGACGAAGCCTGCCCCTACTGAGGCCGGTTCGCGGGACCCCGGTTCCGCAAATGTGCCATCGCGACGGCCGGGCCCTGCCCGGCCGTCTGCGTTTCGGCGCGCTGACGCAAGGGCGCGAAAATTGAAGGGCGTTGCACCGCCCGGCCTCTCGCCCTTCGAGGGCCGCTCACGCGGCCACCTCAGGGTGAGGGGAACGGGGTGGATCGGAGGCGCCGGGGGGGGGGGCGACGACGCCCTCTCTGGTGTCATGCCGGCCCCCGAGCCGTGGGACTCCCGGCGCGTCACCTCGAAAGGAGTCCCTCACCGCGCGGACGCGCGGTGGCTGGACCCCGGATCAAGTCCGGGGTGACGGTGTGGAGGGGCCGGGGTGACGGGCGGGGGGTGCGGGGCGCAACGCTTGTCCGGAGTGCATGTTCAGGTTCGGAAGCGCCGCCCGATGTCTGATGCCGACGACACCCTCTCCGCCGTCATGCCGGCCCCCGAGCCGGCATCCAGCGGGCTCGCGTCCGCGAGCCGGGGACTCCCGGGGTGTCACCTCGAAAGGAGTCTCTCACCGCGCGGACGCGCGGTGGCTGGACCCCGGATCAAGTCCGGGGTGACGGTGTGGAGGGGCCGGGGTGACGGGCGGGGGTGCGGGGCGCAACGCTTGTCCGGAGTGCATGTTCAGGTTCGGAAGCGCCGCCCGATGTCTGATGCCGACGACACCCTCTCCGCCGTCATGCCGGCCCCCGAGCCGGCATCCAGCGGGCTCGCGTCCGCGAGCCGGGGACTCCCCGGGGTGTCACCTCGAAAGGAGTCTCTCACCGCGCGGACGCGCGGTGGCTGGACCCCGGATCAAGTCCGGGGTGACGGTGTGGAGGGGCCGTCCGACACCCCCGGTCACCTCCGACATGCGCACACCCCGCCGGATGCCGCCTGCGGTTGCGATGGCGGCGGCGCGGGTCTATAGCGGTCCAAGACCAACAGGACCGCCACCATGACGAAGATCCGGCTGCACAAGGGTGACATTTCCGCCGCGGACGCCGCCCGCTACACCTCCGACATCGCCATCGACACCGAGACGCTGGGGCTGGTGCCGCGGCGCGACCGGCTGTGCGTGGTGCAATTGTCGCCGGGCGACGGATCGGCCGACGTCATCCAGATCGCCGCCGGCCAGACCAGCGCCCCCAACCTTGTGGCGCTGCTTGCCGACGACAGCCGGCGCAAGCTGTTCCATTACGGCCGCTTCGACATCGCCGTGCTGTTCCAGAGCTTCGGCGTGACCTGCCGGCCGGTGTTCTGCACCAAGATCGCCTCGCGGCTCTCACGCACCTACACCGACCGCCACGGCCTCAAGGACCTGACGAAGGAGATGCTCGAGATCGACCTGTCCAAGCAGCAGCAGTCGTCGGACTGGGCGGCCGAGGAACTGACGCCGGCGCAGCTCGACTATGCCGCCTCCGACGTGCTGCACCTGCATGCGCTTGCCCGCAAGCTGACCGAGCGGCTCAACCGCGACGGGCGGCTCGACCATGCCGAGGCCTGCTTCGCCTTCCTGCCGACGCGCGCCAAGCTCGACCTTCTCGGCTGGGACGACACCGACATCTTCGCCCACAGCTGAAGGCAAGGCCCCGGCGCGCCGCTGGCCGAGGCGCGCCTCAGGCCCGTCCGGCCTCGGCCAGGATCCAGTCGCGGAAGCGCCTGATCCGCGGCAGGTTGCGGCGTCCCTCCGGATAGACCAGCCAGTAGGCGCCGCCCGAGCGGCCGACAATGTCGAAGGGCTGCAGCAGCCGGCCGCGCGCCAGCTCCTCCCGGTGAAACTCGGGAGTGAGCATCGCCACCCCGGTGCCGGCGATGGCCACCTGCGCCTCCACCGCCTGCGCCCCCATCTGGCTGGCGACGCGGCCGTCGAGCAGCTTCGGGTCGAGCCCGGCGGCCGAAAACCAGATCCTCCACCACGGATCGGTCGCATCGATGATCGGCAGCCGCAGGATGTCGGCCGGCGTGGCGAGGCCGCCGATCGTCTCAGCCAGCGCCGGGCTCAGCATCGGCGTGAAGGTGAGCTCGAACAGCCGGTGCGAGATCAGGCCGGGCCAGTCGCCGCGGCCCGAGCGGATGGCGACGTCGGCCTGGTGGCGGCGAAAATCGATCAGCTCCGAGGCGGATTCGAGCCGGATGGCGAGCGCCGGGTTGGAGAGCTGGAAATGGCCGATGCGCGAGGCCAGCCAGTGGGAGGCGAAGGTCTGCACGGTGTTGACGAGAAGCGTGCCGGCGATGTCATCGGAGAGTTCGTCGAAGGCAGCCCCCAGCCGGCCGAAGGCCTCGCTCAGCTGCGGCGCCAGCCGGGCGCCCGCCGGCGTCAGCGAGACCTGCCGCGGCCGGCGCAGGAACAGCGGCTGGCCGACCCGCTCCTCCAGCACCCGGATCTGGTAGCTCACCGCCGCCTGGGTCATGCCGAGCTCGGCTGCGGCGCGGGTGAAGCTGAGATGACGGGCGGCGGCCTCGAAGACGCGGATGGTGGCAAGCGGCGGCAGGCGGGACTGGGTCATGCATCAGGACTCCTTATGCATACTACCCGCCATTCGGTTGGTCTTCAACGGCTTTCCACGCCAGATTTGCGTCCATGACCCAGAGCACACGCCTGTCACCGCCCCTCCTCTCCCCGTCCCCGCCATGCCGGGGCGCTCCCGATCACGGTCGCGCCGCTGTGACGGGACCGCTCAGCCGGCTCGGCCGCTTCGCCGCCGCACTCTGGCGCGAACTGCAGGCCCGCCGCCGCGTCCGCGCGACGCACGCGGATCTGCGCGATCTCTCCCGCCATGTCCGGCGCGACATCGGGCTCGATCCCTGAGGCCCGCCGCGCCTGCCTGCACGCCGCACGAAAAAGCCCGCCGGATCGCTCCGGCGGGCTGATGTCTGCGGCAAACCGATCGGGGATCAGTCTTCGCTGTTCTGCTTCTTGAGCGCGGCGCCCAGGATGTCGCCGAGCGACGCGCCCGAGTCGGACGAGCCGAACTGGGCCACGGCCTGCTTCTCTTCGGCGATTTCCAGCGCCTTGATCGACAGCGTCACCTTGCGGTCCTTGCGCGAGTAGTTGGTGACGCGGGCGTCAACAAGCTGGCCGACCGAGAAGCGCTCGGGGCGCTGCTCGTCACGGTCGCGCGACAGGTCGGAGCGGCGGATGAAGGAATCCATCCCCTCGTGATCGACCAGGGCGACCTCGATGCCGCCGTCGGTGATCGCGGTGACCTTGGCCGAGACGATCGCGTTCTTGCGCAGTTCGCCCGAGGCAGCACCGGCGTCGCCGCCCGAATCCTTGCCGAGCTGCTTGATGCCGAGCGAGATGCGTTCCTTGTCGACATCGACGTCAAGAACCACGGCCTTGACCATGTCGCCCTTGTTGAACTCCTCGATGACCTGTTCGCCCGGACGGTTCCAGTCGAGGTCGGAGAGGTGAACCATGCCGTCGACATCGCCGTCGAGGCCGATGAACAGGCCGAACTCGGTCTTGTTCTTGACTTCGCCTTCGACTTCGGTGCCCGACGGATGGGTCTGGGCAAACACTTCCCACGGATTCTCGAGCGTCTGCTTGAGGCCGAGCGAAATGCGGCGCTTGTTGGGGTCGACCTCGAGCACGACGACGTCGACTTCCTGCGTCGTCGACAGGATCTTGCCGGGATGCACGTTCTTCTTGGTCCAGGACATTTCCGAGACGTGGATGAGGCCTTCGATGCCCGGCTCCAGCTCGACGAATGCGCCGTAGTCGGTGATGTTGGTCACGGTGCCGGTGATGCGCTTGCCGGACGGGTACTTGACGCCGATGCCATCCCAGGGATCGCTCTCGAGCTGCTTCATGCCCAGCGAGATGCGATGGGTTTCCTGGTTGATGCGGATGATCTGCACCTTGACGGACTGACCGATCGACAGGATCTCGGAGGGGTGGTTGACGCGGCGCCAGGCCATGTCGGTGACGTGCAGCAGGCCGTCGATGCCGCCGAGATCAACGAACGCACCGTAATCGGTGATGTTCTTGACCATGCCTTCGACCGTCTGGCCTTCTTCAAGGTTCTGGACGATTTCCGAGCGCTGTTCGGCGCGGCTCTCTTCGAGCACGGTGCGGCGCGAGACGACGATGTTGCCGCGGCGCTTGTCCATCTTGAGGATTTCGAAGGGCTGCGGGATGTGCATGAGCGGCGAGACGTCGCGGATCGGGCGGATGTCGACCTGGCTGCGCGGCAGGAAGGCCACGGCGCCGTCGAGATCGACGGTAAAGCCACCCTTGACCTGGTTGAAGATGACGCCTTCAACGCGTTCCTGGGCATTGAACTTGACTTCCAGGCGAACCCAGCTTTCCTCGCGGCGAGCCTTCTCGCGCGACAGAACGGCTTCACCCAGGGCATTCTCGATGCGCTCGACATAGACTTCGACTTCGTCGCCGACCTTCAGCACGCCGTCCTTGCCCTTGACGCCGAATTCCTTCAGCGGCACGCGACCTTCGACCTTGAGGCCGACGTCGATGATGGCAACGTCCTTTTCGATGGCGATGACGATGCCCTTGGCAACGTACCCTTCGCCCAGATCATTTGTCGCCAAAGATTCTGCGAAGAGGGATGCGAAATCATCCTTCATGGATACTGCTTCTACCATAAAAACTCCTGGAACCGCTTGATCAGCGGCTGAATGCGCCCGGTTGGTGTTAATCGGACCGAATTCCTGTCTGCCCGGTCTCTCAAGGGAGCGGCGGGCGGGTCTGGCGCAGTGACAGATATCCGGCTTGGTCAAAGACCCAGAGCGGCATCCACAAGTCTGCGGGCCGTCTCGAACGCGGCCTCTATACCCATTTCGCTCGTGTCAAGCAAGTGCGCATCGTCAGCGGGACGGAGCGGTGAATCGGCGCGGCCCGAGTCGCGGGCGTCGCGCAGCCGGATGTCGGCGAGGATGCGGTCGAAATCGGCCTCGCCGCCGCCGGCGCGGATCTCGTCGCAGCGCCGGCGGGCGCGGACCTCCGGGCTGGCGGTGACGTAGAGCTTGAGTGGCGCATCGGGGCAGACGACGGTGCCGATGTCGCGGCCGTCGAGCACGGTGCCCGGCGGGGTCAGCGCAAAGCGGCGCTGCGCCTCGACCAGCGCCCGGCGCACCTTGGGCATCACCGCCACCTGCGAGGCGGCCTCGCCGATGGCGTGGTCCGAGAGCACGGCGCGGTCAAGCCGGCCGAGATCGAGGCCGGCGGCCACCTCGGCTGCCAAAGCCTCGTCGTCGAGCGGCAGGCCGCGGTCGATCAGCGCCCTGGCGGTCGCCCGGTAGGTGAGCCCGGTGTCGAGATGGTGAAAGCCGTAAAGCTCGGCCAGGCGCCGGGCGAGCGTGCCCTTGCCGGCGGCCGCGGGACCATCGATGGCGATGACGGGAACGGGGACCGGGACGGCCGGGCTCACTTGCGCTCCACGCCGACTTCGATGCCGCCGAGATGCGCAAAAGGCTCGCGCGAGAACATCTCGCGATCGGCGAGAAAGGCCTTGAGCATGTCGAAGGCGTCAACGCCCCAGAACAGCTCGGGACCCGACGCGGTGTCGACCACGAAGCTCGGCACGCCGAAGACGCCGAGGGAGATCGCCTCCTCGGTCGAGCGCCGGAGCGCGGCCTTGGCGGCATCGTCGCCGGCGAGCTCCGCCGGCGCGCCGACGGCCGCGGCGAAGGCCTCGAGGTCGAGCGCATTGTCGGGCGCGCGGCCCTGCCGGAAGACGAAATCGAAGGCGCGGCGCACCATCGCCAGATCCGCCCCGGCGCCGCCATTGGCGCCGGCGAGGATGCGCAGGCCGGCCAGCGGATTGAACGGATGGCGCGGCGGAAACCGCATCGCCAGGCCGTGCCGCTCGCCGAGAAAGGCCGCGATGCGGTAGGTGTGCAGCCGCTTGGGCGCGATCTCCGCCGGGCCGCGCTGGCCCCAGTGCGACAAGAGCGCACCGAGCAGCACCGGCCGCGGCACGATCACGCAGCCGGCGGGCAGTTCGTCCAGCCGCGCCAGCGCCACATGGGCAAAGGGCGAGAGGATGTCGTAATGGAATGTGATCTCGGTGCCCATCGCCGTCTCCGTTGCGCCGCTCACACCGAGCGCGTGATGCCGCCGTCGACGCGCAGATTCTGGCCGGTCATGTAGCCGGATTTCTCGGACGCCAGGAACAGGATCAGCTCGGCCACCTCCTCGACGGTGCCATAGCGGCCCATGGGGATGCGGGCGCGACGGTCTTCCTTCTCCGGCAGCGAATCGATGAAGCCGGGCAGGACATTGTTCATGCGCACATTGTCGGCGGCGTACCGGTCGGCAAACAATTTGGTGAAGGCGGCCAGCCCGGCGCGGAAGACGCCCGAGGTGGGGAACAACGCTTCCGGCTCGAAGGTGGCGTAGGTCGAGATGTTGACGATGGAGCCGGATTTCTGCGCCTGCATGATGGGCGTGACCAGGCGGGCGGCGCGGATGACGTTGAGCAGGTAGAACTCCATGCCGAGATACCAGTCCTCGTCGGCGATCTCCAGCACGTCGCCCTTCGGGCCGTGGCCGGCGCCGTTGACCAGCACGTCGATGCGGCCGAAGCGCTCCATCACCTGGTCGGTGAACGCCTTGAGATCCTCAGTCGAGCGGTTGGAGCCGGTGAAGCCGAGACCGCCGAGTTCAAGCGCCAGTTCCTCGCCCCTGCCCGAGGACGACAGGATCGCCACCGCATGGCCGTTTTCCGCCAGCTTGCGCGCCGCCGCCGCGCCGATGCCGCTGCCGCCTCCGACAATCATCGCCACCCTGATCGCACTCATCGGCTTTCTCCCGTTGTTGCAGGCACAGTCTAGCTCTGCTGAATGTCGGCGCCGAGGCCGGCCATCAGCTGCATGAATTCCGGAAAGCTTGTCGCGATGATGGCAGCGTCGTCAACCGTGACCGGGTGCTCGCTCGCCAGGCCCATGACCAGAAAGCTCATGGCGATGCGGTGATCGAGCCAGGTGACCACGCGGGCGTCCGGGGACGGGTTGCCGAGCCCCCTGCCGTCGGGCCGGCCGCGCACCGAGAGCCAGTCGGGGCCTTCGGTGCAGTCGGCGCCGTTGAGTTCGAGGCCACGGGCGACGGCCGCCAGACGGTCGGATTCCTTGACCCGCAATTCGTCGAGCCCGGTCATCACCGTCTCGCCGCGGGCAAAGCAGGCGGCGACGGCGAGCACCGGATATTCGTCGATCATCGAGGGCGCGCGCTCGGCGGGCACGGTCACGCCGGTGAGCTCGGAGGCGCGCACGCGCAGGTCGGCGACATCCTCGCCGCCGGCGAGCCGGGGGTCGAGGATCTCGATGTCGGCGCCCATCTCGCGCAGCGTCAGGATCAGGCCGGTGCGGGTCGGGTTCATCAGCACGTTGCGGATGGTGACGTCGGAGCCGGGCACCAAGAGGGCCGCGACCAGCGGAAAGGCGGTGGAGGACGGGTCGCCCGGCACGTCGATGACCTGGCCGGTGAGCCGGCCACGGCCCTCGAGCCGGATGGTGCGGACGCCGGCGGCGTCGGTCTCCACCGTGAGATCGGCGCCGAAGCCGGCGAGCATCTTTTCGGTGTGGTCGCGCGTCATCACCGGCTCGATCACGGTGGTGACGCCCGGCGTGTTGAGGCCGGCCAGCAGCACGGCGGACTTGACCTGGGCCGAGGGCATCGGCACCCGGTAGCTGATCGGCGTGGGAATGGCCGGGCCGCGCAGGGTCACCGGCAGCCGGTCGCCCGGCTCGGACGTCACCTGCACGCCCATCAGCCTGAGCGGATCGAGCACGCGCCCCATCGGCCGCCGCGACAGCGAGGCGTCGCCGATGAAGGTGGACGGGAAATCATAGACGCCGACGAGACCCATGGTCAGCCGGCAGCCGGTGCCGGCATTGCCGAAGTCCAGCGGCGCCTCAGGCGCCAGCAGGCAGCCATTGCCGGTGCCCTGGATGATCCAGGTGTCGCCGTCCTTGCGGATCGAGGCGCCCATGGCCTGCATGGCGCGGCCGGTGTTGATGACGTCCTCGCCCTCAAGCAGGCCGGTGATGCGGGTTTCGCCGGAGGCGAGCCCGCCGAACATGAAGGAGCGATGCGAGATCGACTTGTCGCCGGGAATGCGGATATCGCCCGAGAGCGCGGAGCTCCGGCGGGCGGTGGCGGGGGTCGGGGCGGTCTCTGTGTGGCTCATCTACCAAATCCGGTTGTCACGCATGCCGGGCCCGATCCGGCCCGCTCCGGGCGCCTGCCTAACACAGGCCCGGGACGGCGTCATCCTGCGGCAAACAAATTATGGGCGAGATTGGCTTTGACAGACCGGCACAAGATGATTATGGGGACCGGACTTGCCAAATGGAAGGTCGGGCACCGGAGTGCCCTGCATCCATACAGTTCAAGAGGCTTCGACAGTGGTAAAACCGGAACTTGGAACTAAGCGTGTATGCCCGGAAACCGGGCGCAAATTCTACGATCTCAACCGTGATCCGATCGTCTCGCCCTTCACCGGCAAATCCTACCCGTTGTCCTACTTTGAGGAAACGATTGCCGCCAAGGTGAAAGCCAAGGAGAAGGAAAAGGAAGAAGACGAGGAAGAGGTCGAAGAAGACGTCGAGGAAGTCGACGTCGAATCGCCGGATGTGGAAATCGTCTCGCTCGACGAAGCCGACGAGGACACGACCGTCGGCTCGAAGGTCACCAAGAAGGCCAAGAACGACGACGTTCCGGATCTCGACGACGATGACGACGATGTGGAAATCGACGACGACGACGACGACACGTTCCTCGCCGACGACGACGATGATGACGACGACGATGTCAGCGACATCATCGGCGTCAATGACGACGACGACGATCAGTGAGGCCTGCGGGGCGGCGCGACAAAACTTTGTCGCCCCTCATTCATTTTGATCTTGATCTTGTGCGGCTTGAGACGTAAGAAGCCGCACCTGCCCACCCCGCCCAGGGGATCGGCAGTCTGACGGGGCCCACCTTCGGGTGTGCCCGCTGGTACGGGGCCATAGCTCAGCTGGGAGAGCGCCTGCATGGCATGCAGGAGGTCAGCGGTTCGATCCCGCTTGGCTCCACCAACCACCTTCCCGATCCTGCCGCCGAATCGACGCCGTCTGCCGCACGCCGTGGGCACCCCGCTGGCCGTTGCGTCGGCTTCAGCACACGTTTCCGAAGGGGGCAATTGCCAGGCTTTCAGCTGTTGCATGACCCTGAGACGATGATGCTGAAGTAAAGCTCCCCATGCCCCGCGACAATATGGTATGAATAAATCATACAATGTGTCATCCTGCGGGATGAGGAGCGATCATGGACAAGCGAACAATCAGCCTTCCCGATGAGCATGCCAGCTATATCGATCAGAAAGTCAAGTCGGGAGACTACGCCTCGGCAAGCGAGGTTGTTCGCGCGGGACTTCGCGCCCTGCAGGAGCGTGACCGCGCCATTGAAGACTGGCTGCGCCATGAGGTTGCTTCCTCCTATGATGCCATGCGTGCCGACCCGTCGCGCGGCATTCCGGCAAGGTCTGTTTTTGATGACATCCGCGCA
This sequence comes from Hoeflea marina, assembly GCF_003182275.1. Taxonomy (GTDB): domain Bacteria; phylum Pseudomonadota; class Alphaproteobacteria; order Rhizobiales; family Rhizobiaceae; genus Hoeflea; species Hoeflea marina. The sequence goes on from NZ_QGTR01000003.1 coordinate 616,811, forward strand.
CGACACGCGCTGAAGGAAAAAGGCGCCGGGTGAAAGAGCGGGACATCGTCTTTGCGCCGGAAGCGCGCGCGGATCTATGGGCTTCGGGTCTTTGTTTATGCATGTCGTGGTCCCGAAACCGCTGCACACTTTCGGGCGATATGCATTAGGAGTGCATCAGCGCCAAGGCGAGCGCTGATGTCGCCATCACCTATATCGAACGAATCGAACGCTACTGCAGCGGTTTCGACCTGATGTCCGAGCGCGGTCAGGCCCGTGATGACATTCGGGCAGGTCTGCGCGTCATCGGCTTTGAAAGGTGCGTCACCATCGCCTTCATGGTCTCAGATCAAACCGTGACTGTTCTCCGGCTGTTCTATGGCGGGCAGAATTGGGAGGATGATCTGTGATGCAATGGATTCGTGAAAAGGCCGGGTTTTCGCGGAAGCGCCGGTGCCGGGGGCTCAGATGCACGATCTAGATGTCGGACCTGGCTCACCCGACTGACCGCGGCCGGGCACGACCGGGCGGACTGACTCGGCCGGCGCTCAGCCGGCCTTGCGGGCGCCCATCTGGCGGTAGCTCGCCATCAGATCGTTGAAGCGCTCGCCCTGGATGGCGACATGCAGGCGCAGCGTGGCCGCCGCGGCCTTGGAATCGGAGCGTTCGAGGGCGGCGAAGACGGCCCGGTGCTCGCGCATGGACTGCGGCATGCGGCCGTTGACGCGCAGCTGCATGCGCCGGTAGGGCTTGAGCCGCTTGTGCAGCCGGGCCGCCTCGCGGGCCAGGAAGCGGTTGCCGCTGGCCTCGTAGAGCAGATGGTGGAATTTTTCGTTTTCCCGGTAGTACTCGTCGGAATCGCCCGCGGCGATCGCCGCCTCGCAGGCATCGATGGTCAGGCCGATGTCGGTCATCTGCCGCTCGGTGACCCGCCGCGCCGCCCGGAAACCGCACATCGCCTCGAGTTCGGCCATGACCTCGAACATCTCGACCAGCTCGACGAAGTCGGGATGGCGGATGAAGGCGCCGCGGCGCGCCTCGAGGGTCAGCAGCCCGGAGGCCGCCAGCGACTGGAAGGCCTCGCGCAGCGGCGTGCGCGAGACGCCGAACTGCTCGGCGAGCTTGACCTCGTCGAGCCGCTCGCCGTCGGCGAACTCGCCGGTGACGATCATCTGCTCGATCTGTTCGCGAACGCGGTCTGCAATGCGTGTGCCCATAAAACCATCATGGCCGATCCGTGCGAGAATGCAAATTCATTCTTTTTGTATACAAGAGATTTGACATTGCATCCATAAAATGGTCCGATTGCCGAAGTGGCAGGGCTGGAGGAGTCCTTCCATGACCAATCATCCGGGAGGAAACCATGATGACGACACGACTTTCTGCGCTCGCAAGCGTGCTTGCCGCATCCATCGCCTTCACCGGTCTGGCGCAGGCCGAGACCCTGAAGGCATCGCACCAGTTTCCGGGCGGCAAGGGCGACGCCCGCGACGAAATGGTGCAGGTCTTCGCCAAGGAACTGGCCGCCGCCAATGTCGGGCTCGACGTCCAGGTCTATCCCAACCAGTCGCTGTTCAAGGCCAAGGACCAGTGGGGCGCGCTGACCAAGGGCCAGCTCGACATCACCTCGTTCCCGCTCGACTACGCCTCCGGCCGGGTGCCGCAGTTCTCGGCCACGCTGATGCCGGGCCTGGTGCGCAACCACGACCGCGCCAAGCGGCTCAATGATTCCCCCTTCATGGACGAGATCAAGAAGCTGGTGACCGACAGCGGCGCCATCGTCATTGCCGATGCCTGGCTCGGCGGCGCATTTGCCTCGAAGAAGAACTGCATCACCTCTCCCGACACGATCAAGGGCCAGGTCACCCGCGCCGCGGGTCCGGCCTTCGAGCAGATGCTGGTCGGCGCCGGCGCGTCGATCTCGTCGATGGCGTCCTCGGAAATCTACACCGGCATGCAGACCGGCGTGCTCGACGCCACCAACACCTCGTCGGGCTCGTTCGTCTCCTACCGGCTCTACGAGCAGGTCAAGTGCCTGACCGAGCCGGGTGAGAACGCGCTGTGGTTCATGTACGAGCCGATGCTGATCTCGAAGGAGACCTATGACCGGCTGACGCCGGAGCAGCAGGCCGCGGTGATGGCCGCGGGGCAGAAGGCGGAGGAGTATTTCGACTCCAAGGCCGCCGGCCTCGACAACGAGATGGTCGAGATCTTCAAGAAGGCCGGCGTCGAGATCACGTCGATGTCGAAGGACGACTACGACGCCTGGCTCAAGATCGCCAAGGAGACCGCCTACAAGGAGTTCGCCGAGAAGGTGGACGGCGGCCAGAAGCTCATCGACGACGCGCTCGCCGTCGAGTGATCAACCGACCCCGGGGGATCCGCCCTCCCCCGGGCCTGCTGCCCGGTCCATGATCCGAGGAAATCCCGGAATGAAACGTTATGTCGCCGTCGTCGAGGCCCTGTCACGGCTGTGCGGACTGTCGTCCATGCTGCTCATCGCCGCCTCCACGCTTGTCGTTTCGCAGATGGTCTTCATGCGCTATTTTCTGGGCGCCTCCACCGTCTGGCAGACCGAGTTCGTGGTCTATGCGATGATCGCGTCCACCTTCATCGGCGCACCCTATGTGCTCATGCACAAGGGCCATGTCTCCGTCGACCTGCTGCCCGTCATGCTGGGCGGCAACGCCAAGCGGGCGCTTGACGTTCTGGCCGCCGGCATCAGCCTTGCCTTCTGCGCGCTGCTGGCCTGGTCGGGCTGGCACTATTTCCACGAGGCGCTGTCCAAGGGCTGGACCACCGACACGGTCTGGGCGCTGCCGCTGTGGATTCCGCTGCTGCCGCTGCCGCTCGGCGGCGCCATCCTGTGCCTGCAATACATAGCCGAGATCCACAAGAGCTGGACCGCAACCGGAGGGCCGCGCCCATGAGCCCCATGGAAATCGGCCTCCTGATCCTGGCGGCGCTCATCGGGCTGTTCGCCATCGGCATGCCCATCGCCTTCGCGCTCGGCGCGGTGTCGATCGCGACGCTGCTGATCACCGACGGCTTCCGCTCGCTCGACATTCTCGGCGAAACCTTCTTCTCCGGGCTCAACTCGTTCACGCTGGTGTCGATCCCGATGTTCATCCTGATGGGCTCGGCGGTCGCCAACAGCCCGGCGGGCAAGGACCTCTACGAGGCGCTCGACCGCTGGCTCAACCGGGTTCCGGGCGGCCTGGTGCTGTCCAATCTCGGCGCCTGCTCGCTGTTTGCAGCACTTTCGGGCTCGTCGCCCGCCACCTGCGCCGCCATCGGCAAGATGGGCATTCCGGAAATGCGCAAGCGCGGCTATCCCGACGAGATCTCGGCGGGGTCCATCGCCGCCGGCGGCACGCTCGGCATCCTGATCCCGCCCTCGCTGACCATGATCGTCTACGGCATCTCGACGGAAACCTCGATCGGACGGCTGTTCCTCGCCGGCGTGATCCCCGGTCTGATGCTGACGGCGATCTTCATGCTGTGGACGCTGTATTCCTGCTGGCGCAGCGGGCTGACGCTGTCGGACGTGACCCGGCATTACTCGCTGCGGGAGAAGCTCGAGATCCTGCCGCGCGTGCTGCCGTTCCTGGCCATCATCGCCGGCATCCTGTTCGTGCTCTATGGCGGGGTCGCCACCCCGTCGGAGGCCGCCGGCGTCGGCGCGCTGTTCTGCCTGGTGCTGGTGGTCGTGGTCTACAAGATGTTCTCGGTCCGGCCGTTCATCTCCATGTTCCGCGATTCGACCAAGGAATCGGTGATGATCATGATGATCATCGCCGCCTCCGAGCTGTTCGCCTTCACGCTGTCGTCGACCTTCGTCACCCAGAGCATCGCCGGCTGGATCTCCGATCTCGACGTCAACCGCTGGGTGTTGATGGCGATCATCAACCTCTTCCTGCTGGTGGCCGGCTTCTTCCTGCCGCCGGTCGCCGTCATCCTGATGACGGCGCCGATCCTGCTGCCGATCATCCTCAGCGCCGGTTTCGATCCCTACTGGTTCGCGGTGATCCTCACCATCAACATGGAAATCGGCCTGATCACCCCACCCGTCGGCCTCAATCTCTACGTCATCAACTCGATCGCGCCGGACATTTCGCTCGGCACCATCCTGCGCGGCTCGCTGCCCTATGTGATGTGCATGGTTCTCGCCATCGTGCTCTTGTGCATCTTTCCGCAGATCGCCACCTTCCTGCCGTCACTGGTCATGGGAGCCGCATTGTGAACCGTTCGGGGTTTTTCTACGACCTGCTGTCGACCCTGTTCGAACGGACGGACTTCGCCCGCGCCAAGGGGGACGGACGCTCCATCACCGAACTGTGCGAGGACCTCATCGCCAGCCAGGGAGAGGTCTCCGGCGACAATATGGGTCGCCAGATCCTCACCCGGTTCAGCGAGCTCACGCCGGACGGCGAGATCGAATTCTTCAACTATCTCACCGAGCACATGGACATCGACACCGGGCGGCTGCAGACGCTGGCGGCGTCCTATCAGGCAGAGCGGTCGCCGGAGACCTTCGCGAGCCTGGTGGCGGCCGCCGAGCCGAAGCGCCAGGAACTGCTCCGCCGCATCAACCGGGTGCAGGGCGCCACCGGCGAACTGGTCAAGATGCGCTCCAGGCTGCTCCGGCTGCTCAAGGACCATCCCTCCTTCGGACGCACCGATCTCGATTTCCAGCACCTGTTCGGATCCTGGTTCAACCGCGGCTTCCTGCTGCCGAGGCGCATCCACTGGCAGAGCCCGGCCAACATTCTCGAAAAGATCATCAAGTACGAAGCGGTCCACGCGATCGACGACTGGGACGACCTGCGCCGCCGGGTCGAGCCGGCCGACCGGCGCTGCTATGCCTTCTTCCATCCGGCGATGCCCGATGATCCGCTGATCTTCGTCGAGGTGGCGCTGGTCAGGGGCGTCCCCAATTCGGTGCAGGCGATCCTGGCGGAGAACCGCGAGATCCTCAATCCGGAGAGCGCGGACACGGCGGTGTTCTACTCGATTTCCAACTGCCAGACCGGCCTGCGCGGCGTCTCCTTCGGCAATTCGCTGATCAAGCAGGTGGTCGAGGATCTGCGCGCCGAGGTGAAGTCGATCACCACCTTCGTCACCCTGTCGCCGATTCCGGGGCTCAATCGCTGGCTGCGCCAGTCGCACGCCGCCCAGGCGGGTGCCGCCGGGGGGGGCGACCTCGAGGCCGCCGTCGAATCCGCCATCGAAACCGGCGACCTCGCCGGGCTCAGGGACCAGGCGCCGTGGCTGCGGCGGCAGGCTGCGGACTATCTGGTCAACCAGAAGGACCGCCACGGCATGCCGCTCGATCCCGTGGCGCGCTTTCATCTCGGCAACGGCGCGATGATCCATGACATCCATGCCGCCGCCGACCTGTCGCCCAACGGAGTGCGCCAATCCTGCGGGCTGATGGTCAACTATCTCTACGACCTCAAGAAGATCAGCCAGTTCCACGAGGGATTTGCCGAGAACCATACGGTCTTCACCTCCCGAGAGGTCAGGGCGCTGGCCGATGCGGCGGCCGCAAACAGCAACAGCAGGAAAGCGAAAAATGGCGCGTAACTTTCTCTTCGACGGCCTGCTGGCCGACAAGCTCGCCACCCCGGAGGGCCGCAACGCATTGTTTGCCACCCTGCCCGATGACGGCCGCCGCTACAGCTACGGCGATGTCGAGGACGTCTCGGGCCGCTTTGCCAATGTGCTCTCCGGCCTCGGCGTCAAGCCCGGCGACCGCGTCGCCGTGCAGGTGCCGAAGTCGATCGAGGCGATCATGCTCTATCTCGCCGTGGTTCGCGCCGGCGCCGTCTTCCTGCCGCTCAACACCGGCTACACGCCGGCCGAGATCGAGTATTTCCTCGACAATGCCTCGCCGCGCGTCTTCGTCTGCGACCCGAAGAAGCGGACCGACTACGAAGCCCTCACCGACCGGCTCGGCATCCGGCTTGAGACCATGGGCGTCTGGCAGACCCACGAGATCAGCGGCGGGTCGCTCAATGACGCTGGCCTGGCGGCGCCCGCCGCATTCGACAGCGTCGACCGCGCCGCCGAGGACCTTGCCGCCATCCTCTACACCTCCGGCACCACCGGGCGCTCGAAGGGCGCCATGCTCACGCATGCCAATCTGTTGTCCAACGCCGAGACGCTGGTGGATGTCTGGCGCTTCACGAAGGACGACGTGCTCCTGCACGCGCTGCCGATCTTCCACACCCACGGCCTGTTCGTCGCCACCAATGTGGTGCTCGGCGCCGGTGCCTCGATGATCTTCCTGCCAGGTTTCAGCGCCGAGGCGGTCATCGCCAACATCGCCGACGCCACCGCGATGATGGGCGTGCCGACCTTCTACACCCGGCTGGTCGACGAGCCGGCCTTCGACCGCGAGCTGGTGGGCCACATGCGGCTCTTCGTTTCCGGCAGCGCCCCGCTGCTGGCCGAGACCCATGTGCTCTTCGAGCAGCGCACCGGCCACCGCATTCTCGAACGCTACGGCATGACCGAGACCAACATGAACACCTCCAACCCCTATGACGGCGAGCGCAAGGCCGGCACGGTGGGCTTCCCGCTGCCCGGCGTGGAGCTGCGCATCGTCGCCGCCGAAGACGGCCATGTGCTGCCGCAGGGCGAGATCGGCATCATCGAGGTCAAGGGACCCAATGTGTTCGCCGGCTACTGGCAGATGCCGGAGAAGACGAAAGAGGAGTTCCGCGACGACGGCTTCTTCATCACCGGCGACGTCGGGGTGATCGATCCGGACGGCTATGTGCAGATCGTCGGCCGCTCCAAGGACCTGATCATCTCCGGGGGCTACAACATCTATCCCAAGGAGCTTGAGCTCTTGCTCGACGAGGAGCAGGGCGTGCTCGAATCCGCCGTCATCGGCGTGCCGCATGCCGATTTCGGCGAAGGCGTCGTCGCCGTGCTGGTCCCCCGGCCGGGAGCGCTGCTCGACGAGGCCGCGGTGCTGGATTCAATCAGGCCGAAGATCGCCCGCTTCAAGCAGCCCAAGCGCATCGTGGTGGTGGATGAACTGCCGCGCAACACCATGGGCAAGGTGCAGAAGAACCTGCTGCGCGAGACCTACAGGGATCTGCTCAAGGGCTGAGGCGCCATCTCGCAAATGTCGCCGGCCCCATCTTGCGCAAGCGCCCCGGCGGGATTACCTATTTGAGCCAGGTGGGGTCGTAGCTCAGTTGGGAGAGCGCGTCGTTCGCAATGACGAGGTCGTCGGTTCGATCCCGATCGACTCCACCAATTGATCCCTTCGACACCCGGACCACCCGGCCTCCGGCTGGCCTGACCTCAAGCCGGCTCCGGACGCATTCGACGATTCGGTCAGAGCTCGAAGACAGGCCACCCCGCCGGCGGGCGCGGCACGGCCGGACCTACTTCACCGCCCGGAGCAGATCCGGCGTCGGAAAGCAGGTGGGCTTCATGCCATTTTTCGCCTGCCATTCGCCGATCGAGCGGCGGGTCTTGTAGCCGGGCAGGCCGTCGGCGCCGCCGACATCGTAGCCCTTCGTCTCCAGCATCGACTGCAACCCGGCAATGTCGGAGCGCAGCATGGTGCCGGACTCCTTCCACGGCGTGACGAAGGGGCCCACCCCATGGGCGATGCGGTCGGCGAGGTTGCCGATGAAGAGCGCGTAGAGGTCGGAGTTGTTGTACTCCTTGATGGCGTAGAAATTCGGCGTGACGACGAATTCCGGCCCGTAGACGCCCGCGGGCACCAGCACCATGCCGGGCGCACGGCGCTCGCCCTCGGGAAAGGCGCGGCCGGAGATGCGGATGATGCCGAGATCGGTGAGCGCGCTGATCGGGCGGGCGCGGTCGGGACCTTCGAGCGCGCAGGTCACACCCTCGGGAATCACCGCCTCGAAGCCCCAGTCGCGGCCGGGCACCCAGCCCGACCTTCTGAGGTAATTGGCGATCGAAGCCAGCGTGTCGGGCACCGAATTCCAGATGTCGCGTCGGCCGTCGCCGTCGAAATCGACCGCGTGCTCGAGATAGCTCGAGGGCAGGAACTGCGACTGGCCCATGGCGCCGGCCCAGGAGCTCTTCATCGCCTCAGGCGCGATGTAGCCGCGGTCGATGATCTCGAGGGCCGCCAGCAGCTCGGTGCGGAACAGCTCCGGCCGCGTCGACATGAAGGCCTTGGTGGCCAGAACCTCGATCGCCGATTCGGGGATCTTCGCCCGACCATAGCCGGACTCGCGGCCCCAGATCGCCAGCACGATCGGACCTGGGACGCCGTAGGTGCGCTCGACGCGCGACAGCGTCGCCGCGTGGGTCCTGGCCAGCGTGCGGCCGGAGGCGGCCAGACCGGCGAGGCTCTTGTCGTTGAAATAGGCGCCCGGGCTGCGGAATTCGGCCTGGCTCTGCTTTCGGGTCTTGGGCGCGGGAAATCCGGGCGGCGCCAGGTCCGGCAGGTCCCAGTTGAGCCTGAGGCCCGAGGTGGCGAGATCGAAGGACTTGCGCGGGATGCCCTTGCGGCTGGCCTCGGGCCAGAGATCGGCTTCCAGCCAACGGGCGAACTGGGCCTCAACCGATGCGCGGCTGGGGGCGGCGCGCGCCGGTTGCGGCGCCAGCGGCGCAAGAGAGAGAATGATGAGCAGAGCAAGGACGCTGCGGAGGAGCCGGGGGCACAGTCGGAATCGAATCATGGCCCAGCCTAGACCATCGCCAGCGGCCGCCCAAGTGGGTGGCGTCACAGGCAAACGCCGTTTGCGGCCAACTGCGCAAACGGCGTTTGAAATTGCCGAGAGCCGGCGCACTGCGGTCGACGATCAGACGTCGACTTCGCCCTCGTCCTCGCCGTCCCAGTAGTGCACGACATCGGCGTGAACCTTGATCAGCACCAGGCCGGGGGTGTCGACACCGTCCTCGAACCAGCGCTCAAGATCCTCGACCCAGTGGGCCTCGAACTCGGCCTTGTCGCGGATCAGCTCCGCCTTGCCGGTGATGGCAATGAAAATCGGCGGCTTGCCGAGCAGGCCCTTGGAGCCGGTAAAGGTGAGCCCCACCTGCCGGTCGCCGGCGATGTGCGTCACCATCTCGGTGTCCTCGGAGGTGAAGAAGAACGAATCACCGTCATACTCGACGTCGCCGTTGTTGCTCATCGGACGGGCGGTGATGGCGCCGTCCGGCGCGCGGGTCGAAAGCATGGCGAAATCAATATCGCTCATTGCTTCCGACAGGTCGGTCAGGGTCATCTCGGCCATGGAAGTCTCCTGTTGCAGCCGGCATATGCCGGCATTCGCGGACGACAGCGTCCGGACTGCTGCAACGTCGCAACCGCACCGAAGTTCCCGTGGCGATGCCCGGCACATCAAGCCGACGGGACGACGGCCACCCCTGAGTGGCGGGGCCGTTGCGGCCGGTTCCCGCGCGTCTCAGCCGAAATGCGCGAGAATGCCGTCGCAGATGGCGTGGACCTCGTCGTCGCCGAGATAGGGGTTCATCGGCAGGCTGAGAACGCGGGCGCTCATCAGTTCGCTGACCGGCAGCGAGCCCCTGCCGCCGCCGTGCATCTCATAGGCCGGCTGCAGGTGCATCGGGCAGGCGTAGAAGATCATCGAGGGGATCTGCCGGGCGGCGAGCGATTTCTGCAGCCCGTCGCGGTCGTCGGCCTGGATCGTGTACTGTGCCCAGGCGGAGCGTGAATTCTCCACCCGCGCCGGCACCGTCACGACGGAAGCCAGCCGCTCATCGTAGATGCGGGCGACGCGTTCGCGCGCCACCAGTTCGTCCTCGAACACCTCGAGCTTGGCCGAAAGCACGGCTGCCTGGATCGAATCCATGCGGCCGTTGATACCGACGCGGACGACGTCGTAGCGATGGCTGCCCTGGCCGTGGGCGCGCACCGAGCGCATGACGTCGGCAAGCTTGTCGTCGTCGGTCATGATGGCGCCGCCGTCGCCGTAGCAGCCGAGCGGCTTGGACGGGTAGAAGCTGGTGGCGGTGCAATCAGTGAGCGACCCGATCATCGCATTGCCGGACTTGCCGCCGATCGACTGGGCCGCGTCGCCGATGACGAACAGGCCCTCGGCGCGGGCGATGGCATTGAGCGCATGGTAGTCGGCCGGCTGGCCGAACAGGTCGACGGCGATGAGCGCCCGCGGCGTCAGCTTGCCGTCCCTGCGTACCGCCGCGATCTGCTCGCGCAGGCTTTCCGGGTCGATGTTGAAGGTGGCGGGATCGACATCGACGAAGACCGGGGTGGCGTGGGCGAGGAGGATCGCCTCGGCCGTGGCGGTGTAAGTGAAGCTCGGCACGAAGACTGCATCGGCGGGCGTCAGTTCCATCGCCAGCAGGGGCATGAAGATGGCATCCGTTCCGCTGGAGACGCTGATCGTATGCTTGACGTTGAGATAGTCGGACAACTCGGATTCGAACCGGGTCACCGCCGGTCCGAGAATATACTGGCCGCCATCGAGGACTTCGGCAATATTTGCATCGATGCTCGACTTCAGCCGCGCATATTGAGTCTTCAAATCAATGAATTGAACCATCTCATTCCCCTGAATGTCGCACGGACCCGCAGAGGGATCAGCATGGCGACCAGCTATCATCGCCGAACCCGGCATGGCAAGCGCCTCTCCGGAACGCCGAAAGCACTTTTTGGCGCGAATTGTGTCGCAGCGTGAGCGGCCTCGCGCAGCGCCGCCGCTGCAGGCCGCAGGGCGTCTCAGAAGGCGGTGCGCGAGCGGATCGCGGCGGCGAGCGTGCCCTCGTCCAGATAGTCCAGCTCGCCGCCGACGGGGACTCCGTGTGCAAGCCGGGTGATGCGCAGGTCGAAGCCGGCCAACTGGTCGGTGATGTAGTGCGCCGTGGTCTGGCCCTCGACGGTGGCATTGACAGCGATGAGGATTTCCTTGACCCCGCCGGCCGCCACCCGGTTGACCAGCCCGGCGATCGCCAGATCGTCCGGCCCCACGCCGTCGAGCGGCGAAAGCGTGCCGCCAAGCACATGGTAGGCGGCGTTCATAGCCGCGGCCCGCTCCAGCGCCCAGAGGTCGGCGACATCCTCGACGACGATGATGACCGACTGGTCGCGGGTGGGATCGGTGCAGATGGTGCAGGGATCGGAGGTGTCGGCGTTGCCGCAGGTCGAGCAGATGCGGACCTTGTCGTTGGCCTCGCTCATGGCCAGCGCCAGCGGACCCAGCAACTGGTCCTTCTTCTTGATCAGATGCAAAGCGGCGCGCCGGGCCGAGCGCGGCCCGAGGCCCGGCACGCGCGCCAGCAGCTGGATCAGCTTTTCAATCTCGGGACCGGTGACTCGCTTTGCCATGGGCCGCTTCTAGCCGATATCGCCCGGAAACGGAATCGCCGAACACGGAGCCAGGGATTTAATTCGGCCCGGGTGATCGGCCGGCAGGCAGAGCAGGCGACGGCGGATATCGGCCGAGGTCGTTCCCGCGCGGGATTGCGAATGAGCCGCCGGCGCGAGGCGAGGCCACCGCGCGCCCGGCGTCAGGATCGGGCGGCAATTGCCGCGGCCGCGCCGGCCATCAGCCCCGCGCTCGTGCGGTTGGCCGCCCGCATAGCCCGCGAGCTTCTCAGGAGCATCCGGGCCTTTGCGGCCAGGAACACCCAGCTCAGGTCGACGACGGCGAGCACGACAACCATGGTGAGGGCCAGCTCCGCCCACCCAAGAAAAGTGACATTGGCGAGATCGATGATCGTCGGCAGCAGCGCCACGTAGAAGAGCATGATCTTGGGGTTGCCGAGGGTAACCGACATCCCGGCCAGGAACAGCTTCAGCGGAGAATGGGTCTCGGGCAGCGCCTCCTCCGAGGATCGCACCGGTGCGTTCCACATCTTCCATGCGAGGACGAGCAGGTAGATCACACCCAGCCATTTGATGACCAGGAAGAGAAAGGTGAAGCGTTCGGCGACGGTCGAGAGTCCTGCAACGGCCAGCGACAGCCACAGGGCCTCCCCGATCCACATGGCCGAGAGAAACGGAAGGACATCGCGATAGCCGCGCGTCAACACGCGCGCGACCAGCGCCGCGACACTCGGGCCGGGCGAGCCGGCGGCGATGACGAGTGCACCGGCAAAAATCAGCAGCGAAGCAAGCGTCACGAGGGAGCCCCCTGTTCAATGCAGCCTGTATGACCGTATCAGAACGGGAGTTTCATGCCAGGCGGAATCGGCAGGCCGGCCGTCAGGTCCCTGGTGCGCTCGGCAACCTCCGCCTCGGCCTTGGCCTTGGCGGCATTGTGCGCGGTGACGATAAGGTCCTCGAGGATCTCGACATCGTCCTCCTTGAACAGCGACGGATCGATGGACAGCCCGCGCATCTCGCCCTTCCCCGTCAGCCGTACGGTGACAAGGCCCCCGCCGGAGGTGCCCTCGATCTCCATTGCGGCAATCTCCTCCTGCATGCGTTCCATCTTGCCCTGCAGGTCCTTGATCTTGCCCATCATGCCCATGATGTCCTTCATCGGCGTCTCCTTTGGTCTGGTCTAATGCTCTGGTGGTTGTCGGAATGCTGAAGCGTGCGCTTCACAGATCGGAATCGTCTTCGCCGTCGACGGCGGGAAGAATGTCGCCATCGGCCGATTCGGCGATGCCGTCGTCCTTCAGGTCGTGCTCGTCGACCGCGATGCGCACGTCGGTGATTCGGGCGCCGGGAAACTGGGCGAGGATGGCGGCGACATCGGGGTCCTGGCGGGCGTCGCTGACCAGCGCGTCGCGGCGGCTGGTCTCCCGCTCGGCGATCGTCGGATGGCCGGGATCGCGGCTAAGCGCCACCGTCCACTTGGCGCCGGTCCAGTCCTTGAGTTTCTTGATCAGTTCGCCGGGGAGACTCGGATTGCCGTCGGGGGTGAGGTTTATCTCCAGCCGCCCGGGCTCGATGCGCACCAGCCGAACCATGGTGCGGATCTGCACCTTGGCGGCGATGTCGCGGTGCTTCTCGGCCAGCGCCACCAGATCCTCAAGCGAGCGCACCGGCACGTCCTCGATCTCGGGCTCGGGCTGGGCCGCCTCGGCCATGCGGGCGACGATCTCAGGCAGGGGCTCGGCGGAATGGGCCAGATGCATGGTCGGGCCGGAGGAACCGGCGGGCTGGCCGCGCTCGCCGACCGCCAGCCGCTGCATGGGTGCCCCGCCGCCATTGCCGCCGCCATGGGGCGCGGCCGGGCCTGCTCCGACGCGCGGCAGGGCGTCGCCGGACTGGATCATTCGGGCGGTCTCTTCCGGCGAAGGCAGGCTGGCGGCGTGCGCGATGCGGATGAGGACCATTTCGGCCGCCGCCGCCGGGCGATTCGATGTCTCGGTCTCCGGAATGCCCTTGAGCAGCATCTGCCAGACGCGCGAGAGGATCGGCGTGGCCAGGCCGGCGGCGAACTCCACCCCCCTGAGACGCTCGGTCTCGGTCAGGGACGGATCCCGGGCCGCCTCGGGGACGAATTTCAGCCGGGTGACGAGATGCGTGAAATCGGCAAGATCGGTCAACACCACGGCCGGGCTGGCGCCCAGATCATACTGGTTGCGGTAGCTGGCGAGCGCGCCGGCCACATCGCCGTTCATCATCTGCCCGAACAGTTCGACGATGCGGGAACGGTCGGCGAGACCAAGCATGCCGCGCACGGTTTCGGCATCGACCGCGCCGCCGCCATGGGCAATGGCCTGATCAAGCAGCGACAGGCCGTCGCGGGCGGAGCCCTCGGCGGCGCGCGCGATCATCGCCAGCGCTTCCGGATCGACGCTGATGCCCTCCTTGTCGGCGATGCGCGAATAGAGGCCCACCAGCTCGCCGGCATCGATGCGGCGCAGATCGAAGCGCTGGCAGCGCGACAGCACCGTGATCGGGACCTTGCGGATCTCGGTGGTGGCGAAGATGAACTTCACATGCGCCGGCGGCTCCTCGAGCGTCTTGAGCAGGCCGTTGAAGGCCTGGGTCGAGAGCATGTGGACCTCGTCGATGATGTAGACCTTGTAGCGCGCGGAGACCGGACGGTAGCGCACCTGCTCGATGATTTCGCGGATGTCGTCGATGCCGGTGTGCGAGGCGGCGTCCATCTCGATGACGTCGACGTCGCGGCCATCCATGATCGCCTGGCAATGCTCGCCGAGTTCGGAAAGGTCAACCGACGGCTTGTCGATGGCGGCGGTCTTGTAGTTGAGGGCGCGGGCTAGAATGCGGGCCGTCGTCGTCTTGCCGACGCCGCGCACTCCGGTGAGCATCCAGGCCTGGGCAATCCGGCCCGTTGCAAACGCGTTGGTCAGCGTGCGCACCATCGGCTCCTGGCCGACGAGATCGGAAAAATCGAGGGGACGGTATTTGCGGGCCAGCACGCGGTAGCCGGCCGATCCATCGTTTGTCGCTGTCGTGCCGGTCAGTTCGTTCATGCGCCTTGCAATGCCCTTTCGCCCGGCAGTCGGCTGCCGCTACAGGGAGTGTCCCGCGCCGGCAGGACTCCGTCAATGACAGAATGCGCTGGCCGGTCGACAGGACGGGTGGGAGGCTGGCACGGTGACCCGTGCCGGGCTCGTTGGGGCTGCTTCCTTCCGGACCTGACCCGGTTGGCGAGTGGCTCGTCCACCACCAACCTCCCGAGCCACATATCGTCAATCGACTCGGCAAAAGCAAGCCAAGCGCAAAAAAAACTGCTAGATATGTCGGGCCCATCATCAGCGAGACTGCCGCCATGGCCGACTTCACACTTCATCCGCAGCTGGAGCACGACAGCCGCCTGGTCATCAAGCTCGGCCTGTGCCAGCTGCGACTGATCGACGACAGCCGCTGGCCCTGGCTCATTCTGGTGCCGCAGCGCGACGGGATCACCGAGATCTTCGACATGACGCCGCTCGATCAGACCATGCTGACCTTCGAGACCGGCATTGCCGCCAAGGCGATGAAGGAGAGCAGCGGCTGCCTCAAGATCAACTTCGGCGCGCTCGGCAACAATGTCCGGCAGTTCCATCTTCATGTGGTCGGTCGGTCCGAGGGCGACCATGGCTGGCCAGGACCGGTGTGGGGCCAGGGAGCCGCCGTGCCCTGGCACCCGGACGCACGGGCCACCTTCATTGACAGACTGCTTGAGGCGCTTTGATTCCATGACATTTTCGCTGTTTGACCACAACGCCCCGCATGGCGAGGCCAGTTCACTCGTCGCCTTTTCGCACAACCGGCTCGACCGCAGGTCCGAGCACCGGGACGATGCCGCGGTGGCGCTGGCGCTCGATGACCCCTCGGCCCGGTATTTCGCCATCACCGAGGGCCGACTTGCCATGCGGATCGACGGCGGGCAGCCGGACGGGCTGCTGGACCGCGCCATGATCGAGGCGCTGGCCCCGGACCACGCCAATGCCGTGCTGCTGGGCTGGACCCTTGAGGGCGCCCCCCGGATCGCCATGCCCATTGGCGTCTTGCCCGATGATCTGCCTGCCAGCCTGAAAGCCATCGACACCAGGTCGGTCTACCGCCAGGATCTGATGGACGGGCCGACGCTCGGCGCCTAT
This sequence comes from Hoeflea marina, assembly GCF_003182275.1. Taxonomy (GTDB): domain Bacteria; phylum Pseudomonadota; class Alphaproteobacteria; order Rhizobiales; family Rhizobiaceae; genus Hoeflea; species Hoeflea marina. Next base: position 632,285 of record NZ_QGTR01000003.1, read on the forward strand.
GCGCAGGCCAACAGCCTGACGGCATGGGCGCTCGGCAACCGGTTCTGCGGCCGCTGCGGCAACGGAATGGCGGCCGAGGCCGGCGGCTACAGGCGGCGCTGCACGGCTTGCAATCACACGGTCTTTCCGCGCACCGATCCGGTGGCCATCATGCTGGCGGTGGACGAGGCCAATGACCGCTGCCTGCTCGGGCGCAGCCCGCATTTCCCCGAGGGCATGTATTCCTGCCTGGCAGGCTTCATCGAGCCGGGCGAAACCATCGAGGACGCGGTGCGGCGCGAGACCCTGGAAGAATCCGGCATCGCCATCGGCCGGGTGCGCTACCACGCCAGCCAGCCTTGGCCGATGCCGCATTCGCTGATGATCGGCGTCTATGCCGAAGCCAGGAGTTTCGACATCAACCGCGACACCCAGGAACTCGAGGACTGCCGCTGGTTCGACCGGGCCGAGACGGCGGCAATGATCGGCCGGAACGAGGGCGAGACCACGTCGACGCCGCCGCCCGGCGCCATCGCCAACCGGCTGATGCGCGACTGGCTCGACTGGACGCGCTGAGCACCGCCGCGGGTGCTCAGCTCTCGTCGTCGATGGCGCTGTTTTCCGCAAGCCGGAACGGATGGGCCGGATAGACGCCGAGTATGTTGATCTCGCGCGAGAAGAATCCCAGTTCCTCCATGGCCCGTGCCACAGCCGGATCCTCGGGATGGCCCTGGATGTCGGCATAGAACTGGGTGGCGAAGAACTTGCCGCCGAGCTGGTAGCTCTCGAGCTTGGTCATGTTGACGCCGTTGGTGGCAAAGCCGCCCATCGCCTTGTAGAGCGCGGCCGGAATGTTGCGCACCCGGAAGACGAAGGTGGTCACCACCACCTCGCCCTCGGCGGGCAGCGGCGGAACCTTCTCTTCGCGCGACAGCACCACGAAGCGGGTGACGTTGGTCTCGGTGTCCTCGACGTTCTCGGCCAGGATATCGAGGCCGTAAAGCCCGCTCGCCAGCCGCGGCGCCAGCGCCGCCATGCTGCGGTCGCCGCGCTCGGAGACGAGCCGGGCCGCACCGGCGGTATCGCCGGCGACGACCGGCTTCCAGCCGTGGGCGCGGACCACCTTGCGGCACTGGCCGAGCGCATGAATGTGGCTGTGAACGGTGCGGATCTCGTCCATCGTCACGCCCGGCAACACCATCAGCTGGAAATGGATCGGCATGAAATACTCGCCGATGATGTGCAGCCTCGAATCAGGCAGCAGGTGATGAATGTCGGCGACCCGGCCCGCGATGGTGTTCTCGATCGGGATCATCGCCAGATCCGCCTCGCCCTGCTCGAGCGCGTTGAACGCATCCTCGAAGGTCGGGCAGGGCAGCGGCTCCATATCGGGGAACATGTCGCGGCAGGCCATGTCGGAGTTGGCGCCGAAATCGCCCTGGAAGGCGATGCGGTTGGTCTTAGCGGTCATTTTTCGGCTTTCCGTATCACAGGCCTGCACGGGCGCAGGCTCAAAGGCCACGATCGGCGAGCAGGCGGCGGGCCCGCTCCAGATCGGCGGGAGTATCGACACCGAGAGGAACCGAGTCAACGATGGCCACATCGATGCGCATGCCGTTCTCCAGCGCCCGCAGCTGCTCCAGCGACTCACGCCGCTCCAGCGTGGATGGCGGCAGCGCGACGAAGCGCTCGAGCGCCGCGCGGCGATAGGCGTAGAGACCGATGTGATGGTAGAGCGGCCCCTCGCCCCAGGGCGCCGTGACGCGGGTGAAGTACAGCGCCCTGAGCAGATCGGGGCCGCGCGGCGAGCCGATAACCTTGACGATGGACGGATTGGCCTTGTCGTCCTCGTTGTCGATGACCACCGCCACGGTGGCGATATCGACGTCCGGGTCGGAAAGCGGGACGACGGCGCGGCGAATGGTTTCCGGCTCGATGGCGGGAATGTCTCCCTGCACATTGACCACAGTCTCGATGCGGCCTTCCGGATCGAGCTTGAGCAGCGCTTCATGGATGCGGTCGGAACCTGACTGGTGGTCGGAACGGGTCATCACCGCCTCGAAGCCCGCCGCCTCGACCGCTTCCAGGATCTCGGCGGCATCGGTCGCCACGGCGACGCGGCCGATCCCCGCCTCGGCGGCGCGGCGGGCGACATGGACGATCATCGGCACGCCGCCGATGAGAGCCAGCGGCTTGCCCGGGAGCCTGGTTGACGCCATTCGCGCCGGGACGAGCAGCAGAGTCCGGCTGGCATTGCTGGCGGTGTTCATGGGTTCCGATTCCTGTGTGTCGGTGGCAAAACGTCTCACCCCGACCATTCACAAACAGTGTTGCAACAGATACGCAAAAGACATAGGTTCCGCGCGAATTCAAGACCGGTTCGACGTCCGCGGCGCTGAACCCAAACGGAGCGGCAAAACATGAACTCCTCATACCTCAACGTTGCAGCCGGGGCTTTCCTTGGTGTGGTTTTCGTCCTGATGACTGTCTCGTTGGTTTCCGAAGGCATCTTCCATTCCCCGGAACCGGCGACGGAGGGCTTTGCCATCGAGGTTGCCGACGCTCCGGCAGCCGGCGAAGGCGCCGCACCGGCAGCCGCGGAAGTCACGCCGATCGGTCCGCTGCTGGCCAGCGCAGACGTCGCCAAGGGCGAGACCATCTTCAAGAAGTGCGCGGCCTGCCATTCCAACGATCCGTCCAGCGCCAACAAGGTCGGCCCCGGCATGTGGGGCGTGGTCAACCGCCCGGTCGCAAGCCATGAGGGCTTCAATTATTCCTCCGCCATGAAGGAATTTGCCGAAGGCGGCGCCAAGGTCTGGGACGACGAGCATCTCAACCATTTCCTCGCCGGCCCGAAGAAGTACGTTCCGGGCACCGCGATGGGCTTTGCCGGCCTGAAGAAGGATGACGAGCGCGCCGACGTGATCGCCTATCTGCATTCTCTGTCCGACAGCCCGGTGCCGCTGCCGACCAACTGAGGCGACACCAGGCGCCGTGGCCGCTCCCACAGGGAGCAGGACCCATGGCTCATCGGCGGGATGCCGCCGCCAGAGAACGAACCAGAGAGGCCGGGCAAGTCCCGGCCTTTTCGTTGCCGCATCGGCGACCCGCTATGGAGAAAGTGCCGGCCTGCCGCCGACAGTCCGGTCAAAAATGGACACGTTGGGTCATTCCGCCTGTTTTTGGCCGCAGAATGCCTTAGTCTGGGTGGACCGACATCCAGGAGAACCAAATGCCGATCGCCTTGCGCCCCCTCAGCCTCATCGGAACCTTCTTTTGCCTCTTTGTGGCGGTCCTCGGCGCGCAGGCGCAGGAGCAATGGCGCCACGCGGCATCGGTTCTGGGAGAGCCCAAATACGAGAAGGGCTTCGACCACTTCGGCTACGTCAACCCGGATGCGCCGAAGGGCGGGCAGCTCCGGCTCTCCGAGGAAGGCACCTTCGACACGTTCAACCCGATCCTGTCCAAGGGCGATATCGCCAACGGAATGGGCCTGATCTTCGATACCCTGCTCAAGTCCTCGGATGACGAGGTCTCCACCGCTTATGGCCTGCTGGCCGAAAGCCTGAGCTATCCCGATGACATTTCCAGCGCCACGTTCCGGCTTCGCGCCGAGGCGCGCTGGGCCGACGGCCAGCCGGTGACACCCGAGGACGTCATCTTCAGCTTCGAGAGCGTCAAGGAATACAACCCCCTGCAGATGAGCTATTACAGCCACGTCAAGTCTGCCGAAAAGACCGGGGAGCGCGACGTGACGTTTCGTTTCGATGAGACGAACAACCGCGAGCTTCCGTTGATCCTGGGTCAGCTCCTGGTCGTCCCCAAGCACTGGTGGGAGGGCGAGGGTCCGGACGGTCAGAAGCGCGACATCAGCCAGACCACGCTCGAGCCGGTGATGGGCTCCGGTCCCTACCGGGTCGCCTCCTTTTCCGCGGGATCCACCATCCGTTACGAATTGCGCGACGACTACTGGGGCAAGGATCTCAACGTCAATGTCGGCCAGAACAATTTCGGCGCGATCAGCTACACCTATTTCGGCGACGCCAATGTTGAACTGGAGGCGTTCCGGGCCGGCCTGATCGATTACCGGCAGGAAAACTCGTCCAGCCGCTGGGTGACCGGCTACGACTTTCCCGCCGTCGCCAATGGCAGCGTCAAGCGCGAGGAAGTCGAGAACCCGTTGCGGGCGGTCGGGATCATGCAGGCCCTGGTCCCGAACATGCGGCGCGAGAAGTTCAAGGATGTGCGGGTCCGCCGCGCGCTCAACTACGCCTTCGATTTCGAGCAGATGAACCAGACCCTCGCCTATGGAGGCCTGACCCGCATCGACAGCTACTTTTGGGGCACGGAACTGGCGTCATCGGGCCTCCCCGAGGGACGGGAAAAGGAGATCCTGCAGGAACTCGGCCACCCGGTTCCGCCGGAAGTCTTCACCACGCCCTACACCAACCCGGTGGGCGGCGACGCCCAGAAGAACCGCGCCAATCTCGGCAAGGCGCTGCAACTGTTCAAGGAAGCTGGCTACGAGCTCAGGGGAACCTCGCTCGTCAATGCCGCCACGGGAGAGCCTTTCGGTTTCGAGGTCCTGCTGGCAAGCGCCTCGCTCGAGCGATCGGTTCTCCCCTATGTCAACAATCTCAAGCGGATCGGCATCAATGTCACGCTTCGTTCGCCCGACACCTCGCAATACACATACCGGATTCGAAGCTTCGACTACGACATGATCTGGGTGGTCTGGGCACAGGGACTGATCCCCGGCAACGAGCAGTACAATTATTGGGGATCGAGCTCCGCCGACCAGGAGGGAAGCCGCAATTACGCCGGGATCTCCGATCCGGCGATCGACGAACTGATCCGCCGCATCGTTTTCGTCAAGTCACGCGAGGAGCTTGTCGCCACCGTTCATGCGCTGGATCGCGTGCTGCTTGCGCATCACTACGTGATGCCGCTCTTCTACAGCAAGGCGTACAAGATCGCCTATTACAAGAGCCTCACCCACCCGGCCGAGTTTCCCTACTACAGCATCGGATTTCCCGATGTCTGGTGGTCCACGGAAGCGGGCGGCTAATCGGCACTTGCAATGAGCGCTCGCTTGGACTCCAAATTGCCCGATACCGAATCAACCCGGCGCGCGCGCCGCGGGGAATGGGACGACGTGATTTACAAGCCAGGCGCTAGAGGTTTTCCGGGCAGGACGGTTTCGACAACGCCGCAGAACCATGCGGCAGGCCACGGGCCCGGACCATGTCCGGGACTCCGGATTGCGCGGCAGCGCTGCGGCGCCGCTCCCGGACGGGCCGAGCGTCGGGGCCGGATCTGATGGGCGCCTATATCCTGCGGCGGCTGCTGTTGATGATCCCGACCATCGTCGGCATCATGGCCATTTCCTTCGCCGTCATCCAGTTCGCGCCCGGCGGCCCGGTCGAACAGGTCATCGCCGATCTGACCGGTCAGGGCGATTCCACCGGCGGCAGGATATCCGGCGGCGGCGACATGCTGGCGGCCGGCCCTGGCTCCAGCGCTGACATCAGTTCACAGTACCGCGGCGCGCAGGGGCTCGACCCGGCCTTCATCGCCAAGCTGGAGAAGCAGTTCGGATTCGACAAGCCGCCGCTGCAGCGCTTCGGCGAGATGATGTGGAACTATGCCCGCTTCGATTTCGGCGAGAGTTTCTTCCGCAACATCTCGGTCATCGACCTGATCGCGGAGAAACTGCCGGTGTCGATCTCGCTCGGTGTATGGATCCTGCTGATTTCCTACATCATCTCGATTCCGCTCGGCATCAAGAAAGCGATCAGCGACGGCTCCCGCTTCGATGTCTGGACCTCCGGCATCATCATCGTCGCCTATGCGGTACCGGGATTTCTGTTCGGGATCCTGCTGATCGTGCTGTTCGCCGGCGGCTCGTTCCTGGACTGGTTCCCGCTCCGCGGACTGACGTCGGACAATTTCGCCCAGCTCAGCCTTGGCGGCAAGATCCTCGACTATTTCTGGCATCTGGCCCTGCCGCTGCTGGCCCTGTCGCTCTCGGCCTTCGCCACCACGACGCTCCTGACCAAGAATTCCTTCATCGACGAAATCGGCAAGCAGTATGTCACCACCGCGCGGGCCAAGGGACTGACCGATCGGCAGGTGCTCTACCGGCATGTGTTCCGCAACGCGATGCTGATCATCATCGCCGGTTTTCCCGGCGCCTTCATCACCGCCTTCTTCTCCGGATCGCTGCTGATCGAGACCATCTTCTCGCTCGACGGGCTGGGGCGGCTCGGCTTCCAGTCGGTGGTCAATCGCGATTATCCGGTGGTGTTTGCCACGCTGTTCATCTTCTCGCTGATGGGCCTGGTGATCGGCCTGGTTTCCGATCTGGTCTACACCTGGGTCGATCCGCGCATCGACTTCGAAAAGCGGGATGTGGGATGACCTCGACCCTGACCAAACCCGAACCCGAGATCAGCGGACGACCGAAGGGGTTCCTCTCTCCGACCAACAAGCGCCGCTGGGCAAATTTCCGCGCCAACCGGCGCGGCTACTGGTCGCTGTGGCTGTTCCTGATCCTTTTCGTGGCCTGCCTGCTCGCCGAATTCATCGCCAATGACAAACCGATTCTCGCCTACTACAAGGGCGAGATCCTCTATCCCGTGCTGGTGGACTATCCCGACGAGAAATTCGGCGGCTTCCTCGCCGTCACCGACTATCGCGATCCCTTCATCCAGGAGGAGATCGAGGCGAATGGCTGGATGATCTGGCCGCCAGTGCGCTATTCCTACCGCAGCGTCAATTCCTACATCCCGCATTCGGCGCCGACGCCGCCGTTCTGGATGATGGACAAGGAGCAGCGCTGCTCGGCCTATCCACTCCAGGCCGAGGACCCCGAATGCAGGCTCGGCAACATGAACTGGCTCGGAACCGACGATCAGGCCCGCGACGTGCTGGCGCGCATGATCTACGGCTTCCGCATCTCGGTGCTGTTCGGGCTGGTTCTGACGCTGTTCTCGGCGGTGATCGGTATCGCCTCCGGCGCGGTACAGGGCTATTTCGGCGGTTGGACAGACCTGCTTATGCAGCGCTTCATCGAGATCTGGTCCTCGATGCCGGTGCTCTACATCCTGCTGATCATTGCCGCCATCCTGCCGCCGGGCTTCTGGGTCCTGCTCGGCATCATGCTCCTGTTTTCCTGGGTGTCGCTGGTCGGCGTGGTCCGGGCGGAGTTCCTGCGCGGCCGCAACTTCGAATATGTCAACGCCGCGCGCGCACTCGGCGTCAGCAACATCACGATCATGTTCCGACATCTTCTGCCCAACGCCATGGTGGCGACACTCACCTTCATGCCCTTCATCCTGTCGGGCTCGATCACGACCCTGACCTCGCTCGACTTCCTCGGCTTCGGCCTGCCTCCGGGATCGCCATCGCTCGGTGAACTGATTGCCCAGGCCACCCGCAACCTGCAAGCGCCGTGGCTGGGGTTCTCCGCCTTCTTCAGCATCTCCATCATGCTGTCGCTTCTCATCTTCATCGGCGAAGCGACAAGGGACGCCTTCGATCCCAGAAAGACCTTCAAGTGAGCGCCGTCCCGAAATCCGACGACCCGCTGCTGTCGGTGCGCGACCTGTCGGTGGCGTTCCACCAGGGCGGCAAGAGCCAGACCGCGGTCAACCGGATCTCGTTCGACATCCGCCGCGGCGAGACGGTGGCGCTGGTGGGCGAATCCGGATCGGGCAAGTCGGTGTCAGCGCTGTCGGTGCTCAGGCTGCTGCCCTACCCGATGGCAAGCCACCCGACCGGCGAGATCCTGTTCAAGGGGCATGACCTGCTGTCGGCATCCGAAGCGGACCTGCGCGGCGTGCGTGGCAACGACATCACCATGATCTTCCAGGAGCCGATGACCTCGCTCAACCCGCTGCACACGGTCGAGCGGCAGATCGGCGAGATCCTGCACCTGCATCGCGGCATCCGGAAGACGGAAGCGCGCAGCGAAGTCATCGCGCTGCTCGACCAGGTCGGCATCCGCGACCCGGAAAAGCGGCTGATGTCCTATCCGCACCAGCTGTCGGGCGGACAGCGCCAGCGGGTGATGATCGCCATGGCGCTGGCCAACCGGCCCGAACTGCTGATCGCCGACGAGCCGACGACGGCGCTCGACGTCACGGTGCAGGCGCAGATCCTGGAACTGTTGCACGGGCTTAAATCGAAGCACGACATGGCGATGCTGTTCATCACCCATGATCTCGGCATCGTGCGCAAGATCGCCGACCGGGTCTGCGTGATGACCGATGGCGAGATCGTCGAGACCGGACCGACGGCAGAGCTGTTTGCCAATCCGCAGCACGAATACACCCGGCACCTGCTGGCGGCGGAGCCGAAAGGCCGGCCGCCGCGCACCGATCGGAACGCGGCCAAGCTGATGGAAGCGCGCGACATCAAGGTCTGGTTTCCGGTCCGCAAGGGCTTCCTGCGCAAGACTGTCGATCACATCAAGGCCGTCGATGGCCTGTCGCTGACGCTGCGCGCCGGGCAGACCCTGGGCGTCGTCGGCGAATCCGGCTCGGGCAAGACGACGCTCGGCCTGGCGCTGATGCGGCTCATCCGCTCGGAGGGCGAAATCCGCTTCGAGGGCGAGGACCTGCATCGGCGCAGCTTCGAGGAGATGCGGCCGCTGCGCTCGGCTATGCAGGTGGTGTTCCAGGATCCCTACGGCTCGCTCAGCCCGCGCATGTCGGTGGCCGACATCGTCGGCGAGGGACTGGCAGTGCATGCGCCGAAACTGTCCGCCGACGAGCGGGACCGGCAGGTGGCCGAAGCCCTGGCCGAGGTGGGCCTCGACGCCACGACGCGCTGGCGCTACCCGCATGAATTCTCGGGCGGCCAGCGGCAGCGCATCGCCATCGCGCGGGCGATGGTGCTCAAGCCCCGCTTCGTCATGCTTGACGAGCCGACCTCGGCGCTCGACATGAGCGTGCAGGCGCAGGTGGTCGATCTGCTGCGCGAGCTTCAGCTCAAGCACAATCTCGGCTACCTCTTCATCAGCCACGATCTCAAGGTGGTCCGCGCGCTCGCCAACGACGTGATCGTCATGCGCGCCGGGCGCGTGGTGGAGCAGGGTTCGGCTGACGATATCTTCGATCGCCCGCGGCACGACTACACCAAGGCGCTGATGGCCGCCGCCTTCAATCTCGAAACGGCGCCCGACGGCGCTCTCAACCAGTAGGACTTCGGGCCGATGGGCGACAAGGGACGCATATTGCTGGCCGCCACGGGCTGGGATACCGACTTCTGGCTGGCCGAGTTCGCCGCCAAGGCGCCGGCCCGGGAGGTGGTGCTGGCGCCCGACGGTGACGTCGACCCGAGCATTGATTATGCGGTGGTGTGGAAACAGCCGCCGGGCCTGCTGTCGAGACTTCCCAATCTCAAGGCGATCTTCTCGCTCGGTGCCGGAGTGGATCATGTGTTCAATGACCCGACCGTCCCCGACGTGCCGATCGTCCGGGTGGTCTCCCCCGACCTGACGACGCGGATGAGCGAGTATGTGGTCTGGCAGGTGCTCGACCACCATCGCCGCGGTCCGTGCTACCGGGCGCAGCAGGCCGCTCATGTCTGGAGCGAAGACAAGAACCAGTGCGCCGCCGCCGACATCACCGTCGGCATGATGGGGCTGGGAGAGCTCGGGCGCGACGCAGCCGCGAAGCTCCGGGCGATCGGCTACAGTCTTAGCGGCTGGTCGCGCACGGCCAGGAGCATCGACGGCATCAGCTGCCATTCCGGCGCGGAAGGGCTCGCGGATTTTCTCGCCTCAGCCGACATCTTCGTGGTGCTGCTGCCGCTGACCGGCGACACAACCGGCATTCTCGACGCCACGCTGTTCTGCCAGATGAGCAAGCGCGGGCCGCTGGGCGCGCCTGTGCTGATCAATGCCGGACGCGGCGGTCTCCAGAACGAGGCCGATATCCTGGCGGCGCTCGACGACGGCACGCTGAGCGCGGCGACGCTTGATGTGTTCTGCAAGGAGCCGCTGGATCGCGACAGCCCGTTCTGGAGCCACCCGAAGGTGACTGTCACGCCGCATTGCGCGGGCGCATCCATTCCGTCAAGCCTGATCGGGCCGATGATCGCACAGATGGATGCCCACGACCGCGGCGCCGACCTCGCAAACCTGGTCGACCGCAGCGCCGGCTACTGAGCCGAGGACCTCAGGGCCGGCGGTACAATGTGGGCTCGCCGTACAGCGGCATGATGCGGGCGATGGCGTCGGCCAGCGGCTCGCGCGTCACCGTCATGGTTCCGCCGGAGGCATGCAGGATCGTCCTCTCGTCCTCGAGAAAGGCGACATGGCCCTTCCAGAACACCAGATCTCCCCGGCGCAGGCCATTGCGGGAGGGATCGATGACCTCGCCGAGGCTCGCCGCCTGCTGATCGGAATCGCGCGGCGCCCGCTTGCCGGCCATTCCCAGCGCCAGCTGCACGAGGCCTGAACAATCGATGCCGAAGCCGGAGCGGCCGCCCCACAGATAGGGCGTCTCGATCATCAGCGCGGCCACCGTGACCGGGTCCGCGTCAACGAGCGGGCGGCAATGGGCGGCAATCACGGCGGTGCCGTCATCGAGCAGCAGATAGCGGGTCCCGCGGGTCTCGGCCTCGCCGATGACGGTGATGCGGCTCGCCATGGAAAGCGCATGCACAACCGGGAAGCGGAGGTCCGGACCGGGATAGACGAAGCTGCGCTGGCGAGTCACCAGGTGGGTGGAAGTGCCGGCGCCGCCCGCCAAAGAGGCCTCTGGCAGGTAACCCACATAGGAGTCGGCCGCCAGCTGAACCCAGGCCCAGCCGTCGGCCCTGTCGAACACGCGGACATCCTCGCCCATCAGAGCCTGGGTGTCGATGCCGGAGCCGAGGTCCGGCCTGCGCCGCAGATCGGCCACCGGCACCACGATGCGCGCCGCCTGCCCGTCGGCGAAGGCACCCGCCTCCACCCGGCCGGCAAGCCGCCGGTCGGCGAGGTCGGGTCGGTAGGCGTTGACGCGGTGGTCGAGAGTGTCGCTCATGCACGTGCTCCGTCGCGGTCCGGCAGTTTCCGGCCTTCGGCAATGATGATATCGCCGAGTTTCTCCACAAACAATGCACCTTCAACGGTGCGCTTGATGATCACATTGCGCTTGTCCCTGTCGTCCCGCACCCGCTTGACCAGGCTCATCGCACCCATCGTGTCGAGCGCCCTGGTGATGACCGGCTTGGTCACCCCCAGGCGGGCCGCCAGGCCACGCACGGTGTGGGGCGGCGGCGCCAGATAGATGTGCAGCAGGATCGCCATCTGCCGTATGGTCAGGTCGGGGCCGATGATCCGCAAATGCTCAAGCGTCGCTGCATGCCAGAGGCCAAGGGCCTGGGACGGCCGGAGATCAATGGACATGGCTACTCTTTAAAGCTTGTTACGGTACCGTTTCATGGTGACGCAATCCCGGCGGCTCCGCAAGGCGAGAATTCATCCCGCCGGATAGCGGTCCGACAGCACCGCGAACAGCGCGCGGATTGCCTGGGCCTCGCCGCCGACCTGGGCGTGCGGCTGCTCCTTCGGATTCCAGCCGAAAATGTCGAAATGCGCCCAGCTGATGCCGGGCTCCACGAACCGCTTGAGAAACAGCGCGGCGGTGATGGATCCGGCAAAGCCGCCCGCCGGCGCATTGGTCAGATCCGCGATCTTGGTTTCCAGCATGGTCTCATAGGGCCTGTAGAGCGGCAGGCGCCAGACCGGATCGGCGACATCGAGGGCCGCGGCCGCGATCTCGCCGGCCAGCGCTTCGTCGTCGGTGTAGAAGGGCGGCAGATCGGGACCGAGCGCCACCCGGGCGGCGCCGGTGAGCGTGGCCATGTCGATGATCAGGTCCGGCTCTTCCTCGCAAGCCAGCGCCAGCGCGTCGGCCAGCACCAGCCTGCCCTCGGCATCGGTGTTGTCGATCTGCACCGACAGGCCCTTGCGGCTGCGGAGCACGTCGCCGGGCCGGAAGGCATCGGCGGAAATCGAGTTCTCGACCGCGGGCACCAGCACGCGCAGGCTGACGGGCAGGCCGGCATCCATGATCATCAGCGCAAGCCCCATCACATTGGCCGCCCCGCCCATGTCCTTCTTCATCAGCAGCATGCCGGACGACGGCTTGATGTCGAGACCGCCGGTGTCGAAGCAGACGCCCTTTCCCACCAGGGTTATCTTCGGGGCCGATTTCTTGCCCCAGCGCAGTTCAAGCAGGCGCGGCGCCTCGGCGGCGGCGCGGCCGACGGCATGGATCATCGGCAGGTCACCGGCGAGAAGTTCGTCGCCTGCGGTGACGGTGACCTTTGCCTTGTAATGCCGGGCCAGCGCCCGGAACGCCGCTTCGAGCTTGGCCGGGCCCATGTCGTTGGCGGGCGTGTTGATGAGGTCGCGCGCCAGGCTGACCGCCGCATTCGTCCGCTCGACGGCCGCTGCATCCGCATCGCCGGGGATGACGATCCGGGCTCCATTCGGAGATCCGGTCCTGTAGGCGTCAAACCGGTAGGCGCCCATGGCGAAGGCGAGCGCCATCTGTTCGCCGGGCATCGGCGAGGTCTCGATGTGCCAGTCCCCTTCGGGCAACAGGCGGGCCAGCCGGCCGGCGGCGAAAGGGTGGGTGCGGCCGGCCTCGCCGAGGCCGAAGAGGGCGCCGGCAAGCTTGCCGTAGCGGTTGGGGACCAGCAGCAGACTGCCCTCGGCCGCCTTGAAGCCAGCGCTCTGCGCCCAGGCGAGGGCCGTCTTGTCAAAATGCCCGCGATCGAGATCGGCCTTGGTCACGGCCCACACTGGCAGGCTTTCGCCCGACATGCTCGCAAACGGGCTCGTCCGATCGGAATGCTGATGCGGCGCCATGAAAACTCCTCTTCTGCCCCGGCGGGGAATCACTCGTTAACGGTTGATTAGGGTTAACAGAATATTGCTTGAAGGAGGAATACGGCTTTGCGGCCCTTGCGGCCCGCGCCGCTGAAAACCCCGGGGTAACGACCGATGTCGCACACGAACAGTTCATCCACCTCCCGCCGTCCGCTGCTGGCCGGCGCCGCCATCGGCCTGCTGGTGCTGTCGACGCTGGGCGGCTGCGCCGCGCGCGGCCCGATGCACACGGGCTCGATTCCGACGCTGAACAAGCCGGTCGAATCGATGAACGAACGCGAACTCAGCGGTGCGGCGCAGAAACTCGGCCGCGCCTACGACAAGAACCCCAAGGACGCCGCCGTCGGCATGAGCTACGCTTCGGTGCTGCGGATGACGGGCAACAATGACCAGGCGCTGGCCGTGATGGAGCAGGTGGCGATCCACAATCCCACCGACCGCAACGTGCTGTCCGCCTATGGCAAGGCGCTGGCCGGCGCGGGCCAGTTCGACAAGGCGCTTGACGCCATCCAGCGCTCGCAGACACCGGATCGTCCGGACTGGCAATTGCTGTCGGCGGAAGGAGCCGTCCGCGACCAGCTCGGCGACACCGCCGGCGCGCGCGCTGCCTACCGGCAGGCGCTCGAGCAACGGCCGAACGAGCCGTCGGTGCTGTCCAATCTGGGCATGTCCTATCTGCTGCAGGGCGACCTCAAGACGGCCGAGACCTATATGCGCTCCGCCTCGCAGCAGCCGGCGGCCGACAGCCGGGTCCGGCAGAACCTGGCGCTGGTGGTCGGCCTCCAGGGCCGCTTCGACGAAGCCGAGCACATTGCGCGCGGCGAGCTGTCCCCCGACCAGGCCCAGGCCAATGTGGCCTATCTCAGGGCGATGCTGAGCCAGCAGAATGCCTGGAGCAAGCTGTCGGACGCGGACAAGGCCACCAACTGATCGCAGCCGCGACAAGCGACCGGAGCCGCATCGTCCGGCCGTGTCCGGGGTAACGCCCCGGCGCGCGCGGGAAAGGCCGGAACCATCCACTGCCACACCCAAGGCCCCCTCGGGGCCCGACGCTCAATCCGACGCAACGCTCCGCCACGGCATGCATCGCGGACCCCGCGTGCAGCCGGCGGCCCGACCGGCCGGGGCGGTCCGCGCCATTCCCAGACGCCAACGGCGCCCCAGGCCTGATGTGGCGTCCGGAAGATCCGCCGGTCAGTTCGGCAGGCCGCCCTGGAAGTTGTCAGAGACCTGGATCATGGCTGGGCCGAGAATGACGGCAATGAGCACCGGCAGGAAGAACAGGATCATCGGCACCGTCAGCTTCGGCGGCAAAGCGGCGGCCTTCTTCTCGGCTTCGTTCATCCGGATATCGCGACTTTCCTGGGCCAGCACCCGCAAGGCCTGCGCGATCGGCGTGCCGTAGCGTTCTGACTGGATCAGCGCCTGGGTGACCGACTTGACCGTGTCCAGGCCGGTGCGGTTGCCCAGGTTCTCGAACGCCATGCGCCGGTCCTGGAGATAGCTGAGTTCGGCCGTGGTCAGCACGAATTCCTCGCCCAGCGGCGGTGACTGGACCGAGATCTCTTCCGCCACCCGCTTCATGGCGGCTTCGATGGAGACCCCCGATTCCACGCAGATGAGCATCAGGTCGAGGGCATCCGGCCAGGCCTTCTTGATCGATGCCTGGCGTTTCTTGGACTGATTGGAGACGAATATGTTGGGCGCATAGAACCCCACATAAGCGCCGACGATGCAGGCCAGCACCCGGACGGTGAAGGGCTTGTCGACCAGATGCTCCAGGACGAAGACATAGACCACCGTGGCGGCCAGGAAGACGAAGGGCAGGACCAGACGGGCCAGCAGGAACATGTTCAACGCGTTCTGGGTGCGGTAGCCCGCGGCGCGCAGCTTGGCCACGGTGGCATCGTCCACCAGCGCCTTGCGCAGATTGAGCTGGTCGACGACCTGGCGAACCGACGAGTTGTTGTGGGCGCGCAGCCCGCCCTTGCTGCCCCGGGACTGGTCCGCATTGAGCCGCGCCCGTTCGCGCGCGCGGATTTCGTCGCGCTCGAGGGCGGCGGATTTCATCCGCTTGTCGAGATCCCCGGTCTCGAAGTAGGGGACCAGCACGGTGAACAGCGTCGCAAAGACGGCAACCGAAACCAGGATGGGGATCAGATAAGCCGGGTCGGTCAGGGAAGACATGAGGATGGAGAACATGGCGCTGCCCCTACAGGTCGAAATTGATCATGTTGCGCATCACCAGCACACCAATGACCATCCAGATCCCGGAAGCGGCCAGGATGAAGTGGCCGCGCTGATCGGTGAACAGGATCATCATGTATTCGGGCGAAGTCAGATAGACGAGTGTCGCGACGATGAAGGGCAGGGCGCCGATGATCCAGGCGGACGCCTTGGCTTCCATCGACAGCGCATTGACCTTCGCCTTCATCTTCTTGCGGTCACGCAGCACGCGCGACAGGTTGCCCAGCGCTTCCGACAGGTTGCCGCCTGCCTGCGCCTGGATGGCGATGACGATGGCGAAGAAGTTGGCTTCCGACAGCGGCACCCGGCTGTAGAGCCGGCCGCAGGCCTCGGGGACACCCAGGCCCATCTGCTGCGCCTCGATGATCCGCTTGAACTCGGTGCGAACCGGTTCCTGGCCCTCGCTGGCAATCATTCGGATCGAATCGTTGAGCGGCAGGCCCGATTTGATCGATCGGACCATCACGTCCAGCGAGTTGGGAAATTCGTTGAGGAAGGCCTTCATGCGGCGGCTGCGCAGGAACCCGATCGCCCATCTCGGCAGGCCCGCCCCGGCGACAATCAGCACGCCGAGCGCGATGAGCGGGTTGCCATTGGCGAGAAAGGCCAGAAGACCGGCAACAAGTCCCAGCACGATCGAGATCGTGTTGAACGTCTTCACCGTCATGACCAGCCCGGCCTGGGCGATGCGGTCCTTCATGGGCGGCGCCTTGCGGCGGTCGTTTTCCTTCTGCTTGTCCTCGAGGGTCTTCAGCTGATCCTGCAGCGACTTGCGGCGCTTGTTGGCTTCCGCCATGCGGTCGCGCGCGGCGACGACCTTGGTGCGGTCGGTTTCTGCCGCCCCGACCCTGCGGATGCGGCCTTCCGTCTTCCGTTCCGAATCGATCCGGTTGTAGAGCACGCCGTAGCCCAGCGCTCCGGCCGACAGCGCGGCAAGCCCAATGATGGCGACGACCATGATATCCAGACCAAACACGTCAGACTCCTACGATGTCATCTTTTCCATCGAATCAAGCGCTGTCGCCAGCCGCTTGTCTTCGCCGAAGTAACGGGCCCGATCCCAGAAATGAGGCTTGCCGATGCCGGTCGAGCGATGCTCGCCGATGATCTTGCCGGCGGCGTCCTCGCCGAGAATCTCGTATTTCATCAGGTCCTGCGTGATGATGACATCGCCTTCCATGCCCATCACCTCGGTGATGTGGGTGATCCGGCGCGACCCGTCGCGCAGGCGCGCGGCCTGGATGATGATGTCGACCGAGCCGGAAATGATCTCTCGCACGGTCTTGGCAGGCAGCGAGAACCCGCCCATGGCAATCATCGATTCCATGCGGCTGAGGCATTCGCGCGGGCTGTTGGAGTGGATCGTGCCCATCGAGCCGTCGTGACCGGTGTTCATGGCCTGCAGAAGATCGAACACTTCCGGACCGCGCACCTCGCCGACGATGATGCGTTCGGGCCGCATGCGCAGGCAGTTCTTGACCAGCTCGCGCATGGTGATTTCGCCTTCGCCCTCGATGTTGGGCGGACGGGTTTCCAGTCGCACCACATGGGGCTGCTGCAGCTGAAGCTCCGCCGAATCCTCGCAGGTGATGACACGCTCATCGAGGTCGATATAGGCGGTGAGGCAGTTGAGCAGCGTCGTCTTGCCAGAGCCGGTACCGCCGGAAATGACGACATTGCAGCGGACTCGACCGATGATCTGCAGGATGGTCGCGCCTTCCGGCGTGATGGCGCCGAAGCGGACCAACTGGTCGAGCGTGAGCTTGTCCTTCTTGAACTTGCGGATGGTGAGCGCAGTGCCGTCGATGGCCAGCGGCGGGGCGATGACATTGACGCGCGAGCCGTCGGGAAGACGGGCGTCGCAGATCGGACTGGATTCATCGACACGACGGCCGACCTGGCTGACGATTCGCTGGCAGATCGACAGAAGCTGGCCGTTGTCGCGGAATCGCACCTCCGATTCGAGGACCTTGCCGGCGACTTCGATGTAGGTCCGGCCGGCGCCGTTGACCATGATGTCGGAGATGTCGTCGCGGGCCAGCAGCGGCTCCAGCGGTCCGTAGCCCAGAACGTCATTGCAGATGTCGTCGAGCAGTTCCTCCTGCTCGGCGATCGACAGCGCGATGTTCTTGATGGTGATGATGTCGTTGACGATGTCGCGGATTTCCTCGCGCGCGCTTTCGGCATCGAGCTTTGCCAGCTGAGACAGGTCGATCGTGTCGATGAGCGCGGAGAAGACCTGCGACTTGGTGTCGTAATAGGCCTCGTCACGGCTCGCCTTCTTGCGGACGACCGGATCATCCTTCCGCATCGGAGTCTGCTGCACCGAAACCGCGGGCACGGCCGGTTGCGCCGGGGCCGGCGCCACGGCGGCCGCAGCCGCAGCCGGCGCCATAGCGGGCTTGGGCTGCGGCGCATGGCCTGGTCCGTCATTGGTGCGCTTGCCAAACATCACTTTGTTCCACTCTGTACTGGCTGAAGACTATTTGCGGGACAGCTTGCTCATCAGGCCGGCCAGCCCGACCTTCTTGCGTTTCTTCACCTCGGCGCGCCCCGTCACCACATGGGCAAGCTGGGACAGCGATTCGGCCACCGGCGATCTGGCGCTGGTCTCGGCGATCATCAGCCCGGAATTGGCGGCATCGCCGAACAGCTGCGCGTCAAAACCGATGATGGCGACGGGCTCGATGCCGAGCGGTTCGCAGAAGACGTCGGGAGCGATCTCGGGCCGCTTGGTCATGCCGACCTGATTGAGCACCAGAATCGGCAGGCGATCGTTGGGGCGGAGCTTCTTGAGCGTGTCGAAGAGATTCTTCGTGTTGCGCAGATTGGCCAGATCCGGCGTCGCCGTGATGACGATCTCGTCGACCTGGCACAGCACCTTGCGGGTCCACTCGTTCCAGGCGTGCGGCAGATCGTAGATCGACACCGGCGCGTTGCGCTGGATAAGGTCGATGATCGGCATGAAGGCGTCGCCGGAAAAATCATAGGTGCGATCGAGCATCGACGGCGCCGCCAGCATGGACAGATGCTCGGAGCACTTTGTCAGCAGACGGTCGAGAAACACCTCATCCAGACGCTCGGGGGAGAACACCGCTTCGGCGATCCCCTGCGGCGGATCATTGTTGAAATTGAGATTGGCAGTACCAAACGCAAGGTCAAGATCGCACAGGATCGTTTCGCTGGAAAACAGGTTCGAGATGTTCCAGGCGCAATTGTGGGCCAGTGTCGAGGAGCCGACACCGCCCTTGGCGCCGATGAAGGCGATGGAGCGACCGAGCGGTTCGGAATCGGGGTCGACGAAGATCGTCGAGATGACGCCGATGATGTCGGCCATCGACACCGGGGCGACGATGTACTCGGACACGCCGTTGCGGATCAGCTCCCGGTAGAGCGTCACATCGTTGATGTGACCGATCATGACCACCCGTGTGTCGGGATCGCAGACCTCTGCCAACTGGCCGAGGTCCTCGATCAGCGTGGACGGATCGGCCTTGGTCTCCAGAATCAGCAGGTTCGGCGTCGATGATCCGGCATACATGTTTGCCGCAGCGAGAATGCCGCCGGAGTTGATGCGGGTGTTGACCCGCGCCATCCGTCGATCCTGCGCACAGCGCTCCATCGTTTTCGCCAGGCCCTCTGTCTCGCAGAAGGCATGAATGGAAATGCGCGGAAGCGGGCGGACCTTTTCGAAATCGCCCCGCCCCTGCGGGCCGTCTTCAGCCGGCACGGCAGCCAGTTCGGGCATGTAGTCAAGATGGGTCATCTGCCTGTCCTGCTTTCGATGATGGGCATGGCGGCGGGCATCAGAGCGCCGCGCCGTCTTCGCGATAGGTGTCAATCACGTTGGACCGACGCGACGCGTCGATCGGGGTCATACCGCGTGGTCCGAGAAGATCGGCGGGGTTCGCGATCTGGGCGGCGATGTTGTTCTGAGAGGCGCAGCCGAAATTGCCGTAGTTGCGGTTCTCCTCGCCACCGGCCAGCATGTCCTCGGACCACTTGCCGCATTCGGCGGTCGAAGCGGTGATCGCCAGGAAGGAAATCCGGATGGGAGCGGCATCGTTGTCGTAGGATGCCTGGTAGAGGGTGGATATGATCCGGTTTCCGGGGACTCCCTGCTTGCGCAACACCTCCGCCACTTCGCGCACGAGCAGCGATGCTGCGCCCGCGTTGGCGGAACCGGACGGCGCCATGATCCGCACGGTGCCCGAGGCGACCGAACGGTATTCGTTGGCCACGCCGCGGACCGTCTCGCGCATGGAGATGCTCAGTTTGCGGTCGCCGGAGGCCACGGGAATGTCAAAGACCCGTTCCTTTTCGGCGACAATGATCGGGTGATTGGTGCGGTAGTCGTCGGGGATGGCGCCGACGGTGACGCTGTGTCCGCGGCCGGCGCAGCCGGACAGCAGCAGGGCCGTCAGGCCGACCGACAGGGCCACCGTGCCGACGCGGATGCGGCGTTGCAAATGCCTGTGACCGGGGCCGGCGAGCGAAAGGAGACTGGTTTGCATCGGATTTCCCCTGATCACTTGTAGATGAAGCCGACGGCGCCATGATAGCGGCCGGGTGGCAGTGCGGTTTCCATTTGGCCGTAGACCCGGTTGACCTTGCCAAGGAAGAAGCCGGCGCCGTCATTGGCTGGATTGAGATTGTCGTCGGGCCGGGCTAACGCCGTGCGCGCCACCGGCTTGACCAGGTAGGGCGTGGCGATGATGACCAGTTCGGTCTCGTTGCGGACGAAATCCTTGCTGCGAAACAAGGTTCCGAGAACCGGGACCTTCGACAGGCCGGGCAGGCCGGACATCGCCTGGCGGAAATTGTCCTGGACCAGGCCGGCCAGCACGATGGAACCGCCCGAGGGCAGTTCGACCGAGGTTTCAGCTTCCCGCCGCTTGATCGACAACGAGGTCATTCCCGGCGTGCTGCCGCCACCGGCCAGCGACACCGCTCCCTCGAATGTCGGCTCCGACACCTCGGTGCGCACCTTGAGGCTGATGCGCCCGGGCGAGAGAACCACCGGCGTGAAATTCAGCCGGATGCCGTATTCGACCTTGTTGATGGAATAGGTCAGCTGGCCCGTGTCCGCGTCCACCGACTGGGACTCGGTCATGTTGAACTCGCCGCCGACATAGAAGGTCGCCTGCTCGCCGGAGATCGCCGTCAGGCTCGGCTCGGCCAGGGTGCGCATGACACCGGCCTGTTCCATGGCGTTGATGTAACTCGAGATGCTGCGGCCGCCGATGGAACCGGCCAGGCGCGCGAAATTGCCGCTGACCAGCGGCTTGCCGAGATTGGCGGGATTGTTGCTGCCGAAGGCCGACACGCCATCGGAATTGGTGATCGCGGTGTTGAAGCCCAGCTGCTTGAGCACCTGGCGGCTGACCTCGGCAATCGTCACCTTCAGCGTGACCTGGTCCTCGCCATCGATCTTCAAGAGATTGACGATCTGGGATTTCTGCCGGTCTTCGGCGAAGATCGCCGCGGTGCTGCCGTCGGAGCCGTTGGCGGTGATGTTGCGCGTGGTGGCCTCGCCGCCGGAGAGGAAGATCTGGGCCAGGTTGGCGGCCTGTGCCGCATCCTGCGGCGTACGCACGCTGCCGGTCAGCACGATGTTGTCGGAGATGATCTCCACCTTGATGTCGGAGTCAGGCAGAAAGCGGGCGAGATGGGCGGTGAGGCCAGTGACGTCGCGCTCGATCTCCAGATCAATGGCGATGATCTCCTCGCCATTCGGACCGAAGACGAAGATGTTGGTCTGTCCCACCGTCTTGCCGAAGAGATACATTCGCCGCGACGTGCGGGTCACCGCATCGGCCAGCGTCGGATCGGCGACCAGGATATCATGCGCGTCTGTCGGAAGGTCGACGACAATCGCCTTGTTGAGGCCGAGCTTGATGCGCTTGGTGGCGCCGGGACCCGACTCGCGGATCTTGACGACATTCTCGCCCGCCTGGACCGACGTGACCGAGAGTCCGGACAGGGGATCAAGCGACAGCCCGACCATGAAGCCGCCGCTCGCCAGAACAAGGCTGGTGATGGACGACAGGAGCGTTTTGGCTATGTGACGCACGTTCGATCTCCGCACTTTAATTGGTGGCGCCGATATTGGTGACCGCGCCCGAACGGATCACCTGGATCGCGGTGGATCCGTCTTCGCCGCTCAAGAGGTACTTGGCGCCTTCGTTGTCCGGTTCCTGGACGTCGGCGACGCTGCGCAGCGCCAGCGTCAGCCGGTCGGCCATCTGCTGGGCAACGGTGATGATCTTCGTCTGTTCCGGCGTCAGCTCGAGGGTGGCGGTCGAACCGACCGCGGTGCGGTTGCCCTCCGCGTCTTCCTCGATGCGCTGGTCGATGGCCAGAACCCGCACATTGGCCAGAATGACTTCGGTGATGAAGCCCTCGGCTCCGGTCTGGCGCCGGACCATGATCACATCGACGCGGTCGTTGGGAAGGATGAAACCACCTGCGCCGGTGGCAACCGAAATCTCCGTTGCCACGGCGCGCTTGCCGGCGGGCAGCAGCGAGGACATGATGCGCGAGGAGGAATCGACGATCTTCTCCGTGCGCAGCGGCTCCCCGAGAAAGATCGGCAGACGGACCACCGCCCCCTGCAGTTCGGCCATGGCATCCGGGCGCTGGTCGCGACGGATCAGCCCCTCGACCATCCCCTCTTCCGGCCAGCCCTTCCATTCCATCGACTCCTCGCCCAGCCGGCCGCCGACGGGCATGCCGGTCTTGGCGACGAGAACATCGATGGACGCCATCTGCTGGATAACCGGCTCGGAGGATTGAGTGACCTGGACGGTCGGCGAGGTCAGGCTCATGGCCAGATAGCCGGCGGCGCCGGCTGCCAGGACGGCCACTGCCATGATGATGACGCGAGCGGGTTTCATGCTTCTTCCTCGGACGGATGTCAGATGTGCTGATCCGAGAATGCGCGAGCAATCGTGTAATTATGGTTAATGACTGGCTTATGTTTTTGGTAAACGAAACATTATCAGCGCGTTTCCTTCCGGATTGACGGCTGCGATCGGGAGCGCGCCGGTGGTCGCGTCAGACCGGCGGCCCCGGAACGGGCGCGGTCTCCCCACTGATTCGGAGACGCCCTGCGACAGTTGGAGGCGGCAGCGACCGCGAGATGCTGCCGGCCGCTATTGCAGCCGCTCGACCGCCGCCCGAAACAGTTCGCTCTCGGGATAGGTGAGAAAGGCCGCCAGGCCGATGGCCATGCCGTAGGGAATGCCGGCGCGGGCCTGGAAGAAATGCATCGGAATGCGGATGGGCGACACCAGGAGGATATTCTGGTTGGCGCGGATCATCAGCACGATGAGGGCCAGAAAACCGCCCAGCATTCCGACGGTTCCCAGGAAGACCACCAGGTCTACGCCGTAGCCGAACCAGAGGGCGCTCGCCGCCAGCACCTTGGCGTCGCCGCCGCCCATGATGTTGAGGGCGAACAGGGTGAAACAGCCGAGAAAGACAAGCGCCGCCGCCAGCACATGCCAACCGAAGCCGATCAGGCCCATGCCGGTGAACGGCGCGATGACGATGAAGGAGAGAACCAAAATGACCGAGACCCGGTTCGGGATCTTCATGGTCAACATGTCGGAAAATGCCGTCATGGCCAGGCAGAGCGGAAAGATCACAAAAATCGCGGCATTCAGCATGAGCTCATCTCCATGGGACAGCCGGATCCTATTGCACGCTGTTTAAGAAACCACCAACGGCGCGGCAGCCGGCAAGGCGCCGGCCAATGCGGACGGAAAAGGCCGCCCTCACGGGCGGCCTCTGCTCAAGCGCGAAACTGGAAATCGATCAGTTTGCGTTCTTGGCGGTATTCATCTTGGTCGACAGAGCCTGGAACTGGTTGTTCAGGGTGGAGCCAAGCGTGGTTGCGCCGGTGATGAGGGCGACGGAGATGAGGGCGGCAATCAGGCCATACTCGATGGCGGTCGCGCCGGATTCGTCATTCATGAAACGTTCAAAAAGCTTCGTCATGGGTTTTTCCTTGATCCACGTGTGTTTTCAGCACTTCCGCCAGACTGTTGCCGTTGGTCGGATGAGCCCACAATAGGGACGCGGCTTTTCAATCTCCTTAAAGAACAAGGTTAGCAAAGCGTTGACCGCCACGGAGCGCCGACATGGTAAACAACCGGTTCGCAGCGCACGGAACCGGCCGCCCCGGATCGCGCCGTCAGCAGCCGACGCAGCCATGCCCACTGAGCCGCCAGTCGCCGTCACACACGGGCCCGAGGGCCGGGCGGCCTTTTTCGCCGTTTCCCGGCCCCTTGGGGATCCGCTCCGGGCTTTAAGGCTTAATTCACCATTCCCGGCGATTCTAGGAGAACCTGCGGACACAAGGACAGCGCAATGACCCCGAGCAAGAGACTTTCCTCCTGGCTTACCGCCGGCGTGCTTTCCGCGGCTCTCATCACCTTTTCCGCCGTGCCTCAGTCCAGGGCCAGCGACGACATGATCCGCGTGTTCATGGACCACGCCCGCATTCTCAAGCTCGACCGTCCCGTCAGCAAGGTGATCATCGGCAATGCCGAGGTGGCCGACATCACGGTGGCCGATCCGAAGACGATCGTGCTGACCGGCAAGGCCTACGGCACGACCAATCTGGTCATCCTCGACGCCGCCGGCGACGCAATCGTCGACGAGCGCATCCTGGTGTCCGTCGACGAGGCGAACACTTTGCGCATCTTCAAGCAGACCGTCCGCACGGTGTATTCGTGCGCGCCGTCCTGCGAGGAACATGTCCAGAAGGCAGCCACCGCCCAACCCTGAACCTTCAGCCGCTCCGTTTTCCGCCGCTGCATTGGCGGGTTAACCCTCGGTTAACGGAGGAATGCCGGATTCACCCCTGAACGTTACGATTGATCAACTCATTTGCAGTAATGTGAACCTCGATGCGTATTTGTACGAGGAGTTGCGCGATGCATTCCGACCCGAGTCCAGGCCCTGCGAACCGTGTGCCCGGATGGCGCCTGCGCGCCGTCCTCAAGCGATTCCGCCGGGCCGAGAACGGCACAGCCGCAATCGAATTCGGCATTCTGGCGTTTCCCTTCTTCCTTCTCGTGTTTGCGACCATCGAGGTGTTCATCGCGTTTGCCGGCGAGCAGCTGCTGGAAAATGCGGTCGATGCGATGGGGCGCCAGCTCCGCACCGGACAGATCACGTACAATCTGGGTCGACCCACGGACCTGACCCAGGCGCAGTTCCGAACCAAGTTCTGCTCCGAAATCAATCTGATGATCAAATGCGTGGCCGAGGAAAACCCGGCCGACCAGAAGCTCTATCTGGACGTGCGGCAGTTCGCCACCTTCGCCAATGTACCGAAGGGAATACCGCGCAAGAGCGGCGCGCTCTACGCCGACCTTGATTCCAGCGGCTTCGCCTACCAGCCGGGCGGGCCAGGTACCATCAACATCGTGCGAGCCTATTACCGCTGGGAAGTGATGACCGATCTGGTGCGGCCCTACATCACCAACATCCGGCCGGACGGAAAATCGCCCAAGGACTACCTGATGGTCGCCACGGCCGCTTTCCGCAACGAGGCCTATCCGTGAGCCGTGACCGGACGATGGCCGGACGGAGCGCGGATGCCGGTTCGATCAAGGAGGGAACCCGGATGACAGGCATCATGACGAGAATGCGGGGCGCCATCGACCGCCTGCGGAGAGACCGCTCCGGCGTCGGCGCGGTGGAATTCGCGCTCATCGCACCGGTGCTGATCGTGCTGTATATCGGTTCGCTGGAAATCTCGGTGGCGATGTCGGTGAACAAGAAGGTGGCGCGGGCTGCCAGTTCCATCGCCGACTTGGTCACCCAGAACACGGATGTGAACAAGACCATGCTGAAAACCATGGTCGACGTGGCGCAGAGCATCATCACGCCCTTTCAGGTCAACGGCCTGAAGATCCGGATATCCGGCATCAAGATCGACAGCACCGGCAAGGAAACCATCGCCTGGTCCTGGGACGAGAAGAACACCCGCCCCTATGCGGTGGGCTCCGTCACGACCGTGCCGACCGATCTCGACGTCAAGAACACCTTCCTGGTCCGCACGGAAGTGAGCCTGCAGCACAGTCTCCTGCTGGTGACGCCGAACATCCAGGATGTCGATGTGAAGACGTTGACGATGAGCAAGACCTATCATCTGCGCCAGCGCATCGGCGACGAAGTGGCCTGCTCGGACTGCTGACGGCGGCGCCGGTTCGACAGGGCCGCTGGAGGCGTCAGCGACCTGCCCTGACGCTCAACGAGCGCCGACGAGGCCGTCGAGACTGCGATAATCATCCGGTGCGGCGGCAACGAAGCCGCCGGCATGAAAGGGCTCGAGGAGATCGAGCAGACCGGGCGAGGCTTGCGGCATGGCGTCCAGAAAAGCGCCGATGGCCTGGGCAAGATCATCGGGCATGGAGCGATGGACGGCATGCGGGCCATGGCGCACGGGCTCGGAAAGCCAGCTGATTCGCAGCGGCCCCGCACCCGCCAGCCGGTTGGAATAGAGCCCGCCGAAGACCTGGTCGGCGCTGGAAACCCGTTCGCCGGGCCGCTCCGGAATCCAGCCGAAGAATCCATCCACCTGGCCCGCGACGAAGCGGTCGACCACCGATCCGACGCTTCCCGCGCGCGCCAGCGTCGGGGTCGCGAGGCCCCCGCTGATCATGGCGAGATGCGGAATCTGCCAGCCCGACACGGACTCTTCGTCCGAGAACGCGATCCGGAGATCGGCCACCTTCGATCCCGCACTTTCGCGGACAACGAGCACCGACCGGAAGCCCGTGGTCCCGTCACCCGCCACCGCTCGCCGCAAGGCCCTGACACAGCCGCAGACGGACTGGGTTGCCGCGAAGGACCTGGCCGAATGGATCGCGTAGAGCACGCGCGCGCTGGCATGGGCGTCGATCAGGCCGGCATAGCTGCGGAAGCGGACAATCTCGACCGGAAGGCCGAGCGCGCTGGCGTAGGCCCGGCGGACGGTCTCGAGCCGGACCGGATCGGCAACCGCCGCATGGCTGTCGACTATGCCGATCCGGAGCACCGGGACCGTCTCGCGATAGTCGGCCCGGGCGATTGCCGGCGCCAGCGCGGCGAAGATGAAAAACACCTGCAGCAATCGCAATCGCCGTACTCCTGCAATGAAATGTGATGGGTTCGCGAGGCCATTTCATAGCATGTCTGCCGGCATCTGTGTCGAGATGGTGGAATCACGGTTACCGTGCGAGGTTGACAAAGGGCGGGCTTCGGGCAATTCCCGTGCGCTTGCCGGCTCAGGAGAGACATGATGGCGCGTGCATTCTTGCTTGTACTGGATTCCTTCGGCATCGGCGGCGCCCCCGACGCCGAAGCCTATGGCGACCTGGGGGCAGACACACTGGGTCACATCGCAGAACACTGCGCCGCCGGGCTCGGTGATCGCGCCGGACTGCGCAAGGGGCCGCTCAAGCTGCCGCACATGCAGGCGCTGGGCCTGAGCGAAGCCGCGCTGGCGGCAAGCGGCATGATGCCATCCGGCATGGAGTTGCAGGCCAGACCACGCGGCATCCACGGTGCGGCGACCGAGACATCGCGCGGCAAGGACACTCCCTCGGGCCATTGGGAAATGACCGGCCAGCCGGTGCGCTTCGACTGGGGCTACTTTCCCGACAAGGGTCCCGCCTTCAGCGAGGCGCTCATCGCGGCGATCATCGAGAAAGGCCGCCTGCCGGGCATTCTCGGCAATTGCCATGCTTCTGGCACGGACATCATCTCCCGTCTCGGCGCCGAGCACATGCTGAGCGGCAAGCCGATCTGCTACACATCCAACGATTCGGTCTTCCAGATCGCCGCCCACGAAGAGAGCTTCGGCCTCGCCCGGCTCTTCGGCCTGTGCGAGACAGTCCGCAAGCTCGTCGATCCGCTCAACATCGGCCGGGTAATCGCGCGGCCGTTCCGCGGCACGCCGGAAACCGGGTTCAGCCGCACCGGCAACCGCCGCGACTATTCGGTGCCGCCGCCGGGGCCGACCCTGCTCGACATCGCCGCCGGGGCGAAGCGGCGCGTGTTCGGGGTGGGAAAGATCAGCGACATCTTCGCCCATCAGGGAATCACCGACATGCGCAAGGCGCACGGCAACGCGGCCCTGTTCGACGCCACGCTGAAGGCCGCCGACGATGCCGGCGACGGCGACCTGGTGTTCACCAATTTCGTCGATTTCGACATGCTCTACGGCCACCGCCGCGACGTGCCCGGCTACGCGGCGGCGCTTGAGCTGCTCGACAGCCAATTGCCGGCGCTGGCGCGCAAGCTCAAGCCCGGCGATCTGGTGCTGATGACCGCCGATCATGGGTGCGACCCGACCTGGCGCGGCTCCGACCATACCCGGGAACGCGTGCCGGTTCTGGGTTTCGGCCCCGGCCTTCCGCCGCGCGACATCGGCGTGCGCGACAGCTACGCCGACATCGGGGCCTCGATTGCGGCTCATCTCAAGCTGGACGCCCCTCAGAACGGCCGGAGCTTCCTGTGACCCCGGCGGTGCCCAAGGCGGAGTTGCACTGCCATATCGAAGGCGCCGCCTCACCGGCCCTCGTCCGGACTCAGGCGCTCAAATACGGCGTGGACATTTCCGGCTTCATCACCGGCGACAGCTACGTCTGGTCCGACTTCACCGGCTTCCTGGCAGCCTATGACGGAGCCGCCGGCCTGTTCAGGACGGAAGAGGACTATGCGGAACTGGCCGAGACCTATCTCCGCGGTATCGCCGAGGAGGGCGCCATCTATGCGGAGATCTTCGTCTCCCCGGACCACGCGAAGGCCGCCGGGCTGTCGACCGAGGGCTACTTCCGAGGGCTAGCCGAAGGCATCGCGCGCGCCCGCGGCCAGTGCGGCATCGAATGCCGGATGATTCTCGTCGGCATCCGGCATTTGGGTGCCGAGGCCGTGGAAGCCGCCGCCCGCCTGGCGGCATCGCGACCCCACCGGCTCATCAGCGGTTTCGGAATGGCCGGCGAGGAGCGCTTCGGGCGCGTCGCCGACTATCGGCGGGCCTTCGACATAGCCCGTGACGCAGGGCTTGGCATCACCATCCACGCCGGCGAACTCTGCGGCGCCGGCAGCGTGCGTGACGCCCTCGACGTGGTGCGCCCGACGCGGATCGGCCATGGCGTCCGCTCGATCGAGGATCCGGCGCTGGTGAGGCGCATTGCCGGCGAAGGCGTCGTGCTGGAGCTATGTCCTGGGTCGAACGTCGCCCTCAAGGTGTTTGCGAGCATGGCGGAGCACCCCTTCGACCTGCTCCTGCGCCAGGGTGTGAAGGTGACGCTGAATTCCGACGATCCGCCGCACTTCCAATCCTCGATCGGCAGGGAATATGACGCGGCCGCCAAGACCTGGGGATACGACGCGCGGCAGCTCATCGGGATCACGCGCACGGCGGTCATGGCTGCCTTCGTTGACGAGCCGACGCGCGAAAAACTCTTGGGACAGCTTGGCTGAGGTGGCCGCTCAGGGTTGCCGCCCCATGCCAATCCGTGTTTGATCACGACCAACTCATGAAAGGCAGAACACCATGGACGGCGTCACGGTCATCAAGCATCCGCTGGTGCAGCACAAGCTGACCATCATGCGCAAGAAGGAAACCTCCACGGCCGGGTTCAGGCGGCTGTTGCGCGAGATCTCGACGCTGCTCTGCTATGAGGTGACCCGCGACCTGGAACTGACCATGGAACGGATCGAGACCCCGCTGCAGGAGATCGACGCCCCGGTGCTGGAAGGCAAGAAGCTGGTCTTCGCCTCGATCCTGCGCGCCGGCAACGGCCTGCTCGAAGGCATGCTGGACCTTGTCCCCTCTGCCCGCGTCGCTCATATCGGCGTCTATCGCGACCATGACACGCTGGAAGCGATCGAGTATTATTTCAAGGCCCCCGAAGATGTCAGCAACCGGCTGGTGATCGTCGTTGATCCGATGCTGGCGACCGGCAACTCCTCCATCGCCTCGATCGAGAAGCTCAAGGAACGCGGCGCCAGGAACATTCGCTTCCTCTGCCTGCTCGCAGCACCCGAAGGCATCCGCAACTTCCAGGCGGCCCATCCCGACGTGCCGATCTTCACGGCCGCCATAGACAGCCATCTCAACGAGAAGGGCTACATCGTGCCGGGTCTGGGCGACGCCGGCGACCGGATGTACGGCACCAAGTAACACGGCCCCATTGGGGTTTGCTTAACCCTCAAGGCACAAACCGGTCCGATTCGGCCGGTCTTTCACCTCGTGTTAGGGCGTTTCGCGTTTGATGCCGGGGATTTTCCGGGGATCATTCATGCTCAAAAAGGCTTTCCTTCTGTGTTGCATTGCACTGGCTGCGGCCGGGGCCCCGCAGTATCTCAGCCAGTTGGGTTCCGCCGGGTCCGGCTCCGCGCCGAAAAAGGCCGCCGATCCGATCGCCACGGCGGCATTGCCCGTCCCGCCGGCGCAGCCCAAGGCCAGCTATCTGACCGGCATTCGCGCCGTGCAGATACCCATGGGCAAGTCCGGCCATTTCTCCGCGCAGTTCCGGGTCAACGGCCGCACGGTCGACGGACTCATCGACACCGGCGCGACCTTCGTCGCCATCAACCAGAGCATGGCCCGGACCGTCGGGCTGAAGCTCAGGGCATCCGATTTCAACCGCACGGTCCGCACCGCCAACGGCAGCACCAGGGCGGCCTATGTCGAACTCGACCGGGTGGAGATCGGCAGCATCAGCGTCTCGGATGTGGGTGCTTTCGTGCTCGAGGATGCGGCGCTGTCCGGCACGCTGATCGGAATGAGCTTCCTGTCGAAGCTGAGTTCGTACAAGGTCAGGGAGCAGGTCCTGGAGCTTGCGAACTAAACGTCGCTCATGCGATCCGGTCGAGGATTGCGGGCGTTGCCGCGGGCCTGGCGTCCGCAACACGAATGGCCTTCATCAGCCGGGAGCGGGCATCGGCGAGTTGGTCTTCGCCGCGCGCATGGACGCAGGCGAGCGGCGCCCCCTTTTCAACTCGCGAGCCGACCGGAAGCAGGCCGGTGATGCCGACGGCGTGGTCAACCGGATCGGACGGGCGCACCCGGCCGCCGCCGAGCGCCACCACGGCCAATCCCACGCCGCGTGCGTCATACTCCGCCACCCACCCCGCCTCCGGGGCCGCAAGCTCGACGATCAGCGGTGCCGCGGGCAGGTGGCGCCCGCAATCCTCCACAAGATCGGCGGGCCCGCCCAGGGCATGGACCATGCGGCCGAAGATCTCGGCGGCGCGGCCGCTGTCGAGCGCCGCACGGGCGCTGGCCAACCCCTCGACGGTGTCGGTGGCGAGGCCGCCGGACACCAGCATCTCGGCTGCCAGCGCAAGGGTGACTTCCGCCAGCCGGGGGTCAGCCGAACCGGTCAGGAAGGCCACGGCATTGGCCACTTCTACCGCATTGCCGGCAGCGGATGCGAGCGGCTGGTTCATGTCGGTGAGCAGCGCCGTGGTCGGCATGCCGGCGCCGCCTGCTACTGACACCAGCGAGCGGGCAAGCCGCGTGGCGCTTTCGCGGTCCGCCATGAAGGCGCCGTTGCCGAACTTGACGTCCATCACCAGAGCCGACAGGCCGGCTGCCAGCTTCTTGGACAGGATCGAGGCGGTGATCAGCGGAATCGATTCGACCGTGCCGGTGACGTCGCGAATCGCGTAGAAGCGCTTGTCGGCCGGAGCGAGATTGCCGGTCTGCCCGATGATGGCGCATCCGACCTCGCCCACGACCTTGCGGAACAGCGCGCTTGCGGGCATCGCCTGATAGCCCGGAATCGATTCCATCTTGTCGAGCGTGCCGCCGGTGTGGCCCAGGCCCCGGCCGGAGATCATCGGCACCGCAAGCCCGCAGGCGGCGGCGATCGGGGCCAGCATCAGCGAGACATTGTCGCCCACGCCGCCGGTGGAATGCTTGTCGACAACCGGTCGATCCAGCTCGGGCCAGGCCAGCACATCGCCGGAGTCTCGCATGGCCAGGGTCAACGAGACCGATTCATCCCGGCTCATGCCCCGGAAGAAGATCGCCATCGCCAGTGCAGCCACCTGCCCCTCGCCGACGCTGCCGTCGGTCAGCCCGCGGACAAAGGCACGGATGTCCTGGTCGGCGAGAGCACCACCGTCGCGCTTGGTCCGAATGATCTCCTGGGGCAGGAATGTCATGGTCCCGGCCTCATGTCGCAAAGCCGCCCCGGAACTTGGTCTTCTGCCGGCCGGGCTGCGCAAGATCATCCATTCCGGTCGGGCTCCTCGAGCATGGTCCGCAGAATCGTCGCCAGCCGTCCGCCGCCGAGCGGCGCAATGTCCTTGGTTTCCTGGTGGCTCAGTTCGGCGCCCGTCATGCCGGCTCCGTAGTTGGTGATCACCGATGCCGCCACCACGTCCATGCCGAGAAAGCGGGCGAGGATGACCTCCGGCACGGTCGACATGCCGACCGCGTCCGCGCCGAGGATCCGCGCCATGCGGATTTCCGCCGGCGTCTCGAAGCTCGGGCCGGAAAACCACATATACACGCCTTCATGCAGCGGGGTGGCGGATGCCCGTGCGGCCTCGACCATCCGCGCAGCCAGCGTTGCATCATAGGCGCTGGTCAGGCCGACAAAGCGGCGGTCGTCGACCTCGCCGATCAGCGGGTTGGAGCCGGAAAAGTTGATATGATCGCTGATCCGCATCACCGACCCCGGCGGCATGTCCTGGCGCAGCGAGCCGGCGGAGTTGGTCAGGATCAGCTTCGTCACGCCGAGGCCCCTGAGGGTCTCGAGCGGTTTCCGCATGACGTCGGCCCTGCCGTGCTCGTAATAATGGGCGCGGCCGGAGAGAACCAGCACCGGCGTGCCGCCGAGATGGCCGGCCACCAGTTCGCCGGCATGGCCGGACACGCCGCCGGCGGGAAATCCCGGCAGGTCGCCATAGGGGACCCGGACCGGATCGCTGATCAGGTCCACGAGGGGCCCCAGCCCGGAGCCCAGCACCAGCGCGTGGCGCGGCATCAGGCCGTTGAGGCGTTCAGTGAGAATGTCTGTCGCCGATGTCATGCGAGCGATCCCGTCTCGAATGCGAAGGGAAGCAGCTCGTCCATCCGCACGCTCCTGGCGATGCCGCCGGGGCCGCCCATGTGGACGAGGGTGCCGGCGGTGGCGAACTCGGCCAGGCGCTGCCGGCAGCCGCCGCAGGGCGAGCACATCTCCAGCTTCTCGGCCACCACGGCCACTTCGACGATGCGCTTGCCGCCGGCCATCACCATATGCGCGATGGCCGAGGTCTCGGCGCACCAGCCCTCCGGAAACGACACCACCTCGATGTTGGCGCCGGAATAGATCTTTCCGTCATCGCAGAGGATGGCGGCACCGACGGGGAACTTCGAATAGGGTGCATGGCATCTGGCCATGGCCGAGATGGCCGCCTCGAACAGCGCTTGCTTCATGGTTCAGCGTTCCTTGACATAGGGCACGCCGCCGGCGCGCGGCGGGATGGCCTTGCCGATGAATCCCGCGAGCAGGATGACGGTGAGAATGTAGGGCAGCGCCTGCATGAACTGCGCCGGCACCTGGCCGATGAGCGGCAATGGATTGCCCTGGAGCCGGATCGACATGGCGTCGAGAAAGCCGAACAGCAGGCAGGCGAACATCACGTTGACCGGCTTCCATTTGGCGAAGATCAGCGCCGCCAGCGCGATGAATCCCTTGCCGGCGGTCATGCCCTTGACGAAGCCGCCGGTCATGGCCATCGACAGATAGGCGCCGGCAATGCCGCAGAGCAGGCCGCAGCAGATCACCGCGCGATAGCGCAGCCAGGTGACCGAGATCCCGGCCGTGTCGACGGCGCCGGGATTCTCGCCAACGGCGCGCAGGCGCAGGCCGAAGCGGGTGCGATAGAGCACCCACCAGGTGGCCGGCACCAGCGCGAAGGCCAGATAGGTCAGCAGGAAATGGCCGGACAGCAGATTCGAATAGATCGGACCGAGCACCGGGATCCCGGCAATCTCGGCGGCGAAGGGCAGCTCATGGGTAACGAAGCGGCCGCCCTCGCCCAGGCGCGGCGTCTGCCCGCCCTGGTGAAACCAGGCCTGGCCGAGAATCACGGTGGCGCCCGCGGCGATGAAGTTGATCGCCACGCCCGAGACGATCTGATTGCCGCGCTGGGTGATGGAGGCAAAGCCGTGCACCAGCGCCAATGCCACCGACACCGCCATGGCCGCCGTCAGGCCCAGCAACGCATTCTGGGTAATCCCTGCCACGGCACCGGCCGCGAAGGCCGCCGCCAGCATCTTTCCCTCAAGCCCGATGTCGAAGATTCCCGCGCGCTCGGAATAGAGCCCGGCGAGCGCCGCAAGGATCAGCGGCACCGAGACCCGGACGGTCGATTGCAGGATGACGATGAGGGCTTCGAAATATTCCATCCGCCTACTCCGCAGGTTTGGCGGTGCCGGGCCGGGCAGCGCCTAGGGTGGCAAACAGCGAGGTGATGGCCGGCCGGAACATGTTTTCGAGCGCACCGGCAAACAGGATCACAAGGCCCTGGATGATGACGATCATGTCGCGCGAGATCTCCGGCATCTCGAAGGAAATCTCCGCGCCACCCTGGTAGAGCATGCCGAACAGGATCGCCGCCGGGATGATGCCGGCGGGATGCGATCGTCCCATCAGGGCGACGGCGATGCCGACGAAGCCGGCACCGGAGACGAAATCGAGCTGCATGCGGTGCTGGTCGCCCATGATCGGGTTGAGCGCCATCATCCCGGCCAGCGCGCCCGAGAGCATCATGGTGATGATGATGATGCGGTTTTCGCGGATTCCCGCGTAGCGGGCGGCTTTCGGACTGTGACCCATCGTGCGGATCTCGTAGCCGAGCCGGGTGCGCCAGATGATGACCCAGACGACGAAGGCCGCAATCAGCGCCAGCAGAAAGGACAGGTTGAACGGCGCGCCTCCGATGTCGAGGCCGAACGCACCCAGCAGCCAGTCGAGCTTCGGCAGCCGGCCACCCTCGACGAAGGTGCGGGTCTGCGGCGCCATCGATCCGGCGGGCTTGAGCACGTCGACCAGCAGATAGACCATCAGGCTGGACGCGATGAAATTGAACATGATCGTGGTGATGACGATGTGGCTGCCGCGCTTGGCCTGCAGCCAGCCGGGGATCATCGCCCAGACAGCGCCCATCAGCGCCGCGCCCAGAATCGCGAAGGGAAAGGTCACGAACCACGGCACATACTGATCGAGCCAGAGACAGGGCAGGGCGACGCCGATGCCCGCCACATAGGCCTGGCCTTCGCCGCCGATGTTGAACAGGCCTCCATGGAATGCCATGGCGACGGCAAGACCGGTGAAGATGAAATTGGTGGCATAGTAGAGCGTGTAGCCGATGCCTTCGCCATAGCCGAACGCCCCCTCGACCAGAAGCGCGGCGGCGCGGAGCGGGCTCTCGCCGACCGCCAGCACCACCAGGCCCGCGACCAGAAACGCCACGACCAGATTTATCAGCGGGATCAGACCGAAATCCACCCAGGCGGGAAGTTTGCCGTAGGGCACGCTCATGCAGCCGCCTCCCTCGAATCGGTGACACCGGCCATCAACAGTCCAAGTTCACCCTCATTGGCATCCGGCGAGCGTTCACCGACGATCCGGCCATCGAACATGACCAGCACCCGGTCGGAGAGCGAGCGGATCTCGTCGAGCTCCACCGAAACCAGCAGCACGGCCTTGCCGGCGTCGCGCATCTCGATGATCCGCTTGTGGATGAACTCGATGGCGCCGACATCGACGCCGCGGGTCGGCTGGCCGATCACCAGGACAGAGGGATCGCGCTCCATCTCGCGGGCCAGCACGATCTTCTGCTGGTTGCCGCCGGAGAAATTGGCGGTCCTGAGGCGCACATCGCGGGGACGGATGTCGTAGCTCTCCATCTTCTCGGCGGCATCGCGGCGGATGCCGTCGATGTTGAGGAAGGCGCCGCTGACATATCGGGGATCGGTGTGGTAGCCGAGAATGGAGTTCTCACTTTCCTCGAAGGCCAGCACCAGGCCCATGTGATGGCGATCCTCGGGCACATGTGCCATGCCGCGGGCGCGCAGTTCGGCGGGATCGGTGCGGCCGGCGACATCGATCGGCTCGCCGTTGAGCAGGATCCGCCCTTTCTCCGCACGCCTGATGCCGCTGACCGCCTCGAGCAGCTCGGACTGGCCGTTGCCGGCCACGCCGGCAATGCCCACGATCTCGCCGGCGCGGACATCGAAGGAGACGTCCTTGACCATGGCGACGCCGCGGGAATCACGTACGGTGAGTTTCTCCACCGCCAGCAGCACGTCGCCGGGACGGGCTTCATCCTTGTCGACGCGCAACAGCACCCGGCGGCCGACCATCAGTTCGGCAAGCTCCTCCACCGAAGTGTCTGCCGTCGTCCGCGTCGCCACCATCTCGCCACGACGCATGACCGAGACCTCGTCGGTGATGGCCATGATCTCACGCAGCTTGTGGGTGATGAGGATGATGGTCTTGCCCTGATCCTTGAGCTGCCGGAGGATCCGGAACAGGTGGTCGGCCTCGGCGGGCGTGAGCACGCCGGTCGGCTCGTCGAGGATGAGAATGTCGGCGCCGCGATAGAGCGCCTTGAGGATCTCGACCCGCTGCTGGTTGCCCACCGGAAGCTCCTCGATGATCGCGTCGGCGTCGACCTCGAGTTCGTACTCCTCTTCGAGCCGCCTGAGTTCGGCCCTTGCCTTCGTGATGCCGGCGGTCAGCACCTGGCTCTCCTCGGCTCCGAGCATGACGTTTTCCAGAACGGTGAAGTTCTCGACCAGCA
The DNA here is from genome assembly GCF_003182275.1 of Hoeflea marina. Taxonomy (GTDB): domain Bacteria; phylum Pseudomonadota; class Alphaproteobacteria; order Rhizobiales; family Rhizobiaceae; genus Hoeflea; species Hoeflea marina. Next base: position 668,217 of record NZ_QGTR01000003.1, read on the forward strand.
TGAAATGCTGATGCACCATGCCGATGCCGGCAGCAATCGCGGCGTTGGGATCGCGGATGACGGTCCGGGTCCCGTCGACGAAGACATCGCCGCCGTCAGCCTGGTAGAATCCGTAGAGGATCGACATCAGCGTCGATTTGCCGGCGCCGTTCTCCCCGATGATCCCGTGAATCGTTCCCTTGCGGACGCTGAGATTGATGTTTTTGTTGGCATGAACGGCACCGAAACTCTTGTCGATCCCTTTCAACTCAATGGCAATATCACTCATGGCACCCTGTCTTGACCTCAAATTGGCGCAGCGGCCGCGCGTGCCAGCAGTCTCGACAGTTCCGCCGGCAAAGTCCAGAATCATTTCCGGCGAGACTTGTCGCCGCGCGGTTTTCAACATGGCCACGCTCGCCGCAGCTGCGGCAGGCGTCCGCCTTCCACCCCTTGCGAGACAGCATGACCAGACAAAAGCCTTCCCGCCGCCTCGATTTTCCCCTGTTTCGCGGCCTGCAGACGCGGTGGGCGGACAACGACATGTATGGCCACATGAACAATGTGACGCATTACCTGCTCTTCGACACCGCGATCAACGAATGGCTGATCGAGCGCGGCCTGCTGGAGCCGCTCGTCGGCGGCATCATCGGGCTGGTGGTGGAGAGCGGATGCAGCTATCACGGCGAAGCGGGGTTCCCCGATCGGATAACGGCGGGCGTTGCGGTCGAACGGCTCGGCAGCTCGTCTGTCAGCTACCGGATCGGGCTGTTCCGCAATGACGCCGACACGGCATTTGCCGATGGCCGCTTCGTGCATGTCTATGTGGACCGCGCAACGCGCCGGCCGGTCGGTCTTTCGGACGACTGGCGCCGGACCCTTGAGGAGATTGCCCAATGACTGATGCGGTGGACAAGCGGCTTGTCAGGCTCGAAGAGCTGGTGGCCCACCAGTCGGCCACCATCGAGGAGCTGTCGCGTCAGCTCGCCGATCAGTGGAAACTGACGGAACGCCTGCGCCACGAATTCAACCAGATGACCAACAGGTTCCAGGAGGTCGAGGAAGCGGCACTCGGATCGCAGGTGCCGCAGAAGCCGCCGCACTGGTAGGAAGCCCCGCCCGGCCTGCTTACGGCCTTCCCGGCCCATAGCGAACGAAGGCAAACCGGCCTCCATCCGGCGACCAGCACGGCACGTTGATCGTTCCCTGGCCGCCGATCAGCGCCAGCAGCGTGACGACGGCGCCATCGGCCTGATCAAGCAGCCGGAGCTCGACATCCCGGTCGCGCGGATGGCCCTGTGTTCCCGGCCCGTAGCTGAGATAGAGCACGCTCCTGCCATCCGGGGAGGGGTGCGGAAACCAGTTGACCCGGTCGTCATCGGTCATCCGTTCCGGATCGCCGCCGGCGACGCGGATCCGCCACAGATCCATCGAGCCGCCGCGATCGGAGTTGAACCAGATCCATTCGCCGTCCGGGGAATAGTCGGGGCCGTCATAATGGTCGCCGCCTGAGATCAGCAGCCGTTCCTCGCCGCCGCCGGAGCCGGTGGTGTAGAGGCCGAATTCGCCATCGCGGCGGCCGACATAGGCCAGTGCCTCGCCGTCTGGCGACCAGCCGTGCCACCAGGACGGAACCTTCCCGGTGACGCGATGCGGGGACCCGCCCGTGACCGGCAGCACCCAGATGCAGGACTGCCCGGTATCGGTGGAATCGCTGATCGCCAGACGGCCGCCGTCCGGCGAGACGCCATGGTCGTTGTTGCAGGCGACGGCATGGCCGGTGTCAATCCGCACCAGCACGGGCGCGTCGAGCGGGACGCGGAACAGGCGTCCGTCGCCATTGACGATCAGCGCCCGCCCGTCGGGCGTCCAGTTGGGCGCCTCGATCAGCCGGTCGGTGGCGAGCACCTCCGTGACCGCTCCCCCGGCAAGCTCGTAGATCGACAGCGTGCTCAGCATCAGCCCGGCATCGGGGCATAGGTAAAGAACGGAAAGTCGGCCGGTATCGCATCGCCCGACGTGTCGAACGCCGCCATGCCGATGAAGGCGCCGGTGAACGAGGCATGCTCGCCGCGGCCCCCCTCGTCCGAGATCACGCTGGCGTCCAGCACGGATCCCGCCTGCCGCCAGCCGGTGTCCCCGATCCGGTAGAGGAAGCGCAGGTCGGCGCCGTCCACTTCGGCGGCGAGGCCGACCATACCCTCGGCGGGCAGGGCGATCGGCGGTTCGAGCGGGAAGCTCAACCGGCCGTCCGGCCAGTCGCCAGGGCAGCTCAGGATGGTCAGCGCCCGGCCCATCGTCTCGTGCCATGTGACTGCAAGGAAATGAAACTTGTGGCGGTTGTAGTAGTGCACCAGGCCGGCCGCCTGCTGGTAATGCACCGGATCAAAGGCGATCTCGGTCTCGGCCCTGAACGCGAAGTGCTCCTGGCGCCGGGCGACCAGCGCCTGCTCGAACCAGCTGCCGATGGATTCGCGCGCATGCAGCCGGAGCGCCCGGCCGGTGAGGCTGAAGATCCGCTCCGGCTCGGGCGTGCGCAGCCACTGGAAGTCGACCGGCAGGGCGGGACCGTCGAAGCGCGCGCGCACCGGGCCGTCCGGCCGGCGCACGATCGCCGGATCCGGTGCCTCGACCTCCACTTCGGGCACCGGGCCGCCCTGGGCCAGATAGAGCCAGCCGTCCTCACGCCAGACGCATTTCTGGATCGCCGTCTCGCGCCCCATCGGCGAGCGGCGCAGTCCGGGCAAGGGTCGGGAGCAGAGGTGGGTGTGGTAGGTCTCGCCGTCCGGCGTCTCGACGATCTGGCCGTGGCCGGCACGCTGCAGCGGGGCGTCGGGGGCATCCTTCGAGGTGATCAGGAAGGTGTCCGGGTGCAGCTCGTAGGGCCCCTGCAGGTGGCGCGAGCGGGCCATGGTGACGGCATGACCGTATCCGGTGCCGCCCTCGGCGGTGGTGAGGTAGTACCAGCCGTCGCGCTTGAACAGATGCGGACCCTCGACCAGGCCGTGGCTGGAGCCGGCGAAGATGTTGGAGCGCGGGCCGACCAGCTTGCCGGCTTCGGGGTCGAACTGCTGGCACAGGATGCCGGCGAAGGCGGGATGCCTTGGACTGCCGCCGATGGAATCGGTGCGGTGATTCCAAACCATGTTGAGGAACCACTTGCGGCCGTCGTCGTCATGAAACAGCGATGGATCGAAGCCCGACGAGTTGACCCGCACGGGATCCGACCAGGGACCGTCGATGGCGGGCGCGGTGACGATGTAATTGTGGGTGTCCTTGAAGTTGCCGTCCAGCCGCTTGACGTCGGTGTAGACCAGCCAGAACCGGCCGTCGGCAAACGACAGGCAGGGCGCCCAGATGCCGCAGGAATCGGGATTGCCGCGCATGTCGAGCTGGCCGGCGCGGTCGAGCGGGCGCGATGCCAGCTGCCAGTCGACCAGATCCGAGGACCGATGGATCTGCACGCCGGGATACCACTCGAAGGTTGAGGTGGCGATGAAATAATCCGCGCCCACCCGGCAGATGGAAGGGTCGGGATTGAATCCCGGCAGGATGGGATTGCGGATCATTTGCGCGAAGGCCCCTTGCGCTCCGCCGAGGCGGCCCAGAGATTGATGTCGGCGTCGCTTGCATGGACGTCGATTTCCGCCAGTTCGGCCTGGCTGAAATCGAGATTGCGGAGGGCACCGACGCAATCCTCCACCTGCTCGGGCCGGCTGGCGCCGATCAGCGCCGACGTCACGCGTCCACCGCGCAGAACCCAGGCCAGCGCCATCTGCGCAAGGGTCTGGCCGCGGCGCTCCGCGATGGCGTTGAGCGCGCGGATGTTGCCGATGTTGCGCTCGGTGAGGAATTCGGGCCTGAGCGACTTGCCCCGCACGGCGCGCGAATCCTCCGGAATGTCGTTGAGATACTTGCCGGTGAGCATGCCCTGGGACAGCGGCGAAAAGACGATCGAACCGATGCCGAGGTCATCGAGCGTGTCGAGCAAGCCGTCCTCCTCGACCCAGCGGTTGATCATCGAATAGCTCGGCTGGTGAATCAGGCAGGGCGTGCCCAGATCCTTCAGGATGGCTGCGGCCTCGCGGGTGCGCTGGGAATTGTACGACGAGATCCCGGCATAGAGCGCCCGGCCCGAGCGCACGATGGTGTCGAGCGCCTGCATGGTCTCTTCCAGCGGCGTGTCGGGATCGAAGCGATGGGAGTAGAAGACATCGACATAGTCGAGCCCCATGCGCTTCAGGCTCTGGTCGCAGCTGGCGATCATGTATTTGCGGCTTCCCCATTCGCCATAGGGGCCCGGCCACATTCCATAGCCGGCTTTCGACGAGACGATCAGTTCGTCGCGCAGGCCGTGGAAATCGGTTCGCAGGATCTCGCCGAAGGCGGTTTCGGCCGATCCCGGGGGCGGACCGTAATTGTTGGCCAGGTCGAAATGGGTGATGCCGAGGTCAAAGGCCCTGCGGCAGATGGCACGCTTGGATTCGTGCTGCGTGTCGCCGCCGAAATTGTGCCAGAGGCCGAGCGAAATCGCCGGCAGCTTCAGCCCCGACCGTCCGGTCCTGCGGTAGATCATCCGTTCGTAGCGATCGGGCGCGGGAGTCCACATGCTATTTGCCTTTCTTGCGCAGGATCCGGGCGGCTTCCTTGACGCCGAAGGCTGCGGGTCGCTCACAGCTGGTGGTGAGCGTGATGAACCTGCCGGTCTCGCCCGACTTGAGGACAGCCGTCATAACATCGACCACATGCAAAGCGAACTCCAGAGAACAGCGATGCGGACGGTCCTCGAGAATGGCCTGCGCCATCTCCGCCATGCCGGCGGTGCGGTAATTGGCCATCATGCCGTTCGGATGCTTCTGGTTTGGAACCGAGAGGACATGCTTCCAGGCAGGCAGTTTCTTCTTCCTGCCATTGCCGTCGAGCAGCGTGACATCACCCCCGAAAAAATTCGGATCCGGAACCGCCAGTGTCCCGCTGCTGCCATAGAGCTCCATCGGTGCATGGCCATGGTTGAGGACATCCCAGCTGGCGCCAAAGGTGATGACCGCACCATTGGCGAATTCCAGCAGCGCATGAATGGTTGTCGGAGTTTCGACGGTGATCGTCTCGCCGGTGCGCGGCTTGGAGGTAATGGTGCGCTGCGGGGTGGGGATCGAGGTCATTGACCCAACGCGGACAACCGGGCCGATCAACTGCACCAGATTGGAGATATAGTAGGGTCCGAGGTCGAGGATCGGCCCGCCGCCACGCTGAAAGAAGAAATCCGGATTGGGGTGCCAGTGCTCCATGCCACGGCTCATGACATGGCAGGTGCCGCCCGTAATCCGGCCGACAGCCCCGTCATCGACGAGATGGCGGGCAAGCTGGTGCGCTCCACCCATGAAGGTGTCCGGTGCCGAACCTACACGGACGCCCTTTTTCGCCGCACGCTTGGCAAGATCTCTGCCTTCGGCAACGGAAAGAACGAAAGGCTTTTCGGAATAGACATGCTTGCCGGCATCGAGCACCGCGCGCGAGACTTCGTAGTGCACGACAGGGATCGTCAAATTGACGATGAGCTCGATGTCGTCAGCGGCCAGCAGGCCTTCCACGGTCTCGGCGCGGACGCCGAATTCCTTCGCGCGGGCCTGCGCCGCGGCGGAATTGATGTCGGCGCAGGCACGCACCTCGATCCCCTTGAACAACGGCGCAAGGCCGAGATAGGCGGCAGAAATATTGCCGCAACCGATGATTCCGACACCCAGTGTGCGCGCCATGATTTCTATTCTCCCTTGCCCTTGAGCCAGGCGATCGACCGCTCGGCAAAACGGGTAGCATCCGATGGCTTGTCGTGTTCCATGACGTAGAGGCGCTCGGCGCCGGAGCCGCGCAATTGCGCCAGCAGATCGGTCCAGGCAACGGTGCCGTGACCGACATCGGCCCAGCCGTCCTCGTCAGCACACTCCCCTTCCGGCGCGATGTCCTTGACATGGACCGCGGTGATGCGGGCACCATGGCGCCGGATCCAGTCGCTCGGATCCCCGCCTCCGCGAATGATCCAGGCGATATCGGCTTCCCATTCGATGGTGGGCGCCGAATCGAGGATGACCTGCATCGGCACCGTGCCATCGGCGAGTGCCACGAACTCGAAGGCATGGTTGTGCCAGCCGAAGCCGTAGCCGGCGGCGCGCACCCCGGCGCCGACGGCTTCCAGCCGGGCGGCAAAGGCCTCCCAGCCGGCACGGTCGGTCGGACGCAGCTCCTCGGCCAGATGCGGGCAGTAGATGGTCCTGATGCCGAGCGTGGACGCCTTGGCCAGGACGCCGTCGAGGTCGCCTTCCAGCGCGTCGATGGCGAAGTGCCCGGAGGGCATGGTCAGGCCATTGCCATCCATCAGGGCGCGGAAGCCTGCCGGGTCCTCATAGACGCCGCCAAATCCCTCGACCTGGCCATAGCCGGCCTCCGAGAGCATGGCGAGCACGTCGGACCAGGGCTGGAAATTGCGGGCGCTGTAGAGCTGGAACGAATAGGTCATTGCTTGGTCTTTCTGTGATTGGGAGATCAGAGACGAAGTTCCGTGGCTGTGTCAAAAACCGAGGCGCGGGCCGGATCGAAGCCGATGCGCACATGATCGCCGACCCGCATTCCGGTCTGGCCGTCGACGCGGAAGCGGAACTCGGAGCCATCGAGCATCGCCCAGACCAGCGTGTCGGCGCCCATGGGCTCGACCACGTCGATTTCGACCGTCGCCTGATAGGGCTCGACGGAGGCGGCATCGCCGGACACGATGTGCTCGGGCCGGATGCCGAAGATGCCCGGTCCGGACTTGATCGGCGCCGACGCCGGATAGGTCGACAGGTCGATCGACTGGCCGGCAAAGCGGAATGCGGGGCTGTCGCCGCCGTCGATTTCCCCGCTGATGAAGTTCATGCCGGGCGACCCCATGAAGCCGGCGACATACAGATTGACCGGACGGTTGTAGATCTCGTGCGGAGTGTCGAGCTGCTGGATGGCGCCCGAGCGCATGACCGCGATGCGGTCGGCAAGCGTCAGGGCCTCGATCTGGTCGTGGGTCACGTAGATCATGGTGTTCCTGAGCTTCTGGTGCAGGCGCTTGATCTCGACGCGGAGTTCGGCGCGCAGCTTGGCATCCAGATTCGACAGCGGCTCATCGAACAGGAACACGTCGACATCGCGCACCAGCGCCCGGCCGATGGCGACGCGCTGACGCTGGCCGCCCGAAAGCTGCGACGGCTTGCGGTCCAGCAGCGGCTCGATCTGCAGCACCTCGGCGGTGCGGGCGACCTTGCGCGCGATCTCGTCCCTGGGCACCCGGGCCGTCTTGAGGCCGAACGACAAATTGCCCTTCACCGTCATCTGCGGATACAGCGCATAGGACTGGAACACCATTCCGATGCCCCTGTCCTTGGGCTCCTCCCAGGTGACATTGCGGCCCTTGATGAAGATCTGGCCCCCGGAGATGTCGAGCAGGCCGGCAATGCAGTTGAGCAATGTGGACTTGCCGCAGCCGGACGGCCCGAGCAGGACCAGGAACTCGCCGTCCTCGATGTCGATGCTGAGCGACTTGAGCACCTCAAGGGCGCCGAATTTCAGGCTCAGGTCGCGGATCGATACGCTTGTCATGCTGTTATCCCTTCACCGCACCGGCCGCGATGCCGCGCACAAACAGTTTTCCGGACACGAAATAGACCAGCAGGGGCACCAGTCCGGTGAGGATGGTGGCGGCCATGTTGACGTTGTATTCTTTCACGCCCTGCACGGAATTGACGATGTTGTTGAGCTGGACCGTCATCGGATAGGTGTCGGGCTTGGTGTAGATGACGCCGAACAGGAAGTCGTTCCAGATGCCGGTGATCTGGAGGATGATGGCGACGACGAAGATCGGCAGCGCCATCGGCAGCATGATCTTGAAGTAGATCGCCCAGAAGCCGGCGCCGTCGACGCGCGCCGCCTTGAACAGCTCCTCCGGCACCGAGGTGAAGTAATTGCGGAAGAGCAGCGTGAGGATCGGCATGCCGAAGATCGAATGCACGATCACCAGCCCCCAGAGCGTGCCGTAGAGGCCTATCTCGCGCAGCAGGATGACGATCGGGTAGATCATCACCTGATAGGGGATGAAGGCGCCGACGATCAGGATGGTGAAGAATGTGTTGGCGCCCTTGAAGCGCCAGTTGGCAAGCGCGTAGCCGTTCACCGAGGCCACCGCGATGGAGAAGATGACCGACGGCACCGTGATCCTGACCGAGTTCCAGAAGCCGCGCGACAGGCCGTCGCAGTTGAGACCGGTGCAGGCGGTCGCCCAGGCCTTCACCCAGGGCTCGAAGGTGATCTCCACGGGTGGCGAGAAGATGTTGCCGAGCCGGATTTCCGGCATGCCCTTGAGCGAGGTGACGATCATCACATAGAGCGGCACCAGGTAGTAGGCGGCGACGAAGATGAGCGTGCCGTAGAGAAAGATGTTGCGCCGCGACAGCACTCGCTTCGGCCTGGCGCCCTGCGGGCCGGACAGCCGGTCTGCGACGGGATCGATGCCGACGGCGACAGTGTTGAGGGTCTGGACATCAGCCACGCTTGCGCCCTCCGAATTCCAGATAGGCCCAGGGCACGACGATGATCGCCACCGAGAGAAGCATCATGGTCGAGGCGGCGAACCCCTGGCCGAGGTTCTGGGCCAGGAACATGTAGTCGTAGACATATTTCGCCGGGACCTCTGAGGCCCCGCCCGGACCGCCGCTGGTCTGGGCCACCACGAGGTCGTAGAGGCGGACGATGCCGGAGGCGATGATGACGAGTGTCGTGATGAAGACCGGGCGCATCATCGGGATGACGATGAAGAGATAGGTCTTCCACATCGGGATGCCGTCGACGCGCGCCGCCTTCCAGATGTCCTCGTCGATGCCGCGCAGACCCGCCAGCATCAGGCACATGATCAGCCCCGTCCCTTGCCAGAGCGCCGCGATCAGAATGCCGTAGATGACGATCTGCTGGTCGTAGAGAGGGTTGAAGGTAAAGCTCTCCCACCCCGCGCTGCGCACCAGGTGCTGGACACCGAAATCGGGATTGAGGATCCACTGCCAGGTCAGCCCCGTGACGACGAAGGACAGGGCAAAGGGATAGAGAAAGATGGTGCGGAAGACCCCCTCGAAGCGGATTTTCTGGTCGAGCATTGCTGCCAGCAGGAAGCCGATCACCAGCGAGAAGATCAGCGAGAGGATGCCGTAGACGAAAAGGTTCTCGATCGAAGTCAGCCACCGGGGGGCCGACCACAGCCGCTCGTACTGATCGAGGCCCACGAACTTCAGCCTCGGCAGCAGCTTCGAGTTGGTGAAGGAGTAGACGATGGTCCATACCGTGCCGCCGAGAAAGACGCAAAGCGCGGTCAGGATCATCGGAATCGACGCGATCTTCGCGTTCAGGTTCCTGAACATCTGGCTGGGTCGGCGGGTGGCGGTACCGCTGCTGCTGCTCATGATCGGCTCCGGGTGTGCGCGAACAGGCCGGTCCGTCCCCGGATCGGCCTGTCGCGTCAGGCGTTGCAATCAGTCGGCGGAGGCGATGATGGCAGCGTAGCGCTTCTGCGCTTCCTCGGGCGTCAAGGCCGGGGTCTTGAAGAACTCGACGAACAGATCGTTGAGCTGGTTGTTCGTATCCTCGGTGTTGAGCTGGTTGGTGTCGGGAATGATGTCACCCTTGGCGAGGATTTCGAGACCCTTCTTCATGCAGTCGTTGGCGGCGGACACGTCGACATCGCCGCGCACGGGCACGGACCCCTTCTTCAGGTTGAAGGAGACCTGTGTTGCCGGGCTGAGCATGGTCGAGGCAAGCACTTCCTGGGCTGCAGTCTTGTCCGGATCATCGAGCTTCGGGAAGTAGAAGGAATCACCCCCCGTGGAAATCAGCTCGTTGACGCCGAGGCCGGGCAGACAGGTATAGTCCTCACCGGCCACCTGGCCGGCGACCTGAAACTCGCCCTGTGCCCAGTCGCCCATGATCTGGCCGCCGGCCTGGCCGGTGATGACGAGATTGGTCGCCTGGTTCCAGTCCTGCACATTGGATTTTGCCGACATCCGGCGCGCATCGTCGGCGGCCTTGAACACCTTCGCGATTTCCGGTCCTGCGGCCACTTCCGCATCATGGTCCTGATAGACCTTGAGAAAGACATCCTTGCCGGCGATGGCCGGAATGAGGACGTTGAAGGTGCCGGTTGTCTGCCAGGACTGGCCGCCGATGGCGAGCGGGATCTTGCCGGCTTTCTCAAGTGCAGGACCCGCGGCGACGAATTCGTCCCAGTTGGTCGGCACCGGCACGCCGGCATCCTCGAAGGCCTTGTTGGAAAGCCAAAGCCACTGCCACGAATGGATGTTGACCGGCACGCAATACACCTTGCCGTCGACCGTGCAGCCTTCGAGCAGGCTGGCCGGACGGATCACATCCTTCCAATGCTCCTTCTCGGCAAGATCGGTAAAGTCGCGCATCAGGCCGGCCTCGACCAGCTCCTCTGCCTGCCGGCCGGTGTTGAACTGGGTCGCGCCCATCGGCGAGCCGCCGGTAATGCGGCTGACCATGACCGGGCGTGCGGTGCTGCCGCCGCCGGCGATGGCGCCGTCGATCCATTTGTTGCCGGTGGCTTCAAAGGCCTTGGCGAATTCGGCGACCGCTGCCGCCTCGCCGCCCGACGTCCACCAATGGGTGACTTCAAGATCGGTCGCGCCGGCCATGGACGAGAAGGCAAGTGCGGACGCGCTTGCCAGAAACAGCTTGAAAGATTTCATCATAATCCCTCCCAGGAAAGTTCCTCGATCCGGCGCGGCTGCCTTCCCGCAGCGCTGTCCCGGCCTCCCAGCACCGGCTTCCTCAAACCAGTGCAACCGATCCCAAGCATGGTCGAAATTGCGCCTGCAATCGATTACATCAAGGTTGACGAGGATGCGAAATAGAGTCAAGTGATATCTGAATATTAGCGATGCTCCAAAAGTTCTAGGCCACGGGAATTGGTTTGATGGAAATGCGTGCGCCCAGAATCATCGACGTGGCCCGGATCGCGGGCGTGTCCACGGCGACGGTAAGCCGGGCCTTATCCAAACCGGAGACAGTCGCGGAAACAACGCGGATTTCCGTGCTCGCGGCCGCCGAGCAGACCGGCTACCGGGTCAATCATGCCGCCCGCAACCTTCGCCGCCAGCGCACCGGCGCCATCGTCGTTCTGGTGCCGAATCTCGGAAATCCGTTCTTCTCGGAGATTCTCGCAGGCATCGAGGTGATGCTGTCGCGCGCCGATCTCAACATGCTGGTGGTCGATACAGGCCAGGCCCACGCCAAGCCCGACCTGATGTCGGAATATCTGCACAACACGCGCGCGGACGGCATCATCGCGCTGGACGGCTGGCTTCCCGACAGCGTCCTGGCGTCGGTGCGCGATTCCAATGCCAGTCCGCCAATCGTGTTCGCCTGCGAATGGACCGCCGACCCCAGCTTCGCCTCGGTTCGCGCCGACAATGAGGGCGGCGCGCGGCTGGCGATCGCCCATCTCAAGGCGCTGGGCCACAGCAAGATCGGCATTCTCAGCGGCCCGCCCGACAATGTGCTGACCATGGCTCGCGGCACGGGAGCCAGGGATGCGATGCTGGGTGGCGGCATCCCGGTGCGTGACGACTTCATGTTCGACGGCGATTTCACCCTGGATTCGGGCGTGATGGCCGCACACGCCTGGCTCGATCTCCCGGACCGGCCGACGGCGGTGTTCTGCGCCAGCGACCAGATGGCGTTCGGCTTCATTTCCGAACTGGCGCGCAGCGGGATTTCGGTTCCCCGATCGGTGTCGGTGGTGGGATTCGACGACATCGACATCGCCGGCCGCTACATTCCGGCACTGACCACGGTGCGCCAGCCCAGGGCCGGCCTCGGTACCTCGGCCGCGCGCATGCTGCTCGACCGGCTGGCGGCGCCGGAGGGCGGCCTGCCGACGGAGCATCTCATGCTCGACGTCGAACTGATCGTGCGTGACAGCACCGGGGCCGCGCCTTCCGGCTGATGCCGCCGCAGAAACCGCGCCAGTGCTCAGTCGGCAAGCACCAGCACCGACTGCGGATCGAAATGGACCTGCATGGTTTCGTCGACCGAGGGCGGCGGCCGGGTGGGGTCATTGAAGCTGTCGAGCGAAATCCGGGTGCCGCCGAGCTGGAGCCTGATCCGGATCACCGATCCGAGGAAATCGACGACCGTCACCCTGGCCTCGAACTGCTGATCGCCGTCACGCCCGTCGAGGCGCAGCGACTCGGGCCTGAGCGCCAGCCGCACCGCGTCGCCGTTTGCCAGCCGTTCGGGAATGCGCAGCCCCGCCAGCGGCACGCCTTCGACCCTCACCTCGCCGCTCGCCCTGTCGGACACAACCGCTTCCAGCAGGCTCAGCGTGCCCACGAAGGAGGCGACGAAGGCAGTGGCGGGGCGGTTGTAGACCTCGAAGGGCGTTCCGATCTGCTCGATCCGGCCGGCATTCATGACCATCACGCGGTCCGACATCGACAGCGCCTCCTCCTGGTCGTGGGTGACGAAAATCGTGGTGATGCCGAGCTCACGCTGGATGGCGCGGATTTCCTCGCGCAGCGACACGCGGATCTTGGCATCGAGTGCAGAGAGCGGCTCGTCGAGCAGTAGCACCGAGGGACGCGGGGCAATGGCGCGGGCAAGCGCCACGCGCTGCTGCTGGCCGCCCGACAGCTGCCACGGGTAGCGGTCGGCCAGCTGCGGCAGCTTGATCAGCGCCAGCATCTCCTCGACGCGGGACGATATCTCGCCCCGGGAAGCGCCGGCGACCTTGAGGCCGAAGCCGATATTGCCGGCAACCGTCAGATTGGGAAACAGCGCGTAGGACTGGAATACCATGCCGATGTTGCGCTGGCTCGGCTTGAGATGGGTGACATCCCTTCCGTCAATGCGGATGACGCCCTGGCTCGGCGTCTCGAATCCGCCCACCATGCGCAGGATCGTGGTCTTGCCGCAGCCCGACGGTCCGAGGAACGACACGAACTCGCCGCGGGCGACCGAGATGTCGGCCTGGCGCACGACCTGGGTGGATCCGAAGGACTTCGAGATGCCGGCGATTTCCAGATAGGGAGTTTCCGTCATAGGTCTTTCACCGGTGTTGCTGGTTTGGGGGCGAACCGCGCGACCAGTTGGATGATGGCGATGCAGCCCCAGGTGATGCCGAAGGCGATGACCGCCAGCGCCGCCGGTTCGTAGGCACGGTTGGCACCCAGGAGCTGCATGTAGGGCCCGAAGGCGGGACGGTTGAGAAGCGCGGCCATGGTGAATTCGCCCAGCACGATGGCGAATGTCACGAAGGCGCCCGACAGCACGGCGACCAGCACGTTGGGCAGGATGATCCGCCCCAGGATGGTTCCCCAGCCGGCGCCCAGACTCTGGGCCGCCTCGGTCAATGTGGCAATGTCGATGGTGCGCAGGCCGGTGTCGACGGCCCGGTACATATAGGGCAGCGACAGGGTGGCATAGCCGAACATCAGCAGCAGATTGGTGCCCGCGGCCGTGCCGGTGAGCGGCAGCCAGCTCGAGGTGTTGTAGAGCCGGATATAGCCAAAGACGATGACGATGGCCGGAATCACCAGTGGCAGCAGGGTGACAAATTCGATGTAGGGTCTGAGCCGGGGCAGCTTGAGACGCACCCAGTAGGCCGTCGGCACCACCAGCAGCACGCCGAAGACGATGGTGAACAACGCCATGAACACCGAAAAGCTGAAGGTCTCCTGGAACTTCGGATCTTCCAGCACCTTCACGTAGGCGTCGAAGGAATAGACCCCGCGCCGCATCTTGAGCGAGAATTCGGTCATGCCGATCAGCGGCAGGATGAAATAGGCCAGGCCGAACAGCAGCGCAGCCCACGACCAGAGGCGCTTGGGCAGGAGCCGCGTCATTTCAGCCACCGTTCGGAGCGGGCGCGAAGCCAGATGTAGATCGCATTGGCGATGGAGGTGATGAAGATCATGCCGAAGGCCAGGGCATAGCCAAGATGCGGGTCGCCGAGCACATCGCCGCGGATCTGGGCAAAGAGCAGGATCGGCGCGATCGACAGCGACGAGCCGGTCAGCGCGATCGCCGTCGCCACGGCGCCGAAGGAATTGGCAAACAGCAGCGCCCAGGTGCCGAGCAGCGAGGGGAACAGAATCGGGAAGGCCACCATGCGCCAGTACTGGAACGAGGTCGCGCCGAGCACCGAGGCCGCCTCCTTCCATTCGCGCTTCAGGCCGTCGAGCGCCGGTGTGATGATCAGGATCATCAGTGGAATCTGGAAGAACAGATAGGTGATCGTCAGGCCCCAGAAGCTGAGCAGATTGAAGCCCAGCAGCCGGAGGTCGATGCCCAGTTCGGTCCTCAGGAAGACGGTGATCAGTCCGACCGGGCCGAGCGTGGCCAGAAAGGCAAAGGCCAGCGGCACGCCGGCGAAATTCGAGGCAACGCCGGAGAAGGTCAGCAGCGGACTGCGGATCCAGCCCGGCAGGCCGCCGCGGACAACGGCAGCCGCCACGGCAAATCCGATGACGCAGCCGAGCGATGCGGACGCGACGCTGATCTTGATGGAGATCCAGTAGGCGCCGAGGATCGAGGGCGTGTTGAGACCTCTGATGTTGGCCAGCGTGAAGCTGCCGTCCGGGCTCTGGAAGGCGCCCACGACGATCTTCATCGTCGGCATGAACAGAAACAGAGTCACGAAGAGCGCGAACGGCAGGATCCCCAGCCAGTGCAATGGGAGACGCCAGCGCGAAGCCGGGGGCAATGGGCCGGTCAGGTCAGTTGGCGTTGTCATGGGTCCCCTTGTCTTCGCGGCCGGCTTCGTCCGTCCGGCACCGCGAAAGCCCGCCCCGGCGCGGTTGCCGGGGCGGAGCAGTCATGCGTTGCTGTTATTGCACGTTGGCGCCGACCACGGCATCCCAGCCGCCGACGACGGCTTCCTTGTTGGCATCGACTTCGGCGAGCGTCGGGAAATAGGCCTTGGCGTAGCCTTCAGCCGGCGGCAGCTTGTCGAGCAGGTCCTGCGGGATCTTGCCTGCGGCGGCCATCGCGTTGAAGCGAGCCGGGTGGCAATAGCCCTTGAGCCAGGCCAGCTGGCCTTCGTCGGAGTAGAGATACTCCATCCAGAGCTTGGCGGCGTTCGGGTGAGGAGCGTAGGCGGAGATCGCCTGCACATAGACGCCGGCAAGCACGCCGGAGGCAGGCACGATCACTTCCACAGGCGGGTTGCCGGCCAGAGTGTCCTTGGCGGCGAGCGCATTGTAGTCCCACATTACCACGATCGGGGTCGCTCCCTGGGCCAGCGTGCCGGCCTTGCCGATGACCGGAACGAAGTTGCCGGCCTTGTTGAGCTCGCCAAAATAGCCGAGACCCTTTTCGCCGGCTTCCTTGCCTGCGGCGCCGCCAGCGGCGAGGCCAGCGGAGAGCACGCCGAGGATGGCCTGGTTGGAGGCGCGCGGATCACCGGCGAGCGCCACCTGTCCGGCATATTCCGGCTTCAGCAGGTCGGACCAGTCGGTCGGCGTGTTGGCGACCAGGTCCTTGTTGACCAGGAACGACATGACGCCGTAGTAGTCGCCGTACCAGTGGCCGTCGGCATCCTTGATGCTGTCGGGGATTTCGTCCCAGGTGGCGACCTTGTAGGGCTGCACCAGGCCTTCGGCCATGGCGCTAGGACCAAAGGACAGGCCGACATCGATCACGTCCGGAGCCTGCGGGCCCTTGTTGTCCTTGTTGGCGCGGATGGCTTCGATTTCGTCCGCCGAGCCTGCATCCGGGTTCAGTTCGTTGATTGTGATTTCCGGGTATTTCGCCTTGAATCCGTCGATGACGCCGCCGTAACCGCACCAGTCATGCGGCAGTGCGATGGTGGTCAGGGAGCCTTCGGCCTTGGCCGCGGCAACCAGATCATCCATGGAATCGGCGAATGCAGCGCCGGCAAAGTTCACGGTGAATGCGGCGGATGTCGCCAGCACCACTGTCATTTTTCTGAAGTTCGTCATTTGGAACCACTCCTCTTGCCCGCATCCAGCGGTGTTGTACCGGCCTCAATGCCGCTGCGCCTTCCGGTAGTCGGTCCAGATGACGCGGCGATGACAAGTCCGGGCCATTCGGGCTGCCATCCGAAAGAAAGACAATCCCATTTAAGCAAACTGCGCAATAGCGCCGGCGAGCAATTGTGACAGTTGCCCGCCGGCGGCGGCCGCCGCCGAACCTCGCAAAACCGCGTACGTGCGCGAACGCCCGCTTGCCGCCGGCAATGGCGCTCCGGCATACATTGTTGAAGCGCCCGCATTGACGCGCCAGCCACGGCATGAATAGCTCGGCTCCGAACCTCACAAACGGAATGAGAGCAGAATGTTCACGCGCATGGCCGGCATCGTCTTCGACAAGGACGGCACCCTGATCGATTTTCACCGCACCTGGGAACCGGTGATCCGGCAGGCCGCCAATTTGGCCGCCGGCGAGGATCCCGCCCTGGCCCGGCATCTGCTCGTCCGGTGCGGCCTCGACCCCGATACCGGGGTGACCGCCCCGGACAGCCTGTTCGCCTCCGCCAACACGGTGGAGATCGCCGCCGCCATGGTCGCGGCCGGAAGCGAGGTATCCGCGGAAAGCCTGGTTCCCGCCTTCGACCGCATGTTCATGGACAATGCCCGTCATGCGGTCGCCCTTACGGATCTGCCTGTCCTGTTCGGCCGGCTGCGTCGGTCGGGGCTGAAGATCGGCATCGCCAGCAGCGACAACGAAGCCTCAATCCGGAGCACCATCATGGCGCTGGGGGCCCATTCCCTTGTCGACTTCATCGCCGGCTACGACAGCGGCCACGGGGTCAAGCCCGGAGCGGGAATGGTCAACGCCTTCTGCCGGCATACCGGCTGTGCCGCCGAGATGATCGCGGTTGTCGGCGACAACCGCCACGATCTCGAAATGGGGCGCGCGGCCGGCGCCGGGCTCGTCATCGGAGTGCTCACCGGAACCGGGACCCGCGAGAGCCTCGCCGGTCTCGCCGACCATGTCATTGGCGGCATATCTGATCTCCCCGGCCTGCTGTCGCAGTCGGAATCCTGAACCCGGCACCTTCACGCCTGCGCTTTCCGACCCCGCCGTGCCGGAGTTGAAGTGACCGGCGGCGGCGCTTATATATAAGTCCTCATCTATGTTCAGGAAAGCGAATGGACGATGCTTGAGACCGAGGACATGCTGGAGATGCAGCCCCGGATGGCGGAGGCGGCGCGGCTGATGGAAATGCTGTCGCAGCCCGTGCGGCTCCACATTCTGTGCATCCTGCTTGACGGCGAACGGAGCGTGCTCGATCTCGCCCGTCAGGCGGGTCTGTCGCAGCCGGCCATGTCGCATCACCTGCGCAAGCTGCGCGAGGCGGGGCTGGTGCAGACCAGGCGGGATGCGCAGACGATCTTCTATTCGCTCCGCGGCGAGGAGGCGCGCGCCGTCCTCGAGGTGCTGCACGGGCTCTACTGCGAGGGTGGCGCGGTAGCGCCCGCGCGCCTGTCCACCGGCTGAGCGCATCCCGCGCGGGCGGCCGCCGTATCGGCCCCGACGGGTTGACATTGGCGGCCCGACCGTCCCCATTCCGTGCAGCGTGACTCGCTTGGCCAATCATTTCCGGCCAACTGGCTACACGCAGCGCACCCGGGAGATGGCACAAGTTTCCCCGGGATGACGGCATGACCACGGGAGAGGCACAGCATGAGCAGCAAGGGGCATATGCCCAATCTTTCGCCCCGTGTGTCCGACGAGATCCGCAAGACCACCTGCTACATGTGCGCCTGCCGCTGCGGCATCAATGTGCATATGCTCGACGGCAAGGTGCGCTACATCGAGGGAAACCGCGACCACCCGATCAACCGCGGCGTGCTCTGCGCCAAGGGCTCGGCCGGAATCATGCAGCACTACTCCCCGGCCCGCCTGAAGAAGCCGCTGATGCGCACGGGCGAACGCGGATCGGGAGACTTCAAGGAGATCGAGTGGGAGGAGGCGCTGGGCCTCGCCGCCAGCTGGCTCGACGATGTGCGGCAAAGCGATCCGCGCAAGCTTGCCTTCTTCACCGGCCGCGACCAGAGCCAGTCTATGACCGGCTGGTGGGCGCAGCAGTTCGGCACCCCCAACTACGCCGCCCATGGCGGCTTCTGCTCGGTCAACATGGCGGCTGCCGGCATCTACACCATGGGCGGCGCCTTCTGGGAGTTCGGCGCCCCGGACTGGGACCGGACCGAACTGCACATCATCTTCGGGGTCGCCGAAGACCATGATTCCAACCCGATCAAGATGGGGCTGGGCAAGCTCAAGGCGCGCGGCGTCAAGGTGATCGGCGTCAATCCGGTCCGCACCGGCTACAACGCCATCGCCGACGAGTGGCTCGGCATCACCCCGGGCACCGACGGCCTGCTGATCCTGGCGCTGGTGCACGAGCTGATCCGCACCGGCCGCGTCGATCTCGACTATCTCATCCGCTACACCAACGCGCCCTGGCTGGTGATCGATGATCCCGAGGCGGCCGATCACGGCCTGTTCGCGCGCGACGCCGAGGGCGTGCCGATGGTCGCCGAGCGCGGGTCGGGCATGGTGGTCCCCTCATCGATGCCCGGCGTCAAGCCGGCATTGCAGGGCCGGCACCGGCTGGCCGACGGCCGCTCAGCGGTTCCGGTGTTCGAGCTGATGGCCGGGAAATACGCCGACGCCCGCCATTCGCCGGCCGCCGTTGCCGGGCGCACCGGCATCGATGCGGCCACGATCTCGCGCATCGCCGACGAGATCGCCGCCGCCGCCTTCGACCGGGAGGTGGTGATCGACCAGCCCTGGACCGACATGAAGGGCGAGCGGCACGAGAGGATGATCGGCCGGCCGGTGACGTTCCACGCCATGCGCGGCATCTCGGCGCACGCCAACGGCTTCCAGACCTGCCGGGCGCTGCACCTCTTGCAGATCCTGATCGGTTCGATCGACTGCCCCGGCGGCTTCCGCTTCAAGCCGCCCTATCCGCGCCCCGTTGCCGGCCAGCCGAAGCCGCATGGCGGGTCGCAGAAATGCACGCCGCTCAACGGTCCGCATCTGGGCTATCCGCGCGGGCCGGAGGACATGCTGCTGGAGGCCGACGGGCTGACGCCGCAAAGGCTCGACAAGGCGTTCAGCTGGGACGCGCCGCTGTCGGCGCACGGCCTGATGCACATGGTGATCTCGAACGCGCATGCGCGCGATCCCTACGGCATCGACGTGCTGTTCATGTACATGGCCAACATGGCCTGGAATTCTTCGATGAACACGTCCGAAGTCATGCGCATGCTGACCGACAAGGACGACAAGGGTGAGTATGTGATCCCGAAGATCATCTATTCGGATGCCTATTCCTCCGAGATGGTGGCGTACGCCGACCTGATCCTGCCCGACACCACCTATCTCGAACGCCATGACAGCATCTCGCTGCTCGACCGCCCCATCAGCGAACCCGAGGCGATGTGCGACTCGATCCGCTGGCCTGTGGTGGAGCCGGACCGCGACGTGCGCGGCTTCCAGAGCGTGCTGCTCGATCTCGGCCACCGGCTGGGACTCCCGGCCATGACCAACAAGGACGGCAAGCCGGTTTATCGCGACTATGCGGACTACATCGTCAACCACCAGCGCAAGCCGGGCATCGGGCCGCTGTCGGGCTGGCGCGGCGCCGACGGAACCAAGACCGGCCGCGGCGAGCCCAATCCGGACCAGCTCGCGCGCTACATCGAGAACGGCGGCTTCTCCGAGGTGCACATTCCCGCGGAGGCGCGGTTCTTCAAGCATGCCAACCGCGCCTGGAGCGACTGGGCCATAGCCCAGGGGCTGCAGGACGGACCGGTCGAGAATGTCTTCCAGCTCTATCTCGAGCCCTTGCGCAAGTTCCAGCTCGCCGCCGAAGGCAAGGCCGAGCCGCAGCCTCCCGAACATCACCGCGCCCGCATCCGCGCCTGCTTCGACCCGTTGCCGGTCTGGTACGCGCCGTTCGGCGACGCGCAACAGACCGCGGATTATCCGCTGCACGCGCTGACCCAGCGGCCTGCGGCGATGTACCATTCCTGGGGCTCGCAGAACGCCTGGCTGAGACAGATCCACGGCACCAATCCGCTGTTCGTTCCGGGCACGGTCTGCGACGCGCACGGCCTGGCCGACGGCGACTGGGCGCTGGTCTCCTCGCCCAACGGCGAGATCCGGGTGCCGGTTGCGCGCATGGACGCGCTTAACGGCTCCACCGTCTGGACCTGGAACGCCATCGGCAAGCGCAAGGGTGCCTGGGCGCTGGACCCCAAGGCGCAGGAGGCCGGCAAGGGATTCCTGCTCAATCATCTGATCGGGGAACTCCTGCCGCCGAAGGGCGACGGCATGCGCTGGTCGAACTCCGACCCCATCACCGGCCAGGCCGCCTGGTTCGACCTCCGCGTCGCCATCCGCCGCGATCCCGACCAGAGCCTGGGCCGCGCCAGCCCCGATACCGGAACGCAGAAGAGCCCGGTCGGCACCGGCCCCGAAACGGTGACCTATGGCAGGGAGTGGACCGAATGACCTGTCTTCCCACTTCGACCGAGAAGCGGCTCGGGCTGGTGATCGATCTCGACACCTGCGTCGGCTGCCACGCCTGCGTGGTCAACTGCAAGGAATGGAACACCGGCGGCTATGGCGCGCCGCTGGCCGACATCGACGCCTATGGCGAGGAGCCGTCCGGCGCCTGGCTCAATCGTGTGCACACCTTCGAGGTCACACCGGTCGCGGCGCCGGCGCAGATCGTGCATTTTCCGAAATCCTGCCTGCATTGCGACGACGCGCCCTGCGTCACCGTGTGTCCGACCGGGGCGAGCTACAAACGCTCCGAGGACGGCATCGTGCTGGTCGACGAGGACATGTGCATCGGCTGCGGACTGTGCGCCTGGGCCTGCCCCTATGGCGCCCGCGAAATGGACCCGGTCGCGAAGGTGATGAAGAAATGCACCCTGTGCGTCGACCGGATCTACAACGAGGAGATCCCGGAGATCGACCGGATTCCGGCCTGCGTGCGCACCTGCCCGTCGAGTGCGCGGCATTTCGGCGATTTCAACGACCCGGAATCCAATGTGTCAATCCTGACCATGGCCCGCGGCGGCTATGACCTGATGCCGGAAATGGCAACGCGACCGGTCAACAAGTATCTGCCGCCGCGACCGAAGACCAATCCGGCCGCGCAGGGCTGCGCCAGCCATTCCACACCCACCGTCAGCGCGCCGGGCGGCTTTCTCGGCTGGCTCGATGCAGCGCTCGAGCGGCTCGGCTGAGGACACATCATGCATCCCGCGATTTCCGTCATCTTCTTCACCGTCACGTCCGGCGCCGGCTTCGGACTGATCGCGCTCACGGGCCTCGGCTTCCCCTTCGGCGGCGGCGCCCTGTCCGTCTTCCTGTTCTGCCTGCTCGGCGGCGGGCTCGCCGTCGCCGGCCTCATCGCCTCAACCTTCCATCTCGGCCATCCGGAGCGGGCCTGGCGGGCGTTCAGCCAGTGGCGCTCGTCCTGGCTGTCGCGCGAGGGCGTGGCCGCCGTGGCGACGCTTTCACTGTTTGCGATCTACGCGCTCATCTGGATGATGACCGGCGACCGCCTGCTGTGGCTCGGGCTCATCGTGGCGGCCGGCGCGGCCTACACGGTGTTTGCCACCTCGATGATCTACGCTCAGCTGAAGACCGTTCCGCAGTGGCGCAGCCGCTGGACGCCGGCCGTGTATCTGGCGTTTTCGCTCGCCAGCGGCTGGCTGCTGGCTGCTGGTTTCGGCGATCTGCCGGGCGCCGGCATCTGGGGCGCGGTGCTGCTGGCGCTAGCCTGGGGCATCAAGCTGATGTGGTGGCGACGGGCGGCGGATGCCCGCCTGGCCGGCTCGGCGTCGTCGCCGGAATCGGCGACCGGGCTGGGCTTCATCGGCAAGGTGCGCCTCCTGGAGCGGCCCCACACCGGCGCCAACTACCTGACGCGCGAAATGGTGCACCAGATCGGCCGCAAGCATGCCGGCATCCTCAGGCGGCTGGCGGTGCTGTTCGGGGCCATCGTTCCGCTCATGGTTTCGGCCACCGTATGGCTTACCGCCGCGCCGGAATGGGTGCTGCTGGCCGCGGCGCTATCGCTGTTTGCCGGCCTGTTCGCCGAACGCTGGCTGTTCTTCGCCGAGGCCGAGCATTCGGTGTCGCTCTATTACGGCAACCGCTGAGGCGGTTCCACGGCACTCCTCATCTCATGCCGCCGGTTGCCGCTGGATCCCGCGCCAGGCGCTGAGCTGGCGCCAGACCACCGGCAGCACCAGCACAAGGCCGAGGCCCATCGTGGTGAGCCCCGGTGCCACGAACAGAAACGCCACCAGACCCAGCCAGATCCGCTCGAGGCGGTTGAGCGGCGCCAGCATGTAGCCGGTGAAGGCGCCGGCAATGAGCAGGATGCCGAGCACCGCGCCGGTCAGCGTGACGGCGAAGGCGGTCCAGGAAAAACCCTGGGCAACGAGCAGCAGCGACGGCGAATAGACGAAGACGAAGGGCACCAGCGCCTTGGCGATGCCGAGGCGGAAGGCGGTGTTGCCGGTCCGGAAGGGATTGGAACCGGCGATTCCCGCCGCTGCATAGGCGGCGAGCGCCACCGGCGGGGTGATGTCGGCGAGCACCCCATAGTAGAAGACGAAGAAATGCGACACCAGCGGCTCGACGCCCAGCAGCGACAGGGCGGGAGCGGCGACGGAAACCAGAATGATATAGGTCGCCGTTGTGGGGATGCCGGCGCCCATCAGGATGCAGGCGAAGGCGGTGAACACCAGGGTGAAGAACAGTGCCAGCGCGTTGACCGACAGCAGGCCGACCGGCAGCATGGCGGTGATGCTGGCGCCCATCCCGGCGGCGGTCTGGGTGATGATGTAGCTCAGGCGGAAGGCGGTGCCGGTGAGCGTGACGACGCCGACGACGATGCCGACCACTGCGGCGGCGGCGCCGACGGCCAGCGCGTATTTGGCGCCGAGCGACAGCGCGTCGATCAGGTCCCGCACGGTGAGCCGGTTGTGCGGGGTGATGAAGCCGACGACGATGCAGGCGGTGATGCCCCACACCGCGGCGTAGTCGGGCGTGCGGCCGGTGAGAATGAGAGCCATCAGCACGACGAGCGGAACGACGGCGAGCCAGTTCTCGCGCATCACGGTGAGGATGGCGGGCATTTCGTCGGGGCGGAGGCCGCGCAGGCCGAGCTTCTTGGCCTCGAAATGCACCATGGTGAAAATGCCCATGTAATGCAGCAGCGCCGGGAAGGTGGCGGCGATGACGATCTCGCGGTAGGGGATCTCGAGGAACTCGACCATGATGAAGGCGGCTGCGCCCATGATCGGCGGCGTGATCTGGCCACCCGTCGAGGCGGTGGCCTCGACGGCGGCGGCGAAATGCGGCGGGTAGCCCACCTTCTTCATCGCCGGAATGGTCAGCGATCCGGTGGTCACGGTGTTGGCGATGGAGGAGCCGGAAATGGTGCCGAGCATGGCGGAGGAGAAGATCGCCACCTTCGCAGGTCCGCCGGCGTAGCGGCCCGCCACGGAGGAGGCGACGTCGATGAACAGCTTGCCCAGCCCGATGCGGGTGGCGAGCACGCCGAAGAGCACGAACAGGAAGACATATTTGGCCACCGCCCCGATGGCGATGCCGTAGATGCCCTGATCGGTCATGTAGAGGTGGTTGACCAGCGCGCTCCAGGAGGCGCCGGGATGGCGGAAGACGCCCGGCATGTACTGGCCGAACAGGCCGTAGGCGATGAAGGCGAGCGCGATGGCGACCAGCGTCCAGCCGATGGAACGGCGGGCGGCCTCCAGTGTGAGCAGGATCATCGCCGTGCCCATGAGCACGTCCAGCGTCGAGGGGTTGCCGACCCGCATGGCCTGGGCGGCGGCGGGAAGCAGCGGCAGATACAGCGCGGCAACGACAGCGATGACGGCGAAGACCCAGTCCCAAAGTCCGACGCCGCCGGGCCGCAGGACGCTCGAGGGATGCAGCGTGTCGTTCTCGCGCCGCGTGGCGCCGAAAACGAGAAAGATCAGCGCCAGCACGAAGGAGAGATGGATGCCCCGGTGCACCAGCTCCCGCACCAGACCGAAGCCGGCGGCGTAATAATGGTAGATCGACATGGCGACCAGCGCCGTGGTGACGATCACGCCGACGGTACGGCCACTTGGCCGAAAGGCCATTTCGGGATCGTACTTCCGTTCCAGCTCGGCAAGGTCGATGGTCGGGTCTGCGGTCTCGGTCATGGCGTCACCTTGGCTGGAGAAGCCGCCCGGTTGCCCGGGCGGCCACATTCGGTCGGCGGCCCTACTTGATCAGGCCGGCTTCCTTGTAGAACTTCTCGGCGCCCGGATGCAGCGGAATGCCGATGCCGTCAAGCGCGGTTTCCAGCGTCACGGTCTTGCCCTTGGCGTGGCCGGCGTCCAGCAGGCTGCGGGTGCTCTCGTTCCACAGCGCCTTGGTGATGCCGTAGACCAGCTCGTCTGACTGCTTGGTGCTGGTCAGCCACTGCGCGCCGACGGCGACGGTCTCGGCTTCCGGGACACCCTTGTAGACGTCGGCCGGAATCGTGTCCTTGGAGAAGAAGCTGTACTTGGCCAACATGGCGTCGACCTCGGATCCCGAGATCGGCACCAGCACCACGTCGGCGCTGGAGGCAAGTTCGACCAGGGTGCCCGCGGGATAGCCGCCGACGAAGAACAGCGCGTCCAGCTGGCCGTTGCGGATGGCGTCGGACGCGGGGCCGGGCTTGAGATTCTCGACGGTCACATCGGATTCGGACATGCCAAAGGCCTCGAGGATGATCTTGGCGTCGACATAGGTGCCGGAGCCGGGCTCGTCGAGCGAGACCCGCTTGCCCTTGAGATCG
This sequence comes from Hoeflea marina, assembly GCF_003182275.1. Lineage (GTDB taxonomy): Bacteria > Pseudomonadota > Alphaproteobacteria > Rhizobiales > Rhizobiaceae > Hoeflea > Hoeflea marina. Next base: position 693,118 of record NZ_QGTR01000003.1, read on the forward strand.
GCCACCGAGGTGATGCCCGAGGCCTTGGAGGCAATCAGGTGGATGTGCTCGGGATAGAGCGCCGCAATGGCGCGAAGCTCTTCCATGGGCGCCTGGCCGTCAAAGGTCCCGGTGCCGGAATAGGCCCAGTAGGCGACGTCGGACTGCGAGAAGCCCGAGCTGAGGATGCCGGACTTGATGCCGTTGACATTGGCGACCGAGCCACGCGAGGACTGGGCGATGGCGACGAGTCCCGGGACGCCGCAGCTGCCGCCCTCGTCGCAGGCGCGCGATCCCGGAGGATTGGAAATCGCGTTGGCAATGGCGCCGCCGAGCGGGAAATAGGTGCCGCCGGTGCCGCCGGTGCCGATGGTGAAGAAGTTCATTTCCTGGGCCTGAGAGGAGGCGCCGAGTCCTGCGAGCAGAGCCGCCGAGAAGGCGACGGCCTTGGCCGCACCCGCCAGGTTTTGTGTGAATTTGCCCATGATGTTCTCCCTAATGGGGCATGCCTGGGCATGCCGGATGAATTGTCCGCCGGCGCGGCCCCTCGGAGCCACGGGTGGCGAAGCCGGACTTTCGCGGTTTGAGTCGCGCTTGTCCAGTCGACTCCGACATGGCCGTGACGGGCCGGCCCGTCAAGAGCTGGATGCGGGGGGCTCAGTTGTCGAGCGCGCCGGTCTTGGCGTGGGCAGAGCGATTGTCCCCGAACAGCTTGAGCACATCGTCGCCGATGCGGATGAAGCGCCGCATTCGCCGGCTGAGAACCAGCCCGTCCTGCGGCGCGCGCAACGCAACCGCGCCGCCCAACTCGCCCGGGCGGACGAGGATTTCCGCGAGCAGTTCGCCTGAACGCACCAGATCGCCAGGCCGGACATGAAACAGCAGCGTGCCGCCGGCGGGCGCGTGGAGGACGTCGACATGATCGATGGGCAGCGCCCGATGACTCGCGGCAAGCTCCTCCAGCGGCTCGACGTCATCCTCGATGACGCCGCGCAGCACCAGGAAGCGGTAGAGACCGTCCGCATCCTGGCGCGCCAGGTAGGGGGACACGTCGCCCTGCCCGCGCAGCTCCACGGTGCTGACGCAATAGCCGGCCTGCCCGAGTTCGGGACCGGCCTGTTGCAGCATGCGGGCAAAGACGGCCTCCTCGAAGGCGGCGTCCGGGGTGGCGTGCCAGCGAATGACCGCATCGGCGCGAAGGCAGACGGATAGGTCCGACAGCGCCGGCCAGAGTTCGTCGGCGACATAGAGATACTGCAGCGCCTCGTCGTCGCAGTGCAGGTCGAGCACGATCCGGTGACCGTCGGACAATTCCAGAAGCCGGCTCTTGAGCCGGCGTTCGGCAAAGACCGGCGCTTCGGCGGCATCGAGCGGCACGGCCCCATCGGCGTCGGGCATCGGGTAGTCGCGGTTGAAATTGACCCGCGTCGACAGCGAGAAGCGGCCGAGATGATCGGCAAGCACATGCTGTCCGGCAGCAATGGGGTTGGCCTGGGGAACGACGGTCACGGCGCCCACCAGGCGCCCTTCGGCCTCGGCGGTGGCGAGCATCGGCATGAGATAGTGCAGCGCGGCGACGCCCGGGCGTTCGTTGCCGTGCAGGCCCGCCTGCAGATAGGCGGCCGGCGCATCCGGATCGCCGCCGCCATAGCGATGCACCACGAGCTCGTAGCTGGTACCCGGCGTGTCGGCGGCGATGCGTTCGATCTCGGTGTGCATGAACTGTCCTTTCGCGCTGCAGGCATCCCCTCTAGCGCAAGTCGGCGCCCAGGGAAATCGCCGCAGATCGGATGGCGACCTTGACCTTCGCCGCCAAACCATGCCGAATCGGCCATGGCCCCTTCCCTGCTTGATGATTCGCCCACCAACGCCGCCGAATTCACGGTGAGCGAGATCTCCGGATCGATCCGCCGCACGGTCGAGGACGCCTTCGGCCATGTGCGCGTGCGCGGCGAGATCTCCGGCTATCGCGGCCCGCATTCCTCGGGCCATGCCTACTTCTCGCTCAAGGACGACAAGGCCCGCATCGAGGCGGTGATCTGGAAGGGCGTGTTCTCGCGCCTGAAATACCGTCCGGAGGAGGGCCTCGAGGTCATCGCCACCGGCAAGATCACCACCTTCCCGGGCTCGTCGAAGTACCAGATCGTCATCGAGGAGATCGAACCGGCCGGCGCCGGCGCGCTGATGGCGCTGCTTGAGGAGCGCCGGCGGCGGCTGGCGGCAGAGGGTCTGTTCGATGAGGCCCGCAAGCAGCTGCTGCCCTACATGCCGAAGGTGATCGGCGTGGTGACATCGCCCACGGGCGCGGTGATCCGCGACATCCTGCACCGGATCGAGGACCGGTTTCCGGTCCATGTCATCGTCTGGCCGGTCAGGGTGCAGGGCGAGACCTGCGGCGAGGAGGTTTCCAGCGCCATCGCCGGTTTCAACCGGCTGGTTCCCGGCGGGCCGATCGCCCGGCCCGACCTGATCATCGTGGCGCGCGGCGGCGGCAGCCTCGAGGACCTCTGGGGCTTCAATGACGAGGCGGTGGCGCGCGCGGCCGCCGGCTCCGACATTCCGCTGATTTCCGCCGTCGGCCACGAGACCGACTGGACGCTGATCGACCACGCCGCCGACCGGCGCGCGCCGACGCCCACGGGGGCGGCGGAAATGGCGGTGCCGGTCAAGGCCGAATTGCAGGCGCAGGTGGCCGCCCTCTCCGCCCGGCTCAAGGGTGCACAGTCTCGGGTGCTTGCTCGGCGCCAGGAGGGGCTCAGGGCGCTGGCGCGCGCCCTGCCGACCCTCGACAGCGTGTTGGCCCTGCCGCGCCAACGCATGGATCGGACATCGGCGGCGCTGGGCAAGGCGCTGGTGTTCAACACCGCCAACCGGCGGCGCCGCTTCGAGCAGCAGGCCGCCCGCATCAGTCCGGCGGCGCTGCTCTCGGCCATCCGCGAAAAGCGGCTGACGCTGGCCGACCGCGCTGCGCGCGGCGCGCGCGCCCATGAGCGGCAGATGGAGCGGCGGCGCGCGCTGGTCGAACGGCAGGCGCGCGTGCTGGCGGGGACGCCGCGACGACTGGGGGAAATCGTCACCCGCGGCCTGCTACGCAGTCAGGACGGATCGCGGCGCGCCGCCGATGCCGTCAGGCGGAGTCTCGACCGGCGGCGGACCCATCTGGCGGCCCAGGCCCGGGTCCTGCAGTCTCTCTCCTACCAGAGCGTGCTGGGGCGCGGCTTTGCCGTGGTCCGCGACGCCGATCGCCGGCCGGTCTCGCGCGCCGAGGAGATCACGAGCGGCGCCCTGATCTCGATCGAATTTGCCGATGGCGAAGTCTCGGCGCTCGCCAACAGCTCGTCCGCTGCGACACTTCAGGCAAAGCGGCCGGTGCGACCAAGAGCCGCCAGGCCGGGTGAGCCTGGACAGGGCGACCTGTTCTAGCCCTTCCGTGAAAGGGACTGACCCCCCCGGCGTATCGCAGGCTCATGGATTCAGACCGACGAACTGACTGGCAGTTTGCGGACTGCCTCCCGCAGGTTCTTTGCCGCGAGGGGCTGGAGCGCCTCGGTTTTGGCTGAATCGGGGAAGCGCTCCAAGCACCTGACTTGCCGCGTTTGCCTGCGTGACGTGAAACTCAACTCCTCTAAAATGCATTGGCCCGTCCTAACATGGGTTGTTGTGGCCGTCGGATATGGAACATATAAGGAACATATGACCGCAAAATCCCTCGAATCAAAACTCGCCATTCTCAGCGACGCCGCCAAATACGATGCCTCCTGCGCGTCGTCGGGATCGACCCGGCGCGACAGTCGGGACGGCAAGGGATTCGGGTCGAACGAGGGCACGGGAATCTGCCATGCCTATGCGCCGGACGGGCGCTGCATCAGCCTGCTGAAGATCCTGATGACCAATTTCTGCATCTATGACTGCGCCTACTGCATCAACCGCGTGTCGTCGAACGTGGCGCGCGCCCGGTTCTCGGTCGACGAGGTGGTGCGGCTGACGGTCGATTTCTACCGGCGGAACTACATCGAGGGCCTGTTCCTGTCGTCCGGGGTGATCCGCTCGCCGGACGCGACAATGGCCGACATGGTCGAGATCGTCCGGAAGCTGCGGGAGGAGGAGAATTTTCACGGCTACATTCATCTCAAGACGATTCCCGATGCGGCACCCGAGCTGATCGAGGCTGCAGGACGGCTGGCCGACCGGCTGTCGATCAATGTGGAGCTGCCGACGGATGCGAGCATGCAGCGCCTCGCGGCAGAGAAGAACCCGGCCCGGATCCGACGCGCCATGGCCGACTTTCGGCTGCGCAAGGAGGCGTCCAGCGACGCCAGCCATACCGGCCGCAAGCCACCCCGCTTCGCGCCGGCAGGCCAGTCAACGCAGATGATCGTCGGCGCCGATGGCTCCAACGATGCGGCAATCCTCGGCGAATCAACCCGGCTGTATTCGAGCTACCAGCTCAAGCGGGTGTACTACTCGGCCTTTTCGCCCATCCCCGACAGCTCGTCGCGGCTGCCGCTGATCTCGCCGCCGCTGATGCGCGAGCATCGCCTCTATCAGGCGGACTGGCTCCTGAGATTCTACGGCTTCGATCTCAAAGAGATCGTCGATGGCGCGCGCGACGGCAATCTCGACCTGGAACTCGATCCCAAGCTGGCATGGGCGCTCGGACACCGCGACATCTTCCCGGTGGACATCAACCGGGCCGAGCGGGAGCTGCTTCTCAGGGTGCCGGGCTTCGGAGTGAAGACGGTCAACCGCATCCTCGGCACGCGCCGACACCGGACGATTCGCTACGACGACGTGGTTCGAATGGGTGGCCTGATGAAGAAGGCCGGTCCGTTCATCACCGCCCTCGGCTGGTCGCCAGGGGGCCTTATCGATACGGCACAGCTACGCGCGCGGTTCCTGCCGCCGCCGGCGCAGCTGTCGCTCTTCTGATGCACCGGATCGCCCTGCCGGACACAGGCACGGCCTCGGCATGGCGCCAAGCCGCTCGCGCATGTCTGGATGCAGGGCTGTCTCCGGCAGATGTCTCCTGGGGAGACGATGCCGACGAGGCCGGCCTTTTCGACACGCTTCCGGTATCGCCGGCCAAACCTGTCCGGATGACGGTGCCCCGCAGCTTTGTCGAGATGGCCGAAACCGTGTGCTGGCACCGCGACACCGACCGCTTCGCCCGCCTGTACCAGTTCCTCTGGCGGCTCAGGGACGAGCCGTATCTGATGGGCGACCGCGGCGACCGGGAGCTTGCGGCATTGCGGCTGATGGAAAAGGGAGTGCATCGCTGCCAGCACAAGATGAAGGCGTTCGTCCGCTTCCGGGAGATCGGCGACCGAGAAGACCCGCGACGCAGCTTTGCCGCCTGGTTCGAACCAACGCATCACACGATCGAGCCAACCGCGCCATTCTTTGTCCGTCGTTTTGCCGACATGGACTGGAAGATCGTCACTCCGGAGAGATCGGTGATCTTCCAGGGTGGAGATCTGTCCTTTGGGCCGGGCCAGCCGAAGCCCGCCCTGCCCGATGACGCCAGCGAGGCGCTCTGGCTCACCTACTTCCGCAGCATTTTCAACCCGGCGCGGCTGAAAGTGCGGGCCATGACCTCGGAGATGCCGCGGAAATACTGGAAGAACCTGCCGGAGGCGGCGACGATTCCGGATCTCATCTCCGGGGCACCGGCAAGGGCCCGGGCGATGGCGGAAGCGGCGCCGACCCTTCCGCCCGCGCATGCCGAGAATGCGCGCCGACAGCTCGCCGGTCACGCCTCGGCCTGGTCCGGCCCGATGGACGCGCTGCCTGCGGCCATCCATGCCTGCCAGCGCTGCCCGTTGCACAGCATGGCGACCCAGGCTGTTCCCGGACAGGGACCGCAGGACGCGAGGCTGATGATCGTCGGCGAGCAGCCGGGCGACCAGGAGGATCTTGCCGGCGTGCCGTTCGTGGGGCCGGCCGGCCGGTTGTTCGACCGGGTCGCGCAGTCGGCAGGCCTCGACCGCTCCCTGGCGTTCGTCACCAATGCCGTCAAGCATTTCAAGTTCGAGCCGCGCGGTAAGCGACGCATTCACAAGCGGCCGAATGCCGGAGAGATCAGCCATTGCCGCTGGTGGCTGGACGCCGAACTGGCCCAGGTCAGCCCCAAGCTGATCCTGGCGCTGGGCGCCACCGCCGCCGAAGCCCTGACCGGGTCCGGAGACAACATTCTGGCGCGGCGCGGGACCGTCGAGACGCGTGCCGATGGAACCACCGTGCTGATCTCGATCCATCCGTCCTTCCTCCTGCGCCTCACCGACGGGCAGGAGCGGGACCGGCAGACGGACTTGTTCAGGGACGATCTCCGGCGTGCCGCCGCGATGATGCAGGACGGACCGCAGCCGTCGCGCTCGCAAGCCCTGGCGTGAGGGCAGACCGCCGGCCTGGCGCTGGAGTCAAGCCGGGATGGTTGCCGCGGCCCGCGCCTTGGTCAGGCCCATTCGCCCTTGCGCATCACCGGCACCGAGCGGCCGTCGGCGCAGATGCCGTCGATGTCGATCTCGCCGGAGCCGATCATCCAGTCGATGTGGATCAGGCTCGAATTGCCGCCCTGGGCGGCGATCTGTTCGGGCGTCAGCGAGGCGCCATCGAGGAAGCACTTCGAATAGCACTGGCCGAGCGCGATGTGGCAGGAGGCGTTCTCGTCAAACAGCGTGTTGTAGAACAGCACGCCCGAGGCCGAGATCGGCGAGGAATGCGGCACCAGCGCCACTTCGCCGATGCGGCGGGCGCCCTCGTCGGTGTCGAGCACCTTGTTGAGCACGTCCTCGCCCTTTGACGCGCTCGCCTCGACGATGCGGCCGGCTTCGAAGCGCACCTGGATGTTGTCGATGAGCGTGCCCTGGTAGGACAGCGGCTTGGTGGAGGAGACCGTGCCCTCGACGCGGCGGGCATGCGGCGTGGTGAAGACCTCCTCGGTCGGAATGTTGGGGTTGCAGGTGACGCCGTTCCTGGCGACCGACGCGCCGCCATGCCATTCGTGGCCGTCGGCCAGTCCGACGGTCAGGTCGGTGCCCGGACCGGTGTACTTCAAAGCCGCGAACCGCTCGCCGTTGAGCCAGGTCGAGCGTTTGGCAAGATGGGCGTTGTGGCTGCGCCAGGCGGCGACCGGGTCTTCGACATCGACCCTGGAGGCTGCAAAGATGGCATCGGCGAGCTTGCGGACCGCCTCGTCGAGCGGCAGGTCGGGGAACACCTGTGCTGCCCAGGATGGATTGGGATAGGAGCAGATGTTCCAGTTGATGTCGAAATTGGAGATATGCTCGAGCGCCGGCTTGTAGGCGATGGAGTTGGCTTTGTTGGCGCGCGCCACCTTGGCCGGGTCCTCGGCCGCCAGCAGCATCGGATTGTCGCCGGCGATCGCCAGCCGCGCCGCGCCGCTCTCATAGGCCCTGGCCATGCCGTCATAGAGCCAGCCGCTGGCCTTGTCGAAACTCGCGTCCGGCGCGTGCCGGTAGCGCGCAAGCGTCGATTCCTCATCGGCGTAGAAGGTGGTCACCAGGCCGGCGCCGGCCATGTAGGCGTGCTTGGTGATCAGCCGCGCCAGCGGCAGGGCGGCAATCGGCGCCGTCATCACCAGGTCCTGATCTTGCTGCAGCTGCAGGCCGATCCTGACGGCCACCTCGGCGAGCTTCTCCAGCTTGACGGGATCGACGGGCGAGACGAGGGGAGCGTGGAGGGTCATGGGATGCCTGACTGCTTGCTGGTTCGGGATGTCCAAGACTTAAGGTGCTTTGTGGCGGAATTGAAGGCCAAAGCGAAGGCGGCGCGCCGATCATGCGACAATCGCGGCGGCGATGGCGCCGAGCGCCCGTTGCGCGTCCTTCGGATCGAGCCGCAGCTGCAGGCCGCGCTGGCCGGCATTGATGTAGACGAGCGGCTCGTCAAGGGCTGCCAGTTCGATCGCGGTCGGAACCTGCTTCTTCTGGCCGAAGGGACTGATGCCGCCGACATGGTAGCCGGTGAGCCGCTCGGCATCCGCCGGCTTCATCATCGCGGCCGACTTGCCGCCGAAGGCGGCGGCGAGCTTCTTCATCGAGACCTCCCGGTGCGAGGGCAGCACCACGCAGACCGGCCGGCCGTCGAGCTCGGCCATCAGCGTCTTCAGCACCCGGGACGGATCCTCGCCCAGCGCCTCGGCCGCCTGCAGGCCGATGCTTGCCGCATCGGGATCATAGGCATAGCTGTGGACGGTGAAGGCGATGCCGAGCCTCGTCAGTGCCTGGGTGGCGCGGGTGGTCCTGGACATGGCAGCTCTCCTCAGCAGGCGAAGCAGCGATCGTAAAGCTCGGGCTTGAAGCCGATGAGCAGCCGCCCGTCGGCCTCGAGCACCGGCCGCTTGATCATCGACGGCTGCGCCAGCATCAATGCGATGGCCTTGTCCTGGTCGAGATCTTGCTTTTCGCTATCGGGCAGCTTGCGAAACGTGGTGCCGGCGCGGTTGAGAACCGTCTGCCAGCCCGCCTCGGCGCACCAGCGCCCGAGCTGATCGCGGTCGATGCCCGCCGCCTTGTAATCATGGAAGTCATGCGCGACGCCGTGATCGGCGAGCCATGCCCGCGCCTTCTTCATCGTGTCGCAGGTCTTGATGCCGTAGATGGTGATGGACATGTCGGATCTCCCGGTGAACCCTGTACTCATTGGCAGCGGATGGCGACTATGCGTTTGCCCGCGCCGCCATTCCGAACCCATTCTCGTCTCAGCAACCAAACCCACCTCCATCAGCGCGCCAGCCAAACCATACCAATTGCCGCAGAGACCGCTGCGTATCAATCCCTCATCTGTTTCGCCATATTTGACACACAATACATCATAAATAGTCATATATGACTAATTTGAAGCGCAGTCGCGATCTGATCATTGACGAAGGCTGGCTCATACTCTCGGGCCAGCATGCCCGAGACACCCACTTGGCGGAGAACTTCCCGCCATCCGTCCGAAATGCGCTTCGCCGTGATACGGATGATCTCCCGTGCCTCGGCCTCGGAAATCTCGAAAAATTCGCAGGCTTCCAGTGCGAGGATGATCGACCGATCATGGGCTCCCCCCTCTAGGATCGCGGTCTCAAGATGCGGGTTGCGATCCGGCGCCGGGTTGACGTCGAACACCGGCGACAAGCGCCACTGACCCGCTCCCACATAGAGAAAGCCGTGGTTCTTCAGGTGATCGTCCTTGTTGGACACGAGGATCGTGAAGATCAGACGCCGGTAGAGTTCACGGAAATCGTTGGAAGCATCGGGTGAGTAGGCCCGCATGAAATCGACGATCTCGGTATAGGAGCCCAGTTCCACCCCCGTCTTGCCGAGCGCGGTGCGCGCGGAGATGTAGGGAATTCGTGCGGCCCCGCGCCGGTCGAACCGCTGGATCAGCGCGACTGGGAACGGCGTGTCGGCCAGTTCCAACCGTGTCTCGGGCGTGCGGATACCGCAGGCTGCCGCCAGGCGCAACGTTGCGACCTCGACCCGCTCGATCGGCTGCTGATCGTGGACGGAGGTAAACTTCGCCAGCCACAGCGCGTCGCCGTCCCTAACATTGGCTTTGGGGCGAGCACCGCCGGAGCCGCCGGCGCCGGCCAGAGCCTGCATCTCCTCGGGCGAGATTTCCTTGCCCTGCTCATAGGCGCGCGCGATCGCCGTAATAGCTTCGAGATCGACCACACGCGGAACGGCGTCCGCTGCCTTGCCGCGAATGACCTCGCCCTTGTCATCCAGAAAGCGCAACGCCCCTTGCCGGCAGGTATCATCGGAAAGCGTCAGATACTCGAATTCGTTGAGACCATTGCCATGGGCGCGTTCGAGCAGCCTGCGTCCCCAACTGTCCGGAGCCGCATCGGCGAAAACGCCCGCCAAAGCGTCGCGCATGTTGCCGGGCTGTCCCGAAGTATGGAACGGGCCGGCCTCAAGAGGGAAATCTGGCTGTATGGCGAAGGCACGCGGATTTTCAATCCATTCGGCGCCATAGGCGAAGGTCGAGAATTGCCGCGGTCCGGCATGGGTGAAACGCAACTGGCCCACCGATGTTCGGCCGTCGCCAAGCGCGACATGGGCGACGAGATCGGCCATCAGAAGGAGGCCCCGTCAGGGTCGACAACGTCCTGCCGATCCTGCGTCTCCTGCGTCTGAGCCTTCTGCTTTTTCAGCCTTGCCGCGAAGGAGCGGCCGCGGCGCGGTCCGTGCTCCACTGCCAGCGCCAGCCCCAGATCGTCCTTGCGGATATCGACCAGGTCAGCGAGCCGCTCCAGAAGGCCCAGCACAACGAGAACGTCGGCAAGCGTTCCGATGGCAACGCCCGGATCACCCCGTTCAAGGCGGGCGATGGAGCTCGGCGAGGTTCCTGCACGCAAGGCGAGATCCGCCACGGCGATACCACGCCGCAGACGGGCGCTGCGGATATCCTGACCCAGCCGTTCCAGTGCCGGTTTCGCCTTGGGAGAACCCATTGAAATCATCCATATATGACATAATAGGGCGTAACATTAATCATATATGACTGATTGGAACCAGGGTCAAGACGGATACACACGGTCCCAGAGCGCGTCACAAAGCGGCGGCCCATGAGAACATGCCGCACCGGCCACCGCACGGATGGTAATGGGCCGTCCGCGCTTCGGGTGGACGGGACGCAATGGCTGCCGCGAGACGGCGTAGGCCTGCTCAATGGGAGTGAAAGACGGACAAGAATGGCTATTGGGCTACGGCTGACTCCAGCACCGAAACGCCATTGCCGCAGTCTGCATCCGTCACTCCCACTCGATGGTGCCGGGCGGCTTCGAGGTGACGTCGTAGACGACGCGGTTGATGCCGCGGACCTCGTTGATGATGCGGGTGGCGGCGCGGCCGAGGATGTTCATGTCGAACTGGTAGAAATCCGCCGTCATGCCGTCCACCGAGGTCACCGCGCGCAGGGCGCAGACGAACTCGTAGGTGCGGCCGTCGCCCATGACGCCGACGGTCTGCACCGGCAGGAGCACGGCAAAGGCCTGCCAGATGTCGTCGTAAAGCCCGGCCTTGCGGATCTCGTCGAGATAGATGGCGTCGGCCTGGCGCAGGATCTCGAGCTTTTCGCGGGTGATGCCGCCGGGGCAGCGGATGGCGAGGCCCGGACCGGGGAAGGGATGGCGGCCGATGAAGCTGTCGGGCAGGCCGAGCTCCTTGCCGAGAATCCGCACCTCGTCCTTGAAAAGTTCGCGCAGCGGTTCGACCAGCTGCATGTTCATGCGCGCCGGCAGGCCGCCGACATTGTGGTGCGACTTGATGGTCACCGACGGGCCGCCGGAAAACGAGACACTTTCGATGACGTCGGGATAGAGCGTGCCCTGGGCGAGGAAATCGGCGCCACCGACCTTCTTCGCCTCTTCCTCGAACACCTCGATGAACAGCCGGCCGATGGTCTTGCGCTTGGTCTCGGGGTCGGCCTCGCCCTCGAGCTGCGAGATGAAGCGGTCGGATGCATCGACCATCTTGAGCGACAGGTTGTAGTGCTCGCGGAACATGGCGACCACGTCGGCCGCCTCGTTCATGCGCATCAGGCCGTGGTCGACGAGGATGCAGGTGAGCTGGTCGCCGATGGCCTCGTGGATAAGCAACGCCGCGACCGAGGAATCGACGCCGCCCGAAAGCGCGCAGATCACCCGCCCGGAGCCGACCTGCTCGCGGATCTTGTCGACCATGGCCTGGCGGTAGGCGGCCATCGACCAGTCGCGCTTGAGGCCGGCGATGGCGTGGACGAAGTTCGACAGGAGCCTGGCGCCGTCGGGCGTGTGCATCACCTCGGGGTGGAACATGGTGGTGTAATAGCGCCTGGCTTCGTTGACGGCGATGGCAAACGGCGCGTTCGGCGAGGTGCCGATGACTTCGAAGCCCTCGGGCAGTCTTGTGACGCGGTCGCCGTGGCTCATCCACACCGGATAGCGCTTGCCCACTTCCCAGACGCCTTCGAACAGCGGCGAGGATTTCAGGATCTCGACATCGGCGCGGCCGAATTCACGGTGATGGCCGCCCTCGACATGGCCGCCAAGCTGCTGACAGAGCGTCTGCTGGCCGTAGCAGATGGCCAGGATCGGCACGCCCGAGTCGAAGACGGCAGTTGGCGCGCGCGGCGAGCCGGGCTCGGGCACGGAGGCCGGGCCGCCGGAGAAGATCACGGCCTTGGGCCGGAGCCGGGCAAATCCCTCGTCGGCGGACTGGAACGGCACGATCTCGCAGAAGACACCGGCCTCGCGGACGCGCCGCGCAATCAGCTGGGTGACCTGGCTGCCGAAGTCGATGATCAGGACGGAATCGGGGTGGGGAATGTCGAGTATGTCGGTCATGTCGAGCCTTTAAAGAACTGGCAAGTGCGGCGCAACTGGCATCGACCTGCATCGGTGGATTTTTTTGATGCTGTCCACGGCTCACGACGGCAGCAGCAGCCCTTCGGCCAGCGCCGCCTCGAGCCGGTCGACGGCGGCGGCGAGATTGGCGTCGACCACGTGCAGATACTGGGTCCAGTCATCGAAATGATGCAGGTCCGCCGCACCGTCGGAAATGCCGCGCAGGCCGATCATGGCCACGCCGGCGACCATGCAGGCGCGGTGGATGGCAAAGCTCTCCATGTCGACCATGTCGGCGTCGATGCCGTCATAGGCGGAGCCGGAGACGATGTTGGCCCCGGTGGACAGGCGCCCGGCGCCGATCCCGGGGATCTGCAGCGGCAGCGGGATTTCCGCGGGCAGGTCGAGAAACGGCGTCCGGCCCTTCTCGAAGCCGAGCGGCGAGGCGTCCATGTCGCGGTAGGAGACCGACGACGCCTGGTAGACCTCACCCTGCTCGAGCCTGCGCGATCCGGCCGATCCCAGCGACACCAAAATGTCCGGCCGGTGCTCGATCAGCGCGCGGGTGGCATGGATCGCCGATTCCACGGGCCCCACCCCGATCATCGCGGGCACGAAGCGGCGCCGGAGATGCTCCCCGTATTCGGCGTCTGCGGCCATGGCGAACAGGACCCTGCGACCGCCGATGATCCTGACCGGGTCGCTCATCCGGCCAGGTCCTGGCGGCCCTTGATGACCATCATGGTACCGGTCATGGAGGCCAGCAGCTTGGCCGGGCCATCGCCGATGGCATAGGCGCGGCCATCGCTGACGATGATGGTGCTGCCGGGCTTGGTGACCTCGCCGCGGAACAGGAAGCGCTCGCCGCGGCCGGGGGACAGCAGGTTGATCTTGAACTCGATGGTCAGCACCGCGGCGTCCTCGGGCATGACGGAAAGCGCCGCGTAGCCGCAGGCGGAATCGAGCGCCGTCGAGAGAATGCCGGCATGCAGGAAACCGTGCTGCTGGGTGAAGTCGGCGCTGAACGGCATCTCGATCTCGACCACGCCGTATTCGACGCTGGTGAGCTCGGCGCCGATGGTCGCCATCACCTTCTGGCGCGAAAAGCTCTCGGTCACCCGTTCGCGAAACATCTGGTTCGGCCTGCCGTCCATGCCCGTATCCTCATTGTGCAGCTGCGAAGGTGCCAAGCGCCGGAGAAAACTGCAAGCGGTTTCGCGGCGCCCGGACACAGGCGTTTGGACCGAGGCGCTTGGACTCAGCCCCGGTTGAGCCACCAGATCGAGGCGTTGAGCAGCGACGCGAAGCCGACCCAGGCGGCATAAGGGACAAAGAGCAGCGCCGACGGCCGTTCCGTGCGCCAGGTGGAGGCGATGAAGACCAGGATCGCGGCGAAGAGGGCCACGACGACCGGCAGGGCAAGGTCGGGACGCTGGGCGGCGAAGAACAGCGGCGACCAGGCAAAATTCAACGCCATCTGGACGACCCAGGCCTTCATTGCCCTGCCGCTCGGATCCAGATTCCAGACCCGGGCGCCGGCCACGGCTACCATGACGTAGAGGACTGTCCAAACCGGGCCGAAGATCCAGTTGGGCGGGTTGAAGGCCGGCTTGGCCAGGGTACGGTACCACTCGCCGGGGGCGGTGAGAAAGCCGATGGCGAGCCCCCCGCCGACGGTCAGCGCCAGAAAAAGCAACAATGTCTTGGCTCGGCTCATGATCGCACGCTCCCTTGATCCATCCCAGATGACGCGCAATCGCCGCCGGTCAAGCCCTGCGCCGGAAGGCAACGAAGTAGAAGCCGTCGGTGCCGGTGCGCCTGGGCGACAGCACGAGACCCAGCCCCTTGCGGGCCAGCGGCAACGGTGCGGCGGCATCGGCTGTCACCGACGCCCAGCGGCCGGCCAGGTCGATCGGCTCGAAGTCCGCGTGGCGGACCAGAAACGCCTCGGCGCGGGCGGTGTTTTCCGACGGCAGCAGCGAACAGGTGACATAGGCCAGTTCCCCACCCGGCCGGACAAAGCGGGCGGCGGAATCCAGCACCGCGTCCTGGTCGGCCATGCGGTCGGCGAGGTTCTTTTCCGACAGCCGCCACTTGGCGTCGGCGCGGCGGCGCCAGGTGCCGGTGCCGGTGCAGGGCGCATCGACCAGCACCCGGTCCAGCCGGCCGACGAGGCCTTCCAGGCCGGCGGCGCGCTCGACGAGTTGCACGTTGCGGACGCCGGCGCGGCGCAGCCGCTCGACCATCGGCGCCAGGCGGCGGCGATCGGCGTCAAAGGCGTGGATCTGGCCGTGATTGCCCATGCTTGCCGCCATGGCCAGCGACTTGCCGCCGCCGCCGGCGCAGTAGTCGAGCACCTGATCGTCGGGTCGGGCGCCCATCAGGGCGGCGGCCAGCTGCGAGCCCTCGTCCTGGATCTCGAACCAGCCCTTGGCGAAGCAGACCTCGCTCGTCGCCGCCACCTGGCGGGCGGGGCCCGGGCCGGCGGGAACACGGATGCCGAGCTTCGCCAGCCGGGTCACTTCGGCTCCCGGCGCCTCCAGCGCCGCAAGCACGCTGGCCTGGTCGGTGCACAGGCTGTTGACGCGCAGGTCCAGCGGCGGACGGTCGGCGAGCATGGCTGCCTCGGCAACCCACTCGGCTCCGAAGGCCCGCTCGAATTCCGGCACGATCCATTCCGGGATGTCGGCCTGCACATGGGCCGGCGCCTCGGTCAGCGGCCGCTGCAGGCGGGCCTCCAGATCGGCGAGGGAGGGAATCTCGGGCGCGAAACGGTCGCCGTCGAGTTCGGCGACCAGCTCCGCGGGCGTCACACCCCACTGGCGCAGCAGCACGCCGATGGCGAGATCGGCGGGCGTGTCGCCATTCATCACGAAGCCATGGGAGGCGCGCTTGCGCAGCGCATCGTGGACCAGGTTGCCGATGGCGCCGCGGTCGCCGGAGCCGGCAAAGCGGTGCGACAGGCCCCAATCCTTCAGCGCGTCGGGCACCGGCCGGTGCCGGGTCTCGATGTCGGTGAGGATTTCGATGGCTGCTTGCAGGCGTCCGCCAAGGCGCATGGTGTCTCTCCGCATGGCGCGTGCGAGGAATATCGGGCGCCGCTGGGGCCCCTGCTATCGCTTGCACGCCGACATGGCAAGCGATGGCCTAATCCGGACCCGGCTCAGATACAGCGGCCGCCGTCCACCTGCATGGCCACGCCGGTCACCATCGAGGCCTCGTCGGAGCAGAGATAGCAGGCGGCATTGCCCATGTCCTCGGGGGTGGAGAAGCGGCCGAGCGGAATGGTGGAGAGAAACTTCGCCCGCATTTCCGGCGTGTCCTCGCCCATGAAGGACTTCAGGAGCGGCGTCTCGCCGGCGACGGGGTTGAGAGCGTTGACCCGGACGCCAAAGGGCGCGAGCTCCACCGCCATGGTCCGCGTCGCGGTGATCATCCAGCCCTTTGAGCTGTTGTACCAATTGAGCTTCGGCCTCGGGCTGACGCCGGCGGTGGAGGCGATGTTGAGGATCGCCCCGGCGCGGCGCTGCTTCATGTGCGGCACGAAATGGCGGGCGGTGAGATAGACCGACTTGCAGTTGACCATGAACACCCGGTCGAAATCCTCCTCGCTGACGTCCTCCATGAGCGCTGGCAGATGGGTGATGCCGGCATTGTTGACCAGGATGTCGAGATGGCCGAAGCGGGCGAGCACCTCGTCGGCCATGGCGGCGACACTGGCATTGCTGCCGACATCGACGCCGACTGAAGAGGCCTGGCCGCCAAGCTCGGCCGCCAGCACCGCGGCGGCCCCGGCGTTGATGTCGGCGATGGCGACGCGGGCGCCTTCCGCCAGGAACTTGCGGACGATGCCGGCGCCGAAGCCCGACGCTCCCCCGGTGACGAGCGCGGTCTTTCCCTCAAGCCTCATGTGATTTCCTCCCGATTGGTGATCTGATGTCGCGGTCAGCGGCCGTGCCAGACGGCGACGGTCTTCAGCGCGGTGAAGCCGTAGAGCGCCTCGAAGCCCTTTTCGCGGCCGTGCCCGGATTTTCCGTAGCCGCCGAAGGGCAGTTCGACGCCGCCGCCGGCGCCGTAATTGTTGATGAAGACCTGACCCGAGCGGATCGCCCTCGCCATGCGCATCTGGCGGCCGCCGTCGCGGGTCCACACGCCGGCGACAAGCCCGTAATCGGTGCCGTTGGCGATCGCCACCGCCTCGTCCTCGTCGCGGAACGGAATGATGACCTGGACCGGCCCGAAGATCTCGTCGCGGGCGATCGACAGCGCCGGGTCGACATCGGCAAACAGCGTCGGCCGGACATAATGGCCGCCCATCGGCGCCGAAGCCGGCATCTGCCCCTCGGCAAGCGGCGCCAGCCCGTCGCGGTCCGCATCGGACAGAAAGCCGGCAACCACCTCCTTCTGGCGGGCCGAAATCAGCGGGCCGATGGACTTGTCCTCCATCGCGGCGCCGACGGTGAGCGCGCGATAGCGCTCCGCCATCAGCCGGGCGACCTCGTCGTGGCGGCTTTCCTCGACCAGGATGCGCGAGGAGGCCGAGCAGGTCTGGCCGGCGTTCTGGATGCCGGCATTGACCAGGAACGGCAGCGCCCGCTCCAGATCCGCGTCGGCGAAGACCAGCTGCGGCGACTTGCCGCCGAGTTCCAGCGTCACCGGAACGATGTTGCGGGCGGCGGCCTCCTGCACCTTGCGGCCGGTCTCCACCGATCCGGTGAAGGAAAGGTGATTGACGTCGGGATGGGCGCTGAGCGCCGCGCCGGCTTCCTCGCCGAGGCCGGGCACGACATTGAGCGCGCCGCGCGGCAGGCCGCAGTCGATGGCGATGCGGGCAAAGGCGAGCGCCGTCAGCGATGCCTCCTCGGCGGGCTTGAGCACCGCGGCATTGCCGGTGGCGAGCGCCGCCCCCACCGAGCGGCCGAGGATCTGCATCGGGTAGTTCCACGGGATGATGTGGCCGGTGACGCCATGCGGCTCGCGCAGCGTGTAGACGGTGTAGTCGTTGAGATAGGGGATGGTCTGGCCGTGCAGCTTGTCGGCGGCCCCGCCGTAGAACTCGAGATAGCGCGCCAGCGCCCGGGCGTCGTTGCGGGCCTGGCTGAGCGGCTTGCCGACATCGTGCGCCTCGAGCATGGCGAGCCATTCCACATGCTCCTCGACCGCGCGGCCGATCCTGGCCAGGACACGCCCGCGTTCGGCCGCCGTCATCTGCCCCCATTCCCCGGAGAGCGAAGCACGCGCGGCCTGAACGGCGGCGTCGATGTCGGCGATGCCGCCGCGGGCGATGCGGCCGATCTCGAGCCCGGTGGACGGGTCCTCGACGGCGAGGGTCTCGCCGGACCGGCATGCGGTCCACTGTCCGTCGATGAGGCACTGAGTGGTGTCGAAGCCGGCATCCAGCCTGTCAGTCATGCGTCTCTCCTCCCGCTCGGGGCGCGACGATCGGCCGGCGCCGCCAAAGCGGCGGCCAGCGACGGGGTCGCCGCGATCAGGCTTCGTGTATAGGGATGTTGCGGATCCTCGAAAACCCTCGTCGTCGGTCCCTCCTCGACAATGCGGCCGGCCTTCATCACCATCACCCGGTCGGTGATGGCGCGGACAACCGTCAGGTCGTGGGAGATGAACAGGTAGGACAGGTCGAGGCGGCCGGAGAGTTCCGCAAGGAGATCGAGGATCTGGGCGCGGATCGAGACGTCGAGCGCAGAGACGGCTTCGTCGAGCACGATCAGCGACGGCTCGATGATCAGTGCCCGGGCAATGGCGATGCGCTGGCGCTGGCCGCCGGAAAACTCGTGGATGTATTTGTCGGCGTCGCCGGCGGAGAGGCCGACCGCCTCCAGCGCCCGCAGCATCCGGGCCTCGAGCTCGGCCCCGCGGGGCGGCGAGCCGAGCAGATGGAACGGCTCGCAGACCAGGCGGCGGACCTTGTGGCGCGGATTGAAGGAACCGTAGGGATCCTGGAAGACCACCTGGACGCCGGCGCGCTGCGTCATGCGCGGCCCGTCGCCGGCGCTGGAGAACACCTCTCCGTTGAGCCGGATCTCGCCGCCGTCGAGCGGGTCGAGCGCCAGGATGGCGCGGGCAAGCGTCGACTTTCCGCAGCCCGATTCACCGACAAGGCCGACATTCTCGCCGCGCGCGATCTCGAAGGAGACGCCGTCGACGGCGCGGAATCGTGGCGGACGATGGAACAGGCCGCGGCGGGGCTGCGGATACTCCCGCACCACCTCCGACACCGCCAGCACCGGCGGGCCGTCAGCGGCCGGGGGCGGGGTTCGCGACGGCACGTGCGCCGAGGCCGAGAACAGCGCACGCGTGTAGGGGTGACGCATGGCGGCGAAGACGTCCCGGGTGGCGCCGCTTTCGACCACCGAGCCGTGCTGCAGGATGGCGATGCGGTCGGCGAGGCCGGCGACGACGGCGAGATCATGGGTGATCAGCATGAGGCCCATGCCCTCCTCGCGCACCAGGCCGCTCAGCAGATCCAGGATCTGCGCCTGGGTGGTGACATCGAGCGCGGTGGTCGGCTCGTCGGCGATGAGCAGCTTCGGGCGCAACGCAATGGCCATGGCTATCACCACGCGCTGGCGCTGGCCGCCGGAAAGCTCGTGCGGATAGCGGTCGAGCGGAAAGCGATCCGCAGGCAGGCCGACGCGGTCGAGCGTCTGTCGCGCCAGCGCCAGCGCCTCGCGGCGTCCGGTTCCGGTGTGGATGCGGATGGTCTCGGCCACCTGATCGCCGATGGTCTGCACCGGATTGAGCGCCGTCATCGGCTCCTGGAACACCATGGCCGCATCCCGGCCGCGCATGCCGCAGAGCTCGGTCTCGGTCATGGCGCCGACATCGTTGCCGGCAACCTTGATGCTGCCGCTCCACTGGCTGCCGTGCGGCAGCAGCTGCATGACGGAGAGCGCGGTCATCGACTTTCCCGAGCCGGATTCGCCGACGATGCCGACGATCTCTCCGGCCCCGACCGTCAGGTCGACGTCGGAGAGGATTGGAGTGCCGTGGATGGCCAGCGTCAGGCCGGAAACCGACAGCGCCGTCATGGCCGCGTCCGCCGGGATCGCGGATCGTGAAGGTCGCGCAATCCGTCACCCAGCAGGTTGAGGCCCAGCACGGTGACGACAATGGCCAGCCCCGGAAACAGCGCCATGTGCGGCGCCAGCGAGATCAGCGTCTGCGCGTCGGCCAGCATGCGCCCCCAGGACGGCAGCGGCGGCTGGGCGCCGAGGCCGACATAGGCGAGCGCCGCTTCCGCCAGAATGGCCAGCGAGAACTGGATGGTGCCCTGCACGATGAGCAGGTTGACGATGTTGGGCAGGATGTGCTCGGCGGATATGCGCAGCCGGCCCTTGCCCGCAACCCGGGCCGCCAGCACATAGTCGCGGGTCCACAGCGACAAGGCCGCGCCGCGGGAGAGCCGCGCGAAGACCGGAATGTTGAAGATGCCGATGGCGATGATCGCATTGACCGCGCCGGGACCGAAGACGGCGGTGATCATGATGGCAAGCAGCAGCGAGGGAAAGGCGAAGATGAGATCGTTGCCGCGCATGATGAACTCATCGACGAGACTGCCGCGCCGGCTGGCGGCATAGAGGCCGAGCGGCACGCCGGCGAGCATGCCGATGCCGACGGCGACAAAGGCCACGGCCATGGAGACGCGGGCTCCGACCATGATCATCGAAAACATGTCGCGACCGAAATGATCGGTCCCGAACCAGTGCGCGAGCGACGGTGTCCGGAGCTTGCCGGGAATGTCCAGACGCAGCGGATCCTGCGGCGTCCAGACGAACGAGAGCAATGCGGCCACCACGAAGATCGAGGACAGCACGATGCCGGCCATGAAGGCGGGATGATGCACCGCTGCCGAAACGATCCCTGTCCTTCTGGCGTGCGCGCTCACCGGCCGTGCCTCCTCAGCCGCGGATCGGCGATGGCGTAGGCGACATCGACCAGGAAGGTCACGGCGATGACGGCAAACACCAGCACGATGACGACGGAACGGACCACGATCAGGTCGCGCTGGGTGATGCCCTGGAACACCAGCCGGCCGAGACCGGGCAGGTAGAAGACGTTCTCGATGATGATGCCCCCGGCCAGCAGGAAGGAAAACTGCAGACCGACAATGGTCAGCACAGGGATCAGGGCATTGCGCAGCGCGTGGCGCCACAGCGCTTGCGACCGCGTCAGGCCCTTGGCGCGCGCCGAGCGCATGAAGTCCTCGTGCAGCGTGTCGAGCAGGGAGGAGCGCATCACCCGGGCGAGGATCGAGGCCTGCGGCAGCGCCAGCGCGACGGCGGGCAGGGTCAGTGCCTTCATCGCTGGCAGGAAGCCGGCTTCCCATCCCGGGAAGCCGCCGGCGGAGAAGATGCGCAGATTGATGCTGAAGACCAGCACCAGCAGCATGGCGAACCAGAAGTTGGGGATCGCCACGCCGATCTGGGTTGCGCCCATGACCGCGACATCGGTGGCCGAGTTGCGCCGGGCGGCTGCGATGATTCCGGCCGGAAAGGCGATGATCGTCGACAGCGCCAGGGCGTAGAGGGTGAGCGGCAGCGAAATCACCACGCGCTCCGCAATCAGGTCGGCTACAGGAACCCGGTAGGTGTAGGACATCCCGAAATCGCCGTGCAGCAGCCCGGCGACCCAGCCGAGATAGCGAAGATGGATCGGCTCATCGAGGCCGAGCTGGCTGCGCAGGGCGGCGATCGCCTGCGGATCGGCATTGATGCCCATCATGAACGAAGCGGGGTCGCCGGGCACGATTTCCAGCACCAGGAAGATGACGAGGCTCGCGGCAACCAGGCTGAGCGCCAGCGAGACGAAGCGGCCAAGCAGGTAGGCGGTCACGCCGCCGGCCCCTGCCGCCGCTCAGCCGCCGGTCCAGAAGCCGTGGCTCCGGGACCGGTCAGACGATCGGAGATCACTCCTCCCAATGGACACCGGTCATGTCGGTGGCCTGGGTCGGCGAGTTCAGCCACAGGCCCTTGAGCTTGGCGTCGGCGACACCGGCCTTGGCCAGTTCGAACAGATAGACATTCACATAATCGTCGGCGATCTTCTTCTGCGCCGCCTGCAGCAGCTCGGTGCGCCTGGCAGGATCGGTGCTGTTGTCCAGCTCGGCCATGATCGCCTTGAAGTCGGGATCGGCATACTGGAAATAGTAGTCGTCGCGGGCGTAGATGTTGATGTCGAGCGGCTCTGTGTGGGAAATGACGGTCAGATCGAAGTTCTTCGCCTTGAACACGTCGGAGAGCCACTGCGCCCATTCGACATTGGTGATCTCGGTGGTGATGCCGATGTCGCGCAGCTGGGCGGCGATGATCTCGCCGCCGCGGCGGGCATAGCTCGGCGGCGGCAGCTTCAGCGAAAGCGTCAGATCCTTGACCCCGGCGTCCGCCAGCAGCGCCCTGGACTTGTCCGGATCGAAGGCCGACTGTGCCGTCAGATCGACATAGGCGGGGTTGTGCGGCGCGAAATGGGTGCCGATCGGCGTGCCGTAGCCGAACATGGCGCCGTCGATGATCGCCTGGCGGTCAATGGCATGGCTGATCGCCTCGCGCACCTTGATGTTGTCGAGCGGCGGCTTCTTGTTGTTCATGGCGAGGATGGTCTCGCCTTCGGTCGAGCCGATGAGCACCTGGAAGCGCGGATCGGCCTCGAACTGGGTCAGGTTCTCCGGGGCCGGAAAGTTCGGATAGGCGTCGAGATCGCCGGCCATCATGGCGGCGAAGGCCGCCGTCGGGTCGGAGATGAACTTGAAGGTCACCTTGTCGAGACTGACCGCAGCGCCCCAGTAATTCGGATTGCGCACCAGGTCGACATGGTCGCCCTTGACCCATTCGGAAAACCGGAACGGGCCGGTGCCGACCGGATTGGTGGCATTGTCGGCCGCGGTTTCCGGCGCCACCATGATGGCGTCGCCCCAGGCCATGTTGAACAGGAATGACCCGTTGGGCTTCGACAAGGTCACCTTGACGGTCATCGGATCAACGACGTCGACGGATGCGATGCCGGCAAACAAGGCCTTCTGGGCATTGGTCGACTCGTCGGCGCGGGCGCGGTCGAGCGAGAACTTCACATCCTCCGCGTCAAACGTCGAGCCGTCATGGAACGTGACGCCGGACTGCAGCTTGAAGATATAGACCAGCCCGTCCTCGGAAATCTCCCAGGATTGTGCCAGATCCGGCAGCACGGCGCCATCGGGTCCGAAGCGCGTCAGACCTTCGAAGACATTGGCATAGACCACTTCGTCGATGGCTGCCGCGGCGCCGCCGGTGGGGTCGAGATTCGGCGGCTCAAGCTGCATGCCGACGGTGACATCCATCTTCGCGGCCGCGGCAGGGATCACCGCAAGGCCGGACGCCAGCGCGATCACGGCCACCGACGACATGGCAAGTGCATAGATTTTCATGGCAGGTATCCTTGCTCCAAGATCTGCGGCCGCGCGTCACACGCGCCGGTGAAGAAGATCGTCCATGGCGAAGGCCATCACCTTTGCGGCGTCGACCATGTCCTCGATTCCCACATATTCGTCAGGCTGATGGGCGAGATCGAGGATGCCGGGACCGTAGGCGATACAGTCTTTCAAGCGGCCGATACGGTCAACATGTTTCTGGTCGTAGGTGCCGGGGGACACCACATAGGCGGGCTCGCAGGAGAGAACGGCGCGAATGCTGCGATCGACCGCACGGACCACCGGCGCATCCCGGTCGGTCATCGACGGGCTGACCTGCCAGAGTACGTCGAGGTCGTAGCTGAAGCCGGGCCTTGCCGCCTTCACCCGCTCGAGCAGGGCGAGGATTTCCTCGTGCACCTCTTCCGGCTGCTCCTCGATCAGATAGCGGCGGTCGATGACCATGCGGGCGGAATCGGGCACGCAGGCCGAGGGAAAGCCGGTGAAGCCGCGCTCCGGTTCGGCCTGGCCGCCGTGGATGGAATTGATGTTCATGGTCGACTGGCGGGCGCCGTCGGGCACCACCGGCATGGCGGTGCGCTTGTCCGCCAGCGCCGGGAACAGGCTGGCCTCCATCTCGGCCATCACCGCGCCCATGTGGCGCACCGCGCAATCGCCGAGGAACGGCATCGACCCATGGGCAATGCGGCCATGGGTGCGGATCTGGGCCCACCAGACGCCCCTGTGGCCCAGGCAGATGCGGTCCTTGTTGAGCGGCTCCGGGATGATGACGTGCTGCACCCGTTCGGGCGAGAAATAGCCCTGCTCGGCAAGCCATGCGACGCCGCCATAGCCGCCCGTTTCCTCGTCCGCCGTACCGGAGATCTCGATGGCGCCGGGAAAATCGGCAAACAGCGCGACGAAGGCCTCGACGGCGACGATGGATGCGGCCAGCCCGCCCTTCATGTCGCAGGCGCCGCGGCCATAGACCTTGCCATTGGCCACCGTGCCGCCGAAAGGATCGAACGTCCATCCGGAGCCGGTTTCCACCACGTCGATGTGGGAGTTGAAATGCACGCAGGGACCCGGCCCCGCGCCCTCGCGCCGGGCGATGACATTCCAGCGCGGGTAACGGTCACTGTCCCCCGGCGTGCCCCGGGCGCGCAGCAGCTTGATGTCGAAGCCGGATCTGCCCAGGCGGGTGGCGAGATACTCGCAGATGTCGCGGTAGAACTCGCCCGGCGGGTTGAGCGTCGGGATGCGGATCAGATCCTGTGTCAGTTCCACCAGGTCGTCGCGGCGGGCGACGATTTCGCGGCTGAGCGCCGCCTGCCGATCCGACATTGCCGGGCTCGAATCCATCCATGCACTCCGTCTGCCGCCAGCCTTGAACGCCGGTCGTCACCCCGCGCTGCACCCGTTGTCGGATCACAATACAGCTGCGACCACGGCTGGCAAGCCGGCTCCGGCGACAGGTCAGGAGATTATGCGGTAGCAGACCTTGGCAACGCCGTTGTGGATCATGCCCAGCCGGGACGCTGCCGCCTTGGAGACATCGATCACCCGACCCTTCACGAACGGGCCGCGATCGTTGATACGGACAACCACCGATTTGCCGTTGCGGGCATTGGTGACCTCGACCTTGGTGCCGAAGCGCAGGCCGCGATGGGCCGCGGTCAGCTTCGACGGATCCATCCGCTCGCCCGAAGCCGTCATCGACGTCAGCGCGTACCACGAAGCACGGCCGCAGTTGCCGGCCGCAGCCTCGGTCGGCACGGACAGCGACACGGCGGACATGATTGCGACGCCAAGCGCCATACCGGATGCATTTTTCATCTAACGTCCCTTTGCAAACCGGAACCTCAAAGAACGTCCGGCGTGGAAAATTGTTCCTCAGGGGCGTCAATGATGGTCGGGTGCGGTCGAAACGTGGGGGAAAGGCGGCAATACCGTGGCGGGCGGTCAAGTCATGTTGCGGTATGTTACAGTGCAGATCTCAGCCGCGCCAGCCGTTGCCTTCCCACAGCGCCGAGAGACCTGCGCGATAATCGGGAAAGCTGAAGCTGTAGCCAAGCGCCTTGATGCGAGAATTGGCCACGCGCTTGTTCTCTCCGTAAAAGGATCGCGCCATCGGAGAGAGGTCGGCGGTGGCAAAGTCGGTTTCCGGCGGCGGAGCGACTCCCGCCAGCCCGGCCGCATAGGCGACCACGTCCTGGGGCGGGGCGGGCTCGTCGTCGGTGATGTTGTAGATGCCCCCGAGTTGTCGCTCGGCCAGCATCGCCGCGGCGGCGCCGATGTCGGCCACGTGAATGCGGTTGAAAACCTGGCCGGGCTTGACCAGCCGCCGCGCGGTGCCGCGATCGATATTGCACAGGGCATTGCGGCCCGGGCCGTAGATGCCGGAGAGCCGCAATGTGGCGAGCGTCACCTGGTCGCGGGCACACAGCCTGGCCCAGCCGCGTTCGGCCGCGAGCCGGGCGACGGAGCGACGGGACACGGGCCGGCACTCACTGTCCTCATCGACCCATTCGCCGCCATGATCACCATAGACACCGACCGTCGACAGATAGCCGACCCAGCACAGATCGGGCGCCAGCGCCTTGAGACCGGCGGCGAACAGCCCGAGCAGCGGATCGCCGCCCTGGTCGGGCGAAATCGAGGCCACCAGATGGGTGGCCGCCGAAAGCCGCCCCAGCAGGTCGGGCCCCGGTTCACCGCCCGCATAGATCAGCGGATGAAGACCCGCCCGGCGCAGGTCATCGAAACGGGCGGCGCTGCGAGTGGTTCCGCTCATCTCCAGACAGACCGGCGCCAGGTGGCGGGCGATGGCGAGGCCGGAAAATCCGGCACCGAAGATCATCAGGTTCATTCGGGCTCCTTGGCGATCGCGGGCGCGCATGCCAGACGCCATTCATCGCTCACTGTCAAATCGGATTCCCCTGCGTGCTCGGTCGCCAGCGCCGCAAGGCGGCGGACATCGGCGAGCATGGACACCGCCCAGACCGCGGCACCGCGGACCAGCGGGGACGGATCGGCGAGCAACGCTTCGCAGGGCGCCAGCAGAGCGCGCGAGCCGCTGTTGCCGGCCGCAATCAGCACGTTGCGCAGGAAGCGGTCGCGGCCGATGCGCTTGACCGGAGAGCCGGAGAACACCGCGCGGAAGCCGGCATCGTCGAGCGCCAGGAAGGACTGAAGCGGCGGCGCCATCAAATCGTGGCGGGCACTCAGCCTGGCCTCGCTGGCCGCGGTGGCGAACTTGTTCCACGGACAGGCGGCGAGGCAATCGTCGCAGCCATAGATGCGGTTGCCGATAGGCTTGCGGAACTCGACGGGGATGGGCGCCTTGCTCTCGATGGTCAGGTAGGAGATGCAGCGCCGCCCGTCGATCTGGTAGGGGGCGGGAAACGCATCGGTCGGACAGACATCGAGGCAGGCGCGGCAGGAGCCGCAATGGTCCGTCTCGGCGACGTCCGGCTCCAGTTCGGCCGTCGTGAAAATGGCGCCCAGGAAGAGCCAGGACCCGTGCTGCCGGCTGACCAGGTTGGTGTGCTTTCCCTGCCAGCCCAGGCCGGCAAGGGCGGCGAGCGGCTTTTCCATCACCGGCGCAGTGTCGACAAACACCTTGACGCCGGCAGCGCCGAGCGAGGCCAGGCGGCCGGCAAGCTGCTTGAGGCGTCCCTTGACGACATCATGATAGTCGCGGTTGCGGGCATAGACCGAGATCGTCGCCCGGTCCCGCTGCTCAAGCGTCGCCCGCGGGTCGATGTCCGGACCATAATTCATCGCCAGCATGATGACCGACCTGACCTCCGGCCACAGCGTCTGCGGATCGGCGCGCCGATCGAGCGTCTCCGCCATCCAGGTCATCGAGCCGTGGCGACCCAGCTCCACGAAGCTGCGAAGCCGCTGCGCGGCTGCGCCGAGTGCGTCCGGGGCGGCCACGCCGAAGGCCACGAAGCCTAGGGCTTCAGCCTCTGCCGCCAGGATCGCCCGCATCCTTGCAGGCGGAGAGCGGTCCGGCGCAGGGGGGCGGGAGGTCTGGGGCAAACCGGCCACCGGCTAGAAATCGAGATCCGCATAGTGGGCGACCGGCGGCATGTTGCGGATGCGGTCGCTCAGCAGCGGTCGGAAGGAGGGACGCGATTTGACCCGCTGATACCAGTCCTTGGCCTGCGGGCTGTCCTTCCAGTCGACCTCGCCCAGATAGTCCAGCACCGAGATGGCGGCTGCGGCTGCGAGATCGGCATAGCTCAGGCGGTCACCGGCCAGCCATGGCCGCGAGCCGGCAAGCCAGGAGAGATATTTGAGATGCTGGCGGATGTTGGCGCGCGCGGTGCGGAGCACTTTCGAATCAGGGGCGCCGCCGCCGTCGTCGGAGCGCATCTGCGGCTTGATGACGCGCTCCCGGGTCAGCGGCGTGGTGACGTCATGCTCGAACTTGATCAGGAACCACTCGATCAGGCGCCGGGTCTCGGCGCGCTTGTAGGGATCCTCGGCCAAGAGCCGCCGGTCGCGCTTGAACACGCCGAAGGATTCATCGAGATATTCGGCGATCACATGCGGCCCGCACAGCGCCTGGCCGTTGGCGGCGACGCAGACGGGCAGATGGCCCGCGGGATTGAGCCTGAGGAACTCGGCGCGTTTCTCCCAGGTCCGCTCCTCGATCATGTCGGCCTCGAAATCCATCTCGGCAAAACAGAGGCGGATGAAGCGCGAGGCGGCGGAGGCGGGGTGGTGATAGAGGACTGGCATGGACGCTGAATGTTCGCTTTGCTCTGAACGCCTGGAGGCGGGGCTGGTCAGGATTCCTGAAACCAAGCTATAGGGACTGGCCGGGTTCAAGACAAGCGAATCACCGGCGCCGGAGTTGCACCCTTGACCAGAACAGTGGCCGTTTTTGGCCCACGGGAGACTTTTTCGACATGACCGATACCACACTCGTCGGCGCAGCCTTTCTGGGGCTCATCGAAGGCCTGACCGAGTTCATTCCGGTCTCCTCGACCGCTCATCTGCTGCTGACGGGGCACTTTCTCGGCTTCAAGTCACCGGGCAACAGCTTCGAGGTTCTCATTCAGCTGGGCGCAATTCTCGCCATCCTGACCGTCTACTCCGCGCGGCTGTGGAAGCTGGTGACCGACCTGCCCAACAGCGCCCGCGCCCGGTATTTCGTGGGAGCCGTGCTGCTGGCATTCCTGCCGGCGGCGGTGATCGGCGCGTTGGCCCATGACTTCATCAAGAGCGTGCTGTTCGAGAGTCCGGCCCTGATCTGCGTGGTCCTGATCGTCGGCGGCATCGTGCTGCTGGCCGTGGACCGCATGAAGCTCGAACCGCGCCACACCGATGTAATGGACTATCCTTTGTCGCTGGCCTTCAAGATCGGGCTGTTCCAGTGTCTGGCCATGGTGCCCGGCACATCGCGCAGCGGTGCCACAATCGTCGGCGCGCTGCTGCTGGGCGCCGACAAGCGCTCGGCGGCAGAGTTCTCGTTCTTCCTGGCAATGCCGACAATGGCAGGCGCCTTCGCGCTCGATCTCTACAAGAACTATGCGTTGCTGGGCGAATCCGACATCGCGGCAATCGTCACCGGATTTGTCGTCGCCTTCATCGCGGGCGTGGTGGTCGTGCGCGGATTGCTCGACTTCGTCTCGCGCCACGGCTTCGCCGTGTTCGCCTGGTGGCGGATACTGGTGGGCGGACTTGGACTAGTCGGATTATGGCTGGTCGGCTGACAGGCAGCCTGTGCGCGTTTGCCGGGCCGGGACCAACCGGTTCCGCCCGACTCTAAGACAGGACGATGCGCGTCAGCGGGAGGCCTGGCGAAGGCAAGGCTCGATGCCGTAGGCCGGGTCGCAGCCATTGCCTGCCTCGGCGATGCTGCGCGGCGCAAACGCCGACGCGGACAGGATGACGACAACCGCAAAGGCGAACGCGGAAACGACTGTTTTGGCCATGAATTTTCTGTCCTGAGAGACTGTATTGCGACGTTGAACGACGACGTCTTCCATTTGCCTCCGCTGCCCGAAACGGTCCGGCGACGGAGGCTGCATACGACTTCCATGCCACGCCGGAGACATCGATCCCGGCTGCGGGCGGGCGGGATATACCTGTGCTCCTAAATCGGTTCAATACCGAAACACGGTCGAGACACAGTTGACCGCAAAAAAATTAAATCATCCCTAAGCATGGGGCATTCCTGCAACACCGCGGCGGATCAGATCCAGCGCCAGAAGCGACAGGCAGACGCTGAAGACGAACCGGAAGGAGCGCTCCGAGGTCCTGATCAGCGCAAACCGTCCCACCCAGGTGCCCGCCAGGCCGGTGATGATCATCAGGGCGATCAGCGGGAGCCACGGTCCGTAGGCAAAGCCGATCAGTGAAAAGGCCGCGAACTTGAGAAGATGCTGCACCGACATGATGGCGGCCAGCGTCGCCGCCAACCGCATTCGGCTGGCGAAGGCCTTGGACAGGACGACCGCGTTGAACGGACCGGTCGCGCCGAAGATCATGGTGAGGAACGAGGTGACGGCTCCGGTGAGCACGTAGCCGGGGGTCGAAATCCCGGCCATGGCCGGCAGCGGCGTCCAGGTCAGGCCGAGAATGAACAGGCCAAGCGTCAGCGTCATCACCGATTCGTCCACCCAGCCCACCGCAAGACCGCCGAACCAGGCTCCGGGGATGCCGCCGGCCAGGAACGCCAGCACGCAGGGCCAGGCGATGTGGCTGCGAAGCAGCGTCGCGCGGCCGATGTTCGACCCCAGCTGCACCATGCCGTGCACGGGAATAAGCGCGGCAATCGGCACCAGATAGGTCATGATCGCCAGCAGCGCCAGGCCGCCGCCGATGCCTGCGGCGATGGTGAGCGCCGAGGTGAAGAAGCTAACCAGCACCAGCAGCGCCGCAGCCGTCGGCGACAGGCCGGCTGGCAGCAGCTCGGCGAAGCCTGCCTGCAGGACCTCCAGGGTCAGGCCTTCTTGCCCGAACCGGTGAACTGGCCCTGGGGCCGGAAACGGACCAGATAAGTGGGCAGGATGGCTTCAACCGTCACGGCTCTGATGCCGAGGCCCTCGAGCGTGCGACCTTCGCGGGCGGCCGCCTCGGACACGATGTTGTCGGTTCGCAGCAGCGTCACCTGGTCACTGGTCAGAGGCGGATCGATGAGCGGAATGGCGCCGGCGATGCTGCCGATCATCGAGGCGAGGCCCCAGGGAAGTGACACCAGCATGCGCTTGCGCTGGATCACGGCAAGCATGGCCTCCAGACACTGCCTGAAGCTGAGAACCTCGGCACCGCCCAGTTCATAGGTCCGGCCGGCAGCGATCGTGCCATCGACGCTGCGGGCCACCACCTCGGCAACGTCTCCGACATAGACCGGCTGAAACTTCGTCACGCCGCCGCCGATGAGCGGCAGGACCGGCGAGAAGCGCGCCATCTCGGCAAACTTGTTGAAGAACCCGTCCTCGGGGCCGAACACGATCGAGGGGCGCAGGATCACCGCATCCGGCAGAATCCTTCGGATGGCTTCCTCCGCCCGGCCCTTGGCGCTGGCATAGGCGGACTCGGATTCGATGTCGGCGCCGAGCGCGGAAATGTGGGTCAGGCCAATGCCCTCGGCGCGGCAGGCCTCGGCGATGGCGCGAGCTCCGAAGTCCTGGACCGAATCAAAGGTGTTGCGGCCGGATTCGAACAGGATGCCGACGCAGTTGACCACGTGGTCCGCACCCTGGATCGCCCGTTCGATCGAATTGCGGTAGCGCAGATTGGCCTGCACGGCGGCGATCTGGCCGACGCCGCCCATCGGCTGAAGATGGAAGGCGAGGTCGGGACGGCGCACCGCCACCCGGATCCGGTAGCCGCGGCGGGCAAGCGCGCGCACGACATGGCGGCCGACAAAACCGGATCCGCCGAATACCGTGACGAGCCTGGGAATGGACTGGGTCTGCATGGCGGCGCTCCTGTGTCGTCGGCCGGAATCGCCCGGCGCTCAATGGGTCTTAGTCAATATCCCGCGCGAGGTGAAGAGCCCTGATCGCGCGGAGGGCGGCAAACCGGCGCCGCGGGGCCAAATCAGCCGTCGTGGCCCTCGATGATGATCAGGTCACCCTCCGAAAAGGCCATCCGGATCTTGCGCGCGTTCTGATAGGTCTCGCTTTGAAAGCAGGCCAGCGCCGCCTCGTAGCTCGGAAACTCGATGACGACATTGCGGGCGCGAGCCTGGCCGTCGGCCGCCTCGAAGCGGCCGCCGCGGACGAGGAAGACCGCGCCATGCTCCGCATAGGCCGGGGCAGCCGCCGCCATGTATCCCTTGTAGGCTTCGGCGTCGCGAACATCCACGCGCCCGATCCAGTATCCCTTGGCCATGATTGTCTCCCGGGTGTGTTTCAGCGACCGTTCATCTCGGCGACAAGGGCGCGGGCGGCGGCGGCCGGATCATCGGCATGCACGACCGGCCGGCCGACCACCAGATGCGACGCGCCGGCGGCGAGCGCGTCCGTGGGAGTCATGACCCGCTTCTGGTCGCCCTTCTCCCCGCCCGAGGGGCGGATGCCCGGCGTGACGACGGCCATGGCTGGGCCGACGATTCCGCGCACGGCCGCGGCCTCTTCGGCCGAGCAGACGATGCCGCCCATGCCGGCAGCGCTTGCCTGGGCGGCCCGCCGATGAACCAGTCCGGCCGCTTCGAGCACATAGCCAGCCTCGACAAGATCGGCGGAATCCATCGATGTCAGCACTGTGACGCCGAGCAGGCAGAGCGGCGAGCCGCTAGCCGCGGCAACCGCCGCCCGCATGGTTCCGGGATAGGCGTGCACGGTCAGCATGTCGACATCCATCCGGCAGATGGTCTCTACCGCCTTCGCCACGGTGTTGTCGATGTCGAGCAACTTCATGTCGAGGAAGACGCGCTTTCCGCCGGCCTTGAGCTCGCGGATGAAATCCAGACCGCCGGCAAAGGCCAGTTGGTAGCCGATCTTGTAGAAGGAGACCGTATCGCCAAGCCGGGCGACGAGCGCCTCCGCCTCCGCCCGCGTCGGCACGTCGAGCGCCACGATCAGCCTGCCATCCGCGCCTTCCAGGGTGGCGTCCGCCACCCGAGCCTGTTCAACCGCCATCCGTCGCTCCTTTTGCTCCCCGCTCGTGCCACAGCCGATCCCGGCCCGCAAGAGTCCGGGGCGGCGGTGTGCGCTCGCCACAACGTTTTTCCGCCGCGCTGCCCGTCATCGCCTGCTCATGACGGCGCAGAATTCGATCAGCGACCTGCAGGCCTTCTTCAGCCGCGCGGTCGTCACCGGATCGATGATGCGGCCGTCCGCGTCGAAGGCGCTTTCGCCAAAGCTGACGGAGCACTGCTCGGAAATCACCTGGGCGCCGACGTTCATCATCACCGAGCGGACGTGGTAGAGGCCGCGGATGCCGGCGAACTTGCCGTCGGACGCCGAACCCAGCGCAACGAAGCGGTCAGCCCAGGGCTTGAACGGACGATCGCCGTCGCGGGAGATCAGGCTGACCCAGTCGATGGTGTTCTTGAGCAGCGGCGGGATAGATGAATTGTACTCGGGACAGCACATGAAGACGCCGTCATGGGCGGCGATCACCCGGCCCAGCCGCATGGCGTTGTCCGGTATGCCGTTTTCCGCCTTGAGATCCTCATCGACCAGCGGAAGCGGGTAATCGGCGAGCGAGATCCGCGTGACGTCCGCGCCCTGGTTGGCAAGCTCCACCGACACGGCTGCCGCCAGCTTCGCGTTGAACGACCCGGTGCGATTGGATCCGGGGAACACGAGAATGCGCGCTGGCATGGCTGACTCCAAGCGGTCAATTCCGCTGCCCGGCATTTCTGCAGCATCGGGCTTCAATGTCCAGCCGGGACCGGCGCAATTCAGATCCCGCGGCGGTAGACCCAGAGGCGGGCCGGCGGCACGTTTCGCATGACGAAGTCATGGTGGGCGACGGTGTAACTGCCTCGGCGCGGCGCGATCGGCGATGATGGACCATAGGAGAACTGCACCACCGGGCGACCTGGCGGAACCCGGTCCAACAGGTCCTCGAGCAGCGCAACGCGCTGCTCCATGGGGAAGTTCAGCAGCGGGATTCCCGAGACGACCGAATCGAATGTCTGCTCGCGCCACGGGCCCAGCGTCAATGCGAGGTTGAAGGCGTCACCCCGGATGAAGTTCACCGCCGGCATGTCGGCGGTCAGCCGCGCGTGGAACTCGGCGGAGTATTCGATGGAAACCAGCTTTTCGGGCGCAAGGCCTCGAGCCAGGATGGCCCGGGTTATGACGCCGGTGCCCGGCCCCAATTCTAGTACGGGCAGCCCAGAGGCCGGATCGATCAGGCTCGCCATGCTGCGGGCGGCCGTGAGCGATGTCGGCATGATCGAGCCGACGGTCTTCGGGCCGTGTATCCAGCCCTTGAAGAAGCGGATTTCCTCGTCAAATCGTCGTGCAATTCGCGCTTGAAACCCAAAACTCACGGCTGCTCCCCAACGTCGATCCGCCACCGGCGGCAGCCTCGTTCAGAAGCTTTGATGGCGCTCAAACAAGGCCTTTATGGGACCTCGCCGCCGTCAGGTCCATCATATTCTAATGGACGCACGGCTGCGCGACGGAAGCGCGGTTGCGTCTCAATCGGTCAGCGTGTCGAAAAAGCCCTTCATGCGCGAGAAGAAGCCCGACGATTCGGGGCTGTTTTCCTTGGAGGAGAGTGATTCGAACTCGGCGAGCAATTCGCGCTGGCGGCGGCTGAGATTCTGCGGAGTCTCGATGGAAATGCGGACATACAGATCGCCCTTCTGGGCAGAGCGCAGCACCGGCATGCCCTTGCCGCGCATGCGCAGCTCCTTGCCGTTCTGGGTCCCCTCTGGCACCGTGACGCGCGACTTCGTGCCATCCATGGTCGAGAGTTCGAACTTGCCGCCGAGCGCCGCCGTGGTCATGGAGATCGGCACGGTGCAGTAGAGATCGGCACCCTCGCGCTGCAGGAAGGGATGCGGACGCACCGACAGGAAGATGTAGAGGTCGCCCGACGGCCCGCCGCGAACACCGGCTTCGCCCTCGCCCGAAAGCCGGATGCGGGTGCCGTCCTCGATGCCTGCGGGAATGTTGACCGACAGCGACCGTTCCTCGGTCACCCTGCCCTGGCCGCCGCACTTGACGCACGGATCGGAAATGATCTGGCCGCGGCCATGGCAGGTCGGGCATGTTCGCTCGATGGAGAAGAAGCCCTGGGCGGCGCGGACGCGGCCGGCCCCGGCGCAGGTGCTGCAGGTGGTCGGCTTGGTGCCGGGCTTGGCGCCGGATCCGCTGCAGACATCGCAGGTGATCGAGGTCGGGACCCGGATCTGCGCGGTCTTGCCGGAATAGGCCTCCTCGAGAGAGATCTCCATGTTGTAGCGCAGATCGGCGCCGCGTTCGCGGCCGCCGGCGGAGCGGCGCTGGCGGCCGCCACCCATCATGTCGCCGAAAATATCCTCGAAAATGTCGGAGAAGCCACCGCCCGCGCCCATTCCGCCCATCCCTCCGGGCCCGCCCTGCTCGAAGGCGGCATGGCCGAACCGGTCATAGGCCGCGCGTTTCTGCGGATCCTTGAGGGTCTCGTAGGCCTCGTTGATTTCCTTGAATTTGTGCTCGGCATCCGCATTGCCCGGATTGCGATCCGGGTGAAACTGCATTGCAAGCTTGCGGAAGGCACCCTTGAGTTCCTTCTCCTCAGCGCCGCGCGCCACACCGAGCGTTTCGTAAAAGTCAGCCTTGGCCATGTTTCTCCGCCGATATCCCGATGATTATCCGGGTGCCCGGGCAGTCCGAAACAGACACGCGATGGTGCCGGCCGGACCCCGAACAGGAACGGGATCCGGCTTTCGCCGGATCCCGCAGTGTCGTGGCCGGTCAGGCCGACTTCTTGTCGTCGTCCTCGACTTCTTCGAAGTCCGCGTCAACGACCTTCTCGTCGTTGCTTTCGGCAGGACCCTCGTCGTCAGCTCCGGCCTCGGCCTGGTTGGCTTCATACATGGCCTGGCCGAGCTTCATCGAGACTTCCATCAGCGCCTGGCTTCTGGAGGTGATGGTCTCGGCATCCGGTTCGGAGGCCTCGACCGCTTCCTTGAGCGCGGCAATGGCTTCGGAGATGGCATTGCGGTCATCCGCGGAAACCTTGTCGCCGTAGTCCTTGAGCGACTTTTCAGAGGAATGAATCAGGCTTTCCGCCTGGTTCCTTGCTTCCACCACGGCCCGACGCTTCTTGTCGCTATCTGCGTTGGTTTCGGCTTCCTTGATCATCGCGTCGATATCGCTGTCGGACAGGCCACCCGACGCCTGGATGCGGATCTGGTGCTCCTTGCCGGTGCCCTTGTCCTTGGCCGACACGTTGACGATGCCGTTGGCGTCGATGTCGAAGGTGACTTCGATCTGCGGCACACCGCGGGGTGCGGGCGGAATACCGGCCAGGTCGAAGCGACCGAGGCTCTTGTTGTCGGCAGCCATCTCGCGTTCGCCCTGGAACACGTTGATCGTCACCGCATTCTGGTTGTCTTCGGCGGTCGAAAACACCTGGCTCTTCTTGGTCGGGATCGTCGTGTTGCGGTCGATCAGCCGGGTAAAGACACCGCCCAGCGTCTCGATGCCGAGAGACAGCGGCGTGACGTCGAGCAGCAGCACGTCCTTGACGTCGCCCTGCAGCACGCCACCCTGGATCGCCGCGCCCATCGCAACGACTTCATCGGGATTGACGCCCTTGTGCGGCTCCTTGCCGAAGAACTGCTTCACGACCTCCTGGATCTTGGGCATGCGGGTCATGCCGCCGACCAGAACCACTTCATCGATTTCCGCAGCCTTGAGCCCGGCATCCTTCAGCGCGGCCTTGCACGGAGCGATGGTGCGCTGGACGAAATCATCGACCAGGCTCTCGAACTTCGAGCGGGTCAGCTTCATCGTCAGATGCTTCGGACCCGATGCATCGGCGGTGATGAAGGGCAAATTGATTTCGGTCTGGGAAGCCGATGACAGCTCGATCTTGGCCTTTTCCGCGGCTTCCTTGAGCCGCTGCAGGGCGAGCTTGTCCTTCCTCAGGTCGATGCCCTGGTCCTTCTTGAACTCGTCGGCGAGGTAGCTGACCAGACGCATGTCGAAGTCTTCACCGCCAAGGAAGGTATCGCCATTGGTCGACTTCACCTCGAAGACGCCGTCGCCGATTTCCAGGATGGAGACGTCGAAGGTGCCGCCACCCAGATCGTAGACGGCAATGGTCTTGCCCTCGGTCTTGTCGAGACCATAGGCGAGCGCTGCCGCGGTGGGCTCGTTGATGATGCGCAGCACTTCAAGGCCGGCGATCTTGCCCGCGTCCTTGGTGGCCTGCCGCTGGGCGTCGTTGAAATAGGCGGGAACGGTGATCACGGCCTGCTCGACCTTCTCGCCGAGGAAGGCTTCCGCCGTTTCCTTCATCTTCTGCAGCACCATGGCGGCAACCTGCGAGGGCGAATAGGCCTGGCCTTCAGCTTCGACCCATGCATCGCCATTGTCGGCGCGCACGATCTTGAAGGGGACAAGTTCCTTGTCCTTGGTCACGGCCTTGTCCTCATAGCGGCGGCCGATCAGGCGCTTGACGGCAAAGAGGGTGTTTTCGGGGTTGGTGACCGCCTGGCGCTTGGCCGGCTGGCCAACGAGACGTTCGCCGTCTTCGTTGAATGCCACCATGGAGGGCGTGGTGCGGGCGCCTTCCGCGTTCTCGATGACCCGTGCGTCCTTGCCGTCCATGACGGCCACGCAGGAGTTTGTGGTTCCGAGGTCGATACCAATAACTTTTGACATTCTGCATTCTCCTTGAAGCGAGCTGCCGGGACCCGGTGAGGCATTCCCATCGACAGCCCCTAACGGGACAAGATTGCGGATCGGGGCATTCTACCCTTATCCGTTGCCACGGATCGGCCTGCCTTGGGACAAACCCACCGTGGCTATGCGGCGTATATATGAATACCCATTCCAGACTGCAAGCCGCTGCGGCGGGCGCAATGCGCAGTTGGACGCCTTTTGTGGCTCAATTTCCCAGGATCAGGTCGAGCAGGGTGGTTTTCTGACGACTCTGCGTCGCGCCGATCTCGGCGGGCGGCGTCGGCCCGTCCTGCCGGGCGGCGGTCGGACGATCGGACGAGGCAGGAACGGGCAGCAGACCCTGCAGCAGACCGGCCACCGGATCCTGCCCCGAGCCGACAGGACTCCCGACGGAAGCCGGGGGAGCCGGGTTTCCAAGCTGGAGACCGATGGCGGGGACGCCCTTGTGCGCCGCCTGCATGAAGGCATGCCAGGCTTGCGCCGGCAGCCCACCCCCCGTCACCTTGCGCATCGGCTTGCCGTCGTCGTTGCCGAACCAGACGCCGGTGGTGAGATTGGCGGTGTAGCCGACGAACAGCGCATCGCGGAACGACTGGCTGGTCCCGGTCTTTCCCGCCGCCTGCCATCCATCCAGCCGCGCGCTCCGGCCGGTGCCCTCCTGCACGACCCGCGCCAGCATCTGGTTCATCATGGCATTGACCGCGGGATCGATGACCCGGGGAGGATGCTCGTAGGCATTCTCGAAAAGGACCCGGCCGTCCAGCGTGGTGACCCTGCGGATGACGTGCGGGGTGGCCTTGTAGCCGCCGTTCATGAAGGGGGCGTAAGCCGATGTCAGCTCAAGCAGCGTCACCTCGGAGGTGCCGAGCGCAATGGAGGCGTTGGCCTGCAGCGGCGACTCGATGCCGAGGCGGCGGGCGGTCTTGATGACCTGCTGCGGGCCCACCTCCATGACCAGCTGCGCCGCAATGGTGTTGAGCGATTCGGCCAACGCGTCCGACAGCGTGACGGCGCCGCGGTATTTCTGATCGTAGTTCTCCGGCGTCCAGTCACCGATCCTGACCGGCGCGTCGTTGCGCACGGATTCCGGCGTCCGGCCGATTTCGAGCGCGGCCGCATAGACGAAGGGCTTGAACGCCGAACCAGGCTGGCGCCGGGCATCGGCCGCCCGGTTGAACTGGCTGGTGGAATAGTCGCGGCCGCCGATAAGCGCGCGGACGGCGCCGGTGCCGTCCAGCGACACCAGGGCTCCCTGGCTGACGGCGAGTTTTTCGCCGCTGTCAGCGATGGCATCGCGGATCGCCCTCTCCGCCTCACTCTGGAGATGGAAATCGATGGTGGTCTCCACCACCAGGTCCTCGGTAACCGGGCCGATCAGCGCCGGAAGGCGATCCATGACCATGTCGGCGACATAGTTCTCCGATCCGGTCCAGTAACTCTTGGCTCGGGTCTGGGGTCTGGTCAGCGCGGTGGCGATTTCGCTGTCGGTGACGTAGCCGGCATCGCTCATCGCCTTCAGCACCACCTGCGCCCGTTCCTCGGCGGCCTGCGGGTCGTGAGCCGGCGACAGCCGCGACGGCGCCTTGAGCAGACCGGCCAGAAGCGCCGCTTCGGCCAGGCCCACATCCCGGGCGGGCTTGTTGAAATAGCGCCTGGAGGCAGCCTCGACGCCATAGGAGCCTGAGCCGAAATAGACCCGGTTGAGATACATTTCCAGGATCTGGTCCTTGGTGAACTTGTGCTCGAGCCAGAACGAGAGCAGGACCTCCTGCACCTTGCGCTCGAGCGTGCGCTCCGGCGACAGGAAGAGATTCTTGGCCAGCTGCTGGGTCAGGGTCGAGCCACCCTGGACCGTGCGGCCGGCGAAGAGATTGGTCGCCACGGCGCGGGCAAGACCGATCGGATCAATGCCGAAATGCGAATAGAAGCGGCGGTCCTCGATCGAGATGACTGCTTCGGGGATATAGGGCGACATGTCGCCCAGCAGCAGCGCCTCGCCGCCAGTGGCGCCGCGATTGGCCATGACGTCGTTGCTGACGGACACGATCTTGACGTTGGGAGACCGGTCCGGCACCGCCCAGGTCGATGCGCTGGGCATGCGCGCGCCATAGTAGGCGACGACGCCCGCCACGCCGATGCCGCCCCAGATGGCGAGCACGAAACACCAGTAGACCAGGCCGCGGATCACCCCGACAAATCCGCCCCGGCGCTTGCCGCCCCGGGCGCCGCCCTTGCCCCTGCCGCGCTTGCCGGCCGGCTTGCGACGCGAGGGCGCGCGCGCTGCCGAAGGCTTGGCGACGCGATCATCGGCCAGGGACCGCTTTCCGGTTCGCGGCTGGATGGAGTCGAAGCTCGGCTCAATGCGGTCGCGGCTGGTTGTCTTTCGCGCCATGGATGTCCGGTGTTCCTGATTCCGCGTGATCAGGAACACCGTAATCGGGCCGCTTTAAGGTGCGGTTAAGGAAACCGCACATCGGGTTCAGTCATCCTTGCGCTCTGCCAGGGCGGCCAGGATGCGGATCCAGGAGCGCATTCCCTTGTGGAACGACTGCAGTTCGTATTTCTCGTTGGGCGAATGGATGCGGTCGTCGGCAAGCCCGAAGCCGACAAGCAGCGATTCCATGCCGAGCAGAGTCTGAAAATCCCCGACGATCGGAATCGAGCCGCCCATGCCGATCATCACCGCCGGCTGCGGCCACTCGTCCGACAAGGCCTCGCGGGCGGTGCCGAGCAGCGGCGAATCATAGGGAAGCTGAATGGCCGGCGAGCCGCCATGGGCATGGAAGCTGACCGAACAGTCGGCGGGAACGAGCGATTCGACATAGGCGCGGAAGGCGGCGCGGATGGCTGAGGGATCCTGCTTACCGACCAGCCGGAAGGACACTTTCGCCGATGCCTGGGCGGCAATCACCGTCTTGAAGCCTTCCCCGGTATAGCCGCCGATGATGCCGTTGACCTCGGCGGTCGGCCGGGCCCAGGTCTGCTCCAGGACGCTGCGGCCCTTTTCTCCGGACGGAATGGACAGCCCGACCTCGCCGAGGAAGCCTTCGGCCGTGCGGCCGAGCGTGTCCCACATGGCCAGGATCTCGGCCGGCGTTTCCTCGACGCCGTCATAGAAGCCGTCCAGCGTGACGCGGCCGTCGGCGTCATGCAGACCGGCGAGAATACGAGCGAGGATGTGGATCGGATTGGCGGCGGCCCCGCCGAAATAACCCGAATGCAGGTCGCGGTCGGCGGCCGTGATGGTGATCTGTTCACCGACCAGGCCGCGAAGGCCGGCGGAGATCGCCGGCGTATCGGCGTCCCACATGTTGGTGTCGCAGACCAGGGCGCAGTCCGCCCTCAGCTCGGCGGCGTTGGCCTCGAGGAACGGTTTGAGCGAGGGCGAGCCGGATTCCTCCTCGCCCTCGAACAGGATGGTCACGCGGCACGGCAACGATCCCGAGACCGTCTTGTAGGCGCGGCAGGCCTCGACGAAGGTCATCAGCTGGCCCTTGTCATCGGCCGACCCCCGGCCGGTGATCACCTTGCGGCCCGGCGAATATTCCCTGAGCGAGGGTTCGAAAGGCGCGGTCTGCCACTGCTCGACCGGATCGACCGGCTGGACATCGTAATGCCCGTAGAACAGCACATGCGGCGCATCGGCGGTGGCGCCCGGATGGTGCGCGACGACCATCGGATGGCCCGGCGTGTCGCGCAGTTCGGCGGTGAAACCGAGTTCGGTCAGAGCATCGACGAGCCACTGCCCGGCCCTGCGGCATTCTGCGGCAAAGGCCGGATCGGTGGAAATCGAGGGAATGCGCAGAAGTTCGAACAGCCGTTCGAGGCTCACATTCAGGGTCGTGTCGGTGTGGGCTAGAACGGCGGACAGGTCTGACATGCTGGGTCTCCGGGAGGGAATCAGGAGCCGCGATCCTATCGCCCGCGCGCCGAAAAAGAAAAGCCGCCATGGCCGGAGGGGGGACCATGGCGGCATATCCGGGGACAAGGGCCAGAAGAGGGGCGGGGAGGCCCTTGTCCTAGCCTGGTCGCGGCGGGGGACGAGCCGGTGAACCAGACGGCGGCTTGTTTATTGCCGATGAGAATGAATTGGGCCTGCAATTGTGGTATTTCAAGGACAGGCCACATTACGGTTTTGTAACGAATCCGTGATGCCGCGCGCCGCCGAGATCCAGCCCGGGACCGGCAAAAAAGCACCGGCCGCGATCAGCGCGCTAGACCTCGGGGAAAGGTCGCGGTAGTCGTTGCAGCATGAAACAAGGTGACCATCTCTTTCTCGTCGACGGCTCCGGATACATTTTCCGGGCCTATCATGCGCTGCCGCCGCTTACCCGCAAATCCGACGGATTGCCGGTGGGCGCCGTGGCCGGCTTCTGCAACATGCTGTGGAAGCTGATCTCGGAGGCGCGCGACACCTCGGTCGGCGTGACGCCGACGCATTTCGCGGTGATCTTCGACTATTCGTCCAAGACGTTCCGCAACACGCTCTATCCGGACTACAAGGCCAACCGGTCGGCGCCGCCGGAGGATCTGGTGCCGCAGTTCTCGGTCATCCGCGAGGCGACGCGCGCCTTCGACCTGCCCTGCATCGAGATGGAGGGCTTCGAGGCCGACGACCTGATCGCCACCTATGCGCGGATGGCGCGCGAAGCCGGCGCGGACGTGACCGTGATCTCGTCGGACAAGGACCTCATGCAGCTCGTCGGCCCGAAAGTGTCGATGTATGACGGCATGAAGGACCGGCATATCGGCGTGGCCGAGGTCATCGAGAAATGGGGAGTCCCGCCGGAAAAGATGATCGACCTGCAGGCGCTGACCGGCGACTCGGTCGACAATGTTCCAGGAATTCCGGGCATCGGCCCCAAGACGGCCGCGCAGCTGATCACCGAGTTCGGCGATCTCGACACGCTGCTGGCGCGGGCGGAGGAGATTCCGCAGCCCAAGCGCCGCGAGAGCATCATCGCCAATGCCGACAAGGCGCGCCTGTCGCGCCAGCTGGTGCGGCTGAGCGACGATGTCGCCGTGACCGAAGATCTCGATTCGCTGTTTCTCAATCCGCTCGACGGTCCGAAGCTGATCGCCTTCCTCAAGGCGATGGAGTTCACCTCCCTGACCCGCCGGGTGGCCGAAGCCACCCACACGGAGGCGGCCGAAATCGCCGCCGCGACCATCGCCATCGATTCGCCCGAAGCCGCCCACGGCCCGGACCTCGATCCCGGCGAGGCCGGCGGATCTCCGGCGGCGGACGGCAACAGGCCACCCGACGGCGGCGGCGGAAATCCCGGATCGGTGGCCCAGCGCCGCGCCGAGCTCGCCGTGGCGGCGAAGATCGACACCACGGCCTATGTCACCATCCGCGATGCCGAGACGCTGAGGGCCTGGTGCGACGCCGCCCGCGAGGCCGGCCTGTTTGCGTTCGACACCGAAACCACCTCTCTCGATGCGATGCAGGCCGATCTGGTGGGGTTTTCGCTCGCGCTTCCGGTGGGCACTCCGGAGGCGGGGACTTTCTCGATCCGCGCCGCCTATGTGCCGCTTGCCCACATCACCGGCATCGGCGACCTGCTGGGCGGCGGCCCGGCCGAGGGGCAGATGAAGCTCGATGCGGCACTGGCGGAGCTCAGGATGCTGCTGGAAGACCCGTCGGTGCTCAAAGTGGGACAGAACCTGAAATACGACATGCTGGTCATGGGCCGGCACGGGATCCGCATCATCGGCTTCGACGACACCATGCTCTTGTCCTACGTGCTCGACGCCGGCCGTGGCGGCCATGGCATGGATGCGCTGTCGGCAACCTGGCTCGGCCATCAGCCGATCGCCTACAAGGACGTTGCCGGATCCGGCAAGGGGCTGATCGGGTTCGACCAGGTCGAGATCGACAAGGCGACCGCCTACGCCGCCGAAGACGCGGAGGTGACGCTGCGCCTGTGGCATGTGCTGAAGCCCAGGCTGGTGGCGGACGGCCTGACGTCGGTCTATGAGCGGCTCGAAAGGCCGCTGGCGGCGGTGCTGATGCGGATGGAGGAGCGCGGCATTTCCATCGACCGGCAGATCCTGTCGCGGCTTTCGGGCGAACTGGCCCAGGGTGCCGCGGCGCTGGAGGCGGAGATCCACGATCTGGCGGGCGAAAGCTTCAATGTCGGCTCGCCCAAGCAGCTCGGCGACATCCTGTTCGGCAGGATGGGCCTGCCCGGCGGCTCGAAGACGAAATCGGGACAGTGGTCGACGTCGGCGCAGGTGCTCGAGGACCTGGCGGCGGCCGGCCACCCGCTGCCGCGCAAGATCGTCGACTGGCGGCAGCTGACCAAGCTGAAATCGACCTACACCGATGCCCTGCCGGGCTTCATCCATCCGCAGACCAAGCGGGTTCACACCTCCTTTGCCATGGCCGCGACGACGACCGGACGGCTGTCCTCGTCCGACCCCAACATCCAGAACATTCCGGTCCGCACCGCCGAGGGCCGCAAGATCCGCACCGCCTTCATCGCCGAGCCCGGCAATGTGCTGATTTCCGCCGACTACAGCCAGATCGAACTTCGGGTTCTGGCCCATGTCGCCGACATTCCGCAACTCAGCCAGGCCTTCGCCGACGGCATCGACATTCATGCCATGACCGCTTCGGAAATGTTCGGCGTTCCGGTCCTGGACATGCCGTCGGAGGTCCGCCGCCGCGCCAAGGCGATCAATTTCGGCATCATCTACGGCATCTCGGCATTCGGGCTTGCCAATCAGCTCGGTATCGAGCGCTCGGAGGCGGGCGAGTACATCCGCAGATATTTCGAACGGTTTCCCGGCATCCGCGACTACATGGACGAGACCAAGGCGCAGGCGCGTGAGAACGGCTATGTGGAGACCATCTTCGGACGCCGGGCGCATTATCCCGAGATCCGCTCCCCCAATCCGCAGGTGCGCGCCTTCAACGAGCGCGCAGCCATCAATGCCCCGATCCAGGGTGCGGCCGCCGACATCATACGCCGCGCCATGGTGCGGATGGAGGATGCGCTCGAGGCGGCCGGGGTCAACGCCCGCATGCTGCTGCAGGTCCACGACGAACTGGTGTTCGAAACCGCGGAAGCCGAGGCGGCCAAGGCCATTCCGGTGATCGTGTCGGTGATGGA
Organism: Hoeflea marina; assembly: GCF_003182275.1. Lineage (GTDB taxonomy): Bacteria > Pseudomonadota > Alphaproteobacteria > Rhizobiales > Rhizobiaceae > Hoeflea > Hoeflea marina. Next base: position 736,768 of record NZ_QGTR01000003.1, read on the forward strand.
GCATGCCGCCATGCCCGCGGTGGCGATGCGCGTGCCGCTTCGGGTGGACGCCCGGTCGGCGCGCAACTGGGACGAGGCGCACTAAGGCACTTCAGATTCCCACGATTCGCACCCGCTTTTTCCAAGTCATGCGTGCGGTGATTACGAAACCGCAGCACTTTCGGGCGAGGCCAAGGTTTTTCTTCGCCTCTCCCCCAAATGCGGGATGAGGCGGAGCCCTCATGTCTGTTTTCCTCAAGCCGCCGGCAGAACCGGCCTTGAGGGGACACCAATGACGAAACCACACTACCTTGCGGCGCTGGCCGCGGCGCTGGCGCTTGCTGGTTGTCAATCCGGCCAGACATCGACCGCCGGCGCGATGGCCACGGCCAGTGCACCTTCCGCTACGTCGGCTTCCGCCGGAGCCGGTACGCAGTCGGCCTTTGCGGCCACCGCTTCGGCCCCGGGCGGCCAATGCAGCATCACCCTGGCGGGCGGCCCGCCGCCGAAGCCGGCGAAGGGGGCCGATTTCGCCAAGAACGCCATCGGCAACAACATCAAGCGCAACGTGACGCGGAACCTGATCAGCAACATCGGCGCCCGGGTCGCCGGCCCGCTCGGCGGCGCGGTGGCGCAGGGCATCGCAACCGACCGGATCCGCACCGAGCAGGACCTGAAGGGCATCTGGACGATCACGGACGGTCGCAGCGATTGCGGCTGTGCGGTCGATATCAGTTCCGGCGTGAACTTGCAGATGAAGAGCTCCAACGCCGGCGCGTTGACGACGCGGGGCTGTGCAAACGTCCAGCTGGCGCAGGCCGCGCGCTGGTCGCTCGGCCATTCCTTCACCGGCTATGACGCCCCGCTCACCGTGATGGCGCCGGACCGGCGGACGGTGGTGGCGACGCTCAACCGAGACGGCCTCAACTACTTCTCGGGCACGCTCGCCGACGGCTCGGCCGTGACCATGTGGCGGCGCGGCGGCTGACCCAGCCCTACTGATCGGGATGGCGGCCTCGCCGCCATGCTGATGCCGGGGATCGGCAGGCCCCTCGCCGGTCCCCGGCCACGGTTGCACCGGCGCAGCCCCACGGACCGGGCCGCCACGGTCGCGGCATCACCGCATTGTGAGACATGCTCATCACCGGCTTTGTTGACGCTGGGGATGAGCTGTGATGTGTGAAGCATTCTTGAAACTTCACGGGGATCATCATGCGCGGCTTGTTACTGACCATGGGGGCAATCGCTGCCGCCGGCCTTTCCCTGGCGCCGATGGCGCGCGCCGCCGATCCGAATCCGAGCGACTGGCAATCCGTGCTGGATCAGGCGAAGGGCGAGACGGTCTATTTCAATGCCTGGGGCGGTTCGGAGAACATCAACGCCTATATCGACTGGGCCGGCCAGCGGCTGAAGGAGCAGTTCGGCGTCACCGTCGTCCATGTCAAGCTCGACGACACGGCCAATGCGGTGGCCAAGGTCGTCGCCGAAAAGGCGGCGGGCCGGGATGACGGCGGATCCGTCGATCTCATCTGGATCAACGGAGAGAATTTCGCCTCGATGAAGCAGCAGGAACTCTTGTTCTCGCCGGACTGGACGACGGCGCTGCCGAACTGGGCCTTTGTCGACTATGAATCGATGCCGACCATCCTGACCGACTTCACCATTCCCACCGACGGACTGGAAAGCCCGTGGGGCGGGGCCAAGCTGGTGTTCTTTCACGATTCGGCGCGGACGCCCGAGGACACGATGCCCGACTCCGCCTCCGAACTGCTGGCCTGGGCCGAACGCAATCCGGGCCGGTTCTCCTATCCGCAGCCGCCGGACTTCATCGGCTCGTCGTTCCTCAAGCAGGTGCTGTCGGAAGTGATCGTCGACAAGTCCAAGCTGACCAAGCCCGTCGATGATGCCACCTTTGAGGCCGACGTCGCCCCGCTGTTTGCCTATCTCGACAGTCTGCACCCGCTGCTGTGGCGCGGCGGCAAGGCCTATCCGCAGAATTATCCGGACATGAAGCAGAAGCTTGCCGACGGCGAGCTCGACATCATCTTCGCCTTCAATCCGTCCGAGGCATCCGCGGCGATCAAGACGGGCGAACTGCCCGACACGGTGCGCTCCTTCACCTTCTCGGGCGGCACGCTTGCCAACACCCATTTCGTCGCCATTCCCTACAACGCGAAGGCCAAGGCGGGAGCCCTGGTGCTGGCAAATTTCCTGATCTCGCCAGAGGCCCAGGCCCGAAAGCAGGATCCGGCCGTGTGGGGTGACCCGACCGTGCTGTCGCTGTCGAAGCTCGACCCGTCGGACCGCGCCGCCTTCGAGGCGCTGGACCTCGGCGTCGCGACGCTGACCCCGGACAAGCTCGGACCGGCGCTGGACGAGCCGCATCCGGACTGGATGGAGCGGATCGAAGGCGAATGGCGCAAGCGCTACGGCGTCGCCAACTGAGCCCGGCCGGCGGCGTGCCGGAGAGGGTCGGCGGCATGCGCCTGGCGCGCATCGCTCCGCCGCTGACCCTGCTGGTTCTCGTCGGGCCGCTTGCCTTCGGCCTTGCCGGAACGCTGCTGCCGGCATTCGGCTATCTGCCCAGCCTCGGCGGCACCCGCTTCAGTCTCGATGCCTTCCATCTGCTGGCCGGTACGCCGGGCATCGTCCGCTCGGCGGCAACCAGCATCCTGGCCGGACTGGTGACGACGCTGCTGGCGCTGCTCTGCGTCGTCGCCTTCGCGGCGGGCCATCTCGACAGTCCGCTCTTCCTGCGCATGCGGCGGCTGATCTCGCCCCTGCTCGCCGTGCCGCATGCGGCGGCCGCCTTCGGCTTCGCCTTCCTGGTCGCACCGTCCGGCCTCATGATGCGGCTGGTCTCGCCCTGGCTCACAGGCCTGGACCGGCCGCCCGACGTGCTGATCGTCCATGACCCGATGGCGATCACCATGGTCGCCGGGCTGGTCATAAAGGAAATCCCTTTCCTCTTCCTGGTCATGATGGCCGCCTTGCCGCAGCTCCGGCACAAGGAGACGCTGCAGCTCGGGCGCTGCCTCGGCTACGGCCGGGTGGCGAGCTTCATCTTCCTCCTCTGGCCCCAGATCTATGCCCAGATGCGGCTGGCGGTGTTCGCGGTGCTTGCCTATGCCACCTCGGTCGTCGATGTCGCCGTCATTCTCGGCCCGCAACTGCCGCCGACGCTACCGGTGCGGCTCATCGAATGGATGAACGATCCCGAACTGCAGACCCGGTATCTCGCATCCGCCGGCGCGCTGCTGCAGCTCGTGGCCACCTTCGCCGCACTGCTTGGCTGGCTCGGCATCGAGAGGATCGGCGGCCTCCTCGTTTCGCTCCCGAGCGGGCGCGGCCTGCGGTTCCGCCATGACCGGCCAGCGCGTCACGCCGCCCTGGCGGCGATGGCGCTGTCGGCCCTCATGGTGTTCGGCGGCATTGCCATGCTCGGCCTCTGGTCGCTGGCCGGCCTCTGGCAATTCCCGAAGGCGTTGCCATCGGCCTTCACCCTCGACAGGTGGTCGGCGGCCTTGCCGCGCATATTGGATCCGCTCGTGACCACGCTCTGGGTTGCTGGCATCTCGACCGCGATTGCCGTGGTGCTGACCATCCTGTGCCTGGAACGGGAGCTGGAAACGGGGCGCGGGCAGGGCGGGCGATCGCTGATGCTGATCTATCTGCCGCTGATCGTGCCGCAGATCTCGTTCATGTTCGGGCTGCAGGTGCTGGCAATCGCCGCCGGCGTCGAAGGCACCGCCGCCAGCCTGGTCCTGGCGCATCTGGTGTTCGTGCTGCCCTATGTGTTCCTGTCCCTCAGCGACCCCTGGCGCGCCCATGACCGGCGCTACGATGCCATTGCCGCCGGCCTCGGCATGAGCAGGACCCGGGCGCTGATGCGGGTCAGGCTGCCGATGCTGGCGCGCGCCATCCTGACGGCAGCGGCGGTGGGGTTCGCCGTCTCGGTCGGCCAGTACCTGCCCACCGTGCTGATCGGCGCAGGCCGGCTCACCACCGTGACCAGCGAGGCGGTGGCACTGGCCGCCGGCGGCAACGGCCGCGTCATCGGCGTCTACGGCTTTCTGCAGACGGTGCTGCCCTTCCTGGCCTTTGCAATTGCCACCGCGGTCCCGAACTTGCTATTCCGCCACCGGCGCGGACTGCGCCTTTGAGCAGGATCGACATGACGAAGACAGAGGGACTTGCACTCGACGGCATCACCATCCGGCTGGGCGGCCGTCGGCTGATCGCGCTCGACGCGCAGGTCGGCCGCGGCGAGGTGTTGACCGTCATGGGTCCGTCCGGCTCGGGAAAGTCGACGCTGCTCGCCTATATCGGCGGCTTCCTCGACCCGGCCTTCGAGGCCGAGGGGTCGGTGCGGATCGACGGATCCGACCTGACCGGTCTCGCCGCCGAGGATCGCCACGCGGGAATTCTCTTCCAGGACCCGCTGCTGTTTCCGCATCTCGACGTCGCCGGCAACATCGCCATCGCCATCCCGCAGCATTCGGGATCGCGCCGGGACCGCAGGCGCATGGCCGAGGCGGCCCTCGCCGATGCCGGTCTGGAGGGGTTCGGCGATGCAGATCCCGACACCCTGTCGGGCGGCCAGAAGGCCCGCGTGGCACTGCAAAGGGTGCTGATGTCCAGGCCGCGGCTGCTGCTGCTCGACGAGCCGTTTTCCAAGCTCGACGCCCATCTGCGCGAGCAGACGCGGCAGATGCTGTTCGCCACGGCCCGCCAGGCGGGCCTGCCGGTTGTGCTCGTCACCCATGACGAGGCGGACGCCGCGGCGGCCAATGGCCGGGTTCATAGGGTCGGTGACAGCTGATGGCCGTCACCGACCAGCATGCGAATCTGCCGGTCCACGCCGTGCTCGGGGATCTGCTGGCGGCGCTGCGCGCCGTCCCGAACGCGGTGCTGGCCGCCCCGCCGGGTGCCGGAAAGACGACGCTGGTGCCGTTGGCGCTGCTCGAGGAGGGGTGGTGCAGAGGGCGCATCATCCTGATCGAGCCCCGCCGGCTTGCCGCCCGCGCCGCCGCCCGCCGCATGGCTTCGATGCTGGGCGAGGAGGTCGGCTTGACCGTCGGCTACCGGATGCGGCTCGACACCAGGGTGTCGCGCGGCACGCGGATCGAGGTGGTGACCGAGGGCGTCTTCACCCGCATGGCACTGGAGGATCCGGAACTCGCCGGCATCGACTGCGTGATCTTCGACGAGTTCCACGAGCGGGCCCTCGAGGCCGATTTCGGACTGGCGCTGGCGCTCGACATCCAGTCCGGACTGCGCGAGACGCTGCGCATCCTGGTGATGTCGGCGACACTGGACATCGACCGGGTCACCGCGCTGCTCGAACCGGCCACCGCCATTCGCAGCGAGGGCCGCAGCCATGCCGTGGAGATCCGGCACATGGACCGCCCGGCAGGCGAGCGGATCGAAGCGGGGATGGTCCGGGCCATCGAACGGCTGCACGGGTCCGACCAGGGCTCGATCCTGGCCTTCCTGCCGGGCCAGGGCGAGATCCTGCGCGTCGCCGAACGGCTGGGAAGCGGCCTCGGAGCAAACACCGATGTCATGCCGCTTTATGGCGCGCTGTCGGCGGCGGAGCAGGACGCGGCAATCCGGCCGCCCGATCCCGGACGACGCAAGGTGGTGCTGGCAACCCCGGTGGCGGAAAGCTCGATCACCATCGACGGGGTGCGCATCGTCATCGATTCCGGCCTTGTCCGGCAGCCCGTTTTCGAACCCTCAACCGGGATCACGCGGCTCGAAACCGCGCGCGCCTCCCGCGCCAGCGCCGACCAGCGCGCCGGCCGCGCCGGCCGCACCGAGCCCGGGATCGCCGTTCGCCTCTGGCACACCGGCCAGACCGCGGCGCTGGAGGCCTATGCGCAACCGCAGATTCTCGCCAGCGACCTGTCATCGCTTGTGCTCGACTGCGCCGCCTGGGGCGTGGCGGAGCCGGGCCGGTTGCGGTTTCTCGATCCGCCGCCGGCGGCAGCCGTCGCCGAGGCCCGGGCCCTGCTGGTGGAGCTCGGTGCCCTCGATGCGTCCGGCGCGCTTCTGCCCAGGGGCCGGTCGATGCGGGCGCTGTCGCTGCCGCCGCGCCTGGCCGCCATGGTGATCGCGGCCGCGGCAGGGGGCGACACCGCGACCGCCGCGGCTCTCTCGGTGCTGCTGACCGAACAGGGCCTCGGCGGGTCGTCCGTCGATCTCGACAGCCGACTGGTGAATTTCCACCGCGATCACAGCCCGCGGGCAAAGGCCTCCCGCGACCTGGCGCGGCGGCTGACGCGGAGCGCGGGCGGCGGGGCCGCGGACCCGGGCGGCGGCCTGGCCGCACCGCACCTGGTCGAGGCGTTTCCGGACCGGATCGCCAGGCAACGCGGCGGTCGCGGACGATTTGTCATGGCCAACGGGCGCGGCTGCGTCCTCGACGAGACGGAACGCCTTGCGGGCGCCGAATTTCTGGTGGTCGCCGATCTGAGCGGCAAGGCCTCGGGCGCGCGCATTCTCGCCGCCGCCGAACTCGGGGGCAGCGCCCTCGAGGCCGTCCTGAAGCAGCGGTCGACGGTCGGCGAGTCCTGCGTCTTCGACACCGAAAGCCGCACGGTGCGGGCACGCCTTGTGACCCGGCTCGGCGCCATCGCGCTCTCGGAGGTGCCGAGATCGAAGCCCGATCCGATCGCGGCCGCGGCCGCCCTGGCCGAGGGCGTGCGCCGGCTCGGGCCGGCGGCGCTGCCGTTCTCCGCCGCCGCCACGCAACTGCGCGAGCGGATCGGCTTCCTGCATCGGAGCCTGGGCGCGCCGTGGCCGGACACCTCCGACGCAGCTCTGCTTGCCCGGCTCGAAGAGTGGTTCACGCCGTTCCAGGCCCATGTCCTGTCCTTCAGGGCCATCGACCCGGCAACCCTGATGGAGGGCCTGAAGACGCTCGCCGGCCACCAGAACCTGCGCGACCTCGACCGGCTGGCGCCGACCCATTACGAGGCGCCGACCGGATCCCGCATCCCGATCCGCTACGACGGCGCCGAACCGGTGCTGGCGGTGCGGGTGCAGGAGCTGTTCGGCGAGACCCGGCATCCCGCCATCGCCGGCGGCGCGACGCCGCTGCTGCTGGAACTGCTGTCGCCGGCGCAGAGGCCGCTGCAAACCACCCGCGACCTGCCCGGCTTCTGGAGCGGATCGTGGCTGGATGTCCGCGCCGACATGCGCGGCCGCTATCCGCGCCATCCCTGGCCCGAGGACCCGGCAGCGGCGGCTCCGACGCGGCGGGTCAAGCCTCGCGGGACCTGAACCGCCGCAATCCGGCACGACCCCGGCCGAAACTCCGGGGCGGGCGCATTTCCCCAGCCGGCAAACTGGGCTAGAACCAACCCACCATGACGACATTTCCGACCCTACTTGACGATCACGCCATGCGGCACCGGCTGCGGCTACAGACCCTGACGCGGCTGCGCTGGCTGGCGGTCTTCGGGCAGAGCGCGGCCGTGCTGATCATTTCCCAGGGCTACAGCTTTCCGATGCCGGTGGCTTTCTGCTTCGTGCTGATCGCCTGTTCGGCCTGGCTCAACATCTTTCTGACCGTGCGCTTTCCCGCCGCCCACCGCCTGCCGCCGCTGGCGGCGATGGCGGTGCTGTCCTTCGACGTGCTGCAGCTTTCGGGCCTGCTGTTCATGACCGGCGGACTGTCCAATCCGTTCTCGGTGCTGATCTGCGTTCCGGTGATCATCTCCTCGGCCTCGCAACCGGTTCCCTACACCCTGGGGCTTGGCGCCCTGTCGGTGACGGCGGTGACGTTGCTGGCGTTCTTCTCGCTGCCGCTGCCGTGGCACCCCGACAATGCCTTCACCATGCCGTTCCTGCTGATTGCGGGCATCTGGATCGCCATCGTCTCGACCACCGCCTTCGCCGCCTTCTATGCCTACCAGGTCTCTGTGGAGGCCAATCAGCTCGCCGACGCGCTGGCGGCGACGGAACTGGTGCTGCAGCGCGAACAGCACCTCTCCGCGCTCGACGGCCTGGCCGCGGCGGCCGCGCACGAGCTCGGCACGCCGCTGGCCACGATCTCGGTGGTGGCGCGTGAAATGGAAAAGGCGCTCGGACGGGACCCGCGCTATGCCGAGGACGTGCAGTTGCTGCGCAGCCAGAGCGAACGCTGCCGCGACATCCTGCGGCGACTGACCAGCCTGTCGGCCGCCGACGAGGACCACATGCGCTGGCTGCCGCTGCATTCGCTGGTCGAGGAGGTCGTGGCGCCGCACCGGGAATTCGGAATCGGCATCGATGTCGTGACCAGCGACGACGGCTCGCCCGAACCGGCCGGCCGGCGCAATCCCGGCATTCTGTTCGGGCTCGGCAACCTGATCGAGAATGCGGTGGATTTCGCGGCCAACAGGGTCATCGTCGAAGTCGTGCAGGATCGGGAGAAGGTGGAGATCACCTTCATCGACGACGGGCCGGGATTCGCCCCGGACGTCCTGGCGCAGATCGGGGTTCCGTTCATGAACCGCAAGAACCGGACCAATCGCGAGCAGGCGGGCGGATTGGGCCTCGGCCTGTTCATCGCCAAGACGCTGCTCGAGCGCTCCGGCGCCACGCTGACCTTCTCCAACAACGCCGCGCCGCCCGGCGCGCGCGTCTGCGTCAGCTGGCCGCGGGATAAGATGGACATCGCCGACAACGCCGCCAATGGCAGGCTTGATCCGCAAAGGCGATAATTCAGGGTTGAACAGGGCCGGTGCGCGCGCCATACATTGCAGATAAGGTGAGTATCATGACCGAACTTGGCGCAGCAGACGAAACCGAAAAAGTCGAACCCGGCACCACGTTGCTGCTGGTTGACGACGACGGCCCATTCCTGCGCCGCCTCGCGCGCGCCATGGAGACCCGCGGCTTCAGCGTCGAGATCGCCGAATCGGTGGCGGAAGGGCTCGCCAAGGTGCGCGCGAAGCCGCCGCAATACGCGGTGGTCGACATGCGGCTCGGCGACGGCAACGGCCTCGACGTCATCGAGGCCATCCAGGAAAAGGGTGACAACACCCGCATGATCGTGCTGACCGGCTATGGCAACATCGCAACCGCTGTCACGGCGGTGAAGCTCGGCGCCATCGACTACCTCGCCAAGCCCGCCGACGCCGACGAGGTGTTCGCGGCGCTGACCCGCAAGCCCGGCGAAAGGGCCGAAGTGCCCGAGAACCCGATGTCGGCGGACCGGGTCCGCTGGGAGCACATCCAGCGGGTCTACGAGATGTGCGAGCGCAATGTTTCGGAAACGGCGCGCCGGCTCAACATGCACCGCCGGACGCTGCAGCGCATCCTGGCCAAGCGCGCGCCGCGCTGACGGCGCCGCTCAGAACCGGTGACCGGCGGCGGCCAGTTCGGCATGGAGCAAGCGTTCGGCGGCCACACGCGCGAAGCGTTGCGTCAGCGCCTTGCGGGCGGGCGCGGACAACCGGTGCTCGGGCGCGTCGCGCAGCAGGTGGCCACTGTAGGCATCGGCGACGATCAGCCCGCAATCCTCCGGAAAGATCGATACCGGCACCGCGGCGTGGGTGGCGAAGAACAGCCGGTCGCAATGCAGTCGGTATTCCGGCCACTTGCTGTCGACCCGGAAATCCTCGATCGATGACTTGATCTCGACAATCCAGATGTCGCCCCGTTCGCTGAGCGTGATCAGGTCGGCGCGACGTCCCGACGTCAGCGACAGTTCCGGCAACACCGCGTGGCGCATGTCGATGAGGAGCCGCTGCACCCCGCGGCGCACCATCAGCGCACGCGCGGATTGCCGACCGTCGAGGAGGGGCTGGTCGTTGTGCGGCGAAATGATCGGCATCCGCCAAGCCTGCCATCATGTCCGGCCATCCGCAATGCGGCGGCGCCGGTTTGTTGCAGAAAAGCAATTGGCGCAATTATTGCAATGGCGAGGCGGCACGGACTGGGGGCATGGCCCTTGCGCTCCGCCCCATTATTCAAAATAAAGCAACGTCCCAGGCGCCGAATCAACGAGCAGCTGGCCTCCCTCGCCACATAGAGATGTAAATGACCCTTCGTTCTGCCCTTGCCGCATTTGGACTGGCCGCCACCTTGGCGCTCGCCGGCTGTTCAACCAGCACCGAGAACGGCGCATCCGGTTCATCGCTTGAAATCTTCACTTCCGAATACGGCGCCGTCAAGGATGCCGCCTATTCCGTCCCGGCCGTTCCGATCGCCAAGCTCGACAAGCGCTTCCATCGCCAGACGGTCAATTACAACACGAAGGAAAAGCCGGGCACGCTGATCGTCGATACACCCAACCGGTTCCTGTATCTGGTCATGCCGGGCAACAGGGCGATGCGCTACGGCATCGGCGTCGGCAAGGCGGGATTTGCCTGGGAAGGCGAAGCCTATATCGCCTGGAAGCAGGCCTGGCCCAAATGGACCCCGCCGCAGGAAATGATCGGTCGCCGCCCGGACCTGGCGAAATACGGCGACGAGGGCATGAAGCCCGGCCTCCAGAACCCGCTCGGCGCCCGCGCGCTCTACCTGTTCAACCAGGACGGCGAGGACACATTGTTCCGGCTCCACGGAACGCCGGAATGGGCCTCGATCGGCACCGCCGCCTCGTCCGGCTGCATCCGGCTGATGAACCAGGACATCATCGATCTCTACGACAGGGTCCGTCCCGGCAAGTCGGCCAAGGTCATCGTCAAGCAGTGATCCTGACGCGCTGCCGGCTCCGGCAGCACAATTGAAAGACCCGCCACTGCCAAGCAGCGGCGGGTCTTTGTCGTTGCGCCATCGCGCTTTTCCTGCTCGCAGACTGCAGAAGCGCCCGAAGTCATCGATCCGGCGCCTTGCGCGGCGACGAAGCGAGGGCGGCGTTCCGCAGAATTGCCCCGGAGCTCAGCCGCGTGCCTTGAGCTCCTGGCGGCGGCGGTGAAGCACCGGCTCCGTGTAGCCATTGGGCTGGTTGCGGCCGTCAAGCACCAGTTCCAGCGCGGCCTGGAAGGCGATGGAATGCTCGTAGTCCGGCGCCATCGGGGTGTAGGCGGGATCGCCGGCATTCTGTCCGTCGACGACCGCGGCCATCCGCTTCATCGTCTCGACGATCTGGACTTCGGAGACCACCTTGTGGTGGAGCCAGTTGGCCATGTGCTGGGCCGAGATCCTGAGGGTGGCACGGTCTTCCATGAGCCCGACATTGTTGATGTCGGGCACCTTGGAGCAGCCGACGCCCTGATCGACCCAACGCACGACATAGCCCAGGATGCCCTGCGCATTGTTGTCGAGCTCGTGCTGGATCTCCTCGGCTGTCCAGTTCGGCCTGCTGGCCACCGGCACCGAAAGAATGTCGTCGAGGCTGGCGCGGCCGCGACCGCGCAAAGCCGCCTGCACTTCGGCGACATCGATCTGGTGATAATGGGTGGCGTGCAGCGTCGCCGCCGTCGGCGACGGCACCCAGGCTGTGTTGGCGCCGGCCTTCGGATGGCCGATCTTCTGTTCCAGCATCGCCGCCATCAGGTCTGGCATGGCCCACATGCCCTTGCCGATCTGGGCGTGCCCGGCGAGACCGCATTCCAGGCCGATGTCGACATTCCAGTTCTCGTAGGCCGAGATCCAGGCGGCCTGCTTCATGTCGCCCTTGCGGATCATCGGGCCAGCCTCCATCGAGGTGTGGATCTCGTCGCCGGTGCGGTCGAGAAAGCCTGTGTTGATGAAGACGACGCGGCTTGCTGCCGCGCGGATGCATTCCTTCAGATTGATCGTCGTCCGGCGCTCCTCGTCCATGATGCCCATCTTGATCGTGTTGGGGGCCATGCCGACGGCCTGCTCGACGCGGCCGAAGATCTCGGCGGCGAAGGCGACTTCCTCGGGGCCGTGCATCTTCGGCTTCACCACATACATCGAGCCGGCGCGCGAGTTCATGTGCCGTCCCCCGGCGCCGATGTCGTGCAGCGCGATCAGACCGGTGATCATTGCATCCATCATGCCTTCCGGCACCTCGTGGCCATCGCGGTCATGGATCGCCGGATTGGTCATGAGGTGTCCGACATTGCGGATCAGCATCAGCGAGCGGCCGGGCAGGCTTGCAGGGTTGCCCCGGGCGTCGAGGAACTGCAGGTCGGGATTGAGCGCGCGGTCGAAGCTCCGGCCGCCCTTGGTCACGGTTTCCTTGAGGTTGCCCTTCATCAGGCCGAGCCAGTTGCGGTAGATGACCAGCTTGTCGGCGGCATCGACGGCGGCCACAGAATCCTCGCAGTCCATGATGGTGGTCAGCGCCGATTCGAGAACGAGATCCGAAATGCCGGCAGCGTCCGAGGCGCCGATGGTGCTGGACCGGTCGATAACGATCCGGGTGTGGAGACCGTTGCGGGCCAGGATCACCGCAGATGGTGCGGCAGCTTCGCCCTCGTAGCCGACGAACTGCGTCTGGTCGGCCAGCGCGACCGCACCGGCCCGGGTCGACACGGCAAGTCCGGTCCCGGAGACGGCCAGACCGGTGGCATCGGCCCAGCTGGCGGTGGCCAGCGGGGCGGACTGGTCGAGGAACTTGCGGGCCCAGGCGATCACGCGGGCGCCGCGCGCCGGATTGTAGCCGCCGCCGCGCTCGGCACCGTCGTCCTCGGAAATGGCATCCGTGCCGTAGAGCGCATCATAGAGCGAACCCCAGCGCGCGTTGGCGGCGTTGAGCGCATAGCGCGCATTCATCACCGGCACGACGAGCTGCGGCCCGGCGACGCCGGCGATCTCCGGATCGACATTTTCTGTCGAGACCGAGACCGGTCCACCCTCGGGCAGCAGATAGCCGATGCCGGTGAGGAAGGTCCGGTAGACAGCCATGTCGACCGGTGCGCCGTTCTTGCGATACCAGGCATCGATCTCGGCCTGCAGATCGTCACGCTTGGCCAGCAGCGCCCGGTTGCGCGGCCCCAGCTCGTGAACCAGGTCGGCGAATCCGCTGAAGAATGTTCCGGCATCGGCGCCGGTGCCGGGGAGGGCTTCCTCCACCAGAAAATCATGGAGCCCGCGGTCCCAGACAAGTCCGTTTTTTTCGATCGTGGTCACGCGCAATCTCCGTCGTTCATGAATGGTCGGGGCGGCAGGGCCCGACCCTGCCCGCGCCGGGCTTTTGTGTCAATTCATCGAAGATGCCAAGCACTTGTCCCCGATTGGAACAAATCAGCCCGCGGCAATGCGCGGGCGGCCGCTGGCGGTGGCGACAAAGCGGGCCTCGACAAGCTTTTCCAGTCCCTCGATCACCGGTGCCAGGATGGTCTGGCTGCGCTGGATCACAGGTGATTCGGCGCCGCTCCGCAGGGCCAGAGCAAGGGCTGCGCGGTCGCCGATGTCGCGCGCCAGTTCAAAGGCGTCGTCGCGCCGGACCAGGCGGTGGCTCTCGCCGCCGCCATTGACGGCAAACAAGCCGTCCTCCAGCTCGGTGACGAACACTGTGACGCTCTCGCGCACCTGCCCGACCACCGCACCCAGCGCGTTGGCAACGCCGGCGTGCAGCGGGATGACGCTCTCGGCCCCGATCATGGCGGCGATCGCCGGATAGTGCACCTGCGCCGACGCGCCGAGCGCCACCAGCGGGCGGTCGAGTTCCAGCCGGAAGCGGATGAAGCCCGATTCCCGTCTCAGGGCGCGATCGACCAGCGAAGAGCCGGCCGGGTCGACGCCGGTGATTCCGTCCTCGGCAACCAGCGCCGTCAGGATGGCCTCGCAGCTCTGCCGGGTCATGCGCGCCGACACCATGTCGGCGATCGAATGGGCGCCGTCGGCCAGCGCCCGGCCGGCACCGTCCTTGCGCCGGGCGAACAGCTCGGCGCCGATGCAGGCCGCCTGGCTGTTCCACTGGCCCTGGCGGCCGAGCACATGCATGGCGTCGGACGGCGTGAAGCCGGCGATCTGCACCAGGCCGCGGCCCACCAGACGATCCAGCGTGGCTCGCTGCGAGGTGCTGGTGAGCAGGGTGTCAAGCGGCTGCGGCACCGCGCTCATGCGCTCGTAAAGCGCCAGTTCCTGGCTGGTCAATCCCGCGGCAAGCGCATCGGGCAGGCCGGTGCTGACCGCGAACCGCCCTTCCGCCCGGCCCGGATACGGCTGCCGCAACTGCCGCTCCAGCGCCGCCAGGACCGGCTCGGGATGCATGTGGGCGGCGAGACTGAGAGGCATCAGCCGGCGCGGTCCGAGAATGAGGCCCGGCTTCAAGCCGCCCTCGTCGAGTCTCACCTCGGAATCGCCGCCCAGACCGAATGTGTGCATCGCCACCGCTTCGACCATGGTGCGGTAGGACCCTACCACCGCGCCCTCCTCATCGAGGCGCGGACGGCCGTTCTCGAGCACGGCCACATCGGTGGTGGTGCCGCCGATATCGGAAATCACCGCCGCGTCGAGGCCAGTGAGATGGCGGGCGCCGACGAGGCTCGCCGCCGGACCCGACAGGATCGTCTCGATGGGCCGGATCAGGGCCTCCTCAGCCGAGATCAGCGCACCGTCGCCGCGCACCACCATCAGCGGCGCCGAGATGGCGCGGGTGGCGAGGAAAGTCCCGGTGGCGCGGATGAGCCGCGAGATCATCGAGATCAGCCGGGCATTGAGCAGCGTCGTCAGGGCACGGCGCGGCCCGCCGAGCTTCGATGTGAGCTCGTGGCTGCAGGTGACGGGCAGGCCGGTGGCCTCGCGCACCAGGTCGCGAACGGCCAGTTCATGCGCCGGATTGCGGACCGCGAAATAGCCGGCGACGGCCACTGCGGAGACTTCATTGGGTAGATCGGCAAGCCGCGCGGCCAGCGGGGCGAGATCGAGCGGCGTCTCGCGGCCATGGACGTCATGACCTCCCGCGAGATACAGGACGGGATCGCCGCCCAGCGCCTCGGCGAGGCCGCTGCGGGCCAGATCGGCGGGTCCGAAGCCTATCATGATGAGAGCCACCCGGCTGCCCTGGCCCTCGACCAGCGCATTGGTGGCAAGCGTCGTGGACAGCGATACCAGCGAGATGCGGCCGGCGTCGCCGCCGGTCTCGGCCAGCACCGCGTCGACAGCTCCGGAAATGCCGATGGCGAGATCATGCCGGGTCGTCAACGCCTTGGCTGTGGCAAGGATGCCGTCGGTTTCGCTGAAAAGCACCGCGTCGGTGTAGGTGCCGCCGGTATCAATGCCCAACAATATCTGAGATGCCACTTGCCGCTGCCTCGCCTGGTTGACCCCGCCCAAACCGGCCGGCTGCCTGTCCCTGTTCTATTGCTGATAGGATACTTCGCAAGAGCCGTCATTGTCAGCCGCGACGTTTGCCGCCGTGGTCGGGCGAAATCAGCGCCGGGTGACCCGCATCGGAAGACCGCCCTGCGGCTGGGTGGTGAGCTTCTGGACCGGCCAGGGCCTGGTTTCCGGCACGCACTCGAACCGGTAGCGGCCAAGCAGCACGGCAAGGGCGATGACCGCCTCCTGCAGCGCAAAGGTGGCGCCGATGCAGATCCGCGGGCCGACGCCGAACGGCAGGTACTGAAAACGGTCGATGCGGCCGCGATTCTCGGGCAGGAACCGCGACGGCACGAAATGGCGCGGCCTGTCCCAGAGCATTTTGTGCCGGTGCAGTGTCCAGGGCATGATCAGGATGGTGGTGCCTTCGGGAATGTCGACCGAGCGGCCGTCCGGACCCTCCCATCTGTCCGGTTTGATCGCCGCACGGTTGATCGACGGCGCCGGCGGGTAGAGCCGCATCGCCTCCTCGAACACGGCGCGGGTCCAGGGCATCTTCTCGAGCCAATGCACGGGATCCGCCTCGCTCGCGGTCACGCGGTCCACCTCTTCCTCCACCTCGGCCAGATCGAGCGGCGAATTGGCCAGACAGTACAGAGTCCAGGCCAACGCGCGGGCCGTGGTCTCGTGGCCGGCGCCGATGAAGGTGATGATGTTGTCCTCGATTTCCTCGATGCTCAACCCGTCGGGTCCGCGTTGGCGCAGCAGCAGGGTGAGAAAATCCTCCGGCACCGTGTCCGGATGGTCGCGCATGCCGCGCTCCCGGCTTTCAATGGTCTGCTTGACGATGCCGCGGAACTTGGCCAGCACCCGGCGCCCCATCAGCCGCCGCAATCGCGGCACCCAGCGCGGCGCCTTGAGAAGGTCGAGGGGATCGACGCTGCCCATGGTCGAGAGCAGACGATCGACGTCCTGGGCGAATTCGCTTTCGCGGCCGGCGACCTCGCCGGAGAACAGCGTTTCCGACAGGATCTCGAAGGTGAGTTCGGTCATGTCGCGGGCAACGTCATGCACCCGGTCATCCGTCTGGCCCTCGCCGGGTCCCGACGTCTCGTAGCGGGCGACAAAGGCGCGCGAGCGCGACAGCATCTGCTCGGCGAAGCCGCGGGAGTGGCGCGGCGTGAAGACCGGCGCCATCGCCTTGCGCGACCGGCGCCAGGTTTCGCCCTCGGCAGTCAGCAGGCCGTCGCGCAGGATCGGCCTGAGGATGAGCTGACGAATGGTCCCCATGCGGTAATTGGCGGCATTGTCGACCAGCACATGGCGCACGAGGCCCGGATCGTTGACAATGAGCGAGCGCTCATTGATGAACCTGGTCATGATCCAGGGCAGGGTGAAGGAGGGTTCTCCCCACAATTCCAGCGGGTTGCGCATCACCGTCCGGATGATCTCCATCCTGCTGGGCGGCGTGGTCCTGGGGATCGGCGCCGGCGCTTCGAAGGGAAGAGGGGTTGCATCCATGATAATGCCCTTTGTGCACAGGTCCGACACCCTATATATGGTCTTGGAAACCCGCAAATCCACGCGGTCCGAGATTTGGTTTTCATTTCTCCACCCCCTATAGTGAATCGTGACCCTTGGCGGTGATTCGCCGGGGTCCGCCCGAACGAACCAGCCTGAAAGACAATTGCTCATGGATGAACTGCCCGATACCAACGCGGACGTCGAACAGGAATACGGCGCCGAATCCATCAAGGTGCTCAAGGGCCTTGATGCGGTGCGCAAGCGGCCGGGCATGTATATCGGCGACACGGATGACGGCTCGGGACTGCACCACATGGTCTACGAGGTGGTCGACAACGCCATCGACGAGGCGCTTGCAGGCCATGCCGACCGGGTGACGGTGACGCTCAATCCGGACGGCTCGGTCAGCGTGACCGACAATGGCCGCGGGGTTCCCACCGACATCCACCAGGGCGAAGGCGTCTCGGCGGCCGAAGTGATCATGACGCAGCTGCATGCAGGCGGCAAATTCGACCAGAATTCCTACAAGGTGTCCGGCGGCCTGCACGGCGTGGGCGTTTCCGTGGTCAACGCGCTGTCGGACTGGCTCAAGCTCAAGATCCGCCGCAAGGGTCATGTGCACGAGATGCGGTTCAGCAACGGCGTTCCGGATGCGCCGCTGGCAATCACGGGCGACTGCGGCAGCGAGACCGGGACCGAAGTGACCTTCATGCCGAGCACCGCCACCTTCACCATGACCGAATTCGACTACGGAACGCTTGAGCACCGCTTGCGCGAGCTTGCATTCCTCAATTCCGGCGTGCGGATCCTGCTCAGCGACCGGCGCCATTCCGACATCAAGGAAGTCGAGCTGCTCTACGAAGGCGGCCTGGAAGCCTTCGTGCGCTATCTTGACCGGACCAAGAAGCCGCTGGTCGCCGATCCGGTGACGCTGCTCGGCGAAAAGGACGGCATCGTCGTCGAGCTCGCCATGTGGTGGAACGACAGCTACCACGAGAACGTGCTGTGCTTCACCAACAACATCCCGCAGCGCGACGGCGGCACCCACATGGCGGGCTTTCGCGGCGCGCTGACCCGGCAAATGGTTTCCTATGCCGATTCATCGGGCATGACGAAGAAGGAAAAGGTCTCGCTGACCGGCGACGACTGCCGCGAGGGCCTGACGGCCGTCCTTTCCGTCAAGGTTCCCGATCCGAAATTCTCGTCGCAGACCAAGGACAAGCTGGTGTCCTCGGAGGTCCGGCCGGTGGTTGAGAACCTGGTGACGCAGACCCTCGGGGCCTGGCTGGAAGAGCATCCCTCAGAAGCCAAGGTGCTGGTCGGCAAGGTGATCGAGGCGGCTGCCGCCCGCGAGGCGGCGCGCAAGGCGCGCGAACTGACACGGCGCAAGGGGGTGCTCGACATCGCCTCGCTGCCCGGCAAGCTCGCCGACTGCTCGGAGAAGGATCCGGCCCGCTCGGAATTGTTCCTCGTCGAGGGCGATTCCGCCGGCGGTTCGGCCAAGCAGGGCCGTTTCCGCGAGAACCAGGCTATCCTGCCGCTCAGGGGCAAGATCCTGAATGTCGAACGGGCCCGCTTCGACAAGATGCTCGGCAGCCAGGAAATCGGCACGCTGATCACCGCGCTCGGCACCGGGATCGGCAAGGACGAGTTCAACATCGAGAAGCTGCGCTATCACAAGGTCATCATCATGACCGACGCCGACGTGGACGGCGCGCATATCCGAACCCTGCTTCTGACTTTCTTCTTCCGGCAGATGCCGTCCCTGATCGAGCGCGGCCACCTCTACATCGCCCAGCCGCCGCTCTACAAGGTCTCGCGCGGCAAGTCGGCGCAGTATCTCAAGGACGAGAAGGCGCTGGAGGACTACCTGATCAGCACGGGTCTTGACGAGGCTGCGCTGGAGCTGTCCTCGGGGGAAGTCCGCATGGGCGCCGACCTTCGCGAGACCATCACGGACGCTCTCCGGGTGCGCTCGCTGCTGGACGGGCTGCATTCGCGCTATGACCGCACCGTCATCGAGCAGGCGGCCATCGCCGGCGCGCTGAATCCGGAGCGGGTGGCAAACGACGCCATGTCGCAGACCATGGCCGAGGCCGTGGCGACACGCCTCGATATGGTTTCGGAGGAAACCGAGCGCGGCTGGAGCGGCATGATCACCGACAGCAACGGCCTGCGGCTCGACCGCACCGTGCGCGGCGTGGCGGAAACCATCCACATCGACAGCGGCCTGATCGGCAGCCAGGACGCCCGCCTGATCGACCAGATGCACGGCAAGCTGCAGGACGTCTATGCCGAGCCGCCGGTTCTGCGCCGCAAGGATGGCGGCCTGGCGGTGTCCGGCCCCCGCGAATTGCTCAACGCCGTCTTCGCCGTGGGCCGCAAGGGCCTGACGATGCAGCGCTACAAGGGCCTCGGCGAGATGAATGCCGAGCAGCTGTGGGAGACCACGCTGGATCCGAACGCGCGCTCGCTGCTGCAGGTTCGCGTCAACGACGCCGTCGACGCCGACGACCTGTTCTCGCGCCTGATGGGCGACGAAGTCGAGCCGCGGCGCGAGTTCATCCAGAACAACGCGCTCAGCGTCGCCAATCTGGACGCTTGATCCGCGGGCTCTCCGCCCCAGTTACTTCGACATGTGATCCGGCCGCGGCAGTGCTGCGGCCGGTTCTGTTTCCGGCCAGGTCCGGGTCGATCGGAGGAACGCATGCGCATTGTCCTGGGTCTGCTTTTCTGTCTGACGGGCTTGTCCGGCGCACTCGCCGAGACGATTCCCGTTCCGACGCCGGCTCCGCGCGATGCGGGGTCGACAGACTCCGCGCAACCCGCGCCGCAGTCGGACCCGTCCCCGGATGCGGCGGCACGGCCCGCCAGCGACGCCGGCACGAGCGAGAGCAAGGACGGGCCGGAGAAATCCACAATGGCCGACAAGCTCGCCGATGCTCCCGAAGCAACCGACAATCCGGCCTGCGAGGCGTTGCTCAAGGAATTCGGCGTCACCTATGACAAGCTCGATCCGATCAGGGGAGACGGCGGCTGCAGCATCCCCGAGCCATACCGGATCATCGAGATCGCGCCCGGCGTGAGCGTCGAACCGGCCACCCAGCTGCGCTGCGAGGCCGTGCTGGCCCTGGCAAGGTGGACCCGCGCCATGGTGCTTCCGGGCGTGGAGGCGCTGAGCGTGCCAGGCTATGACGGCAAGGCGCCGCCGGTGGCCAAGCTGAAGGCGATCCGGCAGGCATCGACCTATGCCTGCCGTCTGCGCAACAACCTGTCGAGCGGCAAGGTCAGCGAGCATGCGGTCGGATCCGCCATCGACATTGCCGCCTTCGTCTTCGAGGGGCGCGACGACATCAAAATGCTGCCGCGGGCCGGCGACGGCACGCGCGAGGAAGCCTTCCAGCGGACGATGCGGGCCTCTGCCTGCCTGTATTTCACCACCGTGCTCGGCCCTGGCTCCGACAGCACCCACATGGATCACATGCATCTCGACCTGGCGGAGAGGCGGGGCGGCTTCCGCCTGTGCCAGTGACGCCGGCGCCGGCCGCTCAGACGACGTTGCGCTCGCGATAGGTCTGGAGGAACGCGCGGATCCGCTCGTCGGCCGGGGTGGCGCCGAAGATCTCCGCCGGCGGAACGCAGGCCACCAGCCGCGCCCGGTCGAGAAACGCCACCCGGTCGGCAACATGAGCGGCAAAGCCCATTTCGTGGGTGACGACCACCATGGTCATGCCTTCGGCCGCCATCTGTTTCATGACGCTGAGCACCTCGCCGACCAGCTCGGGGTCGAGCGCGGAGGTAGGCTCGTCAAACAGCATCACCCGGGGCTCCATGGCGATGGCCCGCGCGATGGCCACGCGCTGCTGCTGGCCGCCCGAAAGACCGGAGGGATGGTTGCCGGCCTTGTCGGCCAGATCGACCTTGCCGAGCGCCGCCTCGGCGCGCGCGAACGCCTCGTCGCGCGGAAGCCGCTTCACCCGCAGCAGGGCCTCGGCGACATTCTGCAACGCCGTGAAATGCGGCCAGAGATTGAACTGCTGGAACACCATGCCGATGTGCTTGCGCTGCTCGCGAAGGACAGCCGAAGGCAGCGGTCGGCGCGGCGCGGCGCCGTCGTCGCGCCAGCCTATCAGCTCGCCCTCCATGCGCACCTCGCCCTCGTCATAGCGCTCGAGAAAGTTCATGCAGCGCAAGAGCGTGCTCTTGCCCGAGCCGGACGGGCCGATGAGGCAGAGCACTTCCGAGCGGCGGACATCGATGCTGATATCGGTCAGCGCCTCGAAATCGCCGAAGCGCTTGCTCATCGCCCGCACAGTGATGATCGGCGCGCCCTCGGCGCTGTCTCGGTTGTCCGGCATCGGCAGTGTCCTTTCAGGCGTTGGCGCGCCGCAGATGGCGGGTGACACGGTGTTCCACCTTCTGTCCGAGCCAGGATGTCAGCACCACCAGCAGCCAGTAGCAAAGCGACAGCACCAGGAACGGCTCGACATAGGTGAAGGTCTCGGCGGCCATGGTCTGGGTCTCATAAAGCAGTTCCGGCACGGTGACGACCGAGAGAATGGCGGTCTCCTTGCTCAGGATGATGATGAAATTGGTCAGCGGCGCGGTGATCAGCACCAGCATCTGCGGCAGGACGATGCGGCGCAGAATTGCCGCCTCGCCGAGCCCCACGCATCGGGCAGCCTCGATCTGGCCTTCCGGGATCGAGCCGAAACCGGAGCGGAAGATCTCGGAGAAATAGGGACTGCCATAGATGACGAAGCTCAGGATCCCCGCCTGCACCGGAGACAGCACAAGTCCGACATAGGGGCCGCCGTAGTAGAGGATGAAGAGCTGGATCATGAACGGCGTGCCGCGGATGAGTTCGACATAGGCCTGCAGAAGCCAGCGCACGGGCCGCCAGGACCAGCGATAGAGGCAGGCAATGGCAAAGCCGAGAACGATGCCGCCGATGGAACCCGCGACCCAGCAGAGGATCGTCACGCCGAAACCGCGCAGCAGCGCCGGCCCGTAACGGTGGAAGAGCTCGAACTCCATTGCCGGCCTCCCTCAGTTGAGCTGCAACCGCCGCTCGGCGACGCGGCCGAGTTGCGAAATGACGAGATTGATGAGGAAATAGATCGCCGCGGCGGCGATGTAGACTTCCAGTGGCCGATAGGTCTGCCCGGTGATGTTCTGCGCCACGCGGGTGAGCTCGCCGATGCCGACGACGGAGGCCAGCGACGACACCTTCACCAAGAGGATGAGTTCGTTGACCAGCGACGGCATGCCCAGGCGCAGGGCCTGCGGCACCAGGATGCGGCGCCAGAGCCAGACCGGCGACATGCCCAGGGCATCGGCGGCTTCGGTCTGTCCGGCCGGTATGGCCTGCAGGGCGCCGCGCAGGATCTCGGCCGTGTAGGCGGCCGAGCACATGCCGACGGCGAGAATCGCCGCCGCCATGGCCGGCAGATCGATGCCGACATGGGGCAGCATGTAGAAGAACACCAGCAGTTGCACCAGCAGCGGGACTCCGCGGAAGAAGCTGATGTAGACCGCCGCGGCCCGGCGCAGCCAGGCGGCGCGCGAAATGCGGGCGGCACAGATGAAGATCCCCAGGAAGATGCTGATGGCCATGCCGGCAACGGAGATCAGCAGGGTCCATTTCGCCGCCGCCAGCAGAAAGGGCAGATTGTGCAGAATGACCTTGAAGGAAAAATCCACGTCTGACGCCCCCGGAAGCGGCACCCGGCCCGGCGAAGATCCGGACCGGGTCTGATTGCTGGATTATTTGGCGTCCGGCATGGTGGTGGGCAGCTCCGGCGGCGAACCGAGCCATTTAGTGTTGATGGCTTCCAGACGGCCATCCTCGTGCATCTTCACGATCGCATCGTTGATCGCAGCGATCAGGCTGGCACTCTCCTCGCCGGGGCGGGCAACCCAGGCGAAATATTTCGGATCACCGAATGGCGGCATCACCAGCGCGAAGACTTCGGGACGCTCGACGGCGGCATAGCCCATCAACGGCATCGAGTTGGCGACCGCATTGATGCGGCCGGCGGCCAGATCGGCCAGCGCCTCATCGATGTTGACATATTCGCGCACGTCGACAGGCGAAGGCAGGGTGGCCGAAAAGGCCTTGAGCTGTTCGAGCTGGGCGGACCCCTTCTGCGAACCGGCGATCTTGCCGGCAATGTCTTCCGGCTTGGTGATCGACTCGTCGCCTGCCTTCTTGGCCAGCGCCACCGTGGCATTGCCGATCGGCAGGGTGAAGCTGTAGCGCTGCATGCGCTCGGCGGTGATCGTCACCGGCGCGTTGACGATGTCGAACTTGCCGGCTTCCAGACCCGGCAGCACGCTGGACCAGGGAAGATCGAGGAACTCGACCTCGACGCCGAGCTCCTTTGCCACTTCCGTGAAGAGGTCGTGGCAGATGCCCTCATACTTGCCGTCAACCAGCATGTCGAAGGGCGCGAAATGCATCTCGGTGGCCGCGACGATCTTTCCGGCCTTCTTGATGTCGGCCAGCTGGTCGGCCTGCGCGGGTGCCGCAAGGCCGAGCCCAAGTGCGATGGCGGCGACGGCGCCAAGTATCCGATGTCTTGCCATGTCAGGAATCTCCCTCGGGGTGGAATTGAACCGGTCTGTCGTCATGTCCATGGAGGAGAGCCATGCCGATGGTGGCGGCATGCAGCTGCCATCGGGACCCGGACCCATGTCGATGCCGAGCGTATGACGTGACTTTTCTTATGTCTACACATAATGTGACAGGCCGAATCGACCCGCCAGATCGGCGGCGTCGCCGGCGGTTCAGCCGGCCTGGGGCGGGCCGCACGGATCGAGGCTGACCAGCAGAATTGTAGCCCCGTCCTCAAGCCGGATTTCGGTGATCTCGTCGCGCAGCAAGGCGGTGTCGCCCTTGCCCAGAACCGTGTCTTCGCCCGCTGCGACGCGGCCGGACATGCAGTGCAGCAGCCGTCGCTGCCCGCCGCCCGCGGCGACGAAGCGCTGCCCCGGCCCCGCTATCGCCACGACCGAGCCGCCGAACCGATCGGGCGCGAAGAAGAGATTGAAATCCCGCAAGGCACCGTCGCGCAACACGGAGCTGACCGCCATGCCGCCGTCAAAGAGGACCGGAACGCCCGGCAGGGCGACGAGCGTCCCTGCCGGGGTGAGGAGGTCCATTCCGGCCCCATCGATCACCGTGAGAATCCGCATCAGGCCGCTGAAATCGGAAAAGGCGCCGTCGCTGTCCACATCCGCCATGCTCACACGCCAGACCAGCGCCCCGTCCTCATGGACGGAGGCGATGTCGCGGGTGACGCCGCCGCCATTGCGCCATGGCACTTCGATGAGGTCCGCAAACCGGAAAATGTCCATGCTCTCGCTCCCGTTGCCGCCGTCGCCTCTCCAACCGCGCGTGACGATGCCGGAGGTGCTATCGATCCTAAGCTGCGGACTGCGCTCCGCGGGCATAGGCCCGCAAGGCATCGAACAGAAAATCGGACACGAAGCGCATGCGCGGACTGTGGCGCAGATCGGTGTGCATGGCGAGATATATCGGAAGAGTGGGCAGGTCCAGCGTTTCTAGGCAGCTTTCCAGATCCGTCGAGGCGGACACCATCGGCGCATGGGCGAAACCGATGCCGGATCCGGAGCGCAGCGCTTCCCAGAGCACGAGATGATTGTCGGAGCGGATCTTGAACACCGACCGCTGCACCTTGATGCCCTGCTGGGCAAAGCCGGAAATGATGGCGTCGGACTGGTCAAATCCGATGAGATCGTGATCCGACAGGTTTTCGGGGACCTGCGGCTTGCCGCGCCGTTCGAAATAGGCCCGGGACGCGCAGGTCACCAGCGGCACGTCGGCGACATGGCGGATGGCCAGGTCCAGCTGGTGTGGCCGCATCATCCGAATGGCGATGTCGGCATCGCGGCGCATCAGGTCGCCGATCGTGTTGGACGCGACGATCTCGATCTCGAGATCGGGTTCCGCCTCGCGCATCCGCTGGGCGATGGCGGGCAGGACAAGCGCGCCGATGATCTCGCTGGCGGTGATGCGGACAGGCCCGGCAATACCGGCTTTCTGGCCGAGCGCCACCCGGGCGAATGAATCGGCGGCCTGGCCCATTCGGCGGACATCCGCGATCAGCTCCTGACCGGCATCGGTCAGTTCGCGCCCGCCCGGGCTCCTGCGGAACAGGACCCGATCAAGGATCCGCTCCAGTTCGGTGATGTGACGGCTCACCGTGGGCTGGCTCGTGCCCAGCTGGCCGGCGGCCGCCGATAGATTGCCATGGTCGGCGACTGCGAGAAAGCTGCGCAGAAGCGACCAGTCGATCGCGTCGATATTGTTCATCTCTGTCCAATCCATCCCGATCGGGAGCAGTTCATCCCTCAATCCGAAGGCCGCCCGGCCCCCGGCGGACGTCGCGCCAGCGGCCAGGCCGTGGCGCCATCGTCCGTCGCGCATGCCGAGCCCGTCTTTACCCTTGCGCCGCTCGCATATGGTGGCTGCGGTTCGGCATGACAAGCACGCCGCGGATCGGGGCCGCAGCGCCGCCACCTGTCGGCGCGGACAGGCCACGCATGCGATCAGCACGGCGGGAATCCGCCTGCCCTGGTTCCGGAAAAGCTGGTGTGGCTCAAGGTGTTTCAGCCGGAGCGCAGCGGCTGGCGATGGCACGATCGAAGCATATATTGCAATGCAACAGAACCATGATAGGGTTGATCGGGGTCCGCATTGACGGTCCTGGTCATGGTGCGGCAAGCTTTGGGCCCCATGATGGTGAAGACCAGGCAGTCGGATCGGGCTGTCGAAGAAAGGTATCGCCATGTTCTACCAGTTATATGAACTCAACCACGCGGCGATCGCCCCGTGGCGGGCTTATGCCGACAGCATGCAGCTGGTCTTGCGCAATCCGGTCAACCCGTTTTCGCACACGCCGATTGCGCGGGCGATTGGCGCCGGTCTCGAGGTGTTCGAGCGCACGACGCGACGCTATGCCAAGCCGGAGTTCGGCCTGAAGGAAACCAAGTTGACGACGGGACCGGTTTCGGTTCACGAAAAGGTGGTCTGGTCGCGTCCGTTCTGCAAGCTCATTCATTTCGAGCGCGCCCTGCCCGACCGCCATCGCGCCGACCCTAAGATCCTGCTTGTGGCGCCGATGTCCGGCCACTACGCGACCCTGCTTCGCGGCACAGTGGAAACCCTGCTGCCCAACGCCGAGATCTACATCACCGACTGGACCGACGCCCGCATGGTGCCGGTCGCGGACGGCCGCTTCGACCTCGACGACTATATCGACTACATCATCTCGATGCTGCATGTGCTGGGTCCCGATACCCATGTCATGGCGGTGTGCCAGCCGTCCGTGCCTGTCCTGGCCGCGGTGGCGCTGATGGAGGAAAACGGCGACAAGTACGCGCCCTCGAGCATGACGCTGATGGGCGGGCCGATCGACACCCGCATCAACCCAACCGGCGTCAACGAACTGGCGCAGAACAAGCCGCTGGAATGGTTTGCCGACAACGTCATCATGCAGGTCCCCTTCCCGTTGCCCGGCTTCACACGCTCGGTCTATCCGGGCTTTCTGCAGCTGACCGGTTTCATGACGATGAATCTCGACCGCCACATGATCGCGCAGAAGGATTTCTTCATGCACATGGTCAAGGGCGATGGCGATTCGGCCGAGCGGCACAGGGATTTCTACGACGAGTACCTGGCCGTCATGGACATGACCGAGGAGTTCTATCTGCAGACCGTTGATGCCGTGTTCATCAAGCACTCGCTGCCCAAGGGCGAGCTGATGCATCGCGGCCATCGCGTTGATCCGAGCGCGATCAAGTCAGTGGCGCTTCTCACGGTCGAAGGCGAGAACGACGACATTTCCGGCCTGGGACAGACCGAAGCCGCCCACACGATCTGTTCCAACATCCCGCAGGACATGCGGCACCATTACGTGCAGCCGGATGTCGGCCATTACGGTGTGTTCAACGGCTCCCGATTCCGCTCCGAAATCGCGCCGCGGATTCTCGATTTCATGCGCACCCACGCGCAGGCCAACCGGGGCAAGTCCCCCGTCCGCGGCGTCATCAAGGGCGGCAAGAGCGCCTGAGCCGCTGATGCCGCAAGTTCAGCCACCCGGATTTCCTGATAGAATCCGGGTGTTTGTGCGTTTGTCGTGCGGCAATTCTTGAATCGGCGGGCCGGACCTACCAAATCAGAATCACGAGGTGACGATCCCCGTTCCTCTTCTGACGAGGTTTCGACTGATGACACATTCCGCAATGATCCGCCCGGCCTGGACGCCGGCGACCATCGCCCTGATGGTGCTCGGTTTCATGGTGTTCTGGCCGCTGGGCCTGGCCATGCTGGCCTACATCCTCTGGGGTGACAGGCTTGACGCGTTCAAGGCCGATGTCAATCGCGCCACCGACGGCTTCGCCCGTTCCTGCCGCCGCGGCGGCAAGCGCGGCATGCACTCGCAGTCGGGCAATGTCGCCTTCGACGAATGGCGCGAAACCGAACTGACGCGTCTGGACGAAGAGCGCCGCAAGCTCGACGAAATGCGCCGCGAGTTCGACCAGCACATGCGCGACCTGCGCATGGCACGCGACCGGGAGGAATTCGACCGGTTCATGGCCCGGCGCGACGCTGCGCAGAGAACCGGCGCTGCCCCGGCCTCGGAGATCGACGGCTGACAGGGTTTGGTCTGATGGAGGGCGGCGGCTTCGGGCGCCGCCCTCTTGTCACAAATGCGGGAGAGGCGGCCGATCTCCCCGATTCCCTGGGGCCCGTACTTGGGTTATGAGATGACCATGTTCGGATTCGGCCGCAAAGCTCCCCCTGCCCCCGCCCCGCGCCGGCTTGACCTCGAGGTCAACGGCCGCAGCCTGCCGCTTGCAATCCGCGAAAATTCCCGCGCCACCCGGATCACGCTCCGCATCGAGCCGGGCGGCCACGCGCTGCGGCTGACCGTGCCGCCCGGCCTGCCCGCCGGCGAAATCGACTCCTTCCTCACCCGTCACCACGGCTGGCTGATGACCAGGCTGGCGCGCCTCCCCGAGAATGCGGCGGTCGCCGGCGACGCGATGGTGCCGATCCGCGGCATCAACCACCGCATTTTGCTCACCGGCAAGCTGCGCGGGCTGGCGGAAGCGGGGATGGACAAGGGCGAGCCGGTGCTGTTCGTCTCGGGCGCGCCGGAACACACGGCGCGGCGGGTGGCCGACCATCTCAAGCGCGAGGCCAGGCGCGATCTGGAAGCCGCGGTGGCCATCCACGCCGCGACCCTCGGCCGCCCGGTGCGGTCGATCGCCTACAAGGACACAAGGAGCCGCTGGGGCTCGTGCTCGTCGGACGGCAATCTGTCCTTCTCGTGGCGCATCGCCATGGCGCCGCCGCATGTCATCGACTATCTGGCGGCGCATGAAGTGGCGCATCTGAAGGAAATGAACCACGGGCCGCGCTTCTGGGCCGCCTGTCGCATGCTCTGCCCCCGCACCGACGAGGCCAAGCGCTGGCTCAAGCAGCATGGATCTCGGCTGCAAGCCTGGCGATTCTGACGCAGACGCCGTGCCCGGTCAGTCCGATGTGGATCTCGACTCCGGCGCCGATATATGCGAGGTGACCGCTCATGAAAACCAGGATCAAGATGTGCGGCTTGAGCACCAGGGAAGCGGTGGAGCGTGCCGCATCCCTCGGTGCCGTGTGGGCGGGATTCATCTTCTTCCCGAAAAGTCCCAGGCATGTGACGGTGGCCACGGCCGCCGATCTGGCCGAAGTGGCGCGGCGGGCCGGATTGAAGACCGTCGCCGTCACCGTCGACGCCGACACCGAGCAGCTCGACCGGATCGTCGCCGAAATGAAGCCTGACATGCTTCAGCTGCATGGCGCGGAGACGGTCGCGCAGGTCCGCGCCGTCAAGGCCCGCCATGGCCTGCCGGTGATGAAGGCCTTCGCGATTCGCGAGGCCGCCGATCTCTATGCGCTCCGGCCCTATGTGGGCGTCGCCGACATGTTCCTGTTCGACGCCAAACCGCCCCGCGGCTCCGACCTTCCCGGCGGCAACGGCCTCAGTTTCGACTGGCGTCTGCTGGCGGCGCTTGACCCCGGCGTGGATTACATGCTTTCGGGTGGGCTGACCAAGGACAATGTCGGCGAGGCGCTGGCACTGACAGGCGCCGGCGCGGTGGATATTTCATCCGGCATCGAGCGCGCGCCAGGGATCAAGGACCTCGACATGATGGATGGCTTCGTTCAGGCTGTCCGGACGTATGAAGACAACAGGCATGCAACAGCCGGGAGTGTATGACGTGGATCAGCCGACCCAACCGAATTCCTATCGGACCGGACCCGACGAACAGGGCATGTTCGGCATCTATGGAGGGCGATTCGTCGCCGAAACGCTGATGCCGCTGATTCTCGAGCTGGAAGCCGAGTGGGAGAAGGCCAAGTCCGATCCCGCCTTCAAGGCAGAGCTGGAGAACCTCAACACCCACTACACCGGCCGGCCGTCGCCGCTCTATTTCGCCGAGCGCCTGACCGAGCATCTCGGCGGCGCCAAAGTGTATTTCAAGCGCGACGAGCTCAACCACACCGGTTCGCACAAGATCAACAACTGCCTGGGCCAGATCCTTCTCGCCAAGCGCATGGGCAAGACCCGCATCATCGCCGAGACCGGCGCCGGCCAGCACGGCGTGGCATCGGCCACGGTGGCGGCGCGCTTCGGTTTCCCCTGCGAGGTCTATATGGGCGCGACCGACGTGGAACGCCAGGCGCCGAACGTGTTCCGGATGAAGCTGCTCGGCGCCAAGGTCAACCCGGTGACGGCCGGCCACGGCACGCTCAAGGATGCGATGAACGAGGCGCTGCGCGACTGGGTCACGAATGTCGATGACACCTACTACCTGATCGGCACCGCGGCAGGCCCGCACCCTTATCCGGAAATGGTGCGCGAATTCCAGTCGGTGATCGGGCGCGAGACGCGCGAGCAGATGCTGGCCACCGAGGGCCGGCTTCCCGACATGCTGGTCGCCGCTGTCGGCGGCGGGTCGAACGCCATCGGGCTGTTCCATCCCTTTCTCGACGATCCCACGGTCCGGATGGTCGGCGTCGAAGCCGGCGGCAAGGGTCTCGACGGCGAGGAGCACTGTGCATCGCTGACTTCGGGCTCGCCCGGCGTGCTGCATGGCAACCGCACCTATCTGCTGCAGGACGGCGACGGGCAGATCAAGGAAGGCCATTCGATCTCGGCCGGCCTCGACTATCCCGGTATCGGACCCGAGCATTCCTGGCTCAAGGATTCCGGCCGCGTCGAATATGTCCCCATCCTCGACACCGAGGCGCTGGAAGCCTTCCAGCTGCTGACCCGCATCGAGGGCATCATCCCGGCGCTGGAGCCCAGCCATGCACTGGCGGAGGTGATCAAGCGGGCGCCGAAGATGGGCAAGGACCAGATCATCGTGATGAATCTCTGTGGCCGCGGCGACAAGGACATCTTCACCGTCGGTAAGATTCTGGGCGTGGAGCTTTGACCATGACGACGCGCATCGACACCAAATTCGCCAGCCTCAAGGCCGAGGGCCGACCGGCGCTGGTCACCTATTTCATGGGCGGCGACCCGGACTACGCCACCTCGCTGGCGATCATGAAGGCCCTGCCCGGCGCGGGGTCCGACGTCATCGAGCTCGGCATGGCCTTTTCGGACCCGATGGCCGACGGCCCGGCGATCCAGCTGGCCGGACAGCGGGCGCTGAAGGCGGGACAGTCGCTGGTCCGCACGCTCGACCTGGCGCGCGACTTCCGCAAGGAGGACGACACCACGCCGATCGTACTGATGGGCTATTACAACCCGATCTACATCTATGGCGTCGAGCGCTTTCTCGTCGATGCCAAGGCAGCCGGCGTCGACGGGCTGATCGTGGTCGACCTGCCGCCGGAGATGGACGATGAACTCTGCATCCCGGCGATGGCCGCAGGGCTGAACTTCATCCGGCTGGCGACGCCGACCACCGACGCCAAGCGGCTGCCCGCCGTGCTCCACAACACCTCGGGATTCGTCTATTATGTGTCGATGAACGGCATCACCGGATCGGCCATCGCAGACACGACGAAGATCGAGGCGGCGGTCAGGCGCATCAAGCAGCACACCGACCTGCCGATCTGCGTCGGATTCGGGGTGAAGACGGCGGAGCATGCGCGGGTGATCGGCCAGTACGCCGATGGCGTCGTCGTCGGCACCGCGATCGTCAACCAGATCGCGCTGTCGCTGGATGCCGAAAACCGCGCAACCGCCGACACGGTGCAGAGCGTGGCAACCATGGTGCGCGGCCTCGCCACCGGCGTGCGCGCCGCGCGCCTTGCCGCCGCAGAGTGAAGACCCCACATAGGGTCAGGATATCGGAGAGATCGCTTTGAACTGGATCACCAACTATGTCAGGCCGAAGATCAATTCGATGCTCGGCCATCGCGAGGTTCCCGAAAACCTCTGGATCAAGTGCCCGGAGACCGGTGAAATGGTCTTCCACAAGGATCTGGAGGAGAACCACTTCGTGATTCCGGCCTCCGGCTATCATATGAAGATGTCGGCGAAGGCGCGACTGAAGCACATCTTCGACGACGGCACTTACGAGCTGCTGCCGGTTCCCAAGGTACCGCAGGATCCGCTCAAGTTTCGTGATTCGAAGAAATATGCCGACCGGCTGAAGGAGAACCGGGTCAAGACCAGCCTCGAGGACACCATCGTCTCCGGCTACGGGTCGGTGCGCGGCGTCAAGCTGGTGGCCTGCGCCCATGACTTCAGCTTCATGGGCGGTTCGCTCGGCATCGCCGCCGGCGAAGCCATCATCCAGGCCTTCGAGGCGGCGATCAAGCGCCACTGCCCGCTGGTGCTGTTCCCGGCCTCGGGCGGCGCGCGCATGCAGGAGGGCATCCTGTCGTTGATGCAGATGCCGCGGACCACCGTCGGCGTCGAAATGCTGAAGGAAGCCGGCCTTCCCTACATCGTCGTGCTCACCAACCCGACCACCGGCGGCGTATCGGCGTCCTATGCGATGCTCGGCGACGTGCATCTGGCCGAGCCAGGCGCGGAAATCTGCTTTGCCGGCAAACGTGTGATCGAGCAGACGATCCGCGAGAAGCTGCCGGAAGGCTTCCAGACCTCGGAGTATCTGCTGGACCACGGCATGGTCGACATGGTGGTTCACCGCCACGACCTGCCGGACACGATAGCCCGCCTGCTGAAGATCTTCCTCAAGCAGGACGGACCGGTCGCCATTGCAGAGACCGATCTGGAACCGGTGAAAATTGCCGCCGCGGCGGAATGATCCTGCCGGATCGGATGACGCGCATCGGGAGACTGCAACATGGTGATGGTGTCGGCCGCCGAAGCGGAAATCAATGAGCTGCTGACACTGCACCCGAAGGGTTTCGACCTTTCGCTTGACCGGATCAGCCGCCTGCTGGCGGCGCTCGGCAACCCGCAGGAGCGGATGCCTCCTGTCATCCATGTGGCCGGCACCAACGGCAAGGGATCAGTCACGGCCTTCAGCCGCGCCATGCTCGAAGCTGCGGGGCTCCGCGTGCATGTCC
The DNA here is from genome assembly GCF_003182275.1 of Hoeflea marina. Lineage (GTDB taxonomy): Bacteria > Pseudomonadota > Alphaproteobacteria > Rhizobiales > Rhizobiaceae > Hoeflea > Hoeflea marina. The sequence continues at coordinate 769,019 of NZ_QGTR01000003.1, forward strand.
ACACCTCGCCGCATCTGGTCAATTGGCACGAACGCTACCGCATGGGTCAGCCGGGCGGCAGCCGCCTGGTCGAAGACGCCGTGCTGGCAGAGGCCATCCATCGCGTCGCCGCCGCCAATGGCGGAGCAAAGATCACGGTGTTCGAGATCCTCACCGCGGTGATGTTCCTGCTGTTTTCCGAACATCCCGCCGATGTGGCCATCGTCGAGGTGGGGCTCGGCGGCCGCTTCGACGCCACCAATGTGATCGCCAGGCCCGCCGCCTGCGTGATCACCTCGATCTCGCTCGATCATCAGGCCTATCTCGGTGACCGCGTCGAGCTGATCGCGGCCGAGAAGGCCGGCATCATCAAGCCCGGCGTGCCGGTGGTCATCGGCGAGCAGCCCGAGGACGATGCGCGTGCGGTGCTGGTGACGACGGCGGAGCGGCTGCACGCGCCCTCGACGGTCTATGGACAGGACTACTTCACCTTCGCCGAACGCGGACGCCTGACCTATCAGGACGAGGACGGCCTGCTCGATCTGCCGTTGCCCCGCCTGACCGGCCGCTACCAGTACGCCAACGCGGCTGCGGCCATCCGCGCGATCAAGGCCGCCGGATTTGCGGTGTCCGAGGATGCGATCGCCCAAGGCATGGAAACGGTCGAGTGGCCGGGGCGGATGCAGCGGCTGAGCCACGGCGCCATTTTCGACCTGGCCGTCCCCGGCGCGGAAATCTGGCTCGACGGCGGCCATAATCCCGGCGCCGGCAGGGTGATCGCCGAAGCCATGGCCAATCTGGAAGAGATTCAGTCGCGGCCGTTGTTTCTCGTCACGGGGATGATCAACACGAAGGATCCCGTCGGCTATTTCGAGGCATTCGCCGATCTGGCCCGGCATGTCTTCACGGTGCCGATTCCGAGCTCCGACGCCGGACTGGACCCGCTTGCGCTTGCCGATGACGCGCTCGACGCCGGCCTGACGGCGGAACCCGTCGATTCGGTGGAAGATGCCCTGGCGATGATCGCGCAGGTCAGGGACACCAGCCAACCCGCGCCGCGCATTCTGATCGGCGGATCCCTGTATCTGGTCGGCGAGGTGCTGCGGGCAAACGGCACGCCGCCTGTCTGAGACCGGAAAAAACCCGCCAGGCTGACCAGGCGGGTTGATGGGCAGGTGATCGGAGCGATCGGGATCCGACGGACGCGGACTGCTCAGCCGACAGCGCCGGCGATCCAGTTCGACAGGGCGGTCTTCGGCGAAGCGCCCACCTTGATGTCGGCTACTGCGCCTTGCTTGAACATGGCCAGCGTCGGAATCGAGCGGATGCCGAACTGCGATGCGAGCTCCGGATTCTCGTCGATGTTGAGCTTGACCACCTTGATCTTGCCTTCCATCTCATTGGAGATTTCCTCGAGGCTGGGCGCGATCATCTTGCAGGGACCGCACCATTCGGCCCAGAAATCCACAACGACGGGGACGGTGGAATCAAGGACTTCACTCTGGAAATTGGCGCTGTCAACTTTCACGGTTGCCATATCGAGGCACTCCTTTGGGACTCAGTTCGGATAGATGCAATGTGATGACTCGGAGGGGTATATTCAAGAGCTTTGATGCCGCAGCGGTCGGGCAACAGCGGGTTCATGCGCCTCCAAGCCTGGCAAAGGCCAGGTCGAGTTCATCAGCGCCGAGCCTTATGAGCAGCGGGCCGGCGGTGTAGAGCAGCGCGGCGGTGATGGCATGGGCCGGATAGAGCGGCTTGAGCAGCGCCCGATAGATCGCCAGCTGGGCCACATGGCCCGCGGGAACCGCATCCGGCGCCGGCGGCTGCCCGGTCTTGTAGTCGATGATCAGCACCCGGTCACCGTCGACCGCCAGTCGATCGATTCGGCCGGTCACCGTGCGCTCCGCTCCGCGGAGCGACAGCGTGCCCATGACCGAGACCTCCGCAGCGGCAGTCCCCTCGAAGGCGGCGGCGAAGGCGGGATCGGACAGGATGGCGAGCACGCGGCCGACCATCGCCTGGCGGTCGGCGTCGGGGAGACCCGGAAGGGCGCGGGAGACATAGCGTTGCGCCGCGGCGGGCCGCTCGCCCGCCGCCATCCCGGGCAGCACCTGCAGCAGCCGGTGCATGGCGCGCCCGCGGTCCAGCGCCGGCGTCGGCAGCGCCGCCGGTCCTTGGAACGGAGAGGAGGGCGGCCCCTCCTCCGCGTCGTCGATCACCGCACCCACGCCGGAGGGCACCAGCGGGCGCGGCAATTCGCGGTCGGGCGGGAGGGGCGAGGACGGGCACTCGAACGGCGGCGCGGCGGCGGGCGGCGGCGCTGGCATCACGTCGGCCGGGCGGGCGGGCGGCGCCCGGTCATGCAGCAGGCAACGCACCGAGAAGGCGCTGTCGCCCTCTCCATGGGTGATATCGCTGACCGATCGGCCGCTCGCACCATCGGCCGCCGCCCGGTCGAAGCCGGCGGTCACAAGGCTGTGCCAGGTCGGCGACTTGGCCTCGCGCAGGCCGCGGTAGCCGCAGACCACCAGCCGGTCCGCCGCCCGCGTCAGCCCGACATAGAGAAGACGCCGGTATTCCTCCTCGGCCTGCAGCTTGAGCACGGCGTGAGTGGCGTCGCTGGCCCCGGTGCGGTGGTCCTTGGTGGGGAACCAGACCGGCACCGAACCCGGGCCCGTCTCGCCCGGTCGCTCCGGGAGCAGCCAGACGCGTGGCAGATGCGAAGGCTGAAACGCCTCTCCACCCGAATCGACCAGGAAGACGAAGGGCGCCTCCAACCCCTTGGCGGCGTGCACGGTCATGACCCGGACGGCGTCCGTGCCCTGCTCCATCTCGCGCTTGATCTCCGGCGATTCGGTTTCCAGCATCGCCAGGAAGGACTGCAGGCCGGGAATGCCGGCTTCCTCATGGTCGAGCGTCAGGCCGAGAAATTCATCGAGGACGTCGCCGACCTCCCGGCCCAGCCGGGCGAGGAACAGCTCCCGACCGCCGCCGGGGCCGATGACGGTCGCGTAGAAATCATGCACCGAGAGCCTGCGGGCCAACCCACACCAGTGCGAAAGCCGGGCCGACATCCGGGCGAAGTCCGCATCGTCGGCGGAGAGCAGATCGAGATGGTCGGAAAGGCTCATGCCGTCGGGCCGCCCGGCCGCCAGCCGGAACAACTGATCCTCGCTCAGTCCGACCAGCGGGCTCTTGACCAGCGCCGCCAGCGACAGGTCGTCATCGGCCAGCAGCGCGTGCCGGCCGAGCGCCATCAGATCCTGAACGGCGACGTGGTCGGTCAGCCGCAGCCGGTCGGCGCCGGCCACCGGGATGTCGCTGGTGGCCTTCAATGTCCTGAGCAGGGTCGGTACGAAGCCGTCCCGCTTGCGCACCAGCACCAGCACGTCGCCAGGGCTGACGGGGCGCAGCAGCCCGGTCCTGGCATCCATGATGCGGTCGTGGCCGATCCAGGCCTGAAGCACGGTGGCAATGCGGCTGGCCAGGCGAGCGGCGGGCGCCGTTTCGGGAGTGTGGTCGAACGGCTCGGTCCAGCTTTCGCTCTCCTCGGACGCGTCGCTTGCCAGCATCTCCCACAGCTCCGCCCGCCCGGGGGCGGACAGCCGGGCGGTTTCATGAATGACGGCGGCGCGGTCCTCGCCCAGTCCCTGGCTGGCGTCATCGGAGGCGAAGACCAGATCGACCAGGGTGAGGATTTCCCGTGCCGAGCGGAAGGAGACCCGGAGCGATATGCGCTCGAACTGCATCCTCGCGGCGCGGGCGCGGCGTTCGGTGAGACTGCGCTCCTCGGCGAACTGCTCCGGGCGCGCGCCCTGGAACGAGTAGATCGACTGCTTTTCGTCGCCGACCGAAAACAGCGTCCGCAGGCCGGGGCGGGCACCGGAGCCGGCAAAGAACTCGGCCGACAGCGAGCGGATGACGCTCCACTGCAGCGGCGCCGTGTCCTGGGCCTCATCGACCAGGATGTGGTCGATGCCCTGGTCGAGCTTGTAGTGCACCCAGGCGCCGGCGCCGCTGCGTGCCAGCAGCGATTCAGTGCGGTCGATGAGGTCGTCATAATCGAGATAGGCCTGCCGATGCTTGAGCTCGTCGAACTCGCCGAGATAGCGGCGGGCAATGATCATGGCGGCAAGACTTGATTCCAGCGCCGCATGGGCGCGCAACGCATCCTCCGTGGCGACGACATGAGCGAGCGCCTGGGCGAGGCGGTCCTCGATATCGGGCAGCGTGGCGGCAACGGCCTTGCCGGCAACCGTCGACAGGCTTCGCGGCTTGCCCGCCTGGGTGAAGAAGATCTCGCGTACCTGCGCCAGCCTCTCCTGCGGGTCTGACTGGCCCGCCGCCAGCAGGCCCGTGGCAAAGGCGCTCGCAGTCTTCAACTTGGCTGCGGTGGCGACCGCCTCGATGTCGCGCAGGATCGCGTCCGGCAGGCCGGGCAGCGGCCAGATCCGCGCTTCCACATCGGCGCGGCTTTCCCCTTCCGCGACGCCGAGTGCGCGCCTGAGGCAAGGCTCGACGCCACCCTGCGCTTCGGCCTTGCGGCGGAAGGCCGCAATCTCGCGGCGGCGCGAATAGAGCCCGCCCAGCAGCTGGTCGAAACCGTGCTCGCCGCCGAGATCGAGCGCCGTCATCACCGCGCCCGGCAGCTGCGGGTCGGTTTCGAAATGGGACGTCGAAAACAGCATGCGGCGGGATTCGGCAAGCAGATTGGCGGCGGCCTGGTCGTCGAGCACGTTGAAGCGGCCGGCCACATTCGCCTCTAGCGGAAAACGCTGCAGCACCGCCTCGCAGAAGGCATGGATCGTCTGGATCTTGAGCCCGCCCGGCGTTTCCAGCGCCGTGGCGAAGAGCTGCCGGGCGCGCGTGAGGTCGGCGGCGGACGGCTCCGTGCCCTGGATCCGCGCAATTCGCCCGCTCAGCGCCGGATCATCCAGCCGCGACCACTCGGCCAGCATGCGGAACACGCGGTTGGACATTTCCGCCGCGGCCGCCTTGGTGTAGGTCAGGCAGAGAATGGCCGACGGCCGGGCGCCGCCGAGCAGCAGTCGGATGACCCTCTGGGACAGCACGTGGGTCTTGCCCGATCCGGCATTGGCGGACACCCAGGCGGAGAGCGACGGGGTCGATGCCCTGCGCTGCCGCAGTCCGGTTTCGGTGACGAGATCGGCGGACAGGCTGTCGTCACTCATCGCCGTCACCCTGGTCGCTGTCGACAACGGTCTGCCATTCGGCGACCCGTGCCAGATGGTCGAAATCGCCGCCATAGCTGCGGGCGCTCTCGGCAATCACCCGGGACATGAAGCCGCGCCGCCCCGACCGGAGCGCGGCGACAAGGCCGGTGAGCTCCTGCGCCGCCTTGCCGGCCAGCTCGTCCGGCCGCAGCGGTTCGTCGCGGGTTCTCGATCCCGGCGCATCGTCGATGCGATCCACGAACTTCTCCTTGCCGGTAAGCCGCACATACAGCAGTTCCGAGACCGGCATGGCGGCCACGCCGTCGAACCCGCCATTCATCACCGCATAGGCCTCGAGCGCCAGCTGCGGGTCGATCAGGATGCGCGCGACCTTGCGCGAAGGCGTCGTGCCGGTCTTGTAGTCGATCAAGACGGCGGTTCCGTCCGAGCGAAGGTCGATGCGGTCGGCAATGCCGCTGACGCTGACCTCGGGCGAGATGGCGATGCGGCCGCGGCATTCCACCAGCCGCCGGACGATGTCGGGCGCGCGCCCCGCCTCCCAAGACTCCAGCGCCTGCGCGGCCTGGTGGATACGGTGGCGCCAGACCGCAGCGACGTGGTCGGGAAGATCCTCTCGCGCGATCAGTTCATCGGCGATCCGCATCAGCCGCCCGCTCGTCAGCTCGGCGGGGGAGGCGTCGCGGACGAACCTCTCGAGGATGGCGTGGAAGAGCGTGCCGCGCTCGCGCGGACCGGGATCGCCGACAAAGGCGTCGAGCGGGTCGAGCCTGAGGATCCGGCGGCCATAGATCGCATAGGGATCGCGGCGGAGCCTGCCGACCTCGGAAAAGGAGTAGGACGCCGGTTGCAGGGCGGCGGGCGGCCGTGGCTCCGGCCGTCTCGCCGATGCCGTTCCCGTCACTCGGTCGCGCAGCCGCACATGCTCGACAATCGCGCGGCCGCGCCCGCGCATCTCCGCGGCCGATGCTGCGCCGGCGACGGCGAGCAGCCTCTGCAGCCAGCGCGACGGCACCGTGGGCGACTTGCCGACCCGCTCCGAACGGGACAGGACGACATTCGGAGCGCCCATGGCCATCTGGAAGTCATGCGCCGCCTGCCCGACCCGGCGTTCGGGGGGCTCCAGGCCGATGGCGGCCTTCATCGAGCGCGACAGGAACGGATCTTCCGCGCCGGGCGCCGGCCAGGTGCCCTCGTTGAGGCTGGCGAGAATCAGCGTGTCGACCTGCTGTAGCCGCGCCTCGAGCGCGCCCCAGATGAAGGCGCGCGAATGGCCGCCGGCACCCGGCTTGACCATGTGCCCGGACATCAGCGCCTCCAGCGCGGAGATCCACTCATGCCCGTTGAGCGCCAGCGCCGTGCGGCTGTCTCGGGTTTCGAGCAGGATTGCCGAAAGTGCTTCGCCGGATTCGCTTGCCCACAGGCCAGCGAGCGAGCCCGCCTCGTCCACGGCAATCAGCTCCAGGCTGGCAGCGGTCGCCGAGGCGAGAGCGGCGATGGGAAAGTCGGGCCTCAGGCTCAGTCCCGCCGGCGTCTCCACTCCATGCAGCAGCAGCGAGGTCAGCGGCGCGAGCGCCTGCGTGATCCGACGGGCGTGGATTTCGGCCGCGGCGAATTCGGCGTCGGTGACCCGCGCCAGCCATTGCGGCGCATGCCGGTCGCCGCGCCGTCCGGCGCGATCGGCCAGCAGTCCGGCCAGGTCATCCACGTCGGCGGCACCGGCGCCGCCCCTGAGCGCGAGACGTTCGACGAGGCTGCCGAGATCGCGCGCCGCCGCCGCGCTCTGCCCGAAGCGGGCCAGCGGATGCTTGATCAGCGCGGCGAGGGCCACCGGGTCGCCGGGCGCGAAGGCGACATGCGCGACCAGCCGAGCGAGGCTGCCGGTCTCGGTCTTGGCCAGCGGCAGGCCGCCCGAATCATTGGCCTCGATGCCGTAGCGAGAGAGTTCGATGACGACGCGGCGCGCGAGATTGCGGTCCGGCGTCACCAGGGCCACGGTCGGCGCGGCCCGATCCGGCGCGGGCTCCAGTGCCCTGCGCATGGCGGCCGCCAGGGCCGCGGCCTCTTCGCGCTGGTTGGCCGCCTCGATCAGCCCGACGCGGGCGAATGCCGGCGCGATCTCCGTCTCCTCCGGCAGGACGCCGGTCTCGCTCCAAGCGGCGGTGGCCGATGGAGGAAGCAGAGCCAGCGACACGAGCGCCGCGCGGGTCCTGAGTTCGGGTACCGGCGTTGCCAGTTCGGGGATCGCTCCGACAGCGCCGGCATCCAGTCCGAGGAACGACAGGAGATGCAGGAGGCCGTATTGCGGGTGGCTGCGGATGGTGATCGGCGCCAGCTGATCGACCTGCCAGCCGCCGGGCGCCGGAAGCGGCCGGGCGGCCCGCTCGATGAGCTGCCAGTGATCCGCGCGCATATGCTGGTCGAGGCCGGGCAGCACCACCGCGCCCTGCGGCAGATCCGACACCGCCGCGATCAGCCGCGCCGTCGAGGGACGCGTGCCCGTGGATCCCGCCACGATCACCGGCCCGGCATGGCCGCCGGCGGCAATGCGCCGGGTCTCCGCATCAAGCAGCACATTGTGGTGCCGGGCGGGGCTCGATTGTCCCTGCTCGGCCAGGGTTGCGGGCCAGTACTGCCGGGCAATGCGGAGAAATTCACTGGTCAGCTGCCACCATTGCTGCAGCGAATCATCGACCATGCCGTCGAGCCGGTCGAAATCGGCTTCCTCGGATTCCACCGCCTGGATCAGGTCGTAGAGGCTGCGCCCCAGCCAGATGGCATCGGCCGGGTTGGCGGGAGCGACCAGAGGCGAGCCCTGCAGGTGATCGGTCACCGCCTTCGGCAGGGCCTGCTTCCACGCCAGCACCAGGTCGGCCAGCCTCAGAGTGGCCTGGACGGTGGCGACCGGCGGGTTGAGGTCGAGCGCCACCGGATCGGTTTCGTCAAAGAAGCCGCTGTCGTCGTCGGTCTCCCCCAGCGGCCGGATCACCGGCAGCACGGCGCTGCCCTGGCCGATCCAGTCGGCGATCTCGGAGCGCAACGCGCGCGCGGCTCGGCGGGTCGGGACGTAGATGGTGGTGGCGGCAAGCGCCAGCGGATCCTCCGGACGGTGCGCCAGGCCGGGAATGAGGCGGCCAGCCAGGATCGCATCGGCCAGCGTGGACAGAAAGGGCACGCCGGACGGGATGGTGAAGACCCGTGATGCGCCGCCGCCGGTCACGAGGCGGGACGCCCGAAATAGGTGCGCATGGCCGACTCGGCTTCGCCGATCGCCTGCGGCGTGCCGACGGTCAGCCAGTGGCCCGCCAGCGGCAGGCCATGCAGGCGCCCGGCGGCGATGGCCGCGTCAAAGCAGCGGTTGAGCGAAAAGACGCGCTCGGAGATGCCGGCAAAGATGCGCGGATGCAGGATCAGCGCGCCGGCATAGATCAGCGGCTCGCCATCGCCGCGAAAGCGCTTCAGCCGGTTGTCGGCATCGGCGAAGAAATCGCCCGGGCCGCTGTGGCCGGTGGCCTGGTCGGGGCGGGCCGTCAGCATGAGAATGTCCATCCGCTCCGGATCGAAACCGGCCTGCAGCGCGGCGAGATTGCCGCGACCAGCGGCGGGATCCTCGACCCAGAAGGTGTCGGCATTGAGAAGCAGCAGGGGCTGGTTTCCCAGTTGCGGCAGGGCATGGACCACCGCGCCGCCGGAATCGAGCAGTTGCTCGCGCTCGTCGGAGATGAGGATGCGTGCGCCAGTGCGGCGGTCGAGCCAGTCCGTCAGGACGTCGGCGAGATAGTGGACATTGACGACGATGGTGCCGACACCCAGGCGCTCAAGCGCTTCGAGGCTGTAGGCGATGAGCGGCTTGCCGCCGACCTCGACCAGCGGCTTCGGGATGGTGTCGGTGATCGGACGCATGCGGGTGCCGAGACCTGCGGCCAGCACGATTGCAGATCCTGTTTCCATCACTGGCGTCTTCCCGGTTCATGATTCGGTCGTGCCGATTCCAGCCGCTGTGAACCATGAGCGCAAGGGGCGCAATGCCTCGTGGCCGAGAGCGGTCGAGATATAATGCTCGATCCGGGGCAGGTGCTTGAGATAGCCGGGCTTTCCGTCGCGCTGCTTGAGCCGCACGAAGATGCCGAGGATCTTGGCGGCGCGCTGCGCGGCCATGATCGCATAGGCTTCGCGGAACATCTTCCGGTCAAAACCCGGATCGGATGCCGCGCGCAGCTCTTCGTACTGGCCGAGAAGCCGGTCGGCCATCTCCACCGGGACTGTCACCCGCGCATCCTGCAGCAGCGAGGCGACGTCATAGGCGGCGGGTCCGATGAGCGCATCCTGGAAATCGATGATTCCGATGCGGGCAAGACCGCCGCGTTCGGGGCACCAGATCAGGTTGGGCGAATGATAGTCGCGCAGCACCACCGCCTTTTCGGCAGCCTGGAGGCGCCCGAACAATTCGTCCCAGCAATCGAAATAGGCCTGCCTGGTTGCGGCGGACACATCAGCTTGGCCGCGCCAGGGCAGGTACCAGTCGACCAGCAGGGCGACTTCGATGCGCATCGCCGCCTCGTCATAGGCCGGCAGGCGATAGGCCTGGCCATCGCCGAGCCCCAGGTCGAGGCTCCCCGGCAGGGACCTTTCATGCAGTGCGGCAAGGCATTCGACCGCAACGCCGTAGCGCTCCGGATCGGGCCGGCCGGCGGCATCGAGAACCGTCTGGCTGCCCAGATTCTCGACCAGGAGAAAGCCGGATTCGGTGTCGGCCGCCGGAATGTCCGGCGCCGAGAAGCCTTGCGCGCGCAGCCAGCGGGCGACGGCGACGAAGGGCACGACATCCTCGGCGAGATGCGCGATTCGGGAATAGGGCAGCCCGTCCTGGATCGGCGGCCCGTCCGGCCGGCGGGGCGAATTCATCAGAATCACGGGCTCTGCGGCACCGTCGCGGATCATCTCGTAGGTTCTCGCCGAGGCGTCGCCCTGCAGGAAGCGGCGCGCGCTGCCGGAATGGCCGTGGGCGGCCAGGAACGTGCGCGCCAGCCTGGACCGGGCGAGGCGCTGCATGAAGCCGGCGGGACCGGTGACGCGGATCCGCCGGCTGTCGCCGCTGCCGTCGATGCGGAACAGGATGTCGTCCCCCGAGACCCGGTCGCCGGCCCGCTCCGGCCATTCCACCAGGGCCGCGCCGCGGCTGAGCGCATCGTCAAGGCCGAGCTCCTCCAGCTCGTCGACCGAGGTCAGGCGGTAGAGGTCGAAATGACCGATGGGAAGGCGCGTCTCATAGCTCTGGACCAGCGTGAAGGTGGGGCTGGGAACATCAAGGTCCGGATCATCGGCCATGGCGCGGATGAGCGCCCGGGCGAAGGTCGATTTGCCCGCGCCGAGATCGCCGGACAGGCAGAGGCAATCGCCGGGCGCCAACGCCATCGCCGTGTCCTCGGCAAACAGCCTCGTCTCGCTCTCGTCGCGCAGGATGAGCTCCAGCACGTCAGGTCCCACGCGCGATCACTCCGCGGCGTCCCTGCTGGCTTCCAGATCATGCGGGATCCGGCAGGTCACCTGCGTGCCTTCTCCTTCACGACAATCGATCGTCACCTGGCCGTGGTGCAGGCCGACAAAGCTCTCCACGATCGACAGGCCGAGGCCCGCACCGCGGCGCCGGCCGCCCTGGCCGCCGGTCTCGAAGCGGGAAAAGGCATTCTTGAGCATGTCGGACGGGATGCCGGGTCCCGAATCGCTGATCGTGAAGACCGTGTCGCTGGTGTCGCGCCAGCAGGCCAGACGGATCACCGACCCTTCCGGGGCGAAATTGGCGGCATTCATCAGCAGCTTGAACAGAATCTGCTTGAGACGCTGGTGGTCGCCCTGCATGGCTGCCGGAGCGTTGGCGATGTCGATCTCCAGCCGCAGGCCGTCCTCTTTCAGGCGGTCGGCGATCAGGGCCGCCGCCTCGGCCACCAGATCCGCCGCGGCGACATCGCCGATCTCGAGCCGCATGATGCCGGCATCGACGGTCGCCAGATCGAGGATGTCATTGACGATCGTCAGCAGCATGGATGACGAGGTGGAGATGTGGTCGAGATATTCGGCCTGCCGGTCATTGAGTTCGCCCATCCCGGGCGTCCGCAAAAGATCGGTGAAGCCGATGATGTTGGTCAGCGGCGAGCGCAGCTCATAGGAGACGTGCTGGACGAACTCGTTCTTGAGCTTGTCGGCCTTCTGCAACGCCTCGTTCTTTTCGGTCAGCATCCGCTCGGCGCCGACGCTGTCGGTGACATTGGCGAAGGCGATCATGGTCTGCGCATCCGGCAGCGGCACGACGGCGTAGTCGAGGATCAGGCCCGTGGCCAGTTCGATGCGGCCGTCGCGGGTCTTGCGCTCATCATCGAAGCCGGTGATCGATCCAGCGAACATCCGCCAGCCGTCCGGCTGGTCATAGGATGGGCGACACAGCGCTGTGACATCACGGATATGGGCGCCGGGCCGCGTTTCGGCTTCGCTGAGACCCCAGAGGGCGCGAAAGGCGGTGTTGCACAGGCGCAGCTTGCCGTCCGGCCCGAAGACGCAGATTCCCTCGGCAAGATGGTCGATGGTCTCGCCCTGGACACGCAGCAGCGTGTTGTAGCGCGCTTCCAGGTCGACCTTCTCGGTCAGGTTCTCGAATATCCAGGTGGCGCCGCCCTGCGGATGCGCATTGGCGAAGACGTTGAGCGTCTGTCCGTCCGGCAGATGCCAGAGATGCGGCTGCGCCTCGATGGAGCGATAGACCGACAGCACCTGCTCCTTCCAGTCGCGCCAGGAGTGCGGCTCCGGCAGCTTGCCTTCGACCCGCAGCCGCTCGAGGAACTCGCCGTTGTCGGGTCGTCTGGCGAGATAGGGTGCGTCAAGATCCCAGAGTCGCTGGAAGGCCTGGTTGAAGAACTGCAGCCGCTGGTCGCGGTCGAAGATGGCCACCGGCGTGGCCAGGTGGTCCAGCGTGTCGGCATGGCTGCGCAAGGTGCGGCGCAGCTCCTCGCGGACATCCTCCTCGATGGAGACGTCGCGAGCCAGGCCGGCAAAGCCGGCTCCGGAGCGCACGTCGGTCACATCGAGGAAACGGCGGTGACCGCCGATGACCGTGGAGACCTTTTCATGGAACGGCCGCTCGGTGGTGGCCGCCGCGCGCACCCGCTCGCGTGTCGCGGTTCCGAGCAGCTCCAGCTTGCGGTCAAGCACATCATGGAGGTCGGCGCCCTCGACCGCCTGGACATAGGCGGAATTGACCCAGTTCAGGTTGCCGTCCGGGTCCCGCAACCACACCGGCATGTCGAGCACGTCGAACAGTGTCTGCACGATGTCGAGGGACGCCACCAGCCGGGCGCGCTCGGCCTTCAGGCTGGCGAGTTCGGCGCGCACATTGGAAAGGGCGACGAAGCGGACGAAGGCACGGCCGCCCGACACCCGCCCCTGGGCCTCGATGACATGGCCGCGGACCGTCTCGAGCACCAGGTCGAAGCGCTCGGCGCTGGAGCGGAGCTGGTCGATGGCCTGCTGCAGGCCGGCGGCCGACCGCGCATCGAGCCAGCGCCCGAACGCCAGGAAGTCGGCCGTCGATTGCGGCGCGCCGGTCTCCGCGGGCAGATTTCCCAGGAATTCCGCCGGAAGGCCCACTCCTTCCCAGATGATGATGCGGCGGTCGCGGTCGACGACCAGCGCGTGATAACGGGCGACATGGGCATTTGCGTCGGCCAGGGAGCTGCGCAGGACGGCATTCTCCGCGTCGATCTTGCCGCGTTCGCGGATGAGCCAGATGGCCGAGATCATCGCCGCGGAGATGGCGCCGATGACCATCGCGAAATTGACGACTTCAAGCGACGACACCGAGAATTCGGAGGCGGCCTCGGCCGCGCCGGCCGATGCCGTCACCAGGGCGGTGGTGCCTGCCAGGAGGGAGCGGAGCGACTTCGACGCAATCCGTGCGCGCGGGGTTTTCACCTGCTTCATTGCATCCAAATCAACCTGCACCGGCATGCCTCCGTCCCCTTGCCGCCTGATTGACAAGACACCGCCGATTCATCCCGTCGGCCCGTTCCGACCCTGAGCGAATCAATTGCCAAAAACATACCGGTTTCGCGAATCACGGTGAAGGGGACAGGGGTCAAAAAGAAACCGCATCCTTGTTGTCAAGAATGCGGTTTCAAGATGTTGTGGTTATGGACAGATAAATCAGTACCTGTAGTGTTCCGACTTGAACGGGCCCTTCGGGCTGACGCCGATATAGGCGGCCTGTTCGTCGGACAATTCGGTCAAACGCGCGCCGAGCTTGTCGAGATGCAGCCGCGCCACCCGTTCGTCGAGGTGCTTGGGCAGGACATAGACCTGATTCTCGTAGTTCTCGCCCTTCGAATAGAGCTCGATCTGGGCCAGAACCTGATTGGTGAAGGACGCACTCATGACGAAGGACGGGTGGCCCGTGGCGTTGCCCAGGTTGAGCAGCCGGCCTTCCGAGAGCAGGATCATCCGCTTGCCGCCGGGGAACTCGATCATGTCGACCTGCGGCTTGATGTTGTCCCATTTGTAGTTGCGCAGCGACACGACCTGGATCTCGTTGTCGAAGTGACCGATGTTGCCGACGATCGCCATGTCCTTCATCTCGCGCATGTGTTCGATGCGGATGACGTCGCGGTTGCCGGTGGTGGTGATGAAGATGTCGGCGGAGGCGACTACGTCCTCGAGGCGAACGACTTCAAATCCGTCCATGGCGGCCTGCAGCGCGCAGATCGGGTCGGCCTCCGTCACCTTGACGCGGGCGCCGGCGCCGCTGAGCGATGCAGCTGAGCCCTTGCCGACGTCGCCGTAACCGCAGACGACGGCAACCTTGCCGGCCATCATCACGTCGGTGGCCCGGCGGATGCCGTCGACCAGCGATTCCTTGCAGCCATACTTGTTGTCGAATTTCGATTTGGTGACCGAATCGTTGACATTGATGGCCGGGAAGGGGAGCAAGCCCTTCTGATGCAGCTGATAGAGCCGGTTGACGCCGGTCGTGGTCTCTTCGGTGACGCCGCGAATCGCATCCCGCTGCTTCGTGAACCAGCCCGGCGACAATTCCATCCGCTTGCGGATCTGCGCGAACAGGATCTCTTCCTCTTCCGAGGCGGGGTTCTTGAGAACATCCTCTCCAGCCTCGGCACGGGCGCCGATCAGGATGTACATTGTGGCATCGCCACCGTCGTCAAGGATCATGTTGGAGAAGCCGCCATCGGGCCACTGGAAGATCCGATCGGAATAGTCCCAGTATTCCGTGAGCGTCTCGCCCTTGACCGCGTAGACCGGAACGCCGCTCGCCGCGATGGCGGCCGCCGCATGGTCCTGGGTCGAGAAGATGTTGCACGAAGCCCAGCGCACTTCCGCACCGAGCGCCACCAGGGTTTCGATCAGCACCGCAGTCTGGATCGTCATGTGCAGCGACCCGGTGATGCGGGCGCCCTTGAGCGGCTTGGAGACGCCGAACTCTTCGCGGCAGGCCATCAGGCCCGGCATTTCCGTTTCGGCGATGGTGATTTCCTTGCGTCCGTAATCGGCCAAGGCAATGTCGGCTACTTTGTAGTCCTGGGTGGCGGACATGGAGGTCTCCCGCTGGATGGCGCCGCCACCGGAGAGCCCGGAGCGATCAGTTCGGCGGTGCCATATCAGGAATCAGAAGCGCGTGCAACCATGACATAAAGATGTCTTTATGTCATGGTTGCCAGGATGCGCATCATGCTTCCTCGCCGAACCGGTCGACGATCAGGGCCTCCAGCGCGTCGAGCACCTCGACGGCCTGGCGGCCGCTGGCGGCAACGTGAATGACACAGCCCGGGCTTGCCGCCAGCATCATCAGCCCCATGATCGACGTGCCGCCGACCGTATTGCCGTCGCGCGTCACCCGGACGTCGGCATCATACCCTTCAACGGTCTGGACAAAGCGCGCCGAGGCCCGCGCGTGCAGGCCACGCTTGTTGATGATCAGCAGTTCCCTGGCCTGGGTGGAGTCGGCGGACGCGATCATTTTCCGGTCAGGAGGCGGCTTGCCACGTTGATGTATTTGCGGCCGGCTTCCTGGGCATCAAACAGCGCCTTCTCCATGTCGGTCGTCGAGCGGATGCCGGCAAGTTTGATCAGCATGGGCAGATTGACTCCGGCAATGACCTCGACGCGTCCGGCCTCCATGACCGAGATCGAGAGATTGGAAGGGGTGCCGCCGAACATGTCGGTCAGGATGATGACGCCCTTGCCGCCCTCGGCGCGAGCGACGGCGCCGACGATGTCGAGGCGACGCTGGTCCATGTCGTCCTCGGGGCCAATGCAGACGGTCTCAAATGCAGTTTGCGGCCCGACCACGTGCTCTAGCGCATGCCGGAACTCTTCCGCGAGCTTGCCATGGGTGACAAGCACCAATCCGATCATTTTGCCTCCACCAGCATTTCAATCCGCCAATATCGCCCTATGCGAGCGCCTATTATTGCTTTGCAACCGTATAATTTTTTTCGTTTTTCATCTTGGCCAGACGAGCGTGAAGTTCAAGTGCAAAAAGGCAGCGGCATGATTGTTTCGAAAGCGGCGAATCACGCGTCCGCGGCGAAGAACCGCTGCCCCAAGAGTCGCAGCACGGCCAGAGGATCCGCCGGCGCGTCATAGAGAATGCGCAAAACGGGGAGCGCAAGACCTTCGAAGTCGGCGGTCTCGTTTTCGACCGGCACCCGGTCGGCACCGCTCGCCGCGCCGGGCGCGACGACGACGTGGATGACCGCAACCGGACACGCCGGAACCAGGACCAGCCCGCTGCCGCGGACTTCCGCCAGCCCGGCGATCGAGGCTGGGGAGCGCGCCAACAGCATGCCGCAAGCGGCGTCCAGCCGCACCCGGTCGTCCGCGACGAGCGCGTGGTGCCAGCCCAGCAGGCCGGCCGCCTGAAGGCATCGCAGCGCCAGCATGGTCTTGCCCGCGCCGGATGGGCCGGTGATCAGCAGGCCGGTTTCACCAACGACGATAGCGGTGGCGTGGGTGGTCCGGCTCGGCCCGTCCGCCATCAGTCGCGCTCCACCGGAAGGTCGATGGTAAACCGGGCGCCGGCCCAGCTGCCCTCCTCGGAACCCGGCATGTTTTCCGCCGTCAGGGTGCCGCCATGCGCCTCGATGATCTGGCGGCTGATCGACAGCCCAAGTCCGGAATTCTGGCCGAAATCCTCGGCGTCCGGACGATCGGTGTAAAAGCGTTCGAACACCCGTTCGATGTTCTCGGCGCGAATGCCGGGACCGTTGTCCTCGATCGTGATGACAACCGAGTCCCCGGGGTGGGCAAGGCGGACCAGAATCCGACCGCCCGGGTCGGGAACGAAGGAGCGGGCGTTTTCGATCAGGTTGGTGATCACCTGGCCGAGCCTGAGATCGTGGCCCGAAACCACGAAGCCCGTCTTGCCGGCCCCGCGGCGGTCGACCTTGAGCTCGATGGCGACCTCCTTGTGCCGGGTGCTGACCTGCCGGGCAATATCGACGAGCCCGGTGACCAGTTGCTGCAGGTCCACCTGGGCGCCGTCCTGGCGAGCCAGTTCGGCGTCCAGCCGGGAGGCGTCGGAAATGTCGCTGATCAGCCGGTCCATGCGGCGGACATCGTGCTCGATGACCTCGAGCAGCCGCTTGCGCGCCGCATCCGTGCGGACCACCGGCAATGTCTCGACGGCGCTGCGAAGCGAGGTCAGCGGATTTTTCAGTTCGTGACTGACATCGGCGGCAAAGCTCTCGATCGAATCGATCCGGTCGTAGAGCGCCGTGGTCATTTCCCGCAGCGCGATCGACAGATTGCCGATCTCGTCCTGACGGGCGGAGAAGTCGGGTATCTCCTCGCGCGCCTTGGCTCCGCGGCGAACCCGGATCGCCGCCGCCGACAGCCGCCGCAACGGCGTGGCGATCGTGCTTGCCAGCAACAGCGACAGGACGATCGTGACGGTCGAGGCGACGCCGAAGACCCGGAAGATCGCCATGCGCTCGGCATGCACGATCTTGTCGATGTCGCCGGCCTGGGTGGAGAGCAGCAGGACGCCGAGCACGGCGCGAAAGCGCTGGATCGGAACCGCCACCGAGACGATGAGCTCGCCCTGCTCGGTGACGCGCACCACGGCGCCGCGCCCGCCGGTCAGCGCATTCATAACCTCGGGATAGATCGAGCCGTCCGAACCGGGCGGCTCCCGGTAGACCGCCAGATCTCGGCGCTGGAACAGGCGGTTGAACAGTCCGGTCACGATCTCGCTGATGCTGCGCGATTCGGGTTCTGCCGGCGGCAGGCCGAACCGCAGCACCTGACCACTGGAATAGAGATAGCGCGAATCCAGCAGCAGGCTGGCATCGGCATCATAGATCCGGGCCCGGGTGCGGGTCGGCGATATCAGCCGCCGGAGCACCGGGGCCACCCGCTCGGGATTGATCGGAAATTCAAGGTTGTCGCTGTTGGCATTGGGCGAGATCGTCTCGCCGGCCTGAAGCTCGAGGAGTTTTTCCGGGTCGATGGTGATGGAATTGGTTTCCACCGAGGCCGAGGCGGCGATGGCGCCGGCGATGATCTCGCCCTGGGTGAGCAGGCTCTCGACCCGGGCATCGATCAGGCCCTCGCGGAACTGGTTGAGGTAGAGGATGCCCGACACCAGCACCAGAAGCGCGACCAGATTGAGGAACAGGATGCGGCGGGTCAGGCTCGAGAACAGGATGTTGCCGAAGACCCGCCGGATCAGGGTCACGGGATGGCCGAGCCCGCGCCACTGCGCGCGGGCCGTCCGGCGGGCCGCATCACCCGCAGTGCCGCTCTCGTCTGTCTCAGCAACCATTGCGCCTGCTTGGTCCGATCCGGCCTGCCGCCCCTGCCGGCATCATCAGGCGGCTTCGCGGAAGCGGTAGCCAACACCGTAGAGGGTCTCGATCATGTCGAAGTCATTGTCGACCATCTTGAACTTCTTGCGCAGCCGCTTGATGTGGCTGTCAATGGTACGGTCATCGACATAGACCTGCTCATCATAGGCGGCATCCATGAGCGCGTCACGGCTCTTGACCACACCGGGTCTCTGGGCGAGTGACTGCAGGATCAGGAATTCGGTCACCGTCAGCGTCACGGGCTCATCCTGCCAGGTGCAGGTGTGCCGCTCCTGGTCCATCACCAGGTGGCCGCGCTCCAGCGACTTGGTCGGCGTGGTCGATGGGCGGCCGGCAGCCCCGGCCTCGCGGCTGGCCGCGCGCCGAAGCACCGCCTTGACGCGTTCGACCAGGAGCCGCTGCGAGAAGGGCTTGGTGATGAAATCGTCGGCTCCCATCTTCAGTCCGAAGAGTTCATCGATCTCCTCGTCCTTCGAGGTCAGGAAGATGACCGGGATGTCGGACTTCTGGCGCAGGCGCCGCAACAGCTCCATGCCGTCCATGCGCGGCATCTTGATATCGAAAATGGCAAGCTGGGGCGGCCGGGCGGTCAGACCGTCGAGTGCCGAGGCGCCATCCGTGTAGGTCTCGACACGATATCCCTCGGCCTCCAATGCCATGGAAACCGATGTCAGGATATTGCGGTCGTCGTCGACGAGCGCGATTGTTTGCATAAGTTCATTCTCCATCATGAGCAGGCCAGACCTCTTGGAAGCGCCCCCGCCTTGATCCGCGTCGACGCCCCCGTGGACGCCCGCAGCGAATTCCCGCGACCCGTCCATGAGGATAAAGTAAGAACAAAATGTGGCACAGATTGCCGGCGCTGTCATTCGGCGTTTGAATCGGCGGCGGTGAAGGCTTCGGCACTGTGAGGCCGACTGAACCGATTGAATCAGACACTTGGCTGTTTAAATCGATTAATATACTGATTTCATTGAGCATTCAACGGATTGGATGTTGTGTTTTCACTTTCTCGAACCTATGGTCCCGCGAAATCTCACTGCACAGCCAGTGCAACGCAAGGGTATCGGAAATGACGCAAGAGTTCGGGATTCGCAATTCGGAAGCGGGCATTGACCTCGCCGGCCTGACAAGAACGGGATCGGTGCGGTACAATTTCGGCGAAGCCGAGCTTGTGGAGCTGGCGGTTGCGCGCGGCGAGGTCAACCTGACCGCCCATGGCGCCGTGCGGGCATTGACCGGCCAGCACACCGGCCGTTCGGCCAAGGACAAATACGTGGTCCGCGACGAGTCCACCGACGGCCAGATCTGGTGGGACAACAACAAGGCGATGTCGCCCGAGGCCTTCGACCTGCTGCACGCCGACATGATGGCGCACGCCGAGGGCCGCGACCTGTTCGTGCAGGACCTGGTCGGCGGCGCGGATGCCGAGCACGCGTTGCCGTCGCGCATCGTCACCGAATACGCCTGGCATGCCCTGTTCATCCGCAATCTTCTCATCCGACCGGAGCGCTCCGAACTCGCCGGATTTGTCCCCGAGCTGACAATCATCAACCTGCCGAGCTTCCGGGCCGATCCGCAACGTCACGGCTGTCGCAGCGAGACCGTGATCGCGGTCAATTTCAGCCGCGGCCTGGTGCTCATCGGCGGCACATCCTATGCCGGAGAAATGAAGAAATCAGTCTTCACCGTGCTCAACTACCTCCTGCCCTCGCGTGACGTCATGCCGATGCACTGCTCTGCCAATGTCGCGCCGGACGGCGCCTCGGCGGTGTTCTTCGGTCTCTCGGGCACGGGCAAGACGACGCTGTCAGCCGACCCGAAGCGCACGCTCGTCGGCGATGACGAGCATGGCTGGGGACCGGACGGCATCTTCAATTTCGAAGGCGGCTGCTATGCCAAGACCATCCGCCTGTCGCGGGAGGCTGAACCGGAGATCTTCGCCACCACGGAGAGATTCGGCACGGTGCTGGAGAATGTGGTGCTGGACGCAAACCGGATTCCCGATTTCAACGACGGCTCGCTGACAGAGAACACCCGCTGCGCCTATCCGCTGCATTTCATCCCCAACGCCAGCGACAGCGGCCGCGCCGGTCACCCGACCAACATCATCATGCTCACTGCCGACGCCTTCGGCGTCATGCCGCCGATCGCCAGGCTCACGCCGGAGCAGGCGATGTATCACTTCCTGTCGGGCTACACCGCCAAGGTCGCCGGCACCGAGAAGGGCGTGACCGAGCCGGAGGCAACGTTCTCCACCTGCTTCGGGGCGCCGTTCATGCCAAGGCACCCGTCCGAATACGGCAATCTGCTGCGCCGCTTCATCAACGATCACGGCGTCAACTGCTGGCTGGTCAACACCGGCTGGACTGGCGGCGCCTACGGCATCGGCCGGCGGATGCCGATCAAGGCGACACGGACCCTGCTGTCAGCGGCGCTTGACGGATCGCTCAGCGATGCCCGGTTCCGGATCGACGATAATTTCGGATTCTCCGTGCCAGTCGCTGTCGAGGGCGTCGACACGGCCATTCTCGATCCGCGGTCGACCTGGTCCGACAGCGCAGCCTACGACCGGGCGGCCGACCGGCTGGTCCAGATGTTCATCGCGAATTTCGCCAAGTTCGAGGCCCATGTCGACGGCGCCGTTCTCGATGCGGCACCTGCCTTCCGGATCGCGGCCGAATAGCCGGCCAATCCGGCGGCAAGCGGTTTTGCAGGCCCCGTTGACCGGACGGGGCCTGTCGCGCATCCTAGGGCGAGACGTCCCGATTCAGGCACAGCCGCTCCCCATGACCGTTGCACCACCAGTCCGATCATCGCCCGCCTGCCGGATTTCCCCTGGCGGGACAGCCGTGCGCGGGCGACGGCCAGCCGGAACCCGGATCTAGACCATGGCCTCCGCTCCGCTTCACGCCGCCCGCGGGATCGTCATCGCCGGCTGGGAACTCGACGAGAGCTTCATCCGCGCCTCCGGTCCCGGCGGACAGAACGTCAACAAGGTGTCGACCGCCGTCCAGTTGCGGTTCGATATCCGCAATTCCCCCTCGCTGCCGGAGCGGGTGAAGACCAACGCGATCCGCCTCGGCGGCAGCCGGGTGTCGAAGGAGGGCGCGATCATCATCGAGGCCAACCGGTTCCGCACCCAGGAGCGAAACCGGGCCGACGCCCGCGCCCGGTTGCTTGAACTGATCGACGAGGCCTCGGAGCCGCCGCCGCCGCCGCGGCGGAAGACCAGGCCCGGGCGGGGCGCGATCGAGCGGCGGCTCACATCCAAGGCGGGCCGCGGCCAGCTCAAGAGAACCCGCGGCAAGGTGAGCGAGGAGTGATGTCCGGTCCCAGGCCTCACAAATCGGGTTTGCAAGCCCCGGCGCCCGTGCTTTAGTCGGGCGCGGTTCAACAGGAGAGTCTCCATGGGTATCTACGACTTCATCAAATCGGCCGGCAAGAAGCTTGGCCTGGGCGGCGATGACGAGCCGGACGCCGAGGCCATCAAGAAGGAACTGGACTCGCACAAGCTCGGAACCGAGAAGATCGACGTCAGCGTCGACGGCGACAAGGTAACCCTGCGCGGCGTGGTCAAGGATCAGTCGATCTTCGAGAAGGCGATCGTCGCCGTCGGCAACACGCTCGGCATCTCCATGGTGGAGGCGGCCGAGCTGAAGGTGATGGTGCCCGATTCCGGCCTCTCGCTCGATTCCGCCGACATGACGGAACTGGTCAAGGCATCCACCGCGGCGGTGGAACCCCGTTTCCACACCGTCAAGAAGGGCGACAATCTGTGGAAGATCGCCGAGGCAGCCTACGGCAAGGGCAAGGGCAGCAAGCACACGGTCATCTTCGAGGCCAACCGGCCGATGCTCTCCCACCCCGACAAGATCTATCCGGGTCAGGTGCTGCGGATTCCGGAGCTGGAGACCGCCTGAGCACCGCCGATCCCGGGAGTGAAGCGATGATGGTCTTGCCGAAAGGCGTTCGCCATATTCCCGGGCGGCTCGACCGCCCGGGCCAGCAGGCGCTCGTCGACGACATCAGGGCGGTGGTCGAGGCGGCGCCGCTGTTCCGGCCGGAAATGCCCAGAACCGGAAAGCCCTTCAGTGTGAGGATGACCAATTGCGGTTCACTCGGCTGGGTCGCCGACAAGGGTGGGTATCGCTACCAGGCAAACCATCCGGTCACCGGTGAGCCCTGGCCGGCGATTCCCGATCGGCTGCTGCAGATCTGGCGCGAATTCTCCGGCTACGACTTTCCGCCGGAAGCCTGCCTGGTCAATTTCTATGAGGCAGGCGCTCGCATGGGGCTGCACCAGGACCGCGACGAGCAGGACTTCGACGCACCCGTGCTCTCCGTGTCGCTCGGGGATGCCTGCCTGTTTCGCATCGGCGAGGCCAGCCGGTCCGGACCCACCCGGTCATTCCGGCTGGAAAGCGGCGACATCGTCGTGCTTGGCGGCGAAGGCCGGCTGGCCTTCCACGGCGTCGACAAGATCTATCCGATGACCTCGACGCTGCTGAAGAACGGCGGCCGGATCAACCTGACCCTGCGGCGCGTGACCCGGCCGTAGAGCACTTTCCCGTTCTGCAAGATCGGAGAGGCGCTCAGGACTGTCGGTCGGTCGCGGCGTCCCGCGGACCCGATCATCTCGCCCGGACATCTTAACCCGTCCCCTGACCGTGGCCTCGCCGGCACGGCATCAGAGCTTGCGCAGCGCGACCTGCTCGATGAGGTGGTCGGGTCCCTTGCGCAGGATCAGGTCGGCGCGCGGCCGCGTCGGCAGGATGTTCTGATGCAGGTTGCGCAGGTTGATGGTCTGCCACAGGTTCTCGGCGATGGCGCGCGCCGCCTCCTCCTTGATCGCCGCATAGCGATGGAAGAACGAATCCGGATTGCGGAACGCGGTGTCCCTCAACCGCATGAAGCGATCGACATACCAGGTGTGGATGTCTGCCTCGTCGGCGTCGATGTAGATCGAGAAATCGAAGAAGTCCGAGACGAAGGGGACAATCTTGCCGCCCTCCGGCAGATCCCGGACCTGCAGCACATTGATGCCCTCGAAAATGAGGATGTCGGGCCGGTCCACCACCTGGAACTCGCCCGGCAGCACGTCGTAGGTCATGTGCGAATAGCAGGGCGCACTGACATTGGGCCGGCCGGCCTTGATGTCGGACAGAAAGCGCAGCACGGTGCCGACATCGTAGCTTTCCGGGAAGCCCTTGCGGTCCATCAGATTCTCGCGCCGCAGCACCTCGTTGGGGTAGAGGAAGCCGTCGGTGGTCACCAGATCCACTTTCGGGCTGGCCGGCCAGCGCTTCAGCAGTTCCGCCAGCACACGGGCGGTGGTGGACTTGCCCACTGCCACCGAACCGGCGATGCCGATGATGAACGGCGTCTTGGAGACATCGGACAGGTTGAGGAAGCGCTTGCGCTGCTCGAACAGCATCTGCGAGGATTCGACATGCGCCGACAGCAGTCGCGACAGCGACAGATAGATGCGCCGGACCTCGTCGAGATCGACCGGATCATTGAGCGACCTCAGGCGGCGGACTTCGTCCTCGGTCAGCGTCATGGGCGTGTCGGCGCGGAACCCGGCCCAGTTCTCCGTGGTGAAGAATCGGTAGGGTGAAAAATCGTCGCCGCGAAAGTGATCCAGTGCGGCCGGCGCGTTGTTCATCTGGTCCATACTCAATCCGATCGTCGGGCCGCCTTCTCCGCAAGTCCCGATTGCGCCGTCCGCGCCTCAAGTTCGGCCAGCACGTCGGCCAGCGGAATGTCCGCCACCCTTAACACGACCAGCAGGTGAAAGAGAAGATCGGCCGATTCCAGCACAAGGGCCGGGCGGTCGCCCGTGACCGCGGCAATGACGGTCTCGACCGCCTCCTCGCCGAGCTTCTTCGACGCCTTTGCCATCCCGCCCGCCACCAGCCTGGCGGTCCAGGACTGGGTCGGGTCGGCTTGCGCCCGCTCGGCGACAATGCGCTCAAGGTCTTCAAGTCGGAAATCTGTCATTGCTGCTGCTCCGCCATCCGCATCATGCCAAGCGGACCGCCAGGCCGGCTGCGGCCATGTGCTTCTTGGCCTCGAGGATTGTATAGGTCCCGAAATGAAAGATCGAGGCGGCCAGCACCGCGGTGGCATGACCGTCGCGGATTCCCGCGACCAGATGATCGAGGGTACCGACACCGCCCGAGGCGATCACGGGCGCCCGGATGGCATCGGCGACGGCGCGCGTGAGCGCGATGTCATAGCCGGCCTTGGTGCCGTCGCGGTCCATCGAGGTGAGCAGGATCTCGCCGGCGCCGAGCGCCACGACCCGATCGGCGAACTCGATCGCGTCTATGCCCGTGGGCGTTCGGCCGCCATGGGTGAAGATCTCCCAGCGTTCGGACTCGCCCGGACGCGAGACCTTCTTGGCGTCGATGGCGACGACGATGCACTGATTGCCGAACTTGTCGGCCGCCTCGGCGACGAAATCCGGATTGCTGACGGCCGCGGTGTTGATCGAGACCTTGTCGGCACCGGCGAGCAGGAGCTTGCGGATGTCGCCGACGGCCCGGACGCCGCCGCCGACGGTCAGCGGCATGAAGCACTGGTCGGCGGTGCGGGCGATGACATCGAAGATCGTCTCGCGGTTGTCGGATGACGCGGTGATGTCGAGGAAGCACAGTTCGTCGGCGCCGGCCACGTCATAGGCGCGCGCCGCCTCGACCGGGTCGCCGGCATCGACGAGATCGACGAAATTGACGCCCTTGACGACACGGCCGTCCTTGACGTCGAGACAGGGGATGACGCGGGACTTGAGAGTCATTGAGCCGGATTCCTTCCTTGTCGGCGCATCACCAGTCCGAGGACCAGGACGATGAGCCATACCGCCAGCGCGGCCGCCCCGGCGGGGACCGTGAAAAACATGAACCAGCCGGCCACGAACATGATGGCCAGCGTCTCGCCGTGATCGACGCCGGCGATGACGCAGGGGTGGACGCCGCCCTCGTTGAGCACGCAGTCATTGGCCGCGGCGATCCAGCTCGACAGCAGCACAGACAGCAGGGGGGCCGTGGCAAACAGGATGATGACGACCAGCAGCACCGACATGAGCGCGGCAAAGCCGCGCCGGCGTCGCGGCGTCTGCGCGGCGGCGATCATCGTTGCGCATCCGCCTTGAGAAGCGCCAGCGCCTCAGCCGGGTCGATGCGTCCGTCATAGAGCGCCCGGCCCGAGATCACGCCTTCCAGCCGGGCTGCATCCGGCATCGTCATGCGCACGATGTCGGCCATGGACGCCAGCCCGCCCGACGCGATGACAGGGATGGAGACCGCCTCGGCGAGATCGATGGTCGCGTCCCAGTTGATGCCGGAGAGCACGCCGTCGCGATCGATGTCGGTGTAGATGATGGCGGCAACGCCGGCGCCCTCGAACTTCCGCGCCAGCTCGATGACGTCGAGTTCGGAGGCTTCGGCCCAGCCCTCGACGGCAACCTTGCCGCCCTTGGCATCGATGCCGACGGCGATCCGGCCGGGGAACAGCCTGCAGGCCTGCCTGACGAGCTCCGGATCGCGCACCGCGACGGTGCCCAGAATGACGCGGGCGAGGCCCCTGGAAAGCCAGCTTTCGATATGGGCGAGCGTGCGGATGCCGCCGCCGAGCTGCACCGGGTTGGCGGTCGCCGCGAGAATGGCCTCGACCGCTCCTCCGTTGACCGACTGGCCCTCGAAGGCTCCGTTGAGATCGACCACATGCAGCCAGTCGAAGCCCTGCTCCTCGAAGGCCCGCGCCTGGGCGGCGGGATCGTCGTTGTAGACGGTGGCGGTGGCCATGTCGCCGAGCTTCAGCCGCACGCACTGGCCGTCCTTCAGATCGATAGCGGGAAAGAGGATCTTGCTCGTCATGGGAATGTCACCGTCCCGTTCATCGTCATGGCTTCCAACGGAGAAAATTGGCAATCAGCGCCAGGCCCAGCGTCTGGCTCTTCTCCGGGTGAAACTGGGTGCCGGCCCGGTTGCCGCTGACCACCGCCGCCGTCACCGGGCCGCCGTAGTCGGTTCGCGCCAGAACGTCGTCGGCGGACGCGGCCTTGAGATGATAGGAATGCACGAAATAGGCGTGCAGCCCGTCCGGGCCGGTGGGGATGCCATCGAACAGCGGGTGCGGGCGCGCCAGGTCCAGGGTGTTCCAGCCGATCTGCGGAATCTTCAGCGCCGGATCGTCGGGCGTGATCTCGACGACATCGCCGCCGATCCAGTCGAATCCCGGCGACACCGTCTTTTCCAGCCCCCGCGTCGACATCAGCTGCATGCCGACGCAGATGCCGAGAAAAGGCCTCGCCCTGGTCTCGACCACCTCGCGCAAGGCTTCGTGCATGCCGGGCACTGCGTCCAGGCCGGCGAGACAATCCGCATAGGCGCCAACTCCGGGCAGCACCACCCGGTCGCAGCCGGCGACCAGATCCGCATCCGCCGTCAGGAGAATGTCGGCGGCGATCCCGGCCTCGCGAGCGGCGCGCTCGAAGGCCTTGGTGGCGGAGCGGAGATTGCCCGAGCCGTAATCGATGATGGCGACCTGCATCGGCCTCAACCCTTCTGCCATGGAACAAGACCGATGGAGGCCCGCTCATCGCCGGCGGCCGAACGAGCCCGTGCAGGCGCGGCCGCAGCCGGACGCAGCACCCGCGCGGCATCAGGCCAGCCGGCCACATGCATGTCGAAGGCGGTCTCCGCATCCGGCGCCTCGATGACATCGACTAGACGCCAGCCGCGCCGCACCAGAGTTCTGACACGCCAGTTGGCGCCTTCCAGACCGACGCACAGAACGATGCAGAAGGCGAGAACACATCCCGCGAGGGTCCAGTGCGGTGTGGCCATGGCCAGGACGGCGATCACAAGGCCGAAGATGACCAGCGCCGCCTGCAGCCACAGCCGGCTCGTCAGCAGCCAGAGGGCGCTGAACCAGAATGCCGGCCACGAAAACGAATCCCTGATGACGACGGAGCCGTCATCAGGCAGGGGCGCCTCGGGGCGGGCGAGAATGAGCTGAGTTGCCATGACGATCTTCCATCAACGATCCGACCCGGCCGGGTCTACACCAGCGTGCCCTTGGTCGAGGGCACGCGCCCGGCCTGGCGCGGGTCGATCTCGCAGGCGGTCCGGAGCACACGCGCCACCGCCTTGAAGCAGGATTCCGCGATATGGTGGCTGTTGGCGCCGTAAAGATTGTGCACATGCAGGGTCACTCCCGCATGCTGGGCCAGCGCCTGGAAGAATTCGCGCACCAGCTCGGTGTCGAAGCCGCCGATCTTGGGGGCGGTGAATCGCACATCCCAGACCAGAAACGGCCGACCGGACACGTCGATGGCCGCGCGGGTCATGGTTTCATCCATCGGCAGGTCGATGGAGGCATAGCGGCAGATGCCCTTGCGATCGCCCAGCGCCCGCGACAACGCCTGGCCGATGGCGATACCAGTGTCCTCGACGGTGTGGTGATCGTCGATGTGCAGGTCGCCGCTGGCGGAAATCTCCATGTCGATGAGGGAATGCCGCGACAGCTGCTCGAGCATGTGGTCGAAGAAGCCGATGCCGGTTGCGATGCTGCCCGCCCCGGTTCCATCGACGGAAACGCTCACGGCTATTTCGGTCTCATTGGTCTTTCGCGACACCGCTGCGGCGCGTCGGGTTTCGGCAAGTGCCATCGGGCATCTCCGGAGAATGGTTTGGCCGCTCCATAACAGCCCGGGGCGCAAATATCCAGAACGGCTTTCGCCGCACGCGCCGCGGCGGATTTGCATTCCCGTGCGCCGTCCTTACATATGCCGGAAGCCGCGCGGATGCGGCAATCAGCAAAGGATGTTCCATGGGCGAGCACAACCCCTACGGCACCATGCATGCCACGACCATCATCACCGTCCGCAAGGGCAGCCAGGTGGTGATGGCCGGCGACGGACAGGTCAGTCTCGGACAGACCGTGATGAAGGGCAACGCCCGCAAGGTGCGGCTCATCGGCAAGGACGGCCATGTCATTGCCGGCTTCGCGGGCGCGACCGCCGATGCCTTCACGCTGCTCGAGCGGCTGGAAAAGAAGCTCGAGCAGTATCAGGGCCAGTTGATGCGGGCGGCGGTCGAGCTTGCCAAGGATTGGCGCACCGACAAGTATCTGCGCAATCTCGAGGCCATGATGCTGGTGGCCGACAAGTCGATCACGCTGGCGATCACCGGCAACGGCGATGTGCTGGAACCCGAGCATGGCACCATCGCGATCGGTTCGGGCGGCAACTACGCCTATGCAGCCGCACGCGCATTGATGGACACCGACAAATCCGCCGAACAGATCGCCCGTCGCGCCATGGAAATAGCCGGCGACATCTGCGTCTACACCAACGGCAATATCGTCATCGAGACCCTCGAGCTTGATTGACGCCGCCCGCATCAGCTTCCGGCCGGTCACGCGGGATGATCTTCCGCTGCTCGGGCGGTGGATGGAGACAGCGCACTGGCGGCAGTGGTGGGGCGAAGCCGAAACGGAACTGGGGCAAATCCGCGACATGGTCGAGGGCCGGGACACGACAAGGCCGTTCCTGTTCCTGCTCGACGACCGACCGGCGGGTTACATCCAGATCTGGTATGTCGGCGATCATCTGTGCGAACCATTTCTGACCCAGGCGCCTTGGATGCGGAATGTTCCGGCCGACAGCGTCGGCGTCGACCTGTCGATCGGCGAGGCGGCCGACCTCTCGAGAGGGCTGGGCAGCGCGGCCCTTGGGGCTTTTGTCCGCCGGCTGGTCGCGGAAGGTCATGACAGCATCATCATTGATCCGGATGCGGCCAATGCCAGAGCCGTGCGGGCCTACGAAAAAGCCGGATTCCGACCGTTTCTCGTATCACCCGACCCTGGCGGCAACGCTGCCCAGGCCACGCTCATCATGACATTTGCGGGCAATGACGCAGCCCCCAGCCACAGGACGCAGGCATGATAGACGAAGCAACGCTTGATCGCGCGGTCACCGCCGGCATTCTCAATCCGGCGCAGCGGCAGGCCCTGTTGGCGCTTGCGCGCAGCGGCGGTGAACCCCCGTCCCTTGCCGATGCAGCCGAAACCGGCTCGGTCGACGAGCAGATGCGGCTGGTCGGCGGCGGCAACGATCTGTTCGTCACCGTCGGCATCGTGCTCCTGTTTTCGGGAGCCCTGTTCGCCCTCACCGCGCTGATGCCGGGCAGCTGGACCAGCATCGCGGCGCTGCTGCTGGCGGGAACCGTCGTCGTCGCGGAAATCGTCACCCGCCAGCGGCGGATGCGCCTGTCGAGCACCGTGCTCGGCCTCGGCTACTCGGCCGCCGTGCTCACGCTGCTGGTCTATCTGGTGGCGCAGCGCTTCGACCTCATGGCGATCAACTCGCTGGTCAAGGCCGTCGCGCTGCGCGGCGATGCCGTCCAGATCGGCATGATCGTGGCAGGCGGCGGAATCGCGGCCGTGGCCGCCTATTTCTGGCGCTTCCGGGTTCCGGTTCTGGCCGCCGTGACGGCGCTGCTCTTGACCGGCCTGGCGTTTCTGTTCGCCGTGCTGTTCCTCTACGATTCCGTGGTCACCGGAGCCATCGCCGCTCCGACGGCCGAGCAGCTTCCGGCCATCCTGGAAAAGGCGCTGATCGTGCCGCTGCTGTGCGGCGGCCTGATTTTCGCCGGCGCCGTGGCGCTCGACCTGCATGACCGCAATCGTGAAACGATCTGGTCGGACTGCGCCTTCTGGCTGCACGTCGTCTCGGCGCCGCTGCTGGTGCACCCGCTGTTCATCCTGGCAACCGGCCAGGACGTGGCGTTCGGACGCATCGACCCGGACACCACCGCCGGCATCCTGCTCGGCGTGCTGATCGCGTCGTTCGTCTTCATCGCACTGGCCATCGATCGCCGCTCGCTGCTGGTTCCCACTCTGGCCTATTTCGGCTCGATCGGGATTTACTACCTTGTCAGCAACGCCGCCAACACCACCGGTATTCCACCCTTCGCTTTGATTTTGCTGGCGATCGGCTCGCTGGTCATCCTCTTCGGCGCGGGCTGGCAGCGGATCCGGCGCTTGATTGTTGGCTCCATCCTTCCCACATCGCTGATCAACAGACTTCCTCCCATCAGGGCTTGAACCGCATGTCGACTTTCTCCCCCCGCGAAACGGTCTCCGAACTGGACCGCTTCATCATCGGTCAAAAGGATGCCAAGCGCGCCGTGGCGATCGCGTTGCGCAACCGCTGGCGCCGGCAGCAATTGTCCGGTCCGCTGCGTGACGAGGTGATGCCGAAGAACATCCTGATGATCGGACCCACGGGGGTCGGAAAGACCGAGATCTCGCGCCGCCTGGCCAAGCTCGCCGGCGCGCCCTTCATCAAGGTGGAAGCGACGAAATTCACCGAGGTCGGCTATGTCGGCCGTGACGTGGAGCAGATCATCCGGGATCTGGTCGAAGTGGGTATCGGCATCGTGCGAGAGCGCAAGCGAGACGAGGTCAAGGCCAAGGCGCATCTGAACGCGGAAGAGCGGGTTCTCGACGCCCTCGTCGGTTCCACCGCATCACCCGCCACCCGGGAATCGTTCCGCAAGAAGCTGCGCGACGGCCTGCTCGACGACAAGGACATCGAGATCGAGGTCGCCGAATCGGGCACGCCGCAGTTCGAACTGCCGGGGATGCCGGGCGGCAGCATCGGGGTGCTCAACATCGGCGACCTGCTCGGCAAGGCGATGGGCGGCCGCTCCAAGAAGATCAAGACCAAGGTGAAGGATTCCCACGACCTGCTGGTCAACGACGAATCCGACAAGCTCTTGGACATGGAGCAGGTGCACCAGGAAGCGCTGCGATCGGCCGAGAACGACGGCATCGTCTTCATCGACGAGATCGACAAGATCGCCAGCCGCGACGGCGCCATGGGCGGCGCCGGGGTTTCGCGCGAAGGCGTGCAGCGGGACCTGCTGCCGCTGGTCGAAGGCACGACGGTGGCCACGAAGTACGGGCCGGTGAAGACCGATCACATTCTGTTTATCGCCTCCGGCGCCTTTCATGTCTCCAAGCCATCGGACCTGCTGCCGGAACTGCAGGGCCGGCTGCCGATCCGGGTCGAGCTGAGGGCGCTCGGCAAGGACGATTTCCGGCGCATCCTGACCGAGACGGAAGCCAGTCTGATCAAGCAATACATTGCCTTGATGGCGACGGAACAGGTCGGCCTGAGTTTCACCGAGGACGCGATCGATGCGCTGGCGGAAGTGGCGGTCCACCTCAATGACAGCGTCGAGAACATCGGTGCGCGGCGGCTGCAGACGGTGATGGAACGGGTTCTGGACGAAATTTCCTTCGATGCGCCGGACAAGCCAGGGTCGACAATCACGATCGATTCAGACTATGTCCGCAAGCATGTCGGCGATCTGGCGCAGAACACCGACCTGTCCCGTTTCATCCTGTAGGTCGCCTCCAAGGCGTGCAATCGGCAGGATTCCCTTTCGTCGAGCCGGCGCGCCGGGCTCGACACGTCTCGAAGGAGCCCTGCGTGATGGCCGCAAATCCGCGTCACTTCCTCGTCGTCGCCGGTCTTGCCTTGGCCACCCTTTTCTCCATGGGGCCTGCAGCCGGCGCAGTGGAGGTCGTTCCCCCCGGAAACCGCCACAGCGAGCAGCCCGACATTCCCGGCGCGTCGGTGCGCCGCACCAAAGCGACCAAATCCACCTTCGACGCCAAGTACGAGCGGATTCGCGATCTCATCGAGCGCGATTCGGGACTGCGCGGAAAGATCAAGAAGGCCGCCTCGAGTTACGGGATCGACCCCATCCACATCGTCGGCGCCCTGGTGGGCGAGCACACCTACAATGTGGATGCCTATGACCAGCTGCAGACCTACTACGTCAAGGCGATTTCCTATGCGGGCGAGAGCTTCCGTTTCGAGCACGCCGGCGAGGCAATCATGGATTTCGTCGCCCGCCCGCAATTTTCCGAGTGTGACAGGATCAAGAGCTCCTACGCGCTGTGGTCATGCCGCGAGAACGTCTGGAACACCGTATTCCGCGGCAAGAAAGTCGATGGGAAGTCCTTTCCCGACGACCGCTTCAGCGCGGTGTTCTTTCAGCCTTTCTACGCCGGACAGACCTTCGGGCTTGGCCAGCTGAGCCCGCTGACGGCGCTGATGAACAGCGACCGCGTGGCGGCCGTGTCGGGTGCGTCGCGACTGCAGGCGAGCAACGCCGCCAGCATCTACAAGGCGATCATGGATCCGGATTCGAGTCTTGCCTACATGGCGGCCGATATCCGTGAGGCGATCGACGCCTACAGGACCATCGCCGGTTTCGACATATCCCGCAATCCGGGCCTGACGGCGACGCTCTACAATGTGGGCAATTCGGTCCAGCGCGCCCGCGACATCGCGCGCAAGAACCGCAGTGGCGACAAGCGCCTGCCGGAGGAGAATTATTACGGCTGGCTGATCAACGACAGGGAAGCCGAGCTCCGGGCCGTGCTGGCTCACTGACGCTCAAGACCATGGCTACCGGTGCCTGTCCGGCGGGGGCCGGCGGTCCTGCGGGTTCGCCGAAAGCAGCAGCCGGTCGAGCTCGTCCAATGCCTGTTCATCGAGATGCCGCATCCCGGCCGAAAGCCGGTTGGCAATTTCGGTTGCCCTGGCCGACAGGCCGGCGGTGTCGATGACCACCCGCGGACGCGACAGCGACGCCAGCCGCTGAAGCTCTTCCGCATCGTCCCATATGACATTGAAAAAACCGATGATCCGCTGCACCGTTTCCCAATTGGGCTCCGAGCGGTGCCCGTGCTCGAGAGCTGACAGATAGGCGGCGGAGACCCCGAGGGCAGCGGCCATCTGCCGCTGGGTGACGCCGCGCTCGGTGCGGAGCTTTCTGATCGCGGCGCCGAAAGGGGTCATGCCGGATCGTCCCGCTGCCGCCGGAGCCGGATATACATGGCGCCGTCACCGCCATGCCCGCGTGCGGCCGGTTCATGGCCCGAGACCAGAAAGCGGAATTCCGGCTTGACCAGCCATTGCGGAACCGCGCGCTTGAGCACACCCTCGCTGCCCATTGATGAGCCCTTGCCGGTCACCACGAGCACATGACGCGAGCCGCGCTGATGGGCGCGCATCAGAAAATCGAAAAGAAGGTTGTGCGCCTCGCTCTGGTTGAGCCCATGCAGGTCGATCTTGCCGTCTATCGCCAGCCGTCCGCGCGCCAGCTTCTTCTGCACCGGCCTCTCGATCGGATGCAGCCGCGGCTGCGGCTTGACGGTGCGGGGCGGATGCGCCGGATCCGCGACGGGCCTTTTGACGTCAGCCGGCGCCGCGGCATCGGCGGCAGGCGACATCAAACCGTCCATGGTATCATTTTCGACGACGACCGGGTGGGCCTGGCCGGACAATCGCCGCACGGTGCGGGCGACGGTCTCCCAGACGATGCGGTCCTCGTGGGTGAGCTTGCGATCCCTGTCAGCCATGGCGGGCCAGTCTCGACGCATCGAAGATCTTCGGCAACAGGATTGTGAAGCTCGCATGGTTCCGGATCGCGCCGGCCAGGTCGCCTGCCGAATCGCCGGAACCGGTGAACAGGTCGCCCCGGGCCGGCCCGAGGATGGCCGACCCCGTGTCCTGGGCAATCATCAGCCGCGCAAACGGCCGCGCGGCTGCGAAATCCTTCAGATCGGGGGCAGAGACAAAGAACGGGGTGCCGAATGTGTGGATGGTGCGGTCGACCGCCATGGAACGGCCAGGCTCCAGGGGCACCTTCGCCGCGGCGACGGGACCCAGCGATTCATCGTCGACGGGCGCCTCGCGGAAAAAGATGTAGGACCGGTTCTCCCGCATCAGCCCGTCCGCCTGCAGCGGATGGGCGGCGAGCCACGACCGGATCGACTGCATCGAGATCTCGCCCAAGGGTATTTCGCCGCGGTCGACCAGCAAACGGCCGATGCCGGTGAACGGATGACCGCTCTTGGCGGCATAGGTGATGCGCGTGCGGGTGCCGTCGCCGAAATCCAGTCGCGCCGCACCCTGGACATGGGCGAAGAACACATCCGCCTTTTCCGCGGCATAGGCGATCTCCAGGCCCTGGCCCGCCAGGGCGCCGGTCTCGATGGCCCCCCGGTCCGGGCAGATCCGCCAGGTTTCGCCGTCCCTCATGCAGAAGGCGAAGCCTTCGGGGATGCCGGTCGGCGGATTGGCCGGGTCCAACACCTTGATGAGCGAGAGCGGCGGGCGGAGAAACGGATGGACATGGCGCGCATCGGGGGTGGCCCGGACCTCGACGACAGGCTCGTAAAAGCCGGTCACCAATCCGCTTCCGCCATCATCGAGCGTTATGGCGTAGGGCAGAAACCAGGTCTCGAAGAACCGGCGCGCCGCCCCGGCATCGAGGTGCTGATTGCCCGTCTCCGCGGCGGCGGCGAAGGCCGGCCGGAAGTCCTCATGACCCGCACCGATGCGGCCGGTGCGGTAGGGCCCGACAGAGATGGCCTGTCGGGCGGAGCGGCGAAAAGCCACAAAGGCGCGGTCGACGGAGTCTTCCGACCAGCCGCGCAGGTCGCCGTAGGCGGATCGCCGAAGCGAAAACCCCATTACTGGTCCGCTTCCGTCGCAATCAGCCTCCAGTTCGGATCGCGCGAACCCGTGTCACGGGCGAAGGTCCAGACGTCGTTGACCTCCGTCACCTCCTCGGTGTCGCCCTCGATCACCTTGCCGTCCCGGTCAAGAGTGGCCGAAATCAGCTGACTGACGATGCGGACCGTGAGATTGGCTTCAGATCCCTTCATCTCGGCCTGGATGATGCTGGCCTTTTCGATGCCCACGAAATTCGACCGGACTGTCTCGCCGCGCTGCTCGCGCTCGGTGATGGCAGTCACGAAGCCGTCGTAGACCTCGCGCGACAGCAGGTTCTTCAGCGTCTTCCGGTCCCCCTCGGCGAAGGCTGTGACGATCATCTCATAGGCGGCGCTCGCTCCCTTGACGAATTCCTCCGGCACGAACGACGGATCGCTGGCATGCAACTGCTTGAGCCCGGCGTTGAGATCGGTGCCAGGCACGGCATAGGCGTCGATGACGGATGTGGCTTCTGCCTCCTGGCCTTCGCGGGGCCGGCGCGGCAGGGTGACCACCTTCGGGTCATCGCGCGCGTCGGGAGCCGGCACGCGGTCGCGCGCGCTCACGTCCACCGGCGGACGTTCCTTGCCGGTCCGCTTGCCGAGGACCGAACGAAGCTGGATGAATATGATCACCGCGGCGACAAAGAAGAAGAACGTCACAAAATCAAAAGAACCCATCGGCGCCTTCTTTCAGTTTCAAAATTACAGGCTTGCATATAATCCCGGCACAGCCATCAATCAAACGCAAGCACCATTCAAAATGGCATTCGGGACACTTATATGCCAGCTGCCTGACCATCGGATCGAATAATCATGCGTTTCTCGTTCATACCCCTGCTGCTGCTGGCAGTGCCACTGGCGGAAATCGCCGTCTTCGTCTTTGTCGGCGGCCTCATCGGCGTCTTTGCCACCCTGGCGCTGGTGCTGGTGACCGCCGTCATCGGAACGGCGCTGCTGCGCTGGCAGGGATTCGGCATCATGGCCCGGATCAGCGCCGAGACCAAGGCGGGCAGGGTGCCGGGCCGCGATCTGGCCCATGGCGCCATGATCCTGGTGGCCGGCGTCCTGCTGCTCACGCCGGGTTTCGTCACCGACAGCCTCGGCTTCCTGTTGTTCGTCCCCGCCATCCGCGACATGGCCTGGCGGCTGATCAGGTCGCGGATCACGGTGGTTGCCGCGGGTGCGGCGGGCGGATCCTTCGCCTCGGGCTTTCCGCCGCGGCCCGACGGAGGTCCGCGCCCCACGGACGGCAGCCCTGTTGTGGATCTTGATTCCGAAGACTATCGGCGCGATCCCGATTCGCCCTGGTCGGGCGGGAATGGACGCTTGTCGGATGGGCAGCATCGCCGCCGCGACTCAGAAGACGGGTTGTAAGCGCCGGATCGAAATGCTAGCCAATCGGGCGAAAATCAACCGCCTTTCCGCAAGCGCAGGGCATTTGGACGAGGATCTGCCACATGGCAAAAGACGAAACGAGCAAGAGCGAAACCGGCAAGGTTGACGCTCCGAAGCCAAATGGCGAAGCACCGATGCTCAAAGTGCTGGCCCAGTATGTGAAGGATCTCTCCTTCGAAAATCCGGGCGCACCGAAATCGTTGGGCCAGCGCGAACGCGCGCCCGACATCAGCATCAACGTCAACGTCAACGCCAATCCGATTGCGCAGAACGATTTTGACGTGCTGCTGACGTTGAACGCGGAGGCCAAGGACGGCAGTGCCGTGCTGTTCAATGTCGAGCTTGTTTACGGCGGCGTGTTCCGGATCACCAATTTCCCGCAGGAGCACATGCTGCCGCTGCTGTTCATCGAATGCCCGCGGCTCATCTTCCCGTTCGCCCGCCAGATCGTCTCGGAAGCCACCCGCAACGGCGGCTTTCCGCCGCTGATGATCGACCCGATCGATTTCGCGCAGATGTTCTCGCAGCGCATGGCCGAAGAGAGCGCCCGAGCCAAGGTCTCCGCGCCGACCAACTGAGGCCGGCAAGGCAGGACTGAGAGTGTGGCCCGCGGATTCGCGGGCCTTTCAGTTTGCGGCAGGCCAGATCGCCTTCGACCCCAGACGGGCAACCAGACGGGCATGGGCCTCGAGCTCCAGCTCGGTCAGCCGCGGGGGCAGGATGTCGGGCCGGGCACCGATCTGGATGACTACCTCTTCGCGGGCGACGACGACCGTTGCGGCAGGCTCGGCCATCAGTCCGAGCGCCGCCTGGCGGCCGCCGAGCATTTCGATATAGACATCGGCCAGCAATTCGGCGTCGAGAAGCGCGCCATGGCGGTTGCGATGCGAATTGTCGATGCCGTAGCGCCGGCAGAGCGCATCGAGGCTGTTCGGCCCCATCGGATGGCGGCGGCGGGCAAGCGAGAGCGTGTCGATGACCATCTCCGCATCGATCGGCGGTATGCCGAGCCGCGCGAACTCCGCGTTCAGGAACCCCATGTCGAAATTGGCGTTGTGGGCGACATATTTCGCGCCGTCGAAGAATGCGAGGATTTCCTCGGCCACGGCAGCGAATGTCGGCTTGTCGAGCAGGAACTGATCGGTGATGCCGTGCACGGCGAGCGCATCCGGATGCACCTTGCGTCCATCCGGATTGATGTAGATGTGCAGCGTCCGGCCGGTGGGAAACTGGTTCTCGAGTTCGATGCCGCCGATCTCGATGATCCGGTCGGAGCGGTTGTCGAGCCCGGTGGTTTCGGTGTCGAAGATAATCTCACGCATCGGTTCCATCCTTCCCCTGCGCCTCGGCGCGCAGGCGGGCGACCAGCTCGGCGACCTGGCGTTGCGCCGCTTCCAGCCCCAGGCCGGTGTCGATGACATGGTCCGCCCTGGCCCGCTTCTCGCTGTCGGGCAACTGCCGGGCGAGAATAGCCTCGAACTTGTCCGCGGTCATCCCGGGCCGGGCCAATACACGCTCTTTCTGGATGTCCGGATCGCAGCTGACGACCACGACCCGGTCGACCCGGCCGGTGGCGCCGCTCTCGAACAGCAGCGGAACATCGACGAGGACAAGTTCTGCCCCTGCGCGGCGGTGCTGCTCGACAAACGCCTGCTCGGCCGCCCTGACCAGCGGATGCACGATCGCTTCGAGCCGCTTGAAGCCGCTCGGATCTGCAAGCAGCCGGGCTCCGAGCATCTGGCGATCAACCCGCCCATTGACGGTCGTGCCGGGAAAGGCGCTCTCGACAAGCGGTGCGGCCTCGCCCTCGTAAAGATCATGGACGACGTCGTCGGCACTGATGACGGGAATGCCCTCGGCGGCGAACATTGACGCGGTGGTGGTTTTCCCCATGCCGATCGAACCGGTCAGGCCGATGACGATCATTGCCCCATCTCCATGTCGTCGATGACCAGCTGCCGGAGCTCCGGCGTCACCCTGGGGCGAAGGCCGAACCAGATCTCGAATCCGGGCACCGCCTGGTGCAGCAGCATGCCAAGTCCATCCGCCGTCGGCCGACCCTGCGCGCGCGCCATGGCCAGGATCGGCGTCATCAGCGGGACGTAGACGATATCGGTCACCAGGCCGCCCTCTGCCATCGGGCTGAAGTCGATGGGCGGCACGTCCGAGCCGTCCATGCCCAGAGAGGTGGTGTTGACGAACAGATCGGCGCCAGCCATGAGATCGGGCAGATCGTCCAGCCCGAGGGCGCTGACCCGCGGTCCGAAACGATCGGACAACTCCACCGCTCTGGCCTTGCCGCGGTTGCTCACCCGGACGGAGCCGAATCCGCGCTGCAGAAGCGCGTGGATCACCGCCCGGCTTGCGCCGCCGGCACCCAGCACCACGGCGGTGGCTCCGCTGTCCCATCCGGGGTGACCTTCATCCAGGTTGGCGGCGAAGCCATAGGCGTCGGTGTTGGTGGCCCGAATCCGTCCTTCCTCGAGCCAGACCGTGTTCGCCGCCCCGATCAACCGGGCAGTCTCGTCGACATCGTCGGCAAAGCCGAAGACCGCTTCCTTGTGGGGGATGGTGACATTGCCGCCGACGAAGGGCGCACTGCCATCCTTCATCGAGCCGATGAACGCGCCGAAGGCCTCGGGCGCAATCTCGAGCTTTTCGTAGGATCCTGGGATGCCGGCCGTCTTCAGCCAGTGGCCATGGATGAGGGGGGAGCGCGAGTGCCTCACCGGATGGCCCGCGACAAAGGCCCGCGGCGGAACCGTCTTATCCATCGATCGCTCCCAGGCGCCGCAATTCTGCAAGCAGCGGCAGGAGCGGCAGGCCGAGAATGCTGAAATAGTCGCCCTCGATCCGGTCGAACAGCTGTACGCCTTCACCCTCGAGCTGATAGGCGCCGACGCTCGACAGCACCCGGTCGCCGGCCACCGCGAGATACCGACCGACAAACCCCGGATCGAGCGCCCGCATCGTCAGCCGGGCGACGGCGACATGGCGCCAGAGCGTCGTGTCGCCGCGCACAAGAACAACGGCGCTGTTGAGCTGATGGGTGCGGCCGGACAGCTTCAGCAGCTGACGACGGGCCGCGTCCATGTCGGCCGGCTTGTGAAAGAGCTGATCTCCCAGGGACAGGGTCTGGTCCGAGCCGATGACCAGCGCGCCGGGATGGCGCGCGGCGACGTCCTGCGCCTTGGCCTCGGCAAGGACAAGGGCCACGTCGTCGGGGCCGGCACCGGTGTCCTTCAGGGTTTCCTCGACGGCCCGCTCGTCGGTGGACGCCGATTCGGCTTCGAAACGAATTCCGGCATTGGCCAGCAGCATCTTCCGAAAGGGACTCGAGGACGCCAGAATGAGCGATGGGGTCATGGATCGGTATCCGGTATGGCCGTGTCAGGGATTCGGGGTTAACGCCACTTGGTTCGCAAAGCAAGAATGGCGGCAGCGGTTTCCTCGATCGAGCGGCGCGACACGTCGATGACGGGCCAGCCGTGCCGCGTGCAGAGCGAGCGGGCATATTTGAGCTCCTCGCCGATCAGGGCGCGATCGGTGTACTGTTCGCCCTGAAACCCGGTGGTCGTCCCCAGCAGCCGGTTTTGGCGGACCTGGGCGATGCGGTCGACGGAGGCGATCAGCCCGACCACCAGCGGCTTGCTGGCGGTCAGCAGCCGCTCCGGCAACGGCACGCCGTAGACGATCGGAATGTTGGCGGTCTTGATGCCGCGGTTGGCGAGATAGATGCTGGTGGGAGTCTTCGAGGTGCGGGAAATGCCGACGATGACGAGGTCGGCTTCGTCGAAATCCGGCGGCAACTGGCCGTCATCATGATCCATGGTGAAATTGAGCGCATCGATGCGGCGGAAATAGTCCTCGTTCATGGCATGCTGCGCACCCACCCGGCCCCGCGACGGCGCCCCGAGATAGGTCTGGAACACATTGATGACCGGCTGCAGCACCGACACGCAGGGCAGGCCCATGTCGCGGCATCTCAGCTCGATGAAGGATGCCAGCTCGGGGTCGACGATGGTGTAGAGGACGATGCCAGGCGCGCCGTCGATCGCGTCGAGAACCCCGAAGAGCTGCTTGCGGGTACGGATCAGCGGATACACATGCTCGAGCGCCTGGGCGGACTGGAACTGGGCGGCGGCGGCACGGCCCGCCGCCATCAGGGTTTCGCCGGTGGAGTCCGAAATCAGATGCAGATGGAAGTAGTTTTTGGTCTGCTCCACAAGATTCACGAGTCCCTGTTGAGAATGCTGGATAAGTCTGACGTAAGGACCGTCGGCCGGCTTTGGCAAGGGAGAAGGAGGCAGTTTATCCACACCGGCCATTTGCGGGAAAGATTCCGCGGCAATCCGCCGATCGCGGGGGATAAGTCGGCGGGGAATTTCGCTGGACCGGGGAGAGATTGAAAAATGATTGTTTTTCAGATGCTTGCGATTGCGGCGCGGCGAATGCCGCCGGGGTGTTGCGCTCCACGGCGCGCCGGCTCTATATGAACGGCCTGTGGACAAGCTGTGGATGGGGTTTAATCCCTGGAACCCACAGACTCATAGAATCAGAATCCTTTCATAAAAGGATTTCTTTATAGAAGGGATGCTGTGGATGAAGTCGGAACGCAAGGTCTTGAGGGTTCTCGACGGTGAGCGGTTGTCTCCCCCACCGATATGGCTGATGCGCCAGGCAGGCAGGCATCTGCCGGAGTACCGTGAGACAAGGGCCTCGGCCAACGGCTTTCTCGACCTGTGC
Organism: Hoeflea marina; assembly: GCF_003182275.1. GTDB lineage: Bacteria > Pseudomonadota > Alphaproteobacteria > Rhizobiales > Rhizobiaceae > Hoeflea > Hoeflea marina. The sequence goes on from NZ_QGTR01000003.1 coordinate 809,793, forward strand.
TACACACCCGACCTGGCCGTCGAGGTGACACTGCAGCCGATCAGGCGGTATGGCTTTGATGCGGCGATCCTGTTCTCCGACATCCTCGTCATTCCCGATGCGCTCGACAGGGATGTGCGCTTTGAAGAGGGCAGAGGCCCTTTGCTGACACCGATCGGCGCCGACGAGATCGCCGCACTGGATCCGTCGGGCATGCACAGCCATCTGGCTCCCGTCTATGAGACGGTCTCGCGGTTGCGCCGGGAACTGCCCGATCCGACCACTCTGCTGGGATTCTGTGGCGCGCCGTGGACGGTGGCGACCTATATGATTGCCGGGCATGGCACGCCGGACCAGGCGCCGGCCCGCCTGTTCGCCATGCGGCACCCGGACGAATTCGCAAAGCTGCTGGCGCTGCTGGCCGATGCGTCGGCGGACTACCTGATCAGGCAGCTCGACGCCGGCGCGGACGCCGTGCAGATCTTCGATTCCTGGGCCAGCGTGCTGGGAGAGACCGAGTTCGATCTTTATTCCGTCCGCCCGGTGCAGAGGATGGTCGAGCGGGTCCGGGCAGCGCATCCGGAAGCGAGGATCATCGGCTTCGCCAAGGGTGCCGGTGTGCTGCTGGAAGATTACCGGCAGCGAACGAAGGTGGATTGCGTCGGTCTGGACTGGACGGTGCCGCGGTCGCTGGCCCGGAAGATCCAGCAGGACGGAGCCGTGCAGGGGAATCTCGACCCGATGCGGGTCGTGGCCGGTGGCACCGCGCTGGACGAGGGCGTCGATCGGGTGCTGGCCGATCTGGGCGATGGTCCGCTGATCTTCAACCTCGGTCACGGCATCACGCCGCAGGCGGATCCCGCGAGCGTCGTCCGCTTGGTCGAGCGGGTGCGGCGCTGGAGCGGCGCGTGAGCGAGCCCACGACCGGCGCCGCCGAAGGCCGGAAGGCGAGGAACAAGGCCTTCGCCTCGATCGCTTTGGTGCTGGTGCTGGCCGGCGCGGGAATTGTCTATCAGCCGGAGTGGATCTATCCCTGGCTGAAGGTGCTGCATGTGGCGGCGGTGATCTCCTGGATGGTGGGACTGTTCTACCTGCCTCGGATATTCGTCTACCACAGCGAGGCCGATCGGGACGGGGATGCCGCCTCGACTTTTGCCGTGATGGAAGCGCGCTTGCTCAAGGTGATCATGAGGCCGGCCATGCTGGTGGTGTGGGGCAGCGGTCTGTGGCTGGCCTGGAAGGGGTTCGGCTTTTACGGCCCCTGGCTGTGGGTGAAGATCGCCGCCGTGGTGGGGCTGACGGCGTTCCACGGATTCCTGTCACAGGCGACCAGGCGATTCGCCTCAGGTTCCAACCGATTCACCGCCCGCCAGTGGCGGATGGTCAACGAGATCCCCACACTGCTGATGCTGGTCGCGCTGATCATGGTGATCGTCAAGCCGTTCGCCTGATTTCAATCGATTTTCCCGGATTTGGCCGCATCCGCGGGGGCCGGCGGTGCAAACAGGGCTTGCGACGTTTCACGTGAATCGCTATCTAACCCTCATGCCTCCTTTGGCGGGCACCAGAAATGGTGTTGTCGGTTTAGTTCGCAAACCGCTTTCGTGCCCGCTTTCCCCTACTATTTTTGTGACATGGATTTCCGATGCAGGAAATGAAGCTTCAAGAGCTCAAGAACAAGTCCGCGACTGATCTGCTCGCTTTTGCCGAATCGGTCGAGGTCGAGAATGCCAGCGTGCTGCGCAAACAGGAGTTGATGTTTGCCATCCTCAAGAAACTGGCGGCGCAGGATGTCGAGATCATCGGCCAAGGCGTCGTCGAATTGCTTCAGGACGGCTTCGGGTTCATGCGCTCGGCCAATGCGAATTACCTGCCGGGTCCCGACGATATCTACATTTCGCCCTCGCAGATCCGGCGCTTCTCGCTCAAGACGGGCGATACCGTCGAAGGTCCGATCCGCGGACCCAAGGACGGCGAGCGCTATTTCGCGCTGTTGAAGGTCAACACGATCAATTTCGAGGACCCGGAGAAGATCCGCCACAAGGTCCATTTCGACAATCTGACGCCACTCTACCCAGATGAACGCTTCCGCATGGAAGTCGAGAATCCCACCACAAAGGATCTCTCGGCCCGGGTGATCGACCTCATCGCCCCGCTTGGCAAGGGCCAGCGCGGGCTGATCGTGGCGCCGCCGCGCACGGGCAAGACCGTGCTGCTGCAGAACATTGCCCACTCGATTACCGCCAATCATCCGGAATGCTATCTCATCGTGCTGCTCATCGACGAGCGGCCGGAGGAAGTCACCGACATGCAGCGCTCGGTTAAGGGCGAAGTCGTATCCTCGACCTTCGACGAACCGGCCGTGCGTCACGTCCAGGTGGCGGAAATGGTCATCGAGAAGGCCAAGCGCCTGGTCGAGCATGGACGCGACGTGGTCATCCTGCTTGATTCGATCACCCGGCTCGGCCGCGCCTACAACACCGTCGTGCCGTCATCCGGCAAGGTTCTCACGGGCGGTGTCGACGCCAACGCGCTGCAGCGCCCGAAGCGCTTCTTCGGCGCGGCCCGCAACATCGAGGAAGGCGGCTCGCTGACGATCATCGCCACCGCGCTCATCGATACGGGCTCGCGCATGGACGAAGTGATCTTCGAGGAATTCAAGGGCACGGGCAACTCGGAAATCGTGCTCGATCGCAAGGTCGCCGACAAGCGGATCTATCCGTCGATGGATATTCTCAAGTCCGGCACGCGGAAAGAAGACCTGCTGGTTCCGCGTGCGGATCTGCAAAAGATCTTCGTGCTCCGCCGCATCCTGGCGCCGATGGGCACCACCGATGCGATCGAGTTTTTGATCGACAAGCTGAAGCAGACGAAGACCAACAGCGATTTCTTCGATTCGATGAACACCTGAGGCTGCCGTACCCGCGCGTTTTCCATATGAATGGAAGCGCGTCGGGGGCGAGCCGTGCATGGCCGCCGCAGAGGCGGGCTGCTCTCTCGGGGCTGCACGGCCACGGCGGTCACTGATCTGGAGCTGGACCGGGTGCGAGACACGATCTATGCGCTATCATCGGGCCAGGTGCCTGCCGGCGTTGCGGTAATCCGCCTGTCCGGGCCTGCGGTTCGATTCGCACTCGAAACGCTCTGCGGGGCCGTTCCCGAGCCGCGGGCGGCCGTGCTGAAATCGATTCGGTTCCAGAACGGTGAGCTGATCGACCGCGGCCTGGTGCTGTTCTTTCCCGCCCCGGCCTCCTTCACCGGCGAAGACTGCGCCGAACTTCAATTGCATGGCGGCCGGGCGGTCGTCGACGCCTGCTGTCAGGCACTGGGCGCCTTGCCGGGTCTGCGCCAGGCGGAAGGCGGCGAATTCACCCGCCGCGCCTTCGACAACGGCAAGATGGACCTGACGGCGGTCGAAGGCCTGGCGGACCTTATTCAGGCCGAGACCGCGGCTCAGCGACGGATGGCACTCGATCAGGCGGGTGGAGCATTGGCAGCCGTCTATGCCGGCTGGGCTCAGCGCCTTACCCATGCCCGGGCCATGATCGAGGCAGAACTCGATTTCTCAGATGAGGAGGACGTGCCCAATTCCCTCTCCGAAGCGGTGCTGCGGGACATGCGCGATCTAAGTGAAGAGATCGGCCTGCACCTCTCGGGAATGCACTGGGGGGAAATCGTGCGCGAGGGTTACCGTGTGGCGCTGGTGGGCAGGCCCAATTCGGGGAAATCGACGCTGCTCAACCGGTTGGCCGACAGGGAAATCGCCATCGTTTCCGACGAGGCAGGCACGACGCGGGACATTGTCGAGGTTCGCCTCGATCTCGGCGGGTATCTGGTGATCCTGCAGGACACCGCGGGGCTGCGTGATACGACGAGCGCGGTCGAGAAGGAAGGCATTCGTCGGGCGCTGCAGGCTGTTGAAAGCGCTGATCTGGTTTTGTATCTCGTGGCTCCCGGCATGACGCACGAAGGCGCTGAAGTCCACCACCCGAATCTGCTGCGGGTGCGGACAATGTCCGATCGCACGGACGGTGCGTCGCCGGCCGAGGCGGACATCTCAGTGTCGGCGCTGAGCGGCGCAGGCGTGGATCAGTTGGTAACCATTATATCGAATAATATCAAAGAGATAGGGTCTTCTGCATCGCCTCTGTCGGCCAATCGGCAGCGCCACCGGGATCTGCTGAACGTCTGCCGCGAGGAACTTTCATTGGCGGCAACCGCAATCGGTGCCGCGATTGAGTTGCGGTCTGAGCATCTGCGCCTCGCCGGGGCTGCATTGGGCCGGATGACAGGCAGGGTGGACGTCGAGGACTTGCTGGGCGTAATCTTCTCCGAATTCTGCGTTGGAAAATGATTCACGTGGAACACCAAGCAAATGGAATCGCATGTGTTCCACGTGAAACATCTGTTCCGCAATCAAGCATCAACGGGCAATCGCAATGGCAATGAACTATGACGTGGTGGTGATCGGTGGCGGGCATGCGGGCTGTGAAGCGGCTGCTGCCGCGGCTCGGCTCGGCGCCAGGACCGTCCTGGTCACCTTGCGGCTCGACAACCTCGGCGTAATGTCCTGCAATCCCGCGATAGGCGGGCTTGGAAAGGGGCATCTCGTCCGAGAGGTCGATGCGATGGACGGCATCATGGGCCGGGCCGCGGATCATGCGGGAATTCAGTTCCGCATGCTCAATCGGCGCAAGGGACCCGCTGTCCGTGGGCCCCGCACCCAAGCGGATCGGCGCCTCTACCGCGAGAGCATCCAGGAGCAGCTAGCAGCTATTAACGGGCTCGACATCATGGCCGCGGAAGTTGACGACCTAGAGATTGCCGATGGCCGTGTCAGTGCGGTTCTGCTAATTGGCGGCCGCCGCATCGAGACTTCGACCGTTGTCCTGACAACGGGAACCTTCCTGCGCGGCCTCATCCACATCGGCAATGAGAAAACCCCAGCCGGGAGGGTTGGCGAGGCGCCGGCGCTGGGCCTCTCGGATACGCTGGAGAGACTTGGCTTCAGCTTGGCGCGGCTGAAGACCGGGACCCCCGCTCGACTCGACGGCAGCACAATCAACTGGGATCGGGTCGAGTGGCAGGAGGCCGATGAAGAACCGGTTCCGTTTTCCTTCATGACCGATTCGGTTCCGCAACGGCAGATCCGGTGCGGCGTGACGCGCACGACGCCCGCCACCCACAAGATCATTGCCGACAACATCAGCCTCTCCGCGATGTATTCAGGGCAGATAGCCGGCGTCGGACCGCGCTATTGTCCATCGATCGAGGACAAGATCGTCAAATTCGGCGAACGGGATGGTCATCAGATCTTTCTGGAGCCGGAGGGGCTTGACGACACCACAGTTTACCCGAACGGGATCTCGACCTCCTTGCCCCGCGACGTGCAGGACGCGTTTATCCGCACCATTCCCGGGCTGGAGAATGTCCGGATCATCCAGCATGGCTATGCCATCGAGTATGACCATGTCGATCCGCGCGAGCTGAAACCGACACTCGAAACCAAGCGGCTTGCCGGATTCTACCTGGCTGGACAGATCAACGGCACCACCGGATATGAGGAGGCCGCCGGGCAGGGGCTGGTAGCGGGATTGAACGCCGCCTTGGCCGCAACAGGCCGCGAGCCGTTGGTTTTCAGCCGCACCCAGTCCTATATCGGCGTGATGATCGACGATTTGACCACCCGCGGTGTTACCGAGCCGTACCGGATGTTTACCTCGCGGGCCGAGTACAGGCTGTCGCTGCGCGCCGACAACGCCGACATGCGGCTCACGCCACTCGCAATAGAGCTGGGCTGCATTTCAGCGGAGCGGCGGAACCGCTTCCTGCAGCACTCCGATTCGCTTGCGGAATGTATTTCGGTACTCAAATCACTCGATCTCTCCCCGAACGAGGCGAGTGCGCACGGATTGGAACTCAACCGCGACGGTATTCGACGCTCAGCGTTCACGCTGCTGTCCTATCCGGGCGTCGACATTCCCCGCATCTCGAGTATCTGGCCGGAGATCGGCCGGTTCTCCAAGGCTGTGCTTGAGGCGGCCGCCATTGATGCGACTTATGCGGTCTACATGGCGCGTCAGCTTGGTGACATCGTGGATCGGCAGCGAGAGGAGGCGCGGCTGATTCCGGCGGATTTTGTCTTTGAAGAAATGCAGGGTCTATCCAACGAGCTGAAACAGAAATTGCGGGCGCTGCGTCCAGTGTCCATCGCCCAGGCCGCTGCGATCGAGGGGATGACGCCCGCCGCAGTGGCGGTGCTGTTGACGCATCTCAGGCGCCGGACGGACACCGAGCTGAGGGCGGAAACATGACGCTGTCCAGCAGATCGGAAGATTCCGGCTTTGTTTCACGTGAAACAACCCACCGCCTCGAGATCTATGCCGATCTGGTCCGGAAGTGGCAGAAGTCGATCAATCTCGTGTCCGCGAGCACGCTCGGAGACCTGTGGGAACGCCATATCAACGATAGCCTGCAGATCACCAGGCTGGCTGGCGCACCGCAGCGCTGGATCGACATGGGTAGCGGCGCCGGCTTTCCGGGATTGGTCACCGGCATCTGTATGGCAGGAGGCAGCGAAGGCTGGGTGCATCTCGTCGAAAGCAACAACAAGAAGGCCGCCTTTCTGCGGCAGGTGATTCGGGACACCGGCGCGCGCGCCAGCGTGCACCCGGTACGGATTGAGGATGTGGGCGCGGATGTGGGCGAGATCGACGCAATCTCGGCAAGGGCGCTCGCCAGCCTGCCTGAGCTGCTGCGCATGGCCCAGCCCTTCGCGGAGCGCAATCCGATGCTGCAATGCTGGTTTCACAAAGGTCTGGAATACGGTGAAGAAGTGCGATCAGCAGGTGACCGATGGTCGTTCGATCTGGTAGAACATCCCAGTGTTGTCCAGGAAGGCTCCGTCATCCTCCAGCTCACCCACATCAAGCCGCGCTAACGGGATCACAGGTCCAGATGATGTCATTTTCCAGGAACCGGATCATTACGATCGCCAATCAAAAAGGCGGCGTCGGAAAAACCACAACGGCGATCAACCTGGCGACCGCCCTGGCAGCCATTGGCGAAAACGTGCTAATCGTCGATCTCGATCCGCAGGGCAACGCCAGCACCGGGCTCGGCGTCAATCGACGCGACCGTACCATGTCGACATACGATCTGCTGACGCGCAACGCCTCCGTATCGGACACGGTGATGGAGACGGCGGTTCCGCATCTGAGCATCATTCCGTCGACGATGGACCTGCTCGGCGTCGAAATGGAAATCGCCGGGACCCGGGACCGGGTGTTCCGGCTCAAGAAGGCGCTGCAGGCCGAAGACGCCCAGGCCTACACCTATGTGCTGATCGACTGCCCGCCGTCGCTCAACCTGCTGACCATGAACGCCATGGCTGCCGCCCATTCGATCCTGGTGCCGCTGCAGTGCGAGTTCTTCGCGCTGGAAGGCCTGAGCCAGCTGCTCGACACCGTCGAGCAGGTGCGGGATTCGCTCAATCCGGATCTCGATATCCAGGGCATTGTCCTGACCATGTTCGATGCGCGCAACAACCTCGCCCAGCAGGTGGTCGCCGATGTCCGGGCGCATCTCGGTGAAAAGGTCTACCGCACCCTGATCCCGCGCAATGTGCGCGTCTCGGAAGCGCCGTCCTACGGCAAGCCGGCCATCCTGTACGACCTCAAATGCGCCGGAAGCCAGGCCTATCTGCAGCTCGCTTCCGAAGTCATCCAACGTGAACGCAGCCGCAAGGCGGCTTGATTCTGATCCGGAACGAATTGGTACCGACATGTCTGACGATCCCTCGAAAAAACGCCTCGGTCGTGGTCTGGCCGCTCTCATCGGTGAAATCGACCAGCCCGGAGACACACACAGGCCAAGCGTCAGTGCCGACCGTCGGGTACCGATCGAGCATGTGGCCCGGAATCCGCGCAATCCGAGGCGTGAGTTCAATCTGTCCGATCTCGAGGATCTATCCCGATCGATCCGCCAGCACGGCATCGTCCAGCCGGTTGTGGTCCGCTCCGCGGGCCAGGACCGTTACGAAATCATCGCCGGCGAACGACGCTGGCGCGCCGCGCAGATGGCGGGACTTGTGGACATTCCGGTCATCGTCCGCAATGTCGACGACAAGACCGCGCTCGAGATCGCCATTGTCGAGAACGTCCAGCGCGCCGACCTCAACCCGCTCGAGGAAGCCCAGGGCTACGAACAGCTGATCGCCCAGTACAGCTACACCCAGAATGATCTGGGCGAGGTGATCGGCAAGAGCCGAAGCCACGTCGCCAACAGCCTGCGGCTCCTCAAGCTGCCGCAGCCGGTGCTCGACATGCTGTCCTCCGGAACGCTGACGGCCGGCCACGCCCGTGCCATCGTGTCGACAAGCGATCCGGTCGCATTGGCCAGGATGATCGTCGAGCGCGGGCTGTCGGTTCGCGACGCCGAGCGGCTTGCGCAGAAGGAAGCGCAGCAGGCGGAAAACCGCGAAAGCGGCCGCGGCGAGGAGGCGCCGGTCAAGGATGCCGACACACTCGCGCTGGAACGCAGCCTGTCGGATGTGCTCGGACTGAAGGTTCAACTGGCGCACAAGAGCCAGGGCGGGCAGATCCGGATCGACTACAAATCGCTCGACCAGCTGGACGGCCTGTGTCGCCTGCTTGGGGCTAAAAGCTAACAATATCAATCTATTAGATTATTTTGCGCGGCTCAGTAGACAGCACCGCAGCAGAGCCTGGCGGGCTATCGAGGCCTCGAGGGCCGGCCGGCGTCGGGTTTCGAGAACCGCGTCGCCGAGGCGGCGCATTTCGATCCGGATGGTCGGCAGTCGCCACTGCCGCAGGGCGCGTTCGACGATCGGCTTGCGCTTGAAATGGATGCCGCGTCCGCGTTCGGCCATTACGGCCGCCGGCTGCTTGCCGTGATTCTCCACCTGGTCGCGCATGGCATCGAGTTGCTCGAGTTGCTGGAGGCAGCTGCGCAGCACCAGGAAGACGGCGGTCTTGGATGCCAGGATGCGCTCGAGCGAGGTTTCCAGCCGGGCTAGATCCCCACTGAACACCGCTTCCACGGCATCATCGACCGAGAGGGCTGCCGCATCGCCGATCGCCTCGATCACATCCTGTTCCGAGACTGAGCCCCGACCATGGCAGTACAGCGCCAGCTTGCGCAATTCGCCGCGGCTGGCCAGCCGGTCGCCGCCCAGGAGCTGCGCCAGCCGCAGCCGGGCGTCTCCGTCGATCGTCAGCTTGGCGGCGCCCAGCTCCTCGTCGATAAGCGCCTGAACGCTGCGCGAATCATCGGAATAACAGGGGATGGCGAGAGCGGATTTCGAGGCCTCGACGATCTTGCGAAGCCCGCCGCCCTTCTTGAGGTCGCCGGCCTCGATGAGGATGTGCGATGAGCCCATATTCATGCCGGAAAGGGCGGAAACCGCATCCATCAGGCCGCGTTCGTTGCCGGCATTGCGCACCCAGATCAGCCGGTCGCCGCCAAACAGGCTGATGGACTGAACTTCGTCGATCAGCCTGCCGGGATCGGAGCCGATGTCGGAGGCTTCCATCCGCTGCACGGAGAAGTCATCCTTCAGGTCTATCTTGGTCTTGGCAGCCAGCAGCGCCGAGCGCTCGGAGACCAGGCCCCGGTCCGGACCGTAGACGAGAATGATCCGGTAGGGCGTACCCTCCCTGCGCGCGAAAGCTGTGAATTCGTGCGCCTTGATCTCCGCCACGTCCGGCGCCTCAGCGGCTCAGCTTGGCGGCGATATCGGCCTCAATCATCGCTGCCAGGCTGCGTGCGGCCCTGTCCTCGCCATCGCGGATGGCCCGCAGTCGGGCATAATTCTGGCTCGGCAGATCGAGGAGGGCGGTCGCGGCGCGCACACCGCTGGCAATGACCTTGCCGTCGGCGCGTGCGGTCAGCGTGTAGGTCCCGCTCACAGTGGTCCGCGCGGCAGTGAAATCGTTGTCGGTTCCCGCCGCCAGCACGTTGCCGGTGCTGCCCTGGACGCGCAGCGCCAGCGTGTAGTCAGGACTGGCCGGTTCGCCAGCGCCGCCGCCGAACTTGAAGATGAGCTCGTTGCGGACGACCTGCTCGACGCGGGTGGTGGCCGGCTTGATCTCGATCCCGGCCAGATCGGCTCCGCCTTCGCCGTACAGCGGTCGCACCTGGCAACCGGCAAGCAGGGACGAGGCCACCAGCAGGCCAAGCGCCAGCGGCGCCAGGCGGGTCTTGTTTCGGTCAGATGACGACATTGACGATCCTCTGCGGAACCACGATGATCTTGCGCGGCGGCTTGCCGCCGGTTGCCGCCTGCACGACATCGAGCGCAAGCGCGGCCTGCTCCACCATAGCCGGATCGGCGGTGCGGGCAATTGTCAATTCACCCCGTTTCTTGCCATTGATCTGCACGGGCATGGTGACCTCGTCGTCCGAGATCAGCGATTCATCGAATGCCGGCCAGGAAACGCTGGCAAGCAGGCGTCCGTTGCCGAGGCGAGACCAGCATTCCTCGGCGAAATGCGGCATCATCGGCGCCACCAGGTGCAGCAGGATGTCGACCGCTTCGCGGCAGGCGGCGACCATCCGCGGCTCGGCCTTCCCGGCCGCGACATCCGCAAGCGGTGCGGCGAGCCCGTTGACGAATTCGTAGATGCGGGCGACTGCCTTGTTGAAGGCGAGCTTCTCGATGTCCGAGCCCACGGCCTTCAGCGTCCGGTGGGCAATCCGCGAGACGTCGCCGGCGGGGCCGTCGGTGGCCGACGCGCCGGACACACGCGCCAGGACATCCGAACTCTCCCCCAGCAGCCGCCAGATGCGCTGCACGAAGCGATGCGCACCCTCGACGCCCGATTCGGTCCAGATGACATCGCGTTCGGGCGGGGAATCCGAGAGCATGAACCAGCGCGCGGTGTCGGCGCCATAGGAGGCAATGATGTCGTCGGGATCGACGACGTTCTTCTTCGACTTCGACATCTTCTCGATCGAGCCGATTTCCAGCGGCGCGCCGTCGCTCAGCCGCGTGGCGGTGCGCACGCCGTCGATGTCCTGGATGCGGATGTCGGCGGGCGCCACCCAGTCACGGCCGGAGCGATAGGTCTCGTGCACCACCATCCCCTGGGTGAAGAGGCCCTTGAACGGCTCGTCGAGCGCGACATGGCCGCAATCGCGCATGGCGCGGACAAAGAAGCGGGAATAGAGCAGATGCAGGATCGCGTGCTCGATGCCGCCGATATACTGATCCACCGGCAGCCAGGCATTGGCGCGCTGCGGGTCGGTCGCCTCGACGGCCTCGGGCGCGGTGAAGCGGGCGAAGTACCAGGAGCTGTCGACGAAAGTGTCCATGGTGTCGGTTTCGCGCAGCGCCGCGCCGCCGCACTGCGGACAGGTGGCGTTGCGCCAGGTCGGATGGCGATCGAGCGGGTTGCCTGGCTTGTCGAACTCGATGTCGTCGGGAAGCCTCACCGGCAGGTTCTCGCGCGCCTCGGGGACGACGCCGCAGGCCTGGCAATGCAGCACCGGGATCGGACAGCCCCAGTAGCGCTGGCGGGAAACGCCCCAGTCGCGCAGCCGGAAATTCGTCTCGCGACGGCCCCAGCCCTCGGCCTCGAACCGGGCAAGCGAGATGTCCATCGCCTCCTGGCAGGTCTGCACCGTCTCTTCCCCGGCCCAGCGCACATAGCGCACGGTCTGGGTCTTGGGCGGCGTGAAGGCGGTGTCCGTGACGCGCGCGCCGGTGTCGGCCGGAACGAACACGTCGATGACGTCGAGGCCGTATTTGCGGGCGAAATCGAGGTCGCGCTGGTCGTGCGCCGGGCAGCCGATGATGGCGCCCGTGCCGTAGTCCATCAGCACGAAATTGGCGATGAACAGCGGCAGATGCCAGTCGGGATCAGCCGGATGACTGATCTTGATGCCGGTGTCGAAGCCAAGCTTTTCGCCGGTGTCGATCTCGGCCTGGGTGGTGCCGTGACGGCGGCATTCCTCGATGAAGCTCGCCACATCGGGACGATCGGCGGCCAGCGCCCGGGCCAGCGGGTGATCGGCGGCGATGGCGGCAAAGCTCGGGCCGTACATCGTGTCGGGGCGCGTGGTGAAGACCGGCAGGGCGTCAAAGCCTTCGGGAGCGCCGACCAGGCCAAGATCGAAGCGCAGCCCTTCGGACTTGCCGATCCAGTTCTTCTGCATCACCCGGACCTTTTCAGGCCACTGGTCCAGGCCGTCGAGCGCCTGCAACAGGTCCTCGGCATAATCTGTTATGCGAAAGAACCACTGCGTCAGCTCGCGCTGCTCGACCGGAGCGCCGGAGCGCCAGCCCTTGCCGTCGATGACCTGCTCGTTGGCCAGCACCGTCTGGTCGACCGGATCCCAGTTGACCTTGGCGTTGCGGCGGTAGGCGATGCCCTTGTCGAGAAAGTCGAGAAACAGCATCTGTTGACGGTGGTAATAATCCACATCGCAGGTGGCGAACTCGCGCGCCCAGTCCAGCGACAGGCCCATGGACTTGAGCTGACCGCGCATGGTGGCGATGTTCTGATAGGTCCATTCGCGCGGATGCACCTTGTTCTGCATCGCGGCATTCTCGGCGGGCATGCCGAAGGCGTCCCATCCCATCGGATGCAGCACGTTGAAGCCGCGCGCCCGCTTGTAGCGGGCGACCACGTCGCCCATGGCGTAGTTGCGCACATGACCCATGTGAATGCGACCGGACGGATAGGGAAACATCTCCAGGACGTAGTATTTGGGAGCAGGGCTGTCACTGTCGGTCTCGAACAGACGCGCCGTGTTCCATGCTTCCTGCCAACGCACCTCTGCTTCGCGCGGATTGTAGCGTTCAATTGCCATGTCTTGATTCACCAAAGGGAGGTCATAGAGTGGCGACCTTCACCATGAAACCTCGCAAGCGTCAACCTTGCACGGGCCGAAAGCGGCCGGCGGCCCGGAAGCCGATGCGATTGGCAAGCCGCAACGGCTGCGCTAACACAAACCGAAGCAACCAAGGCAGGAGTGCGGCGTGACAGCAATCGACAATCTGGCGGCAGTGCTCGCCGAGATCAGGGCCGCCGAGCAGGAGGCCGCACGCAGGGCCGGCGCGGTGCGCCTGGTGGCCGTCTCCAAGACCCGCAGCGCCGACGAGATCCGGCCGGTGATCGCGGCCGGCCAGCGGCTCTTCGGCGAGAACAAGGTCCAGGAAGCCCAGGCCAAGTGGCCGGGCCTGAAGGCGGAGACACCCGGCATCGAACTGCATCTGCTGGGGCCACTGCAGTCGAACAAGACGGCCGACGCGGTGGCGCTGTTCGATGTGATCCAGAGCGTGGACCGCGAGAAGATCGCCCGCGAGATCTCCAGGGAAATCGCCAGGCAGGACCGCAGGCCGCTGCTCTATGTCCAGGTCAACACCGGATCGGAAGCCCAGAAGGCCGGGATCGAGCCGACGGAAGCCAAGGCCTTCATCGACATGTGCCGGTCCGAACTGGGCCTCGCCATCGAAGGGTTGATGTGCATTCCGCCGGTCGATGAAAATCCGGGGCCGCATTTCGCGCTCCTGGCCAGGATCGCCGCCGAAGCGGGCATAGAGCGCCTGTCGATGGGGATGTCGGGGGATTTCGAAACCGCGATCGCCTTCGGAGCCACCGAGGTGCGGGTGGGGACTGCGATTTTCGGCGAACGGGAGCGGACATAGCGCCAAACTGCCGCACTATCCGTTGGTATGGCTTTCGTTTCGCGCCTGCCGGGCCTAGTTTGCCGCGAGATTTGATCCGGCTGGGCCGGATATCGGGAGGCAGATCATGACGGGCAGCTACGAGCAGGTCTACAGCCAATGGCAGCAGGATCCGGAGCGTTTCTGGATGGAGGCTGCCGGCATGATTGACTGGATCCAGAGCCCGAGCCGGGCGCTGGATCCGGATACCGGCGCCTATGGCAGCTGGTTTGCCGACGGCGTCACCAACACCTGCCACAACTGTCTCGACCGCCATGTTGCCGCCGGCCGCGGCGAGCAGGCGGCGCTCATCTATGACAGCCCCATCACCGACCGGAAACGCTCGATCAGCTATGCCGAGCTGCTGGCCGAGGTGCAGGCCTTTGCCGCGGCGCTGTCGGACATGGGCATCGGCAAGGGCGACCGGGTCATCATCTACATGCCGATGATACCGGAAGCGGTCGTCGCCATGCTGGCCTGCGCCCGGCTTGGCGCCATCCACTCCGTGGTCTTCGGCGGATTTGCCGCCGCCGAACTGGCAACCCGCATCGACGATTCGGAACCGAAACTGATCGTCTCGGCCTCCTGCGGCATCGAACCCGGTCGCATCGTCGCCTACAAGCCGCTGCTCGACCAGGCCATCGAGATGGCGCAGCACAAGCCGGGAGCGACCATCGTCTTCCAGCGCCCGGAACTCGCCTGCAGCATGATGGCCGGCCGCGACCATGATTATGCCGAACTCATGGATAGCCATGCGGGACGCGTGATCGACTGCACGCCCGTGGCCGGGACCGACCCGCTCTACATCCTCTATACGTCCGGAACCACGGGCCAGCCGAAAGGCGTCGTGCGCGACAACGGCGGCCACATGGCCGCGCTGTACTGGACCATGCATGCCGTCTACGGCGTCAAGCCCGGGGAGGTGTTCTGGGCCGCCTCCGACATCGGATGGGTCGTGGGCCATTCCTACATCGTCTACGGACCGCTGCTGCACGGCAACACCACGATCCTGTTCGAGGGCAAGCCGGTGGGCACGCCGGACGCGGGAACGTTCTGGCGGGTGATCGCCGAACACCGGGTTGCGGTGCTGTTCACGGCGCCGACTGCCTTCCGGGCGATCCGCAAGGAGGATTCGAGCGGCAGCTTTGTCGCCGAGCACGACCTGTCCGGCTTCCGGGCGCTGTTCCTGGCCGGCGAGCGCGCCGATCCGGACACGATCCAGTGGGCGGAGAAGCTGCTCAACGTGCCGGTGATCGATCACTGGTGGCAGACCGAGACCGGCTCGACGATTGCCGGCAATCCGATGGGGCTGGGGCTGCTGCCGGTCAAGCACGGCTCCCCGGCGGTGCCGATGCCCGGCTACGACGTCCGGGTGCTCGACGATGCCGGCCATCCGGTGGCGCGCGGCACGCTGGGAAATGTCGTGGTCAAGCTGCCGCTGCCGCCCGGCTGTCTTCCGACGCTGTGGAACGCCGAGGAGCGGTTCCGGGAGGCGTATCTTGCCGAATTCCCGGGCTACTACAAGACCGCGGATGCCGGATACATCGACGAGGACGGCTATCTGTTCATCATGGCGCGCACCGACGACATCATCAATGTCGCCGGCCACCGTCTGTCGACCGGCGGCATGGAGGAAGCGGTCTCCGCGCACCCGGATGTGGCAGAATGCGCGGTCGTCGGCATCGCCGACACCATGAAGGGGCAGATTCCGGCCGGTTTCATCGTGCTCAATTCAAGCAATGGCCGGGATCCCGCCCTCATCGAGGCCGAAGTGGTCAGGCTGGTGCGCGACCGGATCGGCCCGGTTGCGGCCTTCAAGACGGTGATGACGGTGAAGCGGCTGCCGAAGACCCGGTCGGGCAAGATTCTCAGGGCGACGATGCAGAAGATCGCCGACGGCGAGGCCTGGAAGATGCCGGCGACGATCGATGATCCGGCGGTGCTCGAGGAGATCGCCGCAGTGCTCACGGCCCGGGGGATCGGCCAGCACAAAGATTGACCCGGGCCGCCGGTCGCGCCAATGTCCGCCCTTCACGAGAAAAGGACAATCTGATGCGACTTGAGGGAAAAACAGCGATCGTCACCGGCGGCGCCAAGGGAATCGGGCTTGCGATATGCCGGCGTCTGGCTGCCGATGGCGCCAGGGTGATGATCGTCGATATCGATGAAGCGGCCGGCTCCGCGGCCGCCGAAAGCCTGGCTGCGGATGGCTCGGTCCGCTTCATCGCCGCCGATGTCTCCGAACGGCTGGACGTGCACAACCTGGTGGCCCGGACCATCGACGCATTCGGTCCGATCTCGATCCTGGTCAACAACGCGGGCATCGTTCATGCGGCTGATTTCCTCGACATCGAGGAGGCCGATTTCGACCGCGTGCTCAAGGTCAACCTCAAAAGCGCCTTCCTCTGCGGCCAGGCGGTCGCGCGACACATGGTCGCGCAGGTCGGTGCCGGCAATAAGCCCGGCGTGATCATTAACATGTCGTCGATCAACGACACGTTCGCCATCGCCAACCAGGTGCCCTATTCGGTTTCCAAGGGCGGGGTCAGCCAGTTGACCAAGGTGATGGCGCTGTCGCTGGCCACCCACGGCATTCGCGTCAACGCGATCGGGCCCGGATCGATCATGACCGACATGCTCGCCTCCATCGCCCACAACAAGGAGGCGAAGACGCGGATCCTCTCGCGTACGCCGCTCGGCCGGATCGGCGATCCGAGCGAGATTGCGTCGATCGCCTCGTTCCTGGCCTCCGACGACGCCAGCTACATCACCGGACAGACCATCTATGCCGACGGCGGCCGGCTGCCGTTGAACTACACCGTGCCGGTCAAGGACGACTGATTCGTTTCGCGCCGACATGACCCGGGGCGCGAAGATGCTCGGCCCAGCGTCGGTGGCGACAGCTAAACAAAAACCCCGCCGCGGTGACAGTTCACCGGGCGGGGTTTTGCGTCGGGCCGGCGAGGAGGTCGGCCGCCGGTGAGGCCTAGAGGTCGTCGTCGTCGTCGACCTCGGTGCGCTTCATCGAGGACAGCTTGGCAAACACCGCATCGGCGTCGATTTCCTTCTCCACCGGTTCGCCGGAATCGTTGAGGTTTTCGGTCTCGCGGGTGGACACCAGCACGCTGCCGGCTTCCGCCTCGGGCGCTGCGCCCTTGTTGCGGGAGGCGCGCTCGACTTCCAGATCGAGATCGATCTGCGTGCACAGGCCGAGCGTGACCGGATCCATCGGCGCCAGATTGGCGGCATTCCAGTGCGAGCGGTTGCGGATCTGCTCGATCGTCGACTTGGTGGTGCCGACGAGCCGGGAAACCTGCGCATCCTTGAGCTCGGGATGGTTGCGCACCAGCCAGAGAATGGCGTTGGGGCGATCCTGGCGCTTGGACACCGGCGTGTAGCGCGGACCCTTGCGCTTGGATTCGGGAACCCGGACCTTCGGTTCGGACAGCTTGAGCTTGTGCTCGCCGTCGCTCTCGCCCCGGGCGATCTCTTCGCGGGACAACTGGCCCGTCGCGATCGGATCAAGCCCCTTGATGCCCTGCGCAGATTCGCCGTCCGCGATCGCCTTGACCTCGAGCGGATGGAGCTTGCACAACTGGGCAATCTGGTCAAAGCTCAGGGCTGTGTTGTCAACCAGCCAAACGGCCGTTGCCTTTGGCATGAGAAGCTGCTGTGCCATGAATACAATCCTCCTGTCCGTCCGCTCCGGTGGCGCGGGCCGTGGGTCATCCACAAATTCCGGGAAATCGTGGCCCTTATATCCACTTCGCGCGCCAAATGCAATTCGCCAGTGCGGGTGAAAAAACAGGCCCCGAAGTCCGCACCGGACCGGCCCAATGTCTAATTGCCGCCATTGCAACTGCTGCTATGAGTGGACGCGAAATCAGTATGCCGGTCGCCGGGAGACGGCCCGTGCCACGTTGAGGAGGATTCCATGACCCAAAAGACCCACAAGGTTCTCAAGCAGGCCAAGTCGCGCGCACTCATCGACAGCGATACCTATCACGACTGGTACAAGCAGAGCGTCAAGAACCCGGAGAAGTTCTGGGGCAAGCACGGCAAGCGGATCGACTGGTTCAAGCCCTACACCAAGGTGAAGAACACCTCGTTCACCGGCAAGGTCTCGATCAAATGGTTCGAGGACGGCCTGACCAATGTGTCCTACAACTGCATCGACCGGCACCTGAAGACGCGCGGCGACCAGACGGCCATCATCTGGGAGGGCGACAATCCCTATGACGACCGGAAGATCACCTACAACGAGCTCTACGACCAGGTCTGCCGCCTCGCCAATGTGCTGAAGTCCAACGGCGTCCGGAAGGGCGACCGGGTCACCATCTACATGCCGATGATTCCCGAGGCGGCCTATGCGATGCTCGCCTGCACGCGCATCGGCGCGATCCACTCGATCGTCTTCGGCGGATTTTCTCCCGACGCGCTCGCCGGCCGCATCGTCGACTGCGAATCCACCTTCGTCATCACCGCCGACGAAGGCCTCCGCGGCGGCAAGAAGATCCCGCTCAAGCACAATACCGACCAGGCGGTGGCCATCGCCGGCCGCTCCGACGTCGTGGTCAAGAAGGTCCTGGTGGTGCAGCGCACGGCCGGCAAGGTCGACTGGTTCGACAGCCGCGACATCTGGTATCACGAGGCGGTCGCCAGGGCGAAGCCGGACTGCCCGCCGGCAAAAATGAAGGCAGAGG
This sequence comes from Hoeflea marina, assembly GCF_003182275.1. Lineage (GTDB taxonomy): Bacteria > Pseudomonadota > Alphaproteobacteria > Rhizobiales > Rhizobiaceae > Hoeflea > Hoeflea marina. The sequence goes on from NZ_QGTR01000003.1 coordinate 828,165, forward strand.
ACCCGCTGTTCATCCTCTACACGTCGGGATCGACCGGCAAGCCGAAGGGCGTGCTGCACACCACCGGCGGCTATCTGGTCTATGTCTCGATGACGCACCAGTATGTGTTCGATTATCATGATGGCGACATCTACTGGTGCACGGCCGATGTCGGCTGGGTGACGGGCCACTCCTACATCGTCTACGGTCCGCTCGCCAACGGTGCCACGACGCTGATGTTCGAGGGCGTGCCGAACTATCCGTCGCCGTCGCGGTTCTGGGACGTGATCGACAAGCACCAGGTCAACATCTTCTACACTGCGCCGACGGCGATCCGCGCGCTGATGGGCGCCGGTGATGCGCATGTGACCAAGACGTCGCGCAAGTCGCTGCGCACGCTGGGATCGGTCGGCGAACCGATCAATCCCGAAGCCTGGGAATGGTACTACAACGTCGTCGGCGAGAAGAAATGCCCGGTCGTCGACACCTGGTGGCAGACCGAGACCGGCGGCATCATGATCACGCCGCTGCCGGGCGCCACCGACCTCAAGCCGGGTTCGGCGACCACGCCGTTCTTCGGCATCCAGCCGCAGCTCGTCGACAATGACGGCGATGTGCTCGAGGGCACCGCGGAGGGCAATCTCTGCATCACCGATTCCTGGCCCGGGCAGATGCGCACGGTCTATGGCGACCACGAGCGCTTCATCCAGACCTACTTCTCAACCTACAAGGGCAAGTATTTCACCGGCGACGGCTGCCGTCGCGATGCCGACGGCTATTACTGGATCACCGGCAGGGTCGATGACGTCATCAACGTCTCCGGCCACCGGATGGGCACGGCCGAAGTGGAAAGCGCGCTGGTGTCCCATGATGCCGTCTCGGAGGCGGCGGTGGTCGGCTATCCGCACGACATGAAGGGGCAGGGCATCTATTGCTACGTCACCTTGATGGAGGGGGCGACCGGCGGTGATGAACTGCGCAAGGACTTGGTCAGGCATGTGCGCAACGAGATCGGCCCGATCGCCTCGCCCGACAAGATCCAGTTCTCGCCCGGTCTGCCCAAGACCCGGTCGGGCAAGATCATGCGGCGGATTCTCCGGAAGATCGCCGAGGATGATTTCGCCGCGCTGGGCGACACCTCGACGCTCGCCGATCCGACCGTGGTGACCGACCTGATCGACAACAGACAGAACAAGAAGTCCGGCTGAACCGGTCCGCCGGCAAACCGCTGCGCCCCTGCCGTCGCCGGCGGGGGCTTCGATCCTTGTTGCAGCATTGCAGCTTGCCATCGGCGAATTTCTGAGTCACCATTCCTCCGTGTCCAATTCAACGAGAGGAGGTGATCCGATGTCGAGTGATTCCAAGAATCCGGTTCAGTCTATGCGGTTCACCGGAGTTCAGGGCAGACCCTGAGTTTCAGGTCTTACCGCCGGTCAGGCTGCCGCCAAAGGCGGGTCTGACAGTGACCGACCGGCGCCGGAATTGCGAAGGCCACCCCAAAAGGGTGGCCTTTTTCATGGGCTGCGCCCGCTGATTCGCCGCCGCAATCACGGCTGCTCCGGCCAAAGGCCGCAGTCGCGCCGCTCGCGCCTGCCCCCGGAATAGGCGATGGCCAGGCCGCCGTCCAGCATCGCGGTGGCCAGATCGGCGGGACTGGCGGCCATGTCGGCCAGCACCCGGCCATAGTATTTTCCGCCCGAGATGTTGGTGAGCAGGACATGGTCCCCCCGCAGGGCCAGCGCCTCGAGCCGTTGCCGCGCCTTTCGCGCCGCCCGCCGTTCCGCCGGACATGACGAGCGCATCTCGGCGGCATCGATGCAGCGAAGCCGGACGGAAATGCGCAGGCTGTGCGCCGGCCAGGGAACGGCATCGACCAGAATGGTGTCGCCGTCGATGACCCGGACCACATGCGCCATCACCGGCCCCGGAATCCTGTCGTTGTCACGCGCCTCCGCCGCCGCTGCCGGGCAAGCGCAGACAAGCAGGGCGATGAGCGGACCACAGCGAATCATGCAGAGGAATATATTCTGTATTCATCTCGATGCAATAGGAAATAGATCCTAGAAATCGATCGCCCGGCCGCCGATCTCCCAGTCGCCGTAACGGGCGGGATCAGCGCCGCCGCGACCGCCGACCTCGGGCCGGGCGGCGGGATCGGCCTGGCGCGCGGCCCGCCTGCGCGCCTCCGCCTCGGCCAGAGCGCGCTCGGCGGCGGGCGTCAGGGTGCGGGGCTCAGCACCGCCGGGGCCGGCCGGGGCATCGGCATCGGGCTTGACTGCATCGTCGGGCTCGGTCATGGCGTGGCATCCGCATTGAAGAAGTGATCGAATATTCCCATCTTTATACGGATCAGTCGACCAGGGCCAATACCGGCCGCGTGAGCGACTGCCGCAGAAATGGAATTGCACCATGAATCTCGTCCGAACCGCCATGCTTCTTGCCTTCCTGACCGCCCTCTTCATGGCGGTCGGATTCCTTGTCGGCGGCACCGGCGGGATGATCATTGCCTTCTTCGTGGCGGCGGGCATGAACCTGTTCTCCTACTGGAATTCGGACAAGATGGTCCTGCGCATGCATCATGCCGTCGAGGTGGATGCCCGGACGGCGCCGGAGTTCTATCGCATCGTTGAAGACCTGGCCCACAACGCCGGGCTGCCCATGCCGCGAGTCTTCGTGATCCAGAACCGCCAGCCCAATGCATTCGCCACCGGCCGCAATCCCGAGAACGCGGCGGTCGCCGCCTCGACCGGCCTGCTCGAGACGCTGAGCGACGAGGAGGTGGCGGCCGTCATGGCGCATGAACTGGCGCATGTGCAGAACCGAGACACGCTGACCATGACGATCACCGCGACGCTCGCCGGCGCGATCTCGATGCTCGGCAATTTCGCCCTTTTCTTCGGCGGCAACCGCAACTCGAACAATCCGTTCGGCTTCGTCGGCGTGCTGGTCGCCATGATCGTGGCGCCGTTCGCGGCCATGATGGTGCAGATGGCGATCAGCCGGACGCGGGAATACTCCGCCGACCGGCGCGGCGCCGAAATCTGCGGCAATCCGCTGTGGCTGGCCTCGGCGCTGAGAAAGATCGCCCTGGGCGCGGGCCGCGTGGTCAACGAGGACGCCGAGCGGAATCCGGCCACCGCGCACATGTTCATCATCAATCCGCTCAACGGCCAGCGGATGGACGGCCTCTTCTCCACCCACCCCGCAACGGAGAACCGCATCGCCGCGCTTGAGGCGATGGCGGCGGCGGGCGCGGTTCCCGCCGCTCCGGCCCGAGGCCGCGCGCCCGGGGCGGAGGATTCGGTCGCCGGTCCGTGGGGCAAACCGGCCGCGCCCGGAGCGAAATCCGGACAGGGGCCCTGGGGCCGCAACGGATCGTCGCAGCGCGGTTCGCGCTCGTGAACGGCGCCGGCCGCCGGCCGCCGCGCGGGGGATCAGCCAGCAACCGGGACGGAGCAACGGACGCCAAGCCGGGCCTGGTGGCGCGGAAGACCGCCACCCGGCTGCTCACCGCCGTGATCGACAGCAAGGCGTCGCTCGACGGCCTGCTCGATCATGCCAACGGCAACCCGTTCTTTCTGGCACTGCCAGAACAGGACCGGATGCTGGTGCGGGCGATGCTTCTGGTCACGCTGCGGCACATGCAGGTGATCGACGCCTTCATCGACCGCATGACCGAAAAGCCGCTCCCGGCGGGAGCTCGATCGCTCCGTCACGTGCTGGCGATTGCCACATCTCAGATCCTCTATCTCGATGTCCCCAATCACGCCGCCGTCGATCTTGCCGTCACCCAGGCAAGCGAAGATCCGCGCAGCAGGCGCTTTGCGAGCCTGGTCAACGCGGTGCTGCGGCGCATGATCCGCGAAAAGGACCAGATCCTGCCGCAGCTGACGGCCGGCGTGCGGCCGTTCCCCGGCTGGTTTGCCGATCGCATCGCCGAGATCCACGGCGCGGGCGCCGCCCCCGCTCTGATGGCGGCGATGTCGGCGCCGCCGGCGCTGGACCTGACCGTCAAGTCCGATCCGGCGCTGTGGGCGGAGCGGCTCGGCGGTGTCGTGCTGCCCACGGGCACCGTGCGGATCGCCAAGCTCGGCGGACCGGTGAGTTCGCTGCAAGGCTATGACGATGGTGCCTGGTGGGTGCAGGACGCCGCGGCCAGCATTCCCGCACGCCTGTTCGGCGATCTTGCGGGCAGGCGGGTCGCCGACCTGTGTGCCGCGCCCGGCGGAAAGACGGCGCAACTTGTGATGGCCGGCGCGGATGTGGTCGCGTTCGACCAGTCCGCCAACCGGCTCGAGCGCCTGCAGGGCAATCTCGAAAGGCTCCGGCTCACGGCCGAGACCAGGCTGGGTCGGGCGCAGGACGTGGACGATCCGGCCGGCTTCGACGCCATCCTGCTCGATGCACCCTGCTCGTCCACCGGCACGGTCCGCCGCCATCCGGATATTCCCTGGACCAAGTCGCGGCAGGACATCGAGCGTCTGGCGGTGGTGCAGCGACAGCTGCTGGATGCCTCCATCCGCCTGCTGCGCCCGGACGGCGAGCTGGTGTTTTCCAACTGCTCGCTCGATCCCGAGGAGGGCGAGGACATGATTGCGCGGTTCCTCGCCGAGACGCCGGGCTGGCGCATCCGTCCGGTCACGGCGGATCTCTGGCCCGGGATGGAAGACGCCCTCACACCCGAGGGCGCGGTGCGGACCCATGCCGGAATGCTGCCAAACGCGGATCCGCAGCTGGCCGGACTTGACGGTTTCTACGCCGTGGTCCTGACCCGACTCCCGATATGACCGGTGGATGCCGACCCTGCCGGCAGCGTTGGGATTTGAACAATCATGTGAGTGTGTTACGTTTCACGATCCGGTGAACGGTCGGCCGAGTGGGTTCAGGATAGGTGAGTTGACATATTCCTTCATGGAATCACGGCGATCTTCATATCTGTACGCTGCTGAGGCCTGGCGGCGCTTCACCCGGCGCATGGCGCTCGGCCGGATCAATGCGATGCGGTTTGCCGGCATTGTTCCGGACCGTCTCATCGTCGCGCCGATCGATCTGCGGATGGCCGATCCTCACATCGCCGCCGAGATCTATTCCGGGCGCTTCGCGCTCGGCGGCACGCTGCTCGACACCGGCGGCGCCAGCCCATTCCTGATGGAGCCGCCCAGCCGGGCCTTCGCCTGCAGCCTGTACGGCTTCGGGTGGCTGCGCCACATGCGCGCGGCCGATCACGATCTGGCCTTTGCCAATGCCCGGGCCCTGGTCGATGACTGGATCACGGTGAACGGCCGCAATCTCACCGGACTCTCGCACGATCCCGACGTGCTCGCCTCGCGGCTGATATCCTGGTTCTCGCATTCGCCCGTGGTGCTGCGCGGCGCCGACCACGGCTTCTACCGGCGGTTTCTCAAGAGCATCGTGCTGCAGGTCCGCTATCTTCGCCACACGGCAGCGGTGGCGCCCGACGGACAGACGCGGCTGCGCGTGCGGATTGCGCTCGCCATGGCCAGTCTCTGCCTGCCCACGAGCTCCAGCGGCGTCCGGGCGGCCGCGCGGCTTCTCGATGCGGAACTCGACCGGCAGATTCTCCCCGACGGGGGCCACGTCTCCCGCAATCCGATGGCGTTGATCGAACTGCTCACGGAATTGCTGCCGCTGCGCCAGACCTATGTCAATCTCGGCCAGAAGCTGCCCAGCCGCATGGTTCCGAGCATGGACCGGATGTACAGCGCGCTGAGGTTCTTCCGGCATACAACGGGCGAGCTGGCCCTGTTCAACGGCGCATCCGCTGTGTCGGCGGACCGGCTGATGGCGGTGCTGCGCTACGACGAGACGTCGGGGAAACCCTATCGCGAGGCCACCCAGTCGCAGTTCCAGCGCCTGTCCAGCGACGATGTGGTGCTGCTCGCCGATACCGGCCCGCCGGGGCGCGGGTCGCTGTCGTGCAATGCCCATGCGGGCTGCCTGTCGTTCGAGTTTTCCGCAGGGGCCAACCGGTTCATCGTCAATTCCGGGGCTCCGGTCTTCAATCAGCCCGAGCATGCGGAATTCGCGCGCCTCACCGCCGCCCACAGCACGCTGGCTGTCAACGACACCTCGTCGTTGCGGATGTCGGGATCCGCCTATCTCGGGGCCATCGTGATCGACGGCGTGCGCAAGGTCGAGGTTGAAAACATCGACCAGGCCGGCCAGTTCTCGGGCTTTTCGGCCACCCATGACGGCTATGTCGGCCTGTTCGGACTTCTGCACCGGCGCGAAATCCGCCTGCTGTCGGACGGCAGCCAGATCATTGGCCGCGACCAGCTGCTGCGTCCCGGCGAGCGGCCAATCAGGCCCAACGACCCGTCGAGCGCCGTCATCCGCTTTCATGTCCACCCGAAGATCCATGTGCGCCACGGGGGAGACGGCCGCATCATCCTCTCGGCCATGGACGGCAGCCGCTGGGCATTCGCATCGCCCGACGTCGAGGCGGACATCGAGGAAGACATCCATTTTGCCGATCTCGCCGGCGCCCGCGCCAGCCGCCTGATCAGCCTGAACTTCCGGCCGGCCCAGATTCCGGTGGTCACCTGGAGCTTCGTGCGCGAGCCGGCCGCAGGCTGAACCGCGCCTGCCGGGATGCGCGAAGCGACCGGCCCCGGCAAAGATTTCGCGCCAGTGGTTTTCCCGGCCTGCCGCATGTGCTAACCCGCCGATCATCTCATCTGGGGAATACCATGGCCGTCGTTTCCAAAAACCATCCCGCGCCCGAACTGGTCCGCATCCGGCGGGCGCTGCTGTCGGTCTCCGACAAGACGGGGCTTGTCGAGTTCGCCCGCCGCCTTTCGGCGCTCGGCATCGAGCTGGTCTCGACCGGCGGCACCGCGAAAACGCTGGCGACGGAAGGCTTCGCTGTCCGCGACGTGTCCGAGCTGACGGGTTTTGCCGAGATCATGGATGGCCGTGTCAAGACGCTGCATCCCGGCGTGCACGGCGGCCTGCTCGCCATTCGCGACGATGCCGATCACCGCGCGGCGATGGAGGCGCATGGTATCGTCGAGATCGACCTGGCGATCATCAACCTCTATCCCTTCGAACAGGTGCTGACGTCGGGCGCCGATGCGGCGACCATCGTCGAGAACATCGACATCGGCGGTCCGGCCATGATCCGGGCCGCGGCCAAGAACCATGCCTATGTCACCGTCGTCACCGATGCCGCCGACTACGATCGGGTCGCCGATGCCATCGAGGCCAATGCCGGCTCGATTCCGCTGCGCCTGCGCCAGGAACTCGCAGCCCTCGCCTTTGCCCGTACCGCCACGTACGATTCAGCCATTTCCGGATGGTTCGCGTCCAACCTCGAGCTTGAGGCGCCTCGGCACCGCGCCTTCGGCGGTGTGCTGCACGATGTCATGCGCTACGGCGAGAATCCGCACCAGCAGGCGGCGTTCTACAAGACTGTGGAGGAGCGCCCGGGCGTCGCCAGCGCCACGCTGCTGCAGGGCAAGCAACTGTCCTACAACAACATCAACGACACCGACGCGGCCTTCGAGCTGGTCTCCGAGTTCGATCCGGGCGAAGCCCCGGCCTGCGCCATCATCAAGCATGCCAATCCCTGCGGCGTGGCGACCGCAGCGACGATGGTCGACGCCTATCGCCAGGCGCTGGCCTGCGATCCGACCTCGGCCTTCGGCGGCATCATCGCCTTCAACCGAGAGCTTGACGCGGAGACCGCCGAGGAGATCATCAAGCTGTTCACCGAGGTGATCATTGCGCCATCGGTCAGCGACGAAGCCGCCGCGATCATCGCCCGGAAGAAGAACCTGCGGCTGATGGCGACGGGCGGACTGCCCGACCCGCGCCAGGGCGGCATGATGGTCAAGACCGTCGCCGGCGGGCTGCTGGTGCAGAGCCGCGACACCGGCGTCACCACCGCGGCGGATCTGAAGCTGGTGACCAAACGAGCGCCCGACCCTCGCGAACTGGCCGATCTGGTGTTTGCGTTCCGCGTCGCCAAGCACGTCAAGTCGAACGCCATCGTCTATGCGCGCCACGGCGCGACCGTCGGCATCGGCGCCGGCCAGATGAGCCGCGTGGACTCGGCCAGGATTGCCGCCAGCAAGGCGCAGGAGGCCGCCAGCAGCCTCGGGCTCGCCCAGCCGATGACCCGCGGCAGCGTCGTCGCCTCCGATGCCTTCTTTCCCTTCGCCGACGGGCTGCTGTCGGCCATCGAGGCCGGCGCCACGGCCGTCATCCAGCCCGGAGGCTCGATGCGCGACGCCGACGTGATCGAGGCCGCGGACGCGGCCGGGGTCGCCATGGTGTTCACCGGCATGCGCCATTTCCGCCACTGAGCGCCATTCGCGTGGCGCCGAGGCCGGGGTCGAGGATTCCGGCCGGCTATGCCGCAGGCAGGTCCGGGTCGACGGTCTCGGCCGGATAGGGCGTCGACAGCAGGATCAGCAGGCCGGCCAGCAGGAACACCACGAGGGCCGCCATGCCGATTCTGGCCGATCCGGTCAGCAGCGTGATGGTGGCCACGGAAAACGGCGCCAGGAACGACGTCGCCCGTCCCGACAGGGCGTAGAGCCCGAAATAGCGCCCGGCCTCGTCCGGATGGACGCTGCGCGCCAGATAGGAGCGCGACGAGGCCTGGACCGGGCCGAAGGCGAGGCCGACGAGCAATCCGAACGCGATATAGGCCTTCTCGGCCGCGGTTCCGAAAAGCCCGCCGTGATCGGACGGATCGAGCGGCAGCAGACCGAACAATGTGTAGCCCGGTCCTGTCGAGACGATGCCGACGGTGGCGATGACCAGGGTTACCAGCGAGGCCACGACGATGGCCTTTGACCCCAGCCGCAGGTCGAGCCTCGAAGCCCAGATGCAGCCGCCAATGGCCACGACATTCAGGATGATGCCGTAGACGCCGATCTCCATGGTCTGCCAGCCGAACATGCCGGCGGCGAAGGTGCCGCCCAGGACCAGCAATCCGTTGACTCCGTCCTGGTAGATCATCCGGGCGATCAGAAAGCGGAAGATCCCCGCTTTCCTTCGCACCTCGCCGAGGGTCCCGCGCAATTCGGACAGGCCGATTCGGACCGCCTTGCCCAGTGGCGCCGCCCGGCCGGTGTCCGGGGTGAAGATCATCATCGGCAGGATGAAGATCAGATACCAGACGGCCGCCAGCGGACCCGCGGCGCGCGCGCCCTCGCCCTGTGCCGGGTCGAGGCCGAAGATCGGGTCGAGCCCGATCAGCGTCTTGCCGGTCTCCGGGCTGCCGGCCATCAGCGCCACCACGGCGATGAGCGCGATCATGCCGCCGAGATAGCCCAGTCCCCAGGCGATGTTGGAGACGCGGCCGACATCATCGTGGCTGACCAGACGCGGCATCATCGAATCGTTGAAGACGATGGAAAATTCGGCCGCAACAGAGGCGAGCACGATCATCAGGAACGGGAAGACCAGCGGCGAGCCCGGTGCCGCCCACCACAGCGAGACGAGGGCTCCGATCTTGACCACCGCGAAGACCGCGATCCACGGCTTGCGCGGCCCGGTGGCATCGGCGATCGAGCCGAGCACCGGCGACATGATGGCGATGATGAAACCCGATGCGGTGACGGCATAGCCCCACCAGGCCTGGCCCAGGTCGGGATCGGCCGACAGCTGTGAAACGAAATAGGGACCGAAGATGAAGGTGAGCACGACCGTGAAGAACGGCTGCGCCGCCCAGTCGAACATCATCCAGCCGAAGATCCCCCGGCGACGGACCACTGCAACCGGCGGCAACCCCACTGCATCGACCATGTCCAATGTCCCCTGTCCGGACGTGATCCTTTCACGCCCGGAGGGATCGGGCAAGATCGCTCATCATGCCGGCCGCCACGGTGAGCCTGGCGACCGTCAGTTCGCCGGATTCGGCCAGATTGAGGATCTGGCTGCGGACATGGGTGATGCGCGACTGGTTGGCTTCAAGCCAGTCGGCCACCGGATCCTGCATCTTGGGACCGGCCAGCAGGGCCGCCACGGAGATCGCGCGCCGGGCCTCGGAGATCTCATCGAGATTGCGCGCCAGCGCCAGGTCCTCGTAATGGTCCGATGTCTGCACCCGATCGGCCGCGGCGGTGATGCGGCCGATCCGGAACGTGTCCGTCACCGTGAAGAAGGCCTGGCTGGCGCGCGGCAGGCCGACGGCGGCAAGGCGCGCCACCTGCAGGATTTCCGGCGCCAGCATCAGCGCGCCGAGGCCGGCGATCTCGCCGGCGAGAATGGCGGGCACGCCCTGCTCGACCAGCTGCGCGCGTGTCGCATCGGTCTCGTCGCGCAGGAATTCGGACATGGCGGCGTTGAGATGCGGCATCAGCCGGGTGATCCCCTCACCGAGCGAGGCGACGGTCGATCCGAGATCGCCCATGACCGCGCCGGTCTTCAGCGCCCAGGAGGCGGCGGTCCTGACCGCATCGCCGATGCGGCGGTAGAGGTCGTTCTGAACGCTGCCGGGGACCAGATTGTCGAGGGCGTCGACCTGCGCATAGAGGGCATTGAGCGACAGGCCGTCGCGGGCCAGCACATAGGCCCGCACGATCTCGGCCGCCGTCGCGCCGGTCTTGTCGCCGAGCCGGACGACAAAGGCCGGCCCGCCGCGGTTGATCGAATCATTGGCGAGCACGGTGCTCACGATCTCGCGGTGCAGTCGGTGGGTCTCGATGTCGCGGGTGTGGCCCTTGAGCATCCTGGCCGGGAAATAGGCGAGCAATGTGCCGGCGAAATAGGGATCGTCTGGCAGATTGCTCTCAACGATCTCGTCGAAGAGCACCAGCTTGGAATAGGACAGCAGCACCCCGATTTCCGGACGGGTCAGCGCCCTGCCGGCCGAGCGCCGCTCGGCGAGCGCCGCGTCGTCGGGCAGGTATTCGACCTTGCGGTTGAGCAGTCCGCGCGCCTCGAGATTGGTCATCAGCCGCGACAGTTCGCTGACGCCGCCGAGACCCTCGGACTGGGCCAGCGAGATGGCAAGCGATTGCAGATAGTTGTTGCGCAGCACCAGGTCGGCGACCTGATCGGTCATGGAAGCCAGCAGCGTGTTGCGCCTGGCGCGGGTGAGCCGGTTCTCGCGCATCGCATTGGCGAGCGCGATCTTGATGTTGACCTCCACGTCGGAGGTGTTGACGCCGGCGGAATTGTCGATGGCGTCGGAGTTGCATCGGCCGCCATTTGCGGCATAGGCAATGCGTCCGCGCTGGGTGACGCCTAGATTGGCGCCTTCGCCGATCACCATGGCGCGAACCTCGCCGGCGCTGATCCGGATGGCGTCGTTGGCCCGGTCGCCGACGTCGGCGTCGCTCTCGGTGCCGGCCTTGATGTAGGTGCCGATGCCGCCGAACCAGAGCAGGTCCGCCGGCATGCGCAGGATTGCGGTCATGATCTCTTGTGGCGTCGCCCTGCCGGCCGGCATGCCGATCGCCCGGGCGGCCTCCGGTGTCAGCTCGACGAATTTCAGCGACCGCGGAATCACCATCCCGCCCGGCGACAGCAGCGATTTGTCGTAGTCCTGCCAGCTCGAGCGCGGCAGGTCGAACAGCCGGCGGCGTTCGGCGAAGCTCGCCGCGCAATCGGGGTCGGGATCGATGAAGATATCGCGGTGGTCGAAGGCCGCCACCAGGCGGATCTTCTCCGACAGCAGCATGCCGTTGCCGAAGACGTCGCCCGACATGTCGCCGACGCCCGCCACCGTAAACGGCGTAGTCTGGATGTCGACATCGACCTCGCGAAAGTGCCGCTTCACCGCTTCCCAGGCGCCGCGGGCGGTGATGCCCATCTTCTTGTGGTCGTAGCCTGCGGATCCGCCGGAGGCGAAGGCGTCGTCGAGCCAGAAGCTGCGTTCAAGGCTGATGGCGTTGGCGGTGTCGGAGAATGTCGCCGTGCCCTTGTCGGCGGCGACCACGAAATAGGGATCATCGCCGTCATGCCGGACCGTGTCGGCCGGCGGCACGACTGCGTCGCCGTCAAGATTGTCGGTCACCGACAAAAGGGTGCGGATGAACAGCTTGTAGGCATCGCGGCCCGCCTCGAAGATTGCGTCGCGGCCGCCCTCGGCGGGCAGCCGTTTCGGATAGAAGCCTCCCTTGGCGCCCACCGGGACGATGACGGCGTTCTTGACCTGCTGGGCCTTGACCAGGCCCAGCACCTCGGTGCGGTAGTCCTGGGCGCGGTCTGACCAGCGCAGCCCGCCGCGGGCCACCGGTCCGAAGCGCAGATGCACTCCCTCGACCTCGGCGCTGTAGACGAAGATCTCGCGGTAGGGACGCGGTTCCGGCAGGCCGTCGAGGGCCTTGGAGTCGAGCTTGATCGCCAGCACCGGCAGGGGCGCGCCATCGGCGCCGCGCTGGAAGTAGTTGGTGCGCAGGCTTGCGCAGATGGCATTGGTGAACCGGCGCATGATGCGGTCGTCGTCCAGGCTCGGCACGGAACTCAGCGCCACCTCGATGGCCTCCATGCCGGCGGCGGTGCGGCGCTTGCGGGTGCGCGCGTCCAGCGCCGGATCGAATCGGTCCCGGAACAACTCGTAGAGCCGCCGGGATATTTCCGGGTGGCTGTTGAGGCTCTTGGCCATGTATTCCTGCGAATAGGCGATTCCGGCCTGGCGCAGATAGCGGGCGTAGACGCGCAGCACCAGCGCCTCGCGGACCGCAAGTCCGGCATTGATCACCAGCTGGTTGAAGCCGTCATTGTCGGTCTCGCCCCGCCAGATCGACAGGAAGGCCTCCTCGAGCCGGGCGGCGTCGCCGGTCAGCGAGACTGTGCGGCCGTCGGCGCGGGCGATCTCCATGTCGTGCAGGATGATCGCGCGGCCGGTGCCGTCGGCGTCCTCGTAGGAGAGATCATGGGTTTGCTCGCTGATGACGCTGAAACCGAGATGTTCGAGCAGCGGCACGCGGCGCGAGAGTTCCACCGGCGTGTCGGCGTGAAAGATCTTGAGACCGAGATGGCTTTCGGGGTCCATGTCCGGTCGGTAGAGCGCGATGCGCAGCGCGCCGGTGTTGCGGCAGCCGGCGATGTCGGCAAGGTCGGCAAGCGCATCCTCGGGCCGGAAGCGCTCCTTGTAGGACTGGCTGACCCGGATGCGGACCGCCGCGTCGCCGCCGAGGGCGCGGAACTGGTCCTCCCAGCGCGTGACGATGGCGCGGACATCGCGCTCCAGCCGCTCCTGGGCGATGCGCGGCGTCTTGCCGATGGTGCGGCCGATGATGAAATGGACGCGCGCCACCGCCCCCTCGGGAAAGGCCGGATAGTAAGCCGACACCCGTCCGTCATAAGCGACCTTGAGGTAGGCGCCGATGCGCTCGCGGGCGATCGAATCGTACTGATCGCGCGGCACATAGACGATGACGGAAACGAACCGGTCGAAGCGGTCGATGCGCGGCAGCACGCGGACGCGGGGCCGATCCGACAGTTCGTTGATCTGCATGCAGAACCGGGTGAGGAGGGCCGCGTCGATCTGGAACAGGTCGTCGCGCGGATAGGACTCGAGCGTGTTGAGCAGCAGCTTGCCCGAATGGCTCTCGGGGTCGTGACCGAAGTTCGCGACGACGGTCTCGACCTTCGACCGCAGCAGCGGGATCTTGGTCACCGAGCGGGTGTAGGCGGTGGAAGTGAACAGGCCGACGATCCGCAGCTCGCCCGTCACACGCCCCTGTGCGTCGAAGCGCTTGATGCCGATGTAATCCATGTAGGCGCGGCGGTGGACGACCGAACGGACATTGGCCTTGGTGACGATCAGATAGTCGGGACCCTGCAGGAAGCTCAGGATTTCCGGCGTGGTGGTGACCTGGTCGGTCCCCTGGCGCAGGACCCTGACATCGGGATCGGAGAGGATTCCCAGGCCGCCGGCCTCGGAGCGGTTGAGATGGGCGCCGCCGTCGTCCTCGGTGTAGACATATTCCCGCATGCCGAGGAAGGTGAAGTTGTTGTCGCGCAGCCAGGTCAGGAAGGCGAGGGCCTCAAGCCGCGCGCCCTTGCGATCGGGCACGCCGAGTTCGCCAAGATCGGCCTGGGCCTTGTCGAGCATGGCCAGCATCGGCTTCCAGTCGGTGACGGCCGAGCGGACCTGGTCAAGCACGAATCGCACCCGGCTCGTCAGGGTCGCCGCGGCGGCTTCCGACTGGCGCGGCATGTGGATCTGGATGTGGCTGGCCCGGCGCGCCGGGTCGCTGCCGTCGCCCTGGGCGAAGAGGACCGCGGGCCGATTGCCGTTTACGATCAGGATGGGGTGCAGCGCCATGAAGATGTCGCGGACGAGCGAGGTGATCTCGCCCATTACCGAATCATAGAGAAACGGCTTGTTTCCGGTGGTGATGGCGAGGATCGAAACCGGATGGCCGTCGGCCTCGACCGCCTCGGGGTCGAGCAGGCTGACCCGGGCGTTGGCGCCGTCCCAGGCGCGGATTTCCCGTTCGGCCAGCACGGCAATGGCCGCCAGCGCCTCCGGCGCATACTGATTGATGTCGTCGTGACTGACACGGGAGAACAGCACGTCGGGAGCCACGAAGGGGGTCTTGCCCTTTGCGGCGATCGCGGCCGCATCGGCAATCAGCGAATCCGCCCGTCGGTTCCGTTGCACAGTCATGCGTCTTCCTCCCGGTCTTGCGTTTGGGGGAATGCTAGCAGAAGAATTGAGCGGTGCGATGGTTTTCATCGCGATTGTCCGATTATGAAGGAATTATCATGAAATCCCGCGCCAAGAAGCCGATCAGCCTTGCAATCAAGGAGGAAATGCCGCTGAGCGAGCCGATGCAGGCCTATTTCGCCAAATGCCAGGACAAGCTTGGCATGATCCCGAATGTGCTGCAGGCCTACGCCTTCAACTCCACCAAGCTCGAGGCGTTCGCCGCCCTGTACAACGACCTGATGCTTGGCCAGTCCAACCTGAGCAAGCTCGAGCGGGAGATGATCGCCGTGGCGGTCTCGGCCTGCAATCGTTGTTACTACTGCCTCACCGCCCATGGCGCCGCCGTGCGCCAGCTGTCCGGCAATCCGGAGCTCGGCGAGCAGATGGTGATGAATTACCGGGTCGCCGATCTCGATCCGCGGCAGCGCGCCATGCTGGATTTCGCCGTGCTGGTGACGGAGGCGCCGGAGCAGATCGGCGAAGACGACCGCCAGGGGCTGCGGGACGAAGGGTTTTCCGACCGCGATATCTGGGACATCGCCTCGGTGGCCGCCTTCTTCAACATGACCAACCGGCTGGCCTCGGCCACTGACATGCAGCCCAACCCGGAGTATCACGGCATGGCGCGCTAGCGGCGGGCCCAGCGTCGGGCCCAGCGTCGGGCCGGTCCGCAGCGCCTGCAGACCGGCTGTCGGACCCAATCCCGCGGCTTTTGCCGATTTGGTGCAGACATGATATCGGCAGGAGCCGAATTTCTCAGGAGCAGAGCCATGGAAGACGACCAGCGAGTCCGCGCGGCCAAGCGCGATCTTGAGCGGCTTGCCGGCGAAGGCCGGCTGTCGGCCAGCCCGGTGCTGAAATCCAGGGTCGACAGCGTCAAGGGGCACTTCGCCGCCACCGATGCCGACCAGGCCGACGCGGTGGAGGTGTGGGGCACGCGGATCGCCCGCGGCCTCGCCGTCGTCGCCTTCGTCGTTCTCGCCGGCTGGCTCTATCTGACCTATCTGCGATGAGCGCCCCGGTGCGGCCGAAGTCCGACATCAAGCCGTCGGTGATCGTCATCTCGAGCCATGTGGTCCGCGGCTCGGTGGGAAACCGGGCGGCAGTGTTCGCGCTTGAGGCGCTGGGGCATCCGGTCTGGGCCGTTCCCACCGTGCTGCTGCCCTGGCATCCCGGACATTCCCCGGGCACGCGGATCGTGCCGCCGCCGCAGGAGTTCGCCGCGCTGATGGACGATCTGTGCGGCTCCCCCTGGCTTGGCGAGGTGGGTGCCGTGCTCAGCGGCTATCTGGGCAATGCCGAGCAGGCGGGCGACGTCGCGCGTCTGGTGGCTGCGGTGCGGAGCCGCAATCCCGACGCGCTGTATCTGTGCGACCCGGTGATTGGCGACATCGGCGGGTTGTATGTGCCCGAGGCGGTGGCCGTGGCGATGCGGGACCAGCTGATCCCGATCGCCGACATCGCCACCCCCAATGTGCATGAGCTCGGCTGGCTCACGGGCGGCGCGATCAGCGACACGCGCACCGCGATCCTGGCTGCGCAGGCGCTCGGCCCGGCACGGGTGCTGGTCACCTCGGCCATCGCGATGATGGCCGGCAGCACCGGCAACCTGCTGGTCAGCGGCGGCGCGGCGCGAATGGCCGAGCACCGCCTGATCGACAATCCGCCCAACGGCCTCGGGGACCTGATGGCCGCCACTTTCCTGGCGCGGATGCTTGAGGGACTGAGCGAGGAAAAGGCGTTGCAGATGGCCACCGGCTCGGTCTTCGAGATCCTGGCGCGCACCGCCCGGCGCGGCGCCGACGAGCTGACCCTGGAGACCGATAGCCAGAGCCTGCGGACTCCGATGGCGCTGGTGCACATGCGGAAGATGGTGACGGCGGTGCATCCGAAACCCCTGTGAGGCGGCGCCGGATTGCGCACACGGTGCGACGCGTCGGCAAACGCATTGATCTTGATCTCAGGGCCGGTTATGTCGGATCCATGAGCACATTTCCTGACAACCTTCTGGCGGGCTACCGTTCCTTCATGGGCGGGCGCTACTCGACCGAGAGAGAACGCTACCGGAGCCTGGCCGAGACCGGCCAGGAGCCGCACACCATGGTGATCGCGTGCTGCGACTCGCGCGCGGCTCCGGAGACGATCTTCGACTGCGGCCCCGGCGAATTGTTCGTGGTGCGCAACGTCGCCAATCTGGTGCCGCCGCACGCGCCGGACGGCAATTATCATTCAACCTCGGCGGCACTCGAATTCGCCGTGCAGTCGCTGAAGATCCGGCAGATCGTGGTCATGGGCCACGGCCGCTGCGGCGGCATCAAGGCGGCGCTCGACCCCAATGCCGAACCGCTCTCGCCGGGCGACTTCATCGGCCAATGGATGGGGCTGCTCAAGCCCGCCGCGCAGCAGATCCAGGACAGCTCGCTCATGACCAGCGGCGAGCGGCAGGTCGCCCTGGAGCGGATCTCGATCCGCAACTCGATCGCCAATCTGCGCACCTTCCCCTGCGTCAAGATCCTCGAGGATCGCGGCAGCATGCAGCTGCACGGCGCGTGGTTCGACATTTCCTCGGGCGAATTGTGGGTGATGGATCCGCAGACCGGCGATTTCGGCCGTCCCGATCCGTTAACCGATTGACACCGGCCGCGCATCACCGTTTTCTTCCGGAGTGACTGCAGAGCCGCGCCATGCCGGCCGGCCCCGTTCACGCACCGGAACTGGACCCGCCATGTGTCGCGCGATCTCGATCCTGCCCCTGGTTCTGACCGTTGTCCTCGGCGCCACTCCGGGCGCCCGCGCCGATACCCAGAACTCGCTGCTCGATGTCTGGTACACTGCCCTCTTCGACGTCAATCGCGTGACGCTGGCCCAGCTGCTGGACGATGCCGCCGAAATCCGGATCGAGGACATCGGCGTGACCCAGAACAAGACCGAGTTTCTCGACTCGATGGACGAGTGGCAGGACATCGCCGCCTCAGCGAACTTCGCCTGGCAGCTCGACGCGACCGCCCCGGTGGATGCCAGCCGGGCGACCGCCCTGGTCTGCTACCAGTTTCCGGACAACGAGGTGCTGATCCGCGATGTGTTCACCTTCAACGAGGGCAAGATCCTCAAGGATGTCCAGACCAAGATCGCGGATGATTGCTCGGAATTCTGACGGCCCGCGCCTCCGGGAGTCCGGCTGCGCAACCGTGCAGCTGTGATTTGACCTGGCCACCGCCGGCCCCCTACATGGGGCAACCGAATCGGAATGGCTGACGATGAAACTGCTGCACACCGCCGACCTGCATCTGGGACGCCTGTTTCATGGCCGCGACCTGATCGACGACCATGAGGCCGTGCTCGGCCAGATCGCAGCGGCGATCGACGCGCACCGTCCCGATGTCCTCATCATCGCCGGCGACATCTATGATCGCGCCGCCCCGCCGGCGAGTGCGGTGAGCCAGTTCAACGGCTTCATCCGCCGCATCTTCAACGAGACGGACACCGCCATCGTGATGATTGCCGGCAACCATGATTCGGGCGACCGCATCGGTTCCATGGCCGCGCTTGCCGACAACCGCCGGGCGCTGGTCCGCGGGCCGCTGGCGCGCGAGGAGATGCCGCTCATCCTGCGGGACGAGCATGGCCCGGTCGCCTTCTCCGGCCTGCCCTTCGGCAACGAATTCGCCGCGCGCGAGTGTTTCGTCGATACCGCCATCGCCGCCCCGGCCGATGTGCTTGCCGCGCAGCTCGCCGCTGCCCGGCGGCATGTGCCCGAATCGGCGCGCTGGGTGGTGGTGGCGCACGCCTTCGTCACCGGCGCCGACCCCTGCGAAAGCGAGCGCAAGCTGGTGGTCGGCGGAGTCGAGACGGCGCCGTCGGATCTGTTCGACGGCGCCCATTACGTGGCGCTCGGCCATCTGCACCGGCCCCAGACAGTCGGGTCGGGCCGCGTGCGCTACAGCGGCTCGCCGCTCGCCTTCGGGTTTGACGAGGCCGACACGCCGAAATCCATGGTCCTGGTCGACCTCAAGGCCGACGGCGACGTCGAGACGACGCTGCTGCCCTTCGCGCCGCTACACCGGCTCAGGATCCTGCGCGGCGCGCTGGCGGATCTGCTCGCCGCCGCCGAGACCTCGCCGGATTTCGTCAAGGTCATCCTCACCGATCCGGCGCGCCAGATCGATCCGATGAGCCGCATCCGCGAGGCCTACGAGAATGCCGTGGTACTCAGCTATGCGCGCGACGAGACCAGGCTGGAGACCAAATCGGCCAATCTCGCGCTGGGGGCGAGCGCCGATCCGCTGCATGTGATCGCCGAGTTCCTGGCGCGCGTCCATCCCGATGCGCAGACCGCGGCGGAACAGCGGCTGGTCAAGGCCGGACTGGCCGCCCTGGCGCACCGCGAGAGCGCGGCATGAAGCCGCTGCGCCTGACCATGCAGGCCTTCGGCCCCTATGCCTCGCGCGTCGAGCTGGACTTCCGGCCGGCGCTGGAAAGCGGTCTCTTCGGCATCTACGGCCCGACCGGCGCCGGCAAGTCATCCATTTTCAGCGCGATGACCTTCGCCCTGTTCGGCGAATCGGCGCGGGAGGAGCAGATGGCGACATCGCTGCGCTCCGACCATGCCGATCCCGATTGCCTCACCGAGGTGGAGCTGGTCTTCGGGCTCGGCGCAAAGACCTATCTGTGCCGGCGCGTGCCCGAGCAGGTGCGGCCGGCCAAGCGCGGCGGCGGAGAGACCCGGGAAAACCATGCGGCCTGGCTGTTCGACGTCTCCGGCATTCCGGTCGACGACATCTCGGCAACCCGCTGCGGCGTGGTGCTGGCGGAGAAGAAGGTCACCCAGGTGGACGAGGTGCTCGGGCGGATTCTGGGTTATGGCGCCAGCCAGTTCCGCCAGATCGTGCTGTTGCCGCAGGGCAAGTTCGAGACGTTTCTCACCGCCAAGACCGACAAGCGCCTGGCCATCCTTCGCGATCTCTTCGACGTCTCGCTCTACAAGCGGCTGGCGCAGAAGATGAAGGACGATGCGAAGGTGGCGGAGGACCGGATCCGCGAACGCAGGGTGATCTGCGCCGACCGGCTGAAGGAGGCAGGGTTTGCGGACCTCGATGCCCTCTCGGACGGCCTCGCTGAGGCTGCGGAACGGCTGGTCCTGGCCGAGGGGATGACCGTGGCCGCCGGCGACGCGGCGAAGCTCTCCGAAGAGCAGCTGCAACAGGCAACGGCCCTGGAGGCGCGATTCGTCGAGGCCGGGTCCGCGCAGGCGGGACTGGAGGCGCTGCTGGCGCGGAGCCCGGAGATGGGCCTGGTGGAAGCCCGGCTGGCAAAGGCCTCGGCCGCCCGCGCGCTGGCCGACGTCGATCAATCCGCGTCGACCCAGGCGGCGGCGGCGCAGGCAGCGGAGGCTGCGCGCCAGGCGGCATCGACGGCGGCGGTTCTGGCCGGCGAAGCCCATGGCGAGGCGGATCGGCTGCTGCAGGCGGAACTGGCGCGTCTGCCCGAAAGCGATGCCCTGGGCCGGGCTCTCGCCGATCATCTGCGGCATCGCCAGACGCTGGAACGGACCGAAGCCATCCGGCTGGACCTCGGCGCCGCCGGAGCGACCGCCAGCCAGGCGCAGGCAGGCTTCCAGACCGCCGAGGCCGACCTGACCGGCACCCTCGCCAAGGCCGCAGAGCTGGACGGGCGGTTGCGCCAGGCGCGGCTGACGGAAGCGGAACGGGCCCGGCTCATGGCCCTCAGGGAGCGGACAATCCAGGCGCTGGCAGCGGCCCGCCGGCATGGCGCAGCTGAGGCGAGCCGGGACCAGGCGGCCGCCGCCGCCGGATCGGCGCGGCAGGCCCACGCGGCGTCCGTCGCCGCGCTCGACAGCGCCGAAAGCGTTTTCGAACGCGCCGAAGCGGGTGCCTCGGAGATGCAGGCCCTGCAGCTTGCAGCAAAGCTGGCGGATGGTGCGCCGTGCCCGGTCTGCGGCTCGCCGCATCATCCCGCGCCGGCGCGGGGCACGGCCGGGGATGGCGAACTCGACCAGACGCTGCGGCTGGCCAGAGCCGCCCTGGCGGACGCGCGCAGGCGCGAATCGGACGCCCGGGCCACCCGGCTCGCGGCCGAGGCGACACTGCAGGAACGCGGCGCGATCCTGCAGTCGCTTGAGCTGCCGCCGGAGGACATCGCCACGGCGACGGCGGCCGCGGAGGCTGTGGCGCGCGACCTCGGGTCGCTCGGGCCCGTGCAGGACATCGCCGGCCTGGAAACGGCACTCGCCGCGCTCGAATCGGGGCGCCCCGAGATCGAGACGCGGCTGGCGGCCGCCCGGACGCTGCTCGAGGCCGGCCGAACCGGGCTGGCGCTGGCCAGGCAGTCGCTCGAGACCGCGCTGGGCTCGGTTCCGGAAGAGCTGCGGTCGCAAAGCGCGCTCGAGACCGCGATCGCCGGGCTGGAAACCGAGACCGAGATGCGGCGGCAACGGCTGGAAACGGCCCGGCAGCGCGAGAGGTCCGCGTCCGAAGCCCTGCTCGGCGCGCGGAAGGACCTGCAGAATGCCGAGCAATCCGCCATCGCCGCCAGCCATGCCGCCGATGCGGCAAGGACAACGCTCACCGAGCGTCTTGCCGGACACGGCCTGAGCGAGGACGATTATCGCGCCTGCAAGTCCGACATCCCCGAGATGGGCAGGTTCGAAGCGATGCTGGACGAACATCGCACCCGGGTGGCGGCGGCCCGGGACCGCCACGGGCGCGCCGTTGCCGGTGTCGCGGAGTCGGAGCGGCCGGATCTGCCGGCGTATCAGCAACATCGGGACGCGGCCGTCGAGGCCCGGGATCAGGCCATCCGGCAGGCCGAATCGGTGCGGTCGGGGCTGGCGCGGCTCCATCAGCTGCAGGCGGGCCTCGCCGCCGAAAGCGCCGTGATCGAGGGCATGGAGGCGGAGTTCCAGCCGCTGGGGAGGCTTGCCGACGCCTTCAACGGGCGCAACATCCTGAAGACGAACCTCGAATCCTTTGCCATCGGCGCGATGTTCGAAGCGGTGCTGGATGCGGCAAACCTGCGGCTTGGCCCGATGACCGATGGTCGCTACAGCCTGATCCGGGAGCTGGAGCCGACAGGCGCCGGCAGCCGCGGGCTCGGCATCGAGATTCTCGACAGCTACACCGGCAGGGCGCGCGGCACCGCGACTCTGTCCGGCGGCGAGACTTTCCTGGCCGCGCTGTCGCTGGCGCTCGGCCTGTCCGATGTGGTGCAGTCATCGAGCAACGGCATCCGGCTCGACACCATCTTCATCGACGAGGGTTTCGGCAGCCTGGACGCGGCATCGCTCGACCGGGTGCTGCAGGCCCTCCAGGACCTGGTCGGCAACACCCGCGCCGTCGGGCTGATCTCCCATGTGGAGACGGTGCAGCAGGCAATCCCGAATGGTTTCCGCATCATCAGCTCGTCGACGGGGAGCCAGGTGGTTCCAAGACATCTGTGACATCCGCCGACGGGCGCAGCCCGCGGCATCCCGCCGGCGTCAGGCGCCGAGCCAGGCACGGAGCCGGGCGAACGGCGATGGCCGTGCCGGATCCCGGACCAGTCGGAATCCCAGATAGGCGGGTGGCGCGCCCAGCGAGCAGCCGCCACCCTTGGCGTCCTGGATGAAGAAGGTGACATAGGCGCGATGCCGGCCTTCGAGGACGCGGACGCCGCAATTCTCGGTGACGCTTTCCACCTCGCCCGCGGCGCTTGCACGGGTCCGGCTGTAGCAGGTGCTGGTCCACTCCCAGACATTGCCTGCCAGATCGTTGATGCCGTTTTCATTGGCGCCGAAGCCTCCCGCCGGACGGAGGACCGGATCGCGGTCGGCCGCGCCTGCGGCGACGCTGTCGTATTCGAGCAGCCAGCGCTGGGCGGGATTGGCGCTGTCGGTCTTGGCACCGAGGCCGTCATCGGCAAAACGGCTGCCGGCCGCATAGGCCCATTCCGCATCGGTCGGCAGCCGCCAGATCATGCCGGTTCCGTCCGACAGCCAGCGCGCATAATCCTGCGCGTCCGCGAAACTGACCCCGGTCGCCGGCAAGGCCTCCGCCTGTCCGGCTGCCCCGAAGCGCGGCCCGCAGGCTCCGGCAGCGACGCAGGCGTCATAGGCCTGCGCGCTGACCTGGTCGCGCATGATCTCGAACGGGTGGTCGATGCCGATGGCGACGCGCGGGGCGTCGTCGGGAAAGCCCGCCCTGAGATATTCCCCGGCGGGCCGGTGCCTGAATGCCCCCGCAGCAATCGACACCAGGGCCGGCACCGGCTCTGCCGCCTCGACGCACGGCACCGCCGGAGCGGCGCCCAGGGCCCAGACCATGAGAATTCTTGCAATGATGGCGACCGATCCTGCCGTGATGTCTGTCATCGACCTGCTCCCGAGGCGGGCCGATGCGCAAGCATCGGTCCGCAAGTGTCAGCCGCGGTTCCGCGCGGCCCGGCTCATCCCCGGGGGATGGGACCGGGAGCGGAAACCTGCTCCATCAGATCGTTGTTCCAGTCTCCCTCGACCTTGAAATGGGCAGTGGCGCCCAGGCTGACGGCCTCGATCAGGTTGTGATTGACATAGGCATAGACGCCGGGCTGCAGGAACGTGTACATCGCCGCCCCGGCGGAGCCGCCGCGGATGAACCATGTCTCGTTGTCCTTTTCCGGCGGATTGTTGAACTTGCCGGTTTCCCAGACATAGTCGCCATGACCGCCGATGAGGTGCGGACGGGTGTCGCGGTTGGCCTGGGAATGGACGATGAGCACCGTCTCGCCGACCTTGGATGTCATGGCATTGTCACCGGTGAGCGCACCGACAGCGCCGTTGAAGACCTCATGGGTGGGGATCAGCCCGTTCATGACCTCCAGCATGTCGGAATAGCCATCGCCGGGGCTGTCATATTCCTTGTAGTTGCCGTCCTCGTCGCGCGGGATGTAGTAGTCCTGCTCGCCGACATAGACCACCTTGTCGTAGCGGATCGGCTCGCCCTTCTCGTTCTTCAGGCCGTCGCGCGGCAGGATCATGATGGCGCCGTTCATGCCCGAGACGACATGCCAGGGGATCATCGGACCGCCGGGCGCGCAGTGATAGACAAAGGTTCCGGGACGGGTGGCGCGGAAGCGCAGCGTGGTCTGTTCGCCCGGATTGATCAGCGTGAGCGCGCCGCCGCCCAGCGCGCCGGTGGCGGCGTGGAAATCGATGTTGTGCGGCATGCTGTTGGATTCGGGGTTGATCAGGGTGAGTTCGACATAGTCGTCCTGGTGCACGACCATCAGGGGCCCGGGCACCGATCCGTCGAAGGTCATCGCCTGGATGGTGGTGCCTTCCTCGTCGATGACCATCTTCTGTTCCCTGATGGTCATGGTGAACTCGATGATCTGGGGGCCGGTGCCGGCGACCTGCTCGTGCTCGTGCACGAAGGGAGGCCGCACCAGTTCGACCTTGCGGCGGGTCAGGGTGCTCAGGTCGGCCGGAAGGCCGACGGGCGTCATGGATTCCGAAGCGGCGGCAATACCCCGTCCCAGCAGGACGGGAGCAGTGGCGGCGAAGGCGGCGCCCAGCAGGGCGGTGCGGCGGGTGAACATCCGGTTTCTCCTCGATGTCTCGTCGGTTGCGATGAGCACACCCTAGACGGGCCGGCGGCCGCGTCTTTGTTCCAGAGCAATGTCGGCGCATTTCCGAAAACCGCCGGCACGCCACGGCATCGGTCAGGTTGCCGCCGGATGCGGTGGCAGTGGCGGGCAAACGGCCGGATGCTTGCCCTGGCGCAAAGACGACGCCTGGCGCCGCCCTATGCTGATCGGCCAGACTGGAGGACGCATGCGCGATAAGCCGGAACTTCATGCAGGCATGACCATCGAGGATGTGATGAGGATCAGGCCGGAGACGATCCCGGTGCTGCTGCGCAACCGCATGCATTGCGTCGGCTGCCTGCTGGCGCCGTTTCACGACATCAGCGATGCGGCCCGCGAACATGGACTCGACGAGGCCGAGCTCATCGGCCAGCTCAGCAATTCCTGAGCCATGCCGGGCGCCCGGGCGAATGTCCTATTTCGCGCCGCCGGCCAGCAGCATCAGCTTGTGGCCCTCGACGACGACGATGCGCTGGCGGCCGCTCTTGACCCAGCCGGCCGCCTCCCACGCGCTCATCAGCCGCGAGACGGTGTGCAGCGTCGTGCCAGTCATTTCCGAGATATCCTGGCGCGAAATCGGAAGGTCGATCAGGATTCCCTCCTCGGTCCTGCGTCCGGTCTGCGCCGCCAGCTTCAGCACCGCATTGGCCACCCGCTGCTCCACCCGCTCGGTGGCCATCTCGACAATCCGGTCCTGGGCGTCCTGCAGACGCGATCCCACGGTTTTATAGGTGTTGGAGGCAAAGCCGGGATAACGGCTGACGACCTCGGTCCACATCGCCCCGGGCCATGCAAGAACCACGCAGTCAACCGCCGCAATCGCGCTGGCGGGATAGGTCGACCGACCCAGCGCCTGGGCTATTCCCATCAGCTCGCCGCTGGAGATGTAGCGGGCGATGACCTGTTCGCCGTCCGGCGTCACCCGGACGACGCGGACATGGCCGTCGAGCAGGAGAAAGAAGGAATGCGCCGCCTCGTCCTGGCCGAAGACCGCCGCGCCCTTCTCCACCCTGATCGACCGGGCCCGCTCCAGCAAGGCGGCGATGTCCTGGCGAGCCATGTGCTCGAACGGCGGCAGATCGCAGACCAGCGAGGCATCCAGCGAACCCAAGCCATCACTCCCGTGTTTGACGCAGCGCAAACTCGACCGCATCGGTTGCTGGTATTGCTGCGCCATATCATGCAGCCCGAAAGGAACCAAAATGCGCAACTTCCTCCCCATGGCAAGCCTGCTTGCCGCCAGCCTCTGCGTCGCGGCCCTGTTCAGCGGTCCGGTCCGCGCCGAAGACCACGAGATCCGGATGCTCAACAGCGGTGCGAAGGGCGCCATGGTCTTCGAACCCGACTTTCTCAGGATCGCCCCCGGCGACAGCGTGCGCTTCGTGCCGACCGACAAGGGCCACAATGTCGAGACCGTCAAGGGAATGATGCCGGAGGGCGCCGGAGCCATCAAGGGCAAGTTCAACAAGGAGGTGCTGGTGACGTTCGACCACGACGGCGTCTACGGCTTCAAATGCGCGCCGCACTACGCCATGGGCATGGTGGCGCTGGTCGAGGTGGGGACGCCGGTCAATCTCGAGGAGGCGCGTGCGGTCAAGCAGACGGGCAAGGCCAAGAGCCGCTTCGCCGAAGCCTTCGCGACGCTTGACGCCGCCAACTGAAGTCGGGTCCGGCAGACCGGGACGTGCCCCGTCTGCCGGACGCGCCAATCCGGCTACTGATCGATCTCTGCGCCGATGATGGCAATGGCCTTCTGGTAGACGCCGGCCGAGTTCCAGCCCTGGATGGCGCCGAAATTGGCCTGTCCGGGCTGATAGCCGCCGCCCCTGCTCCAGCCGTGGCCGCGAAGGAAGTTGGCCGTGGAGGCCAGCGCGTCGCCGGTTCCGGCAAGATTGATGCGGCCGTCGCCGTCGCCGTCGACACCGAACCTGAGGACATTGGCCGGCAGGAACTGGGTCTGGCCGATCTCGCCATGGGCGGCACCGCGGAAGTCGGGGCTGATCCAGCCCTTCTGGACGAGCTGCAGCAGCGCATAGAGCTGTTCAGTGAAATAGGCGGAGCGGCGGCAATCATAGGCGAGGGTGGCCACGGCGGAGACGGTGTGCTGGTTGCCGGTGAAGCCGCCAAAACCCGATTCCATGCCCCAGATGGCGATCAGCGGGCCTGCCGGCACGCCGTATTTCTTCTCGATCCGGGAAAACAGGGCGGCGTTTTGCTGCTTGAGGCGCCGGCCCTTGGAAATGATCGTCGGTGCGCCGCGCTTCTGCATGAACTGCTCCAGCGACAGCTTGAAGCTCTTCTGGTTGCGGTCGAGACTGATGGTCTTGGTGGCATAGCCGGCATTCGCAAAGGCGGCATTGAGCGTGCGGGCGGAGATTCCGCTGGCCGCGGCCTCCGCCTTGAACTGCCCCACCCAGGATCCGAATCCTGCGGCATTGTTGCCGCATTTTGCCGCATTGGCGGGAGAACCGAAGCTGGCTGCAAGAATTGCCACAGCTGCCAACGAGATCAGGCGACGACCCGAATGACCCATATGTTCCAGACCTTTCAATCATGAATTCGATGCGGCGCACCATGCCATCAAAGGGCCGGGAAGTCACGATCCCGAATGAAAAAGGACCCGTCCGGAGACGGGCCCTCTGGATGGTGATGCCGGCGGAGCCGTTCAGGCGGCAAGCTTGGCCTTGATCAGGCCGCGATTGACCAGAAGCTCGGCGATCTGGATGGCGTTGAGGGCCGCGCCCTTGCGCAGATTGTCCGAAACGATCCAGAGATTGAGCCCGTTCTCCACGGTGGCGTCCTCGCGGATGCGGGAAATGAAGGTGGCGTCCTCGCCGGCGCATTCATACGGCGTCATGTAGCCGCCGTCCTCATGCTTGTCGATCACCTGGCAGCCCGGCGCGTCGCGCAGGATGTCTCGTGCCTCTTCGGCGGAAATCTCGTTCTCGAACTCGATGTTGACCGATTCGGCGTGGCCGATGAACACTGGTACGCGGACGGCGGTGCAGGTCACCCGGATCTTTGGATCGAGGATCTTCTTGGTCTCGGCCAGCACCTTCCACTCTTCCTTGGTGTAGCCGTCCTCCATGAACACGTCGATGTGCGGGATGACATTGAAGGCGATGCGCTTGGGGAACTTCTTGTTCGACAGCGGGTCGGCGACGAACACAGCGCGGGTCTGGTTGAACAGCTCGTCCATGCCGTCCTTGCCGGCGCCGGAGACCGACTGGTAGGTGGAGACGACGATGCGCTTGATCTTGGCGTG
Organism: Hoeflea marina; assembly: GCF_003182275.1. Lineage (GTDB taxonomy): Bacteria > Pseudomonadota > Alphaproteobacteria > Rhizobiales > Rhizobiaceae > Hoeflea > Hoeflea marina. Next base: position 855,665 of record NZ_QGTR01000003.1, read on the forward strand.
GTCGTGCAACGGCTTCAGGGCGACGACCAGCTGCGCGGTGGAGCAGTTGGGATTGGCGATGATGTTGCGGCGGGTGAATGTCGAGATCGCGTCCGGATTGACCTCCGGAACGATCAGCGGCACGTCGGAGTCATAGCGCCAGGCCGAGGAGTTGTCGATGACGACGCAGCCCTGGGCGCCGATCTTCGGCGACCACTTCTGCGACACGGTGCCGCCGGCCGACATCAGGCAGATGTCGGTGTCGCTGAAATCGTAGTTTTCGAGGTTCTTGACCTTGAGGGTCTTGTCGCCGAAAGACACTTCCGTGCCCACCGAACGGCTGGAAGCCAGCGCCACGACTTCGCTCACCGGAAAGCCCCGCTCCGAAAGGATATTGAGCATTTCCCGGCCGACATTGCCGGTCGCGCCGGCCACTGCAATCTTGAAACCCATGGTTCCGTGCTCCTCTCTCCCCGTTGCTTTGGTCAAGCGCCACTCATCCCGCCCCCGGGAGAGTGTGGGGCGGAAGGGGTCAGATCGCGGTTTTGGTCTTGATCACGGTGCGCATGGTGGCTGTGTTCTGATGCAGTCGCGGCAAAATGTCAATTGTCCCGGCAAGCGGCCGGCGGCGAAACCTGCGTTGGCGCCGCCGGCATGACGCATGGGGTCAGGCGTCGGCATAGGCCTTCATGATCGCGTCGCCCATTTCGCCGGTGCTCACCTCGGTGCAGCCCTCGGACATGATGTCGCCGGTGCGCAGACCCTTGTCGAGCGTCGTGGCGATGGCGGCTTCGAGACGGTCGGCTTCGGCGACCATGTTGAATGAGTAGCGCATGCACATGGCAAACGAGGCGATCATGGCGATGGGATTGGCAATGCCCTTGCCGGCAATGTCGGGCGCCGAGCCGTGCACCGGCTCGTAGAGGGCCTTGCGCTTGCCGGTCTTGCCGTCGGGAGCGCCCAGCGAGGCCGAGGGCAGCATGCCGAGCGAGCCGGTGAGCATGGCGGCGACATCGGAGAGCATGTCCCCGAACAGATTGTCGGTGACGATGACGTCGAACTGCTTGGGCCAGCGTACCAGCTGCATGCCACCGGCGTCGGCCAGCATGTGGCTGAGCTTGACGTCGGGGAAGCGTGCCTTCTGCGTGGCGGTTACCACCTCGTTCCAGAGCACGCCGGATTTCATGACATTGCGCTTTTCCATCGAGCAGACTTCGTTGCGGCGGGTGCGCGCCAGTTCGAAGGCGACGGCGGAGATGCGTTCGATTTCGTAGGTGTCGTAGACCTGGGTGTCGACGGCGCGCTTCTGGCCGTTGCCGAGGTCGGTGATGGTCTTGGGCTCGCCGAAATAGACGCCGCCGGTCAGTTCGCGGACGATGAGAATGTCGAGACCCTCGACCACTTCCGGCTTCAGCGACGAAGAGGCGGCGAGCGCCGGATAGCAGATGGCCGGACGCAGATTGGCAAACAGTTCCATGTCCTTGCGCAGGCGGAGCAGGCCGGCCTCGGGCCGGACGTCATAGGGGACGGCATCCCATTTGGGTCCGCCGACGGCTCCGAACAGCACGGCGTCGCACGCCATCGCCTTTGCCATGTCCGCATCGGAAATCGCGGCTCCATGGGCGTCATAGGCGGCGCCGCCGACAAGGCCTTCGTCGGTTTGAAAACCGGCGCCGTGGTGCTCGTTCATGTAGGCGATCAGCTTGCGGACCTCAGCCATGGCTTCCGGTCCGATGCCGTCGCCTGGAAGCAGAAACAGATTGCGCGATGCCATGGAAAATCCTCAACCCTTGAAAAATGTTGGATGTGCATAAACCGGCTGGGCGGGCATTTCAACCGTGGCGCGGCGACGGCCTTGAGATTGGCGCCGTAGCGGAGGCGCACGGGCCGGATGCGGGGATGGCTCGAAATGCCGGCAAACAAAACCCGCATCGGCGGGCGCCGATGCGGGTTCCTGATGCGGGTGCCGATTCGCGGCAGGCCGAGAGGCTCCGGACCGGCTCAGAGCCAGGCGCGGTTCTCTGCTGCCCGGGTCTCGTAGGTGCTGATGGCGTCGGCCTTTTCCAGCGTCAGGGCGATATCATCCAGGCCGTTGAGCAGGCAGTGCTTGCGGAACGGGTCGATGTCGAACCGGACCACGCCGCCGTCGGGGCCGCGGATTTCCTGGGCCTCGAGATCGACCGACACGGTGGCATTGGCGCCGCGCCGGGCGTCATCCATCAGCTTGTCGAGTTCGTCCTGGGTCACGACGATCGGCAGAATGCCGTTCTTGAAGCAGTTGTTGTAGAAGATGTCGGCAAAACTGGTCGAGATGACGCAGCGGATGCCGAAATCCAGGAGCGCCCAGGGCGCGTGCTCGCGCGAGGACCCGCAGCCGAAATTGTCGCCGGCCACCAGAATCTGGGCGTTGCGATAGGCCGGCTTGTTGAGCACGAAGTCCGGGTTCTCGGAGCCGTCATCGAGATAGCGGGCTTCGGCAAACAGGCCCTTGCCGAGACCGGTGCGCTTGATGGTCTTGAGATAATCCTTGGGGATGATCATGTCGGTGTCGACATTGACGACCGCGAGCGGAGCGGCGACGCCGGTGAGACGGTTGAACTTTTCCATGGGGCCTGTCCTGTCTGTTGTCAGGCAGCGTTTATCAAACCCGGCCGGAAAAAAGAAGTGCCTTGTTGCCGTGCGGACTCCAAGCCGACGCGGCGGACACGATCACATGTCGATGATCGTGCCGCGGCCGTCGTTCCACACGCGGTAGGGCTGGGCGTGGCCGGCCTGCTCGGTGTCCCGCGGCGGCACGCGCCGCGCATAGACGGGCTTGGGGCGCATCAGGCGGACCATGCCGAAGGTCATCGCCCCGAGGAGGCCGATCACCAGAGCCAAGCCCAGACCCGCCAGCGTCACCGCCAGCAAACCCACGCCTGCAAGGATAGAAATAAGCCTGTTCATCGTCCAAACTCCCGATTGCTCATGCTGATATGGGATCATCCGATCATGGCTTCAAGAAGGCGTCGGGAGACGGCCGATCACGGCTGATCAAATAACATTGAGCTCCCGGAACGGACGGGCCTCTGCAATGCGCTCGTAGCCGAAACGGCTGCAATCGATGCTGACATAGCGGCCGTTTATCAGATGCTCGGCAATGGCCCGTCCTGCGGCCGGCGCCTGCTGCAGCCCATGGCCGGAAAAGCCGTTGATGAAGATGAAGTTGGAGATTTCCGGATGCGGGCCGATGACCGCATTCTGGTCCAGCGTGTTGTAGTCGTAATGGCCGGCCCAGGCCCGCTCGAAGCGAATCGCCTCGAAGGCGGGAATACGGTGGGCGAGACCGGGCCAGATGATCTCATCGAAAAGGTCGTAATCCGGCTCGAAGTCGCCGCCGCGCGCGGTGCCGTCATCGGCTTCGTTCGGGGAGCAGCCGGAAATGAAGAACCTGCCTTCCGGTCGGACATAGAGGCCGGTGGTGTCGACGGTCAGCGGCATCCGCGGAATTTCGCTGCGGGCGGAGAACACGAAGACAGTGCGCTTGCGCGGCTCCACCGGCAGCGCAAGTCCGGCCAGCGCGGCGAGTTGTCCGGCCTGCGGGCCGGCTGCATTGACTAGCACGCCGCAATCGAGCACGTCCCCGGATGCCAGGCCGACCGAACGGATCCGCGAATTTGATTTCGTGACCGACACGACCCGGTCGCGGATGAGACTCACCTGCCTGTCTGCGAGGCCGCGGCGGATGATCGCCAGCAGCCGGTGCGCGTCGAACCAGCCTTCGCCGCTGCGGCCATGGGCGCCGGCGGCCAGACCCTCGGGGTTCAGCCAGTCGAAGCGGGCTGTGAGATCCGCGCCTTCCAGCAGTTCGATGTCGGCTCCCATGGCGGTCTGGGTGCGGTGATTGGCCCTCAGCAGCTCCCGGCCCTGCTCGCTGGCGAGAATGAGATAGCCGTTCTCGATGAAACCGATGTCCGAGTCGGGACCGAAACGATCTGGCAGGGCGCGGATGAAGTCCAGCCCGAACTGGGACAGGCGGATGTTCTCGGGCTCGGAGAACTGCTGCCTGATCGATGCCGCCGACAGGGTGGTGGCCGCCTGATGGAAGGCGGGATCGGGCTCGACGAGGGCAATGGAGCCGCCAAAGCCGAGCTCGCGCAGGAAATGGGCGACGGATGCGCCCATGATGGCACCACCGGCGATGACAATGTCGAAGGAATGCTGCATGAAACACCATTGATGACGGACGGCGGAGAGTTGCGCAGGCTTGAGCATGACGCAAGCGGCAGGGCAAGGAAATTCCGCCGCCGCAGGACTGCTGGCGGGGCTCTTGCAAGCACGGACGCCAGCAGGCAAAACGGAGCCATGACCGCAATCGATTCCTCCCGTCCCGTCCGGCCCCGGCGTTCGGTGCTCTACGTGCCCGCCAGCAACGCCAAGGCCCTCGCCAAGGTGCGCAGCCTTGCCTGCGACGCCGTCATCCTCGACCTGGAGGACGCGGTGATGCCCGCGGACAAGGGGCCGGCGCGCGAGGCGTTGCGCCGGTTCTTCGCCGAGGGCGATTTCGGCGGCAAGGAGATGATCATCCGCGTCAACGGCCTGCAGACCGCCTGGTTCGGCGAGGATTTCCTGGCCGCCCGCGCCTGCCGTCCGCATGCCATCCTGATTCCGAAGGTCGACGAACCGGACGACATCGCCTCGGTGGCCGACGCGCTGCAGCAGACCGATGCCCCCTCCGACCTGCGGCTCTGGGCGATGATCGAGACCCCGCGCGGGGTGATGAATGCCGGGCAGATCGCCCGGCATGCCCGCACGCAGGGTTCGCTGCTCGATTGTTTCGTTACCGGTACCAATGACCTTATAAAGGAAACCGGCGCGCTGCAGATGCCGGGGCGGCCGTATCTTTCGACATGGCTGATGCAGATCCTGCTCGCCGGCAAGGCCTACGGGCTCGACGTCATCGACGGCGTCTACAATGATTTTCGCGACAGCGACGGCTTTCTGGCCGAATGCCGGGACGGGCGGGCGATGGGATTCGAGGGCAAGACCCTGATCCATCCCGGACAGATCGCGGAGGCCAACCGCATCTTCGGCATCGACCCGGCACGCCTTGCCGAGGCCGAGGCGATCGTCGCCGCCTTCGCGCTTCCCGAAAATGCCGGCCTCGGCGTCATCGGCATTGATGGTCGCATGGTCGAGCGGCTGCACGCCGACATGGCGCAGGACCTGATCGAAAAAGCGCGGCGGATCGCCGTTCTCGACGGCTCACCCACGGAGACACAGGCATGAAAGTCTATCGTTTTATCACCGGCCCGGATGATTCGGCCTTCTGCCACCGGGTCACGCTGGCGCTCAACCGGGGCTGGGCGCTGCATGGCAGCCCCGCCTACGGCTTCAATGCCGGCACGGGGGTGATGCAGTGCGGCCAGGCCGTCTGCAAGGAGGTCGAGGGCAAGGAGTACGACCCGGACATGAAACTTGGGGAGCAGTGACGTGGAGCCGGTCATGGATACCGAGGGGCTGACGCGACTGCGGCATGCGCTGCACCGGATGCCGGAGATTTCAGGGGCGGAAGCGGAAACGGCCGGCCGCATTGCGGTCGTGCTGGCGGGCTTCGGGCCTGACCGGATCATCGCCGGGCTCGGCGGTCACGGCGTGGCGGCTGTGTTTGACAGCGGCGTAGAGGGGCCCACGGTGCTGTTTCGGTCGGAACTCGATGGGCTGCCGATCGCCGAACTGCCCGGCGTCGCCTGGCGGTCGGAGATCGAGGGACGGGCGCATCTGTGCGGCCATGACGGGCATATGGCCATTCTCTGCGGCCTGGGCGCGCGCATGGCGGCGCGGCGGCCGGCCCGCGGCCGTGTGGTGCTGATGTTCCAGCCGGCCGAGGAGACCGGCGCCGGCGCCGCCGCGGTGATCGCCGATCCGGGGTTTGCGGCGATCGTGCCGGACTACGCCTTCGCCCTGCACAATCTTCCCGGCCTGCCGCTGGGCCATGTCGGCGTGCGCGCCGGCGCCTTCAACTTTGCCTCAGAAGGCCTGGCGATCCGGCTCACGGGCAAGACCGCCCATGCCTCGCAGCCGGAGGCCGGCATCAGCCCGGCCGCGGTGATGTGCCAGCTGGTCACGGCATTGCCGCTGTTGCCGGCCAGGCTCGGGATCGCGCCCGAAGACGCGCTGGTGACGCTGGTGCATGCGCGGCTGGGAGAGGCGGCCTTCGGCATCGCGCCGGGGGAGGCGGATGTCTGGGCGACGATCCGCAGCATCAGCGACCCGATCCAGGCGCGGCTGCTTTCGGAAGCCGAGGCGCTGGCCCGCTCGCTGGCGGAGGCGGCGGGACTGGCCGTCGAATGCCGGCTCAGCGACGGCTTCGCCGCCTGCCACAACGATGCCGAGGCCAGCGCGCTGGTGGAGGCGGCGGTCGAGGCCGAGGGCCTGCCGCGCGCCGAGGTCGGCCTGCCGTTTCGCTGGTCGGAGGATTTCGGACGCTTCGGGTCCGCGTCGAAGGCGGCGCTGTTCGTTCTGGGCGCCGGCGAGGGGTATCCGCGGCTGCACAATCCGGACTACGATTTTCCCGACGCGCTCATTCCGCTCGGGGTGCGGATGTTCGAGCGGGTGGCGCGCGCGCTCTGCGGCTGATCTATTGCGCCGCGGCTTCGTCGGCGGCGGCCTCGATGCTTTCCATGTCGTCATCGGAAAGGCCGAAATGATGGCCGATTTCATGGATCAGCACATGGGTGATGATGTCGCCCAGCGTCTCGTCGTTCTCGGCCCAGTAGTCGATGATCGGCCGCCGGTAGAGCATGATGCGGTTGGGAATCTGGCCGGTCTCGATGGTGAACCGTTCCGAAATGCCGATGCCCTCGAACAGGCCGAGAAGGTCGAAGGGGGTTTCCAGCCCCATGTCCTCGAAGATCTCGTCGCTGGGGAAATCCTCGATCTCGATGATGAGGTCGCCGGTGAGGCTGCGGAACTGGTCGGGCAGGCGGGCATAGGCAGCTATGGCCAGCGATTCGAACTCTCCGAGTCCCGGTGCATGCCGGTCTTCCCAATCCCCTGTCTGGTCGATGCGCGCCATTGGCTGGTATGGTCCTGTTGCTGTCCTGCCGGCATATAGGCTAAAATGGCCGGGTTTGCGAGGCCTGCGGCTCTCGGAGTTGCAATGATGGTTGATGCCGGTCGCCCTGACGGAGGCCGTCGCGTCGCCTGGTCGCGGCGGTTTGTCCCGGCGCGCGAGATGGCGGGCGCTGCGCGCCAGGCCCTCGGCTTCTTGTGAATATTATCCTGATGTCAGGATCTCGCGAAGCCGGTTTCCCCACAATCCGCTGCAGTGTCCGTGCAATCCATTGAATACAAATCAACAAATCCGACCCCTCGCAGGCGGGCCGGAAGTGAGAATAAATTCATATGTGATGGCGCTTGACTCTTCGGCGGTGCTCTGGAATCCATAGGAACATAAAGAGAACATACGGGAGTTTGACGCCTTGGCACACCACGCTGCGGCGCGAGGGAGCCTTGCTGTCTTGCGCGACACCATCAACCGGCTTGAAAGCACGCTGCCCAAGACCCGGCAACAGGCTATGGCGGCCGATTTCGCCGGCGAGACGCAGGACGCCGTGATGCTGGGGCTGCCGCCGCTGGACGGGGCGCTGGGCGGAGGCTTCCCGATGGCGGGCATGACCGAGATCCGGGCGGCGGAAAGCCGCGACTGGGGGGCAGCCTGCGGTTTTGCCTGGGTGCTCGCCGCCATGCTGCTCAAACACCAGCCCAGGCTGGGCGGAGCGCTGGTGTGGATCGCCGCCGCCGACGCGCGCGCCGAGGGCGGCGAGCCCTGGATGCCGGGACTGTCGGGCCTGGCGCCGGGCCCGCGGCAGATCCTGATCGTGCATCCGCGCCGGACGGCGGATGCGCTGTGGGCGGCGGAAGCGGCCGCCGGGACGGCAGGCATCGGCATGACGATTCTCGAACTGCGCGGCAATCCCGGCTGTTTCGGCCTGACCGAAAGCCGGCGGCTGCAGTTCCGCGCCCGCCAGGCCGGCCGCCCGCTGCTGCTGCTCAGGCAGACCGGCGAGGCCGAGGCGGGGGCTGCGCCGGCGCGGTTTCACATCGGGGCCGCACCCGCCGGCCTGCGCCGCCTGCCCGACGGCGGCAGGCTTGCCGGCAGCATCGGCCGCCCCGCCTTTGCCGTGACGCTGGAAAAAAGTCGTCTCCCTGCCCCGTTGTCGCTGATCCTGGAGTGGAACCGCCATGAATGCCGTCTTGACATCCGACCCTGCGCTGCAGGCCATGCCGCCGGTTCCGGGCAGCCGGCGGATTCTCGCCCTCGCCTTTCCGCATCTGCCGACGGACCGCATCGCGCGGATGCGATGGGGCGTGTCCTGGCGCTCCCGCGGGCGTCCTGAGGCGCCGCCCATTGCCTGCAGCGAGCGGGTCGGCTCCGCCCTCCGGCTGCTGGCCGTAGACGAGCATGCCCGCAGCCAGGGGGTGCGGCCCGGCCACGGCGTGGCCGAGGCGCGGGCGATCTGTCCGTTGCTGGACGTGGTTCCGTCCGACCTCGCGGCCGACCAGCGGTTCCTCGACGCCGTCGCCGACTGGGCCGACCGCTACACGCCGCTGGTGGGCATGGATCGTCCCGACGGACTGTTTCTCGACATTTCCGGCTGCGCCCATCTCTTCGGCGGCGAAAGGGCGCTGCTCGATGACTGTCTCACCCGGCTGTTCCATCTGGGGGTCGATGCCAGGGCGGCGATTGCCGGCACGCCGGGCCTGGCCTGGGCGCTGGCCCGGCATGACAGCGGCCATGTGGTCTCCGACATGGGCGCCGATGACTGCGGCGACATCATTCCGTCGCTGCCGGTGGCGGCCCTGCGGCTGCCGCCCGCCGACGTGGCTGCCCTGACCCGCGTCGGCCTGAGCCGCATCGGCGACCTGATCGGCGCTCCGCGCAAGCCGCTGGCCCGGCGCTTCGGGCCGCTGCTGCTGGTGCGGCTCGACCAGATGACGGGAATCGAGGAGGAGCCGGTGTCGCCACGACGCCCGGTGGCGGCCCTGACGGCGGAGCGGCGGTTGACCGAACCGGTGGTGAGCCGCGAGGCGATCGAGGCGCTGACCGGACAACTGGCCGACAGTCTCCGTCCCTCGCTCGAACGGCGTGGCGCCGGCGCCCGCGAGCTGGAACTGCAGCTGTTTCGCGTCGATGGCGCGGTTGTCCGCATCCGGGTCGGCGCCGCCCGGCCGCTGCGCGATCCGGCGCGGCTGCGCGGTCTGTTCGCCGAGCGGCTGGCGGCCGTGCACGACGAGATCGAAGCCGGATTCGGATTTGAAACCGTGCGGCTGTGCGTGCTGGTGTTCGAACCTCTCGATGCCGCCCAGGCGGATTTTTCCGGCAGCGCGGAGGCCGACGAGACGCTGGCGGCGCTGGCCGACCGGTTGACGGCGCGGCTGGGCGCCGACCGGGTGCTGATGCCGCAGCACCATGCCAGCCATGTGCCCGAGCGCGCCAGTTCGCTGGCGCCCTTCGTGGAGGGTGGGACTTCCGGCCCCGGCCCGGCCATAACCCATGCGGCGGCGCGGCCGGTGCGGCTGTTCCGGCACCCCGAACCCGTCACCGCCGTGGCCGAGGTGCCGGAAGGGCCGCCGGTCACCTTCCGCTGGCGTCGCAGCCATCACCGGGTGACGCGGGCCGAGGGGCCGGAACGGATTGCCGCCGAATGGTGGATCGACGGGGAAGATGCGCCGGCCAGGGACTATTACCGCGTCGAGGATGATTCGGGGCGTCGGTTCTGGCTGTTTCGCGAGGGCCTCTACGAGCGCGATGTGGCGACGCCGCGCTGGTTCATGCACGGGCTGTTCGGATGAACACCGGCTTTGCCGAATTCGGCGCGCGCAGCAATTTCTCCTTTCTCGAGGGCGCGTCGCATCCCGAGGAAATGGCGGTGGCGGCATCCCGGCTGGGCCTTGCAGGCCTGGGGCTGGCCGACCGCAACACGGTGGCGGGCGTGGTGCGGGCCCATATGGCGGCCAAGGAGGCCGGTCTCGCCTTCCATCCCGGGGCGCGGCTGGTGTTTTCCGACGGCACGCCCGACATTCTCGCCTATCCGCAGACACGCAAGGGATGGGGTCATCTCTGCCGGCTGCTGACGCTGGGCAACCGGCGCAGCGAAAAGGGCGCCTGCAGGCTCGACCTGCCCGACCTGCTCGAGGGCGGCGGCGACATGGGGCTGGTGGTGATGCCGGATCTCGGCCAGGGGCCAGGCGATGAACCGGCGGGCCATCAAGCAACGGATGGCGGCCGTCGCCCGCTTGGCGCGGTCCTGGACGAGATCAGGGCCGGCTTCGGCAAGGCGGTGCGGCTGGGGCTGGTTCCCGGCCATGACGGCTTCGACCGCATCCGCATGGCGCGCCTGGCGCAGGTCGCCGCCGGCGCCGGCGTGGCGCTGATGGCCAGCAACGACGCCCTGTGCCACGACGTCTCGCGGCGGGCGCTGGCCGATGTGCTGACCTCGATCCGCCACCATGTGCCGGTGGCCCGGGCGGGCTCCCTGCTGGCGGCGCATGCGGAGCGGCATCTCAAGGGCGCAGCCGACATGGCGCGGCTGCTGCGCGACCATCCTCAGGCGCTCAAGCAGTCGCTCTGCCTTGCCGCCGAGCTCGGCTTCAGTCTCGACGAGCTGCGCTACCAGTATCCCGAGGATACTTTCGGCAACGGCTCGCCGCAGCAGATGCTGACACGGCTGGCCTGGGAGGGAGCGGCGACGCGGTATCCGCAGGGCGTTCCGGAACGGGTCAGGACCCAGATCGTGCACGAGCTGGCGCTGATCGAGGAGCTGGGCTACGCCCCCTATTTCCTCACGGTCTGGGACATCGTCCGGTTTGCCCGCTCGCAAGCCATCCTCTGCCAGGGCCGCGGCTCGGCGGCCAACTCCACCGTCTGCTTCTGCATCGGCATCACCGAGGTGGACCCGGCGCTCACCGATCTGCTGTTCGAGCGCTTCATCTCGCCCGAAAGGCGCGAGCCCCCCGACATCGACGTCGACTTCGAGCATGAGCGGCGCGAGGAGGTGATCCAGTACATCTATGCCAAATACGGCCGCGAGCATGCGGGCCTCGCTGCCACCGTGATCACCTACCGGGCGCGTTCGGCGGCCCGGGAGGCTGGCAAGGCCTTCGGCCTGTCGGAGGACGCGGTGTCGGCGTTGTCGGGCTCGGTCTGGGGCTGGTCGGAGACGCCCGCCGCGCGCGAGGCCGAGGAGGCCGGTCTTGACATGCGCGATCCCACCACCCGCCAGGTGATCGACCATGCCGGCCGGCTGGCGGGCTTCCCCCGGCATCTGTCGCAGCATGTCGGCGGCTTCGTCATCACCCGCGACAGGCTCGACGAGGTGGTGCCGGTGATGAACACCGCCATGGAGGCGCGCACAATGGTGGAGTGGGACAAGGACGATCTGGATTCGCTCGGCATTCTCAAGATCGACATCCTGGCGCTGGGCATGCTCACCTGCCTGGCCAAGGGCTTCAAGCTGCTGGAACGGCACTATGACCGGCGGCTCAGCCTCGCCTCGATTCCGAAGGAGGCGACCGAGGTCTACGCCATGATCCAGCGCGCCGACACGGTGGGCGTGTTCCAGATCGAAAGCCGGGCGCAGATGACCATGCTGCCGCGGCTCAAGCCCGCCTGCTTCTACGATCTCGTCATCGAGGTGGCGATCGTCCGCCCCGGGCCGATCCAGGGCGACATGGTCCATCCCTATCTCCGCCGCCGCCAGGGCAGGGAGGAGGTGAGCTATCCCAGCGCCGAACTGGAAGCGGTGCTCGGCAAGACGCTCGGCGTGCCGCTGTTCCAGGAACAGGCGATGAAGATCGCCATCGTCGCCGCCGGCTTCACGCCCGGCGAGGCCGACAAGCTGCGGCGCGCCATGGCCACCTTCCGGCGCGTCGGCACGATCCACACCTTCCAGCGCAAGATGGTCGAGGGCATGGCCGCCAGGGGCTATGAGCGGGAGTTCGCTGAGCGCTGTTTCAAGCAGATCGAGGGGTTTGGAGAGTACGGCTTTCCCGAAAGCCACGCCTCGTCCTTCGCGCTGCTGGTCTATGCCTCGGCCTGGTTCAAGGCGGTCTATCCGGACGTGTTCTGCGCCGCCATCCTCAACGCCCAGCCGATGGGCTTTTACGCCGCCGCGCAACTGGTGCGCGATGCGCGCGAGCATGGCGTCGAGCTCAGGCCGGTGGACGTCAACCAGTCGCACTGGGACTGCACGCTCGAGGCCGGCCGGTTTGATACAGGCGCCATGGCTCCGCGGCACCGGGAGATGCGCGCGCTGATCCGCAGCCGCCATGCGGTGCGGCTGGGGTTACGGCAGATCAAGGGCGCCCGCCTGGAGGACATGCAGCGGCTGGAGGCGGCGCGCGGCGCCGGATATGATTCGGTGCGCGACCTGTGGCTGCGCAGCGGACTCAGCAGGGCCGCGGTCGAGCGGCTGGCCGACGCCGACGCCTTCGGCTCGCTCGGTCTCGACCGGCGGGCGGCGCTCTGGGCTGCCAAGGCGCTCGACCAGGCGGGCGCCGTCGAGCGGCTGCCTCTCTTCGACCGCTCCGACGGCCGCGACATCGAGGCCGAGGCGGAGATGGCCCTGCCGCCCATGCTGCCCGGCGAGCAGGTGGTCCACGACTACCGCCACCTGTCCCTGTCGCTCAAGGCGCATCCGGTCGAGTTCCTGCGGGACCGGCTCCGGCGGACGGGCGTGCTGGCCAATGCGGAGCTCAACGACATGCGGACCGGCAGGCGGGTCTGCGTCGCCGGCCTGGTGCTGGTGCGCCAGCGCCCGGGCTCGGCCAAGGGGGTGATCTTCATGACGCTGGAGGACGAGACCGGCGTCGCCAACATCATCGTCTGGCCGAAGACCTTCGAGCTCCACCGCCGCGCAGTGCTCGGTTCGCGGCTGATTCGCGTCGAGGGACGGCTGCAGAACGAATCCGGCGTCATCCACGTGGTGGCCGACCGGATCGACGACATCACAGCCGACCTCGCGCTGCTGCAGGCTGATTCGAGCGGCCTCGAGAGCCTGGCCCGCGCCGACGAGGTCAAGCGGCCGGTGATGGACATGCGCACGCTGAAGCGGCCCGGTGAGCGCGCCGCTAGGGCGCTCCAGGCCGAGGCGGATGCCCCGCGGCCGCAGCGCGCCCCGCATCCGGAGAGCGCCAGCGTGATGCCGAAGGGACGGAATTTCCATTGAGCCTGTGCCGGGACGGGAATTTCCCGCGCCGCAGACAAACCCAAACCGGAGCCTCTCCGATTCCGGGAAAGGCCCGCGCTTCACGCGGTGGCTGCGCGTCGGCGAGGCCCGCGCGACGGGGCGACGCAGCCAAGGCCTCGCCTTGCCTGTGCGCCTTCGTCAGAACGGCCGCTCCGGGTGCGGAGCGGCCGTGTTCGGTTCGTGTGTGCGGCCGCCGTCAGCGGCTGGCGGTTTCCACCAGCCTGCAAAGGGCGACCAGGCTGTTTTCGTAGCCGCCGGGACTGGCCAGCACCGGACCGCAGCGACGCTTGTTCTGCTCAAGCTCGGAGTCCGACATGGCTGACACCACCCCGGACAGGCCGGGATCGGCAGGGGTGCCCGGGGCTGCCGGGGAACCCGGCGTGGCGCCGCCTATGCCCACGCCGACACCCGCATCGACATCGTCGCCCGCATTGACACCGATGCCTGCATTGACACCCGAGCCGCCCCCGACGGACGCGCCGGCGCCCGCGTTCACGCCGGAGCCGCCGCCGATGGATGCGCCCGCGCCGGCATCGATACCCGAACCGCCGCCGATGGACGCGCCGGCGCCCGCGTCGATGCCCGAACCGCCGCCGGCCGAAGCGCCGGCGCCGGCGCTGACTCCGCCGGACCCGCCGACCGAAGCACCGACGCCGAGGCCGGCCGCGCCGGCCGGAATGCCGAGGCTGAGAACGAGCGCGCCCGCAGCCAGGATTCCGGACATGGATCGAATGATGGTTGTCATGACAGTCTCCTTGGTTGATCTTTCGAGGATCGGCCATTTGCGACCGGCAAGAAGAAAACGGGAAACAGTCTCCGCGGTTCCGGCAAGATCTTGATTTCCCGAGCGTTATTAACGAACCATGATCAATCTGCAGAAAATTTTAACGAGTCCCGCCACGATGCGGCCGGTTCCGGATGGCTCGCACGGACACGGCGCCACACCGAGTTGCCCGATGCCGACTGCGCTAGAGGCGCGACAAGGCAGGACCGGTTGCATGATGGGGAGATGGCCGCAGGAGCCAAGACAGCAAAAAGGCCCGGTTTCCCGAGCCTGTCAGCATGTCAGATCCGGAGGGATCTGGAGCGGGCGAGGCGATTCGAACGCCCGACCCCAACCTTGGCAAGGTTGTGCTCTACCCCTGAGCTACGCCCGCTCATCACCAGGCCCGTGGGTGTCCGGACCGGCCATCCGTGCCCCAAAGGGCCCGGACCGGCGCTATATGGCGCAAGCTGGATTGAATTGCAACAGGCAATTCCGTCCCGGCGGGTGAAAATCCATCATCAAGGCAACGGCCGACCGCCGCGCCTGCGGGATACAGGTCCGGCCAGCCCCGGACGGCCTCCCGGACCCGCTCCCCGGGACCGCCGGATAGCCGTCCGGGCGGCGAAAGCCGTGACCTGCGGCCCCGCCGCCATTGCGCATCCGCCCCGAGATCCCTATCAAGGTGGCCAAATCCCTGCCGTCTCGAACCACCGTTCGTGCCACAAGCCGGCGTCCGCGGCAGGGCCGCGCACCAATCGGGGGAATTCATGCCAGCGAGAACCCAGGACGACCTGTTCGCATGCTTCGACGCACTGGGCATCGCCCACAGCACGAAGCGACACCCGCCGGTCTTCACGGTGGCCGAATCGCAGTCCCTTCGCGACCAGATCCCGGGCGGGCATACCAAAAACCTGTTTCTCAAGGACAAGAAGGGCGCCTATTTCCTCGTCACGCTGGAAGAGGACGCAGTGGTCGACCTCAAGTCGATCCACACCCTGATCGGGGCCAGCGGTCGTGTCTCGTTCGGAAGGCCGGAGGCGCTGATGGAGATGCTCGGCGTCATTCCCGGGGCGGTCACGGTGTTTGCGGCCATCAACGACAGCGATCACCGGGTGACCATCGTGCTCGACGCCCCGCTGATGGCGCATGACGTCATCAACGGCCATCCGCTGATGAACGACGCCACCACTTCGGTCGGGCGCGAGGACCTGCTAGTGTTTCTCGCCCACACCGGCCATACGCCGCTGGTGCTGAAGGTGTCGTCTTGAAACCGGATGCCTGAAACCCAATCTGCATACAACGCCCGGAGCGGCAGCAATGGAACGCAATCATGAGCAATGACAATCCCTACGCCCCGGCCGACCATGGCCAGATGAGCGGCACGGTGAGTTTCGGCGGCGCCGCGCCGTCCCGCGCCGCTCAGCCCTCCGGCCTCGTCGGCGAGGCTGATGCGACCGCCGACCTGATCAAGGACACCACCACCGCCGACTTCGTGCGCGACGTGATCGAAGCCTCGCGCCGGCAGCCGGTCCTGGTGGATTTCTGGGCCCCCTGGTGCGGCCCCTGCAAGCAGCTGACTCCGATGATCGAAAAGGCGGTCCGCGATGCCCGCGGCCGGGTCAGGCTGGTCAAGCTCAACATCGACGATCACCCGGCGATTCCGGGACAGATGGGCGTGCAGTCGATCCCCGCGGTCGTCGCCTTCGTCAACGGAAAGCCGGTCGACGGTTTCATGGGCGCCGTGCCCGAGAGCCAGCTGCGCCAGTTCATCGACCGGCTCGCCGGACCCGCCGACGCCGGCGAGACGGCTGACGCGGAGCGCATCGCCCTGGTGCTCGAACAATCGAGAGCCGCCCAGGCCGAAGGCGATCTCGAGCGGGCGGCCCAGGGCTTTGCCGCCATCCTCGACGCCGATCCGTCGCACGCGGCCGCCGCTGGCGGGCTGGCCTCCTGCATGATCTCGGCGGGTGCGCTGGATGCAGCGGCCGAACTGCTCGAGGGTCTCGACGACGCGGCGCGCAAGGCGACCGAGACGAGTGCCGCCATCAAGCAGCTCGAACTGGCGCGTGACGTCGCCGCGCTGGGCGACCCGGCCGAATTCGAGGCGCGGATCAGCGCGGATCCGAACGATCACGAGGCCCGGATCAGCCTGTCCAAGATCTGCAATGCCAGGGGCGACCGCGACGGAGCGGCCGAGCAGCTCTTCGCCATCATGCGCAAGCAGCGCGGCTGGAGCGACGACAAGGCGCGCCGCACCCTGCTCGAATTCTTCGAGGCCTGGGGAGCGATGGATCCGGCAACGCTGGCGGCGCGGCGGCAATTGTCGTCGATGCTGTTTTCCTGACCGCCAAACCGGAGACGGCCCTTGAGATTCGCTGCCCGCGCGCCACATCTTCCCCATCACCCAAGGGGAGCATGATCCATGCAAGTCGGCAACAGGGCCTATCGCGTCGAAGCGGACATTCCGGAAGTGGTGCCGGTGTTTCCGCTCGAGGGCGCCTTGCTGCTGCCGGGCACGCAGCTGCCGCTGAACATCTTCGAGCCGCGCTATCTGGCGATGATCGATGACTGCCTGGCGGGCGACCGCGTCATCGGCATCATCCAGCCGGCGCTGGAGCATGGCTCCGCCCATCAGGGCAAGGTCGCCGACCTCTGCCCCGTCGGCTGCCTCGGCCGAATCACCTCGCTGGGGGAGGCAGGGGACGGCCGCTACGTCATCACGCTGAGCGGGATCGCCCGCTTCCGCGTGATCGAGGAAGTCCCCTCGGGCCGCAAACCCTACCGTTGCTGCCGGATCTCGCCCTTCCTGGGCGATCTCCACGACAGCCTCGAGGCCGCCGATGTCGATCGCGCCGCCCTGCTGGCGAGCTTCCGCGCCTATCTCGACGCCAACAATCTGGAGGCGGATTGGAAGAGCGTCGAGCGCGCCAGCACCGCGACCCTGGTCAATTCGCTGGCGATGATGTCGCCCTACGGGCCGGCGGAAAAGCAGGCGCTGCTGGAAGCCGGCGATCTGAAGACCCGCGCCGAAACCCTGATTGCCATCACCGAATTCGCGCTGGTGCGCGATTCCGATGATTTCGACCAGATCCTGCAATAGGAGCAAGCCATGACGGACCGGCAGAGCGGCGCCATCGACCCCAAGCTTCTCGAACTGCTTGTCTGTCCGCTGACCCATGGCAATCTCACCTATGACCGCGAAGCCGGCGAACTGGTCTCCGAACGCGCCCGGCTCGCCTTCCCGGTCCGCGACGGCATTCCGATCATGCTGGTCTCCGAGGCCCGGCCGCTTCAGGACTGAACTTGCCGCTGGATCGACCGCCCGCCTGACAGTAAGTTGACCCACCAATTAATCGGCAACGGCAGGGACGGATGGGCAAGAAGGGCGACGCCAAGCGCGAGATCATCGAGGCCGCCGCCGCCAGCCTGTTCTGGCATCGAGGCTATGCCGCCACCAGCATCGCCGACGTCGCCGCCGCCGCGGACGTTCCTGCCGGAAACATGTTCTATTATTTCAAGACCAAGGCGGATCTGGCGCTGGCGGTTGCCAATGTCTTCGTGCGCGAAACCGAATCGCTGATCGGGGAAGCCGAATCGGCGGCGGCCGATCCGCGACAGCGCATCCGGTTTCTGCTGCAGCGGCTGGGACAATCCAACCGCAGCCGGGTCGACAGGGGCTGTCCGATATCGGCGGCGGTGAAGGATTTCCGCGCGCCGGCCCCCGCCGCGTCGGCGCGGGCGGCGGAAAGCTTCGAGCGCCTGATCGCCTTCATGGCCCGGGAAATGCAGAAGACCGGCCTGCGTCCGTCCCTGGCGCTGGCGCGGGCCCGCGCCATCGTGGTCGAATGGCAGGGCGGCATCGCGCTGGCCCATGCCTTCTCGGACATGACGATCCTGTCGGAGAGCCTGCGGCGGGCCGAGCAGGCGCTGCAGCCCGTGCTGTCGCGCTGATCTGACCGGCCTCCAGGCCAGGCCGCTTCGCTACGGATCATCTCCGCATCGCCTCCGGCGCGGCCAGGTCAGATCGGCTGGCCGCGGAGCAGCCGAGGCCCCGATTCGCCGGTCGTTCCCGCAGCCTGAGCGATGAAGAAGGATTTCAGCCGCGGCAGGCGGTCGACAAGGCCCAGCCCGAGGTCGCGGGCCAGCCGGATCGGCGCGATGTCGTTGGAAAACAGCCGTGTCAGGATGTCGGTGGTCACCCCCATCTGCACCGTGTCGAAGCGGCGCCAGACCTGGTAGCGCTCAAGCGTTGCCAGCGAGCCGATGTCGAGTCCGAGCCGGTGCGCCTCGACGACCGTCTCGGCGAGGGCCGCGACGTCCTTGAAGCCGAGATTGAGGCCCTGGCCGGCAATCGGATGGACCCCATGGGCCGCGTCACCGGCAAGCGCCAGCCGCGGCCGGACGAATTCGCGGGCCAGCGTCAGGCCGAGGGGGAAGGCGCGGCGGCCGCCGTCAAGCCGCAGCTCGCCCAGATGGTGGCCGAAGCGCCGCTCCAGCTCCGCCTCGAAGACCAGATCGTCGCCCGCCACCAGCCGATCGGCGTCGGCGCTGCGTTCGGTCCAGACAAGCGATGAGCGGTTTCCGGTCAGCGGCAGGATCGCGAAAGGGCCCGACGGCAGGAAATGCTCCTCGGCGCGGCCGCCATGGGGCCGCTCATGCGCCACCGTGGTGACAATGCCCGACTGGCCGTAATCCCAGTGCATGGTGCGGATTCCGGCCATGTCGCGAAGCGCGGAGCGAACGCCATCGGCGGCCACGACCAGGCGCGCCGACATCACCGTACCGCCCACAAGCGTCACTTCCGCCATAGCCGGGCCGACCGACAGTCCGGCGGCGACGCTGGCCTGGTGGATGGCAATGCCGAGTTCGTCGGCCTTCTGCCTGAGTGCGGTCACCAGGGCAAGATTGGGCACCATGTGGGCAAAGGGCTCGCCGTCCGGGGTGGCGCCGTCAAAGGTCAGGAACACCGGCCGGACCGGATCGCCGGTGCGCGAATCGGTGACGATCATCTCGGTGATCGGCTGCGCCTCCGGCATGATGGAGTCCCACAGACCCAGCGCATGCAGCAACCGGCGGGCGGCGGCCGCGATCGCCGAAGCCCGCTGGTCCTTGCGCCAGCTGTCGACGGGGGCAGCATCGACGACCGCCACCGACAGCGACGGCGCGGAGCTCTTGACGGCCACCGCGACCGCCAGGCCGACATAGCCTCCGCCGCAGACCAGCATGTCCACTGTCTTGCCAGACATGGCGAATTTCCTTTCCTGTTTCCGGCCCTCACTGAACCACCAGTATGGGGCAGGAATTTGCAATCGGCGCATTTGCGTATATCCCATTAGCGCTGTAGCTCCCAGTCTTCTCAAAGGTTCAATATGTCGCGCCCATCTTCCTCCGCCATGGCCCAGCTGTTGTCGCATCTCGATCTCGAGACACTTGAGCAGGACCTGTTTCGCGGCGTCAGCCCGCAGGTCGGCTGGCAGCGGGTGTTCGGCGGCCACGTCATCGGCCAGGCGCTGGTGGCGGCGCAGCGCACCGTCAACGACGACCGCATGGTGCATTCGCTGCACGCCTATTTCATGCGTCCGGGCGATCCGGCAGCTCCCATCATCTACACCGTCGACCGGATTCGCGACGGACTGAGCTTTGCCACCCGGCGGGTGGTGGCAATCCAGCACGGCCAGGCGATCTTCTCGCTGTCGGCGTCGTTCCAGCGCGAGGAAGCCGGGATCGAGCACCAGATGGAGATGCCGGAGGTGACGCAGCCGGAAGACCTTCCCGGCCCCGGGGAGATGCGCGAGGCGTTTCTCAAGGGCGCGCCGGAGCACATCCGCAGCTACTGGGAGCGGGAGCGGCCGATCGAGATCCGGCCGTTGTCGCTGGTCCATTACGTGTCGAGCGAAAAGTTGCCGCCGCAGCAGAAGGTCTGGGTGCGCACCAACGGTCCCGTGCCCGACGACCGCATCATCCAGGCGGCGCTGCTGGCCTATCTGTCCGACATGACCCTGCTCGACACCGCGCTGTTTCCGCATGGCCGCTCGGTGTTCGACCGCAGCCTGCAGGTGGCCAGCCTCGATCACGCGATGTGGTTCCACCGCCCCTGCGCGCTTGATGACTGGCTGCTCTACAGCATGGACACGCCGAATTCGAACGGCGCGCGCGGGTTCACGCGCGGCAGTCTCTACAGCCGCGACGGCAGGCTGATCGCGTCGGTGGCCCAGGAAGGGCTGATCCGCGACCGCGGTGCCGAGAAGGCCTGAGCGCAAGGCGCTCTTCGCACAGCCGGATTCGCATCCCGGTTCCGGCGCTCGGCCGGGGTGACGTTTCCGCACGGTAAGGCGCAGCAATCGCGCGGCTCTGCGCGCACCGCCGCGCGCCGCAGCGCCCGGCGCCGGTTTTGCATCGCCGCCGCTTTCGGCTAATCCTGTGCCGGACGGCGACGGATCGGCCGGGCGAGACGGAGTGCGAAACCGCGATGAACGATGACAAGGCGCAACAGCTGGTGGCGACCCCTGTTGACCTGCCGGAGGGCACGCTGCCCTGTTTCCGGATCGCAGCCACCCATCCGAGCCAGGGCGAAGTGTTCGTCACTATTCACGGGCTGCCGGGATCCCGGCCCGCCAGCAACCGCAACACGATTTCGCTGTGGCTGGGAAGCTCGCCGACGCCCGATGACAAGCCGCTGGACACCACGGCGGTGCAGGCCGAGTCACTGCCGACGACCTTTCCGTACAACTACGATTTCGGGTTGCTCGACTATTCGATCACCTATCAGGTCAGCGACGGACCCGAGACCATGTGTGCGATCGCCTATCTGTCCTTCTTCCCGAAGATTGCGGGCTTTCCGGAGGGCGTGTCGATCACCATCCGGGACATCACCACCGCGATGATCGAGATCCAGTATGCCGTGCTTCCGGGCTACAGTCCGCTCACGGGTGGAAACTGGATCGGACTGTGGAGCGGAATACAGACGAATCCCGGCGCGGTGGATCCGATCGGCAGCGTGGTCATTCCCGACAACCAGACCGAAGGCATCGTGCAACTGCAGAATCTGAAGATCTATTCAGGCCTGCAGTACACGCTCCTATACTTCATGGCGGCGCCGAAAGACGATCCGAAGCGCACCACATCAGGGGCAGCTGCGTATTTCCTGGCTGAGAACGCCTAGTAAACCGCAACTCATTGCCTGAATTGGCAAAATTGATGTCAAGCATTCGGCGGGAAATATTATATATATTTCAGGTTGACATGGCTTTGGTCGGAAATCTAAACTCGTCATAGTATCTCATAAGTAATTCATCCAATGTGTGGGTCGCCGGCAAGTTATTCGCCCGCAGCCTTGCGGGCGAACGATGCCGAATACCGTCATCGCTTCGTCTTTTCGTGAATCGCCAACTCTTGGGAGACCGTGCATGTCCGACATTCTGATGCTGAAAGAAGCAGCCGCGTCCCAGGCCATCAGTCTGGTCCTGTTTTCCAAGGACCAGGCCGGAATCGATGTTCAATACACCACCTTCACCAACAACCGTCCGAAGGACTATTCCAACACGATCTATGTGTGGGAAGGCGGGCCGGACGTGCCGTGGCAGCGCATTGATTCCTTCGTCGGCGAATCGGTCATCGAAGGCAACACCTACACGGGGATCCAGCGGGTCAATTTCCCCTACGATGTCGGCAAGGACTACGTCGTCGGATATGCCGTGGCATCCACGCCCGGCGCGACCTGCTCCGCCCTGTACCTGCCCAAGGACAATCAGGAGACGACAAGCGAGAACCTGACCGTGGGTTTCTCGGCGATCGGACCCGGCGCCGTCAAGGTCAACTACCGCTGCCTGCCGCAATACAATCCTGTGGCGTTCAAGAACTGGGTCGGCATCTACAACGGGCCGCGGGCCGACTATGACGGCAAGCCGCTGGACGCCGCCAATGTCCCGTTCCCCAACACGAACGGGTCCGCCACGATTCCGATCCAGCTGCAGATCGGCGCCACCTATACGGTCGGCTATTACATGGTGCCGCTGGACAAGGGAAAGATATCGCTGGCCGCGCAGGTCACGTTCAACACCTGACCCTGGCCTGCCGAGGGCGCGCCCCTGCCGGCGGTGGCGGCAGGCGTCCGACACGGTCATGAAATGCCGGGTGGCACCGGCCGGAAGGCAGGTGCCACTCCCCTTCGAAACCCTGACAGCATCTGTCCGCCGATCCTCTCGGCGGCGCCGATCTGCCGTTTTCCGGGGTCATCAAGGTGGTGCAATTCACGCGCCTGAACGACACGACCGTCTATCTGTCCGGCAGCGACGCCGACGCAGGCTGGGCGTTCATCGTCTGCGCGAATGTCGACAGTCCCGACCCGGCTCAGCTGCCTCCCACTCCGCTGCCTTTGTCGCAGGCACTGGCCTACACGTCGAAGGACTGGGCGGGCAGTCTGGTCTATCTCGCCGCCCAGGCCGGGGCGGTGCGGGCCAGCCCCGCCGCAGCCACCGCCGCGATCGCCGCCCTGCTGAACACGACGTTCGGCGAACAGGGGGCACTGATCTTTCTTCCAAGCGGGGCGTTGATCGCGGAAGCCCCAGCGAAGCTGGTCACGCGGATCGGATCCACGCTTCAACTGGTGGCGCTCTCCAAGCGCAATGGCAAGGTGACGCCGAAGAGCTTCTTCGACGTGGTTCTCACCGGCATCCCCGGCGTATCTGCGGTGTTCAACCCCGGCTGCGTGCTGTCGGTCCCCGACGAGGCCACGGAAGGCCATATCCTGCTCACCGCCAATGCGAGCTCCACCCCCGTCGTCACGCTGGCCGGGCCATCGCAGCCGAGCCAGACACCGCCGCGGACCCCGAACGCCACCCTTCACTTCGAAGGATCCGCGCTCGGCGCGTTCCGGTTCGATGTCGAGATCGCGCAGCGGTCGCTGATCGATGATCTGAACATGGGGTTCCAGCTGGTCATCCCCAATCCGGTGCAGACCGGCGCTGGCAGCGGCGCGGATGCGGTTCCCTTTCTGGCCGCCTATCTGCCGCTGGCCGAACGGGGATCCGCCTCGCTCTTCGTGGTGTTCACCGGACAGGTGAACGTGATGAATCCGAACAACCTGCTGGCGCAGGCGGCCCAGACGGCCTTCTACTTCACCGGCCAGTCGATCACCGGCGCCGATTCGGTCGAGACCGTGCTGCGATCCTTCTACCGGTCCAACTACGGCAAGCCGGTCTCGCTGGTGCCCGCCGCCGCCGGGGCGATGCTTCCGGCGCTGGTGGTCAATCCCGGCAGGCAAAAGACGATCCTGCAGAACGGCTTCCGCTTCTCGCCGCAGGGCGATTTCCAGGTCCGGGTCGAGGGGACCGAGGCGGGTGAGCCGGCGGCGATCCTGTGCGGCCAGTCGGGAACGGAAACGGTGAGCTTCCTGGCCGGCACCGCCGACGCGCCGGCCGGCCAGCTGATCCGGTTCAGGAGCGGCATGCCCGCCAATGCGCCGGACTTCCCGCTGGCGCCGGTCTCACCGGTCGGGCCCCCGATCGATCCCAAGGCGGAACTGATGGACGATCAGTACCTGACCTCCTGGGTCAGCTTCCTGGCGCCATCGGGCATGGCCGGCGCTGGCGGACACTACGCCGCCGCGCCGAAGGGCGCCGAGCTCTTCGGCGCCGATGCGGGCACCGGAGCAACCGGCGCCCTGGGTCCGAAGGATCCCGGGGTGAGCCTGCCGCCGGACGCCAGCGTGGCGTTTCCGATGCCGCCGCTGGCCGGTTTCGTGGCCGGCGACAGCGTCCAGGACATGAGCAGCGCGGAGCTCGACCTGCTGCTGCAGCAGATCGTGGCGCCGACGCGCAAGAGCCGCATCACGGCGGCGCAGTCATCGGGTGCGGTGCGCCGGTCGGCCTCCCCGCGGCACACACTGATGCCGTCCGCGGCCCGCGACGCGGCCGAACTGACCAGCACCACCACTCCCACCGGTTTCATGACGCGTTACGATTCCGGTGGCGCATGGAAACAGCTTCTGCTGGGCCAGGTGATGGCCGATGGCACGGTGACCCGGCAGATGGGCTTCACCGGGCTCGACGAAGCGCTGCAGGCGGCGTTCCAGACCAACGACCAGTTCCTGGTCATCGCCAACAACGCCCATCTCGGCCCCTTCACCGACCCCGGCGCGCAGGATCCACCGGATCCGCCGCCGCATGCATTCATGCCGCCGGCGACGGTGGACATCGCCGACACACCCTATTTCTTCAACCGGATCGACATCGGCCAGTGGAGCTTCACGGCCCGGCCCGGGGTCGGCAATGCCTATGGCAGCTACCGCGACGTGATGATCGTCAAGGGGCTCAGGGGCAGGATCCTCGACGTCGAGGATGACGCGGTTCAGGACGCCAGTCTGCTCAAGAGCCCCGACAAGTGGACCATGAAGGAGGTCTTCGCCACCCCCGTCCCGGGCGATGCATCGCAACTCATCCCCCTGTCGGACTGGCTCGTCACCTATTGCCTGGAAGCCTACCGGAAGCGGGACAATCCGTATTTCGCCAAGTTCGCCAGGATCATCACCGACCCCGACTGGACTGGTGTGCTCATTCTCAAGGCCGGGATCGCGAAGGTGCCGGAAGACATCCAGGGCATCCTGGCGGGCGTCGAGGACCTGTCGGATTTCTATGCCCATCACATCGGAATCGACATCGGCCAGATCAACGCCGCCGATCCCGGCCAGCTGCAGCAGAAGGAGACGACGTCGATGTTCGGCCTCGTCTACTATGTCGACCCGCGCTATGACGACAGCCTGCCGCCGCACACGATCCCGCCGCTCGACCTCGCCGCGCCGCAGGACTTCACGCTGCTGACGCTGAAGGCGCTGTTCGAGAATTCGGCCATCCGCAAATTCGAAAGCCTGGCGCAGATGGTGCTCAACAGGCTCTTCGGCGCCGGCGTGCGGGAGATGGTCGACGTGCTGCCCGAAGGACCGCAGATCAACCGCAACAACGCGGTGCTGCTGGAAGGCGGGGTGCAGAGAAACGGCGATGCCACGCTCTATTCGCTGGCGTCGACATGGCCCAACCAGTTCTCCCTCGCCAACAACATCCTGACCTCGGTCGAGATCGACACCGCGGAAATGTCGACCCGCGACAGCGGCGCGACCTCGGGGGCGAGCGTGAGCTGGATCGGCATGACCGGGTTCATGAACTTCGCCATCGTGCCGGAAAACAAGGATGAAGGCCTGCCCGCCTTCGATGTCTTCTCCTACGGTCCGGAGGCGGATGCCCGGGACGCGCTGCGGCAGGGGCTGAACTTCGCCAATCTGGGACTGCAGATCACCACGCCGTCGGGTCCGGCGGACCCGGGCGATGCCCCCGCGCCGGTGCTGGTGATGGTCGAGGCGGAGATGTCGTTCAACAGCTCGACCAGCCATGCCCGGCAGAAGAGCCTCTACAGAAGCTTCCAGATGGAGCTGCTGGGGCTCGTCTCGGCCATGGCCAGCGGCGAGGCGAAAGCCGATCCGGCCAGTCTCGGCTACCTGCCGGCGGTCACGCAGTACAATCTGCGCGGGGTCGGGAGCGGCGGCTGGCACGGGCTCAACTTCAAGCTCAACCTCGGCACGCCGGGCGCCCTGGCGGGCAAGGTCAACCTTGACTCGAACCTGATGGCGGCCTGGGCCGATGACAGCGGCGCGACCCCGGGAGACGCGACACTGAAGGCGTCGGTCGGCATCCAGCTGCCCGGCGCCGGCGGCGGCGGCGAGCTGTTCAGCCTGCAGACGGTCATGAAGCTGTCGGTCGGGATGGTGCAGCTGTTCTACTCGCCGGCGTCGAAGGACCATCCCGACGAGCAACCGGGCGGGTTCCTGCTCCTGATCAACCAGATCGCGCTGAAGTTCTTCGGCCTGCTCAAGGTGCCGTCGAGCGGCAACACCGCCTTCTTCCTGTTCGGCGACCCCAGGGCCGGCGAGAGCACCGGGCTCGGATGGTTCGCGGTCTACAACAAGGCCAAGGAAGAGGCGAAGAAGGCTGCCGCCAAAGCGGAACTGCTCGAACATCAGGGGGACGGCGATGTTTGAGTTCCTGACAAACCTGTTTCCGTCCCTGCAGGCGACCACGGCGCAGTATTCGTCCGAGGCGATCAGGACGCAGATCCAGGCCTTCCAGCAGCTGATCAACAGGAATGAGGCGAAGTACAAGACCATCCGTCTCTGGGTCGATGCCGGCGCCAGCTATGGCCACCAGTCCTCGTCCGTCAACCTGATGTACCGGCTGGCGCGGCCGGCGACGGACGCCAATCTGACCTTCGGCTACACCGGCAGGATCGAGCTCTACTACCAGGAAGACGAGGAACTCGACAAGCTCAGGGATCTGATCCCGGAGCTCGCCGGGAACGCGCCATACAAGGTCGCCAACGCCACCATCGTGCCCATCAAGTTCAACAGCAACAGCCTGCCGGCCGAAACGATGGCCTTTGGCATGACGGGCGGCGCGTCGCAGTCGATCATCTATACCACGCAGCTCAATGTCGAGGTCTTCCTCAGGCTGCAGCCGTTCAACTGGCAAGGCTTTGAACAGATCAGTTTCGCCGACAGGAGCCGGGCGACGGTCGATCTTCTCCAGGTGGCCGAAGTCGGCGGCGAAGCGTTCAAGCGGCGCCTCTACACCGTGGACACCGGCTCCTACGATTCGGTGCCGTGGGACCTGTACCAGAACCCGTCCTACCCCCAGGACAAGCGCGACAAGATGAGAATCGTGCAGTACCTGACCAGCCCGGCCGTGCAGAAGGACTATGCCGTTCAGACGGTGTACAGCATCAAATCGATGAGTCCGCGCTTCAGCCAGGACACGGCTTTCGGCGCCTCGATGATCGTTGGCGGCGCGCTGGAATGGCAGACCGAGCGCACGTCGCAGACCACGGTGCCGACCAAGCTCTACAAGAAGGCCAAGCCGGTCATCATCGTCAATTTCGACGAGTTCGGTACATCCGAAACCTCGGCCGAGCCCGACCTGATGAAGGTCCTGACCGGCGGATTCGGTCCCAACGAGGCGGGCTTCAAGCTGAAGGTCACAAGCGGCACGGACCCGGACGCCACATCGAACTTCAAGCGCCGCAGCGCCTTCTTTGCGACCCTGCAGGCCGACCAGCGGCTGGAATATCTCAATTATCCGACGTCGCTGCAAACGGTGCAGACCGCCGTCGAGGCGCTGCAGCGCGCCACCGAGCCGCGCAGGATGGTGCTGTTCGTCCAGCTCGGCCGATCCTTCCCCGCCGGCTTCAGCCACGCGGTCTTCACCTCCGGCCTGGCGCCAATCTTCGAAGGCCAGAACACTGCCAATCTGTGCGTCAACATCGGCAGGCCCTATCTGCAACTGCCCGGCACCAACGATACCGACGAGGTCCGCAAGAAGATCTATCCCTCCGTCACCCTGTCGGACTACACCTCGCAATCCGTCCCGGAGGGGCTGCTGGCGATCTCGTCGCAGGTCTCCAGATCGCCCGAGATCTGGCCCGCCTCCAATCAGGAGGCGCCGCCGACGATCATCGGCCGCTTCATGCAGCAGTACACCGACGAGACCGGCGACACCGGCACAATCCGTCGATACTTCCTGGCGCTCAGGACCTTTTTTGCCAATGCGACGCAGGACAAGCTGGCGCTGGCGGTGGCCTACATGACGTCGCAGCTCGCGGCGCCGGTGAACGGTCTGCGGGTGGAGGAAGACGTCAACCCGCTGGACGACCTGTACGCGAAGATCAAAGCAGCGGTCGATGCCGGAGGCGCCATCGACCTGGTGCCGGGCGTGCTGAAATTCGGCACCATTCCCGATTTCATCAGGAGTCTGCTCAAGGACTACGGCGCCGCGCTGACGCTGACCCGGGCCACCAGCTTCGAACCCGCGGCCAAGCCGGCAACCCTGACAACGATCACGCTTGCCGGCCCGACAGCGGCGTTCCAGCCTCTCGGCATCCCCTGTGACGTCGACATCGAGTTCACCGCGCCCGGCAACGTGCTCGCCGCGGCGATCGTCTTCAAGGTTCCCGGAGACTGGACCATGCCCGGGGCGCCCTGGATGGTCTTCCGCGACCCCTATATCGGGTTGACGCTGTCGGACGGCAAAAATCTCATCGCCGCCAGAATGGGAGGAACCTATCCGGCGCTGGAAAGCAAGACGCCGGCCATTGTCGCCGATCTGGCGATCCTCGTCGGCGGAGCCGAGAACGCCTGGCCGGCCAGCCTGAAATTCCGCGACACCTATCCCAGCATCGCCGCCGCCTACCAGCTGCTGACGGGCTACAACGTCATTGCAAGTCTGCCGGCGCCTTTCAACGTGCTGGCCGACCTCGGTGTCAGCGATATCGAGGTCGACTACGATTTCAAGGCGGAAACCGTCGGCACGCTGACCGTCATCGCAGAGAACAACACCGAGGATCTGCCGCTGTTCGGCGGGCTGAGCCTGCACTCGAGCAAGATCACCGCCATCGTCACCCAGCCGACCGGCGCGCGCAAGCTCAGCGTCGGGGCCTCGGCGAAGTTCAATGTCGGCGCCGTCGATCCGGCGGTGATCAGCGTCACGGTGGCCTATCCCGACGTGGTGCTGCAGGGCTCGCTGGACTCCGGGGTGCTGACGATCTCCAAGGTCGTGGAGACCTTCGTGCCCGGCGTCGACATGATGCTGCCGCACGAACCGGTCATCGACATGTTCTCGTTCATGTATGACCGTCCGAACGACAATCTGGCCGTCGGCATGAACATGACGATGGACGGTTGGGACTTCGTCTTCCCGTTCACCTCGACGCCGCTGTTCTCGCTTGATCGCGTCGGCTTCGCGATCAGCCGCAACAAGGGGATCAACACCGGCAACATCACCGCCGAGACCACCTTGCTGCCCTCCAGCACCGCCCCGATAGGAGTCGAGATCGGCGCCTTCTACCGCGCCGACAAGAGCTGGCTGTTCAAGGCCGCGACCACCACACTGGTCGATCTCGATGCGCTGGTGGCCGAATATCTGGGCGAGGCATGGGTGCCTTCGTCCATCAGCTTTCCTGAGCTCAAGGATGTCAGCGTCGAGCTGGTCTGGGGTGAAGGCGCCGGCGGCGCTGGCGCCAGAACGTTCGAATTCAAGGCCAAGACCGCCACGCCCTGGGAGCCGATCCCGGTGCTGGGCAGCCAGCTGTCGGCGACCTTCGACCTGACGCTGGGCTACGGACCCTCCAAGCCTTCGACGGCGCTCTGGGCCCCGGACAGGCGGGTCCGCCAGCGCGTTCCGGGCGGCACCGCCGTGCTGATGCTCCCGGCGCCGCCTGCACTGATGGCGACGACAGACGGGCTCTACGGCAAGCTGCTGGCCGACGTGACGCTGTGGAACATCCATCTGAGCATCGAGTACGATTTCGCTCCGGAAGTGCAGAAGGTCATCGTCATCTGGACCGATGTCGGCCTGAAGGCGGTGGTCGAGACCGCGGCCAAGGACGATCCGGCCAACAGGATCACCAAGGGCGACACCATCGCCACCTTCTCGCTCGACGGAGAGAGCGTGGGGTCGCTGGTCGAGAAATTCGTCGGCTGGGCCACCGGCACCGAATTCGGGCTGGTGTCGCCCTGGAACATCCTCGACGACATCAAGCTTTCCGCCCTGAGCGTCATCTACAACTTCACCACGCGCCGGGTGTCCTTTGCCATCGGAATCGGCCCGATCGATCTCGGGCTGTTCACGCTCAAGGGCATATCGCTCGCCTACAACTCCGACGGGAACGGCGCGGACGAGGCCGACGGAAACCCGAAGAACAAGGTCGCCATCACCATCGACGGCTCCTTTGTCTGGGACAGTGGCGACGCCATCAGCTGGGCCCCGGACGATCCCAACTCCACGCCGGCGCCTCCCGGTGGGGGAAACAAGTATGTCGACCTGCGGCTGCTGGCGCTGGGCCAGCATGTCGAGGTGCAGGGTCTGACCCAGGCCAAATCCGTCGTCGACGTCATCGACATGCTCGAGAAGCTGAACCTGCCCGAACCGCCGGAGATTCCGCTGGGCGGCGACGGCCAGCCGCTGTTCGCGCCGCAGAGCTCGTGGTTCGTCGGGATGGATTTCGGGGTGCTCAAGGTCGAGAAGAAGGCGCCCGGCAGCCGCGCCGACGGCGGAACCGCCCTTGTCCCGCGCGGAGCCACCGACGCGGTGGGCGCCGAAGGTGACGAGGCCGAATACTTCATCTCGCTGTCGGTCGTCTTCAACGACCCCAAGCTCTATGCGCTCAGGATCGCGCTGGCCGGGCCGATGGCCAAGATCTTCGCCGGGCTGGATTTTCAGATCATGTACCAGCAGGTGTCGCAGAATGTGGGCAGATACTCCGCCTCCATCGTGCTGCCGGACATCATGCGCAAACTCCAGATCGGCGTCGCGTCGATCACGCTGCCGACATTCGCCATCGAGATCTACACCAACGGGGACTTCCAGGTCGACATCGGCTTTCCGTGGGACGAGGATTTCTCCCGCTCGTTCTCGATCGAGCTCCAGGCCGGGCCGTTTCCGGTCATGGGCTCGGCCGGATTCTACTTCGGCAAGCTGTCGTCGGCGACGACCAACAAGGTTCCCGGCGGCCCGAACGTGCCGGGCTGGTTCAACCCGGTCATCGTCTTCGGATTCGGCGCGCAGGTCGGACTGGGCAAATCCATCGAGATGGGCATCCTCAAGGCCGGGTTCAGCCTGACCGTGTTCGGCATCATCGAAGGCGTCATCGCCCGCTGGCTGCCCTATCAGGGGCCGACCCACGAAGGAGTCCCGGCGGAGCTCCAGGACGGCTACTATTTCTCCCTGACCGGAACGCTCGGAATCCAGGGCCGGCTTTATGGCTCGGTCAACTTCGCCATCATCTCGGCCGATCTCGACATCCGGATCTCGATCTTCGTCCGCGTG
This sequence comes from Hoeflea marina, assembly GCF_003182275.1. Classification (GTDB taxonomy): domain Bacteria; phylum Pseudomonadota; class Alphaproteobacteria; order Rhizobiales; family Rhizobiaceae; genus Hoeflea; species Hoeflea marina. The sequence continues at coordinate 886,504 of NZ_QGTR01000003.1, forward strand.
ACCTTTGCCAGCTATGAACCCATCCCGCTGATGGTGCAGGCGCTGGTTGACGTCAGCCTGGCGCTGAAGATCAATCTGGGGCTGTTCAAGATCACGATCCACCTCTCCTTCAAGGCCACGGTGAAAGCCGAGTTCCGCATCGCCAACCCGATGAAGGGTCCGGCGCCCTGGGCTCCGACCATGCTGTCGGCGCAGTCCATGCGGATGATGTTGTCCGGCCCGGATGCGCTGGCGGCGCGGGCCACAAGCAAGCTGGAGGCGCTCGGTTCGGTCGGCAAACCGGCCGACGGTCCCTGGGCGCCGGGCTACACCCCGAACTGGACGAACCTGCAGCCGGGCTCGCCGCTCAGCATGACCGGCTACATGGTGCCGGCGCTCACCGTGGTGGGCGACGCCGCCGCCACGCCGCAGGAGCAGCCGGCCGCCTATGTGCTGGGCTTCTACCTGCACGACGTGCCGCCGGTGCACACCGGGTCCGAAGCCATGCTGACGGCCGCTCTCGACCCCTCGGCCGAGCTGGTGGCGCCGCACCGGGTGGCGTCGGCGGCCCATGCACGGGCCCGCGGCGATCGCAGGACGACGGCGGACAGCAATTCGTTCGAGGATCTGGCAGTGCGCATCCTGCAATGGGCGCTGGCCGCCGGGCTTGACGGGCCGGTCACGCCCGAGGGCGTCGACGCGGTGACCATCTCCGACGTCAAGCTGCAGGAGATGCTGGACTATTTCAGCAACGAGGCCAATCCTCAGCCGATCGGCGTGGCGCAGATCAACGCCTTCCTCACCGCGCAGAGCAGCTTCGACTTCCGTCTCAAGCAGGATGCCGATCCCGACGGCGCGGTCCCCGTCGTCTTCTTCCCCGTGGTGCCGGCGCTGACCATGGACATGCCCGCCTTCAACGGCGGCACCGGCTACAGCTACGCCTTCGGCGCGGCAAACAGCTCGAGCCCCGGATTCCTCATCGCGCTCAATGCCTATTTCAATCAGCTCAAGGTCCAGATCGAGGCGGAGAACCCGCCGCCGGCCATGCTGGCGAGTGCGGAGGCCGACGGCCCCTCGATCGCCGAATATGTCTTCACCGACTATTTCGTGATGATCGTGCGCCAGGGGCTGCAGGCGATGCGCGACGGCCTGGCGAATTTCCTGCTGCCGCTGGCGGACTGGCCGGATGCGACCCCGCTTGCGCTCGTCGACGAGATCAGCCGCCATGATCCCTACAGCCTGGCGGAGCTCTTCGCCGCCAATCCGACCCACCCGCTGAGCCCCGCCGCAGGCTCCATGACCATCGCCGGCATGCACTGGCAAAGCGCCGGCGGCCAGAGCTTCGCCGACATTGCCGGCCTCGACGTCTTCGGCGGCGTCTTCAGCGGCGCGGCGCTGGCGCTGGCCAATGCCGATGATGCACGGGTCATCGCGGCCGGCCAGCTCATCGTGGCCAATGGCCGCTCCCATCTGACGCAGACCGGGGACAGCCTGAGCAGCATCGCGGCCGCGCTGGACCTCGCCGATGCCGCCGCCCTGATCGCCGCCGATCCGGCCATCGTCAGTTCGGCAACCTTGCTCGAGGCGCAGTCGATCCTCGCCATTCCGGACTTCGGGCACAAGATTGCGGACGGCGACACGCTGGAAGCGGTCGGGCAGCGCTATTCGCTGGACCTTACCGCGCTGGCAACGCCTGCAAATGGCGGGATCGCCGGCCTGTTCGCGGTTGCGGCGGACGCCATGACGCTCAACGTCCCGCACCTGATGCAGTACGCCATCGGGGATCTCATCGATGAGATGCGCCGATCGCTGGCGCTGCAGCATATAGGCGCGATGATGTCGCGCTATTACCTGCACGGTCTGCGCCTGCCGACACGCTTTGACAACGGCGGCGAAAAGCTCACGCCCGCGCCAGACGTTCCCTTTGCGGCCGCCGGGGCCTATCCCGCGGATCTGGGCCTGTTCGCGCTCACCGGCCAGACCGTGCCGCTGCCCCCGATCCCCGATCCGGCCGGGCAGCCAGAGGGTCCCTATTTCAGCTTCACGATCGCCATTCCAGACGGCGCGGCGGATCTCGGCTGGCTGAGGCTGGGCGGCGCCACGCAGATGGTCTACACGCTGGACGCGGCCTTCGGCAATTCCCGCTACCAGCAGCTGGCGGCAGTGGCGGCGGCCGCCCATGCCGGCTACCTGTCGATGGACTCCTCGCCGATCACCCCGCTCACGGCCGCAGCGGTGGCGCCGTCGCAGTTCCCGCTCTCACGGGAAATCCCGTGGCAGGCCGCCACCGGCATCGACCTGCCGATGCAGTCCGCCCCGCCCGAGACGCCGCGGCCGCGGATGTGGTCGCTGCCCAGTCCGCTGATCAACAAGCCCAACGACAAGGGAGTGCTGCCGACGATGCAGCTGGTGCTGGCGCGCACGGACGAGGCGCGCGGCACGACCGTCGAGACGCCGGTGGGGAATTACGGCTTCGGGTCGCTGATATCGTTCACGATCAAGAAACTCACGGATACGGAGGCCACGGGGCCGGTGGCCCGCAGCTATGAGATCGTCGGAGCGCCCGAGAGCGAGATCGTGCTGATGGAGCGGATGCTCGACCAGTTGACCGACAAGCCGGCAGGCTTCGACCAGGTCGGGCTGTTCTACCGGCCGATCCCCACCGGCTCGGAGGCGGCGGGCTGGCAGTCGGACGATCCGTCCGGCACGCTGATGGCGATCACCCAGACCAATCTGTCGACCGAGACGCGCCCGCCGAGCAGCGCCGCCGCGGTCCGGGGCCTGCGCGACACACCGTCCTTCCCCAACCTGATCGGCACGCCCAACGACTTCGCGCGGCTCTTGTGGGAGGCGAGCATCACCCGCCAGGGCGGATTCTTCCTGACCTATTCGACCGGCGGCGACGCCGATCCGAAAGGCCTGCCCGATCACATCTTCAATGACCGCTGGGAGGCCGAGGTCGCCTTCTTCGCCCTGTTCAACATCGCCGGCGAGGCCGGGCTCACTCTCGCCAACTTCATGAATGTCGCAGTCACCAACCAGGGCTTCGACCTCTCCGCGGCGGCGCTGATCGCCAAGGCCGTAGCCGTGCCGGTCGCGCAGGCGCGCGCCTTCGTGCCGGGCACCGATACGCTGGCGAGCTATGCCGCCGGCTACTATATGGGCGTCGGCGTGCTGGTGGCCGAGAACCGCGACGCGGCGCTGGCCGCCGGAACCGCACTGGTGGTGGAGGGCGGGCTCTATCAGGCGCCGCCGGTCCCGCCCGCAAACCCCGACCCGGCCAATCCGGGAGGTGTCCTGACGCTGATCGCCGAGCATTTCGGCACGACGGTCGATGCCATCCAGAGGGTGAATGCGGGGGGAACAACTCTGCCTTCGACGCTGGCGCCGCTGACCGCGATCCGCCTGCCGCGACTCGATCTGGTCGCAGGCACCTCGCCGGGCACAGCCAGCTTCGGCGCCATTGCGGATTACTACGGCGCGCCGCTTGCGACTCTGGCCGCCACCAATGCGGATGCCAGCGCCTTTGCGGCGGGCCCGCTTGCCGCAACGATCGGACCCGTCACGCTGGTGCCGACCCTTGCCGAAGGGGTCGCCGGCGTCACGCTGCAGCGCCCCGAGCCGCAGGTGCCCGACAGCGTCGACGGCGCATGGGGCACCGCCTATCTCAGGCAGAGCTTCAGCCTGCTCGGCTACCGCATCGCTGCCAACACCGGCAACTCCTATTTCGAAACCTCCAACTGGGGGCTGCCCGCCGGCCCGATCGACCCGGACGCGCAAAGCAGCGGCGACAAGCTCCAGGCGCCGAGCTCGCGGGCGGCCGATGCCACGTGGAAATTCAGTGTCACCGTGCCCTATGCGCAGGTGCTCGCCAACGGCGATCCGGCGGCAAGCCCCTATCTCGGGATCGGCAGCGTGCTGAGCCTCGACATGGCCTGGCTGGATATCTACGGCAACCGCATCCAGTCGGAGTTTCTCAACCCGGCGCCGCCCGCGGGGGCCGCGCGCAACCAGCCCCCGCAGATCACCGGCTACACCGAGCGGCTCAACGGCGTGGGCCAGTGGCCGGCGGTCGCCAACAGCTATCGCATGACCGGCCAGCCCGGCGCGCCCCGGCTGGAGGTCACGCTGGGCTTCGACGCCACCACTTTCGTCAAGGCTTCGCAAGAGGCGCAGAGTTCCGATCCGGACGTGTCGGAAGCCGGCAAACGGACATTGGCGCAGGCGATCAACGCCTATTCCCGGATCGTCGCGCAACTGGCCGATCCGGCGGGCATCGACGTGGCTGTGACCTGTTCGATGGTCCCGGCGGAATGCTGGACGATCCCCAGCGGCGACAGTGCGAGCCCGGCCGGCCTGCTCAAATGGGCCGGCGACATCCTGGCGTTCCTGAAGGCCCTGCCGACCGAGCCGCCCGAGGACCCCTGTCGTGCGCCGGCGGCGCCGGATCCCGTGCCCGCCTTCACCAGCTCGCACGACCTGGCCGGCGCGGCGATCTGCGGCGACCAGATCTTCAAGCTGACGGCGGCCCTGACGCTGCAGCGCCGGCCGGATCTGGTCAACGGCGACCTGCGGACGGCGCCGGGCGTCACTCGCGCGGCCACGCTGCTGGCGCCCTTCACCGGAACGCTCGACTCCGCGCAGGCCGCGCAGCAGCGAGGGCTGGAGCTGTTCGCGGCCGAGTTTGCCGCGGCCTTCGCATCGGAGGACGGGCACGGTTTCCGCATCGCCACCGGGTCCGACCGCAACGTGTTCGCGGGCGCCGGCAACAAGCCGCTCTGGGTTGTCCAGATCGGCACTGTCGCCGGCACCGACGCAATCAGCTTCGAAGTCACCGACCCCGGCAATCCGCTGGTCTATGCGCCGCGGCCGATCTCCAACACGCTCAGATCCAAGGCAGAGACCCAAATCCTGCCCTACAGCACCGGCACCCCGATCGATCCGGCCGGCAAGCCGGAGCTCAGATCCTTCTCCTCCATCGACCTCGATCGCTGGATGCGGACGGCACTGGCCTACATCGATGCGCTGCTGGTGCCGAAATACGTCACGCCCGCCGACATCCTGTCGCGCAACATCGAAGCGGTGGAACCGGGCGCGCCGGATGCGCTGGAGGCGGTCCTGGAGGCCAAGAAGGCACTGGCCGAGGCGCTGAAATTCCTGATGATACCGGTCTACGATGGCGAAAGCCCGGATGCCGTGCAGTTGGCCGGCATCCAGGAAGCCTTCAACCAGGCGATGCTGGGCTCGCTGGGGCAGTTCTATGCGGTCAAGGCGGGGGTGCAGTTCAAGGCGGACGTCGCGGCCGCGATCAAGGCGCAACCCGGTGCGCAGGAGCCGCCGCGGATCTATGGCGACATCATCCAGCGCCCGCCGCCCGTATCATCCCTGGTCGACGCCTCGGAGCCGACGTCCGAGCGCAACATCACCGTGTCGTCGCCGAAGCTGGAGCTGCGCTTCGCGGGCGCAACGGCGGGTCCGTCCTATCTCAGTTCGCTCGTCAGCTCGACCTCGGTCGAGGCCAAGCGCATCTCCCTGACGCTCGATTACGAGGGTCAGAATATCGAGCATGAGATCGGCAGCCTGCCCGGCATCAAGGGCTACAAGCCCTCGACCTGGCTCAGCTTCGTCGACATCGATGCGGGCGTGACCGGGGCTCCGTTCGAGGCGGCGCTGGGGACATTCGATGTGCCCATCGTGGTGCGGGCCTTCCCTGAGATGCCGGCGCTGGTCAGCCAGGACAGCGGCGGCGCGCCGGTGTCGCCCTGCTATCAACCGCGCGGCAGCGCAACCGACGTCGGCAGCTACAACCCGCTGGCTGCGGTGACGCAATGGTCCTACAGCTTCGTCTATTCCATGCAGATCCACCAGCAGCAGGACGAGGTGCACGGAACGGTCAGCTTCAACCGGCCGGATCCGGCCATGATGATGAAGGCCGAGCCCCTGCCGCGCGATCTGTTCGACAACCTCGCCCAGTTCGTCCAGGTCTATCCCAGGGTGCTCGGCGACCTGGACGCCTTCCTGGCGCCGATCGACGTCGGCACCACCGATCCGACGCAATTGCGGAACGCGCAGGCCGCGCTGCAGTCGGCAGCCACGATGATCGGGATGCTGGCCGATACCGCCGGCAAGCCGCTCAACGCGGACGGCTTCACGCTCGGCCGCCGGAACATCGGTCTTGATCTCACAGCCGGAGGCAATGGCGAGCCCGGTCTGCCGGTGTCCTTCGTGATCTCCGAAGGCAGCAAGGAGGTGGTCGAGGGCGAGGACCGGATCGAGGCACTGGAGGTCACGCTGACGCTGCCGAAACCGTTGCCGCCGCGGGTCGGAACCCCCTTCGTGCAGATCGAGGGCTTCAGCTGCGAACGCCAGGCCGGTGGCACGGCCACGCAAGCGAGCTTCCTCTACCGCAAGGGAGATGACTATCTGACGGCCGCCGCGGGCCGGACGATTCCGGCCCGGACCTTCGTCCTGCCGGATCTCGGCATCATCGAACGGCAGGACGCGCAGACCGCCGTCCACCTGACACGCAACGCCGATATCGTCCCCGGCAAGACCATCGCCGAGCCGTTCGTCTACCGGACTCCCGACATCTCTTTCGAGGCGCCGCTGCATCCGACGATTGTCAGCGACACGCCGATCAACATGGCGACGATCCTGTCCGACGGCCCGTCCCAGCCGCTGCGGCGCAGCCTGCCCGATCAGCTGGCCGCGCTCTACAGCGCGCTGTTTGCCGATTCGGGCACCGCCAGCGCGACACTGCAGCTCAGCCTGTATTACAGCTATTCGATCAATCCCGCCGTGGCGCCGGTGCGGCTGCCGGTCTTCCTGATGCCGCCGAGACGGATCGCGCTGCCCGATGACGGCGTGTTCACCGCCACCACCGAGCCGATCCCGGCGCAGGCTGCCGCCTGGGAGGCCTGGTTCGGGACCCACCTGCCCTCGACCACCGAAGGCCGGCTGCTGTTCGACCTGACGGTGATGTCGGACCTGACGGCACAGCCGATGCCGACGCTGAAACTGACGGGGATCTATCTGGATTACCAGGACATCGCGTGACCAGGGGGCGTCGGTGTGCGGATTGAAAGCCGGTCCGCTTGCTGCGGATCCATTCGGATATGCAGCCCTGCTCGCCGTTGACGACAAACATCATGTCGTCGGCCGGTTTCGGCCTCCCGAGACTGACGCGCTGGAGAGCGGGCGTCGCGGTGCGGCCTGCAAGATCGAACAGCATGATACCGTTCTTGTGACCGTCCACCCTCAACGGTGATAGAGTTTGAACCGGCATCCCAAATGTCACAAGCAGATCTGATGTTTTTTGAACGAGTTTGATCATATTGTTGACAGCCCACGGCGGAATTCCGATACTTGCCGTGCTGGAGGGGTTCCATTGACAAACACTCAGATCATCGCATCCGATCGGGATCGCTCGCGAATGCCACGGGTCGACCGCATCCCGCCGCAGCGCCACGCAGCCATCCTTGAACATCTGCGCGCCAATGGCGCCGCCTCGATCCAGGAGCTCACAGGGGCATTGGCCGCATCGCCGTCGACGGTAAGGCGCGATCTCGACTATCTGGCGGAGCGCGGCTATGTCGAGCGGACCCATGGCGGGGCGACGCTGAGTGCAAGCAGCACCGAGGTCGAAAGCTCCATCACCAGTCACATCGCACAGAAGGAAAAGGCCGCCATCGGTCGCCTTGCCGTCAGCTGGGTCAAGGCGAACATGACCATCATCTTCGACAGCGGAACGACGGTGCTCGAGGCGGCCAGGGCCATAGCCGACAGCAATCTGCCGATCACCGCCGTAACCAACGACCTCGGCATTGCGCAGATCCTGGGCAGCAACGGCAGGAATCAGGTGATCGTTCCGGGCGGTACGCTCCGTCCAGGTTCGCAGACATTGCTCGGCAATCCCGGAGCAGCCTTCCTGCGCGGCATCCATGTGGATCTGGCTTTTCTCGGTACCCATGCGATCACCGACAACCTGCTGACCGATTCTTCCCTCGATCTCGCCGAGGTGAAGCGGGCGATGATTGAGGCGGCGCGCCATGTGGTGGTGCTTGCCGACAGCAACAAGTTCGGCCCGACCTGCAGTTTCGACATCTGCACGCTCGCCGAAATCGACGAGGTGATTTCGGACAGCAGGCTCTCGGACATGGACAGGACCGCCACCGAAGCCCACGGGGTGAAGGTGTCGATCGCCCGGGTCGGCGAATGACGGCGGATGGCGATCAGGCGCAGATCCGGCTGCTGGCCGATGATCTGACCGGGGCACTGGATTCGGGAGCAAGGTTCTCAAGCCGCTTCGGGCCGCTGCCGGTGGGCTTCCGGCCGGGCGGACGCTTGCCCCGGGGCAGTTACGGCCTCGATTGCGGCACGCGGGATGCCACCGCGGACACAGCGCGGGCGTGCAACGTTGCGCTGGGCGACTTCTTCTCCGGCGCCGCCATCGCGCTGCGCAAGGTCGACACGCTGATGCGCGGACACACCTTCGAGGAGGTGGCACTCAACTATCGGCTCGGCGGATTCCGGTCGGCCGTCTTCGCGCCGGCATTCCCGGAGCAGGGCCGCATCACCCGGGACGGGCGGCAATGGATTCGTCAGGGCGACGAGCTGGCCGATGTCGCCGGGCCGATTGCCGACCGCGTTCGCGCGGCGGGCATCACGCCGGTCATTGCCGGCACGCCCGACCGGGTGACCGGCGAGGGGTTCTTCATCTGCGACGCCGCCACCACCGCGGAGCTTGCTGCCATCGCCGCTGCCGGACGGACGCTCGTGGGGCCGGTGCTGTGGTGCGGTGCTGCCGGGCTGGCCGGAGCCCTGGGCGGCGGCGCGCGACTTCAGGCGCTGCCGCAGCGTCCCTGCCTCGTCGTCGTCGGCTCCCATCACGAGCGCTCCCTGGCCCAGCTGGCCGCCTTGCGCGATACGTGTCCGCGGTCGACGCTGATCGCCACCCGTCGCGACGGCACCGGCGGCATAATCGCCGCCGATGGCCTCTCCGTCCTCGGGTTTGATCTTCAGGGCATTCCCCCGGCGGAGATGGCCGACGCCGTGCGGGAGGCCCTCGGTGCGCATCTCGGCACCCTGCCGGCTCCGCCGGCCTATCTGGTCGCCACCGGCGGAGAGACACTGCGCTCCATTGCCGAAATGACGGGCGCAACAACGCTTCGCGTCACCGGCGAAATCGAAGGCGGCATTCCGCTGTCGCGGCTCGAGGGCGGGAGATGGGATGGCGTGGCCGTGGTCTCGAAATCCGGCGCCTTCGGCGATCCGCAAACCCTGGTGCGGCTGGCCGCCGCATAGCCTCTTTCCCCATCACAGCTTCAGGAGAATGAACGTGAACATCAACCCCAGCCCCCGCCTTGCCGTCACAATGGGCGACCCGGCGGGCATCGGCCCGGAGATCATCGTCAAGGCGATCGCGAAGCTTGCGCCGCGGATCAGTGGCGGCGAATTGCGCCTGTCGATCGTCGGATCACGATCCTGCCTCCAACAGGCTGCAGAGGCCGTGAACATCGGGGCGGACTGGCTGGAACGTGAGGTTCCCGGCATCACCATGGTCGATCTCGGCGCCACGCACGACCGGATCGAGTTCGGCAAGACCTCCGCGGAGGCGGGCAAGCTCGCCTATCTGGCCATCGAGGAGGCGGTGAAACTCTGCCTGAACGACGGGGCCGACGCCATCGTCACCGCACCGATCAGCAAGGAATCGGTCAATCTCGCCGGCTATGCCTTTTCCGGCCACACCGAATTGCTGGCTCACCTGACCGGCGCCAGGGACTCGGTGATGCTGCTCGTGCACGGCGACATGCGGGTTTCCCACATATCGACCCATGTGGCCCTGTCCGAGGCCGTCCGGCGGCTGACGCCCGAGCGGCTGTCGCGGGTCGTCGAGCTGACCGATGCCGCGCTTCAGGATCTCGGCATCGAACGGCGGCGCATCGCCGTCGCTGCCCTCAATCCGCATGCGGGCGAAGGCGGAATGTTCGGCACCGAAGACCTCACCGTCACCACCCCGACCGTCGAATCGCTCCGCCGGCAGGGCTACAATGTCGAGGGACCCGTGCCCGGCGACACCGTGTTCGTCAAGCTCCGGGCCCGTCAGTATGACGCCGTCATCGCCGCCTACCACGACCAGGGCCATATCCCTGTCAAGCTGCTCGGCTTCTCGGTCGATCCGGAAACCGGGCTCTGGGAGGCCCTGAGCGGCGTGAATGTCACGCTCGGCCTGCCCATCGTTCGCACCTCGGTCGACCACGGAACCGCCTTCGACATCGCCGGAAAGGGCATCGCCGGCGAGGGCAGCCTGCTCGAGGCCATCGATCTCGGCATCGCGCTTGCCGCGGCGAGAGCCGGCAGACGCTGAAGAAGGCGGCGGAGGCAGGCCTGGCCGGCTTGCCGCGATCCCGCGCCGGCCGGGACCGGAAACACCCCGCGTCGGCGGCGCTGCCCCGGGAGGGACGCCAGCGCGGCCGGCCCCGAAACCGGACCAATGATGCCGCTCAGTTGGCGCGCAGTTCGGCCATGAAATCGGCGGCGATGCGCGAGGGCTTCTGCCCCGGCACCGTCACCAGCGCCGTGGAGATGCCGAGCCGCGGGACGACCAGGCGCTTTTCCAGCAGCGGAAAGGCGCCGCAGTCGGCGGCCAGCCGGTCGACCAGTGCCACGCCGGTTCCGGCCTGGACAAAGGCGCAGGCCACGAAGGTGGAGCTGACCTCCACCGCCATCGGCGACACCACGCCTGCGGCCGCGAAAGCGGTCTCGATCCGCTGTCCGATCGGCATGGAGCCGCTGAACGAGATCAGCGGCACCGATTGCAGGTCGAGCGGCGTCAGCTCGTCCAGTGCGCAGAGCGGATGATCTGGCGGCAGCACCGCGATGAGCTCGGTCTCGCCGAGCAGCTCGATCGTCAGCTCGCGATTGGGCAGCGGCAGGAAGCACAGGCCGAGGTCGGCGCGCCCGTCCAGCACCATGTCGGCGACCTCGTGATTGAGCAGCGAGGAGATGATGATCGTCACGGTCGGGTGCGCGCGCATGAACCGCTCCGAGGCGCGCGCGGCATGGGTCATGGCGAGCGACGGAATGGCGGCCAGGTGGAGCCGGCCGGCGCGCAGCCGGTGCAGGTCGGCCGCCACTTTCTGCACATAGTCGACGCCGTTGAAGATCCGATCGACCTCCCGGTAGAGCGCGCGCGCCTCGACGGTGGCGCGCAGCCGGCCGCTCTGACGGTGAAACAGCGGCGTGCCGAGCAGATCCTCGGCATGGCGCAGCAGCCGGCTCGCGGCCGGCTGGGTGATGCCGAGCGACTGGGCGGCGGCGGTGAGCGTGCCCTGGCGCATGACGGCGCGGAAGAGTTCCAATTGTCGGAGGCTGAGCTGGGTCATAGCCTGATGTTATGTATCCTATGGTTTTTAGCATTGGACATTATTGAGGGCCAGCGTCAATTGTTTTCCATTGCTGCGTTGGAGCGGCGACATTGTCAGGGAGGACACCACATGAATTTCCGTGCGACATGCGCGATCGCCGCACTTCTGGCCTTTGCAGGACACAGCACCCAGGCGGCCGAATTCCGGCTGGCCCACCAGTTCGCGCCCGACAGCCTGCCGGGCCAGAGCGCCCAGCACTTCGCCGACCTCGTGGCCGAGAAGACCGGCGGCGCAAGTTCGGTCACCGTGCTGCCCGGCGGAGCGCTGGGCGACGAACGCGCCAACCTGCAACAGGTGGGAAGCGAATCCATCGATTTCGCGCTGACCGGCGACCTGGTGATCAGCTTCATGGCGCAGCCCTACATGCTGGTCTCGATGCCGTTCATCTTCAAGAGCCCCGAGCACAGCATGGCCGTGTTCAACGGCGAGATCGGCGGCGAGATCAACGCGTATCTGGAAGAGACCCACGGCATCGAGTCGCTGGGCTGGCAGTATGTTGGAACCCGGATGCTCACGGCCAACAAGCCGGTGCGCAACCTGGCCGATCTGCAGGGCCTCAAGACCCGCCTGCCCGGCGCGCAGATGTGGATCACCACCTGGAAGAAGACCGGCGTCGATGCCGCCTCCATTGCCTTCACCGAACTCTATCTGGCGTTGCAGACCGGCACGGTGAGCGCCGAGGAGAACCCGCCGAACTTCGTGCGCACGCAGAAGTACTACGAGGTCCAGGACTACATCATGACCACCGATCACGTGCCGCAGATGCAGTCCTTCTTCGCCAACCACGCCCGGATGGCGGCGCTTGACGAGGCCACCCGCAAGGCGGTGACCGAAGCGGCGGCGGAGACCGTCGCGTGGACCTCGAAAACGGCGCTGGCCGGCCACAAGGCCGATCTCGACTGGCTGACCGGCGAAGGCGGCATGGAGCTCGTCGAGTTCGACCCCACCGGCATCCCCGAGCTGATCGCCGGCGTTCCCGAAGAGGTGCTGGGCCAGGACGGCATCGCGCTCTACAAGCGCATCACCGAAACCCCTTTCTGAGTTCCACGCCACCAGGCGGTCACCCGGCGTGACCGCCTGCCACCGGAGACCCCGACCATGTGGACTTCCTTCCGAAGGCACGCCGTCGCCGCGACGACGGGTGCGCTGTTCGTGTCGCTGTTCGGCGTCGTGCTCGCCCAGATCGTGCTGCGCAGCGCCGGCCACACGCTGATCTGGGCCGAGGAATATGCCTCGGTGGCCTTCATCTGGCTGGTCTTTTCGGGGGCGGCGCTCGCCTGCCAGCGTCGCGAGCATCTCGATGTCGACCTCGTCTACACGGCGGTCGCCGGCTCCAGCCGGCGCATACCCGCCTGGGACACCGGCATCGCCCTGTTCCAGATCTTCTTCCTCGCCGTCTTCGCCATCGGCCTGGTGCAGATGGCGGCGCAGACCTGGGGCAATTCCATGGGCGCTCTCAGGGGCTTTCGCTACGGCTGGATATATCTCGGCGCCCTCGTTGCCGATCTCACCTATATGGGCTTCCTCGTCGCGCAGATCCTGTCGGACAGGCGCAAGTCCGGCCAGGCGGCGCGGTCATGAGCACGCTGCTTCTGGCGCTCGGCCTCATCTTCGTGCTGATGGCGCTCAGGGTGCCGGTGGCCGTGTCCATCGGCCTGGCGGCCATGACGGCGACGGCAGCCGAGCTCGGCTGGCGCGTCTTCCCGGTCTCGGCGCAGGTCATGGTCGACGGCATCAGCAGCTTCGTGCTGATCGCCGCGCCTTTCTTCATGCTGGCGGGCGAAATCATGAACCGCGGCGGGCTGACGCAGCGGATCTTTCGCCTCGCCAACGCGCTGGTCGGGTCGCTGCCGGGCGGGCTCGGCCAGGTCAATGTCATGGCCAGCATGCTGTTTGCCGGCATGACCGGATCGGCGATCTCCGACGCGGTGGGGCTCGGCACGATGGAAATCCGCGCCATGAAGGAACGCGGCTACGACGCCCGGTTGTCGGCGTCGATCACGGCGGCCTCCTCGATCATCGGCCCGATGATCCCGCCGAGCGTGCCGATCGTCATCTACGGCGCGCTGGCAGGCGTCTCCATCGGCTCGCTGTTCCTGGCCGGCCTGGTTCCCGGGATACTGATGGGCGTGGCGCTGATGCTCGCCATCCTGGTCTATGACCGTCTCGGCCTGTGCCCGCGCGAACCCCGGGCCCCGGGCTCGGAACTGCGCGCGGCAGCCCTCGCAGCCGTGCCCTCGCTGGCGCTGCCGGTGCTGGTGGTGGGCGGCATCTACAGCGGCCTCTTCACGCCCACCGAGGCGGCCGTCGTCTCCTCCGCCTATGCCGCCGTGCTGGCGCTCATCTACGGCGAACTGCGCATCGCCGACTTCAAGCAGATCATCACCGGCGTGGCCTCGGCCACCGGCGCGCTGTTTCTCATCGTCGCCACCACGGCGCTGCTCGGGTGGATCGTCACCCGTTCGGGCGTGATGATCGAGGTGGCGCTCTGGCTCGGCGGCGCCGTCGACAGCCAGACGCAGCTGCTGCTCATCGTCGCCGGCCTGTGCCTCGTCGTCGGGCTGTTCATGGAGCCGATCGCGGCGCTGGTGCTGCTGGTGCCGATCCTGCTGCCCGCGGTGAAGATCCTGCAGATCGATCTCGTCCATTTCGGCATCGTGCTCATCCTCGCGCTGATGATCGGGCTGCTGACGCCGCCGGTGGGGCTGATCCTGTTCGTCGTCGCGCGGATCGCCGAGATCTCCATCACCCAGATGATCCGCGGCATCGCGCCGCTCCTGCTGGTGCTCGTCACCGTGCTGCTTCTGATCATCGTCTTCCCGACGATCGTCATGTTCCTGCCCCGCCTGGCCTACGGCCTGCCGCCCTTCGGCTGAGGAGTCTGTCTTGAAAATCGAATCCATCACCTCCCGTGCCTATCGCCTGCCGCTCCGCGAGGCCTGGATCTCGGCGAAATACCGCATCACCCATCACGAGCTTGTGCGCACAGACATCGTCACCGAAAGCGGGCTCACAGGCACCGGCTGGTGCACCACGATCGGCGTGGGCGGGCTCTCGATCGCCTCGCTGCTCACCGCCTATGTGAACCCGTTGCTGGTCGGCGAGGATTGCCGCAACACCGAGCGGCTGTGGGAGGCGATGTGGCAGGACCTGCACTTCGCCGGGCCCGGCGGCCTCACCACGCTGGCCATCGCCACCGTCGACATCGCGCTGTGGGACCTGAAGGCGAAGGCGGCCGGCATGCCGCTGTGGCGGCTGCTCGGCGGCGCCCGCGACCGCGTCGACGTCTATGCCAGCGCCGTCAACCTGCACCTCACCCACGCCGAGTTGATGGACCAGGTGGACCGGCATCTCGCCGAGGGCTACGGCGTCTTCAAGATCAAGATCGGCCGCAAGGACTTCGAGGAGGACCTCGAGCGGGTGCGCGGCGTGCGCGCCAGGATCGGCGCGGCGCGGACGCTGCTGCTCGATTCCAACCAGCGCTGGGCGGCGGGCGACGCGGTGCGCTTCTGCCGGGCGCTCGAGGACGTCCGTCCCGGCTGGATCGAGGAGCCGATCCTCTCCGACGACATCGCAGGGCACGCGCAGCTGCGCGGCCGCAGCGGCATCCCGGTCGCCGTCGGCGAGCAGCTGTGCAACCGGTTCGAGTTCTGGAACTATGTCCGCGCCGGCGCCGCCGACGTGCTGCAGCCCAATGTCGGCAAGGTCGGCGGCATCACCGAATGGATGAAGATCGCCCACATGGCCCAGCATGCCAATCTCGTCGTGGCGCCGCACAATGCGTTGGAACTCTCGGCGCATCTGGTGGCCGCGGTGCCGAACGGCTTCATGGTGGAAAACATCGAAGGCGGAAATCTCGCCGATTTCGGCATCGTCTCGCAGGCGCCGGGGATCGAGAACGCGCAGGTGGTGCTCGGCGAAGCACCCGGCCACGGTGTGGTCTTCGACGAGGCCGCGCTGGCGCGCTTCGCCATGGATCCGCTGGCCGTCGTCAACCGTCAGAGCAGCATGCACGCCGGCATCTGAGGCACGGGGACCCGGTCATGGCGGGCCGATCGGTCGCCGCCCTCAAAGACCGACTCCCCTGCCATATCCCGTCCTGGCCGCCCGGCTTCTCGGGAGGCATCCGGGCCGGATTCCCGGGTTGGCGCTGCGGCCATGAAGGGGCGAGAGACGGAACATCGCCGCTCGACCCCGGGCCTCGGTAGCCTTAGGAACCGGGGTAAATGGAACTCTCGGCCGGCCTGCCGCAATCCGCTCCCGGCCGATCCCGGAAACAGTCCGGCTTTGCAGCCACGCAGCGGGATTGGCGGCCGCCGCTGCGGCCGGAGCTCGGCTATGGCGGCTGAACTCACGCTTCAGAAACGTCGCTGATCCGAATTGGGCGGTATGGGTCCGGTCGAACCGGATAGGGCTTTAAAACAATCAGTCTTGCCGTGCCAGGGCGACATCACTGTTGTGACAGAGCGCGATCGGAAATGCTGCGCAATGGCTTGAGCAGGAAGCTCATCACCGTTTTCTGCCCCAGCTTGATGTCGGCCAGGACCGACATGCCGGGGTGGATCGGTCGATTCTGCGTCGAGCGTTCTATGCTATCGCGATCCAGTTCCAGCCTGACGCTGAAATAGGGCGCGCTTCGTTCATCGCGCTTGAGGCTCGAAGCCGAGATGCTGATCACCTTGGCCGGTATACTGCCAAACCGCGTATAGTCGAATGTCAGCACCTTGACGTTGGCATCCATGCCCGGCGAGATGAAACCGATCTGGTCGGCGGGGATCTCGACGTCGGCAAGAGCGGTCTGGCCCTCGGGAATGAGTTGCGCAATCTGCTCCCCGGGCGTGACGACCTGTCCCGGATTGTGGACGGCGAGGCCGAGAATGCGCCCCGTGTCCGGGGCAACAATGACGGTGCGGGCAACGCGATCGCGCAACTGGGCAACAAGTTCCCGGCTGTTGGCGGCCTCGATTTCGAGATCGGCGATGGCCGTTTCGGCGGTTTGCAGAAAGCCTGCCCACAGTTCCCGCACATGCGCCTCGGACTGGGCGAGTCCCGCCTCGCCGGCGGCGCGTTGTCCGTCCAAGGTCAATATCGCACCTTCCAGCTGGATCTTGTCGCGGGCAACCCTGTCCCGCTCGTTGCGACTGACTGCTCCGGCCTTGAGCGCCGCTTCATAGCTTGCGAGCTGACGTTCGAGAATGAGCAGTTCCTCGCGGGACTTTGTCTGGCGCCCGGACAGCGCGGAGAGGTCGGCCTTCCGGGTTTCCACCTCCGCCTGCGCCACGGCGATCTGGGCCTTTTGCAATGCATCGTCGGCGCGCGCGGCAGCCTGCTGGCTGCCGACAATTCCCCGCAATGGCAGGGCATCGCTGAATACCGAATTGCCGTCCGTCCGGTTGGCCGCACGCCGTTCGATTTCCAGCCGGATACCTTTCTCCCGTGCCGTCGCCTTGGCAAGTTCGGCCCGTGACGCCAGATCATCGAGCCGTATGATCGGCTGACCCCGCTCCACGCGGTCCCCTTCGCGCACCAGCACCTCAGCGACGATGCCGCCTTCCAGATGCTGGATGTTCTGCGCCTGTCCAATCGGTACGATCGCACCGCTGCCGGTTGCGATTTCGGCGACGGGAGCGACATTGGCCCACAGTATGAACCCTGCAAGACCAATGCTGACAAGACGGATCGCCGCCCGCGAAATGCTTGCGTCGTGCAATTCCTCGATCGTCACGCTCGAGGAGATCGTCGGATCATCCGAAGGATTTCTGGCCGGGCTTTTGCGCAACCAGCGCAATGCCATTGACGTTGGGGCACTCATGCTGCCACCTGCCCGGTGCCTGTTGGTGGATCAAACGACGTCACCTGGCCCCGGTCAAGACAGAGCACGCGATCTGCCAGCCGGATATGGCTTGGGCGGTGACTGACCATGACGATGGTCGTTGTGCCTCGCCGCCGCTGGAGGCAGGCCAGCAAGGCGTCCTCCAGATCATAATCCAATGTCTTGGTCGGTTCGTCGAGCAGAAGAATACTGGACTCGCGCAACAGCGCCTGGGCAATCGCGAGGGCCTGGCGAAAACCGCCGGGAAGGGTTTCCTGTCGAGCATGGTCGAGGAGTGTGTCCATCCCCCGCGGCAGGCTGTCTATCGCCGGCAGCAAACCGACCTCACCGCATATGCACCGCAACTTGTCGTCGGATGCCGCAGGTGCCGACAAACGCAGGTTCTGCGCGATCGTGCCATGAAAGATCATCGGATTTTGCGGCACATAGCCGATGGCGGCGCGCAGATTTTCGGACGGGATCTGCCGCACATTGACACCGTCGATCTGCACGCTGCCGACCTGCGGCTGATAGAGGTCGAGAATCAGGCGCAGAAGACTCGACTTTCCGGAGCCGGAATGGCCCTTGACCGCGACGAACATCCCAGGTCGGATGGTGAAGGAAAGGCCCTGCAAGGTGCCCTGCGGCGCGCCCTGGTAGCGGAAGCTCGCGCGATCGAAGCTGATCTGACCGCTGAAGCTGCGCTTGACCAGCCCCTTATCGACCTGTGTGCTGGACGGCAACCGCATCATGCCATCGATTTGCGCCATCATCTGAGCCATTTCGGCATAGCGGGACAGCATGAGAAACAACTGCTGAATCGGAGCGAGAACGCGCCAGATGATAATCATTGCGCCGATCAGCATACCGACGGTCATCTCGGCAGCCATGACTTCATAGGCGCCGATGACGACGGTTGCCGTGCCCGCAACGGGCACACCGGCCCCTGAGAGCGTGGTAAGCAGTCGTTGTGTCATGCCCGCTCGCCGCTTCGCCTTGGCGCTTTCGGCAGCTTTCGCCGACAATTGCTTCAACCAGGATTCCTCGCAGCCGAGACTGCGGATCAGCCGCAGATTGGACACGGTTTCCAGCGCGGTTTGATAATGAGCGCGGCGTTTCTGCGCCGCAATCTGGTTCTGTCGGCGCAGCGGCCCGACCAAGAAAGCACCGACGATGCCGTAGCAGATCATCAGGACCAGAGGTACAAAGCCGAGCGGCCCGGCTATGATAAACAGGCCGATGGTGAAGAGGATGACGAAAGGCACCTCGAGGCCAACGGCCACGAACGGGCCAGCGAAAAGGTCACGCACGGTTTCGAATTGCCGCAGCCGGCCGATCTGGTCGCCGACCGGCGTATTGGTGATCATCTGGATGGGCAGCGAAATCAGCTTGCTGAAAATTGCGGTGCTGAGCAAATATTCGAGCCGCCCGGTGACGCGGCCGATCAACCTTGCCTTCAGCATCCTGAATGACAGCTCAAAGCCACTTGCCAGAGCGACGCCGAACATGATTGCCGCCAAGGTATCATAGGCGGCGGCGGGGATAACCTTGTCATAGATGCTCATCACCGAGTAGGAAACGATCAGCACCATCGTGTTGATGACAGCGGTGAGGCCCAGCAAGACAAGGATTTCCGGCGTGAATCTTCGCAGGGTCGTTGCAAGCCAGGGCTGGCGGCTCGCCGAGACCTTGTCATCCACCGCCTGCGCGGAAAACGATACGATCTGACAGCGCGAATTCCTCTTGAAGGCCCGTTCCGCGCCGGTCTTCGGGTCGATTGCGACAATGAGGCCCGTCGAAGCCAGTCGCAGCACTGAAAGGCTCTCGCCCACCTGCACAAGAGCCGGCAGAATCTGGACGGAGACCTCGTCAAGGGAGAGCAGGCGCGTCTGGCTGACAAAGCCCAGTTGTGCCAGGCAGCCTCGGATTTCGATCAGTTCGAATTGGACCGGGAAATGCGGCATGCAGCGCGCGAACCGGTCTATCGAGTACGGCCAGTTCAGTTCCTCCAGGATGGCCAGCATCGCCGAGGGAGCGTCACCCGTCAGCGCCACGCCGCCAAACTTGCCGGCCTCCATGTCTGCTCTCAAGCGGTCAAGAAACGCACGCCTATTGTCTGGCGCCTCCTGCCCCGGCTCGAACGCGGAAAAGAGACGGGCTTGCAAGGCCTGTGCGGTGTGGGCAGGCGCGTCGGCTGCGTGCTGCGGGGAATGGGTTGCGGGGGTCATAGGCTGGTGGCCATGGAGGTCTGTGGCTGCCGTGCCCTTGCAACCTGCGAGAGCTGTCCATCAGCAAGGAGAAAGTGCCGGTCCGCCAGCGCGACATAGGACGGCCTTTGCGTGACGAGGATCACCGCTGCCTGTCCCTTCAGAGCGGCGATGTATTCCTTGAGGCAGGCATCCCCCTCCATGTCGAGATTGGCATTGGCTTCGTCAAACAAGACCAGATCAGGCCGGCCCACCAACGCGCCCACCAGCGGAACACGCTCGGCGACCGAGGTGGGGAGGCCGGCATTGAGCCCGTGTCCGACAACCGCGCTGAAGCCTTCCTGGTGGCTGGCGAAATAGCCGCCAAGCCCGAGTGCGGTTGCAACGCGGAGAGCATCGTCCAGATGACGCTCCGGCTGGAAGCGCGACATGTTGTCGAGAACAGTGCCCTCCAGCAGCATTGGACGCGGCGGCAGATAGGCAATACGTCCACGCAGGTCGGCCTGATCATAGACGTCCATGGGCGCACCGTTGATCCTGACACCCCCGGACTGCGGCCGGCAATAGCCCATGATCATCCACAACAGCATCGAGCGGCCGGAGCCATTGGCTCCGTCAATGGAGATGATTTCGCCGCGATTGAGCTTGAGATCGAGATTCGAGAACAGAGCGGTGTCTGTATCCTGCCGCATCAGGTTGATCCCGGAGAGCTCGATGCTGTCGATCCGTTCGCATCGTGTGCCTCCTTTGGCCGGCAGGGGAAATGCCATCAGTTTGGCCAGCTCGCTTTCTGCGCGGCGGGTGTCCTCCTCCCCCACGCGCAAGGCCTCCAGCTTCAGCACCGGCTGGACAATGCGTGAGCCCAGGAGCATCACGGCCGCCAATCCGCCGATGGTGATGGCCTGGTTGATCACCATGACGGCGCCGACGCTGGCAATCAGCACCGGCGTAATCTGGCCGATGGATCCGGTGACCGTCTGCGAGAAATTGCTGCGCCGAGTTGATTGCGCCCCCACCTGTGATGTGGACGAAGAGAGGCGCTCGTACCGTCGCTCCATGAAGGCTTCGAGATTGAGGCTCTTGATCGATTCAATCCCGTCAAGCACTTCGATCAGAAAAGAAAACCGGCGCCGATCAATGCCGCGACGCTGCTGCGACAGCGTTGCCGCCTGCGACTGCAAGGCACGCACAGCGAATACAGAAACCAGGGTCAGGAGCACGATGACAGCCGCCAGGATCGGCGATATGACCATGACCACCAGGAGGAATAGGGCTGCAAACGGCAAGTCGAGCGCCGCCACCGCTGTATCTCCATGACGGAATTCGCGTATCCGGTCGATGCTTGATATCTGATCCATGTAGACACCTGGCGAATGTTTCTCGACTGTACTCAGTTCGGTCTTCAACAGCCGCTCAAACAGTCTTGCCTGGGTGTTGCGCTCGAAAGCGTCACCGGCCAGCGCCATCAGATGGGCACGTGCGGCCCTGAGTACCATTTCGAGCACGATCGCAACCATCACCCCAACGGTGAGGACGGTCAGTGTTTCGTATCCCTTGTGCGGGATCACCCGATCGTAGATCTGCAACATCATGAGCGGCAAGGCAAAGCCGAGCACATTCGCGGAGACAGAGGCGGCAAGGATATGGGGATCTGTCGTGAACCGGAATGTGTCGCCACTCATGATATGTTCTCACAGCAATCCGACTCCCGTCAGAATGGCCATCTTTCCCGAGCACCGTAAGATTTTAGGGTAAATTTTAGCTTAATTGCGATTGCGATCACTTACATCAAGCACTTGCACCGCCGGCTTGCCGGCCTGCCGTAAGGTGCATCAAGATCCGCGGAGCGGCCTGGAGCCGTGAAATTGCCGCAGTCCAAGGATAGCCGGCGATTTCGCGTCGGCAGGACCTTTCCCGTCCCGCCTTCTTGTTGCCCCTCACATTCCTGGAAGGCCTACCAGTCGAGTTTCTCGATCCCCGTGAAGGTCATGACGGCACCGTCGGTAAAGGTGATGGTGCCATGAGCGTCGGCGCTGAAATGTAGACTCTCGCCAGCTTGCGAATCGATGGTCGAGGCCGAGTCGAGTTCCAACGTCCATCCCTGTCCGGTCACCGTCTGACCGTTGATGGCGATGGCGCCGTTCATGCCCTGGAGCTCGATCGTATCGGTCCAGCCGAGCCCGCCATGCACGGTATCGCTGCCGTCACCGGCGTTGTAGAGGAACGTGTCGTTGCCGGCCTCGCCCTCAAGCAGGTCGTTGCCGGTTCCGCCCACCAGAATGTCGTCGCCGCCACCGGCCCAGATGTCGTCCACGCCCGCTCCGCCATCGATGTGGTCATTGCCGTCATCGTCGTCCGCGTGGCCGAACTGGGTATCGAATCGGTCATTGCCGTCCCCCATGTAGACGATGTCGTTGCCGGCGCCGGCACTGACGTTGTCGTTGCCGGTGCCGGAGAAGATCATGTCCTCCCCGGCGCCGGCCGTGATCGTGTCGCTGCCTCCGGCGCTGACATAGAATCCGGTGCCGCTGCCGGTGAGGGCCGAATTGGCCCCGTCGCCTGAGTATATGTTGACCACTTCCTGGTAGGTGTTGCCGGAATTGTCCGTGGCCATCACGGTCACCGTGGAGGTGCTGTTGACAGGGCCTTGGTCGAAGCCGATGGCGATCGCGCCGGTGCCGGCATTGATCGTGAAGGCGCCGTAGGGGTTGTTGACCAGGGAATAGGTGAAGCGGTCGCCCGGGTCGGGATCCGTCACCGAGGCGACGCTGAACAGGACCGTGCCGGCGGTGATGGTCGAGCTGGCATTTCCAAGCCCGGCATTGGGGGTGAAACGCATGTCGGTGGGCGCGCCGCCTAATATGGTGGCAGTGGTGTAGGTGCCGTCGGCGAACTCGAAGTTTTCGACCGTCCGGACCGTGTCCGTGCCCTCGGGCGAAGTGCTGCGCAGGTCGACCACCGTATAGACGCCGGCAGCGAGCCGGACGGAATAGTCGCTGCGGTTGCCGGAATAGACCACGGTATCTGTGCCGGCGCCGCCCTGTATGTCGTCATTGCCGGCGCCGCCCGTGAGCCGGTCGTTGCCGTTCTCGCCCATCAGCACGTCGTTGCCGGCGCCGCCGGAAATCGTGTCGTTGCCGTCAAAGCCGTAGAGCGTGTCGGCCGAGCCGCTGCCGATGAGGGTATCGTTGCCGATGCCGCCCCACACCGTCTCGATGCCGGTCACCGTCGTGCCGTCGAGGCCTGAGCCTGAGACCTGACCTGTGGCGAGATTGACGGTAACTCCGCCATCCACCCAGATGTCGAGAATGTCGGTGCCGCTGCCGCCATTGATCGTGTCGATGCCCGACTGCAGCCGGATCTTGTCGTTGCCGGCGCCGGCGTTGATCGCATCGTTGCCGACCCCGCCGCGGATGTCGTCATTGCCGGTGCCGCCGGTGAGGGTGTTCTCTTCCGATGTGCCGGTGATGGTCTCGCCGCCATTGCCGGCGGTGTAGCTGCCCTCGTAGTCCGTCACGTTGATGGTGATCACCCTGGAATAGGTGGCACCATGGGCATCGGTAGTCTGCACGGTGACGCTGTGGCTCGGGGCGGTCTCGTAGTCGAGCGTCTGCCCGGTCTTGACCTGCAACTGGTTGCCGACGATGGCGAAGTGGCCCGACGGGTCGCTGGTGATGGTGTAGGTGTGGGTGTCGCCGACGTCCTCATCGGTGGTCGAGAGAGTTGCGACCGTAACCCCCGACGCATTGTAGGCACTGCCGATGCTGCCGCCCGAGATCACGGTCTCCTTCACGGTGCCGCCAGTGTAGGTGATGTTGGTCGGTGCATGGTTGGGAAGCGCGGCATAGGGCGTCAGCGTCTGGTCGGCGAACTGCAGGCTTTCGATGCCGTGCAGCGTGTCGGTTCCATCGGGCGAGCCCGGGCGGTTGTCCGTCACCTGGTAGATGCCGTTGCCGAGATCGGACACCGAATAGTCGGCGAGATTGCCAGAATAGACCACAGTATCGGTGCCCGCGTCGGTGTCGATGTAGACCGGGGTGCCGGTCTTGGGCTGATAGGCAGAGGCAATCTCGGTGGCCGCGCCGCTGGCGTCGATGTGGCCATAGAAGGAGAAGGCCGAGCGGTATTCGAGGTTTACGATGGTCGTGGCGTCGACACCGACGCGCTCGAGCGCGGCGACGACTGTGGGGTTGGTCGAGACGTTGCCCCTCGGCTCATCAAAGGTGGCGATCGCCACATAGGAGCCGTCGGCAATGCCATTGAGGAAATTGACCATCGCCGCCGCGTTGGCCGGATCGACATAGGTGTCAAACTGCCCCTCCGCAGTCACATTGCCGGCGGCGTCCATGACGATCACCTTGTAGCCTCGAGTGATCGAATGACTGACGCCATCCGGGGTGACGATGTAGCTGGAGGGGCTCGCCATATCGAGGCCTGCAGACTTCATGCTGACATCGGGAGCTTCGCCCGCGCCATGAATTGCATCGTCGCCGGCGCCGCCCCGCAACGTATCGTTGCCTGCATTCCCGAGCAGGATGTCGTCGCCGGCGCCGCCGCCGAGCACGTCATTGCCGGCGCCACCGGCGAGAACGTCCTCCTCCGACGTGCCCGTGGCGGTCTCGCCGCCGTTGCCGGCAGTGAAGCTGCCGTTGTAGTCCTCGACGGTCAGGCGGATGGTTTCGCTGTGGGAGAAGCCGCCGGCATCGGTGACCTCCACCGTCACGTCGAAGCCGGTTTGGCTCTCGAAATCGATGCTCTGGCCGGACTCGACCCTGATCTCGTTGTCGACGATTTCGAAGTGACCTGACGGGTCGCTGGTGATGACATAGACAAAACCGTCATCCGGACCGTCGGCATCGGTTGTCGACAGCACGGCGACCGTGCTGCCGGAAGGATCGTAGGCGCCGTCGATGCTGCCGCCCGAAACAACCGTCTCCCGCAGAGTGCCGCCGGTGAATGTGATGTCAGTGGGCGCCATGTCGCTGATGTTCTGGACGGCCAGCGTGAAGGTCTGCGTCGATGTCGAGCCGTCCTGAGACGTTGCCGTGACGACGATGTCGATCGAGGCTTCCGTCTCGTAATCGAAGG
>NZ_QGTR01000004.1:0-115715 GCF_003182275.1 Hoeflea marina
GGCACTCGCTGAGGTACGAACTCAAGGTTCGGGGATGACACGCACCTCCGCCGCTGGAGACAATCATACACCTTCGGCAACGTACAAGGATGAGGCTGAAGGGTGGCGCCGTGTGGCCACTCAGAATGAAGGAACGGGGGACCGGATCGGAGGCGCCGGGGAGAGCCCGGCGGAGGCTGCGACCATCCCCTCCTCCGTCATGCCGGCCCCCGAGCCGGCATCCAGCAGACGAGCGTCCGCGAGGCGGGGGACCCGTGGGGGCCAGTTTGCTTCCTGCGCTGTGCCCGATGGCCCGGTCCGCAGCCGAAGCAAACTGTCCCCCGGCATCCGTCAAGCTGCTGTGGGCCCAGGGCACCAACACCGAGAGCTGCGACCAGTGGGTCAAGGCCCGCGACACCGACGACAGCGAATTCGAACCGGGCAGGTTCCTTCTGGGAGGACGGGCTGGAAAACGATTCTGAGTGGATCGACGCGAAGGCGTGAGACGCTACGGCAGGTCATGAAGATGGCCTGCCGTTTGTGGTTGGGGGGCGATGTGCAAAATCAGGCCGAATGCCCGCGAACAAGTATGGGCGCGGCACGGCAGGTTCGCGCAAGGGGAGGCTGAGGGCAGCCGGCGGGAAAGCGCGATTCCGGCATGGAAATTACGGGGGATGGCAGCGAGAGAAAGTGGTATTTGCTGTTATTCGTAAAATCTGCGGCTCAAATTCAAGATTAACAAGCGCGAATCCAAGTCTAAGCGCCATAGACTTCTAATGGCTAATTTGATCCAATCTAGAGCATTTGGGTTAACCACCCGGGACAATATTTCAGACGGAACGGACATCCGATCCGTTGATCAACCTACCGCAATCGAAATATAGACATTTATAGTATGATCGACAGAAAGACATTAAATTTCGTCAAACTGTCGTCTCTGACATATATATTTGCCCATCCTTCAGCTGAAAACGTGGATCATTGTCGAATATATTTGAGAACCGCCGTACCCCCACCTGCAATCGAACGGGCACCTTCCCGCCAGAATAAGTCTTGGCCGCCCTCAGAGCCATATCCCCAATTCTTATCGGCGCGCCTTCTCGAAGCAACTCTCTTACTGCCCAATCCCTCACCAAAGGCGGGGTAATATTCTCAGTAGCAATAGGGCTGAGACTAGCGTGACTCGCATTTTCATTCGGGGGATACAGAAATAACTTTCCAGTCGATGCCAAATATCCAATAAAATCGCCGTAACCCAATATTTTCCAGAATTCGGTAGGCAGTGGATTGACACTTTTAGATGTAATCCGGCGCTCTAACTGCCTTATCGGTATCATATCGTTCTTGCGCGTAGCTAAAACATACAAAATCCTTTCTAGAATTGGAGCTTTCGCCTGCTCCGGAGTCATAAGTTGATCGTTTACAATTAGAAATCTTGTCGTTGCCCTAATGTTCTTGGCAAGTGGGGGGCCTTTCGAAGCATCTATGTCAAATTCAACCATTGTCCCGCGTCGCGGCAATTGACGTTCGTCAGGCGTAATCGCGAAGGGAAGCTTATCTTCGTTGATGACAGTCCGACGCCCACTTATTACGTCACCAATCATGCCATAATTCTTCCGGTCACGATCATCGGCGTATCTTCTTAAAGCCGTCTCCGCATTCTCGATCTTTGATGACAAGAACGAAAGCCATTCTTGAGCATCCTGTATTATCACATCACGAACTCTTGAAACTGTCTTCTTATATCGAATATAAAACTCTAATGCGACCCCCGATCCGACTGCCACGCCATCGAGTAACCTCCGAAGTATAACGAGAGAATTAGCCGAAAGACCGGCAAGTTTCTTAATCCATCCCCTTATAATGAATTGTGAGCTTGCTTCCGCTTTTGTTGATGCTAAAGCATTCCTTGCATCAGCGGTCGAACGCGCAACTTCCTGCACTTGGACACTCTGGATCCAGTTGGGTTCGCGAGCATATCTAGAAAGATCATCAAATTTTGATATTTGCTTGTATACATCTCGATCTTCCATCGTCGACATTTCGATCCCAGGAAGTATTTCCGTGTATTCATCCGTATTCAAACTCTCAAAGCCGGTTCTAGACTGCTCCCGATAAGCGTCAAGTGCTGTTGAAATCGCAGACAGCAATTGTGAGAACGTAGCATCTAGAGAATCCCCGCGCTCTAAAACAGGAAATGATACTACATCATCAGAATCAGAATCAGAATTTAAGTCTTGATGGAAAAAATAGCGCCTCCTTATCTCCGAAAGTCGTACCGATGCATGCTCCAAAGGAAGTTTCGCTCCCTCTAGTGAGCCATTGGATAACCCCTGCAGAGCCAGCACGAGAAAATTCACCTGTTCTCTAGGAAAATCATCCGGCAAGAAATTGTGTTGGTCCACGGCGGCTCTCAGCTTCGAGCCCACCACCGCGACCTCATTAAGCTCAAGCGCGAACTCATAACCGATTTTATTAGCCATACCAGTTTGCCTAGATATCTTGACCGCGATGCTACCTTACAGCATAGGTATTTTGGTGTTTGAATGCTGAGTCAACTAAATTTCCAGGTACTGTCGGCATTCACGCGCATTATTCATCATGATGGCTCGGCCCTCCACGTCAATGGCAATAGCCGAAAAATGGACAGGCATACTCGGGTTCCAGTAACGACATTTCAGTAAATTCCGCGACAGAGCCTATTCCCTTTCGAGCTTAGCCGTTGCCGATAACTTCGTTCTTGGTCGCCCCGAGGGCAAAGCAGCCGTTAGACGGCGCACGAACGACCAGCCTTCCACCCTAAATCTACCGCTCCCCCCCACGAAAAACCCCGCCGGCTCGCACCGACGGGGTTGCTGCTTGCCTCCGTGACTGCCTCAGCCCCTACTGCCCGCCGCCCAGCGAGTGGACGAAGACGGCGAGTTCCTTGACCGTGGGTTCGCCGAGGCGGCCGAGCCAGGCCGGCATGACGCCGTGCCTTGGCTTGGCGATCTGGGCCGCGATATGGGCCTCGCTGTTGCCGTAGAACCAGATGGCGTCGCCGAGATGGGGGGCTCCGAGGTCCTGGTTGCCCTCGGCGTTCTCGCCGTGGCAGGCCACGCAGTTGTCGGCGAAGACCTGCTTGCCGGCGTCCGCCATCGCCGGATCCGCGGCGGTGCCGGTGAGGCTCACCACATAGGCGGCGGCCTGGCGGACCTCGGCCGGTTCGAGAATGTCGCTGAAGGCGGGCATTTCCGAGATGCGGGTGTCGTCGTCGCCGGCAAAGCGGATGCCGTGCGAGATGGTGGCGAAGATCTGGTCCACCGTTCCGCCCCAGAGCCAGTCGTCATCGTTGAGGTTGGGGTAGCCGGCCGAGCCCTGCGCGCCCGAGCCGTGGCACTGGATGCAGTTGACCTTGAAGGCCGCGGCCCCGCCGGCGATGGCAAAGCGCAAGAGTTCCGGATCGGCCGAGATCTGGTCGAGCGGCGTCGCCGCCACCTTGTCGAGATAGACGCTCTGGGCCGATTTGGCGTTTGCCAGCTCCGCAACCACGTCGGCACGGCTCGAATAGCCGAGCAGCCCCTTGCTGGCGCCGTTGATCAGCGGAATGGCCGGATAGGCAATGGCATAGCCCGCCGCCCAGATGATGCAGAGGTAGAAGGTCCACAGCCACCAGCGCGGCATGGGGTTGTCCAGCTCGCGGATGCCGTCCCAGACATGGCCGGTGGTCTTGACGCCGGAGACTTCGTCGATGTGTTTTTCGGACATGTTTCAGTCCTCCTTCAGCGGGATTTGGGAGGCCTCGTCGGCGGCCTTCTTGCCGCCCGGCCGGAGGGTGAAGAGAATGACGCCGCAGAAGACGGCCAGCATGAAGACGAGTCCCCAGCTGTCGGCGAAGTGGCGCATGGCTGTGTAGGTTTCCATTGCCGCCTCCTCAGCGATAGCCGGATGCTTCGTCGTAGGTCGAGAAATCGACCAACGTGCCAAGCATCTGCAGGTAGGAAATCAGCGCGTCCATCTCGGTCAGCGCCGCCGGACTGCCGTCGAAATCGCCCAGCACCAGCTTCGGATAGCGGGCCTCGACGCCGGACGTGTCGGCATCCGGATTGGCCTGGGCCAGGATGTCGGCCTCGGCGTTCTCGATCATCTCGTCGCTGTAGGGCACGCCGACCATCCGGCTTGCCTTGAGGCTGGCGGTGACGTTCTCGATCCTGAGCGGCGCATTGGCCAGGAACGAGTAGCTCGGCATCACCGATTCCGGCACCACCGAGCGCGGCTCGGTGAGATGCTGGACGTGCCATTCGTTCGAGTAGCGGGAGCCGACGCGGGCGAGGTCCGGCCCCGTCCGCTTCGAGCCCCACTGGAACGAGTGGTCATACATCGATTCCGCAGCCAGGCTGTAGTGACCGTAGCGCTCCACTTCGTCGCGGAACGGACGGATCATCTGGCTGTGGCAGGTGTAGCAGCCCTCGCGGATGTAGATGTCGCGACCGGCCAGTTCCAGCGGTGAATAGGGACGCATCCCGTCCACCTTCTCGATGGTGTTTTCGAGATAGAACAAGGGCGCGATCTCGACGATGCCGCCGACCGAGACCACCAGGAGCGAGGCCACCAGCAGAAGCGTCGCGTTGCGTTCGATTATTCCGTGTTTGTCTAGCAGGGACATTGGTCGTGCCTCCTATTCTGCTGGCTGCAGGGCGGGCAGCGATCCGGGGATCGCGGCCTCGTTGCGCTGATGGCCGAGGATGGTCATGGTGACGTTCCAGGCCATGATGATGCCGCCCGTGAGATACATCAGGCCGCCGAGCGCGCGCAGGATGTAGTAGGGCTTCATGGCGGCCACGGATTCGGCGAAGGAGTAGACCAGGAAGCCCTGATCGTTGTACTCGCGCCACATCAGGCCCTGCTGGATGCCGGCAACCCACATGACGGCGGCGTAGACGACGATGCCGAGGGTGGCGAGCCAGAAGTGCCAGTTGACGAGCCTCAGCGAATACAGCCGCTCGCGGCCCCACAGTTTCGGCGTCAGATAGTAGATGGCGCCGAAGGTGATCATGCCGACCCAGCCGAGCGCGCCGGAATGCACGTGGCCGATGGTCCAGTCGGTGTAGTGGGAGAGCGAGTTGACCGCCTTGATCGACATCATCGGGCCTTCGAAGGTGGACATGCCGTAGAAGGCCACGGCGATCACCATCATGCGGATGATCGGGTCGGTGCGGATCTTGTCCCAGGCGCCCGAGAGCGTCATCAGGCCGTTGATCATGCCGCCCCAGGAGGGCATCCACAGCATGATCGAGAACACCATGCCCAGCGTCTGCGCCCAGTCGGGCAGCGCGGTGTAGTGCAGGTGGTGCGGACCGGCCCAGATGTAGAGGAAGATCAGCGACCAGAAGTGGATGATGGAGAGCCGGTAGGAATAGACCGGGCGGCCCGCCTGCTTCGGGATGAAGTAGTACATCATGCCGAGGAAGCCGGCGGTGAGGAAGAAGCCCACCGCATTGTGGCCGTACCACCACTGCGTCAGCGCGTCCTGCACGCCGGAGAACAGCGAATAGCTCTTCGAGCCCAGGAACGACACCGGCATGGCCAGGTTGTTGACGATGTGCAGCATGGCGATGGTGACGATGAAGGCGAGATAGAACCAGTTGGCCACGTAGATGTGGGGTTCCTTGCGCTTGAGCAGCGTGCCGAGGAAGACAATCAGATAGGCCACCCAGACGGCGGTCAGCCACAGATCGACATACCATTCCGGCTCGGCATATTCGCGGCTCTGGGTGATGCCCAGCAGGTAGCCGGTGGCCGCCATGACGATGAACAGCTGGTAGCCCCAGAACACGAACCAGGCCAGATCGCCGCCGAACAGCCGTGCCCGCGACGTGCGCTGCACGACGTAGAACGAGGTCATGATCAGCGCATTGCCGCCGAAGGCGAAGACCACCGCGGAGGTGTGCAGCGGCCGCATCCGGCCGAAATTGAACCAGGGCTCGATGTTGAGGTCGGGAAAGGCGAGCTGCAGGGCGACCACGACGCCCACCAGGAAGCCGACCACCCCCCAGAACACGGTGGCGATGGTGCCGTAGCGGACGACCTCGTCGAAGTAGCCCGATTCGGCATCCGCCGAAGGGCCCTCGACGGGCGAGAACTGGATGCGCCGCAGCAGCAGCACGGTTGCGCACAGAAGGACGAAGAAGAGGATCCACATATGGGCCTCAAACAGGTCATCCTTGGCGAAAGCCGCGCCGAGCAATGCCACAAAGGCACCGATGCCCACGGCGATTGTTTCGAATGCGTATTTCATGGTGGTATTCCCCCAGGGGTATCGGACACTCCGCTGCGCGAACGTCGCGACCCGCCCCCACGGCAGACCGCACCCCTTGCGCAGGGCAGCCCCCAATTTGCAGAGACCGGCAAGACCCGCCTTGATCCAGGTCAAGGACGCTTTCCTTCTCCCCTCATAATCTCTCAGCCACGAGAACGACGCCGGCAACGGCGGCAACAGAGGAGCGGGTTCCGGCAGATGAGCGACGACGCAACAATCAGGCTCGCGGCGGGCCAGGACCCGATCGCGGCGCTGCGCAAGGCGCATCTCGACCAGCTGGCGCTGTGCGACCGGCTGGAGGAAATCGCCGATTCGCTCCCCGCCCAGGTCAACCGCCAGAAGTGCATCTATGCGGCGCGCGCGCTCGGCCCGATGATCCAGGGCCTGCACCGCTTCGAGGAGGAGGTGGTGTTTCCGCTGGTGGCGAGCCAGCGCGGCGGCGATCCCGACATAGCCGCCACGCTCAACCGCCTGCGCTTCGAGCATTGCGAGGACGAATGCTTCGCCGAGGAACTGACCGAGGCGCTGCAGGATCTCGGCGCCGGCAAGACCGGCATCAACATCGAGGCCATCGGCTACATGCTGCGCGGCTTCTTCGAGGCCATGCGCCGCCACATCGCGTTTGAGGGCGAGCACCTGTTGCGCATGCGGTGAGGCTGATGGCGCGGCCGGCCATCCCCAGGCGATGACCGGCCGGACGGCCGCGGAATGCCGTCTATGCCGCAATGCCTGGCCGGCGGCGCACGCGCCATGTCGGCCGGCCGGCTTGTGCAGGCTGCCCGGAGCGCATTGGTGTTCATCGATCCGGCGACGCGCTCCGGGGATTCGTCGCACCGTCCTGCGACGAGGTGAAAATCACTTTCCCTGCAAATGCTCTGGCGGCAAACCGCCTCCCGCAAGACCGGTGGAGCCGTCGCCCGCGATCGGCTTCGGGCCCTTCCCGGCTGGTGCTATACGCCCGAGACGTGGTTGGAAGCGACCCTGCGCATGTCCACGTCCACCATCTCGGCGACCAGATCCTCCAGCTGGACGGTGGGCCGCCAGCCGAGAACACGATCCGCCAGGGACGGATCGCCGATGAGGAGATCGACCTCCGCGGGTCTGTAGAAGGCCGGATCGATGCTGACGACTGTCTTGCCGCTGGCCCGGTCCAGGGCCCGCTCCTCGAGTCCCGTTCCCAGCCAGTCGAGCGAGATGCCGCAGGCTTTCGCGGCCAAGGCGATGAAATCACGCACGGTATGGGTCCGGCCCGTCGCCACGACGAAATCCATGCCGGCGTCGGTTTGCAGCATCCGCCACATCGCATCGACATAGTCGTTTGCGTGGCCCCAGTCCCGCCTCGCCTCGAGGTTGCCGACCCGCAGCGGACCCTCGCCC
This sequence comes from Hoeflea marina, assembly GCF_003182275.1. GTDB lineage: Bacteria > Pseudomonadota > Alphaproteobacteria > Rhizobiales > Rhizobiaceae > Hoeflea > Hoeflea marina. Next base: position 7,655 of record NZ_QGTR01000004.1, read on the forward strand.
CTCAGCGCGTATTTCGCCATCCCGAGCGTCACCTTGCGGGGCAGAAACTCCGCGCCCCTGAGCGGCGATTCATGATTGAAGAGAATGCCGCTGCAGCAGTGCAGCCCATAGGCTTCGCGATAGTTGACGACGCTCCAATGGGCAAACAGCTTGGCCACTCCATAGGGGCTGCGCGGATAGAAGGGGGTCTTCTCGGTCTGCGGGACCTGCTGCGCCTTGCCGAACATCTCCGAGGTCGAGGCCTGGTAGAACCTGGCCGTGGGGATCACCGTCCTGACGCCCTCGAGCAATCGCAGGGCGCCGACCGCCGTCACCTGGGTGGTGTAGAGGGGTTGGGAGAACGAATCGCCGACGAAGCTTTGGGCCGCCAGATTGTAGATCTCGTCGGGCCTGACCGTCTCCAGCACCGCCCGCACATTTGAATCCTCGGTCAGTTCCATCGAGACGAATTCCACATCGTCGAGAACCTGCAGATACTGCAGGCGCCAGGTGCCGATGCCGGACGTGCGACGCATGGCGCATACCACGCGGTATCCCTTCCCGAGCAGCAGCTTTGCCAGATAGGCGCCATCCTGTCCCGTGGCGCCCGTAATCAATGCGGTCTTTCTTGTCACAGATGGTATCCAGCCAAGCGAATTTGGATTCACAGTCACATGCGCTATGACAACGTTTCAGGGCAAAGGCAAAGAAAGATTCGGAAAAATGAGGAGCGCGTTCTTCACGATTTCATCATGGAACTACCTCCCCTACTCCAGGACGCTCGCCGCATCCCTTGCGCGTCATCATCCGGATTTCACCCGCATCCTGGTGATCGCCGACACAAGCAGGGAAGGCATCGAAGCGGACGCATTCCCCGAATTCGACAGCCATGTCTACTTCGAGGAGCTCAATCTCCCCGACCCCCGGTCTTTCAGTTTTCGCTATGATGTCATGGAGTTGAACACGGCCATCAAGCCGACCGTGTTCCGGCGGCTGTTCGCGGAAGGGTATGACCGCGTCATCTATCTCGACCCCGACATCTTCGCCTACCGCCGCTTCGACGAGATCATCGAAGCGTTCGACAACGGCGCCTCCTCGATCCTGACGCCGCATGCGCTGGAGCCCAACCTGCACGCGGAGAGCCCGAACGACCTCACATTCATGAGGGCAGGAATATACAATCTTGGATTTTTGGCTCTCACGAATACAGCGAAAACGTCAGCCCTGCTGGAATGGTGGGAGACGCGGCTGCGCACGGAGTGCGTCTCCAACCGGATCGGGGACGGGATCTTCGTCGACCAGAAGTTCATGGACCTGTGGCCCGCCTATTGTCCGGACACGCACATCCTGCGCGACCCCGCCTACAACGTGGCCTACTGGAACCTCGATTCGCGCACGATCGCGCGCGCCGATGGCAGATACGAGATCAACGGCTCGCCACTTGCCTTCTTCCATTTCAGCGGGATCACGCCCGGCGACCGGAGCGTGCTCTCCAAGCATCAGCAGCGGTGGAAGCCCACGTCGACCAGGGAACTGGCAGACCTGTTCTCCGACTACCATGATCAGCTGGATGCCCATGGTTCAGGCAGGTCGCCGCCAGTGCCCTATGGCTTCGGGAGGTTTGCCGATGGCACCGACATCCCGGCTGTGGCACGGATCCTCTTTCGCGAGAAGCTCGAGCCCTTCGAAGGCGATCCTTTCGTCCTGTTGCCCGACAGTCTCGACCACCCGGCGGCCATCGCGCCCAATCCTGGCGGCGTGGTCACGCAGCTCGCGCATGCGCTCTGGGAATCAAGGCCCGACCTGCAACCCTTTTTTCCCCTGCATGACGCGCAGTCGCAGATCAATTATGCCGACTGGTTGGTATCCGGCGGCGCAATGTCGGCAGGGATTCCGTCCAGATTCGTTGACACGGTCGCCAGAAGGATTGATCGGCTCGGGGCGACTGATGCCGTTGCTCCTGCAGGACCGGTTGCTTCCACCAGGACTGCGTCTGCTCTTGCATCCCGGATCGCCCGCCTCGCCTATCGAACTCTCGTCAGGGCGCAGCCGCATATCCGCTGGCTCTACCGGATGATGCCACCGGCCAGGAGAAAGCAATTCCTTGATGCCATGTTCAGGCGGGCCTGGCCCTCCGATACCGATGCAGCGACCCATACCGCCCTTGCGCCGGGATTTTCCCTCATCGGTTACCCGCTTTCGGAAACAGGCGTGGGCGAGGCCATGCGCGCGCTGGCGCGATCGATCGAGTCGGCGAACATCGACTACGATGTCACAAATTTTGACGACCAGGTGCGCTCGTCGCACCGGGACGAAACCCTGACGCACCGGATCACGGAGCGCCCTTCCAGGATCGTGAATGTCTTTTGCGTCAACGCCGACATGCTGGGCTCAACCATTCACGGGGTCGGCCCGGGGTGCCTCAGGAACAGATACAACATCGTCCGGCCGTTCTGGGAACTGCCGCTGATCCCTGCGCAATGGCTGGCGAGCCTGAAGCAGGTGGACGAGATCTGGGCCCCGACCACCTTCGTCCGCGATGCCTTCGTCGCCGGCTCGTACCGCCCCGTGGTGCACATCCCGGTGGCCATTTCCATTCCCTCCAGCGTCACGGCGAACCGCAAGCGCTTTCAGATTCCGGATGACTCGACTGCGTTTCTGTTTGCGTTCGATTTTTCCTCCTACCCGGATCGTAAAAATCCCGATGCGGTGGTGCAGGCCTATCTGCAGGCGTTCGGCCAGGACCGCAACCGGCGCGTCTCGCTGGTCATCAAGACCATGGGCACCAGCCCGCTCAAGCGGGGGATTCTCAATTCGATCCGCAGCCTTGCGCAGGCCGACAAGAGGATCCTGCTGATCGACGAGGTTCTCACGCGCGCCGAGACCTACTGCCTGACGAAATCATGCGACGTGTTCGTCTCGCTGCACCGTTCTGAGGGGTTCGGATTGGGGATTGCCGAAGCCATGGCCATGGGCAAGGCGGTCGTGGCAACCGACTTTTCCGGAAGCACGGACTTCCTGAGCAGCCAGACAGGATTCCCGGTCCCCTACAAATTGATCGGCGTGGAACCCGAGCAATATCCCTACTTCATCGAGGGGCAGACCTGGGCGGATCCCGACATCGATGAAGCCGCCCGCATCATGGCGCAACTGGCCGACAACGCCGAGGCGATCGCAGCCGCGGGCGAGCGCGCCCGACTCTACATGGCGCTGACCCACAGCCCCGAGGCGGTCGGGAAACTGATTGCAAAACGGTATGGAGACATCCAGGGCCACCGGAATTCCCGAAGGGGCTGATGCGGTCCGAACCTATCGGAGGACGACAATGGAACATCCACACATGGGACTGCACCCTGTCCCGTCGAGGCCAGCGGTGAGCCTTGCCGCACTGCCGTCAACCCGGCACCAGTCCATAGGCAAGGTCCATCTTCTTCGTCCTTTGCAGCGGACTCAGGGAAGCGTCCACCAGCATACGCTTGCCCCAGCTGTCGTCCCGGTCGACCTGAAAGCCGGTGTCACGCAGCATGGCAAAGAGGCATTCCTTGTTGGGAACCCAGAAATTGGTGATGTCGTCGGCAAGCGTCCCTGCTTCGTAGTAGCGCGCAACCGCCACGCCAGGCATCAGGTCTGGCTCAAACTGCGTCTCGACGAGAAGGCGGGCACGGCAAAGCTGAGAAAGAAGGTTGAGCGCACGCATCATGTCCGGCAGATGGTAGAAGACGCCCAGGAAAAGCACGAGATCAAACTGGCCGATCTCGGCGGCGGAAACGTCGTACAAATTCATCTGCCTGTAGTCGAACTCGAGGCCGGTGAGCTGCTCCATCACTCCAAAGCCATGGGTGTTCTTCGCCCGATAATCAACCGCAGTCACCTGCGCGCCGCGACGTGCCAGATGCATCGAGAAGAAGCCGTCCGACGGGCCGATATCCAATGCCCGCATTCCGGTCAGGTCGTCGGGGAGTTGGAGCTTTTCCAGCAGGAACATGGGATCGTAGCTGCCAGGCGTGATCACGCCGGGGAACACCTCGAACTTGTGATGCCAGTGGCGCACCAGTGAGACCATCGCCTCTGCCCTGTCACCGTCACCGGGGTTCGTCTCTTGCAGGTCGTCGTGCATCTCTTCGGTCTCCGGTCTTGGTCGTGCCGCAATGAACAGGTGTAAGTCTGAACCGAACGTCATAGCCGGTTCCGCCAGCACACGGCGAAGAATAATTGGGATCTTGGCGTTGCCGTCGGTTCGACGCCTTCCCCCAGCACCGATCAGGAACATATCCCGCACTGGTGCCGACGTTCAATCGCGGGCGAGCGCGAAGCCCTCATTCCGGGAGATCTTATGACCAGCAGAACCGCCATCGTCGTCCTGGGCGCGCATCGCAGTGGCACATCCGCGCTGACGCGTATGCTCAGCCTCCTCGGCGCGGCCCTGCCGCGCAACCTGTTTGCGGCGGGACCAGGAAACGAGACCGGCCATTGGGAACCGGAGGCCGCGATCCGGATCAACGACCAGATCCTGGATCTGGCACAATCGTCGGTCAACGATGTCCATGGTCCCACACGCGAATGGCTGCAGACGCCCGTGGCCCAGGCATTCGTCGCCAGGCTGGCAGCTCTCATCGTCGATGAATACGGCGACGAACCGCTTTTCGTGCTCAAGGACCCGCGCATCTCGCTGGTGTTTCCGCTGTGGCGCGCGGCGCTGGCGCAGCTTGATATCCGTTGTGTCACCGTCGTCATGTCACGCAATCCGGCAGAGGCCGCACTCTCGCTGGCGCGGCGGCAAGGCCTGGCAGGAGACCGCCAGGCCTGGCCATTGGTGCGCGGGGGCCTGCTGTGGTTGCGCTACAATCTCGCGGCCGAGGACTATTCGCGCAGCGTCGACAGGGCGTTCTCCGACTATTCAGCCCTGCTCGGCGACTGGAGATCGGTGGCGTCCCGCCTGGGTCACGAGCTCGCCATCGCGTGGCCGACATCCATTGCGGAGGCGGCCCCTGAAGTCGACAGGTTCCTGGCACCCGCTCTCCGCCACCACTGCGAGGCAGAAGACCTTGAGTCCCGCCAGGGCGTGTGGTCGGCATGGATCGCGCCGGTCTATTCAGAACTGCGCGCGGCCGCTGAAGGCCGCGTCCCCGACCCTGTCGTCCTTGCCGCGGTGAGGCAGTCCTTCGACGATGTGCACAGCCAGATTCAGCACCCTTTCGAGCAGCCAGCGTCCGAACCTCCCCGCCTGCGCCTCATGCGCCGGGGCACGGGCCGAAGGAAGCTGTGCCTTGTCGGCGAGCAGTACTGGAAGCCGGCCCACGCGGCAGGACCCGCAAGGGCCGTCCTCGAAACCGCAGTCGCCGCCGACATCGACGTTGCCATCCTCGACATCGGCGTCTTGAGCACCGCGGATGCGGCAGCCTTCGAGGCCTTCGCCGCACGCCATTGTTTTGCCGTCGAGACAGTCGACCTTGCGGGACCTTCGATCCAGCCGTCCTTCCTGGCTCCTGCAATCCAGGTGTTCCGGCAGCTTCGTGCAGAGCATTTCGAGGCGATCGTCTTCCAGGACCGGGGCGGCCTGGGCCATGCCAGCGCGATCGCAAAGCATGCCGGACTGGCTTTCGCCGACGTGTCGCTGGCTGTCCTGGCCACGGGAGGCTCCGGCTGGCTCAGACGGTGCAATGGCGAATTCCTGTCGGACCTCGTCAAGATCGGCATCGAACACCTGGAAAGGACCACCGCCGAGCTCGCCGATTCGATCATTCTGCCGCATCCGGCGAGCAGCCAGTGGATGACCGATCTTGGATGGAACCCGAAGATGGTGCTCTCACTCAAGGACAGCGCGGGTGGCGACGGCGGTTGGCACGGGATCCTCCAGCAGCTCCTGAAGGCGGATTGCGGGGCCGTGATTGATCCCCCTCCTCCCGCCGGGCCCACCGACACGACGGTCATCATCACCCATCACGAGCAGCCGGAGCTGATCGAGCAATGCCTGCAGGGGCTGTTGCAACAGAGCGAGAAGGGGTTTTGCGTTGTCGTGGTCGACGATGGCAGCAGGAGCGAGGCGGCGCGGAAATATCTGGACACGATCGAGGAGCGGTACCGGTCGCTCGGACTGAAACTGGTCCGGCAGGAGAACCTGTACCTCGGCGCCGCGCGCAACGCAGGCATCAGAGCGGCGACGACCGAATTCGTCATCCTGCTCGATGACGACAATGTGGCATTTCCGGACATGGTGCGCACCCTCCGCAGGGCCGTTCGAATATCCGGCGCCGACGTGGTGACCTTCGGCCTCAAGCATTTCTCCGACGAGTCCGGACCGCCCGATGCGGCGGCGCATGGCAACGGAACCGAGCAGTATTTCTCGGCGGGGCCGACGCTTCTCGGTTCCATTCACAACTGTTACGGAGACAGTTCGGCCATCTACAGAACCCGTGTCTTCGAGACGGTCGGCGGCTTCCACGAGATCCATGGCGTCAGCTACGAGGACTGGCAGATGCACCTTCGCATCGCCACGTCCGGCTTTCGCATCGTCAGCCTGCCTGAAGCCCTGCTCTGGTACCGGATACGCGCCGGCAGCATGCTGCGTTCGACCCGGGCCTACAGCAACGCGCGCGTCATTGCCTCGACGATCGACACGTTGCCGTGTTCGACCCTGTCGGCGCTTTCCGACTATCTGATCGGCAGCGAGCTGGAGCAGACCCGGTTGAACCTGAGCCTGGACCAGACACGACTGCAGGCGGCCCTGGAGCGAAGCGTCGCCGGGGCCATGATGGCCAGCGGCAGCAATGCCGCGAGCGCAGAAGCCGGCCGATATATCAAGAGCCTGCAGGCCGCGCTGGAAGAGCGCTCGGGAGCGGCCAGGGAGGCCGCGCGCTACGCGACCTCGCTGGAGCAGGCATTGGCGCAACTTCGGGAGGCCAGCGAAGCCACCGCCGAATACGCCCGTGGACTGGAGCGCGCACGCACACGCGCGGAGGAGTACGCGAGCACACTCGAGGCAGAGTTGAAGAAGTTCAGCCCGGCTTCCCCGCGATGACCCGGCGGCGTCGCCGTCCGCATCCCGAATCCGGCTGACAGGATGCGGTCCGCCGACAGCCGGAAGGGCTCATCCCGCCTGCCTGACGCATGACCTGAGGGTCTGGCAGAGCGCGACCGGACCATGGCGATCCCCGGCCGGCAGTCAGTTGAACATCCTGAAGCGGAGGAGATACCAGATTGCCTTGACGCCGTCCTGCCAGCCGATCTTCTTGCCTTCCTCGTAGGTGCGGCCGAAATAGCTGATGCCGGTCTCGTAGATGCGCCAGCGCCCCGCGCGCGCTATCTGGGCGCTGATCTGGATTTCACAGCCGAAATCGTTGCAGGTCAGATGCAACTGGTCGAGCACGTCGCGCGTGAACATCTTGTAGCAGCACTCGATGTCGGTGAGCGTCTGGTTGTAGAGAAGATTGAACATCAGCGAGATGAAGCGGTTGGCGAGATAGTGGTGAAAATAGAGCGACCGATGCGGCCTGCCGTAGAACCGGGAGCCGTAGACGACATCGGCGACCCGGCGCTGGACGACAAGGTCATGCATCACCGTCCAATCGGCGGGATCGTATTCCAGGTCGGCGTCCTGGATGACGATGACGTCTCCCGTCGCGGCAGCCAGTCCGGTCTGCAGCGCCGCGCCCTTGCCGCTGTTGGACCGGTGATGCAACAGCCGCACGGTAACGGGGGCCAGCGACGGCTCGTCGGCAAAGACGAGGTTTCCAGCGGCATCGACCGCCATGGACGCGGCCTGGCGAAGGCCGGTCGGAAAATTGGCCTGCAGCCACTCGCGGCCGCCGTCGGTGGAGCCGTCGTCGACGATGATGATTTCCTTCGCCACGCCCGGCAGGGACTGGCTCACCAGCGCCAAGGCGTGTGGCAGCGTCTCGGCTTCATTGTAGACAGGCATGATGATGGAAAGCATGAAACCTCGAAGCCGTCAGGGGCTATGGCGCTGGAAACGGCCAGGAGCGGTCAGAAGAAGGCCACCGTCACGATCATGTCGATGCCGATGATGGCGAAGAATGCCCGGTAGAGCCGCTGCAGCCGGCGCAGGCTGTCGGGGGTCAGTCCGGTCCGAACGGCGCGGCGGGACGCCCACAGATGCGGCGGAATGAACGCAGCGGCGAGAACGAGCGGCAACGGGACATAGCCGAGCGCAGCCAGCGCGGCGATGAAGCAATAGGACGCGATGAAGAGGACAAGCCCGGCCATGAAGCTCCGGGTCTTGCCGAATGCCACTGCGTTGGTGCGAATGCCGTTGACCAGATCCACATCATGATCGCGTGCCTCATGGGTGAAATGGCCCGCGGTGAACACCAAGCCGAAAAAGCAGCCCACCAGCACGCCCCGCGCATCGATCGGGCCGAATGCCGCGTAACCGAGCAGAAAATGCGTGAGCCCGCCAAGGAGATGCAGGCCGGAATTGAACAGCGGAACGCCCTTGAGACCCAGGATCGGTCCGGAATAGGCGACGCTCAGCCCGGCAATGGCGATCGCCAGACCCAGGGCCGTCGCGCTGATGAGCGCGAAGAAGACCAGACTGGCCGCGAGCAATGCCGCCGCCACATAGCCGGCTTCCGCGGTCGTCACCCCCCTGGAGGCAAATGTGCGGCCCGCCCTGTCGGGATCCATGAGATCGCCGTCGGTTCCGGCCCAGTCGTTGAGAACGAAGACATGGGCAACCAGGCAGACATTGCCGGCGATCAGCAGCGCAAGGGCGAAGACGTGGCTCGCCGAAAAGGCGCCGATCGCCAGCACCGCGCCGATGAACGGCGTTGCCTGAAGCGCCGCCACTTCATCGAAGCGGATGCAGGAGAGCCAGCGCGACAGGGTCTTTGTCGCCCGACGGCGCATCTCACCGGCGATCAGCATCATTTTCCGCCGCACTTCCCACCAGCGCCGGCCGAATCGCACGGAAGCGCCGAGAGCGTGCGCTCGTTCTCGAAATAGAGCCGTAACCAGAGGGCATAGCCGATATCCTGGGACCAGTAGAAACGCCGGACGGTTGCGCTCAGGTCGTTGTGATAGAGAAGCGGTGGGCTCCGGCTTAGCAGGGAAAAATCATCTTCGGCAATGTCTTCCAGCAGCCTCGCCGTTTGTCGGTAGGCTTCATGTGAGACTTCGCCGGCTTCGATCCTTCGGATTTCGCCCGCGACCCGCACCCAGATGTACTGGCCGGCAACGTCCGTGCGCAGGCGCGCCTGCGGAAACTGCGGCAGGCAACCGGCCTTCTCGAGGTCGGCGAGCCGCAGGATCACCATCACCGGCGCACCGGCGTAATAGACCCAGATGTCGTCGTCGCCGGCCTTGGCGGACAGCGCCCGGCACAGGGCATGGGCTGCCGGCTGGTCCACCTGGTCCAGAAACTGGAATATATGCATCTGGATTCCGACATCCGCCGGATTGGGGTCCTGTCCCGGATCCAGGCACCGGTACTGGTCCCGCGGCGCAAGCCATGTCCTGTAAAGTCCGTCCGGTCTCCGGTACTGCTTCAGGGTGGCGAGCACGGACGCGAGCTGGCCCGCGCTGCCTCCGTCTGTCACCCGCCATGCCAGGGCGGTGTCGTCCGAATCGGGTGTGATCACGCAGCCGAGCCTGCCGATGGTGGCGGCGTCGGGGCGTCCGTGATACCGGACTAGGCCGGTCTGCTCGATCTGGCCGGACAGGAACCCGCGGGTTTTCGCCAGCATGTCCTCGAGACCCGCCGCCTCGGCCACGGGTCCGGCGACGTCGAGCATGATGGCATTGAGATAGGTGTTGAGTTCCAGGCGCGGCTCTTCGAAACGGGTACCGCCGGTGTAGACGGTCAACCAGGAGCCGTCCGCCTGTTGGCCACTCGAAAGCACCTGGCTGGCGCGCCGCGCCGCACTCGGCAGATCGGTCACAGGCTCGATTGCCTCCGGCCGAGGCTCGAGGACGAAAGTTGTCTGCCCGAGCAGCCGCGGCTCTCCTCCCTCCGTGGCGCGGACCAGCACCGCCAGAATATGGTCCCCCGGGCCGAGCCCGTCGAGCCGGGCGGTGACGGCCCACCCCGCCGGGCTCGTCTCTCCCAGCGCGGCCTCGACATCGGGGCGCGAGAAGAACGTCGAGCTTCCCGCGACCTGCCGGCCATCGATGAGGACGGCGACATCGCTTGGAGAGTGATTGTTGGTCAGCGCCCAGCCCTGGACCTCGATCTGCCTGCCGGCCTCGCCGCCGGCGCCCTGCGCAACGGGCAGGACAATGGACACATCGATGCTGCCGCGCAGACCGACATTGAGGTCGGGTTGCACCCGCGGATGGCGCAGTTCCGCGATGAAGGCGGCGTTGCGAATGTCCCAGGCAGGCCGCATCCGGTCAGGACCCGCGGCGGAGATGATCGGCATTTCCGAGACTCCGGTGTACCAGAAGGCGCCGATGCCCTGCACCAGGATGGCCGCCAGGGACGCGACCGCAAACGCGGCGCGGCCGATCCGCGACAGCGATGTCACCACGGGCGGCAGCATCCACATCAGCATGGGCAGCATGTCGGTCAGCCAGCGCGGCCCCCAGGACATGCCCTGTCGCCAGTCGATCATGGCGTAGAGAAGCAGCTGCACGAGGGCGGCACAGCCGACCGCCGCCGTCAGTCCCCGTCCGGAGGGCTCACGCGCGATCCGCCGAACGAAGATCGCAATGAACAGCAGGAACGGCGAGAAGACAAACAGGCCGCGCGTCGGACTGACGAGCAGGCCCGCCACACCCTCCAGGAAGTTGTCGTTGAAATTCTCGGCAGGGACATGAACCGCGTAGGCGCCGGCAACATTGCCCACAACCACCAGATTGTAGGCAACGCTCAACAGGACCGGAACCAGGCCCGAGAGGACAAACAGCGGCACCCTCCTGCCGGCCCACCACAATCCATAGATGCCCAAACCCGCGGCCAGAATGGCGTCCGGCTGGCGGTTGGCGGCGATCAGCGCGCACAGGAAACCTGCGAGGATGATCCTCGGCATCGTGCCCGGTCCGGTGAGCAGCAGCATCGTGGCCACGATCAGCAATTGCGCGAGACCATGCATCCACAGCGCCTGGCTGCTGATGACCCAGGTCGTCGTCCCGAAGGCATAGACCAGGCTCAGAATGACTGCCCATCCGCGATCGGTCCGCCGCCTCAGCAGCAGATAGAGCAAGCCGACGGACAGCGCCGCCATCAGGGAAGCGCAGAGCTTTTCCATGATGCGGGCTACCTGGTCGAACAGCAGCGGGTCGAAGCCGGACCGGTTCAGATAGATAACAGCCGGAAGATAGAGGGGGGCAAGAACCACCGGTACGACGACGGGAAATTTCGACACGTATCGGTCGCCCGCCACCTTCACGATCCAGTGCGCGGTGTCGCCCTTCTCCAGCGTTGGCGGCGGTTTGCGCCCCTGCGCCACCATCGGGAGGATCGGATCAAGCGACAGGTCATGATTCTGCCAGATCGAAAACGGCAGATATCGCGCCGCATAGCTGTCCGCTGCACTGATGGAGCGGAGATTCGCGTTGTAGATTACGAAGGCCATCGTCCCAAGAAGCAAAGCCACCAGGACATCACGAGCGCAAATGCGACGAAAAACCGGTTCTCCATTTGCCTCGGCTGGGACATCGGCGGACCGTGCCTCTGTCACCAATGATCTTGCCTCTTTGACATTATGATCGGGGACACCATAGTGGCATGATCCGCACTCGACAATGAACTCCCTGGCGCATCAACAGGAAGATCTTCGCCGCCATGCCCTCACATTTTTCGGAGAATGACAGCAGATGCCAAAGGGGACCGGTTCGAGACAGGCAAACCTGATCGGCATCGGCGCGCCGAGGACCGCGACCAGCAGCCTGGCGCGCATGCTCCAGGCGTCGCAGGAGGTCTTTGTCCCCGAAGAAAAGGAACTCAACGGCTTCGGCATCGACACGAGCGTCACCGCGGAACGCTACGACATGTCCTTCGCCAAGGCGACCGTCGAGCAGCACTATCTCGCCGACATCACGCCGGTCTATCTTTCCAACGAGCAGATGCCCGAGCGCATAAGGTCCTACAATCCCGACGCACGGATCATCGCCACGCTCAGGGAGCCGGTCAGCCGCGTGGTGTCGCAGTACAGGCATATGAAAAGCGTGGTCGACACGTCGCTGGGCCCCGACCTTGCGCTGGACATCGAGTCCTATGTGAAGCGCGGCCTGGCCGAAATCGGCGGGCACAGCCCCGCCGAGAACACCTGGTACTCAGCCGCCATGAACATCCGTCATTCCCTCTATGGCAGCCATCTCAGCCGCTATTACCGGTGCTTTCCCCGCGACCGGATCCTGGTGCTGATCTACGAGGACCTGACCGGCCCGACCCCTGCGGCGGGCAAGGGCGTGTGGGAGCAGCAGCTAAAGGATTTCCTCGGCGTCACCACGGACCAGACCCACTGGCAGAATCGCGCCGAAGGCTTCGAGACGGAAATCTCCGAAGAGCTGAAAGGCGAGCTCAGGACGCTGTTTGCCCCGGAGGTCGCGCTGGCGGGAGAACTGATCGGCCGCGACCTTGCCGGGTTGTGGGGATACTGAAGGCTCTCGAAGTCAGTCCGTCGCGATCGGGCACTCGACGCCGTGGTCAGACCGTATTCCGCAATTCCTCCGGTCCACCTGGTGCCGTGAGCGACATCCGTCCGCCCGAATCGTGCTAGAATGAGGTCAAGCCGAAACCCATCGCTGATGCGCGCACTTATCCACAGGCTGTGGATGATGCGCATGAACGCGCAGCCGCGGTTTTTTGGCCGGACAGGATCGCCTGACTTGGATAAAGGTCGGGTCCCGAACCAGATAGACAGACATCCGGACCACCGGACAGGAAAGCTGACCCACCGATGAACGACGCGGCGCGCAAATTCGACACAGTTCCGGCCCGGGCCGAAAAGACCCCGCTGTTTCGCGAGGCGCCGTCCAACATCGAGGCCGAGCAGGCGCTGCTCGGCGCCATCCTCGTCAACAACGACGCCTTCTACCGGGTGTCGGACTTTCTCAAGCCCGAACACTACCAGGAGCCGCTGCACCGCAAGATCTACGAGGTCGGCGGCGACATCATCCGCATGGGCAAGACCGCCAACCCGGTGACCATCAAGACCTTCCTGCCCGCCGACGGCAAGGTCGGCGACATGACCGTGGCGCAGTATCTCGCCCGTCTCGCCTCCGAGGCCGTCAACATCATCAATGCCGAGGACTATGGCCGCGCCATCTACGACCTGGCGCTGCGCCGGGCGCTGATCGGCATCGGCGAGGACATGGTCAACATCGCTTTCGACGCGCCGCTCGACATGCCGCCGCAGACCCAGATCGAGGACGCCGAGCGCCGCCTGTTCGAGCTCGCCGAGAACGGCCGCTACGACGGCGGCTTCCAGTCCTTCAACGACGCGGTGTCGCTGGCCATCGACATGGCGGGCGCGGCCTACCAGCGCGACGGCGGGCTGTCGGGCATTTCCACCGGCATCACCTCGCTCGACGCCCGCATGGGCGGCCTGCAGCATTCCGACTTGATCGTGCTTGCCGGACGCCCCGGCATGGGCAAGACGTCGCTTGCCACCAACATCGCCTTCAACATCGCCGCCGCCTACGAGCCGGAAGTCCAGGCCGACGGCTCCATGAAGGCCAAGAACGGCGGCGTCGTCGGCTTCTATTCGCTGGAAATGAGCTCCGAGCAGCTCGCCACCCGCATCATTTCCGAGCAGACCGAGATCCCGTCGTCGAAGATCCGCCGCGGCGACATCACCGAGGCGGACTTCGAGAAGCTCGTCGGCTGCTCGCAGATGATGCAGAAGATCCCGCTGTTCATCGACCAGACCGGCGGCATCTCGATCGCGCAGCTGTCGGCGCGGGCCCGGCGGCTCAAGCGGCAGCGCGGCCTCGACGTGCTGGTCATCGACTATATCCAGCTGATGACCGGCTCGGGCAAGTCGAGCGACAACCGGGTGCAGGAAATCACCCAGATCACCACCGGTCTCAAGGCGCTCGGCAAGGAGCTTCACGTTCCCATCATTGCCCTGTCGCAGCTCTCGCGCCAGGTCGAAAGCCGCGAGGACAAGCGCCCGCAGCTCTCCGACCTGCGTGAATCGGGCTCGATCGAGCAGGACGCCGACGTCGTGCTGTTCGTGTTCCGCGAGGAATACTACGTCAACAACATGGAGCCGCGCCGCACCGCCGAGGAAGTGGCCGCCGACATCAAGACGCCGGAATACCTGGCCTGGGAAGACAAGATGACCAAGGTGCGCGGCACCGCCGACGTGATCATCGCCAAGCAGCGCCACGGCCCCACCGGCACCGTGCAGCTCGCCTTCCAGTCGCAGTTCACCCGCTTCACCGACCTGGCCGACACATCCTACGACCAGTTCTCCCACGACGAGCATTGAGCCGCCCGTGACGGATCGCCCGCCCTCCCTGATGCCGGCCGCCGCCACGACGCGGCTGGCGATCGATCTCGGCGCGCTCGCCGCCAACTGGCGACAGATGGCGGCCAGATCCGGCAGGGCGCGCTGCGGCGCCGCGGTCAAGGCGGACGGCTACGGAACCGGCATGATCCCGGTGGCAGGCCGGCTCGAGCGCGAGGGATGCAGGGATTTCTTCGTGGCCGACGCCAACGAGGGCGCCGCCCTGCGCCGTGCCCTCCCCGAGGCACGCATCCATGTGCTCAACGGCGCCTTCGACGGGGCCATGGCCCTTCTGGTGGCGCATGACCTGATCCCGGTCCTCAATTCGATGCACCAGGTGGCGCTGTGGCGATCCGCCGGGGCCGGCCGAGCCTGCGCGTTGCATGTCGACACCGGCATGAACCGGCTCGGCGTGACGCCGGCCGAAGCGGCGGGACTGGCGGCCGACCCGTCGTTCCGGCCAGTGCTGGTGATGAGCCATTTCGCCTGCGCCGACACGCCCGCCCACCCGCTCAACGCCGCCCAGATCGCCGCCTTTGCCGCCGCGCGCGCCCATTTCCCGCAGGCCGAGGCAAGTCTGGCCAATTCCGCCGGCATCCATCTCGGCGCCGATGCGCTGTTCGATCTCACCCGGCCGGGCATCGCGCTCTATGGCGGCGAATCGGTCAACGACACGCCCAACCCGATGGCGGTGGTGGCGACGCTCAAGACCCGCGTGCTGGTGCTGCGCGAGGCCCGCGCCGGCGACAGCGTCAGCTACGGCGCCACCGCCCGGCTCGGCCGCGACAGCCGCATCGCCGTCTGCGGCATCGGCTATGCCGACGGCTTTCACCGCTCGGGCTCCGGCAGCGGCGTGCCGCTGCGCGGCACCGGCCTGCCCGGCGCCCACGGCATCATCGCAGGGGAAAGGGTGCCCGTGCTCGGCCGCGTCACCATGGACCTGACCATGTTCGATGTGACCGACCTGGCGCCCGGCGCCGTCGAGCCGGGATCCTGGATCGAGCTCTTCGGTCCCGCCATCGCGCTTGACGACGCCGCCCGTGCCGCCGGCACCATCGGCTACGAACTGCTGACCGCCATGGGACGGCGCAGCGCGCGGGAGTATCGCGATTAACCCACCCGCCTGCAATTTCAGCGGGCAGAGGCAACGATCCTGCCACACCGGCCCGGATGATGACCCATGCAGGCAAGACGGCGAATCCTGGGCGGAGTTCTTCCGTTTGTCCCGGTTCTGGTGGGAGCCGGGCTGACGTTCGCCCTGATCGATGTGGTCAGCGGCGATGTCTCGACGCATTTCTTCGACCACTGTCTCCGTCCGGCCTGGATCGAAGTCGTGGTGCTCGCCTACGGCACCGGCTTCGTGGCCCTGCTGTCGAAGAAGCAGAACGACGACACGGACATCTGGCTGCTGCTCGGTGTCCCGGCCGTTTGCTTTGTGGCCTGCATCCTGCTGGCGACGAGTGGTACCAAGGCCGGGTTTGAAAACGACTGGCTGCAGGTCTATATTCCTGCCTTGATTGCTGCTGCCAGGGTCGCCACCACGGGAGGCCGGATTGTCCACGCATGCGACTGCCAACCGGGACGACAAGCCGGGACTGCGAGAAGCGGTGCGCTATCTGCGCCAACATGCCATGACAAGCGTGGGAAATGCGCTGGTGGTGGTGGAGATCATGAAGACGGCCAAATTGCTGATCGACCGCTTCGCCTGAGGGAAGCGGTCGTGAGTGCCTCGACCGACATTCGCCCGAACCGACGATCGCCGCGCCTTGTCCGAGGCGTGCCCGGGGTGGACATTGATCCACATGCCTGACAAATCCTCCACTCGAACCCGGAATCAGGAACCCGATCCTTGGCCAAGACCCGAACCCAGTTCATCTGCCAGAGCTGCGGCACCGTGCATGCGCGCTGGGCCGGCAAGTGCGACGGCTGCGGCGCCTGGAACACCATCATCGAGGATGACGGCAACGGCGGCATCGGCGGCGGGCCGGGCACGGCCATGCGCAAGGGCCGCCCGGTGGCGCTGGCCACTTTGTCCGGCGAAATCGAGGAAGCCCCCCGCGTTGCCACCGGCATTTCCGAACTTGACCGCGCCACCGGCGGCGGCTTCGTGCGCGGCTCGGCGGTGCTGGTCGGCGGCGATCCCGGCATCGGCAAGTCGACGCTGCTGATGCAGGCCGCCGCCGCCCTCTCCCGGCAGGGCCAGCGCGTCATCTATGTCTCCGGCGAGGAGGCCACGGCGCAGATCCGGCTGCGCGCGCAGCGGCTGGGCGCGGCCGATTCCGACGTGCTGCTCGCCGCCGAGACCAATGTCGAGGACATCCTGGCGACGCTCGCCGACGGCAAGCGGCCGGATTTCGTCATCATCGATTCGATCCAGACTTTGTGGAGCGAGATGGCGGGGTCCGCGCCGGGCAGCGTCACCCAGGTGCGCACCGGCGTGCACGCCATGATCCGCTTCGCCAAGCAGACCGGCACCGCCATGGTCCTGGTCGGCCATGTCACCAAGGACGGCCAGATCGCGGGTCCACGCGTGGTCGAGCACATGGTCGATGCGGTGCTCTATTTCGAGGGCGACCGCGGCCATCACTACCGCATCCTCAGGACGGTGAAGAACCGCTTCGGCCCCACCGACGAGATCGGCGTCTTCGAGATGTCCGACAAGGGCCTGCGCGAGGTCGCCAATCCCTCTGAGCTGTTCCTGGGCGAGCGCAACGCCAAGTCGCCGGGCGCCGCCGTCTTTGCCGGTATCGAGGGCACGCGGCCGATTCTGGTGGAAGTCCAGGCGCTGGTGGCGCCGTCGGCACTCGGCACGCCGCGCCGCGCCGTGGTCGGCTGGGATTCGGCGCGGCTGTCGATGATTCTGGCCGTGCTCGAGGCCCATTGCGGCGTCCGGCTCGGCAGCCACGATGTTTACCTCAACATTGCCGGTGGTTACCGGATTTCGGAGCCCGCAGCCGACATGGCTGTGGCCGCTGCACTGGTTTCGTCGCTCGCCGGACTTGCCCTTCCCGCCGATTGCGTCTATTTCGGCGAAGTCAGCCTGTCGGGCGCAGTCAGACCGGTTGCGCAAACGGGACTGAGGCTCAAGGAAGCCGAGAAGCTGGGGTTCAACAGCGCCGTCCTGCCGAAGGGATCAGCGGACCTTCCCGCCTCCCGGGGAGCGACCTGGACGGAGGTGGAATCCCTGCCTGATCTTGTGGCCAGGATCGCCGGTTCGAAAGCCGCCGAACTGACCGCGGGGGAAGACGACGACAATTGATTTCCCGGTTCTGCCCGGGCCGCAGCGTGCGCCAGGCAGACCGTATCCGGAACGGAAACCGAATTCATGCCCATTACCATTCTTGACGGTATCGTCCTTGGCGTCACCCTCTTCTCAGCGGTGCTCGCCATGGTGCGCGGCTTCTCGCGCGAAGTGCTGGCGGTTGCCTCCTGGGCTGCAGCCGCCGCGGCAGCCTATTTCCTCTATCCCTATCTGCTGCCCTTCGCGCTGAAATACACCAGCTCGGAAAAGATCGCCCTGATCGGCTCGGCCGCCGTCATCTTCCTTGTCGCCCTGATCATCGTGTCCTATATCACCATGAGGATTGCCGATTTCATCATCGACAGCCGCATCGGCGCGCTGGACCGGACGCTGGGCTTCGTCTTCGGCGCGGCACGCGGCGTGCTTCTGGTCGTGGTGGCCATGCTGTTCTTCAACTGGCTGGTCGCCGCACCCAAGCAGCCCGAATGGGTTTCGAATGCGAAGTCCAAGCCGCTGCTCGATTCGCTCGGCGCCAAGCTGGTCAACATGCTGCCCGACGATGCCGATGCGACCATCCTCGACCGGCTCAAGGGTCTGGGCAACTCCGACGAGGCCCCGACCCCGGCCGAGGAAGTGCCGGCGACGAACGGCTGATGTACTGACTGCCCGGACCGTGTCCGGACAGAACCTGAAGCAAAAAAGGTCTGAATCCGATGATCGAAGATGGCATGCCGCCGGTCGACAATGAGGCTGATTGTTTCCATGACGAATGCGGTGTGTTCGGCATATTCGGCAAGGAGGAAGCCGCCGCCGTGGTCACGCTGGGCCTGCACGCCCTCCAGCACCGCGGCCAGGAGGCCGCCGGCATCGTCGCCTTCGACGGCAAGCAGTTCTCGGTCGAGCGCCACATCGGGCTGATCGGCGACACCTTCACCAAGCGCTCGGTGATGGACCGCATTCCCGGCAACCGCGCCATCGGCCACACCCGCTATTCCACCACCGGCGGCGAAGGCCTGCGCAACGTGCAGCCCTTCTTCGCCGAGTTTGCCGGCGGCGGCTTCGCCATCGCCCACAACGGCAACATCACCAACGCGCTCACCGTGCAGCGCGAACTGCAGAAGCGCGGCTCGATCTTCTCCTCGACATCCGACACCGAGACCATCCTGCACCTGATCGCCACCAGCGAGAAGACGCGCATCGTGCCGAAATTCATCGATGCGCTCTCCCGCATCGAGGGCGCCTATTCCTTTGTCGGCCTGTCGGAGAAGAAGATGATCGGCGCCCGCGATCCGCTGGGCATCAGGCCGCTGTGCATCGGCGATCTCGACGGCGCCTATATCCTGGCCTCGGAAACCTGCGCGCTCGACATCATCGGCGCCCGCTTCGTGCGCGACGTGGCGCCGGGCGAGGTGGTGGTCATCACCGAACAGGGCATCGAGAGTCATTTCCCCTTCGAGAAGCAGCCGCCGAAGCTCTGCATCTTCGAATATGTCTATTTCGCCCGTCCCGATTCGATCATCGAGGGCCGCAATGTCTACGAGGTGCGCAAGCGCATCGGCGAGGAACTGGCGCGGGAAAGCCCCTGCGACGCAGACCTGGTGATCCCGGTGCCCGATTCCGGCACGCCGGCGGCCATCGGCTTTGCCCAGGTCTCCAATCTGCCCTTCGAGCTCGGCATCATCCGCAACCATTATGTCGGCCGCACCTTCATCGCGCCGTCTGCCTCGATCCGGCACATGGGCGTCAAGCTCAAGCACAACGCCAACCGGGCGATGATCGAGGGCAAGCGCGTGGTTCTCGTCGATGATTCCATCGTGCGGGGCACCACAAGCCAGAAGATCGTGCAGATGGTCCGCGAAGCCGGCGCCCGCGAGGTGCACATGCGCATCGCCTCGCCGCCGACCATGTCGTCCTGCTTCTACGGCGTCGACACGCCGGAGAAATCCAAGCTGCTCGCCTCGCGCATGTCGGTGGAGCAGATGGCCGATTTCATCCGCGTCGACAGCCTCGGGTTTCTGCCCATCGACGGGCTCTACCGCGCCGTGCGCGAACCCGCGCGCAACAATGAATGCCCGCAGTTCTGCGATGCCTGCTTCACCGGCGAGTATCCGACGACGCTCACCGACCAGGGCGACATGGGCAATGTCCGCAGCCTGTCGCTGCTGGCCAACAACGGATAATCCGCATGGCATCGCTTGAAGGACGCATCGCGCTCATCACCGGCGCCTCCCGCGGCATCGGCTATGCCACGGCGCTGGCGCTCGCCGCCGAAGGCGCGCAGGTCGTTGCCGTGGCCCGTACCGTGGGCGGCCTCGAGGAACTCGACGACGCCATCAAGGCGGCCGGCGGGCTGCCCGCCACGCTGGTGCCGATGGATCTGACCGACATGCCGGCCATCGACCGGCTCGGCGCGGCGATCAACGAGCGCTGGGGCAGGCTCGACATTCTGGTGGCCAATGCCGGCGTGCTCGGCACGATTTCGCCGCTTGGCCATGTCGAGGCCAAGACCTTCGAGAAGGTGATGACTGTCAACGTGACCTCGACCTGGCGGCTGATACGCTCGCTCGAGCCGCTGCTGACAAAGTCCGACGCCGGTCGCGCGCTGGTGCTGTCCTCGGGTGCGGCTCACTCGGCGCGCGCCTTCTGGGGCCCCTACGCTGCCTCCAAGGCCGCCGTCGAGGCGTTGGTCCGCGTCTGGGCCGACGAGATGAGCCAGACGCCGCTCTGCGTCAATTCGATCGATCCTGGCGCCACCCGCACCGCCATGCGCGCCCAGGCGGTGCCCGGCGAGGATCCGGCCACGCTGCCCAAGCCCGCCGACGTGGCGGCCAGGCTGGTGCCGCTCTGCCACCCGGACATGACCGTCAGCGGCAAGCTGTTCAAGGTGCGCGAAAACCGCTTTCTGGATTACCGCAGCCCGGAGTGACGGCAGGCATGAGGGGAGCACGCGCCGCTCCACTCATTCCGGCAGCGCTCCTCGGAAAGTCCGAACCACCCACGCTCAGTGAAACGGGTCCTGCTCGTCGACCGGATCCGGTTTCGCCCCCCCCTTGGCATTGGGTCCGTACTGCTTCGACCACGCCATCGCCCCGAAGGGCAGTGTGGCCAGATAGCCGAGCGCCGTCAGCGTCAGCGTTTCCCAGGTGAAGCTCATCAGCAGAGAGACATAGACCACGGCAATCAGGATCACCGGCATCACCAGGTCGCGGCGCACCCGCACGCCGATGCCCTTGCCGGAATAGACCGGCAGGCGGCTCACCAGCAGGAAACCGATGGCCATGGTGTAGCCGGCCGAAAGAAACGCGGTCAGCTTGTCGATCGGGACGCCGAGAAAGCCGAGATAGACCGGCAGCAGCACCAGCAGCGCGCCGGCGGGTGCGGGAACGCCGACGAAATAGCTGCCCTCCCAGGCGGCCTTGGAGGAGGATTCGGAAATCACGTTGAAGCGCGCGAGCCGCAGCCCCGCCGCCACGACGAAGACGATGGCGGCGATCCAGCCGAAGGAGCGGGCCTGGTCGAGGACGAAGACATAGAGCACCAGCGCCGGCGCGACGCCGAAATTGACGATGTCGGCCAGCGAATCCATCTGCGCGCCGAATTTCGACGAAGCCTTGAGCAAACGCGCCACACGACCGTCTATGCCGTCGAGGAAGGCCGCGATCAGCACCATGGCGACGGCCAGTTCGAACCGGTTCTCGAAGGCGAGCCTGATGCCGGTGAGACCGGCGCAGATCGCCAGCACCGTGATCAGGTTGGGGATGAGCATCCGGATCGGGATCTCGCGCAGCCGCGGCCCCCTGCCCTCGTCGTTCGGGCCGTTGGGTTCGTAGGGCGGAAACGGGGTTTCCATGGGCGATCTCCCTGGGAGCACTGGATCGGGGCTGTCCGGCCCATTGCCGGACGGCGACACGGTGAGCGAACCGCGATGATAGTGGCGGCCCGGCAAAAAGCGAGGTTGAATTGACCGCTCAGTCGCGGCGGCTGACCACGGCGCCCTTGGCGGAGCCGAATTCGGCCAGCGTTGTCTCGCCGGCGATCGCGGTCTGGCCGACACTGACCATCGGCCGCGCGGCCGCGGGCAGGAACACGTCGAGCCGCGAGCCGAAGCGGATCAGGCCGAAGCGCTCGCCGGCGGCGAGATGCTCGCCGGGCCGGGCCCAGCACAGAATCCGTCGGGCCACCAGGCCGGCGATCTGCACCACGCCGATGTCGCCGTGGCTGGTGGAAATCACCAGCCCGTTGCGTTCGTTGTCGGTCGAGGCCTTGTCGAGCTCCGCATTGAGGAAGGCGCCCTTGGCATAGACGATCGAGCTGATCGACCCCGCCATCGGCGCCCGGTTCACATGGCAGTTGAAGACATTCATGAACACGGAGATACGCAGCATCTCCTCGTTGCCGAGACCGAGATCGGCCGGCGGCATCATGCGCACGATCGAGGAGACGCGGCCATCGGCGGGCGAGATCACCAGATCCTCGTCGAGCGGGGTCATGCGTTCGGGATCGCGGAAGAAATAGGCGCACCAGGCCGTGAGCACCATGCCGATCCAGAACAGCGGTTCGGCGAGAAAGCCGAGCAGCACGGAGACAGCCGCGAAGATGGCGATGAACTTGTAGCCCTCGCGGTGGATGGGAACCAGCGAATTGCGGACGCTGTGGAGTATGCTCATGCTGATCAATCCTTTGCTGCCGCGCGCCATGGCCGGAGGTCCGGCCGCCCACGCGCCGCTCCAGTCGGAACCGGCCTTGGGACCGTCGGGTCCCGCGTCGCGGATCTCAATTCGGTTGGCCGCTGCTGTAGCGCGAAACGTCCCGGCAGGCAACGCCGGCCGGCCCCTGCCCCGGCCAGGCGCCAGGCAGTCGCCGATCCGGCCGGAAGTCGCCGATGACGGCGCTTCAGAGCACTTCCGGCGTGCGGCGGCGGGTGACGATGCCCAGGCTGTCGTCCTCGCGCATCCGCTTGAGCTGCTCCTCGGCCTGGGTGGCCTCGCGCTGGCGATCCCACATCGAGGCATAGAGGCCCTTCTGCTCCAGCAGGTCGGCGTGGCGGCCGCGCTCGGCGATGACGCCGTCCTTCAGCACGATGATCTCGTCGGCGCTGACCACGGTCGACAGCCGGTGGGCGATGACGAGCGTGGTGCGGCCCTTGGACACGAAATCGAGCGATGCCTGGATCTCCTGCTCGGTCGCGGTGTCCAGCGCCGAGGTGGCCTCGTCGAGGATCAGGATCGGCGGCGCCTTGAGGATGGTGCGCGCAATGGCCACGCGCTGCTTTTCGCCGCCCGAGAGCTTCAGCCCGCGCTCGCCGACCATCGACTTGAACCCGTCGGGCAGTTCGCGGATGAACGGGCCGATCTGCGCCAGGTCCGCGGCCTGCTGGATTTCCGCCTCGCTGGCCTCGACGCGGCCGTAGCGGACATTGTAGGCGATGGTGTCGTTGAACAGCACCGTGTCCTGCGGCACCATGCCGATGGCCGCGCGCAGGCTCTTCTGGGTGACATCGCGCACGTCCTGGCCGTCGATGCTGATGCGGCCCTCCTGGATGTCGTAGAAGCGGTAGAGAAGCCGCGACAGGGTCGACTTGCCGGCGCCCGACGGGCCGACGATGGCCACCGTCTTGCCGGCCGGCACCTCGAAGGAGATGCCCTTGAGGATGGGTCGCGCCTCGTCATAGCTGAAGCGGACATCCTCGAAGCGGATCGCGCCGTCGCTGACCCTGAGCGGCTTCGCCTCGGGCTTGTCGACCACCTCGGCATTGACGTCGAGCAGGTCGAACATCTGCTCGATGTCGGTCAGGCCCTGGCGGATCTCGCGGTAGACGAAGCCGATGAAGTTGAGCGGCACGGCGAGCTGCATCAGCATGGTGTTGATGAAGACGAAATCGCCCAGCGTCTGCTCGCCGCGCTGCACGGCCAGCGCCGACATGATCATCATCGCCATCATGCCGAGGCCGAAGATCACGCCCTGGCCGGTGTTGAGCCAGCCAAGCGAGGTCCAGACCTGGGTGGCGGCCTTCTCGTAGGTGGCCATGGAGGAATCGAAGCGGCGCGCCTCCATGTCCTCGTTGCCGAAATACTTCACCGTCTCGTAGTTGAGCAGCGAATCGATCGCCTTGGTGTTGGCGTCGGTGTCGGAGTTGTTCATGTCGCGGCGGATGTTGATGCGCCAGTCGCTGGCCTTGACCGTGAACCAGATGTAGAGCCAAAGCGTGATCGCGGTGACCGCGACATAGGACCAGCCATAGGCGACGGCGAAGATTGCGGCCGTCAGCGCAAACTCGATCAGCGTCGGCGCGGAATTGAGGATGGTGAAGCGGACAATCGCCTCGATGCCCTTGGTGCCGCGCTCGATGACCCGCGACAGCCCGCCAGTGCGCCGCTCGAGATGGAAGCGCAGCGAGAGCTGGTGCATGTGCACGAAGGTGCGGTGCGCGAGCTGGCGGACGGCATGCTGGCCGACGCGGGCAAACAGCGCGTCGCGCAGCTGGTTGAGCCCGCCCTGGGCGATGCGCATGATGTTGTAGCCGGCCACCAGCATCACCGGCGTCGCCAGCGCTGCCGGCATCCATGTCAATGCCGAGACATCGCCATCGAGCGCATCGGTGGCCCATTTGAAGAAATAGGGCACCAGCATCAGGATCAGCTTGGCGAGAATCAGGAACAGGAAGGCCCACAACACCCGGATCTTCAGGTCCGGGCGGTCGGCCGGCCACATATAGGGCCAAAGATTCTTCAACGTGGACAGCGGATTGCCGCTGTCCGAGTTCACGGTCTTGTTCGAAGCCAAGTCAGATGTCCTTTGTCCGGCCGCAGAATGGCTGCGCCGTCGATGATTCCAGATCCGTTGATGTCAAGGCCTGTGCCGGCGGCGGGCACGACCCGCCGCAGCAATGCTGAACGATGTCGCCCAGACCGCAGGACAGCGCGCCGAGCGCAGCGGTCTCAAGGCTGTAGCGCGAGGACTGCCTGTCTGCGCGATAGCTCACCAGCCCCGCATCCACCAGCACCTTGAGATGCTGCGATACGGTGGACTGAGCCAGACCCACCCGGCCGACCAGTTCCTTGACGCAGCAGGCATCGCGCTCGCCCAGATGCCTGAGCAGCGTCAGCCGCACCGGGTGAGCCAGCGCGCCAAGCCTGCCGGCAAGG
This sequence comes from Hoeflea marina, assembly GCF_003182275.1. Taxonomy (GTDB): domain Bacteria; phylum Pseudomonadota; class Alphaproteobacteria; order Rhizobiales; family Rhizobiaceae; genus Hoeflea; species Hoeflea marina. Next base: position 32,431 of record NZ_QGTR01000004.1, read on the forward strand.
TCGGCATCGTGCTGCAGAACGGGAGTTGGAAAAGCCTTCATCGTTTATCGGCGATATACGATGGGAAAGCCCCGGTCAACCGGCCCTCGCGCTGAATTCCCGTCCGCCTACTGCTTTTTCATCTCCTCCAGCCGCTTGCGATGCAGCTCGGCGGCGTTGGAAAGCGGCTTGTCGGGCACGCTGAACACCTGGCCAGGCTTGATCCTGTCGGGATTCTGGATCTGCGACAGGTTGGCCAGATAGATCGTGGTGTAGCGCACGCCTTCCCCATAGGTGCGGCGCGAGATCTGCCATAGCGTGTCGCCGCGGCGGATGATCACCGCATGCGGGCTCTGCGTCAGCGGCGCCTGATTGATCGTCGCGGGTCCGTCCGTGGATGCTGCGGCAGTGGCCTTCGCGGCAGGCTGGCCGGCCACGGCGGCGACCATGGCGTCCGAGGGTGTGGCGAGCGCCCCGAGCGCAGCGGCAACGCTCTGGCGCGTCGATGCCGCGTCAGGGGTTGCGCCTGCCGACTGCAGCGCGGCCAGCGCGGCGGCGGCCTGCCCCTGGATGCCGTCGGCTGCCATCGTCGTTTCGGCGGACTGCGAGGCGGCGTCGTTTGCATCGATGACCGCCTGCAGCTTCGCCACCGCCTCGGCGCGCGCGCGGGCCAGATCCTCGTCCGAGGCAGATCCGCCCTCGAGCAGCTCCCCATAGGCCGACAGCGCCCGGTAGGCCTGCTCGCGCATGCCGCCGAGATCGCGCAAATCGGGCGATGGCATCGCCGCCGGACCGGTCGTGGAGGCGGCTGTCGTCTCCGTGCCCTGTGCTGAGGGCATCACCGGCCTGGACAGGCCGGCCATCGCATCGCCGACGCTGTCGCGCATGGCCTGCATCTCGGACATGTCCGGCAGATTGTCCGCCCCGAGTTCCATCGGCTCGATGGCGGCGAGCGCGACCCTCGCCTGATCGCGAACCGCCTCGGCCCCGGCCCGGGCTTCCGCCGACGCGGTGTCGGGAACCGGTGCACTGATGACCGTTTCGAGCTTCCTGACCAGATCCGCCTTCGCTTCGGCCAGATCGGCCGTGTTGGGGGCGTCCGCGGCCAGCTTGGCGCTCAAATTGGTGAGCGCCCCGAAGGCGTTGCTGCGCAGACCGTCGAGCGAGGCCAGTTCGGGCAGCCGCAACGACCCGGCCGACGCCGCGGCCGCATCCTGCTGCGCCGAGCCCGCCACGGCGGCGACGGCATTGCCCTCGGGCCGGGTGAACGGCACGGAAGCGCGCAGCACCACGGCGGTCGAATCGGGCGCGATCAAATCGGCGCTGATGGTGTGGTCACCGACGCTGAGCGCCGATTTCGCCTCGACGATGAAGCGGCCATTGGCGTCCGCCACGGAGCTGCCGATCGCCACGCCGTCGGCGGAAACCTGCACCGTGTAGCCGGCGGTGGCCGAGCCGGCGATGAAGATCATGTCGCCTTCGATTTCAACCGCATCGACACGCACGGTCGCATCAGCGGCCGGTGCGGCGGTGACGGCAGCGGAAGCCGTTTCGGCGGATGGAGCCGCTGCCGCAGCCTCTGCTGCGGATGGAGCCGTCGCAGCGGCCTCGGCGGCGGGCGCTGCCATTCCGGTGCCGGAGGCTTGCGCGTCGGACTCCGTCTCGGGAGCGGTGGTCGCCGACGCAGTTTCCGTCGTCTGCGCGGGCATTTCGGGCGCGGTGCCGACGAGCGTCGTCGAGGTCTCCGGCAGTTCGGGGAGTACGACGGCGGCACTGTCGCCCCCGGTTGTCGCTGCAGGATTGGCGGCGGTGTCCGCGGGAGCGTCCGTTGCCGGGCTCTGGGTCGCCGGCTCGGACCCGCCGGCAGCGGGCGCCGCCGTGGCGGCATCGGCCGCCGGAGTCGCGGACCCGGCAGCGCCGGACGACGCAGAGGGGTCGGCGGATGCCGTTTCGGTCGCGGTCGCAGCCTCGACGGGCGCGGTGGGCTGGGCAAGAATGCGGCTCGGCTCACCCGGCCGGGTCACCATCGCCAGCAGTTCGCCCTGCCCGCCCTCGGGAATCGCCACGGTGGCGACTTCCTCGGACAACTGCGTCGTGCCGTCGCCCGCCGTGCTTCTCAGCGTCAGTTGATAGTCGCCTGCAGGCAGCGGCTCGTCGAGAATGATGGCGAAATCACCCATCGCGCCTACAGTCTCCGACGCGATGACGGCATCGCCGTTCATCAGCTCGATCCGGCTGCCCGCGGCGGCCTTGCCGGCGAGAACCATCGAGCCGTCGGGTTCGACCCTGAGCACGTCGAAAGTCGGCACCGGGCCCGGCTGTATCCGATCGGACTTGGTGTCCGCCTTGGCCATCTCCGTGGCTGCCGGCGCCGCATCGGCCGGCTTTTCGGATGCGGTTTCCGAGGAGGTGCTCACGGCCGTCGTCTCGGGCGGCTGCACCGCTCCGCCGAACCAATGCGGCGCCGCCAGCCAGGCGACGGCGGCGATCGCGACGAGACCGGCCAGAAACGACAAGAACCCAGCAGTGCCTTTGGACATAAAATTCTCCGGCGGGCCTGACCCGCAAATTGCGATTTATCGCTGAAAACTAGCTGTTTTGGCTGTGCTGCACAAGCACGGTGAAACCGCCGCGGGCCAGCGCAACCAGAGCCCGATGCGCAGCCGGCGCGACGACGGAAGACGGGCGCCAGCTGCCGTGTCGCCCATGCCGCAGCCGATGGCGACAATGCGCCAGCGCCGCCTCCTTCCCGGTGGAATTGTGCAAACGGCCGGCTTTCGGCAAAACCGGGGGCGCCGCATGCATTTCTCCACCGAGACCGGCCATCCCACGCTGGCGGACCTGTTCCTCACGCCGCCTGCAGCGGTGGAGTCCTCCGCACTCGATGCCATCGAGCAGGCGGCCGACCGTGTGCTCGGCGAGATCGGCATCCGCTTTCAGGACCCGGACTCCATCGAGCGGCTGAAGGCGGCAGGCGGCGCGGTGGAGGGGGATGTCGTTCGGCTGGACGGGCCGGGACTGCGTCGCATCATCCGCGCGAGCGCCCCGGAGCGGTTTCTGCTTCGCGCCAGGAACCCCGCCCGCGACACCCCGGTCGGCGGGGCCGGCGCCCCCGTCTTCGCGCCGGTGTACGGCGCGCCCGACGTGCTGGCCGACGACTCAGTCCGGCAACGCGGCACGCTGGGCCTGTACGAGCGCCTGGTGGCAGAGTGCCATCTGTCGCCGGCCCTCGGCAACACCGGGCAGATGATCTGCGTCATCAATGACATCGCGGAGGCCGATCGGCCGCTGCAGATGCTGCGGGCGCATCTCAGCTTTTCCGACAAGCCCTTCATGGGAACAGTGGCCAGCGCGGCGGCCACCCGCGACATCATTGACCTGACCGCCCAGGCGGTCAACCGGCCCGCGGCCGAGCGTGAATGCAACCTCCTGCACCTCATCAACTGCACGCCGCCGCTGACCTACTGGGAAAGCCCGCTGCAGTGTCTGCGCGTGGTCGCCGAGGCTGGCGAAGCCAGCATGGTGTCGTCCTACATGATGATGGGGGCGACGGGCCCGGCCACGGCGGCCGGCGCGCTGATCCAGGGCTACGCCGAGGTTCTGGCCGGCATGGCCCTGGCGCAGCTGTGGCGGCCCGGCGCGCCCGTCGTCATGGGGATTCTCGCATGGCCCTTCGACATGCGCAGCATGCTGCCGAATTTCGGCGACCCCGTCTCGCAGTCGATCCAGTTGCATGCCGGCGCCCTCGGCCGCCGGCTGGGCGTACCGGTGCGCGCCGACGGCGCGGTCACCTCGGCCAAGGTCGACGATGCCCAGGCCGGTGCCGATGGGGGCCGGGTGCTGTCGGCTGCGGTCTCCTCGCGGGCGGGCTTTGTGCTGCATGCTGCAGGCTGGCTGGAACAGGGCCGCTGCATCTCGATCGACAAGCTTCGTCGAGATGCCGCGATGATTTCCCGCAGCTGTTTCCCCGCCGCCTTGCCGTGCGAGCCGCCGCTGCCGCTGGATGCCGCTATCGATGCGGAGATCCGGGACCGCCTTTCCGGCGGGCGAGGCCGCGGAACCGCATAAAGTCCTGGCCATTCCTGAACGCCATGGCGTCCGCTCGACCGCGCCGGCTCCGGCGAACACCGCAATGCAGCAATCGCAGGCTTGACGGCGCCGTCGCGCTTATGCTTCTTCACGCCATGGTCAAGAACACAAACGGAATACGCACCATCTGCGTCTATTGCGGCTCGAGAATGGGCAGCAACCCTGCCTATCGGGAGGCGGCGCGCGTGCTCGGCAAGGCAATGGCGGAACACGACATCGCCCTCGTCTATGGCGGCGGCACGCGCGGCATCATGGGCGCTGTCGCCGACGCGGTGCTGGCGCACGGCGGCAAGGTCATCGGCATCATTCCCGAATTCCTGATGGACAAGGAAGCCACGCGCCAGGAACTCGGGCAGTTGACCGAACTGGTCGTCACCCGGGACATGCACGAGCGCAAGCACATGATGTTCGAGCGCGCCGACGCCTTCGTGGCGCTGCCCGGCGGCATCGGCACGCTGGAGGAGATCGTCGAGATCATGACATGGGCTCAGCTCGGCCGCCACGCCAAGCCGATGGTCTTCGGCAATGTCGACGGCTTCTGGAATCCGCTCAACACGCTCATCAGTCACATGTCCGACGAGGGCTTCGTGCACACGGCGCATCTGGTGCAGCCGCTGGTCATCGACACGGCCTCGGCCATCCTGCCCGCCATCATCGAGGCGGCGGGCAATACCGTGGCCAACGGCGACAAGGAAGTCATCAGCCGCCTGTGAACCGCCTCTGGCGGCAAGCCGCGCGTCAGCCCCGGCTCCGCGCCTCTTCGCGCCGGGCCTCGTCGCGCTCGCTGGCGGCAAGCCGCTGCCTGCCCCGGTGCTGGCGCAGCAGCGACGAGCTGTAGATCGCGAGCGAAATCCAGATCAGCGCGAAGGCCACCATCTTGGCCGGGCCGAAGGGTTCGCGGAACACGAAGACGGCGATGACGAAGATGATTGTGGGGGCGATGTACTGCATGATGCCGATCGTCGAGAGCCGGAGCAGCTTGGCGCCATTGGCATAGATGAGGAGCGGCACCGCCGTCACCAGGCCGCAACCCATCAGCAACACCAGATCGGTGGCGCCGGTGGAGCCGAAATGGCCCTGGCCGGTCGACTGCAGGTAGATGATGTAGCCCAGCGACGGCACGAACAGCACCAGGATCTCCAGGAAGAAGCCCTGATTCGGTCCCACCGGCAGCGTCTTGCGGAAGAAGGCGTAGAAACCCCAGCTCAGCGCCAGGCCGATCGAGACCCATGGCAGGCCGCCGGCCTCGCTGGCCAGAACGGCGACGGCGACCACGGCCAGCGCGATGGCCGCCTTCTGCGCCAGATCGAGCTTCTCCTTGAGCAGCACGGCACCGAGAAACACCGAGAACAGCGGATTGATGTAGTAGCCGAGCGCGGTTTCCACCGTCCGGTCGGCGCCGATGGCCCAGACGTAGATGCCCCAGTTGAGCGTGATCAGTGCCGCCGTCAGCACCGCCATCAGCATCGTCCGCGGTGTCCGCAGCGCGACCTTGATGTCGTTGGTGCGGCCGAGCCAAAGCAGCACCGCGCCCGCGATCGGCACAGACCAGACGATGCGGTGGGCGACCACCTCGGTGGCCGGGATATGAGCGACCGCCTTCATGAAGAAGGGCAGGAACCCCCACAGCAGATAGGCTGTCAGCGCGAAGCCGAAGCCGCGCAGCGTGTCCTGGTCGGCGGGCTTCACCGGTGCGATGATGACGGGTTCGGCGGTATCTTGCGCCATAGGGTTGTGCTGCCTTGTTGTTTTTTGAGCCGGAGCACTAGCCCAAGCGCGACGAATGGGCAAATTCATTTGGGTGAAGAATCGGGTGTCCTGAAGGCCGTGCCCGCTGCCAGGTCCGGTCTCAGCGCACCATCGACGGAGGTCGGCATGGCTGACAGATCGATGCAGGAAATCCGCAGCAGCTACGCCGGGCAATTGCTCGCCGCAGCCGGCATCCCCGCCGACCCGCCGCTGCTCGCAGCCTTCGCCAGTGTGCCGCGCGAGCATTTCACCGGCGCTCCGCCATGGGAGTTGCGCGGAGGGGGCCGGGAGCATGCCGCCCTGAGCAGCGATCCCGCTGACCTTTACCGCGACGTGCTGGTGACGCTCGACGCCGACAAGGGACTCAACAACGGCAGCCCGTCGCTGCACGCCGCGGGCCTGCACGCGCTCGTCCCCCGGACCGGCGAGACCGCCCTCCACATCGGTGCCGGCACCGGCTACTACAGCGCCATTCTCGCCGAGTTGGTCGGGCCGGAGGGACGCGTGGTGGCGGTGGAGGTCGACGCAGTGATGGCCGCCCGCGCCCGCCGCTGCCTGCGCCCCTGGGCGAATGTCGAGCTGTTCGAGGGCAACGGCGCCGACTGGCCACGGCGTCCCGCCGACATCGTCTATGTCAATTTCGCCGTCGACCGTCCGGCGGAGCGCTGGGTGGACATGCTGGCGTCCGGCGGCCGGCTGCTGTTTCCGCTTGGTGTGCCGGCGGGTCCGGCGCGGGGCAGTGCGCCGACCTATTCCGCCCGCGCCGGGTACCTGCTGGTCACCCGGACGCCGCAGGGCCTTGCCGCCCGCTTCCTGCAGGGCGTCTCCTTCGTCTGGAGCGCGGCCATTCCCCTTGCCGATGACGAAAGCCACGCCCGTCTCGGCGCGGCACTCCGGCGCGGCGGCGGCGCCGCAGCCGTCCGCAGCCTGCGCTGGAAGACGCCGCAGGTGGCCGGAGAATGGTATTCGGAAGAGGACTGGGGGCTTTCGACCGAGCCGCCGGGCGGCGGAGTCTAGGTCCGCAGGCCGGCCTGAAGCGGTCAGCCCTGGCGGTAGATCGCCACCGCCGCGGCGACCAGCGCGGCGTTGTCCCCGGCGAGGCTGCCGTCGGGCAGGACGCGCCCGTCTTCGAGGCCGACGCGGGTCGACCAGTTGCGCTCGCGGGCGAGACGGACGAAATCCCAGACGGTGGCGTCGAAGCCGTGCGCGAGGATCGACCGCGACACGCCGGAGCGCGACAGCACCGCGGCGATGCCCTCGGCGACGCCGAATGCCGTCTCGCGCTCCTGCTCGCCGATCTCGATGAGGATGCGCAACACCCTTGCATGATCGGGCAAGGCGACGAAGCGCTCGGCGTCGGCGACGCTGGCGAGCCCCGCCTCGATGCCCACGCCGATGGACGTCAAGATACCCATCACCTCCGGTGCGTCGTCTTCCGACAGGTTGACCGAGGCGTAGTCGGGCAGCACCGACCAGCCGGAGATCAGCGCGCGGGTGCGCAGGATGTCGGTCTCGATCCAGGCGCCGGTCGACACGCCGACAAGCGTTCCCGGACAGGCGGCGCGCACCGCGGCGATGGTGGCATCGACCGCGGAGAGGTTTTCGCGGAGATCCGCGTCGCGCGGATGGATGTGCAGTTCCGCAGCCCCCGCGGCCACGGAGGCGACCGCATCCGTGGCCATCGCTGCGGGCGTCAGCGGCAGCCGCGGATGAAAATCAATTGGCCGAGCGCCGTTGAGGCATGCCTGCACGATCATCGGAACCTTCCGCCTGTTAGATTGCGTCCAGTCAGCTCATTCCGCCGCCACCCGGCCCGCCAGCTTGCGGTTCTTCATCAGCTTGTAGAGGATCGAATCCATCAGCGCCTGGAAGGAGGCGTCGATGATGTTGTCGGAGACGCCCACGGTCCACCAGCGGGCGCCCTCGCCGTCGGTGGATTCGATGAGCACCCGGGTGATCGCCTCGGTGCCGCCATTGAGAATGCGCACCTTGTAGTCGGCCAGTTCCAGGTCGCCGATCTCCGACTGGTAGACGCCGAGATCCTTTCTGAGCGCGATGTCGAGTGCGTTGACCGGGCCATGGCCCTCGGCCACCGACATCATGTCGACGCCACCGACCGTGAGCTTCACCACGGCTTCCGAGACGGTGCGCAGCTGGCCGTTGGCGTCGAAGCGGCGCTCCACCATGACCCGGAAACTGGTGACGGTGAAGAACTCCGGCACCCGGCCGAGCGTGCGGTGGGCGAGCAGCTCGAAGCTGGCGTCGGCGCCCTCATAGGCATAGCCCATCGCCTCGCGCTCCTTGACGATTCCGATCAGCGTGTCGAGACGCGGATCGTCCTTGCCCACCTCGATGCCGCGCCGCCTGAGCACATTGAGAAAGTTCGACTTGCCGCCCTGGTCGGAGACCATCATGCGGCGATAGTTGCCGACGCTCTCCGGCGGCACGTGCTCGTAGGTGCGCGGGTCCTTCATCAGCGCCGAGGCGTGGATGCCGGCCTTGGTGGCGAACGCCGAGACCCCCACATAGGGCGACTGCGACTGCGGCGAGCGGTTGAGCAACTCGTCGAAGGAATGGCTGAGCGCGGTCAGTCCCTGCAGCGCGTCGGGCGCGATGCCTGTCTCGAAGCGGTCCGACCAGATCGGCTTGAGCATCAGCGTGGGGATGAGGGTGACCAGGTTGGCGTTGCCGCAGCGCTCGCCGATGCCGTTGAGCGTGCCCTGGATCTGGCGAACGCCGGCCTCGACGGCGGCGAGCGAATTGGCCACCGCCTGGCCGGTGTCGTTGTGGGCGTGGATGCCGAGCCGGTTGCCGGGAATGCCCGAGGCGATCAGCGCGGCGACGATCGCGGCGATCTCGGCCGGCTGGGTGCCGCCATTGGTGTCGCACAGCACCACCCAGCGCGCGCCGGCCGCGTGGGCCGCAAGCGCGCAGGCCATGGCATAGTCCGGATTGGCCTTGTAGCCGTCGAAGAAATGCTCGCAGTCGACCAGCGCCTCCTTGCCGGCGGAGACCACCGCCTCGACCGATCCGGTGATCGACTCGAGGTTCTCCTCGTTGCTGCAGCCGAGCGCCACCTTCACATGATAATCCCAGCTTTTCGCCACCAGGCAGACCGCGTCGCTCTCCGACTGGATCAGTGCCGCCAGCCCCGGATCATTCGAAGCGGAAATGCCTGCGCGCTTGGTCATGCCGAAGGCGACGAAGCAGGCCTTTTCGGTGCGCTTCTTCTCGAAGAACGCCGTGTCGGTCGGATTGGCGCCCGGATAGCCGCCCTCGATGTAGTCGATGCCGAACCGGTCGAGCATGGTGGCGATGGCGATCTTGTCCTCGACGGAAAAATCGATGCCCGGTGTCTGCTGGCCGTCGCGCAGCGTGGTGTCGAAGAGATGGATGCGGTCTTTTTTCATGATCTTGTCCGGAAGCTGTGTCGGGGATTACCCCCCTCTGTCGGCTGCGCCGACATCTCCCCCGCAAGGGGGGAGAGTGGGTGCCGGGAGTTCACGGGTTCCCTTCTCCCCCCTTGCGGGGGAGATGTCACGAAGTGACAGAGGGGGGTATGGCCGCAGTGCTCAAGCATCGGTCTTCCCCGCAAACCGGTCCGTCGCCCGGATCAACTGGTCGAGGATTCCAGGCTCGGAAAACGCATGCCCCGCGCCTTCGATGAGGTGGAATTCGGCGCGCGGCCAGGCCTTGTGCAGCGCCCAGGCGTAGTGTGCCGGGCACGGCATGTCGTAGCGGCCGTGGAGGATGACGCCGTCGATGCCGGCGAGCCGTCCCGCGTCGCGCAGCAGCTGGCCTTCCTCGAGCCAGCCGGCATGGACGAAGAAGTGGTTCTCGATGCGGGCAAACGCCAGCGCGAACTCGTCCTCGTGGAACTTGTCGCTGGTGGCGGGCTCCGGCAGGAGCGTGATGGTCTCGCCCTCCCACTGGCTCCAGGCGCGGGCCGCCTGCATCTGCGCCTCGCGATCGTCGCCGACGAGCCGCTTGCGGTAGGCGGCCATCATGTCGGAGCGTTCGGCCTCCGGGATCGGCGCCAGGAAACGCTCCCACTTGTCCGGGAACATCTGCGAGACGCCGAACTGGTAGTACCATTCGAGCTCGGCGCGGGTGAGCGTGTAGATGCCGCGCACCACCAGTTCGCTGACGCGCTCCGGATGGGTTTCGGCATAGGCCAACGCCAGGGTCGAGCCCCAGGACCCGCCGAAGACCAGCCACTCGTCGAAGCCGGCGAGTTCCCTCAATCGTTCGATGTCGGCCACCAGGTCCCAGGTGGTGTTGGCCTCGAGTGAGGCATGCGGCGTCGAGCGGCCGCAGCCGCGCTGGTCGAACAGCAGCACGTCGTAGAGCGCCGGGTCGAACAGCCTCCGGTGCACCGGGCCGCAGCCGCCGCCGGGGCCGCCATGCAGGAAGACGGCAGGCTTGGTCCCGCGGGTGCCGGCGCGCTCCCAGTAGATCAGATGGCCGTTGCCGACATCGAGATGGCCGGATTCGAAGGCTTCGATTTCCGGATAGAGGCGGCGCAGGTCAGTCATGGGGTCGGCCCTCCGGTGGCCAGGTCTCTGTGTCGTGGTCGGGGTGCTGGAAACTCACGAGGCGGTCAAGGAACGGCGCTTCCTCGATGTCGTCCATGGTGACGCGCTCGGGCAATAGGTGCAGCGTGGCGAAAAAGGAAAGCCGCGCCTCGGTGCCGAACTGGATCACCGGCGGCAGACGCTCCGGCTCGTCGAAGGCGCCGGTCGCCAGCGCCACGCCATCGGGCGCCTCGTAGGTGAGCGGGGTGCCGCAGTCGGCGCAGAAGCCGCGGAGCACGAAATTCGAGGAGGCAAAGCGCTTCGGCTCGCCCCGCGTCCAGACGAGCTCGGCGCCCCGCGTCGAAACCAGCGGCGCATAGTGACCGCCGAACGCCTTCTGGCACATGCGGCAATGACAGATCGACGCCTCGCCGATCCGGCCGCTCACAAGGAACCGAACGGCACCGCACTGGCAGCCGCCGGAGAGGGAGTAGCTCTGTTCATTCATCGCTCAGATACCTCCGGATGACTTCTTCGATGGAGAGAAAGACATGATCGGGCGCATCGAGCACATCGGAATTGTCGAAGCGCAGCACGCGGTAGCCCTGGGCCTGCATCCAGCGGTCGCGTGCCCGGTCATGCAGCAGCCCGGCCTCGGTTTCATGGCTGTCTCCATCCACTTCGATGACGATCTTCTTCGACAGCCAGGCGAAATCGGCGATATAGGGTCCGATTGGCGTCTCGCGCCGGAACCGGGCGCCGCGCGGCCGGAAATCCCTGAGCATGTCCCACATTGCCGCCTCTGCCCGCGTCCGCCCGGTGCGGAGCTTTTTGGCGCGTTGCCGGGTCAGTGGCGGGATGTTGGAGTGCGGCATGGGTCAAGCCCCCACCATCGGCGTTTCGCGTCGTCTCGCGAGAACAAGGAAAGGCCCCTCCCCAACCCCTCCCCACAAGGGGGAGGGGCTCGACGCGGCCCGCTCCCGGCCCCCCTCCACCATCCAGTTCGCGGCTGACCGGGTTCTCAAGAAATTGACTGCCTGCCGCTGAGAAACTCCCACTGCAAGACCGCTTGATTCCACCGGGCTTCCCTTCTGCAGGGGCCCCATCGTGCAGCCGACCGGTACGGGCCACATCATGCTTCCCGCCGGTACGGACCGCATCGCGCTACCCCGCACGATGTGCTGAAGGATCGCGAGATGGCGCGGCCGGATAGCCCCTCCCCCTTGTGGGGAGGGGTTGGGGAGGGGTCTGTCTTCCGCCCTCACCGCTTGACCTCCCACGTCGTTACCCGCTCGCCCGTCACCGGGTCCTTGCCGTCCATGAGCTGGATGCCCATGCCGACGATCTCGTCGCGAAGCGTGTCGGCGTCTGCCCAGTTCCTGGCCTTGATCAGGGCCAGCCGGTCGTCGACCAATTGCTGCACCCGGTCGGCGAAGCCCGCTTCGATCACGGTCGCTTGCGGAGTGATGCCGAGCAGACTGGCGCTGGCCGTGAATGCTGCCAGCAAAGCGGGATCGCCTGCTGCCGCCTGCCCCAGCGCGTGCAGAGACTGCACTGCAGCCGGGGTGTTCATGTCGTCGGCAAGCGCCGCGACGACCGTCGCATCCGCCGTACCGCCGGATGCGGTGTCGGTCGGCCATCTGCCGACCAGTCGTTCCGCCTCCTCCAGCCGCTTCACGCTAAAATCGATCGGCTCGCGGTAATGCGTCATCAGCATCGCCAGCCGCAGCACTTCGCCCGGCCACTTGCGGCCGCCGAATTTGTCGGTCTCCAGCAGTTCGGCGATGGTGACGAAATTGCCGTCGGATTTCGACATCTTGCGACCCTCGACCTGCAGGAAGCCGTTGTGCATCCAGACATTGGCCATCGTCGCCCCGCCATGGGCGCAGACCGACTGGGCGATCTCGTTTTCGTGGTGCGGGAAGATGAGGTCGAGGCCGCCGCCGTGGATGTCGAAGGTCTCGCCGAGATGCGCCTCGCTCATCACCGAGCATTCGATGTGCCAGCCGGGGCGGCCGTGGACGGAGACGGTAGCGCCATTGTCGGTGAATTCGCCGAGCCAGCCCGGCTGGTCGGCGGCCGATTCCTTCCACAGCACGAAATCGCCCGGGTTGCGCTTGTGCTCCTCGACGGCGACGCGGGCGCCGGCCTGCTGGTCCTCGAGCCGGCGGTTGGACAGAGCGCCGTAGGACGGCATCGATTCCACCGCGAACAGGACCTCCCGGCCTTCGCGGCCCTCCGTGAGATAGGCATTGCCGCGATCGATCAGCGTCTGGATCATCTTGACCATGCCGGCGATGTGCTCGGTGGCCCGCGGCTGCACGGTGGGCTCGAGGCAGCCGAGCGCCTTCACATCCTTGAAATATTGCGCGGCGGTCTTCTCGGTGACAAGCGCGATCGCCTCGTTGAGCGGCAGATCGGGATGGTCGCGCAGCGCGCGCGCGTTGATCTTGTCGTCGACGTCGGTGATGTTGCGCACATAGGTGACGTGGCTCTCGCCGTAGACATGGCGCAAGAGCCGGAACAGCACGTCGAAGACGATGGCAGGCCGCGCATTGCCGATATGGGCGAAGTCGTAGACGGTGGGGCCGCAGACATACATCCGCACATTGTCCCGGTCGATCGGGACGAAATCCTGCTTGGCGCGCGTCAGCGTGTTCCAGAAGCGCAGTTGCGGCTTGGTGGCGTCCGTCATCTCAAACTCCCATGGCTGGCGATCCCGCCGGCCGGGTCGTCTTGTCTGTCTGGATGGGAGACGAAAACGGCCGGGCCAGCGAAGCGCTAGCGAATAATCTTACCGCAAATGCAAATGGCGCGACCGCCGGGCATCGTTTTCATGCTGTTCTTATTGCGCGTTGCCCGCGGCCGGTCAAGATGGCCGCTTCAGCCGTGGCCCGCAACGAAGCGCGCCACCAGCGACAGCGACAGCGCCGCCATCACCAGGGCGATGATCAGGTCGAGCACGCGCCAGGCCGACGGCCGCGCAAACAGCGGCTGCAGCAGTCGCGCGCCGTAGCCGAGCCCGAAGAACCAGACGAAGGACGCCGCCATCGCCCCGCCGGCAAACGCCAGCCGCGCCGCCCCCTGGTGCGCCGCCGACAGGCCGCCGACGAGCAGCACGGTGTCGAGATAGACATGCGGGTTGAGGAAGGTGAAGGCGAGACAGGTGGCGATGGCCGCCTTGAGCGAGCCGCCGCCTTCCCCGGCCGCCTTCAGCGCGCCGGGATGCACCGCCCGCTTCAGAGCCAGAGCCGCATAGACCGCCAGGAACACGGCGCCGCCCAGCGTGACCACGTCGAGCAGCAGCGGCGATTGCGCGATGAGCCGGCCGAGCCCGGCGGTGCCGAGCGCGATAAGCGCCGCATCCGAACCGGCGCAGATCAGGCACAGGATGAAGACATGCTGCCGGAGCAGCCCCTGCCTGAGCAGGAACGCATTCTGGGCGCCGATGGCGAGAATCAGCGATCCGCCGAGCAGGAAGCCGGAGAGTGCCGGGGCAAGGATGGGGGTCATGGGGTCAGAACAGCTTCATCTGGGCGGGTGGATCGGGGTCGGCGGTCTTCCGGGCGGCAGGCTTCGGTCTGCCGACCTCCGCCTCGCCGGCCGGGGCGGCCGCTTCGGTTTGCAACTCCGGACCGGTGTTGGCAACCTTATTGACCAGGTCCGAGACCCGAATCGCCTCGAAGAAATCATCCGGCGCGGGCTTCATCAGATCGGCCACGTCGCGCGGTTCCTGGGTGCGGCAATCGAGCCAGCGGGCAAAATCCTGTGGATGGATCACCACCGGCATGCGGTCGTGGATCGGCGCGATGCCGGCACTGGCGCCGACCGTGAGCACCGCCGCGGTGTCAATCTCGCCGCCATCGGCGGAGGCGTAGGTCTCGATCAGCCCGCCGAAGGCAACGACGCCGCGGCGTGCCGGCCTGATCCAGTAGGGTGTCGATTTCTGCCTGAGTTCCTTGGGCGGCCGGTGCCATTCGTAGAAGCCCGATGCGGCGATCAGCACCCGGCGATGCCGCATGGCGGCGCGGAACGAGGCCTTTTCGATGGCCGTCTCCGAGCGCGCATTGATGAGCAGCGGAAACTCCGCCGGATCCTTGACCCAGCCGGGCAGAAAGCCCCAGCGCGCCAGCAACGCCCGCCGGTCCGAGCGGTTGTCACCCTCGCGCCGCGGCAGGTCGGCGGCGATGATCAGGATCGGCTGGGTCGGAGCGATGTTGTAGCGCGGCGGGAAGCCGTCGATCTCCTCGAGACCGAAAAGCTCCTGTACTTCTTCCGGCGTTGCTGTCAGGGCAAATCGTCCACACATTGCTTTGTCATGGCACCGCACCCGGGGAGGGTCAAGACATGTCCGGCACTGACGAACCCGCCGCAGGCCCGGCGCTCGCCGTTTCCGCCCTGGTGCGGCGCGGCGACCGATTCCTGCTGGTGCTGCGCGCCAATCCGCCGGCCCAGCACATGTATGCCTTTCCAGGCGGGCGGGTGGAGCCGGGCGAGAGCCTGGAGGCGGCGGCGCTGCGAGAACTGGAGGAGGAGACGGGGCTTCGGGGCGCCAATCCGCGGCCGCTGGCCACCTACGACCTGCCGACCCGGCGCGCCGATGGCACGATGGCCAGTCATTTCCTGCTCACGGTCTTTGCGGTCGACGGCGCGGCAGACGCCGAGATCATCGCCGCCGACGACGCGATGACCGCCGGCTGGTACACCCGCGAGGAACTCGATGGCCTGCCCGTGCCCGACAGCGTCATCGAATGCCTCGATCTGATCGCCCGCAATGACCGTCCCTGATTCCCCCGCAGCGGCACTGGAGCTGCCACGATCCCTGCCGCAACACCATGACCACAAGCAGGGATTTGCGCCCGCGAGCCTTTGTTGTATAGGGCTGGCATGATGGTCCGGACCGCCCGCCAATTCGCCGCCGCAGCCTGCGTGCTGACGTTCAGTCTGCTCGCTCCGGGCAGCGTTGCGGCGCAGTCGGCGGACGAGGCGGAAGCTCCGGCGGCCGTCGTCGAACCCCGCGTGCCGCCGCCTTACGATGCCCGGCTCCTGCGGCTTGCCGAGATCATCGGTTCGATCGATTATCTGCGCAATCTGTGCAGGAACGGCGGTGAAACCGAGTGGCGCGCCTCGATGCAGGCGCTGCTCGACGGCGAGACCGCTGACGAACCGGATCGGCATGCGAAGCTGACGGCGGGCTTCAACCGCGGCTACCGCACCTTTGCCTCGGTCTACACGACGTGCACGGCAGCGGCAGTCGCAGCCGATGAAAGATACCGTCGCGAAGGAGCAACACTTGCGGCGGAAATCGTCGCGCGCTACGGAAATTGACGAATTGTTAACTCCATTTGCCTCCCGGCCGTGCCGAAACGGCGCAAGCCGTGTTAGGGTGGTTAATGTCCCGGTAAGAAGTGAAGGTATGCATGACCCAGCAAACACTGCACACAGCCGACGAAATCGATGATCTGATCGTCCAGGAGAAAATGCACGTCGCATTGGGTCACCAGAGTGACGCATGGGCGGAAGGCATGGCCGACGGCATCGAGCCCGAAATTCTCGCCGACGCGGCGATGATGACGGCGCTGCGCGAGACCGTGCGCGCACTGGGCGAGGATCAGGCCGAGGCGCTGATCAATTCGATGCGCGAGCGCATCCTGACCGGCGAATTCTCACCCGAACGCGTCTTGCAGTGAAGACCGCCCGCGGAGGGGCATCGTGACGAAGCATGTCAGACAGACACGGGCCGTCTGCCTATCCTGGCCTCTGAGCCTGATCCTTGTTGCCCTGGTTTCCCTGCCCTTCCTCGTGGCGCTCTCACCCAAGCCGGCCTTCGCGCTGAGCGAACTCAAGCCGGCCGCCGACGACGCCGCTCCCGATGCCGAAATCCCCGACGAGCCGGCGGCGCCGGAGCTGGAGGAGCCGCAGATCGGCCCCGATGGCGGATTGCCGGATCCCGGCCCCGTCATCCGCGCGCCCGCCGAGCCGCGCGACGAAGACCCGGCGGTCACTGTCCCCGCCGCCCCCGATGCCGCTGCGCCCCTGCCCGACGTTCTCACCGACGTGTCCGTGCTGCCCGAGCCGGTGGCGCGGATGCGGCAGCTGATCATTGAGGCCGCCACCACGGGCGACCCGGAGAAGTTGCGGGCTCTGCTCGGCGCCGGCCCGACCGCCACGCGGTTGTCGCTGGCGGGAACCGACGACGACCCGGTCGCGTATCTCAGGTCGCTGTCGGGCGATGCCGGCGGGCAGGAAATCCTGGCCATCATGCTGGACATCCTCGGCACGGGCTTTGTCCACATCGATCCCGGCACGCCGGAAGAACTCTATGTCTGGCCCTACTTCACCGCCATGCCGCTCGAATCGCTGACGCCGCCGCAGCGCGTCGAACTGCTGCGCATCGTCACGGCGGGCGACGTCGAGGACATGCTCGGCTTTGGCAGCTACAATTTCTATCGCCTCGGCATCAGCCCCGAAGGTGAGTGGCAGTTCTTCCTCGCCGGCGACTGAGCGCGCCGATCGGGCCGGCCGCGGGATTTGACAGTCTGCCGCCGCACCGCTCTTGCCCGCGATGGCGAGACTGCCTAAAGCACATCGCAGGAATTCAGATTCACGCGATGCGCTTTAGCTCTTTGTAATTATGC
Organism: Hoeflea marina; assembly: GCF_003182275.1. Classification (GTDB taxonomy): domain Bacteria; phylum Pseudomonadota; class Alphaproteobacteria; order Rhizobiales; family Rhizobiaceae; genus Hoeflea; species Hoeflea marina. Next base: position 49,400 of record NZ_QGTR01000004.1, read on the forward strand.
ATGTCGTGATCCCGAAGCCGCTGCACACTTTCGGGCGACATGCATCAGAGCATTTCCAGAGGAAGTGAATTTCACTTCGTCGTAGACAATGCGATAAATCAAGACGTAGAGCGCCTCTGCGATTCAATGAAAAGCAGAAGCGCTCCAGGTAGAGGCTCCAACCGGAGCGGGAGTGACACCACCTTGCCGATCGCCCATCTCAGCCATCGCACAGTCATCCATATCGGCGGCGACGCAGCCGGGGACTTCCTCGAGCGGCTTGTCACATCGGATGTCGACCATCTGGCCGAAGGCCGGGTCGCGCCCTCGGCGCTGCTGACGCCGCAGGGCAAGATCCTGTTCGACTTTCTGATCTCGCGCCGCCCCGGGGGCGGTTTTGTGGCCGATATCCGCGCCGACCAGGCCGACGATTTCATCCGCCGGCTGACCATGTACCGGCTGCGGGCCGCCGTCACTCTCTCCCGAGACGACAGCCTGACCGTGTCGGCGGGCTGGGACGAGGCGGCGCTGCCGGGAGCGCTGGCCGACGCCCGCTTTCCGCAGCAGGCCGGTGTGGTGCGCATCTACGGCCCTGTTCCCGCCCGGCAGGCGGATGTCGATGCCTGGGACCGCATCCGCATCGTCCACGGCGTCGCCGAATCCGGGCAGGATTATGCGCTTGCCGACGCCTTTCCGCACGACGTGCTGATGGACAGGAACGGTGGCGTCGACTTTCGCAAGGGCTGCTTTGTCGGCCAGGAGGTGGTCTCGCGCATGCAGCACCGCGGCACCGCCCGCCGCAGGCTGGTGCTGGTCGAAAGCACGCTGCCGTTGCCGCCAGCCGGCACCCCGGTGATGGCGGGGGAGCGTGCGGCGGGACAGCTCGGCAGTGTCGAGGGCAGCTGCGGCCTGGCCGTGGTGCGGACCGACCGCGTCGCCGAGGCGCTGGCCGAATCGCTGCCGCTGACGGCGGACGGCACCGTGGTCAGCCTCGCCCTTCCGGCCTGGAGTGGGCTGGTCTTCGAACAGCGCGGCAGCGCGGCGGACGACTGACATGGCCCACCGTGACAAAGCTCCCCGCGCCTGGCAGCGCATGTTGTCGGGGCGCCGGCTCGACCTGCTGGACCCCTCGCCGCTCGACGTCGAGATCACCGACATCGCCCAGGGCCTGGCGCGGGTGGCGCGCTGGAACGGCCAGACGCGCGGGCCCCATGCCTTCTCGGTGGCCCAGCATTCCCTGCTGGTCGAGGCAGTGATCGGCCAGATCGCCGATTGCTCTCCGGATCTGAGCCTGATGGCCCTGCTGCACGACGCGCCGGAATATGTCATCGGCGACATGATCTCGCCGTTCAAGGCAGTGGTCGGCGGCGGCTACAAGACGGTGGAGACGCGGCTTGAATCCGCCATTCACATCCGCTTCGGCCTGCCGCCGCGGACCCCTGCGAAGGACAAGACGCTGATCAAGCGCGCCGACCAGATCGCCGCCTATTTCGAGGCCACCGAACTGGCGGGCTTCACCGATGCGGAGGCTCGCAGCTTCTTCGGTGCGCCGCGCGGCATCACCCTGGCTTCGCTCGGCATCGAGCCATTGCCGGCCGTGGACGCCGAGCGCGGCTTCCTCGTCCGCTTCGCCGCCATCGAGGCAATCCGCAGCACGAACGGAGGCTGAGCATGCCCTATCTTGTCGTCTGCCGCCTCAACCAGATCGCGGAAGCGGCCGTCCGCCATGGCGCACGCGAAATGATCAGCCTGCTGGCCGAGAATCAGACCTTTCACAGACCGGGCGTCATCGACGCCAGCCGACATCTAATCCTCGGTGTCAACGACATCGCCGAGGCGCGGGACGGCTTGGTGGCGCCCGCCGAAATCCATGTCGACCGGGTGATCCGCTTTGCCCGCGACTGGGACCGGCAGGCGCCGCTGCTGATCCACTGCTGGCTCGGCATATCCCGTTCTCCGGCTGCCGCCGCCATCGCGGCTCTTGCGGTCGAGCCCGACCAGGACGAGATGCAACTGGCCGAGCGGCTGCGGGCCGCATCGCCCTTCGTAACCCCCAACGAGAAGCTGATCGAGATCGCCGACCATATGCTCGGCCGCGGCGGGAGGCTGCGCCGCGCCATCCGCGCCATCGGCCGCGGCGCCGACGCCTACGAAGGAGACATGGTCTCGGTCGCGCTGTCCCCGACCGATCCGCCGCCACGGCTTGCCCGACCGGGCGGGCTGCCTGCCGCCGGGCCGGACTGATCGGGATGGACGAGGCTCCCCTCACCCCGGTGCAGATCGGCCTCAATGCGGCCATCGTCGCCATCAGCGCGCGCGAGCCGCAGATCCTCACCGTGCCCGCCACGCCCGGCGGCAGCCGCGCCGACGGCCTGCCTTTCGGCCCCTTCGATCCCGAACGCCATCGCACCTTCGAGGCCGGCCTGCGTGCCAGCGTCGAGACCCAGACCGCGCTGCATCTGGGCTATGTCGAGCAACTCTACACATTCGGCGACCGTGGACGCCACCGGCGCGGCGCCGGCCCGGAGGGCGGCGGCGCCCATCTGGTTTCGGTCGGCTATCTTGCGCTCACCCGCACCGACGCCGACAATCCCGAAGCGCTTGCCGCCACCGGCGCCCGCTGGCGCGACTGGTACGACCTGCTGCCGTGGGAGGACTGGCGCACCGGCCGGCCGGCCAGGCTTGACGCGATCATCCTGCCACGGCTGATCGACTGGGCAACCGCGCCGGGCGCCGATGCCGCAGGCCAGATGAAGCCGCCGCGGGCCGCCCGCATCCGCCTCGCCTTCGGGCTCAAGGATTTCCCCTGGGACGAGGAGCGCGTCGTCGACCGCTACGAACTCCTCTACGAGGCCGGCCTCGTCGAGGAGGCGGTGGCCGACAAGCGCACAGACGGCACCGGTCTCGCCTCGCCGCTCGGTCGCGCGCTGCGGTTCGACCACCGCCGCATCGTCGCCACCGCGGTCCAGAGGCTGAGGGCGAAAATCAAGTACAGACCGGTGATCTTCGAGCTGATGCCGCCGGAATTCACGCTGACCGACCTGCAGCAGACCGTCGAGGCCATCTCCGGCCGGCATCTTCACAAGCAGAATTTCCGCCGCCTGGTCGAGGGAGCCGAGCTGGTGGAAGCCACGGGCGCGGCGACCACGGCCACCGGCGGCCGCCCCGCCGCGCTCTACCGTTTCCGCTCCAAGATCCTCGAGGAGCGGCCGGCGCCGGGCCTGAGGCTGGGCGGACGGGGCTAGCGGCTGGAGCCGACAGGCCGATGGGCCCGAGCCACCAGGAGGCTTCGACGTGAACGCCGCAGGGCAATTCCGCGGCCCAGAAATCCGTGATTCCGTGATGTTGCCGTTCCCCGTCACACAGGCGCTTCGAAACCACCATCAGCTGCCGAGCGATCCCGGATGTCAGCAACGCCGTCCACTTGGTCTGTTGAAATCGATCTCCACTTAAGGTATTGATATCGAACAAAACATTCGGGTTTTGCGATGTTTCGCGAGACCAAACTTTCGGGATCGCCTTCGATGTATTCGTACACTTTTCCCGAATCATTCATCGAGCCCGCACGGGCAGACGTCCACAAGATGATCTCGAATCATTTTGTCGCCCGCCATCAGCCTCCGCTCGATATTCGGCCCCTCGATCCCTTCAATCCGCGGATCAGCCTGGAGCGGGCTGCCGGCCTTCTGAGCCGGGCCCTGGCGTCCGGGGTGCCGGCTGACTGGTGGATTGGCGTCGGTACCGCGCTCGGACTGGCGCGGGAACGCGGCTTCATCGAGGGAGATACGGATATCGACATCCGCATCGGCCTTGCCTATGCCGGGAAGGATGCCGCCTTCGCCTATGCGCGGGAGATTGTCGACCGGTTCGAGGCGAACGGCTTTCGCCTCATCCGCGAAACCTTCTGGAACGGCCTGCTGATGCAGACCGCTTTCGCCGACGAGACGAATGACGGGGTCATCGTCGACATCTACTATTTCTATTCGGGAATTTACGAGGAGGTCTTCGTGAATTTCAACGAGCATGGATTTCGGCGCAAGCCGGAGCGTCTGGTCCGCAACAAGTCCCGGGTGACATGGCCCGGCCATCCGGAGATCGGCGTCTATGTTCCGTCACCCGTCGAGGACTACCTCGAATGGCGGTTCGGGCCGGAGTGGCGGATCAAGAAGAAGAACTCGGAACTCGGACCTATCGACACGAAATGCATCGAAAAGCTGCCGCTTGCCACGGTGCTGACCTACGGCACATTCGACCTGTTTCATTTCGGCCACAAGCGGCTGTTGAACAGAGCGCGCGCACTGGGTGACCAGTTGGTAGTCGGCGTGGTGTCCGACGCGCTGTGCCGGGTCAAGGGCAAATCCCCCTGGCAGAACGAGGATCGAAGAGCCGAAGCGGTGAGGAGGTTCCCCGGCGTCGACATGGTCTTCATTCAACGGACCCTTGACCAGAAGGAGTTCGACATCGACCGCTACGGCGCAAGCTTCCTGGTGGTCGGCGACGACTGGGCCAATCATCCCCGCTTCGAGGCCGTGCGAAACTATCATGGCGTGGAACTCGTCTACCTGCCGCGCACGCCGCTGATATCAACGGCGCTCAAGAAGATCTTCTTGCCCAAGCCGAGTGCCACCAGATGAGAAACGTGGCCGCCGACTATCCACCGCTGTTCGGCCGCTATCTCGCCACCATCGATCCCGATGTCGGCGTGGTGGTGGAGGTTGTGCGCCGTGAGGAAGCATCGACACCTGTTGCACACAGGAAGGTGGCATTCTGCGTCAGCGGAGCCATTGGCTACAGAGTGGTGGCCGACGAACACGCGCTGAGTTCGATCAGCATTGACCTCGAACGCCGACTGGTGACGAAGCATGTCGCCGCCTACAGCGAATTCGGCATTCTCGAACGCGAGGTAGATTGGCTTCGCCGCCTGGCGGCAAGCGGCATCGCACCACCCTTGCGGTCCGCGACCGCCGACCGGCTGTTTCTCGATTACGTCGGCGAACCCGTGCGCCGGGGCAACCTGCCCTCGGACTGGCCCGTGCAGGCGGAAGCCATTCTCGCGGCGCTGACCTCGCACGGTTGCGCTCACAACGACATCAAGTGCGACAACCTGACGGTCGCCGACGGAAAGATCCACCTTATCGATTACGGCTGGGCCACGCCGATCGGCCAAGCCATACCAGCCCACTGGCCGCATGGCATCGGCCGCCAGCACCGGCTCGGCGTCCATCGGTTTGACGATCGCGCGGCCATCTTCGCGGCGCTCGGGTCGGCGGAAAGGGGCGAGGTCGACCGCTCCGTGGTGATGGGGCACAACCCGACCTGACCAGCCGGCTTGACCGGTCCGTCGCCGGACATCCGGATGCCGGAGCCATGCACCCGCCGGCCCCGCGACGGGGCCGACGGCCACCGGGACGAACCCCGGTGGCCTCCTGGCGGCCGGCGCTGTCAGGCGGCGAGCAAGGGGGGACCGGTGAATGTCAGATTGTGCCGAACGGCAGCCGCCTCGATGGGCTTCATGTCGTCGGGAATGGCGAACTGGCCGGCCGCCATCTCCGTGAAGAAGCCCTCAAATCCGCCCGGCGTCAGGATGACGAGGTGACGCGAAGGCTCGCTGCCGACGACCTGGAACGTGTGCTCCCTGCCGCGCGGGACAAAGACTGTTTCCCCCGGCCCCCTGGTGAACTCCTGGCCGTCCAGCCAGAACCGGCAATAACCGCTGAGCAGGATGAAGGCCTCGTCCTCGGCCTGGTGCACGTGCCGCGGCGGACCGCTGCCGACGGGCGCGACGCTGTCCAGGATCGCCATCGCGCCTCCGCTGGCGGCTGTCGAGAGAATGGTCTTGTAGCTCACTCCGAGCCATTTGATGTCGCCGGAGTCGATTGACGGACATTGCATGGGTTTCTCCTTCCTGACGTGACGACGCGAGACCGCGTTCGTTGAAGGGGGACATAAATCGTGGTACGGACTCCGGCAAATCGTATGTTTTCATATGAGCTATCGCCCAGATGAATTTTGCGACCTTCGATCTCAATCTCTTGCGGATTCTGGACGCGCTTCTGACGGAAGGTTCCACGGTCAAGGCGGGCGAGAAACTCGCCATGTCGCAATCGGCCGTGTCCGGTGCGCTTTCGCGTCTGCGCTTTGCACTCAACGATGAGCTTTTCGTGCGCCGCGGCAACCGGCTGGTCGCCACGGATTACGCCGCAGCCATGGCGGTGGAACTGAGGACTCACCTCAGGAGCGTCGAAGCCATGTTGTCTCCGCCGCGGGCCTTCCAGCCCGCGAAGGCGCAAGGCATCTACCGGATTGCAGGGAGTGATTTCTTTGCCGAGATCCTGATGCCACAGCTTGCGAGGCGATTGCGGCAGGAGGCTCCCGGACTAAAGGTGCAACTCGTCGATCTTGTGCCCGCCAGCTACGTCACCAGCCTCGAGCAGTACCGGGCAGACCTGGCCTTGATTCCCGACACCGAGGTGCCGGACTGGATCGAGAAGGCGCCGGCGTTCCATTCGAGCTTCGCGGTCATCGCACGAAAGGGCCACCCCGCCATCGCCGCCGGCGGAATCCGGCCAGGCCAGGTCTTGCCGCTCGATATATTCTGCAGCTTGGGCCACGTGCTGTTCTCTCCGGAAGGAAACCTCGAGGCGATGGGGGACGCCGCCCTGGCGCGGGTCGGTCGAAAACGCGACGTCCTCATGACGCTGCCGGTGTTCTCGGGTGTGGCACGGGCAGTCAGCGAAAGTGATCTCGTGGCTCTTGTCCCCAGGCAACTGGGCGAAAACCTGGCTCGGGGCACGAGCCTCGACCTGTTCGTCCCTCCCACGCCCATCGAGCCGACGCTGATGATCGGAGCCTGGCATCGCAAGTCGGGCAGGAATCCGCTGCACATCTGGTTTCGGAGCCTCGTCATGGAACTGCTTCGTCCGCTCAATGAAAGCGAGGCCCCGCTCCCCGCCTGGTCGTGACGCAGGCGCGAGGCCCAATGCCGCAGCCCCCGTCGCCAACGGCCACGAAGGAATTGACACCATACCAACTGGTCGGTATGTCTATCGGGTCCGGAGCGGAGGCCTCGGACAGGCCATCAGACGCGGAGGAAACCACATGCCCACCACGATCAGACTGCACCGGATGATCACCACCAGGCCTGAGAAGGTCTATCGCGCCTTTCTCGAGGCCGATGCCGTCGCCAACTGGCTGCCGCCCTACGGCTATCTGTGCACGGTCCACGAACTGGATGCGAAGGTCGGCGGCAGCCACAGGATGTCGTTCCGGAATTTCACCACCGGCGCGAGCCATTCCTTCGGCGGCGAATATGTCGAACTCGTGCCCGGCGAACGCCTGGTCTATACGGACCGGTTCGACGACCCGAACCTGCCCGGCGAGATGCTGGTCACCGTAACCCTGAAGGCGGTGTCCATGGGAACCGAAGTCAGCATCGTGCAGGAGGGCGTGCCGGACGTGATCCCGTCCGACGCCTGCTACCTCGGCTGGCAGGACTCGCTCAACAAACTTGCCAGGCTCGTCCAGCCCGAGATCAATCACTAGCACGCGCCCCGGGAGCCTCGTCATGATCCCCGTCATCACAGCATTCGACCGCTCTCCCGACGGCGGCAAGGGACTGGCGCGCGACACCCGCGTCCGCTGGGCGCTGGAGGAAGCAGGACAGTCGTGCGACGTGCGCCCGGTCTCCTTCGCATCCTTGCGGCAGCCGGCGCATCTGGCCCTCAATCCCTTCGGTCAGATCCCCACCTACGAGGAGGACGATCTCGTGCTCTTCGAGACCGGCGCCATCGTGCTGCACATCGCCGAACGCCACAACGGGCTGCTGCCGGTCGACGCCGCCGCCCGGGCGCGTGCCATCGCCTGGATGTTCGCCGCCCTCAACACCGTCGAGCCGCCGATCCTCGAGCGCCAGACCGCCGTCCTGCTCGAATCCGACAAACCCTGGACGGCAGAACGGCTGCGCAGCATCGACCAGCGCATCGATGTCCGGCTCGGCCAGCTCTCTGCCCGGCTCGGCGACGACGAATGGCTCGACGGCGGCTTCAGCGCCGGCGACCTGATGATGGTGTCGGTGCTGCTCAGGCTCGGATCTTCGGGTCTGCTCGACAAGCATCCGGGGCTCGCCGCCTATCTCGCCCGCGGCGAGGCGCGCCCGGCCTATCGCCGCGCCTTCGAAGCCCAGCGGACGTTCAACACCCGGCCAGGGCCTTCAGAATGATCCGCCGGTGCATCACTCAGCAACCGGTTTCACATCGCGCCCCTCCCGGGCGGTGCCCGTCCGGAAGGCCGGGTTTACAATTGAAAGGAGACTGACATGACAGACCTCGTGACCTGCATATGGTTCGACCACGGCGAAGCCGGCAAGGCGGCCCGGTTCTACGCCGAGACCTTCCCCGACAGCCATGTCGAGCGTACGAATGCCGCGCCGGGCGACTTTCCGGGGGGGACTGAAGGCGCCGAACTCACCGTCGAGTTCACCGTTCTGGGGCGCAAATTCGTCGGCCTCAATGGTGGCCCGATCTTCAAGCCGAATGAATCGGTGAGCTTCATGGTCGTCACCGAGACCCAGGAAGAGACCGACCGCTACTGGAACGCCATCGTCGGCAATGGCGGCCAGGAAAGCGAGTGCGGCTGGTGCAAGGACCGCTGGGGCTTCTCCTGGCAGATCACGCCCCGCCGGCTGCTCGACCTGGTGACGAGCACCGACCACACCGAGGCCAGGCGCGCATTCGACGCGATGATGACGATGCGCAGGATCGACATCGCCACCATCGAGGCAGCGGTGGCGAACCGTCCGCAACACTGAGCACGCACCGCTTGGGGCGCGTCGGAGCCACCGAACGCACCGGCGATCGGCAGCATACGGCAGAGATGCGCCCGAAACCGATGCCGGGTCTGCGCCCGGATCAGCGGCGAAGCCATGCGCCGACGAACGACCTCCGGCGCATCGGCCGAATCGATCCGGGCGACGCGTCGTGGCGAGCGTGCACCGGCGGGCCAGCCGTGAATTCACCGGCGCCGGCACGCCTGCCGGCCGCTCAGACGTCGCATACGGATCCTCATCCGCCGCATGCGGGCCAGCCACGGCGTGCCGTGCCCTGCAACCTGTCCGGAAAGCAAGAGTATCGGCAAATACAAGCCGATCACTGACCGGGCGGGGGAACCAATGTTCAGCAACATCATGGTGCCCGTGGATCGCGCGCATGCCGACAAACTGTCGCTTGCGCCGGACACGGCGGCAAAACTGGCGAAACTCTATCGGGCGCCGGTCACCTATGTCGGCGTGAAGGCTGCGACGCCCGGTCCGGTTGCTCGCAATCCTGCCGAATACGATCGCAAGCTTGCCGCTTTTGTTGCCGCCCGGTCCGAGGCTGATGGCATCGAGGTCCACGGCAAGCCCTTCGTCAGCCACGCTCCGGCGGCCGATCTCGACGACGCTCTGATCAGGACTGTCAACGAGACCGGAAGCGATCTCGGGGTCATGGCGACGCATGATCCGAAGATCGCCGATGTCCTCTGGCCGTCGAACGGCGGCAAGGTTGCGAGCCACACGAACGCCTCCGTCTTTCTCATCCGCGGCTGACCGCGGCCCCGCGGCAAACGCGGCAACAGCACAATCGGGAGACCACCATGAGCGACACCAGCGGACCCGGAATACCGGCGCCGGAAGGACCTTCCAACCGTATCGACACCGGATACGAGGTCGGCCAGGACAACATCTCCATGTCCGTTGGCCCCTTCGGCCTCGACATTCACAATCCCGTCTTCGCGATTTCCGGCCTGACCATCATCGCCTTCGTCTTCGTCACCCTCGCCTTCCAGGAGAGCACCGGGGCGGCGTTCGGTGATCTGCGCGACTGGCTGACCGGGACCTTCGACTGGTTCTTCCTGACCGCTGCCAACATCTTCGTGCTGCTTTGCCTGTTCCTGATCATCTCGCCCTACGGCAGGGTCCGGATCGGCGGCCGCGAGGCCACGCCGGACTATTCCTACACCGGATGGTTCGCCATGCTGTTTGCCGCCGGCATGGGCATCGGGCTGATGTTCTACGGCGTGTCGGAGCCGATCTCGCATTTCTCCTCCTCCGTGGCCGAGAACGCCGGCACGGCCGAAAGCTGGGCGCCGCTCGGCGGCGCGGCGGGCGACGCGGCCGAAGCGCGCGATCTCGGCATGGCGGCGACGATCTTCCACTGGGGCCTGCATCCCTGGGCGATCTACGCCGTCGTCGCGCTGGCGCTGGCGCTGTTCTCCTACAACAAGGGGCTGCCGCTGACGATGCGCTCCGTGTTCTACCCGATTTTCGGTGAACGCGTGTGGGGCTGGACCGGCCATGTCATCGACATCCTGGCGGTCTTCGCCACGCTGTTCGGACTGGCGACGTCGCTGGGCTTCGGCGCCGAGCAGGCCAATGCCGGCCTCAACCACATCTTCGGGATTCCGGTCAGCGACGTCTCAAAGGTGGTGCTGATCGTGGCCATCACCGGCGTTGCGCTGATGTCGGTCGTCGCCGGCCTCGACGCTGGCGTCAAGCGCCTCTCCGAGATCAACATGGTTCTCGCCGCCCTGCTGCTCGCCTTCGTGCTGGTGGTCGGTCCCACCATGGCGATCTTCACAGGCTTCTTCCACAACCTCTACGAATATGCGCGCTATCTGCCTGAGCTGTCCAATCCGTTCGGGCGCACGGACGACAATTTCCGCCATGGCTGGACCGCGTTCTACTGGGCCTGGTGGATCTCATGGTCGCCGTTTGTCGGCATGTTCATCGCCCGCGTCAGCCGCGGCCGCACGGTGCGCGAGTTTCTCACCTGCGTGCTGATCATCCCGTCGCTGGTCTCGGTTTTCTGGATGACCGTCTTCGGCGGCACGGCCATCGATCAGCTGGTCAATGACGGCTACCAGGTGGTCGCCGATGCGCCGCTGGAGCTGAAGCTGTTTGCCATGCTCGAGGCGCTGCCGCTGCAGCAGATCACCTCGTTCATCGCCATCGTGCTGGTGATCGTGTTCTTCGTTACCTCGTCGGACTCGGGTTCGCTGGTGATCGACACCATCACCGCCGGCGGCAAGGTGGATGCGCCGGTGCCGCAGCGCGTCTTCTGGGCAAGCTTCGAGGGCCTCGTCGCCATCGCGCTGCTGCTCGGCGGCGGACTGGGCGCACTGCAGGCCATGGCCGTGTCGACGGGCTTCCCGTTCACGATCGTGCTGCTGCTGGCCTGCTTCGCCATCCTCAAGGGATTGCACAGCGAACCGCGCTGAGCGCTCCGGGCCGCCGGCGACGGCGGCCCGGTCCGGCCAAAGCACTGAGTGAGTGTGGATGTCGTCATCCCGAAACCGCCGCCCGTCTTCGGGCGACATGCATGGGCATCCGGCAGGAGTGCCCGGCGAAACGATCCGGCGCAGCCCGCCACCCGCAACGCCTCAGGTGGTCGGGACCTGAATCGCGTTTGAGGTCGCAGCACAATCCTGTCCTCGCTAGGGAGCGATCGTCTCCAATCTCCCTGCGAGGATGAAATGTACAGATGCGCACTCTTCTCTCTGCTGCTGATCGCGGCACCCGCCGCAAGCGCCCAAACCCCTCAAGCCATCGGCTTCAAGACCTTCGACATCGAGGACACAGGCGGCGACCGCCCGCTGCATGTCGGCCTCTGGTATCCGACCGGGGACGCCGGCCCCCTCAAACCGGTCGGCGAGAACGCCGTGTTCTACGGAGTGCCGTCGATTGAAGATGCGCGCCCCGCTGCCGGGGCGCATCCGCTGGTCGTGCTGTCGCACGGCTACAGCGGAACCTGGCGCAACCTTGGCTGGGTGGCTCAGGCACTCGTCGAAAAGGGCTATGTCGTGGCCGCGCCCGACCATCCGGGGACCACGGCCTTCGACCGATCGCCGGTGGAGGCCGCCCGGCTCTGGCAGCGTCCGCGTGATCTCAGCCGTGTCATAGACGCCCTGATTGCCGAGCCGGAGCGCGGCGGAAAGGTCGACGAGAACCGCATCGCCGCCGTCGGCCACTCGCTCGGGGGATGGACGGTCGCCGCCCTCGGCGGGGCACGCAGCGACATTGCCAACTATGTCTCGGACTGCAAGAGCCAGGCGGAATTGCGCGCCTGCAAGCTGCTCGATGAGCTGGGCGTGCGTGAGGAGAACAAGGCGGAGCTCGAGGCCGACCTTTCCGATCCGCGGGTTCGCGCGATCGCCTCGATCGACCTCGGCCTGGCGCGCGGCTTCACGCCGGAGAGCCTGAAGGCCTACCGCATTCCCGCGCTGGTGTTCGGCGCGGGCGTGGATATCGGCGGGCTGCCTGCCATGCTCGAATCCGGATCGCTGGTCGAAAACCTGCCGAAGGCCACGACTGCCTATGTCGAGATCCCCGACGCCATGCATTTCACCTTCATGCAGGTCTGCAAGCCGGGCGCCGTCGAGATCATCAGGCAGGAGGAGCCCGGGGATGAGTTCGTCTGCCAGGATCCGGGTCCTCGGGACCGCGCAGCGATCCATCGGCAGGTCACTGACAGAATTGTCGAGTTTCTGGCGAGATCTATTCCCTGACCGGCGCAATACCGGCGCCGGCACCCGCGGAGCCCGAACGGCGAAAGTCGCTCGGGCTCATTCCCACGGCGCGAAGGAACTCGCGGTTGAAATTGGACTTGGTCTGAAAGCCCGATTCAAACATCACCGCCGTCACCACCATGTCTGTTTCCCTTAGAAGCCGTTTGGCCTCCTCGATGCGGTAGCCGTTGACGAGTTGCGAGACGTTCTGCCCGAGCACCCGGTTGACGGCGCCGGAAATCCGGCGGGTCGGAATGACCGCCTTGCGGGCCAGGCGGTTCAAGGTCAGTTCCGGATCACGGTAGAGCTGCCGCTCGCGGATCAGACGGTCTATCGCCGCGACGATGTCCTTGTCGCTTGCTGTGGGAGTGGAGACCGCGACGGGACCGGCGGCTGCCGGCTCCCGGTCGGCCGGTTCGTCCGTATCCGCCGAGGGCGGAAGTGCCTGGCCGAGAAACGCGACCACCCATGCCAGCAGGGCCAGCGACACCAGATTGGCTGCGGCGATGATGGGCGCGACATAGGCGCCGCGATCGAGCAGGAACTCGCCGGCGACCAGCAGATCGACCGCGCCGGAGACGATCAGGATCAGGCCCGATACGATCGCCGCGCGGTTGGCCGGGACCGACTCCGACAGGCGCACGGCCACCAGTCCATCGGGACCGGCCGAGGCAATGCGCAGCAGCGCCAGCCCGTAGCCGAAATAGGAGGCTGCGAGGATCAGGTCGACCGATGACCGCGGGACAGGCGCGAACAGCGTGTCGGCGGCCAGCACGGCCGCGACCAGGACGACCGGAAGCGCATGCGGCAGCAATTGCCAGCCGTTTCGCGAGCGCATCAGCCCGGAAAACAATACCCAGGCCAGTGGCGGCAGCATGCAGGCGACGATGGGCTGGGCAAATCGCACCGCCCTCAGATCGAAACTCCAGCGAAGACCGACGATCGTCACCAGCGTCGTGCACGCAGCCATGAACACCATGACCGGAACCAGCGCCCGGTTGCGCTGCCCTGCGAGCCTGATCAGCAGGACGAGCAGGAACAGCGCGATCACGAAGGGCAGTGGAATCGTCAGCATATGATCTGAGTAGCTGCAAGGGCTGCGAAGTCAATGTCGCGGGCGGGGCAATGGGCGGGCCGATCGAGCGGACGTGGCGAGGGAGAAGCTTCCGCCGATTTTGCGATGAACCTTTTTGCAGAATGAGGTGATCGACGTCAGCCATTCGAAACGGCCATTTCAACAGCAAGGCTTTTTCTTGTCAGCTCCGCACCATGTAATTCCTGACCACCACGCTCAGGGCTGTCACGGCGGCGATCCCTTCGAGAGCGACAGGCGTAAGAGGCGCCAGCAAGACCAAAAGGGCAAAGACCGGAAGTACGAATTTTGCGCTGCCGTTGAGGCAGAACCGGTCGCGAACGAACCACAGTCCGAGCATGTAGATCGCCACTGGAATGCCCACTGCGTAGTCGCCCACGAGCAATGACACCTTGGCATGACCGGCTATGACATCGACAAGGACCGCAAAACCCGCACCAACAGCCGCTCCTGCAGCGAAGATGACGAAGTGACCGTATCCCCATGTCAACGCGCGGTTGAGGTCATTGGTCTGAAGGTGCTCCTCCCGACTGAAATAGAGCCACCACATCGAAAAAACGATGACGAGGGATGAGAGTGCGATATGCACGAAAGCAATGTCGGTCATACCGCTCGCCACCTGCTGCAGGGACATTGCTCCTGCCAAAAGTGTCTCACCAAGGACAATAATAGTCAAAAGGCCATAGCGTTCGATGATGTGGTGGCGATGCCATGTCGTTGCGGCCTTGCGCTCTGCAATCGCAGGCACAGCCAGTTCCAGGGCCGCACCCAGCACAAATGCGCCATAGACGAAAACCGGCTCAAGCGGCTGGAACAGCAGGAGCGCGACCCAGAAGACTTGGACAAGTGAGATTCCCAGAGCGTATGTTATCGCGGTTGCACGACGCTGCAGGTCATGTCTTGCCGCTCGAACCCAGAGCGCAACCATGCCCAGCCGCATGACGACGTAGCCGACAACCACCATCGTCAGGTCGCCTGACTTGAACAGAGACCCGATACCTGCCGCCATCACCAGCGAGCCGGCCATGATGAGCATTGTGAGCAGCCGAAACAGGCCATCGTCATTGTCATAGGCCGAAGAAAACCAGGTGAAATTCATCCATGCCCACCAGATGGCGAAGAACGCCATCAGAAAGGTGATGACTGCCTCTGCCGTGTGAGCTTCAGCAATACCATGATGGAGCCCCACTGCCGCAGCGGCGATGGCAATGACTGACACGAGGTCGAAGAGGAGTTCCAGCGGAGTCGAAGCGCGGTGAGCGTCACCGGGGCTTCTGGCGGTAAGCGGGCGGTAGAAAAAGGTCATGAGATCCTGCAACTGCCTCAATATGATTCATGTCACCGCATTGAACTGGCAGACCAATCAAACGCGCCAGACCTCTACTTTATTATGCAATTGAGTAGATGTCCCGAAAACAATCTCCGCTCACCCAATCCCTATATCCAGTCCGATATCGAGCGTCGGCGCCGCCATGGTGATCTTCGACGTCGAGATGAAATCGACGCCGGTCTCGGCGATGGCGCGGATGGTGTGGATCGAGACATTGCCCGACGCTTCGAGCGTCAGCCGGCCGGCGTTCATCGCCACCGCCTCGCGCAGCATCTCCGGACCCATATTGTCGAGCAGCGCCACGTCGGCGCCCTCTTGCAGCACTTCGGCGAACTGTTCGAGCGTATCCACCTCGATCTCGATCCTGATGAGGTGCCCGGCATAGGCCTTGGCGGCGCGAAGCGCCTGGGCGATCCCACCGGCGACCGCGATATGGTTGTCCTTGATCAGGATCGCGTCATCGAGGCCGAAACGGTGGTTGGAGCCGCCGCCGCAGCGCACGGCGTATTTTTCCAGCGCGCGCAGGCCGGGGATGGTCTTGCGCGTGCACGTCACGCGGGCGCCGGTGTCGGCGATCAGGTCGGCGAATTGCGCGGTGTAACTGGCGATGCCGGAAAGATGCATGAGATAGTTGAGCGCCACCCGCTCGGCCGACAGCACGGCGCGCGCCGGACCGCTGATGCGGGCCAGCATTGCGCCAGGCTCGACCCGGTCGCCATCGGCCACCAGCGCCTCGAAGGAAACGGCAGGATCGATGATGCGAAAGGCGGCCGCGGCCAGCGGCAGGCCGGCGATCACGCCGGCTTCCCGGCTGTTCATCTGTGCGGCTGCCCGCATGGACGGCGCAATGGTGGCGTTCGACGTGATGTCGCCGGCGCGGCCGAGATCCTCGATCAGCGCCGCGCGCACCTGGTCCTCGATCATCAATCCTGGCAGTTCGGGCAGGAACGCGGTTGTCATGCTTCGACCCTCAGCAATTGCGGCAGGATGGCATCGGCCTGGTCCAGCGTCAGCAGCGTGCGCCGCTTCCAGGCCGGCGATTCCTCCGGATAGTCCGTGCGGAAATGCCCGCCCCGGCTCTCGGTGCGGTTGAGTGCGCAGACCGCGATCAGCTTTGCCGTGGCAATGACATTGTCGAAGCGAACCGAATGGCTGTCGCGCTGCAATTTCAGGATCGTCAGCAGCGCCTCGCGCATGCCATCACCGTCGCGCAGCACGCCGAGATTGGCACTCATCGTCTCGCGCAAAGTCACCATGTTGGGGTGGTCGTTCTCGGTCAGGTGCTCTTCGGTTTCCACCGACCCTGCCTGCCAGTCGGCCGGGGCGTCGATTGCGAATTCGTCTTTCAGCGTCCGCGCGATGCGTGCCGAAAACACCACTGCCTCGAGCAGGGAGTTCGAGGCCAGCCGGTTGGCGCCGTGCGCGCCGGTCGACGTGCATTCGCCGCAGGCCCAGAAGCCCGGCAGCGAGGAGCGGCCGTTCTCGTCGGTCCAGATGCCGCCCATGAAGTAGTGCGCCGCCGGGATGACCGGGATCATGTCGACGGCGGGATCGATGCCGGCTTCCCGGCAGTAGCTGAAGACGGTGGGGAACTCGGCGGCAAAGTTCGGCACCGCCTCGCGGCAGTCGAGAAACGCGCCCCTGCCCGCCTTGACCTCGGCGAAGATGCCGCGCGCCACCACGTCGCGCGGGCCGAGTTCGGCATCCTTGTGCAATGGCACCATGAAGCGTTCGCCGGCGGAATTGCGCAAGAGAGCTCCGTGGCCGCGGAGCGCCTCGGTCGCCAGCGGCGCGGGATCCTTGCCGACATTGATGGCGGTGGGGTGGAACTGGACGAATTCCATGTCGGCGAGCCGGGCGCCGGCGCGCGCCGCCATGCCGATGCCGCCGCCGCGCGCTTCCGTCGGATTTGTCGTCACCTCGTAGAGATGGCCGACGCCGCCGGTGGCCATCACCACATGGGATCCGGCAATCCGGTGCAGGACCTCGCCGGCGCCCGCGTGGTCGCGGGCGACGACGCCCGCCACCCTGCCGTTCTCGATGATCAGATCCTCGACCACGTAGCCTTCCATGACCCGGATCGAAGGTGTTTTTTCCACCGAGGCCACCAGCGCCTTCATGATGGCGCGGCCGGCCATGTCGCCCTTGACCCGGACGATGCGGCTTTCCGAATGCGCCGCCTCCCGGCTGACCGCGAGCTTGCCCTCGAGATCGCGGTCGAAGGGGACGCCGTATTCGAGGAGATCATGGATGCGGTCCGACGCCTCCGTCGCCATCATCCGGATGATCGCTTCGTCGACAATGCCGTCACCGGCGATCAATGTGTCGGCCACATGGCTTTCCACCGTGTCGCCGGGGCCGACGGCGGCGGCAATGCCCGCCTGCGCCCAGGCCGACGAGGCGCCGCGACCGATGGGAGCGGCCGCCAGCACGGTGACCGCGCGCGGCGCGAGCTTGAGCGCGCAGAACAGGCCTGCAAGCCCGCCGCCGATGATGACGATGGAATCCGGACCCTTGGGTTCGGACGAAGATGAACTTAGCGCCAGCGTCGTCATGGCATGCTCCAGGGTGGGAGGCGTCGGGGCGGTGTCGGTGAAACCGTCAGTTCTTCAGATTGATCATCCGTTCCACCGCCAGCCGGGCGCGGGCGGCGATCGCCGGATCGACGGTGACTTCGTCGGTCATGAACAGCAGGCTGTCGAGGATCTTCGGCAGCGTGATGCGCTTCATGTGCGGGCAGAGATTGCACGGCTTGACGAATTCGACGTCCGGCACCTCGCTCTCGACATTCGACGCCATCGAGCATTCGGTGACCAGGAGCACCCGCGACGGCCGCGTGTCCTTGACGTAGTTGATCATGCCGGCGGTCGATCCCGCATAGTCGCAGATGGCGATCACGTCCGGGTGGCACTCGGGATGGCCGATGATCTGCAGCGTCGGATCGGCTTCGCGATAGGCCATGAGCTCCGCGGCGGTAAAGCGCTCGTGGACTTCGCAATGGCCCTTCCAGGTCAGGATCTTCTTTTTCGTCTGCCTGGCGACGTTCATCGCCAGATATTCGTCCGGGATGCACAATATCGTGTCGGACTCGAAGCTCTCGCACACGGCGACCGCATTCGACGAGGTACAGCAGACGTCGGTCTCCGCCTTCACCTCGGCCGAGGTGTTGACATAGGTCACCACCGGCACGCCCGGGAAGCGTTCCTTGAGCAGCCGCACATCGGCGCCGGTGATCGATTCCGACAGCGAGCAGCCGGCACGCTGGTCGGGGATCAGGATGGTCTTGTCCATGTTGAGGAGCTTCGAGGTCTCGGCCATGAAGTGCACGCCGCACTGGATGATGATCTCCTCCTCGACCAGCGTCGCCTCGCGCGCCAGCTGCAGCGAATCGCCCACGATGTCGGCCACGCAGTGGTAGATCTCCGGCGTCTGGTAGTTGTGCGCCAGAATGACGGCGCCGCGCTCCTTCTTGATGCGGTTGATCGCATGCACATAGGGCGCATAGACCGGCCATTCGATGGCAGGAATGTGCTTGGCCACGCGCTCGTAGAGATGCGCGGTCTCGCGGGCGACTTCCGGCGTGTAGCTGAGGTCGGGACGTTCCATGATGCCGAAGCGCTGCTGGGCGCTGGGCCTGACGCCATTCTGGGTCTGGCTGATCGAGCTGTCGAGACTGGTCATGCTGCGTCCTCCGTCGCGTAATCCTATTTTGCTCAATTTGAGCATAACAGGATCCAAAAGAAACCGGCGTTGCCGGTTGCTTTCTACATAGGACCAGAAATCCACGAATGCAAGGCGGTCAGGATTGCGGCTCGGGTTGCCCGGCGGGCCCGCCGCCGGTTTCGGCTGCCGGGTCCGATGCCGGATCGCCGCCATTGCCGGTGCGCACCAGGATCCTCTGGTAGAGCCGGCCGATGAGCAGCAGCGCCAGGCCCAGGCCGATGAAGGAAAAGGCCCTGAGCGCACCGGTGAGCGACGACATATCGAGCAGGAACACCTTGCAGATGGTGAGCCCGATCAGCGCTGCGGACGCCATCCTGAGCGGCAGCGAGCGGAAGGCGAGGCCGGCGGCGAGCAGCAGCCCGCCGAGCGCCAGCCACACCGCCGAATAGGTCCAGAACTCGATGTCCGAGGTCGTCCGCATGAGGCCGACCGCGGGGCCCTGGAAGCCGTGCCGGGTCATCAGCGTCGCGTAGAGGAAGAGCAGAAGCCCCGCCGCCAGTCCGTAGCCGATGCGATACCAGGCCGGCCGCACGCCCCGGGCCAGCCAGGCGACGAGGCCCGCCAGCAGACCGGTGACCAGATAGGCCGGCAGCAGCATGTTGAAGATCCTGCCCTCGCCCAGACCATCGCCGGTGAACAGCGGATTGAAGGCAATGCCGAGACCGACCACCAGCATCAGCAGACTGATCACGCCCGCCGCCAGCGCGGCGTAATCGAAGATTTTCGCCCCTGAGCGCTGCGCCACCCTCTGCAGCCCGATCGAGAATCCGAGCGCCGCGATCGACTGCGCCGCCATGTCGGCGAGGCCGAAAAACGGGCTGGCGATCTCGCCGCCGGTGATGAAATGCCTGAGCTCAAGCGCCACGAACAGCGCCAGCAGCGCCAGGCCGATGGATGTCTGCAGCGACGAGGTGAACTGCGCGCGGGCGCGCCTGAGCCACTCCCCGCCGGCAAGCAGCGCCGCCGCCGGGAGACCGGCGATCAGCACCAGCCGGTTGAGGAACGGCGTCGCGCCGATGGTCTCGGCGGGAAACGGCGAATTGAACCACAGTCCCGAGGCCGACAGCGCCGCGAGCGCCACCGCCAGCCACGGCAGGGCGACGAGCGGGCGGTCGCGATGCACCCAGGCGACACCGGCGCTGGTCAGCGCCAGGCCGAAGGGCAGCCACATCTTCGTCAGCATCACACCCATGCCAAGCGCCATCAGCGCGATCGCGGCCACCGCGAAGGCGGCGGGCGCCGGCGCCGTCCAGTCGTCGGGACGGGCGCGGGTGAACCGTTCCGTCAGCGCCACGAACCCTGCGGCCAGCGCCAGCGCCACCATCCCCGTCGCCAGGCTGGTCTCGAACGGCGAAATGCGCAGGTAGGCCACCAGCAGCGCCAGCACCGCGACCAGCGAGGCCCCGATGGCGAGTTGTCCAGTGGTCCGGGGTGCAGTGGTGGCCATGCGCCAGCCAAGCGCGAGGGCAGCCAGCGCCACCGGCATCGCCACCATCGCCAGTTGGCGCACGAAGCCCACCACATCGGCGGGGACCAGCCGCAGCGCTTCGGCCTCGCCGTTGATCAGCCCGGGCTCGTTGACGAGATCGACGCTCAGGCCGAGCCCCATGGCCGCGACGATCAGGCCGGTCCAGGGCGCAATGCGTGCCAGTTGCGGCCAGTTTGCGGCCGTGGCGGCATAGACCAGGCCCAGCACCAGCGCCGTCGCAATGTCGGCGCCGCCGGTCCGGTCGGCGCAATAGAGCGCGAAGGTGGCGGCAAGCGCGATGAAGGCCGCCACGCCGGTCCGGTCGGCCGGACGGTCCGCCGCAGGCTGCGGCCGGTCCCCGCCCGCCCAGCCGAAGGCGGCGACATAGATCAGCGCCAGGCCGATGAGCAGCACCGCCCCCATCAGCTCCGCGGTCGGCCCGCTGTTAAAGACGCCCAGCACCGCCCAGACAATGGAGCCGACAATGCCGCCGATCGCCAGCCAGCGCCAGTCGCGGATCCGCGCCGTCGCCAGGACACTCGCCGTCACCACCAGCGTGTGCAAGGTCAGCGCCACGGGATTGGGGTCGCTCGAATCCACCAGCAGCGGCGCGCCGAAGGCGCCCAGCAGGCCGATGGCAGCCAGTTTCGGGCCATGGATCGAGGCCAGCGCCAGGCAGGCGATGCCGGTCAGCGTCAGGGCGATGAAGGCCGTGGCGGGGCCGATGAAGCCATAGAGCGCATGCGCGGCGTAGAGCGTGCCAAAGGCGGCCACCGCGCCGGCGCCGGTGAGAATGCCGGGGATGTCGGCGCTCATGAACGGGGCGAGGTGCTCGCGGCGATCCTTGCGCCGGAGCCATTCGCCGGCGGCGAGCAGGGCGACCGACAACAAGACACCAGAGGCGGTCCGCGCCCTGGGTCCGAGCAGACCCGCCTCGATCGAATAGCGCACCAGGAACAGCGCGCCGAGCGCCACGGTGATGCCGCCGAGGATCACCGACCAGCTGCCGCCGATCAGGCTCTCGAGGTCGCGCTTCGGCTTAGGCAGGGAGACTGCCGGTTCCGCCGGCAGCGGCGCCGGCTCATCGGCGGCCGCGAATTCGGGCGCAGATGCCGTCGCTTCGGCCGGCTCGGAGCGGTCCGGAATGTCCGTGACGACCGGAGATACTGTGCCCTGCTCGGAAGGCGGCGCGCCGCCGCGCAGGACGGCAAGTTCGTGCGACATCGCCGTCATCCGGCGTTCGAGGGCATCGGCACGGCGGCTGACCTTGGTCACCCAGACTAACAGGAACGCCACTCCGACGAGCAGGAAAAAACCGTCCATGACCATTCGACTCCACCAGGCCCCGCAAATTCCTTACAGCGGATTCGGGAGGTCTACAATCTCGGGCTGATTTAGCCCCTTCGCCCTCAAATTCGGAACTCGTTCATGAGCCGCGAATGCATCTCGCCCGAAAGGGCCGCACGGTTTCGGGATAAGGACACGAAAGAGCTGAAGCACAACGCGGGAGGCTGAATTGGCGCGTTGTGCTTCAGATATGGCAGAGAATGTTGACGAGCCTGCCGAATGGATCCCGGACGAAGAACCGCCGCACGCCCCAGGACTCGGTCACCGGCCCGTACTCCACCTCATATCCGGCGGCGACCGCGCGACGACGGACGGCGTCCAGATCGTCGACCTCGACGGAAAGTTCGGGCACCGGCGTACCGGAACCACCCTGGCTGGCAACGCTCAGCTGCGGGGTCGTGGTCGCATCGCTGTGAAAGGTGACGATCCAGCCCAGATCCATGGCCACGTCCATCTCAAGAACACCACCATAGAAACGGCGCGCCGCCTCCAAGCCGTCTTCGGGAACCGAAATATTTGCCACAATGCGTCGGACTGTCATGGGTGCCTCCTGAAGGCCGGCTCGATCTGCCCGCAGTGTGACCCGGCCGTGACCGGCCAGGCAAGCCTCCGCCCGGAGGATCCTGCTCTCCTTCCATGAATCAGGGAAACTGATCGTCTCATTGAAAAATTGAACTTGCCGGCGCCAAACCTTTGCCTAATGTGCGATCCGGCATACCCCCGATGCGCGGTCGCGCCAGCGGGGCCATTTGCGCCACCTGCACCGCGCTGACTGCACCGGCCCCGCGAGAGCTGATGCCTGAGGCATCTGGAGAACAGCCATGACATCCACCGTCACGACGTCGCGACCCGCCCTGCCCTGGCTCATCATTACCGCCGGTTGCCTGATCGCTCTGATGTCCTTCGGGCCGCGTTCGGCGATGGGGTTCTTTCAGCTGCCGATGTTGGCCGACAGGGGCTGGGACCGCACCACCTTCGGCCTCGCCATGGCGATCCAGAACCTGTTCTGGGGTCTCGGCCAGCCGATCTTCGGCGCCATCGCCGACAAGTTCGGCACCTGGAAGGTGCTGGCGCTGTCGGCGCTGCTCTATTCGGGCGGCCTCTTCACCATGTCGGTGGCGCCGAGCGAAGGCTGGTTCTATCTCGGCGGCGGCGTCCTCATCGGCCTCGGCATCGCCTCGGCCTCCTTCGGCATCGTGCTTGCCGCCTTCGCACGCAACGTGGCGCCGGAGCGCCGGTCGCTCGCCTTCGGCATTGGCACGGCGGCGGGCTCGGCCGGCATGTTCGTCTTCGCGCCGCTGAGCCAGGGCCTCATCGACGCCTATGGCTGGAAGGAGGCGCTCTTGTGGATGGCCGGCATGATGGTCATCGTCCCGTTCCTCGCCATCCCGCTGCGCGGCAATGCCAATTCCGGCTCGCAGAAGGCGATCGAGTACAAGCAGTCGATCGGCGAAGCGCTGCGCGAGGCGCTCGGTCACAGGAGCTATGTGCTGCTGGTCTCGGGTTTCTTCGTCTGCGGCTTCCAGGTGGCCTTCATCACCGCCCATTTCCCCGCCTATCTGCGCGACATCGGCATCGAGAGCTCCTATGCGGTGCTGTCGCTGGCGCTGATCGGCTTCTTCAACATCATCGGCTCGCTCGCCTCTGGCTATCTCGGACAGCGCTACTCCAAGCCGATGTCGCTGGTCTGGATCTATATCGGCCGCTCGATCGCGGTCACCGCCTTCCTGTTGCTGCCGCAGACCGGCACCTCGGTGGTCGTCTTCGCCATCGTCATGGGACTGTTGTGGCTCTCCACCGTGCCGCCAACCAATGCGCTGGTGGCCATCATGTTCGGCACCCGCCATCTCGGCATGCTCGGCGGCGTCGTCTTCCTCTCGCACCAGGTCGGCTCGTTCCTCGGCGTATGGCTGGGCGGCTACCTCTACGACCAGTTCGGCACCTACAACCCGGTCTGGTGGCTCGGCGTGGCGCTCGGCCTGTTCGCCGCCATCGTCCATTGGCCGATCAAGGAGCAGGCGGTGGTCCGCCCGGCGCTGGCTCCGGCGGAATGAGCCGGGCGCGGCCGTTCCTGGTCCTGCTGTGCGCCTTCGCGCTGCTGCAGGCTCCGGGGATGGCCGGCGCCCGGGCCACCCAGCCCGCCGCCCTGTCTGCAGGCCCCGCTCGGGCCGCGCAGGCGGAAACGGCGATCGCGCCGCGGCGCCTCGACGACATCCTGCCGCCGGCGCCTTCGGTGGTGCATCTCTGGGCCACCTGGTGCACGCCCTGCCGCCGCGAGCTGCCGGAGCTCGCCCGCTTCCGGCAAACCCTTCCGGCGGGACTTGAGGAACGGATGATCGTCATCTCGGTCGACACCCGCCAGCCCGAAGACGTCCGTCAGTTCCTCGACACCGAACTCGGCCTGCCCGACTTCCGGACCGATCTCATCGATGCGGCGGAGGCCGGCCGACGCTTCCGCATCACCGGCTATCCCGTGACGCTGTTTCTCGATGCCGGCGGCGCGGAGGTGCTGCGCATTTCCGGCGCCGCTGCCTGGCAAGACGGGGACTTTCGGAGCCGGGTGATCGGCCATCTCGCCGGCGACGCCAGCCGGCCTTGACCGCACGCGGCGATGCGCCGTCAGATGATCCGTCAGGTGTGCCGCGATGGCGTTCGAGGCACGTCCCGTGGGCCCGCCTCAGTGCGCATGGCCTGCATGCGAGTGGCCCGTCGCGTCCGCAGCCTCCACCTCGACATCGACATCGACATGTCCGCTTTCGAGCCGGACCTCGATCTCGATGACATCGCCCGGGTGGAGCGGTTCCTTCAACCCCTCGACCCGCAAGGCCAGGCCCTCAGGATCGAGATGCAGCTCGGCGCCGTCCTTCACGGGGACCGCCGGGAGGGTGACCAGCTCGGCGGCGCCATCCCTGAACCGGAGGCCGACCAGGGTGACTGCGGACCCGCTCTCGCTCTCCCCGCCGATCAGCGACACCGTCCTGCCCGACCGGTTTTCCAGTTCGAGATAGACCAGCGCCTCCGGCGTCGAGGTGGCGCGGGTCCAGGCATGGATGATGCGCACGCCGTCAAGTTCGCTGACATGCTCGGCGGCGCCGACGGCATGGCCGGATCCCGCCGACAGGGACGGGCCGGAAGACGCGGCCAGCAGCAGCACGGATGCAACAAGTCGGACAAGCATGGTCTTCATCCTCTCAGGTCGTCGATGACGGGGCGGGTGAGCGCGAGAAATGCCGGCAGCAACGCCAGCAGCATGGTCATGCTGACAAAGCCGGCGATCAGATGAAATTCCGGCCAGGCCAGGCTGGCATCGACCAGAATGTCGGTGCGGCGGCTGATCTCGCGCGACAGGATGCCGGTGGCAACATGGCCGACCGCGAGCCCGAGCAGCGCACCGCCGCCGATCAGGGTCGCGGCATAGCACCAGACCACGGAGAAGACGAAGCGGCGCGGTGCGCCGAGCGCCCTGAGCAGCGCCAGCCGGCGCGCGAACAGCCGCGTCAGCACCACCAGTCCTGTGAGCACCCCGGCGGTAACCAGCACCTGGGTGACGATCGCCATCATCGACATGATCTGGCGCACGTCCCCCATCAGTCCGTGCAGCCGCGAGAGCACCGTTCCGGGAAAGAACGCCATGGTGCTGTCGGTGGTGAATTCGGACTGCAGCGCATAGCTCGCCCACAGCGTCTCGGCATGAACCATCACGGCAGGCGTGCCTGGAAAATGCTCCGGGTCGAAGGGCGGGCCGATCTGCGCACTCCGCTCCGGGGCGTGGCCGTTGGCAAGCCCGTGAACCTCCCATACCGCCTCCACCGGCACCAGGATCGCCTTGTCCCAGGGACTGCCGGTGGCGGCCATCCGGCCGACGATCACCGTTCCGGCGCCGGCATGGGCCGCGGCATCGGCTTCGTCGCCCATCCCGTGTGCTGGCGTGAATTCGGCGCCGAGCCTCAGGGAGACGGCCGAACCCGCCACCGCCTCGCCGCTCCGGCCAAACAGCCGGCCCTCGACCAGAGCGCCCGACAGGTGGGAGACGAACTGCGGCGTGGTGCCGATCACCGGCGCGCCGTCATGGCTGTCGCCATAGGCGATGGGCGCAGCAAGGCTGACATTGTCGGCGCTGACGATCCGCTGGTAGGCCGCGCCGTCGAGCAGCGGCACGTCGCTGGGCTGCAGGTAGACGGCGGCAAACAGCATGGTGATCTCACTGCCCGGCGCCGCGACGATGAGGTCGAATTTCTCGGCCGCCCGCGCCGTTCCCTGACGCAGGCCCCGTTCCTGCGCCGTCAACCCGACGCCGAGGCCGACGGAGACGGCGATCAGCGCCACGAACACCAGATTGGTCCAACGGTAGCGCCAGATCAGCGAGGGCACCAGCACCAGCGGGCGAAAGCCGAATGTAACCACCAGGCCGGTCAGCACCGCCGGCGCCAGCAGCCCGGCGAGCACCAGGCCGTCCTGCAGCGACGGGGCCAGACCCTGCCAGGCATCGAGGAGGATGTCAGGCAACGGCTTCGCCTTCCCTCAGCCTGCCGTCGATAACATCGACGCGGCGGTCCATCCGCATGAGCAGATGCGGATCGTGGCTGACCGCGATCAGCGTCTTGCCAGCGTGGCGGACGAGGTCGAGGAGATCGTCGATCATCCGGTCGGCCGTCTCCCGGTCGAGGCTGGCGGTCGGCTCGTCGGCAAGGATGATCGCCGGATCGTTGGCAAGCGCCCGGGCCAGCGCCACGCGCTGCCGCTCGCCGCCGGAAAAGCTCATGACATTGCGCGGCCCCGTGCCGATTCCCAGCCGCTCAAGCAGGGCTGCGGCGCGGGCGCGGACGGGCTGTGCCTCGCGCCGACTGCAGAAGGCCGCGGCAAGCGCCGCATTGCCTGTGGCGGTCAACTCCTCGAACAGCAGGAAATCCTGGAACACCAGGCCGACATGGTCGCGGCGAAACCGGGCGCGTTCCCCCTCGCCCATCAACAGCAACTCGACGCCGCCCCAGTTGATGCTGCCGCTGGTCGACGGCTGCAGGCCGGCGAGCGCGAACAGCAGCGTCGACTTTCCCGCACCCGACGGACCGCGGATGCCGATCGCCTCGCCGGGGGCGACCGACAGCCGGTCGGCGCGCACCAGCACCCTGCCCCCGGCCCCGGTGACCGCGAGTTGGCTAACCTCCAGATGGAGTCCCGGCACGATCAGGCCCTTTCGTAGACGGCATCGGCCAGGCGCACCCGGCTGACGAAACCGGTCTCCGGATCGGTGAACGTGCCCAGTTCCAGCTTGCCGCGGGTGACGATGCGCGTGTTGAACGAAATGACCTCGATGACGCGCTTGCAGTAGACGGCCAGAATGTCGTCAGGCCACTGCGCTTCCGTCTCGCAGAACGGGCAGACCGCCAGCGGCCGGTTGGTGAGAACGAAGAAATGGCTCTCCGCCTTGAGCGGGGGCGCCATATAGCCGCTGATCGAGACCCGCTCGCCTTCACGCTCCAGGGCGTATCCGGAAAAGCTGAGATCCTTGTTGTAGAGGTCGCGAAGCCTGATCGTGTCGTCGGCACGCGCCGGCCAGGGAGCTGCCGCCGCGATGGCCGGAAGGCCGAGGGCTGCCAGCAGGAAATGCCTGCGATCCATCGTCGTGCTCCTTCTCCACGGGCGCGGGGCCCGGAACAGGAAAGGCCCGCGCGAGCGGGCCTCTCCGATTGCGCGGACGGACTACTCCGCGTTCACCGCATAGTTCATGACGTGGAAAATGTAGTTCTG
Source organism: Hoeflea marina (assembly GCF_003182275.1). Classification (GTDB taxonomy): domain Bacteria; phylum Pseudomonadota; class Alphaproteobacteria; order Rhizobiales; family Rhizobiaceae; genus Hoeflea; species Hoeflea marina. The sequence goes on from NZ_QGTR01000004.1 coordinate 76,628, forward strand.
CTCGATCACGCCGTCAAACAGGTGCGCCCAGGGACCCTTCGCCATCACGGCGACATCTTCGCCCGAATGGGTTTCCGACGACATCGGGATCAGCGCCTGCTGGATGTAGTCCTTGTCCATCGCCTCGTCGTTGGTCAGTTCCGGGCGCGAACCGGTCCACTGCTTGTCTTCCTTCAGCACCGAGCCGACACCGTTGAGAAATCCGATAACGGTGAAAGGCTTGCCGTCGGCACCCTTGAGGGGTTCTTCGGTGTGCTTCACGCCGGCATCGTCGATGTCATAGCAAAGGCCGGTGATCGGCGAGCCGCGGCCGCAGTAGCCGTTGAAGGAAATTGCGTGTTCATGGTCGGCGGTGACGATGATGAGGGTGTCCTCGTCATTGGTGAGCTCGTCGGCGAGCGCAATGGCGTCGGCGAAGGCCTTGCCGTCGGTCAAGGTGCGATAGCCGTTACCGTCGTGGTTGGCATGATCGACTCGGCCGGCCTCGATGGAGAGATAGAAGCCGTTCTCGTTGCTCTGCAGCGACTTGATCGACGCGGCCGTCATCTCCGCCAGGCTCGGCTCGCCGCTGCGATCGGCCTCGTACTTCATGTGGGAGGACTCGAAGAGGCCGAGGATCGGCGAACCGTCGAGCGTCAGCTTGGCGAAATCCTCGTCGCTCCAGGCATACTGCGCGCCATTGGCCTGGGCCGCTTCGATGAGGTTCTGGCCGTCGGTGCGCTTGCCGGTCTTGCCTTCGCCGTCGGTGACTTCAGCCGGGATGAAATGGCCGCGGCCGCCGCCCAGGGCGATGTCGATCACGCCCGCCTTCATCTGGTCGATGAGCTGCGCGGCGATGTCCTTCTGGTTTGTGCAGCCTTCCGGCAGGCGGCTGTTGTCTTCCCAGTCGCGGTTGACGGTCTTGGCATAGACGCCGGCCGGGGTCGCATGGGTGATGCGGGCGGTGGAAATGACGCCGACCGACTTGCCGTTCTCGCTGACGATCTCGGCGAAGGTCTTGAGTTCGTGGCCGGCCATGCCGGCGCAGTCACTGACGGAGACCGATTCGTCGACATTGATCATCGTGTTCTTCGACTTCACGCCCGTGTTCATCGCCGATGCGGTCGGCGCGCTGTCCGGGGTCTGGCCGTTGGTGGTGTAGGTCTTGACCAGGGCAAGGTTCGGGAAGGCTTCCTGCGGCTGGACATAATCATCGCCGAGACCGCCGGCCTGCTGGCCGGAGAACAGCCGGATGGCATAGTTGGTGCCGACGCCGTTGCCGTCCGCCGTGAACAGGATCACATTCTTGGCGCGCTTGGTGTTCGGCTGACGGGCGACCATTTCCTGGATCTTGGCCTGGGCGTCGGTGAACCACTTGGAGTCTTTCTGCGGCAGTTCCTGGGCGAGCGCCACACCGGTCGAGAATGCAACCGCAAGCGATGCGATCAATGCACTTTTCATGTTAATCTCCATTGTTGGCTACGAGCAAATGCGTCCCGTCACCTCCTATGGCTCGGACATGACAGCCGTATTACATTTGCCTGAGGCATCAGCCCGAAGAGGACTGGCGCGCCGCTTTCAGAGGGCTCATCGGCCCGAGCCTGTCAGCGCCGCACGCTGGCAATCGGAAAGATGGCGCAGGTCTCGGTGCCGTGCGCCAGCAGCTTGCCCGAAGCGTCACGCAGGAACGCTTCCGACGTGGCGATGGTGCGGCCGCGGTGCACGACCCGGCCCTCGCAGCTGACCTCGCCGGTCGACGGCAGGATCGGCCGCGTCAGATTGACCTTGAATTCGACCGTGGTGTAGGCCTCGCCCGGCGCCAGCGTCGTCATCACCGCGCAGGCCAGAGCCGAATCCATGATCGTCGCGGCCCAGCCGCCGTGAATGGTGCCGATCGGATTGAGGTGGTCGACCGTGGGCGTGCCGCGAAACTCGACGACCCCCTCCTCGACCCGCGCCAGCGTCATGTTCAGTGTCCTGACGAGAGCCGCCCCCGGCAACCTGCCCTCGAGGATGCCCTGCATGACCTTCAGACCGCCCTCCTCCGCGATCGTCTCCAGCGGCACCACGCCGACATGCGGATCGTGTCGGTTCGGGGTTGGCGCATCATTCATGGGATTGCCGCCTTCATGGGTTCGGGCAGCGCAGCCGCCGGATTGTCGGACAGGGCCCGGAGCGCCACGGCGCAGAAGCTCTCGCGCGACACGGAGGCTTCGATTCCCCGCGCCTCGAAGACGTGCCGGTTGAGGAAGTAGCCGGTCAGCTTGAAGGCATCGGCGAGGTCGGCCGGATCGACACAGGCGCGCTCGCGGTTGGTGAGGAATTCCGGCAGGGTCAGCAGCTTGTCCGACCAGGGGCCGCCGGCCTCGGTACTCACCGCGCGTCCGGATTTCGGCGAGACGAAGGTCAGGTCGGCGCGCGCGCCCGTGGCTGCGCATTCGCTCAGATCGAGACCGAAGCCCAGATCCTCGAGCACCGCCAGTTCGAAGCGCACATAGAGCGCCCCCGCCTTTGCCGGTTCGTCCAGGCTGTCGAGAATGATCGCGAAGGCGTCGTGCAGGCGGGGATGGGCGTCACGCTCGGGCAGCAGCCTGAGAAGAGCGGCCATCGCCTGCACCCCATGCACGCCGGTGGCGCTCTCCATCAGCCGTCCGGCGCGCGATTGCGTGAGCTCCACCTGGTACTGGCCCAGATGCTCGTCAAGCCGCGCCCGCCAGACCAGGTCGACGGAATTGCCTGCCTGCAGCACCGGCTGCATGCGCCGGGAGCGGCCGCCGCGGACGATGCCGAGGTGGCGGCCGTGGGCGCGGGTCATCACCTCGGCGATGGCCGAGGTTTCCCCGTGCCGCCGCAGTCCCAGGATGATTCCCTCGTCACGCCATTCCATGGTGTCGAGATTGCCCGCTCACTTGGGAAATTCAAGTCCCATCTCGCGGTAGCGCTCCGGATCGTCGCCCCAGTTCTCGCGCACCTTGACGAACAGGAAGAGATGCACCTCCTGCTCGAGGATCTCGCCGATGTCCTTGCGCGCCGACTGGCCGATGGCCTTGATGGTCTCGCCCTTGTGGCCGAGCACGATCTTCTTCTGGCTGTCGCGCTCGACATAGATCACCTGCTCGATGCGCACCGAACCGTTCTTCTTCTCTTCCCAGCGCTCGGTCTCGACATGCGAGGAATAGGGCAGCTCCTGGTGCAGTCGCAGATAGAGCTTCTCGCGGGTGATTTCCGCCGACAGCTGCCGCATCGGCAGGTCGGAGATCTGGTCCTCGGGATAGTACCAGGGTCCCTCCGGCAACGTCCCGGCAAGATAGGAGAGCAGATCGTCGCAGCCCGAACCGTTGAGCGCCGAGATCATGAAGGTCTGCGCGAAATCCGCCTTGGCGTTGCATTCCTGGGTCAGCTTCAAAAGCAACTCGCGGCGCACCTGGTCGACCTTGTTGAGCACCAGGATCTTCGGCTGGTAGACGTCCTTGAGCGCTTCCAGCATCGCCTCGGCCTCGCCCTTCAGACCGCGCTCGGCGTCGATGAGCACCAGCACGATGTCGGCATCCTTGGCGCCGCCCCAGGCGGTGGTGACCATCGCCCGGTCGAGCCGGCGCCGCGGCGAAAAGATGCCCGGCGTGTCGATGAGTACGATCTGGGTCCTGTCCTTGGTGGCAATGCCGCGCACCAGCGCCCGCGTCGTCTGCACCTTGTGCGAGACGATGGTGACCTTGGCGCCTACGAGCTGGTTGACCAGCGTCGACTTGCCGGCGTTGGGCGCGCCGATCAGCGCCACGAAGCCGGAACGCGTGTCGCCGGTGTCCACCATCATCGGTGTGATGTCATCAGTCATGAAAGTCCTGTCCGGATGCGGGCATCATAGCCACACACCTTCCCGTTGGAGAATGGCTGTCGCCGCCGCCTGCTCCGCCGCCCGCTTCGAGCGGCTCTCGCCGGTGGCGGGCTCAACGCCCTTGATTTCGACCGTGACCACGAAGACCGGCTCGTGATCGGGCCCGCTGCGGTCGGCAATCCTGTAAAGCGGCGTCACCCCGAAGCGGGCATGCGCCCATTCCTGCAGTTCCGTCTTGGCGTCGCGCCGCGCCGCGTCCGATTCCAGCGCCCGGGCAGACCAGTTGCGCTCGATGAACTCCCGCGCCGCCTCGAGGCCGGCATCAAGATAGATCGCCGCGATCAGCGATTCTACCACGTCCGCCCGGACATTGGCCATCCGCTTGCCGGTCAGCTTCTTGACGTCGGCTCCAGTGCGGATGAATTCGTGCAAGCCGAGGTCGTCGGCGACGCTGGCGCAGGTCTGCGCAGAGACCAGCGCATTGAGCCGGACCGACAACTCGCCTTCATCGGCATTGCGGAAATTGCGGAACAGCAGCTCCGCCACGCAGAGCCCAAGCACCCGGTCGCCAAGAAACTCCAGCCGCTCGTAATTGCCGCCAGCGCCGGTGCGCAGGCTCGAATGGGTCAGCGCCCGCTGCAGCCGGTCCTGGTCGGCGAAATGGTGGCCGACCCGCTCCTCGATCCGCCCGATGGCCGCCGCCGCTGCGATCGCGGCCCGCTTCATCGCTGGGCGGATTTGAAGAAGCGGTCAAGCCGGAGCTCGGTGGGCCACTTCCACAGTTCGAGCGGCGAGGCATCGCCGCCGATGGAGAAAAAGACGATGGTGGCGCGGCCGATGAAGTTCTCCAGCGGCACGTAGCCGACGGTGAAGCGGCTGTCGGCGGAATTGTCGCGATTGTCGCCCATCATGAAGTAATGGCCTTCGGGCACCAGGAATTCGCGCGTGTTGTCGCCGGGCGAATTGGGCGAGAGGTCGAGCGTCGTGTACGAAACGCCGTTCGGCAGGGTTTCGCGGAAGACAGGCACTTCCGCGCCCGTGTCATACTGGCCCTCGGGCTTGAAATTCCCGACCTGCTCGCGCGGCACCGCCACGTCGTTGATGTACAGCACGTCGTCCCTCATCTGGATCCGGTCACCCGGCAGACCGATGACGCGCTTGATGTAGTCGACGCGGGGATCGCTGGGCAGACGGAAGACGGCCACGTCGCCTCGCTCGGGAGCGGAGCCAAAGATGCGGCCCGAGAACAGGTTCGGCGAGAACGGCACGGAGTATTTGGAATAGCCGTAGGAATATTTGGAGACGAACAGGTAATCTCCCACCAGCAGCGTCTCCATCATCGAGCCCGACGGAATGGAGAACGGCTGGAACAGCAGTGTCCGGATGACCAGAGCCAGCAGCAGCGCCTGGACGAGGACCTTGACGTTTTCCCAAAGTCCGCCCGATGTTTGTTTTGTTGTGTCGGCCACGCGCATGTATTCCTCTTTGTAGTCGCGGATCGCGCTGGCGGCAGGCCCTCTCGGGCGGCACGTCAACTCCGGCAATTCCATTCTCGGGGCGGCGCGCCGAATTGGCGACCACAGCCCTCATGACATTTCGGCGAGGTCCATGCCCCGCCGGATGTCATCCGCCGACTTCTCTAGACCTTTGTCCGCCGTGCGGCAACAGCTTCCGGGCAAGCCATGTGCGACAATGGGACCGGCGCTCCCTCAGCCGGCCGCGTCGTGAATCTCGATGATCACGAAGGCCTGCGCCAGCGGATAGTCATCGGTGATCGTCAGATGGATGATCGCCGCCTTGCCTTCCGGCGTCATCAGCGCAAGCCGCGCCGCGGCCCCTCCGGTCAGCTGCATGGTCGGCTTGCCGCCGGGCAGGTTGACCACGCCCATGTCGCGCCAGAACACTCCCTGCGCCAGGCCTGTACCGAGGGCCTTCGAGCAGGCCTCCTTGGCGGCGAAGCGCTTGGCGTAGGACGCTGCGCGCTGCGCTCGCCGGTCGGACTTGACCCGCTCGACCTCGGTGAAGCAGCGGTTGGTGAACCGCTCGCCATGACGTTCAAGGGTTTTTTCGACCCGTCTGATGTCGATCAGGTCGCTGCCAATTCCGATGATCACCCAAACCCCCTCCGCGGAAGGCGGGTCAGGCCATATGGCCGCCCGCCAGATTGCTGACGCGCTGCTTGGCCTTGGCGGCCAGCCGCAGGCGGCGGCGGTTCTGGAACACCGACACCGACCAATAGGTGGCGATGTAGAACACAACAGCCGACACAATGCCAAGCGGCATTGCGCCGATCAGCATGGGCTTGAGCACAGGTTCCCACAACTGGCTCATGTCGAGATGGCGCAGCAGCGCCTCCAGATTGACATGGGAGTGCCGGGTGCCCTGCTCGATGCCGATGATGAAATTGCCGACCTTCATGGTCAGAGCCCAGATGAATGGGAATGTCAGCGGGTTGCCGACAGCCGTGCCAAGTGCCGCAGCGACCATGTTGCCGGCGATCAGGTACGCAATCGCGAAAGCCAGGATGAAATGGAAGCCCAGCAGCGGCGTCCAGGAGGCGAACACGCCGGCCGCCACGCCCGCGGCGATCCCGTGCGGGGATGCGGTCAGACGCAGCACACGCTTGACGAAATACTGGATCGAGCGCGAGAACGACCGCCGCGGCCAGAGCGCGGTGCGCAGTCTGGACCAGAAACCCTGGGGTCGGCGGCGACGGAACAACATAAAATCCGTATACGTCCCTTATTGTGTCAGCGGTAAGACATCAGGCCCGCAAGCGTCGGACTTGCGCCATTCGTGTCGTCACTTTGCGCGCACGGAGCCCAACACTTCGTAAACGTCCGCACCTAATTGTAGACCCGTTCCACGCTCGACACGCTGCTCAGGCTCTTGAGCTGACTGATCAGCTGATTGAGGTGCTTGAGATCCCAGACCTGCAGATCCACCAGCATCTCGGTGAAATCAGCCGCCACCCGCACCATTCCGAGGCTCTGGATGTTGGTGTCGCTGATGGCGATGGTCTGCGCCACATCGGCAAGCGTCCCAGGCGCGTTGATCGCGGTGACCAGAATCTTGGCTGGAAAGCGGCTCTTGTTGTTCTCGTCGATGTCCCAGCGGATATCGACCCAGCGCTGCGGTTCGTCGTCAAACCGGGTCAGCTGCGGCGACTGGATCGGATAGATGGTGATGCCGGCGCCGGCTTCGAGAATGCCGACGATGCGGTCGCCGGGAACGGCGCCGCCGGGTCCGAAGCTGACGATCGAATTGTCGTCCATGCCGCGGATCGGCATCGCGTCGGCGCCGCCCGACAGCCCGGCGATGGCGCCCTTGCCGGCCTTGGCCGCCTTGGACGACTTGTTCAGGCCCGGCAGGCGGAAGATCAGTCCGGCGGCGCTGCGCAGGTTGAACCAGCCTTCGTCGACAGGCTTGTGTGTCGAGACCCGGTCTTCCTGGTGGTTCGGGTAGACGGCGCGGAACACGTCTTCCGAGGAGATCTCGTTTCGGCCCACGGCGGCGAGCGCGTCCTCGATGTCCTTGTGGCCAATCCGGTGCAGCACCGGCTTGAGCGCATCACGGGAGAACGGCTTGCCCGCGCGGGTGAAGGTGCGTTCGAGAATCCGCATCCCGAGGCCGGAATACTGCTTGCGCACGGCGGTTCGGGTGGCGCGGCGGATAGCGGCACGCGCCTTGCCGGTGACAACGATTTCCTCCCAGGCGGGCGGCGGAACCTGGACGCCCGAGCGCAGGATCTCCACCTCGTCGCCATTCGACAACCGCGTCACCAACGGCATGATCCGGCCGTTGATCTTGGCGCCGACGCAGGTGTCGCCAACATCGGTGTGCACCGCATAGGCGAAATCGATCGGCGTGGCGCCACGCGGCAGCGCGATCAGCTGGCCTTTGGGCGTGAAGCAGAACACCTGGTCCTGGAACAGCTCGAGCTTGGTGTGCTCGAGGAATTCCTCCGGATTGTCACCTTCCGAGAGCGCCTCGATGGTGTGGCGAAGCCAGGAATAGGCGCGCGAATCCTTGGACAGCAATTGACCGTCGCCGCCGACCCCATCCTTGTAAAGCGCGTGCGCGGCAACGCCGAACTCGGCGATCTCATGCATGCGCTTGGTGCGGATCTGCAGTTCCACCCGCTGCCGCGAAGCGCCGACGATGGTGGTGTGGATAGACCGGTAGTCATTCTGCTTCGGCGTCGAGATATAGTCCTTGAACCGCCCCGGCACCACCGACCAGCGCATGTGCACGATTCCCAGCGCCCTGTAGCAGTCCGCCTTCGTGTCGACGAGAATGCGGAAACCGTAGACATCGGAAAGCTGCTCGAAGGAAAGCGACTTCGACTGCATCTTGCGAAACACCGAATAGGCCTTCTTCTGCCGCCCCTTGACGGTGGCCGCGAGCCCTTCCTGGGCAAATAGCGACGTCAGCTCATCCTCGATGGTGCGGATCAGGTCCTGCTTGCGACCAGAGAGCTCGGCGAGCTTCGCCGTCACCGTCTCATAGGCTTCCTGGTTGAGGGTCTTGAAGGCCAGGCCCTCGAGTTCGTCGCGCATGTCCTGCATGCCCATGCGGCCGGCAAGCGGCGCATAGATATCCATCGTCTCTTCGGCTATCCGGGCCCGCTTCTCCGGCGGAACATGCTCCAGCGTGCGCATGTTGTGCAGCCGGTCGGCGAGCTTGACCAGCAGCACCCGCACGTCATCGGAGACCGCCAGCAGCAGCTTGCGAAGGTTTTCCGCCTGCTTGGCGCGCTTGGAGACGAGATCCAGTTTCTTGATCTTGGTCAGGCCTTCGACCAGCCGGCCGATCTCCTCGCCGAACAGCTCGTCGATCTCTGCCCGGGTCGCCGACGTGTCCTCGATCGTGTCATGCAGGAGCGCCACGGCAATCGTGGCCTCGTCGAGGTGCATACCGGTGAGAATCGCCGCCACTTCCAGCGGGTGCGAGATGTAGGGATCGCCGCTGGCGCGGGTCTGCTTGCCGTGCTTCTGCATGGCGTAGACATAAGCTTTGTTGAGCAGAGCCTCGTTGACATCGGGCTTGTATTTCTGCACGCGCTCCACGAGCTCGTACTGACGCATCATCGAATGCACACTCCGAACAGAATAAAAAATGCGCCGAGTTCAACGACCGGCGCATTGTTCGCTTCGGATGTCTATCGGGCCTCAGGGCTCAATAGTCGTCGCTTTTCTCCGGCGGCACAAGCCCTTCGATGCCGGCAAGCAGCTCTTCTTCCGACATGGCCGCAAAAGACACCGATTCCGGTGCGTCGGCATCGGCGGCAACGTCCTCGGCGCCGTCTGCGGGCAGGAACTGCGCGGGATCGGGCTCGGGCTCATCGACTTCGACGTGCTTCTGAAGCGAATGGATGAGGTCTTCCTTCAAGTCACCCGGAGAAAGCGTCTCGTCGGCGATTTCGCGCAGCGCCACGACGGGATTCTTGTCGTTGTCGCGCGGGATGGTGATCTGTCCGCCCTGCGAGATCTGGCGGGCGCGGTGGCTGGCGAGAAGGACGAGTTCGAAACGGTTTTCAACTTTGTCGATGCAGTCTTCGACTGTGACGCGGGCCATTGCCTGTCCTTTGCAAACGGAAATTCAGGGATTGGGCTTGGCGATAAACCCATTGGCCGCCAAATTCAAGTCATTTGGCAACCTGCAGCCTGCGGAGAGACGCGGCAAATGTGGCTATTTTGCCGCAAGGGTGTCCGAAACCGGCTTTTTCTTTGCGGGCGGGGAACTCCGGCGCCTCCGGCCGGTTTGCTGTCATGGTCCCTATTTGTCTGATCCGGCGCTTGTTTTCGCCTGCCCTGTTGCTAGATGTTGATTTTGGGGATTGATATGGACTGTGCAAACATCTGGCCGGGGTGATTCAGGCACATTCCGGACCGGCGAGCATCGAATTGACGAGACCCACAATTTCACACAGGACAATATTGCATGTTTGATCCACGGGAAAAGATTGCCTTGTTCATCGACGGCGCAAACCTCTATGCGGCATCAAAGAGCCTCGGCTTCGACATCGATTACCGAAAGCTGCTGAAGTGTTTCCAGCAACGCGGATATCTGTTGCGCGCCTATTACTATACAGCGCTGATCGAGGACCAGGAATACTCCTCGATCCGACCACTGATCGACTGGCTCGACTACAACGGCTACAAGGTCGTGACCAAGCCGGCCAAGGAATTCACCGATTCCATGGGCCGCCGCAAGATCAAGGGCAACATGGACATCGAGCTTGCCATCGATGCCATGGAACAGTCGGAAGTGGTGGATCATCTGGTGATCTTCTCCGGCGACGGCGACTTCACCTCGCTCGTCGAGGCTTTGCAGCGCAAGGGCCGGAAAGTGTCCGTCGTCTCGTCGCTCGCCACCCAGCCACCGATGATCGCCGACGATCTGCGCCGGCAGGCGGACTACTTCATTGACCTGCAGTCGCTGAAGTCCGAGATCGGCCGCGATCCCTCCGAGCGTCCCGCCCGCCAGGCCAGCGTCAGCGCGGCGCCAAGCAATGACGACGACGAGGATTTTGACGACTGATCGGCCCGCAAGGCAGGAGCACCAACTCCGGTCGCAACTGCACCGGATCATGACCTGACACTTTGCCTCGGACGCGCGGGCCCGGCAGCGTACCGTCAACGCACCCGTCTGCGTGAAGCGGACGGCCGCCGCAATGGTCCCTGCGGCGGCGATGCCTGGGAGCAATTGCAACCCGTTGAAAGGCGGGTATAGTTGCCGAGACAAGGGGATCATCTGTGCCGGACCAAGTGCTTGCCGCCCGCGACCGTCTGCTGGTTCTGCTCGACAGCGCCTACGAGGTCGCTGCCGACCCCGCTTCGTTCGACAAGCTGCTCGACGCGTCCAACAGCTACTTCTTTTCCGGCATCGAGTCGCTTGCCGCCGACATTCCGCGCGTCATGGCCGAAGATCCTTTCCTGCGGCCGCATGTCGACCGCATTGCCCGCCAGCTTGATGCTCTCCCCGGCGACCGCACCACCGGGTCCCGACCAGCCGCCTATGCGCGCATGCTGCTGGCCAAGGGGGGCGTGGTGCTGACCGCCAATGCCGCGGCGACCGCCCTGACCGGCGTCACAGCTCCTTCGGCGGTCTCCCAGCTGCCCTTTGACCACGAGTCGCTGCGTGCCATCGACAAGGCCCTTCGCGGGCTCGGCGCCCGGTCCGCGGGGCCGGCCGGTCCCGTGCTGCTCAACATCACGCTGGAGCGCGACGGTGCAGGCTGCATCGGCCTGCTGGCTCGCGCCCGGCTCGAGCAACCCGACGGCAGCCATGCCGAGGCCCTGGCGTTGTCGCTGTCGCACATTGACTGGACCGCCAAGCAGGACGCGTTCATGGAGCCGCCCTTCAGCCTCACCCGTTCTGAAAGCGAGGTGCTGGCGGGGCTGATGGAAGGCCTATCCTATGACGAGATCGCCGAGGCGCGCGGCCGGCTGGTCTCCACCGTCCGCTCCCAGATCAAGGCGATCATGCGCAAGACCGGCCGCAACAAGATCGCCGCGCTGGTGCAGCTTGGCGCCAGCGTCGGCTATCTGACTGAACTGTCAAACGCCATCGGCGAAGCCGGCGACGCGCAGGCGGGCCCTTCGCATGTTTCGCGGGTGGTCGCCAACCTCGTCACTGAGACGCAGATCAACCGGCAGCTTCAGCTCGACCTCCACGACGGCCGCAGGCTTGGCTACTATCTGCACGGACCGGAATGCGGGAAGCCGGCACTGTTCTTCCATGGCCTCATCCTCGGGCCTACCATTACGCCGAGCATGAACGCGGCGCTGTTTCGCCACGGCCTGCGGCTGATCGCGCCGTCGCGCCCGCATTTTGGCCTGAGCAGCCCGCCGCTGCCGCAGGCGGGATTCGATGACACGGTGCTGTCCGATGCCGCAGCCCTGGTCGAGCATCTGGGGATCGAAGATCTGGTTATCGTCGCCCACCAGGGCGGGGTCAGCCACGCCTTCCGCGTCGCCGGCCGATTCGCCAATCGGCTGCATGGCATGGTCATGGTCGGCGCCGGCATCCCGATCGACGAAAGTCGGCATCTGCGCTCAATGAACCCCCAGACCCGGCTGGCGGCGGCGGCTACCAGGCATGCGCCGGTCCTGATGGAACTCATCACCCGCGCCGCGATCGCCGTCTTCAACAAGCGCGGCCACGAGCGGTTCCTGTACGAACACTTCGCTGAAAATCCCGGTCAACTTGCGAGCCTAAGGGATCCGGAGGTCATGGCGGTGTCGCTCGACGGCCTCGGCCACCTGATCGCCCAGGGAGCGAAGGCTTTCGTGGTGGACGGCGGTGCGGCGATGGCAAACTGGTCGGACGATTTCATCCGCATCACCGCACCCTGCCATTGGATACACGGGACCGACGACGCGGTGCTCAAGCCGGACGACATCCGGGAATGGGTATCTGCCTATCCCAACCATACGCTCGACGTCATTGGCGATGGCACCTCGTCGCTGCTGTATACTCATGCCGAGGACATCCTCGCCGAAGTGGCGCTCCGTTTCCGCTGAGGCAGTGCCTGCCGCGACGGCACCGATCGCTTTGACAGCAAACAGCCAAGGTCCGGCTGCCGCCGCACGCTGGCGGCGCGCGACGCACTTCCCAATAATTTCATGTAATGTCGACAGCAAACTGCATTTCATGACTGGGTTCCAGCATCCATGATTATGAGATACTGTGAAATTCGCTCAACTTTACCTTCAGCGGACAGAAGGTTATCATGGGGGAGGCATAGATGGCCAAGAAACTCAAGGTACTCGGTGTTCATGGACTTGGTGATCACCGGACAACCCCGTGGGAGGCGGAGTGGCGGGAAGCAATCGCCGGCGCACTCGACAGCGACCCCGCCACGCTGTTGCTCGAGTTCGAAGGCACCCGGTACGATCCGATCTTCGAGAGGACCAAGATCAGCTTCGCGGAAACGATGGGCGCACTGTGGAAGCTCGGCCGAAGCGGTTTCGCGCAGATCGGGCGGCAGGGGCGCGGCATTGGCGACGTGGCGGATCGGATCCGTTGGACGGCAGGCTACGTCGTGGCGTGGGTCGACGACACCGGTTTCCAGGCGCAGACCCGCAAACTGGTGCTCGACCATGTGCGTGCATTCAAGCCCGACGTGATCCTGGCCCATAGCCTCGGTTCACTGATCACTTACAATGCGTTCAGCCACCCCGACGCCGCAGAGGAGGAGGTGGCGGCGATCCTGCGCAGTGCCAACTACGTCACGCTCGGATCGCAGATCGCCAACCCCTTCGTCATCGGCAACCTGACCCACGGACGCGTCAACGCCCTCGCAGTCCGCCATTGGCACCACCTTTACAACGAGCACGACGATGTCTTCACCGCCCCCATCCGTATGCCGGGGGTTGCCAATTTCAACCAGCTGCTCACCTCTTTCGACATTCAGGGCCTGGCCGACCACTCCGCTGTCTCCTACCTCACCCACCCGACCACGGTCGGTTCGCTTTGGCAGCCGCTAGCCCTGAAGACCGCCGATGCCAAGGTCTTCCGCGGCCTCCCTGCGCCCTGGAAACGGGCACCCCGCACGACCCGGAAAACGCGCAGGCGCGCGCTTCTGGTGGGAATCAATGAGTATCCGCGGGAATCCGACCGGCTCGCGGGGTGCGTGAACGACGTCTTCACCATGAGCGCGGTGCTCCAGGAATGCGGATTCGCGCCCGAAGAGATCAGGACCTGTCTCGATGACCGGGCGACAGCCAGCGGAATCCTCGACCGGCTGGACTGGCTGCTCGGCGATGTCCAGTCCGGCGACCAGCGCGTCTTCTTCTACAGCGGCCATGGTGCCCAGGTCCCGGAATATGGTGAACACATCGAGCCGGACAGGCTGACTGAAACCCTGGTGCCCTGGGATTTCGACTGGTCGCCGCAGACCTGCATTTCGGACGAGCAGATCTTCAAGTTCTACAGTCAGCTTCCCTACGATTCGCAGCTGATGATGTTTTTCGACTGCTGCCACTCGGGCAGCATGCATCGTCAGAGCGGCGCCAAGGCGCGCGGCATCTCTCCACCCGACGACATCCGGCATCGGCAACTGAAATGGGACATTCCGACGGAAATGTGGGTGGACCGCGATTTCAAGCGCATCAACCCGAAATTCAGCCCAAAGGCCAGGGACAATGCCCGGTTCTTCGGCGACAACGGCGCGACGATCCGGCTCGGACGGGCGGCAATGCTCAGGCGCGAAACCTCGGCGGAATTCAAGGCTGCGGCTGCCGCCTCGGAAGGCCCGCTGGGCCCTTTTCTTCCCTTGATCGTCGAGGCTTGCGGCGAGGACCAGCTGTCCTACGAATACCGCCACGGAGCAACAAGCTACGGGGCATTCACCTTCTGCCTCGCCAGCATCCTGCGCGACCGCCGGTCCATCACCTTCGAGGAGCTGGTGCGGCTGACGGCTGAACGGCTGGCCGACCTCCAGTACAACCAGACGCCCCAGTTGCTGGGTCCGACCGCCGTCATGAAGGCGGAAGTGCCATGGAATCCGGCCGGCACCCAGCCGTCCCGCCCGCGCAGGACTTCGGTGCCCGGGGGGGCCACGCCACGGCTTTCTGGCTGACCGGCCAGGATTGCTGCAGGCTGTCATGGCATCGCTGGCGTCCGCCTGCCGGACGCACCGGGTGCCGGTGCGATTCCGATCAGATCGACGGCGTATCGTCGGCGGAGGCGGCGTCGGCTTTCGTGCCTCCGGACGGTGGCGGCACGTCGCGGACGATCTCCAGCCTGACCTTGGTCACGAACACCGCCAGAGCGCCGATGATCGCCAGCAAGGGAGCCGCGAGCATGATGGCGCCGCCGGCGATGGCGCCGATGGTCAGCGGCATGTCGAGCACGATGTCGCCATCGGGCTCGGTCAGCCTGATGCGGCGGACCTGCCCCTCGGCGGCGAGCCGCTTGACGGTGGCAACCAGCTGCTCGCCGGTGACCTCGATTTCCTCGGTCCAGGTCCGCTCATGATGCGGACGCTTCTCGTGGTCGGGGTTGCTGGCATCAGGACTGTCGGTTCTTGATTGACTGGCTTTCATGGCATCCATCCTCAATCTGGCAAACGGGACGGTCGCAATTCTAGCCCGGCTTTGGGGCCATGACATGACATGGATCAACTTCGACCGTTGACGGTCATCCTTGACCACGGCAGTGGACAGCGGCGCCTGCCGCGGGACCCGCGCTTCAACGGCGCGGCCCGCGGCAGCCATCGCCTTCAGGCGATGAGGTCCTCGATCCGGATTGGAAAGCGATGCGCCCGCACCCCGGTGGCGTGCCAGATGGCGTTGGCGATGGCGCCCACCGTGCCGGTGATGCCGATCTCGCCCACTCCCTTGATCCCGAGCCCGTTGACATAGGGATCGTCCTCGTCGACCAGGATCGCATCCATGGCGGGAATGTCGGCATGGACCGGAATGTGGTAGCCTGCCAGATCCGCGTTCAGCGGCCGTCCGGAGCGGCGGTCATGGATCGCTTCCTCGTGCAGGGCGAACGACAGGCCCCAGATCATGCCGCCGTAGAGCTGGCTGGTGGCCAGACGGGGATTGACGATGCGCCCCGCGGCGAACGCCCCCACCAGCCGCGTCACCCGCATCTGCCCGAGATCGGGATCGACCTTGACCTCGGCGAAGACGGCGCCGTGCGAGAACATCGCGCGGGCTTCCGCCTGCGCCGGGTCGCGCCCCCCCTTGCCGGTCCCTTCCAGCGTGGCGACGCCGGCGCGGCTCAGGATCTCGGCATAGCTCTGGCTCCGGGTCTCGTCCTCGCGGTGATAGAGCCGCCCGCCGCGCGCCTCGACCCCGGCATTGCCGGAGCCGAACAGGGGCGAGTCCGGGTCGCTGCTGGCGAGTTCGGCGAGCTTGGCGATGGCGTCGGTTCCCGCATTGTAGAGAGCGCTTCCCGCCGTCGCCGTGTGGCCGGAGCCGCCTGCCACACCGCCGTCGGGGAGATCGGAGGCACCCGAGCGGAACTCGACCTGCTCTATATCCAGCCCGAGTCCGTCGGCGGCGATCTGGGCCAGCGCCGTCCAGGCGCCCTGCCCCATGTCGGCTCCCGCGGTTTCGACCAGGGCGGTGCCGTCGGCGCGCAGGGTCGCGCGGGCCTCGGCCATGAACATCGGCGCCGGAAACAGCGCGCTGCCCATCCCCCAGCCGACCAGATGGCCGGCCTTGTCGCGCATCTGCCTGGGCGCGAGCGGCCGCCCCGCCCAGCCGAAGCGCTCGGCACCCCGGCTGTAGCATTCCCGCAGCGCCTTGGCCGAGAACGGCTTGCCCGAGGCGGGATCGGTTTCGGCATAATTGCGCAGCCGGAATTCCAGCGAATCAAGCCCGCAGGCGAGCGCCGCTTCGTCGATGGCGCATTCCAGCGCCGCCGAGCCGGACGCCTCGCCCGGCGCGCGCATCGGTCCGGGGGTGCCGATGTCGACCCGCACCGCCTGCTGCCGGGTCTCGATCGCCGGGCTCGCATAAAGGTTGTGGGATGCGTTGGCCGCAGGCTCGATGAACTCATCGAAGCTGCTCGTCTGCGCCGTGGCGTGATGCTCCAGCGCGGTCAGATGGCCGTCCGCGTCCATGGCGAGACGCAAGGTCTGCTCCGTCGCGCCGCGATGGCCGACGGGGCCGTACATCTGGTCTCGCGGCAGCACCAACTTGACCGGGCGACCGAGCATCCGGGCCGCCAGGATTGCGAGGATATAGGGTCCCGGCATGATCGCCTTGGAGCCGAATCCGCCGCCCAGGAACGGGCTGCGCAGAAACACGTTCTCGGCGGGAATCCCGAAATAGCCGGCAAAAAGTCCCCGCGACATCACGATGGCCTGATTGGGCGAATCAATCGTCAGCCGGTCCCCGTCCCATTCCGCCACAATCGCATGCGGCTCCATGGCGTTGTGGTATTGCGCCGGGGTCCGATAGTCGGTCTTGATGCTGTGGACGGCTGCGGCATGGCCGGCGGCAATGTCGCCGCGGACGAAATTGGTCGGCGCGCCGATGCCGATGGCCGGCGGATCGTATCGCTCGCCATCGTCAAAGCCCATCCGCGCCGCCTCGGCCTCGTAGGTCGGCGAAAGCAGCCGCGCGCCTTCGGTGGCCGCCTCGAGGGTTTCTGCCACCACCAGCGCGATCGGCTGCTTGGCATAGCGCACCCGGTCGTTCTGCAGCGCCTCGAAGCGGAAGCCGAACAGGCCGGTCTTCTGGTCGGGATCGATGGCCAGCGGGGGCCGGTTGGCCGGCGTGATCACCTCGATGACGCCGGGATGGGCCTTTGCGGCGGTCACATCGAGCGAGGCGACGCGTCCGCGGGCAATGGCTGAGACGGCCACCACTGCATGGACGAGGCCCTGCGGATTGTTGTCGGCGGCGAAGGTGGCCGTGCCCGTGACCTTGAGCAGGCCGTCGCGCCGGGTCAGCGGCTGTCCGCGCGACGAGCCCATCCGGACATGGGTGGAAGGCGGGGAAATCGTGTCAGACATGGGCGACAGCTCCATTTTCGAGATTGAAGGCCGATGCCGGCAAGGCCGGCATGCGCTCGGGCGTCCCGTCGGCTGCGAGCAGCAGGACGCGCTTGATCACGCGCCGGGCAAGCTCGATCTTGAAGCCATTGTCGCCGGAGGGCCGGGCATCGGCGAGTGCGGCGTCAGCGGCACGCCCGAAATTCTCGGCCGAGGGCACGGCGCCGAACAGCAGGGCTTCAGCGGCGCGTGCCCGCCAGGGCCTGGCGGCGACGGCGCCGAGCGCCAGTCTTGCCTGCAGGATCCTGCCGTCCTCGATCCGGAGCGCCGCGGCGGCGGAGACCAGCGCGAAGGCAAAGGAGGTGCGTTCCCGGAGCTTGAGATAGCGTGCATGGGCGCGGAAGCTGGCTGCCTCCGGCGGCAGCCGCAGCGAGACGACCATCTCGCCGGGCCGCAATCCGCTTTCCGGCGCGCGATGGGCGTCGGGAAGCGGATAGAGATCCTCCAGCGCCATCTCCCTCCGGCCGTCGGGACCTGCAATCTCGACCACCGCATCGAGCGCGACGAGCGGCACCGAGAAATCCGACGGATGGGTGGCGATGCAGGCATTCGACCAGCCAAGAACGGCATGGCTGCGGTTCTCGCCGGTCAGCGCATCGCAGCCTGTGCCGGGATCGCGCCGGTTGCAGGCGCTCGCCGGATCCTGGAAATAGGCGCAGCGGGTGTGCTGCATCAGGTTGCCGCCGACGCTGGCGGCGTTGCGCAACTGTGCCGAAGCGCCCGACAGCAGCGCTTCGGCAACCGAGGGGAACGCCGCGGCGAAGGCCGGCTCGCGAGCAAGGTCGGCATTGCGGACCAGGGCGCCGATGCGGAAACCTCCGCCATCCAGTTGCTCGACATTGGAGAGTTCCGGCAGGCGGGTGACGTCGACCAGGCGCGACGGCCTGAGCGCACCGAGCTTCATCAGGTCAAGAAGATTGGTGCCGGCAGCAAGAAAGGCCGCGCCGGGCTCGGACGCCGCGGCGACCGCCTCGGCCACGGAGGCCGGACGCAGATATTCGAACTGGTTCATGCTGTTCTCCGTTCGTCTTCGGCGAGCCGGTTGCGTGCGTCGAGCACCGCCTCGATGATGCCGACATGGGCGCCGCAGCGGCACAGATTGCCGCTCATCGCCTCGCGGATGCGCTCCGGGTCGTCCCCGGTCTCCGCTTCCGCGATCAGTCCGATGGCGCTCATGATCTGGCCCGGCGTGCAGAAGCCGCACTGGAAGCCGTCATTGTCGATGAATGCCGCCTGGACGGGATGCAGTCGATCGCCGCTGGCGAGCCCTTCGATGGTCAGCACCTCGGCGCCGTCATGGCTGACCGCCAGTGCCAGGCAGGAGTTGATCCGCCGGCCGTCGACCAGCACCGTGCAGGCGCCGCACTGGCCGCGATCGCATCCCTTCTTGGTGCCGGTGAGATGGAGGCGTTCGCGCAGGAGATCGAGCAGGGTCACTCTCGGATCATCGATGGCCACGTCCGTGCGGACGCCGTTGACCGTTAGGCTGATTGACAGAGTCATGTTTGCTCCGATTGGGTTGTCAGAATTTGATCGACGTCAAAGGGTCGGCTGTGCGACACAACCGAAGAGCCGCCTGTCCGGGCCTGGTATCGGCCCGGCCTAGATTGGCTACACGGGACGCTTGAGAAGTGTTATACGGAGGAAGCCTCCGTTTAGCAAGCAAAAAGGACATGTGTGAGAAATGGGCGAGGATTCCGCGAAGACAGGCCGCAGACCGCGCGCGGATTCGCTGCGCAATCGCGAGCTGCTGCTGGTGGCGGCGCGGGGTGTGTTCAGCGCCGGCGGCCCGGAGGCCAGCCTTGAGGCAGTCGCCCGCAAGGCCGGAGTCGGCATCGCAACACTCTACCGGCACTTCCCGACCCGCGAGGCCATTTTCCAGGCGGTCTACCGCCGCGAAATCGACCAGCTCGTCGACCTCGCCGTCACGCTCGCCGCCGACGAGCCCCCGCTCGAGGCGCTCCGTCTCTGGCTTCGCGCCAGCATCGGCATGGTGGCCACCAAGAAGGGCATGCTGGCCGCCCTGGCACCGGCGGCCGACAGCTCGACGGAATTGTTCGCCTATTCATCGGACCAGCTCAATCGTTGCGTCGGCAACCTGATGGCGACGGCGGTGGCCCGCGGCGAGATCCGCGACGACCTGGACTCCGAGGACGTGCTCCGGGCGCTGATCGGCATGTGCTACACGCGCGAACAGCCGGGCTGGCAGGACAAGGTCGGCCGCCTGCTGGACGTGTTCGTGGACGGCTTGCGGATGCGCCGCAACGAATCGTAAATCAAAGAATTTCAATAAGATAGAAAAGGCGGCAGACTCAGTTCCTCGGGATGTTGAAGTGATCCGTCAGCGAGCCATCGACCGCCGGCGTTCAGCCGTGGTCCTTCAGCAGCCGCGTCTTCTGGCGGTTCCAGTCGCGCTCTTTCTCGGTCTGCCGCTTGTCGTGCAGCTTCTTGCCCTTGCCCAGTGCCAGCTGCAGCTTGGCCCGGCCGCGGTCGTTGAAATAGATCTTCAGCGGCACCAGCGTCATGCCGTCGCGTGCGACCGCCGCCGAGAGGCGGGCGATGTCGCGCATCTTCATCAGCAGCTTGCGCCGCCGCCGCGGCTCGTGATTGAACTGGTTGGCCTGCAGATATTCAGGAATGTAGGAATTGATCAGCCAGAGTTCGCCACCCTCCTCGCTGGCATAGGCATCGCCGATATTGGCCTTGCCCTGGCGCAGCGACTTGACCTCGGTGCCGCTGAGCACCAGCCCGGTCTCGAACGTATCGACGATCTCGTAGTCGAACCGGGCGCGCCGGTTCTCTGCCACGATCTTGCCGTACTGGGACTTGTCTTCCTTCTTGGGTGCCATGTCAGATGTTGATTCCCGCATGCGCCATGGCGGCATCCAGAAGTGCAGCGGTGGCCGGTTCAACAGCCGTCAGCGGCGAGCGCACGAGACCATTCATATGGCCAAGACGCTCGAGACAGTATTTGGTTCCCGCCACGCCCGGCTCGGTGAAGATCGCCTTGTGCAGCGGCATGAGCACATCGAGCAGCCTGAGCGCTTCGACATAGTCGCCGCGCAGCGTCGCCTCCTGCATGTCGGCGCACAGCTTCGGCGCCACATTGGCGGTCACCGAAATGCAGCCGACGCCGCCATGGGCGTTGAATCCCAGCGCGGTGGCATCCTCGCCGGAGATCTGGATGAAATCCTTGCCGCAGGCCATGCGCTGTTCGGGCACGCGCTCGAGCTTGCCGGTGGAATCCTTGACGCCGACGATGGTCGGAAAGTCGCGATGCAGCGCCGCCATGGTCTCGACACTCATGTCGACCACCGAGCGTCCCGGAATGTTGTAGATGATGATCGGCAGTGCGGTGGCTTCCGCCACCGCCTTGAAATGGGCGTAGAGCCCCTTCTGGGTCGGCTTGTTGTAGTAGGGCGTGACCACCAGCACCGCATCCGCCCGCGCCTTCTCGGCATGCCGGGCAAAGTCGATGGCTTCCAGGGTGTTGTTGGAGCCGGCGCCGGCGATCACCGGCACCCGTCCCGCCACCGCCTCGACGCACAGATCCACCACCCGCTTGTGTTCGGCATGGGAGAGCGTCGGTGATTCCCCCGTCGTCCCGACCGGCACGACGCCGCGGCTTCCGGCTTTGATCATCCGTTCGACATGGGACGCGAAGGCGGCCTCGTCGACGGCGCCATCGGCCGTGAACGGGGTGATGAGGGCGGGCATGGAACCCTTGAACATGGTGGCCTCCCAAAGGCAGTCGGTCATCCGGGTTGGCCCGGATCGTGATTAAGTGCAGTCTGCCGTTACAGGATATTGCGCCGGGGCGAAAGCCTCCGGCCCGCTGCGGCCGCCGCTTTTGCGACCGTCAGCAGCGATTTCCGCCGTGCCGTCGCCAAATCGGGTCAAACCTCCCGCCGCCCGCAATTCCGCCAGAATATTGCATTTGAATGTTTTCGCAAAGCCGTGGTTAACAAATGCTTCACTGCCCGCTGGCAGGCTGTCCGGGATGGAAGCGCGTGCGCGCAGCGGGAAGCACTGCGTCACGACCCACGACCGGCCACACTGCCTCGAAAGGTGACATGCACAGAACCGCCATCGCCATCTACAGCGTTCTCGCCCTCGGCGTGGCGATCGCCACGACGCCCGGCTGGTTGCCGTTCGGCGATGACCGCTCCGCGCCGGAGCCTGTGGCTTCTGATGTCTTGGCCGGCCCCGCCACCTCGTCCGAAACGACCGGCTCGCTCGTCCGCATGTCCGGCGCCGAGGCCGATGACGGTGCGCTGAAGGCGGGTCTCGACGCGCTCGGTGCCCGCGATGTCGATCAGGCCCGCGCCATTCGCGATGCGATGCAGGCCGACTTGCTCGATCGCCATATTCTCACCTGGGCAATCGCGCTGTCGGGCCTTGGCAGCGTGCCGTCTGCCGACATCCTCGCCGCCGGCGCCGCGCTGTCGGGCTGGCCGGGTCTCGACGCGCTGCCCGGTCTGGCCGAACGCGCGCTCTACCGCGAGAACCCGCCCGCCGAACAGGTGCTGGCGCTGCTGGGCACCAGGACGCCCGAAACCATCGAGGGGGCCATCCTGCTCTCGCGCGCGCTGCTGGCAACGGGGAACCGTGACCGCGCCGCGGCGCTGGTGCGCGACGTCTGGCGCACCAGGTCGATGCCCACCCGCCAGGCCGCCATCTTCACCGGAGAATTCTCGGCCCTGCTCACCAAGGCGGAGCATCTGCGCCGCATGGAAATGCTGATGTACCGCGACCGGATCGAGGAGGCCGGGCCGATTGCCGCTCTCGCGGAGGCAGAGACGCTGTACAAGGCCTGGTCGATGGTGATCCGGCAGCCGGCGAAGGCGACCGCCGCCCTCAAGGCCGCGGAAGCCGCCTGGCGCGACACTCCCGCTCTTCTCTACATCCGCATCCGGCAGCTGCGGGAACTCGAGCACGACCGCGAAGCAGCCAAACTGCTGGCACAGCTGCCTCGCGACAGGTCCGGGCTCGTGGATCCGGATGAATGGTGGGTCGAGCAGCGCATCGTCAGCCGCGGGCTGCTAGAGAAGGGCGAGGCCGGGGCGGCCTATGCGATCGCTGCCGCCCACACCGCAGTCAGCCCGGCGGAGGTTTCCGAAGCCGAATTCCATGCCGGCTGGTACGCCCTTCGCGGTCTCAAGGACGGCGCCGTCGCCGCACGCCATTTCGCCGCCATCCTCAAGGTCGCCGACGGCCAGATCACCCGCGCCCGCGCCCACTACTGGCTCGGTCGCGCCGCCGAGGCAGGAGGCCCGGGCACTCCCGCCGAACATTACACCGAAGCCGCCAGATACCCGACCACCTTCTACGGCCAGCTGGCCAGCGCGCGCCTCGATGCGCCGCTCGTCAACATTGCCTATCCGGTCCCGAGCGAGGCCGACCGCACCCGGTTTGCCGGGCGCGAGGCGGTGCAGGCCATCCGCAAGCTGGAGGCCGCCGGCGTCACCTGGCGCGCCGACATGCTCTATCGGGCGCTCGCCGCGCAGATCACCAGCCCGGGAGAACTGAGCATCCTTTCGGCCATGGCGGCGGCCCGCGGCGACCATCAGCTGTCGCTGCAGGTCGGCAAGATCGCCTGGCGGCGCGGCCTCGATGTGGCGGCCCTAGCCTTTCCGCTGGGCGCAGTGCCCGCCGAGGCCGACATCGATGGTTCGGGCAAGGCTCTCGCCTATTCGATCGCCCGCCAGGAGAGCGCCTTCAACAAGGCGGCCGTCTCGCCGGCCAATGCCCGCGGACTGCTGCAGATCCTGCCCGGCACAGCCAGGGCGGTCGCCGGCCGCCACGGCCTGCCGTTCTCCCCGGAGCGGCTGACCAGCGACGCCGCCTACAACGCCACCATCGGCGCGCATTTCCTCGGCGAGCAGATCAGCGATTTCGGCGGCTCCTACATTCTGACCTTCATCGCCTACAATGCCGGTCCGCGCCGGGTCTCGCAGTGGATCAAGCGTTTCGGCGATCCGCGCGGCAAGCCGCTCGACGAGGTGATCGACTGGATGGAAATGATTCCCTACACCGAGACGCGCGATTACGTGCAGCGGGTGATGGAGAATTACCAGATCTACAAGGCGCGGCTGGGCCAGCCGACCGACATCGCCGGCGACCTGCGCTTCGGTCGAAAGAGCTGATGCTGTCTTCGGCAATGCGCACAGCTTCGGGATCACCACAGGCATGATTGCCAGAACTTCAAGCTCGTCTCCGGCAAGATCGCCGGCCACGTCTTTTGCGCGGGCCGCCTTTCCCCTCGCCCTGCTTTTGCGTTAAGTCTGGCAATTCGCAACGAAACCGGGACAGCATCAGCATGGCGCGCGCGAGACAGCAGACGATCGAACCGGCTCCGGCCCAGAGCGGATTTGACGATGTCTATGTCTCCGCCGGCGACGGCCTGCGCCTGCATGCGCGCGACTATGGCCGCCGCAACCCCGAGGGCCGAAAGCGGCTGCCGCTGGTCTGCCTGCCCGGACTGACCCGCAACGCCCGCGATTTCCATGAACTGGCCATGAAGGTCAGCAGCGATCCGACAGCGCCGCGCCGCGTCGTCTGCTTCGAGTCGCGGGGCCGCGGCGGCTCCGGCTGGGACAAGGATCCGGCGCGCTACACGGTGCTGGTCGAGGCGGAAGATGTGCTGGCCGGCATGGCAGCACTTGGGCTCGCACATGCGATCTTCCTCGGCACCTCGCGCGGCGGCCTGATCATGCACGTGCTGGCCGCGATGCGGCCGACGGTGATGGCGGCCGGCATTCTCAATGACATCGGGCCGGTGATCGACGGCGCCGGTCTGGCGCAGATCAAGGCCTATCTCACCCGGACGGCGAAGCCCACGAACTGGGAGGAGGCCGGCCCCATCCTCAGGCAGGCCCATGGCAAGAGCTTTCCGGCCCTCTCGGATCGGGACTGGGACGACATGGCTCGCGCCATCTACACGGTGCGCGACGGCCGGCTAGAGCCGGACTTCGACCCGGCCCTGCTTGCGAGCCTGAAGGACATCGACCTCAGCACGCCGCTGCCGACGCTTTGGCCGCAATTCGACGGCATGGCCAACATGCCGCTGCTGACCCTGCGCGGCGAGAACTCGCAGCTCCTGTCGGAGAAGACGCTCGCCGAAATGCAGGCGCATATCCCGGCAATGCAGATCCACACGGTCGCGGGCCACGGCCACGCGCCGATCCTGCACCTCTCCGGCCTGTCGGAGATCATCGGCAAGTTCCTCAAATCCGTCGACAGGAACCGGTCCGCCTGACCGGCGGACACGCCCTGCCGGGACGATACGAACCGCAAGGGGCGCGTGTCCCGGGGAAGACGGATCGGCGCGGGCGGATGGCGCTGTTGCAGCTGTCGGGCCGGGCCCCCCGATGCTCTGTCGAATTCAGGGTTTTCTGGCTGGAGCCGGCTTTCTGGCTGCGGCGGGCTTCTCATCTTTGCTTAGCTTCCTGGCGGAAGCGGCCGGCGCGGCCGCTCCGACCTGCTTGGCGGATGAGCCCGATTTGCCCGCAGCGGCGGGAGCCGGCGCCTTGTCCTTCGCCTCGCGCCTGGAGGGTCGGCCTGTTCCGGCCAGAACCTTGGCCTGCCCGACCCAGTCCTCGCGTTCGATGCGGCCCGGAAACGCCAGCCGCGTCCCCATCTCCGCGCGCTCCCGCTTCGTCCAGGCGGCGATCTGCGAAAAACGGGTGACGCCCACGGAGTGCAGTCTGGCCTCGATCCGCGGCCCGATGCCGCCGATCAGCTTCAGATCGTCGCCGGCGGCAACGTCCCCGAACGCATTTGCGGTGGCGACCTCCGCCAGGCGAGCCATCTGCCGCGCGGGCTCTGCAGGTCCCGGCTTCGCCAACGTCTTTGTTGCTTTGGCTTTCGCCTTGCCCTTGGGCTTGGAGGTCTTTCCGTTCCCCCTTGCCGCAGGATTGATGGTGATGTCTCCGTCCGCGGCCGCCGGCTGCGCCTGTGCAGCGCTATCGGGATCGAGGGCTTGCGCCGTTCTCGCTGCGGCCAGCGTGCGCGGAAAGGCAGGAAGCACCCCGGCAACCCGTGCGGCGGGTTCCCCGGTGGCAGCCACACGCGCGGCGTTCGCGGCCGACATTGTCGATGCCCTGCCGGTGACGGCCGCGCTATCATCGTGCCGGCGCAGCAAGACGCGAAGCCAGTATCCGCATAGACATCCCGCGACGACGACCGCCGCCATCATCGCCATCGTCTGCAAGGTCAGTACGAACATCCGTCAAGCCCCCTTGGGAAGCGGGCCTCAGCCCCAAATGCATGTCGCCCGAAAGTGTGCAGCGGTTTCGGGCGACATGCATAATTACAGACAGCTAAGGCACATCGCGTGAATTCACGCGATGTGCTTCAGGTGCGGCACTGGTCCAGCCGATATAGCCGCCGATGACAAATGCGATCAGCAGCCAGATCCACATCTGCGACATCAGATACACCATGCGACCCCCGTTCAGTCTTCAATGACGGCAAACCCGACGCCGCCGGCGCCGGCATCCCCACCCCCGGCCGCATGGGCAGCATCCGAAACCCGCAGCCGGGCGGGATCGATGCCGCTCTCCATCAGATAGGCGACCAGTGCCTGCGCCCGCCGTCCGGCCTGGCCGGGATCGGTGGAGCCCGCATCCGGATGCGCCGTGATCTCGAGAAGGGTATTACCACAGCGCCGCAACGAATACGATATAAGGTCAAGCTGTCCGAAGCTGTCCGGGCTGACACCGGCCTCGCCTGGCTCGAATGCAATCGGGTTCCCGTCCGTCAGCCTGGCGATCTCGCCCGCGCACCACGCCGCCGTCATGTCCCCGTCACCAACCGGCCTGAGCGAGACCGTCGCGGTTCCCGCATAGCCCGCGGGCAGGTCTTCGGCCAGCTTGCGAATGATCTCGATGCGCGCGGCCTCCGTCAGCGCCTCGCCTTCGACGCGGACGGCGCCGCCGTTCACCGTCACTGTGCCGTGGTCGAGCCGGCTGAGCACCTGCAGCAGCATCGACGTCACTGATTCGAAGCCGCGGATCGCCCCGACAGCCGGCTTGAGCGCGTCGTCGAGCGTCACCGCCCCGAACTTGGCCCGCACCATCCTGGCCACCGCGGCGCCGTCGGCGTCGGGGGAAAAACCGGAGAGGCTGACTCGACCGCCATCAGCGCTCGCGCTCCAGCGGTAGTCGCCGGCAAGGGTCGCCGGCGTGATCTCCAGCGACGTGAGGCGGCTTCCCGCCGGCAACGCCGAGGCCGCCGCCTCCATGGCCGCAAGATGGTCATCGGGCGACAGCGCCATGCCGCGCACGGAAATACCGTCGTCGCTGATGTCGAAACGGCCGACGGTGAAGTAGGAGAGCATCCTGGTGCCGAAACCGGCGAGAGCGGCGAGCGACGGCGGTGCGCCGCGGGCGAGCTTCGTGTCGTCCCTGACGGGGATGCCCGGAAGGATGCCCGAGACTTCGCCGCCGATGACGCCGCGGAGCGCGTCATTGGGCACGAAGCCGGTGAGATGAATGCCGGTTTCAGTCTTTTCTCCGCTCAAGAGATAGGGGGCGGCGACGCCGATCAGCACCGAGCCGTTGCTGAGCCGGCGCAGACCGGCGGTCGACGCGGCAATGGCGATCGCCTCGGCCTGCGCCTGGGCGTCGGGCGCCACACCCGACAGCGTCAGGTCGCGACCGTCGAGCGTGATCAGGGCCCAGGGATGGTCCGCTGTCAGCGCAGCCAGTACGCGGGACTTGAGATCACTCTCGATCGCATCGGCGCGGAACCACAAGGCGAGCGCGGCACACAGGCTGGTTGCCACCAGGCCGGGCCAGAACCATCGCGTCCAGACTTTCATGCCTCACCATCCTGTCGCCCCGCCGTTGGTCGCGCCAAACTCCCACGCCCGTTGCCCTGCCGGTACTGACTTGACCGACACGCCGCGGCCGGTCGCCAACCCCGGCGACAATGGCGAAGCCTCCTCGGCTTGGCAAGCAGCCAATCCCGGTAGCGCGGCGGTGGCCGGCCGACGACGGGCACATCAGGACATCCGGCCGACAATGCAGTTGACGTATACCCAAACATTCCCACTGGTTGGTGGTCAAACGAAAAACCCGGCAGCCGTGAGGCTGCCGGGTTCTTCAGTTCAGGACGTTCGTTGATTAGAACGAGCGCTGGACGCGGAGCATTGCACCGAAGTTGCCATCGACGCCATCGTCGGCATATGCGACTTCCGGGGTGATGGTCAGGCCGGGGACCAGGTTGTAGGCAACGTTGCCAACCAGGCTCCAGGCGTCGTCGTTGCCGGCGCCGCCGTCAACCCACTGGCCCTGCACGTTGAAAGTGGCCTTTTCGGAGAACTTGACCGAACCGCCGGCGATGACCGAGAGGGTCTCGTCGCCAGCAACGCCGTTCGACCATGTCGTGTAGCCGCTTTCGTTCTCGCCGTACATCAGCATTGCGAAGACCGAAGCCGCATCGCTCAGAGTGACGTCTGCACGGATCTTGCCGGCCCAACCGCCCTGCGCATGAAAGCCACCAAGTCCGATGATGTCATCGCGTGTGTCGTATGCGCCAACCGCCGTGACATTGAACATGCCGGCATTGTAGCCGAGACCGACAACAACATGCGGCATGTAGTCATCGATGCCCCAGCCGTAGTAACGGGAAGCGCTTCCGGACACAAAGTAACCATCGCCGCTGCCAACGCCCTGCTCAAGAGCGATCGCTGCAGTGAAGGCGCCACCGGTATAGGTGTAGCTGATCAGGTTGGTGTCGAAGGGACCGTAGCCGCCCGACAGCGTATCCTGAATGACCGAACCGCCGTAGCCGGTGAAGGTCGAGAACAGCGATTCGTCCTTACCGATGCGCAGGCCGCCGAGCTGGATCCAGGCGAAGTTCAGCGAGAACTCCGAAGCGTTGGTGTAACCATCAACGTTAGCATTGCCCAAGCCGGTGAAGTGGTCGTTGGTGTCATACTGCCAACGGGTTTCCATGTAGGTGCGCAGGGTGCCGAGTTCGGTTTCCGAAGCGGTCGAGACGCGGAACGAGAAGCGCGAACGGATGTTGTAGGTCTGGTCGCCATCGGCTGCAGTCGCAGCAAACAGGTCGCCGCCGCCGATGTCGACGCGGGTGTAGCCGTGGATGCGCAGGCAGGTTTCGGTGCCGGGGATGTAGAAGTAACCGGTGCCGAAGGCGTCGCAAACGCGAACATATTCAACGGCTTCCGGCTCTGCAGCCACGATTGCGTCGGCGGCGCGAGCGCCGGAGAATGCTACGAGGGCCGCAGCGGAGCCAAGGAGAATGGCCTTGATATTCATGTTCTGACCTCCAGTCAAAAGTTAAACGGGTTTGGGCTGATGCTGAAGGACAGCTTTACCTGCCCCATCCCCAGATGGAAGAAGCTGCAACGGGTGCCCGCCACGACTTCTGGAGTGAACATACTCGCCGGGCCGGGCGGCGCAACGCATTACCGCCGTGGCAAGCCTGATCCGCAGAGCCTTCCCCCCATGCTGTTGCACAAATGACACGAATACGGCGGCGGCGGCCGCGAAACTTTACGTTTGATTAAGGAATGGGGGCCGCAAAGGGCCCTCGCTCGCCGTCAAAAGCCGATTCCGCCAGGGAATCACCCGCATTCGCCGCGAGTCCCGAGGGCGAACCGAGAATCATGGCCTCTGGAAGCGGATTGGGGATTCCTGCCCAGGCGCCTTCCTGGGTGTGCGCGCTAAGATCGGTTTGCGCGGACGCCCTTCGCGCCCGGGTATCGCCCCGCACAAGCGACCGCCAAGCCGGCTCAAAGCGGAATCCCGGATCGGCATTCACTATAGAGAGGATTCAGCGAGAAATGTGAGGATTGCAAATCAGGATTTGAATTCAATGGGCTGACCGCCAACGCAATGGCGCCCCTGTCTTTTGACTGGAGGTCAGAAACATGAAAATCAAGAGCCTACTTCTCGGCTCCGCAGCGGCTCTCGTGGCATTCTCCGGCGCCCGCGCCGCCGACGCCATCATCGCAGCAGAACCCGAGCCCGTCGAATATGTCCGCGTCTGCGACGCCTTCGGCACCGGCTACTTCTACATTCCCGGCACAGAGACCTGCCTGCGCATCCACGGCTATGTCCGCTTTGATGTA
Source organism: Hoeflea marina (assembly GCF_003182275.1). Classification (GTDB taxonomy): domain Bacteria; phylum Pseudomonadota; class Alphaproteobacteria; order Rhizobiales; family Rhizobiaceae; genus Hoeflea; species Hoeflea marina. The sequence continues at coordinate 106,064 of NZ_QGTR01000004.1, forward strand.
AACGGTGGTGATCTGCTGGGTGTGACATCGGCGGATGGGGAAGACACATACGGCATTCTGTCGCGCTTCACGTTCCGCACGTCGACAGCCTCGGAGACCGAACTCGGTACCCTGCGGACCTATACGGAAGTCCGCTTCAACCACGGCACCAATGATGAGGCAAACCAGTTTTTTGATGCTGGCGCCGATCCCACGATCGTGAACGGTCCCAATGGTTACGACAACGAGAACGCCTTCTCCCTGAACTTTGCCTGGATCCAGCTTGGCGGTCTCCGGGTCGGTAAGGACGAATCCTATTTCACAACGTTCACTGGGTATGGCGGCTCCGTGATCAACGATACGCTTTCGGGCGGCTATGGGCCGTTCGGTACCAACCTGATCAGCTATACCTATAACAGCGGCGCGTTTTCTGCCGGGATTTCGCTCGAACAGGGCGTCGACAACTACTGGACCGACGAGAACCTGGGCGGCGTGTACGACACCTACCATGGCTGGGGCATCGACGATTACATGCCGCATGTGGTTGTCGGACTGGGCTACAATGCTGGAATGTTCAGCGTCAGGGCTGTCGGCGCGTACGACACACGCGACGACACAATCAACCCACAGACATTGGCCGTTGTTCCGCTTGGCGGCTGGGCCGGCAAGATCCGTGCAGACGTCAACTTCAACGATAGTGCATCCGTATTCGCAATGCTGATGTACGGCGAGAATGAAAGCGCCTACACGAAATGGCGCACAGGCCTCGCTACCGATGAGACCTTCTCGGTCGTTGCTGGCGGCTCATTCAGGTTCTCCGAAAAGGCCACTTTTAACCTTCAGGGCCAGTGGGCCGAAGGCAACGGCGGAGACGATCCGTGGAGCTTGGTGGGTAACGTTGCCTATAGCCTGGTGCCTGGCCTTACCATCACCCCTGAACTGGCTTATCTGTCACGCGCCGATGGAAGCGACGACTTCGGTGGAACTTTCCGCATTCAGCGCGACTTCTAAGAAGCCTTCGATTTTGTGGTCATAAAATTGGATCCCGGCAACCTTGGTTGCCGGGATCTCACTTGGTATCTACGGGTTTTCAATCGGTTCCTGGTATCTGTGTTTCATTTTCGGAATTCTCCATTGATTTTCTTTTGTCAATTTACCACAACTTCGGGATGCACACGGATCCAGAAGTTTTCATTCCTGTGAGTTCGGCGGAGCAGCCGATCGCAACCGAAGGTGGGTGCGTCTCCGCACCGGGCCTGTCGGACCTGTGGCATCAACACGCTGGTTCCGTCTGGGAAAACGGCCGCCACAAGGACAATTGCTACGCCTTTATTTTCGAGATTTGCGCCTTCATGCGGTTGCAAAAAATTGCAACCTATGATGATATATTGATTGATCGACTGGTGACGCATTTCCGTGAGATCGGCAATCGAAATTCGACGATTAACCGAAAGCTTTCAGCACTGTACAAGCTGCTGAAGAAGGCAGAGAGGACCGGGCAGATCACGCGCCTTCCTTCCTATATTCGCTTGAGAGAGCGCAACTCACGCGTGCGGTTTCTGACCGCCGAGGAAGAGTCTTCGATGTTCGGCGCCGTGGCTGCCCGCAACACTCATCACGCCCTGCTCTGTCAATTTCTGGTGGATACCGGAGCGCGTGTCGGCGAGGCGCTGGCCCTGAAATGGAACGACATCCACAACAATGCGGCGACGTTCTGGATCACGAAATCCGGCAGGAGCCGGACGGTCCCGCTGACGCGCCGGGCGGTGGCGGCATTGAAATCGGCCCGTCCCTACGGTGGCACGGGGCCTTTCACAAGTATTACCTATGCGAACTTCAAGTACAACTGGAATCAGGCCCGCAAGGACCTGCGCTTCGGCGACGACCCGCACATGGTGCCGCACATCCTGCGCCACACCTGCGCCTCTCGGCTGGTCCAGGCCGGCATCGACCTGCGCCGGGTGCAGACCTTCCTCGGCCACCAGACCATCCAGATGACCCTCCGTTATGCCCATCTGGCCACCAATGATCTGGACCAGTGCGCCTCGGCGCTCGACGCCATCAACATGGCCTCCGCGCCCGCGAAGCCGCCTGTTGCCACCAGGCCCGCATCACGTGCGCCGGCGTTGCGGACCGCCTCGCCCCGTGCGCCATCGACACACGACAAGTCGAAAAGCAAGGCGCAGATACCTCAACCGTGATGACACAGGCGGCATGCGCGCGCATGATTTTGGGTGATGAGCGGTTGCGGCACTTCCGAGGGTGCGGCAGGAATGTGAGGCTTGCTGTGCCAAGAAGCCGGATGTCGGCCGCGCAGCCTTGCCGGCCCTTGTCTCTGTTGTCGTTCGCGATGGGATGCGTGATCTGCCTTCACACCACCTGCTCCGCTCAAGCCTGTCGAGAGAGCAACCAGTTCGGGGGCGTCGTTAATGCATGTCGCCCGAAAGTGTGCAGCGGTTTCGGGATCACGACATGCAAAATTACAAGAGCTAAAGCACATCGCGTGAATCTGAATTCCCGCGATTTGCTTTAGCGGCAGCCGGGGCCGGGTTGTCTTGGTGATCTGCAGCCTTCCGGGTTGATCTCTTTTCTTCCGTCGGACGCAATGGTGAACGGCCCCGGCGATCGGAAATCCGGCGCCAGAAATGCGATCCGCGACCGGTGTGCAGCGGCGTAAGGCACGCCTGCTGTAATATAAGGCGAAAGGAAATAAATAACATAGTCAACGGATTGACGAGTTCTGCCCATTCAAGATCCTGAGGTGACTGGAGGTCAGAACATGAATATCAAGGCCATTCTCCTTGGCTCCGCTGCGGCAATCGTGGCATTCTCCGGCGCTCACGCCGCCGACGCAATCGTGGCTGCAGAGCCGGAAGCAGTCGAATATGTTCGCGTCTGCGACGCCTTCGGCACCGGTTACTTCTACATCCCCGGCACCGAAACCTGCCTGCGAATCCACGGCTACACCCGCGTCGAAATCGGCGGCGGCGACCTGTATGATCGCCAGGGCCTTGAAGGTGACAACACCTACAGCGTCCGCACCCGCTTCTCGTTCCGGGTGTCGACCGGTTCGGAAACCGAACTCGGCACGCTGCGCACCTATATGGAAACCCGCTGGCAGTACGACACTGACAACGCATCGACCGATGACAATCTTTTCGGCTACGAAACTCACAACGAATTCTCGCTGAACTTCGCCTGGATCCAGCTCGGCGGTCTCCGCATCGGCAAGGACGAATCGCTGTTCTCGACCTTCACCGGTTACGCCGGCAACGTCATCGACGACGACCGTGCGGGCGGCTACGGTCCCTTCGACACAAACCTGATCAGCTACACCTATACCGGTGGCGCCTTCCGCGCGGCGGTCGCCCTGGAGCAGGGTGAAAACAACTACTATGACGACAACACCGGCACCTATGTCGGCTGGGCCATTGATGACTACATGCCGCATGTGGTCGTCGGCCTCGGCTACAACGCCGGCATGTTCGACATCTCCGCCGTTGGCGCCTACGATACCCGCGACGACTACTTCGGCGAACTGCGGGGCGGTTGGGCCGGCAAGATCCGCGCCGACGTGACCTTCAATGATCGCGCCACGGTCTTCGCCATGTTGCTCTACGGTCAGAACTCCAGCGGTTACACCACATGGTCGAACGGCAACTATGATGAAGAGACACTCTCCGTCATCGCCGGCGGCTCCTTCAAGCTGTCCGACAAGGCCACCTTCAACGTGCAGGGCCAGTGGGTTGACGGCGGCGCCGGCAACGATGATCCGTGGAGCCTGGTCGGCAACGTAGCCTACGACCTGGTACCCGGCCTGACCATCACTCCGGAACTCGCCTACTTCTCGGATATCGATGGCGAAGACGCCTTCGGTGCGAAGCTCCGGGTCCAGCGCTCGTTCTGATCAAACAGCCTGACTTGTTTACCCCGGCAGCTTCGGCTGCCGGGTCAATTTGTAGGGCACTCACATACCGCCGCAATTTCAAGGCGTTATGTGCGTTTTTCAATTGCCAATGGTGAAAGCATGGAGCACAACCGCCGGATTTCTCTTTCTCCGGATGATATTGTGTCAGATAATTTATTGCCCAACGACCCTGTGCGAGCCGGTGCCCTGCCGCCTGCGCTCGACCAACTGTGGCTGCAACATGCCGGATCCCTTTGGGAAAACGGGCGCCACAAGGACAGTTCATACGCCTTCATATTCGAAATACTTTCCTTTATGCAGTTGCATAAAATTACAACCTATGATGATACATTGATAGATCGTCTCGTTGACCATTTCCGTGGCATCGGGAACCGAAATTCAACAATTAATCGCAAACTTTCAGCGCTTTACAAGCTGCTCAAGAAAGCCGAGAGGGCCGGTCAGATTCCGAGGCTTCCATCCTATCTCCGTTTACGTGAACGCAACTCAAGAGTGCGTTTCCTCACGGCTGAGGAAGAGGGAGCGGTCTTTGGCGCCATCGCCAAGCGAAACCCCCACCATGCCCTCCTTTGCGAATTCCTGGTCGACACCGGCGCCCGAATCGGCGAAGCGCTGGCGCTGAAGTGGAACGACCTTCATAACAACTCCGCGACCTTCTGGATCACCAAGTCGGGCAAGAGCCGTACCGTGCCGCTCACCGACCGCGCCGTGGCGGCGCTCAGCGCGGCGCGTGCCTACGGGAGCGCCGGACCGTTCACTCGCATTACCTATCCGAATTTCATGTATGACTGGAACCGTGTCCGGAAGGACCTGCACTTCCTCGGCGATCCGCACATGGTTCCGCACATCCTGCGCCACACCTGCGCCTCGCGGCTTGTCCAGGCCGGGATCGACCTGCGCCGCGTGCAGACCTTCCTTGGTCACCAGACGATCCAGATGACGTTGCGCTACGCTCATCTGGCCACGGACGACCTGGACCAGTGCGCACGCGCCCTCAATGCCATAAACGTCGCAGCCGCTCCCGCCGCTGATCCTCCCGCCCCGCGGCACCGCGCGCCGGCCGGCAAGCGGCGCCTGGAACCGCGCGCCATGGATACCAGTCCGCGCAAGAGCAGGACGACTGCCTGAACAGGACCGACGTCCGCCAGTCATGACTGTCGCGACCTACACCATGTTTTGAACTGCCTTGGTCGGATTCGAGCCGAATGCCGGGTGAGAGTGAACGGCGCGCAAACCACAAAAAGAGCCTTCTGATAACAGGGGCGGTTGTGTAAGCTTGCCAACAGGCCCATGTAACGGCGCCGAAGGGCCGTGCAGCATCAAGCAGACAGGTGAACTTTGAACCGTGCGCTCAAGCGTCGCCAGCAGAAGCTGGCGAACTCCCGATCTTCCAGAAGCGGCCATGCCGTCGATCCGCATGCCCCGGTGATGGCCCAGGCGGCCGAGCACTACCGCACCGGCAACGGGTCCGCCGCAGTGGCTGCCTGCCGGTCGATCCTGGCCAAGGATCCCGACCACGCCCACGCCAATCACCTGCTCGGCATCATCGCCATGCAGCAGAAGAATTTCGATCAGGCAATCGGGCATCTGACGCGCGCAACCGCCGCGATGCCCGAAGATGCCGCCATGCTCACCCATCTTGGCACTGCGCTGTCCTATGCCGGCAGGCTCGACGCGGCGATGGAAAGCCTGAAGGCCGCCTTGCAGGTCGATCCCGACTTCATTGACGCCTGCAACAATATGGCGGCGCTGTGCATGAGGCGGAACGATCCCCGCGGCGCGATCAGCCATTACCAGAAGGCGCTGGCCATCAACGACCGCGTCGCCGAGGTCCACGCCAATCTCGCCAACGCGCTGCTGGCAACCGGCCAGGTGGACGACGCGATCAGCCATTACCGCAGCGCGCTCGCCATCCGCCCCCGCTTCCCCGAAGCCGAATACGGCCTCGGCCAGGCCCTGCGCGACAATGGCGACATGGCCGAGGCGGTGGCGCATTACACCATCGCGCTCGACCAGAACAGGAACCATGCCAATGCCATGGCGTCGCTGGCCTTCGTGACCGATGAGCTTGAGGAGAGCATGCACAGCCGGATCCGCAACACCCACAAGCTGGCCGCAGCCGGCAGCGAGGAGCGCAAGCTGCTCAGCTTCGCGCTTGGCAAGCACGAGGAGCGGATGGGTGATTTCGAGCGTGCCGCCGAGCTCTTCACCGAGGGCAACGCCATCCATCGGGCAAGCCTGACCTTCTCCGCCGAAGACACCGCCGCGCAGCTACGCCGGATCGCCACCATCTTCGACCGCGATTTCCTAGCGGCGCACAGCGGTTTCGGCGTTTCCACCGCAGCGCCGATCTTCATCGTCGGCATGCCGCGCTCCGGCACCACGCTGGTCGAACAGATCCTCGCCAGCCATCCGCAGGTCAGCGGCGGCGGCGAACTCACGCATTTCCCGGCCACGGTCTTTGCCGCCCTCAAGCGGCTCGATCCGACGGGCTTTCCGGATGCCGCCTCCAAGCTCGGGGCGGCCGATGTGCAGCAGATCGCCCGGGACTATCTCGCCGCGCTCGACGCGACGATCACCGCCACCCCCTATTTCACCGACAAGCTGCCGGGCAATTTCCTGATGGTGGGGATGATCAGGCTGGTCTTCCCCCATGCGCGGATCATTCACTGCACCCGCGACGCCCGCGACACCTGCCTGTCGATGTTCAAGATCTTCTTTCCCTCCGGCGGCCATCATTTCAGCTATGACCTGCGGGAACTGACGGAGTATCACCGCAATTACACCGCGTTGATGCAGCATTGGAAGTCGCTGTTCGGCGATGACATCATCGAGGCCAATTACGAGACCATCGTCAGCGATCCCGAGCCCGCGATCCGTGCCCTGCTGGGGCAATGCGGACTCGACTTCGATCCGCGCTGCCTCGATTTTCACGCCACCCGGCGCGTTGTCCGCACGGCGAGTGCCGCGCAGGTGCGCAGGCCGATCTACACCTCGTCAATCGGCGCGTGGAAGAATTACGCCCCCTATCTGCCCGGCCTGGCCGAAGCCGGCTGATCGCCGCCCTGCCGGGATTGATGGCCCCGGTGATGCCATCTCCCGGCAGCACCGCCGCCCGATCCCGCGCGCCGACCGCGACGCGCAAGCCGGCGCGATTTTCGCCCGAGCGGCCACAAAGACCTTGCGGCTCAAGGTTTTTCCGACTATTCAGCCTGCACCGGAGAGGTGGCCGAGTGGTCGAAGGCGCTCCCCTGCTAAGGGAGTATACCAGAGATGGTATCGAGGGTTCGAATCCCTTCCTCTCCTCCATTCAATGTCGCAGGACGTTGGTCTTTCGAAAAATGGCTAGCAATCGGAATTTCCGCAATTCTGTGCACCCCATGATTTGCACATTTGCCAATTCCGCACCTGAACTCAGATCCCCCTCTGGTCGCGAGCCTATCAAACCTTCTCTGCCCGGGCGCTTTCTGACCGGCTCAGTCAGGCGTCGGCAAAGGCCTGAACCGGGACTCCGGATCCTCGATCGAGGCGATGCACAGCGCAATCTGGTGCGGTAACTCGCCACGCGGGTGTAGAGACCGATCTTGATGTGGAGAGTGTTGCAACCGAAATCATTGAGCTTCGTCCCCCCGTGACGATGCCTGCAAGGACCGGGCTGTCAGGCGCAGGAAAGTAGGCAGCGACTGGCATGTCACCGACCGTGAACAGGCCGGTCAAGCCGTTCTGTCCGAGCCAGCAGCATTCTCCAGCCGTTCCCAGCGCGGGATCGACCTAAAACCGGCGGTTGCGCATGGGACATACACCGACACCGCGATCAAGCCCCAACTCCGCCGCGGATCGGATCAGTCTCGGGCTGGCCGGAGATGCCGCGCCCGCGCTCGGCAGATGTCTCGGCATGCCGGACAGGACCTGGCGTGTTGTCTGCTATTCGAGCACGCCGGCGATCGCCTTCATCCAGATTGCCACGGCGACGGCGCCCCCGTCCGGGATGCCGATGGCGCGGTCGCCGATATAGCTCGCCCGGCCGGCGCGCGGCATCAGGGTGGCGCTCGCCATGGCGCCCGCGTGCGCGGCGGCCGCAGCTGCGAAAAAGGCCGCTACCGGGTTTTGCCCCTGATCGGTGGCCTGCTGCCACGCCTCGTGGCCCGGCAGCAGCGCATCAAGCATGGTCCTGTCCCCTCGCCCGGCTCCGCCGAGATCGGAGATGGCCTGGGCAGCGGCCAGGAAGGCCGTGCGCCATTGCGCTTCCGTGGCACAGTCGAGGCCGCGCAGCTGACCGGCCGCCCTGAGAAGCGCCGCAGCATAGAAGGGGCCGGAGCTGCCGGCGATGGCCCGGCGAACGCCGGCGCTCAGATCCGCCAGCAACGTCTCCGGCGTGGCGAAGCTGCGGTCGGCAAGATTGCGGATCGCCGCCGCGCCGCGGGCCATGCTGGCGCCCAGGTCTCCGTCGCCGGCCTTGCCGTCAAGATCGCCGAGTTCGGCTTCGGCGCCGTCGAGCGCATCGGCAACGGCCAGCGCGCCTGCCCGCAGCAGGTCGGACTGCGGACCTCTGGGCACAGGAACACCTTGATCGACATGCGCTGCGGCGCCGGGGACGATCGTTATCGGCAGTCTGACCTGGCCATCGCCCTGCCATGCCGATACGGGTGTGGCGTCGTCGAGCAATTGCAGACGCCGGTCATCGAGCGGTAACAGCGTGATCGACACACCGGGCATTTCCAGTGCGGTCATGAAGTTGCCGCACCAGGCGCGGCTGACGCTGAAGCCCATGCCACCCAGACTTTTCAGCGCATGGCCGAGGACAATCGCCAGTTCCATCGGCGGCGTTGCGCCGAGGCCATTGACCAGCACCGCGAGCCGTTTGTCCGCCGACGGCGTGATCTCGCCCGTCAGCACCGCGAGGATTTCCTCCACAATCTCGTTGGCCGGCTTGATGGCGCTGCGGCGAACGCCCTTCTCGCCGTGAATGCCAAGACCGAACTCGATCTCCTCCGCCCCAAGGGAGAACGACGGCAGTCCGACGGCGGGCACGATGCAGGTGCCGAGCCCGACGCCCATGGTCCGCAGGTCGGACGACGCGCTGCGGGCAAGGGAGGCGATATCGGCAAGCGGAGCTCCCCGTTCGGCCGCAGCCCCGGCGAGCTTGTGAATGAACACGGTGCCGGCAATGCCGCGACGTCGTTCGGGGGCAACCAGGCTGGCCAGGGCCGCGTCGTCGGCGACGATGACGATCTCGACCGGGATGCCCTCCTCCCGTGCGATTTCCGCTGCCAGGCCGAAATTCAGCCGGTCGCCGGTGTAATTCTTGACCACCAGAAGTGCGCCTGCAGGACCGGAGACGGCGCGGACCGCCGCCAGCACCGCATCGACGCTGGGCGAAGTGAAGACATCGCCGACCACCGCAGCCGACAGCATGCCGGGGCCGACATAGCCGGCATGGGCCGGTTCATGTCCGGCGCCTCCGCCAGAAATGACGGCCACCCTACGCTGCGGCGCGTCCGGCAGGTCGTTGCGGATGACGACATTCTCTTCCGCCAGCAGCGCCAACGACGGAGCCAGCGCCAGGGCGCCCTCAAGCATTTCCCGGACGGCAAAGCGGGGATCATTGATGAGCTTTTTCATTGCGTACCTCGATTGCACTTTACGCACTCATGCCGCCGCGCCGGCGGCCTTGAGAATGGCTCGGACTTCGGCGGCGCCGATATCGGCGTTCTCCCCGAGCGGCAGTTGTCCGGCCTCCTCAAG
>NZ_QGTR01000004.1:115810-600165 GCF_003182275.1 Hoeflea marina
GCACTCATGCCGCCGCGCCGGCGGCCTTGAGAATGGCTCGGACTTCGGCGGCGCCGATATCGGCGTTCTCCCCGAGCGGCAGTTGTCCGGCCTCCTCAAGGTGCTGCACGACCTTATCCGGGCTGACGGCCAGTCCCGGCACATCGCGAACCGCGACCGGGCAGTTCATCCGGCGGAAGAAGTCCTCCGTCCGGGCGATCGCCAGGTCGGCGGCAGCCCGGTCGTCGGCTTCGGCCACGCCCCAGACGCGTCGGCCGTAGCGCGCCAGCATGGCGACCTTGTTCGGCATCCGGTTGCGCATCAGATGCGGCATGACCAGCGACAGCGACCTCGCATGGTCGAGGCCGTGCAGGGCGGTCAGCGCATGGCCGATCATGTGCGTCGACCAGTCCTGCGGCACCCCGGCTCCGATCAGGCCGTTGAGCGCCTGGTTGGCCGCCCACATGACGTTCTCCCGCGCCTCGTCGCTGTCCTCCACCAACAGGCGCGGGCCCCATTCGAACAGCACCGCCAGCAGTGCCTCCGAGTAACCGTGCTGCACCGGCGCGTTGACCGGCAGCGTCAGATACTGCTCGAGCACATGGGTGACGGCGTCGACGACGCCGTTCTCCAGTTGCCGGCGCGGCAGCGACTTCATCGTCGACGGATCGAGGATGGCAAAGCGCGGCCGCGCAGCTTCCCGCTTGAACGGCAGCTTCAACCCGCGCGCGGTCCGCGAGATCACCGAGACCGGGTTGCTCTCCGAACCGGTGGCCGGCAGCGTCAGGATGGCGCCGCTCGGCAGCGGCTCCGGCAGGTCTCTCCCGCCCAGCATCCGGTCCCAGGCGTCACCCCCACCGATCGGCGCGGCGCAGGAGAGGAACTTGGCCGCATCGATCACCGAGCCGCCGCCGACGCCGAGGATGAAGGTCACCTTCTCCTCGCGCGCCAGAACGGCCGCCCGCATCACGGTCTCGTATTCCGGATTGGGCTCAATGCCGCCGAATTCGGTGACGACATGACCGGCAAGCGCCTGCCTGATCCGATCATGAACGCCGTTGCGCATGATGCTGCCGCCGCCATAGAGCAGCAGAACCCGCTCTTCCGGCCCGATCTGCGAGGCGAGCTCGTCGATCATCCCCTCCCCGAACAGGATCCGCGTCGGGGTCTCCAGTGTGAAGGTCATCGTCATGGTGTGTCTTCCAGCATCAATCGCTCCGCTGCTCCACTCTACAGTCCGAGGATGGACCGGGCCTCTGTCGGGGTGGCGATATCGATGTTGAGCGCGGACAGGATGCCGGTGATCTTCTCAACCTGGTGGGCGTTTGACCTGAACGGAACACCGGGCCTTTCGAACAGGTTGTCTTCTTGGCCGATGCGAATATGCGTGCCCATCATCGCCCCATACGTGGCTGCCTTGATGTTTCCGGTGCCGGTGCCATGCGTGAAGAGTTCAACAGCATCGCCGAAGAGCCTTTCTGACGTCCGCTTGAGATGCACCAGATGATCGATATCGGACGGAATACCTCCAAGGATTCCGGTGAGAAACTGCAGGATGATCGGACGCTTGACGTTTGGCTTGCGGCGGAGATGGTGGTCGAGAATGTACAGGTGGCCGACATCGTAGCATTCGAACTCCATGCCGATTTCATGCTCCAGCAGAATGTCCATCATCCGGTCGATCGTGGCGAAGCTGTTCTGCGTGACAATCTGATAGCTCTTTTCGCCGAACGCCTCCTGCTCCCAGGTCTGGGCGAACTCGTTGACGCCCTGGTTCCTCGCCTTGTTGAACAGACCATAGTTCATCGAGCCGACGATCACCGTGGCGACATCGGGCTTGAGTGCCAGCACAGCTTCGAGCCGTTCTTCCGCCGTCTTGCCCAACGATGCCGACATGTTGATGATGGCATCGGTCTCGCGGCGGATCGGGGTGATGAACTCCTCCCAGATCGCCGTCTCATTTGTCGGACGACCGTCTGGAAGGCGGGCATGGGCATGGATGATGGCCGCGCCGGCCGCCACGGCCTCGATAGACTGATCCGCGATCTCCTTCGGAGAAACGGGAAGATGGGGCGACATGGACGGCGTGAGCGATGCTCCGGTTACGGCGCAGGTGACGATGGTCTTCTTGGACGACATGGAAATGCTCCTTTCGAGCAGCTTCTGCAGTTGATTCAGTTGAATTGCGGTAGATCCGGCTCGCTCGGCTGGAAGGCGAAGCCGTTATCGGTGCGATTGACATATCCGCAATGCGGTGGACCAAAATGGCATGGCAGGATGAGAGTCCCGGTGTCGGCGACCCGCTCCAGGAATGCCAGGCGTGTCTCGCGGGCTGTTTCGGGGAGGACACAGAATGCGGTATTGAGGTCCGGGTTGGTGATCTGGAGCGGATGATGGAAAAGGTCCGCACAAAAGACGGCCTGTTCGTCCTTGCGACGCAGCCAGTAGTTCATCTGGCCCGGTGTATGACCGGCGGCAGATTCGGCGGTCAGGCAGCCGGCCACCACGTCACCCGGCTCCACGAACCGGGCAAGACCGGCGGCGACAACCGGAAGAACGCTGTCGCCGAATGACGGATCGGCGGCGGGATTCGTTTCATGCAAGGCCTTGAAGTAGTCGAAGTCCCGGCGCGGGATGAAATATTGGGCATTGGGAAAGGCGGGAACCCAGCCTTCGCTGCCCGGGACCGTGTTCCAACCCACATGATCGCCGTGCAGATGGGTCATGACGACATGTGTCACCTGCTCGAACGAGGCATCGGCCGCCGCCAGCCACTGCGGCACAAGACTGTTGAGCATGTTCATTCGAGCAGCTGCACGCGGCTTGAAATTACCTACGCCGGTATCGACCAGAATGACCTTGTCATCGACGTGGACAATCCAGATCTGGATAGCCACCACCAAGCGTTGAAGGTTTTCATACCAGTGGGCATTGCTCAACCAAGACCGATTGAGGTCGATGACGGAAGGGTCAAAGTCGGGATACAAGGCGACAGGGTCATGGGTTGGCGCGAAATACTCAACCAGATTGGTCAGGCGGACGTCACCGATGGTGCGCGTGTAGATCAACAGTTTGCTCCGATCACGGTTAGCGGATTTTCCCGGCCAGTGCGGGGGCATTGTCCTCGAGCCGATTGTCACGGAGCGAGGGGCGAAGGTTGATTTCGCGATGCCAAGCCGACAGCCCCGGCCGGGTGGTGGACCATGCGAGATCCGCAAACCGGAACTCGATGTAGTTCAGCGCCACCGCCAAGCCCAGGGTCCCCAGGGTGACCCCCTCTTCGCGCAGGACCTCGGCTTCGGTGTCCAGATGATCGAGAACGGCGGCGATCTTGATCTCCGAGGATTTGACGACATCACCCCATTGCATCGACTGCGGTTTGGCCAGTTCCACCAGGCGGAGGATCAGGAGATCGATCAGCCCGGTGGCGAGGGCCTGCCGCTGCAGCACGGATATCCGTGCCGGAAAATCAGCAGGCAGAAGATCGGTACGTCCACTCTTCCAGACCAGGAATTCGCAGATGACGCGCGAATCGAAGATGCACCGTCCGCTGTCGTCGATCAGGGTCGGCAGTTTGTTCAGTGGATTGAACGCCATGACTTCCGGGGTGTGGGCGGCGAGGTGAACGGTGTGCAGTTCCAGAACGATGTCAGTTGCCAGGGCGGTCTCCGATGCCACCACCAGCACCTGTCGGACATAGGGAGAGCGAAGCGATCCAAGCAATTTCATGCCGGCACCCGTTCGTTGGCCCGTTCCATGCGATCGAGAAACGCACCGATGTGCCGCGTGATGATCTCCGGCGCCTGATCGGGCACATGATGCGCCGCATCGACCTCGATTACCAAGTGCGCCCCAATCGTCTCGACCACCCGGCGGACATAGGAGGGGGGACGCAACGGATCATGAACGCCAGCCAGGCCGAGCACCGGAACCTTGATGGCTGAAAGCTCCGGAAACAGGTTCGTGGATGCCAGCATGCGGAACAACGCAGCCATGCTGGCCGGATCATTTGCAAGCCAACGTGCACGGAATTCAGCGAAATGCGCCGGGTCGCGCAGACGGAACTGTTCGGGGTATCCCCCATCGAGCGATCCGGCTTCCACAGCCCGCAGCCCCTTTGCGCACAGCGTGGTTCCGCGAGCGATGAGGCCGTCACGGGCATCGGGTTCGGCGTCGATTGCCGGGTTGATCAGGATCAAGGCAGCGGTGCGTTCGGCGTAGTCCAAAGCAAAGCGAAGCGCTATGCCGCCGCCGACGGCGCAGCCGGCCAGCGACACCGGACCGGCGAGATCGAGCGCGTCGAGCAGCGCGGCGATATCGGCCGCCATCTGCCCCAGGCTCACCTCACCGACGATCTTCTCCGACATTCCCGCTCCGCGGGTATCAAAGCGGAGCACGCGTCGTGTTTTCGCCAGTTCCGGCGCCACCCGATCCCACGATTCAAGTGTCCCGCCCATCTCATGGATGAGCACCAGAACCGGCCCTCGGTCCCCAAGAAGTTGATAGCGCAGCGCCACGCCGTTGGCGTCAATCCAGTTCATAAGAGCACCCCATGCCGAGCCGATATTTCAAAAGTAGTTCCAAAGATTGATCTGTTCGGCCTCGGCCTTGCTGCCGTTGAAGACAAGTTTTCCGCTGTTGATGATCATGACATGATCGGCAATCTTCATCGCCGAGGCGATCTTGTGCTCCACCAGGATTGCGGAGATCGACAGCTTCTTGCAGATGTCGGACATCTTTCCGAACAACTCCTCGACGAGATCCGGCTGCAAGCCCACCGACGGTTCCTCCAGGAGCACGCACTTGGGCGAACCAAGCAGTGCCAGCCCGAATGCAAGCATCTGCTGCTGGCCACCGCTCATTTCCCCGGCGATGGTCTTTCGGCGGTCTCTGAGAACGGGCAGCAGATCGTAGACGTCGTCCGCCGATATCTTCGCGCCGTTGGGGTCCCTGTTGCTCTGCGAGACGATCTCGATGCTGTCCTGCACGTTGAGGTCGGGAAAGACGCCTTTCCCCTCGGGCAACAGCCGCAAGCCACGTTTGAGACGGGCACTGACCGTCAGATGTTCAATTCGCTCACCGTCCAGGAGGATTTGCCCCTCCTTCGCGGGCAACAATCCGAGAACGGCTTTCAATGTGGTGGACTTGCCGGCACCGTTGTGACCGAAGAATGCGAGGATCTCCCCGTCGGCTAGGTTGAAGGACACCTTTTCCAGTATCGACTTGTCGCCATAGCCGGCGACCAGATTGCGTGCTTCCAGGGTCATGTCAGGCTCCTGATCCGAAGTAGATCTTGCCGAGGTCCTCGTTGGCGATGATCTCGTCCGGCTTTCCCTTGGCCAGCAGCGTCCCGCGATGGAAGAACAGCACCTCGTCAGCGATCCGCTTGACGATCTTGGTGTTGTGCTCGACGATCAACAGCGTCTTCTGCTGATTTTTCAGGGCGTGAATGAGCTCGACCATGTTGTCGAGCGCGGCGGCCGCCAGGCCGGATGTCGGCTCGTCGAGCAGAAGCAATTCGGCGCCGGTTGCCAGAACCCGTGCAATGCACAGCAACTTCTTCTGGCCGTAACTGATGTTGGCAGCCTGATCGCCCGCCTTGTGGGCTAGACCCACCTGTTCCAGCAGCATCATGGCCGCCTCGCGCTTCCGGCGCAAAACAGCTTGCGTGTGAAACGGTCGGAAGACCGCGGAGAGCGGATCGTTCGCACCGTTGTCGCCGAGGCAGACGATGACATTGTCGAGCAGTGTCATGGTCTCAAACAGCCGCAGATTCTGAAATGTCCGGGCGATCCCGGCTTCAACCCGGTCATGTCGGCTTTCGGCGGTGATGTCCCGCCCCTTGAATTCTATCCGGCCGGTGTCGGCCGGAATGAAGCCGGTGATCACGTTGAAAATGGAAGTCTTTCCCGCGCCGTTCGGCCCGACGACGCAGGTTGTTTCCATCGGCCTGATGGAGAAGCTGCAATCGGTCAACGCGCGGATACCACCGAAACTCTTGTTGACGTTGGAGACGTTGAGATAGGTCATGTTACAGGCTCTTTCCGGCAATGCCTTGCGGACGCCACAGCATGAAGGCAATCAGCAGCAGGCCGTAGATCAGCTGGCGGATCGGCCCCACGAGTGTCGATGGAATGTCGATAAGGGTGAGCGCCTGCGGAATGGCCAGCAGCAGAAAGGGTCCGATGATTGAGCCGGCAAGGGTCCGGGCTCCGCCGACGACCACCATCGTGACCACCAGAACCGAGACATGGATGTCGAAGGATACCGGATCGATAAAGCTGATATAGGCCGCGTACAGAGCGCCGCCGATGCCGGCATAGGCGCCGGACACGGCCGATACGCCGATCTTGGTCTGCAGGACCTTCCGGCCGGATGCGACCACCGCGATTTCGTCCAGTCGGATCGCGTTCAGCATCATCCCATAGGGCGAGCGGAGGATCAGCCAGAAACTCAAGGCGACAAGGCAGAGCGCCAATGTGGACAAGACGGCGAACTGGCTGGCAGTCACAAAGGAATAGCCAAACATGGTGGCGACAGGGATGCCGCTAAGGCCCGACGCTCCGCCGGTGAGTGACGACCAGTTTATGAAGACGGCCGTTGCGACAAGCTGCGTGCCAAATGAGGTGATGATGAAGTAGTCGCCAGCGAGCCTGAGCGAAGGAAGCGAGGAGATGAGATTGACGCCGGCACACACGGCGATGGCGGCCAGCACGGCCAGGGGAAAGGGCACACCCATCATCACGAGAATGCCGGACGTATAGGCGCCAATTCCCATGATTGCCGCCTGGGCGACGGAAAAGATGCCGACGACACCCATCAGCAGATTGGTGGAGAAGGCGACGATGGAGAATATTTCCGCGAGCACCAGAAAGCTAAAGAAGTAATTCATGACCCAATCTCCCCTCAGATCGCGCGACTGAATTTGCGACGCACCAGGCCTTCGGGTCTGATGAGGATGAACAGCACGAAGATGGCGAACACCACGGCAATGCTCCAGCGCCCGGACACAAACGCCACCGAAAGGCTCTGGATGACCGCGAGAACGATCGACATCACGAAGGCGCCGCCCAGGCTGCCGATCCCGCCGGCGATCATGGCAATGACCGCGGTCAGAAGGATGATGAGCGAGGTGTATGGCTGCAGCGCTTGATCGACTCCGACAAGAACGCCCGGAACGGCCACCAGCCCTGATGAGATCGCGATGACGTAGACGAACACGCGCTGCGGGTTGAGGTGGGTGATTTCCGCCAGTCCCGGGTTGGAGGCCACCGCGCGAATGCGTTTGCCCAGCTTGGAATATTTCGAGAAGAGCACCACCGCCGCAAAAAGCCCGACGCTGGACAGGAGAATCAGGATCTGCGGAACGCTGAACCAGACTCCGCCAATGGTAAGGCTGTTCAATCGCCAGGGCAGATCAAACTGCACGATGTTCGGTGTGAAGAAGATGGCAACAATGTTCTGCAGTGTCGTCAGGACACCTATGGACGCGATCAGCTTGACCAGGGGCGACGCGCCCTTGTTTTCCAGCGTCTGATAGAGAGTGACCTGGACGAACATTCCCACCAGCGCTCCACAGAGGATGCTCGCAATCAATGCCAGAATGAAAGGGATACCCAGTCCGGTCAGATACCAGGCGATATAACCGCACAGCGTATAGATGCCGGCATGGGCGACATGAAAGATGCCGGTTGTCGCGTAGAAATAAGCGAAGCTGACCGCCACCAGCCCGATGGCGCATCCCGTAACCACGCCATCGGCTATCAGTTGTACATACAGCATTTGATCAGAGCCTTGAGATTTCAGTTCACTGAGCGGAGGAAGCTGTCGAGGTCGTTATGACCTTTCGTTCCTTGCCCTTGTATTGCTGAATTTCCACCGGCCGCGAGGCCGTGTTGGTATCGAAACGGATGTCAGCGATGGGCGAATTGAAATCCTTGATCTTGAAAATGGCATCGCGAAGGGTGGTTCCGGTCAACGACGCGCCATCCTTGGTGACCAGTCTTGCCGCCTCGATGATGATGTTGGTGGCGTTGAAATACTCACGGGCAAAAAAACCCATGTCCTCCGCATCGAACTGGGTCTTGAACGCCTCGAGGGTCGCATCGTCGGGGTAACCCGACTGGATGGCTGTCTGGTACCAGCCTTCGGTGGATGCATAGCCGAAGAAGGGCCGAGAGAAGGTGTTCCCGATCGCCACGGGAAAGCCCGGCACCTGACCGACCTGATCGGCCATGGTCTCATGGCTTTGGGTAATGGCGATATAGACGAAATCCGGCTTGACGCTTGCGACCTTGAGCAGCGACGAGCGATAGTTTGTCTGGCCGAATTCCACCGGCTCTTCCGCCAGGATCTTGCCGCCAGCGGCCTCGAAGTATTTCTTGAAGTCGTCCCGGCCATCGATGCCGGCGGCGGCATTCTCATAAACGATGGCTGCGTTCTTCCCGATGTTGGCTGTCGCGTACTTGGCCAGCACCTGCGCCTCGTCCTTCACCAGCGGAATGGTGTTGAGCAGGTAAGGGGACGCATTCTCGAGCTTGTCTGTCTGCGCAGCTGGGTTGACGACCAGCAATTCACGGCGTGTGGCCAACGGCGCGATCGCCAGAGAAATCGAAGAGAAAGCGGTGATCATGGCGGGCACGTCCTGAAGGTCGGCCATCCGATTGAAGGCCAGAACAGCCTGGTCTGGCTTGCCCTGACTGTCGTCGAACACGATGCGCACGGGCACGCCGTTGAGCCCGCCCTTGGCGTTGACCTGGTCAATGGCGAATTGCACTCCCTGTTGTTCCTCAATGCCGATCGGGGCCGCGGGCCCCGTCAGCGGCAACAGCGCGCCGAGGACAAGTTCACCGTCCGCGGCCATGGCCCAACCGCTCGCGGCCACCATCATCGTGCCCGCGAAAAGCGCACGCAGAGTTCCTGTCAGTGTCATCGATTTCTCCTCCCTCAAGGTGGCTCAACGAATTTGAACCGGTTCATTTCTGGGCAACAATGCGCATCAGGCAAACTGCTGTCAATGATTTTTTTAAGCCAATATTGCCGAGATGCCCTCTGCCACCAGCCAGAAAGAGCGCGAAAATTAACCTCCACGGGAACAGCAGTATCAGCACGATCTGGATACAATCAGATAAAAAACGGCCAAAATCAATGTTATCCAGCTGACTTCCGGAGCAGATGCATCGAATTCCACCCTAAACCAAGTCAAGACATCTCCAGGTCGGCGGCGGTCAGGAAACTGGCGGAAATGCGCCAGCCCGCTTGAATTATTTTTTGAACCGCTTCATAAAAACGAACTGAAAGCAGGCTCAAAGAACGGGAAAATGCGTGGCAAAGAAAGAACTCCCAGGCGTCGTGCGCAATCCCCGACACCTGCGCAAGGCAACAATCAATGACGTCGCCGCCCTGGCGGGAGTATCGGTGGGGACCGTGTCCAATGTCATCAACGGCCGCGGCAATGTGAGTGAACCTCGGCGCAAGAAGGTCCGCGAAGCGATCGCGACCCTTTCCTTCACTGGCAGCCTCCTTGCAAAGGGCATGCGTGCTCAGCGCTATCCGGTCGTCGGCCTTTGCGTTCCGAACAGCACGTCCTCCAACTTCGTCACGATGACCGACATCCTCGAAGAACACGCCACAGGTGCAAATTTCGAGCTTGTCCAGATCATCACCCGCCACGACCAGCAGCGGGAACATGATCGGATCGAGCGGTTGATCGCCTCGCGGGCGAGCGGTGTCTTGCTGCTGCCAACGCTTCTGGCGGAGCCGGTGCTGGAACTCCTTCACAGCTCCCAAATGCCGACGGTCATCATCAATCGCTTCGTGGCGGATGAGGAACGCTTTGATCAGGTTCTGGTGGATCACAGGAGCGCGTTTGTGGCCGCCACCCGGCAATTGCTCGAATGGGGCCACACCAGGATCATCGTGGCGACCCAATTTCCCAATTTCTCGGTAGTGCGGCAGAATATTGCCGGCATAAACGAGGCCATTGCGGACAGCGGCGCTGACGTCTCCTCTACCATCATGAAATGCGGTACAAACCAGGAAGAATTCAACCGCATGCTCGCCGTAGAACTGAGAGATGCAAGCCGCAAGACGGTCCTCATTGCCAGTTCGAGCCTGTTGTCGGCTTGGAGCATCGAGGCTTTCCGCGACCTCGGCCTCCGTTGCCCTGAGGACATCTCGCTGCTCGCTGCCGAAGAGCCCCACTGGGCGATGGCTGCGTGGCCCAGTCTCTCCTGCATCCAGCAGCCGACACGCGAACTGGGACGAATTGCCTGGGATTTGCTCAGCCGCCGCATGGCGGGCGGAAACGATGCCGCCGTGACCATTCGGTGCGATGCGCGCGTCAATTTTCGGGGATCCGTGTCCCGTTCCACATGATTTGCAGTTTTCCCAAGCCGTTGCACCGATTCATGCCGCCGCGCCGGCGGCCTTGAGAATGGCTCGGACTTCGGCGGCGCCGATATCGGCGTTCTCCCCGAGCGGCAGTTGTCCGGCCTCCTCAAGGTGCTGCACGACCTTATCCGGGCTGACGGCCAGTCCCGGCACATCGCGAACCGCGACCGGGCAGTTCATCCGGCGGAAGAAGTCCTCCGTCCGGGCGATCGCCAGGTCGGCGGCAGCCCGGTCGTCGGCTTCGGCCACGCCCCAGACGCGTCGGCCGTAGCGCGCCAGCATGGCGACCTTGTTCGGCATCCGGTTGCGCATCAGATGCGGCATGACCAGCGACAGCGACCTCGCATGGTCGAGGCCGTGCAGGGCGGTCAGCGCATGGCCGATCATGTGCGTCGACCAGTCCTGCGGCACCCCGGCTCCGATCAGGCCGTTGAGCGCCTGGTTGGCCGCCCACATGACGTTCTCCCGCGCCTCGTCGCTGTCCTCCACCAACAGGCGCGGGCCCCATTCGAACAGCACCGCCAGCAGTGCCTCCGAGTAACCGTGCTGCACCGGCGCGTTGACCGGCAGCGTCAGATACTGCTCGAGCACATGGGTGACGGCGTCGACGACGCCGTTCTCCAGTTGCCGGCGCGGCAGCGACTTCATCGTCGACGGATCGAGGATGGCAAAGCGCGGCCGCGCAGCTTCCCGCTTGAACGGCAGCTTCAACCCGCGCGCGGTCCGCGAGATCACCGAGACCGGGTTGCTCTCCGAACCGGTGGCCGGCAGCGTCAGGATGGCGCCGCTCGGCAGCGGCTCCGGCAGGTCTCTCCCGCCCAGCATCCGGTCCCAGGCGTCACCCCCACCGATCGGCGCGGCGCAGGAGAGGAACTTGGCCGCATCGATCACCGAGCCGCCGCCGACGCCGAGGATGAAGGTCACCTTCTCCTCGCGCGCCAGAACGGCCGCCCGCATCACGGTCTCGTATTCCGGATTGGGCTCAATGCCGCCGAATTCGGTGACGACATGACCGGCAAGCGCCTGCCTGATCCGATCATGAACGCCGTTGCGCATGATGCTGCCGCCGCCATAGAGCAGCAGAACCCGCTCTTCCGGCCCGATCTGCGAGGCGAGCTCGTCGATCATCCCCTCCCCGAACAGGATCCGCGTCGGGGTCTCCAGTGTGAAGGTCATCGTCATGGTGTGTCTTCCCTCGCTGGTCTGGGTCATGCAGGGCGGCGTGTCGGATCGGGCACGCCCTCAGCAGTAACGCTCCGGCCCGCTTGCCTGGCGGTCCGAATAGCGGTCGCCATGGGCAAAGCCCACCGGCAGCAATTCCTCGATGGTGGCAATGTCGGATGCGGTGAGCACCATGTCGGCAGCCGCCACATCCTCCTCGAGATGCTCGGCAGTCCGGGTCCCCGGGATGGGGATCGCGGCGCCGGTTCGATGCAACACCCAGGCGATCGCCAGCGCTGCCGGCGATCGGCCGGTGTCGCGCGCGAAAGCGTTGAATGCCTGGATGCGCTTGAGATTGAGGCTGTAGTTGGGCTCGATGAACCGCGGGCTGGCCTTGCGGAAATCGGTGTCGGCGAAATCCCTCGGATCGGGAATTCTGCCAGTCAGCATGCCGCGCGCCACCGGCGAGAAGGCGACGAAGGCCGTGCCATAGGTCTCGCAGGCCCGGATCAGACCCAGATCGGGCAGCCGCGTCCACAGCGAGTACTCGCTCTGCACCGCCGCAACCGGGTGGATCGCCTGCGCGCGCTCGAGCGTGCCGGGCGAGACTTCCGACAGGCCGATGGCGCCGATCTTGCCTTCCTGCTTGAGGCGGGCAAGCGTTTCCATCACCTCTTCGATGGGGCGGTCGGCTTCGCGGCGGTGTATGTAGAACAACTCGACATGTTCCCGTCCAAGCCGTCGCAGAGAGTCCTCGAGGCTGGAGCGGATATGGGCCTCGGAATTGTCATAGCGCCTGACCGGCTGGTTGATGATCCCCGCCTTGGTCGCGATGACGAATTCATGTCCCGACCGGGCGATGTAGGCGCCAATCGTCTGCTCGGACACGCCATTGCCATAGATATTGGCCGTGTCCAGATGGGTGACGCCCAGGTCGTGGGCGCGCGCCAATGTCCGAAAGCATTCCGCCTCCGTGGTGGGACCGTAGGGGCCGCCAAAGCTCATGCATCCAAGCCCGATGGCGCCCACCATCGGGCCATCCGTTCCCAACTGCCGCTGTTTCACTGCACTCTCCATTCATTCGGTTGCATCGACTCGGTCGATCCGGATCCGGTCCATGGGACTGCTCCGGGCTCGGCCGCCGCTCAGCGGGTGGGCGCTGTTGCCAAAATCCCGTGGGCGACGAGGTCGTTGTACGTGGCTTCGTCCCGTTTGAGGAGATCAATCACGATGCGGCGATTGTCCTGACCCAGCGTCGGCGCCAAACTGCGCACCTGCAGCGGTCGTCCGTCGGTCGACCAGGGCAGGCCCTTGACCGGTGTGCCGTCAGGGCCGAGCACGACGGCAAGGCGATCCTGTGCCGGGTGGTGGGCATCCACCATGTCGGCAGCCGTCAAGGCGATTTCGGCCGCGCAACCCGCGGCGCGCAGCCCGGCGACCGCAATCGCGGCAGGCTGGCTGGCAATCCAGAGTTCCAGCGCGGCGAGCCCGCTGCCGCCCGTCAGGGCGTCGACCCTGGCCGGATCGGTCTTGCGGACCAGGGTTGCCGCGACCCATCGTCCGTCGGCACTGGGGTAGATGCCCTGCCCGCCATGGAGCGCACCGCATTCGCAGGCGCCGCCGGCCGAATCGTTGACGCCGTAGGCGGCCGCAACGAGCTTCTCCCCGATGAGGAACGCCGTCACCTCGCGTTGCGCGATGTCGACATGAAGGGCGCGTCCGCTGCGGCGAGCCTCGAGCACCGTCGCCATGATCATGCCTGCTGCAAACAGCGACACCACCTGGTCCGGATAGTTCAGGGCCTGTCCGCTGATCATCGGCGCTTCGCCCGGATAACGCACCAGATCCGCGAAGCCACTGGAGGCCTCAAGCGTCGATCCGAAGGAAACCGCCGTCGCGTTCGGTCCGGTCGTCCCCTGGCTTGAAACCGAGCCGAGCACGATCCGGCTGTTGGCGCCGCGCAGCACATCGAATCCGAGGCCCAGCCGGTCGAGCACTCCGGCGCGGAAATTCTCGATCACCACATCGCTGATGCGAACCAGGTCAAGCAGCAGTTCCCTGCCCGATTCGGATTTGAGGTCGACGCAGACATCCTGCTTGTTGCGGTTGGTGAACCGGAAATGCGGTGAGCCTTCCCACCACCCGGCCTCGGTGGATTCGCCCGCCCAATGGCGAAAGGGGTCGATATACCCCGGTCCTTCCACCTTGATGACCTCGGCGCCCAGATCCGCAAGCATCGCCGATGTGCTGGCCCCAGCGGTGATGATGCCGAAATCGACGACCCGCAGGCCCTCAAGCGGTAGGTCGCCGCGGCTCTCGTTCGCCGGCGGCGCGCGGTTGACTGCACTGCCCATCAGTTCGTCCCTGCCCAGGTCGCCGGAAGCCGCGTCAGGCCGAAATCCGGACTGGATCGGGCCAGGTCGAGGAAATCGCGCGCCAGCATCTGCGGATCGGTCAGCAGGTCGGCGACGCTGAGCACGGGACCGATCGGAATGGACAGCTCTCGCGCCGCCGCAACGATGTCAGCCCGGCTCTGCGTCCCGGCCCAGACGGAAAAGATCCCGTTGAAGACCTCGATATTCTCGCGCCGGCGGCCGACGGTGGCGAATGCGGCATCGTTGAGCCGGCCGTCGCCGGTCATCTTCGCCAGCTTGGCAACGTCCTTGTCCTGGAACACCAGCGCGATGTAGCCGTCGCGGCACCGCATCGTGGTCCAGTCCTCGGCGCGGCCGATCCCGGCGTGCGGATTGCCCATGTGGCAGGCGAGATAGTGCTTCCAGTTGAGCCAGGTGGCGACATCGACGACCGAAACACAGCTCCGGCCGGCCGGGCGGAGGCCCGTGGACAGCAGCGATGCCATCAGCGCATTGAATGCGGCGATGCCGGCTGAATAGCCGGCCTGATGGCCCGGCAGCGGCAACGGCGGGCGGCCCTCGCTGCCGTAAACGTCAAGCAGGCCGCTGGCTGCCAGAATGGTCAGTTCGCTGTGGGGCCGGTCATCGAGCATCGAGGAGCGGATGAGCACTGCCGCCGGACCTGGCCAGTTCCCGGCCAGCGCGCGGTCATTGGTCACCAGCAGCGCCCGGCGATCATCGACTCGGGCCGACCGGAGCTTACCCCGGTTGAGGAAGGTGGCGACGCTGCTTCGGCCGCCGGGCAGGATCGGCGCCCATGCGTCAAGCGGATCTGGCCCGTCGGGAAGAATCTGGCAGACCTCGGCGCCGAGATCGGCGGCAAGGCGGCCCGCAAAGGCGATCGAGATGCGCGTGACGTCGTCACAATCCGGGCACGGGTACTCTGCGATCCTCGTGCCTGAAAGCGGCCTCGGCGTCATCATCATGTCGGTCTTCCTCGCGGGCCGTTCGGGTTACTTGATCAGGCCTTTTTCACGCAGGTAGCGTTCGGTGCCGGGGTGCAGTGGCGGATCGACGTCGAGGGTCGCATTCTCGATCGTGATCTGCTTGAACGCCGGGTTGGTCGGGCGCTTGCCTTCCCAATAGGCCTTGGTCGCGGTGTAGACCTGCTCCTCGTCGGCATCGGCACTGACGAACAGCACCTCCGGATAGGCGAACGTCATCACCTCCTCGGTCTGGCCGGGATAGGTGTTGGCCGCGATCGTCGTCCGCAGCATGGTGCCGTGATAGGCCTCGTTGATGCGGTCGAAGACCTCATCGGGGATCGGCAGCACATTGACCGCCGCCGAGGCCGCCAGTTGCTGGATCGAGCCGGACGGCAGCGGCTGACCGTTGCAGGTCGCGTCGACGACCGAGTTGCCGACCGCGTCATAGCTGCCGCTGGTGGCGATTTCCATGATCTGGAAGTCGTCCACCGACATCTGGAAGGCGGCGATCAGGTTGCGGTTGATCGCCTGGGTCGCCGTCGCCGGCACGTTGATGTTGAGCTTCTTGCCCTTGAGGTCGGCAAAACTCTTGATGCCCGAATCGGCGCGGACGACGCACTGGAAGGTGGCTGTGGTGACGGGGAACATGCGCCGCAGCGGCGCGAATGCCTCCTTGGCACCGGGCAGTGCTTCGAACTTGCCTGTGCCGCGCCAGGCATCACCGAGTTCGGACAGCAGCGTCAGGCCCGCATTGACTTGGCCCTGGGCCACCAGGTTGAGGTTGTCGTTGTAGCCCCCCGAGGTCTGCGCCGACACGTCGAGCATATCCTGGCTGGCGTTCATTGTCTCGGCGATCGCCGAGCCGATGATGTAGGGTCCGGAACCCGTGCTCGAGGTGGCGATGGACCAGCGCTCTTCGGCATGGCCGACGGCCGGCATGATGGCGGTTGCGGTGACAAGCGCCAGGGTAAGGCTGCGGATAATCATAATTTTCCTCCCGGATTCATATGGTCGATTGAGCCTGCGGTGAAGTGAACGGCGCGATAGCGTGCAAGCAAGACGCTGCCGGCGATGAGAAGCAGTCCGACGAGATCGGAGAACAGTCCGAAATAGACGAGGCAGATGGCGCCCGCTCCCAGCGCGATCCGCTCGGGCCATGACAACCTCCAGCCGAAGTGGCCGAGCAGGGCGCCGGCGATGGCGATGGTTCCGACGGTCGCCATGACCGAGGCCATCGCGATGTCCGGCCAACTGCCCTGGAAGAGGAGCTCCGGCGAATAGACGAACATGAAGGCGACGACGAAGCCGGGGATCGAATACTGGAAGGCCGAGACCGAGGTCTTCCACCAATCGGCTTCGGCGATGGTGGCCGCCACCACCGCGACGACCGCTACCGGCGGCGTCGAGCCGGACTTGATGGCGAAGTAGAACAGGAAAAGATGCGCCGCCAGGGTCGGCACGCCGACCGCCTCGAGTGCGGGCGCCACGAAGAGGGCCAGCAGCACATAGGCGATCGGCGTGGGCATGCCCATGCCGAGGATGGTCGCCGCCACCACGCTGAGGATCAGCGTCAGGATCATGGTGCCGCCGGTGCCCATGAGCAGGATCTCGGTGAGCCGCGGCGCCAGGCCGGTGGTAACGATGGCCTGCTGGATGAACCCGATGGCGGCAATCAGCGCCGCCACCGACGCAGTGCTGCGTGCGCCCTTGTCGAAGATCGCGATGAACCGGGAAACGTTCAGGCGTGACGTGGCCCGCATCATCGCGACGGCTATGGAAACCAGGATGGCGATCATGCCGGCATAGCTCGGCGACAGCCCGCGTCCCATCATCAAGTAGAACAGCAGCGCCGGTGGAATCAGCAGGTGCCAACCGTCCTTGAACACCTGGCGCGCATCGGGAATCTGCGACTTGTCGAGCCCCTTGAGGCCGAGCTTGACCGATTCGATGTGGACGACGGCGAAGATCGAGACGAAATACAGGATGGCCGGCAACAGCGCGCCCAGCGCAATCGTGGCATAGGGAATGCCGGTCATCTCCGCCATGATGAATGCGCCGGCGCCCATCACCGGCGGAAGGAACTGGGATCCCTCGGAGGCCACGGTCTCGATTGCTCCCGCCTTGTGCGCCGGCAGGCCGTTGGCCTTCATCAGCGGAATGGTGAACGTGCCCGTGGTGGCGACATTGCCGATCGACGAGCCAACCATCGTACCCAGCAGCGCGCTGGCGACGACGGCGGATTTCGCCGGGCCGCCGACCCGCCTGCCGAAATAGGCGTTGCAGATGTTCATGATGAAATCGCCGGTCCTGGTCTGCGCCATCGCGGAGCTCAGCAGCATGAACATGAACAGGTAGGTGGCCGCGACGTCGAGGCCGAAGCCGAAGACCCCCTCCTGGGTGTAGGCGGTCAGATAGATGAACCGGCGCAGATCCATGCCGGCGTGACCGAGGATGCCGGGAAGCCAGTTGCCGAAGAGAATGTAGAGAATGCCCATGACGCTGAGGATGAAGAATCCCACGCTTTCGCGCCGCGCCGCCTCCAGCACCACCAAGACGAGGACGGCGCCGAAGAACAGGTCGGCATTGGTCAGATAGGATGCGCCCCACGAGGCAAGGATGCGGTCGAGATCGATGAGGATGTGGGCGACGGAGGCCAGCGTGCCGATGACGCAGGCCCAGCTGACGACCCGGCGCAGCAACGGCTGCGATTTCCCCCTGCCCTCGTTCTGCAGGAAGTAGAGCGTGAAGGAGGCGGCAAGGAAGATGGCGAGATGCACCAGCGTCGTGCGGTAGGGACCGTAGAGCGTCGCATAGATCATATAGACCGAAAACAGCAGCGCCAGGCAGGTCAGAGCCTTCTGAAAAAGCCCGGAGCTGGATGTGGGAGCCGCCTCGGCCGTCAATTCCGAGGTGCTCATGGCTGTTGCCTGCCCTGGCCGGAGCTCTTCTCCCCGGCGCCGAAGCGCGCCAGCCCGCCACGCTGCGCGTCGGTGCGTTCGCGGATCGCGGCGTTGGTCAGTTCGCCGAAGTCGAATGCCTGCCGCCAGTCGCTGATCGAGGCCGGAACAATGTCGAGGGCGCGTTTGGAAGCGGCAAGCGCGGCGGGATCATAGCCGGCGATGCGTCTGGCCAGCGCCTCGGCGGTCGGCATAAGCTCGCCGGCGGGCACGCAGCGGTTGACGATGCCCCACTCCTCGGCGGTCTTGCCGTTGATCCGCTCGCCGGTCAGGATCATCCAGGCGGCGCGCTTTCGCGCCAATGACAACTGCGTCGACGGACCGGCCAGGCCGGGATAGGTGGCGAAGGTGATCTCGGGCATGCCCATCGAGGCGCTGTCGGCGGCAATGGCGAGGTCGCAGACATTGATCAGCGTCAGGCCTCCGCCCAGTGCGAAGCCGTTGACCGCCGCAATGATGACGGCCGGATGCTGGCGGATGGCGATGTTGACGTCGCGCCATTCGGAGTTGGCCGTCTGCACGCCCGCCTCCCGGTCGGCGGCCTGTTCCTTCAGGTCCATGCCGGCGCAGAATGCCTCGCCCGCGCCGGTGATGATGATCACACGCGGACCGCTTTCGAGGGCGCGCAAGGCATTCAGCAGGGCGGCCCGGGAGGCGCGGCTCATGGCATTGCGCTTGGCCGGACGGTTGAGCGTGATGACGGCATGGTCGCCGCGGTCGTCGACAAGGACAAGTGGCTCGGTCATCGGGTCTGTTCCGCCAGTTTGAACACGGGCACGACGGCATCGCCGCGATCCTCGAATACCACCTCCACAAGCGCACCGACGGACAGCCGGTCATTGCCGCCGGAGACGTTGGTGAGCATCAGAGCCCCCTCGTCGAGCCGCACCAGGGTGACATTGTAGGGAAGTTCGTCGGCGAAACCGGCAAAGTAGTTGTGGTGGAACACCACCCATGACACGATTTCGCCGCGGCCGGAGCATTCCACCCATTCCCACGCGCCGCGCGGCGAATAGGGGCTCACGGGCGCGGGCGGATACCAGCACTTGCCGGTGTCGGCACAGCGCTGCAGGCGCAGTCGGTTTTCGGCGCAGGCGTTCCAGAAGGGCCGGTTCCACACATCGAGGATCGGTTTGGGCTTGGCAGCAACGGTCATGGTTCAGTCCCGGCGTAGGATGATGGAAGAGGATATCGGCGTCGCGGCGATGTACTGGATAGCGCGTGCATCGGGAATCTGCCGGTCGCCGCATTCGCCGCGCAGCTGGCGGACCGCCTCGGCGATCAGCGCCCATCCCTGCATATAGCTTTCCGACAGGTGCCCTCCGCTGGTGTTGGTGGGCCAGCGGCCGCGGCCGAGTTCCAGCATCCCATTCTGGATGAACTGGCCGCCCTCGCCCTGCTTGCAGAAACCGAGGCCTTCCAATGCGAACATCACGGTCGGCGAGAAGTTGTCGTAGATCATCAGTCCGTCGATTTCGTCGCGGCTGATGCCGGCATTCTCGTAGACCTGGCTTTCGATCCGCTTGAGCGCCGGGTACCAGTAATCCTGGCGGGGAATGGATGCGGTGTCGAAGAGATCCTCGCGGGCGAAGCCCGACACATAGACCGGCTTCTGCCGGAGATCCTTGGCGCGCTCGGCCGACGTCATGATCCAGGCCACGCCGCCGTCGTTGATCAGGCAATAGTCGAGCAGGCGCAACGGCTCGGCAATCAGCCGCGAATTATGGTGATCCTCGAGCGTCATCGGCTTGCGCATCACGGCTGCCGGATTGAGGCCGGCATGCTTGCGGAACGCCACCGAGATATGCCCCAGATCCTCGGCCGTGGTGCCGAACTGGTTCATGTGCGACTGGAACATCATCGCATGTGAGGCGCCTGGCGAGGACATGCCCCACGGCGCCCATTCGCCCTCGTCGCCGCCGTAGAAGACGCGCTGCGAGCGGCCGTTGTTGGCGTAGACCAAGGCGACGGTCTCGGCGGCGCCCGTGGCGATGGCCTGGGCGGCCAGCATCAGCGACACCGCGGAGTAGCGTCCCGGCGCCTCGGTCTGGAGGCAGTAGCGCGGGTTGATCCCCATCATTTCGGCGAAGCGTTCGTATGAGGGAATTCGATTGACAATCAAACCGTCGATGTCGGAAACCTGCAATCCCGCATCGTCGAGGGCCGACAGCAGGGCTTGCGAGCCAAGTCCGTAAGTATCGGTCTCAGGAAAATTGCCATAGTCGGTCGTGCCGATGCCGACCATACAGACCTTGTCTCGAATTGATGACATAACCATCTGTAAATCAAATCCTTTGCTTAGAATTTCTGGAGGAATGCGGCGCGTTCCGATGCCGGAGCCTTCGGGCCATGGCAGGATCGGGTCCCGGCTGTGCCCTCCTCCCGGACATCCGATGGAGGGAGATTGGCAAATACGATCGGAAGCGACAAACGACTTTTTGGAAAGGAATGCATGAGCTATTCTCATGCGAAACGAGGAGATTCCGATGCTGCCGCCATTGTCCGCCCTGCGCGCCTTCGACGCTGCCGCGCGTCACATGAGCTTTACCAAGGCCGCAGAGGAGTTGTTCGTCACCCAATCGGCGGTCAGCCGGCAGATTCGGCTGCTGGAGGATTTTCTCGACCTGCAGCTGTTCGAGCGCAAGCACCGCGCCGTGGTGCTGACGGCGGAAGGCGAACGCTACCGGCGCGATGTCGCAGGCGCTTTCTCGCAGGTCGACATCGCCACCCGCAGACTCCGGCGCAAGCAGGGCCGTGAGGTCCTCAACATCCAGACCTACACTACCTTCACGATGCGCTGGCTGATCCCACGGCTGAGCCGGTTTCAGAAGCAAAATCCCGAGATCGATGTCAGGCTCACCGCGTCGCTCAAGCCGGTCGACTTCAACAACTCCGACGTCCACGGCGCCGTGCGCGCCGGCGCGGGCGAGTGGCCGGTTCGCGCCGATAAGCTCTGCGAGACCTATCTCGTGCCGGTCTGCTCTCCCACCTACGTGGCGACGGACCTGCCGCTGCGGGGCCCTGAGGATCTCGACAAGGCCACGCTGCTTCACTCGCTCGGACGGCCGAACGACTGGCGCGTCTGGCTGGAGGGCGCGGGACTTTCCCACGTGGATCTCGAGACCGGCCACCGCTTCGCCTCGTCGAGCATGGCCTACCAAGCCGCCCAGTGCGGCCTTGGCGTGGCGCTCGGCCAGCGCTTTCTGATCGAGGACGATTTGAGGGCGGGCTTGCTGGTGGCTCCCATCCAGATCCCGGTCCACTCCGACGAGACCTATTACTTCCTCTCCTCGCCACGGTACGCCGGTGTGCCGATGCTGGAGCTCTTCAGGGAGTGGCTGATCGCCGAAGCGCAGGCGACCTCGGACGCGTTCGGAATCGGCCTGACCGCATGACTGGCCAATGACCTTGGTGGGGCAAATGACCTGGTGGTCCGCAACGTGCCAGGGCTGATGGGACGACAACTGGCAGCCTGCCCACGGATCCGCCTGGCACGCGGCAGCACCATGGTCGGCGCCTGGCATCCACATGGATGAGGTGTTACCACTGCTGGCATCCGCCGCCGGCTGCCCCTCCGCCGGCGAGCAACTTCACGTGCAGAGTTCCCTTTGAACGTATCACATTGTCCGTCGACGAGGTGAAATTCACTCGTCGCAATGCTCCGTTTTCGCTCAGGAAACGGTTCCGCGGGCGTCGACGCCCACCCGGACCGGTTCGCCGCCGGGCTTGACGAGCCAGGCTTCGTCGAACAGGTTGGAGACGACGCAGACATGGTTCGGGATCACCAGAATTCGCTGGCCGATGCGGTAGCTGTCGGCTGGGCCGTGATGCAGCACGCCGTGCTCCTCGCTGAGCGAGACGATGGCCGTGTCGGCAGAGCCTGCCACGTGGCCGAAGCCCTGCAACCCGAGAAGATCCGATGTCAGGCTCTTGGAACCCGCATCGATCACCGCGCGGCCGGGCGCCGGCAGGCTCACGACAGTGGCAAGCACGCCGAGCGCGCAATCCTGCCAGCCGCAGGCGCCGCGCTCGACCAGCGAACGGTCGTTGTAGATGTAGGTGCCGGCGCGATATTCGGTGAACACGCCGAGGCGCGCCGCCCCGGACATGTCGGGCGAGCCGCCGGTGGAGACGACCGGGCAGTCGAGCCCGACGCCGGCGAGCCGGTCCACCGCCTCGCGCATGAACCGAGCCGCGTCCGGGGCGCCGCCGACGGCCGGATAGGTCATCAGCCCGGCAAAGCGCAGGCCCGGGCTTGCGGCGATGACGGCCGCGAGGTCGCACGCCTGTTCCGGCGTCTGCACGCCGCAGCGGCCCGCGCCGGTGTCGCATTCGACCAGCACGTCGAGCGGCCGTTCCGCATCGGCGAAGGCTTCGCTCAGGCCCGTCACCGTGACCGTGCTGTCGGCGGTGACGGCAAGCCTCGAAACCCGCGCCGCGAGCCGGCGCAGGCGCTTGAGCTTGTCTGCCCCCAGAATGTTGAAGGTGATGAGGATGTCGTCGAGACCGCCGTCGGCCATGACCTCGGCCTCGCCGATCTTCTGGCAGTTGATGCCGACGGCGCCGGCATCCATCTGCGCGCGGGCGAAACCGACCATCTTGTGCGTCTTGATGTGCGGCCTAAGCGCCAGCCCGGCCTCGTTGCAATGATCCTGAAGCCTGCGGATATTGGCAAGCGCAATCGCCTCGTCGATGACGATGCAGGGCGTGTCTAAATCCTCGACCTTTTCAATCGACAGCATTGTGCGGATCCTCCACCCGCGGCCAGATGGCGCGCGTCAGGTGCCTGTATGGGTTGGTGACGGGATTGTTCGGATAAGGCCCGTCGATGGCAACATACAGGATCTCGCTGGCAATGTGCGAGAAGGCCTCCTGGAAATGGTTGGTCGATTTGACCACAAGCACCGATTTCGACAGCGGATCGATGCCGAAATTGGAGAAGATGTCGGGATTGAAGACCTGCGAGCGCACTGTGTTGAGAATGACGTCGATGCCGCCGACCTCGATCCACACCGAGGCGCCAAGCGGCACGACGCTGTCGCCGAAACTCTGCAGCGCGGCGGCGCGGGTGCCGCGCACGATCACTCCGGCATCGAGCGGCTCGCCGCTGCCCGCCGACATCTTGCCGCCGAAACGGAGCTGCAGCCGGGCGCCCTCGCCCGCCGAAATGCAGGTGCGCACCGCGATCGGATCCCAGATCGAGGCGAGCGCTGCGTTCTTGACGCCGCGCTGGAGCATGGCGCGCAGGAGCACGGTGGAATCCCCGGGCACGCCGCCGCCGGGATTGTCCCACACATCGGCGATGACCACGGGGCCGTCGGCGCTGGATTCGGCGCGCTCCAGCGCCTGTTCCGGGCTGAGGAATTCCGGCCGTGTTCTGCCGCGAAAACTGAACAACTCCTCGCCGAGTGTCCGAGCCAGGCGATCGGCAAGATCGGGATCGTTGTCGGTGACCACGATCACCTTGGTGCCGAGATCGGGAACATCGCCGGCCATGAAGCCGTGGATCACGGAAATCGACAGGATGCGGGGTTGCCGCTCAAGCTCCCGCATGCGATCGACGAAGCCGCGCATCGGCTGCCGCGAGGTGGGCAGCAGTTCGATCATGCGACAGTCGTGGACCGCGATCACGGGACGAACCTCGCCGGCAAGCGCGCGATTTGCAAGCTCCACCAGGCGTTCGCCGGTCTCGGCGAAATCGGTGTGCGGAAATTCCTTGAACACTGTGACGATGTCGAGATTGTCGACGCGCCGCGAACTCAGGTGGCTGTGCGGATCGAAGCTGGCGCCGATCAATGTATCCGGCCCGACGATGCCGCGCACCGCCTCCAGCAGCTCGCCCTCGCAGTCGAGGCAATCCTGCGCCACCATGGCGCCATGCAGTCCCAGCAGGACCGCGTCGAGCGGCATGGCGGCCGAAATCTCGGCCAGCAACTGGTCGCGCAGCAGCTGCCAGGTGCGGCTGTTGACGATGCCGCCCGGCTCGGCCCAGGTGGCGGTGCCTTCGATCAGCTGCCAGCCATAGGCGTCGGCACGGGCGCGGGCTGCCGGGAAGACGGCGCTGCACAGTGTGGGTGTGAGCGGATGCTCGCCGGGAGGCGCGTAGAAGCTGTCCTTGAAGTCCTGCAGGTCGGTTATGAGCGGGGAGAAGGTGTTGGACTCGGTGGCGAGCGAACCGACATATACCCGTTTGGCATTGGTTTTCATGCAAGGTCTTTCTGCAGGGCTTCGATGTGATGGCAGGCGCTGAGATGGCCGGTATCGACGGCGTGGGCCGGAGGCTGGGTCGTGCGGCAGATGTCGGTGGCGAACTTGCACCGCGGATGGAAGGCGCAGCCTGAGGGCGGCGAGGCCGCATTGGCCGGTTCGCCCAGGTCTTCCACCCGCTTGCGGCCGGGAACGATGCGCGGGATCGAGGACAACAGCAGGCGGGTGTAGGGATGCGACGGCCGATCGAAAATGTCGGCTCGCGTGCCGATCTCGACGATCCGGCCCAGATACATCACCGCGACCCGGTCACTGATGTGCCTGACCACGCCAAGATCATGGCTGATGAACAGCATGGAGACTCCGGAATCACGCTGCAGATCCTTGATCAGATTCAGCACCTGCGCCTGGATCGAGACGTCGAGCGCGGAGACCGCCTCGTCAGCGATGACCAGCCGCGGCTTGAGGATCATCACCCGGGCGATGCCGATCCGCTGGCGCTGCCCGCCGGAGAATTCATGCGGATAGCGTTCCATCACCTTGGGGTCGAGACCCACCAGCTGCAGCGTCTCGGCGATGAGCGCGCGAGCCTCGGTACGGGTTTGTGCCAACCCGTGAATGCGCAGCGGCTCGGCCAGCGTCTGCTCGATGGTCAGCCGCGGATTGAGCGAGGCGAAGGGGTCCTGGAAGATCATCTGGATCTCGCGCCTGAGCGGCCGGAACTCGGCCTGGCTCAGCGACAGGATCTCGCGGCCATCCAGCCTGGCGGTGCCGCCCGACGCCGTTTCGAGCCGCGTCAACGTTCGGCCGACCGTCGACTTGCCGCAGCCGGATTCGCCGACCAGGCTCAGCACCTCTCCGGCGCCGATGGAAAAGCTCACGCCGTCGACGGCCTTGAGCAGGCGCCGGCCGGAGCCGAACGGCCGCGCCGTGCCCAGAAAGAAATGCGTCTTCAGGTCCTCGACCTGCAACAGGGGAGCGGCGCTCATGCGGAATCCTCGCCGGGAAAATGGCAGCGGGCGGAGTGGCTGGGCGAAACCGCGATCGCCGCCGGGTCGATGTCGGCGCAGACCGGGCGCGCGCGGCCGCAACGCGGATGGAAGGCGCAGCCGGTGACCGTCTCGCCGATGAGCGGCACCCGGCTCGGGATGGCTTCGAGCCGGTCGACCTCGCGGTCCGTCACCGGGATCGAGGCAAGCAGGCCGCGCGTGTAGGGATGGGCCATATCGGCGAAGAGTTCGGCAGCGGGCGCGGTCTCGATGATCTTGCCCCAGTACATCACGGCGACCGTATCGCAGGTCTCGGCGATGACGCCGAGATCATGTGAGATCAGCATGATCGCCATGCCTGTCTCGGCCTGCAGCTCCTTCATCAGGTCGAGAATGCGGGCCTGCACGGTGACGTCGAGCGCCGTGGTCGGCTCGTCGGCGATCAGCAGCTTGGGGTCGCAGGCCAGCGCCATGGCGATCATCACCCGCTGCCGCATGCCGCCCGAAAGCTGATGCGGGAAACTGTCGATGCGGCCCTCGGGATCGGGAATGCGCACCAGCCGCAACAGTTCGATGGCGCGCTCGCGCGCCTGGGCGCGGGAGATGCGGCGGTGCTGCAGGATCGATTCGGTAATCTGGTCGCCGACCCGGTAGACCGGGTTGAGGCTGGTCATCGGCTCCTGGAAGATCATCGCCATGTCGGCGCCCATGACGGCACGTCGCCGCTCCGGCGGCAGCGCCAGCAGGTCCTGTCCGTCGAAGACGATCGAACCGGAGGTGATGCGGACCTGGCTGCCTTCGAGCAGACCCATGATGGCGAGCGACGTCAGGCTCTTGCCGCAGCCCGATTCGCCGACGATGCCGAGCGTTGTGCCCGCCTCGACCTCGAACGAGATGCCGCGGACGACCGGGACCAGCCGCCCGTTGATGGCGACGGCGATGGCGAGGTCTTTGACTTCCAGAAGGGCCATCGGTCAAACTCCCGCGATGTCGTCTTTGAAGCGTGGGTCCATGCTGTCGCGCATGGCGTCGCCGACCATGTTCATCGAGAACACCGACAGGATGATGAGCAGTCCGGGATAGAGCAGCAGCCACGGCGCGCGGGTGACGTAGATCCGCGATTCGGACAGCATGTTGCCCCAGCTCGGCACTTCCGGCGGCAGGCCGAGGCCGAGAAAGTCGAGTGCGGCGGCCTGCAGCTGCGCGAAGGCGAAGATGAAGCTCGCCTGCACCAGCAGCGGCGAGATCAGGTTTGGCAGGATGTGCCGGAACAGGATCGAGCCGTGGCCCGCACCTGAACAGACAGCGGCATCGATGAAGACCTCGCGTTTGAGCTTGAGCGTCATGCCGAAGAGAATCCGCGCCGTGGTGGTGGCGTAGACGATGCCGATGACGATGATGGTGTTGACCACGCTGCGCTCGAGCAGCGTCATCAGCACCAGCGCCAGCAGCAGCGCCGGAAACGCCATCAGCACGTCGATGCCGCGCATCAGGAAGTTTCCGAGCCGGGTGAAATAGGCCGACAGCATGCCGACGGCGCCGCCGGTCACCAGCGCGAATGCGACGCTGCCGAGGCCGATCAGCATGGTCATCCGCGCGCCGTAGATGCAGCGCGAAAACGTGTCGCGTCCGTAATGGTCGGTGCCGAAGAGATGCGGCCAGCCCGGCTCCGTCAGTCGGTTGACCGGATCGATGTCGAGCGGATCGAACGGCGCGATCCATGGGGCGGCGAGCGCCGCGAACAGGATGACGCACAGCCAGATCAGGCCTGCCGTGCCCATGGCGCGGCCGCGGAAGATATCCCGGACGGAGTGGAGAAAACTCATTTCAGCGACACCCTCGGATCGAGCCAGGCATAGGCGAGGTCCACGATCAGGTTGATGACCATGTAGAGACAGACGATCACCAGAATGACCCCCTGGATGACGGGATAGTCGCGGCGCAGGATCGATTGCACCACCAGTTGCCCAACGCCCGGCAGGGAGAACACGGTCTCGGTGACCACCGCTTCCGATATCAGCGCGGCGAAGGTGAAGCCGAAGGCGGCTGCAACGGAGATCAGCGCATTGCGGAAGACATGCTTGATCGCCACCCGGGCCGGGTGCAGCCCCTTGGCGCGCGCCGTGCGCACATGGTCCTCGCGCTGCACGTCGAGCATGGATGCCCGCACCAGGCGGATGATCAGCGCCGCGTTGGGCGCGGCCAGCGTCAGGCTCGGCAGCAGCAGGTAGCGCAGATTGAGCAGGCCGCCTTCCTCATGGATGGAGGGGAAACCGGAACTGGGAAACCAGCCGAGCCAGACGGCGAAGATGAGAATGAGATAGAGACCGAGCCAGAAGGTCGGCACCGAGGCAAACAGCATGGCCCCGCCGGAGGCGAGCTGGTCGACCCAGCTGCCGTGCCGGGTCGCCGACATGACGCCGATCGGGATGCCGAGGATGATGATCCAGATCATGGTCAGCACCGCCAGCAGGATCGAGGTCTCGGCGCCGCCGGCGATCACGTCCATCACCGGGGTGCGGAAAAAAACAGAGGTGCCGAAATCGCCCTGCAGCGCATGGCCGAGCCAGATGAAATACTGAACGTAGATCGGACGGTCGAGGCCCATTTCCCGCGACAGCCGCGCCACATCCTCGGGCGTGGCCGAATCGCCAAGCAGGACGGCGGCCGGATCGCCGGGGATGAGATGGACGAAGAGGAAGACCAGGACGGAGGCCGCCAGCAAGGTCGGAACCAGGGCGAGAAGCCGTTTGAACGTGTATGCGAGCATGGGGATGACCAGGATTTCCGGTGGAGAGCCCCTCCCCGCGGATCGCAGGGAGGGACCTTCGATGCTTCAGCCTACTTGGAGACATTCCAGAAGGCGGGCCAGATGAGCGTGGCGTCCGCCAGGCCCTTCAGCTTGGGCGAGGCGATGTTGTAGGTGTAGACGTCGCCGGTCTTCATGGTCGGAACCTGCTCGTAGATGAGCGCCTGGATTTCGGCCCAGATCTTCTCGCGCTCGGCCGGATCGGAAGAAGCGGTGAACTTCGCCTTCAGCGCCGCCTTTTCAGGCGTGGCCCACCAGCCCGGATAGCTGTCGTTCATCACCGAGATCAGGATCGGATCGGGCACGAAGCCGTGGTGGGTGAAGAACATGTCCCACTGGTCGGCCTTGCCGCGCTTGTCGATCAGCGTCGCCCAGTCATAGACCTGCAGGTCGATGTTGAAGCCGGCCTGGGCCAGTTGCTTGGTGTAGACGATGGCGGAGTCGTAATGGAACGGATAGTTGGTCGAGACCATGAACTTGATCGGCTCGCCGTTGTAGCCGGCTTCCTTTGCCATCGCCTTTGCGGCTTCGGCATCGCCCTTCGAGAAGTTCTCTGCACCCGCTTCGGTGTACCAGACATTGCCCTTGGGCATGAACGAGCCGTTGGCGCGCCACAGCTGATCGGGACCGATGGACACCTGCAGCGCGGGAACCTTGTCGATGGCCGTCTGGATGGCGCGGCGCAGGGCGAAATTGTCCTTGAGCGGGCCTTCCTTGGAGTTCATGAACACCAGGCCGAACAGCGGGCTGCCGTTGACGATGGTCTTGACCGAGGCATCGGCATCGAGATCGGCGAACAGGTCGCCGGGAATGCTCTCGGCATAGTCATAGTCGCCCGCGCGCACGCCGGCCACGCGGGTGCCGACATCGGCCACCGGAATGAAGTGCAGCGTGTCGAATTCGGCGACGCGCTTGCCGCCATAGCCGTCCGGCTCGCCTTCGGGAGAAACGTAGCCGTCATAGCGAACAAGCTCGACGTAACGGTTTGGCTCCCACTTGGAGAACTTGTAGGGACCGGTGCCGATGTAGCTTTCCGGCGCGATCGGCTCCTTGCCGGCGCCAGCCAGCACGGAAGCCGGATAGATTGCCGGGCCGCCGTTGATGAAGGCCATCAGGTTCTTCCAGGGACCAAAGGGAGCCTTGAGCTTGATGGTGATCTCATGATCGCCAGTCGCCTCGATGCTCTCGACATTGTCGAACAGCAGGGCGCCGCGCGAACCGAATTCACCCCAGCGCTTGAGCGAGGCCAGTACGTCGGCGGACGTCATCGGCTCGCCGTTGTGGAAGCTCACGCCCTCGCGCAGCTTGATGGTGATGGTCTTGCCGTCGGCGCTGGTCTCGTCGCCGGCGGCGAGAAGCGGAACCGGAGCGTTGGACGAATTGAATGTGTAGAGCCCCTCGAACATGTGGTGGGCGATGGTCGTGGCCAGATCCGAGGTAATGACCTGCTGGTCAAGGCTCGGCGGCTCGCCGACCGTGGCATAGCGCAGCATGCCGTCCGCCATCGCGGAGCCGGTGCAGGCCAGCAACGCGCCCGCCATCACCGCAGATTTCAACCAGGTCTTGAGTTTCATTGTCATTCCCCTTTTCTGATTCACTCACTGGGTCCGCCGGCGCCGCCTAAACCGCGCCTTCGTGAAAGAAATTTACATTTCAGTGAAAGTACGTCAATTGAAATTTGCATACCGCTCATCTTCAGCGTATTTTCTCGTAAGTTTTTTCCATAATGGAGTTTCCAATGTCAGACGCTGCTCATCGGATCACCCGATACGAAACCGCCGACCTGGCCGCCGGCGGTCAGCGACGCCCATTTGCAAAGGCCGTTCGCGCCGGAGATTTCGTCTATGTCTCCGGCCAGGTGCCAGCGCTGGATGGCGAGATCGTCAATGGCGGAATCATTGTCCAGACCGAACAGGTGATGACCAACATCATCAGCGTTCTGGAACTGGCCGGGTGCGGGCTCGAGCATGTGGTCAAGGTCAATGTCTGGCTCGATGACCCGCGCGACTTCTCCAGCTTCAACAGCGTGTTCGAAAAGTACTTTCTCGACAATCCGCCCGCCAGGTCGACGGTACAATCGGCGCTGATGGTCGACGCCAAGGTGGAAATGGATGTAATAGCTTACAACCCTTTATAGCCAGGACAGCGCGGCATGAACAAGGTCATCGACATTATCCTGCAGATGCGGCGGCTCGACGGTGAGTTGCCCAAGCGCGAACAGCGGGTGGCCGACTTCGTGCTCGCCAATCTCGAGCAGGCCGCCTATCTGCGCCAGTCGGAAATCGCCAGGGCGGCGGGCGTGTCGGACGCCACGGTCAACCGCTTCTGCATCTCACTGGGCTGCGAAGGCTTCCGCGACTTCAAGATCAGACTCACGCAGAGCGTGGCCGTCAGTCTCCAGTATCTGGGTGGTCCGGGCAACGACAATTCGGTCTCCGACCAGCTGGTGGTGCAGGTCTTCGGCGCGCTGGTCGACACGCTCAACCTGGTGCGCCAGCAGCTCGACAGCGAAGCCATCGAAGCCGCCATCGACCTGCTCGCCGGCGCCCGAAGGATCGCTTTCTTCGGGGTCGGCGGCGGTTCCGCCAATGTGGCGCGCGAAGGCGCCAACCGGTTCTTCCGCTTGGGCGTCCCCGCCGAGGCCCATGCCGACGGCTACTTCCAACGCATGCTTGCCTCGACGCTCGACAAGGGCGATCTGGTGTTTGCCATTTCGCAGAGCGGCTCGCCCGCAGAGCTGCTCGACAGTGTGGCGATCGCCAAGCAATACGGTGTCAAGTCGATCAGCCTGACCAAGCGCGGCTCGGAACTTGCCCACGCCACCGACGTGGCGATCGAGATCGACATTCCCGAGGACCACGACATCTACAAGCCGTCGGCCTCGCGGCTGGCCTACATCGCCATCATCGACGTGCTCGCCGCGGGCACCGCACGCCGCAGGCCCGAACAGGTCAAGGAATATCTGCGCCGTATCCGCACCTCGCTGGTGCCGCTGTCGAGCGATCCTGGACCGAAGCCGATCGGTGACTGACACCCCGGCGCGGTCGGCAGCCCGGCCCCCGGCGCTGCGGATGCCAGCTACCGTCGGGCGGCGGCGTCCGCCAGGATGAAGGCGGCCGCCTTCTCCGCGATCATCAGCGTCGGCGAATTGGTGTTGCCGCTGGTGATGGCCGGCATCACGCCCGCATCCACGACGCGCAGGCCGGCGACTCCCCTCACCCGCAGGTGGCTGTCCACCACCGCCATCGGATCGCCGTCCGCGCCCATCCGGGTGGTGCCCACCGGATGGAAGATGGTGCTGGCAATGTCGCCGGCGAGCCTCGCCAGCTCCGCGTCGGTCTGGAACTCGACCCCCGGCTTCCATTCGACGGGAGAGTATTTCGCCAATGCCGGCTGCCCCACGATCCTGCGGACCTGGCGGATGCTGTCGGCGGCGATCCTGCGGTCGGCATCTGTGCTGAGATAGTTGGGCGAGATCGCCGGCGCGTCGCCCGGCCGCGGCGAGCGGATCTCCACCTTGCCGACGCTGGTCGGGTTGAGATTGCACACGCTCGCCGTGAAGGCAGGGACGCTGTGCAGCGGCTCGCCGAACGCATCCAGGCTCAGCGGCTGGACGTGATATTCGAGATTGGCATGGGGCCGGGCGGGATCGGACCGGGTGAAGGCGCCCAGTTGCGAAGGCGACATGCTCATCGGCCCGCTGCGGGTGAAGGCATATTCCATGCCGATTCTCATCCTGCCCAACAGGCTGCCGGCAAGGACGTTGAGCGTCTTGGCGCCGGTGACCCGGAACACCGACCTGATCTGCAGGTGGTCCTGCAGGTTCGCCCCAACGCCCGGCAGATCGACCGTGACTGCAATGCCATGTGCGGCGAGCAGCGCGGCCGGGCCGATCCCCGACAGTTGCAGCAGCTTCGGCGAGCCGATCGCCCCGGCCGACAGGATCACCTCCCGCCGC
The DNA here is from genome assembly GCF_003182275.1 of Hoeflea marina. Classification (GTDB taxonomy): domain Bacteria; phylum Pseudomonadota; class Alphaproteobacteria; order Rhizobiales; family Rhizobiaceae; genus Hoeflea; species Hoeflea marina. The sequence continues at coordinate 147,603 of NZ_QGTR01000004.1, forward strand.
GCCCGGAGCTCCAGCCGCCGGCCCTGGCGCATGACGATGGCGCCGACGCAACGCCGGCCGCCGTCCGCCCCAGGCTCGATGACCAGCCGTTCAACCTCGGCCTCGGTCCACACCGACAGGTTCTTCCGCCGCCTGGCAGGCCGCAGGAACGCCTTCGACGTGTTCCAGCGCCAGCCCGATCTCTGGTTGACCTCGAAATAGCCGACGCCTTCGTTGTCGCCGCCGTTGAAATCCGCGGTTCTCGGCACTCCCGCCTGCACCGCCGCATCGGCGAAGGCCTCGAGGATGTCCCAGCGCAGGCGCTGCTTCTCGATGCGCCATTCGCCGCCATGGCCGTGCATGTCGGAAAACCGGCCGTTGCCGCCGGTTTGCGGGTCGGCGCCGGCGTCCAGCCGGTAATGGTCCTCATGGGCCTTGAAGGCGGGCAGGACATTGGCCCAGGACCAGGCGTCGTCGCCGGTGATTGCGGCCCAGTTGTCGTAGTCGCGGGCCTGGCCGCGCATGTAGATCATGCCGTTGATCGAGGAGCAGCCGCCAAGAGTCTTGCCGCGCGGGTAGCGCAGGCTGCGCCCGTTCAATCCTGCGTCGGGCTCGGTGGTGTAGAGCCAGTCGGTGCGCGGATTGCCGATGCAGTAGAGATAGCCGACGGGAATGTGGATCCACGGATAGCGGTCCTTCGTACCGGCTTCCAGCAGCAGCACCCGGTTCGAGGGGTCGCGGCTCAGCCGGTTGGCCAGCAGGCAGCCGGCCGAACCGCCTCCGATGACAATGTAATCGAATTGCTCCACGCTCCCCGCGGCGATCGGGCCGCTCATCGCAGCGATCCACGGCGCCGGGCAGGCCGGCGGTCCATCCCTGCGTATGTCCGATGCTGCATTGGGCCCCCTCATCCGGCTGCAAGGTAGACGCGAAAGCAGTGGGAAATCCAATGCAAATCGTCCGCAGCCGAATTTTAACGGCCACCATCTGTCCGTTCGTGGCGTGGCGATCCGCGCGCGACTGGAGAGTGGGCAGTCACGGCGCCCGCCGCCCCTCACCTACCCGCGGGGGGTGGAGCCACCGGACACCAGCCGGAGGCCCGATGGTTCCGCGACCACAGGAGAGCAGCCGACGCCGGCATTTCAGCGGCGCATGTCATATCGGCTTGCCAAAGGTGAGCGAAATCCTGTCAGATGCGATCACTGCTTTGAACCGCCTCAATCAGGGGTCACCGCCATGCCCGACCTGAATGATCTCGATCTCGAAACCTTCCAGCCGCTGATAGGGTCCGGTTTCACCACCGCCCTGCCGTGGGGAGCAGTCACGCTGGTTCTGCGGGAGGCGACCGCCATGGGCAGCGGGCTGCGTCACGGCGGCGCGTTCTCGCTCCTGTTCAGCGGCCCCGGCCCGGACCTGATCGGGCAAGGCGTCCTGCGCCTGACCAACCCGGAGATCGGCAGTGTGGACCTGTTTCTGGTTCCGGTGGCCCAAAGCGCGCACGGAGTGGACTACGAGGCGGTGTTCACCTGAGGCGGTCGCCAGTCCAGGAGGTCATAGACTCCCTTGTCCTGCCGGACGGCAAATCCAAGCCGCCGATAGAGCCGCATCGCCGGGTTGGCCTTTTCGACATGGATCCCAACCGCCACGCCATTGGATGCCGCGCCGTCCATCACGTCCCGGAGCAGGGCCTCGCCGAAGCCCCGCCCCCGCGCCATGGGGACAAGCGCGACGTCGATGATCCGGTGTTCCTCGCGCCGGAACTCGAGGCAGAGCCGCCCCACGGGCTTGCCCAGGTGTTCGATGATCAGCCGAAGCGCGTTCGGGAAGTGCCGGGCGTAATGGCTGTGCTGCGCCCGAAACTGCATGTCCAGGAAGTGGGCCTTCTGCGCCTCGCTCCACGCCAGTGGCGCGAGTTCCTCCCCGCGGGTCGAAGCATAGAGCGCCGACAGAAATCCGAGGTCGTCCGCAGTCTCGCGCCGGAATTCCATCCCCCGGGCTTCCGCTCGGCGGAAACCGGGAACCGGACCGCCATCGGCTTGGCCAGTGACTCCCTTGGCGTGCCGCTCGTCCATGTCAGCTTGTTGCCGGCGGCGTCAGGTCGCGGACGATCCCGTAGGTGAAGATGCCGTTGTCGGCCAGCATCGTCCAGCCCGCGGTCCAGTGGGTGGAGTCCGGAGCAACCTGGGAAATGAACTTCACGCCATCGATCCTGTTCTCGCCCTGGAAATAGCTCAGCGAGCCGTCGGCGTTGTAGTCCATCGCCGCAAGGCCGAATCCGGGCGCGACGCCGATCTGCTGCCAGCCGCTCCAGACCTGCCTCTGGACCTCGGTCTGGTAGTTGGCGTGCAGGCCGAGATTTTCATCCAGCGCCACGAGGACGATATCGCCATCTCCGTCAAACGCGGACGTCACGTTCACCACTGCGGCGCCGATCATGCTCACCTGATGCCAGGCGGACCATGTCGTGGCGGCGGGCTCGGTCTGCCGGATCTGAACGATCTGCGCATTGACGCCCACCATGAAGATGTTGAGGAAGCCCGCGCGATCAAGGACCGCGGTCGGCAGCGAGCCGGCGGTGCCGCTTGCCGCATTATCGATACGGGTCCAGCCGGTCCAGTCCGCCGCGGTCAGCGCGGTATCGGCCGTCTGGGCGTTGACATACACCTCGGCGGCCTGCGGGTCCTGGCCCGTGGCCACGATCGTGATGCGGCCGTTGACATCGTTGACCACCGTCATCCTTGCAAGGCCGTCGCCCGGCAGCTGGGTCCAGGCGCTCCACGGCGTTACCGGTGGTGCCGGTACCTGCACATGCACGGTGATCGGAGTGGTGGATCCCGGCGGCGTGACCTCTTCGGTGATGTCGATGATTCTGGCCGGATTCTGGTAGATCCACCAGACACCGCCGGTGGTGCCGTCAACGCCGAAGATTTCGACCCGCCCATTGGCGTCGCGCTGCATGGCCAGTTGCACGAAACCGGTCACCCCGCCGGGAAGACCGAGATCCACCGGCCCGTTCCAGCGCTCCGCACCGCCGGGACCCTGCTGTGCCTCATCGATGTAGTGCACCGTGGCCGGCGCCGACTTGGTCAGGGCCGCCATCGCGACACGGCCGTCCATGGTCGAGCCGGTGCCCAGCACCATATAGGAGTAGCTTTCGTTGACCGGCGCCCACGTCCCGCTCCACGGCCCGTCGGGACTGGTCTGCGCGGTCCAGAGCAGATGATTGCCCTGATTGGCGTCGATGCCCACCAGCATGAGCCGAGAGAGTTCTGCGAAGGGAACGATGGCCGGCTCACCGGAGGGAAGGCGAACATGGTCTTTCAATCCGGCCGCCGGTGTTGCTGTGTCGCTCATGATCAAGCTCCTTTTGCCGGACGTCCACCCGGATCGCCGGCGTCACTTCGAACACGTCCGGGATGTCCCGGTTTTCTTCAACACGCCGCGGCTGGCCTTGGCGACCGATCACGCCGGCAACTGCTGCAGCCTTCTGTCCATCGCTGTCGTCTCAAGCGCGCGACGGGTAAATGCCGAGAAGCGCGATAATGAAGTTCAGCGCCAGCAGCGGCTGCACATTTTCGTGGGGCAGATTGCCACCGGCGGGCGACAGCGACTGGGGGGCCATGTCCACGACGTCGCTGCCGGCGTTTGGCTCGTAGACCAGTCCCCCCTGGGAGCGGGAGAAGGCGGCCGTCACGGAAGGCGCGTTGGTGTTCGGCGGCGTGGTCGCCGCGTGGGCGAGATGGGTGTGCGCCGGCATCGTCGCCTGCGTGATGGTGACCTCCTCCGTGCCGGTCATCTCGCCCAGAAAGCGCTCGGTAAGGCCTGGCCCGCGGCCGGGATGCATCGGCGCGCGGCCCTGCATGTTCGGCAAGGCGGTGGTGACGCGGCCGTCGCCGCCGTAGATGTTCCCGATCAGCGAGAACAGCGTCGTGTTCTGCGCGATCGGCACCACCTGCCCATCGCAGAAGGCCCAGCCGCGCGGCGCGAAATCGCCTGCAAAGATGCGGATCTCCGCGATAAACGGTTCGGACATGTCAGCCCCCCTCAGCTGCGGCTCGGAAAGATGCCGTACAACGAGACAATGAAGTTCACGCAGAGAGTCGGCATCATGTTGTCGTGCGCCTGATTGCCGCCGGAAATGCCGATCATCACCGATGCGAAGTCAGCGGTCGGATCGGTATTTGCATACATGCGGATGGAATTGGCCGAGGCGTCGGCAACCATCCGTCCCTGAGCCGCGGATTCGGTTGCCGCGGCAGTGTTGCCGTTGAAGTCGTGCGGGTGCGACGCCAGCTGGGCGACGGTCAGGGTGACCTCTTCCGATCCACCCATCGATCCCAGCAGTCGTGGGCTCAATCCGGGTCCATGCCCCTGGTGCAGCGGAATGCGGCCGCGCAGGTCCGGCAATCCGAACGTGACCTGACCATCTCCGCCATAGATGGTGCCGAACAGCGAAAACAGCGCATCATTTTCGCTGATCGAGAGCAGCTTTCCATTGCAGAACTCCCATCCGCGTGGTGCAAATGTGCCGGCGAACATGCGGATTTCACCTATGAATGGCTCAGACATGGTTCCCTCCTTCAGTTCCGCGACGGGAACACTCCCTGCAACGCAATGACGAAGCCGAGCGTTAGATAAGGCTGCATGTTGCTGTGTGGCTGGCTCCCGCCGGCGTTGCTGATCGTGCCCGGCCGCATGGCGGTGGACGTCGCCGGTTCGGGGTCCCGATAGATCGCCGCGGCGCCGAGGAGCGCGCTCTGCGCAGCCGGTTGCACCCCCGCCAGTGACGACGCCCTGACCGCGTGGCTGTGGAGGGGAATTTCCGCCGACGTCAGCGTGACCGTTTCAAAGCCGGACCTCGCCGCAAGGGAATAGGTCTGGTCACTGTGGATCGGCGTTCGCCCTCGCAGGTCCGGCAGGCCGAAGGTGGTGGTGCCATTACCGCCATAGTTCACTCCGAGAATTGAAAACAGCGCCTGGTTCTGCCCGATAGCGAGGATCTGGCCGTCACAGTAGGCCCATCCACGTGGCGCGAAAGTGAAACCGATCATTCTGATTTCGGCAACAAATGGCTCCGACACCGCGATCCTCCCGGATAACTATTTGATAATCCACACCGCTCAGCAGCAGAACATCAGACAGAAAGCAGTATGGCGGATTATATTCACGCAGAGATCTCACAAATACATGATATATGCTATATCTTTACTTATGTATTAGCAAGAAAAGAATCGGTATCCAAGACGACCCGATCCGGATTTTCCTACCCCTCTGGATCCATTCGGCAATTTGGCGAAGCCGGCACGGCCGCACGGCTGGAAGGCGCGGGGCCAATCTGCGCTCGCCGCTTGGAGCTCGCACGACCCGACCACTGTCACCCCGCCAGTCCAGGGATCCCGTAGCATGCCTGCATCGCGGCGGTATCGCCGGGACCGGAAGGAAATTAAGCCATCGGGGAGAAACAGCCACGGCTTTCGGGCAGGAGGGTTGTCCCCGGGATCAACTCCCCGCGGCGCGTCGGAGTGTCGGAGTGTCGGAGTGTCGGAGTGTCGGAGGGTTATCGCCGACAAGCCGGAAACGGCAATTCCGAAGCTGAGTGCCTCCCACCCGGCAGGGTCAGCTCCGCTGTCGCGGTGACTGCGGCGGCAGCGCAATCATTCTGCCGGCGAATGCCGAACCGGCGCTCCGGCGGTGTCTGATATCAGAACCCTGACCAGTCGCCGGGGCGGACGGCCGCGCTCGAAGCCGCCACCATCTGCATCTGCCTCGACGGTGCTCTCGCGACGACGCGTCCGGCAGGCTTGGCCGGGGTGGCAATCCTGACTTCCATCTGTTGCCGGGTCGTGGTCGGGCTGTTGGCGCTGCCGAGTTCGAACTGGTCGACGAGCCGGCGAAGCCCACCAGCTTCCTCTGCCAGCGCCATGGTGGCCGCCGTGCTTTCCTCGGCCATGGCCGCATTCTGCTGGGTCAACTGGTCCATCTGGTTGACCGCCGCATTCACTTCCGAAAGACCCGCCGACTGCTCGCGGCTGGACGTGGCGATCGCGTCCATGTGCCCGTTGATCGTGGCGATAAAGCCGCCGATCTGCGTGAGCGACATTCCGGTCTCGCTCACCAGCCTGACTCCGGAACTCACTTCCGCGCTTGACGTGACGATCAGGTCCTTGATCTCCTTGGCTGCCCTTGCCGAACGGCCGGCCAGTTCCCGCACTTCCTGGGCGACGACGGCGAAACCGCGACCGGATTCCCCCGCCCGAGCCGCCTCGACGCCGGCATTGAGCGCCAGCAGGTTGGTCTGGAAGGCGATCTCGTCGATGACCCCGATGATGTTGGAAATCTGCTTGGACGACTGCTCGATCCGGCTCATGGCGTTGACCGCATTGGCGACGATATGGCCGGAATTGGCCGCGTCCTTGTTGGCCTCCGTGGCGACGCTGCGCGCCTCCTCCGTGAGCTTTGTCGCATTGGCGACGTTGACCGTGATCTGGTCCAGAGCCGCAGCCGTTTCCTCCAGAGCCGCCGCCTGATTTTCCACCCGCTTGGAAAACGCGTTGGCGCTGGAACTGATCGCGTCGGTGTTACCGGTGATCGAGCTGACGCCGGCGAGAATCGCGGTCATCGTATCGGCAAGCCGTTCGATTGCGGAATTGAAATCGCCGCGCAACTTCTCCATGCTCGGGGAGAACCGCGTCGAGAGCCGCTGCGTAAGATTGCCGCCCGCCACGGCATCCAGTCCCTCGGCGATGGCCGCAATCGCGGTCATGCGGACCGTAACGTCAGTGGCGAATTTGACGACCTTGACGACGGCGCCGCTGTCATCGAGGATCGGGTTGTAGGTGGCCTGGATCCAGACCTCGCGGCCGCCCTTGCCCAGCCGCATGAACTCGTCGGAGAGAAGCTTCCCGGCGCGCAGGTTCTGCCAGAACGCACCATATTCGGGTGTCTCTGCATATACCTTGTCACAGAACATCCTGTGGTGGCGGCCGACAATCTCATCCGGCGCATAGCCCATGGCGTTGCAGAAATTGGCGTTGGCCGCAAGGACGACACCATCGGGGGTGAACTCGATGACCGCCTGGGACCGGTCGAGCGCGGTCAGCTTGCGGGCATCATCGATCGCCCTGTTCCTGGCATCGGTGATGTCGGTTGCGATCTTGACCACCTTGAAGGGCCTGGAGCCCCGGAAAACCGGATTGTAGCTTGCCTCGATCCAGATCTCGCGACCGCCCTTGGCGATACGCTTGTACTGCCGCCGCTCGAACTTTCCCTGCCGCAGATGCTCCCAGAATTCACGGTACTCGCCTGACGCCTGCTCGGACGCATCGACAAAAATCGAGTGGTGCCTGCCCTTGATCTCGGACAATTCATAGCCGAGCGTCTTGCAGAAGTTCGGATTGGCCGTAAGGATTTTCCCCTGCATGTCGAACTCGATCATGGCCATCGACTTGCCCAGCGCATCAAGAACAGAGTCGCAACGAAGCCCCCCGAGAATACCACGCATTGAACAGACCTCTCTTGTTGAAACGGCTCGGAAAGCCATGAAGATCCTGCAGTGACAGGCGCGGTTATTTGCGAAAATGCAGCATCAGGAAACAACAGGGAGAGTTAAGGGCGACTTAAGGAAACCCCCGGGATTTTAATGGATTTCTCATGTCGCGCTGCCGGACGAGCGAAACATCCCGGTGATGCGGCGACACAGCAGGCCGGGCGGAAATTCGCGCGACCGCGAGCCGCGTCGGTGCTAGGTTGGCGGCACAGCCTTCACCTTGGAGCAACGATGCAAGACCACGGCATGGACGACACCCAACCGGTTCCCGAAGAAGCCGGGATTCTCGAATTTCTCCGCTTGTGCGAGAGCTTCTATCCGGCCGACGCAGTCGAGGCGTCGGTCGAGCGGCAGCGGCTTTGGTATGATGCGCTCTGCGCGCAGTTCGACCGTCCCCTGCCCGACGGCATGACCGCCGTCGACGCCGCGATTGCCGGCGTGCCGACACGGCGCTACCGGCCGCAAGCCGTCACCGCGCGAACCGTGCTTGTCTACATTCACGGCGGCGGCTTCGTGGTGGGCTCGCTCGACAGCCATCAGGCGATCTGTGCGGAACTCGCCGAGTTCTGCGGGGCCGAACTGGTCGCGCTCGACTACCGGCTGGCCCCGGAACACCGCTGGCCGGCCCAGGGCGAGGACTGCTGGGCGGTCCTCCAGGAACTGCTGGCAGACGGCAGCCGGCTGGTCGTCATCGGCGACAGCGCCGGCGGCAATCTCGCAGCCGGTCTTGCCATCAGGGCGCGCGACGCGGGCCTCTCCGGCATCGTCGGCCAGGCCCTGGTCTATCCCGGCCTTGGCGGCGACCTCGTTTCCGGTTCCTATGTCGAGATGGCCGCAGCCCCGGGATTGAGTACCGCGGATGTCCGGTATTACCGCGAGATCCTCCAGGCCCCGCAAGGCGATCCGGTGGCCTTCCCGTTGCAGGCCGAGCGCCTTGGCGGCCTGCCCCCGGCGTTTGTCACCGTGGCTCATTTCGATCCGCTTCGCGACGACGGTCGCCACTATGCGGCGCGCCTGGCGGAGGCCGGGGTCGATGTGCAGTTCCGGGAGGAGCCGCAGATGGTGCATGCCTGGCTGCGCGCCCGCCACATGAGCGAGGGCGCCCGGGCCGGCTTTGAGGCGCTGTGCAGCGCCGTCCAGCGCATGATCCGCGAGGGTGAAGGCCCGGCAGCCGACGCATGATCCGGGCCAAACGCGCTCACTGAGAGTTGGCTGTTCCGTGCCTGCGCCGCCGGAACGGCCGCCCGCGCCGCCTTCACGTGCCCGGGCGGCGTCCGGCGCTTGCAGACGAAGGGAAACCGGCTTCGCCGGTGGCGTCTGCGACAGACCGGCAACCTGGAGTGTCTCTGCGATGCGGCGGAGGGAAGAGGCGCTCTGAGACCGTCGCGTCGAATGCGCCCCGGGTGACACTGCCTGCGCCAGATCCCTCGCCACGCCGATCGTCTTCCGCTGACAGCTTGAGCATCCCGTTCGCCCGCTGATAGGCGAGAACTTCCGCTGCCGGCGGAGCAGTGTTGCCTTTCTGGCAATTTGCATGACGAAAATTTGATCTTTATTAGAACGCGTCCTTGCGCCATCCTTTCCCTGCGGCGCCTGAGAGCTGGCCGCGAGGCAAGAAACAAATCGCGGCCAAAGAGCCAGACAAGGGAACCACATGTCTCATTTCACCATGAACCGCCGCCGCTTCATCTCGAATGCCGCGGCAATCGGCGGGCTCGCGGCCGCGTCCAGTTTCATCGGCATCCGCGCCGGCCTCGCCAGCGACGTCGCCACCGTCAAGATGCAGCTCGGATGGCTCGCCTCCAACGGCCTGCTTGGAGAGGTCGCCGCGCAGAAGATGGGGTATTTCAAGGACGAGGGCATCGAGCTTGAGATCGTCCCCGGCGGTCCGAATGTGGATGGTGTCGCCGGCGTCGCCGCCGGTCAGTCGACCCTCGGCCAGATCTCGTCCAGCCCCTCCGTGATGCTGGCCCGCTCGGCTGGCATCCCGGTCAAGGCCTTCCTGTCGGGCTACCGCAAGCACCCCTTCACCTATTTCTCGCTCAAGCAGAACGCCATCAGCACGCCGCAGGACATGATCGGCAAGACGATTGCCACCCAGCCGACCGCCTACATCCTGCTGCGCGCACTGCTGGCCAAGAACGGCATCGCCGAGGATCAGGTCAAGATCGTCAACATGGGCTCGGACATGAACCAGTTGCTCACCGGCCAGGCGGACGCGGTCACCGGCTGGGTCACCAACGCCAATGCGCTCAAGGTGCTGGGCGAGGACCGCGTCGACATGATGCTGTGGGACGCCGGCCTGCAGCTCTACGCCAATGTCTACTACACGACAGACGAGCAGCTTGAGAAGCACCAGGACGTGCTGGTGCGCTTCACCAATGCAGCCGCGCGGGGTTGGGGCTATGTCCGCGACAATCCGGAAGCTGCGGTGGATTACCTGGTCGAGGCCTATCCCAATCTCGACAAGGCGAGCGAACTCGAAGCCGTCGGCTCGGTTGTCGACTTTTCCTTCGGCGACAGCACCAAGGCTGACGGCTGGGGTTCGATGACCAGGGAGAACTGGGAGGCCCAGATCAAGGCCTATGCCGATCTCGGCCAGTTCAAGGGCGCTGTTCCCACGGTCGATGATGTCGCCAGTTTCGCGATTCTGGATGCGACCACCGAAATCCGCAAACAGGTGGGCTGATCCTCATGCTGGGAGCACCGAAGTTGAAACCCGAAATTGACGCGCCCGCCGCGCCCTCGGTTGCAGCCACGGCTGTTTCCATCCGCAATGTCGACGTCCGTTTCGGAGACGGCGTCAACGAGGTCACGGCACTGTCCGGTATCTCTGTCGACATACCGGAAGGTGCCTTTGTCACCATGCTGGGACCTTCGGGCTGCGGAAAGTCGACGCTGCTGCGTTGCGTCGCAGATCTGATCGATGTCAGCGAGGGGTCGGTGACTGTGTTCGGCCGGACTCCCAGCCAGGCGCGGCAGAACCGGGATTTCGCCTTCGTGTTCCAGGATGCGACGCTGCTTCCCTGGCGGACGGTTCTCGAAAATGTCAGCCTCCCGCTCGAGGTCGGCAAGCACGCCAGGACCGGCGACTATGCCGACCCGCGGGCGCTGCTGCAGATGGTCGGGCTGGCAGGGCGTGAGAACGCGCTGCCGCACGAGCTCTCCGGCGGCATGCGCCAGCGCGTGGCGATTGCCCGCGCTTTGGTGACGCGGCCGCGCATCCTGCTGATGGACGAGCCCTTCGGGGCTCTCGACGAGATCACCCGTGACCGGCTCAACGAAGAGCTGCTGCGGGTCTGGCAGGAAACCGGCACGACGATCCTGTTCGTGACCCATTCCATTCCCGAGGCTGCCTTTCTCGGTCAGCACGTGCTGATGCTGCAGGCCCATCCCGGCCGGATGAAGGAGTTCATGAAGGTCGACCTGCCCTTCCCGCGCTCGCTGGCCGTGCGTGACACCGTGGAGTTCATCCGCGTAACCGCGCATCTGCGCAAGCTTCTGGAGGAATGCCTGTGAGCAATGCAGCCACATCCCTGCCCGCGACCCCGGACCGGCGCCTCGGCTCCGTGCTCGACGCAACCGCCGGAGTGCTCCTCAAGCACATGCCGGCGATCAGCGCCGGCCTCGGGCTGATCGTTCTCTGGCAACTGATCGTCTGGTTCTTCGAGATTCCGACCTTCATGGCGCCCAGCCCGGTCGATGTCTTCTTCGCCTTCCAGGAAAACGCCGGCATCCTCTGGGCCAATCTGCTGCCGACACTGCTCGAGGCATTCCTGGGCTTCGTGTTCGGAAACCTGGTGGCGATACTGCTTGCCATCTGGTTCGTGCACAGCCGGACGGCCGAGCGCGCCTTCTATCCGATCGCCGTCTTCATCAAGGCGATCCCGATCATCGCGATCGCGCCCATTCTCGTGCTGATCTTCGGCAACGGACTGGCACCGAAGATCATCATCGCCGGCCTGATCTGTTTCTTTCCGACGCTGGTCAACATGGTCCAGGGTCTGAAGTCGGCGAGTCCCGCCATGCTCGACCTGATGCGTGTCCTGTCGGCCAGCAATACGGAAATCCTGTGGAAGGTCCGCCTGCCGAGTTCGATGCCGTTCCTGTTCGCGGCGCTGAAGATCGCCGCGACCAGCAGCGTCATGGGCGCCATCGTCGCCGAGTGGATCGGCTCCTCGTTCGGTCTGGGCGCGCTGATCATCGAGGCCACCTACAATTTCCGCTCGCCCCTGCTTTACGCAACCGTCGTCATCGCCGCCGTCATGGCCGTCATCCTCTTCTTCCTCGTCTCCATCGTCGAAGCCAGGGTGATCCGCTGGAAGCCGGCCGCAAACCACTGAGCCACGCGCTCCAGGAGTTAACCAGATGCAACAGACAATTGTTCAGGCGGCGCGCAACGTCGCCGTGGTCGACCGTTCCGACGTCATCGTCGTGGGTGGCGGACCCGCCGGGATCTCGGCCGCCGTTTCCGCCGCCCGCAACGGGGCAAAGGTCACCCTGCTCGAGCGCTACCCCTATGTCGGCGGCCTTGCCGCCGGCGGCATGGTGCTGGTGCTCGACGACATGATCAACGATCTCGAAATCACCGTGCGCGGCCTGTGCATGGAGATGATCGAGCGAATGAAGAAGTGGGACCTCTGCGTCACCCCGACCGGCCGCGACCGCGAGCTCGACATCCGCGAGACGCCTGAAGCCTGGCGCCGCTGGGCGAGATGGGGCCTGTTCGACTTTCACACCCAGTCGATGCCGCATCCCATCTGCTTTTCGGCCGCCTTCGACCCCGACGGCTTCAAGCGCGCTTCCTATGACATGCTGACCGAGGCAAGCGTCAAGCTCAGGACCCACAGCTGGTTTTCCTCAGCCATCATGGAGGGCCGCACGATCAAGGGCGTGATCTCGCAGACCAAGTCCGGTCTCGAGGCGGTGCTGGGCGACGTCGTCATCGACACCACCGGCGACCTGGATGTCGCTGCCAATGCCGGCGCGTCGCACACCGAATCCAACTTCATCCTCACCACCGTGTCGCGGTGGGGCGGCGTGGACACCGACGCCGCCGAACGCTTCGAAGCCGAGGAGCCGGAGCGGTTCAAGAAGCTGGACCACGAGGCCAAGCGTCTCATCGGCGGCTGCTGGTCGTTCTGGTGGCTGAAGACGCCGCTGCCAGGCATCGTCTGGCTCAACTGCCCGCACATGCCCAACCTGTCCGGCCTGAAGACCGAAGACCTGACGCGGGCCGAAATCGAAGGCCGCGGCCGCATCGCCCGGCTGCTGGATTTCGCCCGCGAGAACATGCCCGGCTTCGAGAAGGCCTATGTCGTCGACTTTGCCCCGCAGACCGGCGTGCGCCAGACCCGGCTCCTCGATGGCGAATATGTGGTGACCAAGGACGACGTCACCAACCGGGTGCATTTCGCCGACACGGTCTGCCGCGGCCGCGACTACTACACGCCCTACCGCGCCATGCTGCCGCGCGAGGTCGACCAGTTGATCGTTGCCGGCCGGCATTATTCGGCGACGCCGCAGGCGCAGAAGTCGAGCCGCGAGATTCCGCCCTGCATGGCCATGGGCGAAGCCGCGGGCATCGCCGCCACCGTCGCGCTCAATGCCGGAACAACCGTCAGGCAGGCGGATGTGGCCCGGATTCAAAAACAGATGCGGGCGCAGGGCGCCGACCCGGGCGACATGCCGTCGGGCAACGCGACATTCCTGGAGGCCGCCGAATAATGACCCCACTTCCCCTCGACGGCATCCGGGTGATCGATTTCACCCAGGTCATGCTCGGCCCGTGCTGCACCCAGACCCTCGCCGATTACGGGGCGGAGGTCATCAAGATCGAAAAGGCGAAGATCGGCGATCTGTCGCGCTGGTCGCTGGGATCGGATCCGGACGGACTCAACAATCCGGTCTTCTGCTCGCTCAATCGCAACAAGAAGAGCCTGGCGCTTGATCTCAAGCTTCCCGAAGCCCGCGATGCCGTCCTCGCGCTGATTGCCGATGCGGATGTCGTCGTCAACAACTTCCGGCCCGGCGTGATGGAGCGCATGGGATTCGGCTATGAGGATCTGAAGAAGATCAACAAGGGCCTGGTCTATGCCGTCGGTACCGGTTTCGGTCTGGAAGGCCCTTACCGTCACAAGGGCGGCCAGGACATTCTGGCCCAGGCGCTCTCGGGCGTGATGCGGCGCAAGTCGGACTCCAGCCATCCGACCTCGATCTATGCCACGCCGCTCGCGGACTATTCGGCCGGCATGCATCTGGTCCAGGGGATCCTGCTCGCGCTGCTGCAGCGCGGCAAGACCGGCGAAGGCCAGCAGGTGGCGGTCAACCTCTACAGCTCCATGATCGCCATGCAGATGCAGGAGGGCACGACCCACATGATGCGCGGCAAGGACCTCAACTGGGGCGCCTTCCCGCTGACCGGCGTGTTCGACACCACCGACGGCACGATCGTCATGGTCGGCGCCTTCAAGGCCAACCCGCTTCAGGACATCTGCAACGCCCTCGGGATCGAGGATCTCTCGGCGCAGGACCGCTACAAGGATTTCGACGCCCAGATGTCCAGGCGGCCGGAACTCCAGCGTATCTTCCGCGATGCCTTCGCAACCAACACTTCCGCCCATTGGCTCAGGCGGCTCGAGGAGGTCGATATCCTCTGCGCGCCGGTGCGCGATCTCGCCACCGCGCTCGCGGACGAACAGACCGTCATCAACCGGATGATCCTGGAGGCGGGTGAAACCGCTGCGGGTCCCGTGCGTCTCGTCGGTTCGCCGATCGACATGTCGGCCGCAACCGTGTCCGTGCGCATCCCGCCGCCATCGCTCGGACAACACAATGACGAGATCCTGGCGTCGCTGGAAGCCCGGCGCGGAGACGCGGCATGACGGTCGCCTTCGCCGTCGAGGACCGGGTCGCGCGGGTCACGCTCGACCGCCCGGACCGCATGAACGCCGTGGACGCCGCCACCGAGGCCGAACTCGAGTTGATCTGGCGCGAGATCGAGAGCCGCGACGACATCAGCTGCGTTGTCCTCTCCGGCGCCGGGCAGAAGGCCTTCTGCACCGGCGCCGACATGAAGGGGGGCGCCGGCAAGAGCGGTCTCGAATACTGGTCGGAAAGCCGCGAGAACGGCTTCGGCGGCCTTGCCTTCCGCCGCAGCCTCGACGTGCCGGTGATCGCGCGCGTCAACGGCTATGCGCTGGGCGGCGGCTTCGAGATGGTGCTTGGCTGCGACATCGTCATTGCCGCGGAGACCGCGAAGTTCGGCCTGCCCGAAGCCCGCGTGGGCCGCCTGCCGCTCGATGGCGGCATGGTGCTGCTGCAGCGCAAGATCCCCCACAATCTCGCCATGGGCATGATGCTCAGCGGCCGGCATTTCACGGCTGCCGAGATGCAGACCTACGGCATCGTCAATGAAACCGTGCCGCTCGAACAGCTCGACGCCGCCGTCGACCGCTGGGTTGCCGACCTCGTCGCCTGCGCTCCGCTGTCGCTGAAGGCCATCAAGCAGACGGTCAACCGCACGGCCCATCTTTCTCCGGCCGAGGCGCAGGCCCTGCGGACGCCGGCGCTGGTCCGGGCCCTCGCCAGCGAGGATTCGGTCGAGGGCGTCGCCGCCTTCCGGGAGAAGCGCGCGCCGATTTGGCGGGGCCGCTGAACATGCTATGCATCAGCGGTCACCGGAGGCCGTAGATGCACGCCAGCATACTGAAGTATTTCGTCGAGGTGGCCCGCGCCGGATCCATCCGCAAGGCATCCGAAGAGCTGCACGTGGCGACCTCCGCGGTCAGCCGCCAGATCCGGAAACTGGAGGATGAGCTTGGAACTCCGCTGTTCGAGCGCTTCTCCGACGGTCTTCGCCTGACTTCGGCGGGAAAAGTGGTGCTGCGCCACGCCAAGGAGACCATCCATCACTACGAGATCATGAAATCGGATCTCGGCGACCTGAAGGGCAAGAAGACCGGCCGGGTCCATATCGCCTGCCTCGACAGCCTCACCGTGCAGTTCCTGCCCGAATTCGTCTCCGCCTTCCACAGGAAGAACCCCGCGGTGGATTTCCGCATCCGGGCCGACAATTTCAACAACATCTTTCGTTTCGTCGCCGATGGCGACTGCGATATCGGCGTCACCTTCGACCTGGCGCGCCCGCACGACATCAAGCTGGTGCACGGCGTGCGCATGCCGTTGATGGTGATCGTCGCGCCGCATCATCCCCTCGCCCGGCAGAAGAGCGTGACGCTGCAGGAATGCGCCCAGTTCAAGATGCTGCTGCAGCTCGACAACGAGGTGATGAGTTCGATGATCGCCTTCGAACTGGCCTCGCTCGACCGCGTCGGGCGCACGCTGGTCGCCACCAACAACCAGATGATGCTCAAGCCGCTGATCGTGGCGGGCGAAGGGGTCGCTTTCTTCACGCCGCTGGGTCTGCTGGAAGAGCTCAAGTCGGGTGAGGTCGTGGCCTTGCCGATCGCGGGATCGCGGCTGCAGGATCTGGAAGTCGGTGTCGTGGCCCCCCGCCATCGCCAGCTTTCCCGCGCCACCGAGGCCGTGGTGGAGGGCATGAGCATCGAGCTGGAGAAATACAGCAAGCGCATCGAAGAGGTGATCAGCCGGTGACCAGCGACACGGAGATCCGGTTTCTGGGCCGGCCCGGACATGGAAAGGCCGAACGCGGCGCCCTGGCGCGCGCGGCGCTCGCCGCTCGCGGGCTGCCGGCGGAGCTGCGTCCGGGAGCCCTGGTGCTGCCGAGCCCGGTCAACGCCCATGATCACGGCTACGGCATCAGGCTCCTGGATTTCGGCAGCGTCGACGACGCGCTGGAGGTTTGGATCCCGACCATGCGGCTCAGACCACGCACCGATGCCTATCTCGAAGCCCTGGTGGCCTTCGGGCGGCTGGCGCTCACCGGTGTCGGCGCGACGATGCATTGCCACAACTCGCTCAACGCGGGCCGACTGGTCGATGAGGCTCTGGAGGTGATCCGCGCCGCCCGCGAAGTCGGCATCCGCCTGGCCCTCTCCTGTCCCCTGCTGGACCATGATCCATGGGCCTATGGCGGCGGTCCGGAACGTCTGCGCCCCTTCATGGCGGCGGACGACTGGAATGCCCTTTCGCAGAGCGCGCCGCGCTATGCCCCGATTGCCGATCAGATCGCCGCCGTCGAGGCGATCGCCCATGCCAACGACAACCCGCTGGCCGATGTTCAGTATGGTCCCATCGGCCCGCAATGGTGCTCGGATGCATTGCTCGAAGCCATTGCCGAGGCCTCGTCGCACCACGACCGCCGCATCCACATGCACCTGCTGGAGAGTCCGAGGCAGCGGGCCTGGCTCGATCGCCGCTTTCCGCAAGGCGTGGTGCGCCACCTCGACGCGATCGGCTTCCTGTCCCCAAGGCTCGCCGTCGCCCATGGCGTGCAGCTCAGGCCGGACGAATATGAGCTGCTCGCTGAACGCGGCGTGCGGCTGGTGTCCAATGCCTCCGCCAATCTCCGTCTGCGCTCGGGCATCGCGCCGCTCGCCGCGGCGGCAGGGCGCGGGCTTCGCTTCGCTGTGGGTCTCGACGGCAGCGCGCTTGACGATGACCAGGATCTCTGGCGGGAGATGCGGCTGCTCTATCTGATGCATGGGGGCCGCGGTCTGGAGCGCGATTTCACCGCGGCCGACCTCTTCGACGCTGCAATCGCCACCGGGGCCGGCGTCATCGGCGCACCTGCCGGTGAGGACTTCACCGTCATCGACTATGCCGCGCTCATCGCCGACAGCCTGTTCGATGACCTCGACGAGGCGGAGGTGCTGCTGGCGCGCATGTCCGCCGCCCACGCCTCCGGCCTGCATGTGAACGGACGCGAGATCATGCGCGACGGCAGGCTCACGCAGGTGGATTTCCCGGCGGCAAGGGCCGAGCTGCTGGCGCAGGCCAGAGCCGACCTGCCGAGGCTCGAAATCGAACGACGCAATGTCAGGCTGCTGTCGGCGGCGACACGGCGCTATTACGAGAGCTGGCCTGCCGCGTGAGCCGGCACGGGCACGGCCGCCACCAGCGGATGGTCGATGTCGCGTGATCGGCTGAGGTCCCAGCTGCCCGGCGAGCCCAGACCGGTAACCGCCGGCCCGAAATACTCCCGGTTGACGGGAATGAACAGGGCCTGGGCTTCCGTGGCGTTTTCGTCATAGACGATCGCGTCCACCGGGCAGATCGACAGGCACAGTCCGCAATTGATGCATTCGTCGGGATGAATGTAGTACATGCGCCCGCCCTCGTAGATGCAATCGACCGGACAGGCCGCCGTGCAGGCGCCGTCCTTGATGTCGATGCAAGGGGTGGTGATGATATAGGCCATGGATCGCCCGCCGTTGAAATTCGCCGCCAGCATCCCAGACGCAGGCGTTGCTGAGAAGCGCTGATTTTCGTTGTCGGCGTTCGACTTTCGGCAACGGCAAGCAACATACGCCAGTCAGGCGCGCAGCACCATCTCCAGCAGGAAGTCCAGCGCCCTGGGACGGCTGGAAACGCTGTGGCGCAGGAAGACCAGATCGCGGGCATAGTCCGCCGCGTCGGGGACGGGCACCAGGTGGAAACCGTCTGCCACCAGCCCCTGCCAGTGCGGCACGAGCGCGTTGCCGAGGCCGTTTCGGACCATCAGCGCAATGGTTTCCAGCGCATCGAGGTCGAACCGCACCTCGGGAAACAGGCCGGCCCTTGTCATGTAGTCCGCCGCCAGCCGCCCGCCCCAGGAGGACGGGTCGTAGCGGATGAAGGATTGGCGCGCGATCCGCTCCCCCACGCCCTCGCCCGAAAGCGGCTCGCGTGTCATCAGCATCAGTGGCTCGCGGCGAAACAGACTGGCCTTCAACCCTTTCGGCAGCGCGAAGGGAGGTGCCACCAGGATCGCCGCGTCCAGCGCGCCGCATGCCAGTTGCTCGTAGAGATGCAGCGACGACCCCGGCACGAGTTGCAATCCGAGCTTCGGCGCCCGGCGGGCGGTCTCATCGAGCAATTGCGGCACCGCGCCCGTCAGCACCGTGGAGATGGCGCCGAGCCGGATCTCGCCGGCGATGTCGCCGCCCGCGACATCATCCTGGAGGAAGGCTGCCTCGCGGATCAGGTGCCGCGCCCGCGGCAGGAGCGCGAGGCAGGCCTCCGTCGGACGGGCCGAATGGGCCCCCCGCGCCAGCAGCGTGCAGCGGAGATTGCGCTCGAGCGCCTGGATGCGCTGGCTGACAGCCGCCGCTGTCAGGCCCTCGCGCCGCGCAGCCGCGGCGATCGAGCCCGCATCGACCACGGCCACGAGGCTCTCCAGGAATCGGATATCCACAAGATTTCCTTATGCTCAGAAGTAAAAAAGACCTGTTTTTCTTTAGGGTATATCGCGCTACCAGAAGGTCAACCTGCCTCGCCAGCGAATTCGCTCCGAACGCAGCCCTGCAATCACTGAGGACGTCACGATGAAATCGCTTTTCCACCTCGCCTACCACGTCACCGATCTGGACGAGGCCCGCCGGTTCTATGGCGACGTGCTCGGCTGTGCCGAGGGCCGCAGCACCGACACGTGGGTGGATTTCGATTTCTTCGGCCACCAGATCTCGCTGCATCTGGGTCAGCCGTTTGCGGTCACCCGCACCGGCAAGGTCGGCGATCACATGGTGATGATGCCGCATCTCGGAGTGGTCCTGCCCCTCGACGCCTGGCTGGAGCTGTCCGGGCGGCTCGAGGACCGCGGCATCGCCTTCGATATCCCGCCCGTCATCCGGTTTGCCGGCGAACCCGGCGAGCAGCGCACGATGTTTTTCTTCGATCCCAGCGGCAACCCGATCGAAGTCAAGGGATTCAAGGATTTCGACAGCGTCTTCGCCCACTGAGACCGCTGGCCCGACCGCGCGGCGCCTCTGCGCGCCGCCGGGCCGGGTCAGACGAAACGGTCGATGATGCGGATACCGGTGTCCTGGGCCGTATCCATCGCCATCAGCGCCGGAACTGCGTCTGACAGGCTCAGCGATTGGCCGATAAGCCTCTGCGGAGAGAGTCGTCCCGACAGGATCATGTCGAGCATGGCATCGTAGCGCCACGCCTGCATGCCATGGCTGCCGTAGATTTCGAGTTCATGCGCGATCACCTTGCCCATCGGGATGACCGGATTGCCATGCTCGCCCAGCATCAGCCCCACCTGCACGTGGCGGCCGCGGCGGCGCAGATTGGCGATCGAGTTGAAACACGTGTCGCGATGGCCGAGCGCGTCGATCGACAGATGCGCGCCGCCGTCGGTGAGGTCACGGACCGCCGCCACCACGTCGGCGACCTCGCGGCTGTTGATGGTCAGCGCCGCGCCCATGCGGCGGGCCTCCTCGAGCTTGGCGTGGGAAATGTCGATCGCCACCACATTGGCGCCGAGCGCGGCACCGATCATGATCGCCGACAGGCCGACGCCGCCGCAGCCGTGCACCGCCATCCACTCGCCGCCCCTCACCCGGCCCTGGTCGACCACGGCGCGGAACGAGGTGGCGAAGCGGCAGCCAAGGCTGGCCGCGGTGGCATGGTCGATCGAGTCCGGCAGACGCACGATGTTCTGGTCGGCATAGTCGATGGCGACATATTCCGCGAACGAGCCCCAGTGGGTGAAGCCAGGCTGGAATTGCGCCTCGCAGACCTGCTGGTTGCCGGAATGGCACTCGCCGCAACGGCCGCAGCCGGAGACGAAGGGCACGGTCACCCGGTCGCCGACGCGATGGTTGCGGACGTCGCGGCCGACGGCGGCGATGGTGCCTGCGAATTCGTGGCCCGGCACATGTGGCAGATGAATGTCGTCGTCATGGCCCTTCCAGCCGTGCCAGTCACTGCGGCAGAGTCCGGTGGCCTTGACCTCGATCACCACGGCCGAGTGTCCCGGCGACGGATCGGGAACGTCGCGCACCTCGGGGGGCTCCCCGAAACGTTCGTAGTACATGGCCTTCATGGCGATCTCTCCTGTGTCGACGCGGCGACCGCATCCATCGACGCCCGCGGCGCCCTACATGAAGTCCCGTGCGACGGTCCTGTCAAACAGCTTGCGGAAGACTTCTTGCTCGCCCTCGAACGCCACCACGGACGCCGCGATCACCCAGTGGGTGGCGGTGCAGGCAATCGTGGCGGTGCTGACCGTGCGCACCGACCAGCCCTCGCGCGCCATGTCGCAGGTCCAGATCGATGTTCCCGTCATCGAGGTCGGATCATCGAGCGAGATCGACCAGACCTCGTCGCGGACCTGCCGGGTGGACAGGCCCGTGCCGGGGCGCTCGGACAGGCCGGTGTCCTCGTAGATGGCGTAGCTGGTGGCGTTGCGCGACAGATCGCGCAGCACCTGGCGCTGCGTCTCGCCGGGCGAATGCTGGACATAGACCGGCAGCGGGTTCGGATTGTCCGGTTGTTTCATCTCGATGGCGTCGTGCGCGCCGAGTTTCGGCAGGCCAAGCCGCACGGTTGCGGTGTCGATGGTGACACCGGGATCGCCCGGCGCCGGCAGCACCATCGGCCAGTAGGCGGTCGACAGCGACAGCCGGATGCGATGGCCGGGCCGGAAGCGATAGCCGCAGGCATCGAGCAGCACCGTCACCTCGACCTTGCCGTCCGGCATCGGCTTCGGGTCGCCGTTGCCGTCGCGATGCGCCAGGTTGAGCACCCCGAAGCTCACCCGCGTCGCGGTGCCGTCGGGATGCACGTCGACGATCCGGGCACAGAGATTGGCCCAGTCATCGGTGCAGGACAGTTGCAGCGACAATGTCGGCTGACCGAGAAATTCGTGCGCGTCATCAAGCGGCGCGGTCTCGAAGCACAGCGATCCGGCGTCGTCGCCGCGCTGGTCGATGGCCATTTCCACGTCGGGCTTGAGCGTGAACCACTCGCCGGACGCGGTTCCGGTGTCGAGCGGCGAGCGGAGATGGATGTCGCACTCCGCTCCGGACGTCGCTGCGGGACCTTCGGCCAGACGGCCATGGACATCGATGCCGAACTCCAGCATCTCCGGCGAAGTCCACCTGTCCTTGGCGATCCAGCGGCCGGGGTCGAACTCACGCCTTGGCGCCGGCCGCATCCCGTCGAGGATATAGGCGCGAACCTGCGGCAGGGCCTCGACGCCGTTCGGCTCGTCGCGCAGCCAGCGGTTCCACCAGCCGATCGCCTCGCCGAGAAAATCGGCGCGCGGCTTGGGAAAGGCGAAATGCGGATATTTGTGCACCCAGGGCCCGATCAGCGCCCTGGCCTTGTCGCCCAGCCCCTCGACGGCCTTCAGCGGCGTGCTGCGATAGCCGTCGGCCCAACCGGCGATCACCAGCGCCGGGATCTTGAAGCCACCAAAATCCTCGCAGATCGAGCCGTGCTTCCAGAAGCCGTCGCGTCGCTGGTGCTCGAGCCATTCTTCCATGAAGAAGGGCTCGCCCTCGAGCCGCTCGAGCCACATCTCGCGCCAGCGCTCGCCGACCAGCGCCGGGTCCGGGGAGCGCGACTGGTAGGCGAGCATGGTCGCCGCCCACGACAGCTGCGCCGAGAGATGGCAACCGTTCTTGTAGTGGATGTCGTCATTGTAGCGGTCGACGGTGGAGGCGATCGAGATCACCGCCTTCAGCGCAGGCGGGTTCAGCGCCGCCACCTGCAGGCAGTTGAAGCCGCCCCAAGAGATGCCCATCATGCCGACCGAGCCGTTCGACCAGGGCTGCGCCGCGATCCAGGCGATCAGTTCGCAGGCGTTCGCCAGCTCCAGCTCGGTGTATTCGCCGTCGATGATCCCATCGGATTCGCCCGAGCCGCGGATGTCGACCCGCACGCCGGCGATCCCGGCTGCCGCGAAGGCGGGATAGGTGGAATCATCGCGCGGGCTGGTGCCGTCGCGCTTGCGGTAGGGCAGGAATTCGAACACCGCCGGCACCGGATCGGCCTCGGCATTGTCCGGCATCCAGATCCGCGCCGCCAGCCGCGTGCCATCGGCAAGCCGGATCCACTGGTTTTCGATGAGGGTGAAGGGGCGGGGGCTCATGATGGTTCCGATATGTGGTTATTGGATGCGATCGAAGATGAAGATAGCGGGGATAAGCTGTCGGAGTACGACTTTTCAGAGTGACGTCATCTTTCGGGCAGCGAGAGATACGGATTGAAGCACGGGGCATCCAGTATCTCGAAATGCCGGACATTGCGTGTGACCACTGTAAAGCCATGGGCGATCGCCGTTGCGGCGATGGCGGCGTCTTCATATCCTGGATCCCAACCGCGGCCATAAGCACGGTCCAGCAAGCGACCGGTCAGCCCCGCAGCTTCCACCTCCAGCGACAGCATGCGGTCGGCATAGAGATGGGTGATGCCGGCCAGCCATTGCGTCAACGCTTGCGCCTTGCGTGAAGCACCTTGGCGCGTTGCCTTGGCGATCCCTAATTCCAGTTCGGAAAGGGAAACGACCGACAGAAAGAGTTGCGACGACTCTGCCTCAATCCAATCCTGGGCGGCGCGCTCGTTCAGTGTCTGAACAGGCTTCGGCGACAAGACCGAAAGAATGTTCGTGTCGAGCAAATACATTAAACCAGGTCGTCCTTGAGTATCCGAGCCGGCTTTCTTTCCGGGATATCGCCTTCTTCGAGAGGCGAATGGGTCAACAGCCAGCCGAAACTTGGGACTTCGGAAAGCCTTTGATAATCGTCGTACGAGATCAGCACAGCTTCCTTTCGGCCATGCCGCGTGATGATTGACCCGTTCCCGTTGAGGGCGTCATCGACCACCGAGGAAAGCTTTGCCTTCGCGTCCTTGAGCTGAATTTCCTTCATCACTTCACCCCATGACTACAGTAGTCATAATATGGTTCCGTGTCTTCTTTCTGTCAATTCCCGGCGCTCTCCATCTTGCGCGATGCGAGCGCCTTCTCGAGCCAGCCGATTTCCATCTCGGGCACGGATTTGAGCAAGAGGTCGGTGTAGTCGTCGAACGGCGGTGCCAGCACCTTCGACTTCGGCCCGAAGCGCACCAGTTTGCCCCGGTGCATCACCGCCACGCTGTCGGCGATGGCCCGCACGATGGCGATGTCGTGGGTGATGAACAGATAGGAGACCTGCGTCTCCGCCTGCAGCCGCAGCAGCAGGTTGAGAATGCCTTCGGCCACCAGCGGGTCGAGCGCCGAGGTGGGCTCGTCGCAGAGGATCAGCTCGGGCTCGGCCGCCAGCGCCCTGGCGATGGCGACGCGCTGCTTCTGCCCGCCCGACAGCTCCGCCGGATAGCGGTCGATGAAACCGGATCCCATCTCGATCTCTTCGAGCAGCTCGGCCACGCGCGCCCGCTTCTTCGCCCCGTGCAGGCCGAAATAGAAACTCAGCGGCCGGCCGATGATCTGGCCCACCGTCTGGCGCGGGTTCATCGCCGTGTCGGCCATCTGGTAGATCAGCTGGATGCGGCGCAGATCGTCGCGCGACCGCTGCTTGAGCGCCGGGGTGAGCTGCTTGCCGTCGAAGGTGATGCTGCCCTCCGAAGGCGGCAGCAGTCCGGTGATGACGCGCGCCAGCGTCGACTTGCCGGACCCCGATTCCCCCACGATGGCGAGCGTCTGGCCCTTGGGCAGGTGCAGCGACACGTCGAAGAGCACCTTGAAGCCGTTGGAATAGCCGGCGCTGACATTGTCGACCTTGAGCAGGGTATCGGTCTGGTCGGCGGCCTCCTCGCGCTTCTTCTGCCGGACATTGACGAGCGCCCGGGTGTACTCCTCGCGCGGCGCCTCGATGATCTGCTGCGCGGTGCCGTATTCGACCATGTGGCCGTGGCGCAGCACCATGATGTGGTCGGAGATCTGCGCCACCACGGCGAGATCGTGGGTGATGTAGAGCGCAGCCGTGTCGGTTTCCTCGATGGCGTGCTTGATCGCCGCCAGCACGTCGATCTGTGTCGTCACGTCGAGCGCGGTGGTGGGTTCGTCGAAGACGATCAGCTGCGGGTTCGAGCACAACGCCATCGCGGTCATCGCCCGCTGCAGCTGGCCGCCGGAGACCTGGTGCGGAAACCGGTCGCCGAACGTGTCCGGATTGGGCAGCCCCAGCACCTCGAACAGATAGAGCGCCCGCTTGCGCGCCTCCGCCTCGCTCATCAGGCCGTGCGCCAGGGTCGCCTCGATGACCTGGTCGCCCAGCTTGTGCGCCGGATTGAAGGCGGCCGCGGCCGACTGCGCCACATAGCACACACGCGCCCCGCGGATGGTGCGGATGCCGCGCTTGCCGAGCGGCAGGATGTCCTTGCCTTCGAGCAGCACCTCGCCGCCGGTGATGCGCACGCCGCCGCGGCCATAGGCCAGCGCCGAGAGCCCGATGGTGGACTTGCCGGCGCCGGATTCGCCGATCAGGCCGAGGACCTTGCCCTTTTCCAGGTCGAAGGAAATGCCCTCGACGATGGTGATGTCCTTGGGCGGCTCGCCCGGCGGATAGCTGGTGGCTTCGATCTTGAGATTGCGAACCGAAAGAAGATGATCATGCATCGCCGCGGCCTCCTTTCAGGCTGGACGTCCGTTTCAACAGCCAGTCGACCACGAGATTGACGCAGATGGCGAGCGCGGCGATGGCCCCGCCCGGCACCAGCGCCGCAGAAATGCCGAAGATGATGCCGTCCTTATTGTCCTTGACCATGCCGCCCCAGTCGGCGGCCGGCGGCTGGATGCCGAGACCGAGGAACGACAGCGTCGACAGGAACAGGATCGAGAAGGCGAAGCGCAGCCCGAATTCGGCCAGCAGCGGGGTGAGCGTGTTGGGCAGGATCTCGCGGAAGATGATCCAGATCCGTCCCTCGCCGCGCAGCTTGGCCGCCTCGACGAATTCCATCACAGCCACGTCGAGAGCGACGGCGCGTCCGAGCCGGTAGACCCGGGTGGAATCGAGGACGGCCATCACCAGGATCAGCACGATCAGGCTCTGCGGCAGCGCCGCCAGCACCACGAGCGCGAAGATCAGCGTCGGGATCGACATCATCAGGTCGTTGAAGCGCGAGAAGATCTGGTCGATCCAGCCGCGCGACACCGCCGCGGTGAAGCTCAGGATGATGCCCAGAGAGAATGAGATGATGGTGGCGGCCATCGCCACCGACAGCGTCGTGCGCGCGCCGAAGATCATGCGCGAGAGAATGTCGCGACCGAGATTGTCGGTGCCCAGGAGATAGGCGCCGCCCATCGGTTCCCAGACCCCGCCGACGATCTCGCGCTCGCCGAAAGGGGCGATCCACGGCGCGAAGATGGCGCAGAAGAAGGCCAGGAGGATCCCGAGGATGCCGATCCAGGCGGTGATGGATACGTCTCTCAATCTCATCGCGGATGCCTCAGCCGGGGGTTGGCCACAATCGCGATAATGTCGGCGACCATGTTCAGGATGATGTAGAAGGCAGCGAAGATCAGGCCGCAGGCCTGAACCACCGGCATGTCGCGCACCGTCACCGCATCGACCATGTACTGGCCCATGCCGGGATAGACGAAGACCACCTCGACCACGACGACCCCCACGACCAGATAGGCGAGATTGAGGGCCACGACGTTGACGATCGGGGCGATCGCGTTGGGGGCCGCGTGCTTGATGATGGCGCGCATGGCCGATAGCCCCTTGAGCTCCGCCGATTCCATGTAGGCCGACGACATCACGGACAGGATCGCCGCCCGGGTCATGCGCATCATGTGCGCCAGCACCACGAAGACCAGGGTCGCCGCCGGCAGCGCGATGGTCTGGAGCCGGTCAATGAACCCCATGCTGTCATAGACGGTGGCGGGAAAGGTCGCGATCCGCATGTTGACGGCGAAGAACAGGATCAGCAGGTATCCGATGAAGAATTCCGGCAGCGAGATGGCCGCCAGCGAGACGATGTTGATGATCTTGTCGGGGACGCGGTCGCGGTAGAACACCGCCAGCATGCCCAGTCCGACCGCCAGGGGCACGGAAACGACGGCGGCGAAGAACGCCAGGAACAGCGAATTGCCGAGCCTTCGCCCGATCTGCTCGCTGACCGAATTGCCGCTGGCCCAGGAATTGCCGAAATCGCCCTGCACGGCGCCGCCGAGCCACTCGAAATAGCGGGTGACGATCGGCCGGTCGAGCCCGAGGTCGGCGCGGATATTGGCCACGGCCTGCGGTGTGGCCGACTGGCCGAGATAGGTGGTGGCGAAGTCGCCGGGCAGCGCCTCGACGCCGCCGAAGATCAGCACCGAGACGGCGAACAGCAGCAATGCGCTCAGTCCCAGTCGCTGAAGAATGAGTGTGGCCAGCGGAAAGCGCTCGCCCAGCGAACGCCGTTGCGACGTTTCCGGCGGCAGCGCGCTCGTTTCAGTGGTGTCAGTCATGGATGTCGTGCCCCCGGGTGAACCCTGCAGACCGGGGCCGGAGACAGATGTCCCCGGCCCCGAATCCGTAATGACCGGGCGGCACGCCGCCCGGCAGGTCGGTCAGGATTCGAGCCAGACGCGGGTTGCGACATAGCCGTTGGACATGTCGTTGCCGATGTCGTGCACGTAGCCCTTCACCGCGGTGGTGGAGGCGTTCACGAAGTCGTTGAACATCGGCAGGATCAGGCCGCCTTCGTCGCGGACCATCATGGCCATCGTGCGGTACATCTCCTTGCGCTTGGTCTCGTCGAGTTCCGAGCGGGCTTCGAGCAGGATCTTGTCGAAGTCGGGACGCAGGAAGCGGGTGTCGTTCCAGTCGGCGGTCGACAGATACGCGGTCGAGTACATCTGGTCCTGGGTCGGACGTCCGCCCCAGTAGGATGTCGAGAACGGCTGCACGTTCCAGACATTGGACCAGTAGCCGTCGCCCGGCTCGCGCTTGACCTCGATGTTGATCCCGGCCTTCTTGGCGCTTTCCTGATAGAGCACGGCGGCGTCGACTGCGCCCGGGAATGCAACGTCGGAGGTGCGCAGCAGCACCGAACCGTCATGGCCCGACTTCTTGAAGTGGAAGGCGGCCTTGTCCGGATCGTAGGCGCGCTGTTCGATGCCCTCGGGGAAGAGCGCATAGGTCTCGTTGATCGGGAAATCGTTGCCGACCTTGCCGTAGCCGCCGAGGATCTTCTCGACCATGGTTTCGCGGTCCATCGCGTATTTCAGCGCCAGCCGCAGATCATTGTTGTCGAACGGAGCGGTGTTGGCATGCATGATGAAGACGTAGTGGCCGCGGCCCGAGGTGCTCAGGATCTCCACCGTCGGCGCGCGCTTGAGCAGGTCCACCGTCTTCGGATCGACGCGGTTGATGTAGTGCACCTGTCCCGACGACAGTGCCGCGATACGTGCAGTGGCATCGTTCATGCTGATGATTTCGATCGAATCGACATAGCCGCGATCGGAACGCCAGTCGTTGGGGTTCTTCTCGAAGGTGGCGCGGACGCCCGGCTCGAAGCTCACGAGCTTGTAGGGGCCGGTGCCGATGGCCGCGTCCGGCTTGTCAATGCCGCCGCCCGGCTGGATGATGAGGTGATAATCGGTCAGAAGCAGCGGCAGGTCGGCATTGCCCTCGGTCAACGTCAGCACCAGGTCGCCGCCGTCTTCCTTGATTTCCTTGATCGACTTCATCACGCCGAGCGCGCCCGATTCCGACTTCTCGTCGGTGTGGCGCTGCAGGGTCTTGATCACGTCGTCGATGGTCAGTTCCTTGCCGTCATGGAACTGCACGCCCTTGCGGATCTTGAAGGTCCAGACAGAGGCATCGGCCGACGGCGACCAGGATTCGGCCAGCGCGGGAACCGGCAGGCCGGTCAGCGGATCGGATTCCACCAGCATGTCGCCCCAGTTGCGGCCGGTGACGAAGGTGATCTGGGACAGCGATTTGGCCGGATCGAGCGAATCCGTCGCTGCTCCGCCCTGCAGGCCGAGCTTGAGATGGCCGCCCTTCTTGGGTTCGGCCGCCACCGCGGTATTGGCGAAAAGCGTGCTCGCGGCCGAGATCGTCAGGCCGGCGGCGATGGCGCGGCCCATGAATTCGCGGCGGCTGAGGCCTGCCGATGTGAGATACTTCGTGAATTCAGTCATTCCCTGTTCCTTCTCTGGTGTTCGCCGGTCCGAAACGGATGTCCGTTTGGGACCCGGTCATTATTTGAAGCGCACTATAAGCATTTGCGTTTGTGTTTGAACCTGCGATCTCAGATCCTTATCTTGCACTCCTGTCATCCGGCCCGCAACCGGCGGCCTTCCCGGCCGGTCGCGTGATCGTGAAAGCCCGGGCCGGCAGGACGTTGCCGCCGGTCAATCCATGAAAAAGCCGGCACTCGAGGGTGCCGGAAAAAATGTTGTGAATGAATGGCAATCGGCGCGCTTCCAACGCCCGTCCCGCGCGGGAGTCCGGCACCATCCTCCATGTGATGAATGGTGCCGCGGAAATCATGGCTGCGCCGGTCCGGCCACTGGCGGACGCATATGACGGGTCGCCTGCCTGCTGCAGACGGGCCTGACGACCGCCGGCCGCTGGCAGGTCGGTCCAACCGGGCCCGACGCCGGCATTTGCCTGGTTTCCATGCAACGGTTCAACGCAGATAACCCTCCCCGTCTGGTCTGGATGCGCCAAATTGATCCCGGACCGCCCCCGCGACCGGAACCCAAATAATGGCGTCTTCCCGCCGCATTGCAGTGTCCACAGCGACATTATTTGCCGCTTCCGCGATGGGTGAACAGATTTGCCCATACCGCGGGCAGATGCCCATGCCGGCTCCGCACGCTGGCCGTGCAGCGCTGGCCGCCCGGTCCCCTGGCCTGCGTTGCAGGCTGTTGTTTGTGACAGTTGAACACCTTACCTATGCCCGGGCACGGGGTTTCGCCCCAGTCGAGGACGTCACCTGGAGACGCCAATGCCGCAAAAGAAGATCCGCAAGGTCTATGATGCGCTCATCGAGGGAGCCTACAGCGGCCTCGCCGACAGACAGCTGCACGATTATGTCGTGGAGACCTGTCCCGAGGCCACCAGCCGTCGGATCGTCCGGGCATCGCTGCTGGCGCTGAGCGATCCGCATGTGCAGGACCGCAATGTCCTCAATGTCATCTATGCCCTGGCGATCAAGCACCGGCTCGACGGCGGCCCTGACTCCGACGAGGACAACTGACCCCTCAGCGCTTCACCGCGCGGCACCCGGCCAGGAAATCCGCCAGCGTCCGCCCGGCGGCGTCCAGGGAGCCGGAATTGTCGATCCTGAGGTCCGGCTCGACTTCGGCGCAAAGCGCTGCGGCGCGATCGAGGCGGGCCTCGATCTCGGCTGCGCTTTCGCGCCTTCGCGCCAGCAGCCTCGCCTTCAGCGTTTCCCGGTCGGCGGTGATCTCCACCGCCCGCGCCTGGCCGAACACCTGTCGCATGGCGGCAAAGGCGCCGCGTGATCCGTTGACCACCGCAAGCCCTCCGCCCGCCAGGTGATCCGCCATGTTGCGCGGCAGGCCGTAGCGCATGCCGTTGGCAGCCCAGGAAAAGCAGAAGCGTCCCTCGTCAAGCGCCCGGTCGAATTCCGCGTTGCTGAAGCTGTCGTGGACTTCGCCGCCCGCCTGCGACGGGCGCGTGACCACCCGGCGGACGAACAGCACGGACGGATCACCGACCATGCGGGCGGACACCCAGTCGAGCAAGGTGTCCTTGCCGGCGCCGCTCGGCCCGAGAATGACGATCAGGGCGCCGGATTGCGGCTCCGGCGCCGTGGAGGCAGGGGCGAGATCCGGCATCAGGCCACCCGCCGGCCCTGCCGGTAGACGCTGCGCACCACCGGCACCGGCGCCTCGGCGCAGATGCGCACGATGTCGGCACGTTTTCCCGTTGCGAGGATGCCGCGGTCATCGAGACCCGCCGCGCGGGCCGGATTGCGCGCCACCATGTTGACCGCGTCGGGCAAGCTGATGCCCTCGACCGCATCGCCGAGGAAGAATGCCGCCTGCACCAGGCTGAAGGGAATGTAGTCGGAGGAAAGAATGTCGAGGCAGCCGGCGGCGGCAAGTTCGCGCGCCGAGACATTTCCCGAATGCGACGAGCCCCGGATGACGTTGGGAGCTCCCATCAGCACCGCCATGCCGGCGCTGTGCGAGGCCTCTGCGGCCTCCAGCGTGGTCGGAAACTCTGCCACGCCGGTGCCCAGTTCCTCGGCCTCGCGCACATGCTCGAGCGTCGCGTCGTCATGGCTGGCAAGCACGATGCCGTGCTCGCGGCAGAGCCTGGCGACCATGCGGCGGTTGGTGTCGGAATTGGCCTCCGATTCAGCCATCCGGGTGGTGCAGAACCTCGCGAACACCTCGTCGCTCATCTTCAGCTTGCCCTGGTAGTAGACGCTGTAGGCCTCCAGGCTGGCGAATTGGCGCTGGCCAGGCGCGTGGTCCATCAACGACACCAGCCGCACCAGCCCGAGGTCTTCGAAGCGGGAGAAATCGCTGGCGCAATTGGGCGACGACACCTCGCAGCGCAGATGGATGAGATGGTCGGCGCGCAGGCGGCCGGTGGCGTTGAGCCGGGCGATCGAGGCCGCCAGCACCGTCATGTCGTCGAAATTGATGTCGCCGTCGGTGTCGGTGCCGATCCTGAGCGCGTCGAACACCGTGGTGATTCCGGACGAGGCCACCTGCCCGTCATGGGCCTGCACCGAAGCGTCCGCGTTCCAGCGCACCTTGGGCCGCGGGGCGTAATGGCTTTCCAGGTGGTCGGTGTGCAGTTCCACCAGTCCGGGGATCAGGTGATCGCCCTGCATGTCCTCGCCGGCGGCGCTTGCGCCGGCAGAAATATCGGTGATGACGCCGTCGCGGATCTGGATGCTGCCCGTCAGCACGGAATCCTCCAGCACGATGCGGGCATTGCTGAGAATGGTTTCGGTTGTCATTCAGGCGGTCTTTCGTTGCTGGCCGATTGCGAGCGGCACACGGCTGTGGATTTCAAACGGAGCGCCGGGTTCGGGCTCGACAAACAGGGTGAGGGCGTCGAAGGCCACCGGCTTTCCGGTCACCGGCAGGAAGTGCTGCATCGCGGCCCTGAGCACCCGCCCCCTGTCGTCCTCGGGCAGATGGCTTGTGAGCGTCATGTGGAAGCGGAAGCAGTCGAACACATGCGGATAGCCCCAGCGCATCAGGTTGCGCAGTTCGGCGAGCGTCAGCCGCTCCGGATTGCGGCGCTCGATCTCGCGCTCGGACAGCGGCGCTCTCAAGGCATCGAAGGCGGTCACGACATCATTGGCCAGCGCATCGAGCTCCGGATTGGCACCATCGGGCAGCAATGCCAGGAACCCGGCGATCTCGCCCACCCTGAGCCCTGTGAGGTCGAAGCGTTGCCGGTCGGCGCAGAAGGCAACCATGCTTTCGACCAGGTCGCGTTCGCCGACGCCTTCGGCGAGATGAAACGGCGCCTTCAGCGTGCCGTGAAATCCGTAGCGTCGAGCCGGGCCCGTGATCTCGGCGAGTTCGTCGCCGCCCAGGCCCGTCAGTTCGGGTTGCGGCACCGGACGGCCGGTGGCGGCGTCGCGGCCGATCCAGCTGGCGGCGAGCATGGCCAGTGGCGTGGACCGCTCGGGAGAAAAGTAGATCGCATATCTCATGACACTTGCGCCTTGCCCATCAATGCCGCCCGCAGCCGCGACGATATCATGTCGAACAGAAAGACCACCATCAGGATCAGGATTACCATGTAGAAGACGTTTTCCCAATTCTGGTTGGTCCGCATCGCTTCCCACAGTTTCAGTCCGATCCCGCCGGCGCCGACCGCGCCGATGATGGTCGCCGAGCGGGTGTTGGACTCCCAGAAGTACAGGGCCTGGCTGGCAAACACCGGCAGGACCTGCGGCAGCACGCCGAATCGCTGCACCGACAACGGCGAGGCACCGACGGATCGGACACCCTCGCGCTGCTTGTCGTCAACATTTTCCAGCGCCTCGGAATAGAGTTTTCCGAGCGTTCCCGTGTCGGTGAGGAAAATGGCGGCAATGCCGGCGAGCGGCCCGGGACCGAAGGCCCGTGTGAAGAACAGCGCCCAGATCAGCATGTCCACCGACCGGAGGAAATCGAAAATCCGCTTGAACGCCTGGTTGGCGAAGCGGTTGGGCGTGATGTTGCGGGCCGCGAGGAAGCACAAGGGGAATGCCACCAGCGAGGCCAGCACCGTGCCGACAAAGGCCATGATCACCGTCTGCATCAGCTTGGTCCAGACGTCGCCGTGCTGCCAGTCGAGATTGTACCAGATGTTGTCGAAGGCAAGTGAAATGTTGGACCGGGCCGGATCGAGACGGTCGCCCGAAATCAGAAGCGGGCCGACCTCGCTCCAGGGCAGGCCCCAGAACGGAGAGGTGGTGTCGAAGAAGAAGTTCTTCCACCCGAAGAATCGTCGCCAGACGACGACCTCGTCATTCTGGATCTCCGCCCGTCCCGACCAGCCCAGCGACAGATAGATGGTGGAGCCCGGCTTGCGCTGTTCGGCGAATGGCGGCAACGGCCCGACGGAACTGACCGACTTCCCATGCACGATCTCGAATTCATGACGCACGTCGCCCTGCAGGACACTGACGTGGCCGGGCGCCACGACCATGTCCCAGTTGCCCAGGTGGACATCGGCGCGCACCACCTGTTCGGAGCGCAATGGCGTTGGCGGGGTCAGCGGCCGGACCTCGGCGGGAGGCGCGGGCGCGGCCGGCCCGGCACCGCTATCGGTCTCGGCCACGAACGAATGGCCCGATGACTGCACCGAGTTCGCATTGCCCGCATCGGTCTGGGCCGGCGCGAGGAATGAATTGCTCGACGACCGAACCGAATTGGCATTGCCGGGACTGCTGCCGGATGTGCCGACGAAGGAGCCGGAGGAAGACAGGGGCGAGACCGTCGGCGCCGACTTGATCTCCGGCGCCATATCGACGACCGCGGTCTGCTGGACCACCCAGGCGGGATCGGGGTTTTCCCCAAGCTTGGAGAAGCGGGCATAGGTGATGTCGAGATGATTGGCCTTCATCTCGATGTTGGGCCGGATCTCGTAGGACACCCAGTCGGCCAGATAGGTGGCGGCGAGCGACCAGTTGGCCGTCGACAGCACCAGGCTGATGGAGAAGAACCACCAGCAATAGACGGTGTAGAGCGCGCAGATCACGACCCCCAGCAATCCCGAATAGCGCTTCCAGAGCTTCGGCCGGAATGCCTCCGGATGGCGGACGGCGATGTCGGCGATGGCGGTGGCGTCAGGATGGGTCATGTCAGTGTCCGAACTGGAACGCCTGCGCCCCGACCAGCCGCTTGCGCAGCCAGGCCGAGAACTGGTCCACCGCGACGATGGTGCAGAACAACAGGAAGATGATGGCGATGGTCTTGGCCTCATGGCCGCGCGAGATCGACAGGCGCAATTGCTCGCCGATGCCGCCGGCGCCCACGGCGCCGAGAATGGTCGAGGCACGGACATTGATCTCCAGCCTGAGCAGGAAATAGCTCATGAAATTCGGCATGATCTGCGGCACGATGCCGAACCATACCCGCTCGATCCAGCTGCCGCCGACGGCACGCAGGCCCTCGTCGGGGCGCATGTCGGCGTTCTCCACCACCTCGAAGAACATTTTGCCGAGCGCGCCGACGGTGTGGATCGACACCGCGATGATGGCCGGGATCGGCCCGAGGGAAAAGACTGCGAGGAAGAAGCCGGCGATGACGATTTCCGGGAACGCCCGCAGCACTTCCATCAGCCGCCGCACGCAAAAGCGCAGCCAGGGGCTGATGGCAAGGTTTTTTGCCGCGGCGAAACAGAAGACGAAGGCGAAACCGAACCCGACAAGCGTCGACAGGATGGCGATGTTGAGGGTCTCGAGCATCTTGTAGAAATATTCCGGCGCATAGAGCGTGCTCGTCAGGTACACCCGGCCTGCGGGATAGTCATATTTCAGGCTGCCGTCGTCATAGGGCGAGACGAGGTCGAACAGCGCCCGCCACGGCTCCAGCCAGTCGCGCGGCTGCATGTCGATGAAGAAATCGAACAGGTGGGGAAGTCGATCGAAGAACTTGCCGGAATTCGAGTCGTTGGCAAACCAGATCGAGCCGCCCATTGCCAGCAGCAGGACGAGAAGCCCGCCTGCGGAATAGAGCCGCTTGCGGCTGGTCATCTCGTCCCAGTGCCGCGCCATCATCTGGCTCTCGGGAGAGAGCTGCGGCTTGGGCATGGGCGGCAGGGCTTGTGCTGTGGAGGTCATCTGGAACCGGTGTCTCCGAGTACCGCGGCGCGGTCATTTGCGAAATGGCGCGCCGCTTCGCTCACCATGCGGGAAAGCCGCCGGGTCAGGGACCCGGCGGCCTTTCATTGGGCCGGCGGTCTCAGGAGCCGATCTGGGCCTTGCGGGCCGCGATGATGGCGTCATAGAAGGACGGATTGACTTCCGTGTAGCCCTTGTAGTCGCCACCCTGAATGGCCGAGAAGCAGGCCGGATCGCTTTCCGGAAGCGCGACCATGAAGTCCTTGAACTTGGTCTTCATGTCGGCGTCCATGCTGGTGCGAACGACGATCGGGCCGTTCGGGATCAGCGGCGACTGCCACAGCTCGACCAGGTCGTCCATCTTCAGCACGCCCTTGTCGACCATCTTGCGCAGGTTGCCCGAGGTGTAGCCGTCCTTGAAGTCGCCGACGCCCGAAGCCCAGGTGGTGCCGGCATCGAAGGTGCCCTTGAGCACTTCGAGCACCAGTTGCTCGTGACCGCCGCCGAAGCCGGTGGAGGCGAAGAACTGGTCGACAGGCGCGCCGATGTCGGCAGGCAGGGTAACGGAAGGGATCAGGTATCCGGAGGTGGAGTCAGGATCGGCAAACCCGAGCTTCTTGCCCTTCATGTCGGCAAGCGTCTTGATGTCGGAATCGGCGCGCGCCACCATCACCGAGTGATAGCCCTTGGAACCATCGGTCTGGACGGTGGTCAGGATCGGCTCGACGGCATCCTTGTTCTCAAGGTAGATCTTGGCATAACCCGAAGCGCCAAGCTCGGCATAGTCGAGCGTACCGCCGAGCAGGCCCTGGATGACGCCGTCGTAGTCGGCTGCGGGGAACAGCGAGACCTTCTCCACGCCGAGAACTTCCGGCAGTTTGTCGGTCATGCACTGGAAGCTGCGCAGACGGTCGGCTTCGTTTTCACCGCCGAGGATGCCGATCCGGAATTCCTTCAGGTCTTCGGCGTGAGCGGGCATGGAGGCGGAGAGCGCGGCGAGCGAGGCTGCCGCGAGAAGAAGGGTCTTGAACATGGATCTGCTCCTGGTTCGGTCCGGCGTCCTGCCGGTTTTCCGTGGGAATGTGGCCCGTTACGCGGGCAAGGCGATCCCGGACCTTGCCTTGGCGCGGTGCGCCGCTTGCAGCGGTCCGGTGGATTTGGTCGGCTGCACGGCAGCCGGGCGCGGCGTGATCGACGTCGAGGTGATCGCTTCGGAGATCTCTGCGCCGTCATTGCCGGCGCCGTAGATCATCCTGACCGCTTCGGTGCTCAGTTCGCCGGGCGCGCCGTCGAACACCACCTTGCCGCCTGCCATGCCGATGATGCGCTCACAGTAGGTGCGCGCCGTGTCGAGCGTATGAAGGTTGGTGATCACGGTGATGCCGTCCTGGCTATTGATGTCGCGCAGCGCATCCATGACGATCTGCGCGTTCAACGGGTCGAGCGAGGCGATCGGCTCGTCGGCGAGAATGAGCTTGGGCTGCTGCAGCAGGGCGCGGGCGATGGCGACGCGCTGCTGTTGGCCGCCCGACAGCGTGCCGGCCATCTGCAGCGCCGTCTGCACGATGCCGAGACGCTCCAGCGCCATCAGGGCCATCGCGCGCTCCTGCGGCGAAAAGATCGACAGCATGTTGAGCACGGTCGAGCGGTGGTTGAGCCGTCCGAGCATGACATTGGTCAGCACGTCGAGACGCGGAACGAGGTTGAACTGCTGGAAGATCATGGCGCAATCGCGCTGCCAGTTGCGCAGCGATGTCCCGGTCAATGAGGACACCGGCTTGCCCTTGAACCGGATCTCGCCGTCGCTAGGCGCCGTCAGGCGGTTGATCATTCTCAGAAGCGTCGACTTGCCGGCGCCGGAGCGACCGATGACACCCACCATCTGGCCTTCGGGGATCGACAGCGTCACGGAATCCACTGCGGTATGGGTGCCAAATCGTCGGCTTACGCCTGTCAGTTCCAGCATCGGCAAGGTTCCTTCCGCTCGTCGGGGATCATCCCCTGTCGAACTCTGGCCTATCGCAGCGGTGTGAACTGGGCATGTCGGTTTGATGTCAGTTTTGCAAAGCTCCACAGCGACCGCCCCGTCGCCTTCCGGCAAGAGCGATTTCGCCCTTGCCTTCCCGCTTTCGGCGTGCGCCTATGCCGCCATCTGGTGCCCGTTTGCGCGGGAGAATCGGGAATCCGGCTCAATTCCGGGACGTGCCCAACGCTGTGATGGTGATGGGCCCGCGTGGCATGCCACTGGGAAACCGGGAAGGCGCGTGGGCTCAGGTGATCCTCAGTCAGAAGACCGGCCAGATGTCACAGCCTGCTCCGCATGGACAGCGGAACCGGGTTTTCGAGTGTTGTTGGGGATCGAACAATGCACACGACATCCATGCTGGCGCCCGCCGGCCCGTTTTCCGATGCCGACCGCGATGCCGTCTACAAGGCCATCCACACCCGCCGCGACGTCCGCGACCAGTTCCTGCCCCGGCCCATACCCGACGCCATCGTGCAGCGCTTGCTCGACGCCGCCCATCACGCACCGTCGGTCGGCTTCATGCAGCCGTGGAATTTCATCATCATACGTGCACAAGCCGAGCGCGAGCGGATCTGGAAGGCATTCAAGTCAGCCAATGACGAGGCCGTAGCGATGTTTCCCGAGGCGCGGCAGTCGAAATACAAGTCGCTGAAACTGGAGGGCATTCGCAAGGCGCCGCTCAGCATCTGCGTGACTTGCGACCGCTCTCGCAATGGCGACGTGGTGCTCGGCCGCACCCACAATCCGGCGATGGACCTCTACTCGACCGTCTGCGCGGTGCAGAATCTCTGGCTCGCTGCACGCGCCGAGGGAATCGGCATGGGCTGGGTCTCGATCTTTCGCGATGCCGATCTCAAGGCCCTGCTCGCCATTCCCGAGCGCATCGAGATCGTCGCCTTTCTGTGCCTCGGCTATGTCGATGAGCTCTATGAAAAGCCCGAGCTCGAGGTCAAGGGCTGGAACACGCGCCTGGCGTTGGAGGATCTGGTCTTCGAGGATCGGTGGCAGGGCGGCGATTAGCGGCCGCCGCGACCGCCGGCTTCAGGATGCGCCGGGAATCACCGTCTGGGGTGTCCCGCTGGATTTAGACAGAGCCGGCCTCGAATGAACGCGCTTCATCTCATTCCGCGGGGGCAACCATATGCCGCTCAGCGCTCATCTGTAGCCGGTCATCGGCACGTCCGCCGTCACCGCCTGCAATGTCAGCTTCGATTTCGCCAATGTCGGCTTGGTGTACTCGCGCTTTGTCATCCTGCCTCCCTGGAACCGCCGACATCTGACAATGCCGGCTTGCCTAGACCCGCCGGTTCCACAACCGAACGGGCACCGAGACAGTCGTTACTTGTCGCCGCTCACGAAGGCGCCGGCCGTCACTGCCTGCAGCGTGAGGCTTGATTTCATCAGGGCGGGCTTCGCGTAGACGCGCTTGTTCATGGTCGATCTCCAGGTCTGCGGGTGAAGTCCCGCAGGCAATATGCGCATATTCTAATTTTTTATATTCGGAAGGTCAAGGCTCAGAATGGGGTTGGCGACCAGTCCCCATAGAAGAGTCCCCAGGCTGCTGTGCAGCCGCACGCCCGCAGCACCACCGGCGGCGGTGAGACCGGTCCGTCGCAACTCACGGCCTAAGGCTCCGCCCGAGCCATGCGTGCGGCGCAATTGTCAGCCCGGATCAGGATTCTGCGGTCAAGGGGGAGGCGATCCCGTCGGGGGGGCGACCGCGGTGGCTGACTGCAGGTTCAACCTGGATTTCGTCAGTGTCGGCTTTGAATAGGTCTGTTTGATCATGCTCTTGCCTTGCAATTTCATGCCGCCGCTTTTCGCCCGGCGAAAGCAAGCTAGAAGGTTATGCGCCTGCAGGCAAGCAACATCCCGACGGCGGCTTGGCCGGAGCGGCGCACCGGGTCCGGTCAGGGCGTCGGCGGGCCGGGCAAAGGCTGCCCGGCCCGCCGGGCATCACTTGGACGCCATCGCCCGGATGTCGGCGGCACTCGGCGTGTTGCCGCCGATGCCCCACTGGCCGCTGCGGATCTCCTTGACGCGGACCCAGGTGACGCCGCGCATCGCCTCGCCTTCCACCTCCACCATGGCATTGGTGACCTTTTCGATCATCTGCGCCTTCTGGGCGGTGTCGAACACACCTTCAATCACTTCGATGTCGACCAACGGCATTTTGCTATCTCCTGTTTCAGACAGGTGCAGACTGGCCGATGCGGCCCATGCCGCGCCAGTTCAGAAACTGTAGGAAACCGCTACAGTTTCCGTACTGGACCGCCGTCGCGCGCCGTGAGACCCTCCGCCAATGCTTCAACTGACAGGTGCGATCATGTCGGAGACCGCCTACCCGCTGTTTTGCCCGGTCGCCATGGCGGCCGAGATCATCGAGCCGCGCTGGACCCTGCTGGTGCTGTGCGAATTGTGGTCCGGCTCGACGCGCTTCAACCAGATCCAGCGCGGCGTTCCCGGCATGTCCCCCGGCCTGCTCTCCAAGCGGCTGCGCGACATGGAGGCCAAGGGCCTGGTGATGAGAGTCGCCGGCCGCACCAAGGATTTTTCGGAATACCTCACCACGCCGCTGGCCGATGAACTTGAGCCCGTGGTGCGCCAGCTCGGAGAATGGGCGCATCGCAACATCCGCAGCGAGGTGTCGCTCGATCATCTCGACGCAAGGCTGCTGATGTGGAACATCCGCCGCAAGATCAACAGGCTCGAACTGCCGCAGCACGCCTGCGTGATCCAGTTCACCCTCAAGCACCCGCCGGGCGCGCCCGTCAGCTACTGGCTGGTCTTCAAGCCCGGCATCGAACCCGACCTCTGCTATGCCGACCAGGGGTTTCCCGTCGATCTCTTCATCATCAGCGAGTTGCGGGCGCTGACATCCGCCTGGATGGGTCACAGCAGCTTCGAGACCGAGATCGCGGCGGGACGGATCAGTCTCGTCGGCCACCAGATCATGGCGCGCAACCTCACCAAATGGCTCATCACCAGCAGCTATGCCGGGATCTGCGTGTCGGATGACGTCGGTTGTGCGTCGTCGCGGATCGCGGCCGAGTGATCGGTCCCGGGTGCCCGGCTACGAGATTAACATTTGGGAGGGCTCACCCGTGTTTGAAGGCGGGAGCCTGAATGAAGATGCTGAGCACGAAGGCCAAGCGGCGCGCGGCAACGCCTCCTCACCTGCAATTTCTAGCGCTTAACTGCATTAAGACGCTGAAATTGCTTCCTCTCCCACAGGGGAAATGTGGACATGCTGAAACCGCGGCCCGCACCGCCTCCCGCTTGAGGGGGGCCGGAGGACGGGCGAGACCCGTGGCTCGCCCAGGGAGAAGCGAGCGCAGCGAAGCTGATCCGGGTGGGGGTCGCGATGCAAACCGCGGGGGCGGAGTGTTCCGGTGGTCTCATAGCCCCACCCCAACCCCTCCCCTCAAGTGAGCTGACCCCGACCTGCAGAACTTGACGCACATGACCTGGAACCCACCGATGCGGGACGGCCGGCGTCAGGTCTCGTGGCGGTCGACGAATTCCTCAGCCGATAGCAGCCGGAAATCCTCGAGCGCCGCGTGGAGCTTTTCATGCTCCCAGTCCCACCAGCCGAGCGCATCCATGCGCGCGCCGAGGCCGTTCTCGAACCGAGGCCGGATCAGCCTTGCCGGCACGCCGCCGACGATCATGTAGGGATCGACATCGCGCGAGACCACGGCGCCTGCGCCGATGACGGCGCCATTGCCGACCTTGACGCCGGGCAGGACGGTGGCGCCATGGCCGATCCAGACGTCATGGCCGATGACGACACCGTTCTCGCGTCGCCAGGCGAAGAAATCCTCCTCGTGGCTGGCGCCCTCGAAATAGTCGCCCGCGCGGTAGGTGAAATGGTGCAGCGTCGCCCGCCAGACCGGATGGTTGGTGGCGTTGATGCGCACATGGCTGGCGATGTTGACGAACTTGCCGATCTTCGCCGCCCAGACCTCGCATTCGCGCATCATGTAGGAATAGTCGCCCAGTTCGGTCTCGCTCACGGTGCAGCGCTCGGCGATCTCGGTGTAGCGGCCGGCGGTCGAGGCCGTGACCACGGCGGTGGGATCGATCAGCGGGGTCTCGGACAGGCGGGTCATGCTGCCGTCCTCTCGGGAGCGAAGGCGGAGACGTCGATGATGCGGTCGGCCACGGCATCGCGCACCTCGCCGTCGTGGAAGATGCCGAGCAATGCCACGCCGGCGCGCTTCTTGGCGCGGATCAGCTCGATGACCACGTCGCGATTGGTGGCATCAAGCGACGCCGTGGGCTCGTCGAGCAGCAGCACCGGATGGTCGGTGATGAAGCCGCGGGCGATGTTGACCCGCTGCTGCTCGCCGCCGGAAAAGGTCGCCGGCGGCAGCGACCACAGCCGTTCGGGCAGGTTGAGCTGTTCGAACAGCGCGCCCGCCTGCCTGCGGGCCTCCTCGGCGGCCGTGCCGCGCATCACCAGCGGCTCTGCCGCCACGTCAAGCGCCGAGACCCGCGGCACCGCGCGCAGGAACTGGCTGACATAGCCGATCGTGTCGCGCCGCACCGCCAGCACCTGACGCGGGCCGGCGCTGGCGACATCGACAAACCTTTCATGGTGGCGGACCAGGATCTGGCCTGCATCGACGCCGTAATTGCCATATAGCATCTTCAGGATCGAGCTCTTGCCGACGCCGGACGGTCCGCCGAGCACGGCGCACTCCCCTTCCGACAGCGAGAAGCCGACATGGCGCACCACCGGCAGTTCGAGCCCGCCGCGCAGATGCATGACGAATCCCTTGGCGACTTCGGAGACAACGAGGATCGGGGACATGGTCACACCTGCAGGATCGAGGAGACGAGGAGCTGGGTATAGGGCGCGCGCGGGTCGTCGAGCACCCGGTCGGTGAGCCCGGATTCGATCACCCTGCCCTCCTTCATCACCAATATGCGGTCCGACAGGAGCCGCGCCACCGCCAGGTCGTGGGTGACGATGATCACCGAAAGGCCGAGATCGGAGACCAGCCCGCGCAGGAGATCGAGCAGCCGCGCCTGCACGGAGACGTCGAGGCCGCCCGTGGGCTCGTCCATGAACACCAGCCGCGGCTCGGTGACCAGGTTTCGGGCGATCTGCAGCCGCTGCCGCATGCCGCCGGAAAAGGCCCGCGGCTGGTCGTCGATCCGGTCGGCATCGATCTCGACCCGGCCCAGCCATTCGCTGGCCTCGGCGCGGATACTGCCGTAATGGCGCTGGCCGACCGCCATGAGCCGTTCGCCGACATTGGCCCCGGCCGAGACCGACATCCTCAGACCGTCGATCGGGTTCTGGTGCACGAAGCCCCAGTCGGTGCGCATCAGGTGCCGGCGCTCGGCCTCGCTCATCCGGAAGACGTCGCCCATCCGCCCATCGCGCATCTGGTAGCTCACCGTGCCGGTGGTCGGCGCCAGCCGGCTGGATATGCAGTTGAGCAGCGTCGTCTTGCCGGAGCCCGATTCGCCGACGATCGCAAGCACTTCGCCCGGCCAGACATCGAAGCTGACATCGATGCAGCCGATGCGGGCGCCATAGATCTTGCTGAGCCCGGAAACCGAGAGCAGCGGCCGTTCCGAAGCGGCGACGGCGGCAAAACCGGCATCACCTTCGATCAGGATCTCGTCGCTCATTTGGCTGTCTCCAGTGGATGCCCTGCCATTTCGCCGCGATGGCCCTGCGCCCGGCGGTCCTCGCAGTGATCGGTGTCTGAACAGACGAACATCCGTCCGCCGCTGTCATCGAGCACCACCTCGTCGAGATAGACATTCTCCGCCGCGCACAGCGCGCAGGGCCTGTCGAATGTCTGGATCTCGAAGGGATGGTCTTCGAAATCGAGGCTGACAACCTCGGTGAACGGCGGCACGGCGTAGATCCGCTTCTCGCGGCCCGCGCCGAACAGCTGCAGCGCCTCGGAGCGGTGCATCTTCGGATTGTCGAACTTCGGCGTCGGAGACGGGTCCATCACGTAGCGGCCCTCGACCATCACCGGATACGCGTAGGTGGTCGAGATCTCGCCGTGGCGGGCAATGTCCTCGTAGAGCTTGACATGCATGAGGCCATATTCCTCCAGCGCGTGCATCTTGCGCGTCTCGGTCTCGCGCGGCTCGAGGAACCGCAGCGGTTCTGGGATAGGCACCTGGTAGACCAGCACCTGCCCCGCCGACAGCTTCGTCTCGGGGATGCGGTGCCGGGTCTGGATGATGGTGGCCTCCAT
Organism: Hoeflea marina; assembly: GCF_003182275.1. Classification (GTDB taxonomy): domain Bacteria; phylum Pseudomonadota; class Alphaproteobacteria; order Rhizobiales; family Rhizobiaceae; genus Hoeflea; species Hoeflea marina. The sequence goes on from NZ_QGTR01000004.1 coordinate 190,507, forward strand.
GGTCCGCGTGGTGGTGGCGACATTGGCGACCTTGGCGAAAAAGGCCCGGATCGACACCGCATTGGTGGTGTCGTCGGCGCCCTGGTCGATCACCTTGAGCACGTCCTCGGGCCCGATGATCGCCGCCGTCACCTGCACCCCTCCGGTTCCCCAGCCATAGGGCATCGGCATCTCGCGGGAGGCGAAGGGTACCTGGTAGCCGGGAATGGCGATCGCCTTGAGAATGGCGCGGCGGATCATCCGCTTGGTCTGCTCGTCGAGATAGGCGAAATTGTAACTGGCGATCGCCGGTGCGGCGTCGGTCGCGATCTGGGCGCTCATTCGGCGGCCTCCCTGCTGGCGTCGGTGGCTATGTCCTGGCGTCCCGTGGCCTGGGCAGCGGCGTGCTCGGCGCGCATGCGGCGCACCAGGTCCAGTTCGGCCTGGAAGTCGACATAGTGCGGCAGTTTCAGATGCTCGACGAAGCCGGTCGCCTGCACATTGTCGGAATGCGAGATGACGAACTCCTCGTCCTGCGCGGGCGCGGTGATGTCCTCGCCGAGTTCGGCGGCCCTCAGCGCCCGGTCGCACAGCGCCATCGCCATCGCCTTGCGCTCGGCCTGGCCGAAGACCAGGCCGTAGCCGGTCGTGAACTGCGGCGGCACCTTGGCCGATCCCTTGAACTGGTTGACCATCTGGCATTCGGTGAGCCGCACCCGGCCGATGCAGACGGCGAAGCCCAGTTCCGGCAGCACCATCTCGACCGCCACCTCGCCGATGCGGATCTCTCCCGCAAAGGGATGGCTGCGGGCATAGCCCCGCTGGGTCGAATAACCGAGCGCCAGCAGAAAGCCCTCGTCGCCGCGGGCCAGCGCCTGCAGCCGGGCGTCGCGGCCGAGCGGAAACTCCAGCGCTGTGCGGGTGATGTCGGCCACGTCGGAGTCTTCTTCGGAGGGCAGGTTCTCCTCGATCAGGCCATCGCCGGCAAGAATGTCGGAGACGCGCAGCGCCTTCTCGGATGGCGCCTCGCCTCGGACCGGCTCGGCCACCGGGTGGTCGCCCGCCAGCTCCGGATCGAGCAGGCGATGGGTGTAATCGAAGGTCGGCCCCAGCAGCTGGCCGCCGGGAAGATCCTTGAACACGGCCGAGACGCGGCGCTCGATCACCATGGCGCCGGTATCGACCGGTTCCGAATAGCCGAAGCGCGGCAGCGTCGTGCGGTAGGCGCGCAACAGGAAAACGGCTTCGATCAGATCGCCGCGCGACTGCTTGATGGCGAGAGCGGCAAGTTCGGGATCGTAAAGCGAGCCCTCGCCCATCACCCGGTCCACGCCCAGTGCCAGCTGGCCTGCAATCTGCTCCAGCGTCAGCGCCGGAACCGACGCGTCGCCCCGGCGGCGGCTTGCCAGCAATCTGTGGGCATTGGCGATGGCGGCTTCTCCGCCCTTGACGGCAACATACATGTCAGACCCCCGGCTGGTTGATGATGCGCGACGAGCGCGGCATGCAGGCAATGGCATCCGGGGCGGCGAAGATCAGGTCGATGCCGCGCGGAAACCGCGCCCGGTTGGCCGCCCATTGCGCGGTGAAGCCAGGCGGCAGCGGCTTGGGCGCAATGCCGATGCGGCCATCGATGCCCGGGCCTTCAAGCTCCATCAGGTCGCCACCCGTCAGAGCCTCCACGGCGATGATCAGCGTTGTTGAACGGTCGGGATACTCCTGAGTGCCGAGCGCGAAGGCGCCGAGATCGAGCAGTCTGCACGGGTCGGCAATGACGGCGAAGTCGGCTGCGGCCTTGTCACCGGTGACCGGCGCGCCGGCATGAAAGCCGAGCCACTCGCGGACCTCCGAATTCCTGGCCAGATCCGGAGTGAGCCAGACCGACGTGTCGGCATCGCACAGGCTCAGCAGGATCGCGCCGGCGGTCGAATTCAGTCCGGCAGGCGGGCTTGCCAGCGTCGTCACGGGGTGGACAGTGCCGGGCCGCGCCATGGCATCCATCAGAGTGCGGAACAGCCCCTGCGAACCGAGCACCGAATTGGCGAAACCGCCCTCGTAAGCCGCGTGGACCATCAGTCATCTCCCCGCACGAGGGTGAAGAAGTTCACCCGGGTCGCCGCCACCTCGGCGCCAAGCGCCGCGTCACGCGCGGCAGCCTCTGCTTCCAGCGGAGCGATCACTTCCTGTTCAATCCGATCGGTGAGCGCGGGGTCTTCGGCAAGAGCGTCGAGCGTTGCCGCGAGCTGGGCGCGGGCATTGTCGCGGCCGGTGATCATGGCATGCCCGACCGCCCCGCCGATGATCCGCACCGTCACCCGCGTCGCCGAGGCCTCGCCCACCTGGAACGGCTGGCCGGTGCCGCCGATCCGCCCGCGGAGCGCCACCAGTCCGTTTTCCGGACCGCGCAGGATTTCGATATCCGGATCCAGCCCGGTCTTGCGCCAGAGCGCCGCCATTCGCGGCAACGGAGCCTGTGCCAGCACCGAAAGGCGCCTTTGCCGCATCCGTGCAGCCGGAGAAAGCGCCTCCGGATGCCCGGGGCCGTGAAGTTCGGAGGAAGGCTGTTGCATGATCAATCCTATTTGTCTATTGTTCTAGACAACCGCATGTGTAAGTCCATATGTATCCGCCACGCATGACAAGGCTGTGACAGGGGATGTTCGATCATAAACCCGATGGCTTTCGCGCACCAGAGGATTTGATGGGCCGATGACAGTTCCCCTGCAGCGCCGCTCCGGCATCGCCCTATGGCGCCAGGTCGCCGACGGCATCCGCCAGACCCTGCTCCCGCATCTGACCCCGGGCGACCAGTTGCCGCCGGAAACCGCCCTTGCCGGCCGCTTCGGAGTCAACCGGCACACGGTTCGCGCCGCGGTCGCCGCCCTGGAGAAGGAGGGCATCCTGCGTGCCGAGCAGGGCCGGGGCACATTTCTCGCCAGCCGCAGGCGGCTGCGCTATCCGATCGGCCGGCGCACCCGGTTCTCGGAGGGTTTGGGCGATCAGACCCTGATCCGCCGTGGACGGCTTCTCGACGCCGGCGTCGAGCCTGCCGGACCCGATGTCGCTCGCGCCCTGTGCCTTGAAGCCGGCGCGCCGGTCGAGCGGCTGGAAACGGTGTCGAGCGCCGACGACGTGGCCGTGTCGCGGGCGATATCGTGGTTCGACGCCAAGCGCTTCGGCGGCATCGCGGCGCGCTACGGCGACACCGGATCGATAACCCGCGCCCTCGCCGCCTTCGGAGTCCCGGATTACACGCGAAAGACGACAATGATCACGGCGGTGCATGCCGAAGCCGACGACCTGCAACATCTGTCATTGTCGCCGGGCGCGATTATCCTGCTCACCCGCTCCATCAACATCGACCCCGATGCAATCCCGATCCAGTACGCTGAGACCCGCTTTGCCGCCGACCGCATGGAATTCCTGATCGGCGACGATGCCGGCATGCCCTGAAGCCTCCGGGCGGCGTGGTCAGGCGAGGAGACGTTCCGCCCCCGGCTCGGCGGCGATCATGGCCAGCGACATGGGCCCGGCCTCGAGGAATGCCGGCCTGCCGTAGTGATAGCCCTGGAAGCAGGTGCAGCCGGCGATGCCGGCCCGGATCCTGTCATCCTCGCTTTCGATTCCTTCCGCCACCACGGACTTGCCGAAGGTCCGCGCAATCTCGACGACCGCATTGACGAAGATGTCCGTCACTGCATCCTGGCCCAGGTTGCGGATGTAGCTCTTGTCGATCTTGATGGTGTCGTAGGGCAGATGCCTGAGCTGGTTGAACTCCGAATAGCCCATGCCGAAATCATCGAGGGCCACCTTGAAGCCGGCCGCGCGAATGGCAGTGATTGCGGCAATGATCTTCGCATTTGCCGTCAGCGAGGCGCTTTCGGTGATCTCGATCACGATTTGCGACGGATCGATGCCGTGCGTGGCCAGGATCGCCAGGTACTGGGCAAGCAGGTCCGGCAGCCGCAGTTGCTTGGCGGAAATATTGACATTGATCGGCACCGCCGGCAGCAGCGGCATGTCGCGGCAGACCATTTCGAGCACCATCAGCCCCAGATCGTGGATCAGGGAGGACTGCTCGGCGATCGGGATGAACACGTCCGGGGCGATCGTGCCGCGCAGCTGGTGCTGCCAGCGCAGCAAGGCCTCCATCGCCACCACCTCGCCCTTGCCATCGACGATGGGCTGGTAGGCAATGCGGAAATGTCCCAGCAGGATCGCCGCCCGCAGTTCGCGCTCCAGCGCCCGTTCGTTGCGGGCGTCCGTCAGCATCGTTTCATCGAAATAGGTCCAGCAGGCGCGGCCGTTCTTCTTTGAAAGATACATCGCCATGTCGGCCTTCGACATCAGCGTCGCGCAGGACTTGCCGTGCTCGGGCGCCAGCGCGATGCCGATCGACGCCGTGATGGCGAGCCGTCGCGGCCCCACGGCGAGGCCGGAGGCGAGAAGGGCCAGCAAGGTCTGGCATGCACTGTCCAGATAGGTGCGGGTCAGCGGATCGCTGTGCCGGAGGAACAGCGCGAACTCGTCGCCGCCGAGCCGTCCGATGGTTGCGCCGGGCAGCGCCTCGCGCACGGAGGCGGTGAAGAACTGCAGCACCTGGTCACCGAAACTGTGACCGTGTGTATCGTTGAACTGCTTGAAGTGATCAATGTCGAACACGAGCAGCGCCGCATGCCCGAAACGCCCCGCCTCCGACAATTCGGCCTTGAGCTTGCGAACGAAGTGATCGCGCATATAGGTCCCGGTCAGCGAATCCCGTTGCGACAGGGCTACCGCTTCCGTGTGCATCTTGCGCAGGGTGTCGATGCGCCGACTGAAGGCAAGCCAGATGCCGCCATAGGCTGCAAACGACGTGGCCAGCGCGATGCTTCCTGCCGGAAACAGCCACCCGTTGCCCTCGAGTCCCGGGCCGAATTTCCAGCGCACCGCCTCCAGGACGGCCGCCGTGGCGATGACCCCGAGGATCAGGGCCCCGAACAGAGCCTCGACCCCCGCCTTGCGCTTCCTGCGCACCTCGATGGCCTCGCGCTCGCGGCGGAGAGAGAAGCTCACGACCTCATCCCACGGGGCCGGGCGACCGCTGGCGGACGGGCGCCACCTTGTCGGGATACGCGGAAAACAGAGCCAGTGGCCATCTTGTTTGTTCCATAAATTCAGCGGTTTGCTTATTCTGCACACCAGACTTCCGGCCTGACGCTCCGGCCGAAACTTACCCATGCGGGTTAACCCCCGGTAAATATGACAGTTTGAAGCCGTATCATTTCGGCCGCCGGCCAGAACGGCCGGATCGAAGCCGATTGGGCGGTTCGTTGGGGCTCTCCGGACCCCTCCGGCAAGCCCCAAGAAGGCGACCGTCACAAAACTGAGAAGTGAATCGTGTTTAGGGTGTCCCATCGAATGACGTTGGGGCCGATGCGCGATGCTACAAGCCAAGACCTACCGCACCCTGTTCATCTCGGATGTGCATCTGGGCACGCCGGACTGCCAGGCGGAGATGCTGGTCGACTTCCTTCGCCAGCACGAGGCCGAGACCATCTATCTGGTCGGCGACATCATTGATTGCTGGCGCATGAAGCGCAAGGGCTTCTACTGGCCCCAGGCGCACAATGACGTGGTGCAGAAGCTGCTGCGCCAGGCGCGCAAGGGCAGCCGGGTGATCTACATTCCCGGCAATCACGACGAGATGATGCGCTCCTATCCCGGCATTCATTTCGGCGGCATCGAAGTGCTGGAACGCCACATGCATGTCACCGCCGACGGCACCAGGCTGCTCATCGTCCACGGCGACGAGTTCGACATGGTCGTCCTCAACCACCGCTGGATCGCCCAGTTGGGTGACATTGCCTACGGCCTCTCGATGTGGGGCAACAAGTGGTACAACCGCTCCCGCAAGCTCTTCGGCCTGCGCTACTGGTCGTTTTCGCGCTGGGCCAAGATGAAGGTCAAGCGCGCCGTCAGCTTCATCTCCGATTTCGAGGAGGTGCTCGCCGACGAGGCCCGCAAGGCCGGAGCCGATGGCGTGGTCTGCGGCCACATCCACCATGCCGCCAACGATATCCGCAACGGCATCCGCTACATCAACACAGGCGACTGGGTGGAGAGTTGCACGGCCGTGGTCGAGCATTTCGACGGGCGCATCGAGGTCATCGACTGGTCGCACCTGCTCGCCGAGCGCGCCCGCCTGCCCCGCGCCCTGGTCCTGCCGGTCGGCGCCGATGCCGATGCGGAGACGCCGGCCTATGCCGACGTGCACGGCAATGCAGCCTGACCGGTCCCATCAACCCGAATGCCTCCCCGAGGAGTCTCTGCCATGACGCTGATCGAACCCGCAGGCGTTGGCGCCCGCATCAACCGCGCCGTGGTCCGGTCGAGGGCCATGTCCAGGGCCGGCCTGCTGGAACGCACCTTTTCCGCCGCCTTTCGCGGCCTGGTCTATCCGCAGATCTGGGAGGATCCGCTCATCGACATGGAAGCGCTGGCACTCACCCCCGGCGACCATGTCGTGGCCATCGCCTCGGGCTCCTGCAACGTGCTCTCCTATCTCACCGCCAGCCCGGCCTCCGTCACCGCGGTTGACCTGTCCCCGGCCCATGTCGCGCTCGGCCGCCTGAAGGTTGCCGCAGCCCGGCATCTGCCCGATCACACCTCGCTTGCCAATTTTCTTCGCCACGCCGACCTGAAATCCAACATCCGCCTCTACGAACGGCACATCCGCCCGCATCTCGACACCCAGACGCGGGCCTATTGGGACGGGCGCGAGGATTTCGGCCGCCGCCGCATCACCCGCTTCGCGCGCGGCTTCTACCGCACCGGCCTGCTCGGCCGCTTCATCGGCACGGCCCATATCCTGGGCAGGATCTACGGGGTCAATCCGCGACAGCTGCTGTCGGCCACGTCGCTGGCCGAGCAACGGCAGTTCTTCGACACCCGCATCGCCCCGGTCTTTGACAGCCGCAGCTTCCGGGCGCTCACCAGTCTGCGCGCCTCGCTGTTCGGCCTCGGCATCCCGCCCGCCCAGTACGAAGCCCTGGCCGGTGGCCATGCCGGCGGCGTCGCCGAGGCGCTCAAGCAGCGCACCGAAAAGCTGGTCTGCGATTTCCCGATCAGGGAGAACTACTTCGCCTGGCAGGCCTTCGGTCGCGGCTATGGTCCCGGCGAGGACGCCAGCCTGCCGCCCTATCTCGAACGCCGCAATTTCGAATTGGTGCGGCGCAATGCCGACCGCCTGGCCATCGTCAACGAAAGCGTAACCGACCTGCTTGCCCGCCGCGCCGACGGCTCGATCCACGCCTTCGTGCTGCTCGACGCCCAGGACTGGATGACGACACGGCAGATCTCCGAACTCTGGGGCGAGATCACCCGCACCGCCGCGCCCGGCGCCCGTGTCATCTACCGCACCGCCGCCGCGGACTCGCCGCTCCCCGGACGGGTGCCCGATGCCATTCTGGACCAATGGGACTACCTCGAAAGCCGGAGCATGAACCTTGGTGCCCGCGACCGCTCGGCGATCTATGGCGGCTTTCACCTGCATGTGAAACGCTGAGATGGCGATCGCGCCCGCCAACGGCTCGCTGATGGATGGCATCTATCGCCACCAGCGCCACATCTACGACTTCACGCGCCGCTACTACCTGCTCGGACGCGACCGGCTGATCGCAGACCTCAGACCGTCCCCAGGCGGCACCGTGCTCGAAATCGGCTGCGGAACCGCGCGCAATCTGATTGCGGCCGCCAGGCTCTATCCCGAGGCGCGGCTTTTCGGCATCGACATCTCCAGCGAAATGCTCAGGTCGGCGCGGCACATGGTGGAGCGGAACGGGCTCGACAGACGGATCATGCTCGCAAGGGGCGACGCCACCGGTTTCGATGCCGGCGACCTGTTCGGGGTCGAGGGCTTCGACCGCATCTTGTTCTCCTACAGCCTGTCGATGATTCCGGGCTGGACGGCCGCGCTTTCCTGCGCCATCGCCAAGCTCGCTCCTGGCGGTCAGCTTCACATTGTCGATTTCGGCGACCAGCGCGGCCTGCCCGTCTGGTTCCGCCGCGCCCTCAAGGCGTGGCTTGCCCGTTTCCACGTGACGCCGAGGCTCGACCTGGATGCCGAACTCGAGCGGCTGGCGATTGCTCATGGCGGCCTCACCCGCAGTCGCAGGCTTTACCGCGACTATGCGGTTCTGGCCGTCTGGCAAAAGGATTGAGACCGCAGACCGGCTTGCGGCGGGGACGCCCGGTCAGATGGCGCGCTGGTTGACCCGCCGCGACACTGCTTCGGCCGTCTCGACGCGCTCGGAATAGCGATCGACCAGATAGTCCGACCGCCCGCGCACCATCAGCGTGAACTTGCAGAGTTCCTCCATCACATCGACGATTCGATTGTAGTAGGGCGACGGCTTCATGCGGCCATTGTCCTCGAACTCGGCGAAGGCCTTGGGAACAGAGGACTGATTGGGGATGGTCACCATCCGCATCCAGCGGCCCAGAATGCGCATCTGGTTGACGGCGTTGAAGCTCTGCGACCCGCCGGAGACCTGGCAGACCGCCAGCGTCTTGCCCTGGGTCGGGCGCACTCCGCCCAGCGAGAGCGGCAGCCAGTCAATCTGCGCCTTCATCACCCCGGTCATGGCCCCGTGCCGCTCCGGCGAGCACCAGACCATGCCCTCCGACCAGACCGCGAGTTCGCGCAGCTCGACCACCTTCGGGTGGCTGGGCAGGGCGGAGTCGGGCAGCGGCAGATCATGCGGATCGAAGAAACGCACCTCCGCGCCGAGCGCGCGAAGCACCCGCGCACCCTCCTCCGCCGCCAGCCGGGAATAGGACCGCTCGCGCAGCGAGCCGTACAGCACCAAAATGCGCGGCGCGTGTCCCGGATCGCCCGGCGCGACAAGCGCACCGGCGTCGAGCTGACGCAGCTGTCCGGCTTCGATGTTGGGCAGATCCGCCACATCGAGCGGGTCGATCTCGCGATGGGTCATGCCGTTGACCCAACGATCTCGCCGTCTTCCTTGGTGAAGGTGCCGAAGTCGGCATTGTCCAGAAGATCGAGAACCAGCTCGGACGGGCGGCACAGCCGCACGCCTTTAGGCGAAGCCACGATCGGGCGGTTGACCAGCACCGGCTCGGCGATCATCGCGTCCAGGATCGCCTCGTCGTCGACGGCCGGATCCGTCAGTCCCATGGCTTCCGCCGGAGTCTTCGACACACGCAGCGCCTGACGCGGCGTCAGGCCGGCGGCGGCGAACAGCGCCTGCAGTTGCGGCCTGGTCCAGCCGGTCTGGAGATAGTCGATGACGATCGGCTCGATGCCCGAGGCGCGGATCATCGCCAGCGTGTTGCGCGATGTGCCGCAGTCAGGGTTGTGGTGGATAACGATGGTCATGCTGGTCCTCTGTCTGAGCGGGTTCGTCGCCGAGCGCAATTCCGGCCGCTCGGATCAGCGACCGTGCAGGCCCGCGGTCAGTCGGCGCTCCGTCCGATCTCGTCGAGCCGCTTCTGCAGGCTCAGCTGATCGATGCTCGACATCGGCAGGTTGACGAAAATCGAGATGCGGCTGTTGAGCATGCGGAATGCGTCGGCAAATGCAAGTCGCCGTTCCGCCTCGGTGCCGGTGGCCGCCGCCGGGTCGGGCACGCCCCAGTGCGCCGTCATCGGCTGGCCCGGCCACGCCGGGCAGGCTTCGCCCGCCGCATCGTCGCAGACCGTGAAGACGAAATCGAGCTTCGGCGCGTCCGGTGCGGCAAATTCGGACCAGTCCTTCGACCGGGCGAAGCCGGAGTCGAAGCCGTTGCGGCTCAGAAGATCCAGGGTGTAGGGATGAACTTCGCCCTTGGGGCGCGACCCTGCCGAAAAGGCGCGGAAGCGGCCGCCTCCGGCCCGGTTCATGATGGCCTCGGCGATGATCGAGCGAGCCGAATTGCCGGTGCACAGAAACAACACATTGTAGGATCTGTCCGCCATATGATCTCTCCGGTTGATACCAGCCCGTATTGGGCCCCACGGCAATTTATATCTATGTTTCTTGAATAGTAGATGAATTACGATTGTCAAGCGCTGAGGGAATGTAAGGCTCTCTCACTCGTTCGGTTGCCGTCTCCGCGCCACTCAGCAGGGGTCCGGTTCTCGTGCATTAACCTTTTTGGAACCCGATGCCCGTCCGCGCGTTGATGCAGCGAACCCGAAGTGAATGTCGGCGGTGTGACAGATTGCACAGCCGGACACGAAGAGCGGGGATACCGTTGCAATCAAGGAGGCGGTGACACATGAACTCGATCACCGACACGAACATGACCAAGACAGCAACCACGATTTCCAGATCCCTGATCGCGGCAGCCTTCGCGATCACCGCATTCACGGCCACCACCCAGGCAGCTCGCGCCTTCCAGATTGGCGCTGAAGCTCCGGCCACCGAACAGACGGTGCTGGCCTATGCCGAACCGATGAACGAGCGTTTCGGCCCCACCGTCCAGTCCGATGAAGAAGAAGTCGACCACGAGCTCAACGATGCATGGCTCGGCATGACCGCCCTGTCCGCCGAAGGCGAAGTTCTGGGCTATGTGTCCGATGCGATCGTCAACAGTTTTGGCGAAGTCACCGACCTGGTGATCTCGCCGGACATGGAGACGGAAGGCCGGGTCTTTGTCCCTGCCCGTCTTGCAGTCCTCGGCGACGAGGCCGTCCAGCTGTCGCTGACCAACAATGATCTGGCAGCGCTCGAGACCGCCACGACCGTTGCCATGGCCAACTACTGATCGCCTGCCACACCAGTTTCGCGCGTTCCTCCAGTCCGCGCACACGTACCGGCCGGTCCCTTGCAAGAGGGATCGGCCGGATCGTTTTCGGACGGAGAGCAGTGCCGATGGATTGCGTGCCGCACGCCGTCCCACTAGGATCGCCCCGAACGCGCCATCCGGCCGGTTCTCCAGGAGACTCAGATGATGAGGTTTTTATCCGGCGCGGCCTTGGCCGCCTCCCTCGTCGTGGCAGCCCCGGTCGTCCGGGCCGACACGATCGACATGTCCACCGTCACCTGCGAGCAGATGGAAAGCATGGATGCGGACACCATCGCCTGGTATCTCGTCTGGCTCGATGGCTGGCTGGCCGGCCAGGCGGACGAAACCACCCTCGACGTCGACCAGTTGGGCGCGCAGATCGACGGCATTGCAGCCAAGTGTGCGGAAAATCCCTCGCTGAGCGTCATCAACGCCGCCAAGGCCTATCTCAACGAATAGGCCGGATGTCGCCCGACATGTGCAGCGGCTGCTGGATGACGACATGCGGGATGAAAAAGCAGTTCCGATCGCGTGACTCACCCGACAGGAACTAGCCGGCCAGGATCTCGTCCTGCAGCGCCGCCAGATGCGGTTCGGCGGCGGCATTGGCCGCCCGTTCGATGGCGCGATAGCGGCTGACCAGAGCCAGTCCAGCCTGGGTCAGCTCCGCGCCGCCGCCGCGTCCGCCGCCGGGCCGGGTCGCCACCATCGGCTTGCCGAACATCCGGTTGAGCTCCTCGACCAGGTCCCAGGCGCGCTTGTAGGACATCGGCATGGCGCGCGCGGCGGCCGAGATCGAGCCGTGGGTGGCGATCTGCTCGAGCAGCGCGATCTTGCCGGGACCCACACGCCCTGACGGATCGAGATCGACCCTAAGGCTCAGCATCGCCATCATGTCACCTCCGGATTGTGTGGGGGATGGGGGCTGTCGAGACTGACCGTCTTGACCACCGCGTGGACGGCGCAGCCGCGAGCCAGTTCCAATCCCTCGGCGGACTGCCGGGTGATGCGGGCAATCACCCTGCTGCCGGCGCAGTCGACATGCACCTCGACGAAGGCCCGGCCGCTCTCCACGATGGCAGCAATCTTGCCATCGAGCACGTTGAGCGCGCTCAGTCCGTGCGGCCGCCCCGTGGCGATCATCACGTCGCGGGCCCGGATCCGCACCCGCAACCGCCGCCCGGCCGGGCCGCAGTCGCCGGGCATGTGGATGCGTCCGGCCGCCGCCTCGAGCACCGACATGTCGAAGCGCGGATCATAGCTTGTCACCTGCATCTCCAACACGGCCCCTCCCTCCGAGCGCATCTCCTCGGGCATGAGATCGAGCCGCCCCAGCACGTCGGCCACCGTTCCGGAGGTGGCCACCTTCCCGTCCGACAGCACGACCATGTCGCTGGCAAGCCGCGCCACTTCTGCCACCGAATGACTAACCAGCACGATCGGGATGTCTCCTTCGTCCCGCAACCGCTCGATATAGGGCAGGATCTCCGCCTTCCGGGCCTCGTCGAGCGACGCCAGCGGTTCGTCGAGCAGCAGCAGTCGCGGCCCCGCCATCAGCGCCCGGCCGATGGCGACGCGCTGCTTCTCGCCGCCCGACAACGCCGATGGACCGCGGTCAAGCAAGTGGCCGATGCCGAGCAGCTCGACGACCCGCGCCATCGCCTTCGGGTCACGGGCCTGGCCGGAAAACCGTCGTCCATAGTCCAGATTGTTGATGACGCTCAGATGCGGGAACAGCCGCGCCTCCTGGAACACGCAGCCGATGCGGCGCCGGTGTGGCGGCACGAAGATGCCGCGGCCGGTATCGACCAGTGTCCGCCCGCCGACCTCGATCACCCCGTCGTCGGGGCGGGAAAGCCCGGCAAGCAGCGCGATCAGCGACGACTTGCCGGAGCCGGAGACACCGAACAACGCCGTCAGCCGTCCGCTGCCGGAAAACCGCGCATCGAGATGAAAGTCTCCCAGCCTCTGGCGCAGGTCGAAGCTCAGCATCAGCGCCCCTCGATCCGGCTCGACAGCCGCCGCGCCAGCACTTCGGAGGCAATCAGCGCCGCAAACGCGATGGCGATCGCCACCAGCGTGAGGCGCAGCGCCCCGGTCTCGCCGCCGGGCACCTGGATGAAGCTGTAGATCGCCGAGGGCAGTGTCTGCGTCTCGCCGGGAATGTTGGAGACGAAGGTGATGGTGGCGCCGAACTCGCCCATCGCCTTGGCAAAGCCGAGGATCATGCCGGCAAGGACGCCCGGGAGGCTGAGCGGCAGCGTGACCGTCAGGAACACGATGAGCGGCCTGGCTCCGAGCGTCGAGGCCGCGGCCTCAAGCCGGGTGTCAACCGCCTCCATCGACAGCCGGATCGCCCGCACCATCAGCGGAAATCCCATCACCGCAGCGGCCAGCGCCGCCCCCGTCCATCGAAAGGAGAAGACAAGGCCGAACGTCTCTTCGAGGACCGCGCCGATCGGTCCGCGACGCCCGAAACTCAGCAGCAGCAGATAGCCGGTGACCACCGGCGGCAGGATCAGCGGCAGGTGGACGAGCCCGTTGACCAGCGACTTGCCCCAGAACTCCCGCCGCGCCAGCAGCCAGGCGATGGCGACGCCGAACGGCAGGCTGGCGAGCGTGCCGACGCTAGCCACCTTGAGCGACAGCGCCACGGCCGTCCATTCCTCCGGCGACAGGGTGAGCCAGCCTGTCTCCACCCTATTGGCCGGCAGCCGGCTGGAGCACGGTGAAGCCCTGCGCCTCGAAGCCCCTGCGCGCAGCCTCGCCCTGCAGAAAAGCGAGGAAATCCGCGGCCACGGGCTTCGCGGCCGCAGTCAGGGCCACGGGATAGATGATCGGCGGATGACTGTCTTCAGGGAAGGACGCCACCACCTTCACCTTCGGCTCGGCGGCCGCGTCGGTGGCATAGACCACGCCGAGCGGCGCCTCCCCGAGCGCCACCAGCGCCAGCGCGGCGCGAACGTTTTCGGCCTGCGCGGTGCGCCCGGCGACACTGTCCCAGACCCCGAGCGCCGTCAGCGCCGCCTTGCCGTATCTGCCTGCGGGCACCACCTCCACGTTGGCCATCGCCAGACGGCCTTCGCCCAGCGCGCCCGCCAGATCGAGGCCGGGCGCGATGTCGAGCGCCACGCTGCTGTCGGCGGGAGCGATCAGCACGATGCGGTTGCCGAGCAGCCTCGTGACGCTGCCGGCTCGAACCTGCTTGCGCTCGGCAAGATAGTCCATCCAGGCGAGATCGGCGGATATGAAGACGTCGGCAGGCGCCCCGGCCTCGATCTGCTTGGCGAGTGCCGAACTGCCGGCATAGGACATCACGGCGGTGTTACCGGTGCTGGCGGACCAGTCCCTGGCGAGCGGGTCGAGCGCGGTCTTCAGGCTGGCGGCGGCGAAGACCGTCACCCGCTCGCCGGCGCGCGCCGGATACAGTCCGGTCACGGTAGCCAGAACCAGCGCACCGGCCAGCAGCACGCTCCTGCGCGATGTCGCCCCTTGGGAAAATGTCATCCCGCGCCTCCGCCATTTTCGGTTATCACTATATACGATTGAATATAGTTGTCAGCGCGGTGTCAATCGCCTCCGGCGCAGGGAGGTTCAACGGATCATGGCCTGTTCCTTGCTCACCCTCATTGACCACCATAGCCGAGCCGATATGGATCAGGCCGGATCGCGCGGCTTGTAGAGCCATCCGAGCAGCACCGGTGTGAGATACATCGGCACCTGGTAGCACCCGACGAACAGCAGGATCGGGCCGGTGACCGAAGCCGGCAGCGCCGCCAGGAACAGCGCCACATTGCGGTTGCCGGCGATGATCGCCCAGGCGACCCGGGCCCCTTCGTGGCCGGCCCGTCCGAGCATGAGAAATGTCGCCACCTGCAAGGAAAAGTTGATCGCGAAGGCCGCAAGCAGTGTGAGCAGGAACAACCCCGGCGTCGCGGTGATCGCCGGCCCCATCGCCGACATCAGCCCGATGACCAGCACCGCCATCAGCACGGCCGACACTCCGTCGATGACGGCGACGGTCTCACCGGACGGATGCGGGAAGAAGCGCTCGCGCACCGCGAAGGCGATGGCCGCCGAGCAGCCGATGAGCAGGAGCAGCCGGATCGAGGCCATGGCGATGGCGCCGACGGAGCCGAAGACCGGCCAGAGCATGAAGACGGGAACGATCGTCAGCGGCAGCAGGGCCACCCCGGCGATCATCAGCCTGAGCGCCGGTGCCGGGTCGTTGCCGGTCATGATGGTGAGATTGGGGCTTCCGGAGATCGACGGCGCCGCCGCCATCAGCACCAGCGCCGTCGGCAGCGGCCCGCTCCAGTCGAGCGCCAGGAAACAGCCGGCCAGCAGCAGCGGCAGCACCACCTGGTAGCCGGCCACCAGCCTGAGCGAGATGCGGATGTCGGCGAGACTGCCGCGCGCCGCACGCGGCCCGATCCTGAGTGCCGCCACGCCGAGCGTCAGGGCGACCAGTTCCGGCAGCACGCCGCGCACGATGCCGGCGAGGCCCGGGAACAGGATCCCCACGACCAGGCCGGCGATCAGCACGGTGCGCCCGTGGCGGGCGAGGAAGATGCAGGCCCGGCGCAGCGGGCGCATCAGGCCAGGCCCCGGATGATCAGGATTGCCGCAGCCACGCCGGAAATGGCCATCAGCGCCGACCGGAAGCGGCGGTCGAAACGGCCGCCGAGAAAGCGCGCGACCCAGATCCCGACAAGCATCGGCGGCACCATCGCCAGCGCCAGCCAGACATCATCGGGGCCGGCCCAGCCGCTGAGCGCAAGGCCGGAAAGCGAAAAGGCGCAGCCGAAGGCGAAGAAGGCCGCGAGCGTCGGGCGCGCCTCGCGCGGATTGTGGTCCTGGTAGATCATCGCCAGCGGCGGCGCGCCGACCGAGGTGATGGTGCCCATCAGGCCCGAAACCCAGCCCATCGCGACAAGGCTGACGCGCGAGAATTTGAGCCGCCAGCCGCCCATCGAGAGAACGACCGCGACCGCCACCATGATCCCGAACACCAGCATGAAGCCCTTGCGGTCGGTGAGTTGCGACAGCACATAGGTGCCGCTCGCCACGCCGATGAACCTGCCGGCCAGCCCGGTGCCCACCTCGGGCCAGCTGATCGCGTCGCGCTCGCGCCAGGCGCCCGCTCCGGCCGTCACCATGCCGATCATCAGTGTCGGCACCGGCACCAGATGCGGATCGATCAGCGCCAGCAACGGAGCCGCGGTGAGCCCGAAGCCCATCCCCAGCCCGGCCTGCACCACGCTTGCGGCGAGGACGATCACGAACGCCAGCACCAGCAGCAGAGGCTGGTCGATGAGGGGAAAAGTGTCGGGAATCACTTAGCCTCCGGGCCTGAGCCGCATGTTCTCGGGCAGCCACGTGGCAAGGTCGGGAAACGCGATCAGGACGAACACCATCAGCACCATGATGAGGAACATCGGAAAGGCCGCCCTGGCGATGAAATTCATCTCGTGCCCGGTCATTCCCTGCAGCACGAAGAGGTTGAAACCGATCGGCGGTGTGATCTGCGCCATCTCGATGACGACGACGATGAAGATGCCGAACCAGATGAAATCGATGCCGGCCTGGCGGATCATCGGTTCGACCACCGCGATCGTCAGCACCACCGACGAGATACCATCCAGGAAACAGCCGATGACGATGTAGAACACCAGGAGCGCCATCAGCAGTTCGAACCTGCTCAGTCCCAGCGATCCGATCCATTCCGCCAGCGCCCGCGGCAGTCCGGTGAAGCCCATCGACAGCGACAGGAACGAGGCGCCGGCGAGAATGAGCGCGATCATCGCCGAGGTGCGCATTGCGCCCATCAGGCTCTCGCCCATGGTCGACAGCGACAAGGATCCCTGCGCCAGCGCCAGCGCCATCGAGCCGAGCACGCCGAAGGCCGCGGCCTCCGTGGCGGTGGCAAATCCCAGATACATCGAGCCGATCACCAGCAGGATCAGCAGCATCACCGGGATGAGAAAGCGCGAATTGACGACCTTCTCGCGCAGGCTCATCACCGGCTCGGGGTCGGGATTGTAGGCCTTCGAGACCTTGGAGATGATGGCGACATAGGCCATGAACATCGCCGCCAGCACCAGTCCGGGCAGGATGCCGGCGATGAACAGCTTGGTGATGGATTCATTGATCGTGACGCCATAGACGATCAGCGTCAGCGAGGGCGGAATCATCAGGCCCAGGGTGGCTGCGCCCGCCAGCGTGCCGATGACCAAGTGTTCGGGATAGTTGCGGCGGCGAAGTTCGGGGATCGACATCTTGCCGACCGTGGTCAGCGTCGCCGCCGACGAGCCGGAGACGGCGGCAAACACCGTGCAGCCCACCACATTGGTGTGCAGAAGCCCGCCGGGCAGCCGCGCCATCCACGGTGACAGGCCGCGGAACATGTCTTCCGACAACCGCGTCCGGAACAGGATCTCGCCCATCCAGATGAACAGCGGCAGCGCTGTCAGCGACCACGACGAGGCGGAGCGCCAGATGATGGTCATCATCGCGTCACCCGCGGGCCTGAGCGTGAACAGCTCCATGCCGAGCCAGGCAACGCCCAGCAGAGCCAACCCGACCCAGACGCCGGTGCCGAGCAGCAGGAAGAGCACGAACAGGAAGACGACGATAGGCGCGATCTCAGCCATGGTCTCCGCCCCTATTCCGCATGGCTCTGGCCGACGATGTCGGAGCCGATATTGTCTCGCCGGGTGATCAGCAGGCTGAGAAGATTGTCGAGGAAGGCGATGAACAGCAGCACCGCGCCCGCCGCCATCGGGATCTGCACGATCCACAGCGGCGTCGCGTCCTGTCCCTGGCTGATGTCGTTGAGCTTGCGCGACCAGTAGACCATCTTGACGGAATAGAAGGCGAGATAGCCGGTCGCAGCCACGGCGACGGCCATGCACCAGACCTCGCCCCAGAACCGGTTCCGGCCGAGCGCCGCCAGGAGCAGGCTGACCCGGATGTGCGAACCGGAATTGAGCGCGTGCGCAAAGCCCAGGAACGAGGCCGACGCCATCAGGTAGCCCGCATATTCCGAGGAGCCGGGAAAGGCGGTCGACGACCACCGCGCCACCATCTGGGCGACGATGACGATCAGCAGCGCCACCAGACAGGCGGCTGCGACATAGCCGGCGGCATTGTAGGCCGCGTCGAGAATGCGGCGCGCCGGATGGCGCAATGGATCGGTTGTCATGCGGGCCCCGCTGGATGTGAGCCGGTGCGGCGAGAACCGCCGCACCGCTGTCGGCAGGGTTTGTTACGGTGCCTTGTAGGCGTCGATGATGGCCTTGCCCTTGTCTCCGGCGTTCTTCAGCCATTCGTCCGTCATGGTGGTACCGAAGGCGGCGAGATCGGCCTTGAACTGGTCGGACGGTCCGGCAACGGTCATGCCGTTCTCGGCCAGGGTCTTGAGATAGCCGGCGGTCAGGTCCTGCGCCTTGGCAGCGCCGTCGCTGGCGGCCTTGGCGCCACAATCCATCAGTGCCGCCTTGGAGGCATCGTCAAGCCCTTCAAAGGCGTCCTTGTTGACCATCACCGCGTTGCGGGGCAGCCACGCCTGGACGTCGTAGAAATGCGTCAGGCTTTCCCAGACCTTGGAATCGACTCCTGTCGAGCCCGACGAGATGAACGATTCGGCGACACCCGTGGCAAGCGCCTGGCTGAGGTCTGCTGCCTCGATCTGCACCGGCACCATGCCGGCAAGTTCGGCGATGCGCGCGGTCGCCGCATTGTAGGCGCGGAACTTGATGCCTGCGAGGTCGGCGGCGGAGTTGACCTCCTTCTTGAAGTAGAAGCCCTGCGGCGGCCACGGCACGGTGTAGACCAGCACCAGGTTCTGCTCTTCGAGCGCGGCGTTGACCGCGTCCTTGGCGGCGTTCCACAGCTTGTCGCTGTCGGCGAACGAGGTGGCGAGGAAGGGAATCGAATCGACGCCGAAGAGCGGGTTTTCATTGGCGTGGGCCGACAGCAGCCGCTCGCCGATGGGAGCCTGGCCGGTCTGTACGGCGCGCTTGATGTCGTTGCCGGCAAACAGCGACCCGCCCGGATGGGTGACGATCTCCAGCTTGCCGCCGGTGGCGTCGGTGACGCATTTGGCGAACGCCGCGGCATTCTCGGAATGATAGTTGGTGGCCGGATAGGCCATGGGCATGTCCCACTTTTCCGCCAGGGCGGCGGTTGCGAAGGACGTCGCCAGCAGCGTGCCGGCAAGAAGTCTGGTCAGATGCGTCATGGTCATTCCCCTTTTGGTTTTCCCTATTGGAAGCGCAAAGGCGCATAGGGTGCAACATCTAAATTCGGCCGTTGCCCGGATATCATCTGCGCTAGCAAGCGTCCGGTCTTCGGACCAGCCGTCATTCCGACGTGATGATGCCCGAATCCGACATAGGCGCCCTCCGCTCCAGGCACCGGACCAATGAGCGGAATTGAGTCCGATGGCGCCGGTCGGTGCCCCATCCACTCCCGCGCATATCTCCAGGTCAGGCCGGGAAAGGCCTGCCGCGCCCCCTTCATCAGCAGGTCCAGCGGCGGTCGCGATGCGGGCGCCTCCAGTCCGCCGAACTCGACGATGCCGGCAAGCCGCAACCGGCCCTGCATCGGCGTGGCGACGAATTTTCCGCTGACCACCATCACCGGCGCGCCGAGCTGCATGCTCGGTTCCCAGAGTTCGAGGTGATAGCCGCGTTCGCTTTCCAGCGGCACCTTCAGACCGAGCCTGGCCGCAAGCGGCACCGACCAGGCGCCGCAGGCGATGACCACCGCGTCGCAGCCGATGGTCTCGCCGCCGGCGCGCACCCCGGTCACCCGCCCTTCCTCCCGCACGATGTCCGTGGCGGCGGCGATGCGCAATTCGCCGCCCGAGGCCAGGGCATGGTCGGCAAGCGCCCTCACATAGGCCTCCGGGTCGGTGATCATGCCGTGACCGTCAAGGCTCGCGGCAAAGCCGATGCCGGGCGACAGCATCGGCTCGACCGCACGCAGGGCATCGCCCTCGAGTTCGTCCCAGACAAAACCGTGCGCCTTGCGTATCGACCAGCCGAATCGGTCTGCCTCGAAGGCGGCGCGGTCACGGTAGAGGAACCGGTAGGGGCACGGCACGATGAAGCCCTCCGCTCCGGTACCTGCGGCGAGCGCCTGGTGATCGGCCAGCGAATCGCCGGTCAATCCGTGCAGCGCCGTGGCGATGCGGTTGACGTCCGCCGCGTTGGCATGCGCCATGTAGCGCATCAGCCACGGCAGCAGCCGCGGCAGATAGCCCCATTTCAGGAACAGCGGCTGGTCGGCATCGAGCAGCATCCGCGGCGCCTTGCCGAGGAGCCCCGGCACCGTCACAGGGATGATCGAGGCCGAGGCCAGCACGCCGCCATTGCCCTGGCTGGCGCCGGCGGCGACACCGGTCTTGTCGATGAGGATGACGCGGTGGCCCTGCCGCTGCAGCCAGATGGCGGTCGACACGCCGATGATGCCCGCGCCGATGATGGCGATGCGTCGTGGTTCGAAGGGTCCGCCCGGTCCGCTCATGGCTCCGATCCCGCCCTGGCGGCCGTATCCGGCGACCCCGGACTTTCGCAGCGTCGGAGATCCGTGGCCATGGGGTCAGGCGATCGCTGCCCCGGCAGATCTGTGCGCAGGTGTCCGATCACGCCACCCATTCGCTGACCGGGGCTTCCGCATCGTTGAGCGGCTGGGCGATGATGTCGACCAGCGTCGGGCCGTCATGGGCCAGCGCCTCGCGCAGCACGCCCTCAAGCTTGTCCGGGTCCTCCACCCTCCAGGACTTGACGCCGAAGGCGGCGGCGACGGCGGCATGGTCGGTGCGGTTGAAGTCGACATTGTGGAACCGGCCGCCGAAACCGGTCTTCTGTCCGGCCTTGATCCACCCGAAGGTCGCATTCGAGAACACGATCGAGGTGATCGGCATCTTGTAGCGGACGATGGTTTCCAGCTCGCCGCAGCAGAAACCGAAGGAGCCGTCGCCCATCACCGCCACCGTCTTCACCGACGGACGGCCCAGATGCGCGCCCATGGAGGCGGCGAGCGCATAGCCGAGCGCGCCATGGGCCCGGTTGGTGATGAACTGCCGCCCGGGCATGCGCCAGCGGTAGTGGGCGGAGAAATACGGGCATGGTGTGCCGGGATCGGCCACCACCACGGCATCGTCGTCAAGCAGCCGCGACAGGGTCTCGATCACCCGCTCCGGCTTGATCGGCAGCTCTGGAGAGCGTGCCAGCGGCAGGAAATTCCGCAGTTTCAGCGCCCAGGCCGCCTTGGCCCTGGCCTCGCCGCCATGCGAGACCGCCACGCCGCGCGCCTCGATGGCATCGCCCAGCGCCTTGAGCGCGGACGCCGCATCGGCGGCGATGGCCACGTCCGTCGGGAAATTGGCGCCGATGACCTCGCTGTCGCTGTCGATGTGGATGACGCGCACGCCCGGGCCCGGCACCCGCCAGCGCTCGGTGGTGACCGACCCGGCACGGCAGCCGATGAAGAGGACCAGGTCCGCCTCCTCGACCACCGCCCGGGTTGACGCCACTCCGCCGTTCGAACCGACGACGCCGACGGCGTGCGGATCGGTCTCCGCGATCGCCCCCTGCCCCGACACCGTGGTGGCGACCGGCAGGTCGATCAGCCGCGCAAGCCACGCCAGCGCCGGCTCGGCGCCGGAAATCACCACGCCGCCACCGCAGATGGCCACCGCCCGCCGCGCCTCGACCAGCGCGTCCGCCGCCCTCTCGATATCGGCCTCGACGGCGCCCGGCCGGTCGGCCGGGTAGCTGGCATGGCGGTCGTCGGCCCAGATTTCGGCGCCGTCGACCGCATTCTTCTGGGTGTCGAAGGGCAGCGCCAGATGCGCCGATCCCGGCCGCCCGGTGGTCATGGCCCGGAAGGCCGCGCGGACCTGCGCCGGCAGCCTGGTCGCGTCGTCGAGCGATGCGTTCCACTTGGTCACCGGCCGGAACAGGCTGACCTGGTCAAGTTCGGTCAGCGGATAGCGGCCGCGTGACCTGGTCGAGACATCGGAGGTGATCGCGAGCACGGGAACGGAGCTCTCGTTGGCCTCCACCAGGGCCGGAAGGATGTAGGTGGCGCCGCCGCCCGACGGGCCCTCGCAGACGCCGGGCCTGCCGGTCACCCGCGCATAGCCGTCGGCCATGTAGCCGGCATGCCGCTCGTCACGGGTGAGCACATGGGTGATGGAATGGTCGAGCCGTGCCATGGCGTCGTAGAAGGGCAGCGTGGTGTCGCCGCAAAGGCCGAAGATATGGCTGACCTTGTGGGCCTCGAGCATGCGGACCAGCGCCTCCGCGCCGGTCATCTGATTGTGTCCGCTTGCGGGCATCGGCAACTTTCGGTTGGAGGCGTCGGGCAACCCCCGGCCTCTGGCTGCATTCACAATTGTATACAGGCTGGAATGTTGCGAAGTTCAAACCCGTGTGTCAAGACGAAACCCATAAACCGCAAGAGGATCGCATCGGATTCATGACAGAAGGTCGCGTCGAGGCGCTGTACGCCAGCCTCAAGGACATGGTCGTCGGCTTCCGAATCCGGCCGGGCGAGCGTCTCAACGAGGTGGCGCTGGCGCGCGCGCTGGACACCAGCCGCACACCCTTGCGCGAGGCGCTCAACCGGCTGATTTCCGAGCAGTTGATCGAATTCCAGCCCGGCCGCGGCTTCTTCTGCCGCGACCTGACTCCCGCCTCGGTTTTCGAGCTCTACGAGCTGCGCGCCATTCTCGAGGTCGCCATCGTAAGGCTCGCCACGGAGCGGGCCGATGCCGCCGGAATCGCGGCGCTCCACCATACGCTCTACACCGACGGACTTGCTTTCGCCGGACGCAGCGTGCGCGAACTGACCGCCCAGGACGAAACCTTCCACATCGGCATCGCCCGGCTCGCCGGCAGCGCCGAACTGGTGCGTCAGCTTGCCATGGTCAATGACCGCATCCGCTATATCCGCTGGATCGACATGGCCGAGCGCGCCGCCCACACCCGCGGCGAGCACAGGCAGATCATGAGCGCGTTGGAGGCGCGCGACGCCGATGCGGCCGCAGCCCTGATGCGGACCCATATCGAGCGCCGGATGGACCAGGTGGTCAGCTCGGTGCGGCGCGGTTATGCGCAGCTCTACGTCCCCGGCGAAGACGCCCTGTTCGACCAGCCGATGGGCGGCGAGGACGACGCGGGCTGACCGGCAGGGTGAAAGCGGGCGAAATCCGTCTTTGTCACGATCTTGGAAAACGCGCATTTTGCCTGCGTGCTTTCGGAACCGATCGGATAGTATGGTGCCGCGGCCATCCTGCGACGGCTCGCCCTGACATATGTCACTAGGGAGAATGAACATGGGTGTTGAAAGTCTTATCGTATTTCTTCTCATCGGCGCGATCGCCGGCTGGCTCGCCGGCCTGATCGTCAAGGGCTTCGGCTTCGGCCTGCTCGGCAACATCGTCGTCGGCATCGTCGGCGCCCTCATCGCCGGCTTCCTGTTTCCGCGCTTCGGCTTCGCCATCGGCGGCGGCATACTTGCCTCCATCATCAACGCCACCATCGGCGCCGTGATCCTGCTGCTGCTGGTCAAGGTGCTCCGCCGGGTCTGATCCGGGCGCACAAGCGCTTCGGCCCGGACCGGTTCATCCGGCCAGGGCCGAAGCAGGAACTGCAGGACGGCCAGGGCTGCCTACGCGCGAACCGCCCGGCTCCACGATCTGGTTTTGATCGAAGCAAGGACATTCGACATGAAGGCATCCGGCGGCAAGGCGATCTACGGGGCTGCGGTCGGCATCCTCATGCTCGAGGCGCGCTTCCCGCGCATCCCCGGCGACATGGGCAATGCGCTGACCTGGACGTTCCCCGTGCATTACAAGGTGGTCCGCTCCGCCACGCCCGACCGGGTCGTGCGCCAGGGCGCAGACGGCCTGCTCGGGGACTTCATCGAGGCCGCCCGGGACCTCGTCGCCGACGGTGTGGACGGCATCACCACCAATTGCGGCTTCCTGTCGCTGTTCCAGGCCGAGCTTGCCGCATCCGTTCCCGTGCCGGTCGCCACCTCGTCGCTGATGCAGGTGGCCATGGTCAATGCGCTGCTGGCGCCCGGCCGCCGCGCCGGCGTGCTCACCGTTTCGAAGTCGACGCTCACCGCCCGCCATCTCGCGGCAGCCGGCGTCCCCGAAGGCACGCCGATCGGCACCACCGAGGGCGGCCGCGAATTCACCCGCGCCATTCTCGGCAACGAGATGCATCTGGACGTGGATCTCGCCCGCCAGGACAACATCGATGCCGCCCGCGCCCTGGTGTCAGCCAATCCCGATCTCGGCGCCCTGGTGCTCGAATGCACCAACATGGTGCCCTATGCCGCCGACATCCGGCTCGCCACCGGCCTGCCCGTGTTTTCGATCGAGAGCTTCGTCAGCTGGTTCCAGTCGGGCCTTTCGCCGCGACGCTATCCGGCGCCCTATTCCGCCGGATAGGTTTTCGCATCGTCCCCGGACTTCCGCGAGAAGCGGAACCAGTTGCGGATTCTGGCCATCCGCTTCCTGACCTTGCTGTCGTTGGAGCGGGTGACGATCATCAGCAGCGACGGCGTCACGATCAGCGTCAGCACGGTCGAGAACGCCAGGCCGAAGACGATGGCGCTCGATAGCGAAATCCACCATTGCGTCGACGGCGCGCCGAAGGTGGTCTCGTGGCTCATCAGTTCGAGGTTGAAGCCGAAGGCGATCGGAAACACCCCGAGAATCGCGGTCAGCGCGGTCAGCACCACCGGTCGGGCACGCTCGCGGCAGGTCTGCAGCACCGCTTCCAGCTTGTCCATGCCCTCGTGGCGCAGGTGGTCGTAGGTGTCGATGAGCACGATGTTGTTGTTCACCACCACGCCCGCCAGCGCGATGATGCCGATGCCGGTCATCACCACCCCGAAAGGCTGGCCCATGATCAGCAACCCGAGGAACACGCCGATTGTCGACATCACCACCGCCGACAGCACCAGGCCGACAGAGATGAACTTGTTGAACTGCGCCAGCAGCACCACGAAAATCAGGAAGATGGCGGCGCCGAAGGCCTTGCCGAGGAAGGCGCCGGCGGCCGCCTGCTCCTCGTCCTCGCCGGCCAGCCGCCAGCGGATTCCCTTGGATTCAAGATCCATCTTCTCGATGCTGGCGACCACGCCCTTGCGCAGCTGGTCGGCCTGGACGCCCTCGCTGATGCCGGCCTCGACCGTCACCGTGCGCGCGCCGTCGATGCGCGACAGCGTCCCGGTGCTCAGTGCCGGCTCGCGGCTGACGAAGTTCGAGATCGGAACCGAGCCCTGCGGCGTCTCGATCCTGAGATCGTCGAGCGCAGACAGGGTGCGGCGGTCCTCCGGCAGCCTGAGCCGGATGTCGACCGCATCGTCCACGCCCGCCGGGCGGTAGTCCGACAGCTTCAGTCCCGTGGTCACCAGTTGCACCGCCGTGCCGACCGATGCCGGCCCGATGCCGTAGCGCGCGGCGACCGAGCGGTTCACCTTCAGCTCCCAGTCGACGCCGGGTGGCGGCAGGCCATCGGCAATGTCGATCACGTCGGGCGTGCTGCGCAGCATGTCGGCCACGGCGCGGGCCGCCTCGTCGAGACCCGCCGGATCGACAGCCGACAGCCGCACCTGGATGGCCTTGCCGGTCGGCGGGCCGCCCTCGGGCACCGAGACCTCGATCTCGACTCCGGGAAAGCCGGTCATTTCGGCACGGAAATCCTCGAGAATCGCGCCGGCTGGCTTGCGCTCGCGCCAGTCGACGAACTCGTACTGGATCACGCCGACGACGTCCGCGGCAACTTCGTTGCCGCCACCGCTGACATTTCCGACGCGGGTGTAGACGCTCTTGATGCCCGGCCAGGACAGCAGCCGCGACTCGGCCATGCGGACCGCGCTGTCCTTTTCCTCGAGCGACAGGTTGCCGCGTGCATGCACGTAGAGCAGACCGTATTCGGGCTCGACATTGGGGAAGAACTCGACGCCCTTGCCGTGGAACACATAGGTGGCTGGCACCGCCACCAGCAGCCCCACCACCAGCAACACGACCGTGAACGGGTGCAGGACGGCCTTGCGGACCACCCACATATACATGCCGTCCGGCTTCGGACCGTCCTCGACCACTGGCTTGGCGAACATGGCGCCCAGCGTCGGCGTGAACACCAGCGCATAGAGCATCGATGCGGACAGCGTCGCGATCAGCGTGATCGGCATGTATTTCATGAACTCGCCGACGACGCCGGGCCAGAACAGCAGCGGCGAGAATGCCGCCACGCGCGTCAGCGTCGCCGCGATCACCGGGCCGGCCATGCGCTTGGCCGCCATCGAGAAGGCCTCACGCTTGTCCATGCCTTCCGACATGCGCCGCTCGGCGAACTCAGTGACGATGATGGCGTCGTCGACCAGCATGCCGACGGCGAGGATCAGGCTGAACAGCACGACGATGTTGACGGTCAGACCCGCCAGCGACAGCGCCAGGATGCCCATCAGGAACGATGCCGGAATGGCAAAGCCGATCAGCAGCGAGGCGCGGCCCGAAAGCGCGTAGAGGATGACGATGAAGACGAGGATCACCGCCGTCAGCACGCTGTTCTGCAGATCCGAAAGCAGCTGGCGGATGGAGGTCGACTTGTCCTGACTGTAGGTGACGACCGCGCCTTCCGGCAGCAGCGTCTTGTACTCGTCGGCCACCTTTTTCACAGCGTCGACCGTGTCGACGAGATTGGACCCGGTGCGTTTGGAGACCTCGATGGCGATCGCCGGCTTGCCGTCAAGCCGCGTGATCGTCTCGGCATCCTTGTAGGTGGAGCGGATGGTCGCCAGGTCCCGGGCGCGGACGACGGCATTGGGTCCGGCCACGATCGGCAGATTGGCCACATCCTCGATGTTCTCGATCAGGAGCGGCACCTTGACCGCGTAGCGGCCCTCGTCGCCCTCGAGCGCGCCGGCGGCCACGACCGAATTGCTGGCGCCGACCCCGGCGATCAGCTGGTCGAGATTGAGCCCGTAGGACGACAGCTTGACCGGGTCGATGATGACCTCCACCAGATCGTCGCGCGCGCCCTGCAGCGCGGCGTCGAGAACGCCGTTGACCTCTTCGATGCGGTCGCGCAGTTCGCGCGCCGCCAGCGTCAGCGCCCGTTCCGGCACGTCGCCCGACAGCGTCACCACCAGCACCGGGAATTCCGAGATGTTGACTTCGTTGACGGTGGGCTCCTCTGCACCGGTCGGCAGGTCGCGCTTGGCGTCCGACACCTTGGTGCGCACGTCGTCGAGCGCCTTGGAGAGATCGGCGCCGGCGATGAATTCGATCAGCACGTTGCCGCCGCCCTGATAGGCGGTCGAGCGCATTTCCTTGATGGCGGAAATGTTCTTGAGCTTGGCCTCCATCGGCCTGAGCAGCAGCCGCTCGGAATCCTCCGGCGAAATGCCGGTATAGGTCATCGAGACATAGATGATCGGAATCTTGATATCCGGCTCGGCTTCCTTGGGAATGCCGACATAGGCCATCGACCCGGCAACCACCAGGAACAGGAGCACCGCGATGGTCAGGCGCGCGTTGCGGATGGCGAGATCGACGATGTTCATCAGTTGCTCCCGGCCGCCGCGCGCGCCAGCAATTCCGCCCCCGCATCCACGGCATTGACCTGGTCGCCATCACTGACCAGATCCTGTCCGGCGACGATGATGCGCGCGTCCTCGGGGATGCCGCCGAGGATGAGTCCATCCGGCGTGTCGTCGATCAGATCGATCTCGACGAAGCCGACCTTGCCGTCCGCACGCAGGATGCGGACCCCGAGATTGCCCTGCGGGTCGAGCGTCACCACCGAACGGGGCAGCTTCACCGCCTTGACCGGGTCCGCCTTCAGGCCGATTTCGGCGGTCATGCCCGCCGGAATCGACGTGTCGGGATTGGGAACGGCGATCTCGACAGGAAATGTGCGGGTCTGCGCCGTGGCCTCCCGGCTGACATAGCGGACCGTGCCGCTGACGGATTGGCCGCTGATCAGCTTGACCTCTGCCTGTCCGCCAAGGCGAATATGCGACAGGTCGCGCTCGCTCACTTCGCCGCGCGCGATCATCGGATCGAGCTTCAGCAGCACCACGGCATCCCGGCCTGAGGGCGCCCAGCTGCCCTTTTCCACCATCACGTCGTCGATGACGCCGTCGAACGGCGCCGTCACCCGCAGCCGGTCGAGATCGGCCTGCGCGGTTTCGAGCTGCGATTTCGCCGCCGCCAGCGCCGAGCGTGCATTGTCGGACTGGGCGGTCGGGCTGATGCCGCGCTTGACCAGCGCATTGACGTTCTCGGCTTCCTTCTCGCGCTGGGCAAGCAGTGCCCGGGCGGTTTCGACCATCGCCTGCTTGTCGGGACCCTCGAGTGTCAGGATCACGTCACCGGTCTTGACCAGGTCGCCCTCATCGACATTCAACTGGTCGATCACGCCGGCATCCCGGGTTGCAAGAGTCGCCTTCTTGTCGGCTTCGGTCACGCCAGACACCCGCACGATCCGGTTGTGATCCACGAATTCCGGTGTCACGACTGCGACGGTGCGCAAGGGCTTGTCGGGCTTCGCTGCCTCGGCGGCGGCCTTCTCCGTCGCAGCCTTGTTGGCCTCGTCGGCAGCGCTTCCCACGGACGCGAATTCGCCGGTCGCCACCCAGGCGGCGGAAACGGCCAGCACGACGAAGGCAGCGACGGTGTGAAACCTGATCCTAGGCATGATGTTTATCCAGTTGTCCGCACGAAACTTGCTTGAAAATCGGGCAATCAATCGCGGGCGCGACCTGCCTAAATGACAGACGCCTCTCGTTGGTGACGCCTATATAGGAACTTGACTGTGGCACAAAAGAGCCTGTGCCCTGGTTTTGCGCGCCGGAACCATTGCACTTGCAGAGGGTGACGATAATGCAACATATCGCAAAGATTTCATCTTTCAGCCCGCCGGCCATGCCGGCCGGAATCCCCGGTCACGCCGCTTCGGGATCAAGCGAGCTTTCGATGAGTTCGACCTCGTTGTCCGCGCAGATGCGGCGGATGGCGTCGGACGGGCAGATGTCGGTCACGAAGGTATCGACCTGCGAGAGATGCCCGATGCGGACCGGCGCCGTCCGCTCGAGCTTGGTGGCGTCGGCCACCAGAATGACATGCCGGGCATTGGCGATGATCGCCTGCGCCACCTTCACCTCGCGGAAATCGTAATCCAGGAGCGCGCCGTCATGGTCGATCGCCGAGACGCCGATGACGGCGTAGTCAACCTTGAACTGGCGGATGAAATCCACCGCCGCCTCGCCGACGATGCCGCCGTCCGAACTGCGCACCACGCCGCCGGCGATCACCACCTCGAACTGGGTGAACACACGCATCCTGTTGGCAACATTGATGTTGTTGGTGATGATCATGAGCCGACCGTGCTTCAGCAGCGCCTGGCTGACGGCCTCGGTGGTGGTGCCGATGTTGATGAACAGCGAGGCATTGTCCGGAATCAGCGCCGCCGCCGCCGCGCCGATGGCGCCCTTTTCAACCGCGGCGATCTTGCCGCGCTGCTCGTATTCGAGATTCTGCGTTCCCGACGGGATGACGGCTCCGCCGTGAATCCGCGACAGCAGCTGCCGCTCGCACAGGTCGTTGAGATCCTTGCGGATCGTCTGCGGGGTGACATCGAAGCGTGACGCCAGATCCTCGACCAGCACCCGGCCTTCCAGTTTCGCGAGTTCGATGATTTCGGCATGACGGGGCGGCAGAAACACTGGGTCGAATCCATGTCAGAGGTGGCAGAGTGAAATCTAGGCCGAACGCGGAGAAAACGCCACCGGGGACAGCAGGCACGCAGCGGTTGCCGGCAATCCGCGCGGTCAGCCGTCCGCCGGCGCTCAGACAGGCGGAAGCGCGGCCGTCACCCGGCGCAGGATTTCGGCAAACGCCTGCGCCGCCGCATCCGGCTCGCCGCCGCCGCGGGTGACGAGGCCCACCGAGCCCATCGTCGATCCGGTGTCGATCGGCAATACCGAGAACTGCCCGCCGTCGATTTCCGCCGCCACGACGCCGCGCGAGATGATCCAGATGGCGTTCTGTTCGCGCACGAAAGCGCGGCCGAAGCTGTCGGACACCGTCTCGATCGCCTGCGATGGCCTCGTCATGCCTTGTTCGACCAGCAATGTCTCGACATAGGGAAAGATGATCGATCCCTCGGGCGGAAACAGCACCGGGTAGCGGCCGAGCACGTCCGCCGGCACATGGTCGCGGCCTGCCAGCGGATGTTGAGACGACACCACGAACACCACCCGGTCGCGATAGAGCGGCTCGAAACGCAGCCCGCCCATCTGCTCGGGTGCCGGCATCCGCCCCATCACCATGTCGAGATCGCCCTTGCGCAACTGGTCGAGCAGGACCCGGTTCTCGCCCGTGATCACTCGCAGCCGCGACGGGGTTTCCGAGGCCAGAAGCTGGGACACCGCCGCCGGCATCACCGTGACTGACACCGTCGGCAGCGCGCCGATGCGCACCATCGGCCCGGGCGCCGGAGCGGTCTCGGCCAGCGCCTGCATGCCGCCGCGCACCGCCGCCAGGCTGATGCCCGCGTGGGTGAGGAACACCTCGCCCTGCGGCGACAGCCGGATGCCGCGGCCGTCACGGGCGATGAGCGGCTGGCCGACAATGGTCTCGAGCTCGCGGATCGTGCGGGTCACCGCCGGCTGCGTCAGCCCCAGCGAAGTCGCCGCGCGGCCGACGCTCTTCTGACGGGCCACCTCGACGAAACTCTCGAGATGCCGGATCTTGATGCGTCGCGAATCATCCATATCGACTTCGCTATGATTTGAGCCTTAAAAATCATTATTCATTTCGGTTTCAATATGCAAACCTTTCGAAATGCGCCGGAGGAGGTTCGGCGCGCCGCAGTTCGGGGAGAGACTCATGGCCGACCGTTCGCCGGAAGCTTCCGTGACAGGGTCTCCCGAAGGCCTGTCCAGCGGCGAAGCCACCCGCCGCAGGATCCTGGGCGACGCCCATGTCGATCGCGCCAAGGCCGCCACCACCGGTTTCGACGCCCCCTTCCAGGACCTGATCACAGCCTCGGCCTGGGAGCGGGTGTGGTCGCGCCCCGCCTGGACCACGCGCGAGCGCTCGATCGTCACCATAGCACTGCTTGCCGCCCTCGGCCACGAGGAGGAACTGGCCATGCATGTCCGCGCCACCCGCAACACCGGCGCTTCCGCCGATGACATTTGCGAGACGCTGATGCATGTTGCCATCTATGGCGGCGTTCCGGCGGCCAATACCGCCTTCCGCGTCGCCAAGCGGACGCTGGCGGAGATGGACGCCGAAGGCCGGGAGGGCAGGCAGCCATGAGCAACGACGCACCCGAAACCGGCGCCTTCTTCGCCCGCGACCGGGAATGGCACCCGAAACCGCTGACGCCGGGCTACAAGACCTCCGTATTGCGCTCGCCGCAGAAGGCTCTGTTGTCTTTCGACAACACCATCTCCGAGATCACCGGCCCGACCTTCGGCCATTCGATGCTCGGCGAACTCGACAACGACCTCATCCACAATTTCGCGAGAAACGGCGAGAGCGCCATCGGCGAGCGCATCGTCGTCCACGGCCGCCTGCTCGACGAGCGCGGCCGGGGCGTCGCCGGTGCGCTGCTCGAGTTCTGGCAGGCCAATGCCGGCGGCCGCTACCGGCACAAGCGCGACGGCTATCTTGCGCCGCTCGATCCCAATTTCGGCGGCTGCGGCCGCACCGTCACCGACGAGCGCGGCTTCTATGCCTTCCGCACGGTCCGCCCCGGCCCCTATCCCTGGCCGAACGGTCCGAATGAGTGGCGCCCGGCACATATCCATTTCTCGGTCTTCGGCCACGGCTTTGCCCAGCGGCTGATCACGCAGATGTATTTCGAGGGCGATCCGCTGATTGCGCGCTGCCCGATCGTGCGTACCATCAACGACCCCGCGGCAATCTGCCAGCTTACCGCAGCGCTCGACATGAACGCCACCGTCCCGATGGATGCGCTGGCCTACAAGTTCGACATAGTGCTCCGCGGCCGCCGCTCGACGCTGTTTGAAAACCGGCTGGAGGGAAACTGACATGGCCCAGCCGCTCGATTACCTGAAGGAATCGCCGTCGCAGACCGCCGGCCCCTATGTCCATATCGGCTGCCTGCCGAATTTCTGCGGCATTGCGGGCGTCTATCCGGCCGATCTCGGCCACTCCATGGTCAATGCCCGCACCAGGGGCGAGCGCATCACGCTGTCGGGCCGTATCATCGACGGCACCGGCACCCCGCTCAGGGACGCCATGGTCGAGATCTGGCAGGCCGATGCCGCCGGGCTCTACAACAGCCCGTCGGAGACGCGCGGCACGGCCGACCCGGATTTCACCGGCTGGGGCCGCCAGGCCGCCGATCCCGAAACCGGGCTGTGGCGTTTCGAGACGATCAGGCCCGGTCCCGTCCCCTTCCCGGACGGTCGCCTGCAGGCGCCGCACATCAGTGTCTGGATCGTCGCCCGCGGCATCAATCTCGGCCTCAACACCCGCATCTACTTCCCCGAAAACGAAGCGGCCAATGCCGCCGATCCGGTGCTCTCCCGCATCGAGCACAAGAACCGCGTGCCGACCCTGATCGCCCGGCGCGACGGCGCCGCCTATTCCCACGACATTCATTTGCAGGGCGACGCCGAAACCGTCTTCCTCGACATCTAGGATCCCGAGCAATGGCCAAATCCATCCCGCTGGCGCAGGCCGTGGCGGAAAATCTCAATCCGGGCGACACAGTCGCCTTCGAGGGCTTCACCCACCTGATCCCGCATGCAGCCGCCCACGAGGCGATCCGCCAGAATATCGGCGACCTGACGCTGATCCGCATGACGCCCGACGTCATCTACGACCAGATGATCGGCATGGGGCTGGCGAAGAAGATCATCTTCTCCTATGCCGGCAATCCCGGCGTCGGCCTGCTGCGACGGCTGCGCGATTCCATCGAGAACGGCTGGCCGCACCGCATCGAATTCGAGGAACACTCCCATTCGGCCATGGCCAATGCCTACGAGGCGGGTGCCGCCGGCCTGCCCTGCGCCGTCTTCCGCGGCTACAAGGGCGCCGGTCTGAAAGAGGTCAACCCCAACATTCGCTCGGTCACCTGTCCGTTCACCGGTGAGGAACTGGCCGCAGTCCCCGCCATACGGCCCGATGTGAGCTTCATCCACGCCCAGAAGGCCGACCGCAAGGGCAACGTGCTGGTCGAAGGCATCATCGGCATCCAGAAGGAGGCGGTTCTTGCCGCCAGGCGCGCCGTTGTCACTGTCGAGGAAGTGGTCGACGACCTCGGCACCCACACCAATGCCTGCGTCCTGCCCAACTGGACCATCAGCGCCATTTCCGTCGTTCCCGGCGGCGCCCACCCATCCTACGCGCATGGCTACTATGACCGCGACAACGCCAGCTATCTTGAGTGGGACGAGATTGCCGCCGACCGCGACAGGTTCCTCGCCTGGATGAAGACAAATGTGCTTGAAGCCGACCCAGCCGATTTCGCCGACCGCATCAAGGGACTGGAGACTGCACGATGACGAGCGCCGATTTCACCTCCGACGAGATGATGACCATTGCCGCCTCGCGCGCGCTGTCGAACTCCGACGTCTGCTTCGTCGGCATCGGCGCGCCGTCGGCCGCCTGCAACGTCGCCCGGCTGAGCCACGCCCCGGACATCACGCTGATCTATGAGAGCGGCACCATCGGCACCGCGCCGCAGGTGCTGCCGCTGTCGATCGGCGACGGCGAGCTCTGCGACACCGCCGTCACCACGGTCTCGGTGCCGGAGATGTTCCGCTACTGGCTGCAGGGCGGCCGCGTCACCGTCGGCTTCCTCGGCGCTGCACAGCTCGACCGCTTTGGCAACATCAACACCACCGTCATCGGCGATTACGATCATCCGAAAACCCGGCTTCCGGGCGGCGGCGGTGCCCCCGAGATCGCCAGTTCCTGCGGCGAGATCTTCATCACGCTCAAGCAGTCGAAGCGCTCGATGGTGAGCAAGATCGACTTCTTCACCAGCTTCGGCCACGGCGAGGGCGGCGACCACCGCCAGCGCATCGGCATGACCACCAGGGGACCCACCCTGCTGGTGACCGATCTGGCGATCTGGAAGCCGGATCCCGAGACGAAGGAGTTCGTGGTCACCTCGCTGCATCCCGGCGTCACCCGTGAGACCGTGCAGGAGACCTGCGGCTGGAGCGTGCGGTTTGCCACCGACCTCGAGGAGACGCCTGCCCCCACGGCCGCCGAGCTCGCCGTGCTGCGAGATCTCAAAGCCCGCACCGAAAAGGCTCATGGCGGCTCTAAGAAGAACGGAGCCGAAAGCTGATGGCCGAGGCATTCATCTGCGACTACATCCGCACCCCGATCGGCCGCTTCGCAGGCGCGCTCGCCTCCGTCCGCGCCGACGACCTTGCCGCCATTCCGCTCAGGGCACTGATGGCGCGCAATCCGGGCGTCGACTGGGAAGAGATCGCCGAGGTCTATCTCGGCTGCGCAAACCAGGCCGGCGAGGACAACCGCAATGTCGCCCGCATGGCGTCGCTGCTAGCGGGCCTGCCGGTGTCGGTTCCCGGCGGCACGCTCAACCGGCTCTGCGGCTCCGGCATGGATGCGGTGCTCGCCGCCTCGCGGCTGATACGCTCCGGCGAGGCGCAAATCGCCATCGCCGGCGGCGTCGAATCGATGTCGCGCGCGCCCTTCGTCATGCCCAAGGCCGAGACCGCCTACTCGCGCAACGCCGAAATCTACGACACCACCATCGGCTGGCGCTTCGTCAACCCGCTGATGAAGGCCCAGTACGGCGTCGATTCGATGCCCGAGACCGGCGAGAATGTCGCGGAAGACTACAACATATCGCGTGAGGACCAGGATGCCTTCGCCGTCCGCTCCCAGGCCAAGGCATCCGCCGCCCAGGACAACGGCCGCCTCGCGCGCGAGATCACACCGGTGACCATTCCGCAGCGCAAGGGCGACGCCATCGTCGTCGACCGCGACGAGCATCCCCGCGCCACGACGATCGAGTCGCTGGCAAAACTCAAGGCGCCCTTCCGCGCCGGCGGCACGGTGACGGCAGGCAACGCCTCGGGCGTCAATGACGGCGCCGCCGCCCTGATCATCGCAACCGAAGCCGCCGCGCGCCGATTCGGGCTTACCCCGATCGCCCGCATACTCGGCGGCGCCACCGCCGGCGTGCCCCCACGCATCATGGGCATGGGCCCGGCGCCCGCCACCGAGAAGCTCTGCGCCCGCCTCGGCCTTCGGCCGGCGGATTTCGACATCGTCGAGCTCAACGAGGCCTTCGCCAGCCAGGGCATCGCCGTGCTGCGCCAGCTGGGACTGGACGAGGCCGCGACCCATATCAATCCGAATGGCGGCGCCATCGCGCTGGGCCACCCACTCGGCATGTCCGGCGCCCGCATCGCCGGCACTGCGGCGCTCGAACTTTCGCTCACCGGCAGCAGGCTGGCGCTCGCCACCATGTGCATCGGTGTCGGCCAGGGCATCGCCATCGCCCTTGAGCGGGTCTGAGATGGCCGGCGGCGGTGACTGGATGACACAGTTCGCCGGCGATGCCGGGATTGCTTCGGCCTTCGGCGACGCCGCCATGCTGCAGCGTTATCTCCGCTACGAGATCGCGCTGGCGCTGGCACTCGGCGATGCGGGCCAGGCGGACGCGGAAACCGTCCGGCAAGTCGCAACGGCCATGCAAGGCTTTGCGCCCGATCTGGCGGCGATCACCGCCGGTGTGCAGGCCGACGGGCTGCCGGTGCCAGACTTCGTGCGCCAGCTCAAAGCCCATGTAGGTGCCCCGGGCAAGGGCATCGTCCATCACGGCGCCACCAGCCAGGATCTCGTCGACACCGCCGCCATGCAGGCCCTGGGCCAGGTCAATGATCTGATCGCCGGACGCATCGCCGAACTGATCGCCGCCCTTTCCGCGTTGAACGACCGCTTCGGCCAGCACCGGCTGATGGCAATCACCCGCATGCAGCCGGCGCTTGCCTTCACCGCCGGCGATCGCATCGAGGCCTGGTCACGGCCGCTTGCGGCGCTGCGGGAGCGGCTTGCCGATCTGCGCCCTCGGCTCGAGGTGCTGCAGTTCGGTGGACCGGTCGGCAATCTCGCCGAATTCGGCGCCGCCGGACCCGCCGTCGCCGCGGCCCTTTCCCGGCGCATCGGCCTGCCCTGGCCTGGCCACAGCTGGCACAACCAGCGCGGGCCGATCGCCGAATATGCAGGCCTGCTCTCGGAACTGACCGGCGCGCTGGGCAAGATCGGCCAGGACGTGGCGTTGATGGCGCTGCGTGGAGAGGACGACATCCGCATCTCCGGCGGCGGCGGTTCCTCCGCCATGCCGCACAAGCAGAACCCGGTCGCCGCCGAGCGGCTTGTCACGCTCGCCCGCTTCAACGCCACGCTGGTCTCCGGCCTGCACCAGTCGCTTGTCCACGAAGCCGAGCGCTCCGGCGCCGCCTGGTCGCTGGAATGGCTGCTGCTGCCGCGGATGTGCGAGGCCGCAGGCGCCGGTCTCTCCACAGCCATCTCTTTGCTTGGTGCCGTCCAGCACATGGGGACACGATCATGAAAACCGTCCGCACCCAGGTCTGCATCATCGGCGCCGGGCCGTCCGGCCTGCTCCTCGGGCAGTTGCTGCACGACATCGGCATCGACACGATCGTGCTCGAGCGGAGCACCAGGGCCCATGTGCTGGCGCGGGTCCGCGCCGGGGTGCTCGAACCGGGAACCGTCGGCCTGCTCGATCAGGTCGGCGTCGGTGCCCGCATGCACACGGAGGGACTGGTCCATGACGGCTTCGCCATCGCCCATGACGGCGTCAGCCACCGCATCGATCTCAAGCGGCTCACCGGCGGCAAGTCGGTGATGGTCTATGGCCAGACCGAAGTCACCCGCGACCTGGTCGACCGACGCACGGCCACTGGAGGCGTCACTCACTACGAGGCCGAAAATGTCGAACCGCACGGCTTCGACGGCGTCCATCCCTTCGTCACCTGCCGCCTGGAGGGCGAGGATCTGCGCATCGACTGCGAGTTCATCGCCGGCTGCGACGGCTTTCACGGCGCCAGCCGCCGCGCCGTGCCCGAGGCCGCCATCCGGACCTTCGAGAAGGTCTATCCCTTCGGCTGGCTCGGCATCCTCGCCGACGTGGCGCCGGTCAGCCACGAACTGATCTACGCCAACCATCCGCGCGGCTTCGCGCTGTGCTCGATGCGCTCGCCGAGCCGCAGCCGCTACTATGTCCAGTGCAATGCCGGCGACAGCGTCGAGGCCTGGAGCGACGAGCGTTTCTGGGATGAACTGCGCCGCCGCCTGCCCGAGTCCGCGGCGGATGCCGTCGTCACCGGGCCATCCTTCGAGAAGTCGATCGCGCCGCTGAGGTCGTTCGTGGCCGAGCCGATGCGCTTCGGCCGTCTGTTCCTGGTCGGCGACGCCGCCCATATCGTGCCGCCGACCGGAGCCAAGGGGCTCAATCTCGCGGCTTCGGACGTACACTACCTGTTCGAGGGGCTGCGCGAGCACTATCGCGACCGGTCGCCGCTCACGCTCGATGCCTATTCGGCTCGCGCATTGGACCGGGCCTGGAAGGCGGTGCGCTTCTCCTGGTGGATGACCATGATGCTGCACCAGTTCCCCGATCGCGCGCCCTTCGACGAGCGGATCCACGACGCCGAACTCGCCTACACGCTCGGATCGGAGACGGCGCAGGCCGCCTTGGCGGAAAACTATGTCGGTCTGCCCTATTGAAGCCGTTATCGGTGGCTTTGTTCAGCTTGCATTCACCATAAGCGAGCAATGATGGTCTCGCCATCCACTCCATCATGCAGGTTGATTCGAAAATGTCCGGACTGCGTATCGCCCGAACCACCGCCCTTCTCCTTGCCGCCTCCATGCTGGCGACCACGCTCCCGGCCGCGGCCCAGTGGCGCGAAGGCGACACCGTGCTGGTCAGCCCCGACGGACGGCTGATCCGCGACATGCCTGAGCTCGGCACTGTGCGGATCGTCGCCGACGAATTCGGCCGCAATCTCCTGATCAATGACTGGAACGAGGTGGTCGCCATCGAGATGTCGGCGCGCGACTACCAGCGCAGTTACGGCGGCGTGGGCCTCGAGAACGAAACCTTCGGCAACGACAGCGCCGACGCCTTTCCCGAGCCGCCGGCTCCGATGCAGCCCGGGAGCGACGACGGCTACGACGCCGCCAGCATCGACCGAGGCAATCTCGACCCGATCACCGGAACCGTGCCCGACGAGCAGCAGCCGGCCGCGCAGGACATCCCCGGAGCCATCCAGGCCTATCCCGACCAGGGCCAGCCGCAGCAGAAGAACGTGCAGCAGCAGCCGGTCTGGCCGAAGATCTCCAAGCCGCAGGTCGTCGCCCTGCAGGTCTTTCTCGACCGCAACGGCATGTCGCCGGGCGTCATCGACGGCCGCCTGGGCGGCAATGTCGCCAAGGCGCTGAGCGCCTGGAAGGAAGCCACCGGAGAAACGCTTGATCCGGCCGACACCGACACCGTGATGCAGCGGCTGGCGGCCGGCGAAGGCCTGGCCTTCGGCTCCTACACCATCACCGCCGAGGACGCCGCCGGCCCCTATGTCGCCTCGATTCCGACCGACTACGCCGAAAAGGCCAAGCTGGAGCGGATGGCCTTTACCTCGACGGTGGAAATGCTTGCCGAGCGCTTCCACATGGACGAGGCCTATCTGAAGGAAATAAACCCGGACGCCGACTTCACCCGCCAGGGCACCATCATCAAGGTGGCGATCCCCGGCAAGGCGCGCACCGGCGTGGTCGCCAGCATCGTCGCCGACAAGGGCCGCAAGCAGGTTCGGGCCTATGACGAGGCGGGCAAGCTGGTCGCCGCCTATCCGGCCACCATCGGCTCCTCCGACACGCCGTCGCCTTCGGGCATGGTCGAGGTCAAGCGCATCGCGCCGGATCCCGGCTACACCTACAACCCCAAGGTCAACTTCAAGCAGGGCGAGAACGACAAGGTTCTGGAGGTCCCGCCGGGCCCGAACGGCCCTGTCGGCACGATGTGGATCGCGCTCTCCAGGCCCACCTACGGCATCCACGGCACGCCCGAGCCATCCGCCATCGGCAAGACCGAATCGCACGGCTGCGTCCGCCTGACCAACTGGGACGCCGGCGAACTGGCCAAGATGGTCAAGCCTGGCGTCACCGTCGCCTTCGAGGAATAGCAAGGCCGCGTGGATACCGGCACCGGAAGATCCGGTGTCGGGTCTCGCCCGATTGATCCTGATCATGGCAGCCAGGCGCCGATCTCGCAGACTGTCCGGTGCGAACCGGTCAGGAGATCCGAAAATGGTCACGCGCAGGACGATCATATTGGGCGCAGCCGCGGCCGCCGTTACGGGCGCCGCGGCCTATGCATTGCAGGCATCGCCGGCCTACGAGGATCTGGCGGAGTCGGTGTGGGTTCCCCGGCACCCCTCAGCCGACCCCGACCTCGCCTATCTCGTGCATTACGCGACGCTGGCGGCCAACTCCCACAACACCCAGCCTTGGCTTTTCGAGCGCTCCGGCCGGGTCATCCGGATCAGGCCCGACATGGCCAGGCAGACGCCGGTGGTCGACCCCGACGACCATCACCTCTATGCGAGCCTCGGCTGCGCCGGCGAAAACCTTGCGCTTGCGGCCATGGCGGCGGGAAAGGCCGCCGGCATCGTCTTCCGGGATGGTCCCGAAGCCGCCGTCGAGATTGATGTCTCTGCCTCCGCCACAAGCCAGCCACCGCTCTTCGACGCCATCCTGCGGCGCCAGTGCACCCGCTCGGACTATGACGGCAGAGCCGTTTCAGGCGACGACCTGGAAAAGCTCCGGGCGGCGGCCCGTGTCGAGGGCGCCGAGCTCATTGTAATGACCGACAGGACGCTTATCGAGCAGGCGCTGGAGATGATCGTCGCCGCCAACGCCGCCCAGGTCGCCGATCCGCGTTTCGTGGCGGAACTCAAGTCATGGATCCGCTTCAATGCCCGGCAGGCCGGCAGCCATCGCGACGGACTGTTCAGCG
This sequence comes from Hoeflea marina, assembly GCF_003182275.1. Classification (GTDB taxonomy): domain Bacteria; phylum Pseudomonadota; class Alphaproteobacteria; order Rhizobiales; family Rhizobiaceae; genus Hoeflea; species Hoeflea marina. Next base: position 230,357 of record NZ_QGTR01000004.1, read on the forward strand.
GCTGCACCGGCAACCCGGAACTGCCCGCCTGGCTCGGCGGCCTGGCCTTCGAGCTGGTCTTGAGGACCGGGGCCGACAACGACAAGCTCGCCCGGCAGATCCGCTCCTCCGCGGGCCTGGCGGTGATCGTCACGGAACGGAACGACCGGGCCCATTGGGTGCAGTCCGGCCGCAGCTGCCAGCGGCTTGCGTTGCAGGCCACCGCCCTTGGCATCAGCCATGCCTTCGTCAACCAGCCGGTGGAGGTGGCCGACCATCGCCGGGCCTTCGCCCGGTGGCTGGGCATCGGCGACCGGCGTCCCGACCTGGTGCTTCGATACGGTTACGGGCAGCCGATGCCGCGATCGCTCAGGCGCCCGGTGGAGGACGTCATCGTGTAAGGAAGCCACCGGCGAAATCCTCGATCCGTGGTCAACATGGCATGCCGGCATGTGAGCCGGCGGATCGGCCGCATTGGCGATCCGCATGACGAACCCTTGGCCGCATCCCATCCAAGGGCCGGAGCGCGGCCGGTCTCGTGGATTTGCATTGCATGCCGGCGCGCAAAGCGGTTCGGCAAAGGCCAGGCCGGTCTGCCCGCCCCTGCACCCGGCCTCTGTCTCAGGCGCGCTCGGCTAGCCAGGAGCCGATCAGCTCCGCCACCTGTGCAGGCTGCTGGTGACAGATCCAATGATCGGCATCCGCCACGTGGCGCACCGTCAGGTCGGCAGCGAATTCGTCGAGGCCTTCCAGGCACACCTGCAGCAATGCGGTGTCGCCATCGCCCCAGATCACCAGATGCGGGCAGCGCACATGCAGCAGTTCCACCGGCAGGCGCGGAACCTCGCTGAGCGGACTTCCCGGCCGCGCCACCGACAGCGGCGAGGCGCGATACCAGTTGACCATGGATCGTACCCGGGCGGCGTCAGACCAGGCCCGCCTGTAGCCTTCGTGTTTTTCCGGACTCAGCCACTCCATTCCCATCTTGCCCGAGAACACGCCCAGCATCGCCTTGAAGTCGTTGGCCACCAGCCTCTCCTCCGAGCCTTCCGCGCGCAGCAGCCGGATATACTGCGAGGCGGCCGACTGCGCGCCGCCGGCAGCGACTTCGCGCTGGAACGGCACCGGGTGGACCCCGTTGATCACCACCAGGCGCGACACCAGCTCCGGCCGGAACATGGCCAACCCGTAGGCCACGGCCGCGCCCCAGTCGTGACCGACAACCGTGACCGGGCCTCCGAGCTGTCCGATCAGGGCCGCCATGTCATGCACCAGCAGCCGAAGCCCGTAGGACTCCACCTCCGGCGGTGCCCAGCTCTGGCCATATCCGCGCTGGTCCGGCGCAATGCAGCGGTAGGAGCCGGCCAGCGCTTCGGCCACTTCCGACCAGGCATCGCTGTATTCGGGAAAGCCGTGCAGCATGAGCAGGATCGGTGAGTCCGCCTGCCCCCATGCGCGGTAGTGGAAGCTGTGGCCATCGAGCTCGACGAAATGGTGTCCCGAATCCGCCGTCCTGTCGGTGGCGCTCTTCGCGGGCACCGCACGCCGGTCGCGCCATCGGGACAGGATAGTCTGGATCTGCCGCATCGTCTTGCCTCGCTCGTCCGCCGGGGATTTCCACACGACCGCACCTCCGCCAGCGGCGAAGCGACCGCGGCGCAAGATCTTGAAATCTATGGTGCTCTTCGCGGGAAGTCTAGATCTTGCTCAGCGTCCGCCGCACCGCGTCGCGCCAGCCCTTGAGCTTGGCGTTGCGGGTCTTCTCGTCCATCCTCGGCGCGAAGCGGGTGTCGCGCGACCAGGATCTGGCGAAGGCCTTCTGCTTCGGCCAGATGCCGGCCCGCTGCCCGGCGAGCCAGGCGGCCCCCAGCGCCGTGGTCTCCAGAATCGCCGGGCGGTCCACCGGCGCGTCGAGAATGTCGGCCAGCCGCTGCATGGTCCAGTCCGAGGCCACCATGCCGCCGTCGACGCGCAACACCGTGTCGGTGTCGGAACTCTTCCAGTCCTTGTGCATGGCGTCGAGCAGGTCGCGGGTCTGGTAGCAGACCGCCTCCAGCGCCGCGCGTGCGAACTCCGCCGGTCCACTGTTGCGCGTCAGGCCGAAAATGGCGCCGCGCGCCTCCGCGTCCCAGTGCGGCGCACCAAGTCCGGTAAAGGCCGGCACCATGTAGACATCCTGGGTCGGGTCGGCTTCGGCGGCGAGCGCGCCGCTGTGTTCGGCCTTGCCGATCACCTTGATGCCGTCGCGCAGCCATTGCACGGCGGCGCCGGCGATGAAGATCGAGCCTTCGAGCGCATAGGTGGTCTTACCGTCGAGCCGGTAGGCTATGGTGGTCAGCAACCGGTTCTTCGACCGCACCATGTCCGCGCCGGTATTGAGCACCGCGAAGCATCCGGTGCCATAGGTGGATTTGATCATTCCCGGCTCGAAGCAGGCGTTGCCGATGGTGGCCGCCTGCTGGTCGCCGGCGACGCCGAGGATCGGGATCTCGGCACCGAACAGTTTCTTGTCGGTGACGCCGAAATCGGCGGCGCAATCCTTGACCTCGGGCAGCATCGGCTCGGGCACCCGCAGCACCTTGAGCAGTTCGGCGTCCCACTCGTTGGAGCCGATATTATACATCAGCGTCCGCGACGCATTGGTGGCGTCGGTGACGAAGGACCTGCCGCCGGTCAGCCGCCATATCAGGAACGTGTCGATGGTGCCGAAGCAGAGTTCGCCCTTGGCCGCCCTCGCCCGCGCACCCTTCACGTTGGCGAGCATCCACGACAATTTGGTGCCGGAGAAATAGGGGTCGAGCAGCAGTCCGGTTTTCTTGGTGAAAACCTTCTCCAGGTCTAGCCGCTTGAGCTTTTCGCAATAGGCGGCGGTCCGCCGGTCCTGCCAGACGATGGCGTTGTGGATCGGCCTGCCGGTGTCGCGCTCCCAGACCACCACCGTCTCGCGCTGGTTGGTGATGCCAATGGCGGTGATGTCGGCGGCCTGCAGCGCGGACTTTTTCAGCGCCTGCTTCACCGACCACAGCACCGTCGACCAGATCTCCTCCGGATCGTGCTCGACCCAGCCCGACTGCGGAAAATGCTGGGCGAATTCCTTCTGGCCGGTGGCGATGATCTTCATCTCCCCGTCGAAGACGATCGCCCGGGTCGAGGTCGTGCCCTGGTCGATCGCGAGAATGTAGCCGCTCATGCTGGTCTCCCATGGGTCGCGCGCCTGGCCGGCGCGGTCTGTCATCGTGGTGTCGGGGCGCATTTGATCCCGAAACAGAGCCGCGGCATAGCCCCAGCCCCGGGCTGTCCACGGTTCAGCGCGCCGCGCGCCTGGCGCGCATGTAGCTCTCGAGTGCCGCGACCTCGTCGCCGCCGAGCCGCAGGCCTCGCTTGGTCCGGCGCCACAGCACGTCGGAGGCCTCCAGCGCCCATTCCTGCGCCATCAGGTAATCGACCTCGGCGCCATAGAGGTCGTCGCCGAAGCGGTCGCCGAGGTCAGCCGTTGAGGACGCAGTGCCCAGCAGCATGCGCGCACGGGTTCCGTAGAGCCTGACATAGCGTCGCGCCTGCGCCGGCTGCAGGAAGGGGTAGTCGCCGAGCAGCGCCGCCACCTGGTGCTCGTAGCCGTCGGCCGGAAAATCACCTCCCGGCAGGGGCGCATGGTGGGTCCATTTCGGCCCCTTCGTGCCCAGCCGCGCTTCGATCAGTTCCAGCATCGATTCCGCCAGCTTGCGCGAGGTGGTGATCTTGCCGCCGAAAATGTTGATGAGCGGCGCCCCCTCGCCGGGATCGGGCTTGAGCACATAGTCGCGCGTCGCCTCCTGCGCCGTCGAGGCGCCGTCGTCGAACAGCGGCCGGACGCCGGAATAGGTCCAGACGATCGAGGTGCGCTCGACCGGTCTCGCGAAGTACTCGCTGGCCGCGGCGCAAAGATAGTCGATCTCGCTGTCGGAGATCTTCACGTCGCGGGGATCGCCCTCATAGTCGAGATCGGTGGTGCCGATGAGGGTGAAATCCTCCTCGTAGGGCAAGGCGAAGATGATGCGGCCATCGCCGTTCTGGAAGATGTAGGCGCGGTCGTGGTCATGCAGCTTCGGCACCACGATGTGGCTGCCCTGCACCAGCCTGACATTGTGCGCGTCGTTGCGGCCGACGACGCCGGAGAGGACGCGGTCGACCCAGGGCCCGCCGGCATTGACAAGGAGCCGGGCGTGCACGATCTGCTCTGTTCCGCCGAGCCGGTCGGCGACGGTGACCTGCCAGTGGCCGTCCTTGCGCTGTGCCGACACCACCTCGGCGCGGGTGCGGATCTCGGCGCCGCGGTCGGCGGCGTCGCGGGCATTGAGCACCACGAAGCGGGCGTCGTTGACCCAGCAGTCGGAATATTCGAAGCCCTTGGAGAAGATCGGCTTGAGCGGCTTGCCGACAGGCGATGTCTTCAGGTTGACGGTCCGGGTGCCGGGCAGCAGCTTGCGCTTGCCTATGTGGTCGTAGAGGAACAGGCCGAGCCTGAGCAGCCATGCCGGCCGCATCTCCTTGTGGTGCGGCAGCACAAAGCGCAACGGCCAGATGATGTGGGGCGCATTGGCGAGCAGCACCTCGCGCTCGCCCAGCGCCTCGCGCACCAGCCGGAATTCGTAGTATTCGAGATAGCGGAAGCCGCCATGGATCAGCTTGGAGGACCAGGACGACGTGCCGGAGGCGAGGTCGTTCATTTCCGCCAGGAAGACCGAGTAGCCGCGGCCGACCGCATCGCGGGCGATGCCGCAACCGTTGATGCCGCCCCCGATGACGAACACGTCGTGGAGCTTCTCCGCTGGCATCTGTCCCTCCCCGACATGCGCGTTCTGATCACCTCGAATTTAAATCGAACCAATAACGAATGTCAAACGAAAACAAACGAAACTCGCAGCCGCTCCGATGGAAATCGGACTGGCGGAATTGCTGGCATCCGGCGGGTCAGAACAGCAGGTCGGCGATCAAGAGCCAGATGCCGGTCGACAGCGCCGCGAGCACCGTACCGAGCGTCATCGCAGTGGATGCAAGACGCTGGCCGGTGCCGAAGCGGCTGGCGATCAACCAGGAATTGACCCCTGCGGGCAGCGACGCCATCGCCACCACGACCTTCGCCACAAGCTCCGGCAGGCCCAAGAGCAGCGCCATGCCCAGCACCACCGCCGGCATCAGCACCAGCTTCAGCCCGACCGTCGCCAGAGATTGCGGAATCTGGCCGCGGATGCCGTAGCCGCGCAGCGCCACGCCCATGGCAAACAGTGCCACGGGCCCCGCGACGCCCGCCAGGCTGGCGATGACGCGGTCGAGGACTCCGGGGATGGCAAGCCCGCTCACCCGCACGACGATGCCGGCGAGGATGCCGATGATCAACGGATTGACGAGCAGCTGACCGAGAAAGCTCCTCAGCATCGGCATGAAGCCTGCCGGCGCGGAGGACACGCCGTCGCGCCGCATGGCCCAGTCGAACAGCAGGATCGAGGCTGCCATCATGATCGGCAGGTGGATCGAGACCACCTGCGACAGGATCGCCAGTCCCGGTTCGCCGAAGATTCCGGAGATGAACGGCACGCCGAGCAGCACCAGGTTGGAGAACGCCGCGGTCACGCCCGCCACCACGCCGGCGCGGGTGTCGCGCCCGAAACCGGAGCGGATCAGGCCGTGCGCGGCCGTCCAGGTCACGAGCACGCCGGTGAAATAGGTCGCCCACAGCGCCAGCGGCAATCCGTGGTCGAAGCCGGCGGTGGCGATGGTGCGAAACAGGAGCAGCGGCACGGCGATGGTGAAGACGAAATCCGACAGCCCCTCGCCGGTCTCCGGCCTGAGGATCCTCGTCCAGGCGGCGCCGTAGCCGATGGCGATGAGCGCGAAGACGACGATGATGGTTTCGGCAAAGGCGGGCATGGGCGGGAGACTCGGAAACTTGAAAGGGATCTTCGTCATAGACCGCCCGGCGCGCGAGGCAAAGCGCGGTGGCCCACTTTGGCGCGGAGGCCGGGTTGTTCCCCTCATGATGAGGTGCTCGGCGCCCCGCCGAGCCTCGAACCACGAGGGGCCAGGCGGGAAATTCGGTCTGGTCTTCCGTCATGCCGGACCTGATCCGGCATCCGGCAGGCGCCATGCGCAGGTAGACCGTTCTCTTCAGCACCATGAGTCTCTCACGGCGCAGACGCGCCGTGGCTGGACCCCGGATCAAGTCCGGGGTGACGGAGCCGAGGGTCCGCGTGCCGAAATCAGGTCGTCTTCTATAGCCGCGATGCCCCGCCCGATCCTGCGGTACGCCGCCGTATCCATCCGCGCTGCGCCTCAATCCTGCCGAGGATTCTACACGTATTGCTTGGCAATTTCCTCCATATCGGCAAAATCGAAGCCATAGCGCTCGCAGAGCGCCCGCGCCTCCGCCCGCAGATCCGCAGTTCTGTCCCCCGCCAACCCCAACGCCACGAGACAGGGAATTAGCCAACTGGCAGTGTCCCGCGTGTTCGGGTGTTGCGGATGGGCAGCAAAGACATTTTGCCAAAGCTGCAGGGCGTCGCGCAGCAGCGGCAAGGCCCGATCCGGATATCCGGATAAGAGCCATATGGATCCCAAATTTACGAGAAGCGGACCTAGCCGAGCATCGCCGGCGTCAAGAGCTTCGCGGCCAATCCTCAGCGCCGCGTCAGCCAGCAGCCCAGCAACGATTTTTCGGCCTTGTCGGTTTCGCAAAAAAGCTAGGCTATGCAGCGATTGCGCGGTTTGCCAACTATTGCGGCCCGCAAGCCGCCGGTACAGGATCAGTGCCTGCTGATTCCGCTTCACAGCCTTGCCGAACGCTCCCCGCTCTCCAGCTTCCGCCAGTCGGAAAAGAGCACCACCGTGCATTTCATAGTGGTCAGCTAGATCCAGACTACCCGGCCGGTGCATCTCGTCCAGCACCACTGCACGGCGCAGATTCACCTCAGCTTCCGGCATTTGGCCTGTCCTCATCAAGGCCACGCCGAGATTGGCGAAGCCGACAGCGATGTCGCGATGGTTCTCTGGCAACAGCTGTTGTTTCAGCACCAATGAAGCCCGCGCCATCTCCAGCCCGCCGGGATAGTCGGCAATCTTGTCGAGATAGACCGCCGATTGATTATGCAGGAAATCCATCGCCTCCGTAGCCGGCGCTGCGCCGGCAGCAAGTATCGCACGCACGTGCGGCGTCAGCCGGGCGAATAATGGCCATGTACTCGGCTGGTGCGGACCATCTCGCCCACCCGGATAGACCGCCGCCAGCAGCGCTGATGCTGCCATGGCCGTTTCCGAGTCTCCAAGCTCCGACTGCAAATGCCTGAGCGATGTCGCCGTCATCAGGTGCATCGACCAGCTTCCAGACCTGCCGTCCAGGAGCGACCGCGAGGCCAGCTCGGCAAAGCCGGCGCGCACCCGGCCGGCGTCTGCGGCAAGCAACTGAACCGGCACCGCAATATCCTGAAGCCACCTGTCCCAAAGCCAGCCCTGCGGCGCATCGGTCAGCAGCCGCGGCTCCAGCCCATCCGGAGCCCACCAGGCGCAGAGATCGGCAACCATCCGGGCGTCCCCGGAAAGTCTATCATAGGACAACTGCACCGCGCCCATCGCCGAAGTCCGATAGTCCTCGTTTTGCGGCGCTTGCCTGAGGATGTCATCCAGCCGCGCCCGGTAGGCGCCAAAGCCCTCGCCGGTGGCCTGGATTAGCCGCCCCGCCACCACCAGCGCCAGCGGCAGCCCGCCCAGATCCTCGGCCAGCGCCCGGGCCTCGGAAGCTCCGTCCTCGCGCCCAGCCTCCTGCATCAACAATCTCACCGCCGGGGAACCCTCGGCTTCGAAGCTGAGCCTGTCGAGCAGCATCACCGCGAAGCCCGGCCAGCCCGCGCCCTGCCGCGTGGTGACGATGAGATGCGTGCCCGGAGGCGGCAGCAGGCCCTTGAGATCCGCGTAGTCCTCGACATTGTCATAGATGAACAGCCAGGCTTGGCCGCTGCGGGCAATCCCGGCCAGCACCGCTTGCGCATGCTGGAGCTGTGGCACGTCGGGGACCGGCTGTTCAACATGCGCGCACAGCGCCACCAGCCCCTCGATAATCGCCTGCCGGTTGAGCGCCTCGACCCAGACGACGCCGTTATAGTCGCCGCCATGCAGCTCGGCATAGCGCCGTGCCAGCGTCGACTTGCCGAGCCCTCCCTGCCCGCGCAGCACCGCCCCGGAATTGGTCACCGACACATTGCCCTCCGTCGAAGCCAGGAGCTTGCGCCGCAACTCCGCCACCTCCGCCTCCCGCCCGACGACCGGCCGTCCGGCCGGGAGGTTGATCGGTCCGGGTCTGAACTTGGGCTGGAGAACGGGCAAAGGAACCGCCGGCTGTTCAAGCACGACCCGGATCGGCTCCGGCTGTCTGCGCTTGAAACCGCGCGCGACCCAAAAGATTCCCGAGAGCAGTCCCCGCAATACTGAGAAAAATTTGCCGACGAGAACAAGGATTGCAGTGATCAGCGCCAACAAGAACCCGCAGATTGTTGCGATCTGCGCGTATCTGTTGAGATCGCCAATTTCTGCCAGCCATTCCGGCATCGCCTGCCCGCCCCTGCAACCCAACGCCTGGCAAGCCTAGCTGCGCCACCCTTGGTTGCCAACGGGTTTTATGCGGGTTCTGGTTTTTGCCCACCCCTCCTCCGTCATGCCGGACTTGATCCGGCATCCAGCAGGCGCATGTCCATGCGCCGGAAGACCGTTCTCTTCAGCACCATGAGTCTCTCACGGCGCAGACGCGCCGTGGCTGGACCCCGGATCAAGTCCGGGGTGACGGACATCGAGGTTCCGGACGACAACCCGCTGCGGCAAAGATCGCCCGGCGGCTTGAAGCCGTTCCCGCTTGCCGCTAGGGATTGGACCGTTGCCTCAGACCGGATCCCGCCCATGCCCGTCTTCCCGCGTTTTACCCCGCTAGCCGAATCGCTGCCGCCGACGGTGCCCTTTGTCGGGCCTGAGACCCAGGAGCGCGCCCGGGGCGCCGACTTCCGCGCCCGGCTCGGCGCCAACGAGAACGGTTTTGGCCCGGCGCCGTCGGTGATCGCCGCCATCGCGGAGGCCGCGCCGCTCAGCTGGCGCTATGGCGACCCGGAGAACCACGAGCTGCGCCAGGCGCTGGCCGCCCGGCTCGGCGTCGCCCCCGAGTCGGTCGTGGTCGGCGAAGGCATCGACTGCCTGCTCGGGCTGATCGTGCGGCTGATCGTCGAGCCCGGCACGCCGGTGGTCACCTCGCTCGGCGCCTACCCGACGTTCAATTTCCATGTCGCGGGTTTCGGTGGCCGGCTGGTCACCGTGCCCTACCGCGACGACCGCGAGGATCTCGACGCCCTTCGCGAGGCCGTCGTCCGCGAGCAGGCGCCGCTGGTCTACCTGTCCAATCCGGACAACCCGATGGGCACCTGGCATTCCGCCGCCGACCTCGTGGCCTTCGCCCGGGCGCTGCCCGAGACCACCCTGCTGGTGCTCGACGAGGCCTATTGCGAGACCGCGCCCGGCGACGCCGTGCCAGCGATCGACGCGCTGTCCGGAATGGCGAATGTCGTGCGCTTCCGCACCTTCTCCAAGGCCTACGGTCTGGCCGGCCTGCGCGTCGGCTATGCCTTCGGCGTGCCCGAGACGGTGGCGCGCTTCCACCGGGTGCGCAACCATTTCGGCGTCAACCGGCTCGGCCAGGTAGCGGCCCTTGCGGCCCTTGATGATGCCCCCTGGCTTGATCACGTGGTCCGGTCGGTGTCGGCCGGCCGCGACCGGCTGTCGGCAATCGCGCGCGACAACGGTCTCGTCCCGATTGGCTCGGCCACCAATTTCGTCAGCATGGATTGCGGTGGAGGCGCTCCGCGCGCCAAAGCGATTCTGGAAGGCCTGGTCGGCCGCGGCATCTTCATCCGCATGCCGGGCCCGGCCCCGCTCAACCGCTGCATCCGGGTGTCGGTCGGACCTGAGCCCGACCTGGCGCTGTTCGCGCAAATCCTGCCGGAAGTGCTTGCCGCGCTCTGAAACGCGAGGAACCGTGCCCGCCTGTTTCCGGCCGGTCACGGTTCCCTGCGAGCCTGCGGCGTCCCCTCCGCCGGCCCGCGCCCCTTCCCCTCGAGGCAAACTGTCTGGCTCGTCCCGCGGTGCGGGCTGCCCGGCTGCGTCAAGCGCGCCTGTCGTCTGAAGCCAATGATGATCCCGGCAAGTCCGACCGTCGGGTCGGGCTCAGTGCATGGTCATCCATTCGCGGGCCTGGCGGAGCGCGGTCGCCAGTTCCGACTTGGTCATGCTTTCCGCCAGTTCGGCGCGCAATCTCGCGGCGCGGTCGGAGCCCTTGATGGCGGCGATGTTGAGCCACTTGTGGGCGGCGACGAGATCGACGTCGCATTCGCGGCCGGTGGCATACATCAGTCCCATTTCGCAGAAGATGTCCGCGCGGGCTTCGCCGCCGATGCTGGCCTGGTCGAGATCCTGAATTTCGTAGCGTGCCATTTTCGTAATCCCCGTTAGGTCGGTTCGTCTGGTTTTCCCTGTCAGCCCTTGAGGAGCCGTCGTCCTGGTCTTCTTTGCGCCGGATTTTTCCGGTCGTCTGGTCTTTGCCTGTCTCCGGCGGCGGTCACTGCCGTCGCTCTTTCTTGAGACCAAGTGTGCCCCTGCCGGCTGAAATTGCCGTTAAATTGCTTGCTTAATGCAAGACAAACAAAGTTCAAATGCTTGGTAAATTTGCGATTCCGTTAAACATCGCACGCCTTTGCTTTGCGCGATTCCGCTCCGGAAGGGCGGATTTCCCAGTGTCGCAATCGCAACCTTTGGCTAACCACGAACCAATCGCATTTTCTGCAAATGCCGTCCAAGCGTCAAAACAATCGATGCGCGGAGGCACTTGCCGGCGGGCCGGATCAGCGCCGGACGACCATGGCTGATCGCCGCGGCCGAGACCAAAATTCCCGTTTACCTTTACGTAGACGTAAGCTACGTTAGATCTGGCGCTGGTGGATCGGCGCATTTTCTGGGAGGAAACAATGATCCGTAAACTGATTCTCGCGGGCGCAATCCTGGCCGCCATGGCCGCCCCCGCCCTTGCAGACCCGATCGAGGGCGCCTGGAAGACCAAGGCCGGCGACAACGCCATGATCAGCCCCTGCGGCGGATCCTTCTGCATCAAGCTGACATCCGGCGAATATTCCGGCCAGTCGATCGGCAAGATGAAGGCCGATGGCGGCAACAAGTATTCGGGATCGATCACCAAGCCGTCGAACGGCAAGACCTACAAGGGCAGCGCCACGCTGTCGGGCAGCTCGCTGAAGATGACCGGCTGCGTGCTGGCCGTGCTCTGCGAAAGCCAGACCTGGAAGAAGCTGTAGGCACAGCCGCCTGCAAAACGGGAAACGGCCCGGGCGGACATTTCGCGCCGGGCCGTTTCTTTGAACTCGCGTTCAGTCCGCGGCGCGATACTCGGGCGGCAGGATGAAGACCTCGTCGGCGCGGCCGTAGCCGCCATCCCTGACCTCCTCGATCAGCACCATCGTGTGCGGCCGCGCCGCCTCGCTGAAATATTCGACCATCAGGTCCGTGGCGCGGTGGACGATCTCTTCCTTCTGGACTTTTGACAATGCGCCTTCCGGCGTCTTGATGTTGATGAACGGCATATCTGTCTCCTTTGCTTCAGGTTGGGCTGGATGGATGGAGCAGGCCGGCAAGGCCGATGCGCTCCAGCAACTGGGCGCGCACGCGGTCGGCGACCCGGTTGACGACTTCCGCGCCGTCGTCGGACGGATCGACGTGAACCCGGAACGGCCGGCTTCCGTGCGGCATGGCGATCAGATCGACCACGGCGCGGGCCACGTCCCCCGGATCCGCGTCGTCGGGTTCGAGTCCGGCGAGACCTCTCAGAACCTCGCCATCGACTCCGGCATAGGGTCCCGACCAGTATTCCGCCGCACGCGCGGTGTCCTCCGGCTGCATGGCATGGGCGAAGTGCTGGGTGCCCTGGGTGAAGGCGCCGGGCACGACGATGCTGGTCTCGATGCCGAAGCGGGCCAGTTCAAGCGCATAGCTTTGCGCCAGCGAATCCATGCCGGCCTTTGCGGCGAAGTATCCGGCCAGAAAGGGCGGCGTGCCGCCGCGGGTGCTGGTCGATCCGATCCAGACCACCAGCCCGCTTCCAGCCGCCCGCATATGCGGAAGGGCGGCGCGGTTGAGCCGTTGGGTGCCCACCACATTGACATCGTAGAGGCGCGTCAGCTGCTCCGGCGTGAACGCTTCCGTCGGCCCGAAGCCCATATGGCCGGCATTGTGGATGAGCACGTCCAGGCGGCCGGCCTCGCCGATCAGCTTTTCCACTGCATTCGCCACCGAAGCGTCCGAGGTCACGTCGAGGGCAAGAGGACGAATATCCAGGTCCTCCTCCTGCCTGTGCCTGGCGATTTCGCCCATCGGCTTGCCGTCATGGGCAGCAGGATCGCGCATCGAGGCGTAGACCGTGTGTCCCGCGCGGGAGAGTTCCAGGGCCGCCATGGCGCCGAAACCGCTCGACGCACCCGTAATCAGAATGATCTTGCTCATCATTGCCTCCTCAGACCACGCCGCCATTGACGCGGATGACCTGGCCGTTGACCCAGGCCGCATCGGAACCGGCGAGGAACGAAACGACATTGGCGATGTCGTCGGGCTGGCCGAGACGCTTGAACGGATTCATGCCGGCGATGCTCTGCACCAGCTCCTCCGACTTGCCGGTCATGAACAGCTCGGTCTCGACCGGCCCGGGCGCCACCGCATTGACGGTGATGCCGCGCGTCCCCAGCTCCTTGGCCAGGATATGGGTCATGGCCTCCACCGCCGCCTTGGTCGCGGCATAGACGCCGTAGGTCGGCTGGTAGATGCCGACGACGCTCGACGAGAAGCTGACGATGCGGCCGTTGTCGCGCAAGCGCCTGGCGCCTTCGCGCATGCCGCGAAAGACGCCGCCGAGATTGACGGCGATCTGCCGCTCGAACGCATCGTCCTCGACGCCGGCGATCGGCGAGAGCTGCATCATGCCGGCATTGTTGACGAGGATATCGACCCCGCCAAAGGCCTCTTCAGCGGCATCGAACAGCGAAGGCAGGCCGGACGCGCTGCCGATGTCGGCTGCCACCGCAATGGCGCGGCCTCCGCCGGCTTCGATGTCGCCGACCACCTGTTCGGCAAGGCCGGCATCGCGGGAATAATTGATCACGACCGCGGTGCCATCCCGGGCCAGCCGGCGGGCGATGGCGGCGCCGATGCCCTTCGAGGCACCGGTGACGATGGCAACGCGATTTTGTTTCTCGCTCATGTTTGTCTCCTTGCTTGCTGACAAAGGAGATAGATCCGGCGGATAACACAAACAATCACATGGGAATTGACATCAGAATTCGGCTGTGATGAACAGTGAGCATGGATCGTCTGGATCGCATGACATTGTTCACCCGCGTGGTCGAGCGCCGAAGCCTGAGTGCCGCGGCCGCGGATCTCGGTCTTGCGCGGTCAACAGCCACGGAAGCCATCAAGACTCTGGAGGCCGATATCGGCGCCCGGCTCTTGGAGCGGACCACCCGCCATGTCGCCCCGACCCTCGACGGCGAGGCCTTTTACCAGCGCTGCCTGTCGATCCTGAGCGAGTTCGAGGAGGCAAGCAGCGCCTTCCGCGATGCCCGGCCGCACGGGCTGCTGCGCATCGACGCCCACCCGCTGCTCACCCACACCTTCCTGCTGCCGCACCTGCCGCGGTTTCTCGATCGCTACCCCGATCTCGACCTGCACATCGGCCAGGGCGATCGGCTGGTCGATCTGGTCCGCGAGGGCGTCGATTGCGTAATCCGGGCGGGCGCGCAACCCGACAGCGGCCTGATCATGCGGCGGCTCACGACAATCGCGGAGGTGACCTGCGCCAGCCCCGCCTATCTGGAGACCCACGGCATTCCGGCTTCGCCCGACGATCTCGACGGTCATCTCTGCGTGGGCTTCGTCTCCTCGCGCACAGGAACAACCCTGCCGCTCGAATTCACGCAGAAGGGTGGTTTGCGCGAGGTCACGCTGCCGAGTCGCGTCACCGCCAACAATTCAGACACGGTGACCGAACTCGCACGGCTCGGTTTCGGACTGATGCAGGCGCCGCGCTACCGGCTGCAGCAGGACCTGCTGCAGGGAACCATGGTCGAGGTGCTCAGGGAGTTTCCGCCCTCCCCGACGCCGCTTTCGGCGCTCTATCCGCAGAACCGCCAGCTTTCGCCGCGTCTCAGGGTCTTCCTTGACTGGGTATCAGGCATTTTCGCGGAAGCCGAAATCTAGCCGAGACAGACCGGACGGCGCCGACCGGTGCACTTTCTAGCGCGCAGTCTGGCCGAAGAGCACTTTCGACGCTTCCTTGTCGCCGGCCAGATTGCGCCGGTGTTCCTGCCCTAGCTCGACGCCGCGCATCACCGCCGGCCGTGACTGCATGGCGTCGAACCAGCGCTTGAGATTGGGGAAATCGTTGAGATCCTGTCCCTGTCGCTCGTGCGACCGGGTCCAGCCGAAGCTGGCGATATCGGCGATTGAATAATCACCCGCGAGATAGTCCCGGTCCGCCAGCCGCCGGTTCATCACCCCGTAGAGCCGGTTGCACTCATTGGTGTAACGGTCGATGGCATAGGGGATCGTCTCGGGCGCATAGATGCGGAAATGATGCGCCTGTCCCGCCATTGGGCCAAGGCCGCCCATCTGCCAGAACAGCCACTGCTCCACCTCGACGCGGCTGCGTTCGTCAGCGGGATAGAAGCGGCCGAACTTGCGACCGAGATATTGCAGGATGGCGCCCGACTCGAACACCGAAATCGGCGCGCCGTCAGGCCCGTCCGGATCGACGATCGCCGGCATCCGGTTGTTGGGCGAAATCGCCAGGAATGCGGGCTCGAACTGCTCGCCCTTGCCGATGTTGACATACTTCACCTCATAGGGAACGCCGAGTTCCTCGAGCATGATCGAGATCTTCCAGCCGTTGGGCGTCGGCCAGTAGTGCAGTTCGATGGGCGTGGTCTGGCTGGTCATGGCATGTCCTCTGGCTGGCCGGCAAAACGGGATGGCGCGGAAGCCCATGTTAATGTGTTTGAACGCCAGATGAACAGGCCCATCAGGGATCGTTCAGCCAGCAAATGCGAATGTTTCATCAACACCAACGGCAATCGCCCCGGGATTGAGAGACATGACCAAGATCGCCCGCCGCTTCATCCTTCTCAGCCTGGTCTTCGCAATCTTTGCGATGCTGATGGCCGCGGCCGTCGCGGACGCCGATCGCAACAGAAAATCCTGGCGCACCGGACAGTTCCACATTTGCAGCTTCACCCCGGGTCCGGACTGCCGGATCGCACGCTGAACAGATCTGAAAGAGAAGAGCCGCCCATGACCCGCACCTCCCGCCGCACTGTTTCAACCGTCATCCGCATGCTCGCCTTCGCGGCCTACTTCGTCGTGCCGGTCGGCGCCTTTGCCTATGTCAATGCCGGGACCGCAGCCGAAGCCAACGCCGGCGCGGGCTTCGTCCTCTATGTCAGCCTGCAGCGCAATGCGGGATGAAACCGGCGGCTGGAGCATTTCCAGACGCAGCAAACTGTTGCTTGTCCCGGGATGATCTCATAAATCGACACCTTGGAGCGCTTCTGCGATCCGATGAAAACGGAATGCTCTCGGGCCGGAGCGGGCAGGGCTTCGACTGTCGCGGCAGGATTGGCGAAAAAGGTCGGGTTCAGGCCGCCAGCAGTTCGCCGACTGCCGCCACGATGGTGTCGTCCCTGTAGGGCTTGGAGAAGAAGCGCGCGCCGGACGGCAGCTGGTTCCCCTCGACTACCTGGCGGCCCGAAGCCACGATCAGCTTGACCGGAGGCCAGCGATCCCGGATCGCATGGCAGAGCTTCATTCCGTCCATGCTTCCGGGCATCTCCACATCCGTGAACACCAGCGCAATGTCATTGGGCGCTTCAAGCATCAGGATCGCCTCGTCCGCCGTTCCCGCCTCCAGCACGTCGTATCCGGCGGTCTCCAGAAGGTCGACAGCCGCCATGCGGATGAGCGTGTCATCCTCGACAACCAAAACGACGGATTTTCGACCGGCCATGCCACACCACCACTGATTTGACAGGCGCGAACACGGCGCCTTCGGATCAAACAGATGAGGCAGGATAAGGTTGCAGGCCACCAGCAGATTCTTGGGACTTTTCACATTTTAGCATCGTCGCAAGCAATGAGTCGGCGCCGCAGGCCCGAAGAACGCTGCGAGGACGACCGCGGCCATTCGGTCGCGGCCAGCCTCCCGGCCCGGCGGTTGCCGCACATGCCCGCCTGCCGTGCGCCGAGGATCATCCTCACGCCGAACCGCTGCCCTCGTCCTCGACGAAGGCCTGCAGGCGCGCGAGCGCGCCGTCCCATTGCAGCGAGACCTGGTCGAGATAGGCCTTCAGCCCGGCGATCGGCTTCGGGTCGAAGCTGTAGCGGCTTTCGCGGCCGCTCCGGCTGCTCGTGACCAGGCCTGCCTGTTCGAGCACCTTGAGATGCTTGGTCACCGCCTGCCGCGTCATCCGGCTGTCGGCCGCCAGCGCCGAGATCGAGCGCCGCTTGCCGTCGCTGAGACGGCTGAGCAGGATCAGCCGTGTCCGGTCGCCGAGCGCCGCGAAGACCGGAGCGGGATCGGCGGGTGCCGGCAGCGGATCAGGATTCGACATGGGTCTTGATGTTGGCCATCTGCTGGGTCCAGCCGCCCTCGTTCATGCGCCAGGCCTCCGCACGCCGATCGGCGGGTACCTTGTCGAAGCCGCTTTCGGTAAGCCGCAACCGGGTTCCACCGTCAATCTCTTCGAGCCGGAATTCGACCAGCGTCGGGGTCTCGGAACTGTAGTCGACATCCGGGTCGATGGCCGCGGGATGCCAGGTCAGGGAGAACAGATGCGGCTCGACCATCTCCACCACCGTGGCGGTCCATTTGAGATGCTCGTATCCGGGGTGGGTGATGTGGCCGGTGCTTGGCCGGCCGGCCTCGAACGGCTGGTCGAGATGCACCCGGAACCACGCCCCGAATTCGCGGTGGTCGGTGAGCGCCTTCCAGACCCGCCCGATCGGCGCCTTCAGATCGATCTGCTTTTCAATTCTATCAGACATAGCGCAACCTCCTGGTTGCCGTTCTCATAACGCGGAATCTGGATTTACGCAACCCGAAGGTTGCGTATTCGACACCACCGCCCGCCGCGGACAGGTCAGGGCAGTCGGCGTGCCGTGCCCGACACCCGGACGGAGGAGCCGTGGACCGCGGAGAACTCGGCGCGGATGAGCGAACGCATGCCCATGTCCTCGCCCTGGACGATGTCGATCGATCCGCCCGCCGCACGCCCGCTGTCGCGCAGATAGCCGGCGAAGGCGGCCGCCGCCGCGCCTGTTGCCGGATCCTCGAGCACCCCGCCCGACGCAAAGGCGTTGCGGACATGGACGACGCCGTCCCCGGCGCGCCAGACCAGCATGACGGTCACCAGGCGATGGCGCGTCATCAGCGCGCGGCCCGCATCAAGATCATAATCCATCGCCGCCAGACGGGACCGGCTCCCGAGCGCCAGCAGGAGATGATCCGCCCCGGCATGGATGCGGGCCGGCGCCAACGCTGCATCGAGGTCCTGCGCCGAATAGCCCATGAGGTCCAGCGCCCCGACAAGCAGTCCCGGATCGGGCACGGCGTGCCAGGTCGGCGGCGACTGCAGCGCGGCGGCATAGATCCCGCCCGCCTCGGCGCCGTCGACGGAGATCCGCGCCTCATTGAGATGCAGGTGATAGGTGCCCCGTCCCTCCCGCTCGGCCAGCGCCGCGCCCAGCGCGATCGTCGCGTGGCCGCAGAACGGCACCTCGGATTCCGGCGAGAAATACCGTACCCGCCAGTGCCCGGCCCCGTCGGTCGGGGCCGCGAAGGCCGTCTCCGAAAACCCGACATCGGCGGCGACGGCCTGCATCTCGGCCGCATCGGGGTGGGCATCGCCGATCACGATTCCCGCCGGATTTCCGCCGGCATGGCCGTCCGAAAAGGCCGCAAATCTTTGCACTTCCATGATCTTGGTTCCTGTCTCGTAGCATTGTCGACACCATACGAAGGCAGGCATGGTCATTCCATGCATCCTGTGCGAAATTTCAGCATGATCAGCTGTGAAATGAAAGGAAATCGGCGATTGAGCGTTGAAAATCAAAAATCCGTCGATGACACTGATCTGCGCATTCTGGCGCTGCTCGCCGACGACGGCCGCATCGCGCTCACAGAGCTGGCGCGGCGGGCCGGCATGTCGGGACCGGGTGTCGCCGAGCGCATCCGCAGGCTCGAGCAGCGCGGCGTCATCCGCGCCTTCACCGTCGATGTCGACCTGGCGGCACTCGGCTTCTCGCTCCACGCGATTGTCCGCATCAAGCCCCGCCCGGGCAGCCTGCATCTGGTGGAGCGAATGATCCTCGATGAGCCGCGGTTCATCGACTGCGACAAGGTCACCGGCGATGACTGCTTCGTCGCCCGTCTGGCGCTGCGCGACATCGCCGAGCTCGATCGGATTCTCGATCCCTTTCACGACCGCGCCGAGACCAGCACCGCCATCGTCAAATCCTCGCCTGTGCGCCGGCGCATGCCCTTGCAGCAGTGATCCGGGACGGTCTTTTCCTTGTCGCCAAACTTCGTCTATGATGGTGCATGAATCAGCAAATCCAGTCTCCCTCTCCCGCCGGTTTCATGTCACCCCCTCCTGTCGAGCCGCGTCAGTACACTGACGCCGCCGAAGCGGTGGCGGCGCTCGAGGCCATCTACACCCGCAACACCCGTTTCCTTTGCCAGGCGTTCGAGAATCTGGCCCATGAGCCGCCGCAGGGCCGCTACCGGGCCTGGTATCCGCAGGTGAGCTTCGAGACCACCAGCTTCGGCCGCATCGATTCGCGCCTCTCCTACGGCCATGTCGCCTCGCCCGGGCTCTATGCCACCACCATCACCCGGCCCGATCTCTTCCGCAGCTACCTCACCACCCAGCTCGACCTTCTCATCCGCAACCACGGCACGGCGGTCACGGTGTCGGAATCGGGCACCCCGATCCCCCTGCACTTCGCCTTCGGCGAGGGTGCCTATGTCGAGGCGGCGGTGGCCGAGAAGCTCGACATGCCGCTGCGCGACATCTTCGACACGCCCGATCTCGCCACCACAGACGACGAGATCGTCAACGGCCTGTATGTGCCGGCCCCCGGTGAACCTCAGCCGCTGGCGCCTTTCAAGGCGCAGCGGGTGGATTACTCGCTGGCGCGGCTGTCGCACTACACCGCGACCAGTGCCGCCCATTTCCAGAATTTCGTGCTGTTTACCAACTACCAGTTCTACATCGACGAGTTCTGCGAACATGCCCGCCAGTTGATGACCGAGGGCGGCCACGGCTACGACGGCTTCGTCGAGCCGGGCAACCTGGTCACACCCGCCGGCCACGGCGCCCCCGTGGAGGGCATCGCGCCCGCGCGCCTGCCGCAGATGCCGGCCTATCATCTGACCAAGCCGGGCCACAACGGCATCACCATGATCAACATCGGCGTCGGACCGTCCAACGCCAAGACCATCACCGACCATGTCGCCGTCCTCCGCCCCCATGCCTGGCTGATGCTCGGTCACTGCGCCGGGCTTCGCAACAGCCAGGCGCTGGGCGATTATGTGCTCGCCCACGCCTATGTCCGCGAGGACCATGTGCTCGACGACGATCTGCCGTCCTGGGTGCCGATCCCGGCGCTGGCCGAGGTGCAGGTGGCGGTGCAGGACGCGGTGGCCGAGATCACCGGGCTCACCGATTATGACCTAAAGCGCATCATGCGCACCGGCACGGTCGCCACCATCGACAACCGCAACTGGGAACTCCGGGACCAGCGCGGCCCGGTGCAGCGGCTGTCGCAGTCGCGCGCCATCGCGCTCGACATGGAATCGGCCACCATCGCCGCCAACGGCTTCCGGTTCCGGGTGCCCTACGGCACGCTGCTCTGCGTCTCCGACAAGCCGCTGCACGGCGAACTGAAGCTGCCCGGCATGGCCTCGGCCTTCTACCGCACCCAGGTCAACCAGCACCTCAAGATCGGGCTTCTGGCCATGCAGAAGCTTGCCGCCATGCCGCCCGAGCAACTGCATTCGCGCAAGCTCAGGAGTTTCTTCGAGACCGCGTTCCAGTAGCGCTTCGCGCGGCAGCCACGATGCCATTTCCCCCTTGCGGGGGAGATGTCACCGAAGGTGACAGAGGGCGGTGAGTTCCCCACTCGTCCGGCACGTTCGGCGTTTGCGGCAACATCACCCCCCTCTGTCGGCGTTGCCGACATCTCCCCCGCAAGGGGGGAGAGTGGGTTCAGCGCAGGCCTCGCCGCAAACGCCCCCGGTCACATGTCGACATAGACCGGGCCTTCGCCGCCCTGGGGCGGGACCCAGTTGATGTTCTGGTTCGGGTCCTTGATGTCGCAGGTCTTGCAGTGCACGCAGTTCTGCGAATTGATCACGAAGCGCGCCTCGGGATTGGAATGCGAGACCTCGCCGCCCTTTTCGGACGCGCCGGGGCCGCCGGCGAGCGCATTGCCGTCGGCGTCGAGCCATTCATAGACGCCGGCCGGGCAATAGCGCGTCGAGGGTCCGGAGAAGACGGCATATTCCGACGATTTCTGCAGCGCCGGGTCCTTGACCTGCAGGTGGATCGGCTCGTTCTCGTCGTGATTGGTGTTGGACAGATACACCGACGAGGAGCGATCGAAGGTCAGCACGCCGTCGGGCTTTGGATAGTCGATGCGCGAATGCTGCTCCGCGGGCTCCAGGCAGGCGTAATCCGGCTTGCCGTGCTTCATCGTGCCGAACGGCGAGAAGCCGAACAGCGAGTTGCACCACATGTCGATGCCGCCGAGCGCCACGCCGCCGATGGTGCCGAGCTTCGACCACAGCGGCTTGACGTTGCGCACCTTTTTCAGGTCGGCTCCGATAGCGGATGCGCGCCAGCCGTCCTCGTAACCCTGCAGGACGTCGTTGCTGCGGCCCGCTGAAATCGCCGCCACCAGTTCGTCGGCGGCCTGGATGCCCGACAGCATGGCGTTGTGCGAGCCCTTGATGCGGGCGACATTGACGAAGCCGGCCGAGCAGCCGATCAGCGCGCCCCCGGGGAAGACCAGCTTCGGCACCGACTGGAAGCCGCCCTCAGTGATGGCGCGGGCGCCGTAGGAGAGGCGCTTGCCCCCCTCGAACACCCCGGCGATCGACGGATGGGTCTTGAAACGCTGGAACTCCTCGAACGGCGAAAGATAGGGATTCCTGTAATTGAGATGCATGACGAAGCCGACCGCCACCTGGTTTTCGCCCAGATGGTAGAGGAACGAACCGCCGCCGGTCTTCATGTCGAGCGGCCAGCCGAAGGAGTGCTGCACCAGGCCGCGCTTGTGGTGTTCGGGCTTGACCTCCCAGAGCTCCTTCAGGCCGATGCCGAACTTCTGCGGCTCGCGGCCCTCATCGAGCCGGAAGCGGGAAATCAGCTGCTTGGCCAGCGACCCGCGCACGCCCTCTCCGATCAGCACGTATTTGCCCATGAGTTCCATGCCGCGCGCATAGTTCGGACCCGGCTCGCCGTTGCGCTCGACGCCCATGTCGCCGGTTGCAACGCCGATGACGGCTCCTGCCTCATTGTAGAGGACTTCGGTTGCGGCGAAGCCCGGATAGATCTCCACGCCCAGCGCCTCCGCGCGGGCGCCCAGCCATCTGCAGACGTTGCCGAGCGAGACGATGAAATTGCCGTGATTGTTCATCAGCGGCGGCATGGCGAAATTCGGCAGCCGCACCGATCCGCCGGGTCCGAGAACCAGAAAATGGTCGGCGGTGACTTCCGTCCGGAACGGATGGTCGGGATCCTCGCGCCAATCGGGAATGAGCATGTCGATGCCGACGGGATCGACTACCGCGCCCGAGAGAATATGCGCGCCGACTTCGCCTCCCTTTTCCAGCACCACCACGGTCAGATCCGGATTGCCCTGCTTGATGCGGATCGCCGCCGACAGACCGGCCGGCCCGGCGCCGACAATCACCACATCGAATTCCATGCTTTCGCGCTCGGGAAGTTCCGCCGTCTCGCTCATTGCCTGCCCTCATGTCTCACCCCCAAGGGGGCTCACCTCTGTTGTCCTGTCATGACAAAACCCGACGCCGGTGTCGAGCCGGGTTGCGACAGGAACCATCCGGCATCCGTAACAAATTTTGACGTTGACGTAAATTGCGCGAACGGACCACCACCCTGCCCGCTGTTCCAGGCAACCGAACGGCCGGCCTGCGGCAGGAAGCCGGCACAGGATCCCCGGCGGTGAAAGCTTGTCGGGCGGATGGCCGGGCGCCCCGAAGCAACCGGATCTCAGGCGCCGGCGAAGACGGGCTGCATCTCGAGCACGATCAGGCCGCCGAGGATCTCGCTGTCCCCGCCGCGCAGCGGCCTCATCCGGCAGTCCACGTCCTGCATCTGTCCTTCGCCGTCGGCAACCGTGTAGTGGTAGCGCAGGGCATTGCCCTCGAAACAGCTGTCGAGCTTGCCCTTGGCGCGCGACCTGAAGCGTCTGTCTCCGATGAAATCGCGCAGATGACGGCCGATGAAATCGGCCGGCCGCAAACCGTGGAACTCCGCGTTGCGGACATTTGTGTAGATGTAGCGGTAATCCCGCCCGACCAGCGCGACCCGCTCGGGCATCGAATCGAGGATGATCTCGTGCAGTGAAGCATCGTGGCCGACACGCGCGGGACTGTCTTGCATGCGTGAAAGAAACTCGATCCCGGCGGACCCGGATACGGCATCGAGATAGCGCTCCGTCAATTGGGCCATCATCCGCGTGTAGCGGCGGACGCTGGCCTCGTCGTCGCAATTCCTCACCGCCAGGTTCGCGAAGAAATCCACCTGCCGGCCGATTTCAGACCGATCCGGCGCCCGCATCAGGAATATCCGGCGCATCAGCGGCAGGATGCGGTCATCCGCTTCGGCCACCCTGTCTTCATCGCCGCGGCGGACCGCATCCGACAGTGTCTGGCAGAGTTCATCGAATTGCGATATGAGCTGGCTCAGCATATTCGCCCCGGTTCGCCTCGCAAATCTTGTATTCACATCAGTCCAAATCAACAGGCTCAAGAATTCCACCAGCCGAATACCAGACAGTCTATACTGTCACTGATCATCCGTAAATCAGATCGCGGCCCGCTGGGCAAGCATATCCAGATTCGGCACGATCACGCACCGATTGTTGTTGATGACGATGACACCGTCCTTGCGCAACCGGGTCAGCTGCCTGCTGACGGTCTCGATGGTGAGACCCAGAAAGTCGGCAATGTCCGACCGGGTGAGCGGAAGTTCGAACTCGGCGGAGTCGAGTTCAGACTCCGGATCCACATGGGTTGCAATGAGCAGCAGAAAACTCGCCACCTTCTCCGAGGCCGTCTTGCGCCCCAGCGTCAGCATCCAGTCGCGCGCCTCATCAAGCTCCTTCAACGTCTGCTGCAGCAGTCGGTGCTCGAGCTCCGGCGTCTCGCCGATCATCCGGTCGATGACGGATTTGGGGAAGGAACAGACACTGACCTCGGTCGCCGCTTCGGCGGTGAGGTTGCTTTCGGCCCGGAACGGGCGGCCGAGAAAATCCGGAGCAAATTGCAGCCCGACAATCTGCTGGCGCCCGTCGGCCATCATCTTGGTGAGCTTGACGACGCCGGCGATGATGTTGGAATAGGTGCTGCCCTGACGGCTCTCCCCGTAGAGCTCGGACGCGGAGCCGACCCGCTTTCGCGTCGAATGCTTGCTCAACTCGATGAGCTGCTCGGGACGCAGCGCGCCGCAAACGCCGCGGTGCCGGGCTTCGCACGCCCTGCACAGGAGCGGCACCTCGGAATTGTGGATGTCCTTGCGCGTGTCCATCATCACCTCGCTTGCGCCGGACCTTACAGCGCCGCAATTCAAAGCCCAATCCCCAAATAGTGCCGGGAACAAGGCTGCGGCGATCCGGCGAAAGGGGGAAACATCGAACTTCGGGCCGCTTGATCGACATCAAGGACCGGTCCGGCTTTCCCCTGCACTCTCGCACGACAATCGAGAGACACGTCCATGCAAAAAGACTTCGTCAGCCGCCATGCCGGACCGGCGCCGCGTTACACCAGCTATCCGACCGCACCGCACTTTCACTCCGGTGTCAACGGCGATGTCTATGCCGGCTGGCTGGGAAAGCTTGCACCGGGGCAGACGCTGTCGCTCTATGTTCACATTCCCTATTGCGACCGGCTCTGCTGGTTCTGCGGCTGCAACACCAGGCAGACTTTGAAATATGACCCGCTCGAGACCTATCTCGCTGCGCTTGAACATGAAATCTCCACCGTCGCCGGCCTGATCGATCCGGGCTGCAAGGTTACCGCGCTGCATCTGGGCGGCGGCTCGCCCTCGATGCTGAAGCCCGGAGACATAATGGCGCTCAACTCCAGCCTGCGTCGCAGCTTCGACTTTGCCGCCGATGCGGAAATCAGCGTCGAAATGGATCCCAACGATCTTGACGCCGGCCGCTATGACGCGCTTGCGGCCATCGGCATGACCCGCGCCTCCATCGGCGTCCAGGACTTTGACGAGCAGGTCCAGAAAGCCATCAACCGCGAGCAGACTTTCGAGCAGACCCGGGAAGTCGTCGACCAGGTCCGCGCGCGCGGCGTCCGCTCGATCAATTGCGACGTCCTCTACGGGCTGCCGCACCAGACCAGGCAGACGGTCGAACGGACCATCGCGCAGGTCCTGTCGCTGGCGCCGGACCGCATCGCGCTTTTCGGCTATGCCCATGTGCCGTGGATGAAGACGCACCAGAAGATGATCGACGAGAGCGTGCTGCCGGACGTCACCGAACGCTTCGCCCAGATGAATCGCGGCGCCTCACTGATTACGGCAGCGGGCTATACCGCCATCGGCATCGATCATTTCGCGCTGCCCGCCGACAGCCTGGCCATTGCCGCAGCCTCAGGCCACATGCGCCGCAATTTCCAGGGCTACACCAGCGACACGGCAGAGGTGCTCATAGGATTGGGCGCGTCGTCCATCGGCCAGTTGCCGCAAGGCTATGTGCAGAACCAGCCCTCAACCGGAGAATACCAGCGGCGGGTCAAATCCGGCGATCTCGCCACGGTGCGGGGCTTCGAGCTTTCCGCCGAAGACCGGATTCGCCGGCGGGTGATCGAACTGCTGATGTGCGACTTCGCCTTCGATTTTGCCACCGTCAGGCACGAGTTCGGCGGCGCGGCCGAATCCGTTCTCGATGAGGCCGAATATCTGGCGCGGTCCGATACCGACGGCATGATCGAGATGTCCGGGGGCCTGTTCCAGGTCACCGACAAGGGGAGGCCCTTCGTGCGCTCGGTCGCGTCGGCCTTCGACAGCTACTTCGGTCTTGGCACGGCGCGTCATTCGGCTTCCGTCTGATCCACCACCATGGATAGCCGGCACTTCCGGCTGCGCTCCCATGGCAAATGAACCCATTGGCTTTTGCCGCGGATTTTTCTATAGCTTCCGCCAATATGTCATCCAACGGGGTAAAACGCGTGACCGCAACATTCGACAAGGTCGCCGACATCATCGCTGAAACCAGCGAAATTGATCGCGACACCATCACGACCGAAAGCCACACCATCGACGATCTGGGCATCGACAGCCTCGACTTTCTCGACATCGTCTTTGCCATCGACAAGGAATTCGGCATCAAGATTCCGCTCGAGCAGTGGACGCAGGAAGTCAATGACGGCAAGGCCTCCACCGAAGAGTACTTCGTTCTCGGCAATCTGTGCGCCAAGATCGATGAACTGAGGGCCGCCAAGGGCTGACGGGTCCGGCTGTGCTCCGCTCATGCTGCTTGAATATTTCCAGATGATAGACCGGGTCGAGGCAGTTGATCTCGGCACCGGACATCTGAGCGCCAAGAGCCTGGTTCCGGATGCGAGCCCGGTGTTCGAAGGCCACTTTCCCGGCACGCCGCTGGTTCCGGGCGTGCTGCTGATCGAGACCATGGCCCAGGCCAGCGGCTTTCTGGTCATGGCAATGACAGGCTTTTCGGCGATGCCGTTTCTGATGATGGTCGATGGCGCCAAGATGCGCGACTTCGTCAATCCCGGCACGGCCCTCGACATCACCGCGCGGCTGGAGCATGAAGGCTCGGGCTACGCGGTCACCAAGGCGACCATCACTTCGGGCGGCAGGAAGGTGGCAGACTGCCAGCTCAAGTTCCGCACGGTGCCCTTCGAGCAGACCGAGCTGGCGGCCATCGTCAGGCAGCGCGCGGTTGATGTGGGTCTGATGGACGCCATTGCGGCTTCCAAGCCGGCTTCCGGGACCGCCGCCGTACCGCAAAATTCAGGAGACGGACAATGAACCAGCCAGGCCACCAGGTGGTTGTCACCGGCGTCGGCATCGTCACCTCGCTGGGGGTCGGCCGCGCCGCTCACCAGGCAGTGCTGAGCGCAAGCCAGGCGCCCGCGCCCGTCACCGACAGCGAACAGTTCGCGCCCTATACCATCCACCCGCTTCCCGAGATCGACTGGTCCCAGCAGATCCCGCGCCGCGGCGACCAGCGGCAGATGGAAAACTGGCAGCGGCTTGGCGTCTTCACGGCCGGCCTGGCGCTTGACGACGCCGGCCTCAAGGACGACGCCGAGCGCTGCGCCAGCATGGACATGATCGTGGCTGCCGGAGGCGGCGAGCGCGATGTCACCGTCGATACGCTGATCGTCGAGGAAGCGCGGTCGCGCAACGACCGCGAAGTCCTGCTCAACGAGAAGCTGACCACGGAGCTGAGACCGACGCTCTTTCTGGCCCAGTTGTCCAACCTGCTCGCCGGCAACATCTCCATCGTCCACAAGGTCACCGGATCCTCGCGCACCTTCATGGGCGAGGAAGGCGCAGGCGTCTCCGCCTTCGAGACCGCGCACGCCCGCATCGCCGCCGGCCAGTCGACCCATTGCCTTGTCGGCGGGGCCTTCATTTCCGAGCGCTTTGACATCCTGCTCGTCGTCGATGCGATGGGCCTGTTGCAGAGCGGCGAAACCCGGCCGTTCTGGTCGCGCACCGAGGAAACCGGCGGCATCAATCTCGGCACCGGTTCGGCTTTTCTGGTGCTCGAATCGCTCGAGCATGCTGAGGCTCGCGGCGCCACCATCTACGCCCGTCTCGATTCGGTGATAGGTGACCGCGGCAGCCGCGAGGCGGATCGCCTGGAACAGCGGATGGCCGACCTTGCCGATCAGGTTGCTCCCGGCGCGACCGGCGCCGGCACACTGATTGTCTCCGGCGCCACCGGCATACCCGGCCTCTCGGCGCGGGAGCGGGATTTTCTTGCCGGCCGCTTCCCGGAGGCGTCGACGTGCAGCCAGGCGGCACTGCTCGGCCACTGCATCGAGGCGCAGTTCCCCATCGGCATGGCCCTGGCAAGCCTGGCAATCGCCCAGGACGGAGCCGTCTGTCCGTTCACCGATGGCACGAACGCCCCGATGAACGCGGCCCCCGCAACCGCCCTCGTCACCACTGTCGGCCATCAGCGCGGCGAAGGCCTCGCCCGGCTTTCAGCCTTGCGGTCATAGGGAGAAACGCCATGACCAAATCCGCCTACAGGGACCATCTGGGCCGGCCGATCGTCGCCGTCACCGGCATGGGCGTCGTCACCTCGCTCGGCCAGGGCTTGTCCGACAACTGGGCGGCGCTGACCTCCGGCCGCTCCGGCATCCACACCATCACCCGCTTTCCCACCGAGAAGCTCTCGACGCGGATTTCGGGAACTGTCGATTTCATCGATGTCCCGGTGCCCAATTCCGTCGAACGCTCCTATGCCTTCGCCCGCGAAACGACGCTCGAGGCGTTGACGCAGGCAGGCCTGTCCGGCGACTTCGGCGGTCCGCTGTTTCTCGCAGCCCCGCCGATCGAGCCGGAATGGTCGGCACGCTTCGACCTCTCCGACCGGGTGCCCCAGGACCAGCGGCGCGGCAATGCCTATCAGCAGTTCCTTGCAGTCCTGCATGCCAGGCCCGACCCGCAATTCTACGAGGCGATCCAGTTCGGCTCGATCTCCGAGCGGCTTGCCGACCGCTTCGGCACCCGCGGCCTGCCGGTGACGCTGTCGACCGCATGCGCCTCGGGCGCCACCGCCATCCAGCTCGGGGTCGAAGCCATCCGACAGGGCCGCACCGAACGTGCGCTGACGGTGGCCACCGACGGCTCGGTGAGCGCCGAGGCGCTGATCCGCTTCTCGCTCCTGTCGGCGCTGTCGACCCACAACGACCAGCCGGAGAAGGCATCCAAGCCATTCACCAAGGACCGCGACGGTTTCGTCATCGCCGAGGGTGCTGCCACGCTGGTGCTGGAATCGCTGGAGGCCGCGCTTGCCCGCGGCGCCCGCGTGCTCGGCATTCTCACCGGATGCGGCGAAAAGGCCGACCATTTCCACCGCACCCGCTCCTCGCCCGACGGCGGCCCTGCGATCGCCACCATCCACGCGGCCCTGGCGGATGCCGGTCTTTCCGAAGAGTCCATCGGCTACATCAATGCCCACGGCACCTCGACGCCGGAGAACGACAAGATGGAATACCAGGCGCTCTCGACCGTGTTCGGCGAACGCATGCCGAATGTGCCGGTGTCGTCCAACAAGTCGATGATCGGCCACACGCTCACGGCAGCAGGCGCCGTGGAAGCGGTGTTCTCGCTGCAGACCATGATCACCGGCGTGCTGCCGCCGACCATCAATTATGACAATCCGGATCCGGCGATCCCGCTCGACGCAGTCCCCAACGTCAAGCGCGACAAGGCGGTCACCAGCGTGCTGTCGAACTCCTTCGGTTTCGGTGGACAGAACGCATGCCTTGTCATGACAGCCGAACCCGCTTAATCCGACATCGCAAGCGGCGGCCATGATGCGTCCGCCGCATTTCCGCCTTGCCGGCGAAGCCGATCGTTTCGTCCCGGGGCTTTGCGGCAGGACACCAAATTGGAGCACTTGGGCATAGCCGCCCAGCCAGAATGCTCCGGACGAAGGAATGTATCATGCGCGCCTTGCAGCTCATCGCCGACCGCAAGCTCGAAGCCGTCGACGTCGCCCCGCCGCCGCCGCCGGGCATCGGCGAAGTCACGGTCTCCATCAAGGCCGTGGCGCTCAACCACATCGATGTCTGGGGCTGGCGCGGCATGGCTTTCGCCAAGCGCAAGCTGCCGCTGACCATCGGCGCCGAGGCTTCCGGCGTTGTGGAAACAGTCGGCCAGGGTGTCTCCGGATTGCTGCCCGGCCAGCTGGTGTCGATCTATGGCGCCCGCACCTGCGGCCTGTGCCGTCCGTGCCGCGAAGGCCGCGACAATCTCTGCGAACATGTGAGCGGCGTGCACGGCTTTCACCTCGACGGCTTTGCCCAGGAAAAGGCCAACCTGCCCGCACGCCTGCTGGTCCCCGCCCCTCCCGGAGTTGACGCGGTGGCTGCCGCGGTGGCGCCGGTCACCTTCGGCACGGTCGAGCACATGCTGTTCGACAACGCCAAATTGGAACCGGGCGAAACCATCCTGATCCATGCGGGCGGCTCGGGCATCGGCTCGGCGGCGATCCAGCTGGCCAAGAAGATGGGCTGCACCGTGATCACAACCGTCGGCTCCGACGAAAAGATCGAGCCGGCGAAGGCGCTGGGCGCCGACCATGTCATCAACTACCGGGTCGACCGGTTTGAAGGCATTGTCCGCAAGCTCACGAAAAAGCGCGGCGTTGACGTGGTGTTCGAGCATGTCGGCGCCGACACCTGGGCCGGCTCCATGCTGTGCATGCGCCGGGGCGGCCGGCTCGTCACCTGCGGCTCGACCTCGGGCGTCTCCACCCAGATGAACCTGATGATGCTGTTCCAGCAGCAGTTGCGCCTGATCGGCTCCTTCGGCTGTCGGATGGAGAACATGGCCAATGCCATGCAGAAGATGGCGGCGGGCCTTGTGCACCCGGTCATCGACACCGAAGTCGGATTCGATGAGATCGACAAGGCGCTGGCCCGCATGGAAGGCCGCGAGGTCTTCGGCAAGATCATCCTCCGGATGGATTGAGGCCGGGGCCGATGAAACAGACGCAGCGCATGCAGGTCACCCGCTGGGTGCTCGCCGTCCGTCGGGCGCGGGACTGGACCATTGCCATGGTGGTCTTCGCGCTGCTCTGGCTGGTCTCCCTGTTTCCGATGGAGCCGGCGATCAATTTCGTCGATCGCGCCGCCCGCCGCATCGGCCCCTGGACCTCCCGCCACCGGCTGGCGCGGACCAATCTGGCCCGGGCCTTTCCCGGGAAGTCGGAGGCCGAGCGCGAACAGATTGCCGTCGAGATGTGGGGCAACATGGCACGGTTGGCCGCCGAATACGTCTTTCTCGACCAGTTGTTCGATGTCGATCCGACCGCCTCCGTGCCGGGCCGGGTCGAGGTGGCGGGCGCCGACATCTTCAATGACCTGCGGGACAATCCGCGCCCCTTCATCGTCTTCACCGCCCACACCGGGAATTTCGAACTGCTGCCCATCGCCGCCGCGACGTTCGACCTGGATGTGACGGCGCTGTTCCGCCCGCCCAACAATCCCTACATCGCCGGACGCGTGCTCTCGGCGCGTCGCACCAGCATGGGCCATCTGGTTCCATCCCGCGCCGGCGCGGCCATCGCGCTTGCCCGCAAGCTCGACAGCGGCGGCGGCGTCGGCATGCTGGTGGACCAGAAGTTCCACAAGGGTGCGGTGACGACCTTCTTCGACCTGCCGGTCAAGACCAACCCGCTGCTGGCCAAGCTGGCCCGGCAGTTCGATTGCGAGGTGTTTCCCGCCCGCTGCATCCGGCTGCCGGGCGGGCGCTTCCGGCTCGAATTCGAGCCCGCAATGCCCGTCCCCCGCACCGCCGACGGCAGCGTCGACGTGACGGCCACCGCGCAGATGCTCAACGACAAGGTCGAAGCCTGGGTGCGGGAACATCCCGGCCAGTGGCAATGGTTTCACGACCGATGGAACATCAAGCGCAAGGTGCGGCGCGGCTGACAGCACAAAGCCCGGAACCTCGCGGTTGCCGGGCCTTGTGGCTGCAGCGAAGCATGCCGCTCAGCGGGAAATGACGATCCGCGTGTTGGCATTGCCGGTCTTCTGCACCATCGAGAAGAAGACGGCGGCGTTCCTGGGGTCGAGCCTGACGCATCCGTGCGAGGCCGGGCGGCCGAGCCGCTTGAGATCGTTGGTGCCGTGCACCGCATAGCCGCCGTTGAAAAAGACGGCATAGGGCATCGGCGCATTGTTGTACTTGCGCGAGCGGTGGTTCTTCGACAGCCATTTGGCTGACCAGGAGCCTGAGGGAGTTCCGTAGCCGGACCTGCCCGTCGAGACTTTCCAGCGATACTTGACCGCCCCGTTGTGGCTGACGACCATTGTCTGGGTCGAGATATCGATCTTTGCCACCAGGTTGGCGGCCAAGGTTGGTGCGCCTAAAATCGGCAATAGTCCAAGCGCCAGTGCCCCCGCCAAAACAAAGCTTCTCATGTTACTCTCCACGTTGTTGCCTGAGTTCTGTTTTCTGCCCCGTGGAGACACTATAACCGGAGGACGATCAAATAAAGTTAAATTCAGGCATCAAATTCGACCGATGGGATTAGGAGATTGATTCAACTAGATAAAAACTGAAATCAAAAGAGCAGAAAATACTAATAGAGAAAGCGCTGTGCAGGCATGGCCATAGATCCGGAGGCCTCTGTCGATGTCGGCCGTGCCGACCTCGAGCCGTCCGCTGCCGTTCAGGCTCGGCTCCACCACCTTCACGCCGCCATAAAAACGCGGCCCGGCCAGCGCCACGCCGAGCGCTCCCGCCATCGCCGCTTCCGGCCATCCGGCATTCGGCGAGCGGTGCAGGCCGGCGTCCCGGAAAGCCGTGACGAGCGCTCGGCGGCCGGCGAAGGCCGACACCGAGACGGCGGCGCCGCAGGCAATCAGCGCGGCCGAAAGGCGCGAGGCCGGCAGGTTGGCGACATCATCGAGCAGCGCGGCCGCGCGGCCGAAATCCCGGTAGCGGTCGTTGAGATGGCCGATCATCGAATCGGCGGTGTTGAGCATCTTGTAGGCCAACAGCCCCGGCAGGCCGGCAATGGCGTACCAGACCACGGGGGCGACGATGCCGTCGGAGAAATTCTCTGCCAGGCTTTCCAGCGCCGCGCGGCCGACTGCCGGGTGATCGAGCGTATCGGGATCGCGGCCGACGATCATCGACACCGCCTTGCGGCCGGCCTCTATCCCGCCCGTCCTCAGCGCGGCCGGCACCGCCGCCACATGGTCCGCCAGGCTCTTCTGTGCCAGCAGCACGGCGACAATGACCGCCTCGAGCAGCCAACCCAGAGGCCCCAGCCGGAAGAGCAGGAAATGGACGAGCAGGCCGGCAGCGACCGCGAGCAGCAGCAGCGCGGCAATGGCCACCCGCCCCTTCATCCGGCGTTTCGCAGGGCTGTCGTCCTCGCGGTTGAGATGCCGGTCGGCAAGGCCGATAGCGGCGCCGAACCAGACGACCGGATGCGGCAGGCGCCGCCACAGCCAGTCGGGATCGCCGACGAGGCGGTCGAGCATGAGCGCCGCCAGCAGCACCAGAAGCCGGATCACGCGGGCCCCTCCGCGGCAGCCTTTCGAAGCGTCGCGGAAAGCCGGGCGGCTTGCTCCGGATCGGCGACAAGCCCGATCCGCAGCCGGTCGGGCGAGTGATCGAAGGCGCGGGTGAGCACATGGTCGGCAGCCAGCCGGTCGCGCAGTCGCGCGGCGCCGCGATAGCCCACCAGCGCGAACAGCGCCGTCTCGCCGGCAAGCTCCAGCCCGGCCTGCGCGATGGCCGCGAGCGTCAGGGCGTGGGCGGTCGAGATCCGCGCCTTGAGCCCGTCAACCAGATCGGGCCGCGAGAAGGCCTGCCCCGCCACCGCCAGCGCCGGACCCGACACCGCCCAGGGACCAAGCCCGGCTTCGAGCGCGGCCGAGATCTCCCGATCGGCGAAGGCGAAGCCCAGCCTGATGCCGGCCATGCCGAAGAACTTGCCGAAGGAGCGCAGCACCACCAGCCCGGGGAGATGCCCTGCCAGGTCGGCGATGGACAGGTCCGGGTGCATGTCCGCGAAGGCCTCGTCGACGACGGTGAGCCGTCCCGCGCGGGCTTCGGCGAAAGCAGTCAGCGTGGCCCGGTCGAAGCGCCGTCCATCGGGATTGTTGGGATTGGCGAGCACCGCGACATCGGCATCGAGCGCGGCGTCGAGCATGGTCGCGGCGGCGATGTCGAAGCCGGCGCGACGGAAGGCCAGTTCGTACTCGCCATAGGTCGGCGACAGGATCGCCACGCGCCGTGTGAGGCCGGACGGTGCCAGCCGCGGCAGCAGCTGGATGGCCGCCTGGCTTCCCGGCGTGGGAACCGGCAGCTGGCCGCCACGATAATAGGCCCGCGCCGCCGCCGCCATCTCGCGCACCGTTGCCGGGTCCGGCAGCCGCCGCCAGACGTCGGTATCCATGGCCGGCAGTTCAAGCGAAAACGGGCTGACACCGGTCGACAGGTCGAGCCAGTCGGCGGCGGCGCCACCGTGGCGGGCCATGGCGTCCGCCAGCGCGCCGCCATGGGCGATCGGTTTCGGGTCAGTGGCCACGACGCTCAGTCCGCCCGGTCGATCACGTGGATGAAGGAACCCGACACGGCGCCGCACCTCAGACCGGCTTCGCCCAGATCGTTGTCCTGGGCGTCCGCGACCTCGAACAACCGCTCGGCCGCGCCCTCCCGGACAATCGTCGAATAATGGAATTCATGCGCGCGCATCGGCATGTCCCAGAAGAACCCCGCTTTCGGCTTGAGCTTGCGGTAACCCAGATGCCTGACGCGGGTGGCGTAGCTGGTCTCCAGCGGCAGCGCCCCGAGCATGCGGTGACGCACGCCCTCGGCATCCACCAGCCCCTCGCCCAGCACCATGAAGCCGCCGCACTCGCCATAGACGCTGACGCCGCGGGCAATGGCCGCCTCCATGCCGGCGCGGAACCCGCCGGCGGCGGCAAGCCGCCCCGCATGCAGCTCGGGATAGCCGCCCGGCAAGAGCACCGCGTCACAATCGGTCGCCGGGCCCTCGTCGGCGAGCGGCGAGAAGAACAAGATCTCGGCCCCGCGCCGCGCCCAGCCCAGAAGCATGTGCTCGTAGCAGAAGGCGAAGGCGATATCGCGGGCGACGGCAATCTTCTGCCCCGGCGGCGGAAGCCGAAGGATGTTGGCCAGCGCGGTCGAAGGCACCACACGTCCCGCCATCTTTTCCAGGCTTTCCACATCGACATGCCGGTCGATCAGATCGGCGGCATGCTCGACATGGGCTTCCAGATCGGCATTCTCGCCAGCCTGCACCAGGCCGAGATGCCGCTCGGGCAGCGTCAGACCCTCGTCGCGCGGCAAAGCGCCGAAGACCTTTACCCGCGCGTTCGCCAGGGCGTCGCGCAGCATCATCTCGTGCCGCGGGCTGGCGACGCGATTGAGAATGACGCCTTCGACCATGACATTGGGGGAGAAGCCGATGAAACCCCGCGCGAGCGCCGCCACGGAGTGGGACATGCGGGCGCAATCGATCACCAGCACCACCGGCAGGCCGAGCATTTCGGCGAGATCGGCCGCCGATCCCCTGCCGCTGGCGGCAGCGTCAAACAGGCCCATCATCGCCTCGATCACCAGGAGCCGATCGCCCTGGGTGGCGAGCGACGCATTGGCGCGCAGCAGGTCCTCGCGCATGGACCAGGGATCATAGTTCAGGCAGTCCGCGCCGCTGGCGGCCGAATGGAAGGCCGGGTCGATGTAGTCGGGGCCGGCCTTGCCGGGGGCGAGCGCCGCACCACGGCGCCGGAGCGCCCTGAGCAGACCCAGCGTGAAGGTTGTCTTGCCCGAGCCCGATTGCGGCGCGGCAATGACCAGACCCCTCATGCGGAATCCTTCCGGCCGGCGGCGCGAATGCCGAGAGGATCGGCGGTCAGCACCCGTCCGGCGGCGGCACCGGCCCAATCAAGCGCTGCGCGCAGGCGCACCACCTCGCCCACCACGACAATGGCCGGGGGCTCCAGCCCGGAGGCGGCGAGGTCATCGGTTGCGCGGCCAAGCGTCGTCTCCAGCACCTGCTGGTGGTCGGTGCTGGCATCTGTGACGAAGGCCATCGGTTCGTCGCGCGAGCGACCGGCCTCGATCAGCCGTGCAGTGATCGAGGCGATGTGCTTCATCGCCATGTACATCACGATCACCTTCGAGCCACGCGCCACGCCGTCCCAGTCGATGCGGTCAGGGACCAGGCCGGATGCGTCATGGCCGGTGAGGAAAGTCACGGTGTGATTGGTGTCGCGGTGGGTGACCGGAATGCCGGCATAGGCGAGCCCGCCGATGCCTGCGGTGATGCCGGGCACGACGCGAAAGGGAATGTGGTGTTCAACGAGCGTCAGCGCCTCCTCGCCGCCGCGGCCGAAGACGAAGGGATCGCCGCCCTTGAGCCGCAGGACGCGATGTCCGGCGCGCGCCAGCTCCACCAGCCTGAGCGAAATGTCGCGCTGCTTTGGCGAGGGCTTGCCCCCGCGCTTTCCGGCATGCTCGATCAGCACGCCGGGACGGGCAAAGCGCAGGCAGTCGACATTGACCAGCGCATCGTGGACGATCGCGTCGGCCTGCATAAGCGCGTTGGCGGCGTGCAGCGTCAGCAGGCCCGGATCGCCGGGCCCCGCTCCCACCAGCCACACCTCCCCGGGCTTCATGCCGGGCAATCCCGCCTGCCAGTCACTCATCGAATTTCCGTTCGCAATTGCGGATTTACGCCTGTACTCCAGGAGCACTATAACGGCAACACACACACCGGGACACCGATTAGCGACATGGACGGCGCAGAAAACACCACCCGCGTGGAAAAACCCGAAGGCGAACTGCGCCGCGGCTGGACCACCGGCGCCTGCGCCACAGCCGCGACCAAGGCCGCGCTGACCGCATTGTTCACCGGCCGTTTCCCCGACCCGGTCAGCATCACCCTGCCGCGCGGCGAGACGCCGTCGTTTCCGCTGGCGCGCGAGGCACTGGGTGGCGGCCAGGCGATGGCTGCGATCGTCAAGGACGCCGGCGACGACCCCGACGTCACCCACGGCGCCACGATCATGGTGAGCGTGCGGACGGGACCCTCGGGCAGCGGCATCATCTTCAAGGCCGGCGAAGGCGTCGGCACCGTGACGCTCAACGGCCTGCCGGTGGCCGTCGGCGAGGCGGCGATCAATCCGGTGCCGCGCGCCATGATGCGCGACGTGATCGAGAGCCTCTGCGCCGTCCATGGCCGCG
This sequence comes from Hoeflea marina, assembly GCF_003182275.1. Classification (GTDB taxonomy): domain Bacteria; phylum Pseudomonadota; class Alphaproteobacteria; order Rhizobiales; family Rhizobiaceae; genus Hoeflea; species Hoeflea marina. The sequence goes on from NZ_QGTR01000004.1 coordinate 266,707, forward strand.
CCGCCGACATCGCGGTGGAGATCTCGATCCCCGACGGCGAGGACATCGCCCGGCAGACCTGGAACCCGCGGCTCGGCATCCTCGGCGGCCTGTCCATCCTCGGCACCACCGGCATCGTGCATCCGTTCTCCTGCTCGGCCTGGATCCACTCGATCCACCGCGGCATCGATGTCGCCCGCGCCGAGGGGCTGGCGCATGTGCTCGGCGCCACCGGCTCGACCTCGGAGAAAGCCGCGCAGGATTTTTACAGCCTGCCCGACATCGCATGTCTCGACATGGGCGACTTCGCCGGCGGCCTGCTCAAATATCTTCGCGTCCATCCGGTACCGAGACTGACGATGGCCGGCGGCTTCGCCAAGCTGACCAAGCTCGCCCAGGGCGCGCTCGACCTGCATTCCGGCCGCAGCCAGGTCGACATGCGGTGGCTCGCCGACGAGGTGGCCAGGCTCACCTTGAATCAGTCTCTGAGCCAGCCGATTCTCGCCGCCAACACCGCGCTCGAAGTGTTTGAACTTGCACGGCAAAACGGCGTCGACATCGCGACGGTCGTGGCCCGGCAGGCGCGTCTTGTGGCACTCGACACGTTGCGCGGCGCTCACGTCGAGGTCGATGTCATCGTCACGGACCGCTCCGGGACCATCATCGCCCATGCCAGCTGACACCATCCTCATTCTCGGCGGCACCAGCGAGGCGGCAAGTCTGGCGGGAGAGATGGTGGCCGCCCTGCCCGGCGCCCGCATCGTCACCTCGCTGGCCGGGCGGACCAGGCAGCCGGTACCGGTTGCGGGCGAGGTGCGCAGCGGCGGCTTCGGTGGCGCGGCGGGCCTGGCGCAATGGATCCGCGACAACCGCGTCACAAGGCTGATCGACGCCACCCATCCCTTCGCCACGCAGATCAGCCGCAACGCCGTCATCGCGTCGGAGATGACGGGTGTGCCGCTGGAGGTGCGCTCGCGGGAACCCTGGCCGAAGCGCCCGGGCGACCTCTGGACCGAAGTCGCCACCCTGGGAGCCGCCCGTGATACCATTCCATCCGGCGCCCGCGTGCTGCTGGCGCTCGGCTCGCAGCACATCGAGGTCTTCGCAAGCCGCGCCGACGTGCATTTCGTCATCCGCATGGTGGACGCTCCGGAGACGCCGCCCGCCCTGCCCGACCACTCCCTCGTTCTGGGGCGTCCGGGCGCGACCGTCGAGGCGGAATCGGCCCTGCTCCATGCACACGCCATCACCCACATCGTCTGCCGCAACTCCGGCGGCGCCGGCGCCTACGCCAAGATCGAGGCGGCGCGCCGCCTGGAACTGCCGGTGATCATGGTCGGACGCGACTGAGCGGCTGCCTTGCCAAGCCGCTCAAGCTGGGCGAGCATCGCGCCGCCCTCGCCCCACCGGAGCCGCAGCATGATTCTCATCGGCCAGTATGATTCCTCGTTCACCCGCCGCATCGCCATCGCGATGAAACTCTACGGCATCGCCTTCGAGCACCGGCCGTGGTCGGTGTTCTCGGACGCAGACCGGCTGCGCAAGGTCAATCCGCTGGTGCGGGTGCCGACGCTGGTGCTCGACGATGGCGAGGTGCTGATCGACAGCCATTCGATCATCGATTTTCTCGACCGGCTGGCGCCCGCCGGCAAGGCGATGTTTCCGGCCGCGGAGCCGGAGCGCCACCGCGCCATGAAGGTGGCGGCGCTCGCCACCGGCGTCGCCGACAAGGCGGTGGCGCTGTTCTACGAGATCCACATGCATCAGCAGCCCTCGACCAGCCTGATGGCGCGGCTCACCATGCAGATCCACGGCGCGCTGGCCGCGCTGGAGAGCTCGCGAGCGGAGGCGGACGGCGATTACTGGTTTGGCGACGCCATCGGCCACGCCGACATCGCGGTCGCCTGCGCCTTCCGGCACCTGACCGAGGCGCTGCCCGACGTGGTCGGCGCCGGCGAATACCCCGCCATCCGCGCCCACTGCGCGCGGCTGGAGGCGATGGACGTGTTCAAGGAAAACAGCCAGGCGTTCATTCCGCCGAAGTGAGGGGGCGCGGACACTGACTTGCGATGAGTGTTTACTCATAATGCAGGAATGGACCGGTTATCGCGCCCTCCACGGCCGCAGCTTTGGATTGGCTCAAGCAGAAAGGACTACGCTGCCTTTCCACCAAAAGTACAGGAAGGCTCGGCTTCGAGTTGTTTCTACCGCAGACAGGTCATCACCCGCCCTCCGCCAAGGTGCTGAAGGGCGTGGGTGCCGGCGTCGTGGAACTGGTCGGCGATTTTGACGGCGACACGTTCCGGTCCGTCTACACCGTGAACTTCGAGACAGCGATCTACGTGCTTCACTGTTTCAAGAAAGAATCCAAACGCGGCCGTCAAACGCAAAAGACAGATCTCGATCTGACCCGACGCCGTGCCCAGGTGGCGGAAGCCGACTATAAGAGCCGTATCAAAGAGGATCCGAAGGGATGAGCACTGATAACAACGAAGTTCACGCCGGCAATCCCAACATCTTTGCCGAGCTGGAGTTGCCCGACGCGGAAAGCCATTTCCTCAAGGCGCAGATCGTTGCGGAGCTGTATCGGCTCACGCAGGAAGCGAAGCTGACCCAGGCCCGGACCGGCGCCCGCATGGGCATCAGCCAGCCGGAGGTTTCGCGCCTGTTCAAGGGCCATTTCCGCGAATACTCGGTGGAGCGGCTGATCGGCTTCCTGACCGCCTTTGACCAGGACGTTGAGATCGTAGCCACATCAAGAGCGAAGGATGGTGGCCCCGGCCAGATTACATTCAGGCCGGTCTCCGGCTGAGGCGCCTCTGCGGGCTTCCCCTCAAACCTCCGCCTTGGCCTTCTTCTTTTTCCCGACATTCCTGAGCACGTGCGAATAGTCGGAATTGTAGAGATCGCTGTCGCGGAACTTGTTTTCGCCGAACACCTTGCCGACCATGATCAGCGCGGTACGGGTGATCTTGTTCTTGCGCACCTCCTCTTTCATGCCCTCGAGCGTGGTGCGGATGTAGAGCTCGTCCGGCCAGGTCGCGCGGTAGGCGATAACTACCGGGCAGTCAGCGCCGTAGAACGGCTCGAGCGCGCGGCGGACATAATCGAGATTGCGGATCGACAGGTGGATGGCGAGCGTCGCCCGCGACTGGCCCAAAATTTCCAGCTGTTCGAATTCCGGCATCGACGAGGCCTTCATGCCGGTGCGGGTGATGATCACCGTCTGGGCGATTTCCGGCAGCGTCAGTTCGGTGGCGAGCTTCGCGGCCACGCCGGCGAAGGCCGGCACGCCGGGCACGACTTCGTAGTCGATGCCGAGTGCATCGAGCCGGCGCATCTGCTCGGCCACGGCACCGTAGATCGAGGGATCGCCGGAATGCACCCGCGCCACGTCCTGGCCGAGCGCGTGCGCCTTTTCCATCTCGGCGATGATCTGTTCGAGATTGAGCGGCGCCGTGTCGAGCACCCGCGCGCCCTCGGGGGCGGCCTTCACCGTTTCCTCCGGCACCAGCGAACCGGCGAACAGGCACACCGGGCAGCGCTGGATCAGCTTGAGCCCGCGCACGGTGATGAGGTCGGCCGCGCCCGGTCCGGCGCCGATGAAATAGACGGTCATTCTGCTGCTCCTGCGATTGCCTGGCCTGACCCCTGGCGTGTCATGGCGCTGCCCTGTTTGCGGGCGTAGCCGCGCGGCGTGTAGACCCACTGGCGGCCGTCGCCGGTGCGCACGGTGGTGGTGTTGGACGAGCCGACGATGACGACGGTCAGCATGTCGACATCGTCGACATCGAGCGAGCCCAGCGGCACCACCCGGACGAGTTCGCCGGGGCGGCCGAGATTGGTGGCGAGAATCACCGGCGTGTCGGCGGGACGGTGCTCGAGCAGCCGGTCGCGGGCGTAAGCCAGCTGGGTGCGGCGCTTCATCGACACCGGATTGTAGAAGGCGATGACGAAGTCGCCCTCGGCGGCCGCCTTCAGCCGCCGCTGAATGTCTTCCCAGGGGGTGAGCAGGTCGGAGAGCGAGATGGTGCAGAAATCGTGCCCCAGCGGCGCGCCGGCGCGGGCAGCGGCGCCCTGCAGCGCCGAGATGCCGGGCGAGCACTGGATCGCGATGCGCCTGGCGCCGTCGCTCAGGCCCTCCTCGCCCTCGGCCTTGTCGAGCAGTTCGAACACCAGCGTCGCCATGGCGTAGATGCCGGCGTCGCCCGAGCAGACCAGCGCCACGTCACGCCCCTCGCCGGCAAGTTCCATGGCGTGGCGGACGCGCGCCTCTTCCTTGCCGAGGTCGAAATCGTGCCGTGTCTTGCCGCGGGCCAGCGGCCCGAGCAGGTCGAGATAGAGCGAGTAGCCGACGAGATCGGTGGAGGCGCGGACCAGATCGGAAACCTCCGGCGAGCGCCAGCCGTCCGAACCCGGGCCGATGCCGACGACATAGAGCTTGCCGCGCCCACGACCCGGCAGGTGGGTCGGAGTGAAGGGCTGCGCGGCACACGCGATCGCGCAGGTGGCACGGCGGGTCTTGCGCTTGGCTTGGACCAGTGCGCCCGAGGCGCCGACAGCGGCGAGCGCGGCCCCCTCGGAGACGCCGTGGCAGCCGACCTCGGCGAAGACCACATCGGACGGATGGGCGAGCCGCGGCGTCTCTGCCTCGAGCGTCGCCGCATCGAAGAACCGCGCCGGGCAGCCGAGGCGCTCGGCGACCGCATGCACGGCGGCCTCGTCGGCCTTGACGTCGAGCGAGACGACGACGCCGACCGAGGCCGGAGACAGGCCAGCGGCCTTCAACGTTTCCATCGCCAGGTCCCAGGCCTCGTCGGCGTCGCAGCCGCGCTCGCAGCCGATGCCGAGCGCCAGTGTTTTCGGGTGATAGAGCAGACCATCTGCGGGTGCCGCGACATCGCGGTCGCTCGTCATCAGCACGACTGCGCCCTCATCGGAAAGCGGCAATCGGGCCTGGCTGAGCCACGGCGCCTCGCCCTCGAGCCGGGCCGCAGCGCCGCCCACCAGATCGGCCATCGCCTGCTTTGCGGCCTGCGGGTTGGCGAGCGAAAATCCTTCCGGCGGGGCGTCGAGCGCGATGCCGAAGCGCACGTCGCCCGCCGTGGTCACCGCCGCCATGCCGCCGGTCAATCCGGCGATCTTGCGCGCCATGTCATTGGCGCCGTGGTGGCCGCCCAGGAGCGGCACGACCGCCGATCCATCTTCGGCGACGCTGATCACCGGCGGCTCGCCCGTCTTGTCGGAAAGGTGCGGCGCGATCAGCCGGATGACAGCCCCCGCCGCCATCAGCGCGACGATCGGCCGGCCCGCGGCAAACAGCTCCGCGAGATGGGCGCCGGTGTCCTCGAAGCGGACATCGGCCACGCCGACGCGGCGCGAGAGCCCGTGCACGGAACCGCCCAACGCGGCGGCGATGATGTCCGCCAACGGCCGGGCTTTGTCCGACAGGATGACAATGGCTGGTTGCTGGCTCATAATTGGCTCCCCGGCGAAGGCAGGTTCGCAACCCAGTCCTCCCCGCCCTTGTAGATCAGGATCATCGAAAAATACGGCGCCGTGTCGTCGGGCACCTCGGAAAGCGGCATCAGCCGCTGGGCGGCAAGCGAGACGCGCTCCACATAAACTGCATGAGGCGTCAGATTCAGATCTTCAATCAGCGTCCGCAAGCGCTTGAAATGCCGGCCGATCTTGATGATCGCCACAGCGCCGGCCGAGTTGATTCGGTTTGTCAGCTCGGCGTCGGACAAGGGGCCGGGCAGCACGCTGAGCACGTCGTTGCGCGCCGCCAGCGGGCGCCCGGCGGCCGACGCCGCCGCCATCATCGAGGAGACGCCGGGCACGACGAGCGTCGGATATCGGTGCGCCAGCCGCTCATGCAGATACATGAAGGAGCCATAGAAGAACGGATCGCCCTCGCAGAGCACGGCGACGTCGCGGCCGGCATCGAGATGGGCCGAGATCTCGTCCGCCGCCCGGTCATAGACATCCTGCGCCGGGAAGCGCTCGGTGCGCATCGGCACGACGATCGCCACCTCGATCTGCCCGCCGGGCAGGTGGGGTGCCGCGATCTCGCGGGCGAAGCTCGGTCCGGTGTCGGGCGCCGGCCAGGCGATCACGGGGACGGATTTCAGGATCCGCACCGCCTTCAGGGTCATGAGTTCGGGATCGCCGGGACCGAGCCCGAGGCCGTAGAGGGTGCCGGTCATGCCTCGTGTCCCTTGGTCACCGACCACAAGGTCACCGGCATCATCGGTTTCCAGCCGAGATAGCGGCCGACCGGTTCGGCGCGGCTGACCTGCATGCGGATCAACTCACCGCCGTGGCTGGCCTGCAGCGCGAACAGGCGCGCCTCGCTCTCCACCGTCACCGCATTGGCGACCAGCCGACCGCCGGCTTTCAGTGCGGCCCAGGCCGCCTCGAACACCCCCTCGCCGGTCAGTCCGCCGCCGATGAAAACCGCATCGGGCGCGGGAAGGCCGGCCAGCGCGTCGGGCGCATGGCCGGCGACGATCTCGAGACCGGGGGTGCCGAGCGTCCTGGCATTGTCGGCCATCATGTCGCGCCGCGACGCCGTGCCCTCGATGGCGATGGCGCGCGCGTTGCGCGCCGCCCGCATCCATTCGATGCCGATCGAGCCGCTGCCCGCGCCGATGTCCCAGAGCAGCGCGTCCGGGCACGGCGCCAGCCGCGAGAGCGTGGCGGCCCGGATCTCGCGCTTGGTCAGTTGACCGTCATGCAGGAAGGCCTCGTCGGGCAGGCCCGGCACCAGGGGATTGAGGGCCGCGCCGTGCTTCGCAATCATCTCGACGGCCAGCGTGTTGAAGGCGGCGAAGTCGGTTCTGCCGGCGACGATCTCGCTCGCCGTCATCCGCCGGATCCGCTCGGCCGCGCCGCCCATGTGCTCGAGCACGGTCATGATCGAGGGACCATAGCCGGCGGCAGCCAGGATTGCAGCCGCATCGCCGATGGTGCGTCCGGCTGATGTCAGCGCGACGATGCGGTTGCCCGGCTGCATGTGGGCTGCCAGCGTATGCACCGAGCGGCCGTGCAGCGAGATCTGCGCCACGTCCTGCAGCGCCCAGCCGAGCCGGCTTGCCGCCAGCGAGAACGCCGAGGGGTTGGGGATCACCCGCATTTCGGAGGCATCAAGATAGCGCCTGAGCGTGGCGCCGATGCCGAAATGCATCGGGTCGCCGGTGGCGAGAATGGTGACGGGCTTGCCGCGGCGGGCCAGCAGCAGTTCGATGGTCTCGCTGACGCCGAAGGTCCAGGCGATCACCTCGCGCTCGCCCGCATCGATGACGTCGAGAACGCGCTGCGGCGCAATCACGGTCGCGGCTTCGTCGAACAGGGCGCGCGCCTCCGCCGTCAGGCTGTCGAGACCGTTGTCGCCGATGCCGAGAATCGTCAGCCAGGAAGTGTCAGCCATGTCCTTCGAGCCCCGCCGCCAGCGCGTTGACCGCGGCCGAGGCCATGGCGCTGCCGCCGCGCCGTCCGCGCACGGCAAGATACGACACGCCGCGCGGATTGGCGATCAGTTCGTCCTTGGATTCGGCGGCGCCGACAAAACCGACCGGCAGGCCGAGAATGACCGCCGGCCTCGGGGCGCCGGCGTCGATGAGTTCCAGGAGCCGGAACAGGGCCGTCGGCGCGTTGCCGATGGCGATCACCGCGCCGGCCATGTGCTCGCTCCAGAGATCGACCTGGGCGGCCGACCGCGTCGTCGCCTTCGCCGTCGCCAGATCGGCCACGCGCGGATCACCGAGCAGGCAGATGACCGGATTGGCCTTCGGCATGAGCCGCGCGATCACCCCGTGACGCACCATCTCGACATCGCAGATCACCGGCGCCCCCGCCATCAGCGCCGCCCGGCCGGCCTCGACCAGATCGGCGGAGGCGACGATGTCGCCTGCCAGGTCGGTCATGCCGCAGGCGTGGATGAGCCGGATGACGACATCGGCCAGCGGCGCCGAAAACCGGCCGAGATCCGCCTCGGCGCGAATGGTCGCGAAGGACTGCCGGTAGATTTCCGAGGGATCGCGGACATGGTCGGGGACGGCCACGGCTCAGACCTTCTTCTTGTCCATCGAGCGCGGTCCCAGCGGGTGGTCGGCATGGGGATAGGGATGATGGTGATGGGCATGGCCGTCGCCGTGGTCGTGACTGTGGTCATGCGGGTGATCATGGGCATGGGCATGATCGTGGGCATGGTCGTGCGAATGGCCGTGATCGTGATCGTGGTCGTTTCCGTGATCGTGGCCGCCGTCATGGTGGTGATGATCGTGGCCATGGTCATGGTCATGATGCTCATGATCGCCGTGCGCATGAGCCACAGGCTCGAGCGCCGCGGGGCTCGAATGGCTGTGCACCGGCGTCCACGGCAGGCCATGGGCGCGGCAGAACTCCTCCTCGCGGCACGACGCGTCGCAGTCACCCTTGCAGGGACAGTTCTCAAGACCGCCGCCGATGCCCTCGACATGGTGGTGGTGGCTTTCCTGCGGCAGGCCGACTTCGGCCTCGAAGCCCAGCACCTGCTCGCGGTACTTGCACATCTGGCAGTTCATCAGCGCCTGGCCGTCGAGGATTTCCTGCACCCGGTCCTGGAAGGTGTCGAGCACCAGCGGGTGGTCGCTGAGATAGGAAGCCTTGACGAACTGGATCTCGGGATGCTCGGCGGCCACCTCGTCGGTCTGCGAATAGATCCGCTTGACCAGCACGCCGGTGAACAGGAAATAGGGAAACACGATGATGCGCTTGTAGCCGAGCTTGGCCGCGTGCTTGAGCCCGGGGGCGACCAGCGGGAAGGTGACGCCGGAATAGACCGTCTCGCCCCAGCCGAAGCCGAGCCCTTCCCAGAGCATCCGCATCACCTTGGTGGCGTTGGAATTGGCGTCCGGATCCGACGAGCCGCGGCCGACCACCACCAGCATGGTGTCATGCAGCGGCAGTTCGCCGAACTCGGCATTGGCGGCTTCGACGGCTTCGGTGATGCGGGCGCCGGCGGCGCGGATCATCCTGAGATCGATGCCGAGTTCGCGTCCGTAGCTGATCACCATGTCGCGGTTCTGCGCCTGGTAGGTGTTGAGCACGGAGGGAATGTCGTTCTTGGCGTGGCCGGCGGCAAACAGCATGCCCGGCACGGCCAGCACCCGGGTGACGCCCTTGGCGCGCAGCCGGTCGAGCCCCTCGGATATCACCGGATTGCAGAATTCGAGATAGCCGTATTCGACCGGCGTGTCGGGATAGCGGGCGCGCAGGCCTTCCGACACCGTGGCGAATTCGCGCGCGGCGTTCTGGTTGCGGCTGCCGTGGCCGCAAACCATGATTCCTATCTTTTCCATTGTGTCAGGCCTCCGCGCCCTGGGTGTCCGGTTCCGCGTCCGCGCTTGCGTCGGCTTCCTTGCTGTCACGATCGGCGTTGAGCTTGCGCTTGCCGGCCCAGGCGGCGATCGCCGCCGCCCCCGCGGCGGCAGCCCAGCCGACCCAATGGCTGTGACCGGCCAGTTCGCCCAGATGCCCGCCATGGGCGTGCGCCTGGCCGGCGCCGAAGGCACGGAAGATCAGAAGGAAAGGTATCAGCTTGCGCATCGGGCGCCTCCGGACGACGTGACAAAATTTGCACGAAACGCCGGCAACCAGCCGACGCGAAACGCCAGGCCAGGGGACCGAACCGGACAGCTTCGGACTTGGCCCTTGATCTAAGTCAGCCGCACCGAAATCACTCTCAGCCTGTCACCAGGCGCCGTCGCACATGGGCCGGAGTCTTAGGCCGATCGTCCCCGGGGGTCAAACCCCGATTGCGCCAGCGCCGGCATCATTCGCGTCATGGCCGTGGAAAAGCGCGGTCGTCCCGGACCTCGCTCAGGCCATGCCGAGCCGCCGCGCGGTGGCCGAGAAGAGCGCTTTCTCGCGGTCGTCGATGTCGCCGTCGGCACGCGCGATTTCCGCCATATGCTCGAGAATCTGGCGCTTGCGCGCGACCGGCAGCGCCGCCAGCATGTCGGCTGCCTGGGCGTCGGTGGTCTCATAGCCGAAATCATCGATGTATTTGAGAATGTCGCCCAGTTCGTCCGCCTGCAGGCCGAGCAGCCGGGTGCAGACGCTGGTGAAGGCCGCGGCTTCGTCGGGGCCGACCTTGGCGTCGGCGAACGACATGCGCACCAGCAGCAGCAGTTCGGCGACCAGATGCGGGTCGTCGGCCACGGTCTCGATCGACGAATGGGTGTCGAACAGGCCGCGGACCTTGTCCAGCCATGTCTGTGAACCGGAGGGCGTGTCGGTCATGGCGAAATTCCTTCGATATCCGGATCGATTCCGAGCAGGTCGGCGGTATTGCCGATCAGCCGCTGTGTGTCTTCGTTCATAGCCGATTCGCCGCCCGCGATGCTGATCATTGCGGCCAGCAGCTGCCTTCGTTCCGCGCGCCCCAGCATCCGCAGCAATTCGAACTTTTCGGCCTCGACCGCCCGCCCCTCCGGCGAATCGAGCAAGGCGTGCATGGCCGCCAGATCCTCCGCGCCGATGTCGAACCTGTCGCGGCAGACACGCTCGAAGCCGTTGAGCTCTTCCTGACGCACGACGCCGTCCAGCAGCACCACGCGGAACAGCAGAAGCATCTGCGCCATGGCGACGGGATCGCCGGCAAGTCTTTCGATCGCGGGAGAACGGACCGGCTTGCGCCGGAAGCGTTCGGCCAGAACCTTGACGAGGTTGGACAGTTCGGTCGCTTCCTGTTGCATCGGGATGATTCCCGACTGACGGCGCATCTTAGGCCGGGTCGGGCGGAATTGAAATCGGCAGGAAATTCCCATCGGCCTGCCGACCGGCGGAACCGCTCGCCACGTTGCCCCGGATGCAAGTCCGGCATTGTCCCTGCCACCGGTCCGTGTCATAGGCTCGCCACGTTTCCGCGAGCCAGGCCCCCCATGTCAGATCCGACCCTTCTCCTGATGCTGTTGCTGCTGCTGGCGGCATTTCTGGCCGGATTTGTCGATTCGATTGCCGGCGGCGGCGGCATGATCATCCTGCCGGTGCTGCTGCTGGCCGGGCTTTCGCCGGTGGAGGCGCTCGGCACCAACAAGCTGCAGGGCCTGTTCGGCTCGAGTTCCGCCACCATCGCCTATGCGCGCAAGGGTCATGTCGACCTGCGGAGCCAGTTCGGCTCGGCGCTGCTGTCGGCCGCCGGTGCCGCTGTCGGGGCGCTGCTGGCCGCCTATGTGCCCGGCGACGTCTTCCGCGCCGTGCTGCCCTTCATGCTGGTGGCCATCGCGCTGTTCTTCGCCTTCAAGCCGAATATGGGCGATATCGACCGCGCCCGCCGGATGCCGGCGCTGATCTTCGCCGCCACCATCGTGCCGCTGGTCGGCTTCTATGACGGCATCTTCGGTCCCGGCGCCGGATCCTTCTTCATGCTCGCCTTCGTGGCGCTTGCCGGCTACGGCGTGCTCAAGGCCACCGCCCATACCAAGCTGCTCAATTTTGCCTCGAATTTCGGCGCCTTCGCCGTCTTCGCGGTCTTCGGCGTCATCTCCTGGAAGATAGGCCTGATGATGGGCGTGGCGCAATTCGCCGGCGCCCAGGCGGGCTCGCATTTCGCCATGAAGAACGGCGCACGAATCATCAAGCCGCTGCTGGTCATCACCTGCGCGGCGCTGGCGCTGAAGCTCGCCAGCGATCCGGCCAACCCGGTCAGGGTGTGGCTGGGAATCTGAGAGGCTTCAGAACACGGCGAGCAGGATCGTGCCTGTGGCGATCAACCCCACGCCGAACCAGTTCATCGCGGACAGATGTTCGCCCAGGAACATGACGCCGAAGATTGCCACCATCACGATCGAGAGTTTGTCGAGCGGCGCCACACGGGCGGCGTCACCCAGTTTCAGCGCCCGGAAGTAAGCGAGCCACGAGGCGCCGGTGGCGAGGCCGGACAGTCCGAGAAAGAACCAGGTCTTCAGCGGGATTGTCTGCGGATTGCGCCATTTGCCCATCGCCGTCAGGATGGCACCAAGCACCAGCATGATTACGCAGGTGCGTATGAAGGTGGCCAGATCGCTGTCGATGTCGCTGATGCCGATCTTGGCGAAAATCGCCGTCAGCGCCGCAAACACGGCGGCCACCAGAGCCCAGAATTGCCAGCTTGCCGATAGGCTCATTGCTACGCCTGTCTAAAACTCCACGCCGATCTGCGCCTTCACGCCGGAGCGGAACGGGTGCTTGACCATCTCCATCTCGGTGACCAGGTCGGCGAACTCGATGAGCTCGTCCTTGGCGTTGCGGCCGGTGAGCACGACGTGGGTCATCGCCGGCTTCTCGGTGGCGATGAAATCGATCACCTCGTTGACGTCGATATAGTCATAGCGCATGGCGATGTTGATCTCGTCGAGCAGCACCATCGAGTTGCGCTCGTCGCGGATCATCTCCTTGGCCTTCGCCCAGGCGGCCTGCGCCATCTCGATGTCGCGGGCCTTGTCCTGGGTGTCCCAGGTGAAGCCTTCGCCCATGGTGTGGAACTGGCAGATCTCGGAGAAGTGCTTGAGGATCAGGTCGCGCTCGCCGGTCGACATCGCGCCCTTGATGAACTGCACCACCGCGCACGGCTTGCCGTGGGCGATGTGGCGGAAGATCATGCCGAAGGCGGCCGAAGACTTGCCCTTGCCCTTGCCGGTATGGACGATGACCAGGCCCTTCTCGCCGGTCTTGGTGGCCATGATCTTCTCGCGCGCCGCCTTCTTCTTGGCCATCTTCTCGGCGTGGCGGGCGTTGAGTTCTTCCTCGGTCATGCCGTCGGTGATCTTGGGGCGGTCGTCGCTCATGTCTTACTCCGATGTCTGAAATGTCTTGGCGAACCAGATTCGTTGCGGCGCGCCGCCGGCCGCCGGAAGACGGCCGCATTCGATATAGCCCATGCTGGCATAGAATCGCGGTGCCTGGAAATCGAAGGTGTCGAGATAGACGCCCACCAGACCGCGGTCGCGGGCGATCTCCTCGGCCCGCAGCATCATCGCGCGGCCGAGGCCGCTGCCGCGCCGGCCCTCGGCGACGACGAGATATCTGACGAACAGCCACCCCTGCATGGTGCAGGCGGCAAGGCCGCCGATGAGGGCACCGTCACCGGCATCGGCCCTCAGGTGCAGGGGTGTCTCGATGAAGGGCTTGTCCAGCTCGAGTGCGGCGGCATCCAGCATGGCGTTGAGCGAGGCCGCGAAATCGTCCGCCTCGCCCTCGATCTCGGTGATGGCAAAGTTCATGCTCAATCAATGTCCTTGGGCAGGTCATCGGCAACGGTCAGCCAGCCGACCCGCTCGCCCCAGTGATCATGCTGCCGCATCGTGATCGCGGCCGGCTCTTCGAGCAGCATGACGTAAAAGTCGATCTCGCCAGGGCGCTGATCCGACTCGTAGGACAGCGGTGAGCCGCAATTTCCACAAAAGCCCCGCCTCACGCCCGCCGAGGAGGCAAAGAAGCGCACGGCATCGCCCTCGAGCTCACCATCGCCCGTGGCCACGGTGAAGAAGCTCGTGACCGGCGACGACGTCGCCCGGCGGCAGCTCTCGCAATGGCAGTGATTGGCACCGATGATGGCGCCGTGAATTTTCAGCTTCACGCCGCCACACAGGCAGCGTCCCGTCAGGTCAACCATGGGCTTCATCTCCTTGAGAGAGTTGCGCAAGATCGAAGCGCGCCGAATTGCTTCTCGGCCGCCACAGCCCGCGCTCGATCGCCTCGTCGAACTTAGCCGCCATTTCCCTCAGCGCATCGGGGTTTTTCTCGCGCAGGAAGTCGAGCACCGCGCCGTCGACGAGATAGGCCTGGTAGACCGCCTCGAAATGGTGGTCGCGCACCGCGCCGGTGGTGGCGGAGAAGGCGAAGAGATAGTCGACCGTCGCCGCCATCTCGAAGGCGCCCTTGTAGCCATGGCGCATGACGCCGGCGATCCATTTCGGATTGACAGCGCGGCCGCGCACCACGCGGGCGATCTCTTCCTCCAGCGAGCGGATCACCGGCCGCTCGGGGCGCGAATGGTCGTTGTGGTAGATCGCCGGGCGAGAACCTTTCAGCGATTCCACCGCCGCCGTCATGCCGCCCTCGAACTGGTAATAATCGTCGGAATCGAGAAGATCGTGCTCGCGGTTGTCCTGGTTCTGCACCACCGCATCGACGCTCGAAAGCCGCTGCTCGAACAGGCTTCGCGCCGGCTGGCCTTCGGCCTCCGCGCCATAGGCGTAGCCGCCCCAGACGATGAAGGCCTCGGCGAGATCGTCGCGGCTCGTCCAGCCCTTCTCGTCGATCAGCGCCTGCAGGCCGGCACCATAGGCGCCGGGCTTGGAGCCGAACACCCGGAACGAGGCCTGGCGTGCGGCATCCTCGGCGCTGGCGCCCTTGGCGATCAGGCCTGCGGTTTCCTCACGGGCGCGGGCCGCCAGCGGATTGTCCTCGCGGTCCTCGTCGAGAAGCGAGATCGCGCGCGCCGCCCGGTCAAACAGCGCGATCTGGTCGGGGAAGGCATCGCGGAAGAAGCCGGAGATGCGAAGCGTCACGTCGACACGCGGCCGCGCCATCATCGCCATCGGGATGATCTCGTAGCCGGTGACGCGGCGCGAGGCCATGTCCCAGACCGGCTTTGCCCCGATCAGCGCCAGCGCCTGGGCAATGTCGTCGCCGCCGGTGCGCATGTTCGAAGTGCCCCAGGCGGTGATGGCGAACGAGGTCGGCCACTCGCCATGATCCTGCACATGGCGGGTGACCAGCAGCTCGGCGGATTTCCGCCCCAACTCCCAGGCCGCCGGCGTCGGCACGGCGCGGCTGTCGACGGAGTAGAAATTGCGCCCCGTCGGCAGCACGTCCGGCCGTCCCCGCGTCGGCGCACCGGAGGGGCCGGGGGCGACGAAGCGGCCTGACAATGCTGTGAGGATGCCGTCGATTTCGGCGGGGCCGGAGGCCGTGACGGAGGGCCGGATGGTGGCGTTCACCTCGGCCATCACGGCCGCCGTCGCGGCCCAGCCGGCTGGCACGGCCGTTTCGCCGGAGACGAATTGCGCCGCCATGAGTTCGATGCGTTCGACGGTGTCGCCGTTGGTCCGCCACGGATCGTCGCTGACGGCGCGGAGTTCGGTGGGTCGCGGTCCGGACCAGGGCGCGCCCATGGCGCAGTCGAGGGGGTCGAAGATGGCACTGCCCCCTCCGTCCGCGCTGCGCGCGGCCACCTCCCCCGTATCGGGGGAGGAAAACCCTGCCGAAAGCCCCGCATCCGCCGCAATCGCCCGGTGCAGGCTCGCCTCGCCCGGGGCGGTGCCGCGCGGCAGGCGGGCGAGCGCCACCACCAGGTCGGTGAGCAGACGGCCTTCGGGCGCCAGGCCGAAGATGTGCAGCCCGTCGCGGATCTGCATTTCCTTGAGATCGCAGAGCCAGGCGTCGAGCTTTTCCAGCGCCATGTCGTCGTCATCGCCGGCTGCGATGCCAGCATCCGTGTCGAGGCCGATGTCCCGCACCAGGTCGAGGATCTGGCCCTTGAGCAGTTTCAGCCGCCGCGGATCGTGGCCCGAAGCCTGGTAGAACTCGTCGACCAGCGCCTCGAGGTCGCTGAGCGGCCCGTAGCTCTCGGCCCGGGTGAGCGGCGGGGTGAGATGGTCGATGATGACGGCGGCGGAGCGGCGCTTGGCCTGCGTCCCCTCGCCCGGATCGTTGACGATGAAGGGATAGACATGCGGCGTCGGGCCGAGCGCTGCTTCCGGATAGCAGGCGGACGACAGCGCCAGCGCCTTGCCCGGCAGCCATTCCAGATTGCCGTGCTTGCCCATATGCACGGCGGCATCGACGTCGAAGCAGCGCCTGAGCCAGCAGTAGAAGGCCAGGTAGCCGTGCGGCGGCACCAGATCGGGCGCGTGGTAGCTCGCCTTCGGGTCGATGTTGTAGCCGCGCGCCGGCTGGATGCCGACGACGGCATTGCCGAAGCGCAGGAGCGGCAGCCGGAAGGCGCCATCGGCGAGGAACGGATCGGTCTCGGGCGCGCCCCAGCGTTTGGTGACGGCTTCTTGCACGTCCGGATGCAGCGTGGCGAAAAACGCAGCGTAATCCTGCAGCGACAATTCCTCGCCGCCTGTGCGGCCTTCGACCAGGGCATTGGTCGGTCCGGCCTTGAGCCTGTCGATCAGCGCATCGCCGTCGGCGGGCAATTTGCCGATGGCATAGCCAGCCGCGCGCATGGCCTTCATGACCTCGACGGTGCCCGCCGGCGTGTCGAGGCCGACGCCGTTGGCGATGCGGCCGTCGCGGTTGGGGTAATTGGCGAGAACGATCGCCACGCGGCGCTCCGCCTCGGGCTTGCGCCTGAGCCGCGCCCAGCGGGCGGCGAGTTCGGCGACGAAGGCCATCCGGTCGGGCGCCGGTTCGTGGGTGACGATGTTGGTCTCGACCAGCGGGTCGAAGCGCGCCGCCGCCTTGAAGCTGACGGCGCGGCCGAGCACCCGGCCGTCGACTTCCGGCAGCGCCACGTGCATGGCGAGATCTCGCGAATTCATGCCCTGGGAAGAGCCCGCCCAGGCCTCGCGCGTGGTCGAGGCGAAGACTGCCTGCAGCACCACGGCGCCGGTTGATTCCAGCACTGTGCCCTTTGTGACCCCTCCCGGCGCGGAGACGGCGAAGCCGGTGGAGTTGATCACCACGTCGGGCGCGCAGTCGGCGAACAGTGCCTCCGCCGTGCCGCAGGAGACGGCATCCTTGAGGCTGGAGACGAAGACGGGCAGCGCGTTGGCACCCTGCTCGCGCAAGGCGGTGATCAAGGCCTCGACCGGGGCGGTCTGGCCGCTCTGCACCAGCGCCCGGTAGAAGCAGATCGCCGCCACCGGCGCGCCCGGGATCCAGTGCTCGGCGCGCAGCCTGTCGAGCGACGGCGAGGCCACACCCGGCCACCACAGCCCCGCCTTCAGGAGCGGCGATGCCGGCGCGGGCGCCTCGACCCCAGTGACCAGCGCCTCGGCCGCCGCGACAAAGGCGGCGGCATTCTCTGCCCCGCCCTCGTTCAGATACGCCCAGAGCCGTGCCCGGTCGGATGCAGCGACGGTGGAAAAGGAGTCGAGCCCCGGATCCGGCTTGTCGTCTCCGGGCAGCGCCACGATGGCGAACTTGCCGTTGACGGCGCAAGCGTGCAGCGCTTCCAGCGCATAGGAGAAATAGCTGGCGCCGCCCAGCGCCCGGACAACCACCAGCTTCGCGTGCCGGACCGTTTTGGCGACATAGGTGTCGACCGACATCGGGTGGCGGAGCTGGCCGAGATTGGCAAGCCGCCAGTCGAGCCCGCCGGTCGTGGCCCGCGCCGCGGCGATGGCCGCAAGTTCCGTGTCGGCGGCGCTCAGAAGGACGATGTCGCCCGGGGTCTGTCCGAGGTCGAGCGCCTCGCCCTCCTCCGACAGCGTCCCCTTCTGGGCGAGCAGCAGATGCATGGCGGCTCAGCCCCCGAGAGCGGTCAGGCCGGAGCGAATGGAGGCTTCGTCCATATCGTGCAGGCCGATGACCACGAGCCTTGTGGCGCGCGCTTCGTCGGCGCCCCAGGGCCGGTCGAAATAACTGTCGATGCGCGAGCCCACGGCCTGGACCACCATGCGCATCGGCTTGCCGGGCATGGCGACAAATCCCTTGAGCCGCAGCACGTCGTGCTCGGCGATGATCGCCTTGAGCCCGTTCTGGAAGCCCGCCGGGTCAGCGACCGCACCGAATTCGACGATGAAGCTCTCGAACTCGTCGTGGTCGTGGTCGTGCTCCTCGCCATTCTCGTGCTCCATCTCGTGATGCGACTTGCGGTTGGCGATGTCGTCCTCGCTGCCGACGCCCAGGCCCAGCAGCACTTCCGGCGAGACTTCGCCGTTGCGCGAGACGATGACAGCGGGCGTCCGCTTGAGATGGGCGAAAATGTCGGCGCGGATCGCCTCGATGGCCTCGTCGGACACCAGGTCGGCCTTGTTGAGCACGATCAGGTCGGAGGCCGTCAGCTGGTCCTCGAACAGTTCCTCGAGCGCGCTGTGATGGTCGAGCTGGTCGTCGGCCATGCGCTGGGCGTCGAGCTTGTCATGATCGTCGGCAAAGCGACCGGCGGCGACCGCGGCGCTGTCGACCACGGTGATGACGCCGTCGACGGTAACCTGGGTCTTGATGCCGGGCCAGTTGAAGGCGGCCACCAGCGGCTGCGGCAGAGCCAGGCCGGAGGTCTCGATGATGATGTGATCGGGACGACTGTCGCGGGCGAGAAGCTTTTCCATCGTCGGAATGAAATCGTCGGCCACGGTGCAGCAGATGCAGCCATTGGTGAGCTCGATGATGTCGTCCTCGCGGCAGGCTTCCGCGCCGCAGCCGCGCAGCACGTCGCCGTCAACGCCGAGATCGCCGAACTCGTTGATGATCAGCGCGATGCGCTTGCCCTTGGCGTGGGTCAGCATGTGCCGGATCAGCGTGGTCTTGCCGGCGCCGAGGAAGCCGGTGATCACGGTGGCGGGAATCTTTGTCGTCTGCATCTTTCAACCCTTCATTTTCAATGGCAGCCCGGCGGTCACGAAATAGACCGTCTCGGCAATTGCCGCGATTTTCTGGTGCGCCCGCCCCGCGTGGTCGCGGAAGGCGCGGGCCATGGCGTTCTCCGGCACGATGCCGAGGCCGACCTCGTTGGAGACCAGCACCATGGGGCCGGCAAGCCCGGGCAATGCTGCCAGCAGCGCATCGACCTCCAGGTCGACCGACTTGTCGGCGAGCATCAGATTGGTGAGCCACAAGGTGAGGCAGTCGACCAGCACCGGCCGATCCGGGCGTGATTCGCGCTTGAGCACGCTTGCGAGATCGAGCGGCTCCTCGATGGTCGTCCAGCCGTCGCCACGCCGGTCCTGGTGGCGGGCGATGCGCTCGCCCATCTCCGCGTCCCAGGCCTGGCCGGTGGCGATGTAGAGCCAGGATGGGGCGGCCTGCGTGACCAGGCTTTCGGCAAAGCCCGATTTGCCCGAGCGAGCACCGCCCAGCACCAGCGTCACTGGCTGCAGTGCGGCAACCCGGCCGCTCACACCGATGCGCCTTCGTCGACCCGGGACAGGAAGTGACCGAGCAGGCCGCCGAGCAGCAGCCAGAAGCCGAGCGTGGTCGCCAGCGAAGCGACGGTGTATTCGGCCGCCAGGAACGCCGGGACGGCGCTGGAAATGTCCGCGGGCTGCGGCGCGCCATAGACATGCGGCGCCACGATCAGCACCACGCCGAGCGACTTGGCGATCCATTCGGGCCTGAGCGCGACCAGCCAGATCCCGGCCGCCGACAGCGCCACCGTGATCATCCACCAGGTCTGCCGCGCCTGCAGGTCGATCTCGGGAAAGCCGGGAAGCTCGGGCGGCAGGCCCCAGGCCGGCGCCAGTTGCACCGCAAACCAGCCGGCGGCCCCGAGCAGCAGGCCGCGGCCGACGGCCTGCTTGCCCTTGCCGAAGCGGATATCGAGCAGCAACGCCGCTGCCGCCAGCATCAGCCCGAAGCCGCCGCCGGCCGCGAGGTTCGCGAGCACCGTGTTGCCGAGCCGGCCTAAGCCGAGCACGGATTCGCCATCGCCGTGATCATGAGAATGGGCTTCGGGCGCCGCACTGGCGGGCGCTGCCGCGTCCGTGTTGGCGTGAGCATGGCCCGCGGGCGTGGCTGCGCCATGGTCGTGGCCGGCAACTTCGGTCGTGCCGGCTCCATGGTCGTGCGTGGAAACGGCGGCGCTGCCGCCGCCTTCATAGGCTTCGGCCTGCAGGATCAGCGGCACGATCTTGATGTACTGGGCGGGGGTCATCGCCAAACCGGCAATGAGCCCGGCGGCAAGCGCCGCCAGGAGAAACCTGACAATCATCGGATCAATCCCTCAGTGGCAGGGAAAGCCGTAGGAATGGCGCGTGTCGTGCGCCGCATCGTGCAGCGCCGCGGAATTGGCGAGACCGACGCCGAAGACCAGGAAAGCGCCGAGAAGAAGCGCGATCAGGCCGGCCGTCGCGCGGGCGCTGGTGCGGGTGGCGAGCGAAGACGAAACAGTGTTGGCAGCCATGACAACCTCCGTGAATGGCATGGAAGAGGACCTCTCCCAGGGCTCGGGCGAGAACGCCCTGTCGAATGGCAGGTCTCCTGGCTCGCGGGTCACGGCAACTTCGTTGCCATCAGCGAATGTCGGCCTTCCCGGCGGTTGCGACGGTGATGAAACGGGACGATTCGTAGATCAGGAGGCGTCCGCGCCTGGTTGCTCATACCGCCACGCCAGTGGCTTGGCCGATCGGCATCGGGGTTGAAAGTCCGGGCGGAATTGCCCTGCCTTCATCCGGCATGCCGGCCGGTGACATTCGCCTCGCCGCTCTACAGTCGCGGGGTCGGCTGCGATAAGGATTCCCTGCTTGGGTCGATCCCGTCGCATTCCCTTTTGATCCTGGCGACAATTTGCCGCCGTGGAACCATTCAGTCCTCTGATTGATAGTGAGGGCGCCTGCGGGTGTCAATCGCGTTTGCGGCGCGGTCAGGCGATCGATGCCGCTGCCGCGACAATCGCCTCGAAACCCACCAGCCGGTCGAGATCCTCGGCGATCGAGTCGAGCGCCGTATCCACCGCGCCGCGGTAATCGGCCAGGCCGGCGAGAATGCCGAATTCGGCCAGCAGCGAAGCGCGATAGGCGTCGGAGCCGAACAGCCCATGCAGATAGGTGCCGCAGACCCGTCCGTCGGGAGAGATCGCGCCGTCGGGATGATCGTTGATGACGGCGAAAGGCCGCGCGCAGTCCGGCCCGCGCGTCACCCCGAGATGGATCTCGTAGCCGTCAAGCGCAGCGCCGCTCCTGGCGTGGCGGGCCCTGACGTTCCGCACCGTTTTCTCGGGCGCCATCTCGGTTTCCATATCGAGCAGGCCGAGACCCTCGATCTCGCTCCGGCGGCCCTCGATGCCGAGCGGATCGGTGACCCGCCGCCCGAGCATCTGGAAGCCGCCACAGATGCCGATGATGCGCCCGCCGCGGCGGTGATGAGCCGCGAGATCCCGGTCCCAGCCCTGGGCGCGGAAATCCTCAAGATCGGAGATGGTCGATTTCGACCCCGGCAGCACCACCAGGGCGGCATCGGCGGGCAAGCGTTCGCCTGGACGCACAAAGACCAGATCCACCTCGGGCTCGGCCTTGAGGGGGTCGAAATCGTCGAAATTGGCAATCCGCCCAAGCATCGGCACGGCGACCTTCAAGGCCCGCGCCTCGCCGCGCGCCAGCCGTTCCAGCGCCACCGAATCCTCGGCCGGCAGCCGCGCGGCATCCTTGAGCCAGGGGATCACGCCCAGACAGGGCCATCCGGTGAAACGGCCGATGGCCGTGATGCCTGCATCAAACAACGTGACGTCGCCGCGGAACTTGTTGATCAGATAGGCCGCCACCATGGCGCGGTCTTCGTCGGGCAGGATCGTGTGGGTGCCCACCAGCGAGGCGATGACGCCGCCGCGGTCGATGTCGCCGACCAGCACCACGGGCACGCGCGCGCGCGTGGCAAATCCCATATTGGCAATGTCGCCGGCTCGGAGATTGATCTCGGCGGGGGACCCCGCCCCTTCGACCAGCACCAGGTCGGCGCCGGCGCTGACCCGGGTAAAACTGTCCATCACCGCCGCCATCAGCTCGGGCTTGAGCCGCTGGTAGTCCCGGCCGCGCGCCTGGCCGTGCACCCTGCCCTGCACGATCACCTGGCTGCCGGTTTCCGACTGCGGCTTGAGCAGCACCGGATTCATGTGCACCGAGGACGGCTGCCGGCAGGCCAGGGCCTGCAGCCACTGCGCCCGGCCAATCTCGCCGCCATCGTCAGCGACGGCGGCGTTGTTGGACATGTTCTGCGGCTTGAACGGCCGCACGACAAGACCGCGATTAGCCGCCAGCCGGCAAAAGCCCGCCACCAGAACGGTCTTGCCCACGTCCGAGCCGGTCCCCTGAAACATCAACGCCTTGGTCATGTCCCTCCCTAACGCATATCGGCCGAAGGTGTGCAACGGTTTCGGGATCACGACATGCACAATTAGAAAGAGCTAAGCACATCGCGTGAATCCGAATTCACGCGATGTGCTCTAGCACTGGCGGACGCCAACGGGATAGCGGCGATGCGCCGCTATCCCGGCCCGGCAGCGCCATTTCCCGAGCCGCCGGAAGGCGTTGGACCGCAACGCCGGCGCATTTGGAATAGCACGTCCGAAATGCGACACAGGATGCCGGAATTCTTGCACTGCATCATCACGAAAAAGCCTAGATCCACGCCCAGTGCGGGTCACCCGCAAACCCATGGCCCGCAAGGCCCAACAGAGATTGACGACCATGCTATTTATCTTCAACGGCAGCAACGGAATTCACATCGCCTGGAACAGCACCGGCCCGTCCACCAAGAGCCGCCCCCGCGGCCTGATGGCTGGATTCAGCCGCTTCATCCGGACCAGTTCCGCCGGCTGAACCACGCCGACGATCGGGACCTGCCAAAGCCGCCACGGGCAACCGGAGGCGGCTTTTTGCTGTCTGGAAAAACGAGGTCCTGAGAATCGGCCAGAGCCGGAAATGCGAAGGCCGCCGGGTCTGTTTCCAAACCGGCGGCCTGCCAAAGATACGCTTGGCGACCCCACACAACACATGAGATCCACGACGCCCCGGTACGCATTACCTGATCCGGGGCGGTCAGCAGGTGTCCCCCGCCGTGAGAGATGTGTAACTCGGACATCGTTACCGGACGGTTATCGAAACCCTAAGCAAGTATGAATCGCTCCTGTTTTTGAAACTTTACCGCCGTCCATCCGTCTATTCCCCGAGAATGGGCGCAGGATCGCACGCAGACATAGCGGGATTCAGATCATCGCCGACCGCGGCGGTGCAGGGGGTATCGGAACGCATCTGCGCATTTGTTCAGAATGTCGGCAATTGTTCGGCGGGAGGTTGATTTTTATCGGCGAGCGCTTAGGCTTGACGGATTGGAGCCCACTGGCGTTCCGCGACAGAGTTCCGCGGGGCGCGCCTGCACCACTTCATGTCGCCAATGCGGCATGAGAGACTGCTCAGATGGGCTTAGATGCTCTCAAGGCACAACGCCTTCAAATCCGACCGACGTCCGGTAAACGCAGTGACCGGATGCCACAAAACGGGAAATCCACTGCTCTTAAGACTGGGAGGTCTTAACATATGAAGAAGCTCCTCGCTTCCACCGTGCTCGCCGCAGGCCTGATGGGCTTTGCCGGCGCTGCATCCGCTGAAGACTGCGGTCGCGTCACGATCGCAAACATGAACTGGGCTTCGGCCGAGGTTCTTGCCAATATCGATGAAATCATCCTTTCCGAAGGCTATGGCTGCCAGGCCGAACTGGTTGCCGGCGACACCACACCGACGCTCACCTCGATGGTCGAAAAGCAGGAACCGGACGTCGCTCCCGAAGCCTGGATCAACTCGCTCCGCACACTGCTCGACGCGGCCGTCGCCGAAGGCAAGCTCGACTACGCTTCCGAATCGCTCAGCGATGGCGGCGTCGAAGGCTGGTGGATTCCCAAGTACTTCGCCGAAGCACATCCGGAAATCAAATCCATTGACGACGCTCTCGCACACCCCGAGCTGTTCCCGGCGCCCGGCATGGAAAATGCCGGCAAGGGCGGCGTCTACAACTGCCCCGAAGGCTGGGGCTGCCGCATCATCACCACCAACCTGTTCAAGGCCTACGGCGCCGCGGACAAGGGCTGGGTGACGGTCGAGACCGGTTCGGCCGCAGGCCTCGACGGCTCGATCGCCAAGGCCTACGAAAGCGAAGATCCGTGGCTCGGCTACTACTGGGCTCCGACCGCCATCCTCGGCAAGTACGAGATGGTCAAGCTCGAACATGGCGTTCCGCACGACAAGGCTGAATGGGACCGTTGCACATCGATCACCGATTGCCCCGACCCCAAGAAGAATGCCTGGTCCAAGTCGGAAGTCTACACGGTCGTGACGGATTCCTTCAAGAAGCGCGCCGGACCTGCCTACGAGTATCTGGCAAACCGCAGCTGGCCCAACTCGACCGTCAACACCCTGCTCGCATGGATGGCTGACAACCAGGCAACCGGCGAAGCCGGCGCCCGTCATTTCCTCAAGGAAAATGAAGACATCTGGACGAAGTGGGTGTCGCCGGAAGCCGCCGAGAAAATCAAGAAAGCAGTGATGTAAACTATCGCTTACGGTGTGGCGGGCCCTGGTCCGCCACATTTCTTTCCAGCGTAGCGCGGCGGGGGACACAGCCGCATTGCTCTGGAGCCGGAACCGGGGGCACGCGCCAAGTGGTGCAATCGTCAGGCTGAAGGCAGCGATGAATTGCTGGTCGCCTCGGCATCAGCGCACACTCATTTCCCGTATTTGGAGCGTGAATATGGATTGGCTCACAAAATTTCCCGCCATGGACACAGAGAGACTCACCGCCCTCAAGAAGGCGATCGATCTGGGGTTTCGTGAATTTACCCGCGCCAACGGCGACACATTTGAAACCCTGCTCTATCCGGTGCAATGGTTCATGTATCGCGTCGAGACACTTCTGACGCAATCGCCCTGGCCTCTCGTCATCCTCGGCTTTGCGATCATCGCCTGGCTTGCCAGCCGCAGCGCCAAGATCACTGTCGGTGTCATCGTGACACTGCTGCTGATCGGTTATTTCGACATGTGGGAAGACACCATGAAGACGGTCGCCATGACCGTGGTGGCGACCATCATGGCCATCATCATCGGCATTCCCATCGGCATCCTGATGGGTCGCTCGAACCGGGTCCAGTCGGTGATCAACCCGATTCTCGACGTGATGCAGACAATGCCGAGCTTCGTCTATCTCATTCCGGTGGTCATGCTGCTGGGCATCGGCCGCGTTCCGGGCCTCATCGCGGTGATGGTCTATGCCATTCCGCCGATCATCCGCCTGACCAATCTCGGCATCCGGCTGGTCGACAAGGATGTGCTCGAGGCGGCCGACGCCTTCGGCTCCTCCAACTGGCAGCGGCTGGTCAACGTGCAGATGCCGCTGGCGCTCCCCACCATCATGGCCGGCGTCAACCAGACGATCATGATGGCGCTCGCCATGGTCGTCGTCGCCTCGATGATCGGCGTCCAGGGCCTCGGCCTGCCGGTGCTCAAGGCCATCGCCAACCAGTATTTCACATTGGGTATTTTCAACGGCCTCGCCATCGTCGGCATCGCCATCATCTTCGACCGCACCAGCCAGGCCTATGGCAAGCGGTTGCAGAAGCATCTGGAGGTCGTACATGGTTGAGGCAAAACAAGGCATCGGCATCAGCATCCGCAAGCTCTACAAGATCTTCGGGTCGAGTCCGGAAGCCTATATCGACCAGGTCAAGCAGGGCATGACCAAGGCCGAGCTCAAGGACAAATATGACCATGTCCTCGGTCTCAAGGACATCAACATCGACATGCCCGGCGGCGGCATCCAGGTCGTCATGGGGCTCTCCGGCTCCGGCAAGTCGACGCTGATCCGCCACATCAACCGGCTCATCGATCCCACCGCGGGCGAGGTGCTGGTGGGTGATGACGATGTCGTCAAGATGAACGAGAATGAGCTGAGGGAATTCCGCCGCCACAAGACGGCGATGGTGTTCCAGAAGTTCGCCCTGCTTCCCCATCGCACGGTGCTTGAAAACACCGTCTACGGCCTGGAGATCCAGGGCCTGCCGCGGGCAAAGCAGGAAGAAGAGGCACGTCGCTGGATTTCCCGCGTCGGCCTGGACGGCTTTGAGAACAGCTATCCCAATCAGCTGTCCGGCGGCATGCAGCAGCGGGTGGGCCTGGCCCGCGCGCTGACCAATGACGCGCCGATCCTGCTCATGGACGAGGCCTTCTCGGCTCTCGACCCGCTGATCCGGATGGACATGCAGAGTGTTCTTCTCGACCTGCAGAAGGAAATCCGCAAGACTGTCGTCTTCATCACCCACGATCTGGACGAAGCGCTGAGGCTCGGCGACCGCATCGCCATCCTGCGGGACGGCGAGGTGGTGCAGCAGGGCACGCCGCAGGAAATCGTCCTCGCACCGGCCGACGAGTACATCTCCAGCTTCGTGCGGGAGGTCAATCGCGGCCGCGTCATCACCATCGACATGGTCATGACGCCGCCCAACGGCGAAGCGCTCGGCATGCCGATCAAATCGGGCACGATCCTCGAACTGGCGGCAAAGAAGATGACGGACCAGAACCAGAGCCACAGCCACGTGGTGGACAGCGACGGCAAGCTGATCGGTGCCCTCAACATCCAGCACGTGATTTCGGCGATGGTCACGCCGGTCGACCACACCGACGTCGAATAGCCTCACGGCGCCTGCCCGGCTCTCCGGGCCGCAATCCCAGACCCCGCCGAGAATCCCTCCCGGCGGGGTTTTGTTGACCGGCTGCCCCAGCAAAGCGGTTGCAATCACATAAAGAAATCTTTATATCACATGGAAACACTTTCGGAGATTTCCATGACCACTGTTTCCAACCCGCTCGCCGTCCTGCTGGCCGAAAAGGGCATTCTTCTCGCCGACGGCGCCACCGGAACCAACCTGTTCGCCATGGGGCTTGAATCAGGTGAAGCACCGGAGATGTGGCTGGAGACGGCACCGGAAAAGATCTCGAAGTTGCATCAGGACTTTGTCGATGCCGGCTCGGATATCATCCTCACCAACTCCTTCGGCGGCACGCGCAACCGGCTCAAGCTGCACCAGGCCGATGACCGCGTGCACGCGCTCAACAAGCGGGCGGCCGAAATCGCTCGCGCCGTCGCGGACAAGGCGCCGCGCAAGGTGATCGTCGCCGGCTCCGTCGGTCCCACCGGCGATCTGCTGGTGCCGCTCGGCGCCATGACCTATGACTCGGCAGTGGAATCCTTTGCCGAACAGATCGGGGGCCTCAAGGCCGGTGGCATCGATGTGGTCTGGATCGAGACCATGTCGGCCACCGACGAGATCCGCGCCGCCGCCCAGGCCGCCACCGACGCCGGCCTTCCCTATGTCTACACCGGCTCCTTCGACACCGCCGGCAAGACCATGATGGGCGTTCATCCGCGCGACATCCATTCGCTGGCGCGCGACATCGGCGACGGTCCCTTCGCGGTCGGCGCGAATTGCGGCGTCGGCGCCTCCGACATTCTCTCATCGCTGCTCGACATGACCGACGCCGATCCCGAGGCCGTCGTCATCGTCAAGGGCAATTGCGGCATCCCGGAATTCCGCGGCGCGGTGATTCACTACTCCGGCACCCCGCCGCTGATGGCAGATTACGCGCGGCTTGCCATCGACAGCGGCGCCCGCATCATCGGCGGCTGCTGCGGCACGTCGTGCGACCATCTGCGCGCCATGCGGGAGGCGGTCGACAGCCACATCAAGTCCCAGCGCCCCAGCGTGGCCGAGATCGTCGAGCGCATCGGCCCGATGCGCAACACGGTGGCCACCGACAACCCTGCGCCGACCCGCGAGCGCCGTGGCCGCAGGGGCTGAACCTCAATCAGCATCTGGCAATGAAATGAAAAAGGCCGGAGCTGACGCTCCGGCCTTTTCCGTCTGCAGCGGACACGCTGCTCACAGGCTTTCGATGTCCTTGCGCGCCTGCCTGAGAATTTCCAGCGCCTTTTGTGCCTGGGCGGCCGAGAACTCCCCGCCCCTCACCTGCCGGAACAGTGACTTGCGCAGAGCGCGGAACTCGCCGCCCAGCGCCACGCCCTGGATTTCCTCGGACGCCTCGTCGAGCTGGGCGTTGATCCGGTCGAGATCGGCGCGGTTGTCCTCGAGATAGGCCCTGCCCTCGGCGGTGATCGAGAACAGCTTCTTGTTGCCCTGCATCTCGGAGGACACCAGGTCGGCCTCCTCCAGCATCTGCAGCATCGGATAGATGGCGCCGGGGCTCGGGCTGTAGGCGCCCTGGAAACGGGCCTCCAGCGCCTTGATGATGTCGTAGCCGTGCCGCGGCTGCTCGGCGATCAGCCCGAGAACGACCAGGCGCAAGGCACCCGAATCGAACATGCGGCTGCCCCTGCCGCCACCGAACGGTCCGCCGCGATGGCGCCCGTAGGGTCCGCCGCCGCCTCGGCCGCCGCGCCCCCCGGCGCCTTCGGAACCCTCGGGGCCGGCAAACATCCCCCTGCGATCACGGCCATGGCCGTGGCAATCGTGTCTGTGCATTCCAAACATTTCGATATCCTCATCGTTGCGTTCAGTCTTGATAACAGATTATCTATGCAAAGATATATCTTTTGCAAGACGCATCGAAAGGAATCCTGCGACGTCCCGGCCAGGCCATTGGTTTAATGAGGGTATTTCTGCCGCTTCTCGCATGTGACCGGGCTATCGTGTCTTACGTTGCCGGCAGCCGGACGGGTTCATGACCCATCCTGCCGGACCAGGCGGCTCCCGGCGGCGATCAGCAAAGGGATCAGTCCCGCCAGCGCCAGCGCCACAAGCGGCCCCGTGACGAGGAAAGAGGCGATTGTCACCCGCCCCTTGCGAAATGCGCTCATTAGGAGGGCGATGGCGGCCGGAGCGACGAGCAGCATGGCAATTGCGGTACCGGGCATGTAGCGACGGTCGACAACGGTGAAGGCAAGATGGGGCACCAGCGCATTGATCAGCATCGCAAGCGCGTAGCCACTGACGGGATAGGCGGAACCGGGGAGCTCGGTGCGAGGCAGCCAGGCACAGAGACCGGCCAGGAGCGTGAAGACGATGACGGCGAGGCGGAACGGCGCGTCCTGCACCGGACGCAGCCGCTGTCCCCGGCGGCGCGACCAGTCCGGCAGCCAGATCGCCTCTTCTAGGTTGTGGGCGGCCACCGCGCCGACAAATATAAGGCACCAGGCCTGGAACCCCATGGCAGCCTCCCCGCGCACCGGGCCATTCTATCGCGCTCAGCGGAAGGCGGCCATGTGAAATCGCAGTTGCGCCTCGCCATAGCGATAGCCTGGCCCCACAGGGCAGGCGGCGCGGGCAAGGCAGCCGGTCTGCATGCAGCCGCGGGTTCCCGCTTCACTGGCCAGATACGTCCGGCAGCCGGCAACGTCGAAGCCGCCGGCAACGAATGCGCCCACCGGACAGGCGCCGAGGCAGGGTTTTCCCACGCAACGCTCACAGGGATGGGCAGATTCCGCCATGGCCGCCGAGGCGATCCACGCGGTCGCTTCCGATCCCTGAGCGGCGCGGTTTTCCCGCTCGACAGCCAGCCTGTCCATTCCAAAGAGGATCGCGCCGCGATAGCCGTGCCAAAGTCCGTATACGGGATGGATCAGCATCCCCAGCGGCGAGGGCGTCAGGCCCTCCGCCGCCATCGCCCATTGCTGGAACGGCTGCCATGGCCTGTCGGAGGGGAACACCGCCGAGCCGCCCACAAGGTCGGCGACCGGCCCGATCACCGCTTCCGACCATCGGTCGAGCGGGTCGGCAATTCCGGGATGGTCGGCGTGCCAGGCGGCAAAAACGGGCCAGAACGCCCCGCCGGCATGGCCGACGAGGCAGATGGCGGCCGCGGCCTCGCCATCCGCCAGCCGCGGCGCCAAGTCAGGGGCGGGCCTAAGCCAGCCTCGCGGCGCGAGACCCGAAAAGTCCAGCGCGGCGGCGACGCCGGCGATCAGCCCCGCTTCATCCACCTGAACCGCCGCTTTTGAACGCGGATCTCCAGACCTCCCTGTGGATGAGGTTTGCGACTTTCTCCTGTGCGCCTGACTCCCTGGCTTGAACGGGCTGTGTTCAGGTGAAGGCGTCGGGCATCGAGTCCTTGCGGCTGGCGATATAGGCGAGCAGAGCCTCGTCGATCGCGGGGTCGAGTTCCGGCCCCTGATAGCTGTCGAGCCACGACTGGCACAGCACGCGGGCGCGGTCCTCGATGCGCTTTTCGCCCTCGGCCAGCCACTGCTCGTAGGAATTGTTGTCAGCCAGCGACGAACGATAGAAGGCGGTCTGGAAATTGGCCTGGGTGTGGGCGCAGCCGAGATAATGGCTGCCCGGGCCGACTTCCGCGATGGCGTCAAGAGCCTGACCGGTTTCCGACAGGTCGACACCCTCGGCGAAGCGCTGCTGCATGCCGAGCTGATCGACATCGATCATGAACTTTTCGTAGGAGCTGACCAGCCCGCCTTCCAGCCAGCCGGCCGAGTGCAGCGCGAAGTTGGTGCCGGCCAGAAGCGTCATGTTCAGCGTCGCCGCACTCTCGTGCGCCGCCTGCGCGTCGGGAACCTTGGAGCCGCACAGCGACCCGCCGGTGCGGAACGGGATCTTCAACCGGCGCGCCAGTTGCGCCGCGCCGTAGGAGACCAGCGACGGCTCAGGCGTGCCGAAGGTCGGCGCGCCCGACTGCATCGAGATCGAGGCGGCGAACGTGCCGAAGAGCACCGGAGCGCCCGGACGGATGAGCTGCGTGAACGAGGCGCCGGCCAGAACCTCGGCGAGGATCTGCGTCAGCGTGCCCGCCACCGTCACCGGGCTCATGGCGCCGGCAAGAATGAAGGGCGAGACCACGCAGGCCTGGTTGTTGCGGGCATAGACCTTGAGCGCGCCGAGCATGGTCTCGTCAAAGACCATCGGCGAATTGGCGTTGATCAGGTTGAGGGTGACGCAGTTCTGGTCGACGAACTCGGCGCCGAACAGGATCTTGCACATCTCGATCGTGTCTTCCGCACGTTCCGGCGCGGTCACCGAACCCATGAACGGCTTGTCGCTGTACTTCATGTGACTGTAGACCATGTCGAGATGGCGCTTGTTGACAGGCACGTCGACGGGCTCGCAGACCGTGCCGCCGGAATGGTGCAGCGACGGCGCCATGTAGGTCAGCTTCACGAAGTTGCGGAAATCCTCGATCGTCGCATAGCGGCGCACGCCTTCAAGGTCGCGCACGAAGGGCGGGCCGTAGACCGGCGCGAACACGGTCGCCTTGCCGCCGATCTGCACCGAGCGGGCCGGGTTGCGGGCATGCTGGGTGAAGACTTCCGGGGCGGTCTTGAGCAGTTCGCGGCACAGTCCCACCGGGAAGTGAACCCGTTCGCCCCTGACATCGGCGCCGGCATCCTTCCAGAGCCGCAGGGCTTCGGCGTCATCGCGGAACTCGATGCCGATTTCCTCGAGGATCTTGTCCGCGTTGCGCTCGATCAGCTGGAGCCCTTCCTCGTCGAGCACCTCGTAGACACCGAGCTTGCGCATGATGAAGGGCTGGGAAAGGCCGGGACCGCCGCCGGAGCGGGCAGCACGCCGGCCGGCCGCGCCGGCCACGCCCCGCGTGCGACGTCCCGCAGCCGGTTCGCCGGCGGTTTCCTCGGGGATCTGTGGGTCTATGGTATCCATGCCGAACCTGCCATGTCTCTGTTGGCGCCCAATTGCACCTTGTGTGAGCCATGCTAGCCCATAGCACGCCGCGCACCTTCCTTTAAACGCCAAGCCTTGCCGCATGAGGGATACTGTCGAAACGGCCCCGTCGCATTTTTTTGCCGCTCTGTCGTTTTCAAAGAACGTTTTGCAATCGAAGGCCTGTATCGCTATGCATGCGGCATGCAATTCGCCTTCAGGGCCGCCGGGACATCAAGGGAGCATAGCATGGCCGACGACGAAATCATCCTGTCCGAAATGTCCGACGACGAGCTTGTGCAGCAGATGCATGATGATCTGTATGATGGGCTGAAGGAGGAGATCGAGGAAGGCACCAACATCCTGCTCGAGCGCGGCTGGACCCCCTACGACGTGCTCACCAAGGCGCTCGTCGAGGGCATGCGCATCGTCGGCGAAGATTTCCGCGACGGCATCCTGTTTGTCCCGGAAGTGCTGATGTCGGCCAATGCCATGAAGGCCGGAATGTTCATTCTGCGGCCGCTGCTGATTGCGACCGGTGCGCCGAAACTCGGCAAGATGGTCATCGGCACCGTCAAGGGCGACATCCACGACATCGGCAAGAACCTTGTCGGCATGATGATGGAAGGCGCCGGCTTCGACGTGATCGATCTCGGCATCAACAATCCGGTGGAAAAATACATCGAGGCGATCGAGCGCGAGCAGCCCGACATTCTCGGCATGTCCGCGCTGCTGACCACGACCATGCCCTACATGAAGGTCGTCATCGACACGATGACGGAAAAGGGCATCCGCGACGACTTCATCGTGCTGGTGGGTGGCGCGCCGCTGAACGAGGAATTCGGTAAGGCCGTCGGAGCCGACGCCTACTGCCGCGATGCGGCCGTTGCGGTGGAAACCGCCAAGGAACTGATCAAGCGCCGCCACAACCGGCTCGCCGCGGGCGGCTGATCCGCAGTCATACGGAACAGGCGCCGGATGCGGCGCCTGTTCCGGGCTGTATTAGTTGACCGAATCTTCGACCGCATCCGCGGACGCATTGACGTCGCGGCCGACGCCGCGGATTGTGTTCGCACAGGACGCAAGCGTCAGGGCGATCAACAGGACTGCGGAGATCTTGGTGAGGGTCATCGGGGTAAAATCCTTGGTGCTGCAGGAATGCATGGGTTGAGAAGTCCGCCTTCGCAAAGGCTACTACGATGGCACAACGTCAAGCTTCGGGAAAAGTTCCACACCGTGTGCGGGTTATCGCCTGCGGCATGATCGCCCGCGAGGTCCTGGCGGTGAACAGGTCGCTCGGCTTCGACCATGTCGACCTCAAGTGTCTCGACGCGGACTTCCACCATCACCCCGAGAAGATCGCCCCGGCTGCCGACCGCGCCATCCGCCAGGCCCGCGCCGAGGGCTACGAGCATGTCTTCATCGGTTATGCCGACTGCGGCACCGGCGGCGAACTCGACAAGGTCTGCGCCGCCCACGGGGTCGACCGCATCGCCGGCCCGCACTGCTTTTCCTTCTATATGGGAAACCGGGCCTTCGAGGCGGAAGGCGATGGGATGATGACCACATTCTTCATCACCGATTTCCTGGCCCGCCATTTCGAGGCCTTCCTGATCCGCCCGCTCGGGCTCGACCGCCATCCGGAACTGCGCGAAATGTACTTCGGAAACTACGAGCGCGCGCTGTACCTTGCCCAGACCGAGGATCCGGAACTTGAGCAGAAGGCACGTTCCGCGGCGGAGCGTCTTGGGCTGCGCTACGAGCGCAGGCTCACGGGATACGGGGATCTCGCGGCAGCGATGTCACAGTTGGGATGATTTTTTCCGGCGGCCGCAATTGCCATATTCTTTAAGCAATTCGTGCTTATATCAGACCTGCAATCAGCAGGATGTGTCGCACCGTGAGTCACCAATCATCCACTTCCGTCGTTCCCGCCATCCAGGCGGGGGTTCGCCATCATCCTGAGAAGCTATCGGATCTGCTCGAGCGGCTGGCCCGCACCGCAGACGACCGCATCTCGATCCGCCAGATGGCCGAGGCGCTGGATGACCGCTCCTTCGGCGCCTTCCTGCTTGTCTTCGCGCTGCCCAACCTGATTCCGCTCCCCCCTGGCGCCACCATGATCCTGGGGCTGCCAATGGTGGTCGTCGCCTGGCAGATGCTGATCGGCTACAACAAGGTCTGGCTGCCGCGCGCGCTGGCCGACTATTCGGTGGAACGGGCCACGTTCCAGCGCATGGTGCTGCGGGTCGTCCCCTGGCTTAGGCGGACAGAGACCTGGGTGCGGCCGCGCAACTGGCCTCTCAACGGTGCCATCCGCGAGCAGATCTTCGGACTGTTCGTGCTGATTCTCGCAATCATCTGTGTCCTGCCGATTCCGTTCGGAAACTGGCCGCCAGCGTTCGCCATCGCCATTCTCGGCATCGCCCACACCGAGCGCGACGGCAACTGCCTGGTGCTCGGCGGGGTGGTCGGCATCATCGCCGCGACCGTCGCCAGCGCCATCGTGCTGTTCACCGGCGCATTGCTGCTGCGGATTTTCTAGGTTCCTGATTGTCGCATTGTCCTGCGGCGAGGTGAAGTTCAGCTCGTCGGGACATGCTCTGTCTTTTTGAATATAGGAAGGCGCCTGCGGCAATGGCTATCGGGCCAGGTGGCGGCACACCCGTTGCCGCACTTCGGCATGATGGCCGATCAGCAGATGTCCACCTTCCTCGAGCGCCATCAGATCCGCACCCTGGATCCCGCCGGCAATGGTCTGTGCAATGGCGAACGCGTTGATCGCGTCGTCCCGCGCATGCACCACCAGAGTCGGCGCGGCAATGGCGGCGAGATCGTATCGGGCGGCAGGGTCGATCGCCGCCCCCTCGTTGGCCAGTCCGGCTGCCCGGGCGCTCACCGGTTCGAACAGGTCGATCATGGCGGACAGGAATCTCCGGTCGGAATCTCCCATCCGGGCCCTGATCGCCGGGGTGACGTCGAACAGCCGCTCCATCAGCCGGGGTGCCGCATGCGCAATCAGCCAGAATGGAAAGTCCGAACGGAAGAGCAGTTGATACAGCCCGGCGGGCAGCGCCAGACCCTGCTCGCGCGCCCGCATCGGCGTGAAGGGTGCCGATGACAGCAGCGCCAGCGCCCGGCTCCTGCCGGGATGCCCGGCGGCGAACTGCAGCGCCACCGGGACGCCGCCCGACATGGCCAGCACGGCGGCGTCGTGGACACCGAGGTGGTCGAGAAGGGCCGCGAGCGCCTCGGCCTGCGCGGCCACCGAGGCGTCCTCGGGCATCGGCGTGCCGAGATAGCCGAAACGCGACGGCGCGATCCACCTGAAGCCGCAGTCGGCGAACACAGCGGCGATCAGCCGGCCCTGGTCATGACCACCGCCGGCGCCGTGCAAGACGATGAGCGCGGGCCCCTCGCCGCCGCTCGCAAACTCGATGCGCCCGGCGCGCGTCTCCACCGTACGGCCGTCGGCGGCCAGCCGGGCTGCAACGGCCGCCATGTCGCGTCGATAGGCGGCCAACACCAGAACGCCGGCGAGCGCCGCGGCCGCCGCCAGCGCCAGCGCCATCAGGCGCAACGACCACCGGCTCACCGGTGCCCGCCCGCGGCAAAACCGCATTCCTGGCGATCTGGAAACATCCTTCCCTCCGCATGCGTGCCTGTCCGCGAGGCGAGGATGGACGCGAAACTCCGCCGCCACTTTGACGCCGGTCAAGCCCGGGCGGCCCGGGCTTGCGGTTTCTTAACCCCGATCGGCTAGACCGGTTCGGGCCCAAGCAAGCCGGGGAAGAGATGACCAGACCAGCCACCATTCTCGTCTTGACCGCGGGCGGCCCCTATCCCTGGATCGTCATCAATGCGCTGGCGCTGGCATTCCCTTCTGTGGAGGTGCTTGTCGAGGCGCCGGAATCCCGGGCGCTGTTCCTGCGCCGCAGGGCACGCAAGGTCGGCTGGCTGCAGACCGCAGGCCAGTTCGCAACCATGACGCTGTCACGCTTCGGCAAACGCTGCGTCCGCGCCCGCGAGGCGGACCTGATCTTGCGCCACGGCCTCGCCACTGAACCGGCCCCCGGCATCCCCATCACGCATGTCCCCTCTGCCAATTCATCCGAGTGCCTGGCCGCCATCGCCGGCGCACGGCCGGCGGTGGTGCTGCTCGCCGGCTGCCGCATGCTCAGCCGCGCCACCCTGGCGGCCATCCCGTGCCCGGTGATAAACTACCATGCCGGCATCAATCCGAAGTACCGCGGCGTGCAGGGCGGGTATTGGGCCCGCGCGCTCGGCGATCCCGGCAATTACGGCACCACCGTGCATCTGGTCGACGCGGGCGTCGACACCGGCGCGGTGCTCTACCAGGCCTTCATCACCCCCGACCCCGCCGAGACCCTGCTCACCGATGCCATGGCGCAGGCGGCCGGGTCGCGCGACATCGTCATTGCCGCCGTCCGCGATGCACTCGACGGCAGGCTGTCACCGCAGCCGGTCGACCTGCCCTCGGTGCAGCGGTTTCACCCGCCGATCTGGACGTGGATCGGCAACGGCCTTTCCCGCGGAACCTGGTAGCAGGCCCTTGACCGCGCCAACTTGCGGGGCAAGTCTGCCCTATTCCGGCGCCTGAAAATCGGCAAGTCGTTTTTGACGCTGCACGCGTCGCCGTGAGCGAAGCGGGCAAAAATTCCGCGTGCGCATTCTAATCCTCAAGGAGACCCAAATGGCAGACCGCATAATCGTCTACTGGCGCGATATTCCCGCCCAGGTGATCATCAAGAAAGGCCGTGCCACCGCCAAGCGGGAACTGTCGCTCCGGTTCACCGAGGCCATCGACATGTCAGCCATGCGCTCAGGCGCGGCCGAGACCGAGGACTATCTTGCCGAGTGGCGCCGTGCGGCACCCGAGCCTGTCTCCGACGACCTGGAAGCCGAAGCCGATGAGGCGGCGGCAGCACTCGAAGCGGCCTATCCCAAGGAGCGCCTCGTCGCCCTGGTGAAGAGCCACGGCAAGGAAAGCGATGACTGACAGCCCGACGCCGACCACCCAGGCGAGCCTCAACCGCAAGGCCGCGCCCAAGACAGACTACAAGCCGGCCGATGTGTCGGCCGTCCGGCGCTACCGCCGGCGCTTCGTCGTCCGGCTCTGGGCGGTGCGGCATTCGCGCGCCCTGGAATGGGTCTACAAGCAGTTTGCCGACCTCTTCCTGCTGCTGCATCCGGTGTGGAAGGCGCTCGGATACCAGCGTGTCGAGGGGCCGGTCAAATTCGTCGAGCGCCACGTCAAGGGTTTCCTGTTCGATTGCCGCATGTGCGGCCAGTGCGTGCTGTCGTCGACCGGCATGTCATGCCCGATGAACTGCCCCAAGCAGTTGCGCAACGGCCCCTGCGGCGGCGTGCGGGCCAACGGCAACTGCGAAGTCGAGCCCGACATGCCCTGCGTCTGGGTGCAGGCATGGAACGGCTCGCAGCAGATGGTCGAGAACAAGGCCATCCTCGCCGTGCAGAAGCCGGTCGATCAATCCCTGCGCGAGACATCCGCCTGGCTCAGGACCACCGCCCAGGCCGCCGCCCGCAAAGAGGCCGCCAAGACCACGGAAACACCCGCATGAGCATGTCCGACGTCAATCCCGCCGGCGTTCACCTGCCGCTCGATCCGCTGCCCGGGCACTCCTCGCGCGGCCGGCTGGAACGCGTGCTCAGGCGCGGCGAATTCGCCGTCACCACTGAACTCAACCCGCCCGATTCCGCCGACCCTGAAGATGTCTACAATCGCGCCGCCGTCTTTGACGGCTGGGTCGACGGCATCAACGCGGTCGATGCCTCCGGCGCCAACTGCCACATGTCCTCGGTCGGCATCTGCGCGCTGCTGACCCGCATGGGCTACGCGCCGATCATGCAGATCGCCTGCCGCGACAAGAACCGCATCGCCATCCAGGGCGACGTGCTCGGCGGCGCAGCCATGGGCGTGAGCAACATCCTGTGCCTGACCGGCGACGGCGTGCAGGCCGGCGACCAGCCGGGCGCCAAGCCGGTCTTCGATCTCGACTGCATGTCGCTGCTCGAGACCATCCGCATCATGCGCGACAACGGCAAGTTTCTCTCCGGCCGCAAGCTGACGACACCGCCGCAGGTGTTCCTGGGTGCGGCCATCAATCCGTTTGCGCCGCCCTATGATTTCCGTCCGCATCGGCTGGCCAAGAAGATTGCCGCCGGCGCCCAGTTCGTGCAGAGCCAGTATTGCTACGACGTGCCGATGTTCCGCAGCTACATGCAGAAGGTCCGGGAACTCGGCCTGACCGAAGACTGCTTCATCCTCTGCGGCGTGGGACCGCTGGCCTCGGCCCGCACCGCCAAGTGGATGCGCGCCAACGTGCCCGGCGTCCACATTCCCGATCACATCATTGCCCGCCTGGAGGGCGCTGCCGACCAGAAGAAGGAAGGCAAGCAGATCTGCATCGACATCATCAACGAGGTCAAGGAAATAGAAGGCGTCTCGGGCATCCATGTCATGGCCTACCGGCAGGAGGAATTCGTCGCCGAGATCGTCCATGATTCAGGTGTGCTCAAGGGCCGCAAGCCCTGGCGCAAGGAGCCCAACCCGGCCAATGCGCTGGCAGAAGCCCATCTCCAGGAGGCGGCCGAACAGCCGCGCATGACGCCCCATGCCATGGCCGGCGTCGCCGCCGAAAGCAACGAACCGAATTGACTCGGGCGGCTTGATAATCAGCCCGAAAACCGCATAATGACATAAGTAAATCTTTATGTCCCGAAACCAAGGACCAGACATGACCCGCACCATCGTAGCCTCCGCCACCCGAGAAATCATCATCGGCTTCGATCAGCCCTTCTGCGTCATCGGTGAGCGGATCAATCCCACCGGCCGCAAGAAGCTCGCCGCCGAGATGGTCGAGGGCAATTTCGACACCGTCATCAAGGATGCGCTCGAACAGGTCGCCGCCGGCGCCACAATGCTCGACGTCAATGCCGGGGTCACCTCGGTCAACCCGAACGAGACCGAGCCGGGCCTGCTGGTACAGACGCTGCAGATCGTCCAGGATCTGGTCGACGTGCCGCTGTCGATCGATTCCTCGGTTTCCGCCGCCATCGAGGCGGCACTGAAGGTCGCAAAGGGCCGCCCGCTGGTCAATTCTGTCACCGGCGAGGAGGAGAAGCTCGAGGCGATCCTGCCGCTGATCAAGAAATACAACGTCCCAGTGGTCGCCATCTCCAACGACGAGACCGGCATTTCCATGGACCCCGACGTCCGCTTTGCCGTGGCCAAGAAGATCGTGGAGCGTTGCGCCGACTTCGGCATCCCGGCCTATGACATCGTTGTCGATCCGCTGGTGATGCCGATCGGCGCGCTGGGCGACGCCGGGCGCCAGGTGTTCGCTCTGCTCCGCCGCCTGCGCGAGGAACTGAAGGTGAACACCACCTGCGGCCTTTCCAACGTCTCCTTTGGCCTGCCTCACCGCCACGGCATCAATGCCGGCTTCATCCCGATGGTCATCGGCGCGGGCATGACGAGCGCCATCATGAATCCGTGCCGGCCGCAGGAGATGGAAGCGGTGCGTGCCGCCAATGTTCTCAATGGCACCGATGCCAACTGCACCAACTGGATCAAGACCTACAAGGATTACCAGCCGCACGTCGCAGGTTCCGCCCCGACGCCGAACCCGGCCGTCTCCTCGGCCGAAGGCGGACGCCGCCGCGGCGGCCGCGCTGCCCGCTCCGGCGGGGCATGATCCGGCGGACCATGGCCGCACGGGCCATGGTCCCCACTGCCTTTGGAGGTTGCCATATCCGACCAAACCACCATCACGAGCAAGCCAGCGGAACGGGATCAGGCCCCTGTCGCCGCGGCTTTGTGCGTGGAGGAAAAGCGCATGGCGGCTGCAGTGATGGTTGCCGGCGCAGTGGCTTTTCCTCGCCCTTCGAGGGCCGCCGCGCGGCCCACTCAGGATGAGGGAAAGGACTGGCCGGCGCTACCTCCGCACACTCATCCTGAGATGCGAGCCCGAGCATGGCGAGGGGAAGGCTCGAAGGGAGAGGGTGTGGCCACAGGGACCGCCGCGCCGACGATCCGTGGCGGCACCAGAAAAAAGCTTGAAAACAAAGACGTCAGGAATACATCAGGCTCGCCGGTCTCCGCTTTGCCGGCCAGCTTCCGCCCAATCCGCCAAGGATTGGTAAACCCCCGAAAGTTCCCCATCCCATGACAGCGTCCAGCGCAGACCACCTCGTCCTTTTCATGCCGTCGGGCAAGCGCGGCCGCTTCGCTGAAGGCACCCCGCTTCTCGAGGCGGCGCGCCAGCTCGGCGTGCATGTGGAAAGCGTCTGCGGCGGGCGCGGCATCTGCGGCCGCTGCCAGATCGAGGTCCAGGAGGGCAAGTTCGCCAAGCACGGCATCACCTCCTCCAATGACCACATCACCCCCTTCGGCGGCAACGAGATCCGCTACGCCGAGAAGCGCGACCTCAAGCCCGGCCGCCGCCTCTCCTGTACGGCACGGGTGCTTGGCGACCTGGTCATCGACATCCCCCAGGACACCGTGGTCAACGCCCAGGTGGTGCGCAAGGACTCCGATGGCCGCGTCATCGCGCGCAATCCGGCAATCCAGATGTGCTATGTCGAGGTCGAGGAACCCGACATGCACAAGCCGCTGGGCGACCTCGACCGCATGCTGATCGCGCTTGAGACCGACTGGGGCATCGGCCGCCCGGTGATCGACGCCCATATCCTTCCGGGCATCCAGAAGGTGCTGCGCCAGGGCGAGTGGAAGGTGACGCTTGCCATCCATCATGACGCCGACGGCGAGCGCCCGCATCTCATCGCCGTTTATCCCGGCCTCAAGAACGAGGCCTACGGCATTGCCTGCGACATCGGCTCGACCACGATTGCCATGCATCTTTCCTCGCTGCTCTCGGGCCGCACGCTTGCCTCCGCCGGCACGTCGAACCCGCAGATCCGCTTCGGCGAGGACCTGATGAGCCGCGTCTCCTATGTGATGATGAACCCGGAAGGCCGCGAGGGCATGACGATTGCCGTGCGCGAGGCGATCAACGGGCTCATCGACAAGGTCTGCGCCGAGGGCGGGATCGTGCGCACCGACATTCTCGATTCGGTCTTCGTCGGCAATCCGATCATGCACCATCTGTTTCTCGGCATCGACCCGACGGAACTCGGCGGCGCGCCCTTCGCGCTGGCGGTCTCCGGTGCGGTCGCGCTCAAATCCTCCGAGATCGGCATCCACCTCAACACCGGGGCGCGAACCTACATGCTGCCCTGCATCGCCGGCCATGTCGGCGCCGATGCGGCGGCCGCCACGCTGACCGAAGGCCCGCACCGCCAGGACGAGATGATGCTACTGGTCGATGTCGGCACCAATGCCGAGATCGTGCTCGGCAACCGCACCCGCACCGTGGCCGCCTCCTCGCCCACGGGACCCGCCTTCGAGGGCGCCGAGATCTCCTGCGGCCAGCGCGCCGCCCCCGGCGCCATCGAACGCATCCGCATCGACCCCGAGACGCTGGAGCCGCGCTACCGCGTCATCGGCATCGAGCAGTGGTCGGACGAGCCGGGCTTCGAGGAAATGGCCAAGAGTGTCGGCGTCACTGGCGTCTGCGGCTCGGGCATCATCGAGATCATCGCCGAGATGTATCTTGCCGGCATCATCTCCGAGGACGGCGTCATCAACGGCGCGCTGGCCGCCCGCAGCCGGCGCGTCATCGCCACCGGCCGCACCTGGTCCTATCTGCTCAAGGACGGCGAGCCCAGGTTGACCATCAGCCAGACCGACGTGCGCGCCATCCAGCTCGCCAAGGCAGCGCTCTATGCCGGCATCAAGCTGCTCATGGACAAACAGGGCATCGACCATGTCGACCGCATCGGGCTCGCCGGCGCCTTCGGCTCCTTCATCGATCCCAAATACGCCCTCGTGCTCGGCCTTGTGCCCGATTGCGATCTCGACAAGGTCAAGGCCGTCGGAAACGCCGCCGGCACCGGCGCGCGCATGGCGCTTCTCAACCGCGACCATCGCCGCGAGATCGAGGACACGGTCACCCGCATCGAGAAGATCGAGACCGCTCTGGAGCCGAAATTCCAGGAGCATTTCGTCTACGCCATGGCGCTGCCCAACAAGGTCGACGCCTTCCCCAAACTCGCCGAGGTCGTCAAGCTGCCGGAACGCTCGGTGGACACCGATGCGGCCGACGGAATCGACCCGGGCGCCGGTCGCAGGCGGGGCGGACGCAGGCGGGGCTGAGGCAGACCTGAGGCCGCCCGCCCCTCACCTCATGCCGATGCCCGGTAGAGGGCATCGGCCAGTTCGGCCTCCTCGTCGGTGGGACGAGAAAACCTTGCGCCCTCCGCCTCCGACCAGTCGCCGTCCGTCATCAGACTCTCCCCGAGACCGTACCGTTCGGCGATTGCCCGGGTCGGCCCGCCCAGGGCGGCGGCGATGGCATCGCGGTCGGCCCTTCCCAGCAGCATCGGCACCGCCGCGACGCGGCTGTCGATCCATCTTTCTGCCAGATGGCGATGGGCGAGCGTGACGCCCCTGACCAGCCGCTCCATGTCGTCGACGCCGATCTGCTGCTTGAGGCGGTAGAGGACCCGCAGGCTGGAGATGTCGGCTGCCTTGTTCATGTTCTCGGCCGGGAACGTCAGTTCGGCGAGCGCCGCCTCCGGCAGGTCGAGGCATTCGATGACAGGCATCACCGACGAGCGCTGCCTTGAATAGGGGACGACCCTGATCGCCTGCCGGCCGAAGACCCGTTCCCAGCGGCGCAAATGGGATTCGACATCGAACCGGTTCGAGAGCCCCGCATCGTTCCAGGCGAAGCCGTCGATGTCCCGGATCGATCGCCGATGCGACTTGACCATCTGGTTGAGAAAGGAGTTGACCCAGTCGACCGGGTTCCTGACGAACAGCAGGACGGTCGGGGCATCGGAAAGCCGGGACAGATGCTCGATGAGGGAATCGCCGGCTTCGTAAAGGTTCTCAAAGGATATGACCGCGTGCGAAGCCTCCGCGACCTGGCCGGCAAGGACCGGGATCATCGCGGGATCGAAGTCGAATACCAGGGGGCGATGCCAGTTGCCGTCCCTTCCCTCCGTCGGCCAGACGCATCCGTACCGCAGAAGGATCTGCTGGTTGCGTTGCAGGAAGGTCTGAATGCCCTTCGAGCCCGTCTTGGTCGTGCCGATGTGAATGAGAAGGGTCATCCTCCGGGCGCGCCCTTCGACACCCCGGTTTCGCCTTGGCGAACCGGCAGACGGCCCCCTTGTCCGGCCATGCCTGCACGTCTATAGACGGAACGAGTGAGGACGACCTCCCCCATCCGGGACCTGTTCGGGACGACCCGGAGCCAACGAGGACCGTCATGCGCACCACCAGAGACCGGATCAGACACGCCATCAGCTTCGAGATCATCGGCCTGAGCCTCGTCACCCCGCTCGGCGCCTGGACCTTCGGCATGCCGCTCGAGGACATCGGCGTGGTCAGCCTCGTCAGCGCGACCATCGCCACGGCCTGGAACTATGTCTTCAACCTGATGTTCGACCATGCCCTCGTCCGTTTTCTCGGCGATCTGCGCAAGACTCTCGCCATGCGCGTGCTGCACGCCGCCCTGTTCGAAGCCGGGGTGGTCGTGCTGCTGATGCCGTTCATCGCCTGGTATCTGGATGTCAGCCTGATGCATGCGCTCACCATGGATGTGTCGTTCTCCCTCTTCTA
The DNA here is from genome assembly GCF_003182275.1 of Hoeflea marina. Taxonomy (GTDB): domain Bacteria; phylum Pseudomonadota; class Alphaproteobacteria; order Rhizobiales; family Rhizobiaceae; genus Hoeflea; species Hoeflea marina. The sequence continues at coordinate 309,717 of NZ_QGTR01000004.1, forward strand.
CATGGTCTATGCCTTCGGCTTCAACTGGGCCTATGACCGGGTCTTCCCGATCCCGGCGCCCGCATCGTGAAGCCGCGGAGCCGAGGCATGGGGCGGCCGGCCGAACTTGAACCGGAGTGGTGGCCGCGTGAGACTGCCCCCGGGCGGGCCGCCCTCCCTTTACCCGAATCGAAACTCGGTCTAGGCGTCTGACGTGTCCTCCTTCATCCGATCACCGCTGGTCCTCGTTCTGGCGCTCTGGGCCGCGGGCCTTGGCGCCGCCGCGCAGTTTGCCAAGATCGTGGTGATCTTCCCCGAACTGCAGGCCCATTACGGCGAGACGGGTGCTGCCTCCGGCTATCTTGTCTCGCTGCTGTCCGTGGTCGGGATGACCCTCGGGCTGATCGCAGGAGTGTTGGCCACCCAGATCGGGGTGCGCCGGCTGCTGCTGGCGGGGCTGGTGCTCGGCGCCTTGATATCCGGCTTCCAGGCAACGCTTCCCGGCTTTGAATGGATGCTGGCCAGCCGCTTTCTCGAGGGTCTCTCGCATCTGGCGATCGTGGTCTCCGCGCCGACGCTGATCGCGCAGCTGACGGTGCAGCGTCACCAGGGGATGGCGCTCACCCTGTGGGGCACCTACTTCGGTGTCGCCTTCGCCACCGTGGCGCTGACCGCGCCGCCGATCCTCCGGACACTCGGTCTGGCCGGCCTGCCGGCGCTGCACGCCGTCTACATGGCGGCCTTCGCGGTGCTGCTCACAGCGCTGCTGCCCGCGCCGGACGGTCGCGACGCGCCGCCCTGGCCGTCCCTGGCGGAGATTGCCCGCCGCCATGTGGTCGTCTATTCCTCGCCCTTCATCGCCGCCCCGGCGTTGGGCTGGCTGTTCTACACGCTCACCTTCGTCTCCATGCTCGCCATCCTGCCGTCGATGGTGGAGCCCACAATGCGCCCCTTCGTTGCCGCCGCCATGCCGGTCGCCAGCATCATCTCGTCGATGACCGCCGGCAACATGCTGCTCCGGCGCCTGTCGGCGGTCGCGGTCATCATCACCGGATTCTCTGTGGCCATCGCCCTGCTCATGGTCTTCATGCTGGCCGGTCCGGATCCGTGGCTGTTCATCGCCCTGTTTGCCGCGCTCGGCCTGGTCCAGGGCGCCAGCTTCGCCGCCGTGCCCGAACTCAATGCGTCCACCGCCGATCGCGCGCTCGGCAATGGCGGCATCGCCCAGACCGGCAACATCGGCAACGCGCTCGGCACGCCCGCCATGCTCGCCATCGCCTCCACCGGGCTGGCCGCGGGCCTGCCGCTCTTCCTCATCGGCTGCTATGCCTGCGCCATCGCCGTGCATCTGGCCATGGCGCGGAGCTGCCGGAGGGTTGCTCTCGGCCAGATCCGGCCGGATTGACCCACCGGATCAGAGTTGTTCGGTCATCGCCGGTCGGTCACTCGGGCCAGATGTATTTGCCGCGCGCCCAGCCGAGCTGGGCGTCATTTGTCATCACCTGGCACCAGACATTGGCGCGCTTCATCGTGTCGTACTTGACCTGCGCGCTGCCCCAGCCATCGACCCGGAACGAGATGTTGGTGACGATGTTCTTGCAGCGGCCGGTCAGGCTGATCGGCGCATTGAGCGCATAGGCGTCGATGACCTGTGAACCGGCCGAGGGCCACTTGCGGATGTTGAGCGCGTCATCGGGGGCAATCGCCGTGACCGTTCCGGCGGTGAAGGCCGACGCCACGGCCGGCGCCGGGCCGAGGCTCGCCACTGCGGCCGACACGGCCAGCAGGATGTGAATGGACTGGTTCATGCTCTTGTCTCCCTGTAGTGGCGCGTCGATCTGCGCCGGTTCATGAAAGCTACATGCATCCTGCTGTCCCGCAGCTGAACCGCCGGTTCAGCCGCCGTTCACCAAAGCCGCCGGCGCGGCGGACATCAATAGAGGAAGCTGCCCTCCTGGCGGAAATGCTCGAACACGGCGCGGAAATGGTCGGCCACCGCCTGCACCGGCGGCGGCGCGTCGGGCGCCACCTGCAGCAGCAGTTCGTAGGTGCCCGGATCGGGCAGGCCGCAGTCGGGTCCCAGCACCTGGATGTCCGTGCCGAGGAAACTCTGCCCCATCGGCGCTACGGCCAGATCCGACAGGATTGCCGTGCGTTGGCCCGAGGCATGCGCGGTCATGAAGGCGACCCGGTATCGGCGGCCGACCGCGTCGAGCGTGGCAATGGCGCGCTGCCGCCAGACGCAGCCCTCGTCCCACATCGACACCGGCAACGGGTCGATCATGTGCGCCTGGCCGCCCTTGGCCCCGACCCAGACGATCCGGTCCTGCATCACCACCTCGCCCAGCTCGACCGCGTTGTCGACCACGCAGCTGACCAGAGCGATGTCGATCTGGCCGGCAGCCAGCCGCTTGCGCAGGCTTGAGGACTGGTCGATGACCACGTCGACGACCACCGAGGGATGGGTCTTGGCAAAGCGCTTGAGCACGCCCGGCAGCACCGCCTCGCCGTAGTCGCTCGGCGTGCCGATCCGCACCACGCCGCTGACGGCGGACGTGACGAAGCGCGTCACGGTCTCGCGGTTGAGCGCGATCAGCCGCCGCGCGTAACCGAGGAGTACGCTGCCGTCAGGCGTGAGCGAGACATTGCGGGCGTCGCGCGCGAACACCGACACGCCCAGATGCTCCTCGAGCCGCTTGATCTGCATCGACACCGCCGAAGGCGTGCGGAAGACGCGGGCGGCGGCAGTCGTGAAGCTGCCGGTCTCGGCAATGGCAACGAAACTGCGCAGCAATTCGGGGTCCAGCATGGGCACGGGATGGGCGAGCGGAGCGTTCATGGCATCAATTCCGTTGATCTAAGGTGTCAATTCATTTCGTTTGATTGAATGATGCCCATCAATGATGCTGTTGTCAATCCGGATTGTCCGGGCAACCAGAGAAGGAGAGAACCATGCTTCTGACCCAGCGCATCATCGATTACGCCCAGCGTTACCGCATGAACCGCGAACGCCGCCGGCTGGAGGAAATCCTCTCGTCCATGCCCCAGGGCGTGCGCAAGGATCTCGGCTGGCCGACTCCGGTCGACCTCGGCCCAGACACCAGTTGCAAACGCCGCGGCGTTCCCGGCGCATCCGGCCGTCGGCTGGCATGAGGATGAACCTCGCCTTGCACGGACGCGGTCAATCCCCGCGTCCGTCAGGCCAGGGCACGCGGCCTGCCTAAAAGTGAGGCATCTGGATGCCTCGCCAGCTTTAATTCATGTCGCAATCAGTCTGCGATGCAGATTTCCGGTGACATCTTCAACAATTTATGCCCTGAATGCGACATCACCGTCATCGACAGGGTTTGCGAATGCAGTCCGCGCACAAAGTCAAACGTTCGATCGTTTTCTATCTGGTACCGGAATTCTCGATGATCGCCTTCGCCATGGCGGTGGAGCCGCTTCGGCTTGCCAATCGCATGCTCGGCTTCGAGTGTTACCGCTGGCGGCTTGCCTCCTATGACGGCCAGCCGGTCTCGGCTTCCAACCATGTCAGCATCGCCGCCGACACGTCGCTGGCCGACGAGCGCCGCAACATGGGCGGCGAACAGCGACCAAACATGGTCTTTGTCTGCTCCGGCGTGAATGTCGAGAAATTCTCCAACAAGTCGGTGCTGGCCTGGCTGCGCGAGGAGCACAACCGCGGCGTCTCCGTCGGCGGCCTGTGCACCGGCGCCCACATCCTGGCGCTGGCAGGCCTGCTGTCGGGCAAACGCTGCGCCATCCACTGGGAGAACCTGCCGGGCTTTTCCGAGGCGTTTCCAAAGGCCGATGTCTATGCCGATCTCTACGAGATCGACGGCACTATCCACACCTGCGCCGGCGGCACCGCGGCCCTCGACATGATGCTGAGCCTCATCGGCCAGGACCATGACGAACATCTGGTCAACCGCATCTGCGAGATGGCGCTCACGGATCGCGTCCGCAACGCCCAGGACCGCCAGCGGCTGCCATTGCGCGCCCGTCTCGGCGTCCAGAACTCCAAGGTGCTGTCGATCATCGAACTGATGGAGGCCCATCTCTCAGAGCCGCTGTCGCTCATCGAGATCGCCGACGGGGCCGACCTGTCGCGCCGTCAGATCGAGCGACTGTTCCGGCAGGAAATGGGCCGTTCGCCCGCGCGCTACTATCTCGAGATCCGGCTCGACCGGGCGAGGCACCTTCTCATCCAGTCATCGATGCCTGTGGTGGAGGTGGCCGTTGCCTGCGGCTTCGTGTCGGCGTCGCATTTCTCCAAATGCTACCGCGAACTCTACAGCCGTTCGCCGCAGCAGGAGCGCGCCGACCGCAAGCAGTATCTCGTCGCGGCCTGAGCGCAACCAACGGCGCGGGAACCTGAAACCGGATGACTTGGCCGGCCCCGGCAGGCTGGTCCGTCAGGCGGAGAGGACGGCCGGCGTCAGCGCCGCAACTGCCTTCCGCAGCGCTTCCATCTTCACCATGATGCCGATGTTCTGGGCGATGCGACACTGGAACTCCTCCTGGACGAAGGGGCGGTAGAGAAAATCGCTCGCCCCCGCCTTCAGAAAGCTTGCCGACAGCGCCGGGTCCGTGGAGTTGGAGATGCCGATGATGCGCAGCGCGTCGTCCGAATAGAGCCGACGCAGCTTCCGCGTCAGTTGATAGCCGTCCATGTCGCCCATGTGATAGTCGGTCAGCACCAGCCTGATCTCCGGATCGGACCGGACCGCATCGAGCGCCTCCTCGCCGGAGGCGGCTTCGATGATCTGGAACTTCTGCGCCCGCAGCATCGAGGACAGAATGCTGCGCTGGGTCTTCGAATCATCGACCACGAGAATCCGGAAAGCGCGGTTGGAGATGATGCGGCTGACCGCGGCGGCGATCTCGTCGAAAGCCCGGTCATTGTCCTTGATGACGTAGTCGAGCACGTTCTTCTTCAGAATGCTCTCGCGGGTATGGAAGTCGAATTTCCCCGTGAACACGATGGTTGGCAGATCGATTTGCAGCGCATAATCGAGTGCCTCGCAGTGGGGCGAATCGGGCAGGTTGAGGTCCGTGACCGCGAGATAGAAGCCATGGTCGGCGTCGGCCGCCGCTTTCTTCATGTCCGCCAGCGACGCGCAGGTCACGACATCGACGCCGAGATCCATCTCGAAACGATATTTCAGCGCGGAGGTGAACATACGCGAATCCTCCACGATCAGCACGCGCAGGCGTTCGGCGGCGACTGCAGCGCCCGCGGCATTGTCCCCCGGAGCATCGGCCCCTGCGGCATTGTCCATCTTCTGTTTCAGCGCTAGAGGCACGTCAGCCACTCCTGTTGTGCATGTGCCGGCCCGGGACGGCCGAGAGCGATGTCGCGCACTGGTCAGGCGACCTTGTTGGCGCCGCTGATCCCGCCCCATCGCCGCGCCGCCTTGATCTGATCCAGCGTGTCAAGGTTCTGGTTGACGCGGCAGTAGAATTCCTCGTCCACATACGGCCTGAGCATGAAATCATTTCCGCCGGCTTTCAGGAAGCGGGCGGACAGCAGGCGGTTGTCGGAGGATGAAACCCCGATGATGCGCAGCTCGTGGCTGCCGCGCACCGTGCGCAGGCGCCGCGTCAGCTCGAAACCGTCGATATCGGGCATGTTGTAGTCGGTGATGACCAGGCCGATATCCGGCGACGCCTTCAGGATTTCCAGCGCCTCTCCGCCGCTGGCTGCGGCGCTCACCTTGAAATTGAACCGTTCGAGCCGGCTGCGCAGCAGCGCTCTTGCGGTCGGGCTGTCATCGACGATGAGAACATGGTGGCGGTGATTGGTGAGGAAGCGGCACACGGACTCGGCAAGCAGGTCGATGGCGAGCGTGCTGTCCTTGATGACGTAGTCGACGATGTCGCGCGCCAGGATGCCCTCGCGCGTCTTTTCGTGGAAGGTGCCGGTGAAGACGATGATCGGGATCGACAGTTCGGCCAGGTAATTGAGCGCCTCGCCGTTCTCGGCGCCCGGCAGGTTGATGTTCGAGATCGCCAGGGTGATCGGTTTGCTGCCATACTCGAAGGCAAGCTGGATCTGTTCGAAGTTCCGGCAGACCTCGATGTCGATATCGAAAAGCTCCTTGAACTTCTGGCCAATCATGGATGTGAAGAAGTTGGAGTCTTCGGCAACCAGAATACGGTGTTCTCCGAGAGAACCGCCGGTATATTGCATTCCCGATATGCCAATGAACATGGGCGCCCCTCTATTGTTGAGTAAGGCTAATCACGGCTCCATTCAATTTTTGGTTAACGTTTGGCCCAGCATCTGGCCGTTGGCGCACCGCCCGCGCAATCAGCGCCCGGTCTGCGGTACAGCGCCAAGGAATGCGGCGGATCGACCGGCAGTGCTATTGCGCGTCCAACATCCACTGCCGCTGTTTCCAGATCTTTTCTCCGACCATGCAGTCGGAGGGCACCTCCGCGCTTGCGGGGACCACCAGCGACTTGGGCGGCGCGGCGCCGCCGATCTCTTGCACCAGCTTGCGCCGGATCGCCTCGGGGAACTGCTCCCAGGTATTGACGGGCACCAGGAAACTGCCCGGACCGCCTATGACGCAATCGGCGTAGTAGCTGTCCAGCGCCCCGATGTTGAAGGCGGCGCCGTAGCCGCCCTGGGTCATGAGCGGCAGCCCGTTGATGACGATGCGCTGGTCCAGTGCCTTCTGGCGGGCCTCGACCACGGGGCCACCCTGATTGTTGGGACCGTCGCCCGAGATGTCGATGACCTTGCGAAAGCCCTGGTAGGGCGGGTCGGCAAGCAGGTCGACGCCGTGGTTGATCGCCCCGGAAATCGATGTCCGGCTCTGGCCATAGGTAGGGGCGGCCCGGATGATGTCCGACAGCCTGTCGGCATCCGCCTGGTTTTCCACCAGCGTCCAGCCGAACACCTCGCGCTGGTTGTAGTCAGCCGCCCATTCGAACATGGTCACGGCAATGCGGCCATAGGCGCCCTGGCCGACGGCTCGGATCACATCCGGATGGTTGATGGCCGCGGCATAGCCCTCGCGCTGGATCCGCAACTCGTCCGGCGACATCGAGCGCGATACGTCGATGGCCAGCACCAGCGTGACGTCGACGTCTTCGGCACGGGCGTCGTCCTTCAGTCCCAGCCCGAGGGCCGCGGCGAGAATGAGCGAAAGGGCGCCAGACTTCGTCATGGGACAAATCATAACCAGGATCATGGCAATTAACAGGCGCCGGCCGGCGAATGCCGTTCAACATTCCGTCAGCAGGATCGCCGGGCGGGCGACGGGTCGCCGGCATGGTCACGCCAGCCAGGACCGCATCTGCTCGCCGGTCAGATTGCCTCCGCACAGGATTGTCGCCACTCTTTTGCCTCGGAACCGCTCCGGATGCGACAGGATGGCCGCCAGCCCGGCGGCTCCCGACGGCTCGGCCACCAGCCCGGCTGTCTGATGAAACAGCCGCATGGCCTCGATCAGCGACCCATCCGTCACCAGGTGCACGTCGTCGACCAGCCCGGCCATGTCCGCGACCGCTTCCGCGATCGGAACCCGGACGCCAATTCCGTCGGCAATCGTCGAGACGGTGGCGGGAAACACCAGCTTTCCGGTGCGCCAGGACTTCTCCATCGCATCGGCGCCCTCGGCCTGCACGCCGATGATCTCGATGTCCGGCCGCACCGCCCTGGCCCAGCGGGCGATGCCGGTCAGCATGGCGCCGTTCCCCAGGGGCACGACGATGCAGTCGGGGATGTCCGGTCCGGCCATCAGTTCCAGCGCCATGGTGCCTGCGCCTTCCGAGGCCTCCGGTGCCAGCCCGTCGGCCAGCATCAGCGCCCCGCTGCGGTGGGCAAAATCCTCCGCGCGCAGCTTTGCGGCGTCAAAATCCTCGCCACCAAGCCGCATCTCGGCGCCGAGCGCGCGCATGCGCTCGACCTTGAGGGCATTTGCGTTCGCAGACGCATAGAGCAGCAGCGGCAGCCCTGCGGAGCGACAGGCATAAGCCAGTGCCTGTCCCCAGTTGCCGGCGCTCGCCGCCACCAGCCGCCGCCCCTCGGCGTCGCCCCGCGCCAGCAGTTCGCGGATCAGGAAGGAAGCCCCTCGCCCCTTGAAGCTGCGGATCGGATTGGCGGTTTCCAGCTTCAGCGTCAGCCGGCAGCCGACGGCGGCGCTCAGCGCCTCGCATTCGTACTGCGGCGATCCCAGAAACACCGGGTCGATGACGTCCATGGCGCGGCGGATGTTGGCCAGCGAGAGGCGATGGACGGGATGGGCGTCGAAGGGAAGATCAGGCGAAAGGGCTGGGTTCATGGCTTGGCTCCTACCGAAAGCCAAAGCGTAGAGCGCTTGCTTGGGTTTTTCATCCAATTGTGCTACACATGACGGATTGTTTGCCCACGGAGAGCGCCAATGCCGGAAAATATCCCGATCGATGCCGCTGACAGGAAGCTCATCTCGCTGCTGCAGGACGATGCCAGGCGGACCATCGAGGCGCTGGCACAGGCCTGCGGCCTTTCCGCCTCCGCCACCCAGCGCCGCCTGCAGCGGCTTCGCGATTCAAAGGTGATCAGCGGCGAGATCGCGGTGATCGATCCGAAAAGGCTGGGAACACGCATCACACTGCTGGTCGAACTCGAACTGGAGCGCGACCGCCCGGAGTTGATGCCGGCGCTTCAGGACTGGATCGCGGCCACGGACTCCGTGCAGCAGGCCTGGCAGATCACCGGTCGCGGTGATCTTCTGCTGGTGGTGGTCACGCGATCGATCGAGGAGTTCGACGGACTGGCGGAGCGGATGATGGAAGACAACCGCAACATCCGCAAATTCACCACCAGCGTGGCGCTGAAGACGCTCAAGCGCGGCCTGCGCGTTCCCGTAGGCGACTGACGCATGACCGCGGCGGGCGCCGGAGGTGCCCGATCCTTGCGAAGCGAGCCGTCTCTGCGGCGAATGTCGGACGGCCCTGATGGCCGGACCCGCGTGCCATTCATTGGCCGCCGTGCAGGGAGGCCGGCGCCCTGCCCTCGGAGCGCTTCTGCTTTTCATTGAATCGCAGAAGCGCTCGAAGCCTTTGATGTGTCGCGGTGTCCTGTGACGAAGTGAAGTTCACCTTCGTCTGGCAATGCACCAGGGGTCAGCGGATGACGGCCGAGCCGTTGACGATCTCGATGGTCTCGCTGCCGCTGAGGGTCTCGCGGTCGCCGCTCGGCATGGTCACGAAACATCCGTTCGGGCAGAATTCGATCTGGCCGCCAGCATCCACTGCGACGTTCACCGTGTTGCCGTCTTCGGTCACGACAAGCACCTGAGCCTGCGCATCCTTGTTGATCACGGTTGCCGAAAGCGCGCTGCTCACCGGTGCAAGGATCAGGGCGATGGCAATGAGGACTTGGTTCATGTGTTGCCGGCGAGTGTCCGCCGCTCCTTTGTTGCTGTGACGAAGTCCGAAGCTTTCGTCCTGGATCTTTGTCTAGCAGCTTGAAACTGAATGCAAGCTGAACGCCTAGAGGTCCTGTCCTTCCCCGACACGGAGCCGGGCCGGGCGACGCCCAAGGCGCATCGCATGTAACCAGATCACGCGATGTGCCGTCGCACCTTTGAAACATGCAGGTCGTGGTGCCGAAACTGCTGCACAGCTTCGGGCGCCCTGCATCAGGCCCGGGCCGGTTTGCGTTTCGACACGGCCTTGACCCTTGTTACCGCCGCAGCCTCACCATCGCCCGCGCCCACCGGCCTGTCGTCCGGAAGCACGAAACCGGCCTGCGGTTCAGGCGTGGGGGACCTACCCGCCGAAAAGGCGCGGGCCAGATTCTCTGCCGATACCGCTGTGATGTTGAAGTCGCGTTGCGGATAAGGGATCTCGATGCCCTCCGCCTTCAGCCTTTCGAAGATAGCCAGTCGCAGTTCGGAGCGAACCTGGCCGCCGTCGAGGATGTCGGCGATGAACACCTTGAGCGCAAAATCGATCGACGAGGCGCCGAATTCGATGAACTGGACGATCGGCTCGGGGTTTCTCAGCACCTTCGGATGGGCCAGCGCGATCTCCTCGAGGATCGTCATAACCTGGCGCGGGTCGCTGCCATAGCCGACGCCGACATTGACATCGGCCCGGCCCATGCGGTTGCGGTGGGTCCAGTTGCCGACCGAGGCGTTGATCAGGTCGGCATTGGGAACAATGATCGACTGCCGGTTGAAGGTCTCGATCTCGGTGGCGCGCACGGAGATCTTCTTGACGAAGCCCTCCGTGGCCCCGGTGACCACCCAATCGCCGACCTTGAAAGGCCGCTCGACCAGCAGGATCAGCCCGGAGACGAAATTCGAGACGATGTTCTGCAGGCCGAAGCCGATGCCGAGCGACAGGGCGCCGGCCACCAGCGCCAGGCTGGAAAGATCGATGCCCGCCGCCGAGATCGCCAGCAGCCCGGCGAGGCCGACGCCGAGATAGCCGATGCCTGTCTTGATCGAGTTGCGCACGCCGGTGTCGACGCGCCCGCGCGCCATGACGCTGCCGTCGAGCCAGCGCTGGAACCAGCGGGTCGCGAAAAGGCCGAACAGGAACAGCAGTACCCCGATGAGGATCCCCATCAGAGATATGGTGATGCCGCCGACGCGGATGTCCGTGAGCACCCGATAGAGCCAGATCTGGATGTCCTGGATCTGGAAGCCCCATTGCAGCAGGATCAGCGGCACACCGATCAGCAGCACCGCGAGATTGATCAGAAGTCCGGCCGCGATTCCCGTCTGGTCCAGCGTCACCTGGCCAGGAGCGAACCGCCGGTCGATGAAGCGTCCGATCGTCGTCTCGGCAAAGGCTGATGGCCCGGAGACGGCCTGCGCCGACAGGTAGCCGATGTACATGGTGGCGAGAATGGCGCCGGTGACCACGATCTGGGTGGCCGCGAAACGCGCCAGCCCGACATAGCCCGTGAGCGCCATCAGCACCAGACCGAGGCCGGCCAGCATCAGCGCCGCCGAGATCAGCCGCGGCCATGGCCGCCCCGGATCCTTCGGATCGCCGCTCTCGGCCAGCATCGGCCGGCTGCGTGACATCACGATGAGGATGAGACCGATGATGATGGCGGCCACGAAGCTCTTGGCCACGGTCAGGACGACAGGAGAGCCCAGCGCCTCGCTGATGCCGCCCAGCACATAGTCGGCGCCGTTGACGATCGCCATGGCCAGCACCAGCCAGAACATCAGCTGCGCGCCGCCGTTGGACATGTTGACCAGGCGCCAGTTCGGCATGGTCGGCACCAGCACCGATCGCGCCAGCTTGCCGACGAAGAACTCGACCACCGTCACCGCAAGAAGGATCGAGAGCATGGTGCTGATGTCGCCGCGCAGCACCGCGAAATTGGTGAGGAACCCGAAGATCGACAGCACCAGCGCCAGCACCGACGCGGTGGGGATCACCGTCGACCACAGCGCCACCGAAAGCCGGCTGATATAGGAGGGATCGGCGATGGCCGGGTCGCGTTCGATCAGCCGGCCGAACAGCCGGTAGCCGCCGGCGATGAAGAACAGCGCCGCCATCAGTGATAGAAAGACGGCCCCGAGCAGCGCATTGGTCTTGAACGACCAGACGAAATTGAACCAGCTGCGCACCGTCCGCCTGAAATCTGAGGCCTCCGCGCTCCAGGCCTCGACGGCACTGAGGAAAAACTCCGCATCGATGCTGGTGCGGTTGAGCAGCGTGTTGGCAAACAGCTCGCGGCGGATCTGGATGATCTGTCCACCCAGTTCGCTGGCTCCGACCGAGACGGACTCCGCCCGCCCGGTCAGCGCATTGATCGCCGCCCGCTCCTCGGCCAGCCGTGCCCGCTCCTCGGCGACCATCGGCGCCTCCGGCTCCTCGTCGGCCGTGGGCTTGGCGCCCAGCTGGTCGATGCGGGCCTTGAGTTCGCTGAGTCGAGGCCTGAGGCTGACGCCGATGTCGAGCATGCTGCGGGCCAGCGCCTCGACTTCGATGTTCAGGCTCGCCAGGGCGCTGTCGTTGTCCTTTTCGGCCTCGATTCTCTTGCTCAGCCCGGCAATCTTCTCCTCAGCCGCCGAGAGTTTCTGCATCGCCTCCGCCACCACCGGCGAGGAGTCGACGGTGTCGGCCTGGGCCAGCGCCGCGCAGGGCGCCAGCGCCATCAGCACGGCCAGCGACAGATGGATCAACATGGTTCGCAATGACATTCGGCCCCCGAGCTTTCGCACGACTTGCCGCCGGCGCCCAGGCACCCGCCAAGACAACCGGCTTCTGGCGAACCCTATACGGGACGAAGACTGTTGTCAGCCGTGATCGGCTGCGGGACGGTGGCTGGCATGCGCGGACGCTGTGGACCGGACGACCGACATCGGGAGCGGTGTCCGGGTTCAGAACCCGGCGCCGGGCTGGGCAAGATACTCCGCCTCGGCCGCCGTGCTCTCGCGGCCCAGGATCGGGTTGCGGTGCGGGAAACGGCCGAAGCGGGCGATCACATCCCGGTGGCGCACGGCATAATCGAGATAATTGGCGTTGCCGAGAGCCGTGAACAGCTCCACGGCGCGGTCCTGCTCGGCCATGTCCTCTGCATGCTCGAACGGCATGTAGAAGATGAAGCGCCGCTCGTCCGGGACGGCCTGGTCGGCCCCGGCCGCGATCGCCGCCTTGGCCTCGCGGAGGGCCAGCCCGTCTGTGGCGAAGGCGTGCGGGCTGCCACGAAAGATGTTGCGCGGGAACTGGTCGAGCACGATGATCAGCGCCAGCCGCGCCTCCGGGTCGGCCCTCCAGTCGTCGGAAATCTCCCGCGACAGCATCACATGCAGGCCGGAAAAACGCCGGATCATCTCCTGGTCGATCGCCTCCTTCTTGACGAACCAGTCTTCGGGAGTGAGCCTGTCGAACCAGAATTCAAGAACGCTTTCGATGTTTTCTGTCATGGGATAACCTTCCGCCGGGACTTCGGAACCTCCTGCAATCTGGGTCATCAAGCGCCGGATTTCAATGGGTTGGCCGGCGACAGGCCGAATGGAGCTGCAAATTGACCGACAGCGAACTGACAACAATAGGCTTCGATGCAGATGACACACTCTGGCAGAATGAGCAGTTCTACCGCTTCACCGAGCGCGAATTCGCCGCGTTGCTCAGCGACCACGGTGACCACGACACGGTCACGGCGCGGCTCCTCGAGGCGGAGCGGCGCAACCTCGGCCTCTACGGATTCGGCATCAAGGGCTTCACCCTGTCGATGATAGAGACGGCCATCGAGGTGACGGACAATGCGGTGCCGGCGGAGGTGATCGGCAGGATCCTTGCCATCGGTCGCGAGCTGCTTGCCCATCCCGTGGAAACCCTGCCGGGCGCAGCAGAGGTGCTCTCCGAACTCTCCGGCCGGTTCAAGCTGGTGCTGGTGACCAAGGGAGACCTGTTCGACCAGGAGCGCAAGCTGGCGCAGTCGGGTCTGGGCGAGCTGTTCCAGGCCGTCGAGATCGTTTCCGACAAGAAGCCTTCGACCTATGAGAGCGTGTTCCGGCGCCACGGCGACGGTGCGGCGCGCTCGATGATGGTGGGCAACTCGCTCAGATCGGATGTCATCCCGGCCATCGAGGCCGGCGCCTGGGGCATTTATGTGCCGCACGACCTGACCTGGTCGCTGGAGCATGCCGAGGCGCCGCTGCACGCGCCGCGCTTCCGCGAAATCGCCCGGCTCGCCGAACTCCCCGCTCTGCTCGACGCTCTGGGCCATCCCAGCTGACGGCCGGCTGCGGTTTCCGGCTCATGCCGCCTTCGCCGCCACCTCCAGCGCCACCAGCAACGCCCCGTCCGCCACCTGCTGCCCTGCCCTGACCAGCACCTCGCCGACCGTGCCGTCGCGCGGCGCGGCAAGGGTCATTTCCATCTTCATCGCCTCCATGATCACCATGGCATCGCCTGATTTGACCATCTGGCCCGCCACGGCGAGCACCTCCTTGATGATGCCGGGCATGGGTGAGATCACCGAATCCCCCCCCGACGCATCGGCTCCGGCGACCGCCGCCCTGGGCAGGCCGAGGCTGTAGGTATGCCCCCCGGCGATGGCGGTGACCGAGCCTTCGAGCACGATGATGCGCACGCCGAGCCGCCGGCCGCCGGCGAACGCAGTCCAGGAGACGCCATCGGCGGCGCGCGTCACCTGCGACAGGGTCACTCCGGATGCCGCGGCTTCCTCGCCCGCGACGAGCCAGTCGGTGGCTGCAAGCCTGGTGATGCGGACCGCGAACTCACCGTCGCCGCCGATGAGCCTCAGGCCGCGCTCCGGCCGGCCCCAGCTTTCCCAGGGACCGACAAGCTCCGCCGGGTCGCCGCTGTCCGCCGGCCGCACGGCAATGCCCGAGGCCGCAAGCGCCATGAGGGCGGCGATGTCGGGCGGCGTCGGCTCAGCGAGCGAAAGCTCTTCGAGATTGCGGTCGATCAGCCCCGTATCGAGCTTGCCCGAGGCAAAATCCGGTTGCCTGACGAGCCGCGCCAGGAAGGCGGTGTTGGTGACGGTGCCGGCGATCTCGGTGCGGCCGAGCGCTCCGGCCAGCCGGTCGAGCGCCTCGGCGCGGGTGGCGCCATGGGCGATCACCTTGGCGATCATCGGGTCGTAGAACGGGGTGATGGCGTCGCCGGAACGGACGCCGGAATCCACCCGGATGCCATTGTTCGGAAATGCCAGATGGCCGATGGTGCCGACCGCCGGCATGAAATCCTTCGCCGGGTCCTCGGCATAGATCCGCGCCTCGACCGCATGCCCGTTGATCGACAGCTGCTCCTGGCTCATTGGCAGCCTTTCGCCCGCCGCCACCCGGATCTGCCACTCGACAAGGTCGAGCCCGGTGATCAGTTCGGTGACCGGGTGCTCGACCTGCAGCCGCGTGTTCATCTCCATGAACCAGAAGCGGTCCGATCGCAGCCCGTCGCTGGCGTCAACGATGAACTCGACCGTGCCGGCGCCGGAATAGCCGATCGCCCTGGCCGCCTGCACGGCGGCCGCGCCCATGGCCGCGCGCATCTCCGCCGTCATGCCCGGCGCCGGCGCCTCCTCGATCACCTTCTGATGGCGGCGCTGCGCCGAGCAGTCGCGCTCGAACAGATGCACCACATTGCCGTGATTGTCGCCGAACACCTGGATTTCGATGTGGCGCGGGCTGGAGACATATTTCTCCACCAGCACCCGGTCGTCACCGAAGGAGGCCTTGCCCTCGCGCTTGGCCGACGACAGCGCCGCCGGGAAATCCGCCTGCGCGTCGACCCGGCGCATGCCCTTGCCTCCGCCGCCGGCGCGCGCCTTGATCAGCACCGGAAACCCGATCTCCCTGGCCTTACCGGAGAGCACCACCAGTTCCTGTGCCTCGCCGTGATAGCCCGGCACCACCGGCACATTGGCCTTCTCCATCAGCTGCTTGGCGGCATCCTTGAGACCCATGGCGCGGATCGCGGAGGCCGACGGCCCGATGAAGATGAGGCCGGCCTTGCTGACTGCCTCAACGAAGCCGGGATTTTCGGACAGGAAGCCGTAGCCCGGGTGGATCGCGTCCGCGCCGGTGACCTTGGCCGCATGCAGGATGGCGTCGATCTTGAGATAGCTGTCCGCCGCCGGCGCCGGGCCGATCCGCACCGCTTCGTCGGCCATCTCGACATGCAGGGCGTCCGCATCGGCGTCCGAAAACACGGCCACGGTGGCGATGCCCATCTGGCGCGCGGTGCGGATGACGCGGCAGGCGATCTCGCCGCGGTTGGCGATGAGGATTTTCGTGATCATGCTCTCTCCCTTACCAGCCCAGTTCGCTGTGCGACCCGAGCCGCAGCAATTCCAGTGTCTCGTCGTCCGGCTTCCGGTAGATCAGCACCAGATCGGGCCGGATGTGGCAGTCACGGCAGTCATTCCATTCACCCTTGAGCGGATGGTCGAAGCGATGGCGAGGCAGCGGTTCGTCGCGGACCAACTGGTCGAGCACCGTCTTCAATTCCACATCCAGCCGGGCTCCGTGGCGGCCGGACCGTTCACGGCGAAAATCTCTCTTGAACTGCGATAGCGCCCTAACCTTCCGCACCCAGATCGTCCATCAGCTCATCCACAGTGCCGAACTCTCTGGAAAATTCTCCACGTCGCGCCGCCTCGATCGCCGCGATCGTCTCCGCGTTGGGCGCCAGCGGCTCAAACGGCAACGCCTTGTCGCGCGCCACCCGCACCAGCAGCATCCGGAACGCATCCGACACCGTCAGCCCCATCGCCTCGAGCACAACCGAGGCTTCCTCCTTGATCTTGCCATTGATCCGCGCCCGGACCACATCATTCTCAGCCATAGCGAAACTCCTTTGGGCTACAATGTAGCACAGTGGGAACCCCATCTCCAGACAGTCCCGTCCTGCGCGCGGTGCGGATGACGCGGCAGGCGATCTCGCCGCGGTTGGCGATGAGGATTTTCGTGATCATGGCTTTCCCATTTCGCTCCAGAGTCTGAAAGGCATGGCGGATGCGGAGGCCAGGCGCCTGTCGTTGCTGATGAACGCATCACAGCGGCTCATCCTGGCGGTCGCGAGGTGAATGGCGTCCGGCAGTTTGATGCCTGTGCCCGCGCGCACCCTCGCCGCCTCAAGAATGACGTCTCGGCTCACAGGAACGACCCGCACAAACTTGCTGTCGGTCGCGAGCAACCGCAGATAAATGCGCACCAGCGCCTCGTCCCGGTCGGCGATCGGCTTGCTGAGGCATTCTGCCAATGCAAGCTCACTGGTCGCCGCCTCGACTTCACCGTCCGTGATATCCTCGACCAACTGCTCCTGTGCACCATCCAGTTCACTGCGTCTCTCAAGGATGCCGATCAGCGCATTGGTATCAAGATAGACGCGTCGGGCGTTTGCCATGCCTAGCGATCCCATTCGTCACGCAGCGCGCGAACATAGGTGTCAATCTCGTCCTGGGTGCGTCTGTTGGCAGCGATGCCGACAAAATCGCGAAATGTCCGGGGATGCCGGTCATCAGCCCTCGGCGTCGAGAGGCCGACAGCGTCCGTCAGGATGGCACGAACCTCGGCTTCGGTTGACCGCTTGTTTGCCACCGCGCGGCGCTTCACCGCTTCCAGCACCGCCTCTTCCAATTGCCTTACGATGATCTGACCCATCTCACTCGCTCCGATTGATATCAAAATGATATCATTTCCGCCTCGACGAATCCATCACATCCTGAACACGCCGAACTTCGTCTCCTCCACCGGCGCGTTGAGCGCGATCGACAGGCTCAGCGCCAGCGTTTCGCGGCTCTTCAGCGGATTGATGATGCCGTCGTCCCAGAGCCGCGCCGACGCATACAGCGGGTGGCTCTGGCGTTCGAACATCTCGATGGTCGGGCGCTTGAACTCGGCCTCGTCGGCGGCCGACCACTCACCGCCCTTGCGCTCGATGGCGTCGCGGCGGACGGTGGCGAGCACGCCGGCCGCCTGCTCGCCGCCCATCACCGAGATGCGGCTGTTGGGCCAGGTCCACAGGAAGCGCGGGCCGAAGGCGCGGCCGCACATGCCGTAATTGCCGGCGCCGAAGGAGCCGCCGACGATCATCGTGATCTTCGGCACCTTGGTGGTGGCGACAGCGGTCACCAGCTTGGCACCGTCCTTGGCAATGCCGCCGGCCTCGTATTTCTGTCCCACCATGAAGCCGGTGATGTTCTGCAGGAACACGAGCGGGATTTTCCGTTGCGAGCACAGTTCGACGAAATGCGCGGCCTTCACCGCACTTTCGGAAAAGAGCACGCCGTTGTTGGCGATGATGCCGACCGGCATGCCCATCACATGGGCAAAGCCGCAGATGATGGTGGTGCCGTAGCGCGCCTTGAACTCGTCGAAACGGGAGCCGTCGACCAGCCGTGCGATGATCTCGCGGATGTCGTAGGGCTGGCGCGTATCGGTTGGCACGATGCCGGCGATCTCGGACGGGTCGTAGAGCGGGTCCTCGATCGGCTGCAAGGACATCTGCGCCAGCCCGAGCCTGCCCATGCCATTGAGATTGGCCACCGCCTGCCGCGCCAAGAGCAGCGCATGGGTGTCGTCCTCGGCGAGATGGTCGGCGACGCCCGACAGCCGGGTGTGCACGTCGCCGCCGCCGAGATCCTCGGCGCTCACCACCTCGCCGGTGGCGGCCTTGACCAGCGGCGGGCCGGCGAGAAAGATCGTGCCCTGCTCGCGCACGATGATGGTCTCGTCGCTCATCGCCGGCACATAGGCGCCGCCCGCCGTGCACGACCCCATCACCACGGCGATCTGGCCGATGCCGGCGGCGCTCATCATCGCCTGATTGTAGAAGATGCGGCCGAAATGGTCGCGGTCCGGGAAAACCTCGTCCTGGTTGGGCAGGTTGGCGCCGCCCGAATCCACCAGATAGACGCAGGGCAGTCCGTTCTCGGCGGCGATTTCCTGGGCGCGCAGATGCTTCTTGACCGTCATCGGGTAATAGGTGCCGCCCTTCACCGTGGCGTCGTTGCAGACGATCATCACGTCGCGGCCCGAGACCCGGCCGACGCCGGTGATCATGCCGGCCGAGGCGATCTCGCCGCCGTAGAGATCATGGGCGGCGAACCGCCCCACCTCCACGAACGGCGTGCCCGGATCCAGCAGCGCGCGCACCCGCTCGCGCGGCAGGAGCTTGCCGCGGCCGACATGGCGCTCGCGCGCCTGCGCCGTGCCGCCGACCCCGATCGTCTCCGCCACCGCTTCGGTCCCGGCGATCAGCTCGAGCATTCGCGCCTCGTTGTCGCGATAGGCCTGCGATCCGGTGGAGATTTTCGATTGGATGATGGTCATTATCGGATCAGCTCCACTTTGCACGGAAGGTCGAGATCGGCCCAGATGCGGTCGGTTGTCAGCGCTGTGGCGCCGACGCGTTCGGCGGTGGCGATGCAGGCGCGATCGGCGAAGGACAGCCGCTTGTTGGCCGGATCGGCACTGAGCCGCGAAGCGCGCCAGCCATGATCAGTGTCGAAGGACACCACTTCAAAGCCGATAGCACCAAGCCAGTTTATGGCCTCGTCGGGCGCGAAGCCCTTCTTGATCAGCTTCACCGCCGATTCCGACAGATTGACCGCATTGACGATGGCCTGCGAGAGCACCCCGGTCACCCGTTCCTCGCCAGGCTCCCGGAAGGCCAGCGCCAGGATCGCGGAGGCGTCGAGGACCACCGGCTTCATGGGCGGGACGCTTCGCGACGTCGGTCGGCGATCAGTTCGTCGGACACCAGCTCACCGGGCTTGATCAGTTGTTCCGCCCTCGCTTGCAGCCGCTTGACCGCCGCGAGCGGCGAGATGATGCGCAACTCGCCGTCCTCGACCCGAACCGTCACCCGGCCGTCGCGGTCGAGCAGCATGGCGGCCCGGATGTCGTCGGGCAGTTGCAGAGTTCCGTCGCCCGCCACATTCATCGCCCTGAACCCGACCGTGCCCGGCTCGTTCATCTCCGCGGAAGCCCTGCTTGCCGCGCCCGCCTGCTGTTCGGCAAGCGCGCGCTTCCAATGGGAATACTGGGTGAATCCGGTGCCCTCGTTGCCGCCCGATGCCACATAGAGATCGGCAACCTCGCGGCCCGACGGGATTTCGCCCCGTTCGGCGAGCAGCTCGTCGCACATCTTCCAGATGCGCTTCTTTTCCGACCCGACACGAACCTGTTCATGCAGCATGACAACCTCCATCGATTGACGAAATAACGTTAAATTCGATATATAACGTTATTATCGATAAATCAAGATCCCCTCGCTCCCAGCGCAGCGTTAGCTTTGACCCCTTGTCCCTCAAGCCGTCTCCACCATCATCTCGCGACCGATCAGCATGCGGCGGATTTCGCTCGTGCCGGCGCCGATCTCGTAAAGCTTGGCGTCGCGCAGAAGCCGGCCGGTCGGGTAGTCGTTGATGTAGCCGTTGCCGCCGAGCGCCTGGATCGCCTCCAGAGCCATCTGCGTCGCCTTCTCGGCGGCATAGAGAATGCAGCCGGCGGAATCCTTGCGCGTCGTCTCGCCGCGATCACAGGCGGCAGCCACCGCGTAGACATAGGCCCGGCAGGCGTTCATTGTCGTGTACATGTCGGCAAGCTTGCCCTGCATGAGCTGGAAGTCGCCGATCGGCTGGCCGAACTGCTTTCGCTCGTGAACATAGGGTACCACCACGTCCATCGCCGCCGCCATGATGCCGAGCGGCCCGCCGGCCAGCACGACGCGCTCATAGTCGAGCCCGGACATCAGGATCGCGGCGCCCTGGCCCTCCTCGCCGAGCACGTTGTCGTAAGGAACTTCGCAGTCCTCGAACACCAGCTCGCAGGTGTTGGATCCGCGCATGCCGAGCTTGTCGAGCTTCTGCGCGGTGGAGAATCCCTTCATCGTCTTCTCGATCAGGAAAGCGGTGATGCCGCGCGACTTCGCAGCCGGATCGGTCTTGGCATAGACCACCAGCGTGCTGGCGTCGGGTCCGTTGGTGATCCACATCTTGTTGCCGTTGAGCACATAGGCGTCGTTACGTTTCTCGGCACGCAGCTTCATCGAGACAACGTCGGAGCCCGAACCGGGCTCGCTCATCGCCAGCGCGCCGACATGCTCGCCCGAGCAGAGCTTCGGCAGGTATTTCTGCTTCTGCGCCTCGGTGCCCCAGCGGTTGATCTGGTTGACGCAGAGATTGGAATGCGCGCCGTAGGACAGGCCCACAGAGGCGGAGGCGCGGCTGAGCTCTTCCATCGCCACGCAGTGGGCGAGATAGCCCATGCCGGTGCCGCCGAACTCCGGATTGGCGGTCATCCCCAGGAGACCCAACTCGCCCATCTCGGTCCACAAATGCATCGGGAACTGGTTGTCGCGATCGGTGCTGTCGGCCACCGGCGCCACCCGCTCGCGGGCGAAGCGCGCCACGGTGTCGCGCAACGCGTCGATCTCCTCGCCATGGCCGAAATTCATGCTTGCGTTGAACATCACAGGCTCCTTTTCCGGCCACGCACCATCCGTGCCACCAGGCGGATGTAGATGGCCTCGATCTCGTCGAGCGACAGCCGTCCGCTGTCGCGATACCAGGTGGTCATGCCGGTCAGCATGGCGATCATCGCCATGGTGGTGACCTGCGGGTCGATGATGTCGAACGAGCCGTCGGCCGAGCCATTCTCGAGAATGGTCCACGGGATCCGCTCGTAATCGCGCCGCAACTGCTCGATCTGGCCGAAATTCTCGTCCTCGAGATTGCGCAATTCCATGTAGGAGATGAACACCTCGCGCGAGCGGTCGAGATGGTAGCGGATATGAAAGCGGACGAAGGCCTCCAGCGCCTGCGGCGGCTTGAGGTCAGGCTGTTCCACCGCGCGCCAGGCGGCGATCAGCGTCTCCATGTGCCCGGTCAGCAGTTCCTTGAGAAGGTCCTGCTTGGTGGGGAAATGGTTGTAGATGGCGCCCGCCTGGACGCCGATCTCGGCGGCGATGGCCCGCATCGACACGGCGGCGTAGCCTGAGCGGGCAAACAGCTCAAGCGCCGCCTCGCGCACCCTCTGCGCCGTCTCCGCCCCGGTCGATCCGACTTTCCGCGCCATGATTCCCACATTTAAATGAACATTTGTTCATTTCTATCCACTTGGTTCCCGTCACGCAAGTCCGCGGCAGCGGCATCAACAGCCTTGCCTATGCCAGCCAGCGCTTGCGACGCTTGTAGTGCTTGACGTTCTTGAAAGAGCGCCGGCCCTCGCCGCCAACGCCGAGATAGAATTCCTTGACGTCTGCGTTCTCGCGCAGGTCGCTTGCCGCCCCGTCCATGACGATGCGGCCTGATTCCAGTATATAGCCATAGGTGGCGTAACGCAGCGCGATCGAGGTGTTCTGCTCGGCCAGCAGGAAGGAGACGCCCTGCTCCTCGTTGAGCTTGCGGATGATCTCGAAGATCTCTTCCTGCAATTGCGGCGCCAGGCCCATCGACGGCTCGTCGAGCAGGATCATCTTCGGACGGCTCATCAGCGCCCGTCCGATCGCCGTCATCTGCTGCTCGCCACCCGATGTGTAGCCGGCCTGACTCGACCTGCGCTCGCGCAGCCGCGGGAAGTAGTCGTAGACCATATCCAGGTCGCGCTTGATCGCGGCCTTGCCGTCGCGCCGTGTGAAGGCGCCGGTCATGAGATTCTCCTCGACGGTGAGATGGCCGAAGCAGTGCCGGCCCTCCATCACCTGGATGCAGCCGCGCCGCACCAGTTCGTTGGCAGTCTGCGCCTCGATGCGGGCGCCTTCGAATTCGATCGATCCCTTCGTCACCTCGCCGCGCTCGGAGCGCAAGAGGTTGGAGATCGCCTTCAGCGTGGTGGACTTGCCGGCGCCGTTGGCGCCCAGCAACGCCACGATCCCGCCCTCGGGCACTGTCAGCGACACGCCCTTGAGCACCAGGATGACGTGGTCGTAGATCACCTCGATGTTGTTGACCGCGAGGATCGGCTTTCCTGCCTGGGCAGGCGCAAGTCCGGATGTCTGGTCTGTCATCTCTCGGCACCCCGGTTGGCTTGGGATCGGACGGTTGGGACGCCGCGCTGTCGCGCGGCGTCCGCTTCATGCCACGCTCAGTTGGCGCAGGCTTCCGCGCGGGCGGGCCATGGCGCGTTGGAGGTCTTGTACTCCTCTGCCGCCGCCGCGAGCAGCGGCTCGACCTTGTCCGACATCGGCTCGAACCAGTCCGAGACCTGCTTCCAGTTCTCCCCGTCCCACTCCTGCACATACATCTTGGTATGGCCGGAATGGTCCTTGCAGCTGATCTGCATCGGCGAGAAGAACTCGGGCAGGCCGATGGCCTCCAGGCGGGCGGCATCGATGCTCAGATTCTCGAGACCGACGCGCATGTCTTCGGAGTTGATCACCGTCTTGCCGGACTTGTCCTGGGCCACGCGGATGGCCTCGGCCATGATCACCGCGTTCATGACTCCGCGATTGTAGAGGTTCTCGCCGAACTTGGCGGGATCGACCTGACTCTTGCCCGCATCGACGACCAGCTTCTTGATGTCCTGCAGCGCCGGCTTGTCCGGACCCACCGAGTTGAAGTTGAGCGTCTTGTAGCCCTTGGCAGCGGCGCCGCCGGCCCGCGCGTCGTCTTCGCCGCCCGACCACCAGACGCCGATGAACTTGTCCATCGGATAACGGATCTTGGTGGCTTCCTTGACAGCCGTCGGGCTCATCGCGCCCCAGCCCCACATGACCATGTAGTCGGGCTTGTCGCGGCGGACATTGAGCCACTGCGACGACTGGTTCTGCATTTCCTTGCCGGCGACGGGATACTGCAGCATCTCGAAGCCGTATTCCTTCGACAGATCCTCGAGCAGCGGTATCGCCTCGCGGCCGTAGCCGGCGTCAAGGAAGATGTAGCCGATCTTCTTGCCCTTCAGCTTGTCGAGACCGCCTTCCTGCTCGCCGATATACTTGATGATGCCCGAGGCGCCGTCCCAGTAGGTCATCGGCGGGTTGAACACCCAGGGGAAAACGTCGCCCTGCGAGGCAGCCGAGAGGCCATAGGCCATCGAGAGAACCGGAATCTTGTCCACCGACGCCTTCGGGATCACCTGCAGGGTGATGCCGGTCGACCAGGGATTGAACACCAGCGTGCCCTTGGCCTTGGCCTGCTCGTAGCATTCGACGCCCTTCTGGGTGTCATAGCCGGTCTCGCATTCGTCGACATTTATCTTGACGCCGTTGATGCCGCCGTCACGCTCGTTGAGCATCGTGAGATAGTCGTGCATGCCGTTGGCGATGGGAATGCCCGAGCCGGCATAGGGGCCGGTCCGGTAAGTCGGAAGCTGGATGTAGACACTGTCTTCCGCCTGCGCGGGCAGTGCCACGCCGGCGGCAAGGGCAACGGCGAAGGCCGCTGTGGTCAGTTTAAGCATGCTCATGTTTTCCTCCCATGATCGCATCAATACGTCCGAGCCGATATGCGATCACCGGACCTGGCTCGATTGTCCGGTGCCTTCTCATGATGCCCGAGGCTTCGGGCATGTCGAAAGCGCTCAGGCGTATGGAAACGGCCAGACGCGCAGTTTTTCCTTGCCGATCGCCCACAGCCGCGCCAGTCCGTGCGGCTCGGCGATCAGGAAGAAGATGATCAGGGCGCCCACCGCCATCTGGGCGATCTGGAAGATGATCTCGGCCCCGACATCGACGCCGACGGCCGGCAGGCCCACGCGCAGCGCGATCGGCAGGATCCAGATGAAGGCAGCGCCGAAGAACGAGCCCACCAGCGAGCCGAGCCCGCCGAGAATGGCCATGAACAGAACCTGGAAAGACAGCGAGATACCGAAGGACGACGGCTCGGCCGCGCCGAGATAGAAGAAGACGAACATGGCGCCGGCCACGCCCGCCAGATAGGACGAAACGGCGAAGGCCGACAGCTTTGCCCACAAAGGCCGGACACCCATCAGCTCGGCGGCGATGTCCATGTCGCGGATCATCATCCATTGCCGGCCGATGCGGCCGCGAACCAGGTTCTTGACCACCAGCGTCACCACCACGACGATGGCCAGCACGACGTAGTAGCGTGTCGTCGCCGTCGCCGAAGGCCCGGTCAGAATGAGATCGCCGAAGCCGCGGCGCTCCGGCACCTCGATGGCCCCGGAGGCATTGTAGTTGTAGAGCCAGGGAATGCGGATGAAGCACCATTCCAGAAAGAACTGTGCCGCCAGCGTCGTCACCGCCAGATACAGTCCCTTGATCCGCAGCGACGGCAGGCCGAACAGGATGCCGACGCCGGCGGAAAAGACGCCCGACAGCAGGATCAGGACGACGATGTTGATGTCGGGAAAGATCGTCGCCAGCTTGTAGCACGCATAGGCCCCCGCCCCCATGAAGGCGCCGGTGCCGAGCGACAGCTGCCCGGCATAGCCGGTGAGCACGTTGAGCCCGATGGTGCCGAGCGCCAGGATCAGGAACGGAATCATGATCGAGGCGAGAATGAATTCGCTGGCGATGAACGGGGTGATGAGCGCCATCGCCATGATGATGGCGATGCCGATGCGGTCCTCCCGGATCGGGAAGATCGCCTGGTCGCTCTCGTAGGTCGTCTTGTACTGGCCGGATTCGCGGTAGAACATGGCTGTCTCCTAGACCCGCTCGATGATGCGTTCGCCGAACAGGCCCTGCGGCCGGAACAGGAGGAAGATGAGGGCGATCATGTAGGCGAGCCAGCTCTCGATGCCGCCGCCGACCAGCGGCCCCCAGTAGATCTCGCCGAGCTTCTCGCCGATGCCGATGATCAGCCCGCCGACGATGGCGCCGGGGATCGAGGTGAAGCCGCCGAGGATCAGCACCGGCAGCGCCTTGAGCGCGATGATCTCGAGCGCGAACGACACGTCCGAGCGCGCGCCCCACATGATGCCGGTGGCGAGCGCCACGATGCCGGCAGCAAACCAGACGATGACCCAGATCTGGTTGAGCGAGATCCCCACCGACAGCGCCGCCTGGTGGTCGTCGGCCACCGCCCGGAGCGCCCGGCCGATGCGGGTCTTGTTGAAGAAGATGCCGAGCCCCGCCACCATGAGCAGCGCGATGGCGGCGGCGGCGATGTCGATGTGCTGCAGGATCAGGAGCCCGTTCTCGCCGATTTCGATGGCCGTCGACCCGGTCGGCAGGCCGAGCTCCCGGGTGATCATCTGCTTGGGCTCGCCGCCGAAGACGAACTCGCCGAAGCCGACCAGGAAATAGGTGAGCCCGATCGTCGACATCAGCAGGATGATGTCGGGCTGGTTGACCAGCGGCCGCATGACCAGGCGCTCGACGGCCAACGCCAGCACCCCCATCACCGCGATCGCCAGGATCAGCGCCAGCCAGGCGGGCACGCCCTTTTCGTGCAGACCAACCAGGGTCAGCCCGGCGAACACCACCATGATTCCTTGCGCGAAGTTGAACACGCCCGAGGCCTTGAAGATCAGCACGAAGCCGAGCGCGATCAGCGCATAGAGCACGCCGGCGACGAAGCCTTCCCACAGCACCTGCAGGAAGAAGTCCGGCATGTCGATCATCTGCGCGAAGGGATCGACGAAGACTGCATAGAGCGTATCCATCAGTGCGACACTCCCAGATAGGCGTCGATGACGTCCTGGTTGGCCTTGACCTCGCCGGGCGTGCCGTCGCCGATCTTGCGGCCGTAATCGAGCACCACGACACGGTCGGAAATGTCCATCACCACGCCCATGTCGTGCTCGATCAGCGCGATCGTCGTGCCCATCTGGCTGTTCACGTCGAGGATGAAGCGGCTCATGTCCTCCTTCTCCTCCAGGTTCATTCCCGCCATCGGCTCGTCGAGCAGTAGCAGGTCGGGCTCCATCGCCAGCGCCCGGCCCAGCTCGACGCGCTTCTGCAGCCCGTAGGGCAGCTTGCCCACCGGCGTCTTGCGGATGGCCTGGATCTCGAGAAAGTCGATGATCTCCTCGACCTTCAGCCTGTGCGCGATCTCCTCGTTGCGTGCCGGCCCCACATGCAGCATCTGCCAGAAAAAATTGGTGTTCATCTTCAGCGTGCGGCCCGACATGATGTTGTCGAGCGTCGACATGCCCTTGAACAGCGCCACGTTCTGGAAGGTGCGGGCGATGCCCGACAGCGCCGCTTCGTGCGGCTGCATGCGCGAGCGCGCCTGGCCGCGGAAGGTGATGGTGCCCTGCTGCGGGTGGTAGAAGCCGTTGATGACGTTGAGCATCGAGGTCTTGCCGGCGCCATTGGGGCCGATGATGGCGCGGATCTCGCCCTTGCGGATGTCGAAGGAGATGTCGGTGATCGCCTTGACGCCGCCGAAGGACAGCGAGACGTTCTCGATGTTGAGCATGACGTCGCCGGGCTTGAGCCCGTCATCGGCGGCGTGCAGCTCGACATGCTGGATTCGCGCATTCATTCCGCGGCCTCCCTGTGATCGGCAGCCGCGGGGAAGACCGGCACATCGACGATCCTCACCGTGGCCGATATCATGCCCTTGCGGCCGTCCTCGAACGTGACTTCGGTCTCGACATATTTCTCGCTCGAGCCGTCATAGAGCGCCGCAATCAGCGGCGCGTAGCGCTCGTCGATGAAGCTGCGGCGGACCTTCTGCGTCCGCGTCAGTTCGCCGTCGTCGGCGTCGAGTTCCTTGTGCAGCACCAGAAACCGCTTGATCTGCGCGCCGGCCATCATCGGCTCGGCGGCGAGGTCGCGGTTGGTCTGCTCGACATGGCCGCGCATCATCTCGTAGACCTGCGGCAGGCCGGCGAGTTCCTGGTAGGACCCGTAGGAGATGTTGTTGCGCTCGGCCCAGTTGCCCACCGCCGTCAGGTCGATGTTGAGCATCACCGCGCCGAAGTCGCGCTTGTCGCCGAAGGCCACGACCTCCTTGATGTTGGGAAAGAACTTGAGCTTGTTCTCGATGTATTTCGGTGCAAACAGCGCCCCCGAGTTGAGCTTGCCCACGTCCTTGGCGCGGTCGATGATCTTGAGGTGCCCCTGGGCGTCGAAGATGCCGGCGTCGCCGGTCATCACGAAGCCGTCCGGGGTCAGCGTCTCGGCCGTCTTTTCGGCGGCGTTGTAATAGCCCACGAACATGCCCGGCGAGCGGAACTGCACCTCGCCGCTCTCGGCGATGCGGATCTCGACGTCGGGGGCGGCAGGCCCCACCGTGTCGGGGCGGACCTCGCCGTCCTTCTGGCAGGTCACATAGAGGAACGCCTCGGTCTGGCCGTAGAGCTGCTTGAGGTTGATGCCGAGCGAGCGGAAGAACGAGAACAGATCCGGCCCGATCGCCTCGCCGGCGGTGTAGGCGACACGGATGCGGGTGAAGCCCAGCACGTTGCGCAGAGGCCCGTAGATGATCTTGTCGCCAAACCAGTAGGCGATCCGCCCGGACAATGGCACCGGCCGGCCCTCGAGGATCTTCTCGCCATGCGCTTTGGCGACAGCGAGGAAATGGCGGAACAGCTTCTTCTTCAGGCCGCTTGCGTCCTCCATGCGGATCATCACACTGGTGAGCAGCCCCTCGAACACCCGCGGCGGGGCGAAATAGAAGGTCGGGCCGATCTCGCGCAGGTTGAGCGGGACCGTGTCCGGGCTTTCCGGGCAGCTCATGCACAGGCCCGAGACATAGCCCTGGGCATAGTTGAGGTAATGGTCGCCGACCCAGGCCAGCGGCAGGTAGGCGAGCACCTCGTCATGCTCGTCGAGATGGTCGAAGCGGGCGGTGTCCTCGGCGGCCTTCACCGACCGCGCAGCCCCCAGCATCACGCCCTTGGAGCGCCCGGTGGTGCCGGACGTGTAGAGGATGGCGGAGATTTCCGAGCCGTCGGAGGCGGCGATGCCCGCCTCCCAGTCGGAGACGGCCTTCGCGTCGGCACCAGCGGCGCGCCCTGACTCGGCGACCGCCTCGTAGTCGTGCAGCTTGGCGAGATCATAGTCGCGCAGGCCGCGCGGTTCGTCGAAGATGATGTCGGTGAGGAGCGGGATGCGTTCGGCCATCGACTGGATCTTGTCGACCTGCTCCTGGTCCTGGACGATGGCGAAGCGGACGCCCGAATTGTCGAGCACATAGGCCATTTCCTCGGCCACCGCATCGGCATAGACCGGCACCGGAATGGCCTTCAGCGACTGCGCGGCGCAGAAGGCCCAGTAGAGGCGCGGCCGATTGGAGCCTGCAATGGCGATGCGGTCGCCCGGCCCCAGCCCCATGGCCTTGAGCCCCAGCGCCAGATTGCGAACCTCGACCATCTGCTCGGCCCAGTTCCAGGTCTGCCAGATGCCGTAGTCCTTGAACCGCATGGCCGGACGATCGGCGAAGCGCCGGGCGTTGAGCAGCAGATATTGCGGAAACGTGACCGGCTTGCCGCCGGACGTGATGCCTGTGGACTGCATCTCCTCCACTTCCTCCCCTGTCCGGGCGGCTTGGCGCCTGCCCGGCGGCGGATGATCCCGCCATTGGCCGCTCCCCGGCCTCGTCTCCGGAATTCGGCGGTCCCCACTCCCATAGGATCCGCGTCCAGTGCGCATCTGAATTAAATGAACGCTCGTTTAGTTTATTCGCCTTTGCCGCCGTTGCAAGCGTTACTTTCGGCTTAGAAGCGCCTCACCCTGGAATCGCCGCCGATTGTGGCGGACAGTCAACCGGGAAGCGGTTCGTCTTTGGACCAATTACATTGGCCGCAATTTTGCCGACTGTTTTCGCAAGGACTGGAAAAGACCCCACAAATCGGATGATGAGTGAGAAAAGATCACGAGGCGGTGGAGAGACAGAACAGCGAAATTGCCGGTTGTGGACGGCCCCAAGTCAGCCCCCTGTTCGTCGGGCGGGTCATATCTCCTAAAAACTTGCCGCCAGGTGAGCCGAGACCTTGTGGTCCTGCAGGCCTTTGCCGAATTCGCCGCTGTAGCCAAACGACAGGTCCATTCCGTTGGTGAAGCCGAAGGCCAGACCGGCCTCGACCAACGCCGTGTCCACGTCGATGGGGGTGCCGGAGATGGCGAAGGCGTCGCTGCCGGAAGCAAAGCGCAGGGTCGATGACGGAGCCACATCGCCGAAGGCGTGGCGCCAGGCGAGCGACCCGGTCAGCGATGTGGTGAAGCCGTTGAAGGTTCCCAGGCCTGTCTCGCCCCTGAGGCCGAGCGTGGTGACGCCCGTGGTGTCGTTGCTGACCCGGCCGGTGAGCGCCGCCGCGCCGCCGGTCTCGGTGAATCCGTCCATGTGCTGGTTGACCAGGGCGAGGCCGGCGAAGGGCTCCAGCCGGGCGAACCGTGTGTCCAGCGTGTAGCCCGCCTCGCCGAAGATCTGGGCGGTGGCGGCGGAATAGCGGGCGCTCAGGCTGTCGCTGAAGGCGCCGACGATCACCTGTCGGCTGGTGGCGACGTCATGCCAGGCGTAGGTGGCGCCGAGCCGAAGGCCGAGCGGACCGGCCTGACGGCCGGCGTAGACACCGGCGTGATAGCTGTCGGCATCGCCGGAAGAGCCGCGGGCGTCGACGTTGAAGTGGTTCTTGCCATACCCGGCCAGCACACCGGCGCGCCAACCGCCGAAGACATCCGCGTCCATGCCGAGCAAGAAGCCGCTGCCGGCATGGTCCAGCCCGGCGGCATTGCCGCCGGTCCGGCCCCAGCCTCCGTAGGCCTGCCCCCAGGCAACCGCTCCCATGGCCGGGGCGTCGCCCTTGCCGTGGAAGGCGATCAGCGGCCTGTCGCCCGGGCCGGGACCGCCGAAGGCGGCGCGGATGCGCGCGCCGATGACATCGCGGCCGATGCGGCTCTGCTGGAGCAGCAGCCCCCTGGCGGAGCCGTGGATCTCGCCGGACAGGGCGTCATAGGCAGCCTGCGCCTCGGCATTGGTGCCGAGCGCCAGGACAGCATCGAAGACACCGCCATTGCCTACACTATCCAGTCCCGCGGCCGTCGCCGCCTGATTGGGTGTCGCGGCCACGCTGGCGAAGCTGCTCTGCGCGATCGTCATCTGGATGTCATTGGCGGTGTAGGTGAGCGACGGCGTCAGGAAGAGGGAGGCGAAGGTGACGGCGTCGAAGGTCCCTGTCACGCCGCCGGTGGCCGTCAGGATCGTGTAGGGGGTGGCCACGGCGTAGCCCGGATAGGGGATCACGGAGACGGTGCCGCCATTGATCGCCGCGGCTCCGGTCGCCGCGATCCGGTCGGAATTGCCGGCGCTGTCGATTTCGACCTCATAGGTCGAACCAGCGGCAAAGCTGGCGTTGCCGGCGACAGTCAGCGTGCCGATGGAGTTGCCCGGCGCAACCGTGCCGCCCGAATTGGCCGTGATCCCACCGATCGTTCCATTGCCGGCGAGACGGCCGCCGTCACCGATGGTGACGGCGCCGCCATAGGTCGTGTTCAACGAAAGCGTTCCGCCAAGGGCCGCTATCGGGCCGGTGAAGCCTGCAAGATCGCCCGTCAGGCTGGTCGTGCCGGAATAGTGCTCAAGGGCGCCGGAACCGGTCAGGTCCACGTTGAAGACATAATCGGTATCGGTGTGGTTGAAGACGAGCTTGGCGGTGCCGATGCCAAACGCCAGGGTTCCGGCGTTCAGGGTGCCGGCCGCCACGGCCGTGTCGCCGGCAGCGGCGCCTATGTTGATCGTTCCGGTCGCATCGGATTGTTCGGTGATCGTCACGGTGCCGGACCCGCCGCCGACATTGACCGTGCCGCCATCGGCAATCGTCAGGACGCCGGCGCCACCATTTCCGATTCCCAGCCCCGTGGTGCTGGTAAAGCGCGAATTCGCGCCGGTCACCACGACCGCGCCGGTGCTGTCGTGGTTAAAACCTATATATCCCGTAGCGGTCGTCACTGCTCCGCCGGCTGAAACCGTCAGCGCGCCATCGCTGAAGGAACTGTAACCTACGCCGAGAAACCCGCCGGTGGTCCAGCTCGAGCCCGTTCCGGTGACCGTGGCCGCACCTTTGCTGCCACCCTGCATGCCGACAAATGCGCTATCATCCGTCGAAATCGTTCCGCCATCGGCAATGCTCAGTGTGCCCGTACCGAACCAGCCGACGGCGAGGGCGTCATTGGTCCATGTCGAGCCCGCGCCGGTGATGGTGGCCGTACCAACGCCGGCGCTGCCATGCCCCAGATACGCGTTGGCGCTTGTCACCGCGCCACCCTCCGATACCGTCAACGTGCCGGTGCCGGCGCTGCCCTGCCCCAGATACGCGTTGGCGCTCGTCACCGCGCCACCCTCCGACACCGTCAACGTGCCGGTGCCGTAGCTGCCGACACGGAGACTTCCCGAATTCGTCCAGGTGCTGCCCGCGCCCGTCACCGTGGCGATGCCGGTCGCGCCGGAATCGGCCCCCAGATAGCCGTCCACGTTGGAGACCGACCCGCCCTGCGAAACCGTCAGTTCGCCGGCACCAATGTCGCCGACAGTAAGCTTTAATGTATTCCTCCAGGTGCTGCCGGCGCCCGTCACCATGACCGTGCCGGTCGAGCCGAGAACACCCCCCACATAACTGTTGAAGCTCGAGACCGACCCGCCATCCGAAACCGTCAGTTCGCCAGCACCAATGTAGCCGACAGTAAGGTTTGTTCTATTCGTCCAGGTGCTGCCGGCGCCCGTCACCATGACCGTGCCGGTCGAGTCGGCAGAATACCCCAGGTAACTATTGGAGCTCGAGAGCGAGCCGCCGGCCGAAATCGTCAGGCCGCCGGCCCCTGAACTGGTGCCCACGAAAACGAGGCCTGGATCAAGCGGACTGGTGCCAAGCGTGCCTTCGGTGCCGTCGCCGCCCTCTCCCGTGCCGATCAGCGTCTGGTTGCCGATCACTTTGAGATCCGCCAAGGCGGAATGGGAGGCGGCAATCAGCAGGGCCGCGGAGACCAGCGCGGTGGCGGACAGCAGCATGGCGCGCCGCCGCGGATGGGTGTTCGCCCGGCCGAACGGTCCCCGTTCGCCGTGGTCGCTCGGTTCGCCGATGAAAGAATGCCGCATGTCGTTCTGTTCCCCGCGTCCGCGATCGGGGCCGCGGCCCCTGTTGAAATCAGCTGAGGACGCGACCGTCGCGGCTTTGGCCCCGAACGCAAAAGACGTCCGTGGCGGCTCCCTTTCGACAGACGTGCCCCATGCCGACACGCCGCGCTGTGTGGACAGCGTGACGGGTTCGGTCCGGTGCAACCTTGAGGAGGGTGGAGAGTGCGCGCTATCCGATTTTGGCAAATCTCAAAAAATCGGCCGATTTATCCGGCGCTTACGCGGTCCGTGTCGTGGAGGGGGACTCGCCGAAGAGGGCCTTGTAGTCCAGCGCGAAGCGGCCGAGATGCAGGAAGCCGAAGCGCATGGCAGCCTCGGTCACCGTGATCGACTGCGGCCCGGACTCGCGCAGCAGCTTGCGCGCGCCGTTGAGCCGGACACGCCGCAGATATTCGAGCGGCGTGAGACCGGCGTAGTCGAGGAAGGCATATTGCAGCGCGCGCCGGGAAACCCGCAGTTCCTGACAGATGTCGATGATGCTGGGCAGATGGTCTTCCGCGAGGCGCCCCTCGATGAAGGCGCTCGCCGCCCGGGCGATGCCCATGGCCCTGCGGCGGGTCGAGGCGGAGGGATCGCTCGCGCAGTTGAGCGGAACGGCGGTGGCGACCTGAAGCACCGTCTCGAACAGCGCCTTTTGCAGCACGCCCGCCGGCGGCGCCGCCTCGCCGGCGGCGAGGCGGAACCACTGGTCGATGGCCGCCCACAGGGCCGCCTTCCGGGGCGTTTGCAGCCAGGTGAGCTGCCGCGGCGCTGTTTCCCAACCATCGGGATCAAGGATCCGGGCGGCCCGCAGGAAATCATCCTGATTGAAGCTGACATAGGCGGTTTCGATGCCGCAGGGAACATGGACATCGAATTCGGTGTTTTCCGGCAGGAAGAACACCGACTGATCGTCGGTCTCGAGAATCTCGGAGAAGCGAACGTTCGGGATACGCGACAGCGAGATGGTGCACAGGCCGGCGGGCATGATGCCCAGTTTCTGCACCGCCGCGTCTTGGCGCTCGCGCACGAGCCGCTCGGCCCCCAGCTCGAGAATGTCCACCTGCCCGACCCGGTCGCCGCTGGAGAGCTGGTGACAGTCCATCGGCACCCAGGGCTGCAGGGCGGTCTGGTGCGCGGCGTCCCGGATCACGCTCGAGCGGAGCCGCGGCCCATCCGGGCAGGCGCCGCCGCTGACGTCATGTTCGGCGTGTGGCTTGCCTGAAGTGTCCAGCGTCTTGGCTTCCTGTCGGACTTTCCATTCTCTTGGCGTGAGGAGCCAAGGCGTGTCCTACAGTAGGTTGTGTTTTCACGCGCGTCAAAGCGGTCAGCCAGACGGTCTGCGTCCATGCAACACCTGTTTTGACATCTGTCCGTCCGCAACTGCATTTCGGCAAACAAGACAGCGCGCCGTACAACCCTAGAGCGCTTCCGCTTTTCATTGAATCGCAGAGGCGCTCTGAGTATTTGATTTGTCGCATTGTCCTACGACGAAGTGAAATTCACTTCGTCTGGAAATGCTCCAGCGGCGGAGCGCTGCGGGAAAAGCGTTAGCGATTCTGGCCAAATCCTTCCAGCCGGTCGACCAGATTGGTAACGCCGAAGCGGATCGGATCGGTGGCCGGCACGCCGAAATCGGCGGCGTAGCCGTCGAGCAGCACGCGTGCGTCCGATTCATTGAGCTTCTGGGTGTTGACCGCAATACCGGTGCATTTGATCGCCGGATTGGTCAGCCTGCCGCAGGCGATGGTGAGATCGATGACTTCCTGGATCGACGGAAGCGGATGCGAGACCCCGCGCATCGTGGTTCGGGTCGGCTCGTGGCAGACGACGAAGGCATCGGGCTGGGCGCCGTGCAACAGGCCGAGCGAGACACCGGCGAAGCTCGGGTGGAACAGCGAGCCCTGCCCCTCGATCAGGTCCCAGTGCCCGGGATCGGCCGCCGGGCAGATCCACTCGACCGCGCCGGAGATGAAATCGGCGACCACCGCGTCGATGGAGACGCCCCGGCCGGAAATGAACACGCCGGTCTGGCCGGTGGCGCGGAAATCCGCGTCCCAGCCGCGCGCCCGCATCTCGCGTTCCAGCGCAAGGGCGGTGTATTTCTTGCCCGCCGAACAATCGGTGCCAACGGTCAGCAGCCTGAGACCCGGCCGCCTGGTACCCTTGCCGGTGGCAAAGCGCTGGTCGGAAAAGCGCACATCGTGGAGCCTGGCGCCGCTGCGCGCGGCAGCCTCGGCGATCTCGGGCACCGAGGACAGCCTCACATGCAGGCCGGTGGCCACATCGAGCCCGGCGTCGAGCGCCTCGACAATCGGGGAGATCCAGTGCGGCGGCAGCACGCCGCCGGCATTGACGGCGCCAACCACCATGGTTTTCACACCCCGGGACTTCGCTTCCGCGATCGACAGGTCCGGGATTCCGGCATCGGCCTGGCAGCCCGGCAGCCGCAACTGGCCGATGCACCAGTCCGGCCGCCAGTCGACGATGCCCAGACCGGTCTTGGCGGCCAGCGCGTCGGGAACATCGCCGAGGAAGATCAGGTAGGGTGGATCGATGATCATGGAGAACTCCGGAAGGGACTGAAACGGGACGCACGCAGCGCACAATTCCGCCAGTGTCGCCCTGCGCCCCGGCAGCGTCAAGCGGATGATTTTGCTGTCCCGGCCATCGGCGTGCAGTGCGGAGACGTCCGCCGGTGCGCGGCATCCGAAGAGCAGCCGGGGCCGCCGACCACCGTCAGCGCGCCGACAGACCGGTCACGGCTTGCAACCCGCGATCGCCTCGTAGGCCTGCGCCGCGTCCCCCGCGGTCCTGATCGCCTTCACCGTCTCCGGGCGATGCAACTGCCGGGCGATCGTCGACAGCAGCTTCAGATAGCCGGACTGGTCGCC
The DNA here is from genome assembly GCF_003182275.1 of Hoeflea marina. GTDB lineage: Bacteria > Pseudomonadota > Alphaproteobacteria > Rhizobiales > Rhizobiaceae > Hoeflea > Hoeflea marina. The sequence continues at coordinate 344,994 of NZ_QGTR01000004.1, forward strand.
CGGCGGCGTCAGGATCATGCAGACGACATCCACCGGCCTGTCGTCGATGGCATCGAAATCGATCGGTGCGGCAAGACCGACCAGCAGCACGAACGGGGCGGCCAGCCCATCGACCGGGGCATGGGGAATGGCGATGCCCGCGCCGATGCCCGTCGACCCCAGCCGTTCCCGGCCCTCAAGCGCGTCGAGAATGACGCACGCCCCGATTCCCAGGGTCGCCGCGGCGGTGTCCGCCACGAAGCCGAGCAGCTTCGGCTTGCCGGAGACTGTCACGCCGATGAGCACGTCGCCTGGCGTCATGATGCCGGATATCGTCATTCTTGCCTGTTTCCGTTCAGTGGCCGTCGCGGCGGGGTTCGCGGCCAGTTGTCGCCCTGGAGCGCTTCTGCTTTTCATTGCATCGCAGAGGCGCTCTTAGCTTTTGACTTGTCGCATTGTCCCGCGACGACGTGAGATTCACTTCCTCTGGAAATGCCTTAGTCGGCTTCGCGCAGCCTGTATCCGACGCCGGTCTCCGTGGTGATGTATTGCGGCGCATCCGCCTCCTGCGCGAGCTTCTGGCGCAACTGCCGGACATAGACGCGCAGATACTGGACATCGCCTGATCCGCGCCAGACCTGGCTCAGCAGATGCTGATGTGTGATCACCTTGCCCGCGTGCTGCACCAGCACCCGAAGGATGTCGTATTCCTTCGGCGACAGCTTCACTTCCTTGCCGGCGACCCTGACGATCCGCTTGACCAGGTCGACCGACAACTCGCCGGTCTGGAAGACCGGCCGTTCGCCCTGCTGCTGGAGTCTGTGGCGGAGGGCGACGCGGATGCGGGCTGCCAATTCCCTGATGCCGAAGGGCTTGGTCACATAGTCGTCGGCGCCGAGCTCCAGCGCCTTGACGATGCCGGTCTCGTCCGTGCGGCTCGACAGGATGATGATCGGCAGTTCGACCAGCTCATTCCGCCACCTGGCCAGCAGGTCGTGTCCCTGCATGTCGGGCAGACCCAGGTCCAGCAGGATCAGATCCGGCTGTTCGTCCCCGACCTTTTCCATCGCCTCCATGGCGCTGGACGCTTCGATGATCGCGTATCCTTCGGCGGTCAGGCCGACGCGCAGCAGCCTGCGGATCGGCGGCTCGTCATCGACCACGAGAATCTTCACGCTCAGATTGGTCATCCCAGGTCTTCCAGTTTAGGCATGTCGATCGGAACCGGCAGGCGGATCGTGAATACGGCGCCGCTGCGGTCGGTCCGGTTGGAGGCGGTGATCGTTCCGCCCATCGCCTCCACGAAACCCTTGCAGATCGAAAGGCCGAGACCGGTGCCGGCGAGCACATGGTCGCGCTTGCTCACGCGATGGAAGCTGTCGAAGATCCGCTCCAGATCGGCCTGCGGTATTCCCGGCCCTTCATCCAGCATCTGGACAATCGCCCAGCGACCGTCCTCCCAGGCGCGCAGCCGGATGATGGTGCCAGGCGGCGCATATTTGGCGGCGTTGTCGAGAAGATTGAACAGGACCTGCTCGAACAGCACCGGGTCCAGCCTGAGCGCCGGGAGGCTGGACGGGATGTCGACCTGCGTCCGGTGACCCGACAGGATCTTCTGTGCCCGCCGCAGCGCCGAGCCGACGAGGTCATCCAGATACTGCCAGGAGGCATTGGGCTCCATGGCACCGGTCTCGATCCGCGACATGTCGAGGAGATTGGCGATGAAGCGGTTGAGGCGCTCCGACTCGTCGACGATGGTCGACAGCATGTCCACACGGTCCGCCTCCGGCAGCGAGTTCCAGTAGTCCCTGAGCGTGCCGGCCGCGCCGAGGATGGCGGCAAGCGGCGTCTTGAGGTCGTGCGACAGCGAGGTGAGCAGAGCCGAACGGAGCTTGTCGGCGGCCGCCGCAAGCTTCGCCCTGTCGACATCGGCGACGAGCTGGATCCGCTCGATGGCGACCGCCGCCTGGTCGGCGAGCGCGTCGAGCAGACGCCGCTGCTCGGGCGTCAGCAGCGGGCCTTCCCGGTCGCCATCGAGCCCGACGACACCCACCGGGGTCTTCCCGGTGACCAGTGGCAGATAGAGCCGCCTGGCTCCCGGCAGCGTGTCGGCGCCGCGTCCGGCGGCGCGATTGTGCTCCCAGGCCCAGCGAGCCGCGGCGATATCGGCATCGACAAGGGTGTCGTCCGGCGGAACCCCTGCCCTGACCGCCACCGTGCCGTTCTCGGGCAGCAGGATGACGACCCGCAGCTTGAGCATGGACGCCATCTGGTGCGCCGACGCCCACAGCACGTCGTCGAGCGTGCCGGCGCCCGCCAGCTTGCGGCTGAAGGAATAGAGCGACTCGGTGGTGCGTGCCCTCGCGTTGGCGGCAATGGTCTGGGCGCGCGCGCGCGCGGCGACATTGGAAACGATCACGGCCACGATGGTGAAAAAGACCACCGAGACGACCTCGCGCGGCCGGGAAATCAGGAAGGTGTGATAGGGATCGGTAAAGAAGAAGTTGTAGCTGGCCGCCGACAGCACGCTGGCATAGAGCGAGGGCAGGAGGCCGAACCACACGGCGACGGCCACCACCGACGTGAGGAAGATCAGGGCTATGTGCTCGACGCCGATCCACGGCCAGAGCAGCAGGCCCACACCGATGGCGGCCGCGACCACGAGCGTCGAGCGGCCGAAGGCCAGCCAGTTGGGGCGACGGCGCAGCCGCGCCGTCTCGACGGTCTTTGCGGCAGCGACAATGTCGGTTTCCTTGCTGCCGGCAACGACATGCACGCTGATGTTTCCTGCGCGGCGGACGAGCTCGTGCACCACGGAGCCGTGCAGGATCTCGAACCAGCGCGAACGGCGGCTCTTGCCGATGACGATATGGGTGAAATTGTTTGCCTGCGCATAGGCAATGACGTCATCGGAGATGTGGCGATCCCCCCCGGGAATCGTCACCGCGCCGCCCTCGAGATTCTGTGCCAGCCGGAGCGCGTCCGCGATGCGGCTGCGCTCGCCGTCATCAAGTTGCAGATTGCGCCGGCCTTCGACATAGACCGCGGTCCACTGCGCGTGCAACCGGTCGGCTAGCCGCTTTGCGTAGCGCACGAGACTGGCAGAGCGGGGATCCTCGCTGATGCAGACCAGAATCCGTTCGCCCGCCGCCCACGGACCCTCGATCGCACTCTGGCGCATTTGCGAAAGCAGTTGCTGGTCGACCCGCTGCGCCGTGCGCCGCAGCGCCAGTTCGCGCAGCGCGGTGAGGTTGCCGGGGGAGAAATAGTTCTCGACCGCGCGACTGGCGGTCCTGGGGAGATAGACCTTGCCCTCGTTGAGACGCCTGATCAGGTCTTCGGGGGTGAGATCGATGATCTCGACGTCATCCGCCCGGTCGATGACCGAATCGGGCACCGTCTCGCGAACCCTGATCCGCGTGATCTGCGCCACCACATCGTTGAGGCTTTCGATGTGCTGGATGTTCAGCGTCGTATAGACGTCGATCCCGTGCTCAAGCAGCTCCAGAACGTCGAGATAGCGCTTCGGATGGCGGCTGCCCGGCGCGTTGGTGTGCGCAAGTTCATCCACGAGAGCCAGTTGAGGGCGACGTTCAAGCACCGCGTCGAGGTCCATTTCCTCAAGCGGACGCCCCTTGTAGGCAACCGTCGTTCTCGGGATGATCTCGAAACCCTCGACGAGCATCTCGGTTTCCTTCCGCCCGTGGGTCTCGACCAGGCCGATGACGACGTCATCGCCATCGGACCGGCGCGCCCGCCCCGACATCAGCATTTCGTAGGTCTTGCCGACACCGGGCGCCGCGCCGAGGAAGATCTTCAACCGGCCGCGCGTTTCCTGCACCGCCTTTTCCAAGAGCGCCTCGGGACAGGGCCGCAATGCATCGTCGGCCGGATTCTGGGTACTCATCATTCAGCTCCCGTGGGGAAACGGCCATGGCAAGAGGATCGCCGCTGCCCACGCTTACAACATTTCGAGCGCGAGGTTGAGTTCGAGCACATTGACGATGCGATCCGGGGTGAGGTACCCGCCCGGCGAGAAGGCGGTTGTCCGGACCAACGCCTCGACGCGGGCCGGGTCGAGACCGCGGGCCTGCGCCACACGGGCCGTCTGATACAGCGCGCCGGCCTCGGAGATGTGCGGATCGAGCCCCGCCCCCGACGCCGCGGCCAGATCGGCAGGCAGGAGGAATTGCGGCGTCGCGCCATAGCGCTCGACCATCTCCCGGCCGCGCGCGGCAATGTCGGGACTTGTCGGCGACTTGTTGCTGCCGCCGGCCGCGGCGCCGTTGTAGTCGACCGCCGAGGGTCTGGGCCAGAAGGACCCCGGCTGCGTGAACGCCTGGGCGATCTGCCGGCTGCCGACGATCGCACCGCCGCGACCGGTGACGAGCGAGCCGTTGGCGCCATCGGGGAAGGCCGCCTGGGCAACGGCCCAGACCGCGGTGGCATAGCCGGCGACACAGATCAGCATGGTCATCGCCGCGATGCGGATGCTTGCGAGAAGAGACTGCATGGGTCCGCTCCTTTCAGTTCATGGTGGTGACGTGTTCGGCGATCGGGCCGAGCGTCGCCGCGGGGAAGAAGGTCAGCGCGCCGACCACCACGATGGTGGCTGCGAGCATGGTCCCGAAGACGCCGCCCTCGACACTGAGCGTGCCGTTCGATTCCGCGCTGCGGCGCTTGCCCGACAGCGAGCCGACGATGGCGAGCGGCAGGAGTATCGGGATGAAGCGCGCCAGCAGCATCACGATTCCGGTGGCAATGTTCCATGGCATGGTGTTGTCTCCCAGCCCCTCGAAGCCCGAGCCGTTGTTGGCGCTGGCCGAGGTGAACTCGTAGAGGATCTCGCTGAAGCCGTGCGGCCCGGTGTTGTTGAGAGTGTCGGCGCCCCATGGCGTCGCCGCAAAGATCGCGGTGCCGCCCAGGACGAACAGGCCATGGGCGAGAAGCGCCAGCAGCGCCAGCTTGACCTCGCGGGCTTCCACCCGCCATCCCAGATATTCCGGCGTTCGGCCGATCATCATGCCGGCGATGAAGACGCCGACGACGATGTAGAGGAACATGTTGATCATGCCGACACCGACGCCGCCGAAGGTGGCGTTGAGCCACATGCCGACCATCGGCATCAGTCCGGTCATCGGGTTGAGGCTGTCATGCATGGCGCCGACCGAGCCATTGGAGGTCGAGGTGGTCAGCACCGACCAGAGCGGGCCGCCGGCGGGACCGAAGCGCATCTCCTTGCCTTCGAGATTGCCGAGCGTCTGGTCGATCGGCAGGCCGGCGAAGGCCCGGGTCGGGGCCGCCTCGAAGTAGACCGAGCCGGCGATCTTGACCAGCAGGAAGGCGAGCATCACCGCGAAGATGACGCCGCCGTGGCGCAGGCGGCCGATGATACGCGCGAACATCCACACGCAGGCCATCGGGATCAGGATGATGGCGACCATTTCGATGATGTTGGTCCAGAAGCCCGGATTCTCCAGCGGATGCGTCGAGTTGGGGCCGAAGAAGCCGCCGCCGTTGGTGCCGAGCTGCTTGATCGACACGAAGGCCGCAACCGGTCCGCGCGCAATCGTCTGCTGGACGCCTTCCAGCGTCGTGGCAATGGCCGCACCCTCGAAGGTCATCGGCACGCCGCCGATCACCAGGAGCACGGCGAGCACCAGGGCGGCGGGAAGCAGCACCAGGAAACAGGCGCGCTGGATGTCGAGGAAGAAATTGCCGAGCGGCCTGCCGGCAAGCCCGCGGGCAAGCGCGGCAAGCGCCGCGATGCCGGTGGCCGCCGAGACGAATTGCAGCCACATCAGCGCGCCAAGCTGCGACAGGTAGCTCAGCGACACCTCGCCCGAATAGTGCTGCAGATTGGTGTTGGAGGTGAACGAGGCCGCGGTGTTGAAGATCAGGCTGGCCTCAAGCGCTGGCCGGCCGTCGGGATTGAGCGGCAGATGCTGCTGCAGGGCCAGGATGGCTGCGCAGACGGCGAACATGACGAGATTGAAGGCAAGCATGGCGGACATGTAGCGCGTCCAGTTCTGGCTGCTCGCGGCCAGCGGGCCGCCGATGGCGGCGAAGGCGCGGGTCTTCCAGCCGGAGATGCCGGAGGGCAGGTCGGCGGGGTCCATGGCCCATTGCATGTAGCGGCCGAGCGGCCAGGAGGCGAGTGCGGTGCCGCCGACGACAAGGACGACGAACAGGATGGATTGGGTCAGCATCGAAAACTCTCCGGATTGACTGAAGGCCGTGCCCGGTCGGGGGCTTGGGTCGGAACGGGCGGGAGCCCTAGGACCGAGAGACCGGGAACGAAGCAGGGACGGATCATGGGCAGCCTTTCTGGATCAGACGAGGCCGATGGCGGTGACGATCATGTCGATCGCCTTGATGCCGATGAACGGCACGATCAGGCCGCCGAGGCCGTAGACGAGGAGATTGCGCTGCAGCAGCCGGTCGGCACCGATCGCCTTGTAGGCGACGCCCTTCAGCGACAGCGGGATGAGGGCCACGATGATGAGCGCGTTGAAGATGATGGCCGACAGGATGGCGCTCTCGGGCGTCGACAGGCCCATGACGTTGAGCGCGTCGAGCTGCGGATAGACCGCGATGAACATGGCCGGCACGATGGCGAAGTACTTGGCCACGTCGTTGGCGATCGAGAACGTCGTCAGCGCGCCGCGCGTCATCAGCAGCTGCTTGCCGATCTCGACGATTTCGATGAGCTTGGTCGGATCGGAATCGAGGTCCACCATGTTGCCGGCTTCGCGGGCGGCCATCGTTCCCGTGTTCATCGCCACGCCGACATCGGCCTGGGCGAGCGCCGGCGCATCGTTGGTGCCGTCGCCGCACATGGCCACCAGCTTTCCCTTCGCCTGCTCGTCGCGGATCAGCTTGAGCTTGTCCTCCGGCGTGGCCTCGGCCAGGAAGTCGTCGACCCCGGCCTCCGCCGCGATCGCCGCGGCGGTCATCGGGTTGTCGCCGGTGATCATCACCGTGCGGATGCCCATCCGGCGCAGCTCGACGAAGCGCTCGCGGATGCCGCCCTTGACGATGTCCTTGAGATGCAGGACGCCCAGCAGCCGACCGTCCCTGACGACGGCCAGCGGCGTGCCGCCGGCCTTCGAAATGTCGGTGGCAATCGCCTCGAGCTCGCGACGGCTCTCGGCGGTGCCGGCCGCTGAACCGTTGGCGGCAGAGGTCCGCTCGATGTGCCTGAGCACCGCATCGACGGCGCCCTTGCGGATCGACGATCCGTCGAGGTCGACGCCGCTCATCCGGCTTTGCGCCGTGAACGGCACGAAGGTGGCGTTCAGGCCGGCCATGTCGCGGCCGCGGATGCCGTATTTCTCCTTGGCGAGCACGACGATCGAACGGCCCTCGGGCGTCTCGTCGGCGAGCGAGGCCAGTTGGGCCGCGTCCGCCAGGTCCCGCTCCGTCACGCCCTTGACCGGCCGGAAATCGGAGGCCTGGCGATTGCCGAGCGTGATGGTGCCGGTCTTGTCGAGCAGCAGCGTGTCGATGTCGCCCGCCGCCTCGACGGCGCGGCCGGACATGGCCAGCACGTTGAAGCGCACGAGCCGGTCCATGCCGGCGATGCCGATGGCCGAGAGCAGCGCGCCGATGGTGGTGGGGATCAGCGTGACGAACAGCGCCACCAGCACGATCACCGGAATGGAGCCTCCGGCATAGGCGGCGAAGGCGGGGATCGTCGCCGTTGCCAGCACGAAGATCAGGGTGAGCCCGGCCAGCAGCACGTTGAGCGCGATCTCGTTGGGGGTCTTCTGCCGCTCGGCGCCCTCGACCAGCGCGACCATCCTGTCGATGAAGGTCGATCCGGCCGCCGCGGTGATCCGGACCCTGATCCAGTCGGACAGCACCTGGGTGCCGCCGGTGACCGCCGAGCGGTCGCCGCCCGATTCGCGGATCACGGGGGCGGATTCGCCGGTGATGGCCGCTTCGTTGACCGAGGCCACGCCCTCGACGATTTCGCCATCCGACGGGATGATCTCGCCCGCTTCCACCAGCACCAGGTCGCCGACTTTCAGGCTCGCCCCCGCCACGAGCCGGGTCCCCTCGCCGTCCGCGTTGATCAGCCGGGCCTGGGTCTCGCTGCGGGAACGGCGCAGCGATTCCGCCTGGGCCTTGCCGCGACCCTCCGCGACAGCCTCAGCGAAGTTGGCGAACAGCACCGTGAACCAGAGCCAGAGATTGATCTGGAAGGAAAAGCCGAGATCGCCGGCGCCGGTGACCAGGTCCCTGACGAACAGAACCGTCGTTAGCACGGACACGACGGCGACCACGAACATCACCGGGTTCTTGGCCAGCGTGCGGGGATCGAGCTTGCGGAATGCGCCCGCGATCGCGGGGGCCAGAATGCGGGCGTCGAAGATGCTCGCGGATGGGGACCGGCTCATGAAGGACTCCAGCTGAATGGGTGTGGGGGTTTGGGCTGCGGCCGCCCGACAGCGGCGGCCTGCCGGCTTGAGACGTCCGGACCGCCGCTTCGCGGCCCCGGAGCGTCGGATGCCTGTGGCATCAGAACCGTTCGGGACGCAGCAGTGCGTAGACAAGATAGGCGGTGACGAACAGCGTCACCGCTCCGCCGAGCACAAGGTCGAATGTCATGTCACGTCTCTTCCGTCTGCCATGCCGCCCTGCGGCGCGCCGTGTTGCCCTGCCCGTCTCCGGTGCGTCCTGACGGATCGGACCAGACAGCCTGCAAGCTTGACGCGATCATAGGCGGAAAGCGCATAAGGGTTCGAGACGGGCGGGGACCGGAAGAAATAGAATCCTCATAGGAATTTCGGTCGGAATCCGTCGCTGTCCTCATCCTGAGGGGGCCGCGTGAGCGGCCCTCGAAGGGCGGGGGCAAGCCACAGGGTCGCAGCCCGATCACCAGGGCTACAGCCTCGCCCTTCGGGGCTCGCCCTCGCCGGGCTCGGGCTCGCACCTCAAGGATGGGGCTGTGGGGCGGCGGTCCGCAGCATTCGACAATGGCCGGGTACATGGCCGGCATCCTGGACGGGGCGAGCCGTCATGGGCGCCGGAAGGCAACGGTGTCCGTTCGTTCATTCAGGATCCTGTTGCCGCCTGACGTAGACACTTTCCGACCCGGTTTCCAAGGCGACCTCATAATTGGCCAGAATGTAAGCCATCAACTCCGGATAGTTGTTGGCGAAGGCGAGTTCCTCTCGGCGGTCGATCGCCACTGCCGAAACGATGGCTACCGGGGGCGCGGCGGCCCTGAACTGCGTCATCATCGCTGCCCGTCCCTCCGGGCTCGAGGGGTAGACGGGGAAAGTGTCATAGACTGCGGTGCGCCGTTCAAACAGCGCCAGAAAGCCGGGACAGGCGGGGGCGGCAAACAGCGTGTCGTCGGCGCCTGACCATTCATCGACGATCGCCTTGACACGCTTCAGGGTCTCGTCCGTCGCGCGCGGCAGCACAAGACCGTTCGAGGCGACGCCGGGTTCCGCGGCCCGCCGGCGCAGCAACCGGTGGAGCGGAAACTCCGCCTCCTCTCGCAGCAGTCCGATGCTTGCCAGCAACAGCGCCAGCAGAACGACGGAAGCCCCGGCGGCTCCGAGGAAAGCTTGGCCGGATGCAGCAGCCAGAATGACCATCGGATGGATGATCTGGGCAAAATGCGGCAGGTCGGCGCGGGAAAAGGCGTGATGAAAATAGGCGAGACCCGCGCAGGCCGAGGCCAGAGCCAGGGCGCGGCTCTCTGTCGCCATGCCTGACGGCGACAGCGCAAGAATTGCGATTGCCGCCACGCTGGCGACGGGGATGAGCGTGAAGACCGCCTTGAGCACGCCGCGCCGGATGAAGCCGTAATGGCGAAACTGCGGGGTCGTGGCCCAGACCCACGGCTTCGGCAACGCGAGATTGGTGGTGCCGCGCCGAAAGAGCGCGAAGACCTTCCTGTCCAGATAGGAACTCAGGAATCCGCTCACCCGGCTCGTCAGAACCAGCAGGACAGCACCGCCGACGGTCAATCCCGCGATGACGTCGAGAGCGGCGGCAAAGGGAGTCGCCAGAGCGCCCGACAGGGCGACCAGAGCGGTGGCGCCCAGCAGATAGACCAGGATATTGAGCCCGAAGGCCAGCTCTATCGCGCCCAGCACCCCCAGGGCAAAGCCGCTGCCGATCCCCAGGACCAGGGCATACATCGCGCCGCAGCAGACGATGCTGAAGAAGATTTCGATCTGCTTGTGGCGGGGGAACATCCAGCACAGGGATACACAGCCCGCCAAGGCAGCCACCATCGCACTGTTCGTCGCATGGCCCACGACCAGGACGATCAGCGCGAGCGACCCCGCCTGCACGACAGCCATCGACACGCGGACCGTGAGAATGCCCGGTCCAAGCAGACGGCACCACAGTGCGCACCAGTAATAGCGGGCCGGGTCATAGGCCCGGAAGTCACGGATCGGAACTTCCCCGCGCAGGACAGCCTGGGTGCCGTAGACGAGATACCCTTCATCGCCGAGGTTGAGCCCGTGCCGGATGTTGCTCAGCGTCGCCAATCCCAGCAGGGCCAACGGCAGCAGCAGCGCCGAAAGGTAAGCCATCACATCTCCTGAACCGGCGCCGCCTCCAGACGTGCGCTGACAAGCTGAAAGGCCGAAACGGGGCGGAACATCGGCATGCGGTCATAGACCCGCTCGAACGCCGCACCTGCCGTCGTGTTGCGGATGGCGGGAGGCAGGATTCCAAACCGCTGAAATTTCACGTCCGCAAATCCCGCAGCCTCGAGAGACCTGGCGGTCTTGCCGGGCGTCAGGTTCAGGATGCCTTTCTCCGCTTTCCAGGACATGGTCGGAGCCAGGGTGATCTGGATGTAGAACAGGGCGCACCACGGGTTCGGCTCGAGGAATGTGACCTGGCCTCCCGGCTTGAGCAGCCGGGCGATCTGCTTGAACGCTTGCTGCAGATCGAACAGGTGGTGCAGCATGAAGAAGCCGACCACATGATCATAGCTGCCGAGAAGGGCGGGATCCGGGTTCAGGATGTCCCCGCAGATCGTGGCGATCCGGGCCCGGGATGCAGCCTGCCGCTTCAGTTCCTCCAGCAGCCTCGGCGACAGGTCGAGACCATCGACCTGATAGCCCGCCTCCACCAGCGGGATCGTGTATTTCCCCATGCCGCAGCCGATATCGAGAATTCGGTGTTGCGCATCAAGATTTGAGAAGGAGAGGAATTTGTCGAGGTGGTTGTTCACATAGGGCGTCGCTCCGACGAAGACGCGCTTGTTGTCCGCATGTTTGCGGCCCTCGTAATAGTCGAGTTGCACGCGGTTGTGGGCGGACTGGTCGGCATCAGGTCGCGGCATGAAACCATCGCTCCTTCAAGACACACAGGATATTGGACAGGGCGGTGGCAAGCCGCATCCGGCCGGTATAGGTGGAGGCGCCGGAGCGGCGGAAGTCGCGCGCGACAGGGATGGCGCCCACGGCCGTGGCGTGACAACCGACAAGGCCGGCCAGATAAAAGCGCGTGTTCGGGCTTTGCGCGATTTCGTCAGCCAGGACGCGCGTCATCGCAACGAAGCCCCCGGCGCCCTTTGGCAATCGGGCAAGCTGCCGCATCAGGATCCGGTAGATCACCGAGGACAGCATGCGCAGGTCGGATTGATATCTTCCCACCCGCGTGGCGAACACCGCCTGGCACTCTCCCAGCCAAAGTTCCGCCAGCAACAGGGGAATGGCCGAGGGAGGATCCTGCAGATCGGCGTCCATCACCACAACGCTGTCGCCGCTGCAGGCCCGCAGACCTTTGCGGATCGCCGCCTGCTGTCCGGCGTTGGTCTCGTTGGTGATGACCTTGATGTCTGAGTGTTGTGCCTGCAGAGCCCCCAGGATCTCGGCGGACCGGTCACTGCTGGCATCGTCGACGAAGACGAATTCCGGCGCCACATCCAGAGTGGCCAGCGCGGCGCCGATCTCCTGGTGCAGCGTGGCCAGCGTATCGGCGTTCTGGAAAACCGGGATCACGATCGACACGAGCCTACCCTTCACGGCCGCTCCTGTCATGACTGATCAGATCCAGCAGGCCCGCTCTCAGATCCATGGTGGCGGACCAGCCCGGCAATGGGCTTGCTGTTTCCGTGTCCGGCTGACCGCGGTGCGTGTCCCAGGCCCGTGCCGGCGCCGACCCCGGCTCCGTCCTGAGATCGGCACCGGTGAGCTCCGCGACAAGGGCGATGACCTCCGCCACCGACCAGAGGCGCCCCGTTGCGATCTCGGCCGAGAACTGGTCCGGCTGGTGTGCCTGCGCGGCATGCCGGCACGCGGAGACAACATCGGACACATGCACGTAATCCCGGCGTGCGGTTGACGGCGCAAGCGGCATGGCGCTGCCACGGGCAGCATGGCGCAACGCGGTTGGAATGAGCTTCCCCTCGCCCTGCAGCGGACCATAGACGTAGTCGGTGCGCAGGCAGGCCAAGGGGATGCGGTGCTCCCGCGCATGCTGCCGCAGGAGGATACCGGCGGCGGCGCGGCTTGCGCCATAGTCATTTGCGGCCGTGCCCGTGGCCGGATCAATCCGCTCGAGCGCGCTGCCCAGACTGACGAAGCGCCGGCAATCGATCTCGCCTGAGGCCCGCAGCAGGTTCATCGCCCCAGCGACATTGACCGCCAGCAGCCGATCCCAATCGCCCGTCTGCCGGCTGACGGCCAGGTGAAACACAAACTCCGGCCGGATCCGGTGTACCGCATCGCGGGTCGCCGCGTGATCGGTCAGGTCGACGCCGACAATGCGCGGCGCGGTCTGCAGGCGATCCAGACGGTCCATCGAGGATCCGGCTCTCACCATCGCATGCACATCCGCCCCGGCCTGCAGCAATGCCGCGGTCAGATGGGCCCCGATGAACCCGTTGGCTCCGGTGACCAGGACGGCTCTGCCACTGAGATCAGACTCTGGCATTGGACTCCTGCAGCGCCTCGATCGCCGCGACCATCTCGCGGTGTTGCCCTTGCACGGCGGACGCACCCCGCCCTCGCGCTTCGCTCAGCGCCCTGCGCATGCGCAGCAGCGCGGCCGCCGGATCCATGTCGGCCGTGTCGCGGTAAAAGGACCGGCGCAGGAACGAGAACCCGCAGTCCAGCCGCGCCATCTCCGCGTACAGATGCCTGGCGGGCAGCGGCGCACCCAACTCCGGCAGCGTCAGCCCTCCGAACCCGAAGGGCATGCCGGAGCAGCGCTGCCGCAGCGCCGGCAGCAGACCGTCGGCAAGCGGTGCAAAGATGCTGTCCGATTTTCGGTCGATGCGAAGATCGTTCAGCCCGACATAGATGCGCCCGATCGGCAAGGCGCACAGCGCCTCGACATGCCGGGTCGCCTCCACGGTCTCGATCATCACCATGATCCGGCAGAGGTCTTCGGCAATTCGGGCAATGCGCTCCACCTGCTCGGGAGCTCGAACCATCGGAACGATGATCTCGTCCGCGCCGCTCTCGATGATGCCCGACAGTTCTTCCTCTGAGGCATCCGGACCGCTGAGCCGGCAGAGAATGAAGCCCTTTGTCCGGTCGCGCAGGCGTCGAATGTCTTCGATGCGATGGGCATTGATTTCGGTATCGAAACCGGCCTGCCGGTGGTGCTTTCCCGAGTGCTCGAGATCGACAATGATGCCCGAGACGCCCGCCTCGAGAAAATCACAGGAAAGCTGGACCTCCCGGTGAAACAGCAGCAGGTCGAATGCTTCAAATTTCGTGGGCAATGACATCGGGCTCAGGGCTTTCTTGCCAGCACGACCAGCGACGACCCGAAGGGCATGGCCAATCCCAGGGCGTCGATGCGACCCTCCAGACGGTTCACTGCCCGAAAGGCGGCATTCATCAGGCGCGGCGGAAAATCTTCCATGTCACGCGTTGCCGACGACCTGCGGCCAAACATGCGCGACAGGACCACCAGCGGAAACAGGAGGCACTGGTAATAGCGGATTCTGCTCACCTTAAGTCCGGCCGCCTCGACCACCTCGCGGATCTGGGCGCTGGAATAGCGACGCAGATGCCCCGCGTCCTCGTCGCGAACGCTCCACAACCATTGGAAGGCCGGCACCGTGACGAGGATATGGCCGCCGGGCTTCAGGACACGCCGCGCCTCGGAGAGCGTCGGCAGATCCGGCACGTGCTCGATCACATCCAGCGCGAACATGAGATCGATGGAGTTGTCATCGAACGGCAGGCTGGCGACATCGCCGGCTATGAGCTGCGTGTTGGAGTCAAACGCCGCGGAATCGACCTGGCCCGCATACTGGTCGATTCCGAAGACCTTCCGCGCGTATCCCGACCACGCCCTGAGATGGGTGCCCGGTCCGCATCCGATGTCCAGAGCCGTGTCGACGGCCCGACCTCCGAGGGACGTCAGCGCATTCGCAATCATCATCCGGCGTCCGGCATACCAAAAGTGGTCAGCCTGCATGTCCTGCAGGACCCTGAACCGTTCGAGCGTGAATGGGAGCGATTTCGCCATATGCATCAATCCGTGCGAGCCTCACACGCCCACCGCACTGGCGTTACCGGAAACCCCCGGGCGTGTCGATCAATAGTTGAGCCTCCCCTTTGCCGAAAACCCGGCAAGACGGCTCGCGCTTGCAGCCCGGTCACCGGGGCCACAGCCTCGCCCTTCGAGGCTGTGGGGCGGCGGGGCCGCCGCGGCAGCGCTTCAGGGTATCGCCGAGGACGATGGCCTGCCCGGGTCGGGGAGAAGAGACCGCCACCGGCGATGCAAAGTCGTCGGATTACCGCTGGTCCCCGAACAGTCTGACAAGGTCGACATTGTTCTTGCGTCCCCTGCTCAGGTCCAGATTCGCCTGAATGTGCCCGAGATGTTCCGTCATCAACCGTGACGCCGCTTCGCCGTTGCCGGTGCGCAGCGCTTCGAGAATCAGCGAGTGGTCGTCGTCCCGGCAGTTCGCGGTGCCCGGCGCGCCGAAGATGCCGATGATCAGCGACGTCCTGGTGACCAGTTCCTTGATCATCCGTTCCATCACGCTGTTGGCGGCGATGCTGGCAAGCACGACATGGAACTGGCCGGAGAGCCGGATGGCCTCGTGGCGATTGTCCGATCGATGCGCCTGGTGCTCCTTTTCCAGATGCGCGCGCAGCATCGCCAGATCGGTCTCGTTGGCCCGTTCGGCAGCCAGCACCGCAACGTTGGGCTCGATCATCAGCCGCGATTCGAAGATCTCGCGCGCCTGTTCGGCAGTCGGACTGGAAACGAAGGCGCCCCGGTTCGACCGCAGATCGACCACCTCGCGGCTGGCAAGCAGCAGCAGGCTGCGGCGGATGCGCATGCGGCCGACGCCGAAGGCCTCGCACAGCGCCGATTCCGAGAGTTTCGCGCCCGGCGGCAGCCGCTGGTCGATGACCGCATCAAAGATCTGATCGACGATCTGGGCTTCGGTGAGCTCGGGGCTTGCGCTTTCCGAAGACGTTTCATCCACAAGCATGACGACTTCCGATTCGGCGGGATTGCGATATCCGCTATAGCATAGCGCTCGGCGATGACAATTCACAGCGCTGTCGACAATCCTGTTGACAGTTTTGTTAACAAAATGCTTGTCTGCAATGACCACGCTCGGAGACTCCGGGAAGAGGACGTGGAACTGTTTTGGGAGGATACCAAATGAAACGTCGCGCCTTGCTCATCTCCACCGCCCTCGTGGCCGTGGCGAGCCTTTCCTTCAGCGGATCGGCCTTTGCAGAAAATCCAGTGCTCAAGATCGGATTCGTGGGGGTGACCAGCGGTCCCGCCGCGGCCTGGGGCACATCGAACCAGCGATCGATGGAAACGCGTGCCGCGTGGATCAACGAAACCGGCGGCGTCGACATCGGCGGCACGGTCTACAATGTCGAGATTGTCGCCTTCGATGACCAGAAGGACCCCAAGCGGGCGATCGCCGGCATGGAGAAGATGGCGCAGGAAGGCATCCACTACGTGGTCGGCCCCAATGTCGACGACGGCGCCGCGGCGGTCCGCCCGGTGGCGGAGCAGAACGGGATCATCTATTTCCCCTATGCCTTCCCCAAGTCGCTCTACCAGGCACCGGCCTCGAACGCCGTGCTGGGCATGGTGGCCAACTACCAGTCCGGACCGGCGATCTACAAATACCTGATTGAAAAGAACGGCATCAAGAAGGTGGCGTTTGTCGCGGCCAACGAATCCGACCCGCTGTCGCAGCGCGACGGCGGCGTTGCCGCGGCCAAGGAACTCGGTCTCGAAGTGGTCTCCGACAGCATCACCTACCAGGTGGACACCACCGACTTCACGCCGGTGCTGCTCCCGGCCATCAAGGCCCAGCCCGACCTTCTGGTGCTCTCGGGGGTTTCGCCCGCCAATGCGCCGCAGTTGATCCGGTCTGCCCGGGAACTGGGCTACGAGGGTCTGATCTCGACCGAAACCGCCCAGGACGCGGGCGTGCTCCAGGAGGGCGCGGGTGAGCTGGCCAACGGCTTCATCTCGGTCGGCGGCGCCTCGACGCCGGAACTCGCCTCGGACCAGATGCGCGAGTTCGTCGACCGCTACACCAAGATGTTCGGCGAATACAACGACGAGTCCAACACCAAGGTCTATGCGCTCGAATACATCCTCGAGACGCTGAAGGCGAACCCGGCGGCGATCACCGACGTCGAGGCGTTCAAGACGACGATGGACACGTTCGAGGCGCCGAACCCCTACATGACGGGCGACGCCAAGCTCACCTATGTCGGCACGTCCTCGTTCGGGCAGAAACGGCAGCTGTCGGTGCCGCTGGTGGTCAACGAGTACAAGGACGGCGGCTTCATGACGCTGTTCGTGGCGCAGGTCGACTGACCTTTTCGCAAGAGTGTCGTACGGCGTCCGGCCCGCAACCGCCGGCCGGACGCCCGCCGCAACCAAGGCTTTCCCATGGAACAGATACTCGCCAACGGTCTCTATCTTGGCGCCCAGTACGCGCTCATCGCGCTCGGGCTGACGCTGATCTTCTCATTGATGAACGTGCTCAATTTCGCCCACGGGCAGATGTATGTGCTCGGCGGTTTCGTCACCTACACCGTCGTCAGCCAGCTGGGAATGCCGTTCATCGTCGGTCTACTGGCCTCCGCCGTCACGCTTGCCGTGGTGGGCGGGCTGATCGAGCGATACCTGTTCCGCACGGTCATCCGTCGCTCCCACCGGGAGGAAAGCACGATGCTGCTGGCAGCCGGCATCGCCTTCTTTCTCGATGCAGTCATCCTTCTTGCCTTCGGCGAGAAGCAGCGCGGCGTGCCGAAGATCATCAACGGGGTCTTCAACTGGGACTTCCGGCTGATCATGCCCTATGACCGCATCCTCATCGGCGCGCTGGCCATTGCGCTCATCGCCGCCTTCATCCTGTTCATGCAGTACTCCACAGCCGGGCGGGCGATGCGGGCGCTGGCCCAGGACCGGGTCGCGGCACAGCTGATGGGCGTCGACGTCAACCGTTATTCGACGCTCGGCTTTGCGCTCGGCGCGATGCTGGCCGGGCTGGTCGGCGGGCTGCTGGTCACCATCACCGGGATCAATCTCGGCATGGGCGGACCGACCTCGATCAAGGCCTTCATGATGATCATGATCGGCGGCGCCGGCGTCATCTCCGGCGCCATCGCCGGCGGCTTCATCCTCGGCATGATGGAATCGGTCGGCCTGACCGTTCTCGCCGCCTATGGCGACATCACCTACCTGGCGATCTTCGTCCTGCTAATGGTTTTCCTCGCCTTCCGTCCGCAAGGGCTGATGGGCAAGCCCTGGGGCTGAGCACATGAAAAACACCACCAAGATTGCCGGCGTCGGGATCTTCCTGCTGATCGTCTTCGTCATGGTCCCCTGGGCGATCGCCGCCAGTGGGCGCTGGGACTTCTACTACACCCTGACCTCGGTGGCGCTGCTGTCGATTGCCTCGGCCGGCGTGTGGCTGACCTTCTACATCGGCCGCATCAACATCGGCCAGGGCGCCTACACGCTCGCCGGCGGCTACGTCTCGGCGGTGCTGGTGACCCAGGCCGGCGTCAATTTCTGGCTGACGCTGCCGCTGGCCGGCCTGTTCTGTGCCGCCCTGAGCGTGCTCATCGGACTGCCGATCCTCAGGCTTCGCGGCGTCTATTTCGCCATGATCACGCTGGTTCTGACCGAGGTGGCGCGCCTGACCGCGCTGGCTCTGCCGATCACCCAGGGCGCCAAGGGCATCACCTCGATACCGCTTCCCAGGGAACTGTCGCTGTTCGGCATGACGCTGATCCCGGATTTCGCCAGGCTGGAGAACCCGAAACTCGCCTTCTACCTGATGGCGGTGATCCTGATGATCGCCAGCTACGCCGCGCTCTACCGCATCGTGAACTCGCGGCTCGGGCATCTGTGCCGGTCCCTGCAGCAGAACGAGGAACTGGCGTCCTCGATCGGCGTCAACATCTCCTATCTTCGCGTGCTGGCCTATGCGATCTCGTCCTTCTACGGCGGCATCGCCGGCGCCAGCTTCGTGGCCATCTCGCAATCGATCTACCCCTCGAGCTTCCAGGTCGCCGACAGCGTCAACTTCATGCTGAACTGCTTTCTCGGCGGCCTTGGCTTCGTGTTCGGGCCGATGCTCGGCACGCTGGTGCTCTACTTCGGCTGGGACCTCTTGTTCACCACCGGCCGCTACCAGCTGCTGATCTACTCGTCGCTGCTGATCGCGCTGATGATGCTGTTGCCCAACGGCCTTCTCAGCCTGAACCAGCTGCGCGGCAAAGGAATGCGCAAATGACCCCCATCCTGCAGATCAAGGGCGTGAGCAAGCGCTATGGCGGCCTCACCGCGGTGAACAATGTCAGCTTCGACGTCGCCAAGGGCGAGATCATCTCGGTGATCGGGCCGAACGGCGCCGGCAAGTCGACCCTGTTCAAGCTGATCTCGTCCTTCGTCGGCACCAGCAGCGGCGAAGTGCTGTTCAAGGGCGAGCGGATCTCCGATCTTGCGCCGCATGTGGTGGCGCGCAGGGGCGTGGTCCGGACCTTCCAGGAAACCACCATCTTCCGCTCGATGACCGTCCGCGAAAATGTCATCGTCGCCCATCATCTGCGCTCGAAGGCGACTTTGGCGGGCTTCTTCTTCGGCACCGCCGCGGCGCGCGCCGACGTCCAGACTTTCGGCGCATCGGCCGATGACATTCTCGGCTTTCTCGGGCTCGGCGACATCCGCGACGAACTGGCCTCGAACCTGCCGCAGGGCCACCTGCGCGCGCTCGGCATGGCCATCGGCCTCGCCACCGGGCCGGAGGTGCTGCTGCTCGACGAACCCTTCGCCGGCATGAACCACGACGAGACCATGCGGATGGTGTCCAACGTGCGGCGGCTTCGCGACGAGCGCGGCGTCACCGTGCTGCTGGTGGAACACGACATGCCGGCCGTGATGAAGATCTCGGACCGCATCGTGGTGATCAATTTCGGCCAGAAGATCGCCGAGGGCACGCCCGCCGAAATCCAGAACAATGAACAGGTCATCGAAGCCTATCTGGGCAGCGAAGACGACGCGATCGGGATGTAAGCCATGACTGAGATGCTCAGCTTCGAGAATGTCGAACTGTACTACGATCACGTCTATGCGCTGAAGGGCGTCTCGATCGCGATGAACGAGGGCGAGACCGTCGCCCTCATCGGCGCCAACGGGGCCGGAAAATCCTCGATCCTGCGGGCGATCACCGGACTGGCGCCGATCCGGAGCGGGCGGATCCGCTTCATGGGCGAGAAGCTCGACGGCATGTCGGCGCCCGATATCGTCCGCAAGGGCATCGCCATGGTGCCCGAGGGGCGGCGGGTGTTCCCCTACATGACGGTCAAGGACAACCTGCTGATGGGCGCCTTCACCCGCAGCGACAAGGCCGGCATCGCCAGCACCCTCGACAGCGTGCTGACACGGTTCCCGAGGCTCAAGGAGCGGTATGGCCAGACGGCGGGAACGCTGTCGGGCGGCGAGCAGCAGATGATGGTGATCGGGCGGGCGCTGATGGCCAAGCCGCGGCTGCTGCTGCTCGACGAGCCGTCGCTCGGCATTGCGCCGAAGCTGGTGCAGGACATCGCGCGCTCGATCGTGGCGATCAGCCGCGACGAGAAGGTCACGGTGCTGCTCGTCGAGCAGAATTCGCGCATGGCTTTGAGCATCTCCGACCGGGCCTACGCCATGTCGACCGGCTCGGTGGTGCTGAGTGGAAATTCAAAGGACCTCATCAGGGATGACCGCATCAAGGCGGCCTACCTTGGCGGCGATGTATAGGAACAAGCATGCGTATTCTGGTCGTCAATCCCAACACCACCGCATCTATGACCGAAAAGATCGGCGCGACGGCGAGAGCCGTCGCCTCGTCCGGCACCGAGATCATCGCGGTCAATCCCGCGCACGGGCCGGTCAGCATCGAGGGCTATTACGACGAGGCCATCAGCCTGGCCGGCCTGCTGCAGGTGGTCGAGGCCAATCTTGACGTCGACGCCATCGTCGTGGCCTGCTTCGACGACACGGGGCTGGACGCGGTGCGCAGCCTTGCGGGCTGCCCGGTCGTGGCCATCGGCGAGGCCGCGTTTCACATGGCCTCGATGCTGTCCAACAAGTTCTCGGTGGTGACCACGCTCGCCCGTTCGGTGCCGGCGATCGAGCACAACCTGGTCCGCTACGGACTGGCCACGCGCTGCGCGCGGGTCCGCTCCACCGAGGTGGCGGTGCTCGATCTCGAGCATGACGCCGGCCCGGCGCGCGCCAAGATCGACACCGAGATCCGTCGCGCCATCGCCGAGGACCGTGCCGAGGCCATCGTGCTCGGATGCGCCGGCATGACCGACCTGACCCGGTCGCTGACGGCGGACCACGGGCTGCCGGTTCTCGACGGGGTCGGCTGCGCTGTCGTGCTGTGCGAAGGGCTGGTCCGGCTCGGCCTCAAGACCTCCCGGCTCGGCGGCTACACGCCGCCGGTGAAGAAATAGGTTCGGAGCGGCGACAGATGCCGGAGACGGTGGTGAACGGGACGCGATAAGGTTGGATTTCAGGCATTCATGTCGTGGACTGTCGCGGCATCGGGGATGATGACGGCGAGCGGACAGCGCAGCATGCTGTTCCGGCCAGGCTGGATCGCGCTACCCGCCAGGCGGACCGCACGGCTTGGCATCTAATTCGGCGATCTGAGCCATTTTAAGAATGAAATGCAGAACGGAGCGACTGGTCCAGCGCTCCGCCCCGATGGAAGCCCTCAATAGGCTGGCCCCTTCGCGCTATGGTGATCCAGCAGAAAACCGGTCGTCCGGTTCAGTTCGAGATCACGGCCGACGTAAGAGCCAGCCTGCTTGTCTCGCTTGAGCGGAGAGCTGGAACGGTGGACGACTACGCTTTTCCCAGCCGGGTCGATCTTGCCGATCACCTAAACACCCGCCAATACGCACAATTGGTTGATGAATGGATGGCCACAATCGGTCTGCGATGCGAGGATTACGGCACACACTCGCTTCGGCGAACCAAGGCGACTATGATCTACAAGGCGACAGGCAATCTTCGCGCGATCCAAATCCTGTTGGGCCACAAGATCGAGAATACCGTCAGGTATCTTGGGGTAGACATCGAGGATGTCCTCGAGCTGGCGGAGCACACGGAGATTTGACGGAGCGGTCCCGCCCCGAGGGGTTCCGTGCGTCTCGCACGCTAGCCGCTTTTCGCCCCCATGCCGATCATACAGAACAGGCATGGGGGCGACTTGGCAGCAGATGTCGATCAAAGCCGCAATCAAGCGGCCTGTTTCTCCCCGATTCTTCCGGCCTCGACCAGAGCGGAGACGATGACGCCCGCCACCAGGGCCCAGAAGGGTGCACTGATGCCCAGCAGCGAGACGTTCGACATGGCGACAGCGAGCGCCACAAAGGCTCCTGTCTGGTTGCCGAGCGACTTGCCGAAGGCGTTCTGGAAGGCCGACAGCAGCACGCCGATCATGGCGAGGCCGGCGACGGTGCCGATGAGGGCGGACGGCAGGCTGAGCACGATCGGAACTGCGGCGCCCGCGAGGAGGCCGAAGGCGGCGAAGAGCACACCGTTGACGACGGTCGCGGCATAACGCCCCTCCTTGTTCTCGCCCGCCTGCTCGGACGAGCATATCGCCGTCATCGGCCCTGCAATATTGGCATTGTGGCCGCCGAGGATACCGGCGGCGACACCGCCGATGCCGGAAATGATCGTCATCGCGTTGACCGGTGGCCGATAGTCCTCGGCCATGAGCACGCCGGTCGCCTGGGCGTTCTCGGCGCCGATCACCAGAAGGGCGAGCGGGATGGCAATCGCGAAGAAGGCATCGACGGAAAACACCGGCATCGTCAATTCGGGCGCGGCGAAGGCAATGTTGGCCGCGCCGCCGCCGACCGCACCCGTCGCAAGCGCAACGATCAGGCCTGCGACCAGGGCCGCCAGAACCGGCGGAACGAATTTGGTCAGCCGCATCGAGACAAAGAAGGCTAGGATTGCCGCGCCGGCAATCAGCGGCGCCGAGTTGAGCGCCGTCACCGTGCCGATAGCGAACCGAATCAGCGCACCAGCAATCATCGCCATGACGATCGGCATCGGCAGCCAGCGCATCACCTTGCCGATGAGCCCGCTCACTCCGAGCAGCAGAACCAGCAGGCCAGCCATGATGAAGCCGCCAACGGCCTCGTTGAACGGAATGGTGGCAAGCGAGCCGGCGACAAGGGCTGCGCCGGGGATCGAGTAGGCGCCGTTGATCGGCTGCTTGTAATAGAGCGCGAGAGCCAAGCTGATAAGCCCGCCGAGCACGTAGATCGCAAAGAGCCAGGCGACGGTCTGCCCGTTGCTGAGATGGCCCGCCTCGGCCGCCCCGATGACGATCAGGGCAGGACCGGAGCAGCCAAAGATGGCGGCGACGAGCCCGGCGCTCATGGTCTTGATGCCGAGATGTTTCGGCAGGTCTCTGAGACCCGACATAAGGCCGGGTCCCCGTTCGACAAGGCGCGTTTCCTGTGTGTTCTGCTGGGTCGTATCCATTCTCAATCCTCCCGAAGCGGATCCGAGGCCGCTCCCTCCTCGTGGAAATGAAGCCGGGCTCCCGCCCGGCCGTTGGTTCAGCGCCCGACGAAGGTCGGCGCGCGCTTTTCGTGGAAGGCCAGCACGCCTTCGCGGAAATCCTCCGATGTCCGAAGCCGGCTATAGCAATGGCCCTCGAGCTCGATGGCGGTCGACAGCAGCGCGTCGTCCGTGTCGTTCAGGAGCTTCTTCGCCGTGCGCTGTGCCAGCGGAGAGAAGCCGATCAGTTCCTCGACAAGCGCGTCGACGGCCTTTTCCAGATCGGCATCCGCAACGATCTCCGACGCGATGCCCCAGTCGTAGGCTTCCTGACCGGTGATCCGCTTCGAGCGCATCACGATGTTCTTGGTGCGGGTGACGCCGACCATCTTCTGCAGGCGGGCCGAGCCGCCGGAACCCGGGATCTGGCCCAGCTTCTGCTCAGGCAGCGCGTAACGGGTGGTCTCGGTCGCAATCCGGAAGTCACAGGCAAGCGACAGTTCGAAGCCGACGCCGAAGCAATAGCCGCGGTTGGCAGCGATGACCGGCTTGGAGCAGCGCGTCGGTGCCGCGATGTTCCAGGCGAGGTGCGAGACATGTTCCGGGCTTGCCTCGAGGAAGCCCTTGATGTTGCCGCCGGATGAGAAGTGCTCGCCCTTGCCCGCAACGACGATGATGCGCACGCTCGCGTCCTCGTCGAGCGCCTCGAAGACGAGGCGCAACTGGTCGCGGGCCAGCATGGAGACCACGTTGTAGGGCGGATAGTCGAGCGTGACGTCGGCGCGCTGACGGGCGGCATCTATTGTGACGGTGAAGCCGTCGAGTTCTGCCAGGCGCGGGTCTTGGAATGTGGCGTGTTCGGCCATGGTAAGTCCTTTCGTTGGTCTGGCGGCGGAGTGCCGCTCATCGATTTGCGGGAATGCGTTCCTCGGTGTATTCACCGGCCACCAGAAGGCGGCGCAGCAGCTTGCCGACGGGGGATTTCGGGATCTCCTCGACGAAGACGATGCGGCGTGGGCGGCGGAAATTGGCGAGACCGGACTCGCGGCAATGGCGGTCGAGATCCTCGGCGCTGACCTCGTCGCGTCGTTTGATGAAGGCGACGACGATCTTGCCCCAGCGCTCGTCGGGGAGGCCGACGACCGCGACCTCGGCGACGCCTTCGTGCAGCGACAGGCAGCTTTCCACCTCGACCGGCGACACGTTTTCGCCGCCGGTGATGATCATGTCGTCGGCGCGGCCGGTGACGAAGAGATCACCGTCCCCATCGAAGAAGCCGGTGTCGCCGGTGAAGTACCAGCCTCCGTGAAGTGCCTTGGCATCCGCGTCGGGCCGGTTCCAGTACCCCTCGAAGGCCTCGTCGCTCTTCATCAGCGCGATGATCTCGCCTTCCTCGCCGACGGCTGCCCGCTCGTTCGGGTCGCGGCTGCCCAGCTTCACGACCCGGATCGTCTGGTTGATTCCGGCGCGGCCGGCGGAGCCGGGTTTAGCGGCCGCGGTCTGCTCGATCGTGAAGGTGTAGATTTCAGACGAACCATAATGGTTGACGAAGAGCTCCGGTCGGAAGATCTGCTCCAGCCGCTTCAGCAATCCGTCGGTCATCGAAGCGCCGGCATAGCCGAGCTTGCGGACGGAGGCGACGCGCTCGGCAGAAAAAGCCTCGTGATACAGGAGGTCGTGATAAAGCGTCGGCACGAGATAAAGATTGGTGATCTTTTCCTTCTCGATCAGGTCGAGCGCCTTTGCCGCGTCGAAGCGCGGCAGGCAGACGAAGGTGCCGCCGATCAGCGAGGATGCGATCAGGGAGCGCACGCCCATCGTGTGGTAGAGCGGCATGACGCCAAGCGTGCGCTCCCCATGCCGGTAGAGGTTCTGCGCCACATGGGCGACGGCGCCGGCGCGTTCAGCGTGGTGACGGCGTGGCACGCCCTTCGGCTTCGAGGTTGTGCCCGAAGTGTAGAGCATCAGCGACCAGTCGCGGGCGTCGGCGACAGGCACCGCATCGGCGGCTCTGCCTGTCATGATATCGGCGAGCGCCTCGGCCGAGAGTTGCGGCAAGTCCTGCGCGAGCCGCGACAGGCGCACGGCCTCTTCCGTCGATGCCTCGTAGAACACGGCCTTCGCGCCGGCATCCTCGATGCCGAAATCGATTTCATCGGCCTTCGCCCGCCAGTTGAGCGGTGTGACGACCAGGCCGAGAAACTGGCAGGCCCAGTGCAGCGACGCGTTCTCCCAACGGTTCTGCATGACGGTGAGCACATGGTCTCCGCGCTGCAGGCCGGTCTCGCCAAGGGCCGCGGCAAGCGCTGAAACCTTGTCGTACCATTGGCGATAGCTCAGGCGCATCTCCCCGTCGACGATCGCGAGCGCGTCCGGGTCACGCTCCACGCTCGCGAGGAAGCTCGTTCCTAGATCAAGCATTGGGTGTCTCCTCCTTCCGTTGTTCCTCCGCGGCGGCGAGCGCCGCCTCGACGATGGTCGCGTAGCCCGTGCACCGGCAGAGATGGCCGGAGAGGTGCTCGCGAATGTCTTCCCGGCCCGCCTCCGGCCGCTCGCGCAATAGGGTGTCGAGCGACATCAGGATGCCGGGCGTGCAGAAGCCGCATTGCAGGCCGTGATGGCGGCGAAAGGCCGCCTGAAGCGGGGAGAGCTCCGCCGGGGCGGGAGCCAGCGCTTCCACGGTCCGTACGTCACTGCCGCGCACCTGCTGGGCGAGCGTCAGGCAGGCGCGCGCCGGCTTTCCGTCGATCTGCACGGTGCAGGCGCCGCAGACGCCGTGCTCGCAGCCGACATGGGTGCCGGTCAGCCCGATCTCGTGGCGCAGCAGATCCGAGAGCAGCATCCGGTTTTCGGCCTCTGCGCGGACCTTCCGGCCGTTCAGCGTGAAGTCGACGCCATGCCTCTGGGCAGCGTTCATGCGCGGCATCGGCTTGCCTCCCTAAGGGTCTCGTGGCCAAGATTGCGGACCAGTTCGCGCCGGTAGCGGGCGCTGGCGTGAATGTCGTCGCGGGCGTTCAGCGACCAGGCGATGTCGTTCAGCGCATCGTCGAACTGGTCGTCGTCGAGCGCCGGCAACGGGAAGACACGCGGCCGGTCATCGACCCCGGCAATGCCGAGCCGCAATCCCTTGTCGTCGGCGACGGCAGCGCAGGCGACGATGGCGAAATCGCCATGCCGGCGGCCGACCTCGCGGAAGGCATAGCCGCTGCCGGGCCGGGCCTTCGGGAAATGCACGGCCTCGATCATCTCGCCCTCGGCGAGATCGGTCGCCATCATGCCGATGAAGAAGTCGTCCGCTTTGACCTTGCGCTTCTGCTTGCGGCTGCGCAGGCTCACCGCACCGCCGAGCGTCACCAGGGAAAGCGGCAGTTCGGCGCTCGGGTCGGCATGGGCGACAGAGCCGCACACCGTGCCGCGCGCCCGGGTCTGCACATGGCCGAGCCAGGGGAAGGCGGCCGCCAGAAGCGGCAGGTCGCGCGAAAGATCTGCCCAGGCTTCAAGTTCCGCCTGCCGCACGCTGGCGCCGACGGTGATCTCGTTGCCCAACGTTTCGATGCGCCGCAATGCCTCGAGCCGCATGATGTCGACCAGCAGGCCTGGACGGGCGAGCCGCATGTTGAGCATCGGCACCAGAGACTGCCCACCGGCGATGACGCGAGCCTCACCGCCGCCCTCGGCGAGTGCGGAAAGCGCTTCCTCCAGCGTGTCCGGGCAGAGGAAATCGAAGGATGCAGGCTTCATCTGCGCCTCCTGAAGAGGCTCGAAAGCCGTTGAGTGAAGCCGGCGGCGGCGCTGGGAGGCCCTCCGCCGCCGGCATGACGGGCGAGCGCCTGGAAGAACTGTCCGATCACCACGCGCGCCGCGCCATCAAGAAGTCGGCCACCCACAGAGGCGACCTTGCCGCCGATCGCGGCCTCATATCGATAGTCGATGCGGGTGCCGATCGCCGTTTCCGTCAGCGTGACTCGGCCCGTGCCGCGACCGGAGCCGAGTGCGCCCTCCGTGCCGCCGGAGAGCGTGACCGCTTCCGGCGCAAGCATGTCGGAGAGGCGGATGTCGGCGCGGTACCGGCCCTTGACCGGGCCGATGCCGAGGGTGACCTCGGCGCGAAAATGCGTGTCGGAGACCTTTCGGACCTCATGTGCGCCGGGAATGATGGCCTTCAGCGTGTTCGGGTCGAGCAGCATCGTCCAGACGGACTCACGCGTGGCGACGACTTCGGCCGAGCCCGAGCCGGTCAGCAAGCGCTCGCCGGAAGCGCCGGTAGCGACGGGGATCGAATCCTGAGGTTTCGACGGCGGGCGCTCCTCGCCGTAGAGCCATTCGCTGACGCGGCTCGGCGATAGCGGCAGCCGGATGTCCTCGACCCCGAGCGCATCGGCGACCGCATTGGCGATGCAGACCGGCGTCGACATGCAATTGCCTTCGCCGACGCCCTTTGCGCCAAGCGGCGTGAAGGGCGATGGCGTCTCGTGATGGAGGATCAGCGGCTCCGGCGTCTCCATCACGGTCGGGATCAGATAGTCGGCAAGCGTGCCGGTCAGGAAACTGCCGTCGCCGCCATAGGCATATTCCTCGTAGAGGGCGGCGCCGACGGCCTGGGCAAAGCCGCCGCGCACCTGGCCGTCGACCATGCCGGGATGCAGGATGCGGCCGCAGTCATGCATCGTCACATAGCGGTCGATGCGCACCTGGCCGGTCGCCCGGTCGATCTCCACGCCACAGATGTCGAAGATGAAGCCATGGCAAAGCGACGAGTTGATCCCGTCCGCTGCCGTCGGCGCCTCGAGTTGCTCCGGTGTCCAGAAAACCGTCTCGCGGATAGTCTGGCCGGTTCCATCAGGCAGGGTGCCGGGCGCCCAGTGGCTGGCCGCCGCCACGCGGCCGAAGGAGATGGCATTGTCCGGGTTGTCGCGATCGAAGAGCTTTCCGGCCCTGAAGTCTATCCGATCCGCCGTGACATTGAGTTGGCTAGCGGCGATCGCTGCAAGACGGTCCCTGATGCGATCGGCGGCAAGGGCAGCGGCGCCGGCGACGGCAGCGGCAAACCGGCTTGCATAATTGCCCGACGCGATCGACCAGGCGTCGCGCGCCGTGTCGAGTTCGGTGTTGACGCGCACGGCCTCAAGGGGGAGTCCAAGCCGCTCGGCGACCACCTGCGCCAGAACCGTGCGATGGCCCTGGCCCTGCGGCACCGAAGCGACCTTGACGGTGACGGAGCCGAGCGGATCGATGGCCACAGTCGCGACGGACTGGGCGCCGTTCTTCGGCCCGGCCTTCGCCCGCTCGTCTGGCGTCAGGACCGTCGTGATGTAGCCCATGTTGGAGACGCTCGGCTCGACCACCGCCGCATAGCCGATGCCGTAGAGCCGCCCTTCGGCACGCGCTTGATCCCTTCGCAGCCGGAGCGCCTCGAGGCCGCCTTCCTGGCAGGCGCGATCGATTGCGGTCTGATAATCGCCCGAATCCAAAAGCCCGCCGGTCGCCGTGCGGTAGGGAAAGGCGTCGGCCGGCACGAGGTTGCGGCGGATGACGGCAAGCCTGTCGAGGCCAAGGTTGTCGGCGATCTTGTGGACGAGCCGTTCGAGCGCGAAATAGACCTGCGGTCCGCCGAAGCCGCGGTTGAGCCCCGTGGGCGTCTTGTTGGTGAGCACGACGCGATTGCGGATGGCGACGTTTTCGATCGCATAGGCGCCGGTCATGTTGCCGTGCATGCGGTAGAGCGTCGCCGGCTCCGGTGCACGCAGATGGGCACCGCAATCCTCCAGCTGATCCCAGCTAAGCGCGGTGATGCGACCGTCGGCGGCAACGGCCGCCTCCAGCGTCGTGACGCGGTTTGTTGCCGAGACCGAGGCTGTCAGGTGCTCGAGCCGGTCCTCGATCCATTTGACCGGCCGTCCGGCGACGCGGGCGGCGACGGCGGCGAGGATGACATAGGGAAACACGCCCTGCTTGATGCCGAAGGAGCCGCCGGAATCAGGCGGCGTGCGCAGCCGCATGCGGTTGCCGGGGACGTTCAGCGCGCGGGAAATCACGGCATGGATCGAGAACGGCCCCTGGAAATTCGCCGTGACGTCATAGGCGTCCTCGCCGGGATCGTATTCGGCGATCACGCCGTAGGTCTCAATCGGCGTGCAGGAATTGCGCGGATAGGCGATGCGGATGGAGACGCGGTGGGCGGCAGTCGAGATCGCCGTTTCCGGGTCGCCGTAGCGAAAGCTGCGCTCATTGATGAGGTTGGTGCCGAGCGAGGGATGCAGAACCGGTGCATCTGCGGCGAGTGCCTTCTCGGGATCGACAATGGCGATAAGCCGCTCATACACGACCTCGATCAGGTCCAGCGCATCCTCTGCAACATAGCGGTTCTCGGCAACGACAAGCGCGACGGGTTCCCCGACATAGCGCACCCGGTCGCGGGCGATCGGCCAGCATTCGACATTGGCCTTGACCCCGACCGTCATGCTGCGGGTGAGCCTTGCCACGTCTTCGCCGGTCAGCACGGCGAAGACGCCGGGCAGCGCACGGGCGGCAGTCATATCGATCGCACGGATTTCGGCGTGGCCGTGGGGCGAGCGCAGAACAGCCAGATGCGCGGTGTCGCGCCGAACCGGCAGGTCGTCGATGTAGCGGCCGCGGCCGGTCAGAAGCCCTGCGTCCTCGACCCGTGGGACGGACCGGCCAATCATGCCTCCCGCCGTTTCCAATCTGGTCATTCGCTCCTCCCGCACCCGCTGGTGAAGGGGTGCCTTAGGGGGGAAGAGTGAAGCGGGGGGCGCGATCGGGCGATACCGCCGCGTATCAGACCTTACCGAGGAGTCTCAAAATCCTCAGCCGAGAGGCGGCTTACACTGCGGAAGATGCTCGGCGAGGAGCCGGCATGATCGTGGAAGAAGCGCGAGAAATGCGCAGGTACGGAAAAGCCGAGTTGATCGCCGATCGCCGCGAAGTTCTGCGTTCCGTCGGCGACGGCCGCAACCGCCTTTTCCAGGCGCTGCACGTTGAGGAAGACCCGCGGTGTCACCCCGATCGAGGTCTCGAACAGCCTAAAGAAATGCGCCCGCGACAGGCCGACGCCGGTCGCGAGAAGATCGAGATCGGCGATCTCGCCCGGTGCCGCCTTCATGCGCTCGACGGCCTTGCGGATGCGGAAATCAACCCGATGGCGCGAGGCGAGGTCACGGATCGAATTCGGCACCGCCCGCCAGTCCGCGAAGCGTTCGATGACGGCAACCATCAGTTCGCCAAGAAGCACCTCGTGCTTGTCGGCACTGTTCGGCTCCTGCACCATGGCCTCCGCAAGCATGTCTGCGTGCGTGCGGATGTCGCGGGTGATCGAGCCAACATTGGAGGCGAAGAAGTCGGGCGCGTGGCTCGCCGACCAGTTCGGCCGGAAATGACCGAGCCACTGCGGTTCAATATAGAGCGCAAGGATGACTGTCTTCGGCCGCGTCGGTTCGTGCGCATAGGCATGCGGTTCCCAGGCGTTGATGAGAACAGCGCTTTCGTCCGTGAGCGGCACGAGCCTGTCGCGCACCGAAAACTGCGTGTCGGCTCCCTCGACCTTCAACAGCACATGGCAATGCGGGTGCGCGTGCCGCACCAGAGGCCGATCCATATCCAGCAGCGCCACCCTCCCGAAGCGGCCACGTGCGATGCGAAGTGCAATCGACATTGCTCATATATTAATCAATTTTTGGAAATTACAAGCCCGGGATGGATCAGCCATCAAGGCCCGTGCCTGCAGCAGCCCGTCCGGTCGACGGTTCAGAACAGTCAAGACGCTCTCTCCATTGCACCGTTCGCCCGCTGGACCGCGATCATTTGACTTTGACGATCTGGTAGCGCTGTGCGACCGTCGCCGGAACAGACAGGTGTCGGCGCGCAACCTCGTCGAGAACCTTGAGTCCCTTGTGCGGTGGGAGATATCCTTGTGCGGATCGTGATCTTCGTGCCTGCCGATGTGCATTCCCTCGAACTTGCCGGGCTCATGGACGTGTTCGCAGAAGCGAACGCGCGTGCGGGCAAAATGGTCTACGAGGTTGCTATCGTCGCGGAAGACGATCGCACCATCCGCTGTGCATCGGGACTGAGGGTCCTGCCCGACTGTGCCTTTGATGCGTATCCCGGTGACCCCGATACCGTACTCGTGGCGGGGAGCGTCGGCGTTCCGAAACGTCCCGGCGGGCAGATCATCGACTGGCTGGTGGATATTGCCGGGCGGGCCCGGCGCTACGGCTCCGTCTGCACAGGGGCATTCGTGCTCGGCGAGGCTGGCCTGCTCAAGGGCCGGCGCGTGACCACGCACTGGCAGTACGCAACCCTGCTTGCCGAGCGCTTCCCCGAGGGACGGGTGGAAGGCGACCGGGTCTTTGTCCGTGACGGCGCGATGATCACCTCGGCCGGATCCAGTGCTGCGATCGATCTGGGTCTTTCCCTCGTCGAGGAGGATCTCGGCCGGGAGGTGGCACTCTACGTCGCTCGCCGGCTCGTCGTCTTTCTAAAGCGGCCCGGCGACCAGTCCCAGTTCAGCGTGCATCTGGCCGCGCAGGCGAGCGACCGCAGCCGTCTGCACAGCGTCCAGCAATTCGTGCTCAACCATCCCGCGGCCGACCTCTCGGTCACCGCCCTGGCGAAGATCGCGGCGATGAGCCCGCGCAACTTCACGCGGGTCTTTTCCCAGGAGATCGGCATCTCGCCGTCCGAATATGTCGACCTCACGCGGATCGACGTTGCCCGCTTCCTTCTGGAAGGGAGCCGCTTGCCGATCGCATCGATTGCGGAGAGAAGTGGGTTCGGGTCGGCACGTGCGTTGCGCCGCGCCTTCGTCGCGCATGTGGGCGTGACGCCGTCCGATTATCGCGATCGCTTCCGGACGTCCGGGGACGGAGCAAGGAGCAGTTTGTCCGAAAACGGCTGACGGTTGTCCTGAAACCGCCCCGGCTGTGGGTTGCCCGGTTTTGGGCAGCCATCCATGCTCCCTGTCATGGAAGAAATCAGAAACCTCATGCCGTTGGACTTCATCAAGCGCGATGACGTTGTCGCCCGGCTTCACGTCATCGAGCGGGCACAGATAGTCGAACTGGCAAGAACTGCCGGGGAACATGACGGAGGCAATTCTCATCGTACCACCTGCCGAAGGGATCGCGAGCGTTACGACGCCGACACGCCAGGGACCAAGTCAGATGACATTTCACAAGAGCATGTCTTCTCGTAGGAACTACTTGACGAAACTGGCCTTTGAGCAGGAATCCCGCAACTGGGTGCGGCGCAGTTGCAATGTTCTCGTCCATGTGCTCTTCACGCTCAAGGGAGTGCGGCAGGTGAGCCAGGCCCAGTTGCGCGTCCTCGACATCTCGGAGAACGGCTTGATGGCCACCAGCCATCGCCATGACATTCCGGACCATTTCTTCATCTCGATCGGCGACCGCCAGTATCATATCGGCTGCGCGGTCGTGCACCGCGAGAACGGCGTGCTGCATGTCCGCTTCATCCGCGAGCAGCCGACCGTGTTCATCAATGTCTTCGCCTCGCTGGCCGATCCCTTCGCTCTGCTCGAGGAGATCCGCCCCGCCCTCTACGGCCTCGAAGGCCTCGCCTGAGGCGGGAGGGCGCCTGGGACGGCAGCGGCCGCAGCCCCGGAGCAATCGCCACGCGCAATGCGCCGCGCATTTGTTTTGCATGTGGGAGTGACGCCGTCCGATTATCGCGATCGCTTCCGGACATCCGGCGACGGAGCAAGGCGTAGTTTGTCCGAAAACGGCTGACGGTTGTCCTGGAAGCGCCCCGGCTTTGGGTTGCCCGGTTTCGGGCCGCCGTCCATGCTCCCTGTCATGGAAGAAATCAGAAATCTCATGCCGGCGGACTTCATCAAGCGCGTGCCGAGCATCGCCGGCGACGGGCTGGCCGATACCGATTCGATCCGGTCCATACTTCCCACGCTGGTCGAGGAACTGAGCGACGGGATCGCCATCGGGCAGCGTTCGGGGGCCAATTCGCCTTTGCTCTACGTCAACAAGTCCTTCGAACGCCTGACGGGTTATGCCCGTCATGAGGTCATCGGCAAGGACTGCCGCTATTTGCAGGGCAATGAACGCGACCAGCCGGAGATCGCGCGCATTCGCGCCGCGATCGAGGCGGCGGAGCCCGTGGATGCGACGCTGCGCAACTACCGCAAGGACGGATCGGAGTTCTGGAACAGTCTCAGTCTCAGACCGGCCTGGGTTGGCGACGCGCTGCTCTATGTCGCCATCCTGCGCGACGTCTCGTCGATCCGCCAGACGCACATCGCGCTGGACCGGGTCGCAAACCTGGACGGGCTTACCGGCTGCCTGAACCGTCAATCGTTTCTCCTGACCGCCGACGAACGTTTCGCAACGCAGGCCGAGGCGCTGCTTCTGGTCGTGAAGCTGGATGTGATCGACTTTCACGATCTCAACACTGGTTACGGGTTCGAAGTCGGGGATGCCCTGCTTTGCGAAACCGGGCGGCGTCTCAGGGACCTGGGCGCCGCGCTGGTGGCCCGGATGGGCGCGAACGAGTTCGCCCTGGCCTTCCAGCTCCCGGATGAACAGAGCGCCGACGCCATCGTCTCAATGGTCACCGCCCTGCTTGCCGCGGACTTCGTCGTGGCCGGCGCCAATGTCTCGCTGCGGTTCGCCATCGGCTACGCGATCGGCAAGCCTGTGGGCGGCACCCTGTCCCTGATCCGGAATGCGGGCACCGCCCTCTGGGCAGCCAAGTCCGATCCGCTTGGCGGGCCGCGCCGGTTTCGCGACTCAGACGACGAGCAAGCCCGTCGTCGCTTGCGCATGACGCGCGAATTGAAGTCCGCGGTCGCCAACAATGAATTCGTGTATCATTTCCAGCCCCAGGTGGACCTTGTCACCGGCGAGTGGCTGGGCGCTGAAGCGCTGATCCGCTGGAACCATCCCCTGTTCGGAAGCCAGCTTCCCGGCAGGTTCATCGAGACAGCCGAGCGATCGGGGTTGCTGCTCGAACTGACCGAACGAAGCCTGACTACGGTCACGACGTTCGCCAGGCGCATCAACGCCCACCGCCACAAGCCGCTCCGCTTTTCGGTCAACGTGTCCGCAGGCGAATTTCTGCGCCACGACATGGCCGAACTGCTGGACCGCATCCTGCGTCAGACCGGCGCGGACCCTGCATGGCTCACTCTCGAGATCACCGAAAGCATGTTCCTGAGCGACACGCCCGGCGTCATCGACGCATTCGAGCGGCTGCGGCGGATCGGCGTCGGGCTTTCGGTGGACGATTTCGGCACGGGCTATTCGAACCTGCGATCGCTCGAACGGTTTCCGGTGACCGAGATCAAGATAGACCGCACCTTTGTGAGCGAACTCGCCACGGCGCCGTCCAAAAGGGTGATCGTCCGCGCCATCATCGAACTCGGGCGCGCCCTGGGCCTGACTGTGGTCGCAGAGGGAGTGGAAACAGAAGCCCAGCGGGCCATGCTTTCCGAAATGGGCTGCCCGGTCGGCCAGGGCTACCTGTTCGGAGTCCCGACCGATGAAGAAAGCTTCGCCGCAAGCCTGGAGCGGCAAGCCACAGGGGGAACGGACGCAGCCGCACCCGCCCCCGGGATCGTCGACGCCAAGACATGAGCCTCGGCGCTACCTGGATGGCCTTATCAGCGCCGGACCAGCAAGAACCCTGCTTTTCTGAAAACACCAACCGCGCGCGCCTCAAGCCCTGTAACCCTGAGGTTACCCATCCGCAGGGTCACCGTCAGGCTCAAAACCGAGGCAAGCAAAGCCCTTGATTTCATTGAAAAAGATGGTGGGCGCGCACGGGCTCGAACCGTGGACCCGCTGATTAAGAGTCAGCTGCTCTACCAACTGAGCTACGCGCCCCACCTGTTCCGCGAAGGGAACGAGGGGGCGTATAGACCGGATGAACTGGCTTGTCCAGAAGCAAAATCCGCTCATTTCGATTCCGCCCGCGAAGAGCCCGCAAAGCCTTGGGACCGCGCCGGAAATTATCGGGCACCGCCCTCCCCGCCCGGCCGGCCGGACCCGTCAGAGCGTCAGTCGGCCGCTGGCGATCCGCACCGCCTGGCCGCCGATGCGGGCCTTGCTGATCTTGCCTCCGGCGCAGTCGAGATGCAGGTGGATGTGCGAGGGCCGTCCCATTTCGACGCCCTGCTCGATCATCAATGCCAGATGCCCGTCGCGGACGCCGTCGAAATGGTGGATCGCCCCCGACATCGCCGCAACCGCCGATCCTGTCGCCGGATCCTCGACCGTGCCCTCCTCCGACGCGAACATGCGGGCATGGAAGGCGGCGTCGTGGTGCACGCCGCCGCGGCAATAGACATAGGCGTGCGCCAGCTGGCCGTCGCCCATCGGCGCGATGTTCTGCCACAGCGCCGCATTGCACTCCACCCGGGCTGCCACCGATAGGTCGTGCACCGGCACGAGCACGAAGGGCACGCCGGCGCTCCAGAGCGAGACGACGTGGTTCTCGAAGCCGATCTCGTGGGCGGACAGGCCGAGCGCCTCCCCGACTTCGGCGCTCGTCAGCGGCGCCTGCAGCCGCCGCGACAGCCTGGGCAGGTCGAACTCGGCAAATCCGGGTTCGCCCGAGACCAGCCTGGTGGCGCAGCGCACCGGGCCGATGACCTCGTCGAGCATCATCACCAGGTCGGCGTCGGCCGCGACCTCCCCCTTCTCGACCATCCTCTCGCCCAGCGCCACCGCGGTGCCCACCGTCGGATGGCCGGCGAACGGCATCTCGCGGGCGGGCGTGAAGATGCGCAGCCGCGCGGTATGGCCGGGATTGTCCGAGCCCAGCACGAACACCGTCTCCGACAGGTTGAACTCGCGCGCCAGCATCGCCATCCGGGCGTCGCTCAGCCCGTCGGCGCCGAACACCACCGCCAGCGGATTGCCTTCGAGCCGCGTGCCGGTGAACACGTCATAGATCGCGTAGTGGTAACTGGTCATGTCCGCCCCTCGGCTCCGTTCCGGCGCGGTCGCACCGGGTGTGGCCGGCATCCTAACCCAATCCGGGGTCCTGCCAATGCCCGACTTCGCCTCGATGCCGATCAGGTTAATGAGTGCCGCCCGAAAGTGTGCAGCGGTTTCGGGATCACGACATGCATGATCACAAAGAGCTAAAGCCCATCGCGTGAATCTGAATTCACGCGATGGGCTTTAGCGAAACTGAAACCGGATCATCGCCCGCATGTGGGCGGGCACCGCCCCGGTGATCTGGCCGGCGTTGCGGAAGACGACGGCGGCGTCGGCCTCGGGCTCGGCCTCCGAGGCGATGTGCGCCTCGATGGCCGCGGCGATCTCCGCGGCCGTCCGGTCGAAATGATAGCGGCGGAACACCGTGACGCGGTGGCCCCGGCGCCAGCCGGTGAGCTGCGGCTCGGCGCGCGCATGGGCAAGATCCAGTCCGGTCTCCTCGGCCATCTCGCGCGCCATGTTGCCCTCCACATCGCAGACACCGTCGCGGATGTCGGCGAGATCGAGCGAACCGCCGGGCGAGACGATGCGGCCCGCGCCGGCCGTCCTTTGCGCCATGCGGATGAGCACCAGCGCCTGGTCGGAGGAGACGATCACCGGCGATCCGAACAGGTGCCAGATGTCGGCCTCGGCCGGCTGGGCCTCGAGCCAGTGCAGCAGCACCGCATAAGGCACCGCGTGGCTGATGCCGGTGATGCCGCCGCCCTGCATGGCCAGGCCCCGATGCATGATCACCGTGCCGTTGTAGAGGAACGGCCGCTCGACCCGTTCGCGCGCCCACAGCGCCTCGACCGCGTCGCGCTCGGCCAGTTGCCAGGGATGCGGCCCCTCGGCCAGGCGCAGCGTCACGTGGTCGAGCGGAACGAAGCTGTCTTCGGCAAACATCGCCATGCGGTCATCTTTCATCTGAGCAGGATCTGCAGCGCTACCGGACAATGGTCCGACGCCTTCGGCCGGTCCCAGCCGGTGCGCGGATAGCGCTCGACCTCCTGGCCGGGTGGAAACAGGGTCCGCCAGGGCTGCCCGGCACGCACGATGTCCGGACGCTCGGCGGCTCCGATGCGGTCGAGCGCGGGCGACAGCAGGATGTAGTCGAGCTGGCAGAGATGTCGCTCGGCGGGACCGCGGGTGTGGTAGAGCGTCCAGCGGTCGAGGACCGGCCGCCGTTCCACCGCATTGACGGCAAAGCCGTCGGCCAGCAGCACATCGAGCGAACTGAGCTTCTCCGTGACCGGCTCGAACGCATGGCCGTTGCGGCGGTCGCCGCTAATCACCAGCTTCTCGCGGTAATCGTTGAAATCGCCGCAGATCACGAAGCGCGTCTCGCCTGCGCGCTCGCCGAAGCGGTCGGTGATGATGCGCCTGAGCGCGCGGGCTTCGGCCATGCGCACCGGCATGGTGTAGCTGCGGCCGTCGACGTCGCCGCGATCCGATCCCATCGACTTGAAATGCACCACATAGATCGTCAGCGGCTTGCCGCCGATGCGCACGTCGATCTCCAGGCAGTCGCGCTTGAAGATGCGGTCCGACGGCCTGGCCAGCTCCGCCAGCTCGGGCCGGTAGAGGCCGAACGCCTCGTAGGTGACATGCGCATGGCTGGTCATGGCGACGAACTCGATCGGCGCGCCGTCGCGCGTCCGCTCGCGCATCATCACCGCCACGTTGATGCCGCGCGAATCGTTGCCGTCGAGCATGTATTTGTGCCGGTAGCCGGCGCCCATCATCTTGAACAGATAGCCGTATTCGAAGCGGTGCAGGGTATCGAGGTTCTCCACCTCCTGCAGGCAGAGAATGTCGGCGTCAGCCTCGGCGATGGCCTGGCCGGTCATCTGCCGTGTGTCGTCGGTGAGCGAGATGGCGCGCGCAATCTCCATCTGCCGGTACTGCGCCTCGTCGACGGCCTCGTAGAGCTGGCTCACCCGGTCCTGGCGCAGTTCGTTGCGGAAGCCGGAGAAATCGAAGCGGCTGAGCAGGTTCTCGGCATTGAAGGTGGCTATGCGGACGGACATCGGCGGTGTTGCTCCTGCACGCCACAGCCAGGACGGTCCCGACGCACGCCAGCAGCCTATGCAGGCGCGCCGCACGGGGCAAGGCCAATCGGGGGTTAGCGCCCGCCGCGAAACGCGGGGCGGGGTGTCCTGCCTATCGCGTCTGCCCGACGGCGAAACACGGATAGTAGCTCGCCGGATCGGTCGCCGCGGCGGCACACTGGTCGAACTGGCTGAGTTCGCTTTCCTCCGAATAGAGCACATAGGGGTCGGCGAGCATGCGGCCGGTGAGATCGGCGGAATTTCCCCAGCGGTCGATCTGGCCCTCGACCTCCGGGCTCAAGGCCAGGAAGGCCGCGCGCAATTTCTCGCCCTCGATGAAGTTGTCGGGCAACTGGTCGAAGGGGCCGTCGAAATAGGTGTTGAGTTCGGTCTGCGCCGCGGCGACGCCGACCAGGATCCAGCGATCGAGATAGCGGTCGCGGTACCAGGCAAAGCCGGTGCGCAGCCCGAGCCGGATCTGGCTTGAAACCTGCGATTCGACATAGGTCTCCGCCGGGCTGGTCTCGTCGAGCACGTAGACGAACATCTCGAGATCCGCGTTCCACATCAGCAGCATCGGCACGCCGGATTCATCGAACACGGGACCGATGAACTCCTCGCCCGCCGCCATCATGCCCTGCGCCGGCCGGACACCGCGCAGGTCATTGAGATGGAACACCACCGTCCTGCCCCGGGCCGTGACCGCATAATCCAGATCGCCGGTCTTCTTCACCCCGACGCCGAGTTCGGCGCTGTAGGCCAGATGACCCGAGACCGGCTGCTGGTCGAAGCCGTTGTTCTCGGAGAAATAGGCGAAGTGGATGACGCCCGTGTCGCGATCGGCGACATCGAGCCGGAAGTTGCCGGCATAGGGGACGCCGCCGTGAATGAACTTGAAGTAATAGTAGTTCTCGGTCGGATAGACCGTCACCTCGCCGGGCAGCTGGTCGAACACATAGGCAAAGGCCTCGTCGATCTTGGCGACATCGAAACCGGCAGCGGCGCGAATCTCGTCGATATAGGCCTCGTTGGTGTGGATCGGATTGTCGGCGGCGGCGGGCGACGCGGCAAGGCAGGCCACGGCCAGCATGAGTGTCCCGGCAGCGGCATTGGCCGCCCTGGCAAGGGTCAGGATCGAAGGCGACATGGTGTACTCCGTCTGATCGGAATGGAATGGTGACGGGCCGGGACTGAAGCGCATCGCATGAATTGAGATTGACGCGATGCGCTCCAAGGTCTTTTTTTCTCGCATTGTCCTGCGACGAAGCGACGTTCACCTCGTCTGCAAATGCTCCGGCCCCGGCCCGGATGATCACTGCTTGGGTGCAAGCAGCAGCGGATTGATCCGGATGACCGCCCCGTTGCCGTCGGGCGGCGGCACGACGGGCACCTGCACCTTCTGGGCCGAAATGATCTTGTCGTGAGGCGAGCCAGTCTTCAGATGTGACTGCGCCTTGGTGTGGCGCGGCGCCAGCTTCTGGATCGACTGGACCTTGTTGTGCGGCGACCCAGTCTTCAGGTGCGACTGCGCCTTGGTGTGGACGGGCTGCAGCTTCTGATTGGACAGGATCTTGTTGTGCGGAGAGCCCGCCTTCAGGTGCGACTGCTGTTTGTTGTGCGGAGAGCCCGCCTTCAGATGCGACTGCAGCTTGTTGTGCGGTGAGCCAGTCTTCAGATGTGACTGCAGCTTGTTGTGCGGTGAGCCAGTCTTCAGATGTGACTGCAGCTTGTTGTGCGGTGAGCCGGTCTTGAGGTGCGATTGAACCTTGTTGTGCGGCGAGCCGGTCTTGAGGTGCGACTGAACCTTGTTGTGCGGCGAGCCGGTCTTGAGGTGCGACTGAACCTTGTTGTGCGGCGAGTCGGTCTTCAGATGCGACTGCAGCTTGTTGTGCGGCGACCCGGTCTTCAGATGCGACTGCAGCTTGTTGTGCGGTGAGCCGGTCTTGAGGTGCGATTGAACCTTGTTGTGCGGCGAGCCGGTCTTCAGGTGCGACTGCAGCTTGTTGTGCGGCGAGCCGGTCTTCAGGTGCGACTGCAGCTTGT
The DNA here is from genome assembly GCF_003182275.1 of Hoeflea marina. Lineage (GTDB taxonomy): Bacteria > Pseudomonadota > Alphaproteobacteria > Rhizobiales > Rhizobiaceae > Hoeflea > Hoeflea marina. The sequence continues at coordinate 385,054 of NZ_QGTR01000004.1, forward strand.
TGTGCGGCGAGCCGGTCTTCAGATGCGACTGCAGCTTGTTGTGCGGCGAGCCGGTCTTCAGATGCGACTGCAGCTTGTTGTGCGGCGAGCCGGTCTTCAGATGCGACTGAACCTTGTTGTGCGGAGAGCCGGTCTTGAGATGCGACCGCCACTTCGTGTGCACCGGCAGCGGATCGCCGGTGACCACGTCATGGCAGTCGCTGTCGTTGGATCCATCGAGATCACCGGGGACACCTGCGTATCCCGGCGACAGCAGCGCCGCGGTCTCCTCGTCCATCTCGCCGGTCGGCTCAAGGCCGTTGTCGGACTGGAACTCGGCCAGCGCCGACAGCGTGCGGGAGCCGATGACGCCGTCGATCGGACCGGGGTCATAACCGAGCAGGGACAGCGCGACCTGCACCGAGCGCACGTCGTAGCCGCCTTCGGCCGTGTAGAGCCAGGTGACGCTGGCGCAATTGGTCAAGATATCGGAGCGGTAATTTCCCGGCACGGTCACCGTCACCACCAGATCGGTCGCCTCTCCGACGCCGAGCTTGAGCTCGCTGATGCCGCAATGGATGCCGCCCGCAAACTCGAAGCACTGCCAGCCGTCGCCGGAGAATCCCGACAGCGGCGCGTCGAAAGGCTCGACGTCGTCCCAGAGATTGACCGGTCCGGAGAACTCGGCCGGGCCGTTGTTGGTGATCGTCAGCGTGAAGGAACAGCCGGTTCCGGCGAGGCATGTGACCGGACCCGACTTGTCGATCTCGAGATCATACCCCTCAAGCGAAGCCGGCGCCGCCGCGGGGGCGCCGCGCAGGACCTCGACATCGCCGATCCTCGTGGCATCGTCCTTGAGCGCCTGGATGCGGTCAGGCGACCCCGAAGCGCCGAGATTGTCGTCGAGGTCGATCAGGTAGGAGGCCAGCATCGCGTCGGCGGGATAGGGATCGCCGCCCTCCGGATAAGGTTGACGGGCGCCGGGCGGATCGACGTCCACCGTGGCCGCGGCGGGCGTGCCCTGCAGACCGTGCACCTGGGAGTCGTCGGAACGGCCGCCGGCCGGATCGGCGCAGGGTCCGTCGGGAGAGCAGAGGGCATCTCCGGTCATCCACACCGAGCCCGCAGGCCGGGCGAAATCCGCCGCCCCCGTCGCGTCATAGCCGTAGCCGAAATCGACCCCGCCCGATGCATTGGCGCGCAGGAACGGCTGGCCATCGGCCTTGCGGTCATAAAAGCCGACATCGTGACGGCCCTGGGGCATCCACAGGCCGGTGTCGGCCAGAGAGTAGCGCAGCACCCGAGCGCCATGCGGCACGGCAAAGGGTTGCGGAGCATCGAGGCCGAGATTGCGCACCGCTCCGCGCTCGCCCACCAACATCACCCCCTCGTCGGAGATGGCGAGGTCCGGCACCGACGCCGGCGCCGAGGCATCGACCGGGCCTGGCAGCACCAGTTCGCGGCGGATGTCGGTCCGATCGAAATCGCCGCCGTCCGACAGTGCCACCGACCAGATGGAGTTGCTCGCCTCCTCGCTGTCGCCGGTCCACTCCGGATTGCCCAATCCGTTTGCCGCGGAGACGGCGTAGTAGAGGCGCGTCTTGCCGGAGACCGGATCGGAGAACGCCGCCAGCCCCCACACGCGGCGGCGGAAATCGGCATAGTTCCAGCAGGACGGCGTGGCGTCGAACCGCGCGGGTGCGCCGGCTTCGTCCGTGCAGTCCGACAGCCGCGCCTCCGTCCCGGGATCAAACGCCACCGCGGCGAGGCTCTGCCGGTTGCCGCTGTCGGCGTCGAGAAAGGACGGCCGGCCCTCGGCGCCGTGATCGAAATGACCAAGATCCTCGCCTTCGGCGCTGAGCCTGTGGATCATGCCCGTCTCGAGGTCCGAGACAAAAATCTGCCGGTGCCCCGGATCGAAGGCGACATCGCCCAGGCCGGCGCCGGTGTTCTGCCGACCGTCGAGCGTGATCGTCGCCAGCAGCTCCGGCGCATAGCCATTGCCGCCGTTGAGCCGGTAGAGGCCGCCGGGACCGCCCTCGCCCCATTGGCCGGGCAGCCAGTCGCTGCCGTCATCAAACCGGTGCAGTCCGAAGGCGGAGGTGGCGGCCATGAGCACATTGACCGGCGAGCCGGTGTCGAAGGCAACGCCGAACACCTGGCCGACCTCTGCGGCGGTGACCCGCATCCTCTGCGGCTCGTCCGCCCAGTGGCGTCCGTCGGCGGCAAAGCCGGGACTGCGCAGATCGACGAGGCTGCCGACCACGCCATCCTGGTCGATCAGCGGCAGGCGCGTGCCGTCGCCGAGGGTGATGTCGATGCTGCCGGAAAAGCGGGTGGCGAAGGCCTCGCCGGGACGGATCGGCTCTTCGGCCAGCGCGGCTCCGGCAAGTGCGCTGCCCGCCAGCAGCAGGGCCGCGAAGGAAGCGGGCCTGGTGGCGCGGCCGCGCCGACCGCGTCGTTGAACGGGAAGAAGGGTGGGCATGGGACTGTCCTCTTGCTCCGGACGGCAGCAACGCCAACCGCAATCACGAGATTGCAGTCCGTCCTCCCTCCGGAAACTCCTAGCCCCAATGGATGCACCATATCGCAGATTCGCGACGCGGCAAAGTGCTTCGTGCAAGGCCGCCGGACGCGTCCGGCGGAAGCGGAGTCCAAGACCCTCCGGGCTCCGGGCCGGCCGGGATTGGCGGCAGCATCCATCGCATCCGGCAGCAGGGCCAGATTCGGCATTTTCGGCTGCATGTTTTGTTAACCCGACCGGGAAGAGTATGCCCCGGAGGTTACGGGGACCGGAAGTCGGCGGCATGAGCACAGCATCACTGGCGGCGGCTGCAGGAGAGGCGCCGCAGTCCGGCGCGGCCAGTTTCGGTTCAGGCGGAAATGCGGATAATTGACGTGGCAGACACACGAGACAACGACAGACCCGGAGCAGACATCCCCGCTCCCATCGTCTGGCGGGGCATGGAAGCCCTGCTCAACGACGACCGGATTGCGGGTTATCTGATCGAAGGCACCAATCGCGGCATGAACAGGGGGCGGGTCCCCGACTGCGAACTCCATGATCCGGATTGGTGGCAGCACCACAACACGATGCTGTGCGAGCTGCTGCACCGGCTGATCGTCGAGATCAGCTGGAGCAAGGACGACTGAGGCGAACGCCGCAGGCGCCGGACCCGCTCGGAGTCCGGCGCTCAGGTCGGTCCGTTACTTGACGATGTCGAGCAGTTCGATTTCGAACACCAGCGCCGCACCGCCGGGGATTTCGCCCGCTCCCTTGTCGCCATAGGCGGTATCGGCCGGGCAGACCACCCGGATCTTGCCGCCGACCTTCATCGTCTGCACCGCTTCGGTCCAGCAGGGAATGACCTGGTCGAGGCCGAATTCAGCCGGTTCGCCGCGATCCACCGAACTGTCGAAGACATGGCCGTCGGGCAGCGTGCCGTGGTAATGCACCTTGACCTTGCTGGTGGCCGCCGGGCTTTCGCCACTGCCGGCTGTCATCTCGTTGATGATGATGCCCGACGGAGTCACGGTCGCGCCGTCTGCCTTGCCCTGTTCTTCAAGGAACCTGGCGGCTTCCGCCTTGGTGGTTGCGGCCAGCGCGTCATGCCGCGCCTGGACGAAGGGGCCGATCTTGGGGCCGTACTCCTCGAGCGCCACAGCCGGCTCGGCGCCGTTGGATGCCGCGGCGATGCCGGCCTGCACCTGCGTCAGCTCGGTCTCGGTCAGCCGGAAGGGAACCAGGTTCTTGCCCAGAGCGAGACCGATGGCGTAGAGCACCTTTTCGTCCTCGGTGGCGGGCGCGGTGTCGGCGGCATAGGCCAGGCCGGAGGAGGTAAGCACCGCGATCAGCGAGATCTGGGCTGCCAGAACGGCGGGAAATCGATATGTCATGGAAGGCTCCGAATTGGCAGCGGATCGCTCCGCGCCGGGGCAAGGGATTGACTGACCCGGTTTCCCGGGAACGGGTGGCGCGAAGCTAGCGTCGATCCAACCAGTTGGCTACGGGTCATGCCGTCCAATCTTGTCGAAGCGATGACACAATCGTCAGTCACTGAAAATTGCCGCGCGCGGCCTTCCGCAGGGAGCGGCTTCCCCGCGGTTCAGAGCTGCTGGCGCACCACCTTGCCGAGCCGTGCGATCCCCTCCTCGATCATCGCCTCCGAAGCGCAGGAGAACGACAGCCGGATGGTGTTTGCGCCCGAGCCGTCGGCGAAGAAGGCGCGGCCGGGCACGAAGGCGACGCGCGCCGTCTCCAGGCTCCTTGCCAGCAGCGCCGCGCCGTCGATCCCCTCGGGCAGCGTCACCCAGACGAACATGCCGCCGTCCGGCCTCGTCCAGCTCACGCCCTCGGGCATATGGCGCGACAGCGCCGAGAGCATGTGGTCGCGGCGGCCGCGATAGACCCCGCGAATGGTGTCCACCTGGGCGGAGAAGCCATCGCTTGCCACCGTGTGGATGGCCATCTGGTTGAGCGTCGCCGAATGCAGGTCGGCCGCCTGCTTCATCAGCACCAGCTTGGCGATGACCGGCCTGGCGGCCACCACCCAGCCGACGCGCAGGCCGGGCGCCAGCGTCTTGGAGAAGCTGCCGCAATAGATGGTGCGCGCGGCCTCGATCGAGCCGTGGCGGGCGATGTCGAGCGCCAGGATCGGCTCGATCTCCTCGCCGTCGTAGCGCAGCGACTGATAGGCCGCGTCCTCGATGACGGCGATGTCGAGGCTCTCGGCGAGATCGAGCACCCGCCCGCGTGCCGTGCGGTCAAGGGTCTCGCCTGTCGGATTGGCGAAATCGCCCGACACATAGGCGTATTTGACGCTGCCGCCGGCCGCCGCCGCCGTGGCGCGGTAGTCATCAGTGCTGCGGTTGGCAAAGGGATCGAGCCGGTCGAAGGTCGGCTCATAGGCATTGAAGGCTTGCAGGGCGCCGAGATAGGTGGGCCAGCCGACCAGCGCGGTGTCGCCCCGGGTCAGAAACAGCTTGCCGAGATAGTCCAGCGCCTGCTGCGAGCCGGACGTGATCATGATGTTGTCGATCGAGCACGCGACGCCGAGCGAGGCCATGCGCCCGACCAGCCACTCGCGCAGCGGCCGGTAGCCTTCGGAGACGGAATATTGCAGCGCCGCGCCGCGGCCGGGCCCGGTCAGCGCCCGGGTCAGCGCGGCGGAGAAGGCATCGGCGGGAAACAGGGCCGGATCGGGAATGCCGCCGGCAAACGAGATCACATCGGGCTGGTCGAGCAGCTTGAGCAGTTCGCGGATCTCCGACGCCTTCATCCGCGCTGAACGGGTGGCAAACAGCGTCGGCCAGTCCAGCCCGTCTCGCGATGCGGTTTCAACCATTGCAGCCTGCGCCATGCCCGATCCTCCGAAGATGCGATCGGACAGCATCATCATGCGGCGAAATTTAAGTCAACATTGCTGACCTATTATTCGTCGCTGCAGCGCAGCAGAACGCGGGGTTTGGGCGTGCAGAGCGCAGCAGCGACACCATGATGGCGCGAGCGGTTGCCCATTTCCCTTGCCGCAGATCCTGCTAATATCCACGCAAATTCAACAGGCGGAGGGTCAGTCGGGATGAGTGTGCTTAAACATATCGGCCTGATGGCCGCGCTGATGTTGCCGCTGCCTGCCGCGGCGGCCTGCTTCGATCTCGGCAAGGCCGAACCGCATGAACTCAGCGGCATGCTGTCTCACCGTATCTTTGCCGGACCGCCGAATTTCGAGGACGTGCAGACCGGAGACACCCCGGAGCCTGGGTACATACTCAAGCTCGAAGCACCGATCTGCCTGACCGGCGACGAGGATTTTGCAGATCCGGACTTTGCGTTTGATGAGGTGCAGTTGGTCTCGACCGACGCGACCGGCGAAGCGATGGTGGCGCTCAATGAGCAGCGTGTCCAAGTCACGCTGGCAACCCCCATCCCGGCCATGACCGGACATCACCACCGCCCACTGGTGGCCTGGGTGACAGCAATCGAGCCCGAGGACGGTGCTGCATCCGAGGGGGATGGTGGAGCGAGCACGGTTGAGGCTTTCTACCTGGCGCTCGGCAGTGGCGACGGCGCCTCCGCCGCTGGCTTCGTCATCCCGGAAAAGACCGCCAAGGGCCCCTTCTCGGCCAAGGCATTGAGCCGCTTCTATGGCGGCCTGCCCGAAAAGCTGTGGTTGATCGAACTGCGCAAGACCGGGCCGAACCGCTTCGCGGTGCGATACCGCTTCCGCAGCAGCAGCGGCACATGCGATGGCCGCGCCACGGTGACGACGGTGCAGCGAAAAGGCCGCAGCTTCATTGCCGGCATCAGGGCCGAGAACGGCTGCTGACGCCGGCACGAGCGCAAGCGGCTCAGCTTTGCATTGAAGCCTGCGTCATTGCCCCGGTGAGCAATGTCTTTGCCGCCCACAACGTCACCTCCGCGGCCCCATTGCCATCAAGCTGGTATATATCCTTGAGAACCACCACGGTTTCGATGCCGGTAAGCAGGGCCAGGGCTGGCAGCAGCTTGCGATAGACCGCCGTCGGCAGTTGCTTGCGCACCGGCTCCGGCACATCGGCAAGCCAGCCGATGCGCCGTGCGCCGCGACGCCTACCCCCGCCGCCACGCCGATGCCCCCATGAGGGTGCGGATTTCCGCCCGCCCGGGTCCAAGCGCCTGCCCCCGATTGTCCCCCGCCCCTGCCGCAAACCTAATCCCCGCTCAACGGAACGATCGGCGGATCGCGGCGTTGTGCAGGCAGACTGGATGATCAGGGGGGCGACACGATCCCCCGATCCGCCGGCCACGGCGGCGCCCTTCGCAAGCTCCAGGGTGCCGCAGCTTAGGGACGGACGCAGTCGGAGCATTTGACGTAATGATTGAAGGATACGACCATGACATTCGCAAAAACACTCATCCTCGCCTCGGCCCTGACCGCAGCCTCCGGCGCGCTGGCCGTCCAGGCAAGTGCCGCCGATCGTGTCGAGGTCGGCATGCTCGATTGCACGGTTGAAGGCGGCGTCGGCTTCGTCTTCGGCTCCAGCCGCGACCTGACCTGCACCTTCACGCCTGCCGATCCGGCCGTTCCGGCCGACACCTATGCCGGCGTGATCAACAAGTACGGTCTCGATCTTGGCGTCACCGGCACGACCCTGATCAAGTGGGCCGTCGTGTCGCCGACAGAGGCGCCGTATGCCGCCGGCGCGCTTGCCGGTGAATACAACGGAGCCCAGGCGTCGGCGTCGTTCGCAGCCGGTCTCGGCGCCAATGTGCTGGTCGGCGGTTCGAATGAATCCTTTGGCCTGCAGCCGGTCTCGATCCAGGCCCAGGACGGCGTCAACATCGCCGTCGGCGTCGCCTCGCTGACCCTGATCGGCACGCCCGGCTGATCTGAACCGACCTCCAGAGACTGGAAAGGCCGCGGGGTGCTCCGCGGCCTTTCTGCATTTGGCGCTTGAGTTCAGGCCCGGTCCGTGCGTCCTGTCCGGCTCTGCCCTGCCGCCTCACAGATCGCCGGCCTCAGGACTGACCGGAGGCTCCGGCGCGAGAGGGCTGCTGCAGCCCGGCCGCGCCAGTCTGCCCGGCCGGCGGCCTGGCGCGGGCGCCATTGAACAGCAGCAACGCAACCGCCGACCGCGCGATCAGCAGGTGGATGCCATAGGACAGCAGGCCCGCCAGCGTGAAGGTGATGAGCCACTCGAGCAGCGGCGGCCAGTCGAGCATGAGAAACAGCGTCGCCATCGCGAAGATCAGCGGATGATGGAACAGATAGATGGTGAAGGACGCATCGACGATCCGGCGGATCGCCGGATTGTGACCGTTGAAGCGGACGGTCGCCATGCCGGTGATGAAGCCGGTGATCATCATCGCCGCGACGACGCCCGAGATCATGAACACCGCCTGCGACCATGGCGTCGACGGCGCGATCAGCGACACCAGCCCGAGCAGGCAGCCGATGCCGAGCGCCATCCATCCGGCCCCCGAATACCACGCCCTCAGCGGCGCGCTGATGAACATGGCGGCGCCGAAGCAGAAATAGACCGCGTAGGAATTGTAGGCGACGGCGGCCGGCATGTGGCTGCCGCCAACCCGGTAGAGTGCAGGAAGGACCAGCGCCAGCCCGGCGCAGGCGGCGGCGAGCGTGGCAAAGGCCAGCCAGCGGTGCCTGAGCCCGAACTCGGCGACCGCGGCGACCAGGGCCGAAAACCGCGCGGCGCCGGTCAGCGCGACGATGCCGGCCAGCGCCGCCGAATAGGTGATCAGGCAGTAGAGGAACCACAGATGCGACACCCACGGCTCGTCGAAGTGGGTCTCGCTGAAGGCGATGCTGGCCCCGAGCCGGGCCGGGGCAAGTTCGCCCGAGACCACAAGCCCGTATTGCTGCATGACGATCTGCAGCGGCAGGATGGTCAGCGTTGCCGTGGCGAGCGGCAGCCCGAGCCGGACGAGGCGTTTGCCGAGCCACGGTCGGGCACCCTGGCGCGAGAGCATCATCATCGAGAAGAAGCCGGCCAGAATGAAGAATCCCGGCATCCGGAAGACATGGATGCTGTCGGCGATCAGGGTCAGCAGCGGGCTGTGCTGCGGCGAGGAGACCGACCAGACGAAATGCGTCGAATAGACCACCGCCGCATGAAACGGGATTCCAAGCAGCAGATAGAGTGCGCGCGCAAAATCCCAGTGATGCTGCCGTGACTGCGAACTCATGCGCCTGGCCTCGATCGGGGTGGCGGTTGGCTGGCGTCAAGCATAGGGCGGAGTTGTTTAAATCCTGCTAATGCGGCGATGGCGGCGAGTCCCGAAGGCCCGGCGCCGCCCGGCACCCGGACGGTCTGCCGGGGGGAGCGCCGAGGGCTGCCGGTTGCCCGTTTGGGACCGCCGCGGCGGCACCTCCTCCGTCATGCCGGCCCGCGCGCCGGCATCCAGCGGGCGAGCGTCCGCGAGCCGGGGGACTCGTAGCGGACCATCCTCAAGAAGGCGAGTCTCTCACCGCGCGGACGCGCGGGTCTCTGGGGACCCTCGTCCTTCGAGGCTCGCTACGCGAGCACCTCAGGAGGCCGGGGCGACGGTGTGGAGGGCGCGGTACAACCCGTCTGGCTCTATTGCGTGGAAGCATAGCAGTGTCGTGAGATGGTCCGGCACCAAGGCCCGAGGTTCCGGCTGCGATCTCGTCGTTCCGGTCCGGACGCGAAGCCCGAAATGCGAAGGACCGCGGCGTTTCCGCCGCGGTCCCTTGTCCGATGAGTCTGGGTCAGATCAGTCTTGGTCGTCGAACCGTGGCCTCAGTTCTTGGCCTTGTCGACGAGCGCGTTGCCCTTGATCCAGGGCATCATGGCGCGCAGCTTCTCGCCCACCTCCTCGATCTGGTGGCTGTCATTGTTGCGGCGGATGCCCTTGAAGCGGGCGCCGCCGGCGCGGTATTCCTGCATCCACTCGGAGGTGAACTTGCCGGTCTGGATGTCGGTGAGGATGCGCTTCATCTCGGCCTTGGTTTCCGAGGTGATGATGCGCGGGCCGGAGACATATTCGCCCCATTCGGCGGTGTTCGAGATCGAGTAGTTCATGTTGGCGATGCCGCCTTCATAGATCAGGTCGACGATCAGCTTGACCTCGTGCAGGCACTCGAAATAGGCCATTTCCGGGGCATAGCCGCCTTCGACCAGGGTTTCGAATCCGGCGCGGATGAGCTCGACCAGGCCGCCGCAGAGAACCGCCTGCTCGCCGAACAGGTCGGTTTCGCACTCTTCCTTGAAGTTGGTCTCGATGACGCCCGAGCGACCGCCGCCGACGCCGCAGGCATAGGAGAGCGCGAGGTCATGGGCGTTGCCCGAGGCATCGTGGTGGATGGCGATGAGGCAGGGCACGCCGCCGCCCTTGAGATATTCGCCGCGCACCGTGTGGCCGGGGCCCTTGGGCGCGATCATGACGACGTCGACGGTCGACTTCGGCTCGATGAGGCCGAAATGCACGTTGAGGCCGTGGGCAAACGCGATGGCAGCGCCGTCGCGGATGTTGGCGGCGATCTCGTCCTTGTAGATGTCGGCCTGCAGCTCGTCGGGAGCGGCCATCATCATGAGATCCGCCCAGCCGGCGGCTTCAGCCACGGTCATGACCTTGAAGCCGTCAGCCTCGGCCTTCTTGGCGGTGGCCGAACCGGCGCGGAGCGCCACGGCGACGTTGGTTGCGCCCGAATCCTTGAGGTTGAGCGCATGCGCCCGGCCCTGCGAACCGTAGCCGATGATGGCCACCTTCTTCGACTTGATGAGATTGAGGTCGGCGTCACGATCGTAATAAACGCGCATGGGTCACTCCTGTTGTGTGCGTTTCCATTGTCCGTTGCGGCACGGGTTTGGCCCTGCCGATACTTGCTGGCGCATGCCCGCCTGCCCCGATGGGGTCAGCCGAACAGCGTCAGAAACCTGTCCGTCGCGGCTTTCGCCCGCGCCGATATTTCGCTGTCGTCGAGCCGGCCTGTCTCGCCCAGCAGCACCCGGATCTGCGTGTCGGCAATGACCAGGCCGAAGAAGGCCCGGAATGCCTCCGAAGCTTCGTCGAATGTCAGGAGCCCCGCCGACCGCCCGGCGAGAAACAGCGGCTCGAGCCGCCGCGCCATCGCCACCGGGCCGTTGGTGAGCACGATCTCGCCGAGCCGGCTCCTGTTCGATCCGGCATGGGAGACCGCCGCGCGGTTGAGCGCGATCGACAGCTCGCCTGAAATCACCGTGAGCCAGCTTGCGGCAAAGCTCGACAGCGCCTCGCTCAGGCTCTCGCGCGTCAGCCCCTCGCTCGGCAGCTTCGGCATCCGCACCTTGGAGGCCTGCCAGCGCACGGTGGCCGTCAGCAGGCCGTCGCGGTCGCCGAACCATTTGTAGAGCGTTTCCTTCGAGCAGCTCGCAGCCCGCGCCACCGCCGCCACGGAAAACCCGTCGCCCTCCTCCACCAGCAGCCTGAGCACCGCATCGAGCACCTCGCGCTGCCGCGGCGAATACTCCTCGTCGCCTGCGACCGCGGCCGGCGACCCGGCATCAACGCCGGATGCCAGGGCACGATCGTCCGGTGCGGATGGGCTGGAAAGAACGGCGCTGATGTTCATGAAGCGCATGTACCGTACCGTACGGTACGGTGTCAAGGGGCGATCAGGCGCCTACAGCTGGCGGAGATCGACTTCTCCGCGCCCTCCCCGCCGGGACGGTCCACCCGGTCCATCCAGGCGGCCCGCGCGGCGCCGGCTCAGCGTTCGGAATCCATCGTGTGCAGCTTCTCGACGCGGCGGCGGAATTCTTCGCTGGTGGAGAACTCCGCCTCGAGATAGGCGGCGATGAGGTCGCGGGCGAGCCACGGACCGACGATCTGGGCGCCGATGCACATGACATTGACATCGTCGTGCTCGACCGACTGGTGAGCCGAATGGACGTCGTGGCAGACGGCGGCGCGGATGCCCTTGACCTTGTTGGCGGCGATCGAGGCGCCGACGCCGGTCCCGCAGACCATCAGGCCGCGATCGGCCGTGCCTTCGGTGAGCGCGCCGGTCACAAGCCTGGCGATATCGGGAAAATCCACCGGCTGGTCATCGAAGGAGCCGACATCGATGACCTCGTGTCCGAGCGCCTTGATGGTCTCGATGGCATGGGCCTTCATCGGAAATCCGGCATGATCAGAACCGACTACAATTCGCATTTCAGTATCCTTCCAAAGGGGGCTAACGCAGGAAGCTGGGAAGCCAGAGAACAAGATCGGGGGCGAAGGTGATCACGCCGAGGGTGGCCAGCAGCGGGATGTAGAAAGGCGCAAGCGCCTTGAGCAGATCCCTGAGCGAGATCTCGGCGATCGAGCAGACCAGGAACAGCGACAGGCCCATCGGCGGCGTCAGCAGCCCGATCATCAGGTTGAAGATCGCCACGATGCCGAGATGCACCGGGTCGACGCCGGCCAGCACCATCGGCGGCGCGATCACCGGCACCACGAGCAGAGTCGCCGTGGTGGAATCGAGGAACATGCCGGCGATGAAGAAGATCAGGTTGGCAATCAGCAGCAGAACCACCGGGTTGGTGGAGAGCTGCAGGATCATGGCGGCAAAATCCTGCGGCACCTGCTCGACGGCCAGGATCCAGCCGAACAGGGCTGCGGCGGCGACAATGATGAGAATGGCGCTGGTCGACCGCACGGTGGCGAGCGTCGAGTGCCAGAGATGCGACCAGGTCAGTTCGCGATAGACGAGAGCGCTGATCAGAATGACGTAGACGGCGGTGACGGCGGCCGCTTCCGTCGGCGTGAAGAGGCCGAAGAGCATGCCCGAAATCATCAGCACCGGCGCGATGATCGCCGGCAGCGCCGGCAGGAAGGAATGCCAGATCTCGCGCAGGGTCGGCCAGCGCTCGGCGCGCGGCATGGCATGGCGCAGCGACAGCATGGCCGCAGTCAGCATCAGCAGCGCGACGCAGATCAGCGCCGGCACGATGCCCGCAAGCAGCAGCTGGACGATGGAGACGCTGGTCACCGAGCCGTAGACGATGAGCGGGATGCTGGGCGGGAAGATCGGGCCGACGACGGCCGAGGCGGCGGTGACGGCGGCGGAGAACGGCGCCGAGAAGCCCCGCTTGCGCATCGCCTCGATCTCGATCTTGCCAAGGCCGCCGACATCGGCGAGCGCCGCCCCGGACATGCCCGAAAAGATCAGCGAGGAAAAGATGTTGACCTGCGCCAGCCCGCCCGGCGCGCGCCCCACCAGCGTGTCGGCGAAGCGGAAGATGCGCTCGGTGACGCCCGACAGGTTCATCAGGTTGCCGACAAAAATGAAGATCGGCACCGCGACCAGCGGGAAGCTGTCGAGCGCATAGGTGATGCGCTGCGCCAGCAGCCCGAGCGGAAACCCTTCCACCAGGATGTAGAGGATGGCGGGCAGCAGGATGGCATAGACCACCGGGAACCCGATGATGAACAGGCCCAGAAAGGCGATGATGATGACGATGCCCATGGCCTGACCCTAGATGATGACGCTGGACGCCTTCTGCGGCGGCTTGCGCAGATGGACGAGATGGACCACGGCCGCGGATGCGAAGCCGAAGAAGGTGGAGCCGAGGAAGATCCAGAACGGAATCTTGAGGGTCGGGGTGGCGTTGTTGAGGTTCATTCCGATGGTCTTGAAGGCGGCGTAGGCGACCACGCAGGCGATGAAGATGGCGGCAATCGAGGTGGCGAGGTTGAGGATCCGCCGTGGCACGTCCGGCAGGGCGTTGCGAAGATCGCCCATGACGATGTTCTCGCCGGCCTCGACCACCAGCGGGTAGCTCACGAAGACGACGCAGATCAGCAGGAAGCGGGTGAACTCCTCGGCGCCGACGATCGGCGCGCCGAACAGGGAGCGCATGATGATCTGGGCGAAGGGCACGAACACCAGTGCGCCGAGCAGGAACACGCTCACATATTCGATGATGCGTCTCAAAGGTTTCATGCGCCCCTCCCCAGGGAGACGGACGCCCGCGGGCGTCCGTCAGTGGATGCGACGGTCAGTTGACCGCTGCGATCTGCTCGATATAGGGCTTGAAGCTCGGGAAATCGGTGCGGATCTGCTCGAGCACCGGCTTGCGGAAAGCCTCGATGTCCAGGCCTTCGGCCTCGGTGACGACGGTCATGCCGTTGGCCTTCAGCTCCTCGACGAGAGCTGTTTCCGATTCCTGCGCCCAGCTCAGCGATTCCTTGGCCTTGTCGTCGAGCACCTTGGTGATCTTGGCCCGGTTGTCCTCGCTGATGCCCTGCCAGACCGCCTCGTTGATGAAGACGGCGAGCACGGAATGCATGTGGCCGGTCATGGCGACGTGCGACTGAACCTCGTAGAGCTTGTTGGCGGCGATCATCGTCAGCGGGTTTTCCTGGCCGACCACCAGCCCGGTCATCAGGGCTGTCGGAAGCTCGGCCACTTCCACCGGCGTCGGCGTGGCGCCGAACCCCTTGACCATCGACACCCAGAGATCGAGCGGCACGGCGCGGAACGGCTTGCCCTGAAGATCGGCGGGCGACTTCACCTCGAAATTCGACGAGATGTGGCGGGCGCCGCGATAGATGCGGCCGATGATCCGCACCCCGCCTTCGGCGATCAGCTTCTCGTTGATTTCCTGCAGCGCCGGCGAGGAATTGGGATCGGTGGCCGCCAGCGCCTGTTCGGCGTCGCGATAGATGAAGGGGGCGTTGAACACCGCCACGTCCGGCACGATGCGGGCGAGCGACGCGAAGTCATGGTGGCCCATGGAAATCGAGCCGAGACGGACGCCGTCGACCATTTCGGCAACGCCGCCAAGCTGGCTCGCGGGGAACACCTGCACGGTGATGTCGCCGCCGGTTGCTTCCGAGATGCCCGCCGCGGCTTCAGTTGCATAGCGGGTCTGGATGTCGCCCTCCGAGCCGACATGGGCATAGCGAAGCTCTTCGGCGAAAGCCGGCGCCGACAGGACGCCGAACGCGATGATGGCGGACGCGATGCGCCCGGTGATTGAAGAATACATAACTCACTCCTCCACAGTTGGTTTGGTCTACTCCTCCATGCCGCTTCTGCTGAAAGCGGCAATGATGCTCTTGCGGCGCAGTTCGTCGCCGATCGCAAAATGCTCGCGCAGCCGGCTGTCGGCCGCGTCTCCATCCCCCTCCACGATCGAGAGAAAGACCCGGCGGTGCGATTCCACCAGATCGTCGATGACCTCCGGCGCCTTGCGCGCCGTGCGACGACGCTCGACATGGTTGCGCATCAGCAGTTCCGAGATCGCCTTGTAGAGCGTGATCAGCGCCTGGCTGTGGCTCGCCTGGACGATGGCCGCGTGAAAGCGGAAATCGGCCATGCCGCCCTTCTCGGGATCGGCGAGCGTGGCGATCAGCGCTGTCAGGCAGCCGCCGATGCGATCGAGGTCGCCGTCGGTGGCGCGCTCGCAGGCGAGCCGGATTGCCTGGCACTCGATCGCCATGCGCGCCTGCATGATGTCCTCGGAGACATTCTGTTCCTGCGCCAGGCTGAAGGTGAAGAAATCGGTGAGCACCGAGATGTCGGCCTTGCCGACAAAGGCGCCGCTGCCATGGCGGATGTCGACGAGCCCGAGCATGGCCAGCGAGCGCATCGCCTCGCGCAGCAGCGGGCGGCCGACATTGAGCTGGACTGCCAGCTCGCGCTCGGCCGGCAGCCGGTCGCCGGTTCGCAGTTCGCCCGAAAGCAGCTTCTTGCGGAAGAAGGCGAACACCCTCTCGCTGCCGCTGCGCGGATCGGTGACTTCGGTGGGCGTCTCGTTGGTTGTCATGGTCTCGTCCAGTGGTCTTACCACTATAAACCTCTACGAGCGCAAGGAGTCAAGAGGGCACTCGCAGAGACCGCGACATGCCGTGAAGCTGATAAACTGATGCCAATGAGGCGCATTCATTTGGATTGACTGTTCAGACCAGTTGAAACCATGAAGCGGGGACCTTGGGGTCCTCAAGCATCAACCGGTGGAGGGCATGGGAAGGCTGAAGAGCCGGGCGGCTCAGCCTGCGGCCTGCAGCGCCAGCGCTCCCGCCAGCATGGTCAGCCCGAACGCCAGGATGATCAGCGACGCTGTGAGTTGCAGCCCCAGCGAAACCCGCGAAGCCAGCACCGAATTGACCGACGCCGCGCGGGTGAGCGTGTCGCGGGCGACCACCGACATCAGCGCGATGAGCGCGATCGTTGCGCCGGTGCCGAGCGCCATGGCGACAACCGAGACGATGCCGGCCGGGAGCACCCCTCCCGACAGCGAGAACACCAGCACGATCAGCGCGCCGGAACAGGGGCGGATGCCGACCGAAGCGATCAGCGGCAGCAGTCTTGGCCAGGAGAGGCTCTCGATGGGCGCACCGCCGAACCGCGTGGGCACGCAGCCGCAGGCGGCACCATGGACATGGTGCCCGGCGCTGATGAAACCGCGCCATCCGCGGCGCACCGCCTGCCGGAGCCGCGAAAGCCATGCCCCCTCGCCCGCCGCGCCGGGACCGCCAAGGCCCCGGGTCTCGACCTGCTCACAGACGAACTGGCCGCTGGAAATGAAGCGTGGCGGACCGAGGGCCTGCCGAGTCCGCGCCACCAGCAGCACCAGCCCGATCATCGCGATCAGTCCGTAGCTGGCGATCGCCACCATATCGGTCATCCCGGCCATTCCGGCGGCGGTGACATGGAAGGCCAAGGTGCCGACCAGCACAAGGCCGATGGCCACGAACGCCTGCATCAGGCTGGCTGCGAACGAGATCGCCGCCGCCCGTCGCAGGGAATCCCCCGTCGACAGCAGGTAGGACGAGATCACCGCCTTGCCGTGGCCGGGGCCGACGGCGTGAAAGACGCCGTAGAGCAGGCTGAGCCCGACGAGCCAGGCAAGCGCATGCGGGCTGGCGGGGAAGTGGTCGACGGCGTCTGTGAGCCGGCCGTGGAAATAGGCCTGCGCCTGCATCGATCTGGCCACCAGGCCCGCGAACGGTCCGCTCCAGCCCATGCCGGCCGGCGAATCGGGAGTGGCGACGCCGAACGGACCGGAGGCCGCAAGACAGGGCCGCGCGACGAGTGAGAGGGCCGTGAGCGCCAGTGCCCCGAGCATGCCGCCGGCATGCCTCCGCACGGCCGTCGCGGCACGGCCCGGCCTCATTTGCACGCGACCACGAAGCGGTGGGCGAGGCCCGCGGCGGCGTCCTGCAGCGCCTCGGGCAGATCGTGCTGGTCGGCGGGGATCTCGGCAAGTTGCGCCATGATCGCGGCATCGAGCTCCCGGGGCGGCTGGTAGCGGGCCCGGCAGTTCCCCGCCTCTCCCTTGACCATGACCGGCGCCGTTCCGGGAAAGCTGTAGGCGACGAAGTACTCCGGATCGAGCACGTCGATTTCGAGAGCCGCATCGAAGGCAACGGGGGTGGCCAAGGGCAGCGTGAAGGTCAGCGTCAGCCGCTTTTTAGCCATCGCCAGCGCGTAATGCACAGGCGGGCCCAGCTCGGACTGCTTCCCGCCGGCCGTCACATAAGTGAAGAAATGATAGGGCGCGAGCGCCTCCATGTTGGTATCCGACAGCGGCTTGAGTTCGGCTGCCGAGAGCCGGTGGTCGCCGTCGGTGTCCAGCCCCTGGGCCGCATAGGCCGAAAACGGCGCGTCGAAGGTCCACACATTGGTCACCGAGGCGAGGCTGCCCGCCTCGATATTGAGCGTGACGGCGCCATCGACCCAGACATGCGGATGGGCGCGGGCCGCTCCCGCCAGCCCCGCCTGCGCCACCAGCGCGGCGCCGAGAATCCCCGCGATTCGTGTCATGCAACTGCCTCTTTCGATCGCCAGCAAGACCCCGCAATAAGGCGGAATTCGGGTCCATGCGATGCGGGTTGAAGTCGCAGGACAGCCGTTCCGTCCGAAGATACTTGACTCCGTCCATTATATATTTGAACCTGTCCCGGTCATGGAGTGAGCCAATGCCCGGGGATAGCGACGCCGGCCTGATCGAGGCCATACGCGGCTTCAACCGCTTTTACACCGGCCATCTTGGCCTGCTCGGTCGCGGCTATCTCGAGGCGGGCATGACCCTGACCGAGGCGCGGGTCCTCTATGAAATCGGCGCGCGCGGCGAACTTGCGGCCAGCGACCTCACCCGGGACCTGCATCTCGACCCGGCCTATCTGAGCCGCATTCTCAAGAAGTTCGGCCATGCCGGCCTCGTCGGCAGCCGGATCGACGCCGACGACAGGCGCAGCCGCGTCATTTCGCTCACCGCCGCGGGAACGGCGGCGTTCGAGAGCATCGAAGCGCTGTCACGGCGCCAGCTTGCCGCATTGCTGGCTCCGATCGAGCCGGCCGGGCGCAGCGAAATCGCTCATGCCTTCGCAAGCCTCCGCCGGCTGCTCGACCCCTCCGCGGCCGCCGGCCCCGTCGTCATCCGCCCGCACAGGCCCGGCGACCTCGGCTGGATGGTGCAGTCCCAGGCCGAGTTCTACACCGGCACATTCGGCTGGGACGACCGCTTCGAGGCGCTGGTGGCCGAAGTCGCGGGTGCGTTTCTCCGCAACTTCAACCCTGCTCGCGAGCACTGCTGGATCGCCGAGCGCGACGGCATCCGCATCGGCTCGGTGCTGGTCGCCGATGGCGGCGGCGACGTGGCCAAGCTGCGGCTGCTCTATATTGACGGATCGGCACGCGGCCTGGGGCTGGGCCGCATGCTGGTCGAGCAGTGCATCGCCTTTGCCCGTCAGGCCCGCTACCGGCAGCTCACCCTTTGGACCAACGACATCCTGCACGCGGCGCGGGCGATCTACCGGCAGCAGGGCTTCCGGCTTGTCTCGGAGGAAAGACACACGATGTTCGGGCCGGACCTCACCGGCCAGACCTGGACGCTGGAGCTGTGACGCGGGTGGCCGATGCGGCGCGCCCACCGCCGCCAATGCCACGCACCCTCCTCACCACAGCCGCGGGCCGCCCGGCGAGCCGCTCCAAATCGCCATCCTCGAATGGGCGGCCTCACGCCGCTTCGGAGTCGAACCGCCGCCGCGACGCCTTGACCGCGTCCGCATTGGCATGCGCCCATTCCAGCAGCACCGAATACGAGACGAACATCGACCGGCCAAGGTCGGTCAGGCGATAATCGACGCTGGGCGGCTTGGTCGGATAGACGGTACGGTCGACATAGCCGTCACGCTCCAGGTCGCGCAATGTCTGGGTGATCATCCGCTGCGAAATGTCCGGCACCAGTCGCCTGAGTTCGCCGAAACGGTAGGGCCGTTCGGAGAGCAGCTGCAGCACCAATGGCGACCACTTGCCGCCGATCTGGCCGATCACGGTGCGCACCGGACAATTCTCCAGATCCAGAGTTTCGACCTCTCCGGCCTGCCTCGCCCGGAGCTTGCCGGCGATGCCGGCGTGTGTGTCCGCCATGATGGTTCCCTTCCGATGCCCAGCGGCGGAAAAACTGCCTCCTTTACCGACTGCCGTCAATCTCTATGTAAGAGCAGCTCTCAAATCGAGAGCAGCAACCGATGCATTCGTCGCCTCCGCGACGGCAGTGAAGGACCCTTTCATGAGCAAGATCCTCGTCACCGGCGCCGCCGGCCATCTCGGCCGGCTGGTCGTCAGACACCTCATCGAGACCGAGGGCGTTGCCCCCCCGGATGTGATCGCCGGCAGCCGCAACACGGCCAGGCTGGCTGACCTTGCCGCCGGCGGCGTCGAGCTTCGCACGGTCGACTTCGACCGCTCGGACGACATGACGAAGGCCTTTGCCGGCGTCGACAGGCTGCTGATCATTTCGACGGATGCGGTCGGCTCCGGGAAGCGCCTTGAGCAGCATCGCCGCGCCGTCGCCGCTGCTGCCGCCGCCGGGGTGGGCCACATCGTCTACACGTCGATGCCGAGCCCGGAATCGAGCCTTGTCACCTTCGCCGGCGACCATCTGGGAACCGAGCAGGCGATGAAGGCCACTGGCATTCCCCACACCATCCTGCGCGACGGCTGGTATATGGAGAACCTGTTCATGGTGCTGCCGCAGGCGCTCATGGGCGGCGCCTGGTACAGCTCGGCCGGCGACGGCCGGCTGGCCCATATCTCCCGCGACGACACCGCCCGCGCCATCGCCGCGGTGCTCGCCCGCGACCTGGGCGGCGGCACGCTGACGCTCACCGGGCCGCAATCCTTCACCACCGAAGAGCTCGCCGAGCTCGTGCGTCAGCTCACCGGCAGGTCGCTCGCCGTCGTCCACCTCACCGATGAGCAGTTGGCAACCGGCATGAAGGCCGCCGGGGTGCCGGAGCCCGTGATCCCGATGCTGGTCTCCTTCGACGCCAACACCCGCGAAGGCCACATGGCGATGCAGACCGATGCCTTCGAGCGCCTGACAGGCGGCAAGCCGCAGACCCTGAAGAGCTTCCTCGAAGCCAATCTCACCGCGCTCGCCGGCTGAATGGACGACGGCCCGGGCGAGGAGGCCTCTCGCCCGGCTGCCGGCTCCGCGCCCGGGGCAAGGGTCTGGTTGCGACTCCCTGCGCTTGCACGCCGACTTCGTCCGGTTTGACGCCGGACCGGTCTCACTCCTGAGCGTCGCGGAGACTGTCTAGCGGCGCCGAGATCGTCCACACCAGACCGGCGGGATCGTAGTCGATCACCGCCCTGGCCCTGAGCTCGGCACTGAGCAGCTTGTTGATCAGCCTGGTGCCGAAGCCGGTGGCTGTCGGCTTCCGGACGGCGGGCCCGCCGGTCTCGCGCCAGTTGAGTTTGAACTCACGGCTCCCGGCTGTGGCAGTCACGCTCCAGTCGATGCTGACATGCCCGTCCGGGTTCGACAGCGCGCCATACTTGACCGCGTTGGTGGCCAGTTCGTGAAAGGCCATCATGAAGGACTGTGAAACCCGCGGCGAGAGCGTGATCTCCGGCCCGTCGACCGAGAACTGCTCGCCATGAAGCGATTCCGTCACCGCCGCAATCACCGTGGGCAGGTCGACGCCCGCCAGCTGACGCCCGGTCAGAATGTCCTGCGCCCGCGACAGCGCCGAGAGCCGGGCGGCGATCTTGTCGCGCCCCTCCGCCAGGTCGACACCGTCCCTGAGTGTCTGGTTGACGATCGCCTGCACCCGGGCGAGCATGTTCTTGACCCGATGGTCCATTTCCTGTGTCAGCAACTGCCGGTGCAGTTCGGCCTGCTTTCGGTCTGTCATGTCCATCGCCGCGCCGACGAATCGCGTCGGCAGCCCGTCTTCGTCGCGATGGCACATGCCGCGCGCCGACACCCAGCGCACGCTGCCGTCGGCCAGCACGATCCGGTATTCCGCATGGAACTGCTCTCCCGCGTCGATGGCTTGGCGGATGCGGGCGCCGAGCTGCTCGCGGTCATCGCCATGCACACCCTCGAGCAGCTGTTCCACCCCACCCATGCCTGATTCGTCTTGCCGAGCGGCACCGAACATCTGGGCAAACGCGGCATCGAACATCAGCCTGTCGGTCTGCAGGTTCCAGTCCCAGGTCCCGATGCTCCCGGCCGAGACCGCGAGCCTGAGCCTCTCCTCACTTGCCTTCAGCGCCTCGAACGCCGTGTGCCGGTCGGTGACGTCATTGCAGACGACCAGCACGCCGCCGACGCCGCCAGGCGCGGTGTCGTCATCGATGGGGCTGTAGCCATAGGTCCACCAGACATCCTCGCGGCGGCCATGCCGGGTGACCGGCACCAGCTGGTCTTCATTCCAGGTTGAGCCCTCGCCACGCATCACATGTTCGATCTGCGGTCCGATGATATCCCAGATTTCGGCCCAGCAGTCCCGTCCGCGCTGTCCAAGTGCGGCGGGATGACGTTCGGGGCCCAGAGTCTGGCGATAGGCGTCATTGTAGAACTGGATGAGGTCCGGACCCCACCAGATGAACATGGGGTGCTGGCTGGACAACAGGATGCGGATGGAAGTGCGCAGGCTTTGCGGCCATCTTTCAGGCGAACCCAGCTCTGTGGCCGACCAGTCGCGGGCCCGCATCAGCGCTCCCATCTCGCCGCCGCCCGCAAAGAAACTTGTCGTCCGGCCCCGCATGCTGTCCATCAAAATCAATCTCTTGTCCGTGCCTTGCCTCACTCTACCTGAGGTTGGCGGGACATGCCAATCCCCATGATCTCCGCCGGTGTCCTCATGTCCCGAATCGGGAATCCGGGCGCGGGTTGTCAGGACCGGTCATGGCGGATCTCCAGGCCGGGCAGTCCGATCGGCGAGATGCCGAGATCGCGCGCCAGCACGCCGAAGGCCTCGGTCTCGATCAGGTCGCGATAGGGCGTTTCCGGGAACACCAGACCGGCCCGGTGAACGTTCGCGTCAACCAGCAGCATGGTGCCGCCGACCCCATGCAGCGGCACCCGCTCGAGATAGCGCAGTCCGTCGAGATGGCGTCGGCACCAGTAATCGGCAGGAGGCTGGAACAGGCCGTGGCGGACATGCTTGTAGTATTCGGCCGGCGTGGGCTCGCCCACCTCGAGAAAGCTGTTGCAGTCATAGCTCGGCCCGCCCGATTCGAGCACGCAGTGCGGCACGACAATCTTCGTCTCCGCTGCCAGCAGCCTGCCCAGCGTCTCGGGCGGAAAATCCACCACGTCGACATCGATCCACAGCACCCAGTCGTCTCCGGCTGCGAGCCCTTGCGCGATCATGGCGTTGCGGGCGCGCGCGATCATCGCGCGGCGCTCGAGCTGCAGCGCCGGCAGCCAGCGTCGACGGCGCGGGATCGTGCGGCCGCCGGTCCGGATCTCCAGCCGCGAGATGCCCGCGAAGGCAGTGCCGTGCTTGGCGATGATCCTGTCGATGGCCGCCGCAGAGCCGTCGCCGCTCTCACCCTCGCCGTAGACGATGCAAATGTTCTGCTTCGGATAATCGAGCTGCTGAATCAGCGCCAGGTTGCGGTCGAGAAAGCGCGCGCCGTCGCGCACCGGCACGAAGACCACCACATCGGGCGCCGGTCTCCGCGGCGGAAGAGGTGCGGCCATCAGCGCGAGATCGATGCCTGCGGAGGCCTGCGCCAAGGTCTGCGACGGGCCGGCAGTCAGGTCGTGCCGGGCCTTGCGCCATCGGCCCTTCGCGGCGCGCCAGAATCCGTCCCAGGCCCTGCCCCATCCCCGAGGGCTTTCGCCCTCGTACCAGCTGCCGCGCCAGTAATGGTGCGACAGTCTCAGCTCGCCATGCGGACCGCTGGACGGGGCCCCGTCGAGCACGCCGCCGCGAGCATGCGGCGTGAAGATGTGACAGCTGTTGAGCGACAGTCCGCCCTGGTCCGGATACTGAGCCACCGCGCCTGACAGCACCAGCGGGCCGGTGCTCGCCAACACGTCGACGTGTCCATGCGGCGCCATCACCTTGCACAGCTCGATGACGCTGAGCCAGAACGGGTGCCGAGCGGGGCTCGCCATGGTGCCGTTGAACCACATCGCCTCCAGCCCCCGCAGGTGACCGGACGTGATATGCGCTAGGGGCTCCGAACACAGCACCACGCGCGCGTCGCCCGCCAACGGCTCCAGCGGTGAAATGCACGCGGTGTCGATGTCAGCGTAGACCCCGCCGAAATGCCACAGCAGACAATAGCGCGACAGATCGGCGCGCTGGACAGGATTGGGATAGGCAAGATAGATGTCCATCAGGTGCGGAAATTCCGCCCGCATGAAGACCAGCAGGTCCTCATCGGTCCAGAAGCGGTAGTCCCAACCGGGATTTTGGTCGATCCAGCTCTGCGGATCGCCAATCTCGCGGGGCACGTGGCGAGAATTCCACGACTGGTGGATGATCCGGGGGATGCGCGGCTGGTCTGACGATGACATGGATGGATTGACACGGTTCGGGTGGGGGAGACCGGCCTCACGGTCCGGCTCGGATACGGTAACTTGATACAATGGCTGCACTAATCACCACTGGCGCGCGGAATGGCAATGGTTTTTTCATGGAGAGTGCCGCCGCGGCCCTGCCGAGCGCGGCTGCCGGGCCATATCCCCATGCGTGACCCCGACGAGAAACCCGGCGGCCGGCGCCGACCGGTCTGGCGGAACCGCCCGCCCTGCCCTATGTCCGCGCGATGAGCTGGATCCAGATCACCAATACTCTCAGCGCGGAACCGGCGGCCGGGGGCGAAATCCGCAACCATCAGTTGCTCGGTTCGCTGCGAAAACTGGGATACGCAGAGCGCATCGCGATGGCCGCCTTGGGAGACTTCCCGCCAAAGACGAGCGAATGGATGATCCGCCAGCGGTTCTCGACCGCGCAGGTCAAGTCGCTCATTGCCGCACTGCAATCGAACCCCCCTTGCCTGCTGCTGCTTGAAGGCGCCAGTCTCGTCGACCTGGTCCAGCCACTGCGATCGGCCTTCCCCCACGCCCGCATCGTCATCGACTTCCACAATATCGAGAGCGACCTGCTGCGCCAGATGGACATCAGCCGCTTGCCCGCCGGTGCGCGCTGGAGCGCAGGCTTGCTGTACGGGCGCCGTTGGCGTCTCGCGCGACAGGCGGAATTCGACGCCGCGATAGCCGCCGATGCGATCTGGGCCTGTTCGGAAGCCGACGCGGCGCGAGCCCGCGCCATGGGCCTCGGCGGCCGCATCGACGTGGTTCCCAATCCGGTCCCGGCCTGGTGCGAGATGCTTCCGGCGCCGGACCGCACGGGCGCTCCCGCAGCGCTGTTCGTGGGCCAGCTCGCCTACCGGCCCAACAAGCTGGCCGTGCGCCAGCTCGCGCGCCGGATCATGCCGGGTCTCCTCCGCCGCGCGCCTCTGGCGACACTCGTCATCGCCGGCCGCAATGCCGGCTCGCGCATGATCAAGACGCTGCAGCGCGCGGACGGCTGCCATCTGGTGGAAAGCCCCGCCGACTTGGCGCCGCTCTACCAGGCGGCGAACATGGTGCTGCTGCCGATCCGGCACGGAGGCGGAACCCGGATCAAGGTGATCGAGGCCCTCGCGGTCGGCCGGCCGATCATCGCCACCGGGCTGGCCGTGGAAGGTCTCGGTCTGGTGCCTGGCACCCACTACCTGCGGGCCGAGACATCGGCGGACTTTGTCCGCGCCACGCTCGAACTCGCCGCCAATCCCGCCCTCAGCGGAGCACTGGTGGCCGCCGGCCGTGCCCATGTGCTGGCCGGCCACGGCGAAGAGGCGATAGACGGCGCCGTGCGAATGGCCGCGGCTGCCCTGATGGCCGCCGACACGGCGACGGCGCGCTGATCGGGCAGAACATGGCCACGCGCCGGCCGGTGCGCCGCGCCGTTGACTTGCGCCCGGTCTCGGCTAAGAAACATCATGCTCCTTGACCTCGCCCTCGGGACTCTCATCATCTCGCTGACGGTGCTGATCCACACCTTCGGGCTCATCGGCGTCACCCATGCCATGAACTGGCTCACCGACAAGGTCCGCCATTACGGCCAGCGCAGCCGGCTCCTGGCAATGAACTCGGTCGTTCTCGGCATCTTCGCCATCCTGACGGTCGAGGTATGGCTCTGGGCGGTCTGCTATCTGGCGCTCGGTGTCTTCGGCGACCTGGAGACGGCGCTCTATTTCTCCACCTCCAGCTTCTCCACCGTCGGCTATGGCGATGTCGTCATCGAAAAGGACTGGCGCCTGCTGGCGGCGCTCGAGAGCATCAACGGCTTCCTGCTGATCGGCTGGTCGACCGCCTATCTGATTGCCGCCTCCATGCGCGTCGGCCCCTTCCGCTCGGGCGAGCACTTCTAGATCGTCGTGCCTGATATCTGACGATCCCCCTCTCCGTCATGCCACCCTTCGATGGCCGCCTACGCGGAGACGTACAACGATGAGGGGCGAGCATCCCGGCGCGGGCAGACCCGTCCCTTATGGCTCACGGGTTCGCCTTTGCTGCCTGGAAATCGGTCGGCGACATGGCCGGCTTTCGGCGGTGACCTGCCCTATCAGCTGGATCGCAGGTTTCGCGCCCGCCCGGCATCCGGGTCGCCCGGGGCAGCCTCCTCGGTATCGCTCAGCCGCCGCAGGCGCGCATGAAGCGGCGCGCCGTCTCGGCCATGCCATATTCGAGCGCATCCGCCGTCAGCCCATGGCCGATCGAGACCTCCAGGAGGTCGGGAATGGCCCTGGCCAGCGCCGGCAGGTTGGCGACAGTCAGATCGTGGCCGGCATTGACGCCGAGGCCGAGCCTTTTCGCGATGCGGGCAGAAGCCTCCAGATCGGCGAGCGCCGCCGCAGCCTTCGCCGGATCATCATAAGTGCCGCCATAGGGGCCGGTGTAATACTCGATCCGGTCGGCGCCGGTGGCCTTGGCAGCCGTGAGAGCTGCCTCGTCGGCATCGGGATCGCAGAACAGCGACACCCGCGCCCCCGACTTCTTCAGCCGCTGCACCCAGTCGCGCAGGAAATTGCCCTGGCCGGCAAAGTCCCAGCCGTGGTCGGAGGTGGCCTGCGCCGGGTCGTCGGGCACCAGCGTGACCTGCTCGGGCGCGCATGCCCTGACCAGCTCGAAGAACTCCTCGGTCGGATAGCCCTCGATGTTGAATTCGGCCTGCGGGAACTCGTCGTCGATCAGCGCCCGGATCTCCGGCAGGTCGGAAAAGCGGATGTGGCGCTGGTCGGGGCGCGGATGCACGGTCAGACCGTGCGCGCCGGCGGCAAGCGCGATGCGCCCCAGCCCGGTGACGCTCGGCCACGGCAGGTCGCGCCGGTTGCGCAGCATGGCGATGGCGTTGAGATTGACGGAGAGCTTGGCGGCCATGGAATGTGTCCGGTGCTGGCGATGGGGCTCACACCTAACACCTTCACCGGGGCACGAAAACCCGGATTTGCGTGAAGCGTCGATGCGTCCGGCTGATGGTTGGCGATCCCGGTCGGGCGGCTTGCGGGTGTGAGGCGCTCGCCGGGCGGGCCCGGCCGGCCGCAGGCGTCGGCGATGCCGGACGCAGTCTCCGCGCCTGCGGCGGCCGATGTCCCCCGCCCGTCCCCCGCCCGTGCTGCGCACGCCCGCATGTGAGGCTCCCGGGCTGACCGGGCGGCCTGTGTCATTTCCGCGACTCTTATACTAAATAATTGATTATAAATTGAAATTCACCGATCGGATGGACGGCGGCAATTGCCATTGCTGCGCGATACGCTACGTTGCAACGATCACCATCACACTTCATGCGCGCTTGAACAGTTCGGCCGCACCCCCGGGGCCGCCATGATCACTGCGTCGACGTCTTCGCCTGCTTTGCGCCTCTCGCTCCGCCGGTTGCCCGGCGCCCTGCTGCGCGGCACCGCGCTGGCCGGCGCAGCGCTGTCGGCCCTGTTCGCCGCCGGCACTGCCCAGGCTCAGAATGTCCATGGCAACGCCTTCTTTGTCGACACCCAGGATCTGGTCGCCTATGCCGACGGTCTCGGGACGATCGAGCTGATATTCGGACGCGCCTATCTGATCGGCGCCGAGACCATCACTCTGGGCAACACCCTGAGTTGGAACTTCCAGTCGACCGGCACCATCCTCGCCAGTCCAGGCACAACCCTGACGCTCGCGGCGCCCGCATTGTATTTCGAGCAAGGCGCAGAGCTGCATTTCGGTCTGGCAGGCGATGACTCCGGCACGGTCGTGCTCGGAGGCGACGGCGGCACCAGCATCGTGGGCTCGGCCAGTCTGGTGAGCGTGGACGATGGCATCCTGCGAATCGGCAACAGCACCGTGGCGGATGGCCTGTTCGACACCCAGGCGGGAGGCGAAATGCGGATTGCCGCCGGCGCCGCCCTGGAGATCAACGGCTATGACATGACGCTGATGAACCTGTCGGGCGCCGGCACCATCCGCAATGGCAACGGGGCGGCTGCGACGCTCGAGATCTTCAACGACATGGACACGACGTTCTCCGGCACGATCGAGGACGGCGGCGCCGGCGCGCTGGCGTTGACCAAGACCGGGGCCGGCACGCTGACGCTGGCAGGCGCCGCGACCTATGCCGGGCCAACCACGGTCGCGGCCGGTGCTCTCGCCGTCAATGGCAGCCTGACAGGCACGATCGACATCCTCGCCGGCGCCACCCTTGCGGGCACCGGCAGCGTCGGCAGCGTCACCGTAGCATCCGGCGCAACGCTGGCGCCCGGCGATGCGCTTGACGTGCTCGATGTCGCGGGCGATCTCGACTTCGCCTCCGGCAGCACCTTCGAGGTCGTCACCGACACCGCCGCTGCCTCCGGCCTGGTCCGGGTCACCGGCACGGCAAGCCTTGGCGGCGCCACGGTCAAGGTCGTCACCTACGACCCGACGGTCAGTTATGCGCTCAACCAGACCTATGTCATCGTCGAGGCCGGCGCGCTCGACGGCAGCTTCGGCGGCGTCAGCCTCGATTCGGCGTTCCTAAATTCATCGTTGAGCTACGCGGGCGGAACCGTGTCGCTCAACCTATGGAACCTGGAGATCCATCCGCTCGACAGCGTCGCCGTCACGGCCAACCAGACCGCCGTGGCGAGATCCGTCAACCGGTTCGACCAGACCGCCGGCAGCGGCTCGCTGGCCGTGTACAACGCCATCCTCTTTTCCAATGAAGCCAATGCGCGCGACGCCTTTGACCTGCTCTCGGGCGAGATTCACGCGTCGCTGAAGTCCGGCCTCATCGAGGACAGCCGCCACATCCGCACCGTCGTTACCGACCGCATCACGCTGGCCTTCGCCGCGACTGCCTCCGAGACCGGCGCCTCGCCGTGGATGCAGGGCTTCGGCGCCTGGGGGCGGACCGGCAGCGACGACAATGCCGCCGACATGGACCGCTCGATTGGCGGCGTGTTCATCGGTGCGGACGGCTTCGTCACCGACGGGGTGCGACTGGGCTTCGTCACCGGCTACAGCCACTCGCGGTTCGATGTCGACGTCTCTTCCGCCGGCGTCGACAGCTACCACCTCGGCGCCTATGCCGGCGCCGAACTCGGCGGCATCGTGCTCAAGGGCGGCGGCGCCATTGCCTTCAACCGGATCGACACCGGGCGCACGCTCGACTTCTCCGGCTTTTCTGACTCACTCTCGGCGAGCTACGACAGCACGCTTTCGCAAATCTTCGCCGAGGCCGCCCACCGCATCGATCTCGGCGCCGTCCGCCTCGATCCCTATATCGGCCTTGCCCATGTTCACCTCGCCACTGACGGCTTCTCCGAGAGCGGTGACGCGGCGGCCCTCTCCGGCGGCTCCGACAGGATGGACGTGACCTATTCGACGCTCGGCATGCGCGGCTCGATGGCGCTGCCCGCCGGAACCATGGCCCTGACCGCCACCGGCCAGATCGGCTGGCGCCATGGCTTCGGCGAGACAGGCCCGGTCCCCGATCTGGCATTTGCCGGCGGCGATGCCTTCGCGGTGAAGGGCCTTGCCGTCCCGCGCGACACCGCGCTCGTCGACCTCGGCCTCCGCCTGGCCATCGCGCCCGCCGCCAGCCTCACGGTCAGCTACCAGGGCCAGTTTGGCAGCGACCTGATGGACAACGGCCTCAGCGCCGGTTTCACGATGAAGTTCTGACCCGGCGGCGCATCGGCGCGGCGGGAACGGCTGCTGCAGGTATCCCGCCCGCCTGACCAGCATATTGGTGATGAACAGCGGAAGCAATACGGTCCAGCCTGGCAGAACTTCTGCCGGTATTGCACGGGTTCCGCAATACAACTGGATTTTCCTGTTTGTTCCTCCTACTCTCCGGAGATACGCCGGCCGATATGCTGGAGCTTAGGCAGCACAACCGCTCCCGTTGCAGCATGACTGCCGGATTCGCCACGGCCGGCCCCGGCACGCGACCGATGCCGAAGGCCTGACATTCCGGGCAGTGGGAGGTTCGGATGGACGTGATCGTGCTCAGACCTTTTGGCAAGCGCTTCACGCTGGCCGTTCTGCTGGTGGCCTTTCTCGCGCTGAATTTCTGGACCACGTCGCGCTATCCCTCGCTCAACGACAAGGCGGTGATGAGCGGCGCCATCCAGCTTGAGGACCCGCTCAGTTTCGAAGCGAGGTATCCGGTCCTTCCGGACCATCCTGCCTGGCGGAAGATCGGCTATTCGACCGTCAACTGGATCAGCACCAACCGGCAGGGCATGACCTTCGGCGTGCTGTTTGCCGCCGCCTTCCTGACCCTTCTCGGCTACCTGCGCAGGCACAGTTTCAAGGGCGGCTTTTCCAACTCGGCGCTCGGCATGGTGTTCGGCGCTCCGCTCGGGGTCTGCGTCAACTGCGCCGCCCCGATCGCGAAAGGCCTGTATTCGGGCGGCGCCCGCGCCGAATCCACACTCTCCGCCATGATCGCCTCGCCGACGCTCAACATCGTCGTGCTCACCATGCTGTTCTCGCTGTTCCCGGTCTACATGGCGGTCACGAAGATCGTGCTGTCCCTGCTGGTCATCCTTGTCGCCGTGCCGCTGATCTGCCGGCTGCTTCCCGCCTGGCAGTTGCAGGCCGCCGTCGGGTCCCGCAAGGCCCTCGCCCTTCCTTCGCCGCGGCTCGATTCTGCGGAACGCGAGACCCTGCAGCGGGCGGTGCTGCTGTTCGTGGCCGACTATCTGAGCAATCTCTGGTTCATCGTCCGCACCACCGTGCCTCTGATGCTCCTGGCCGGGTTCCTCGGCGCCGTCGTCGCCACCCTTGTACCCGCCAGCCTGCTTGAAGGCGCCGGCTTCGGCTTCGTCGGGCTGGTTGCCATCGCGGTCGTCGGGACCTTCCTGCCGGTGCCGATCGGATTCGACGTGGTCGCCACCGGCGCCCTGATGAATGGCGGCCTCGCACCCGGCTATGTCATGGCGCTGCTGTTCACGCTCGGCATCTTCTCGGTCTATTCCTTCTTCATCGTCGCCGGCGCCATTTCCGCCCGTGCCGCTCTCCTGCTCGCCGGCACCATCATGGTGTTCGGCGTGCTGGCCGGGGCCGGCATCTCGCTGTGGCACGACCGGCAGAGCCGCAAGGCGCTGGAGATCCTGACCGGTTTCGAAATCAACCTGGTCGGCGCGGCCCACGCCGCCACGACGATGCCCGGGGGCACCCCGTTCCGGCAGTTGAGCGACGGCACCAGCCGCATCACGCTGACCCCGACGCCGTTTGCCGCGCGCTCGCCCGCTGGCGCAGCCCCCTTCACCCGGCTGGAAGCCTGGCATCTCGGCCTCGACAAGCCGGTGGAATTCTCCTTCGGCGACATGTGGCCTCCCTTCTGGGAAGGCCGCTCGGTCGCCGCCGGCGATTACGACGGCGACGGCGATCCGGATCTGGTGTTCGCCTCATCCGAGAAGGGGCTCTACATCTACGGCAACGACGGAAGCGGCCGCTTCACCCGGCAGGACGTGCCCCTCGGCGCCCTCGCCGGCATGGCGGTGTTCAACGCCGTCCCGGTGGACATCGACAATGACGGCTGGCTGGACCTGTTTGTTGCCACCTATGCCGAAGGAAACTACCTGTTGCCCAATGTCGGCGGAAGGTTCGACGCCGCCCGGCTGGCCCGCGTCGCCAACAGGGATGACGCCATGCTGGCAATGGCGCTCAGCTTCGGCGACATCGACCGCGACGGCGACCTAGACCTGGCGGTCGGCAACTGGTCCGCCGGCTGGTACCGCCGCATCCCCGGCGAGGAGGCGACCAACCGCATCATCTTCAACGATGCCGGCAGGCTGACGGGCGAGCACTTCGCCGAACTGCCAGGACCGCCAGGCGAGACCCTGTCGATGCTGCTCAGCGACATCGACCTCGACGGCGCGCTCGACCTCCTGGAGGGCAACGATTTCGAGCAGCCCGACATCTTCTCGCACGGCGACGGCCGCGGCGGCTTCACTCCGATCGGCAGGAACGACGGCGTGATTCCGATGACCACAACGACGACGATGAGCATCAAGACGGCCGATCTCGACAATTCCGGCAGGCCGTCGATCTACATCGCCCAGATCGCCGGACGATCCTCGGGCGTCTCCAGGAAGCTCAGGATGCGGCCGCTCGAGCACTATTGCGACGGCATCGAGCGCTCCGGGGACCATGCCAGCTGCCAGACCAACATCGACATCAAGTCGTGGTACAAGTCCGGCCACAGCTTCGACCCCGGCTATGCCGGCAAGTGCGGACAGATGAGCGGACGCTACCAGGCTGAATGCAGGGCCATGCTGGTCAAGGACCTGGCGATCCAGAACCATGATCCGGCGGTCTGCGACCTGATTCCGATCGGCGCGAAGCGGGCGCGAACCCTGTGCGACATCCACTTCAGGCCCGTCCGCCAACCGACGGCGG
The DNA here is from genome assembly GCF_003182275.1 of Hoeflea marina. Classification (GTDB taxonomy): domain Bacteria; phylum Pseudomonadota; class Alphaproteobacteria; order Rhizobiales; family Rhizobiaceae; genus Hoeflea; species Hoeflea marina. The sequence goes on from NZ_QGTR01000004.1 coordinate 416,689, forward strand.
CGGAGCTGGCTGCGGCCATCCCGCAGATCCTGCGCCGCAACGTGCTGCTGGTCCCGGCAAGGGGCGGCGGTTATGACGAGCGCGCCGAGGCTGCCGGTCTCGATGTCGGCGGCTGGAGTTGGGACACCAAGATCACCGATGTCGACAATGACGGCTGGCAGGATGTCTACATCGTCAACGGCACATGGGTTCCCAACGAGGTCTCGCCCTCCAACATCTTCTTCCGCAATCGGGGCGACGGCACGTTCGAGGAGGCAACCTCCGGCTTCGGACTGGAGGACTACCTGATCACCGCCGCCGCGGCCGCCGCGGACATCGACAATGACGGCGACATCGACTTCGTCTCCGTGCCGGTCAATGGACCGCTCATTGCCTTCGTCAACAACTCGTCCGCGGGCAACGCCGTCGCGTTCGACTTCGCCGACGAGATCGGCAACCGCTTCGGCATCGGCAACCGCCTCACCATCCGCTACGGCAACGGCGCCATGCAGACGCGCGAGCTGCAGCTCGGCGGCGGCTACATGTCGTTTGACGTCCCGGTCGCGCATTTCGGCCTCGGCGCGGCCGACACCGTCGACAGCCTCCGCATCGACTGGTCGACGGGCGGCCATATCGACATCACCGGTCCGCTGCCTGCCGGCGCCCGCTACCGGATCAGCCGCATGCAGGCCCCGTCATGAGCATTCGCGCGGCGCCATTGCCACGATGTCGGCCGCGCCCGACCCGGCCGCAATCCGCCGCCGCGCTGCGCCGGCGACCCTTTCGGGAGTGAACCCATGCGCGAGCTGCCTTTGCCGACCATCCTTCTCCTCACCCTGACCGCAGCCTGCCTCGCCTGGCCGGTCGCCGCCGCGGCCGGTGACGCAACGCCGTCACCGATCCCCTCGGCCCGGCAGGATGGGCAGGCGCCGCCAGGGGCCGGCCCTGCCGGTACCGAGGCCCCGGGCAACATGGCCGCTTCCGAGCAGGCCTACCGCGCCGGCGATTTCGCAACCGCCCGCCGGCTGCTCGAGCCCCAGGCGAAATCAGGCGATCCGCTGGCCGAATACCGGCTGGCGCACATGCTGCTGGAGGGCAAGGGCGGCGTCCGCGACCCGGCGGCAGCGGCGAAATGGCTGGAAAAGGCGGCAACCGGTGGCCAGGTGGAGGCGATGGCGCTGCTGGGCCGGCTCCATCTGCAGGGCGTTGGAGTCGAGCGCGACGCGGCCGGGGCCGTCCACTGGCTGACGCGCGCAGCCGAGAAGGGCAATGCCACCGCGCAGTACGAACTGGGCCTGCTCTACCGCAACGGCACGGGCATCGACCCGGATCCGCTGGCAGCCTTCACCTGGCTGCGGGCGGCGGCGGTCGGCGGCGTGGCCGCCGCGCAGTTCCAGTTGAGCCTCATCTACCGGCAGGGCTCGGGAGTGGCCGCCGACCAGGGCGAATCGCTGGCCTGGCTGCAGCGCTCCGCCGAAGGCGCATACGCCCCGGCGCAGTATGCGCTTGGCCGCGCCATGAGCGAAGGCCGGAGCATCGGCAGAGATGAGGCCGGGGCGATGGACCTCTACAGAGCCGCGGCCGAGGCCGGCCTCATGGAGGCACAGGCGCTGCTTGGCGCCATGGCCATGCAGGGCGAGAATCCCGACACCGCCAAAGCGCTGGAATGGTTCCAAAGGGCGGCCGCGCAGGGCGACGCCGGCGCGCAGAGCAGCCTGGGCTACCTGTATGCGACCGGCACCGGCGTGGCGGCCGACGATGCCGTGGCGGCGGACTGGTACCGCCAGGCGGCCGAGGCCGGACTGCCGCGCGCCCAGGCCGCGCTTGCACTTCTGTACGAACGGGGCCGCGGCCTTGAACCCGATCCGGCCATGGCGGTGCACTGGTACCGGAGGGCCGCGGAGGCCGGCTGGCGGGAAGCCCGGCTGCGGCTTGGCCAGCTTGCCGCGCGCGGCGGCATCGAGGGCGCCGACAGGTCGGAACTGGCCACATGGATGGAAGTCGCCGCGGCCGCCGGGGACACGGCGGCGCGGGACGCGCTCGAGCGGTCCGCCGCGACCGGCGACGCGGCCGCGGCGGGCCGCCTGGCGCATCTGCTGGAAACCGGCGGCGGATCTGTCGATGCCGACAGGGCGCTGGCGCTCTACCGCGACGCCGCCGACCGGGGCGAAACCTATGCGCAGCTGATGCTGGGGCTCAGATACGCCCGGGGCGATGGAGTCGGCCAGGACTATGTCGAGGCCCACAAGTGGGTCAATCTCGCGGCCGCCGAGGGCAATCCAGAGGCGGTCAGGCAGCGCGCCCTGCTGGCCGCGCTGATGACGCCCGAGCAGGTCGCGCGCGCGCAGGCAGCCGCGCGCGACTGGACAAGTGGGCAGCCGGACGCCGCCCGATGACCTCCGTCGGAAGGGCGGCCGCCGGCCTCATCGCCACGGTCCTGACGCTGGCGGTCGCATCGGCGGGCACGGCATGCGCGGAAGGACCGGCTGCTTCCGCGGTGCCGGAAATTGCCGATGTCGCCACGGCGCTGGCACGCCTCCGGCCGCTCGCCGAAGCCGGGGACGCGGAAGCGCAGAAGCAGCTCGGCTGGATTCATGCCCGCGGCGTGGGAGTCCTGCAGGATCATGCCGCGGCCGCGCACTGGCTGGGTCTGGCAGCCCGGCAGGGCGATGCCGAGGCGCAGAACGGCTATGCCGCACTGCTTGCCGCGGGACTGGGCGTGGCGCGGGACGGGGCGGCGGCCCTGAAATGGTATGCAAGTGCCGCGAAACAGGGTGCGCCCGAACATCAGTTCGACCTGGGGCGGATGTATGAAAACGGAGAGGGCGTGGCGCGAGATCCGGCTCAGGCGGCGAGATGGTACGCCCTTGCCGCGGCACAGGGCCTTGCCGACGCCGAAGCCAGTCTGGGCCTGCTCCACCAGCGCGGCGAAGGCGTGCCGCGGGATCCGGCTCGCGCATTCGAGCTCCTGCAGGCCGCCGCCGGAAAGGGGCAGGCCCGTGCGCAGAACAACCTGGCGCTGATGTATGTGCGGGGCGAAGGCGTGGCGCAGGACTACGCAACCGCAGCCGGCTGGTTTCGGAAGGCCGCCGACCAGGGATTGAAGCAGGCCATGACCAATCTCGGCGTGATGTACGAAAACGGCTTCGGCGTGCCGATCGACGAGGCGGCGGCCGCAGAATGGTACCGGCGCGGCGGCCGGCAGGGCACGGCCCCGGACACCGGATTTGCGCTTATTGATGACGCGACGGACTATGTCTACGATGCCAGGCTCCAGCCGCCGGGCGCAGACGGCGGGAGCCTGGCCGCCCACCGGTCGGCGGCGGAACGCGGCGACCCTGTGGCGCAGTTCATTCTCGCCTATCTGCTGGCCGTCGGGCTCGGCGTCGATCGCGACCCCGCCGCCGCCGCAACCCTGTTCCGCAAGTCCGCCCGCGCCGGCATTGCGCCGGCCATGACCAATCTCGGGCTGCTGCACATGCGCGGTCAGGGTGTGCCGCAGGATTTCGTCCTGGGATACGGGTGGATCATGCTGGCCGCAGCGGCGGGCGAACCCGGTTCGGCCGAGTTGCGCGATGCCGCTGCGGCGCGGTTGACCGAGGCACAGATCAACGAGGCCCAGCGACTGGCCGCAGTGCTGATGCCGGCCGTGCCGCGCCGCTGACCGGGCAGTTGCGGCCAGGTCAACCTGCGTTCAAGCGTGACATAGCTGCTTTCGGGACGGCGCGCACAGGTCAGCAACTCGGGCGCCCCCGACTGCCCACGCAAATAAGAAATTTCTCATGTCACCGGACAATCGGCATCCTTGAAGCTTATTTTGCGAATTGAATTCGAAATGTGGGCGTCATTGCCTTGTTGAACTTCATCTTTTATGTATAATTGAATCCTGTTTCGTAATGAATTGTCGATGGCACTTTTTATATTGACTGGCGAACGATGACCGGAAATCCGGTTGGCCGGTTATGGGAGATGCGCAATGGCAGCATGCAGATCAGCACACTCACCTTCAAGCCGGCGGTCAGCGCGAGGGGTTGGCCTTGCCGGTCTCGCGGCAGCGCTGCTGGCCGGCGGCGCCGGCGCGGCGGACATCAGCGCCGCCAACCGCTTCTCCGGCGCCACGCTCGGCTTTGAAATCAAGGGCACCTACAGCAACGTCACGCTGACGGTGACAGGCCCGGATGGCTACCTCGCCAGCGCCTACGCGGAGAAATCCGCACCCAGTCTCGATCTGGGCGGATCCGGCAAGCTGGCAGACGGGCAGTATCACTACCAGCTCACCGCAGCCGATCCGTCCGTGATGATGAAGCAGGTGCAGCTCGACAACGGCCGTGACAAGCCTGCCCCGGACAGCGTGCCCGCAAGCGTCACAATGAGCGGCGTCTTCACCATCAGGGACGGCGCGATCATCAAACCGGTCGAGGAAAAGGAATAGCGCCCGAGGGGTGAAGGGAGATGTCAGATGAGGGACCGCAAGAACCTGTTGACCGCAAGCATCCTGGCTGTCGGCATCGGCGGTGGCGCGTTCGGCGCGGCTCCGGCACAGGCAGACCAGGTATTCGCCGACGATGTCATCATACAGGGCAGCCTCTGCGTCGGCTTCGACTGTGTCAATAACGAGACCTTTGGTGATACGACGATTCTGATGAAGGAAAACAACACCCGAGTTAGATTCTTCGACACCTCGGTAGGAACCTTCCCCAGCACCGACTGGCAACTGACCGCCAATGACAGCGCCAGCGGCGGCGCCAACAAGTTCTCCATCGAGGATTTGACCGCCGCCACGGTCCCCTTCACCATCACCGGCAATGCGCCCAGCAATTCGATGTTCGTCGATTCCGTGGGCCGGCTCGGTCTCAAGACATCCACGCCCGTGCTCGACCTGCACATCCGCAGCGGAAACACGCCCGCCATGCGGATGGAACAGGACGGCTCCTCCGGATTCCCCGCCCAGACCTGGGACGTGGCCGGCAACGAGGCCAATTTCTTCGTTCGCGACGTCACCAACGGCAGCCGGCTGCCGTTCCGGATCCAGCCCGGGGCTCCGACCAGTTCGGTCTACATCAACAATGTCGGAAATGTCGGTCTCGGTGCGGGCACCACGCCTGACACGGCGCTGCATATCAGCCGGTCCGACAATGCCGCCACGACGCTCACGATGGAAAACACCAATGCCGCCATCAACCGCACCTGGCAGCTGGTGCTGCGCACGGACGGAGAGTTTGCCTTAAATGACGCGGCATCGGTCGGCGCCGACTTCATTTTCCGCGCCGGTGCGGCGGGTGGCCTCACCATCCAGGGCAATCTGGTCACCGGTGCCGGCGGCACATGCGCTCCGCCGAACCCGCCCTGCGACCTTGTTTTTGCCGATCCGTCGAAGCTTCCGACAATCGAGGAACACGCCCGGGACATGTGGGCCAACCAGTACCTGCCCGCAGTCGGGCCGACCCTGGCGGGCGAGCCGATCGATGTCACGGACAAGATAACCCGGATGCTCAATGAACTGGAAAAGGCCCACATCTACATCGCCGAACTGCACCAACGCATCGCCGATCTGGAGCAGGACAGGCCCACCGCAAGCCCGTAGCCGGATGCGAGCACGCTGACCGGAGCCATGCCGGGGATGGCGCCAAGCCTGTTCAATCACCCTCCCGGCACCGCCGCAGCGATATCGGCGCAGCGGATGTCGAATGCGCCGTGCCTTGACACCCCCAGGCAAGACGCCGCACCCGGCGATGTCGTGCCGATCTCCTGAAATCCGCCAGAGAAGACCCGGCCGGAACCCGCATGATCGTCAAATCCATTCCTGTGACCGACCGCGGCGCGGCAAGCATGCGTCAGGAGGGATATCTTGCACCGCAATCCGCGGCTCGATGCATGTTTGAATACAGAATTTCAGGTCTGCTCATGGTTTCAACCATCTTCGACGTCCAGTCAGGGTCAAGCCAAGGCCAGACGCCATGAAATGCTCGATTTCCTGCGTTCTTGATCGCAGTCGCAAATTCTACAGGCAGTTCATAGTCTGGAGCCGTTCTCTCGATATGGTCGACCCTGGCCGTGCCCTGCATCGGATCGCATTCCATGTCGGCGACATTCCGGCCGAAATGACCGACTTCGCCCGACGGAACGGCATCGAGCTGGTGCAGGTTCCACCTTTCGGCCTTGCCGCATCCCCCTACTGCAACAAGCTCGGGCAACTCTCTCATCTTGCCCGGTCGGGCGCCGATTATCTGATCATGAGCGACATCGACATCGCGTTCATGGCCTCTCCCGCTGGTCTGATCGAAGCCGGAAAGATCCGCGCCAAGATTGTCGACCAGCCGAACCCGCCCGGCGACAGATTGCGGGAGCTGCTGAGCGAGATGGGCTTTCCCGACGCAACCCTCGACCGATGTCCCGACTTCGCGCCGGGGCATCCCACGCACCGATACAATTGCAATGGCGGGCTGTATGTCCTGCCGCGAACCTGTCTCGATCTTGTCGGCGAGCGCTGGATCGACTGGACCATGCAATGCTCGCGGAAGATCGGACTGCTGCGCGACGCCGCGATCCATATCGACCAGCTCGGCTTCATGCTGGCGATGATCGAGCTCGACCTGCCCTTCGAGCCGCTGGCGACCGAGGACAATTTCCCTACCCATTTCGAACCGGAGGCCTATGCGCGATGGCGGCCGGCCGAGATCCGTGCGCTGCATTACCACCATCGCATCGACGTCGATGGCAGGCTGCAGCCCACGGGGGCAACCGCCGTGGACATCTGGGTCGACCGCGCCAACCAGGCGCTGGCGATCTCCAGAGACGAATATGCGCGCTTCGACCCCGTCCTGTGCGACTAGGCCGACCGCTAAGTGGCAGGGTGCAGGGCATCGGGGATAGGAACAGTCTTGCGCAACTGCGGATTTCCGTCCGGGCCGGCTGGTCCGGCGCCCGCCCCGGCGATAGATTGCAGGACCGATGCATGTCGCCGGAAAGTGTGCAGGGGTTTCGGGATCACGACATGCATAATTATAAGGCGCTAAAGCACATGGCGTGAAACCGCACTCATGCTATGTGCTTTGGTGACGAGGATGCCGAATGACCGGACGCCGGAAACTGCTTTTGCATGTGGGGTTGCCGAAGACCGGGACCAGCGCCCTGCAGGCATGGTTGCGTGCCAATGCGCACACTCTTCGCCCGCACGGGATCGACTACCCCGATGCCTTCGCCGAGGGCGAGGACAAGCACCAGTTTCTGGTCGGCGCCCTTCGCTCGGGCACGTTCGACACGCTGGGCTCGGTGCTGGCCGGCTCGACCTCGCCCACGGTCATCCTGTCAAGCGAAGGACTTTCCAACCATCTCGATGATTTCAGCGACAGCCACCTGGCCCGGTTCCGGGACTGCGCGGCCGGCTTTGACACCGAGATCCTGCTCATCACGCGGGCCCGGCTGCCTTGGCTGCGGTCCTATTACCGGCAATGCATCGTCAATCCGGCCAATGGGGCCAGCGATCTGTGGGCCACGACGCTTGAATTCGACGATTTTTCCGCCCATCCCCGCGCCCGGCGCCTGACCGATCATGCAGGCCTGACCGACGGAATGAAGGCGGCTTACGCGGCCGGGAGCGTGATCCGTCTCGCCTACGAGGATGACTGGTTTGCTGGTCTCAAGGCCGCGCTTGGGCTTGCAGGCGCCGCCCTGCCGCCCCTGCCGCGCAACAACGACTCCGTCCCCGACTGGGTTGTCCTGCTCATGCTCGAGGTCAACAGAAGCCATGCTCCGGAGACGGTGCGCCGCGCCTGGCGCGCTGCCCTGCAGGCCCATCTCGGCACCAGCCATTCGGTGTTCACGCAGTCCTGGCATCCCGACTGGCGCCGGGACACGGTCCTGATCGAGCCTCGGATCATCGGATCGCTGGCCGCCGCGATCGCCGCACGGGATCCGGGGGCCGCCGAGAGCCTCAACCGCTTCGCCGCTTTTCTGGGCGACGCCGCCGGCTCCCCTGAATTCTTTCGCGACAGTCCGGATGCGGTCTGATTATTTGAGATTGCGCCGCAGCCTGGTCGAATAGTCGTTGAGCTGCGCATCATAGCCTTCGATCATCCGCCGCTGGCGGCGCTTGCCGATGCGCAGCGCCACCCAGAACAGAATGACGGCCACGAGTCCGATACCGAGCAGCATGGGGACACCGAGATCCTTGAGCTTGTCGGAGCCGAACACGGTGCGCAACGCTTCGTTGAAATCGAGCGCCAGCGCCGGAGTGGCCGCCAGGCACATCGCCGCCGCACCGATTCGCGGAATTGTCGTCTTCCACATGCCATGATCCCCTGGATAGATCCGTTATCATCTTGTCGCCGCATTCTGGCACAAAGTGCTTAATCAAGGTTCAACCACCGCCGGGCAAGACGCCCGATGAGTGGAACAGCCTGGCCTTTTGCACCAACATGCCGCCGATGATGTGGACGAAATGCATTGAAAAGCCTGCGGATCCTGGACTCGCTTTCCCGACCCGGCCATCCGGGGCGCTGCAATGAAGACTGCATGGGCTGGACCGCGACGGCCTGTTTCGTGTTCGACGGAGCCACGGGCCTTGGCGGCGACCGACTGACCGCCCATCCCGGGTCCGATGCGGCGTGGCTGTCCGAGATGGCGCGCAACCGGTTTGCGGCGCTGTGCAGCAGCGGACAATACACCACCGACATCATCCGCAAGGTCAACACGGATGTGCGCGCTTTCCTGGATGCCGAGACCGACGCCGCGGCAGCCGTCGTGGAGGACTGGCGCTACCCGGTCGCCGGCTACGAAATGCTCCGCCTGGTCGGCGACCGGCTGGAAATCTCCGGACTGGGAGACTGCGTGCTCCATCTCGTCAACGCTGACGGCGCCGTGTTCAGCCATACGCCGCTGCCGGAGTTTTCGGACGCCGAGCAGATCTCCGCCCGTGCCGCCATTGCACGCGCCGGCGGGCTCAAGCGCCTGCCGTCGATGCTTCACGACGAGGCCGAGCAGGAGCGGATGCGGATGTTTCGCGCCGGCTACAACAAGCCCGGCTCGCCGGTCTGGACGCTGGGACGCAATCCCGACGCCGCCGACCATGCGAGCTTCGCCCGGGTGCCGCCCGAATTCCTCGACGGACGGCCGCTGCAGGGGCTGCTGATGAGCGACGGCTTCAGCGCGCTGGCGGACCGCTATGCCGCCTATACCGCCGTCGGCCTGGTGGCCGCCGCCCGCCAGCGCGGGCTGGCGGCGCTCTGCACGGAACTGCGCGGCATCGAGGCCGAGGATGCCGATGGCCATCAATTTCCGCGGTTCAAGCAGAGCGACGACGCGACAGCGATCCTGTTTTCGGTGAGCTGACGCCGCCCGGCGCGGCAGCGGGTGCCGCCGCACGGATGGTCAGGCGGCCTGGGAGCGCTTCCGCTTTTCATTGAATCGCAGACGCGGTCCAAGTTTTTGATTTGTCGCATTGTCCTACGACGAAGTGAAATTCACTTCGTCTGGAAATGCTCTGGTGGCCAGCCAGATCATGTGGCGGGCGCCGCCGCGCTTGCCGTTGGCGCGCGTCGGCACTTCCTCGACCGCAAATCCCGCCTGCCTGAGCCGGCGGCTGAAGGCCGCGTCGGGGGCCGAGGACCAGACCGAGAAGATGCCGCCGGGCGCAAGCGCCCGATGCGCCGCGCGGAGCCCCGCGGCCGAATACAACGCGTCGTTGCCCTTGCGGGTCAGCCCGTCCGGTCCGTTGTCGACATCGAGCAGGATGGCGTCCCAGGCGCCGTCGCCGCCCCGGATCAGTTCGCCGACATCGCCCAGATGCACATGCACCCGCGGGTCTTCGAGACAGCCGGCGAAAACCTCGCTCATCGGTCCGCGAGCCCAGGCGACCACCGAAGGCACCAGTTCCGCCACGGTGAGCTCCGCCCCGGCCCCGAGGCCGGCAAGCGCCGCGCGCAGCGTGAACCCCATGCCGAGTCCGCCAACCAGCATCCGCGCCCGCGGCCGTGTTCCGAGCCGTCCACAGGAGAGGTCGGCAAGCGCCTCCTCCGAGCCGCTGAGCCGGCTGTTCATCAATTCGTTGGAGCCCAGCATGATGGAGAATTCCGAGCCGCGGCTCATCAGCCGCAGTTCCTGTCCGTCGTCGAGTTGCACGGCGTCGAGCCTGATCCAGGGTATCATCGCAATGTCCGTCGCATCGGTTGCATCGGCGCCACTATAGCACGCCTCGCCCGCGCCGCATCAACCGGCGCAGGCCCAGGAGAATGCCTAGATTGACCGCCATCCCCAGCACGAGCATGGCGAAGGCCGCCAATTCCGGCACAGCGGCGGGACCGAAATCGATGAGAAGGAACCAGGGCATGGCAAGCAGCATTGCGAAGATCGACGCAAACGGGTCGGGCTCGAGGCCGAAAAGTCCATTCACCCCGACGACGGCCAGGGCAAGCGATGCCAGCGCTGCCAGTGCATAGCCGGCGGTGATGACGCTCAGCGCCCTGCCCAGGAACCGCCGCGCCCCGCCGCGGCTCCGGTCACGGATAGGCATAGGTGTAGGAGGCGCACATGGCGTCGTCGCCGTCCGGCACATCCTGGGTGTCGAACACCGCCACGATGGTCAGGCTGGCATCCGACGCGTCTCCCCAGGCCGCCACATAGGTGACATCGCCCTGGCCGCAGAGCCTGTTGCCCTGGTTGAGCTCCGGATCGGACGGTGTCCGGACGCTGTAGACCGAGGCGCCGACCTGCTCGCCGCCGACCATGAAGGTGTCGCCGACCAGTTCATCGAAAACGAGCGACTCGCCGTTTTCAAACACGATCCCGAAATCATCCAGCTCGATGTCGCCGGTGATCGCCATCGCGGTCGAGGAGACGGCGACAAGACTGTCGGCGAAGGCCGGCGAGGCGAGTCCGACGGCAGTGCCGGCAAGCAAGAGGGCCAGGCTGGCTCGACAAAGGAGGATCATCTTGCGCGCTTTCAGTGGAAGGACCCGGTCGGGATGGGCGAGACCGGCAACTTACGGCCCGCGCCGGACGCGCGCAACGCCTGGCGCCGACTTTCCCCATTGACCTGTGCCGCGGCAGCCGAAGCTGTCGCCGCGAAATCGCTCGCCAAGACCGGATTCGGCGCTATCATCGGCAGCGCCGATGGCGCATGGCCAGGTGGACCAGGGCGGAGGACCGGATGGGCTTGCGACTTTTCAAGACGGCGCTCGTCGCCCTGGCGGTGCTCGTCGGCGCCTATGCCGCCGCCCTCGGCATCGGCTTGCTGGTCTTCGACCTCCTCGACGTCTCCGACCGCGAGGGCGCGAACGCCATGGGGCTGGCCTTCGTCATCTGCCCGGCCGTGGCCCTGGTCGCGGCGCTGGCCGCCTCGATCGGGTATTTCGTTGCCTCCGGCCGCAGCCCGGCGACGGTCGCCGCGCCTCGCCGGCCGGCCGGCCCCTGGCTGATGGCAGGAACCGCCGCCATTGGCGGCTTCCTCGGCGGCTGGCTGCTGCAATGGATGCTCTGGGGCCGTTCCTACGAGACCTATCTGGCCGCCTTTGCCGTCTCGATGGCACCATGGATCGGCGCCATCGGCCTGTCCGGGCTCACCCTGTCGCTGGCCCGCCCGCGCGACAGGGCCTGACGGCTGCTCCCTCACCTGATCCCGCAAGGAGACTTCGATGCGCCTGATGCCTGCCCGGGCCGCCCTCTCCGCTCTCGCTGCCCTCGGCGCCTTCCCGGCAATGCCGGCAGCGGCCGACGCGGTCAGCTACAGCGGCCATATCGGCTCCTTGCCGGTGATCGTCGAACTCACCACCTCTGGCGGTATCACCCCGCAGGTCGGCCGCTATGCCTATCGGTCGAAGGGTGTCGACATTCCCCTGCACCTCTCCGTCCATGCAGGCGGCCTGCGGATCATGGAGGAGAGCGCCTGCACCGAGGCCCTGTGCCGCACCGCGGGCGGCGACCTTGTCACCGAGGCCCCGATTGGCGCCGAATGGACGCTGCCCGGCGCCGTCGGCGACAAGCGGCTTCGCGGCACGTGGCGCGCCCTGCCGAACGGCAGGACGCTGCAGATCGACCTCCAGCTGCGGGCACGCCGTGCGGAAGGCGACGGCAGCCGCGATCCGTTCGAGGCGCTGACGGGATCTGCGCCCGATCCGGCCGCCGATGACACCGCCGATCCGGTTGTGAGCACTGCCGAACGGCCCTACGACTTCCTCAGGATGGAGATCGCCTTCGACCGCGGACCGGAACTGCCGTTCGGCGATGGGGTCATCCGGATGGACACGGACCCTCGCAACGGCCTCGACTATCCGGTGATCGTCAGCCTCGCCGGCGCCGACCCGGCGCCGCTCAATGCCTATCTGGCGCAACAGCGGCTGCAGGCCGAAGCGCCCGCCTTCGCCTGCGCTGCCACCGCCTATCTCGGCTTCGGCTGGTCCGGATCGCCCAGTGACGGCAGCGACGGCTTCGACGGCAACTGGAGCGTCCGGCCGGAGCATCTCACCTCCCGGTTGATGGGCTTTGCCGAATCCGGCAGCTATTTCTGCGCCGGCGCCTATCCCGACAACTTCACGCGTGACCATCTGGTCGATGCCGTGACCGGCAGGCCGATCGACGCGGATCGCTTGCTGGCCGGTTGGAACGGCGACGCTGCCGGGCCGGACCTCTCCGCCTATGTCAATGCCCGCCGCGACCGCTCGGACAGCCAGCGCGAAGCCGATTGCGGTCTGGACGACCTCGTGCGGACCCATCTCGGCGTCTATTTCCGCCAGCACAGCCTGGTGTTCACGCTCAAGGACCTGCCCCACGCCATTTTCGCCTGCACCGACGACCTGCTGGAAATACCGCTGTCGCAGGCGCGGCCCCTGCTGACCGACGCCGGCGCGGCCTATTTCGCCGCGTTCGATTGAGGCCGGGCCAGTTGCCGGTCGAGGGGACCCCGACGGGAGCGACACCGACCTCGTGCACCATGTTCCGCCATGTGGCGTCCCGAACGGCGCCGCCTCCGGCTGAGTAAGTGAGACGACCTCGCAATCGGTGGGCACCGGCGCATCGCCAGCACCCGCCGCTCCACGAACCCTGCCTCGCTCTGCGCTAGAACCGACGCGATGGAAGGCGACTTCTTGCACCCGGCATGGTCGATCTTCTTAAGGATGATCGTGGCATGCCTTGCTCGGGATGGATGCAGGCCCGCCTTGAAGTGGCGGCCGTGACTTGTGAGATGAATTTGGCGGAACCCCTATCGGCCCCATCGACGGCATCCCCTGCAGACAGGCAGTCGCTCCGACTGATCTTCGCCTATGAAACCGCCGCGATCCTGATCCTGGCAGTCAGCCTGTTCTGGACGGCGTTCTTCGCCTCGAGGCAGCAGTGGCCGATTGCCGCCGCCGACCTGCTGCTCGCCGGCCTTGCGGCGGCGAGTTGGGCGATGATCAGGGCGGGCAGTTTGAATTCCGCCTTGATCGTCTCGGAAGTCACCCTGATGATCTTCACGGTCTGCTACGCCCTGATGTTCGATGAACCGAGCGCGGATATTCCCAGGATCACCCATCTGTATCTGCTGGTGATCGCGATGCTGGGCTACATCAACCATCTCAGGCGCAGGTCGGCCTTCCAGCTGTTGGTCACGGCGGCGTGTCTTGTCGGATTCATCGTGCTGTCGAGTACCACCTATGCCTTTCCCTTCGCCCGGACCATCCCGGACGACATCCGCGCCGGCGGCATCTGGGTCAACTCCATCCTGGCGACGGCAATGCTGTGCGGCGGCATCTATGCCATCCAGAAGGAGTTCACCCGGCCGAAAGGCTTGATGCTGGACCTCAGCAACGCGGTTCGCAACCGCGAACTGCGCCTGCATTTCCAGCCGCAAGTTGACCGCACCGGGCAGATCATCGGTGCAGAGGCGCTGATGCGATGGCAGCATCCCGATCGTGGTCTGATCCCACCGAACGATTTCATTCCAGCCGCCGAAGCGGCAGGCCTGATGCCGCTGCTCGGCGGCTGGGCGCTCGCCGAGGCCTGCCGCACCCTCTCGCAATGGCAGGACGATCCGGCGCTCGCCCGGCTGACCCTAGCCGTCAATGTCAGCGCCAGCCAGTTTCAACTCGAGGATTTCGAGCGCACCGTTCTCGGCACCGTCAGACGCCATCGCATCGATCCGGCGAGGCTCAAGCTGGAGCTGACCGAAAGCGTCATTGTCCACGCCCTGGCGCCCACCGTCGCCAAAATGAACGCCTTGCGCGCCATCGGCATCACCTTCGCGCTCGATGATTTCGGCACCGGCTATTCGTCACTGAGCTATCTCAGGCGCCTGCCGGTCGACCAGCTCAAGATCGACCGCAGCTTCGTGCAGGAATCGCTCGAGAGCGATCGCGGCGGAGCCCTGGTCAGGAGCATCGTGCATCTCGGCATCGACCTCGGCTTTGTCGTGCTCGCCGAGGGCATCGAGACTTCGGCCCAGCACGCCTTCCTGCTCGAATGCGGCTGTCATGAATTCCAGGGCTACCATTTCGGTCGGCCGGTTGACGCGGCTGCCTTCGCCGACCACGTCCGGCAGGCGGCAGCAGGCGGATCGCCCGCATTGCTACCGGCGGCAAACGACCGCACCCGGCGCTCGGCGTAGGGCGCGCCCGGCGACGTGACTGCAGCTATCGCAGGCAGGCGACCGGCCATCCGCGCAACGCCCCGTAATTCCGTGCAACCAAGCGAAGCAGCCACAGCCGGCGACAGCCCATTGCCTGTTGGAAGCCTCCGACCGGATCCGGCGCGGGCTTACCCGGCACGCCCGTCGAAGGCGCGCCGCGCGTCCTCGACGCTCGGCATCTGCTCGACCGTCCAGGCATAGAGCGCCTTGAAAGGCGGCTGCAGCGTGCGGCCGAGCGGGGTGATCTCGTACTCGACCCCCACCGGTGACGTCGGCAGCACCCGCCGCTCGACGAGCCCGTTGCGCTCGAGCCGTCTGAGGCATTCGGTGAGCGCCTTCTGTGTGATGCCCTCGAGATGCCGCTTGATGGCGTTGAACCGCATCGGTCCGGCATCAAGCACCGTCAGCACCATCATCGACCATTTGTCGGCGATCTGGTCGAACAGCACCCTGCTCGGACAGCTGGCGAAGAAGCTCTGGCAGGTGGTTTCGCCCATGGTGGTTTCCTTCGGTATACCTGGTTGATCCAAAGTGCGTTCTTGATCCTTGGTATAAACTATATACCTCAAGGCTCCCGATGAAAAGGACGCAAGATTTCATGCCAACCTCCCCGAATGCAGACAGCCTGTTCCGCCCCTTCCAGCTCAAGTCCCTCACCCTCAGGAACCGCATCGTCATGGCGCCGATGACCCGGACCTTCGCGCCGGGCGGCATCCCCGGACAGAACATCGCCGACTATTACCGCCGCCGCGCCGAGGCCGATGTCGGCCTGATTCTGTCCGAAGGCACCGTCATCGACCGGCCGTCCTCGCGCAACGAGGCGGGCATTCCGTTCTTTCACGGCGACGAAGCGCTCGCCGGCTGGAAGAATGTCATCGACACCGTGCACGCCGCCGGCGGCAGGATGGGCCCGCAGATCTGGCACACCGGCGCCACCCGCGGCCAGAGCGGCTGGACGCCGCCCGTCCCGGTCGAGAGCCCCTCCGGCCTCAACGGCCCGGGCGACCCGAACGGGGTGGCGATGAGCGAGGAAGACATCGCCGACACGGTGTCCGCCTTTGCCAGCGCGGCCTCGGACGCGCGCAGATTGGGCTTTGACGTGGTCGAACTGCACGGCGCCCACGGCTACCTGATCGACCAGTTCTTCTGGGCCGGTTCCAACGCGCGCAGCGACCGCTACGGCGGCGAGACGCTGAAGCAGCGCTCGCGCTTCGCAGCCGAGGTGGTTGCCGCCGTGCGCACCGCGATCGGTCCCGAAATGCCGCTCATTCTCAGGGTGAGCCAGTGGAAGCAGCAGGACTTCAAGGCCCGCCTTGCCACCACGCCCGACGAGATGACCGACTGGCTGGTGCCGCTCAAGGAAGCAGGCGTCGACATCTTCCATTGCTCGCAGCGCCGCTTCTGGGAACCGGAATTCCCGGAAATCGACGGCGAGCAAGGCCTCAACTTCGCCGGCTGGGCCAAGAAGCTCACGGGTGCCGCCACCATTTCGGTCGGCTCCGTCGGCCTGTCGGGCGAATTCCTGGCGGCCTTCGGCGGCGAGAAATCCTCGCCAGTCGGCCTCGACGGCCTCGTCCGCCGCATGGAGGCCGAGGAGTTCGACCTCATCGCCGTCGGCCGCGCCATCCTCGGCGACCCGCAATGGGTGACCAAGATCAGGACCGGCGACACCGAGGACCTCAAGAACTTCGACCCCGCGTCGCTGGCCGAACTGGTCTGAGGCCACACGGGCTGAAATCACCATGACAATGGACCGCCGCCGGGAGGAGCTTCCGGCGGCGGTTTTGCGTGGGGCGTTCCAATGCCGATGATGTCGGCCTTGCTCGCTCAGGGCAGGCCCAGAATGGGCCGAGCGAACCTACCGTGTGTCGAACGCTGCCCGGGCAAGTTTGACATCGGCTGAATTGCCGGCGACCCAGTCGACCAGACCCTGAAGAGCCGGCAGCAGGCTTTGCCCCATCGGCGTCAGCTCATATTCCACCCGTGGCGGCACTTCGGCGAACACCTCCCGGATGACGAGTCCGTCGCGCTCCAGATTGCGCAGGGTCAGTGCCAGCATGCGTTGCGATATGGTGGGGATCGACCGGTTCAGCTCCGAGAACCTGGCCCGCTCGCCTGGAAGCATCGAGAGCGCCAGCATTGTGAAGATGCTCCACTTGTCTCCCACCTTCGTCAACAGTTCACGGAACGCGACCGGATCTTCGTTGCGGCAAAGCAGCCCCGGCTCAAGCTGCGTTTTCCCGGCGCTCTTTCCCATGCTTACATCCCTGTTGGTTCCCGACATTGACGTGCGTTCTTGTGGCGAATCCGCTGACGACGTAGAAGCAGCTTACGAAACGTTAGCGCCTTGGGACAGGGAAAAAAGCGCCCGCCGCAGTCGCCGCTTTAGCCGCGATCAGGCGTTTCGCACGCGACCCGTAGAGATAGGAAATGACAAATGCTCGACCACATCATCCTGACTGTCAGTGACATCAAGGCCTCGCTTGCCTTCTACGAAGCAGCTCTCAAGCCGCTCGGCATCAAGTTCTTCATGCCTTTCAAAGGCGAAAACGGCCATCCCGACCTGTGGGGGTTTGGCGATGGGCAAAGCGCGATCTTCTGGCTCAAACAGGGGAAGCCAAATCCAGAGGCCATTCATTGGGGTTTCAAGGCGGAAAGCAACGCTCTGGTCGACAGCTTTTATGAAGCTGCCATCGCGGCCGGGGCGACAGACAACATCTCGCCGCGTGCGCGGCTCGAATACTATCCCGGCTATTATGCCGCCGACGTCATCGACCCGGATGGCTATTCGTTTGAGGTCGTCCACAAGAGCTGATGGGGCGCGGTGCGGAGGTCCTGGCAGCAGAGCGCTACCTCGCCAAAGCGCTCCTTGCGACTGAAGCCGCCCGATCTGCGTCGAAAACTGGTGGCGGCAGCCTGGAACTGGTGGAACCGGATCGCCGCGGGATGCTTCCGGCGGCGGTTTCGCGCCTGGCCGGTTCAATTGTCTGCCCTCAAGCAGGATCAATCGCCGGAACCGCGATGAACATCTGCCCGTTTCACAATTCGGCAACGTTGTATGAGGGAGCATTCAATGGATACGGATTTGGACGACGACCTGGAAAATTTGTCGCAATCGGAGCTCTTGGCCGCTGCGCGAGCAATGCGCAAGCAAATACGAATACATAGAGACACTTCCATGCACGAGCTTTGCTGGCATCATCCGGACCTGTGGGCATTGTTGCCTGATTCCCCTGCGGGGGGGATGATTGTTCCTGAATGGCCTCAGTTCATGAGGGGATGCACGCGCTATCGACAGTCTCTCGACGAGCAACTGCGCGATGCGCCGCGATCACAAAAGGAATTTGGCGAGTAGCACCGGTTGCGAGAACTCCTGCCTTGTTGATGTAAGCTGAAACAGAATCCAATTCGGTTTCACTTGCTAGCAACTCTTCGACCCCATATGGTCAACAGGCGTCGCGATGACATTGACTGTTACTTTCCAAGAGAAACCACGGGCACGAAGCCGCCAAAAATCATCCGTGCACCGTCGAAAGGCATCGGGTTTTTCTCTGGGTCCATGCGTGGATCAGAGTTCTTGGGGTCCATGATCTTCGCCATAGCAGCATCCCGGACAGTCTTATCGGGCCACTCGATCCAGCTGAAAACGACATCCTCGTCATCCTTAGCCTTCACAGCCATGCGAAAATCGGTCTGCTTTCCCACAGGAACGTCATCGGCCCAGCATTCCCAGGCCCGGACTGCTCCCAGTTCTATGAAGACAGCATTGCCATCGGTCGCATGGTCGATGAATTTTTGCTTATTCGCTTTGGGTACAGCAAGTACAAATCCATCTATATAGCTCATTTTCCTCTCCTTTCGCGACACCACAGAAAACGCATCATGGTCCGATCGGTTCCGTTCCTAGAGGCTAAACCTCGTCCAACAAGAGAAGCTGGATCGTAGTCTCCTGTTTCAATAAAATGCCGAAGACCTCACTTTGGTTGCCGCAAAAACCAATTGCAAGTCTTTCGGTACGATTGAATTGGGTCACAGACCTGCCATTCCAATGCGGATACTGGAAGGTCCGCAATGGGCCGGGAGCGCCAAAATATCCGGTGCGGGTGAATGTCAGCTTAGCCGGCCGGGTTCGGAAGCAGACATTCTCATCGCGCCCCGTTCCCGTCGCAGCACAAACGCGCCCCCCTCACCTGACAATCGTCAGCCGCTCCGCGGCCCGCGTGATCGCCGTGTAGAGCCACCTCTCGCGGGTCTCGCGAAACGCGTAGCTTTCATCGAACAGCACCACATTGTTCCACTGCGAGCCCTGCGCCTTGTGCACGGTGAGCGCGTAGCCGTAGTCGAAGTCGTCATAGCGCTTCTTGGTGGTCCAGGGGACGTCGGCGTCGGGGGCGTCGAACACGCTTTTGAGGAGCTTGATCTTGGCCGAGCCGCGCTCGATGTCGTCCTCCTCGGGGCGGATCAGCAGGTTGATGCCGGGCTTGACCGTTTCCTTGGACGAGGTCATCACCTGCCAAAGCGAGCCGTTGAGCAGGCCCTTGGAGGGGTCGTTCCTGAGGCAGACCAGCTTGTCGCCGGCCTGCGGATAGTTCTGGTCAAAGCCCTTGAGCTCGCGCAGGCGCTGGTTGTAGCGCCGCCTCGTGCGGTTGGTGCCGACCAAAACCTGGTCGGCCTCGAGCACCAGCTCCTGGGTGACTTCGGACTTGCCGATCACCTGCGCGGTGCCGTAGTCGCCATGCATGATCTCGCGGCCCTCGCGCACATGCATGGCCAGATCGATGATCGGGTTGTCGCGCGCCTGGCGGTGGATCTCGGTGAGCAGGTAATCGGGCTCGTGCTCGGTGAAATAGCCGCCGCCCGAGATCGGCGGCAGCTGGCCGGGGTCGCCCAGCACCAGGATGGGCGTGCCGAAGCTCATCAGGTCGCGGCCGAGCGCCTCGTCGACCATCGAGCATTCGTCGATGACGATCAGCTTGGCCTGGGCCAGCGGGCTTTGCCGGTTGATCGAGAACATCGGCGCCATCGAGGTCTTGCCGGTCTCCTCGTTGGAGACCTCCTCCTCGCCGCGCGGCCGGTAGATCAGCGAATGGATGGTGCGGGCGTTGCGAGCGCCCTTGGCGCGCAGCACCTGCGCCGCCTTGCCGGTGAAGGCGGCAAACAGCACCTCGCCTTCGACATTGTCGGCGAAATGCCTGGCCAGCGTCGTCTTGCCGGTGCCGGCATAGCCGAAGAGCCGGAAGACGGGCTGCCGGCCCTCTTTCAGCCAGCGCGAAACCGCCTTCAGCGCTTCGTCCTGTTGCGGTGCGAATATCATCGTACCCAAGTGACAGGATTGCCTGATTCGCTCAACCCGGTCAGCTTCGAAGAAGGTGACCCGGTTGGCTCCGAAGGAGGCGACCCCGGTTGAACTTGTTCGACCCCGGTCAGCTTCGAAGAAGGTGGCCCGGTTGGCTCCGAAGACGCCCCCGGCTGATGCCGGCCGGCGGCGGTTGCGATGCGGCAGCCGATGCGGCCGCTCCCGCCCGCTCAGCCCGGCCGCGGCGGCGCGAGCCCGGGCGGGGCGGAAATGTCGGCCAGTGACCTGCCGCCGAGCGTCTGCAGAAAGGCGAGTTTTGCCTGCCCAAGCAGGCTTTTGAGCCGGCAGTCGGGCAGGAAGACGCAATCCGCGCCGCTGAAGCATTCGGCGATGTGAAAATCCGGCTCCATGTGCTCGGCCACCGCGCGCAGGTTGATCTCGTCGGCCGGCCGCGCCAGCCGCAAACCGCCCCTGCGGCCGCGCACCGCTACCGCAAAGCCGCCGGAGGAGAGGTTCTGCGCCACCTTCATCAGATGGTTCTTCGACACGGCGAAATCGCGCGCCAGCTCATCGACGGAGACCGTGCGTTCAGGCGCGCGGGCCAGCGCCATCAGGATGCGGAGGGCATAGTCGGTGTGCAGGGTCAGGCGCATGGGCATCTCGAATACTGGTATTACAGATATTGCATTTCGTGTCGTCGCGGTATACTGGTAATTTCAATACCACTTATGAGGTCGTCATGCACACGCTGCTCTTTGTTTTTCTGTTTCCCGGCGATCTGGTCCGCAGGAAGCTCGGCATCACGGTCGACGAGGATGGCGGCCTGATCCGCTCCTTCGTCAACATGTGTTTCTGGGGCACCATCGCGCTCTGGACCGCGCTGACCTGGCTGTGACCGCATGACCGATCCTGCAGCACCGGCGAAGACGACGGTAGAACTCATCGCCCGCGCGGCACCGCCCCGCCGCGCCGGGCTTGACCTCAGCGACGATGCCATCGCCCGCCTCGTCGACCAATTCTATTCCGACATCAGGGATGACCCGCGGCTCGGGCCGCTGTTCGAGAGCCGGCTTGCCGGCCAATGGCCCGAGCACCTGCGCCGCATGAACCAGTTCTGGCGCTCGGTGCTGAACCATTCGGGCGAATATTACGGCCAGCCCGTCGTCAAGCACAACGGCCTTCCGGGGCTGGAAGAAGACGATTTCCGCATCTGGATCGGCCTGTTCGAGGCGACCTCGGCGCGGCTGTTCGCGCCCGATGTCGCCGCCGCCATCCTCACCATAGCCCGCCGCATCGCCCGCAGCCTCTGGCTCGCCCGATTCGGCACGCCCTTCAACCGGTCCCCCGCCTGGCTCGACTGAGCGCCGGGCCGACGTTCTCGCCCTTCGAGTGGCGCTACGCGGCCGCCTCAGGATGAAGGTGGTCAGCAGCGGACGGCTGGCCAATTCAGGCTCCCGCTTGACTGTTTGCCCGGATCGCGCAACAGTTAAGTCAATGCCTAACCATTCTGACCCACTCGACGCCATGTTCCAGGCTCTCTCCGACCCGGCCCGTCGCGGGATGATCGACCGGCTGTGCGCAGGACCGGCCTCGGTCAAGGAGCTTGCCGCGCCGCTCGACATGTCGCTGCCCTCGGTGATGCAGCACCTTGCCGTGCTCGAAACCTGCGGTCTGGTGGCAAGCACGAAGATCGGACGGGTGCGGACCTGCACCCTGCAGCCCGAAACACTGTCGCTGGCCGAACAATGGCTCAATGCCCGTCGCATCGGCTGGAACGAAAGCCTGGACCGGCTGGGCAGCTTCCTCGACGCACAAGACGAACCAAGAACGGGAGACGACACTTGACCCCACGCACCGCTTCACACGCCACCTTTTCGATCACCCGCCACTATCGGCAGGCGCCGGCCACCGTATTTGACGCCTGGGCCGACGAGAAGAACAAGACCGCCTGGTTCGCGGCCCCGCCGCCAAGACAGACCGTCAAGCGCAGCTTCGATTTCCGCGTCGGCGGGCGCGAGCAGTTGTCGACCGATTTCGGCGACGGCAAGCTGCATCATTTCGATGCCGTCTATCGCGACATCGTGCCGGACGCCCGCATCATCTACGCCTACGACATGCACATCAACGAGACCCGCATCTCGGTGTCGCTCGCCACCGTCGACTTCAAGCCGGACGGCGCCGGCACGAAGCTGGTCTTCACCGAACAGGCGGTCTTCCTCGACGGTTTCGACGACGACGGAAGCCGGCGGCGCGGCAGCGATTATCTCATCGACAATCTCACCGGCTTCCTCGAACGCAGCGAAGGCCAGAAGAAAGATATGCAGCCATGACACTGAAACTCTATTCGCATCCTCTCGCCTCCTACTGCTGGAAGCCGCTGATTGCGCTCTACGATAACGATATTGCCTTCGAGACTGTCGAGGTCAATCTCGGTGACGACGCTTCGCGCAGTGCGTTCTCGGCGGTCTGGCCGCTGCTCAAATTTCCGGTTCTGGTCGATGACGATCGCGGACAGACCGTGATCGGCTCGGCGGCGGTGATCGACTACGTCGACCGCTTCGCCGCTCCGCCAGCCCCGATGATCCCGGCCGATCCGGATCTCGGCTGGCAGGCGCGCATGTGGGACCGGCTGTTCGACGACCATTTCCAGACGCCGATGCAGCAGATGGTCGGCGACGCCCTGCGCTCTCCACGCGATCGCGATGCCTTTGGCCTCGGCAAGGCGCGCGACGAGCTCAGGGCCGCCTATCCGGTTTTCGAGGAGCGATTGCCTGCGGATGGCTGGTGCCTGGGCGAGATGTTCACGCTGGCCGACTGCTCGGCGCTGCCGGCGCTGTTCTGGGCCGACACGGTCGAGCCCTTCAGCGCGGACCACCCAAAGCTGACAGCCTATCTCAAAAGGCTGAAGGCGCGGCCTTCGGCGGCGCGGGTGCTCAAGGAGGCCGAGCCGTTCTTCGCCTGGTTCCCGCGCGACCCCAAGCCGCGGATCTGATCAGGCAGGCGCTTATTCCGTTCCCCACAAGGTGAGGTGCTACCCTGAGCCTGTCGAAGGGGGTAGGCCGCGGGTCTCGAACCACGAGGGGCCGGGTGAAATTCCCGCATCTCGGCCACCCTCGCCCTTCGAGGCCGCTGTCGCGGCCGCCTCGGGATGAGGGTGGGGCGGTGCTGTCGCGACCGCCTCAGGACGAGGCGGGTGCGTGTCGCTCGGGATCGTTGCCAAGCTCGATCGGGCTGCCATGCGGGGTGGCGTGCGCCGCGCGCTGCCAGGCTCCGCTGAGCGCTTCGATGCTGGCCGGGTCGGTCACGCCGCGCGCCGCCAGCAGTCCCTCCAGCGCCGCAAGCCAGTGGCGATAGTAGTCCGAGCCGTCCGTGGCCGCGCCCGGCCGTTTCAGCTCGGCCGACAGCGCTTCCGCCCACTCGCCCCAGGAAAACAGTCCCGCCCGGTGCAGCGCCACCGTCATGGCGAAGGCCTGCGCCTGCCAGGGCTCGGCGAAGGCCGGCCCGTCGCCATCCGGCAGGCCGGGCGCCGACTCATGCCGGTTCAAGATAGCTCTCCCAGGCGTCGATCGACACGCGGAGCGTCGGGTCGGCGCCGTCGCCCCAGAGCTCTCCGCCGGAAAACACCACCGTGTAGACCCACTGCGGCGCCTCGCCGCCGCCATGGGCGTTGCTGTCCGGAAAAACATAGGCCTCGCGCACCGCCTCGACCGTGCCAGCCTTGCCGCGGGCATAACGCGGCAGCCGCGTGTGGCCCTCGGGGTGAAAATTCTTCGTCCGCACCGCATCGCCCGGCCCGAATCGCGGCTCGGCCGCCACCTGGCGGTCGCAGGGTGCGCCCCGCGCCAGCACGGCTGCCACCGTGTCGGCCTGCAGAATACGCTTCGGCTTCGCCGCCGGGGTCTCGGCGTGGCCGCTGGCCAGATCCTCGGCGCTGACAAAGCCGTGGCGGACCAGCAGCCGCTCCAGCGCCTTGATCCAGATCTCGTAATAGCTCGAGGAATAGTAGTCGGCCGGGCGCAGGCTTTCGCGCGCATGCCGGCTCTCGTCGATGGTCCAGGCGCCCATCGCACCGGCGGCAATGGTCACCGCCATGGCGCGCGCCTCCCAGGCGGCGTGATAGAGCGGCTCGTCCGTCTCCGGCGCCACCGGACCGAATCCCATCTGGCCGCCGAGATCGTGCGGGCCGTTCATGTGAGCGCCTCCGGAACGTCGACCACCCCGGTGCCGA
This sequence comes from Hoeflea marina, assembly GCF_003182275.1. Classification (GTDB taxonomy): domain Bacteria; phylum Pseudomonadota; class Alphaproteobacteria; order Rhizobiales; family Rhizobiaceae; genus Hoeflea; species Hoeflea marina. Next base: position 440,791 of record NZ_QGTR01000004.1, read on the forward strand.
TCATCGAATCGCGGCTGACCAGTGCGGAGAGCTTCTGCTCGCTCCAGCCCTTGGTGCCATCCGGGCGCATCGGCACGACCAGATAGCGCAGTTCGGCGGTGGAATCCCAGACCCGGACGGTGGTGGTCCCGGGCAGCACGAGCCCGAATTCGGCCAGCACGCCGCGCGGGTCGATCACCGCCCGGCTGCGATAGGGTGGCGACTTGTACCAGACCGGCGGCAGGCCGAGCACCGACCAGGGATAGCAGGAGCAGAGCGTGCAGACGACGAGATTGTGGGTGTCGGCGGTGTTGAACACCGCCTGCATGTGCTCGCCCTGGCGGCCGGAATAGCCGAGCGACGCGATTGCCGCGGTGGCGTCCTGTCCTAGCCACTCGGCGAACTGTGGATCGGTCCACGCCCTGGCCACCACATGGGCGCCGTTGCGCGGGCCAACCTTGGTCTCGTAGGTGTCGATGATGGCGTCGAGCGCCGCAGGTTCGATCAGCCCCTTCTCCGTCAGGATCGTCTCCAGCGCCCGAACGCGCGCCGCCATCGGGTCGAGCTCGTTGTCGTGGTGGTGGTCGGCGTGATGGTGCGGATGGTCGTGATCGTGGCTCATGGCAAATCCTACTTCGTCAAGAAACCTACCGCAACATCGGCCACAGGCTCAGTACCAGCAGAACCGCCATCACGATGTTGAACCATTTGAGCCGCACCGGATCGGCGAGCCAGGACCTGAGCACCGAACCGAAGCCCGCCCAGGTCGAGACCGAGGGAAAGTTGGTGAGCGCAAAGGCGGTGGCGACCAGCAGCACGCCTCGGGTGTGGGCGCCCGGCGCAAGTTCGGTGGCGTCGATATAGACCGCCATCGCGGTCACCGCCATCACCCAGGCCTTGGGATTGACCCACTGGAAGGCAGCGGCGGCGATCAGCGTCATCGGCCGGGCCCCGGCCCGGCCCTCGGGCATCACCCGGGCGCTGCCGATCTTCCAGGCGATGAAGAGCAGATAGGCGCCACCCAGGAGTTTCAGCGCCAGATAGACCTCAGGCACCGTCTCGAGCAAGGCTCCCAGGCCAAAGCCCACGCCGAGCAGCAGCGCGAAGAAGCCGACGCCGATGCCGACCATGTGCGGGATGGTGCGGCGAAAGCCGAAATTCACGCCCGAGGCAAACAGCATCATGTTGTTGGGGCCCGGCGTCACCGAGGTGACGAAGGCGAAGACGATCAGCGACAGGAACGTTTCCGGGCTCATGCGAGTTTCCATGGTAGGGGCCTGCCGGGGCGAGACGCCTGTTGATAACGCAGCTGGCCTCCCGGACCAACAAAATCTCGTCATTCCCGCATTCGAAGATATGATGGAACGCGACACGCAGAGGAGACCGCCATGAGCCAGCCCATCCCGACCGTCACCTTTCCCGATGGCCATGCCGTGCCGGCGCTCGGTCTCGGCACCTGGCACATGGGCGAAAGCCGGGCTTCCGCCGCGACCGAGATCCGGGCACTGCAGGCCGGCATCGATCTCGGCATGACGCTCATCGACACCGCCGAGATGTATGCCTCCGGCGGCGCCGAGGAGGTTGTCGGCAGGGCCATCGCCGGCCGCCGCGACGAGGTCTTCGTCGTCTCCAAGGTGATGCCGTCCAATGCCAGCCGCCAGGGTACCATCGCCGCCTGCGAGGCAAGCCTCGCCCGGCTCGGCATCGATCGCATCGATCTCTACCTGCTGCACTGGCGTGGACGTCATCCGCTCGCCGACACCGTCAATGCGTTCGAAGAGCTGCGCGTTTCGGGGAAGATCGCCCGCTGGGGCGTGTCCAATTTCGACAGCCTCGCCATGCGCCAGCTCGCAGCCCTGCCCGGCGGTCGCAGCTGTGCTGCCAACCAGGTGCTCTACAATCTGTCGACCCGCGGCATCGAATTCGACCTGATGCCCTGGATGACCGAGCACGAGATGCCGCTGATGGCCTATTCTCCGCTCGACGAGGGCAGGCTGATGCGCCATCCAGGGCTTGGCAAGATCGCCAAGCGGCTCGGCGCCAGCCCGGCGCAACTCGCGCTCGCCTTCTTGCTGCGCAGGGAAAACGTCATTGCCATTCCCAAATCGGCGTCGTCCGAACGGGTGGCCGAGAACCGGGCGGCTGTCGATATCGCGCTGTCGCCCGCGGATCTCGCCGAACTCGACGGCCTGTTCCCGCCGCCGCGATCCCGGCAGCCGCTGGAGATGATCTAACGCGCACCGCGTGCATTCAAATTCACGCGATGTGCTTCGGCTCCTAGTCGTGATGCATGGCGTGATCGCGAAAATGCTGCACGCTTTCGGGCGACATGCATCAAGCTCCGGCCGCGCGTTGTCCGCGGCCGGGCTGGTCACATGCCTTGCGGACCGCGGTTCATGGCGGCGATGCCGGTGCGGCAGATCTCCACCAGCCCGAGCGGCTTCATGATGGCGATGAACTGCTCGATCTTCGACACCCGGCCGGTGATCTCGAAGATGAAATGCTCGGTGTTGGCATCGATGACCTGGGCGCGGAAGGCGTCGGCGAGCCTGAGCGCCTCGACCCGGTTGTCGCCGGTACCGGTGACCTTGACCAGCGCCAGTTCGCGCTCGATCGGCTTGTCGTGGCCGAGCTCGTGCGAGCGCACGGTGAGATCCACCACCCGGTGCACCGGAACGATGCGCTCGAGCTGTGCCTTGATCTGCTCGAGCACATGCGGGGTGGCCGTGGTCACGATGGTGATGCGCGAGAGATGCGCCTCGTGCTCGGTCTCCGACACCGTGAGGCTGTCGATGTTGTAGCCGCGGCCGGAAAACAGGCCGATGACCCGGGCCAGCGTGCCAGGCTCGTTGGCCACGAGCACCGACAGCGTGTGGGTCTCCGGCCGCTGGGTCTCCTTGGCGATGAAATAGGCCGAGCCGGTGGGCTGGTGCTGCGCGTTCATGAGTGACTCCGTTCTTGATTGTCTGGGTGTCAGGAAGCCAGTTCCACGCTCACCGTCTTGAAGTGTGAACCGGCGCGACGCGCCAGGTCCTTGTCGAAAGTGGCGAAGCTCTCGCCGGCCCGGACGCCGCTGACATGCACGGCGTCCGCAAAATCCATCCCTGCACGGTAGGCGGCAAGCACCCGTTCAGTGCGCTCCGGCTCATGCAATTCGACCATTTCCGTGCGCGCCAGCGCATCAAAAAGACTGCTGATCGTTTCCCGCCCGTAGTCGAACCGGCTGCGCAACACCCACTCCGTCTCCAGGAGCACGCTCAACACCAGCACGACGTGGTTTGCCTCGAACAGCGCCCGCGCGGTGTCCCACTGCGTGCTGTCGTCGCGGACCAACAGCCGCACCAGATTATTGGTGTCAACGGCCAGTCTTTTCATGCCAACGCCGCCTTGCCTCCTCGGTGATCGCGGCGTCGATCAACTCGTCCGAGACCGGCGATCCGCTTCGCTTCGGAATCATATCCACGAATTCCTTGAACGCGAGAGTGCCACCGGTGCTGGTTGAAGCAGCCACGGGCCTGAGTTGCACGCCAGTGGCGCCGTCGACGACCTCGAATTCAGTGCCCGCAGTCCAGCCATGGGCATCGCAAAGCTGCTTGGGCAGGAGCACCTGGCCCCGGCTCGACATTCTCGTACGTTCACCCATTTGACCCTCCTCAGCCAGAGACGATGTCAGAATACGCCTCTCCCGTCATCAGACAAGCGCCCTGCCCTTGGCGTCGATGGCGGAGGCGACGGCTTCGTCAGTGGCCTCGTCCGGCAGCAGCATGTCGTTGTGCGCCTTGCCCGACGGGATCATCGGAAAGCAGTTGGCGAGCGAGGCCACCCGGCAGTCGAAGATCACCGGCTGCGGCGTGTCGATCATCGTCCGGATCGCGTCATCGAGATCCCTGGGCTTGTCGCAGCGGATGCCGACGCCGCCATAAGCCTCTGCCAGCTTGACGAAGTCGGGCATGGATTCGGTGTAGGAATGCGACAGCCGGTTGCCGTGCAGCAGCTGCTGCCATTGCCTGACCATGCCCATATACTGGTTGTTCAGAATGAAGATCTTCACCGGCAGCTCGTGCTGGACGGCGCAGGACATTTCCTGGATGCACATCTGGATCGAGGCGTCGCCGGCGATATCGATGACCAGGCTGTCGCGATGCGCCACCTGCACCCCGATGGCGGCCGGGAAACCGTAGCCCATGGTGCCCAGTCCGCCCGAGGTCATCCAGCGGTTGGGCTGCTCGAAGCCGTAGAACTGCGCCGCCCACATCTGGTGCTGGCCCACTTCCGTGGTGATGTAGGTGTCGCGGTCCTTGGTCAGCTCGTAGAGCCGCTGGATGGCGTATTGCGGCATGATCACATCGGCATTGGCCGCATAGGCGAAGGAATTGCGGCCGCGCCAGCGTCCGATCTGCGACCACCAGTCGGCGATCTGCTTGCGGTCGGGCGCCTTGGAGGCGCGCCACAGCCGGACCATGTCCTCGAGCACATGGCCGACATCGCCGATGATCGGCACGTCGACCCGGACGATCTTGTTGATCGAGGAGGCGTCGATGTCGATGTGGATCTTCTTCGAGTTGGGCGAGAACGCGTCCAGCCGCCCGGTGATGCGGTCGTCGAAACGGGCGCCGATGCAGAGCATGACGTCGCAGTCATGCATGGCCATGTTGGCCTCGTAGGCGCCGTGCATGCCGAGCATGCCGAGCCAGTTCTTGCCCGAGGCGGGATAGGCGCCGAGCCCCATCAGCGTCGAGGTGATCGGAGCGCCGGTGAGTTCGACCAGTTCGCGGAGCAACTGGCTGGCTTCCGGACCGGAATTGATGACGCCGCCGCCCGAATAGATGATCGGACGCCGGGCGCCGGCCATCAGCTCGACCGCCGCGCGGATCTGGTCGAGATCGCCCGACAGCTTCGGCTGATAGCTGGATTTGACCGAGACGTCGGGCTTCGGCGTGTAGATGCCGGTGGCGAACTGCACATCCTTCGGAACATCGACGACGACCGGACCGGGACGGCCGCTGGTGGCGATGCGGAAGGCCTCGTGGATGATGCGGGCGAGATCGTTGACGTCCTTGACCAGCCAGTTGTGCTTGGTGCAGGGCCGGGTGATGCCGACGGTGTCGCATTCCTGGAATGCGTCGGTGCCGATCAGCGAGGTCGGAACCTGGCCGGTGATGCAGACCATCGGGATCGAATCCATCAGCGCGTCCTGCAGCGCCGTGACCACGTTGGTGGCGCCGGGTCCGGAGGTCACCAGCACCACTCCCGGCTTGCCGGTGGAGCGGGCATAGCCCTCGGCCATGTGGCCGGCGCCCTGCTCGTGGCGGACGAGAATGTGCTCTATCGTGTCCTGCTGGTGCAGTTCGTCATAGATCGGCAGCACGGCGCCTCCGGGATAGCCGAAGATATGCTCGACGCCATTGTCGCGCATTGCCTGCAGCACCATTTCGGCGCCGGTCATTTCCATGTTCTTGCCGGTCATTGGTCTCTTCCCGATCCCGTCTGTGTCTGGGCTGCATAGCCCGGTTCAAGCCATAAAAAAAGGCTCCTTCCGGAGCCTGTTGTCGCGCATGGGAGCTTTCGCCGGGCGGCTATGCCACCCTGCCCATGCGCGGTCGTACCACAATAAGGTTTGCTGCAGTGATCATGGCGGCGATGCTATCGCCTGGCCCTGCGGCGGTCAACGGGTTTTTTCGCCATCGGTCCATCGCACTGTGAGGCACCGCCCGCTGGCACAACGCGCTGTTAACTCCCGCTTGATAGGGTTCGCGTTCAACAGCCGGGAATGAACGCTTGGACCAACCAGTTTCCCAGGAATCCTACGAGGAGAGAAACGAACGCGAACGGCGGGACGGGATGACGCCCGGCAACCGCTTTCTCGGTCGCGTCGTCGCCTGCAGCGGCTCCAAGGCCACCATCTCGGCCATCGCCGAAAAGGGCAACACCGCCCTGTCCGAATTGTGGTCGGTCGGCCGTCTGATTTCCATCAGCGTGGCGTCCAACCGCGTGGTCGCGCTGGTCTGTTCGATGCAGACCAACAAGGAGGAATGGACGGAAGCCGCCGACAACACAATGCACATCGAGGTGGAACTGGTCGGCGAGATCCACAGCGGCATCGACGGCAAGCCGGAATTCTCCGCCGGCATCAGCCACTATCCCTATCTGGGCGCCATTGCCCACCGCATGCGGTCTTCGGATCTCAGCGTCATCTATGACCCGGGCTCGGTGGATACCGCCGTCATCGGCAGGCTCACCCAGGACACGTCGTTGAGCGCGCTGATTCACATTCCGTCGCTGCTGTCGCGCCACTTCGCCGTCGTCGGCACCACCGGCGTCGGCAAGTCCACGGCGGTCACGCTGCTGCTGCACAAGGCGCTCAAGGCCGACCCGGCACTGCGCATCCTCATTCTCGATCCGCACAACGAATTCGCCGCCGCCTTCCCGCAGGAAGCCGTTGTCATCGACACCGAGACGCTGGACCTGCCCTTCTGGCTGTTCCGGCTCGAGGAACTGACCGAGGTGCTGTTCCGCGGCCGCCCGGCCGTGCCCGAAGAGATCGACGCGCTGCGCGACCTCATCCCGGAGGCCAAGCGTTCCTTCAAGGGCAGTGCCGACACGGCGCTCATCCGCAAGGCGCAGGAGAAGTCCTCGCTCACCGCCGACACGCCGGTGCCCTACCGCGTCGCCGACCTGCTGGCGCTGATCGACGAGCGCATCGGCAAGCTGGAGGGACGCTCGGAAAAGCCGCATCTGCGCTCGCTCAAGGTGCGCATCCAGTCCGCGATCAATGATCCGCGCTACGAGTTCATGTTCTCGTCGAACACGATCCAGGACACGATCATGCAGACGATCAGCCACATCTTCCGGATCCCGGGCGATGGCAAGCCGGTCACCACGTTCCAGCTAGCCGGGATTCCCTCGGAGGTGGTCAATTCGGTCGCCTCGATTCTGTGCCGCATGGCCTTCGAGATTGCGCTGTGGAGCGGCGGGTCGGTGCGCATCCTGGTGGTCTGCGAAGAGGCGCACCGCTACGTGCCGGCCGATCAGTCGCTCGGCTTCTTCCCCACCCGCCAGGCGATCTCGCGCATTGCCAAGGAAGGCCGCAAATACGGCGTCAGCCTCGGCGTCATCACCCAGCGTCCCGGCGAACTCGACCCGACCATCCTGTCGCAGTGCTCCACCGTCTTTGCCATGCGGCTGTCCAACGACCACGACCAGGAGATCATCCGCTCGGCGATCCCGGATTCCTCGGCCTCGACCATCAGCTTCCTCTCCTCGATCGGCAACGGCGAGGCCATCGCCTTCGGCGAGGCGGTGGCGGTGCCGATGCGCATGATCTTCGAGCGCGTGCCCGAGAGCATCCTGCCGCGCGCCAATTCCGGTCTCGCGCCGGTGATCACCGGCGACGCCACCTCCATCGACCTGCGCAAGATCGTCCAGCGCATGCGCCACATATCGGCCGCAGACGGCGACCAGGCGCAGGACGACCGCTTCCAGCATCAGCCCTCCGCACAGCTGCCAGCCGTCGACCGGCTCGACAACTATGACCGGCGCGACGGCGGCGACCGACGCCAGCCGCTTCCCCAGCGCGGCGACGACCAGTTCCCGGAGCCCATGCGTCAACCGGCACCGATGGCCGCCGAGGCCCTGCCGTCGATGCGCGCCGAGTATCCGCAGGCCTGGCCCGAAGGCCCTGCCAGGACGGCTGAAACGGCCGCGTATCGGAGCGACCCGGCGCCTGCCGGCCCGCCCGCGACCGACCAGGGCATCACCCGCGGCTTCGGCCAGCAGGGCGAACGCCGCGAACTCAGTCCGTTGCGCACCAGCCTGCTGAAGAAGCCGCTGAGTTCGCTCATCAAGAACTGACCACTGAGCGGCTGTCGCGATGGACCGACGGCGGCATGTGTGAGCGCCTGTCCGCGCACCGGCCACTCGGGACGGTTCGGGCGTTCAGTCGTCAAGTCACGCATGATCGGATAAGGCCGCGGCGCCGCGGCCGGGCTCAGGCGGCGCAGACGCGGTTGCGGCCCTTGCGCTTGGCCTCGTAGAGCTGCTTGTCGGCGCGGCGATAGAGATCCTCGCCGCTTTCCGATCCGTCCCAGATCGCCAGGCCCACGCTGATGGTCACCCGCAGCGTCACGTTGCCGGCTTCGAGATTCAGCTGCGAGACCGCCTGGCGGACCCGGTCGGAGAGATCGAACAGCTGTCTCTCGTTGATGTTCGGCGACAGGATCGCGAATTCCTCGCCGCCCAGCCGCGCCACCACGTCGTGATAGCGGGTGAAATCCTGAAAGCAGCCCGCCACGCGTCGAAGCACCTCGTCGCCGACATCGTGGCCGTAGGTGTCATTGACCGATTTGAAGTGGTCGAGGTCGAACACCGCCATGCCGATGGGCTTCCTGATGCGCTTGAATGCGGCCAGGTATTCCACCAGGGCTTCGTCGAAATAGCGGCGGTTGTACATGCCGGTCATCGCGTCGGTGACGGCGGCATGCTCGAGCGTCTGCGAGCGCATCGAGAGGGTTTCGGTCATGCGCTGTAGCTTGCCCTGCTCGCGCAGCCCCCGCGACAATGTCGGCAGGATCAGCAGCAGGCTGCAAGTGAAGGCAAGGCCGGACAAAACCATGGCGAGGAACGTGAACTGGCCAACCGTATGCGCGCCGCCGGTGACATCACCACCGCCGATGGCCATCGACCATGCAGCCCATGAAGACGCTCCCGCCAGCCCGATGAGCAACATCAGGAAGAACAGAAATATCTCGGCCTTATGGAAACCCTTCTTCCGCAACGCAGACCCCCAATTCATACCCGGCGAAGTCTAGCCTCCGCCGGTTATGTTTGAATTAACGCGGACTGCCCCGGACTGCCAATTGCAGCCCTGCCTGTCCGTCAGACGGAACCGGCCTCTCGGATCCAGCCGTCGTCGAGCTGGTTGCGGAACCAGGTCATCTGCCGCTTGGCATATTGCCTCGTGGCGATCGTGGCCTTTTCGATTGCCTGCGCCTGCGTCCACCTGCCCTCGATCACCTCGCGCAACTGACTGACGCCGATCGCCTTCATGGCCGGGCTCGAAGCGGTGAGCCCGAGCGCCATCAGGCGCCGCACCTCCTCCAGTGCGCCGCCGGCAACCATGCGGGAGAACCGCTCGCCGATGCGCGCGTTGAGCACCGCCCGATCGGGAAGGATGACGATGCGCTCGGCGCGCTCCGGCACGATCACCGCCGGCGCGCCCCTGCCCTGGAATGCCAGGATCGACTTCCCGGTGGCGTCGATCACCTCGAGCGCGCGAAGAATCCGCTGCCGGTCGGCCACCTTCAGCCGCGCGCCCATTGCCGGATCGCGGCGACTGAGCTCCGCGTGCAGCGCTTCGACTCCGTCGTCTTCGAGCCGCGCCCTCCACGCGGCACGCACACCGGGCGGAATCGTCGGCATGTCCGACAGGCCGCCGGTGATGGCCCGGAAATAAAGTCCCGTCCCGCCCACCAGGATGGGCAACCGGCCCCGCGCCCGCACATCCGCCACTGACCGTTCGGCCTGCGCCAGCCACGCACCTGTGGAATACTCCGCCCCCGGCGGCACATGGCCGTAGAGATGGTGCGCAACTCCGCCCATCTCGGCCTCCGACGGACGCGCCGTCAGCACCTGGAGCACGTCATAGACCTGCATCGAATCGGCGTTGATGATCTCGCCGTTGCGGCTTGCCGCCAGTTCGAGGGCCAGCTTCGACTTGCCGCTGGCCGTCGGCCCGGCTATCAGGATGGCCTCGCAGCCGTCGATCCGGAGTTTTGTGTTCATGGCCCTCGTTGCCACGCTTGTCGCCAATCCGTCAAATCCGCAATTGAGCGCCGGTCTGGGCGAAGCCGCCTGCGCCGCCGTCGACGGCGCCGGGCTCTATTGGCTTGCCGACGGCATTGCCTGCGACATCGCGCTGCGCGACGGCACGGATGCCACTGCCGCCATGGCGGCCCTGCGCGCGGTTCTCGGCGCCGCGCCCGTCGATGCAGCCATTCAGGACGCCGACGCGCGACGCAAGAAGATGCTGATCGCCGACATGGATTCGACCATGATCGGACAGGAATGCATTGATGAACTGGCCGCCGAAGTCGGCCTCAAGGAAATGGTCTCTGCCATCACCGCGCGCGCCATGAACGGCGAGATCGAATTCGAGCCCGCCCTGCGCGAGCGCGTCGCCCTGCTCAAGGGCCTGCCCGTCTCGGTGATCGACGAGGTGATCGCGCGCCGCATTACGCTGACACCGGGCGGCCGGGAACTTGTCGCCACCATGCGCGCCCGGGGAGCCTACACGGCCCTGGTCTCGGGCGGCTTCACGCTGTTCACCAACCGGGTGGCCGACATGATCGGCTTTGACGAGAACCGGGCCAATGTGCTCGAGCACGATGGCAAGACCCTGTCGGGCACCGTCACCGAGCCGATTCTCGGCCGCCAGGCAAAGATCGACGCGCTCGACGCCATCGCCGCCCGGCTCGGCATCTCGCCGGACGAGGTCATCGCGGTCGGCGATGGCGCCAATGATCTCGGCATGCTCGGCCGCGCCGGCTCCGGCGTCGCCCTGCACGCCAAGCCCGCCGTCGCCGCCGCCGCCGGTATCCGCATCGACCATGGCGACCTCACCGCACTGCTCTACCTGCAGGGCTACCGCCGGACGGACTTTGTCCTGCCATGAGGCTCGGCGTCACGCTCGAGACCGGGCGCCAGCGCATCCGGCATTTCCGCGACGACGAGGCAGACCGCCGCTTCTTCCATCGCATGAGCAGCGACGATGCAATCTTGCGCTTCTTCGCGCAGCGCTGGACCCGCGCCGAAGCAGACAGCAAGCTCGACGAAATGAACGCCCGTACCCGCAGCAACGGCTTTGGCTGGGCGATTGCCGAACTCAGGGATACGGGCGAACCCGTGGGGCTGGTCGGCCTCGGCAAGCTGCGCATCGAAGAGATCACCGGCCCCGGCGTCGAGATCGGCTGGCGCTACGTGCCTGAAGCCTGGGGCCGGGGACTGGCCACCGAGGCAGCACTGGCGCTTCGCGACCACGGATTTCGCCCGAGCGGAACAGGGCCGGAGTCCGGCTTGGGTCTCGAGCGCCTCCTGGCCATGGCCGTGCCCGACAACCACGCCTCGCTCGGCGTGATGCGCCGCATCGGCATGCTGCCTGTCCAGGGAGTGGAATTCGATCATCCGCTGGTGCCCGACACCCACCCGCAGTTGAAGCGCCACGTGCTGTGGGCGATGGAAGCGAACGCGAAGGAGAGCCTGGCAAGCGCCGGTCCGGCCTGATCGATCGCCGCAGCTCCCCGGCGGCAGAGCCCGGCCAACGGCACGGCGACCCGCCGCTTGAGAATCGCCGCCGTCGCTGCCACTGTCGCCACGGGCGCCGGCCCCCGGCCACGCCCGCCAGAAACAGGACAGCTGATGAAGTCTATCCGCCACTATCCGATCATCGGCGCCATCATCGCCCAGTTGCTCGCGGCATTGCTCGTGATCGCGGCAGCAGTCGCGGTGGCGGGAGCTGCCGAGCCGTCGACGCTGCTCTGGGCCGGCCTCGGTGTGCAGGGTGTCCTCGCCGCGGCTCTGACCAGGGCATTCGGGCTGCCCTCATGGTGGATCTGGATCGGTCTCGGCTTCCCGCTGGCCGTCTACATGGCACTGCGGGCCGGTGACCTGCCGGCCTGGCCCTTTGGCATCGGGTTCGTCTTGCTCTATCTGGTCTTCTCCAACACCGCCCGTGAGCGGGTGCCGCTCTATCTCAGCAACAGAAAAACGGCTGCTGCCCTGCTCTCGCTGATGCAGCAGCGCGGCGCGCTCCGTTTCACCGATCTCGGCTCCGGCATGGGCGGCGTGGTCCGGGCGCTCGACGGCGAAGGCCGCAGCGCGCTCGGGGTCGAAACCGCGCCGATGGTCTGGCTGCTTTCGGCCCTCATGTCGAAGGCCACCGGCCGCGGTCGCATCCTGCGCCAGGACATCTGGCCCACGGACCTGTCCGGCGAGGACCTCGTCTATGCCTTTCTCTCGCCCGAGCCCATGCCGCGGCTCTACGCCAAGGCACAGGCCGAGATGAGGCCGGGCAGCCTGCTTGTCTCCAACAGCTTCGCGGTACCCGGCGTCGCAGCTGACGAAATCTGGGAAGTGGCCGACCGGCGCAGGACGCGGCTGTTCCTCTACGAGATGGGCAAGCCGCCGGAAGGGCCCCGGCATGAGAATGATCCCGACCCCACCGCGCAAGACGCCGGCGCGGCTGACTGATCTGCGCTGGACCTGCCGTCGCGGGCGCGGTCCCGCCATGCAGCGACCGAAATCCGGGCGCTCGCTGCTCAGGCCGGCTCGGCAGCCCGGATTTCGGCGACCCGGTCTTCGATGATGCGCGCCTCCGGCCCGAGCAGCTTGCGGGCCTGGTGCTCGACATAGCGGTCGAACCAGTACATCCGTGACTCGCAGAAGAGATCCTTGGCATTCATGTGGCCGTATTCGGCATGGGTATGGCCCGGCGATCCCCCTTCGCAGACATCGTGCCAACGGCAGGCACGGCATTCCTCAATATGGCGTGTCCGCTCCCGCATCATGTCGAGCTGGGCGTGGAATTTCGACTGCCGGAACGCCTGCTCCAGCGTCATCCCGTCCTTGAGATTGCCGAGAAACCAGCTGGGCGAGACCCAAAGCTGGTCGGCGAGAATGTTGCCCTGCGGGGTGATGCGCGGAAAGGCGTTGAAGAAGAAGATGTGCTTGGGAAAGAGGGGTGAGTCGAGGTCGAGGCGTCCCTCCGACGTGTTGCGGATGTCGCCGTGGAAATTGCCGTAGACCCGAAGATTCGGATTGTTGTAAGCCAGGATCCGTTCGCCGGCGGCGACCCAGTCCGGGGTCGAGGGGGCTATGCTGGCCCAGGGCGTGTTCTCCGCATGTCCCTGGCGCTGCCATTGCGAGAACACCAGCTGCCCGACGCCGTGCTCCTCGGCGATGCGGATCAGGTTGTCCACCTCATGAATGTTGCTGGTGGTCACGCAGGCAAACAGGACCACGTCTTTTTGCAGTCCTAGCTCCTTGAACATCTCGAGTGACTTCATCGATTCCGAGAACGTGCCGACGCCGCGCACCATGTCATTGGTCTGGCCGCCCGCCCCCTCCAGGCTCATCTGGATGCGAACATGGCCGATGGCGCTCTCGTTGATGTGCTTGATCGCCTCCGCGAACTTGCGCGGAAACTTCCAGGCATTCGTGTAGAGATCGACACGATGACCGCAGTCCATCGCCGCGTAACGCACGAAATCCATGCAGTTCTTGCGAACGATGGGCTCGCCCCCGGAAATCGCCAGCTGCATGCCCGAAAAGGGCGGCAGCAGGTCGATGGCCCGGTAGATGTCCTCGTCGGTCATCTCGTTGGGCAGCGCTGTCCCCGAGGCGACATAGCAATGCTTGCAGGAAAGGTTGCAGGCATTGGTGATCTCCAGGTGCATGCCGACCGGGTCGCCATGGGTATAGACGGGTGTCGAGGCCTGCCGCTGCTCCCGCATGCTCTGCCAACTCAACCCGGCCGCGCGCATGTCCGCGTCCAGCATCAGCACGTCGTCCATGCACATCTCTGCGCTGACCGCGGTGACGATGTCGGCCAGCCGCGTCTTTCCGTTGGCGTGCCGAGCATAGGCCCGGGCCCGCGTATCGAGAATGGCCCAGTGCTGGGTGCCCGGATCGATGGTGAAATCGAACTCCAGCCCGCCGTGCCCGACCCTGCGGCGGATCAGGTTTGGCGCCACATAGGGCCGGCTGAAGAATGCCTGATACGGAAGTCCCATCGCATCACCTGTAGATCACCCAATGACCCATAACGGCCCCCGGCGCTGCCCGCACCATGCCCGAGGGGGCCGCACGCACCATTGCGCCCGGCGCGGCGCGAACCATGCCCGAGGGCGCGGCACGCACCATCGCCCCCGGCGCGGCGCGAACCATGCCCGAGGGCACAGCACGCACCATCGCCCCCGGCGCGGCGCGAACCATGCCCGAGGGCGCAGCACGCACCATCGCCCCCGGCGCGGCGCGAACCATGCCCGAGGGAACCGCACGCACCATCGCCCCCGGCGCGGCACGAACCATGCCCGAGGGAACCGCACGCACCATCGCGCCAGGCGCGGCGCGAACCATGCCCGAGGGAACCGCACGCACCATCGCCCCCGGCGCGGCGCGAACCATGCCCGAGGGCACCGCACGTACCATCGCGCCAGGCGCGGCGCGAACCATAGCACCGGGCATGCCGACCGGGCTGCCCGTGCCGCCGCTCATGCCGCGCCTCGCGAGTTCGCTTTCGACTTCTTCCGAACTCATTTCAAATTCGCCAAGGCGATCGATAGGCACTTTGTAGAATTTGCCGTCGACCATCTGCATGATCACCGGCTCCTGGTCTGGGGAATTCGCTTCGGTTGCCACGTTTCATCCTCCGAATATACGAGATTTCGCAAATACGCACCACGTCATCCCATTCCGCGAACTATAATTCATATTCGGATCAATTTGAAGTATTTATCAGATTAAAGTGTCAATATGAACTATATATATGTTTTTATTCGGATACTTATACTTATATCCGGCCACCTGCACTGACCCTGCAACGCCTGATACAGCCATTGGCTTGTCGCCGTATCGCCGGCAGGGCCAGCCTCTTGCTGGGAATACCCGATTGCGGCGTTCGACCGGCGCGTCCCGGGCGGGCGAACTCCACCTGCCCTTGGGCCAGGCGATGCGACCGCCCGGCGATCGGGCGGTCCTCTCCGCTTTCACGGCAGGCAGACGGAGTGAGGCATCGGACGCCGGCGCGAGAACGGGGCCCCGAGCCGCGCTGCCGCTTCACGATCCCCGGATTGAGCGAATCAACGGATCGCTGCGACGCGTCTCAATCCATCCTGAGCGTGATGAAGCGCAGCTCGCCGGACTTGTTGGAGATCATCACCAGCGCATTGCGGCGGCCGTCGGCTTTCAGCGCCTCGATGCGCTCGATGACGTCGGCAGGGCTCATCACCGCCTCCTGGGCGACCTCGACGATGACGTCGCCGGCGGTGATCTTCTTGTCGTCGGCGGCCGAACCCGCATCGACCTCGCTGATGACGACGCCCTCGACGTCTTCGGCGATGCCGAATTCGGCACGCGCCTCGTCTGTCAGTTCGGAGAGCGTCATGCCCAGCGCGGTGACCGGGGCAGCCGCATCGGGCGCATCGCCGGTGTCGCCTGCCGCCGGATCATCCGCGGAAGCCTGCTGCTCGCTGTCCTCGAGCCGGCCCAGCGTCACCTTGACATCCATCTGTTCGCCCTTGCGGATGACGACGACGTCGACGGCCTTGCCGACCGGACTTTCCGCCACCACCCGCGGCAGGTCACGCATCGCCTCGACATCGCGGCCGTCGAAGCGGATGATCACGTCTCCGGCCAGGATCGAGCCGTCATCCACCGGGCCGCCGCGGATGATGCCCGCCACCAGAGCGCCCTTGGCCCTATCCATGCCGAGACTCTCGGCGATCTCGTCGGTCACCGGCTGGATCCGCACGCCGAGCCAGCCGCGGCGGGTCTCGCCGAACTCGCGCAACTGACCGATCACATTGGCGGCGAGTTCGGCGGGAACAGCAAAGCCGATGCCGATGGAGCCGCCCGAGGGCGAGATGATGGCGGTGTTGATGCCGATCACCTGCCCGTACATGTTGAACAGAGGACCGCCGGAATTGCCGCGGTTGATGGCGGCGTCGGTCTGGATGAAGTTGTCATAGGGCCCGGAATTGATGTCGCGGCCGCGCGCCGAAATGATGCCGAGCGTGACCGTGCCGCCGAGACCGAACGGATTGCCGATGGCCATCACCCAGTCGCCGATGCGCATCGTGTTGGAATCACCGAACGCCACCGCCGTCAATTGCTTGACCGGATTGACCTTGAGGACGGCCAGATCGGTCTTGGGATCGACGCCGAGCACTTCGGCCTTCAACTTGGAGCCATCGGTGAAGATCACCTCGATCTCGTCGGCGCCCTCGATGACGTGATTGTTGGTCACGACGATCCCCTCGGGGTCGATGACGAAGCCGGAGCCGAGCGAGGACACCCGGCGATTGCCGCCGCCGTTGCTGCCGCCACGGTCCTTGAAGAACTCGTCGAAGAAATCCTGGAAGGGCGAGCCCTCCGGCGCCCTGAGCTGCGGCCCCTTGACTGCGTCGTCGCCGACATTCTGCGTGGTGGAGATGTTGACCACTGCGTCGAGCAGGCCTTCGGCGAGATCGGCCACCGATGCGGGCCCCTGATCCACGGCCTGTGCCGGCGCCGCCGACAGCAGCGGCGCAGCCCCGAACATTGCTGCGAGGGCTAGGGACAACAGGGCGGAACGAATGGGTCTGGGCGGCACGGATGCTCTCCTCGGGACGGATCTGGTCAGCCCTAGAGATAGGGCCAATTGCGCGATGGTCCAATCATCTTTTTGCGAGGCGGCGCCATTCGGCGTCGGCGGCACGGGCCGCCGTCAGCCCCAGTGGCGGGCCAGGAACACCAGCCCGGTGCCCGCGGCGAGGGCCGCCACGCCGACAAGCCGCAGCGTCTGCTCATCGAGCCGCGGCAGTTGCTCGGCCATGCGCTGCAAAAGCGAAGGGGCCAGCGCATAGGCCAGCCCCTCCACGACAAGAACAAGTCCGATGGCCTGCAACAGCGTCGTCACAGGCCCGGACCCGGCATCAGTTTGCAGGCGCCGCGGCAGGTGCCGCCGGGGCGGCAGGAGCCGAAGCCGGTGCCGCATCTGCGGCGGGCTGGCCGTTCTGTCCGGTCGCCGGCACCTCGCCTCCCGCATCCGTGAAGAAGCGGAAGAACTCCGACGTCGGCGACAGCACCATGGTGGTGCCGCTGCTTGCCAGCGATTCCACATAGGCGTTCATCGAGCGGTAGAACTCGAAGAAGCCGGGATCCTGGGTGAACGCTTCCGCGAAGATGCGGTTGCGCTCGCCGTCGCCCTCACCCCGGGTGATTTCCGCATCCCGCTGGGCGCCGGACACGATTTCGACCACCTGACGGTCGGCGATGGCGCGAATGCGCTGGCCGGCCTCGTTGCCGCGGGCGCGGATCAGTTCGGCTTCGGCCAGTCGCTCGGCCTTCATCCGCTCATAGGTCTGCTGCGAGACCTCCTGGGTGAGATCCGTGCGGCGGATGCGGACGTCGTCGATCTGCACGCCGAGCGTTTCGGCTTCCGGGCGCAGCTGGTCGCGGACTTCCCGCATCATCGAGGTGCGTTCGTCCGACAACGCCGCCTCGAAGCCGCGCAGACCGTAGACGGTACGCAGCGCGGAGTTGAGACGGGTCCGAATCCGGGATTCGGCCGTCACCAGATCGGCCGAGACGGTCTGGCGGAAGCGTGTGGGATCGGTGACCTTGTAGAGCACAAAGGCATCGACCTCGTAGAACTTGCCGCCCGACACCTGGACGCGGATGTCGTTGAGGTCGAAGCGCAGAACGCGCTTGTCGATCAGCTGCACTGTGTCGACGATCGGCAGCTTGAAATACAGGCCCGGCTGCTTGCGGACGTCCTGGATCTCGCCGAAGCGCACGACGATGGCCTGTTCGCGGGCGTTGACCACATAGGCCGACTGATAAGCGACAAACAGGATGATGGCGAGAATGACGCCGATGATGGGGAGACGATTGCCCATTAGTTCTGTCCTCCGGCGTTCTTCTGGATTTCGGGCAGCGGCAGGTAGGGTACGACGCCATTGCCGCCTTCCTGGCCGATGATCACCTTGTCCGACCCCTTGAGCACCTTCTCCATGGTCTCGAGATAAAGCCGCTTGCGCGTCACTTCGGGCGCCTTGGCGTATTCGCCGTAGACCGACAGGAAGCGCTGCGCTTCACCGGTGGCCTCGTTGACGACGCGATCCTTGTAGGCGGATGCCTCTTCCTTGACCTGGGCGCCCTGGCCGCGGGCCTGACCGAGCTTCTGGTTGGCGTACTGGTTGGCTTCCTCGACGAAGCGGTCTTCGTCCTGCTCGGCGCGCTGCACTTCATCGAAAGCGTCGGCCACTTCGCGCGGCGGCGCCGCGTCTTCGATCGACACAGCGTTGATGACGATGCCGGAAGGGAACGAATCCATCACCCTCTGGATTGTCTGCTGCACTTCCACGGCGATCGCCTCGCGGTTGTCGCGGAAAATGTCCTGCGCCGGACGGCGCCCGACGATTTCGCGCATCGCGCTCTCGGCCACCTGGCGCAGAGTGTCTTCCGGCCGTGTGACATTGAACAGGAACGGCATCGGATCGTTGACGGAATAGAGGATCTTGAACTCGACATCGACGATGTTCTGGTCGCCGGTGAGCATCAGCCCGTCGGTGGTGCCATTGCGCGAATTGCCGCCGGAGGTCATTTCACGCTCGACGATGGTGGCAACTTCGACGGTCTCGAACGGCCACAGCACCAGATGCAGTCCCGGCTGGGAAATCTCGTCCTTCGGTTTTCCGAACACCAGTTCGACGCCGCGCTCATCGGGCTGCACCGTGTAGATGGCCTGGGTGAGCCAGAACACCACCAGCGCGATGCCGACGATGATGGCAATCAGCTTGGAGTTGCCGGCTCCCGCCGCGCCTCCGCCACCGCTGCCGCCGCCACCGCCGCCGCCGAACAGCGACTGCAGCTTGTCCTGACCGCGCCGGATCAGTTCTTCGAGATCAGGCGGATTTCCGCCCCCCCTGGGCCCCTGGTTGTTACCTCCGCCGCCGCCCCATGGGCCGCCGCCTCCTCCGTTTTGATTGCTCCAGGGCATCCATACCTCTTTCAATTCGGTTGTCAGGCAGCAAAGGGTTCCCCCGCGCCATCCTGCAGTCCTCGCTGTTATAGGGATGGCGAGCGTCGCTTTCAACGCGCCTGACCGCGCTTTGCCCTGAATCGGCGCGAATTCGCACCATCCGTCACCTGTGGCGGCGATAATTGGCGAAAACCATCGCATGGCTGTCGCGTTCGCCGGGATGGATCGGGATTTCCGAGATCCGGCGCCAGATCTCGGGATCGATCTCGGGAAACTCCGTGTCGCCGTCGAGCTCGGCGGACACATGGGTGACCACCAGCTCATCGGCGAGGTCCATTGCCTGCCGATAGATCTCGCCGCCGCCGATGATGCAGATCTGCCCGGCGCCCGCAGCCGCCGCGTGCGCGCGGGCGAGCACCAGCGCATCGTTGAGCGATGCCGCCACCTCCGCCCCCTCGAGGGCGCTCGCCGATCGCGACACGACGATGTTGGCGCGGCCGGGCAATGGCCTGCCGATCGATTCCCACGTCTTCCGGCCCATGATCACCGGCTTGCCCAGCGTCACCGCCTTGAACCGCTTGAGGTCGGTGGGCAGCCGCCAGGGCATGCCGCCGTCGGCACCGATGATGCGGTTGTCCGCCATGGCCACTACCAGCACGACGTCGATTGCGCCCTCCGCCATCTCAGACCGCGATCGGGGCTGAGATATGCGGATGCGGCGCGTAGTCCGCCAGAGTGAAATCCTCGTAGCTGAAGGCGAACAGATCGGTGACCTCGCTGTTGATCTTCATGGTCGGCAACGGCTTCGGCTGCCGCGTCAATTGCAACCGCGCCTGCTCGAAATGATTGGCGTAGAGATGCGCGTCGCCGAGCGTGTGGACGAAGTCGCCGGCCCTGAGCCCGGTCACCTGCGCCACCATCATGGTGAGCAGCGCATAGGAGGCGATGTTGAAGGGCACGCCCAGGAAGATGTCGGCCGAGCGCTGGTAGAGCTGGCAGGACAGCCTGCCGTCGGCCACATAGAACTGGAACAGGCAGTGGCACGGCGGCAGCGCCATCTCGTCGACCTCGGCCGGGTTCCAGGCGCTGACGATGTGGCGACGCGAGGACGGATTGGAGCGGATCTGCTCCACCACATGGGCGATCTGGTCGATCCGGCGGCCGTCCGGCGCCGGCCAGGAGCGCCACTGCGCGCCGTAGACCGGACCGAGATCGCCGTTCTCGTCGGCCCATTCGTCCCAGATCTTCACGCCATGCTCATGCAGATAGGCGACGTTGGTATCGCCCCTGAGGAACCACAGCAGTTCGTGGATGATCGACTTGAGATGCAGCTTCTTGGTGGTCAGCACCGGAAAACCGTCCGCCAGATCGAAGCGCATCTGGTGGCCGAAGACGCTGCGCGTGCCCGTCCCCGTGCGGTCGCCGCGGTCACTGCCCTTGGCGAGCACATGACTCAAAAGATCCTGATATTGCCGCATGAAAACCGCTTTGTGATTCGAGTTGGCAGCATGGTAGCGGAGTTGGCGCGCCGTCGAAACGCCGATGGCGCATTATCCCGCCGCCTGTCCGCGATCAAGCGTCTCCACGCACAGCACGGTCGGCAGATGCCGCGCGATCTCCTCCCAGCGCTCGCCCTCGTCGAGGCTGGCGAAGATCGAGCCGCTGTTGGTGCCGAAATAGACGCCCGCCGGTTCGCGCGCATCGCCGGCCATGGCTTGGCGCAGCACGGTGAAATAGCAGCTCTGCTGCGGCAGGCCTTCGCGGAGGTCCTGCCAGCTTTCGCCGCCGTCGCGCGACCGCCAGACCGCCGCCTTCGCATCGGGCGGAAACCGTCCCTGGCTGTCGCCGTTGAGCGGCAGCGTCCACAGCGTGGCCGGATCGCGCGGATGAACCCGGATCGGAAAGCCGAAGGTCGAGGGCAGCCCGGCGGTGATGTCGTCCCAGTTGCGACCGCCATCGTTGGATCGCCAGACACCGTGGTGGTTCTGCTGGTACAGCAGGTCGGTGTCGCCCGGAGCCCGCATCATGTTGTGCACGCAATGGCCGATCTCGCCGTCGCGGGGCCCCGCCGGATAATCGTGGCCGGCGCAGGCCTCGGCGTTGGAAAGCCGGTTGCGGCGCTCCCAGGTCCTGCCGCCGTCCTCGGTTGCGAAGACGCCCGCCGCCGAGATGCCGACCCAGAGTTTTCGCGCGTCGGCCGGATCGGAGATGATGGTGTGCAGCACCAGCCCCGCCGCTCCGGGGTCCCAGCTGCCGGCGGACGGATGGTCGGTCAGGCCGTCGACCCTGTCCCAGCTCCTGCCGCCGTCGCGGCTGGCCAGCAGGCTGGCCGGTTTCGTGCCCGCATAGAGCGTGCCGTGGGCAAGGCCAAGCGACCAGATCTGCGAGAAGTCGCTGCCGAAGGGCAGCTCTTCCTCCGTCCAGCCGATCATCGCGGCAAAGCCGGGATCCCTGGCCGCCCAGTCGTCGATCGTGCCGCGGGTGAGCCGCGTCACCGCCCAGGTCCTGCCGCCGTCGGGCGAGCGCCACACGCCTGCGCCGTTCCAGTCGCTTCCGCCTGCGGCCCAGAGCGTGCCCGTTTCGGGGTCCCCGATCATGTGGTTGATCGGCCAGCCGCCGCAGAACGGGCCCTCGACGCTCCAGCCGCCGCGGTTCCGGTCCCCCGACAGCACAAAGGCGCCCTTGGTGGTGCCGACAAGGATTGAAATGCCGCGTTCAGACATCGCATCGCGCTCCGACAGACTGGCGGAAGATTAGCACCGGAGCCGCGGGCTGCCTAGACTTGCCGTGGCCCATCGCCCCGGGCGAGCCGCGGCCTCGCACATCTGAGGGGCCATCCGTTTTGATGGCGCGGACCTGTATGAATGTGCGCAGCACGAAGGTTAGGCGCGCGGCCACACCCCCTCACCTGCAATTTCTGGCGCTGGACTGCGGGCCAGGTGAACACCCCGCGGCGATTTAAATCAGCCCCCTCCGCCGGCACCTCCCCCGAGCGCGGGGGAGGAAAACCATCGCATCCGCGTCGGCCTTCGCTTTACGGACTGCCGCTGGTCACAGGGCGTCGAGCTTGCCCAGTTCCTTGGCCACCAGATAGTAGAACGTGACGCGCGCCTTCGAGCGGTCGGCCTTCATCGTCTCGCAGACCTTGGCCACCGCCGCATCGGCTGCGTCACCGGTCACACCGAGCTTCTTGCCGCACCATTTTTCCGCCACGCGGGCAAGCTCCGTCGGATCCGAGCAGGACACCATCGACGCGTCGCGGCTGCGTAGCGCGATCCCCAGATGTCTGACGATCTTGCCGATCGCCTCGTCGGAAGCATTGGCATCGTAGATTTTCACGTCGGCGGTGTAATCGGTCATGAAGACTTCTCCCATGGTTCAGGATCCGAAAGGACCCTGGAAAACCCTCCACTGATCCCACCCTCATGTTTGTGAATGCTCATGGAGCTGTCAATAGCCGGATTTTGCCGGAGGGCCAGATGCCCCCTTTTCACTGGCGACCGGGCATCCTATATAGGGAGTGCCGCGCAAGCGGATATGGCGATAAATGAGCGGTGAAATAAACCATTCGGACCCGGGGGCGGTACCCGGCGCCTCCACCACAATCCGGCGAAACCGTCGGATCTCAACGGCCACGGATGCGGCCGGATTGTGCTGGGGGCGAAACAGGATCGACGAGGGTGTAAAGATCGTCTTTTTGCTCGGCATTGTACCACCGTTATCGGACTAAACTTGTAGTTGCAAATGACAACTATGCGGAAGCTCGTCTCGCTGCTTAATTGCGGTGTGACACTTCAAACTAAGTCCTAAGGGGTCGCACTCTTGGGCGGGGTTCGGAGGTACCTGGCAACAGAAACCTCCACCTTTTCCAGTTGACGACATCAGACAGCGCCAAGCGATGGCTTTCGGCAGCCGTCGTTTCCGTCTATAGGAAAAGCAGATTACCGGTGCCGCAGCGCTCGACGCATGGCCGCGCCAGTTGGAAGCAGAAGCCCCGGCCCGGCCGGCGGACACAGAGCCAGGAAAGAGCGAACGCATGCCGCAGGACCATATCCGATACGACATCCTTGCCCAGGACGCCCTGCGCGGCGTCATCCGCAAGGTGTTGAGCGAAGTGGCTGTGACCGGCTATCTTCCCGGCGAGCACCATTTCTTCATCACCTTCATGACCGAAGCGCCCGGCGTGCGCATTTCCACGGCGCTGAAGGAACGCTATCCGGAACAGATGACCATCGTGGTGCAGCATCAGTTCTGGGAACTGAAGGTGACCGAGAGCCTGTTCGAGATCGGTCTTTCGTTCTCCGACAAGCCCGAGAAGCTGGTCATTCCCTTCTCGGCCATTCGCGGCTTCTATGATCCGTCGGTCAATTTCGAACTCGAATTCGACACCGCTGTCGAGGAAGCGGCCAATGACGGCGGCGACGAGGACATGGCGTCGGCCATCGACCGCCTGATCGAGCCGGCTGTCACCGGGGACAAGTCCGCCGACGGCGATGCCGGCCAGGCGGGCGACGGCGAGGCCAAGCCCGGCGCCGACGTGGTCTCGCTCGACGCGTTCCGCAAGAAGCCCTGAGCCGAAGCCATGGCCGGCGAGGTGATCAATCTCCGACAGGCCCGCAAGCGCCGCGACCGCTCCGAGAAGGAGGCCGCGGCCGAACGCAACCGCTTCGAGCACGGCCGCACCAAGGCGGAGCGCGACCTGGCCCGCGCCCGTAACGACCAGGCCAAACGTCGCCTCGACGGCGGCCGGCGCGACCCGGCGGTCGACGAACCCGATCCGAAGTGAGCGACCAGCAAAACCGCAAGCGTTCCGTCTCGATCGCCGGACACCGGACCAGTTTCTCGCTCGAAGACCGCTTCTGGACCTGCCTCAGGCGCATGGCGGCCGAGCGCGGCATGCCGGTGGCCGCGCTGGTCGCCGAGATCGATGCAGGACGCACCGGAGACGGCAACCTCTCCTCGATGATACGGCTCAGAGTACTCGACTGGGCGCTGAGCCACCGCGAATAAGGCCTTCCCGGCCGAGGCCTCTGATTCACAACACGAAGAGCTCAGTTCGGCGCGATGAGGTTCCGGATCGGGTCTTCGACACCGGGAAGATTCCGGAAATCCAGCTGGTTCGGGTCGGTGGGCACCATCGGCTCCGCTCCAGGCCCTGGCGCGGGCGCCGGTTGCCGGCTGACGTCGCCGGGCGTGCCAGCGTCTAAAGCCCTGGCTGCCTCTGCCTTGCGGGCTTCCTCGGCCTCGCGGGCGGCCGCGGCTTCCGCCGCCGCCTGAGCGGCCTTCTTCTCGTCCGCCTGACGCTCGATCTCGGCCTGTGCCGCCGCCTTCGCGGCAGCCTCCTCGGCAGCCAGCCTGGCGGCACGCTCTTCCTCGGCCTTGCGCGCGGCTTCCGCTTCGGCCGCAGCCGCGGCCTCGGCTTCCGCCGCCTTGCGCGCCGCCTCCGCCTCAGCCTTGCGCCTGGCCTCGGCGGCGCGATCGTCCGCGCGCTCGGCCAGCAGGCTCAGTTCGCGCCGCATCCGCTGCTTTTCGAGAACGCCGGCCTGCAGCAACTCGACCTTGCGCCGTTCGCGCTCGAAGGCCCGCACAGAGAGGTAATTGGTCAGCGCCGTGGCGTCGAGGCTCACACCCGGATCCGAGACCAGGCCTTCGACGCGGAAGGTCACCGACGGATCGGAACCCGCCACGGCCTCGACGCCCGGTTCGAAGGTCAGTTGCAGTCCCGCGTCGATCCTGAGCGAGGCGAGGTCGATGCGGCCGTCCGCCGACATGGTGGCGTGTTCGTCGCTGATGGAGACCGGCGCGAACCGCTGCACGCCGCCGGTTATGGAGAACGGCATCACCACATGCCGCGCGCCCACTTCGCCGCCGCCCATCGCCTCGGTCACGATCGCCGACACCGCCGCCGTCTCCGGCCTCGCCTCCTGCTGGTCGACCGCGCCGAGGATCCGGCTCAGCGCGCCGGTGTGGATGCCCTCCAGCGTCAGCGAGTCGAGCACCATCTGGCCGCCGCCAGAGAGCGAGCCGACCAGTTGCTGCATCGAGCCGCCGCTGCCTTCGATGTTGGCCTGCAGCCCGGCCGCGGCTCGCGCCGGCACCTTGGTCCCGATGGCGCCAAGCGCCCTGGCGAAGTCGGCGCCGTCCACCGCGAGCCTGCCGGACAGATAGGCAGTGCCGTCGGGATTGTTGAGACTCATCTCACCGCTCAGCCGTCCGCCGAGCCAGCCGGCCTTGACGTCGGCCAGCGTCAGGGCGCCGGGAGCGAGCGTCATCGTCGTCGTCAGTCCGTCCGCGCTGCCAGCGCGCCCCATGTCGAAGCGGCCGACCTCGAGGGTCAGCGCCGCGCGCGGCCCGCCCGGCACCGGCGCCAGGAACGGCGAAGCGCTCCAGTTGCCCTCGCCGGCCGCGCCGCTCTCCGGCCCCAGGACCAGCTCCGAAAGCCAGGCCAGGTCGGCCTCATCGAGCTTCAGCTCGCCGCTGGCCGACAGCTCCGCCGCCTGGCGGTCAAAGGACAGGGCACCCGAAAACGCGTTGCCGCCGGCCACCCCCTCCATCTCCGACAGCACCAGGCTCGTCCCGGTCATCTCGAGGGCGGCATTGGTTTCCAGCACGAGGCCGGCCTCGGTCCGCGGCGGCGCCTGGCCGAACAGCGTCAGCATCGGCTCTGCGTCACCCGCCGAGATGCCGAGGCTGAACCTGCCGGTCATCGGGCCGTTGGCCGGGATTGATCCGTTGCCGTTGGCGGACATGACGAAATCGGGCGCCGTCAGGGTCGCGACGATGGCCATGTCGTTGTCCTTGACGCCGCTGGACTGCGCCCCGGCCGTCAGGCTCATCTCCAGCTCGGCCGGGCCGTAGCCGTCCAGCGGCAGCACGGCAAAGCCCGCCTGCTCGAGCAACCGCCAGGCGGCCGGATTGCTGGCCTTGACGCTGATCTGGCGGGCGCCGCCGCGATCGGGCATCAGCCCCGCGCCGGAGGCCTGCACCGAAATCTGCCCGCCACCGGCCGTGCCGCTGAGGCTGAGGTCGGGGCCCGAATCGCTGTTGAAGCCGAGTTTCAGGTCGAGGGTGAGGTCGTCATAGCCCATCGAGTTGGCGGCAAGCCGCTCGATGACGCCGTGACCGCCGCTTAGCTTGCGCGCCAGCGCGAACAGTCCGTCCGCGGTCGCCGCGGTGAGACGGCCGGCGAGTTCGCCCACGGGCGCGACCAGGCTGCCCCCGACCTGGCCCCGGAAAGAGCCTGCGGCTCCGGCCAGATCCTCGAATGCCAGCCGCTCGAGCGCGAGGTCGCCATCCTTCCACACGAAGACGGAATCGAAGCCGCCGACCGTGACATCGTCGATGGCGAGCCTGCCCGCCCGGATGCGGCCGGAGATGTTGTGGCTGGCAAACAGCTCCGACTCGGCGCCCTGCGCCTTGCCGCCCGCCAGCAGCACCAGTGCGCGGATGGCGTCGACGTCGAACGTGTCGCCGGCAAGTTCCACAGAGAGCGAGGGCGGACCCGATTCGGGGGACTGTCGCTCTAGCCGCCCTTTCAGGATTGCGGGCCCGACGGCCACTTCCAGGCCCTCGAAGCGCTGCAGCCGCGAGGTCAGGTTGACATTGGCCGAGAAACCGGCCGCCGGCAGCCTGCGGATCACCAGATCGACATCCCCGGACAGCCAGTTGGACAGGCCCGACGGCTGGCTCGACGCAACAACGAGGCTGCCGGCAAACCCTGTGTCCTGGCCGAGGTCGAGCCGGCCGCTCGCTTCCACCGTGGTGCGGCCGGGCAGGTTGACCGTCAGCTTGTCGATCTGCCAGCCGTCGCCGTCGGGTCTCGCATCGATCGCCACGTCACGCACAGTGGTGTCGCCCGCCACCACCGCGGGCAGCGCGATCGAAACCCGTCCGGGCAGTGGCGGCGGCGGCAGTTGCGAAATCAGGTCGCGCAGGAGCGCGATGCGATCGGCGAGCGGCACGGCGGCTGCCACAGGCGGCGCGTCCGCCTCGCCGGCGTCGGCCGCCAGCCGGTCCATGTCCACCTGCTGGCCGTCGGCCAGGATCAGGAATTCCGGCTTCGGGCCGGTGTCGATGGTCGCCTCGCCGGTGACCACATAGGGATCGGCGCTGGTGCCGATCTCCATCCGGTAGTCGGGGATCCTCAGCCGTTCGTTGTCGGCCTCGAACGACCCCTTGGCCACCACCAGCGGCTTGACCTCGGTCGCGGCGGACTGGGCCGCCTGCAGCACCTGTAGCGTGAAGCCGCCGTCATAGCGCGGCTTGCTGTCGGCAATGCGCGCGTCGCCTTCCGCCTCCAGCAGCATCGGGCGACCGTCCGGCGACAACCTGAGCCGCATGCGCACCGAGCCGTCCTCGGCGACCGTTCCGGTCGAGATCGAAAACGCGCCCGACTGTCCGAGAATGCTCGCCGTGCCGTCGATCAGCCATGGGCCGCTCAGCGACCGCGCCGACATCACCGCATTGAGCGCCTCGAGGCTCTGGGTCCGGCCGTTCTGATCATCGACGAGCCGGATTCTGGCATCCGACACCGTGACCTTTTCAAGCACCACGGTCTCCCCGGGCGTCGCGGGCCGGTGCTTGAGCGCCCAGTCGATGGTTCCGTCGGGAAGAATCCGCACGGTGGCCGTCGGATTGTCGACGCGCATGTCGAAGATCAGCACCTCGCCGCGCAGGAACGGCGCCAGTTCCGCGTCCATCGAGAAGCGGTCGATCGTCATCATCGGCTGGCCGTCGGCGCCCTCGCCGACGGCGACGTCGGAGAAGGTGAGCGACGGAAAAGGCAGCAGCCGCGCGTCGGCGCTGCCGCGCACCTTCACCGGCTGGCCCAGGATTCGGCTGGCCTCGGTCTCGAAGGCGGTGCGGTAGCTGCCCCAATCCACGAAATACGGTCCGATCAGCGCCGAAAACAGCGCCAGCACCAGCAGACCTCCGATGAACACAAACAGCCGGGCCAGTTCTAGTCCTCCTCATTGTGCGGCAGCGCTGCGCAGCGTGCGCCGCTGTCCGCGTGCGGGCCGAGAGCGCCAGGCGGTCGACAAGCGACGGTGGCCCGCAATCTAGACCATGTCGCGGCATCGGCGCGAGTCCGGCATGGCCGGCGATGGCCGGCGCGACTTTCCGGAATCGACCTGGCCCCGGCCCTGCCCATCATGCGTCGAACGCGAAGATCTTGCCCGGATTCATGATGTTGTGCGGATCGAGCGCCTGCTTGATCTGCCGCATCACCGCGATTCCGGCCCCCATCTCCTCGATGAGATAGGGCCGCTTGCCCTGGCCGATGCCATGCTCGCCGGTGCAGGTGCCGTCCATTGCCAGCGCCCGGGCATTGAGCCGGCTGATGAAGGTCTTGGCGCCGGCAACCTCGGCCGGGTTGTCGCCGTCGATCAGCACCGAGACGTGGAAATTGCCGTCGCCGGCGTGCCCGACGATCGGCGCGATCAGTCCGGCGCTGGCGATGTCGTCCTGGGTGGCGACCACGCATTCGGCGAGCCGCGAGATCGGCACGCAGACATCCGTGGCGATCGCCCTCGAGCCCGGCCGCAGATGCAGGGCCGCCCAGTAGGCGTCGTGGCGGGCCTTCCACAATTGTGTCCGCCGTTCGGGCTCCTTGGTCCACAGGAACGGCCCGCCGCCGCAGTCCCGCGCGATGGCGTCGAAAGTCTCGGCCTGCTCGGCCACGCCGGCGTCCGAGCCGTGGAACTCGAGAAACAGCGCCGGTCCTTCCGGATAGTCAAGCTTCGAATAGGCATTGCACGCCTTCATCTGCAGCCCGTCGAGCAGTTCGATCCGCGCCACAGGAATGCCCATCTGGATGGTCATGACCACCGCATTGCAGGCCGCCTCCACCGTCGGAAACGGACAGACCCCGCCGGAAATGGCCTGCGGGATGCCCTGCAGCCTGAGCGTGACCGAAGTGATCACGCCGAGCGTGCCCTCGGAGCCGACCATCAGCCGGGTCAGGTCATAGCCGGCCGAGGACTTGCGTGCCCGGTGGGCGGTGCGGATCTCCTCGCCCGAGGCCATCACCGCGGTCACCGCGATGACGTTCTCGCGCATCGTGCCGTAGCGCACCGCATTGGTTCCCGAGGCCCGCGTCGCCGCCATGCCGCCGATCGAGGCGTTGGCACCGGGATCGATCGGGAAGAACAGGCCGGTGTCGCGCAGATGGGTGTTGAGGTCGACGCGGGTGACGCCGGGCTCGACGGTGCAGTCGAGATCCTCGCTGTTGACCGAAAGAATTCGCGCCATGCCGGACATGTCGATGGAAATGCCGCCCTGCGGCGCGTTGATCTGGCCTTCGAGCGATGTGCCGGTGCCGAACGGGATGATCGGCACGCGGTGATCGGCGCAGGCACGCACCACGGTCCGCACCTCCTCCGCCGACTGCACGAAGGCGACCGCGTCGGGCAGTTGCGGCGGTATGAAGGTGGTGGTGTGGGCGTGCTGGCCGCGCAGCGCCTCGCCGGTCTGCAGCCGATCGCCCAGTCGCTGCCGCAGCACGCCGATGACCGCGGCAATGCCGGCTTCGTTTCGCGTGCCGATGTCCGGATCACCCAGTCCCATGCCTACCTCCGGGGCGCAAAGCCCAATTCGGTCCGGCGCTTGCCGCACGAACCTGTTGGCGTAATGTGCAAACCCCGGCCCGCTTGTCCAGCCCGTTTGGCCGATCGGGACCGGCTTTGGCGTTTTGGCCGGCCCCGAAGCGCCATATCCGCCACCGAAGGAGCACCGCATGCCATTCGACGCCCCCTTTCGCACGCCCCCCCGCGGCCTCGATCCTGACTGGTTCGACTACAACGGCCATCTCAACATGGCCTGGTACAATGTGCTCTTCGACCAGGCGCTGGACCTGCTGTTCGAAAGGTTCGGCTGCGGGCCGGACTACCGCGAGAGCCGCAATCTCAGCTTCTTCGCCGCCGAAGCCCATGTCTGCTACGTCCGCGAGCTCAAGCCCGGATCGATGGTCTGGGCGACGGCGCAGTGGATCGACCACGACGCAAAGCGCATCCACCTCTTCCAGGAGCTCCGCCACGCCGATGGCTGGCTCGCCGCCACCTCCGAATCGCTGCATCTGCACATCGACATGACGGGGCCGAAGGTGGCGCCGATGCCCGACGACGTGATGGCGCAGCTCGTGGCCATGGCGGACAGCCATGCCACCCTGCCCCGGCCCGAGCGGGCCGGCCGCGCAATCGCCATTGTGCGCAAGCCGTGACGAGGACCGCCGGCTGCCCCACGAGCCGCCGGCTGGAGCAAGTCCAGACGAAGTGAATTTCACTTCGTCGCAGGACAATGCGTCGAATCAAAAACCTGGAGCGCTTCTGCGATTGAGTGAAAAGCAGGAGCGCTTGAGGAATCAGGAATAATGGTTTCGCACCACCGCCTGCGCCAGCTCCTCGCGGTCGATGACGCCGACGACGTCCTCGGCCCGCGGCACGCCGGCCGGCGTGTCGACGACGATGGCGAAACTGCGCTCGCGCCGGCTCATGCGGGTGACCACCGAATTGAGGTTGGAGGCCGGCGTGGCGATGACGAAGTCGGTCTTCATGATCTCGCCCAGGGTCTGGCCGCTGAAGCGGTCGGCCTGGTAGGGAATGGTGGCGAAACGCACATAGCCGACGATGCGCTGGCCGTCGGTGACGATGACGCGGTTGGTCTCGACATCGACGCGGGTGAGCGCGTCGGCGACGCTCATGCCGGTTTCGAGGACGTTGAAATTGCGCGACATCACCTCGCGCGCCGGCTGCACCAGGAACATGTTGGTGGTCCGGTCCGTGGGGATGGCGCGGCCACGCTTGCGCAGCTTGATGGTGTAGATGTCATTGGCCACAAGCGCCCTGCGGACGCCGAGCGCGATCGCCACGGCGAGCACCAGCGGCAGGATGATGTTGTAGTCGCGCGTCATCTCGAAGATCATCACGATCGCCGTCATCGCCGCCGAGGTGCCGGCGCCGACCATGGCGCCCATGCCGATCATGGCGAACATCGGCACCGACAGCCCGGCGCCCGGCATCAGCCACTGGCCCGCCGTGCCGATGGCCGCCCCCAGCGTCGCCCCCATGAACAGGCTGGGCGAAAAGATCCCGCCCGACGCGCCCGACCCCAGCGAGATGGTGGTCGCCAGCATCTTGGCGATGAACAGCGCCACCAGCAGCACCACGCCCATCTGGTTGCCGGAGAGGATGTCCTGGATGGTGGCATAGCCGACCGAGAGCACGTGGTAGTGGCCGGAGGTCAGCATGAAGAGATAGCCGAGGATCCCGACGGTGGCCATGCCGAGCACGTTGCGCAGATACTCGCTGAACCGCATCTCCTCGAACTTGTCCTCCATGAATTCGAGCACGCGCACGAACAGGAAGGCGGCGACGCCGAGCGCCACCCCGGTGAAGGCGGCAAGGCCGATCTCGGCGAAGTTGACCGCGCTCGAGACCGGCATCTGCGTCCACAGCGGAATCTCGAATGCGGCGTCGGCGCCGATCACCTGGCGATAGGCATAGGTCGAGGTGGCGGTGGCGGCAACCACCGGCAGGAAGCTGCGCGGCGAGATTTCAGGCAGCAGCACCTCGACGGCGAACAGCACGCCGCCGAGCGGCGTGTTGAAGGTGGCGGCAATGCCGGCGCCGGCGCCGGCCGACAGCAGGATGATCTTCTGCGAACGGATCAGGCCGAGACGGCGCGCCAGCGTCGAGCCGAAGGAGGAGCCGATCTGGATGATCGGACCCTCGCGGCCGACAGAGGCGCCTGTGCCGATCGACAGCGCCGAGGCAAAGGATTTGACCACCGCGACGATGCCGCGGATGTTGCCGGAATTGTGGTAGATCGCATACATCACCTCCGGCACGCCGTGCCCCTTGGCCTCGGGCGCGAAGCTCTTCACCAGCCAGACCACGATCAGCCCGCCGATGATGGGCACCAGGATGATGAAAGGCCCCCAGGGGCTCGGCTCGCCATAGACATTCGGGTCGAGATGGAAGGAGAACAGGCCGTAGAAAGAGATGTTGTAGATGATCGCGATCAGGTACTTGAAGGCGATGGCGCCGGCGGCGGCGACCAGCCCGACCAGGAAGGCCAGCCCGACCAGCGTCGCCAGCGTCACCTCGCGCTCGCCCGGCGGCGGACCGTCGTCGCGGGTGCTGACGGTGGGCGGAACCAATTGGGTCTGACGGGTCATGGGACTCTGATCTGCTGGCGCGGGAAGGCGGGAGGATGCCCCCGGTCTAGCCCACGCCTTTCACTCCTGACAACCCAAAACCGTCCAACCGCGCGGCTTTGTCCCGGAATCGCCATGGTTTGATGACTTTTCCGCGATTTTCGCCCCCCGCGCCGCCAGGAGGGCGCGCGGGTCGCTTTCGTCAGCCGAGCTTCGCCTTGAGGAACTCCACCGTCCGGCTCCAGGCGAGGTCGGCAGCCGGCTTGTTGTAGCGGGCGGCCGAGGTGTCGTTGTTGAAGGCGTGGTTGACGCCGTCATAGACATGGATGGTGACGTCCTTGCCGGCCGCTTCGAGCGCGCTCCGGTAGGCCTCGATGCCGGCATTGATGCGCTCGTCGAGCCCGGCATAGTGCAGCAGCAGCGCTGCCTGGATCTTCGCCGCGTCGTCCGCCTCGGCCTGCCGGCCGTAATAGGCGACGCCCGCGTCAAGATCCGGATCGTGCACCGCCAGTTGGTTGACCAGCCCACCGCCCCAGCAGAAGCCGACGGCGCCGACCGCGCCCGAGGCGTCCGGACGGTCGGCCATCCAGCGCGCCGCGGCCACCGCATTGGCCGTGGTCCGGGCGCCGTCGAGCTGGCCGATCATCTCGCGCGCCTTGTCCTCGTCGGCGGGCGTGCCGCCGACCGGTGAGAGGAAATCCACCGCCAGCGTCATGAAACCTTCCAGCGCCAGCCGCCGGGCGATGTCGCGGGTGTGCTCGTTGAGCCCCCGGTTCTCGTGGATGACCAGCACCGCCGGCAGCGGTCCGGAGGCGTCGGCCGGCCGCACCAGATAGGCCTGCATCTCGCCGCCGGGAGCGGGAAAGCTCGCCTCGGAGGCGGAGATGCGCGGATCGCCGTCCTCGACAAGCGCCGCCTGCGCCTGGCTTGCCGCCAGCATCGGCGCGATGGCCGCGGCCGCGGCGCCCGACCCGGCCAGCCGCGTCAGTTCCTCCATGAAGCGGCGGCGGTCGAGCGTGAGATGGGTGTAGTCGTCATAGGCCTTGATCATCTGCTGGGTGATCTCGGGCATTGCCGGATGGTCTGAGCTGGATCTGTCGGTCATGATGCGATGGCTCCCTCGTTGAATGGCTCGGACGGGCGCACGCGACGCCGCCCTCCGGTCAGATAGGACGGCAGCGGAAAAAGCCAACACCCCCGGTGCGCGGCTGTCCGTCACGGACTTTGCCACGCTCCGGTTTTGCCATGGCCAACCGCCGGCGCCATGCTAGATACACAGCGACAAATCCAGCACGGGAATGCGACCATGACCACTCACCTGCCCGCCGCCGACCCTGAGACCGACCCGCGCGTCCGCGCCGTCTTCGAGGACATCCGGCGGAGCCGCAACACCGATTTCATCAACAACATCTGGCGCTGGCTGGCCGTCGATCCGGCGCTGCTCGAGCGCACCTGGGCCGAGGTCAAGGCGGTGATGGGCACGCCGTCGTCGATCGATCCGCTGACCAAGGAGATGATCTACATCGCCGTCTCCGTCGCCAACGGCTGCGGCTACTGCGTCCACTCCCACACCGCCGCCGCCCGCGCCAAGGGCATGAGCGGCGAGCAGTACGGCGAACTGCTCGCCATCATCGGGCTTGCCGGCAAGACCAACCAGTTGGCCACGGCGCTGCAGATCCCGGTCGATGCGGCCTTCGACGCCGCGGCACCCCGGCCATGACCCGCAAGACCGCCGTGATCGCCTCCGCCGTTACGGTCGGTCCCGCCGTTCCGCTTGCCCCTGTCCGGGCGGCGTCCGGTCTGCCCGTCGCCGGAACCAGTCCGGAAGGAAGCGCCCGATGATCCGCATGTTCGACCGCGACGGCAGCGAGATCCTGCCCGGCGAGGACGGCACCCCGCCCCCTGGCCGGGTTGTCGCCTGGTACGATCTCGAAAATCCCAGCCACGACGAGGAGCTCCGCGTCGAGGCGGCGCTCGGCCTCGAGATCCCGAGCCGCGACGAGCTGCGCGACATCGAGCCGTCGAGTCGGCTCTACACCGAGAACGGCGCGCTCTACCTCACCCTCGGCGTCGCCTACCGCACCGACACGGATTTTCCCGATGTCACCGATGTCGGCTTCGTGCTCTCCGCCGACACGCTGGTCTCGGTGCGCTACGCCGACCCGCGCGCCTTCAGGCTTTTCACCGCAAGCCTGTGCCGCAGCCGGGACGGCAACGGCCCGGGCGACATCCTCACCCGGCTCATCGAGACCATCGTCGACCGCACCGCCGAGATTCTCGAACAGGCAAGCCGCACCGCCGACGGCGTGTCGGCGCGGGTGTTCTCGACCGGAGCCGACAGCCACCCCGATCGCGCCACGCGCGACCTCGAGGCGAGGCTCGTCGAGATCGCGTTGCTGCAGCGGCTGGTGGCCAAGGCGCGCGAGAGCCTGATGTCGCTCTCTCGCGTCGCGAGCTTCCTGCAAGCCCAGCCGGAGTTCCGCGCCGACAAGACGCTCAAGGAGCGCTGCCGCTCGATCAGCCGCGACGCCCAGTCGCTGTCCGAGCACGCCGCCTTCGTCTCGGGCAACATCATCTTCCTGCTCGACGCCTCGCTGGGGCTGATCTCGGTGCAGCAGAACACCATCATCAAGATCTTCTCCATCGCCGCCGTCGTGCTGCTGCCGCCGACCTTCATCGCCACCATCTACGGCATGAATTTCCGCAACATGCCTGAACTCGAATGGGCCTGGGGCTACCCGGCGGCGATCGGCGCCATGGTGGTGGCAGCCGTGGTGCCGTATCTGTGGTTCCGGCGGAAGGGCTGGATGTAGGGGGTCACCGGTGCACCGGGCCATGCGCTGACGGCCTGCGCCGGGCCATCGCAGCTTCGTAGGCGGATTGCAATGCGGCGGAGACCGACCGCTTCGGGGCCGGAGCACCGAGATGCAGGTGCCTGAGTTCCTGCATGAACTCGTCCCACAATTGCGGACCTCCGTCCTCGAGGATCCTGGCGCGGACGGAGAGCTCTTCCGATGCGGACGTGTGCCGCAAGCCCCAGCCACCCATGACAGCCATCATCGGCACAAGCTCGATCGCTTTCTCGGTCAGCGTGTGATGGAATTTCTGCTTGTGTCCCGGATCAGCGCTGCGCGAGAGCAGTCCGTTGGCGGTCAGGCGCTTGAGCCGGTCGGCAAGAATGTTCGAGGCGATCCCCTCGATGTTTTCGCCAAGCAAACCACGGAATGTGCGGTTGTGGCCGAACATCAGGTCGCGAAGGATGATCAGGCTCCAGCGGTCGCCGAAGGTCTCCAGCGTGAGGTTGATCGGACATCCTGAACGTCGCCTGTGCATTCAATCGCCTCCCCGGACCGGTTGCAAAATCGAAGTGGTTTCCGGTGCCGTCGATTGATATCAAGCTGCAGGGCGCGAATGAAGGTGTTTTTCACATCGCCCGTCAGTGGGAGGTTCGACATGGCAAGGCTGGTGTTCGGAATGATGCAGTCACTCGACGGCTATATCGCTGGTCCCGAAAG
The DNA here is from genome assembly GCF_003182275.1 of Hoeflea marina. Classification (GTDB taxonomy): domain Bacteria; phylum Pseudomonadota; class Alphaproteobacteria; order Rhizobiales; family Rhizobiaceae; genus Hoeflea; species Hoeflea marina. The sequence continues at coordinate 476,174 of NZ_QGTR01000004.1, forward strand.
CGGGCCCGGTCTGCCGGTGCCTGACGACGTGCTGCATCGCCACTTCAACGATCACGTCAGGAGCGTCGCCGGTTGCCTCTATGGCCGGCGCATCTATGAAATCATGCGCTACTGGGAGGAGGACCAACCCGGCCAGGACGAGACAGGGCTGGACTTTGGGGCAGCCTGGCGGGCACAGCCGAAATGGGTCGCCTCCCGGACCCTGAAGGCAGTCGGGCCGAATGCAACATTGATCGACGGCGATCTCGAAGCCTTCGTGCGAAAGCTGAAAGGCGAGCATCAGGGCGAGATTGATGTCGCCGGGCCGGATCTGGCGGGGCAACTGACCGAACTCGGCCTGATCGATGAGTACCGGCTCTATTTGATGCCCAGGGTCCTGGGTGGCGGCAAGCCGTTCTTTTCCGGCCCCCGGCCGCCGCTGCGGCTTGTGGCCCACGCCCGGATCGGTGAATCCGCGATCAGGCTGACCTACGTTCCGGCCTAGCAGCGTCCTCCGCCCCAGGTGCCGACCTCCGACATCGCCGCGTCGAGACAGGCAGATACCGATGCACCCGCCTTCCTTGCCCGCCACCCCGGCACGCGCGCGCCGACAGCCCTTTGCAGTTCCCGGCAGGCTATGGCCTTGCCGGGAGCGATGCGGGTCGTGCCGACCCGCGGCGATGAGCGAACCGCCCGGATCAGAGCCTGCCTTCGGCGAGCAGCTCGCGGGTGCGCCTGAGCGTGGACAGGAGCGCGGCCCTGTAGCCCTTGTCGCTGTCGAAGAGCGCCTGCTCGGCCCGTTCCTCGGGGCCGTCCGGTTGCCTGCCGCGCAGCCCGAGATAGCAGTAGAACCTGAGCTGAAGTGCGCCGGTTTCATCCTCGAACAGCTCGTTGACGATCGCGCCCTCGCGCGGCCCGGTGGCCTGGAAGAAGGTGACCTTCTGCAGCGGCTCGAGCGTGATGATCTCGCGCAGCTCGGCGCCGGCGATGGTGGCCTCGCGGACGAAGTGCGTCGCGCTCTCCTCGGTGACGTCGCAGCGGCTGCACAGGCCGGCCGGAAGGAACAGCCGCGCGTCACGGGCCTTGAGTTCGAGGCCCTGCCAGACCTGTTCGCGGGTAAGTTCGGTTTCGCCTTCGGGGTTCACCCGGACGGTGGCGGTTGAATAGATCATGTCGATGGTCCTTGGTGGATGGGACTGGAGGGATGGATCGGGATTGGTGGCTCAGCCGGCGATCTGCGCGACATGGTCGCGATAGGAGCGCAGCGGACGGCCGAGCAGCGTGGTCAGCCGTTCGCGATCGCCGGCCTCGGGCAGCATGCCGTCGGACAGGAAGCGTTCGGCCATCAGCCGCATGTCGAAGGCCATCCAGCCCGGCATGACCTGCCGCAAGCTCTGCTCGAACGCGGCGGTATCTTCGCCAGGATAGGCAATCGGGCGCCCCAGCACATCCGACCAGATGGCTGCCGCATCGGCGCCCGTCAGCGTGTCCGGGCCGACCAGGTTGATGCGGCTGATCGGCAGCGGCGCCGGCGACCGGTCCCGGCGGATGAGCTCGATCGCCGCGACCTCGCCGACGTCGCGCGCGTCGATCATGGCGAGACCCTTGTCGCCGATCGGCATGGGGTAGATGCCGTAGCTGGCGATAACGTCCCTGATCGTGATCTCGTTGTCCATGTAGTAGGCCGGGCGCAGGATGGTGGCGCCCATCCCCATCTCGGCGATCATCCGCTCGACGCCGAACTTGCCGGCGAAGTGCGGCACGTTGACATAGATGTCGCTGTGGATCACCGACAGATAGACGATCCGCTCGATCCCGGCCTCGCGGGCGACGTTGAGCGCGATCAGCGCCTGGGTGTATTCATCCGCCACCACCCCGTTCAGCAGGAACAGCGTGGTGACGCCAGAGAATGCGTGGCGCAGCGAATCGACGTCGAGCAGGTCGCCCTCGGCGAGCTCGACTCCTGCCGCAAAGCGGGCCTTCGAGGGGTTGCGGACGAGCGCGCGCACATCGGCTCCGCGCGTGACGAGTTGTTCGACGACGTTGCTTCCGACATTGCCGGTCGCGCCGGTTACGAGAATGGTCATGGTGGTCTCCTGAGTTGGGATTGCCTTGGTTGAGATCTGCTTGCCCCCTGAAAATAGCGATCCACATTCATGCCGATAGCCGCTATAACTGGACGAACCGTCTCACTGGTGGAACACATGGATCTTCTTGCGCTTGCCGATTTCAACCTGGTCGCCCGTCACGGCGGGTTCGGCAAAGCCGCGCGCGCCGCAGGCAGGCCAAAGGCGACGCTCTCCCGCCGCGTCGCCGATCTGGAAGCAGGCCTTGAGCTTCGCCTGTTCGAGCGTGGCGCCCGCGCGCTGAAGCTGACCGAGGAAGGGCGCGCGCTGTTCGCGCGCACCAGCCGCCTGCTGACCGAGCTTGACGAGACGGCCACGGCAATCGCCTCCGGTGGGCAAAGCCCGCGCGGCCGGTTGCGCATCAGCGCGCCTCTGCTGTTCTCCCAGACCGCGATGGGCAGGCTCGCCGCAGGGTTTGCGCTCAGATATCCCGATGTCCGGCTCGAGGTCACGACCGAGGACCGCGCCGTCGACATGATCGAGGAAGCCTATGACCTGGTGATAAGGGTCAATCCCGAGCCGGATGAAAACCTCGTCGGACGAATCTTCCTGCGCGACCGGCTGGTGGTGGTGGCAAGCCCGGCCTTGACGCTGCCGGCAGACGGTTCGGCTGTTCCCGCCGTTGTTCGCGGAGCGGCGGGACGAGGCGACGCCTGGACCGTGATGACGCCCGCGGGCCGATCGACGATCCCGGTCAATCCGGTGCTCGGCCTGTCATCGCTCATCATGGTTCGCGACTCCGTGCGCATGGGCGTGGGTGCGGGACGCCTGCCCATATCCCTCGTCAGCCAGGATGTCGCAGACGGCAGGCTGGTGCTGTGGGGCGACGTGGAGGGGTCGGAGATTGCCCTCTGGACGCTCTATCCGACGCGCCGGCTGCTCAGCGCCCGCGTTTCGGCGTTCCTCGACCATTTGAGGCAGGCGTTTCCGCACGGAACGCCAGACGAACTCGCTGCCTATCTCGAGAGATGAGCCTTTCGATCCGGCTGCGCAGAGGGCCCCCTGCGAGGGCACCGGCTGGCAGGCGGCCGGGCAGCTGACCGCTGGAGCGCTTCTGCTGCTCATTGAATCGCAGACGCGCTCCAAGCTCTTGATGAGCCGCCTTGTCCTGCGACGAAGTGAACTTCACTTCGTCTGGAACCGCTCTATGCGGCCGCGCGGCGAAGTCCGGCTCCACCTTGCCTGGTGCGTGCCGCGAACAAAGTCCTTCTCGAAGGAAAGAAAGGCAAGCCGCCCGCCATGCGCGGTGTCGCGTTTGGATGTGACGACCAGTTGGTCCAGGCGCTCGCCGTGGAATGCCGGTTTCGTCGGGCAGTTTACGGGAAGCGGGACTTCGAAGAGATGGTCGCCGTCGGGTGAGAAAACCTCCAGCGCAGCGCCGTCGACAGCGGCAATCCAGTAGCGGCCGGCCGCATCCAGCGCCGCGCCGTCCGGCCTCCCCGCCATTGCCTTCATGTCCGCGAACACGGCCGGTTCGCCGACCTCGCCATCCTCACAGAGGCCGGCCGTCCAGATGGTCCGGACATCGCGGTGGGAGTCGGAGAAGTAGAGCCGTCGCCTTCCGCAATCCACAGCCATGCCGTTGGGAATGGTCAACCCCTCGACGACAGGGACAAGCACAAGATCGGCGGCAATGCGAAAGATGCTGCCCGCACCTTCGTCTGCGGAAAGCGACATCGTCGAGACCCAGAGAATTCCGCCGGCATCGACCGTGGCATCGTTGAACCGGTGACCCGCGCGCGGCTGCTCCAGCAGTTTCTGCAGCGATCCGCTCAGTGGCTCAAAGGCGAAGAGGCCGGTTTCCATGCCGAGCACAGGCCAGCCCGCCGCATCGAGGACAACGAATCCCGGCTCTTCCGGCATGGTCCAGGATCTCGCGCCACCCGTCTCGATTTCCGTCCGGTGGAGCCGTCGTCCGGTGATGTCCACCCACCAGACCTGCCCCCTGGCATGGTCGACGGCCGGGCTTTCACCGAGTTCCGCCGCGCAGTCCAGGGTTGAACTCAATCGGATGGAGGGTGTGATGATGGTGAGCATCCGGGACCTTGCAGGGGAAATCGACTTCGGCCTCGGCCAGCCTAGAACGTTCTTGACACGGACGAAATTATCAAATTAATACCCTAGCGCAACTAATATTTCAGTTCAGCACAATCAAATGATTTCGGGAGGATATCAAATGAAGATCATCGCTGGGGCGCTCAGCCTCTGTCTCGCCGCAACTCTTTCGCTGGGACTTGCCATCCCGGCGCATGCCGCCGTGACCCTGAAGATCGGAACCGTTCTGGCGCCCGAGGATCCGATGGGTCAGGGACTCGAGAAGTTCAAGACCGATGTCGAGACCGCGACTGCCGGTGAAGTCAGGATCGAGATCTTCCACAGTTCGCAGCTCGGCGACACCACCGAGATGATCGACCAGGCCCGCGCCGGCGCCAGCGTCGGCACGATCACCGACGTCGCACGGCTTTCGAGTTTCGTTCCGTCGCTCGCCATCATGTCGGCGCCGTTCCTGTTCGACACCTACGAGCAGGCCGACAGGTTCTCCCTGTCCCCGGAATATCTCGGATGGGGCGACGAACTGAAGGAGAAATCCGGCCTCGTGATGCTCGCGTCCAACTGGTACCAGGGCCCGCGCCATCTCCTCACGCAAGTGCCTGTCACCACACCCGCGGATCTCAAGGGCATCCGCATGCGCACCATCGGCGCTCCGGTCTGGATCGAAACGATCAAGGCCATGGGAGCCGAACCGACACCGATGGCCTGGGGTGAGGTCTATTCGGCGCTGCAGCTTGGAGCGATTGACGCAGCCGAGGCTCAGCCGACGGCGATCACCGGCGCGAAACTGTTCGAGGTCGTCAAGGTCGTCACCAGGACCGGACACATCCAGCTGGTGACCGCGCTCGTGGTATCTGCCGCCGGGTGGGATGAGATCTCGCCGGAAAACCAGAAGATCGTCCGCGATCTCGCGGTCGAATCCGGTCGATATGCGTCCGACCTGACCATAAAGCTTGGGGCCGAGTCGCTCGAGAAGGTCGCGGCCGCCGGCCTGGCCGTCGATGATATCGACCTGGCGCCCTTCAAGGACGCGGTCAAAGGTGTCTACGCGACCCTCAACCTCGAGAACGAAGCCAAGATCGTCGACCGGGTGCTCGGGCGCTGAGCCTGCCTGCCGACAACTCCCAGTTCACTGGACAATACGGAAAATCCACATGTTGAGACGGATCGAATTCGCATCCGCTTCGCTCCTGCTGACGAGCATAGTCCTGCTCGTCGGCGGCGGGTCGATAGCCCGGGCCCTCGGCTGGCCGATCATCTGGTCGGTGGAAGTCGCCCAGCTGATGTTTCTCTGGCTCTGCGTACTGGCCATCGACCTGGCCATGCAGGACGAGAGGCACTTCGGCCTCGAGATCATCCTCGACAATGTGCCGCCGCGGGCGCGCCGGCTGATCGAGGGCGCCAACATCGTCATCATGATCGGTCTCCTGGTCTTCCTGCTTCGCTATGCCTGGAAGAACATGATCCTGATGCATCCGCGCCTCGACGGCGCCCTGCAGATCCCCGGCTCGATCTTTCACGCCTCGATGGTGCTCGGCTTCGCACTTCTCGTGCGGACACTTGTCGCCCGGCTCATTCAACTCAGTCGATAACGGCGGATTCACACATGTTGCTACTGATTGGCGGGCTGTTCGCCTTTTTCCTGGTCGTGGGAATGCCGGTTGCCTTTGCGCTGGCGCTGGCGTCCATTCCGGTCTTCGTGCTCACCGGAACCATGCCGCCGACCGTCGCGGTGCAGAAGATGGTGACGGCGACGCAGAGTTTCCCGCTGCTGGCTGTCCCGTTCTTCATCCTCTCGGGCAACCTCATGAATGCGACGGGCATCACCAGTCGCCTCGTCAATTTTGCCCGGCTGCTCACCGGCTGGATGGCTGGCGGACTCGGCCAGGTCTCCATCGTGCTGAGCATGCTGATGGGCGGCATCTCGGGATCGGCGGTCGCCGACGCCGGCATGGAAGCGCGCCTGCTCGGGCCGGGGATGATCAATCAGGGCGGCTACTCCAAGGCCGCCGCCGCCGCCGTCATCGCCTTCGGCTCGGTGATCACCGCAACCATACCGCCCAGCATCGGCCTCATCCTTTTCGGATTCATCAACGAAGTCTCCATCGGACGGCTGTTCCTGGCAGGCGTCATTCCCGGCATCCTGCTGACCGTGATCCTGATGATCACCGCATGGCTTGTGGCCAAGAGAAACAACTACGCGCCCGATCTCGAGACCCTGCCGACATTCAGGGAACTGTCGGCCAGCTTTCTGGACAGCATCTGGGCGATCGCCTTTCCGGTGATCCTCATCGTCGGCTTCCGCTTCGGCTTCTTCACGGCCACGGAAGCAGGCGCGTTCCTGGCCTTCTATGCCCTGATCGTCGGTTTCTTCATCCATCGTGAACTCACCCTTGAGGCACTCTACGATGCGATGAAGGACACTGTCGCCGATCTTGGCATGGTGATGCTGCTCATCATGATGGCGGCAGTGCTCGGCTATGCCGTCACCATCGAACGCGGACCGCAACAGATCACCGAATTCGTCACCTCGCTGACAAGCCAGCCGGTGATGATCCTCATCCTGATCGTCGTACTGCTGATCGTCAGCGGCATGTTCCTTGAAGGAGCCGCCAACATCCTGTTGATAACGCCGATTGTCCTTCCGGTGCTCGTCCATGCCGGATACGACCCGGTTCACATGGGGATCCTGATCGTCACCCTGATCAATCTGGGCGGACTGACGCCGCCCGTGGGGATCATCATGTTCACGGTTTGCGGTATTCTCGATGTCAAGACCGGCAGTTTTGCACGCGCCTCCATTCCGTATTTCGCGGCCATCCTTGTCTTCCTTGTACTTCTGGTGATGTTCCCACAGCTGTCGCTACTCATGCCCGGGAGGCTCATGTAATGGAGACCGGAAGCCGGGTTCACGAAAAACGGATGAGCGCACCATGACACCAAAACCGCTATCGGCTGCATTGACCAGCACCCAGGAGGAGCCATTCCGGCCCGGCGCTCAGGGATCGGCCGCGGCCCGGGTCTATTCCGGCATCCGCTCGCAGATCATCTCGCTTGACCTGGAACCGCATTCCAACCTCGTGCGGACGGAGATCGCCGAGAGCTACGGCGTCAGCCAGTCGCCGATCCGCGAGGCGATGCACAGGCTCGAGCAGGAGGGGCTCGTCGTGTCCTATCCGCAATCGCGCACGGTGGTCGCGAAAATCGACGTCGACCACGCCCGCGAGACGCAGTTCCTGAGAATGGCGATCGAACTCGAGGTCGCCCGCAACCTGGCCAAGACCGGACAGCCGGAGTTGCTGCGTCCCGCCAGGCGGATTCTCGCCATGCAGAAGCTGGCGGGGGAAGACCGGGACATCGAGGAATTCACCGCGCTTGACCGGCTGTTTCATCTCTCGCTCGTCGAACCAGCGGGTGTCGTTTCACTCTACCATCTGGTTTCGAGCCGGTCCGGCCATATCGATCGCCTGCGACGCCTCAACCTGCCGGATCCGGGCAAGATGATCTCGGTCCTCCAGCACCACAACGACATCCTCGATGCCATCGAAGCCGGCGATCTGGCCGCGACGGAGAATGCGGTGCGGACGCATCTGAGCGGCACCCTGGCCGCGGTTCCGCAAATCATGGAGCAGTATCCCCATTATTTCTGAGGCCCGCCCCCGGGCGGCGCGGAGACGCAGAACGATTGACCGCGACGCCATGCCCAGGACGATCGCGTCTCAGCAGCGCCGGGAGCCGGTTGGCGCCGGCGCCCGCCGCAGCGGTGTCACGGCCGCTTCAGCTTGTGGGCGTCCCTGGCGCGGGCGAAATTCACCACCACGCGGCCGACCGGAAAGATGCTCTTGAACACGGTCGCGGTGTTGTGCACCGTGCCGTCGTCCCTGAGCACCATCTTGTCGCGGAAATGCACCAGGTTCTTGCGGTTCTCCGCATCGAGATAGAGCGTGTAGCCGTAGCGGGCCGTGTCTCCTTCGATCGAGACATTGGCCACGCCCTCGACGTCGGAGCGGCGGCCAACATATTCGCCGGGGCCGGTCTTCGTGAAATACCAGATCTTGGTGTCCCGCTCGCCGTCGTCATACTTGAATTTCTCCACCAGCTTGAGGGTCTTGCCGTCCCAGGTGCCGCGAAGGTCGACACGGAAGGTGCGCTTGACGCCGTTGATGGCGGAGAACTTTCCGTAAGCCACGGTCGGCCCCCGGAAATAGGTCTCGAAGGCAAATTTTTCCGCCGCCATCGCCGGAAGCAGACCGCTTCCGAGCGCGATGAAGGCGACTGCAAGTGTCAGGAAGCGGAGCATTGGGCAAACCCCTCGCTTGGCGCGCGGCGGCGCGAAACGCGATCCGCGGCGCCGGGATGGAAGACGGGACCGGCCGGAACCGAAACATTCGGGGCAGCCGGCCGAAGCACGACTTCGGATACGGTTGCGCAGGCACATTGGTTTCAGCAATCCGTGGATTCCGTGCGCGGAAGCAACCCGCCCCTGCTCCTTCCCCCCCCCCCGCCGTTAGCCCCCGGTGCTGCACTTGTCGTCTGAAATCCTCCACGCTATGTCCCTCTTCGCCTCCGAAATAGGACCCGCCCATGCCCTGCCCCTGCGGCCTCCCCCGAGACCTGTCCGCCTGTTGCGGCCGCTACCTCGCCGGCGCGGCGGCCCCGACGGCGGAAGCGCTGATGCGCTCGCGCTACACGGCCTATGCCACGGGCGATCTCGACCATATCGAGAGGACCTGTGCGGGACCGGCGGCCGCCGGGTTCGACCGGGCCGAGCTCGCGGCCAGCCAGCTGGGCACCGAGTGGCTCGGCCTCGAGATCAGGGCAATTCGCCGGGGCAGCGATGCCGACAGCGAGGGCACGGTCAGCTTCGTCGCGCGCTACCGTCACGCCGGCCGCGACGGCGCGGTCGAGGAGACCTCGCGCTTCGTCCGTATCGATGGAAGCTGGTGCTATGCCGAGGCGGAATTTCCCGTCGCCGCATCCGCCGCCCGCCCCGGTCGCAATGACCCCTGCCCCTGCGGTTCGGGCAGCAAGTACAAGAAATGCTGCGGTGCCTGACAACCGCTCACGCACATCGCGTGAATTCAGCATTAGGTCATCTAATTATCCACGTCGTGATCCCTAAGCCGCTGCACACTTTCGGGCGACATGCCTTAGCTGCCGGAGAGCAAACGGTTGCTGCCGCGGCCCGCCTCCCGTTTCGGGACTGAACCCACCGCTCGGCAACCGGCTTGCGGAAAGCAGCCGATGGCGGCGCACCAATTGTCGCCCCGCCTCCGCAGGCTCGATGCCCGGACATGGCGACGCGTTTGCTTGAACGGCGCGGCCCCTTGCCCGATCAAGCCGCGCGTTTCTGCGCCAGACCGTGCCGATACTGCCAAACGGGCACCCGACAGCCGCGCAATTCGTGCATTTCCCGCAATGAAACGAACGGCTCGCCGCCCTAACAGAATTTTATCCATATCCCTTAGGTCGATCTTATCCTGCCTGTGGTTTGCTCCTCTGCACTCAGACGACCACTGCAAACCGTGTGACGAAGGAATGACGATGAAACAGGACATTCGCGAAATCCTCGCAAAGCTCGGCGGCCTCCCGGTCAGCGTTGACACGATCAGCGACAGTGCGGATCTCTACACCGCCGGCCTCTCCTCCTTCGCATCGGTGCAGCTGATGCTCGGCCTCGAGGACAAGTTCGACATCGAGATCCCCGATCACCTGCTCAACCGCAGGTCCTTTGCCTCCATCGACGCGATCGCCGAAACGGTCAGCGCAGTGCGGGCAGGCCAGGAGGCCGCCTGATGAACGTCATCTCCGGGATCAGCGGTTTCGATCTCGTCCAGCGCGCCCGCAAGGTCGCCGCGGTGGCGGGCAAGTTCGCCGACGACGTTGACCGGCACGGCCGCTTTCCCGCCGAGGCCGTCGCCGCGATGAAGGCCGAGGGCCTGCTCGGCATCCAGGTGCCGGTGGAACTCGGCGGCATCGGCGCCTCCATCGCCGAAGTGGCCGAGACCTGCTCGCTGATCTCTCAGGAATGCGCCTCCTCGTCGATGATTCTCGCCATGCACCACATCAAGCTCTCGAGCCTGATCGCCCATGGCCGCGGCGATGCCTGGCACGAGGGCTTCATGCGCCGGGTCGCCGACGAACAGCTCCTTCTGGCCTCGGCGACGACGGAAGCGGGCATCGGCGGCAATCTCCGCAACTCGATCTGCTCCATCGAGGTCGACGGTGACACCTGCCGGCTGACCAAGGAAGCTTCGGTCATTTCCTACGGCGCCCATGCCGACGCCATCCTGATCACCTCGCGCGCCAACAAGGACGCCGCCCCCAGCGACCAGGTGATGACGGTCTTTCTCAACGGCCAGTACACGCTTGAGAAGACCCATGACTGGGACACACTGGGAATGCGCGGCACCTGCTCGGAGGGCTTCCTGTTCAAGGGCGAGGCGCCGAGCCGTCAGATCATCCCGCAGCCCTTCGCCGAAATCGCCGCCGAATCCATGCTGGCCGTCTGCCACCTTCTGTGGTCGGGCGTCTGGTACGGCATCGCCGTCAACGCGGTCAGCCGCGCCCAGGCTTTTGTCCGCGGCGCCGCGCGCGCCAATCCCGGCAGCGTGCCGCCCGGGGCGCTTCGTGTCGCCGAAGTGGCAGCCAAGCTGCATCTTGTCAAAGCCAGCATCACCGCCAGCATCCAGGACTACGAGCGAGTCAAGGCCGATCCCGCCCATGCGATATCGATCGCCTTCCTGGTCGACATGAACTCTCTGAAGGTCACCAGCTCGGAAATGGTCATCGAGATCGTCGACCAGGCCATGATCGTCTGCGGCATTGCCGGTTACAAGAACGGCACGCCCTTCAGCCTCGGCCGACATCTGCGCGACGCCCATTCCTCGCGCGTCATGATCTCCAACGACCGGATTCTCGCCAACAGCGCCAACATGCTGCTGGTGCACAAACTCGACACCAGCCTCCTGGGGTAAGACATGGATATGCAGATCTCGCTTCTCGACCGCCTGTTCGACAGCGGTCTCCTGATCGACACCGGCGTCGAGGGCGTCTACGCGCGCAGCGGCACCTTCGAGGACGTCATCACCGCCTTCGAGGGCCTGATCGACCGCTTCGCCGGCAACACCGGCGCGGAAGTCATCCGCTTCCCGCCCGGCATGAACCGCGCCCACTTCGAGGGTTCGGGCTACATGAAGAATTTCCCCCAGCTCGCGGGCACCGTGCATTCCTTCTGCGGCTGCGAGCTGGATCACCAGAACCTGATCAAGTGCATGGCCGAAGGCTCTGACTGGACCGAGGGCCAGAAGGCCTCCGACATCGTCCTGACGCCGGCCGCCTGCTATCCGCTCTATCCCATCGTCGCCCGCCGCGGCCCGCTGGCCAGCGGCGGCGCGTTGTTCAACATCCAGTCCTACTGCTTCCGCCACGAGCCTTCCAACGACCCCGCCCGCATGCAATTGTTCCGGATGCGCGAATTCGTCCGCCTCGGCAGGCCCGAGGACGTCATGGCGTTCCGCGGCGAATGGATGGAAAAGGGCAAGGAGCTGATGGGAAGCCTCGAAATGCCCGTCGAGGTCGATGTCGCCAACGACCCGTTCTTCGGCCGCGCCGGCCGCCTGCTCAAGAACAACCAGCGCGACCAGAACCTCAAGTTCGAGCTGCTGATCCCGATCAACTCCGTGGCCAACCCGACGGCCTGCATGAGCTTCAACTACCACCAGGACCATTTCGGTTCCACCTGGGGACTGAAGACCGCCGATGGCGAAACCGCCCACACCGCCTGCGTCGGCTTCGGGCTGGAGCGCATCGCGCTGGCGCTGTTCCACCACCATGGTCTGGATCCCAAGCTCTGGCCGGCGAGCGTCCGCAAGGCGCTCGGCCACTAGGGCATGCAGCCGATCCTGACCATAACGCCGTCGGCTTACCGTCCGCATGCGCTCCACAATGGCGAGCGCATGTGGCCGGAAACCAACTGCTACACCGATCTCTGGATCGAGCTGCTGGCGGCCCAGGGCCTTCCGCCCGAGCCCATGCTCGGCTTCACCCTCACCCAGGATTTCGAGGGCGACCAGATGACCTTTTTCAAGGTGCCGCTGGAAGATCTCGAGAGCCTCTTCGGCATCAAGGTGACAGAGCTTGCCATCTATGACCGGCTGGAAGCCCATGTCGCCGAACAGGCGGCCCGCGGGCGCGTCTGCCTGGTGGAGATGGACAGCTACTACATGCCCGACACCCAGGGCGTCGCCTACCGGATCGAGCATGGCAAGACCACGGTTGCGATCAACAGGCTGGATCTCGAGAGCCGCGAACTCGACTATTTCCACAATGGCGGCTTCTTCCATCTTTCCGGCGACGACTTCGACAATTTGTTCCAGCTGAATGCAGCGGAAGATGCGCTGCCCTTCCTGCCCTACACCGAGTTCGCCAAGTTTCCAGCCACGTATCCGGACGAAGCCCGACTGCGCGCCGGGGCGCTGTCGCTCGGCCGGCGCCACCTGAACCGCCGTCCCGCGGCCAATCCGCTGCGCGCCTTCTCCGCTGCCTTCGCGTCAGAGGCTGCCCGCGTGGCCGACAAGCCGTTCGGCTTCTTCCACAAATATGCCTTCAACACGCTGCGCCAGGCGGGCGCCAATTTCGAGCTCTGCGGCAGCTATTTCGACTGGCTGGGCGAAGACTTCACCGAGCCGGCGGGGCATGCCCTCAAGATATCCGAGGGGATGAAATCGGCGCAGTTCCAGCTCGCCCGCGCCGTCACCCGCCGCAAGTTCGATGCGCTCGGCAGCGTGCTTGAGCCCGCGGCCGATGCCTGGGACCAGTTGATGGAAAGCGCCGGCAAGGCGCTTGCCTGAGGCGGACATGGATATCAGCCCCTCCCCCCATGCCAACATTTCCGGAGAGACAATCCGCCGGCTCGACAGCGGCTGGACGATGCATCTCTGCGAGCCCGGCGCCTGGTCCGTCCCCGGCGACCTGCCCGAGGACCTCGACCTCATTCCGGCCATCGTTCCCGGTACCGTCGCCGCGGCGCTCGAGCAGGCAGGCCGGTTCGACCGCGACGCGCCCGTGGCCCTCGACGGCATTGATGCATGGTACCGGCTGCGCCTGCGCGACGGACTTGCGGGCGAGGCGCTGCTGCGGCTCGAAGGCCTCGCCACCCTGAGCGATGTCTTCGTCAACGCGGAACTGGTGCTGCGCTCCGAGAGCATGTTCACCAGCCATGACGTGCCGGTTCGGCTGACCGGCGAGGACACCATCACGATCCGCTTCCGCGCTCTGGCGCCGGAACTGGCACGCAAAGGCCCCCGTGCCCGCTGGCGACCGCGGATGATCACGCCTGCGGGCCTCAGGCTTTTCCGGACCACCGTGCTCGGCCGCATGCCGGGCTGGTGCCCCGAGATCCATGCCGCCGGTCCCTGGCGTCCGGTCAGCCTGATCAGGCGCGGCGGTGATGCCGTCACCGACCTCACCATCTCCGCACGCCTCGATGCCGACGGCACTGGCCTGCTGCGCGTCCGCCTCGCCGGCGGCCTGGGCGGCATCATTCATTGCGCCGGGCACAGCGCTCCGCTGGTCGAGGTCAGCGGGAGCTTCGTGGCCGACCTTGCCATTCCCGGTGTCCGCCCCTGGTGGCCGGCCACCCATGGCGAGCCCGTCCTGCACGAGATCCTCATGGAAACCGGCGGCGTGACCCGGCGCATCGGCCGCACCGGTTTCCGGCGCATCGAGGTCGAGCAAGGCACCGACGGGTTCGATTTCGGACTGCGCATCAACGGCGTCAAGGTCTTCTGCCGCGGCGCCGCCTGGACCAGCGCCGACATCGTCCGGCTTCCCGGCGGCCGCGAGGACTACCGTCCATGGCTCGGGAAAGCGGCCGAGGCCGGCATGAACATGATCCGCATCGGCGGCACGATGGCCTATGAAAGCCCGGATTTCTTCGCCCTCTGCGACGAGATGGGCCTGATGGTGTGGCAGGATTTCATGCTCGCCAATTTCCATTATCCGATGGCCGACGAGGCCTGGATGGCGCTGGTCGAGCTCGAGGCGCGGCAGATACTCGCCGCCACCTCCGCCTCGCCCTCGATGACGGTCCTCTGCGGCGGTTCCGAAATCCACCAGCAGGCAGCGATGCTGGGGCTGCCGCGCGAGGTCTACGAGGGACCGCTCACAGAAGATCTGCTCCCCGGCATCGTCGCCGAGCTTCGACCCGACTGCGTGTATGTGCCCAACTCCCCCCATGGCGGCGCCATGCCGTTTTCACCCAATGCCGGCGTCAGCCATTATTACGGCGTCGGCGCCTATTGCCGTCCGCTCGAGGATGCCCGGCGCGCCAATGTTCGCTTCGCTGCGGAAAGCCTCGCCTTCGCCCATGTTCCCGCTCAGTCGACGCTCGACGCGCATCTGCCGGTTCCGCCGGTTCACGATCCCCGCTGGAAGGCCAGCGTGCCGCGCGACCGCGACGCCAGCTGGGATTTCGAGGACATCCGCGAGCACTATCTGCGCCTCCTCTACGAGGTCGACCCGGCGCGGCTTCGGCGCGAGAACCCGGCACTCTATCTCGACCTCTCCCGCGTCGTCACCGGCGAGGTGATCGAGGCGACGTTCGCCGAATGGCGGCGGCGCGACTCATCCTGCAATGGCGCGCTGATCTGGACATTTCAGGATCTCATGCCCGGCGCCGGGTGGGGGCTGGTCGATTCCACCGGCCTGCCGAAACCCGCCTATTTTGCCGCCAAACGTGCGTTCCGGCCCGTACAGATCGCGCTCACCGACGAGGGCACCAACGGCGTCGACGTCCACCTCCTCAATGATGGTGCCGGTGATCGCGCGGTGGTTGCCGAGATCGTCTGCCTGCGCGACGGCACGGTGCCGGTGGCCTCCGGCCGCAAGGAGTTGGTGCTGGCGGCTAGTTCCGCCTCGACCATCGCCGCGACGGACTTCTTCGGGGCGTTCTTCGACACCGCCTATGCCTACCGCTTCGGCCCTCCATCGCACAATGTCACGCTGGCGCGGCTCATCGACGCCGAAACCGGCGCAGAGATCGCCTCGTCGTTCCATTTTCCATCGGGCCGCGCCGCCGCACGCCACGAGGCCAACCTCACCGCCCTCCTGATCGAGACAGCGGATGGCTACGCGCTGGAAATCGCCACCGACAGGTTTGCGCAGAATGTGGAGATCGCGGTCACCGGTGCCGAGCCGGAAGACAACTGGTTTCATCTGGCGCCGGGCAGGCCGCGTCTGGTCCGGCTCGGATCCGTCACCGCCAGGCCCGGCGGCGAAGTCCGGCTGGCCGGCGGCAGGGGCATCGTCCCGTTCTGACCGGCACCGGCGGAACGAACCGGTCAGCCGACCCTGAGCGCCATGTCGCCGATGGTGGCGATCACCCGATCCTGAGCTTCCGCAGACGTGACATTGTGATCGCTGTCGCCGAGGCTGACCCGGACGACGTTCGGGTAGTGCTTCAGTCTCTCGCCGCCATGGCCGAACACCATCCGGAACTGCTCGAGGCCGGGGTCATCGTCGCCATAGACCAGCGCCGCCAGCCTGCCGTCGGCCTGCAGCCTGCGGAAGTCATTCTCGATGTCGGCGCGCAGGCGGTTGCGATGCACGAGCGCGGCGATGCGGGGACCGAATCTGCCGGCGATACCCCTGCCGATCTGGCGTGCGATGTTGAGTCCCGCCCGCCGCACATCCACCTCGCCGGCCATGAGCCGTTTGAAGGTCTTCGGGTTGAGCGCACGCTGCGAGTAATCGCGCAGCGGCCGGGCGACGCCCGCCAGCGCCTCGTTGAAATCCACGTCCGGGTCCCAGACATAGGCATAGGAGTTGACGCTCACCACGCCGCGGCAGGAGGGTTCGCGCAATGCCGCCCGGAACGCATGATAGCCGCCGCTGCAGCGGCCGCTCAGCACCGTGGGTCCGGGGACGCGGCGGACAAGTTCGGCCACTGCGGCGGCCACATCGCGGTCGATGCACGGCGCATAGAGAACCTGATCCGGATCTCCCGGACATGGCGGACTGTCGCCGACGCCGGCCGCATCGAAGCGCAGGCTGGCAATGCCGCGGCCGGCGAGACCGCGGGCGGTCTTGACTCCCATCCGGCCCCAGCCCGATGCCCGGTCATAGCCGGTTCCGACGATGAGCACCGACGCGCCGCGGCGGGGCCCCGCCGGCTCGCACAGCGTGCCCGAGAGCCGGCCATGGTCGCCGAAGCGAATGCCTGTCTCGCGGAAGCCATCGCCGGCCAGCCCGGCCTCCCGACAGGTTGCGACGGTGCGGCCGGGCGCCCGGTTCGGGGCGATCATCCGTGCCCAGCCGGCTAGCCCCTCGATCACGGCCGCCGGGCTGCGCGAGCGCATCGGATTGGTCTTCAGCGCCTCGTAGCCCTCGTAGACCAGCCGCTCGACGGGGCAGCCGGCGGCTTGCAGCTGCGTCGCCAGCTCCTCGTCGCCGGCGGCGGCGGAGCGGCCCACCAACAGCACCGGCAGCGGCCGCGCCAGCCGCAACTCCGCGGCCTTCAGATTGCGCAGCTCGGCGGTGATGCCCGCGGGCAGGACGAGGCCGGCGATGGACAGTCCGCCCCCGTCATCGGCGGCCGGATCGAGATAGAGATCGGCGGCCACCATCTTCCACCAGAGCGCGGTCTCGCGCAGATAGCTTCGCCCCGAGGTCACCGGTGCAAGCAGGGCCAGACCGGCGACATCGTCGATTCCGTCGGCTGCGTCGAGCGCCAGCGTTGCGCCGAGGCCATGGCCGGCCAGGATGACGCTGCGCGCGCCCGACAGCCGCTTGAGTTCGGCCGCCGCCGCCGTGACGGAGGCGCGCCATCCGGCGAGCGACGCATCGCCCGCCGGGTCGGCGGAATCGCCGGTCCCCGGCAGGTCGAAGCGCAGGCAGGCAATTCCCTTTGCCGCAAGCGCCTCGCCGATCTCGCAGTGGAACTTGCGCAGGCACATCTCCTCGAAGCCCCAGGGGCTGACGAGAAGCACGGCGCTGTCCGAAGCGGGCGCCGTGGCCTCCGCGGCGTTGAACAGGCCGGCACAGCCCCCGAAGCGGACGGGCACGGCGGCGGAGCGAAGACGCGAAGTCGCGGTGCCGGGCCCGGACAGGTCGATATATCCCATCACAGGCCGCCGTCGCCGGCGCGCGCAGCCACCAGCGTGACCACCGACAGGTAGAACGGACGCGCCTTCGCCGGGACCTTGGCGCCGATGGCGTGCAGGGAGGCCCTGTCGTCCCGACTGACGGCGCCGAGCACGCGAAGGCCTGCGAGATAGACGGCAATGCCGCCGAGAACCGCCAGCAGGACGCCGGGCAGTCCGTCGACGACGCCCGTCACCAGCCATGCCGAGACGGCGCACAGCACCGCGGCCAGCGTGATCCGTGCCAGGCTCGGCACCAGGGACGCCGACGATGCCGACAGCCGGGTGAACCGGACGATGTAGACGCACATGCCGACCAGCACGAGACCGCGCACCGCCGCCGCGCCCTCGCCGCCATAGGCGGGAACGATCAGCAGCAGCCCGAGCACCATCGAAATCGCGCCGAAGAGGGCGGTCATCAGACGGATCCCCGGCCTGTCGATGGAGAACACATACTGCGTGCACAGCTGCAGGAACACGCTTGCCGGGGCAGCCACTGCCAGGATGGCCACGAAGATCCCCGCTTCACGAAAGGCCGCGCCGTAGATGCTGGTGACCAGCGGTTCCGCCACGGCGGCGAGCCCGAAGCTGATCGGAAGCGTCAGATAGGCGAAGTTCCGCACCACGGTCTCGAAGACGCCGCCCGGCAGCAGGCCGCCGTTGCGCTCCAGATGGCCGGAATAGTAGGGCAGCAGGCTTCCGGTCAGCTGGATCGGCAGTTGCAGCGCCAGATTGGCCAGCGACAGCGCCACTGCGTAGAGTCCGACGGTTTCGGCGTCGCGGAAATACTGCAGGAACACGATCTCCGGCCGTGCCAGGAAGACCGCGGCGACGATGTACTCGATGATGACCACCAAGGATGAGCTGGCCACCTGGCGCATGCTCAGGCCGCAATTGTCCGGCCGTGACCGCAGGATCGAGACGGTCGCCACGAACAGGATGAACTGGCCGCAGGCATAGCCCGCCAATGCCCCCGGCACTCCGAAATGCCATGCCCCGAGCGTGACGCAGGCAAGTTGCATCGCCGCGCTGGCCAGCGACAGCTTCATGAAGCCGCCCAGTCGCTGTTCGCCGATCAGGTAGTTCTTGGAGTAGGAGCCGATCGACTGGACAAAGAACAGGACGCCGGTGACGACCACGATCTCGGATGGAAGGTCGTGCCATTGCGACCGATCCGAGAGCGCGGCGACGACTGCATAGCCAAGGGTGAACACCGTCGTCGAGAACACCACCGGCCAGGCGAGGTAGGCGGCGAAGCGCCGCCGGGCCGCAAGATCGTGGCCGCGCGCTGCCAGCTGCGGCAACAGCCGCAGCAACGAGACGCCGGTGCCGAGTTCGGCAATCAGCGTCCCCGTGGTCACCAGCCACAGCGAAAAGGCGATGGTGCCGCTGGCGCCGGGGCCGAGCAGCCGCGCCACGACGACGGACGAGACAAATCCGGCGATCAGCAGCGTCAGCCCTGCCCCGGCGTTCAGCGCCGAATTCCTGACAATCCCGCTATCGGCCGGCTTCATCGCCCAGGCCTTTCCGTTGCCGGGCGCGAGCGGACGGGCCTTCCGCGCAAGCGGCGCGAAGCCCTGGCGGCGTGCTCATGGTCCAACTTGCTTCCCGATGATCGCTGCCTTGCCATTCCGGTTCATCTGCCTCGCCTGCAACGTCTCATCCGCCAGTCTATCAACCGGGCACTTAACTTGCGCTGAATCCGAACGGACAGAGCCCATGGCGCCGGGATCGAAAGCCATTCATGGTTGACGGCTTGTTAATCCGGCTCTGGCAGTTTTCGAAGACAAGTCCGACGCGACCAGGTCGCACACACTGCACCGCCACGCGCCAACCGGTCTTCGGATCGGACAGGAGGCGAGAGGTTCGAACGAAGCCCGCGCCATGAACCGCACCGATCACATCGTCGACAACTCCCGGATCCGCGTCACCGGCGATGCCTGTGCAGGCCTGCCATGCTGCCCTGCCCCGGGCCCGGGCGGGTGGACATCATGAGCCAGACGACGACCGGACCCATGCACCGCGCCGGCATGTCGGGCCGGACGGACCGGAACCCGGTCATCATGGCGCTGCTGCTGCCATCGGTTCTGTACAACTGCGTGCTGGCCGTCATCAACAACATGGTCATGCCTCTGGGCTTCGCGCACATTGCCCTGGCGGAGATGCTCATCCTGGTGCTCTGCATGATCTATCTGCTCACGAAGGGCATATTCCGCCAGCATCTGCCCGTTCTGGCCTTTCTCGGCTTCAATGTCATGGTCGCCGGCTACATGATGGTCGTCAACGCCGCGCTGTTCATCGAGTATCTCCGCAGCATCATGATCATCTCGATCTTCACGATGATCGGCACATGGGCGAACCGGGCCACGGTGGTCGCCATTTTCCGCATTGCCTGCATTGCCGTTCTCGCCGTGCTGCTGGTGGAGATATTCCGGACCACCATCTACGAGAATGTCTTCAATCCGGCTTCCTATTTCGAGAACACCCGCGGGCTTCGGCAGATTTCCTTCGACGGCTCCAAGCTGTTTCAGAATGCGCAGAAGATTCCGGGCAGGTTCTCCTTCGGCCTCGCCGACCACCGGACCTCATCGATCTTCCTGGAGCAGGTTTCGCTCGCCAACTTCTCCGGCGTCCTGATCATCTATCTGATGGCGATGTACACCAGGATCGCGCGGTCTGACCGGATTCTGCTGATGGTCACGATCGCCGCCATCATCACCACCAACGATTCGCGGACCATGCTGATCTTTTCGGGCGTGTGCTTTCTCGGCTATTTCATCTTTCCCTCGCTCAGCACGAAGTTGACGGCCCTGATCATGCCGGGGATCCTTGCGGCCGGCCTGCTTGTCTACCTTGTCTTTCCCTCGGCATCGGGCGACACGATCAACGGCCGGATCGTGCTGACCATCAACAAGCTCGCCGAGATCGACTTCAATGCGCTGATGGGACTGAACGTCGCCGTCATCGGCGAGCTCGCCGACAGCGGCTATGCCTATGTCGTCAATGCCGGCACCGCGTTCGGCCTTCTCGCCCTCTGGCTCTTCGTCTCCTTCCTGCCGGCAGGACGCACGGCGG
Source organism: Hoeflea marina (assembly GCF_003182275.1). GTDB lineage: Bacteria > Pseudomonadota > Alphaproteobacteria > Rhizobiales > Rhizobiaceae > Hoeflea > Hoeflea marina. The sequence continues at coordinate 496,548 of NZ_QGTR01000004.1, forward strand.
CGCAGAGGCGGGCGGCCTATTCACTTTCTATTTTCTTTTTCATGAACATGATGATCGGCGGCAATGCGGTGTTCTCCATCAAGATCGCCGCTCTGCTGTGGCTGCTGGTCGGCTACATGAAGGTGTCCGAGCTGGACGACGTCCGCGAGTGCGTGCCTTCCCGCAACAGCTACGCCGCGGCATTGGCCGGCTAGGCTTCCGGATCGCGGCGCCGGGCCGGCGTGCGGAAGCAGCTGAACAATTGCGACAGGAGACCGGCACAGTGCTAGTTCAGCTTCAATACATACGCGCCCTCGCCGCCCTGCTGGTCGTCTATTTCCACGCCATCCTCCAGCTGCGCACCATCGACCCTTCGGCAGTTCTCGGCGTGGCGCTGTTCGGCAAGAGCGGAGTCGACGTGTTCTTCGTGCTCAGCGGCTTCGTGATGTGGGTCACCACCTCCGGCAAGCCGATCACCGCCCTGCAGTTTTACGGCAAGCGCATACGGCGCATTGTTCCGCTCTACTGGGCGGTCACGCTCGCGGCCGCCGCGGTCGCACTGGTGGCGCCGCAGATCCTCAAGTCGACCGTCTTCGATGCGCAGCATGTCGCCGCGTCGCTGGCCTTTCTCCCCTGGATCAATCCCGCAGATCCCGAGGGCAGGATGATCGCGCCGGTGATCGTTCCCGGCTGGACGCTGAACTACGAGATGTATTTCTACCTGATATTCGGCGCCCTCTTGTTCATCCGCCCGCGGTTCCGGCTCGCGCTGCTCGTGGCCACGCTGGCGGCGATCGCCGCGCTGTGCTCGCTGGCGTCGATGCAGACCACGGCCACTACGTTCTACGGCAATCCGATCGTCTTCGAATTCGCCGCCGGCGCGGTTCTCGGCCTTCTCTATCTGCGCGGGTTCCGCATCGGCACCACTGTCGCGGTTGCACTGGCCGTCGTGTCGACCGCCCTGCTGCTGGTCTTTGACTTCCTGGAACTGCCTCATGAGCGCCTCCTGACCATCGGCCTGCCTGCCGTGCTGATCGTTTTCGCCATGACCTCGATCGATTTCACCAGGGTTCGCGAGCTGCGCCTCCTGCGCTTCCTGGGCGACGCGTCCTACAGCATCTACCTGACCCACATCTTCGTGCTGGCGGGCTGGCGAATGGCCTACAGCCACCTGCCCGAAGGCATTCTGACCAACCAGTACATCCTCGTGGCATCCATGCTGCTGGCCTCCTGCATCGTCGGCGGGCTCGTCCACCTGATGTTCGAATTGCCGGTCGATCGATACCTGAGCGGCAGGAAACCGCCAAAACCCGCGGCCGAGCCGGCCTTCGCCCTTGCCGGCAACAACTCCAAGCTGGACCAATCCGCCGGTTCCTGAGGTGCATTCCATGATGACCAACCCGTTGGCACGCCTTGCCATTGCGCCGCTCCTGGCGCTTTGCCTCTGCATCCAGGCCGCTGTCCCAGCATCGGCCGAAGACCGGCTCTGCTTTCGCGGCGTCAATCTGTCGGGCGCCGAATACGGCGAGGCGGACGGCAAGGTGGGCACCAACTATTTCTACCCGACGCCGACGACAATGGCCTATTTCGCCGAAAAGGGTTTCGACACGATAAGGCTTCCCTTCAAGTGGGAAAGGCTTCAACCGACCCTCGGAGGCGATCTTGACGCCCTGGAGCTGGAGCGGCTGACAATCTCGGTCAGGTCGCTGCGCGACCGCGGCTTCCGGGTGATCCTCAATCCCCACAATTTCGGCTATCATGGCGGTCGCCGCATCGGCTCGGCGGATCTGCCCGCCGCGCTGTTCGCCAACTTCTGGATACGGCTCGCCGTCCATTTCACCGACGATCGGGACGTCATCTTCGGCCTGATGAACGAGCCTTACGACATCGGCGCGCGCGACTGGCTGGATGCGGCGAATGCCGCCATCCTGGGCATCCGGCGGGTGAAGGCTGAAAACCTCATCCTGGTGCCCGGCACCCATTGGAGCGGCGCCGCCAGCTGGGGCGACGACTACGGACAGGGAGCCAACAGCGAGGTCATCAAGGACGTCATCGATCCCGGCAACAATTTCGCCATCGAGTTTCATCAGTATCTCGATGCGGATTCGTCTGGAACGCATGCCGAATGCTCCAACCGCGACGGCGCCGAACAGGCGATCGTGAATGCGACGGCCTGGCTCAGGGCGAACAAGTTCCGCGGCATGATCGGCGAGATCGGCGTCTCCTCCGCACCGGACTGCACCGCTGCGCTCTCCCGCATCGTCGAGCATCTTCGCGCCAACTCGGACGCCTGGCTTGGCCTCACCTATTGGGCGGCGGGCGACTGGTGGCCGCCGACCGAGGCGCTGAACATCCAGCCGAACGGCACGGGCGATAAGCCGCAGCTGACCGCGCTCGTGAGTTCGATGGGACCGCATCTCCCCGGCGCGCCCGGCTGCGGCCGGGACTGAGACCGGCCCGCGACGGCGAAATGCATTTTTTGTTAACCAACAAACAATAGCATCAGCGACAATGGTCCCATCCTCCAGCCAAAGATTCGCCCCGTGACACAGCACGACGACAACAGGAAGCCGACTGTGGCGAGGTGGATGGGCGAACGCGGCCTCACCCGGCGCCAGCAGCGTCCGCTGTGCGCGCGCGCCGACCAGGGCAGGCCGCCGCCGCTCCAGCCGACTGACCGGCACGGCCCGGCCGCAGCTGCGACCCAGGCCGCCACCGCTCCGCGCGAAGAGGCCCTGGAGCCGGAGGCCAGGCCCGCGGAGATACTGCAGCCATCCGATCCGCGGCGTTCCGATGCGCCGCTCATTGATCTGGCGTCGATCCTCCGGACCAGCTGGGCCCATCGCGGCACGGTCGCCGTGGCCGTCGTCACCTGTGCCGTCCTGCTTGCCGGCGCAACCCTGCTCCTTCACAAGAAATACAGCGCGACGGCAACCATCTATTTCGACCCGACCCAGATCCGGGTGACCGACGACACCGACAAGACCGCCGCGCTGTCTCCGGTGGTCATCTCCACGATCATCGACAGCCAGAGCATGATCATCCTCTCCGACAATGTCCTGTTCAAGGTCGTCGACCTGCTCAGCCTCGACGAGGATCCGGACTTCACGGCAACCGTCGGCGGCGATGCCGGTGACGCCAGGCGCATGGCGGCCGCAAAGCTGCAGTCCGCCATCGATGTCGACCGGGCGGACGGCGCCTATGTGACGACCGTCAAGGTGGTGTCGTCCGAGGCCGGAAAAGCAGCCGAGATCGCAAACACCGTGGTGTCCGTCTTCAAGGACGAGATCAACGCGATCGCAGTCGAGAAATACACCACCGCCAACAGCGCCCTGGGTTCGCGGCTGATGGAGCTCGGCAAGGCCGCGCAGACCGCCGAACTGGAGGTCGAGACCTACCGCGCCCGCAACGACCTGGTCGAGGCGGGCGGCGACCTGATCTCCGACAAGCGCCTGACCGCACTGAACGAACTGCTTGTCCAGGCCCAGAAGGCCACGATTTCCGCCAAGGCCAGGTACGAGGCCGTGTCGAACGCGACGCTGAACGACGGCGTCTCGGGGTCGGTGGCCGAAAGCGTCGGCTCGCGCACGCTCGGCGACCTGCGCAGCGAGTACACCCGGCAGACATCCATCGTCGAAAGCCTCGCCAGCAAGATGGGGTCGCGCCATCCCGCGCTGATGGCCGCGCAGGCGTCGCTGGAATCGGTCAAGGCGCAGATCAGGGAAGAACTTGCCCGCGCCGGTGCGACTGCGAAGGACCAGTACGAACAGGCCGTGAACGCCGAAAACGACATCAAGAAGGAACTGACCGTCCAGAAGGCGCTGCAATCGACCAGCTCTCCGGAGACCGTGAAGCTCAAGGAGTTGGAGCGAAAGGCGACGGTGTCCTCCGAAATCTACAGCACGGCGCTCAAGCGGGTCACGGAAATCCACGAGGAGCAGAACCTGCTGCAGAGCAACATCAGGATCATCTCGGCAGCCGTCCCGCCGCTCAAGGCCGACGGACCGGGCCGCACCATGCTGCTGATCGCCGGTCTCTTCGGCGGAAGCCTTCTCGGCCTGGGACTTGGAATGCTTCTCGCCCTGATCAGCGACTACCGCGGCACGCCGCGCAGGCGCGGCCACTCCGTGCCGGACGAAGCGGCCTGAACGGCATACCCGCCGCACTGCCGGTCTGCCCGGGCGACCCTGCCCGGACCGAAAGGACCGGTCATCGATCTCCCGATATCGCCGGTCAGCGCCCCTTGCCGAGGATCGCCTGGTACTGCGCCATGTACTCGCCGGCGACTGCCGGCCAGCCATAGCCCGCCGCCGCCGCCCGGGTCGCGTCGCGCAGGCCGGCGAAATCGGAGTGCAGCCGCAGATGCGCGGCCTCGATGGCGTCCGCGGCCAGCGCCGGGTTGCGATAGTCCGCCAGCGCGATGCAGTCATGCCGACCGGCCAGATCGCGGTAGGCGCTGTTGGGCTGGAGAACCGGCACCAGGCCGGCGCTCATGGCCTCGATGGCGACAAGCCCGAATCCCTCATAGTCGGAGGCCGAGACGAACAGGCTTGCCTCCGCCATCATCCGCCGGATGTCCGCGTTCGAGGGGCCGGTCACCAGCCGGACATTTGCGTCGAGGCCGCGATCGGCAATGCCGCTCCGGACATCGGCTTCCGACAGGTCGGAGGCCACGCCGGCGATGGTCAGCGTCCAGCCGGGATCGCGCCCGACCAGCACACGGGCCGCATCGAGCAGGCGCAGGATCTGCTTGTTGGCGGAGAACCGGCCGATGGTGATCATGCCCTGCGTCGGCGCCGGCGCGGCCGCGTCGGCGAATTTCCCCGTGTCGGCGCCGTTCTCGATCAGGCTGGTGCGCCGCACCGCAATGGCGTCGAACAGCCGCCGATCGGCCTTGCTGCAGCAGATGATGCGGCTGTAGGCCAGCGACGAGATCCGGCTGACCGTGTTGAACCAGACCGTCTTGATCCGGGAGAAGCGCCGGGTGTGGAAGAACCCGCCATGGGTGGTCACCAGCATCGGCCTGCGGTGCAAGGGCCAGCCCCAGGCCAGCGCGTCGAAGAAGAAGTCGATGGCGTGCACATGGACAATGTCGGCGTCCCGCAGATGCCGGAACACCGACGGCGCCAGCGGGTAGCGGCTGGAGCCGCGCCAGGGAATGCGCACCACCTCAACCCCGGCGATGATTTCGCGGGCGGCAAGCGTCTCGCCGGGAGCGCCGAAGAGGCGGTCGAGGGTCACGACCCGCACCCGGTATCCGTTCCCGAGCAGTTCGGCGCACAGATTGGCGACGACATCCTCCAGCCCGCCGCGGTTGGGCAGATACTGTCGCACCACATGGACGACGAGCGGGGCTTCGGCAGGGAGCAAGGTCATTCCTCAAGGCTGTTCGACGGTCTGGACTATGCGGTCAAACATTGAGCGATTGCTTAAGCCGGCGGATCGCTTTTTCCGCTTTGAACGAAAACAGGGCCATTTCACCGGACTTTCCGGCCGCATGCGCCGCGCCGCCACGACCGGCTCAGGGCGCCGGCGGCTCCGCCCGCGCGGGCGCGGCCGATCCGTTGAGATCCGGCGCGTAGCGGGCGTGGAAGGACGCGTAGCCCGCTTCCGTCACCGCCAGATGCGGGGCGATCAGCCGGTGCAGGTCGGGCAGCCTGTGGAACGGCACGGTCGGATAGCTGTGGTGCTCGGCGTGATAGGGCATGTTCCAGGCGAGCCGGCGCACCAGACGGTTGCTCAGCGTCGTGCGCGTGTTCTCGAGCATGTTGGCGACATAGGCGCAGCGGCCGTGCTCGGCCAGCAGATAGAGCCGGAGGAACGGCTGGCCCAGCAGCATTGGCAGAAGCCAGACGAAGACGAGCACCGGCGTGCCGAGCGCCAGCGACAGGGTGAGCAGCGCCATATAGACGCCGATCATGATCCGCGCCTCGTCGCGCACCGCGTCACGCCTTGCAGCGGGCACATAATCGTCAGTGCAGCGGCCGGCGGCGTTGCGCGCCAGCGCCCGAGCATGGCTGATCCACACCGGAATGCCCGAGACATAGGTGAGATACTGCGCCCAGCTCTCGGGTTTCGGCTCCGCCAGTTCCGGATCCTTGCCCGGTATCTGGGTGAAGCGGTGATGGGCGAAATGGAAGTAGCGGAACCAGCGCGGCGGCAGCCCGATCACCAGGCCGCTGCTCCAGGCAGCGAGCATGTTGAGCCACGGCGCGCGGAACGGCGTCTGGTGGCTGGCCTCGTGCAGCAGCGTGAACAGAAACACCAGCAGCACGCCCTGCAGCGGCAGCAGCAGCGGCCAGAACGGCACCCGCGCAGCGATCAGTCCACCGACCAGCAGGATGGCGCCCCAATGCAGCGCCAGCTGCGCGAGTCCGCGCCGGTCGGACTTCTCCGTCAGGTCGCGGCACTGCTCCGGCGACAGGCTGGCAAGAAACTGGCGGTGGTCCATGGTGTCTTCCCGGAATTGCGTCAGGAGAGCTGCACCTGCACCAGCGGCGCTCGGAACTCGGCACGCAGGCCGGCGGCATCATAGTCGAGGTCGACCCCGCCCGAGCCGACCAGACCGGTCTGGATCAGACGCGAGCCGAAGCCCCTGCGGGTGGGAGGGCCGATCGCCGGACCGCCCGATTCGCGCCAGTTGAGCACCAGCTCCACCCCGTCGCCGGCACCGGCCAGCCGCCAGCTCACCGCGACGCTGCCGGTGTCGTTGGAAAGCGAGCCATATTTGATTGCGTTGGTGGTCAGCTCGTGCAGCAGCAGAGCGACGGTCAGCGTCGCCCGGGCGCCGAGGATCACCTTGTCGCCGGCAAGCTCGAACCGGTCGATCCGCTCCAGCGACCCCAGTACCGCCTTGAGGATGTCGCCGATCGGCGCGGCCGTCCAGTCCTGGTGCAGCAATACGTCGTGGGCCTTCGACAGCGCGTGGATGCGCGATGTGAAGGCCTCCACCGGCACCTTGTCGGGGACCGACCGCAGCGTCTGGGTGGCGATCGCCTGCACCATGGCGAACATGTTCTTCATCCGGTGGCTGAGCTCGCCATTGACCAGTTCCTGCACTCGTTCGGTTTCACGACGCGCAAGCTCGATCTCCTTGCGGTCGGATATGTCGTTGAACAGGATGCCGACCTTGCGGCTTCCGCCGCTGGTGATGATGGGAAAGGCGTGCACTTCATACCATCGGTCCCCAAGCTCGCGCGCCGGGTTCTCGAAGCGGATGCTCTCTCCGGTGCGGGCCACCTTGCCGTACAGATCGAACCAGTGCTGCTCGTGGCCGGGATGCAGATCGCGCATCCATTTGCCGCGCGCGTCGTGCAGGCCGGTCTGCATCGCGAAGGCCGGATTGACCTCGTCGAAACGGTAGTCCACAGCCGCTCCATCCTCGAATTTCATCTCGATGATGCAGAAGCCTGCGTCGATGGCATCAAACAGCGACGTGTAGAGCGAGGCTGTGACCTTTTCCAGCGCCTCCGCGGACTGCTTGTCGAGCAGGATCGCATCGCGCTCCACCAGCGCGCGGCGCAGCTCGAGCTGCGACATCACCTGCCGCGCCAGCAGCCGCAGCATGGTCTGCTGCTGCCCGGTCAGTCCGCCCGGGCGGGGGACCTGGTCGATGACGCAGAGACTGCCGAGCGCCACCCCATCGTCGGTGACCAGCGGAGCTCCGGCGTAAAACCGGATGCGTGGTTCGCCGGCGACCAGCGGATTGGCGTTTGTGCGCGGGTCGAGGGCAAGATCCGGAATCACCAGCAGATCGGGGCTGGCCAGCGAATGGGCACAGACCGATCGGGTGAGATCGGTCTCGCTGCCGTCAAAGCCGGTGCGGGCCTTGAACCACTGCCGGTCGCCGTCGACCAGGCTGACCAGCGCCACCGGCGTGGCGCAGATATGGGCGGCAAGCTGCACGATGTCGTCAAAACCCGATTCCGGCAACGTGTCGAGCACCTGGTAGGATCGGAGAACGGCAAGCCGGCGGGGATCGAATACGATGTCTGGGACGTTCAACTGCGTGGACCTTGGCCTGCTGGGCTCTGGAAAGGGTAACAGGGGCCTGCAACTCTCCCTGCCCCGATCTGCGCCCCCTGCGGCGACGATCTCACGTGCCGGCGAATTCGGTTCTGGCTGGGAATTCAAGCCATATTTGCCCCCATATCGCCGGAACAGCCACATGAAATCAAGCTGAATCTTTGCCGCCGCGGATCGTGGAGAGGGTGGCGGAAGCGCTCGAAGTCTGGGGCCCGGGACCGTCCCCGCCGGTCGCGCCGCAGGAAACCCTCCGCTTTAACTCCCCGCGCGCGGCAGCGCCAGGACGCAGAAACGACTCCTCTCCCGCGTCGCGGCCGGTGGAAGGCGGACAGTCTTCGCCATTGCCCGTTTGCCCGGGCTGCCGGCGGCGCCCGGGCTGGCAGGAATGGCCCGCCGACGGGCCCCGGTCGATCGCCGCCGGCGGCGGTTCTGCCCGGAATGAACCGCGAACGCTGGTCTTTCGCCGCCGAATCACTACATTCACCGGCAATGAGCGATTCCAGCGACGACATCCCCTTCTTCGGCGACGACCTGCCCGCCGCCACGCCCGCCCGTCCGGCGCCCCGGTCGGCAGGCGGCGGCATCGCCGCGCGCGCTCTCGCCGCCAGCAATGCCGCCCGGCAGGCGAGCCAGCCGCAGGCTCAATATCTTTCAGGGCTCAACCCCGAGCAGTCCGACGCGGTGGAATCCATCGAGGGCCCCGTTCTGGTGCTCGCCGGCGCCGGCACCGGCAAGACGAGGGTGCTGACCACCCGCATCGCCCACATTCTCAACCTCGGCCTCGCCTTCCCCTCGCAGATCCTCGCCGTCACCTTCACCAACAAGGCGGCGCGCGAGATGAAGGAGCGCATCGGCGTTCTCGTCGGCAACACCGTCGAGGGCATGCCGTGGCTCGGCACCTTCCACTCCATCGGCGTCAAGCTCCTGCGCCGCCACGCCGAGCTCGCCGGTCTGCGCTCGGATTTCACCATTCTCGACACCGACGACGTGGTGCGGCTCGTCAAGCAGCTCATCCAGGCCGAGGGCATCGACGACAAGCGCTGGCCGGCGCGCCAGTTCGCGCAGATGATCGACGGTTGGAAGAACAAGGGCTATGCGCCCGCCGACATTCCCGAGGGCGATTCCCGCGGCTTTGCCAACGGCAAGGGCCGGGCGCTGTTTGCCGCCTACCAGGCGCGGCTGCAGACGCTCAACGCCTGCGATTTCGGCGACCTGCTCTGCCACCCGATCCGCATTTTTCGCGCCCATGCCGACGTGCTGAAGGAATACCAGCGAAAATTCCGCTTCATTCTGGTGGACGAGTATCAGGACACCAACTCGGCGCAATATATGTGGCTCAGGCTCTTGGCCCAGCGCCCGGCGCCCGAGCGCCCCAACATCTGCTGCGTCGGCGACGACGACCAGTCGATCTATGGCTGGCGCGGCGCCGATGTCGAGAACATCCTGCGCTTCGAGAAGGATTTTCCCGGCGCCAAGGTGATCAAGCTCGAGCGCAACTATCGCTCCACCGAACACATTCTCGGGGCGGCGGCGCATCTCATCGCCCACAATGAGGGCCGGCTCGGCAAGACGCTGTTCACCGAGCAGTCCGACCCCGAGCACGCGAAGGTTCAGGTCCATGCCGGCTGGGACTCCGAGGAGGAGGCCCGCGCCATCGGCGAGACCATCGAGCAGTTGCAGCGCCCCGACCGCAACGGCAAGCGCCACGATCTCAACGACATGGCGATCCTGGTGCGCGCGTCGTTCCAGATGCGCGAATTCGAAGAGCGTTTCGTCACGCTGGGGCTCAATTACCGTGTCATCGGCGGCCCGCGCTTCTACGAGCGCCAGGAAATCCGCGACGCCATGGCCTTCTTCCGCGTCGTCTCGCAGCCCGCCGACGACCTCGCCTTCGAGCGCATCGTCAATGTCCCCAAGCGCGGCCTCGGCGACGCCACCATCCGCCAGCTGCACGACCATGCCCGCGGTCGCGGCGTGCCGATGCTCGACGCCGCCCGCGATCTTGTCGCCACCGACGAGCTCAAGCCCAAGGCGCGCAAGTCGCTCACCGACGTGGTGGAGATGTTCACCCGCTGGCAGGCGATGATGGAAACCACGCCCGGCCACGAACTGGCCGAGACCATTCTCGATGAATCCGGCTACACCGAGATGTGGCAGAACGACCGCGCCGCCGACGCGCCGACGCGGCTCGAAAACCTCAAGGAACTGGTGCAGACCATCTCCACCTTCGAATCGCTGCGCGCCTTTCTCGAGCATGTCGCCCTGGTGATGGACACCGAGAACAATCCCGACCTCGACGCCGTCTCGATCATGACGCTGCACTCGGCCAAGGGACTGGAGTTCGAGACCGTGTTCCTGCCCGGCTGGGAGGAAGGCCTGTTCCCGCACCAGCGCGCGCTCGACGAGGGCGGCCGCTCCGGTCTCGAGGAGGAGCGGCGGCTCGCCTATGTCGGGCTGACCCGGGCCAAGAGGAACTGCCATATCTGGTTCGTCTCCAATCGCCGCATCCACGGCCTCTGGCAGTCCACCCTGCCCTCGCGCTTCCTCGACGAGCTCCCCGAGGCCCATATCGAGGTGGCGGAGGCGGACGGCTCCTATGGCGGCTACGGCGGCCGCGGCCAGTCCGGTGGGCCCTATGGCGCCTCGCGCTTCGACCGCGCCGAGCCGTTCTCCGGCAATTACGAGACCCCGGGCTGGAAGCGGGCCCAGGCCAACAAGTCCGACGCCACCCGCGACAACTGGGGCACCCGCTCCGGGCCTTCGGTGGAGCGCATCGCCTATGGCGAATCCGGCCCGCGCGGCCGCACCATCGACGGCGAGCTGGTCGCCCGCTCCGCCACCGACACGCCGTCGGCCTTCTCGCTCGGCGACCGCGTCTTCCACATGAAGTTCGGCAACGGCAACATCTCTGCCATCGACGGCAACAAGCTCACCATCGACTTCGACCGCGCAGGGCAAAAGCGCGTGCTGGACGGGTTTGTGTCGAGGGTGTGAGGCCGGGACACGACGCCAGTCTCCCCCCTTGCTCTAAGAGATTCACACATTTCGGAGATGCCGCGCGTGTTGACAGCGTGGGGCTGAGTGAAGATGTGGAGCAGATTGCATATCCCGCACCCTCCGCACCGTCACCCCGGCCCCCGAGCCGGGGTCCAGCCACCGCGCGTCCGCGCGGTGAGAGACTCCCTGCTTGCGGACGGTCTGAAAGAGTCTCCCGGCTCGCGGACGCGAGCCGCTGGATGCCGGGTCAAGCCCGACATGACGGAGGAGAGGGCGTTGTCGGACATCAGGCGTCGGCGTGCGGCGCGTCGGCGGCGCGGGAGACTCCGCGCGGGCAGCAGGAAACGAGTCGCCCGGCTCGCGGACGCTCGCCTGCTGGATGCCGGCTCGGGGCCGGCATGACGGCGGAGAGGGCGGCCGCAGCTTCCCCCGCCTCAACGATGTGTGAATGCCGTAGCCCGCAAGGGGCCGAAAGCGTTCAGCGCAAAGCCTTTTACACCAGCAGCCGTTCCACCGCATGCCACAGGAACCCCACGACGATCAGGATCTGCGCCAGCGCCGAGAGGCCGAAGCCGGCGCTGCGTTGCCAGCCCGGTGCATCGGCCTGGATGAAGTGCCAGGCATGCAGCACCCGGCCGATTGTAAACATCGCGCCGAGCACTTGCACCATGATGAGCGGCATGCCCATCAGGGCGCCGATCGTGAGCAGCACGAAGAACATCGGCATGTTTTCGACCGCGTTGGCATGGCCGCGCAGGATGCGCACGAGATGCGGCACGCCGCCGTCGCCGATCGAGACCTTGTAGCGGGCGCGCAGCTTTCCGGTCACGGTGGCGATCCAGAGCAGGATCAGCATGTTGAGGCTGGCATAAAGCCCGGTGGCGGCCAGTTGCGGTGAAAAGTCCATTCAAGTCTCCCTGGCGCCGGGCGCCGGTTGTCGATCGCCGGGCCTGCGCCCGCGCCGACATCCATGCCCATTTGCCCGTCCGGATGCAACAGCGGCGCGCGGCGGGCGCGGCTCCATCACTTCCGCTTGACCGCGCCGCTCCATGGTGGTTGTCTGACGGCAACGGCGGGAGACAGGTCATGACACAGTATTTCAACGGGTTTACGAGACTTCTCAGGCTTGCGGCGCTGGCCGGCATAGGCCTCATCGTCGCCTCCTGCGATGTCCAGGTCGACAATGGACCGCCGCCGGGACGCGGCACCATCTGCCCGCGCATCTACGATCCGGTCTGCGCCGACCAGTACGGCCGCGAGCGCACCTTCCCCAATTCCTGCGAGGCCCGCGCCTCCGGCGCAAGGGTGATGCATGGCGGCCAGTGCCGCCCCGACCGCCCGGGCCGGCCCGACAGGCCCGGGCGCCCCGACCGCCCCGGCCCGCAGATGTGCGCCCAGATCTACCAGCCGGTGTGCGCCCGCCAGGGCCGCAGCGAACAGACCTTCCCGAATGCCTGCGAGGCCGATCGCGCCGGCTGGAACGTGGTGTCGGGCGGCGAATGCCGCCGCGGTCCGGATCGGCCCGGCCGGCCCGACCGCCCTGGCCGTCCCGGCCGGCCCGGCCAGTCCGACGCCATCTGCCCGCAGATCTACGCCCCGGTCTGCGGCGAGCAGAACGGCCGCCACCGCATCTTCTCCAACGACTGCCTGGCGCAGGCCGAAGGCTGGGCCGTGGTCTCCGACCGGATGTGCCGCCGCAACTGACGGGAGTCGGATGTCGGCGGATGTCGGGACAGTTTACTTTTGGCACGGTGCCCGATCTCATGGGCGGTGGCGAAAGTAAACTGTCCCCAATGCGCGTCGAGCCGGTTGTCAGCGCGGACGGCGAAGCGCCCTGAGCGGCGCCGTCAGCCGCCAGCTGGTTGATGCGCGCAGGGCCTGAACCTCGGCCAGCGCCGCATCCCGCTCGGTCAGAGCCGCGTCCCGTGCCGATAGGGCGGCGGCGAGATCGGCGCGGAGTGCGGCCGGATCAACGGCTCCCTGCTGCAGATGGGTCCAGGCCAGATGGTCGGCGACATCGTCGGCGGCGCGGCGGATGCTGCGGCTCCAGCCGGTCGGGTCGGCGCATAGCCGCGCCGCATAGGCTTCCTGTTCGGTACTGCCGTCCGGAATGGCGGCCTTCAGCTCGGCAGGCCACCAGGACACGGTGTCGGCGATGCCGAGCCAGGCGGCGAGCTGCGGCATGCCGGAATGGCGCGAGCGTTTCCACAGCGCGCTGAAATGCAGCGCCGTCATCACCGGGCAGCAGACCACCGGCCGGTCCGGGTTCTCCCGGATGATGCGCTGCCACAGCCGCCAGTCGCCGGCCGCCGCCACGTCCTCGGGCCATGCGTCGCGCCGCTCGAGGCAGTCGGCGCGATAGGCAAAGCAGCTGGCGGGAATCGTGTTGTGCGACTCCATGAACACCCGGTGCTGGTCGGCGATTTCAAGATTGGCCGGAAACGGCGCCGCGATGCCGTCGGTCGACACCCACAGCGCCTGGGTGTGGGCCAGCGCCGCCCCGCCCTCAAGCGCCGCGGCGAGGATGGCGAGATGGTCGGGAAGCCAGAGATCGTCGTCGGCGGCAAAGGCGATGAAGCGGCCGCGCGACTGGCGCAGCATGGCGTTGCGGTTGGCATAGCCGAAATCCGGCGCCTTGGGCAGGCCGAGATAGCGGATGCGCGGGTCACCGAACCCGGCCACCAGTTCGGCGGTGCCCGCCGCCGCGCCGTCGCCCACCACCAGCAGTTCGAAATCCGCCTCGTCCTGTGCCAGCACCGAGGCGATCGAATGGCCGATGACATCAACGCGGCTGTGCGTCGGCATCAGCACGCTGAACAGCGGCTTGCGGGTCACCTGCTACCAGCCCTTCGCCGCGCCGAAATCATATGGGATCAAGTCGGTGTCGATCGGCAGCCGGTACTTGTCGGGGGCGCTGTGATCATAGGGGATGGTCGGGAAATTGATCACCACCGCCTCGACGGTGCCGATGTTGTGATCGGCGTGCCAGATATTGCGCGGGATGTTGATGAGCCGCGGCCTGTGGCCCGACAGATAGACCTTGCAGATCTTGCCGCAGGTCGAGGAGTCCGGACGCGGATCGTACAGCACCAGCTCGATCTCGCCGGATATGACGAAATAGCGGTCCTCGTGCAGCTTGTGCAGGCCCCATCCCTTCACCATGCCCGGGCGGATGGTGAACATGTAGGAAAACACCATCGGCTCGGTGCTCCACGGCCAGCGCGGGTCGTAGAGTTCGGTGACGCTGCCGCGGTCGTCATCGTGGCGCACCGAATCGAAAAAGCTCATGCCGTCGAGCAGCGGCGCGATGGATTTGCGTCCGGCGTCGACGGTGCGCTGGTCCTGCACCGCGCCGGCAAGCGTCCGCTCCAGGATCGTCGACCGGTCGGATGCCGGAATGGGTTCATGGTCCGGCGTCTGCATCGGTGAGCTCCACATCCAAAGGGTTCGAGGAAACCGCCAGCATTCCGCATTTGCCGGCCGCGCGCAAGCTGTTTGACCGGTACGGCGCGCTCACTGCCCGCTGATCAGCTCGAGGATCAACTGCTGGATATTGCCGCCGCCGCCCATCTCGATGCGGTCGAAATCGCGGCCGCGCTGCCGCTGCCGGTCCGACAGCCGCTTCAGATGCGCCTGCAGCACGACGCGGACCTGTTCGCATTTCGGGTCGACGGCGACAGAGAGCCCCTGGCTCACCGCCTCGATCTCGCGCACCATCTCGATGATGTGTGCGCCATGCACGCGCTCGTGGGCGGCGATGCCCTCGACGAAGGCATCCCAGCGCGCCTTCACCGTCGGCGGCAGCTTGCCGGCCCGGGGCAGAGTGTAGGTGATGGTGAGCTTCGGCACCGCACTGGCGAGCACGCAGGCCTTGCCCCGCTTCTGGTAGTCGCGCGTCCAGGTCAGCTTGAAGGTGGTATGGGCGATGGTGCGGCGGTCGCCGCCGATCACCGGGCCGTTCTCGCCGATCGAGGCATAGAGCGCGGCGCCGCTCGTGCCGCTGACGGCATAGGGGACCACCTTCTCGACCGGTTCCCAGGCGCGCGCCGGCGCGGCGGCAAGGCCGGCGAGCGCGGCTGCCAGCATCAGGGCAAGGCGGAAGATCGGGCGGGGCATGAGATTGACGCAAGCGGGCATGAGGGTCTCCGGATCAGGCCTGGACCCTAGATCGCTTTTGCCTGGCGGGAAATCTCAAAAGCGCACGGAATTGCCGGTCTGTCGTCAAGGCGGATGCCCTGCGCCGGCACACCGGAAACGCTCGCGGAAATCGCTTTATCAACCGGGTTGTTGCGGCGGTCGCGACCGGAGTGGTTGATCGCCGGCGGCAGCGGCCGGTCCGGGGACGGGCTTGAACCCGGTGCCGCGCCGCTCAGCCCCGCCGCCGCTCAGCCTCCAGCGTGACCGCCAGCATGTCCCAGAAATCGGCGCCGCTGTCGAGCACGCCGGGCTTGCCGGCGAAGGCAAGCTGGGTCCGGCCGGCGGCGATGAGCTCGGCATTGAGCGCCGGCACGCTGTCGCGCGGCCACTCGATGCGGGCGGAGCGGTCGGCCGCCGCCGACGGATGGCGAACCGAGGCGGGAGTTGTCGTCACCGAGGGGGCCGGGACCCGGCGGGACGGCGCGGGCGAAACGGGCGGGGCGGCGGTGATCAGCATGGAGGCGGTCCGGTGTCGGGGTCTGGCGCTGTCTAGCATCGGCGCGTGAGAACCGGATGAACACGCTGTCGTGGAATTGACTCAAATTGCCGCCATCGCCGACCAGTTCCACCCTCGGCCGCCCGATCAGCGCCGCGGCACGATGCCATTCTCCCCACCTGTGGTGGAGATGTCGGCGAAGCCGACAGAGGGGGGCAATGTCTCCATGCATGCGAACCGATCGAAGGGCGTGGCAGCCTGCCGCCCTCTGTCCCGGCAAGCCGGGACATCTCCCCCGCAAGGGGGGAGAGTGGGTTCAGCGCGAGCCGGAAGACCCGTTGCCGCCATTCCGAAGCAGAGCGTCGCGCGCCGGGCGGCAGGCGTCAGTCGCGGGAATCGTCGCGGTTGAGCGACATCAGCACGTCCCACATGTCGGCGCCTGCCTGGTAGGCGAAGGCGTTGGCCTCGAAGCCGATCTCGGCCTGTCGCATGTCGAGGATCTCGGTGCCGAGATCGACGCCGCCATCGGCCTCCTTGACCCGCGCCGAGACGCCGCCGCCGGGCATCGCCGCGGTCGAGGTCTCGAGCCGGCGGTAGCCGGGAGTCTCGGCATTGGCAATGTTGTTCGCCGTCGCCTGCGCACGGGTGCCGTAGGCCTGCATGCCCGAGAGCGAGGTGTTCATGGCGACGGTGAGACTCATGGCGGAGGTCCGATTGATGTCACCGGAGCCTAGCGGACGCGGGTTAGGGCCGGGTTAAGCGGATCGGCGGGATTTGAGGGATCGGTCTCGCCCTCCACCGGCTTTGCCGACATCAAGAGCAGGAGAGCAGACCCGAGCCGCGGACTTCCGCCCTCCCTTGCGAACCACGCCAGCCCGCTTCCCGCAACGTGCCCGATATGCGGAAGTCCTTTCATCAACTCAGCATTGCAATGTCGTCCCGTAGATGAAACGGTGCGTCAGCTCATACCGAGCGGGAGGTTTTGAGATGAAACGATGTGCGGCCTTGCTGGCGATCCTGTCGCTGATGTCCACAGGTTACGCCTCCGCCCATGGCGGCGGCTGCCGCAAGAGTTCGCCGCCCGGACAATGCTGCCACATGGAGAAAAAGACCGGCCAGGTGCACTTCCACTGACGGATCGGGGGCGTGCCGCAGGGGTGGGGTGATGTCCGGCT
This sequence comes from Hoeflea marina, assembly GCF_003182275.1. Taxonomy (GTDB): domain Bacteria; phylum Pseudomonadota; class Alphaproteobacteria; order Rhizobiales; family Rhizobiaceae; genus Hoeflea; species Hoeflea marina. The sequence goes on from NZ_QGTR01000004.1 coordinate 513,357, forward strand.
TCGAATTCGCGTCCGGCCCCCCTCCGTCGGCTGCGCCGCCACCTCCCCCGAATGCGGGGGAGGAAAAGCGGCATCCCCCTACCGTCCCGGACGTCCCGTTTTGCCCGGCCGCCGTTTCTGGCGGGCGGCGTCGGCGGGGTCCTCGTAGGAGCCGGCGCCGATGCGGCCGCGGGTGCGGATGCCGTCGTCGGTGGCAAGACCGGTTTTGCGCGGCACGGAGTCGGGGGCCGGCTTACCCCCCTCTGTCGCCTGCGGCGACATCTCCCCCACAGGGGGGGAGAGTGGGCTCGCGGCTCCGGCTTTCGGCTTGACCGGCAACGGACCCGTCGCCAGCGGCTTTTCGGTGCGGCCGACGGTCATTTCGTCAAGGTCGTTCTTGCGGAAATAGGACGACTCGCGGTTGCGCATGATGTCCGGGTTCGGCTCCTTGCTGGGGCCGCGCATCGGGCGTTCGGCACGTGCGGGTTTTCCCTCCCCTTCCAGGGGAGGGTGGCCCGAAGGGTCGGGTGGGGTCTGCCCATCCGTCGGCCCCCCCTCCGTCGCCGTTGGCGACACCTCCCCCCGTTGGGGGGAGGAAAGGGCTTCGCGTTTGCCGCCCCGCACCGGCTTGCCCGTCGCCGCGGCCTTCCGCGACGCCTGCGTGTTGTCGATGCCGGTGTTGCGCGCGATCGGGTCGTCCATCAGCTCCAGCTCGACGGCCTTGAGCCGCTTGATCTCGTCGCGCAGCCGCGCCGCGGTCTCGAAGTCGAGGTCGGCTGCGGCGTCGCGCATCTGCTTTTCGAGCGCCTCGAGATGCGCCTTGAGATTGGCGCCGACCATCGCCCCCTCGCCGCCGGCCGGGCCGCGGCCGCCGGGCAGGCTGATGGAGGCGCGGACATGGTCGCGCTCGTAGACCGAATCCAGAATGTCGTTGATGCGGGACTTGACCGAGGCCGGGGTGATGCCGTGGGCGGTGTTGTACTCCTCCTGCTTGGCGCGGCGGCGCTTGGTCTCCTCCATGGCGCGTTCCATCGAGCCGGTGATCTTGTCGGCGTAGAGGATGACCTTGCCGTCGACATTGCGCGCCGCCCGGCCGATGGTCTGGATCAGCGAGGTCTCGGAGCGCAGAAAACCCTCCTTGTCGGCATCGAGGATGGCGACCAGCGCGCATTCCGGGATGTCGAGCCCCTCGCGCAGCAGGTTGATGCCGACCAGCACGTCGAAGGCGCCGAGCCGCAGGTCGCGGATGATCTCGATGCGCTCCAGCGTGTCGATGTCGGAATGCATGTAGCGCACCCGCACCCCCTGCTCGTGCAGGTATTCGGTCAGGTCCTCGGCCATGCGCTTGGTCAGGACCGTGCACAGCACCCGGTAGCCGGCCTGGGCGGTGGCGCGGATCTCGCCCAGCACGTCATCGACCTGGCTCTTCGCCGGCCGCACCTCGACCGGCGGGTCGATCAGCCCGGTGGGGCGGATGACCTGCTCGGCAAACACGCCGCCGGCCTGCTCCATCTCCCAGTTCGACGGCGTCGCCGAGACGGCGACGGTGGCGGGCCGCATCGCGTCCCATTCCTCGAAGCGGAGCGGCCGGTTGTCGAGGCAGGAGGGCAGCCGGAAGCCGTATTCGGCCAGCGTCGCCTTGCGGCGAAAGTCGCCGCGATACATGCCGCCGATCTGCGGGATGGTGACGTGGCTCTCGTCGATGAACAAAAGCGCGTTGTCGGGGATGTATTCGAACAGGGTCGGCGGCGGTTCTCCCGGAGCCCGCCCGGTCAGGTAACGGGAGTAGTTTTCGATGCCCTGGCAGACGCCGGTGGCCTCGAGCATCTCGAGATCGAAGCGGGTGCGCTGCTCGAGCCGCTGCGCCTCCAGCACCCGGCCGGCCTTTTCCAGCTCGGCGAGACGGGCCTTTAGCTCCTCGCGGATCGACTTCGCCGCCTGATTGAGCGTCGGCCGCGGCGTCACATAGTGCGAGTTGGCGTAGATCTTGACGGACTTGAGATCGCCGGTCTTCTGCCCGGTGAGCGGGTCGAACTCGGTGATGGCGTCGATCTCGTCGCCGAACATCGAGATCCGCCAGGCAGCATCTTCCAGGTGGGCCGGGAACAGCTCGATCGTGTCGCCGCGCACCCGGAACGAGCCGCGCTGGAAATCCATGTCGCGGCGCTTGTACTGCTGCGCCACCAGGTCGGCCAGGAGCTGGCGCTGGTCGATGCGGTCGCCGACCGTCATCTGGAAGGTCATGGCGGTGTAGGTTTCCACCGAGCCGATGCCGTAGATGCACGAGACCGAGGCGACGATGATGCAGTCGTCGCGCTCCATCAGCGCCCGCGTGGCGGCGTGGCGCATGCGGTCGATCTGCTCGTTGATGGTGGATTCCTTCTCGATGAAGGTGTCCGAGCGCGGCACATAGGCTTCCGGCTGGTAGTAGTCGTAGTAGGAGACGAAATACTCAACCGCGTTGTCGGGGAAGAAGTTCTTGAACTCGGAATAGAGCTGGGCGGCGAGCGTCTTGTTCGGCGCCAGGATCAGCGCCGGGCGCTGCGTTTCCTCGATCACCTTGGCCATGGTGAAGGTCTTGCCCGAGCCGGTGACGCCGAGCAGCACCTGGCTGCGCTCGCCCTCATTGGCGCCGGCCACCAGATCGGCGATCGCGGTGGGCTGGTCGCCGGCGGGCGCATAGTCGGTGATCATCTTGAAGGGCACGCCGCCCTCGGATTTCTCCGGGCGCGCTGGCCGGTGCGGCGTCCACAACTTGCCGTTCTTGAACAGCGGATTGCCGGATTCGATCAGATCGGCCAGCGCCTGCACGGTGGCCGTGTTGGCCGACGTTGCGCCGGAGTGCTCGGCCTCCTCCATCGACATGTCGAGCCCGGACACGGCGTTGAGGCCTGCGGCGGCGCGTTCGCGCGGATTGTTCGACCCGCCGATCGAGGTGCCGCGCGCGGTCTTCTTGGCCCCGCCCTTGAGCTTCTCGGCTTCGGCCTCGGCACCGGTGGGGGCCCGTTTCTTCGCCCCGCCGGTCAATTTTCCAGTTTCGGCGTCCGAACCGGCCGACCTCCGGGCCACGGGCTTCGGCGGCGTAGCCGCAGCCTCGTCGACGCTGATCTTGCCCGCCTTCAAGCGGTGCTTTCCGGCAGTCTCCGTCCCGCCTTTAAGCTCCTCGCTCTGCTCGTCGCTGGCAGGCCCCTTGGCCGCCTTCAAGCGGTGCTTTCCGGCGGCCGAGCGGATCGCGCGGTTTTCCGCCTGCCGCCGCGCCTTGGCGGCGTCGTGCTCGGCCTCGCGCGCCAGGTCGGCGGCCCAGTCGGCGATCGAGCCGCCGGCGGGCACACCGGAAAGCGGACGCTGAGGCGCCTCGGCGAAGCCGTCATACTCGTCATTGATGCCCCGGTCGGAGACGGGGCGGGCGGGTTTGGAAGGGGATCTGGCCATGCCCGCAATATGGGCAGAGTCCGCGGCAATGGAAAGAGGCAGCATGCGGCAAAACGGCGACCGGGCTGCGGCATGCTGACAGGGAGTGTCAGCAATGATGGCGCAAGGGATGCTCTTGCCGACGGCCTCTGCTCAGGACGGGGCCGGCAGGCGCCGTTTCATCACCACGAACCACGGATGCGACATATCCGTGAGCTTGCCGGAAACCGGATCGCATTTGAGCGTCTTCATGGTCACCGAATTCGAGACATTGCCGCCGATCACATCGATCTCTCCGGGACGGACGGCGACCACGATGTCGGCATGGGAGGAATAGTCTCCGGTCTTGTCGTACCAGGCCTGGCCGGCAGCGTGCGAAACCGGCGTGCCGTTGCTGTTGCGGGCGCAGCCGACGAGATCACCGACAGTGGGCACTGCGTCGGTGATCCGGAAGCCCCAATAGCTCGCAGCGGTATCGACGCCCTTGGCGGCGACTGCGTTGCGGATATAGCGCGAATGCCCTTCCGAGAATTCGAACTGCGCCTTTGTGAAGCCGGCCGTTTTCATGATGTAGGAGATGGTGATCGCCGACCAAGGATAGGTGGGCGTGTCGAGCTCCTGGATCCGCCTGAGCATCTTAGCCTTCTTGGTCGGGTCCGGCGACTTCACCACCGTCTTGTAATAGGTCTCATAGACGAAATCTGCAAAGCCGGGAGACGTTTCGGTCTTGCCGATTGCCTTGGCTCCCGTGATCGTATTCCAGGTCGATTTGCCCCAGCGTTCCCACTCCTGGGTGGCGGCGAGCACGATTGCATCGGCGGTCACGCCGAGACCGGAAACGGCGCCATCGGGGCCTGGCGTAAAGGTCTCGCTGCCGACCGTCCAGCCCTCGTGCTTCTGGATGGCCTTGCCGAAGGCGGTCAGTTCCTCCCGGCTCATGCCGCTGACGACCCGATCGCGCGCAATTCCGGTCTGGCTGACAATGGCCACGATATACTGTTCGGTGTTGTTGCTGTCCTCGGGCGGCGCATATTTCAACATGGCCTTTTCGAGCGTGAGATCACGGTAGCTTGGGCCGGAAAGCAGTTGCAGGATTGCGTCGAACCCCACACTCTCGCTGGGAAATATCGCGAAGTTCCCCGCTTCACCGATTGCACCATGAGTGGTGGAAAAATTCCCGGGGCGGATGTTCCCGGGGTTGTTCTGCCGCCACGCGATGCTCCCGCCCTTGCGCACCATCACCGATCCGTCCGCAGCGGTGTAGGTGACGGTCTTGGGAGCAGTCAGCTTGGCCGTGACGAAGTCGGAACTTGACGTTGCCTCACCCACCGGACCGCTCGGGAATTCAATGGGCTGTGCTCCCGCCCCGGCAATGACGCTGCGTGTCTCGTCAAGCGATGTCTGCAACGCGGCGGTTATCGCCGACAGCACCTCCTCCCCGGTCTTGCCGTCGAGGTAGTCCTTGTAACGGAGGGGCAAGCGGGTTCGGTCGATGGCTTCCGCACTCAACAGGTCATCAGTCACAGCAGCGACCACATCCATCACCGGCTTTTCCGGCGCCCTGATCGATCGGAATGACGCCTCGGTGCCGATCATCTGGGCCAGGGCCATTTGGGCGGCTGTCGGCTGGTTGGCGAGAAGGCCGGCCAGCTTGCGCTGCATGACATTGGTCATCGCCGCGAACACCATGCACTGGGCGGTCCAATTCCTGTAGTTCTCGGCGCTCATGTTGAAATCGAATTCTTCGAGCGAGCCGAACAAATCCCACTCCGCCGTGGATAGCGCGAATGGTCCGTAGTCGGCATCCCCTGACTGAGGACCATCGGTGACGTTGGTCCGCATCTGTGCGACCGCCATTAGATAATGGGCAAGCACGCCGAATGAGCCGCCCTCGAAGACGCATTCACGGGCAAAGATCACCTTGTCCAAGGGGCCGATTGCGTCCGCGTCGGCATTGACCGCCTGGGCACTCACCCAGCCCTGAGGCTTCGGATCGATCGTACTTTCGATCAATTCAATCCTTGTCCAGAACGGCGTGGTTGCGGCGTCAACGATCCGGACGCGCACACCAGCCACTGCCTCGATTCCCAGCGATGCCCCGAACGGAGCGTCCCGGAGTGTGCGTGTCGCGGTCATGATGGCCATTGAACTGATCTCCCCCAATCAAAAGGACAGATGGGCGCACAGCCTGCGCGGCGACACCCGACTTAAGATACGAACTGGCCGAGCTGGAACGCGCTCTTGTGGGCACTGGGCGCATTGCATGTCGGACTCTGTTGCATGGCAACGCGCAGTTTTACCAGATCGTCAGACCGGATGCCGGTCTGGGCGATCGACGGACGCGGTTCCCCGGCGCCATTGTAAAACTCGACCAGCGCGGCGCGCGTCGCCGCGCCCCACACGCCATCCACCTCGACGCACAGCGCCGCCTGAATCTGGCTGATCTCCGAAGATCCAAGCGCCTTCTCGAAACGGTTGAGTCCGGAATTATTGAACTGCTGTATGCTCACCTGCGGGAGCTGATCGCTGGACTTATTCAGCACCGGTTCCTGGTCAACCCTGCTCTGGGCGCTCACCGCCACGCCGAGCGAACCCAGGGTCGAATAATCGTTGACCTTGGCCTCGATGGCGAAAGGCAGACAAAGCCTTGTGTAGGCGCGCAGGATGTATTCGGCTTCCGGCTTGTTGGTCGCCTTGCGGTGATTGTCGATGAGGTACTGACGGAAGTTCTGCCTTGACTGCAGCACGATCGAATTCACTGTCGATGACTCAACCTCGAGCAGCAGTCGGCTATGATAGTTCTCGACGCTTTTTGTCACCAGTTGGAATGCCTGTGCCACAATCGTTATGGCCTTGGAACCCGGACTGACCAGCGAGAGGATCGAGTTTGTCGCCGCCGCCGTGTCGCCGATCTGGCTAACCCAGGGACCCTTTGATCGCTTGCGGTTGTCCAGCCACTGCAGATAGGCGTCGCAGCGGCGGTCGATGTCGTTCATGCCCTGAGCGGCAATGAGGTTCCAGTCACTGACCAGGCACGTGGTGTCCGGAACCGCAATGGCCGATGCCTGCCGGCAGAGATAGCCAAAGTACCGGTTCTGCAGGGTTTCGGCGGCGGCAAGGTTGGTGCCCGACAATTCTGTGCCGATGCCGCTGGTCAGATAGTTCTGCCGCCCCTCCTGGCAAGCAGTCGCCAGAAAGAGCAGCGGAACCAGGATGCCGCATCGGACGAACATGTGTCGAACCCGGTCAGAACCAAACAAGACGCCACTCTTCGCACCCATGACCCAGACCAACCCCCCAACATTGTCTGAAACCTGCTGGATGCAATAAGAGTTCCAAGACACCGGTGAGTCAATCTCAAATTCCTCTTGCCGAAATAGTTTCCACTATTCTTGCAGTGAGGCAATTTTCCCGTCTTTCAGATTTCATGCATGCTGCTCATAAATATAGATTATCAGCATTGAAGATTTTCGTGCCGCTTGTGCGTCGCAGCATCGCATTCGGGTATCTAGTTGCAGTTCAGAACAGTGTCGGGCCGGATCGGGACGCAGCCGGCCTGCACAATTCTGCAATACCGCGGACCGGCAGCCTGCCGCCGCGACGCCGCTCCCCTCATGGTGAGGTGCCCGGCGGCGCGCCGGCGGGCCTCGAGGCACGAGGGGCCGGGCAGGACCGCTGGACGGGACCCGCTCCCGCCGGCGATGTGCCTCAGAACGTCCTCGCCCCGATCACCGGCAGCGTCATGGCGTAGAGCGAGGTGGTGGCGCAGATGTAGAGGCGGTTGCGGCGCGGGCCGCCGAAGCAGACATTGGCTACCCGCTCCGGCGTCAGGATCACGCCGACCAGCCTGCCCTCGGGGGCGTAGCAGTGCACGCCGTTGCCGGCGCTGGTCCACAGATAGCCGTCCCGGTCGAAGCGGAAGCCGTCGAACAGGCCGTTGGTGCTCTCGCAGAACTCCGCCCCGCCGCCGAGGCTGACGCCGTCGGCGCCGACGTCGAAGACCCGGATGTGGCGCGGATGGCCGGGCACGTGGGTGGCGCCGGTGTCGGCGATGTAGAGTTTCGTCTCGTCGGGCGAGAAGGCCAGGCCGTTGGGCTGGGTGAAATCGTCGGCGACCTTGCGGATCTCGCCCGACTGCGGATCGACCCGGAACACCAGGCTGGCGCCGATCTCGCTGTCGGCGCGATGGCCCTCATAGTCGGAATCGATGCCGTAGGTCGGATCGGTGAACCAGATCGAGCCGTCCGAGCGCACCACCACGTCGTTGGGCGAATTGAGCCGCTTGCCCTCGAAGCGATCGGCGATCACCGTGATCGAGCCGTCCGGCTCGGTGCGGCTGACGCGGCGGGCGCCATGTTCGCAGCTCACCAGCCGTCCCTGGCGGTCGACGGTGTGGCCGTTGGAGAAATTCGAAGGATTGCGGAATTCCGACACCCCCCCGCTGGTCTCGTCGTAGCGCAGCATGCGGTTGTTGGGGATGTCGGACCAGACGAGCTGCCGGTGCGCCGGAAAATAGGCCGGCCCCTCCGCCCAGCGGCAATCATCGAAGAGATGGTCGAGCCGGGCGCTCGTCTTCACCCGCGAATTGAACCGCGCGTCAAAAATCTCGAAATCCTCGTCCGCCATCTCACCCTCCCCGGTGGCTGTGTGCGGCGACCCTAGCGCAGGGCGCCGAATTGGGGAAGGAGGGGCTTCCTCCCCGGGCCGACCGACGAAGCCGGCAACGGGTCGTGCCGACCCGGCCCAAGCCATCCAAAGGCGCGCAGGCGGGACGCGGCGTGCCCTCACGCCGCCTTGAAGCAGTTGCTGCGGTGCCAATCGAGAAAATGCGGGTGCGGTCGCAGCCTCGGATCGTCGGGGACCAGGGCCTTCATGTCGGGGCGGAGCAGGTGTGAGACCTCGTGGTTGAGATGGCGGGATTGCAGGATGGTGAAATCGTCATCCAGCGACAGCAGCCCGCGGTCGAACATCCAGTGCACAGTGCCCGACAGCGCAATGCCGTTCCGCACCGAATCCGGCCCGTTCTTCTCCACCGGCATGATGTGCGCGGCCTCGACTTCGGGCCGGCCGAGACCGTTGATCAGGCGCAGCCCGGTGAAGGCGCAGCGCCGGTCGTAGGCGATGCGCACATGCTGGCGGAACTTGACGTCGCGAAAGCGGCGATTGACCAGTTGCTCGAGCATGGGCCGCTCGAAGGGCGCCTGCGGCGGCTCGGAGATTTCAAAGGCGACATCGCCGGGTTGGTCATAACGCTCCGGCCAGGGACTGCGCACGCCCATGCCGGCCTGCAGGAGGGCATCGCATTCGTCGTCGGGGATCACACGCACCGCCTGCACTGCCCGACCGCCGCTGACCCTGCCATCGGGCAGGATGAGCTTTTTCTCGTATCCACCGTCTTCCCTCGAATCGACCGGCCGGTCGAAATCGATATAGGCCGCCAGGTCCGCGTAGAAATGTCCGCCCAGAGTCGGATCGGCGCGCACACCGGACACGATCGCGGTGCCCCAGTAATAGCGCCCCGGCATCCCTTCCAGAGGGCCATAATAGACGATCGGCCGGCCAATGACCTGCTCGACGCGAGTCAGATACTGCGCCGGGAAATGATAGTGTTTCGACGGCAGGTCGTCATAAACGCTGTCGGCACGATGATAGAAGACTGCAGCGACCATGATGATGCCGGACCATTGGAGAGTCGTTCATCGCAGTTAGCCAGGCCCGCACCGACAACACAAGCCTGGCGTTTGCTGCCGAAGCCTGACCAACCGTCGGCCGGGTCGTAGGAGGGAATGCCCGGCAGGCGAGATCGGCCGGGAGGACGCGACGCAAGGCAAACAGCGTTCGCCGGCGGCCCCTTAGGGCCTGGCCCGATCCACGCCGACGGTCGGCAGCGGCCCGCGGGGCGGGCAAATCCATCGAAAACCCATAATAATCCACTGAAATATTAGTAATTCCAAGAAGTTGCCGCAGCGGCTCACGACTTCCTTAAGGACTCTGGCGGTATAAGTCTCCGGTCCAAGGACTGGAACTCCGACACGATGGTCGATCCGGCCGCGGAGCAAAGTCCTGTAATGGGCGCAGGGGACGAGAAGCGTGCGCTCGCCCCGGGTCATCGGCGCGAACTTGTCGGGAGCAGGCATGTCCATCAGACGCATCTTCACCGCCGCCTGGAGCGCCGGCCATTCCACGCCGGACTTCCACCACGCCCAATACGGCGCGCTGACACGCCAGATTCCAATGATGTACGCCATCCTGCTGGTGAACATGGCGACGCTGGCCTACATCCATCTCGGCGCGGCGCCGGATTACCTGACCATCGCGGTGCCGACCGTGCTCGGCCTGGTCTGCGTCTACCGGGCCGCAGGCAAGTATCGCGGCCGGCACCAGATGCCGGCGGTCGAGACAATCCGCAGGAACAACCGCGACACCATGATCATGGCGGTCGTGCTGGGCGCGGCCATCACCGCTTGGTCGCTGACGCTTTTCGGTTACGGCGACGCCTACTCCAAGGGCCAGGTGACGTTCTTCAACGGCATCACCATCATCGCCATCATCACCTGCCTGATGCCGCTGAGGCAGATCCCGCCGCTGATGATCAGCGTCGTGGTGGTGCCCACCTGCCTGTTCCTGTTGCTGCAGGACGAGACGGCCTTCCGCGCCATCGCCGTCAACATGATCCTGGTGATCGGCGCCTTGTCGGTGGTGCTGCGCCGCGCCCACACCGACTTCAGCGCGCGGGTCGAAAAGCAGCTGGAACTCGACATCCAACGTCAGCAACTGCAGTCGCTGAACGATCGGGTGAGCCTGCTCGCCGCCGAGGACAGCCTCACCGGCTTGCCCAACCGCCGCAGCTTTTTCGACGGGCTGGCACGACTGATCGATGGCGACGGGATCAAGGGGAGCCCGTTTGCGGTGGGGATCATCGATCTCGACGGCTTCAAGCCGGTCAATGACATGCTGGGACATGGCGCCGGCGACAAGCTGCTGCACGCCGTCGGCCGCCGGCTGGCGACCGCCATGCCCTACGGTGCCTCGATCTTCAGGCTGGGCGGTGACGAATTTGCCATCATCCTGCCCTGCCCCGGCAGCGATGACGACATCCTCGAGGCCTCCGGCGCCATCCTGGCAACGCTTGCCCCGACCTTTGCGCTCGACGAGGGGAAGATCAGGATTTCCGCCACCTGCGGTGTCGCCCGCTTTCCGGACGCCGGGCAAACCGCCGCCGACCTGTTCGAGCGCGCCGATTTCGCCCTCTACCATGCCAAGGCACACGAACGCGGCGGCACGACGATCTTCTCCAGCAACCACGAGACGGCCATCAAGCAGGCTGCCACAGTCAGCCAGCGCCTGCGCGACGCCGACCTGGACGCCGTGCTGAGCATGGAATATCAGCCGATTGTCGACGCCCGCACCGGCACCACGCTGGGTCTGGAAGCGCTGGCCCGCTGGAACGACCCGGTGCTGGGCCGGGTGCCGCCGGATGTCTTTATCCGCACCGCCGAACAGGCCGGCGTCATCGGCCGCGTCACGCTTGCACTCTTTCGCAAGGCGCTCCGGGCAGCCTCCACCTGGCCCGACGATATCTATCTGTCCTTCAATCTCTCGGCGCAGGACGTCTGTTCGGGCGACACGATGGCAGCCATCTTCGAAGAGATCGAGCGGACCGGCTTCCCCATCACGCGGCTGGTTTTCGAGGTGACGGAATCGGCCATCATGCAGGATTTCGGCCGCGCCTGCACCGCACTCAACGAATTGCGCACCGCGGGAGCGGCGATCGCGCTCGATGATTTCGGCACCGGCTATTCGAGCCTCAGCTATGTTCGCAAGCTGCCGATCGATCGCATCAAGATCGACCGGTCCTTCATTCTCGACATCGAGAAGGAGCAGGCAGGACGCGACATTCTAAAGACGATTTTCGACCTGTGCCGCAATCTGCGTCTGCAGTGCATCGTCGAGGGCGTGGAAACCCACTCGCAGCTGGCGATCCTTGCCTCCATCGGCGGCACCACCTATCAGGGCTATCTGTTTTCCAGGCCGATGGCGGTATCACGGGTGGCGGAATTTCTGTCCGTCCGCTCGGAACAGCTCCAGGCCGGCTGACGCCGCACCAGTGGCACCGGCACGCCAAGACCCAGGCAGGCCTTGCCGAATCGCACGGCGTGGAGGCATATCGGTGGCTCGGCCCCTTCCGGAACCCCGCCATGTCGCTCTCTCCCTTTGCCGTCAAATGGTTGCCCGTGCTGCTGCTCAGCCTCTCGAACGTGTTCATGACCTTCGCCTGGTACGGGCATCTCAAGTTCAAGTCGACGCCGCTGATGATCGTCATCCTGGTGGCCTGGGGCATCGCGTTGTTCGAATACTGCCTGGCGGTGCCCGCCAACCGCATCGGCCACGAGGTCTGGTCGGCGGCCGAACTCAAGACCATGCAGGAGGTGATCACGCTGATCGTCTTCGCCGGCTTCTCGGTGATCTTCCTCAAGGAGCCGCTGGGCTGGAACCATGTCGGCGGCTTCGTGCTGATCGCCGCGGGCGCGGCGCTGATCTTTCGCGGCTGAGGTGACCGGGATGCCGCAGCCGGCACACATCGATCGCCGTCCAGGGGATTGACGGCGCAACCAGAACTCCCCATCTTTGAAAGATCGCAACCACCATCGTGTGACCATGCACCCTCCACACCGTCACCCCAGCCCCCGAGCCGGGGTCCAGCCGCCGCGCGTGCGCGCGGTGAGAGACTCTCCTGCTTGCGGACGGTCCGAAAGAGTCTCCCGGCTCGTGGACGCGAGCCGCTGGATACCGGGTCGAGCCCGGCATGACGGAGGAGAGGACGTCGTCAGACATCGGGCACCGGCGTGCGGCCGGGGCCGCCGTCAAAGGCAAGGGGCCATGCGGCGCGCCCCCTCACCTTCAATTCCTGCCGGGTAACTGCATCAGGATGCTGAAACCGCATCTCCTCATCCCGCTGGTGATCTGCGACAGCGATGTGTGACTGCCGTAACCCGACCGCGGGGGAGGAAAACCAGCGGCGGCCTGGCCCGGCTACGGCTTGCCGCTTGTCCAGGTCACCTCGGTGCCGTAGAGCGGCACAGTGGACAGCGACATCTTCGCCGAGCCGTCCTGGACCTGGCGGGAATTGGCGAGATAGACCAGCGTGTCGTTGGCCTTGTCATAGATCCGGTTCACCACCAATTTCTTCCAGACGAGCGAGCGCGATTCCTTGAAGATCTCCTCGCCGTCCTCGTCGAGATCAATGTCACCGATCACGACCGGCCCGGTCTGGCGGCAGGCGATGGAGGCGTTGGAGGGATCCTCGAACCAGTTGCCCTTCTGCAGCCGGTCGATGACGCCGCGGTCGAAATAGGCGACATGGCAGGTGACGCCGGAGATCTTCGGGTCACGCACCGCCTCGATGAGGATGTCGTTGCCGAGCCAGTCGACACCGACCTTGCCCACCTCCTCGGCTCGGGCGGGCAGCGCTGCGAGCACCGAGGCCGCCAGCAGGCCGGCGGCCACGCCGGCGCGCAGGCGGATGGCTGTGGCGGAACGGGCGGAAGGTCTGCATTCCATCGGCATCGGGATCTCCTGTCAGGGTTGCGGCGTGTTGCCGCGCTGCCTTCCATATGGGCCGCAACACGCCGCATTGAAAGAGGTTCCGCTTGGCAGGCAGCCGGACTTGTCCTAGACAGGGCCATGGCCGAAGCAGATCCGATCAGAAGCCGACCTGCGTGGCGTCCGATACTGCTCGGCGCGGCTGGTCTGGTTGCATGCGCGATCGCAGCCGGACTGGTCTTCGCGGGCTGGCACACCCACGGGGCCTCGATGCTGTACGCATTGGCGGCCAGCGGCCTGGCCTGGTGCATGTAGCCGGGCATTGTCCTTCGCCACCTCGCCGCGCCGCGGCCCAAACACAGTCACGGAGCCTTTGATGACCGCCTTCAGAACCATCCTGTGGAGCCTTATTGTCCTCTTCGCCGCGGGGCTCGGCTGGCTGACCTTCGAATGGTACCGCAGCAGCGCCGATCTCGACGCCAAGGCCTACGGCGTGCCGTTCCAGCTCACCGACCAGACCGGCGCGCCGATCACCGAGGCAGCCTTCCAGGGCCGGCCGACCGCGATCTTCTTCGGCTTCACCCATTGCCCGGAGATCTGCCCGACAACGCTCTACGAGCTCAACGGCTGGCTCAAGCAGGTCGACCCCGAGGGCGGCCGCATCGGCGCCTATTTCATCTCCGTCGACCCGGAGCGCGACACGCCCGAGTTGCTCGGCAACTATGTCAGCGGCGTCTCCGACCGCATCATCGGCATTTCCGGCGATCCGGAGAAGGTCGACGCCATGGTCCGCGGCTTCAATGTCTACGCCAAGAAGGTGCCCGGCGAGAGCGGCGACGCCGACGACTACACCATGGACCACACTGCCTCGGTGTTCCTGCTCGATGACAAGGGCCGCTTCAAGTCCACCATCGGCTGGGGCGAAAATCCGGACATGGCGATCGGCAAGCTCACCAACCTGCTGAAGAACTGAGCGTGCACGACATTGCCATCAAGATCGCCTTGATCGGCGCTGCCGGCATCGCCGCCCAGTGGCTGGCCTGGCGGCTGCAGCTGCCGGCCATCGTGCTGCTGCTGATCGCCGGATTCATAGCCGGACCGGCCACCGGTTTCATCACGCCCGCGGCCGACTTCGGCGAGATCTACCGGCCGCTGGTGTCACTGGCCGTCGCCATCATCCTGTTCGAGGGTGGGCTGTCGCTGAACTTTCGCGAGATCCGGGAGACATCCAAGGCGGTGCGCCGCATCATCATCCTTGCGGGGCCGATGGTCTGGGCGATGACCGCCGTCTCCGCGCATGTGATCGGCGGGCTCAGCTGGCCGACGGCGATCGTGCTCGGCGCCGTGCTGGTGGTGACCGGACCGACCGTGATCATCCCGCTGCTGCGCCAGGCGCAGCTCAACTCGCGCCCGGCCTCGATCCTGCGCTGGGAGGCCATCGTCAACGACCCGATCGGGGCGCTGTTCGCGGTGCTGTCCTTCGAGGTCATCCTGGTCGTCTTCGGCCGCCACCAGGTCGACAACCTGCTGGCGCTCGTCACGATCGGCATGGTCATTGCGGTCGGCGGCGGGCTTGCGGCGGCAAAGGCGATCGAATGGGCGTTTGCGCGCGGCCACGTGCCGGAATATCTCAAGGCGCCGGTGCTGTTCGCCTCGGTGCTCGGCGCCTATGCGCTGACCAACCTGGCACTGGAAGAGGCCGGGCTGCTGACCGTCACCATCATGGGCGTGGCGCTGGCCAACACCCGCATCACCTCGCTCACCGACATGCGCCGCTTCAAGGAGACCATCACCACGCTGCTGGTCTCCGGCGTCTTCATCATCCTCACCGCCTCGCTGACGCCGGCCGACATCGTCAGCCTCGACTGGCGCGCGGCACTGTTCGTGGCCTCGCTGCTGGTGGTGATCCGGCCGGTTGCGATCATGATCGCCACCATCGGCGCCGGCCTGACCATGCAGGAGCGGCTGCTCACCGCCTGGATCGCGCCGCGCGGCGTGGTCGCCGTCGCCGTCTCCGGCCTGTTCGGAACACTGCTGCTCGATGCCGGCGTCGAGGATGCCGGGCGGATGACCGCCTTCGCCTTCGCCGTCGTGGTGACCACGATCGTGCTGCACGGCTTCACGCTCGGGCCACTGGCCGCCTTCCTCAAGCTCAAGCAGGACAGCAAGCCCGGCATTCTCATCGTCGGCGGCTCGCGCTGGTCGACGACGCTGGCGCGCAAGCTCAAGGAGATCGAGGTGCCGGTGATGCTCGCCGACCCGAACTGGAACCATCTCACCGAGGCGCGGCTGGCCAGCATTCCGGTCTATTTCGGCGAGGTGCTCTCCGAGCAGGCCCACCACGCCATCGACCCCAAGCGCTTCGCCAACCTCATCGCCGCCAGCGACAACGAGGCCTACAACGCTCTGGTCTGCACCGATTTCGGGCCCGAACTGGGGCGTTCCAACGTCTTCCAGATTGGCCGCAGCGAGGACACTGGCCGGCAGTCGATCAACTTCACCCTCGGCGGCCGCCCGCTGGCCCTTCCCGGCGCCGGCTTTCACGAACTGCGCGAGCGGCTGCTCTCGGGCTGGACCTTCCAGATCACCCGGCTGACCGACGAATTCAACTGGGACACCTACCAGCAGACCCGGGCCGACAATGCCATGATCATGTTCTGGATCAAGCCGTCGGGCGCCATCATCTTCGCCTCCGTCAGCGGCTCGAAGCCGCAGGCCAATGACCGGGTCCTGAGCTTCGCGCTGCCGCGCGATGAGGCGCGCATTGAGGCGATCCGCGCCGCCAATGCCGCCGGCGGGATCGCCGGGACGTCCGAGGCCCACGGCCCGGCCGATCCGAACCTCTCCAGCACCACCGCCTCCGACCGGGATTCGAACCGATGAGCAATGTCCGCCTCTATCTGTCCACCAACGAGGCCGGCGCCGGACGGGCGCTAGAGCTGCTGTCGGACATCTTCGAGGACGAGGGCCATCCGGTCGCCACCATGGAAGTGGACGAGGCCGCCGACATCTGGGAGGCCTCGCTCTATCTCGAAGCGGAGGACGACGGCAGCATCGCCGCGCGGATGGCGGAGTGCCTCGCCGATGCCTTTCCCGGCGTCGCCATCCAGACCGAGATCCTGCCCGACATCGACTGGATCTCCAGATCGCTCGAGGGGCTCAAGCCGGTGCGCGCCGGCCGCTTCCTGGTGCACGGCTCGCACGACCGCGCCGCCGTCCGCCCGCATGATCTCGCCATCGAGGTCGACGCGGCGCAGGCCTTCGGCACAGGCCATCACGGCACCACGGCCGGCTGCCTGGAGATGATCGAGCGGGTGATGCTGAGCCGCCCGGAGGGGCCGCGCGGCTTCGACCCGGTGCTCGACCTCGGCACCGGGTCCGGCGTGCTGGCGATCGCCGCCGCGATGCTGGGCCCCGTCAGGGTGCTGGCCACCGACATCGACCCGATCGCCACCCGCATCGCGCGGCAGAACATCCGTCTCAACGGGGTTGCTGCCCGGGTCGAGGCGGTCACGGCCAGGGGATTCCACAGCACGGCGATCGCCGGATGGGCGCCCTTTCGGCTGATCATCGCCAACATTCTGGCAAGACCCTTGATGCAGATGGCGCCTGAGATCGCCGCCTGCGCAGCACCGGGCGGCTCGGTGATCCTCTCCGGCATCCTCGCGGCGCAGCGATGGAAGGTTCTCGCCGCTTTCAACGGCCAGGGGCTGAGCCATGTCGAGACCATCTGGCGCAACGGCTGGGTGACGATTCATCTGCGCAAATAGCGCTTCGCCCTCGCCCTTCGAGGGCCGTTTCGCGGCCGCCTCAGGAAGAGGGTGAAGGGAAGCCTCGAACCACTGGGTCCAGGTGAAATTGCTCACGGCATACCCCTGCCCTGCGAGTTGCCTTATGCGTCGGCCTCAGGATGAGCGCGATGGGCGAGGGAAGGCCGACATGCAGCCGGGAGTGAGCAACAGTCCCCCAAACGCAAAACGGCTCCCGCGAGGGAGCCGTTGGTGAAAGCTGCGATCGATGCCTGGCGCCGCCAGAGGCGGCTGCCGGATCAATACATGTAGTCTTGCGCGCCTTCGCGTTCGATTTCGGCGCGGGTGCGGCCGAGCGACTTGAGCGTGGCGTCGTCCATGTGCAGCAGCGCGCCATTGACATAACGGCGGGCCTGACGCTCGCGGGCGGTGATCATGCGGTCAAGTGCGGTGCGGATGAAGCTCTTCGGCATTTCGGTATTCCCTCTTGGTTGAGTGTCTAATCACTCCTCCTGCTGCAATGCAACATAAGCACTTTCGGCGCGGATTCCAGCGCTTATGCTGCAGTGCAGCTATGCGCAAACTGCATGCATGGAATCGGGCTGCTGCAAATTTGTGCAACCAGTTTGTTAACCATTTGCAGTTGCGCGATTCTTCGGCATCGGGCCGGCGCAATTGAATTTGCCCGGACGTGGCTCTAAGGTCCGCCGGTGAAATCACCGCCGTTGACCATCATGCCCGCCCGGCAGGAAGCCCGATCATGTTCCAGCAATTCGAAGTCCTGTCCTCGCCTGCACTTGCCCGAGACCGCCTCGCTCGGCTGAGGCAGTGTTTCGACGGACTCGGGGTCGACGCCGTCGCGGTGCCGCGCAGCGACGAGTATCTGGGCGAATACGTGCCGGCCTGCGCCGAGCGGCTGGCGTGGCTGACCAGCTTCACCGGCTCGGCCGGATCAACGCTGGTGCAGCGCGGCTCGGCGCACATGTTCATCGACGGCCGCTATGCGGCGCAGGTCCGGGCCCAGACAGACCCGTCGCTGTTCAGCTACGAGGACCTGCACGCCATGCCGCTGGCGCGCTTCATCGCGGAGAAGGGCGCAAGCGGCCTGCGGCTCGGCATCGACCCCTGGACCTGGCCCGGCAGCGAGGTCGAACGGCTGGCGGCGGCGCTGACATCCATCGGCGGCGAACTGGTGCTGCTGTCGGCCAATCCGGTCGACGCCATCTGGGCCGACCGGCCCGCGCCGCCGCTGGGCGCCGTCTCGATCCAGCCGCTCGCCTATGCCGGCCAGCTCGCCCGCGACAAGCTCGAATCCATGCAGGCGCTGGTCTCTGCGGGCGGCGCAGACGCGGTGGTGCTCGCCGACCCCTCCTCGGTGGCGTGGAGCTTCAACATCCGCGGCGCCGACCTGCCTTCGACGCCGCATCCGCTGTCGCGCGCCATCATCCCCGCCGAGGGCCGCCCGCAGCTGTTCATCGACCAGCGCAAGACCGGCATCGAAGCGAAAGCCTATCTGACGCAACTGGCCGATCTGCGGCAGCCGGCGGAGTTCGACGATGCGCTGAGCGAACTGGGCCGGACCGGCGCCAAGGTGATGGTCGATCCGGCGATCGCCCCGCATGCCGTCGCCATGCTCCTGGTTTCCGCCGGCGCGACGGTGATCGATGCCGTCGATCCGGCGCGGCTGCCGCGCGCGGTCAAGCACGCCGCCGAGATCGCCGGCAGCGCCGCGGCCCATATCCAGGACGGCGCCGCCATGGTGCGCTTCCTCGCCTGGTTCGATTCCCGGGAGCCGGGTAGCCTCGACGAAATCACCGCGACGCGCCGGCTCGAGACCTTCCGCGCCGAAACCGGCGAAGCCATGCAGATGCCGCTCCGGGCGCTGTCGTTCGATTCCATCGCCGGCGCCGGTCCGAACGCGGCGATCATGCACTACCGGGTCAACACCGAGACCAACCGGACGATCCGCGACGGCGAAATGTTCCTGATCGATTCCGGCGGCCAGTATGTCTCCGGCACCACCGACATCACCCGCACCATCGCCGTGGGCGACGTGCCCGAGGAGCAGAGGCGCTTCTTCACGCTGGTGCTCAAGGGCATGATCGCCATCTCAGAGCTGCGCTTTCCGAAGGGCACCCGCGGCATGGACATCGATGCGTTTGCGCGGGTCAATCTGTGGAAGGCGGGCGCCGATTTCGCCCACGGCACCGGCCACGGCGTTGGCAGCTTCCTCTCGGTGCACGAGGGCCCGCAGAACATTTCGCGCCGCGGCACCCAGGAGCTGCTGCCCGGCATGATCGTCTCCAACGAGCCCGGCTACTATCGCGACGGCGCCTTCGGCATCCGCATCGAGAACCTGGTCGTCGTCCACGAACCGCGCGCCATCGCGGGCGGCGACATGCCGATGCTCGGCTTCGACACGCTGACGCTGTGTCCGATCGACAGGCGACTGATTATCCGCGACCTGCTCGATCCGGCCGAGGTCGAATGGCTCGACGCCTATCATGCACGGGTGCGCAAGGAACTCGCGCCGCTGCTGACTGGCGAGCCGGCGCTTCAGTGGCTGGAGGCTGCCACCGCACCGCTGTCAGCGGCCGCCCGGCTGTCATGAAAGCATAACGCCGCCGTCATCGCCCTGTAACCGCTTCCGGTCATGAGGGATTTCCAACCAAGGAGATCCCCATGAAGACCCGTCTGCTCACCCTTGCCCTGCTCGCGCTGACTGCTCCTGCCGCGGCCCAGGAAACCTTCCCCGCCACCCTGGCCGGGCACGCCTATCTGCCGGCGATGAGCCTGGTGGCGCCGCCGGCCGACGCGCCGCGCGACGCGTGGATCAGCGGCAAGTTCACCGGCGCCGCACGCAATGCGGTGCCTATGTCTGTCGAGGGCGACACCGGTGCGCAGCACGGCAAGCGCCTGACCGGCATCAGCCTGCCTTTCATCGGCCAGCCCCTGCAGGGCTTTTCCGGCTTCGCGATGGACCGCGCGGACGATGGCTCGGTCTTTGTGCTGACCGACAACGGCTTCGGCTCCAAGGCCAACAGCCCCGACACGATGCTGTTCTTCAGCCGCATCGACACGGACTTCGACACCGGCAAGGTGGACGTCAGGGAAACCGTCTTCCTGCACGACCCCGATTTCAAGGTGCCCTTCCGTATTTCTTGGGATGGAACCGACAGCCGCTACCTGACCGGCGCCGATTTCGACCTCGAAAGCATCCAGCGCATCGGCGATTCGGTGTGGATCGGCGATGAGTTCGGACCCTATCTGATCGAGGCAGGTCTCGACGGCCGGGTGAAGGGCGTCTACCCCACGATGAAGGACGGCAAGCAGCTCAAGGGCGCCGATACGCCGGGCATTTCGGCCACGTCGGTGATCGGCAAGGACTGGACCGTCGCGCGTTCCGGCGGCTACGAGGGCATGGCGCTGCAGCCCGGCACCGGCCTGCTGTGGGCGATGCTCGAAAAGCCGCTTCTCGGCGAGGACGGCAAGGCCGAGGGCGACTTCCTGCGCGTGCTGGCCTTCGATCCGGCCAAGCGCGATTGGACCGGCGAAAGCTTCAAGTTCAAGCTGGCCGAAGGCGCGACCGCGATCGGCGACTTCAACTTCATCGACGCCACGCGTGCGCTGGTGATCGAACGTGACAACGGCGAGGGCGAACCGAGCCTGAAATGCGCCGGCGAGGCGAAGCCGGACTGCTTTCCGAGCCCGGCGATGGTCAAGCACGTCGTTCTCATCGACACCGCCAGCGTCGACGCAGAAGGTTATGTCCGCCGTATCGGCCAGATCGACCTGATGAACATCGCCGATCCCGACAACCGCGCACGGATCGCCACCGATGGCGGCGAAGCCGGGCGCTTCAGCCTGCCCTTCTTCACCATCGAGGACGTGATGCGCGTTGACGAGACCCACATCATGGTGGCGGTGGACAACAACCTGCCGTTCTCCTCGGGCCGCAAGCTGAACGCCGCGGCGGACAATGAAGTGGTGTTGCTCAGCGTGCCGGAACTGCTTTCGGCCAAATAAGCCCTGCCGGCGCGCCACCCGGGCGATCCGGGTGGCGCGCCATCTCCTCGATCAGCCATTGTGCCGTCAAAGCACGGCACGGCACCGCGCCGCGCTCCCGTGGCTTCCATCACCGGCCCGGTCGTCACGGCCGCGGCGATGGGCACAGAGCCGATGCCGAAGATAGCCAGGAGCGGGAACCAAATCCCGGCGGCATCATCACCAGCGCGGGGATGCCGGGCATGATCGTCCCCAACCACGCCGACGACTGCCACACCGCGGCGCCATCTGACGGAGGGGTATTCAAGCGATGCTGGTTGGAATGTAGCCCCCGGTCTGCCGTTTCCAAAGCCGGGCGTAAAGCCCGTCCTGCTCCAGAAGCGCGGCGGGTGATCCTTCCTCCACGATCCTGCCCTCGTCGAGAACCACGATCCGGTCCATGCTGGAAATGGTCGAAAGCCGATGGGCGATCGCGATGACCGTCTTGCCCTCCATCAGCAGCGCGAGCTTGTCCTGCACCGCCGCCTCGGCCTCGCTGTCGAGCGCCGAGGTGGCCTCGTCGAGCACGAGGATCGGTGCGTCCTTGAGCAGAACGCGGGCGATCGAGACGCGCTGGCGCTGGCCGCCCGACAGCTTGACGCCACGATCCCCGACAAAGGCGTCATAGCCCGTCCTGCCCTCGGCATCGCTGAGCCCGCCGATGAAGTCGTCCGCTTCCGCCAGCGCCGCGGCGCGCCGGATGTCGGCGACCGAGGCGGCGGGCCGTCCATAGCGGATGTTGTCGCCGACCGACCGGTGCAGCAGCGACACGTCCTGGGTCACCACGCCCACAGTGTGCCGCAGGCTCTCCTGCGTCACGTCGCGGATGTCCTGGCCGTCGATGAGGATGGCGCCGTTCTCGACGTCGAAAAAACGGAGGAGAAGGCTGACCAGCGTGGATTTGCCCGCGCCGGACATGCCGACCAGCCCGACCTTTTCGCCCGGACGGATCACCAGAGACAGGTCCCTGATCACGCTCTGGCCCTGCCGGTACTCGAACCGGACATTCCTGAACTCGATCCGGCCCTCTCTCACGGCCAGCGGCGACGCCCCCGCCGCATCGGTGATCGTCGGCAGCGAGGTGACGACCGGCATGGCGTCGCGGATGGTGCCCAGCGCCTGGAAGACCTGCTGCCCCATCTGCAGGAAGGCGCGGGAATTGGCATTGAGCCGCTGCACAATGGCGATCGAGGCCACGAATTCACCGGTGGTGACGAAGCCGGCGACAAGGCCCCACAGGCCGATGGCGACATTGGCCAGGATCAAAAGTACGTTGATCAGCACGACGGTGCTGTCGGTGGCGAGATGGGTCCGGCGCTCGAACTGCTGGGACCGGACCGCTTCCCCCATTACCTTGCGCATGGCGCCCGCCTCGCTGTCCTCCGCCGCGAAAAGCTTGACCATCTGGATATTGGCGTAGAGATCGGTCATTGCACCGACGACCATGCTGCGGGCGCGGGCCGAGCGCCGCGACCGCTCGGCGAAGTGCGGCACGGCGACCGTGGCAAGCCCGACATTGGCGGCGATCCAGACAAGCACCGGCAGGGCGAGCGGCCAGGAGAGCGTCGCCAGCAGCACCAGCGAGCCGAAGAACTGCACGAGGAAATAGGGAACGGAATAGAAGGCGACGACCACTTGCTGCTGGACGGCGGAGGCGACCTGGGAGATGCGCGACGCCACCTGCCCGGCGAACATGTCGTGGAAGAAGCCCAGGTCCTGCCGTTCGACCGCCTTGTGGCCCTGCCACTGCATGGCCACCGGCATGCTGACCCCAACCACCAGCGAATTCATGGTGTTGGCCAGGAAGATCAGCAGCGGCGTCAGTGGAAAGACGAGGATGCCGAGGACCGCCAGCACCGGCCATTCCTGATGCAGGAAGGCCCGTGCCCCGGTCGCGCCGACCCCGTCGACGATGAACGAGATTCCCCAGATGACTGAGAGATTGATCCCCTCGACCGCCATCATCAGCAGGGCGACGCTGGCAAGCACGCCGCGGAACATCCGCGCGAAATGCAGCACCAGCGCGGCGGGCCCGTCGGTCGGCAACGGCACGAATGGGATATCCAGCGGCCGGACCAGGCTCTCGAAAGGTCGAAAAACAAAATCTGACAACGACATGGCCTGCGCCCCGTCCCGGTGGAATCATCGGGCCCAGAACACCCTTTCCGGCTTCCGGTTGCAATGCCGAAGCCGCAACGGACAAGGCGCGGGATGGGAAATCGGATGGCCATGAGCAGGACGATCATGCACCTGACGACTGCATTCCCTTCCGCGCTGCGGTGCCGTGATTGCCCGCTGCCCTCCCGATGATGAAAGTGCGCTCCGGACCGCGCTGTCCTTTGGCTCTTCGTCTTCATGCATGTCATGATCCCGAAACCGCTCCACACTTTCGGGCGACATGCATTGGCGGACCGTATCAAACAGCGGAGAACGGCCGGGCGATCAGGCTCGGCTACAGGCCCGCCGCCCTCAGCGCGACGATGGCGACCCAGCCGATGCCGAAGATCGCCATCAGCGGGAAGCGCAGGCCGGCGGCGAGCACGATCAGGATGGTGATCCCCTCGGCCAGGCCGTTGGAGACGGCCGCCGGCGCCACCAGCGTGGTGATGACGGCGGCGGGCACGGCGTTGAGCGCCGCGTCGACCCGCGGCGGGATGGAGTCGAAGCGCGACAGCACCAGGTGGCCGCCGAAGCGGGCGGCATAGGTGACCAGAGCGCCGGCGATGATGATCCAGTAGATGGCCGAGATGCCGAGAAATTCGCCGCTCATTCGCCTGCCTCCATGTGGCCCTCGGCCGGAATCGGCTCGTCGAGATCCAGCGGCGCCTTCGGCGGCAGCAGCACCGCCACGGCGATGCCGCAGAGCGCCCCGAGGCTCACATGCCAGGGCGAGCCGACGAGATGGATGGCGGCCACCGAGCCGATGGCGCTGGCGATCACCACCGGCAGCCAGTGGTTGCGGCCGCGGAACTCGAGCAACAGCGCCAGGAAATAGATCGGCAGCAGGAAATCGATGCCGAGCGCCTCGGGATCGGTGATCAGCCTGCCGAACAGCGCCCCGATCCAGGACTCGAGCACCCAGGGGACATAGATCGCCAGCGCCAGGCCCATATACCAGCCGAAGCCCAGCGGCTGCCCGCGCTCGACCCGGGTTTCGGAGGCGGCGTATTGCGGATCGGTGAG
Organism: Hoeflea marina; assembly: GCF_003182275.1. Taxonomy (GTDB): domain Bacteria; phylum Pseudomonadota; class Alphaproteobacteria; order Rhizobiales; family Rhizobiaceae; genus Hoeflea; species Hoeflea marina. The sequence continues at coordinate 537,266 of NZ_QGTR01000004.1, forward strand.
GAAGAAGAACGCCACCGCCTTCTGCCAGCCGTTCATCAGCTGCATGTGGCGGCCGATGGAGGCGGAATAGAGCACATGGCGGAAATTGACGGCGAAGATCGAGAAAACGATCATCCAGGGCGCGATGTCATGGCCGAAGAGCTCGATGCCGACCATCTGGCTGGCGCCGCCATAGACGGCGGCGCTCATCGCCACCGCCTCGCCGACCGACAGGCCGTTGTCGACCGCCAGCGCCCCGAACAGCATGCCGAAGGGCGCGGCCGACACCACCACCGGCAGGCTGGCGCGCATACCCGCCAGGAATTCGCGTCTGTCAAAGGTCATCAATGGCTCGCTCCGGATGACCGAGCGATAGGTCAGGAATGCTGACCAGTCAATTCAATAGGATTGATGCGGCGATCAGGCCGGGAAATGCGGTGGATCGGCAGCCGCTGCCTGGCGCTCCGTTCTCAATCGGTCGTCACCGTATAGTCCGCGTTGCCCGACCAGGTGAGTTTCCAGCGCGCGCCGGGGCGGACATTCTGCACCAGATGCGGCTGGAAGGCGGCGAGGCAGGTGCCGCCGGGCCGTCTGATCGATGGATAAAGAAGACCGCGCGAACCAGACTGGCGCAGTTGCCGCGCCAGTTTCTGTCCCTCCGGATAGGCGGTTTCCGGATTTGGCCCCAGACAGGGCGTGTCCGCCGGCGCGGCGCGCAGATCGTGGAACTCTCCGAGAAAACCTGCCAGCAGCGCCTGATAAACCGCCTCGTCCTCGAAGACATTGATGCGCGCGAGCTCGCGGCCGCGGTGCCAGCCCACCTCGGCAATGGCGGTGAGATCATCGAGCGCCGCGTACCAGGCGCCACGGCCCGAGTCGTTGAACCGGTTGCCTTCCGGCCGGGTATAGGCGAAGGCGGCGTTGATGTGGGTCTGGCCCCAGGCCGCGAACACCAGCTCGCGCGGGTCGAGCCCGGGCAGTCCGCTGGCCTCGGCCTTCAGCCGCCGGCTGGTCAGCCCTTCGAGAACGGCAAGGATCTCCAGATCGGCATCGGAATCGACCAGCGGACGCAGCACCGGCGGCTTGTACCAGGCCGTCGAGATCAGCCGCACCGTTGCCTGCTCGGCCACATGCGCGAGCGGCGGCGTCACACCCCGCCCCTGAGCGCATCGACATAGGCGCGGATCTCGAGGATCGCCGGCAGGCCGCCCGACTGCATGACATCAAGCGGCGTGCGGCCGGAAAACAGGGGACCGGAATTGGCCAGCCCGACCCAGCGGTCGGCAAGATCGTCGCGGAAATACAGATGCAGCGCCTTGTAGAGTCCGGTAAGCGCGCTGACGCGCAGCATCTGGTCATGACTCATCCGCCCGGCCCACTGCCCAGTCTTCATTCGTGCCCAGCTGCGCGGGCTGACATCGACCAGCACCGCCGCGGCGGCGTTGCCGATCCGCCAGGCCTCCATGACCCGGGCCGCCGCCTTGGCCGCAACCCGCGCCACCTCGCCCGGATCATGGGCATCGAGCCGGTATTCAGTCGCTCTCTCGGTCATGATCGCCATGGGGATACCCACCCAATATTGCCATTTGGCTCAATATAGATTGCCATATGGCAAGACACAAGGCTGTCGCAAGCAACCCGGAGCCCTAGCCGATGACACCTTCGGCGCGCAGGGCGTCGATCTCGCTCTCGCCAAGGGCGAGTTCGGAAAGCACCGCGGACGTGTCGCGGCCGAGCGTCGGGGCCGGCGCCAGCGGCCCCCGCCTCCAGCCCGACGAGCTGAACGGCAGATGCGGAACGCTGACGCTGAGACCCAGTTCCGGCACCGCGAGTTCGCGCATCAGCCGGTTGTGGGTGAGTTGCGGATGCTCCAGCACCTGCGCCAGCGAGCGGACATGCGCCGAGGGCACGCCGGCGCGGTTGAGCAGGACCTCCCATTCCGCCGCCGGGCGCTCGAGGAAGGCGGCCTTCAGCCCCGCGCCGATGCGCGCGCGGTCCTCCTCCGTCAGCGTCTCGCCAGCCAATTCGCGGCGCACATGGATGGTAAGATCTGACTTACCTGTTGCGTTGCACAGCCGCAGCGCCTGGTCGGCGGTGTTCGCGGTGACCACCAGCTGGCCGTCGGCGGTCTCGAAGCGGTCGGAGAACGGGCTGCCGGAAAACGCCTTGTTGCCTTCGAGCCCGCGCGACTGGCCGGTGGTCTGATGGTCGACCGCATAGGCGGCCATCAGCGAGACGATCGAATCGAGCATCGACACCGTGAGGTGCTGGGCGCCGGCGCCGTTGCGGTCGCGCTGCAGCAGCGCCGCCAGCACCGCGCCGGCCGCCGTCTGGCCGGCGATGTAGTCGACGATCGGGAAGCCGACCCGCATCGGGCCGCTGTCAGGCGTGCCGGTCATCGCCATCATGCCCGACAGGCCCTGCAGGATGTGGTCATAGGCCGGCGCATGCGCCAGCGGCCCGCTCTCGCCGTAGCCCGAGAGGCTGAGATAGATGATCCTCGGGTTGAGCTCGGCAATGGCGTCGAAGCCGATCCCCAGCCGCGCGGCGACGCCGGGCCGGAAGTTCTGCAGCATCACGTCGGAGCGGGCCGCAAGTCGTCCAACCAGCTCAATGCCGCGCGGATCCTTGAGATTGATGGCGGCGGAGCGCTTGCCGGCATTCTGGCTCAGGAACGAGGCGCCGAGTCCCGCGGCCTTCATCTCCGCCGTGCCGCCGTGGCGGCGGACGAAATCCGTCGAATCCACCGGCTCGACCCGGATGACCTCGGCGCCGAGCAGCGCCAGCTGGTAGCTGGCAAACGGCCCGGCGAGCACATGGCCGATGTCAAGAACGGTGATGCCGGTCAGCGGCAGGACCTGTGCCGCCTCCGGCGCAGTCGATGATGCCGGGACAGCATCGCCCGGTGTGTTGGTGGTCATTGCAAATCCTCCTCCTCCAGCCGCTCGACCACGGCCCTCACCTCCGGTGTACAGGCTGGCCAACCACTTGCCAACAAACGCGAAAGCGCGATGGCACGATGCGCAGCCAGACGTGGAAGTGCGGCGGACGGAGCGCAGAGGGGCGGCTCATGCCAGGGACCCCACCCGGCGCTACGCGCCACCCTTCCCTGAAGGGGATGGAAAACCCGCCGAGAGCACAGTGCCTTTCCTCCACCCAACGGGGGGAGGTGTCGGCGCAGCCGACGGAGGGGGCAAAACTCACCGTGACGCGAACGGGAACGCCACCCGGAGGCTTCGCCCTCAGGCCTTGCGCCCCAGATACACAGTCTGGGTGAAGGGCCGGTCCTGCAGCGGATTGTCGAAGGTCACCGGTTCGGCGCGGGCGTCGCTGAAGACCTGCGCCAGCCGCTCGGTGAAGGCGGGGTCGGGGCGGTCGTCCGACCAGAGGCCGAAGACGCCGCCGGGCTTGAGATGGGATGACAGCGCGGCGAGCCCCTCGCGCCGGTAGAAGCTGGTGGAGCGCGCGTCGAGCAGCGAATCCGGCGAGTGGTCGATGTCGAGCAGGATGGCGTCGAACGTCCGCGCCGGCGCCTGCGGGTCGAAGCCGCCGGCGCTTTGCGCCATGGCGAAGAAATCGCCGTGCACGAGCCGGCAGCGCGGATCGGCGACAAGTCCCGGTCCGAGCGGCAGCAGTCCGGTGACATGCCAGTCGATCACCGCCTCGAGAAAATCGACGACGACGAGCGAACCGACGCTGTCATGCTCCAGCACCGCCTGCGCGGTGTAACCAAGTCCCAGCCCGCCGACGACGACATCCAGCCCCTCCCCCGCAAGCTCTGCCAGCCCGAGCCGCGCCAGCGCGATCTCCGACGCCGTGAACAGGCTGGTCATCAGGAATTCCTCGCCGAGCTTGATCTCCAGCACATCGACGCCGAGCTTGTGCTCGAATCTACGGCGCAGGCTGATATCGCCGATCGGCGTCGGGCGGTAGTCGAGTTCCTCGAACAGTCGGCTCATCGGCGTCTCCTGCATGCATGGCTACGAGGGAGATAGCACCGGACCGGTCCGCAAGGCGACAGCAAACGCGGAAATCGCCGATGCGGCCTGTTGCCGGACCTGAAGTGGAGGGGCGTCGGCCAGGATTGCCGGGCATAGCGGTCAACAGCAGAGCTGGCGGCACCCCCTGACGATACCTATCTTAACGCTACGCCGATCTTGCCGCAGCGGGCGGATTGCCTATGGTGAACTTTTCTGTCCCGACACCTCGAACCTTGGAGGAGAAGCTGTGCTTAAACGGTCCCTCGCGGTTCTGCTCGCCGCCGCGCTTGTGCTGACAGGCTGGCAAGTGATCCCGCAGGGCGTTCGCGCAGGAAAGCTGCTCCTGGGTGGCGACGACCCGGAAGCCGTGGCCGCCTACCGGCTGGCGACCATTTCGGCGGGAGACATCGAGACAGCCGCGCGAAAGGCAATCGCCAGCGACGACGCCGAACTCGCCGTCAGCCTTGTCGATGTCGCGGCAGCCGGCGGGATTGCCGTCTCCCCCGAGCTTTCGGCCGATGTGGACGCCGCCGAGGCGGCAAGCCACGGGCGAACCGCGCAGGACGCCTGGAAAGGTTTCCTGTCCGGCGAGGCGCCGAGCGAAGCCGCACTGGCCGGCGTCGTGGCGGCAGATCTCAGCGGATATGGCGACCTTCGCGATCTCTACACACAGGCAAGGCTGCATCAGGCGGGCGAGACCGTCGACCGGCTGACCGTCGGCCTCGCCGCCGTCGGGGTGGTGCTGACGGTGGCCACGGTCGCTTCGCTCGGCGCTGCCCTGCCCGCCAAGGCCGGCATCAGCACCATCAAGGCGGCAAAGCGCGCGGGGCGGCTTTCGCCTGCGCTGCAAAGACACCTCGGCAAAACGCTCGGAGCCGCCATCGACATGGATGCGCTCAAGGCAGCGGGCGCCTCGCTGCGCAGCCTCGATCTTTCGGCAGCCCGAATGGCCGTTCGCGGCATCGTGCCTGCCAAATCACTTTCCGCCATCCGCGCGCTCGGCGCCGATGTTGCCACGCTTGGCGAACGGGTGGGCTATCGCGGCACGCTGCAGACGCTGTCGGTTGCCGAAAACACCGATGATGTGCGCCGGGTGGCGAGGATATCGAAGACCTTCGGCACCCGCACCCGGGCCGTGCTGGTACTGGCCGGCGGCGCTGCGCTCTCGCTTGCCTCCATCGCCGCTTCGCTGACTTTCTGGCTCATCTCGGCGCTGATCTGGCTTGGCCTCGCCCTGGCATTTGCCTGGCGCATGGGACGCCGGATCCTGCGGCTGTTCCGGCGAAGCCCAGCGCCGGGCGTCTAGGCTCCCACGCGGCTCACCGGTCAAATCACGGATTGAGGCAACCATCTACCGGGATGGTCCCTCAGGCTGGATTGCGTTCCATCGACACCGAGAATCAATGTCATCCTTGAACACCCGGAACAGCGGGCCATGGCCGGAAAGCTCCATGCTTTCCGCTGCGTCCTGAAACTTTTCGAAAGCCGCGATCCGTTTCCGGCCATCGTTTCGTCCTTGGTATGTCCACATCCAAAAGGAGAGCCACAATGGCTGGATTGGTTGCCATCTACAAAAAGCCGGCTGACATCGAGGCGTTCGAGAAGCACTATTTCGGGACGCACATTCCGCTTGCCAAGACGATGCCGGGGGTGCGGCGGTACGAGGTCAGCCGCGGACCTGTTTCCGTGTTGGCGGGGCCAGCCGATGTCCATCTGATCGGGACGGTGCACTTTGATGATCTTGAGGCGATGAAGAGGGCATTCGCCAGCCCGGAAGGCCGTGCGACTGCCGCCGACCGCCGGCTATTCGCTCCCGACGATACAGGCGTGCAGATCCTTGTTTTCGACACAAGGGAAGTCTGAGCTCACTTGCGGTTGCAGGCTTTGCGAACCGCACATACCGTAAAATTTCACAAGGGGGAGCCCCAATGTCGATACCGAAAGCAGCTTTCGTCCTGGTCCACGGCGGGTGGCACAACCAATCGACCTGGGACAAGGTCAGGCCCTTGCTCGAAGCCCAGGGCCATGCGGTGCTCACACTCGACCTTCCCGGCGCAGGCAGAAACACGACGGCACCGAAGTCGCTTGCCGTTCGCCCGTTCGACCTCGCGGCGTTCTCGACCGAGGCCTCGCCCATCGCCGGCGTTACCCAAGGTGAACGCACACAGGCGGTCGTCGAATTGGTGAGGAGAGGTGCGTCGCTGAGTGACGGAAAAATCATCCTCGTCGGGCACTCGGCCGGCGGGATGACGATTTCGGCTGTCGCCGAGCAGGTTCCAGACCTGTTGGAAGCCGTCGTCTATCTGGCAGGATTCATGGTGTCCAACGGTCTTTCCCTGCTCGCCATGCTTCAGCATGAAGCAATGTCCAGTGCTCTGTCGCCTGGACTGTTCGTCGGTGACGCTCGGGCAATCGGCGCGACGAGGATCAACCCCGGACCAGCCGATGAGGCTTACAGGTCCCTGCTGAAGGCATCGTTCTATGCAGACGTGACCGACGCAGACTTTGCCAGGGCGGCAGCGCAGTTGCACTGTGACGAACCGAACGGCGGAGCCCTCGCGCCATCCGAAATCACCCCGGAGAGATTTGGCTCCGTGCCGCGCCACTATATCCGCACCACGGAGGATTGCGCGGTTCCGTTGGCTGGCCAGGATTACATGGTCGCCGCGGTCGACGGTACCATCGGCAGCACGACAATCACCCATACACTGGCAAGCAGCCACTCGCCCTTTCTGTCGCAACCTGTTGCCTTGTCGACGATTCTCCTCGACATAGCGGCGCATTCCCTCGCCGATCAGCCCGGATTTGCAACGCGGAACACTCAATGAGCATCGAGGGATTTGAGGATCGCCTGGCGGCGCTCAGGCCACGGCTTCATCGATATTGCGCCCGCATGACCGGATCGACTGTCGATGGGGAGGACGTGCTGCAGGATACAATCGTCAAGGCGCTCAGCGCACGGGCCGAAGGCGCCAAGGTGGACAATCTCGAAGGATGGTTGTTTCGCATCGCCCACAACACGAGCCTCGACCTGCTTCGCCGCCGGGCGCGCAGGACGATCGTTCCGCTTACGGAGGACCTGGAGGGAGCACCCATGCCCGAGACGGATATCGTCGCGGTCGGCTTCCAGACCTTTCTGAGGCTGCCCGAACTTCAGCGCTGCGCCGTGATCCTCAAGGATGTGCTGGGCCATTCGATCGACGAGATCGCCAGTATCGCCGGGTGCACGCCCGCTGCCGCCAAATCTGCGCTCCAACGCGGACGCGGGGCGCTGCGCCGGCTCGCGCAATTGCCGGCGGACACGCGGCTTCCGCTCATGCCCGATGCGGCGCGCCAGAAGATGGCAGTCTTCGTCGACCTGTTCCGCACGGGCGACTTCGATACGATCCGTTCCATGCTTGCCGACGACGTGAAACTTGAACTGGTCAACCGTCTCAAATGGGATGGACGCGAAAAGATCGTCCCGTATTTCACCCGCTATGCAGAAGAAACGAGATGGCGGTTCGCCTTCGGGGCCGTCGATGGCCGCCCGGCCATGTTGGTCTTCGATCGTGATGCGATGGGAAAACCGTCGCATTTTGTGCTGCTCGAGTGGCGCAATGAACAGATCTCGGCGATCCGTGATTTCCTGTTCGCTCCCTACGCGACCGAGGCAATGGATTGGGTGCGACTGGGCTAGCTTGGGGGCGAGACAATACCCGGCTTTCGCGGGGATTTCGCCCCCGCAGGCTTGACCCGACTGTCACAAACGGGCATCGCCACGGCGACAGACCCCGCGGCCCGGGCTTCGCAATCTTGCCCCGCCACCGAGCCAGACCAGCAGGACACCGCCCATGCCCGATACATTGCGCAAGCCGACGCTCGACAAGGACTTGAACAAGTTCACCCGCATCGGCGAGGCCACCGGTTCGCTCAACCAGTTCTACGTCGCCCCGGGCCTGGCGCTGGTCTTCGTGGCGCTCTGCGCCGTCTTTGCCGCCGTCGCCGTCACCGGCCAGCCAGGCGCCGTCATCATTGTCGCCGCCGCCATCATCGGCGCCTACATGGCGCTCAACATCGGCGCCAATGATGTCGCCAACAATGTCGGCCCCGCCGTCGGCGCCCGCGCCATGACGCTGGTCACCGCGCTGATCATCGCAGCCGTGTTCGAGAGCGCCGGCGCGCTGATTGCCGGCGGCGACGTGGTCTCCACCATTTCCAAGGGGATCATCGACCCGGCAGCGGTCAGCGATCCGGCGGTCTTCACCTCGGCGATGATGGCAGCCCTCGTCTCCTCGGCCATGTGGATTCATCTCGCCACCTGGCTCAAGGCGCCGGTCTCGACCACGCATTCGATCGTCGGCGGCGTCATGGGCGCGGGCATCGCCGCAGCCGGCGTCGACGCGGTCAACTGGCCGACCATGGGCGGGATTGCCGCAAGCTGGGTGATCTCGCCGTTCCTGGGCGGCATCATTGCTGCGGGCGTCCTCTATTTCATCAAGACCGCGATCATCTACCAGGACGACAAGATCGCCGCCGCCCGCCGCTGGGTGCCGGTGCTGATTGCGGTCATGTCGGGGACGTTCGCCGCCTATCTGGCGCTCAAGGGCCTCAATCACGTGATGTCGATCAGCCTCGGCTTGGCCGTCGTCATCGGCATTGTCATCGGCGCCGGCAGCTGGCTTGTCGCCCGGCCGCTGGTGCGGCGCCAGTCGGAGGGACTGGAGAATCGCAACCAGTCGCTTCGGAAGCTCTTCGGCCTGCCACTGGTGTTTTCCGCGGCCCTCCTGTCATTCGCCCATGGCGCCAACGATGTTGCCAACGCCGTAGGCCCGCTGGCGGCCATCGTCCACACCGCAGAACTCGGCGAAGTGGCGACCTCGGTGTACATTCCGCTGTGGGTGATGGCGGTGGGAGCGCTCGGCATCTCCATCGGCCTGCTGCTGTTCGGCCCGCGGCTGATCCGCATGGTCGGCGACCAGATCACCAAGCTCAACCCGATGCGCGCCTTCTGCGTGGCGCTGTCGGCAGCCATCACCGTCATCGTCGCCTCGGCCTTCGGCCTGCCGGTAAGCTCCACCCATATCGCGGTGGGCGCCGTCTTCGGCGTCGGCTTCTTTCGTGAATGGTACACCGGCAATTCGCGCCGCCGCGCCGACTATGTCACCCGCCACCATTTCGACAAGCCCGACGACGACGCCAAGGCAAGGAAGGGCGAAGACCAGCGCCGCCGGCTGCTGGTGCGGCGCTCGCATTTCCTCACCATCATCGCCGCCTGGATCATCACCGTGCCGGCCGCAGCCTTGCTGTCGGGCGTGCTTTTCGTAATTATCAGGATGATGATCGTCAGCGGGTGAATATCGGCACCCGGCCGGCGAAAACATCGATGGTATGGATGACTCTGCCCCCACCGGGAATCAGCGTCGCTGCGCTCGCTTCTCCCACCTGCCCTCAAACGGGAGGTGGAAAATGTCTAGACTCCCCAGACTTACACCTTGAACCGGAACGCTTCGCCGTCGCGGAGCACGTGGCCGGCGGTGGGGGCGGCGAAGTGGGTGCCTATGACGAGGATCGGCTGGTCGGCCCATTCGGCGAAAAGCCGCGAGCGCGTCAGCACGGCAACTTCTGGATCAATGTCGGCAAGCGTCCAGTCGGGGTGGGCCATCTGGCAGGGGTGGTGCGTCATGTCGCCGGTGATGACCGCCCGCGCGCCCTCGGACTCGATCATCACGCTGACATGGCCCGGTGTGTGGCCTGTGGACGGCACCAGCCGGATCTCCGGCGAGATGACGTGGTCCTGCTCGACCAGCTCGACGAGGCCCGCGTCGAAGACCGGCTTGATGCTGTCGCCCATCGCCGCCTTCTGCTCCTCCTCATCGATATCCTTCCAGAATTCATATTCCTGCCGGCCGATGAGGTAGCGCGCCTTCGGAAAGGTGGGCACCCATTTGCCGTTCTCCAGCATCGTGTTCCAGCCGATGTGATCGACATCGAGATGGGTGCAGACCACGGCGTCGACGCCATCGCGCGACCAGCCGGCCTCGCCGAGATGCTCGAGGAATTGCGTCGACAGCGGCTCGCCGCCGGTGAATTCGCGTGGCCGGTCGTTACCGACGCAGGTGTCGACGACCAGCCGCATCCCCGGTGCCTCGACCAGCAGCGCGTGAACGCTGAGATGCAGCGTGGCATCGTCATCGCTGACAAAATGCGGATAGAGCCAGGGCAGCTTGCGCAACGCTTCAGGCGTGGCCTGCGCGATCACCGTCGCCGGCACCGGCAGATCCATCTCGACGATGCGGGTGATTTTCACCCTCCCCACTTGCCAACTCAGCATCGCGATTGCTCCTCTTCACTCACGGTTTGATCGGTCCAGATTTTCGGCGCTCCACGCCCGGTTTGCGTGGAACCGCGCTCACGCCGGCACATAGGTCAGTCGTATTGCAGACTCGCCGATCCGTTCGCTGGCCACGAGACTGAGCGGCGGAGGAGGAGCGGCGAAGTACGGCTTGCCGCCGCCAAGAACGGCGGGGTGCAGGTAGATCTGGTATTCATCGACAAGCCCGAGCGCCGTCAGGCTCGCAGCCAGTTCCGGCCCGGCAATTTCGATGTCGCCATGGAGCCGCTCTTTCAGCCCCCGCATCACGGCTTCGAGGTCATCCGAAACAAGCGTGGCGTTGGGCCCGACCGAGGCGAGCGTGCGCGACACAACCCATTTGGGACGGCTGCGCCACGCATCGGCATACTCGGCCAGATCATCATCCCATTCCGGGTGGTCGTCGTCCCAGTAGCGCATCACCTCGTACATGCGCCGCCCGTACACCATCCCTGCCCCGTCGCGCACCTGCTCGATGAAATGCCGGAACAGCACCCGGTCTGGCATGAATCCGTCGTGATCGACATAGCCGTCGAGCGACTGGTTCAATCCGAAGACGAACTTGGCCATGCGATGCCTCCTGTCCACCGGCGGCGATCCAGCGACCGCCTTCATCCGCGCCATGCAATGTGCTAGCAATCTGTCCCGCGAGGAACCACTACTATTTTGCAACCAGTCTGACGGAGGATGTCGATGAACCGGCGCCGCTCGGGATGCCCGATCAACCTGACGCTTGAAACCTTCGGCGACCGCTGGAGCCTGATCATCATCCGCGACATCATGTTCGGCGGGCGGCGCCGGAGCTTCCGCTCCCTGCTCACCGAAAGCATCGAGGGGATCGCCTCCAACATCCTTGCCGACCGGCTCAAGCGCCTGACGGCCAACGGCCTGCTTTGGCGCTGCGGAGATCCGGGCCACAGGCAGAAGGCCATCTACTCCCTGACCGAGAAGGCAATCGGCCTTGTACCATTGATGGCGGCGATGGGCAGTTGGGGGCTGCGCCACACTCATGCTTCGCCGGAGCTCGCAATCCGGGCAAGGATTCTGGAGGACGGCGGGCCACAGATGTGGTCCCGGTTGATGGAGGAACTGGCGCATATCCATCTGGGCGCCCCGCCGCCGGAAGTGCCTGTGCTGGCCGGGATGCAATCTGCCTACGAGACCGCGGTGGCCGGAAGCACCTCTGCGCGGCTGTGAGCCCAAACGCAGGAATTGCCTGGCCCGGGCGGAAAGCCGCTGGGCACCCGAAGTGCGGAACGACCACCTCTCCTCGTGTGGGACAAGAGGACAAAGGACGGCGCCTCAGCCGCCCGGGGTGACGCCGACCAGTTCGAACCACTCATCCTCGCTCATGGTGCGCAGGCCGAGTTCGGTGGCCTTGGCGAGCTTGGAGCCTGCACCGGGGCCGGCGACGACGATGTCGGTCTTTTTCGACACCGAGCCCGCCACCTTGGCGCCGAGCCGCTCGGCCATCGCCTTGGCTTCGTCGCGGGTCATCTTTTCGAGGCTGCCGGTGAAGACCACGGTGAGGCCGGCGACGGGGGAATCCTGCGCCGGCTTCTCGGCTTCGAGAATGGTGAGCTCTTTCACCAGCCGGTCGACCATGTCGATATTGTGCTTCTCGCCGAAGAAACGCCCGACCGCCTCGACCACCGCGGGGCCGATGTCGTCGAGCGCGTCCATCTCCTCGATCGCCGCCGTGTCGCCGCCGGCAATGGCCAGCGCCGCCTGGTGCACGGAAGCCCAGTCGCCATAGGCGCGCGCCAGCGTCTTGGCGGTCTGTTCGCCGACGTGGCGGATGCCGAGGCCGAAGATCAGCCGGTCAAGCGCAATCTCGCGCCGCGCCTCGATGGCATCGAACAGCTTCTGCGCCGAGGTGTCGCCATAGCCGTCACGGTTCTTGAGCCGCTGCAGGCCGTTGGCTTCGTCCCGGGCGCGCAGCGTGAAGATGTCGGCAGGCTGACGGATCGGCAGCGTCGCGTCGTCGTAGAAGAACTCGATCTGCTTCTCGCCCAGACCGTCGATGTCGAAGGCCTTGCGCGAGACGAAGTGCTTCAAGTGTTCCTTGCGCTGGAACGGGCAGGCGAACTCGCCAGAGCAGCGGCGGATGACGCCCTCGACGCCGCCGGCGGTCTCCTCGCGAACGATCGGGGTTTTCAGGTCACAGGGGCAGGTCTGCGGGAACTCGAACTCGACAGCGTCATCGGGCGATTCGGCCACCCTGAGGATCTGCGGGATGACGTCGCCGGCGCGCTGGATCTCGACCAGATCGCCGATCCTGACGCCGAGCCGGGCGATCTCCTCGGCATTGTGCAGCGTCGCATTGGTGACGACGACGCCGCCGACGGTGACCGGCACAAGGCGAGCGACAGGGGTCAGCGCGCCGGTGCGCCCGACCTGGATATCGATGGCGGTCAGGCGGGTGGTGGCCTTTTCGGCCGGAAACTTGTGGGCAATGGCCCAGCGCGGGCTGCGCGAACGAAAGCCCAGCCGCTGCTGCAGGTCGAGCCGGTCTACCTTGTAGACGACGCCGTCAATGTCGTAGGGCAGATCGGCGCGCGCGAGACCGATCTCGTTGTAGTGACCGATCAGCTCCTCGATGCTGTTGAGCCGCCTGGTCAGCGGATTGACCGGAAAGCCCCACTTGGAAAACACCTCGATCATGCCGTGCTGGGTGTCGGCGGGCATCTCCGACATGTCGCCCCAGGCATAGGCGAAGAACTTGAGCTTGCGGCTGGCCGTCACCTTGGCGTCGAGCTGGCGCAGGGAGCCGGCCGCGGTGTTGCGCGGATTGACATAGGTCTGCTTGCCTTCGGACTCCATGCGGGCGTTGAGCGCCAGAAAGTCGGCCTTGGCCATATAGACCTCGCCGCGCAACTCGACCACCGAAGGCGCGCCCTTCGGCAGCTGGTTGGGGATCTCCGATATGGTCCTGATATTGGCGGTGACATTCTCGCCGGTGGTGCCGTCGCCGCGGGTGGCGGCGGTGACCAGCTTGCCATCCTCGTAGCGGATCGACATCGACAGGCCGTCGATCTTCGGTTCGGCGGTGATCGCGATCGACTGGTCCGGCAACTGTCCGAGGAAGCGGTAGACCGAATGGACGAAATCGCGCACGTCCTCGTCGGAAAACGCATTGTCGAGCGACAGCATCGGCACCCGGTGGGTGATCTTGCCAAACCCTTCGGCCACCGCGGCGCCGACCTTGAAGCTGGGCGAATCCATGCGCAGCAGGGCTGGAAATTTCGCCTCGATTTCCTGGTTGCGGCGCTTGAGCGCGTCATAGTCGGCGTCGGAGATTTCCGGCGCGTCCTTCTGGTGGTAGCGCTCGTCGTGATGGGCGATCAGGGCGGCGAGCCGCTCGAGCTCGGCCTTGGCCTCGGCTTCGGTGAGGTCGGCGACCGGTCTTGGGTCTTGGGTCATCAGGGGCTCCGGCGTTCGACAGTGTTTTAGACGGATTTGGCGAAATGAGAAGATGCAAGACGTCCGCCGGCCATCAATGAGACCTTAAGATTTCCTTGCCATGATGCAGGTTGGCCAATGCACGTCGCCCGAATGTGTGCGGCGGTTCGGAATCACGACATGCATATCGAGAAGAGCCGAAGCGGCAGGAAAGCAGTGCCATGATCCTCGCATCAACGAGTTCCACCGCGCCCAGGCCGGCGCCCGAACGGGTCGCTTCGGCCGCAATGTCCGCAAGCGGCGTCGCGGACGCCGACCCGTCCGATCCGCTGGCGCAGCTCGAGGATTTCGTCGAATCCGCCGCCCGCAGCCGCAAGGCCTTTGCCGAGGACCGGCTCAAATTCCTGGGCGAGCAGATGACGAAGCTGTCGCTGTTCAACCTGGCGCCGGGCTTTCTCGTCGATCACACCGCCCGCATGGCCCGCGAACTCGAATCGGCCGCCGGCGATTTCGCCGGTTCGGTCCGCACGCTGGCCGGTACCGAACAGGATTCCGGCGCAGCCGCGCCGTCACAGCTTCCGCAGTCCTATCTGGACATCCTCGACGGCAGCATCGGCAGCGGCAGCGTCAAGCTGTCCAGCGAGGACGAGGAGACCGCCGTCCGCTTCATGAACACCGCCGAACAGCTCCGCTTCATCGCCGAACTGGCAGCTTCCGATCAGGACGGGCGGGCCGACATCTGGGGATCGGCCGACAGCGCCCGCGACGCCACCGCCCGGGTGACCGGCATCATGCTCGGCCTTGAAGGCCCGGGCGCGTTCGTCAGGACCTTCGGATAGGTCTCAGTCGGCTCCGGCGAGAAGGCTTGCCGCGGCCGCCCTCGCCTCCTCGGTGATGCTGGCGCCCGCCAGCATGCGCGCGATTTCCTCGCGCCGGCCGTCGTCGTCCATGGTGCTGACGCGAGTCGCCACCGAGCCGGAGCCATCCGCATTGAGCCCCTTGGCAATCAGCAGATGCGTGGCGGCGCGCGCAGCCACCTGCGGCGCGTGGGTGACCGAGAGCACCTGCACGGTGGAGGCAAGACGTTTCAACCGCTGGCCGATGGCATCGGCCACCGCGCCGCCCACTCCGGTGTCGATCTCGTCGAAGACCAGCGTCGGCGCCGATCCGCGGTCCGCCAGCGCCACCTTCAGCGCCAGCAGGAAGCGCGACAGCTCGCCGCCGGACGCCACCTTCATGATCGGCCCGGGACGGGTGCCCGGATTGGTGCGAACGTGGAATTCGATCGTGTCGATGCCGGAGGCCGACGCCCTGTCGGGATCGGTCTCGATCATCACCAGGAACTCGGCCCGCTCCAGCCTGAGAGCCGGCAGTTCCGCCATCACCGCCCGCGCCAGCGCATCGGCGGTGTGATGCCGGAGTTCGGACAGCGCCGTCGCTGCCTGCAGAAAGGCCGTCCGGTTCTCCCCGACCCGCAACTCCATCTGCGCCAGCCGCTCCTCGCCGGCATCAAGATCGGCAAGATCTCCGATCATGGTGGCGGCAAGCTCGGCCAGCGTATCGACGGGCACATTGTACTTGCGCGCCGCGGCCCGCAGCGCAAACAGCCGCTCCTCGGTCACCTCGAGATCGCGCGGATTGAAATCCGCAGCACGCATGGCGGCTTCCACAGCCGTCTGCGCCTCGGCGATCGCATTCATCGCTTGCGACAGCGCCTCGACCGTGTCGTTGAGCAGCCCCGGCACGTCGGCGGCCTTGCGCTCGAGCCGCCTGAGCAGCCCGCTGATCACCGGAGCCGGCGACCCCTGGCCGTTGAGCACCTCGTTGGCCTCGTTGATGTCGCTGGCGATCTTCTCCGACTTCATCATCAGCGACCGTTTCTCGGCCAGTTCTTCCTCTTCTCCGTCGCGTGGCGAGAGCCGCTCGAGCTCTTCCACCGACGAGCGCAGCCAGTCGGCATCACGTGCCGCCTTCTCCACCTTGGCGCGCTGCGCCTTCAGCGCCCGCTCCGCCTCGCGCCAGGCCTCGTGCAGCCGCGCCAGCCCGGCCGCGGTCTCGGTGAGACCGCCGAAGGCGTCGAGCAGCGTGCGGTGGGCGTCCATGTCGACCAGCGCGCGGTCGTCGTGCTGGCCGTGGATCTCGACCAGCATCTGCCCCGCGTCGCGCATCAGGGCGACGCTGGCCGGCTGGTCGTTGATGAAAACCCGGGTGCGGCCGTCGGCGCTCTGCATGCGGCGGAAGACGAGGTCGCCCTCGTCATCGATGCCGTTGCCGCGGATCAGCCTGCGCGCCGGATGATCGATGCCGACATCGAAGACCGCGGTGACCTGGCCGCGTTCGGCGCCCTGGCGCACGAGGCTGCCGTCGCCGCGGCCGCCGAGCGCCAGCGACAGGCTGTCGAGAAGGATGGATTTGCCTGCGCCGGTCTCGCCGGTCAGGACCGAGAGTCCGGCGTGAAATTCGAGATCGAGGCGCTCGATCAGAACGATGTCACGAATCGACAGCTGGACAAGCATGACCGCCCGTTTCAGGCGCCGACGAGGCGCGCTCCCGCACGCGAAATCCACGAGCCCTTGTTTTCACGCGGCTCCAGGCCGCCTGTCTTCAGGAGCTTGTAGGAATCGGCGTACCATTGGGAGTCGGGGTAATTGTGGCCCAGCACCGCCGCCGCCGTCTGCGCTTCGCTGGTCAGGCCCATGGCGTAATAGGTCTCGGTGAGGCGGGCCAACGCCTCCTCGATCTGCCGGGTGTTGGGATATTGCTCCACCACGAGCCGGAAGCGGTTGGCCGCGGCAACGAATTCCTTGCGCTCGAGATAGTAGCGGCCGATCTGCATTTCCTTGCCGGCGAGCTGGTCGCGGGCAAAGCGCAGCTTGGTCTGGGAGTCCTCGACATATTCGGAATCCGGAAACCGCTCGATCACCTCGGTGAAGGCGGCGATGGCGCGCGCCGAGGTGCGCTGGTCGCGCGTCACGTCCGGGATCTGCCGGAAATAGGCCAGGCCGACGATGTACTGCGCATAGGCCGCGTCGGCGTCGCCGGGATAGAGGCTGAGATAGCGCGAGGCGGCATTGATGGCCTCCGCATACTGGCCCTGACGGTAGTTGACGAAGGCGTTCATCACCATCGCCTTGCGGGCGTACTCGGAATAGGGATGCTGGCGGTCGATCGCGTCGAACTTGCGCCCGGCCTCGGTCAATTGGCCGGCATTGAGGTTGGCGAGACCCTCGTTGTAGAGCACGTCCGCGGGATCGATGGTCTGGACATAGGCGGTGATGTCGATGTCCGGATCGCTCTGGCAACCGCCCAACAGCGACGCGACGCCGATAAATCCAGCCGCGGCAAAGGCGATACGCATGCCGCGCCGCTGTCCGTCAAAACCCGAGAACACCATCTGCAAACCTCTCAAGAGCCGGGCAGCGAAATCGCCGCACGGTCGATCAACCGCGTTTCTAGCCGGAAACGCCGTACATTCGCAATGTCATGATGGCGCTTTGCCGCAAATTTGTGGCACGGCCCCGGACAAACAAAGTATTGCCGGCTTCGGGAAGAGGATCAGACCGACCAGGGGGCGAACACCGGAGCGCTGACGGCAACCAGTTCGCCATGGCGAACGGAGTTGCGCCGGGCCGGAGCCTCGACCACGTCATAGGCATTCGAATCGGCCAGCAGCGCCCGCAGCGCCATGGCGTTGAGCCTGTGCCCGCCGCGATAGGACCGGTAGCAGCCGATGAACTGAGCGCCGGCCAGCGCCAGATCGCCCACGGCGTCGAGCGTCTTGTGCCGGACGAACTCATCGCGGTAGCGCAGGCCTTCGATGTTGATGACCTTGTCATCATCCGAGATCACGACGGAGTTCTCCAGCGACGAGCCGAGCGCATGGCCCGAAGCCCAGAGCCGCTCGACGTCGCGCATGAAGCCGAATGTGCGGGCGCGCGCGAGTTCGCGGCGGAACGTGTCGGCCGTGACCTCGCCCTTCCAGGACTGGCGGCCGATCAGCGGCGTGTCGAAATCGATGTCGATCTCGAAGCGCGTGCCATTGTGCGGCGTGAACTCGGCCCAGGACCCGCCCATCTCGATGCGGACGGGCTTGGTGACGCGGATGTAGCGGCGCTTGACGGCATGGGCGGTCAGGCCGGCGCTGTCGAAGGCCTCGATGAACACGGCGGCGCTGCCGTCCATGATCGGGACTTCGCCCGCGTCGATGTCGATGGCGACATTGTCGATGCCCATCGCATAGAGAGCGGCCATCAGATGCTCGACCGTGGCGATCGACCGGTCGGGTGCCTTGCCGAGCAGCGTGCACAGGTCGGTGGAGCCAACCTGGGACGACACCGCGCGGACGCTGACGACGTCGCCGTTGTCAAGCGAGCGATTGAAAACGATGCCTGTATCGGGATCGGCGGGATGAAAGCTGATCGAGACGTTCTCACCCGAATGCACGCCAATGCCGGACAAGGTTGTTGAACGCGCGATCGTGGTTTGATAGCCGACTACGTCGATACCCATAAGGTTCGCCATTTCCCGTACACTCCGGACGCAAAGGTCCGGCACAGCCCCAAATTATCCAGGGTAACGTCGGTGCTTCCCCGCAGGCGACGATTCCCCAACCCCAAATTTCGACCGCAAGATACGGCGGCCACTGTAACTTTCCAAATCACGCTTTCTTTCGTTTTGTTACGAAACTGAAACGGACACGCGGAAAAGATAGATCATGCTTTACAAAGGGTTAACCAAGGCAACACGGCGACCCGAAGGCCGCCGTGTGATCGTTTGTTACAGTCGCCGGCGACGGCTCATTTGACCTGGCGGCGCAGGAAGGCCGGAATTTCCAGCTGGTCATCTTCGCTCATGCCGCGAGCCTGCGGTGTGACCCTGCCCTGATCGTCGAGCTGGCCGCGGCGCGGGGCATAGACGCTGGCTTCGGCGGACAGCGGACGGCGCTGCGGTGCGGGAGCAGCCTGGGCGGACTGGGCCGCCTGCTCTTCCTCGCGCATGCCCAGCGTGTGCGACAGCCGCTTGAGCAGGCCCATCGGGCCGCGCTCGTCGACGACGCCGTTGTGCTGTGCCTGGCGATGCTCCATCTCGGCCTTGACCACCGGCGGGAAATCCTCGACCCGCGGCATCCGCATGGGCTCGGCCTCGCTGCGCAAGACCGGCTGCGGCTGCGGGACGGCAACCTGCTGAACGGCGGCTGGACGGGCTGCCTGCATCGGTGCGGGAGCGGCCGCGGGCGGCGCCTGGAAGATGCGGTTCTGCGGCTGGAATTCCGGCTTGGCGGTCGCATGCGGCAGGCTCGACCCCATCGACATGTCCAGTTCGGCGGCGATGTCGAGTTCATGCTCGATTTCGGCTTCGGCGGCGCGAATGGTCTCCGCCACGGTGTCCCGTGCCGGTGCCTGCGGCGCGGGGGCTGCCTGCTGCACCTGCGGACGCGGTGCGGCGGCCGGTGCCGCGGCCGGACGCGGCGCGGTGCGCTGCGGCAGCGGCGGACGGGCGTCCATGGCGCCGGCGGCGCGATCGATGCCGGTGGCAACGACCGAGACGCGGATCAGGCCTTCCAGCGCCTCGTCGAAGGTGGCGCCGAGGATGATGTTGGCGTCGGCGTCGACTTCCTCGCGGATGCGGGTCGCGGCTTCATCGACTTCGAACAGCGTCATGTCACGGCCGCCGGTGATCGAGATCAGCAGGCCCTGGGCGCCCTTCATCGTGGTTTCGTCAAGCAGCGGATTGGCGATCGCTGCTTCGGCGGCAGCCATTGCGCGTCCTTCGCCCGAGGCTTCGCCGGTGCCCATCATGGCGCGACCCATCTCGCGCATCACCGAACGGACGTCGGCGAAGTCGAGATTGATCAGGCCTTCCTTGACCATCAGGTCGGTGATGCAGGCCACGCCCGAATAGAGCACTTGGTCGGCCATCGCGAAGGCGTCGGCGAAGGTGGTCTTGTCGTTGGCGATGCGGAACAGGTTCTGGTTCGGGATCACGATGAGCGTGTCGACGCATTTCTGCAGCTCTTCGATGCCCTGCTCGGCCAGGCGCATGCGGCGCTGGCCTTCGAAGTGGAACGGCTTGGTGACGACGCCGACGGTGAGGATGCCCTTGTTGCGGGCGGCCTGGGCCACGATCGGGGCCGCACCGGTGCCGGTGCCGCCGCCCATGCCCGCGGTGACGAAGCACATGTGGGTGCCGTTGAGGTGATCGAGGATCTCGTCGATGCACTCCTCGGCGGCCGCGCGGCCGACTTCCGGCTGCGATCCGGCGCCAAGGCCTTCGGTCACCGCCGCACCGAGCTGGATGATCCGTTCGGCCTTCGACATGGTCAGCGCCTGGGCGTCGGTGTTGGCGACAACGAAGTCGACACCCTGCAAGCCGGCATTGATCATGTTGTTGACGGCGTTGCCGCCGCCGCCGCCGACGCCGAATACGGTGATCCGGGGCTTCAACTCAGTGATGTCCGGCTTCTGCAACTTGATAGTCATGGCACCCGTTCCTTCCGTGGTATGGCCGCACCGCCGCGTCGGCCAATTCTTGAATTAAAAGCTGTCTCGCAGCCACCTGCCCACATGGACAAGGCGACCACCGGTACCGGTCATCGCGGTGATACCGCGCTGAGCTGTCCCGTGGGTTTCCAGATGTGCGAGCTGCGGATAGATCATCAGACCCACCGCAGTGGAAAATGCAGGGCCCTTTGCCGCAGCCGGCAGGCCCGATACGCCAAGCGGCCGGCCGATGCGCACATTGCGCGCCAGGATCCGCCGAGCGACTTCGCTCAGACCGGTGAGCTGGCTTGCGCCGCCGGTGAGCACGATGCGCTTGCCGACGATGGAGCCGTAGCCCGACTGCTGGATGCGCTCGCGAATGAGTTCGAGGGTCTCCTCGACCCGGGCACGGACGATGCGCGCCACCAGACCGCGGGGCACCTGCACCGGCTGGTCGCGCTCGTCCTCGCCGATAGGCGGAACCGAGACCACGTCGCGGTCCTCGCTCGCCTGCGGCAGCGCCGAGCCGTGCACGACCTTGATTCGCTCTGCGTCCTCTAGCCGTGTCGACAGGCCGCGAGCCAGATCCATGGTGACATGATGGCCGCCGATGGCGATGGCGTCGGCATGCACCAGCTTGCCTTCGGCGAAGACCGAGATCGTCGTGGTGCCGCCGCCCAGATCGATGGTGGCGCAGCCCATTTCGGCCTCGTCCGTCACCAGCGCGGCAAGCCCGGAGGCATAGGGCGTGGCGACCATGGCCTCGACCGAGAGATGGGCGCGGTTGATGCAGAGTTCGAGATTCTTCAGCGGCGCCCGGTCGGCACTCATCACATGCATCTCGACGCCGAGCACGTCGCCGAACATGCCGCGCGGATCGCGCACGCCGCGCTCTCCATCGAGCGTGTAGCCGGACGGAATGGAATGCAGGACCGCGCGCTCATGCGGATGCGACTGGCGCGTTGCGGCGGAGACGACCTTGTTGAGGTCGGCCTGCGCCACCTCATGGCCACCGAGATTGACCGAGGCCGCATGGGTCTCGCTGTTGAGACGGCCGGCGGTGACGTTGACGATGAGCGATTCGACGGTGACGCCGGCCATGCGTTCGGCGGCATCGACGGCGAGCCGCACAGAGCTTTCCACCGCGTCCATATCGGCGATCACGCCGGCCTTGAGCCCGCGCGACTTCTGGTGGCCGATGCCGAGGATCTCGATCTTGTGGGTCCGCCCCGCAAGCAGCTCGACGGCTTCGACCGGCGTCAGCCGGCCGATCATGCAGACCACCTTGGACGAGCCAATGTCGAGCACGGTGACGATGCTGGGGCGCTTGCTCGAAAGCGGCTTGAGACGCGGAAGCATGGAGGAGGAGCGGAAGAAGTTCATGTGCGCTTGCTCGCCTTGATGGCCTTGTCGCGCAGGGTCAGTGCCTTTTCGCGGCGCTCGAGCGACGCGGGCGACAGCCTGAGCGTGATGCGGTCTTCGAGGCGGAGATCCACGAGGGTGATGTCGCGGTCGAGCACGCCGCGGCCGCCATCGAAGGCATAGAAGCGGTCGAAGGCGGCTTCGACATCGTGTTCGGGCAGGCTGATGGTGACGCCGTTGTCGAGCCGCAGGTCCCAGCGGCGGTCGGCCACCCGGATCGCTGCCTTGACCCGGGCGCGGATGTCGGGATGAAACAGCAGCCGCGCTTCCAACTCGTCGGCATGGCGGTCGGCCCCGAGGCCGACATAGAGCGGCAGCTCGGCGTGACGGGCGCCGGTCAGCGGGGCGATGATGTCGCCGCGCGCATCGATCAGCGACAGGTCGGTTCCATGCTGCCAGATGCCGGCGGCCTGGCGTTCCGTGACCTGGATGGAGAGGGCGCGCGGATAGACCTTGCTCACCTTGGCATCGGCGATCCAAGGCAGGCCGATCAGCGACTGCCGGGCGGCATCGGCGCTCAGCGCGATCACCGATGTGGTGCCGTCGAGGCCGAGCTGCTGCAGGATGTCGATGTCGGAGGTCTCGGTGTTGCCGGCGATGGTGATGTCTTCAAGCGCGAAGCCGGCGCCGGTGGTAAGCGCCTGACTCACGGATTCGGTATGGCCGCCCAGCGACATGCCGTAGAGGCCGGTGGCGACGAACAGCGCCGCGACGCCGACCGAGCCGACATGGGCGGGAATGGCAACGCGGCCGCCGGCAAGTGCGGCCAGAAAGCGGACCGGCCGGCGCATGACGCGCGGCAGCACCAGAGCGTCGCGAAGCGCGTGGCGCCCTGCGATCTCTCCGGTCAGACCGGCTGTTGCCCTGGTTCCCGTCAACGGCGACACGATGCGTCCTCCACCATCCAGCTTACGAATTCTTCAAAACTGTGTCCGGCATGCCGGGCCAGTTCAGGCGCCAAAGACGTCGGTGTCATGCCCGGCTGGGTGTTGACCTCGAGCCAGACAACCTCGCCGTTGGGAGAAAACCGGTCATCGTAACGGAAGTCCGACCTGCTCACGCCGCGGCATCCGATTGCCTGATGCGCCTTCAAAGCCAATGATCGTATTTTTTGGTAAACAATTGGTGAAATTTCCGCCGGGCAGATGTGGTTAGAGCCACCTGCGAGATATTTTGAATCATAATCATAGAAGCCGTGACCCACCGGAACGATCTCTGTGACGCCGAGCGCCACATCGCCCATGATCAGGCATGTCAATTCGCGTCCGTGGACGAATCGTTCGACCATGACCCGGTCGCCGTATCGCCATTCGCTCGAGGTGATCACCTGCGGCGGGTGCGGCTCGCCTTCGCGCACGATCACCACTCCGAAACTCGATCCCTCGTTGACCGGCTTGACCACATAGGGTGGCTTCATCGGGTGGGCGGAGGTGATGTCGAAGCGGTTCATCACCTTGGATTCGGCGACCGGCACGCCCGCGGCCCTGGCGACGATCTTCGCCAGTTTCTTGTCCATCGCCAGCGCGGAGGAGAGCACGCCGGAGTGGGTATAGGGAATGTCGAGAAATTCGAGCACGCCCTGGATGGTGCCGTCCTCGCCGAAGGGCCCGTGCAGCGCATTGAAGCAGACGTCGGGCTTGAGGTCGCGCAAGGTTGCGGCGATGTCGTGATCGACATCGACACGGGTGACCTGGTAGCCGGCCGTTTCAAGCGCATCGGCGCAGGCATTGCCCGACGCCAGGCTCACCGGCCGCTCTGAGGAAAACCCGCCCATCAGGACTGCCACGTGTCTGTCGCCCATTCTCACCCCTTCATCGCCCCCGGACGGGCGCGGCGCCCCGCGGCCGATCCGCCTGCCGCGGCCGTTTTCGGCTCCGACTCATCAGGCGCCCGGTCATTGCTTCTAGGAATCAGAGGTTTGCGGGCGGCGCAAGTCTACAAACAGACTCCTCATCATTGAGGGCGGCGGGATGCGGCGGCCTTCGCATGCGCAAAGCCGCTAGAAGCCGAGGAGGGCTGGGAGGATGCGGCTGCCATGATGGAAGTGGTCATGGATGAAGGCGATGGTCAGCACGTTGGAATTGAGCACCAGAAAGAAGCCGACCACGCCGCTCGGCAGCGAATCATGCAGGTAAAGCCGCCTGCCGATCTCCGAGATCTGGTCCTCGCGGCGGTCATGGAACTTCCAGAAGCCCTGCCAGGCGATGGTGAGCTCGAACAGGGCCAGCTGCACAAGCGGAAACAGCAGGATGGAGGTCCAGGCGGGGAAGTGCCAGAAGCCGCTGTAGGCGAAGACGCAGAAAAATCCGAGCCGGCGCTTGCGCATGCCTCCGGACGGAAAGAACACCTCCTCGCGCAGGAACACCCCGGTCTGCACATGCCAGCGTCGCCAGAAATCCATGATGTCGCGCGACAGGATCGGCCAGTTGGAATTCTCCGGCACCCTGATGCCCATCAGCAGGTTCATGCCGATGACGCCGTCGCTGAGCGCCGAGATGAACAGCATCATCCGGAAGGCGAAGAGATACATCATCAGCCACAGATGCCCCGGCTCGGCGCTGCCCGCATCGGCGAACAGGGTGTCGGTGAAGGGGCCGAAATAGCCGAAGCGGTAGAAATGGTCGATGTTGAAGAAGTGAAACAGGATCAGGAACTTGCCCAGGCCCATGAGAATGCGCAGCCAGCCCTTGAACTGGTTCTTCGCCGTCTGCCGCTGCTTGCAGGTGGCCACCTCCTCGCCGAACTGCGCGAACTTCTGGTAGGGCCCGAACCAGAACGAGGCGAAGTGCACGACATAGAGCAGGAAGTCCGCGAAGGCCTCGGGCACGAACGGATCGACACGGCCCTTGCAGGCCATGTGCAGGTAATGCAGCGAGCGGAAGACGAAGAACGCCGGGCCCCAGAACAGCACCAGCTCGCCAACGCTCATGAACGGGCCGAACTGCGGCAGCGTGATGAAGAAGAGCGGGAAGTACAGCCCGTTGACGACCACCCAGCCGACAAGCAGCGGCAGCCCGTGGCGGCCGCGCCTGAGCGCCCATCGCTGCAGCACCCGCGCCAGCAGCCAGACGCCGACCGCCGCCGCCAGCAGCAGGGAGGTGAAGATCAGCCCGGTCATGACCAGCAGGCAGGCGAGCCCCAACAGCGTCAGGCCGAGCCTGACAGACCGCTGCCGGCACAGCCAGACCACGGCGACGCCTAGAATGCCCAGATTGATGGCGAAGGGAGCACGCAGCAGTTCCAGCAGCGGTATCTTGTTGATGCTGAGCTCCTGCGCCAGATCAAGCGCGAAAACCCCGTAGAGCAGACTATTCAATACACATGTCCATTCCCGTTGATCGGCGTGCCACGGCGGAGACGTCCGGCCTCGCAGCCGAATATCGCCCATG
This sequence comes from Hoeflea marina, assembly GCF_003182275.1. GTDB lineage: Bacteria > Pseudomonadota > Alphaproteobacteria > Rhizobiales > Rhizobiaceae > Hoeflea > Hoeflea marina. Next base: position 562,269 of record NZ_QGTR01000004.1, read on the forward strand.
CGCCGTGAGCGCCAGCCTCTCCCTGCCCGCGCTACAAGCCGAACGTCCGCCACAATTGCGGCTTTGGCGAGGAATTTCCACCCCCCGCCCCGGTTTTCCGAAACTCAGGCCCCGCCAGGGGACCGGCCGGAGACGCAATCGGCAATGCGGGCGGGATTGCCGCATCGATGCCGCCGGCCCACAATGAGCGCCAGCCACCTGCCCGAGCCACCGAGCGAGACGGACCGACATGACAAACTCCGCCTGGACATCGACGCCCTCCGGCCGGATGCGCGCCCGCGGCCTGGGTCTCGCCTTCGAGGGCAGGCCCGGCCCCGCCAACGCCATCACCGACGTGCCCGGCGTGAGCGTCGGCTATTCGACCATCATCTCCGGCGACGGTCCGCTGGTGGTGGGCCGGGGCCCGGTGCGCACCGGCGTGACGGCGATCCTGCCCCGACCGCGGCAGGCGATCGGCGAGCCGGTCTTCGCCGGCTTCTTCAGCCTCAACGGCAACGGCGAACTCTCGGGCACGCACTACATCGAGGAGGCGGGCAAGTTCTCGCTACCGGTCACCATCACCAACACGCACTCCTGCGGGCTTGCCCGCGACGCCACCATCCGCTGGGCGGTCAGGCATTTCGGCGCGCGTTACTCGGACACCTTCTCGCTGCCCGTAGCGGCCGAGACCTATGACGGGTTTCTGAATGACATCAATGGCTTCCATGTCCAGGACCGGCATGTGTTCGAGGCCATCGACGGGGCTGCGGGCGGGTCGATCGAGGAAGGCAGCGTCGGCGGCGGCACCGGCATGAAATGCTTCGGCTTCAAGGCCGGCTCGGGCACCGCCTCGCGGCTGGTGGAGTATGGAGAAGAGACCTTTACCGTCGGCGTCTTCGTGCAGGCCAATTTCGGCACCCGCAGGCATCTCACCGTGCTCGGCCGCAATATCGGCGCCCTGCCCGGGCTGCCCGAGATGCAAAGCGGCGCGCCCGACCGCGAGCTGAGCTCGATCATCGCCGTGGTCGCCACCGACGCGCCGCTGCTGCCGCATCAGTTGAAGCGGCTCGCCCGCCGCGTCACCTTCGGCGTCGGCCGCACCGGCGGGCTTGCCAACCACGGCTCGGGCGACCTGTTCCTCGCTTTCTCCACCGCCAACACCGGCCTCGGCGGCGCCGCAGCGCCAAGGATCCTCACTGCCCGTTACGTGCCAGACGAGGACATGGACCCTTTGTTCGAGGCGGTGGCGCAGGCGACGGAAGAAGCCATCCTCAACTCGATGATCGCCAACGAAACGATGACCGGCCGCGACCGCAATGTCGTGCCGGCTCTGCCGCATGGGGTAACGGCGGGATGACCCGGATCAATCGCGACGATCCGGCATCGAGCAACCGGCCACCGGGCATATGATTGAACACGGATGGCTAAAGAACACGGTGAAAAGCTAACCTTTCCGCAATCCTGGAATTGTACACAAGCCCACGATCATGATTGCGGCAATCCAGGAACTTCGAAATGTCAGCCAAATCACCCTGTGCAGGCTGCAGGAACACTGATCCGAAATCCTTTGCCATTCCGTTTACCATGGCTTTTCAGCCGATCATCGATGTCTCCGCGGGCGACATCTGGGGTTACGAGGCGCTGGTTCGCGGGATGGGCGGACAGTCGGCTGCCGAGGTTCTGGCCGAGGTCACCGACCAAAACCGCTATGCCTTCGACCAGGCCTGCCGGGTCACTGCCATCGAACTTGCCGGCAAGCACATGCCGTCTGCGTCGACCGCCATCCTTTCCGTCAATTTCCTTCCCAACGCGGTCTATGAACCACGGGCCTGCATCCGCGCCACTCTGGAGGCTGCCGCCCGTTCGGATTTTGCCCCCCATCGGCTGATGTTCGAGTTCACCGAAAACGAGGCCATCCTCGAGTCAGGCCACATCGCCCGTATCGTCGAAACCTACAGGGCGATGGGCTTCACCACGGCGCTCGACGATTTCGGCGCAGGCTACGCCGGATTGACCCGCCTGGCACTGCTGCAGACCGACCTGATCAAGCTCGACATGGAACTGGTGCACGACATCGACAAGTCGCTGCCCAAGCGCGCGATCGTCTCGGGCGTCCTCGCCATCTGCAAGGCGCTCGACATAACGGTGCTTGCCGAAGGCGCCGAAACCGAAGCCGAAGTCCGCACATTGCACGAAGCCGGCGTCGACCTGTTCCAGGGCTACTATTTCGCCCGGCCCAAACTGGAGGCGTTCGAGGACTGGGGCGTGGTGGCGGCCAGGGCTGCGTAAAGGGCTGGTTGTCGATTTTCAGCACTTGGCAGCCAAATTTCGTCTTGCTCAGACCAACTGCCCCAAAAACTCCTGCACCGGCTCGCCGGTCCTGAACAGGCCTATGCGCTTGATTTCCCAGTCGAGCCGGACGCCTGAGTTTTCCAGCACGCGGGCGCGGACGGTTTCGCCGAGATATTCGAGCTCGTAGCCCGAGGCCTGGCCGGTGTTGATCATGAAATTGCAGTGCATCGGCGACATCTGCGCGCCGCCGACGGTGAGCCCGCGGCAGCCGGCCTCGTCGATCACCTTCCAGGCCGACAGGCCGGGCGGGTTCTTGAAGGTGGAACCGCCGGTCTTCTCGCGGATCGGCTGCACGGTTTCCCGATGATGCTGCACGGCGTCCATGGCGACGCGGATCTCGTCGCGATCGGCGGGCACGCCCTCGAAAATTGCGCGGGTAAAGATCAGTCCCTGGGGCGCCGAGGAATGCCGGTAGGCATAGCCCATCTCTTCATTGGAAAAGACGTGGGACTTGCCCTGCCGGTCGAAGGCGTGGACCTCGACGACGCGCTCGCGGGTCTCGACGCCATTGGCGCCGGCGTTCATGCGCAGCGCGCCGCCGATGCCGCCGGGAATCCCATGATAGAAATGAAAGCCACCGAGACCTGCCTCCAGGGCCAGTGCGGCAACGCGCTTGTCCGGGCAGGCGGCACCCGCCATCAGCCGAGTCTCGGAGACCTGTTCGGTAGCGCCGAAGCCCTTGGCCGACAGCCGGATGACGACGCCGGGAATGCCGCCGTCGCGCACCAGCAGGTTGGAGCCGATGCCCACCGGCATCACCGGGATGGTCTCGGGAAGCGCCGCCAGGAAGGTGGCGAGATCTGCGTCGTCTTCTGGCTGGAACATCAGCTCCGCCGGGCCGCCGGTGCGGAACCAGGTGATCTTCGACATGTCGAAATCGGGCGTCAGCCGCCCGCGCACGCCGGACATGGAACTGCCCAGCTCCTCGAGCAATCGCGTGCCGTTCACCTGCGTCTGCTTCATCCCTTGCCCCCCGACAGGGCGGCGAGTTCCTTGGGCAGCGCCGCGGCCCACTGGGTGATGTTGCCGGCGCCGAGGCAGACGACGAAGTCACCCGGCTGCGCCAGCGCATGCACAAGCGGCGCGAGATCCGCGGGGCCGTCGACGAGGCGGGCATCGCGGTGGCCGCCAGATTTCAGCCGCGAGACCAGCGTGCCGGAATTGATGCCCTCGATCGGCTCCTCGCCGGCGGAATAGACCGGCGCCAGCACCACGGTGTCGGCGTCGTTGAAGCAGGCGGCGAAATCGTCGAACAGGCTTTCGAGCCGGGTGAAGCGATGCGGCTGCACCACGGCGATGACCCGGCCCTGGCAGGAATCGCGCGCCGCCTTCAGCACCGCCTTGATTTCCACCGGATGGTGGCCGTAGTCGTCGAACACCTCGACGCCGTTCCATGCGCCGGTGTGGGTGAAGCGCCGCTTGACGCCGCCGAACTGGGCCAGACCGCGGGCGATGTCCTCGGGAGACATGCCCAGCTCGTGCGCCACGGTGATGGCGGCGACCGCGTTGGAAACATTGTGCCTGCCCGGCATCGGCAGCCGCAGATCCTTGAGATGCACGATCTCGCCGCTCTTGCGCTTGCGGATCTCGACGTCGAACAGCGAGACGGCGCCCTCCATGCGGTGGTTGGAAAAGCGCACGTCGGACTGCGGGTTCTCGCCATAGGTGATGACGCGGCGATCCTCGATGCGGCTGACCAGCGCCTGCACCTCCGGATGATCGAGGCACATGACGCCGAAGCCGTAGAACGGGACGTTTTCGACGAACTGCCGGAAGGCGGCGCGCACGGCGTCGAAATTGCCGTAGTGATCGAGATGCTCCGGGTCGATGTTGGTGACCACGGCGATGTCGGCGGGCAGCTTGAGGAAGGTGCCATCGGACTCGTCGGCCTCCACCACCATCCAGTCGCCCGCGCCCATGCGCGCATTGGTGCCGTAGGCGTTGATGATGCCGCCGTTGATCACGGTCGGGTCGAGCCCGCCGGCATCCAGCAGGGTGGCGACCATCGATGTGGTGGTGGTCTTGCCGTGCGTGCCGCCGATGGCGATGGCATTGCGGAAGCGCATCAGCTCGGCCAGCATCTCGGCGCGCCGCACGATCGGCAGCAGCTTCTCGCGCGCCGCGATCAGCTCGGGATTGGTCTGGCGGATGGCGGTGGAGACCACCACCACCTCGGCGTCGCCGAGATTGGCCGCCGAATGGCCGATGTGGATCTCGATGCCTTTCTCGCGCAGCCGCTGCACATTGGCGCTTTCTGCCTGGTCGGAGCCCTGCACCTTGTAGCCGAGATTGTTGAGCACCTCGGCAATGCCGCTCATGCCGATGCCGCCGATGCCGATGAAATGCACAAGGCCGATGGTCTGCGGCATCTTCATGACCGCTTGCTCCTGAATTCTGAAATGGACATGCCGGAGGCAATAGCCTCTGCGAGATCGGCAAGCAAGCGCGTGGCGTCGGGTTTTCCCGCCGCCTTTGCCTGCGCCGCCGTGGCCGCCAGCCCGTCCGGGTCGGCCATGCGCTGGGCGATCATGTCGGCGAGAAGCCTGGGCGAGAGCTTCGACTGCGCGATCACCATGGCGCCGCCGCGCTGCATCAGCGCCTCGGCATTGGCCGCCTGGTCGTGGTCGAGCGCATGGGGATAGGGCACCAGGATCGAGGGCCGGCCGATGACCGAGATCTCCGAGACCGTCGAGGCGCCGGAGCGCGAGATCACCAGATGCGCGGCACCGATGCGGGCGGCCATATTGGTGAAGAACGGCGAGACCTCGGCGGCCACGCCGACGGCCTCCAGCCCCACCCGGGCGTTGGCCTCGTCCTCGGGCCGCGCCTGCTGGGTCAGGCGGATGCGGGCGCGGAATTCCGCCGGCAGCAGGCCCAGCGCCTCGGGCACTGCGGTGGCGAAATACTGTGCGCCCTGGCTGCCGCCAAAGACCACGAGATGGAAGGGATCGTCGCCGCGCGACGGGATATAGGCGAGTTCGGCCGCCGCGAGCACCGCCGGGCGCACCGGATTTCCGGTGGTCACGGTGCGGGCGGCGTGCCTTCCGCTGCCTTCGGGCAGGAAGCCGCCCGCAATGGCGGTGACGCGGCCGGCCAGCGCCCGGTTGGCCCGGCCCATGACCGCGTTCTGCTCGTGGATCAGGGTGGGCAGGCCGGCATTGGTGGCCGCCAGCAGCGGCGGCACCGTCGGATAGCCGCCGAAGCCGATGACAGCCACTGGGCGGATGCGCCTGATCAACGCGCCGGCCTGGCGGATGCCCGCAAACAGCGTCCACAGCGAGCGGGCGAGTTTCAGCGGGTTCTTCGAGCCGAGCGTGGCCGAGGGCACGACATGGACAGCATCGGCGGGAAAGCCCTCGGTGAAGCGGGCAACGCGGCTGTCGGTGACCAGATGCACCGGGTGGCCGCGGGACCTGAGTTCATGTGCCAGCGCCTCGGCCGGAAACAGATGCCCGCCGGTGCCGCCGGCCGAGATCAGGATCGGGCCCTGCTCCGCCATCAGTGCTGGGCCTGCGGCATGGCGGCGTGCAGCGGATACGCCTCGCGCGGCCGCGCCCGGCTTTCGGGCCGCCGCCGGGTCAGCGCCAGCAGGAAGCCGGCCGTCAGCGCCACGGCGATCATCGACGAGCCGCCATAGGAGATGAAGGGCAGCGTCATGCCCTTGGCCGGCAGCAGTTCGAGATTGACGCCGATGTTGATGATCGACTGGAAGCCGATGAGCAGCGACAGGCCGGCGACGGCAAGCCGGGTGAAATCATCCTCGAGCCGTCCCGCGCGCGTCAGGCCGCGAATGACGATGAAGGCAAACAGCGTCACCAGCATCATGCAGAACAGGATGCCGAACTCCTCGGCGGCGACGGAGAAGACGAAGTCGGTGTGGCTGTCGGGCAGGATGCGCTTGATGGTGCCCTCCCCCGGTCCCTGGCCAAGCCAGTCGCCGCGGATGATGGCCTCGCGCGCGGTGTCGACCTGGAAGGTGTCGCCGCCCTTGTCGAGAAAGCCGTTGATGCGTTCGGCGACATGCGGGAACACCACATAGGCGGCGAGGAAGCCCGCGATGCCGGCGATCGCCAGCAGCACGATCCACAGCCAGGACATGCCGGCCATGAAGAACATGCCGCCCCAGACCGCCGCCGTCAGCATGGTCTGGCCCAGATCCGGCTGCGCCACCAGCAAGGCGGCGACGATGCCGAACAGCATGATGGCAAACAGGTTGCCGGGAATATCGGGATGGCGGGACCGCTCCGAAAACAGCCAGGCGCAGATGACGACGAAGGCCGGCTTCATGAATTCGGACGGCTGGATGGACAGGCCGAGAACCGAGACCCAGCGCCTCGATCCCTTCACCTCGACGCCGAAATAGAGCGCCATCACCATCATGGCGATGGATGTGATCAGCAGCACCAGCGCCAGCCGGCGCACCTGCCGGGGGGCGAGGAAGGAAACGCCGAACATCACGGCCAGCGCCGGGGCCAGGAACACCGCGTGGCGCTTGACGAAGTGGAAGCTGTCGAGGCCGAGCCGCTCGGCCACAGCGGGACTTGCGGCAAACGACAGCATCAGCCCGACGCCGAGCAGCAGCAGGAACAGTGCCAGGAACGTGCGGTCGATGGTCCAGAACCACTCCGCCATCGCACCGCGTTCGACTCGACTAACCATTTTGCCTCTCCTCAGCCTTCACGGGAATGAGCATTTCAATGCCGTCGAGCCGGGCAACCAGCCCGACGAATGCGTCGCCGCGCAGCTCGAAGTTCCGAAACTGATCGAAACTTGCACAGGCCGGCGACAACAGTACCACAGGTTGCGTGTCGGTTGCAGTGTCCATCGCCGAGTCGCGCGCTGCGTGCTCGACCGCCCGCTCCAGGGTTCCGGCGATCTCGAAGTCCGCCAGCGCGCCGATGGTGGCGGCAAATCCGGCCGCCGCCTCGCCGATCAGATAGGCCTTGGCGACACGGCCGAAGAGCGGTTCCAGCGCGGCGATGCCGCCCTCCTTGGGAAGGCCGCCGGCGATCCAGTAGATGCGCGGATAGCTCGACAGCGCGGGTGCGGCGGCTTCGGCGTTGGTGGCCTTGGAGTCATTGACGAAGACCACCCGTCCACGCCTGCCGACCGGCTGCATTCGGTGCTTGAGGCCGGGAAAGCTGCTGAGGCCGGCACGGATGTCGTCGTCGCCGACGCCGACGGCGCGGCAGGCCGCGATCGCCGCGCAGGCATTCTGGGCATTGTGCGCTCCCCTGAGGGTGGGGATGCCGTCGAGATCAGTGTAATCGCCGACATTGCCGTCGGCGGCGAGCCGGATGCGGCTGCCCTGGGCGAACAGGCCGGGCGCCACCGGCATGTCGCGCGAGATGCGGACCACGTCGTGGCCTTCGGCCTCCAGCTTTCCGGCAATGGCCGCGCACCAGTCGTCGTCGACGCCGACAATGGCCTTGTCGCTGCGCGCCACCAGCCGCGACTTGATCTCGGCGTAATGCGTCATCGAGCCGTGACGGTCGAGATGGTCGGGCGTCAGGTTGAGCAGGATGCCGGCCGACGGATCGAGAGACGGCGCCAGGTCGATCTGGTAGGAGGAGCATTCCACCACATGCACCCGCTCGGCCGACGGCCGCTCGAGCGTCAGGATGGCGGTCCCGATGTTGCCGCCCATCTGCGCGTCGCGCCCGCAGGCGGCGAGAATATGGGAAATCAGCGCGGTGGTGGTGGACTTGCCGTTGGTGCCGGTGATGGCGATGAACGGACTGCCCGGCGCGTGCGCGCGGCGCTCTCGCACGAAGATCTCGATGTCGCCGATGATCTCGATGCCGTTGGCCTGCGCCATCTCCACCGTCCAGTGCGGCTTCGGATCGGTGAGCGGCACGCCCGGCGCGAGCACCAGGCAATCCTGTTCCGACCAGTCAAGCCCGCGCAGGTCGCCGGTCGGAACGCCCTGCGCCTCGGCGGCGGCGACCTGGCCCGGGTTGTCGTCCCATGCCGTGACGAAGGCGCCGCCGGCCTTGAGCGCCAGCGCCGTGGCGAGGCCCGAGCCGCCCAGACCGAAGAGCACGACGTTTCTGGCGGCGAATGTGGTGGCGGCGATCATCGGCTACCTCAGTTTCAGCGTCGCCAGGCCGAGCATGCCCAGGCCCATGGCGATGATCCAGAAACGGATGACGATCTGGCTCTCGGTCCAGCCCAGTTTCTCGAAATGGTGGTGGATCGGCGCCATCAGGAACACCCGCCTGCCCGTCATCTTGAACCAACCGACCTGGATGATCACCGAAAGCGCCTCGATGACGAACAGCCCGCCGATGATCGCCATGACGATTTCGTGCTTGGTGGCGACGGCTACCGAACCGATCAGGCCGCCCAGCGACAGCGATCCGGTGTCGCCCATGAAGATTGCCGCCGGCGGCGCGTTGAACCAGAGGAAGCCCATGCCGGCGCCGATGACCGCCCCGAGGATGACCGCCAGTTCGCCGGTGCCGGGGACGAAGTGGATCTGCAGGTAATTGGCAAACACCGCATTGCCGGCGAGATAGGCGATGGCGCCGAAAGAGGCGGCCGCGATCATCACCGGGACGGTCGCCAGGCCGTCGAGACCGTCGGTCAGGTTGACCGCATTGCCGGCGGCGACGATGACGAAGGCGCCGAAGACGATGAAAAACCAGCCCAGATCAAGCAGCAGGTCCTTGAAGAAGGGAAACGCCACCGAGGAGGCGAAGGCGCTGCTGCTCGACGAGGCCGCCATCGACTGGTGCATGATGAAATAGACCGCGACGCCGGCGATCAGAAACTCGATGCCGAGGCGCGCCTTGCCGGAGAAGCCCTTGTCGGTCTGCTTGGTGACCTTGAGATAGTCGTCGTAGAAGCCGATGGCGCCGAAGCCGAGCGTCACCAGCAGCGTGGTGACCACGTAGACGCTCGACAAGTCCGCCCACAGCAGCGAGGAGCCGACGATGCCCGCCAGGATCATCAATCCGCCCATGGTGGGCGTGCCGGCCTTCTTGAAATGCGTCTGAGGGCCATCGGCGCGGATCGGCTGCCCCTTGCCCTGCCTGAGCCGCAGCGAGGCGATGATTCGCGGCCCGAACAGGAAGACGATCAGCGCCGAGGTGAACATCGCGCCGCCGGTTCGGAATGTGATGTATCTGAAAAGGTTGAAAAATTGTACTTTGTCGGAGAATTCTACAAGCCAAAGGAGCATGTTCGGTGTGCCTCGCGCCGTTCAGGTGTTCCGACCGCTGTCAGGCAGCGCCGGATACTTGTCAAGCAACGCCTTGACGACGCGGCCGAAGCCGATGCCCAGTGAAGATTTGATCATGACCACATCGCCGGCGGAAACCGCGTCGACGAGGTACTCCGCCATCGCGCCTGCGGTGTCGCGATAGATCACCGGCAGCGTGTCGCCAAGCTCGTCCACAAGATGCGTCATCTCCGGTCCGGCGAGGCAGACGAGATCGGCGCCCGCCTCCTGCAGCAGACCGGCCAGGCCGCGATGCAGCTTCTCGGAGAACTGGCCCATTTCCAGCATGTCGCCGAGCACGGCGATGCGCCGTCCGCCCTCCTGCAGCGGCGTGTCGCGCAGGAGCTGCAGCGCCGCCTGCATCGAGGCCGGATTGGCGTTGTAGCTCTCGTCGATCAGCGTGAAGCTGCCGGCCCCGATGGCGAGGCGATGGCGCGCGCCGCGGCCCTTGGCGGCCTGAACGCGGGAGAAGGCGGGAACGACGATGTCCAGCGCCGCGCCGGCAAGCCAGGCCGCACCGAGCACGGCGAGCGCGTTCTGCACCACGTGCCGTCCCGGGGCGCCGACATTGATGTCGATGTCCTCGTTGCCCAGACGCACCGTGATGTTGGACTGCTCGGGCAGCAGCTGGCAGGTCAGCAGCCTTATGTGGGCCTGCTTGTGCTCGCCGAAGGAGCGGATCTGGGAGACGCCGAGTTCCGTCGCGCGCTTCTTGAGCCAGGCGAACCGGTCGTTGTCGCGGTTGAGCAGCACGAAGCCGCCGGGCTCGATGGCCTCCATGATCTCCGCCTTGGCTTCGGCGATCTCGGCGAGATTGCGGAAATTGCCGAGATGCGCGGCGGCGATGGTGGTGATGATGGCGCCGTGCGGCCGGACCATGCCGACCAGCGGCCGGATCTCGCCCGGATGGTTCATGCCGATCTCGAAGATCCCGAAGCGGGCGCTTTCGGGCATCCGCGCCAGCGTCAGCGGCACGCCCCAGTGGTTGTTGAAGGAGGCCGCCGAGGCATGCACCTCGCCGCAGCCGGACAGCACCTGGCGCAGCATCTCCTTCGATGTCGTCTTGCCGACGGAGCCGGTGACGGCGATGATCTTCGCGGTCGATCGCGCGCGTGCGGCGCGTCCCAGATCGGCCAGCGCCTCGAGCACGTCGTCGACGACGATCATCGGCGCCGTCACGCGGCCCAGCGCCGGCAGCTTGGCCTCCGAGACCACCATCAGCCGCGCGCCGTTGGCGGCGGCGATGCTGGCGAAGTCATGGCCGTCGAAACGGTCGCCCTTGATGGCGAAGAAGGCGTCGCCGGCGGCTACCGAGCGCGAATCGATGGAAATGCCGCTGATGCCCTCGGGCAGCATGCCGACCGGGCGGCCGTTCATCGCGGCAACCATGTCGGACGAGGTCCAGAGAAAACTCATGTGGTCAGGGCCTCCAGCGCCTTGCGGATCTCGGTCCTGTCGGAGAAGGGCAGCACCCGGCCTGCGATGGTCTGGCCCTCCTCGTGGCCCTTGCCTGCGACGATGAGCGTGTCACCGGCCTTAAGCATGGACACCGCGCGGCTGATCGCCTCGGCGCGGTCGCCGATCTCGATGGCGCCCGGCGCGGCGATCAGGATGGCGGCGCGGATGTCGGCAGGGACTTCCGAGCGCGGATTGTCGTCGGTGACGATGGTGATGTCGGCGAGCCGGGTGGCGATGCCGCCCATGATCGGCCGCTTGCCACGGTCGCGGTCGCCGCCGCAGCCGAAGACCACGATGACCCGGCCGGTGGTGAAGGGCCGCACGGCGGAGAGCACGTTTTCGAGCGCTTCGGGCTTGTGGGCGTAGTCGACATAGGCCGGCGCGCCGTCGGCAGTCGCGCCCACCAGCTCGAGCCGGCCGGCCGCTCCCTTGAGGGTTTCGAGAGCGGCCATCGCCGTATCCGCGGCCACACCCGAGGCCATTGCCATCCCGGCGGCGACGAGCGCGTTGGAGAGCTGGAAATCGCCGGCCAGTGGCAGATGCACCTCGAAGATGCGACCGTCATGATGGACTTCTGCAATCTGCTTGTGGCGCAGATGCTCGACCCGCTTGAGCGTCAGCAGCCCGCCCCGGCGGCCGACCGTCAGCACTTCGGCGCCTGCCGTCTCCGCGGCCTCGACCGCGCGCGCCGACCAGGGGTCGTCGGCGAAGATCACCGCCGGATCGCCCTTCGGCAGCAGCGTGTCGAACAGCCGCATCTTGGCGGCCATGTAGCTGTCCATGTCGGGATGATAGTCGAGATGGTCATGGCCGAGATTGGTGAAGCCGGCGACGCTGAGCGCCACGCCGTCGAGCCGGCGCTGGTCGAGGCCGTGGCTGGACGCCTCCATTGCCACATGGGTGACCTGGTCGGCGGCGAGTTCGGCCAGCAGCCGGTGCAGCGCCACGGGATCAAGCGTGGTCAGCGTGCCGTAGTCGTTGCGGCCGGGCGCGGTCACGCCCGTCGTTCCGATCATCGCGGCGCGCTCGCCCGCATGGGCCCAGATCTGGCGCAGGAAGGAGGCGACCGAGGTCTTTCCGGCGGTGCCGGTGACGGCGGCGATGACGCGCGGCTGCATGCCGAAGAAGCTCGCCGCCATGCGTGCGAGAACCTGGCGCGGATCGCCGGCCCTCAGCACCGGCACGCCGGCATCGCCGGTGGCAGCCTCGCTGCCCGCGATCACGGCCACGGCGCCGTTGGCGACGGCCTCCGCGACATAGCGGGCGCCGTCGGTTTTCGATCCGCTGAGCGCGAAGAATACGAAGCCGGGCTCGATTGCCCGGCTGTCGGCGCCGAGGCCCGCCACGCGCACGTCCCCCGCGACACCGGGAGGGGAGTCGATGCTGCCGGACGGCAGGGTGCGCAGGAGATCGATAAGCTTCATGGTATCCGATTCACATGAGTTTGATTTGGCCGGCCCGATGCGGCCCGAGGGGTGATGGCCGGCAGCTGTGGCCTCCGAATCCGGTTTCAATATGACAGCGACAACACCTGACCTTCCGCATCGAAGCGAGGCTTGACGCCCAGGAAGCCGACCGAGCGACGAATCACGGCCTGAACCATCGGTGCAGCATTGTTGCCGGCGGTTGCGCCATGCTTGCCATCCTCAGGTTTCGGCTCGTCGATGACGACAAGCACCACATAATCGGGGTTGTCGATCGGAAACGCGGCCAGAAATGCGTTGAACTTGAGCGAGGAGGAGTAGCGGCCGTTGACCACCTTTTCCGCGGTACCGGTCTTGCCGCCGACGCGAAAGCCCTCGACGCGGGCGTTGCGGCCCGAGCCGTTCTCGCCGTTGGCGCGCATCAGCTCGCGCATCTCGTCGCTGGTCTGCGGCTTGACCACCTGGACGGCGACCCTGGCGGCCTCTTCGGCCGTTCGCGGCAGGAAGGTGGGCTCGATCAGCTTGCCGCCGTTCATCAGCGCGGCGCCGGCCACCGCCGTCTGCAGCGGCGTGGTGGCCACGCCGTGGCCGAAGGCGATGGTCATGGAGTTGATCTTCTTCCACTCCCGCGGCTGGGTCGGTGTCGCCACCTCCGGCAGCTCGGTGTCCATGCGCGTGAGCAGGCCGAGCCGGGTGAGGAATTCGCGATGCCCGGCGATGCCGACGAGGTCGGCCATGCGTGCCGATCCGACATTGGAGGAGTGGGTGAAGACCTCGGGGACCGAGAGGATGCGCCGGGTGGCGTGAAAGTCGTGGATCGTGAAGCCGCCGATGCGCAACGGCTTGGTGGCGTCGAAGGTGTCCGACATCTTCACCAGTCCGCTGTCGAGGCCCATGGCGATGGTGAAGGCCTTGAAGGTCGAGCCCATCTCGAAGGTGCCGGCCGACATGCGGTTGAGACGGTCCTTGTCAAGCGCATGCACCGGATCGTTGGGATCGAAATCCGGCAGCGACGCCATGGCGATGACCTCGCCGGTGTGCACGTTGAGCACGACGCCGCCCGCCGCGATCGCCTGGTAGCGGATCATCGCCGCGGCCAGCTCATCGCGCAGCACATGCTGCACCCGGAGGTCGATCGACAGCCGGACCGGCTCCATCTGCTCGTTGATCGTCATGCCGGCGGCGGCGAGATCGCCAAGTCCCTGGCCGTCGACATATTTCTCCATGCCGGCGATGCCCTTGTTGTCGATGTTGACAAGGCCGACGACATGGGAGGCGGTGGGACCGCCGGGATAGAAGCGGCGCTTTTCCGGACGGAAGCCGATGCCGGGAATGCCGAGCGCCAGGATCTGGCTCTGCTGGCGCGGTGTCAGCTGGCGCCGCAGCCACTGGAAGTGCGAGGCAGAGGACAGTTTCCGGTAGGTGCCCTTCATGTCGAGATCGGGCAGCACGGTGGCGAGCAGCTCGATGGCCTCGTCGGGGTCGACGATCTTGTTGGGTTCCGCAAACAGCGAGACGGTGCGGATGTCGGTGGCCAGCACCTCGCCGTTGCGGTCGACGAGGTCCGGGCGCGAGGCCATCAGCTGGTCGCCACGGGCAATCGAGGACACCGTCTCGTTGGAGCGGGCGCCGTACTCGATCAGCCGGCCGCCGATGACCATGTAGAAGATGCTGAAGCAGGCCACGGTGATGATGATGCGGTTTCGCGCCTGCGCGTTCTGCGCCATGCGCACTCCGTCGAATTCGACCGGTCGACGGGGCTCGGACAGGTAGGCGCCGGCGGATCCCGGCTTGCGGCGCAGAAGCGAGAGGACCTGTCTCATTGCGCCACCGATCCGGTCTTGATGTCGGCGTCGGGCTGACCGGTCGCGTCATCGGCGACCACCGGAGCGAACTCCGATGCCGCACCCGGCAGTTCGTCCTTGCCGGCCATCTGGCTGGGCGCCATCGGCTTGAGCTTGAGCTCTGCCTCGTAGGCTGTCGACAGGCTTTGCAGCCGCGAGGGCTGGTTGAGCAGGCTCCAGTCGGCCTCCAGCAGGTCGATGGTCGCCTCCTGCAGCCGGATGGCCGCCTGCAGCTTGCGGACCTGTTCGAGCTTGTCCTCCGCTTCATGCTTGACCTGGTAGGTGAAGGCGGCCGCGGCGATCATCGCGGAGATCATGATCAGATCGAGGGTACGCAGCATCGGCTCAACCTCCGAACGCCGCGAGCGCGGCGAGATTGGGAACGGGAAGGATGGACATCTGCACCGCGCCGGCCGGCGCTCCGGTTCGCAGGCCGGCGCGCAGCTTGGCCGAACGGGCGCGGGGATTGAGCTGGCACTCGTCCTCGCCGGCGGTGACCGGCTGCTTGCCGATCGGCGTGAAGGTGGCGGCGCGGTCGATCTGCTCGGGCAGGTGACGCGAGCCGGCTGCCTTGCCGGAACGATCCTGGAAGAAGCGCTTGACGATGCGGTCCTCGAGCGAATGAAAGGTGACCACCACCAGACGCCCGCCGGGCTTGAGCGCGCGTTCGGCGGCAAACAGCGCCTCGGCCAGTTCGCCGAGTTCGTCGTTGACATAGGTCCTGAGCGCCTGGAAGACGCGGGTGGCCGGGTGGATGCGGTCCTGGTGCTTGCGGGGCGCCACGCGCTCGATCATCCGCGCCAGCTGCCGCGTCGTGGTGAAGGGCTCCTTCAGGCGGTCGGCCTCGATGGCGCGCGCGATGCGGCCGGCATGCCGCTCCTCGCCGAGCAGACCAAAGACCCGGGCAAGGTCATTGGCCTTCATCCGATTGACGACATCGGCGGCGCTGACGCCGCTCCGGCCCATGCGCATGTCGAGCGGGCCGTCGCGCATGAAGGAGAAGCCGCGCTCGGCTTCGTCGATCTGCATCGACGACACGCCGATGTCGAGCACGACGCCGTCGAGGCTGGCGGGCTCGACATGGTCGAGCAGTTCGGAGAAGCGGGCATGGACCAGCGTCAGCCGGTCGCCGTGTTCGGCCTTGAGCGATGCACCCGCGGCAATGGCGTCGGGATCGCGGTCGAAGGCGATGACGCTGGCGCCGGCCCTGATCAGCGCCGTCGTATAGCCGCCGGCGCCGAAGGTGGCATCGACCATGACATCGCCGCCAGCGGGCTCCATGGCCGTCAGGACCTCCTTGAGCAGAACCGGAATGTGGCGATCAGGTCCGCCATCAGCGTCAGTCATGCTGTCGCCTTTGTCCGCCGCCATTCCGTTTCTCCGTTCTATGCGGGTGGCGGCGTACCGCGCATCCGCTCCTTTCGGGCTTGCTGCTGCATGGTCTCGAATGCAGACGGCTCCCAGAGCTGAAAATGATCCCCGCGCCCGGCAAAGGTCACCCTGTCGGTGATCCCCGTGAAGTCGCGGATGAAATCCGTCATCATCAGACGGCCCTCGCCGTCCAGTTTCATGAAGACGCCACCGCCATGAATGAGCAGCGACATCTTGTTGGCTTCCGGGGAAAACGGGTCCTGCAACCCGATCATGCGCTCGAACCGGTCGAGAACCTCCGGTCCGGCAACGCTGATGGCTGGAAACACGAAGTCCTGATAGACGTACAATTCCTCGGTCGCCGTTCGCGCCAAGACGGACCGGAACACCGACGGCACGGAAACCCGGCCCTTGGCGTCGATCCTGTTGGTTGCATTCGAAAGGAACCGGTTTGCTACGCTCAACCGCCGTTTCCGCCCATCGCCCGCATTTCATAGATCCCCCGGAAATTCTCCGCTCCGCCTGCAGCACGACGTCCGGATCGTCACGGACGTCAGGGCCTGGTTCCGCCCGGAACCTGACCATTCTGGGTGCTGGAGCAGCGGATGACCGCCTGCTGATCCTGTGGATTTGGGATAACATGGGCCTATATGGGCGTCAATGGGAAATGGCTGTCAGGCGCGCGCGAGACGCCACCCCGTCAATACCTTGTCAACCTTAACAAATGCTTGCGACCGACCGTCCGCGGACGCGGAAAACCCCCGCCATGCCAGGCATGCCGGGGGCTCAATCCGCTCTGGATCTGAAATGCCAGCCGGCCTGTAAGCCGGGTTCTGTATGGCCCCGCTTGCGCGGAACGTGGCAGCCATTCCTCTGGGACGTGTCTTGCAACACGCCTCAAGCAACCTACCCGGATGACTGGCCTGGAAACCGGCCGGCTTTCGCCGCGTCATCCCTATTCGGTCTTGCTCCCGGTGGGGTTTACCGTGCCGCTTCCGTTGCCGGTCGCGCGGTGGGCTCTTACCCCACCCTTTCACCCTTACCCGCCAGAGGCGGGCGGTTTGCTTTCTGTGGCACTTTCCCTGGGGTCGCCCCCGCCGGCCATTAACCGGCACCGTGTTTCCGTGGAGCCCGGACTTTCCTCGCCTCGCAGTCTTTCGACCCTAGCGAAGCGCGGCTGCCCGGCCGACTGGCCGCCGCTTGATAGACGAAGCCTTCCGCAATAGCCAGCCATTGCCGGGGCGGCGCGGAAACTTCCCCATGACGCCGCGGCAGCGGCGCGGATCATCAGCCCATCTGGCCCTTGACCTTGGTGCAGTAACGCGCCGAGATCGGATTCATGCGCTTGGCGCCATGGCCGGCATTGTACTTGAGGATGGTCTGGCAGGTGGCGCCGCCGCCGAGCTTGTGGGCCGCCGCGAGATACTTCATGCCGTACTTGATGTTGGTGTCGGGATTGTAGAGCCCTTTGGCCGAACCGGAATAGCCCATCATCCGCGCCGTGGCCGGCTTGATCTGCATCAGCCCGATCTCGCCGTGCGCACCGCGGGCCGACGGACGATAATTGCTTTCGATCCGGACCACCGCATGCGCCAGCGCCACCGGCACCCCGTACTGTTTCGCATAGCTGGCGATGATCTTGGCATAGGGACGGGTGGCGTAACCGGACACGCCGGTGCTCAATGTCAGCTTGTCCGTGCTGATCGAGCCGGTGGTTTCGGCGGAGACTCCTGTCGTCTCGCATCCCGTCAGCGCAAGGCAAAGCAGGGCCGCAGCAGCAGCCGTAAGCAGATTTCGCATATGTGTGTAGACTCCGATGGCGCCATGCCGGCCCCCAAGGAGGGCGGGACATACCCCTGGCGCATTGATCTTCATCCGGGGCCTGGCGCGAACATCTCCGCTGCCGTCCCCGGCGTGACGAGATTGCACAAGCAGCATCGGACTGGCGCAAATAAGGCAGGAGCAGATCAGTTTCATCCACAGCAATAAACTTGCGTTACAGAATGAAATATACGCAATCTTAATCAAATGTTCAGAAATCAACTACACGCGAGGCGGGGGTCTGCTTCAGCCGACCAGTTGCAGGCTCGACAATAGCCTGTGCAGCGTGCCGATGGTCGACATGTCGGCGACACCGTCGACACGCTCGGGACGAAAATGGCGCTGGAAGGCGCGCACGTCCGCCTCGGTCGCCACGTCGAAACGGCCGTCTACCGGAGCGCCGTAACCATACAGACTCAACATGGTCTGCAGCGCCTCCACCGGCTGTCCCTCGTCGCCCAGCTGGAAGAAGCGCCCGCCGGTGACCGGAAGCGGCTCCACCCAGTGGCCCACGCCCTGGCGGTGCAGCGTCTCCCACGGAAACCATTCGCCCGGATCCTGCTTGCGCGTCGGCGCCACGTCGGAATGGGCCAGCACCCGCTCGGGCGCGATTGCGTGGCGGGCGATGATGTCGCGGCAGAGCCGCACCACCGCCGCGATCTGCGGACCCGGAAAGGCGGTCGGCCGCCAGCTTGGATCCGGTGAATGCCCGGTATGGGCGATCTCGATGCCGATCGAGGCCGAATTGATGTCCGTCTCGCCCTTCCAGACGCTCTTGCCGGCGTGCCAGGCGCGCGCCGATTCCGGCACCATCTGGGTTACCAGCCCACCCTCGTCGACGAAGTAGTGCGACGAGACCTGGCTTTCCTCGGTGCACAGCCAGTCAAGCGCCGCCTTCGCAGTCACCATGCCCGTGTAATGAAGAATGATCATGTCGGGGCTGCGGCCATTCGCCCGCTCGCCAGCATTCGGCGACGGCCTGACAAGCGCAGGCAGAAAGTCCGGGTCAAATCCGCTCATGCAGCGGCCCGGGACTTCTCGATTTCGCCGTAAGCGGCATTCAGCATTGCCATCCGCTCATTGGCCAGCAGCATGAATTCGTCGGGCACGCCGCGGGCGGCAAAGCGGTCGGGATGGCTCTCGGCGGCAAGCTGACGGTAGCGCTTGCGCACCTCGGTAAAGGGAGTGTCCGGCGTCAGACCCAGCACGGCGAAGGGATCGACGCCGTCGGGATGGACATGGCGGGCGAGAATGCGATCGAAATGCGCCTCGTCGACCTCGAAGATGTCGGCGACATGGGCGATGAATTCGAGTTCCTTGTGGTGGATCAGCCCGTCCGCCTTGGCGATGTGGAACAATCCGTCGAGGATGTCCTCGAGCATGGCGCAGTTGGCGTTGCCCGATCCGCACATGCCCTTGATCCGCTCGGCATAGACATCGAAGCCGGCAACATCCTGCTTGGCCAGATTGTAGAGCCGGGCGACATTGGCCGCCTCTTCCGGCGGCACGGCAAAGATCTCCTGGAACGCCGCCACCTCGGCCGGCGAGACGATGCCGTCGGCCTTGGCCATCTTCGCCGACAGCGCGATCACGGCCACGGAAAACGCCACCCTGCGGCGGGTTTCCGGGTCTCCGGCAAACACGGTGCGCACCGCTTCGACGACGCTGGAAAAGGCGTTGGAAGCGGTTTCGCCGATGGCGTCGATGAGGCGGCTGAAAACGGACATTCCCCTGTTTAAGCGATTTGCTCTTAAAAATCGAGTGCTGCGATGCAGCAACATCGATCAAAAGACGGAATGGACTGTTCACTTCGATTTCATTGGACCGCGCCCACCGCAAGCGGCTAACGCAGGCCATGCAGGATCCGACCCCAGCGGCCGTTGCCGCCCCCGCCAAGACCACCCACCCGCTTGCCGGCCTCGCCCTCGGCCTGGTCGGCGTGATCATCTTCGGCGCCACGCTGCCGATGACGCGGATGGCGCTGGAGGGATTTTCGCCCGCCTTCATAACATTTGCCCGCGCGCTGATCGCCGCCTGCGTCGCCGGAGCCACGCTCAGGCTTCTCAACAGGCCATTTCCGCACCGGGAGGCACGCCCGCTGATGGCCGCCGGCCTGCTGCTCGTCTATGGCTTTCCGGGCTTCTCGAGCGTCGCCATGCAGACGGTGCCGGCCGCCCATGGCGGCGTGGTCCTCGGCGTGCTGCCGCTGATGACCGCGGCCTTCGCCGCCCTCTTCGGCGGCGAGCGTCCCGGCCCGGCCTTCTGGGCCTGGAGCGTGGCGGGCGCGGCGCTGGTGCTGGTGTTCTCGCTGTCCGGCGCCGACATCGTGCCCGGCATCGGCGACCTGTGGCTCGGCTGCGCGGCGCTGTCGGCGGCCTGCGGCTATGTGATATCCGGCAAGCTGGCGCGCAGCCGCCCCGGCTGGGAGGTGATCAGCTGGGCGCTGGTGGTGGTGGCCCCGATCTCGCTCGGCGGCACGCTGCTGACGGTGGAGAGCGGCGTCCTCGCCCCCGACGCCCCGGCGCTGATGGCGCTCGCCTACCTCTCGCTCGGCTCGATGTTCGCCGGCTTCATCTTCTGGAACCAGGGCCTGGCGCTCGGCGGCATTGCCCGCGTCGGCCAGGTGCAACTGATGCAGAGCTTCGTCACCCTCGGCCTGTCGGCGCTCCTGCTCGGCGAGACCGTCACGCCGGTGATGCTCGGCTTCGCGGTGGCGGTGGGGTTCGTGGTCTGGTGCGGCCGCAAGGCGCGGATAGGGTGAGGACCTGACGATGGAAAAGCGACGAATCAACGCGGCCGGCGCTCCCCAGCCTTCGGGCGGCTATGCCCAGGCGATCGAGATCAGCGGTGCCGGCAGGATGCTCTTCGTCAGCGGCCAGATTCCCGTCGCCGCTGACGGGAAGGTACCAGAGAGCGCCGAGGACCAGATGCGGCTTGCATGGGCCAATGTGCGAGCGCAGCTCGAGGCGGCCGACATGAAGCTGTCCGATCTAGTCAAGGTCACGATCTACCTGGCCGACCGCGGCGACCGCGAGGCCAATCGCGTCATCCGCAAGGAGGTGCTCGGCGAGCTGCAACCGGCCCTGACGGTGGTGATTGTCGGAATCTTCGACGAAGCCTGGAAGGTCGAGATCGAAGCGATTGCCGCCGCCTGACCCTCGTTCAGGTTCCGCGGCCTGAATCCGGAAGCAGTGCGATTCTTCGCGCCAGCTCTGTGTCGACACGTCCGGCAGAGTAATGCTCGCCAAGAAGATCGCGCCTGAGCAGGTCGGGATTCCCCGACAGAAATTCCTCCGCGGTCGCAGCCGGGCATCGATGCATCCGCTCGGCGATCAGGCTTATATGGGCGAAGGTCACGGTGGCGTTGAACTTTTCCGGTACCCCGGCCTTCTCGACCAGCATCTTCAAACCGTCCGCATAGACCAGCAACGCCCTGAAGAAGTCGTGCGCGGCAAGCGCCTCGAAGGCGACGCCGACATGGTCGGCATGGGCGAACCCAGCCGGATCGAGTTCGCCACTGACCATCAATTCGAGCTTGGCGCGGTACGGACTCACCGGCTCTGCTCCTCGCTCATGCCGTGGCTGTCGGCGGCGGTGAGATCCAGGTCGTAGACGGATTTGAGCTGCGCGATCTTGTCCATGGTCTGCGGCCCGAAAGGCGCTTTGCCCTCGAAGGCATGCAGCGCCATCGCCTCGATCAGCTCGGCGACGGAAATGTCGAGATGCTCGGCGGTGGCCTTCATCACCTTGAGCAGCCGCTTTTCGATCCGAAGACCGGTCTGGACGCGTTCGATGGTTTTCATGCGGAAATCATGCCGTATCGCGACAATGGTGTCAAGGTACCAAGATAACAGACACCATATGCGTCCGCCTACATGCTCGCCGCAGCCCTTGACGCCTGGTCGTACTGGCCCGAGAGCACCCGCATCAGCGCGGCGATCTCGCTGATCCGGCTCTCGTCGAGGCCCAGTGTCGCGGCCGATTCCACCAGCAGCTTCTCGCGCAGCGCGCGGTAGCGCAGGCACAGCTCTGCCCCCTCGCGGGTGATCCGCGCCGTCTTCTCCTTGCCGCGCCGGCCCGATTCCACCAGGCCGAGTGCCTGCAGCTTCTTGAGCGCATAGGCCACCACATGGGTGTCCTCGATGTTGAACATCATGCACAGCTCCGCCTGGCTCTTGTCGCGGCTGCGGTGGTTGACGGCGTGCAGGATCTGCACCTCGATGCTCGACAGGCCCTCGCCGCCGGCCGCCGAACAGCAGCGCGCGATCCAGCGCTGATAGGCATTGCCGAGGATGACCAGCGCGTATTCCATCTCCGAGAGCGCCGGCATGGCGCCGTCGGCGAGATGGGAGGCCGCCACCACCGGTCCGATGCCGCTCCTCTTACCGTCAGCCTTCCGATCCATCGCTTCTTACGCTCACATTTTATCGACATAATGTTGACGACTTGTCATTTTGTGCATTATACCCGGACGTCCCGCCTTGTCCATGCCGGGATGCGAGCGGGCCGGACAGTTCACGCCAAGGAGACGATCGATGACACAGGGAACCTGGGATTTCTGGATCGACCGCGGCGGCACATTCACCGACATCATCGGCCGGGCGCCGGACGGTACGCTGCACCAGCGCAAGCTGCTGTCCGAGAACCCCGAGGCCTACCCCGACGCCGCCATCCAGGGCATCCGCGACCTGCTCGGCATCACTGCCGACGACGCCATTCCCGCCGAGCGCATCGGCCACGTCAAGATGGGCACGACGGTCGCCACCAACGCGCTTCTGGAGCGCAAGGGCGACCGCACGCTGCTGGTCATCACCAAGGGTTTCCGCGACGCGCTGCGCATCGCCTACCAGGCCCGGCCCGACATCTTCGCCAAGGAAATCATCCTCCCCGAGCAGCTCTACGAGCGCGTCATCGAGGTCGAGGAGCGCATGACCGCCGTCGGCCGGGTGCAGCGCACCCCGGATATCGATCCGCTGGAGATCGAGCTTGCCAGGGCGCGCGCCGACGGCATCGACGCCGTGGCGATCGTGCTGATGCACGCCTGGAACAACCCGATCCACGAAACCCTGGTCGAGGCCGCCTGCGTCCGCGCCGGGTTCTCGCAGATCTCGGTCAGCCACCAGGTCTCGCCGCTGGCCAAGCTCGTCGGCCGCGGCGACACCACAGTGGTTGACGCCTATCTCTCGCCGATCCTGCGCCGCTATGTCGAGCGCGTGGCAAGCGTGCTCGGCGCCACGCCTTCGGGCGAACCCGGCCCGACGCTGCAGTTCATGATGTCGTCGGGCGGGCTGACCGCCGCCGACATGTTCCGCGGCAAGGACGCGATCCTTTCCGGCCCCGCCGGTGGCGTGGTCGGCATGGTCGAGACCGCGGCGCTCGCCGGCTACGGCAAGGTCATCGGCTTCGACATGGGCGGCACCTCCACCGATGTCGCCCATTACGACGGCGACTACGAGCGCGCCTTCGACACCGAGGTGGCAGGCGTCCGCATCCGCGCGCCGATGATGCGCATCCACACCGTGGCCGCCGGCGGCGGCTCGATCCTGCATGCCGACGAGGGCCGCTTCCGCGCCGGCCCCGATTCCGCCGGCGCCAATCCCGGCCCCGCCTGTTATCGCCGTGGCGGCCCGCTCACCGTCACCGACGCCAATGTCATGCTTGGCAAGTTGCAGCCGGAATTCTTCCCCGCCATCTTCGGCGCAGGCCAGGACCAGCCGCTCGATGTCGACGTCGTCCGTGCCCGTTTTGCCGAACTTGCGGAAAAGAACCCCGGCAAATCTGCCGAGGACATTGCCGAGGGGTTCGTCACCATCGCGGTCGAGAACATGGCCAACGCGGTCAAGAAGATCTCGGTGCAGCGCGGCTATGACGTCACCCGCTACCTGCTCAACTGCTTCGGCGGCGCCGGTGGCCAGCATGCCTGCCTGGTGGCCGACGCGCTCGGCATGGAATCGATCCTCATCCATCCCTTCTCCGGCCTGCTCTCTGCCTATGGCATCGGGCTTGCCAGCGTGTTTGCCTCGCGCCAGCAGGCGCTGATCAAGCCGCTGGGCGAGGAAAGCCGCGCCAAGGTGCAGCAATTGGTCGACGATCTCTGCAAGGCGGTGTTCGAGGAACTGGCCCAGCAGAGCCTGCCGGACGACGCCATCTCCTGGCGCCCCGTGCTGCAGCTGCGCTATGACGGCACCGACACGCTTATTCCCATCGCATTCTCGGATTTCGACTTCGACGCCGCCCGCAAGGAGTTCGAGACCGCCCACAAGGCCCAGTTCGGCTTCATCTACGACAACAAGACGGTGATCATCGAGGCGGTCTCGGTCGAAGGCATGGACGACCGCGGCGACGAGCGCAGCGAACCGGAATATCCGCTCGACGCCCGCGCGCTCGGCGACGGCGAGACACGCAAGCTCTATTCCGGCGGCGAGTGGCGCGACGCCCGCGTCGTCCGACGTGCGGGCCTGAAGCCCGGCAACCGGCTCGCCGGCCCGGCCCTGATCATCGAAGCCAACCAGACCATCGTCATCGAGCCGGGCTGGACCGCCGAGATCAACGCCCGCGACCACGTGGTGCTCACCCGCCACGAAAAGCTCGCGCGCGCCCAGGCCATCGGCACGAAAGAGGCCGACCCGATCCTGCTCGAGGTCTTCAACAACCTCTTCATGTCGATTGCCGAGCAGATGGGCCTGACGCTGCAGAACACCGCCTATTCGGTCAACATCAAGGAGCGGCTCGACTTCTCCTGCGCCGTCTTCGACCGCACCGGCGCGCTGGTTGCCAATGCGCCGCACATGCCGGTGCATCTGGGTTCGATGGACCGCTCTGTGGAGACCATCATCAAGCTCAACGAGGGCGACATCCATCCGGGCGACGTCTTCGCGCTCAACGCCCCCTACAATGGCGGCACCCATCTGCCCGACATCACGGTGGTGACGCCGGTGTTCGACGATGAGGGCGAAACGATCCTCTTCTGGGCCGCCTCGCGCGGACACCACGCTGATGTCGGCGGCACAGCACCCGGCTCGATGACGCCGCTTGCCACCACGGTGGACGAGGAAGGCGTGCTGATCGACAATTTCCGCATGGTCGATCGCGGCCGCTTCTGCGAGGAGGAACTGGTCAAGGTGCTGACCGACCACCCCTACCCGGTGCGCAACGTCACCCAGAACGTCGCCGACCTGAAGGCGCAGATTGCCGCCAACGAGAAGGGCGTCGCTGACCTCCGGAAGATGGTCGCCGATTTCGGGCTCGACGTGGTCGAGGCCTATATGGGCCATGTCCAGGACAACGCGGCCGAAAGCGTCGCCCGGGTGCTCTCCACCCTGTCGGACTGCGAATACGAATATCCGACCGACACCGGCCAGGTGATCCGGGTCAAGATCTCGGTCGATCGCGAGCGTCGCGAGGCCACCGTCGATTTTACCGGCACCTCGGAGGCCACCAGCAACAACTTCAACGCGCCCGAACCGGTGACCCGCGCCGCCGTGCTCTATGTTTTCCGGGTCATGGTCGAAAAGCCGATCCCGATGAATGCGGGCTGTTTGCGTCCGATCAGGATCATCATCCCGGAAGGATCGATGCTCAAGCCTGCCTATCCGCGCGCCGTCGTCGCCGGCAATGTCGAGACCTCGCAGCATGTGACCAACGCCCTGTTCGGCGCGCTGAACTCGCTTGCCAACAGCCAGGGCACAATGAACAACCTGACCTTCGGCAACGCCAAGCACCAGTATTACGAGACCATCTGCTCGGGCTCTCCCGCCGGCTACGAGAATTCCGGCCGCGGCTTCGACGGCACCTCCGGCGTGCATGTGCACATGACCAATTCGCGGCTCACCGATCCGGAAATCCTGGAGATGCGCTTTCCGGTGCAGCTCGAGGATTTCCACATCCGCGAGGGCTCCGGCGGCAAGGGCAAATTCAGCGCTGGCGACGGCACCATCCGCACCATCCGCTTTCTCGAGACGATGGAACTCGCCATCCTCTCCTCGCACCGCAACCGCGCGCCGCTAGGGCTTGACGGAGGCGGTGAGGGCCAGGTGGGCATGACCCAGGTGCGGCGCCTCGATGGCAGCATCGAGACCCTCAAGGCCTGCGACCAGACGGTGCTTGAGGCCGGCGAGGCTGTGATCCTGACCACGCCCACATCCGGCGGCGTCGGCCGCGCCTGACGATCGGCCGGGGATGAGACACGGGGGCCGGGGCCATCGGCTCCTGGCCCCTGGCGACCGCACGGGCATTGCCGGGAGCGGGTCGTTTCTGGCCGCGACCGGCGTCAGCAGCTGACGGCCAGCCTCAGCCGCGGCATGCCGCCGATGCGCGATCCGTTGAGCGGAACCAGCCGGCGCGTGAGCCCCACCTGCATGGCCGGCAGCGGGACGCCGGCGGCTCCGCCCTGGAACCGGGCGACGCCCAGCCTGCGGGCGGCGGCGAGATCTGCCTCGGTGTCGATTCCTTCGAGCGTCACCCCGGCGCCGAGCGATCCCGCAAAGCCGACCAGAAGCTGCAGCAGGTTTTCCTCCCGCCCCTCACCGGCGAACTGCCGCATCTGCTCCATGTCGATGCGCACCTCGTCCACGCCCGCCTCTTGCAGGGCGGCGAGATTGATTTCACCAAGTCCGAAACCGCTGACCGACACGCTGACGCCGAGCCCCCGCAGGCCGTCGATCGCCGGCTGAGCCAGCGGGGCAAAGCCGGCGCCCAGCGCGTCCGACGTCACCGACAGCGTCAGGCGCTCCGGCGCCACATCGAATTCGGCGAGCAGACGGCGGATCTGCTCGGAAAAGCCGGGCTTGATCAACTTGCGGGTGGAAACCGGGATCAGCACTGCGATGTCTTCCGGCCACATCGACGCATCGGAAATTGCCTTGCGAAGCATCCACCGGTCGATCTGGGTGATGAGGCCTGCCTCCCTGGCCAGCGGCAGGAACAGCGTGGGCGCGACATCGCCATGCTCGGGATGAGTCCACCGCAGGCACGCTTCGTAGAGGCGGGTGTCGAGCGAGACGGCGTCGGCGACGGGACGGTAGTCAAGCCGGAAGCCGTCGCCGGCCAGCGCCATCCGCATCGAATGCTCGAACTGGCGCCGGAGTTGCAGATCCTCGTCCATGTCGAGGGTAAAGAAGCAGTGGCTCGGACCGCTGGTCTCCTTGGCCTGGTAGAGCGCCAGGTCTGCGCGCTTGAGCACCGTCGACACCGTCTCGTCGGCCGGGGTCATGAAGGCGATGCCGATGCTCCCGGACGTATCGATCTCCGCACCGGCATGCCTGACGGGACGGAACACCGCCGCCTGCAGCGCAAGGACGAACTCCTCCACTTCGCCGCGGCCCGGCGCCCCGTCCCAGATGATGACGAACTCGTCGCCGCCCAGGCGGTAGACCGACCGGCTCTCGCCGCAATGGGCCTTCAGCCGCCGCGTGATGGCCAGCAGCACCTCGTCGCCGGCGTGGTGGCCCATCGTGTCGTTGATGACCTTGAAGCGGTCGAGATCCAGCAGCAGCATTGCCGGGCGGCGCTCGAGATCGAGACCGGCGGCCATGATCGCGGAGACGTCCTCGCTCAGGGCATGCCGGTTGCGCAGGCCGGTGACGGCGTCGTGATAGGCGGTGTGGCGCAATTGGTCGGTGCCCGCCCGTTCGCTTTGCAGCTCGGCCCTCAGGCGCGACTGGGCTCGTCCGGCAAGCGCGAACATGCCGCCGAGCAGCAGCGGAGAAGCGAGCGCCGCTCCCCAAACCGCGCAGGTGGCCACAGTCAGAGCGATGTCCGAAGCGGATGCGGATGGGGCCCATGCCCCGACGACGAGTGTAAGGGGCGCAAGCGCCCCGATTGCCGAACCGGCGATTGCATATCGCCCTTGCATGTCCGGCAGAAACGAATTTAACATCATGTTAAACGCTCCTAATCCTGCGCGAATATGAGCAGACAGGAATTAACGCCGGGTTAATAAGCGATGCCGCGATTAACCACTGAATTCGCCGCTGGCCGAAAACCCTGTTGATCTTGCCCCTGCGGTGTGATTCACATCAGCCTCGGAAACGGCGGCAACCATGGCAGGACGATCATGCCGGCGCCGTGACCGGTACGGAAAACCCGACACCGAGCCCTGCTTCCGATGACCGCCAGCCAGTCCCCTACCCGATTTCCGCGCGACGCACCCAGGCGCCTTGCGCCGGCACTGCTTGCCGGCCTCGCGCTGGCGCTCGCCGGCTGCTCGGCGAGCGACTCGCTGTCGGGGCTGGAGCCGGTGCGCACGACCACCAGCACGAAGGTCATCGGCACTGCGCGCTTCGGCGACGCCAAGCCGATGGATTTCGGCGCCAATCATCCCGGCCGCTATCCGGTTCACGGCATCGACGTGTCCAAATACCAGGGCGAGATCGACTGGGAGAAGGTGCGGGCCAACGGCATCGCCTTTGCCTTCATGAAGGCCACCGAGGGCGGCGACCGCAGCGACGCCCGCTTCGGCCAGTACTGGCGCCAGGCGGGCCAGGCAGGAATCGTCCACGCGCCCTACCATTTCTACTATTTCTGCACCCCGGCCGCCCAGCAGGCGGCTTGGTACATCGCCAATGTGCCGCGCGCCAGCGTGAAGATGCCACCGGTCATCGACATGGAATGGAATCCCCAGTCGCCGAGCTGCAAGCTGCGTCCCGACCCGGAGACCGTGCGCAGCGAAATGCAGATCTGGCTCAATGCGGTGGAGCGGCATTACGGCAAGAAGCCGATCATCTACACCACCGTGGATTTTCACCGCGAGAATCTCAACGGCCATTTCCGCGGCTATCAGTTCTGGTTGAGGTCGGTGGCGGCGCACCCGGAGAAGATCTACCCCAACCATCACTGGACCTTCTGGCAGTATACCGGGACCGGCGTGGTGCCGGGAATTGAAGGCGACGCGGACATCAATGTCTTCGGCGGCTCGCAGAAGGCCTGGCGCGACTGGTTGAAGAAGCACGCCGGCTGATGCGGGATTGGCGACGCGGCGGTCGCAGCACAAGGCGGGCCGGACAAGGGCCGTCACCTCATCATCGCCACAAAACTGCGGTGCGCTCTCAACCTCATCAGGAGTAAAAGCCATCATGTCATCCCCGTTCCCACTCGCCCTTCTGCTCGCAAGCCTTGCCGCCACCCCGGCGCTGGCGCAATCCGCGCCCTGCGGAGGCGACTTTTCTGCTTTCCTCGACGGGGTCAAGGCGGAAGCCGTCGGCATGGGACTGCCGGCCGAGGCCGCCGACAAGGCGCTGCGCAATGCTGCCATCGACAGGAAGGTGCTCGCTCGCGACGGCGCCCAGGGCGTGTTCAAGCAGACTTTCCTCGAATTCTCCAAGCGTTCGGTCAGCGGCGGGCGCATGGGCATCGGCCAGAAGAAGATGCAGCAATATGCCTCCACCTTCGAGCGCGCCGAACGGGACCATGGTGTTCCCGCCGCGGTGATCACCGCCTTCTGGGGCCTGGAGACCGACTACGGCGCGGTGCAGGGCGATTTCAACACCATCAACGCGCTGGCGACGTTGTCGCATGACTGCCGCCGACCGGAGCTGTTCCGCCCGCAATTGCTGGCCGCCATCGAGATGGTCGCCCATGGCGACCTTGATCCCGCCACCACCACCGGCGCCTGGGCCGGGGAGATCGGCCAGGTGCAGATGCTGCCGGTCGACATCATCCGGCATGGCAGCGACGGCGACGGCGACGGCCACGTGACGCTGAAGACCAGCTCCGAGGACGCCATCATGACGGCGGCGCGCTTCATCGAGAGCCTCGGTTGGCGCCGCGGCGAGCCGTGGATGGTCGAGGTGACGCTGCCCGACGGCGCCTTTCCCTATGAGAAAAGCGGTCTCGAGGGCACGATGACCGCCGGCGACTGGGAGCAACTCGGCGTCAGCGCGCGTGGCGGCGCTGCATTGCCGGCCGCGCTCAAGGCCGACCTGCTGATGCCGCAGGGCCGCAAGGGCCCCGTCTTTCTCGCCTTCCCGAATTTCTCCATCTATCTGGAATGGAACCAGAGCTTCATCTACACCACCTCGGCTGCCTATTTCGCCACCCGGCTGGCCGGCGCCCAGCCCTACACCGCCACCAGCCCGGAGCCGGGCCTCGACGATGCGGGCATGAGGGCGCTTCAGGAGAAGCTGGCGGCTCTCGGCCATGATGTCGGCAAGATCGACGGAATTCTCGGAGGCGGTACCCGCAGCGCTGTGCGCAAGGAGCAGATCCGCCTCGGCCTGCCGGCCGACGGCTGGCCGACCCCGGCGCTGCTCGCCGGGCTCTGACACCGGACCTCAGGCGCGCGGGGACAGCACCGCGCGCCTGAGCGCCTCGCCGGAATAACTGCGCGGTGCCTCCGCCGCGAAGGCGGCCTTCACCAGTTCGATGATCCGGTCGTTGGCCGGCGTGGCGATGCCGTAGCGGCGGCCCAGCGCCGAGATTTCTCCGTTCAGCCAGTCGATTTCGGAGACGCGTCCGCGCTCGAGGTCGTCAGCCATGGACGAGCGCGCCTCCGCGTCGATCCTGAGCATGCCGGCGGCCAGGCGGACGAACAGCCAGTCGGGCAGTTCCAGCACCGGCGCAAGCAGCGCCGGGCCAACCCTGCCGATCCGCGCCGGGCTTATGCCCGCCGCGGCGAGCACGGTCCGCGCTTCGCGGATGGTCGCCGCCAGAACCTGGCGGTAGGGGCGGATCGACAATTGCCGCTTCAGCGGCAGGCCCGACAGGGCATTGACCGCGTTGTTGAGATTCTGGATGAGCTTGCCCCACTGCACCGCCCTGATGTCATCGCTGGCATGGGCGGGGAGTCCCGCCGCCAACAGCAGCCGCACGAGCGACTCCCCCGCACCGCCGGCCTCGATGACGAGATCGCCCTCCGTGCCGCGGTGGAAGCGGCTGGCACCGATCTGCGCCACGTTGAAGCCGACCACGCCCGCCAGCACCGGCCTGCCGGGCAGACATTGCCGGATGAGGTTGGCGTTGGAGACGCCGTTCTGCAGGCTGACGACGGTCGCCTCCGGCTGGACCACGGAGGCCAGCAGCTCACCCGACCGGCGGGTGGCTTCGCTCTTGACGCAGACCAGGATCACCTCGCACCCGCCGAGCGCCGCGGGGTCCTCGGCGAAGTGGAAACTGCCGGGGGCCGCGAGCGCGCGCCGCCCGTCACGGCCGGTTAGCTCGATGCCGTGTGACAGCCTCGCGCCCATCGCCGCGCGTCCGACCAGCACCGGTGCCGAACCCGACGCCGCCAGCATGCCGCCGACATGGCAGCCGATCGATCCCGCCCCGAGAATGCCGATCTTCATCCCACCGCAACTCCGCTGTCATCGCCACCGCCGCGCGGGCCCGCCCAGGTTTCCTGGGTCATGCGCCCTCGCCGCCCCTTCCGGCGGCTCGATCCGGCGCCGGCGCGTCATCGGCATCGTCGCCGATTCCAGGCTGCGCCGCGTCGTTGATCGAGGGCGGCTGCCCGGAATCGGACCCTGTGGTCGAGGCTGGCGCCACGTCGCCAGTTGCCGTCGCAACATGCTCCGTGGTCGGCGCAGTCGCATCCGGTGAAGGCGCATCCCCTGCCGCTGCTGTCCGGACCGAAGCGCGCCGGGCCCGGCGCTGGTAGAGGGCGAAACGGGCGGCACGGTAGCGCGCCCGGCTCCACCAGAACGCCTCCTCGAGGGCTTCGCGGCCGCGCTCGACCTCGCCCAGTTCGTCCTGGTAGGCTTCCGCCAGCGCATGGCGATAGGTGTCGAGGCTTTCGCTGGCGATGCGCTCGATGCGCTCCATCAGGTTGAACCAGATGGGCGAGGCAAGCAGCGAGATCGCCGTCACGGCGATGGCGAGGCGGTAGATGTCGCCGCCGAGCGCACCTGAGGCATAGCCGGCGGCAGCAAGCACGAAGGAGAACTCGCCGATCTGCGCCATCGAAAGGCCAGCCAGCAGCGCTGTCTTCGGGTCCGATCCGGTCAGCCGCAGCAGGAAGATGTTGAGAGAGGTCTTGATGGCGATCACCAGCAGCGCCACCGCCAGCACCAGCAGGATGTTGGACCAGATGTAGTCGAGATCGATGAGCAGTCCGATGGACAGGAAGAACACCACCAGCAGGATTGACTGGATCGGCTCGATCACCGGGATGACCCGGCTCCTCAGCGTCGAATTGCCGACCACGATGCCGGCGAGGAAAGCGCCATAGACCGGCGACAAGCCGGCCAGGCCCGAAATCGAGGCGGCGGCGAAGCACAGCGCCAGCGCGCCCAGAGCCAGGATGTCGACATTGTCCTCGATCGCCTCGGCGAAGGGAATCCTGATCTTCGGATGGCGGCCGAACCACCACAGCAGCCCGCCGAGCAGCAGCACCGCCACCACCACCCTGAAGACCACATCGCCCAGATCGAAGCCCTCGCCGCCGAGGCTCGACACCAGGATCAGCATCGGCACCACGGCGAGGTCCTGCGCGATCAGCACGCCGACGGCGATCCGCCCTGGCGCGCCGCGCAGCTCGCCCATGCCGTCGAGCATCTTCATCGCCACCACCGTGCTCGAGAGCGCGATGATGAAGCCGAGGATCAGCGCTTCCGACGGGCTCGCCCGAAGCCAGAGCGCCAGCAGCACCGCAAAAATCATCGACACCACCAGCTGGCCGCCGGCCACCAGCACGGCCTGCCGCAGCGTGAGCACGAAGGCCTTCACCGAAAGCTCCATGCCGATGAAGAACAGGAGCACCACCACGCCCATCTCGGCCAGCAGCGCCACGCTTTCCGACGAGGTGATCAGCCCCATTCCGGTGGGACCAAGCACCAGGCCGGCAAGAATGAAGCCGACCAGCGGCGGCTGCCTCAGGCGCATGAAGCCGAGGCCGAGAAGCGCCGCCACCGCCACGGCGATGGCGATGCCCACCAGAGCGTCGCCATGATGGGCGGACTGCACGGTCGCATCCACCGCTTGTGTGGCCGCCTCGACCACACTGCCGGCCGCCTCCGCTGCTTTCGTCGCCAGATCGGTTTCCATCCAGTCCTCCTTGCCGGATAAGCCTAGAGGATCGGCTCCGGGCAAGAAAGGGCGGCGGCCAAATTCGCACCGCCGCCACGGGCTCGGCGGTGGCCGCAGCCGTGGATAAAGGTATCGACGGGGACAAGGCGCTTGCCATCATACTAGTATGTTAGTATGGAATTTGCATCATGCCGCAAGATATCCGCATGATGCAGAGGAGCATTGGGAGATGACCTCCGTCGAGGTTGTTGTAGTTTTGGGAGGAACTATCCGTGAAGATTCAAGATATTGCACTGGCCGCACTGGCAACCACGATGTTGACCGCGACATCCGCCCCGGCGTTTGCAGCGCCAACCACGCTGAAATGGGCCCATGTCTACGAAGTCAGCGAACCGTACCACACCTGTGCCGTGGCGGCCTCCGATCTTCTGGCGAAGGCGACCGGCGACCGCTACAATATCGAGGTCTTTCCGGCCTCATCGCTCGGCAAGGAAGTCGACATCAACGAGGGCCTCGGCCTTGGCACGGTGGACATCATCTACACCGGCCAGCTGTTTGCAGGCCGCGCCTACGGTCCGATCGCCATCGGCGGCGCGCCGTTCATGTTCCGGGATTACGATCACTGGGACAAGTTCCGCAACTCCGAACTCTTTGCCGACATGGCCAAGGGCTATGAAGACGCCTCCGGCAACCACATCACCTCGATGACCTATTACGGCCAGCGCCACGTCACGTCCAATGTCGAGATCAAGACGCCGGCGGACATGAAGGGCCTGAAGATCCGCGTGCCCAACGCGCCGCTCTACATGATGTTCCCGATCGCCGTCGAGGCCAATCCGACGCCGATCGCCTTCGCCGAGGTCTATCTGGCGCTGCAGCAGGGCACAGTGGACGCCCAGGAAAACCCGCTGCCCACGATCCAGGCGAAGAAATTCCACGAGGTGCAGAAATACATCACGCTGACCGGCCACATCAGCGACGCGCTGATGACCATCGTCGGCGGCCCGACCTGGGGCGGCATGAGCGCCGAAGACCAGGCCGCCCTTGATGGCGTGCTGGATGAGACCGCCAAGTGTGCCAGCGACCAGATCATCGCGAAGGAAAAGGAACTGGTGCAGTGGTTCAAGGACAACGGCGTCACCGTCAACGAGGTTGACCGCACACCCTTCCGGGAAGCGACGATGAAGCTGCACAACGGTCCCGACGCCACCTGGGACCAGGAGACCTACGACCGGTTGCAGGCCATCCAGTAACCCGGACGGACGCATGCGTTGCGCGGCGGCCGGCGGTCGCCGCGTCCCGGTCCCCTCGGAGGTTGCCTGATGTCGAGAGATGACAAGTCCCAAGATGAATCCGCGATCGCCAAGCTGATCCACGAGGAAGACGAGGACCTGACCGGATTCCAGTGGGATGACGGCCTGGTGCTCGCCGTCTTCTGGTCGCTGGCCTTCGTCGTGTTCCTGCAGTTCTTCACCCGCTACGTGCTCAACAATTCGCTCGGCTGGACCGAGGAGATCGCCCGCTTCCTGCTGATCGCCGTGACCTTTCTCGGGGCCATCATGGCGGTGCGGCGCGAGAGCCACATCGCCGTCGAGCTGGCGTTCCGCTGGCTCTCGCGGCCGGTGCGCAAGGCGCTGCAGTATCTCATCGATGTCGTCTCGCTCGTCTTCTATGCCTTCATGGGCATTCTCTGCACGCAGGTGGCGGGCAAGACCCAGCAGAAGATGGTGTCGATCGATTTTCCGAAATCATCGCTCTACTGGTTCATCGCCGCCTGCTTTCTCGCCATGACCATCTATGCGGCGCGCGTCTTGTGGCGCCACGCAAGGACCGGAACGAGCCGGCTGATCGATCCCGAAACCGCCAGGGCCATCGGCCCGACGCTGTGACCCACCGCCCCATCGCCCCCGAGGCCTCGAGCAAAGGCACACCATGCTTCTGACCCTTCTCTTCGTCATGGTTCTCGCGCTGATCATGCTCGGCGTTCCCGTCGCCATCGCGCTGGCCGGATCGTCGGCGGTGTTCATCCTGCTCGACGGCCACGTGCCCGGGCTTGTCGTCGCCCACCGGATGATCAACGGCGTGGATTCCTTCCCGTTGCTGGCCGTTCCCTTCTTCATCCTGGCCGGCAACCTGATGAACACCGCCGGCATCACCGAACGCATCTTCGATTTCGCCAAGGCGCTGATCGGCTGGCTGCCGGGCGGGCTCGGCCATGTCAACATCGGCGCCTCGGTGATCTTCGCCGGCATGTCGGGCGCGGCGGTGGCCGACGCCGGCGGGCTCGGCGCCATCGAGATCAAGGCAATGCGCGACGCCAACTACGACCCGGGCTTTGCCGTGGGCATCACCGCGGCGTCGTCGACCATCGGCCCGATCATCCCGCCGTCGCTGCCGATGGTGATCTACGGCGTCGTCGCCGGCGCCTCCATCGGCCAGCTGTTTGCCGCCGGCTTCATTCCCGGCCTGTTGATGGCGGTGGCGCTGATGGTCATGGTCGCCTTCTACGCCCACCGCTACAACTATCCCCGTGACCAGGCGTTCCGCGTCTCGGTGCTGGGCCGCGCCTTCGTCCATGCCTTCCTGTCGCTGATGACCCCGGTGATCATCGTCGGCGGCATTCTCTCGGGCGCCTTCACCCCGACGGAAGCTGCCATCGCCGCCTGCGCCTGGGCGCTGGTCCTCGGCCTGTTCGTCTACCGCACGCTGACGCTGCGGCGCTTCCTCAAGGTGTCGCTCGACACGATCGAGACCACGGCCGTGGTGCTGTTCATCGTCGCCGCCGCCTCGATCTTCGCCTGGATCCTGACCTCGAACCGGGTGCCCGAGCATTTCGCGGCCCTCATCCTCGGCGTCTCCGACAATCCGATCGTCGTGCTGCTGCTGATCAACCTCATCCTGCTCATCGTCGGCTGCTTCATGGAGACGGTGGCCGCCATCACCATCCTGGTGCCGGTGCTGCTGCCGATCGCCGTGCATGTCGGCGTCGACCCGGTGCATTTCGGCGTCATCCTGGTGCTCAACCTGATGATCGGCCTGCTCACCCCGCCCGTCGGCATGGTGCTCTACGTGCTGTCGCGCGTCTCCAAGGTGCCCTTCGAGCGCTGCGTCACCGCCACCGCACCGTTCCTGATCCCGCTGTTCGCGGTGCTGATGCTGGTGACCTTCTTTCCGATCTTCACCATGTGGCTGCCGACGCTGCTCTACCGCTGAGGCAGTCCCCTGCGGGGGCGACCCGGGCGGTACGGCGGGCGCCGCATGCGCGAGCCCTACAGCCGGTCGAACTCGTCCTTGTCGGTGGGCATAAGCATGACGCCGGTCGCCACCGCGGCAAAGCCGAAGGTGGAGCCGAACGACACCATCAGGATGAAGACGGCGGCCACGCGGCTCGACGAGCCGAGCACCAGATCGCCGAACCCGTTGATGTTGAACCAGACGAGCCCGGCGGCAATCAGCCAGCCGACGGCGACGCCGAGCCCGGTGTGGAGGAGCAGGAAACGGATCAGCTTCGGCATCGGCGTGTCCCCGACTGACGGCACGTATGGGCCGCATCGCTTGGCCCCCAGTCTCGCACGGATCGACTTGCGGCGCCGCGTGACAGATGCGCGCGGACCACGGCCCGCGCCGCGCCCGCCTCAGCCCGCCTGGAAGACCGTGAGCGAGCCGTCGGTTTCCAGGACGACGGAGTGCTGCGCCGACAGTTCCGCCCTGCCGTTCGAGTGCAGCGCCGCGGTGATCTCCTCCTTCGTCACGCGCTCGGCGCGCAGCGCCCTCTCCTGGTAGACGCCGCGATGGACGAGCAGCGTCGGCCGGCTCTTGATCAGCGCCTGGAAGGGCTCGTGGCGCACGGACAGCCAGGTGATGGTGAACTGCAGCGCGATCAGCAGCCCGAGCGCCACCAGTCCCTCGACCAGCGGCACCGACTTGGTGAGGATGATCGTGGCCAGCATGGAGCCGAGGCAGATGGTGACGATGAAATCGAAGGCGTTGAACTTGCTAAGCGTGCGCTTGCCCGACCCCCGCAGCATGACGATAAGCCCGGCATAGGCGAGCACGCCGGTGACGAGGATGCGGCCGATGCCGGCCCAGCTGTCAAAGAAGATCGGATCGTTCATGGCGCCTCGCAGACGGGTATCGACCGCGACCCGTTCGGCGGCGCGAAGTCTGTGTTCACCGCCCGGCAGGGTCACATCCCATTCAATCCGCCTCCGCTGCATTGGTTCCCTTGCGAAGCGAAGGTCGGAGCAGCAATCGTGCCCGCATCGCGGCACACGACGGTCCGTCATCAAGGGCATGACGGAGATGTCGGTTGCGTTCCGCCGCCTGCGACCGAATTTCGCTCGCGCGGCGAAGCCAGTCAGCCATCCCCCTTGCCAAATGTCCGGGCTTCCGCTCAACCCGCTGCATGCGTGGTGAGTGGAGACAAGTTCATGATAAGTTTGCAGGATTTCCAGCAGTTCGAGTCCTATTGCCGTGACCAGCTCGGCCTTGGCGAGCACAGCCTGCGCGCCTACCGCCAGGACCTGACTGCCTTTCACCGCTTCCGGGCTGCGAGCGGTGATGCTGGACCGGTCGCGGCGGCAACCCTGCTTGCCTTTCATCAGCATCTGCGGGACGAGAAGCGCGCAAGTCCCGCCACCATCAGACGGCGGTTCATCACGCTGCGATCGTTCTTCAAGTGGCACGGCGAGGAGACCGCCACCGCTTCCCCCTTCACCGGCCTGCGGCTGGACCTGAAGATCCCGAGGCGGCTGCCGAGGCCGGTGGACCGGCCGACGCTCGCCCAGTTGCTGGGATCGACGCGCCACATCGTCGAGCTTGATGCCGGATGCCCACCGGCCAGGGCCGACGGCGGCTATTCCAGCGATCAGGTCAATGGGCTGATGCTGCGGCTGCTGGTGGTCACCGGCCTGCGCATCGGCGAACTCACCGGTCTGACCCTTGCCCAGGTCTCCGGCGCGGCAACCCGCATCAGGGTTCGCGGCAAGGGCAACCGCGAACGCACCGTCTATGTCGCCAACGAGCGCCTTGTCATCGATTTCCGCACTTATTGGGACTGGCGCCGCAGTGCCTCGCCGCCCGGCGCGCCGCTGTTTCTCAACGCGCAAGGCAACCGCCTGACCGCGCCGGCCTTCCGCAAGCGCCTCAGGCTGATGTCCGAAAGCCTGTCGATCGCCCCCTATCTGACCCCGCACCGCTTCCGCCACTCGGCCGCCACCCTGCTGATCGAGGAGGGTGTCGACATCCGGATCGTCCAGCGCCTGCTCGGCCATGCCAGCATCTCGACCACCGAACTCTACACCAGGGTCTCCGACAACTCCCTCGTCCAGGCCATCCAGCGCGCCGACACGCTCGGCCTGGTGGATGGGAAGTGATAACTCGGAATTATGAGCGCTAGCGAAAAGCTCTCCAACAGCCTCTCTGGCAATATCGTTTTTCTGGCGGCCAACCAGCCGGACGGATTCCCC
>NZ_QGTR01000005.1 GCF_003182275.1 Hoeflea marina
CGAACTTCTTGGCCGCCAGCGGCGCCCCGCCCTCGTTGTCTGAGCGGTTTATAGGCCCCACCCTCCCAAACTGTCAACAACCAATTTCACGAATCCGTCATTTTCTGCGAATTTTTGTGCGCCGCACCAGCTCGCCTGGGGTTTGCCCGGCATGCAATCGGGCGCCCTATAGGAATAAG
Source organism: Hoeflea marina (assembly GCF_003182275.1). Lineage (GTDB taxonomy): Bacteria > Pseudomonadota > Alphaproteobacteria > Rhizobiales > Rhizobiaceae > Hoeflea > Hoeflea marina. The sequence continues at coordinate 180 of NZ_QGTR01000005.1, forward strand.
GTGCCAAAGTGCCCGTTTTCGCCTTACAGGCGCCCGATTTCCCGCTAGAGATCGGCGACCGCGGTGCCGGGCATTGCGGCGCCATGGACTCGGCCCTGCAGGCCGGGCCGTCTGCACTGACCGGATTTGACAACAGGGTCATTGCGGGGGCACATCTTGGCTGGCAGGAGGCCGGTCCGCGCGACCGCTAGGGAGAGACTGTAAATTTGATCACGTCCGAACAGTTCCTGGTGCGGCAGATGGGCGACCAGCCTGCGCTGCTGGCCGACGGTCGCAAGCCGCCGGACCGTCGCGAGATATCGCTGCGCTGGCTGTCGGGCACCTTCATGACGGGGATCACGTCGAGCCTGCTGATGGGCGTGGCTCTCTTCGGTGCCCTCGAGGGGCGCGAACAGCTCGCCTTCCCCGCCGAGGCGCTGGCCGCGGTAGAGATGGCAAGCCGCGACACCGGCACCGTCGAGAAGGGTGGTCGCCTGGTGCAGCCGGTCGTCACCGCCAAGCCGGTGGATCGCGAGATCATGGAGGTCTCGACAATGGTGCGCGAGGGCGACCGCGACGTGGTCCGCAAGCAGCCCTTCGCCCATATCAAGATGGCGCTGGCGGCCAGTCATCCACAGCCCAGGAGCTACCCGAAGTTCGACCCGCTCAAGATCTTTGCCACCGGCGACACCGACGCGGCCAGTTCCGTGCGCACCGGGCTGATTTATGGCGCCGACGTCGATTCCGAGATCAGTCTGCGAACCTCGGACTTTCCGCTTGATGTCGCCGGACGCCCATACGCCGCCTCGATGACGCTCGACGAGGTCGAGGAGACCGTGCGCACCAATGGCTCGGTGCTCACCGACGGCAATGTGCAACTGGCCTCGCTTTACTATGTCGACCCGCGGCGCTTCGGCACCCACGCCTTCGATCTCGACTTCTCGGCTGGCCTCAATGCGCGGGTGATAGCAGAAAACGTCTCCGTGGCCTCTTATGCGCCATCGACCGAGCAGCAATCTCCCGAATTCATCGACGACATCCTCCCTGTCCGCGAGGCGGCCGACTGCACCGACGTGCTCTTGGCTGCCGGCTACGAGGAGGCGCAGTTCGCCGCCGCCAGGCTTGCGCTCGCCGGACAGATCAATGCCGACATGATTCCCGCCGGCACGGTGCTGCGACTGGGCGTGCTGCAGACCGGCACGTCATCACGGATCATCCGGATCAGCGTCTACGAGAACGGCAACCACCTGGTGACCGTGGCGGAATCCGATCGCGGCACTTTCGTCGTCGGCAACGAGCCGCAACGGATGGATGCCGTCTCCGCCGCGCTGAACGAGAACCCGGTGGCGGTGTCGGGCAACCGCGATCTTGCCGACGTCTATGACGGCATCTACCGCGCCGGCCTTTCCTACGGCATGACCACCGACATGATCGGCCAGATCATCCGCATGCTGGCCAGCAATGTCGATTTCGAGGCCAAACTGCACCCGTCCGACACGCTCGAAGCCTTCTTCTCAGTCGCCGATGAGAACGGCGATGCGGGAGATGATTCGGAGCTGCTGTTCGTCAACGCCAAGTTCGGCAACTACAACGCGCGGCTCTACCGTTTCCAGCATCCCGAAGACAATACGATCGATTATTATGACGAAAGCGGCCGCAGCGCGCGCCAGTTCCTCCTTCGCAACCCGGTTCCCAACGGCAAGTTCCGCTCCGGCTTCGGCATGCGGAGGCACCCGATCCTCGGCTACAGCCGCATGCACACTGGCACCGACTGGGCCGCGCCGCGCGGGACGCCGATCATCGCCGCCGGCAACGGAACCGTAGTCAAGGCCGGCTGGGATTCCGGTGGCTACGGCAACCAGACGCTGATCCGTCACGCCAACGGCTATGTCTCGTCCTACAATCACCAGAGCGCCATCTCCAAGAGCGTCAAGCCCGGCGCCCAGGTGCGCCAGGGCCAGGTGATCGGCTGGGTCGGCACCACGGGACTGTCAACCGGACCGCATCTGCACTACGAGCTCATCGTCAACGGCACCAAGGTCGACCCGATGCGGGTCCGGCTGCCCGACGGCAAATCGCTCAAGGGGGATGCCCTGGCGATGTTCGGGCGCGAACGCGACCGCATCAACACGCTGCTCGACATCAAGCCGTCGGAAGCCGAGGTCGCCAGCCGCTGAATGACCCGCAGGCGGGGTCTCGCGACGATCGTTGCAGGATATGACAAGGGCGGGTCAAGCCCGCCCTTGTCGATCAGCGATGGCCGCCGCTTCAGGCAGCCTGCGTCCGGTCGTCGGCGTCCCCCGGCTCGTCCAGCGGCCGGGTAACGAAGACCAGCCGGTCCGACCCGTTCGTCACGGTGACAAGCGTTCCGTCGGGGATCTCGCCGGCGAGGATCTTCTCGGCCAGCGGGTCCTGAACCTTCTTCTGGATCACGCGCTTGAGCGGCCGTGCACCGTAGATCGGATCATAGCCCTTGCCGGCCAGCCATTCGCGCGCGCCCGCATCAAGTTCGATGCTGATCTTGCGATCCGCCAGCAGCCTGCTGAGATGCCGGAGCTGGATCTCGACGATCGCCCCCATCTCCGAGCGGCGCAGACGATGGAACAGGATGATCTCGTCGATCCGGTTGAGGAACTCCGGACGGAAGGCCGAGCGCACCACCGCCATCACGTCGTCGCGGGCCACGTCGGCATCCTGATCGTCCCCCAGCGCAGCCAGATACTCGGCCCCCAGATTGGACGTCATGATGATGAGCGTGTTGCGGAAGTCGACGGTGCGGCCCTGGCCGTCGGTCAGCCGGCCGTCGTCGAGCACCTGCAGCAGCACGTTGAACACGTCGGGATGCGCCTTTTCGATCTCGTCGAACAGGATCACCTGATAGGGCTTGCGCCGGACCGCTTCGGTCAACGCTCCCCCCTCGTCATAGCCTACATAGCCCGGAGGCGCGCCGATCAGCCGCGAGACCGAATGCTTCTCCATGTATTCCGACATGTCGATGCGGTTGATCGCCGTCTCGTCGTCGAACATGAATTCGGCCAGCGCCTTGGCGAGCTCGGTCTTGCCGACCCCGGTGGGTCCGAGGAAGATGAACGACCCGATCGGCCGGTTGGGATCCTGCAGGCCGGCGCGGGCACGCCGCACCGCCTTCGACACGGCCTGCACCGCTTCGCCCTGGCCGATCACGCGCTTGCCGATCTCGTCTTCCATCCTGAGCAGCTTGTCGCGTTCACCCTCGAGCATGCGGTCGACCGGAATGCCGGTCCAGCGCGAGACGATATGGGCGATGTGATCGGGCGTGACGGTCTCCTCGACCATGCCGGCCTCATCACCATGGGCTTCTGATTCCGCCAGCTGCCGCTCGAGCGCGGGGATCTCCCCGTAGGCGAGTTCCCCGGCGCGCTGGAACTCTCCCTTGCGCTGGGCGATCGCCAGTTCGTTGCGGGCCTCGTCGAGCTTCTGCTTGAGATCGGCCGCCAGTCCCAGCTTCTGCTTTTCGGCCTGCCAGCGGGCGGTCAGCGCGTCCGACCTCTCCTGGATATCGGTGAGATCCTGGTCGAGACGCTCGAGCCGGTCGCGCGATGCCTGGTCGGTCTCCTTCTTCAGTGCCTCCCGCTCGATCTTGAGCTGCATAATGCGGCGGTCGAGCTCGTCGAGTTCCTCGGGCTTGGAATCAACCTGCATCCGCAGCCTTGCCGCAGCTTCGTCCATCAGGTCGATGGCCTTGTCGGGCAGGAAGCGGTCGGTGATGTAGCGGTTGGACAGCACGGCGGCCGAAACAAGGGCCGAATCGCTGATCCGCACCTTGTGATGCTGCTCATATTTTTCCTTGAGCCCGCGCAGGATCGAGATCGTGTCCTCGACCGCCGGTTCGTTGACCATCACCGGCTGGAAGCGGCGTGCGAGAGCCGGATCCTTTTCCACATGCTTGCGGTACTCATCGAGCGTCGTGGCGCCGACGCAATGCAGATCGCCCCGCGCCAGGGCCGGCTTGAGGAGGTTGGAGGCATCCATGGCGCCCTCGCCCTTGCCCGCGCCCACCAGCGTGTGCATCTCGTCGATGAACAGGATGATCTGTCCGTCGTTGGACTGGATTTCCGACAGCACCGCCTTGAGCCGCTCCTCGAACTCGCCGCGATACTTGGCCCCGGCAATGAGCGAGCCCATGTCGAGAGCCATCAGCTTCTTGTCCTTGAGCGCCTCGGGCACATCGCCGTTGACGATTCGCAGCGCCAGGCCTTCAGCGATTGCGGTCTTGCCGACGCCCGGTTCGCCGATCAGCACCGGATTGTTCTTGGTGCGCCGCGACAGCACCTGGATGGTGCGGCGGATTTCGTCATCACGGCCGATAACCGGGTCCAGCCGGCCCTCGCGGGCGGCCGCGGTGAGATCGCGGGCATACTTCTTGAGCGCCTCGAATCCCTGTTCGGCCGAGGCGCTGTCGGCGGTCCGGCCCTTGCGAATGTCGTTGATGGTCTGGTTTAGGCCCTGGGCGGTCACTCCGGCCTTCGCCAGCGACTTGGAGGTGGAGGCGGAAGGCTCGATGGCGAGCGCCATCAGCAGCCGTTCGACCGTGACGAAACTGTCGCCGGCCTTGCTCGACAGTTCCTCTGCGCTGGAAAACACCTTTGCCAGCGGTTGCGAGAGATAGATCTGCGCGTTGCCGCCGGTAACCTTGGGCAATTTGGCCAGCGCTGCATCATTGGCAAGCCGTGCATCCGCCGCACGGCCGCCGGAGCGGTCGATCAGTGCGGCCGCCATGCCCTGGTCGTCGTCAAGCAGGACCTTGAGCATGTGCTCGGGGGTGAATTGCTGATGCCCGTCGGCCAGGGCGCGCGATTGCGCCGACTGGATGAAGCCGCGCACCCGTTCGGAGTATTTCTCAATATTCATGACTGCTCCTTTGCATGCCCCGCCCTTCAGGCACGAGACACTGGTTCCGGAAAGGGCTCCCTGATGCGGCAAGCCCCGTTGATGACTGAGATATGGGGATCGCGAATTCAAAACGGAAGACTGCCCGCGCGCAAAACCGCAACCGGAGAAGAACCGGACGGAAACGAATCGGACGCTGCGGTCTGGGGGCCCTCCTCCCAAGCCGGACTGCGGCGCTCTGGGCCCTGGGGTGCAAGAACCCGGCAGGGAATTCCGTTGCCGCTCTCCCGACCATCTGTGATACGGACCGAGGGGTGGAACGAACCGCCATTGTCCCGATTGCTGGCCGGGCGACGCCGGGGCATCGACCGCCATTCGATCGCCGGTGCGCGCCGGTAGAAGCAACGTTGACCACCGCCATCGGTGCCGATGCATCTCGTGAAAATGGCCGCATCTTCGCCGATGCGGCCATTCAGACTGATTGCCCAGATCCCGCGCGGTCTGCGAGGGAGGCGGCTCCCAAACCCTGATTGTCGGCTCGGACGTCAATCGGCCGGCGCGACTTCCGTTGCGGGAGCGGTGTCCGCAGATCCTCCCTGGTCGCCCTCGTCGGTGCGAACCCGCCGTGGCCTGCCGCGGCGGCGAACCGGCGCCCGGGCGGCGCCCGCCGTCCCCGGATTGTCCTGTTCGATGGCGACTTCCGCCGGGACTCCGTCGATCACTGGCTGCGGTGAATTGGAATCAAACACGGGCTTTGCCGCCACATCCTTCTGGAGGGCCGCAGGCCGTTCCCGTGCCGCACGGGGAGCGCGTTCAGGCTGCCGTTCGGCACGCTCCGAGCGCTCTGCCCGCTCGGTGCGCTCCGGGCGGTCGGACTGACGCTCAGGCTGCCTGTCGGATTGGCGGCCGTCCTGGCTGCTGCCGGAGCGGTCCTGCTGGACGTTGCCGTTGTTCTGACGATCGGTCTGGCGGTCGCTCTGGCCGTTGAAGCGCTGGTCATCATAGCTCTGGTTGGTCGACTGGCCGGAGTCCATGTCGTCGTCGTCATTGCCGTTGTCGTCGTTGTCGCCGTCGCCGCTCTGATAGCTGCCGTCATTGCTGTCGCGCTGCTGGTCGCGATCATCGCGCTGGAAGCGCTCCTGCAACTGCGCCTGGGCGGCGAAAATGATCCGATTGTAGTGTTCTGCGTGCTGAAGATAGTTTTCGGCCATCACGCGGTCGCCGGAACTCTGTGCATCACGGGCGAGGTTCATGTACTTTTCGGCCACATGCTGCGCCGTGCCGCGAATCTTCACATCCGGTCCGGAACTGTCATAGGAACGGGAAAGCGGATTCTGGCCTTTGCGGTTGCTGTTGTTGCTGCTGCTGTTGTTGTTGCCGCTGCCGCCGGCGCTTCCGCTACGTCCGCGCCCGCGCTTGTTTTGCTGTCCTGGCCTCATTCCTAATTCACCTGGTTATGTTTCTGAAAATCTGGTTTTGGCTCCCGCACCGACATCCGGCGCGCAGGTAGCGCTGCAATCAAAGTCCGTTGAAACGAACCCGTTGCTGTTCTGGGTCTTAAAAAAAGATACCCGCACCGGAGGCTGCCCTGTGAATCACCACCCGCTTGGGGTGTTTCAGGAAACCGAGCCACTTCGGATCGAATCTTCTTCAAGACCTGCAATCCGGCGCTGACCCGGAACCTAGACAGGTTTTCCGGCGATTCCAAGCCTTTTCTTGCCCTATCCGCCGAAAGCCTCAGAACTCAAAGGGCAACCCGCCCATCGCTGAACACCAGGACGCGCTCGATGCGCGACAGGTCTGCGTGACTGCGCGCCAGCGTGAAGCCGGCAGCAGCGAAGATCGCGGTGACGTCGCGCCCCTGGCCCTCGCCGATCTCCACGGCCACCAGGCCGCCCGGCTTGAGGTGCGCCTCCACCTGCCCCGCGATGCTTCGGTAGGCGGCCAGTCCGTCAGGCCCGCCATCCAGCGCCACCAGCGGATCGTGCAACCGCACCTCCGCGGCGAGGCGTTCGATGTCTGCCGTGACGATATAGGGCGGGTTTGACACAATGATGTCGAAGCGTTCACTGAGTCCGCCGAGCCAGTCGCCCACCGCCGCGCGGTAGCGCGATTCCAGTCCCAGCGCCGTCGCATTGGCCGTCGCCGTGGCCACGGCGTCCGCCGAGCAGTCGATGCCGAGGCAGGTGGCGGCGGGTGCCTCGGCAAGCAGCGCCAGCCCTATGGCCCCGGTTCCGATGCCGAGATCCGCGATCGCGCAGCTGCCCGCGGCATCGACAACCGCACGGACATGCGGCAACACCGCATCGACCAGCACCTCGGTGTCCGGACGGGGCTCCAGTGTCTCGGCCGACAGCAGCAGGCGCTGGCCGTAGAACTCGCGGAACCCGAGAATCCGGTGCACCGGTCGGCCCCTGAGGCGCTCGGCGACGGCGCGGCGGACCTGGACCGCGTCGATCGGCCTGACCGGCGCGTCGGCCTGCGTCAGCAGCGCCGTCGTCGTCACATCGAGCAGGCCGCTCACGAGCAGCCGCGCGTCCAGATCAGGCGTCGCCACTTTACCCGCCCGCAAGGCGGAGCGCGCTTCTCCCAGCAGGCTGCCCAGCGTGGCGGGTTCCCGCTCAGCCCCCGTCATGGCTGCCGAGCTCGGCCAGCTGGCCGGCCTGATGGTCGGAGATCAGCGCATCGACGATTTCGTCGATTTCGCCGATCATCATCTTGTCGAGCTTGTAGAGCGTCAGGTTGATGCGGTGGTCTGTCACCCGGCCCTGGGGGAAATTGTAGGTCCGGATCCGTTCGGACCGGTCCCCCGATCCCACCTGGCTGCGGCGGTTGGCCGATCGTTCGTCGTCGGCGCGCGCCCGCTCACGGTCGTAAAGCCGGGCCCGCAGCACCTGCATCGCCTTGGCGCGGTTCTGGTGCTGGGACTTTTCCGACGAGGTCACCACGATGCCCGAGGGCATGTGGGTGATGCGCACCGCCGAATCGGTGGTGTTGACGTGCTGCCCGCCCGCGCCTGACGCCCGCATCGTGTCGATCCGGATGTCCTCGGGCCTGATGTCGATGTCGATGTCCTCGGCCTCCGGCAGCACGGCGACGGTCGCGGCGGAGGTGTGGATCCGACCGCCCGATTCGGTCTCCGGCACGCGCTGCACGCGATGCACTCCGGACTCGAACTTCAGCCGCGCGAACACGCCGCGGCCGGAAACCGTGGCGATGATTTCCTTGTAGCCGCCGACCTCGCCCTCGCTCGCCGAGAGCACTTCGACCTTCCAGCCGCGCGAGGCGGCATAGCGCTCATACATCCGGAACAGCTCGCCGGCGAACAAGGCCGCCTCCGAGCCGCCGGTGCCGGCACGGATTTCGACGATGGCGCTGCGTTCGTCCGCCGCATCCTTGGGCAGCAGCATGATCTGGATCTGTTGCTCGATCTGCTCGATGCGGTCCTTGATCTCGGGCAGTTCGGTTTCGGCCAGCTCGCGCATGTCGCGGTCGGTCGCGCGGTCCGCGAGCAGTGCTTCCAGCCCGGCCTTCTCCTCCTCGGCCCGGGTCAGTTCCCGGATCTGGGCGACCAGAGGCTGCAGTTCGGAATATTCGGAAGCCAGTTTGACATAGACATCCGCCTCCGGCCCCGCCGACATGCGGGCCTCGATCTCGCCGAACCGGCGCTCAAGCCCGCGAATCTTCTCAGTCGGTAATTGTGCCATGCCGTTTGGTGCCTCAGAGGCTCACGCCGTTGGAGTCGGCAAAATCCGCCAGGATTTCCCGAATTGTCTTGTCGCTTTGGGTGTCGGCGATTGCCGGCAGCAGCACCTCCTGCAGCTTGGCGAGGTCGAGTGACAGCAGCATCGACTTGACCGGGCCGATCGAGGAGGGCGACATCGAGATCGACCGGAAACCGATGCCGAGAAGCGCCATCGCCGACAGCGGCTTGCTGGCGATTTCGCCGCACAGCGTCAACGGAGTTCCTGTGCGTTCGGCAGCGCTGACGATCTGCTGGAGCACCCTGAGGAAAGGCCGGCCCATCGTGTCGAAACGATCGGCGACACGGGCGTTGCCGCGGTCGACAGCCATGACGAACTGGAACAGGTCGTTCGAGCCCACAGAAACGAAATCGACCTCGGCCATCAGTTCATCCAGCTGCCACAACAGGCTCGGCACCTCCAGCATGGCGCCAAACTGCAGCGTCTTTGGAAGTTGGTGGCCGAAGCGCGACAGGTGCCGGACCTCCTTGTTGAGGAGCTCGCGCGCCAGCCTGAGTTCGTTGACCTCGGTAACCATCGGCAGCATGAGCTTGAGTTCGCCGCCTGCCGCCGCCCGCAGCAGCGCGCGCAGCTGGGTTCGCAGCAGGCCCGGACGGTCGAGCGACAGCCGGATCGCCCGCCAGCCGAGCGCCGGATTCTCCTCATCCGCCGAGCGGAAATAGGGAACCACCTTGTCGCCGCCGATATCGAGCGTTCGGAAGGTCACGGAATGATCGCCCGCCTGGCGCAGCACATTGCGGTAGAAGCTTTCCTGCTCGTCCATCTTGGGCATGGTGGAGGCGATCATGAACTGAAGCTCGGTCCTGAACAGGCCGATTCCGTCGGCGCCCGATTCGGCCAGTTGCGGCAGGTCGACCAGCAGCCCGGCATTCATCTGTAGGGTGATCGGCTTGCCGTCCCTGGTCACGGAAGGCACTTCGCGCAACGCGCGGAACTGCTCCTGCCGTTTGGCGCGAAACCGCACCTTGTCGGCATAGGCGCTTTCAAGGTCCGGCACCGGTCGCAGATGGACGATGCCGTCCTCGCCATCGACGATGATCGAATCGCGGTTTTCAGCCAGCGACACGATCCCGTGGACCTGCCCCACCACGGGAATTCCCATCGCGCGGGCGACAATCACCACATGGCTGGTGACCGCTCCATCCTCGAGCACCAGTCCGCGGATAGATTCGCGAGGATAGTCGAGAAGCTCCGCCGCCCCCATCGCCCGGGCCACGATGATGGCGTCGTCAGGCAGGCTCGCGCCGCCGGGCGCGAACCCGGTCAGCTGCCTGAGCAGTCGGTTTGCAAGATCGTCGAAATCGTGCAGGCGTTCGCGGATATAGGGGTCGGTCATGTGGATCATGCGGGCGCGCGTGTCGCTCTGCACCTTCTCCACCGCCGCTTCGCAGGTCAGCCCGTTCCGGATCGCCTCCTCGAGCTTCCGTACCCAGCCGCGGTCATGGGCGAACATGCGGTAGGCTTCCAGCACCGCGCGGTGCTCGCCTTCCATGGAGACGTCGCGGCGCGACAGCATGTCATCGATCGACATGCGCAGCGATCCGAGCGAATCCTCGAGCCGCGCCAGCTCCGCATCGATGTCGTCATTGAGCAGGTTGGTGACCACGATCCGCGGCTCGTGCAGCACCACATAGCCGAGCCCGATGCCGTCACCGTAGGAATCGCCGTTGATGGACACCGGCCGCGTCAGATCCAGCTCGATTCCGGAGCTGGTGATCTTCTTGAGTTCACCGGTGGCAATCATCTCGGCCAGCACCATCGAGGTGGTCTCGAGCGCCTCGATCTCCTCGTCGCGGTACTTGCGATGCGCCTTGTTCTGCACGACGAGCACGCCAAGCGAGCGGCCGGCGCGCAGGATCGGCACGCCAAGAAAGGCGTTGAAGATCTCTTCGCCGGTTTCCGGCAGATAGGTGAAGGCCGGATGGGACTGGGCGTCGGACAGATTGAGCGGTCGGGCGCTGGCGGCGATCGTGCCGACAAGCCCCTGCCCCATCTTCAACTGCGCCAGATGCACCGAGGCCTTGTTAAGACCTTCGGTGGCGAACAGCTCCAGCACCCCGTCGGCGCGCAACACGTAAAAAGAGCACACTTCCGCGACCATGTTGGACGCTATCTGGCGTACGATCTGGTCCAGGCGCTCCTGCGGCTCAAGGGGCTCCGCCATCAATTCGCGCAGCCGCCTGAGAAGGACGCGTGGACCCGTGGATAGGTCTCTCATCGCGTGCATTCTCCCAATTTGCGTGTGCCGCCAGCCGGTATGGCCGGGGGATTAACTGCGGCTAGAGCGATGTGCGTCCGGCCGGACGCAGAAGGTACGCTCTGACACCTTGAATCCAAAACATCTGGTCTCTGCCCTGGCGGTTCCGCCTGACCTGAGGATGCTCCGGTGCCCGCCTCACGATCCCTTCGGTTCAAGTCTTATCCAGACCGTAGACCGAATGCAAAGTCCTCACCGCGAGTTCCGCATAGGCGCCATCGATCAGGATCGAGATCTTGATCTCCGAGGTCGTGATCGCCTTGATGTTGATCGCCTTGTCGGCCAACGCGCGGAAGGCGGTGGCGGCCACGCCCGCATGGCTGCGCATCCCGATGCCGATCACCGAGATCTTGGCGAGGCCAGATTCGTTCTGGATGGCATCAAAACCGATGGTCTGCCGCTGCTCGTTGAGCACGGCAAGCGCCTTGTCCACATCCCCGGACGGGACCGTGAAGGTCATGTCGGTGCGCGAGCCATCCTCGGAGATGTTCTGCACGATCATGTCGACATTGATGCGGGATTCGGCCAATGGCCCGAAGATCGCCGCTGAAACCCCCGGCCGGTCGGCAAGACGGCGCAGCGAGATCTGGGCCTCGTCCTTGGCGTAAGCGATGCCGGTGACAACTTCCTGTTCCACGATTTCTTCCTCGTCACAAATGAGAGTACCGGGCGGATTGAGAAGATCCCCCATTCCCGGCGCATCCGGGTCTACGAAACTGGAACGGACAAATGTCCGGACCTTGTGCACCATGGCCAGTTCCACCGAGCGGACCTGCAGGACCTTGGCCCCCAGCGACGCCATTTCGAGCATCTCCTCGAAGGCGATCTTCTTCATCCGCCGTGCCTTGGGTTCGATGCGCGGATCCGTGGTGTAGACGCCGTCGACATCGGTATAGATGTCGCACCGATCGGCCTTCACGGCCGCGGCGATTGCCACAGCGCTTGTATCCGAGCCGCCGCGCCCCAGGGTCGCCACGCGATTGTCCGGACCGATGCCCTGGAAGCCTGCGACCACCGCCACCTGCCCCAGCCCCATGCGCCGGATCATCTCGGCGCCGTCGATCTCCTGGATGCGGGCTGCACCATGGGCATTGTCGGTCTTGACCGGTATTTGCCAGCCCTGCCAGGAGCGGGCATCCACACCCATCGATTGCAGCGCGATCGCCAGCAGACCGCTCGTGACCTGCTCACCGGACGACACGATGACGTCATATTCGCGCGCATCGTAGAACGAGGCATCGGCGCCGGCCACCTTCGGCATCGACTGCACCCAGTTGACCAGTTCGTTTGTCTTGCCGGACATGGCCGAGACCACGACGGCGACCTCGTGTCCGGCATCAACCTCGCGCTTGACGTGGCGGGCCACATTGCGGATCCTGTCAAGATCGGAAACAGACGTGCCGCCAAACTTCATCACGATGCGGGCCATGGCTCAATTCCGGTAAGATGGCCCGACTGCGGGCAATTCTGGACGCCCGCTGCCGGGCAATAAAAACCGCCCCGGTTGAGGGAGCGGAAGTTGGCGGTCTCTTACCCAAAAAAATGTTGATCTGCAACACGACGCTTTGCGGGTCCGCCGCGGCATTGGCTGCCCTTGACAAGCCGCCCGCTTCGACCGACTTCAATAGCAGCATCCGAACCCGGGAGACTGCAATGAGCGAAACCGCGCGCACGACCATAGACGACGGCGAAGTCGAGCGTTTCTCGCGAATCGCGGCGGAGTGGTGGAGCCCGACCGGCAAGTTCCGGCCGCTGCACAAGTTCAACCCCGTTCGCCTCGCCTATATCCGCGACCAGGTTGCCGCCCATTTCGGCCGCGATCCGCGGTCGGACAAGCCGCTGGCTGGGCTCCGCCTGCTCGATATCGGCTGCGGCGGAGGTCTGCTGGCTGAACCGATGGCGCGAATGGGCGCAGAGGTGGTTGGTGCCGATGCCTCTCGCACCAACATAGAGGTTGCCAGCCTGCATGCCGTCCAGAGCGGTCTCGACATCGATTACCGCGCCACGACATCGGAAGATCTGGCCGCCGGTGGCGAACGCTTCGACATCGTGCTCAACATGGAAGTCATCGAGCACGTCGCCGATGTCGAGCTGTTCCTGAAATCCTGCGCCGACATGGTCAAGCCGGGCGGACTGATGTTCGTCGCCACCATCAACCGCACGATGAAGGCGATGGCGCTTGCCATCATCGGCGCCGAATATGTGCTGCGATGGCTGCCGCGCGGCACCCATCAATACGAGAAGCTGGTCCGTCCGGAAGAGATCGAAGGGCCGCTTGCGGCGGCCGGCATGGCCGTCATCGACCGCAGCGGCGTCTTCTACAATCCGCTGTCGGACCAGTGGAACCTGTCCAGGGACATGGATGTCAATTACATGCTGCTCGCCCAGCGGCCTTCCGCATCCGGGATCTGACGGCAGGCGCAGCCCGCCGGATCAGACTGGCAGCGCCGCGACCCTGGCCATCAGCTCCCGCTGTCCGGCTTCGTTCTCGACCGCCGTAGCCCTTGCGCGGACGCGGTCAATCACCGTCGGCGAGCCGTCTGGGCCATAAGGCTGCTTGAATGTGAATGCGCCCGGACCCGGTCCGTGATCATGCAACCGCTCCAGGCGCGGCACCGCCTCCACCCAATGCGGCACGTGACCCGCGTCCACCCACCACAGCACCAGAGGCGGCCAGGGGTTCTTCCGGTTCCACGACCGTGCGTTCTTCAGCGCTTCGGCATGCACGCCGTTGTAGGAGAAGGCCATCAGGCTCTCGATATCGATCCAGAGCGACAGCGAGGACGGCCCCGATTCGAACCCGCTTCCCTAGATGAAGCGCGGAAAGACCTGCACGCCCCAGCTTGCCGGTCCGGCTTCCCCGTCATAGCCCGAGCGCCCCACGAAACCTGCCGCGCGCTCGGCGGCGGCAAAGTTCAGTGGCTCGCGCAGGCGAAATCCGAGCACCTCGGGCTGGTCATAGGCGGCCACATGCAGGCCGAAATTGTACATGGCCAGATGGTGCGAAGCGGCCAACTCAGATCTTCTCCTCGGGAAACTCCGGCAAGGGCGCGATCTCGATACCTTCGTCGATCAGCGACCTGGCTTCGTCCCCCGTGGCGCGACCGATGATGCCGCGGGCTTCGGCCTCGCCATGATGGATCTTGCGCGCCTCCTCCGGGAACCGATCCCCGACATCCTCGGAACTGGCCCGGACGCTTTGCACCATCTCGCGCAGCTTGCGCATCACTTCTCGGCGGTTCGGATCCATCGCCAGCGGCCGCTCCTCCCGCTTCGAGGGGGCAGGCACCGCCGGCGCCATCAGGGCCTTGGTCACATCGGCCGATCCGCACACCGGACAACTGACCAGGCCGCGATGCTTCTGGCTGTCGAAATCATCGTTGGAACCGAACCAGGCCTCGAACTCATGCTCCTGACCGCAGCTGAGCGAGAACCGTATCAAGCCACCCGCTCCCGTACGCTCCCGGTCACGACCTCGGCCATGCGGTAGGGACGCGCATTCTTCAGGTTGGGTATCTTCGCCCTGGCGGCTGCGACCGCGGAGATGTCGATTTTCGCCAGCACCACGCCCGGTTCGTCGGTCTCGGCCTCCGCGACAATCCTGCCCCACGGATCGATGATCAGCGAATGCCCATAGGTTTCCCGTCCATCCTCATGCCTGCCTGCCTGCGCCGCCGAAATCATGAAGGCGCCGTTCTCGATCGCCCGGGCCCGCTGCAGCACGTGCCAGTGCGCCATGCCGGTCTGCCGGGTGAACGCCGCCGGAGCGGTCAGGATCGACGCTCCCGCCAGCGAAAGATCGCGAAACAGTTGCGGGAACCGGACATCGTAGCAGATGCCCATGCCGATCAGCATGCCGTCCATGTCGGCGTTGACCGCGAGACTCCCGGGGCGGTAGGCGGTGCTTTCGCGCCAGCTCTCGCCGCCGTCGAGATCCACGTCGAACATGTGAATCTTGTCGTAGCTGGCGATCTTCCTCCCACGGGGATCGAACACGAAGCCGCGATTGGCGGCCATGCCGTCGCCCGCGTCCACGCCGGTCGATCCGAGATGGAGAAATATCCCCAGCTCCGCTGCCAGGCGCGAGGCGGCCCGGACCACGGCGTCGTCCTCTTCGGTGCTCAACGAAGCAAACAGCGCCTTGCGGTCCTGCTGGATGGCGCCGGTCATTTCGGGCGTCTGCACATAGGAGGCGCCGCGCGCGGCCGCCTCCCGGACCAGGCGCTCCATCACGACAATGTTGTTGGCGGGGTCGATCCCCGAGCACATCTGGATGGCGGCGACAACGAGTTCGGTCATCGGTTCAGGCCCCCTTCAGCATCGGGTCGAGCTTGCCGGCCCGGTCCAGCGCGTGCAGATCGTCGCAACCGCCCACATGCACGCCACCGATGAAGATTTGCGGAAACGTCGCCCGGCCATTCGCTTTCGCCATCATCTCCTGGCGCAGGTCCGGCGACGAGGTGGCGTCATGCTCGGTGTAGTCCACGCCCTTTGTCTCAAGAAGGCGCTTGGCGGCCGTGCAGTAGCCACAGAATTGACGGGTATAGAGCGTTACATCGACCATTCGGGCCTCCGGGGCTTTGCTGGAACTGGTACTCATGCATATAGGGTCTCGACTCCGCCGGTGGCAACCCTGGCGAATGTCAGCACCGAGACTTGCGCCGCTCCGGCCTTCAGGAGCGCCTTCGTCGCCGCGTTGACCGTTGAACCGGTGGTCAGCACGTCGTCGATGAGCAGGATGCGGCGGCCTGCGACCCCGTGCATGTGACGGGGACGCACCTCGAATGCGCTGCGCACATTGTCCTGCCTGGCCCGCAATCCCAGGCCAACCTGGGGACGCGTGGCGCGGGTCCGCTGCAACACACCGGCGAGATGCGGCTTGCGGCACAGGTGAGCGACATGACGCGCCAGTTCGGCGGACTGGTTGTAGCGCCGCATCAGGATCCTGCCTCGATGCAGCGGCACTGCGATCACCGCATCACTGTCGTCGAGAACATCGCGCCCGGCCCGGACCATCCAGGCAGCCATCAGCTTCGCCAGATCGGCGCGGTCGGAATACTTCAGTCCGTGCACCAGCTTTCGCGCGGCCCCCTCATGAAGCACGGCCGCCCTGGCCCTGCGATAGGGCGGCGGATCGGCGATGGCCTCGGGCGAGACCAGGCCATCGCCGCGGTCGTGATCGAATGGCCGGCCCGTGACCTCGCAGACCGGATGCTCGATGAACGTCACCGTGCTCCAGCATTTCGCGCACAGGGCGCCATGGTCGAATGTCATCACCGAACATCCGGCGCAGACAGGAGGATAGATGAGCCGGGTCATCGCGCCGGCGCAGGATTCCATCCATCCGGACCATCCGGGAAATCGTGACGGGTCGGCTAGGCTGCGGGCAGGTTGCATGCGTTGACAATAGCGCCAATCCGGCCAACAAGCGAGCCCGATGCCTGCGACAACAAGAGGACGCGGCCACATCAGCACGAGGAGGCTGGCAGCCTTGGATCCGATCTTCGACCATTCGCTTCTGGCGCTGCGCCGCGCCCGTGCGCTGAAAAATCCGGTTGCGGGCGCCGATTTTCTGCTCAGGCGCAGCGGCCAGGACATGGCCGAGAGGCTCTCCATTGTCGAGCGCCATTTCGATCACCCCGTCCAGGTCCATGGGGGCACGGCGTTGACGGCCGACCTCATGCAGGCAACGGGCAAGACAGAAGCGTTCCGTTTCATCGATTCGACCCCGGTTTATGGAATCGCCGGCCGCGACCAGGTCCTGGCAAGCCCGGATTTAGTGCCGGGGGAACCGGGGGCAGCCGATCTGATCGTCTCGCCCCTGGCTCTGCACCTGACCAATGACACGCCTGGCGTCCTCATCCAGGCACGCCGCCTGCTCCGGCCCGATGGCCTGTTTCTGGCCACCATACCTGCGTCCGGAACGCTGGGAGAACTGCGCGAAAGTCTCCTCGCTGCCGAAAGCGGCCTTTCCGGCGGCGCCCATGCGCGCGTCCACCCCTTCGCCGACGTCAGGGACTATGGAGCTCTGCTGCAGCGCACCGGCTTCGCCTTACCGGTGGCTGATGTCGAATCCATCACGGTCCGCTATGACGACCTGTTTGCGCTCATGCGCGACCTGCGCGCCATGGGAATGACCAGTGTGCTCGCAGGCCGCAGCCGCAAGCCGGTGTCGAAGGCGCTGTTCTTGAAAGCAGCCGAGATCTATGCCGAGCGCTTTTCCGATGCCGATGGGCGCATCAGGGCCAGTTTTCCGGTCATCCACCTTTCCGGCTGGGCTCCACACGAGAGCCAGCAGAAGCCATTGCGGCCGGGATCGGCAAGGGTGCGCCTTGCGGACGCCCTCAGGACACCGGAGCGCAAGCTGCCGCGCTGACCCAAGCCGGGCTGCCGTCCGTACATGCGAAGCGGTCAGGCCAACGCGTGCCCGTTGAGGGGTCAGAGGCTGTTGGTCAGGTCCGTGGATGTGTTGGCGAAGAGCTGGTTGATCGAATTCCCGAGCATCTGCGCGCCGTAAATCAGCGACACGGCGATCAGGGTGGAGATGAGTGCGTATTCGATCGCGGTGGCGCCCGACCTGTCGGCTGCGAACCGGCGCGCCAGTCGCTCAAGACCGGCGGTGCACGGTGCCGGTTCCGGCCGGCGTTCATAAGTTTGGGACATCAGGTTCAACAATCTCCAACAGAGTGGCCGGCACGGTCAATGATGCAGACGGCCTCTGGGGTGATCTGCAGAACTGATTTTCGGATCGTATAGCTTCTTCTCGGGCCGGTTTTCGCCGGGATTGATCCGGTGGTTATCGAATCGTAGTCGCCCGGCAGAAAGGCCACATGCGCGGTTGTCCTTTCGGCGAGGATCGGAGTGAGGATGACGGCAAGCGCGATGGCGGCTGTGCCGAAAAGCAGCGCCACTCTCACCGCGCCAAAACCGCTCGGCTGATGGCCCGATCCGCCTTTGTCCATGACTGTCATCCAGAAATTGCCGTCGTCCATGACGCGCCCCGCCCGATGGTCATTCCGATGACCGTTGTTGAGGTTAATGTTGCCTCAAGTGCATTGACGGAGGATTAACGCTAATGGAGGATTGCTGCCGATTGTGTCGGTCGTACCGCAATGGGGCAGTCAGAGCAGATCGACGAGATGGGCGATGAGCGGTTCGTCTGCGGGGGGCATGGGGTACGACCGCAGGTCCCTCGGCCGGACCCATTTCAGGGCCTGGCCTTCGCGGCCCTGCGGCTGGCCTTCATAGCGGCGGCAGATGAACAGCGGCATCAGCAGGTGAAAATCATCATAGCTGTGGCTGGCGAATGTCAGCGGCGCCAGACACGCCACCTGCGTGACGATGCCGAGTTCCTCCTCGAGCTCGCGGATCAGGGCAAGTTCTGGGGTCTCGCCGGCCTCGACCTTTCCGCCGGGAAACTCCCACAATCCGGCGAGGCTCTTGCCAGTGGGGCGTTGGGCCAGCAGCACCCGCCCGTCGGCATCCACCAGCGCGCAGGCAGAAACCAGCAGCAGGCGTCTTTGAGCCCCGTTCATCCGTGCCCCGGCTTCTGCCGATAGGCATAGCGGTAGACCTCCTGGAAGCCGAGCGCGGCATAGAGACCGATGGCAGCCGGGTTGTGGCTCTCCACCTGCAGCCAGGCCTTTTCGGCGCCGCGGTGGCGCGCCCACCGGAGAGCGGCACGCACCACGTCGCGGCCGTACCCGCCGCGGCGCTTGTCGGCTCGGGTGGCCAGCTCGAAGAGCCCGGCCATGTCGTTGTCATGCACGCAAAGCGCAGTGGAAACCGGCCCGGACAGTCCGTCCTCGATGACGAACAGGCCACTGGGCGGCCGGATCGAACTCAAAACTTCCGTCAGCCCTGCCTTCAGCGCGGTGTCGCGTCCGTGCACCGCGATGGATGCGTCGACATAGCGGCCGATATCCCTCATCGGCAGGTGATCCATGCCGCCATCGATATCGAGATCGGCGATTGCGCCCGCCATGACGATGGTTTCGTCGAACCGGCGCCAGCCCCGGGCATCGAGGAATGCCTCAAGCTGCGGCGGCGCCAGCGGAGATTGGCGGAACACCAGCGGCCGGTCATAGGCGCCGAAGCGCCGTGCCGCACGCTCGACGCGATTCTCGATATCGAGATGATCGGAGGGGTCGAGCGGATTGACGGAATTGAGCCGCTTGGACGGGTGGCCGGCCGTCAGCCGGATCTGCCAGCTGCCGTCATATTGGATGGAAGCCGCGGGCCAGGCCCGAAAGCCGACAGCTTCAAGCCGCCTGACACTTGCAAGATTGGGCATGATGGCGTCGGCTTCCTTGCTCTTGGCCTTGCTGGCGGGCCCGGTGGCCATGGTCAGCTCCGGTAATCGCCATTGATCTCCACATAGGCCTTCGTCAGGTCGCAAGTCCAGACCCGCGCCTTGCCGCTGCCGATGCCGAGATCGACCCGGATCGAGATCTCGTCCCTTTTCATCACGTCGCTGGCCTCGGCTTCGCTGTAGTCGGGATCGCGCTCGCCCGCCACGGCGACACGAACGTCACCGAACCAGATCGCCAGCTTGTCGCGCTCGGCCCTTTCCCCGGCCTTGCCGACAGCCATGACGACCCGGCCCCAATTGGCGTCTTCGCCGGCAATCGCGGTCTTGACCAGCGGCGAATTTGCAATCGAGCGAGCAATCCTGCCAGCCGCCTTGGCGGAGGCGGCGCCGGTGACGGTGATCTCCACCTGTTTGCGCGCGCCCTCGCCATCGCGCACGATCTGCAGCGCCAGGTCCTGCATCAGGTCTGCCAGCGCCTTGACAAATCCGCGGGCTCGCGGATCGCTCGCCAGGGCGATCTCGCCCGCGCCGCGATCGGCCGCCGCGCCCGTGGCGAACAACAGCAACGTGTCCGAGGTCGAGGTGTCGCTGTCCACCGTGACGGCATTGAAGGTGCCGCCCACATGACGCGACAGCATCGACTGCAGTGCGGCCGAAGCTATCGGCGCGTCGGTAACGATGAATGAAAGCATGGTTGCCATGTCGGGCGCGATCATGCCCGCCCCCTTGGCCATGCCGTTGATGACGACCTCGACGTCGTCAATCCGGGCGCTGCGAGTGGCGACCTTCGGGTAGGTGTCGGTGGTCATGATCGCATGCGCGGCATCCATCCAGCGATCGCCGGCGGCCGATTTCGCCATGGCATCGAGGACACCGGAGAACTTGCCGGCATCCAGCGGCTCGCCGATCACGCCGGTGGAGGCCAGAAACACCTCCGCCTCCTCGCACCCCACGGCCCGTGCAGCCGAGGCAGCGGTCAGTTCGGTGGCGAGCCGGCCCTTGATGCCGGTGAAGGCATTGGCATTGCCGGAATTCACCACCAAGGCGCGCGCCGTGCCGAGCGGAAGGTTGGCGCGGCAGAAATCCACCGGCGCCGATGGACATTTCGAGGTGGTGAAGACCCCCGCAACCTGTGCCGGCCTGTCGAACACCATCATCATCACGTCGGTGCGGTTCTTGTACTTGATGCCGGCGGAGGCGGTCTCGATTCGGACTCCGTCCACGGGCGGCAGGTTGGCATAGCTCTTCGGAGCCAGGGGTGAGATCTCGGTCGACATTGGCCGTTCCTTTGGCAAGCGTGCCTTCTGGTGGACGGGACCACCGCCCCGCCCCTTGGTTGTGTTGACAGGCTCAGGGCTGCTTGTTGACCGCCTCGTAGGCTGCCTTCAGCGCCGGATCAATGACCTCGATCTCGGTGTCTTCACGCGCGCCGGTGATGACCTCCGCGTAGCGCTCCCGCAACAGCACCTGCCGGACCTGATCCTTGACCTTGTCGAACGCAGGTGGAGCAGCGTCGCGGCGATCCTCGACCTTGATTACATGCCAGCCGAACTGGGTCTTGACCGGTTCCTTCGAATACCCGCCCTTCTTCATGGCGAAAGCGACGGCTTCGAATTCCGGCACCATCGAGCCCTTGGCGAAATAATCGAGGTCGCCGCCGTTTGCGGCGCTCGGGCCGGTCGACTTTTCCTTGGCCAGCTCGGCGAAGTCCTTGCCTGCGTCAAGTTCCGCGATCACCGCCCTGGCTTCGTCCTCGGTCGCCACGAGAATGTGACGGGCATGGATTTCCTCTTCCGCTGGCGTGGCTGCGACTTCCTTGTCATAGCGCGCCTTGATGTCGTCTTCGGTGATCGGATCGATGACATTGGCCTTGAAATAGGCATTGTGCAGTGTCCGGTCGCGCAGAAACGACATCTGCCGCTTGAAGCTCTCCTCTTCGTCGAGCTTGGCGGCTTCGGCCTTGCGCGCCAACGTCTCGATGTCGATGACGGCCGAGAGCGCCGCGAGCCGGCGCTGTTCGGCCGGCAGTTTGTCGAATTGCGGATCCAGGTCACCTTCCGCATAGGTGAGCTCGGAGGCATGAATATCCTTGCCCGCGACCTTCGCCACCACCGGATCGGCATCGTCGGCAGCAAGGCCTGCGCCCGGCGAAAGGGCAACGCTGGCGAGAAGCAGGGCGGCGAACAGGGTGGTGTGGCGCATGGAGGAACCTTTCTGAATGGGGTGAGTCAATCATGATCGCGGAGCGAGATCGCTGATCATGATGGTCTAAGACGGCACGCAGCCGCCGTTGACATCGCACAACCCCCCTCTTATCTGTCAGCCAACCGTCCGTCCAGACCGCTTTCGCCCGCGAAAGCCGCCTGGGCGGCGCCTTCAAAACGGGGTGTCGGCTACGTTGACGGCGTATGCCACCTGCTCCGCCGTCAGCGCAGCCTTGAGAAAGGACCATTGTATGGTCAAGTTCGGCAGTATTGCCCGCAAGATTTTCGGCTCGTCCAATGAGCGCCGCATCCGCGGTTACGCCCCGAAAGTTGCAGCCATCAACGCGCTCGAGCCGGAGACACGGGCGCTTTCCGATGAGGATCTGGCGGCACGCACCGTGCAGTTCCGCGAGCAGTTGGCGGCAGGCACGAAGATCGACGATCTCCTGGTCCCCGCCTTTGCGGTCGTGCGCGAGGCCGCGCGCCGCGCCATCGGGCTGCGGCCATTTGACGTCCAGCTGATCGGCGGCATGATCCTGAATGAAAATGCCATTGCCGAGATGAAGACCGGCGAAGGCAAGACCCTGGTGGCGACCCTGGCGGTCTATCTCAATGCCCTGTCGGGCAAGGGCGTGCATGTCGTCACCGTCAACGACTACCTTGCCAGCCGCGACGCCGAATGGATGGCGCGGATCTACAGCTTCCTCGGCATGACCACCGGGGTGATCGTACACGGGCTCGACGACGACGCGCGCCGTGCCGCCTATGCCTGCGACATCACCTACGCCACCAACAACGAACTCGGTTTCGACTATCTGCGCGACAATATGAAGTTCGAGCGGGCCCAGATGGTCCAGCGCGGCCACCACTATGCGATCGTCGACGAAGTCGACTCGATCCTGGTCGACGAAGCCCGCACGCCGCTGATCATCTCTGGTCCGCTTGACGACCGCTCGGAGCTGTACAACACCATCGACGCATTCATTCCGATGCTGTCGGAGGAAGATTACGAGATCGATGAAAAGCAGCGCTCGGCCACCTTCACCGAGGTCGGCACGGAGAAGCTCGAGAAGCTGCTCAACGAGGCAGGTCTGCTCAAGGGCGAATCGCTCTATGACGTCGAGAACGTCGCCATTGTCCACCACATCAACAACGCCCTCAAGGCCCATCGGCTGTTCACCCGCGACAAGGACTACATCGTCCGCAACAACGAAATCGTCATCATCGATGAATTCACCGGCCGCATGATGCCGGGCCGTCGCTATTCTGAAGGCCAGCATCAGGCGCTCGAAGCCAAGGAGCATGTGCCGATCCAGCCCGAGAACCAGACGCTGGCATCGATCACCTTCCAGAACTATTTTCGAATGTACGACAAGCTCGGCGGCATGACCGGCACGGCTTCGACCGAAGCAGAGGAGTTCGGCAACATCTACGGTCTCGATGTCGTCGAGGTGCCCACCAACGTGCCGATCGCGCGCATCGACGAGGACGACGAGGTCTACCGCACCGTCGAGGAGAAATATCAGGCCATCGTCGACGACATCCGCCAGGCGCGCGAGCGCAACCAGCCGGTGCTGGTCGGGACCACCTCCATCGAGAAATCCGAGTTGTTGGCCGAGCTGCTGCGCAAGTCGGGCATCGAGGGCTTCCAGGTCCTCAACGCCCGCTACCACGAGCAGGAGGCCTACATCGTCTCCCAGGCCGGCGTCCCGGGCGCAGTCACCATCGCCACCAACATGGCCGGCCGCGGCACTGACATCCAGCTCGGCGGCAACGCCGACATGCGCGTTGCAGCCGAATTGGCTGATGTTCCGGCGGGTCCCGAGCGCGTTGCCCGCGAAGCCCAGATCCGCGCCGAAATCCAGAAGCTCAAGGACGAGGCGCTTGCCGCCGGCGGCCTCTACGTTCTGGCAACCGAACGCCATGAAAGCCGCCGCATCGACAACCAGCTGCGTGGCCGCTCCGGCCGCCAGGGCGACCCCGGCCGCTCGAAATTCTTCCTGTCGCTGCAGGACGACCTCATGCGCATCTTCGGCTCCGAGCGCATGGACGGCATGCTCAAGACCCTGGGTCTCAAGGAAGGCGAGTCCATCGTCCATCCCTGGATCAACAAGGCGCTCGAGCGCGCGCAGAAGAAGGTCGAGGGACGCAACTTCGATATCCGCAAGAATCTCCTGAAATTCGATGACGTGATGAACGACCAGCGCAAGGTCATCTTCGAGCAGCGCATCGAGCTGATGGAAGCCGAGTCGATTTCCGAGACCGTTGCCGACATGCGCCAGGAAGTCATCGACAATCTGGTGACGCTGAGCATTCCCGAACGGGCCTATGCCGAGCAGTGGAACGTGGCCGACCTGAAGAAGGGCGTCCAGCAGTATCTCAATCTTGATCTTCCGATCGAGGAATGGGCCGCGGAAGAGGGCATTGCAGAGGACGACATCCGCGAGCGCATCACCCAGGCCGCCAATCAGGCGGCGGCGGAACGGGCCGAGCGCTTCGGCCCCGACGTGATGACCTATGTGGAAAAATCGCTGGTTCTCCAGACGCTGGACCATCTCTGGCGGGAACAGCTGGTCAATCTTGATCACCTTCGCTCGGTGGTCGGCTTCCGTGGCTACGCCCAGCGCGATCCGCTGCAGGAATACAAGGCGGAGGCCTTCGAGCTGTTTCAGGCCCTGCTTGCCAATCTCCGCCAGGCGGTGATGGCGCAGCTGTCGCGGGTCGAGATCGTGCGCGAGGCCGCCGAGGCGCCCGAGCCGCAACTCCCCCCGCAGATGGCCGCCCATCATGTGGACGCAAGCACAGGCGAGGACGAGTTCGAGCCCGGACTCCTGTCCGCGGACACGCGGATCGTGGCACCTGAAGACCGCAACCCGGACGATCCGTCGACCTGGGGCAAGGTCGGTCGCAACGAGCCTTGCCCTTGTGGCTCGGGCAAGAAGTTCAAGCACTGCCACGGCGTCCTGGAGGCCTGAGCCGATCATTGCGTTGCAGCTGCGGGATGGGTCCATCGTGGACGGATGCGGCGGTCCTGGCTGAGGCCTGAGCGGCCGGCGCAACGCGCCGACCCGCGCTCCGGGGGGAATAGATGCGCGGAAGCCATGCGCTGGATTACGAGCGGAACCAGGCCTTCAACGGGCTGGTGCGCTATCTCCATTCCATCCGGTACGGATATCTGATCGAAGCCATCGCCGCCATAGACCGCGGCGAAACATTGCGGATCGTCGACATCGGCTGCGCCCATGCCAAGGCCTTTGCGGTGCTCGATGCGCGTTTCGCCATCGAGTACACCGGCATTGAGATCGATCCCGAATTCTGTCGGATGGCGCGGCAGAGATATGCCGGTTCATCGAACTTCCGCATCATCGAAGGCTCTGCGGAGGACCATCCCGAGCCGCTCGCGGGTTCCGATGCCGTTCTTGCTCTGGAAACCCTGGAGCATGTCGGTGACGACAAGGTCACCGCGCTTCTGGACAGCATCCGCGCCGCCCGGCCGCAGCTGTTCATGTGTTCTGTGCCCAATGAGATCGGGCCGGCCCTGCTGATCAAGAATCTCGGATCGTGGGCGACGGGTTACATGCGGCATCGGGAGTACAGCCGGAGGGAAGCCTGGAATGCCGCCCGCGATCGGCTGGAGCGGCTGCCTCCACACGGGGTGCAGCACAAGGGCTTTGACTGGCGCTGGCTCGCCCATACCCTGCGCCAGCGCTTCATCATCGACCGGGTGCTCTGCTCGCCTTTTCGATGGTTGCCACGCTCGCTGTCCTTCACGCTCGTGTTCCTCTGCAGGCCGCGCTGAAACAGCAGGGTCGCCGCTTTGCCGGCTCATTCCGCTTGTCTTTGAATCGGCGGCATTATCACCCGAACCGTTTTTTAACGTCACCGTGCCATCATGCGGGCTCACGAGGTCTTTGAACCGGATCCGCCTGCCCCATGGCATTGATCGAGACAGCAGGAAGAGTGCTCCCGCCGCGCACCGTCGAGTGGCTGGCGATGCTTGTCCGGCAGTTGGCTGAGGTCATCCGGGGTGAGGATGAAACCGCGGCCGCCCAGCGCATGGCGCTGATCGCCTTCGGCATCCGCGTTGTCAGCGCGGCCATCGCATTTGCCTCGCAGATCGTGCTCGCCCGCCTGATGGGCGACTTCGAATACGGCATATTCGTATTCGTCTGGGTGCTGGCGGTCATACTGGGCAATCTTTCCTGCCTTGGCTTCCATACCGCCGTCATCCGGTTCCTGCCGCAATACCGCGCTGAGGGTGCGGATGACGCAATCCGCGGCCTTGCCGTCACGGCGCGGATCTTTGCCCTCCTGTCAGCAACACTGATAGCCGCCACGGGCATTGCGGCGCTTTACCTGCTCGGCGACCGCATCGAGAACTACTATGTGACGCCGCTGTTCATCGGCGCCTTCGCTCTGCCGATGATCGCGCTCGGCGACGTGCTGGATGGCACCGCGCGCGCCAATGGCTGGGCTGTGTACGCCCTCAGCCCCACCTATATCGTTCGACCGTTGCTGATCCTGATCTTCGTCGTCGGCGCCATGATGCTCGGCCTTCACACGGATGCCCGCACCGCACTGCTCGCCACGCTCGCCGCCGCCTATCTGACCACCGTCGTGCAATTCGTCGTGATCACCCGCAAGCTGTCTCGCCGATTTATGGCGGGGGCGCTGAAGATCCATTTTCGCACCTGGATCGTGGTCGCGCTTCCGATCTTCCTGATCGAAGGCTTCTATTTCATGCTGACCAATGCCGACGTGATCATCGTCGGTTTCTACCTGCCGCCTGAAAAGGTCGCTGTCTACTTCGCCGCCGCCAAGACCATGGCCCTGGTTCATTTCGTCTTTTTTGCCGTCAAGGCGGCGGCCGCGCCCCGATTCTCGAGCCTCGTCTCGGACGGCGACGCGCCCGGCCTGGCGAAGTTCGCCCGCCAGGCCGTGCACTGGACCTTCTGGCCCTCGCTCGCCGTCGGCACCGCGGTGATTGCCGCCGGTCCCTTCCTGCTGTCGCTGTTCGGCCCACATTTCGGAGACGGCCACCCGGTCATGATCATCCTGCTGGCCGGCATCATCGCCAAGGCCACGGTCGGCCCCGGAGAAGTGCTTCTGACCATGGTCGGCGAGCAGAAGATCTGCGCAGCCATCTATGCCGGCGCGCTCGCGGCCAATATTGGCCTCAATGTCCTGCTGATTCCGATCTATGGCATCGCCGGCGCCGCATTCGCCACGATGGGCGCGATGATGATCGAGGCCCTGCTGCTGCATCTGATCGTCCGGCGCCGTCTTGGCATTCTGCTGTTCATCGGCGCCCGGTCGCCCGGCACGCCGGTCGATGGCCGGACCAGGGTGGGATAGACCATGTCCAATCCCATCGTTCAGGATAGCGTCGGCAGCCAGGCCAATGCGCTCATCGGTGAATTCGCCCATCTGGAGGCGGAGCGCCCGCTGGCCGAGCAGGACATCCGGGTCGGGGCCGGGCACCGTCATCTGGCGCTCTATTCGGGACGTTCCGGCTACGGCCTGCAGGAGGAGCTTGACTACCTGACCAACCGCGCCATGGAACCCAATGTGTTCTTCTCCGGCCGTTTCCTTGCCCCGGCGATGCCGCGGCTCGAGGATCGCCAGATCCGGCTGATGCTGATGCGCGACCAGACCGAGAAGTATTCGCGGATGCGGCTGCTCATGCCGTTCTCGATCGAGAAGCCGGGTTTTTCGGTCGGCGCCTCCATCATCCGGGTATGGTCCAACCCCTTCGGTCCCCTCGGCACGCCGCTGGTCGACGCGGAGGGTGCCGCCGAGACGCTCGACAACCTGCTGGAAGGCCTGGCACGTCCCGAGCTTGGCCTCCCCGGCATCCTCGTCATTCCCGACCTTCGGCTTGACGGGCCGGTCGCGAGTCTCCTGCGCGCCGTGGCGCTCGGCCGGAACCTTCCCGTCACCGACACCGACCGGGTCGAGCGGCCGATGCTCGAAAGCGCGCTCGATGCCGACGAGTACTTCTCCAGGGCGATTTCCCGGCACCATCGGCGCGAGATGCGGCGGCAATGGCGGCGGCTGTCGGAACAGGGCACGCTCGACTATCATGTCGCCCGTCAGCCTGCGGAAATCCGAGCCCAGCTCGAGGAGTTTCTGACCCTGGAGGACAGCGGCTGGAAAGGCCGCCGTCGCACCGCGATGGTCTCCGACCGGTATAGGGCCGCTTTCGCGCGCGAGGCCATCAACAGCCTGGCCGAGACCGACAGCGTCCGCATCCACAGCATCGCGCTCAACGGCGAGACGATCGCATCCATGGTGGTACTGATAACCGCGGGCGATGCCTACACATGGAAGACTGCCTATGACGAGACCTATGCCCGCTTCTCGCCCGGCAAGCTGTTGATGGACCGGCTCACGGAATGGCACCTCGATGATCTCAACATCCGCCGCACCGATTCCTGTGCTGCACCCGACCACCCGATCATGAGCCGGTTCTGGACCGAACGCGTCACCATGGGGACCTTGGTCATCGGGCTCTCGCAGAATCGCGACAGGGATGTCCGCCAGGTCGCCGCGCAGTTGCACATCTACCGCAACACCCGCAACATGGCCCGCATCCTGCGCGAGAAGATCCGCGGCCTCGCCCGCCGCTGAAACCCGCAAGCCCCGCGGCACCGAAACCTATCGGCCAGCTTCCGCCTCCTTGACTGCCCGCTGCCTGAGTTCGCGCCGGATCACTTTGCCCGTGGTGGTCAGCGGCAGGCTGTCGACGAAGCTTATCTCGCGCGGATACTCATGCGCCGACAACCGGGTCTTGACCCACTCGCGGATCCCTACCGTCATGGTTTCGTCGCCCCGCTGTCCCTCGACGAGTACCACATAGGCCTTGACGATCTCGGTGCGCAATGGATCCGGCTTGCCCACCACAGCCGCCAACGCCACTGCCGGATGCCCGGTCAGGCAGTCCTCGATCTCCGCCGGGCCGATGCGATAGCCCGAGGAGGTGATAACATCGTCGTCGCGGCCGAAGAAGGAAAAATAGCCGTCCGCATCGCGCACGCCCTGGTCGCCGGTCAGCAGCCAATCACCGATGAACTTCGACCGGGTGGCTTCCGCATTCTCCCAGTAGCCGATGAACATCACCGGATCGGGCCGCCTGATCGCGATCTGACCGGACACTCCATTCGCCACGGGATTGCCTTCATCATCGATGATCGCGACCTCGTGCCCGGCGACCGGCTTGCCGATGGCGCCCCCGCGGCTCACGCCGCTCGCCGCGCAGGACGACAGCACCAGATTGCATTCGGTCTGGCCATAGAACTCGTTGATCGTCAGGCCGAGTTCGCGCTTGGCCCAGTCGAAGGTGGACTGGCCCAGCGATTCGCCCCCCGAACCGATGGTCCGGAGATTGAGCGCGTGGCGGCTGCGCGGATCGGCCACTGTCCGCATGATGCGGAGCGCAGTGGGAGGGATGAAAGCATTGCGCACCTGCATCTCCGCCATGATCCGATAGGCCAGCTCGGGATCGAATTTCTGCGCCGGGGACGCCACCACGGGAACGCCGAGCAGCAGTCCCGGCAACAGCACGTTGAGCAGTCCCCCGGCCCAGGCCCAGTCGGCCGGCGTCCACAGGCGGTCGCCGGGCTGCGGCAGGAATTCGTGATGCGTCTGCACGCCGGGAATGTGGCCGATGAGCACCCTGTGGGCGTGCAGCGCGCCCTTGGGTGATCCCGTCGTGCCCGAGGTAAAGATCATCAGCGCCGGATCGTCGAGGCCGGCTTCGATGATGAGCGGGGCATCGTCCTGCCCGGTCTGCAGTGCCTCGAACCCGGCCTCACCTGCGTCCCCGCCGGTGACCACCACATGGTCAAGCGCCGGAGCGGTCTCGCGGATGACGGCAACCTTGTCGCGCCCGGACGGATTGGTGATGATCACGCTGGCGCCCGAAGCGCCCAGCCGGTGGCTGATGGCCTCGATGCCGAACAGCAGTGCCAGCGGCACGGCGATGGCACCGAGCTTGTAGATCGCCACATGGGCGATGGCCGTCTCAAATCCCTGCGGCAGCATGATCGCCACACGATCGCCCCGGCGGACGCCGAGCCGCCGCAGGCCGCGGGCGAGGCGGTTCGACCGCAGTGCCAGTTCACCATAGGTCAGAGATGTGTGCTGGCCGTCCAGGCTGAAATTCTGCAGGCAGATCCGATCGGGGTCCCGTGCTGCCCATTGGTCGGCCACGGCCGTGCCGATGTTGAAATCGGCGGGCAGATCCCACGCGAAATCGCGGATCTGCGCCGCATGGTCCTTGTTAGGTGAAAGCAGCAAGCCGCACTGTCTCCGTGGCTGGAAACTGGCGCACTCGCCGGTTTCGAAAATTTCGGTATCTCCGCACCGGACAGATATGACATAGTTTTGAGCCGGGCGGCGGACCCTAACAAACATGCCTGGATCTGGAAAGCCAGCCGCCTTGGCGCTGGCCGCGCCCGAAACAGTTGCCGATTCGACCGTGCCTCAAGGAGCATCCGACATGAACATCCTCATCATCGGCGCAGCCGGAATGCTCGGCCGCAAGCTGTCCGGGGCGCTGATTGACCGCGGCGAAATCCTCGGCAGGCGGATCGAATCTCTGGTGCTCGCCGATATCGTAGCGCCGGAAAGGCCGGACTTCTCCGGTCCAGTCGAGACCGTCGCAGCAGACCTCTCCATGCCGGGTGTCGCCGAGACGGTGATCGCCTCGCGGCCTGACCTGATCTTCCATCTCGCCGCCATAGTGTCGGGCGAGGCCGAAGCCGATTTCGAGAAGGGCTATCGGATCAATCTCGACGGCACCCGGATGCTCTTCGAGGCAGTGCGTCTGGCGTCCCGAAACCAGGCCTATTGCCCGAAATTGGTCTTCACCTCCTCCATCGCCGTCTTCGGCGAACCGTTGCCTGCCATCATCGGCGACGACCAGATCCTCACCCCGCTGACCAGCTACGGCACGCAGAAGGCGATCGATGAATTGCTGCTCGCCGACTACTCCCGGCGCGGCTTCCTCGACGGTGTCGGCATCCGCCTGCCGACGATTTCGGTTCGCCCCGGCAAGCCCAACAAGGCGGCTTCGGGCTTCTTTTCGGGCATCCTGCGCGAACCTTTGGTCGGCCTGGAAGCGGTGCTGCCGGTTGGCGACGACGTGCGGCACTGGTTTGCCAGCCCGCGCGCGGCGATCGGCTTCCTGCTGCATGCGGCGGAGCTCGACACCGGCAGGCTCGGCGCCCGCCGCAACCTGACCATGCCCGGTCTGTCGACGACGGTGGGCGGGCAGATCGAGGCGCTGCGACGAATCGCAGGCGACAAGGCCGTCGCGCTGATCCGC
This sequence comes from Hoeflea marina, assembly GCF_003182275.1. Taxonomy (GTDB): domain Bacteria; phylum Pseudomonadota; class Alphaproteobacteria; order Rhizobiales; family Rhizobiaceae; genus Hoeflea; species Hoeflea marina. Next base: position 30,892 of record NZ_QGTR01000005.1, read on the forward strand.
CGCGAGCCCGACGCCACCATCGGCCCCATCATCTCGGGGTGGCCGAAGAACTTCGATGCGCGCCGCGCTACCGAACTTGGATTCGTCGGCGAACAGAGCTTCGACGACATCATCCGGGTGCACATCGAGGACGAACTCGGCGGCAGCATCTGACGCCCTCCCCCAAATGGATACAAGCGATGCCGAAATTTTCAGCCAATCTGGGCTTTCTCTGGAGAGAGCTGCCGCTGCTCGACCGCATCACTGCAGCTGGCCGCGCCGGATTCCGCGCCGTCGAATTGCATGGACCCTATGACACCGACGCGGCGCTGGTGCGTGCGGCCTGCGAGGCAAACGCCGTGACGCTTGTCAGCATCAATGCGCCCCATGGCGACGGAGCAAAGGGCGATTTCGGCCTGGGCGCATTGCAAGGCCGCCGCGACGACTTCAAAGCCTCCATCGAGCAGGCCCTGGCCTATGCGCGAGCCGCAGGCGCTTCCGCCGTTCACGTCCTGGCGGGCATCGTCGCCGAAGCGGAAAAGCCGCGCGCGAGGGAGATCTTTGAAGACAACCTGGCCTGGGCGGCGCTTCAGGCGCCCGACCTGACACTGCTGCTCGAACCCATCAACCAGCGCGACGCGCCCGGCTATTTCCACTCCACCACCACCGAGGTGGTGTCGTTGATCGGGACAGTCGGCGCGCCAAATTTGCGGCTTCTTTTCGACGTCTACCATGCCGCCATCGGCGAGGGGGACATCCTCACCCGGCTTGAAAGGCTGATGCCGGTCATCGGCCATGTGCAGATCGCCGCTGTCCCCAGTCGCGCCGAGCCTGACGAGGGCGAGATCGCCTATCCGGCGATCTTCGATGCGCTCGATCGCCACGGCTATGCCGGGTGGGTCGGATGCGAGTACCGGCCCCGCGCCGGAACCGATGCCGGCCTCGGCTGGGTCGACCGCCTGGGCGTCAGGCTCTGACCCAGATATTTGTCGGCACAGCGGCAGGAGGAGAAAAGATGAACCAGATCCGCTTCGAAGACGGCGGTTTTGAGATCGACGCCGGGCTCATCGCCGAGGGGCTCGGCATCAATGAAGCGGGGCTGCAGGCGGGCATGCACGACGGCTCCATCACCAGCCTCACGGAAAAGGGCGTGGGCGACGACGATGGTCGCTATCGGCTGACATTCTTCTCGCCGAGCCGGCGGTTCCGCCTGCTCGTTGATGGTTCGGGGACCGTGCTGCAACGCTCGACGATCGATTTCGGCGACCGGCCGCTTCCCGCTTCCGCCCGCCGCCCAGGCGGCTGACGGCGGATCGAAGCTGGGGCAGGCGCCGCCTCGACCGCGCTGTCCCCGGTGCGGGTCCGCGAAGCCGAGTGCTGCGCGCCAACGGTCACGGGACCCGTCGGATGCCGTCCGCCGTGCGCCGTGGCAGTGCCGAAAAGCGGGCGACGTCACCCGGATTGACTTGCCTGTCACAATTGCGCGGTCTATCCCGGAAGGGTATCCGCGAATGTGATTTCCCCCTCAGGAAGGTCCGCGACGTGCCGCAACACGCATCCCCCCTGCGCCTGTTTCAGAACGCCCCGTTCCGAGCCCTCTGGACCGCCACGCTTGCCTCCAATCTCGGCGGCCTGATCCAGGCGGTCGGGGCCGGTTGGATGATGACCTCGATTGCAACATCCTCGGACATGGTGGCACTGGTGCAGGCCTCCACTGCGCTCCCGATCATGCTGTTCTCGCTGCCTGCCGGTGCTCTCGCCGACGGACTGGACCGGCGCAAGATCATGCTCACCGCACAGATCTTCATGCTGCTGGTCTCGGTGGCGCTGACGGTCTGCGCCTACACGGATCTGCTCACCCCCTGGCTGCTGCTCGGTTTCACCTTTCTAATCGGCTGCGGCACGGCGCTGCACAATCCCTCCTGGCAGTCCTCGATGGGCGACATCGTGCCGCGCGAAGACTTGCCGTCGGCGGTGCTGGTCAACTCCATGGGGTTCAACTTGATGCGCAGCGTCGGCCCGGCCATCGGCGGCGCCGTGGTTGCCGCCATCGGCGCCGCGGCAGCCTTCGCCATCAACGCCGCGAGCTATCTGACGCTGATCATCGCGCTTCTCCGCTGGACGCCGTTGCGGCCGGCGGCCACCCTCCCGCGCGAGGCCTTCGCCCCGGCCGTCGCCGCCGGCCTGCGCTATGTCGCCATGTCACCCAACCTGGTCAAGGTGATGTTCCGCGGCTTTCTCTTCGGATTCACGGCCATCGCGGTGCTCGCGCTGTTGCCGCTGGTGGCCCGCAACCTGCTCGGCGGCAGCGCCCTGACCTACGGCATCATGCTCGGCTGCTTCGGTTTTGGCGCCATCGGCGGCGCCTTTGCCAGCGGGCCGCTCCGGGAGCGGTATTCCAACGAGACCATCGTTCGCTCCGCCTTCCTGGTCTTCTCCGCCGCCGTGGTGGTCCTTGGCCTGAGCCGGGAGATCTGGTTGAGCTGCCTGACGCTGCTCTTCTGCGGCGCCTGCTGGGTCATGGCCTTGTCGCTGTTCAACGCGACGGTGCAGCTGTCGACCCCGCGTTGGGTGGTCGGTCGCGCCCTCGCGCTTTACCAGACCGCCACCTTCGGCGGCATGGCCGGCGGCAGCTGGCTCTGGGGCACGATTGCCGATTCGCACGGCTCCGACCGGGCCCTGCTGATCTCCGGCGCCTGGCTGGTGCTCGGCGCCCTCGTCGGACTGAGGCTGCCGCTGCCTGAGTTCGAGGGCAACAATTTCGATCCCCTCGACCGCTTCAGCGAACCGCAGCTGCGGCTTGACCTGAAGTACCGCAGCGGTCCGATCATGATCATGGTCGACTACGACATAGCTCAGGAGAACGTGCCGGCGTTTCTTGCCGCCATGGCCGCGCGACGGCGGATCCGCATTCGCGACGGCGCCCGGCAATGGGCCTTGCTGCGCGACCTGGAGAATCCGGACATCTGGACTGAGACCTACCACGTCGCCACCTGGATCGAGTATGTCCGCCACAACCAGCGCCGCACCAAGGCCGACGCCGAATCCGCCGAGCGGCTCAGGGCGCTGCACAAGGGCGACAGGCCGCCGCATGTCCACAGGATGATCGAGCGTCAGACGGTCCCGCTGCGCGATGACATGCCGCTCAAAGACCATCCCGACATGCATTAGGGCATTTCCAGGCGAAGTGAATTTGCGGCAAGCCGATACCTTGCAGCGCGTCCGTGATCCAATGAAAGCAGAGCGCTCTGCGGCTCTTTGCAATCATGGATGTCGCAGTCCCGAAACCGCTGCCCACTTCCGGGTAACATGCGTCAGGACAATTGTGCGCGAATCGCCCGTTCGGCCGACTGCAGCATCTCGAAGGCGGCGAACCGTTTGTCGTGCAGCACGGCGATCTCGCCGCCGGCCGGGAGGAAGACCGTGTCGATGACCGACATCGCGCTCATGGCCTCGGCGAGAGCGGGATATCGGCCGGCCGCCACCGCTGCGAGCATGGCGGAGCCGAGCAGTACCGGCTCCTCCGTCGCGGTCACCGCCACCGGCACGCCGGTCGTGTCGGCGAGAACCTGGCGCACCAGGCCGCTTTGCGCGGCGCCTCCGCTGGCGACGATCAGCTCGATGCGAATGCCATCCGCGCCAAGCTTCTCCAGCAACTGCCTGAGCCCGTAACCGATGCCGCAGAGTCCGGCGACATAGAGGCCGACGAGCGACGGCACCCCGGTCTCGAGCCCCAGGCCGGAAATCACCGCTCTGGCTTCAGGATCGGCGAAGGGGGAGCGGTTGCCGAGAAATTCCGGAACCACCTGCACGCCGCCGGCCAGCAGCACCGCCTGCGCCGTCGCGCCGCCCATCTCCGTCGCTTCCCGGTCGAGCCAGGCCACCAGCGACAGACCGTCTGCATCCGCCCGAGCCCGCGCCGCCGGCGCCGCCGGATGCAGCGTGACCAGATGATCGATCGCCGCGCCTGCCGCCGACTGACCACCCTCGTTGAGCCAGAGGCCGGGCACCATGGCCGAGAAATATGGGCCCCAGACGCCGTCGACGAAGACCGGCTCAGGGCTCGAGGCCATAGAGCAGGCGGAGGTTCCGAAGATGTAGGCGAGCCGCGAACTGACTCTGGGGTCGAAGCCGGCCACCTCCGCCCCGAGTGTTCCGATGCCGCCTGCATGGGCATCGATCAGCGCCGCACCGACGGCGGTGCCCTGCGCCAGGCCGAGATCGGCCGCGGCCGCGGCGGTCAGTCCGCCGCCCAGCGGGGTGCCCGCATCGACGATCTCGGTGCCGATCCGGGCGAAACCTTCGTTCGCCAGTTCGTCCAGGCCGATGGCCCTGAAATAATCTGCATCCCAGCGCTTCTCGTGCGCCAGATAGGTCCATTTGCAGGTCACTGTGCAGACCGAACGGCTCAGCGAGCCGGTCGAGCGCCAGGTCAGGTAGTCGGACAGATCGAAGAACTGCTCCGCGCTGGCGAAGGACTGCGGCAGGTTGCGCTTGAGCCAGAGCAGCTTCGGCGTTTCCATTTCCGGCGAGACGCGGCCGCCGACATAGCGCAGCACCGCGTGTCCGCCGGCATTGATCTCCGCCGCCTCGCCCGCGGCGCGATGATCCATCCAGACCATGACATTGCGCTGGGGGTCGCCCGACTGTCCCACGCCGACCGGCCCGCCTCCGGCCCCCACCAGCACCAGCGAGCATGTGGCATCAAATCCGATGCCGGCCACCTCGCCCGCAGGGACTCCTGCGGAAACCACCGCCTCGCGCACGCTGGCGCAGACGGCTGCCCAGATCTGCTCGCTGGACTGCTCGACCCGGTTTCCGCTGTCGTGCCATGTGCTGACCGGACGCTTTGCTGCGGCAAGCAGCCGGCCGTCCGCGTCGAAGACGCCGGCACGTGCGCTGCCGGTCCCGACATCGACGCCGATGAAGAACCGGCAGCGGCTCGCGTCGGGGGTGTTGTCTGCGCTCATGGGTTCGCCATTCGTGGGTGTTGGTCGGCCGCGGCCCGATGCCGCACGCGCATGTCGGCGCTCAGCCGCTCAAATGTCAACGCTTTGCGGCAGGATAACGAGATCGCGAATGGTGACGTTGCGCGGCCGCGTCAGCATGAAGAGCACCGCCTCGGCCACTTCCCCGGGCTGCATCAGGCTGCCGTTGGCGAGCGCCTCGTCCATCTTTTCCTTCGGCCAGTCGTCGAGCAGCGCGGTCACCACCGGGCCGGGCGCCACGGCACCGACGCGGATGCCGTGCCCCGCCACCTGCCGCCGCACCGTGTGCACAAAGGCCTGGATGGCGTGCTTGGACGCTGTGTAGATCGGCTCCCAGACCACCGGCACCACGCCGGCCACCGAACTGGTGACGATGATGTCGCCACTCTTCTGCGCCACCATGTGCTGCAGGACCGCATGAACCGAGCGGAACACCGCGTTGATGTTGAGATTGAGCATCCGGTCCCAGGCATCGGGATCGCCGGTGACCACGTCGCCGCCGACATAGGAGCCGGCATTGGCATGGAAGATGTCGAGGCCGCCCGCCTTTTCAAGGATCTGGGGGACCATGGTGGCGACGCTCGAGGGGTCCATCAGATCGATCACCAGGGGAATGGCACCGGGCCCCATGTCCGCGCACAGGCCGGCAAGCCGGTCCTCCGCGCGATCGACGAGCACGACAGTCGCCCCCGCCCTGAGCATCGCCCGGGCGCATTCCAATCCGATCCCCGACGCCGCGCCGGTGACGGCGGCGATCTTTCCGTTCAGTGTGTCAGTCATGAGTGGGTTCCTTGCAACCGGTGCCGTTACGCGCGGCCGTGCGAGACGCGGCTCTGGCGCGCCAGGGAATCAACGATCACGGCGATGGCGAGCACACCACCGGTGATCATGTAGCGGAGCGACGACGACAGGTTGAGCAGCGTCAGCCCGTTGGCGATCGACTGGATGACGATGATGCCGAGCAGCGCCGACCAGGCATTGCCCCGACCGCCGAACAGGCTGGTACCGCCGATCACCGCCGCGGCGATGGCATTGAGATTGACGTCGCCCGTGCCCGCCTGCTGGCTGGCCGACGCCAGCCGCGCCGACGACAGCACGCCGCCGAGTGCGGCGAACATAGAGCACAGCATGAAGGCCGAGATGTAGATCCGGCGCACGCTGATGCCGGCTCGGCGCGCCGCTTCCGCGTTGCCGCCCACCGCCGTCATCGACCGGCCCCACTTGGTGCGGGTCAGCGCGTAGTTCATCACCACCACAAGCCCGACGAACAGGCCGAACATCCACGGCACCCCGCGCCCGGTGTTGAGGTAGAAGACGATGCCGACGAGGCCCGCGGCGATGGCCGAGGCCTTGAGCACCAGCCCGCCCGTCGAGCCCGGGGTGAGATTGGCATTGCGGCGCTGGTCCATTGCCCTGAGGCCGGTGTAAAGGATCACCAGGCCGGGAAGCAGCGCCAGCAGATAGGAAACCCAGGCCGGCATGATCATGAGCTGGCCGAAATTCACCATGCCCGAGCCATAGGGCAGGTTGATCGAGCCGGTAGAGCCGAGCATGTAGAGCTGTAGCCCGAGCAGGGCGAGCAGGCCGGACAGCGTCGAGACGAAGCTCGGCATCCCGAGCCGCGTCCGCAGCGAGGCGTAGATGGCCCCGACGATGGCGCCCATGGTCACCGCGGCAGCGATGGCCAGCGGCAGCGGCACGCCCTGGTTGACCCAGAGCACGCCGATCAGCGCCGAGCCGACCCCGCTCATCGAACCCACCGACAGGTCGATCTCGCCCAGCATCAGCACGCAGACAATGCCGAGCGCAATCACGCCGACGGTGGAGCAGTCAAACAGAAGATTGACCAGATTGTTGGCCGAAAGGAACACCGGATTGAGGCTGGTGAACACGCTCCAGATGATCAGCAGGCCCACCACCACGGGCAGCGAGCCGAGATCGCCGGATTTCACCCGGTTGAAGAAGGAGCCGACCGCCCCGGAGATGCCGGTGGCATGGCTGACGCGCACGTCGCTGCGGTCGAGCTGGGTGGGTGCGGGCTTCGCGACGGGAATGTCGTTGCTCATTGCAATGCCTCCGGGAATTGCTCGCGGCCGCCCTGCAGGCGTCCCTCGCGGCGGGAAACGGCGTTGTCGGTGGCGCCGGTGATGGCGCCCACTAGGTCCTGATTGGAGGCGTCCGGCGTGAAGATGCCGTTGTTGCGTCCCAGCCTCAGCACCACGATGCGGTCGGCGACGGCGCGCACGTCCTCCATATTGTGGCTGATCATGATGACGCCAAGGCCGCGATCGCGGACCCGCTCGACCAGGTTGAGCACCTCCGCGGTCTGGGCGACGCCGAGCGCCGCGGTGGGTTCGTCGAGCATGATGATGCGCGGGTCGAGCAGCAGCGAGCGGGCGATGGCGACGGTCTGGCGCTGGCCGCCCGACAGCGACGCCACCACGTCGCGCACATTGGGAATGCGGGCGGCAAGCTCATTGAGCAAGGTCCAGGACCGGACTTCCATCGCCACCTCGTCGAGCCGCAAGGGGCTCAGTTCCTGGCCCAGGAAGATATTGGCCACGACATCGAGATTTTCGCACAGTGCCAGGTCCTGGAACACGGTGGCAATGCCGAGCTGCAGCGCGGCGCTTGGCGTGGACAGGTGGACAGGCCTGCCCTGGAACGAGATCGTCCCGGTGGTCGGCTGGTGCACGCCGGCAAGGATCTTGACCAGCGTCGACTTGCCGGCGCCGTTGTCGCCCACCAGGGCCACCACTTCGCCGGCATGGACATCGAGATCGATGCCGGTCAGGGCCGAGACGGCGCCGAAATTCTTGGATATCTCCCGGAGGCTGAGCAGCAACTCGCCCGTGGGTCTTGATCGCTGGGATCTGTCGGTCATGGCGGATACTCCTGCCGGCGCGGTCCGGATTGGCTGGAGACGATGTCTCGCCCGGCCGCGCGAACGCGGCCGGGCGATGTTCACAGGATCACTTGATGCCGAGTTCGTCACAGCCTTCCGCATAGCGGCCGGTGCAGAGTTCGGCAGCGGTGTTGATGCCCTTGTCGATGATCTCGGCCTTCAGGTTTTCGCGGGTGACCACCGCGGGCACGAACAACTGCGAGGGCGTGTCGTAGAGCGTCATCTCTGCGGCGGGCGTCTCGCCGTTGAGCATCTTGACGGCCACATTCGCGGCCGCGGCCGCGACGATCTCCGAGGGCTTGGAGATGGTGTTGTACTGGTCGCCGGCGATGATCAGCTGAAGCGCCGCGATCGTCGCATCGTTGCCGGTGACCGGCGGAACCGGATCGATCCCGGCCGCCTTGAAGGCCGCGATGGCGCCGCCGCCGGTGCCGTCATTGGCCGCCACCACGCCGATGATGTCGGCGCCGAAGCGGGTGATCTGGCCGCTTGCCCATTCCTGTGCCTTCGGCGGCGCCCAGTCCGGCGTGTCGAACTCGGCCAGCGTCTTGTAACCGCCTGCCGCGATGCCTTCGTGGATGCCGTCCTTGATCAGTCCCGCTGCGGCATCTGTGGGCGAGCCATTGATCTGCAGCACGCCGCCCTTGTCGGTGGGCACGCCCATTTGCTTGAGATGGTTCATCAGCGATTCGGCGATTGCCTTGCCGATGCCCTGATTGTCGAAGGACACGTAGTAGTCGGCGGTCTTGCCGGGGATCGGCCGGTCATAGGCGATGACCTTGATGCCCTGCGCCTGGGCAAGGCTGACCAGCGACGCGGCGGCGCTCGAATCGACGGGATCGAGCACGATCACCTTCGCTCCCTGGGTGATGACCGAGTTGAACTGCTGTTGCTGCAGGGCCACGTCGGCATTGGCATTCTGGTAGATCACGGTGCAGTCGGGACAGAGCTTGGTCATCTCGGCCTTGAAGCCCGGGAAGTCGTGCTGCTCGTAGCGGGTCGATGCCTGGTCGGGCATCAGGAAGGCGACCGTGCCCGCGGTTTGCGCAAGCGCGGCGCCGCTCATCAGGATGGCGGTCAGCGCTGCGGCGCCGGTGAGTTTCATGGCTGTGGTAATCATCGGGCTTTCTCCGTTTCAATCAGGTCTGCGGATCCGCAGGGTCTCCGGCCTGGCCGGCCTTGCGGCAACACGTGGTATCAAGTCGATGTCAGGGACCTCCCCGGACATCCGGATCGATCTTCGTCGATGTGCGGCCGGCGTCGGCCGGCCGGAATTCAGGACGCGCGAAGCCGCCACGGAATGGCAGCTGCAGCCCCGCGTCCCGTCCTGGCGATGGTATTCCTCCCTTCCTCCCTCTGGTTCAGGCGGCCTCCACCGCCCTGATATTCTTGCGGAGCAGGCTCCTGAAGCGCGAGGGCGACATGCCCTTCTGCGCCAGGAACCGGCGGTTGAAGTTCGATATGTTGTTGAATCCGGCGGAAAAGCAGATCTCTGTGATCGCCATCTCACCGCGGTTCATCAGCAACTGGCAGGCCAGATTGATCCTGAGCCGGTTGACATATTCGACCAGCGCCATGCCGGTATGCCGGCGAAACGAGCGCGAGAACGAACTCGGGCTCAGCCCCGCGAGATCAGCCAGGTCGCTTTCGCTGAAAGGCTCGGTCAGGTGACCGCTGATATAGGCCAGCGCCTCGTTGATGCCCGTCGACATGAAGCCGGACGGGTCGGGCAGGTAGCGCGAGCTGGTCAGCGCCTTGGTGCCCGTTGCCCGGCTGAGAGCGCCCAACACGGCCATGAACAGTTCGATGCGGCGAATGCCCCGGGCGTGCACCAGTTCGGCCAGCATCGGCGCCACCAGCTCGGCCGTGTGCAGCGAAAACAGTGCCCCGCGCCGGCTGAGTTCCAGTACGTCCCGCGAAGCCTGCAATTCCGGCAGGGCCTTCGTGGCGTCCGCGAGAAACTGTTCGGAAAACTGCACCACCCGGCCGCGCAGCGGCAGCACCGCGCCGGGCGGCACGTCGCTGACCCAGTTGTGCGGCAGGTTCGGGCCGGTGAGCACCAGGTTTCCGGGCTCGAATTCCCCTATGAAGTCGCCGACGAAGTACTGGCCGCTGGTGTCGACCACGTGATGGATCTCGTACTCCGGATGAAAATGCCACCGCACCGTATGGAACGGCAGGCCGTGCTCCCAGGCCTTGAACGATTCCGAGCGGCCTATCTGAACGACTTCCAGGTCTGGGTTCATATCTCGCTCCTCCCTTTTCCGTCGGCCGGGTCGTGCCGGGCCTCGGCGCCTCCTCCCAAAGGCTGCGGCTTGAACTCCGCGATGACCAAAGCTTAGCCGCGCAGTGTCACGCCCGCTACTACGCCTTCAACGTCTGATCGATACTTTTTTGACATTGTTATGGCGTCTGACGCGAGTTTCGCCCAATGCCAGGGCGCCCCGGCAATCCTGTCGCCTGACGACGGAACACGCACGACTTTCCGGTCGGAACGGATCTCATCCGCTTTGAATGGAGTGACCGCCGGCGTCAGGCGCTTTGGCGGCCGATGACCTTGAAGCCGACATCGATCGTGGAATCGGTGAGCCTGTGTCCGCCAATCCGCTTCAACAGCGCATCGGCCGCGGTGTGGCCGAGAACGTCACGGTCGACGCGCACGGTGGTCAGCTTCGGCACCGTGTGGGCGGCAAAGTCCATGTCGCCGAAGCCGATGACCGCCACATCGCCAGGGACCTTCAGGCTGCGAGCCTGCGCCTCGATCAGCACCCCATGCGCAAACAGATCGGAGCTGCACTGGATCACGCCCGAGGTGAACCCGTTGCGCATCAGCCCGGCAAGCCCCTCGCGACCGTTCTTGATCGAGGCCGATCCCTCGCAGACATGCTCCACCGGCGCCGCGCCGCCGAGCGCTATGAATTCGCTGCAGAAGGCATCCTTGCGCCTGAGCGCGCGCTGATCCGGCGCCGTCAGCACGCCGGCCTGGCGGTATCCCCTCTGCCAGGCGAACCTGGCCATCGCCCGCCCGGTCTCGACATGGGAAAAGCCGACGCTGATGTCGATGGGACTTTCAGACGTATCCCAGACCTCCACCACCGGCAGCCCGGCGCCGAGCAGCATCCGGCGGCAGTCAGGCGAATGGTTGACACCGGTCAGCAGAATGCCTTCGGGCTGGCGCGACAGCAGATTCTGCACCATCGCCGCTTCCTCCTGCTCGTCAAAACCGGTTTCGGCCAGGATGATCTGATAGCCGGCCTGCCGCATGGCCTCAATGAAGGGCCGCAGGAAACTTGAATAGGTGATGTTGGTGATCGACGGTATCAGCGCCGCAATGATGCCCGAGCGTCGCGACGCCAGTGCCCCGGCAACCAGATTGGGCACGAAACCGGTGGCGCGGATCGCCTCGTTGATGCGCGCCAACGTGGCGGGCGCCACCTTTTCCGGATGATTGAGCGCCCGCGATACGCTGACCTGTGACACGCCAGCGATCCGCGCGACCATCTCCATGGTGATCGGACCGGCCTTCTTGCCACCTGGCTGCATCGCTTCACTGTCCATCCGGGCTTTGCGCAAATCGGGACCACATGGTTGTTTCGGAAGCTGGACCGCCTGCCGCTGGCGGTCCGGAGTCACTGTCTTGCATGTCCTTCGCCGGCCTTGCAAGTCACGCGGCCGGCTGGATGCTATTTCGGATCACGCGCCGCCCGTCCGGCAGAGCCGGCCATCCACACAGACATGGCTATCGACAGCGCAATCAGCAGCCAGAGCACCCCGGCGATCCAGCTCTTGGTGAAGAAGATCGTCAGCGTGCCGAAGGATTCGAGGCTCTTGACGAAATAGATTTCCGCTGACGGCCCGAGGATGAAGCCGATGATGAAGGGGGCGATCTCCAGCCCGATGCGGTGCGCCAGATAGCCGAACAGCCCGAACAGGAACAGCGTCCAGACGTCGAACATGATGCCGTAGTTGATGGTGTAGGAGCCCACCACGCACATCACCAGGATGATCGGCAGCAGGATGTATTTGGGCACCGTGACGATGCGGGCGATGTGGCGGATGGCGAAGTACATCATCGCGAACATGAAGATGTTGGCAAGCAGCATGGCGACGATGATCATGTTCCAGACATCGGTGTTGCCGCTGATGAACAGCGGCCCCACCTGCACCCCCTGCAGGGTGAAGGCGCCGATGAGGATCGCCGTCGTCGCGTCACCTGGAATACCGAGCGACAGCAGCGGAATGAGTGCGCCTCCGGTCAGTCCGTTGTTGGAGGCTTCCGAAGCGATGATGCCCGCCGGGTTGCCCTTGCCATAGCTCTGCGGATCCTTGGAAAAGGCCTTGGCCTGGCTGTAGGACATAATCGACGCCGCGCTGCCGCCAACGCCGGGCAGCAGTCCGACGAAGGTTCCGATAAAGGCCGAGCGAAACAGGTTGACGCCCTGGCCGCGGAAGATCGTCAGCCGGAACTTCTTCTGCCGCGCCGTCGCGGTGCCGGTTGTGCTGGCGGTGGCCGGAACCCCCTCTTCCGCCTCGATCAGGATGCTCGACAGGCCGAAGACTCCGATGAGCACGGGCAGCAGCGAGAACCCGCTGGAGAGATAGGGCTCCATGAACTCGAACATCAGCCGGTATTCGCCATTGCCGCCCTTGTCGGTCGAGTAGGCGCCCACGAGGCTTACCAGAACGCCGAGCACGCCGCTGAAGACGCCGACGAGCATGTTTGAGCACAGTGCGCCCATGATGGTCAGCGCAAAGAAGATGATCAGGAATTTCTCCACATAGGAGAACTTGATGGCGAAATCGGCCAACGCCGGGGCGAAGAAATACAGCGCCACCAGGCTGAAAATGCCTCCGAACAGCGAGGCGAAGATCCCGAGCTTGAGTGCGATCTCGCCTTCGCCGCGCTGGTTCATCGGATGGCCGTCGAAGGTGGTGGCGATCGATGCTGGAGTGCCGGGGATATTGAGCAGGATGGCGGGCACCAGCCCGCCGGAAATGCCGCCGACATAAAGCCCTAGCAGCAGCGCCAGCCCTTCCTGCAGCCCGAGCGAATAGGTCAGTGGCAGGCAGACCGCGACCGCCATGGTGGCGGTCATGCCCGGGATGGCGCCGAAGATGATTCCGATCAGCGTGCCGACAAAGACCAGCAGCACAAACATCGGCGAAATGTGGGCGAGAAGTTCCATGGATCAGATCTCTTTCGGGCCGGGCGACGTCAAGGCAGAGTGAGGTTGAAGACGGATGCCATCAGGTACCAGATCAGGGTCGTTGCGATGAGCGCCGAGAGAAAGGCGATTCCCAGTTTGCGGGTATCGCGGCCATGCATGTAGAGCACCGACAGGGCGAACATGAACGGCGCCGAGCAGAGCAGGAAACCGAAGCCGCGGTTCGGAAACAGGCCACCGACAACAGGCATGGCAAGGAAATAGACGAGGATCAGCACAAGGGTTCCAAAGAAGCGCGGCTGATCGATTCCCGAGGGCCAATGACCGTCACTGCGCAGGCTCGCTGCAATCCCGCGCCAGCGGGTGGCAAGGATAGCCAGTCCGAGAATGCAGAGAAGGATCGCCATCATGGTCGGAAAGATCAGGTGCGACCGGCTGAAATCGATGGTGACGTCAAAGATGGATGAGTGCTGCATCAGGTGCTCCGCCTCGGGATGGCTGGTCCCGATCTTGAGATCGGTGGATGGCGCGGCCGCCGGCATTGCCGGCGACCGCGCACCGGGAGGTTACTGACGGATGGCTTCAATGACCTTGGCGTAGTCGTCGTTCTTTTTCTGAAGATAGGCCGCAGCTTCGTCGGTAGGCCTGTAGGCCGGCACGAAGAAGTTCGCCTTCAAGGTTTCAGCCAGCTTGCCCTCGGCGTAGATTTCCTTCAGCGCGGCATCGATCTTGGCGACCAGCGCCGGATCCATGTCCTTGTTGAACATCATGAAGAAGACCTTGTCGAAGGTGAAGTCGGACGACCCGTCGAGCGTCACGCTGGCATTGGGGGAAGCGAACTGCGCCAGCGCATCGCGGCCGGTTTCGCCGTAGCCACTCTCGTTGCCGCCGGCAATGGTGCTGCCCTCGGCGGTCAGCCAGACGAAGCGCATCGCCTTCTGGTCGTCGGCGGCAAGCCGCGTGTACTGTTCGTTCGACTGCACCGAACCGTTGATGACATCGGCCTGGCCGTCAAACAGCAGTTGGTCCTTGTCGGCCTGCGAGCCGGTGTTGACGGGCACGATGTTGGCTTCCGAACCGGGGCTGGCGATCTTCGCCGCATTCTTCAGCGCCGAGAAACCGATCTCGGAAACGCCGCCCGGCTGGATCGCCACGCGCACGCGGGTGCCGCTTTCGGCAGCTTTCAGCACATCGCCGATGGTCTGGTAGGGCGAATTCTTCGGCACCAGATAGGCGTTGCCCGGGTTGACCGCCAGCGTCGGGCCGATCTTGTAGGTGGCGAAGATGTCCTCGTAACCCTTGATGCCGTAGAGATAGCCGAGATAGGACTGGTCGTGGTGGATCATGATGGTCGAGCCGCTCGGATCACGCGCGATCGCCTTGAAGGCCTCGGTCGGGCCGACGGCGTCAACCTTGGCATTGATGCCGAGTTTCTCCGACAGCGCCGACGCGATGAAGGATGATGCCTGATAGGTATCGCCCCCGGTCGAGGTCGAACCGATGACCACGCGAACGTTGCTCGGGAATTCCTGCGCCTGGGCGCCGGCCGTGGAAATGAGTGCGAGACCTGCTGCCAGGCCGAGCTCGGTGAAAAATCGGGTCATGGTATCCTCCCTTTAATGTTGCAGCACGGGCACCTGCCCTGCCGTGCAGCGCGACCGGACCTCCTGTCCTGCCCGCTGCGGATCTGCAAACCGCCTGCGTGTGCAGCAACGGCTCCCGCCCTGCGCGATTTATGTATGCGCATACATTGCAAATGCTCATATCTGCAGCCCTCCTGTCAAGCACTTTCGGCCCACCGAAAAGCTATGAGTTGCTATGCTTGTGGAATGGACAATGCGTGTTGACGCTGTGAATGATTGCGCATACATAAGCTACAAGCGCCCGTACATGGGCAAGCAGGGAGAGCAGATCGTGAGCAAGAAACCGCAGAAGACCGCCGCCGACCTGCGATCGGCCCGCTGGGTTGCCCCCGACGATTTGCGCAGCTTCGGCCACCGCTCACGGCTGATGCAGATGGGCTACGGTCCAGAGGACTGGGTGGGCAAACCCTTCATCGGCATCCTCAACACCTGGTCCGACCTCAACCCCTGCCATGCCCATTTCCGTGACCGCGCCGAGGACGTGAAGCGTGGCGTGCTGCAGGCGGGGGGCATTCCGCTGGAGATGCCCGCGATCTCGGTGGACGAGAGCTTCACCAAGCCGACCTCGATGATGTACCGCAACCTGCTGGCGATGGAGACCGAGGAGCAGATCCGCAGTCATCCCCTTGATGGCGTGGTGCTGATGGGCGGCTGCGACAAGACCACGCCCGGCCTGGTGATGGGCGCGCTGACCGCCGGTGTGCCGATGATCTATCTGCCCGCAGGCCCCATGCTGCGCGGCAACTACGCCGGGCAGGTCCTGGGCTCGGGCTCGGACGCATGGAAATACTGGGACGAGCGCCGCGCCGGCACCATCACCGACGCCCAGTGGCAGGGTGTCGAAGGTGGCATTGCCCGCTCCTACGGCACCTGCATGACCATGGGCACGGCCTCCACCATGACGGCGATTGCCGAAGCGATGGGCCTGTGCCTGCCCAACGCGTCATCGATTCCGGCTCCGGATGCAGGTCACAAGCGCATGGCATCAGGCTGCGGACGGCGGATTGTCGACATGGTCTGGGAGGATCTCACCCCCGACCAGATCGTCACGCCGTCAGCGATCCGCAACGCGGCAATCGTCGCCATGGCCACGGGCTGCTCGACCAATGCCGTCATTCATCTGCTGGCCATGGCGCGCCGCGCCGGCGTCGACCTGACTCTCGATGACCTTGACGCACTCGGGCGCACAACGCCGCTCATCTGCAATGTCCGGCCTTCGGGCAAGGACTACCTGATGGAGGATTTCTTCTATGCCGGCGGGCTTAGAGCGTTGATGGCGCAACTGACCGACCGGCTCGACACCAGCGCCATCACCGTGACCGGCAAGACCCTGGGTGAGACGCTGGAAGGCGCCGAAGTCTACAATGACGACGTCATCCGGCCGCTCTCCAACCCGGTCTACCACGAGGGCTCGCTGGCAGTGCTGCGCGGCAATCTCTGCCCTGACGGCGCGGTGATCAAGCCGGCAGCCTGCGACCAGAAGTTCCAGCAGCACCAGGGTCCTGCCCTGGTCTTCGACAGCTATCCGGAGATGAAGGCAGCCATCGACGACGAGGATCTCGATGTCACCCCCGACACCGTCATGGTGCTGCGCAATGCCGGACCGCTCGGTGGTCCCGGCATGCCGGAATGGGGCATGCTGCCGATCCCAAAGGCGCTGATCAAGCAGGGCCACCGCGACATGCTGCGGATTTCGGATGCGCGCATGTCGGGCACCTCCTACGGCGCCTGCGTGCTGCATGTGGCGCCCGAATCCTTCATCGGCGGGCCGCTGGCTCTGCTCAGGACAGGCGACGTCATCCGCCTCGACATTCCCAACCGCAGTCTCGACATGCTCGTCGACGATGCGGAGCTTGAAGCCCGCCGCGCCGCCTGGGCCCCGCCGCCACAGCCCTTCGAGCGTGGTTACGGCTGGATGTTTGCCCAGCATGTGACCCAGGCCGACCAGGGCTGCGACTTCGATTTTCTCACCGCCGCCTTCGGCCGACCCGCCGGCGAACCCGACATCTATTGAGGACAAGACCATGAACAAGGATACCCACGCCCGGCTGATGGCTGTCTCCGTTGCAACGCTGGCGACCGCTTTGTTCAAGCGCGGCCTGCGCAACCAGGTGATCCAGGACGTGCGTCCGGTCGCCCGCAAGGGCCGCAACATGGTCGGCCCCGCCTTCACGCTGCGCTACATGCCGGCGCGCGAGGACCGCAACCAGCTCGTCGAATTCCGCAACCCGCAGCATCCGCAGCGCCAGGCGATCGAGCAATGCCCGCCCGGCTCCATCCTGGTGATGGACAGCCGCAAGGATGCGCGCGCAGCCAGCTCCGGCGACATCCTGATCACCCGTCTGATGGTCCGCGGCGGCGCCGGCGTCGTCACCGATGGCGGCTTCCGCGATTCCATGGTCATCGGCGAACTCGACATTCCCGCCTATCACCACCGTCCATCGAGCCCGACCAATCTGACCCTGCACGAGGCCATAGACATCAATGTGCCGATCGGATGCGGCGATGTCGCCGTCTTTCCCGGCGACATTCTCGTCGGCGACGACGACGCGGTGATCGTGATCCCATCCGGGATCGCCGACGAGATCGCGCGGGAAGCGGTCGAGATGACCGCCTACGAGGATTTCGTGGTCGAGCGCGTCAAGGCTGGCGCTCCGATCATCGGGCTCTATCCGGCCACGGACGAGACCAATCTCGAAAAATTCGCCGAATGGCGCAAAGCCAACAACCGCTAGCGCAATCCCAGCGGAAGCGCCGACAGGACCGTCCATGCCCAAGACCATCACCGAACTCCGCGCCGCCCTTTCCGGGATCTCCGGCATCCTTGTCACGCCGTTTGACTCTGACGACCGCATAGCGCCGGCACGGCAGAAGCCGATCGTCGAACGCGCCGTCGACGCCGGCGTGCACATCCTGGTGGCCAACGGCAACACCGGCGAGTTCTACGGCCTGACGATGGACGAGGCCGAGGCGATGGTGGCGGGCGCCGCCGAGCACATCGATGGCCGCGTCCCGCTGTTCGGCGGCGTCGGCCGCTCGGTGCAGGATGCCTGCCGCCTGGCCACGACGTCGGCCCGGGCCGGCGCCGATGCGCTGATGGTGCACCAGCCGCCCGATCCGTTTTCCGCGCCGCGCGGCTTTGTCGAATATGTGCGCCGCGTGGCGGGCGCGTCCGATGGACTGCCGCTGATGCTCTATCTGCGCAATGACATGATCGGCACCCGCGCCATCGTCGAGCTCTGCGCTATCGAAGGCGTGGCCGGCGTCAAGTGGGCGACGCCCAATGTGTTGAAGCTCGCAGACGCCATGGCCAGCACCGATCCGTCGATCATCTGGGTCGGCGGGCTGGCCGAGACCTGGGCGCCGCCGCTCTATGCGGTGGGGGCGCGCGGCTTCACCTCGGGCCTGATCAATGTCTGGCCGCAGCGCTCGGTTGCCATCCATGCCGCGCTCGATTCGGGAGACTACGCGACTGCCAACCGGCTGATCGCCGGCATGCGGGTGTTCGAGGACATCCGTGCCGAGGAGCTCAACGGCACCAATGTCACCGGCGTCAAGGCGGCACTCGCCGCCATCGGCCACGACTGCGGCCGTGCCCGCCCGCCATCGGCCTGGCCGCTGACCGAGGCGCAGCAGAACAAGCTCGACGCCTTCGTGGCCGGGGAACAACTGCCGCGCTTCTGAGCCAGAGCGCCTCTGCTTTTCGTTGAAGCGGAGAGGCGCAATCAGCTTTTGATTCGTCGCGTTGTCGATTGCGCAATTCGAAATGGAAGACGGATCAACCGGCCCTTGAGACGGTTTGGTGCCCCCTGCCGGAATCGAACCAGCACTCCTCTCGGAACCTGATTTTGAGTCAGGCGCGTCTACCAGTTCCGCCAAGGGGGCGCGTCCGGCGGACCGGAGCGAACGGTCGGGACTATAGTCGGGGTTTTGGCGCGGTCAAACGCTTTTTCCACCCCGGGATGCATGACGCGTCCGGCAGGCGGACCCCGGGCGCCGGCGATTCCCCAGGCTGATACGCCCGGCTGTTCAGTCGCATCCGGCGGGCGACGCCTGCGCAGTGGCGATAACGCCGCCGGCACAAATGCCGGTTTACGCCCGACCGCTTTGCGCCTAAAACCCCTCGGCCACGCTCCGCCGGAAGGATCCTCCATGCTTCGACGCCTCTACGACTGGACCATGTCCCTTGCGGCCACTCGGAACGCCGAGCGGGCGCTGTTCGGCGTCGCCTTCGTCGAAAGCTCGATCTTTCCGATTCCCCCGGACGTGCTGCTCATTCCCATGACCCTGTCGGCGCCGCAGCGCTGGATGCGGTTCGCGCTGCTGTGCACCATCGGCTCGGTGCTCGGTGCCTTCCTGGGCTACGGCATCGGCAAGTTTCTCTATGACAGCATCGGCGTCTGGATCCTCGACGCCTACGGCATGACCGACAAGTTCGACCACATCGCCGACTGGTACAACACCTATGGCGGCTGGGGTGTCCTGTTTGCCGCCGTCACGCCGTTTCCCTACAAGGTGCTGACGATCTTCTCCGGCGCCACCGGGCTCAACATCCTCGTCTTCGCCGCCGTCAGCCTGGTCGGCCGGGCGATGCGCTTCTTTCTGGTCACCTGGCTTCTCTCCCGCTTCGGCGAGCCGATCCGCCTGTTCATCGAGAAATATCTCGGCCTCCTTTTCACCGCTTTCGTCGTGCTTCTGCTCGGGGGATTCTACGCAGTCAGGTTCGTGTTCTGATCATGGCAGGTTTCTCGCCCCTCCTTGCCCCGGCCGGCCCCGTCCAGATCCGCTCGTCGGTTCTCGTCACACTCGGCATGGCCTTCACCGTCGGCTCGGCGCTCGCCTTCGAGCATGTCGGCGGCTACATTCCCTGCGCGCTCTGCCTGCTGCAGCGCGACCCCTATTACTATGGCCTTCCGCTCGGCATTCTCGCCGTTCTGAGCTTTGTGCTGAAGCTCCCCGCGTGGACCACGCGCGGATTGCTGGTCATCATCGCCGTCCTGATGGTCGTCGGCGCAGGCATGGGCGTGTATCATTCGGGTGTGGAATGGCATTTCTGGGCCGGGCCGAGCGCCTGCTCGACCGCGGCGCAGGGCGTGACCACCAATGCCGGAGACCTGCTGGGTGATCTCAATTCCAAGAAGCCGCCATCCTGCGACGCGGCATCGCTGCGGGTGCTTGGCCTCTCGTTCGCCGGCTGGAACGTGCTCGCCAGCCTGGTGCTAGCGGCCATCGCCCTGCGCGGGGCCGTCTCCAATCGCCGATAGACCGCTCAGGGCTGCAGTTCGACATCCCAGTAGAGATAATCCATCCAGCTTTCGTGGAGGAAATTCGGCGGGAACATCCGGCCGTTGTTGTGCAGGTCCTGCACGGTCGGTCGGTAAGGAGTCTGGAACGGCACCATGCCGGCGCGCTCGGGCATCTCGCCGCCCTTCTTCAGATTGCACGGCGAGCAGGCGGCGACCACGTTCTCCCATGTCGTCTGGCCGCCGCAGCGGCGCGGGATCACATGATCGAAGGTCAGATCCTCGCCCGAATGGCAGTACTGGCACTGGAAGCGGTCGCGCAGGAACACATTGAAGCGGGTGAAGGCCGGATGCCGCGACGGCTTCACATAGCTCTTCAGGCAGACCACGCTCGGCAACCGCATCTGGAAGCTCGGCGATGACACGGCATGATCATACTCTGCGACAATATGAACGCGATCGAGGAACACCGCCTTGACTGCATCCTGCCAGGACCACAGCGAAAGCGGATAATAACTCAACGGCCTGTAATCGGCGTTCAGCACGAGCGCCGGCAGGGACTGGGGAGACACATAAATCGTCAAGCTACGCTCCTGATCGACTCGGCACCTGAAACTATATTAGGCGCAGTGTGACAGCGTTGTGAAGCCGATCATTTCGATGAGCCCTGCCGCGGCGAGCTTGCCGATGCGACGCTCAGGGCGCAAGCGGGGCGGCATCACGGCGCATATGGGCGGCATAATAGGCCCAGAGCAGCCGTGCCGCGACGCCGCGCCAGGGGCTCCAGGCCTCGGCAATGAGGGCCAGCGCCCGCGGTGCGGGCCGGCCATCCAGCCCCAGAGCGTGGGCCGCGGCACTCTGAAGCGCCACGTCGCCGGACGGAAAGATGTCGACATGGCCGGCGCAGAACAGAAGATACACTTCCGCCGTCCACGGCCCGACCCCCTTGATAGATGTCAGCGCGGCCATCGCCTCGGGTGCCGGCACCGTGCAGAGACGGTCAAGATCGAGGCCGCCGAAGACGACGGCGCGGGCCACCCGGTCGAGCGTCGCCGCCTTGGCGGCCGACAGACCCGCCGCCCGGGCCGTGGCAGGATCGAGGCTGAGGATCGCCTCCGGCGTCACCCCGCCGGTGGCAAGCTGCAGCTTGCGCCACAGCGCGCCGGCGCTGGCCTTTGAGACCATCTGCCCGAGGATGATCTCGGTCAGGGCCGCGTAGCCCGGCTGGCTGCGTCTGAGCGGCACGCGGCCCGCCTGGTCAATCACCCGCGCCAGTCGGGGATCGGCGCCGAGCAGGCCCTCCAGCCCGTCCCGGATATCGTCTTCGCTGTCGATGCGACGCATGGTCGTCTCCGGGTGTTCGGGCAAAGGCCTTCGTGACGGTCATTTCAAAACATGCCAAAAGGCTCGGATGCGCGATTCCCTGCCCCCTCACCGCACCATAGTCCGGTTTGCGCCCAGCCCCAATGGCCTGCTGCATCTCGGCCATGCCCGGTCGGCACTGGAAAACTGGCGGACGGCCGAGCGCGAGCACGGCACCTTCCTGCTCCGCATCGAGGACATCGACGCCGACCGCTGCCGGCCGCACTACGAGACGGCCATATTCGAGGATCTCAGCTGGCTGGGCCTCGACTGGCCCTTGCCGGTGAGGCGGCAGTCGGAGCATCTGGATGCCTATCGCGAAGCCCTCGCCGAGCTCCAGGCCTTGGATCTGGTCTATCCGGCCTTTCTCAGCCGCGCCGACAGCGCCCGCGCCATTGCGTCGGCGGAAGCCGATGGAGCAGCCTGGCCGCGCGATCCCGACGGCGCGCCGCACTATCCGGGCGCCGAGCGCGCCATGGCCGCCTCCCAGCGCAGGCGGCGGGTCGAGGCGGGCGAACCCTTCGCCTGGCGCCTGGACATGAGGGCGGCCTGCGCGGGTGCTGCAGGCCGATTGCAGTGGCTTGAGGCGGACGGCGCCGCGGGCCGGATGGTCGAGGCCGATCCGGCAAGCTGGGGCGACGTGGTGCTGGCTCGCCGCGACACACCGACGAGCTACCATCTGTCGGTCACGGTGGACGACCATGTCCAGGCGATCACCGATGTCATCCGCGGCCGGGATCTCTATCACGCCACATCGGTCCACCGCCTGCTGCAGACGCTCCTCGGCTTTCCCGCGCCCCGGTACCGCCACCATGGACTCGTCACCGACGCCTCCGGGCGGAAGCTGTCCAAGAGCGACGGAGACACCGCCATCGCCAGCATGCGCGCGGCCGGGATGAGCCCGGCGTCGGTCGCGCGCCTCGCCTTTGCAGGCGAGGCGCCGGGCGACGATCAGACCTTCTGAACCAGCCGCTTGATCAGCGCCAGCATGAACAGCATCACGAAGGCGAACGCGATGGCCGCCGGCATCACCATCGGTCCGGCGACCAGTCCGCCGGGCAGACGGTCGACGAGGTTCAGTCCGACCGCAAATCCGCTGAGCAGGATCAACATGTTTCCGACCACGCCGAAGCCCTGCGAGCCCAGCACCGAATCCATGGCATTGCCGACAAAGAAGGCTGACACCGCGGCAAGCGCCGCGTAGATCAGCTTCATGTCGGCGGGCAATCCAGTCATCACAGCCACATCCTCCGACTGTTTTTCAAGGCCTTATTATATCATGGTGAATCCACGCGTCGGCGGCTCTCTGCCGGCAAGGATAACGCTTAACCCTGATGAGCCGCCAACTGTGCCTTTGCGGCACGCTCCTCGCGCGTGCGGGCGCGGATCTTCATGATCGCCGCATTGATTTCGGCCCCGAGAATGAAGATCGCCGCCAGGATGTAGAGAAACACGATGGCGATCATGATCGACGCCAGCCCGGCATAGGTGGTGACGTAATTGGCGAATTCCTTGAGGTAACTCGCAAACATCAACGCTCCCGCCACCCAGAACACCAGCGTGACGGCGATGCCGGGAAGCACGTCGACGATCCGCCGGCGCCCTGCCGGCAACCACAGATGCGACGCCACCAGGCCGGCGATCAGCACCACGACCGCTACGAGAATGCGCCAGTTGTCGACGGCGGAGATCAGCGTCTCCATCCACGGCATCACTCTGCGCGCGATCTGCACCGCCAGCGGCGCCAGCACCAGAAGAAAGCTGATCGCCATGATCACCAGCACGGCGATGATGACGAAGGCAATGCTTTGCGCCCGGGTCGAATACCAGGGCCGGGTTTCCGTCACCCGATAGGCCCGGTTGAGCGACACTCGGAGAGCTTCGACGCCGTTGGCGGCAAAAAAGGCCGCCGCCAGCACGCTGACGGTGAGCAGGCCGCCGCGCTCCACGGTCAGCACCCGCACCACCTCCCGCGAGATCGGGTCGGCGATTGTGGCCGGCCAGGTGTCGAAGATGAGGTGGGAAGCCGTCTCGGCATAGGCGTCAGCGCCGAGAAAGCTCGCCAGCGCCGTTCCGAATATCATGAACGGAAACAATGCCATGAGAATCGAAAGCGCGACATGGCTGGCCATCGCCCATCCGTCGTCATTGTTGAAATGGTTGATCGCGTCACCCACTATGGAGCGGAGTTTTCTCAAGGTGACGTCCTTCTGGCAGCGGCATTGTCAGTTGCCACTGATTATGGGATTGCATCGACCACATGAACAGGGGTGATCGCAGATGACGACAGAAATCGACCGGCGCGTCATTCTCATCACCGGCTGCTCGAGCGGCATCGGCGCGCATTGCGCCCGCGCACTCCTGGCCGACGGCTGGCGCGTCATCGCCAGCGCGCGCAAGCCGGCCGACCTCGCCACCCTGCAGGCGGACGGACTTGAGGCTCTCGCGCTCGACTATGCCGACCCGGCGAGCATCGCTGCCTTCTTCGATCAGGCCATGAACCTGACCGGCGGCCGCTGCGACGCGCTGTTCAACAACGGTGCCTACAGCCAGGTCGGCGCCATAGAGGATCTGCCTGTGGAAGCCCTGCGCGCCCAGTTCGAGACCAATGTCTTCGGCTGGCATGACCTGACGCGGCGGGTGATTCCGGTCATGCGCGCCCGGGGCAGCGGGCGGATCGTCCAGTGCTCGTCCATTCTCGGACTGGTGCCCTATCGCTGGCGCGGCGCCTACAATGCCTCCAAGCATGCCATCGAGGCGCTGTCGGTGACGATGCGGATTGAGCTGCAGGGCACGGGCATCCATGTCAGCCTGATCGAGCCTGGGCCGATCGAGACCAGGATTGCCGCCAATGCTCTCGGCCATTTCGAGCGCAACATCGACCGCGACGGCTCCGTGCACCGCGAGTTCTACGCCGCCCAGATCGCGCGGATGCGCGGCGATTCGGGCGCGCGCCCTGCCAGGCTCGGGCCCGATGCGGTCTGCAAGGTGCTGCGCCATGCCCTGAATTCGCCTTCGCCCAAGCCGCATTATCCGGTCACCCTGCAGGCGCGGATCGGTGTCATCGCCCGCAGGCTGCTGCCGGCGCGACTATTCTACGCATTCCTTGCCCGCCAGAATTGATTGCCACCGGATTGGATCGCGCCGCCGAATGCCCTATCTCAGGGTCACCAGAGTTCCAAAAGGCAGAGCTTCATGTCATCCGTTACCTATGTGCTTTCCATCATCGTCATGATGGCCGTTGCCGCCGTGCTGATCCGCGGCCTCGTCAACATGGCCCGCAATGGCAATGCCAATCTCTCCAACAAGCTCATGCAGATGCGCGTGCTGTTGCAGTTCGTCGCCATTGTGCTCATTGTCGCCACCCTGTGGCTGACCGGCGGCGGTCGCTGACGGGGACGGATCGGCTGCAAAGGGGGGACCGGACATGGTCAAGTTGAACAAGATCTACACGCGCACCGGTGACGATGGCCGCACCGGCCTGGCCAGCGGCGACCGCAGGCCGAAATACGATCTGCGCGTTGCCGCCTATGGCACGGTCGACGAGGCCAACTCGGTCGTCGGTCTGGCGCGCCTGCACACGAGCGGGCACGCCGAACTCGACGCCATGCTCTCGCGCATCCAGAACGACTGCTTCGATCTCGGCGCCGACCTCGCCACCCCGCATGTCGAAAACCCGGAATACGAGGCACTGCGCGTCACCGACCACCAGGTCGACCGGATCGAGTCCGACATCGACCGCCTCAACGCCGATCTCGAGCCGCTGCGTTCGTTCGTGCTGCCGGGCGGCACGGCGGCGGCCGCCCATCTGCACCTGGCCCGCACAGTCTCGCGCCGCGCCGAACGCATCATGGTGGAACTGTCCGACCAGCCCGGCGAAACGGTCAATCCGGCCGCCATCCGCTTCGCCAACCGACTGTCGGACTTCTTCTTCGTCGCTGCCCGCTGGGTCAATGACCAGGGTCGCGCGGACGTGCTGTGGGTTCCGGGCAAGAATCGCTGACGAGCCTCGGCCGGCTGGGGCCCCGGGGCGCCCACGGCAGCCCGGAACTGTTTGGATTTCCACCCTGTTGCCGTAGCGTATCCTGATTTGCGAGGCCCGATGTTCATCCCGCTGCATGATTTCAACAGCCTCAAGCACATCCGGCTGCAATGGGTCACCTGGTCGCTGATCGCCGTCAACCTCGCCATATGGGGCCTGACAGGACTGGCCGGCGAGGAGAGCGAGTTCACCACCGCGGCCGTGCTCGGACTGGGCTACATTCCCGCCGTCTCCAACGGTCTTGCCTATCTCGATCCGCTTGACGTGCTGGTGCCGGACAATTTCACCTACCTGACCTATGCCTTCGTGCATGGAAACTTCTTCCATGTCGCTTCCAACATGCTGTTTCTCTGGGTCTTCGGCGACAATGTCGAGGACGCGCTGGGGCATGTCCGCTTTCTGATCTTCTATCTTGCCTGCGCCGCCGCAGGGGCCTTCGTGCACGGACTGCTGTTGCCGCACTCGCAGGCTCCGCTGATCGGGGCGTCCGGGGCGGTGGCCGGAATTGTTGCCGCCTATCTGATCCTGCATCCGCGGATTCGGATCTGGGTGCTGATCCTGGGCCGTATCCCGCTGCCGCTGCCGGCCTACATTCCATTGCTGCTCTGGGTCGGTTTCCAGTTCGTCATGCTGCTGGCCGATCCCGAAGGCGAGGTTTCCTGGGCCACCCATGCGGGCGGCATTCTCGCCGGGGGCCTGCTGGTGGTGGTCATGCGTCGCCGCGGAGTGCCGCTGTTCGACCGCGTCATCGAGAGCCCTCGTGCGGTCGTCCACAAGTCAGCCGACCCCGCCGTCGCGGCCAAGTCCGGTCCCGATGCGCCGCCGCCGGTGCACTGGGGCCGGTGAGCCGCCCACAACGACCGGGTGAGCTCGCGCCACCGCCAAGAATCCGCCTGCGCCTGCGACAGCTTCGCCTCAGGCGCCGCACGGCGGTTGAATTCGCATCAAAATCGGGTATCCATGTCGCCATTCGGCTATCGGAGCGCCCCGATCACGGGCATTGTCCGAAAAACAGCTTGAGGCCCGCAGCTTTAGGAAGGGAATCGAATGAAAATCCTCGTACCGGTCAAACGGGTTGTCGACTACAACGTCAAGATCCGCGTCAAGCCAGACGGCAGCGGCGTTGAGCTTTCCAACGTCAAGATGTCGATGAATCCCTTCGATGAGATTGCTGTCGAGGAAGCCCTGCGCCTGCGCGAAGCCGGCACCGCGACCGAAGTCGTCGTCGTCTCAATCGGCCCTGCAAAGGCCGAGGAAACCCTGCGCACCGCGCTCGCCATGGGTGCCGATCGCGCCATCCTCATCGAATGCGAGACCCTCGTCGAGCCGCTCGCCGTCGCCAAGCTGCTCAAGGGCGTGGTCGGGGAAGAAAATCCCGACCTGGTCATTCTCGGCAAGCAGGCCATCGATGACGACGCCAACCAGACAGGCCAGATGCTCTCCGCCCTGCTCGGCTGGGGCCAGGCGACGTTCGCCTCCAAGATCGTCATCGCCGATGGCTCGGCCAGCGTCACCCGCGAAGTTGATGGCGGCCTGCAGACCATCTCGGTCAAGCTGCCCGCCATCGTCACCACTGACCTGCGCCTCAACGAGCCGCGCTATGCCTCGCTGCCCAACATCATGAAGGCCAAGAAAAAGCCGCTGGACAAGAAGACCGCGGCGGATTTCGGGGTCGATGTCACACCGCGGCTGGAAGTCATCAAGACCGAGGAGCCCGGCGGCCGCAAGGCCGGCGTCAAGGTCGGCTCCGTTGCCGAACTGGTCGACAAGCTCAAGAACGAAGCCGGCGTGCTCTAAGGACAGGAATCAATCATGGCCATTCTCATTCTAGCCGAACATGACAACGCCACTCTGTCCGACCAGACAGGCAAGGCGCTTTCCGCAGCCAAGGAAATCGGCGGCGACATCCACATTCTGGTGGCCGGCAAGGACGCCGGTGCTGCCGGCGACGCTGCCGCCAAGCTCGAAGGCGTCGCCAAGGTGTTGCTCGCCGAGGGCGACGAATACGCCAACAAGCTCGCCGAACCGCTGGCGGCGCTTATGGTGTCGCTCGCCGACGGCTACGACACTCTGATGGCGCCCGCCACCACTTCCGGCAAGAACGTCATGCCGCGCGTCGCCGCCCTGCTCGACGTCATGCAGATTTCCGACATCATCGAGGTCAAGGGTGCCGACACCTTCAAGCGCGGCATCTATGCCGGAAACGCGCTGCAGACGGTGCGGTCCACCGACGCCAAGCGGGTGATCACCGTTCGCACCGCCAATTTCCAGGCGGCAGGCGAAGGTGGCTCCGCCAAGGTTGAAAGCATCAAGTCGGCCGGCGATCCGGGACTGTCGTCCTTCGTCAACGACGCCCTGTCCTCGAGCGACCGTCCGGAACTGACTTCGGCCAGGATCATCATCTCCGGTGGTCGTGCACTGGGCTCGTCGGACAAGTTCAAGGAAGTCATCCTGCCGGTGGCCGACAAGCTCGGCGCCGCCGTCGGCGCTTCGCGTGCAGCCGTCGATGCGGGCTATGCGCCCAACGACTGGCAGGTCGGCCAGACCGGCAAGGTGGTCGCTCCGGACCTCTACATCGCCTGCGGCATTTCCGGCGCCATCCAGCACCTGGCCGGCATGAAGGATTCCAAGGTTATCGTCGCCATCAACAAGGATGAGGAGGCGCCGATCTTCCAGGTTGCCGACTACGGACTGGTCGCCGACCTGTTCACGGCGCTTCCGGAGCTTGAAAAAGCGCTCTGAGTTCGCATTTTTTCACTCAGATCAATGGCCGGGCTGGACGTCTCCATCCCGGCCATTTAGCTTTGCGGCTCCGGGTGCGTAAGGCATGCGCTTCGCGCCGTTCCAACAGACCAGTCAGGCGAAATCCATGGGCAACCAGATCAAGAGTGTCGGCATCATCGGAGCGGGTCAGATGGGCGGCGGGATCGCCCATGTCTGCGCCATGGCGGGCTACGAGGTCCGGGTTCATGACGT
Source organism: Hoeflea marina (assembly GCF_003182275.1). Taxonomy (GTDB): domain Bacteria; phylum Pseudomonadota; class Alphaproteobacteria; order Rhizobiales; family Rhizobiaceae; genus Hoeflea; species Hoeflea marina. Next base: position 59,195 of record NZ_QGTR01000005.1, read on the forward strand.
CTCGGCCGACCGGCTGCAGACCATGCACGCCACCATATCGGGCAACCTCGCCCGCCAGGTCTCTTCCGGCAAGACCACGGAGAGCGAGCGCGAGCAGGCGCTGGCCCGCATCAGACCGGCGCCGGCGATGGCCGACCTTGCCGCCATGGATCTGGTGATCGAGGCAGCGACCGAGGACGAGACCGTCAAGCGCAAGATCTACCAGCAGCTCTGCCCGGTGCTCAATCCAGAGGCGATCCTGGCCACCAACACCTCGTCGCTGTCGATCACCCGGTTGGCCTCGTCGACCGACCGGCCGGAGCGGTTCATCGGCATCCACTTCATGAACCCGGTGCCGGTGATGAAGCTTGTCGAACTGGTCCGCGGCATCGCCACCGAGGACACCACCTTCAAGTCCGCCCGCGCCTTCATCGACACGCTCGACAAGACCATCACCGTGGCCGAGGACTTCCCCGCCTTCATCGTCAACCGCATCCTGCTGCCGATGATCAACGAGGCCATCTACACGCTCTATGAGGGCGTCGGATCGGTGGAGGCCATCGACACCGCCATGAAGCTCGGGGCCAACCATCCCATGGGGCCGCTGCAGTTGGCCGATTTCATCGGGCTCGACACCTGCCTGTCGATCATGCAGGTGCTGCACGACGGGCTGTCGGATTCGAAATATCGCCCCTGCCCGCTGCTGGTCAAATATGTCGAGGCGGGCTGGCTTGGCCGCAAGTCGAACCGCGGCTTCTACGACTATCGCGGCGACGTGCCGGTTCCTACGCGCTAATTCATGTCGCCCGTACAAGGAGCTAAAGCACATCGCGTGAATCTGAATTCCCGCGACGTGCTGAGAGCATTTCCGGCGGCCGTGAAATTCACGTCGTCGCAGGGAATGCGACAATTCAGTCACCCGGAGCGCTTCTGCGATCCAATGAAAAACTGAAGCGCTCCGGCAGGTCGTGCCGTCAGGAGCCAGCGGGCACCGGCGTCTGCGCGGCGATGGCTGCCTTCACAAGGTCATGGGCGTCTGCGCCGGCCCATTCGGCCGGCCCGTTCATCGCCCCCATCAGGCAGCCGTCGGCGCCGACCAGCAGGGTCACCGGCAGGCCGAAGGCCAGGCCTTGCTTCTTCATCGTGTTGAACACGTCCATCGACGGGTCGCGGTGCAGGCCCAGATTGTCAACGCCGATTTCGGCCAGGAATGCCTGCGGCTTGGCCACGTCGCCGGTGTCGATGTTGATCGGCATCACCGAAAACCCTGCCCCGCCAAGATCTGCCTGCAACTTCGACAGCGCCGGCATCTCGGCCCTGCAGGGCGCGCACCAGGTCGCCCACAGATTGACCAGCAGCACCTGCCCACGATAATCGCTGAGCGTCTTCTGCGCCCCGTCGGTGTCAACGAAACTCAGCGCCGGCAGCGGTGTCGCCTCCTCGCGGATCGCCATTGCCGCAACCTCGCCGCGGGCCAGCGGCTTGAGCTCCGCCAGGGTTTTGGCTTTGGTCTCGCACTCGCCGCCGACGATCGCGACCTGGTTTTGTGCCGCCTCTCCATTGCCATAGTGCAGTCCGTTCCCGTATATCCAGCCGGCGCTGACTGCGGCGCCGAGCCCGATTGCGATGGCAGCCAGGGCGGCGGTGGACAGTCTCGGTGATGAATGGCTCATGAAAAACTCCAGGACAGGCTCATGTCAGACAGCAAGGACCCGAAGGCCTCCAACCAGATGTGGGGCGGACGCTTCGCCTCCGGACCGGCGGCGATCATGGAGGAGATCAATGCCAGCATCGACTTCGACCGCAAGCTTTATGCGCAGGACATCCGCGGTTCAATCGCCCATGCGGCGATGCTGGGCAATACTGGCATAATTTCGGCGGAGGACTGCGACAAGATCACTCACGGGCTGAACACGATTCTGTCAGAGATCGAATCCGGCAGCTTCGTCTTCTCCCGCCGGCTCGAAGACATCCACATGAACATCGAATCGCGCCTGGCCGAGCTAATCGGCCCCGCCGCGGGCCGGCTGCACACGGCACGCTCGCGCAACGACCAGGTGGCGCTCGATTTCCGCCTCTGGGTCAAGGAAGAGCTGCAGCGGACCGAAGCGGCGCTCAGCGGCCTGATCGGCGCCTTTCTCGACCGCGCCGAGGAACACGCCGACACCGTCATGCCCGGCTTCACCCATCTCCAGACCGCCCAGCCGGTGACCTTCGGCCACCATTGCATGGCCTATGTCGAGATGTTCGGCCGCGACCGCCAGCGGGTCCGCCACGCCATCGAGCATCTCGACGAAAGTCCGATCGGCGCTGCGGCCCTTGCCGGCACCGGATTTCCCATCGACCGTCACATGACGGCAAAGGCGCTGGGCTTCCGCGAGCCCACCCGCAACTCCATCGACACGGTCTCGGACCGCGATTTCGCCCTTGAATTCCTGTCGATCGCGGCGATCGCGGCGACGCATCTGTCGCGGATCGCCGAGGAAATCGTCATCTGGTCGACGCCGCAGTTCGGCTTCGTCCGGCTGTCGGACGCCTTTTCCACCGGCTCGTCGATAATGCCGCAGAAGAAGAACCCCGACGCGGCCGAGCTGGTGCGCGCCAAGACCGGCCGCATCAACGGCTCGCTGGTGGCGCTGCTCACCATCATGAAGGGCCTGCCGCTCGCCTATTCCAAGGACATGCAGGAAGACAAGGAACAGGTCTTCGATGCCGCCGAGAGCCTGGAACTCGCGCTTGCCGCGATGACCGGCATGGTCCGCGACATGACCATTCGCGCCGACAGGATGAAGGCCGCTGCCGGCACCGGCTATTCCACGGCCACCGATCTCGCCGACTGGCTGGTGCGCGAGGCCGGCCTGCCGTTCCGCGACGCCCACCATGCCACCGGACATGCCGTGGCGCTGGCCGAAAAGAGGGGCTGCGAGCTCGCCGACCTGTCGCTGGCCGACCTGCAGGCCATCAATCCCGCCATCACCGACGGCATCTTCGACGTTCTCACCGTCGAGGCATCGGTTGCCAGCCGCCAGAGCTTTGGCGGCACGGCCCCTTCCGAGGTTCGCAAGCAGATCGCCTGGTGGCGCGCCCGCAATTGATCAAGCCGGCACCCAGATGCATCAAAGGAATAAGGGTGCACACCGCCGCAAAAACCCGCTATGTAAGCCTCCATTCCAGCCCACGCCCGCCAAGACGCAGGATCAGACACCATGACCATCAGCCCTTGGGTGAAAACCATCTGCACCATCGCCGTCCTGACGGTGGCCCTGTCGGGCTGCGGCCGCAAGGGCGGACTGGAACGACCAGGCGCAACCATGACCAACCCGCCCGCGCAAGGCACGGAGACGACGCCGCCCGTAGAGGACCGCCGCTTCATCCTTGACGGACTCCTCGAATAGGCGACCCCGTTGAATCATTTCGAATACCGCAATGGCGTGCTTCACGCCGAGGAGGTGAGCCTGCCGGCCATCGCCAAGGCCGTCGGAACCCCTTTCTACTGCTATTCCAGTGCTACGCTGTCGCGGCACTACACCGTCTTTGCCGATGCCTTCGCGGACATCGATTCGATGGTCTGCTACGCCATGAAGGCCAACTCCAACCAGGCCGTGCTGACGACGCTCGCGAGACTCGGATCGGGCATAGACGTGGTCTCGGAAGGCGAACTGCGCCGCGCGCTGGCAGCCGGCGTGCCCGCCGAAAAGATCCTGTTTTCCGGCGTCGGCAAGCTGCCGCGCGAGATGGACGCGGCGCTCGCCGCCGGCATCTGCTGTTTCAACATCGAGTCCGAGCCGGAACTGGAAGTGCTCAACGCGCGGGCGCTGGCCACGGGAAAGGTGGCGCCGATCTCGTTCCGCATCAATCCCGACGTCGATGCCAGAACCCATGCCAAGATCTCCACCGGCAAGAAGGAGGACAAGTTCGGCATCTCCTGGCAGCGCGCCCGCGAAGTCTATCGCCATGCCGCGACATTGCCCGGGGTCCGGGTCATCGGCATAGACATGCATATCGGCAGCCAGATCACCGACCTTCAGCCCTATGACGACGCGCTCAAGCTGATGGTCGAACTCATCGGTGTGCTGCGCGCCGACGGTCACGACATCAGCCATTTCGACTTGGGCGGCGGACTCGGCGTCCCCTATCGCGACGACGAAACCGTGCCGCCGAACCCCGAGGCCTACGCCAGAATGGTCAAGGCACGGGTCGGGGACCTTGGCTGTAAGCTGATCTTCGAACCCGGCCGGATGATCGTCGCCAATGCCGGCGTTCTGGTCAGCGAGGTCATCTATGTGAAGGATGGCGGCGAGAAGACTTTCGTCATTGTCGATGCGGCCATGAACGACCTTATCCGCCCGACCCTCTACGAAGCATGGCACGAGATCCGCCCGGTCGTGCTGTCGGCTGCCAGCGGCTCGCGCATCAAGGCCGACATTGTCGGTCCGGTCTGCGAGAGCGGCGACTACCTTGCCAAGGACCGCGAGATGTCGGCGCTGAAGGCCGGCGACCTCATCGCGGTCGGATCGGCGGGGGCCTATGGCGCGGTGCAGGCGGGTACCTACAACACCAGGCCGCTGGTTCCGGAAGTCCTGGTCAAGGGCAATCGGTTCCATGTGGTGCGCAAGCGTCCCACCTATGAGGAGATGATCGCGCTGGATTCGGTTCCGGACTGGCTCGCCGAGGCTTGAACCGCCAGGCAGGGCCCCCGCACCTGCCGCTCACTTTTTCGCGACAGGCCTCGCCAAGGCCGCAATCGGTGCTATCTTTGCTCAAAACCGCAAGGGAGATGCCGATGGCCCAGCCGCGCGACGGCAACGAGACTCCGGACCGAGCCGAGGCCGGCGTGACCTCCCGACCGCTGTCGCTGATCCGGTTGCGGATGCGTCTGGTGATGGCCGCCGAGCAGTTGTTGCTGCTGGCAACTCCTATCTGCAGTGTTGTTGCGCTGTTCCTGATCCTCTCATGGCTGGGATGGTTCCGCGCCGTGCCGGAATGGCTGCGGCTCGGATCGCTCGGCTTGCTCGCCCTGGCCGGCCTGGCTTCGCTCTGGCCCTTCAGCCATTTCCGCCCTGCCGCCGGCCGCGCCATCGACGAGCGGATCGAACGGCAGAATTTGATCCGTCACCAGGCCGTCGCGGTGCAGGACGACCGGATCGACAATGACGATGCCTTCGCCCGCGCCCTCTGGCAAGAGCACCAGCGCCGCATGGCGCGGCAGATCGGCCAGCTGTCGACCGGCATTCCCCGGTCCAACCTGCCTGAGCGCGACCCCTATGGCGGCCGTGTCGCCGTGGTCCTCATGCTGATCACCGCGGGCGCCTACTCGCTGTCGTCGGGCTCCGGGCGGATCGCCGATGCCTTCATGCGCCATGACCGCGCCAGCCTGCCCGACATCCGCATCGATGCCTGGATCAGCCCGCCATCCTATGTCAGCAAGCCGCCAGTCTTTCTCACAGGGCTGGTCAACAATGGCCAGGGACCGGTCGAGGCCATCGTCGGCAGCCAGATCACCGTCAGGCTTGGCGGCGCCTCTCCCGACGCGGCGGTTTCCTGGCGCGACGCCGCCAGCGGCGAAAGCCGGCCGTTGCCCGCCGCGGATCCGGCGCTTGCCGCCGCCGCGCCGACGGACAGGGGATCGCCGCAGTCGACTGTCTTCACCTACAAGCCGACGGCCGACGGCGTTCTAGAAGTGGCGGCCGGCACGGCGCCCCGGCAGTGGCCGATTCGCATGCTGCCCGACCAGCCGCCCGTGGCGTCTTTTGTCGAGGAGCCGCGCCGTGCCGTCAATGGCGCGCTCGAACTCGACTACACGCTCAGCGACGACCACGGCCTGGTCTCGGCCGAGGCCGAGATCGTCCCGCTGGACTCCCAGGGGCCCGACGCGCGACCCCTGTTCGAGCCGCCGAAATACCGCCTGACGCTGCCTCGGCGCAATTCCGCCGACAACCGCGCCACATCGAGCCAGGACCTCACCGAGCACCCCCTCGCCGGCCAGAAGGTTCGCATCACGCTGGTGGCGACCGACGGCGCCGGACAGCAGGGACGCAGCGAGACACTGGAAACTGTGCTTCCCGGTCGGCGTTTTTCCGAGCCCCTGGCCGCCGCGGTGGTCGAACAGCGCGGTCTTGTGGCGCTCGACGCCAACAATGTGGACCGCGCGCTGGAGCTCAACGATGCGCTGATGGTCGCGCCCGAGGAGACGATCCCCAACCTGATCCACTATCTGCTGATGAAGTCGGTGCGCGGCCGGCTCGCCTATGCCCACAATGACGACGATCTCAGGGCTGCGGTCGACTATCTCTGGGGCGTGGCGCTGCAGATCGAGGACGGCAACCTGTCGCTGGCCGAACGCCGGCTGCGCGACGCGCAGCGCGCTCTGTCGGAGGCGCTCGAGAACGGCGCCACCGACGAGGAGATCGCCAAGCTGATGGACGAGCTGCGCGAGGCGATGCAGGAATACATGCAGGCGCTCGCCAGGCAGGCCGAATCCAACCAGGCGCAGCAGCAGCCCATGGACCCGCAGAACATGCTGCGCCAGCGCGATCTTGAGAACATGCTCGACCAGATCGAGAATCTCGCCCGCTCCGGCGCCCGAGAGCAGGCTCAGCAGATGCTCTCGGAACTGCAGCGGATGATGAACAACCTGCAGGCCGGCCGCCAGCAGCGCCAGCAGCAGCAGGGCGGGCCGATGCGCCAGCAGATGGACAAGCTCGGCGAGATGATGCGCCAGCAGCAGCAACTGATGGACCAGACATTCCGCCTCGACCAGCAGGGGCGGCAGATGCAGCCCGGCGAGGGCGGCGACGAGCAGCAACAGGAGGGCCAGGACGGGCAGAGCCAGCAGCAACAGCTCGGCGAACTGAGTCAGGGTCAGCAGGCGCTGCGCGATGCCCTTGGCCAGTTGCAGAAGGATCTGGAGGCGATGGGAATCACCCCCTCCGAGGGCTTCGGCGAGGCCGGAGAGGCGATGGGCGACGCCGCTGGCGATCTCGGCGAGGGCGAGACCGGCAATGCGCTGTCCAACCAGGGCAAGGCGCTGCAGGCGCTGCGCCAGGGCGCCGAGGACATGATGAACCAGATGATGCAGGCCATGGGCAATGAACAGGGCGAGGCGGAGGGCGAGGGCGCGGCGCGCACCGGCAACCGCAATTCGGATGACCGCGATCCGCTCGGTCGTCCGAGAGCCACCACCGGCCCCGATTTCGGCTCACGCGTCAAGGTGCCCGACGAGATCGACATCCAGCGGGCCCGCGAGATCCTGGACGCCATCCGCAAGCGGCTCGGCGATCAGTTGGGACCGGATGTGGAGAAGCGCTACCTGGAGCGGTTGCTGGACCTGCAATAGGGCGTCAGGTCATGCCGCCAATGCATCGGCGACCGCCTGCCGGATCTGCGGCAGGGTGAACGGCTTCTCGAGGACATCGACGATGATCCTGGTCAGCGAATCGGCCCGCTCCCGCTGTTCGGCGTAGCCGGTCATGAGAAGGATCGGCAGTGCGGGGCGGAGCTTCGCCACTTCCATCGCCAGCTCAATGCCGTCCATTACCGGCATGCGGATGTCCGAGAGCAGCAGATCGAACTCCTCGCTGACGATGTGGTCGAGCGCCTCCGCACCGTCGGCCGCCTCGACGGTTTCGTGGCCGTCCAGCCGCAGCGCCCGTGCCACGAAGACGCGAAGCGAACTTTCGTCTTCGGCGATGAGGATACGCGCCATGCTTCCGCTCCACCGTTGCACCAGTTGCGAATCACGCCCCATGCTGCGCCGGTGGCGGCAGCCAGGTCAAATTTGATGCTCTCCCCAATTCTGGGGGGCCGCGGTTTGCGCCCGGTCAGGGCCTGCGGTGGCCTCAGGCGTCGCCCTTGACGACGCCGACGAAGGGCAGTTCGCGGAATGCATAGGCCACGTCCATGCCGTAACCGACGACGAAATAGTCCGGGCATTCGAAACCGACATATTCGGCATCCAGACTTCCCTCGCGCCGCGAGCGCTTGTCCAGCAGAACAGCGATATCGACATGGCGGGCCCCTCGCTCATACATCAGGTCGCGCGCAAAGCGCAGCGTCCTGCCCGATTCGAGGATGTCATCGATCAGCAGCACGTCGCGGCCGCGCACATCGCTGTCGATGTCCTTGATGATCTTGACGCCCTGGCTGGTCGTGCCCTTGCCGTAGCTCGACAGGGTGATGAACTCGACCTCCGGCGCCAGCCCGACATCATGCAGGGCGCGAATGAGATCGGCGGCGAAGATGAACGACCCCTTCAGGATCGAGATGACCAGCAGGTCATGCTTCGGATTCCTCGCGATTTCGGCTGCCATGGACAGGTTGCGCTCGGCAATCTGGGCGGGGGTAAACAGCGGTTCGATGATTTTACCGCGCACGACCGGCATGAAGCACTCCTCTGGATCATGTCCGTCACCCGCAGGTGACCCTGTTGCATTGGGAGGACGCTTCGTCCGCGACAGCCGCGGCCCGCACCCGACCAAGTCCTAGCGGAAGCAGGATCGACTTGGAACCCTTGTTTCCCACCATTCACATCAGACGGCGTCGTTCAGCTGCCGCCGCGAATCATCAGGATCGAGCCGGCGCGCTCGATCCGCGGCGGGCGCGGTGTGGCGCGGATGACCTGTACGGGCTCGGCTACCGCCACGGCTGGCTTCGCGGCCGGTTGGTCGACGACGGACGCGGTCGGCATTGCGGTTGGCGAAGCGGGGACGGGAACCGCGGCGCCCGCCGGTGTCGCCTGCGGGATGAAGAGCGCGTGACCTCCGGCCATCCAGAAGGCGGCAAGCGCCACGACAGCCACTCCGCCGCATAAGGCTCCGACGGCAGGCCGGGAGCGCCGTATCGCAGAGCCGCCTGTAAAGATCCGCAGCCCGTGCGGATCCCGCCTTGGCCTGACGGCGGCCGTTTCCGCTCCGGGCTCGCCCATCGTCGACGCGTCGGCAGACGCGGTCTGAGCCGGGTGCGGCCGTCGGTCGGCAGGTGGGGCGGAGACGATCTCGAACTCGGCGTCCTCAACGTCGCGGACAGACAGGGAAGATGCCGCGGCGGCAGGCGGAAGGGGGCGCAGCAAATCGTCAAGCCCGGGGTCGATCATCCGCAATTGGTCGCGTGACCGGCTCATTGAGGTCTCTTTTCCGCGCTAAGGCTTACCAGCCATTGAAACATCCGTTGCCGAGACGTAAACGGGAATGGTTAATGCTTGGAAAACAAGCGCCACAGACCGCAGCCATCGCGGCTGCTTTAACCTTGCGTTTACCATGCGGGGGCGACCGTGCAGCGAGCTGCGGACAGGAAAGTACCCTTGATTCATTTTGAAAATGTCGGATTGCGCTATGGCATGGGGCCCGAGGTGTTGCGCGATCTCACCTTTGACATTCCGAAGAAGTCCTTCCAGTTCCTCACCGGCCCTTCCGGCGCCGGCAAGACCACGCTGATGCGGCTCTTGTTCATGTCGCTGCACCCGACGCGCGGGCTGATTCGCATGTTCGACCGCGACATTTCATCCATCGGGCGCGATGAGTTGCCGCTCTTGCGGCGACGCATCGGCATCGTCTTCCAGGATTTCCGCCTGCTCGACCACATGACCACCTACGAGAACGTGTCCCTGCCGCTCCGGGTGCGAGGCAAGGATGAATCCACCTATCGCTCCGACGTCATCGAACTGCTGAAATGGGTCGGCCTCGGCGAGCGCATCAATGTGCTTCCGCCTGTGTTGTCGGGCGGTGAGAAGCAGCGCGTGGCCATTGCCCGGGCGCTCATCGACCAGCCGGAAATCCTGCTCGCTGACGAACCCACCGGCAATGTCGACCCACCGATGGCCCAGCGGCTTTTGAGCCTGTTCATCGAACTCAACCGGCTCGGCACCGCCGTCGTCATCGCAACCCATGACCTGACCCTGATGGACAAGGTCGATGCGCGCCGGATGATTCTGAGCGAAGGGCGGCTCGATATCTATGACTGACGCCAATCCCGCCCGCACCGGAGACCCGCGCCGGCCGCGCCCGGTGGTGCTGCGCCCTATGGCTCCGATCGTGCCGCGCGGCAATGTCTCGGGCAGCGCACTGGTCATTGTCATCGCCATCATGTCGTTTCTCTGCTGCATGACGCTGGGCAGCGTCACCATGGTTCGCGAGACGGCTGAGAGCTGGCAGGGGCAGATCTCGCGCGAGATCACCATTCAGGTCAAGCCGGCAGATGGAGCCGACATGGATCTGGCCCTCGACTCCGTCCGCACGTCCGTGCTGTCGTTCAGCGGCGTGCTCAGCGCAGAGATCGTCGACCGCGCCGCCACCGCGCGGCTGCTCGAACCATGGCTCGGCAGTGATTTCAGCATGGATGACCTGCCGGTGCCGCGGCTGGTCATCATCACCATCGACGAGACCGCGCCCCCCGATTTCGGCGCCATTCGGCAGGCCCTGGCCGAAGCGGTGCCGCAGGCGGCGCTCGATGACCACCGCGCCTGGACGGACCGGCTGATTGCCATGGCCCGCACGACCATCGTCATCGGCATCGCCGTTCTCACCCTGATGCTCGCCACCACCATGCTGACGGTCATCTTCGCCACCCGCGGGGCCATGGCCGGCAACCGCCACATTATCGAGGTGCTGCATTTCGTTGGCGCGGAATCCGGCTTCATCGCATCGCAGTTCCAGCGCCGCTTCCTGATCATCGGGCTCAAGGGGGCGAGCGTGGGCGGCTGCGCGGCCGGCCTCACCTTCCTGGCGCTCAGCATCTGGCAGCAGGCATCCATGGCCACACCGCTCGCCGATCAGGCCTCGGCGCTGTTTGGACGGTTCCTTCTTGGCGGCGCCGGATATGTCGGCATCGTCTTCGTCATCGCCCTGATTGCCGGGATGACCGCCATCACCACACGGCTGACCGTGATCCGCACCATCCGGGAGATCGACCGGGAGCGCGCCGACCCTTCGTTCGGCGAGCTGGACTGATGCCTGTCGCCAGGGAGCGTTCGGCCGGTCCGTGGACACGCCAGGCATGCCTGCGAAGAGCCAGGGCCAAGCGCGCAATTCCACGCCAGGCGATGTGCTTTGGCGCCGTCGTCGCGACCGGCACCATCGCGTCCGGCGACACCGCTCGCCGGAAACGGGCATGCCCCGTTTCGGACAAGAATCGGTCTGGTCCTTGCCCGATTCTCGGGTTATGGATTGGGCAATGAGGCTCGAGACCGTTCGTGGCACGTCAATGCGAAACGCCCCGCCGCGCACAACCGTCTTGAAACGGTTGCGCCGGATTGTGCATTATGCACTCAAGACTTTGACCCTGCTGCTCATCGGCATCGTCGCGCTTGGCCTGATCGGCTTCTTTCGCTTCACCGACCGGATCGCCACATTGTCGGTGCCGGCCGACACCGGGTCGGTGGAAGCGATCGTCGCATTGACGGGCGGCTACCAGCGCATTGACCAGGCGCTGGAACTGCTGGAAGACGGCATCGGCCAGCGGCTGCTGATCTCAGGCGTCAATCCGGCGACATCCGGGCCCGAATTGCAGCGCGTGACCGGCGCCAACGGGCGAATGTTCGCCTGTTGCGTCGACATCGGCTATGAGGCGCTCGACACCATCGGCAATGCCAACGAGACCGCTCACTGGATCCGCGAGAAGGGCTATCGCAGGGTGCTGGTGGTCACCAACAATTACCACATGCCGCGCAGCCTGCTCGAACTCGCCGAGGCGAGCCCCGACGTCACCTTCCTCGCCTATCCGGTCAGCCTCACCGATCTCAGGACCCAGGAGTGGCTGGGCGATCCGATCGCGCTCAGGACGCTGGTCATCGAATATTTCAAGTACAGCTTCGCGCGGCTGCGCAGCTGGTCCGGCGCCAAGACCGCCGGCACCGGCCTGCGCGCCGACGCGGCCCGGCCCAAGCCCAGGACCGCCTCGGTCATGCTGGCCGAGTGAAAGAATTTCTCCCGCTCCGGTTTTCGCGTCTGCCGTCATGGTGTAACCGGAATGCTTGACGGCTCCGCCCCGGGCGCCGGCAGCGCCAGAACGGGAATTTCATGATCGCCATCCGCTCCATTCTCTTCAACGCAGCCTTCTACCTCAACCTGATCGGCCGCATGGTCGTGCTCAGTCCGGTCTTCTTTCTCTCGAGCCACAGGAAGGCCTGGCGGGTCCCGAAGGACTGGGCGATGTCCAACCACTGGCTGATGGACAAGATCGTCGGCACCACTTTCGAGATCGAGGGCCTGGAGAACATTCCCGCCGGCGCCTACATCTTCGCGCCCAAGCACCAGTCGTTCTGGGACGCCTATGCGCTGCTGCCGTGGCTTGACGATCCGGTCTATATCCTCAAACGCGAGCTGCGCTGGATTCCGCTGTTCGGCCAGTACATCACCAAGATGAACATGGTTCCGGTCAACCGCGGCGCCAAGGGCAAGGTGATGACGGCGGTGATGGAGCGCACCAAGCAGGAAATGCGCAAGGGCCGCCAGCTCATCATCTATCCCGAGGGCACCCGGCGCCCGCCGGGTGCGGCGCCGGACTACAAATACGGCATCGCCAGACTTTACCGGGATCTCGACGTGCCTGTGGTCCCCGTGGTCATGCATCCGGGCCTGTTCTGGCCGCGCCGCAAGTTCCTGCGCTTCCCCGGCCATTTCAAGGTCCGCATCCTGCCGGCGATACCGGCGGGGATCGATCCTGACGTGTTCATGAAGCGCTTGATCGACGAGATGGAGAGCGCCAGCGACGCGCTGCTGGTGGAAACCATCCGCGCCAATCCGCAGCTGCCGCTCCGCGAGGACGCGAAGCGCCGCATGGCCGAGCTGACGGCCCGCTGAGGCCCGCGCGACGGACCAGCGACGGCAGTTGGCAAGGTGTCGTGGCCCAGAGGCCTTCAGTCACTGACGCCGGGCAAGGCGCCCACGATCGCCTCGAGCCGGTGGTCGCGGATACGCAATCCGCGCAGATGGTCGACGGTGTTGCGGACATACGCCTCGTTCGGTCCTGACTGCCCCACCGCGCCCCTGACGGATCTGACCGCATCCTCGGTCGACAGCGGCCCGGAATACTGCACGTGCCTGCGGTCGACCACATAGGCCACCGCCTGCACATCAATGCCCGTTTCCAGCCGGACCCGGTGGCTGGTCTCGAGATACACGCTGGTGACGAGTTCGCGGGCGCGCAGATAGGCCATCACCGCGTCGCGATCCTGGCCGAGCACCCGGAAGGCGAGCCCCCGACAGGAGCCGCCGCGGTCCAGGCCGAGGACCAGGCCAGGCCGTTCCGGCGTGCCGCGATGCACATGCGACCATACGCAAAGCGCGCGATGATAGCCGCGCAGCAGCGCCATGCGGGTCTCGACATGGTCGAAACCCGGCCGCCACATCAGCGAGCCATAGCCGAAAACCCAGAAATCATTCGCATTCATCATCACCCATTTGCCCCAGACACGCGGTCAGGGCAAGGGCGCCTGCGCTCACCGGCTGATGACCCAGCCTGCCATGCGCGCCGAAGGCTGGCGGCCACCGGCAAAGGCAGAAGCTTTCGTGCGGAAGGCGGCGGCCGGGACTGGCCGCCGCCTTCAACGCTGTCTCAGGCCGGGCATCGGCCTCAGCGGACGGCGGACACCACCACCTCGATGAGCACGTTCGGGCCCAGTTCGGCGACTCCGATCGTCGCGCGGGTCGGCAGATGCTCGGCCTCCAGCCATTCGAGCCAGGCTTCGTTCATGCCGTCCTTCTGCGCGAAATCAGTGATGTAGAGCATCGCGGTGACGAGTTTTTCCTTTGACGAGCCGACCTCAGCCAGCAGTTTCTCGATCTTGGCGCAGATCTGCGCGGTCTGGCCCTTCATGTCGAGGCTGAGATCGTCCGCGATCAGGCCGCCGAAATGCAGGATGCCGCCGGCTTCGACGACGCGGTGATTGATGCGCGTGGGGATGTATCGCTGAACCAAGGTATTGTCCTTTCTTGGGGTGGTTTCGGAACAGGCCCGGCCTGCGGTCCAGACGGCAAAGCCGGCTCAAACGGCAAAACGGGCAATGGAAAAGGGTGTGATCGGCGCCTGGGTCGCCCCGGTGGCGATCAGTTCGGCCATCAGTTCGCCGACGCCCGGCCCCATCTGGAAGCCATGCGCCGAGAAGCCAAAGGCATGGTAGAGACCCTCGTGGCGGGCCGAAGGACCGATGACGGGGATGTCGTCGGGCATGCGGCCCTCGACGCCCGACCAGCTGCGCACGATCGAGGCCGAGCGCATGACCGGAAACAGGCTCATCGCCGTTTCGGCCGTCAGCTGCAGCTCGTTGAACAGGATTTCGGATCGGTTTGCATGCCGGTCGGCTCGACCCCGCCGTCCGCCGCCGATGACGACGGTGCCGTTCGGCATCTGCTTGAACGACAGCGGCCTGCCCGCGGCTCCCACCACGGCATCGCAGAAATGCGGAACCCGGTTGGTCACCAGCATCATAGGGGCGATGGCCTCGACCGGCGCGGCTTCGCCGAGCGCGCCTGCGATCGCGCCGGCCCAGGCGCCGGCGGCATTGAGCAGCCTGGGTGCCGCGAACACCCCGTCCGCTGTCTCGACCTGCCAGACTCCGTCGGATCGATGGATGCGGCCGGCCTGGCAATGTTCGTAGAACCGCGCCCCCTTCTCCATGGCCTTGCGCTGGATGGCGAATGTCGTCTTGTAGGGCTGCGCGAAACCATCCTTGAGGCTCGCCAGCCCTCCCACCGCATGATCGGAGATGGCGGGCAGGTGCCGGCGCAGTCCGGCACGGTCGAGAATGATCTCGTGGTCGTAGCCCATCGCCTGAAGCTCGCCGGCGCGCTGCGACAATCCGGCCAGTTCGGCGTCCGTCTCGGCGACCTTGATCTGAGGCGCGATCTGGAAGCCGCAATCGTCATCGAGAAGGTCGGCAATGCCGTACCAGATCTGCATCGAGCGCTGCGAGATCGGAATCTCGGCGTGGTGGCGTCCAAGCCGCCGCACGCCTCCCGCATTGGTGCCCGAGGCGTGGCGGGCCACCGTGTCCTTTTCGAGCACTGCCACCGAGAGCCCGCGCAGGGACGCGAAAAGTGCTGCGGAAGAGCCGTGGATTCCGCCGCCGACGACGACCAGGTCAAAGCCTCGCGTCCCGCTTCGGCCGGCGGGAGTCATGCCGCGGCGTCGCCGCTTGCGGCGCGCGGCGCGTCCTCGTCCGGTGCGTAGGCGGCAAGTTCCGCCAGGGTGATCGGCTTGATCGGCGGACGAATCCGGTAGTAGCCCGTCTCCTCCGGCGTCTCGCCCTTCCGGTCGGCGATGATCTGGGCGACGGCCAATCCGCAGACACGCCCCTGGCATGGTCCCATGCCGGCGCGCAGCATCGATTTGATCTGATTTGGACCCGGTGCGCCAAGGTCGACCACCGAGCGGATTTCGCCAGCCGTTACCTCTTCGCAGCGACAGATCAGGGTGCTGTCGGCCGGCGCGAGGATTTCGGGTGCCGGCGCATAGATCGTCTCCAGCATCGGCCGGACGGACTTGTCGCGGGCAATCCCGGCCTGAAGCCGTCGGATCCGCTCTGTCCCCACGCGCCTGCCCTGGTCTTCCGCGATCAACAATGCGGCAAGCCGGCCCTGCAGCGCCGCAGGTCTGGCGCCATTGATGGCCGCGCCGTCGCCGGCGACATAGATGCTGTCGGCGGAGGTGCGGAACCGCGCGTCGAGCACGGGGTGGAAGCAGGCCTGTGCCGCATCCCAACGGTGCTCCGCGCCCACCAGCCTCGTGATCTGCTGGTTGGGCACCACGCCCTGATGCAGCGCGATGGCATCCGTTTCGATGCGGTGCTGCCTGCCGCCCGAGCTGAACGTGATCGCCTCGGCCTGCGTCGAGCCCTCGATGGCGAGCCCGGTGGCGTTGGCATAGACCGGAACACCGGCCGCCTTCACCCGCGCGATCATCGCCAGGCCCTTGAACAGATACTCGCGCGCCCGCAGCGCGCCTGGAAGATGGCGCAATCCGGCGACAATCCTGCCGCGCGGGAGATTTTCGACGATCGCCGCCGGTCGCGCGCCGGCAGCGATCATCTGCGTGGCCACGAGCCACAGCAGCGGGCCGGCGCCAGCCAGAACGCAGTTGTCCCTGACGATGCCCGAGCTCTTGAGCAGGATCTGCAGCGCTCCGGCCGTGGTCACGCCGGGAAGCGTCCAGCCCGGAATCGGCATCGGCCGTTCCAGCGCGCCGGTGGCCACCAGGATGGCCGAGGGATTCATCTGCTGCGCCCTGCCGCCGCGGCTGAAGTCCACCGATCGGTCCGATCCGATGTTCCAGACCAGCGTGTCTGGCAGATACTCCGCCGCGCTCGAGCGGAAGCTTTCGGTGAGCGAGCGGCCGGCCGCGTAATCCTTGCCGAGTACGGCAAGCCGTTTCGGGCTCGCGGTTTCGATGCCGCGGTAGATCTGGCCGCCGGGGCGCGATTGCTCGTCCATGACGCTCACCGACAGGCCGAGCCCGGCCGCCTCGGTGGCCGCGGCGATTCCCGCCGGCCCGGCGCCGATGACCAGCAGGTCAACCGACCGCGCGCTCACAGCTCCAGCTCCGCACGGCCCTGCTGGCGGCGGACGACAAGCCCCTCGCGCACCTCGCACATGCAGGCCTGCCTGTTGGGTTGGCCGTCGATTTCGACCAGACAGTCGAAACAGGCGCCCATCATGCAGTAGATGCCGCGGGGAGCGCCGGACACCGGCGAATCGCGCAGATCGACGATGCCGGCGGCGGTCAGCGCCGCCGCGACGCTGTCGCCTTCCTGCGCCTGCACCGCCAGGCCCTCGAATTCGAAGCTGATCGTGCGGACTTCTTCAATGCGCCGCGCGCGTGACGGAACCATCTGCGAACCTCCTGGAAGAAAAAACGTCGAGTTCGGAATCGAGCTTGCCGCGCGCCAGCATCGGCGCCAGCGAGAGCGCGTGCGCGCCCGCCAGCGTGACGCCGGAATGGCAGTTGACGGAAAACGCACCGGGATGGCTCTCCGACTCCTGGTAGATCGGACATCCGTCCGGGCTGAGGATGCGCACGGCGCCCCAGCTGCGCACGATGCGGGCACCGGCCAGCGCCGGGAACGATCGCACCGCATCGCGGGCGATCCTGGTCAGCACCGGCGTCTCGCTGTCGGTCGAATAGCCGGTGTCCTCATGGCTGTCGCCGATCATCACCGTGCCCTCCGTCGTCTGGCGCAGCACATGGGTCGGCATCGGCAGCAGCGGCCGGATCCGCTCGGTGACGAGAATTTGGCCTTTTTCCGGAATCAGCGGCACGTTCAGGCCGAGCGACGGTCCAAGCCACTTGTTGCCGTGCCCGGCCGCCAGCACCACCTTGCCGCCGCGAAAGCTGCCCTTGGCGGTCCTGACCACGAAGCCCGATCCGTCGCGCTCGACCGCCTGCGCCTTGGCATCGGAGACGTAGCGTCCGCCCCGCGCAGCCAGTCCGGCGTGCAGCGCGCGCAACAGCTTCAGCGGGCTGGCATGTCCGTCATGGGGCGAATAGCTCCCGGCGATCACATCGGGACCGAGGCCGGGAAAAATCCCGTCGAGCGCCTTCCGGTCCAGCAGCTCGACGCCGTAGCCAAGCGCGCCGTTGACATTGTGCATGCGGTTGATCTGCGCCCGCTTCGCCTCGAGCGCCGCCTCGGACAGCAGGAAATGCAGCCCGCCAGGCTTCTGGTATTCCGGCGAAACGCCGCTTGCCGCTTCCAGCTCGTCGGCAAAGTCGGTCCACAGGTCGGCCGACTGCCGGGTCCAGCGGGCATATTCGGACATGCCGTCGCCCTTCGACTGCACCCAGACCAGGCCGAAGTTGCCGCGGCTGGCGCGCAGCGCCACGTCGCCCTCGTCAATCACCGTTACCCGCTCGCCCAGCCGGGCCAGGCCCCAGGCCAGCGCGGCTCCTACCAGGCCGCCGCCGACCACCAACGTGTCGGCACCGTCATCCGTATCGCTCATTTGGCGCCTTCTCCGATCAAGAGTCTGTCCAGGCCGTAGATCCGGTCGACCAGCAGCATGACCGCCACGGTGAACAGGATGGCCACCGCCGACACCGACGCCACCAGCGGATCCGTGGTCTGCGCAATATGGGAAAACAGCCGGACCGGCAATGTGGTGGTCGAGGGGTTGACGATGAAGATGGTCACCGTGACCTCGTCGAAGCTGGTGATGAACGCCAGGACCCAGCCGCCGATGATCCCCGACAGGATGGATGGCATGGTGATGCGGCGGAAGACGGTCCAGTCGGACGCGCCCAGCGCGACGGCTGCCTTCTCCACCGCCCGGTCCAGCCCGGACAGCGAAGCCAGCACCAGCCGCAGCACGAAGGGGGTGACGATGATGGCGTGACAGACCGCCAGGCCGGAGAATGTGCCGTTGAACCCGATCAGGGTCAGGAACCGGAGAAAGGCAATGCCGAGCACCACTGTCGGCACCATCAGCGGCGACATGAAGAAAGCCAGCAGCGCTTCGCGGCCGTGGAAGCGGCGGCGGTCGATCGCCATGGCCGCCGGCACAGCCACCAGCGTCGCCAGTGTCGCCGAGACCACGCCAAGCTTGAGGCTGTTGATCGCCGCGTCGATGAAGTCCGGATTGTCGAGGATCGCCCGGAACCAGCGCAGCGACAGGCCGCTGGGCGGAAACTCCAGATAGCCGGTCGGCGTCACCGAGACGCCGAGCACGACGATGATTGGCGCCAGCATGAACAGCGCGAACAAGGCCATGAAGCCGATGGCGAACGGACCGTTGCGTCTCATGCGTAGGACCTCCCGAAGCGGGCTTCGACCAGCCTGTTCCAAGCCACCATGACCACCACGATGGAGACCATCAGCAGAATGGCGATGGCAGCGCCGAGCGGCCAGTTGAGCGTGTTCATGAACTCGTCATAGACCGAGGTCGCCACCACCTTCACCCGTCGGCCGCCAAGAATGGCCGGGGTGGCAAAGGCGGAAGCCGACAGGGAGAACACGATCAGCGAGCCCGACAGCACGCCCGGCATGGCCTGCGGCAGGACGATGCGGCGGAAGATGGTGAGCGGCGACGCGCCGAGGCTTTCAGCGGCCGCCTCGGTGGCCGGATCCTGCCTTTGCAGGGCGGCCCAGACCGCCAGCACCATGTAGGGCACCATCACATGCACGAGAGCCAGCACGATGCCGCCCGACGTGTACATCATCTTGATCGGGGCCTCGATCACGCCGAGATCCATCAGGAATGTGTTGATGACGCCGCGGTTGCCGAGAATGATCGCCCAGCCCAGCGTCCGCACCACCACCGAGATCAGCAGCGGCCCGAGGATGATCAGGATCATCACCGACCGGAATCCGGGGCGCATCCTGTTGAGGAAGTAGGAGGCGGGAGCGCCGATCAGAACGCACAGCACGGTTGTGGCCAGCGCGATGGCGAAGGTTCGCCCGAAGATCTCGTAGAAGTACCAGTCGCCGAGCACCTCGGCGTAGCTCGCCAGGCTGACGCTGTCGTCGATGCCGCCATAAAAATCGAAATGGCGGAACGACAGCACCAACGTCATGATCAGCGGCGCCAGCAGGAACGTGGTGAACAGCACCAGCGCCGGCGCCGACAGCGCCCAGTGCCGGTAGTCGGTGCGCGCGCTCATGCCGCCGCCTCCGACGAGGCCAGGATCCGCAGATCCACGCGGCGGAAGGCCAGCCCGACGGTGTCGCCGATGTCGGCCTCGCTGCGCCCGGCGTTGCGACGCAGGACCAGCAGATTGCCCACCGGCGTGGCAACCGTGAGCAACCACTGATTGCCCAGAAAGACCCGCTCGCTTACCTTTCCGGTGAGAACCGCGCCGTCGTCGACGACCTCGATCCGCTCCGGCCTGATGGCGATCTGTACCGGCCCGGCGGCCAGCGGCGTTGCGCCGGCCTGCAGCCTGACGCCGGCGCACTCGACAATGCTGCCGGACGCATCGCCGGACACCAGCGTCGCCGGCAGAGTGTTGCTCTTGCCAATGAAGGAGGACACGAAGGCCGTGTGGGGCGTCTCGTAGACGTCGAAGGGAGCTGCCTCCTGCTGCACCTGGCCTTTCTCGAGCACCACCACCCGGTCCGAAAGCGCCAGAGCCTCGGCCTGGTCATGGGTCACCATCAGCGTGGTTACGCCGGCCTCGCGCTGGATGCGCCGCAGTTCGAGCTGCATTTCCTCGCGCAGCTTGGCATCGAGATTGGAGAGCGGCTCGTCGAGCAGCAGCAGTTCCGGTTCGATGACGAGCGCGCGGGCCAGCGCAACGCGCTGCCGCTGGCCGCCGGACATGGTCCTCGGATAACGATCTGAGAGGTGGCTCAGATGCACCAGGTCCAGCGCGCGCGCCACCCGGATCTTGCGTTCGGCCCCTGGAACCCCGCGCATCTCCAGACCGAAGGAGACATTCTCCGCCGTGGTCATGTGCATGAACAGAGCATAGGACTGGAAGACGATGCCCAGGCCGCGATGACGCGCCGGGACACCGGCCAGGTCGCGTCCGTTGAGCGTGATCTTGCCGGACGTCACATTCTCGAAGCCGGCAATCATCTGCAGGGTGGTGGTCTTGCCGCAGCCCGAAGGGCCAAGCAGCGAAACGAAGCTGCCCTGCTCGACATTGAAGGAGATCCGGTCAACCGCCGTGACCGGGCCGAAGCGCTTCGTCAGCGCATTGAGCTCAAGAAATGCCATCTCATTCACCGCCGTTCAGGTTTCAACAGAGAGGGTGTCGTCATCGGTGCTGCACGGAAGGGCTGCGGTGGCGACGCATGCGCGGCCGACGCGACATTGCCGATCACCTGCATGCTGCGCGGGACAGGGCGGAGCCACAAGGCCGCCGCGGACGGAACTGTCCCGTCGCGGCGACCCTGCGACACGAGATTATTGTTCGACTTCACGGCTCCAGCGCGTCGTCCAGTCCTGGCGTTTGGGGTTGATGACGTCCCAATCCACCGTCACGAGGGTGGAGATCTTCTCGCCGTAGGGAAGCGAGGCGGCCATTTCCGGCGAGAGTTCCGCCTTCTTGTTCACCGGTCCCGAGCCCATGACATCGGCGAGCTTGACCTGGATCTCCGGCTCCAGCAGATAGTCGATGAAGGCCTGCGCCTCTTCCGGCGCGTCGCTCTCGACCACCGGACATGCGGCCAGCATCAGCGCGACGGCGCCTTCCTTCGGATAGATGAAGCCGGCGTTGAAGCCGGTGTCGGCCAGCGACTTGGTGCGGCCCGAACCCCAGACCGAGAGCGCGATCTCGCCCGACTGGAACAGTTCCGACATCCGGCCGGACGATGGCTCGAAAACCAGCACATTCGGGGCGACTTCATCGGCCATGGCCTTGAAACCGGGGTCGATGTCGGCCTCGCCACCGCCGGCGTCGCGTGCCAGCATCACCAGGGCGTGCAGGCCGTAGGTGTTGCTGATCGGCGGCACCACCAGGATCTGGCTGTATTTCGGATCCTTGAGATCCTCCCAGCTCGTGGGCAGGTCCCAGCCCTTCTTCTCGAACCAGTCCTTGCTGTAGGTAAAGCCGGTGGCGACAAAACCGATGCCGATCGAATTCGCGCCCAGATCGGCGATCTCGTAGATGTCGTCCTTGACCGGCGATTTCACGATCGGCGCGCAGAAGCCGAGCGCGTCGGCCTGGTACATCGGGCCGTCGTCGAGAATCACGACATCCAGCTCCTGGGCGCCCTTCTGTGCCTGCAGGCGGGCGAGATTCTCCGTCGAGTTGCCGGCAACGAAGGCGATCTTGACGTCATGCGCCTTCTCGAACTCCGGAATGATCAGCTCCTTCATCAGCGTCTCGAAGGAGCCGCCATAGCCGCCGACGGTCAGCGTCTTGGTCTGGGCGTGGGCAGCGGAGGCCAGAAAGCACATGGCTGTTGCGGCAAGCAGGATGTTTCTCTTCAGTTTCATCGCTCGTTCCCCTTTTTGTGATGGCGACTGGACCCCGAGTTTCCGGCGTAGATCGGCTTTGGGCAAATGAAATTGGTTACATACCCTATAACCTTGGGTTATACTGAATTCATGGCAAGAGCGAACATCCGTCAGATCGAGGCCTTCAATGCGGTGATGAAGGGCGGCTCCGTCACCAAGGCGGCAGAAGCGCTGTTCGTCAGCCAGCCCGCCGTCAGCAAGATGGTCCAGTCCTTCGAGCAGTCCTGCGGCTTCAAGCTGTTCACCCGAACCCAGGGACGACTGCTGCCGACCTCTGAGGCGCGTCGCCTGTTCGCCGAGACCGAGACATTCATGACCGGCGTCGAGCGGATCGAGAACACTGCCCGGGCAATCCGCATTTCCGAGCGCGGCGACATTTCCGTCGTCGCCTATCCGGGCCTGAGCCTGAGGCTGCTGCCGCGCTACGCGGCGCGCTTTCTCTCCACCAGGCCGGACGTGGGACTGACGATCCTGACCCGCAATTCCATCGATGTCGCCAACTCGATGCTGGCGAGCGCCGCCGATTTCGGCATCTCGCTCACTCCGACCCGGGAGGCCGGCATCGTCTGCAGGCCGCTTCGCGACATCCAGATGGTCTGCGCGCTGCCGGTCGGTCATCCGCTCGCCGCAAGCCCGATCATCGATCTGCGCGACCTGCGTGGCGAGCCGCTCATCAGCCTGGGCCAGGACGATCGCTCGCGTCTGATCCTGGACGACGCCTTCGCGCGTGCCGGCGTCAAGTTCGAGCGCCGCATCGACGTGCAGATGGCGGACACCGCCTGCATGCTGGTCAGCGAAGGGCTGGGCATCGCCTTCGTCTCGTCTCTGACCACCATCGGCTGGGAACACCACGACATCGTCTTTCGGCCGCTGCGACAGCCGATCAGTGCGTCGATGTGGCTTTACAGCTCTGCCTGGGAACCGATGTCGACGCTGGCGCGGCTGCTGCTCGAGGCCATCGAGGACGGGATCTCGACGATCGAGGCGACATTCGAGCCGGCGGCCGGCTGACGTGCGGCGGCCATGTCCGCTCCGTTCCACGCTCGCCCCCACCGCATCGGCGGTCCGAATGGCATTTGGGCGTATCCTGAGGGCGTTCATCGTCTTTCGGTCACAAAATGCAGGCATCCCGCATCTGACCGCGCTGTCGCTGCTGCATCAGCCGGTACGCGCCCGTCAGACCGTATGGCCCTGCAGCACCGGAGAAGCCGATGACGAATTCGAACCAGACGCCCCACGCACCGAAATCGGGCGCCCGCAAATTCGTCTGGCTCGGGGGCGCCATCATCGTCGCCTGCCTGCTGTGGACCGCGGGCTGGTTCTACGCCGCGGGACAGATGCAGACCCATCTGCCTGCCCTTTTGCAGCTGGCCGCGCGCAATGGCGTCGTGACCGATTGCGGCAACGCCGATGTGCGCGGCTATCCGTTCCGGATCGGCCTGTTCTGCGACCAGACCAGGATCGAGATCCCGTCGCGGCAGATCACCGTGACCTCGTCCGCGTTCCGCTCGGCGGCGCAGATCTACCGCCCCGGCCACGTGATTTCGGAGATCGATGGCCCGCTCACCGTGACCGACGCCGGCGGAGTATCGGCGAAACTCGATTGGCAGGCGTTGCAGACCAGTTCCGTCGTCGGCTTGAACGGCCTCGACCGGGCGTCGCTCAATGGACGGCTGTTGTCCATGGGCCTCGACAGTCCCGACCTGCCGTCCAGGCTGGCTCTGACCGCCGACAGTTTCGAATTTCACGTCCGGCAACGCGATGAGGATGCCGACATTGCCGGCTCGGCCAGCCAGGTCAGCGCCCGCTTCGGCCCCGAGGTCGATGTCCGGTCGCTGAGCTATGACCTCACGCTCGTTGGCGGAGCCGCATGGCTTGCCGGCCAGGGCAATGAGCCGGACTCGCTGCGCGGATCGACGGTGCAGATCCGCGATGCCACGCTCAATCTCTCGGACTCATCCGCTCTGACCGTGAACGGACAGGTGGATGTGGGCGCGGACGGGCTGTTGTCGGGGTCCCTGAAGGTCACGATCAAGGGCATGGCCGAGATCTCGCGCGTGGTCGCCGTCTTCGCATCGGATCTGGCCGATCAGGCCGACGCGCTGGCGCCGGTGCTCAATGCGCTCGACAGCGAGACGGGCGACAATGCCATCACCCTGCCGCTGACCCTGAGCCGCGGGCAGGCCTCGATGGGGTTCATACCGCTGGGCAGGATCCCGGCCCTCTGAGCCGCCGCTCAGTCGGGCTTGGCACTGTCCGTCGGCGCCTGGACATTGCGACCGAAGTTGGGCACGGCCACGTCCTGTCCGGCTTCGATGATCGACCGCCGCACATGCCGCGTCCGGGTGAAAAGCTCGAACAGCTTGTCGCCGTCGCCCCATCGGATCATGCGCTGCAGCGACGCCAGGTCCTCGGAGAACCGGGCCAGCATTTCCAGGATCGCGTCCTTGTTGTGCAGGCAGACATCGCGCCACATGGTCGGATCCGACGCCGCCAGGCGGGTGAAGTCGCGGAATCCGGAGGCGGAGTATTTGATCACCTCGGACTCGGTGACCATTTCCAGATCATCCGCGGTGCCGACAATGTTGTAGGCGATGATGTGCGGCAGATGCGAGACGATCGCCAGCACCATGTCGTGGTGCTCCGGGTCCATCTGGTCGACGCGCGAGCCGCAGGCCTCCCAGAAGCGGGTCAGCCTCGCCACCGCGTCAGGATCGGCATCCGGCAGCGGCGTCAGGATGCACCAGCGGCCGGCGAAGAGCTCGGCAAACCCCGCCTCGGGACCCGACTGCTCGGTTCCGGCGATCGGATGGCCCGGGATGAACTGCACATGCGAGGGCATGTGCGGCTGCATCTGCCGGATCACCGACGCCTTGGTCGAGCCCACATCGGTGACCGTGGAGCCCGGCTTGAGCGCCGCGGCGATGTCTTCCGCCACCTGCCCGGAGGCGCCGACGGGCACCGAGACGATCACCAGATCCGCGTCGCGCACGGCTTCCGCATTGTCCGTCGTGTAGTGGTCGCCCAGATCCAGCGCCTTGGCGGCGGCCAGTGTATGTCCGCTGCGGCTCGCAATCGTGATGCTGCCGGCCAGGCCCGCCTTGCGGATCATGCGCGCCAGCGACGACCCGATCAGGCCGATGCCGATCAGCGCGATTTTGTCGTAATGCACCTGGGTCATGACGTGACGGCCATGAAGCCTCTGAGCGCCTCGAGCGTTCCGAGATTGGCCTCCTCGCTGCCGATGGTCATGCGCAGCGCATTGGGCAGGCCGTAGCCGGTCAAGCGCCGGAGCACGAAGCCGCGCGCCACCAGATAGGCGTCTGCGTCGGCCGCCGTCTTGCCCGGAGCATCGGGGAAATGCATCAGCACGAAATTGCCCACCGAAGGCGTCACCTCTAGACCGAGCGCGGTCAGGCCTTCGCTGACCCTGGCCAGCCATTTGTCATTGTGGTCGATGGCCGCATCCACATGGGCGCGGTCGCCTATGGCGGCGGCGCCGGCGACGATCGCCATGGCGTTGACGTTGAACGGCCCGCGGATGCGATTGACGGCGTCGATGACGGCCTCCGGCGCATACATCCAGCCGATCCGCAGCCCGGCCAGTCCATGAATTTTCGAGAAGGTCCGGGTCATCACCACGTTGGAGTTGCCGGAGACCAGCTCGATGCCGGCTTCATAGTCGTTGCGGCGGACATATTCGGCATAGGCGGCGTCGATCACCAGAAGCACATGCCTGGGCAGGCCGGCCTGCAGGCGGCGCACTTCGCTGACCGGCAGATAGGTGCCCGTCGGATTGTTCGGATTGGCAAGGAAGACGATTCGCGTCTTCTCCGTCACCGCAGCCAGCATCGCATCGACGTCGGCGGTGAAGTCTGTTTCCCTGACAACCACCGGGGTGGCGCCCGCGGCCATGATCTGGATCCTGTAGACCAGGAAGCCATGCTCCGTGAAGATGCCCTCGTCGCCGGGGCTCAGATAGGTCTGGCACAGCAGGCCCAGCAGTTCGTCGGAACCGTTCGAGCACAGGATGTTGCCGGGGTTCAGCCCGTGCGCCCTAGCGATGGCATCCCTGAGCTTGTGCGCTGCCCCGTCGGGATAAAGTTCCAGCCGGCCCGCCACGTCGGCGATCGCCGCTGCGACCGCAGGACTGGCGCCCAGCGGCGTCTCGTTGGATGACAGCTTGTAGACCTTTTCCACCCCGGGCGCGGATTCGCGGCCGGGCACATAGGCGGCGATGTCCATGACGCCGGGTTTCGGTCGGGGCATGTCTGGGCTGCTCATGACGGCTGACTTTCCATTGCGAGAACTGGCCGTTGCAAGGCTGGCCATTGCGAGAATTGGATGGGGCGGAAATATCCCGTCCTGCCCTGCTTGTCGAGTGCCGGGACTCAGTGCGGCGGGGCGTGGGGCAGGACCCTGGTCGTCTGCGGCGACAGCACCGGCACGAACACCCGCCGCGAGGCCCGGGCCGCCACCGGCAGGCCCTGGTAGAGGCGTTTCTGCGCCTCCACGATGATGACGCCGGAAAACACCGGCCACAACCTGCGGCCCAGCCGTTCGAAGACCGAGCGCATCCTCTGGACCAGCGCGACCTCCGAGGGCGGGAAGAACAGCGCTTCCGCAAACGAGCCGGGGGTGAAGTTGGTCTCGCGCAGCAGCCGGACCATCTGGCCCCGGGAATAGGGCCGTCCGGCGCCGAACGGCGTGTGCTCGAACCGCGCCCAGACACCGCGGCGGTTGGGCGCCACGATCACCAGCCGTCCGCCGGGCGCCAGCACGCGCCACATTTCCTTCAGCGTCTCGCGCGGATTCTCGGCGAATTCGAGCGAATGCACCATCAGGATCCGATCGATGGCGGCATCCGGCAGCGGCAGTTCCTCGTCAAACACCAGCACCGTCGCGGAGGGCTCGGCCATCGGCCAGTTCACCGCCCCCTGCCCCGCCGGCATGAAGGCAAATGTCCGCTCCGCGTCGGGCCTGAACCGGTCGAGATAGGGAACGGCGTAGCCGATGCCGAGAAGCCGCTCTCCGGGCAGCCGCGCCCAGACGCTGGACAGCGCCATGGTTATGGAGTGAACGGCGAGGCCGCCGAGCCGCGAATGATAAAACTGTCTGAGATCGACGATGTCTGCGTTCATCCGTTGAAGCTAGCTACGCCGTTCCCCACATGCAATGGGTTCCTATCCCCGGCGGATGGGATTACCGTATTGCAAATCATGTCTGGAGGACTGGCGATTGACTGGCCTGATGATCGAACAATTCACCTGCCGACAGGACAACTTCGGTGTCCTGGTCCATGATCCGATGACCGGCGAGACCGCCTCGATTGATGCCCCCGACGCCCGCGTGATCGAGGACAGGCTGGCGCAATGCGGCTGGAACCTCACCCACATTTTCGTCACGCATCATCATGGCGACCACGTTGAGGGCATCGCCGCGCTGAAGCATGCCCACCACGCCCGTGTCATCGGCCCGGCGGCGGAGGCGGCGAAGATTGCCGATCTCGACGAAACCTGCGGCGATGGCGATACGTTCGAATTTGCCGGCCGCCAGGTCCGCGTCATTTCCACGCCGGGCCACACGCTGGGCCACATCTGCTTCTACATTGCCGATGACCGGCTGCTGTTTGCCGGCGACACCCTTTTCGCGCTCGGCTGCGGGCGTCTCTTCGAGGGCACGGCAGCCGACATGTCCGGTTCTCTGCAGAAGCTCGCCGCACTGCCCGACGACACCACCACCTATTGCGGCCACGAATACACCCTGTCCAACGCCCGGTTCGCCGTCAGCGTCGACCCGGACAATCAGGCGCTCGCCGAGCGTCTCGACCACATCGTCGAACTGCGCGGCAAGGGAATTGCCACCCTGCCCACCGCCATCGGCTACGAGAAGCGCACCAACCCCTTCCTCCGCGCCGGCGATCCCGGCATCCGCAGGCAACTGGGCATGGAGAGCGCCTCCGACCAGGAGGTCTTCGCCGAGCTTCGCCGGCGCAAGGACAGTTTCTAGAATGGCGGCGGAGCTGCGAGCGGCGGCGGTCATCGATCTGCTGGGACTGCAGCGCCATCCCGAAGGCGGCTGGTATCTCGAAACATTCCGCGATCCCCTGGGCGGCGACCGGGGCCATTCCACCGCGATCTATTATCTCCTGGCCGAAGGGGAGCGGTCGCATTGGCACAGGGTCCTTGACGCTGCCGAGATCTGGCACTGGCATGCCGGCGCGCCGCTCCAACTCGAAGTCTCCACCGATGGCCGCCCCAGCACCGTCCACCGCCTGGGCAGCGATCTCGTCTCCGGCGAGCGACCGCAATGCATCGTTCCCGCCGGCTTCTGGCAGTCGGCCCACTCCCTCGGCGCCTGGACGCTCGTCGGCTGCACGGTGGCGCCGGGATTCGAGTTCGCAGCTTTCGAGATGGCGGCGCCCGGCTGGCAGCCGGAAACGGTCAGCCGGTGACGATGCCGAAGCCGATCGCCGCCTGTCCGAGATAATACAGCAGCCAGACGCCAGGCGCCGTGAGGCGGCGGGCCGGGCTCTGCGGGGGCAGCACGAATTTCTCCAGGCCGAGCAGGGTGTCCGACGCCATGAACATGACTGCGCCGGCCAGCGTCCAGCCGCCGGGCAGCACCGATGTCATGCCCATGGCCGCAATGGCCGCGGCGTAGACGGCGACCGGCACCCGCAGGGCGCCGGCATGGCGCACCAGCACCACGCCCGCGACGAGGGCGGCAAGCAGGATAAGGGCCATCACGGCGAGCTCGGAACCTTCCGGTGCCCCGTGAGCCCGGCCGCCGAACAGCCAGGCATAGGCGAGGTGGGCAAGCAGGAAACTGGCGAGCCCCGCGATGAAACGGCGGTCGCCCTCTCGCGCCAGCAACGCATCGCCCACGGCCGACAGCACCAGCGCCGCGGCCAGCCAGGGCGGACCGCCCGACGCCAGCGCCGCCAGCGCCAGGCATCCGACGGCGGCGGTCTTGATCACCGTGCGGGGCATGGACTCCGGCTTTCCGAGCATCCACAGATAGGCCAGCGCGGCGGCCACCGATCCTGCCAGGCACAGCCAGATGAGCGGGGAACCCATTGCGACGGCCGGCGTCATGCCGAAAGCTTCCGGCGCATGATGAGGTTCTTGGCTGCCAGCGCCGCGCCGCCGGTGATCAGCACGCAGGCAAGCAGGATCGACAGGCTCGGCTCGCCGTAGCCGAAGGCGATCAGCACCAGCGTCGACAGCAGCGGCGCCGAATAGCTCAGCGCGCCGAGCACCTGGATGTCGCCCTTCTTCATGCCGATGTCCCAGGTGTAGAAGGCCGCGCCCACCGGGCCCAGTCCAAGCCCGATCACAGCGAGCCACTCGGTGGGGGTGCCGGGCCAGACGGTGGTCTCGAGCGTCAGATGCGCCAGCGCCGCCAGCACGGCGGATGCCGCGCAGAAGCCGGTGACGACATCGGTGGGCACCGTGCCGAAGCGGCGGGACATGAGCGAGTAGGACGACCAGGTCAGGGCGCACAACATGGCGGCGCCGTAGCCGAGCAGCGGATCGCCGATGATGCGCGCGTCGGCGCCGGCGCCCGCGAGAATCAGCACCGTGCCCGCCAGCCCCATCAGCGCGCCGGCCACATGGTGCCAGCCGAGCCGCTCTCCGGGCAACAGTGCCGAGCCGACAACGATCAGCAACGGCCACAGATAGGCGATAAGCCCGGCCTGCACGGCAGGCGCATTTCGCAGCGCCGTGAAATAGAAGAAGTGATAGCCGAACAGTCCGGCAATGCCGACCAGCCACACCGGCCAGGGCTGGCGCAGCCCGTCGAGCCGCGCCGGATCACGGATCAGCGCGGCCACGCCGATCAGCGTGCCGATCGCAAAACAGATGGCGGCCAGCTGAAACGGCGGCACGGTGCCGGACGCCGCCGTCAGCAGCGCCAGCAGCGACCACATCAGGATCGCCGAAAAACCGATCAATGTCGACAGCATGAGATCCCAACCCCGTTTCGCCGGCGCAGGCTAGTGCGTGTCGGCATCAATGGGAATGGCCCCGCGCAGGAAACCGCCACCGCATGGCCGGCGGCAAGGTCGCGCCCGCCAGGTTCGACCGGGCCGGCTGGTCGTCAGAAGAGTGTGGCCGACACGGTCACCTGGCCGATCTTGGTCGGAACCTTGGCATAGACCGGCGCGTAGTAGCCCTTGTCCGCGTTCTTGGCGAACCAGACCTCCATCGTCGTCAGCTTGCGCAGATATTCGAGAGAATCGTTGCCCTTGCGGTAACCGCCCTTCGGCACGATCCGCACCGAGCAGACGACCACGTCGCCGGAGAAGCCCTTGGTCGAGAACGGCCGCACCCCCTTCATGCCGAGCACCAGATCCATCCGCGATTCGCCGTCGAAGATCGGCAGGGTGCGCGGGCAGACCGGACCGGTTGCCGGAATGATCAGGCTCGAGAGCGGATCGAGCACGGAACGCATGTGCGAATCGGCCAGCGGCACCCAGTTGGCGCCGCGCCGCTTCTTTTCCTCCGGCAACCGCACAGTCGACTGCACATTGCCGTTCCGCATCCGCATCTCGGTGCTGTGCGTCTTCCGGCCGCTGGTGTAGGAGAACGCGAAACGCGACGCCACCAGCCGATCGGTTCCGATCCGGCCCTTCACCTCGGCGGTGCCGCGCGTCTTCTCGAAGATGTCGGCCAGCGCCGATGTCCGCATCCTGCCGGAGATCTGGTACTCCTTGCCCTTGACCACCGTGGTGAAGTCAAGATCGGCAATCGGCAGCCCGAGCAGCGTGACCGAATAGCTGGTCCGGTTTTCGATGGTGTCCGCGGTGGCCGGCAGTTGCGCCAGTCCGACGGCCATCGCCGCCACCGCCAACCGTGATATGAATGCGTATCGCATGGAATGATCCAGAAATGGTGCCGCCGGGTTTCCCGGTCATGCGCGTCCCTACGCCACGCCCTTGCCGCCATATTGCGGCGAATATGGGTCGATGCCGGAAAAATGCCGTCACTGCGCCGGCTGGAGCAGAATCCGGCCGGTTTGAGTGCCATGCGGCTTGACGCGGGAAGCTGGTGTGACTATAGACACCCGACTTTCCGATAAAGGCCTGTGGTCAATTGGGCGAGCGCGATTGCGGCTCCGCCATTGGGCAGGCATAGAGAAAATAGGTGCATATATGTCCCGCAGCTGTGAATTGACCGGCAAAGGCGTGCAGTCAGGCAACAATGTCAGCCATGCAAACAACAGGACCCGTCGCCGGTTCCTGCCCAATTTGTGCAGCGTCACGTTGATCTCCGACGCGCTTGGCCAGAGCTACCGCCTTCGGGTTTCCGCCAATGCCTTGCGCACTGTCGAGCACCGCGGCGGCCTCGATGCCTTCCTTGCCAAGGCAAGCGAGACCGAACTGTCGATGCGCGCCCGTCTTCTCAAGCGCCAGATCGCCAAGAAGCTCCAGGAAAAGACCGCCGCCTGAGGCTGTCGCTTCCGTATCGCACTTATGGCGGGCCTGTGGCCCGCCTTTCATTTTCCGCTGGTGGCATCAACCCAGGATAAAAAAATGCAGATCCTCAGACCCGTATTCCCGTTCATGATCCTGATGGCAGCCATCGTGGCCGCGTCGAACTATCTGGTCCAGTTTCCCGTCGAGGGCATGCTGGGCGGGATCAATCTTGCCGACATCCTCACCTGGGGCGCCTTCACCTATCCGGTGGCCTTCCTCGTCACGGACCTCACCAACCGGCGCTTCGGCCCCCGGGCGGCGCGCCTCGTCGTCGCCGCCGGCTTTGTCATGGCCGTCGCACTGTCGATCTGGCTCGCCTCGCCGCGCATCGCCATCGCCTCCGGCAGTGCCTTCCTGGCCGCGCAGCTCCTCGACGTGTCGATCTTCGACCGGCTTCGCAACCGGATCTGGTGGCTGCCGCCCTTCGTCTCGACAGTCTTCGGCTCCTGCCTCGACACCGTCATCTTCTTTGGGCTGGCATTCTCGCAGGCCGCCAACGGCATTGGCCCGGGCGATGCCTTCGCCACCGAAGTCGCGCCGCTGATGGGAGCATTCGCCCTGGAAGCGCCGCGCTGGGTGTCCTGGGCGCTCGGCGACCTCGCGGTCAAGCTATGCGTCGGCCTGGCCATGCTGGCACCCTATGGCGCGCTGCTGCCCACCCTGCTGCCGCGCTCGCAGCGGCAGTAGCCATGAGCGCCGGCCGGCGATCCCGGGCGGTTACCACCCGGATATGTCGAGCTTGAACTCCAGCATCAGGTTGCGCTGCAGGATCGAGTGATTGTCGTCGGAAACCAGCGTCAGGAACACCTGACCCCCGGCGTCCGAGGTCACGTCCAGACCTTCCATGTTGTCGATCTGGTAGCCGAAATCCGCCTCCAGCAGCGCTTCTCCGTCCACGGTGGCCCCCGGCTTGATGCTGTCGCCACCGATGCGGCGAATGCGCATGCCGATGCCTTCGGCGATCGAGAACCGCCGCTCCAGCAGGATCAGGTCGCCGTTGGGCAGGAAATCGCCGTCGGTGATGTCGAAGGGCGGATGCCGCTTGACGAAGAACACGCCGGCCCTGTCGCCGCCGAGAATGGCCCCGAACTGGTCCCCCGCCGCATTCAGGCTCCGCTCCGAGACCGCCACCAGGGCGCCGTCAAGCGGCGAGCCGGCGGGCGGCACCGCGATGGTCTCGATGCCGCGGTTGCCGCGCAATTCCTCGAGGGGAATGAGCAGCGGCACGCTGCCGGTCGGCCGCGAGGCGGCGGGACTGTCGGCCGAATAGACATCGATCCGGTGCCGCCGCTCGAAACTGACCAGGGCCCTCCCGCCGCTGATGGCGAGACCTTCGGCGTCGAAGCGCCACTTCTCGTCGGAGGCGTCGCCGTTCGCGTCCAGGATCGGCGCGACCGAAAAATCCTCGATGCCCACCGGCTTGCCGGCCGCATCGCGGACGATCCGGCCCGCATACCAGTGGCCGGTGTCCATGACGCCGAGGAACTTGCTGCGGTCGTCCGACAGCCGGATCGCCGACATCGCGCCGAGAGCGCTGCTCGAGGCTGTCAGTTCCAGCCCGCCGATGAAGTCGAGACGCCCGAAGCGGGTTTCGGTCGAGCCGACCTTGAAATGGTCGATGGTCCGCGCGCTGATGCCGAGGGCCATCGGCTCCGCAGGCGAAAGCGTCGTTCCGGCGAGCAGCAGCGAGACGACGACGGCAGCCAGTCGCGATGCTGGCCGGATCGCGGGCCTGGTTGCCATCAGGCCCTGCGCCGGCCGCGCCGGCCGCCGGGTGCCTGGGCTTCATCGGTGAACAGTTCCGCCAGTTGCTCGGTCATCGCGCCCGCCAGTTCCTCGGCATCGACGATGGTGACCGCGCGCCGGTAGTAGCGGGTCACATCGTGGCCGATGCCGATGGCGAGCAGTTCCACCGGCGAACGGGTTTCGATCTCCTCGATGACGGCGCGCAGATGCCGTTCGAGATAATTGCCGGGATTGACCGACAGTGTCGAATCGTCGACCGGAGCGCCATCCGAGATCATCATCAGGATGCGGCGCTGTTCGGGCCGGCGCAGCAGCCGCGAATGGGCCCAGATCAGCGCCTCGCCATCGATGTTCTCCTTGAGCAGCCCCTCGCGCATCATCAGCCCGAGATTGCGCCGCGCCCGGCGCCAGGGCGCATCCGCCGACTTGTAGACAATGTGGCGCAGATCGTTGAGCCGGCCCGGCGTCGCCGGTTTGCCGCCGTTGAGCCACTTCTCGCGGCTCTGGCCGCCCTTCCAGGCCTTGGTGGTGAAGCCCAGCAGTTCCACCTTGACGCCGCAGCGTTCGAGCGTGCGCGCCAGGATGTCGGCGCAGGTGGCGGCGACCGTGATCGGGCGTCCTCGCATCGAGCCGGAATTGTCGATGAGCAGCGTCACCACGGTGTCGCGAAAATTGGTGTCGCGCTCCATCTTGAACGACAGCGGCTGCATCGGGTCGATGATCATCCGTGTCAGCCTGGCCGCGTCGAGATAGCCCTCTTCGAGATCGAAGTCCCAAGCGCGGTTCTGCTGCGCCATCAGCTTGCGCTGCAGCCGGTTGGCAAGCCGCCCGACCACGCCCTGCAGATGCGCCAGCTGCTTGTCGAGAAAGGCCCGGAGCCGGTCGAGTTCGGCGGTGTCGCAGAGATCCTCGGCTGAGATCTCCTCGTCGAACTCCTCGGTAAACACCCGGTAGTCGACACGCTCGTTGAGGTCGGAAAACGGCTGATTCGGCTTGCGCGTCTCGCCCGGGGTCTCGGCATCCTCGTCGCTTTCGTCCAGGGTCTCGTCGTCGGACACCTCGGCGCCGTCCATTTCGCCCGAATCCATCTGCTCATCGGCGGATTCGTTCTCGTCGGCGGGAGCGGCGTCGGAGCCGGCTTCCTCGTCGCTGCCCTGCTCGTTCTCTTCCTCGCTGCGCGGCTGGTCCTCGGCGCTGGAGTCATCCTCGTCCTGGGTCGATTCGTCGTCGCCGTAATCCTCGGCCATTTCCATCGCCGACAGCAGTTCGCGGATCGACCGGGCGAAGGCCTGCTGGTCGTTGAGGGAGGCGGACAGGGAGTCAAGCGGCTTGGATGCCTTCGCCTCGACCCACTCCCGCCACAGATCGACCACCTGCCCGGAGGATTTGGGCGGCTTGAGGCCGGTGAGCTTTTCGCGCACCATCAGCGCCAGGGCCTCCTCGAGCGGCGCGTCTTCGCGCCGGGCGATGGCGCCGTAATTGGCCTTCTGGTACTTGTCATCGAGCATCGAGGTGATGTTGGCCGCCACGCCGGTCATGCGCTGGGCGCCGATGGATTCGACTCGCGCCTGCTCGACCGCATCATAGACCGCGCGCGCCTCGGCGCCCTGCGGCGCCATGCTGGCGTGGAGACGGTTGTCGTGGCAGGCCTTGCGCAATGCCATGGAATCGCCCAGTCCGCGGGTGACTGAGATGTCCTGCTGCGTCGGCCGCTTCGGAAGCTCGGGCAGCCGCACGGTCTCGCCGGCCAGCCCCGGCCTGTCATTCGAAAACGACACTTCCAGCTCGTGATCGCCGGCAATCGCCCGCACGCACCCCGTCAACGCCCTCTTGAACGGCTCGGTGTCGACGGTGCCGGTGGGCCTCACCCGGGAATTGTCGCCACGTCCGGCCATGCGGTGCCTCAGGCTGTTGCGTCGAGGACGATGTTGGCGGTGCTTTCCTTCAGCTCGACTCCGAAGGCACGCTGATAGTGCTCGGCCACAAGCGAGCGCTCGAGTTCATCGCACTTGTTGAGGAAGGTCAGCCGGAAGGCCATCGCGACGTCGCCGAAGATGGCGGCGTTCTCGGCCCACATGATCACGGTGCGCGGGCTCATCACGGTCGACAGGTCGCCGTTGACGAAGGATGAGCGCGTCATGTCGGCCACGCGAACCATGCGCGAGATCGTCTCGCGGCCTTCCCTGGCGGCAAAATCCTTCACCTTGGCGGCGACAATATCGACTTCCTTGTCATGCGGGAGGTAGTTGAGCGTGGTGACGATGGACCAGCGGTCCATCTGCGCCTGGTTGATCTGCTGCGTGCCGTGATAGAGACCGGTCGTGTCGCCGAGGCCGACCGTGTTGGCGGTGGCAAACAGCCGGAAAGCCGGATGCGGCCGGATCACGCGGCTCTGGTCGAGCAGGGTCAAGCGGCCGGAGGACTCCAGCACCCGCTGGATGACGAACATCACGTCGGGGCGACCGGCGTCGTATTCATCGAAGACCAGCGCCACATTGTGCTGGTAAGCCCAGGGCAATATGCCGTCCTTGAACTCGGTGATCTGCAGGCCGTCGCGGACGACGATGGCGTCCTTGCCGACGAGATCGATGCGGCTGACATGGCTGTCAAGGTTGACGCGGACGCAGGGCCAGTTCAGCCGCGCCGCGACCTGTTCGATATGGGTCGACTTGCCAGTGCCGTGATAGCCGGAGACCATGACGCGGCGATTGTGGGCAAAGCCCGCCAGGATCGCCAGCGTCGTGTCGCGGTCGAACAGATAATCCGGATCGAGATCGGGAACATAGGAATCGCGCGTCTTGTAGGCCGGCACGGTGAAGTCGGCATCGATGCCGAAGACCTCCCGAACGCTAACGGTGGTATCGGGCAGATTGGTGATATCGAGGTCGATCTTGCTCATCATGTCTCCACGGCCGCGGCCTCAGCCAGTCGGTCATATTTTGCAGGCGGTTAGCTTTAATACCAATTCGCGGCATTGAAAACCCATTGCGCCGGTCCGGTACCGTCTTGGAACGGGAGCTTGCCGGCCCGCGGCCACCGGCCGCGCCAGACTCCGTGACATGTCCGGGGCGCCGAACCCGGCCCGCCCGCGGCGCCCGATGCGACTGCATCCGGCGCTGTCACCCGCCGGTGGCACCCAGGGCGCCATCGGAGGTCTTGCTCCTCGCCGCTGTCTGGGACATTCCGGCGCAACAGGCACCCTTCAGGGGCGCTTGATACTGATTGATCGCTTAGCAGAAACCCGACTGCTTTAACAACTGGTAGGCCTGGATTACGGCGCGAAAACGGTCTTCGGATCCGCGGTCGCCGCCATTGGCGTCGGGGTGGTGCTGCTTGACCAGTTCCTTGTAGCGACTCTTGATTTCGGTCGGCGTCGAATTAGCCGCCATTCCGAGCGTGTCGAAGGCCTTCTGCTCCAGCGACTTGACCTTTCGCTGCCGGAGCGGCGCGCGCGCGCGCTGGGTTTCGTTGAAGAGCCCCAGCGGATCGCGGATCCGGGCCTGCGATGCGGCTGAACCCGACCGGGCGGTGGACTGCTGCGGACCGCCTCGGGCGGCGCGATTGACGCCCATGCCCCAGGTCGGACGGTGGCCGGTCAGCGCTTCCTTCTGGTAGCGCGCGATCTCCGAATCCGACAGTCCCGAGAAGTAGTTGTAGCCCTTGTTGTAGGCGCGGACGTGGTCGAAGCAGAACAGGAAATACTGCCCGTCCGCGTCCCGGCCGACAGGCGCGCGATGAACGCCGTTCTCCTCGCATCCGTCCCACTGGCACGTCGGCGTCGTCGGCTCGGCCGGTCGTTCGCCGCGGCGTCCGACACGGATGCGGTCAAAATATTTTGATTCGAGTTTCATGCTGAGATTATGGTGTCCAGGACAACGGGCTACAAGGATTGACAGGGATGATTCAGACTGCGTACCCCGTCTGTGGCGAGAATGCCACCACAATCCGGCGGCACGCAGCAGGCCGGAGCGGTCGCATGCGGCCTTGCCGGAACCGACCCCGAACAGGAGCGACACCATGACACGCCAGCAGCGCATCGAAACCGCCCTTCAGGCAACATTCGACCCCGAAAGGCTGACGGTCATCAACGAAAGCCATCTTCACGCCGGTCATCAGCCGCACTTCGACGGCAGCGGCGAATCGCATTTTCGGGTCCGAATGCAAAGCGCCGGCTTTACCGGCCTCAGCCGGATCGACCGGCATCGGGCCGTCAATGCGGCGCTGAAGGCGGAATTCGACGGCGGCCTGCACGCCTTGGCCGTCGAGGCCGCGGCGCCCGGCGAGACCACCCGCTGGTGAACGGCGGACGCGGATCGGCGCGAGTGCGGCCTCTCGCCCGGCTTACACCGTATCGGTCGAGCGGATCCTGAGCCGCGTGATGCGGTTCTTCTCCCGTTTCATGACGATGAAGCGCTTGCCGTGAAAAGTGAAGGACTGCTTTTCCTCCGGAATGATCTGGCTCTCGTGGATCACCAGGCCGGCCACGGTGGTGGCCTCGTCGTCGGGCAGCGACCATTCCAGCGCCCGGTTGAGGTCTCTGATCGAGACCTGGCCGTCGACCACGACGGAGCCGTCAGCCTCCTGGCGCAGGCCCTGGACATCGATGTCGTGCTCGTCGGCTATGTCGCCGACGATCTCCTCGAGGATGTCCTCGAGCGTCACCAGGCCCTCCACCTCGCCGTATTCGTCGACCACGATGGCGATGTGGGCCTTGCGCCGCAGGAAGGCGTTGAGCTGGTCGGGCACGCTCGTGGTATCGGGCACGAACCATGGCTTCTGCGACAGTTTGACGATGTCGATGCGCGAGCGGTCGTTCCCCAACTCGGACAGCGACCGCAGCAGGTCCTTGGCATGGATGATGCCGATGATGTTGTCGGTGGTGCCGCGCCAGATCGGGATGCGTGTGTAGGGGCTGTCGAGCACGGCCCGGACATTGGCGTCGGGCGTCTCGTCGGCGTTGAGCATCCGCATCGCGGTGCGGTGGATCATCACATCCGACACTTCGAGTTCGCTGAGATCGAGCACCCCGCCGAGGCGATCGCGGTCGGCCTTGATCACCGACCCCTCCCGGTGCAGCAGATCGACCGCGCCACGGATTTCCTCATGCGCAGGCAGCAGAGATGTCTCCGCCGACAGGTGCACGCCCACCAGCGAGAGGATGAAGCGGACGATGACGTTGACGAGGCCCGCCAGCGGTCCGACCACGATGACGAACAGATTGACCACCGGCGCGACGAACATCGCGAAGCGGTCGGGCGCCGCGATCGCCCAGCTCTTCGGCAGGACTTCGGCGAAGATCACCAAGAGCACGGTCATCGCGATGGTCGCATAGATCACGCCGGTGTCGCCGAAAAGCTTCAGGAGCAGGCTGGTGGCCAGCGCCGAGGACAGGATGTTGACGAGATTGTTGCCGATCAGCAGAGCGCCGATCAGGCGGTCGCGGCGGGAGATCAGCCGGTTGACGATGCCGGCCCGCATCTCGCCGTTGATTTCCAGCGAGTGCATCCGGGCCCGCGACGCGGCGGTCAGCGCCGTCTCCGACCCGGAGAAAAATCCGGACAGGCCGATCAGGGCCAGGATGATGATGATCGTCACCCAATTTTCCAGGATGACCGTGGTGACGTTCGCAAATGTCATGATGCGCGTTTTTCCTCGAGGAACCGGAAGACTTCACTGGGAGGAACATCGTCGGCGATGAAGGACGCGCCGATTCCCCGCGTCAGGATGAAGGTCAGGGCGCCGCGTTGGACCTTCTTGTCCTGGCCGATATGGTCCATCAGCATATCGGTGGTGGGCAGGCCGCCTTCAATATCGGAGAGTCTGGTGGGAAGTCCCACCGCCCTGAGGTGCCTGGACACGCGATGTGCATCGTCGGGACTGGCAAGATTCATGCGGGCGGAGAATTCATAAGCCAGCACCATGCCGATGGCGACACCCTCGCCATGCACCAGCCGGCGGCTGTCGTAGCCCGTCGCCGCCTCCAGCGCATGACCGAATGTATGGCCGAGATTGAGCAGCGCCCGGGCACCGGATTCGCGCTCGTCGGCGATCACGACATCCGCCTTTGCCTGGCAGCTGATGGCGATGGCCTGCGCCCGTTCGGGCCCGCCGGCGAAAACCGCCTGCCAGTTGCGTTCCAGCCACTCGAAGAAGTCCGGCTTGTCGATCAGTCCGTACTTCGCCATTTCGGCGTAGCCGGCACGGAACTCCCGTTTCGACAGCGTATCGAGCACATCCGTGTCTGCCAGCACCAGGTCGGGCTGGTGGAAGACGCCGATCAGGTTCTTGCCGTGGGCGGTGTTGATGCCGGTCTTGCCGCCCACCGAGGAATCCACCTGCGCCAGCAGACTGGTGGGGACCTGGATGAAGCGCATGCCGCGACGGACGATGCCGGCGGCAAAGCCGCTGAGGTCGCCGATGACCCCGCCACCGAGCGCCACCACGGCGTCGCCCCGCTCGAGCCGGGACTCGAGGATGTGGTCGCAGACCCGGATCAACTCCTCGAACCGCTTGGTCTTCTCGCCGGCCGGCAGCACCAGTGGCGAGGCGTCGATGCCGGCCTCGCCGAGGCTCGCCAGGAGCGGCTGCAGATGCAGACCGGCGACGGTCTCGTCGGTGACCACGGCGACGCGCAGGCCCTTGCGCCGGGCGGCGATCTCCGCGCCGGCGCGCGCGATAAGCCCGGCGCCGATGACGATGTCATAGGCCCGGCCTTCCAGGGGCACCTTCACGATCTGTGGGTGGCTCATGCCAGCTTTTCCTGTTCCTGGGCCTTTGTCGCGCGCGCATGCGCTGCGAGGCTGGCGATCACCTCGGCCGCGATCGCCTCCTTGGGCACGTCGCGCGACTGAACGGTCAGATCGGCGGCCGCGTAGATGGGATAGCGGATATCGAGCAGCTTCGACAGGGTGGCCCGGGGATTTTCGGTTTTCAGCAGCGGCCGGCTGTCGCGCTTGGACACCCGCTCCCACAGCACGTCGAGATCCGCCTTGAGCCACACCGAAAAGCCGCTGCGCAACACCAGGGCGCGCGTCTCCTCGTTGATGAAGGCGCCGCCGCCTGTCGACAGCACCCGCGGGCCAGTCTTAAGGAGTCGCTTGATGACCCGGGCTTCGAGCGCCCGGAACTCCGGCTCGCCATAGGCCTGGAACAGTTCAGGCACGCTCATGCGCGAGACCCGTTCGATTTCATGGTCCGAATCGACAAATGGGATATTGAGGCCCTGGGCGACCAGCCGGCCGACCGCCGATTTGCCGGCTCCCATCAGTCCGACAAACACCAGATTGCGGCGCCCCAGCAAGCGGCGCGCAGTTTCGATGTCGCCCGGTGGCGTGCTGTCGTCTGTGCCTGTCACACCAGGGTCTCCCGCCCCTCGTCTTCGCCGCCGAACCCCTGCCGCCGAGGGCGACCGCCGGGGTCCCGGCCATCTGGCCTATCCCTATTGAGGAATGTCGTCCTGACGTCAAGCGCGGCCTGCGGGGCCGGCCGGGATCGGGTCCGGTCTGCCCGTTCCCATGCGGAGCCTTGAACTGATGGCCAACCTGCCGCATAACGCGCCCATGACATGCCAGGAGACGCCATGCCCTCCCTGTTCCGGTTTCTAGTTCTGTGCGCCCTGCTGGCCGGGATCGTCTATGGCGTCATGTTTGCGCTGGTTCTCTACGTGCAGCCGACGGAACGCGACATCACCATCCGGATCCCGACCGAGAAACTCAATCCCTGAACCCGGGCCGGACCATCAGGCCGGGCCTTGCGAGGCAATCGAATGCGCGATCTGAGCGCCGCCCATGCCGAAGCGTTTCTCGAGATGATGAGCGCCGAGCGCGGCGCCGCCGCCAACACGCTGGAGGCCTACCGCCGCGACCTTGACGAGGCCGCACGCTTTCTGGCCGCCGCCGGATCGTCCCTGACCCAGGCGGCTTCGGAACAGATCCGCGACCTCATCGCCGATCTCGCCGACCGCGGCTTTGCCGCCACCACGCAGGCGCGGCATCTTTCGGCGCTGCGCCAGTTCTACAGGTTTCTGCACGCCGAAGGCATTCGCGCGGATGATCCAACCGGCGTCATCGAGTCACCGCGCAAGGCCCGGT
This sequence comes from Hoeflea marina, assembly GCF_003182275.1. Taxonomy (GTDB): domain Bacteria; phylum Pseudomonadota; class Alphaproteobacteria; order Rhizobiales; family Rhizobiaceae; genus Hoeflea; species Hoeflea marina. Next base: position 100,378 of record NZ_QGTR01000005.1, read on the forward strand.
CGTTGCCGAAGATCCTCAGCGTCGAGGAGGTCTCGCGGCTGATCGCGCGGGCTGAGGCCGATGTCGGCGAGGCGGCGGACGCGGCGGAAGCGTTGCAGCGGATCCGCTTCCGGGCGCTGTTCGAGCTTCTCTATGCGACCGGCATGCGCGTGAGCGAACTGGTCGGACTGCCGGCGCGCGTCATGGCCGAGGGAGGCCGGTTTCTCATCGTCCGCGGCAAGGGCAACAAGGAGCGCCTGGTGCCGCTGTCGCGCCCGGCCCGCGCCGCCGTCGAGCAATGGATCGAGGCACGTGACCGCGCCGCCGCCGATGCCGCCGGGGAAGCCGAATGGCTGTTTCCCGCCGGTTCCAGCTCCGGCCACCTCGCCCGTCAGGTTTTTGCCCGCGACCTCAAGGACGTCGCCGCCCGGGCGGGGATAGCCGTCGCAAGGGTCTCGCCGCATGTGCTCCGCCATGCATTCGCCAGCCATTTGCTGGCCAACGGCGCCGACCTTCGGGCGGTGCAGGAATTGCTCGGCCATGCCGACATTTCCACCACCCAGATCTACACTCATGTGCTTGACGAACGCCTCAAGCAACTGGTCAACGAGCATCACCCCCTTGCAAAAACCACAAAGACTCGCGATGTAGCGCCCACCAGCCCGGACAAGTAAAGGGTGACAGGGTCCCGAAACTGCGATTGACTGTGGTCAGACACATTTCAGGCGACCGGCCACAACAGAAAAGACCGATGCACAATTATCTCGATTTTGAAAAACCCATCTCGGACCTCGAAGGCAAGATCCTCGAACTGCGCAAGCTCGCCGCCGAAGATGAGAGCGTTGACACGGCCGACGAGGTCTCCCGCCTGGAGGCACGCGCCCGCGACGCCACGGCGGACATCTATTCGCGCCTCAATCCCTGGCAGAAGACCCAGGTAGCCCGGCATCCGGCGCGGCCGCATTTCCGCGACTATGCGGCCGGCCTGTTCACCGAATTCACGCCGCTGGCCGGAGACCGCAAATTCGGCGAGGACGCCGCCATCCAGGCCGGGTTCGCCCGCTTTCGCGGCAAGCCGATTGCCGTCATCGGCCAGGAAAAGGGCAATGACACCAAATCCCGCATCCGGCACAATTTCGGCTCCGCCCGCCCCGAGGGCTACCGCAAGGCGATCCGCATCATGGAGATGGCCAACCGCTTCGGGCTGCCGGTGGTTACGCTCGTCGACACCGCGGGCGCCTATCCCGGCGTCGGCGCCGAGGAGCGCGGCCAGTCGGAGGCCATCGCACGCTCCACCGAGATGTGTCTCAATCTGAAGGTGCCGCTGGTCTCGGTGATCATCGGCGAAGGCGGCTCCGGTGGCGCCATCGCCATTGCCACCGGCAACCGCGTCTACATGCTCGAACATGCGGTCTACAGCGTGATCTCGCCCGAGGGCGCCGCATCCATCCTGTGGCGCGATTCCACCAGGGCCAAGGACGCCGCCACCGCGATGAAGATCACGGCGGAAGACCTGAACGATCTCGGCATCATCGACGGCATCATCAAGGAACCGGTCGGCGGCGCCCATCGCGACGCCGAGGCGGTCATCGCCCGCACCGGCGACACCATATTCGCCGCGCTGGAATCGCTCGGTCAGAAGAGCGGCGACGAACTCCGCGCCCATCGCCGGGCGAAGTTCCTGCAGATCGGTCGCCAGATCGGCTGACGGCGGCCGCCGCATTGGCGCCACATTCAGACTCTTTTGTGCGCCCGGTGGCGGAGCTTGCGCCGTGGGTAAGGATTCGTGAACCCTGATCACCTTTAATTCGTCCTGCAGACTGGACTTCGCCCTCGGGTGTTCGTCGCCGGTCGTGGATTCAGAGGCACCATGACACCATTGCGCTCATTGTTGATTGTACCGGTTGTGCTGTTCGGCCTCAGCGGCTGCCAGGACGCGCTCGAATCGGTCGGCGACAAGGTCGAGCACCCGCTCCCGGCCAAGCTTGTCAACAAGATGAAGGCCAATGACATGAGCACCCGCTCGCCGATCATGATGCGCATCTTCAAGGAAGAGGGCGTGCTCGAGGTCTGGAAGCAGAAGGGCAATGGCCGCTACGACCGCGTCGCCGAGTACCAGATCTGCAAATGGTCCGGCAAGCTGGGACCCAAGATCAAGGAGGGCGACCGGCAGGCGCCGGAGGGCTACTACCGGATCTACCCCTCGCAGATGAATCCGAAGTCGAACTACTATCTCTCCTTCAACATCGGCTATCCCAACAGCTACGACCGGTCCTACGGCCGCACCGGCTCCAACCTGATGGTGCACGGCGCCTGCTCCTCTGCGGGCTGCTACTCGATGACCGATGAGCAGGTGCTGGAGATCTACGCCTTCGCCCGCGACGCCTTCCGCGGCGGCCAGGAATACTTCCTTGTAGAGGCGCTGCCGTTCCGGATGACGCCGGAAAACATGGCGCGCCACCGCAACGACGAGAACTACGAGTTCTGGAAGATGCTCAAGACCGGCTATGACCAGTTCGAGCTGACCAAACGGCCGCCGAAGGTCGATGTCTGCGACCAGCGCTACGTCTTCAACCAGCAGACCGAATCGCCCGACGCCAAGTTCGCGGCTTCCAGCGCCTGTCCGCCGATGTCGACGCCGCCATCGCTGGCCATGGCCTATCAGGCCTATGAAACCAGCTGGAACGCGCAGTTTCTCAAGGCCGTGGAAAAGGTCGACAAGGAAGAGGCCAAGCGCCTGGCCGCGGCTGAAGCGAAGGCGAAGGCCGAAGAGAAGCGTGCCGAGGCCGAGGCTGCCCGCGTCGCCCGCGCCGAGGCCGCCGCCGCGTCGCCCTCGCCGATCGCCAGCCTGTTCGCGCTTCCCGGACAATCAAATGCTGCCGCGGCGACCGCTGCCGCAGATCCGGGACAGCTGCAGGAGTCGGCACCCTCGGCGGTCTCCGCGAATGCCGCCGTGTCGGCAGATGCCCCCGTGCCGGCAGTGTCCGATATTCCCGTCCCCGTCGCCAATCCGCTCGAGCAGGCCGATGCAGCCGTGGCGGTGGCGTCACCCGCGCCTGCGCAGGCCCCGCCACCGCAGGGCATGAAGCCGTTCTGGAAGCTCTGGAGCAAGTAGTGGAGCAGCCCGCGGCGACCGAGACGATCGACCTGCGCGGGCTCAAATGTCCGCTGCCGGTGTTGAGGACCCGCCGGCATCTGCGCGACCTGGCCGCAGGCAGCCTGTTGCGGATCGAGACCACCGACCCGCTCTCGGTCATCGACATTCCGCACCTCTGCCGCGAGGACGGCCACAGGCTGGTGTCCTCCGCGCCACTCGAAGGCGGCCACAGCTTCCTGATCGAGAAGGCCTGGGAATAGGGTTTGAGATCAGCGCCGCCGCGGCGAGCCGCCGGGTATCGCCAGGGGATTGTCCATCAGCGCGGCGCTGTCGGGCCGTCCGATATCGGGCTCGTCGCTGAAGGCGGCAAACAGCTCGGACACAAACCCCGCAGGCATGTCGCGGGTGATCACCACAAGCCTGGTCTCGGGCCCTGCGCCGTCCGGCCAGCGGGCGAGCCGCACCGGTTCGGCCATCAGCGACTGCACGCAATGCACCACCACCGGGCGGGACGGATCGTCGCTCAGCTTGACGATTCCCTTCATGCGCAGCAGGTTCGGGCCGTGAGCCGAGCGCAGCAGGTCGAGGAACATGGAGAGCGCCATCTGCGAGATCGGCCGCGAAGTCACCAGGCTGTCTGACCTGATCGAGGCGTCGTGGCGGTTGACCTCGTGGGCGTGCTGGTGGGAATGACCGGCGTGATCATGACCCTGATGGTGGCCGTGATCGTGCCCGCCGTCGTGATGCCCGTGCCCCGCGCCGAGCCAGCGGGCGACATCGAGGGACTTGCGCGCTGGATCGTAGGCGCCGAGGTCGAACAGGCTCCCGGGGGCGAGGTCGCCGTCGCCATCAAGAAGCTCTGCCTGCGGATTGAATATCCTTAGCCGGCTTCGGATTTCGCCCGACGCATCGCCGGAGACCATCTTGGTCAGCACCAGTCGGTCGGCGACCGCCACCTGCCGCCGGGCCTCCTCGTGCAGGTCCAGCGTCGACATGCCGTTGACCGCATCGACGACGGTGACGATGCCCTCCAGCCTGTAGGACTGCGCCAGCGCCGGGTTGCCCATGACCGCCTGCATCACCGGCACCGGATCGGCGAGCCCGGTAGTCTCGACGATCACCCGCGAAAACGGCCGCACCCGGCCTGTCTGCATCCGGTCCATCAGATCGGCCAGCGTATCGACCAGTTCACCGCGCACCGTGCAGCAGAGGCAGCCGTCCGACAGCTCTATGATGCCGTCGCCGGACTGCTCGACCAGCAGGTGGTCGATCCCGACATCACCGAACTCGTTGATGATGACCGCGGCATCGGAGAGGAATGGCGTCCGGATGACGCGGTTGAGCAGCGTCGTCTTGCCGGCGCCGAGAAAGCCCGTGAGAATGCAGACCGGAATCTGCCGCGGCGCCGTCCAGGAGGGCTGGCTCATGTCAGAGCGCCGGTCGCGGCAGCGGCTGCGGCGCCGAGATGTCGAGCCCGGCGGCGGCGGCCGGCGCGGCGAAAGCCGATTCGCTTGCCGTCGCCTCGGCGTCGGCAGCGACATTGCTGCCAGGCCCGTCGAGCGGCCGGGGGGTTGGAACGGGAATGCGCTTCACCCCGAGCACGTCCGCCATGCCGGGGCTGTAGGGAGCCGACACCAGGCGGGGCGGATGGTCCATCGGCTGCAGGTAGGGCGACCGCGCCACCGCCTTGCCCTCCTCGCCTGTGCCTTCGCCCTTGGCTGCACTCTGCTTGGGCGGGCAGACCGTGGCGCTGACATCAGCCACATGGTCACGATCGGCGCCGTAGGGCGCGAGGCTGCTCAGCGTCACCGATCCGGATGCCGGCGCGGCAAAGGCCTGCTGCAGCAACCGGGCCGATTCCTCTGCCCGGCCCGACAGGCTCGGGGCACCGAACACCACGGTGACCACGGTTTTGCCGTTGCGGGTGGCCGAGGAGACCTGGTTGAAGCCGGAGGCGCAGATATAGCCGGTCTTCATGCCGTCGGCGCCTTGGAAACGGCCGATCAGCGCGTTGAAGTTGGTGTAGGACTGCTTGCCGGTGGTGAAACCCTCCAGGCTGAAATAGGAGGCGTATTCCGGAAATTCGCGCCGCAACGCCACGGCGAGCACCGCCATGTCATGCGCGGTGGTGTACTGTCCTTCGCCCGGCAAGCCATTCGGATTGATGAAATGCGACGAGGTCATGCCGATGCGCGCAGCCTCGGAATTCATCATGGCGACGAAGGTCTCCACCGACCCGCCAACCGCCTGGGCCACCGCGACCGCGATGTCGTTGGCGGATTTGACCATCAGGTACTTCAGCGCCGAATCGAGCGGGAACTGGGTCCCCGGCTTGAAGTACATCTTGCTCGCCGGCTCCTTGGCTGCCTGCTCGGTCATGGTCACCGGCGAATCCAGCGTCAGCCTGCCGGCCTTCAGCGCCCTGAACGTCACATAGGTCGTCATCAGCTTGGTGAGCGACGCGGGGTACCAGCGCTGGAAAGCCTGCTCATGCTCGATGACCCGGCCCGAGGCCAGGTCCACGGCGATCGTCGGACCCGCCCGGGCCGTCAGCGGGAGCGATGCGGCCAGCAGACCCGCCATCAGGGTGGTTGCTGCGGCGCGGCGGGTCGGAAACGGCGAAAGAAGGCGGATCTGGCGGTTCACGGCGGATTCCTGGAATTGCTGGCTTGAGGGCGGGACCCGACCATATCCGGGAATTCCCGGAAGCCACCGCCCGCTTTTCACTCGTCATGCTGCCCTACTTAGCCTATATGGCAAGGAAAAGGCAAAAGGCCAATGATCTCGGGCCTGCCGCCCCATCCGGATGCAAGGACGACCGCATGCCCCTTCTGCCCGAAAGCCTAGCCATGAAGGACGATGTCGCAAGCTGGCGCCGCCATCTGCATGCGCAGCCGGAGCTTCTCTACGACGTCCACCAGACCGCGGAATTCGTCGCCGACAAGCTGCGCCAGTTCGGCTGCGACGAGGTGGTGACGGGCATCGGCCGCACCGGCGTCGTCGGCCTGATCAGGGGCCGTCCGGGCAGCAACGGACCGACCATCGGGCTGCGCGCCGACATGGACGCCCTGCCCGTCACGGAAACATCCGGTGTGGCCTGGGCGTCGCGCACAGCCGGCCGCATGCACGCCTGCGGCCATGACGGCCACACCGCCATGCTGCTCGGCGCAGCAAGTCAGCTCGCGCAGTCGCGCAATTTCAACGGCTCGGTGGCGGTGATCTTCCAGCCGGCCGAGGAAGGCGGCGCCGGCGGCCGCGAAATGGTTCGGGACGGCATGATGGAGCGCTTCGGCATTGCCAGCGTCTACGGCATGCACAATCTGCCCGGTCTCCCGGTCGGCGATTTCGCCATCCGCAAGGGTCCGATCATGGCCGCCACCGACGAGTTCATCCTCACCATCCGCGGCAGGAGCGGCCATGCGGCGATGCCCCACAACACCATCGACCCGATTGTGGCCGGCTCGGCGATCGTCGCCGGACTGCAGATGATTGCCGCGCGCAACGCCGATCCGCTGGAATCGGTCGTCGTCTCGGTCACCAAGTTCAATGCCGGCTTTGCCCACAACGTCATCCCCGATGAGGCAAAGCTTGCCGGCACCGTGCGCAGCCTCACCACCGCGATGCGCGACTTCGCCGAACGTCGCCTGGGCGAGATCGTCCGCGGCATCGCCGCCGCGCACGGCGCCGAGGTCGATGTCCGCTACATCCGCAACTACCCCGTCACCTTCAACCATGCCGACGAGACGGTGGTGGCCGCCGACGCTGCGGCCAGCGTGGCGGGCGACGATCATGTCGAGCGCGAGACGGCGCCGATGATGGGCGGCGAGGATTTCTCCTACATGCTCGAATCGCGTCCGGGCGCCTTCATCTTCATCGGCAACGGCGACAGTTCCGGCCTGCACAGTTCGTCCTATGACTTCAACGATGATGCCATTCCGCACGGCGTGTCCTACTGGGTGAAGCTGGCCGAATCGGTGCTGCCGCTCTGAAAATGCCGTGAGATTACGCCCGCCTGCCCGGCCTGGACGGCGGCGGCAATCGCGTCCGTTTCGGCTGTCCGGGGCGCGATTTCTGGATGAAATCGCCTGCGGCCTGTGCTAACAGGTTTCCGCACCGTCCGCGGCCCTGCCGCCGGTGGCGCACGAATTCCCGGCGCCGAGGTTTCCACGGCGCCTGGCGGGCCCCATAGCTCAGTTGGATAGAGCGCAGGATTCCTAATCCTGAGGCCGATGGTTCAAATCCATCTGGGGTCACCATTCACCACATGTCTCGGCAGACCGCTTTCGTCAAATCCATCTCCCGCCTTTGACAGGCGCGTGCACAGCAAACGCGGTTTGCGCCACCACTCCGCCGTAGGGCACAGGCCGGGAGTTCCCATCGGGCCCGTCCCGCTGTAAGACAAACTGCGTTTGAACAACGCGGCTGATTTGGTCTCCTGATGGTTGGATGGCATGGCGCAGACACAACGCGAGAAGCTCGACAAGCAGCGCATCCGCCAGCAGCGCATCCGTGACCGCATGAAGGCCGAGCGCCGGCCCTCGCGCGACGACATCGCCCGGGCGCTGCTGCACTGGTCGATCACGGCCAATGTCCGCAAGGGCCGCGAGACGCTGCTGTTCAACCTGCAGACCCGCATCGTCGAGATCCTCGTCGCCCAGGGCTTCGATGAGGTCGCCGCGGACGCCAGTTTCGACGACCTGGTCGACCGCTATTGCGAGGGCTGGAGCTTCCGCCGCAAGCAGCATCTTGGCACGGACGACGCTTCGTCGGGACCCGCGGATCTTCCCGCGGCGCTCGCCGGCCTCGATGCCCCCGACCGCGACTGACGCCACGGCTGTCCAGATGATGTGGCTCTCATGTCGCAGGACAATGTGACAGATGAGAAACCGGAGCGCTTCTGCAATTCGATGAAAGGCAGGAGCGCGCGCTGGCCGACCGCCGTCGCATCCCGTGCACCCGACAGCCGCTGCCTTGCCCCGATGGCATCACCACACGCCGACCGAGCCGGTGCGCGGCGGATCAGCCGCGGCCAGCGGCCTCCCAGTGGTGCCGGATATGGGCATGGCCCTCGCGGTAGACCGCCTCCGGGCTCTCGGCGAAATCCCGCCACACCTTGGTCGCCGCAGCCAGGTCCGGCAGTCCCCTGCCGAAGGCCTCGATGGTCAGCCAGTCGTCATAGCCGCTGTCCCGGATTGCCTGGAACGTGGCGGCCCAGGGAATGTGCCCCCGGCCAGGCACGCCGCGGTCGTTCTCCGAAATGTGGATATGCACCACATTGTGTCGGTGGTCGGTGAAGGCCGCGACCGGATCGGTTTCCTCGATATTGCAGTGGAAGGTGTCGTACATCGCCCTGATGTTCGGATGCCCGATGGCGTCGATATGGGCTGACAGCCCCGCCATGGTGTTGAGCAGGTAGCACTCGAAGCGGTTGAGCGCCTCGAGTCCGATGGTCACGCCGCAGCCGGCGGCATGATCGCCGATGGCGCGCTGGGACTCGATGGATCGGGAAAACTCGTCCGCGGTCGGACCGGTGCCGGAAAACCCGCCCAGCGTCGAGTGCAGCGGACCGCTCAGGGTCCTGGCGCCGAGTTCCGCCGCGCAATCGATCACCCGGCGCATATGGGCCACGCCCGCCGCCCGCACCGAGGCGTCCGGGCTGATCAGGTTCACGGCCGGATCGCCCATCGCCGAGACCGCCGTGCGCTCGAGCCCGATATCATCGAGCAGGACGCCCAGCCTGGCATAGTCCGCAGGCGCGCCCTCGAAGATCGGGATCTCGACCCCGTCGAAGCCCGTCGCCTTGATGTCGCTGAGCAGCGCCGCGTCGTCTCCGGTGACCCTGGTGGTCCACAGGAACATGCACATGCCGACCTTCATAGGATCCCCCCGTCCGGCCGCGCCGGCGCTTCGCGTTCAGGTCCGCCGCCGGCCCGTCGGGCCGGCGGGCTTCAGATGTCGAGCGGCGTCCAGGCCGCGTTGTTGGCCGAGGAGTCGACACAGGCGGCGACAAACGCCACCCCCTCGAGCCCGTCGTCGATTCCCGGATAACTCACCGCGGGATCGAGCGGCGCCGCGGACAGACGCGCCGCGCGGATGGCGCGCGCCGCCTCGGCATAGATCGTGGCAAAACCCTCGAGATAACCCTCCGGATGGCCGCCGGGGACCCTCGACACACGGCCGGCGGCCTCGCCGGCGCCGGCACCGTTGCGGGTGATGAGCCGCTTGGGCTCGCCCAGCGGCGTGAACCAGAGATAGTTCGGGTCCTCCTGGGCCCATTCCAGTCCGCCTCTGCTGCCGTATACCCTGAGCTTCAGCGCGTTCTCGTTGCCCGGCGCCACCTGGCTCGCCCACAGTATTCCCTTGGCGGCCGGCGCATCTCCCTCCGGCCGGAACCGCAGCATCACATGCGCATTGTCGTCAACCCGGCGGCCGGCCACGAAGGCGGAAAGATCAGCCGACAGGCTGTCAAGCGTCAGTCCGCTGACGAAACGGGCGAGATTGAAGGCGTGGGTGCCGATGTCGCCGGTGGCGCCACCCGCCCCGGACTTGGCCGGATCGGTACGCCAGGCGGCCTGCTTCTGCCCGCTGGCCTCCAGGTCCTCGCTGAGCCAGTCCTGCGCATACTCCGCCTGCACCAGCCGAAGGTCGCCGAGCAGGCCTGAGCGCACCATCTCTCGCGCCTGCCGGATCATCGGGTAGCCGGTGTAGTTGTGGGTCAGCACGAACAGCCTGCCGCTGGACCGCGCCAGCGCGGCGAGATCCCTGGCGTCCTTGAGCGTCGATGTCAGCGGTTTGTCGCAGATGACATGGATGCCGGCCTCGAGAAACGCCTTCGCCGCCGGGTAGTGCATGTGATTGGGCGTGACGATCGAGACCGCCTCGATACCGTCGGGCCGCGCCGCCTCGGCGCGCGCCATCTCCTCGAAGCTTGCATAGCTGCGCTCCGGATCGAGCCCCAGTTCGGCCGCCGACGCTCTTGCGCGGGACGGGTCCGACGACAATGCGCCGGCCACCAGCAAGAACTCGCCGTCCAGCCGCGCGGCGATGCGGTGCACCCCGCCGATAAAGGCGCCCTGGCCGCCGCCGACCATGCCGTAGCGGATGGGACCCGCGGCGATTTCGGATTTTCCCTCGATTGCCATTTCTCTCTCCCTAAGCCATGCCGGGCGAAGCCGGTTCCGCCCCGCCCGAATCCTGTGCAAGACGATTGGTCACACGGCCGCCGCGACCCGGTGCGACAAAGGCGCACTGCATTGCCGCGCCGTCAACCGGACACGCGACCGGTGCAGCCCAAGCCGCCACCATATCTCAGAGCCCCAGCAGCTTGTTGATCGCGGCCTGGTCGGTTTCTCCGCCGGCGAAATCGTCGAACGCCTTCTCCGTGACCCTGATGATGTGGTCGGCGATGAAGGGCGCGCCCTCCGCCGCCCCGTCCTCGGGATGCTTGAGGCAGCATTCCCATTCCAGCACCGCCCAGCGGTCGTAATTGTACTGCGCCAGTTTGGAGAAGATGCCGACGAAATCAACCTGACCGTCACCCAGCGAGCGGAAGCGCCCGGCCCGCTCGGTCCAGCCCTGGTAGCCCGAATAGACGCCCTGCCGGCCGGTCGGGTTGAACTCGGCATCCTTGGCATGGAAGGCGGAAATCCGCTCGTGATAGATGTCGATGAAGGCAAGATAGTCCAGCTGCTGCAGCAGGAAATGCGACGGATCATAGTTGATCCGGCAGCGGTTGTGATTGCCGGTCTGCTCGAGGAACATCTCGTAGGTGGCGCCGTCGAAGACGTCCTCGCCCGGATGGATTTCGTAGCCGATGTCGACGCCGACGTCCTCATAGGCATCGAGAATCGGCTTCCAGCGCCGGCCAAGCTCCTTGAAGGCGGTCTCGATCAGCCCCTGCGGCCGCTGCGGCCAGGGATAGAGATAGGGAAAGGCCAATGCGCCGGTGAACGACACCGTTCCGGTCAGCCCGAGATTGCGCGAGGCCCTGGCGGCCAGCATCAGCTGGTCGACCGCCCATTCCTGCCGCGCGGCAGGATTGTTGTGCACCTGAGGCGGCGCGAATCCGTCGAACTGCGAATCATAGGCCGGATGCACGGCCACCAGCTGCCCCTGCAGATGGGTCGACAGCTCCGTGATCTGGATGCCGGCATCCGCGCAGATGCCCTTGACCTCGTCGCAATAGGTCTGCGATTCGGCCGCCTTCTTCAGATCGAACAACCGGCCGTCCCAGCTCGGGATCTGCACGCCCTTGTAGCCGTGACCGGCAGCCCAGGCCACGATGGACGGCAGCGAATTGAACGGCGCCTCGTCGCCTGCGAACTGCGCCAGAAAGATCCCGGGGCCCTTCATTGTGGTTGCCATAGTCTGTGCTCCTCCATCTGGCGGAGAGGTTCCGGCCATGCCGTCCCTCCTGGTTCTCGACAATCCCGCACAATGCGGGTCCCGTTGCAAGGCAGCTTCATTTGGTAAGACCAAACGGGAAATTTGCATCTGCCCGGGTAGCATATCAGCCGCGACACATCCAGCCAATATTCTCTCGATCTTCGCGGGATAATGCTCTTTTTCAGGCAATATCAGGGAGATTGCCGGGACCGCTTGCGTCGGAAAATTCTTTGCGCTAACTGTTGTGCAAAGGCATGTGGTCCAACCAGATCACGCATTTTCAAGCAGTGCCGCATGGGTGGGGACCGTAACCCGCCTGCCCGCCAGGCCCTGAACCGGCATCAAGGGAGGACAGAATGCATCTTTCAACTCACAACTGGATGCGGGCCGAACCGCTCGACGTGACCCTGCGGCGCATCAAGAAATACGGCTATGAGAGCATCGAGATCTCAGGCGAGCCGACCCAGTACGATGTCAAGGAGACGCGCTCACTTCTCAAGGAGCACGGGATCCGCTGCTGGGGCGCGGTGACGCTCACGCTTGGCGAGCGCAACCTCGCCGCCAAGGACGAGGGCCAGCGGGCGCGGTCCGTAGACTACGTCAAGAGCGTGCTCACCATGGTCAGCGAGCTCGAGGGCGAGATCATCACGTTGGTGCCTGCCACCGTCGGCAAGGTGATCCCCGACGCCACAGAGGAAGAGGAATGGGGCTGGGTGGTCGAGGCGACCAAGGAGTGCTTCGCCCACGCCCAGAAGGTCGGCGTCAAGATCGCCATCGAACCGCTCAACCGTTTCGAGACCTATTTCTTCAACCGCTGTGCCCAGGCGCTCGCCCTGGCGGACGCGGTGAGCCCCGAATGCGGCGTCTGCCTCGACGCCTACCACCTCAACATGGAGGAATCCGACATCCATGACGCCATCCGCCTGGCGGGCAAAAGGCTGTTCGACTTCCATGTCGCCGACAACAATCGCTTCGCCGCCGGCCTTGGGCACCTTGACTGGCCGAAGATCGTCTCAACCCTGCGCGAGGTCGGCTATGACGGCGCTCTGACCAACGAGTTTGTCGCTCCTGTCGACCGAACGCCGGCGGCGATCTATCCCGACATGGTGGAGCGCAACCCGGTCGACATCTCGCCTGAGCAGCTCAAGTTCATTCAGGACCATGGCTCCAGCCTGCTGACCGAGGCCTTTTACGACGAGCAGATGCGGATCACCGCCGAGACCCTGCTTCCACTGATCAACAAATGACGGGCCTTGCGCGTCCCGCCGCAGCCGACCCGCGGCGGGGAACCGGAGAAGGATAGATGCGGATCAAATCGGTCAACGCCTGGTGGGTCTCCATACCCATCGAATCGGGCCGCCAGCACCGCAGCGACTTCGGCAAGCTGACGACGTTCGACAGCGCCATCCTGCGCATCGAGACGGATGACGGGCTTGTCGGCTGGGGTGAGGGCAAGAACGCGGCCGGCAGCTCCGGCACCTACGGCGCGCTTGTCCATCTGCTCAACGAGGAGGTGGCCCCGCGGCTCATCGGCCGCCACGCCGGCGACATCACCGCCATCTGGGAAATGCTCTACAACGGCGTGCGCCACGAATCCGCCGCCAGCGCCGGCCACGCCATGCCGGAACTCTCCCGCCGAGGCCTGACCACGGCGGCGATTTCGGCCGTCGACATCGCGCTCTGGGACATCCTCGGCAAGCACCTCGGGCAGCCCGTCTGGCAACTGCTGGGCGGACGCAAGGCCGACCGGCTGCCCGCCTATGCCTCGGGCGGCTGGGCCGATGCGGCCGGCATCGGCGCGCAGCTGCAATCCTACATCGACATCGGTGGCTTCAAGGCGGTCAAGATGCGCGTCGGCGCCATGGACGGGCTGCCGCATGTGTCCGCCGACCGGGTCAGGGCCGCGCGCCGCGCCCTCGGCCCGGGCATCGACATCATGGTCGACGCCCACGGTACCTACACGGTTGCCGAAGCCAAGCGGTTCGCCCACATGGTTGCCGACTGCGACCTGGCCTGGTTCGAGGAGCCGGTGATCGCCGATGACAAGCCCGGCATGGCGGAGGTCCGCGCCGCCACCACGATCCCGATCGCCACAGGTGAATCCGAATCCACCCGGTTCGCCTTTCGCGACCTGGTCCAGGCCCGCGCCGCCGACATCCTGCAGCCAGACCCGGCCTTCTGCGGCGGCATTACGGAGGCCATGCGGATTGCCGCGCTGGCCTCGGCGTTCAACCTGCGCTTCGCCCCGCATTTGTGGGCCGGCGCGCCATGCTTCTTTGCCGGCCTCCACATTTGCGCGGCCGCGCCGTCCAGCTTCCTGATAGAGTATTCCTGCGGCGCCAACCCGATGATCTTCGACCTCATCGAGGGCGAGATCGCCGCCCGGGACGGCATGGTCGCCATCCCTGATGGACCGGGATTGGGTTATTCGATATCAGAGGCCTTTCTGATGGCGCACGTGAAGAAGAGTCCGGTCCATGTCTGAAAAGAACCTGCTGCCCGAACTGGCTGCCTATCTCTATTCGTTTTCGGATGCAGAGAACGGACGGACGCCATCGGAGCGGGAACTGGCCGAGCATTTCAGAGTCAGCCGTGGCCAGATCCGCGAGACACTCGCCATTCTCGAGGCCATGCGCATTGTCGAGCGGCGCGCGAAATCCGGCATCTACCTGACCACGCGGACTGCGAGTGTCGACGCCCTGGCGCTGTTTGCCAAGGCCGGCCTGCCGCTCGATCCGGTGCAGATCTACGAGACGGTGGAACTGCGAAAGATCCACGAGATCAAGGCCGCCGAACTTGCCAGCGCCCGGGCGACCGAGGAGAATTTCGCGCGGCTGCGCGAAATTCTGGCTCGCTCCGAACTCCGCCTCGCCGCCGGCGAGGGGCTTGCGGAGGAGGATTGCGACTTCCATCTTGAAATTGTCCGCGCCACCCAGAACCAGGTCTTCTACCGCATCTGCAGCGTCTATTACGCAATGGGCGAGCGGCGGCTGCCGATCTATTTCAGCGACCCTGCGCGCGGCGCCAAGTCCAATGCCGAGCACATCCAGATCTACGAGGCGCTGGTGCGCCGCGACGCAAATCTGGCCCAGGCGCTGATGAGCGCCCATCTGCAGGGGGTCGAAAGCTACTGGAAGGGCCTGATTTCCGGGCGGCAGGACGGCGTCGAGCCCGCCAGGCAGGACTGAGCATGCCGCAGATCTTCTCCACCCACAGCCTGCATCCGCAGGTCACCGCAGATCTGCAGGCCGCCGGCGAGTTCCGTGTGGCCAGCGCACCCACCGCCGAAGCCATCATGGCGGAAGGGCTGCAGGCCGACATCGTGGTGGTGCGGGCGCCGATCCCGCAGGCCTACTTCGCAGCGGCCGGGAAGCTGCGCGCTGCCGTGCGCCACGGAGCCGGTCTTGACATGATTCCGCTCGACGCGGCCACCGGGGCCGGCGTTCTGGTGGCCAATGTGCCTGGCGCCAACTCCGTGACCGTCGCCGAGCACTGCATCTGGTCCGCGCTCGCTCTGTTGCGCCGCTATCCCGAAGTCAGCGCGGACCTGAGATCGTCCGGCTGGGCGGTGGCGCGGGCCCACTCCGACCTTGGCCGGGAACTCAGCGGACGAACCATCGGTATTGTCGGCATGGGCAATGTCGGCACCGCCCTGTTCCGGATCGCCCATGGAGGATTCGGCATGAAGGTGCTTGCCGTCACCAGCAGGCCGAAGGCGCTGCCCGACGGCGCCGAGGCTTCGGACCTGCGCCATGCTCTGACGCACAGCGACGTTGTCGTGCTGGCCTGCCCCCTCAATGACAGCACGCGCGGCCTGATCGGTGCGGGCGAACTGGCGCTGATGCGTCCTGGAGCGGTGCTGGTCAATGTTTCGCGCGGCCCGGTGGTCGATGAGCACGCGCTGCTTGACGCGCTTCAGGCGGATGCGATCGGCGGGGCTGTGCTGGATGTGTTCGACCGGCAGCCCTTGCCAGGTGAGCACCCGTTCCTGTCGCTGCGCAATGTCATTCTGACGCCGCACATGGCCGGCATCACCGAAGAAAGCATGCTGCGCATGGGCCAGGGCGTGGTGACGGAAACGCGACGCATTCTCGCAGGCGACAAACCGCTCAACTTTTGCAATCAGGCCGCATGGCCAAAATACCAGACCCGTTTCGGCGAGCGCATTTCAGGGTGAGAGCGATCAGTCCGGACCTGCTCACGGAGGAGCGGAGGCTCCCGTGAACAGATCCGGCCCTGGGAGGACCTGCCGTGGTCTGGCACGCGACTCAGCCCAGATCGAGATTGCGCCCGTTGCCAGGGTCGAAAGACAGAACTTTACCGGGCCGCCAGCCAAACCTGACCACCTCGTCGATCCGGACCTTCGTCTGCGCCGACACGGTGGCATGCAGGTGCGTGCCGTCGATGTCGAGCGTCAGGATCTTGATGACACCGTGATTCTCGATGTCGAAGACGCGGGCTGACACCGGTCCGTTGTCGTCGAGCACCACGTCCTCGGGCCGAATGCCGAATCTCATGCGGGCGCCGTCCGCTCCGTGCGTCCTGGTGACCGGCAGGGTGAACCCGCCCGCATCCAGGAGGGCCGCCCCGCCCCGCAGGACGCCATCGAGCAGATTCATCGGCGGGGTTCCGACCGAGCGCGCGACAAATGTGTTGATCGGCCGGGCATAGATCTCGGACGGGGTCCCGACCTGCACCAGCCGGCCCTGATTGAGCACGCCGATCTTGTCTCCCATCGACATCGCCTCGACCTGGTCGTGGGTGACGAACACGAAGGTCGCGCCCAGTTCGCTGTGCAGCTTCTTCAGCTCCACTCTGAGCACATCGCGCAGATTGGCGTCGAGCGCCGACAGTGGTTCGTCCATCAGGAACACGCGCGGCTTGCGCACGATCGCGCGGCCGATCGACACCCGCTGCATCTCGCCGCCCGACAGCCGTTCCACCTTGCGGTCGAGCAGCCGGGTGATCTGCAGCGTCTCGGCGACGCGGTCGACCCGGTCCTTGATCTCGGCGGTGGTAAGATTGTGGGTGCGGGACTTGAGCGGAAACTCGAGATTGCCGCGCACGGTGAGCCGCGGATAGAGCGAATACTGCTGCAGCACCAGCGCCACGTCGCGCTCGGCGGCATTCCAGCCGGTGGCGTCCTGCCCGTCGATGATGACCTTGCCGGAGTTGGGTTTCTCCAGTCCGGCAATCACCCTCAATGTGGTGGTCTTGCCGGCACCGGTCTGACCCAGCAGCACGAAGAACTCGCCATCCTTGATGTCGAGGTCCAGATCGCGCAACGCGATGTTGGGGCCGAACTTCTTGGTCACGCCCTGCAATGCGATGTCGGCCATCAGTTGGCTCCCCGCAGATTGAGGCCGCTGGCCGTATCGAAGAAATGCGCCTGCGCCGGGTCCAGTCGGGCCCAGACCCGCTGGCCCTCGCCGGAGACGAATCCGCTTGGCGTGCGCGCGCGCAGCACCGCGTCTCCGAGGCGGACATCGACGATGTCGTGACTGCCCAGGGGTTCGATATTGGTTGTTACCACTTCCACAAAACCTTCGGTCTGTTGATGCTCGAGCAGCACCGCTTCCGGGCGAGCGCCCAATGCCAGGTCGGCCTGGGTGCTGCGCACGCTGGCCAGCGCCTCGTCGGGAAAGCTGAAGCTGGCGTCAGCCCCGTTGAGTCGCACGCGTTGACCTTCGATTCGCACGCCGTTGACGTTCATCACCGGCGAGCCCACGAACTTGGCCACGAAGAGATTGGTCGGATGCAGGTAGACTTCGTCCGGGGCGCCGACCTGCTGCAGCACGCCGTCATGCAGGATGACGATGCGGTCCGCCAGGCTCATCGCCTCGATCTGGTCGTGGGTGACGTAGACGGAGGTAGACCCGCGGGCAATGTGCAGGCGTTTGATTTCGGCGCGCATCTGCTCGCGCAGCTTGGCGTCGAGCACGCCGAGCGGCTCGTCCATCAGGAGCGCCTGCGGGCGTCGGACAAGGGCACGCGCGATCGCGACGCGCTGCATGTCGCCACCCGAGAGCGCCGAAGGCTTGCGGTCGAGATGCTCGGCGATCTGCAGGATCTCGGCCACCTCCTTGACAGCCTTGTCGCGATCGGTCGCGTTCATGCGCACCGCGCGAAGCGGAAAGGCGATGTTCTCGCGCACGGTCATATGCGGATAGAGCGAGAAGGACTGGAACACGAAGGCGATGTCGCGATCGGAGGCCTTGCGATGCTGCACCTCGGTGCCATTGATCAGGATCTTGCCCGAGGTCACGGACTCGAGCCCGGCGATGGCGCGGAGGGCGGTGGTCTTGCCGCCGCCAGACTGGCCCAGCATGACGACGAACTCCCCGTCGGCGATGGTCAGGTTCAGGTTTTTCAGAACCTGCAGATGACCGAAGAACTTCTGCACGTTCTGAATGTCGATCTGCGCCATCAGTGGCTCCCTGCAGTCTTTGAGCCATTCTTGCTGGCATGGTCATTGATCTCCAGCACATCGAGCGAGTCCTCGATGTAGCTCTCCTCGACCTCCGGATCGGGTTCGATCTTGGAGGTGATCATGAAGGCAATGAGACCGAAGAGAGTCATGGTGACGCCGTAGTTATGCAGAAACACGCTCCAGGGCTGGCACAGCGAGATGATCCCGAAGATCATCAGCCCCTGTGCCGCCGGGACAAGAAGACGCTGGTTGATGCTGCGAAAACTCATTTGCGGATCGCTCCGAAGGACATGCCGCGCAGCAGGTGGTTGCGCAGGAGGAAGGTGAAGATCGCGACCGGCAGCAGGAACAGCAGAGTGCCCGATGCGATGACGGTCCAGTCGGGCAGGCCCGAGCCGACCTGGCTCGGGATGAAGGGCGGCGCGGTCTGGGCCCGGCGATTGGTCATGATCAGCGCGAATGCATATTCGTTCCAGGCCGTGATGAAGCAGAACACGGCGGTGGCGGCGATGCCGGTGGCGGCCTCGGGGAGAACGATCTTGAAGAAGGCCTGCATGCGCGTGTATCCGTCGACCAGCGCCGCCTCCTCGTATTCCTTCGGAATCTCGTCGATGAAACCCTTCATCAGCCAGACGGAAAAGGACAGGTTGAACGCGGTGTAGAGGATGATGAGCCCCAGATGCGTGTCGTTGAGGCCGACTGCCCGGTACATCAGGAACATCGGGATCGCCACCACAACAGGGGGCAGCATGCGTGTCGACAGGATGAAGAAGAGCAGATCCTGCTCGCCCTTCACCCTGAAGCGCGAGAAGCCGTAGGCCGTGAACGTGCCCATACCGACGGCGAGCACCGTCGAAGTGATGGCGACGATCAGTGAGTTCATGAAGCGGCTGGGATAGCCTGACAACTGGACTTCGCCACGCCCCGAGCGGACCACCTTCTCGCCGCCATCGAACACGAGCCGTTCCCACCACGGGGCGGCTGCGTATTCTTCCTGGGACGGCGGCGCCCGGAGCTGCGAGCGCTTCGTGAACAGCTTCACGAAAGGCGAGATTTCGGGCGTGAAGACGATTGTCGGCGGGATGGTGGTCGCCAGATTGCGCGGCTTGAACGCAGTCGAGGCGATCCAGTAGATCGGCGCCAGGAAGATCATGGTGATGATCAGGACGGAGACGATCGCCAGGCGATTTATGGTCCTTTCGCCATTGGTGCGGACGGCGGCCATCTCAGCGTTCCTTCACTTTGTTCAGATATTTCACGTAGATGTTGGTGATTGCCAGGACCATGATCAGCACGATGTAGGCCAGAGCGCAGGACATGCCGGTCTGCCATTCCTGGAACGCCATCTTGTAGAGCCGGATCGAGATCACTTCCGTGGTCGGCTGGCTGGTCAGGATATAGGCAAGGTCGAAGGTCTTGAAGGCCTCCATGGTCCGGAAGATGATCGCGATCATCAGGATCGGCGCGACCAGAGGCAGGGTGATGCGGAAGAAAGTGTAGAGCGATCCTGCCCGGTCGATCGCCGCCGCCTCGTAGAGGTGCTTGGGAACAGCGGACAGGCCGGCCAGCGACAGCAGCATCACGAAAGGCGACCACATCCATATATCGGTCAGCGCGACGGCGTAGAGCGCCATATTCGGGTTGGACAGCCATTCGAAGGTGCCAAGCCCCAGCGCGTAGTTGATGATGCCGAAGGACGGATCGTAGAGCAGCTTCCAGAACAGGCCGACCACCGCCATCGACAGCATCATCGGCAGCAGCAGCAGCGTCGTGAGCAGGCCCTTGAGCGGAATGTCCCGGTTGAGCAGCAGCGCCACCCCGAAGCCCACGACCACCTGGCCGACAACCGATACGATCACGTATTTCGCCGTGATGGTGAAGTTGGTCCAGATGAACGGGTCGGCCAAGAGATCGCGGTAGTTCTGCAGTCCGACGAAATTGGCTGGCGCGTTGGAAGACGCGCGGAAATCGGTGAACGAATAGCCCAGCGAATAGAGCAGCGGGAAAATATTGAAGACGATCAGGAACACGATCGTCGGGATGATGAACAGGTTGCGGATCGACATATCGCTCATTCCGCGGGATGCGGCGCGCGATTTGGGATCCAGCGTCGTCAGGACTGCAGTGGCCACAGCCACCTCCTCTTTGATATGCAGAGACGAAAACGGAGGGGGCGGGCACGCCCCCTCCGCAAGAACGGGATTTACTGGACCCGGTTGTACTTCTTGAAGGTCTCGTTCCAGTCGCCGGCAAGCGCGTCGAGCGCGTCCTTAGCGGTGCCTTCGCCACCCGTGATGTACGGGTAGAGGCGCTGATTCATCTGGATCAGCAGTTCCGCATATTCCGGCGTCGCCCAGAAGTCCTTCACCTTGAACATTGTCTCGTAGAAGGCCTTGTTGTAGGGCGTAGCGTTCTGGAATTCCTCGGATTCAAGCACCTTGGCCGATGCAGTGTAGCCGCCAAGTTCGGCCCAGCGCTTCTGGGTTTCGTCCTTGATGAACCACTCCAGGAACTTCATCGACTCTTCCTTGTTCTCCGAGTACGAGATCACGGAAATGCCCTGGCCACCGAGGGCCGCAAACTGCGCGCCGCCCGGACCTGCCGGGTTGGCGAAAAATCCGGTGTTGGCTGCGTTCGGGTTCGACGCCTCGTTGGTGAGCGCCGGGAAGAAGGCGAAGTAATTCATGCTCATCGCCGCCAGGTTCTCGGTGATTGCCTGGTTGTTTTCAACGAAGAAGGTCTTCGCCCAGCCCGGAGGCGTGAACCCATAGAGTTCGCGGTACATCTCCACGGCCTTGACGTTCTGGTCCGAGTTGACGATGCCGTCGACCTTGTAGCCGGCATAGTCGCCAAGCTCGCCGCCATAGGAGAAGATCGCGTTCTCGACGCCCATGACGAGTCCGTCATAGGAGTTGTCGGTGTAGATCGCGATGCCGTAGCGCTTCTCGTCCGGACGGTGGAAGAATTCGGCGATGTCGCGCATCTGGGCCCATGTGGCCGGCGGCGCGAGATCGTAGCCATACTTGGCCTTGAACGCTTCCATTTCCTTGGGGTCCTCGAACCAGTCCTTGCGGTAGGACCAGCCGACCGCATCGCCTTCTGCCGGAATCGACCAGTATTTGCCGGAACTCGCCGGATATTCGGAATAGTATTTCACCGTCGCCGGCGCCATCACCTCGGTCAGCTTGTGCTGATTGAAGAAGTCGGTGAGGTCGACGTAGTGGCCGGCTTCCGATGCGGCTCCGATCCACTGGGAATCACCAACCACCATGTCGTAGGCCGAACCCTTGGCGTTCAGCTCTGTGAACGTCTTGGTCTGGAAGTCCGACCAGGGCGTTGTTTCCACCGTCACCTGAACGCCGGTTTCCGCTTCATACTCGTTGACCAGTTCCTGAAGATAGTTTGCCGGGTCCCATTCGGCCCAGAAGATCGTCAGACCTTCGGCAGACACGGGTGAAGCCAGAGCGACTGATAGGCCGACGCCGGCAAGCAGACTCGCTATTTTGGATCGCATGCTTATTCCTCCCATTCGTTTACGTCATCCTCGGATCAGGCTGACCTCCCCAGGCAGCTATGATCAAACGCACCCAACTGGTAATACCAAACTGCGAAGCCCGTCAAGGGGCTTGGGCCAAAGAATCGCACGCCGCTGTAATCGTTTGCAGGCCAATTTCTCTCAATATATCTGGATTTTTGATTGCCACATGCCGTCGTAGTGGGTCGCAACCGGCACGAAAGCCGATTCCAGACTTGTAAATCTGGTCGAACCAGTTAGGCTTTTGAAGACCATCGGTGAGCAGGATGACCGGCCGATCACGATGGATCCGTATCATGGCTGAAAGACTTCTGGAATGCATCACATCTTTGTCGTCGGAACCGCGGACACCAAGGGCGAGGAACTGGCATTTCTCGCCGGCCTGCTGCGCGATAGCGGCATGACCGTAACGCTCGCCGATGTGGGCACGCGCACCGCGACTGTTGCCACGGAGATTTCCGCACGCCAGATCGCCGCCTGCCATCCCCTCGGCGCCGACAGGATCCTGGCCATCAAGGACCGCGGCCGCGCCGTCGCGCTGATGGGTGAGGCCTTTGCTCGCTTCATCGCCAAACGCAGCGACATAGACGGAATCATTGGCATCGGCGGCGGCGGCGGCACGTCGATCGTCTGCGAAGGGTTGCGCACCATTCCCTATGGCGTGCCGAAGATCATGGTCTCGACGCTGGCTTCCGGCGACACCGCGCCCTATGTCGGCATTTCCGACATCGTGATGATGCCCTCTGTCACCGACATGGCTGGGCTCAACCGACTGAGCCGCGTCATTCTGCACAATGCCGCCCAGGCGTTGGCCGGCATGGTCGCCCACCCTGCGCCCGCGCAGACGGGCAAGCCTGCCGTGGGCCTGACCATGTTCGGCGTCACCACGCCCTGCGTGATGGCGATAGCCGAGGGATTGCGCGGCGACCACGACTGCATGGTCTTCCATGCCACCGGCACCGGTGGCCGGACGATGGAGAAGCTCATTGATTCAGGCTTGCTTACCGGCGTCATCGACATCACCACCACGGAAGTCTGCGACCTGTTGCTGGGCGGTGTGCTCCCGGCCAGCGACGACCGCTTCGGCGCCATCGCGCGCACGGGGATGCCCTGGGTTGGATCGGTCGGTGCGCTCGACATGGTCAATTTCTGGGCGCCCGACACCGTGCCCAAGCAGTTCGGGGACCGCAAGTTCTATCACCACAATCCGAATGTGACGTTGATGCGCACCTTGCCGGCGGAGTGCGATCGCATAGGACGCTGGATCGGCGAACGTCTCAATGCCGGCGACGGGCCGATCCGGCTGCTGCTGCCGGAGAAAGGCATATCCGCGCTCGACATCGAAGGCGGCGTGTTCCACGATCCCGAAGCCGACGCGGCGCTGTTTGCAGCGCTGGAACAGACGCTCCGTCAGTCCAGCCACCGCCGCATCCTGCGGCTCGACGCCCACATCAACGATCCCGCCTTTGCCCGGGCCGCCATCGCGGCCTTCCACGACATCCAGCCGGAGTAGCCGCTTCATGCCCGAAACCCGTTCATCGATCCTGACCCGCTTCCACGCCATGATCGCGGAGGGCATCCCGATCATCGGCGGCGGCGCCGGCACCGGCCTTTCGGCGAAGTCGGAGGAGGCCGGCGGCATCGACCTGCTCGTCATCTACAATTCCGGGCGCTACCGCATGGCCGGGCGCGGTTCGTCGTCCGGACTGCTCGCCTACGGCAATGCCAACGAGATCGTCAGGGAAATGGCGGTCGAGGTTCTTCCTGTGGTCAGGCACACCCCGGTGCTTGCCGGCGTCAACGGCACCGATCCCTTCATCCTGATGCCGCAGTTCCTCGCCGAGCTGAAGGCGATGGGCTTCGCCGGCGTTCAGAACTTTCCCACCATCGGCCTGTTCGACGGCGTCATGCGCCAGAGCTTCGAGGAGACCGGCATGGGCTATGGTCTGGAGGTGGACATGATCGCCGCCGCCCATGCCATCGACATGCTGACCACGCCATATGTCTTCAATCCGGATGAATCCACCGCCATGGCCAAGGCAGGGGCGGATCTCATCGTCGCCCATATGGGGGTCACCACCGGCGGCGCCATCGGGGCGACTTCGGCCAAGTCACTCGATCAGTGTGTGGCGGAGATCGAGGCCATCGGCGAGGCCGCGCGCGCGGTGCGCCATGATATCATCGTCATCTGCCATGGCGGCCCGATCGCCATGCCGGAGGACGCCCGCTATGTCCTCGATCATTGCCACGGCTGCCACGGCTTCTACGGCGCAAGTTCGATGGAGCGGCTTCCCGTCGAGGTTGCCATCGCGCAGCAGGTGCGGGACTTCAAGGCGCTCAGGACCGGCCGCAAGAGCTGACACAACCCAGGAGGAATCGTTTCATGACCAAGTCGTCACCCTATTTCATCCGCCCCGAAACCGTCTCCGGCTTCGGCTTCGACTGGGGACAGCTGACGCTCACCGTCGGGCCAGAGGTCAACGGCGCAGAGCGCTTTTCGGGCGGCATCGTTGATGTCGCCCCCGGCGGCGGCCATGCGCGCCACAATCATCCCGGGGCAGAGGAGATCATCCTGGTGATGTCCGGCACCGGCGAGCAGATGGTCGAGGACGAAGATGGCAATCCGGTCACCCAGCAGGTGGGTGCGGGCTGCACCATCTATGTTCCGGAAAGCCGGTTTCACTCGACACTGAACACCGGCGACACGCCGATGCAGCTTTTCGTCGTCTATTCGCCCGCCGGACCGGAACAGGCGCTGCGCGAGCTGCCGGATTTCCGCCTGCTCCCGCCCGGCGCCTGAAGCGCCGGCACGGCGCGTACGTCAGGAGCGCGCCGTGCCGCCGCGGTTCCAGCCGCGGTGACGGTCGCCGAACATCTCGTAGCCATCGGCGGTGACTGCCAGGGTGTCCTCGAGCTTGATGAAGCCGCGCCGCGGATGCAGCATCGTCGTTTCCACCGACAGCACCATGCCGGTTTCGAGCATGCGCCCGGCGTCGCTCCCCTCATAGGCAACCGGATGGTTGGTCATCAGGAACGGCGTCTCGTGGGTGATCAGCCCCATGCCATGGGCGAAGAAGTCCGTGAACGCCGCGCCCGGCGAGGATTTCAGCTTCTCCTGGCCGGCCTTGATCAGGTCGCCGCCGGCTGCGCCGGCGCGGACCCGGGAGAAGGCCGCCTGCTGCACCGCATCGATCTCGGCAAGAAGGTCCTCAAGCTCGGCATCGGGCTCGCCGAGAATGCCCATGCGGCACAGATCGCCGATATAGCCATGGTAATTGCCGCCCGAATCGATCGACAGCACCTCGCCTTTCGACCAGCTCTGCGACGAGGTGGCGCGGTTGTGGCTCGAACCCAGCGTCAGCAGGCAGTATTCGAAGTTCAGCCCGCGATTGGTCTCTTCGCGCCTGAGCTGCTCGATGATCCGCGCCTTCGTCCATCCCTCGTCGGCCATGGCGATCGTGGCCATCATCGAGTCGGTGATCAGCTCCGAGGCCGTGCGCAATTGTGCCAGTTCCTCCGGCGTCTTGATCGCGCGCATCTCCTCAAGCATGTGGGTGGCGTCGACCAGCGTGGCGCCGGGCAGGTCGCGGATCAGGATGCTGTAGGCATCCGACGGCAGGAAACCCGGCTCGAAGCCGATGCGCGCGTGACCGGCGCCGATTTTCTTGATCTGTGCCACCGCCAGCCGCGCAGCATCCGGGCTGCCCCAGGTCGCCGGCTGCACATCGGGCATCCAGAACGGCCGATTGGCGTGCTCGCCACCCTCCATCTTGTTGCCGATATAGCAGGTCCGCTCCGGCTGCCCCTTCTGGTAGACGATCACCGGCAGGTAGCGGCTGTGCCCGATGGCGTCCATCGCCGCGAAGAAGATGAACCTGTAGCCCCCCATCAGATATTGGTTGTTGTGCTTGGACGTCACCAGCAGCACGTCGATGCCGGCCTCGTCCATCAGCCGGTCGATGCGGGCAAGATCCGGGGCCTTCAGGCCGCCGCCGCTTTGCGAATGCGAGATATCCATCTGAGCCCAATCCTCCATCAGGTGATGCGACGGTCATCAAACACCTCCATGCAGCGGAAGCCAAGCGCGGGACGAAAGAATCTTGAGGATGCCCAATCAGGTCGCCTAAATGCAAATTCACGCGAGCTGCTTGGGCTCCTTCTTGTTGTGCATGTCGTGAACCGCAACCGCGGCACACCGTCGGGCGACCTGCATTAGGAGAGCGCCTGCCCCGATGGCGTGAACCGCGCGATCAGGCCATGCCGGTCGCCGGGATAGGTGAAACGCACATGGGTCAGCGGACCGGCATTGCTCCAGGTCCGCCGCTCGACGATCAGGCAGGCGGCGCCTGATTCGATGCCGAGCAGCCCCGCCTCGCGGGGGCCGGCGCCGACGGCCCGGATCCTGTGTTCCGCCATGCTCCACGGCACCTGATTGAGCATCCAGGCTCCGGCCGTGGTCGCCGCGAAATCCGCCTGCGCGGCGTCCGGAACATTGGCCAGGCTGATGATCCGCTCCTCGAGGCAGAAGGGCCGCGCGCCTGCCCTGTGCAGGCTGACCACGTCGATGACGGCGGAGGATTTCGGCAGGTCCAGCCGCCGCATGTCTTCGGCTCCCGCCCTGCGACGCTCGCGGCTGACGACGCTGTGGGAATGGGTCAGGTTGAGCGACGCCACCTCGTCGGCGATGTCGTGGATGTCGAGAACGGCCGACTGCGCCTGCGGCTGGATGACGAAGCTGCCGGATTTCTTGCGCCGCTCGATCAACCCCGCATCGGCGAGCCGTGTCATGACCTTGTTGACAGTCATCCGCGAGCAGCCATACAGCGCCGCCAGGTCGACCTCGAAGGGAATCCGGTGTCCCGGGGGCCATTCGCCGGACAGGATGCGGCCCTCGATTTCACCGAGGATGCGCTGGTGCAGCGTCGCTTCCTTCGGATGCGGCTCCCCCGTCGCAACCGGCTCCTGCCCACCGGCATCGCGCCGCATGTCGGTCATGCGGAGGCAGCCAGCAACTGGCTCATCGCCGACTTGAACCGCCGGGTGATCGCCGTCCTGCGCACGTGCCGGCCATCCTCCACCAGTTTCACGCCGTTGACCCAGACGCAGTCGGGCCGGACACCGCCGGCAAACAGCCAGTGATCGAGGATCTGGTCGCCGGCGAGATACGGCACCGCCGAGACATCCAGAGCCACCAGGTCGGCCGCGCTGCCGACCGTGAGGCCCGCCGGTGCGGCCAGCGCCGCGCCGCCGCCCTCGAGTGCGCCATCGAACAGCCGGCGCGCCGTCGATCCGGACGGCGCGGCAATGACATTGCGCGCCCTGAGCGCGAGGCGCTGCGAGTATTCGAGCTGGCACAGTTCATCGGCCACCGAAATGCGGATGTTGGAATCGGATCCGATGCCGAACCGGCCGCCCTCGCCGAGGAATTGCGGCGCCGCGAACACCCCGTCGCCCAGATTGGCTTCGGTCAGCGGACACAGGCCGGCAACCGCCCTGCGCCCCGCCATCCCGCCGACCTCCGCCGCGGTCATGTGGGTGGCGTGGATCAGGCACCAGTTCCCGTCGACCGGCGCATTGTCGATGAGCCATTCGACAGGCCGGGCACCGCTCCAGGCGATGCAGTCCTCGACTTCCTTGACCTGTTCGGCGACATGGATGTGCACCGGCCCGCCATCGGCGAGCGGCAGGATCCGCGCCAGTTCGTCGGGCGTCACTGCGCGCAGGCTGTGCGGCGCCACGCCGAGCCGGGCGCCGGGAAGCCGCACGAGGAGCGTGCGGCAGCTGTCCATCAGCGCCTCGAACTGGTCGAGCGAGTTGATGAACCGGCGCTGGCCGTCCGCCGGCGCGCCGCCGCCGAAACCGGAGTGGGCATAGAACACCGGCAGCAGCGTCAAGCCGATGCCCGCATCGCGGCTGGCCGCAGCGATGCGCTCGGCGAGTTCGGCGATGTTGGCATATGGCCTGCCGCTCTGGCCGTGATGCAGATAGTGGAATTCACCGACACGCCCGAAGCCCGCTTCCAGCATCTCGATGTAGAGCTGCGCGGCGATTGCCTCGAGATGCTCCGGCGTCATCGCCAGCGCGAAGCGGTACATGGTCGTCCGCCAGCTCCAGAAGCTGTCCGCGGCCGGCCCGCGCACTTCCGCCAGCCCCGCCATGGCCCGTTGGAAGGCATGGCTGTGCAGGTTCGGCATCGCCGCGACGACCACGGCATGGCGGTCATCCCCGGCCTCGGCCGCCACGCCCGCCTCGATCCCGACGACGCGGCCGTCGCTGATCGCAATCCGCACATCCTGCCGCCAGCCCTCTGGCGTCAGCGCCGTTGCTGCGTGAAGCTGCGTCTTTGCGGATTCGGTCATCAGGCTTGGTCTCCGGTGCGCGGCGGGCAAAATACTGCATTGCCAATTCACTATTATGTATATACATGTTCATGTCTGACTGAAAGGCATATCATCCATGACAGCAGACATTTTTTCGAGCCGCGCATCAAGCGCCCCGCCTCGCCTCTGGCGCAACGCCCGGCTTGCCACGCTCGCCGCCGGCCTTTCCGGGCTGGGCGTCATAGAGGCCGGCGCCGTGCTGGTCCGTGACGGCCGAATCGTCTTTGCCGGCCGCGAGGCCGATCTCGACCGGGCGCTCGCCGCCGGCGCGGAGACCATCGACGTCGAGGGACGCTGGATCACCCCCGGGCTCATCGACTGCCACACCCACATCGTCTATGGCGGCAACCGCGCCAACGAATTCGAGATGCGGCTCAACGGCGCCTCCTACGAGGAAGTGGCGCGTGCCGGCGGCGGCATCGTCTCTTCCGTAAGGGCGACATCGGCCCTGTCGGTCGACGGCCTGGTCCGGGCCTCGCTGCCGCGTCTCGACACGTTGCTCGCCGAAGGCGTCACCACCATCGAGATCAAGTCCGGCTACGGCCTCGCCATCGAGCCGGAACTCGACATGTTGCGCGCCGCCCGGATGCTGGGTCGGGAACGGGCCGTGCGTGTCCGCACCAGCTTCCTCGGCGCCCACGCAGCACCCGTCGCCTATCGCGGCCGAAATGGCGACTACATCACGGACGTGGTGCTGCCTGCACTGGAGGCCTCCCGCTCCGAAGGCCTTGCCGACGCCGTTGACGGCTTCTGCGAGGGCATTGCCTTTTCCCCCGAGGAGATGGCCCGCGTCTTCGACGCCGCCGTCCGGCTGGGCCTGCCGGTCAAGCTGCATGCCGATCAGTTGTCCAATCTCCACGGCGCCGCCCTCGCCGCATCCTATGGCGCGCTGTCGGCGGATCATCTCGAATACACCGACGAAGCCGGGGTTGCCGCCATGGCCGCTGCCGGTTCGGTGGCCGTGCTGCTGCCCGGCGCCTTCTACGCCATCAATGAGACCCGCAAGCCGCCCGTCGATCTGTTCCGCAGCCACAATGTGCCGATGGCCGTGGCCACCGACTGCAATCCGGGCACCTCGCCGCTGAGCTCGCTCCTCTTGACCATGAACATGTCGGCGACCCTGTTCCGCCTGACCGTCGAGGAATGCATCACCGGCGTCACCCGCAATGCGGCCCGCGCGCTCGGCCTGTCGGACGAAACGGGGACGCTGGAAGCGGGGAAGTGCGCCGACCTCGCCATCTGGGACATCGAGAGCCCGGCCGAGCTGGTCTACCGCATCGGCTTCAATCCGCTGTTCGCCCGCGTCGCCGCCGGCCATGCTCAGTTCCGTCAACCATCCATAACCCCGGGGAACCCCATCCGATGACACTGATCCTGCGCCCCGGCTCGGTGACGCTTGCCGAGCTCGAGACCATCCACTGGACCGGCGTGCCCGTGGTGCTCGACCGAAGCTTCGATGCGGGCATAGAGAAGGCCGCCGCCCGCATCGCCGAGATCGCCCGGGGCGACGACCCGGTCTACGGGATCAACACCGGCTTCGGCAAGCTGGCCTCGATCCGCATTGCCTCGGGCGATGTCGCCACGCTGCAGCGCAACCTGATCCTGTCGCACTGCTGCGGCGTGGGCCGGCCGCTCGCCGACAACATCGTCCGCCTGATCATGGCGCTGAAGCTGATCTCGCTTGGTCGTGGCGCCTCCGGCGTCCGTCTCGAGATCATCCGCCTGATCGAGGCCATGCTCGACCGCGGCGTCATTCCGGTCATTCCGGAACAGGGCTCCGTCGGCGCCTCCGGCGACCTGGCGCCGCTCGCCCACATGGCTGCCGCCATGACCGGCGAAGGCGAAGCCACCTTCGACGGCGAGCGGATGCCCGCGCGCGTCGCTCTGGACAAGGCGGGCCTGACGCCGGTGGTGCTCGCCGCCAAGGAAGGCCTGGCGCTGATCAACGGCACCCAGGTCTCCACCGCGCTGGCGCTGTCGGGACTGTTCCGCGCCCACCGCGCCGCGCAGGCGGCACTCGTCACCGGTGCCATGTCCACCGACGCCGCGATGGGTTCCTCGGCGCCGTTCCATCCAGACATTCACAGCCTGCGCGGCCACAAGGGCCAGATCGACGCCGCCGCCGCCTTGCGCGGGCTGCTTGAGGGGTCGGTCATCCGCGACAGCCACATCACCGGCGACGAGCGGGTGCAGGACCCTTATTGCATCCGCTGCCAGCCGCAGGTCGACGGTGCCTGTCTTGACCTGCTGCGATCGGTCGCCCGCACGCTGGAGATCGAGGCCAACGCGGTCACCGACAACCCGCTGGTGCTTTCCGACGACACGGTCGTGTCCGGCGGCAATTTCCACGCCGAGCCGGTGGCGCTCGCCGCCGACCAGATCGCCATCGCCATCTGCGAGATCGGCGCCATCGCCCAGCGCCGCGTCGCCCTGCTGGTCGATCCGGCTCTCTCCTATGGACTGCCCGCCTTTCTCGCCCGCAAGCCGGGCCTCAACTCCGGCATGATGATCGCAGAGGTGACCTCGGCGGCGCTGATGTCGGAAAACAAGCAGATGTCGCATCCGGCATCCGTGGATTCGACACCCACGTCCGCCAACCAGGAGGACCATGTCTCGATGGCCTGCCACGGCGCCCGGCGGCTGTTGCGCATGGCGGACAATCTGTCGATGATCATCGCGATCGAGGCCATGACGGCGGCGCAGGGAATCGAATTCCGGGCGCCTCTCGTTACCAGCCCCGAACTGGTCGGAGCGCTTTCGGCCATCCGTGCCGTGGTTCCGACGCTGGATGAGGACCGCTACATGGCCGACGATCTGGAAGCGGCGGCCCTGCTCGTTGCGTCCGGCGCGCTTGCCGGCGCCATCTCGCCCGGAATCCTTCCAACCCTGGAGGCATGAGCTTGCAGCCCTTCGAAATCACCCGCGGCACATCGCCGGTCATTCTCGCCTTTCCCCACACCGGCACCCATGTGCCGGAAATGATGCTCCAGCAGCTCAATGCCAACGGACGGCTGCTCGCCGACACCGACTGGCATGTCGACAGGCTGTACGAAGGATTGCTGCCCGGGGCGACCTCGGTGCGCGCCACCTTCCACCGCTACGTGATCGACGCCAACCGCGATCCGGAAGGCATCAGCCTCTATCCGGGACAGAACACCACCGGGCTGGTGCCGCTGACCGATTTCGACGGCATGCCGATCTGGGACGAGCCCTCGATCCCCGACGATGTCGCCATCGCGCAACGGCTGGAGCAGTACCACGCGCCCTACCACCGGGCGCTGGCGGCCGAGATCGAGCGCGTCCGCAAGCTGCACGGAATTGCCGTGCTCTATGACTGCCACTCGATCCGCTCCGGCATCCCCTATCTGTTCAGCGGCAAACTGCCCGACTTCAACATCGGCACCGATACCGGCCGCTCCTGCGCGCCGGAGTTCGAGCGATCCACCGCCGAACTGACGGCGGCGGCCGCGGCAGACGGCTACACCTCGATCGCCAATGGCCGCTTCAAGGGCGGCTGGACCACCCGCCACTACGGCAGGCCCGAGACCGGCGTCCACGCCATCCAGATGGAGCTGGCGCAATCCACCTACATGGTCGAGGAAGCTCCGCCCTTCGCTCTCGACATGCCGAAGGCGCGCCGCTTGCGCGTCCATCTCAAAGCCATTCTCGAGCGCATCGAAGCAGTCGCGCTCGATCTCAAACACAGCCAGGGAGCCGCCCGATGACCATCATCAATCCGCGCCACAACATCCGCGACGTCCGCAGTCCGCGCGGCAGCAAGATCACCGCCAGGAGCTGGATGACCGAAGCCCCGATGCGCATGCTGATGAACAATCTCGATCCGGAAGTGGCCGAGAACCCGCATGAGCTTGTCGTCTATGGCGGCATCGGCCGCGCCGCGCGCACCTGGGCCGATTTCGACCAGATCGTCGCCACGCTGCGAGATCTCGAAGAGAACGAAACCCTTATGGTGCAGTCCGGCAAGCCGGTCGGCGTCTTCCGCACCCACAAGGATGCGCCGCGGGTGCTGATCGCCAACTCCAATCTGGTGCCGCACTGGGCCACCTGGGACCACTTCAACGAGTTGGACAAGAAGGGACTGGCCATGTACGGCCAGATGACCGCCGGGTCCTGGATCTATATCGGCACGCAGGGCATCGTCCAGGGCACCTACGAGACCTTCGTCGAGGCCGGCCGCCAGCATTACGGCGGCGATCTCAAGGGGAAGTGGATCCTCACCGCCGGCCTCGGTGGCATGGGCGGCGCCCAGCCGCTGGCAGCCGTGATGGCCGGCGCCTGCTGCCTGGCCGTCGAGTGCAATCCCGATTCGATCGATTTCCGCCTGCGCACCCGCTATGTCGACGAGAAGGCCGAAACGCTCGACGAGGCTCTGGCCATGATCGAGGCCTGGACCAGCGCCGGCGAGGCCAAGTCGGTCGGCCTGCTCGGCAACGCTGCCGATATCCTGCCCGAACTCGTCCGCCGCGGCGTGCGCCCGGACATGGTCACCGACCAGACCTCGGCGCATGATCCGATCAACGGTTATCTTCCCAGCGACTGGACCATGGCCGAGTGGAAGGCGAAGCGCGAATCCGATCCCAAGGCTGTCGAGAAGGCGGCCCGTGCCTCGATGAAGGTCCATGTCGCCGCGATGCTGGATTTCTGGAACGCCGGCGTGCCGACGCTCGACTACGGCAACAACATCCGCCAGGTCGCCAAGGACGAGGGCCTGGAGCACGCCTTCGACTTCCCCGGCTTCGTGCCTGCCTATATCAGGCCGCTGTTCTGCCGCGGCATCGGCCCCTTCCGCTGGGTGGCGCTGTCGGGCGATCCGGAGGACATCTACAAGACCGACGCCAAGGTCAAGGAGCTCACCCCCGGCAACACCCATCTGCACAACTGGCTCGACATGGCCCGCGAGCGGATATCGTTCCAGGGTCTGCCGGCGCGCATCTGCTGGGTCGGCCTCGGTGATCGACACCGCCTTGGCCTCGCCTTCAACGAGATGGTGGCCAGCGGCGAACTCTCCGCCCCGGTGGTTATCGGCCGCGATCACCTCGATTCCGGCTCGGTCGCCTCGCCCAACCGCGAGACCGAGGCGATGAAGGACGGCTCCGACGCCGTTTCCGACTGGCCGCTGCTGAACGCGCTGCTCAACACAGCTTCCGGCGCCACCTGGGTGTCGCTGCACCATGGCGGCGGCGTCGGCATGGGCTTCTCGCAGCATTCCGGCATGGTGATCTGCTGCGACGGCAGCGCCGACGCCGCCGAGCGGGTCGGCCGGGTGCTGTGGAACGATCCGGCCACCGGCGTCATGCGCCACGCCGATGCCGGCTACGAGGACGCGCTCGACTGCGCCCGGGAACAGGGCCTGCGCCTGCCGGGCATTCTCGGCAACTGACACCCGCGCCCTGGGGCGGCCGGCGGGATCTTCGCCGCCCGCCGGCCGGGCCCGTGCGCGGCGCAATCGCCGTCGGGCACGCTTGCCTGTTGACCTCGGGGGCCGCTCCATCCGATACAGATGCCTGCATGGCCGTGCCCGGCGCGGCCGACTGACCCTCTTGCAGGCGGATAGACAATGACCCACTCAATCGCACTGATCGGCACCGGCCTGATGGGCGGCCCCATGGCCCGCCGGCTTCTCGGCGCCGGCATGCCGCTCAAGGTCTGGAACCGTGACGCCGGCAAGTCCGCGCCGCTGGCAGCTCTGGGGGCCGCGGTTTGCGCGACGCCGGCCGAAGCCGTCGCGGGTGCCGGCCATGTCATCACCATGCTGACCGACGGCGGCGCCGTCGGCGAGGCCCTGTTCGAGCGCGGCGTCGCCAGCGCGATGGGCCCGGGCGCGACGCTGATCGACATGAGCTCGATCAAGCCGTCCGAAGCCCGTGCGCACGCCGAACGTCTGGCCGAAACCGGCATAGCCCATCTCGATGCGCCGGTCAGCGGCGGCACACGGGGTGCGGAAGCAGGAACGCTCGCCATCATGGTCGGAGGCGACGCGGCTGTCTTTGAAGCCGCCCTCTCTGTCTTCGCGCCGATGGGCCGCGCCACCCGCGTCGGCCCCACCGGCGCCGGGCAGCTGTCAAAGCTGGCAAACCAGGCCATTGTCGCCATCGCCATCGGCGCCGTCGCGGAGGCCACGCTGCTCGTGCGCGAGGGCGGCGGCGACCTTGCCGCCTTCCGCTCCGCGCTCGCCGGCGGCTTTGCCGATTCCACCATCCTGCAGCAGCACGGCCGCCGCATGCAGGAGATGGATTTCGCCCCCGGCGGCCGGTCTTCGGTGCAGCTCAAGGATCTGGACAACGTGCTGGCGGAGGCCGGGCTTATCGGCGTGACCCTGCCGCTGGTTCAGGCCGTCCGCGACCGCTACGTTCGCATGATCGAGACCCACGACGGCGGCGATCTCGACCATTCGGCGCTGTTCCTCGACCTGCTCGCCCTCAACGGCCGCGATGCCTAGGTCCATGCAGCCCGCCAGCACCACCGGTCACGCCGGACGCCGCGCATGAGCAGTTCCACCCGCCGCCGTATATCCGTCCTCGGCTCCACCGGCTCGATCGGAACGTCGACGCTCGATGTGCTGGACCATCTGGGAGGCGCGTCCGCCTTCGAGGTTCCGGCTCTGACCGGCATGGGCAACATCGATCTGCTGGCCGCTCAGGCCCGCCGGTGCGGCGCCGGCTTTGCCGTGACCGCCGATCCCGGCCGCTACCGCGACCTCAAGGACGCCCTGTCGGGCAGCGGCATCGAGGCCGGCGCCGGGCCGGACGCACTGGTCGAGGCGGGCCAGCGACCGGCCGATTTTGTCATGGCCGGCATCGTCGGCATCGCCGGGCTCGCCCCGACGCTGGCCGCCGCCGCCACCGGTGCCGATATCGGGCTTGCCAACAAGGAATGCCTGGTCTCCGCCGGCGATCTCTTCACCTCCGCGGTGGAGGCGGGAGGCGGAAGGTTGCTGCCGGTCGACAGCGAGCACAATGCCATCTTCCAGGTGCTGGAAGCCGACCAGCGTCATGCCGTCGAGCGCATCATCCTGACCGCGTCCGGCGGCCCCTTCCGCAAGTTCAGCCGCGCCGAGATGCAGGCGGTGACCCCGGAAATGGCTGCGGCCCACCCGAACTGGTCGATGGGCACGAAGATTTCCATCGACAGCGCCTCGATGTTCAACAAGGCGCTGGAAATGATCGAGGCGCGGCATCTCTTCGGCCTGCGTCCCGAGCAGATCGAAGTCATCATCCACCCGCAGTCGGTGATCCATTCACTGGTGGGCTACTGCGACGGCTCTGTGCTGGCGCAGCTCGGCGCGCCCGACATGCGCATGGCCATCGGCTATGCCATCGCCTATCCGCGCCGCGCCACCCTTCCGGTCGAGCGGCTGGATCTGGCGGCGCTGGCGCGGCTCGACTTCGCCGCGCCCGACGAGACCCTGTTTCCGGCATTGGCGCTGGCGCGGCTGGCCATGCAGCGCGGCGGCCAGCAGGGCGCGGTGCTCAACGGTGCCAAGGAGATCGCGCTCGAAGCCTTCATGCAGGGCCGCATCGGCTTTCTCGCCATGGCCGACATCGTCGCCGGGGTGATGGAGGCGATGGCCGGACTGCCCGCGGCATCTTCGATCGATGACGTCTACGCCGCGGACCGCGAGGCGCGGCGGCTGGCCCGCGCCGGGATCAGCGCTGGGGCGTGAGCCGGTACCCATTCGCGATCCGGATGTCAGGCGACCGCCCGTGACAGCGCGCAGCGCGACCACAATTGGTGCAGCGCGCCGACCAGATGATCGATGTCGGCGTCGCTGTGGAAGGGCGTGGGCGTGATCCTGAGCCGTTCGGTGGTGCGCGGCACGGTCGGGTAATTGATCGGCTGCACATAGATGCCGTGATGGTCGAGCAGCAGGTCGGAGATCCACTTGCACTTGGCGGCATTGCCCACCATCACCGGCACGATGTGGCTGTCATTGGGCATGTAGGGAATGCCCCGCCGGTCGAGCAGCGAGCGCAGCCGCGCCACCCGGTCGCGCTGCATCAGGCGCTCTTCGTTGCTGACCTTCAGGTGCCGGATCGAGGCGACGGCGCCGCCCGCCAGCGCCGGCGGCAATGCGGTGGTGAAGATGAACCCCGATGCAAAGCTGCGCACGAAATCGCACAGCGCCTCCGAGGCCGCGATGTATCCGCCCATGACGCCGATCGCCTTGCCGAGCGTGCCCTCGATCACCGTAATCCGGTCCATCAGGCCCTCGCGCTCGGCAATCCCGCCGCCGCGCGGACCATAGAGGCCGACGGCGTGGACCTCATCGAGATAGGTCATGGCGCCGAAGCGTTCGGCCACCTCGACGATCTCGCGGATCGGCGCGATGTCGCCGTCCATCGAATAGACGCTCTCGAAGGCGACGATCTTCGGCGCGCGCGGATCGGCGGCGGCCAGCCGGGCAGCGAGATCGCGAACATTGTTGTGCTTCCAGATCACCTTCTCGGCACGGCTGTGGCGAATGCCCTCGATCATCGAAGCGTGGTTGCCGGCATCGGAGAACACGATGCAACCGGGCAGTTTCGAGGCAAGCGTGCCGAGCGCCGCCCAGTTCGACACATAGCCGGACGTGAACAGCAGCGCCGACTGCTTGCCGTGCAGATCGGCCAGTTCGCGCTCGAGCAGCACGTGCGAATGATTGGTGCCGGATATGTTGCGGGTGCCGCCGGCGCCGGCGCCGCACTGGTCGATCGCCGCCTTCATCGCATCGACCACCTTCGGATTCTGGCCCATGCCGAGATAGTCGTTCGAGCACCACACGGTGACATCCTGCGTGCTGCCGTCCTCGAGATGCCGGGTGGCGCGCGGGAAACCGCCGCGATGGCGCTCGAGATCGGCGAACACCCGATAGCGTCCCTCGTCGCGCAATGCACCCAGCTCGCCCTGAAAGTAGGCCTCGAAATCCATCTGGTCGTCCCCGCGCTGTGCGCGGCAGCCGCCTCCGCGACGCCGCTGTTTCATTCACCCCGGCCGCTCGATCCGGCCGGGGACGAGCCGAACCGGCTCAACCCTGGCGGCAAGATGCAGCCTGGCAAATGACAAGGCCATGACATGGATCAAACATGCCCGGCCAAAATCCTCAATGAAACGTAAAGCGGCGCAGTTAACGGAACCTTCAGGCCAGATGGCAACTAACAGCCCGTCCGGCCACCGGCCGGAGATGCGGCGTGTCCACGGCGCAACGGGGAACCGCGATCGGGCAGCGCGGATGGAAGGCGCAGCCGCTCGGAATGTTGAGCGGCGACGGCAGTTCGCCAACCAGCTTCACCTGCTGCCGGACATGGGTCGGGTCGGCCACCGGCGTCGCCGACAGCAGCGCCTGGGTGTATGGATGGCGGGGGTCGCCGAACACCGTCTCGGCTGTCCCCACCTCCACGGGTCGCCCCAGATACATCACCATCACCTCGTCGGCGATGTGCTTGACCACGGACAGATCGTGGCTGATGAACAGATAGGCCAGCCCGAACTCCTGCTGCAGGTCGATGAGCAGGTTGAGCACCTGCGCCTGGATCGAAAGGTCGAGCGCGGAGACCGGCTCGTCGAGCACCAGGATCTTCGGGTTCAGCATCAGCGCCCGCGCGATGGCAACGCGCTGGCGCTGGCCGCCGGAGAACATGTGCGGATAGCGCTCGTAATGTTCGGCCCTCAGCCCGACCCGCTCCATCATCGCCTGCGCCTTGCGGCGGCGCGTCGGGGCGTCGTCGGAGGTGTTGACCTTCAGAGGCTCTTCGAGGATGGCGCCGATTTTCTGGCGTGGATTGAGCGAACCATAGGGGTTCTGGAACACGATCTGAACCATCTGCCGGAGCGCCCGGTCCGATGCTTCCGCCGGCCGGCCGTCGATCAGCAATGTGCCGGCGGTTGGTTCTTCGATCATCGTCACGAGCCGGGCGAGTGTCGACTTGCCGCACCCCGATTCGCCCACCACGGCGAGCGTCTTGCCCGATGTGAGCGAGAAACTCACGCCATTGAGCGCGCGCACGATCGCCGTCTTGCCGAGAAAGCCCTTGCGGACCTCGTATTGCCGCGTCAGGTCTGCGGCTTCCAGAACGGTGCTCATGCGCCCACCTCCA
Organism: Hoeflea marina; assembly: GCF_003182275.1. Classification (GTDB taxonomy): domain Bacteria; phylum Pseudomonadota; class Alphaproteobacteria; order Rhizobiales; family Rhizobiaceae; genus Hoeflea; species Hoeflea marina. The sequence goes on from NZ_QGTR01000005.1 coordinate 138,278, forward strand.
TGCGGGTGGCGACCCCGTTGACCAGCGGATGGTTGCACAGCGCATGGCCAAGCGCGGCATCCTGGCGTTCGGCGCCGCGGCGGCAGATGTCGGTCGCGAACTGGCAGCGCGGTTCGAACAGGCAGCCCGTTGGGCGGCCATGCTGGCCGGGAACCATGCCGGCGATCGAGGGAAGGTGGCCGCGGCCGGTGGCGCGCTCCGGAAGCGCCGAGAGCAGCGCCGAGGTGTAGGGGTGGTGCGGATCGGAAAACAGCTCGCGCACGGCCTGCTCCTCGACGCGCTGGCCCGCATACTGCACCTGTACCCGGTGCGCCATCTGCGCCACCACGCCCATGTCATGGGTGATCAGCACCAGCGCCATGTCGCGGTCGGCGCAGAGGTCGCGCAGCAGGTCGAGGATCTGCGCCTGGATGGTGACGTCGAGCGCGGTCGTGGGTTCGTCGGCGATCAGCAGCTTCGGCCGGCAGGAGGTCGCCATGGCGATCATCACCCGCTGGCTCATGCCGCCCGACAGCTGGTGCGGGAAAGCACTCAGGCGCTGCTGGGGGGAAGGTATGCCGACGGCGTCCAGCAACTCGATCGCGCGCGTCCTGCGCGCCTTGCGGTCGAGATCGGTGTGCCGTCTCAGCATCTCGCCGATCTGGAAGCCGACCGTGAAGCACGGATTGAGGCTCGACATCGGCTCCTGGAAGATCATAGCGATGTCGCGGCCGATGATGGTCCGCTTCTGCTTGGCCGTCATCGACAGCATGTCGTTGCCGTCAAACCGCATCACGTCGGCCGTCACTGTCGCCGATGGCGGAAGCAGCCCCATCACCGCCAGCATCGACACCGACTTGCCGGATCCGGATTCGCCGACGATCGACAGGATTTCGCGACCATCGACCGTCAGGTCGACGCCGTCGACGGCGGCGAAAGGACCTGTGACGGTGTCGAAGCTGACAGTCAGGTTCTTGATTTCAAGTAGCGCCAAGGTCAGCTCTTCTTCAGTTTGGGATCGAGCGCGTCGCGCAGGCCGTCGCCCATCAGGTTGATGGCAAGCACGGTCAGCAGGATGGCAAGGCCGGGGAAGGTCACCACCCACCAGGCGCGCAGGATGAATTCGCGCGCTTCGGCGAGCATCGTACCCCATTCGGGTGTGGGCGGCTGTGCGCCCATGCCGAGGAAGCCCAGCGCCGCTGCGTCGAGGATGGCCGAGGAAAACGACAGCGTCGCCTGCACGATCAGCGGCGCCAGACAGTTGGGCAGGATGGTCACGAACATCAGCCTGAGCCGGCCGGCGCCCGCCACCCGCGAGGCGATGACATATTCGCGGTCGCGCTCGGCCATCACCGAGGCGCGGGTCAGGCGGACGAAATGCGGTTGCAGCACGAGCGCGATGGCGATCATGGCGTTGAGCAGGCCCGGACCGAGGATGGCCACCAGCACGAGCGCCAGCAGAAGCGACGGGAAGGCGAGGATCACGTCCATGATGCGCATGATCGTGGTGTCGATCCAGCCGCGGAAGTAACCGGCGACGAGGCCGATGATCACGCCGCTGGTCACCGAGAGAATCACGACGAACAGGCCGATGAAGAGCGAGAAGCGGGCGCCGTACATCAGCCGCGACAGCAGATCCCGGCCCACCGCGTCGGTGCCGAGCAGGAACGAGCTGTTGCCTCCCTCAAGCCAGGCCGGCGGCAGCAGGAAGGCCTCGCGGTTCTGCGCGCTCGGGCTGTGCGGCGCGATCAGCGGCGCCAGCACCGCCACCAGGATGATGATGACGAAAACGCAGAGCCCGATCACGGCTCCCCGGTTCTGGCTGAAATAGTACCAGAATTCGCCCCACATGGCGCGTCGGGTGGACTTGGCGCCGGCCACGGCCGGCAGGCTCGATGCAGCGTCGGTCATCGCGCGCTCCTCAATGCCGGATGCGCGGATTGATCAGCCCGTAGAGCAGATCGACCGCAAGATTGACGATCATGATGATGCCGGCGATGAGCAGGAGACCGCCCTGCACCACCGGGTAGTCGCGCTTGAACACCGCATCCACCATCCACTTGCCAATGCCCGGCCAGGAAAAGATGGTCTCGGTGAGGATGGCGCCGGCGAGCAGCACGCCGACCTGCAGGCCGATGGTGGTGACCACGGGAATGAGCGCGTTGCGCAGCGCGTGCACGCCGATCACCCGGCGCGGCGACAGCCCCTTCGAACGCGCGGTGCGCACATAGTCTTCGCCCAGCACTTCCAGCATCGCCGAGCGCGTCTGCCGCGCGATCACGGCAAGCGGAATGGTGCAGAGCACGATGGTTGGCAGGATGAGATGGCTAAGCGCCGACTTGAAGGCGCCGGGCTGGCCCGAGAGCAGGCTGTCGATCAGCATGAAGCCGGTATGGGCCGGAAAATAGTACATCAGCGAGATCCGCCCCGAGACCGGTGTCCACTGCAGGATGCCGGAAAACAGGATGATCAGCAGCAGGCCCCACCAGAAGATCGGCATCGAATAGCCGACCAGCGCGGTGCCCATCAGCGACTGGTCGATCCAGGAGCCGCGGCGCACCGCCGCCAGCACGCCGGCCGGGATGCCGAGAAACACAGCCAGGAAGATTGCGCAGATCGAAAGCTCGAGCGTGGCGGGAAACAGCTTGAAGAAGTCGTCAAGGATGGGCCGCTTCGTCACCACCGAATTGCCGAGGTCGCCGGTAACGATATCGCCGAGATAGTCCACGAATTGAATGGAAAGGGGCTTGTCGTAACCGAGGCTCTTCATGATTTCGGCATGTCGTTCGTCCGACATCACCCGTTCGCCCGACATCAGCATCACCGGGTCGCCCGGAAGCAGCCGGATGAAGGCAAAGGCGACCAGCGCCACTCCCAGGAACGTGGGGATCAGGACTGCAAACCGTCCTGCGAGAAACCTCAGCATGAAACATTGTCCGGTAAAGGCCGCCCGGCGAAATGCCGGGCGGCTGAGTGCTTATAGGGGCTTATTCGGAGATGTCGACACCGTCGAAGCGGTGATAGCCGAGCGGATCCTGGACGAAACCGCTGACCTTCTTGCTCACCGGCACGAAGACGAGCGAATGGTCGAGCGTGTTCCAGGGCGCTTCCCGCTTGAACACGACCTGGGCCTCTTCGTAGAGGCGGGTGCGTTCGGCCATGTCGGACGTCGTCTTGGCCGCCTTCACCAGCTTGTCGAACTCCTCATTGCACCACTGCGCGCGGTTGTTGCCGCCGACGGCATCGCAGCCCAGCAGCGTGTCAAGGAAGTTGTCCGGATCGCCATTGTCACCGGTCCAGCCGAGCATCACCGCACCGTCGCGGGCCTTGTCCTTGGAGAGCTTGAGATATTCGGCCCACTCATAGGTGACGATCTCGGCTTCGACGCCGACCTTGGCGTAATCGGCCTGCATGACTTCGGCCGCGCGGCGCGCGTTGAGCATGTAGGGACGCGACACCGGCATGGCCCAGAGTTTCATCTTGAGTCCGGTCACGCCGGCGTCCTCAAGCATCTTCTTGGCGGCTTCCGGATCGTACTTGTCGTCCTCGACGGCGTCGTTGTAGGACCACATTGTCGGCGGGATCGGGTTCTTGGCGACCGATGCCGCACCCTGGAACACGGCGTCGATGATCGCCTGCTTGTTGACCGCCATGTTGAGCGCCTTGCGCACTTCCGGCTTGTCGAACGGCGCCTGAGTGGTGTTGTAGGCGAGATAGGCGACGTTGAGGCCTTCCTGCTGCTCGACAGTAAGGCTCTCGTCGGCCTTGAGGCCATCGACGTCGGCGGCGTTCGGATAGACTGTCACATGGCATTCGCCCGCCTTGAGCTTCTGCACGCGGACCGAGGCATCCGTGGTGATCGCGAAGACCAGGTCGTCGATGTTTTCCTTGCCGTTCCAGTAGCCGTCATGGGCCTTGTAGCGGATGACCGCATCGGGCTGGTAGGCGACGAAGGCGAACGGACCGGTGCCCAGCGGCATCTGGTTCATCTGCGCCATGTTGCCGTCGGCCTGCAGCTTGTCGGCATATTCCTTCGACAGCACCGAGGCGAAGTCCATCGCCAGGTCGGCCATGAACGGCGCTTCCGGGCGTGTCAGGGTGAACTTGACCGTCAGGTCGTCAACCTTCTCGACCGACTTGATCAGGCCCGGGAAACCCATGCCGTCGGCATATTCATAGGCGCCGCCCTCGACATACTTGTTCCACGGATTTTCCGCGTTCAGCTGGCGGTCGAACGAGAACACCACGTCGTCGGCGTTGAAATCGCGCGACGGGGTGAAGAACTCGGTGGTCTGGAACTTGACGCCGGCGCGGAGCTTGAAGGTGTATTCGGTGCCGTCCTCCGACGAAGTCCAGCTTTCGGCCAGGCCGGGCTCGATCTCGGTCGAGCCGTGCTTGAATTCGACAAGCCGGTTGTAGACGGTGCGGCTGGAGGCGTCGAACGTGGTGCCGGCCGTGTACAGGCCGGGATCGAAGCCTTCCGGCGAACCTTCGGAGCAGTAGACCAGTGTCTTGGCCTGCACGGTGGTGGCAAGCATGGTCGCAAGCACCGTGGTGGCCAGGAGCGTTCGGATGTTTTTCATGACGCGTTCCCTTGTTGTTTTACGCATATCGGATTGGCATGCCTTTGGCGGGGAGGCCCCCGCTGCTACAGCAAGCGCCGATCAAACGCGAATCCAAATCCCTTTGCAAGGGCTATTCGGAGGGTCCGCCGGCCTTCCCTTGCGGAAGCTGCACAAAAAAAGGGCGGCCTTGGCCGCCCCGATTTTTGACGGAAAATGGAACTTTCAGCCGGCAGCAATCAGCGCCCGTTTCGCCATGACCTTGACAAGATTGGCCCGGTATTCGGCGGTGGCGTGCAGGTCGGCCATCAGATTGGACGGATCGACGCTGATGCCGCTGAGCGCATCGGCGGAAAAATTCGATGCCAGCGCCGCCTCCATTTCCGATTGCCGGAATACGCCGTCGGAGCCCGCGCCGGTGACGGCCACCCGCACGGAGCCGTCCCCCAGTCTGGCGACGAACACGCCGGTCAGCGCGTAGCGCGATGCGGGATTTCGGAACTTGGCGTATCCCGCCTTCGCCGGCGCCGTAAGCTCCACGGCCGTCACCAGTTCGCCCTCGTCCAGCGCTGTCTCGAACATGCCGGCGAAGAACTCGTCGGCACCGATGCGGCGGTTGTTGGTGATGATGTCGGCCTTCAGCGCCAGCAGCGCGGCGGGATAGTCGGCGGCCGGATCGTTGTTGGCGATCGAACCGCCGATGGTGCCCATGTGCCGCACATGCGGATCGCCGATATGGGCGGCGAGATCGCAGAGCGCGGCGCAGACGCCCCTGACGGCTGCCGAGGCCGCCACTTCAGCATGGGTGACCGCCGCGCCGATGCGCACCTTGTCGCCTTCCACCTTGATTCCCTGCATCGCCGCCACATGGCGCAGGTCGATCAGGTCGCTGGGCGCGGCCAGCCGCTGCTTCATGGTCGGGATCAGCGTCTGGCCGCCGGCCAGATACTTGGCGTCCTCGGATGCGAGGCCAACGGCCTCTTCCACGGAGGAGGCCCGGTGGTAATTGGTTGCATACATGTTCAATCCTCCTTCGGTCAGTGCGCCGGGTTGAGCAGTTCCCAGACCCGGTGCGGGCTGGCGGGCATGGTCAGGTTGTTGTTCGAGATGGCATCGGTGACGGCATTGATCAGGGCCGGGGGAGAGCCGATGGCGCCTGCCTCGCCGCAGCCCTTGATGCCGAGAGGGTTGCTCGGGCAGGCGGTTTCCGTTGTGCTGACCTTGTAGGACGGCAGGTCGTCGGCGCGCGGCATGGTGTAGTCCATGTAGCTGGCCGTCAGCAGCTGCCCGGTTTGCGGATCGTAATAGGCGTTCTCCAGCAGCGCCTGGCCGATGCCCTGGGCGATGCCGCCATGCACCTGGCCCTCGACGATCATCGGGTTGATGATCTTGCCGAAGTCGTCGGAGGCGACGAACTGCACCACCTCGGTCTTGCCGGTGTCCGGATCGACCTCGACCTCGCAGATATAGCAGCCGGCCGGAAAGGTGAAGTTCGACGGATCGTAGAACGCCCCTTCCTTGAGGCCAGGCTCCAGGCCCGCCGGCAGATTGTGCGCGGTGTAGGCGGCGAGCGCCATCTGGAACCAGGGCACCGACTTGTCCGTGCCGGCGACCTTGAGCTCACCGTTCTCGATGACGATGTCGCTCTCGTCCGCCTCCATCAGGTGGGCGGCGATCTTCTTGGCCTTGGCTTCGACCTTGTCGAGCGCCTTGACCACCGCCGACATGCCGACAGCGCCGGAGCGCGAGCCATAGGTCCCCATGCCCATCTGCACCTTGTCGGTGTCCCCATGGACGATCGACACACTGTCGATGCCGACGCCGAAGCGGTCGGACACCAGCTGCGCGAAGGTGGTTTCATGGCCCTGGCCGTGGCTGTGCGAACCGGTCAGCACCTCGATGGTGCCCACCGCATTGACCCGCACTTCCGCCGATTCCCACAGGCCGACGCCGGCGCCGAGCGATCCCACCGCCGCCGAGGGCGCAATGCCGCAGGCCTCGATGTAGCAGCTCATGCCGATGCCGCGCAGCTTGCCGCGCGAGGCCGCCTCTGCCTTCCGCCCCGGGAAACCGGCATAGTCGGCAGCCTGCATGGCCGCGTCTAGCGAGGCCTCGTAGTCACCGGCGTCATAGTTCATGATCACCGGCGTCTGGTGCGGGAACGAGCGGATGAAGTTGGTCCGCCTGAGCTCCGCCGGGGAAACGCCGAGTTCGCGCGCCGCCGTCTCCATGGTCCGCTCCAGCAGATAGGTCGCCTCCGGACGGCCGGCGCCGCGATAGGCGTCCACCGGTGCGGTGTTGGTGTAGACCGTGCGCACATTGGCGTGGATGGACGGGATGTCGTACTGGCCCGACAGCAGCGTCGCATAGAGATAGGTCGGCACCGCCGAGGAAAACAGCGACATGTAGGCACCGAGATTGGCGATGGTGTCGACCTTCAGCCCGGTGATGCGGTTGTTGGCGTCGAACGCCATCTTCACCGTCGAGACATGGTCCCGGCCGTGCGCGTCGGTCAGGAAGGCCTCTGTCCGATCCGAATTCCACTTCACCGGCACGCCGGTGCGCTTGGAAGCCCACAGGCAGACGATCTCCTCCGGATAGATGTAGATCTTCGAGCCGAAGCCGCCGCCCACGTCGGGAGCGATGACGCGGAGCTTGTTCTCGGGTGCCACGTTGTAGAAGGCGCTCATGACCAGTCGGGCCACATGCGGATTCTGCGAGGTGGTCCAGACGGTGTAGTGGTCTTCGGCCTCGTCATAGACGCCGAGGGCCGCGCGCGGCTCCATCGGATTGGGCACCAGACGGTTGTTGATGATCTTCATTTCTGTGACATGGGCCGCCGCTGCGATGGCCGCGTCGGTAGCCGCAGCGTCGCCGATTTCCCAGTCAAAGATCAGGTTCCCCTTGGCCTCGGGATGGATCTGCGGAGCGCCGGGCTCCAGCGCGGCGGCGGCGCTGGTCACCAGCGGCAGGGTTTCGTAATCGACCACGACGGCTTCCGCCGCATCCCTCGCCTGCGCCTTGGTGTCGGCGATGATCACCGCCACCGCATCGCCGACATAGCGCACCACGTCGGAAGCGAGCGGACGCCAGGCTCCCATGTTCATGGGCGAGCCGTCCTTGGAATGGATCATCCAGCCGCAGATCAGGTTGCCGATGGCGTCCTCGGTCAACTGTCTGCCGTTGAGAATGCCGACCACGCCGGGCATCTTTTCGGCCGCCGACGCGTCGATGCTCCTGATCCGCGCATGCGCGTGCGGCGAGCGAAGGAAATGGGCATGCTTCATGCCCGGAACGGTCATGTCGTCGGTGTAGCGGCCCTTACCTGTGATGAAACGCTTGTCTTCCTTGCGCGCCACGCGGGCGCCGATGCCTTCGAGTCCCATTTCTTCCTCCTCCGGAACATGGGCCCACGGGCGGGAAAAAGCTGCCGGACAGCATGATCTTTTTCAACCCGTCGGCTGATGGATCAGTCTATTCGGCCGCCTGGCGGGTGCTGCCCATCTCCTCGGCAGCGGCGAGAATCGCCTTGACGATGTTGTGGTAGCCGGTGCAGCGGCAGATGTTGCCGTCGAGTTCGTCCCGCACGGTCTTTTCGTCAAGCTTGCCGCCGTGACGCTTGATCATGTCGGTCGCCGCCATGATCATGCCCGGGGTGCAGAAGCCGCACTGCAGGCCATGATGAGCCTTGAAAGCCGCCTGGACCGGATGCAGTTCGCCACCGGAAGCAAGGCCCTCGATGGTCAGGACCTCCGATCCGTTGGCCTGGACGGCCAGCATGGTGCAGGACTTGACCGCCTTGCCGTCGACATGGACGACGCAGGCGCCGCACTGGGACGTGTCGCAGCCCACATGGGTGCCGGTCAGGTTGAGATTTTCGCGGATGAACTGGACCAGCAAGGTGCGGTCCTCGCATTGGCCGGAAACGGCTTTTCCGTTCACGGTCATAGAAACACTAGCCATCGATTTCCTCCCTTGGGTATGACGTGGCTGCGACCCTCGGCGCATAGTTTGCCTTTTTTCGGAAAGGATCAACACCGATTCCACATATTTTCGTCGGCGCTTAACAAACGCATCACTCAGGCCCTGAATTTTAGAGATTTCTGAAATTTTGAGGCGCCGGGCATTGGGCGTCCTGTGAGGGGGCCGATGCCGCGCCGTTGAAAATAACACGTGCATGCGCCTTGGCATGGGGTAAGATCGCGGCGCCTGCGGGGGCGAAACGCCGGCGTTGCACGCCGCACTCAACTGGAGAAGTCCATGAAGAAAGTCATTGCAGTCATGTTGGTTGCCGCCGCCCTGGCGGGATGCACACAGACCGAAAAGGGTGCGACCATTGGCGCTGCCTCGGGCGCGGCCATCGGCGGCATCGCCACCGGCCGGGTCGGCGGAGCGCTGGTTGGAGCGGCCATCGGCGGCGTCGCCGGCGCACTCATCGGTCGCGCCTCGGAACATCCGGGCCAGTGCTACTACCGCAACAGCCGGGGCCAGCGCTACCTGGCCCAGTGCCCGCGCGGCTACTGATCCGAACCCGTCCCGGCCGCGCCACTGGCGCGACCGGGACCTCCGCGCCCGACAATCCGAACTTCGCGGCAATGCGGTTTTCCTCTGGTCAGAGGCGGATTTAGGACCTAGTTTCCTTCAAAGGCAATGGAGAATGCCTGCAAAAACCGGAGGGGAACCAGGATGAACAGACGAGATCTTTTCAAAATCGTTGCGGCCACTGCAATCTCGGCGAGCGCTTTCGGCTTCGCCCCCACAACGGCAGTTGCCCAGGAAGTCACGTTGAGACTGCATCAGTTCCTTCCCGCGCAGGCGAATGTCCCCGCCCATGTCCTTATTCCGTGGGCCGAGAAGGTCGGCACGGATTCGGGCGGGCGCATCAAGGTCGAGGTCTATTCCGCCATGGAGCTGGGGGGCAAGCCGCCCGAGCTGATCGACCAGGCCGTCAATGGCGTCGTCGACATCGTCTGGACGCTTCCGGGATACACGCCCGGTCGTTTCCCCCGCACCGAGGCATTCGAGCTGCCGTTCACCATGACCAATGCGGAAGCGACCTCGAAGGCCTATTGGGACCTGTTCGAATCCGACATGAAGGATCAGGACTTCAAGGGCATCAAGATACTCGGCACCTGGGTGCACGGACCCGGCGTCATTCACGCCAAGGGCGACGGCATCCGCAAGCTCGAGGACATGCAGGGCAAGAAGCTCCGCGGTCCGACGCGCGTGATCAACGCACTGCTGGCGGAGATGGGCTCGGAACCGATCGGCATGCCGGTGCCAGCGATTCCGGAAGCCCTTTCCAAGGGCGTCATCGACGGCACCGTCATCCCCTGGGAAGTCACGCCGTCGCTCAAGATCGCCGAGCTGGTCACCACGCACACCGAGTTCTCTGGTGACCGCGCACTCTACACGGCGGCCTTCGTGCTGGCGATGAATCAGGCCAGGTACGACAGCCTGCCCGACGATCTCAAGAAGGTCATCGACGACAATTCCGGCAAGGCCTTTTCCGCCAGCGCCGGCAGGAACATGCAGGAATACGACGCGCCGGGCCGCAAGATCGCGGTGGACAGCGGCAACACCATGATCGAGCTCGACCAGGCCGAGGTTGATCGCTGGAAGGCCGCCGCCGAGCCGGTGCTGACCAACTGGTATGCGGAAATGGACGCCAAGGGCATCGATGGCAAGGCGCTCTATGCCAAGGCGCAGGATCTGATCGCCAAATACAGCAATTGAGGCGGATCACCCGCAAGGGACCGGCGGGGCGTCGACCGCCTCGCCGGATGAAACAATGACACTACTGATCGCCGGAGGCGGTATCGCCGGCCTGACCTTAGCCCTGACATGCCACCAGATCGGCATGCCCGTGCGCGTGTTCGAACAGGTGGAGACACCGCAGCCGCTCGGTGTCGGCATCAATCTCCAGCCCCACGCGGTGCGGGAACTGCACGATCTCCGACTTCGCGAGGAACTTGAGGCGATTTCCGTCCGCACGGCGGAAGTCGCCTATTTCTCCAAGCGCGGCCGCCCGATCTGGGCCGAGCCGCGCGGGCTGGCCGCCGGCTATCTGTGGCCGCAATATTCTATCCACCGCGGCGGGCTGCAGATGTTGCTGCTCGACGCGGTGCGCCGGCGCCTTGGTCCCGGGGCGGTCGTCACCGGTGTCCGCGCCGCAGGCTTCGAGCAGTCGGCAGACGGCGTCATGCTCCATCTGGAGGATCGCCACGGCAACCGCCGCACCGAGCACGGCGACATGCTGGTCGGCGCCGATGGAATCCACTCCCGGATCCGGCTGCAGATCCATCCCTCGGAAGGTCCGCCGATCTGGGGCGGCGCCATCCTCTGGCGCGCCACCTCGCAGGCGCGACCGTTTCTCGGCGGCGCTACCATGGCGATGGCCGGCCATGAATGGCAGAAGTTCGTCGCCTATCCGATCTCGGCGCCCGATGCCGGGACCGGCCTGGCGGAGATCAACTGGATCGCCGAACTCAAGCGCCAGCCCGACGCCGCCTGGAGCCGGGAGGACTGGAACAGGAAGGGCGACCTGGCCGATTTCCTCCCCGCCTTTGCGGACTGGCGGTTCGACTGGCTCGATGTTCCCGCGCTGATCCGCTCGGCGAAGTCCGTCTACGAGTATCCCATGGTCGACCGCGATCCGGTGGACCACTGGCGCGACGGCCGCGTCAGCCTGATCGGCGACGCAGCCCATCCGATGTATCCGATCGGCTCCAACGGCGCCTCCCAGGCGATCCTCGACGGGCGCGTGCTCGGACGCTGTCTTGTCGCATCGGGAGTGTCGGAGGCGGCCCTGATCGCCTATGAAGAGGAGCGCCGCCCGGCGACCACCCGGATCGTGCTCGCCAACCGGGTCAATGGTCCCGACCAGGTGATGCAACGGGTCGAGGAGCTGTGCGGCGGCGAATTTGACACCATTGCCGACGTCATGTCGGAGAGAGAACTCCATGACTATGCCGGACATTACAAGAAGCTCGCCGGTTTTGACATGGAATGGCTCAACCGGCGCCCGCCGCTCGTCGCAGCCGGTGACCGCGTCGCAGCAGGAGGAGCCGGTGGCGCCTCGGCCGGTGGCGTTGCTGCGGCTCCGTCCGCTTCGGGCCGGCCATGATTGATCGCCTCGACGCGGGCATGCGCAAGCTCAGCGCCGCCATGGCCGTTCTCGGCGGCCTGGCGCTCGCCGCGGTCATCCTGTCGACGGTGGTCTCGGTGACTGGACGCGGTCTGATCCCGATCGGCCTCAAGCCGATCCGCGGCGACTTCGAACTTGTCGAGCTCGGCACCGGCTTTGCCGTCTTCGCCTTTCTCGGCTGGTGCCAGATCAACCGCCAGCATGCCGCAGTCGAGATCCTCACCATGCGCATGAGTGCCGGAGCCAACCGATTCATCGACCTCGTCGCCGATGTCATGATGCTCGGCGCGGCGCTGCTGATCACCGTCCGGCACGGCCAGGGGATGCTCGACAAGATGAGCTACGGCGAGACGACCTTCATCCTGCAGTACCCGATCTGGTGGGCCTATGCCGCCGGCCTTGCCGGTGCGGTCGTCTTCGTGCTTGTCTGCATGCACTGCGTCTTACTCAGCCTGCATGCGCTCGTGACCGGAAAGGCGCGCGAGAGCGGGGGAGCAGTCCAGTGACCGGCATCGAAATCGCCCTCGCCTCGTTCCCGGTTCTGCTGGCGCTGATATTTCTGCGCATACCGATCGGACTTGCCATGCTGCTGACGGGCATCGGCGGGATCTATCTCATCACCGGTTCGTTCCTGATGATCTCGGGCCAGCTCAGGAACCTGACCTGGGGCACGTTCTCCGGCTACTCGCTGTCGATCATCCCGCTGTTCCTGCTGATGGGCCAGTTCGCCACGCTCGGCGGCATGTCGCAGGCGCTGTTCAAGGCAGCCGAAACCTGGCTCGGGCACCGCAAGGGCGGCGTCGCGATGGCCGCGGTCGGCGCCTGCGCCGGCTTCGGCGCCATCTGTGGCTCCTCGCTGGCGACGGCCGCCACCATGGGCCAGGTCGCGCTTCCCGAACTCAGGCGCTACGGCTATTCGGGCGAGCTTGCCACCGGTACGCTTGCCGCGGGCGGCACGCTCGGCATCCTGATACCTCCCTCCGTCATCCTCGTCATTTACGCCATCCTCACCGAGCAGAACATCGCCAAGCTGTTCGTGGCCGCTTTCATTCCGGGCATTCTCGCCGCCATCGGCTACATTATCACAATCGCCATCTATGTCCGCCTCAAGCCCAAGTCGGCCGGCAGCCGCGAGCGCGCGACCTATGCCGAGCGCTTCCGCAGTCTTGCCGCGGTCTGGCCCGTGCTCATCGTGTTCCTCGTCGTCGTCGGCGGCATCTATGGCGGCATCTTCACCCCGACCGAAGCTGCGGCCATCGGCGCCTTCGGCACGGGTCTGATCGCGCTGGTCAACGGCGGCCTGACCTTCAAGTCGCTCGGGCAATCCTTCCTCGCCACGGCAGGATCGACGGCGATGATCTTTCTCATCGTCCTAGGTGCGGGTGTGTTCAACAGCTTTCTTGCGCTCTCCCAGTTGCCGCAGACCGCCGCCGCCTTTGTCACCGCGCAGGGGTTCAATCCATGGCTGGTGATGGTGTCGGTGCTGCTGCTCTACCTGGTGTTCGGCTGCGTGATGGATTCGCTGTCGATGATCCTGCTCACCGTACCGATCTTCTTCCCGATCATGTCGGCGCTCGATTTCGGTCTCAACCCCGAGGAGTTCGCGCTCTGGTTCGGCATCATCGTGCTCATCGTCGTGGAGGTCGGGTTGATCACGCCACCGGTGGGGATGAACCTGTTCGTCATCAATTCGATGGCGAAGGAGACGCCGCTGCAGGCGACCTATCGCGGCGTCCTGCCCTTCGTGATGAGCGACCTGATGCGGGTGGCGATCCTGACGCTGTTTCCGTCGATCACGCTGCTTGGGGTGCGGCTGCTCTACTGAGCGCGTCGGTCAGGCGCCGATGCGGCGGATCTCGTCGGCCAGCGCCGCTTCGACCGGAATTCCCTCGGCGCTCAGCCTTGCCTTGATCTCCTGGCGGCGGCGGCCGGGAAGCCGGGCGCCCTCCGTGCCCGCCACCATTTCCGCCATGGCCGCGAAGCGGTCCATGCCCCCCGGGCCGAAGGCATTCGGATCGATGGCGATGATCGCCTGTCCGGTGCCCGGCGGATCGCCCTTGTCGTCGAAGAACGAGCTTGCCTGATAGGCGTAGTTGGCCCCGGTCAGGCCGGCGCAGAGCAGTTCCACCATCAGCGCCAAAGCCGTGCCCTTGGCGTCGCCCAGCGGCACCATGGTGCCGGCCATGGCTGCCTTCGCATCGGTGGTCGGATGGCCGTCGGGATCGAGCGCCCAGCCTTCCGGAATCGGTTCGCCCTTCTGGGCGGCGGCCATGATCTTGCCGCGCGCCACCTTCGACAGCGAGATGTCGACCACCACCGGCTCATCGTCGGGGAGCGGTGCCGCGAAGGCGATCGGGTCGGTGCCGAACAGCGGCCGGTTGCCGCCCCAGGGCGCCATCGCGGCGGGCGCGTTGGCCACCATGATCGCGGCGACGCCGCGGTTTGCCAGCGCCTCGACGACGACGCCGGCCACGCCGCAGTGATGCGAGCGGCGGATGCCGGCGATGGCGATGCCTTGCGTCAAGGCCGCATCCGGCAGCCAGTCGAGCGCCAGGTCGATGGCGGGGTAGGCGAAGCCGTGGGCGCCGTCGACGGCGAGCGAGCCCGGCCGGGTCTGCGTTGCCGTGGCGCGGGCAAAGCCGTCGACCTTTCCGGCCTGCGCCTGCGCCGTGTAGGAGGCGACGCGCCGCAATCCGTGGCCGCCCTGGCCGGCGAGTTCGGCCGCCAGCAGCGCGCGCGCCACCGATGCGGCATTGTCCGGGGATGTCCGGCTGCGGGTGAGAGCACCCGTGATCAGCGCCGTCACCTCGTCGGGGGTCATGATGATCATTCGGTCTATGTCCTGCGTGCGAGGGCTTCAAGGATCTTGTCGGCAATCAGGTCGCTGACCCGGACATTGGATTCCTCCGTCACGCCGGCAATGTGCGGCGTCAGCAGGCAATTGCCGAGACCGGAGAATTTGGCGCCGGCTTCCGCCGTCAGCGGTTCGGTCTCGAACACGTCGAGTGCGGCGCCGCCGAGTCGGGCCGTCGCCAGCGCCTCGGCCAGCGCGCCCTCGTCGACGATGCCGCCGCGCGCCGCGTTGATCAGCACCGAATGCGGCTTCATCTTGGCGAGCGCCTCGGCATTGATCATGCGCCGGGTCTGGTCGTTGAGCGGCGTGTGCAGCGACACCACGTCGGACAATTCCAGCACCGAATCGAGCGAAACATTGCGGGCAATCTGCCATCCCGGGTGATCCGCCATGACATAGGGATCATAGGCAATCACCTGCATGCCCATCATGTGCGCCCGCCAGGCCACCTCCCGGGCGATCGAACCGAAGCCGACAAGGCCCATGGTCTTGCCGGCCAGTTCGCGGCCGATCATCGCCTCGCGCGGCCAGCGTCCGGCAGCCACATCCGCCGAGCGCAACCATGCACCGCGTAAGAGCATCAGCGCCGAGGTGATGACATATTCCGCCACAGACAGGTCGTTGGCGCCGGTTGCGGGAATGACCTTGATGGAGCGCGCCTTGCAGGCGCCGACATCGATGTTGTCGAGGCCGACGCCGAGCCGGCCCACGGCACGCAGTCTCGGCGCCATCGACAGGAGCACTTCGCGAACCTGGGTGCGGTTGCGGACGATGATCGCGCGGGCCGACGCCAGATGGGCATGCAGGGCATCGGGCTGATCCACGAGTTTCGGATCGTAGAGGGTGTCATGAGCATCGGCGAGGCGCTTGACCGCCTCGCCGTCCATGAACTCGGTGATGACTATGTCGGCCATGGGTCCATCCTGTTGGCGAACGCCGCCTCAGGCGCTGCGATAGAGCTTGGTCATCGAGAACTCCCGATGGCCGAGCGCCTCCGCGGCTGTCGAGCGACCATTCGACGTACGGATGATCATGTCAATAAGGCTGTCTCCGGCCTCGTCGATGGTCATGTCGCGGCGCAGGATGCCTGAGACATCCACGTCCACATGTTCGCCCATGGTGCGGACCGTGCGCGGATTGGCGGTGATCTTGATCACCGGCACGATCGGGTTGCCGACCACGTTGCCCTGGCCCGTGGGGAAGGTGTGGACGACATAGCCGCCAGCGGCCATCAGCGTCACGCATTCCGCCGCCGCCGACGAGGAATCCATGAAATACAGGCCTTTGCCCGACCGCGGCTGCTCGGCCGGCTCGAGAATGTCGATGTACTGCGAAGTGCGACCGATCTTTTCGAGATTGCCCAGAGCCTTCTCCTCGATCGTCGTCAGGCCGCCCTCGATGTTTCCCTTGGTCGGCTGGGAATCCGACAGGTCGTCTGTCTGGTGGGCGAAGATGACGTCGTTCTGGTAGGCTTCCCACATCTTGTACCAGCGGTCGCCGACCTCCTCGTTGATGGCTCGGGCCTTGCAGATGTGCTCGGCACCGGTGATCTCCGAGGTCTCGCCGAAGCAGCCGTAGATGCCTTCCGGCAGCAGCTTGTCGTACATGTTGCCCACCGTCGGACAGGAGCCGAGACCGGTCGTGGTGTCGCTCTCGCCGCACTTGGTCGAGACCCACAGCTCCGACACGGAGCATTCCTCGCGCTGCAGCTCGGAGGCGAAATGCACGAAGTCCTTGGCCGCGCGCGAAGCGTCCATGATGGTCTTCAGATCGCCGTTCTGCTCGATGGAGAAGGCTGCAACCGGCTTGCCGGTGGAGGCGATGCCGTCGGCGATCTTCTTGGTCCAGCCGGGCTCGATGCCGATGACCACCACGGCGGCGACGTTCGGATTGGCGCCGGTGCCGATCATGGTGCGGAAATGCAGGTCGAGGTCCTCGCCGAACTGCAGCCGTCCATAGGCGTGCGGCAGCGCCATCGTGCCCTTGATGTTGTTGGCGACCGCTTCGCAGGCCGCATTCGAGATGTCATCCACGGGCAGGATGATGACGTGATTGCGCACACCGACCCGGCCGTTCTCGCGCCGGTAGCCCATGAATGTGAGATTGGAATATTTCGATGCCATGGGAGCCGCTCCTACCAACGCTTGGTCTTGAGATTGTGGGTGTGGACGTGATCGCCCTTCCTGACGTCGGCGACGAACTTGCCGATGTCCTCGCCATATTTGATGGCGGTCTCGCCCGACTTGATGTCGGTGAGAGCGACCTTGTGGCCGATCGGCACGTCGGCATTGGCTTCCAGTTCGAAGCTGGAATTGTCGTGCGTGATGACGCAGAGCATCTTCGTGCCTGCGGCAAGGCCCTCGACGACGACGACGCCGACATTGTCCTTGCGATCGTGAACAAGCAGTTGCGGTATGGTCAATCTATCCTCCCGGTCATGAAAAGCGTGAATTTCCCACCTGCCCACTGGACAGGTCTTATATAAGACATAAGATACAGAAGCTGGCAATGTCAACCGCGGGCCGCTAAGGAATTGACAGAAGGCGAGGAAAAATGACACCCGACACCGACAAGAGCCCGGCCGACGAGATCGGCTTCAAGCCGCTCTACGCCCAGGTGCGCGACCGGCTGGTCAGGCGGCTGGTCGACGGAACCTGGGCGCCGGGCATGCCGCTTCCCAGCGAGATGGAACTCGCCCGCCAGCTCAATGTCAGCCAGGGCACCGTGCGCAAGGCGCTCGATTCCATGACGGCCGACAACATGCTCATCCGACGGCAGGGCCGGGGCACCTTCGTGGCGGAGCCGGAGGAGAGCCGAATTCTCTTTCAGTTCTACCGGCTGGTGCCGGATGTGGGCATCGCCAGCTTTCCCGATTCCCGGGTGATCAGCCACGGCTCCGCCAGGGCCACCAAGGCCGAGGCAACGGCGCTCGGCATCGAGGAAGGCGGCGACGTCTGGCGCATCGAGCGCATTCGCTCGCTTGCCGGCCAGCCGATGCTGGTCGAGACCATCACGTTGCCCGCCGACCGCTTTCCCGGCTTCGGCGAGCTGACGGAGATCCCCAACAATGTCTACCGGCTCTATTCCGAACGCTGGGGCATCACCATCGCCAGCGCCGGCGAACGCCTCAAGGCCATTGCCGCCAGCGGCCGCGACGCGCGCAAGCTCGGTTGCGAGAAGGGCGAGCCGCTGCTTCTGATCAGCCGTGTCGCCCGCGATCTCGAGGACCGGCCGGTCGAGCTTCGCTGGTCCCGCTGCATCAGCCGCGACCTGCATTATTCGGTCAATCTGCGCTGAAACGCCCGATGGACTCCTGCCTCCGGCGGCATGCGGCGCCCTGCCCCTTACATAGTTGGGAAAAGCCATTAGATTGCACTGATGATAACAAGAAAAACGGTTGGTGTTATTTTTGGCGCCCTGCTTCTGCTGCTGCCGAGCTTCGCTGCTCCGGCCAGGGCCACCGAAGCCGCGTGGGCGAGGCTCGCCCAGGGGGGCTACACCATCCTGCTCGGACATGCCCGCACATCTGGAACCGGCGAACCCCGCCGCCTCGACATCGGTGACTGCGCCAACCGCAGGCCCCTGTCCGACCGCGGCATCCAGGAGGCGCGCCGGATCTCGATGCGCTTTGCCGCGCGCGCCGTCGCGCTCAACGCGGTGCTTTCGGGAGAGTATTGCCGCGCCCTGGTGACTGCGGAACTGGGATTTGGCGAGGACAGGGTCGAGACCAGGCCGTGGCTCAATCCGCCCGCCGCGGATACCAAGCCGGGCTTCATCCCGCCCGAACTCATTGCGGCGGTGGACAATTTCAACGGCTATGGCAATCAGCTGATGATCACCCATCCGGTGCTGATCAGTGCGATCACCGGAACCGTGCCGCGCGAGGGCGAGGCGATCATCATCGAGCCCGGCCCCAATCCCGGCGATCCCCCGCGCGTGGTCAACCGGCTGCTGCTGGATTGAGCCGCAGCCTGCCGCCGGCTTCGCCGGCGGGCGCTTCTCAGCTCATCATGAAGATGTAATCGGTATGCTGGACCAGTGTTTGGCCGGGCCGAAGAACCGCCTGCGGAAAGGCCGGATGGTTCGGGCTGTCGGGCCAGACCTGGGTTTCCAGGCATAACCCGGCAGAGGGTCCATAGGGCTTGCCGGACAGGCCGGGTGCTGACGGTGAAATCTTGAAGCCGGTGTAGAACTGCACGCCCGGCTCCCCGCTGCGCACTTCCATGGCCACGCCGGAACTGAGCGAGCGCACCAGCGCCACCGAACGGACCGGTCCGCGCTCTCCGGCCAGGCAGAAATTGTGGTCATAGTCGACCTGTCGACCGCCGCCATCGAGACGCCGGATCGACCGCATCTCGCGGAAATCGAAATCAGTGCCGGCCACCGGCGCGATCTCGCCGGTCGGGATCTGCAGGGCATCGGTCGGCAGATAGTGATCAGCGGCCATCATCACCTCATGGTCAAGGATCGAATCCGTGCCGTCGAGATTGAAATAGCTGTGATGGGCGATGTTGGCGATGGTCGGCCGATCGGTCTGCGCCCGGTAGGTGATGGACAGCCTGCCGCCGGCGCCCAGTTCATACCGGGCGGTGATGCGGCAGGTGCCCGGATACCCGGACTGGCCGTCCGGGTCGATGATGGCGAACTCGGCGAAGTCGGCGCCATGGGCCTCGATCGTCCAGATCCGGCGGGAGATGCCGGCGCTGCCGCCATGAAGATGGGTGACTCCGTTCTCGTTCAGGTCCAGATGGTGGGTCGTGCCGTCGAGTGTGAAGCGCCCGCCCGCGATCCGGTTGGCATACCGTCCGGGCGTGGCGCCGAAATAGGGCGAATGCAGCGGATAACTGGCGAAATCGGGAAATCCGAGCGTCAGCGGTGCGGCATGACCGTCGAGCCGCAGGTCCTGCAGGGTTGCCCCCCAGGTCATGATCCTGGCCGTCAGGCCGCCGCCGGACAGCGTGATCCGGCGGACGGGCTCGCCGGCGTCGGTGCTGCCGAAATCTTCGATTTCCATGGCTGTCAAAGTCCCAGCCCGCCGATGCAGACATATTTGGAATCGAGATACTCCTCGATCCCCTGATGTCCGCCTTCCTTGCCCAGTCCCGATTCCTTGAGCCCGCCAAACGGCGCCTCGACGGCGGTGATGACGCCTTCGTTGACGCCGATCAGGCCGTATTTCAGGCCCTCCATGACGCGATAGGTGCGTCCCAGATCCCGAGTGTAGAAATAACAGGCCAGTCCGTATTCGGTGGCATTGGCCGCCGCCACCGCTTCCTCCTCGCTGTCGAACTTGAAGACCGGCGCCACCGGACCGAAAACTTCCTCGCGCGCGATCCGCATGTCGGCGCTGGCATCGGCGATCACAGTCGGCTCGTAGAAGGTGCCGCCGAGCTTGTGCCGGTTGCCGCCGACGGTCACGCGTCCGCCCTTGCCGACCGCGTCGGAGACCAGCTCCTCGATCTTGCCGATCTGCATTTCGTTGATGATCGGGCCCTGCACCACGCCGGCCTCCATCCCGTCGCCGACGGTCAGCTTGGCCGACATGTCGGTGAGCCGCTCGACAAAGGCGTCATAGATGCCGGCCTGGACGTAGAACCGGTTGGTGCACACGCAGGTCTGGCCGGCATTGCGGTATTTGGCGGCCATGGCGCCGTCCACGGCGCGGTCCAGATCGGCGTCGTCGAAGACGATGAAGGGCGCATTGCCGCCGAGTTCCATCGACACTTTCTTGACCGTGTCGGCGGCCTGCCTGAGCAGGATCTTGCCGGTGCCGGTCGAGCCCGTGAAGGTGATCTTGCGCACCAGCGGATTGCCGGTCATCTCGCCTCCGATCGGCGCCGGCGTTCCGGTAACGATGTTGATGACGCCGGCTGGGATGCCTGCCTGCTCGCACAGAAGTCCCCAGGCCAGGCCGGAATAGGGCGTTGCCTCCGCGGGCTTGACCACCGCGGTGCAGCCCGTCGCCAGTGCCGGGCCGATCTTGCGCGCCAGCATCGAGGACGGAAAATTCCACGGCGTGATGGCGGCGATGACGCCGACCGGCTCCTTGATCACCATCATTCGGCGATCGGCCCAGCTCGACGGAATCGTGTCGCCGTAGACGCGTCGCGCCTCCTCGGCATACCAGAGGATATAGGCCGCCGACATGCCGACCTCGCCGCGCGCCTCGGCGATCGGCTTGCCTTGCTCGAGCGTCAGCAGCTTGGCCAGGTCTTCCTGGTTGGCAAGGATAAGGTCGTGCAGCTTGCGCATCAGTCCGGCGCGATGGGCCGCCGAAGTCCGCTTCCAGCTGGCAAAGGCCGCATGCGCCGCCTCGATCGCCCGCCGGGTCTCGGCTGCGCCGGACTCCGGAACGTTGCCGATCACCTTGCCGTTGGCCGGATTGATCACGTCGAAGGTGGCGCCCGAATCGGCCTGCACCCACTGCCCGTCGATCAGATTGGCTTGCTTGAGGAACGGATTGGCACTGGTCATGGCTAGTCTCCTGCACTGCTGGCTGAAAGGGCTGGCTGACGGCATGCCCCCAAATGGCGGACCATGCAAGGCCGGGGCACGTCGATTTCATTCAACTGGACCCAGCGCGACAGACTCAGCGGGTGAGTTGCCGGGTGGCGGCTTCCAGTCCCTGCAGCGTCATCGGATACATCCGGTCGCCCAGAAGCTGCCGGAGGATGGCTGTCGACTGGGTATGTTGCCAGTAGGCCTGGGGCGTCGGGTTGAGCCAGGCGGCCTTGGGAAAATGATCCAGCAGGCGGGTCAGCCAGAGCTGTCCCGGCTCCTCGTTCCAGTGCTCCACCGAACCGCCGGGCATGATGATCTCATAGGGACTCATCGCCGCATCGCCGACGAAGATCACCCGGTAGTCGGAGCCGAAGGTGCGGATCAGCTCTTCGGTCGCCACACGCTCCTCGCGTCGGCGCCGGTTGTCGCGCCAGACGGCCTCATAGAGACAATTGTGGAAATAGTAGAAGTCCATGTGCCGGAACTCGCTCCGCGCCGCCGAGAACAGCTCTTCCACCACCTTGACGTGATCGTCCATCGAGCCGCCGATGTCGAAGAACATCAGAAGCTTGATCGCATTGCGCCGTTCCGGTCGGGTCTTGACGTCGAGCCAGCCATGTTCGGCGCTCGACTGGATCGTGCCCGAAAGGTCGAACTCCTCGGCCGCGCCCTGCCGCACCCAGCGCCTGAGGCGCCTGAGCGCGACCTTGATGTTGCGGGTGCCGAGGTCGACCGAATCGTCGAGATTGCGGAATTCCCGCCGGTCCCAGACCTTGACCGCGCGCCGGTTGCGGCTCTCGTCCTGGCCGATGCGGACGCCCTCGGGATTGTAGCCATGCGCACCGAAGGGCGAGGTGCCGGCCGTGCCGATCCATTTCGAGCCGCCCTGGTGCCTCGCCTTCTGCTCCTCAAGCCGCTTTTTCAACGTCTCCATCAGCCTGTCAAAGCCGCCGAGGCTCTCGACCAGCTTCTTCTCTTCGTCGCTGAGCACCTTTTCCGCCAGCCGCCTCAGCCATTCCTCGGGAAGATTGGCGACATCGACGCCACCCTCGCCCGGGACCGCCTCGACACCGCGGAAATACTGCGAGAACACCCGGTCGAAGCGGTCGATGTGGCGTTCGTCCTTTACCAGCGTGGCGCGTGCCAGATAGTAGAACCCCTCGATGTCGAACTGCACCAGGCCCGCATCGAGGCCTTCGATAAGGGTCAGGTATTCGCGCAGCGAGACCGGCACCTTGCCGGCCTTGAGCTCAAGGAAGAAGGGCAGGAACATCGCCTACACCGTCCGCGCATGGCGGCGAAGCCAACGATCCAGTGTGTCCTTGTCGAAGCTCCGCGCTTCAAGGCTGGCGTAGATGAAGCGAATGATTTCGTCCTCCGGTGCCGACAATTTATGACCATTCAGTCTCAGAAAGACATGAGCGCAGGCAAATCCCACCCGTTTGTTGCCATCGACAAAACAATGATTGCCCGTCAGGCTCTCCCACAGGGCGGCGGCCTCCTCAATGAGGTCGCTGTAGTAGCCCGACTGCGGCCGCCGGACAGCGGAGTCCACAAGCCCTGCGTCGCGAATCCCGCCCGCGCCTCCGAAGCGTTCGAGCTGGCGGGCATGGATGGCCATCACGTCCTCAATATCCAGATAGACGGTGTCAGCCATCGACTCGGCCTATTTGGCCAGTGCTTCATAGACTGCGGAATAGGCCTCAATGCTCTCCTCATGATAGCGCATCACGAGATCCCTTTTCGACGCCTGGGCATGGGACCGGTCATACTCGGCCTTGGACAGGAGCACAGCCACGTCCCGTCCGTTCTTCCGGATGAGGATTGGCTCAACCAGGGAATCCTCCAGCAACTTGCCAAATTGGTTCTTGGCGTCGGTCGCCTGCATGACTTTCATCGCGGACCTCAATGAAATAGTGGACAATTTGGCTATTTCGGCCAATATGGTCCCGCCGCGGGGGTGCGTCAACCGGCACGGTCGGCAACAGGAAGCCGCCAGGCGTCATTTGCCATCGCCGCCCCGGCGCCGGCCGCAATCAGCCCCGCTTGTACATGATGAACGGCGTCAGCGTGCCGATTCTGTCGTAAAGCTTCCGAGCCGTCTCGTTGAAGGTCTGGGTGTGCCAATACACCGATGGGCAACCCTCTGCGTCAGCTGCGGCATACACCGCCTCGATCAGCGCCCGGCCGACGCCGCTGCCGCGCACCGCGGGATCGGCGAACAGGTCCTGCAGATAGCAGACATTCTCGATCTTCCAGCCATGACGGTGGAACACGTAGTGCACCAGCCCGCAGGGCGTTCCATTTCTCTCGGCGACCAGGCCGCGGAATTCGTTGGCCGTTCCGCTGTTGCCGGCGAGCATCCGCGCAAACGTCGTTTGATAGACCTCTTCCGGCAGGGTGGTCTCATAGAACGTCAGATACCCCGTCCACAGCCGCCGCCATTCGGCTTCGTCACTGGCCACGATGGGGCGGATCGTCAGTTCGGAGGTCATGCGCGCTCTCCCTATCGGTCCGTGCCGATATCATTGATGTCAAACGGCGTCGTCTGGTAGACCTGATTGATCCAGTTGCCGAACAGCAGGAAGGCGTGGCTGCGCCAGCGGTTGAGCGGCTTGTTCTCCGGATTGTCGCCGGGGAAATAGTTGTGCGGAACCTTGATCGGCGTGCCGGCCTTCACGTCACGGAAATACTCCTCCGCCAGCGTGCCGGAATCATACTCGATGTGATTGAAGATGTAGAGCCGGTTGCCGTAGGCCTCGTGCAGCAGGCAGAGCCCGGTCTCCGCCGATTCCATCAGCACTTCAAGCTGGGGCACGAGATCCTGCCGCCGCACCTCGGTCCAGCGCGACACCGAGATCTGGAAATCATCGGAGAACCCGGCAAGATAAGGCGAGGCCGGATTGAGATTGCGGTGCCGGTAGACGCCGAAGGCCTTTTCCGCCAGCGCATGCTTGGGCACGCGGTGGAAATGCCAGGCCGCCGCCATCGCCCCCCAGCAGACAAAGAAGCTGGACTGCACATTCGTCGTCGTCCAGTCGAGGATCTTCTCGAGTTCGCGCCAGTAGCCGACGTCCTCGAACTCAAGCAGTTCGATGGGCGCTCCGGTGATGATGAAGCCGTCGAACTTGCGATCCTTCACCTCGTCCCAGGTGTGATAGAAATTGATCAGATGCTCTTCCGGCGTGTTCTTCGCCTGGTGCGAGCCGATGCGCACCAGCGTCAGCTCCACCTGCAGCGGCGAGGCGCCGATC
The DNA here is from genome assembly GCF_003182275.1 of Hoeflea marina. Taxonomy (GTDB): domain Bacteria; phylum Pseudomonadota; class Alphaproteobacteria; order Rhizobiales; family Rhizobiaceae; genus Hoeflea; species Hoeflea marina. The sequence continues at coordinate 162,575 of NZ_QGTR01000005.1, forward strand.
AGCCGCGCGATCTGCGCTTCGGTGGCGATCTTGTTCGGCATCAGGTTCAGCAGGCCGATCTGCAGCGGTCGGATGTCCTGGCGCACGGCCACGGACTCATCGAGAATCTGCACGCCTTCGCGGACCAGCAGATCGCGGGCTGGCAGACCGTCTGGAATTCGGATGGGCATGACGGGCAAACTCCAAAAAACCGGCTAACGGATAGCCGCCAACCGGTTGCCAATGGAGCGATCTCCTTCGGTCCCTTTAGCGACTTATTTAACGTGGCTGCAAGCCGACCGGCCAAATCACCACAACACCGGGAAATTAGCCAGTTGCCCGGGTCGGGTCAAGAACAAGCATCTCTCCGGGCCCGACCGCCGGCTTCAGCTCCGCCACCCGCACCAGATTGCGCCCGTCCCGTTTCGCCTGGTAGACGGCCGCGTCGACGGCCGCCATGGCGGCGCGAAGGTCGGCATCCGGCGACAGCTCGCAATAGCCGAAGCTCGCCGTCATCTGCAGCGGCCTGCCGCCGGTGGCGATACGCAGCGTTTCCGTGGCGACCCTGAGCCGGGTTGCCGCCAACCTCGTCATCTCGCCGCTCGAGTCCGCCAGGAGCACGCAGAATTCCTCGCCCCCGAGCCGGGTGCAGACAGCCTTCGCGCCCGCCACCCGCTGTATCAGCCCGGCGAAGGCAACGAGAGCCGTGTCGCCAGCGTCGTGCCCGTGCGTGTCGTTGACCTGCTTGAAATGGTCGATATCGCAGATGATCAGGCCGGTCGGCAACGGCGCCGACGCCACGCGCAGCGCCTCGGCGGCAGCCTCGAAGGCCCGCCGATTGAGCAGTCCGGTGAGCGGATCCGTCTCGGCCAATCGGTTGAGCCTGACCAGCACCGCGACGCAATAGCGCGCGAACAGAGCCATGCCGATGCCGATGGCAAACAGCGCATTCGATGTCTGCACGGCCGCGGCGAAATAGGCGCTGCCGAAATTCTCGGGCGTCATCGTCTCGGCGCCCGGCAGATACAGCTGCAGGACGCGCCCGGTGGTCAGCGCGACCTGAACCAGGAAGATCGCGGCGATGACCGCATCGACCCGGTGGCTGCGAAGCCGCCAGGCCTGCAGCCCGCAGATGGCGTAGACAAAGGCCATGAAGGCGTTGGCCGTCGTCACCCGCAGCCAGAACATCGATCCGTCGAAATTCGTGTAGACGATGAGGATCATCGCAACCAGGGCTGCCGATCCGAACAGCAGCCATGGGAAGCTCCGCCGATAGAGCGTGAACACGCCCCAGACGAGCAGGAAATGGCTGAGGAACAGGCAGGACTGGACGATGGAATGATTGGCCATCCGCAGGTCGCCGCCGACCAGCATGATCTGGGCGAAGCCGACAGCGGCGACCACATACGCGCCGGACAGTCTCAGGGCCGAAACCTGCCTTGTGTCAAAGACATACAATGTCAGGAATGCCAGACCTGCGGATACCAATACCGCTGGCCCGAGCCATTGATATGTCAGGTTGGCAATAATCAAGTGCATGCGCCTTTCGCGTTTCCTGTCGCCAACCTGGCACCAAAATGTCGCCAATTCATTACCTTAGCGAAAATTAGCCGCCTCTTTGCCGCGCCAGAAACGCCAGCCGCTCGAACAGGTGCACATCCTGCTCGTTCTTGAGCAGCGCGCCATGCAGTTTTGGCAGCGCACTCTTGGCATCGCCGCGCAGCGTCTCGGGCTCGACATCATCGGCCACCAGCAACCGGATCCAGTCCAGAGCCTCGGACGTGGAAGGCCGCTTCTTCAGACCCGCCGTCTCCCGGATCTCGTAGAACTGCGTCAGTGCCGCCCGCACCAGCGAGGCCTTGATGCCGGGGTAATGCACATCGACGATGCGCTGCAGCGTTTCCATGTCGGGAAAGCGGATGTAGTGGAAGAAGCAGCGCCGCAGAAACGCGTCAGGCAGCTCCTTCTCGTTGTTGGACGTTATGATCACGATGGGCCGCTGCAGCGCCTTCACCGTTTCACCGGTCTCGTAGACGAAGAACTCCATGCGATCGAGTTCCTGCAGCAGATCGTTGGGAAATTCGATGTCGGCCTTGTCCACCTCGTCGATCAGCAGCACGACCTTGCGGTCGGACGCGAAGGCCTCCCACAGCTTTCCCCGCCGGATGTAGTTGGAGATGTCGCTGACCCGGCCGTCGCCGAGCTGGCTGTCGCGCAGCCGGCTGACCGCGTCGTATTCGTACAGGCCCTGCTGCGCCTTGGTGGTCGATTTCACCGACCATTCGATCAGGTCCAGCCCGAGCGAGCCTGCCACCTGGCGGGCCAGCTCGGTCTTGCCGGTGCCCGGCTCGCCCTTGACCAGCAGCGGCCGCTCCAGCGCGATGGCTGCGTTGACCGCGATCGTCAGATCCTTGTCGGCCACATAGGTTTCGGTACCCGTGAATTTCATCTTTGTTCCAACTCTGCCCCGGATCGAACTCAGGATCCTGCTCACCATATCTGCCGCTGCGACGCAACCCGATACCGCCCTCCGATTGCGCCAGATCAAGGCGCGCGATGCCCGGCGACGGCATCATCACCTTGTTTTGAAAGTCACGGTTCGAGGAGACATCGGATGACACTCTACCATATTCGCCTGGAAATGGCCCGCAACAAGGACTTTCCGGAGGGCAATGTGAACCGGGGCTATGACATCACCGCTCCACTGGACGGCGAAGGCCATCTGGATGCCGCGGCCTGGAAGAGAAATCCCGCGGCATCCGCCGTCGTCCGCTTCTGGGATGGCGAGCGCGCCGCCCTCGGCCATCTCGTCCACAACCGCGGCGGCTGGGCGTTCGACTACGATCCGACCACCCTCGCCGACGACGAATCCGGATTTCGGCTCTCAAACCACGTTTTCAGGGCGGGGGAATATCTCTCCATCCGCGACCATGGTGCCGACGAGTTGCACACATTCATCGTCCGCGCCGTCACCCCTGCCGGCTGAGCCGTCAGGCTGGCAGGCGCTTCCGGAACGGATGGTCGCGATCAGTTGCCCTCGACCTGTTCGCGCAGCATCTCGAGTTCCAGCCACTCCGTTTCCGTGGCTTCGAGTTCCCGCTTGAGCTTCTCATGCTGGGCGGCGAGCTTGGCAAAGCCGTCCGGGTCGCGGTTGAACAGCGCGGGATCCGCCATCCTGGCCTCGACTGCGCCGATCTTGTCTTGGATTTCGGCCGACTGCTTGGGCAGTGTCTCCAGCGCGAATTTCTGCTTGTAGGACAGCTTCCGGCCCGACGACGACATCGCCGGCTGCGTCGCGGGCTTCGGCAGCGCGGGAGCCTTGGCGGCATTGCGCGCCGCCGCCTGCTGCTGGCGGACTTCCTTGGCCGCGCCAGCGCGCTGGGTCATCATGTCGGTGTAGCCGCCGGCATAGGCGATCCAGCGTCCGTCGGGCGCCGACGGGTTGGCAAGCGAGAGAACCGATGTCACCGTGCGGTCGAGAAAGTCGCGGTCATGGCTGACCAGGATCACGGTGCCTGGATAGCCCGAAACCAGCTCCTGCAGCAGGTCCAGCGTCTCCATGTCAAGATCGTTCGTCGGCTCGTCGAGCACCAGCAGGTTCGAGGGCCGCGAGAGGATGCGGGCCAGCATCAGCCGGGCCTTTTCGCCGCCCGACAGGTTCCTGATCGGTGTCCGCGCCTGCTCGGGCGCGAACAGGAAGTCCTTCATGTAGCCGGTAACATGCTTCTGCTCGCCATTGACCAGCAGCGTCTCGCCGCGTCCGTCGGTAAGGTAGTGGGCCAGCGTCTCCTCCGGGTTGAGCGAGGCGCGCTTCTGGTCGAGCACCGCCACGTCGAGCTTGGTTCCCTGCCGCACCCAGCCGGAATCGGGCTCGAGTTCCCCGATCAGCATCTTCAGCAGCGTCGTCTTGCCGGCGCCGTTCGGCCCGACCAGGCCGATGCAGTCACCGCGGTTGATGCGCATGGAGAAATCCTCCACCACCGTCTTGCCGTCAAAGCTCTTGTTGATGCCCTCCGCCTCGATCACCAGCTTGCCGGATTCGCGGCCCTCGGCGGTGGTCGCCGAGACCTTGCCCTGGGCGCCCTTGTGGCCGCGGAAATCGCTGCGCAGGTCGTGCAGCTGCGACAGTCGCCGCATGTTGCGCTTGCGCCGGGCGGTCACACCGTAGCGCAACCAGTGCTCCTCGCGCTCGATCTGGCGGCCGAGCTTGTGCTGCTCCATTTCCTCGGCTTCCAGCACCTGGTCGCGCCACTCCTCGAAATGAGCAAATCCGCGATCGAGCCGCCGGGCGATGCCGCGGTCGAGCCAGACGGTGGCCCGGCTGGTGCGCTCGAGAAAGCGCCGGTCATGGGAGATCAGCAGCAGCGCCGAACGGGTGCGCTGCAACTCGCCTTCCAGCCATTCGATTGCCGGCAGGTCGAGATGGTTCGTCGGCTCGTCGAGCAGCAGGATGTCCGGCTCCGGCGCCATCGCCCGCACCAGCGCCGCGCGCCGCGCTTCGCCGCCGGACAGGTTAGCCGGTTCGGCGTCGCCGGAGATCTCCAGGTGGTCGAGCAGATAGGTCACCCGGTGCGGGTCGTCATTGGGTCCCAGACCCGCCTCCGCATAGGCCCGCACACTGGCAAAGCCTTCGAGATCCGGCGCCTGCGGCAGATAGCGGATGGTGGCGGACGGATGCCGGAAGATCTCGCCGGACTGCGGCTCGACCAGGCCGGCGGCAATCTTGAGCAGCGTCGACTTGCCCGAGCCGTTCCGCCCAACCAGGCAGATCCGGTCGCCCGGCTCCACCTGCAGGTCGGCGCCATCGAGCAGCGGCGCACCGCCGAAGGACAGCATGATCTTGTCGAGTTTCAGAATTGGGGGTGCCATGGTCAGACTCCGGAAAAATCATGCGGCCGCGAAATCAGCAAGCCGCGCCCGGCCTTCAGCTGAATGGCGACGTCGCCGGTTGCGGCATTGGACAGGGTCCGCGAGGACCCGAACGGGATCTGCACCCGGTCGAGCGGGTATCTGGCGCCTGCGATGCCGAGGTCGACCAGATCGGACAGGGCAAGGATGGAAAACAGCGATCCGCCGGGCAGCGACAGTCTGGTGACGCCTGCAAGCACCGGCACCGCCTCTTCTTCGCCCGACGACAGCACCACCTCGAAACCGCGTTCGGCCAGCGTCACTGCCTGCAGCATGTGCACCAGCGCATGGTCGGAGCGCTCGCCGGCCAGTGCGCCGATCATGATCAGCCTGCGGGCGCCGCGGCTGATGGCCTCGTTGATGGCGATCTCGCCGTCGGTGAGGTCCTTGGCCGCCGGAAAGGCTTGCCGGGGCACCGCGGACCAGGCCGCTTCGAGCTCGGGAGTCACCGAATCGAAGTCGCCCACCCACAATTCGGGCACGAGGCCGAGGGCCGCCGCATGGCCGATTCCGCCATCGGCGGCAATGGCGCGAGCGCCCGCGACCAGGGCCGTCACGCGGGCGTCCACTTTCAGCCCGCCGCCGAGCAGGATCGCAAATGTTGAGATCTTTTCCATCTGCGACAGCCAATAGCAGCTTTTGCGGAGCTTGCCAGAGCCGCGGAGAAATTCTATCTCTTTGGATGCTCTAACGGGGTGCCCGGTCGCAAGACCGTGCTGAGAGGCAGGTTGCCAACCCGAAGAACCTGATCCGGTTTGTACCGGCGGAGGGATTAGACGCCTGCACAGCGCCTATTTCCTGTTTTTTCAACATAGGAGGCGCATATGCGCAAACCATCACTGTTTTTCCCCCTGTTCACCCTGATCGGCACCGCCGGCCTGGTGCCGCTTGCGGCCCATGCGGATGACCGCACGCTCACCGTTTACACCTATGAGAGTTTCATCGCCGAATGGGGTCCCGGCCCCAAGGTGAAGCAGGCCTTCGAGGCCGATTGCGGATGCAGGCTCGACTGGGTCGGCGTCGCCGACGGCGTGGCGCTGCTCAACCGCCTCAAGCTCGAAGGCGACAAGGCCGCGGCCGGGGTTGTGCTCGGGCTGGACACGAACCTGGTCACCGAAGCCAAGGCCACCAGCCTGTTCGCACCGCACGACATCGATACATCCGCCGTCTCCGTGCCGGGCGGATATGCCGATGATGTCTTCGTGCCCTACGACTACGGCCATTTCGCCGTCGTCTACGACACCCAGGCCATCAAGACGCCGCCGTCGAGCCTGAAGGAACTGGTTGAGGGAGACCCCTCGCAGAAGATCGTCATCGAGGATCCGCGCACCTCGACCCCTGGTCTCGGCCTGCTGCTATGGGTCAAGGCAATCTACGGCGATGATTCCGCCGCAGCCTGGGCCATGCTCAGGGACCGCGTCCTGACCGTGACCCCGGGCTGGTCGGAAGCCTACGGCCTGTTCACCAGCGGCGAGGCGCCGATGGTGCTGTCCTATGTCACCTCGCCGGCCTATCACATGATCGCCGAGGACAGCGACCGCTACCAGGCGGCCAGTTTTTCCGAGGGTCAGTACCTGCAGATCGAGGTGGCCGGCATCCTCAAGGCGGCGCCCGAGCCCGATCTGGCACGGCAGTTCCTGGCCTTCATGCTCACCACCGGCTTCCAGGACACGATTGCCACCAACAACTGGATGATGCCGGCTGCTCCCACCAGCGAGCCGCTGCCCGAGCCTTTCGAGCGGCTGGTCAAGCCGACGAAGGATCTGCTGCTGCCGTCCGACGAGGTGGCGGCCCATCGCAAGGCATGGGTCGATGAATGGCAGGAAGCCATGAGCAAATGAGCCGGGCCCGATGCTGACACCGGCCGAACATCGCGCGGCCCGCCTTGGCGGCTGGTTCGGCATCGGCCTGCTGGCTGCCGCCATCGGAATCCCGGTGGCGGCGCTTCTCGCCGGAAGCACCGGCGCGGGCTTCGGCGTCGACCCCTATCTGCTGCGCATCACCCGCTTCACCCTGCTGCAGGCGGGGTTGTCCACGGCGCTGTCGATCGCGCTTGCCATTCCGCTCGCCCGCGCCCTGGCCCGGCATCCCGCGCTGCCCGGCAGAAGCTTGCTCCTCCGCCTGTTCGCCATCCCGCTCGGACTGCCGCCGTTGGTCGCGGCCCTTGGCCTCATCGTCGTCTGGGGCCGCCAGGGCATCGTCAATGCCGGCCTGCTGCGGCTCGGCGTGGACCAGCCCGTCTCGATCTACGGTCTGTCTGGGATCCTGATGGCGCATGTGTTTTTCAATCTGCCTCTGGCGACCAGGCTGATGCTGATGGGGCTGGAGCGGCTGCCGGCCGAGTACTGGAAGAATGCCGCGATCCTCGGCATGACCCGGGCGAACGTCTTCCGCCTGATTGAATGGCCGGCGATCGCGCAACTCGCCGGCGGAGCGGCCGGCCTGGTGTTCATGCTCTGCGTCACCTCGTTCACGCTGGTACTGGTGCTCGGCGGCGGGCCGGCGGCCACGACGCTGGAGGTGGCCATCTACCAGGCCCTGCGCTTCGACTTCGATCCGCCGCGCGCCGTCCTGCTGGCGCTGGTGCAGATCGCGCTGACCTCGGCGGTGCTGATCGCCCTGCGTGTGCTGAAGTCACCCGCCGAGGAAGCACCGCAACTGGGCCTGTCGCCGGCCCGACCGGATGTTGCCCCGGGCCTTCCCGCCCTGGCCGATCGTGTGCTGATCCTGGCCTCCGCCCTGTTCGTGATTGCCCCGCTGGCCGCCACGCTGGTGGCGGGACTGCGCGCGGATCTTGTCCGGATCCTGACGGACGCGCTGCTCTGGCGGGCGATCCTCACCAGTCTCGCGGTAGCAGCCGCCGCCGCGGCGACATCGACGATGCTTGCCCTGCTGCTCGTGCGGGCGCGCCATTCCGTGGCCGAATCGCAAACCGCGTTTGCCGGTCGCATCCTCTCCTGGCTGGCCGGCATTGCGGGCTCGCTGGTCCTTCTGGCTCCGCCGGTGGTCATGGGCGCCGGCTGGTTCCTGCTTCTGTCCGGCGCCACCCGCGCCCTGGCGCTGCCGCTGATGATCATCGTGCTCATCAACGCCATGATGGCGCTGCCTTTCGTCATCCGCGTCATCGAACCCGCGCACCGGACCGCCATGAGCCGAAACGGTCGCCTGTGCCTTTCCCTCGGCGTGACCGGCATCAACCGCCTGCGCCGGGTCGATCTTCCCGCCCTCGCCAGGCCGCTGGCCACCGCGTTCGCCTTCGCCATGGCGCTGTCGCTCGGCGATCTCGGCGCCGTCGCCCTCTTCGGCGGCGATCGCATTGTCACCCTGCCCTGGCTGCTGCTGCAGAAGATGGGCAGCTATCGCACCGCGGACGCGGCCGGAATCGCCCTCATCCTTGCCGTTCTCTGCATGGGGCTGATGGCACTTTCCGACCGCACCGGCGCCGGCCGCGAGGCCGCCAGGCCATGAACGCTTCAGCCATCGAACTGCGCCATGTCACCCACGCGCTCGGGAACGCCGGAGTGGCTTTTTCCTTCAGCCGCGAGACGGGGAGCGTCACGGCGGTCCTCGGGCCCTCCGGCGCCGGCAAGTCGACCTTGCTCAATCTGATCGCCGGCTTCCTTGCCCCTGACCAGGGCCAGGTGTTCGTCAACGGGCGCGACGTCACCGCGCTTCCGCCTGCCGGTCGCGGCGTCTCGATGGTCTTCCAGGACAACAACCTGTTTGCCCATCTCGACATCCGCACCAACATCGCTCTCGGTCTCGATCCGGCCCTGCGGCTGGGCAGGGCCGAGAATGCGGTGATCGAGGCGGCGATGGAGCGCGTCGGGCTGGCCGGTTTCGGCCGCCGCAAGCCAGGCACCCTGTCCGGCGGCGAGCGCCAGCGCGTCGCGCTCGCCCGCGCCTTCGCCCGCCGCAAGCCGCTGCTGCTGCTCGACGAGCCGTTTGACGGGCTCGGACCGGGACTGGCGGCAGAGATGTTGTCCCTGATGCTGGAAATACGCGCCGAAGTCGGCGCCACGGTGCTCATGGTCACCCATGAACCCGCCGAGGCGCGTGCGGCGGCCGACCGGGTTCTGTTCGTCGACCGCGGGCGCATTGCCGCCGACGCGCCGCTGGCAGGCTTTTTCGAGCGCAGCGACATCCCGGCGCTGCGCCACTATCTCGGCTCCGGTGCGCCCGACTGAGCGCTTGCCGGCAGCGAGGGACCTGACGACAAGGGGGCAAATGTGGTGCGAATGACGCCGTTGTGCGGCACCGCCACAATTTGGTCGCCGGACGATGCCACTGGATCGCCTGTCTGAATCACGCTAGACAGGCTGATCTGACGCCGACGATCACCTTTGAGCTGCCGGGCGCCCACCGGAACCGGCTGAACCAGTTTCCGGATACCATGCCGCAAATCTCCGCGCTTGACATGCCATCGCCGTCCCCGCGCTTCCGCCGCGTCCACGCGCCTGCGACGCTGCTGGTGGTCGGGATGCTCCTGGCAGGCTGCCAGACGCTCGGGTCGGATGTGTATCTGGCGACCGTGAAGCCGTCGGATTCGCCGCAGACCGCCGAGCGTGCCGGGCAGGCGGATCCGCGGACCCGCATCGGCGCGTCCGAACACCCGCGCATCCTGGCAAGCTACGGGGGCGAGTACCGCGACGAGCGGACGGAGAAGCTGCTTGCCCGCATTGTCGGCGCCCTCACCGTCGTGTCGGAGAATCCGCAGCAGGCCTACCGGATCACGGTGCTCAATTCTCCCGCCGTCAACGCCTTCGCGCTGCCGGGCGGCTATCTCTATGTCACCCGCGGTCTGCTGGCTCTGGCCAACGACGCCTCCGAGGTCGCGGCCGTGCTCGCCCACGAGATGGCGCATGTGACGGCAAACCACGGCATCGAACGGCGCCAGCGCGAACAGGCCGAGGCGCTCAACGACCGCGTCGCCTCCGAAGTTCTCACCGACGGCCTGACCGGCAAGCAGGCCATTGCCCGCGGCAAGCTGCGGCTGGCGGCGTTTTCGCGCAATCAGGAACTGCAGGCCGACGTGATCGGCGTGCGGATGCTTGGCCAGGCCGGCTACGATCCCTATGCCGCCGCCAGGTTTCTGGAATCCATGGATGCCTACAGCCACTTCACCTCGGTCGATGCCTCGGCCGACCAGAGCCTCGACTTCCTCTCCAGTCACCCCAATGCACCGCAGCGGGTCGAACTGGCGCGCAGCCATGCCCGCGCCTTCGGGCCGGAAGGCTCGGTGGACCGCGGACGGGACTATTATCTCGACGGCATCAATGGACTTCTTTACGGCGACAGCCCCAAGGAGGGCTATGTCCGCGGCAAGGAGTTCCTGCATCCGGTTCTCGGCGTGCGCTTCGAAGTGCCGGAGGGCTTCCGCATCGACAACAAGGCCGAGGCAGTCCTTGCGACCGGCCCCGGCGACATCGCCATCCGGTTTGACGGGGTGACCGAAGCGTCCAGCCGCGATCTTGTCGCCTATATCGGCAGCGGCTGGGTCAGCGGGCTGGTGCCGGGATCCGTCAGGGAAACGACGATCGGCGGCCTGCCCGCCGCCACGGCGCGGGCCAGCGCCGACCAGTGGGATTTCGACATCTCCGTGGTCAAGGTCAAGGACCGAATCTATCGCTTCCTGACCGCCGCCCCCAACGGCTCCGCAGCGCTGACGCCCACCGCCGACGCGGTGCGTTCGAGCTTCCGGCAGCTGACGGCCGGAGAGATGCAGTCGCTGCAGCCACTGCGCATCCGCATCCTGGTTTCCGCCGCCAACGACACGGTCGCAAGTCTTTCGGCGCGCATGCGCGGCACCGACAGAAAGGCCGAACTCTTCCGATTGATCAACGCGATGGGGCCGAACTCCGTGGTCCGGCCAGGCGACCGGCTCAAGTTCATATCGGAGTGAACAGCCGGCCGGACGTTGGGGCACTTCCAGATGAAGCGACTTTCACTTTGTCATTCGAACAATGTGACAGATCAAGAATTCGGAGTGCTTCGACGGCAGCGGTGTCGGTCGGTTAGACTGGCGACGCCCCTTGAACGCGCGGTTCGATGGCGGCACGTCTGTCCACGCTGCCAGTTTCTGGAACAGTCGGGGCGGTTGAAATCACAGCTCGCGGCTCCGGCGGACAGTTGACGCTTCAAGCGCCGGCCGTGTCTAAAGCACATCGCGTGAATTCAGATTCACGCGATGTGCTTTACCTCTTTGTTTATCCATGTCGTGGTCCCGAAACCGCTGCACACTTTCGGGCGACATGCATTAGAGGCCGGCGATTTCCGGTGTCTCGCGCATCAGCACGGTTCTCAGCTTCTCGAGCGCACGGGTCTCGATCTGCCGGACGCGCTCCTTGGAGATGCCGAGGGATTCGCCCAGCGATTCAAGCGTCGCGCCGTCCTCGGCCAGGCGCCGTTCCCGGATGATCCGCAGTTCGCGCGGATTGAGCGTATCGAGCGCATTTCCCAGCCAGGAATGGCGCCGCTCCTCGTCGATCATCGTGGAGACCTGTTCATCGGGCAAGGGTGCCTCGCTCCTGAGGAAGTCCATCCGTTCCGAGGATGCGCCGCTCTCGCCGTCGGCGACGGGTGCGTCCAGCGACGAATCCGATCCCGACAGGCGCGCGGCCATCACGGCGACATCCTTGGCATGGACACCCAGCGCATTGGCGATCTGGCTGTGGATGGCGCTGTCGGGCAGGTCCGGATCGGCCTGCGCCATGCGGGCGCGCAGACGCCGGAGATTGAAGAACAGGGATTTCTGGCCCGAACTCGTGCCGCCGCGAACGATCGACCAGTTGCGCAGAATGTAATCCTGCACCGAGGCCCGGATCCACCAGGTGGCATAGGTCGAGAACCGAACCTCGCGGTCGGGCTCGAAGCGAGCAGCAGCCTGCAGCAGGCCGACATGACCCTCCTGGATCAGATCATTGAGCGGCAGGCCGAAATTCCTGAACTTCGACGCCATCGAGATCACCAGCCGCATATGCGACATGGTAATCTTGTGCAGCGCAGCCTGGTCGTGGTTGTCCTTCCAGCGAACGGCGAGTGCGTGCTCCTCGTCGCGTTCGAGATAGGGGGCGGCCATTGCCGCACGCACCATCTGCCGGTCTGCCGAAACTGCTTTCATGGCACTCTCCAATTGCTGGATCGGTCCGGGCACGTCGAAAAACCCGCAGACCAGCTGTCGACTCAATGTCGGGCGACACGCCTTTCACGCCGGCTTGCGGGCCACAGCCTGATCGCGGATCATAGGAGGAACGAAACCCGCCGGGAAAAGTTTCACCCCCGCGATCACGAAGTGGAGAGCACTCGGCTCCATACTGAGCAATGCGAACGCAAAAAGCCCGGCCGAAGCCGGGCTTGAGCGTCTGCTTCGAAATCACAACCCGATCAGGCTGCCTCTTCCTGGGCGTTCGATGGCGAGTCGGCGCCTTCAGCGCCGGCGTCTGCAACTGCCTCTTCCTCGCCCGGCTTGCCGCGCTTCGGACCCTTGTTGAGATGGGTCTCGACGAGGCGAACCGATTCGGTATCGGAGAGCTTGTTGACGGCTGCGATTTCCCGGGCCATCCGGTCCAGTGCCGCCTCATAGAGCTGGCGCTCGGAATAGGACTGCTCTGGCTGGTTCTCGGCGCGGTACAGGTCGCGCACCACTTCCGCGATCGAGATCAGATCGCCGGAATTGATCTTCGCATCATATTCCTGCGCACGGCGCGACCACATGGTGCGCTTGATGCGGGCCCGGCCCTGAACGACCTTGAGTGCGCGTTCGACATAATCGGTTTCCGAAAGCTTGCGCATGCCGATGGAGGACGCCTTGGCGACCGGCACCTTCAACCGCATCTTGTCTTTTTCGAAATCGATGACGAAAAGCTCGAGCTTGTGGCCGGCCACTTCCTGCTCTTCGATGGTCACGATCTGACCGACGCCGTGCGCCGGATAGACAATGGATTCACCGGTCCGGAAACCATGGCGCTGGGAAGACTTTTTTTGCTGGATCGTCATGCGTTACAAAACTCCCTGTTAAGGTAGCGGATCTGGCGTTCCGGTTTGCCCGGACAGATCCGTCAGCGCCCTAAAGCGCTACTCTGCTGACAACGCCACAGGAAAGCCAAACGGAACACTGCCGCCGGAGTGTCACTCCGGGCTGACAGCGCGAATGCTGCATGGATCGTGGCTGCCGCATTGATGGGGACGTTATCCGTTTTGCTTATTTTTCGCCCTGACGGCGCCTTGGAATTTGTCAGATGTCAAATGTGTAACACAAAATATAGCAGAAATCAATGATTTGCGCACGAGCAAGCAATGAGCGAATGCAACGGCCCGCAAAGTGGCCAGCCCGAACCGCTGAAGAGGGCGATTGGTCGCGCGAACCCCGCTCTCATGGCCATCGATCCGCGGTGGGCCGATCAATTGCCGGTTGCGCCGTTGGCTGTCAATCGCCTTCGCCAGGCTCAGGCGAGAAGTATTTCTCGAATTTGCCCGACTGGCCGTCAAACTCTTTGGCATCGCCAGGCGCATCACGCTTGATGGTGATGTTGGGCCACTTGTCGGCGAACTCGGTGTTGACTTCAAGCCATTTCTCGAGGCCCGGCTCGGTGTCGGGCTTGATCGCATCGGCGGGGCATTCGGGCTCGCAAACGCCGCAATCGATGCACTCGTCCGGATGAATGACGAGCATGTTCTCGCCTTCATAGAAGCAATCCACCGGGCAAACTTCGACGCAATCCATATACTTGCAACGGATGCAGTTGTCGGTCACCACATAGGTCATTCATGCCTCCTGGCGGTCATTCAAACATTTTCGCGTGAGGTAGCGATTTTGTCCCGCATTGGCAAGGCAATCGAATCTAATCGTCCGCCCTGCTCATTCGAAACCTGTCGATCTCGCGCCGATTGCGCTTTGTCGGGCGTCCGGCGCCCGCTTCCCGCTCGCCGACCACAGCTGGACTCTCGGCCTTGGCCGGGGCAGGCGGAGACAGATCCTCATAGAGCATCTGCGCTTCGCTGGCCGGTCCGCGGCGGCTGCCGCCATCGGCGATCTTCAACACCAGGATGCGCCGCTCCAGCGAAATCGTCAGCACGTCGCCGATCTTGACGATCTGACTGGGCAGGCTGATCTTGTCTCGGTTGAGCCGGACATGACCGGAGGCGACGAACTTTCCCGCCAGGGTGCGCGATTTTGCCACACGGGCAAAAAACAGCCACTTGTCGATCCGTTGCCGTTCCGTGGCCGCCCCTGTCATTCCGGGCCGCCGCGGCTACTTCTTCAACTGGTCGCGAAGCGCGGCCAGTGCAGCGAAGGGCGAATCCGGATCGTATGGCTTGTCCTTGCGGACCGGACGCTCGTCGCGCTTGCCCTGATCGTCGCGCTTGCCGTGATCATCGCGTTTGGGACGATCGTCCCGCTGGCCGTCCTTGCCCCTGCGCGGACCGCCCTTGGCGCCGTCGGGTGCGCCGTCCCGCGGTGCGCCGCGTCCGCCGCCACGGTTCGGACCGCGGCCCTTACCACGTTGGTCGCCACGCCCCGCCGGACGTCCGCCGTCCTGCGGGACCGCCTCTCCGGCAACGGCATCGGCGACGGACTGTCCGTCACCGCGCGGTGTCCGGCCTTCCCCACCCGGCGCCCGCGCGCCGCGATTTGCGTCGGAACGGCCGCGCTGGCCATCGGGCCGTCCGCCAGGACGCCACAACAGCACCGGACGCGGAGCCTCGGGCTCCTCTGCCTCTGCGGTTTCGGGCACCGCGGTGTCGGCGTCGCCGGCAACACTGCCGGCGGACGGGGCGGTCGACGCCGCCTCGGGCTTTTGCGGACGCTCGGCGGCGGTGCGGGTGACCACGACCTCCACGACCGGACCCTCCTGCTTGTCACCGTCCTTGGCGCGCTGCGCCTCGTCCAGGTCGGCAAGATGCCTGGCGGCCTCTTCGGCGACCACGGCGTCAGCGCGGTAGCCCAGGCCCTTGAGAATTTCCTCGATGTCGTCCTGGGTGGCGCCGAGGATCGAGAGCATGCCGGTCGTGGTGATGAAGCGCTTGCCGTCATAGGCGGCTTCGGGCCGCGGGCCGCTGCCGGGAGTCCACTGCAGGGCGGGGCGGATCAGGTCGGCGAGCCGCTCGAGGATGTCGACGCGCACGGCGCGTTTGCCCAGGAAGCGGAAACCCGCCAGCCGGTAGAATTCGCGATCGATCCCTGGATCGGTCGCCACCGACGTGCGGCCGGCGGCAAGCAGCGGCGTGACGTCGCCGTAGCCGGACCTGTTCAGCCCGTCATTGGCCAGCGACCACAGCAGGGTGACCAGTTCGGCCGGCGCAGGCTTGAGCAGGGCCGGCATGAAGACGTGATAGGCGCCGAAGCGGATGCCGTATTTGCGCAGGCTGGCGCGCGCGGCCTGATCCAGGTCGCGGATCATCTCTGTGACATCGCGCCGGAACAGGATGCCGAGGCTTTCCGCCAGCCGGAAGGCGAGGCCCCTGGCCAGTCCATCCAGATCCTCGGCCCGCGTCAGATCGTCGAGCGGCTTGAGCACCGTGGCGATATGGTGATTGACGAAGCGGTCGATGCGCGCGGTGACGACTTCGCGCGCATGGCCGGTCAGCTGATCGTCGGCCAGCAGGATCGCACGCGGCTTGAGCACATGGTCTCCCGATACCAGCCGGGCGACAGGATCGCCGAGCCAGCGCACGGTCGCATCCGAGCCGATGGCAAAATCGGAATTGCCCGACGCATGCAGCCGGGCGGCCCGCGCTTCGAACTCCAGCGCCAGCGCCTTCTGGGCGGCGGCAATCACCGCCTTGGCGTCGGGACCCTCCGCCGCCTGGTCTGGGATGAACCGGAATCCGGCCAGCTGGCCGACATTGTGGCCTTCGACGAACACGTCGCCGTTTACGCTAATTTCTGCTTCAAGCATCGTATTCTCTCTCAGGCGCTTCATGAGCACAGATGTCCTGCGGTCAACGAAGCGTTTCGTCAACCTTTCATGCAGTGCATCGGACAAACGGTCCTCGATTTCGCGAGTCTTTTCTTGCCAGTGTGTCGGATCGGCAAGCCATTGCGGGCGGTTTGATATGTAGGTCCAGGTGCGGATCTGCGATATGCGGGCAGACAGGGTGTCGATCTCGCCGTCCGTCGAGTCGGTCCGGCGCACCTGTTCGGCCAGAAAATCCTCGCTGACCGCACCATGGCGGACGAGATCTCCATAGATCGTGGCGATCAGGTCCGCATGCTGCGCGGGCGCGATCCGGCGATAGTCCGGCAGGGCGCAGACATCCCACAACAGCTCCACCGCCTTCGCACCGGTGGCGAGATCGCGGACTTCGAAATCGCTGGCCAGATGCTCGAGGGCGCGCTGGTCGACCGAGGGCAGGCTGCGGGTGAGGCCCTGCACGGCCGGCACCCGGTCGAGGCTTTCCTGCAACGCGGTGAGGCTGGAAAAGTCGAGCTGCTTCGTGCGCCATTGCAGGATCTTGACCGGATCGAAGGTGTGGCTCTCGAGCCGCTTGACGAGTTCGTCGCCCATCGGATCGACGCGGCCGGTAACGCCGAAGGTGCCGTCGCGCAGATGGCGGCCGGCCCGGCCCGCGATCTGGCCGAATTCGGATGGCGTCAGCGGCCGATAATGGAAACCGTCGAATTTGCGCTCATGCGCAAACGCCACGTGATCGACGTCGAGATTGAGGCCCATGCCGATGGCGTCGGTGGCGACGAGATAATCGACATCGCCGTTCTGGTAGAGTTCGACCTGGGCGTTGCGCGTGCGCGGGCTCAGCGCGCCCAGCACAACGGCCGCACCGCCGCGTTGCCGCCGCACCAGCTCTGCGATGGCATAGACCTCGTCGGCCGAGAACGCCACGATCGCCGAGCGCCGGGGCAGCCGCGAGATCTTCTTCGACCCGGCATAGAGCAGCTGCGAAAGCCGCGGCCGCTCGATGATCAGCACGCCGGGGAGGAGGCGCTCGAGAATGCCGCGCATGGTGGCCGAGCCGAGCAGCAGCGTCTCCTCCCGGCCCCGCAGGGACAGGATCCTGTCGGTGAACACATGTCCGCGCTCAAGATCGCCGGCGATCTGCACCTCGTCGATGGCGACAAAGGCGACATCGGCGCGGCGCGGCATCGCCTCCACGGTGCACACCGAGTAGCGCGCGCCCGGCGGCGAGATCTTTTCCTCGCCGGTGACCAGCGACACATGGTCGACGCCGACCTTGGCCACGACGCGGCTGTAGACTTCGCGCGCCAGAAGCCTCAGCGGCAAGCCGATGACCCCGGAGGAATGCGCCACCATGCGCTCGATGGCATAGTGGGTCTTGCCGGTATTGGTAGGCCCCAGCACGGCGGTGACACCTCGGCCCGACAGGATCAGAGGCTCTATGGCGATTTTGCTGGAAATGGGCATCGGGTCCGGGGCGGAAGTGGCATGGCGGCGTTTCGGGCAAGATGCCTGCAAAGCAGAAGAATGCGCCCGCATCGTGATCAGGCAGAACAGCAGTGGTCAAGCCGCCCCGCCCTGCTTCCGCTCTAGCACATACCGGGCGGAGTGACAGTCGGAAAAGCGGCCGTCCTTCAACGCCTGCATTAACGGTTGGAACAGCGCCGGAACGAATCGGCGACGAATCGCCGACTCTGCAATGTTTTCTTTTTGTTCACCGCTAAATCTTGCCTGTCCGCGCACGCACACCCACCAGATGCTGAATCGCGCGCCGCCACCAAAATCCGATTCGGCCAGCCTTCGTTAACCTCTGACGCCCGCGGCGCGATCCGGTGCGGAGGTGGGCGCCAGGTGAGAAAGCAAAAACTGATATTTTAACCATTCTAAATATTTACCTAACGCATCCTGTGGTATTTGGCAGGCCTCCGTTAACTTCCGGAACAGCGGTGGAACGAATCGGCGACGAATCACAGACCTGCGAAAGTTGCGGATTTGTTCTCAACCAGATGTACCGTTCCGAACCGGCGCGGCGACAAGATGCAGACCTGCGTCCCGGACCGGCAGAAGACTTCGTCGCGAAATCGGCCCGTCTGTTAACCAATGCCGCCTCGGGCGGCTCTCTCCGACCCGCCGCCGCGCGCCCGGGCGTTAACCTTTGCCGGGACGGGCAGGCCGAATTTCGCTTGCATTTTAGTGATCACGTTAACGTTTGGAACAGCGCCGGAACGAAGCGGCTACGAATCATCGACCTCCACAGGTTGGTGCTTTGTTCACCGCTGCATCTGGGCTTTTCGGCGTCACCGGGCACCAGATACAGCACCGGCGCGGCGACGGCGGCCTCGAAGTCGCCCCTGCCGTTAACCTTTGGCCCGGAGAGCTTGCGCAGCGACCGCCAGTCCCCCGCGGCGGGGCGAGCGCGCACGTCGGTTCGACGAACGCGCACCGGAAGCCTGGTCCAGCTGCCATAGCGGTTGTGGATCGGTCCGCGCGGCAGGCACAGCCCCATGAGAAACAGGACGGCCAGAACGCCCGCCGTCCTTTGCAGAAGTGTTGCGCCTGCGACCAGGGATCGGAGGCACCTTCCGTGACCATCTCACGAAGGACCCCGCCGGATAGCGGGCGCAATCGTCTTTGCGCCGGGTGTCGTCGACGTCGTGGGGGTTGCCGGTGAAGGCGATGTGCAAGATCGGACGCCCGGCCCTGCGCCGTCTGGCGAGGAACTGGCCGGTGGCCAAGACTTCATCTGTCGAATGGGCACCCCCGGTTCGGCATTGCCGCCGCCGGCGGGCACAGGGAGCACCACGTCCCGAGCAGGATCTGCTTGATGATGATGAGAGTGACCGACACCAGGGCGAGAGGCACGACGATGATGCCGAACAGGACGACGAGCGACGGCAAGTCTTGCCCGGGCCGCGACCCGTCGGCGCATGTCGCCGATCCGTCGAGGCCATCTCCGAAATTGTGCGGGCCTGCTTCCGAATTTTCACGATATCTTAAGAGATTCAAATAATTGCGCATCAGACAATGCGGCAGGACCACAGCCCGTTAACTTCCGGAACGGCTGAAGAACGAACCGGCGACGAATCACCGACCTGCCATCGTTGGCGCTTTGTTCCGTACCAGATCTGGCCGGCGCGCGCGGCCCGGCCACAAGCCGTGGCGGCGGGCGGCAGTGCGGGACTGCGAATCAGCCGGCAAAGGTTAACGCTGGCGCCTCGCCAACAGGATCAAGAGGGCGGCTCCCGGAGGGGCCGCCCTGACCGTGGCGCGCGGCACCTCAGCTGAAGAACTGGCCGCCATTGGCGGAGATGGTCGAGCCGGTGATGAAGCCGGCCTCATCGGCGGCCAGGAACACGACGGTGCGGGCGATCTCCGAGGGCTCGCCCAGGCGGCCGACGGGAATTTGCGGGATGATGCGCTCGTTGAGGACCTTCTCGTCGATGGCGCGCACCATGTCCGTGCCGATATAGCCCGGGCAGATGGCGTTGACCGTGATGCCGGCGCGCGCGCCCTCCTGGGCCAGGGCCCGGGTGAAGCCGATATCGCCGGCCTTGGCGGCGGAGTAGTTGACCTGGCCCGCCTGGCCCTTCTGCCCGTTGATCGACGAGATGTTGATGACCCGACCGAACTTGCGGTCACGCATCCCGCTCCAGACGGGATGCGTCATGTTGTAGAGCCCGGTGAGGTTGGTGTTGATCACCTCGCCCCACATCTGCGGCGTCATCTTGTGGAACATGGCGTCGCGGGTGATGCCGGCATTGTTGATCAGGACCGCGACCGGCCCGAGATCCGCCTCCACCTGCGCGACCCCCGCCACGCAGGCCTCGTAATCGGCGACGGACCATTTGTAGGCCTTGATGCCGGTTTCGGCGGTGAACTTCGCCGCCGCCTCGTCATTGCCGGCATAATTGGCCGCAACCGTGTAGCCCGCATTCCTGAGCGCGATCGATATCGCCTCCCCGATGCCCCGGGTCCCTCCCGTGACCAGTGCCACCTTGCTCATGCTGTCCTCCCTCTGCGTTTTGTTAGTCCCGCTCGATGCACATGGCCACGCCCATGCCGCCTCCGATGCACAGCGTCGCCAGACCCTTCTTTGCGCCACGGCGCTTCATTTCAAACAGCAGCGTGTTGAGAATGCGCGCGCCCGAGGCGCCGATCGGATGGCCGATGGCAATGGCGCCGCCATTGACGTTGACGATCGACGTGTCCCAGCCGAGATCCTTGTTCACTGCACAGGCCTGTGCCGCAAACGCCTCGTTGGCCTCCACCAGATCGAGATCGCCGACGGTCCAGCCGGCCCGCTCGAGCGCCTTGCGCGAAGACGGGATCGGGCCGGTGCCCATGATCTTGGGATCAACGCCGGCCGTCGCCCAGGAGACGATGCGCGCCAGCGGTTCGATGCCGCGCCTGGCGGCCTCGTCTGCACTCATCAGCACCACCGCGGCCGCGCCGTCATTGAGCCCCGACGCATTGGCGGCGGTCACCGTGCCTTCCTTGTCGAAGGCCGGACGCAGCTTGCCGACGCCTTCGAGCGTGGTGCCGGCCTTGATGTATTCGTCCTGGTCGACAATCGTGTCGCCCTTGCGACCCTTGATCGTGAAGGCGACGATTTCGTCGGCAAACTTGCCGGCCTTCTGGGCGGCCTCCGCCTTGTTCTGGGAACTGACGGCGAACTGGTCCTGGTCGTCGCGCGACAGCTGCCACTGCTTGGCAACGTTCTCCGCTGTCGTGCCCATGTGGTAGCCATAGAATGCATCCGTGAGGCCGTCCTTGATCATGGTGTCGACCATCTTCAGGTCGCCCATTTTCACACCGCCTCGCAGATGCGCACAATGCGGAGCCATCGACATAGATTCCTGGCCGCCGGCGACAATGATCTTGGCGTCGCCGGTTGCAATCTGCTGCATGCCCAGCGCCACCGCGCGCAAGCCGGAACCGCAGAGCTGGTTGAGGCCCCAGGCAGTGGCCTCCTGCGGAATGCCTGCAGCCATCGCCGCCTGGCGCGCCGGGTTTTGGCCCTCGCCGGCCGACAGCACCTGGCCCATGATCACCTCGTCGACATCGGCGGCATCGACGCCCGCGCGTTCGAGCGCGCCGCGGATGGCAGCGGCGCCCAGCTCATGCGCGGGAACATTGGAAAAAACTCCGTTGAAGGAGCCGACCGCCGTGCGGGCGGCGCTGGCGATGACGATTGCAGGAGAGCTCATGAAGGTGTCCTCGATGGTCGTGGGAATTTGGTCTGAAGGTGACTGAGCTTGGATGCCTTGTCAAACGCCTGCAGCTGCGTGAATGGCACCATATCGGTTGAAACCGGCCCCAATCAGGCGGAATTCCGGCCTTATTGCGCTGCCATCGCCGCATTGCACAAAGGATTTGTCATCCGGCCGGGTTTTCGCCTACAGTCATGGCCAGATACGTCTATTCGGTCTGCAACCGACGTGTGAGGAGAACATGCATGGCGAAGAACGACGGCACCATCACGATCAAGAAATACGCCAATCGCCGCCTCTACAACACTGGCACGAGCACCTATGTCACGCTCGATGACCTTGCAGTGATGGTAAAGAAGGGAGAGGAGTTCATCGTCCAGGACGCCAAGTCCGGCGATGACATAACCCACCAGGTCCTGACCCAGATCATTTTCGAGCAGGAATCCAAGACTGGAAACACCCTGCTTCCCGTCTCTTTCCTGCGCCAGTTGATCTCCTTTTACGGTGACCAGTTGCAGATGGTTGTCCCGAGCTATCTCGAACAGTCCATGGCCGCTTTTACCGAGCAGCAGGATCAGGTCCGCATCCAGATCGGACGCGCCTTTGGCGAGAATCCGGTGACCCGCAACATCCAGATGCCGATCCAGATGGCCGACGAACTCGTCCGGTCCAACACCGAGATGTTTCAGAAAGCCATGCAGATGTTCTCGCCCTTCGCGCTTGGACAGAGCGGCAAGTCGGCCGAACCGGCCAAGAAGGCCGACACGTCGCGCGACATCGACGACCTCAAGGCGCAGCTCAAGTCGCTGCAGGACAAGATCAACTCCATCGGCAGCTGACACGGCGGCGGCAATGGCGGGCCCGCGCCGGTTCATGCAGCCGCAGGCTGGAAGAAGTCTCCCATAAGCGTGACCCAGACCCGAGGGCTTGGGCCGAATACCATGGCCGCCTCAATAGCCGATGGCCAGTCCGTCCTTGCGCGGATCCGATCCCGCCACGAAGAACCCGTCCGCGTGGTCGATGACGATGGCCTGACCGCCGCCGTGCGGCGTTGGCGCAGGGCGGACGCTGTGGCCGAGCGCCACCAGGTCGTCGGCGACCCCGGCGGCGATGCCCGCCTCCAGCTCAAGCACCTCCTCGCCCTTGGCCCAGAACAGCCGCGGATGATCGAGCGCCTCCTGCGGATCCATGCCGTGATCGACCAAGTTGGAGAGCACATGCGCATGACCCATCGGCTGATAGGCGCCGCCCATGACGCCGAAGGAGATGGAGGCCTTGCCGTCTTTCGTGGCCATGGCGGGAATGATGGTGTGCATCGGCCGCTTGTCCGGCGCGATCATATTCGGATGGCCTTCGGCGAGGGAAAAGCCGGCGCCGCGGTTCTGCAGCACGACGGCGCTCTTCGGGGTCACGATCTGCGCGCCGAAGGCGCCGTAGATTGAGTTGATGAAGGAGATCACCAGCCCGTTGCGATCGGCGACGGTCAGGTAGACGGTATCCGAGCCGGGCAGCTGCGGCAGCTGAATCGAAGGATTGCGCCGCGTCGGGTCGATCTGTCCGACGAGCGTGCGCGCAAAGTCCATCGATGCCAGGTCGGCGCCGCTCATGGTCATGTGCGCGGGGTCGGCGAGCATGGCGTCGCGCACCGCATAGGCCAGCCGTCCGGCCTCGACCTCGAGATGGTAGCGCCGCGCGCTGCCGGGGCGAAGATCGCCGGCGCCGGTCAGCGTCAACAGGTTCATCATGATCAGCGCCACCACGCCCTGGCCGTTGGGCGGGATCTCCATCACCTGGTGGCCGCCATAGGCGGTCGAGATCGGTGTCACCCACTCCGCGGTCGACGCCGCCAGGTCCGCTTCGGTAAGAAAGCCGCCGCTGGCCTGGACCGTGTCGGCGATCTCGCGGGCGATCGCGCCTTCGTAGAAGGCCGAGACGCCTTCGCACGCGATGCGCCGCAGCGTGGCGGCCAGTCCGGGCATTTTCACCCGCTCACCGGTGACCGGCGCCCGCCCGCCCGGCAGCAGGTGTATCGCCGCGCCGGGGTCACCCGCCAGCGTCTCCGCCTCGCGCGCCCAGTCGAAGGCCACCCTCGGCGCCACGGGATAGCCGTTCTCGGCAAGCGCGACAGCGTCGTCGAAAAGCCGCTCGAACGGCAGCCGGCCATACCGCTGATGCAGCGCCTCCCAGGCCCTGAGTGCGCCGGGAACCGTCACCGCATGGGCGGAGTGCGGCGGAATGGCGGCAAAACCGGAATCGCGGTACCAGGCCGCGTCGACGCCGCCCGCGGCCCGGCCCGAGCCGTTGATCCCGTGCACCGTCCCATCCGCCTGCGCCACAAGCGCAAAGCAGTCGCCGCCGATCCCCGTCATCTGCGGTTCGACCACCGCCAGAGTGGCCGAGGCGGCGAGTGCGGCATCGACAGCCGTGCCGCCGGCCCTGAGCGCCTGCAGCGCGCTGGCAGAGGCAAGCGGATGCGAGGTTGCGGCCATTCCGTTTTCCGCGATGACGGGCGAGCGGCCCGGCAGATCAAATCGACGCATGATCATCCCCAGTTGTGAAAGTACATTCCCCGGCCATCCGGCACCAGCCGATCAGAGGCCGATGGAGACGTCGCGGCCGGCTGACTTGATCGACACCGTGAAGCCGGCGATCACGTCGATGAAGGCGATGACCATCAGGATGAAGAAGACATGCGTGGCCGCGGCCTGCACAAGCAGGAATTCGACGAGGAAGACCACAAACAGGAACATCGACAAGAGGTGATCGAGGACCGACGCGGCGCCGGTGCGGGTGGACTTGACCACCTCGACGAAAAGCAGCAGCAGGGCGATGACGATCAGCACGTCACCCCAGCTCATCGTCCATTGCGCGCCCGACATCATCGACAGGCTGGTGACAGTGTCGTTGAGCGCCCCTACGCCGGAGCCGACAATGCCGATGATGACCAGGTTGTAGAGCACGAACGGCACGATCATCAGCGGAATGGCAAAGAGCATCGGTGAATCCCCCGGCTTGAGTGTCTCGGCGACGGCCCGGGATTCGGGTGCCGATTGTCGAGCGAGAGTGCAGAATCGCGCGCACGCGCGCAACCCCCCGGCACTCTCGGCCGGATCGGCAAACGCAAAAACCGGCCCCGAAGGGCCGGCTCTTCAGACTTCGATCCCGTCGGAAAGACGCTTACGCGCTTTCTTTCACGGTCATCACCTGGCGGCCGCGATACATGCCTGTCTTCAGGTCGATGTGATGCGGGCGACGCAGTTCGCCGGAATTCTTGTCTTCCACATAGGCTTCCGCCTTGATGGCATCAGCCGAGCGGCGCATACCGCGCTTGGACGGGGATGTTTTACGCTTCGGAACAGCCATGACACACTCCATTGGGACAAACATGCATGCGGGACGGCCAACCTTAGGCCGAAACCGTCGCATGCGGATTTCGGAAATTTGACGGGCTTATACATGCCCCACGCGGGTTTGACCAGCATGCAGGCGTATTTTTTCCCGCCGGCCCGCAAGATGGGCCCTCGGACGCTCAGGCCTCGTCCTCCTCGACGATCCACGGCTCGGCACGCCCCGCTTCCTCCCACTCCCGCCAGGCCGGCAGTGCCTGCATCCGCCGCATGTAGAGAGCACAGACGTCGCTGACTTCGAAGCCATAGACGTCGAGCCGGTTGACCACCGGCGCGAACATCGCGTCGGCGATCGAAAACCCGCCAAGCAGAAACGGCCCGCCCGTCTGCTCCAGACAGCCGCTCCAGAGCGTTTCGACCCGCGCCACGTCGGCGGCGATGGCTCCGCTCACCTCGATCGCTTTGCGCGGCCGGCGCATGTTCATCGGACACGCATTGCGGAGCGCATGGAAACCGCTGAGCATTTCGCAGCTCATCGACATCGCCTTGCTTCGTAGCAAATGGTCATCGGGCCACAGGCCGGATCCCGGCGCCTGCCGCGCCACATGATCGAGGATGGCCAGCGATTCCGAAATCAGCATCTCGCCGTCCCTGAGCACCGGAACCTTGCCTGATGGCGAAATCGCCTTGATGGCGGGATGTCCATTGGCGAAATCGAATGGAATCAGCACCTCCTCAAAGGTGATGCCGGCCATCCGCATGCCGAGCCACGGTCGGAACGACCAGGACGAATAGTTCTTGTTGCCGATATAGAGCGTCAGGCTGGTCATCAGCGGATCTCCGGTGTGTCTGCTGCTTCGTGCCACGACATGCGGTCCGCGGCCAGTCAAATGTCCTCATCTCAGTCATAAAGACATTTGATATATGCGCCAGATTGTGCCGCCCGCTTCTCGATGGTGCGCGCCATCCGGGTCATGCCGCGTGACGGCTTTGCGGCATTGCGCGCATGCGGATTGGGAAGCGTCACCGCCAGAAGCGCCGACTGCCTGCCACTCAGATCCGCCGCAGGCACGCCGAAATAGGTCTGCGCTGCCGCCTCGATGCCGAACACCCCGGGCGCCCATTCGGCGATGTTGAGATAGATCTCCATCGTTCGCTTCTTCGACCAGACCAGGTCGGCCCAAAGGGCCAGGGGAATCTCCAGTCCTTTGCGGATCACCGAGCGCACCGCCGGCAGGAACAGGTTCTTGGCCACCTGCATCGGGATCGTGCTGGCGCCGCGGGTCGCCTCGCCCTCGAGCGCGTCGTCGATGACCAGATTGAGCGCATTCCAGTCCACCCCGCCATGGGCACAGTACTGCCCGTCCTCCGACATCATTACCGACTGGACCAGGACGGGGGCTATGTCGTCGAAGGCCACCCAACTGCGCTCATAGGAGCGGCCGACAGCCGCATCCACCAGCATCAGCGTCGAGACCGGGTGCACGACGGACGAGGCGTAGGCCAGCACCAGCAAGTAGGGCAGCACCAGAACCGCGACGAGTGCGAGAAGGGCGAACCGAAGCGCCCGCAGGAGCGGGTTTCGCTTTCGTCTCTGCTTCCATCCTTCGGCCAACGCCATCTCCCTCGCTCAACGCCGTCGCCCGCGCCTGATCGGGGTTCATAGCCGGGAATGCAAGGCTTTGCCAAGGGTTGCCGTCGGCAAAGGCCCGATGGGCACTCCTGGCGACGGCTCGGGCATTCCCCGTTGCCCAGAGTCCCTCTTAATGGCAAGACTGCGCCATGACCCGAACCGATTCCTCCGCTTTCGCCGAACGCTTGGCGCGCGCCGCCGACCAGGTTGGCGCCTTGCTCACGCAGTTGCTCTCCGACGAGCCACGCCAGCATGAGCAGACCCGTCCAACTCGGCTGCTGGCGGCCATGCGCCACGGGGTGCTCGGCGGCGGCAAGCGGCTCAGGCCGTTTCTGGTCGTCGAGACCGCGGCGCTGTTCGGCGGCAACCCGCAGTCCGCCCTGCATGTGGCAGCGGCTCTCGAATGCGTCCATTGCTACTCGCTGGTCCATGACGACCTGCCGGCGATGGACGATGACGACCTGCGCCGCGGCCAGCCGACGGTCCATATCGCCTTTGATGAGGCCTCGGCAGTCCTGGCGGGCGATGCCCTGCTGACACTCGCCTTCGACGTCCTTTCCGACGAGGCCTGCATGCTGCCCGCGGAAGTCCGCATTGGGCTGGTGCAGCGGCTGGCGCGAGCGGCGGGGATAGGTGGCATGGTCGGGGGACAGGCGCTCGATCTGGCGGCAGCCACCGACGCGCCCGACGAGGCGGGCATGATGCTCATGCAGGCCATGAAGACGGGAGCGCTGCTGCGCTTTGCCTGTGAAGGCGGTGCCCTGGCCGCCGGCGCCGGTGAGAAGGATGTGGCCCGGATGAGCCGGTTTGGCGAGATCATCGGCCTGGCGTTCCAGCTGGCCGATGATCTGCTCGATGTCACCTCCGACCTGGCGACGCTGGGCAAGGCGGCCGGCAAGGATGCCGGCCGCGGCAAGGCAACCTATGTGTCGTTCAACGGCGAGGCCGCGGCGCGACGCCATCTCGACAGCCTGGTGGCAGAGGCCTGCGCCCTGCTTGAGCCTTTCGGCAAGGACGGCCGCATCCTGGCTGATGCGGCGCGCTACATCGCCGACCGCAGCCATTGAGCCTGGGGAACGGGGAACGGGGAACGGATCAGGCACAACGTCCCGGTTTGGCGCTATGTTGTTATGGTCACCGGGTTTTCCTGACTGCTTAATCCAATTTTTAACCATCCTGCTGCACTGTTCCTCAAAAGGATCCGAGCAGCCGCCATGACCGATACAAAGTCCGAGCAGACGCGCATCACCAGGGCTCGCCGTTCCACGATGGCGTTGCGGGTGGGATACATCGTTTCTCTGGCGGCCATCGCAGTCATCTGCGGCATCTTCTTTTTGCAGCAGCGCGACCGCAATCTGTCCATCCACGAAATCGGCAGGCTTTCCTCCTATGTGGCGAAAGTCGACCAGTCGATGCGCGATCTTGCCGACCATGCCGGCAATCTCGCCGAGTCGCTGCAGGATCACGCCAACGACGGCGACGACGTCATGTCCGGGATGAACCTGTCGCAGCGCCGCGCCTACCGCCTGATCCGGCCGATCGATCCGGAGATCATCTCCATGCTGACCCGGCTTCGATTCCACATGGAAAACGCCCGCAGCAATCTGGGCAATCTGCGTTATCTCTGGCGCCGGACACCGCAGGATCTGACCAGCACCACCATCCGCACCTCGCAGTTCATGACCGGCAAGGATGCCTTTGGTCATCACCAGCAGATGGTTGACCTCAAGGAACTCGACACCATCCGCACCAAGGCGGATCTCTACTGGCAGGCGCGCGAACTCGTGTCGCTGTTCGAAAGCTATGTCCAGCCATCCGACGTGCACATCGAGCAGCAGATCCGCGAGTTTCTCGCCTCCCTGTCGGTGTCGCTCGGGGCAATGCTGGAGCGGTTCTTTCTCATCACCCTGGGCGCATTGGTGATCCTCGGCCTTTGCGTCTTCGTCCCCATCGATTTCCTCATCGTCCGGATGGTGGATCAACTGCACCGGAAGACGCGCGAGACCGATGCGGCCCTGGTGAGCGCCAAGGCGGCCGACCGGGCCAAGTCGGAATTCCTCGCCACCATGAGCCATGAGATCAGAACCCCGATGAACGGGGTTCTCGGAATGGCCGAACTGCTGACCCGCACCAATCTCGACACCCGGCAGCGCACCTTCACCGACGTCATCCTCAAATCCGGCAATGCCCTGCTCGAGATCATCAACGACATCCTCGACTATTCCAAGATCGAGGCAAACCAGATGGCGCTCGACATCCGCTCGTTCAGCCTGGTCGAGACGATCGAAGACGTGGCGACGCTGATGTCGTCGCGGGTGGTGGAAAAGGACATCGAACTGGCGGTCAGGATCATGCCGGGTCTGCCCGCACAGCTGTTCGGCGATGCGGGCCGCATGCGGCAGGTGATGATCAATCTCGTCGGAAACGCGGTCAAGTTCACCGAGCAGGGCCACGTTATGATCGACGTCGGCTGGCGTGAGGTGGGCGGGCAGGGGATCGCTGCCGATGGCCGGGCCAACCAGCGCGTTGCGGTGACAATCACCGTCCGCGACACCGGAATCGGCATCCCCGCCGACAAGGCCCAGACCATTTTCGAGAAGTTCAGCCAGGTTGACGGCTCATCCACCCGCAAGCATGAAGGCGCGGGCCTCGGACTGGCCATTGCATCCCGCATCGTCGAGCTGATGGGCGGCAGGATCACCGTTGAGAGTACGATCGGCGAGGGCTCGTCCTTCAGTTTCCAAATCGAGATGGATGTGGACGGCGCCATCGCGACCAGCACTCTGTCGGGCTCCCGTCCCCACTCCGCCAAGGCGCGGGTGCTGATCATTGACGACAACGCCATCAACCGCATGATCCTGACCGAACAGGCCCGCAGCTGGGGACTGGATTGCGTGGCCGTGGAAAGCGGCGAAATCGGCCTGAACCTGCTGCGTCACGCACAGGCCGAGCTCGGTCTCGGCATCGATCTCGTCATCCTCGATTTCCAGATGCCGGGCATGACCGGCGCCGAGGTCACCAATGCCATCCGCTCCGATCCGGCGATCGCGGACACTCCGGTCCTGATCCTGTCATCGATCGACCAGGCCGATCAATTCCACTCGCTCAAGGAAATGCGCATCAATGCGCATCTGACCAAGCCGGTGCGCTCGGCCGATCTGCATGCGGCAGTGGAGACGATCCTGGGCGGCCGCGACGGCGATCATGCGGCTCCGTTGGGCGAGCCGGCGGATTCGGCCGCGACGGCCAATGCGGGGCTCTCCTCCCGAGGGCGGCCGGCACCCCCGGGTCTGCCGCTGACAGCGCCGGTCGTGGCCGACCAAATCCCGTCAGTCGCCCAGGATTCGTCACTGGTCCTGGTCGCCGAGGACAATCCGGTCAACCAGATCGTCTTCTCGCAATCGCTGGAAAGCCTGGGCATCCGCTACGCCATGGCCACCAATGGCCGCGAGGCCGTCGCCATGTGGCAATCATGCCGGCCGGCCTTGGTGTTGATGGACATCTCGATGCCCGAACTCAACGGTTATGAGGCAACGGCGGAAATCCGCGCACTGGAGGCCAACGGTAACTTCACCCCGACACCGATCATCGCCGTGACCGCGCACGCGCTCAAGGGAGACGAGGACCGCTGCCTGGCCGCCGGCATGGACGACTATCTGTCCAAGCCGATCTCGCCGGAGAAACTCGGGGCCAAGATCGAGCAGTGGTTGCCGATCCTCGCCGGCCGAATCCGCAACGCCGGCTGACACGACGCGCCGCCGATCCGGTCCGGGCGGTCATGCAACGGCCGAAGGCGATTCAGCCGCCCTGGCCGAATCGCCTTTCAATGTAGTCTGCGACCAGGCCCTGGAATTCCTCGGCGATCCGCGGCCCCCGCAGGGTGGTGCTCTTCCGGCCGTCGATGAACACGGGAGCCGCCGGTGTCTCGCCGGTGCCGGGCAGCGAGATGCCGATGTCGGCATGCTTGGATTCGCCCGGACCATTGACGATGCAGCCCATCACGGCGACCTTCAGTGCCTCAACACCTGGATATTTCTCTTTCCACACCGGCATGTTGGCGCGCAGGTCGTCCTCGATATTGCGGGCCAGCTGCTGGAAGACGGTGGACGTGGTGCGGCCGCATCCCGGGCAGGCGGCGACCACCGGCACGAACTGCCGGAACCCCATCACCTGCAACAGCTCCTGCGCCACGATCACTTCGCGGGTGCGGTCGCCCCCCGGCTCCGGCGTCAGCGAGATTCGGATCGTGTCGCCGATCCCCGCCTGCAGGACGATGGCGAGTGCCGCCGAAGAGGCGACGATGCCCTTCGACCCCATCCCCGCCTCGGTCAGGCCGAGATGCAGCGCGTGGTCGGAGCGGCGCGCCAGCTCCATGTAGACCGACACGAGGTCCTGCACCTGGCTGACCTTGGCCGAGAGGATGATGCGGTTGCGCTCGAGCCCGGTTTCCTCGGCCAGGTCCGCCGACAGCAGAGCCGACTGGATGATTGCCTCGCGGGTGACGTCCTGGGCGCTCAGCGGCGAGCCGGCTTTCTGGTTGTCGTCCATCAGGCGCGTCAGCAACGCCTGGTCGAGCGAACCCCAGTTGACGCCGATGCGCACCGGCTTGGACCAGCGGATCGCCTGCTCGACGATCTCGATGAACTGCTTGTCCTTCTTGTCCCTGAATCCGACATTGCCGGGATTGATCCGGTATTTCGCCAGCGCCTCGGCGCAGGCAGGGTGCTGCTTGAGCAGGGTATGGCCGATATAATGGAAGTCACCCACCAGCGGCACGTTCAGCCCGAGCCGCGCCAGGCGGTCACGGATATGCGGCACGGCGGCCGCACTTTCGTCGCGGTCGACGGTGATGCGGACGATCTCGGAGCCCGCCTTGTGCAGCGCCGCCACCTGCGCCACTGTTGCATCGATGTCGGCGGTGTCGGTGTTGGTCATCGACTGCACCACCACCGGTGCGCCGCCGCCGACAATCACGCCACCGACATCCACGGCCACCGAGGCGCGGCGGTCAAGCGGAGCGGAGAAGGGATTTGAAGACATCGAAAGCCTCACAGGGTTGAACCGTGGCGCGCTGCGTCGCCTTTCGCGGATGGTTTGTCAACGGCTGCCGTGGGTGGGTACCGTTGCGTGGTCGGACGCTTGTAGCACAGCTTTGCCTGGCCGGCATCCGCCCGCCATGGCCGCGACGCCGCAGCTGGAATGGCGTTGCCGAGGGCTCCAGCAACAGGCTCATGCCTCGCCGTCGGGCCGGTTGCTGTCGGCATGGGACACCAGTCCTGACAGGGCAAGCACCAGCAGCAGCAGCACCGGAATGGCGGTGAAGATCGCCGCGAAGCCGGTGTGCTCGGCGATGAAGCCGATGATCGACGGGAAGAACAGGATCCCCGAATAGCCCATGAAGGTCACCAGCGAGATGCCGACGCCGGGCGGCAGGCCGGGCAGGTTGCCGGCAGCGGAGAACGCGATCGGCACCATGTTGGCAAGCCCCAGCCCGGCGATGCCGTAGCCGGCGATCACCATCTCCGCCGATCCGGCCATTCCGCTGATCGCCATGCCGGCCATCGCCAGCAGCACCGAACCCCGCATGGTGGCGACCGCGCCGAAGCGGTCGCGGACGATGTCGCCGACGAACCGCACCAGCGCCATGGTCGCCGAGAACGCGCCGAAGCCGAAGCCCGAGAGCGCGGCGCTCGCGCCGAGCTCCTGGCGCAGATAAAGCGCGCCCCAGTCGAGCACGGCGCCTTCCGGCAGCATCGACAGCAGGCACATCAATCCGATCAGCCACACCGTGGCGCCCGATCCGAAGATGGCCCTGACCATCGAGGGAGCTGCCGAACCGTCCACCGGCACATGCGGCGCCGGCGGGTCGGCCATCACACGCGGCCACGCGATCGCCACCATGACGAGGACGGCTGCAAGCGCCGCAAGGGCATGAACGGCGACCCCGGCGCCGGCGATGACCAGCCCGCCCAGACCCGAACCCAGCACCCCGCCGAGGCTCCAGAAGCCATGGCAGGACGACATGATTGCCCGCCCCTGCCGGCGCTCCACCTCCACCGCATTGGCGTTCATGGCCACGTCCATGCCGCCGATCAGTGCGCCGAAGGCGAACAGCCCCGCCGCCGCCGTCAGGATGCCCGGTGCGAAGGTGACCATGAGCATGCTCGCCCCCGACATGAGCGCCAGCAGTTTGAGCACGGAGCGCGAGCCGCGCCGGGCAATGGCCGCTCCGACCAGCGGCATCGCCACCAGCGAGCCGATGCCGAAACAGAAGATCATCATCCCGAGCGCGCTCTTGCTCAGCTCCAGCCGGGCGGCGAACTCGGGAATCTTGGGCGCCCAGCTTCCGACCAGGAAGCCGTTGGCGAGAAACAGCAGCGAAACGGCCACCCGGGCCGGCGTCACCATCGGCGCGCGGCGCGGCGGGAGAGCAGTGGTCTCGTGAACGGGCATGGGAAAATCTCCAAGGCGCAGGCCGGTCAGGCGGTGATTTCAATCTGATTGAGGTCGGGGTCGAAGAGGATGGCTTCGTAGAAGCCATCGCCGGTCCGGCGCGGCACGGCCGCCAGAATGCCGGCCTGGGCGGCTTTCTCCGCCAGTGCGTCGACGGCCGCCACCGATCCCAGCGACAGGGCGATGTGGGAGAGGCCGATGCCGGGAGCCTGGCCTGCGGATTTCGGCATGATATCGGACCGCTGCATCAGCTCGATCGTCGGCCCGGATGCGAGCGTGACGAAGCGCGACCGGAAGCCCGGCTGGTTGCTGCTGACATAGCAGTCTCCGGCAGAGGCGCCGAACCAGTGTGTCCAGAACCCGGCAGTCCGGTCGAGATCGACGCACCAGTAGGCAACATGGGCCAACGCGATCAACCGGCATCTCCCCGACAGGCGACGATGCGGGCGCCTTGCGCGCGCATCCGCGAAAGTGCCGCTTCCGGCGCGTCGGCTTCCACGATGAGCGTCGAGTCATCAG
Source organism: Hoeflea marina (assembly GCF_003182275.1). GTDB lineage: Bacteria > Pseudomonadota > Alphaproteobacteria > Rhizobiales > Rhizobiaceae > Hoeflea > Hoeflea marina. The sequence goes on from NZ_QGTR01000005.1 coordinate 195,537, forward strand.
TGATGTCCGAGACCGCGAACGGCGCGCGGACCGTGAATTTTTCCGTCGTCACCGGCGCCAGAATCGCTCCGCTCCGGGCAGCGATCGCCCGCTTGATGCTGCCCTCCTCGAAGGATTGCGCCATCAGCCCCGCCGCCGGGTCGATGCCGCAGGCACCGATGACATAGGCGTCGATGTTCAGCCGGCCGATTTCGGTGAGCGCCTGGGCGTCCACGCAGGCGCCGAGGTCTGCATTCATACGGCCACCCACCATGATCACCTCCGTGTGCGGCCGATCGATCAACGCCGCGGCAATCACGGGTCCATTGGTGACGACCGTCAACCGCAGGCCGGGAGCAATCGCCCGCGCCACTTCAAGATTGGTGGAGCCGGCGTCGATGAACACCACCGATCCCTCTTCAAGAAGGCTCGCCGTCATCCTCCCCAGCGTCCGCTTTGCCTCAAGTCGGACATCAAGCCTGAGCCCGAGCGGCACCGGCGGCGTCCGCAACAGCGCCCCGCCATAGACCCGTTCACACAGGCCGGCCGCCGCCAACTCGCGCAGGTCGCGCCGGATCGTGTCTTCCGACACCTCAAACTCCACCGACAGTTCGGCGGCCACGACGCGGCCGTGCGCATCAAGTCTCGATCGAATCAGGGTTTGGCGCTCGCGGGTCAGCATGAAGGGTCCAAAGCCGGTATATTCACGCACAATCGTGCAGCACCGTGCATATCAGATTTCCTGCGCGCCGCAAGCGGCGGCGGCAAAGCGATCCGGGCCCGGATCCTCTTTCACCTCAGGCGGGACGCGGCAGACGTCGTCCTCATTCCTCCTCAGGCCGAATAGACCACCAGCAGATCCTTGGCGTCGATCTGGTCGCCGGTCTTGACCAGCACTTCGGCCAGCACGCCGTCGCGTTCCGCGTGGATGGCGGTTTCCATCTTCATCGCCTCGATCGACACCAGCACGTCTCCGGCCTTGACCGTCTGACTGGCGGCCACCGCCACGGTGGAGACCACGCCCGGCATGGGAGCGGCCACCTGGAGGTCGTTGCCGAGCTCGGCCTTCCGGCGGACCGAGGAGCCAAGGGCGCCGTGCGCGCGGTCAGGCACCTTCACCCGCCGCGGTTGGCCGTTGAGTTCGAAGAACATCGTGACCATGCCCTTCTCGTCGGTTTCGCTCTGCGCCAGATTCTGGATCACCAGAGTCTTTCCCTGCTCGATCTCGACGAAGAGCTCGTCGCCGACCGGCAGGCCGTAGAAATAGGCGGGAGTCGGCAGCTCGCTCACCGGACCGTAGGTATCGCTGGCCAGCGCGAAATCGGTGAACACCTTGGGATACATCAGGTAGGAGGCGAACTCGTACTCGCTGACCTTGCGCTCGAGCTTGTCCTCGATGGCCTTGCGCTCGGCGTCGAGATCGGCGGCGGGCAGCAGCGAGCCGGGGCGCACCGTATAGGCGTCCTCGCCCTTGAGCACCTTGTCCTGCAGCGGTTTCGGCCATCCGGCCGGCGGCTGGCCGAGGTCGCCCCGCATCATCGAGACCACCGATTCGGGGAACGACACGTCGCGCGCCGGGTTCTCGACGTCGGCCACTGTCAGGTCCTGGCTGACCATCATCAGCGCCATGTCGCCCACGACCTTCGATGACGGCGTCACCTTGACGATGTCGCCGAACATGCGGTTGGCGTCCGCATAGGCCTGCGCCACCTCATGCCAGCGGGTCTCGAGCCCGAGCGAGCGCGCCTGTTCCTTGAGATTGGTGAACTGGCCGCCGGGCATCTCGTGCAGATAGACTTCCGATGCCGGGCCTTTGAGATCGCTCTCGAAGGCGGCGTACTGGTTGCGGGCCGCCTCCCAGTAGAAGGAGATGCGCCGGATCCATTCGGGGTCCAGGCCCGGGTCGCGCTCATGGCCCCGCAGCGCCTCGACGATCGAGCCCAGGCAGGGCTGCGAGGTGTTGCCCGACAGCGAGTCCATCGCCGCGTCGATGGCGTCGACCCCAGTCTCCACCGCCGCCAGCACCGTGGCGGCGGAAATGCCTGAGGTGTCGTGGGTGTGGAAATGGATCGGCAAGTCGGTCGCCTCGCGCAGCGCCTTGAACAGGATCCGCGCCGCCGCCGGCTTGAGAAGTCCGGCCATGTCCTTGAGCGCGATGATGTGCGCGCCGGCCTTCTCCAGTTCGACGGCGAGCCCGGTGTAGTATTTGAGATCGTATTTCGGCCGAGCCGAATTCAGAATGTCGCCGGTGTAGCAGATGGCGGCTTCGCAAAGCTTGTTCTCCTCGCCCACCGCATCCATCGACACCCGCATGTTCTCGACCCAGTTGAGGCAGTCGAACACCCGGAACAGGTCGATGCCGCCGCTGGCTGCCTGCCGGACGAAGTGCTTGACGACATTGTCCGGATAGTTCTTGTAGCCGACCCCGTTGGCGCCGCGCAGCAGCATCTGCAAGAGGATATTGGGCGCATCCTTGCGGATCTTTTCGAGCCGCTCCCACGGATCCTCGGTCAGGAACCGCATCGACACGTCGAAGGTGGCGCCGCCCCAGCACTCAAGCGAGAACAGGTTCGGCAGGACCTTGGCATAGGTTCCGGCGATGCGGGCGATGTCGTGGGTGCGCATGCGGGTGGCGAGCAGCGACTGGTGGCCGTCGCGCATCGTCGTGTCGGTGATCAGCACCCGCTTCTCGCTGCGCATCCATGTGGCAAAGCCGGTCGGGCCGAGTGCGTCGAGCGTCTGCTTGGTGCCGTCGGCAATGGGCGCGTCCTTGTAGGGAATCCGCGGCGGCGCGGCATCCTCCACCGGCGCCGGCCGGCCGCGGGTTTCCGGGTGGCCGTTGACGGTGACATCCGCGAGGTAGGTCAGAAGCTTGGTCGCGCGATCCTGGCGCTTGACCTGCTCGAACAATTCCGGCGTCGTGTCGATGAATCGCGTCGTGTAGGTGTTGTTGCGGAATTTCTCGTGCCCGATGATGGCCTCGAGAAAAGTCAGGTTGGTGGCAACGCCGCGAATGCGGAACTCGCGCAGCGCCCGATCCATGCGGCGGATGGTTTCCTCCGCCGTGGGCGACCAGGCGGTGACCTTTTCCAGCAGGGGATCGTAGAAACGGGTGATCACCGCGCCGGAATAGGCGGTGCCGCCATCGAGCCTTATGCCGAAGCCGGTGGCGCCACGATAGGCGGTGATGCGGCCGTAATCGGGAATGAAATTGTGTTCCGGATCCTCGGTGGTGATGCGGCACTGCAGGGCGTGGCCGTTGAGGCGGATGTCCTTCTGCTCGGGCACGCCCGATTCCGGCGTGCCGATGGCGAAGCCGTCAAGGATGTGGATCTGCGCCTTGACGATGTCGATGCCGGTGACCTCCTCGGTCACCGTGTGCTCGACCTGGATGCGCGGATTGACCTCGATGAAGTAGAATTCGCCCGAATCCATGTCCATCAGATATTCGACCGTGCCGGCGCCGACATAACCGGTGGCATTGGCGATCTTCAGCGAGTAGGCCGCCAGCTCCTGGCGTTGCGCTTCGTTCAGATAGGGCGCCGGCGCGCGCTCGACCACCTTCTGATTGCGGCGCTGCACCGAGCAGTCGCGCTCGAACAGATGCACCGCATTGCCGTGGGTGTCGCCAAGGATCTGGCTCTCGACGTGGCGGGCCCGTTCCACCAGTTTCTCCAGATAGACCTCGTCCTTGCCGAAGGCCGCCATCGCCTCGCGCTTGGCCTCGATCACCTCGCGCGACAGATCTTTGGGGTCGCGGATGGCGCGCATGCCGCGCCCGCCGCCGCCCCAGGAGGCCTTGAGCATGATCGGGTATCCGATCGTCTCAGCCATGCGCGCCACTTCCGCCATGTCGTCGGGCAGCGGCTCGGTGGCCGGAACCACCGGCACGCCGATCTCGATGGCAAGATTGCGCGCCGCCACCTTGTTGCCGAGCCGGCGCATGGTGTCGGCTTTCGGGCCGATGAAGATGATGCCGGCCGCGTCGCAGGCATCGACGAACTCTGGGCTTTCCGACAAGAGCCCGTAGCCGGGATGGATCGCGTCGGCGCCCGACAGCCTGGCGACGCGGATCACCTCCTCGATCGACAGGTAGCTCTCGATCGGCCCGAGATCGCGCGCCAGATGCGGCCCGCGGCCGACCTGGTAGGATTCGTCGGCCTTGAAGCGGTGCAGGGAGAGCTTGTCCTCTTCCGCCCATATGGCGACGGTCTTGATTCCAAGTTCGTTGGCGGCACGAAAGACCCGGATGGCGATTTCGGAACGGTTGGCGACAAGGATTTTGGAGATCGGCAAGGACAGGCTCCCAGGTTCGGGCGAAAGAAGCCGGGCTGGAGCGCCCGTTCAGGAAATTCATAGCTGCTGTTTTATTGCAGTGCAACTAAATGCCGGGGATGGGGCGGCAGGCGACAGATTGTGTCGCTGCGCGCAAGGCTGGCCGGAGCACCGCGGTCTGTTCAGTTGATCAGGCCGAGGCGGAAAGCGATGGCGACGGCGTGATGGCGATTTCGCGCTTTCAGCTTGTCCTGGATCGAATTCATGTACCAGTCGACGGTATGGGTCGAAAGACCGAGCGTCGACCCCACCTGATGGGATGTCAGCCCCTTGGCCAGATAGCCAAGCGTTTCCATCTCGCGCCGGGTCATTTCGACGTCGACGGGCGCGGCCAGTTCGCCGCAGGTGACTGGATCGCGCCGCTCGAGCACCAGCCAGAAGGCCTTCTTGGCCACCGTGTCGAACAGCGCCATCTGCCCCGCGGTCAGATCCACCTTGTTCCCGCCGAGCGTCAGCACGCCAATGAGGCCGCGTCGGCCATGCACGGGGAACACGTAGCCGTCCGCAAGCCCGAACTTGCGGGCATCGACCATGACCCTCTCCATGCGCTTGCGCTGCGGATGGTTGCGGAATGCGGACAATGCCTCGCTCCACCGATATCCCCGCTGGCAATGACCGAGATAGCGCACCAGCGGATCGACGGCGGCATATTTGCGCTGCACATAGATTTCGGGCCACCCCTGGGGCCAGCAGCCGGCGAGCATGAGGGTGTCGATGTCGTCGGCGCTGCACACCTGGCGGGTCAGCGTGAAATAGGTGAAGCCGAACTGTTCGACCAACTGCTCAAGGGCAGCGATCATCTCGTCGAGTCCAAGTTGACTGTGATCTGTATCGAGGAAACGGCAAAGCGTGCTCGTGCTCATCGGTCACTCCCCTCTGTCTGTCGCTGGCTCCCTGTGCTGCAGGGATGCAGCCAGCAAACCGCGAATCACCATCATGCCGTGTCAAACGTGATAGTTTGCAATCTGAACAACCTTTCACTGCGGGCCGTCTGGGTCAAGTGATACAGCGATCTTCGTCGCGGATCGGGCGCGGCCTGCCCGCCATTCCGCATCGGGGGCACGCCATCCCGCAGAGGGTGCGGGATGGCACGGGGATCGTTCAGATGCAGGCTTCGAAGAGCGCTGTCGTGTTCTGCGTCGTCAGCGCCACGGGATTGCCGCCGGCGCTTGGGTCTTCCAACGCCATTTCCGTCATTTCGGCGATCCGCTCCCTGCCGACGCCGAGCTCGCCCAGCTTGTCGGGAACGCCAAGATCGGCACGCAGCTTGAGCACGAAGTCGTAGAACCCGTCGAAGCCGCCGGCAATTCCCATATACGCGGCCGCACGGGCGATCCGCTCCTCGATCACCGGCCGGTTGAGCAGCAGCACCGGCGGCATCACCACCGCGTTGGTCATTCCGTGATGGGTGTTGTAGACCGCGCCCACCGGATGCGACAGCGCGTGGATGGCGCCGAGCCCCTTCTGGAACGCGACCGCGCCCATGGCCGCGGCGCTCATCATTTCGGCCCGGGCCGCGATGTTGGAGCCGTCTGCGACAACCAGCGGCAGGTTCTCCTTGACCAGCCGCATGCCCTCAAGCGCAATGCCCTGCGACATCGGATGGTAGAACGGCGAGGAATAGGCTTCGAGGCAATGGGCGAAGGCGTCCATGCCCGTGCCCACGGTGATCATCCTGGGCATGCCCACGGTGAGTTCCGGGTCACACAAGGTCACCGTCGGCAGCAACTTGGGATGGAAGATGATCTTCTTGACGTGAGTGACCGAATTGGTGAGTACGCCGGCACGACCGACTTCCGAGCCCGTGCCGGCCGTGGTCGGCACCGCGACGATCGGGGCGATCGCCGACGCGTCGGCCCGGGTCCACCAGTCGCCGATGTCCTCGAAATCCCACACTGGTCGGCTCTGGCCTGCCATGAAGGCGATGAGCTTGCCGAGATCCAACCCGGAGCCGCCGCCGAAGGCCACAACGCCATCATGATTGCCGGCCCTGAAGGCCTTGACCCCGGCGTCGAGATTGTTTTCGTTCGGGTTTGGATCCACATCGGCAAACAGCGCCCGCCCGAGGCCGGCGGCGTCAAGCAGGTCGAGCGCATGCGCGGTTATCGGCAACGCCGCAAGGCCGCGGTCGGTGACCAGCAGCGGGCGTTTCATGCCGGCGGCGTGGCAGGCGTCGGCGAGTTCGGAAATGCGTCCCGCCCCGAAACGGATGGCGGTGGGATAGGACCAGTTGGCGCGCGGGCTCATGCTTGCTTCTTTCTCAGGTGGTAGGACTTGGGACGGGTCAGGTTGTGATAGCCGATCTCGGAGAGCGAGCCGCCGCGGCCGGTGGCCTTGCAGCCGGTCCAGCACAGCGCCGGGTCGAGATAGTCGGCCCGGTTCATCATGATGGTGCCGGTTTCGATCTCGTCGCCGATGCGCATGGCCCGCTCCGGATCGTTGGTCCACAGCGAGGCGGTCAGGCCGAAGGCGCAATCGTTCATCAGTTCGAGCGCCTCGGCGTCGGAGTCCACCGGCATGATTCCGACGACGGGACCGAAGCTCTCGTCGCGCATCACCCGCATCGTGTGGTCCACGTCGACCAGCACCTGCGGCATCAGATAGGCGCCACCATCGTCCTGCGGGAACAGCGACGGATCAATCAGCGGTCTGGCGCCGTCGGCGATGGCTTCGGCGGTCTGGGCACGCACCTCGGCGGCGAAGCGGACATTGGCCATCGGCCCGATGGTGGTTTCGGGATCAAGCGGATTGCCGAGCTTCAGGTTCGAGGCCCAGGCCTTCGCCTTGTCGATGAACTCGGCATAGAGCGGGCGGGCGACATAGATGCGCTCGATGCCGCAGCAGCACTGGCCGGCGTTGTAGAGCGCGCCGTCCATCAGCGTGTCGACGGCCCAGTCGAGATCGGCGTCTTCCATGACATAGCCGGGATCCTTGCCACCGAGCTCGAGTCCGAGGCCTGTGAAGGTACCGGCCGCCGCGCGCTCGATGGCCTGGCCGCCGCCGACCGATCCGGTGAAGTTGATGAAGTCGAAGGATCCCGCCGAGATCAGCTGCTCCGAGCCCTTGTGGTCGAGGAACAGGTTGATGAACACGTCTTCGGGCATGCCGGCCTCGGTGAAGGCGCGGACGATCCGCTCGCCCACCAGCAGGGTCTGGGTCGCGTGCTTGATCACCACCGCATTGCCGGCGATCAGCGCCGGCACGATGGTGTTGATGGCGGTGAGATAGGGATAGTTCCACGGCGCGACGATGAACACCACGCCCTGCGGCACGCGGCGGATGTAGCGGCTGAACTGGGCCGACTCCTCGATCGAGATCGGCGCCAGCGCCCGTTCGGCGATTTCGGCCATGTAGGCGGTGCGGTCGTTGACGCCGCCGAATTCGCCGCCATAGCGCACCGGCCGGCCCATCATGTGGGCGAGCTCGAGCACGACGTCGTCCTTCATGGCGTTGAGCCGGGCAACGCCCTTCTGCACCAGCGCGACGCGCTCGGCGAGCGGCCGCCTGGCCCAGGATTTCTGTGCCGTGCGCACGCGGGCCACGGCGGCGGCGGCACTGTCCACCGTCATCACAGGCCGTTCGGCGTAAACCGAACCGTCGATGGGCGAGATGCATTTGAGTGTCATGGTCATTGGTCTTCCAATCAGCAGGGGAGTGTCTTGACGTGCCCGAGCGCGCCATAAGCCAAAATTGCCCGGTCTCGGGTGACTATGGTCAAGTCCTGTTCCCGGGCGGTTGCGATCAGTATTCGGTCAACGGGATCGTTGTGGATGGGTCGAGGCAAGAACGAAGAGCCAATCAGCACATGCGGCGAGACTTCAGCAAGATTGGCGTTGAACTGCACAACTGCATCCTCAAACCATCGCAGCGGATCGCGCGTCGATGCCAGTCGGTTTTTCGAAGCGAGCATTCCTACTTCCCAAGCAGTCATTGCAGATATCGAAACTGCGTCGTCCGCCGATTGTGCTTGCGCCAACCGCTCAAGGGCCATGTCGTCCATGTCAGCTCCATCCATGAGCCAGATGACAGCACAGGTATCGAGCAGGTATCGATCAATCAACGTCGTATACCTTTCCCCATTCCGGATCGGCGGGTTCTGTCAGATCAAGCGAGGGATCGATCTTGAGCGTTCCCTTCATTGCGCCGAAGTAGGACGGCCGTTTGGCCTGGGCATTGCTCGCCGCCAAGGGGCCGCCGTTACGCGACGGCTTCTGCGCTGCTTTGGACTTGGCTTCAATTCGTCTGAAGGTGAGTTTCTCGCCCACCACATCGACCTGTTCAGATTGGTAACCCGCCGCAAGCCATTCCTTGGTCATCACATTGTTCATCGTATTGTTGCTCCACCAAGCAGGGAACTTCTTGGATGCAGGCAACGGCTCTCCCAACACCGCCTCAATTTCCGCAAACGACATCTGGATTTGGTCCTTGTTCTGCAAGGCAAGAAACCTCCTTAAAGGTTCGTACTTTCCCATTTCCGATCTCCTTAAGCCAGATGAGCGCCCGCCGCAGGAGGAGTTTAATCTTCCCAAAGATTTCAGTAAACTCATGTAGTTTACTAAAGCTGCCGGATGAAGAACTGTCAGCGACCCACCGACGGCCTGCACTGCCAGTCTCTCCCCGGCACACTCGGTCTCGCTTAGGCCCGCTCGAACCCGCGGGCGATCTCCCAGTCGGTGACCGCCTTGTCGAACTCGTCCTGTTCCCATTCGGCGCAGCGCACATAGTGATCGACCACGTCGTCGCCCATGGCCTCCCGCAGCATGGTCGAGCCGCGTAGCGTGTCCGTGGCGGCGCGAAGCGTCGAGGGAATGTGCCTGGCCGCCTCGTTCTGGTAGATGTCGCCGCCGGTCGGCGGCGCCAGCTCGAGCTTGTCCTCGATGCCCTTGATGCCGGCGGCGATCAGCGCCGCCTGGGCCAGATAGGGGTTCATGTCGGAGCCGCCGATGCGGCACTCGACCCGCACGCCCTTGGAGTTTTCGCCGCAGAGCCGGAAGCCGGCGGTGCGGTTGTCCACCGACCAGACGATGCGGGTGGGCGCGAACGTGCCCTTCATGAAGCGCTTGTAGCTGTTGACATAGGGCGCCAGGAAGCAGGTGTAGTCGGCGGCGTATTCGATCAGCCCGGCCATGAACTGCCGCATCAGCTCGGACATGCCGTGGTCGCCGTCGGGATCCTGGAAGGCCGCGGTCTTGCCCTGCCACAGCGACATGTGCACATGCGAGGAGGAGCCGACCTTGTTGGCGTTCCATTTCGGCAGGAAGGTCACCGAGCGGCCGTGGGCCCAGGCGATTTCCTTGACTGCATGCTTGGCGATGGTGTGGTGATCGGCGCAGTCGAGCGCCTCGGCATAACGGATGTTGAGCTCTTCCTGGCCGGTCTCGGCCTCGCCCTTGGAATTCTCGATCGGAATGCCGGCGGCGAACAGGTGATTGCGCACCGGCCGCATGATCGACTCTTCCTTGGTTGTCTGCAGGATGTGGTAGTCCTCGTTGTAGGCGCTGATCGGGGTAAGCTCGCGGTAGCCCGATTTCGCCAGGTCGCGAAAACTCTGCTCGAACAGGAAGAACTCCAGTTCGGTCGCCATCATCGCCTCATAGCCCAGCGCCTTCAGGCGCTCCCTCTGCACCTTGAGGATTTGGCGCGGCGATTGCGGCACCGGCTCATGGGTCTTGTGGTTGAGGAGGTCGCACAGCACCATGCAGGTTCCCTCCAGCCAGGGCACGCGGCGGATGGTCGAGAGATCCGGCTTCATCACATAGTCGCCATAGCCGGCCTGCCAGCTGGTGGTTGCGTAGCCGTCAGGCGTCGCCATTTCGAGGTCGGTCGCCAGCATGTAGTTGCAGCAATGGGTTTCCTCATGGCTGGAGTCGATGAAATTCTGGACATGGAAACGCTTGCCCATCAGCCGCCCCTGCATGTCGACGCAACAGACCAGCACGGTGTCGATGTCGCCGGACTTGGCGGCGGCCTTTACGTCTTCAAAGCTGAGGTTTCCAGACATGTCGATCAGATCCTGATGGTTCGCCCGGCGCTGGCGCCTGTGACCGCACGCGGCTCAAGCAGGGACAGCGCCTGTTCGGATGGTGCAGCGACCGCGCCCCTCAAGGGCAGATGGCGCTGTAGTGGCAAGCCGCCTCCCGACGCAAGCCGGGAGGCGGGCATTGTGGCAGATATGCGATCAGCTTTCGCCGTAGGGGAAGCCCGCGGCGTTGATGACCTTGTTGTAGTCCTTGAAGATCGCGATGACCTTTGCCTTGGTTTCGCTTTCCGCGGCGACTTCATCCCAGAACTTGACGGCCGCGTCCTCGACCTGCTTCCACTCCTTGGCCGGAACCGACCGGAGCTGCAGCTTGTCGCCGGTGGCGCGCAGCTTGGCTTCGCCACCCCAGTACCACTGGTTGCGGAAGGTGTGGCTGGCTTCCATGCACGAAATATAGAGCGCCTTGAGATGCTCGGGCAGCGCGTTCCATTTCTCTTCGTTGGCAAACCACGACCCGATCCAGGCGCCGGAGATGTTGTTGGTCAGGAAGTAGTCGGTCACATTCGCCCAGCCGACGGTGTAGTCCTCGGTGATCCCCGACCAGGACATGCCGTCGAGTTCGCCGGTCTGCACCGCGACCTCGGCGTCTTCGTAGGGAATCGACACCGGAACCACGCCGAACTGGGTGAGGAAGCGGCCGGCCGTCGGGAAGGTGTAGAGCTTGAGGCCGTCGAGATCGGCGACGCTCTTGATCTCCTTCTTCGTGTTGAAGTTGCAGGGATCCTGGCCCGCGGCCGACAGCCAGACCACACCGGTGCCGGCATAGGCGTCGCGCCAGATGTCGCTGAGGCCGTATTGCTGGAACAGCACCGGCACGTCGAGGATCGAGCGGGTGGCGAAGGGGAAGTATCCGCCGAACAGTCCCACTTCCACCGGCGAGGCCATCGAATCATCATCCGAATGCACGGCATCGATGGTTCCGGCCTGCATGGCGCGGAACAGTTCGCCGGTCGGCACGATCTGGTCGGCGAAGAACAGCTCGATGACCATTTCGCCGTTGGCCGCCTTGTTGAAGGCATCGACGAAGGGCTGGGTCACGAACTGGCCGAGGGTTGCACCGGCATAGGTCTGCATGCGCCAGCGGATCGGCTCCTGGGCGATGGCCGGCGGGGCAGCAAGCACGGTTCCGGCGGCTGCGCCGGCGCCGGCGATGCCGGCCTGGGTGAGAAATTGACGCCTCTTGATCATGCTGTTCTCCTTTTGGTTTCGTCTTCTCTGGATCTGCTCATTTCAGCCTTGAAGCTTGCCCTGGAACTGCTGCGGAAGCCACAATGCCAGCTCCGGGAACATCATCACGATCATCAATGTGAGCAGCATGACCGCGACGAAGGGAATGACCGACAGATAGATGTGCCGAATCGTGATTTCCGGTGGCGCCATGGCGCGCATCAGGAAGAGATTGTAGCCGAACGGCGGCGTCATGTAAGCAATCTGGCATGTGATCGTGTAGAGCACACCGTACCAGACCAGGTCGAAGCCGAGCAGCTTGACCAGCGGCACATAGAGCGGGGCCACAATGACGAGCATGGCCGTGTCGTCGAGAAAGGTCCCCATCAAGAGGAAGCTCAACTGCATCAGGATGAGCACGTGCCAGGGCTCAAGGCCCAGCCGGCCGAGGAAGAAGCCCTCGATGGCCCGCACCGCGCCCAGCCCGTCGAACACCGCTCCGAAGCAGAGCGCCGCCAGGATAATCCACATGAACATGCAGGAGATGCCGAGCGTCTTGCGCATGACGTTCTCCATCACTTGCCGCGAAAGCCGGCCCTTGATCAGCGCCGCGCCCATCGAGGCCAGCGCGCCCACGGCCGAGCTTTCCACCAGGCTGGTGTAGCCCAGCAGGAACAGGCCGTTCATCAGGAAAAAGATCATGAACGGCAGGATGCCGGCCCTGAGCAGGCTGATCCGCTCGCTCCAGGTGATGGCGTCGCGTTCCTCCTTGGGCAGCGGCGGCCCCAGATGGGGCTGCAGCTGGCAGCGGATGGCGATGTAGACGATGAACAGGGCGGCCATCAGCAGGCCCGGGAACACGCCCGCCAGCCACAACTGGCTCACCGGCTGCCGCGCGATCATGCCGTAGAGCACCAGCACCACCGATGGCGGGATCAGGATCCCAAGACTGGAGCCGCCCTGGATCACTCCCGTAATCATCACCTTGTCGTAGTTGCGCCTGAGCAGTTCGGGCAGCGCGATCGTGGCCCCGATCGCCATCCCGGCCACCGACAGCCCGTTCATGGCCGAAATCACCACCATCAGGAAGATGGTCCCGATGGCCAGGCCACCGGGAACCGGGCCGAACCAGACGTGGAACATGCGGTAGAGATCGTCGGCGATGCGGCTTTCCGACAGCATGTAGCCCATGAAGATGAACATCGGCAGCGTCAGCAGCGGATACCATTTCATCAGCTTGATCGACTGCGCGAAGGCGATTTCGACACCGCCCGTTCCCCACAGCGGCAGCGCGGCGAGCACCGCGACCGCGCCGATGACGCCGAAGACCCTCTGTCCGGTGAGGAGCAGCGCCATCATTGAGGCGAACATGAAGATGGCGATCAGTTCGTAGCTCAAAGGCCCGCCTCGCTCTGGTGATTGACGCTGACGCCACGAAGGAAAAGGATGTCGCGGAGCAATTCCGCCACGGCCTGCAAGAGCATCAGAAAAATGCCGAAGGCAGCCACCAGTTTGACCGGCCACATATAGGGTCGCCACACCGAATGGGCGCGTTCGCCGTATTCGATGGCATAGGTGGTGCTCGATATGCCGCCATAGAGCAGGACACAGAGATAGAAGATAAGGAACAGCACCGTGACCGCATCGATCGCCGCCTTGCGCCGCGGCGACCAGTTCGCATAGACCAGATCCATCCGCACGTGATCTCCGAGCTGCATCGAGTAGGCGCCGCCGAGCAGGTAGTAGGCCACCATGATGAACTGGGCTAATTCCAGCGTCCACAGTGCCGGGGAACCGGCATATTTTGAGATCGAAGACCAGAACAGCACGCCCATCAGAGCGAAGATCAGGTACATGGCGAACCGTCCGACCCGATAGTTGACCCGGTCGACGGCCCGCACATAGGCGACGAGGAAAGCCAGCATGGCGTCAGGATCCTCTCTCGGCGTGGCTGGCGACATCGGCCAGGGCTGAAAGTGCTGCGGCGATGTGCCGGGCCAGATAGCCTGCCATGGCCGCCTGGTCGGCTTCGGTCGAAACCAGATCGTTGCGGATCTCGATCATCACGTTCAGGAGTCCGGCAGGCAGGGCGTGCTCCAGCAATGTGTGGGTGACGCCGTCGGCCGGACCATAGGGCTGATTGCGTTCGATGCGAAAGCCGCCCGCATCGCCGGCCATGCTGTCGAGCATGGCATCGGCGAATCGCCGGTCGCTGTCGTGCAGGATGCCGATCTCGACCTCGCGCGGCTTGCCGAAGTAGACCGGGGTGAACGTGTGGATCGTCACCAGCACCGGTGGCCCGTCGGCCGCCGCTCGGCGGCCAAGGACTTCGGCAAGGGCGGACCGAAAGGGGTGATAGATCGCATCCGCGCGTTCGGCCCTCTCGTCCGCGCCCAGCCGCAGATTGCCCGGAATGTCATAGATCTCGCTCTTTGCCGGCACGGAGAACGGAGAGTCGGGCGGCCGGTTGCAGTCATAGGCTAGCCGCGAGAAGGCCTGAGCCACCAGCGTCGCGTCGAGCTGGTCCGACAGCAGGTCGGCGACGGCGAGCGCGCCCGGATCCCACGCAATGTGGCTCGACAGCGCCTCTGCATCGAGGCCCAGATCGCCCAGCGCCTTCGGCATCCGCGGTGACGCGTGCTCGCAGACCAGCACCACGGCGGCCGACGCATCGGGCCGCCGGATCATCACCGGCGATCCTTCCGAAGGATCTATCAGCCCCCTGCCTGCCACGCCTGCCTCCGCATTGCACCGTTTGCCGTCCCCGAAGCGGGGTCTTCGCCTGTATGTAACATTGATTAGGATTGCCGTGTCGTTGTCAATGCTGTAATTTCTATTACACAAATGGTGACGGCGGGGGAAGGAGAAGGCATGGCGATACGCGAACAGGTGCACGCAGCGCTCGGCAGCCTGCCGGGTGCGGAGAAGAAGGTGGCGCACGCCTTTTTGGCCAATTATCCCAGCATCGGCCTGTCGACCATTGCCGCACTGGCGGGGCTGGCGGGCACCAGTTCGCCCACCGTGCTTCGCTTCGTCGCCCGGCTCGGCTACCTGTCCTATCCGGATTTTCAGCGCGAATTGCGTGCCGACGTCCAGACCCAGCTGATGTCGCCGCTCGAACGCGGCCGCCAGACCGAATCCGCGCGCACCGACAATCCGGCGCTCAAGGCGAGCTTCGCCAGCGTCGCCGAGAATCTCGACGCTACGCTCAAGGCGATCTCGGAAAGCGAGTATGACGCCGCCTGCGAGATGCTCGGCGACACCCGCGCCGGGTGCTTTCTGCTTGGTGGTCGCTTCACCGATGCCATCGCCGGCTACATGGCCGCTCATCTGCGGATCATCCGCCCCAACGTCCATCATTTCAGCGACCAGACTTCGACCTGGCAGGACCAGCTTCTCGACATCCGCCCCGGCGATGTCGTGGTGATCTTCGACATCCGTCGCTACCAGTCCGACCTGATCCGGCTGGGCGAGTTGCTGGTCGAGCGCAAGGCCCGTATCCTGCTGATCACCGATCCCTGGCTCTCGCCGATCGCGCGTTCCGCCCGCGTTGTGCTGCCCTGCGTCGTCGATGCCGGCCGCACATGGGATTCGAGCGTCACCCTGCTGGCGCTCGCCGAAGCGCTGATCGACCGGGTCTCAAGCGACCAGTGGCAGAGCGCCCGTGCCCGCATGCAGACGCTTGAGGACATTCACTGGAACCAGACCCGGCGCTGAATTTTCCCACCGCCGGAACCTTGTCGGATTTGGCGCATTGAGCTTGCAACGGACGCACATGAACCCTCCCCCGGTTCCCTGCGGTCCGACATACAGAGTGGCCGACGGCCTCCTGTATCCCGAAGGCCGGTGTTTTCCCCTGGACGCCGGCTTTCGGCGTTTCTGGCCACGGCTTGCGTCGTCGCCGGCTTTGAAATATCCATCCAACATGGATTCAAGCACCGCTCTCGATGCCTTTTCGGCCCTTGGCCAGGACACCCGGCTTGAGGTTTTCCGGCTGCTGGTCAAGGCCGGCCCGGAGGGCCTGCCTTCCGGCGAGATCGGCGAGGCGCTCGGCGTGCGCCAGAACACCATGTCCACCAATCTCGGAATCCTGCTCAAGGCAGGCCTCGTCCGCAAGCAGCGCGACGGCCGCAGTGTGCGCTACCTGGCTGATCTCGACGGCATTCGCGGCCTGCTGGCATTTCTCCTGGAGGATTGCTGCGGCGGCAAGCCGGAGCTCTGCCAGCCGCTGATCGATCGCATTTCCTGCGGACGATGACGCCCGGCACTTGTGGACCTCGTCGTCATCCGTGCCCGGCCGGTGGCGCCAGCGCGGTGCGCGAAGAGACGTCAGGCCTGGCGGGTCAGCACATAGGTCTTGCGCACGGTCTCGTGGATCGTCCATTCGCCCTTCCAGCCGAGCGGCAGCACCAGCACGTCACCCGCCCTGAGGTGCCGCGCATCACCACCCTGCTTGCCCTCGACCGTCGCGGATCCGCTCAGGATGTGACAGATCTCCAAGGATTGCGTCCGGTCGGCGCCGAAGCGTCCCGGCGTACATTCCCAGACACCGATGCGCGTCATGCCGCCGGCAGAAGCCCACAGTTCGACCGCCGCCTCCCTCTGGCCATCGCTGAAGCTGGTGGGTTTGGGCTTGAACTCGCCCAGGTCCATGGCGGCGAGATCGCCAAAGCTATTGAGATCGATCATGTCAGTCCTTTTGGGTTGATCACGCGGACGCTAGCACGCCGGCACGCCGGGCGCATTTCCAGATGACGTGCCTTTCACTTCGTCACGGGACATTGCGGCAAGTCGGGAACCTGGAGCGCCTTTGCGAATCGGTGAAGCGCAGAAGCGTCCCATGTCAGTCGGAGGGCCGATCGCGCTGCACCACCACGCTGAGCAGCGCCAGCAGTCCGGAGCCCACCATGAGGAAGAAGGAGACGGCGTTGAGCACCGGGGTCGAGCCGACCTTGACCATGCGGTCATACATGGTGATCGTCAGCGGCGCATCCGAGCCGACCAGCATCAGGGTTGTGTTGAAATTCTCGAACGACACCAGGAAGGCCACGACGAAGGCCGAGAACAGCGCCGGCATCAGGTAGGGCATGGTGACCGTCGCCAGAACCTTCAGCCGTGAAGCGCCGAGATTGAGCGCCGCCTCCTCGAGCGACACGTCGAATTTCTTCAGCCGTGCCTGGATCACCAGCGACGTGATGGTGGTCAGGAAGGAGAACTGGCCGAGCACCACCAGGAACGTGCCCGGCCGCAATGCGCTCAGATCCAGTCCGAAGGCGCGGTCGGCATTGTTGGCGACCATCGATGCGAAGACCAGGATGGAGATGCCGAGAATGACGCCCGGGATGACCAGTGGGATGATCATCAGGATGTAGAGCGCGTTCTTGAACGGAAACTGCCGGCGCTCGAACAGGAAGGCGTTGCAGGTGCCTGCCGCCACCGACAGCGCAGAGACGATGACCCCGATGTACAGCGAGTTCGTCAGGCCGCGCAGCAGGCGGCGGTCGTGGAACATGCCGATCACCGGATCAGTGTCGCCGAAGAACCATCCCAGCGTGAAGCCGCGCCAGGGCAGCGAGGGAACGGTGGAATCGTTGAAGGCGAACATGCCCGCTGCCACCAGCGGGGCGGCCAGATAGGCGAAAAAGCAGACGACATAGAGAACATAGACGGTTCTCAGAAGCGCGGATTGGGGTGCGGCAACGTTCATCGCATCAATCCTTCGCCACGGTCGAGGCCAGATTCTGCCCCGTCAGCTTCAGTCCGAGCCAGATCACCATCGAGGTGAAGCCGAGCAGCAGCACACCGAAGGTGGCGCCCGCCTCCCAGTTGTAGCGGGTGATGAACTGGTCGTAGATCTGCTCGGTGAACCACATCGAGTTCTTGCCGCCGAGCAGGATCGGCGTCAGGTAGCTGCCCGCCGTCAGCATGAAGACGATGATGCAGCCGGAGACGATGCCGGGCATGGCGTAGGGCACGATGATCCGGCGGAACACGGTGAGCCTGCTGCCGCCGAGATTGTAGCCGGCTTCCAGCATCGAGTTGTCCATGCCGTCGAGCGTCGAGACCAGCGGCACGATCATGAACAGCACGACCGTATAGACCAGCCCGATGACCACGGTGACGTCGTTGTAGAGCATCTCCACCGGCCCGTTGACCAGCCCGACATATTGCAGCGCTCCGGAAATGAGGCCGGTCTCGCGCAACAGCACGATCCAGCCGAAGGCGCGCACCAGGTCGCTGACCCACAGCGGGATCAGGCAGAGCAGGAACAGGCCGGCGCGCGACCGGCGCTGGGCGATCTTGGCGATGTAGAAGGCGATCGGAAAGCCGACCAGCAGCGACATCACCGTAACCAGGATCGACATCCAGGCGGTGCGCAGCAGCGTGTTCCAGTAGATCGGCTCCTGGATGAAGGCGATGTAGTTGCCGAACCCGAACTCGTATTGCCGCGGCCCGATCTTCTCGCGCAGCGACACGAAGGTGATGCCGAGCTGCGGCAGCAGGATCAGCAGCACGATCCAGAGCACGAAGGGCGTCATCAAAAGGATAAGCGAGAGCTTGCCGGTGTCGCTGCGAAGCATCGCTCAGCCCCCCACGCGAAAGCACAGGCCGGCGCCGTGCGCCCAGCCGACCGTCACGGCGTCGCCGGGATTGACCCTGACCTGGCCTGCGTCCATCCGGTGCACGACCTCGATGAGCAATCCCGCCTGCGTCCGCACCAGCACGCGGCTGGCCGCGCCGTTGAACAGCAGGCTGTCGACGACGCCGTCGAGCGTGTTCATGGCCGCCATAGCGGTCGCCGCGCCCTTCGCCAGCAGTTGCATCGCTTCGGGCCGGACGAAGACCTCCACCTCGCCGCCGGTCTGCGGCCGCGCGCCGCCGATCGACGCCACCATCTCAAGCCCGTTGCCGACGGTGACCTTCGCCAGGTCCCCGGCGATCGAGGACACGGTGCCGGACCAGCGGTTGGAATCCCCGACAAAGCCGGCGACGAAGGCGGTCTTCGGCGCGTGATAGAGCGTCTCCGGCGCACCGATCTGCTCGAACCGGCCGCCATTCATCACCGCGACATTGTCGGACATGACAAGCGCTTCGGACTGATCGTGGGTGATGTAGAGGAATGTGGTGTCGAACTGGCTCTGCAACTGCTTGAGCTCGATCTTCATGTGCTCGCGCAGCTTGAGATCTAGCGCGCCCAGCGGCTCGTCGAGCAGCAGCACGTCGGGATTGAGCACCATGCAGCGGGCGATGGCGATGCGCTGCTTCTGCCCGCCCGACAGTTGCGAAATCTGCTTCTCCTGCACGCCGGGCATCGAGATGCGCTCCAGCACGGAAGCGACCTTCGCGGTGATGTCGGCCTTGTTCTCGCCGCGGCAGCGCAGGCCATAGGCAATGTTCTCGCCGACATTCATCATGGGAAACAGCGCCAGGTGCTGGAACACCATCTTGACGTTGCGCTTGTTGGGCGGCGTGGTGACGACGGATTTGCCCTTCAGCCGGATGTCGCCGCTGTTGGGATTCTCGAATCCCGCGATCATCCGCATCAGGGTCGTCTTGCCGCAGCCGGAGGGGCCGAGGATCGAGAAGAACGAGCCGCTGGGGATTTCCAGCGACACGCCGTCGACCGCCGTGAACGGGCCGAAGCGCTTGACGAGATTTTCGCATTCGAGGTCAAACATTGGCTTCGCCCTGTCTCTGGATTGGGAGGCCGCAGATTGGCCGGTTTGCCGGGAGGGGGTCATTCCCTCCCGGCGGGACTGGTGCCGGTGCTACTCGGTGGCAGCCTTGATCTTCTCGAGTGTCTTGCCTTCCATGTCTTCCACGCCGGGAGGAATGTTGGCAAAGAACTTGAGGTTGTCGATGTCCTTGTCGGTGAACGCCGCGGTGACGGCCGCGCGCTTGTCTTCGGGCAGCAGATCCTTGGCGCCCTTGACCGACGCCTGGGATCCGGTCGAGGCCGACATCAGCTTGACGATCTCGGGCTGCAGCACGAAGTTGATCCACTTGTAGGCAGCATCGTCGGCCTCTCCCTTGGCCGGAATGGTGAAGGTGTCGATCCAGGCCAGTGCGCCGGTTGTCGGCGGGATGAAGTGGATGTTGGGGTTCTGCGCATACAGCTTGTAGGCAGTCGAATCCCAGGTTTCGGAAGCCACCACTTCGCCCGACAGCATCAGGTTGGACAGGTCGTCGCCGCCGGTCCAGTAGGTCTTGAGGTTGTCCTTGCAGGCAATGAGCTTTTCGGCGACCTTGTCGAGAATCGTCTGGTACTTGTCGAGGTCGCTGTAGGCGGCGAACGGATCCTCGCCCATGGCGAAGGCGGTGCCGAGCAGGATGGTGCGCTTGAGGCGCATCGAGGTCTTGCCCTTGTACTGCGGATCGCAGAGGTCCGACCAGCTCTTCAGGTCCGGCACCTTGGAGACGTCGGCCATCAGGCCGGACGTGCCCCACTGATGCGGCACGGCGTAGACTTGGCCGTCGATCGTCGTGTTCGCCTTCACCCCCTCGAGCAGCTTGGGCTCCATCACCGAAGTGTCGATCTTGGTGAGATCCAGCGGCTTGTAGATGCCGTATTCCTGCTGCACCGCGTAGATGCGGTCGTGGCTCGGCTGCGCCAGGTCGAATCCGGCGCCGCCGGTGGCGCGCAGCTTGGCGACCATTTCCTCGTTGTTGGAAAATGTCACCTCGACCTGGATGTCTGGGTATTTCTCTTCGAACAGCTTGATGATCTCGTCCGGCGCATAGCTGCCCCATGTCAGCAGGCGCAAGGTTTCGGCACTCGACGCGCCAGTGGAGACGGCGATGATCACGGCCGCCGTGGCCAACAATTTGCTTCCCAGGAATTTCATGTCGCTCTCCTCTTGTGGCGCTGATGCGCCGTTCCGTTGTTGCTGCCCGGTCTCCGGTCTTCAGGCCGGAGTTTCGTGCGACAGTCTTCTGATGCCTTTGGACGCACGCTTCATGCGGATCGGCAGGCTTGCATCAAAAGGTCGTATTGGCTCTGTTGAAAGGTCCATTCTCTATTATGAACAAGACCAATTTGACTGCCGTCCCGCTCACAGATTGATACGGTCGCGAATTCGGTACCAGTTGATCGCCGGCGCCAGAAACCATGGGTTTCCCGTGTAGTAGCGGCGCGCCGGAAAACCGGTGGCGCCATATCCGGTCTCCCCCTCCGGCAGGCCGAGCACCCGCTGGCCCGTGCGCATGCCGAGATAGCTCGCCATGCCGACGCCGGACCCGCAGTAGCCCATGGCATAATGGACCCCGTCCTGCTGCCCGGTATGGGCCAGCTCATCGAAGGTGTAGCCGACGAAACCCATCCAGGAGTGCGACACCCTGGTTTGGTGCAGTTGCGGGAACAGCCGCACCAGTTCGCGGCGCAGCAGCCTGCCGCTCCGGCGCGGGTCGGTCTCGGACATGCTCACCCGTCCGCCGAACAGGATCCGCCGCCGGTCGGGGGAAGCTCGGAAGTAATAGAGCACGCGGCGCGTGTCGGAAATCACCCGGTTGCGCGGGATAAGCTCGTCCATCAGCGCTTCCGGAATCTCTTCCGTGGCGATCACGTAGCTGCCGATCGGGATGATCCGGCGCTGGTGCCAACGCGACAGCGGGCCGCTGTAGGCATTGGTGGCGATGACGACGTTCCGAGTCCGGATCCGGCCGCTGGCGGTCGCCACATCGAAGCCGGTTCCGTCCCGCACAATCGCGTTGACCTTGCAGAACGGCACGATCGTCGCGCCCGCCGCACGCACCCGCTCCATGAGGCCTGCGTGATAGCGGCCGGGATCGAGCGATGCGTGATTGGGAAACACCACCCCGCCACAATAGGCGTCGGTGCCCAGTTCCGTGCGCTGCTCCGCACGCGAGATCACATGTGCCGGAACTTCGAACCCGGCGGGCTGGTTGCGCGTCGACTGCGTGAGCTTGCGCAGCGCAGCCTCATTGTGGGCGACATGGAAACGGCCGACGACGCCGAAGTCGCAGTCGATGGATTCCGACTCGACGAAGTCCTCGATCCAGCGCAGCGAGTCCCTGCCATCCTGCATCACCCGGCGCGCCACATCATCGCCATGACGGCGCGCCAGCGTCTCGAAACCCGGCTTGACGCTGGTGCTGATCTGTCCGCCATTGCGCGTCGAGCAGCCCCAACCGGCCGCCTCCGCGTCGCAGACCACCACATTGCGGCCGCCGCGGGCCATCTGCAGCGCCGCGTTCAGACCAGTATAACCCGATCCGACCACCACCACGTCGGCCGTCGCCGGCAGAACAGTCCTGGCCGTCGCCTCGCGCGGCGAGGTCTCCCACCAATAGGGCGTCATTTTCACATCGGCGGTGAAATCCTCGTCTTGCATGCGGTTATCCCTCGATCCGTGCGGCAACGCTCTTCACTCTGGAGTAGACCTCGAGCGCCGCCAAACCCTTTTCGCGTCCGAAGCCCGACATCTTGGTGCCGCCGAAAGGCACCTCGATGCCGCCGGCGAAATATTCGTTGATGAAGACCTGTCCCGCCTCGATGTCGCGCGCCAGCCGGTGTGCGGTGCCGAAATCGCGGGTGTAGATGCCTGCGACCAGGCCGAACGGCGTGTCGTTGGCGACTTCGAGCGCCTCCTCCTCGCCGTCCACCACCTGGACGGTGAGCACCGGGCCGAAAATCTCCTCCTGCACCACCGCATCCTGCCGCGCGACATTGTCGAGAATGGTCGGCTCGAAGAACCAGCCTGCGCCGCTCGCCGGATCGACTGTCCGGCTGCCGCCCGTGGCGATCTCGACGCCGCGGTCTCGCGCTGCATCGACATAAGAGGCGACCTTGTCGAGATGCCCGGCGGAATTCAGCGGTCCGAATTGTGGCCGGCGGAGGCCATGGCCGATCGTCAGCTGGCGGGCTCGGTCGACCAGTCGGCCGACCATTTCGGCGTGGATGCGGCGGTCGATCACGAGCCGCGAGCCGGCCGAACAGATCTGTCCCGCATTCTCGAAGATCGCACCCAGCACGCCTTCGACCGCGGCGTCGAGATCGGCGTCGGCGAGCACCACCACCGGCGACTTGCCGCCAAGCTCCAGCAACACGCTGCTGACGGCGGGCGCGGCCGCCTGCATGACGCTCACGCCCGTCATCACCGAACCGGTGAACGAGACATGCCGTACATCCCGGTGCGCCACCAGCGGCGCGCCGGCATCAACGCCGGTGCCGGTGACGACGTTGAGAACGCCAGCCGGCAGTCCCGCCTGGTGCAGGATCTCCGCCAGCATCAGCGCCGTCAGCGGCGTCTGCTCGGCCGGCTTGGCCACCACGGTGCAGCCCGCCGCCAGTGCCGGGGCGATTCCGCGGGCTGCCGTCGACAGCGGATAGTTCCAGGGAATGATATGCGCCGTCACGCCGACGGGCTCATGATGCGAATAGCCGAGATGGTTCGGACCCAGCGGAAATGTAGCGCCCTGCAGCTTGTCGGCAGCGCCCGCATAGTAGTCGAAACAGCGCGCAGCGCCGCTCACATCGCCTTCCGCCTCCTGCAGCGGCTTGCCGCAATCGAGGCATTCCGCCACCGCCAGACGCCCGGCATGAGCCCGGATCAGCTCGGCGGCGCGCGCCAGAATGCGGCCGCGCTCCGACGCCCTGGTCCGGCCCCAGCTTTTCTGGGCGCGCCGCGCCGCATCCACCGCCCGGTCGACATCGCCGACGGATCCGGCCGCGAAGTCGTGGAACGCCCGCGCCGACCCGGCATCGAAGCTCTGCATCCGCCCGCCATCGGACGAGGCGACCCATTCTCCGTCGATGAAATGCCGATCCGGCAGGCCGGCGAGTGTGCCGGTGCGGAAATAGTCCTCGACCATCTGCCTGGTGTCATCGCTCATCTCAGTCGGCTCCGCTGATCTGATAGGCGGACCGGGCCAGCCATTCCGGCTCGATCTCGACGCCCCAACCGGGCTCGTCGGTCACTGTCGCCTGGCCATCGACGATGGCGTAGGGATCGTTGCGGAACAGGCCCTGCTGCCAGGGATAGTAATCGAGGCCCTCGATCGAGAATTCGAGATACTTGCCGGCATTGGGGATTGCGCGCAAAAGGTGCATGGTGAACAGCGTCACCATCGAGAGATTGGCGCAATGCGGTGTCACGGGCAGTCCGGCGGCCTCGGCCATCCGCGCCACCCGGAGCGTTCGGCTGATTCCGCCGAGATAGCAGATGTCCGGCTGCACGATGTCGACGGCCCGCATCTCGATCATCCGCCGCCAATGCGTGAGGTCCCAGTCCTGCTCGCCGCCCGAGACGTCGATCGACAGCGTGTCGCACACCTCTTTGGTCTGCTCCATTTCCCAGTAGGGGCAGGGTTCCTCGTAGTGGCTGTAGCCGCTGTCCTCCAGCATGCGGCCCACCTCGATGGCGCGCGCCGGCGAATAGCAGGAATTGGCGTCGATCAGCAGGGCGACCGCGTCGCCCAGCTCGCGCCGCATCAAAGGGATGATCTCTTCCGTGCGGCCGGGCCATTCATCCTGGTTGCGGCCGACCTCGGCGCCGGCGCGCACCTTGAAGGCGTCGAACCCGTCGCGATCGCGCAGCCGCTTGAGCCGCTCCGCCTCGTCCTTCGGCGTGATGTCGCGTTTCATCGAGGAGGCATAGGCGCGCAGCGGTCCGGCGCTGCCACCGAGAAGCGCCGCCACCGGCTTGCCCGCCTGCTTGCCGCGCAGATCCCACACCGCAGTGTCGAGCCCCCCCATGGCGCGGCACAGATAGGAGCCGGGAAACTTGTGCTCGCGCTCCATGATCCGGTCGAGATGGTCGTCGAGATCGGCGATATCGACGCCGATGCTCCAAGGCGCTACCTGACGGTGCAGCACCTGCGCGGTAATGTCGGAATGGTAGGTCGAAATTTGCCCCCAGCCCGTGTCGCCGGCTTCGTCGGTGACCCTGACGAAGCCGGCGAACGGCGTGGAGAAGGTTTCGATGGCCTTGATCTTCATCTGCGCTGCCCTTGCATGGTGTCACCCGCCGCCGCAGTCTCGCGGATCCAGCCGATGTGGTCTGTGCGCGGAACTTCGGCCATGATTGGCCTTCCAAACAGATCCATTTTGGAATATTGGTCATGCCAATCGCGACGGCATCAAACCAGGGGAAACTCCGAGCACGATGGTCAAATATGCCGGCGGCGCCCTTATCCCCACCATCGAACTCGACCGCAGGAGTCCCGGATCGCTCAGCACCCAGCTGGTCGGCGGATTGCGCCGGCTGATCCTGTCGGGCCATCTGGCCGCCGGGCAGCGGCTGCCCTCAAGCCGCACCCTGGCGCAGGATCAGGGCGTCTCGCGGATGACCGTGGTGACCGCCTATGAGCAATTGACCTCTGAAGGGCTGATCGCCTCCCGCGTCGGTGCCGGCGCCTATGTCAGCGCGGCGCTCGACATCGACCGCCCCCTGCCTGCGCCCCGGACGCTCGGCGGACTGTCAGGCTCGGCAGCGCCCCGGCTGGCGCGGCTGAGCGTGGACGCCTCCGAGCAGTATTTCCCGAGGCTCAGCCATCCCGAAGCGCCCTGCGCCTTTGTCACCGGAACGCCCGCCAACGACCAGTTTCCGATGGCGCTCTGGGCGCGGCTCAGCGCTCAATACTGGCGCCAGCCGCGCAACCTCGTGCTTGGCTATCCCGATGCGGAGGGGCTTTATTCGCTGCGCCGCGCCATAACCATGCATCTGCAGGCCAATCGCGGCATCACCTGCTCGCCCGAGGATGTCTTCATCTTCAACGGCGCCCAGGACGCCTTCAACCGCATCGGACAGACGTTGCTCAATCCGGGCGACAAGGTGTGGATCGAGAATCCGGGCGCGATCGGCGCCCGCAACAGCCTGATTTCATCGGGCGCCGACCTGGTCCCGGTTCCGGTGGACAACGAAGGCATCGACGTCGCCGAGGGCCTGCGCCTGTGTCCGGACTTCCGCCTCGCCTTCGTCACGCCGGCGCGCCAGCACCCGCTGGGTGTGACCATGTCGCCGGGCCGGAGATTCGAGCTGCTCGGCGCCGCCGAGCGCTGCGGTGCCTGGGTCATCGAGGACGATTACGACGGCGAGTTCCATTATTCGGGCCATCCCGCGGCCACGCTGAAGAGCGTCGACACCTCGGGCCGGGTGATCTATGTCGGAACCTTCTCCAAGGTGATGTTCGCCGCCCTCAGGCTCGGCTATGTCGTGGCGCCGCCGGCGTTGGCCACGGTGTTTCGGCGCGTCGCCGGCGCAACCATGCAGGGCGCGCCGGCCAGCCTGCAGGCGATCATGGCGAGCTTCATCGAACAGGGCCATTTCACCACCCATATCCGCCGCATGCGACGCGTCTATGGCGACCGCCAGAAGGCGCTGCAGGACGCGGCCGG
The DNA here is from genome assembly GCF_003182275.1 of Hoeflea marina. GTDB lineage: Bacteria > Pseudomonadota > Alphaproteobacteria > Rhizobiales > Rhizobiaceae > Hoeflea > Hoeflea marina. The sequence goes on from NZ_QGTR01000005.1 coordinate 221,414, forward strand.
GCGTCATCTCAGGGGATTGCTCGAGGTGGAGCCCACCAGCACCGGCTTCCAGACCGTCGGTCGGCTGGCGCCGGATTTCGACGATCTCGAGGTGATCGCCCGGGCCGCCGAACGCGGCATCGTGCTCTCCTCGCTCAGCCGCTTCGCCATAACCCCCGTGGCCCCGGGCCTGATCCTCGGCTTCAGCGCCGTCCCGCCCGCCGCGATCGAGGCGGCGGTGGAAGAGCTGGGCCGGCTGTTGCGCGGCATGCGCGCCGGCGCCGCGAAGGCACCCGGCTAGCGCATTTCAAGACGAAGCGAATGTCACTTCGGCCCAGGACAATGCGACAAAACAGGAACTTGGGGCGCGTTTGCGGGCAATAGCAGAAGCGCTCCGGCGCGGACGGATAGGCGGCTCAGACTCCGGCCATGTCCGCCAGGATCATCTCCGCCGCCTTTTCGCCCACCATCATGCTCGGCGCGTTCAGGTTGCCCGAGGGAATCACTGGAAAGATTGCCGCGTCCGCCACCCTGAGTCCCTCGATTCCGTGCACTCTCAGCCGCGCATCGACCACTGACGTGACCGGATCGGCGCCCATCCCGCAAGTGCCGCATGGGTGAAACACGGTGCTGGTTCGCGCCCTGATATCGGCCGCCAGCTCGCCGTCGGACTGAACGGCCGGGCCAGGCTTGAGTTCGCTCGCGATGATCTCCCGCATCGGCGCCGTTGCCGCGATGCGCCTGAGCAACCGTGCGCCTTCCAGCATCTCGGCCATGTCGGCCTCGGTGCTGAGATAGTTGGGAACGATTTTCGGCGCCGCAAAGGGATCGGCCGTCTTGAGTCCGATCTCGCCGCGGCTCGTCGGATGGCAGTTGGAAATTCCCATCTGGAAGCCGGCGAACGCGTCCGGGCTCATCAGCGCGCGTCGCCCCGGCAAGGCGCGAGTGTAGCTCAGCGGCGAGAAATAGAGCTGCAGATTCGGTCGCGTCCGCCCGGGCGCGCTGCGCACGAAGCCGCCGCCCTGATTGAGGCTCATCGACAGCGGACCGTCGCGATTTAGGAGATAGCGGAGGCCGACAGCCAGCCGGCCCCACCATGGCCTGAGCACATCGTTGAGCGACGGCTTGCTGCTGCGGTAAACATGGTCGAAGCCGACATGGTCCTGCAGGTTCCGTCCGACCATCGGCGCATCGCGGACCACATCGATGCCGAGCGGCTTGAGCGATCGCGCCGGCCCCACGCCCGACAGCATCAGGAGCTGCGGCGAGTTCACCGCGCCGGCTGACAGGATCACCTCCCGGCCAGCCATCGCCCGGTGCAGTTTTCCGCCGCGGCGGTACTCGACCCCCACCGCCCGGCCGCCTTCGAACAGGATCCGGGTGGCATGGGCATGCGACCGAATCTCCAGATTGGCGCGCCGCCGTGCCGGGTTGAGATAGGCCGTGGCCGCCGAGCAGCGAAAGCCGGCGCGCGTGGTGATCTGGTAGAGGCCCACCCCCTCCTGGGTGCCGCCGTTGAAATCGCCGTTCCGCGGCAGGCCGACCTCCGCAGCACCCGCCAGATAGTTGGCGCAGAGCGGATGGGCCACATCCTCGATGCTGGTGATGGTCAGCGGGCCGCCGCCGCCGCGCCATTGATCGACGCCGGCCAGATTGTCCTCCATGCGCCTGTAGGCCGGCAGCACGTCGGCAAAGCCCCAGCCCGGGTTGCCGAGTGCCGCCCAGTTGTCGAAATCCGCCGCCTGGCCGCGGATATACACCATGGCGTTGATCGAACTGGACCCGCCGATCACCTTGCCGCGCGGCCAGTAGCAGGCTTCGCCTGTCGTGCCGGCATCCGGCTCGGTCATGTATTTCCAGTTGAGGCCCGGGTGATGAAATGCCTTGCCGTAACCGATCGGCATGCGGACCCAGAAATTCCGGTCGCTGCCGCCCGCCTCCAGCACCAGCACCTTCAGGCCGGTCCGCTCGCTCAGGCGGCTGGCGATCACGCATCCCGCCGACCCCGCGCCGATCACGATGAAATCGAATGTGTCCGTCATGCACCATCACCCGGAGTTGCCGTTTGCTGATGCGGCAGAGGCCCGCAGCAGGCGGCAAGCATAAGCCGGCGAATGGCCCATTGTCGGGGTCCATTTCGAACTTTCGATCAGACCACTTTCCGGCGCTGCCCGACATCCCGCTGCTCGTCAGCAGTCCTCGGACGTTGCCGGCCTATCCGTGAGCGATCATCACGTGGCGCACCGCGGTGTAATCCTCCAGGGCATAGAGCGACATGTCCTTGCCGTAGCCGGACTGCTTCAATCCGCCATGCGGCATCTCGTTGCACAGCATGAAGTGGGTGTTGATCCAGGTGCAGCCATATTGCAGGCGCGAGGCCGTCTCCATGGCGCGAGATACATCCTTCGTCCAGATCGAGGACGCCAGTCCGTATTCGGAATCGTTGGCCCAGGTCACCGCCTCGTCGGCGTCGGAGAAGCGCGTCACCGACACCACCGGGCCGAACACCTCGCGCCGCACGATCTCGTCGCTCTGCAGCGCGCCGGCGATCACCGTCGGCTCATAGAAGAAGCCGCCCTGCCCGGACGGCTTGCCGCCGGTGGTGATCTCCATGTGGCTCTTTTCCGAGGCGCGCTCGACGAAACTCGCCACCCGGTCGCGCTGCCGCTTGGAGATCAGCGGCCCGATCTCGTTCTGGGTGTCGTCGGCATCGTTGAAGCGGATGGTCGCCACCGCGGAGGACAGGTCGGCCACCAGCTTTTCGTAGATCTTCGGCCCGGCATAGATGCGGCAGGCCGCGGTGCAGTCCTGGCCGGCATTGTAGAAACCGAAGGCACGCAGGCCGCCGACCACCGCGTCGATGTCGGCGTCGTCGAAGACGATGACCGGCGCCTTGCCGCCGAGCTCCAGATGCGTCCGCTTGACCGAGCGGGCGGCCGCCTGCAGCACCTTCTTGCCGGTGGCGACATCGCCGGTGATGGATATCATGTCGGCGCGCGGATGGTTGATGAGCGCGTTGCCGACCGATTCGCCCCGCCCCAGCACCACGCTGACCACGCCCTCGGGCAGGATGTCGGCCATGACCCGGGCCAATTTCAAAGCCGTCAGCGGCGTCTGCTCCGATGGCTTGAACACCACCGTGTTGCCGCCGGCAATCGCCGGCGCCAGCTTCCAGGCCATCATCATCAGCGGATAGTTCCACGGTGCGATCGAGGCAACGACGCCGATCGGGTCGCGCCGGATCATCGAGGTGAAGCCGGGCAGGTATTCGCCCGCGGCGTTGCCCGGCATGCAGCGCACTGCGCCGGCGAAAAAGCGCCAGCAGTCGACGATCGCCGGAATCTCGTCATTGAGCACGGCGTTGATCGGCTTGCCGCAATTGAGCGCCTCCAGCGTCGCGAAGTCCCGGGCCTCTGCCTCGATGCGCGCCGCGATCGCCAGCAGGTAAGTGGAGCGCTGGGCCGGCGTCGTCCGCGACCAGGTCCTGAATGCCTTGTCGGCCGCCTGCATCGCCGCGTCGATCTGCGCCGCCGACGCCTCCGGCAGGTGCAGGATGGTCTCGCCGGTCTTCGGATTGAGCACGTTCTCCGGGGTTTCGGTACCGGCCTCGAATCGGTTGCCGATCAGCATCTCTGTGTGCATTGCATCTCTCCCGTTGGTGTCATTTGCCCGAGCCGGTGATCTGGTCGCCGTCGCGGGTCAGGTAATAGGCAAGAAGGATCGGCAGGAAGGTGACCAGCACGACCACCATCGCCACCACATTGGTCACCGGGCGCTGCCTCGGCCGCACCAGTTCCTCCAGCATCCAGATCGGCAGCGTCTGCTGCTGTCCGGCGGTGAACGTGGTCACGATCACCTCGTCGAAGGACAGCGCGAAGGCAAGCATGCCGCCGGCGAGCAGAGCGGTGGAGATGTTTGGCAGGATCACGTGGCGGAAGGTCTGGAATCCGTCGGCGCCAAGATCCATCGAAGCCTCGATCAGCGACCCCGACAGCCGGCGGAATCGGGCCACCGCGTTGTTGTAGACGACCACGACGCAGAAGGTTGCGTGGCCGAGCACGATGGTCCAGAAGGAAAACGGGATCTCGGCGAGGTTGAAGGCGGACCTGAGCGAGATCCCGGTGATGATGCCGGGCAGCGCGATGGGCAGGATGACCATGAGCGAGATCGTCTCGCGACCGAAGAAGCGGGTCTGCGACACGGCGGCCGCGCACAAGGTGCCGAGCAGCAGCGCCACTCCGGTCGAGATCGAGGCGACGCGAACCGACAGGCCGAGCGCCTCCCAGACGTCGGGGCGGTTCCAGGTCACGGCGAACCACTTCAGCGTCAGCCCCGGCGGCGGGAACTGGTAGCTCTTGTCCTCGGTGGTGAAGGCATAGAGGAAGATGAGCAGCAGCGGCAGGTGCAGGAACAGGAGCCCGGCGGCGGCGGCGATCTTCAGTCCGGGCGGCGTCCGGTGCTGGCGGTCAGAGCGCATTGAAGGCCCCCGCCCGCCTGGCCAGCCACAGATAGATTCCCATGATGACCACCGGTACCACGGTGAAGGCGGCGGCCAGCGGGATGTTGCCAGCCGTTCCCTGGTGCGCGTAGACCGCCATGCCGATGAACAGGTGCGAGGTGCCGATGATCTGAGGGACGATGTAGTCGCCCAGCGTCAGCGAGAAGGTGAAGATCGATCCGGCAATCACGCCGGGCAGCGCCAGCGGCAGCAGCACATGGGCGAAGGTCTGTCGCGGCGAGGCCCCGAGATCGGCGGAGGCTTCCAGCAGGTTTCCCGGAACCCGCTCGAGGGCGGCCTGCACCGGCAAGATCATGAACGGCAGCCAGACATAGACGAAGACGAGGAACGTGCCGGTCGGGCTCACCGACAGCGAGTTGCCGCCGACCACCGGCAGCGCCAGCCAGCCGTCGATGAGGAATGTCAGATGCAGCCGCTCGAACACCCAGGTGAGGATGCCCTCCTTGGCGAGGATCAGTTTCCAGGCATAGACCTTGACGAGGTAGCTCGACCACAGGGGCAGCATCACGCCGAGATAGAACACCGCCTTCCAGCGACCTCGGGCATGGCGGGCGGCGAAATAGGCGATCGGAAAGGCGATGATCGCTGAGGCGATCGTCACCAGGCCGGCCATGACGACGGTGCGGAGGATGATGTCGAGGTTGGAGGGACGCAGGAGTTCGCCATAGGTCTTCAGCGTGAACTCGCGCACGACCATGCCGGAGAACTCGTCGACAGCGAAGAAGCTCTGCATCAGCAGCGCGAACAGGCTTCCGAGATAGACCACGCCGAGCCAGATCAGCGGCGGCGTCAGCATCAGGAACAGCAGCAATCCGGGATGGCGCCAGAACGCATCCGACAGGCTGCCGGCGGCCCCGCCCCGGCCCGGCAGGATCGCGCCGGCGGTAACGGTGGCAGCCGTCATGCGACCGGTCCCATCAGGTGAAGCGCCGACGGCTCCCAGGAGAACCGGACGCCGGCGCCCGGCTCGGGCACCGAGGAACCGGCGGGCAGCAGCACGGTGAGCTTCCCGCCCGCCGCATTCAGCGTCACTCGCGTCGCACTGCCGAGGAAACTCGCCCCGGTGACACGCGCCTCGTGACCGCCGCCGGAGCCGAGGCGGATGTCCTCGGGCCGCAGGCTCGCCCATTCGGCCGGCCCGCCGAGCCGCTGCGTGGTCTCGGGGGAGAGCACGTTCGAGGAGCCGACGAAGTCCGCCACGAAACGCGACTTGGGCCGGCGGTAGATCTCCTCTGGCGTGCCGGTCTGCATGATCCGGCCCTCGTTGAACACCGCGATCCGGTCGGCCATCGACAGCGCCTCGCCCTGGTCATGGGTGACGAAGACGAAGGTGATGCCGAGCGATCTCTGCAGCGCCTTGAGTTCCTCCTGCATCTGTTCGCGCAGTTTGAGATCGAGCGCGCCCAGCGGCTCGTCGAGCAGGAGCACCTTCGGCTTGTTGATCAGCGCCCGGGCCAGCGCCACCCGCTGTCTCTGGCCCCCGGACAACTGCCCCGGCTTGCGCGCGCCGTAGCCGGGCAGCTTGACCATCTCGAGCGCGGCTTCGGCATCGCGCGCCCGCTCGGCGCGGCCGATCCCCCGGATCATCTGCCCGTAGCCCACATTGTCGAGCACGTTGAGATGCGGGAACAGCGCGTAGTCCTGGAACACCGTGTTGACGTTGCGCCGGTAAGGCGGCACGCCGTCGGCGGTCTCGCCGAAAATCTCGATATGGCCTGCCGTCGGCTGCTCGAAGCCGGCGATCAGCCGCAGGCATGTCGTCTTCCCGGATCCCGAGGGTCCGAGCATGGCGAAGAATTCGCCCGGCGCGATGTCGAGGTCGAGTGCGTCGACGGCGCGAACGCTGCCGAAATGCCGGGAAACCTGGCTGAAAGTCACCGCTGGGGTCATCGGATGTCTCGCATCTCTTTTCATTTCGCTCAAAGAGACCGTGGCTACCGCAATGGCGCGTCGGCCCGCCGGAACCGTGGCTCGAGGGGCGCCTGACCGCCCCTCATCCGCAGATCCGACTCTGATCGGCCGCCTGGCTGCCCTGCGGTCGCCTCACCGGGACGGAAACTAGCGCCCGCCTATGACGCCGATATAGTCCGAGACCCAGCGGTAATAGGGCACGCACTCGCCCTGGCTCGCGCACTTCGTCACCGGGGTGGTCCAGAAGCTGATCTTCTCGAAATCGTCCAGGCCGTTGGCCGTGCAGCCCTCGGCGGTCTGCATGCCGCGGCCGTCGGTGCAGGCGGCCGGAACCGACGGGTTGGCGCCGAACCACACGGAGAGATCCGATTGCAGGTTGGAGGCCAGCGAATGCTCCATCCACAGATAGGCACAGTTCGGATTGGCGGCCTCCGCATGCATCATCGTGGTGTCCGCCCATCCGGTGGCGCCCTCCTGCGGGATGACCGAGGCGACAGGCACCTTGTCGGCCTTGAGCAGGTTGACCTGGAACGGCCAGGAGCCCGACGCGACCACGCCCTCGTTCTTGAAGTCATCGATCTGGATGAAGGCGTCATGCCAGTAGCGGCCGACCAGCGTGCGCTGCACCCGAAGCAGGTCGAGCGCTTCCTTGTACTGCGCCTCGTTGAGCTCGTAGGGGCTCTTGATGCCCAGCTCCGGCTTGTGGAACATGAGATACTGCGCGGCGTCCGCGATGTGGATCGGGCCGTCATAGGCCTGCACGCGGCCCTTGTTGGTCTTTCCGTCCGGCAGCTCCATTTCCTCGAACACGACGTTCCAGGACGTCGGCGCTTCCTTGAAGACTTCCGTGTTGTACATCAGCACGTTCGGCCCCCACATATAGGGCGTGCCGTAGTGGGTGCCGTCGACCGTGTGCCAGGGGGCGTCCTTGAGGCGATCATCGACGGCCGACCAGGACGGAATGAGATCGATGTTGATCGGCTGCACGCGCTTGCCCGCAATCAGCCGGAGCGAGGCGTCGCCCGAGGCGGTGACCAGGTCGAAGCCACCTTCATTCATCAGCGCGACCATCTCGTCGGACGTGTTGGCGGTCTTGACATTGACCTTGCAGCCCGATGCCTCCTCGAACTTGGTGACCCAGTCGAAAGCCTTGTCGGTTTCGCCGCGCTCGATGTAGCCAGCCCAGGCGACGATGTTGACCTGGCCCTCGCCGGGTCCGACTTCCGTCATCATGTCGGCGGAGGCAAATCCGGGCGCCACAACCGAAAAGGCCAGCGCCATGGCCGTGCAACTGCAGAGTGACTTCTTCATCGATGAATCTCCCGCAAACCGCGATGGCCGTGCATCGGCATCGCCTCGGCATCAAGAGTGCGGTCAAGCCTGCAGATCGGCAAATTCTTTTATCAGATCGTCGTTATCGAAAATTCCGATATCTCACCGTTGGCGCATGCCCCGCTGCGCCTGCGAGAGGCCGATGAAATCCCGCGCCGCCTGCGACAGCTGCGATCCGCGACGCCAGGCGACCCCCACCTGCACCATCGGCAGGCTGCCCGACACATCCCGAGATTCGATGCGGTCGCCCTCCAGCGACCAGGGCCGGTAGACAAGGTCCGGCAGCAGCGCCACCCCGGCGCCGGTCGCCACAAGGCTCCGCACCGCTTCCACGGAGCGGGTGCGGAAGGCGATGCGCGGCTTGCCGCCGATGGCGCTGAGCAGCTTGGCCGTGCTTTCTTCGATCTCGTCGATGGTCAGCATGATCACGGGTTCGTTGGCGAGGTCGGCGATCTCGATGCTCTCTGCGGAGGCCAGCCGGTGGCCGAGCGGCAACCAGAGCCGGTAGGGCGACACCTCGAGAATCTCGGTCTGCAGCGCCATGCGGTCGCGCAGATTGGAAACCACGATGACGGCAACATCGAGTTCGCCCCCCACCAACAGATGCTCGAGATAGTCGCCATTGTCCTCGATGGCCGACACTTCAATTCCCGGAAAGGCGCGCCGGTATCGAGCCAGCAGGTCGGAGAGCACGTAGCCCGCCACCAGTGAGGTGACGCCGAGTTGCAGCGTGCCGCCGGAGATTTCGCGCTCGGCCGAGAAGCTGCGCCGCGCGTCCGACACGTCGGACAGGATCTTGGTGGCATGGCGGAGAAACTGGTGCCCCTTGTGGGTGATCAGGAGGCCGCGCGAATGGCGCTCGAACAGTTCCACGCCTAGATCGGTCTCTAGCCCCTTGATCGCCTCGGTCACCGCCGATTGCGAAATCGACAGATTTTGCGCGGCGCCCGACACCGTGCCCTCGGCGGCCACGGCGACAAAATACTGCAACTGGCGAAGGGAAAAGGCCATGCTGCATCGGATCAGCAAAATTGCTGGCTGACAACCGGTTCCTGCGTCGGCCGGGACTCAGCGGTTAGCTGGTCCGCGACCGCGACCACCGTTCACGACGGGTCGCTCTCCCGGATCGCGGCGCCATGATACCAGCAGTCATCCACGACGCTTTCGCTGATTTGCCTCAGGCGCTCGGCCTCCTTCAGCTTCGCCTTCTGCGCTTCGGCAAAGCCGGCGCGCCCGCCGACGGGGAACTGGTAGACCTTTGCGGTTCCTTGCAATGCTGCCTGCGCCATGACTGGTCTCCTTGCAGATACACGTGGTCCAACGAATCCTGGACCTGATTGGTTTCCGGTTCATACCAGTTTCGCGGCAACAATTCATCAGCTAAATCACAAAAAATAGGCAATTGCCTATATTATAGGCAACACACCGTGATGCAGCGCTGCAGGCCGGCTTTTGCCGTTGCGGGACGGAATGCGCCAAAATGTCGCCTCGATGATAGGCATCGAGCTCAGACGCCCGTCAAAACGGCAGCATTCTGCGTCGATTCAACGATTTTTCATGGAAAACTGCCCGCGGCCGCGCACCGCAAGCCTGCGGTGTCCGCCCCGATTCCCCCGGTTGGCACGTTTCATGCGTGTTGGAACTCAGCCGAGGTGGTGGCTTTGGCCGCCATCGCCATACGCATGAGAAAATTGGTTGCATCAGACCGCTTCGATCAGGAGAGACTAGCAATGACGAAATACAGACTCGAATACATCTGGCTGGACGGATACACACCGGTTCCGAATCTGCGCGGCAAGACGCAGATCAAGGAATTCGCGGATTTCCCGACGCTGGATGACCTGCCGCTGTGGGGCTTTGACGGGTCTTCGACGATGCAGGCAGAAGGCCGCAGCTCCGATTGCGTTCTCAAGCCGGTCGCCGTCTACCCGGATGCCGCCCGCACCAACGGCGTGCTGGTGCTGTGCGAAGTGATGATGCCTGATGGCGTCACCCCGCACCCCTCCAACAAGCGCGCCACCATTCTGGACGACGAGGGCGCCTGGTTCGGCTTCGAGCAGGAGTATTTCTTCTACCAGAACGGCCGTCCGCTCGGCTTCCCCGAAACCGGTTTCCCGGCCCCCCAGGGCCCGTACTACACCGGCGTCGGCTATTCCAATGTCGGCCCCATCGCCCGCCAGATCGTTGAGGAGCATCTCGACCTCTGCCTCGCCGCTGGCATCAACCACGAAGGCATCAATGCCGAAGTGGCCAAGGGCCAGTGGGAATTCCAGATCTTCGGCAAGGGCTCCAAGAAGGCCGCCGACGAAATGTGGATCGCCCGCTATCTGCTGCAGCGACTGACCGAAGCCTACGAGATCGACATCGAGTATCACTGCAAGCCGCTCGGCGACACGGACTGGAACGGCTCGGGCATGCATGCCAACTTCTCCACCACCTTCATGCGCGAGACCGGCGGCAAGGACTATTTCCTCGCCCTGATGGCCGCTTTCGAGAAGAACTGCGCCGATCACATCGAGGTCTACGGTCCCGACAACCACATGCGCCTGACGGGCAAGCACGAGACCCAGTCGATCGACCAGTTCAGCTGGGGCGTGGCCGACCGCGGCGCCTCGATCCGCGTTCCGCACAGCTTCGTCAAGAACGACGCCTATCGCGGCTACCTGGAAGACCGCCGTCCGAACTCGCAGGGCGATCCCTACCAGATCGCCTCGCAGATCCTCAAGACCATTGCCGAGGTTCCGACCGCCGGCAAGGCGTCCGCCGCCGCCTGAGGCGGAGCGGGCAAGCAGATCGGCCGGGGCGCTCGCGCGTCCCGGCCTTTTCATGTCGCCCCGCCACAGCCAGAGCGGCGGCCCCAGCCCAACGGGCCACAATCGCGCTGACAAGCCGCCATTCACGCGATAGAAGCGATCGGCAACCTCGGCGCCGTCGCCGGGATCCACGCATAGGAGGACAGCCTGATGGCAAACCGCCCCCGCCGACCGGTCAGCGCCCTGGAGACCGCCGAGGCAGTGTTCAAGCCGGCCAAGCCGGCCGCAGCCCCGGCGCCCGCCAGGGCCGCGGCCCCGCCCGGTGCCCGCGAACTGGTCTCGATTCGCATCGATCAGGATGTTCTGGAGCATTTCCAGGCGGGCGGCCCAGGCTGGCAGGACCGCATCAACGAAGCGCTTCGGGCCGCGGTAGCCGCAACGATCTGACCTGCATCGTGCCGGCGGGCCGCGGTGATCACGGCAGGCCCGATCCGGAGGCTTTGGCGTCACCCGGCCTCGGCGGGTGTGTGGCTCGACACGCCCGCCGACTGGCATTGCCCACCTGTCGCAGCCATCGGTGCCGCTGCCGCAAAACCATTCACAGGTAAACAGGATCTTTCCCCGCCGCCGGTCGGTGCCGGTGAACCTGCTCCACGTCCCGCCATTCCGCGCCGCCGGACGCGGCTGCGGCGCTTCCGCTGACAGGCAGGCTGCCAATCCGCATTCCCCGGCACCGACCGCGGCGGGGTTGGAACCGGCGGATTGCGGCCGCTTCCCCCACCGCGCCCGAGGGCAGGCGACACTGATTCTTGGCGCTGGAGGGTAGTCCTCGCCCGCCGTGGTGCGAAAAGCGGCACTGCCTGTTTTTGCGCCACGAACATTCGTCGGACTGATCAATTCTTGGGCATATCAGGCACAAATGCGGCTGAATTCCGTTGTTTTGCGGCGGAATCGAGTCTGGCACGGCATTTGATTAGAGAAGGACGAGCGTGGGCGTTTGTAACGCGTTCCCGGTCGACAAAGGCGGCATGGCCGCAGTGAACAAGGATGGGAAACCAGATGAAAATTGTGATTGCCATCATCAAGCCGTTCAAGCTCGATGAAGTGCGCGAGGCACTGACCGAGATCGGCATCCAGGGGCTCACCGTAACGGAAGTGAAGGGTTACGGTCGTCAGAAGGGGCATACGGAAATCTATCGCGGCACGGAATATGCGGTGAGCTTTCTGCCCAAACTCAAGATCGAGATCGCGGTTGCATCCGGGATGGTCGATCAGGCAGTCGAGGCGATCGCGAAAGCTGCCAAGACCGGCCAGATCGGCGACGGCAAGATCTTCGTCCACACCATTGATCAGGCCATGCGCATCCGCACTGGCGAAACCGACGCCGACGCGTTGTGACCGTCGCGATTTACAGGAGTCTTTCCATGCCAAAACTTACGACCAACCGGATCGGCGCCGGCATTGCGGCATTTGCCGCCTCCGCGCTGACGCCTCTCGTGGCTTTCGCCCAGGATACGACCACGGCTGCCGCACCCGCGGTTGAAGCCGTGGCTGCGACCATCAACAAGGGCGACACAGCCTGGATGATGACATCCTCGCTGCTCGTCCTCTTCATGCTCGTTCCCGGCCTGGCCTTGTTCTATGGCGGTCTTGTCCGCACCAAGAACATGCTCTCGCTTCTGATGCAGTGCACCCTGATCGCCGCCACCGTCATGGTGATCTGGGTGTTCTGGGGCTACTCCTTCGCCTTCGGCGGCGGCACCTCGCCCTACTGGGGCGGCATGGGCAAGCTCTTCCTCTCGGGGGTGACGCTTGACTCGACCGCGGCCACCTTCACCGATGGCGTGGTCCTGCCGGAATATGTCTTCATCGCCTTCCAGATGACCTTCGCCTGCATCACCCCGGCGCTCTTCGTCGGCGCATTCGCCGAGCGGATGAAGTTCTCCTCGGTGCTGCTCTTCACCGTGCTCTGGGTCACCGTCGTCTACTTCCCGATCGCCCACATGGTCTGGGACGGCGCCGGCCTGATCTTCAACATGGGCGCCATCGACTTTGCCGGCGGCACCGTGGTGCACATCAATGCCGGTATTGCCGCTCTGGTGGCGTCGATCGTCATCGGCCCGCGCATCGGCCTGGGCAAGGACATGATGGCCCCGCATTCGATGACGCTGACCATGGTCGGCGCCGCGATGCTCTGGGTCGGCTGGTTCGGCTTCAATGCCGGCTCAAACCTGGAAGCGACCGCCGGCGCAACGCTGGCAATGATGAACACCTTCGTCTGCACCGCCGGCGCCATCATCAGCTGGTGTGCGGTTGAGGCCATCTTCCGCGGCAAGGCCTCCGGCCTCGGCGCGGCCTCCGGCATGGTCGCCGGTCTCGTCGCCATCACGCCGGCCTGCGGCACGACGGGTCCCGTCGGCGCCATCGTCCTCGGGCTGGCTGTCTCGCCGATCTGCTACCTCTTCGTCTCCAAGGTGAAGGCGAAGTTCGGCTACGACGACAGCCTCGACGTCTTCGGCGTCCACGGCATCGGCGGCATTGTCGGCGCCATCGGCACCGGCATTCTCTGCGCCCCGTCGCTGGGTGGCACTGGCTACGTGGTCGAGGCCGGCACCATGGGCGCTCAGCTTTACGCCCAGATCTCGGCCGTTGTCATCACCATCGTCTGGTCGGGCATCGGCTCGCTGGTCCTGCTCTACATCGTCAAGGCCATCCTCGGCCTGCGGGTCAGTCCGGAAGACGAACGCCAGGGTCTCGACCTCTCGTCGCACGGCGAGGCCGCCTACCACAGCTGACCGCTGCGGATTGGAGCCATTGAGCGCGGCCCGGATCATTCCGGGCCGCGTTTTCGTGTCCGACGCGGATGGTTAATGTGGCATTAACCGCCCTCCGGTTAGGGTTGCGCAAGGCGGGCCTCTCGACGGCCCGGACAACCGATTCGGACAGTTGTGACCATGCGAACAAGTACCCCCAATGTCATGCCCGGCACTCCGCGCGGTAACACCGCCATGGCCAGCCTCGTGCACCGGCAGCTGCAGCTCTTGGCAGCGGTGGCGATCTTCGTGGGCCTCGGTCTCGCGGCGGCGGCGCTGGGCACATGGAATGTCGATGATCCGAGCTTCTCCAATGCCAGCGGCACGGTGCCGACCAATGTGCTGGGATATACGGGCGCCGCCTTCGCCGACCTGGTGATGCAGTTCTTCGGCATTGCCGGCGTCGTGGCTCTTCTGCCTGCGCTGTTCTGGGGTCTGGCGATGCTGCGGGACACCGGCATCGATCGCAAGCCGCAACGCTCGGCCGCCTGGTTCGGCAGCGCCTGGCTGTCGGCCGCGCTCTTCGGGCTGTTTCCCGCCTCGGCCGCATGGCCGCTGCCCAATGGCCTGGGAGGCGTCCTCGGCGACATGGCTCTCAAGATCCCGGCCCTGTTTCTGGGCGCATTTCCGTCCGGTGCGGTGGCGCTGATCATCGGCGTGGCGCTGCTTGCGCCCGCCGGCTGGCTGTTCCTGTTCGGTGCCGGCCTTCTTCGCCGCAAGCCTGCCGCGGTCAAGGAAATTCCCCTTGAGGACGAGGACAGTGACGGTGACGAGGAAGCCGATGGCGACGGCGGCTGGCTGGCGCTCGGCGCCATCACCCATGCCTATTACACCTGGCGCGGCCGCCTGCGCCGCCTGACGGGGCGCTCGTCCGCCAACCGGATCCGCAAGCTCGGACCGGACGATGAACCCATGGATCTGCATGCAACGGCCGATGACTCATCCATCGATGGCCGCGACAGCTGGAGCGTGCGCGCCGAACCCGCCTTCGAGCCGGTCCGCCAGCCGGCATCCGGTGGCCGCCGCGCCGACCCGGAAATGAGCGCCCCCCGCCGCCGGATCGACGACGAGCCGCCCTTCGACATGGACGACGACCTGCCGGTCCCCGACGGCATCCTGGTTGACGACGACGAGGATCCCGCGGCCGACTGGCAGCCGCGCGCCCAGCCGCCGCGTGCGCCGCCGCCGCAGGCGAGCACCGTGCGGATCGCGCCGCAGGCCGAAAGGCCGAAGCCCGGCAGCCGTGTTCACAAGGACGCCCAGACCTCCATGCTCGAGGAGCGCGGCTTCGCGCTGCCGTCGCTGCATCTCCTCGCCGAGGCCAAGAGCATCACCAAGGACTCCTCGCTTTCGCCGGAGGCCCTGGAGCAGAATGCCCGCATGCTCGAGGGCGTGCTCGAGGATTTCGGCGTCAAGGGAGAGATCATCCACGTCCGCCCGGGCCCGGTCGTCACCATGTACGAGCTCGAGCCCGCGCCCGGCATCAAGTCGTCCCGGGTCATCGGCCTTGCCGACGACATCGCCCGCTCGATGAGCGCCATTGCCGCCCGCGTCGCAGTCGTCCCCGGCCGCAACGCCATCGGCATCGAGCTGCCCAATCTCAAGCGCGAGACCGTCTATCTGCGCGAGCTCATCGCCAGCCGCGATTTCGAGAACTCCAAGGCCAAGCTCGGCCTGGCGCTGGGCAAGACCATCGGCGGCGAGGCGGTGATCGCCGATCTGGCCAAGATGCCGCATCTTCTTGTGGCCGGAACCACCGGTTCGGGCAAGTCGGTCGCCATCAACACCATGATCCTGTCGATCCTCTACCGCATGGATCCCTCCATGTGCCGGCTGATCATGATCGACCCGAAAATGCTCGAACTTTCCGTCTATGACGGCATTCCGCACCTGCTCACCCCGGTGGTCACCGACCCGAAAAAGGCTGTGGTGGCGCTGAAATGGACCGTGCGCGAGATGGAGCAGCGCTACAAGAAGATGTCCAAGCTCGGCGTGCGCAACATCGACGGCTTCAACGCCCGGGTCGAGCAGGCGGCCGGCAAGGGCGAGCCGATCACCCGCACGGTGCAGACCGGCTTTGACCGCCACACCGGCGAAGCGGTCTACGAGACCGAGGAGTTCGACCTCGAGGCGATGCCCTACATCGTCGTCATCATCGACGAGATGGCCGACCTGATGATGGTCGCGGGCAAGGACATCGAAGGCGCCGTGCAGCGGCTGGCGCAGATGGCGCGCGCCGCCGGCATCCACGTCGTCATGGCCACGCAGCGTCCCTCGGTGGACGTCATCACCGGCAC
The DNA here is from genome assembly GCF_003182275.1 of Hoeflea marina. Classification (GTDB taxonomy): domain Bacteria; phylum Pseudomonadota; class Alphaproteobacteria; order Rhizobiales; family Rhizobiaceae; genus Hoeflea; species Hoeflea marina. Next base: position 237,018 of record NZ_QGTR01000005.1, read on the forward strand.
CATCAAGGCCAACTTCCCCACCCGCATCTCCTTCCAGGTGACGTCGAAGATCGATTCGCGCACCATCCTGGGCGAACAGGGCGGCGAGCAGCTCCTCGGCATGGGCGACATGCTCTACATGGCCGGCGGCGGCCGCATCCAGCGCGTCCACGGTCCCTTCGTCTCCGACTCGGAGGTCGAGGATGTGGTGGCCTATCTCAAGACCCAGGGCGTGCCGGATTATCTCGATGCCATCACCGAGGATGACGAAGAAGAGGACGGCGGTGGCGGCGGCGGCGGTCCTGCCGGAACCTCCAACCTGGCCGACTCCGAGGATCCCTATGACCAGGCGGTGGCCATCGTGCTGCGCGACGAGAAGGCCTCGACCTCCTACATCCAGCGTCGCCTCGGCATCGGCTACAACCGCGCCGCCTCGCTGATCGAGCGGATGGAGAAGGAGGGCATCATCGGACCCGCCAACCACGCCGGCAAGCGCGAGATCCTGGTGCCGACCGAGGGCGACATCGATCCGCGGTGAACCCGGCGCAAATGTCATACTGGTGCCGCAGTTGAGCGCCAAACAGCGCCAATGAACAAGGAGAATCCCATGCCCACAGCGATCCAGACGGCAGCAGGCGGTCGATTCGATTCGGGCCGCCGCGCGTGGCTCCGCGCGACTTTCGGCATCGCAATGGCCTTGACTGTCCCGGCGGCCGGGCTGACGGCCGGCCCGGCCCAGGCGCAGGGATCCGCCGCCGCGCAGAAGATCGCCGACCACTTCGCCTCGGTCAAATCGATGACCGGCGAATTCGTCCAGTTCGGCCCCAGCGGCGAGCAGACGGGCGGCAAGTTCTTCCTCGACCGCCCCGGCAAGCTGCGCTTCAACTACGAGGACCCCTCGCCCATCCGCGTCATTGCCGACGGCAAGGGCGTGGTGATCGGCAATCGCAAGCTGCGCACCTGGGATCTCTATCCGCTGTCGGCGACGCCGCTGAAACTGCTGCTGTCGGAGCGGATCGATCTGTCCGAGCAGATGGTGCGCTCAGTCAAGGAAGACCCCGATCTGACCACCATCGTGCTCGGTGACAAGTCGGTCTTCGGCGACTCGACCATCTCCATGATGTTCGACCCCAAGACCTATGACCTCCGGCAGTGGACGATCCGCGACGCCCAGGGCAAGGACACCTCGGTGATGATCTTCAACGTCCAGACCGGCGTCAAGTTTGCCGATGATGTCTTCCGCATCCCCTATGAGGACGTGCGCAAGAAGAAGAACCGCTGAGCCGACTTGGCTGTGGATGAGGCCGGATATGTGCCATTTGGCGCATGTGCGGGCGCCTGCGGTGCGCCATAGTCGCACCCGCATCCGATTCCCCGAGCAAGGCCTTTCCCGTGGCATTTTCGATTACGACCTGGAACATCAATTCCGTCCGCCTGCGCATGCCGCTGGTGGAATCCTTTCTTGCCAGCGCCATGCCCGACGTGCTCTGCCTGCAGGAGACCAAATGTCCGAACGATGCCTTCCCGATGGCGCCGTTCCGCAAGCTCGGCTACGAATATTCCGCCATCCACGGCCAGAAGGGCTACCATGGCGTGGCCATCCTCTCGAAGCTGCCGATTGAGGATGACCAGCGCCGCGATTTCTGCAACATCGGCGACACGCGCCACATCTCGGCCATTGTCGATGCCCCGGGAGGCCGCCGCATCCGCGTCCACAATTTCTACGTTCCCGCCGGCGGCGACGAGCCCGACCGCAGCATCAACCCAAAATTCGGCCACAAGCTGGATTTCATCGAGGAGATGGCCTGCATCCGCGCCGAGACCGAGCGCGAGGCCGGAGTCTCGGCGATCCTGGTGGGCGATCTCAACATCGCTCCGCTGGAGACCGACGTCTGGTCGCACAAGCAGCTGCTCAAGATCGTCAGCCACACGCCGGTCGAGACCGAAGGCCTGATCCGGCTGCAGCAGTCGGGCCAGTGGGTCGACCTGATGCGCCAGCACGTGCCGCCGGAGGAGAAGCTCTTCACCTGGTGGAGCTACCGCTCCAAGGAATGGGACGAATCCGACCGCGGCCGCCGTCTCGACCACATCTGGTCGTCCGCCGACCTGGCGCCGGATCTGCTGTCGGTGGATGTGCTGCGCGCGGCCCGCGGCTGGGAACGGCCGTCCGACCACGTGCCGGTCACTGCGCGTTTCGGGTTCTGAGCGGCCTGCGCCCCGCCGGCCGGTCAGTCCTGGAAGCGGTCCGCCAGCTTGCCGATGTCGCGGCTGAGTTGCTCCAGGCTTCCGGCCAGCCGCCGGCGGATGATCTCGGCGATCTCGGGATATTCCTCGAGCATCCTGCGGAACAGCGGCCGGTTGATCCGCATGATCTCCGAGGATTCCAGCGCAATCGCCGACATCGAGCGGGTGACCGGCGAGATCATGGCGATTTCGCCCAGCAACGTGCCGGGACCGGCCGTTCCGATCACCGCGCCGGTTCCGTCCCGTCCGGCCTGGGTCAATTCGAACTTGCCGTCCGCCACCACGAAAGCGCAATCGGCGGGAGCATCCTGGCGGAACAGCACCTGGCCCGGCTGCAGCCGCCGCCGCTCGGCGCCGAATGCGATCAGCCTGAGCTTGTCCTCGCCGAGCTCGCGGAACAGATCCACTCTGTTGAGCAGTGCGATGTCTTCAATCAGCGCCATGTCGGGCCCTTCGTTTCAAGCGGCTCGATCACCGGTTAGGGGATGATCTTGTAGCCGCCGCTTTCGGTGACCAGAATTTCCGCATTGGCGGGATCGGGCTCGATCTTCTGCCGCAGGCGGTAGACATGGGTCTCGAGCGTGTGCGTGGTCACGCCCGAATTGTAGCCCCAGACCTCTTCCAGCAGCACGTCGCGGGTGACCACCTTCTGGTCGGCGCGGTAGAGATAGCGGATGATCGCCGATTCCTTCTCCGTCAGCCGGATCTTGCCGCCCTTGTCGTCGAGCAGCAGCTTCTGGCTCGGCTTGAAGGTGTAAGGACCAACGGTGAAGGTGGCGTCCTCGCTCTGCTCGTGCTGGCGCAGCTGCGCGCGGATGCGGGCCAGCAACACCGCGAAGCGGAACGGCTTGGTGACATAGTCGTTGGCGCCGGCTTCGAGCCCGAGGATCGTGTCGGAGTCAGTGTCATGGCCGGTGAGCATGATGACCGGCGGCTTGAAGCCGCCCTTGCGCAACAGCTTGATGGCTTCCCGCCCGTCCATGTCCGGCAGGCCCACATCCATGATCAGCAGGTCGATGTGGGTGCCGCGCGCGGTCTGGATGCCTTTGGCTGCGGTGGATTCCTGCAGGATGGCGAACTCTTCGTAGAGCGAGAGCTGCTCGACCAGTGTTTCGCGCAGATCGTTGTCATCGTCGACCAGAAGAATCGTGCGTGCCGTCATGGGAACTCCCTGAGCCATTTAACCGTGCATGTCATATATCATCAATCTGTGCCAGCAACGACAGGATGCCGATCTGTTTAGGCACTTTCAGGGCAGCCGCAAAGTGCTATTTATGCGCAATCCTTCACGCTCGGAGCACATCATCGTGAGTCTGCCGACCCGCCCCAGGCTGCCAGCAGCCGCAGCATCCCCGTCGCTCGTGGTGCGAACCATGCCGGGCCGGCCGACCCGCGCGCTTGTCAGCTTCGGCGGACTTGTGTTTGCCGCCGCCATCGGCCGCGGCGGCAAGACCGCGTTCAAGCGCGAGGGCGATGGCGCAACGCCGCGCGGCGACCTCAAGGTCCTGGGCGGCTATCGCAGCGGCTCGCTACGCGCCCCCGTGATCTCGGCCACCAAACTCGGACGTGCCGGAGCGAGGGATGGCTGGTGCGATGCGCCCGACCACGCCGCCTACAACCGCTACGTCAGGCTGCCCTTCGGCGCCAGCCACGAAACGCTGGCGCGGCCTGACGCGCTCTACGATGTGGTGCTGGTGCTCGACTGGAACGTGCGCTGCCGCCGCCGCGGCGCGGGCAGCGCCATTTTCCTGCACCTGGCCCGGCCGGGCTACGAGCCGACCGAGGGCTGCGTCGCACTCAAGCGCCGCGACCTGATGCGAATCCTGCCGCATATCCGCCGCGGCGGCTGCGTCCGCGTCGTCTGACCCGGAGCCTCCTCCTGTCGGCGGGTGTCAGGCCCCGAACAGGCCGACAACGCCGCCGATGGCCAGCATCACCAGCAGCCAGTGAAGCGAGTCGATGAGAGTCAGGTCCCAGCCGAACCCCTGATAGCGCTGGTTGATGGAGATCGTCGGCACGATGAATCCGAGCCACAGAAAGAAGCCGGAGATCACGCCGTTGACCGCCGTCACCTGGCCGGGGCCAAGATGGCCGATGACGCCGGCGGTCATGGTGGCAAGCACCAGTTCCATGACCAGGCTGTTGATCAGCAGTACCGGCGACGGCATCATCTTCTCGCCTGTCCCGGTGATTTTCGCCGCCTTCATCCAGTGCTTGGCCATGGCGCCATAGTAGACGGCGCCGATGATGAAGGCGCAGATTGCCGCCACCGGGATGGCGAGCCAGTTCAGTCCTGCAAATTGCATGGGTTCCTCCAGTGCCGGTTGCGCGGGATCAGGATCTCTCCGCCGCGGCTGGCCGTCAAGGTGCGGGCATTAGCCGCCGAACTGCCACACGGACGTGCGCTTGACCTCTCTGTCCTCGAGCACCCTTGTCACCGGCACCATGTAGGTACCGAGCAGCGTCATCTCCGCGCTGGGGCAATAGGCGCGACCGGGATCACCGACGATCACGGCGGCGCCGCGTTCCACCAGCCGTGAGAACCAGGGCGCCAGTCGTTCGGCCATGGCGCGGTCGTAGAAGACGTCGCCCGCCAGCACCACGTCCCAGCCCGCATCAGTTCCCACGACATCGGCCAGCAGCACCTCGACGGCGGCATCGTTCTCCCGCGCGTTGAGGCCGGCTGCGACCACTGCCCAGCCGTCGATGTCTGCCGCCTCGACGCGCGCCGCGCCCGCTCTGGCGGCGGCGATCGCCACCAGGCCGGAACCGGTGGCGAAGTCGAGCACCCTGAGGCCCGCGACCAGTGCCGGATTGTCCAGAATGTGCCTTGCCAACCCCTGGCCGCCGGCCCAGGCGAAGGCCCAGAAGGGTGGCGGCAGGCCGAGCGAATCGAGCTCCTCCTCGGTCTTGTGCCAGAGCTCATGAGCCTCGTCGGCCAGATGCAACCGGATTTCGGGCACGTGCGGCGGAGCGCCGAGCGCCGTGTTGGCGCGGATGAAATCGAGCGGGGGTGTCTTCATCCGCGCCGGGCGCTCAATCGTCGGCACGTGGCGGATCGGTGAGCCCGCCCATGCGGCAGACTTCCAGATACTCGTCGAGCGTCACCGGCTGCACCGAAAGCCGCATCGAGGTCACCAGCGCCATGTTCGACAGCGCCGGATTGGCCTTCACGTCCTTCAGCGTCACCGGCCGCGGCATGTCGCACACCGCGCGGATGTCGACGCATTCCCAGCGCGGGTCGTCGGTGGTCGGGTCGGGATGGATCAGATTGCAGACTTCGACGATGCCGACCACCTCCAGCCCCTCATTGGAGTGGTAGAAGAAGCCCTTGTCGCCCAGTTTCATCGCCCGCATGTTGTTGCGCGCCAGATAATTGCGGATGCCGTCCCAATGCTCGCCCTCGGCGCCCTTGGCCTTCTGCATGTCCCAGGACCATTTGAACGGCTCGGACTTGAACAGCCAGTAAGCCACGTCAGGACGCCGGGGCGTTGAAGGTCCAGTTGAAACCGCGGACTTCCACGGTCTCGAACAGGCCGGCCTTGGCGTAGGGGTCGCCTTCCGACAGTGCCCGGGCGCCGGCCTTGTCGTCGGCCTCGACGATCAGCAGGCTGCCGCAGGGCTTGCCGTCATCGTCGAGCAGCGGTCCGGCCATCTTCAGCTTGCCGGCCTCGTTGAGACCCGTGAGGTATTCCACGTGCGGCGGTCGGGTCTGCATCCTGAGCTCCAGCGAGCCGGGCTTGTCCTTGCAAAGCAGTGCGAAAAGCATGGGAAATCTCCATCATTGGGGGACGTTGATCCGATCTATGCCCTGTCGATCAGGCAGATTCAATGCGCAACGGCCGTGAAAGCAGCTGATCCACCGCCGATTTGACGTCGATGCGGCCGCCGACGATGCTGGCAACGGCTTCCGTCACCGGCATGGTCACGCCGCGGGCCTTGGCCGCGCGGTCGGAAATTTGCGCGGCCGCCGCGCCTTCGACCAGCGGCCGCCCCGGGGCAAGCAGCGACTCCGGGCTCTCGCCGCGGCCCAGCGCCAGGCCGAAGCGGTAGTTGCGCGACTGCTCGCTGGTGGCCGTCAGCACCAGGTCCCCGAGGCCCGCGAGCCCCGAGGCGGTTTCGGGCAAACCGCCCGATGCGACGACGAAGCGGGTCAGCTCGGCCAGTCCGCGGGCGATCAGCGCAGCGCGGGCGCTTTCGCCCAGGCCCGCCCCGATGACGATTCCGGCGGCGATGGCCAGCACATTCTTGAGCGCGCCGGATATCTGCACCCCGACCGGGTCCTGGCTGGCATAGAGCCGGAAGGCCCGGCGCGACAACTGCGCCGCCATGGCCTCCGCCTCCGCCATGCTGCCCGACGCCAGTGTCATCGCCGTCGGCAGGCCGCGGGCGATGTCGGCGGCAAAGCCGGGGCCGCTGAGCACATGCAGCGAGTGCCTCGGCGCCTCTGCCGCGAGCTTGACGGTGATCGGCTCGCCCGTTTCCCGGTCGAGTCCCTTGGCGCACATCACCAGCGCGGCGGCCGGTCCGAGATGCGGCAGGATCAGGGCTGCGGTCTCTGCCTGGGCAGATGAGGGCACCACCGTGAGAATGATGGTGCAGTCGCCGAGCCGGCCGGCATCGGCCGTCGGCATCACCCGGTCCGGCAGGAGGACGCCCGGAAGCCTGGGGTTTTCCCGGCTCGCCGCCATGGCCGCCATCCGCTCCGCACTTCGCCCCAGGAGCAATATCTCGCTTTCAGGAGCGGCCAGCACCGTGGCCAGCGCGGTGCCGAATGCCCCGGCGCCGACCACGGCGATCTTCGCCGCCGTGCCGGCATCGGCGGATGTCGCGCTCATGCCTTGGCGCCCCGGCGGCCGAAGCCGATCACCGCCTTGGCGTCGGCGTCGAGCGGCCAGCGCGCCCGCGGCGCCACATCCAGCGCGTCGGCGGGAAATCCGGCCGCCATCCGCTCGGCGCCGGCCCAGGCGATCATCGCCGCATTGTCGGTGCACAGCGCCAGCGGCGGCGCGATGAACCGGAAGCCGTGGGTCCCGGCGAGCTCGAGCAGCGTGGCGCGGATCGCCTGATTGGCGGCCACGCCGCCGGCCACCACCAGCGCCGGATGCGCACCGGTGCCGAAGCGGTAGGCAAAGGCCCTGAGCGCGATCTGCACCCGGTCGGCCAGGCTTTTCGTCACGGCGAGCTGGAAGCCCGCGCACAGGTCGGCGATCGTCGCCTCCGACAGCGGCGCCTCCCTTTCGGCGGCCTGCCGCAAGGCGGTCTTCAGCCCGGAGAAGGAAAAATCCGGCGTCGGCGTGCCCCTGAGCGGGATCGGCAGCCGGAAGCGCTGCGGGTCGCCCGCCTTCGCGGCTGCCTCCACCGCCGGCCCGCCCGGATAGGGCAGGCCGAGCAGCTTGGCGGTCTTGTCGAACGCCTCGCCCAGCGCGTCGTCGATCGTGGTGCCCCAGCGCTCGTAGTCGCCGACGCCCTTGACCAGGATCAGCTGGGTGTGGCCGCCGGACACCAGCAGCAGCAGATAGGGGAAGGCGACGGCGTCGGTCAGCCGCGCCGTCAGCGCATGACCCTCGAGATGGTTGATCGCCAGCATCGGCTTGGACGTCGCCATTGCCAGCGCCTTGGCCGTCATCAGGCCGACCATCAACCCGCCGATCAGCCCCGGCCCCGAGGTCACGGCGATGCCGTCGATGTCGGCCAGCCTGACCTGGCTGCGGGCCAGCGCCTCGGCGATCAGCTGGTCGATGACGGTCAAGTGCGAGCGGGCGGCGATTTCCGGAACCACGCCGCCGAAGGCGGCATGCAGGTCGAGCTGGCTGAACACCACATCGGCGAGAATCCGGCCGCGGCCGTCGGAATCGCGCGCCACGACGGCCGCGGCGGTCTCGTCGCAACTGGTCTCTATGCCCAGGATGAGCAGCGTGTCAGCGGACATGATGTGCCTTGTTGTTGCGCTTGCGGGCCCGGCCCGTTACGTGTCTGTCGGTAACAATGGATGGGATCACTTGCAAATGAAACCTTACCGGATCGGTACTCGGGGCAGTCCGCTGGCGCTCGCCCAGGCCCATGAAACCCGAGACCGGCTGATCGAGGCGCATGGGCTGGCCGAGGACGCCTTCGAGATCGTCGTGCTGTCGACCAAAGGCGACCGGGTCACCGACCGGTCGCTGTCGGAGATCGGCGGCAAGGGGCTGTTCACGCTGGAGATCGAGGAGCAGCTGTCGGACGGAAGGCTGGATTTCGCGGTCCATTCCTCCAAGGACATGGCCACCTCCCTGCCGGATGGCCTCGGCATCATCGCCTATCTCGAGCGTGAGGATCCGCGCGACGCGCTCATCGGCAGATCCGCCCCGCGCCTGCTCGACCTGCCGGCAAACGCCATCGTCGGCACCTCTTCGCTTCGACGCCAGGCGCTGGTCCGGCGGCTGCGGCCCGACATCACCGTTATCGGCTTCCGCGGCCAGGTCGAGACGCGGCTGCGCAAGCTCGCCGACGGCCAGGCCGACGCGACATTGCTGGCCCACGCCGGCCTGCTGCGCCTCGGCAACACCGCCGTCATCACCGAACTGCTCGACCCGGAGTCCTTCCCACCCGCCCCCGGGCAGGGCGCCATCTGCATCGAGGCGCGGCTTGGCGATTCGCGCATTGCCGACCTGCTGGCGCCGATCAACCACGCGCCGACCTTCGCCGCGCTGACCTGCGAACGCGCCTTCCTTGCCACGCTCGACGGCTCCTGCCGCACCCCGATCGCCGGACTTGCCCGCATCGACGGCGACCGGATGATGTTTCACGGCACGGTTCTCACGCCCGACGGCAGCGTGTCCCACGAGGTGCGGCGCCAGGGGCACGCAGCCTCGGCGGCGGAACTCGGAACGTCGGCGGGGACGGAAATCCGGGATGCGGCCGGGACGGCCTTCTTTGATTCCTGGATCTGAGCCGTGCGCGTTCTGGTCACGCGACCCGAACCCGGATGCAGCCGCACCGCCGCCCTGCTGCGCGCCATGGGACACGATCCCGTCGAACTGCCGCTGTTCCGCACGGTCTTTCACCGCCAGGCGCCCGGACGGATCACCTCGCCGTCGGCCTTCATCGTCACCAGCGCCAATGCTCTCCGCGCGCTCGAGAGTGCGCCGCTGCCCGATCCGGCCCAGCTCCGGGTTCCGGTCTTCGCCGTGGGCGCCGCCACCGCCGCCGCCGCGCGCAGCCGGGGATTCACCGATGTCGTCACCGGCCCCGGCACCGCGGCTGGTCTGGCCGACCTGCTGCTGGAAACGATAGCGTCGGGCACGCTCGCGCCGTCCCCCGACCGGCCGCTGATCTACCTCGCCGGCCTTCCACGGAGCCCCGATCTCGAGCAGCGGCTGAGCGCCGCCCCGGTCCCGGTGACACCGATCGTCCTCTACGAAATGCAGGAAATCAGTTATTCAACTGACTTTCTAAATGAGGCGATCTTGTCGCCGCCGCCTGACGTCCTGCTGCTCTATTCGGCCAACGCCGCCCGACGGGCCTTGGCCATCCTCTGCCCGCAAACGCCGACTGACCAGCGCTTTGACTTCCGTGTCCTCTGCCTCTCGGCGGAAATCCAAGCAGCGCTGCCGGACCCATGGCGCGCGCGCGCGCTCGTGGCCGCGGCGCCCGACGAGCCAAGCCTGCTTGCATCCCTTGCTGCATTGCGGTGAGTTGGCCGCTGGAATTGTCGCCGCAGCGCCTCCCGCCGGATGCGACCAGTCTGAGGAAAAGCCATGAGCAAAGGCCCCACCCCGCGCCACTCGAAGTCCCCCGATCCCGTGACCATCGATCTTGACGCCACCGACGTCACCCCGCGTGGCGAGACACCGGCCGCGCCGGAGACGCCGAGGCCGTCCTCCGGCAACGCTGCCGCCAATGCGCCGGCGTCGGCTCCGGGCATGCAGAAGCCCGACGCCCAGACGGCGGCGGGGAACGACCGGCCCGCAGATCCGCAGGCCGGAGCGGCCACGTCGTCCGGCACCTCCGTCCCCGGCAGCGGCAGCGGCGGCGGAGCGGCCGGCAAGCCCTCCCCGGCAGCCGGTGCGTCTTCCGGACCGAAGCCATCCGGCACCACACCGACGTCGCCCCGCAAGGACTCGCCCGGCGCGGGCTTCGGGCGCAACGATCCGAGCCCTGCACGACCGGCATCGGCCATGTCCGGCGGGCTGGCCGCCGGACTGGTTGGCGGGCTGATCGCCGCCGGCGCCATCTATGGACTGCAATGGGGCGGCGTGCTTCCGCTCCCCGCCGGATCGCAGGCGGGGTCTGTGACGACAGCGGACCTCGACGCAAGGCTTTCGAGCCTGTCGGCCAGGGTCGACGGGCTTCCCACTGGCAGCGACAGCGCCGCGGCCGTGGCAACCCTGTCACAGCGGGTCGAGGCGATCGAACAGGCCTCGGACGAATCCGCGGACGCTGACGCACCCGCCCTGACAGCCCGTATGGATGAGCTGGCCCGGCGGATCGAGACGATCACCGAGGCCGGCACGGGCACTGAAGCCGGTTCGGCCCTCGCCGCCGGCTTTGATGAGGTGAAGGACCAGGGCGCGGCCAATGCGTCCGCTCTTCAGGCGATCGATTCGCGGCTCTCCGGGATCGAATCCTCGCTTGCCGCGCTTGAGAGCGAGCAGGCCGCCATCAGCGGTCGCGTGGCCCAGGCGGAGGCGGACCTGGCGAGGCCCGACGCCAATCTTGACGTCGCCCGCGCGATCGCCTCGGTCGGGCTGAAGGCGGCGATCGACCGCGGCGGTCCGTTCACGGCCGAACTGGATGCCTTTGCCAGCGTCGCGGCCGACGACGCCTCCGTTGCCGGCCTGCGCGACTTTGCCGCCAACGGGGTGCCGACGCGCAGCCAGCTGCTTGCGGCCTTTCCTGCCGCCGCCGACAGCATGATTGCCGCCATGCGGCCCGATGAGCCCGATGCCGGCGTGTTCGACCGGCTGCTCTCCAGCGCCATGACCATGGTCAAGGTGCGCAGGGTCGGCGATGTCGAGGGCGACAGCGTCGAGGCGATCGTGGCCCGCATGGAGACACGGCTGACCGATGGCGATCTCAAGGGCGCGCTGGCACAATGGCAGCAGCTGCCCGATCCGGCCAAGGCAGCAGCGAGCGCCTTTGGCGACAAGCTGGCCGCCCGAGCCAGGGTCGATGAGCTTCTCGCCACCGCCGTGCTGCCCTCCGTTCCCGCCGTCCCGGCCAAGTAGGAGAAGACCATGATCCGGCTTCTGTTTTTTGTTGCGCTCATCTTGGCCATGGGCTTCGGCTTCGCCTGGCTTGCCGACCGTCCCGGCGATCTGACCATCGCCTGGCAGGGGCAGCGCATCGAGATGTCGCTGATGGTTGCCGTCACCGCTGTGGTGTCGCTGATCGTCGTCATCATGGTCGGCTGGTGGCTGATCCGCGCCATCATCGTCTCGCCGCGCACGGTGTCGCGCTATTTCCGCGCCAGCAAGCGCGACCGGGGCTATCAGGCGCTGTCGACCGGACTGATCGCTGCCGGCGCCGGCGACGCGGCCCTCGCACGCAAGATGAACAAGCGCACGAAGAGCCTGCTGAGCGCCGATCAGGAGCCGCTGATCCATCTGCTGGACGTCCAGGCCGCCCTCATCGAGGGCCGCCACGAGGAGGCCCGCGCCCTGTTCGAGGCGATGGCCGAGGACCCGGAGACCCGCGAACTCGGCCTGCGCGGCCTGTATCTCGAAGCCAGGCGGCTGGGCGCCGAGGAAGCCGCCAACCATTATGCCGAGACCGCCGCCGAAAAGGCGCCGCATCTGCCCTGGGCCGGGCAGGCGACGCTGGCCAACCGCACCCGGGAGCGCAAGTGGGACGAGGCGTTGAGCCTTCTCGACCGCCAGAAGCAGGCCGGCATGCTGAATCGGGCCGAGACTGACCGCAAGCGCGCCGTGCTGCTGACCGCGCGCGCGATGGATCACCTTGACGCTGATCCGGCCGGCGCCCGTGACGATGGTCTCGCGGCCGTCAGACTCGCCCCCGGCCTGGTTCCCGCGGCCATGATCGCCGCCCGGGCGCTGTTCCGGGAGGACAATCTGCGCAAGGGATCGAAAATCCTGGAAACGCTGTGGAAGACCACACCGCACCCCGACGTGGCGGAGCTGTATGTCCGGGCGCGACTGGGTGATTCCGTCTCCGACCGGCTCAAGCGCGCCCAGCGGCTCGAATCGCTTAGGCCGCACAATCCCGAATCGCTGTTCGCCGTCGCTCGCGCAGCGCTTGACGCCAAACGCTATGATCTCGCCCGCGCGAAGGCCGAGGCTGCGGCGCGGCTGCAGCCTCGCGAGGGTGTCTTTCTGCTGCTCGCCGACATCGAGGAAGCCGAGACCGGCGACCAGGGCCGCATCCGCCACTGGCTCTCGCAGGCGCTGCGCGCCCCGCGCGATCCGGCATGGACGGCCGACGGCTACGTCTCCGACACCTGGGAGCCGGTGTCCCCCGTTTCGGGCACTCTGGACGCCTTCGAATGGAAGGTGCCGCTCGAGCAGCTGTCCGGCCCGCTGCTCGACCACGAGACCGCGACCGCCTCGGTCGACCGGGCCATTTCCACCCTGCCGCCGCTGTTGGCGCGGGCGACGGAGGCCGAGGCGGACGGCGTCCGCGCGCCCCGCCCCGCTGCTGTCTCCGCCGCCGTTGCGCAGGCTGACACTGCTGCGGCGACGAACGAGAGCCCCGCCGGCGCGGTGATCGAGGTCGCGGCCACCCCGATCGAGCATGCCGACGATGCTGACGCCACCTCGCGGCAGGCCGAGCCGCAGCCCGCCGCCACGGCGCCCGCGGAAGCCGGCGGATCCCCCGGGCCCGAGGCCCCGCAGACAGCGCCCTCATCCTCCACCGCGAGGCCCGTGCCGGCCGACATGCCCGCCGAGGAAAGCGAGATTGCGGCCCGGGAGGCGGCGTTCCTCAATCACCGCCCGGACGATCCGGGTGTCGACGAGGAGACCACTGCCGAAACAAAACAGCGTTTCCGGTTGTTCTGAGCGGCGGTCGGCCTATCTCCCCGGTAGACGCCGCGCTGACCCGCGCTCAGCGACCGGATCGGTCTGCCGATCGGCCCGCGTGCACGCCTTGGCGCATGACCCTTGGCAAACAGGACGGAAGAGACGATATGATGTTTGAGACGGTTCGGGACTTTATCAAGGGACTTCGCGGCGAAGACGAGGCGCGCAGGCCCGCCGCCGATGATCCCGACGTCGCCGCCGTGGCGCTGTTCTTCCACGTTGTCGGCGCCGACGGCGTCATCGATGCGGCGGAATCGGCGCGGCTGAGGTCGCTGATTGCCAGCGATTACGGAAAATCCGGCTCCGGCATCACCGAACTGCTCGACGCCGGTCGCGAGGCGGATCGCGAATCGGTCGATCTCTACGCCTTCACCAGCGTGCTCAAGCGCCATCTGGACGAAGCCGCCCGGATTCACTTTGTCGAGCTTCTGTGGGAGCTTGCCTATGCCGATGGCGCCCGGCACGAATTGGAGGAGCATGTGGTCTGGCGCATAGCCGACCTCCTCGGCGTCGATGGCCGCGAACGGGTTCTTGCCCGCCAGCGGGTCGCGGCCCGCGTCGGCACCAGCCTCGATGGAGACGACGCGGCCGACACCTAGACCGTTTCCGGACGAGGTGAGTTTCACGTCGTCGTCGGACAATGCGACGGATCAGAACCTTGGGGCGCATGCCATGGTTGGCGCCACGCATGGCCGCAATGCCGCCGCTCAGGAGTCCGGCTCGTCCGCCTTGCCCGTGCGCTCCTTGTCGAGCGATTGGATCCGCCGCAGCACCGGGAATCCGAAACTCCAGGCCAACGCGACGATCAGCGTGCCGGCGCCGCCGATGGTCACCGCGGCCACGGGACCGATCAGCGCCGCCATCGAGCCGGCGCGAAACTCGCCCAGCTCATTGGACGCACCGATGAACACCGAATTGACGGCGCTGACCCGGCCGCGCAGCTCGTCCGGCGTCCACAGCTGCACCAGGCTCTGGCGCACATAGACAGAGATCATGTCGGCGGCGCCCATGACGATCAGCGCCGCCATCGACAGCGGCAGGCTTTTGGACAGGCCGAAGACGACGGTGCCGGCGCCGAAGACGCCCACGGCGATGAACATCTTCATGCCGGCATTGTGGCGGATCGGCCGCGACGCCAGCAGGATTGCCATGGCTATAGCGCCGATGCCCGGGCTGGCGCGCAGCCAGCCGAGCCCCGACGGACCGAGCTCGAGCACGTCGCGGGCGAACACCGGCATCAGGGCGATCGCCCCGCCGAGCAGCACGGCGAACATGTCGAGCGAGACGGCGCCGAGCACCACCTTCTGCCGCCAGATATAGTCGAAGCCGGCCATCAGCGTGGTCCAGGACTGCGCCTGCGACCGGTTGCGGCGCGGCTGCTTCAGCACCAGCGAGATGGCCAGGATCGCCAGCGCGAACAGGCTCAGGCTGGTCACATAGGGGGCGATCGGCGCGATTCCGTAGAGCAGGCCGCCGGCCACCGGGCCGACGATGGTCGCCGTCTGCCAGGCGGTGGAATTCCAAGCGATGGCGTTGGGCAGATCCTGGGCGGGCACCAGATTCGGGGCCAGCGCCGACGAGGCGGGGGCGAAGAACGCTCTCGAAATTCCGATGACCAGGAGAACGGCGAAGATCGGCAGCGGTGATGTCGTTCCATGCCAGGTCAGCGCGATCAACGCGACCGAGCCGAGCGCGATGACGGCCTCGCAGAGGAGCATGATGGTGCGCCGACCGTAGCGGTCGGCTGCGGCTCCGGTGAACAGGATCAGCACCAGCGCCGGCATGAACTGGATCAGCCCGACCAGGCCCAGGTCGAACGGATTGCGCGTCATGTCGTAGATCTGCCATCCGACCGCCACGGACACGATCTGCATGCCGAATCCCGACAGGAACCGCGCCAGGAAGTAGAAGAGAAAGGGACGATGGCGAAAGGCGGCATATTTGTCGGCCGCGGAAAGGGGCAGGAGCATTGGCAAATCCGGTGGTCAGGGCGCGAACCTATACCCGGCCTGAGCACCCGCGCCACCGATTTGTGCCGGCCGTCAACCGGTATCGGTGGTTTCCTGCCAATCTGCCACCTTTGAGCCGCCGCCCGCCCTTGCCGCGATGGGATCGAGTGGCTACATGTCAGCCACTCGAATTGACGGAGACGTACATGTTCGCCCTTTTCAGCACCATCGATTTTGCTCTCGGCCTCTACACCTGGATCATCATCGCCAGCGCCATCTTCTCCTGGCTCTACGCCTTCAACGTGGTCAATTCCAACAACCGCTTTGTCGCAATGATCGGCGAGTTTCTCTACAAGGCAACCGAGCCGGCGCTGCGCCCGATCCGCCGCATCATGCCCGATCTTGGCGGTCTCGACATCTCCCCGATCATCCTGCTGCTGATCATCATGTTCCTGCGCACCTTTCTTGCCACATCGGTCATGCCGCTGTTCCTGTGAGTGACTGGCTGCGGCTGGGGAAAGGGCGGGTCCTCGTCGAACTGCGGCTGACGCCGGGCGCGGGCGCAGACGGTTTCGCCGGCCTGGCAGGCGACGCCGACGGCAACAGGCATCTCAGGGCGCGGGTGACGGCGATCGCCGAAAAGAGCAAGGCCAACAAGGCGGTCATTGCCCTGTTGTCGTCCCGACTGCGGGTGGCCAAGAGCAGCATAAGCATCGTCTCCGGCCCGACGAGCCGGATCAAGAGCATCGAGATCCTCGGGGACCCCGACGCTCTTGCCGCCCGTCTCAGGGAGATTGCGGCGCAGGCCTGATCAGGCCTTCGACTTGGCCCGCTCGATTGCCTCGACGATCAGTCGGCGCGCCACCTCGGCATTCTGCCAGCCACCGATCTTCACCCACTTGCCGGGCTCCAGATCCTTGTAGTGCTCGAAGAAATGCTCGATCTGCTGCATGGTGATGTCGGGCATGTCGGTGTGTTCGTGGACATCCTTGTAGCGCTTGGTCAGGTGCGGCGACGGCACGGCGATGATCTTTTCATCCTGGCCGGCATTGTCTTCCATCACCAGCACGCCGATCGGACGCACATTGATGACACATCCCGGGATCAGCGGCCTTGTATTGGCAACCAGCACATCGATCGGATCACCGTCGTCGGACAGCGTATGCGGGATGAAGCCGTAATTGCCCGGATAGGTCATCGACGTGTAGAGGAACCGGTCGACGACCAACGTTCCGGCTTCCTTGTCCATCTCGTATTTGATCGGCTGTCCGCCGACCGGCACTTCGATGATGACGTTGACGTCGTGGGGTGGCTTGTCGCCGATGCTGATGGCGTCTATGCGCATGACTGCTCCGATCCAGTGCACAGCCTTGGCGCCCGCATGCGGCTATGGGCCGACAGTCTGGGGATGCCTTGGCGAAAGAGACACGCCGCGGCTTGGCGGGCAAGTGCGGCATTCACCGGCGGGATACAGACAAACCGGCCGGAACGCAATCGGACTTTCGCACTGCAGCATCAGCTCCAGGCAAAGGCGACCTTCTTCAGCGTCTTGCCGTCGAACAACTCGAAACCCTCTGCCAGATCCCGGCCGCCCTGGCCGTGATAGAACGCCATCGCCGGGTCATTGTCCTCGAGACACCACACCACCGATCCCTTGCAGCCCAGCGACGACAGCAGCAGCCGCGCTTCGGCGAACAGCTTCCGGCCGAGGCCGACGCCCTGGTATTCGGGACGCAGATAGAGTTCGTAGATCTCGCCCTCCTGCGGCAACGAGCGGGCGCGGTTGAGACCGAGGGTGGCATAGCCGGCAACGGTGCCGCCGACATCGAGCAGCAGGATGCTGGTGGAGCCGCGAATGGCCCGCCGCCACCATGAGACGTTGCGGCGCTCGAGCATGGCGCGCAATGTCCTGTAGGGCAGGATTCCGGCATAGGCATACTGCCAGGAAGCCCGGTGGGTCTCCGCAATCGCAGGGGCATCCGCTGGCTCAGCGTGCCTGATCTCGATGGTCAGTGCGTTCATGCAGCCACGTTACCGGTCAGAGCCCGACCCGCGAAGCGCTGATGACCTGCGCGGGCCGACTGCCCACAGCTTTGTTCGGTGGACAACCGGCCGAAGGTTAACGCCTCGTTAACCTTCGGCGCAAGTGCTGCATTGTAATGATCAGGCGACGCCGGTCTTGGACTTGCCGAACCGCTTGCGGTCGTTGGCGTCGAGATAGCGTTTGCGCAGCCGGATCGAGACCGGAGTCACTTCGCACAGCTCGTCGTCCTGGATCCAGGACAGGGCGCGGTCGAGCGTCATCCGGATCGGCGGGGTGAGCTTGACGGCCTCGTCCTTGCCGGCGGAGCGGATGTTGGTCAGCTGCTTGCCCTTGAGCACATTGAGCTCGAGGTCGTTGTCGCGGGTGTGGATGCCGATGATCATGCCGGCATAGACCTTTTCGCCCGGCTCGATGATCATCGCGCCGCGGTCTTCCAGGTTGAACATGGCATACGCCACCGCTTCGCCCGACTGGTTGGACAACAGCACACCGTTGGTACGGCCGGCGATGTCGCCCCGGTAAGGCTGGTAGCTATGGAACAGCCGGTTCATCACCGCGGTGCCGCGGGTGTCGGTCAGCATTTCCGACTGGTAGCCGATCAGGCCGCGGGTCGGCGCATGGAAGACCAGACGCAGGCGGTCGCCGCCGGAGGGACGCAGTTCGATCATCTCGCCCTTGCGCTCGGACATCTTCTGAACGACGACACCGGAATGGCCTTCGTCGACGTCGATGACCACTTCCTCGATGGGCTCGAGCAGCTTGCCGTTCTCGTCTTCATGCATCACCACTCGCGGACGCGACACGGCCAGTTCGAAGCCCTCGCGGCGCATGGTCTCGATCAGCACGGCCAGCTGCAGTTCGCCGCGGCCGGAGACGAAGAACGAGTCCTTTTCTTCAGACTCCTCGATCCTGAGCGCCACGTTGCCTTCGGCTTCGCGCATCAGGCGGTCGCGGATGACGCGGCTCGTCACCTTGTCACCCTCGGTGCCGGCAAGCGGACTGTCATTGACCATGAACGACATGGTCACGGTCGGCGGATCGATCGGCTGCGCCGTCATCGGCTCGGTGACCGAGGGATCGCAGAACGTGTCGGCCACGGTGCCCTTGGTGAGCCCGGCGATGGCGACGATGTCGCCCGCATGGGCTTCCTCGATCGGCTGGCGCTCGATGCCGCGGAAGGCGAGAATCTTGGAAATGCGGCCGGTCTCGACGACCTTTCCCGACTGGTCGAGCACCTTGACGGGCTGGTTCGACTTGATCGAGCCCGATTCGATGCGGCCGGTGATGATGCGGCCCAGGAACGGGTTGGCTTCAAGCAGCGTGCCGATCATCCGGAACGGACCTTCGACCACGGTCGGCTCGGGCACATGTTTGAGCACGAGATCAAGCAGCGGCGCCAGACCTTCGTCCTGCGGGCCCTCGGGATTGAGGTTCATCCAGCCGGCGCGGCCCGAACCGTAGAGGATCGGGAAGTCGAGCTGGTCGTCGGTGGCGTCGAGCGCGGCGAACAGGTCGAAGACTTCATTGATGACTTCTTCATGGCGGCCGTCCGGACGATCGATCTTGTTGATGACCACGATCGGGCGCAGGCCGACCTTGAGCGCCTTGCCGACCACGAACTTGGTCTGCGGCATCGGGCCTTCGGAGGCGTCGACGAGCACGATCGCGCCGTCCACCATCGACAGGATGCGCTCGACTTCGCCGCCGAAGTCGGCGTGGCCAGGCGTGTCGACGATGTTGATGCGGTTGCCCTTCCATTCCACCGAGGTGGCCTTGGCAAGGATGGTGATGCCGCGTTCTTTTTCCAGATCGTTGGAATCCATCACGCGTTCGGCGACGCGCTGGTTCTCGCGGAAGGAGCCGGACTGCTTCAGGAGTTCGTCAACGAGGGTGGTCTTCCCATGGTCAACATGGGCGATGATCGCAATATTGCGGATGGACATGGGTCTCACTCGGGATCGGGGGAGCGCAGGGACGCGCTGGTTCCAGTTGGCGCGTCCATACATGGAATTTCGCAAATGCGAAAGGGAAAACCGGAAAGCTTGGTTTATATGGCATCGGCCGGGCCTGCTGTCGACGCGTCCTTCAGCCCGGCGTGCCCGCCATGCGTGTGGCCGTCAGGCGCTGCGCACCGGATCGAGCGTCACCTTGTACAGCTTCGCCTCGCCGCGATCCATCAGCCGCACCGTCAGTTGCTCGCTGTCGCCGTCGATGTCGACGAGGCCGAAGAGCTGCAGTCCCATGGACGGCGACAGATCGGCGCCCTCATCGGCCGCCGGCGCCTTGATGTATTTGAGTTCGAACCGAAAGTCTGGTCGAGGTCGTCGGGACCGAAGGTGCCCACGTGCAGCGGGCCGGAGACGAATTCCCAACACGGTTCGAAACCATCTCGCCACCTGCCGACCCCGGCAACCCGCCGGTCACATTCCCGTGGCACGCGACGTCGGACGGTTGTAAAATGCGGCGATGCACCGCGATCGCGCAGGGTGAGGCGGTTGCTCGGGACAGTCAGCTACAGGAGAGCAGGATGCGGACACTGCAGGCACAGGGAATACATCACATCACGTTTGTCGGAGCGGACCGGCAGACCTCGATAGACTTCTGGGAAGGCGTGCTCGGAATGCCGTTCGTCTTCGAACAGCCCAATCTCGACAACGCCTCGGAAAGCCACCTCTATTTCGATCCCGGGGACGGAAGGCTGATCACGGTCTTCACCAATGATGAACGCCGGCCCGACCGCACCCGCACCTCGACCGAACCGGGCGCCGTGCACCACCTTGCCATCAACGTGTCGAGAGCCACCTTTTCCCAGGCCATGGAGCGGCTGGCGGAACGCGGCATAGAGCACAGCGGCGTCAAGGACAGGGGGTTCATGGATTCGATCTACTTCAGCGATCCGCTGGGATTCCTCGTGGAGCTTGCCGCCTATCGGTTCGAGCCCCCGGCCGGATCCTCCCACGCCGAAGTGCTGTTCGAGGCCCACAGGATCCGGGTCGAGAACGGCGACCGCAGCATCGCCGAGATTCACCTCGCCGACGCGATCGAAGCGATCATCGCCAGATCGCGCCCATCGCTGTCAAAGGACAGGGCGCCGGAACAGGCCGGTTGACCCGTTGCGGCACCCGAATCCCGCGGCCTGTCAGGCCAGCCCGCGCTTGGCGAGCATCGCGTCGGCGGTGGGCAGCCGGCCACGGAAGGCGACGTAAAGCTCACCGGGATCGCGGGTGCCGCCGGTCGAGTAGATCTCCGACTTGAGCCGCTCGGCGGTTGCCGGATCGAACGGATCGCCTGCCTCCTCGAAGGCGGCGAAGGCATCGGCATCGAGCACCTCCGACCACATGTAGGAGTAGTAGCCTGCCGAATAGCCCTCGCCGGAGAACACATGCAGGAAATGCGGGCTGGCGTGGCGCATGACCATGGCCTTCGGCATGCCGAGGCGCTTCAGCGTCGCGGCCTCGAACCCGACAGGATCGATGGCGCCGGTGACGGTGTGCCAGGCCATGTCGACCAGCGCCGAGGCCGTGAACTCGACCGCGTTGAAGCCGGCATTGAAGGTCTTGGCGGCCAGCACCTTGTCGAGCAGCGCGCGCGGGATCGGCGCGTCGGTCTCGAAATGCCGCGCATGCTTCTCGAGGATTTCCGGCACCATCAGCCAGTGCTCGTAGAGCTGAGAGGGAAGTTCGACGAAGTCGCGCGACACCGAGGTCCCCGACAGCGACGGGTAGGTGACGCTCGACAGCATGCCGTGAAGCGCGTGCCCGAACTCGTGAAACAGCGTCAGCGCGTCATTCAGAGACAGCAGCGCCGGCTTGCCGGCCGACGGCTTGGAAAAGTTCATCACGTTGAGGATGATCGGCGTCTCGCCGGCCTTGCCCTCCGCGGTGGTCAGGCCGTGCTGGGATTGCAGCGCGCTCATCCAGGCGCCGGAGCGCTTCGACGGCCGCGCGTAATAATCAGCGATGAACACCGCCAGATGCGCCCCCGACCTGTCTCGCACATCGAAGACACGGGCATCGGGGTGCGGGCCGGTGAGTTCCGGCCTCTCGGTCAGGGAAATGCCGAACAGCCGGCCCGCCACGTCGAAGCAGGCCTCGATCATGCGTTCCAGCGACAGGTAGGGCTTGAGCTCGGATTCGGAGAAATCGAAGCGCCGCGCCTTCAGCTTTTCGGCATAATAGCGCCAGTCCCAGGCCTCGACCGGGTGGTTGGCGCCGTCTTCCGCCACCAGCGCCTCGAGATCCGCCTCTTCCTCGCCGGCCTTCTTCACCGCCCGGGTCCAGACGTCGCCCAGCAGCTCCTCGACCGCTTCGGCGGTCTTGGCCATGGTGTTGTCGAGCTTGTAGGCCGCATAGGTCTCGTAGCCGAGCAGTTGCGCCTTCTCGGTCCTGAGCGCGATGATCTCGGCGATCAGCGCCGCATTGTCGGTGGCCCCACCGCCGGCGCCCCGGGCGATCCACGCCTTGAACGCCGTCTCGCGCAGGTCGCGCCGGGCACTCAGCGACAGGAACGGATCGATGATCGAGCGCGACAGCGTGACGGCATATTTGCCGGGATGGCCGCGATCGCTGGCCACCGCCGCCATGGCGTCGCGCAGATAGTCCGGCAGGCCTTCGAGGTCCGCGTCCTGATCGAGCAGCAGCAGCCATTCGCTCTCATCGGCGAGCACGTTCTGGCCGAACTGGGCGCCGAGGCTGGCGAGCCGCTCGCCCACCTCCGCCAGCCGCTTCTGGCCTGCGGCATCGAGCCTGGCGCCGGACTTGACGAAGGATTTCCACACCCGCTCCAGGAGCCGTTGCTGTTCCGCATCGAGTGCGAGGCCATCCCGTCCCTGGTAGAGCGCGTCGATGCGGGCAAACAGCTTCGGGTTCATGGCGATCTTCGAATAATGCCGCGACAACAGCGGCGCCATGTTGCGCTCCAGGTCCTGGATCACCGGGTTGGTGTCGGTGCCGGCGCGGTTCCAGAACAGCGACGAGACATGACTGAGCTGGTCGCCTGCCAGTTCCAGCGCCACCAACGTGTTGGCGAAATCGGGGGCGTCCGGATTGTCGGCGATCGCCGCGATGTCGGCGTCGTGGCCGGAAAGGCCGATGTCGAATGCCGGGGCGAAGGCGTCATCGCGGATCGTGCGGAAATTGGGCAGGCCGAGCGGGCCGCTCCAGTGGAAGACGGGGTCGAGATCGGGCGCGGGCTGAGTCATGACAATATCCTGTTGAACTCCGCATGTAGGCGGGCGCGGCACCGCCTGCAACCGTCCAGCGTCGATCCGCCGCCCTGGGACCGCAATCAGCCTTGCGCGGACTGCGGGGCGGGGCCGTCCGGGGCGGGATCACCCGCCCCGGTGCAGGCCTGTCAGGTCCGACGGTTGCGCGCGGCCAGGGTGCGCAGGCGCAGCGCGTTGAGCCGGATGAAGCCGGCGGCGTCCTTCTGGTCATAAGCGCCGCGGTCGTCCTCGAAGGTGACAAGCGCATCGGAATAAAGCGACTTGTCGCTCTCGCGGCCGGTGACCATCACATTGCCCTTGTAGAGCTTGAGCGTGACTTCACCCTCGACATGCTGCTGGCTCAGGTCGATCGCCGCCTGCAGCATCTCGCGTTCGGGCGAGAACCAGAAGCCGAAATAGATCAGTTCCGCATAGCGCGGCATCAGCTCGTCCTTGAGATGGGCGGCACCGCGGTCGAGCGTGATCGATTCCATCGCCCGGTGGGCGGTGAGCAGGATGGTGCCGCCGGGAGTCTCGTAGACTCCGCGCGACTTCATGCCGACAAAGCGGTTCTCGACCAGGTCTAGACGGCCGATGCCGTTGTCGCGGCCATGGGTGTTGAGTTCGGCCAACAGGGTGGCCGGGCTCATCCGGACGCCGTTGATCGATACCGCGTCGCCCTTCTCGAAGCCGACCTTGATGATGGTCGCCTTGTCGGGTGCTGCTTCCGGCGAGATCGTGCGCATGTGCACGTATTCCGGGGCTTCCATCGCCGGGTCCTCCAGCACCTTGCCCTCGGAGGAGGAGTGCAGCAGGTTGGCGTCGACCGAGAACGGGGCCTCGCCCATCTTGTCCTTGGCCACCGGGATCTGGTGCTCCTCGGCGAACTTGATCAGATCCGTGCGGCTCTTGAAGGTCCAGTCGCGCCAGGGGGCGATGATCTTGATGTCGGGGTTGAGTGCATAGGCGGAGAGTTCGAAGCGGACCTGGTCGTTGCCCTTGCCGGTGGCGCCATGGGCAATGGCGTCGGCGCCGGTTTCGGCGGCGATCTCGACCAGACGCTTGGAAATCAGCGGCCGGGCGATCGAGGTGCCGAGCAGGTAGACGCCTTCATAGACGGCGTTGGCGCGGAACATCGGGAAGACGAAGTCGGAGACAAATTCCTCGCGCACGTCCTCGATATAGATGTTCTTGTCGGGGATGCCGAGCATCTCGGCCTTCTTGCGCGCCGGCGCCAGCTCTTCGCCCTGGCCGAGATCGGCGGTGAAGGTGACCACTTCGGCGCCCAGCTCGGTCTGCAGCCATTTCAGAATGATCGACGTGTCGAGCCCGCCCGAATAGGCGAGGACAACCTTCTTGACGTCCTTGTGCGATACCATGGGATCAAAAGTCCTGTTCTGTGACGGTGCGGCCGCCCTGCCGCGATGCGGCGGCACTTTAGCCAGAAAGCTTGCGGATACAAGCTTGCAATGGTCGCGAAAGCATGGAATCGGGTGGCGAATGCGGCCAGATCGCCGATGATCGGTGCCGGGTGATGGGAGAGAGCGCCATGATCGAATATCTGCCGGACCTGTCAACCTTTCTCGCCTTCTCGGCCGCCTCCCTGGTGCTGGCGATCACGCCCGGCCCCGACATGACGCTGTTCATCTCGCGCTCGCTGTCGGATGGGCGCATAGCAGGCTTTGCCTGCGTGTTGGGCGCCATGACCGGCATCGCCATCCACACGCTGCTGGTGGCGCTTGGGCTGTCCGCGCTGGTGGTGGCTTCGCCGATGGGGTTCTTTGCGCTCAAGGTGGCAGGCGCCGCCTATCTGTTGTGGCTGGCGGTCCAGGCCCTGCGCAAGGGATCGAGCCTGACTGTGGCCCACGCGGCCGCCAGCGGCCGCAGCCTCGGTTCGAACTGGGCTCAGGGGCTCGGCGTCAACCTGCTCAACCCGAAGATCATCTTGTTTTTCATGACCTTTCTTCCGCAATTCGTCGCCGCCGGCGATCCGCTGATCGCCGGCAAGCTGATCACGCTCGGCCTGCTCTTCGTGCTCGAATCGGTGCCTGTGGTCATTGTCATCGTGCTCGGCGCCCACGGCATCTCGTCGTGGCTCAAGCGCCAGCCGAAGGCGATGCGCGTCGTCGACTGCGTTTTTGCGGCCGTCTTTTCCCTGTTTGCGGTGCGCATCCTGTTCGCCCACGCCCGCTGACATCGGCCTCAGCCCTGCGGCGGAGGCTCCGGGCTTTCGCTCGGCAGCCAGCGTCCGGCGCGGCAGCCCGTGACCAGCCAGTAGATCGACGCGCCGACGATCCCGCAGGTGACCAGCACCGCGATCATGTTGATCGGGATGTCGCCGCCCTCGGCGAACGGCACGGCGCACAGCGCCAGCGTCATCAGCGCCCCGGCGACAGCATGGCTGAGCCAGTCGCGCAGGCGCAGGAATTCGAATAGGAAGATCAGCACCAGCGCCGGCACCAGTGCCGCCCGGGCGAACAGGCTGGAAACGCCGAGCACGCCGATAATCAGCGTCACCGTCATCTCGACCTCGTCATAGCGACCGAAATCCTCGGGCTGGATCAGCCGGGCGAGGAACGCGTAAGTCGTTCCCGCGGCAATGCAGGCCACGAAGAACCCGACTCCGATGGCGATGAAGCGCAGGAACAGCCGGGCGAAATTCCCCATTCCCGGTCAGTCCGCGCCGTGGCCGGCGATCATCGCGGCTTCCATCGCCAGCCGGTCCGTCTTGCGCATGCGTTCTGATTCAGACTTCAGCTGGCCGCAGGCCGCCGAAATGTCGCGGCCGCGCGGGGTGCGGATGGGCGAGGCGTAACCGGCATGGTTGACGAAGTCCGAGAACGCCTCGATCTGCTCCCAGTCCGAGCATTCGTGCACCGATCCGGGCCATGGATTGAAGGGGATCAGGTTGATCTTGGCGGGAATGCCCTTGAGCAGCCGCACCAGGTCGCGGGCGTCCGCCAGACTGTCGTTGACGCCCTTGAGCATCACATATTCGAACGTGATGCGGCGTGCATTGGAGACGCCGGGATAGGCGCGGCAGGCCGCCAGCAGCTCGGCCAGCGGATATTTCCGGTTGATCGGCACCAGTTCGTCGCGCAGCTCGTCGCGGACCGCGTGCAGCGATATCGCCAGCATGACGCCGATCTCGTTGCCTGCGCGCGCGATCTCGGGCACCACCCCCGACGTCGACAGCGTGATCCGGCGCTTGGACAGCGACAGGCCGTCGCCGTCCGATGCGATCAGCAGCGCCTTCTTGACGTTCTCGAAATTGTAGAGCGGTTCGCCCATGCCCATCATCACGATGTTGGAAACCTTGCGGCCTTCCGCCGGGGCGATCATGCCGACCGGCGTGTCGCGGTCGGGGAAGTCGCCGAGCCGGTCGCGGGCAATCAGCAGCTGTGCCAGAATCTCTTCGGCGGTGAGGTTGCGCACCAGCTTCTGAGTTCCGGTGTGGCAGAAGGTGCAGGTCAGCGTGCAGCCGACCTGGCTGGAAATGCACAGCGTGCCGCGCCCTTCCTCGGGAATGTAGACTGTCTCGATCTCCACCGGGCGCCCGGCGCCGCGGGAGGGAAACCGGATCAGCCATTTGCGGGTGCCGTCGTTGGAAATCTGCTCCTCGGCAATCTCCGGCCGGGCAATGGAGAAACGCTCGGACAGGAGTTCGCGCAATTCGCGCGAGATGTTGAGCATGTCGGCGAAGTCCGAGACGCCGCGCACATAGAGCCAGTGCCAGATCTGGCTGACCCGCATCTTCAACTGCCGCTCGGCCACGCCGTGGGAACGCAGCGCATCGACCATCTCCTCGCGGCTGAGTCCGATCAGCGACGCCTTCTCGCCGGCGGCTGGAGTTGCCACCGGGCGGCTTGCCGGGTTCATGAGATCAAGGGAGACGGCCATGGTTTTGTTCGCACATGTTGGAGGATTGCGGCGCTGTAGCAGGTTTTTGCACCGGCGTCACCTTTGCTCGACACGCTGCACGCGCTTGCCTGAAACGCAAGAGAGCCGGTTGCCCGGCTCTCTTGACGTCTCGGTCCGCAGCCGGATCAGTTGCAGCTGGCAATCTGGTTGAGCGCCGCCGTCACACCCTTGAGGGAATAGCTGTAGGAGGTGTTGGTGCCGCGCCGCGACACCGCCTTGACCGTCATCGCCGTGCCGGCCTTCATCGCCGCCACCAATTGCGGCTCCTCGGCGGCGTTTTCCACCCAGGCCGAATTGCCGCGGGTGAAGAGGGTGAAGCTTCGGCTGTCGATGACGACATTGATCTTCGAGGCCTCCTGCAACGGATAACCCATCATCGCCTGCGGCTCATAGCTGACATTCTGGCCGGGGCGCTGCGAAATCAGAAAGAAGATGTCGCCGTGATCGACATTGGCGGGCGTCGAGCTTGTCGGCACCGACAGCACGTAGCAGACCTTGGCGTTGCCCGACGTATAGGAATAGGCCCCCCAGGCATCAAATTGCTGAATGCGGGTCGGCGATTGTGCGGCTGCGGCTGCGGTCGTCGCGAGAACCACCGTGAGTGCGGCTGCAATTTTCTTCCCAAACATAGCTATCCTACCGGTTTCTGATCCCGTGACGTCTCTCCCGCTCCGCCACAATGACGACGGAGCGATGTGAATCGATTGGTTCATATTGACTTAATCCTGGTTACCAAACTGTCAAGAAATGGCGAAATCCGGCCGGAATTCCGCGACATGTTCCGTTTTCCCACGCGGAACCGCATCGAGCGGAGGGTCGGCAATGGGCTGTTCACCACTTCGTTACGGACTGTAACGCGACGAATCCGGCGAGAGTTTGACGTCGGGGCATCTGGCACTGGGCAGGCTTCAGTCCGGTCCGCTGGTCCCCGGTCTGCCGGTGCCCTCGCCGCGCATCTGCGCCAGCGCCTTCCGCGCCGCCGCCTTGTGCGCTTCGGTCATGTGACCGCGCACCGTGGCGATCGCCATGGTCAGCACCGCCAGATCATCCGAAAAGCCGATGAACGCGAGGAAATCCGGAACGGCATCGGCGGGCAGGACGAAATAGGCCAGCGCCCCGAACAGGATCGCTCTCGCCCGCGCCGGAGTCTTGGGATCGAGCGCGCAGTAATAGCCGGCCACCACGTCCTCGGCGAACTGGATCTGGCTGGCGGCGCGCGTGAGCGTCCTCCAGAAGCCGGCGCGGACCTTCTGCTCCTGCGCATCGTCCACCCGCGCCTCCGGCCCGAGTATCTCACCCTCGATCGTTGACATGAAACCCTCCGCGTCATCGGTTGCTGCATGGTCATATGGGCGCGAACAGAGCAGGCTTCAACTCATCCGGTGGTCGGCCCCTGTCGGCCTCTGTCGAAAGCACATCGCGTGACTTCAGATTCCCACGATGTGCCTTGGTTCTTTGTCATGATGCATGCCGTGATCCCGAGACCACTGCGCAGATCTGGGCGAACTGCGTCAGCGGGCGAACTTGTTCATGAGTGCCGCCATCTTGAAGTCGAGTTCGGTCAACCCGCCGGCATCGTGGGTGGAGAGTGTCACGTCCACGGTCTTGTAGACATTGCTCCATTCCGGATGGTGATCGAGCTTTTCCGCCAGCATGGCGGCTCTGGTCATGAAGGCGAAGGCTTCGCTGAAATTCCTGAACTGGAACTGGCGCGAGATCGAGCCGCTGTCCTTGGCGGCGGACCAGCCGTCAAGCGTGGCGAGCATTTCGGCAACGGCCGTGCTATCGAGTTTCTCTCGTGACATCGGGCAATCCTACCTTCCTGTGGAGCAAATCATGATGGACAGCGCCGAATCCGAAACCAAACGAATTGGATCGGTGCTCTTCGTCTGCCTGGGCAATATATGCCGTTCGCCGCTGGCCGAGGGGATCTTTCGGCATCAATTGCATCAGGTCGAGCGGCTGGAGGCTTTCCGTCTCGATTCCGCCGGCACCGGCGGCTGGCATGCGGGAGATCCGCCCGATCCGCGCTCCATCGCGGTCGCCCGCAGCCACGGCATCGATATCTCCCAGCAATCCGCACGCCAGATTGTTGCCGCGGACTTCCAGCAATTCGACCTGATCCTCGCCATGGACCGATCCAACGAGGCAACCCTGAAAGCGCGCGCGCCCTTGGCCGCGCAAGGCCGGATCCGGCTGTTCCTCGATCACACGCTCGGCATCCGCGCCGATGTGCCCGATCCCTACCATGATGCGGCGGACGGCTTTGAAGCCGTCTATCGGATGCTCGACCAGGGGTGCTCGGCGCTGTTGCGGAATCTGGCCTGAACAGTGCGGTCGACCAGCGGATAGGCATCCTCGACCAGATAGGGGCCACCGCCGACCGAATCCCGCGACGACATCACGACGAAGCGGCCCACCGTGAACGGCATGGTGCGGAAATCACCCCGGCTGCCCAGATACTGAACCACATCGGCAAGCCTCGGATTGCGCAATCGCGCCAGTGTCACATGCGGGACGAATTTTCGCGGATCCGGCGCCAGCCCGATGCGCTGGCAGATGCGGCCGATCTCACCCTGAAGCGCCATCAGCTCCGGCGAAGGTGCGACCCCGGCCCATATTGAATGCGGCCGCTTTGAGCCGAAACAACCCAGTGACGACAGCGACAGGGTGAAAGGGGCGCGGTCGACCCGGTCAAGCGCATGAACCACCTCGTCGGCAGCGAGCGGATCGACATCCCCGATGAAGTGCAGGGTGATGTGATAGTTCTCGACATCTATCCAGCGTGCACCTGGCAGCCCGCCGCGCAGCAATGACAACGACATTGCGGCATCACGCGGTATCTCGAGTGCGGTAAAAAGCCTTGGCATCGCCTTTCCCCCGAATCGTCTGAACTCCAACGAATCACGCCCTGCCCCCCGGAGCAACCCCAAACCTTGAGGGAAGACCGAAGTTTTGTTGCATCGCAGCAAACCGCGCTGTGGGATCATTTCGACCCAACCCGATGCCGGGATCGTGCGGCCTGCACGGCATCATGGCCCGTGCTATTCCGCCTGCAGCGAACCCACGAACTGTTCCGCGACCGGCAGGAAGTTTTCCACCATGACCTTGATCCCGTCGGAGTTGGGATGCATTCCATCGCTGAGCTCCAGCCCGGGATTGCCTGTCACCCCGTCGAGGAAGAACGGGTACAGCATCAGGTCGTGGCGCTTCGCGAGGTCCGGATAGATTGCATTGAACGTGGCCGCATAGTCCCCGCCCATATTGGGCGGCGCCAGCATTCCAGCCAGCAGCACGGGGATGCCCCGGTCCTGCAGCCGGGCAATTATCGCCTCCAGATTGCTCCTGGTTTCCGACACCGGCAGACCGCGCAGAACATCGTTGGCTCCGAGTTCGAGAATGACACCGTCGGTGCCGTCGGGAATGGACCAGTCGACCCGCGCCAGCCCGTCGGCTGTGGTGTCGCCCGACACCCCGGAATCCGTGATCACCACGTCGTGGCCGCGAGCCTGCAGCGCTTGTGTCAGTTGCGCCGGAAAGCCGGCGCTGGACGGCAGCTGGTAGCCGGCCATCAGGCTGTCGCCGAAGCCGACGATGCTCAGCGTCTCCGCCCGCGCCGCCGTGCTGGCGACGAGAATGGTGGCTGCGACCGCAATTGACGCCAGCGTGTTCTTGATACCCATGATCGTGCTCCCGTGGTCGCCGTGGCCGGCTGTTGCTGCTGCCCTATATAGGCGCGCGGCAGCCGAAACAAACTGCAGCGCTCCAGGAGCCGGCCGCCGTCGCCTCAGCCGTAGCGGCGGCGGGCAAGCTCGATCTGCTCGGACAGGAAGTCGGAAAAGGGAACGCCGGCGGCCGCCAGCGCCTGCGGGATCAGCGATGCCTTGCTCAGGCCGGGCAAGGTGTTGATCTCCAGAAACACCGGCCCGTCCGGCCCGACGATCAGGTCCGTGCGCGAATAGCCATAGGCGCCGATGGCCGCGTGGGCGGCAAGAGCCAGACTCTGGAGCTGGCCGGACAGGGCATCCGGAATGTCGGCCGGGCAGATTTCCTGGCAACCCCGGCCAAGATACTTGGCGCTGTAGTCGAACTGAACATCGGGGTCGAGCACGATCTCCACCGGCGGCAGCCCCCGCAGCACGCCGTCAATCTGGCTCACTCCGACGGTGAATTCCCGCCCGCTGACGAAGGGTTCGAGCATGTAGTCGCATTCGGCGCTGGCGGCGCTCAGCAGGTCCAGCCCGGATGGATCGCGGATGGCGATCAGTCCGTGACTGGAGCCGCTGGCCACGGGCTTGCCGACCAATGGTCCGTGGAGCTGCAGAAAGCCGGCAGCGGCCGAGCCATCCGCACCGGCGCAGATGAGGAGGCTGGGGGCGACGGGGACTCCCCGGGCGGCCGCCAGCAGCTTGGACTGCTGCTTGTCAAAGCCGCTCGCACCCGCAGCCGACCCCGAGCCTGTGAAGGGAATCAGTCGTCTTTCGCAGTCCAGCGCCAGCGCGCCGTCTTCCGCGCCGACGCCATGCAGGCCGAGTACCAGCAGACGCGAGTCGGCCTGGGCCCGCTCCAGAGCTTCGTCGATGCTCCGGGCCAGCGGCTTCGACGTGGGCTCGAATGCGATCTCGAAGGCGGAGCGGTGGGCGGCGAGTTCGGCGTGGCTGACCGGGATGAAGTGGTCGTCGGACTGCCAGAACCACAGATCGGCGTCAGGGGCATGGCTGGCCAGGTTCTGGGCCGAGGCGACCGACACCAGTCGTTCCGCCCCGTGACCACCAAACAGGATCGTGATTTCGGTCATTGTTCACCTTCGGCTTCGCAGTGGGACCCGGCCGGTTGGCGCGTGCCAGGTTGGAGTATCGGGCGCATTGAGCCGGAAATGCGGCGTCCTTCCTGCTGATAGTGACCTATCGGGCTGGTGCCAAGCCGGACACCGCCCGTAGTCGCGGTCTTCCGGCAAAAGACGGCCCGCGGGCGGCATCGATCCGGCCCAGTCTTTAAATCCGGCTGTCCCGCCCCTAAGTGCAAGGGAGCGAATGTTTCACATCTCACCCATCGTTCAATCATGACAGGAAGCGGCCTCGTGACGGAAACAATTGTCAGACTCAGGGCCGCCGATCTCACGCTCGGCAACGGCGCCTCCTCGGTGCATGTTCTCAAGGGCATCGACCTCGACATCGCCAAGGGTGAATCCGTAGGCATCGTGGGCCCCTCGGGTTCCGGCAAGTCGACGCTGCTGATGGTGATCGCCGGCCTCGAGAGGCTCGACGCGGGAGAAATCCATGTCGCCGATGCCGCCCTTCACGGTCTGGGCGAAGATGCACTGGCCGCCGTGCGCGGCCGCACCATCGGCATTGTGTTTCAGTCCTTCCACCTCATTCCCAACATGACGGCGTTGGAGAATGTCGCGGTCCCACTGGAACTCGCCGGACGCGGCGATGCCTTCGACCGGGCGCGCGCGGAACTGGTCGCGGTGGGACTCGGCGAGCGGCTCAGCCATTTCCCGGGACAGCTCTCCGGTGGCGAGCAGCAACGTGTCGCCATTGCCCGGGCTCTCGCGCCCGACCCGATCCTGATCATCGCCGACGAGCCCACAGGCAATCTCGATGGCGAGACCGGGCGGCAGATCATTGAGCTGCTGTTCTCCAAGCAGGCTGAGCGCGGCGCCACGCTGCTGCTGGTCACCCATGACACCAGCCTCGCCGCCCGCTGCAGCCGCCAGGTGTCGGTCCGTTCCGGCCGCATCGTCGGCGATTCCACTTCGGCTGAGGGCGCCGCCGCGCGGGCTCTGGCATGAGCGCGGCCAATCCGGCCGGAACGGGCCTGGCCTTCCGGCTGGCGCTGCGCGAACTGCGCGGCGGCCTGTCCGGCTTCTACATCTTCCTCGCCTGCGTGGCGCTGGGAACTGCGGCCATAGCCGGGGTCAACTCCGTCTCGCAGATGATGACCGGTTCGATCGCCGCCGAGGGCCGGACCATTCTCGGTGGCGATATCCGCTTCGAGACCAACAACCGCGACATCGACGAGGCGCAGCGCGAATTCATTGCCGGCCTCGGCAAGGTCTCGGCCGGCGCCGGTCTGCGAACCATGGCGCGGACCGGCGACGGCTCCGACCAGTCGCTGGTTGAATTGCGCTCCGTGGATGAGGCCTACCCTCTCTACGGCGCGCTCGTCACCGAGCCCGCATTGCCCCGTGCGGCGCTGTTCGAGCTCCGCGACGGGAGCTACGGCGCCGTGACGGCACAGATCCTGCTCGACCGCCTCGGCCTCGTCATCGGCGACAAACTGCTTGTCGGCGACGCCAGTTTCCAGATCCGCGCCACCATGGTCACCGAGCCCGATGCGCTGTCGGAGGGCTTCGGCTTCGCGCCGCGGCTGATGATCTCGGCTGAGGCGCTCACCAGCGCCGGGCTGATCCGTCCGGGCAGTCTCATCGAATACGGCTACCGGGTCCGCCTTGACGCGGCCGGCGCCGCCGACATCGGGGCCGTTCGCGATGCTGCGACAGCCGGATTTCCCGACGCCGGCTGGCAGGTGCGCACCAGCGCCAATGCCGCCCCCGCGCTCACCCGCAACATAGAACGCTTTTCGCAGTTCCTCACCCTGGTGGGTCTGACCGCGCTGATCGTCGGAGGTGTCGGTGTCGCCAACGCCGTGCGCGCCTATCTCGATTCCAAGCGTGGCGTCATTGCCACGCTCAAATGCGTCGGTGCGCAGTCGCGGTTCGTCGTGCTTGTCTACCTCATCGAGGTGATGTTGATCGCGGCCATGGGGGTCGTCATCGGACTGGTCGCGGGCGCCTCGATGCCGTTCCTGGCGGCGAACTTTCTCGCCGGCATGGTGCCGGTCACCGCCCATGCCGAACTCTACCCTTCCGCGCTCGGCATGGCGGCCCTCTTCGGCCTGCTCACTGCCTTCGCCTTCGCCTTGCTGCCGCTGGGGCGCGCAGGCGAAATCCCGGCCACCGCATTGTTCCGGCAGCAGGGCTTTTCGGCCGGGGCCCGCGCCGGCTTGCCCTATCTGATCGCCTCCGGCTCAACGCTTGCCCTTCTCTGCGCCGCCGCGATCGCCACCGCCGACGACAAGCGCGTGGCCGGCATCTTCATCATTGGCGTCGCCGCCGCCTTCTTGGTGCTGCGGCTGGTCGGCCAGCTGGTGCAATGGCTCGCGCGCCGGGCGCCCGTCGTCCCCTCGACCCCGCTCCGGCTCGCCATCGGCAACATCCACCGCCCCGGCGCGCTAACCCCTTCGGTGGTGCTGTCGCTCGGCCTCGGGCTGGCGCTGCTGGTGACCCTGGCGTTGATCGATTCAGATCTGCGCCGCGAACTTTCCGGCAACCTGCCCGAGCGCGCGCCAAATTTCTTCTTCGTCGACATCCAGTCCAATGAAATCGAGGATTTCGAGCGCATCGTCAGGGCCACCGCCCCTGAAGGAAAGATTATCAAGGTGCCGATGCTGCGCGGCCGCATCCTCGAGCTCAACGGCAAGGAAGTCAGCGAGGCCAACGTACCCGAAGGCGGGCGCTGGGTGCTGCGCGGCGACCGCGGCGTCACCTATGCCAGGAACCTTCCCGAAAACACCCGCCTTGCCGAAGGCTCATGGTGGGCGGCAGACTATGCCGGCGAACCGCTTGTCTCCTTCTCGGCGGAAGAGGCGGGCGAACTCGGCCTGAAGATCGGCGACACCGTCACCGTTTCGGTACTGGGCCGCTCTATCACGGCCCGCATCGCCAATCTGCGCGATGTCGAGTGGGAATCGCTGTCGATCAACTTCGTCATGGTTTTTTCGCCCAACACTTTCGCCGGGGCGCCGCATGCCTGGATGGCGACGCTGACCGATCCGGGCGCCGATGCGGCGCTCGAAGGCCAGATCTTGCGCAATGTCACCCAGGCGCACCCGACCATCACCAGCCTCCGGGTGAAGGACGCCATCGAGATCGCAAACCGGCTGGTGGGCCAGATCGGCATCGCCATCCGCGCTGCCGCCTCGGTGGCGCTGATCGCCTCGGTGCTGGTGCTCGCCGGCGCGCTGGCCGCCGGCAACCGGGCGCGCATGCATGACGCGGTGGTGCTCAAGACGCTCGGCGCCACCCGGCGCACGCTGATCCGGGCCTACAGCTACGAATACGGCCTGCTGGGACTTGCCACCGCGATCTTTGCGCTCGGATTCGGCGGTGTCGCCGCCTGGTTCCTGGTCAGCCGCATCATGCACATGCCGTCGCAGTTCATGCCGGGCATCGCGTTCGCGACGCTCGGCGTGGCCCTCGTCGTCACCGTCGGCATCGGCCTTGCCGGCACTTGGCGGGTTCTGGGCCAGAAGGCCGCACCGGTGCTGCGCGAACTCTAATGCAGGTCGCCCGAAAGCGTCCAGCGGTTTCGGGATCACGACATGCATCCTTACAGAGAGCTGCGGCCATCGCGTGAATCTG
The DNA here is from genome assembly GCF_003182275.1 of Hoeflea marina. Lineage (GTDB taxonomy): Bacteria > Pseudomonadota > Alphaproteobacteria > Rhizobiales > Rhizobiaceae > Hoeflea > Hoeflea marina. Next base: position 271,801 of record NZ_QGTR01000005.1, read on the forward strand.
AATTCACGCGATGGGCCCTAGAAGAGCGGGAAGCGGGTCTCTCGGATCCAGAACGGCGGAAATCGGCAGGAATTGCCGCTTCCGGCGCGCGAGCCCTTGTGGTCGGTTGATTCAATCATCATATTGAACGCAGGCATGCTGGAGCCCCGCAGCGGCGCCTGGGATGAAAGTTCCCGACTCCGTAAACCTATCCGGGGCTTATAAGAGGAAATCATGGCTGACTTTCGCAATTCGAATGTCCGCGTGGCAGGAGGCGCCCACGTCGACGCTGATATAGATCAGGGTCTGCGCGCCTATATGCTGCGCGTCTACAATCTCATGGCAATGGGTCTGGGCATCACCGGCGTGGCTGCCTATGCCATCGCGATGTTTGCGACAACCAACGATCCGGCCGCCGCGGTTGCCACGCTCGGCAACGGCAAGATGCTGACCAGCCTTGGCGCCGCGCTCTATGGTTCGCCGCTCAAGTGGGTGGTCATGCTTGCGCCGCTGGGCATGGTGTTCTTCCTGAGCGCACGCCTTGAAAAGATGAGCGTCGCCTCCGCGCAGACCGCCTTCTGGGTGTTCGCAGCGCTGATGGGCGTCTCCCTGTCGTCGATCTTCCTGGTCTACACCGGTGCGTCGATCACGCAGACCTTCTTCGTGACCGCGGCGTCGTTCGGTGCGCTGTCGCTCTATGGCTACACCACCAAGCGCAACCTGTCGGCGATGGGCTCGTTCCTGATGATGGGCCTGTTCGGCCTGATCATCGCCATGGTGGTCAACATCTTCCTGCAGTCGAGCGCGCTGCAGTTCGCCATCTCGGCAATCGGCGTGCTGATCTTCGCAGGCCTGACCGCCTACGACACGCAGCAGATCAAGGAGATGTATTACGAGGGCGATTCAGACGCCACCGCCGGTCGCAAGGCGATCATGGGTGCGCTGCGTCTCTATCTCGACTTCATCAACCTGTTCACCTTCCTGCTCCAGTTCATGGGCAACCGCGAATAGTCCGTCGCAATCGACAGGAAAAGCGGCCTTCGGGCCGCTTTTTTTATGCCCACGCAACACTCTCCGGCCGGTGATCACGGGGCTGCGCCGGCCTGTTTGCCTTCGGTCCCGATTGGTCTAGAAGGTGGCGAGCTCCACCGGACCCGACACCGCCATGATCATCCGCGATTGCCGTCCCGCCGATCTTCCCGCCATCACCGCGATCTATGCCGAGAGCGTCGAGACCGGCGTCGCCAGCTATGAGCTTGTCGCGCCCGATCTTGCCGAGATGACCCGCCGCCATTCGGCCATCGTCGCTGACGGCTACCCCTACGTGGTCGCCGAGGACGGCGGAACCATCATCGGCTATGCCTATGCCTCCGCGTTCCGCACCAGGCCTGCCTACCGCTGGCTGGTGGAGGATTCGATCTATCTCGCCGCCGCGGCGCAGGGCCGCGGTACCGGCAGCGCCCTGCTGGCGGAGCTGCTCGCGCGTTGCGCGGGCCTCGGCTTCCGGCAGATGCTGGCGGTGATCGGCGGCGCCCATCCGGCTTCGGTGGCGGTGCACCGCAAGGCCGGTTTCGTCGATGCGGGCCTCATCCATGCCACGGGCTACAAGCACGGCCGCTGGCTCGACACCGCGCTGATGCAGATCGCGCTGGGCGAAGGCAGCACCACCGACCCCGAGATGCAAAGCTATCCGGGAACCCTGTTTCGCGGCTGAACCCGGTCGACCGGAGGTCAGACCAGGCGAGGCGGCTTGTCGAAGAACTTCAGCACCTGCGCCAGATCGTGACCCCGCTTGAGCACCGCGCCGGCGCTGGCGGTGATGCTGAACGCGCCCTGCCGGCGCGCGCGCGACGGGTCTTTCTCGATCCGGTAGAGCGGCACTTCGCTGGCGCGGCGGAACACCGAGATCACCGCCCGGTCGTGCAGGTGGTCGATGGCATAGTCGCGCCAGTGTCCCTCCGCGACCATCCGGCCGTAGAGACGAAGAATGAGATCGAGCTCGCGGCGCTGGAAGGTGATCAGCTCCGGCTGTTCGCGGCGCCGCGCCTCGGCGAGATCGACCAGCACGGGCTCTTTGTCCTGGCTGTCGGCGCGCCGGGATTTGCGTGAATCTGATGCGTCCGTCATCTCTCGGCTCACCTCGAAGCAGTTGGCACGCCAGTTTGCCTCAAGAGGCGGGGAATTCAACCCCGGCGAGGATGAGGATTCCGGCGCGGGCGGATCGACCGGGCCTGCCGGGGCGCCGCTCTCAGGAGAGGCCGAGCGAATGCCCGGCGGCGGTGCCGACCGGGCCTGCATTTCTCACATTTCGGCCGTAATTCAGTCAAATCCGCGCCCGATTCGGGGACGAGAGTGAGGTCGTTGCCTCAAATGGTCCGGCCCGGGGATTTCGATTTTCAGCCCCCCAGCCCCTCGGAGCCTTCGGGTCGGACCGACTTTTCAAAGCCCATTCCCGGGACTGGAGGCAGCATCCCCATACTCCGGCCGGCGCGAAGCCGGTCTTTTTTTGTTCGGGTTTGCGTCAGCCCGCTGCCTTGGCGTCGATCACCGCCGCGCCCAGGATGGCGCCCGGCGCGCCGTCGCGCGACACCTGCTGCAGCAGGATGGCGCAACCGCGGCCGGGATGGGCCGCCAGCACCGATTCCGGCAGCTTCAGCGTCACCTCGCCTCCCGACCACATTCCGATGGTTTCCGTCGCCTGCACGCTGTGCCGGTAGGTGATGGTCTTGCCGCGGTTTTCGCCGCGGTCGATGGCCACCTTGGTCTTCTCGTCGAAATAGACCGCCACCACATTGGCCTTGCCCTGGCCGGCGCCGATGTGCACGCGCACGCCTTGCGGATCGGTGACAATGGAAACATCCACCGAAGGGCCCTGATGTCTGGCCGTCATAGCAGCGAGCGCTGCCCTGATGGCCGCATCGTCTGCTCCGTTGACATGGTCGCGGCCGTTGATCACCGCCTGCGGCGTGTAGACACTGCTCCGGTTGAGCGTGCGGGCATAGCCGTATTGCCGCTCGGTGCTGGCGGGCGAGCTCAGCGTGTCCTTCCAGCCGAGATAGTTCCAGTAGTCGACATGATAGCTCAATGCCAGCACCTTGCCTTCGTCGATCAGCCGCGACAGCGTCGCGTCGGCGGGCGGACACGACGAGCAGCCCTGGCTGGTGAACAGCTCGACCACGCCGACGAGATCCCTGGCCATTCCCGGCATCGGCGCAGCGGCAAGAGCGGGGAGGGAAAGAGCGACGACGGCAATCATTTTCAACATGTCGTGGCCTTCCGGCAATACGCTTGGCTCAGGGAATGGTGAACCCTCTTCTAGCGCCGCGCCGCACACACGTCCAAATCAACTTGCGGTGAGACCGGGTCGGCGCACCGGAACGCAAAACGCCGGGGCTTGGCCCCGGCGTCTGTTCTTCCGTGGCGAATGGCCTCAGGCGGCCAGGTCGCGCAGCACCGTCTGAAGGATGCCGCCGTTCTTGAGGTATCCGAGTTCATCGAGCGTATCGACGCGGCAGACCAGCGGCACATCCTTGACCGTGCCATCGGCAAAGGTCACCTTGGCGACCTTCTTCTCGCCCGGCTGGATATTGGTCAGTCCCTCGATCGACACCGTCTCGTCGCCCTTCAGGTCGAGGCTTTCCCAGGATGTGCCTTCCTCGAAGACAAAGGGAATCACACCCATGCCAACCAGGTTGGACCGGTGAATGCGCTCGTAGGACTGGGCGATAACTGCACGGACTCCGAGCAGATTCGTTCCCTTTGCAGCCCAGTCACGCGACGAACCATTGCCATATTCGGCACCTGCGAAAATCACCAGCGGCACGCCTTCGGCCTTGTACTGCATGGCCGCATCGAAGATCGAGACCTCCTCGCGCGACGGATAGTGGAAGGTGTAGCCACCTTCACGTCCGTTCGGTCCCAGCATGTGGTTGCGCAACCGGATATTGGCGAACGTGCCGCGCATCATCACTTCATGATTGCCGCGACGGGTGCCGTACTGATTGAAATCCGCCACGCCGACCCCGTGATTGATCAGATAGGCGCCTGCCGGTGATTGGGCCTTGATCGAGCCTGCCGGAGAAATGTGGTCGGTGGTGATCTTGTCGCCGAACAGACCCAGCACGCGAGCGCCCTTGATGTCGGAAATTCCGGCGCCGGTCTTGCCCATGCCCTCGAAATAGGGCGGGTTCTGCACATAGGTCGACGAGTCTTCCCAGGCATAGGTCTGGCTCGTCGGCACTTCGACGGCCTGCCAGTTTTCGTCGCCCTTGAACACGTCGGCATACTTGGCCGCGTAGAGTGCGCGGGTGACATATTTCATGATGAACTCCTGGATCTCCTGCGAGGAGGGCCAGATGTCCTTGAGGTAGACAGGGTTGCCGTCCTGGTCTTCGCCGATCGGCTCCTTGGTCAGGTCCATCTTGACCGAACCAGCCAGGGCGTAGGCCACCACCAGCGGCGGTGAGGCCAGGTAGTTGGCCTGCACGTCGGGCGAAATGCGGCCTTCGAAATTGCGGTTGCCCGACAGAACGCCGGCGGCAATCAGGCCCTTGTCGTTGATGGTCTTGGACACCGGCGCCGGCAGCGGGCCGGAATTGCCGATGCAGGTGGTGCAGCCGAAGCCGACCAGGTTGAAACCGAGCTTGTCGAGATCGGCCTGAAGCCCGGATTTTTCCAGATACTCGGCCACCACCTGGCTACCGGGCGCGAGCGAGGTCTTCACCCACGGTTTGGTCTTGAGACCCTTGGCCAGTGCGTTGCGGGCCAAAAGCCCGGCGCCGATCAGAACGCTCGGGTTGGAGGTGTTGGTGCAGGAGGTGATGGCGGCGATGGCGACATCGCCATGACCGAGATCGTAGTCCTCGCCCTCGACCTGGTAGCGATTGTTGAGCTGACCCGGTTTCTTGTATTCGTCTTCCAGCGACTTGGCGAAGCCGGTGGCGATGCCTTCGAGCGGAATCCGGCCTTCCGGACGCTTCGGACCAGCCATCGACGGCACGACGCTGCCGAGATCAAGATCGAGCGTGTCGGTGAACACCGGATCGGCTTCAGAGGTGTAGCGCCACATGCCCTGCGCCTTGGAATAGGCTTCAACCAGCTTGATGCGGTCTTCGTCGCGGCCCGACATCGTCAGGTAGTTGATGGTTTCGCCATCAACCGGGAAGAACCCGCAGGTGGCGCCATATTCCGGGCCCATGTTGCCGATTGTGGCGCGGTCGGCCAGCGACATCGAATCAAGGCCGGGGCCATAGAATTCGACGAACTTGGAGACGACGCCCTTCTTGCGCAGCATCTGCACCACGGTCAGCACCAGATCGGTGGCGGTGACGCCTTCCTTCAGCGCACCGGTGAGGCGGAAGCCGATAACTTCCGGGAGCAGCATCGAAATGGGCTGGCCGAGCATCGCTGCTTCGGCCTCGATGCCGCCCACGCCCCAGCCCAGGACACCCAGACCATTGATCATGGTGGTGTGGCTGTCCGTGCCGACGCAGGTGTCGGGATAGGCGACGATCTCGCCGTCCTCTTCCTTGGTCCACACGGTCTGGCCAAGATATTCGAGATTGACCTGGTGGCAGATGCCGGTGCCGGGGGGGACGACGCGGAAATTCTTGAACGCCTGCTGGCCCCACTTGAGAAAGCGGTAGCGTTCGCCGTTGCGCTCGTATTCCAGTTCGACATTGCGGCCGAGCGCCGAGGCGGTGCCGAATTCGTCGACGATGACCGAGTGGTCGATGACGAGATCGACGGGAACCAGCGGGTTGATCTTCTGCGGATCGCCGCCGAGCGCCACCATGGCGTCGCGCATGGCGGCCAGGTCGACCACGGCGGGAACGCCGGTGAAATCCTGCATCAGAACGCGGGCGGGGCGATAGGCGATCTCAGCGTCCGCCTTGCCCTTGTTTGTGAGCCAGGCGACAACAGCGAGGATGTCGCCCTTCTTCACCGTGCGGCCGTCTTCATTGCGCAGGAGGTTCTCCAGAAGCACTTTCATGGAAAATGGCAGTTGCCCCACGCCGGCAAGACCGTTCTTTTCGGCTTCCACGAGGCTATAATAGACATAGTCGGTTCCGTCCACATTCAGGACGGACCGGCAATTGAAGCTGTCGAGTGATTTTGCCACAGGCAACCCGCTTTCGTCAGTTCAGCCGAAGTCTGAAGGCGAACACCTGATGCGCTGACGCGCTGTCGAGGATTGCGGGTACGATCATTTCCGCTGTCCGCCCGCGCCACCCTTTCGGGGTGCCATGTTCGGCTCCAGGATAAAAAATTCACGCCGACCGCTGGCGTGGTTGCAGGCCTTATAGATAATTTCGTAAGAACGATCCAGACCAACAATCGGCGTAGAGCAGTGTTTTTTCAAAGATGTGAATCCGGGACCTGATCCCGGTGGCGGGAATACGGGGGCCAATGCAGGCGAAAGCAACGAATTTACGCGGCCGGCGCGGGGACAGCGTCGTCTTCTCCGCTGTCGGTTTCACCCTGCAATCGGGCCGTGCCCTTGTCGTTACCGGCCCCAATGGCGCGGGCAAGTCCACCCTGCTGCGGGTTCTGGCCGGACTGCTCGGCGCCGACGAGGGCAGTTTCCGCCTGACGGACGCCGCCGGCATCGATCTCCCGGTCGCCCGGGAAGCGCACTATCTCGGCCACGCCAATGCGATGAAGCGGGAGCTCACGGTCACCGAAAACCTCTCGTTCTGGCGCAATTTTCTCGCTGCCGACCAGCCGTCGGGCCTCTCCGTCGATGCGGCCATCGACGCGGTCGGGCTCAGCGGCGTCGGGCACCTTCCCTTCGGCTATCTCTCGGCCGGCCAGAAGCGCCGCATCGCGCTTGCGCGTCTGTTGGTGGCGCGGCGGCCGCTGTGGCTGCTCGATGAGCCGACCGCGGCGCTCGACGCTAAGGCTGATTCGATGTTTGCCGGTCTGGTCACCGCGCATCTCGAGCGCGGCGGCATGGCGATCGCCGCCACCCACCAGCCGCTCGGGCTTGAGTCGGTCGAGACCCTGCGGCTCGACGGCGTCCATCACGCCGTTGATTCGGAGCACGGCACCTGGGATGACAGGTCGGAGGTCCGGGCATGATGGCGCTGTTCCGCCGCGATCTCGCCATCGCTACCCGGTCCGGCGGCGCGGCCATGCTGGCGGTGCTGTTCTTTCTCGCCGTCGTCGCCGTCGCACCCTTCGGCATCGGCCCGGATCTCAACCTGCTTGCCCGGATCGGCCCGGCCTTTCTCTGGATCGGCGCGTTGCTGGCTTCGCTGCTCGGTCTTGACCGGCTGTTCCAGGCCGACCGCGAGGACGGCTCTCTCGACCTCATCCTGATGCAGGAGACGCCGGATCTCATCCTCACCGTCTTCGTCAAGAGCTTTGCCCACTGGGTGGCAAGCGGCCTGCCGCTGGTGCTCGTCTCGCCTCTGCTCGGACTGCTGATGAACATGGGGCTCGAATCGACCGGCGCGGTCATGCTGACGCTGCTGGCCGGCACGCCGGCGATTGCCTTCATCGGTGCCACCGGCGCCGCGGTGGCCGTGGCCTTGCCCCGCGGCGGTCTGCTGGTCTCGATCCTGATCCTGCCGCTGGCCATTCCGGTGCTGATTTTCGGCGTCAGCGCCAGCTATGCCGCCGTCACCGACCCGGACCCGTTCTGGCCGCCGTTCATGATCCTCTCGGCCATCACCCTGTTTTTCGCGGCACTCGGGCCGGTGGCGGCGGCCGTGGCGCTCAAGGCAGCGGCAGATTGACCCGGGCAATTGAACTTGTCCGGGCAAATGGCTAGACAGATGCCATGAGCGATGTGAGCATCTCCCCAGGCTGGCTGACGAGATTGGCCAATCCCTCCCGATTCCTGGAGCTGAGCGGCCGGATTCTTCCCTGGCTCTGGGCAGCGACGCTGGCGGCTTTCGCGGCCGGGCTCGTCATGTCGTTCAACGCCCCCGAGGATTACCAGCAGGGCATCACCGTTTCGATCATGTTCATCCATGTGCCCGCCGCCTGGCTGGCGATGATGTGCTATTCGCTGATGGCCGTCTCGGCGATCGGCACGCTGGTCTGGCGCCATCCGCTGGCCGATGTCTCGGCCAAGGCGGCCGCGCCCATTGGCGCGGTCTTCACCTTCCTGGCGCTGGTTACCGGTTCGCTCTGGGGCCGGCCTATGTGGGGCACCTGGTGGGTCTGGGACGCGCGCCTGACCTCGGTCTTCGTGCTGTTCCTGATGTACCTCGGCCTGATCGCGCTCAACCGCGCCATGGACGAGCCGGGGCGCGCGGCGCGGGCCACCGCGGTGCTGATCCTGGTCGGCTTCGTCAACATCCCCATCATCAAGTTCTCGGTCAACTGGTGGAACACTTTGCACCAGCCCGCAAGCGTCATGCGGCTCGACGGGCCGACGATCCATCCTTCGCTGCTCTATCCGCTGCTGGTCATGGCGGTGGCGTTCACGCTGCTGTTCTTCACGCTGCACATGATGGCGATGCGCAACGAGATCTGGCGCCGCCGGGTCCAGACGATGCGCCACCGGGCCGCGCGCGCCATCGGATCGGGCCAATGATGAGCCATCTGGCCTTTGTGGCACTGGCCTATGGCGTTACCGCCCTGACCGTCGCGGCCATGGTGCTCGCCATCGTTCTCGATGGCCGCGCCCGCAGACGTGAACTCGCCGATCTCGAGGCCCGCGGCATCCGCCGCCGCGCCGCCGGCGCTGACGGGATCGTGTCATGACCGAACGACCCGAAGCTTCACCCGGCAGGCCGGCGGCGGCCGGGCGCCGTCGACTGCTGCTCGCCTTTCTACCGCTGATCCTGTTCATGGCGCTGGCGGGCGTGTTCCTTTACCAGCTGGGCTCCGGCAAGGACGCCAGCGAGATTCCCTCTGTACTCATCGGCTCCCGGGCGCCGAGCCTGGCGCTGGCGCCGCTGGAGGGACTCAACCGCGACGGCGTGCCCGTTCCCGCGCTCACCGATGCGGCGGTTGCCGGCAGGCTGACGCTGGTCAATGTCTGGGCTTCCTGGTGCGTGCCCTGCCGCCAGGAGCATCCGCTGCTGTTTGCTCTCGGGCAGGATCCGCGCCTGACCCTGGTCGGTATCAATTACAAGGACAAGTCCGAGAACGCGCTGCGGTTCCTCGGCGAGCTCGGCAACCCCTTTGCCGCCGTCGGCATCGATCCCGCCGGCCAGTCGGCCATCGACTGGGGCGTCTACGGCATTCCCGAGACCTATCTTGTCGGCCCCGACGGCACCATCCTGTTCAAGCAGATCGGCCCCTTCACCGAAGAAACGATGGCCTCCAGGCTGATGCCTGTCATCGAAAAGCATGCCGGCCCCGCATCCTGACTGGCTCTTTGCCGGCCGCGGTCCTATGGTTCCCGCATGGACAAGAGCATCAACTTCCGACGCCTGATTCCCGATGGCGACACCCATGAGCGCGACGTCTGCGCCAGTTGCGGTTTCGTCAACTACCAGAACCCGCGCATCGTCGTCGGCTCCGTCGTGCGCCATGCCGGCAAGGTGCTGCTGTGCCGTCGCGCGATCGAGCCCCGGCGCGGCTTCTGGACCGTGCCGGCCGGTTATCTCGAACTCAATGAGACGCCCGAACACGGCGCCCTGCGCGAAGCGCGCGAGGAGGCGCTCGCCCGCCTCCATCTCGGCGATTTGCTGGCGGTCTATTCCGTGCCGCATCTGAGCCAGGTGCAGCTCATCTACCGCGCCGAGTTCGCTGCGCTCGACTCCGACCAGCCGCTGTTCGGCGCCGGAGAGGAGAGCCTGGAGGTCGGCCTGTTCGACTGGGACCGCCTGCCGCTCGGCGACATCGCCTTCCCGACGGTGCACTGGATGCTCGACCACGAGCGCGAGGTTCAGGCGAAGGGCTATCATGGTCCGTTCGGCAATCCCGCCTGACGGTGAGCCAGAGCATTTCCAGACCAAGTGAATGTCACTTCGTCGTCGAACAATGCGACGTATCAGAAACCTGGAGCGCTTCTGCGGGTCGATGAAAGGCAGAACCGATCTGTTGGGCGAACCGCAGGCATCGGCGAGCCACCCTCAGCCGCCGCGCCCGCCGCTTCAGGCCTGGTCCTTGGCCTCTTCGGGAAGGGCATGCCGCATCATCAGCGGCATCTGCGCCAGCATGAACAGGATCGACAGCGGCATGTTGCCCCACACCTTGAAGGCAATCCAGGTATCGGTGGAGAAATTGCGCCACATCACCTCGTTGACGACCGCCATCACCAGGAAATAGACACCCCAGCGGAAGGTGAGCTTGCGCCAACCCTCCGCATCAAGTTGAAAAGCCGAATCGAACACATAGCCGAGAAGGGATCGTCCAAACCAGAGGCCGCCGAGCAGGATTGTCCCGAACATGGTGTTGATGATGGTCGGCTTGATCTTGAAGAAAAACTCGTCGTGAAGCCAGAAGCCTATCGCGCCGAAAACGAAGATCACCACGGCGGAGAGAATTGGCATGATCGGGAGCGATCGGAGCAAGATCCATGAGATCGTCAGCGCGATCGCCGTTGCCGCCATGAATGCAGCACTGGCTATGAAGATGGGCTTACCGAGCGAAGCCAGCATCGGAAACTGTTCGGCCATCCATTCGGCTTTGCTGTTGGCGAAGAAGAAGACGAGCAGCGGCCCGAGCTCGAGAGCGAGCTTCAGCACCGGGTTGATGTGCTTGCGCTTCGGATCGGCGGGATCGCGCTCGAACAGCGACTGGTCTTCGGTTTCACTCTTGTGGTCGCTCACTCTGTCTCTCCGGCAATGGCTGCGGCGAAATCCTTCGCCTCGAATGGTTCGAGATCGTCGACGCCTTCGCCGACCCCGATGAAATAGACCGGCAGTTTGTGCTTGGCCGCGATTGCCACCAGGATGCCGCCGCGCGCCGTGCCATCAAGTTTCGTCATCACCAGGCCGTTGACGCCGGCGATGTTGCGGAAGATCTCGACCTGGTTGAGAGCGTTCTGACCGGTGGTGGCATCCAGCGTCTGAAGCACCGTGTGCGGTGCCTCCGGATCGAGCTTGCCGATGACCCGGACCACCTTGGCCAGTTCGTCCATCAGCTCGGTGCGGTTCTGCAGCCTCCCGGCAGTGTCGATGATGAGCACGTCGGCCTTGGCGGTACGGGCCGCCTCGAAGGCTTCGTAGGCAAGGCCGGCCGCGTCGGCACCGAGACGGGTCGAGATCACCTGTGCCCCGGTGCGTTCGCCCCAGATCTTGAGCTGCTCGATGGCCGCGGCGCGGAACGTGTCGCCGGCCGCCAGCATCACCTTGAGCCCGCCGGCGGACAGTTTGGCCGACAGCTTGCCGATCGTGGTGGTCTTGCCGGTGCCGTTGACGCCGACGACGAGGATGACATGCGGCCGGTGGCTGAGGTCGAGCTGCAGCGGCTTTGCCACCGGCGAGAGCACCTTCTCGATCTCGGCCGCCATCACGCGGTTGACCTCGGCAGCCGAGATGTCCCTGCCGTAGCGGCTGGCCGACAGCGCTCCGGTGATCCGCATCGCCGTCTCGACGCCAAGATCTGCCTGGATCAGCACGTCCTCGAGGTCCTGGAGAGTGTCGTCGTCAAGCTTGCGCTTGGTGAAGATCGAGGTGACCTGACCGGTGAGCTGCGAGGAGCTGCGCGACAGCCCCTGGCGCAGTTTCTGCCACCAGCCTGCCTGTGTCTGCGGTTCCGCAGCGGGCGTTGCCAGGGGTGCGGCGCGCGACACGGTCTTGCCAACCTGCACGGTGCCCGAGGGCGTCTCCGGTCCCTCCAGGGCTGCTGGTTCGGGGACGGGAGAGACCTCGATCTCTTGCAGCCCTGCGGGGGCGGTAAGGCCGGCCCGATCCTGCGCGGCTTCTGCCGTGGCCGGCTCCCCGGCGTCGGGCAATCCGTGAGGCATGACGGGCATGATTTCGCCGGCCTCCGCGTGCCCCGCCTCCGAAGCAACCTCAGGCTCAATCGCCCCGGTTCCCGGCGCGCCTTGCGCCGGCGTCACCAGATCGGCGGGCACGATCTCCGCACCGGGCAAGCGTTCGGGATTGCCGGGCGCATCCGCCGGTGCCGCGATCGGCGGCTCGCCGGCATGCTCCTCATCCGCGGGCTCGGGTGTCGACAGATCGGGTTCGGGCGCCGTCTCCGGGGTGAACTCCATGGCGCTGTCGGCGGGAAAGCCGCTGACCACAGAGTCCCCCGCCGACCGCGGCAGCGGCGGCAGCGAGGCGATCTTCGGCTCGGCCAAACCTTCGGCCACGGTCTCGGATGCGCGTGCCGCCTCCGTCCCGGAAGCGGCGGCGGGCTTGCCCTTGCCGAAGGAGAACACCTTTTTGATGAAGTCTAGAGCCATGCCTGCGTCAGTCCTTGTATCGGCGGGCGCTCTCGCCCGCGGCGATGCCCTGCCTGTCAATCCGCTGCGCAATGCCCGGAAATGCGGGCGCTGGCAACCCTCGGGCACGGATCCGGCTCCCGCGGCTGCCCGGCAAGGCTGATCGGGCGCCACGGCCGCGCGCTGCTGTCCGCTGTTGCAGGATCAAGCATCCTGCTCCGCGGGCTGCCACTGGCCGCCGGCGGGATCGAGCGAGCCGGAGAACTCCCATTCGGCCGGACCGGTCATGATCACATGGTTGGTGTCGCGCCAGTCGATGATCAGCGGCCCGCCGGGCACATGCACGATGGTCCTGCGTCCCGTGCGTCCGGTTCGCGCCGCCGCCACGCCGGTGGCGCAGGCGGCCGATCCGCAGGCGCGGGTCAGGCCGGCGCCTCGTTCCCAGGTGCGGATCCGGATCTCGTCGGCGGCCTCCACCCGGGCAATCGAGATGTTGGCCCGCTCCGGAAAGATCGGGTGGTTCTCGAGCAGCGGCCCGAAACGCTCCAGGTCAAAGGACCAGACGTCCTCGCTTACCCAGAAGATGGCGTGCGGGTTGCCCATCGACACGACCGAAGGCGAATGCAGCACCGGCGCATCGATCGGGCCGATCTGCAGCTCGATCTGGCGCGTGTCGTGGAACGCTTCCGACAACGGGATGCGGTTCCACTCGAACGCCGGTTCGCCCATGTCGACGGCGATCAGCCCGTCGGAGAGCTCCTCGGCGGAGATGATGCCGGTCGGCGCCTGGAACGTGTAGCTCTTGCGGCCGGTCTCGGCGGCCAGCGCCTGCACGACGCAGCGGGTGCCGTTGCCGCAGGCCTGCGCCCGACTGCCGTCGGAGTTGATGATGTCGATGCGGTAATCGGTGCCCTCGAGCACCGGATCGTGGATCGCCATGATCTGGTCGAAGGCCGTGGCCGGATCGGCGGCCAGCGCGATGGCGGCCTCGGACTCGACGCGCCCGGCGCGCCCACGCATGTCGACGACGAGAATCTCGTTTCCGAGCCCGTTCATCTTGGCGAAGGGAACCTGTGCGGTCATGGTCTGGGCCTGCGTTGTCATGTGCGCCTATATGGCCCAAACAGGCCCGGATTACCAGTGCGCCGCGTCTCGGTGCTCAGTCCGGGATATCCCAGGCTTCGCCGGGGCTGAGTGGCCGGAACCGCTCCCGGCCCAGGCCCTTGGCCTCGAGCGCCGCGTGCAGCACCGCCGGCGGCGCGTCGCGGCCCTCGTTGGTGAGCTGGAACGTGCCCCAGTGGTGGCCCACCGCCCAGCGCGCGCCGCAGAGCAGCAGGCCTTCGATGGCCTCCTGCGGGTTCTGATGCTGGTCCTTCATGAACCAGCGCGGCTCGTAGGCGCCGACCGGCAGGATCGCGGCGCGCAGGTCTCCGTGCTTCTCGCGCACGCCGCGATAGGGCCGTCCGCCGTCGAACCCGGTGTCGCCGACATGCAGCAACTTGCCCGCCGGTCCCTCGACCACGAAGGCCGCCCACAACGCCATCGAACGGTCGTTCATGCCCCGCGCCGACCAGTGATGGCACGGCTCGAAATGCACGGCCAGCGGACCGGCGTGGCGCACGTCGCCCCAGTCGCCCGTGGCGAACCGCATGCCGGGAACCTCTGACCGGACGATCGCATCATTGCCGAGCGGCGTGATCACCAGAGGATCGTGGGCCTGCTGGAGACGCTTCAACGTCGCGACATCGAGATGGTCGTAATGATTGTGCGACAAGAGCACGAGATCGATCTTCGGCAGGTCTTCGAAGCCGATGCCCGGCGGCGTCACCCGCCGGGGTCCGGCGAAGCTCACCGGACTGGCGCGCTCCGACCACACCGGGTCGGTGAGGATGTTCAGTCCCGCCGTCTGGATCAGCAGCGTGGCATGGCCGACCATGGTGATCCGCAGCGCCGCGCCTTCGACTCGCGGCTCCGGCCGTGCCGGCGCATGCGGGCTCCTGACCTGATCCGGCCATTTCGCCTTGCCGCCGCCCAACTGCCAGCGCAGAAGATCTCCGAACCCCTTCGGGTCGGATCCGTCCGGATTGAAGAACCGGGTTCCATCGAAATGGTCGCTGAGCGGACCGGAATGATATGGATTGCTGGCGCGTGCCAAGGCCATGGCGCTCCCTGTTGCGCCAATGCCCAGCGAGGTGGCAAGCGCGGAAAACCTGAGAAAGGATCGACGTTTCATCCGCAAGGATATGGGGCCTGCGGACACCGTATCAAGGAGGGCGTCAGACGCGTCGCTTTGGAGACGGGGCGCTTGAAGGGAGCGTGTCGCCCGACCGCCTTCGCCGGCGGCCGTCTCGACCCTTCCCCTCGGCAGCGGATGCCCGCGCGGATCGCCCGGGGTTGACCGCGGCATTCGACCATGCAACCCCGGGACCGCAGTCCGCAAAGGCCCATCCCGCTGGAGATACCATAGATGTCGACCGATCAGATCGTGCTGTTTGGCATTCTCGTCATCCTCTTCGGGATGCTTGTCTGGGGCCGCATCCGCTATGATCTCGTGGCCTTCGTGGCGCTGCTGGTCACGGTCCTGGCGGGACTCGTCGAGCCCGGCGAGGCATTTCACGGTTTCGGCCATCCGGCCGTCGTCATCATCGCGCTGGTGCTGATCGTCTCGCGCGGACTGATGAATTCGGGCGCGGTCGAATTCATCGCCCGTTTTGTCACCAGCCCGGACCGGTCGCTCCCGACCCACATCGGCATCATGGCGGTCGTGGGTGCCGCGCTCTCGGCCATCATCAACAATGTCGCGGCCCTGGCGCTGCTGATGTCGCTCGACATGGACGCGGCGCGCAAGGCCAAGCGCGCGGTCTCGCTGACGCTGATGCCGCTGTCCTTCGGGACGATTCTCGGCGGCATGATCACCCTGATCGGGACTCCGCCCAACATCGTCATCGCCCAGTATCGCCAGGACGTGCTCGGAGCTCCGTTCTCCATGTTCGATTTCGCACCCGTCGGCCTCGCCGTCGCGGTAGCCGGCATCGCCTATGTGTCGTTCGTCGGCTTTCGGCTCATTCCCGCCCGGGCCGACGCGATATCGCTGGAGGGAGATGCCGGCCTTTACGTCGCCGAGGCGCGGGTCAAGGAAGGCTCCAGGTCGATCGGCCTGACGGTAGCGGAGCTGTATCCGCTGACCGACGAGAATGATGTGACCATTCTGGGGCTGGCCCGGCAGGGCAAGCGCCTGCCAGGCTTCTCGCAGAGCCGCGAAATCCGCGAGGACGATTTTCTGGTGCTGGAGGGTGACCCGAAGCAGATCGAGGCCTTCATGGGCGCCGCGGAACTCGACGCCATCGGCACCGAGGAGCACGGCGGCCTGATGGGCAAGTCGCTGAGCCTGATCGAGGCCATCGTCCCGGAAGAGGCCAGTGTCGTCGGCCGCACCATGCTCGGGCTGCGGCTGATCCAGCGCCAGGGCGTGACGCTGCTCGGCGTCTCCCGGCAGGGCAGGCGGTTCCGCGAGCGGGTCGGCCGCCTGACGATCAAGGCGGGCGACCTGCTGCTGCTGATCGGACCCGACAAGAACATCGCCGCCGCCTGCCAGTGGCTGGGCGTGCTGCCGCTGGAAAACCGCCGGCTCGAAGTCATGCAGCGGACCAAGGCGCTCATGGCCATCGGCATCTTCGCCGCGGCCATCGCGCTGTCGGTGATGGGGATCACGTCGCTGGCCATCGCGCTGGGGCTCTGCGTGGTGGGATATCTCGGCCTCGGGATCATCGGCGGACGCGATTTCTACGCGCTTGTCGAATGGAAGGTGATCGTTCTGCTTGCCTGCCTCATTCCGGTCGCCGGCGCGCTGGAGGCGACCGGCGGCAGCCAGATGATCGCCAATCTGATCGTCACCCAGACCACCGGCCTGCCTGCCTGGGGCGTGCTCATGGTGCTGATGATCATCACCATGACGCTTTCCGACTTTCTCAACAATGTCGCCACGGCGCTGATCGCCGCTCCCATCGGCGTCAGCGTCGCCCAGTCCATCGGCGCCAACCCCGATCCGTTCCTGATGGGCGTGGCGGTAGCCGCCTCCTGCGCCTTCCTCACCCCCATCGGCCACAAGAACAACACCATCATCATGGGCCCGGGAAACTACCGCTTCGGCGACTACTGGCGCATGGGCCTGATGCTCGAAGTGATCGTCATCGCCGTCGGCGTGCCGATGATCGCGTGGGTCTGGCCGTTCTAGCGCCCAGCGTGAATCTGCGGCGCGACAGTCTCGCGCCGTTTCCCGATCATCAAGCCTGGCCGGCGAGAAGTGTCCTTCCCGCTGCCCAAGGTCGATATCCGCCTCGGGTTTGCCAGCCGGCTCGCACCACAAGTTCCGCAAGGATGGCAAGACCGTCACCGTGCCGCATCCGAAAAAGGATCTGCCAATCGTCACGGTTCGCGCCATCTGCAAGCAGGCCGGCTGGCTCGACTGACAAGGAGGCATTCATGCGTCACTACATCGGCGTCGTGCATCAGGATGGGACAGCGCCTTCGGGTTTCATTTCCCCGATGTGCCGGGTTGTTTTTCCGCCGCCGATCACCTTGATGACCTGCTCGCCAATGCCAGCGAGGCGCTGGCGCTGCACCTGGACGGCGAGGCGCTGCCGACTGCGCGGCCGCTGGAAGCGGTGCGCGGGGATGCCAAGGTGGGGCGCGATCTCAGGCAAGGCGCCTTCCTGCTCGCCGTGCCGGTGATCCGGCTTTCAGGCCGCACCACCAAGGCCAATATCACCATGGACGCGGGGCTGCTGGCGGCAGTCGACGCTACAGCGCGCGAACGCGGCCTCACCCGCTCGGCCTTCCTGGCCGATCTGGCCCGGCGCGAAATCGCCGGCTGAATTGCGATCGGGCCACCAACCTTGACTCGGCGCGCCCTGCGGTGTTATGGCCCGCCACAATCTGCGACGAGTGATGCTCCGAGCCGCCGACCGGGACCCCAGCTGGTATAAACAGATCCCGGAGGTCAACACCCGACAGCGCGATGCGCCCTCGGGTGCTGTTTGGCTTTGGTCTTCCCCGTCCCATATGTACCGGACGACAATCCGGAAACGACAGGAACGCGCATGTTTGACACTCTCCAGGATCGCCTTGGATCCATCCTCAACGGACTCACCGGTCGCGGTGCGCTGTCCGAAAAGGATGTCGCCGGCGCCATGCGCGAGGTTCGCCGCGCCCTGCTTGAGGCCGACGTGGCGCTCGAAGTGGTGCGTGAGTTCACCGACAAGGTTCGCGAGAAGGCGGTCGGCGCCACCATCGTCAAGGCGATCAAGCCGGGCCAGATGGTGGTCAAGATCGTCCATGACGAGCTCGTCGCCCTGCTCGGCACCGACGGCGTCGGCATCGATCTGAATGCCGCCTCGCCCGTCGTCATCATGATGGTCGGCCTGCAGGGCTCGGGCAAGACCACGACCTCGGCCAAGATCGCCGCAAGGCTGACGAAGCGCGACCGCAAGAAGGTGCTGATGGCGTCGCTCGACACGCGCCGTCCGGCAGCCCAGGAGCAGTTGCGCCAGCTGGGCGCCCAGGCCGGCGTCGACACGCTGCCGATCGTGGCCGGCCAGTCGCCCACCGACATCGCCGCCCGCGCTGTCCAGGCCGCGAAGCTCGGCGGCTTCGACGTCGTCATTCTCGACACCGCCGGCCGCACCCATATCGACGAGCCGCTGATGGCGGAGATGGCCGAGATCAAGCGCCGCGCCACGCCGCACGAGATCCTGCTCGTCGCCGATGCGCTGACCGGCCAGGACGCTGTCAACCTGGCGCGCAATTTCGACGAGCGCATCGGCATCACCGGCCTGGTGCTCACCCGCATGGACGGCGACGGCCGCGGCGGCGCCGCGCTGTCGATGCGCGCCGTCACCGGCAAGCCGATCAAGCTCATCGGCACCGGCGAGAAGATGGACGCGCTGGAGGAATTCCACCCCGGCCGCGTCGCCGACCGCATCCTCGGCATGGGCGACATCGTCAGCCTGGTCGAGAAAGCCGCCGAATCCATCGACGCCGAAAAGGCCGCCGCCATGGCCGGCCGGCTCAAGGCCGGCAAGTTCGATCTCAACGATCTCGCCGACCAGTTGCGCCAGATGCAGAAGCTCGGTGGCATGGGCGGGATCATGGGCATGATGCCCGGCATGGGCAAGATGAAGGACCAGCTGGCCGCCTCCGGCATGGATGACCGCTCCATCGTTCGCCAGATCGCCATCATCTCCTCGATGACAAAAGCCGAGCGCGCCAATCCGGACATGCTCAAGCACAGCCGAAAGAAGCGCATCGCCGCCGGCTCCGGCACCGACGCGGCCGCCATCAACAAGCTTTTGAAGCAGCACCGGCAGATGGCCGACATGATGAAAGCCATGGGCGGCAAGGGCAAGGGCGGCGGCATGATGCGCGCGGCCATGGGCGGCCTCGCCTCGAAAATGGGCCTGCCCGGCGGCATGGGTGGCGGCATGGGCGGCATGCCCGATCTCTCGAAGATGGACCCCGCACAGCTCGAGGCGCTGCAGAAGCAGGCGCAGTCCGCAGGGTTCGGCGGCGGTGGCCTTCCGGGCCTCGGCGGCAGCAAGCTGCCTGGGCTTGGCGGTCCGAAGCTTCCGGGTCTCGGGGGCGGCCTCCCCGGCCTGCCCAAGAAGAAATAGGGGGGCGCCATGACCGATGCCGATGCCGTATCCCGTCTCCAGGAACTCCGACGCTCGATCGACAACTTCGACGCCGCCCTGGTTCACATTCTGGCCGAACGCTTCCGCTGCACCAAGGCGGTCGGCGTGCTCAAGGCCACTCACGACTTGCCGCCGGCTGATCCCGAGCGGGAGAAATTCCAGATCGAACGGCTTCGCCGCCTGGCGAACGAAGCCGACCTGGATCCGGATTTTGCGGAGACCTTCCTGAATTTCATCATCAAGGAAGTGATCCACCACCACGAAGCCATTGCCGCCAGGATCGGCGGAAACTGAAATCCGGCCGGTGTATCCGGCCACCGACATCCCTCAAGGAGAACAACCATGTCCACCAAGATTCGTCTCGCCCGCGGCGGCTCCAAGAAGCGCCCGTATTACCATGTCGTCGTCGCCGACGTCCGCAGCCCGCGCGATGGCCGCTTCATCGAGCGCCTCGGCCACTGGAACCCGATGCTGGACAAGGACCATGCCGATCGCATCAGCCTCAACGCCGAGCGCATCCAGTACTGGATGAGCCATGGCGCCGTGCCGACCGACCGCGTCGCCCGCTTCCTCGCCGAAGCCGGTCTCGGCACCCGCGACGCCCGCAACAACCCGACCAAGGGCCTGCCGGGCAAGAAGGCCAACGAGCGCATCGCCGAGAAGAAGCAGAAGGAAGAAGATGCGGCAGCCGCTGCAGCCAAGGCAGCCGCCGAAGCCGCCGAAGCAGCCGCCGCTCCTGCGCCTGCCGCCGAAGAGGCGCCTGCCGAGGAAGCCACCGCTTCCGAATAGGCTGCGGGCCTTTTGGCACAAACAGAAACGGGCGGCTGTTCAGGCCGCCCGTTTGCGTTCATTCTGGCGCAAACCGACAAGGACATTGGTCATGACAGGCTTGGAACAACCCGTTGCCGTCGGCATCGTAGGCGCCGCGCAAGGCCTTCGCGGCGAGGTGCGGGTCAAGTCCTACACCGCCGATCCGCTGGCGATCGGCGAATTCGACGTCCTTTTTGCCGCCGATGGCCGCCGCTTCGAGATCCTCGACATCCGCGAGGCCAAGACCGTCGTCGTCGTCCGCTTCCGCGGCATCAACGACCGCACCGCCGCCGAGGCGCTCAAGGGCACCGAGCTGTTCATCGAACGGGCAAGCCTCGATGACGAGGACCTCGAGGAGGACGAATATTTCCACGCCGATCTCGAGGGCCTCGAGGCGTTCGACGACGAGGGCAAATCCTGGGGCATCGTCACGGCGGTGCTCGACTTTGGCGGTGGCGACCTGCTCGAACTCAGGCTTCCCGGACAGCGCTCCGTGGTCATTCCCTTCACCCGCACGGCGGTGACGCTGGTCGACGTCGCCGGAGGCCGCATCCTGGTCGATCCGCAGGCGGCGGGCCTCATCGATGACGGCTCTTCCGCCGCCGACGAGGACGGCGAGCCGACCGGCCCGTCCCGATGACCTTTCGCGCCACGGTGCTGACGCTCTATCCGGAGATGTTTCCGGGCCATCTCGGCCAGTCCATGTCCGGCCGGGCCATCGAGCGCGGCGATGTGGTTGTCGAGACCTTCCAGATTCGCGATGCGGCGCACGACCGCCACCGTTCCGTCGATGACACCCCCGCCGGCGGCGGCGCTGGCATGGTGCTCAGGGCCGACATCCTCGCCGCCGCCATCGATGCGGCGTCCCCTGCCTCCGATCCAAGGCCCCGGCTGCTGATGAGTCCGCGCGGGCGCCCGCTGACCCAGTCCCGGGTGCGCGAACTGGCCGCGGGCAGCGGCGTCGTCATCGTCTGCGGCCGCTTCGAGGGCGTTGATGAGCGGGTGATCGAGGCGCGGGATCTCGAGGAGGTCTCGATCGGCGATTATGTGCTCTCGGGCGGCGAGCCGGCCGCGCTGGTGCTGCTCGATGCCATCATCCGCACGCTGCCGGGCGTCATGGGCAACTCAGAGTCGGGCACCCACGAGAGCTTCGAGACCGGCCTGCTCGAGCATCCGCACTACACCAGGCCGCAGGACTTCGAGGGCCGCGCCATTCCGGATGTGCTGACATCGGGAAACCACGCCGCCATCGAGAAATGGCGGCACGCGCAATCGCTGCGGCTCACCCGCGAGCGACGACCGGATCTGCTCGCGCGCGATCAGGTCGAGAAATAGTACCAGGTCAGCAGAAGGCCGACGCCGACCACCACGGCCCGGATCACCGTCTGCGGCACGCGGCGGGCGGCCCAGACCCCGAAATGCCCGCCCAGCGCGCCGGCCGGGATCATGATCACCGCCGGCAGCCAGGCGACGACGCCGCCGCTCGAGAACACCACGATCGCCACCGACGCGATGATGACGGCGATGAAGTTCTTCAGCGCGTTGAGCTTGTGATAGTCGCCCCCCTTCGACAGGCCGAGCACGGCGAGCATCATGATGCCCATGCCGGCGCCGAAGAAGCCGCCATAGATCGAGGTCAGGAACTGGCCGGCCATGCCGAGCCGCGATATGGGCTGCTCCGCATGCATGGCCTTCGGCCGCAGATACGGGCCCGCGGCAAAAATCAGCGTCGCGGCCAGCAGAAGCCAAGGCACCAGCGAGCGGAACGAGGGATTGGACATCGAGACCAGGATCAGTGCACCGGCAAGGCTGCCGACCAACGACAGTCCGGCAAGCACCCACGCCTCGCGGCCGGCCTCGCGGATTTCCCGGCGATAGGCCAGCGCCGAGGTCACATAGCCGGGAAACTGCGTCACCGAAGACGTCGCATTGGCCATGATCGGCGGCACGCCGGCCAGCGTCATGGCCCCGAATGTGAGAAACGTGCCGCCGCCGGCGATGGCATTGACGACGCTGGAGAGGAATCCGGCCGAGAACAGCAGCAGGATATCGGGAATGGACATGGCGCACCGGGCGAGACTGCAGGGACCGGCCTTAGAGCACCGGAAGCCCGTCTTCGCAATCCCCGCGGCGGCTTTGGCAGATTCGACGTGACAAACGGGCGTCCGTGGTGTATCTCCGCCCGCGATCGGGAGAATCCCGGCACACCGTCAATCAATGAATGACGCATTCGCTCCGGTCCCTCGGGACCAGGCTTGAAGGCTTTGACCGACAACCCTTGGAGAGCGCTCTGGCATTCAACAAGAACCGCAGGGCACACCCATGGATATCATTTCGCAGCTTGAGGCCGAACAGGCCGCCAAGATCGCAGCCGTTCGCACGCTTCCCGAATTCTCCGCCGGCGACACCGTCCGCGTGATGGTTCGCGTCACCGAAGGCACCCGCACCCGCGTGCAGGCCTATGAAGGCGTGTGTATCGCCCGCTCGGGCGGCGGCATCAACGAGAGCTTCACCGTCCGCAAGATTTCCTACGGCGAAGGCGTCGAGCGCGTGTTCCCGGTCTACTCGCCGATGGTCGAGGGCGTCGAGATCGTCCGCCGCGGTCGTGTCCGCCGCGCCAAGCTCTACTATCTGCGCGATCGCCGCGGCAAGTCGGCCCGCATCGTCGAGAACACCGGCACCCGCGCCCGCAAGCTCAATGACGACGAGCGTCAGGCCTTCCAGGCCGAGAAGGCCCGCATCGAGGCCGAGAAGATCGCCGCCGCCGAGGCGCTGGCCGCCGAAAAGGCAGCCCAGGAAGCCGCAGCTGCTGCAGAAGCCAAGGCAACAGCCGATGCCGCCGCTGCAGCCGAAGCCGCTGCTGAAGCACCCGCCGAAGGCGAATAAGACATTCGCCGGTCTCCGGACCGGCGCGGCCCACAGGGTCTGAATTGCAGAAGGCGTCGGGCAACCGGCGCCTTTTCGCGTTCAAGCATCCCCGGACGAAGTGCAGGTCCCTTCGTCGCAGCACACTGCATCCGACCCATGGCGTGGAACGGCCTGCGTCCACTGCGCGCGCCGTGAGGCCGCAAACGCCCGGCTATCTATCCCCTGAGGATCTTCTCCATCGGCCGTCCCCTGGCAAGTTCGTCCACGAGCTTGTCTAGATAGCGGATCTCCCGCATCGTCGGTTCCTCGACCTCTTCCACCCGCACGCCGCAGACGACGCCCGTGATCAGAGACCGCGCCGGGTTCATCCCCGGCGCCTCGGCGAAGAAGGTCTCGAAATCGGTTTTCCTGTCCAGTTCGGTCTGCAGGCCGTCCTGGCTGTATCCGGTCAGCCAGCGGATGATCGCATCGACCTCCGCCCGGCTGCGTCCCTTCCTCTCGGCCTTTGCGACATAGAGCGGATACACGCTCGCGACGCTGGTCGTGAAAATCCTGTGCTGGGCCATGATCCCTCCGATTCGATCGGTCCGCGCCTTCCTGGGTTGCATCTTAGGCGGCTTCGTGGCTGACGCAACCGCACCTCGGGCCCGTGGTCGGTCGCCCGTCCCGATCATTTATCCTTGTCATCCCCGTCGAGGGTGTGACAGTTTCCAGACTCCAGACCAGGGAGATTGCCGCCATGACCGTTCTCAAGTCCTTCGCCCTCGCGGCCTTGGCCGCAGTCCTTGCCTTCCCGTCACTGGCCGCCGACCTGCCCGATCTCGGCGGCCGGGAGGTGGTGGTGGTCACCGAGAACGCCTATCCGCCGCTGCAGTTCATCGACGTCAGGACCGGCGAGGCGATCGGCTGGGAATATGACGCCATGAACGAGATCGCCAGGCGGCTCAATTTCAAGGTGTCCTATGAAAACACCTCCTGGGACGCGATGATTCCGGCGGTCTCCGAAGGCCAGTACCAGATCGGCATGACCGGCATCTCGATCAAGGAGGACCGCAAGGAGAAGGTGGATTTCTCCGATCCCTATCTGCGCTCGGAAATGTTCATGCTGGTGCGCGGCGACGAGGACCGCTTCGACGACGCCAAGAGCTTCGCCGCGCTGGACAGCGGCCTGGTCGGTGCCCAGCCTGGCACCACGCCGTTCTATGTCGCCGTCTACGACGTGCTCGACGGCAACGAGCAGAACCCACGCATCAAGCTGATGGAAACCTTCGGCGCCACCGTGCAGGCGCTGAAGACCGGCGATGTCGACATGGTGCTGACCGACGGCGTCGCCGGCAAGGGCTATGCCGAGGCCTCCAATGGCGGCCTCAAGCTGGTCGGCGGCCCGCTCGGCGCCGACGACTTCGGCTTTATCTTCCCCAAGGGCTCGGATCTCGTGGCCCCTGTCAACGCGGCCATCGCCGCCATGAAAGCAGACGGCAGCATGGACGCGCTCAACAAGAAGTGGTTCCTCGACTACAAGATCGGCGGCTAAGACCTGCCCGTGAACCCCGGCCTGCAGGCGCCGCAGCCCAACCCGGCGAAGAAGAAGCCTGACGACTTCCCCTGGTGGCTGGTGGCCGCCGGGTCGATCGCCGTGGCGGTGGCGCTTCTGATCGTCTCCAGCGGACTCTACCGGCAGATCTTCGCGATCGTCGCCAAGGGCGTCTGGATCACGATCGTCGTCACCCTCGTGGCCTTCGCGCTGGCCACGCTGCTGGGACTGCTGATCGCTGTGATGGGCCTTTCGGGGTCGAAGGCCCTGCGCCAGTCGGCCCGCTTCTATGTCGAGATCATCCGCGGCATTCCGATCCTGGTGCTGCTGTTCTACATTGCCTTTGTCGGCGCTCCCGGCGTCGTTGCCGGCTGGAACTGGCTGGTGACGCCGCTGCGCGAGGCGGGCCTGGTCGGTGAACTGCAGGTGCGCAGCGTGCCGCTGCTGTGGCGCGCGGTCGCGGCGCTGACCATCGGCTACTCCGCCTTCATCGCCGAGGTCTTCCGCGCCGGCATCCTCGCCGTCGAGCAGGGCCAGGTCGAGGCAGCCAAGGCTCTGGGGCTGAAGGCCTGGCCGCGCTTCCGGCTCATCGTGCTGCCGCAGGCGATCCGCACCATCCTGCCGCCACTCGGCAATGACTTCATCGCCATGATCAAGGATTCCTCGCTGGTATCGGTGCTGGGCGTCGCCGATCTCACCCAGATGGGGAAGGTCTATGCTGCCGGATCCTTCCGCTTCTTCGAGACCTATTCCGTCGTCGCCTACGTCTATCTGCTTCTCACCGTCAGCCTGTCGCTGGGGCTGAGGCGGCTCGAGCGCAGGCTGCGCGAAGGCCGGCCGAGCGGCTGACCGCCGCTTGCTGCCGCCGTCTTTTGCCTGTGTCTGGCCCCAGGACCCTTGGCGCCGGCGCCGGGCGACCCCACATGTTACAGGGAACTGGCGCACGGCGCGCGCCGGTCGCTCCCCACCGGAAGCCATCGAAAGGTCCGACCCATGCAACGAATTCTCCTGATCGCACTCGTGGCTCTGATTGCGCTGCCGTCCGTCGCATCCGCCGAACGGGACCGCACCGGGCGCAAGCTCGACGCGATCCAGTCCGGCCGGCTGTACGATCCGATCCTGACGCCACAGATGAATCCCCGGTTCGAATTCAACGATCCCAACGCCGAGGCGAAATTCCTTCTCGACGTCCGCCAGGGGCGCTTCGATCTCAACCGGGTTCCCGAAGGCCAGCGCCAGTATTTCCAGTTCCAGCTGGAAAACGCCCGCTAAAGCCTGTCGTCCGAAGCATGCTGCGGTTTCGGTATCATGGCATGCCTGATTGCAGGAGCCGAGACACTGCCGGCGAAGAGAATGCGCCTCTCGCGGGGCCTTGCGCCCAACCGGGACCTTGGAGCGACTTTGCGGTTCGACGAGCAGCACAACGACGCCTGCCTGCCGCATCGCCGCGCCGTGAGGCGGGATGCCGCGCCCGCGAGGCTCGGGGCATGCGCTGCCGCTGCCCGGTGGCGGAACCGTGCGCCTGGTGACGCATTCCTTCTGCATGCAAGCGCTGATCGACGAATTCTCCCGACCGACCCATCTGCCCTACGCGGTGATCGCCGCGCGGCTGCTGTTGGCCACCTGCCTCGGTGCGGTGATCGGCTTCGAACGTGAACTCGCCGAACGCCCCGCCGGCCTGCGCACCCACATGATGGTCTGCCTGGCGGCGGCCACCTTTGCCGTCGTCGCCCTCGAGATCATCGCCATGCCGGTGTTCGACACCGACCATGTCCGCTCCGACCCGCTCCGGCTCGTGGAAGCCATCACCGCCGGTGTCGCCTTCCTCGCCGCCGGCACCATCCTGGTCAAGGGCGGCAAGCTGAGCGGTCTCACCACCGGCGCCGGAATGTGGCTGGCGGGTGCCACCGGGCTTTGCGCCGGCCTCGGCCTCTGGGCCATTGCCGCCATGGCCTGCCTGCTCGGTGCCCTGGTGCTGGCGCTGGCTCGGCGGCTGGAGACCGGGCTGCAGCTCAAGCCGCCTCAGGATCCGTCGGATCTCAAGCGCCGCGACTAGCCCGGCCAGATTGCCAACGGGGCAAAACGCTGGTATCAGCAGGCCATGGAAACGATGTTCGGAACAGCCGCCCGCAAGGCCATCATTCTGCAGGACGCCAAGCGTCTGCCGGGTCGATTCCTTGCCTGGATTTCCGGCGTCCGCGCTGCCCGTCGGCCGCTTTTCGCCTGACGACGCCCGGCCGCTGCCGGTCCGAATTTCCATTTGCACCACCGCCAAGGACAGATCCCATGACCGCACCGCGCACGCTTTACGACAAGATCTGGGACGACCATGTCGTCGCCCAGCAGGAAGACGGCACCTGCCTGCTCTATATCGACCGCCACCTGGTGCATGAAGTCACCAGCCCCCAGGCCTTCGAGGGGCTGCGCACCACCGGCCGCAACGTGCACGCGCCGCAGAAGACCCTGGCCGTGGTTGACCATAATGTCCCCACCTCGCCCGACCGGGCCCAAGGGATCAAGAACGAGGAAAGCCGCATTCAGGTGGAGGCGCTGGCCACCAACGCCGCCGAGTTCGGCGTCGAGTATTTCAACGAGAACGACAGCCGCCAGGGCATCGTCCACATCGTCGGTCCGGAACAGGGCTTCACCCTGCCCGGCGCCACGATTGTCTGCGGCGACAGCCACACCTCGACCCACGGGGCGTTCGGCGCGCTCGCCCATGGCATCGGCACCTCGGAGGTCGAGCATGTGCTCGCCACCCAGACGCTGATCCAGAAGAAGGCCAAGAACATGCTTGTGCAGGTCGATGGCCGGCTCCCCGACGGTGTGTCGGCCAAGGACATCATCCTTGCCATCATCGGCGAGATCGGCACCGCCGGCGGCACCGGCCATGTCATTGAATTCGCCGGCGAGGCCATTCGCGCCCTGTCGATGGAAGGCCGCATGACGGTCTGCAACATGACCATCGAAGGCGGCGCCCGCGCCGGACTGATCGCGCCCGACGAGAAGACCTTCGAGTACATAAAGGGCCGCCCACGCGCGCCGAAGGGCGAAGACTGGGACAAGGCCATGGCCTGGTGGCAGGAGCTCAAGACCGACGAGGGCGCCCATTTCGACAAGGTTGTCCGGCTCGATGCCGCCAGCCTGCCGCCGATCGTCTCCTGGGGTTCCTCGCCCGAGGACGTGATTTCGGTCACCGGCGAAGTCCCCGATCCCGACCTGATCGCCGATGAATCCAAGCGCACCTCGAAGTGGCGGGCGCTCGATTACATGGGTCTCAAGCCCGGCACCAGGATCACCGACATCGCCATCGACCGGGTCTTCATCGGCTCCTGCACCAACGGCCGCATCGAGGACCTGCGCGCCGCAGCGGCCGTCGTCGAGGGCAAGAGCGTCTATCCGAGCGTGGACGCGATGATCGTGCCCGGCTCCGGCCTGGTCAAGGCGCAGGCCGAGGCGGAGGGCCTCGACGTGATCTTCAAGGCGGCGGGCTTCGACTGGCGCGAGCCGGGCTGCTCCATGTGCCTGGCCATGAACGACGACCGGCTCAAGCCCGGCGAGCGCTGCGCGTCGACGTCGAACCGCAATTTCGAGGGCCGCCAGGGCTTCAAGGGCCGTACCCATCTGGTCTCGCCGACCATGGCCGCGGCCGCCGCGATCGCCGGCCACTTCGTCGACATCCGCGAATGGCAGTAACGCTCTTCCCGCGCTAATTATGCAAGTGGCAAAACGGGCGCCCGAAGGGGCGCCCGTTTCGATTCTCATCCGCCGGATTCAGGGTCGGATGACGCACACCGAGCCGGCGTCGTGGCAGTGAGTGCCCTGGCCTTTCGGCTTGACCCTGATGATCTTCGGTCCCTTGCCGGCTGCCGGGGCGGGAATGATGCCCGGCTCGGCGTCGCGCCCGGAAAGCGAGAAATAGATGCCGTTGCCGCGGTCGCGCTCGGCATCGAGATCACCCGAAAATGTCCCCAGGCCCGGCACGCGGTCTGGCAGCGGACCGTTGCCGTAGAGGGGCTGGCCCTTGAAACCGCGATGGCCGTACCGGCCCTTGTGGCGCCGGTCCCAGCGGTGATGGCGGTTGCCGCTGTGCCCGTCGTCGCGCCAGCTCGAATGCCATCCTTGATGCTTGACGACGCCGGAGACGGGCAGCTCGTCCGCCACGGCGCCGGGAGCGGCGATCATCAGGGAGCCGGCCGCCAGCGCGGCCATCAGTGTTCGGCACATCGGAATTGGGCGCATCGGAGCGCTCCTTCGGTTGCTGCTGTTTGCCGGAATCCTGCATGATCCGGGCCGACAAGTCACGGCTTGCCACCGCAAACCTCATCTTAACCTTAAGAACGAGATTTGTGCCGCCCGGTTCCCCGCCGCCCGATTCCGGCCGATCCTGCTTGCGGCAATTCTGAATAAGACGTCCGTCAGGCTTGACGTGGGCGGGCTTTCTCCGACAATGGCGCCATGATCACGGACCCCCAGCTTGACATCGACATCGCGGCGCTCCGGCTCGCCGACGCCCATCATCTGGCACCGCTCCTGGCAGCCTACGTGCAGTCGCTCAAGCGCGGCGCGCCGCGCCGTCCCGACCAGTTCTACGCCGAAACCCTCCTGCAGGATCGCACCGCGCAGATCTTCGGTGCCCGGATCGGCGCCGAGCTGGTGGGTTTCGTCATCTTCTACGACCTGCCCGATCCGCTCACCGGCATGCGGCTGGGGCAGGTTGACCATCTCTATGTCAGCCACAACCACCGCAGCCTCGGCATTGCCCAGGCGATGATCGACGTGCTGGCCGAGGAGAGCGACGCGCGATCCTGGTCGCGGCTGGTGTTCAACGCCCCGCGCCAGCCCGACGACGGTCGCAAGCTCTACGAGCGGATTGCCACCAAGGCGGACTTCTCGAGCTGGGAAATGCGCTTCATGTCCCGCGATTGAGAAAGTCTCGCGGCGCGCCTCGGGGACGGAGGCGCCCTCCCGCCGCTCGGCGCTTCGACCAAAGACCACCGCATTGCAGCAAACTCCGCTTTGACGCGGTGCATATAACGCACTAAAACCACCCCACGCCGTGCGCCGAATTCGGTTCCGGTCCGTGAAATCAGGACGAGGTCCCTATGACCAATGTGAGTCGAAACCGCCCGCTATCCCCGCATTTGACCGTCTGGCGCCCGACCATCACCTATGTGATGTCGATTGTTCACCGAATCACCGGCGTGGCGCTCTATGCAGGAACCTTGCTGGTCGCCGCATGGCTGATCGCCGCAGCCTCCGGGCCGGAGAGCTTCGAGCGGGTCAACGCCCTGTTCGGCTCGCTCATCGGCCGCCTCGTGCTGCTGGGCTACACCTGGGCGCTGATGCATCACATGCTCGGCGGACTGCGCCATCTGGTCTGGGACACCGGCCGCGGCCTCGGCAAGTATGAGTCGCGCAAATTCGGCTGGGCCACCATCGCGGGCTCGGTGACGCTGACGATCCTGATCTGGATCGCCGGCTTCGCGTTGCGGTCCTAGGAGACACTGATGAGCATGCGCACCCCCCTCAGCCGCGTCCGCGGCCTCGGCTCCGCCCATGAAGGCACCGACCATTTCTGGCGCCAGCGCCTGACCGCGGTGGCCAACATACCGCTGATGCTGTTCTTCGTCATCTTTCTCGTCCGCTACAGCGACGCCACCCACGCCGAAGTGGTCGCGGCTCTCGCCAATCCCTTCGTCGCGGTCGTCTTCGGGCTGATGCTGGTCTCTGGCCTCTTCCACATGCGGCTCGGCATGCAGATCGTGCTCGAGGATTACGTCCACGGCGAGGGCGCCAAGATTGTCGTCCTGATGCTCAACACCTTCTTCACGATCGCGGTCGGCGCCGTTGCGCTCTTTGCCGTTCTCAAACTCGGCTTTGGAGGCTGACTGCCCATGGCACCCAATTCCACCCGCACCGTCAACGGCCGCGACTACACCATCGTCGACCATTCCTATGACGTCGTCGTCGTCGGCGCCGGCGGCGCAGGCCTGCGCGCCACACTCGGCATGGCCGAGCAGGGCTTCAAGACCGCCTGCGTCACCAAGGTGTTTCCGACCCGCTCGCACACGGTTGCCGCCCAGGGCGGCATCGCCGCGTCGCTGACCAACATGACGCCCGATTCCTGGCAGTGGCATCTCTACGACACCGTCAAGGGTTCCGACTGGCTCGGCGATGTCGATGCCATGCAGTATCTGGTCATGGAAGCGCCCAAGGCCGTCTACGAGCTCGAGCATTACGGCGTGCCGTTCTCGCGCACCGAGGATGGCAAGATCTATCAGCGCCCCTTCGGCGGCCACATGCAGAACTACGGCGAAGGCCCTCCGGTGCAGCGCACCTGTGCCGCCGCCGACCGCACCGGCCACGCCATCCTGCACACGCTCTACGGCCAGTCGCTCAAGCACAATGCCGAATTCTTCATCGAGTATTTCGGCGTCGACCTGATCATGGAGGACGACGGCCGCTGCACCGGCGTGCTGGCCTGGAACCTCGATGACGGCACCATCCACCGCTTCTCCGCCAAGATGGTGGTGCTGGCCACCGGCGGCTACGGCCGCGCCTATTTCTCCGCCACCTCGGCGCACACCTGCACCGGCGACGGCGGCGGCATGATCGCGCGCGCCGGCCTGCCGCTGCAGGACATGGAGTTCGTCCAGTTCCACCCCACCGGCATCTATGGCGCCGGCTGCCTGATCACCGAGGGCGCCCGCGGCGAAGGCGGTTATCTGGTCAATTCCGAGGGCGAGCGCTTCATGGAGCGCTATGCCCCTTCCGCCAAGGACCTGGCCTCGCGCGACGTCGTCTCGCGCTGCATGACCATGGAAATCCGCGAGGGCCGCGGCGTCGGCAAGGACAAGGACCACATCTTCCTGCATCTCGACCATCTCGATCCGGCCGTGCTGGCCGAGCGGCTTCCGGGCATTTCCGAGAGCGCCAAGATCTTCGCCGGCGTCGATCTCACACGCGAGCCGATCCCGGTGCTGCCGACCGTCCACTACAACATGGGCGGCGTGCCGACCAATTTCTGGGGCGAGGTGCTCAACCCGACCACCGACGAGCCTGACCGGGTTACACCCGGCCTGATGGCCGTCGGCGAAGCCGGCTGCGCCTCAGTGCACGGCGCCAACCGTCTGGGCTCCAATTCGCTCATCGACCTGGTCGTCTTCGGCCGCGCCGCCGCCATCCGCGCCGGCGAAGTCATCGACCGCGCCGCCTCGATCCCGCCGGTCAACGAGAAGGCCTGCGAGAAGATCATGGCCCGCTTCGACAGGCTGCGCTTTGCCGACGGCGGCACGCCGACGGCGGTGCTGCGAGAGAAGATGCAGCGCACCATGCAGGAGGACGCCGCCGTCTTCCGCACCCAGGAATCACTTGAATCTGGCGTCCGCCGCATGACCGACATCTGGGCCGAGATGGCCGACGTCAAGGTCACCGACCGCTCGATGATCTGGAATTCCGACCTGATGGAAACGCTGGAACTGGAAAACCTGATGGCCAACGCCATGGTCACCGTGACCGGCGCCGAGGCGCGCAAGGAAAGCCGCGGGGCGCATGCGCGCGAGGACTTCCAGGCCCGCGACGACGTCAACTGGCGCAAGCACACGCTGTCCTGGGTCAATGACGCCGGTGAGGTGCGGCTCGACTACCGCCCGGTGCACACCGAGCTGATCGCAGACGGCATCGACATCGCCAAGATCGCGCCCAAGGCGCGGGTGTACTGATTGAGGATCCGGCCAAATGGTTGAACTGACACTCCCCAAGAACTCCCAGATCACGGCCGGCAAGACCTGGCCGAAGCCCGAAGGTGCGACCAACACCCGCGAGTTCCGGGTCTATCGCTGGTCGCCCGACGACGGCGCCAATCCGCGCATCGACACCTTCCACATCGATGTCGATGATTGCGGCCCGATGGTGCTCGACGGCCTGCTGTGGATCAAGAACAAGATCGACGCCACGCTGACGCTCAGACGCTCCTGCCGCGAGGGCATCTGCGGCTCCTGCGCCATGAACATCGACGGCACCAACACGCTCGCCTGCACCAAGGGCCTCGACGAGATCGACGGCGCGGTCAAGATCTACCCGCTGCCGCACCTGCCGGTGGTCAAGGACCTGGTGCCGGACCTGACCAATTTCTACGCCCAGCACCGCTCCATCGAGCCCTGGCTCAAGACCGTGTCGCCGGAGCCCGCCAAGGAATGGCGCCAGAGCCACGACGACCGCGCCAAGCTCGACGGGCTCTACGAGTGCATCCTGTGCGCCTGCTGCTCGGCGTCCTGCCCGAGCTACTGGTGGAACGGCGACCGCTATCTCGGCCCCGCCGTGCTGCTGCAGGCCTATCGCTGGCTCATCGACTCGAGGGACGAGGCCACTGGCGAGCGGCTTGACAATCTCGAGGACCCGTTCCGGCTCTACCGCTGCCACACCATCATGAACTGCGCCCAGACCTGCCCCAAGGGCCTCAATCCGGCCAAGGCAATCGCCGAGATCAAGAAGATGATGGTCGAACGCCGGGTGTAGTAGGCGCGCCGGCTGCGGCGTCGCTTGCCTCCTCTTGAAGAATGCGGCCCGCCCCGAACCCGCTCTTCCCGACCCGCAGCCCGGCGCGGTGCCTTTCCTCCACACAAAGGGGGAGGAGTCGGCGTAGCCGACGGGGGCTGCAACGCCGGCCGGGCCTCCTCCCGCCAAGACATCGCCCCCGGCCCCGGATCGCCGCTCTTATCCGGATCACGGCAATTTGCGGAAGTGTGAGTTGTCTTGCCGCCGCGCCGCGATACGGTCATGGCAGACAAGGAGATCACAATGTTCCGCATGTTACTGATAGGCGCCGTGGCCGCCGTCTCGATGGCCGCAGGCCCCGCGCGCTCAGCCGAAACCGGCACCGCCATCTTCGCCGGCGGCTGCTTCTGGTGCGTCGAATCCGATTTCGACAAGGTCAAGGGCGTCACCTCCACCGTGTCCGGCTATATCGGCGGCACCACCGACAATCCGACCTACGAGAACCACGTGGCGGGCGGCCATCGCGAGGCGGTCGAGATCAGCTACGACCCGTCGGTGGTCAGCTACGCCGAACTGCTCAAGACCTTCTTCCGCACGGTCGACCCCACCGATGCCGGCGGCCAGTTCTGCGACCGCGGCCCTTCCTATACGACCGCCGTCTACACGCTCGACGCCGCGCAGGCCGACGAGGCCGCGACCGCTGCCGCCGATGCCGCAGCCCAGCTGGGCACGAAGATCGCCACCGAGATCATCCCGGCGCCGGAATTCTGGCCTGCCGAGGACTACCACCAGGACTATCACGACAAAAATCCGATCCGCTACACCTACTACCGCAGGGCCTGCGGGCGCGACGGTGTCGTGGGCAGGCTGTGGGGTGAACAGGCCGATTACGGGCTCACAAAGTAGCGGACGCGAATCAGATCGCCGGGGTTGCGCGACCCCGAATTGGCGGTCGGGGCACGGCGCTCGGGCCGATGGCGGCCGAATTTGGCCGACGAAGGCGGCGCCGCTGCAACGGCGCGCCTTCAATTGGCGTGCCCGGCTACAGATTCGTCGGGTTTGCCTTGCATTTTCCATGTTATGGACATTTTATGCGGATTGAAGGGACTGAGCGTGGTGGTCATCTCCGCCGCAGTCGAGGGAGTATATGTATGCGAATGAAAACGATGCTGGCTGTGACGATCCTGTCGACGGCGGTTCTCGGCGGTTGCCAGCGGACCACCTACGGCTCGATGGATACCCGCCCTCAGCAACCCGCACCGTTGATGCCCGCACCCATCGGAGGCGTCGAAAGCAACCAGCTGCCGCCCGCCAGCGGTGCCGCGACAGAATTTCCGCAGGCACCCGAAACGGCAACCGCGCCTGCCAACACCGAGATGGCGGCCGCCAACGCCCCGGCGGTGACGAAGGAATCGCTGATCGGCCGCTGGTCGGTGGATTCCGGCGGCGGCCGCTGCGATGTGTTCCTGGCCCTGACCAAGTGGACGGGCGGTTATCGCGCCGCCTCCCGCGGCTGTGTCGGCGATGCGGCCTCCGTATCCGCCTGGGATGTCCAGGGCAAGCAGGTCATCCTCTCCGACAGCTCCGGCAACAAGGTCGCCGGCCTCTATCAGACGGCCAATGAACGTTACGACGGTTCGACCTCCGCTGGACAGCCGATTTCGCTGTCGCGTTGACCGTCATCACCCGCACGGCGCGATAAATGCCACACACCGACCTCGCCACCGTGCTGGCGACCTACAGGATGCAGGTCTCGGCCGGGTTGATCGAATCCGACCCGGCGCAGATCCAGCTGGCGCGCAAGCTCGACATCGTCCTGGCCGAGGTCTCCAACCGGCGCCTGGCGAGCAAGTCGAGCGCGCTCGGCTGGCTGTTTGCCAGCCGTCGCACTTCGAAATCAGCCCCGCGCGGCCTCTACATCCACGGCGCTGTCGGCCGCGGCAAGACCATGCTGATGGACATGTTCTTCCAGAAGGTGCCCGCCCGGCGCAAGCGGCGGGCGCATTTCAACGATTTCATGGCCGACGTGCATGACCGCATCCACGCCCATCGCCAGAAGCTGGCGCGTGGCGAGACCCGCGAGGCCGACCCGGTGCCGCCGGTGGCGGCAGCCCTGTTCGCCGAGGCCTGGGTGCTGTGCTTCGACGAATTCTCCGTCACCGACATCGCCGATGCGATGCTGCTGTCGCGGCTGTTCGAACAGTTGTTCGAGCGCGGCTGCGTGCTGGTGGCGACCTCCAATGTGATGCCGGACAACCTGTATCGCGACGGCCTCAACCGCGACCTTTTCAAGCCCTTTATCAAGTTGCTCGAGGCCAATGTCGACGTGCTTGATCTCGACTCTCGCACCGATTACCGGCTGGAGAAGACCCGCCTGATGCCGGTCTACCATGTCCTGGAGCCCGGAGAGGACAACCATGTGCTCGACCGCGCCTGGAGCGAGGCAACGGCCGGCAAGAGCGTCGCCGCCGACACTGTGACGGTCAAGGGCAGGAAGGTCCCGGTGAAGCGCGCGGGCGGCGGCGCGGCACGCTTCAGTTTTGCCGATCTTTGCGACACGCCGCTTGGCGCGGGAGATTATATGGCGATCTCGTCGCGCTATCACACAATCTTCGTCGACCGCGTGCCAGAACTCGACCGAAGCCGCCGCAATGCCGCCAAGCGCTTCATCGCGCTCGTCGACGTGCTCTATGATCGCAAGAACCGGCTCTTCGTCTCGGCTGAAACGCCGCCGGCGGACATCTATCGCAACGATGGCCAGACCGAAGGCTTCGAATTCGCCCGCACCGCCTCGCGGCTGGCCGAGATGCAAACGGCGGAGTATCTCGCCGCCAGCCGCGCCGCGGACGCGGAAACCGGTGTGGCCTCACCATAGTCAATTGACGTTTACGTAAGAATTTGATGACCTAAACGATTGAAAATGCTCATGCCGAAAGTTGGGGTTGCCTGATGCGGCCGATGGGTCTATTGCGTTTGCCGAAATCGGGCGTTCGGATCGATCCAACCCGGCAGTTCAATGAAGGCGGAGACACTGTAATGGCACGCAACAAAATTGCATTGATTGGCTCGGGAATGATCGGCGGCACGCTTGCCCATCTTGCCGGATTGAAGGAACTCGGCGACATCGTCCTCTTCGACATCGCCGAGGGCATGCCCCAAGGCAAGGGTCTCGACATCGCACAGTCGTCGTCTGTCGAAGGCTTCGACGCCCGCATGACCGGCGTCAACGACTATGCCGGCATCGAAGGTGCGGATGTCTGCATTGTCACCGCCGGTGTTGCCCGCAAGCCGGGCATGAGCCGTGACGACCTGCTCGGTATCAACCTCAAGGTGATGGAACAGGTTGGCGCCGGCATCAAGAAATATGCCCCCGATGCCTTTGTCATCTGCATCACCAACCCTCTCGACGCCATGGTCTGGGCGCTGCAGAAATTCTCCGGCCTGCCCGCCGGCAAGGTCGTCGGCATGGCCGGCGTGCTTGATTCGGCCCGCTTCACCCACTTCCTCGCCGAGGAATTCAACGTTTCGGTCGAGGATGTCACATCCTTCGTGCTCGGCGGCCACGGCGACTCGATGGTCCCGCTGGCCCGCTACTCGACGGTTGCAGGCATTCCGCTGCCGGATCTGGTCAAGATGGGCTGGACCACCAAGGAAAAGCTTGAGCAGATCATCCAGCGCACCCGCGACGGCGGCGCCGAGATCGTCGGCCTGCTCAAGACCGGTTCGGCCTATTACGCACCTGCATCCTCGGCCATCCTGATGGCTGAATCCTATCTCAAGGACAAGAAGCGCGTGCTTCCATGCGCGGCCTTCCTGTCCGGCCAGTACGGCGTCAAGGACATGTATGTCGGCGTTCCCTGCGTGATCGGCGCCGGCGGCGTCGAGCGGATCATCGAAATCGAGCTCAACAAGAGCGAACAGAAGGCGTTCGACGCGTCGGTCGGCGCCGTTGCCGGCCTCTGCGAAGCCTGCATCAACATCGCTCCTAACCTGAAGTAGGTGCGAGCCTTCTCAAAGGAAGTCCCATGAACATTCATGAATATCAGGCCAAGGCCCTGCTCAAGGGTTACGGCGCGCCGGTGGCCGAAGGGGTGGCGATCTTTTCCGCCGCCGAGGCCGAAGCCGCTGCCAAGCAGCTTCCCGGCCCGCTTTACGTGGTCAAGAGCCAGATCCACGCAGGTGGCCGTGGCAAGGGCAAGTTCACCGAGCTCGGCCCCGACGCCAAGGGCGGTGTGCGGCTGGCCAAGTCGATCGACGAGGTTGTCGCCAACGTCAAGGAGATGCTTGGCAACACGCTCGTGACCAAGCAGACCGGCCCCGTCGGCAAGCAGGTCAACCGCCTCTATATCGAGGATGGCGCCGACATCGACCGCGAACTCTATCTTTCGCTGCTCGTCGACCGCACCGTCGGCCAGGTGGCCTTCGTGGTCTCCACCGAAGGCGGCATGGACATCGAGACAGTTGCCCATGACACGCCGGAAAAGATCATCACCGTGGCGATCGACCCGACCGCCGGCGTCACCGACGCCGATGTCAAGGCGATCTGCGATGCTTTGAAGCTCAGCGGTGAGGCCGCCAGCGACGGCGCCAAGCTGTTTCCGCTGCTCTACAAGGCCTTTGTTGAAAAGGACATGGCGCTGCTCGAGGTCAATCCGCTGATCGTCATGACCAGCGGCCGGCTCCGCGTGCTCGACGCCAAGATGTCGTTTGATGGAAACGCATTGTTCCGTCACCCCGACGTTATGGAGCTGCGCGACACCACCGAGGAGGACGCCAAGGAAATCGAGGCATCGAAATATGACCTCGCCTATGTGGCGCTCGACGGCAATATCGGCTGCATGGTCAATGGCGCGGGCCTTGCTATGGCGACGATGGACATCATCAAGCTCTATGGCGCAGAGCCTGCGAACTTTCTCGATGTCGGTGGCGGCGCCACCAAGGAGAAGGTCACCGCCGCGTTCAAGATCATCACCGCCGATCCGGCCGTGAAAGGCATCCTGGTCAACATCTTCGGCGGCATCATGAAGTGCGATGTGATTGCCGAGGGCGTCATCGCCGCGGTCAAGGAAGTGGGCCTCGAGGTTCCGCTCGTCGTCCGCCTCGAGGGCACCAATGTCGAACTGGGCAAGAAGATCATCAACGAAAGCGGCCTGAACGTGATTTCGGCCGACGACCTTGATGACGCCGCCCAGAAGATCGTTGCCGCCGTGAAGGGAAACTGAGGTCATGTCCATTCTGATCAACAAAGACACCAGGATCCTGGTGCAGGGTCTGACCGGCAAGACCGGGACATTCCACACCGAGCAGGCGCTGGCCTACCACAACACCAAGATGGTCGGCGGCATTCACCCCAAGAAGGGTGGAGAGACCTGGACCGGCTCGAAGGGCGAAAGCCTGCCGATCTTTTCGACCGTCGCCGAAGGCCGTGACGCCACCGGCGCCACCGCATCGGTGATCTACGTGCCGCCGGCAGGTGCCGCGGCCGCCATCATCGAGGCGATCGATGCCGAGATCGGCCTCATCGTCTGCATCACCGAGGGCATCCCGGTGCAGGACATGATCAAGGTCAAGGCGCGTCTCGATGCCTCGAGCTCGCGGCTGATCGGCCCCAACTGCCCCGGCGTCATGACACCGGACGAATGCAAGATCGGCATCATGCCGGGCTCCATCTTCAAGAAGGGTTCGGTCGGCGTGCTGTCGCGCTCCGGGACGCTCACCTATGAAGCCGTGTTCCAGACCACCAATGAAGGCCTCGGCCAGACCACGGCCGTCGGCATCGGCGGCGATCCGGTCAAGGGCACCGAGTTCATCGACATGCTGGAAATGTTCCTCGCGGACGACGCCACCAAGTCGATCATCATGATCGGCGAGATTGGCGGCTCGGCGGAAGAAGACGCCGCCCAGTTCATCAAGGACGAGGCCAAGCGTGGCCGCGCCAAGCCGATGGTTGGCTTCATCGCCGGCCGCACCGCCCCTCCGGGACGCACCATGGGTCACGCCGGTGCGGTGATTTCCGGCGGCAAGGGCGGCGCGGAAGACAAGATCGACGCCATGGAATCGGCCGGTATCCGGGTTTCGCCTTCGCCGGCGCGACTGGGCAAGACCCTGGTCGAACTGCTCAAGGGCTAAGACGCATCAGCCGGCGCGGCCCGTCCGCGCCGGTCAGGCCGTCCACCAGGGGCGGCAACACTCAACACGGCCCGCGGCATCCGGCTTCGGGCATCAAGGGAGCGGGGCTCGGACCCCGACAAAGGTGGAGCAGATGGCACGCACCGATGACGCGAACGACATTTTCGCGCAGACCTCGTTCCTCTACGGCGGCAATGCCGCCTATATCGAAGACATGTACGCCCGCTTCCAGGACAACCCGTCCTCGGTGCCGGCGGAATGGCAGAGTTTCTTCGCCGAGCTGAAGGATGATCCCGAGCAGGTCCGCAAGTCGGCCGCCGGCGCTTCCTGGAAGCAGGGCAACTGGCCGATTGCGGCCAATGGCGAGCTGGTTTCGGCGCTCGACGGCAACTGGGGCACGGTCGAAAAGATCGTCACCGACAAGCTCAACGGCAAGGCCAAGGCCGAAGGCAAGGCTGTCGACGGCACCGACGTTATGCAGGCGACCCGCGACTCCGTGCGCGCGCTGATGATGATCCGCGCCTTCCGCATGCGCGGCCATTTGCACGCCAAGCTCGATCCGCTCGGCCTGGCGCAGCCGGTCGACGACTACAACGAATTGTCGCCATCGGCCTACGGCTTCACCGAGGCTGATTACGACCGCAAGATCTATATCGACAACGTGCTCGGCCTCGAATACGCGACGCTGCGCGAGATGCTCGACATTCTCCAGCGCACCTATTGCTCGACGCTCGGTGTCGAGTTCATGCACATCTCCAATCCGGAAGAAAAGTCCTGGATCCAGGAACGCATCGAAGGCCCGGACAAGGGCGTCGAATTCACCGACATGGGCAAGAAGGCGATCCTGCAGAAGCTGATCGAATCCGAAGGCTTCGAGCAGTTCATCGACGTCAAGTACAAGGGCACCAAGCGCTTCGGCCTTGATGGCGCCGAATCGCTGATCCCGGCGCTGGAGCAGATCATCAAGCGCGGCGGCAATATGGGCCTCAAGGAGATCGTCTTCGGCATGGCCCACCGCGGCCGCCTCAACGTGCTCACCCAGGTTATGGGCAAGCCGCACCGCGCCGTGTTCCACGAATTCAAGGGCGGCTCCTACACACCTGAAGAGGTCGAGGGATCGGGCGACGTCAAGTACCATCTGGGCGCATCCTCCGACCGCGAGTTCGACAACAACAAGGTGCACCTGTCGCTGACGGCCAACCCGTCGCATCTCGAAATCGTCAATCCGGTGGTGATGGGCAAGGCGCGGGCCAAGCAGGACCTGCTGGCCAAGGAATGGGATGGCGACATCATCCCGCTGCGCGAGCGCGTCAAGGTGATGCCGCTGCTGCTGCATGGCGATGCGGCCTTTGCCGGCCAGGGTGTGGTGGCTGAAATCCTCGGCCTCTCCGGCCTGCGCGGCCACCGCGTCGGCGGCACCGTGCATTTCATCATCAACAACCAGATCGGGTTCACCACCAATCCGGCCTTCTCGCGCTCCTCGCCCTATCCGTCGGATGTGGCCAAGATGATCGAAGCGCCGATCTTCCACGTCAATGGCGACGACCCGGAAGCCGTCGTCTATGCCGCCAAGATCGCCACCGAATTCCGCATGACGTTCCACAAGCCGGTGGTCGTGGACATGTTCTGCTACCGCCGCTACGGCCATAATGAAGGCGACGAACCTTCCTTCACGCAGCCGAAGATGTATCACAAGATCCGCAGCCACGAGACGGTGGTGACGCTGTATTCGCGCCGGCTGATCGAAGAGGGCGTGATCTCGGAGGGCGAATTCGAGAAGATGAAGGCGGACTGGCGCGCCAATCTGGAAACCGAATTCGACATTGGCCAGAGCTACAAGCCCAACAAAGCCGACTGGCTCGATGGCGTGTGGTCCGGCCTTCGCACCGCCGACAACCAGGATGAGCAGCGGCGCGGCAAGACCGGCATGCCGATCAAGGCGCTCCGCGAACTGGGCAAGAAGCTGTCGGAAATTCCGGAGGGCTTCAACGCCCACCGCACGATCCGCCGCTTCATGGACAACCGCGCCAAGATGGTCGAGACCGGTGAAGGCATCGACTGGGCCATGGGCGAGGCGCTTGCCTTCGGCTCGCTTGTCATGGAAGGCAGCAAGATCCGCCTCTCCGGTCAGGACGTCGAGCGCGGTACCTTCTCGCAGCGCCATTCGGTGCTCTACGATCAGGACACCGAGGACCGCTACATCCCGCTCGCAAATCTTGCGCCCAACCAGGCCCGTTACGAAGTCATCAACTCGATGCTTTCGGAAGAGGCCGTTCTCGGTTTCGAGTACGGCTATTCGCTTGCCCGGCCAAACGCATTGACGCTCTGGGAAGCCCAGTTCGGCGATTTCGCCAATGGTGCCCAGGTGCTGTTCGACCAGTTCATCTCCTCGGGCGAACGCAAGTGGCTGCGCATGTCGGGCCTCGTCTGCCTGCTGCCGCACGGCTATGAAGGCCAGGGCCCGGAGCACTCCTCCGCCCGGCTCGAGCGCTTCCTGCAGATGTGCGCCGAAGACAACATGCAGGTTGCCAACTGCACCACGCCGGCAAACTACTTCCACATCCTGCGCCGGCAGATGAAGCGCGACTTCCGCAAGCCGCTGATCATGATGACCCCGAAGTCCTTGCTGCGCCACAAGCGTGCGGTCTCGACGCTGGCCGAACTGTCGGGTGACACCTCCTTCCACCGTCTGTTGTGGGATGATGCCGAAGTGCTCAAGAACGAGCCGATCAAGCTGCAGAAGGATGGCAAGATCCGCCGTGTCGTCATGTGCTCGGGCAAGGTCTATTTCGACCTTTACGAAGAGCGCGAAAAGCGCGGCATCGACGATGTCTACCTCTTGCGTCTGGAACAGCTCTATCCGTTCCCGGCCAAGGCGCTGATCAACGAACTCTCGCGTTTCCGCAACGCCGAGATGGTGTGGTGCCAGGAAGAACCCAAGAACATGGGTGCCTGGTCGTTCATTGATCCCTATCTCGAATGGGTGCTTGCCCATATCGATGCCAAATACCAGCGCGTGCGCTACACCGGCCGTCCGGCCTCGGCGTCCACGGCCACCGGCCTCATGTCGCGTCACCTCGCGCAGCTTGAAGCCTTCCTTGAAGATGCGCTGGGCGGCTGATCGCCCACCGCATCCGGATATGTCGCAAGTCTGATTGAGAAAGAACGGAAACACATCATGGCCACTGAAGTCCGCGTCCCAACACTGGGTGAATCCGTCAGCGAAGCCACCATCGGCACCTGGCTCAAGAAGGTCGGCGACACCGTCACGGTCGATGAGCCGCTGGTGGAACTGGAAACCGACAAGGTTTCAATCGAGGTCCCCTCGCCGGTCTCCGGCGTGCTGAGCGAGATCCTCGCCAAGGACGGCGAGACCGTCGAGGTCAACGCGCTGCTGGCGCAGATCACCGCCGGCGAAGGCGCAGCCACTGCCCCCGCCAAGGCAGAGGCCCCGGCCAAGGCCGCCGAGCCTGCCACCGCGGCCGCTCCGGCCAAGAGCGAGCCGGCTCAGCCCGCAGCCAAGGCGAGCTCCGACATGCCGGCCGCACCGGCGGCCCAGAAGATGATGGCCGAGAACAACGTCGCCGCCGACCAGGTGTCGGGCAGCGGCAAGCGTGGCCAGGTGCTCAAGGGTGACGTCATTGATGCGCTCAACAAGCCGGCCGCCGCCGCGGAGGCGCCGAAGGCGCCCCGTCCGGCCGCCAATGCCGACGACGCCTCGCGCGAGGAACGGGTGAAGATGACCCGCCTGCGCCAGACCATCGCCCGCCGCCTCAAGGAAGCCCAGACCACGGCTGCCATGCTCACCACCTACAACGAGGTCGACATGAGCGCGGTGATGGAGCTGCGCAAGAAGTACAAGGACATCTTCGAGAAGAAGCACGGCGTCAAGCTTGGCTTCATGGGCTTCTTCACCAAGGCCGTTACCCATGCGCTCAAGGAGATTCCGGCGGTCAATGCCGAGATCGACGGCACCGACATCGTCTACAAGAACTTCTGCCATGTCGGCGTCGCCGTCGGCACCGACAAGGGCCTTGTCGTGCCGGTGGTTCGCGATGCGGACCAGATGAGCATTGCCGAGATCGAGAAGGACATCGGCCGTCTCGGCCGCGCCGCGCGCGACGGTGAACTGTCGATGGCCGACATGCAGGGCGGCACCTTCACCATCTCCAATGGCGGCGTCTACGGCTCGCTGATGTCCTCGCCGATCCTCAATTCGCCGCAGTCGGGCATTCTCGGCATGCACAAGATCCAGGACCGGCCCGTCGCCATCGGCGGCCAGGTGGTGATCCGGCCGATGATGTATCTGGCGCTCAGCTATGATCACCGGATTGTCGACGGCAAGGACGCCGTCACCTTCCTGGTCCGGGTCAAGGAAAGCCTGGAAGATCCCGAACGCCTCGTTCTCGACCTCTGAGGCCGGCGATGTCAGCCTCCCGTCTCGTTGCGGCCTGTGCCGCCCTGCTGGCGGGAACCACGATTCCGGCGGGCGCCTGTCCACAGGCGCTGGCCAGCTACGCACAGGCCGGCAGCGGCGTGCTGCTGGGCTTTGACGGCGCCACCGCCGCTACCGACCCGATGGCGCATCGCTTTCACGTCGTCGTCAACGGCAGCGGCGTGCGCATGGACGGCGTGGTGATGACGGTCAGCGACCCCGTCCGGCCCTGGGGCATGGTCATGCACCAATGCCCGGAGGGCGACGTCACCGGCGCGGAGATCGAGGCCTGCACCGTCTGGGAAGGCGAGATGCGGACCGTCGATGCGTCGGGCGGCGAGGCTTTCCTGCCGCTTGCCGGCGGATCGGCGGCCGAGGCGGCGGACCTGTTGCGGCTTTCCGGATTCGGCGCCGCCCTGGCACGGTCGCCCGCCTGGGGCGGGACCGCCTCAGGCCCGCCGACGGACGATTTTCAGCTGAAGGGATGCCAGGAATGACCGGAGCGAAAGTCCTGCTTGTCACCGGCGGATCGCGCGGCATCGGCGCTGCGGTGTCGCTTGGAGCCGCGAGGGCCGGTTACCGGGTCGCGGTCAATTACGTCTCCAACCGCGCGGCGGCCGACAAGGTGGTCGACGCCATCGCGGCCGAGGGCGGCGAGGCCTTTGCGGTGCAGGGCGATGTCGGCTCGGTGGACGACATCGTCGCCATGTTCGAGGCGGTCGACGCCAGGTTCGGCCGGCTCGACGCGCTGGTCAACAATGCCGGCATCGTCGATGAACTGGCCCGGGTCGACGAGATCGGCGCCGCCCGGCTCGAGCGCATGTTCCGCATCAATGTCAGCGGCTCGTTCCTCTGCGCCGCCGAAGCGGTGCGCCGCATGTCGACGCGCCATGGTGGCCGGGGCGGCGTCATCGTCAATGTCTCCTCGGCGGCGGCACGGCTCGGCAGCGGCGGCTGGTA
This sequence comes from Hoeflea marina, assembly GCF_003182275.1. Classification (GTDB taxonomy): domain Bacteria; phylum Pseudomonadota; class Alphaproteobacteria; order Rhizobiales; family Rhizobiaceae; genus Hoeflea; species Hoeflea marina. The sequence goes on from NZ_QGTR01000005.1 coordinate 315,999, forward strand.
TGTCGATTATGCCGCCTCGAAAGGTGCCATCGACACCTTTACCAAGGGACTGGCCATGGAAGTGGCCGCCGAGTCCATCCGCGTCAACGCGGTGCGGCCGGGAATCACCGACACCGAAATCCATGCCTCCGGCGGACAGCCGAACCGGATCGCCGAGGTGCGCGCTGCGCTGCCGATGGGCCGCGAGGGCAAGGCCGACGAGGTGGCCGACGGCATTCTCTTCCTGCTTTCCGACAGGGCGTCCTATGTGACGGGCGCCATTCTCGACATTACCGGCGGACGCTAGCTTCGCCGCACAACTCAAGAGGACCACACAATGGCTTATGATCTTGTCGTAATCGGCTCGGGACCCGGCGGATATGTCTGCGCCATCAAGGCGGCGCAGCTCGGTCTCAAGGTGGCGGTGGTCGAGAAGCGCGCGACGCTCGGCGGCACCTGCCTGAATATCGGCTGCATACCGTCCAAGGCGCTGCTGCATGCGTCCGAGGTGTTTCACCAGGCAGGACACACGATGGAGTCCCTCGGCGTCATCGTCAATCAGCCGAAGCTCGATCTCGGCAGGATGATGGGCCACAAGGATGCGGTGGTGAAGGCCAATGTCGACGGAGTCGCCTTTCTGTTCAAGAAGAACAAGATCGACAGCATCCTAGGCACAGGCAAGGTGCTGGGACAGGGCAAGGTATCGGTGACCGCCGAGGACGGCACGGTTTCCGAGGTGGAGGCCACCAGCATCGTCATCGCCACCGGCTCCGATGTGGCCGGCATTCCCGGCGTTGCCGTCGATATCGACGAGACGGTGATCGTCTCCTCGACGGGCGCGCTGGCGCTCGACAAGGTACCGGAAACCCTCGTGGTGGTCGGCGGTGGCGTCATCGGTCTCGAGCTCGGCTCGGTCTGGGCGCGGCTCGGCGCCAAGGTCACGGTGGTCGAGTATCTCGACACCATCCTCGGCGGCATGGACGGCGAGGTCGCCAAGCAGTTCCAGCGGATGCTCGCCAAGCAGGGCATGACGTTCAAGCTCGGGCAGAAGGTGACGGGGGTCGAGAAATCCGGCAAGGGCGCGGTGGTCAGCTTCGAACCGGTCAAGGGCGGAGACACCGAGCAGCTCAGCGCCGATGTCGTGCTGATCGCCACCGGCCGCAAGCCCTACACCGACGGTCTCGGGCTGGAGAATGCCGGCGTCGTCCTCGATGAACGCGGGCGGGTGCGCACCGACGGCCATTTCCAGACCAATGTCACCGGCATCTATGCCATCGGCGACGTCATTGTCGGCCCGATGCTGGCCCATAAGGCCGAGGACGAAGGGGTGGCGGTCGCAGAGATCCTCGCCGGCCAGGCGGGTCACGTCAATTATGACGTCATTCCCGGCGTCGTCTACACCCAGCCGGAAGTGGCCGCGGTCGGCAAGACCGAGGAAGAACTCAAGAAGGCGGGCATCGCCTACAAGGCGGGCAAGTTCCCCTTCACCGCCAATGCCCGGGCGCGCGCCATGCAGGTCACCGACGGCTTCGTCAAGGTGCTGGCGGACGCCGCCACAGACCGCGTGCTGGGTGTCCACATCATCGGCTTCGGTGCCGGCGAGCTGATCCACGAGGCGGCGGTGCTGATGGAATTCGGCGGCAGCTCCGAGGATCTCGGCCGGACCTGCCACGCCCATCCGACGATGTCGGAAGCAGTCAAGGAGGCGGCGCTGGCCACCTTCTTCAAGCCGATCCACATCTGAGCCCCTTGGGGATCGACGGGTCCCTCCGATGAGGGCGAAGCAAGTGCGCTTCGACCTGCCGCATCCGGCGCTGCCGGATGCGGATTGGGCCGATTGTTTCGAGATCACCGTGCCGCGCGCGATCACCGCCGGCGACGCGGCACGCCGGGCCTTCTCCCGCATGCCGGCCTGGGCGGGGGCGCTTATGGCCGTGCGGGACGCGCTCATGCGGCCATTCGGTCTCAAGGGTGCCGACGAGGCGACCCGCCACAGCGGCAAGACGGTGGGCTTCTTTCCGGTGCTTGAAGAATCAGAGAGCGAACTGGTGGCGGGATTCGACGACCGGCATCTGGATTTCCGGCTTTTCGTGCACGCCGTGCCGGTCGGCGCCGCCGGGACCCGCGTTCGGGTGGCGACGCTGGTCCGGCGCAACAACCGGCTAGGCCGGATCTATCTGGCCGTGATTTCGCCGTTCCACAAGCTGATCGTCGCTGCGGTCACGAGCCGCATCAGCTGATCAGCGACAGGCCGGGTCGGGTCTGTCCTGCTCACTGCATCTTGGTCACAACAAGAACCGCCGGCATCGCTGCCGGCGGTTCTTTCAGGTCTGAGTCTGAGCCGGGACTGCCCGGTGATCAGTTGGCGGGCGCGGGAGCGGCGGGCGCGGTCTCCGCAGGTGCCGTATCGGCCGGGGCAGCCGGGGCCGCCGCGTCGGGAGCGGCAGGGGCCGCATCGGGGGCCGGTGCCGCCGGAGTGGCAGGTTCGGCCGCCGGGGCCGGATTGACCTCGACATTGGTCTCGGTCGCTGGCGCCGTGGCATCCGTGGCCGTATCAGTTCCGCTGTTGAAGAAGAAGAGCGCCCCGATGCCCAGCAGCACCACGACAACGACCGCTGCGATCCAGCCGCCGGAGCCTGTGCTGGTGACCACGGTGGTCTCGCGCGTTGTGTCGGTGCCGCGGACCGGATCGACGGGCCGCTGGCCGGTCGGACGTTGCTGTTCGTTGAAATCGGTCATGTCGGTTCTCCTGATCATGTGTCCGCTGTAAACGCGGGGATCAGGCGATCGTTCCATGCAACAGGCTGTCGGGCATCCGGTTTCGGTCAGAGCGCCCGGGTGACCTGGTAACCCGCATTCTGCAGCAGCGACACAAGCCCCTCTTCGCCCGGCAGATGCAGCGCGCCCACCGCGATGAAGGCCGAGCCCTTGTCGAGGATCGGCGCGGCTCGCTCGGCCATGACGTGATTGCGCACCCGCACGATCCGTTCTTCGAAGGCGGCATAACCGGCGCTGTCGTCGTCGTCGCCTTCCGGCGATGCCGCCCGGACCAGCGGCATGATCAGCGAGATCTCGCCAGCCAGATACAGATCCGTCATCGTCGCCGAGACATCCGGCATCAGGTCGGCAAGCTTGATCGTCTCGACCAGGCCGCGGACGTGGAATTCGACCGGCAGGCTGGCCATGGCCGACAGCTGCTCGCCCATGGTTTCGAGGCCGAGCAACTGCTTGCCGTCCTCGGCCGCCTCGTCGGCGATCTTCTTGTCGAGAAAATCCTCGCCGGAGGAGCGCCGCGTCATCTCGCAATCGGACAGCGCCACAAGGCCCGCCACCATCCACGGCTTCAGCCGGGACACCAGCGCCAGCGGAATGCCGCGGCGCTTGAGTTCGTCCTCGACCAGTTTCAGGTCATCGCCCTTGAGAAGTGACTCGAGCGTCGTGCCGTCGGTGAACATGGTCAGTTCCGGCTGCGTCAGCAGTGCCGCCTGCGCCTTTGCGGGGTCCAGGATGTCGGTGGTCTCGATCACCAGCGTCCCGGCGCCGTCGAAGGCGGAGCGGGCGGCGGGCGGCATTTCGACCACGCGCGGGTCTGTGACATGCATCGTGCCGAACAGCCATGACGGCGCCAGGCCGGCCTTCTCCACCTTCCACAACCGACCATGACCGTTGGGGACCGCGTCGGCCTCGGCGACGGCGGCGGCATAGGCGCCCGGATTCTCCGCCGCCATCGTTGTCGCCAGGCTGATCCCACCGCAGCTTCCGGCGTCGCTGGCATGGGCGCGATTGAGCGCGCCGACAAGCCCGACGGCAAAGGCGATCAACACCAGCAGCGGAAAGCCGGCGGCGAGAATCATCGCGACGTCACGCAGTTGACGGGCAAGGGCGCGAAGGCGCGAAGCGGCGGAAGCCTGGGTCATTTGACGTCGAATCTCCGGATCAGCTGTCCGACAATAGTCCGCTTAGCGTCCGCGAAGGGTTAAGCGGACGCCGTTTCAGGCGACATGGTTACCAAATCGTTTCGGCCGAATTCAGGCGCGCGGATGGGCGCGATCATAGATGTCGAGCAGCCGCTTGCTGTCGATGCCCGTGTAGACCTGCGTGGTCGAGAGACTGGCGTGGCCCAGCAGTTCCTGGATGGTGCGCAGATCGCCGCCGCCGGCAAGCAGATGCGTTGCGAAGGAATGCCTGAGCGCATGCGGCGTCGCCGTCTCGGGCAGGTCGAGGGCCGAACGCAGCACCCGCATGTCCTTCTGGATGATGGCTGCCTGAAGCACGCCGCCGCGCGCGCCGCGGAACATCGGTTCGGAGGCGGCCGGACGGAACGGACACAGCTTGAGATACTCCTGGATTGCCTCGCCTGCGACCGCCAGCAGCGGCACCACACGGGTCTTTCCGCCCTTGCCGGTCACCCTGAGCGCCTGCGTGCCCACCGGCACGTCCTGGCGGCTCAACGACAGCGCTTCCGAGATGCGCAGGCCACAGGCGTAAAGCAGCGTCAGCACCGCCACGTTGCGCGCGGCGATCCACGGCTCTTCCGACATCTGCAGATCCGGATCCACCACCCTGAGCGCGTCGGACGCCGTCAGCGGCCGGGGCAGGGATTTCGGTTGTTTGGGCGTGCGCATGGTGGTTATTCCAGCCGCATTGGCCAGCCCCGCCTTTTCCAGATGCCGCAGGAAGGAGCGGATGCCGGCCATGCCGCGGCCGAGCGTGCGCGCGCCCGCGCCGCCGCGGCGCCGCTCCGCCAGGAAGGCGCGCAGGTCCAGCGGCTTCAGATCGGCCAGATCCGACAGACCGGGGGCGCCGCCGAGATGGGCGGTGAGAAATACCAGGAACTGGCGCAGGTCGCGTTCATAGGCCTCGCTGGTATTGCCGGCCAGCCGCCGCTCTTTTTCCAGCTGCTTCAACCAGCGGTCGCGCTCGGCGGCGACGTCGGATTGACATATGACCAGCAGTGACTCCACAATATGCTCCTTGGCATCTCGGCGGGATGAACCTTTGGGGGAGTTTGGCATTTCAGGATTAGGGTCAGGTAAACGGAACCGGACGGCACTTCTCGTCACGCTAATTTCACAATCGATTGCGATAGATCCCGGACAGCCAAGGGGACGCACATGAACAGTCGACCATCGCAGTCAGCCCTGATCGCCGGCAAGATCACACTGCTGTCGCGGGGTCGGCCGGGCCACATTGTCGATCAGCTGATCACCGAGAGAGGCGAGAAGCTGGTGCGGCATCCCGCCTGGCCGCTGCTGCGGCCGTTTCTCTATCAGCTGTTCCATTACCGGCAGGCGCTGGAACTGGCCGACGAACTGGCCGGCCTCTCCGGCTTCGAGGCCTTCGCGCATCTCAGCCGCCTGCTGGATCTTGACATCTCCAGCCGCCACCTTGAGCGCATCCCCGCAAGCGGCGGCTTTCTCCTGGTGGCCAACCATCCCACCGGCATCGCCGACGGCGTGGCCGTCTTCGACCTGCTCAAGGCTGTGCGTCCGGACATGATGTTCTTTGCCAATCGCGACGCGGTCCGTGTCAACCCGCGATTCTCGGAGATGATCGTTCCCGTCGAATGGCGACCGGAGCACAAGAGCCGCGGCAAGGCGCGGGAAACGCTGGAGTTGACCCAGCGCGCCATGCAGGACGGCAAGGCCACGGTGCTGTTTCCGTCCGGCCGAATCGCCTTCTGGAACGAGGGCCGTCTCACCGAGCGGCCCTGGAAGATCTCCGCCGTCAGCCTGGCCCGCAAGCACGGGCTGACCATCGTGCCTGTGCACATGACGGCCCGCAATTCAGGCCTATTCTACTGGCTCTCGAAGCACTCGACCGAACTGCGCGACATGACGGTGTTTCACGAGCTTCTCAACAAGAAGCGAAAGACCTTCAGCTTCACCATCGGCCATCCCATTCCCGCGGAGGCGCTGGACGGAGACATGGCCGAGGTCACCAGGGCGCTGGAGCGGCATACAGTCCACCGGCTTTGCGCCGATGCCGATGCCCGCTTCGAGCCGCTCGCCCGGAGTGATCAGGCGAAGCCTGCCGCCTGATCGGATTGCCGTAAGATGGTCGAATCCGGCTGTCGATCAGCCGATGGACTGGCCGGTCTTGGCCCAGTCGGCAAGGAACGTTTCCAGGCCCTTGTCGGTCAGCGGGTGCTTGACCAGCGCCTTGATGGTCGAGGCCGGCACGGTGGCCACATCGGCGCCGATCAGGGCTGCTTCCTTGACATGGTTGACGGTGCGGATCGAGGCGGCGAGGATCTCGGTCTCGAAGCCGTAGTTGTCGTAGATCTGGCGGATTTCGCGGATCAGGTCCATGCCGTCGATGCCGATGTCGTCGAGGCGGCCGATGAAGGGCGAGATGAAGGTGGCGCCGGCCTTGGCGGCGAGCAGCGCCTGGTTGGCGGAAAAGCACAGCGTCACATTGGTCTTGTGGCCGTCCATGCTCAGCGCCCGGCAGGCCTTCAGGCCATCGAGGGTGAGCGGCACCTTGATGCAGATGTTGTCGGCGATCTTGGCGAGCACGGCTGCTTCGCGCATGATCTCGTCATAGCTGGTGGCGGCCACTTCGGCGGAGACCGGGCCATCGACGATGCCGCAGATTTCCTTGGTCACTTCGAGAATGTTGCGGCCCGACTTCAGGATCAGCGACGGGTTGGTCGTCACGCCATCGATCAATCCGAGATCATTGAGTTCGCGAATTTCGTTGACATCGGCGGTATCGACAAAGAATTTCATTTTCGGCTCCCAGAATTCATAGGGCCGACCAGTGGGACGGTCCTGCGCGGACTTGCGGCTTTCATTTAAACGAAAGCACGGGCAAGGTCACCCCAAATGGACAGAGATTCGCGACAAAAATATGATCCGGTTCTATTCCCGGACTCGGACCTGAAAGCCGTGCCGGTGCTGGTGCCGATGCCGGTCGACCGGGCGTTTTCCTACGCGGTTCCCGAGGGCGAATCACTCGTCCCGGGCCAGATCGTGCAGGTGCCGCTCGGGCCCCGTCTGGTGGCCGGGGTGGTCTGGGATGGAGACACCGACAGGGTCGACCCGAGGAAGCTCAGGCCGATCGCCCGGATCTTCGATTGCCCGCCGCTCAACGAGCCGATGCGGCGATTCATCGACTGGGTTTCCGCATACACCCTGTCGCCGCCCGGTCTGGTGGCGCGGATGGCCTTGCGCGCTCCCGCCGCCTTCGATCCCGAGCCGCTCATCGAGGCCCTGCGGCTCGTCGGTGAAAAGCCCGAACGGATGACGGCGGCGCGGCAGCGCGTGCTCGACCACGCCGGCGACGGTCTGTACTGGACCCGCAGCGGGCTGGCCCATGCCGCGGGCGTGTCGCGCGGCGTGGTCGACGGACTTGCAACCCAGGGCTTGTTCGAGACGGTGATGCTGCCGCCGCCACCGGTGGTGGCCGCGCCCGATCCCGATTATGCGCCGACGCTGCTCGAGGACGGCCAGAAGGCTGCTGCCGACCTGCTTTCGGCGGAGGTGCAGGACGGCAAGTTCTGCGTCACCCTCCTCGACGGCATCACCGGCTCGGGCAAGACCGAGGTCTATTTCGAGGCGGTGGCCGAAGCGGTGCGCCGGGGCCGCCAGGTGCTGATCCTGCTGCCGGAAATCTCGCTGACGGTGGCCTTTCTCGACCGCTTCCAGGCCCGCTTCGGCGCCCGGCCGGCCGAATGGCATTCGGAGCTGGCGCCGCGCACCCGCGAAAAGGTCTGGCGCCAGACGGCCACCGGCGAGGTCAAGGTCGTTGCCGGTGCGCGCTCCGCCTTGTTTCTGCCGTTCGCCGATCTCGGCCTCATCGTTGTCGACGAGGAGCACGACCCGGCCTACAAACAGGAGGACCGGGTGTTCTACAACGCCCGCGACATGGCGGTGGTGCGCGCCCATATTGCCGGCATTCCGGTGGTGTTGGCCTCGGCGACGCCGTCGATCGAAAGCCGGGTCAACTGCGCCCAGGGCCGTTACGGCCATGTGGTGCTCTCGAGCCGCTATGCCGATGCCGGCCTGCCCGATCTCAAGCTGGTCGACATGCGGCGGCATCCGCCGGCACGCGGCGGCTTCCTCTCGCCGGTGCTGACCAAGGCGATCGGCGAGACGCTGAAACGCGGCGAGCAGTCGCTGCTGTTCCTCAACCGGCGCGGCTACGCGCCGCTGACGCTCTGCCGGGTTTGCGGCCACCGCTTCCAGTGTCCCGACTGCTCCAGCTGGCTGGTCGAGCATCGCTTTCGCGGCCAGCTGCAGTGCCACCATTGCGGCCATAATGAGCCGGTGCCGCAGGCCTGCCCGGAATGCGGCACGCTCGATCATCTCGTCGCCTGCGGCCCCGGCATCGAGCGCATCGCCGAGGAGGTGGACAAACATTTCCCCGACGCCCGCACCATCGTCCTGTCCTCGGACATGATCGGCGGCACCAGGCGGCTACGCATCGAACTCGAGGCGATCGCCAAGGGCGAGGCCGACATCGTCATCGGCACTCAGTTGGTGGCAAAGGGGCACAATTTTCCGATGATGACGCTGGTGGGCGTGGTCGACGCCGATCTGGGCCTGGCCAATGGCGACCCGCGCGCCGCTGAACGCACCTACCAGCTGCTCTCTCAGGTCACCGGCCGCGCCGGCCGCACCGGGCTCGAGAGCCACGGCCTGATCCAGACCTACCAGCCGCAGCATCCGGTGATGCAGGCGATCGTCTCGGGCGATCCGGAAACCTTCTACCAGCGCGAGACCGACGAGCGCCGGCGCGCCAGCCTGCCACCCTTCGGTCGACTGGCCTCCGTCATCGTGTCGGCGGCCACGCGGCCCGAAGCCGAGGGCCACGCCCGGGCGCTGCGCAACGCGGCGCCGACCGGGACGGCGATCATGGTGCTGGGTCCGGCGGAGGCGCCGCTGGCGCTGATTCGCGGCCGCCACCGCTTCCGGCTGCTGGTGCACGGCGTTCGCGGCAGCGACATGCAGGGCTTTCTCAAGCAGATGCTGCAGGCCGGACCGAAGCCGCGCGGCTCGCTGCAGGTGCAGCTCGACATCGATCCGCAGAGCTTTCTCTGATCAGCGGATCTCGGTGAGATGCGCGTCGGTCAGGCCCGGACCGCCGGGTCCGCCAGCACCGCGGTCACCGGGCCGGCCCCAGGCGATCCGGGCCCAGATCCGCTCGTGCAGGAAGAAGCAGACAAAGCCGATGGCTGCGGCCGAAAGGGCGAATGAGAAGGCGCCGGCGATCGATCCGCTCTGCAGCCAGGCCAGGCCGCTCATCGAGACGAGGCCGGAGAGTTGCCAGCTGGTCGCCTTGGCGATGGTTCTGGTCCGCGTTTCCATGGGGGCTCCTTTCGGACACAGAGATAGACCCCGCCTGACATCTTTGGAATTCGGAGAAAAAGCTGCAATAATGCCTCATTGTTTATAAAAACAAACAACTGTTGGATTTGGTGGATGATGTGATGGTTTCACGATGAACAAGGACCTGCGCGCCCGGCTGTTTCGGGACCGCATGGTGCAGCGGATGAAGGCTGCCGGCACCAGCCGCAGCGGGCTTGCCCGCGCCTGCGGGGTCGACCGCTCAACGATCAGCCAGATTCTGAATGGCGAGGACCTGCGGCTGCCCAATGCCCATCTGGCGGCGGAATTCGCGTCAGTGCTGGGCGTGAGCGCCGACTGGCTGCTCGGACTCTCCGAGCACAGCGCCACCGCCGCCGACGTGCTGGCCGCCTCGCTGCGCATCGCCGACGCCAGCCGGACTTCATCGGACGAGCAGTTGCGCGAGTGGCAGCAGGAGGCGGCCGGCCACAAGATCCGCTATGTGCCGGCGACGCTGCCGGATTTTCTCAAGACCGAGGCGGTGCTGGAATTCGAATACGCGGCCTTTCTCGACAAGACCCCGACCCAGGCGACCATTGCCGCCAGGGACACCGCGCAGTTTCTCGGCAGGCCCGGCTCCGACTACGAGATCTGTGTCCCCATCGAGATGGTGCGCTCGCTGGCGCGCGGCGAGGGCTACTGGACCGGCCTGCCGGAAGACGCCCGGCATCACCAGATCCGCACCATGGCCGAGAGCTGCGCCCGGCTCTACCCCTCGCTGCGCCTGTATCTCTATGACAGCCGCAAGCTCTACTCCGCGCCGGTGACGGTGTTCGGCCGGTTCCTGGCGGTGGTCTATGTCGGGCAGATCTTCCTGGTCTACCGCGACGTCCGGCAGGTCAGCGCACTGACCGGACATTTCGACGCCCTGGTGCGGGATTCGGAAGTGGACGCGCGCAGCGCCGCCTCCGTCATCCGCGGCTTCCTGCCCGGGCGCGGCTAGCCGCCGCCCGGCATTCAAGGATTGTTGCGACCGCGCCCGGGTCCGCCCTTTAGCGGCGCCGGTCGGCGTGGTATCAGGCCTTGAACCACCCGGATCCACGCCCGGGACCTGAGACAGGAGTGAGCATGATCGAGTTCTATTTTCCGACCAGCACCGGCGAGTGGCTCGCCTTTGGCTCCGCCGCGATCACCATCGCTTTCGGACTGCTGCTGCTGGTCGCACCGCGCCTCTCCTTCCGGATCCTGCGTCTTCAAACCAGACCCGATCACCCCGAAGCCGTCTCCGAGGGCCGCGGCACCATGGCCGGCTTCTATCTCGGCGTCGGCATCTGCGCGCTTCTCTTCGCCCAGCCGCTGCTCTATCTCGCTCTCGGCGCCGGATGGGCCTTCACCGCCTTTGGACGGCTTGTGTCCATGCTGCTTGATCGCGGCCTGACCCTGTTCAATCTGGTTTCCATCGCCATGGAAATCGCGCTCGCCGCGCTGCCGCTGCTCTACGGCCTTGGCCTGCTTTGAGGCGAGGCCACGATATGCCGCACGATTGCCGGCGCCCGATCGCCCCGGCCGTGGCGCCATCATCCCAAAGCAGGGGTAACTAGCAACCCGCGCCGTGTTGCGAGTCCCTGCGCACTATGCTAGACGAACCCCGAATTTCAGGAAAAGCTCGCTCAACCGCAGGCAACGCCTGATTATTATCGTAACAAAACCAAGATCTTGACTTTCCGGCCAAATGGCAAGAACGAGAACTTGATTGCAAACGAGAGATAGTCCCGCCCGTGGCCGATAAATCCCAGCATATTTCCGGTGTTGCAGAACGGTATGCATCCTCGCTGTTCGAACTGGCGAGCGCCGACAAGTCGGTCGATGCCGTCGCCAAGGACCTCAACCGCTTCCAGGCCATGATCGACAGCAGCCCGGAGCTGCAGCGTCTGGTCGCAAGCCCGGTCTTTTCGGCCGACGACCAGTTCAATTCGGTTGTCGCCCTCAATGCCAAGTCCGGCATGACCGGCCTGGTCGCCAATTTCCTCAAGGTGGTTGCCCGCAACCGCCGTCTCTTCGCCTTTCCCGAGATCGTCCGCTCCTACCACGAGACCGTGGCCCGCGAACGGGGAGAGGTGACCGCCGATGTGCGCTCCGCCCACGCGTTGAGCGCCGCACAGGAGAAAGAACTTGCCGCGGCGCTTTCGAGTTCCACGGGAAAGACTGTATCGATCCGCTTCACCGTGGATCCGTCGCTGCTCGGAGGTCTGATTGTCAAGATCGGTTCCAGGCAGGTCGACACTTCGCTTCGCACAAAACTTTCCACCCTTAAGCATACACTGAAAGAGGTTGGCTGATGGATATCCGCGCCGCGGAAATTTCCGCAATTCTCAAGGACCAGATCAAGAATTTCGGCAAGGAAGCCGAAGTCTCGGAAGTCGGTCAGGTTCTCTCCGTCGGTGACGGCATTGCCCGCGTCTACGGCCTGGACAACGTTCAGGCCGGCGAAATGGTCGAATTCCCGGGCGGAATTCGCGGCATGGCGCTCAACCTTGAAGCCGACAATGTCGGCGTGGTGATCTTCGGTTCCGACCGGGACATCAAGGAAGGCGACATCGTCAAGCGCACCGGCGCCATCGTCGACGTTCCGGTTGGTCCGGAACTGCTCGGCCGCGTGGTCGACGGTCTCGGCAATCCGATCGACGGCAAGGGCCCGATCAATGCCAAGAAGCGTTCGCGCGTCGACGTCAAGGCGCCCGGCATCATGCCGCGCAAGTCGGTGCATGAGCCGATGTCGACCGGCCTCAAGGCCATCGACGCCCTGATCCCCGTCGGCCGCGGCCAGCGCGAGCTGGTCATCGGCGACCGCCAGACCGGCAAGACGGCCATCATTCTCGACACGATTCTCAACCAGAAGGCCATTCACGACAATGGACCCGAGGGTGAGAAGCTGTTCTGCGTCTATGTCGCCGTCGGCCAGAAGCGTTCGACCGTTGCCCAGTTCGTCAAGATCCTCGAAGATCGCGGCGCCCTGAAGTACTCCGTCATCATCGCTGCCACCGCGTCCGATCCCGCTCCGATGCAGTTCCTGGCGCCGTTCGCCGGTTGCGCCATCGGCGAGTATTTCCGCGACAACGGCATGCATGCGCTCATCGCCTATGACGATCTGTCCAAGCAGGCCGTGTCCTATCGCCAGATGTCGCTGCTGCTGCGCCGCCCGCCGGGCCGCGAAGCCTATCCCGGCGACGTCTTCTACCTGCATTCGCGCCTGCTCGAACGCGCCGCCAAGCTCAATGAGGCCAACGGCTCCGGTTCGCTCACCGCTTTGCCGATCATCGAGACCCAGGCCAACGACGTGTCGGCCTACATCCCGACCAACGTGATCTCGATCACCGACGGCCAGATCTTCCTGGAAACCGAACTGTTCTACCAGGGCATCCGCCCGGCGGTGAACGTCGGTCTGTCGGTGTCGCGCGTGGGATCTGCCGCCCAGGTCAAGGCGATGAAGCAGGTTGCCGGATCGATCAAGGGCGAGCTCGCCCAGTATCGTGAAATGGCAGCCTTCGCCCAGTTCGGTTCGGATCTCGATGCCGCAACGCAGCGCCTTCTCAACCGCGGCGCCCGTCTCACCGAGCTGCTCAAGCAGCCGCAGTTCTCGCCGCTGAAGACCGAAGAGCAGGTTGCTGTCATCTTCGCCGGCGTCAACGGCTATCTCGACAAGATCACGGTCGCCCAGGTCGGCAAGTTCGAGCAGGGTCTGCTGAGCTACATGCACGGCGAGGGCAAGGATGTTCTTGACGAGATCCGCAAGGAGAAGGCACTGAGCGACGACCTTCGGGCCCGTCTTAAGGCTGCCGTCGACGCTTACGCCAAAACATTTGCCTGAGGGCACGAGACCGAGGACGGATAACGGATGCCTTCACTCAAGGATCTGAAAAACCGGATCGCCTCCGTCAAGGCGACGCAGAAGATCACCAAGGCGATGCAGATGGTCGCCGCGGCGAAGCTTCGGCGTGCGCAGGAGGCGGCCGAGGCCGCACGGCCCTATTCGCAACGCATGGCCGCGGTGATGTCCAACATCGCCCAGGCCGTGGGTGATGGCGATGATGCGCCGCGCCTGATGGTGGGAACCGGCAGGAACGACGTGCATCTTCTGGTGGTCTGCACCGCTGAACGTGGCCTTTGCGGCGGCTTCAACTCGCAGATCGCCCGATTTGCACGCGAAAGCGTCCGCCGGCTGCTGGCCGAGGGCAAGACCGTCAAGATCATGTGCGTCGGCAAGAAGGGCTACGACATCCTTCGTCGCGAATACAGCGCGCTGATCATCGAGCGGGTCGACTTCCGCGAAGTCAAGCAGATGGGCTTCGTCAACGCCGAGCTCGTTGCCGACAAGGTCATGGCCTTGTTCAACGAGGGCGCGTTCGACGTCTGCACGCTGTTCTATTCGGAGTTCAAATCGGTGATCAGCCAGGTGCCGACGGCACAGCAGCTGATTCCGGCAACGCTCGATGCCGCGGCGACAGCCGAAAGCGCATCGGCGGTCTACGACTACGAGCCGGAAGCTTCCGTCATTCTCGAAGATCTGATGCCGCGCTCGATCAAGGTGCAGATCTTCCGGGCACTGCTCGAAAACGTTGCCGGCGAAATGGGTGCCAAGATGTCCGCGATGGACAGCGCCACCCGCAATGCCGGCGAAATGATCTCCAAACTGTCGATGAGCTACAACCGCCAGCGGCAGGCGCAGATCACCAAGGAACTTATCGAAATCATTTCGGGCGCAGAAGCGCTCAAATAGGCACGGAAGAGGGTAAGACATATGGCTAAGGCAGCTACCCCGGCGAAGACTCCTGCGGCGAAACCCGCGGCAGCAAAGAAGCCTGCGGCAAGCGCGGCGAAGACCGCGACTGCAGCTGGCACGACGAAGACCGCAACTGCGGCCAAGGGTGCGGTCGGGCGCATCACGCAGGTCATCGGCGCCGTCGTCGACGTGACCTTCGATGGCGGAGATCTTCCGAAGATCCTCAATGCGCTCGAAACCACCAACATGGGCAACCGGCTGGTCCTGGAAGTCGCCCAGCACTTGGGCGAGAACGCCGTCCGCACCATCGCCATGGACTCGACCGAAGGTCTGGTGCGCGGCCAGCTGTGCACCGACACCGGCGATTCGATCTCGGTTCCGGTCGGCCCCGAAACGCTCGGACGCATCATGAACGTGATTGGCGAGCCGGTGGATGACGCCGGCCCGATCAAGACCAAGCTGCGCCGCGGCATCCACCAGGACGCGCCGACCTATGTCGAGCAGTCCACCGAAGCCGAAGTGCTGATCACCGGCATCAAGGTCGTCGATCTGCTGGCGCCCTACGCCAAGGGCGGCAAGATCGGCCTGTTCGGCGGCGCCGGCGTGGGCAAGACGGTTCTGATCATGGAACTGATCAACAACGTGGCGCGTGCCCACGGAGGATACTCGGTGTTTGCCGGCGTCGGCGAGCGCACCCGCGAAGGCAACGATCTCTATCACGAAATGATCGAATCGGGCGTGAACAAGGAAGGCGGCGGCGAAGGCTCCAAGGCAGCCCTCGTTTATGGCCAGATGAACGAGCCTCCGGGCGCCCGCGCCCGCGTCGCGCTCACGGGCCTCACGGTCGCCGAGAATTTCCGCGACCAGGGCCAGGACGTGCTGTTCTTCGTCGACAACATCTTCCGCTTCACCCAGGCGGGTTCGGAAGTGTCGGCCCTGCTCGGCCGCATCCCGTCGGCCGTGGGCTACCAGCCGACGCTGGCCACCGACATGGGCCAGATGCAGGAACGCATCACCTCGACCACCAAGGGTTCGATCACCTCCGTGCAGGCCATCTACGTGCCCGCCGACGACTTGACCGACCCGGCGCCCGCGACCTCGTTCGCCCACCTGGACGCGACCACCAACCTGTCGCGCTCGATTGCCGAAAAGGGCATCTATCCGGCCGTGGATCCGCTCGACTCGACGTCGCGCATGCTCGACCCGATGATCGTCGGCGAAGAGCACTACGACGTGGCTCGGCGCGTGCAGCAGACGCTGCAGCGCTACAAGTCGCTGCAGGACATCATCGCCATCCTGGGCATGGATGAACTGTCCGAGGACGACAAGCTGACCGTGGCGCGCGCCCGCAAGATCGAGCGCTTCCTGTCGCAGCCGTTCTTCGTCGCCGAAGTCTTCACCGGTTCGCCCGGCAAGCTGGTCGATCTGGCCGACACCATCAAGGGCTTCAAGGGCCTGGTCAACGGCGACTATGATCACCTTCCCGAGCCTGCCTTCTACATGGTCGGCACCATCGAGGAAGCCATCGAGAAGGCCCAGCGCCTGGCTGCCGAGGCAGCCTGATCCTGAACAGCGCCGCGCGGCCTCCATGGTCCGCGCGGCGCTCACCACCACCGGCTTGATGAAGTGAACACGATGGCAAACAGTTTCAATTTTGAACTCGTATCCCCGGAACGGCTGCTGGTCTCCGAAGAAGTCACAGAAGTCGTCATTCCGGCCACCGAGGGCGAGATGACGGTGATGGCGCTGCACGCGCCGACCATGACCAACATCAAGCCGGGCGTTGTCAGCGTCAAGACGGTCAAGGGTCAGGTCGAGCGCTATGTGGTGTTTGGCGGTTTCGCCGACATCCTGCCGACCGGCTGCACGCTGCTGGCCGAATCGGCCGTGGCCGTGGCCGACATCGACCGGGCAAACCTGACCCAGCGGATCCGCAATGCGAAGGAAGACGTGGCCGACGCCTCCTCGGACCAGGCCCGCCAGAAGGCCCAGGAATATCACGACCAACTGGTCGTCCTGGAAGCCGCCGTCTGATCGCACGACCGACCGTCATGAGAAGACCGAAAGCGGCCCTTGTGGCCGCTTTTTCGTTAGCGCGGGCTGCCGGAAGGTCCTGGATAGTCGAGCTCGCCGTGCCAGCCGGCGAGCGCGCCGGCCACAAGCTCGAGCGCGAGGAATCGCGGGCCCTGGCGATCGATCTCGGCGCCCTCCGCCAGCCGGGACCTGAAGCCGAAGCGGCAATAGTAATCCGGATGCCCATGGACGAAGACCGATCGCCAGCCGCGGCCCCGCGCCAGTTCCAGCGCTTCGCCCACCAGCCGGGTGCCGATCTGCATCTCCTGGAACTTCGGATCGACGGCCAGCGGCCGAAGCGCCAGCGCCTGGTCCGGCCCTTCCAGGCGGCTGAGGAGCACATGCCCGATCACTCGTTCGCCGAGCAGGGCCACCAGCGAGAGCGTCTCCGCCGGCGAGGCTAACAGCTGCTCGCTCAGGTCGGCCTCGCCGGGCCGTCCGAAGGCCAGTTCCTCGACCCGTCGGATCGCCGCCCTGTCGCCGGCCTCGCTTTCGCGGAACCGCGTCCGCGCCGCCGTCATCCGCCCGCCGGTCATTGCCGGGACCCGATCGCGCGCCTGACTGCTGCCTCGGCGTGCAGCCGCGTGGTGTCGAACAGCGGCAGCGGGCTGGTCCGCGGATCGAGCAGCATGGTGATCTCGGTGCATCCCATGATCGCGCATTCGGCGCCGCGCTCCCTGAGCCTGCCGAGTATGGCCTCGTAGGCGACCCGGGAACTCTCCCGGACCACGCCCTGGCAGAGTTCGTCATAAATGATCGAATGCACCTGCGCCCGCTCGTCGTCGTCGGGAACGAGCACCGAAAGTCCGTGCCGGTCCCTGAGCCGGTGCCGGTAGAAATCGTGCTCCATGGTAAAGCGGGTGCCGATGAGCGCCACACGGCGATGGCCGGCATTCCGCAGTGCCTCCCCGGTCGGATCGGCGATGTGCAGCAGGTCCAGCCCCGACTTGGCCTCGATCTCGGTTGCGAGCTTGTGCATGGTGTTGGTCGCCAGCACCAGGAAATCGGCTCCGGCGAGCTTCAGCCCGTGGCCGGCGGCACCGAGGGCACGCGCGATGCCCGCCCAGTCGCCGGCGCGCTGCATGGCCTCGTGGTCATGGAAGTCCACCGAATGAAGCAGGATGCGGGCGGAGTGATGGCCGCCCAGCGCGTCGCGGACGCATTCGTTCATCGCCCGGTAGTAGATCGCCGTCGACTCCCAGCTCATCCCGCCCAGAAGCCCGATCGTCTTCATGCCGGCGTGCCGGCGAGATGGGAGAAGGCCGCCACCACCTGGTCGTAGACCTTGCGCTTGAACGGCACGATCAGTGCCGGCAGCTCAGCCATCGGCTTCCACTCCCAGCGGTCGAATTCCGGCGTGTGGCCGTCGGGCGGCGGGTTGATGGCGATCTCGCTGTCATCGCCCTCGAAGCGATAGGCAAACCAGCGCTGCTTCTGTCCACGGTACTTGCCCTTGAGCCCGATGCCGATCAGGTGCTCGGGCAGGTCGTAGGTGATCCAGCCCGGGGCTTCGGCAACCAGCCTTACCGAGCTCATTCCGGTCTCCTCGTGCAGTTCGCGCCGCGCGGCGGGTTCCGCATCCTCCTCGTCATCGATGCCGCCCTGGGGCATCTGCCAGCGCTGCAGCGAGCCGTCATATTCCGAATTGCCGATCGAGATCCGCTCTCCCGCCCACACCAGGCCGTCGCGGTTGAGCACCATGATGCCGACGCAGGGCCGGTAAGGAAGATCCTCCGCCCTGACCTTGCCGGCTTGCTTGTTCTTTCCCATCAGTCCCTCACTGTTTTGTGGGATCGTCGGCGACGGCCGAGATCGAGACGATCTCGATGCCCCTCGCCTTGGCCTCGTTGGCCCAGTCGGCTATCGCGCTGACGGAGACTTCGAAGGCGGAGGCGACGCCGATTGCGGTGCCGTTGCGCCGCGCGATGCGTTCGAGTTCGTCGAGCTTCTCAAGAATGTAGCCACGCTCCTGGCGTCCGTCGAGCACCAGATTGGAGGCGGCGAAGGGTATGGCCATTGCGCGCGCGAATTTGTCGGTCAGCGACTGCGCCGAGGTACCGTCGTCGAAGAACAGAAGCCCGCGTTCGCCGATGTCGCGCATCACCGGCTCCATGGCGTCGGGAGATGACAGGAAGCGGCCGCCCATGAAATTGGTGATGCCCGTGTAGTTGGTGAACCGGGCCATGGCCGCGTGCAGGTCTGCGAGGTTCTTCTCGGCGCCGGCGGCGACGGTCAGAGTGCCCGGACCGGGATCGTTGGCGGGATAGTCGAACGGTTCGAACGGCACCTGCAGCAACAGCTCGTGACCGTCGCGGCGGGCCTCCTGCATCCAGCGCTGCAGGCTGTTGCCGTTCGCGGCGAAGGCCAGCGTGATCTCCTCGGGCAGCGTGCGGATGGCGAACTGACTGCCCGTCTGGCTCAGACCAAGACCGCCGACGACGATGGCGACGCGCGCGCCGCGGGCGCCCGACCACGGCCGGGCATAGACGTCCGCCGGACGCTTGCCGTCGGCGCCGCGGATCGGCAGGTCGCCGGCCGGCGTGTGCTCGATCACGTCCGGGTCGGGCAGATGCGCCATGCGCGGGTTCTGGCCGACGCCGCCGCCCGCCTGCAGCAGCACGGGCCCCGAGCCGCTGCGCGGCACCGGGCTCACGCGGGTGATCGTCTGGCCGTCGCCGGAGAGTGTGGTGTCGATCCTGGCGCCGGACTGGCCGGAGAGGATCGGGAGCTGGCCGGAATCGCCGGCAGCCTGTGTTTCGACGGAGGCTGACGGAGCCGGAACCTCGGGCATCGGCTCGGCCGCACCGGGCGCATCGACTGCGACGGTGTCCGCGGATTCGGTCACGATGGAGGGTTCGGGCGGCATCGCCGTCCATGCGGCCCAGCCGGCGCCGCCGGCCAGCGCCAGGACGATCGCCGTGCCTGTGAGCCGGTGCCGCAATTTGCGGTCGGCGGCGGATGTCCGCTTGTCTGCGGGGCGTCGTCCGCCCAGAGGCTTGTTGATATCGGTGCCCACGGTGACGACGGGATCCTTGTTGCGGGCGGACAGTCAAGATCCGGCCCGCATGCAGGCGTCAAGCGCGCATGCGGGCCGATCGGGTCAGTTCTTGGCGGCGGCCTGATCGGGAACCGGCGGGAAAGCCGCGTTGGTGGCCTCGCCGCGCAGCAGCTTCAGCGCTTCTCCGAGCTGCACGTCATCCTTGGGATCCGGCGGAACATAGGCGATCGAGCCCGACCCTTCCGTCGTCTCGTCCTTGCCCTTGATGTGGCCGCGCAGTTCCGATTCGCCTGCCGGCTGGATACGGCCGCGCAGCTCTTCGGGTACCGGCTCCTCGACCTTGATGTCGGGCTCGATGCCGATGCCCTGGATCGAGCGTCCGGACGGCGTGTAGTAGAGCGCCGTGGTCAGGCGCAGCGCTGTCGAATCGTCGAGCGGGATTATGGTCTGGACCGATCCCTTGCCGAAGGAGCGCGTGCCCAGAACCGTCGAGCGGCGATGGTCCTGCAATGCGCCGGCGACGATTTCCGAGGCAGACGCCGAACCGCCGTTGACCAGCACGATGACCGGTTTGGCGTCCGTCAGATCGCCCGGGCGGGCGTTGAACCGGCGGGTTTCCTCAGGATTGCGGCCGCGGGTGGACACGATCTCGCCGCGATCGAGGAACGCATCGGAGACGCTGATGGCCTGGTCGAGCAGCCCGCCCGGGTTGAGCCGCAGATCGAGCACGTAGCCCTTGAGCTTGTCGTCGCCGACCTCCTTTCGGATCTTGGCGATGGCGCTTTCGAGATCGTCATAGGTCTTTTCGGTAAACGAGATGATGCGCAGATAGCCGACATCGCCTTCGACCCGGGACTTGACCGCCTTGACGGCGATGATGTCGCGCACGACCTTGATCTTGATCGGCTGGTCCGCGCCTTCGCGCAGGATCGTCAGTTCGATCGGCGTGTTGACCAGGCCGCGCATCTTGTCGACCGCCTCGCCCAACGACAGGCCGCGCACGGCTTCGCCGTCGATTTCGGAGATGAAATCGCCGGCCAGCACGCCGGCTCGCGATGCCGGGGTGTCGTCGATGGGGGCGATCACCTTGACCAACTCGTCCTCCATGGTGACCTCGATGCCGAGGCCGCCGAACTCGCCGCGGGTCTGGGTGCGCATATCGTCGGCGGCGTCGCGGTTGAGGTAGCTCGAATGCGGATCGAGCGACGTCAGCATGCCGTTGATGGCGCTCTCCACCAGCTTGTCCTCATCGGGCGGCGTCACATACTGCGCCCGCACCCGTTCGAAGACATTGCCGAAAATCGCCAGCTGCCGGTAGGTCTCCGAGCCCGCCGCGTTGGCCGATCCGCTGTAGGACTGGACAGTGCTCAGTGCTGTGGCGCCCATCAGCGCCCCGACGACCAAAAGTGTGACCTTACGTATCATTACTAGCCCTTCCTGAAGACGATTCGTCTCTCCACCACGGTCGGGGATCGACGGGTTCACCGCCTCTTCTGAATTCAATGTAGAGCGTTGGCTTGCCTGAGGCTAGCGCCAATGCCGTCAAGCCTGCAAGTCTCGTCTGTCCCATTTCCGCCACCGGCTCGCCGCCCAGAACAAACTGTCCCGTCGCCACACGGGCCGTGCCCATTCCCGCCAGAATCACCTGGTAATTCTCCCCGACATCGAGGATCACCACCTGACCGTAGCTGCGGAACGGTCCCGCATAGATCACCCAGCCATCGACCGGAGCCACCACCGGCGCCCCGCTGCCGGAGGCCAGGACCTCGCCGGCGAATGCATGACCGGTCCCGTCGTCGGTGCCGAAATTCCGCACCGTTTCCCCGGACACAGGACGCCGAAGCGTACCCTTCAGCGCTGAAAATGCATATGCCGGTGCAATGCGGTTTTTGTCGGGCAGAGCCCTCGCCGCCAGTTCCCGGGCCTTCTCCAGTTGCAGGGCGATTCGCTCGCGCCGCTCGGTCTCGGCTCGCAACGCCGCCGCCGCGGCCGCCCGCAGCGAACCAATCTCGGTCTCCAGCGATGCGATCAGCTTTTCGAGCTCGGTCGACCGTTCGGCAAGGCCGTTGGCCCGGTCTCTCTCGAGTTGGAGCCGGCGCTCGCTCTCCGCCTGCAGCGCCAGTTTCTCGGTGACGAGCCCCGACAGCCGCATTTCCTCACGCTCATTGGCCTCGAGCGCCAGCCGCAGCGAATCACGCTCCTCGGCGATCGTCTGGCGCAGCGCCGCGAGTTCCTTGAGATCGGCGGCCAACGCCTCGGTCTCCTTGCGGATGCCGGGAACGACGGCGCCCAAGAGGATGGCGCTGCGCACCGAGGAGAGCGCGTCCTCGGGGGTGACCAGCAGGGCCGGCGGCGGGTTGCGGCCGATGCGTTGCAGCGCGGCCAGCACCTCGGCCAGCACCGAGCGGCGCGAGATCAGCGAGGCGCGCAGCATCTGCTGCCGACCATTGAGATCCGACAGCGACGCCTCGCCCGCCGCGATCTGCGCGTCGAGCTCGGCGCGCCGGGCCTGGGATTGATCAAGCGCCTCGGCCAGCGACTGCTGGTCGGCTTTCAGGCCGCTGAGATCCTGCTCCAGCGAGTCGAGCGCCTTCCGGCTGCGTTCGGCTTCGCTGGCGATGGCTTCCAGATCGGCGCGGTTGCGGTCACGCTGGCTTTCGAGCACGCTCGCCGCGGGATCCTGGGCGGCGGATGCCTCGGTGGCGGGCCGCGCGGTCACCCGGGCCCCGGTCGCAGCCGATGCCCCGGCCGCCGCCATCGCGCAGGCAAGCGCCAGCGCGGCGGCGACGGCACGCCGCCGACGGCGAGCGCGGCGCCATGGGGATGGAAGAAGCAGAGCAGTCATGGCAGGACCCTAGCGGATTGGCCGTTAATTCTCCATGAACCATGTTCGGACCGGGCAGGCGGGTGCCGAGCCGTCCCGGCGCGCATCATGCGCGATGATAGGGATGTCCGGAGAGGATGGTGGCGCAGCGGTAGAGCTGTTCGGCGGCCATGATTCGGACCATCTGGTGCGGCCAGGTCATGCGGCCGAACGAGAGCACCGCGTCCGCCCTCTGTCTGAGTTCCGGATCGTGTCCGTCGGCGCCGCCGATGGCGATCATCGCGTCGCGGCGGCCGTCGTCGCGGAAGCGCCCCATCAGGCCGGCGAACTCTTCCGAATCAAACGTCTTGCCGCGCTCGTCGAGCAGGATCAGCACCGCCGTGTCCGGGAGGGTCTTGTACAGTTCGCGCATCTCCTCGCGCTTGCGCTGCTCGGGCGCCTGGGCGCGGCTTTCCGGCACCTCGACAACGCGGGCGAGTTCGAGGCCCAGCACCGGGCCCGCCTTGGAAAAGCGGTCTAGATAGCGGCCGGCCAGCTCCTGTTCCGGCCCCGCCTTCAACCGTCCCACGGCAAACAGGGTTATGCGCATGATGGGTGCCCACCGGGAGATGCTCGAGCCATTGCCGTCGCCTTTCTTCGGCCGGCGCCTGTCCTTCGGGCGCGGCGCGGGGGATGGTGCTGAATGCCGGGCGTCGGAGTCCCGCGCGCCTCCGGTGGAACACACAGGGCCGCTTCCACGCCTCCATCCGGAGCACCTGCCCGGTCGGGCGGTTCCGCCCGGGCATCGAGTGCTCTAGTGCAGCTTCTCCTCCTCGATCTCGGGGGTCTGCCACATCTTTTCGATGTTGTAGAAATCCCTGATCTCGGGTCGGAAGATATGAATGATGACATCGCCCGAGTCGATCAGGACCCAGTCGCCATTGCTCAGGCCCTCGACGCGGGGAATGCCGAAACCGGCGTCCTTGATGTCGCTGATCAACCTGTCGCAGACGGCGGCGACATGACGGCTCGAGCGTCCCGATGCCACCACCATGTGATCGCCGAGTGCCGATTTGCCCTGAATGTCGATGAAAACGATGTCTTCCGCCTTGGAGTCCGCGAGGCTTTCGCGGACGACGTGAAGCTGACGAAGAGCGGCTTGGACGCCACGATCCGCAGCCTGGGAGAATGCACTTGCGGTGATTCTCTTTGCTGGTGCTGTTCTCAGGGTCGTTCCTTTCCTAATCCGAACAGTCAAATTGCCGTCGCGCTCGGTGCGTCGACGCACCCATAGAATTGGCATGCCCGCCGAGTCTTTTCAAGATGTGGCGGCGGCATCGCGGATGGCGCTCGAGGACAGCGACGAGCGCGGGCCGTGGATGAAGGTCCAGGCCGGGGCCTTGCGGCGCGCCAGCACGCCCGCATCCTCCTCGTCGATGCGGGCGTGGCCGTAGGCCTTGGCCATCTTCGCCGACAGATAGGACAGGGTCGATCCGGGGCGGTCGATGACGGCGATCGGGAAGGTTTCGGCGATGCCGCGCCAGTCCTGCCAGTGGTGGAAGCTGGCGAGATTGTCGGCGCCCATGATCCAGACGAAATTGACGCCCGGATTGCGCGCCTTCACATAGGCGAGCGTCCTGGCGGTGAAGCGCAGCTTCTGCGGCGCCTCGAAGGCGGTGACCTTGATGCGCGGATCGGGCGCGATCTCGCGGCTCCACCGCACCCGGTCGGCCAGCGGCGCCAGGCCGGAATGGTCCTTGAGCGGATTGCCCGGCGTGACGATCCACCACAGCTGGTCGAGCCGGAGGCGCCGCAGCGCGATTTCGGAGACCAGCGTGTGGCCGGGATGCGGCGGATTGAACGAGCCGCCGAACAGGCCGACCGACATGCCCTTCTCGACATGCGGCATGCGCAGATAGTCCGCCTGGTGGGCGAGGGGCGTGGCGGTCAAATCAGGGCCTGACCTGACCCGTGCCGTGCACGCGGTATTTGAACGAGGTCAGCTGCTCGACCCCGACAGGGCCGCGGGCATGCATCTTGCCGGTGGCGATGCCGATCTCGGCGCCCATGCCGAACTCGCCGCCGTCGGCGAACTGGGTCGAGGCGTTGTGCAGGAGGATGGCCGAATCGATCTCGTTGAAGAAGCGCGCCACCACGCCGGCGTCCTCGGCGATCACCGCCTCGGTGTGGTTGGAGGAATGGCGCGCGATGTGCGCAATGGCGCCGGAAATGCCGTCGACGAGCTTCGCAGAGATGATGGCGTCGAGATATTCGGTGCGCCAATCCTCCTCGCGGGCTTCGACCGCGCCGTCAAACAGCGCCCTGACCGCCTCGTCACCGCGGATCTCGCAGCCGGCGGCGGCGAGATCGTCGAGCAGGAAGCGCGCCAGCGCGGGATCGGCCGCCCGGTCGATGAGCAGCGTTTCGGCCGCGCCGCAGATGCCGGTGCGGCGCATCTTCGAATTGACCACCAGCGCGCGCGCCATGGCCGGATCGGCCGACGCATCGACATAGACGTGGCAGAGGCCCTCGAGATGGGCGAAGACCGGAACCCTGGCGTCGGACTGGACGCGGGCCACCAGGCTCTTGCCGCCGCGCGGCACGATGACGTCGATGGCGCCGCCGAGGCCGGTGAGCATTTCGCCGACGGCGGCGCGGTCGGCGACCGGCACGATCTGGATGGCGTCGGCGGGCAGGCCGGCCGCCTCCAGGCCCTCCACCAGGCAGGCATGGATGGCGCGCGACGAATTGAGCGAATCCGACCCGCCGCGCAGGATGACGGCATTGCCGGCCTTCAGGCACAGCGCGCCGGCATCGGCGGTGACGTTGGGGCGGCTTTCATAGATGACGCCGATGACGCCGAGCGGCGTGCGCACCCGCTCGATCCGGAGC
This sequence comes from Hoeflea marina, assembly GCF_003182275.1. Taxonomy (GTDB): domain Bacteria; phylum Pseudomonadota; class Alphaproteobacteria; order Rhizobiales; family Rhizobiaceae; genus Hoeflea; species Hoeflea marina. The sequence goes on from NZ_QGTR01000005.1 coordinate 340,814, forward strand.
CCGTTGGGCCGGTCCCAGGCGGCGATCACCTCGCCCACCGGATCCTTGAGCCCGGCGATCGCGCCGACCCCCTCGATCATCGCGGCGACGCGGCCGGCATCGAGCCTGAGCCGGTCGCGCTGGGCGGCCGCCATGCCCGATGTCGCGGCATTGTCCATGTCGATGGCGTTGGCGGCGAGAATGGCGTCGGTGGAGCGCGACAGCGCCTCGGCCATCGCCATGAGCGCCCGGTTCTTGGCCTCCGCGCCGGCCACGGCCAGCGGTCGGGCGGCGGCGCGGGCGCGCGCGCCCATGTCGGCCATCATGGCGGCTATGTCGTGCCGGGCACTGGTCTTCTCAAGCATGGTCCATCCCCCCGAATGAGGTCACCGGTTGTCATACGCAATCGCGCGCAAGCCGTAAAGCTTGCCGCGGCGCCCGGGCCTCAGCCCTCCGATCCCTTGCCGGAGGTGATGACGAGATCATCCCGGTGGATCATCGCCGCCCGTCCGGCATAGCCGAGGATGGCGACGATCTCCGCGGACTTGCGGCCGGCGATGCGGCGCGCCTCCTCGGCGTCATAGCTCGACAACCCGCGGGCGATCTCGCGTCCGCCGGCGTCGCAGACCGAAACCGGGTCGCCGCGGTGGAAGTCGCCGCTGACGGTGCGGATGCCGGCGGGCAGCAGGCTCTTGCCCGAGCGCAGCGCCTTTTCCGCGCCGGCGTCGATGGCCAGCCGGCCGGCGGGCTCGAGCTGACCGGCGATCCAGGTCTTGCGCGCCGTCACCGGCGTACCCGAGGGCGCAAACCAGGACGACCGGGCGCCGTTGTCGATGGCCGAGAGCGGATTGTCGATCTTGCCCGAGGCGATGATCATGGCGCAGCCGGCGCCGGTGGCGATGCGGCCGGCGTCGATCTTGGTCTTCATGCCGCCGCGCGACAGCTCCGATCCGGCGCCGCCGGCCATGGCCTCGATCTCGGGGGTGATGGCGGCGATGGTGTCGAGGAAGCGGGCCTGCGGGTCCTGCGCCGGCGGCGCGGTGTAGAGGCCGTCGATGTCCGACAGCAGCACCAAGAGGTCGGCGCCGGCCATGGTGGCCACGCGCGCGGCCAGCCGGTCATTGTCGCCATAGCGGATTTCGCTGGTGGCCACCGTATCGTTCTCGTTGATCACCGGCACCGCGCCGCGGCGCATCAGTTCGCCGAGCGTGGCGCGCGCATTGAGATAGCGGCGGCGCTCCTCGGTGTCGCCGAGGGTGAGCAGGATCTGGCCGGCGACGATGCCGTGCTGCGACAGCCCGGCCGACCAGGCATGCGCCAGCGCGATCTGGCCGACGGCGGCGGCGGCCTGGCTCTCCTCAAGCTTGAGCGGCGCCGTGCCGAGACCGAGCACCGTCCTGCCCATGGCGATGGCGCCCGAGGAGACCACCATCACCTCGGCGCCGGCGGCGCGCAGCGCCGCAACATCGGCGCAGAGCGAATCGAGCCAGCCGCGCTTGAGGCCGGTGGCGCGGTCGACCAGCAGGGCCGAGCCGATCTTGATGACGATCCGCCGGTGGGCGGAGACGGCTTTGCGCGTGGCTGTCATGGTCAGTCGTCCGAATGCAGGTCCGGGCGGTGATCGGGCAGGTCCGGCCGCTCCGGTTCCGGCTCGACGATGTCCTCGCCCTTGGCGGAGCGGTCGGCGACGATGATGTCCCTGAGCTCGCGCAGCGCCCCGGTCATGCCCTCGTTGGTCACCGCCGAGAGTTCCAGCGGCGTGCGGCCGCAGGCCTTCTTCAGCGCCTTGACCTTGTCGCGGCGGGTCTTGGCGTCGAGGATGTCGACCTGCGACAGCGCAACGATCTCCGGCTTCTCGGCGATGCCGTGGCCATAGGCCTCGAGCTCGTGGCGGACGGTGGTGTAGGCCTTGCCGACATCCTCCTCCAGCGCCGAGACCAGATGCATCAGCACCCGCGTGCGCTCGACATGGCCGAGGAAACGGTCGCCGATGCCGACGCCCTCATGGGCGCCCTCGATCAGGCCGGGAATGTCGGCGAGCACGATTTCGCGGCCGTCGATGCTGGCGACGCCGAGATTGGGATGCAGCGTGGTGAAGGGATAGTTGGCGATCTTCGGCCGCGCCCGGGTCACCGTGGCGAGGAAGGTCGACTTGCCGGCATTGGGAAGGCCCACGAGCCCGGCGTCGGCGATCAGCTTGAGCCGCAGCCAGACTTCCTTTTCCTGGCCCTCGAGGCCTGGATTGGCCCGCCGCGGCGCCTGGTTGGTGGCGGTCTTGAAATGGGCGTTGCCGAAGCCGCCATTGCCGCCGGCGGCGAGCCGGTAGCGCTGCCCGACCTTGGTCAGGTCGCATATCAGCGTCTCGTTGTCCTCCTCGAACACCTGGGTGCCGGCCGGCACCTTCATGGTGACGCTGTCGCCGTTGGCGCCGGTGCGGTTGCGGCCCATGCCGTGGACGCCAGTCTTGCCCTTGAAATGCTGCTGGAAGCGGTAGTCGATCAGCGTGTTGAGGCCGTCGACCGCCTCGATCCAGACGTCGCCGCCGCGGCCGCCGTCGCCGCCGTCGGGTCCGCCGAATTCGATGTACTTCTCGCGCCGGAACGAGACCGCGCCTGCGCCGCCGTCGCCGGAGCGGATGTGAACCTTGGTTTCGTCGAGAAACTTCATTGCTCTGCCAATTCTTAAGGGGCCGTCAGGCCGAAGTCGGGCCGGGCGATGTCGCGCATCGATAGCGGCAGAGACCCGGGAGGTCAAAGCCTTTGGCGCCGATCGCCCGGATTGCGGGTCTTTCGGGGTCGAATCGGGCCCGCCGGGGCCCGATTCGGGGATCATGCCGGACCGGTCAGGCTCTTGCCGCCCGGCCTGCCCCGGCCGACCAGCCGATCAGCGACACCCAGGTCTTGCGGTCGAGCCGGAACCATTCCATCGCCACCGAGGCGCCGAGCGCCAGCACCGGCACCATCTCTGAGCCCTGGAACTGAAAGCCGCTCTTCTGCAGCACCCGCCGCGAGGCCGGGTTGGTGACCCGGCAGCGGGCATCGATATGGCTGATGTCGCGGGTCCGGAAGGCCATGTCGACAAGCGCGTGCGCCGCCTCCGTGGCAAGGCCCCCGCCCCAGAACGGCTCGCCGACCCAGTAGCCGAGCTCCAGCGCGGCGCTGCCCGCCCGTGCCTGCAGCGCACAGCAGCCGACGAAGCGGCCGCTCTGGGCCTCGGTCATGGCGTAGACGCAATTGCCATTCTCGCGGATCGCGGATTTTCGCACGAACTCCACCGCGTCCACGGCGGTGTAGGGATGCGGCATGCGCGAGACCATGGTGGCAATGGCCGGATTGTTCGCAAGAATGGCAATGGCGTCGATGTCCTCGACGTGGGGGGCCCTCAGGACCATCTGGTCGGTGAGCAGGATCGGACAGTCGGCGCTGAGCCCGTCCCGGGGTGCTCTGATGCCGTCGGCGGGCGTCTGGTCTGGTCTCATGTCGGTCACTCCGTTTGAATTGAACAGAAAAGGGGAGATGGTGATCCCATCTCCCCTGTCTGATCCGGAGTTCCGGTAGACGCCGATGTCTCGGCCGGGTCGATGAGACGCCGGCCTGACTATCGGGACCGGCTATTCTGCGGCTTCGGCTTTCGCCACCACGGACACATAGGTGCGTCCGTTGGACTTGGTGCGGAAGTTGACGTTGCCCGGCATGGTGGCGAAGATCGTGTGATCCTTGCCGAGACCGACATTGGTCCCCGGGTGCCACTTGGTTCCGCGCTGACGCAGGATGATGTTGCCGGAAATCACGGCTTCGCCGCCGAACTTCTTCACGCCGAGGCGCTTGGATTCGGAATCACGACCGTTGCGCGATGAACCGCCAGCTTTTTTGTGTGCCATGGGTCTGCTCCTTTTTCGTCGATCTGGACGAGATGCTGTCTGGCGGCCTGGGCCGCCCGGGCCCTGACGGGCGGTTGATTACTTGGCGAGGGCCTTGGCCTGTTCACGCCAGTCGGAAATCTGGTCGGCGCTGAACGGCATGGCTTCGTCGATGCGGGCGATGTCGGCGTCGCTGAGCGCTGCGATCTGGGCAAAGGTGGTGATGCCCTGCTCGTTGAGCTGGCCGGCCGCGACCGGGCCGATGCCCTTGATCGTGGTCAGGTCGTCGCCCTTGCCCTTGGGCGCCTTGAACAGCGGTGCGGCGGCTGCGGGAGCCTCTGCATCTGCTTTGGCGGCCTTCGGCGCTGCGTCCTTCTTGGCCGGCTTCTGACCTGCGGCCAGGATCTCGGTGATCCGGACGGTGGTGTGATGCTGGCGATGGCCGCGGGTGCGCTTGGAATTCTGGCGGCGGCGCTTCTTGAAGGCGATGACCTTGCGGGCGCGGCTGTGGTCCACCACTTCGGCGATGACGGTTGCGCCTTCGACAAAGGGTGCGCCGATGGCTGCATCGGCGCCTTCGCCGATCATCATGACTTCGGTGAAGCGGATCGTGTCGCCGGCTTCGCCTGCCAGCTTCTCGAGGGTGAGGACGTCTTCAGCGACAACGCGGTACTGCTTGCCACCGGTCTTAATGACTGCGAACATCTTTTGTCCTTTCGTGTTCGGTCCGGCTTTGCCCTTGCGGGAGGCCGTCTTTTTGCCAGTCGGAATAATCGGTTCCCCGTCTGGACGGGGGCCGGGTGAAATTCTTGACACGCGCCGGAATGAGCCGTCTGCAATCCAAGAACGACGGGCGCGGAATTCCCCACGCCACAACGGCACGCGAAATACGTCACAAGCACACGGGAGTCAAGCCGTTGTGTCGGCTCTGCCCGCATCGGCCCCGGGTCGGAGGCGGATTTGCCCGGCCTTCGCGCCAGCCGCGGACGGATCCGGCACACAGGATCGGCCGGGATCGACGGGATGGATGCAACTTACCGCTTGTGCAAAGGCGCCCGCCCGGTTTATAGAGCGCCCGCACGCTGTGAAAAGCGGCACCACGGTTCGCGGAGAGGTGGCAGAGTGGTTGAATGCACCGCACTCGAAATGCGGCATGCCTGCAAGGGCATCGGGGGTTCAAATCCCTCCCTCTCCGCCATTCATTCCCACATGATAGACCCTTGAAAGAAAACACCTCGCGGCTGCGCGAGCGGTGTCGTCCGCGATTGTCGTCGCTGGCATGTCCAGACGAAGCGAATGTCACCTCGTCGCAGGGCGATGCGCCAATCTGGAACTGGGAGCCCTTCTGCGCTTCAGCGAAAAGAGACGCGCTCTATGTCTTGGCGTCAAAGCGCAGGGCTTGAAGGGTGAGTATCGCATTGTAGGCGGCGGTGAAGCCGAACAGCGACAGATCGAGCGTCACAAGCTTTCCACTGGTCAGAACGAAGCTGATTTGGGCCGCACGGCCATTTTGCATCAGACCGAGCACCTTTTCCCCAATGGCCATCGTCGTATAGAGCCCGTTTTCGTCGCTTCTCTGCAAGGGCAGCTTGAACACTTCGCCGTTGTCGATTCGCAGGCCGATCACCGCGTTCAGCGCCAGGCCGTGCGGAAAATGCAGCTTGATGACCGAGTCCGGATTGTCGAGGGAGCCCTTCGGCACGATCTCTGCGTCCAGCAGAACCTGGCTGCCGCCTTGTACGACCAATTGCTGGCGCAACACGCATCCAAGCCGCTTTCCCGCGTCGACCGGGCGGCAGTCCACGTCCCAGACGAAGGCATCCGGCGCCACCGGAGCCGGCTCATCGCCTGGCGCGGCGCTGAGTTGGGCAGGCGCAACTTTCGGATCGGCCGCATCTTCGGCCAGGGACGGTGACGGCATCACCGCCATGCAGGCCAGCACCAGCAATCTGAAGGCGACGTGATTCACCAGGCGAAGCCAAGTCCCACTCTGCCGCCCACCACATTGCTGGACTGGGCATAGCCAAGACCGCCATTGAACGTGACGTGGTCATTGACCCGCAACCCCACGGACGCCCCGAAGGCGCCCGCGCCGTCGAAGAAGCCGTAATTGACGTTGATCGCCGCATTCTGATTTTCCAGCAGCTGTGCCGAACCGCCGAGCGCGATCGCCATGGCAACGCCGTCCTTGTTCCTGGCGACCTGCGCGCCGACCGAGGAATATTGATTTTCGAGCGAGGTCAGACGACCTTCGTGATCGTCCAGGGTCACCTGCTGGGCGGCGATGCTGTTCGTGTTTGTCAGAATTGCCGCCGTATTCGTCGAGATGTTTGCGGTGTTGGTGAGGACCTGCGGCGCCGTCGTCGCGTCGGAGCCGGGGATTATATTGGTGCAGCCGGTGTCGGCGACCGCGCAGATCTTGAAAAGGGTCTGTCCTGCGGTCTGGTCGACAATCGCGAAATAATTCTCGCCCCCGCTCACGTTCGAGTTGACCTGAATCTCCCAGTCGTTTGCCGGAAAGGCACCGACACTGGTGTCGTTGAAGAAGATGCGGGTGTTGTTTTCAGACAGGACGACGGTGCCGAAACCGAAAGCGTAATCATTGGTGCAATCCAGGCCGATGCAGGCACTCCCCTGGACGATCAGGTCGTCCGCGATCACCTGGTCGGCGCGCGCCGCAAGGGCCGATCCCGCAAGAAGCAGCACCCCCATCCCGATTGTCGTGACACTGTAACCGATCCCAGACGTCGCCATTCCAAATCCCCCAACAAGAATTTCTGTTTGTCTGTCATGTTCCCGAAAAAGTCAAACCAGGCTTCAGCTGCGGATGATGTGAGGGTTGCCCATGCGCCGGGCATCAGGCGCAATACCGCCCCTACCGCTTTATGGGAGCGCCTCACGCTTTAAAAGCGGTGACCACGGTTCGCGGAGAGGTGGCAGAGTGGTTGAATGCATCGCACTCGAATGCGGCATGCCTGCAAGGGCATCGGGGGTTCAAATCCCTCCCTCTCCGCCAAAGTCTTTTATCTCATTTCATAATCTCGCGTTCGGCGCGGTGTAGCCATCAATCGAACCAACTCTTCGCATGGCCTTGCCGACTAAAACTGGTGCTGTTTCGAGAATGTTTCGCCCGTTGTCGATTTCGGACATGATCAGCTTTCTGGTTTCCCGGATGGCATTGTGTTCGGCCACCACCGTATAGACACGGACGTGAGTGCAACATGTCAGAAGTGTAAATATCCGTGTTTGGGAACGGCATCGCAAACGCCGCCTGTCCAAAGCCCCTCGACGCTCCTCAATATGAGGGCGAACACATGGTTTGCCCAAACCAGGTCCTCCGCTCGGAGAGCCGCCCTCAGCACCTGAGAAGAGGCGATGATCTAAACCATTGTCTGGGAACATGAATCTGAACCGGACGTGGTGCCTGCTCGCGACGTCGCTCCCCGGCACTGTCCGAATATCTGCCCGGCCGCCTAAAAATCCGACTTAAAGTTAATCGCGAATTAAGGTTAACAAACCATGTTGCCGGATCTGGGCGGCGCTATGCCGTTGGATTGGATCAAATGTGAGTGCGTCGGCATGGCTACAAATCTCCGGGCTGTCTGGGTGCTCGCCGGCGTGGTGGGGGCGTGCCTGCTGTCCGCCTGTGCGACCGCTCCGTCGAGGCAGGCGGCAGTTGCAGATGACACGGCGCTGCCCGGAACTGCGGGGCTTCGGATCGCCACGTCGCATCCAAGTGTGCTGGCAGCCGGCGAGCGCCTGGCGCAGGCGCGAGAGAAGGAGACGATCGCGCGTGCCGACGTGTTGCCGGAAGTCAACCTGACTGCCTCGGAAACTGCCTATGCCGGGGACCTCACGACCTCGACTGCCCGTACAAACGGTCACAATCTGGGTGCATCGGTTTCGCTGTCGCTCTCGAAGGCCCTTGCCGGCGTCCATGGGGCGCGGGCGGCTGGATATGCGACACAGGCTGAAACCGAGGCGGTGCGCCGATCCGTCGATCGGACCATCGTCGAGCTTGCCATGGAGAAAGCGGGCCTCGAACGGGCGTTGAAGACCGAGAAGATCAGGTCCGAGCACCGCAAGCAGCTCGCCGCATTTTTCAACCGGCAGGAGCGCCGCTTCGGCGCGGGAGAAGTCTCGGCTACCGAACTTCAGGTCATACGAGCGCGGGTCAAGTTTGTCGAAAGCGAATTGGTGCGCATTCGATCAGAGGCGGCATTCCATCGTGCCAGGCTTCATGCGCTTGCTGGCGCTATCGAGGTCAGTGAGGTCGATCTCGTTGACCTTGCAGGTTTCGTGCCTGCGACCGAGCGGCAGGCCACGGCCATCGCCGTGGCTCGCAACCCGGCTCTGCGAGAGGCCGAATGGCGCCAGAACGCTGCATCCCAAAACGTGTCCAGGGCCGAGAAGAGTCTGCTGCCCGACATCTCGGTTTCATTCAACACGGTCGAGAGCAGCACGAGCTACACGGACAATTCCTCGGCTTCCGGCAACGGCACAAATGTTCGGGTGGATCTCAGAGTGCCACTTTTTGACGGCGGACGTCGGCTGGCCGAGCTCAGCATCGAGAAATCCCGGCTGCGGGAGCAGGCCTACACCACGCAGGCTCAAAGGCGGTCCACCGAATCCGACATCAGCGGCCAGTGGCAGGGCGTGATGGCAGCAAGGGAAATGCTGTCACTGGCCGGCAGCCGGGTCGAAAGAAACAGGCGCGCGCTTTCCGGGACCCTGGAAGGCGAAAGCGTCGGTGCGCGATCTGTCGACCAGGTTCTCGATGCCTATGAAAACCTCGCGGACGCACAGATCGCGCTCATCGATGCGCAAGCCCAGGTCACGGTGCGGAGCCACGAGCTGCTGGCAACGCTGGGCTTGCTGAGCGAGGCCTATCGCACCAAGCCGCGCGGCCACTCATAAGTTGCCGTGCAAGTCAGGCTTTCGGTAAGTGTTTGCCCGTAGGTTCGCCGCAGACCATGAGGTGCACTGATGAGCAAAGACCGCAATCAAGATTCCCCGTCCGCCCGGGCAGGTGGCGACGGCAGTGGACGAGTTGCGGACCCTTCCCGGCCACTGAAGAATTTCCAGACAGCGGGCACCATCGACCCGAGCAATGCGAACGCCAGCGCAAGCGGCACGGCGGCTGCCGCAGGCAGTTTGTCGCTGTTCTTCGCGTTCGACGATGGAACTGCGCAGGACATCTTCCACGGTGACGGTACGGCCATTGCTCAGCAGGAACCCGAAAAACGTGATCTGCGCGGGGACCACACGCCGGAGAGCGGCAGCAATGACGAATTTGCCACCTTTCCCCGCTCTGAGGCGAGTGGCACCATCCATCCGGAACCGAGTCATCCGGAACGCCTTGCATTGACACCCGGGTCGGACGACCCGGTCAATGCGGCAGCCACGCCAGGGCCGGGCAACACGCAGGCACGGAATTCCGCCTCACCTGAAGGGGAGTTTGCCTTAGGTCAGACAGCACCGCCAGACCCGAATGGATCCCCATCCGACCCGGTGGGCACCACCGCGCCCATCGTTCCTGTCGATGCTGGATTGGAATCCCGCATCAATCTCCATGCAATCTCGGCTGTCACGGACACTGATGCAGGCACGAACACGCTGGCCGAGGATGCTGCTGCAGGCACGGCCGTCGGCATCGTGGCCCACGCCGCCGATGCCGATGCGACCGGCAATGGGGTGAGCTACTCCATCGATGACGCCCGCTTCGCGGTCGATGCCGACGGCACCGTGCGTGTCGCCTCAGGTGCGGCCTTCGACCACGAGACCGAGGCGTCGATCGACATCGTCGTCACGGCCACCTCCGAGGACGGCTCGACATCGACGCAAACCTTCACGCTGGCCGTCACCGACGTCAACGAGGCCCCCGTCTCCGCTGTCTCCGACAGTGACGCCGCAAGCAACACTGTCGACGAGAATGCCGCCATCGGCACCTTGGTCGGCATCACCGCCTTTGCCTCCGATCCGGACGGCACGGCAACCGTCAGCTACAGCCTCTCCGACGATGCCGGCGGCCGCTTTGCCATCGATGCCGCCACCGGCGAGGTCACCGTGGCGGGTCCGCTCGACCGCGAGACGGCTGCCGGCTACACCATCCAGGTCACCGCCACCTCCAGCGACGGCTCCACCTCGGTCGCCAGCTACACCATCGCGCTCGACGATCTCGATGAGTTCGACATCTCGGCGGTCACGGACACTGATGCTGGCGCGAACACGCTGGCAGAGAACGCTGCATCAGGCACGGTCGTCGGCATCGTGGCACACGCCGCCGATGCCGATACCACCAATTCGACGGTGACCTATTCGGTCGACGACGACCGCTTCGCGGTCGATGCCGACGGCACGGTGCGGGTCGCCGCGGGTGCGGCCTTCGACCACGAGACCGAGACCTCGATCTCCATCACAGTGACGGCCACTTCCGCCGATGGCTCGAGCTCCGGCCAGGGCTTTGTGCTGGCTGTCAGCGACGTCAACGAAGCGGCGGTCTCTGCAATCTCCGACAGTGATGCCGCCGCCAATTCCGTCGACGAGAATGCCGTCATCGGCACATCCGTCGGCGTCACCGCCTTCGCCAGCGATGTCGACGGCACCGCGACGGTGAGCTATTCGCTCTCCGACGATGCCGGCGGCCGCTTTGCCATCGATGCCGCCACCGGCGAGGTCACCGTCGCAGGTCCCCTCGACCGTGAGCTTGCCGCAAGCCATACCATCGAGGTCACGGCCACCTCCAGCGACGGCTCCACCTCGGTCGCCAGCTACACCATAGCGCTCAACGATCTCGATGAGTTCGACATCTCGGCTGTCACGGACACTGATGCTGGCGCGAACACGCTGGCCGAGAACGCTGCATCAGGCACGGTCGTCGGCATCGTGGCACACGCCGCCGATGCCGATACCACCGGCAATGGGGTGAGCTACTCCATCGATGACGCCCGCTTTGCGGTCGATGCCGACGGCACCGTCCGCGTCGCCGCGGGAGCAGGCTTCGATTACGAGACAGAAGCCTCGATCGACATCGTCGTCACGGCAACGTCTCAGGACGGCTCGACATCGACGCAAACCTTCACGCTGGCCGTCACCGACGTCAACGAAGCGGCGGTCTCCGCTGTCTCCGACAGTGACGTCGCCGCCAATTCCGTCGATGAGAATGCCGCCATCGGCACCTTGGTCGGCGTCACCGCCTTTGCAAGCGATACGGACGGCACCGCGACGGTGAGCTATTCGCTCTCCGACGATGCCGGCGGCCGCTTTGCCATCGATGCCGCCACCGGCGAGGTCACCGTGGCGGGTCCGCTCGACCGCGAGACGGCTGCCGGCTACGCCATCCAGGTCACCGCCACCTCGACTGACGGCTCCACCTCGGTCGCCAGCTACACCATCGCGCTCAACGATCTCGATGAGTTCGCCGTGAGCCCGGTCAGCGATACGGACGGGGCAACCGACAGCCTGGCCGAGGATGCTGCTGAAGGAACCGCAGTGGGTATCGTCGCTTTTGCGGTCGATGCCGATGCCACCACCAATGGTGTGAGCTACTCCGTTGACGATGCCCGTTTCACCGTCGATGCCGACGGCACCGTCCGCGTCGCCGCGGGAGCAGGCTTCGATTACGAGACAGAAGCCTCGATCGACATCGTCGTCACGGCAACGTCTCAGGACGGCTCGACATCGACCCAGGGATTTGCACTTGCCGTCACCGACGTCAACGAAGCGGCGGTCTCCGCCGTCTCCGACAGTGACGCCGCCTCCAATTCCGTCGACGAGAATGCCGCCATCGGCACCTCGGTCGGCGTCACCGCCTTCGCCTCCGATCCGGACGGCACCGCAACCGTCAGCTACAGACTCTCCGACGATGCCGGCGGCCGCTTTGCCATCGATGCCGCCACCGGCGAGGTCACCGTCGCAGGTCCCCTCGACCGTGAGCTTGCCGCAAGCCATACCATCGAGGTCACGGCCACCTCCAGCGACGGCTCCACCTCGGTCGCCGCCTATGCCATCGCGCTCAACGATGTGAACGAGTTCGCCGTGAGCGCGGTCAGCGACACGGATGCGTCCGCCAACGGCCTGGCGGAGAACGCTGCATCAGGCACGGCCGTCGGCATCGTTGCCCATGCCTCCGACCTGGATGCCACCAATTCGACGGTGACCTATTCGGTCGACGACGACCGCTTCGCGGTCGATGCCGACGGCACGGTGCGGGTCGCCGCGGGTGCGGCCTTCGACCACGAGACCGAGGCCTCGATCTCCATCACAGTGACGGCCACTTCCGCCGATGGCTCGAGCTCCGGCCAGGGCTTTGTGCTGGCTGTCAGCGACGTCAACGAGGCCCCGGTCTCCGCTGTCTCTGACAATGATGCTGCTGCGAACGCCGTCGACGAGAATGCCGTGATAGGTTCGTCGGTGGGCGTCACCGCCTTCGCCTCCGATCCGGACGGCACCGCGACGGTGAGCTACAGACTCTCCGACGATGCCGGCGGCCGCTTTGCCATCGATGCCGCCACCGGCGAGGTCACCGTGGCGGGTCCGCTCGACCGCGAGACGGCTGCCGGCTACACAATCCAGGTCACCGCCACCTCCAGCGACGGCTCCACCTCGGTTGCCAGCTACACCATCGCGCTCAACGATCTCGATGAGTTCGACATATCGGCGGTAACGGACACGGACGCGGCAACCGACAGCCTGGCCGAGGATGCTGCTGCAGGCACCGCCGTCGGCATCGTTGCCCATGCCTCCGACCTGGATGCCACCAATTCGACAGTGACCTACTCCGTCAACGACGCCCGCTTTGCGGTCGATGCCGACGGCACGGTGCGGGTCGCCGCGGGGGCAGGCTTCGATTACGAGACGGAAGCCTCGATCGACATCGTCGTCAAGGCAACGTCTCAGGACGGCTCGACATCGACGCAGACCTTCACGCTGGCCGTCACCGACGTCAACGAGGCCCCGGTCTCCGCCGTATCCGACAGTGACGCCGCCGCCAATTCCGTCGATGAGAATGCCGCCATCGGCACCTTGGTCGGCGTCACCGCCCTTGCCTCCGATCCGGACGGCACCGCGACGGTGAGCTATTCGCTCTCCGACGATGCCGGCGGCCGCTTTGCCATCGATGAAGCGACCGGCGTGGTCACGGTGGCGGGTCCGCTCGACCGCGAGACGGCTGCCGGCTACACAATCCAGGTCACCGCCACCTCCAGCGACGGCTCCACCTCGGTTGCCGGCCACACCATCGCGCTCAACGATGTGAACGAATTCGCTGTCTCGGCTGTCACG
>NZ_QGTR01000006.1 GCF_003182275.1 Hoeflea marina
GGCGCTGCAGACCCAGCAGCAGCTCGGCATCCAGTCGCTGTCGATCGCCAACTCCAACTCCCAGAACATCCTCTCGCTCTTCAAGGGCTAAGGCCCGGCCCCCGGCGCCGTCCAGTCACGGCAGCCCGGAGGGCTGAGATGATCACCCCATTCTGCTGTGCCGCCGGTCATCGGATGCAGCGGATCAGCCGGATCGCGCCGAATTGCCCTCGGCGCGGTCCGGCTTCTTCATGTTCGGGAGCCGGGCACGGATGCTGGTCCGCCATTGCGTCCCGCATCGCAGCGGCCGGCCCGGGCGGCTGTCTCTGTGCCGCGCGGCGGCAGGTCGCTCACGCCCCGCAGCCGAACACCGGCGCGGGCGGCCATGTACATTGGCTGTGATCGCGCTATCCTCCCGCCTGCGGATGCGGCGGGCCGGAGGTGCAGATGAGCGACGCGGATGTGATCATCGTCGGGGCGGGACTGGCCGGGCTGGCTGCGGCGGCGGAGCTGGGAGATCGCGGCAAGCGGGTGATCCTGGTCGACCAGGAGGGCGAACAAAGCCTCGGCGGCCAGGCGTTCTGGTCGCTTGGCGGGCTGTTCATGGTCGATTCTCCGGAACAGCGACGCATGCGGATTCGTGACAGCCGGGACCTGGCGCTCGCCGACTGGATGGGCTCGGCGCAATTCGACCGGCCCGAGGACTATTGGCCAAGGCGCTGGGCGGAATCCTTCATAGACTTTGCCGCCGGCGAGATGCGGCCCTGGCTCCACGAGATGGGGCTGCGCTGGTTTCCGATCGTCGGCTGGGCCGAGCGCGGTGGATCTTTCGCGCCCGGCCATGGCAATTCCGTGCCTAGGTTCCACATCACCTGGGGTACCGGGCCGGGCGTCCTCGAGCATTTCATCCGCCGCGTGCGGGCGCATGCCGACAGGGGACTGGTCTCGTTCCGGTTCCGCCACCGGGTGTCGGGGATCACGATGCGCAACGGCGCCGCCGACGGGGTATCGGGCGAAATCCTCGCCCCGGACGCCGTGCTGCGCGGCGCGACGAGCAACCGCGATGTCGCAGGTGATTTCGAGCTCCATGCGGCCTCGGTGATGGTGACATCCGGCGGGATCGGCGGCAATTTCGACCTGGTGCGCAAGAGCTGGCCGCGGGAGCGGCTGGGCGAGCCGCCGGCGCAGATGATCGCCGGCGTGCCGGCCCATGTCGACGGCCGCATGGTGGCGATCACGCAAGCCGCGGGCGGCCGGGTGATCAACGGCGACCGGATGTGGCACTACACCGAAGGCGTGCGCAACTGGGATCCGATCTGGCCGGCGCACGGCATCCGCATCCTGCCCGGTCCCTCGTCGATGTGGTTCGATGCCACCGGCGAACGGCTGCCGGCGCCATGCATGCCGGGGTTCGACACGTTGTCGACGCTCAAGGAGATCCGCAAGCGCGGCCACGAGCACAGCTGGTTCATCCTGACGCAGGCCATCATAGAGAAGGAATTCGCGCTCTCCGGCTCGGAACAGAATCCGGACCTGACCTCGAAGCGCTGGCGCGAGGTGCTCAAGAGCCGGCTCGGAAAGGGTGCCACCGCGGCTGTGGAGGCGTTCAAGTCGAAGGGCGAGGATTTCGTCGTCGCCGACGACCTGGCAACACTCGTGGCCGGTATGAACAGGCTGGCGCCGGAAGTGCCGCTCGATCTCGGGCGCATACGCATGCAGGTCGAGGCCCGCGACAGCCAGATCGCCAATCGCTTCGCCAAGGACGCGCAGATCACCGCCATCAACGGCGCGCGCGCCTATCTCGGCGACCGGCTCATCCGCACCGCCAGGCCGCACCGGATTCTCGACCCGAAGAACGGGCCGCTGATCGCGGTCAAGCTGCACATTCTCACCCGCAAGACGTTGGGCGGGCTGGAGACCAATCTGGATTCGCAACTGCTGGGAAGCGATGGTGGGATCGTTCCCGGCCTGTTCGCCGCCGGCGAGGTCGCCGGCTTCGGCGGCGGCGGCTATCACGGTTACAATGCGCTGGAGGGCTCGTTCCTGGGCGGTTGCATCTTCTCGGGCCGCAATGCCGGGCGATCGAAGGCGGTGGCGTGAGCGACTGGTCCTGGTGCGGAATTCCGGAGCGCAGGCGCCGTCGGATTTCCAGGACCGGATGCCTGATCGGCGATTCAAATGGGGGAGTGTCGCATGAGCGTGATTTCGATCGGTCTGGTCGTCCTGGTGACGGCCATTCATGTCTATATTGTCTGGCTGGAAATGTTTGCCTGGGAGAGCAGGGGGCCGAAGGTCTTTCGCAACTTCCCGCGCGACCTGTTCACGCCGACAAAGGCGCTTGCCGCCAACCAGGGACTCTATAACGGCTTTCTCGCCGCCGGGCTGATCTGGTCGCTGCTGATCGCCGATCCGGCATGGCAGACCAACATTGCGCTGTTCTTCCTTGTCTGCGTCGCGGTGGCCGGGATCTACGGAGCGGTGACCGCGTCGCGAAAGATCCTCTATGTGCAGGCGCTTCCCGCCATTATCGGCATCGTCTCGCTGCTGCTCTGAGCATGCGGCCGTCCCGGATCAGGGATTGGGCGGGATGACCGACTTGCGCCACTGCGACAGAAAACGGCTGCGCTTGGCGCGGTCGAGCGAGACCAGCAGCGCCGGCGACAGCGGGATCGGCCGGAAGGCGGTGTCCTCGCCCTCGTTGATGGCGGCGAGCGCCGAAGGGCCGCTCAGCGACGTGAGCAGGCGGGTGTCGCCGTTGAGGATGGCGCGGCCGTCCGCCGAAAGCAGCAACTCGAGAAACGCACGGGCGGCGAGCGGGTCACGCGCCGGCTTGGGCACGAAACCGGCACGGGCGAGCACCAGCGTGTAGTCGGACGGCAGCACCACCCCGATGCGGGGGTCCTTGAGCGCCCGGGCCAGCGCGTAGGAGCCCAGAACGTTGTAGCCGATCAGCGCCTCGCCGCTGGCCACCAGGTCAATGACGTCGCCCGAGCAACAGAAGGTGCGGACATTGTTGCGGCCGAAGCCTTCCATCAGCCGGCCCCAGGTGCTGGCCTCGGCGGCGTCCTGGAAGGCGAAGAGATAGCCGACGCCGGACTGCTCGATATCATAGGTGGCGATGCGACCATCGAGCCGTCCGGTCTGCCGCATCATGTCGATCAGGTCGAAGCGGCTCTTCGGCGGTTCCTGTCCGGCGAAGGCCTGCTTGTTGTAGACCATCACTGCCGGCTCGTAGGTGAGGCCGAAGAGTTCGCCCCGCCAGCGGGCCCAGTCGGGCAGCGTCTCGACGATGGCGCTCTGGACCGGCGAGGCGCAGCCATTGTTGACCAGCCGCACCTGCTGGGCGATGGAGGATGAAATCACCAGGTCGGCGATGAAACGCCCGCCGTTGCACGCTGTGGTGACCGCCGCGTCGAGATTGTTGGACGTGTCCTCGACATAGGTGACCGCAATGTCGGGGTGCTGCCGCTGGAAGGCCGCGATCAGCGGCCGCATGAAGTCGAGGTCGGTGACGCTGGCGATGACCAGCGTTCGCGGATCGTCGGCGCGGGCGGCAAAGCGCGTCTCGGTGGCGGCTCCTGCGCCGCCGGTCAGCGCGCCGAATGCCACGGCAAGCGCGAGCGCGATTGTGGTGGCGACGCTGTGCGTTGCAGTGCTTCGATGCGCCATCAATTGCCTGTTCCCTGCTGGCTCGGCTGGGTCGGAAACACCACCACCGTCTCCTCCCGCGGCTGATCATCGGCGTCGGATCCGTCGGACTGGTCGGCGTCGAGCGGCAGCAGGATGGAGATGGTGAAGCGTCCGCCACTGTCGCTGCCGGTGGTGATCGAGCCCTGGTGAAACTGCGCCACTTCCGCGACGATGGCGAGCCCGAGTCCGGCGCTCCGCGGATCGGTGGCGGTGCGGACGAAACGCTGTCCGATCCGGGCGATGCGGTCGGCATCCATGCCCGGACCATGGTCGTGAACGGTTACACTGGCGGTGCCCGCCTCCAGGTCGGCGGAGACCCTGAGCATGATCGGCGGCACGCCATGGGCGACTGCGTTGTTGATCAGGTTGCGGGCCGCCTCGCGCAGGCTGAAGGCATCGCCGGTGACGAAGACCGGATCGGAGGGCAGGTCGAGGTCGATCCGGCTGGCGCCGCCGGTACGGCGCGCCTCACGCTCGGCCTCCATGGCCACGCGCCGCAGGTCGATGCGTTCCAGCGTGGCTGAATCGGCGCGATGGGTGATCAGCGCGTGCGAGAGCAGCTGATCGGTCAGCCGGCTCACCCCCATCGCGCGGTCGCGGATGCGCCGTTGCAGCACCCTGAGCCGGCGCGGATCTTCCTCTTCCATGGCGAGCTCCGTCTGCGCCCTCAGCGCGGTAATCGGGGTGCGCATCTGGTGGGCTGCATCGGCGACGAAATTCTGCATCGCGCCGACTCGCCGGTCGAGACGGGCCATGAAGCGGTTGATGGCGGCCACGAGAGCAGCCACCTCGCGTGGCGTGTCCGTCGACAGCGGGGTAAGGTCCTTGGGGTCACGCGCGAGGATGGCGCGCTCGATCTTGTCCAGCGGGCTCAGCGCGAGTCTCAAGGCCAGCACGGCCAGCACCAGGGTGAGAAAGCCGGCGATGACGACGCCGATGACGGCGCGGGCGACGATCTCGCGCGCCAGTTCGCCGCGCGCCCGCAAGGTCTGGGCGACGATCACGGTCACCGGTCCGCGCACCGAGCGCTCGGCCAGGAAGCGGCGCATGAGGATGGCGCGCACCGGCTCGCCGGAGAATTCGGCGTCGTAGAGCATCTGGGCGTCGCCCGCCCGGACCTCATCGGGCAGCGGAAAGGCCTCGTCGCCGGTCAGCGTAGCGCCGACCGGATCAAGAACCCGGTAGAAGATGCGGTCCTCGGAGGCCAGCGACAGCAGGCCGAAGGCGGACAGCGGAATGTCGACGACGGTCTCGCCCTCGACCACGCTGATGCGCTCGGAAATCTGCAGCGCCGCCCCGGTGAGCAGCCTGTCGAAGGCGCGGGTGGCGGCGGTGCGACCATAGGCATAGGCGGCGATGATGGTTCCGGTGGCGGCAATTGTCAGCACCAAGGTCAGCATCAGCGTCAGACGACCGGCTATGGAGGGCACGATGCCGGTCGCTGCGGCCGCCATCTCGGGATCGGAGAGAGGAGGCTTCAAGTCAGCGTTTCCGGGGCCGAGAGGACACGCGCCTGGTAGCCCAGGCCGCGCAGCGTGCGGATTTCCAGATCGGCGCCGGCGAGCTTGCGCCTGAGCCGGCCGACATAGAGTTCGAGCGCGTTGGCGCCTGCGTCGGCCTCAAAGCCGAACAGCCGCATGACCAGCTCTTCCTTCTCCAGGACCCGGCCCTTGTTGATGAGGAAAATTTCCAGCAGCAATTGCTCGCGCGGGGTCAGTGCGATCGACCCGCCGGCAACCGTCGCGGTGCGGGAGACGGTGTCGAATTCGAGATTGCCCGCCGAGAGCACCGTACCGCCATCGCCGGCGCGGCGCCGGACAATGGCGCGCACGCGGGCTTCCAGCTCGCCCAGGTCGAAGGGCTTGACCATGTAGTCGTCGGCGCCGAAGTCGAGCGCGCCGATCTTGTCGTCGATGGCGAGGCGCGCGGTCAGAACCAGCACCGGCACCGGATCGCGGCGGCGGCGGAGCCAGCGAAGGAAATCGATGCCGGAGCCGTCGGGCAGGTTGATGTCGAGCACCACCAGATCATAGGCGGAGGCGCCGGCGAAGTGCATGGCATCCTCGAGCGTCGGCGCATGGTCGCAGGCATGCCCGCCGCGCGACAGCCGCTCGGCGATCGCTTCGGCCACGTCCGCCGTGTCCTCGACCACAAGGTAGTGCACCGCGTCTGCTCCTCCCGCGGGCTGACAGCTTTCTGACAGTTTGAAGCGTTAGCATAGCCGCCAATCCTGCTTCGAGGAAAGCCGGGTTCAATCTTTTGGGAGGTTTCCATGAATCTATTTGTAACGCGGCTTGCCGCGACCGCCGTCACGCTCGCATCGCTGACCGTCGCATCCTTCGCGGCCGAATGCATTGCACCGGCCAATCCGGGCGGCGGCTGGGACTTCACCTGCCGCCAGGTCGGAAAGTCCATGCAGGATCTCAAGCTTGTCGACGGCACCGTGCAGGTCACCAACATGGCAGGCGGCGGCGGCGGTGTCGCTTTTGCCGAAGTCGTCAACAAGCGCAATGACGACGGCGAGCTGATCATTGCCGCATCTTCGGCCACCTCCACGCGTCTTGCCCAGGGAGCCTTCCCCGGCAACACCATGGACCAGGTTCGCTGGGTGGCCTCTGTCGGCGCCGATTACGGCATCATCGCAGTCGCCAAGGATTCGCCGATCACGACGCTTCCCGAGCTGATGGACATGATCAAGGCCGATCCGAAGTCCGTTTCCATCGCCGGCGGATCCGCTGTCGGTGGCTGGGATCACCTGAAGGTGCTGATTGCCGCCAAGAAGGCCGGCATCGATGACGTGCGCACGATCAAGTACGTGGCCTTCGACGGCGGCGGCGAGGCGGTGACGCAGTTGCTCGGCGGCGCGGTGCAGGCGTTCACCGGCGATGCGTCGGAAGCCAAGGGCTTCGTCGATTCGGGCGACATCAAGGTGCTCGCCGTGCTGGCGCCGGAACGTCTTGAAGGTGATTTCGCCTCCTTCCCGACCGCCAAGGAGCAGGGAATCGACGCGGTCGGCGCCAACTGGCGCGGCTTCTATGCCCCTGGCGGCATTTCCGACGCCGATTATGACAAGTGGGTCAAGGCTGTCGGCGCTGTCTACGATTCCGAAGAGTGGAAGGCGACCATGGCCGCCAACGGCATCGCGCCGCTCGACCTGCGCGGCACGGAGTTCGAAGCCTTCGTCAAGGCGAACATCGATGAGATTGCCGCGATCTCCAAGGAAATCGGCCTGATCAAGTAAGAGCCGAAACTTGCCCCCGTCCGCACTTGGCGGGCGGGGGCTTTTCCTGCTATCCGGGATGTCCCGGTGTGACTATCCGGGGACGCCGGGACAAACGGGGAGGGCGCCATGAGCGACCGTATTCTGGGCGGCTTCGGCCTGCTCCTCACTGCATTCTTCATCTGGCGCACATCGGTCATCGAGCTGAGCTTCATTTCCGATCCGTTCGGGCCCAAGGCGTTTCCCTACATCATTTCCGTGGTGTTCGGACTGGCGAGCCTTGTAGTGTTTCTGCGCCCCGATACCGAGCCGGAATGGCCGCCGCTGTCGCGGATGTTCGAAATCGGCATGACCGTCGCGGTGATGGTGGCCTATGCGCTGGTGCTGCCGGAACTCGGTTTCGTCATCTCGACCGCTCTCACCGGCGCCTATCTGTCGTGGCGGCTGGGGACGCCGCCGCTCAAGGCGCTCGCCGCCGGCGTGGCGATCTCGCTCGGGATCTTCGTGGTCTTCCATCTCATTCTCGGCCTGTCGCTTGCGCGCGGCCCCTTCGGCTTCTGAGGAGCGATCATGGATTCCCTTTCAGCACTTGCCCACGGCTTCTCGGTCGCTCTCACCTTCCAGAATCTCGGCCTGGCCTTCATCGGCTGTTTTCTCGGCACCATCATCGGCGCCCTGCCGGGGCTGGGACCATCGAACGGGGTGGCCATCCTCATCCCGCTCGCCTTCACGCTCGGCCTGCCGGCGACGCCGGCGCTGATCCTGCTCACCTCGGTGTATTACGGCGCCATGTATGGCGGCCGCATCTCGTCGATCCTGCTCAACATCCCCGGCGACGAGCCGGCGCTGATGACGACGCTCGACGGCTATCCGATGGCCAAGCAGGGCATGGCTGGCGAGGCGCTGGCTCTTTCGGGCGTTGCCTCCTTCGTGGGCTCCTTCTTTGCCACCTGGGGCCTTGTGTTCCTGGCGCCGCAGTTGGTCAAGGTGGCGCTGCTGTTCGGTCCGGCGGAATATTTCGCGCTGTTCACCGTGGCGTTCGCGACATTGGGCGGAATTGCCAGCCGCAACCAGTCCAAGGCGGCACTGGCCGCGGGCCTGGGCCTCGGCATCGCGATGATCGGCGTCGACGGCCAGACCGGGGTGCCGCGCTTCACCTTCGGCGAAGTCCATCTCTATGACGGCATCGATTTTCTCGTCGCCATTGTCGGCCTGTTCGCGCTGTCGGAAGTCTTCATCTTCCTCGAGCATCGCGGCACCGAAAAGGCCACCGGCGATTCCTCCGGCGTCAAGGTCGGCCGCTCCACCGTGCCATGGCCGATGCTGAAGTCGACGTTGCCGACCATGGGCCGCTCGACCATGATCGGCTTCATCGCCGGCGTGCTGCCCGGCGCCGGCGCCTCGCTCGGCTCCTTCATTTCCTACTCGCTGGAAAAGAAACTCGTCGACAAGGACGGCACATTCGGCAAGGGCGATCCGCGCGGAGTCGCGGCGCCCGAAGCCGGCAACAATGCCGCCGCCGGCGGCGCGCTGGTGCCAATGCTGGCGCTCGGCGTGCCCGGGTCGGGCACCACGGCGGTGCTGCTCGCCATGCTGCTGGCGCTCAACATCACACCGGGCCCGCTGCTGTTCCAGTCCAATCCGGACGTGGTCTGGGGCCTGATCGCCGCATTGTTCATCGCCAACTTCATGCTGCTGTTCATGAACATCCCGATGGTCGGAATCTTCGTGCGCGTGCTGCTGATCCCGCCGCGCTACCTGATGCCTGCCGTGGCGATGATTTCCTTCGTCGGCATCTACGGCATTTCCGGCTCCACCTTCGACCTGATCGTGATGGTGCTGTTCGGAGTGCTCGGCTGGGGCCTGCGCAAGCTCGACGTGCCGCTGGTGCCGGTGATCCTCGGCGTGCTGCTCGGCAACCAGATGGAAGCCAATCTTCGCCGGGCGATGACCATCTCCGACGGGGACTGGACGGCGCTGTTTGCCTCGCCGCTGTCGATCGGCCTCTGGCTGTTCGCCTTTGTCGGCTTCGTTCTGCCGATGATCGCCGGACGCTTCTTCCGGGTCAAGGTCAAGCCGGCGATGGCAGAGGAAATGGATCCCGACTGAATGAGCATGACCGAGGTCTGGATTGCGGCCCGAACGCTGGCCCTGGGCGCGCTCGGCGCCGGCATCGCCTGGGCGCTGGGTTTCCCTGCGCCCTATCTGACTGGGCCGGCGGTCGCTGTGACGCTGTCGGGCCTGTTCGGCATCCAGACCGCGGTTCCGCTGCTTCTGCGCTCGGTCGTCTTCGTCATCATAGGCCTTTCCATGGGGCAGTCGGTGACACCGGAGGTGCTGGAGGCCATCGGGCACTGGCCTTTGACCCTGGCGGCACTCGGCGCCAGCCTGTTTGCCATCATTCTGTTCACCCGCTTGATGCTGGTGCGGCAGTGGGGCATGGATCCGACGACGGCGCTGCTGAGCTCGTCGCCCGGGCACCTGAGCTATGTCCTGGGCCTGACCGAGGGCGTGAAGGCCGATCTCAAGACCGTCAGCATTGTCCAGAGCATCCGGGTGCTGTGCCTGACGCTGATCGTGCCGGTGGTCGTCACCCTGATGGGGCCGTTGCCCGTGCTGTCAGGGCTGCCGCCCGCTGAAACGGCACTTCTTCCGCTTCTCGCCTGCATCGCGCTTGCCGGCGCCGCCGGCTACGGGCTCGACCGCCTGAAGCTTCCGGCCGCCTATCTGATCGGCGGGCTGGTGGTGTCGGCGATCCTGCATGTCACCGGGACGGTGGCGGGCGTGGTGCCGGCGCCGCTGACGCTTTCCGCCTTCGTCTGCATGGGTTGCCTGATCGGCACGCGCTTCTCCGGCGTCACGCGGGCCGAACTGGCGCGCGCCACCGGCGCCGGGCTGGCGGTGACGCTGCTCGCCGTGGTGCTGGCGACGGTGTTCGCCGTCATCGCCTCCTATGCGACCGGCCTGGAGCTGACATCCGTGCTGATTGCATTCGCCCCCGGCGGGGTGGAGACGATGGCGGCGATGTCCGTGCTTCTGGGCGTGGACCCGACCTTTGTCGCCACCCATCACGTGGCGCGGCTGCTGATGCTGACCTTCATCGTGCCGTTCTTCGTGCTGCGCCGCAAACAGGCCTGACATTCGCGAGGGCCCGACCGCTCCGCAATCCGCCTCGGCTGGTCCTCAAGCGTCCCGACAATGGTTGATTGCGGATGCCCGCCCGTGCCATTGCTCTGTTGCCATTGGATCGGTGGGCTCGCCGGCCTATATGGGATTGGACAATTCAGGAAAATGCGGAGACTGATGTGAGTGTGAGCAAAGAACAGGTTCTCGACAAGCTGAGAACCGTCAAGGGGCCCGACCTCAGCGGCAACATCGTCGATCTGGGGATGGTCTCGGACATCTTCATCGCCGACGAGAAGGTGTTCTTCTCCCTCACCGTGCCGTCGCAGCGGGCCAAGGAACTCGAACCGCTGCGCGAAGCGGCGGAACGGGCAGCCAAGACAGTGCCGGGCGTGAAGAGCGCCATGGTGGCGCTGACGGCCAGCCGCGAGCCCGGCGCCCAGGCGGCGCCGCCGCGTCCGGCCAGCCCGCCGCCGGCCGCGCACGGCCATGCCGGCCACAGCCACGCGCCGTCAGGCGCCGCGCCAGGCCCGAAGGCAACGGCGGCGCGCACCAAGGCCGACGTGCCGGGCATCGCCTCGATCATCGCGGTGGCCTCGGGCAAGGGCGGGGTCGGCAAATCGACGACCGCCATCAACCTGGCGCTCGGGCTGCAGGCGACGGGGTTGAAGGTGGGCGTTCTCGACGCCGACATCTACGGCCCGTCGATGCCGCGTCTGCTGGGCCTCAAGGGCCGTCCGGAACAGCTCGACGGCCGCATGCTCAAGCCGATGGAGCGCTACGGGCTCAAGGTGATGTCGATGGGCTTCCTGGTGGAGGAAGACACGCCGATGATCTGGCGCGGGCCGATGGTGATGTCGGCGCTCACCCAGATGCTGCGCGAGGTGGCCTGGGGCGCGCTCGACGTGCTGGTGGTCGACATGCCGCCGGGCACCGGCGACGCGCAGCTGACCATGGCGCAGCAGGTGCCGCTGGCAGGCGCCGTGATCGTCTCGACGCCGCAGGATCTGGCGCTGATCGACGCCCGCAAGGGTCTCAACATGTTCAACAAGGTCGAGGTGCCGATCCTCGGGCTGATCGAGAACATGAGCTATTTCGTCTGCCCCGATTGCGGCGGACGGCACGACATCTTCAGCCATGGCGGCGCGCGCGACGAGGCACACCGGATCGGCGTGCCGTTCCTGGGTGAAGTGCCGCTGGCGATGGCCATCCGCGAGACCTCGGACGCCGGGGCCCCTGTGGTGGTTTCAGATCCCGAAAGCCCGCATGCCAAGGTCTATCTCGAGATCGCCGCCAAGGTGCGGGCGCGTCTGGAAGAGCTCGGCGGCGCCGGCCGTCGCGAGGCGCCGGCAATCGTATTCGAATAACCTGGGGCTCGGACGGGGGCAGGGATCGTTCCGCCCCCGTCGCAGTCATCAATCCGCGGCGCAGAGGCTCGCAAACAGAGCCAGGTTCTGGCGGTCGAGCAGGCTGTCCTGCGGCTCGTCCTGGGAGGCGAATTTGGCGATGACCGTGCGGCTTTCCGGATCGACATAGAGATACTGGCCGTGGATGCCGGCGGCGAGATAGGCCTGGCTTGCGCCGCCGACCTGGTACCAGCAGCTGCGGTAGCGGCCGTGGGCGAGGAAGTCAGCCTGGCTGCCCTTGGCCCAGACCTCTTCGTCGCCATTGCTTCGCATGTCGTCGAGCCAGGCCGGCGGGATGATCTGCTGGTCACCGACCTTGCCGCCATCAAGCAGCATCTGGCCGACGGCGAGCAGATCGTGGGGTCTGCAGGACATGCCGCCCGCGGTGCGCGGCGCACCGAAACGGTCGACGGTCAGCATGGCATCGGCGCTGGCGCCGAGCGGATGCCAGAGCAGGGCGGAGCAGAGGTCGGAGAAGCGCCGGCCGGCGAGTTCCTCGAGCGCGGTTCCGAGCATGTCGGTGTTGGGCGACTGGTAGGCGTGGACGCCGCCATGGGCGTGCGCGCCCTTGGGAAGGGCGCAGAGCAGCGCGAACAGGCCGGGATCCTCCTGCTTGGGATCGGCGGGATTCCAGAGCATGGCGCGGCGGTAACGGGCGTAATCGCCGTCGGAATTGTAGACCTCCTCGAAATCGAGGCTGACGCGCATGTCGAGGAGCTGACGGACGGTGGCGTCGCCATAGGCGCCGCGGCGGGTCTCCGGAAGAATGGCGCCGATCGGCGCCGACAGATCGACGAAGCCCTGCTCCTCGAGAATGGCGGTGACCAGCGCGGTTATCGACTTGGTGATCGAGAACAACAGGTGCGGATCCTGCCGGTCCACACCCGCGGCATGCCATTCGCAGATGATGCGGCCGTCGCGGGCCACCAGAAAACTGTCCGTCTGGCTGGTGGCGAGGAACCAGGCCAGCTTCTCTTCGCTGCCCTCGAAGGCGGTGCGCCCGAGCATGGCCGGGTTGGACACGGGGTCCGGCAGAAGGCTGGGCGACGCCGTCGATATCCGTGCCGACGGCACCAGTTCCGCGACATTGCGGAAAGCCCAGCGGTTGAAGGGCTGGGTGCGCCAGTTGGCCAGCGTCACCGCCGAGCGCGGATATCCGTTGCGGGTCGCGAATTCATTGTCCATGAGGTACTCCTTGGGCGGACACTCGGAAATGGCGCCGATCAGGTCAAGCTGAAAAAACTTGAACGAAAGGGTTCACTTTTTCTGGAATCATTCTAAACTCCATCTCAGGTGCAATTGAGACCAGACTCGACGGGAGTGCAATCATGCGGCTGACACGCCAGACAAATTACGCCGTGCGCATCCTGATGTACTGCGCGGCCAACAATGCCGATCTCAGCCGCATCGGGGAGATTGCCCGCGCCTACTCGGTCTCCGAACTGTTCCTGTTCAAGATCCTGCAGCCCCTGACCAAGGCGGGCCTTGTGCAGACGGTGCGCGGTCGCAACGGCGGCATCCGCCTGGGCAGGCCGGCGGAGAAGATCAGCCTGCTCGACGTGGTCAAGGTGACGGAAGACAATTTCGCCATGGCGGAATGCTTCGAGAACGATGCGGCGGAATGCCCGCTGGTGGATTCCTGCGGTCTCAACACGGCCTTGCGCAAGGCTCTGGGCGCCTTCTTCGACGTGCTGGCCGACTATTCGATCGACGACCTGGTCAAGGCGCGGCCCTCGATCAATTTCCTGCTCGGGCTCGACGAGAAACAGCCGGCAGCCTGAGGCTCGACCGGGCGGCGAGCCCGCAAGCCGGGCTTACGGTGGGAAACGCGGCTGCTTCCAGGGCTGATCCCCCCAGCAAGATCCCGGCTCCCGTTCCAGTGGCGCTGTGTGTGAATTATCCCCTTTGCCGCCGGTGAGCAGGGACGCCAGCGGCTTGACAGGGCAGGGCCGGGACGGACAAGCTGCCCGGACCCGAGATCCTTACCTCAAGCCGGCCCAGCATCCGGAAAGTTTCCCCATGAGCAAAGACAGTTCTCCAGATCACGCGCAGCATGGCGCAGGCACGCGCGGCGGAAACCCGCACTGGTGGCGAGGCGGGGTGATCTATCAGGTCTATCCCCGCTCCTACCAGGACAGCTCCGGCGACGGGGTCGGCGACCTTCCCGGCATCATCACGCGACTTGACCACATCGCCTCGCTGGGCGTCGACGCCATCTGGCTGGCGCCGTTCTTCAAGTCGCCCATGGCCGACATGGGCTACGACGTTTCGGACTATTGCGACGTCGATCCGATGTTCGGGTCGCTGTCGGATTTCGACCGGCTGATCGAACGCGCCCACGAACTGGGCCTGAAGATCATCATCGACCAGGTGCTGTCGCACACCTCGGACAAGCATGCCTGGTTCAAGGAGAGCCGCTCGAGCCGCGACAATCCCAAGGCCGACTGGTATGTCTGGGCCGACAGCAAGCCAGACGGGACCGCGCCCAACAACTGGCTCTCGGTGTTCGGCGGGCCGGCCTGGGAATGGGACAGCACCCGCAAGCAGTACTACATGCACAATTTCCTCGCCTCGCAGCCGGATCTCAACTTCCACAATGCCGAGATGGAGGAGGCGCTGCTCAAGACCGTGCGGTTCTGGCTCGAGCGCGGCGTCGACGGCTTCCGGCTCGACACGGTGAACTTCTTCTTCCACGACGCCAAGCTCACCGACAATCCGCCGCTGCCGAAGGACGCGGATGGCGACGAGTTCATGGGCGCCGACGCGCCCGACACCAATCCCTACGGCTTCCAGGATCATCTGCACGACAAGTCGCAGCCGGAGAATGTCGGCTTTCTCAAACGCCTGCGGTCGCTGCTCAACGAATATGACGACCGGGCCACGGTGGGAGAGGTGGGCGACGGCCGCCGTTCGCTGCACACGGTCGCCGCCTATACCAACGGCGGCGACAAGCTCAACATGTGCTACACCTTCGACCTCCTGGGACCGGAATTTTCCGCCGGCCATTTCCGTCGGGCGGTGAGCAATTTCCAGAAGCTGGTCAAGGACGGCTGGGTCTGCTGGGCATTCTCCAACCATGACGTCACCCGGCATGTCTCGCGCTGGATGCAGCCGGGCGACGACCAGGACCACCTTGCCCGTTTCTCGATCACGCTGCTGGCCTCGCTGCGCGGCTCGATCTGTCTCTACCAGGGCGAGGAACTGGGTCTGGAGGAGGCAGACATCGCCTTCGAGGACCTGACCGATCCCTACGGCATCCGCTTCTGGCCGGCCTTCAAGGGGCGTGACGGCTGCCGCACGCCGATGGTCTGGACCCGGCAGGCGGCCAATGGCGGCTTCTCTGACGGCGCGCGCAGCTGGCTGCCGGTGCCCGAGAGCCACTACCACCGCGCCGTCGACCAGCAGGTCCACGTCACAGGGTCGGTGCTCAATCACTACCGGGCGACACTGGGCTTCCGCAAGGCGCATGCAATGCTCGTCGACGGGCCGATGAGCTTTCTCGACCCCGATGGCGAGGTGCTGGCCTTCGTGCGCGGCGAGGGGACGGAGCGGCTGCTCTTCGTGTTCAATTTCAGCCGCGAGCCGGCCGAATGGGCCGTGCCGCCGGCGCTGGCAGCGCTCGAGCCGGCGCACATGCCAGGCTTCGGGCCGTCATTCGATGGCACCAGGGTGTCGCTGATGGGCCTCGACGTGTTCTGCGCCCGGATCGGGCGATGATGGTTCCAACCGCGCCCATGGCGCCGGTCAGGCGCCGTCGTCCGGGATGTTGAGGATGTTGCCGCAGGCCTTGCAGTGCACGGCGTCGGCATCATGGCGGAAGAGGCCGCAATTCGGGCAGGGAAAGGTCACCTTGTAGGGCCGGACCACGGCCTGCGCCAGACGGACGAACAGCGATATGCCGACGATCATGGTGACGATCGAAGTGAGCTTGCCGAAGGTGCCGGGCAGGATGATGTCGCCGAAGCCGGTCGTGGTGACGGTGGCGACAGTGTAATAGAGCGCGTCGACGAAGCCGGCGGTGCCATCCTGCCGGTAGAAGAAGAACGTGTAGACGAAGCCTGTGGTCATGAACAGGAACACCAGCACATTGATCAGGGCGCGAATGACGTCCTGCAGCTCCGACTGGCCGATCCTGCGCAGTCCCACCTTGAGCAGCGGACTCTGGCCGATCACCCAGATCCGCATCGCCCTGAGGAAGGCGAAGTTGTAGAGAAGGTTCGGAAACAGCAGCGTGCCGAGGATGACGAGGTCCACCCATGTCATCGGCCTGAGCAGCCAGTCGCGAGGGCGGCGGGCAATAGCGGCCTGGACCACCAGTTCGCCGGCGATCCAGACCGCGATCAGGTAGTCGATGATCAGATAGCTGGCACCGGCCCGCAGATACGGACCGAAGATGAAGAAGGCGATGATGGCCAGGTCGATGGTGGCAAGCACCGCCTGATAGCGGAGCGCGGAGCGACCTTCCCCTGCGTAGAGGCGCCGCAGGGTCTCGCGCAGCTGTTCGCGGCTGATCATTCGGCCATGCCTGGGTTTCCCGGTTTCATCATCCCGCGCGCCACGCCGACGCCCGGCCCTCGACCGCTTCTGCTCTTCATTCAATCGCAGACGCGCGCTCAGTTCTCGTTTGTCGCATTCTCCTGCGACGAAGTGAATTTCACTTCGTCTGGAAATGCTCCAGACATTTATGTGGCAGGCTCAGGCAATCAATGCAAATGCATCGACGTCGACCATCCCCATGTCGGAGATCTTCAGATGCGGAATCACCGGCAGGGCGAGGAAGGCCAGTTGCAGGAACGGTTCGTCGAGCGTGCCGCCGATCGCCCTGGCCGCGGCCCTGAGCGGGGTCAGCTTTTCGCGCACCGCTTCGAAGCAGAGATCGCTCATCAGGCCTGCGACGGGAAGGGCGATCTCGGCCAGGACCTTGCCGCCGGCAGCGACGACGAAGCCGCCGCGGATCTCGCTCAGGCGGTTGGCGGCCAGCGCCATGTCGGCCTCGTCGGCGCCGACGACGCAGATGTTGTGGCTGTCGTGGGCGACAGTCGAGGCGATGGCGCCGCGGTCGAGCCCGAAGCCCTGCACGAAGCCTGTCGCGATGTTGCCGTTCCTGCCGTGGCGTTCGATGACGGCGATCTTGAGGATGTCGCGGGCGCGATCGCCCGCAGTCTCGCCGTTGTCGATGGGCAGGTCGAGCAGGCGGTGCTCGGTGATGATCTTGCCCGGCACGATGCCGATCACCGGCGTGGCAATGCCGGTCCTGCGCACCGAAAAGCTGCTGGCGGTGACCGAGGGCGCTCGGACACTGTCCATGCCCACCGGCGCGGTGGTGGCGCGAGTGGCAAACAGCGCCTCGGTGACCAGACGGCCGGCGGAGAACACCATCTGTGCGTTGCAGTCTTCGAGCGAGTCGAGCACCACGAGGTCGGCGCGCCAGCCGGGTGCCACCAGGCCGCGGTCGCGCAGGCCGAAGGCGCGGGCGCCGGAGATTGAGGCGGCGCGGTAGATCGCCAGCGGATCGACACCCTTGGAGATCGCATGGCGGATCATGTAGTCGAGATGACCGTGCTCGGCGATGTCGAGCGGATTGCGGTCGTCGGTGCACAGCGCCAGGAACGGCGAATTGCGCTCGGTGATGATCGGGATCAGCGCGTCGAGATCGCGCGACACCGAGCCCTCGCGGACGAGAATGTGCATGCCCTTGGCAAGCTTCTCCAGCGCCTCTTCCGCGGTGGTGGTCTCGTGGTCGGTGCGGATGCCGGCCGCCAGATAGCCGTTGAGCGGCAGGCCGCGCAACAGCGGCGCGTGGCCGTCGATATGACCGCCCTGAAAGGCCGCGAGCTTTGCCATGCAGACGGGATCGCGCGAGAGCACGCCGGGAAAATTCATGAATTCGGCAAGGCCGATGACCTTCTCGTGGTCGCGGAAGGGCAGGAGATCATCGATGTCGAGGCGGGCGCCGGCGGTCTCGAGATGGGTGGCGGGCACGCAGCTCGACAGCTGCACGCGGATGTCCATGATGGTCTGAACGGCGCAGTCGAGGAAATAGCGGATGCCGGTGGCGCCCAGCACGTTGGCGATCTCATGCGGGTCGCAGATCGCGGTGGTGATGCCGCGCGGCAGGACGCAGCGGTCGAACTCGTGCGGGGTGACCAGCGAGGATTCGATGTGGAGATGGGTGTCGATGAAACCGGGGACGACGATGCGGCCGGCGATGTCGATCTCCCTGACGCCGTCATAGGACTCCAGCGTGCCGACGATCATGTCGCCCGAGATGGCGATGTCGCCCTCGCGCAACTCGCCGGTCACCAGATCGAACAGCCGTCCGCCCTTGAGCACGATGTCGGCGGGTGCCTTGCCCTGGCCATGGTCGATGCGGGTTCCGAGGTCCTGTGTCATGGCATCTGTCTCCTGTTGTGAAACGAACCGGCCGGCATTGCTGCCGGCCGGGCCATGTCATTTGACCGAGCTCGGCCAGATTACATCTTGTCGGTGATTTCCGAAGTCCAGGCGCCTTCCGGCTGCTTGGTGATGATCTTCTGGTCGAGCAGCGCCTTGGCGGTGCGCTCATAGGCTTCCGGGATCAGCTTGGCATCGGGCTCGCCGATCAGCTTGGCCACTTCGCCCATCATCCGCTTCTGGTGGTTCTCGTCCTGGCCGCCATTGTCCATGACGATGCCGGCGGCCTCGTCAGGATTGGCGATGGCGTATTCCCACCCCTTCATCGAGGCCTTGACGAACTTCACCATCGTCTCGGCGAAGGCCGGATCCTTGAGCTTGTCTTCCATCGCGTAGAGGCCGTCCTCGAGCAGGTCGTTGCCCATCTCGGAATAGTTGAACACGATCAGGTCTTCCGGCTTGTAGCCGGCGTCGATGAGCTGCCAGTACTCGTTGTAGGTCATGACCGAGATGCAGTCGGCCTGCTTCTGGATCAGCGGCTGCACGTCGAAGCTCTGCTTGAGCACGGTGACGCCGTCGGCGCCGCCTTCGGTGGACAGGCCGAGCTTGTTCATCCAGGCAAAGAACGGGTATTCGTTGCCGTAGAACCAGACTCCCAGCGTGTGGCCCTTGAAATCGGCTTCGGTCTTGATCGGACCGTCGGCGGGGCAGACCAGTTCCATGCCGGCCTTCTTGTAGGGCTGGGCGATGTTGACCAGGCCGACGCCCTTTTCACGGGCCGCCAGCGCGCCGCCCATCCAGTCGACGATCACGTCGGCGCCGCCGCCGGCGATCACCTGTTCGGGGGCGATGTCCGGGCCGCCCGGCTTGATCTCGACGTCGAGGCCGGCTTCTTCGTAGAAGCCCTTGTCCTTGGCGACGAAGTAGCCGGCAAACTGGGCCTGGGCGACCCATTTGAGCTGCAAGGTCACCTTGTCGGCGGCGTGGGCGACGCCGGCCATCAAGGTCATGGTGAGTGCAAGGGTCAGTCCGATTGTTCTTTTCATTAGGTTCTCCTCTGGTTAAGGCACCGGCCGCTTATCTGCGATAGCTCGGATGCCAGAATGTGACAGCGCGCTCAAGAAGTGCAAGCCCGCCATAAAACAAGGACCCGACAATGGCTGCAAGGGCTATTTCGGCCCAGACCATGTCGAGGTTCATCCGACCCACTTCGGTCGAAATGCGAAAGCCCATGCCGACGATCGGCGTGCCGAAGAATTCGGCGACGATGGCGCCGATCAGCGCCAGCGTCGAGTTGATCTTGAGGGCATTGAAGATGAAAGGCATTGCGGCCTGAAGCCGCAGCTTGACGAGCACCTGCCAGTGGCCGGCGCCGTAGGTTCGCATCAAGTCGCGCTCCATGTCGCCGCTGGCGGCAAGGCCCGCCAGCGTGTTGACCAGCATCGGGAAGAAGGTCATCACCACCACCACGGCGGCCTTGGACTGCCAGTCGAAGCCGAACCAGATCACCATGATCGGGGCGATGCCGATCATCGGCAGCGCCGAGACCATGTTGCCGATGGGCAGCAGTCCGTTGGCGAGAAAGCGGAAGCGGTCGGCGAGGATGGCCACCAGAAAGCCGGCGAGCGACCCCACCACATAGCCGAACAGCACGGCCTTGAGCACGGTCTGGCGGAAGTCGGCGGCGAGAATCGGCAGCGATCCGGCGATCCTGAGCCCGATGGCCGAGGGCGGCGGCAGGAGCACGAAGGGCACGCCGGCGCCGCGGACGATGCATTCCCACAGGATCAGGACCCAGATACCGAAAAGGGCCGGCACGGCGATGGCGACGAGGCTCGAGCCCTTGTCACCGTGGCTGCCGTCGCCCGAGAGCACGGTGACCAGCCGCCAGCCGAGAAGCCAGGCGGCGGCGAGGGAGGCGAAATAACCTGCGTTCGCGGTGCCGAAGGCGCCGGTCAGGCCTGCGAGGAGCATTGCCGCGGCGCCGAAGCTGGCAATCGCCAAGATTGTGGTTTCGATCGGCCTGGCGGCGCGCAGCATCGACAGGATCGCGCCTGCAGCGAGCAGGGCGGCGACGGCCAGCGACAGGGCTGGTCCCATCGTCGCGGTGAAGGGCAGGGCGGTGAGCGCGTAGAGCGTGGCGACAAGGGCGGCCAATGCCTGCCAGTTGGGACGGATCGCGCTCATGGCTGCCGCGCCCCCATGCGGGCGTTGACGAAGCGGCCGGCGAGATCGACCAGGGTGACGAGCAGGATGGCGACGATCGAACCCGCGATCAGCGCCGCGAAGATATCGATGGTCTGGCTGTAATAGGAGCCGGCGAGCAGCTTGGAGCCGATGCCGGCCACGGCGCCCGTGGGCAGCTCGCCGACAATGGCGCCGATGAGGCTTGCGGCAATGGCCACCTTCATCGAGGTGAAGAAGAACGGCACTGAGGCCGGGATGCGCAGCTTCCACAGCGTCTGCACCTTGTTGGCGGAATAGGTGCGCATCAGATCGAGATGCAGCACGTCGGGCGAACGAAGGCCCTTGACCATGCCGACGGCGACCGGGAAGAACGACAGATAGGTGGAGATCAGCGCCTTGGGCAAGAGCCCGGTGATGCCGATGGCCGAGAGGAGCACGATGATCATCGGCGCGATGGCGAGAATGGGAATCGTCTGCGAGGCGATGATCCAGGGCAGGAAGGAGCGGTCGAGCGCAGGGATGTGGACGATGCCGATGGCGATGAGGACGCCGAGCGCGGTACCCATGGCAAAGCCGGAGAGTGTCGCCGAGAGCGTGATCCAGGCGTGGTAGACGAGACTGCGCTTCGACCAGGGCTTGACGGTGAGCGTGTTTTTCCAGAGATTTTCCACCACCTGGTGCGGCGCCGG
Organism: Hoeflea marina; assembly: GCF_003182275.1. Classification (GTDB taxonomy): domain Bacteria; phylum Pseudomonadota; class Alphaproteobacteria; order Rhizobiales; family Rhizobiaceae; genus Hoeflea; species Hoeflea marina. The sequence goes on from NZ_QGTR01000006.1 coordinate 20,688, forward strand.
CATGGTCGGCTTCGGCTGACTCATCGTCTTGACCAGGAATTCGGAAGAGGTCGGTGTGACGCCGGCGCGTCGGTCGGTGTCGCGCTGGAACGGCGCGTTCATTGCGTAAGCTGCGACGTACCATGCGAGCACGATCACCAGCAGGATCGTGCCGATCGGCAGCAGTCGGTCATGGACGAAGCGTCCGACTTGCATCAGCTGCGGCTCCCCTGCGGCATGACGATGAGAATGACGGCGACGATGCCGAGCGCGATACCGCTGGCCTGCAGGTTGCCGGGTCGTTCGCCGTAGAAGAGAATGGCGACAAGGTTGACCAGGATCAGCTGGAGGACGGCGCTGACCGACATCGAGACGGCCATGCCGTTTTCCTTCATCAGCCGGACCATCATCAGGTTTCCGAGCGAATAGAGCACCAGCGCCAGCACCAGGAACCAGGCGTTCTGGCGGTCGATATACTGCCTGAGCACGGCGGCCCCCGCAATGAAGATCAGGCTCGCGCCGGTCAGCCAGGCCATCAGGAAACCGCTCATGCAGATACACTTTCAGAGTTGGAGATGCGGGACGTGAAAAACGGCTCAGCCCTCATAGGAATGACCCTCGCGCAGGCCTTCGCGGACCTGATGGGCGATGGCGAGGAATTCCGGCGTCTCGCGGATGTCGAGCGGCCGGTCGGCGCCGAGATTGCAGTCGATGATCGAATGGATGCGGCCCGGCCGCGGGCTCATGACGACGATGCGGGTCGACAGATACACGGCCTCGGGGATCGAATGGGTGACGAAGACCACGGTCTTCTGCGTCTTGGCCCAGAGCTTGAGCAGCTGCGAATTGAGGTGGTCGCGGACGATCTCGTCGAGCGCGCCGAAGGGCTCGTCCATCAACAGCATGTCCGGCTGCACCGAGAGCGCGCGGGCGATGGAGGCGCGCTGCTGCATGCCGCCCGAGAGCTGCCAGGGAAACTTGTTCTCGAAGCCCATCAGATCGACGAGCGCCATGTTGTCGCGCACCCGTGTGGCGCGTTCGGCGGCCGCAATGCCCATCACCTCGAGCGGCAGGGCAATGTTGTCGGCGATGGTGCGCCAGGGGAAAAGCGCCGCCTGCTGGAAGACATAGCCGTAGGCACGGTGGATCCGGGCCTGCTCGGGAGTCATGCCGTTGACGCTGATGGAGCCGCCTGTGGGCTGCTCCAGATCGGCGATGACGCGCAGCAGGGTGGTCTTGCCGCAGCCGGACGGGCCGATGAGCGAGACGAACTCGCCCTTGTCGATGTCGAGCGTGATGTCGGAGAGCGCATGCACCGGACCGTCATTGGTGGTGAAGGTGAGATCGAGGTTCTGGGCGGAGATGACGGGGTTCATGGTGCTGCGGTCCAGCCTCTCGGATTCTTGAAGTGACGTGTACCTAGCGACACAGGTTTGGCCGCTTTGCAAGCAGTGGAACGATGATACCCCCAGCCTCGGTTCAACGCGCGCCACGGGTGGCTCGCCATGACCTTGGAAACAGCATACCCCCACCCTCGGTCTGGCTCTCGCCACGGGTCGCTCGCCGTCCTTCGGACCCCCTCAAGGGGGAGGGAGGTTTCGCTTCGGAATCGCGGCTGCATCGGTCGCAGATCGGCGGGTTTTGGTTCCGGTGCTGAATTGCGAACAAGGAGGCGGAAATGGGCCATCCATTCCCCTCCCCCTTGAGGGGACGGGTCAGGGGTGGGGGTACCATTGCCAAGCAGCAGCCGGATTGCAACCATCATCACACCCCGGTCGCCGGGATGCCGGAGCGTTCGACCTTGCGCGGCGCGGTGATGTTCTTCCAGGTGGACAGCGCCTTGTTGATCGGGGTCACCGGCTTGCGGGCCACGAACTGGCCGTGGCCTTCCCGGGTCTTCATCGTGCCCTCCTCGACGGCGACATGGCCGCGGGTGAGCGTGTAGCGCGGCAGGCCGCGCACCGTCTTGCCCTCGAAGACATTGTAGTCGATGGCCGACTGCTGCGACTTGGCGGAGATCGTCTTGCTCAGTTCCGGATCCCAGACCACCAGGTCGGCGTCGGAGCCGACCAGCACCGCACCCTTCTTCGGGTAGGTGTTGAGGATCTTTGCGATGTTGGTGGAGGTGACGGCGACGAACTCGTTCATGGTCAGCCTGCCGGTGGTCACGCCATGGGTCCAGAGCATCGGCATGCGGTCCTCGAGGCCGCCGGTGCCGTTGGGGATCCTGGTGAAATCGCCGACGCCGAAGCGCTTCTGCTCGGTGGTGAAGGCGCAATGATCGGTGGCCACCACCTGCAGCGAGCCGGCGGACAGACCCGCCCAGAGCGAATCCTGGTGCAGCTTGTTGCGGAAGGGCGGGCTCATCACCCGGCGCGCGGCGTGGTCCCAGTCCGGGTTGAAATACTCGCTCTCGTCGAGGGTGAGGTGCTGGATCAGCGGCTCGCCCCAGACGCGCATGCCCTTCTGGCGGGCGCGGCGGATGGCCTCGTGGGACTGCTCGCAGGAGGTGTGCACCACATAGAGCGGCGCGCCGGCCATGTCGGCGATCATGATGGCGCGGTTGGTGGCCTCGCCCTCCACTTCGGCGGGGCGAGAATAGGCATGGGCCTCGGGGCCGGTGTTGCCCTCGGCCATCAGCTTCTGCTGCAGCTGCGCCACCACATCGCCGTTCTCGGCGTGGACCATGGCGATGGCACCCAGTTCACCGACGCGGCTGAAGGAGGCATACATCTCGTCGTCATCGACCATCAGCGCGCCCTTGTAGGCCATGAAGTGCTTGAAGGTGGTGATGCCCTTGTCGCGGACGATGGTCTCCATTTCGTTGAAGACCTGCTCGCCCCACCAGGTGATCGCCATGTGGAAGGAGTAGTCGCAATTGGCGCGCGTCGACTTGTTGTCCCACATGGTCAGCGCCTCGAGCAGCGACTGGCCCGGCGCGGGCAGGGCGAAGTCGATCACCATGGTGGTGCCGCCGGCCAATGCCGCACGGGTGCCGCTCTCGAAATCGTCGGCGGAATAGGTGCCCATGAACGGCATTTCCAGATGCGTGTGCGGATCTATGCCGCCGGGCATGATGTAGCAGCCGGTGGCGTCGAGCTTTTTGTCGCCCGACAGATTGGGGCCGATGGCGGTGATGATTCCGTCCTCGATCAGCACGTCGGCCATGTAGGTCAGATCGGCGGTGACGACGGTTCCGTTCTTGATGACTGTGCTGCTCATGGCTGGTCTCCGGTGTTGCTTGTCTGCTGTGGCTGTCCCCCTCCCCCTTGAGGGGAGGGGTTAGGGGTGGGGGTATGGTCGTCCATCAATACTTCGGTTTCAGCTCCCGCAGAATCGGCCGCATGTCCTCGCTGGATGGTTCTGCACGAGATCGTTCCTCTATCGACGCTGGTCGCTGTGGTGGCGATACCCCCACCCCTAGCCCCTCCCCTCAAGGGGGAGGGGGACACCACTCCGTCGATGCCTTGCGCTTCTTCGATCATTCAGCAGCTTCATTTCCACTTGCAGTCGACTGATCCTGATCCGGTTTCACTCCGCATAGCCCGGGTTTTCCCGGTCGAGCACGCGCTTCATTTCGGCGAAATGCGAGTATTCGGCGTCCTTGTAGACGTCCCATTCGCGGGCGACGCTCTCGGCCAGTTCGTCGCTCATGACGTTGAGCGGCTGGCCCGTTGTGTAGGCCATCACCATGGTGCGGGCGGCGCGCTCGAGATGGTACATGGCGTCGAAGGCCTCGGCGACCGTCGGCGCCACGGTGGTGACGCCGTGATTGGCCATCATGACCACCGAATGGTTGCCGATGGAGGCGGCGATGCGCTCGCCCTCGGCTTCCTCGGTGGCGATGCCGCCGAAACTCATGTCAAGCGCCATGCGGTTGAAGAAGCGCGCCGTGACCTGGTCGATCGGCTTGATCGAGGGATCCTTGAGCGTTGCCAGCGTGGTGGCGTAGGGCGGGTGCAGGTGCAGGGCGACGCGCGCATGCGGCACGTTGCGGTGGATGGCGGAGTGGATCGACCAGGCCGAGGGATCGGGCGCGTCGGGCCGCTTCATGGTGTCGGGATCGTCGGCATCGACCAGCAGGAGTTCGCTGGCGGTGGCAAACGAGAAATGCTTCCAGCGCGGATTGACCAGGAACTTGCGGCCGTCGGGCGATACGGCGGCGCTGAAATGGTTGGCGACGCCTTCGTGCCAGTCGTAATAGGCGGCGAGCCGCAGGGCGGCGGCAAGATCGATGCGCAGTTGCTGCTCGTCGGGATCGCCCGCGGGACGGAGCGAATGGATTTCAGCCATGCTTCTTTTTCCTTTTCTGCTTCGCGGATGTCAGCGGCTCGATACCGGCGTCGGGTGCTGCGAGCACCGGCGCCATGGCCGGCGCGACGATGGTGTCGGGCGCCGGGATGACGGGGGCATTCAGCCGCTGCCTGCGGCGCCTGGCCAGCCATTTGTGCATGTCGGCGAAGAAGACGTCCAGTGTCCCGAAGACAGGAAACAGGATTTTGAAGCTGGCCGGACGCAGGTCGCGCGAGGGCGCGCAGGTTTCGACCACGCGCTGATGGTGTGCTGCCGGCAGCCAGATGCCCGCAAAACCGGTGAACTGGTGGATCACCTTGCCGCGCAGGTCCTCGATGCGGGAATGGTGCGAGCGGTAGATCGACAGCGTGGTGTAGAGGGCGACCATTGCCGAGAGGCCGAGAATCACCAGGAGCACGCGCGCGTCACCGGCGTAACGGCCCCCGAGGATGGCGACCACCCAGGCGCAAAGCGAAAACAGCACGAAGCTCTTGGAGATGCGGAAGGCGGCATAGGTGGCCTCCAGCCCCGCCTCGTATTTGAGCTCGTTGGCGTCGTCGATGTCCTCGAGCTTGCGCTTGAACTCGAACAAGCGCTGATTTTCCTCTTCGGAATGCTCCTCGCCGCGGGCCTCGCGCAGGATGTCGAAGCTGGCGCTGGTCAGGTCGTCGATGGCGTCCCAGCCGGGCAGCGGCAGGATGGCCGGCGGGATGTATTCGCCGACGCGCTCGAACCCGACATAGGTGATGTGGATGGCGGTCAGGAACAGAAAGAAGATCAGCAGCAGGGCGAAATCGGAAACGCCCAGGATGTCGAAGATGGTCTGGTAGTTGGCGACCACCTGGTTGACCAGTTCCAGATTGGGCAGGATGCCCTCCGCGGTGCTGCCGATGTCGGTGAAGCCGGCGATCACATAGAAGAACAGGCCCGAGACGATCAGCCGGGCAGTCATGAAATTGGAGAAGCGGATGACGCCTTGCAGCAGCCCTTCTACATCCATGACGCCTCCGCTGTGGGACGGGGGGTGAGGATGTCTTGACCGGAATATCCCGGTTCCGGGACCGGGTCTTGCCACCGGTCGATCACCAGAATTTGGGAAAAGCCATACCCCGACCCTGGGTCTGGGTCGCGGTTCGGATACTCTCCTCTATCTGGCACAAGCTTGGCTTCGCCCGAAAGGTACCCCCACCCTCGGCCCCTCCCCTCAAGGGGGAGGGAGGATACGCCCCGCGCTTGGAGCGAGATGGGATGTGAATGGCGAGTCTGGGATTTCCCGGTGGTCTGCGGTGCGATTGCGGATTTGAGGTGGTGCACCATCCATTCCCCTCCCCCTTGAGGGGAGGGGTCAGGGGTGGGGGTATGGCGGGAGCCGAGCGAGGATGGTGACCGCGACCGGTCGACGCGCTGGCTGGAAGGCGATTCAGGCTTCAACGAGGTCGAGACGCTTCTCGATGCGGAGGACGCGCTCGTCGATCCGGTCGAGCCGGTTGGAAATGCTGGCATACTGGGTTTCGAGTATGCCGAGACGGCCTTTGACTTCCTGCATGTCTTCGGAGAGCCGATCGACCGACGACCGGATTGCGCGAAGATGCTCAAGGACAATGTTGTCGGACATGATCCAATCCCGGATTCAGCTATCTCGTTGGACCAATATAGGTGAAATGTACTCACCCGACAATCTCCGCGGTTTCGACCACGGCGTGCATGAGCACGTCGCAGCCGGCGGCGGCCCATTCGCGGGTGATCTCCTCGGCCTCGTTGTGCGACAGGCCGTCGACGCAGGGGCACATGACCATGGCGGTCGGGGCCACGCGGTTGATCCAGCAGGCGTCGTGGCCGGCGCCCGAAACGATGTCGCGGTGCGAATAGCCGAGCCGCTCGGCGGCATCGCGGATCGCCTTGACGCAGCCTGCGTCGAATTCCGGCGGGTCGAACTGGCCGACGATCTGGCTGGAGAATTCGACGCCGATGTCGGCGCAGAGTTTCGGGGCTTCGGCGAGCAGCCGCTCGATCATGGCGTTGAGGCGGTCGAGCTCGTGGCTGCGGATGTCGACGGTGAAGACCACCTTGCCGGGTATGATGTTGCGGGAATTTGGATAGACGTCGATATGGCCGATGGCGCCCACCGCATTGGGGGCATTGTCCATGGCGATCCTGTGCACCAGCTCGGTGACGAGCGCCAGGCCGCGGCCGGCGTTCCTGCGCATCGGCATCGGCGTCGAGCCGGTGTGGCTTTCCTTGCCGGTGACGGTGCATTCGACCCAGCGCAGGCCCTGGCCGTGGGTGACGACGCCGATGTCCTTGCCTTCGGCCTCGAGAATCGGACCCTGTTCGATGTGCAGTTCGAAGAAGGCCTTCATCCTGCGGTCGCCGACCTTTTCGTCGCCCTTCCAGCCGATGCGCTCGAGCTCGTCGCCGAAGCGCTTGCCCTTGGCGTCGACCCGGTCATAGGCCCAGTCCTGCTGGTGGATGCCGGCGAAGACGCCCGAGGCGAGCATCGCCGGTGCGTAGCGGGTGCCTTCCTCGTTGGTCCAGTTGGTGACGACGATCGGGTGTTTCGTCCTGATGTTGAGGTCATTCAAGGTGCGCACCAGCTCGAGGCCGCCGAGCACGCCGAGCACGCCGTCATACTTGCCGCCGGTGGGCTGGGTGTCGAGATGGCTGCCGACATAGACGGGCAGGGCGTCGGGGTCGGTGCCGGGGCGGGTCATGAACATGTTGCCCATGCTGTCGACGCCCATCGTCAGCCCCGCTTCCTCGCACCAGCGCTGGAACAGTCGGCGGCCCTCGCCGTCCTCGTCGGTGAGCGTCTGGCGGTTGTTGCCGCCGGCGATGCCGGGGCCGATCTTCGCCATGTCCATCAGCGAGTCCCACAACCGGTCGGCATTGATCCTGAGATTGGCTGCGGGTGCGGACATGGGATGCTCCTATTTCAGTTCGACTTCGACGAAGGTCATCGGGCTGGTGCCGCCGTTGATGACATTGTGCTCGACGCCGTGCTGGCGGCGGTAGGCGGCGCCGGGCGCCATCGTCACCTCGCGGGTGCCGCCGCCGGGTTCCTCGAGCAGCAGCACGCATTCGGTCACCGGGGTGACGACATAGTCATGACCGTGCACATGCCATCCGGTTTCCTGGCCGGGCTCGAAGTCGAAGCGGGTGACGCGCACCCGGTCGTCGTCGACAAGCACGGTGGCGGTGGCGGGCTGGCGCACGGTCACTGCACCTCCCTCAGCACGCCGCGGACACCGTCGATGAGTTCGTCGATCTGGCCCTTGGAGATGATCAGCGGCGGCGACATGGCGATGATGTCGCCGGTGGTGCGGATGAGGAAACCTTTCTCCCAGGCGCGGACGAAGCAGGAGAAGGCCCGCTTGGTGGGCTCGCCTGATATCGGCGAGAGCTCGACGGCGCCGATCAGGCCGATGTTGCGGACGTCGATCACATGCGGCTCGCCCTTCAAGGAATGCAGCGCCTCCTGCCAATAGGGGGCAAGATCGGCGGCGCGCTCGAACAGGCCCTCTTCCTTGTAGGTGTCGAGCGTGGCCAGCGCCGCGGCCGAGGCGATCGGATTGCCGGAATAGGTGTAGCCGTGCATGAACTCGATCAGGTGTTCCGGGCCGGTCATGAAGGCGTCATGGATCTCGGCGGTGACGAAGACCGCGCCCATCGGGATGACGCCGTTGGTCAGCCCCTTGGCGGTGACCATGATGTCGGGCTGGATGCCGTAATAGTTGGACGCGAACGGCGCGCCCATGCGGCCGTAACCGGTGATGACTTCGTCGAAGATCAGCAGGATGCCGTGCTGGGTGCAGATGTCGCGCAGCCGCTGCAGATAGCCCTTCGGCGGGATCAGAACGCCGGTGGAACCTGCCACCGGCTCGACGATGACGGCGGCGATGGTGGAGGCGTCATGCAGGGTGACGATGCGCTGCAGCTCATCGGCGAGATCGCCGCCATGCTCGGGCTCGCCTTTGGAGAAGGCGTTCCTGTCGGGCAGGTGGGTGTGCGGCATGTGATCGACGCCGGTCAGAAGCGTGCCGAACATCTTGCGGTTGGAGACGATGCCGCCCACCGAGATGCCGCCGAAATTGACGCCGTGATAGCCGCGCTCGCGGCCGATGAGGCGGAAGCGCGAGCCGTTGCCCTTGGCGCGGTGGTAGGCGATGGCCACTTTCAGCGCCGTCTCGACCGATTCCGAGCCGGAATTGGTGAACAGCACATGCGCCATCTTGTTGCCGACCAGATCGACCAGCCGGTTGGCGAGCTCGAAGGCCTTGGGGTGGCCCATCTGGAAGGCCGGCGCGTAGTCCAGTTCGCCCGCCTGAGCGGCGATCGCCTCGGTGATCTTCGGGCGGCAGTGGCCGGCATTGACGCACCAGAGCCCGGCGGTGCCATCGAGGATCTTGCGCCCGTCGGCGGCGGTGAAATGCATGTCCCTGGCGCCGACCAGCATGCGCGGGTCCTGCTTGAACTGGCGGTTGGCGGTAAAGGGCATCCAGAATGCCCGGAGGTCATTCGGCGTTGCATTCAATCTGTTGGACATGGCCCGGCCTCCTGCCGCGTGGTTCGCCAAAACGAAAGTCAAGGCTTGGAAATCGCGGCTGAGCTGTGCTACGAAATCTTGACTGTTTGATAAAACTCTAACAGGGCCAATCACCCGGTCAAGGCCAATTCGTGCCGCCGACGCAGCCGCTGCGGAGAGTGCGAAGATGCCTCGGATCGATGTTCTCGGGGGCGGAGACGTGCGGACCAATGCAAGCCGATGATCAGTCCGGGGACAACCTGATGGCACGGGCCACGGCGACGCAGCGCAAGACCCGCATCCAGGTCGAGAACGAGGGCCGTATTCTCGGCGCGGCGCTGGACGCGTTTTCCGCCCACGGATTTCGCGGCGCCACCATCGACCAGATTGCCGAGGGCGCCGGCATGTCCAAGCCCAATCTGCTTTACTATTTCCGCCGCAAGCAGGACATCTACGAAGCGCTGATCGCGCATCTCTTGGAGACCTGGCTGGCGCCGCTGGAGCACATCGACGACGACGGCGACCCGCTGCCGGAACTGCAGAGCTACATCCGCCGCAAGCTGGAAATGGCGCGCGATTTCCCGCGCGAGAGCCGGCTGTTCGCCAACGAGATGCTGCAGGGCGCGCCGCGGATCAAGCGGCTCCTGGAAACCCAGCTGAAATCGCTGGTGGACGAGAAGGCGAAGGTGCTGCAGGGCTGGATGCGGGCGGGGCGGCTCAATCGGGTCGACCCATGGCATCTGATCTTCGCCATCTGGTCGACGACCCAGCACTACGCCGATTTCGACGTTCAGGTGCGCGCAGTCCTCGGACCCGACCGCGGCGGCGACGGCCGCTTCGAGGATGCCGCCCGCTTTCTCGAGGCACTGTTCCTCGACGGGTTGAGGCCCGCGGCGGTCCCGGCGGCGACCATGCCCAGAGTGCGGGAGATCTAGGTCCAAACCGCAGTCTTGCCGCAACCGCTCGAAGAAGCACCCGGCCGTATCCGCCGTAACATGCCCGACCCGGTGCCGATGGCAGTGCTTGGCCGATTGGCGGTGGATGTCGATTTCCAGGAAAGGGGCCTTGGCACGGCGCTGCTGCAAGACGCGGTGCTGCGTGTGCGGATCGCCTCTGAAACGATGGGTATTCGCGGGATACTGGTGCATGCGATATCGCCCGAGGCCAAGGCATTCTATGAGCACTTTGGTCTTGTCGCAGGTCGGGCGGCGCCCATGACGGTGATGATGGGACTGCGCTAGGTCATGGCGCATGACCTCGGATTCGTGACGTCGACTGTCGTGTCGGATCACGGCATTTATCAGAGCTCCCCGGTCCGGTCCGGATGCGCCTGCCGGCTGTCGGCGGGAGCCTCGGCGCGATCATCGAGGCCGTAGTCGCGCAGCACCTCGGCCACCCTGAGGCGATAGGCCCGGAACACGCCGGCGCGGCCCTTCTGCTGGGTGGCCCGGTGGGCGGCGAGCGTCCGCCATCGTCTGACGGCGTCCTCGTCGCGGAAGAATGACAGGGACAGCAGCTTGCCGGGATTTGAGAGGCTCTGGAAACGCTCGACGGAGATGAAGCCGTCCACCTCCTCGAGCAAGGGCTTCAGCCCTGCGGCGAGATCGAGATAGGTCGCCATCTCTCCTTGCGTCGGCTCCACCTCGAAGATGACGGCGATCATGGCCTGGCTCCGTGCGGCGCCGAAGCGAGCTTGAGGAAGGTGCGGTCCTCGCGCAGCAGGAATTTCTCGCGGTTGGCGAAGTCGTAGTTCTCGCGTCCGAGAGGGTCCTCCTTCAGCCGAGCGCGGTAGGCTTCGTAGGCGGCCAGATTTTCGACGGAATAGACGCCGTAAGCGAGCGTCGAGGAGCCCTCATGCGGGGAAAAGTAGCCGATGAGGTCGGCGCCGCAGCGCGGGATGGCCTCGCCCCAGTTGCGGGCATAGTGTTCGAAGGCCGCCTTCTTCGTGGGGTCGATATGGTAGCGGATGAAGCAGGTGATCATGCGGGTCTCCAAGGATTAAGACCGGAGAGTCGCATGCCTGGACATGGCGTTGCTTCGGCCGTGGCCGAAGCATGGGGGCGGATATGGGGATCATGAAGCCGTTTCCGGAAGCGTGGCCGGCGGACCGGACCGAGTTTCGCGGTCCGGGGCCGGGCGTATGCCCGACCCCCAAGTCCCGGGAGGGATGGCTCAGTTGATGGCTTCGATCCTGACCGGGAAGAACAGTGTCTCGCCGGAGGAATCGTCGACACCGTCATTGTCGGTCACGGCAAAGGCCTGGCCGCCGGCATCGAAGGCGAAGCCTTCGAGCTTGTCGACGACATAGCCGTTGGTGGCGGTCTTGAGGTCGGGCAGGAAGTCGTGGACTTCTTCCTTGGCCACCACAGGCAGTTCGCCGCCGATCTCGGCGCCCTTCAGGTCGGCAATCGCCACCCGGTAGAGCTTCTTGATCTTGGCGTTGTCGCCGATCTGGTTGTCGCGCTCGATGATGTAGACATACTCGCCATGGGCGGTGATTTCCGACAGTCCAATCCAGCCGCCGTCGACCTTGTCGAGCGGATAGCGGACCGCGCCCCATTCCTTCGACTTTGGATTGTAGGAGACAAGCTTGACGAAGCCCTTCTCGTCGTCCTTCCATTCGCGTTGCACGGCCATCCAAAGCGTGGCGTCGTCGCCTTCGCCGACCATGGTCACGCCTTCGAAGCCGAAGCGGACTTCGCCCTTCAGCAGGTCGGCGGGCAGCGCGATCTCGTCCTTGATCTCGCCCTTGTCGTTGACATGGTAGAGCGCGTGCGGAACCAGCTTGTCGGAATTGCCCTCCGAGGCGAGCCAGAAGCCGCCCTTGCCGTCGAGCGTGACGCCTTCGATGTCGAGCTTCTGGGCTGGCTGGCCACCGCGGGTGACGGGGAGTGCGGCGGTGATCTTCGCCGGCTTCGAACTGGCGTCGATGGTGAAGATGCTCGGCTGCATCGAGTAGACGCTGTCGCTGACGGCATAGAGGATGCCGGGCTTGTCGGCGTCGCCGACGAGGCCCGAAAGCGCGCCCCAGCCGAGCGGCGCGCCGTCGACCATGTCGGAGCGGATCATCGGATAGGCGGCCTCGCCTTCGGCCAGTTCATAGATCATGACATGCGAGCGGGCGGCACCGTCCTCGACCAGATCTGCCTCGTTGGCGGAGACGAACAGGTTGCGTTCCGGAATGGCAACGCCGCCTTCAGGCGAGATGCCCGAGGGCAGGATCTGCAGGAGTTCCGGCTCGGCTCCGGTGTCCTTGTAGACGGCGGCGACCGAAGCGCGCTCGGCGAGCACGAAAAAGTATTTCTGGTCGCCGAAAGTGGCTGCTTCCAGGCCTTCGAGCTCGACGCCCTTGGACTTGGCGCGCTTGTCGGGGAAATGGCCGAGACGGGCGATTTCGAGTTCGAGCGAGGCGCCGGACTCGTACTCGACCTTGCCGGTCTTGTCGAAGATGGTGAAGCTGCGCGAGCCGCCTTCGTAGTCGCCTTCATTGGCGGTGACGAGACGGTTGTCGTCGAGCCACTTGACGGCGTCCGGCTCGCGCTTGACGCCGTCCTTCTTGCCAGTGAATTTCAGCGCGCCGTCCGACTTGGTGTCGATGCCGGCGAGATCAACGGTGCCCGCGGAGAAGTGGGCGGTCACGGCGCCGGTCTTGCCGTCGATGATGACGATGTGGTTGTTTTCCTGCATCGTCAGCGCGATTTCACCGAGCGCGTTGATGGAGACGAATTCCGGTTCCGGATCTTCCGGGGCGATTTCCGCTAGACCGGTGACATCGACATGCCTGATCGAGGCGCAATCTGCGGCGCCGTCCTTGAGCGAGACGATGACCACGTCGCCGGCCGGCATCTGCGGGATCTGGCCGTCGTTGAGGTCTTCGTCGCGCTCGTTCTCGATGGCGATGGCGGCGAATGTCTTGTCGGGCGAAATGGCGACCGAGTCAGGCTGGCCGCCCAGATCGCAGGACATCTCGACGCTTTTGCTGGCGAGGTCGACGACGACCAGCTTGCCGGAGGGCTTGGTGTAGCTCTCCGAGGTGTTGACGCCGACGATGACCTTGCCCCCGGCGATGCCGACCGAGGTGGGTTCTCCGTCCATCATCAAAGCGCCGGCCGCCTTCGGCGACTTCGGGTCAGTGATGTCGACGAAGCCGATGCCGCCGAGCGGGCTGTCGGAATAGACGAGCGTCATACCGTCTTCGCTCGCGGTGATGATCTCAGCCGATGTCACCGACGCGGCATCCTTGTCAGCCGGCAGGTTGGTGGCGACGGGGAAGGACGCGATGCGGTTGAAGACCTGTTCGGCATGGGCGGGGACCGCGACCGACGCGAGCAACGCAGCCGTCAGCGCGGCGCGTGGGAAAGTGATAGCCATGGGATACCTCCGGATTGAAACAACGAGGAGGTATCTGCTGCATTGCGATGACAGGCGCGTGACAGTCGGCGCGCTTTCCCCGACTCAGTGGCGGAAGCGGCGCATCGAGGGGGGACTTGACCGTATATCCCGCCGCTGTGCCGTCCGCGCGCGCAAACGAAACCGGCCGCTGCTGGCGGCCGAATTGTCGTCATCGATGGCGGGTATCCATCAGGCCGCGAGGGTTTCGATCTCGGCCTGCCTGAACATGGCGTTCAGGTTGAGAAAGCAGATCATGCCGTCAGGTTGGGTCACGATGCCCTCGCAGAAATCCTGGTCGATCGAGGAGATCTTCGGCACGGGCTGGATCTGGCTGGTGGTGACGGTGAGGATGTCGGAGACACCGTCCACGACAAGGCCGATGGCCATGTTGTGCACGTCGGCCACCACGATGGCGCTGCGCTCGTTGGCTTCGGTGCTCGGAATGCCGAGCTTGCGGGCAAGGTCGATGATCGGAATGACCGAGCCGCGCAGGTTCATGACCCCAACCACCTCCGGCGGGGAATGCGGAATGGGCGTGGACGGCGCCCAGCCGCGGATTTCGCGGATGGCGATCGTGCGGACGCAGAATTCCCGGCTGTTGAGGCGGAAGGCGATGATCTCGAGGCTATCGCCGACTGTCCTTGCGGCTTGCATTTTCGTGTTCATCAAAATTCTTCCCAGCTGTCCTGATTGGTCTTGAGCGCGGCATTGCCGGAATAGGCATGCGCCGGCGCGGGATTGCGAGCGGCGACGGGCTGCGGCTCCGGCTGCGTCCTGACCGCCAGGGGCTGCCTCGGAGGCGCCGCCTGGAGCTGCTGGCGCGGAATGGCGGCGAAGGAGCGGGCCGCGGCCGGATTGCCGTCCGTCCTGAACTGCCTGAGGAGGCTGAAAAGCGCTTCGGCTTCGGCGGCAAGATTGTGGCTGGCGGCCGTCGATTGCTCCACCATGGCGGCGTTCTTCTGCGTACCCTCATCCATGGCGTTGACGGCCGAGTTGATGTGCTGGAGACCGATCGCCTGCTCGCGGGAGCCTTCGACGATGGCCGCGACATTGGTGTTGATTTCCTGAACCTGGGTGACGATCTCCTGGAGCGCCTGGCCGGTCTGGCCGACGAGCGAAACCCCGTCCTGAACCTGTTGCCCGGACTGGTGAATGAGGTTCTTGATCTCCTTGGCCGCGGTGGCCGTGCGTTGCGCCAGTTCGCGAACCTCCTGCGCCACAACGGCAAATCCGCGCCCGGCCTCGCCGGCGCGGGCGGCCTCGACGCCGGCATTGAGAGCCAGCAGGTTGGTCTGGAAAGCGATGTCGTCAATGACGCCGATGATGTTGGTGATCTCGCGCGACGAGGTCTCGATCTGGCCCATGGCGGCGATCGCCTTGCTGACGATGGTGCCCGAGGTCTCCGCGTTGGAACGGGTCTTCTGCACCAGCATGCCCGCTTCCTCGGCGCGCGTGCTCGAATTGGCGACGGTCGCTGTGATCTCGGCAAGCGACGCGGCCGTCTCGACGATGGAAGCTGCCTGGGTTTCGGTCCGCTGCGCCAGGTCGTCGGCGGCGGCACGGATCTCTGCCGATCCCGCGGCAATCGCGCTGGCATTGTCGCCGACCGAGCGCATGGCAGCGCTGAGCTTCGCGGCGGCGCCGTTGAAGTCGACGCGCAGCTGCTCGAGTGCCGGCGAGAAGGGGTCGGGCAGGGATTGGGCAAGGTCTCCGTCGGCAAGCGACTGAAGCGCGTGCGCAAGGTGATTGACGTTGATGACGCGCTGGGTGATGTCGGTGGCGAACTTGACGACCTTGAACACCTTGCCGTTCATGTCGAAGATCGGGTTGTAGGAAGCCTGTATGTAGACCTGTCTGCCGTTCTTGCCGCAGCGCAGAAATTCCGCGGCGATGTATTCGCCCTTGCGCAGCCGCTCCCAGAAGTGCGCATAATCGGCGCTGGCGGCATAGGCGGGCTCGCAGAAGACGCGGTGGTGCCTGCCTGCCAGCTCACTCATCTGATAGCCCATGGCGTCGAGGAAGTTTCCGTTGGCGGTCAGGATGTCTCCGGCGGGGGTGAACTCGATCACCGCCTGCGCCCGGGAAATGGCCTCGAGCTTGCCCGATTCCTCGGCGCTGCGCAGCCGTTGCGCCGTGATGTCGGTGGCGAACTTGACCACCTTGTAGGGTTTGCCGCCGCGCGAGACCGGATTGTAGGAGGCTTCGATCCAGACTTCGCGTCCGCCCTTGCCGATGCGCTTGTACTGCCGCTGGTCAAAATCGCCGCGGCCCAGTCCCGCCCAGAAGGCGGCGTAGTCGGCGGAGGCCGCGTCGGCGGGCTCGACGAATATGCGGTGGTGCTTCCCGATGATGTCTGAGAGCTGATACCCCATGGCCTGGCAGAAATTGTCGTTGGCGGACAGAATATTGCCGGCGAGATCAAACTCAATGATCGCCTGCGACTTGCTCACTGCGCTCAAGACCGCCTTCGCGTCACTGCCAAACCTGTCCCACACGGCCATGCCGTCATCCTCACACAGTGGTTGCAGCCGGTTCGCCAAGGACCCGGTCACGAATCAAAGAAGACACATCTTGGATGGAGCAGGACGGAAATCGCATCTCCTGCACAGCGATCGATCTCGCCGGGTACAGGCTTAAGCAGCAACGCTTAAAGAATTTCTAATTGAATACGGCAGGATCTCGGCTTGCGCGCCGGCGCGGAACCGGCCCGAAGGCCGGTTCCGATCCGTTGCGTGTCAGTTGGCCTTGGGCGCTTCCACGGTCAGGAAGGTGATGTCGCGAAGATCGCCGTCGAGTCCCTTGAGTTCCCAGCTCTGGTCGACCTTGCCGGTCTCCAGCGAGACCGTGTGCAGCATCTTGCCGGCGGCCAGCCAGGCGACATTGCCGCCATTGGCGTCCGATGCGATGTCGAAGGCGTAGGTCGGGGCAGCGTCGATGCCGAGCTTGCCGACGGCCGCCAACGTGCCGTCATTGGGCGAGGTCTGCTTGATCAGCGCCACGATGGTGGTGTCGATGTCGTACATGGCGGTCTTTTCGGGCTTGCCGTAGGAATTGATGTAGGCGGCCGCGGCGATCGCGGGGGCTTCGCCGGCATGCATGTCGGCCGACTCGTAGGCGAGGCTGCCGTCGACGGTGACCTTGCCGCTGTCGACATCGACGCGGTGGTTGGTGGTGCCGGTCATGAAGCGCAGCTTGTCGGCGGCCGGGTTGAAGTCGACGATGACTGCGCCGTCAACCGAAGGCAGCATGGTGTCCATGGTGGAGATCACGGTGGCAGCACCCGTGGCGCGGTCGATCTCGACAATCTCGTGCTTGGCGCTGACGCCGATGATCTGGCCTGTGTTCGGGCGCAGGTCGATGCCGAGCAGACGATCGACGCCGGACACTTCCATCGAGCCCGAGACGGCAGCGGTCTCGCTGTCGATCATGACGAGTGTCTTGTCGCCGACCAGGCCGATTGCGGTGCTGGCCTGGGCGGTGGCTGCAAAGGCTGCGAGCGCGGTGGTGGCCAGGATTGCGGTCTTGAGGATGGACATCTGGAATTCCTTTCGGGTGTAGGGAACCGGGCGCGAATGCCGGTTCTGATCGCCTGACACGCGGGCGGCGCATTTGGATGCAGCCAAAATATATTTTTTTCGATGCATCCAAATGGACGGTTGATGTGTCAACGCGAGATGGACCATCATGTGAGTATCAATTGCGCCTGCCGGGTCCCCGACCTGAGACGGGCTTCCAGGAGCATCGACCGGATGACAGCAGTCGCAGCGGCGGACCTCGACCACGGAGCCTTGCTCCAGCAATGCGCCGCAGGGGACAGGCGGGCGCTGCAGGCGCTCTATCAGGCGGAGGCGCCGCGCATGAAGGCAGTGGCGCGGCGCATGCTCCGGCGCGACGAGATTGCCGAGGACGCGGTGCAGGATGCCTTTGTGCGCATCTGGCACAAGGCGTCGCAGTATGATCCGGAGCGGGGCAGCGCACTCGGCTGGATCTACACGGTGCAGCGCTCGGTGGCGCTCAATCTGCTGCGCGGTTCCCGCCACGAGGATCTGGTCGAGCCGGCCGATTTCGATGCCATCCAGGAGCGGCGACAGGAGATCCACACGGCCGAGGAGGTGTGGGGACGGCTTGACGCGAGCGGGCGGCTCCGGACATGCCTCGGCGGCCTCGAACCGGCGCGCCGCAAGGTGGTGCTGCTTGCCTATGCCTACGGGCTGAGCCATGGCGAAATTGCCGGGCGCCTGGCGCGGCCGCTGGGAACCGTCAAGGCCTGGCTCCGGCGCAGCCTCGAGTCATTGCGGGAGTGCATGAAGTGAGCGCCACCGACCTGGACCGGATCGCGGACGAATATGTCGTGGGTCTGATGGACGACGACGAGGCACGCGAGATCGAGCGGCGCATGGCCGGCGAGCCCGCGCTTGCTGCCGCGATCTCGGCGGCTGCCGAGCGCTTCCTCGAGATCGACCTGTCGGAGACGCCGGTGGCGCTGGCGGCCGAAGGTTGGTCCGGCGTGGAGGCACGGTTGCGGGCGGCGGAAGGGGCCGGCGGCGATCCGATCCTGCTTGCGGCGGAGCGCCTGCGGCGCAGGCCCACCGTGGCGTCCCACTGGCGAACGGTGGCGCAGGCCGGAATGGCGGCGTGCCTGGTGCTGGCTGCGGCGCTCGGCTGGCAGCTGAGCCAGCCGGCGCCGGAAATGATCGCGGTGCTTGTCGACAGTGCGGGCGAACCGCAGGCAGTGATCGAGGCCTTTGCCGACGACCGTGTCACGGTGCTGCCGCTGGTGGATTTCGCCGTGCCCGACGGCAGCACCCTGCAGGTCTGGACGCTTCCCGCCGTGGCCGACGCCAAGCCGGTGTCGCTGGGGCTCATCGACCATATCGCGCGGCTCAATCTGCGCGGGCCGGACCTGCCGGCGCCGGCGCAGGGCCAGCTCTACGAAATCACCATCGAGCAGGCCGGAGGCTCGCCCACCGGGCTGCCGACGGGTCCGATCGTCGGCAAGGGCTTTGCCAAGGGCATCATCTGAGGGTCGGCGATCCGGCCATGGCGGCGATGGCCCTGTCGGCCCCGGCGCATGCGCTTGCGTTATTCGGCGGCCTGCCGTGCCATCGGATTGTTGGGGTGCGTCGTCCAGTTGGCATAGTCGCGGTCGATCTGCTTGCCGGTGCGCGGATCGGTGCCGCCGATCATTTCCACCATGGTGATGCAGTCGTCCACCGGGCAGACATTGACACAGAGATTGCAGCCGACGCACTCGTCGTCCATCACCTCGAAATGGCGCACGCCGTCGACCATGGAGGTGATCGCCTGGTGCGAGGTGTCCTCGCAGGCGATGTGGCAGCGACCGCACTTTATGCAGAGCTCCTGGTCGATGCGGGCCTTGGTGATGTAGTTGAGGTTGAGATACTGCCAGTCGGTGACATTGGGCACGGCAAGGCCGCGGAAGTCCTCGATCGAGACAAAGCCCTTCTCGTCCATCCAGTCGGACAGGCCGTCGATCATCTCCTGGACGATCTTGAAGCCGTAGGTCATGGCGGCGGTGCAGACCTGCACGTTGCCGCAGCCCAGCGCGATGAACTCGGCGGCGTCGCGCCAGGTGGTGATGCCGCCGATGCCGGAGATCGGCATGCCGCGGGTCTCCGCGTCACGGGCGATTTCGGCCACCATGTTGAGCGCGATCGGCTTGACGGCCGGACCGCAATAGCCGCCATGCGAGCCCTTGCCGTTGATGCTCGGATTGGGCGAGAACGAGTCGAGATCGACGGAGACGATGGACGAGATGGTGTTGATCAGCGACACGGCGTCGGCGCCGCCGGCCCTGGCGGCGCGGGCCGGGTAACGGATGTCGGTGATGTTCGGCGTCAGCTTCACGATCACCGGCAGGCTGGAGTAATGCTTGCACCATTCGGCGACCATCTGGATGTATTCGGGCACCTGGCCGACGGCGGCGCCCATGCCGCGCTCGCTCATGCCGTGCGGGCAACCGAAATTGAGCTCGATGCCGTCGCAGCCGGTGTCCTCGACGCGCGGCAGGATGTCCTTCCAGCTCTGTTCCTCGCAGGGCACCATGATCGAGGCGATCAGCGCCCGGTCGGGCCAGCGCTTCTTGACCTCGGTCATTTCGCTCAGATTGACCTCGAGGTCGCGGTCGGTGATCAGTTCGATGTTGTTGAGGCCGAGCAGCCGCCGGTCGGGACCCCATATGGCGCCGTAGCGCGGACCGTTGACATTGACCACCGGCGGGCCGGCCTCGCCCAGCGTCTTCCAGACCACGCCGCCCCAGCCGGCCTCGAAGGCGCGCTCGACATTGTAGGCCTTGTCGGTCGGCGGCGCCGAGGCGAGCCAGAACGGATTGGGGGACTTGATGCCGAGAAAGGTGTTTGACAGATCAGCCATGGTGATTAGCTCCAGCTAACGCACTTTTTCAGTGCGGTGATATCAACGTTCGCCCCAAGCAGCCGATTCCTGGCGGCGGCGACGACATCGTCGGGGAAACTCTCCGAGTGACGCAGAACGATCGCTTCGCCAGTGAGTTCGGGCATGCCGCGTTCGATCAGCATCCTGAATCCGTCGGTTGCCTGGCTTGCCGTTGCAAAGTCTTCCAAGGTCCTCCGGATGCCGACCCGCGTGATCTTCTGCCTCGTCCTGCTCAGGCGAACGGTCTTTCCCCGTTCGTCGCGGAGAACCTCTTCGAAGGCGTGGATCGTCTGCCAGAAATCATGCTCGAATGTGCCCGGATCTTCTTCCGGCAGCAGATGGATCAGCTTCCTGAAGGCGGCTTCCCGAACAGGTTCCGAACCAAGGCGTTTTGCGCTTTCCATGATGTTGCGGATCTTCTCGGCGTCATCGGATTCCGTAATCACGCGAAGGGCCGTCGCTTCCGCCTTGGCAAGCGCCTGCGGGGTCATTCCAGCAATCCCATCAGGGTCCGGTGAATGCTCATGGCGGCGATCTTGCCGTCCTCGACCGAGGCGACGGTGAGATCCTCGCCGCCGAAGACGCAGTCCCCGCCCGCCCAGACCTTCGGATGCGAGGTGCGGCGGTCGGCGTCGGCGCGGATGCGGCCGCGCTCAAAGGCGATGCCGGAGCCTTCCATCGGGTTGTCCGCGAAGTTCTGGCCGATGGCCTTGAACACCTGGTCGGCGACCAGCGTCACCGTCTCGCCGGTGCCGGCAAGCCTGCCACCGTCCATGGAGGTGAATTCCAGCGTGATGGCGGTGACGGCGCCTCTGTCATCGACCGTCAGCGCGCTCGGCTGCAGCCAGTGGCGGATGACGACGCCATGGGTACGGGCCAGTTCCTGCTCATAGGCAGAGGCGTTCATGTGCTCCTCGCCGCGGCGGTAGGCGATGGTGACCTCCTCGGCGCCGAGCAGCTTGGACTGCATGGCGACATCGACGGCGGTCATGCCGCCGCCGATGACCACGACGCGGCGTCCGACGGCCAGTTGCGAGAGATCGTCTGCCTGGCGCAGGCGGGCGATGAAATCGACGGCGTCGACGCAGCCGTCGGCGTCCTCCCCGGCGAGGCCGAGATCGTTGACGCCGGGCAGGCCCATGCCGAGAAAGATCGCGTCATAGCGCGACAGCAGGCCGTCGACGGTGAAATCGCGGCCGAGCATCTGTCCCGTCTCGATCTTGACACCGCCGACGCCGAGGATGAAATCGACCTCGTCCTGGGCGAAATCATTGGTGGTCTTGTAGGCGGCGATGCCGAATTCGTTGAGGCCGCCGGGCTTCGGGCGCGCATCGAGGATGACGACGTCATGACCGAGCGAGGCGAGCCTGTGGGCGCAGGAGAGGCCGGCGGGACCCGCGCCGACGACCGCGACGGTCTTGCCGGTGGGGGCAGCGCGGATGAAGGGATGGGGGTAGTCTCGTTCCATGAAGCGATCGGTGGCATAGCGCTGCAGGAGGCCGATCTTGACCGGCTTGCCCTCGGCGATCTCGCGCACGCAGACCTCCTCGCACAGGGTTTCCGTCGGGCAGACCCGGGCGCACATCCCACCCAGGATGTTTTCGGCGTAGATGGTCTTCGCCGCGCCCTTGGGATTGCCGGCGGCGATCTGGCGGATGAACAGCGGAATGTCGATCGAGGTCGGACAGGCGGTCATGCAGGGCGCGTCGTAGCAGAAATAGCAGCGGTCGGATTCCACCAGCGCCTCGTGGGCGGTCAATGGCGGATGGATGTCGGAGAAATTGTCGGCATAGTCGGTGTCGGGAAGACGCGCTGGGCGGACATCCGGCTTGTCGGGCATCATCGTCATGCAAAACCCCTTTTTGACACTTGGTCGGACAGTCTTCGTTCGAGCCGTCCTCCCGTTGCCGGTGGCTCCGTGCTGTCATGGGAAAAGAATGTAACGATTTTATCAAAAGGTCAAATTTTTTTGCGCGCCCCGCGCGGCCCCGGTTTGCGGCAGGGAATTGCACTCTGCCGCCACTGGCGCTACAGCCGAAGGAGGGAGACAAGCGATGACACAATACCCGATCCGGAACCATGACGACGCCTATGCAAATGGGCCCTATATCCCCGAAAGCGAACTCTATCCGGCACGCTGGATGAAGAAGGCGGCGGCGTTTCGGGCGCATATGGAGGTCGAGCAGAAGGCACGACTCGATCTGCGCTACGGCGACGGGCCGCGCAACACGCTGGACCTGTTCCTGCCGGGCGTCGTTCCCAGGGGCCTGGCGGTCTATGTGCATGGCGGCTACTGGCGCGCCTTCGACAAGTCCTCCTGGTCGCATCTTGCCGCCGGCGCCCTGGCGCATGGCTATGCGGTTGCCATGCCGCAATACACGCTGTGTCCGGAGAATTCGGTCGGCGGCATCGGCCGCGAAGTGGCCGCCGCCGTGGCGTTCGCAGCCGGCGAGATCGACGGCCCGATCCGGCTTAGCGGCCATTCCGCCGGCGGTCAGCTGGTGACAAGGCTGATCAGCGGTACGCCATTGCTGCCGGGCGAGGTGCTCGGCCGCATCGCCGGCGTGGTGTCGATTTCCGGTGTGCATGACCTGCGCGCCATGCGGTTGACGGGGATGAACGAGGTGCTGCGGATCTCCCCTGACGAGGCGCGGGCCGAAAGCCCGGTGCTGCTCGAGCCGCTGGCGGCGATCCCGGTCACCGCCTGCGTGGGCCTTGCCGAACGGCCGGAATTCGTGCGCCAGAACCGCGCGCTCTACGAAATGTGGCGCGGATTCGAGACGCCGCTGCGGCTGATGGAAAGCGCGGGCCTGCACCACTTCAACATCATCGACGGGCTCGAGGATCCGGAGCATCCGCTCTGCCGGGCCTTTGTCGGCACCGACGGCTGGCCCGCATCTCCGGACAAAGCGAGTCTCCCGTCGCCGCAAGAGCAGACGACGACACAGCTGTAACCGGGGACGGTGCTTCCGCGAAAGGCAGACGTGCTGCGGGCAGGTCGCCGCCGCGCCGGGCCACCAGTCGCGGTCACCAGGGCAGGGCGTCGCCGCGATAATCCATAAAGTGTCCCGACCTTTCGGGCGTGGCCGTATCGATGACCTGCAGCAGCAGCCGGGCGGCGGCGTCGGGCGTGCGCCGCTCGAGCCCGCTTGCGGCGAACCCGGCGGACAGGCCGGTGTCGACGGTTCCCGGATGCAGCGCGACGCAGATCGATTGCGGCCGGCTGCGCGCAAGCTCGATGGCCGCGGTGCGGACAAGCTGGTTGAGCGCCGCCTTCGCCGCACGGTAGCTGTACCAGCCACCCAGACGGTTGTCCGAGATGGATCCCACCTTGGCCGACAGGGTGGCGAAGACGGCCTTGCCGTCCTTGGCCATGAGCGGCAGGAAATGCTTCATCAGCAGCGCCGGCCCGATGGCATTGATCGCGAAGGCGTGCGCCATATGGGCGGGATCGATGGCCGAGAGGGCCTTTTCCGGGCGAAAGCCGTCGCCATGCAGGAAGCCTGTCGTGTCGACAACCAGCCGCAGCGGCAGGCCAAAGGACGCAATGTGGGCGGCGGCATGGCCGATGCTGACCTCGTCGAGAAGGTCGAGCTTCGGTTGCGTCGAGCGGCCATAGCCGATCACTCGCGCGAAACAGTCTTCCTGCGCCAGCCTGTGCGCAAGTGCCGAGCCGATGCCGCCGCTCGAGCCCACCACAACCGCCAATCCGCCCGTCTCGAAACTGTCCACCTTCTCCCCCTCCGGGCCGGTCGGTCCATCCTCCCTGCGGCCTTCCGGGAAGTTTCCGGCCTAGGCGCATGGTTGATTGCTGCCGCTCCGCGACCTATCCGTCGGCCGCCGCCGTCAGCACGCGCATGTAGTCGGCGAGAAACATCGCCGGGTCGGTATCGACCATCACCAGATGGTCGGGCCGGGCATCGAAAACGCTGCTGCGCGACGAGGTGCCACCCGGCTGGAAAACGGTCTGGCCGATGCCCGCGCCCTCGGTGAGGACCGCGAGCGCGCCTTTCTGTAGCCGGAAGGCGCCGGGGACGGTGAGCCAGGACAGGGCCATGACGTCATGCGGGACGCAGCCCCCCAGACCGAGATGGGAGCGATAGAAGCGGGTGTAGAACCGTGCCATGTCGGCCAGCGGCTCGCCGAAGCGCGGCGATTCCAGCGCCAGCGCAGCCATGAAATCGGGCGTGAAGACAACCGGCATGGTGCAATCGAGCGGCGCGAGGACCAGCGGCCATGCGGCACCCAGAACCTGGTCGGCCGCGTGTGGGTCGTGCCAGAAATTGGCCTCCGCAACGGGCGTGACATTGCCCGGTCGATGCACCGCCCCGCCCATGACAACCACGGACCGGACCCGGTCCACGATGCCCGGATCGCGTTCGAGAAGGCGGGCGAGGTTGGTCAGAGGGCCGACGGCGCACAGTGTGATCTCGCCCGGATGGCGCCTGGTCATCTCGGAGATGTAGCTGACCGCGTCGAGTTCGTGCGGGACGCGGGCAGTCGCAGGCAGTTCTACGTCGCCAAAGCCGTTGCGGCCGTGGACGGAATAGCTGGGCTCATGGGCGGGAACGGAGACCGGCACCGCTTCGCCTTCCGCCACATCGGCGTCCGACCCCCAGGCCTCAAGCAATCTGAGGGCATTGGCGGTTGCCTCATGGGTGCGCACATTGCCGAAGATCGTGGTCAGCGCCAGAAGCTCGATATCCGGATGGGCAATGGCATAGGCGATCGCCATGGCATCATCAATGCCGGGGTCGGTGTCGAGAATGATTTTGTATGCCATGGATTTCCCCGGTTGTGGTGCCGACGTCGGCCACTGCCGCGCCGGCGATTGCACGAGTCCGCCCGTCAGGGGCGGAGATCCTGCAACGGGGCGCGGCGCCCCTGTGTCGCGGAGCATTGCCACGGCTGTCGAGGGGCCGCAAGTGCTGTCGCGTAAGGCTTGAGCAAGATTGATAGGCGATGGTGAATGTGACCGGCGGCACATCGGGCATTTCCGACGTCGCTTCTCGGGCGTCATTCAGGTTGAATGGCGCCCGTTCGTTTTCTGGGCGGGGGTGCAATCAGCACCCGCACGATCATCCCGTGGTGATCGCGCAGACGACCAAGGCTGCCCGACGGACCGGAAGAGTCTCAGGTCGATGCTCAATCGTCGGCGAAATAAATGGTCTCGAGTGTCTTGAGCACGGCGATCACGGATTCAGCACTCACAGAATAGTAGATGGTCTGAGCATCGCGGCGGGTGCTGACCAGATTGCGATGACGCAATTTCGCCAGATGCTGTGAAAGTGCAGACTGGCTCAGGCCAACCTTCTCCGCAAGTGCACTAACCGCCATCTCGCCTTCGACGAGGTTGCACAATATCAACATGCGTTTGGCGTTGCCCATTGCTGATAACAGGCCTGCGGCGTCTGTCGATTTCGTCATCAGTTTTTGCGTTTGCATGATCTTGCTCATTTGTTCTTATTGTTACTAGTGTAACAGGTGCCTGCACCGATTTACATCTCCGTTATTTCAGAGATTGCATACATTGGGATACTCCTAAATTATACGGGGTTTCATTAGGATATCCGAAAATACGCGCGGCAAGTCCTCGGCGTTGGGCACTGTGTTGTCGAATTCGATGCGCAGCAGATCGTCGCCGTTGGAGAGGTCGACACCGGCGGGGTCTATGGCAAATATTCGCCACCCCGCTTTTTTAGAACCACCGCACACACTTGCACAAACGTCGCCGGCGGCGGAATGTTCCATTGCTATGGCACGAAGCAGTTCTTCTTCGATTGCGGGCATGGCGGTCAGGGCAGGGGAGCTGATGACGAGGTCATCCCGGTCGAGCGCATAGGCCTTGCCGAAGCCGCCGTTGAGCAGTGCCGTGACAGGCTCCATCCGGAAGAATGCGAAGTCGCCGAAATCCGCGTAGAGGGCCGACTTGGGATGACGGGCGATGAAGCGGCGCCGGATGCGGCCGTGATCGGGGTGGCCGCGGTCAACGGCCGCGGCCTGGCATCGAACGGTGATGCGGGCATGGGCGAGGGGATCGCCCTTGCCGGCCTGGCCAAACATCATCGAGGCGCGCGGATCGGCCCGCAACGCCGCGCTGTGGACAGCAAGCGCCGAGACCAGGATCACGGGGACTCCGTCGACATCGGTCCCAGTCAGCACCCGGCTCGAGAACGGGAAGCCGGTCTCCGGTTCCAGCACGGCAATGGCGGCCCGGCGGCTGCCGCGGACCAGCCGCCGGGCCAGCCGCCGGGCGTCCTCGTCGGTGTCGCGCAGGGTGCGGACCGGGTCCTTCACCGTAGCAGACCTACTTGGGCGCCATCCGGATGGCGCCGTCGAGGCGGACGGTTTCGCCGTTGAGCATGACGTTTCCGATCATGTGCATGGCCAGGCTGGCATATTCCTCAGCCTTGCCCAGCCGCGACGGGAACGGCACCGAAGCTCCCAGGCTGTCCTGCACTTCCTGCGGCATGCCCATGAGCATGGGCGTGCCGAAGATTCCGGGGGCAATCGTCATGACGCGGATGCCGAAGCGGGCGAGTTCACGGGCGATCGGCAGCGCCATGGCGTGGATGCCGCCCTTGGATGCGGCGTAGGCGGCCTGGCCGATCTGGCCGTCGAAGGCGGCGACCGACGCGGTGGAGATGATGATGGCGCGCTCGCCGTCGGCCAGCGGCTCCAGCTTCGAGGCACGGTCGGCCACCAGGCGCAGCATGTTGAAGCTGCCGATCAGGTTGACTTCGATCACCTTGCGGAAAAGATTGAGGTCATGCGGGCCTTCACGCCCGACAACGCGGCCGGCCGGAGCGATACCAGCACAGTTGACGAGAATGCGGGCGTCGCCGTGGGCCTCGGCGGCCCTGGCCACGGCGGCTTCGCCTGCGGCGGCGTCCGAGACATCACAGGCAATGGCAATGCCGCCGATCTCGGCGGCGACCTTTTCGGCCTGCTCCAGGTTGATGTCGAACAGCGCCACCCTGGCTCCGGCCGCGGCCAGGGCGCGAGCGGTGGCGGCGCCGAGGCCCGAGCCGCCACCGGTGACGATTGCTGATTTGCCGTTTGCATCCATGTCGGTACTCCAGGGGATAGGCCTGACCGTTGCAGGCGCCGATGCACCTGTTCCGATCGGCGGAAATGATCAGTGACGATGCCGGGTCAAGCCGTTGACAATGTCCTGCGCCGTGATTGACCCGGCGACCACGCCGTTGTCAATGACACCGACCGCGCCAGGTCGTCGCGCCAGCGCGTCCAGCACCTCGGCCAGCGGCGTGTCCAGTTTGACCGATGCCGAGATCGGTGTCTGGCCGCGGGCCTCGTCCGGCTTGCCCGGCGTCATCACGTCGCGCGCCGACAGCATGGCGATCGGGTTCATATTGGCGACGAAATCGGCGACGTAGCGGTTGGACGGATTGTTGACGATCTCGCGCGGAGTGCCGCACTGGACAATGCGGCCGGCTTCCATGATGGCGATGCGGTTGCCGATGCGGAACGCCTCGTCAAGGTCATGACTGACGAAGAGGATGGTCTTGCGAAGGGCCGCCTGGAATTCGAGCAGCTCGTCCTGCAGACGCGCCCGGATCAGCGGATCAAGCGCCGAGAACGGCTCGTCCATCAGCAGGATGGGGGCGCCGGTGGCGAATGCGCGGGCCAGGCCCACGCGCTGCTGCATGCCGCCAGAGAGTTCGCCGACCTTGCGGCCGGACCAGTCGGAAAGGCCCACCAGCTTCAGTTGCTCGGCGACGCGGGCCTTGCGCTCGGGCAGCGGTATGCCCGCGAGTTCGAGGCCGAAGCCGACATTCTCGGCGACCGTGCGCCACGGCAGCAGCGCGAACTGCTGGAACACCATCGAGACATGGTCGGCGCGGAGCTGACGCAGTTCATTGCGGGTGCACGCATAGGGATTGGTCTTCTGAGTGCCGCAGCGCACCTCGACCGTGCCGCGGCGCACCGGGGCCAGTCCGTTGACGGCGCGCAGCAGCGTGGACTTGCCGGAGCCGGACAGGCCCATCAGCACGAGGATCTCGCCTTCCTGCACATCGATCGTGGCGCCGGCGACGCCCAGCACGTCACCGGTGGCGGCGGCGATCTCGTCCCGGGTCGCACCCTTGTCGACGAGGGCCAGCGACTTGACGTGGTCGTCGCCGAAGATGATGTCGACGTCGCGGATCGTCACGGCGGCGGTCATGCCGAATCCTCCCCGGCGGTGCGGAACATGCGGTCAAGCACGATGGCCAGTATGACGATGCAGAGGCCTGCCTCGAAGCCCTTGGCGACATTGACGGTGTTGAGCGCCCGGACCACCGGCACGCCGAGGCCGGACGCGCCCACGAGCGCCGAGATCACCACCATCGACAGCGACAGCATGATGGTCTGGGTCAGGCCGGCCATGATCTGCGGCGCCGCCCAGGGCAGTTCGATCTTGCTGAGCACCTGCCAGCGGGTGGCGCCGAAAGCCTGCGCCGCCTCGACCAACGGCTTCGGCGTGGCGACGATGCCCAGGCGGGTGAGCCTGACCGGTGCGGGAATGGCGAAGACCACCGTGGCGATCAGGCCGGGCACCATGCCGAGGCCGAAGAGGATCAGGGC
The DNA here is from genome assembly GCF_003182275.1 of Hoeflea marina. Lineage (GTDB taxonomy): Bacteria > Pseudomonadota > Alphaproteobacteria > Rhizobiales > Rhizobiaceae > Hoeflea > Hoeflea marina. The sequence continues at coordinate 48,874 of NZ_QGTR01000006.1, forward strand.
CGGGATCAGATAGACGAAGGTCGGGATGGTCTGCATCAGGTCGAGCACCGGGCGCAGGCCGGAATAGAGCCAGGCCCGGCGGGCGGCCGCGATGCCGAGCGGCACGCCGATCAGCATGCAGACGGCAGTGGAGGCGATCACCAGCGCCAAGGTCTCGGTGGTCTCTTCCCAGTAGCCCTGGTTGATGATGAACAACAGACCGAGCGCGGTGAGGGCGGCTGGCGCGAGCCTGCGCCGCAGCAGCCAGGAGAGGACGGTGAACACCGCCACGATCACCAGCGGATGCGGTGTCTGCAGGCACCACAGAAGCGCATCGATGAAACTGCCGATGATGCCGGACAGGCCGTCGAAAAACCAGCCGAAGTCGTCGGTAAGCCAGTCGACGAGGACCTTCGCCCATTGTCCGACGGGTATCTGATATCGTTCCAGCCAATCCACTGCGGCTCTTCCTTAAAACGGACATGGGGCGGGCCGCCGACCGTGCGGTGTCGGCCGGCGGCTCGCGAGCTTCGGCGATCAGGCGCCGAGCTTGGCAGCCACGGCAGCGGCGGCGTCGCCGCCGTCGAAGGTGGTCACGCCTTCAAGCCAGGGCTTGACCGCGTCCGGGTTGGCCTTGAGCCAGGCGAGCGCCGCCTTTTCGGGATCTTCGCCCTTGAGGATCTCATCCATGATCTTGTTTTCCATCGACAGCGAGAAGGACAGGTTCTTGATGAACTGGCCCGCATTGGGGCAGTCGCTGGTGTAGCCGGCCCGTACATTGGTGTGCACAGTGGCGGCGCCGAAGCCGGAATCGCCCATGCCGTCGAGATAGGTGATGGCCATTTCGCCCATCACCGGGTGTGGAGTCCAGCCGAGGAAGGCGATCCATTCGTTGTTCTTGATCGCCTTTTCCGCCTGGGTGAGCATGCCGGCTTCCGAGGATTCGACCAGCTTGAAGCCGTCGAGGCCATTGTCCTTGTTGTCGATCATCTCAAGAACAATGCGGTTGCCGTCATTCCCCGGCTCGATGCCGTAGATCTTGGCGTCGAACTTGTCCTTGAACTTGCCGATGTCGGTCAGGCTCTTGACCCCCGCTTCGGCGACATAGGTCGGCACGACGAGGCCATATCCGGCGCCGTCGAGATTCTGGGCAACCGTCTCCACCGACTTGTCGTCGATGAAGGGCTGCACGTCACCGGCCATCGAGGGCATCCAGTTGCCGAGGAAGACGTCGATGTCCTTGTTCTTGAGCGAGGAATAGGTGACGGGAACCGACAGCACCGTGACCTTGGCCTCATAGCCGAGGGCGTCGAGCAGGGTGGAGGCAACAGCCGTGGTCGCCGTGATGTCGGTCCAGCCGACATCGGAGAAGCGCACGGTCTTGCAGGCTTCCGAATCCGCGGCGAAGGACGGCGCGGTGCTGGCCAGCAGCGTGGCAAGGATGGTGAGTGACAGGGTTTTTGTCATTTTGATTTCTCCCAGGATGCAAAATTAGAAACAACCACTGATACGAACCAAACTCAAGCGCTTCTCGGCTTATTTCGGCGGGCGGCCGGCGAAGCAAGCTGTTGAAAGCCTGTTCCCGGGGGTGGCAAAGTGTCGGGCCGATTGCCATTAGAGTGGCGAGGGACCGCACATGGCAAAGCTCTATTTCAGTTACTCGACGATGAATGCCGGCAAGTCGACGCTGCTGCTGCAGGCGTCCTACAACTACCGTGAACGCGGCATGCGCACGGTGCTGTTCATCGCCGCCTTCGACGATCGCGCGGGCCTGGGCCGGATCTCGTCGCGCATCGGTCTTGAGTCGGATGCAATTCCGTTTCGGGCGGACGACGATCTCTTCGCCTCCATCGGCAGCATGCAGGCGGAGAGCGAGATTGCCTGCATCTTCGTCGACGAGGCGCAGTTCCTCACCGAGGCGCAGGTCTGGCAATTGGCCAGGGTGGCGGACCGGCTGTCCATCCCGGTGATGACCTACGGCCTGCGGACGGACTTTCGCGGCCTGCTGTTTCCGGGCTCGCAGGCGCTGCTGGCCATTGCCGACGAGCTGCGCGAGGTGCGCACCATCTGCAAGTGCGGCCGCAAGGCGACCATGGTGGTGCGCACCGACGACAAGGGCAGCGTCATCCATGAGGGAGCCCAGGTCGAGGTGGGCGGCAACGAACGATACATCTCCTATTGCCGGCGGCACTGGGAGGAGGCGATGGGGCGCGACTGACGGTGACCGGAGCGCCGGGCCGCGACATATCGCCTTTCTGCGGCCGAGCGGCGCATTGTCTGCCAATCCGCATTGCCCGGCCGCCAGAGGAAATCGTATGAGATCAAGCTCCAGAATCGCCTCAAGGAGATTGTTCATGTCCAAGTCCCTGTCGTTCATCCTCGGTATGGCACTCAGCGCCGGTCTTGCCCTCACGTCCGCGGCGCGTGCTGACGGCGACGCCGTGGAAGGCGCCAAGGTGTTCAAGAAATGCGCCGCCTGCCACACGGCGAGCGAGCCGAAGAACCGGGTCGGGCCGCACCTGGTCGGCATCGTCGGTCGCGGCGTGGCTTCTGTCGCTGACTACAAGTACTCCAAGGCCATGGCCGATCATACCGCTGAGGTTCCCGTGTGGACCGTCGAGGCACTGGATGCCTATCTGCGCAGCCCCAAGGGCGTGGTGAAGGGCACCAAGATGGCGTTTGCCGGCCTGAAAAAGGACGAGGACGTGGCCAATGTCATCGCCTATCTGACCGATCCCTCCGCCGCCAACTGAGACAGACACAGCCTAAAAGAGGGATCGCCCCGGCAAATGCCGGGGCGATCCCTTTTTTGCATGGGAGAGACTTACCATATGGGCCGGGCCGGTGTTACAAATCTGCCGGGGACCCAAGGGCGCCGAGACATGCGGGGCGCGGCAACACAGAGGATCGTGACATGGCCAGCATCAAGAGCTTCGATGCCGAGATCGAGAAGACAAAGGCGGTGGTCGAGGACATGCGCAGCCGCATAGAACGCTCCGGCGTCGTGCTGGAGGACCTGGCCCAGGCGGACGCGAAGATCGGTGACGCGCAGTTCGACATCGAGAATGCCCGCATCGAGGACGTCCTGCGCCAGCAGCGGGTGATGGAAACCAACATTGCCGACCTGATCATCGGACTCGAGGACGCCACCAATGTCTTCGGCACCGAGTTCGAAAGCATGAAGGGCTATTCGGGGATGGAGAATTTCATCTCGTTCTTCTCCAAGAGCCGGGCGCAGCGCATGCGCACCGACCGTGTGCGCAACATGTCGCTTTCGGGCAACCTGCAGGAACTGCTCGCCAAGTCCGACACCATCGTCGGCATCCTCAAGGACCAGAAGTCGATCCTGGAAAGCCGCTACAAGACGTCGGAAGCAAGCCTGATCAAGGTGATCGAGCGCCGCAAGGCGACCATGGTCAACCTCGAAGCCACCCAGGAGCGGATCGAGACGCTCAATCCCCAGCTGATGGACGTGGAAAACCGCATCGCCGCCTCCACCGACCAGAAGACCCGTACCGACCTCGAATCCGAGCGCTCCCGGCTTGCCACCGAATACAACGAGCGTCAGGCCAAGGAGCAGGAACTGCTGGCCGAGAGCCAGACGCTGGAGCGCTACACTTCGATGTTCCAGACCTTCGTCGATTCCCTCAACAACCAGATCGCCGCGCAGAACACGCTCATCAACAAGCTGACGATCGATACCGAACAGCGGATCGTCCTCTACAAGGCGCTGGAGGATTCGCTCAAGACCGCCGCGCAGCAGGACGTGGCCCACAAGATCAACACGCTGGGCAGCCGCGTCGACACGGCGGCCGAGGAAACCATGGCCGGCATCGGGGCGGCGGCGCAGAAGCACATCGGCGATCTCCTGGAGATGCACGAGAAGAACATGCTCTCGACCCAGGACATCCAGCGCCGCAAGAAGCTCGCCGACGACGCCTTCTCGCGCCGCTTCGCCGAGGTGCTGGCCAAGCACAACTCCGCCAATTATGTCAGCAAATAGGGACGGCGGAGCGGGGTAGGCAGATGCGCGCCGACACCGGTGCAGCCGGGGACTATTTCCGCTCCATGCGCGCCGCTCTCGAGGGGCTGCGGCTCTATCTCGGCGACGAGGCCTCGCCGCTCTACAGCCACGGCCTCGTCGCCGAGGTGGTCGTGCCCTACATCAACCGGCTGTCGGCGACCTTCACAGCCTGGGAAAACCATGTCGGCTTCATGGAGAAGTTCCGCATCTCGCGCGCCGAAAGCGGCTATCCCGTCTATCAGAACGTGCTCGAACTGGAACGCGACAGGGCCGGGGCCGAGGAGCGGCTGGCGGCGATCGCCGGCACCGCGCAGCTGAAGGCCGAAATGGCGGATTTCATCCTGCGGCAGAAGGCGTTTCCCGCCGCGCTCCAGGAGCAGCTGGCCGAGCGGCTCTATCTCGAGCAGGTGCAGGAAGGCGAGGTGTTCGCGCCGTTCATCCTGCCCGAGACGATCAAGGTGTCGGTCAATCCGAAGACCATGCGGCCCTATTACGTCGTGCACTGGGGTGTTTTCGACGGCAGCCAGACCCTGCCGTTGGTCTACATGGCCACCATCGAGGATTCGAGCCCGAAGATCTGCGAGATGCTCGTGACCGCGGATGGCAAGCTCAATCCGGAGGTCGAGATCCCGCTGCCGGTGGAAGGGCTGCTCAATCCGGAGCTGGCGCGCGAATTCGACCTCTCCGTCGAACGCCACGGCAGCTACAATCTCTCGCCCGCCACCATTGCGCAGAACATCGACCGCGACTTTCCCGAGCTGCATCCCAAGCAGTTGCGCCGATTCGTGCTCGGACCGTTCTACTCCGCCGGCATCACCGACAACACCGACCGGGTGACCTCGATCCTGTCCAAGGTGCGCAAGCGCGAGAACGCCTGGGTGCTCTCCTGGACCGTGCAGGAGGTCTATTCAAAAGCGGAGAGGCCTGCCAAGCGCGGGCTCTGGAGTTCGTCGCCGGCGGTGGAAGAATACCACATCGAGACCGATGACCTGGAAGCGGCGCGGCAGGGCGTGAGCGCCTACGAGAAGCATGCGCTGGTGCCGCACGACGCCTATCAGGCGCTCTATGCCGAGGGCGAGACGGCGCGCATTTTCGACGGTTTCAAGGTGCATGTGATTTCCCGCGACCAGGTGATCAGCGAGGTTTGACCCAATGAGCCGAACAGCCGGACTGACGACGATTTCCGAAGACGACATTGCCCGCCACCGCTCGGTGGCGCAGGGAATGGTGACGCGCGTGGTGGTGCTGACGCCCCAGGAGTCGGGGCCATCGACGGCGCTGGCGGGAACCGGGCGGCGCTTCGTCTCCACGGTCTCGACCGGCGGCATGCGGCGCACCCAGGAAGTCGAGCTCGGCAGGACCATCCAGGCGGTGCGGGCAGACGACGCGATGCTGTCGATCCCCCAGCACGCGCTGCTGTTCCGTACAAGGCGGGGCATCGCCGTGGCACTGGCGGTGGCGGAACTGTTTTCCAGGCAAACCGATCTCGAGACGCTGCAGGCGCGCAATCTCGGCAGCCCGCTGCAGGGCGCGGAGGCCGAGCAGTTCAAGCGGCTGCTGTCGGCCGGCGCCTATGTCGCGGCCTTCACGCTTGCGGCCTATCTGCTGCAGACCATCGACGGCGAGAGCGAGCCCGCCGACGACACGGCCGAGCCGGACTTTCAGTTCGACACGCCGCAGGATGCGCTGAAGGCGCTGGTGGCGGGGCTTGACCGGGCGATATCGGGCTGCGCCGACGAGTCGACGATGACGGCGCGGGCCCGGGCGTTCGCACGCGAGGCGATCGAGGGGCTGATCTCGCGGCGGGCGCGCTTCGAGGCGCTCACAGATTTCGGCCAGGCCCATATCCGGCTCGACAGCGACAATTTCACCCTCGACGGCTTCGACGTGGCGCCGGGGCAGCGCCGCAAGCCGCTGGAAATGAGCTTCAAGAAGCCCAACGAGATCATCGGCAACCATCTCGCCAAGCACCATGCGATGCGGCTGGCGCGGATGATCGTGGCCTATGATTTCGAGCGGCAGTTGAACCCGTTCGTCGAGCTCGGCGGCTTCCTGTTCACCTTCATCGGCGACGGTCAGCCCGGCACCGGCAAGACCATCCTGATCCAGATGCTGGCGGGGCTGATCAACGACTACTGCCAGATGGCGGGCTATCCGTTCCACTACGAGAATTTCGGCGTCGACCAGATCTCCTCCTACCAGGGCAAGTCGGGGCAGAACTGCAAGGCCTTCGTCGACAATGTGCTCAACCCGCGCGCCATCGGCTTCGGCACCATCGACGACATCGACCAGGTCGCCGCCAAGCGGTCGGACGACCGCGCCTCGGCCGGACAGCAGGAAGTCACGGCGGTGCTGATGGAAAGCTTCGCCGGCGCATCGACCATCGTGCGCGGCAACTGCACCTTCGGCATGTTTTCCAACTATCCGGAGAATGTCGACGACGCGCTCAGGCAGCGCGCCGGCGCCCGCTGGCTGGTCGACGGGCCGCAGAGCGAGGACGATTACATCGACATCTTCGCGCTGCTTGCCGGCAAGAACCATTCGATCCCGCTTGGCGAGCACAAGCTGTTTGCCGGCCAGGAGATCAAGCAGGCGGTGGCGCGCTCCTATGACGGCCACGACCGGCCGGCGGAGGAGGGGCTCGCCGCGGTCTGGGAGCACTTCACCAAGGCCAACGGCGAGGTGCGTTCGATCCGCGACATCGGCGTCTATCTGCACATGATCAAAGAGGCCGAGCCGCGGTTCACTGGCCGGGCGATCAAGAACATCACCGACGCCATCAAGATGCGCTCGATGGACATCGACCTTCCCGACGAATGGTTCGAGACGCCGGAGCCGTTCCTGCGCAAGACCTACGACGAGAAGACGGCGATGATCTCGGAGCTGCGCCAGCCGTTCTCGATCGAGATGGTGCTGCAGGAGATCAACCGCTACGCCGATTCCGAGTTCCGCTACACCGACCGCTCCGACGCCACGGCGGTGGAGGAGATCATCCGCCGCGAACGGCAGCGCGAACGGGCCATCGGCGAGATCGAGGCGCTGAAGCAAAGCGGGCGTTGGGGGGTGACTTGAGCATTGTTCCGACATTGCACCGCAATTGAATTTCGTCCCGGCAGAGCCTATATTCTAGCCACACTGGCCATAATTGGAGACCGTCATGGATGAGGTCGGCATTCTGCAGGCGCGCAACAATCTCAGCGCACTTATCGAGCGCGTCGAGCGCGGCGAGGAAGTGACCATCACCCGCCATGGCAAGCCCGTGGCGAAACTGGTATCTGCCGACAATGACGATGAGCGCAAGGCCCGCGTGCGCGCGGCGATCGGTTGGATCCGCAGCAACCGGGCAGGCAATTCGTTGCGCGGTGCATCGATCAAAGAGATGATCGAGGAAGGTCGGCGGTCTTGAGCTTCGTGGTCGATGCCTCGGTGATGCTTGCCTGGCAGTTCCCGGATGAAGCATCCGAAGCCGTCGACGAGGTGGCCGAGATGTTCATCGACCAGACGGCCTGGGTCCCGGCCCATTGGCATGCCGAGATTGCCAACGGATTTGCGGTGGCAGTGCGGCGAAAACGGCTGACGCCGGATTACAGGCACGGCGCGCTGATGCGGATATCCGACCTACCGATCGAAACCGATCAGGAGAGCACGAAGGCGCTGTGGAATGAAACCCAGCTTCTCTGCGACGACTGTCAGCTCAGCGCCTATGACGCGGCCTATCTGGAGCTTGCCCGCAGGCGGCGTATTCCCCTGGCGACGCTCGACACTGCGATGGTTCGCGCAGCCGGCGAGTTGGGCATTTCCCTCATCGGCAGGCGGTCCGCATGAAACGTCTTCGCGACAACGAGCTGATCTATGGCCGCCTGCTGACGGTCGATGAGCCGCATCTGATCGCGCGCTACAACAAGGCACTCAAGGCGCTGGGCACGCCGGAGACGAAGCTTGCGAGCTTCGGCATCGACATGACCGGGTTCTCGCCCGAGATCGCCGAGGAACTGGGCGACCAGCAGTATCTGGACCCCAACGGCGTCAACCGGCGCTTCATCCTGCTCACCCCCGACCAGGAAGAGCTGCCGGTGGTCCACACCCAGTTCTCCAACACCGCCGGGCTGATGCACGAGTTCTTCGAGGGCAACCGGCGCGCCATCTCCGCCGTCACCATCCGCGACGCGCTCTATGGCGAGATCGAGGATCCGGTGAGCGAGGTGCGCGACATCGAGGACCTGCTGCTGATCGACCAGGTCAATTTCCGCGTGGTGTCGGCCGAGGACATCCTCGGCAAGGCAGCCGAGCTGCGGACGCTGATCGACCGGCTGACCGGACCGGGCGACACCTGGCGCGACGATGCGGCGCTCAACCGGATGGTCGACCTCGCCAGGGAGACCGGCGACATCCGCCAGAACGCCCTAGTCCCCGACAAGCTGGTGTTCCCGCATCTGTCCTTCTGGGCCAATCATTTCGGCGGCGCCTTTCTGTTTCGCGACGACCGATCGGTGACCGTCATCTGCGACAGCGGCGCACCCGGATTCCGCCGCTCGCGGCCCTGGGAAGTGAGCTACATCGACATCCGCGACCGGGAACGGATCTTCGAATTCCTCTCCTCGACCGGGCGGCTGCAGCTGCCCCGCGCCTCCTGGGTGCAGGCGTCGGGCCTGCTCGCCCACCGCGCCGAGATGGCCGTGCTGGAGATCATCCGCCGCGTCGATCCGGCCGTCGACCTCGGCCATATCGATCCGGTCTGGCTGCAGACCTGGATGCACCGCAATGCGAGCCTCATCGCCGAGGACGGCATCTATCCCTTCCTGCAGGAATCGCTGCGCGAGATCATGCTCAACGGCCAGATCAGGATGCGCGAGGTGCGCGGCGACCGGCGGCTGCTGCTCGTGCGCGCCGAACCGGGACACCAGGACAAGTGGCTTGTCGGCCGGCTTCTGGCGCAGATGATGCCGTTTGATTTCGTCAGCCGCTTCGTCTTCGACAAGCAGGGTTTTTACGAGAGCTACAATTCCTATTCCGAAACCTACCGCGCCCATGTTGTGGATTCGCTCACAAACACTTACCTCAGGGACAAGGCGGCGCTCAGGGCGCGGTTGTTCGGCATAGAAGGAACCCGAGACGATGCTTGATTCAGTCACCGCTTTCTTCGAGCGCATCTTCAATGCCATCGGCCGCTTCATCGGCATGGTGATCGCCGGGATTCTCTTTCCGTTCGTCACCATGGGCCGCTGGTACCGGCAGCGCGGCTTCATCCTGAAGGCGGTGCTCGGCGCCATCGTGGTCATGGTGATCGGGCTCTACGGCTATTTCTTCTGGCAGACGCAGGTCTGGACCAATTTCAATCCGGCCTATGCCCAGGCCTACACAAAGGCCAAGGATGCGCCTGGCGTCGAGGTGGCCGGCGGCAAATGTGCAACCTCCGGGCTGGTGCAGGCCACGGCCGACCTCATCAACTTCAACGTCGACGAGAATGCCTGGATCTCGTCGATGGTGCTCTACAAGATGGGCTTCTTCGGCATCGACTGGGACCACACGCCGTTCTTCGACAACAAGGCCTCGTTCCAGCGCGGCGTCAACCAGGCCATCCGGCGCACCACCGTCGAACTGGTCGACACGCTCGGACGCGTGCGCGGCACCAGCCAGGTCGACGGCAATCTGCAGAGCGCCCGCGGCAACACCCAGTTTGACGAGAGCACCTGGTATTTCAGCTTCAGCCCCTTCGGTCCGAAAACGCCGACGCCGGCCTTCTATCGGGCGGCCGCCCGGGATCTGGTCAAATACAACGAGAGCCTGGCCAACTGCACGTCGATCTTCGATGCGCGCACCGACAACCTGATTCAGTTCATCGACCGCATTGCCGCCGATGTCGGCTCGACCTCGGCGATCCTGCGGGACCGTTCCGAGAACTACAATGCCGGCTGGTTCGACACCCGCGCCGACGACCGCTTCTGGTTCGCCTTCGGCCAGCTCTATGGCTACTACGGCATCCTGGTGGCCGCCCGCGGCGACTTTCAGGAGGTGATCAACCAGAAGAATCTGGCCCAGCTCTGGGCGACGATGGAGCAGCAGCTGGCGGCGGCCCTGAAGATCCAGCCCTTCATCATATCGAACGGCAACGAGAGCGGCTGGATCATGCCCACGCATCTGGCGACGATGGGATTTTATGTGCTGCGGTTCCGATCCAACCTGGTGGAGGTTCGGGCGATCCTTGACCGCTGACAGCTCCGCCCCGGCAGCCCGCATCGCTTCCGCGCGCTACTTGCGCTCGTAGATCCCGACCATCGGCACCTGCTCGTGGAACTCCTCGAACAGGCCGAAGATTTCCTCGCGACCGCTTGCCGTGCGGCGGTAGCGGCCGACGGAGCGGACATACTTGTAGCCCTCGGCCGCCTTGAGGCGCAGGATGTAGTGGTATCCGGTCTTGTCGGCTGCCGCCCGTTCGAACAGTTCAAGCATGTAGGGCAGGTCGTCGGGGTGCACGGCGGCGTTGGCGCGGAACAGGTTCACCGGTCCGGCTGAGTAGTCCATCTCGTAGATTTCGTAGATATCCCTCGACCAGAACACATGCCCGGTGTCGAGCTCGGACCGCCAGAAGCCGAAGCGCTGATGGGCGGTGACAAGGTTGATGGCCTCGATCGCGGTGATGCCCAACTGGTCGAGATCCGGCGGCGGACGCGAGGGTGCGGAAAATTCGAATCTGACGACCACTCGTGTGCCTCCTTGATCCAGAATTCGCGTTGGCGGCCGGTCAGCTGATCAGGCGCAACCGCATCGCCTTGGCGACGAGCTGCGTCCGGTTGACGCAATCAAGCTTGCGCATAGCCGTGTTCATGTAGGTGTTGACGGTGTGGTCGGACAGCGACAGGATCGCGGCGATCTCGACCGACGTCTTTCCGTTGGCGGCCCAGTGGAGCACTTCCAGCTCGCGGCCGGTCAGGTTGCTGGCCGGGGGGCCGGCCGGGTTCTTGAGGGTGCAGTAGATCGCGTAGGCATGCACCACCAGCATGCCCAGCTGCGAAATTTCAAGCTGGGTCAGCGGCGGCCGATCACCGTCGAATCCGATCGCTGCGCGCGAGCCGTCGACGCCGTGGACAGGAAAAAACACCCCCATGCTGATGTGGTGGCGTCGAAACAGCTCCCGCATCGGCTCGTTCTCGATCGCGGGCCGGCCGGAGGTGATATCATCCAGCGACCAGACGGTCGGAATGGTCGTCCGGCGCAGATTGCCGAAGATCAGGGAGTTCTTCAGCAGACCCTGACGGTCATACTCCTCCAGGAAGCCCTTGGGCATGTTGGACAGGCTAATCCGCGGCTGAAGCCGCTCGTCGGAGACCGACGGAACATCGACGATCATGAACCCGGCCAGGCCATATTCCCTGGCGGTCCTGTGCAGGTAGGCAGCCAGGTCCACTTCAGACTGAATGTTTGCCAAGGCATCGAATAGGTCGTTGTCGCCGGTCATCACGTGCGTTCGCTGCCTTTCGAGCTTTCATGCGGGCCGCGCTATGTACGGCTCTAGGGACCCAAAATGAAAGGGCCAAGGTGGCAAAAGCCTGTTGTCGGGCTACCGTGGAGTCGGTTTATGATGACCAAATGGTTACTACAGCTGACGTAACGTCAGCCCGATCCGCAAGTTTGTCAATATGAGCATGTCCTCCCTGTGACCGGGCTGGCGTCAGACCGGCAGCCTGGCTGTGCTCTTGACCTCCTCCATGACCGCATAGGTGTGGGTTTCCCGCACCCCCGGCAGCGACAGGATGACGTCGGACAGGAAGGTCCGATAGGCCTCCATGCCCTTCACCCGCGCCTTGACCAGATAGTCGAAGCCGCCGGCGACCATATGGCACTCCATCACGTCCGGAGACCGGCGCACGGCTGCCGCGAAGGCATCGAAGACATCGCCCGTGGTGCGGTCGAGCTTGACCTCGACATAGACGAGCAAGCCGCGGCCGAGCTTTTCCGGCGAGAGCCGTGCATGATAGCCCAGGATGTAGCCCTCGCGGGTCAGGCGCTTGAGCCGCTCGGCGGTGGCGGTCGGCGAAAGACTGATCTTCTCGGCCAGTTGCAGATTGGTCAGCCGGCCGTCATCCTGCATGGCGGCAAGGATCTTTCGATCGATACGGTCGATTTCCTTCATACATCACCACGAAATGCCGAATTTGTCGGGAATAACACCGCTCTGGTTAGTCAGTATGGTGAGAAACACCGCAAATCAAGCGCTATGAGTGGGGCGCCAAGGGAGAACGTCATGTCAACCATCGCCGCTGCAGCACCTCACGCCTTTCATGCCCCGCACGCACCGGACGACGATGACCTGATCCGGGACTTCGCCGGCCGGCTGCAGTTCAGCGTCAGCCAGGAAAAGGCGATCGACGCGCGGGCCGCGCGGATGATCGAAGCGATCCGGGACGACTCCGGCTCGATGGGCGGTGTCGAGGACTTTCTGCGCGAATACGGCCTTTCCACACGCGAGGGCCTGGCGCTGATGGTGCTCGCCGAGGCGCTGCTCCGCGTGCCCGACGCGCTCACCCAGGACAAGCTGATCGAGGACAAGCTCAAGGAAGGCAACTGGAGCAACCACGAGGCCCATGGCGACACCTGGTTCGTCTCGGCCTCGGCCTGGGCGCTGGCGATGTCGGCGCGGGTGATCCGCCCGGGCGAGACCCCCGAAGGCGTGATGCGCGGACTTGTCAAGCGCATGGGCATGCCGACGGTCCGCACCGCGACCCGTCAGGCGATGCGTTTCCTCGGCCATCATTTCGTGCTCGGCGAGACCATTGAGGACGCCCTCGGCCGCGCGGCCAAGAATGAGGCGCGCGGCTACCGCCATTCCTTCGACATGCTGGGCGAAGGGGCCCGCACGCGGGCCGACGCGGCGCACTATTTCAAATCCTACGCCGACGCCATTGCCGCCATCGGCAAGGCGGCAGACCGTCCGGCCGGCGCGCGCAAGCTGCCCGACAGGCCCGGCATTTCGGTCAAGCTCTCCGCACTGCATCCGCGCTATCTGCCGACCCATCGCGACCAGGTGCTGCGCGAGCTGGTTCCCGACGTCCTGAAGCTGGCTCAGATGGCCCGCAAGCATGACCTCAACTTCACCATCGACGCCGAGGAAGTCGACCGGCTGGAGTTGTCGCTCGATGTCATCGACAGGGTCTTTGCCGACCCGTCGCTCGATGGCTGGGACGGGTTCGGCCTGGCCATCCAGGCCTACCAGAAGCGGGCACCGCAGGTGATCGAGCACATCGCCGCCCTCTGCAGGGCGCTCAAGCGGCGGATGATGGTGCGGCTGGTGAAGGGTGCCTATTGGGACACAGAGATCAAGCGGGCGCAGGAGCGAGGTCTCGACGGCTACGGCGTGTTCACGCGCAAGGCCGCCACAGACATGAGCTACCTCGCCTGCGCGCGGCAGATGCTGGATCTGCGCGACGTGCTGTTTCCGCAGTTCGCCACCCACAACGCTCTGACGGTCGCCACCATCATGGAGATGTCGGGCGACCGCGACGGCTTCGAATTCCAGCGCCTCCACGGCATGGGCGAGGTGCTCTATGAAAGCCTGATGAAGGGCAACGACCCCGTCGCCTGCCGCATCTACGCGCCGGTCGGAGGCTATCGCGACCTGCTTGCCTATCTGGTGCGGCGGCTTTTGGAAAACGGCGCCAATTCGTCGTTCGTCGCCGTCGCCGGCGACCGCAGCATTCCGATTGCCAGCCTGCTCGAGCGTCCGGCCGAGAAGCTCGGCCTCGACCAGGGCCACTCCGCCCGCAACAGCCGGATTCCTGCGCCGGGGGCACTCTACCCGGACCGGGCCAATTCCTCCGGCGTCGAATTCGGCGACCGGCGGGCGCTCGCCGCTCTGGTCGCGGGCATGGGCAAGGCGGTTGCGCAGGTCGACGCGGTGCCGCTGGCCCCGGGGGTGACGGCGTCGTCGCCGTCGCGCGACGTGGTCTCGCCGCACGATCCCAGCCAGATCGTCGGCACCGTGCGGGTGGCGACCTCCGCCGATGTCGACACCGCGGTGGCCACCGCGCGCAAGGGATTTGCCGCCTGGTCGCGGACCCCGGCGATGGCTCGCGGCGCCATGCTGGAGAAGGCCGCCGACCTGCTGGAGGCCGACCGAGATCGTTTCCTGTCTCTGCTCTCGCGCGAGGCGGGCAAGACCATCGATGACGGCCTGTCCGAGATCCGCGAAGCGGTGGATTTCCTGCGCTACTACGCGGCGCGGGGCCGCGAGATGTTCTCGGAGATGGTGCCGATGCCCGGCCCTACGGGCGAGGACAACCGCCTCGGCTGGCGTGGCCGCGGCGTGTTTGCCTGCATCTCGCCGTGGAATTTCCCGCTGGCGATCTTCCTGGGTCAGGTCTCGGCGGCGCTGGCGGCCGGCAACGCAGTCATCGCCAAGCCGGCCGAGCAGACGCCGCTGGTGGCGCACGAGGCGATCCGGCTGCTTCACGCCGCCGGCGTGCCTGCCGATGTGCTCATCTGCCTGCCGGGCGAGGGCGATGTCGGCGCGGCGCTGACCCGCCACCCGCGCATCGCCGGCGTCGCCTTTACCGGCTCGACCGAGACCGCCCGCGCCATCAACCGGACGCTGGCGGCCAAGGACGGCCCGATCGTGCCGCTGATCGCCGAGACCGGCGGCCTCAATGCGATGATCGTCGATGCCACGGCGCTGTCCGAACAGGTGGCCGACGACGTGGTGATGTCGGCCTTCCGCTCGGCCGGCCAGCGCTGCTCGGCGCTCCGCCTGCTGTTCCTGCAGGACGAGGTGGCCGACCAGATGCTCAAGATGATCGAGGGCGCGGCGCGGGAGCTTGTTCTCGGCGATCCTGCCCTGGTTTCGACCGATATCGGCCCGGTGATCGACCAAGCGCAGCGCACGATGCTGGCCGAGCATGTCGAGGCGATGCGGGCGACCCAGACCGTCCGCTATCAGGGCGAGGCGCCGTCCGCCGGCCTGTTCTTTGCGCCGACCATCGTCGAGCTCAAGGATGCCGCATCGCTGCAGAAGGAGATCTTCGGGCCGGTGCTGCATGTGGTGCGCTGGAAGGCGAAGGAGCTCGACAAGGTGCTCGAAGCGATCGACGCCACCGGCTTCGGCCTGACGCTCGGCGTGCACACCCGCATCGAGGCGCATGTGCGCAAGGTGGTCGACCGGCTCGACGCCGGCAATGTCTATGTCAACCGCAACATCATCGGCGCCGTCGTCGGCACCCAGCCCTTCGGCGGATCGGGGTTGTCGGGTACCGGCTTCAAGGCCGGCGGGCCGCACTATCTGATGCGCTTTGCCCAGGAGCAGGTGGTCTCGGTCAACACCGCGGCCGCCGGCGGCAATGCCAGCCTGATTGCGATGGGGGACGGCTGAGGATTCTCTCTTGCGTGATCGGCATGCGGTCAGGCGGTCAGTTCGGCCTGCTGGCGTGTCGTGTGGGCGTCGCGGGCGGGGGGACTGCCGAACATCCGGCCGTATTCGCGGTTGAACTGCGACACGCTTTCGTAGCCGACTGCAAAGGCGGCGCTGCTGGCCGTCATGCCTTGCGATATCATCAGCCGCCGCGCCTCGATCAGGCGCATCTGCTTTTGGAACTGCAGCGGCGATAGCGAGGTGACGGCGCGAAAATGCTGGTGGAAGGATGAAGGGCTCATGCCGGCCTGCGCTGCCAGCTGCTCGACGCGCAGCGGCCGTGCATAATCGGCCCGCAGCAGCGCCACCGTGCGCGCCACCTTCTGGCTGTGGCCGTCGGGCCAGCCGAGACGGCGGATATCGGCGCCGTGGCGGCCGGCCAGCAGCCAGTAGTGGAATTCGCGGATATGCTGGGCCTGCAGCACCGGCAGCGATGCCGGGCGATCGAGCAACTGCATCAGCCGCAGGGCGGCATCGGCGACATCGGCCTCGGTCGGATCGACGCGCACCGGCGGGGCGGACACCGGCGATGGCCGCATCTGCAGCGACAATTCGGCGATCACTGCAGCATCGAGCTCCAGCACGAAGGAGACATAGGGTTCCGCCACGCTGGCGCGGGTGATCTGGCTGACCGTCGGCACGTCGGCGGTGATCAGCAGGCTGTCGCCGGCGCCGAAGGCGAAGGTTTGCGTGCCCATGGTCACCTGCTTGCCGCCCTGCAGCACCAGGCATACGAGCGGCCGCGAGACGGCGCAGTCGAGACCGCTCGGCGTGGTCGAATGCACGATGGTCAGACCGGGCAGCGGCGTCTCGATCGTTCCGTCGGGGCTGGAATGGGTCTCGGCGTGGTGGAGGGCGGCGGCAATCAGGGTTTTGGTCATGCCGCGATGCTAGCCGATATGCTGTCCTGACGGAACGGGTCTGGAGGAATAGGCAAAAATCGCCACGGTTTCGGCAACGACGGTTCTGGTCGGCGGGCGCTATCACTCGGCCTGCACACAACAGGAGTTTCCAATGACCAAGATCGCCCTCGTGACCGGTGGCAGCCGTGGCCTCGGCCGCAACACCGCCCTCAATATCGCCCGCCATGGCGGAGACGTCGTCCTCACCTATCACAGCCGCGCCGATGCCGCCGATGCCGTCGTCGCCGAAATCGCGGCCCTCGGTCGCAAGGCCGTGGCCCTGCGGCTCGACACCGGCGCCACCGACCAATTTCCCGGCTTCTGCACAGAGCTGCGGGCTGTGCTCAAGGACACCTGGCAGCGCGAGAGCTTCGACCACCTTGTCAACAATGCCGGCCATGGCGACACTGCGCTGATTGCCGAGACCACCGAGGCGCAGTTCGACGCGCTGGTCAATGTCCACTTCAAGGGCGTGTTCTTCCTCACCCAGGCGCTGCTGCCGCTGATCGCCGATGGTGGCCGCATCGTCAACCTCTCATCGGGTCTGGTGAGGGTCTCGGCTCCGGGTTGGGCGGCCTATGCGGCGGTCAAGGGCGCAGTCGAAGTGCTGACCCTCTACATGGCCAAGGAACTGGGCGCGCGCGGCATTGCCGTCAACACGGTGGCGCCCGGCGCGATCGAGACCGACTTCTTCGGCGGTGCCGTGCGCGATACGCCGGCCTTCAACGCCTTCTTCGCGGAGATGACCGCACTTGGGCGCGTCGGCCTGCCGGATGATATCGGCCCGATGATCGCCAGCCTGCTGTCGGACGACAATCGCTGGGTCAACGCCCAACGGATCGAGGTGTCCGGCGGACAGGGCATCTAGCATCGGCGACGGTCGGGCGGCGCGCACCCTTCTCCGGGGGGCTGTGTCGCCGGCGCGGCCGGCGGCGGCAACGCCGGTCCGATCGCGGTGGAGCGGCTGAGCGCGGCGCGGCCCCGCATCGCATTTCGTCCGGTCCGTGTCATCTTGGATATGGCATTGCGCCGCATTTCGGGTTCTATTCGCTGTCACTAATCCGCCGGGAGGGCGAAAGCAGGGAAGGGAACGACGACATGGCCGACTTCACATCCGATATCGCGATTGCGCGAGCCGCCAGCAAGAAGCCGATCATGGAGATCGGGGCGAGGCTCGGCATTCCGTCCGAGCATCTGCTGCCCTATGGCCATGACAAGGCCAAGGTCTCCGCCGAGTTCATTGCCGCCAGCAAGGGCGGCAGGGACGGCAAGCTGATCCTGGTCACGGCGATCAATCCGACACCGGCGGGCGAGGGCAAGACCACCACCACGGTCGGCCTCGGCGACGGGCTCAACCGCATCGGCAAGAAGGCGATGATCTGCATCCGCGAAGCCTCGCTGGGGCCGAATTTCGGCATCAAGGGCGGGGCCGCCGGCGGCGGCTTTTCGCAAGTGGTGCCGATGGAGGACATGAACCTGCATTTCACCGGCGACTTCCACGCCATCACCACGGCGCACAATCTGCTTGCGGCGCTGATCGACAACCACATCTACTGGGGCAACGAGCTCAATATCGACATCCGCCGCATCGCCTGGCGCCGGGTGATGGACATGAACGACCGGGCGCTGCGCGCCATCACCTGCTCGCTCGGCGGTGTTGCCAACGGATTTCCGCGCGAGACCGGTTTTGACATCACGGTCGCCTCGGAAGTGATGGCAATCCTTTGTCTTGCGACCGATCTGAAGGATCTCGAAAAGCGGCTCGGCAACATCATCGTCGGCTATCGCCGCGACAGGAGCCCGGTGTTTGCCCGCGACCTCAAGGCCGACGGCGCCATGACGGTGCTGCTCAGGGACGCCATGCAGCCGAACCTGGTGCAGACGCTGGAAAACAATCCGGCCTTCGTGCATGGCGGCCCGTTTGCCAACATCGCGCACGGCTGCAATTCGGTGGTGGCGACGACGACGGCGCTCAAGCTTGCCGATTACGTGGTGACAGAGGCCGGCTTCGGCGCCGACCTGGGGGCGGAGAAATTCTTCGACATCAAATGCCGCAAGGCGGGGTTGAAGCCCGACGCCGCGGTGATCGTCGCCACGGTGCGGGCGATGAAAATGAATGGCGGCGTCAAGAAGGACGACCTTGCAGCCGAGAACATCGACGCCGTGCGCAAGGGCTGCGCCAATCTCGGCCGCCACGTCCAGAACGTGAAGAAGTTCGGCGTGCCGGTGGTGGTGGCGATCAACCATTTCGTCTCCGACACCGAGGCCGAGATCCAGGCGGTGAAGGACTATGTCGCCACGCTCGGCGCCGAGGCGATCCTGTGCAGGCACTGGGCGCAGGGCTCGGCGGGCATCGAGGATCTGGCGCGCAAGGTGGTGGAACTGGCCGAATCCGGCCAGGCGCAGTTCGCGCCGCTCTATCCCGACGACATGAAGCTGATCGAAAAGATCGAGACGATCGCCACCGAGATCTACCATGCCGGCGAGGTGATCGCCGACAAGTCGGTGCGCGACCAGCTCCGGCAGTGGGAGGAACAGGGCTACGGCCATCTCCCGATCTGCATGGCCAAGACGCAGTATTCGTTCTCGACCGATCCGCATCTGCGCGGCGCGCCCACCGGCCACACCGTGCCCGTGCGCGAGGTGCGGCTGTCGGCGGGCGCCGGCTTCATCGTCGTCATCACCGGCGAGATCATGACCATGCCGGGCCTGCCGCGGACCCCGTCCTCGGAAAAGATCTTCATCAACGACCAGGGGCAGATCGAAGGCCTGTTCTAGCAACAGCCCGCGGGCGGGATCGAAACCGCCGGAGCGGCAGCTGGTCGTCTTGCCAGGCGGTCGGCGCGGAAAGCCGTTGGCGACAAGGACGGCAGCCCCGCCGTCCGGCTGCAACAGCCGCGGCGACCGGCCGGGCTTTCCGTGTCCGGGCCGACACAGGCGAGACCGCGCTGGTTCAGAACCGTGGCAATCGCCCGATTATATCTTGACTTGATTTATCATGTTTTATATGTGGCAGAAACAAGGCGTCCCAAGCGCCCGATGTACCTCGTAAAACCAGCCAGCCATTCGGGAAGTCGTTTCCCCGCAGCCAGCCAGAGACCCTTTGAAAGGATCCCGAACATGGTTGCCGGACGATTCCGCGACGTCTTGCTGGCTGGCAGTGCGCTTGCCGTTTTCACATTGGTATCACCAGCCCAGGCGCAGCAGAGCGACGGCGCGGCTTCGACCACGGAACTGGAGCGGCTTGTCGTGTCGGGCGGCGGCGAAACCAAGGGAGTGGCCGACACGCCGCTGGCGACGGAGACGACCGCAGAGCAGATCGAGGATGCCCAGATCACCAGCATCGAGGAACTGGGCCGGGCGCTCGAGCCGGGCGTCAACTTCAACAGCGCCAATGGCAGCGTCAACATCCGCGGCCTCGACGGTCCCAGGGTGCTCACCACCATTGACGGCATTCCCATTCCCTATCTCGAAGATGGCGCCCGCGGCGCGGATGGCGGCATCAACAGCTTCGACTTCAATTCGCTCGACGCCATCAACATCGTGCGCGGCGGCGATTCGAGCCGTGGCGGCTCTGGTGCGCTCGGCGGCGCGATGGTGCTGGGGACCCTCGAGCCGGAAGACCTGATCGAGGAGGGCCGCAACTCGGGCGGCTACGTGAAATCCATTTTCGACAGCAAGGACATGAGCATCGGCGGATTTGCCGGCGTCGCGGCGCGCATGGGCGACACCTCCGTGCTGTTTCAGGGCGGCTACCGGGTCGGCGGCGAGACCGAGAGCAACGGCGAAACCGGCGGCTACGGACCGACGCGGACGGAGGCCAATCCGGCCGACTACGATGAGAACAATCTGCTGTTCAAGATCCGCCAGGCTACGGCGGCCGGCCACACATTCGGCCTCACTGGCGAGCGTTACGACATCCAGAAGGATACGGACCTGATGTCCGAGCAGACGCCAGCGGGCAACTATCGGCCCGGAAACTGGTCGGGCTTCGAGGGCACGAGGCGGGAACGGCTGTCGTTCGACTACGATTACAATGCGGTCGATGACACGTCCGTCTTCGACACGGCCAGCGCCGTGCTCTACTGGCAGCGGCTCGGCCGGTCGAGCGGCAATGACGGCCATCGCTACACGTCCGTCGTCGGCGACTATTCGCGCCTGAGCGAAGTCACCAATGACTCGTATGGGCTGTCGGGTTTCGGGGAGAAGACGCTGGAACTCGGCGCACTGAGCCACAGGTTCACGATTGGCGGCAATTTTGCCACCGGGACGACGTCGCAGTATACGTCCGGCGAGGATTCCTGCGATGAGGCGCCAAGCTTCTCGTGCAATTTCCTGCACACCAACCAGTCCGACATGCCGGATGTCGATTCCACCCAGGCCGGCATCTTCATCGATGACGAGATCAGCATCGGCGGCAGCGGGTTCTCGCTGACCCCGGGCCTGCGCTACGACTGGTACGAGCACTCGCCCAAAGACACTCCGGCCTACCAGGTGAATCCGAACTATGCCGGCCTGCCGGATGGCCAGAGCGAGGGTCAGCTGTCGCCCAAGCTGCTCGGCAAGTACGAGGTCACGCCGGAATTCGATGTCTTCGCCCAGTGGGCGATGGCCTTCCGCGCGCCGACGCCTTCGGAACTCTATCTCGATTACGGCGCCCCCGGAACCTATCTGAGCATCGGCAATCCGGACCTGAAGCCCGAATCCAGCAACGGCTTCGAGATCGGCGCCAGCTACGACAACGGTACTTTGAGGGGGCGGGCCACTGGCTTCTACAACCGCTACCAGGACTTCATCGACACGCGCAGCCTCTCGGCGGACGAGCAGGCCGACCTCGGCATCACACCCGGCACCTATCCCTTCGGCGTGACCCAGAGCATCAACCGCGCCAATGTCGAGATCTATGGCGCCGAGTTCAGCCTGGAGAAGACCTTCGACAGCGGCTTCATCCTGCACGGCGGGCTGGCCTATGCACGCGGCATCGACACCGACACCCGCGAGGTGCTGGGGTCCGTGGCGCCGCTCAAGGCGGTCCTCGGCGCCGGCTACGCCACCGAGACCTGGGGCGCCAATGTCAACTGGATCGGGGTTGCCGGAGTTTCCGAAAACTCGACAGCCAACTACAAGGCATCGAGCTACAGCATCGTCGACACCACCGCCTGGTGGAGGCCGGCCCAGCTCAAGGGCTTGAGCGTCCAGGCGGGGATCTACAACATCTTCGACGAGACCTACTACGACGCCGTCAGCCTGCGCGACGTGTCGATGACCCAGCCGGAGGCTTTCTATTCCGAGCCGGGCCGGACCTTCAAGCTGTCCATCACCCAGCGGTTCTGACCGATGGTTTCCCGCGCCAGTCGCAGTGGCCGGCGCGGGCCTCTCGCCAACTCCGCAAGACCCACCTGGCGTTTGCGCTGGGGCACGTGACAAGAGGCTTGCCGAAAAGCGCGTTCGCCGCTATGGAGATTTCATGAGCACACTCGCAGCAAGCATGAACTGGTGGTGGACCCGCATCCCGCGGCACTGACCACGCATGTGCGTTGCAGATCAACAAGCCGCCCGGGAAGTCTCCAGGCGGCTTTTTTGTTTCGGCCGCTGGATCTTCGAGCCCGGCGGCGGAACAGGGGACCAAGATGGTAACGATCGAGACTGCCGACGGCGCCGAGCGCTATGTGACCAGGGGTGGCGTCGAAGTGACGCGGCAGCGGCGTGAAACCCCCTATGCGGATGCGATTTCCGGCTATATCGACGCGCTCGACAGCCGGCGCGGCGCGGTGTTTTCCTCCAACTACGAGTATCCCGGCCGCTACACCCGCTGGGATACGGCGATCGTCGATCCGCCGCTGGGCATCTCGTCGCATGGCCGCGGGCTGAAGATCGAGGCCTTCAACGGGCGCGGCGAGGCGCTCGTCGGCATCGTCGCCACCCGGCTTGCGGGACATGCCGAGTTCCGCGTGACGGAGCAGACGGCAAGGCTGGTGGTGATCAGCATCAGCGAAGCCGGGAAGGCCGTCAGCGAGGAAGACCGCTCGCGGGCGCCGACGGTGTTCTCGGTGCTGCGCGTCATCACCGACCTGTTCCATTCCGCCGAGGACGGCAATATCGGCCTCTACGGCGCCTTCGGCTACGATCTCGCCTTCCAGTTCGATTCCGTGCCGCTGAAGATCGAGCGGCCCGCCAACCAGCGCGACATGGTGCTGTTCATGCCCGACGAGATCCTCGTCGTGGACCATTACTCCGCCAAGGCCTGGATCGACCGCTACGACTTCAAGCTGGGCGACCTCGATACCCATGGCCTCGACGGCGCCATCGTGGCCGATGCCTTCAAGGCCTCCAGCCGGATCCCGCCCAAGGGCGACCACCATCCGGGCGAGTATGCCGAACTGGTCAAGCGCGCCAAGGAGAGCTTCCAACGCGGCGACCTGTTCGAGGTGGTGCCGGGCCAGACCTTCTTCGAACGCTGCGAAAGCCAGCCGTCGGACATCGCCCGCCGGCTGAAGGCGATCAACCCGTCGCCCTATTCCTTCTTCATCAATCTGGGAGACCAGGAATACCTCATCGGCGCCTCGCCGGAGATGTTCGTGCGGGTCAACGGCCGCCGCATCGAGACCTGCCCGATTTCGGGCACCATCAAGCGCGGCGACGACGCGATCTCGGATTCCGAGCAGATCCTCAAGCTGCTCAATTCCAAGAAGGACGAGTCCGAGCTCACCATGTGCTCGGATGTCGACCGCAACGACAAGAGCCGGGTCTGCGAGCCGGGCTCGGTCAAGGTCATAGGCCGCCGCCAGATCGAGATGTATTCGCGCCTCATCCACACGGTCGACCACATCGAGGGCCGGCTGCGCGACGGCATGGACGCCTTCGACGGCTTTCTGAGCCACGCCTGGGCCGTGACGGTGACCGGGGCGCCGAAGCTCTGGGCGATGCGGTTCCTCGAGAACAACGAGAAGAGCCCGCGCGCCTGGTACGGCGGCGCCGTCGGCATGGTCAATTTCAACGGCGACATGAACACCGGCCTGACGCTGCGCACCATCCGCATCAAGGAGGGCATCGCCGAGGTGCGGGCGGGCGCGACGCTGCTGTTTGATTCGGTGCCCGACGAGGAAGAGGCGGAAACCGAACTCAAGGCCTCGGCCATGCTGTCGGCGATCCGCGAGGCCAAACTCGGCAATGCCGGGGTGGCCGGCCGCGACGCGGCGCGGGTGGGCGAGGGGGTGGCGATCCTGCTCGTCGACCACGAGGATTCCTTCGTCCACACGCTCGCCAACTATTTCCGCCAGACAGGCGCCACGGTGACCACGGTGCGCTCGCCCGTCGCCGCCGAGGTGTTCGACCGACTCGATCCCGATCTGGTGGTGCTGTCGCCCGGACCGGGAAGTCCGAAGGACTTCAATTGTGCCGCCACCATCAAGCTGGCGCGGGCCCGCGACCTGCCGATCTTCGGCGTCTGTCTCGGGCTGCAGGCGCTGGCCGAAAGCTTCGGCGGCGAACTCAGGCAACTGGCGGTGCCGGTGCACGGCAAGCCCTCGCGGATCCGGGTGTCGGGCAAGGGGGTGATCTTCTCGGGCCTGCCGAACGAAGTCACCGTCGGCCGTTACCATTCCATCTTCGCCGACTACAACGCATTGCCGACCGAGTTCCGGGTTACGGCGGAGACCGACGACGGGGTCATCATGGCCTTCGAGCACGAAAAGCTGCCGATCGCGGCGGTGCAGTTCCATCCCGAATCGATCATGACGCTGGGGCAGGATGCCGGCATGCGGATGATCGAGAACGTGGTCGCGCATCTGGCGCGGCGCAGAAAGGTGAAGGCGGCATGAAAGCTTTGAAATTGCTATCGTTATCGTCAGTCATGCTTGTGGCGCCGGGCCTGGCGCAGGCGCAGACCGATCCGGACGTCGGCGTTGGACAGGTTCTGGTCGAGCTCAACTGTTCGCGCTGCCACGCCACCGGCCTGACCGGCGCCAGCCCGCACAGCATGGCGCCGCCGTTCAGGACACTGGGCGAGCGCTATCCGATGGATGCGCTGGAGGAGGCCTTCGCCTCCGGCCACATCACCTCGGCGCATCCCGACATGCCGGACTTCACCGCGACGCCCGACCAGATCGGCGCCATCATCGCCTATATCGCCTCGATCCAGGCGCAATAGGGTGCCGCAGTCCGCAAAGACGGTCCGGCGCCTGGCGTTCTGGTCGATTCCGCTCGCCTTCGGGGTGATGGCGCTGAAGTTCGCGGCCTGGCACGTCACCGGTTCGGTGGCGCTGTTTTCCGATGCGCTCGAATCCACCGTCAATGTCACGGCGGCCTTCGTCGCCTTCGTGGCCATCGGCTATTCCCACAAGCCGGCCGACGAGGGCCATCCGTTCGGCCACCACAAGGCCGAGTATTTCTCCGCCGTCATCGAAGGTGTGCTGATCGCGCTGGCGGCGCTCATGATCCTGCGCGAGTCGGTGATGGGGCTGATGAACCCCGAGATGCTCGATGCGCCCATCCTGGGTCTCGCCATCAACGGCGCCGCCGGCGGCATCAATGCTGCCTGGGCAGTGCTGCTGCTGCGGGTGGGGAAGCGGCATCGTTCACCGGCGCTGCAGGCCGACGGCCATCACATCCTCTCCGACGTCGTCACCTCGGTCGGCGTCATCCTTGGCCTGGTGCTCGCCATCCTGTTCAACGAGCCGCGGCTCGATCCGCTGCTGGCACTGATCGTCGCCTTCAACGTTCTCTGGCAGGGCTGGAAGGTGATCGCGTCGTCCTTCGACGGGCTGATGGACAAGGCGATCGAGCCGGTGGAGGCGGCGCGCATCCACGACCTGATCAAGGACCACGCCAACGGGGCCATCGAGGCGCACGACATCCGCACCCGCATGGCCGGCCGCGTCTCCTTCGTGGAGTTTCACCTGGTCGTCGACGGCGACATGACGGTGGAAGCATCGCACCGGATCTGCGACCGGCTGGAAGCAGTGCTGAAGAAGGAGATCGACGGCGTGCAGGTGATCATCCATGTCGAACCGGCCTACAAGGCCAAGGATGAAGGCGTGCGGCTGGCATAGGGCGCCGTCCTCCGGCTTCGCTCGCGTTCCAGGCCGGGGCACTGCCGGAGAACGGCCGAACCGACGACGGGAAAGGCCGGACGCGGCTCCGCTACCAGCGGCGGGAGCGGGGACAGTGATCGGCCTGACCATCGCGGGGCATGGACGCCGCCAGTCCCGCATCGATCCGCAGGTGATCGCTTCGGCGCATCATGATCAGCTGCAACTGCCGCAGTTCGGCTCTGCGCCGCCGCCACACCCGCCATCGGGCGGAAGCACGGGTGATGAATCGCGCAACGGTCTGCATGACTTCGTCTCCAGCCTCGGGAGCCCATCAGGGCTGCTGGCTGGACATTTCACAAACGAATAGTCATGATGGCAGACATCAGAAAAATCGATGGCTGGCAATGCTTCCTTCTCTCGACAGCGAACTCCTCAGAACCTTTCTGGTCGTCGCCGACGCCCGCAATGTCACCCGTGCCGCCGAGACGCTCGGTCGGACGCAGTCGGCCGTCAGCATGCAGGTCCGGCGCCTGGAAGACGCTGCCGGCTCGCAACTCTTCCTCCGCGGACCGCGCGGCGTGGAACTGACGGCGCAGGCCGTGCGTCTGCTTCCCTATGCGCGCCGGGTCGTCGGCCTGCTCGAAGAGACGCAGGCGGCGATCCGCACCGAGCCGATCGACGGGCCCGTGCGCATCGGCATACCGGAGGAGTATTCGAGCACGATTCTGCCCCAGGCGCTGGCGGCCTTCGCCGAACGGCATCCGGCCACCGAGGTGACGGTGATGTGCGGCTACTCCGCCCAGCAGCTTGCCGCATTGGACAGCGACGAACTGGATCTCGCCGTGGTGTTCGACTGGAACAACGCCACGGCGGGGGAAGTGCTGGCGGTCGACCCCACGGTCTGGGTGACGTCGCGGCTGCATGACCGGCACGAGAAGCGGCCGGTGCCCATTGCCATCTACTGGAATTCGGGCTGGTGCCGCGACTTCGCCATCCGCTCGCTGACGCAGCATTCCATCGCCTATCGCGTGGCCTACAGCTGCGACACCGGCGGCGGCCTGCGCACCGCCGCATCGGCCGGCTTGGCCATCGCGCCGCTGGCGCGCAGCAACATTCCGCCGGACTGCCGGGAACTGACGCTCGATGACGGGTTTCCGCCGGTGGATTCATCGCGCGTCGTGCTCAAGCTCAATCCGCGCCGTTCGAGCGCGGCCATCGACGGGCTGGCCGGGATGATCCGCGAGGCATTCTCCCCGTTCACCGGCCGGCCCATCGGCTGACGGCATTCCGGCGCAGGGCGGCATCCCTGATCATCCGCCAAAGCGTTCGAGGGCGGTGCGGAACACGGTCGCGTCCACATTGCCTCCCGAGATGGTGACGATGACATCGTCTCCCTCGATCTCGTCGCCATGAAACAGCGCCGCGGCCAGCGCGACGGCGCCGCCGGGCTCGGCCACGAGCTTGAGCCCGGAAAAGGCAAGCGCCATGGCGTGCAGCGCCTGATCCTCGGTGACGACCATCCCGGGACCGGCAAGCCGGGACAGGATCGGAAAGGTCATGGCTCCGGGCTGCGGCGTGATGATCGCGTCGCACAGCGAACCGGAGAGCCGTTCGTTGCGCTCGATGACGCCCGACCGGAGGCTGCGCGCCATGTCGTCGAATTCCTCCGGCTCCACCGGGCGCACCCTGAGCCCCGGGGCCTCGGCCTCCAGCGCCAGGGCGACGCCGGAGGAAAACCCGCCGCCGCCGCAGCAGACCAGCACGTCGGCCCTTGTGATGCCTTCGTCTCGCGCCTGCTCGGCGATTTCCAGTCCGCAGGTCGCCTGTCCGGCAATCACCCAGGCGTCGTCGAAGGGCCGGATCAGCGTCAGGTCGCGATCGGCGGAGATCCGGGCGCAGATCGCGTCGCGGTCGTCCCGGGCGCGATCATAGAGGACGACCTCGGCGCCGAGCGCCCGCGTGGCGTCGATCTTCGCCCGCGGCGCGTCGTCCGGCATGATGATGACCGCGGGTGCGCCGTGTCGGGCGGCGGCAAGGGCCACGCCCTGGGCGTGGTTGCCGCTGGAAAAGGCGATGACCCCGCGCGCCCGAAGCGCCGGCTCCATCGCCGAGATCGCCGACCAGCCACCGCGCAGCTTGAAGCTGCCGGTGTGCTGCAGGCACTCCGCCTTCACCCAGACCCGCCGGCCGGCCACCGCATCGAGAGACGGGGAGTTGAGCAGGGGGGTGCGCCGCACATGGCCGTCAAGCCGCGCCCTGGCCGCGCGGATCATTTCGATGTTCATCAGATTGCCCCGGTTTGAACTGTCAGCGGCAGGTTACCGCCGAAGACAGCAATGCGCCACGGTTTTCAGCAGTCTGGAATGTTGCGATGAAGCCCGCCGGCGGCGCGGGCGGCCGCAGCCATCGCGGCATCGTCTGCGGCCGCCGGGCTTGGCGCATGGGATCGCCCGGACCGCTCGTTTGCTGCGGTGCAGCGAAATCGTATCCGTACGACTTGACTTTGCCGCAATTGTCTGGCTTAAGAGCGGCAACTGGATAGGGGCCAACTCGGCCGCTGCACGCTCATGTATTCTCATGTATGTTGCGTGTTCTGACTTCCCCTTACGTCCACCCCGAAATTTTCGCGTCTCCAGCGGCGATGCGCCCAACCCGAACACCCTTGGCTCCATACCGGAGCCGGAGGGAATTTTTTGTCGGGCAAGGCCGAGGCCGCAGCGCATGACCGCGCGCGCCCGCTCCTTCCCAAACACCGGAAAGATTTTTCATGTCCTTTGAATCCCTTGGCCTTTCGCGTCCGCTTCTCGAGGCGCTCGCGCAGCTCAACATGACCGCCCCGACCCCGATCCAGGTGCAGGCGATTCCGCCCGTGCTCGCCGGGCGCGATGTCATCGGCCTGGCCCAGACCGGCACAGGCAAGACCGCCGCCTTCTCCCTGCCGATCCTGCACCTGCTCTCGCCGCTCAAGCCGGCGGCGCCGAAGAAGGTGCAGTGCCTGATCCTGTCGCCGACCCGCGAACTGGCTTCCCAGATCGCGCGTTCGGTCAAGGATCTCGGCCGCAAGATGCATCTGCGCTCCGCCGTTGTCGTCGGCGGCGTCTCCATCAAGCCGCAGATCAAGGCCTTGCTCGGCGGCGTCGACATCCTGATCGCCACCCCGGGCCGGCTGATGGACCTCATCGAGCAGCGCGCCGTGTCGCTCAACGAAACCGAAATCGTCGTTCTCGACGAAGCCGACCAGATGCTCGACATCGGCTTCATGCCGGCGATCAAGCGCATCCTGGCGATGACTCCCGCCAAGCGCCAGACGCTGCTGTTCTCTGCCACCATGCCGAAGGAAATCCGCGAGCTGTCTGCCAAGCACCTGAGCAATCCGGTGGAAGTCTCGGTGATCCCTGTCACCAAGACCGCCGACCGGATCGAACAGTCGGTCATGCACCTGCAGACCCCGGCCAAGATGAGCGCGCTGGCAGGCCTGATCCGCACCCGCAAGGGCGAGCGCGTCATCGTCTTCACCCGCACCAAGCGCGGCGCCGACAAGGCCACCAAGCGCCTTGAGGCCGAAGGCATCAACGCAGCCGCCATCCACGGCAACAAGTCGCAGGGCCAGCGCGAGCGCGCGCTCGCCGGCTTCCGCGCCGGCACCGTGCCCGTCCTGATCGCCACCGACATCGCCGCCCGCGGCATCGACGTGCCGGGCGTGACGCTGGTGGTCAACTACGAACTGCCCAACGTGCCGGAAGTCTACATCCACCGCATCGGCCGTACGGCTCGCGCGGGTGCAGCCGGCCATGCCGTCACTTTCTGCGCGCCCGACGAACGCTCGCTGCTGCGCGACATCGAGAAGCTTCTCAAGGTCGCCATTCCGGTGACCAACGCGCCGGAAGGCACGTTCGCCGACGCGCTCGAAGAAGACACCGATTTCAAGCCGATCCGTCCGGCTCCCCGCCAGGGTCAGCGTCCGGGTCAGGGCCAGCGGCCCGGCCAGGGTGCGGGCAAGCCCGGCGGCGGTCGCAACGGCAATCCGGGATCCGGCCAGGGCCGCAAGCCCGGCGGCCGTCCCGCCTTCGCGCAGGGCGCGGCTCCGGCCGCAACCAATGCCACCGGTGAAGCAGCCGGCAAGCCCGGCAATCGCCGCCGTCGCGGCGCCGACCGCCGCCCGCGGCCGGAACAGGCCGGCGACAAGGCCGTCGCCCGCGGCTGAGCCCGCAGGATCGTCAGCCGTTGACAGTCTTTGAATGAGATCGGAAACGCCGCGCCCAAAGCGCGGCGTTTCGCATTGCCGGGCAACACGGCAGCAGCGATTGCCGCGCTGCCATTGTTATTGCCGGCGGTTCGTATTATCTGCGGACACAGATACAATCGGAGCCATGCCCATGTTCATGAATGACGAAGACGACGACAACAAGAAGACCGAAGCGCCGCTGGGCAAGGACGCCGAAGCCAACCTGTTCAAATCCCGCACCATCTTTATCTATGGCGGCATCACCCAGGAACTGGCGCAGAAGGTCTGCGCCCAGCTGGTGGCGCTGTCGGCGGCGAGCGACGAGGACATCCGGGTTTTCGTCAACTCGCCGGGCGGCCACGTCGAATCGGGTGACGCCATCCACGACATGATCAAGTTCATCAAGCCCAAGGTCACGATGATCGGTACCGGCTGGGTCGCCTCCGCCGGCGCGCTGATCTATGTCTCGGTGCCGAAGGAACGGCGCATCTGCCTGCCCAACACCCGCTTCCTGCTGCACCAGCCCTCCGGCGGCGCCCGCGGCATGGCTTCCGACATCGAGATCCAGGCCAACGAGATCATCAAGATGAACAAGCGGCTGATCAGGATCTTCGCCAAGGCCACCGGCCAGACCGAGGAAAAGATCGCCAAGGACATCGACCGCGACTACTGGATCTCCGCCGAGGACGCCATCACTTACGGCCTGGTGTCGAAGATCGTCACCAGCCAGACCGAGATCTGACCCAGCCTTCGGCACCGCATGCAGGGCCCCGCCGGTCTGCACCGGCGGGGCTTTTCGTTGCCCGGCCGTCGCCCGGAACCGCGCAGGCCCGTGCGCATCCTTCACCCGTGACCGGCGGCCCGGCTGCCGACGGCCGTCCGACGAAAGAGCCCATGACCGAGATTCCGACACTTGAGACCGAACGGCTGCTGCTTCGGGCGCAGACCATGGACGACTGGCCGGCCTATGCGCGGCTGATGATGTCGGATCGAGCCGTCCATCTGGATGGGCCGCATTCGCTGGGCGACGCCTGGGGCCTGTTCTGCCACAATCTGGCGCAATGGCCGCTGATGGGACAGGGGACGCTGATGATCGAAAGCCGCGCCACAGGCGAATGCCTGGGCCAGGTCGGCATCCATCACGGCCCGCTGTTTCCTGAACACGAACTCGGCTGGCAACTCTATCCCGGCGCCGAGGGCAACGGCTACGCCTTCGAGGCGGCGCAGGCGCTGCGCGACTGGGCATTCTCCGTGCGCGGGCTGGAAACCCTGGTCAGCCACATCGATCCCGACAACCACGGCTCGCGCCGACTGGCCGAGCGGCTGGACGCGGAGCTGGAACTGGATCCGGAGCGGCCGGGCCCCGAGGTGCTCGTCTACCGGCACAGGGCGTAGGGCCGTCCGCCGCCTGGGGCAGATCCGCTGGCATGTCGTCATGCCCGGCCCTGTGCCGAGCATCTGCGGTGGCTTTCCCGGCGTCGACCTCGCCGTCCGCCGCCAACGGCAGATCCTCGTGACAGGCCCGAGGATGACGGC
This sequence comes from Hoeflea marina, assembly GCF_003182275.1. Classification (GTDB taxonomy): domain Bacteria; phylum Pseudomonadota; class Alphaproteobacteria; order Rhizobiales; family Rhizobiaceae; genus Hoeflea; species Hoeflea marina. The sequence continues at coordinate 79,970 of NZ_QGTR01000006.1, forward strand.
GATGGAGGCGGTGCCATGGCGGTGAGGGCGGCGGTGGCAGAGAAAAACCCCGCCGAACTGCTCCGGCGGGGTCCCTGATATCTCAATTCTCTCGCGGCTGTCCGCTGGGCTCAGAACTCCAGGGCGCGGTCGCCGTTCTCGTCCCGGATGCGGGTCGGCAGGCCGTTGTGGTTGAGGATGTTGAGGAAGGGTTTCGGATCGAGTTCCTCGACATTGGCCATTCTGCCCACATCCCACTCGCCGGTGGCGACCAGCATGGCGGCGGCGACCGGCGGCACGCCGGCGGTGTAGGAGATCCCTTGCGAGCCGACCTCATTGTAGGCGTCCTTGTGGTCGGCGACGTTGTAGATGAAGACCTCGCGCTCGACGCCGTCCTTGAGACCCTTGACGAAATCGCCGATGCAGGTCTTGCCGGTGTAGCCCGGCGCCAGCGACGCCGGATCGGGCAGGCAGGCCTTGACCACCTTGAGCGGCACCACTTCGGAACCATCGGCGAGCCTGACCGGCTGTTCCGACAGCAGCCCGATCGATTTCAGCACGGTGAAAACGTTGATGTAGTGATCGCCAAAACCCATCCAGAAGCGCACATCGGCGCCGTCCATGTTCTTTGCCAGCGAGTGCACCTCGTCATGGCCGCAGAGATAGGCCTTCGAGGGGCCGACCACCGGCAGGTCGTAGGTCTTGCCGATCTCGAACATCTTGTTGGTCTGCCACTGGCCGTCCTGCCAGGAATAGACCACGCCGGTGAACTCGCGAAAATTGATTTCCGGATCGAAATTGGTGGCGAAGTACTTGCCGTGGCTGCCGGCATTGATGTCGACGATGTCGACGTCGGTGACGGTGTCGAAATAGTCGTCCTTGGCGAGTTTCGCATAGGCGTTGACGACGCCCGGATCGAAGCCGGCGCCCAGAATGACGGTCACGCCCTTCTCGGCGCATTCCTCGGCGCGCTGCCACTCGTAATTGCCGTACCAGGGCGGGGTTTCGCAGATCTTGCCCGGCTCCTCGTGGATGGCGGTGTCGATATAGGCGGTGCCGGTGTCGATGCAGGCGCGCATCACCGACATGTTGAGAAACGACGTGCCGACATTGATGACGATCTCGGCGCCGGTCTTCTCGATCAGCGCCTTGGTGGCCTCAATGTCGAAGGCGTCAAGCGCGTGGGCCTTAAGCACGCCGGGCTGCTTCATCGCCTGCTTGTCGTGGATCGAGGCGATGATGGCGTTGCATTTGGCACGGGTGCGCGAGGCGATGTGGATGTCACCGAGCACGTCGTTGTTCCGGGCGCATTTGTGGGCAACGACCTGGGCGACACCACCGGCGCCGATGATGAGTACGTTTTTTTTCATGATGTGGGACCAACTCCTGTGTCCAATCGTCAGAAGCCTCAAGAGAGGCTTTGTTCGAAATCCGTGTAGTCGAACTCACGGACCGTCCTGATGCTGCCATCCAGTTCTCGAATGGCGATTGACGGCATTCTCACGCCGTTAAACCAGTTTTTCTTGACCATCGTGTAGCCGGCGGCGTCCTGGATCGAAATCCGGTCGCCGACCTGCAGCGGGGCCTCGAAATTGAATTCGCCGAAGATGTCTCCGGCGAGGCAAGACTTGCCGCAGACCATGATGCGGTGGTCGCCTGTGCTGGGTGCGAGCTTGGCGTTCTCGCGGTAGATCAGCAGATCGAGCATGTGGGCCTCGATGGAGCTGTCGACAATGGCGAGGTGCTTGCCGTTGAACAGCGTGTCGAGCACGGTGACCTCCAGCGTCGTCGAGCGGGTGATCGAGGCTTCGCCGGGCTCGAGATAGACCTGCACGCCGTAGTCGCCGGCAAAGCGCTTGAGCCGCTCGGCGAAGCGCTCCAGCGGATAATCGTCGCCGGTGAAGTGGATGCCGCCGCCGAGACTGACCCATTCCGCCCTCTTGAGCAGCGGGCCGAACTTCTGCTCGATCTCGCCGAGCATGCGGTCGAAGAGGGCGAAATCGCCGTTCTCGCAGTTGTTGTGGATCATGAAGCCGGAGATCAGCTCCATCACCGGTTCGACCCTGCCGATATCCCATTCGCCGAGCCGCGAGAACGGACGCGCCGGATCGGCCAGATCGAAGCTCGAGGAGGAGACGCCGGGATTGAGCCTGAGCCCGCGGGTGATGCTATCGGCCTTGCCGGCAAAGCGATCGAGCTGGCTGATGGAGTTGAAGATGATCTTGTCGGCGTGGGAGACCACCTCGTCGATCTCGTGGTCGGCATAGGCGACCGAATAGGCATGGGTCTCCTTGCCGAAGCGCTCGCGGCCGAGCCGCACCTCGTTCAGCGACGACGAGGTGGTGCCGTCCATGTAGTCGGCCATGAAGTCGAACACGCCCCAGGTGGCGAAGCATTTGAGTGCCAGCAGGGCCTTGGCGCCGGAGAGGTCGCGAAGCCGGGCGATCCTCTCCATGTTGACGCGCAGCTTCGATTTGTCGATCAGGTAATAGGGGGTCTGGATCACTCTCTCGTCCGTCCTGGCTATCACGGGGAAGGGGCATTTTGCACGCGGGTGTGCGGGCCCGGCTCTGCCGGGCGTCAGGGGCAATTAGGAAAATCCCATGTCACAAGCAAGGCCGAAACGGGATTCTGGTGAAAAAGGCGGCGTTCGCGGTTGTTCCGGGGCGCGATGCCCCCTACTGGCACGCCGAAACCCCGCGCACGCCCTTGTCGACGACGGGTTGGGGCTGTTCCAGTGTTTCCGACAGGAGCCGGAATGCGGGGCGCACGCCTTAGCGTGCCCGAATGAAATGCTAGGGTGTGGCTTTTGGCTCGCTCGCGCGCCCCGCCGGCTCAAGGGCCTGCCGCCTTCCGGGCGGCGAGCTGATCCCGGATCGAGGGCCGTTCACGCATCCCCGGACGGGTCGTTTCGTACGGCGTGACCGCTGCCGAACCCGTCCTTGAGCCGGGCGCCCCTGGCCAAAGGCCGAGGCCGGAACGCCGGTGCGGGCCGGCGCTGTCTTCCGTTCCGGCGCGAAGGCCGGGGTGTCCGTCTCCTCGTTCCGTCCGGCGGCGCGGTTCGGCCCGGCGCCGCCCGGACTTCACCGCCTCCCGCCGGACCGGGATCCGTCATCCCGGCCCATCCGTGCTGGCGGAAGGCGATGTCAGTGCTGCACGGGTGGGAAAGGTGGTGAAGAAATGGGGGTGGATTTTGGCTAAAGGGTTGGCTTTGTTGGGGATGGGGTGGGGGAATGTGCACAGCCCCGAACGATCTCGAAAGTTGCGGACAGCATCCAGGTATTGCGCAAAAAACTGAGCATCGGCAAAACGGGTTCAGCGCGGATCGGCAAAACTCGGCCAAACTGGCTTGTTCTGCGGTTTGAATCACCCCCTCTTGTTGGAAGAACAGGCAAAAATACACGGGTACCTGCCAAATTCTGCTCTGACTGCAATCTGGCTCAGATCTGTTCCCAATAAATCGTCTAAAACAGGGTCTCTCTCAATTTCAAAGCTTCGCCCCAACGCGTCAATTAGCAATCCCCTCCAATTATCACATACTAATGATCTTGATGTAAGGAGATTTAAAGCATTGGAAAGGTTAGAACTTTCTATAATTGTGCGATTTGTTCCTCTTCTTCCTTTTAAAGACGTACTTTTTATGTATAGGTCTCGCTCAAAATTGTCATCAAGCCAACAAAATCGTAGAAATGCTAAATTATTATTCAATTCTGTAATTCTTATTCCCGCCTGCATCCATGGAACCCGACACTCGCGTGATAACAAATCGCAGAATTCCAACCAATCGTTCGTATTCTTGGGATAATTTTTCGACAAGCATGTAGAGATATAGTCATCAGATATTAATAGATTTCTTGCAAATCGGTCGCAAAGCTCCTCGATTTTCCAGTGATTAAAGTGTTTTAGATTCTCTGGAAATTGGGCTTCCTCAATCGCCACGTGAGCAAGTTCGTGGGCAATACAAAACCGCTCATATGAACGAATCGGCACCATCGGAAGCGAAATACTGTATCTGAATTTTCCTTCTCGCGGGCGAGAGAGCTTGGCAGCTAGTCTCGGAATTTCCGGGCCCTTTTTGATGGATATTCGGTTGGTTGCGCAATATTCACTCAAAAAAAACAACGGAGAGTCGTCATTGCTTCTAAGCTTAGTCGCCATCGCGACTATTTTCGCCTCGAAATGTTGAAATTCAAGTGCTGCTTGCACACTGAGCCTCACAGTTATTTTTCGCCGTCGCGGCGGAAGAAATTTCTTAAACAGAGAACTCCATTGGGATAACGGGGCTCTGGTCCGACATCGGCGATCAGACGGGCGGCTAGTTCCTCATCATCAGCGTTGTCAACGAATTTTATATTGTTGTCTCCCAGCTTGGCCTTGGCATCCACAAAATCGCGAGCTAAGGAACGGCAGCGCTCAGACACATGCGCGGGCGGGCTTCCAACGGAGGTGACAACCTCTTTAATAAATCTATCTATTCTTCGCAAATCTTTAGGATCCATGTTCTCCTTGACATCAAGGTCAATAAAGAATTGAATTTTCCAAAGTCCTGAAAACCGTTTTATCTGCGCGGACAAATGCCCCCCTGTTAGCGAATCTTTAGTGCTCATTTTATTCTTGCCAGATTCATATTCGCTAAATCTTGCGACCTCCCCATCTACTTCAATGTTTACGTCCGCTATCTTTGGCTTAACTTCCGTGCAATATATTGAAATGCTTCCAGCAGGCAATTCAAAATCCAACTCAATATCGCGCGCTACCGTGTAGCGGTTAATTGAAGATTTTTTTGATCCATGCACACCGAACCGTTCTGCCAATCCGGCTTTTTTCGCATCGAGCAGTTTTCGGGATTCGTAGCTCACAAATTCTTTCTGAAGGCGTCTATTCTTTAATTTATGCAAAATAGATTTTGCTGTGATTTTTGAACGTGTTTCGTAATACTCATCTATATTATTTTGCGTTGGCGAACATTCATCCAAAGCGTAATCTAACAGCTGATCATCGCTTAAGTCGATGACGCGCTCTAGTAGTTTCTCGCTGGAGTCGGTGCCCCAGAGCTCAAAAAATGCCCTACCCAGCATGGATGCAGCTGCTGCTTTAGTTCGATGAAAAAGAACTGTTTCAGCTAGCTCGTACCTCCATTCAAGTAAACCAAGTATAGCTGTTACTCCGTCTGTTCGCGTTCTTCCCGTACTTGAAGTCAGACGGATAACAAACTCATCATAGCAGCTTGGGTTGCTATCGCCCAATGCATGGCTGGAATCGGGGCCGCGGGCGATTTCCATGTATTGATACAGTCGGTCTTCGACTGTTCGTACACGCCCAATATGGTACCAGTCTCGATAAATATAATCTAGAAGATCTGCGCATATTGTATTTCCAACAATATTTTGGCAGACACGAAACCTTATATGATCTGATGATGCCAGTGCCTCATAATTTTTTTCATACTTATCTTTATCTTTGGGATGTTTTCGTATTATAAGTGTAATGAGAAGCGAGGGGGTCATGCCCTTTTTCTTGAGCGGTGGTGGCAGAAAATTCGAATACATGTCGTCAATTAATTTTCGTAGCGAAATTGATTCGCCGCCAGGCCAATCTGTTCGATCCAAGATGAAATCGATGCGAGGGTGACCATCGTGTATGTCTAATAGATTTAATTCATCTTCCAATGTATGTCCGGCTGCCACATGCCCAATATCGTGTAATAAGGCGCTTAGGCGAATAAATCTGATTTCCTGTAAACTTAAAGCTGGTGGATGGTTTCTCCCAGGATGTCTTACGGCTCTTCTAATCATATTTTCTTTGACTGAGCGGCAAATTTTGTCCGCCACCGCAGTTGATCCCAGCACATGCTCAATTCTTTTGTGAGTTGCGCCGCGGTATACGAGATGGGCTTGGCCAAGTTGATTTATTTTGCTTAACCGTTGGAACGCGGGATGATTTATGATTGCGAGTTCTTCGGGGTAGAACTGGAAAAAACCGGTAACCGGCAAGTAGAACTCTTGCAATTCGCCTTCACCACGAACCTCGTCGTTCGGCGAGGTGGTACTGCCTTCAAGCAGCGCTAATTCAGTAGCTGCCTGTTCGCTTTTCTGTCCATTCTCAAAAAAAGGGAGCTCTGCCATTAAAGTACCTCCTCCTTCATTATATCCGATTGAAGAGCTCTCGTCCAATAAGTTTCAAGGGGCGTGTCTTATCGTGGAAACCAAATGGCAGAAAGACATCGGTTCCCGTCTCAACGATGTAACTGTATTTACGTCGCTTACCGTCGTTGATCTGTGTTTTCGTGTTCACCGCCCACGCCCCACCCCCTTGCCATATTTCCCCGTCCGCTGTATCCAGCTGCCATGACCAAGACCTCGCGCCCCTCCGAGACCTCATTCGCCCGCTTTTCGGCGGCGGTGGTTTCGCATGCGCGTCTTGGCGGCCTGCTGCTTCTTTCGCTTAGTGGCGATCGCCGGGCTCGTTGAGGAGCGTCCGGCGGTCGACGCGCCGGCGGTGCAGCTCCTTGCGAACTTCCACAATTTCTTCCATTGAGAAATGACGGCCCGGACCGGGACTGCGCCTGACGCGCGTCCGCCGGGGAGGGCCCCAGAGCGAGAGACGATCATGACAGCACATTCCGCAAGCGGCCAGAAGGGCATGCCCGGCGCCGCCTCGAAGTACCAGCCTTACCCGGCCATCAACATTCCCGACCGAACCTGGCCCTCCAAGCAGATCGACAAGGCACCGATCTGGTGCTCGGTCGACCTGCGCGACGGCAACCAGTCGCTGATCAACCCGATGGGCCATGACCGCAAGGCGCGGATGTTCCAGCTGCTGCTCGACATGGGCTTCAAGGAAATCGAGATCGGCTTCCCGTCGGCCTCGCAGACCGATTTCGACTTTGCCCGCTGGTGCATCGAGGAGGGCAATGTGCCAGCCGACGTGTCGCTGCAGGTGCTGGTGCAGTGCCGGCCTGAGCTGATCACCCGCACCTTCGAGGCGCTTGAAGGCGCCAACCGGCCGATCGTGCATTTCTACAATTCGACATCCGAATTGCAGCGCCGCGTGGTGTTCGACAAGGATGTGGCCGGCATCAAGCAGATCGCCATCGATGCGGCGAAGATGATCAAGGACATGGCCGAGAAGGCCGGCGGCGATTTCCGCTTCGAGTATTCGCCGGAGAGTTTCACCGGCACAGAGCTGGAAGTGGCGCTGGAAATCTCCAATGCCGTCATCGAGATCATTCAACCGACGCCGGACAACAAGCTGATCCTCAATCTGCCCTCGACGGTGGAAATGGCGACGCCCAACATCTATGCCGACCAGATCGAATGGATGTGCCGAAATATCGACAACCGCGAGAACGTCATCGTCTCGCTGCACCCGCACAACGACCGCGGCACCGGCATCGCCGCCACCGAACTGGGCCTGATGGCCGGCGCCGACCGGGTCGAGGGCACCCTGTTCGGCAATGGCGAGCGCACCGGCAATGTCGACGTTGTTGCGCTGGCGCTCAACATGTTCACGCAAGGCGTCGATCCGAAGCTCGATTGTTCGGATATCGAGCGCATCAAGGCAGTGTTCGAGTATTCCAACGAGATGACCATCCCCGAGCGCCACCCCTATGTCGGCGAACTGGTCTACACCGCGTTTTCGGGATCACACCAGGACGCCATCAACAAGGGCATGAAGGCGATCCGCCAGGCCAACAAGAGCCTGTGGGAAGTGCCCTATCTGCCGATCGACCCGCAGGACGTCGGCCGCAGCTACGAGGCGATCATCCGCATCAATTCGCAGTCGGGCAAGGGCGGCATCGCCTACATCATGCAGGAGGATTACGGCCTCACCCTGCCGCGCGCGCTGCAGGTGGAGTTCCGCGGCGACATCCAGCGCATCACCGACGAAGGCGGCAAGGAACTGCCGTCGAAGGCGATCCACGACCGCTTCATGCAGCTCTATGTCGAGCAGCCCGGCGCGAGGCTGAAATTCGTCGACCATCACACCCACACCGATCCGGCCAACAAGGCGATCCGCATCGTTTCGGCCGAGATCACCGACGGTGGCGAGACCAGGCGCATCGAAGGCCGCGGCACGGGCCCGATCGACGGCTTCGTCAATGCGCTGTCTACCTATCTCGGCATCGAGCTGACGGTGGCCAACTATTCCGAGCACTCGATGCAGCACGGCTCCAACGCGGCCGCGATCAGCTACATGGAAATGGAGACGCCGGCCGGCAAGCTTTTCGGCGCCGGCATAGACACCAACATCGTCGCCGCCTCGCTGGCTGCGGTGGTTTCCGCCGCCAACCGTGCGCTCGACGCGCAAGGCGCGGCCTGACACCGGACGCCGCCGCCCGCGCGGTGGCGTCCCCATCCGGGAGTGACCATGTCAGAGCTCAACTTCACCGCCTCCGGTCCCGCCTCGGGCGTTCCGATCGTCTTCCTGCACGGGTTCGGCGGACTCGGCTCGAGCTGGGACGCCGTAATCGCCGCGCTCGGCGATCGGCAGCCGGCGGTGACGGTGGATCTGCCAGGGCATGGCGGCTCGCTCCATGCCGAGGGCCGCGGCGGCGCCGGACGCATGGCCAAGGCGATTGCCGCCGGGCTCGAGGGGCGCGGCCTTGCCCGCTTCCATCTCTGCGGCCATTCGATGGGCGGCGCAGTCGCCGCGCTGATCGCACTCAGGGCGCCCGAGCGGGTGGCCTCGCTGACGCTGATCGCCCCCGGCGGCATGGCGCCCGAGATCAATGCCGAGTTGCTCGGCCGATACGCGCAGGCCGAAAACGAGGCGGAGATCCGCGCGCTTTGGACCGAGATGGCAGCGCCCGGCTTTGACTGGCCCGCGGACCAAATCGCCGCACAGGCCGCCGCCCGCCGAGCGCCCGGGGCGATGGCGGCGCTCGGCGAGACCTATGCCTCGATGTTCCCGGCCGGCCCCGACCAGGGCCAGGGCGTCATCCCGCAGGCGCAGCTTGCAGCGCTCGACATGCCGGTGGCGGTGATCTGGGGCGGCGACGATCATGTCGTGCCCTGTCCCGGCCCGGCGGGACTGCCGGCCAGTTTTGCGCTCAGCCTGTTGCCTGGGCATGGCCACATGCTGCCCGAGGAGGCCGCCGGCGCGATCGTGCGGGTGCTCCGCCACCAGACGGGCGGCTGATTCCGGGGCATTCGCCCTGCCGGTCGGAGCGAACAAAAGCCGAACCGGGCTTCTCGCCATGCCCGTCAAGCTGTGCTAAGGAAAAATTAACCCTGGGGCACGGGCTGGCGATTGCGCCCGGTCCGGCTCCGGCTTTGATGAAACCGTGCGCCAACCGGCGGAGGCTCAAATGAGCGAACCTTCCAAGCCACAGACAGCCGAGCGCCGTCTTGCCGACATCGTGCGCGAGGTGAAGATCGCCTCGGCCGACCGCGGCGACGTGGTGGTCGATATGCGCGACGCCGATCTGGCGCGGCTGGAATTGCTCGCCGACGAACTCAGGCCGGTGTTCGCCGACATCGATCCGGCCGACGACCGCTTCGATTTCGGCGTCTCCTCGGGCCAGCAGCCGCGGCTGTGGATCGACGCCGTGGCGCATGTGCATATGGGCCGCGACCGCCGCGTCTTCCGCTTCGTCCGCGACACGCGGCTCGGCAGGGTGGTGATGAGCGAGACCAGCGATCTCGGCCAGACCGCCGATCTCGTCGGCCGTTACGTGGCCGAACGCGTCATCGAGCGCGAGCGGATTCTGGCGGGCGATTTCGAGGCCTACAGGGACCGGCTCCCCGACGCGGCCGCGGCGGGCGCCCGACCGGACGCCGCATCCGATGAAGCCCCCGCCGCTGCTGCGGAGGAGCCCGTCGGCGGTGCCGAGGCGGCCGACGGCGCCGCGGACAGCATGCCGCAGGCGATCCTGCCGCCGGAGCGCAGGCAGGGCCGCAGCGCCGGGCTGGTCATCGGCCTGTCCTGGTTCATCCTCGGCTGTGTCGCGGGCGTGGCGGCGCTGGTCGGCGCCTTCTGGGACCGCATCGCCGGCGTGCTGGGCTAGAACGCGTCCCTTTGGGTCGATACCGGCGCTCCAGACTGTGAGCCGGCGCATGGCCCCCGGCGAAGCGAAATCTGTGCCGTCCGGACAGACGCAGCGCCGACCGCGCCAGCTCTGCCGCGGCCCTGTCGGTCCGGGTGCCCCGTGTCAGCCCTCGAGCTTGCCGGAAAGCGGTCCGCCGATGACGGCCAGCGGGTTTTCGACCATGGTCTGCCCGTCGTCGCCGAGGTGAAAGCGCTTGTGCCCGAGCTGCCAGGCGCCGCGTTCGCCCGCAATCTCGAACAGGTTGAAGCCCGCGGGCGGCTTGTGGCCGCCCAGTCCCTGGCTCGCCGAGGCGATACCGACCACGGGCACCATGCCGTCGCGGCCTTCAAGCTCGTAGAGCGTGTCGAGATGGGTGTGGCCGTGCAGGACCAGTTCGGCGCCATGCTCCGAGATCATGTCGGCGAAGCGGCCGATGCCCTTGAGCCGCTTGTGCCAGGCGGCGGCGCCGCGGATCGGCGGATGGTGGATGAGCACCACCCTGAACAGGCCCTCGCGGCCGGCCTCGTCGAGCAGGCCGCCCGCCGCCCGGATCTGCTTCCGGCTCAGGTCGCCGCTGGCCATGAACGGCATGGTGGCGTTGGCCGTCGAAATGCCGATCAGCGCCACCGGACCGCGCCGCGCCATGGTCGGAAACGGGCTGCTCGCGCCGTCGCCCCCGGTGTGCTGCGCCCCCGAGAGCATCCAGGGCCGCCAACTCCGGACCACGCGCTCGAGCGCATTGGGCACATAGGCGTCATGATTGCCCGGAACCAGCGTGGTGCGGGCCGGCTCGAATTCGGTTTCCAGCCAGGTTCGCGCGGTATCGATTTCGGTGCGCGTGGCCAGGTTGACGATGTCGCCGGTGATGGCGACATGATCGACGCCGAGTGCCTCAATGGAATCGGTGACCGTATCCAGCGTGGTGCCGAAAAGATGCTTGCCGCGGTTGCGATGCCAGTTCACATAACCGGTGATGCGCTTGGACGCGAGTTCGGACAGCGACACCTTAGGCAGGGGACCAAGATGAATATCGGAGATGTGGGCCAATCGAAACATGGCTCAAGCAATAGCGAGCCGGTGGCCGACCCGCAACCCGGCGCCGACGGTGATGACGGTTTTGGCGGGCGTCCGCCGGAGATGCGCTCGGTGCGCGCGCGCCTGGTGACCCGAGCCATTCATGTCTGGTTCGCGCTGACCCGGGCGATGACGCTGGGCGTGCGCGCGGCCTGCTACGACGCGGAGGGCCGGATCTTTCTGGTCAAGCACTCCTATGTGCCCGGCTGGCACATGCCGGGCGGCGGCGTCGAGCGCGGCGAGACCGTGCTTGCCGCGCTGGCGAAGGAACTTTCCGAGGAGGGCAATCTGGTGCTGGACGCCGAACCCCGGCTGTTCGCGGTCTATTTCAACCATCTGACCAGTCCGCGCGACCATGTGGTCTTCTACCGCTGCCAGGTGAGCCAGACGGCCCCCAAGCTCCGCGACGCGGAAATCATCGACACCGGGTTCTTCGATACCTCCAACCTGCCGGAAGGCACCACCGGGGCGACGCGGCGGCGGCTGGCCGAACTGTCGGGCTCGGCGACGCCAAGCCAGGTCTGGTAGGGCAGGCCGGGTGACTCCTGTCATCAGACCAGGGTGACCATCCGGCGACTGGGTCTCGCCGCACCCTCCGCCCGCGTCACCCCGGCCCCCGAGCCGGGGGCCAGTGCCCCCCGCGTCCGCGCGGTGAGAGACATTCCTTGTTGACGATGCTCCGGAAAGAGTCTTCCGGCTCGCCGACGCGGGCCTGCCGGATGCCGGCTCGGGGGCCGGCATGACGGAGGAGAGGGGGGCCGGACTCCGGGCTTTGCCTCAGGCTGCACGTCCAAGCCCGAAAGACATCCCGGTTTCGACGGGTTTCCCCGGCGCTTTTGGGTGCTGCGCTGTCGCCAGGCGACCCGAAAATGTCAGCAGCGGGGCTGTCCTCCTCCTCCCCGCCCTTGAATGTGGCGGAAACCGGCTTACCTCTGCCAAACTGCGATTTCCGATTTCCGGCGAGAGCCGCCTGCTGTTGCGGCAGTGGCCCCGCTCCGACACCCATTGAAAAGATCACCATGGCTCCAATTCTTTCCATCAGCAATCTGTCCAAGCAGTATGCCAGCGGCTTCCAGGCGCTGAAGAGCGTCAATCTCGACATCGAGGAGGGCGAGATCCTGGCGCTTCTCGGTCCCAACGGCGCCGGCAAGACGACGTTGATCTCGATCATCTGCGGGCTGGTCAAGGCCAGCTCCGGCAGCGCGTCGGTCGGCGGCTTCGATGTGGTCAGGGATTACCGTCAGGCCCGCTCGCTGATCGGGCTGGTGCCGCAGGAGATCTCGCTCGAGCCGTTCCAGACGGTGATGGATGCGCTGCGCTTCACCCGCGGCCTGTTCGGCAAGCGCAACGACCCGGCGCTGCTCAGGCGCATTCTCGAGCAGCTGTCGCTGTGGGACAAGCGCGACGCCAAGACCATGGAGCTGTCCGGTGGCATGAAGCGCCGCGTGCTGATCGCCAAGGCGCTCTGCCACGAGCCGCGCGTGCTGTTTCTCGACGAGCCGACCGCCGGCGTCGACGTGGAACTGCGCAAGGAGATGTGGGAGGTGGTGCGCCAGCTCAAGGCCGACGGCGTGACCATCATCCTGACCACCCACTACATCGACGAGGCGGAAGCCATCGCCGACCGGGTGGGCGTCATCCGCGGCGGCGAACTGCTCCTGGTGGAGCGGAAGGAAACCCTGATGCAGCGCATGGGCAAGCGGCAGATGCGGGTCGAGCTGATGCAGCCGCTGCCAGCGATTCCGGCCTCGCTGGCACGCTACAATCTCGACTATTCCGCCGAGGACCGCTCGCTGGTCTATTCCTACGAGGCCAATGGAGAGCGCACCGGCATCGCCTCGCTGTTCGCCGATCTGAGTGCCGCCGGCATCCTGCTGCGCGACGTCGAAACCAAGCAAAGCTCGCTCGAAGACATCTTCGTCGGCCTCGTCGAGGACAAGTCATGAACTTCCATGCCGTCAAATCCATCTATTCGTTCGAAATGGCGCGCTTCTTCCGCACGCTGTCACAGAGCCTGATCTCGCCGGTGCTGTCGACATCGCTCTATTTCATCGTCTTCGGCGCCGCCATCGGCTCCCGGATCGAGGAGATAGACGGCGTGAGCTACGGGGCCTTCATCGTGCCCGGCCTGATCATGCTCTCTGTGCTCACGCAGAGCATTTCCAATGCCTCCTTCGGCATCTATTTCCCGAAATTTCTCGGCTCGATCTACGAATTGCACACCGCTCCGGTGTCCTTCGTCGAGATCGTGCTCGGCTATGTCGGCGCGGCGGCGACCAAGTCGGCGCTGATCGGGCTGGTGATCCTGGCGACGGCGGAGTTCTTCGTCGATTTCCAAATTCTCCACATGGGCGCGATGCTGGCGTTCCTGCTGCTGACCTGCATCTCGTTCAGCCTGTTCGGCTTCATCATCGGCGTCTGGTCGAAGAATTTCGAGCAGCTGCAGATGGTGCCGCTGCTGGTGATCACGCCGCTGGTGTTCCTGGGCGGCAGCTTCTACTCAATCTCGATGCTGCCGCCGTTCTGGCAGACGGTGACGCTGTTCAATCCCGTGGTCTATCTGATCTCCGGCTTCCGCTGGGCCTTCTTCGGCACCGCCGACATCAATCTCGGGCTCAGCCTCGGCATGATTGCCCTGTTCATGTTCGTCTGCCTCGGCATCATCGGCTGGACCTTCAAGACCGGCTACAAGATCAAGACCTGAGGCGGATCGCCGGCACCAATAAGAAAGGCGCCCATGTCCGGGCGCCTTTTCGTGTCCGGTCGCAAGCCTGCCGTCAGGCCGCGGCCGGCCTGCCGATGCGGCCGCGGCCGTGCGGCGAGAGGAAGTCCAGCACCGGGCCGGTGGGCACGATGCCCGTCGGGTTGATGGTGTCGTGGCTGCCGTAATAATGGTGCTTGATGTGGAAGATGTTGACCGTCTCGGCCACGCCCGGCACCTGGTAGAGCTCGCGCAGATAGCCCGACAGATTGGCATAGTCGGCGATGCGGCGGATGTTGCATTTGAAGTGGCCGACATAGACCGCGTCGAAACGCACAAGCGTGGTGAACAGCCGCCAGTCGGCTTCCGTCAGCGTGTCGCCGACCAGGTAGCGCCGGGTGGCAAGCCGCGCGTCGAGCTTGTCCAGCGTCTCGAACAGGGCGACGACGTTTTTTTCATAGGCGTCCTGTGTGGTGGCGAAGCCTGCCTTGTAGACGCCGTTGTTGACGGTTGAATAGACCAGCTTGTTGATCTCGTCGATCTCGCCGCGAAGGGCTTCCGGATAGAAGTCAGGCCCGGATTTGGCTATGGCTTCGAAGGCCGAATTGAACATGCGGATGATTTCCGAGGATTCGTTGGAGACGACCGTGCCGGTCTGTTTGTCCCACAAGACCGGCACGGTCACGCGACCGGAGTAATCCGGTTTTGCCGCGGTGTAGACCTGCCAGAGATAATCCTTGCCATTGACATGATCCTTGGTGCCGCCATCGCGCTCCCGGAATTCCCAGCCGTTTTCGCCCATGTGATAATCGACGATGGAGAGGGAAATGGCATCTTCCAGTCCCTTGAGCTTGCGGAAGATCAGCGTCCGGTGCGCCCAGGGACAGGCAAGAGAGACATAAAGATGATAGCGGCCGGCTTCGGCCTTGAAGCCGCCGATGCCGGACGGCCCGGGGGCGCCATCGCGCGTCACCCAGTTCCGGAACGCGGACTCAGAGCGCTTGAACTGACCGTTGTTGGCCTTCGTGTCATACCAAACGTCGTTCCAGACGCCATCCACCAGCATACCCATGAAACAGTCTCCTTTGGCTGAGATATAGGCACTGCACCGGCCAAGTCGACAGGCGCAGGTGTGAACGGTGCGTTTTGGATTGGACGCCGCGGGTCGCATCTGCTATCTGCGGTCACGGTCGCGCAGCTTTGCGCGACGTGCACCAGGAGCAACCGGATGCTGTCTTGCAGGGACCTTCGACGAAGCTGAGCCCGTCCGCGCGTGCCACGCGCGCCCGTGAATGCTTGTCCCTATCCTCCGGAATTTCCCATGTCTCACTCGGACTTTGTCTATCTCACCGAGGACGCATCGCATGATGCGGCCATCCTGCTGATCAACGAGGAAGCTTTCGGGCCGGGCCGCTTCACCCGCGCCGCCGAGCGCATCCGCGAGCAGGGCCCGCATGACCGGCGGCTGTCGTTCATCTGCGCCGACCGCGGCGAGGTGATCGCCTCCGTGCGGATGACGCCGGTGCTCGCCGGCATGACGGACGCGCATCTGCTCGGCCCGCTCGCCGTGCGGCCTTCGCACAAGAATCGCGGCGTCGGCCGGGAACTGGTGCGCATCGCCGTGGACGCGGCCAGGCGCGCCGGCAGCCATGCCGTCATCCTGATCGGCGATCCGCCCTATTACAGGCCGCTGGGTTTCGAACCGACACGGCCGGGAGCGCTTGTCCTGCCGGGTCCTGTCGATCCGCACCGGGTGCTGGCCGCCTGCATCGACGGGGTCGCGGCGACGGATCTGGCCGGCGTGCTGCGCCATCGCTCGCTCCGGCACGGCATCCCGCGGGGCGTGTAGAGCGCCTCTCGCTGTGCCGGATCGCGGAATCGATCGGGTTGCCGCAAGTTCTGTGCTGAGGTGCGATTGACTTCGTCTGGAAATGCTCCAGGCGGGCGGGGTCAGCGGCCCTCGCGGAACCAGGTGGCGCCCATGGCCAGGATCATCAGCACAAGCCCGAGGACGCCGGCAAACAGCGGCACGCTGCGCACGCCGACGAGAATGCTCTCGCCGCTGCTGCGCAAGGCCATGCGCTCTCCGGACTGGCGCGGAACCGTGCGGACCGGCAGGACCTGCGGCAGGTCGGACACCTCGGCGTTGACGCGGGCCACCAGGCCGCCGCTTTCGTCGGCCACCGGCTGCAGCGGCCGGGTGGTCGAGACGGTGGCGCGGAACTCCGGCGCATCGACCGCGCCGACATGGGCGAGCGCGGTCAGATCGCCGTTGCTCACCTCGACCAGCCCGGGCTGATCGAGGGCGACCTCGGCGCGGAAGATGCCTGCCTCCGCCGCCTGCAGAGGGATCTCTCGGGTCTCGCCGGAGGGGAGGCGGATGCGGGCCGGCGGCACCGTGTCGGCCATGGTCTGGCGCTCGATGATCAGCCTGCGGCCGGTGGCGGTGGCTCTGAGCGCTTCCTCTTCGAGCGACGGCTCCTTCATCAGCCAGTGGGCGATCCGGCGATACAGCGCCACCGACGGCCCGCCGCCCTCGAAGCCGCGGGCCCAGAGCCAACCCTGATCCGACAGAAGCATGGCGACCCGGCCCTCGCCGTAGCGGTTGAGCACCAGCAGAGGGGACTTGTCGTCCGTCTCCATCACCTGGTCGCCGACGACGGCACCCACAGGCACCGAGCGGAACCAGCGGCCCCAGCCGGGCGGCTCGGTGCCGGCGCCGGGCAGGCCGCGGGTCACCGGGTGGCGGAGTCCTGCATCGGACAGGCGCGGATAGAATCCGCCCGTTCTGACGTCGCCGCGCGGCACGGCGGGCAGGGCAGGCGCAAGCGGCGTCTCGGCGATCGATTCCCGGCCGGAGAATTCCGGTCCGGCGGCGACGAGCAGCGCTCCGCCATCCTCGACATAGCGGGCGATGTAATCGTAGTAGAGCACCGGCAGCACGCCGCGGTTCTGATAGCGGTCGAAGATGATGAGGTCGAACTCGTCGATCTTCTCGACAAAGAGTTCGCGTGTCGGAAAGGCGATCAGCGACAGTTCGCCGATCGGGGTGCCGTCCTGCTTCTCCGGCGGCCGCAGAATGGTGAAATGCACCAGATCGACGGAGGCGTCGGATTTGAGCAGGTTGCGCCATGCGCGCTCCCCGGCATGGGGCTCGCCCGAGACCAGCAGCACGCGGAGGTTTTCGCGGATGCCCTCGACCTCGGCGACGGCAAGATTGTTGCTCTGCGAAATCTCGCCCGGCAGATCGGCGACGGACAATTCGACGATGTTGGCGCCACCGCGCGGCACCTTGAAGACGAACTGGCTTTCCTCGCCGGGCACCGCCATCTCGGTCGAAATGTCCTCGCCGTTGACGCGGGTGGTGACGGCCACCGGACCGCGGTCGCCGGGGCCGTCGACGGAGACGCGGTAGACGATGTCCTGGTTCTCGCCGACAATGCCGAAGCGCGGCCCGCGCACGATCTCGATGCGGCGGTCGACCTCGTTGTCGTCGCCGGTGATCAGCGCGTGCAGCGGCGCGTCGAGCCCCAGCGCAGCGGCGGTGCCGGGAACGTCGTGGACCTGGCCGTCGGTGATCATCACCGCGCCGGCGAGCCGCGACGTGGGGATGTCTCGGATGCCGTTCGACAGCGCCTCGAAAAGCCTCGTATCGGGCGAATTGCTGTCGGGATCGGTCACCGCCTCGATGATGCGGGTCTCGAAGGCGGGATAGCGGTCGAGACGCTCGATGAGCGCTTTCAGCGCCGCGTCGGTGCGCTCGGTGCGGCCGGCGATCGCCTGGCTCGGGCTGCGGTCGACGACGATGGAGACAATGCTCTTGACCGGCAGGCGATCCTCGAAATTGGCCACGGGATTGGCGAGCGCCAGAACCAGGGCCGCAAGAGCGAGCGCGCGCAGGAAAGCGCCGCGCAGCCTGGCATAGAGCGCCCAGCCGGCGAGGACGGCCGCCAGCACGGCGAGGGCCGCCAGAAGCCAGATCGGCACGAAGGGCGAGAAAGCCAGGCTCATGTCACTGCCCCAGCCTTTCGAGCAGGGCTGGAATGTGCACCTGGTCGGATTTGTAGTTGCCGGTCAGCATGTACATGACGATGTTGACGCCGGCGCGATAGGCATATTCACGCTGCCACGGATCGGGCGGCACGGTGGAATAGAGCGGCGTGCCGGTGTCGTCCACGGCCCATGCGCCGGCCAGGTCGTTGCCGGTGATCAGGATCGAGGAGACGCCGTCGCCGGCCCGTGCCGGCCGGGCCCCGTCGTCGGTCTGTTCCGGCAGCGCCTCGATCCAGAGCGGGCCATCGGCATAGCGGCCGGGGAAACTGTCGAGAAGAAAGAAGGACTTGGTGAGCACATGGTCCGCCGGAACCGGCTCCAGCGGGGGAATGTCGAGATCGGCGAGAATCGTCTGCAGCCGCAGCGTTTCGGGGCTGCCGCCGCCGGTGCCGATGTCGGCGATGCGGTCCCGGGTGTCGAAGAGAACGCTGCCGCCGCCCTTCATGTAGGCGTCGATGCGGCTTATCGCCGAGGCCGAGGGCATGGGGGAGTTGTCGCTCATCGGCCAGTAGATCAGCGGGTAGAAGGCCAGCTGGTCGGTCTCGATGTCGACGCCGACGGCGTCGCCCGGCTCGAGCGCGGTGCGGCCCGTCAGATAGCTCGACAGGCCGTCGAGACCGAGACGGCTGGTACGGTCGACATCGTCGTCGCCGGTGATCACATAGGCGAGATGCGTCCGGTCAAGCCGGTCGAGAATGTCGGCGTCCCCGGGCTGACTGTCCCCGGCGGCCTGAGCCCTGGCCGGATGGGGCATGGCAGCCAGCCCCGCGCCCAGCAGGAGAACCGCCGCCGCCGCCGCGCCGCGCGCCCTGAAGCGGCGGGCGGCTCCGCCCATCACCAGGACGATGAGCGTGTCGACGAGAAGCCCGAGCAGTGCTGCACCGAACAGCCACGGCTTGAAATCGAAGGCGGTGTCGCCGGCGATCGGCGCCCGGGTGACGGTCACATCGGTGTCCGGGACGGCCAGAGGTTCGAGCAGGTCTCCGGTTCCGAACAGATTGAGCGCGACGAAGCCGTCCTCGGTGCCATAGAGTCCCGGCGGATTGTCCGCGCCGGCGTGCGCCGGGATGCCGGTCGTGAGATCAAGCGGCCTGGCGTCGCCCGAGGCGGGCACCAGCCCGCCGCTCGCGTCCAGCAGCCGCCAGGGCGGCAGGATCCCGGACGCAGTTCCACCGGCCCCCGCCACCGCATGGGAGAGCTGCACGACGCGGCGCAGCATATCGACGAAATGGCCCGAGATCGGCAGGTTGGACCAGCCGGCCGCCGCCGTGACATGGAACAGCACGATGCGGCCGCCGCCGCGCTCGGCGGCGGTGACCAGCGGCGTGCCGTCGGCAAGGCTCGCCCAGGTGCGCGCTGCAAGATCCGCGGAGGGTTCGGCCAGCACCTGGCGGCTGACGGTGACATCCTGCGGCGACGGCAGTCCGGCGAATGGCCCCGTGACCGGATAGTCGGCCAGCGGCTGCGGCTCGACCCAGGACAGCGCGCCGCCGAGCTCGCGCTCGCCCTTGCGCAGTTGCACCGGTACCAGCGGATCGTCGGCGGGAGCAGCCGCCAGTCGAGGTCCGGCAAAGCGAACCAGCGTGCCGCCGCGATTGACCCACTCCTCCAGCTGCCTGCCCGGTTCATCGGGCAGGATGCCGATGTCGGCCATGATGATGACGGCGGGATTCTGCGCGATCAGCGACGGAATGGCCTGACTCAAATCGGCGCTTTCGGCCCTGACCAGGTCGGCATAGGGCGCGAGAGCCCTGTTGATGTAGTAGAGCGGCGAGAGCAGCGGCTGGGCGATGTCGGCGGCCTCGCCGGAGATCAGCGCAACGCGACGACGGCGGAAGCTGTCGTCAAGCAGACGGACACCGCCGGCGGTGGGCTCGGCGCCCACGGAGATGCGGGCGATGTCGTTGCGCAGCTCGAAGGGGGCCTCGATGGTGCCGCCGGCGGCACCCTCTCCGGCCTCGAAGCTCAGCCGGCCGGCGGCGATGTCGTGGCCCCGGATGTCCCGCGCGGTCAGGGTCTCGGTCCCCGTTGCGGCTTCCGGCAGGCGGCTGGCGGTGACTTCCAGCGACTCGGCGCCGTTGGAAGCGGAGGTCAGGGCGGGCGGCCTGCCCGCGCCCGATTCGATCAGCCGGAATTCGGCCGGCCCGAGATCGAGCAGGCGCTTCAGGGCGTCGGCGCTGTCCGGCGTGGCTATGCCGTCGCTGAGGAAGGCAACGGTGCCGGGCCGGACGCCGTCGAGGCCGGCGATGATGGCGCCGACGGTGGCATCGCGTTCGGGCCTTGCGGGGCGGGGGGCGGCGGCGAGCAGCTGCTCGCGGGCATGGTCGGCGGTACCGGGGGAGGCGTCGTTGCGGCGATCCGCCGTCAGCGCGATGATCACCGGCAGCTCGCTGGTCTCCGCGTCGCCGATCAGCATTTCCGCCGCACTGACGCGCGCATCCCAGTCGGGCGCCGCAGCCCAGCTGTTGTCGATCATGATCACCAGCGGCCCGTCGGAGGCCAGCGAATTGTCGCGCGGATTGAGCACCGGCTCGGAGAGGGCGAGGATCACCAGGGCCGCCACCAGCAGCCTGAGCGCCGTGAGCCACCAGGGGCTGTGCGCCGGCGTTTCCTCGGTCTTGAGCACGCGGGCAAGAATGGACAGCGGCGCAAAGGGCTCGGCCTGCGGCCGCGGCGGCGTCAGCCTCAGCAACCACCAGATCACCGGCAGTGCCAGCAAGCCGAACAGCAGCGCCGGGGCGCCGAAGGCGATCGGGAGCCCGCCCATCAGCGCGCCTCCGTCTTCATCACGCCCGGCACGCCCGACAGTCGTCCGTGCAGCGCGGCGAGCGCCTCGGAGGCGGGGCGGTCGGTGCGGTGGGGCAGAAAGCTCCAGCCCAGGCGCCGGACTTCGGCCCCCATGGCCTCGCGCCGCGCCAGCCAGACGCGTCGATAGTCGGCGGCCACGGTTTCGGCGCGGCCGGCCACCAGCTTGGCGCCGGTTTCCGGATCGCGGAATTCGGTGCGGCCGGAATAGGGGAAGGTCTCCTCGGCTGGATCATAGACCTCGATGGCGTGGCCGCGGATGCCGCGCCGCGCCGCGGGGGCGATGCAGCCCTCCAGCGTGTCGGCCTCGTCGAGGAAGTCACCGATCAGCACCACTTCGCTGCTGCGGCTGATCCGGCCCAGATCGGGCATGCCGGCGGGCCCGGACCTGGCCAGCGACAATGCCATGGCCAGCCGCTCGGCGGCGTTGCGCGAGGCCACCGGCTCAAGCACGCCGGGAAAGGCGATGCGCTCGCCGGACCGAGAGAGCAGTTCGGCTGCGGCCAGCAGCAGCACCAGCGCGCGGCTCTCCTTGGAGACCAGGCCGAGATCGGACTTGAAATGCATCGACGGCGACAGGTCGGCCCAGAGCCAGATGGTGTGGGCGGCCTCCCATTCGCGGTCGCGGACATAGAGACTGTCGTCGCGGGCCGAGCGGCGCCAGTCGATGCGCGACAGCGATTCGCCGTCGACATAGGGGCGGAACTGCCAGAAGGTCTCGCCGATGCCACGCTTGCGGCGGCCATGCCAGCCGGCGATCACCGTGTTGGCGACGCGACGCGCTTCGGCCAGGCAATCGGGCAGCAGGGCGGCGCGTTGGCGGGCGCGGGCGAGTGCGTCAAGCCGGGTCGTCGATTGCGTGAGCTGGCCGCGAGCCGCCATCCGGTCAGCCGGCCTGCGGGGCTGCGAGCCCGGCAATGACATCGCGGATGCCGACGCCCTCGGCGCGGGCGGCGAATGTCAGCGCCATGCGGTGCTGCAGCACCGGTTCGGCCAGTGCGCGGACATCGTCGACCGACGGCGCCAGCCGACCGTCATAGAGCGCGCGCGCGCGCGCGCAGAGCATCATCGCCTGCCCGGCGCGCGGGCCGGGACCCCAGGCGACATGGGCGTCGGTGGTCTTGTTGCCGTGCCCGGGACGGGCGGAGCGGACCAGCTCGAGAATCGCGTCGACCACCGTTTCGGGCACCGGCATCTGCCGGATCAGCGACTGGATCGAGGCCAGGCGGACGGCATCGATGGCGGCCCGCGGCTCGGCCTCGTTGACGCCGGTGGTTTCCATCAGGATGCGGCGCTCGGCGGCCATTTCCGGATAGGGCACGTCGACCTGCATCAGGAAGCGGTCGAGCTGGGCTTCGGGCAGCGGGTAGGTGCCTTCCTGCTCCAGCGGGTTCTGGGTGGCCAGCACATGGAACGGCCGCGGCAGGTCGTGGCGGGCGCCGGCGACGGTGACATGGTATTCCTGCATAGCCTGGAGCAGCGCCGACTGGGTGCGCGGCGAGGCGCGGTTGATCTCGTCGGCCATCAGCAGCTGGGTGAAGACCGGGCCGGGCACGAAACGGAACGAACGGCGTCCGGCCTCGTTCTGGTCCATGACTTCGGAGCCGAGAATGTCCGACGGCATCAGGTCGGGGGTGAACTGGATCCGGTTGGCCGACAGGCCGAGCACGGTGCCCAGCGTCGAAACGAGCTTGGTCTTGGCGAGGCCGGGAACGCCAACCAGCAGGGCGTGACCGCCGGAGAGCACGGCCAGAAGGGTGCGTTCGACCACGCTCTCCTGGCCGAAGATGACCTCCGACACTGCCTCGCGGATCGAGGCGATGTCCTCAAGCGCCTGTTCCGCCGCGGCGATCATCGCCTTTTCGTCGCCTGGCGCGGTGCCTGTGTCGATGCGTCCCATGGGGTTCTCCGCTTGCTTGCCGGTGTGGGCCCGGGGGCTCACATTGCACCATCGTGGCTCGGAAGACAGCTTATTCGCCCGTCAAAGGCTGACAAGTGCCGCTGAGTTCACTATCTCATTACCTGACCGAATAGCTGGACAGGACAATGGCAAAAACAAGGACGACCGAACAAACAGATGCATCGGGGCTAGCCGCGATGATCAGCCGGGCCGCGGGAGACCGCAATGCCGGCAAGGACGGTCTGCCGCCGATCGAACGCTGGAACCCTGACTATTGCGGCGATATCGACATGGAAATCCGCGCCGACGGCACCTGGTTCTACATGGGCACGCCGATCGGCAGGGCGCCGCTGGTGCGGCTGTTTTCCACGGTCCTCAGGCGCGACGATGACGGCAAGACCTATCTGATCACGCCTGTGGAAAAGATCGGCATCCGGGTGGTCGATGCGCCGTTCCTGGCCGTCGAGATGACGCGCACGGTCGAGGACGACGGACCGGTGCTGACCTTCCGCACCAATGTCGGCGACGTGGTCCGCGCCGGCCCCGACAATCCAATCCGGTTCGTGGTCGAGGGTGACGACAGGCAGCTCAAGCCCTATCTGCTGGTCCGCGGCAGGCTGGAAGCGCTCGTCAGCCGGGCGGTCACCTATGATCTCCTGGCGCTGGGCGAGGAGGCCGAGATCGACGGCACGGCGATGTTCGTGCTGCGCTCGACCGGCGCCGTCTTCCCGGTGATGCCGATGGCCGAGACCGGCGCCGACGTCGGTGCCGCGGAGTGACTGACCACGCCGAAGAGCGATTCGACGCCCGGGACTTCCGGCGCCGCGCGATCGCGCATGTGCCCGAGCGGGTGCTGGGACTGGAGGACGCGGACGAGAATGCCGACGCCGCCGGCCCGTCCTTCCTGGCGCATGGCGATCATGTGCTCAACCCGGATATGGTGTCGCGTCTGGTCGGCACGCAGTTGCGCGAGGCGGCCGTGCTTGTGCCGGTGATCGATGACGGCGCCGAGCCGCGCGTCATCCTCACCCGACGGTCCGCGGCCATGCGCCGGCATTCGGGTCAGGTCGCCTTTCCCGGCGGCTCGGTGGATGCAGGCGACGGGACGGTGGAAGTGGCCGCGATGCGCGAGGCGGAAGAGGAGATCGGCCTCGACCGCAGCTTTGTCGAACCGGTGGGCCAATTGCCGGTGTATCTGACCACGACGGGCTTCCGGATCACGCCGGTGCTGGCGCTGGTCCGGCCCGGCTACCGTCTCGTGGCCAATCCGGACGAGGTCGACGCCGTCTTCGAGGTGCCGCTGGCCTTTCTGATGGACCCGGCCAACCACCGCCGCGAAAGCCGCATCTGGGAGGGCATCGAACGCCATTACTACGTCATGCCCTATGGCGAGCATCACATTTGGGGCGTGACGGCGGGCATCATCCGCACGCTGTACGAAAGGCTTTATGCATGAGCATCGCTCCTCCCAATCTCTCCGGCGAGGGCTGGTTCGCCGATCCGGCCTTGCAGCGCATCTTCGCGCTGCTCAATGCCGATGGCGGCGAGGTGCGGGTGGTGGGCGGTGCGGTGCGCAACGCGCTGATGGGGGTCAAGGTCGGCGACATCGATCTCGCCACCACCTGGCGGCCCGAGGAGGTGGTCAAACGGGCCGCCGCGGCCGGCATCAAGGCAGTCCCGACCGGTATCGACCATGGCACCGTGACGCTGTTGATCGGGGGGCACGGCTTCGAGGTGACGACGCTCCGGCACGACGTCGAGACCGACGGCCGGCGGGCGACGGTGGCATTCGGGGCCGACTGGTCGGCGGATGCGCGCCGTCGCGACCTGACCATCAACGCCCTCTATGTCGATCAGTCCGGCACGGTGTTCGACTGGGTCGGCGGGCTGGCCGACATCGACAGCCGCACGATCCGCTTCATCGGCGAGGCGCCGGAGCGGATTGCCGAGGATCATCTCAGGATCCTGCGCTATTTCCGCTTCTTCGCCCATTATGGCGGCGGGCGTCCGGATGCCGACGCCCTGCGGGCTTCGGCGCGCGCCAAGGACAAGCTCGCCACGCTCTCGGCGGAACGGGTGTGGAAGGAACTCAAGGCGCTTCTCGGAGCGGCGGATCCGGGCCGGGCGCTGCTGTGGATGCGGCAGGCGGGGGTGCTCGCGGCGGTGCTGCCGGAAACCGAAAAATGGGGCATCGACTCGATGCCGGGCCTGATCGCCAGCGAGCAGGCCCGGGGCTGGGAGCCCGACGCGCTCATGCGGCTGATGGCGATCGTTCCCCCCGACCCGCTGCGGGTGGCGGCGATGGCGGGACGGCTGAAGCTGTCGCGCGCAGAGGCAGAGCGGCTCAACGCCTGGGCCGGCACGCCGCAGCCGGCCGCGGGGCTGGCGGAAACAGCGCTCGACCGCATGCTGTACAAGCACGGCCCGCAGCCGGTCACCGACCGCCTGCGGCTGGCGCTGGTGGTGGCGCGCGGCCGGCCCGATCCGACCGAGGATTCGGCTCCGAGCCCGGAACTTGCCGGACTGACGCGGCTTCTCGCGCGCGCCGGCAGATGGGTGCGGCCGGACTTTCCGCTTACGGGAAAGGATCTCATTGCCGCGGGCATCAAGCCGGGACCGGATCTGGGCACGAAACTCGCCGCGGCCGAGGAACGCTGGATTCACTCCAACTTCGTCCTCGACCGGGCGCAACTGCTGGCGTTTCTCAACCTGACGGGCTGACCGGAGCCGGCCGGCTCCATCCGGCAGCGTGCGCCGGTCGTCGCCCGCCTCAGGCGGCGTCCTGTTCGTCCTGGATGCGCGCCTTGATCTGCTCGATCATCGATTCGCGGATGATCGTCTCGCCGTGGGTCTGGCGGAGATGATCGACCGAGCGGGAGACGATTTCCGCCTCGCTGTCGCTACGCGTGTGCCAGTCGCAACCCGGCACAAGTGTTCCGCAATGGAAGGTCTTCATGGGGTGTCCTCCTTTTCGAGACCGAAAATGAAACAACGCCATGACCGGCTGGTGCCGGCCGACGGACCGCGAGTCTATCGCAAAACCGGCCGGATTGCACCCTCGGCTCAGGGATACATCACCACCGGCGGCAGGGAGGACAGGATCGAGGGCACGTTGCCGCCGGTCTTCAGGCCGAAGATCGTGCCGCGGTCGTAGAGCAGGTTGAACTCGACATAGCGGCCGCGGCGAATGAGCTGCTCGGTGCGCTCGTCTTGCGTCCAGGGCTGGTTGAAATTGGCGCGCACGATCTTGGGGTAGACGACGTTGAAGGCGCGGCCGACATCCTGGGTGAAGGCCAGGTCGGCATTCCAGCCGCCGTCGGCGTCGTCGGAATGCTGCCAGTCGTAGAAGATGCCGCCGATGCCGCGCTGCTCGTTGCGATGCGGCAGGAAGAAATACTCGTCGCACCACTCCTTGAACTTCGGGTGATCGGCGACCGCATGGCGGTTGCAGGCGATCTGCATGGCCCGGTGGAACAGCAGCGCATCGGGATCCGTCGCCGTGCGGCGCGCGTCGAGAACCGGGGTCAGGTCGGCGCCGCCGCCGAACCAGTGGCTGGTGGTCACCACCATGCGGGTGTTCATGTGCACGGTGGGCACGTGCGGATTGAGCGGATGGGCAATGAGCGAGATCCCTGAGGCCCAAAAGCGCGGGTCCTCCTCGGCGCCGGGTATCTGCTTGCGGAACTCAGGCGAGAACTCGCCGAACACGGTCGAGGTGTGAATGCCGGCCTTCTCGAACACCCGGCCCTTCAGCATCGACATGACGCCGCCGCCCGAGTCGCCCTCCCGGGTCCATGGCGTTCGCACGAAGCGGCCGGGCTCGCCCTCGCCCTGGGGGTTGTCGACGGCGTCCTCGAGGCTCTCGAAACTGGCGCAGAGCGTGTCGCGGAGCTGCTCGAACCAGCTGCGTGCGAGCGTCTTCTTGGCTTCGATGTCGGCGGGCAGACCGACGGGCAGTGCGGGGCGTTGCATGAAAAATCCTTGATGTTTGATGGATGCATAGCAGCAACATCGATTCCGGGAAACTCTCTGCGGTCACCGGCGTTGTTTTGCCGGACTCGCGGAATTGCGCGTTTGCCGCTATTGTGATGCCGGAACAAGGATCAGCGATGAGCCGACTGCCTCCCCGCCCGCCGCTTGACGGACTGCGCCGCCAGCTGGCGCGCGCCCGTTCGCAGCCCGCATCCGAAGCCTCGGGGCGGACGCCCGGTGCGTTCGTGCGCGAGACCTACCTGATGAGCCGAGAAGAGGCGCGCTCCAAGGCGAGGGAGTGGTTCTCCACCTGGCCGAAGGCCGCCTACTGGACCGAAGTCGAAAGCTGGCGGCCGCTGCCGGACGACCGGATCGAATTCACCATGCGAAGGCTGCCGACGGCGGACTGAGCCGGTGGACGCATCGCTCGTCCAAAGATGCCTTCAGTTTTCCAGCGTTGCCGGCGCGATCAGGCGATGGCCGGACGGAATCGTCTGACCGCCAGATATCCAGCTGCGAGCGCGCCGATCAGCACTATGGCCTGAACGATGGCGAAGGGCGGCTCCGATCCGTTCGGCGCCAGCGCATGCAAGAACGGCACCTTCAGGAATGACTGAACCACGAGCACGAAGCAGTTGAAATAGAGTGCCGCAACGGACGTGGCGATAAAGATCGTCCGCCACCCGCCCGACAGATGGAACCGGTAGAGCGCCACCAGTGCGACAGCCAGGATGATGGTCGAGATGAGGCCGACCCCTATCGCCGGCGTGAATCCCTTGAACGGGAACAGGAACCCTGTCAGCGTCGTGGCGATGGTGGTCCAGAGAAAGAAGCCGGTCCAGCGCGACATGGTGTTCGCTCGCAACCAGTGGGCCAGCACCGCGAGGCCACTGACGATTGCGACCAGACTGAGAAGAACGTGAAACAGCGTGAAAGCAGTCAAACCGAAGCTCATGGCCATATCCCCTGATTCCAAAGAGATTGCTGCATTTGCCTACAGGGCTAATATTCTACTTGAAATTGCTTTTGTCGAATTGATTCTTCTGCGGCATACCGACTTTCTGCCGGCGTTCGCGATTTCCGGTTAGCGCATGTCCTCAGATCAACAATCGTGATCGATACCCACTGTTTCAGGCCGCGGCACGCCGTCGCGGACACTGTCCTGAAGAACCAGGCGCGGTCCCTTGCCGTGGCGGGCGGCGCGGTCTTCGGGGTTGTAGAGCCGGCAGGTGTCGAGCGACAGGCAGCCGCAGCCGATACAGCCGTCGAGCCGGTTGCGCAGGCGTTCGAGCTGCCCGATCTTCTCATCGAGGTGCGACCGGAAGCCGAGGCTGATCTTCTCCCAGTCCGCCTTCGTCGGGGTTCGTTCCAGCGGCAGCGTCCGCAGCTGGCGGCGGATCTCGTCGAGCGAAAAGCCCAGTTGCTGGGCGATGAGGACGAAGGACAGGCGGCGGATGTCGGAGCGCAGGAACTGGCGTCGTCCGCCCGGCGTTCGCCGCGCGCTGACCAGGCCCTCATCCTCATAGTAGCGGATGGCGGAGACGGCGAGCCCGGTGCGGCGGGCGACGTCGCCGATGGAGATCAGGCCGGGGGCTGTGGTCATGATGAAAAACTCCTTGACCTCAAGTTAACTTGAGGAAGTAGCGTGTCAACCACTGCATCAGCCCTCAGGAGATCATCATGTCTGAAACGGCCCTCGAACATGTCAATTTCACAGTCACCGACGCGCGCGCCACCGCGGAGCGGATGACGAAGCTTTTCGGCTGGAAGATCCGCTGGCAGGGGCCGTCGATCGACAAGGGGTTCTCGGTCCATGTCGGCGACGATTCGTCCTATCTGGCGCTTTATACCCCACCCACCACGAAAGCCCGTCAGGGCAATGCACGACGCGAAGTTGGCAATCTCAACCATGTCGGCGTGGTCGTCGAAAACCTCGACGCGGTGGAGGCGAAGATCAGGGCCATGGGGTATGCAACCCATTCGCATGCCGACTACGAGCCTGGTCGCCGCTTCTATTTCGACGATGGCGACGGCATCGAATTCGAGGTGGTGAGCTACGCCTGACGGCCTTGGCGGTCAGGTGCGGGTCTGGCGCAACGCCTCGCTGGCGAGGATGGCCGCCGAAAGCGCCAGATTGAGCGAGCGGGCGCCGGGCTGCATCGGGATGACGACACGGGCGTCGGCGAGCGCGTGGACCGATTCGGGCACGCCGGCGCTTTCGCGGCCGAAGAGCAGGATGTCGTCTGTCCTGTAGGCAAAGTCGAGATAGGGCAGGGCCGCCTTGGTGGTCGACAGCACCAGCCGGCGTCCGGTCTTCTTCCTCCAGCCTTCGAAAGTGTCGAAGGAGACGTGGTTGGTCAGCGCCGCCAGTTCGAGATAGTCCATGCCGGCGCGCTTGAGGTTGCGGTCGGACATGTCGAAGCCGGCGGGCCCGATGACATGCACCTCGATGCCGAGGCAGGCGCCGAGCCGCAGGATCGAGCCGGTGTTGCCGGGAATGTCGGGCTGGTAGAGGGCGATGGCGGGTTTGGTCATGTCGCTTCCTTGCCACAGCGCCGGCCCGACGCAAAGCGCCTTGATCGCGCCCATCTTTTCGTCTTGGGTTTGACGGTGTAAGGCATTCGCTTCGCGGGTTGCGGCGCCGATGCGCCGAGGCCGGGTTGAACGCCGCCCGCTCAAGCCTGTCAGGACAGGCGGCAGCCATCACAGGATCGCTTGCGCCCATGGCCACCGGCCGGGGTCGGCAGGCGCCTTCTCTTTTCGCGGCCAGAGCCGCACAGGATCCGGATCATGTTCGCCTGGTTTGAACGCCGCCTCAATCCCTATCCCGCCCCGGAGCCGCAGGCGCCGCCGCAGGGGCTGATCGCCTTCTGCTGGCACTATTCGCGCGACGCCGCGCCGTGGCTGGTGATGATGGGGATCACCGCCGCACTGATCTCGGTGGGCGAGGTGATGCTGTTCGGCTTCCTCGGCTCGATCGTCGACTGGCTGTCCACCGCCGACCAGGCGGGCTTCCTCGAGCGCGAAGGCACGCGGCTGGCCTGGATGGGCGCCATGGTGCTGATCGGCCTGCCGCTGACGGTCTATCTGCATTCGACGATCATCCACCAGACCCTGCTCGGCAATTACCCGATGATCGCGCGCTGGCAGATGCACCGCTACCTGCTGCGCCAGAGCCTGACCTTCTTCGCCAACGAGTTCGCCGGACGCGTCGCCACCAAGGTGATGCAGACCTCGCTGGCGATCCGCGAATCGGTGATGAAGCTCACCGATGTCTTCGTCTATGTGCTGGTCTATTTCATTGCCATGATCACCATGGTGGCGAGCGCCGACTGGCGGCTGGCGCTGCCGCTGGTCGCCTGGGTCATCATCTATGCCTCGCTGATCCGCTATTTCGTGCCGCGGATGAGCGCCATTGCCGCCGATCAGGCGGATGCCCGATCCGCCATGACCGGCCGGATCGTCGACAGCTACACCAACATTTCCACCGTGAAGCTGTTCTCGCATTCGCGCCGCGAGGAAGATTATGCGCGGGAAAGCATGGACCAGTTCCTCGAGACCGTGCACCGGCAGATGCGGCTCGTCACGCGACTGGAGACGAGCATCTATCTCAACAATTCGGTGCTGGTCTTCCTGGTCGCCGCGCTGTCGATCTACTTCTGGATGAACGGAATCGTCTCGGTCGGCGCCATTGCCGTGGTCATCGGGCTATCGCTCAGGATCAACGGCATGTCGCAGTGGATCATGTGGGAAGTGTCGGGCCTGTTCGAGAACATCGGCATCGTCCAGGACGGCATGGACATGATGGCCAGGCCGCACGACGTCGTCGACCGGCGCAATGCCGCCGTGCTTTCCGCCCGCCACGGCCAGATCGAATTCGACCAGGTGCGCTTCCACTACGGCAAGGCCAGCGGCGTGATCGAGGACCTGTCGCTGTCGATTCGCCCGGGAGAGAAGATCGGCCTCGTCGGTCGCTCCGGCGCCGGCAAGACCACTCTCGTCAACCTGCTCCTTCGCTTCTACAATCTTGAATCGGGGCGCATCCTCGTCGACGGCCAGAACATCGCCGAGATGACCCAGGACAGCCTGCGCGCGCAGATCGGCGTCGTCACCCAGGACACCTCGCTGCTGCATCGCTCGGTGCGCGACAACATCGCCTATGGCCGGCCGGACGCCACCGAGGCCGAAATCATCGAAGCCGCGCGCAAGGCCAATGCGCTCGAGTTCATCGCCGGGCTGGAGGACGCGGTCGGCCGCAAGGGGCTGGACGCCCATGTCGGCGAGCGCGGCGTCAAGCTGTCCGGCGGCCAGCGCCAGCGCATCGCCATCGCCCGGGTCTTTCTCAAGGACGCACCGATCCTGATGCTCGACGAAGCCACTTCGGCGCTTGATTCCGAAGTCGAGGCGGCGATCCAGGAAAACCTGTTCGCGCTGATGGAGAACAAGACGGTGATCGCGATTGCCCACCGGCTGTCGACGATCGCCGAAATGGACCGGCTGGTGGTGCTTGACCGCGGCGAGATCGTCGAGACCGGAACCCATGCCGAACTGGTGGCCGGCGGCGGCATCTATGCCGCCCTGTGGTCGCGGCAGTCGGGCGGCTTCATCGATGTGGATGCCGATGCCGATGCCGGACCGGCAGCAGCCGAATGAGGCCGCTCCCGGAACCGGCCACGCCGTGCGGGATCAGGTGCCGGCCGCTGCCCATCGCCCCCGTTGCCAAACCCGAACCGAGTCCTATTCTCACGCCATGATATTTCGTCCGCTGCTGCTCGCCTTCGAACGCTGGATCAATCCGTTTGTGCCGCGGGCCAGCTATCGCCCACCCCAGGGGCTGGTCGCCTTCCTGTGGCACTATGTCGGCCAGGCCCGGTCGGCCTTCGTCGCCATGCTGGTGCTCGGCGGGCTGGTGGCGCTGCTCGAGGCGGCGCTGTTCTATTTCGTGGGCCTGCTGGTCGATGTGCTGGATAACGCCGTCCCGGCGGCCGGCTGGCATGGGCTGATCGGCGACCACGGCCCGGCGCTGGCCTTCATGCTGTTCGTCGTCATTCTGGCGCGCTTCCTGGTGACGACGCTGGCGGCGCTGGTCGAGGAACAGACCGTGGTTCCCGGCTTCTACAATCTGGTGCGCTGGCAGGCACATGTGCATGTGGCGCGGCAGAACCTGGCGTTCTTCCAGAACGATTTCGCGGGCCGCATCGTCACCAAGGTCTGGTCGGCCGGACAGGCAACGGGCGACTTCATGATCTCGCTGCTGCAGGTGGTGTGGTTCATCGCCATCTACACGGTGACCACCATGGCGCTGGTGGCGCAGCTCGACTGGCGGCTGGCTGCGATGGTTGCCGTCTGGATCGTGCTGTTTGCCCTGATGGCGCGCTACTTCGTGCCGCGCATCCGCAGGCATGCCCGCGCCAGCGCCGAGGCAGGGTCGCTGCTCAATGGCCGGCTGGTCGACAGCTACTCCAACATCCAGACGCTCAAGCTCTATGCGCGCGAGGACGACAACGACCGCTACATTCGGCGCGGCTTCGACCAGTTCATCGCCACCATCATTCCCTTCACCCGATATCTGACCGGCGTGCGCGCCTCGCTGGCGCTGCTTTCGGGCCTGATGATCACCGCGGTGGCGGCCTTCGCCATCAATCTCTGGCTGGCGGGCACGATCTCGGTCGGTTCGGTGGCCTTCACGCTGTCGCTGGTGCTTCGTCTCAACATGCTGCTGGGGCGGATGATGACCCAGCTCAACGGGCTGATGCGCAATATCGGCACAGTGCAGAATTCCGCCGAGCTGGTCTCCAGGCCGATCGGCCTGGTCGACAGGCCGGACGCGCCCCGGCTGACGGTCCGGCAGGCCTCGATCCGCTTCGATGATGTCAACTTCGGCTATTCCAGGGACCGCGAGGTGATTGCCGGCCTGTCGCTCGACATCGAGCCGGGAATGAAGGTCGGCGTCGTCGGCCGCTCCGGCGCCGGCAAGTCGACGCTCGTCAACTTGCTGCTGCGCTTCTACGACCTCGGCTCGGGCCGGATTCTCATCGACGGGCAGGACATTGCCGGGGTGACGCAGGAATCGCTGCGCCGGCAGATCGGCATGGTGACGCAGGACACCGCCCTGCTGCACCGCTCGATCCGCGAGAACATCGTCTTCGGCCGGCCCGACGCCGATGACGAGATGGTGCGGCGGGCTGCCGAACAGGCCGAGGCCTGGGAGTTCATCGGCCGGCTCTCCGACCAGAACGGCCGTGTCGGGCTCGATGCCCATGTCGGCGAGCGCGGCGTCAAGCTGTCCGGCGGCCAGCGCCAGCGCATCGCCATCGCCCGGGTGATGCTCAAGGACGCGCCGATCCTGGTGCTCGACGAGGCCACCTCGGCGCTCGATTCGGAGGTCGAGGCGGCCATCCAGGACAATCTCGACATCCTCATGCAGGGCAAGACCGTGATTGCCATCGCTCACCGGCTGTCGACGATCGCGCGCATGGATCGGCTGGTGGTGATGGATGAGGGCCGCATCATCGAGAGCGGAACCCATGAAGAACTTGTCGCCAATGGCGGCCTTTACGCGGAATTGTGGGCGCGCCAGTCGGGCGGCTTCATCGGCGCCGAACTGGCGGCCGAATAGGCACCTCGCGTTTTCCCGCGACAATGTGACCATCTGCTTCCGTGCGGTCTGGACTTCTCCGCGTAACCCGCTTAGAAACCGCGCGATTGACAGGATTCCGCCACAATGTCGGCATGCGGGTTCTTGCCGGCGGGGCAGGGCGGAATACTGATCCGGACGCAGCTTGAAGAGGATGTTGAGCCGTGAGTGAACACATGACTGCGAATGATGCCTCGGGCGAGCCGACCCGCCGGGATTTTCTCTACATCGCCACCGGCATGGCCGGTGTCGTCGGCGCCGCCACGGCGGTCTGGCCGTTCATCGACCAGATGGCGCCCGATGCGTCGACCCTGGCCGCCTCCTCCATCGAGGTCAATGTCGCCAGCCTTGAGCCGGGCATGTCGCTGACCGTCAAATGGCGTGGCAAGCCGGTGTTCATTCGCAACCGCACGGACAAGGAAATCGAGGAAGCCAAGGCTGTGGCTCTCGACGACCTCAAGGATCCGCTGGCGCGCAATGCAAACCTGCAGGCGGGCGCCGAAGCGACCGACATCGACCGCTCCGCCGGCGAAGGCAACGAGAACTGGCTGGTCATGATCGGCGTCTGCACCCATCTGGGCTGCATTCCGCTTGGCCAGGCCGGCGATTTCGGCGGCTGGTTCTGCCCCTGCCACGGCTCGCACTACGATACGGCGGGCCGCATTCGCAAAGGTCCGGCGCCGGAAAACATGGCTGTGCCGCTGTTTTCCTTCACGTCCGACACTGTCATCAAGATCGGCTAAGGGGGCTATTGACCATGAGTGGCGATCATTCGACTTACAATCCGACGACCGGCTTCGGCAAATGGATGGATTCCCGTCTGCCGTTGATGCGGCTGACCCATGACAGTTTCGTCTCCTACCCGGTCCCGCGCAATCTGAACTATGCCTACACTTTCGGCGCCATCCTCTCCATGATGCTGGTCGTGCAGCTGCTGACCGGCATCGTGCTGGCCATGCACTACGCCGCCTCCACCGGCATTGCGTTCAATTCCGTCGAGCACATCATGCGCGACGTCAATTTCGGCTGGCTGCTGCGCTACATGCACGCCAACGGCGCATCGTTCTTCTTCGTGGCGGTCTACCTCCACATCGCGCGCGGCATGTATTACGGCTCCTACAAGGCTCCGCGCGAAGTGCTGTGGATCCTGGGCGTTGTCATCCTGCTGCTGATGATGGCGACTGCCTTCATGGGCTACGTGCTGCCCTGGGGCCAGATGTCCTTCTGGGGCGCGACCGTGATCACCGGCTTCTTCACCGCCTTCCCCGGCATCGGCGAGACAATCCAGCAGTTCCTGCTCGGCGGCTTCGCGGTGGACAACGCCACGCTCAACCGGTTCTACTCGCTGCACTATCTGCTGCCTTTCATGATCGCCGGCGTCGTGGTGCTCCACGTCTGGGCGCTGCATGTGACCGGCCAGACCAACCCGACCGGCATCGAGATCAAGTCGAAGACCGACACGGTGCAGTTCACGCCCTATGCCACCATCAAGGACGGACTGGCCACCAGCGTGTTCCTGCTGGTGTTCTGCTGGTTCGTCTTCTACATGCCAAATTTCCTTGGTCATGCCGACAACTACATCCAGGCCAACTCGCTCAAGACGCCCGCGCATATCGTGCCGGAATGGTACTTCCTGCCGTTCTACGCCATCCTGCGCGCCATCACCTTCAGCATCGGTCCGATCGACTCCAAGCTCGGCGGCGTTCTGGCCATGTTCGGTTCGATCGCGGTGCTGTTCCTGCTGCCGTGGCTCGATACCTCGAAGGTCCGCTCCGCGGTCTACCGTCCGTGGTACAAGCTGTTCTTCTGGCTCTTCGTCGCCAATGCCATCTTCCTGGGCTGGCTCGGCGCCAAGCCTGCGGAAGGCACCTACACCACGCTGGCGCAGATCTCGACACTGTTCTATTTCGCCTTCTTCCTGGTGATCCTGCCGGTGCTGGGACTGATCGAGACACCGCGGCGTCTGCCCAACTCCATCACCGAGGCCGTGCTGGCAAAGCGCAGCGGTTCGGGTGGCTCGAAGCCCGCTGCGGCTGCGGCCTCACCTGAAACCCGCGGCTAACCGAGAGCGACGGAAAGGAATCGACGACATGAAAACGCTTCTTGCAAGCATCGTTCCGTTCGCGCTGGCTGCCATGATCGGCGCCACGCCTGCCCTGGCAGCGGAGGAGGCAGCCGGCGGTACGCCGCACTACCCGATCCACCATCCCAAGGAAGTCGAGTGGTCCTTTGCCGGACCCTTCGGCACCTTCGAGAAGGCTCAACTGCAGCGCGGGCTGAAAGTCTACAGCGAAGTCTGCGCGGCCTGCCATTCCATGCATCTGGTGCCGTTCCGCACCCTGAGCGCGCTCGGCTACTCGGAAGATCAGGTCAAGTCCTTCGCGGCAACGCACGAGACCGAGGATGGTCCGAACGTCGACGGCGAAATGTTCACTCGCGCCTCGGTGCCGTCGGACTACTTCCCGTCGCCGTTCCCGAACGTGGAAGCCGCCGCGGCCGCTAACAATGGCGCGGCCCCGCCCGACTTCTCGCTGCTGGCCAAGGCCCGCTATGTCGAGCGCGGATTCCCGCAGTTCATCTTCGACATGTTCACCACCTATCAGGAGGCCGGGCCGAACTACATCTACTCGCTGCTGACCGGATATGAAGAAGCTCCCGCCGGCGTCGTCGTGCCGGAAGGCGCGCACTACAATCCCTACTTCATCGCCGGCCCGGCGCTGGCGATGGCGCAGCCGATCAGCGACGGACAGGTCACCTATGACGACGGCGCGCCTGAAACGCTCGACCAGTACGCCAAGGATGTGGCCGCGTTCATGATGTGGGCCGCCGAGCCTCACCTGGAGGCGCGCAAGCACCTCGGCTTCAAGGTGATGATCTTCCTGCTGATCTTCTCGGCGCTGCTGTATCTGACCAAGAAGGCGATCTATTCGCGGATGGACCATTGATGGCCGGCTGCCGCGCCTGACGTCATTCTCAACGCCGCCTTCGGGCGGCGTTTTGATGTGATGGAAGCCGCGGCGGCGAGCTTGTTCGGGGACCCTGAATC
The DNA here is from genome assembly GCF_003182275.1 of Hoeflea marina. Classification (GTDB taxonomy): domain Bacteria; phylum Pseudomonadota; class Alphaproteobacteria; order Rhizobiales; family Rhizobiaceae; genus Hoeflea; species Hoeflea marina. The sequence continues at coordinate 116,167 of NZ_QGTR01000006.1, forward strand.
CGCCAGAGTGACTCACACACGAGGGACATGCCCATGTCTGACCTTCAATCCGAACTGATGGCGTCGATCCGCACCATCCCGGACTATCCCAAGCCCGGCATCCTGTTCCGCGACATCACCACGCTGCTCGGGGCACCGCGCGCCTTCCGTCGCGCGGTGGACGAACTGGTCCATCCCTATGCGGGTCTGCGCGTGGCCAAGGTCGCCGGCATCGAGGCACGCGGTTTCATACTCGGCGGCGCCATGGCGCACCAACTGTCGGCAGGCTTCGTTCCGATCCGCAAGAAGGGAAAGCTGCCGCACGAGACCGTCAGCGTGGCCTATAGCCTGGAATACGGCGTCGACGAGATGGAGATGCACAAGGACGCCTTCCTGCCCGGCGAGAGCGTGATCCTGGTCGATGACCTGATCGCCACCGGCGGCACAGCGGAGGGCGCGGTCAAGCTGCTCAGGAAGATGGGCGCCGACATCGTCGCCGCCTGCTTCGTCATCGATCTGCCGGATCTCGGCGGCAGGAAGAAGCTCGAGGACCTCGGCGTCAGCGTGCGGACGCTGATCTCCTACGCGGGTCACTGAGCGCCCCGGGACAGCTATTCCGGGTCGTCATCCGCCAACCGCAGCAGAACCGCGCTGCTGAAGCTCATCACCGCTTCGTCGCCTTCGTTCCATGCATCCGCAGTGGTTTCGAGCAGCGACCAGCCCGGCCTTGACGGCAGGGGCCGTATGCCGCTGACCGTGCGTGAGTAGGTGATGGTGGAGCCCGCGAACACCGGTCTGATCCAGCGCAGGTTGCGAATGCCGGGGGAGGGGCCGTATTCGGGCACCGGCTGGTTTTCGCGGGCGGCATTGGCATGGCTGCGCGCGATGGCCGCGACGTTGAGTTTCATCCACACCGCCACCGTGTGCCAGCCGCTGGCGCAGAGGCCGCCGAACATGCTTCGGGCTGCCGCCTCGGCGTCGAGATGGAAGGGCTGCGGATCGAACTTTCGGGCGAAGGCGATGATGTCCTCGGCGGTAAAACGGTGGCTGCCGAGCACGATGCGTTCACCGATGGCGAGAAGCGGATCGTGGTTCAAAGCTCTGCCTCCGGATTGCGCAGCCGCACCATTACCGGATGTTCGACCTCCATCACCACTTCGCCGCGCTGGTTGGTGATCTCGTGGCGGAGGGCGACGATGCCGATGGCGGGCTTGGACTTCGAGCGCCGCCGCTGGACGACGCGGCTGATGCCGGAGAGGACATCGCCCACCAGCACCGGCCGGCGCCATTTGACGAAATCGATCTGCGGCGCGCCCTCGGAAGCGGTGTCGAGCACATAGGAATCGCACATCATCCGCATCATCATGGCGCAGCTGTGCCATCCCGAGGCCGCTAGTCCGCCCAGGATGGACGCCGTTGCGGCCGTCTCGTCGAGATGCATCGGCTGCGGGTCGAATTCCCGGGCGAAGGCAACGACTTCGTCCCGGTCGACCGGCATCGGTCCGAGCGGGAAGGTCACTCCGGGTTCCATGTCTTCGTAGTGGATGATGTCTTGCGGCGCTGCCATCGGTTCATGCTTTTCGGATCGTGGAAAGCCGCGAGCCTACCCTACCCGACCGATTGTGCAACCGTGCTGCACTGCAATGCACCGATCCCCGTGCCGAAGCAAAGGCGGGCGACTGCGGGGGAGGCAGCGGTTGATCGGAATCAATGCCGCCTGGCAGTGCATCGCTAATCTCGACCATGTTGCCGGTCGAGCGCCGGCCGAACAAAGGGAGATTGTGATGTTGAAGACCAATGTCGGAGCCGTAGACCGGGCCGTGCGCATCGTTGCCGGACTGATCCTGCTTGCCCTGTTCTGGCTCTATCCGGCCGCGCCGTGGCGGATGTTCGCCCTCGTCGGCATCATCCCGCTGGTCACGGGACTGATCGGCAGCTGCCCGCTCTATTCGATGCTCGGGCTGTCGACCTGCCCGGCGAAGCGGCGCTGAGGCCACGCTCGGGCGGGATTGAGGGAGACGGGAAGGGCCGGCGGTGCTGGTGGCGAATCCGCCGGCCGGTTCCGGGGACCCGTCTCAGGCCGCGCGGCTGGCGGGCTGTCGCGGGGCCACGGCGGTTGCCCCGTGGCTGCCGCTGAGCGAGAAGACGGACAGGTGGGCGACCAGCGTCTCGGCATCGTCGGCGAGGCTGGCGACCGATCGGGTGGTGTCTCCGGCCATGGCGGCATTCTGCTGCGTCATGCGGTCGATTTCGTTGACCGACGAGTTGATCTCGGACACCGCGCTGGCCTGGTCGCGTGTCGTCTCGACGATGGCGCTGATATGCGCGTTGATGGTGTTGATCTGCTCGCCGATGGTTCGCAGGGCGTCGCCGGTCTGATTGACCAGCGCGACGCCGTTGCTTACCTGGCTCGATGACTTGGCAATGAGGCCATTGATCTCCTTGGCGGCGTTGGCGGAGCGCTGGGCAAGTTCGCGGACCTCCTGGGCGACGACGGCGAAGCCTCGTCCCGCTTCGCCGGCCCGCGCCGCCTCGACACCCGCATTGAGCGCCAGCAGATTGGTCTGGAAGGCAATGCCGTCAATGACCGAGATGATCTGGCTGATCTGGTGCGAGGACCCCTCGATGTCCGTCATGGCGCTGACCGCATTGGACACGATTCCGGCGGATATGCCGGCATCCCTGTTGGCATTGGCCACCAGCCGGCCGGCCTCCCTGGCACGCTCGGCCGAGGACTGAACGGTTTCGGTGATGCGGCCAATGGCGGCAGCGGTTTCCTCCAGCGATGCAGCCTGCTGCTCGGTGCGCTGCGAAAGCCGGTCCGCGCCGAGGCGCAGGCCCTCGGTGCCATTGCGCATGTTGACCGAGGAGGCACCGACGCCGGAAATGACGCCTTCGAGAGTTCCCATCGAGCTGTTGAAATCGGTACGCAGCTTGTCGAGCGATCCGGTAAACGCGGCGTCGAGCCGGTAGCGCAGATCGCCGCGGGCAAGACTCTCGAGCCCCGCACCGAGCGAATCGATGGCAAACTGCAGCTGTTCGTTGTCAAGGCGGCGTTCGGCATCCCGGCGCGCGTCTTCTGCGGCGCTTTCGGCACTGGCGGCTTCGGCACGCTGCGACATCTCAAGGGCGTGAATATTGGCTCTCCTGGCCTCCGCGATGGCCGTATCGTTCTGGCTGAAGGCCCTGGCCAGCAGATGGCCGAGCGCAACCAGAATGCCCGCTTCAAGGATCAGGATGACGGCGTGCAGGACGACGCGGCCGAAATCGGACGTGCCCGGGAACGCTGCGTGCGGCAGAACGACGTAAAGCAGCAGGTGGTGCACCGCGGTGAGAGCAGCGAAGGCCACGATCGGCCGCCAGTCCACCCAGATGGCGCAGATGGCCAGGCTCGCGAAGAAATACATGTGCATGTCGATCTGCAGCGGCGAACCGGTAAACGCGTAGACCAGAAGCGCCACCGTGGCGGCCAGGGCCAGGCCGGTGGAAATGCGCGTTCCCGTTCCCGTCGGGCTGCGCCACCAGGTGAGCGTGGCGGTCAGCGCGACGGCGGCGCCGCCGCCGATCACGACCACCGTATCCGCGTCCATGCCCCACCAGGCGCGGGCCACGAGCAATGCCACGTTGAGCCACAGCAGGGAAATGATCGATTGCCCGGCGCGAATGCGCAGCGATTCCATGAAGGTCATGTTGGGTCCTTGCTCCAGCAGGCGGAGATGAGGCTTCCGTCAAGCACAAGAAACGCTCCGGAGCGAAACAGCCTGAGGGCGAAGCCGGGTTCGGGGGAATGGGCGATGGCGGCAAAGCCGCTTGACGAGGTCGAGACAAACGTACCGCCGGCTCCGGCGACGACCCGGGCCATGGAGTCCGGTGTCGACCATGGCGGAATGAACACCAGGGCCTTGCCGCTGCGCGGGACCATGGCGGCGGCAAGCAGCACCAGGACGATCACCCCCAGATTGGCGGCAACGGCGGTGATTGGCGATCTGTCCTGTCGGGGCTCAGTTGCAGGCATCGGGATGCAGCGTGCTCGGTTCCGGTCACATGCCCGAGGGGCTGGCATCCGAGACCGGCGCATCATGCGGTCAGGTCAATGTTCTCGGAGAGCGCAATGATTGCAAGCAAAGGAGAATATTCGGTTAAGTGCCGCTGCCCAATTCTTGTCGCGGCACATACAGGGTGCAAACAGAGAGGATGCACTTCCTTGGCCGCCGCGGTCCGAATTCACTGCAGGTCAGGGTCTTCGAGCATGGCCGTCACTGCCAGGTGATGGCGCGCCCGGTGACTTCGACCGTGTCGATGGCATCCGTGTAGAGAAACGGGATCGGCGGTGTATAGCGGCAGGCGATCACCACTTCGCTGGTTCGCAAGCCATCGACCCTGTAGCGACGCAGCGTCGGCGACAGGTCTTGCGTGCGAGGACCGATCGCGGCCATGGCGGTTTCGAGGACAGCGTCATCGTCGTCTCCGTCCGACAGCAAGGTGCTCAATGCCAATGTGTCTGCAAGCGCCTGCAGCTTGCCACGGGCTGCGTGAGCAGAGATCCAGTTCAGGGTCAGCGGGGTGAGCAAGGCCAGCGCACAGACAGCCACAGCCACGCCCACAACCAACCCTCTTGCCTTGTCCCTCGACATGCGCATTGCCCCGACCCCTGTTCCAGGCGATCTCCGTCACCTTGAGATCTTAGGATAGCGCAGATACCTCAATCATCCCCCAAACGGGGGACACGCATTTTAGGGGTCGGTGAAAGAAGCCGTTAAGGGGTTGCCGAGGGCAGGCGTCGGCTGCGGATCAATGCAGTGTGGCGTTTGAAAACACGTTGACAATGAACACACCGGCGATGATGAAGCCCAGCCCTATGATTGCGGGCAGGTCGAGCTTCTGGCCGAGAACCAACCAGGCGACGAGCGCAATCAGCACGATGCCCGCACCCGACCAGATGGCATAGACGATGCCGGCGGGCATGACCCTGAGGGTGAACGACAGCAGCCAGAAGGCCACGACATAACCGGTAACGGCAACGAGGCTCGGCACAAGCCGGGTGAAGCTCTCCGTGCGCGCCAATGCAGTCGTGGCGATGACCTCCGCGACGATGGCCGCGGCGAGAATGCTGTAGGCCATCAAACGGGTCATGGCAGGTCCTTGGCGCCGGTTCGGCGCGACTTCGGGAAGGTCCCGGGCCGGCCATCGGGCCGGCCGGCCGTCGTGCATGTGTGCGGTCTGGCCGCGGGCCCGGCCGGTTACTCGCGCCGTGGCCTCAGGTGTTGAAGCGGAAGTGGATGACGTCGCCGTCCTGCACCACGTATTCCTTGCCCTCGTCGCGCGCCTTGCCGGCTTCCTTGGCCGGGACTTCGCCGCCAAGCATTACGTAGTCGTCATAGGCGATGGTGAAGGCGCGGATGAAGCCGCGCTCGAAATCGGTGTGGATGACGCCGGCGGCCGCAGGCGCCTTGGTGCCGCGGACGATGGTCCAGGCCCGCGTCTCCTTGGGGCCGACGGTGAAATAGGTGATGAGATCGAGCAGGTGGTAGCCGGCGCGGATCAGCCGGTCGAGACCGGCTTCCTCGAGACCGAGCGCGGAGAGAAACTCCTTCGACTCCTCGTCGGGCAACTGCGCCACCTCGGATTCGATGGCCGCGGAGATGACGATGCTTTCCGCGCCCTGTTCGGCCGCCATCCTGGCGACAGCGGCGGTGTGGGTGTTGCCGTCGACCGCATCGGCTTCCGAGACGTTGCAGACATAGAGCACGGGGTGCGAGGTCAGCAGATTGAGGCCCTTGAGGATCTCGATCTCGTCGGCGGCCAGCGTCTTCAAGAGCGTGCGTACCGGCTTGCCGTCCTGCAGCAGCTTGAGCGAAGCCTCCATCACCGGCAGCTGCGCCATCGACTCCTTGTCCTTGGACGCGGCGCGCTTGCGGGTCTGCTCGGTGCGGCGCTCGAGGCTCTCGAGATCGGCGATCATCAGCTCGGTCTCGATCGTGTCGGCGTCGCCGACCGGATCGATGCGCCCCTCGACATGGGTGATGTCGTCATCCTCGAAGCAGCGCAGCACGTGGACGATGGCATCGACCTCGCGGATGTTGGCGAGAAACTTGTTGCCGAGGCCTTCTCCCTTGGACGCGCCGCGCACGAGGCCGGCGATGTCGACGAAGGAGATGCGGGTCGGGATGATTTCCTTGGAGCCGGCAACGGATGCTAGCTTCTGCATGCGCGGATCGGGCACGGCGACTTCACCGGTGTTGGGCTCGATGGTGCAGAACGGGTAGTTCGCGGCCTGCGCGGCAGCGGTCCGCGTCAGCGCGTTGAACAGGGTGGACTTGCCGACATTGGGCAGTCCGACGATGCCGCATTTGAAACCCATGGAAACGTCACTCTCTGAAAGCTCGGGGATTGCCGCAGGCTATGCGGGAAAGGGCGGTTCGGGTCAAGGGGAATGGCGGCGGGCCGGCCCCGGCAGGGCAGTTGCGGCGCCCCGGAGCGGGCCCGGCGGAGGCGGCGCATCCGGCACCTCGAGGGTTGACCGCCTGACGTCGTCCGTCCCGGCGAAGCCACCCGGCACGGTCTGCCGCCGGCTGATCCTTGAAAGCGGCCGGGTGTGATGCAATATGGGGACAAGACCACGCTCCATTCCCTCCCGTGAGGATTTCCATGAGCGACAAAGACACCACTCTCGCGCCGAAGCTGAAGACCAGACCGGAGCTGGACAAGCCGAAGCTCTACAAGGTGATCCTGTTCAATGACGATTACACGCCGCGCGAGTTCGTCATCCTGGTTCTCAAGGCGGTCTTCCGATTGAGCGAGGAGACCGGCTACCGGCTGATGCTGACGGCGCACCGCTTCGGCAGCTGCGTGATCGTGGTCTGTGCCAAGGACATCGCCGAGACCAAGGCGAAGGAAGCCATGGACCTCTCCAAGCAGGCCGGGTTTCCGCTGATGTTTGCCACAGAGCCCGAGGAATGAGACCGGATCGGACGGGTTTCGTCAGGCCGCCGCGGGACGTCGGATCTGGAAGCCCGTCTTGTCCTGGATGAAGCCGCAATGGCGGTAGAAATCGAGCGTCTCCGGATCTTTGGAGCCGCTGAGCAGCATCACCTTGTAGCAGCCATCGTCCCAGGCCGTGCGAAAAGCCTGCCGGATCAGCGCGCCGGCGTGGCCGCGCTTGCGGTGAGCGGAATCGGTGACGACATTCTCGATCAATGCGTAGGGCGCGCCACCACGGGTCAGATTCGGGATGACGACAAGCGTGATGGTCGCCACCGCCTCGCCGCGGGACAGACTGACGAGGACCGTCATGCCGGGATGGGCGAGTATCGTCTCGAAACGTTGCCGCGCCAGGCCCGGCGCCAGCACTGCGTCTTCGGGCTGCAGATGCCGGTAGAGGCGAAGCAGATCGGGCAGGTCGGCGGCCATCGCCGCCCGGATCACGAACCCGCCGCTCTTCATGCTGCTACCCGTCCTTCTTGCCGAACATCCGCTTGAGCATGTCGGCCATCGGGCCGGAGGTGGGCAGGATCTTCGGCTGCGCGTTGTTGCGGGCCTGACGGATATGGGATTTTCCGGCCGCGGCCGGCTTGTCCCCGCCCGCGCCCGCATCGGCCTTCGGCGGCTTGCCCGGTTTTGGTGCGACGCTGCCGGTGGCCAGAGCGATGCGGTTCATGAAGGTGGAATCGGCGCCGGCGTCGCCGGCGAGCAGGTCCGCATGATCGGCGATGGCGGACAGCAGCGGGTCGAGCCATTCGGCGTCGGCCTTGGCGAAATCGCCCAGCACATGGTTGTGGACGCGCGCCTTGTCGCCCGGATGGCCGATGCCGATGCGCATGCGTCGATAGTCCTTGCCGATATGGGCGTCGATGGAGCGCAGGCCGTTGTGGCCGCCATGGCCGCCGCCGGCCTTGAGCCGGATCTTGCCGGCCGCCAGGTCGAGCTCGTCATGGATGACGACGATGTCGTTGGGGCCGAGCTTGTAGAAGCGCATCGCCTCGCCGACGCTTTCGCCGGACAGATTCATGAAGGTCGAGGGCTTGATCAGCAGCACCTTCTCGCCGCCGATGGTTCCTTCCGCGATCTCGCCCCTGAACTTGCGGCTCCAGGGCGAAAACGAATGGCGGCGGGCAATTGCGTCCGCCGCCATGTAGCCGACATTGTGCCGGTTCTTCGCGTACTGGGCGCCGGGATTTCCAAGACCTGCAATGAGCAACATGGATTCCGGCTCCCTGAATTCGGTCGAAGCCGAGGACTATTCCTCTTCGGCTTCTTCCGTCGCTGCGTTGTCTTCGCTCTTCAGACCGGCAGGCGCCGCAACCGTCGCGATGGTGAAGTCGCGGTCGGTGATCGTCGGCGTCACGCCCTTGGGCAGGGTCACATGCGAGATGTGAATGCCGTCGCCGATTTCGAGGCCGGTCAGATCGATGGTGAAGGAGTCCGGGATGGCGTTGGCCGAGCAGTGCACCTCAACTTCGTGACGCACGATGTTGAGCACGCCGCCGCGCTTGATGCCGGGGGACTTTTCTTCGTTGATGAAGTGCACGGGCACTTCGACGGTGACCTGGGTGTTCTTCGACACGCGCAGGAAATCGACATGCATCAGGAAGTCGCGGACCGGATCCAGCTGATAGTCCTTCGGCAGCACGTTGTACTTCTTGCCGTCGACGTCGATCGTGACCAGCGTGGTCATGAAGCCGCCTGCATGGACCTTCTTGGTGACTTCATTGCGCGAGAGCGCGATGGACACCGGGGACTGTTTGTCGCCATAAATGACTGACGGAATCTGGCCGTTGCGGCGAAGTTCACGGGCGGACCCCTTACCAACCCGTTCGCGCGCCTCGGCCTTGAGCTCATAAGTTTCGTTGCTCATGGCATTACCTTTCGAGGTTCTAATCTGGGGCTGCTCTCCGGAGAGGCCTTGCGGACCCGCCAAAAAACATCAAGCGCCGTTGCCGGCGCCTCATCCGCGTTGCCTCCAAGGGTGTCTGCACGGACGGGCGTGCTATAACGGAGAGGTCCCGACAATGCAAGGGCGGCCGGGCTTTGCGAGGCTTTCAGCTGCGGTCAGCGTGGGCCGGGGCGCGCGCGTGACGGAGCCGGTCAGGGAAATGCAGGAGGCGGACCGGTGCTCCCGCTGCGCCGATGCCGGGAATGACGGCCGGGTCGAATGGCAGATCGGCGATCTCGCGCTCGGTCATCCGGCTGAGATCGGGATGCGACAGCGGATCGGCTTCCCAATGCGGTCTGCGATCCGGAACATCGAAGGAATGCGGCAGCAGGCGGAGTGCCCTGAGAGCGAGATCGTATAGCATTGGTATAGGTTATCGACCCTGAATGCCATTTTCGATCGACATGTTCTCGATCTGCCTATAGAAAAACTATATGAAGAATCTCAACCAGGTGCCGCTCAACGGGTTGCGCGCCGTCGAGGCGGTCGGGCGGCTCGGCAATTTGCGGACGGCGGCGGACGAACTCGGCGTCACCCCGGGCGCCGTCAGCCAACAGATCCAGAAGGTGGAACAGCAACTCGGCTGCGAACTGTTCATCCGCCATCCGAAGGGCCTGTCCGCCAATGCGGCGGGACATCTGGTGCTGCCGCATCTCACCGCGGGCATGGCGGAACTGTCGATGGCGCTGACCCGGGCCTCCGAATCGCAGGGTGGCACGCTGGTGGTCTCGGTGGCGCCGGTGTTCGCGGCGAAGTGGCTGGTGTGGCGATTGAAGAGATTCTACGACGCCAATCCGTCGATCCGCATTCGCGTCGATGCCACCACGGCGCTGGTCGACCCCAATGCGTCCGACGTTGATGTCTGCATCCGGGTCGGCAACGGGCCCTGGCCCGGACTGCGCGTTTCCAAGCTGCTTGATCAGCGCATCTTTCCGGTCTGCAGCCCCATGGTGGCGGCGGACCTGACGCGGCCGGACGACATCCGCGCCATTCCGGTGATCCGCGACGGCGGCTCCCGCTTCGGCTGGGAGATCTGGCTCGAGCCGTTCGGCCTGGTCGAGGCGGATCTGCGGGAAGGGCCCACCTTTTCCGATGCATCGCTGTGCCTGGACGCGGCGGTTGCGGGGCAGGGGATCTTCCTTGCCTGGGAAACGCTCGCCCATGACGCCCTGGCGGCTGGCCGGGTGGTGGCGCCTTTCCCGGAGCGGTTTTCCACCGGTGCTGCCTACTGGTTCGTCAGCCGCAAACAGAGCTACAAGGCACAGCAGACCGAGGCATTCGAGCGCTGGCTTCGCGCCGAAATGGCCGCCGCCTTCGAGATGGCCTGACCTGCGATGAGTGTCACGCCAGCGCGGTGCGCGACAGGCAGCCGACTTCCACACTTGCCAAACGGGGCGACGCCTTGACCGAGATCGATCCACCCGCAGCGCCGAACTGGCGCGAACTGTTCCAGGTATTCGGCCGCATCGGCCTCCTGTCGTTCGGCGGGCCGGCCGGCCAGATCGCGCTGATGCATCGCGAACTGGTCGAGGAGCGGAATTGGCTCGACGAGGATCGCTTCCTGCACGCGCTGAACTTCTGCATGCTGCTGCCCGGGCCCGAGGCGATGCAACTGGCGACCTATTCCGGCTGGCTGATGCGCGGGATGCGCGGTGGCCTGCTGGCGGGCCTGCTGTTCGTGCTCCCCGGATTTGCCGTCATGCTGGCGCTGGCGGCCGTCTATCTCAGCTATGGCGAAATGCCGGCAGTGGCGGGCGTGCTGTTCGGCCTGAAGGCCGCGGTGCTCGCCATTGTGCTCGAAGCGCTGATGCGGGTGTCGAAGCGGGCGCTGAAGACAAGGATGGCCTGGGCGATCTGTATCGCCGCCTTTGTCGCCATCGCGCTTCTGAAGCTGCCGTTTCCGCTGATCGTTCTCGGCGCCGCCGCCGTCGGCGTCGGGCTTGATCTGGCGACTGGACCCGCTCCCGTTTCAGGGCCGGCGGAGCCGAGAGGTGACAATCTGTGGCCGTCGACATTGCGCGCGCTGATCGTCTGGGGACTGATCTGGCTCGCGCCACTGGCCATGCTGGTCCTTCTGCCGGGCATCCCGGCGGTGCTGCCGGCGATGGCGGAGTTCTTTTCCAAGGCGGCGATCGTCACCTTCGGCGGCGCCTATGCGGTGCTGGCCTATGTCGGACAGCAGGCAGTGGACGTGCAAGGCTGGCTGGTGCCGGGTGACATGCTGGCAGGTCTGGGGCTGGCCGAAACCACGCCGGGGCCGCTGATCCTGGTGCTGGTCTTCGTCGGCTTTCTCGGCGGCGCGCGGCAATCCGGTCTCGATCCGCTGCTGGGCGGTCTGCTCGGGGGAACGGTGGCGCTGGTCTTCACCTTCGTGCCCTGCTTTCTATGGATCTTCGCCGGTGCCCCGCACATCGAGCGGCTGCGTTCGGTGAAATGGCTTGCCGCGGGGTTTGCGGCGATCACCGCGGCGGTGGTCGGCGTGATCGCCAATCTGGCGGTGTGGTTCGCGCTGCACGTGCTGTTTGCCGATGTCGGGGAATGGCGCACCGGGCCGCTGACCTTCCCGCTGCCCGACCCGGCGACGCTCGACTGGAGGGCACTGGCCATTGCGGCGACCGCGGCCATCGCGCTGCTGCGCTGGCACGTCAATCTGTTCGCAGTGCTGGCGGGCGCCACGCTTGCGGGTCTGGCGGTGGCGTTCGCGGGCTGAACCGCGGACGCCACCGACAGGATGCATTGACAGTGTGTCGCCCGGTTTCCCGCAGGTGCCCATCTTTAACCGGGGGTCGAAAGCGGTATCTGGAGGATGCGTGACCGGTTGTCGGCCGCGCGCGCCGCATCTCCATTCGAAATGAAAGCTCCCCATGAAAACTGTAGCCGTCATCGTTGGCTCGCTCAGCCGCGACTCCCTCAACCGCAAATTCGCGCAGAGCCTCGGCAAGCTTGCCTCCGACCGGCTTGCCTTCACCTTGGTCGAGATCGGCGACCTTCCGCTCTACAACAATGACCTCTGGGAAAACCCGCCCGAATCGGTTCTGCGCATGAAGGCCGCTGTCGAAGCCGCCGACGCAGTGCTGTTCGTCACGCCCGAATACAACCGCTCGTTCACGCCGGCGATCAAGAACGCCATCGACTGGGGCAGCCGGCCCTACGGAGCCAGTTCCTGGCAGGACAAGCCGGCCGCCGTTACCGGAACTTCGCCCGGCGCCCACGGCACCGCGTCCGGCCAGAACGCCCTCAAGCAGGTGCTTGTCGTCATCGGAACCATTCTGATGGGCCAGCCGGAGGTGTATTTCCAGTACAAGCCGGAGCTGTTCGATGCCGATGGCAATGTGACCGACGATGCCACCCGCACCTTCCTCAACGGCTGGGTCGACAAGTTCGCGGCCTTCATCAACCGCCTGTCGTGAACGAAAAAGCCGGAGCGCTCATGGCGTTCCGGCTCTTCAGGCGGCTTGAATGATCGCGGACGTCAGTCGAACAGGCTCGACACCGACTGCTCGGCGGCGGTGCGGTTGATCGCCTCGCCCATCAGCATCGCGGTCGAAATGACGCGGATGTTGTGGGCGCTCTGCACGGCGGGCGTCGGCTGGATCGAATCGGTGATCACCAGCTCCTTGAGCTTTGAGGCGGCGACGCGCGCCACCGCTCCGCCAGACAGCACCCCGTGGGTGATGTAGGCGGTGACGCTGTTGGCGCCGCCCGCCAGCAGCGCTTCCGCCGCATTGCACAGTGTGCCGCCGGAATCGACGATGTCGTCGATGAGCAGGCAATCCTTCCCCGAAACGTCGCCGATGATGTTCATCACCTCGGATTCGCCCGGCCTGTCGCGGCGCTTGTCGACGATGGCGAGAAGGGCATCGAGGCGCTTGGCCAGCGCCCGGGCGCGGACCACGCCGCCGACATCAGGCGAAACCACCATCAGGCTGGAGTTGGGGTAGTGTTCCTTGACATCGCGCGACAGCAGCGGAATGGCGAACAGGTTGTCGGTCGGAATGTCGAAGAATCCCTGGATCTGGCCGGCATGCAGGTCAAGCGTGAGGACCCGGTCGGCGCCGGCCTCGGTGATCAGATTGGCCACGAGCTTGGCGGAGATCGGCGCCCGCGGCCCCGGCTTGCGGTCCTGTCGGGCATAGCCGAAATAGGGGATGACCGCGGTGATGCGGCGGGCCGAGGACCGGCGCAGCGCGTCGATCATGATCAGAAGTTCCATCAGGTGATCGTTGGCCGGAAACGAGGTCGACTGAACGACAAAGACGTCCTCGCCGCGCACGTTTTCCTGAATCTCGACAAAAATCTCCTGATCGGCGAAGCGCCTGACGCTGGCCTTGCCCAATGGCAAATTGAGATAGTTGCAGATCGATTCCGCCAAACGCCGATTGGAGTTTCCCGCGAAAACCTTCATCTGGGACCGCCTGTGTTTGTGGCCGCATCCGCACGCCGGAAGAGCCGGGCCGGACGGGGCGCCAACCCGTTGGGTCCGGGTTTTAGCGGCGCTTGCCGCGATTGCAAGCGGCCATGGTCGGCCACGGTGAATTTTCCTGTAAAATTTTGGGTGCAAGGCCGATCTCGGCGGCGCTTTCCCTCTTGGCAATTATGCATGTCGTGATCCCGAAACCGCCGCACACTTTCGGGCGACATGCATCAGCCTGAGGCGGTTTGGCGCCAGCTGTTGTAATCGGCAAGCGTCCGCGCCGCAATCTTCTCCATCAGCGCAGGGGGAACAGTGCTCCAGGCATCCGCGCCGGCCGGCGGCGCGCCGGGGATCTCCTCCTGACCCTGGATGCGATGCAGCCGGTTGCCGGATGGATCGAGAATGTCCCAGACATAGACCACAGTGGTCTTGGTGTCGTCGCTGATGGCGGAGAAATAGCCCTTGAGAATGTGGTCGCCATCCTGATCGTTGGCGCTCTTGATGGTGTAGCCCAGCGTGCGGGCGCTCAGGCCCAGCTGGCGCGACAACGGCGTGACTGCGCTCAGCGGCGCCCCGATCACCGGCGTGAAGCGAATACTGCCGACGACGTTGCCTGCCGCGGGACCGGACCGGCCGGAGGGGGCAGCGGCAGCGAAGGCTGCATCCGTCGCCACGGGCGTGACGGGCGCCACGGTGGCGGCGGAAGAAGAGTCCGATCCGTCACCCGGGATCGGCGCCAGAGTCTGTTCTGTGCTGTTGCAGGCGGCCAAGAGCACGACCAATCCCGTCAGCAAGGCCATGCGCGCAGGAGTCATGTCCATGGTTCCAGTCCGTTTCCAAGGCTTCTGTTATGGAAGCGACCGGACAGAACTGTCAATCACCGGCCGGCCCGGGTCGGGGCGGTCAACAGGTCATGGCCGAGGCTCGACAGCGATTCCGGCGCATCCTCGGTGGTCAGATAGGTCTGGCCGAGCGTCATCGCGGTCGATGTCTCCGAGTCCATGATGATCATGTGGGCAAACAGGGTCATGTCCGGTTCGATGACCAGGGGGTTGCCGGCATGGAACATCTGGTGCTCCATCCAGGACGGTGTGAAGCGGGCACCGAGCGAGTAACCGCAGGCGTTGAGCCGGTGCCGGGTCAGGCCATGGTCTTCCATCACCCGAGAGTGGGTGTCGAACACCTCGCCAAAGGTCTTGCCCGGACGCAGGATGTCGACAATCGCTTCGAGCGCCTCGCGGCTGGCGTCGTAAAGCTCGAGGTGGCGCTTGCTGGGCTTGCCGATGATGACCGTGCGCATCATCGCCGCATGATAGTGGGCATAGCTGCCGGCCCATTCGAGCGTCAGCTGGTCCGACTTGTCTAGCTTGCGGCGGCCGGACTTGTAGCGGCATAGCAGGGCGTCGGCGCCGGAGCCGATGATGAACTCGTTGGCCGGATAATCGCCACCCCCGGAAAACACAGCTCCCTGCATGGCGGCGAGGATGTCTGCCTCGTTGGCGCCGGGCTTGATCAGCGGCAGGGCTGCCTCCAGCGCCAGATCCGCGAGCTTGGCGGCCTTGCGGGCATAGTCGATCTCCGCGGGGCTCTTGATCAGCCGCAACCGGCTGACCAGGTAGGATTCGTCGACCAGTTCGGCGAAGCTCTGGAGCTGGTTGTCGAGCTTGTGGCAATTGGCGCCGGTCAACCCGTGGGTGTCGTACTCGACGCCGATGCGGGCGCCGAGAAGATCGAGATCGGACAGCAGGTTCTTGAGGTCCAGCGCCGGATCGGCCTTGGTCCGGTCGGTCCACACCGTGATATTCTCGATCACCGAGGTGTGGCGGGCCTGGCGCAGGTCCGCCGAGCGCGTCAACAGCGTCATCGATCCGTCGGCCTTGACCACCAGGCACTGGAAGAAGCAGAAGCCGAACGTGTCGTAGCCGGTCAGCCAGTACATGCTTTCCTGGGCAAACAGCAGCATGGCATCGATCTTGTCCTCGCCCATGCGGGCAAGCAGCTTGTCGAGCCGGGCCGCATATTCCTCGCGCTCAAAGTGCAGTGCCATTGTCGTTCTCCCTCAAAGTGATGGCGGATATCTGCCGCCCGTAGTCCGTCTCTCGGCGATGCGTGGTGCGGCGATAGGAAAACCATGCATCCTCGCCGTCATAGGTGCAGGCGTCGATCATCTCGGCCTGGAGGCCGGCTGCCTGCAGCCTGGCCAGCGTCATGCCGCGCAGGTCGAACAGGGCATGGCCGGGCCGCTCGGCACGCGAAAACCATTGTCCGTGATCCGCGTCGCGGGCCAGGAACCGGTCTATGAATTCCGGCCCGACCTCGTAATTGGGCTGGCTGATCGAAGGGCCGAGGCAGGCAACGATCGAGGCGCGCTCGGCGCCGAGGCCGATCATCGCCTCGACGGTGTTTTCAAGCACGCCGTCAAGCGCGCCGCGCCAGCCGGCGTGGGTGGCGCCGATCACGCCGTTGCCGGCATCGGCGAACAGAACGGGGCCACAATCGGCGCTGAGCACGCCGAGCACGAGGCCCCGGTCTCGCGTCACCATCGCGTCGGCCTCCGGGCGTTCGCCGCGATTGTCGTAGGTCACCACATGCACGCGTGGCGAATGGACCTGATGCACGGTGATCAGCCGGTCGGCCGGCAGCGCGAACCAGCGGCTGATCAGCGCGCGGTTTTCCAGCACCCGCTCGCGGTCATCGGCCGAGCCGAGGCCGACATTGAGACTGTCGTAGATGCCCTCGGACACGCCGCCCTGGCGGCTGAAGAAACCGTGCGCGATCGGCGCAGACCGTTCGGCCTCGGTCAGGAGCGTGCTTCTGGTCGGAACTGGTCCGGAGGCAGTTGCCATGATTCGGTTTCTCCCGTCGGGCCTGATGCGCCTGTCCGCCGGCTGGCAGTTGCTTGCCGGCGCCTTGTCGCGCATCCCTGTCGCTCGCGGATTCCCCTGGAGCCTGCGATGGCGGTCTGTTTCACTGCTTCGATCCGCGCGGGATGTTGGCGATCCTGACCTGTCCTGTCAATTCTCCGAATCGAATGGCGCCAGCGGCACCCGGCGGCCACTGACGGCGAGCACCTTGAACAGCGCGCCCATCAATCCCTTGCCCTCGCCGGCGAGCCGGTTGACGGCATCGTGAATGGCAGCCTGCGCCAACTGGTCGCGTCCGGCGCCGAGCTTGCCGGCCCTTTCCAGCAGGCCCAGGCCGACAAGGAATTCCCCCTGCGAGATCGGTCGGTGGACATGGCCGCCCACCGAACTTGCCGCCCGAGCCAGGGCCTCGAAGTCGACGTGGCTGGTCAGGTCGGCCTTGCCCGGGCGGGCGAGCGGCGGGTCATATTCGTGATGATAGATCGCCTGCAGAGTGTCGCCGAAGCCCGTGACGAGGTGACCGTAATCGATCGCCAGCGCCGTTCCGCCGTGCCGGACCAGCCGATCGGCAATCGAAAGCATGACCGCGGAGCGGGCCGGCGCAACCTCGAACACCGTGTTGAGCGGAGCGCTCCCGGCATGGTCGGGCAGCAATGCCTCGTCGATGCCCGCCGGTCCGATGCCGAAGTCCAGCATGCCCAGGCTGTTGACGCGGACGCTGCGTTCGCGGAACCCGGATTCCGTCTTGACGAACTGACGGAAGGGGATGGCGTCGAAGAGCTCATTGGCGACCAGCAGGGTGAAGCCGGGCGGTGTGTCCTCGAACGTGGTGTGCCAGCGGATCCGGTCCTTGTGCCGCACCAGCGTCTGGCGCTGCACGTTCTGCAGTCGCTCGCTGGTCTCGACCATATGGACGGTCATGCGATCGAAGAGCTCGGGGGCCAGACGCTCGATGACGCGAATGGCGTCCGCCATCAGCGTGCCGCGGCCCGGGCCGATCTCGATGAGCCGGACGTCGGCTGGGCTTGCCTGGGTGCTCCAGGCATGGACCAGGAACACGCCGATCATTTCGCCGAAGAGCTGCGAGACTTCCGGCGCGGTGACGAAATCGCCGGCCCGGCCGAACGGTTCCCGCGTCCGGTAGTAGCCGAACTCCGGGTCGGCGAGACAGAGAGCGAAGTAATCAGCCACGCTGATCGGGCCGGTCTGGTGGATGAGATCGATGATCTTCTGCGCGAGAGGTGTGGTCATGGGGCCACTGTGCCGGTCAGGTGCGAGCATGGCGGCGGGTCCTCAGCATGAGCCAGAGGCCCACTGCCAGCATAGGCATCGACAACACCATCCCCATCGTCAGCCAGCCGCCGGCGAGATAGCCGATCTGCGCGTCCGGCTCCCGGTAGAATTCCACAACAATTCGCGCCAGGCCATAGCCGAATGCGAAGGCGCCGGCGACGAAACCGGGCCTGGCCAGAGCGCCGCCGCGATAGATGAGGACTGCGGTGAGCGCCAGCAGGGCAATGCCCTCCAGCCCGGCCTCGTAGAGTTGCGTGGGATGGCGGGGGAAGGGGCCGCCGGTCGGGAAGACGAAGGCCCAAGGCACATTGCCAAGCTTGCCCCAGAGCTCGGAATTGATGAAATTGGCGATCCGTCCAAAGAACAGTCCGATCGGCACCACGGCGGCGATGACATCAAACAGGCTGAAAAGTGGGATGGCGCGGGCGCGCGCAAACAGCACCATGGCGACGATGGTGCCGATGAGGCCGCCATGGAACGACATGCCGCCATTCCAGATCTCGAAGGCGCGCAGCGGATTGGCCGCCACCGCGGCAAAGTCGTAGAACAGAATGTAGCCGATCCGGCCGCCGCAGACGATGCCGACGGCGGCCCAGAGCATGAAGTCATCCATGTCTAGCGCAGCCATCGGCGGCCGGCCGGCGGGCCACAGGCGGGTGTTTTCGACCAGGCGGCGTGCGTAGCGCCAGCCCAGCAGGATGCCTGCAACATAGGCTACTCCGTACCAGCGGATGGCCAGCGGGCCGAGGGAGACGATGACAGGGTCAATCTGCGGAAAGCTCAGCAGCGACAGCGTTGAGGCGACAAATTCCAAGGCACTGCCCTTCACTCATTCCGGGGTGCCCCACATGCGCGGCCTGCGCGATGCGTGCTCCCTTCCATCCAGATTGCGCAGATCCGGCCGCGGTGGCCGCCCGATTGCGCTGGTCGTGCCGATCGAATTGACTCGTCGCCAACCTGGCGATCCATTGCGGCAGGTTCAAGATGACCCGGGTGCGCCATCCATGACCGATTCGGCATGGTTGTGTCAGCCGGGCTTTGCGCCGGGCTTGCCATGTTGCTGCAAGGACCGCTTTTTCTTGCATCGACGGGCGCGAATGCTTACCTGTTCAGGCACCAGACCATGCCCATCAAGCTCGAAAGGCGCGACGACAGTGACCAACGGACCCAACCGAATCCTGGATGAACTTGCCAAGCTGATGACCGATGCCGCCGGCGCCGCCCAGGGCGTGCGCAAGGAGGTCGAAACCGCGGGTCGCGCTCAGATCGAGCGCCTGCTCAACTCGATGGACCTCGTCAAACGCGAGGAGTTCGATGCCGTGCGCGACATGGCGGTCAGGGCGCGCGAGGAAAACGACGCGCTTTCTGCCCGTCTCGCCGCGCTCGAAGCGCGGCTCGGCGAGCCCGAAGCCGCCGCGACGCCAAAGTCGGCGCCCGACGGGCCGTCGATGTAGGTCGAGCAGGCAGGGACCACAACTTTTTTTCCCCACCGTCCCGGCCGCGCCGACGATGCCGAAAATCCTTTTGCCTGAGTCAGTTATGAGTCACGGCGGAATCAGTTTGCCAACATCTGTCCACACCCCAATCGCGAAAATGCGACAGGGGGGGGCTGGCGCGCGGACTCTGCATTTATAGACTGATTCTAAATGATGATTCGGATCACAGTCATGAGGACTGGTGAATGCGGCCCCGAAACCGCCTCGCCAGGCCACGGTCCGACTCATCCTGAATTCAAAGCCCGACGTGACCTCCGCAGTGAGGTCGGGTGCGGGCTTGGCAAGAAGGTGGGGCATGAATCTAGTTGAACTTGACTTCGAACGTCATTCCAATCCGGTCGACATGATTGAGTTTGTGGCGGCGGCGAATGACTGGACCTTCGAACGGTCCGGCGACGACGAAATCGCCATGACGGTGGAAGGTCACTGGACCGATTACCATGTCTCGTTCTCCTGGATGGAGGACTGCGAGGCGCTGCACATCGCCTCCGCTTTCGACATCAAGGTGCCGGAAAACCGGATCACCGAGGTGATGAAGCTGCTGTCGCATGTCAACGGCCAGGTGCTGATGGGCCATTTCGACCTCTGGCAGCAGGAGCATGTGATCATCTTCCGGCAGTCGCTGCTTCTGGCCGGCGGCGCCGAGCCGACCAACCGTCAGGTCGAGGTGCTGCTGTCCAACGCGCTCGATTCCTGCGAGGCCTATTTCCAGGCGTTCCAGTTCGTCGTCTGGTCGGGCATGGAAGCCAAGGCGGCGCTCACGGCGGTGCTGTTTGAAACGGTCGGGGAAGCCTGAGATGGTGTCGCCGGCGGCACCGCTCGTTCTCATCGGCGCGGGCAATATGGGCGGCGCCATGCTCGCCGGCTGGCTTGAAAGCGGCATCGCGCCCGGGGCCATCCTGGTCGTCGATCCGCGTCCCTCCGATGCGATGGCGCGCCGGCTGTCCGACCTCGGCATCCGTCATGAAACGGCGGTCCCCTTGGGCGTGACCGCCGGCGTGCTGCTGCTGGCCGTCAAACCGCAGGTGATGCAGGCGGCGCTGGAGCCGGCCCGGTCGCTGGTCGGTCCGGATACGGTCAGCGTGTCGATCGCCGCCGGCAAGACCATTGCCTTTTTCGAGGAGCATCTCGGTGGCGCCATCGTGCGCTCGATTCCCAACACCCCTGCCATGGTTCGGCGCGGCATCACCGCCTGCGTCGCCAATGCAGCCGTCACCCCTGCCATGCGCGCGGAAGCCGACAGCCTGCTTTCGGTCTGCGGTCCGGTGGAATGGGTTGATGACGAGGCTCTGATCGATGCCGTCACGGCACTTTCGGGCAGCGGCCCGGCCTATGTGTTCTACCTCGTCGAGTGCATGGCGGAGGCGGGCCGGAAATGCGGCCTGCCGGCGGACCTCGCCATGCGCCTGGCGCGCGCGACCGTGTCGGGGGCCGGTGAACTGATGCACCAGTCACCGGACGGAGCCGCGACGCTGCGCCAGAACGTGACTTCGCCCAACGGCACCACCGCGGCGGCGCTCGCCGTGCTGATGGCCGGGGACGGCCTGCAGCCGCTCATGGACCAGGCGATCAACGCCGCATGGCGGCGGTCGCAAGCGCTGGCGGGCTAGGGTACATCGCGCAAATTCAGGTTCACACGCTTTGCTTTGGCTTTTCCCGTCGTGCAGGTCGTCATCCAGAGACCCCTGCCCACTCCCGGGCGACAGCATCAGATCAATGGGCCAGGGGACCTGATCCTCGCCGCGGACGGTGCCGCGGATCCACCACATGAGGACGGATGCGATGAGTGAAATGATCAGTTGGGACGAGTTCGAGAAGGTCGATATCCGCACCGGCACAATCGTCAGCGCCGAACCGTTCCCGGAAGCGCGCAAGCCGTCGATCAAGATGCGCATCGATTTCGGGCCGGCATCGGCGAAAAGAAGTCCTCGGCGCAGATCACCGTCCACTATGCGCCGGCAGATCTTGTCGGTCGCCAGGTGATGGCGGTGGTCAACTTTCCCCCGCGCCAGATCGGGCCGTTCATGTCGGAGGTGCTGACGCTGGGATTTGCCGACGAGTCGGGCGCGATCGTGCTGGCGGCGGTCGACAGGCCGGTGCCCAACGGGCAGCGGCTGATGTAGTCTGCGCTCAGTCAGTCAGGCAGGCAGTCGCACCGTTGCGCGCAATCCGCCCATCGGACTGTCGGACAGGGTCACGTCGCCGCCGTGGCTGCGGGCGATGTCGCGCACGATCGCCAGTCCCAGTCCCGTTCCGCTTTCATCCAGATTGCGGGATACGTCGAGCCGGTAGAACGGCCGGAACACGTCCTCGCGCGCGTCCGGCGGAATCCCGGGGCCATCGTCGTCGATGATGATCGATACCCATCTCCCGCGGTTGTAGGCCTCGATGGCGACATTGTCGGCGTGGCGGCAGGCATTGGCGACCAGATTGGTCAGCAGACGTGAAAAGGCGTTCGGCCGGACATTGATGAGATCCTCGCCATCGACGGAAAAGGTCACCGTGGCGCCACGAAGGCGGCCGTCTGAGGCGACCTTTCCGACAATTTCCGACAGGCTGAGCGAGCCCACATCCTCTTCCGCCTCGCCGCGGGCGAAGGAAAGGTAGCTGTCGAGCATGTTCTGCATGTCGTCGACATCCTTGTTGAGGCTGTCGATTTCCGGGCTATCGCCGACGAGCGCAAGCTGCAGCCTGAACCGTGTGAGAATGGTTCGAAGATCGTGGCTGACGCCCGACAGCATCGCCGTTCGCTGTTCCAGCTGGCGTTCGATGCGCTCGCGCATCTTGATGAAGGCGAGGCCGGCCCGGCGCACTTCGTCGGCGCCGCGGGGGCGGAAGTCGTCGGGCATGCGCTGGCCCTTGCCGAAGCTTTCCGCCGCCTGGGTCAGTTGCAGGATCGGCCGCACCAGGCCGCGCAGAAACAGGATGGCGATGGCCAGCAGCACCAGGGAGGTCCCCACCATCCACAGAAGGAAAATGTGGGTGTTGGAGGCGTAGGCCTGGCTGCGCTTGGCAAAGACGCGCAGGATCTTGTCGTCGAGCTTGATCCGCACCTCGACGATGTTGGAATTGCCCACCGTGTCGATCCAGAACGGCAGCTGGACCTGCCGGGTGATCTCCTCGCTGAGGATCTGGTCGAGGATGGAGAAGAACGGCTTGGGCCTGGGCGCAGGCAACTGGCCCGGCGGCTCGATGGCGATGTTGAGCTCCAGCCGCTCGCGCGCGATCCGGATCAGCTGGTCGTAGTTCTGGTCCTGAGGGTAGGTGTTGATGATGTCGATAATGGCGGCGATGTCGCGGGTGACTGCCATCGACAGACGCTGCGTCACCGTCTGCCAGTGACGCTCCATGAACACGAAGGCGACGACGGACTGCAGCAGCACCATCGGAATGATGATGATCAGCAGCGCGCGGGCATAGAGCCGGGTCGGAATCCGCTTGGTGAACCAGCGCGTGAAGCGGCGCAGTCCGCTCGGCGGATAGCGCTCGTATTCCCGTCGGATGGATTCAATGCTGGTCATGCTCTGCGCCTCACCCCCGGCTTGTCTCGTTGCGGCTGGACCGGCCGCCGATTTGCTTATAGCGTCGATGGAACGCGGACGGCTAGGGTCCGCATCGATCCTGTGCCCGGGAGGTGGAGCTAGACGGGCCTGGACGATCAGGGATCCCGAATTCCTAGTTCTTTAGTCGAAGAGAGGATTGGGTTGTCAGGCAAACCGATTTGCTTGATATTCGACAGGTTGAATTATGAATGCAAACCATCTGGGAGGATTGGCTATGGATACTGGGCAGGATAAATCCGTTTCGCGACGGTCGTTTTTGAAGAAGGGGACGATGCTGGGCGGCGTGGCCGCGGCGGGTGCATTGTCCGCGCCGGCCGTGATGGCGCAGGCGCCTCTGGTGGTGAAGATGCAGTCCTCCTGGCCTGCATCCGACATCTGGATGGATTTTGCCCGCCAGTACATCACGCGCGTCGAGGAAATGTCGAACGGCCGGCTCAAGGTCGACCTCCTGCCCGCGGGCGCCGTCGTCGGCGCGTTCCAGGTGATGGACGCAGTCAATGACGGCGTCATCGATGCATCCCACAGCGTGTCGGTCTACTGGTACGGCAAGTCGAAGGCCGCCTCGTTCTTCGGCACCGGCCCGGTGTTCGGCGGCTCGGCGACGACCATGCTCGGCTGGTTCTATCAGGGCGGCGGACAGGAACTCTATCGCGAACTGACCCAGGATGTCCTAGGTCTCAACGTCGTCGGCTTCTACGGCTTTCCGATGCCGGCGCAGCCCTTCGGCTGGTTCAAGGGCGAAGTCAACACCGTCGCCGACATTCAGGGCTTCAAGTACCGCACCGTCGGCCTCGCCGCCGACCTGCTGCAGTCGATGGGCATGTCGGTGGCGCAGCTGCCCGGCGGCGAAATCGTCCCGGCCATGGAGCGGGGCGTGATCGACGCCTTCGAGTTCAACAATCCGTCGTCCGACAGCCGCTTCGGCGCCCAGGACGTGGCCAAGAACTATTACCTGTCCTCCTACCACCAGGCGTCCGAATCCTTCGAGTTCTGCTTCAACAAGGATTTCTGGGAAGATCTGGATCCGGACCTGCAGGCGATCCTGAAATACTCGGTCGAGGCGGCGTCGACGGCCAACACGGCGCTGGCAATGAAGGAATATTCGTCCGATCTGCAGAAGCTGCAGACCGAATCCGGCGTCACGGTGCACCGCACCTCGAAGGAGATCCTGGCTGCGCAGCTCACTGCCTGGGACGGTCTCATCGAAGAGCTGGGCGCCGACCCGTTCATGAAAAAGATCATGGACAGCCAGCGCGCTTGGGTCGAGCAGGTCTCCTACTACGAACTGATGAACTCGGCCGATCTCGGTCTGGCGTATGAGCATTACTTCCCTGGCAAGCTGAAGCTCTGAACCGGACTGTTCGCATTTTTGCAGTGATCCGGCGGAAATCGCTCCGCCGGATCAGTTGTGCAGGGAAAAGTGGCTGGTCATGATCCAATACATTCGTTTTGCCGACACCCTGTCGGCGGTCTTCGGCAAGGCCTTCGCCTGGCTGATCATCCTCATGGCATTCGGGACCGGCTATGAGGTGGTGTCGCGCTACGTCTTCAACGCCCCCACCCCGTGGGCCCTCGACATATCCTTCATCATGTACGGCTCGCTGTTCATGATGGGCGGCGCCTACACGCTCTCGCGCGGCGGCCATGTCCGGGGCGACTTCATCTACCGGCTCTGGCGGCCGCGGACCCAGGCAAGGCTGGATCTGGTGCTCTATCTCCTGTTCTTCTTTCCCGGCGTGACGGCTCTGATCGTGTCGGGCTGGAAATATGCCTCCCGCTCCTGGGGCTACGGCGAAGTCAGCGTCAACAGCCCGGCCGGCATTCCGATCTACCAGTTCAAGACGGTGATCGTGGCTGCCGGGATTCTGCTGTTCATCCAGGGCATCGCCCAGGTCTTCCGCTGCATCGTCTGCATCCGCACCGATGAGTGGATCGAGGCCGACGAGGATGTGCGCGAGACGGAAGACCTGATGATGAAAAGGGCCGACGAGGCCGAAACCGGCGGACACATATGACCGATCCTCAAATTGCCCTGTTGATGCTGGGCCTGTTCATCTTCATGGTGTTCCTGGGCTTTCCGATCGCGTTCACGCTGATGGCCATGGGCATCGGCTTCGGCTACTACGCCTATTTCGATGCCTCCCGGATGTGGCGGTCCTATTTCCGGCTCGACGAGCTGGCGAGCACCTGGGACAGCATATCGCTGTGGATCGAGGGGTTCTTCAACAACCGGATCTTCGATCTTTTCATCAACCAGACCTACACGGTGATGTCGAACGAGGTTCTGACGGCGGTGCCGCTGTTCCTGTTCATGGGCTACATCGTCGAGCGCGCCAACATCGTCGACAGGCTGTTCTCGACCCTCAACCTGGCCTCCAAGCGCATTCCCGGATCAATGGGCGTGGCCGCACTGATCACATGCGCGCTGTTTGCCACCGCCACCGGCATTGTCGGCGCGGTGGTGACATTGATGGGCCTGCTGGCGCTGCCGGCGATGCTGAAGGCGCGCTACGACCCCTCCTTCGCCTCGGGCATCATCTGCGCCGGCGGCACGCTCGGCATCCTGATCCCGCCCTCGATCATGCTGATCGTCTACGCCGCGGCGTCGGGCGTTTCCATCGTCAAGCTGTATGCCGGCGCGCTTCTGCCCGGCTTCACGCTGGTGGGACTCTATCTGGTCTACATCATCGGCCGCTCGATCCTGCAGCCCTCCGTCGCCCCGCGTCCGACGGAGGAGGAGGTGCCGGATGTGCCGATGGGACGGCTGCTGTTCCTGGTGGCGACATCATTCTTCCCGCTGGCATTCCTTATCCTGTCCGTGCTCGGCTCGATCCTGTTCGGCCTGGCGACACCGACTGAGGCGGCCTCGATCGGTGCGCTGGGCGGCATGCTGCTGGCCGTGGGCTATCGCGCCATGACCTGGCAGCGGCTTCGCGAAAGCGTCTATCTCACCGTGCGGACGACGGCGATGGTGTGCTGGCTGTTTGTCGGTTCCTACACCTTCTCCTCGGTGTTCTCCTATCTCGGCGGCGAACAGATCATCGCCCAGTTCGTCACCGGACTGGACCTGACGCCGTTCCAGTTCCTGCTCTTGGCCCAGTTGATCATCTTCCTGCTCGGATGGCCGCTGGAATGGTCGGAGATCATCATCATCTTCGTGCCCATCTTCCTGCCGCTGCTGGCGATCTTCGACATTGATCCGCTGTTCTTCGGCATTCTCGTCGCGCTCAATCTGCAGACGTCGTTCCTGACGCCGCCGATGGCGATGTCGGCTTACTACCTCAAGGGGATAGCGCCCCCGGAGGTGAGGCTGACGCAGATCTTCACCGGCGTGATGCCATTTTTGCTGATGGTGTTCATCTGCATGGCGCTGATGTATGCGTTCCCGCAGATCGTCTACTACCTGCCGGACCGCTTCTATGGCCATTGACCGGACAGCGGCCGGGCTGAGCGCGGTCGAGGCTCGCGACCGCATGGCAGGCGGGGCGCTGAACGCCAGCGACTACATGAAGGGCTGCCTTGACCGGATCGCCGCCCTGGAGGGCGAGATCCAGGCGTTCGAATGGTTCGATGCGGCCTTCGCCATGCGCCAGGCCGAAGCCGCCGACGCGCACCGCAAGTCCGGCCGGCCGACAGGGCCGCTGCACGGCCTGCCGGTGGCGTTGAAGGACATCATCGACACGCGCGGAATTCCGACCTGCAACGGCACGGCGCTCGACGCCGGCAGGGTGCCGGGACGGGATGCGGCGATCGTGGGGAGGCTCAGGGCCGCGGGCGCCATCATCATCGGCAAGACGGTCACGACCGAACTCGCGCTGGTGACTCCCGGAAAGACCCGCAATCCGGTCAACCCGCTCCACACGCCGGGCGGCTCGTCTTCGGGATCGGCCGCCGCCGTCGCTGCCGGCATGGTGCCGCTGGCCGTCGGCACCCAGACCGGCGGCTCGGTGATCCGGCCCGCTTCCTTCTGCGGCGTCACCGGCTTCCTGCCGTCCGCGGGCAGCATTCCGCGCACGGGAATCCTGGCGCAGTCACCGACGCTGGATCGGGTCGGAGTCTTCGCCCGCTCGGTCGAGGATGCGGCGATGCTGGCGGAGGTGCTGTTCGGGCATGACGATGCCGACCGGCTCACAGCGCCGGCCCCGCATCCGCGGCTGTTGTCGGTCGCCTCGGCCGATGCGCCGGTCAAGCCGACATTCGCCTTCGTGCGTTCGCCTTACTGGGACCAGGCAGAGCCTTCATGCCGGGCGGCGATGGAGGAACTTGCCGAACACCTTGGCGAAAACTGTTTCGAGGCCGAATTGCCGGCTGCCTTCTCGGAGGCGGCTGCCGTCCGGTCGCGCATCCATCTTGCAGAGATGGTGAAGTGTTATCACAGGTTTTCCCGAGACGGCCTCGACCGCCTGTCTGGTGAAACCCGCGAAGCGCTCGAGAAGGGCGGCAAGATTCTGGCGCATGACTACATTGCCGCGCTTGACTGGCCCGACTACCTCTATGCCGCGCTCGGCGAGATCTTCCAGCGCTGCGATGCCATCATCACACCTGCGGCAACCGGTCCGGCGCCAAGGGGTCTGGAAAGCACCGGGAGCCCGATCTTCAACGCCATCTGGACCCTGTGCGGTGCTCCGGCGATAACGTTGCCGCTGTTCGAGACCGGAGACGGGATGCCGATGGGCGTGCAATTGGTCGGTCCGCGCGGCGGCGACGCCCGCCTGCTCAGGACGGCCAGGTGGCTGACGAAACATCTTGAAACCGATGGCGACGGAGACTGACGCGCATGGAACGGATTCTGACACTCATCGCCTTCGTCGTCCTGTGCGGCTTTCTTGGCGTGCTCATCTACAAGCTGCCCAGGCTCGACCTCGGCATTGTCGTCGTGACGACCCTGGTGATGGCCTTCTACGACCTGTTCATCCACAAGCGCCGGGCGCGCTGATCCCAGCCGGACGCAAAAGCCGCGCGAGGTTCGCGCGGCTTGTCTTTCGGCATTTCCCGGTCCTGTGACGGGGTCGGACGTTCAGGAGGCCTTGCGCATCTGCCGATAATCGTGAGCGGCGGGTGCGCCGCCGTGGCCCGAGACGACGAACTGCCCGATCAGGCCCGTCAGGCGCGTGGAGCTTTCCGCCAACCTGTGCATGACGGCCGTGGCTTCCTCGACCATCGCGGCGTTCTGCTGCGTGACCTGGTCCATCTGGTTGACGGCGGCATTGATGCCGCTGAGGCCGGAAGTCTGCTCCCGGGCGGCGGTGGCAATCGAGCTGATATGACCGTTGATAGAGGCGACCTGCTCGGAAATGCCGGTCAGTGCCTCGCCGGTGGCATTGACGAGCTTGACGCCGTCGGAGACTTCCTCGCCGGACTTGGTGATCAGCAGCTTGATGTCCTTGGCCGCGTTGGCCGAGCGTCCCGCCAGTTCGCGCACTTCCTGGGCGACGACGGCAAAGCCGCGGCCCGCTTCGCCGGCGCGCGCCGCCTCGACCCCCGCGTTGAGAGCCAGGAGGTTGGTCTGGAAGGCGATCTCGTCGATCACGTTGATGATCTTGGAGATCTCGCTGGATGCCGATTCGATGCGCGACATGGCGTTGACGGCGTCGGACACCACCTTGCGTGAGTTGACCGTGCTCTGCTGGGCCCTGGACGCCATCTCAGTGGCTTCATCGGCCCGCTTGGAGGAGTGGCTGACGGTGGCCGTGATCTCGTCGAGCGCGGCTGCGGTTTCCTCGAGCGCAGCAGCCTGGTGCTCGGTGCGCCGGGCGAGGTCGGAGGTCGCCGAGCGCATTTCGCTTGAGCCGTTCTGGAATTCCTCGGACTCCGCGCGCACGTCGGTGAGCGTCGCGGAAAGCTTTTCGACTGCGTCATTGAAGTCGAGACGCAGCTTTTCGAACTTGTCGGCGAAGGGCCGGTTGAGCCGCACCGTCAGGTCGCCGTCGCTGAGCTTGCTGAGGCTGGCGCCGAGCTCTTCGACGGTGATGTCGAACTGGCGGTCGTATTCGGCCTTTGCTGCCTCGCGCTGGCCGCGCTCCCGGTCCGAGAGACCGGCCTGCCGGGCCGCTTCGGCTTCCAGCTGCTGCTTCTGGAGGGCCTCGTCCTTGAGCACCGCCAGCGACTTGGCCAGGCCGCCAATCTCGTTGCGGCGGTCGGTGAAGGGGACATCCACAGACAGGTCTCCCGAGGCAAGGGCGGACGAAACCTGGGTCAAGGCCGGAATCGGCGATAGGATGGATCGGGCAAGCCAGGCCATCAGCCCGGTGGCGACTACCAGCACGAGCGCGGCGGCGATGCCGATGGTCCAGAACATCTCGTCGGCCAGTGCATTGATCTCCGCCGAGCGGACGCCGGCATAGAGAATGCCGATGCTCTCGCCGGCGGGCGAGAAAATCGGCTGGTAGATGGTGTAGTAGGGCGTGCCGAGGATGACGGCCTCGCCGCGATAGGTCTCGCCCTTGGTGACGACCGGGTAGACCGCGCCCGCTTGGCCGAGCTGCGTGCCGACGGCGCGTGACCCGTCGGGCTTGATGATGTTGGTGGTCTTGCGCCAGAAGTCCTTGCTCTCGGCGTCCCACGCGAAGATCGTCGCGGTCTGGCCGGTCATCCGGCCCACGGTGTCGATCATCGAATGGTCGGTGAACTCCGTCGGGATCGCGTCCATGACGATGCGTTCGACGTTCCCGTCCTTGCTCCAGGCGACCTTGGTGCCGGCCACATCGCGTTCGACGATGGTCGCTGCGGTACGCAGGCTGGTGTTCTGGCTGGCGATTGCCTGCTGGGCAATACGATCGGAGATGTTGGCCGAGATCGCCCATGAAACGGTTACAAGTGCGATCAGCAGAATGGCAGTGGTGGACGCGGTAACGGTCGGAACCAGCTTGAAACGAGAGAATATGTTCATCTTGACCTCTGAATGATGTGCCTTTCATTGTATCGATCGAGGTTAATAAATGAATGATCCTGCCGGAGAATGTGCAGGTTGGCGCTGTCGTCAGCGCAACGGCCGGAAATCACTGTATAAAAATTCGCACTGGGCGAACGAGGAGCCGTCCGTCGTTTGCGATCCCGGAGCGTCAGCCGCCGCTGACGGCCTCGACGCTGAGACGATAGCCGATGCCGCGAACCGTCTGCAGCCAGATCGGATTCGCCGGATCATCCTCGATCTTGCGGCGGAGCCGGTTGATCTGCACGTCGATCGTCCGCTCGCCGACCTCGATGTCGTTGCCGACGAGCTCATGGCGCGGGATCGTTTCGCCTGCGCGTTCGGCGAACAGGATCATGATCTCGCGCTCGCGGTCGGTGAGCCGGATGGGCTCGCCGGATTTCTTCAGTTCGCGACGGGCGATGACGAAGGTGTAGGGGCCAAAGACCACCTGCTCGACCTTCGGGGTGGCCGGCTGGCCGCCGCGCTTGAGGATGTTGTTGATGCGGAGCACGAGCTCACGCGGATTGAATGGCTTGGCCAGGTAGTCATCGGCGCCCGCCTCGAGCCCGTCGATGCGCGAGTCCGATTCCGACAGCGCCGTCAGCATCAGAATCGGCACGGACTTCACCTCTCGCAGGCTGCGGGTCAGGGACAGACCGCTTTCGCCCGGCATCATCACGTCTATCACCAGCAGGTCGAAATCGATGCCGGCGAGCTTGCGGCGCGCCTCTGCCGCGTCGGCGGCGGTGGTGACGCGGAAGCCGCGTTCGCAAAGGTAACGGTTGAGAAGCTCGCGAATGCGGGTGTCGTCGTCGACGATGAGGAGATGGGCTGCGTCGTCTGCTGGCGAGGATGCGGGTACAGCGGTCATGTGTTGTCTCCTGGGCGCTCCTCGAGCGGGACGCCACTCCCCCCAGGCACCCCGCCGCCATCGCGGTTGATCATGCCGTTGAGGAATTCGGTCACTGCGGCCTGTTCGCCTGGCCCCAGGCCGGTCAATGCCCTGGCGATGCGGCGAGACTGTGGCCTGGCGAGGGCCAGTGCCAACTCGCGGCCCTTGCGTGTCGGATACAGCCGCCGCTGCCGGCGGTCTTCGGGGCCGGCAACCTGATGGATATAGCCGGAATCAATGAGTTGCTTGAGCACCCGCGCAAGGCTCTGCTTGGTGATCATCAGCGTGTCGAGCAGCGCCGCGACGGTCAGTCCCGGCTCCCGGTTGACGAAGTGGACGACCCTGTGGTGGGCGCGACCGAACCCCTTGGTCTCCAGGATGGCGTCGGGATCGGATATGAAGTCGCGATAGGCGAAGAACAGCAGTTCGATGAGCTCGAAATTGATGCCTTCCCCGTCACCGAGGGCGCTTTCGAGTCTGTCGGCGGCCTCGGCCTTTGTTGCGCTATCGCGGCTCATGGCGACTGATCCTTCCAGATATGTCAGTTATGTTGACATAAATTGGCGCAATTGCTAGCCTTGTTCCGCGTTGGCTGCAATTGCCGAGCTCTCCGGTCCGCCGCGTTCCGCATGTGCCCTGGCCCATTCGGTGCCGCCCGCCGGGACAAAATCCAACAGATTGGCGCTTGGCGCCGGAGGAACCTCGATGGCATCCGTACCTTTTGACCAGCTCGACGGCGAGATCTGGTACAACGGCGAATTCGTACCCTGGGCCGATGCGAAGCTGCACGTGCTCACCCACGGGCTGCACTACGCGAGCTCTGTGTTCGAAGGTGAACGCGCCTATGGCGGCGAGATCTTCAAGCTCACCGAACACACCGAGCGGCTGCATGCCTCGGGCAAGATCCTCGGCTTCACCGTCCCCTACAGCGTTGCCGAAATCGACGCCGCCTGCGTGGAACTGCTCAAGCGGCAGGGCTTCGCCGACGCCTATGTCCGCCCGATCGCCTGGCGCGGGTCGGAGATGATGGGCGTTTCGGCGCAGAAGAACCGGATCAATGTCGCCATCGCCATCTGGCAGTGGCCGAGCTACTTCAAGCCGGAAGAGCGCCTCAAGGGCATCCGCCTCGACATCGCAGAATATCTGCGGCCCGATCCGCGCACCGCGCCATCCAAGTCGAAGGCCGCGGGGCTCTACATGATCTGCACCCTGTCCAAGCACCGGGCGGAAGACCGCGGCTATGCGGATGCGCTGATGCTGGACTGGCGCGGCCAGGTCGCGGAAGCCACCGGCGCCAACATCTTCTTCGTCCAGGACGGCAGGATCCACACCCCGACGCCGGATTGCTTTCTCGACGGCATCACCCGGCGCACGGTGATCGGTCTGGCGCGCCAGCGCGGCTACGAGGTGATCGAGCGGGTGATCATGCCCGACGAGATGACCGGTTTCACCGAATGCTTCCTCACCGGCACTGCCGCGGAAGTGACGCCGGTCTCGGAGATCGGCCCTTACCGGTTTACCCCGGGCGAAATCTCCACCAATCTCGTCAACGACTACATGGCGCTGGTGCAGCCGAAGCGGGCGGCGGCCGAATAATCGCCCGCAGCGAAGCTCTCACGACAGAAAAGGCGGCACCGTGCGGATGCCGCCTTTTTCGTTCCGGGTTCGCCAGCCGTGGCTTCGCGGGCTACTCGGCGGCGTCGTTGAACACGCCGCGGCGGATCTGGTCTTCCTCGATGGACTCGAAGAGCGCCCTGAAATTGCCCTCGCCGAAGCCTTCGTCGCCCTTGCGCTGGATGAACTCGAAAAAGATAGGGCCGATCACGGTCTTCGAGAAGACCTGCAGCAGGATCCTGGTCAAGCCGCCATCCACGACCCCTTCGCCGTCGATGAGAATGCCATGGCGCTGCATGCGGTCGATCGGCTCGTCATGGCCGCTCACCCGGCTCTTCGACTGCTCGTAATAGGTCGCCGGCGGGCCCGGCATGAAACGCACGCCCCTGTCGGCGATCAGGTCGGTCGCGGCGTATATGTCATCGGTGCCCACCGCGATGTGCTGGATGCCTTCGCCCTTGTACTTGCGCAGATACTCCTCGATCTGGCTCCGGTCATCGGTGGATTCGTTGAGCGGAATGCGGATGCGGCCGCAGGGTGAGGTGATGGCGCGCGAAACCAGGCCGGTGAGCCTGCCCTCGATGTCGAAGAAATGGATCTGGCGGAAGTTGAACAGGTCACGGTAGAAATCCCACCACTTGTCCATGTTGCCGCGGATCACATTGTGGGTGAGATGGTCGAGATAGTAGAAGCCGGCGCCGGCGGGCCTCGGATCGGTCTCGCCCAGCCATTCGAATTCCGCGTCATAGGGTGAGCCACGCTCCCCCCAGGTGTCGGTGAAATACAGCAGCGACCCGCCAATGCCGAGGATCGCCGGGGCGTCGAGCGTCTTGTCCTCGCCGGTGTATTCGATCGCACCCTTGGAGACCGCATGCGCCAGCGCACGGGCGGCGTCATCCACCCGCCAGGCCATCGACGGCGCGCAGGGGCCGTGCTCGGCGACGAAGCGGTCGGCGAAAGACCCCTTCTCGGCGTTGAGCACGTAGTTGATGTCGCCCTGGCGCCAGACCGTGATGGCCTTGTCGCGGTGTCTGGCAACCGGCTCGTAGCCCATGCGGGCAAACAGGGCCTCGAGGGCGGCCGGATCCGGATGGGCGAATTCGACGAATTCGAAGCCGTTGGTGCCGGCGGGGTTCTCGTCGGAAATCGGGGCGACCGGTGCATCGTGCGGGAAGGGACCCATGGCTGTCTCCGTTCAGTGGCGGGGGACTTGACTGGCGACAATGATGACGCACAATGAGCGCAATGTGCGTGCATATGCAGCGCCGTGAACGCCTTATATGCATGAAATGTGTATCGAGAGGCGATCTGGAGACAACATCGTGCAAGTGGATGACTTTGACCGCAAGCTCATGCGGCTTCTGCAGCAGGATGCCCGGCTGACCAACAACGAACTGGCGCAGGCGATCAACCTCTCGGCATCCCAGTGCTCGCGGCGGCGGATGCGGCTGGAGGAGGCCGGCATCATCCGGGGCTACCGGGCGGAACTCGATCGCGAGAAGCTCGATCTGGGCATCGTCAACATCATCACGGTGACGCTTGCCACCCACAATCGGGACAATGCCCAACGCTTCGCGCGCCTGATCAAGAGTCTGCCCGCGGTGCTGGAAGCCTATTCGCTGACCGGCGAAATGGACTACATCATCAAGGTGGTGACGCCGGATCTCAGGACCCTCTCGGCTTTCGTCAGCGACGTGTTGCTGCCGCACGAATCGGTGCAGCACGTCAAGACGGCGATCGTGCTCGACACCTTGAAGGAAGGCGCTGCGCTGCCGATCTAGAGAATGTGCAGACGGAATGAATTTCATTTCGTCATAGGAAAATGTGACAGATCAAAAGCTTAGAGCGGTCTGCGCTTCAGTGAAAAGCAGAAGCGTTCTGAGGGCGGCAACGCGGGAGCTGCGGTTTCAGGGCAAGGCACGGGGTGACAACCCGTCATCCCGCAGCCAAGCTCGTCCACGCGATTCGAACGAAAGGACGACCTGATGACCAATCTTCGCGCCGGCATCATCCCGGTGACTCCGTTCCAGCAGAACTGCACCGTGCTGTTCGACGAGGGCACCCGCGAAGGCGTCGTCGTCGATCCGGGGGGCGATGTCGAGGTGATCGAACAGACGATCCGCGAGAACGGGCTCAAGATCACCGCCATCTGGCTCACCCACGGCCACATCGACCATGCAGGCGGCGCCGATGAACTGCGCGAAAAGCTCGGCGTCCGCATCATCGGACCGCACGAAGCCGACCTGCCGCTGCTGTCGGGGCTGGAGCAGCAGGCGAAGATGTTCAACATGGATGGCGATGTCCGCAATGTCATCCCCGACACCTGGCTCAAGGACGGCGACACGGTCTCCTTCGGCGACCATCACTTCGAGGTCTATCACACACCGGGGCATGCTCCGGGCCATGTGATCTATTTCAACCGGGTGCAGAATTTCGCCCATCTCGGCGACGTGCTGTTTTCCGGCTCCGTCGGTCGCACCGACCTGCCGGGCGGCGACCACCAGACGCTGATGAACTCCATTCGCGACAAGGTGCTGCCGCTGGGGGACGATGTCGGCTTCATCTGCGGCCACGGGCCGGGCGGCCGGATCGGCGAGGAGCGCCGGACCAATCCCTACCTGAAGGGCCTCTGAACGCAGCCCGCAGACACGAAAATGCCGGCCCTTGCGGGGCCGGCATGTCGTTCAGTCCGAGCGGGTGTCAGTTGGCGACGCAGAAATGGTCGCGTCCGTCATACCCGCGGTAGGTGCCGGTGCGATCGTTGAACGACCGA
Source organism: Hoeflea marina (assembly GCF_003182275.1). Lineage (GTDB taxonomy): Bacteria > Pseudomonadota > Alphaproteobacteria > Rhizobiales > Rhizobiaceae > Hoeflea > Hoeflea marina. The sequence continues at coordinate 150,900 of NZ_QGTR01000006.1, forward strand.
TAGCGGTTGTCGCAGTAGCGGTACCATGCGGGTGTCCAGGGCTCGATGCTGCCGCTGTACTGGACACCGCGCGAATTGTTGTTGATGGCACCGCCGATGATGGCGCCGGCAGCAAGGCCGCCGAGAATGCCGAGCGCCACGCCGCTGTTGTCGTTGTGGCGGTAGTGGCGGCCGTAATGACGTCCGTAATGGCCTGAGCGGTTGCGATACTTCCACTGCTGGTTCTGGTTCTGCCCCATTTCGCGCAGATTGGGGCGACCGTACTTCTCGTTGTTCCAGCTGCCATCGGCATGCGCGCTGGCAAGCGGCGCAATGGCCGTGACGGCGGAGATGACCGCGATTGCAATTGTTCTGGTGATGGTCCTCATGACGACATCCTTTCCTGGCTTTTCGGGCCGCTGAAGCGTTGGCCGGTCTGACCGGTATGTGGTGGACTTTAGGTCACCGCGGCTGAACCGGACCTGAACGAATGCCTTTTTTGAGGGGGCTGACGATCCAGGGGTGTCCGGACAGAATTCGGGTAACTTTTGTCTTGACCACACAACGTTCGGCCAACGACTTGGTTCCGCGGAAACCACGTGTCCGCACACGACGTACAGCGGATTGCAAATCAGCAGCGTGTCAGTGGGAAACCGGAAAGGCGGCGATCCGGACTATCGACTGGACAGCATACGGCCCTTCAAATAAGCCCTTGTCATGCTGTTGCTCGCAGCTTGCAATGGATCTGCACCAGGCCAATGGCAGCATCCGAGCTGCAGCAACCCGACCCGGGTCCACCTTTGTTTCGAGATGGCTGTGCTCTCATGTTGAAAACCTATGTCATCAATCTCGATCGCGCGTCCGAACGCATGGCCTACATGCGGGCGCAGCTCGACGGGCAGTCTTTTGCTTATGAGCGGATAGCTGCCGTTGACGGTTCAAAACTGAAGCCGCCAATTCCCGGTTTTGACGAGCGCGGTTACAATCTTCTGCATGGCCGCCGCTTTCATCCCGGCGAAGTGGGCTGCTATCTCAGCCATATGGAGGCGCTGCGTCGATTTCTCGGCACGGATTGCCTGCATGCGCTCATTCTCGAGGATGATGGTGCACTGCCCGCCGATCTCGCGGCAGTGGTCGAGGAGGCACTGACCGCCGCAGAAGACTGGGACATATTGAGGCTCTCTTCGGTCAGCCATGGCCACAAATTTCCCGTGCGCCGGCTCCCGGGCGGCCACGAGCTGGCGGTCGCACTAACCCGTGAAAAAGGCTCGGGTGCCTATCTTGTGAACCGTCGCTGCGCCGAAGTGTTTTTGCGTCGGCTCGACCCGATGCGCATGGCCTGGGACATCGCCTACGACACGGAATATCTCATGGGTCTCAAAGCGTTGTTGATGATGCCTTTACCTGTCAGCCAGACCGGTGGCCCGGAAAGCCAGATCCAGATTCACAATCATCTCTACAAATTGCCGCGTTGGCGTTATCTGACGGTATTCCCCTGGAGGGCGTGGGTGGAAACCAATCGCGTAATTCATCGCGGATTTCGACTGCTGACGCTCAAGTGGCTATACCGACGATCCTGATGTTGCCCGATGCTCTTGGCTGTGCAAAGGCTGTCGGGTTCCATCAAAGCGGTGAGGCAAAGCAACCCGTGCGGCCACAAACTATCCATTCGTGGACGACTCGCCTGTTTCTACGTCGAAGGCGCTGGGACGGGTTCGCATTGTCGCTGGCCATCGCATTCCTGCCGGTGTTTTCGATTGTCAGTGTGGTGGTGTTCGGTTTCTTTGCTGGAGTGGGTGCATACGTCATTCTTGCAAGGCATCGTGCCGTCAGGCTGATCAACCGGACCTTTCTTGCGGCTTCGGCTGTATTCGCGCTCAGCGCGGTAGCCCTTGCCGGGATCAACGGAAGTCTGATGTCGGATTTCCGCTGGACGTCCTACGCGGCATATTATTTGTGCGGCGCGGTCTTCTTTGCGGGTTGGGTGCATTTCCGCAATCCACTGCGCCAAGCCGTGCTGGGCGCCCGGATCGGCGTCGTGCTGGCAAGCATCGCTTCGGTGGCGGAAGTTCTCGCTGGAGCCGATCGCGTCGGCTTCGGGAGCAATCAGGCAAACGCTGCTTTCGTCATCGCGGCAATCGCCATATTGACCCGGATCCGGGTCCCTGCAGCGCCGCGGCCTTTAGGCAATTCCAGGGCATGGTTCTATCTCGCAGTCATTCCCATGATGCTGACCGGCACGCGCTCCACCTTGCCGCTCATAGGCATTTGCGTGATTCTCGATCTGGCCGCCTGGCTGCGCGCGCGCCAGCCTTCCCGGAGGGTAGTTGTCGCGCTCGCAGCCGCGTTGGCGTTCGTCGTCCTCGTTCCTGCAATTGCGATCATGAGCTACCATCTGCCGTTGCCGGACGCAGTGGAGCGCACTCGCATCGAATACCGGGCAATGATGGAGAATCCGCTCGACCATGACAACGGGCTGTCGATCCGGCTGGTGCTGTGGGATCACGCCTGGCAGGTGATCCGGACCAGGCCCTGGACCGGGTATGGCGGGGTGGCAAGCATGGCGCTGATCAAGGCCGATATCCCCGCCAATGGTGAGCGATTTGAAAGCTTCATCCATGTGCACAACCTGATAATGGATGAACTGCGAATCCGGGGTGTGATCGGCCTTGTGCTGCACCTTGGATTTTTCATTTTCGTCTTCAGCCAGATGTATCGCCGCGGCAATGCGGATATCCGCCAAAATGTCCTTACTTTTGCTTTCTGGATGGTGGTCTACGGTTCATTTCACGGGCTTCTGCAGGCAGATCGCAACATCATGGTGGTAACCATCTATATTACGCTCGTTCTGGCAAGCATCGACCGCAACCGATTTGCCCGCAGGCCCGATGACCGCGATGTCGTGACGGCCACCGGGATCAGGCGTAGCCAGGGTGCTTCCTGACGGCTCGCCGCAGGGCTGGCAACCCGGGCGCGTGAAACCAGAAACCCGGCGTTCTTGCACCGGGTCCCGAAATTCGCGAGGCGTCGCCGGATCAGGCGAGACGCAGATTGACGGCCTTGGGGCCCTTGCCGCGGCGGTCAGGCTCGGTGTCGAAGGAGACAACCTGGTTCTCGTTCAGGCCGGGAAGACCCGATGCCTGCACGGCGGAGATATGGACAAAGATGTCCGGACCGCCATTTTCGGGCTTGATGAAGCCAAAGCCCTTGTCGACATTGAAGAATTTTACGGTGCCAGTTTCGGCCATGCTGTCAGGTCCTCTGATTGCCGACCGGAAACGCCCACGCGTCCGGCAAGCGACATGTCATATCCCGCATTGGCGCGGGGGTTATGGCAGGCAGTTCTTGACGTATTTGGAAAGGTCCTGATTGTGGCGGCGTAACCGAAATGACCTGCCGAAGCATGTCCGGTTTTCCCTGCCGCCCGAAGGTTTTGCGCGACTTCGGCTCGCATTGTTCTGGTCTTCCCGCGTTCGCAAATTGCCCGAACGGCTGAAATCATGCTTTCTTTGTCGAAAATTGGCAAGATTTTTTTTGCACGTATTGCGGTAGCACGGCCGGGCAGGCGAATTCGGCCCGGCCGATACCGGGCTATTGCTTTACGCTGACAGCGGTCGCGTCGGTGCTGTTCTCTTCATGGGTGACGGTCACGTCTGCGCCCGTGCTGAGATCGCCGGGCTCGACGCCTTCGACAAGCACGTAGGTCTCGCCGGTGTCCAGAGTCAGCATCCGCGTGTTGATGTCATAGTTGCTGACCACGCCCTGGGTCTCGGCCGCAAAGGCCGTGCCGGCAAGCAGCAGCGCGGCAAGCGAAGCGGTTGCGAAGATCTTGATCATGGTCGTTTCTCTCCTGTTGATACCCAGTGTTCGGGCTGTCCTGCCACGCCATTTAGGTAGAGGGCAGACATGTTTCCAATCACATTCTGTTAATATACGTAATCAAAACAATGTCATAAAGCAGGCTCACAGGATCGGCCCATTGCCGTCCCCCGAGACCGGCGGATCCGCGCGCCTGTCCGGGGGAGGGCAGGCCGGGTCATCCGGCGCTACGCCGGGCGGTCGTGGGGTTCGATGCCGGGCACGGACGGCTTGCGCCGCATCAGCGTGGGGCCGACCTCGACGAGCAGGATGGCGAGGAAGATCAGCAGTCCGCCAAGATATCCAAGCGGCAATATGGTCTCGCCCAGGACGAGGGCGGCGAACAGGGCCGCAAACAGGGATTCCGTCGACAGGAAGATCGCCGCCTGCGGTGCGCTGGTATAGCGCTGGGCCACCACCTGCAGGGTGAACGCGATGCCGCTGGCGAACACCCCCGCGAACAGGATCTCGGGCAGGGCCGCGGCGATGGCTGCCGGATCGAGCGGTTCGCTGACCGATGCCACGGCAAGTCCGAGGCAGGCGGTTATGGCGAACTGGCTCAGCGACAGCGCGTAGGGCCGGTTGCTCTGGCTTGCAAAGCGGCCGATCAGGATCAACTGGACCGCCCACAGCACGGCGCAGGCGATTGTCAGATAGTCTCCGTGGTTGAGGGGCTCGGCCTGGCCGCCTGCCAGCAGCCAGATCCCCGCGAATGTCGTCAGCACCGCGGGCCAGACCAGAACATGGGGCCGGAGGCGAAGAACCAGCAGGGAAATGACAGGGGTGAAAATCACATAGAGTCCGGTCAGGAACCCGGAATTGGTCACGCTGGTCGACAGCAGGCCAACCTGCTGCAGCCCCATGCCGGCAAACAGCGTCGCGCCGATGGCGACAAAGCCGCGGCGTGACGAGCGCGACAGGGGAGCGGTGGCCGAGCGCATTTCCCGTATCGCCAGCGGCGCAACCACGAAGGAGGCGACGAGAAATCTCAGGCCGATGAACAGGAACGGGCCGATGGCGTCCATGGCCGTCGACTGGGCCACAAAGCCCATGCCCCAGATGGCGCCGGCAAGCAGAAGCAGCAGATTGGCCATCGGACGGGACATGAAACCTCGCGGGGGGACTGGGCGCCCGACGCGGTAGCAGTTGGCATTCCGCCGCGCAAGCCCGGCTCGGGCTGGCGCAGCCGCCGCCGCTGCGGACGGAACGCCAGCAGGCACACGGCATGTCCCGCGAGCTTGTCAGGCTCACGCGCCCGAAATGTCCCGGAACAGAACCTCAAGTTGCCGGCCGGGCGGCCGTTGCGGCGTCCGCCGACCTCGGTTCGTCGGTTCAGGCTGCGTGGTCTGCCCGGACCTGTTCTGCATCGCGCGAATTTGCCATATAGGCCGACACGGCGGCGCCGAGGATGGTTTCGGCCGCGACGGATTTGGTGTGGCTCTGCTCCGCCGGGGCGACGATCGACTTGATCAGCAGATCGGTCGTCATCCAGTTCTGCGCCGCCACCGCCGTGAACCGCTGCGTGTCCGCGTCGCCTTCGACAGTGATTTCGTCGGCCTCCGCCCGGGTCTCGGACGCGTCCGCCGGAGCCAGGTCGGCGGCGGAGTTGCTTCGCGCCGCCCGGGAGGGATCGGCGTGCGGCGAGCCGGAGGGGGAAGCCGCATGGGAGCCGGGGGCGCCGCTCGACCGGGTCATGCCGGTCGCGGTGTCGCCGGTCTGGCTTCCAGCAGCGAAGCTTGCGAGAGCGGGAAACGGGTTTGGCGCAGAGGGCGCAGAAGGAGCAGGAGGCTGGATGTCGCGCGGCGCCGCGGCGATGCTGGCGGGGCCGGAACCGGCGCCGGATTCAACGGCTGCGGGCGGACCGGTCGGCCGGACATAGGGTGAGGTCAGCGTGCTGGTGATGAGCATCGGTTTTCCGCAGATTTCTACTGCGGTACGGCATCGCACGACATCACTTTCGGACAGCTTTCCTTGCGCCCGTGCATTTGACGAAAATTTTAGATTCTCGCCGCCCGGGACGCTTGCCGGGAATGATCGCTCAGGGTTTGAGAAGCTGTTCGAGCCGCGCGCGGTTCTTGCCGAAGTCGTTGTTGCCGAGCTGCGAACGGGAATAAGCCATGATGCCGGTCATTCCGTCGGCAAGGGGCACCGCCTCGAAGTGGATTACATCGGGAAACCGCATCCATCGCGTGTAGGTCACATAGCGGGCCTTGAGCTGATCCTTGTCCGTGTCGAGGCGGCGGGCGTGGGGATCGAGGGTCTTCAGTCTCCGGCCGAGTTCGCTGAGCACGTCAGCAGGCTCGCCGGAACGGGGATCGACGATGATGTCGGGGTTGTCGCAGAGGTCCTGACTGCAGGCCAGCGCGTCGTTGGGGACCGCGGAGCGGCGGCCGGCGCCGAAATCGAACTGCTCGCGGTCGGGCGAGCCGGCCAGCAGCACCCAGGTGCGCTCACGGCCGATGAACAGAACGGCAAGGATCAGCAGGGCGACGATCGCCAGCAGTGCCAGTGCAATGGATTTGAACATGATGCCTCCCTTCAGGCGGTCCCGGTTGATCCGGGTCCTTGCCTCGTCAGTTTTCCGCGACCGGCGAGCGCGAGATCCTCAGCAGGGCCCCGTCTTCTTCGTCGGTCACCACCAATACCGCTCCGTCCGCGTCTACCCCGACATCGCGGATGCGGCCGTAGTGGCCCTTCAATATCCGTTCCTCGCCAAGCACCTCGCGGGTCTCGGCATCGAGGTGCAGGCGAGCCAGCAACTGGAATTTCAACGCGGCCACCAGAAGGTCGCCGTTCCATTCCGGAAACATCCTGCCGCGATAGACCGCCATGCCGCCGGGCGCAATGGAGGGGTCCCAATAATGAATCGGCTGCTCGTAGCCGTCGGCGGCGGTGCCGATGCCGATTTCGGCCCCCGAGTAGTGCCGGCCATAGGATATTGTCGGCCAGCCGTAATTGGCGCCGGCCCTGGGCAGATTGACTTCGTCGCCACCCCGTGCACCGTGCTCGATCTCGAACAACTCCCCAGTTTCGGAATCAAAGGCCAGTCCCTGCGGATTGCGGTGGCCCTTCGACCAGACCTCCGGTGCGTCGCTTCCGACGCGGGGATTGTCGGGAGGAATGGATCCATCCGGGTTTATGCGCAGCACGGCACCCGCATGATCGGACCAGTCCTGCGCCCGCTCATCCTTGCCGCGGTCGCCGATGGAGAAGAACAGCGTGCCATCGGTGGCAACGGCAATGCGCGAGCCGAAATGGCGATGCGTCGCCGAAGGGCGGTTCATGCGGAAGATTTCCGTCACCTGCTGCAGGCTTGTCATGTCCGCCGACAATGTGGCCCGGGCGATGGCCGTGCCGGCGGCGGCCGGAGTGCCGGCGCTGTAGCTCAGGAAGATCACCCGGCTGGAGGCGAAGTCGTTGGCGAGCGCCACGTCCAGAAGGCCGCCCTGGCCCTCGACGAGGACCTCCGGCATGCCTGCGATCGGCTTCGAGAGTTTGCCGTCGCGGAAGAGGTGCATTTCGCCCGACCGTTCAGTGACGAGAATCGATCCGTCCGGAAGCGGCTCCACCGACCAGGGATGGGACAGCCCGCCGGCGAGCTTTTCAACGATCACCTCCACCTCCTGGGTCGGGACCACGTCGGCCGCCGTTGCCGGCGGTCCCGCGGCGCTCGCAACCAGCGCGCCGAGCACTGCCAGACGCGACAGGCAGCACCGGAACAATGGCCCATGGAGCATGATCATAGGGAGTCCTCCTCTTGACCCAGTGCATATGGGTCTTGTTTCGCCACAGAAAACCCGTCGATGGCATGATTGAGACCGCAACCGTGCCCGGTTCTGTGCGGAAACCGCGAATCCGGATAGACTGCGCGGCCATGATCAGCAGCGAATCGCCTCCCGCCATCCAGGATACCGGGCTCTTGATCGTGCCCGGAGCGAAATCCGTCTGGCGGGCGAGCGCGATGGCGCTTTTCCTTCCGACGCTGGTGATCGCCGTCGGCTATGCCGGCCTGTGGGCATATCTGCTTCTGTCCGGTCGGGAGGCCGGCGCCCTGGCGCGGGCAAGCCAGGCGGTCCTGATCCTTGGCGTGCCGCTGCTGCTCGTCCATGCGGGGCTCAGGCTTGCCACCACCGAGATGATTTTGCGCGGGTCGCAACTGGAGATCCATCCCGGCTTTCCGGCGCGCGATCCGGTGCACATCGCCTACCGGGACATCGGCACGATCAGGCTCAGGCGCGGCCTGTCCGGCCGTCTGACCGGTTCCGGCTCGCTGATCCTGGAGGTGCCCGCCGGCAGGCCGGTTGTGGTCTGCGCGCTTCAGGAGCCGGAAGCGGCACTGGCCGCCATCAGGTCGCGGTGCAGCCGAGAAGAACCGCCGGCCAGGGCGGTCGAGGAGAGGCTCTGAGCCAGAACCGGCGGTGCGGGCGTCAGTTCGGTCTCGACGATGTAACGCAGCGGTCCGCGGCTGTTTGAGTCGAACGGCCAGCAGGTGGCGAGATCGAGCCAGGTTCCGGCCCGCTCCGGGTCGATGCCGCTCTCGTCATTGCGGGCGATGCGGGCGTTGCGGACCGTGAAGCGATGCGCCACTCCGGCGCGGTCCGTCACCGTGAGCGCGTCCCCTGGCCTGAGATCGGCGAGCCAGCGGAAATGGGTATCCCGGTGCGCGGCGATCACCGCGGTACCGGGCTGGCCCGCTTCCGGCGTGCCACCGACACGGGCCGGGCCGAAGGCCAGCGCCTCGCCGCTTGCTTCCGACAGCACGATGGCCGATCTGCCGAGCCTGGGCGCGACAATGCGCGCCTCGGTGTTGAAATCCGCCCAGGGCCATGGACGCGGATCGCCGCCCTGGGCAAGCAGCCGCTCGAAGCCGCGGTCAAGCAGTACCTGCGCCGCCGCCGCCTTGACATGGATGTAGATACCCTTGCCGACAAGGACCAGGCCGCTGCCGACGAGCAGCAGGAAGGCCAGCCGTCCGGCCAGGCTCGACGATGTCACCGGTGCGCGCCGCCTGTCCGCCGCCACGTCACGCCTCATCGTCGCGGTTCCATGCGGCGAAGAAGTCGTTCACGCCGGAGTTCCAGATCCGCGTGGTGAACAGGGCCATGAGTGCAAACAGGATCATCATCATGCCGAGAAGGATGTCGCGTTCGGCGCCTGTGGCCGTCTGTGGCAGGGCCACCGTGGTGCTGAGCCCGGCCACAGCCATCGCCGATTCGGCCGTTGGCGCGGCAGCGATCATGCGGGTGTCGGCCATTGCCATCCGGCTCTGTGCCGGAAGCGCGGCGCGGTCCCTGCCGGGCGAGGCGGAGGCCGGTTCGCCCATCACCTGGTCGAAATCCCAGCCCGCCGGAAGGTTGAGCGGCAGCCTGGTCTCGCCCAGCGGCGCTGCGCCGGGACGCGACGGCTGGACTTCCACCGCCACCAGGCTTGTCAGCCGGCTGACGAGATGGTTTTCCAGCGCGACGCGCTCGATCTCGCGATCGACGGTGGCGGGATCGGCGGCCAGGTTGCGCCCGGCCTCCAGACCGGCGATCGAGCGCCTTGCCCAGAGCTTGGCAATGCCGGTCGCGGGCGCCGCCTTCGCGAGGGGCAACTCCACGCGCCAGGGCTGGTCGCCCAGCATACCGGCAAGCGTGATGGGACCCGCGGCCGCATCGCTCCTTAGGCGCGCGGTCAGCACCACGGGCTCACCCTGGTAAAGGTCGGGCAGCGGGTCGGGGGCCAGGCCCGGGATGTCGGTGCCGTTCATGGAGGCCGTCAGTCCGGTCACCGCCGGGTTTTCCAGCTTCTCGAACAATTCGGTCATGCGTTCGCTGATCTGCGCTTCGGACCCGACATGGGTGAAGGTGCCGCGGCCCAGTTCGGCAGCGCGGGTCATGAAGAAGCTGTTGGGTGCCGAGCCGATGCCGACGGTGAAGACGCGGGCTTCGCCGCGGTCGCGGCTGATTTCGTCAAACAGCTGGCTCTCGTTGCCGATGTCGCCGTCGGTGAGGAACACCACCTGGCGCAGAGATCCGGCGCTGATCGGTCCCTGGCGCGTCAGTGCCTCGTGCAGCGCGGGGAGCATTTCGGTGCCGCCCTCGGCCTGGAGGCCGCGCACCCAGGCGATCGCGTCCTCCCGCTTGCCGGGCGATGCCGCCACGGGCGCGTCGAACAGCGTGTCGTAGGTGTCGTCGAAGCGGATGACGTTGAAGCGGTCTTCGGGGCCGAGCCGGCCGATGGCAAGCGCCAGGCTGTCGCGCGCCTGACGGATGGATTCGCCGGCCATCGATCCGGAATTGTCGATGATGAAAATCACCTCGCGTCGCGCCGGCTTGTCGGCCGGCACGCTCGGCGGGGTCACGAAGGCCATCAGATAGGTCTGGCCGTCGAGCGTCTCGCGGAACAGGCCCGCGTCGGGCGTCCTGCCGGACTGCGCCTTCCAGACCATTTCGAAGTCGCGGTCGGCCGGCACACTTTCGGTTGCAAGGCGCAAGGTGCGCGACCCGTCGGCGCCGGTCTCGCTCGTCATCCGGTGGAACGGGGTTTCGACGGTGTCCAGCGGAAAGCCCGCGGCGAGGTTGACGGTCAGACTGACCGGATTGATTCTGGCGTTCTCGCGCGGGTCGAGCACCGGCGCCGTGATCGCGTCGCGGTCAGGGACCGGATCGCTGACGGCGAAGCCGCGATCAGGACCGAAATCGACCGTCTGGACGATGGGGGCCGGGTTGTAGCGCGGCGCCACCACCATGGGAAAACGCAGGGAGAAGGCGCCTCCCGACTGGCGCACGCTCTGCTGATACTCGATCTGGATGACGACGGTCTGCCGCGGACCGATATTGGCGACCTGGTTGGTGAAGATGTTGGGTCTTTGCTGTTCGAGCAGCGCCGCCTTCTGGCCGCTGGCCTTGGCCTGCTCGTAGATGGCGCGGGCTTCGGCGCGGGGCTTGATTCGTCCCTCGATGAGGCGGTCGCCGATCTGCATCTTCAGGGTGTCGACAGCCGAATCCTCCGGCAGCGGAAACACGTAGGTGCCCTCGACCCAGCCGTCGGTCGGGTTCTCGAATCGCTGAGTGACCTTGGCGCGCGCGATGGGGCCGCTGACATCGATGACCACATCGGTCTTGAGCCGGGGTGCCTCGACGAAGAACCCTGGCTCCTTGGAAGGCAGCAGCAGCGCCCCGGAATTCATGTCGTTGGGACGGACCAGGCCGGCAAGGCGCGTCTCCGCCGCTTCGGTCTGGCTCACCAGCAGCACCATCATGATCATGCAGGCGGTCAGCGCCGCCAATGCCAGGCGCCAGGCAAAGGAACGTTCGGCGGCTGCCGCGATCCTCTGGGCGTGGTTGTTGTCGAACATGGTATTCCCCTTGCGCTGGTATTCCCCGCTGCAAGAAGGCGCTCGGAAGCGGACCGCAATCGGACCGGATTGTGGCAAGGCGCGACATTTATCGTGGCGACATTGTGTCGCGCGTTAATACTTTGTGAAGGATGTGGTGGAGGTCAGCGGCTGCGCCGGCCGAACGGCACGCTGCGGCGGCGCGCGGCCACGGCACCCCTTTGCGGATCTGGGAGCAGGGGATTGTCGGTGAGCTGGGGCGCGACAAGGCGGCGGGGCAGGCTCATGACGGGAGGCTCGGCCCGGTCTCCCTGCTCCGGGAAGCGCTCGTGGAAGGTGGTGGGCGCCAGTTCCGGGCGAGCCAGCGCGAAGCCTTGCATCAGCTGGACACCGACCTCGCGACAAAAGTCGATCTGGTCGTCCTCCTCAAGACCTTCGAACAGGACGGTGATGCCCCGGTCGATGAACTGCGACACCATCAGCTCCAGCAGGCTGCGGCCGGGAGACGTCTCGGTGAAGCGCCGCACCCAGGCCGAGTCGAACTTGACCACGTCCGGCTGCAGCTTGTCGACGCGGGCGATGTCGGAGTCCTCGGCGCCGAAATCGTCCACGGCGATCTTGAACATGCTGCGGCGCAACCCGCCGACCAGTTGATCGATGGTGGCCGCGTCGCCGCCCTGCTCGGTGATCTCACAGACGATGCGGCTGGGCCGCAGGCCCGCCTGCAAGGTGACGTCCAGCATGTGCGCGACTTCGGCTTCGATGCTGGCGCCGGCGGTGAACAGGCCCGGATTGAAGTTGATGAACAGTCTGGCATGCCTGCGGTTGAGCCTGCCCATGTTGCGGATGTGCAGTTCCCGGCAGAGCGTGTCGATTGCGAGGGAATCGGCGGGTTCCACCATGGAGAAGAAATGATGCGGGGAAACCGGTTCGCCCCCGCGCTGGGCGCGGATCAGCGCCTCGAAAGCCTCGATGGTGAGATGGCCCTCGGCGTTCTGGCTGAAGATCGGCTGGAAGGCGGAGCGCAGCATGAAGGGACCATAGGAGGATGTGAAGATCCCCCGGTCATCTTCCAGGAAGTGTGGCTGGCTCAGCCTGTCCATCAATCGTCGGGCTCCGTCCAAGCGCATCGAACCGTGTTAACCAATAGCGGTTCAATCCTTTAATCCATGTTAATATTCGGGATGCCGACCAGGCGCGCCCTCCCATCTGTTCTTGCGTTGCCGGTGCTGTTGCGACATACAGCAACCGCGGCATGCGTGCGCATGCCGATCATGTCCTGCCCAGCCGGAGTGCCCGTCATGGCCTTTCTTGCCGATGCCCTTTCCCGCGTAAAGCCGTCCGCCACCATCGCCGTCAGCCAGAAGGCCCGGGAGCTGAAATCCCAGGGCCGCGACGTCATCGGTCTTGGAGCGGGCGAACCCGATTTCGACACACCCGACAACATCAAGAAAGCGGCCATCGACGCCATCAATCGCGGCGAGACCAAGTACACCCCGGTGTCGGGCATTCCCGAACTGAGACAGGCGATCGCCGCCAAGTTCAAGCGCGAGAACGGCCTCGACTACACCCCGGCGCAGACCATCGTCGGAACCGGCGGCAAGCAGATCCTGTTCAACGCCTTCATGGCGACGCTGAACGCTGGCGACGAAGTCATCATCCCCGCGCCCTACTGGGTGAGCTATCCGGAGATGGTCGCCATCTGCGGCGGCACGTCCGTGTTCGTGCCGACGACGATCGACAACGGCTTCAAGCTCGCCGCTGCCGATCTCGAGGCGGCGATCACGCCGAAGACCAAGTGGCTGATGTTCAACTCGCCGTCCAACCCCTCGGGCGCGGCCTATACCGAAGCCGAGCTCAAGGCATTGACCGAGGTGCTGATGCGCCATCCGCATGTCTGGATCCTGTCGGACGACATGTACGAGCATCTGACCTATGGCGATTTCGTCTTCACCACGCCCGCCCAGATCGAGCCGAAGCTCTATGATCGCACGCTGACCATGAACGGCGTTTCGAAGGCCTATGCCATGACCGGCTGGCGCATCGGCTACGCGGCCGGCCCGCTGGAACTGATCAAGGCGATGGACATGATCCAGGGCCAGCAGACATCGGGCGCCTGCTCGATCGCCCAGTGGGCGGCGCTGGAGGCGCTCAACGGCACCCAGGACTTCATTCCGAAGAACAAGGAGATCTTCCGCGGCCGGCGCGACCTGGTGGTGTCGATGCTCAACCAGGCCAAGGGCATCAAGTGCCCGGTGCCGGAAGGCGCGTTCTACGTCTATCCGTCCTGCGCCGAACTGATCGGCAAGACCGCGCCTTCGGGCAAGGTGATCGCCACCGACGAGGACTTCGTTTCCGAACTGCTGGAAGCCGAGGGCGTCGCCGTCGTGCACGGCTCGGCCTTCGGCCTCGGCCCGAACTTCCGCATCTCCTACGCGACGTCGGAGGAACTATTGGAAGAGGCGTGCAACCGCATCCAGCGCTTCTGCGCCTCGCTGCGCTGACCGCATTTGACTTCTGCCGGGACGGGTCATTCCTGTCCCGGCACTTGCCGGGGGCTGCAGGAGCCGGCTTACCAGGCCGTTCAGTGCGTCCGATCGTCCTTCCTGTGGGCAATCATCAGCTCGACCCGCTTGAGTTCACGCAGAATCCGGTCCGCCTGCATCTGCGGCATCAGGCTCGTCTTGAGGATGGTGGCCACGATCATCAGCGTGGCCGAGGGCAATCCCCATTTCAGGGCGGTCAGTCCATCGCCTGCGGCGAAGAAGTGCCAGCCGGTCCAGACCGCCGCAACGAACAAGGCGGTCTGGGTGATCATCAGCACCCATGACACCCAGCCCAGCTTGCCGGTGAACTGGCTGGCGCCGAGTTCAAACCAGCCCAGTTCGCGGGTTTCGCGCAGCAGGGTCTCGTCCTGCTCCGAAAGCGCCTCTTCTATCAGTTGGTCGAGTTTACTCATCATGGTCTCCTTTCAGGGCTTTGGTCAGCTTTGATCGTGCATGCATCAGGCGGGTCTTGACCGTTCCGGGCGGGACATCCAGGGCAATGGCCACCTCGGCCACGCTCATGTCCTCAAGGTAGAACAGCGAGATCGCGGCGGCCTGCGGAGGCGGCAGCGCGCTGATCGCCCGGCGGACCGCATCGGTCTCGGTCGACATCGATGCGGTCCCTGCCCCGGCTGCGTCCTCCAGCGTGGCGGCGTCATCGATGTGGCGGCGCCGCTCGATGTTGGCGGCGACAATCCGGGCGGCGCGGCGGGTGACGATCCGGTAGGCCCAGGCTGCAAACGCCCGGTCGTCGCGCAATGTGCGCAGCCCCCTGATGATCTCGATCCAGGCCTCCTGAACGGCATCGTGCGCATCGTCGCGGTTGCCGAGCAACCGCATCGCATGGCGCAGGAGAGCGGGTCCACGCACGGCTGCCAGCCCGGCGACGGCCTTGCGGTCGCCCAGCCGGGCGCAGGCCACCAGATACTCTTCAACGACATGTTGCTTGCTGCGCATCGGGGCTCCCTTGCCGCGTATGATACAAGGTGCCGTCAGATGAGGGTTTGGTTCAATGCAATCGAGCAAAATGTGCCGGAGCGCCACGCCGCCCTTCGGGGCGGCCTTTCTGTTTGAGCCGAAAAATGCGATGATGCAGGGCTTCTGGAGCCTGGACCAAGGGAGAAGCGCGATGAAGGTCTGCTATGAAATCGTCCCGCATGACGGCGGGTGGGCGTACAGGTATGACGGTGTCTATTCGGAGACGTTCTCCACTCACGATTCGGCGCTGGCGGCGGCGCGTTTCGTCGCGCTGGAACAGCAGGTCGGTGGTGAATCCGCGGGCATCAGCTATCAGGACGAGGACAGCAACTGGCACGAGGAATACGCCGACGGCGGCGACCGGCCGGAAGCCGTGATTCTCGATGCCGGCGGCGAGCCGGACATCCCCGATCCGGGCGACGAGCCGAACCCGCATGCGGCCTGAGGCGATCAGCGTCGGCTTCGCGGTCCCAGGGATTGCGAAAACCGCAGCAGATAGCCGTCGGGATCCTGAACGAGGAATTCAAGCGAACCGGTCTCGACGCCTTCGCCAACATTGTACCAGGACTCCCTGGTTTCGCGGAACAGCGGCCATTTGGCCCGATCCAGCTCCGTCAGCATTGGCTGAAGGTCGTCGGTCTCGATCTGAAAATTCACCCCGCGGCCGAAGGGTCGTGCCAGGTCGCCGGTGAGCCATTCCCCATTGATCTCGCAGAGCATCACCTGTGCGCGCTGCCTTTCAAGATAGGCGAAGCCTGCCTCCGGCCGCTCGTAGGCGATGCGGAAGCCGAGCAGACCGGACCAGAAAGCCAGGCTTTGGGTCAGGCTCGAGACATCGAGTTCCGGCACCAGGGGTGCAAAGCCGCCGGTGGGCCCGCTGCCATTGGCTCCGGCGCTGTTGCGCCCTGCCTGGTCGAGTTCAGCCACGGGATCTTCTCCTTTCCGGTGCGAGATAGGCCAGCAGGCCCTGCACCAGCGCGTCGAAGGTGACGCGGCAGCGCGGGCTCGCCTTCAGGTCCTCATGCATGACCAGATATGTCTCCAGCTTGAGATCGATGAGGCCGGGAAGCACCGGCACCAGGTCGGGATCGGTGGCGGCAAGCGCCGTCTGGCAGACGCCGATCCCGCCGCCGGCGCGGATCATTGCCAGTTGCGCCATGTTGCTATCGGTGCGGAAATCGAAGCGGGCGTCGGCCAGTTCAGGATGGAATGTCAGCATCTGGCGCACATAGGGGAGTTGCCGGTCGAAGCCGATCAGGCGGTGAGACAGCAACTCCACCAGGTTCTCCGGCGTGCCGTGGCGGTCGAGATAGCGGCGATGGGCGTGGAAGCCGAGAGGAATCGCCCCGATACGGCGGCTGACAAGCGCTCCCTGGGTGGGCGGCACCATGCGCACGGCGATGTCGGCTTCCAGCCTGAGCAAGTCCTCGACCGCGTCCGACAGCCACAGTTCGATGGTCAGGCGCGGATGGCGGTCCTGAAGGTCGGCGAGGATCGGCGGCAGAACCGCGAGCCCGATCACCTCACTGGCGCTGATGCGCACCGTGCCTTCCGGAGCCTCGCCGTCGGCGGAGGCTGCGCGCGCCAGCGCCGCCGCGCTGGCCGCCATGGATTCGGCATGGCTGCGCATGCTCAGCGCCGTCTCGGTGGGCAGCAGCCCCTGATGCGAGCGCAGGAACAGCGGCTTGCCCGCCGCCAGTTCCAGCGCCTCGACATGCCTGCCGACGGTGGGCTGCGAGACACCCAGCGCGCGGGCGGCACCCGATTGCGAGCCTTCCTGCAGCACAGCCAGCAGGGTGCGGTAATGATCCCAGTCCAGTGATCCGTCGGACATGCATGAATGTATAGCAGGTCAACGCAAAACCACAATTCCGTTCGTCACCGCCATTCGGCATCATCTCCTCAGCGAAAAGAAGGAGCATCATCATGCGCAATGACAGCCAAATCCATGCGACGAGTCCGGCCGCGCCCCTGGCGCTGGTGCTGGGCGCCACCGGCGGCATCGGCGGCGCGGTGGCGGCAAAGCTCGCCGGCCGCGGCTACGCGGTGCGGGCCATGCACCGCGATGCCTCAAGCCAAAGGGCGAAGTCTCCGGACTGGGAGTGGGTGGAGGGCGACGCCATGAACAGGGAGGATGTCGTTCGCGCTGCCCGCGGCGCGCAGCTGATTGTCCACGCGGTTAACCCTCCCGGCTATCGGAACTGGGGGAAGCTGGTGCTGCCGATGATCGACAACACCATCGCCGCCGCCCAGGCGGCGGGGGCGGGCATCCTGATGCCGGGCACGATCTACAATTACGCCCCGGATGTCTTCGCGAATCTGGCCGAGGACAGCCCGCAGAATCCGCTGACGGCCAAGGGCAGGATCCGCGTCGCCCTGGAGCAGCGCCTGCAAGCCGCCGCCGGGCGGGGCACCCAGGTGATCCTGGTCAGGGCAGGGGACTTCTTCGGCCCAGGCGCCGGCAACAACTGGTTCGCCCAGGCGGTGGTCAAGCCCGGCGCGCCCCTGGCCGCCATCACCAATCCCGCCGAGCGAGGCGTCGGCCACCAGTGGGCCTATCTGCCCGATGTGGCCGAGACCATGGTCCGGCTTGTCGTCCGGGCCGACGAACTGCCCGCCTTCTCGCGTTTCCACATGCGCGGCTTCTGGGACGAGGACGGCCTGCAGCTCGGCAACGCGATCCGCCGGGTCACCGGCCGGCCGGATCTGCCGACCAAGCGGTTCCCGTGGCTCCTGCTGCGGCTCGCCTCGCCCTTCGTGCCGGTGTTCCGGGAGCTTCTCGAAATGCGCTACCTCTGGAAGACGCCCCTGCGGATGGACAATGCCAGGCTGGTCGAATTCCTCGGCGAAGAGCCCGCCACCCCGATCGACGAGGCCGTTCGCGTGACGCTTGCGAGTCTCGGCTGTCTGGGGCCCGCGACTGGCGGAGCAACCACGCGGGCGCCGGCGGACGACCGCCGCAAGGGAGTGGCGGCATGAGCCGGCGGCGCGGCCGCGCAGTGCCCCTGGTTACGGCCATGGCCGCGCTGGCGATTGCGGGCATCGTGATCCAGGCATATCTCGCCGGACTGGCGATATTCGGCGCCGCTTTCGGCCTCGCCATGCACCGGATGCTGGGCGGGCTGGTCGCCATCCCCATCCTCGGGCTGCTGTCCGCGACGCTACATCCGTCGGGCGGCACCGGATGGCGCGGCCCCGCCCGATTGCTGGGTGTGCTCTATTTCGTTCAGCTGGGGCTCGTCGCGGCGGGCACAGCCGCGGGCGTGAGCTGGATTGCGGCGCTGCATCCGGCAAATGCGCTTGCCATGCTGCTGGTGGCGGTCGAGATTCTGCGGCGCAATGCGGCGCTCCCGAGCGCACGGGCGACAGACACACGAAATTGATTCGTGGCCAATTGTGCAACGGAAGACCGGATTGCTACTCTGCGGGCCTCAATGGAGGTTCGATCGTCATGCCCGCAGCCCGTCCGCCGCTCGCCGCTCCCGCAGGCTCGATCAGGTCGTCCTGGTTCCTGGCCGAGCGCGAAGCCACGCCCGAGGCCGCCTTTCTTAGCCGGCGGTCCTTGCTCCGGTCGCTTGGACTCACCGGCGGGGGGCTGATCCTCGGCAATGCCGTGATGCCGGGCAGGGCGGCGGCCGGCAGTGCCGCCGACAAGACCGCCGGGCTCTATCCGGCCCGGCACAATGATGCCTTCGAGTTGGACCGGGATCTCACCCCGGAGGAGATCAACGGCAAGTTCAACAATTTCTATGAATTCGGCTCGCACAAGCAGATCTACCGCGAGGCCGAGCGGCTGGTCACCGATCCGTGGCCGATCAGCATCGACGGGCTGGTCGATCGTCCGGAAACGATCGAATTCGCCGAGCTGGCCAAGGCCATGTCTCTCGAGGAACGGCTCTACCGGCATCGATGCGTCGAGGCCTGGTCGATGACCATTCCCTGGACCGGCTTTCCGCTGGCCCGATTGCTGGACCGCGCCGGGGTGCAGCCGGGCGCCAGATATGTCCGCTTCGAGACGTTTCTCGATCCGGTCATGGCGTCAGGGCAGCGCCAGGTCTGGTATCCGTGGCCCTATGTCGAGGGCGTCACCATCGCCGAGGCGCGCAACGATCTCGCCTTCCTGGTCACGGGCGCCTATGGCAAGCCGCTCGCCAACCAGTTCGGGGCGCCGCTGAGGCTGGCGCTGCCATGGAAATATGGATTCAAGTCGATCAAGTCCATTGCCCGAATCTCGCTGGTGGCCGAGCGGCCGGTCAGCTTCTGGGAGTCCATCAGCAAGACCGAGTACGGATTCTGGGCCAACGTCAATCCGGCGGTGCCGCATCCGCGCTGGAGCCAGGCGAGGGAACAGGTGCTGCACACCGGAGAGGAGCGGGACACGCTGCCGTTCAACGGCTACGGGCAGCAGGTGGCCGCACTCTACGGCGGGCTGGAGAGCGAGGCGCTCTACAGATGAAGCCTGGGCACGCGATCGCATCCGCCCCGGTTCCCAGACCCCGCCGCCACCCGAATCCGGACAAAAAAATGGGCCTCGAGATTGCTCTCGGGCCCATGAATTATGAAGGTTAAAACCTCCAGAGGGGAACAGCTCATGCGGCGGCACTGGGAGGAGTAGGCCGCCAAAGGTGCATCAGCTGCAGGCGATATGATGCTTATTTGGGCAAGCTTCAAGTGGTGAATGCGCATGCCAGCCCTGCAATCTGTGCATATCTGGCATGTGTGCCCCTGAAATTGTCCGGGTCTGTCTACAGGCTGGCCGACACCGCGGCATGGGTCAGTAGCTCCAGTTGCGCGCCTTGTTGATCAGGAAATCCCGGAACGCCTTGAGTTTGGCGGCATTTCTCATTTCCTCGGCATAGCAGAAATAGCAGTCGAAGGTCGGGATGTCGGCGGTGAGCACCAGTTGGACGAGTCCGGCGTCGCGGCTGACCATGTAGTCGGGCAGCAGCGAAATGCCGGCGCCGTTCATGGTGGCGCGGCGGATGGCGGCGAGATTGTTGATCTGCAGATGCGCCGGCCGGCGGTTTTCGTTGCTGCGCCCGGCATGCTCGAGCCAGTTCACGTCGTGGAGATAGATCGGCGCCGGCTCTCCGAAGGTGATGATTCGGTGATGGTCGAAATCCTCGATCGACCGCGGCTCCCCGAACCTGGCCAGATAGACCGGCGAGGCATAGACGTGGAAATGCACGGTGAACAGCCGCCGCTGGATCAGGTCGGGCTGCTGGGGCGCACGCAGGCGGATGGCGCAGTCGGCCTGGCGCATATTGACGTCGAGTTCCTCGTTGTCGAGGATCAACTGCATCTGGACGTCCGGAAACAGCGTCTGGAATTCCTGCGCCTTCTCGGTCAGCCAACCCTGGCCCAGGCCGACGGTGGTGGTGACCCGGAGCTTGCCGCTCGGCTTTTCGCGGGTCTCCGTCAGCCGGCTCTTGACCGACTCGAGCTTCATCAGCACTTCGTGGGCTGCCTGATAGAGGATCTCGCCCTGCTCGGTGAGGATCAGGCCGCGCGCATGGCGGTGGAACAGCTTGGCGCCCACCTCCATCTCCAGCGCACTCACCTGGCGCGAGATCGCCGACTGCGAAAGATGCAGCTTTTCGGCCGCATGGGTGAACGAGCCGGCCTCGGCGGCGGCATGGAATATGCGCAGTTTGTCCCAGTCCAACGGCATTGGCAGTCCCCCGATGCCACCGGTTGCTCCGGTTGGCTTTTTCCCGCAGTCATGCGCCTATTCGGCTGCCTGCGAATGACCGACAAATGCGGTCAAATAGCGTTCAGCCTCCAGTGCGGCCATGCAGCCCATGCCCGCCGCCGTCACCGCCTGCCGGTAGATGTCGTCGGTGACGTCGCCGGCGGCGAAGACGCCGGGAACGTCCGTCGCCGTCGAATCGGGTGCGGTCCAGAGATAGCCGTTCGGCTTGTGCTTGAGCTTGCCGGTGAACAGGCTGACCGCCGGCGCGTGGCCGATGGCGACAAAGACGCCGTCGATCGGCCTGTCGGTCTCCTCGCCGGTGACGCGATTTCTCAACCGGACCGCGTTGACGGTCGACGGCATCGGGCCGACCGGCGGCGCGCCGTGGAATTCGGTCACCTCGGTGTTCCAGATGATCTCGACATTCGGCCTTGAAAACAGGCGCTCCTGCAGGATCTTCTCCGACCGCAGCGTGTCGCGGCGATGCACGAGCGTCACCTTGGCTGCCAGATTGGACAGATAGAGCGCCTCCTCGACGGCCGAATTGCCGCCGCCGACGACGATGACCTCCTTGCCGCGGTAGAAGAAGCCGTCGCAGGTGGCGCAGGCGGAGACGCCGAAGCCCATGAACTTCTTCTCGCTCTCGATGCCGAGCCACTTGGCCTGAGCGCCGGTGGCAATGATCAGTGCGTCGCAGATCCAGGTGGCGCCGGAATCGGTGCGCACGGTGAAGGGCCGGCTGGCGATATCCACCTCGGTGACCAGATCACTGACGATTTCGGTGCCGACATGCTGGGCCTGCTTGAGCATCTGCTCCATCATCCAGGGGCCCTGCACCGGTTCGGCGTAGCCCGGGTAGTTTTCCACGTCGGTGGTGATCATCAACTGCCCGCCCTGTTCCATGCCGGCGATGAGCACCGGCTTGAGCATGGCGCGCGCGGCATAGATGGCCGCGGTGTAGCCGGCGGGGCCGGAGCCGATGATGAGGACGGGGACGTGGCGGGTGGTCATGGTCGATATCCTGATGGCGGCGCGGGCGGTCCAGCCTGGCTGGTGCCAGTCTGGTCGAATCTTGACTCCCCCGCAATGAGAAGAACCGGGGATAAGCGTTTCATGCTCACCGGTCCACGGGCTCATGCCTATTTAGGAGTTCCTTTCCCGATGTTTCAAGCTTGCAGTGGCTTTGCACACAACTGTTGGTGTCCGCCTCCTGCCTGCGACTGGACAAATCCGGGTGGCCGCGCAATAAAGTTTCGTGTATGAGGCCATTGTGATGCCTCGGACCGTTTCTTGCGAGGCATCCATGGCCATAAAGGCCGAACTTGACGCAATCGATATCCGGATTCTGCGCGAATTGCAGAACGAGGGCCGCATCACCAATGTGGAGCTGTCGAGCCGGGTCGGCATTTCGGCGCCGCCGTGCCTGCGACGGGTGCGCAAGCTGGAGGAGGCGGGCATCATTGGCGGCTACCGCGCCATGCTCAACGCACCGGCACTCGGCTTCGACCTCGTCGCTTTCTGCATGGTCGGCCTCAAGCACCAGTCGGATGCCGGCATCAAGGCCTTTGCCGCGCAGGCCCGCGAGTGGCCGATCGTGCGCGAGGCCTGGATGGTGTCGGGCGAATCCGACTTCCTGCTGCACTGCGTGGCACGGAACCTCACGCATTTCCAGGATTTCGTCATCGAGCAGCTGACCGCCGCCGACAATGTCGACACGGTCCGGACCATGCTGACCATCCGCAAGGTGAAGCAGGAGGGCATGGTGGATATCTGACGGGGCTTCGTGTCGGGCGGCAGTTCGACCTGCCGGCTTCCGGAGACAGCCACGGCCTTCCGGCGAGGACGCAAACGCTCGTCAGTGCTGCCGCAGCAGGCCGGCATAGACGGCATTGACGGCTTCGGCTTCCACCTCGATGGCAAAGCGTGACCGGACCGTCTCGAGCGCGCCGGCGCCGAGCTCGGCGATGGCCTGCCCGCGCTCAAGCACGCGGGCGATCGCGGCCGTGAGTCCGGCGCCGTCGTCGGTCGCGCAGATCTCGCCATTGACGCCTGGAACGATCATGTCGGCATAGGCCCCGGCGGTCGTCGCCACGGCCGGCACGCCGCAGGCCATCGCCTCGAGCGGGGTCAACCCGAAACCCTCGTTGCGCGAGGGTGCGACATAGAGATCGATGGCCCGGTACCAGGGCAGGATGTCGGGCACCTCGCCGAGCAGCACAATCCGGTCGCCCAGCCCGGCTCCGGCGATCTTCTCGCGCAGGCCGGCGGCGAAGCCCGCATGCTCCGACGTCACCCGTCCGGCGATGACGGCCATCCAGTCGGGATGGGCGGGCAGCAGCGCGATCATCGCCTCGACGAACAGATCGGTGCCCTTCTGGTGGCGCACCCGGCCGAAGCAGCCGATGAGCCGCGTCCTGTCGGAGACGGCGCCGGGAAGGTCGACCGCGCGGCGCGCGGCCGGCTTGTCGGCGGCGGGTCGGAATTTCGCGGTGTCGATGCCGTGCATGATGACGGTGTGGGGGACCTTGAGATAGCGGGCGCTGCCGCTGCCGGTGGCGATCACCCGGTCCATGCGGCCGATCAGAAAACGGGTGAAGCCCTTGTGATGGCGCTGGGCCGCCGAGGTGAAGACCAGTTTCAGCGGCATGCGCAGCAGATCGCGCATGATGACGCCGGGCAGCATCTCGGTGTTGCGGCGCGCATGCCAGATGCGGACGCCGCCGCCGCGGGGTCGCTGCCACAGCCGCCACAGATCGCGCAGGCGCAGGCGCGGCAGCCCGGCGGGCAGGCCGGGTCCGACGACGGCGATGCGCGCTCCAAGGCGCGCCTGGGCGGGTACCAGCTGGATGATCGTCGATGTCACGCCCGACAGCCGTCGCTTGAAATTGGGCGCGATGACGTCGATTTCACCGGGATCGATGAAGCAGGCGGCCATGCGCGGACCGGACGGCATCAACCCCAGCGGATTTCGAGTATTTCGTAGGCCTTGGAGCCGCCTGGAGCGACGACTTCGACGCTGTCGCCGACGGCCTTGCCGATCAGCGCCCGGGCGATGGGCGACGAGATCGAGATGCGGCCGAGCTTGACGTCGGCTTCCTGGTCGCCGACGATCTGGTAGACCTTCTCGGCTTCCGTGTCCTCGTCGACCAGCTTGACGGTGGCGCCGAACTTGATGCTGTCGCCCGACAGCTTCGACGGGTCGATGATCTCGGCGCGGCCGACATAGTCCTCGAGCTCGCCGATCCGGCCCTCGTTGTGGCTCTGGGCTTCCTTGGCGGCATGGTATTCGGCATTCTCGGACAGGTCGCCATGGGCGCGGGCTTCGGAAATCGCCTCGATGATCCGCTGACGTTCGGTCTGCTGGCGAAAGCGCAGTTCCTCCACCAATTTGGTGTAGCCGGGCTGGGTCATGGGTACTTTTTCGACCATTTCACTGTCCTTCAGATCTGTGCCGCGCCAGCTTTTGTCTGCGCCAACACAAAATAAAAACGCCCCCGGAGACCGAACTCCGGGACCGTCAATCACTTCGATGGCTCCCATCATAGCAGAGTTGCGATTGAAAAAGCCAGATTTTTCGCGACCACCGGCAGCCGCCCCTGCTTTCTTGGGGGTCATGATCGGGTGATTGGCGCCGGTCCGGCGGCACCGGACCCATCGGCCCGAAAACCGGGCGGAGCTGGGGCGGCGTCCGGGTTTTCGGATAAACGCTATGAGCCAAGATGCGATCCGTACCTAGGGATGGAAGTGAAGCCGATAGAATCCGGGAGCCTAAACTCAATTGCATATGTGAAAATTCAATTTTCCAGAAATTCTGGAATAATAATATAAAAACTATAGACTAATGTCGGTAGTTTCCAACAAGGAAGTTTGACATGTTGAAGAAAATTTCTGTGTTTTTAACTTATGTTGGGTTGTCATGTCTCGTCTTGTACACGTCTACCGTTCTCGAGGCGGGAGCCGAAACGAGATACGGAAAAGTCGAAAAGACAATAATGAAGGGTGAGCAAGCCAGAATACAAATCATGTACTCCATACGCGCATCCAATTGCCATGCTGACAGGATACCACCGAAGCCGAAGATCGTCAGGGCACCAAAGTTGGGAACGCTGACTTTCAGTTCCGGCAGGAGCGCTCCATATCAATGTCCGAATATCGAGATCAACGTCAACTTCGCCGACTATAAGTCGGACGGGGCTCCGGGAGTGGACCGATTTAGGATCAGGTGGATTGCGTCAGGGGGAGTCGTGTTTGACCGGAGCTATGTCATCAACATCAGATGATGTGGACAGATGTCAGTTCGCCACATTTGTGCAGGCTGTGATCGTGCGCCCTCCGTCTCCCAGAAGAAGCCGCATGCTGTTCGGACTGTTTGATGTGATCGCGAGTCTTGCGCGAATGCTCCGGCACCCGAGCCTGGAGCTTCCGGTGCGAAGGAAAAAGCTCGTCGTCCAAGTGTCCCATGTGGGAATTCCGAGAAAACCGATCATCCGAAGCGTCCTCGCCCGCGACTTGGCGTGTGCAGCCAGGGAAGGAATGGTCTGGGCAATCACAGGCGCCGTTGCTGCCCGGGCGCCGATGCCGGTCCTGTAGGTGACCATCCACAGTTTCGCCGGGTGATGGCGGATCAGAAAGTCTTGGGCCCAGACATCTTCAGATACGTTCATATCCCGAAATGCAAACACGCGGCCAAGGCTACGATTGGTGGCGAAGCTCTCGTTGCGAACCCGCCCGCCGACGGCGAGAATTTTTTCAATTTCTGCCGGGCTTACATAGCCTCCGGAAAGCAATCTAGCTGACACGGTGACCGGACCAAGTTCAGCGATGACGACAGGCTCGGTCGCGGACTTGATGAGTTCTGCGATCGCGCGAAGGCGCTCGATGTCGGCGGACTTCTCCGCACGCTTGTTCAAGACGGTGGTGTAGCGCTCATCCGGCCCGCGCAAACGGCGCCAGAGGCCGCCGCCGAGTGCAGGCAACCGACGCTCAAGGTTCCTGTGTATCTGGGCTGTTGTCGAATTTCCGTTCCCAAGGATCGATACGACGCCAATGACCCTCAGACATCCGGCGAGTTCCAACTGTCGATAGGCATGCATGCTTATGCTGTCATCAATTTCGCCGTCGATTGTGAGATCGGTCACGAGCAAAACGGGCTGCTCCCGATCAACACATTGTGGATCTTGTCCAAAATAATGATCCGATAGGTCTCCCGCCAGCGACGGAGCTGCCAGGATAAATATGCAGAATATTGCACATGAACACGCGTTCATTTTTCACGGGTCCTCAATATTCAGAATATTCTACGATAATAACGGAAAAATGAAAATGACGGGCAATGCGAATTCTGGCTTGTTGTTTCTTCACCTATACGATAGGTTTTCGGATTTTTTAGAGTTCTCCGCTGCAATTGAGATGTGATCGACAGCGATTGTGGCAATGCTTGCGGGGCGATGGGTTGCGCGCAATCAGCGGTGGTTTTGGATGGTGATTGATTCCCACAGCCTGACGGTGCAATGAGAGCAAACCGCGCTAGATGCCCGATCCGATAGAGGCTAACCATGGACACCTATCTCTGGCTCAAGGCAGCCCATATCGCATCCGTCGTCGCCTGGATCGGCGGCATGCTGCTGCTTGGCGTCGTCCACCGACTGATCGCGACCGGCGCGATGACCGAAGAGCGGCTGCTGCTGATCCGGCAGGCACTGAAATGGGACCACCGGGTCAGCCAGCCGGCGCTCGGCGGCGTCTGGCTGTTCGGCATCGCCGTCGCCGCGATGGGCCACTGGTTCTCCTCGCCCTGGCTGATGGCGAAGCTCGCGATCGTCATCTTCCTCTCGGCGCTGCACGGCATCCAGGCGGGCCGGCTCAGGCGCTTCGCCAACGATCCGGCCCGGGTGCCGCCGGCGTTCCTGAGGCATTCCGCCGCCATCACCATCGCCTGCATGATCGCCATCGTCGTGCTGGTGGTGACCAAGCCGTTCTGAAGCTGGCGGCGGTAAGTGGGGGAAGTGGGGAGCTTGCCCGACCGCCGGCAACGGACCCGCGGTCCGACCGCCCCTCATGCCGGGGGCCGTGCTCTCACGCCGCGTCGGCTATCCCTGGCGCGGGCATGACGGCGGCGACCACGGCGTCAGCGGATTGCTCCAGAAACACCGGATCCAGCCGCAAAGCGTCGAGCGTGCGCGGCGCCGGACGGTGGCCGCTCCAGTCCTCGAAGGCAAAACCCAGGGCGACCGATGCCTCGCGCATCGCCTCGTCAAGTGTGTCGGCGACTGCGGTAACTCCCGGAACATCGGGAAAGGATACACCGTAGCCGCTGTCGGACTGCTTGTGGATGAGGGCGATGTAATAAGCCATGGTCTAGTCCTTGGGCCAGTTTGCCTGCGCGTAGATCGAGCGCACGGTTCCAACGGGGATGTCCTTGCGCGGATGCGTGACAATCACGATCCTGCCGTCCGAGTGGCGCCGGAACTTGTGGTGAGATCCGCGTGTCGAGACCAGCACGAAACCATCAGACGTCCGACGTTTGATGATATCGCGGCTGTCTCTCAGCATCAACTCACCCCATCACGCCGCCGGAAAGTAACTCTGCAGCGGATGGACCTCGAGATTGCCGGCCTTGAGCGCGGCAATCGCCCGGGCGGCGGAATGGGCGCCGGCCATGGTGGTGAAATAGGGCACCTTCTGCATCAGCGCGGCGCGGCGCAGTGACTTCGAATCCGAGATCGTCTTGGCGCCCTCGGTGGTGTTGATCACCATCTGGACCTGGCGATTGCGGATGGCGTCCTCGACATGCGGCCGGCCCTCAAGCACCTTGTTGACGCGCTCCACGTCGAAGCCCTTGTCCTTGAGGAAGTCTGCGGTGCCCGACGTCGCCATGATGCGGAAGCCGTCGGCGGCGAGAATTCGCACCGCGTCGAGCACGCGCGGCTTGTCCTCGTCGCGCACCGAGACGAAGACGGTGCCCGAGCGCGGCAGATCGACGCCGGCGCCGAGCTGCGCCTTGGCGAAAGCCAGCGCGTAGTCGCGGTCAAGTCCCATGACCTCGCCGGTGGAGCGCATTTCCGGTCCGAGCAGCGTGTCGACGCCGGGGAAGCGGGCAAAGGGAAAGACCGCTTCCTTGACGGCGATGTGCTTGAGCGTGCGGTGGTTGGGCGTGGCGCCATAGGCGGCGAAGGCGGTTTCCAGGCTCTCGCCCGCCATCACCCGGGCTGCGACCTTGGCGATCGGGGCGCCGACGGTCTTGGCGACGAAGGGCACGGTGCGCGAGGCGCGCGGATTGACCTCGAGCACATAGATGACATCGTCCTTGATGGCGAACTGCACGTTCATCAGGCCGACGACCTTGAGCGCATGCGCCATGGCCACCGTCTGCGCCTCGAGCCGGTCGATCATCGCGTCCGACAGCGTGTAGGCCGGCAGCGAGCAGGCGGAATCGCCCGAATGGATGCCGGCTTCCTCGATGTGCTCCATGATGCCTGCGATGTGCACCGACTTGCCGTCGCAGAGGCCGTCGACATCCACCTCGATGGCATTGGACAGGTAGCTGTCAAACAGCAGCGGATTGGTGCCGAGCAGGGTGTTGATCTGGCCGGTCTTGTCGTTGGGATAGCGCGCCTTGATCTCTTCGGGCACCAGTTCCGGCACGGTGCCGAGCAGGTAGTTCGACAGGTTGGTCTCGTCGCGGATGATCTGCATGGCGCGGCCGCCGAGCACATAGGAGGGCCGGACCACCAGCGGGAAACCGATCTCGGCGGCGACCAGGCGCGACTGCTCAACCGAATAGGCAATGCCGTTGCGCGGCTGGATCAGGTCGAGCCTGGTCAGGAGCTTCTGGAAGCGGTCGCGGTCCTCGGCCAGATCGATGGCGTCGGGCGCTGTGCCGAGAATGGGAATGCCGGCCTTTTCCAGCGCGTCGGCGAGCTTGAGCGGCGTCTGCCCGCCGAACTGGACGATGACGCCCAGAAGTTCGCCCTTTTCCTGCTCCTTGTGCAGGATCTCGAGCACGTCCTCGGCCGTCAGCGATTCGAAATACAGCCGGTCGGAGGTGTCGTAGTCGGTGGACACGGTTTCCGGGTTGCAATTGATCATGATCGATTCGTAGCCGGCATCCTTGAGCGCGAAGGCGGCATGGCAGCAGCAATAGTCGAACTCGATGCCCTGGCCGATGCGGTTCGGGCCTCCGCCGAGAATGACAACCTTCTTGCGGTCGGAGACCTGCGCTTCGCAGGCGGGTGCGCCGATGAAGGGCGTCTCGTAGGTCGAGTACATGTAGGCGGTGGGCGAGGCGAACTCGGCCGCGCAGGTGTCGATGCGCTTGTAGACCGGATGCACGTCGAGGCCCTGGCGCAGTCGCGCCACGTCGGTGGAGCGGGTGCCGGTGAGGCTGCCCAGCCGTGCGTCGGAGAAGCCCATCGCCTTGATGGCGCGCAGGTTCTCGGGATCCTGGGGCAGTCCGTGCTCGCGGATGCGGGCTTCCATGGTCAGGATGGCCTCGATCTGGGCCAGGAACCAGGGGTCGATCCTGCAGATGGAATGGACCTCGACGGCGCTCATGCCAAGCCGCATCGCCTGGGCCACCATGCGCAGCCGGTCGGGGGTGGGCACGCCGATGGCGGCCTTGATGGCGTTCTCGTCGTCGCCTTCGCCCAGACCCGGAATCTCGATCTCGTCGAGGCCGGTCAGCCCGGTCTCGAGGCCGCGCAGCGCCTTCTGCAGGCTTTCGGCGAAGGTGCGGCCGATGGCCATCACCTCGCCCACCGATTTCATCGCAGTGGTCAGCGTCGGCTCGGCGCCGGGAAACTTCTCGAAGGCAAACCGCGGAATCTTGGTGACGACGTAATCGATCGACGGCTCGAAGGAGGCTGGCGTGGCCCCACCCGTGATGTCGTTGTCGAGCTCGTCGAGCGTGTAGCCGACGGCAAGCTTGGCGGCGACGCGGGCGATGGGGAAGCCGGTGGCCTTGGAGGCAAGCGCCGAGGAGCGCGAGACGCGCGGGTTCATCTCGATGACGACGAGGCGGCCGTTTGCCGGATTGACGGCGAACTGCACGTTGGAGCCGCCGGTCTCCACACCGATCTCGCGCAGCACCGCGATGGATGCGTTGCGCATGACCTGGTATTCCTTGTCGGTCAGAGTCAGCGCCGGGGCGACGGTGATCGAATCGCCGGTGTGCACGCCCATCGGGTCGATGTTCTCGATCGAGCAGATGATGATGCAGTTGTCGGCGGTGTCGCGCACCACCTCCATCTCGTATTCCTTCCAGCCGAGCACCGATTCCTCGATCAGCACTTCGGTGGTCGGCGAGGCGTCGAGCCCGCTTTCGATGATGTCGTAGAATTCCGAGCGGTTGTAGGCGATGCCGCCGCCGGTGCCGCCCATGGTGAAGGAGGGGCGGATGATGGCGGGGAGGCCGATCTGGTCGAGCGCCTGGGCGGCCATGGCGATGGCATGGCTCATATAGCGCTGCTTGCGGTCGGATTCGCCGAGATTCCAGGTGTTTTCCAGGGCGTCGAGCGCCGTGTCGAGCTCCGGCCCGGACAGCTCGGCGCGAAGCTTCTGCCGCTCGGCCTCGTGAGTCTTGCGGTCGGTGTCCTTGATGTCGGTGGCGTTGGCGAGGAAGGAGCGCGGCGTCTCGAGCCCGATGCGGGTCATCGCCTCGCGGAACAGCGCCCGGTCCTCGGCCATGTCGATGGCTTCCGGCTTGGCGCCGATCATCTCGACATCGTAGCGCTCAAGCACGCCCATGCGGCGGAGCGACAGCGCCGTGTTGAGCGCGGTCTGGCCGCCCATGGTCGGCAGCAGCGCGTCGGGACGTTCCTTGGCGATGATCTTGGCCACCACTTCCGGGGTGATCGGCTCGATGTAGGTGGCGTCGGCCAGTCCCGGGTCGGTCATGATGGTGGCCGGGTTGGAATTGACCAGGATGACCCGGTAGCCTTCTTCCTTCAGGGCCTTGCATGCCTGGGTGCCGGAATAGTCGAACTCGCAGGCCTGCCCGATGACGATCGGTCCAGCACCGATGATGAGGATCGACTTGATATCAGTGCGTTTGGGCATGGTCCGGTCCATTTCGTGCGGTTTGCGCAAAAAATCCCCCGTCGGGAATCCCACACGGGATTCGGAGGCGGGAGAGGCCATGCGCACAATCTGAGGCTAGACGCGGCTTATAGGGAAATGTTGGCCACGGCGAAACCCCTAAAGCGGGTTGTCAAAGGGAAAGTGCGGGCAACCGCGGATGCTGCGGGACGGAGATCCGAAACGCCGGGTCGTGCGCGCGTGCCGAGGAGCCTCGTTCCATCACCCCGCCTATCGACCGGGAGATCGAACGCTGAGTTGATCGGCGTTGGGGGCAGTATTCTGCTCGGGCTATGACTCGACGGACGACGCCTCCCTTCACTCTCATCCCGGGCGGCCGCGAAGCGCCCTCGAAGGGCGAGCGCGAATCCCTATCTGTCGCAGCGACAAGTCCGCGCCATCTGTCGCAGCGACAAGTCCGCGCCGACGATCTCAGCCTGCGCGCGGCGCCCACAGGATGATGCCCGCGCCGACGAGGCAGAGGCCGGCGCCGAGCCCGTCCCACGGATCGGGACGGTGCCCCTCCACCAGCCAGAGCCACAGCAGCGAGGCGGCAATGTAGATGCCGCCATAGGCCGCATAGGCGCGCCCGGCATGGTCGGCGGGGCTGAGCGCCAGCAGCCATGCGAAGGCGGCGAGCGACATGAGGCCGGGTGCCAGCCACAGCGCGGAATGGCCCAGCCTCAGCCACGCCCAAAAGGCGAAACACCCGGCAATCTCGGCCAGCGCCGCGGCAAAATAGATCGGATAGACCAGCATTTGTCCGGGTTACGATCTGGCGGTTGCGGCGTCAACCGGATGCCGCTCGATCATCCCGGGCCGGTCAGGGCGCCATGATCACTGAAGACCGCAACCTTCCGGCCCGAAAGGAGAGGGCAGCGCAATGGCATTGGCGATGATGGCGTCGAGCACGCCCGGAAAGCGGCTGTCGATGTCGGCGCGACGCAGGCTGATCAGCCGCCTGGTGCCGCTCGGTTCGACATGGACGATGCCGGCCTCGCGCATCCTGGCGATATGATAGGTGAGGTTGGATTTCGATGTCAGTTCGCGAAAGTCGGCGCAGCAAAGGGCGGTGCCGGTGCTGCGGGCGAGATCGCCGAGAATGGCCAGGCGGATCGGGTCGCCGAGCGCCGCGAGAATTGTCGTCAGGTCGATGTCTTCTACGGCGGGATGGTCGAGCATGACGCAAAGCTAAGCAATTTGTCGCCCGTTGCAAGGCCGCGCCGGCCTCGCGCTCCGAATCCGCGCCTGCGCGAGGGCCTGCACCGCTGGCCGGGGCATGGATGCTGCAGTGCGGAAGAAAACCGGATCGCGGGCCTTGCAATGAGTCACGACGGCGCTTAGTTCAATGTTTATTGAACAAAGGATTTTCCCGTGGACAAGCGTCTCTTCCTTCTCGGCCTTGGCGCCTTCTGCGTCAGCACTGTCGCCTTCGTCTTTGCCGGCGTGCTGCCGCTGATCTCGCAGAGCACCGGAATCCCGATCGCCAATGTGGGCGCGCTCGTGGCCGTCTATTCGCTCTCCTATGCGATCGGCACCCCGATCCTGTCGGCGATGGCCGGCACCTACAACCGCCGCAGCGTGCTGCTGATCGGCATGGCGGCCTTCGTGTTGGGAAACCTGATGATCGCGGCGAGCGCCACGGTGCCGCTCTTGTTCCTGGCGCAGATGGGCACGGGCATGGCCGCCGGCCTGTTTGCCGCCACGGCCCAGGCCATCGCTGTGCAACTGGCCGGACCGGAGCATCGCGCCAAGGCGATTTCGGTGGTCGTTGGGGGCACCACCTTCGCGGTGGCTCTGGGCGCTCCGCTTGGCACCTTCTTCGCGCATATGCTGGGCTGGCGCGAGACCTTCGTCGGCATCGGCCTGGTGGGACTCCTCTGCGTGGCGGCTCTCAGGCTCTGGCTGCCCGACAATCTTGCCGGCTCCCGCCTCAGCCTCGGCAGCAGGCTCGGCGTCATCCGGCGACCCGGCGTGCTGCGCGCGATCTCCGTCACCTTCCTCTATCTCGCCGGCGGCTTCTCGCTGATTTCCTATCTCGGGCCGCTTGCCATCGAGGGCGTCGGCCTGCCGCAGGACATCCTGCCGGTGGTGATGCTGGCCTATGGCGTTGGCGCCATCGCCGGCAACTACACCAGCGGACGGCTGGCCGACGACCTTGGCGCCAGGCGCGTGGTGGTGACGGCGATCATGTCCTCAATCCTGCTGGCCGTCGTGATGTCCTGCGTCGCGCGCTTCGTGCCGGATGCGATCGCCGGCCCGCTGCTCATCGCCCTGATGCTGATCTGGGGATTCGTCGGCTGGATCTTTCCGCCGGCGCAGACGAGCCGGCTGGTCGCCCTGGCCCCTGATGTTGCCCATCTGACGCTGGCGCTCAACGGTTCGGCGATCTATCTCGGCATCGCGACTGGCACCTTTGTCGGCGGCCGGGTGCTGGCCCTGGCTTCGGTCAACGAACTGGGCCTGGTCGGCGCCGGCTTCGCCCTGCTCGCGCTGGGCCTGGTCGTCACCGACCGCGCCGGTGCGCGCCGGCTTGCCGGACAGCAGGCTTGAGCGCCGTCGCCTCCTTGACCAGCCGGTCGTCCGGTCCCCGGCCCGGCCATGGCTGGCGATCTCCAGTCCGTCACTGCGGCTTGAGCGACAGCAGATACTCGACCACGTCGGCCTTTTCATTCTCGAACAGCCGGTAGGTGGTCATCGGAAAGTGATCTTCCCTGAAGAATCGCTCGAAATAGGCCCGGTCGCGGCCAGGGCGCAGGACGATGCGCTCATAGGGCAGCGCCATGTCGGCATCGGGCCGGTCGCGGGCGCGAAGATGGCAACCTCGGCACCAGTCTTCGACCACCTGCCGCCCACGCCCGGCGGCGGCCGTGTCAAACGCCTCAGCGCCGCCGGCGGGCGCCGGCAAGGCCGGTGCGAGCAGGACCGCGGCGAGCGCCGCGGCGCGGAGATGCGGGGTGGCAAGGGCATTCAGGACTGCAAGAGACTGTGGGTTCACGGCGACCTCCATCGTTGCCTTCAGTCTGCGCGGCAATCGGATACCGCACCCTGATCCTGATCAAACCGGCCGGATCTCCGCGCGAGGGAACTGGTTGGGGCCCGGCGATATTGCCCCGGGCTACGGGATTGGCTTGCGTCGGGATATTCCACCATGCTTGATATGAACCGAATGGCGTCCCGGGCATTGAACGGGACCGGCTGGATGAAGGAGCATTGCGTCATGGACTGGAAGGGCCGTCGCCAGAGCGACAATATCGAGGATCGGCGCGGCCAGGGTGGTGGGCGCGGCAATCCGTTCGGCCGCGGCGGCATAAGGCTTCCCACCGGGGGCGGCGGGATGCGCGCCTCGGGCGGCGGGCTCAAGACCATCATCTTCCTCGTGCTGCTGTTCGTCGTGCTTCGCGCCTGCGGCATCGATCCGACCGCCTTGCTCGAAGGCGTGGCGCCGGGCGGATCGGGTTCCGTCACCGAGAGCCGGACCGCGCCGACATCGGCCCGGCAGGACGAGATGAAGCAGTTCGTCGCCACTGTCCTGGCAGAGACCGAGGACACATGGACAGGCATCATGAAATCCGAGGGGCTGGATTATCCGCAGCCGACGCTCGTGCTGTTCACCGGGTCGGTGGCGTCGGCCTGCGGCAACGCCAGTTCTGCGTCCGGACCATTCTACTGCCCCGCCGATTCCAAGGTCTATCTCGACCTCGATTTCTACAACGAGCTGTCGGACCGTTTCGGGGCTTCCGGTGATTTCGCCCAGGCCTATGTACTCGCCCACGAAGTGGGCCATCATGTGCAGAACCTGATCGGCGTGCTGCCCGAATTCAACCGTCAACGCCAGGCGATGAACCAGAGCGAGGAGAACCAGATGTCCGTGCGGGTCGAGCTGCAGGCCGACTGCTTCGCCGGGATCTGGGGGCATTATACCGAGCAGAAGGGCATCCTCGAGACAGGAGACCTGGAAGAGGCGCTCAACGCCGCCCAGCAGATCGGCGACGACGCGCTGCAGCGCTCGACCCAGGGCTATGTGGTGCCCGACAGCTTCAACCACGGCACCTCGGCGCAGCGCGTCAAATGGTTCAAGCGCGGGTTTGACACCGGCCGTCTGGATTCCTGCGACACGTTCAACGACCCGGTCTGATCCTTCAAGGACGAAATGCATCCGGCACGGGCCGCATCATCGGATGCGGCCCGTTTTCGTTGCGCCGCAGCGGCAGGCCGAAGCGGAAAGCCAGTCCAGTCTCTGTCCTGGGCCTGCCTGGCGCCTTGGCAATCGGCCACAGGCAACGCCTCCGCGGCGCGGTCGGTCTCGTGCCGAGGTGGTTTCTCGCCTGTTTCCTTTTCCTGTTTCTTAAGTATTGGAATTTTAGATATTGGCTATGGACCCGGATGAGACAGGGTCCGCTGCTCTCAACACACCACCTGTCGGCCAGACGCGCTCTGGCGGAAATGGGCTTCAACTTCCCGCATGAGGCTGCGAGTTGAAACAATAGGCCGGGATCATACGGGAATGCACTCTACCAAATTCAAAGTCGGCGCCAAGTTCGCAGCCACCTTCGCACTGCTCATCGGTCTGTTCCTGGCCGTCGCCGGAACGACCTTCTTCAGCCTGCGCACAATCGAGACCGCCAGTGCTTGGAACACCCATACCTACGAGGTCCTGGGCAGCTCAAATGAACTGATGCTCTCCGTCATCAACCAGGAAACCGGGCTGAGAGGATACCTGATTTCAGCCAACGAGAACTTCCTCGAGCCTTACACCAAAGGCCTTGCCAGGTTCGACGAGACCCTGAAGACCCTGCTTGACCTTACCTCGGACAATGCCGAGCAGCAGGCGCGGCTGAAGCTGATCCAAGAACTGCACAATGAATGGCGAACGACGATTGCCGAACGCGAAATCACCATGATGAAGGACCCCGCCACAGTGGAAGAGGCGCGGGCTCTGGCAAGCGCCGGCGTCGCCAAGGGGATCATGGACAAGTTGCGCGCGGCGCATGCGGAATTCGAATCTGCCGAAAGCGGGCTGCTGGGTACCCGCAGCGCCATGCGCGCCGATGCCATCAACTTCTCCCAGATGGCCATCCTGGCTGGTATCGCGGCCATTCTGGTCCTCGGCCCGCTTCTGGCCTATATGCTCACCCGTCACATCGGCGGCGCCGTCTCCTCGCTCACACGGGTTATGGCGGTGCTCGCTTCCGGCAAGAACGACGTGGAGATTCCTTACCGCGATCGCGGTGACGAAATCGGCGAGATGTCCGCCTCCATCGTCATGTTCCGTGATGCGGCCCTCGACAAGGAGCGCATGGAGCGCGAAGCCAACGAGAACCGCAGCCTGAGCGAACGCGAACAGGCCGAGCGCGAGGCCACCAAAGCGGCGGAGGCCCGAAGCCTCGCCGCTGCCATCGAGGCGCTGGCAACCGGCCTGCAGCACCTGTCCGACGGCAACCTGACCATCCGCCTCGACACGCCCTTCGCCGGGGAGCTCGACCGCCTGCGCACGGACTTCAACAGCTCGGTCGAGAAACTCGCCGATACGCTGTCGGACGTGAAGGTCAACATCCACTCGATCCATGCCAATGCCGGCGAAATGCGTTCGGCGGTCGAGGACCTGTCGCGCCGCACCGAGCAGCAGGCGGCGGCGCTCGAGGAAACCTCGGCCGCGCTCGAAGAAATCACCGCCACGGTGAAGAGCTCTTCCGACCGGGCGCAGGAAGCCAGCGACAAGGCATCCGAGGCCAACAGGGCCGGCAGTGCTTCGGCCCTCATCGTCGCCGACGCCGTCGGCGCCATGAGCCGCATCGAGAGCGCCTCCGGCGAGATCGCCAAGATCATCGGCGTGATCGACGAGATCGCCTTCCAGACCAACCTGCTGGCGCTGAATGCCGGGGTCGAGGCGGCGCGCGCCGGCGAGGCGGGCCGCGGCTTTGCCGTGGTCGCGCAGGAAGTGCGCGAGCTTGCTCAACGGTCCGCCACGGCGGCCAAGGAGATCAAGACCCTGATCGGCAAGTCGAGTTCCGAAGTCGAAAGCGGCGTCAGCCTGGTGAAGGCCACCGGCGAAGCGCTGGGCAAGATCGCGGCGCATGTCGTCGATATCAATGCGCATATCGAATCGATCGCGACGGCCGCCCGGGAGCAGGCGAGCGGGCTGCAGGAGGTCAACTCGGCCGTCAGCCAGATGGATCAGGTGACGCAGCAGAACGCGGCGATGGTGGAAGAAACCACCGCCGTCACGCATCGCCTGGCCAACGAGGCCGACAGCCTCAATGCCCTTGTGTCACGCTTCACCACCGAGGGATCCTCCGCTCCGGCCCGCCCTCAGTCGCGGACCGCGCCATCTGCGGCTGTGTCGGGATCGATGCCCCGGACATCACCGGCCAAGGCCATGGTCAACAAGGTGCGGCAGGCGTTTTCC
Organism: Hoeflea marina; assembly: GCF_003182275.1. Classification (GTDB taxonomy): domain Bacteria; phylum Pseudomonadota; class Alphaproteobacteria; order Rhizobiales; family Rhizobiaceae; genus Hoeflea; species Hoeflea marina. Next base: position 187,754 of record NZ_QGTR01000006.1, read on the forward strand.
AGCAACGGATCGGCCGCGGTTGACCAGAACTGGTCCGATTTCTGACAGCCTGACGGGTCTTCACCGATACCGGCCGGGAGCCTCAGGGCTCCCGGCCTTTTTGTCTCTGCGGGTCGCCGCGAACGAACCGCCCGGCGGACGGCGACCTCTGGTCGGGGCGGCTCAGCGGCCGCTGCGCTTCTCGCTGTCGAGATGGGCCATCTGCGCCTCGGCGTAGCGAGCACCCGCGGCAGCGTCCTTCGGAACCGCCCGCTCGATCGCCGCCAGGTCTTCCGGCGCGAGCGTCGCTTCCATGCCGCCGATGGCTTCAGCAAGCCGGTCGGGGCGGCGGGCGCCGATCACGGGGAAGATGTCCTCGCCCTGCGCTGCCACCCAGGCGATTGCTGCCTGGGCGGTGGTCATGCCGCGGGATTCGGCAACACGGCCCAGTGCTGCACCCAGGGCGAGATTGCGATCGGCGTTTTCGCCCTGGAAACGCGGCGAGTGGACCCGGTAATCGCCTGCGGCGGCAGTCGATGGCTTCCAGTGGCCGCCAAGCAGGCCGCGCGACAGCACGCCGTAGGCGGTGATTGCGATGCCCAATTCCCGGCAGGTGTCGAGGATCTCGTCCTCGATGCCGCGGGAGAGCAGCGAATACTCGATCTGCAGGTCGACGATCGGATGCACCGCGGCGGCACGGCGGATTGTGTCGGCGCCCACTTCCGACAGGCCGATGTGGCGGACATGACCGGCCTCGACCATCTCGGCGATGGCGCCGATCGTGTCCTCGATCGGCACATCGGAATCGAGCCGGGCCGGGCGGTAGATGTCGACATGGTCGGTCTCGAGCCGCTTGAGCGTGTAGGCAAGCGCCGTCTTGACCGCCACCGGACGGCCGTCAAAGCCGATGAAATTGCCCGCCGGGTCGCGCAGCGCACCGAACTTCACGCTGAGCAACGCCTGGTCGCGTCTGCCGTCCTTCAGCGCCTCGGCGATCAGCAACTCGTTATGGCCCATGTCGTAGAAGTCGCCGGTGTCGATCAGGTTTATGCCGGCTTCGAGCGCTGCGTGGATGGTGGCGATGCTCTCGGTCCGGTCGGCGGGGCCATAGACGTTGGACATGCCCATGCAGCCGAGGCCGAGGCGGGTGGTGAGGGGGCCGGTGCGGCCGAGTTGAAGCTGTTTCATTGTGTCGTCTCCATTGTGGCTGCCGCGGACCTGCGGCAGCGATGAAGGGGATGTAATGCCGATTGCTTTGTGCGATAATCCCAAGCAATCGAAACAGGCTGTTTGGAATTTTGCACAATGGCTGATCTGCCTCTTGCCGAACTGGATGCCTTCGCCACCGTCGCCCGGCTGCGGAGCTTTCGCGCCGCGGGCAAGCTGCGTCGCGTCTCTGCCTCCTCGCTCAGCGAGGCCATGCGGCGGCTGGAGACGCGGCTCGAGGTCCGCCTGCTCAACCGCACCACCCGCAGCGTCACGGTCACCGACGCCGGCCGGCGGCTGCTGGAACGGCTGGCGCCGCTTCTGGGCGAGATCGAGACGGCGCTCGACGACATCAACGACTTCCGCGACCGCCCGGCGGGCCGGCTGCGGCTCAATGTGCCCAGCATCGTGGCGCGCTGCATCCTGCCCGACATCGCCTGCCGGTTTCTCGCGCTCTATCCGGACATCACGCTCGAGGTTGCGACCGAGGATGCCTATATCGATGTGGTGGGTGAAGGCTACGATGCCGGCATCCGCTACGAGGAGGAACTGCAGCAGGACATGATCGCGCTGCCGCTGGGTCCGCGTCGACAAAGGTATGTAACGGTGGCCTCGCCTGCCTATCTGGAGCGATGCGGCACGCCGACACATCCCCGTGACCTGGTCGATCATCACGGTATCCAGCACCGGTTTGCCAGCGGGCGGCTGGCGGCATGGTCGTTCGAGCGTGACGGCGAAACCATCTCGGTCAGCCCCAAGGCGCGGCTGATTGCCGGGTCACTCGACATGGAACAGGCGGCAGTGATCGCCGGACTGGGCATCACGCTGACCTTCGAAGAGATGGTGGGCGAGGCGCTGGCCAGCGGTCAACTCGTCGAAATCCTGCCGGACTGGTCGGACAGCTTCTCCGGTCCGTTCCTCTACTATCACGGCCGCAAATACATGCCGGCGGCGCTGCGCGCCTTCGTCGATTTTGTTCGCAGGGACGGCGGCGGAGGGCCCTGACCGGCCGGGCGGCGGTCAGGCGCGGTCGGGCTTTGTCTTCGGAGCCGGCTTCCTCCGGACGGCCTTCGCGGGTGCCTGGGCCTCGCCGTGGGGGTCGGTCTTGAGCACCACCTCCACCGGCTTGCTCAGCACGATCTCGCGATGCGGGTAGGGGATCGAGACGCCGTTGCGCTTGAATGCGTCCCACAGCGCGAGCAGCACCTGGCCGCGCACATTGGTGAGGCCGGCCTGCGGATCGGAGATCCAGAAGCGAAGCTTGAACTCGAGCGAGGAGTGGGCAAAGCCGGTGAGCCAGCAGACTGCAGTCGGCGCATCGAGCACCCGGGCAACGGTGCCGGCCGCTTCGATCGCCAGCTTCGAGACCTGGTGCGGATCGGAATCATAGGCGACGCCGAACTCGACATCGAGGCGCACCAGCTTGTCGGTGAAGGACCAGTTGATCACCTGCTGGGTGATGAAGTCTTCGTTCGGGATCAGGTATTCGCGGCCGTCGCGGGTGATCACCGAGACGAAGCGGGCGCGCAGTTCCCGGATCCATCCGAACGTGTCGCCCAGTTCCACGGTGTCGCCCGGCTTGATCGAGCGGTCGACCAGGATGATCACGCCGGAGATGAAGTTGGACACCACCTTCTGCAGGCCGAAGCCCAGGCCGACGCCGACGGCGCCGGAGAAAACCGTCAGCGCGGTGAGATCGACGCCGGTCGACGACAGCGCCAGCACGCAGGCGATGGTGATCAGCCCGATGCGCACCATCTTGCCGGCCAGCACCTGGAAGGAGGGCGACAGGTCCTCCATGGTGGTGATGCGGGTCTCGAGAAAACTGCCGATCCAGCCCGCCACCCAGAGGAAGACTGCCGTGATGACGATGGTGCGCAGCAGGAACAAGAGCGACAGGCGGAAATCGCCGATGTCGACGGCGATGCTGTCAAGGATCACCGTGGTCTCGTCGCGCCAGCCGAGGATGCCGAGCGCGATGTAGGCGAAGATCGCCAACGCGATCAGCCGGGCGAAGGACTTGTTGCGGACGATGCGGGTGAGGACCGCTGTGGCGAGCCAGGTCGCCCCGAGCGCCAGCGCCACGGACAACAGGTAGGTTCGCGACGGCCAGGTGGTCTCGAGCAGGACTTCGCGCACCGCTGCGAGCAGGAGCAGGAAGACGATCCATTCGCTCCGCCGCATGAACGCGACGATGATGCGCAGCAGCCCCGGCTTGCCCTTGATCCGGCGCGCGCGGGCTTCGAGCGCCGGCTCGACGCGGCGCGAGACCAGCCAGCCGACGAGGAAACAGACGGCAATGATCAGCAGTTGGTAGAGCGTCCAGCGCTGGGACAGGTAGATGCCGACCGTGTGGCTCAAATTGTTGAGCACGAGCGGCCATTTGGACAGGTCAATGGGTTCCATGGCCCATTATGGAATGCGCCGCACGCTTTGCAACGGAATGTTTGGGGCCGGACGCCGTCGCTCCCCGCGGCTGTGTCCGGCCCCGGGCCGGGCGTCAGCGATCCGGCATCTTCGCTCTGGAAGCCGCGCCCAGGCGCAGGCCGTCGATGAGGAGATCGACCATGCTGCCGGCATGGGCTGCGCCGTCCGCGCCCGTTGCGGAGGAGAGATTGCCGATGGCCCGCAGCAGGTCGTAGGGCGCGACATCGCCGCGGATCTCGCCTTCAGCGGCGGCCGCCTGCATCAGTCCGGTCAGCACCGGCTCGAAATTGGCCCGGAAATAGGCCGGCAGCGCCTCGAAGGCGGGATCGCCGGAATGCAGCGCCGCCGCAAGGCCGCGCTTGGTGGCGATGAACCGGGTGTAGCGCCGGAGCCAGCGCACCAGCGCCTCGGCGGGCGGATGCTCGGCGGAGAGTCTTGCCGCTTCGGCGGCACAGGCGTCGACCTCGCGGCGGAAGACGGCGGCCACCAGATCGGACCGGTTGGGGAAGCGGCGATAGAGCGTGCCGACCCCGACCCCGGCGCGCGCCGCGATGTCGCGCACCGGCGCATCCACGCCGGTTTCGGCGAAGACCTGCCTGGCCGCTTCCAGCACCGCGTCCTCGTTGCGCTGCGCATCCGCGCGCAAATTGCGCTCGGGAAGGCTGTCTCCGTCCTCGCCGCGGGTCAAACGCGCGCTCCGCGCCGGCTGGATGACATTGTCCGGTCTCCCCTTGATAAATGGAACCTTGTTCCGTATATGGTTCCTGCAAGCGGAACGGCGATCCGCTTGCGTCGGATCACCGTTCCACTTTCATCCATATAGGCGCACCACGCCGGTGCCGCCACCGCAAACGAGGTCATCGCATGAACAACCTGATCAATGCCGCCCGCCACATTCCCGTCGGTCCGGCGGCAGTCACGATATCCATCAGTCCGGTGAGCCTGCCGGCTCCGGACCGCGGCCTGCCGCTGGAAATGCGGATCACGGCCCCCGCCGACGGCCACGACCTCCCCGTCATCCTCCTGTCCCATGGAGGCGGGCCGTCGTTCTATATCTCCTCCAAGGACGGTTACGGGCCGCTGGTCAATTTCTATGCGGAGCACGGCTTTGCCGTCATCCAGCCGACGCATGCCAGTTCACGCGTCGGCGGCCTGCCGTCGGATGCGCCCGGCGCGCCGCTGTTCTGGCGGTCGCGGGTCGCCGACATGACGCGCATTCTCGACCGGCTGGATGAGATCGAGGCGATGGTTCCGGCGATCGCCGGCCGCCTCGACCGCAGCCGCGTCGCGGTGGTGGGGCATTCGGCCGGCGGACAGACGGCCGGGATGCTGCTGGGCGCCGGGCTCACCGATCCCAAGGATGAGACCGCCCAGAATGTGCGCCTGATCGAGCCGCGCATCACCGCCGGCGTGTTGCTTGCCGCCCCCGGAAACGGCGGCGACAGCCTCACCGATTTTGTCCGCGAGACCTATTCCGCCCTCAACCCGGATTTCTCCACCATGACGACGCCGACATTGGTGGTCGCCGGCGACAGCGACGTCAACCCGCATCTGACCGTGCGCGGCGCCGACTGGCACACCGACCCCTACCACTGCGCCCCCGGAAGCACCGCTCTCCTAACCCTGGTCGACGGCAAGCACGGCCTTGGCGGCATTGCCGGTTACGACGCCAGGGAGACCGACGACGAGGATCCGGACCGCCTGGCGGTGACGCAGCGCATGAGCTGGGCCTATCTGCGCTCGGCGCTTTATCCCGGCGACGGCGCCTGGGCGGAGGCTTGCAGGGCGCTGGCGCTTCATGCCCCAGCGCTGGCCCGCGTCGAGAGCAAATAGGCAGAGCTGCGCGCGCCACGCCCCATGCCGGGAGATCGGTCGGCAGGGGAGATCGGCCGCTCCCGGGTGCGGAGACAGAGGTGTCCGCACCCATCAATATTTCTGAACGATCAGCCAGACTTTCTTCTGTGCGGGCGATAGTCCTTGCCTGTTTGCCGGCTTTCTTCTACCGGTTTCGGCATGCCGCTGGCCAGAGAACCTGGAAGCGGCTTTTTGCGTCCGGAGGTATGTGGCATGGCGATCGGGATCCAGTCAGACGTCACTGCGGCACGCGGCCAGTCCTGGCTCGGCCATGTCTGGGCGACGCTGGCGCTCGGCATGCCGCTGGTGGGTACCCAGATCGCCCAGATCGCCATCAACACCACCGACGTGGTGATGCTCGGCTGGTACGGCACCGAGCATCTTGCCGCCGGCGTGCTGGCGACGCAGGCATTCTTCTTCGTCTTCATCTTCGGCGCAGGCTTCACCCATGCGGTGGTACCGATGGCGGCACAGGCCGAGGGCAGGGGCGATTCCACCCAGTTGCGCCGCTCGGTGCGGATGGGGTTCTGGGTGGTCATCCTCTATTCGGCCCTTGTCATGCCGGTGATGTGGCAGATCGAGGCGATCCTCCTTATCCTGGGACAGAAGCCGGAACTGGCTGCACTGGCCGGCGATTACATGCATCTGGCGCAGTGGAGCATTCTGCCTGCACTGGCCACGCTTGTGTTCCGGGCCTTCTTCGCGGCGCAGTCGCGGGTGCAGATCGTCCTGTGGTCGGCGCTGGCCGGCACGCTGGCCAATGCCGTGCTCAACTATGCCTTCATCTTCGGCCATTTCGGCGCGCCGGAAATGGGCATCCGCGGCGCGGCCGTCGCCTCGCTCGGCTCCAGCATCGCCATTCTCGTCGTGCTGGTCGTCTGGACCTCCTGGGTGCCGCAGTTCCGCGCCCATCAGCTGTTCGTGCGCTTCTGGCGGCCCGACTGGCAGGCCTTCAACGATGTGGTGCGGATGGGCATTCCGATCGGGCTGATGATCATCGCCGAGGTGGGCCTGTTCCTGTCGGCCTCCGTGATGATGGGATGGCTCGGCACGGTGACGCTCGCCGCCCACGGCATCGCGCTGCAACTGGGTTCGATCGCCTTCATGGTGCCGCTCGGCATGGCCAGCGCCGCCACCGTGCGCGTCGGCCAGTTGCATGGCCGCGGCGACGATGCCGGCCTTGCCCGCGCCGCCCATGTGGTGCTGGCGATCTCCGGCGTGTTCGCGCTTGCCTCGGCGCTGCTGTTCTGGTTCCTGCCCTCCGAACTGGTCGGCCTGTTTCTCGACAACACCAAGCCCGAGGCGATGGAGGTGCTTGCAATGGCCGTGCCGCTGCTGGCCATCGCCGCCTGTTTCCAGTTCGTCGATTCCATGCAGGTGGTCGGCGCCGGGCTGTTGCGCGGCCTCAAGGACACGAGGGTCCCCATGCTGATTGCGGTGATCAGCTACTGGCTGGTGGGGCTGCCGGTGGCCTGGGGAATGGGCTTCGGCCTTGGCTTCGGCGCCAGGGGAGTCTGGTGGGGCCTGGCGCTCGGCCTCGGCGTCGCAGCAGTGTTGCTGAACTGGCGCTTCTTCCGCCGCGAGCGCTTCCTGCCGATCACGCAAAACGCCGCCTGACGGGGTCGGGCGGCGCTGTCTCATTGGCGGGCCGGGTTCAACCGTGGTCCGCTCAGCGTTCGGCCAGTGCCGGTTCGCCCTGGCGCTCGCGCACCATGTTGATGAAGCGCTTGAACAGATAGTGGCTGTCCTGCGGTCCGGGCGAGGCCTCCGGATGGTGCTGCACCGAGAACACCGGCTTGCCGGTCAACCGCAGGCCGCAATTGGAGCCGTCGAACAGCGACACATGGGTCTCCTCGACGCCTTCCGGCAGGCTGTCGGATTCCACCGCGAAGCCGTGGTTCATCGAGACGATCTCCACCTTGCCGGTGGTGTGGTCCTTGACCGGATGGTTGGCGCCGTGATGGCCCTGGTGCATCTTCACCGTGCGGGCGCCGAGCGCCAGCGCCAGGATCTGGTGGCCGAGGCAGATGCCGAAGAGCGGAATGCCGCTTTCGACAAGCTTGTTGATCTCGGCCACCGCGTACAGGCCGGTGGCTGCCGGATCACCCGGGCCGTTGGACAGGAAGATGCCGTCGGGATCGAGGTCGAGGATCGCGGCGGCCGTGGTATCGGCCGGCACCACGGTGATGCGGCAGCCGAGATCGGCGAGCTGGCGCAGGATGTTGCGCTTGATGCCATAGTCGATGGCGACGATGTGGGCGGCCCGGCCGTCGGAACGGCCGTAGCCGGTTCCCCAGCTCCATGCGCTCTCGTCCCAGCGCGACGACTGGCCGGAGCTGGCGGTCTTGGCAAGGTCGAGGCCCTCGAGCCCGCTCCAGGAACGAGCCAGCGTCTTGAGCGCCGGGATGTCAAAATTGCCCGCCGGATCATGGGCGATGACGGCGTTGGGCATGCCGTGGTCGCGGATCCAGGCCGTCAGTGCCCGTGTGTCGATGCCCGACAGGCCGATGATGCCGCGGGCCTTGAGCCAGGCGTCGAAATGGCGTGACGAGCGATAGCTCGACGGCTCGGTGACGTCCGCCTTGATCACCGTGCCGACGGCGCCGTGACGGGCCGCAGGCGTCAGGTCCTCGATGTCCTCGTCATTGGTGCCGATGTTGCCGATATGCGGGAAGGTGAAGGTGACGATCTGGCCCATATAGGAGGGGTCGGTGAGGATTTCCTGGTAGCCGGTCAGGGCGGTGTTGAAGCAGACCTCGGCCTGGACGTGGCCGGTGGCTCCGACGCCGGTGCCCTCGATCACGGTGCCGTCGGCAAACACCAGCACCGCGGTGGGCTTCTTGGTTGTCCAGGGAGGGGTGCTCATGGTCGCTCCGTTCCGGCCGTCGGCTGCGCTCCAGGGCTGCCCCTTGAAGAACGCCAGCGTCAGCGCCATTTGTGTTGCTGATGTCGAATCCGCGTCCGTGTGCGCGCGATCAGTTCCGACTGTTCATGTCATGCAGATGCAGGAAAATAGACAAGCCGGGTCGCGCGGTCAATCGGTCGCGCCTTGATGTCCCGGGAATTATCCACTTGAACTGCCCCTTGAAACGGGGGTAAGCAATCCGTCTGCCGTCGGCACCGCCACGGCAGGACCATGGGACCAGAGAACACATATGCTGCGTGAGAAATTTTCCGAGTCGCTGAAAGATGCCATTCGCGCCAAGGACAGCCGTCGCCTTTCAACCCTGCGCCTCATCCTTGCGGCCATCAAGGACCGGGACATCGCCAACCGCACGGCTGGCAAGGATCCGGTCAGCGATGACGAAATCCTGCAGATCCTGACCAAGATGATCAAGCAGCGCGAAGAGTCCGCCCTCATCTACGAGCAGGCCGCGCGGCTTGAGCTTGCCCAGCAGGAGCGTGACGAAATCGGCATCGTCAAGCAGTTCCTGCCGGTGCAGCTGCCGGAGGAAGAGGTTCGCGTGCTCTGCGCATCGGTGATCAACGAAACCGGCGCTCAGGGATTGCGCGACATGGGCAAGTGCATGAACGTGCTCAAGGAGCGTTATCCCGGCCGGATGGATTTCGCCAAGGCCTGCGGCATGGTCAAGGGCCTGCTGCAGTAACAGGGGCGCGGCGCGACCTCCGTCCGGTCGCATGGACGCCAGCACCGACCTCATTGCCATTTCCATCCGGACGTCACGTCGTTGTTCAGCAGCAATCTCCATCGGAACGACCCTCCAGAGCATTCCCCCGCCGATTTCGCGGTGTCGGCGGCGGACGTCGTCGACATCGCCGGAACCCTGTTTCCGCTCGGCCTGTGGCGGGCGGAGCTGGACACCGGGCTGTTCTACTGGTCGGCCGAAACATTCCGGATTCACGGCATGGAGTTTAGTGCCGCACCGATCAATCTGAAGCAGGCTCTCAGCTGCTACCACGCGCAGGATGTGCAGCTCATGGGTCGGCTGGTCGAAGATGCGGCGGTGGGACGAAGCGATTTCTCCGCCGCGCTTCGGCTTGGCGACGACGCCGGGGGCTATCGCCAGATCGTCTTTGGCGGCCGGTATCGGGATGTCGGCGCGGGCGAGCTGATCGGGTATTTCCACGAGGTTTCGGGGTCGCCGACACCGAAGTGATTTCCCGCTGCCGGGCCGGCGCGGTCGCCCGAGCCAGTGCATCGGAAGTCCAACAAAGAATTGATTTGTCCCATTGATCCAGCAACTCCTGACCCGCCCGCCCTACGCGGCCATCGCAACGATCCATTCGGTGTTCGATGCCATGCAGGTCCTGCGCCAGACCTGCAACAGCCTCGGCTTCCGGTATTTCTCGGTTCTGGCGGTGCCGCCGCTGGCGCTCGAGCAGAGCGTGTCGCTCTCGCGCCTGGCGATCCTGTTGAGCTGGCCGCGCGAACTGATCGCCGAATACGATCGGCTCGACCTGATCAAGACCAGTCCCATCCTCGACCAGCTGCGCCGCCAGATCACCCCGCTTATCTGGGATCTGGCCGCCGTCGCCGAGGCGAGCCGCGGGCCGCTGTTCGAGACCGTTCGGGCGATGTTCCAGCAATACGGGGTCACAAGCGGCATCTACTGTCCGGTGCCCGACGGCAAGGGATCGCTGCATGCCGTTTCGTTCATCGGCGACCGCGAAGCGCTGGACGCCGACGAGATCGCCACGCTTGCGCTGTTTTCCAGCCTGGTCGTCGAGCGTCTTGCCAGCGTCAGCCTGACCGCTTCGGCGTCGACCTCGGCCCTGTCGCCGCGCGAGGTCGAGGTGCTCAAGTGGACGGCCGAAGGCAACACCAGCAACGACATCGCCAGGATCACCGGTCTCTCGGAGCACACGGTCAACCATTATGCGGCGCTGGCAACCCAGAAGCTCGGCTGCACCAACCGGACCCAGGCGGTGGTGCATGCCATCCGGATGGGACTATTCAGCTAGGCCGTTCTCCGGACAGATCGCGGCGCGCTCCAGCCTACCGGCCTGCCGCCGTGTTTCGCGACGAAGCGACTTCCGCTCTGTCTGGAAATGCCGGAGCCGAGGCGGTGATCGTGGTCCCGCTCCTCGCCGGATGCCGGGTGGAATGGTCGGTGCCGGAGGCGGCGGCCTGCTTGGGAGACGTCGCTTCTCCGCGTTTGTGCTGCCATCCCTCGAAGGCCGCCAGCGTCATCGGCCGGGCGAAATAGAAGCCCTGGATTTCGTCGCATCCGAGAGCCGAGGCGGCTGAAACCTGTCCGATGGTCTCGGCGCCTTCGGCGACGACGCGGCAGCCGAGATTCCTGCCCAGCTGGATGATCGACCGGGAGACCTCCTTGCCGGCGCCCTCGGTCTCCAGGCCGGCGACAAACGAGCGGTCGATCTTGAGGATGTCGAATTTCAGGGTGGCGAGCTGCGCCAGGTTGGAGTAGCCGGTGCCGAAGTCATCGATCGCAAAGCGGATGCCGAATTCCCGCATCGGATCTATCTGTCCCCTGACCATGGCGATGTCGGTGCTGGCGATGGTCTCGGTGATCTCGATCGTGATCAGCTGCGGCGGACAGCCGTGGGCCTTGACCAGTTCGATGACGGTGGTGCTGAAATCGGCCTGCTGGAACTGCTCCAGCGACACGTTGATGGAGACCTCGATGGCCCGGCCCAGGGCCGTCCATGCCGCGCACTGGCGCACCGATTTCTCCATGACGAACATTCCGAGGTCGACAATGATGCCGGTCCGCTCAGCCATGGCAATGAACTCGCCGGGCTCGATGACACCACGCAGGGGATGGTTCCAGCGCACCAGCGCCTCCACGCCGGCAAGCGACCAGTCGAGGGCGTCGACCTTGGGCTGATAGTAGACTTCCAGTTCGCCTCTGGCGACGGCTTCCCGCAGTTCCCGCTCGGTGGCTTCCGCCTGCAGCAGCACGTCCAGCATTGGCTGATCGAGAACGCATGTTCCCGCCAGCCGGGGATTTGCCAGCACCTGGCTGCGGGCAAGCGCCGCCCGTCGCAGGATGAAGCGGCCGTTGCCTGCATGCAGCGGGTAGGAGGCGATGCCGACGCCGATGGTCAGCGCGATCCTGTGCCCCTCGACCGCCACCGGTTCCACCATAGCCGCATGCATGGCGCAGGCCAGGCGCCTGATGCCGTCCGGATCTGAAAGACCAGGCATGTGCAGGGCGAAATCCTTCATGCCGATCCGGGCCAGGATCGGGCCGCCCCGGCCCGCGGGCCTGCCCGCATTGACGCGGTTGCCTTCGATCGTCGCCATCGGCGTGACCGCCAGCAGCCGTTCGGAAATAATCCGCATCGCCTGGTCGCCGCAATCATGGCCGTAGCGTTCCAGCACATGGCGCAGCTCGACGACGTCGATGAAGAACACCGAGCCCGCGGCGGACGGCGCGCTGTCGATGTGCGCGTCGAGGCCGTGCACCAGGACATGCCAGTTGGCAATTCCCGTGGCCGGGTCGAAATTGGCCAGATCGGTGATCCTCGCATGGGCCTGGCGCAGCCGCCTCACCATGGTCCGCATGCTGTCGGCCAGCAGCCCGATGTCGCAGGCGCAGTCGACCGAGATGTCGGTGTCGAGATTGCCGCCGGCGATTTGGCGGGCGGCGTCGGTCAGGTCGCGGATCGGCCCCGTCAGGCCCGCGCTGATCCTGTGCATGAGCGCTGCACAGATCAGAAGGCTGAGGGCCGCCAGGCCGAGCCGCACTTGGAACTGCGGAATCTCGTGCCCGAGCCATCCCGGAAGAGCGGTCAGCACCATGGCAAGCCCGCCCAGGGCGGCGAAGATCAGCGACAGGCGCATGCGGGTGCTGTTGAGGCCTTTTCCATAGTCGGCTGGAGCGGATGACATGCGCGGATTTCCGGGTTGAGGGTCCGCGACGCGGAGCATCGGCGGCCGGCAGGGTGCTGTGGAGAGGCGACATGCTGTGACGCTCCGCTGCGGCATCATGCCTGTCGGTCGTGCTGCGACCGAGTGCGTAATCTCTTGATTAGCAGCGTTGGATGAAGCGGCGATTGCCGCGGATGCTGCAATTTTAACGAACCGGCCGGTTGCGGCGGGCCGCGGCGAAGCCGTGAACTCTCCTTTCGCCCTTGGCCAATGGCAGCTGTCGGGCCTATATGGAGGACTGATCCCCAAACCAGCGCGTCGGAGGTGCTTGTCGCAATGCGGTTTTCCCCGTCATTCCTTGACGAAATCAGGGAGCGCGTCCCGATCTCGGACGTGATCGGCCGGCATGTGACGTGGGACAAGAAGAAGACCAACACCTCGCGCGGCGACTGGTGGGCATGCTGCCCGTTCCACGGCGAGAAGTCGCCCAGCTTTCACTGCGAGGACAAGAAGGGCCGGTACCACTGCTTCGGATGCTCGGTCTCGGGCGATCATTTCAGGTTCCTCACCGAAATCGAAAGCCTCAGCTTTCCCGAGGCCGTCGAGCGCATCGCCGGCATGGCGGGCGTGCAGATGCCGGCCCCAGACCTCGAGGCCGAGCGGCGCGAGAAGAGCCGCGCCACGCTGGAAGACGTCATGGAACTGGCCACCGCGCATTTCGAGGCTCAGTTGCAGGCGCCCATCGGCGCCAGGGCGCGCGCCTATCTGCGCGACCGCGGCCTGTCGGGACGCACGCTGTCCACCTTCCGGCTCGGATACTCTGCCGACAGCCGCAACGCGCTCAAGGAATTCCTCGCCGCCAAGGGCATCGAGAAGCAACTGATCGAGGACTGCGGCCTGGTGGTGCACGGCCCCGACATCCCGGTCAGCTACGACCGCTTCCGCGACCGGGTGATGTTTCCGATCCTGTCTTCGCGCGAGCGCGTCATCGCCTTCGGCGGCCGGGCGCTGTCGGAGACGACGCCGGCCAAGTATCTCAACTCGAACGAGACCGAGCTCTTCCACAAGGGCAATGTGCTCTACAATTTCGCCCGCGCCCGCCGCGCCGCGGGCAATGACGGCACGCTGATTGCGGTCGAGGGCTACATGGATGTCATCGCGCTGCACCAGGCCGGCATCGAGAACGCGGTCGCGCCGCTCGGCACGGCGCTGACCGAGAACCAGCTCAAGCTTCTCTGGCGGATCACGCCCAATCCGGTGCTCTGCTTCGACGGCGACGAGGCCGGCCAGCGCGCCGCCGCCCGCGCCGTCGACCTGGCGCTGCCGCATATCGGGCCGGGGCGGTCGGTGCGCTTCGCCGTCCTGCCGCCGGGCAAGGATCCCGACGACCTGGTGCGCCACGACGGCCGCGAGCCGTTCGACCAGGTGATCGAGGCGGCGCGACCGCTCGCCGCCATGGTCTGGAGCCGCGAGGCCGGCAGCGGCGTGTTCGAGACCCCCGAAAGCCGCGCCGAGCTCGAGGCGCGACTGAGGCAGGTGACCGGCACGATCGCCGACGAGAGCGTCCGCTTTCACTACCAGCAGGACATGCGCGAGCGCATGCGCGCTTTCTTCGGCGGGCCGGGGCCGCGTCAGCGCAACCAGGGCGGCCAGGAGCGCCAGCCGCGCCGCCAGGGCGGTCAGGGAGGCGCGCGCGACGCATTCCGCGCGCCGGACCGCAACGTCACGATCACCGACCGGCTGGCACAATCCGCCATGGTTCGCGGTCATGCCGAGCTGCCGGCATTGCGCGAGACCGTGCTGGTGATGACGGTCGCCAACCACCCGCAGATGCTCAACGAGGAGTTCGACGAGCTGGCGACGTTGGAGTTCGACGACAAGGCGCTGACCCGGATCTGGCAGGCGATGCTCGACACCGCGTCGGCGGGCGGCCGGCTCGACCGCGAGCACCTGATGGCCGCCATCGAGCTGGCCGGCCACGGGCCGCTGATCGAGCGGCTGGAGCAGCAGGTGCGAAATGCCCGGATCTGGACGGCCACTGTGCTCGCCGCCGCCGAGGACGCGCGCGAGGGCTACAGCCAGGCGCTGGCCCTGCACAAGCGCACCCGCGCGCTGAAATGGCAGAAGGCCGAGCTCGAGCGCGACATCGCCGAATGCGAGGACGTGGAGGAGAGCTACGCCATCATTGCGGCGCTGCAGCAGGTGCAGCTCGAGATCGTGCGGCTGGAGAACCAGGAAGCCATCATCGACGGCTTCGGCGTGCTCTCCGGCCGCGCCAAGAAGGGCTCCGGCGGCATGGGTTGAGCCGCGGCCGGCGCCGCAAGGCAGACGTCTTAACCGCACCGATGACCTGGTCAGGCATGGACCCCGACCGTGACGCAGCCCGATGCCGCCCCCGGCTCGCATGCGCTATACTGCGTTGATGCCTTTCCAGCCTGGTATGTATTGAATTCGTTCAGCTTTGAACCGTCTGTCAAATATTCATATTGAGTCGCTTCATGTATTGATATAGATATTAACTTCTTTGAAGCAGTGCATTTCTGGGTGTCTTTTGTGATTTTCTGGCAAATCTGCCGGTTACGATCTCGGGGGAGGGGTGGGAATGTGGGAATCTGAAACAACGCGGACGCTTGGTATCGCGATCGTCGTCGGCCTTGTCGTGGTGGCGCTGCTGGTGCCTTTGCTCCGTTCGCTGATCAAGCGCGACGTCGAGATTCTTCGGCTCAATGCCGGTCGGGCGGATGGCATCCCCTTTAGTGCCATGTTCATTCTGATCATCCTTGGCGGGACGGTCCTTCTCGGCCTGCTCTTCTGGATTTTCCAGCCCGCCCAGGACCACTCCAGCAGCGGCTTCGGCACTCTCGCCGGCCTGATCCTGCTCGGCATGGTCGTCTTCATCGGCATCATGAACATCCTCACCCTGTCGGCTTCGCGGATCGGCATGCTCGACGGCCGCCAGCCCTTCGGCCTGCCGGAAGGCTCGGTGCGGGCCATCCTGACCATCGCCTTCATCGTGCTGGTGGGCGTGCTGTCGTCCTTCCTGCTCACCGGCTCCAACAATCGCACCGGCTACAGTGCCCGCAGCATCCTGCTCCAGACTGTCCAGGACGAAAAGACAGCGCAGGACCTGGCCCGCGATATCCGCGCCACCCAGGGCGGGAATGCGCTCGTCGCGATCGAGCGAGTTGGCCCGCTGGGCGACGCCGGCGCAGTGCCTCCGGTCGAGGCTGCAGGAACGCAGGGCGACACTGCGCCGACCGCATCGCCGGGCCCCGAGTTCCGGATCGTGGTCTACCCGAAGGTCGACAATTCCGTCGCCGACGACATCTCCAAGCAGACGCTGACCATGGTATCGACAATCCTGGCGGCGATGATCGGTTTTTACTTCGCCACCCGCAGCGACGCCGGCGCCGCCGACCCGGCCAACGTCGTTCGCACCGACGCGCTCAAGCGACTGCGTGAACTCGCCGAGTCGAGCAAGCCGGAGGCGGCGCTGAGCACGGCGAGGAGCCGGTTGGAAGAATACAAGAAGCGGCTGGCGCAAGCCAGCAAGGGCGACGCTAAGGCAGTGGCAGCCGACGACGGGTCCATCCAGAAATGGACCGATGAACTGGCAGGGCTTGATGCCACGCTGAAATCCGCCAAGGCTGTGGGCGATGATGACAACGCGTCCTACACCGCCAGCATGGAGGCGGCCCGCAATATCGAGAGGGTCAACGCCGCGCTGCCGGTTCTCCAAAAGGCAATAGCCGACAAGCTGGATGCATTGCCCGCCTGACTCCGCCGAACGGCGGCCGCTGCGAAATGTCCCGCCAGGGCTGATTCCTGCCCAAAAGGGCCGCACTTTGCGGCGCGCCCCTTGCGCTTGTGTCGGGCGGCACTACATCAACGCTCAGGCCGGAGCCTGCGGAAAGTCGGTATATATGGCTGAATCGCGGACTCTCTCGGGTTTTTCACCGATAAACCTTGACGGACGGGCTTTTTGTGGGAATCACCTTCTGTGAGAAGATGGTGTCCAGCCCCGGTTTTCCGTGGGAAAATTCGGCTTGGCACAAATTCATGCCGATGCTGCGGCAAATCGGGCCTGCGGGCGGCATGGTTAACAGGGAATTAGGTATCCATACGCCACAACGATCTTGATGATTCGCGTGCGCCCGCCGGCGTGGATTGAACGAAGGTGGTTCGGCCTTGGCCGACGACGCGGCAACGAAGCAACCGAATGAAGACGATCGGGAAAGTGACTGCCCATGGCAAGCAAGGTTAAAGAAGCAGCCGAAGACGGCGAGACCGAACGCGAGACCGGCACTGACGGTCCGTTGCTCGATCTGTCGGATGACGCCGTCAAGAAGATGATCAAGACCTCGAAGAAACGGGGTTATGTGACGATGGACGAGCTCAATGCCGTCCTGCCGTCGGAAGAGGTAACCTCGGAGCAGATCGAGGACATTCTCGCCATGCTGTCCGACATGGGCATCAATGTGGTCGAGGAGGACGAAGCCAGCGAGGATTCGCCGGCCGAGAGCGATTCCGACAACGAGGAGGAAAGCGAAGGCGGCGAGATCACCACCGCCTCGTCGACCGCCGTTGCCGCCACCAAGAAGAAAGAGCCGACCGATCGCACCGACGACCCGGTGCGGATGTATCTGCGCGAGATGGGCTCGGTGGAGCTTTTGTCGCGCGAGGGCGAAATCGCCATCGCCAAGCGCATCGAGGCCGGCCGCGAGACCATGATCGCGGGTCTGTGCGAAAGCCCGCTGACGTTCCAGGCCATCATCATCTGGCGCGAGGAACTCAACGAGGGCGCGACGCTGCTGCGCGAGATCATCGACCTGGAGACCACCTATTCCGGTCCCGAGGCCAAGGCCGCGCCGCAGTTCCAGAGCCCGGAAAAGATCGAGGCCGACCGCAAGGTGGCCGAGGAAAAGGAGCGCGTCCGCTCCGAGCGCGCGTCAGCCGACGACATCACCAATGTCGGCGGCGAGCAGCAGCGCTTCGAGGAGGACGACGAGGACGACGACGAATCCAACCTGTCGCTGGCGGCCATGGAGGCCGAACTGCGCCCGCAGGTGATGGAAACGCTCGACCTGATCGCCGAGACCTACAAGAAGCTCCGCAAGCTGCAGGACCAGCAGGTCGAGGCCCGGCTTGCCGCCACCGGCACGCTGTCGCCCGCCCAGGAGCGCCGCTACAAGGAGCTCAAGGACGCGCTGATCAAGGCGGTCAAGTCGCTGTCGCTCAACCAGAACCGCATCGACAACCTTGTCGAGCAGCTCTACGACATCAACAAGCGCCTGGTGCAGAACGAAGGCAAGCTGCTTCGCCTGGCCGAAAGTTACGGCGTCAAGCGCGAGGACTTCCTGCAGCAATATTACGGCGCCGAGCTCGATCCCAACTGGATGAAGTCGATTTCGAACCTTTCGGCCAAGGGCTGGAAGGAATTCTCCAAGGCGGAATCCTCCGGCATCCGCGACCTGCGCGCCGAGATCCAGTTCCTCGCCACCGAGACCGGCATCGCCATCGCCGAATTCCGCCGCATCGTGCAGATGGTGCAGAAGGGCGAGCGCGAGGCGCGCATCGCCAAGAAGGAAATGGTCGAGGCCAATCTCCGGCTGGTGATCTCGATCGCCAAGAAATACACCAACCGCGGCCTGCAGTTCCTCGATCTCATCCAGGAAGGCAATATCGGCCTGATGAAGGCGGTGGACAAGTTCGAATACCGCCGTGGCTACAAGTTCTCGACCTATGCCACCTGGTGGATCCGGCAGGCGATCACCCGCTCGATCGCCGACCAGGCCCGCACCATCCGCATTCCGGTGCACATGATCGAGACCATCAACAAGATTGTCCGCACCTCGCGCCAGATGCTGCACGAGATCGGCCGCGAGCCGACGCCCGAGGAACTGGCCGAAAAGCTCGCCATGCCGCTCGAGAAGGTGCGCAAGGTGCTGAAGATCGCCAAGGAGCCGATCAGCCTCGAGACGCCGGTCGGCGACGAGGAGGATTCGCATCTGGGCGATTTCATCGAGGACAAGAACGCCATCCTGCCCATCGACGCGGCGATCCAGGCGAACTTGCGCGAAACCACCACCCGCGTGCTCGCCTCGCTCACCCCGCGCGAGGAGCGCGTGCTCAGGATGCGCTTCGGCATCGGCATGAACACCGACCACACGCTCGAGGAAGTCGGCCAGCAGTTCTCGGTCACCCGCGAACGCATCCGCCAGATCGAGGCCAAGGCGCTGAGGAAGCTCAAGCACCCGAGCCGCTCAAGGAAGCTGCGGTCGTTCTTGGATAGTTGACAAGTTCCACTCTCCCCCTTGAGGGAAGCGAAAACTTGGGCTTGGCGTGGCCAAGTCCTTAGTTTTCGCAAGTGAGGGGGAACGATCCGGAGTTAAGAGCCCTGCCATCGCGCCGGGTCTTTTGTTGCGGTTTGTCTGCTTGGCCGTGGACACCAACCCCCGTCATTCCGGCCCCGACCGAGACAAGCGAAGAGATGTCGTCGCCTCCGGAATCCAGCCACGACGCGTCCGCGTCGTGAAAGACTCTTCTGGCTCGCAGACGCTCCCCGCTGGATGCCGGGTTAAGCCCGGCATGACGGAGGAGAGCCTTTGCCAGAGTTAAACCGTACATTCCTGTTGCGCGGGCCGCAGCTTTGGCGTGTAGTCTCGCCGTGAAGGGGAGGCTGCATTTTGGCGGACAGGCTCAATTTTGAAGATGGCGACACGCTTAAAGTCTGGTTGAAGGATGAGCCGGCGACCTGGGCGCAGGCGATTGCGGCGCGATGCGCGTTGAGGGTTTTCCCTTTGGTGTTTTCATTGGTAGACCATCCTAGCGGCCCAGACTTCCTTGATCTTAAACAGGAATTGATTCTGAATGTATGGCGTGCGACCTTCATATCATGGGTCTGCCGTATGTATCCGAAATATGATCTAAAGGCCGCCGCCGCCGCCGCCGCGTCTGTTACTAACGCCGCCAATGCTTTCACAAAGGCCGCTTCCAAAAAGACAACGTCGCAAACGTTCCCCGCACTTTCTAAAGCAGTTTCTGCGACCTCATCTGAAGCCGCGGCTTTCTACGCGTGCAGTGCGGCTTCCTACGAATCCAGAGCCACCACTGCTTCAGCGGCTTCTAATGCCGCCGCCGCCGCGTCTCAAGCGGCCCTTGGGGATCGATATTTTGTTTGGAGTGCTGTCAATGCCGATGTGCAGTTCCTACAAGCTGGAAACGTTTCAGAATCTCCGGTTCCCCGTCTGGTTTCCATGCCTTTGTGGATCGAACCGATTCCGGAAAGCGAACGATATAAGACAAATTCTCCAGAATTTACGCGATTAGCGTTCGACCGCTTTGCCAATCTTGACTGGGTGCGCAATAGCCCATGGGAGTTGATAACCGATTGGTACGTTGCTGTTTTGCCGAATGACAAGACCGCCAAGCCAAGCAGCCGGTTCGGAGAGAGGGCGGATATTGTAATCGCTACGCAGCCGGATGAATTTTGGGACCGTGAGCCGCAGATTGTCCTGGACGCTATCGCAGAGATCGTCGCGAGGGAAATGCCAGAACAACCCGTTGATAATTGGGATCATTCGCGGTTTAGCATCATCAGAACAGCAAAAGATGGATATTGGGGACGTGGTACAATATTTTCTTTTGATGCCCGACGATTCCTTGAGCATACGAATGCATTTTACACAGAAGAATTTTCTCCTCTGGATGATCGAGTTCAGGCGAATCTATTAAACATCCCAACTCTATTTACATATGAACAAGTGGCTTCGGCGCAATCCAGAATTGGTCACATTTCAGCCATCACGAAAAATGGAAATACATTGGATTTCACAGTAGCGTTTGACGAGGAAGCCGGTTGGATAGACACCGAGAAACTGGAGAGGGTCAAGGTCGAACTTGGGATCGATACGAACTTTGAACTCCATCGTACCCACTGGTCGATCAAAGAGGGCGACCTGTATCAAATACTCCATGATGCAAGTCTCATATCTGACGCCCACCAGCCAACTATCGCTGACTTCATAGTCAATTATATAGAGGCAGCGTACGAGCCTGTTACGATAGATCAAATCCGATCAGCGTTCCGAGATGCCAATTATCCGGTCATCGATAAAACGATGCGTGGCGAACTAAGTCGATTGGCTAAAATCGGGGGCATCCGGCGGGTTGATCGAGGGCTATATGCTAACAAAAGTTGGGTTGCTCCCTCAGTCAATCAGCCGCCGACGCCGGAATCCGGTCCCGGGCCTAAATACGGTGTCGTTGATGGTAGGTTAGCAGCCCTTGCTTCCCCGCCGCCTGACGATGAAACGACGGCGCAGGAAAGGCTCATCGCACGCCTGAAACGGGACATTGGTGTGTTGAATGAACTCGCCAAACCGATTGGCAACAGCCACCCCCATCTGGCTGGTGCCATTGCGGAATATGGTGAATTGCTTTCGGCAAGTATCGAAGAGATGGATGTGACAGGGTTGTGGTCCGTCGGCAGTTCGTTGGCCGGCTATGCCCAGGCCTTTCGCGATCAGAATATTGCCCGGACATTATCCGAACCGTTGGAACCGCAACTGGATGGTCTCCTGCAGAGCGTCGTGAGGCAGCATGGCGCGTTCATTCTTGGCTTTGAAGAAGGACGCGATCTTGTTAGCCGAGCGGATGAATTCGCGCTTGATCGAAACAGGCTTGCCGAAATCGAGCAGCCTGGAAATGAGCTCCTTGAGGAACTCACAGAAAACGCAGCTTTGGTCGATGATGCGACTCGAGATTTGCATGCGCCGGTCAGAGATTATCTTCATGATGTCGGGTGGATGGCAAATCGTGCCGGTTATTCGGGCTATTTGATTATTCGAAATAGCATCAGGGCAGTCATTCATTTGACCATTGGTAAAGAGCCCACGGTTGCGGCAATAGTCGGCGCGCTGGCCGGCGTTTCCGTGATGGCTGGCGATCCCAACATGAATTTTCTGCGGGCGGCGCTCCCGTTCCTGAGGGAAAATGCTCCCCAGCTCATTGCTTTCTTCAACCACTCGCCAGAAATGAAAGCGTATGTGGAATGGGCGTTGAGAATCGTTGGCGAGGTGGAGATGGCCGAAAGGTATGAATCCGACGACTGACCAGGGGCTATTGCCGCGAACTTCGTCCGTATTCTCCGTTCGCATATGCAGGTCCCCCCCGTGCGCGCGCCATATTCGCCCATTTGAATGTGTGGCGCTGGACATTCCGCTGCGTCGACATGATATGCGCGTCAACGCCGCCGGCCCCTGCCTGTGGTCGCATCATGCCGGAGGCGGATCCCGATGGAACAGCTGACCCATTTTCTCAACCAGTTTCCCTGGCCCATCGTGATCATCGCCTGCCTGACGCTGGGGCTGGCGCCGTTCTTTCCGGAGCCGCATATCTGGGAGAAGCTGAAGATGCTGGCCTCCGGCACGCTCGGCAAGCCGATCGATATCCTCGATCTGCTGATGCATGCGAGCCCCTTCATCGTCGCGGCGCTGAAGCTGGCGCTGATGCTGCATGCGGCGAAATCGGCCTGAGAGGCCGATCCGGGCTGATCGGTCGGATGCGCGGTTAAGGGCCTGGCCGCGGCGGCCGGTGAAGACAGGTGGACCATGGTTGCCGGGCAGGGCCCGCCGTCACTCCCCTTCAACTTGCCGCATCAACCGCGCCATTTCGGCGGTCTCGCTGCCGATGCCGGCCGCCTCGACCCCGTCCGCGGCGCCGAGGCGGGCTGCCGCGGTCTTGTTCTGGTTGAGCTTCCAGGTGCCGTCGATGGTCTCCACCTGCATGGCCACGGGCACGATCTGGCGCTGCATGCGGGCGTAGATGTCGGGATCCATCTTGTCGATCTTCCATGGCGTCTTGCCCGCGATGCGGCTTTCCATCTGGGCGGAAAGCCGTTCGAGAATGCCGTGCAGGTCGCCCTGTTCCAGCACCTCAAGCCGGCCGCGCAGGTGGACGGCGACATAGTTCCAGGTCGGCACCTGGTTTTCCAGGCCGTACCAGTCGGGCGAGACATAGGCGTCGGCGCCGGTGACCGCGATCACCGCCGGCTGGGGATCTGCCAGCAGGCGGAAGATCGGATTGGAGCGCACGAGATGCGCCTCGAGCCGGGTGCCGTCTTCCGACAGTCGGAACGGGATGTGGCTCATCAGCGGGCCGTCCGGCCCGTTGACCGCCAGGCTGCCGAAGCCGCGGGCCCGGGCGAAATCGACATGCGCCCGGCGCGGCGCGGTGCGGTAGATCGGATTGGGATGCATGGTTGATGTCCTGGGATGGCGCGGCGTTGCCGCATTGATGCC
This sequence comes from Hoeflea marina, assembly GCF_003182275.1. Classification (GTDB taxonomy): domain Bacteria; phylum Pseudomonadota; class Alphaproteobacteria; order Rhizobiales; family Rhizobiaceae; genus Hoeflea; species Hoeflea marina. The sequence goes on from NZ_QGTR01000006.1 coordinate 210,317, forward strand.
GCGCCGGCTCTTCCGGCGCAACCGGTTTCCGGTGCCGGCTCGGTCGCGGCCGGGTCTCGTCCGGCCGCCCGCCTTCTTCCCGGCGTGGGCTGCGCTTTCGGACCGGCGATATCTCGGGTGGCGCGCGGCAGGTTTCGTTAACCCTGCTTGGGCAGATTGGAGGGGCAAGACGATGGCAGCCATGACGGATGCCGGCGAACCGCCCGTTTGCACCTGTTCGCCCGTGTCCATCCGAAGCGGAGCCCCGGCGGTGCCGCCCAGGCCCATCCGCCCGGCTGCCGCCAGCCCGCTTCAAACCCAGGGATCGTCCATGAAAACCCTTTCCATTCGCAGCAAGCTCATCGCCATCGGGGTGGCCACCGCGGTCGGCTTCGTCAGCCTCGTCGGCATCGGTTGGGTCACGGGCAGCCGCAGCCTCGCCTCGCTCGACGCCGCCGATGCCCTGAGCGGTGACGTCGAGGTGATCAGCACCATGCGCTTTGCCAACATCAAGCTCATCCTCGCGGCCATGGATTCCATCATCGACCGCGAGGAGGGCGCCATGCAGCCCGAGCGCACCGAGATCATCGCCAGCTCGCTTCGGATCATCCGTGACGGCATCGAGACCGCCGCCCGCGTCGCCGTCCTGCTCGGCGAGGCGGACCTGACCGCGACGCTGGTCGCCGACGTAGCCGAACTCGCCAGGGCGGTCGAGGTCGACCTGCCCGGCCTGATCGCCAGCCGCGCCGACGCCGGCGCCTTCGCCGCCCTCGATGACGCCATCGACGGCGGCGGCGAGCGGGCACAGCAGGCCTTCACCGTTCTGGCCGAGCGCGGCACGGCGCGGATGCACGCCGAACTGGCGGCCGCCCACGCGGCGGCGGAGGAGTCCAAGATCCTGCAGTCCTCGTCGGCGCTCGTGTTCCTCGTGCTGGTCTGCGTGCTGACGGCGCTGATCGGCCGCGGCATCATCGGCGCGCTGGCGCGGCTGCGCGCCGACATGCAGGCGGTGGCCGGCGGGGAGTTGCGCCGCGAGATCAAGGGGGCCGAGGGCTCCGACGAAATCGGCCTGATGGCGCGCGCGCTGGTCTCCTTCCGCGAGGCCGCCGTCGACAAGGCCCGCATCGAAGCCGAGGCCGAGGCCGGCCGCTCGACGGGCGAGCGCGAGCGCGCCGAACGCGAAGCTGCCAAGGCTGACGAGGACGCCGAGTTTCAGAGGGCCGTCGAGGCGCTGGCCGGCGCGCTCACGGAGCTTTCCCAGGGCGATCTGCGGGTCCATATCGATCAGCCGTTCACCGCCGGGCTGGAGCGGCTCAGGCTCGACTTCAACACCTCCATCCGCCGCCTCTCCGACACGCTCAGCCAGGTGGCGCATTCCAGCGGCGCCATCAACGCCAATGCCGGCGAGATGCGCGCCTCGGTCTCCGATCTCTCGCACCGCACCGAACAGCAGGCGGTGTCGCTCGAGGAGACCTCGGCGGCGCTCGACCAGATCACGGCCACGGTGCGGTCGTCCTCGCAGCGCGCCCAGGAAGCCAGCCGCATGGCCGACGAGGCGGAGGCCGACGGCGCCTCCTCCAACGCGATCGTCGCCGATGCCGTCTCCGCCATGGGGCGGATCGAGGCGGCGTCCGGCGAGATCGCCAAGATCATCGGCGTCATCGACGAGATCGCCTTCCAGACCAATCTGCTGGCGCTCAACGCCGGCGTCGAGGCTGCGCGCGCCGGCGAGGCGGGCAGGGGCTTTGCCGTTGTCGCCCAGGAAGTGCGCGAACTGGCGCAGCGCTCGGCCGGCGCGGCCAAGGAGATCAAGACGCTGATCGAGCGGTCGGCCGCGGAGGTCAGGAGCGGCGTCGATCTTGTCACCGCCACCGGCAGCGCGCTGTCCAAGATCTCCGGCCGGGTGATCGACATTTCCGGCCATATCGGCGAGATCGCCACGGCGGCGCGCGAACAGTCGAGCGGGCTCGACGAGATCACCTCGGCGGTCAACCAGCTCGACCAGGTGACCCAGCAGAACGCCGCCATGGTCGAGGAAGCCACCGCGGCAACCCACAGCCTCGCCGGCGAAAGCGACAGCCTGGCCGCGCTGCTCGGCAGCTTCCGGCTGGCGCAGCCCGGCCAGTCCCCGGCCCGGGACGGCCGCCGCGCCGCCTGAGCCGGTTCGCCTCCATCCACCGCAACCGCTGATGCCCCACCCCTGCCCTGAAGGGGGCGGGGACAAGGCCCACTGCCCGTCCGGACACGGGTGGCCCCTCCACACTATTTGACTCTCGCAGCGCCCGTGAGGCGGGGCTGCCGGGCGTCAGCTGTCGGCGTGACCCCGGCCACCGCTGCACCCATTTCGGGAGGGCGCGCTGCCTGAGACGGGTCCGGCCGCTTTGCCGTCGCCGCAACCACCGATACCCCCACCCCTAACCCCTCCCCTCAAGGGGGAGGGGGAATAGACCATTGCAGCGCCTCGGAGGTACTGCCGTTTCATCTTGTCACGGATACCGCCACGCTTGCCGAACAAACCTCCCTCCCCCTTGAGGGGAGGGATTGAGGGTGGGGGTATTCTCGACGGCGACCCGTGGCGCGAGCCGGACCGTGGGTCGATCTGCGAAAGGCCGCCGGGTCTCGAACCGCGAGCGGCCGGCTGCCGGACCGGTCTTGTTTTCGGCCCAATTGGCGGTATGGATCGCCGCATGACAGCGTGGACGAGGATCACCCAGGGTCTGCCGGGGCGGGGGCTGCTGATTTCCGCGGCGCTGCACGGCGCGGCGGTGCTGGTGCTGCTTGTCACCATGGATCCGACGCAGCCTGAGTCCGCGGCCGAGCCGCCGGCCGTCGAGGTGACGCTGGTCGAGCCGCCGCCGCCGGTTCCGCAGGCGGAGGCGCCGCAACCGCCGGACCCGGCCGCCGAGCCGGACCCGGAACCGACCGCGGAGCCCCCGGCCGCGCCGCCGGAATTGGCCGTGGCAGAGCCCGGGCCGGAGCCGGGCGCGACGGCAGCGGAGCCGGCCGAACCCGAGCCTGCGCCGGCACCCGAGCCGCAACCCGCAGCCGCGCCCCCCGTCGAGCCGGAGTCCCCTGAGACCGAAGTCCCTGAGCCCGAAGTCCCTGAGCCCGAAGCCCCCGCGCCCGAAGCCCCCGAACCGCCCGCCGAGCCGGAAGCGGCGGAACCGGAGGTCCTCGAGCCCGAGGAGCCCGGCGGCGCCGGCCCGTCCGACGCCGAGGCGGCGCCGATCCCGGTGCTGCGGCCGGTGGTCCGCTTCGGCGAGGAGGACAGCGGCCCGCGGCTCTCCCCGGATGGCAATGCCGCCGAGGACCCGGCCGACGAAGCGCCGGATGCGCCGGGCGAGCCGCCGGCCGATACCGCCGCCGCAATGCCCGATCCCGCGGCCGAGCCGGCCGGGGCCGAAGCCGACACGCCGGAGGCAGGAACGGAGCCGGCCCCGACGCTCGCCCTGCCGGAGATCTCGCTGCCCGAGGCCGCCCTTGCCGGCTCACCCCAGAGCCTGGTCGAGGCGGCCGAGAGCACCCGGCTGCAGCCGGCGCCCGCCGAGCCGCCCCCCGCAACGGAGACCGCGCCTCCCGAACCCGCGCCCAATGCCGCCGCATCGACGCTGCCGGATGCGCAGGCCGAGCCGCTGGCCGCAGCGAAGCGACTGTTTTCCACACGCATCTCCGGCGACGCGCTGGCGATGACGGCGGCGGGCACGCTGCCGCGCGAGGTCAGGGCCAGCGAGCTCTGCACCACCGAACTGCGCGAGCAGTTGCGCCATGCCGGCCGCCGCCCGGAGCTGCTGCCCGCCTACCGGCTGGCAAGCGGCAATGTGCTTGAGGTCCGCGACGCCGCCTTCCGCGCCGAAGGAAGCTGGTACGCGCTGCAGTTCCGCTGCACGGTCGATGACGCGGCGATGCAGGTCGAGGGCTTCGCCCTCACGGTGGGCGCGGCCATTCCGCGCGCCCAGTGGAAGGCGAGGGGATTCCCCGACTTCTGACCCTGCTCGGCGCGGCGATTGCGCTTCCCCCTTGTCAGGACCCGCCCGGCCATGGCACCCATCTCTGCAACCAAGGAGCCGATATGACCGCACAATCCACCGCCGCCCTGATCCGCCGCTATCTCGACGCCTTCAACGCGCGCGATTTCGACGCCATGCTCGCCTGCCTGTCGGAGGATGTCGTCCACGACATCAACCAGGGCGGCCGCGAGATCGGCCGCGACGCCTTCCGCTGGTTCAATGCCCGCATGGCCGAGCATTACGAGGAGACGCTCGGCGACATCGTGGTGATGGTCGATGACAGCGGCCACCACGCGGCGGCCGAGTTCACCGTGCGCGGCCGCTATCTCAAGACCGACGAGGGCCTGCCGGAGGCCACCGGCCAGTCCTATTCGCTCACCGCCGGGATCTTCTTCGAGGTCGAGGACGGGGCCGTCACCCGGGTGTCGACCACCTACAACCTGCCGGCCTGGATCGCCCAGGTTCAGGCCGGGTGAGCGCCGGGCCGCCCGGCATGACCCCACTGGCCACGCCGCTGAGCTATCAGGTGACGGCCGGCGACGATGTCGGCCACCTCGTCGACGAGCTGGCGCGGCTGCGCATCGCGGTGTTTGCCGACTGGCCCTATCTCTACGACGGCGACCCGGACTACGAGGCGCGCTATCTTGCGCGTTTCGCCGCCTCGACCGGGGCCGTGGTGGTGATCGCCCGCGATCCCGACGGGCGCATTGTCGGCGCCGCCACCGGGGCGCCGCTCGCCGATCATGCCGACGAGTTCGCCGCCCCCTTCGCCGCCGCCGGGCTCGATCCCGCCGATTTCTTCTACCACGCGGAATCCGTGCTGCTGGCGCCCTGGCGCGGCCATGGCGCCGGCCGCGAGTTCTTCCGGCTGCGCGAGGCGGCGGCGCGCGCGCAGGGTTTTCGCCGCGCCGCCTTCTGCTCGGTCATCCGCCCCGACGATCATCCCGCCCGCCCCGAAGGCCAGTCCTCGCTGGAGCCGTTCTGGCGCCGGCTCGGCTACAGCCCGCTTCCGGGCCTGGTGGCGCAGTTCTCCTGGCGCGACCGCGGCGAGGCCGGCGACAGCGTCAAGCCGATGCAGCTGTGGAGCCGGACGCTCGGCTGAGCCTGGCAGGCCGCGTCCGCCCGGCCGCGAAGCTGAACGGCGCATGAACGGGGCCTTCTGGCTGTGTTCAGCCCGGGTGCCATAGGATCAATTGCATCGATCGGATCCCCGGTCGAGGCATGCACCCGCGGCGCTCCGCGCCTTTACAGGACCCTTGTCATGAGTCGCTTCCTCAAATCAGCCATTCTCGCCCTGTCGCTTGCCGCCGCCGGTCTGTCGGCCGCCACACCGGCCGCCTCCGCCGCCGGCCTCGAATACCGCTTCGGCGGCGGTGAATCCTCCGTCATCATCCGCGGCCACGACCGCGGCTCCGATTGGGGCCATGATCGGGATCGCGACGGCGAGCGCCGCCGCGACCGCGACGACCGCGGCGGCTGGGGCCGCGACGGCGCCCGTCACCACGGCCAGCATCTGGCGCAGGGCTTCTGCGATCCTGCCCGCGCCATCGACAAGGCCCGGTCGATGGGCCTGCGCCGGGCGCGCGTCGCCGACGCCAGCCGCCGCACCCTGACCGTCGACGGCTTCCGCCGCGGCCGCCTGGTCGAGATCACCTTCGGCAATGTCTGGTCCTGCCCGGTCGCCGATTACCGCTAGACATTGCAAACCGGGTGACTTCCACCGCGTGCGGGCAGGGTGGCCGCCCACGAGCCGCTCAAGCTGCCGCACCCCGCACCCTCCACCCGTCACCCCGGCCCCCGAGCCGGGGTCCAGCCACCGCGCTTCCGCGCGGTGAGACGACTCCCTTCTTGCGGACGGTTCGAAGGAGTCTCCCGGCTCGCCGACGCGAGCCGCTGGATGCCGGCTCGGGGGCCGGCATGACGGCGGAGAGGGCGCCGTCAGGCCCGAGAATCGACGGATGCGCAACCTCAACCAGTCCCCAAAGCCCCACGACTTTCCGGGCGGCGTACCTCATGCAATCATCGCCGGATGCGGGATGTCGGGGACAGTTTACTCTTGGCAGCGGATCAGGCCACGGGCACAGTCCCAAAAGTAAACTGTCCCCACCCCTCATCCGCCTACGGGCCTTCCGTCGCCCTTCGAGGCTCCCTGCGCTGCGCTGCGGTCGCATCTCAGGGTGAGGGAAGGGGCAGCGCACCCTCCACACCGTCACCCCGGCCCCCGAGCCGGGGTCCAGCCACCGCGCGTCCGCGCGGTGAGAAGACTCCCTTCTTGCGGACGGTCCGAAGGTGTCTCCCGGCTCGCCGACGCGAGCCGCTGGATGCCGGCTTGGGGGCCGGCATGACGGCGGAGAGGGCGCCGTCAGGCCCGAGAATCGACGGATGCGCAACCTCAACCAGTCCCCAAAGCCCCACAGCTTTCCGGGCGGCGTACCTCATGCAATCATCGCCGGATGCGGGATGTCGGGGACAGTTTACTCTTGGCAGCGGACCAGGTCACGGGCACAGGTCCAAAAGTAAACTGTCCCCACCTCTCATCCGCTTCACCGGCCTTCCCTCGCCCTTCGAGGCTCCCTGCGCTGCGCTGCGGTCGCACCTCAGGGTGAGGGAAGGGGCAGTGCCCGCTCCACCCGTCACACCAACTGGAGCCGCGCATTCCCCCAATCCTCCGGCGCGGCGCAAGCTGAACGGCAAATGAACGCGGGTTTCGGATTGGGTTCAGGCGCGGCCGGCTAGGGTCAGCTCAATCGATCGGGTGACCCGGTCGAGACGGGGTACCGAACGGCGCAAGGCGCCAACCAAGGAGATCAGTCATGAACAGCTTCATCAAGACCGCATTGGTCGCACTCTCGCTCGCAACCGCCGGCCTGAGCGTGTCCGCGCCCGCCGCCTCCGCCGCCAGCATCGGCATTTCCATCGACGGCTCCGGCGCCAGCGTGCAGCTGGTGCGCGACCACGGCCGCAATGACGGCTGGCGCCGCGACCACGGCCGCCGCGATGACTGGCGCCGCCACGGCCCGCGGCGCGACGGCATCTGTGCGCCGCAGCGCGCGCTCAACAAGGCCCGCCACATGGGCGTGCACCGCGCCCGCGTCACCGACGCCGACCGCCGCATCGTCAAGGTCCGCGGCGTCCATCGCGGCCACCGCGTCAACGTGATCTTCGCCAATGCCCGCGGCTGCCCGGTGATCGGCTACCGCTGACACCTGCCCGCATGAAGCGGAATCCGCTTCGCCGACAGGCTCCACGCACGAAAAACCCCGGCACCGCAAGGTGGCCGGGGTTTGTCGTCTCTGTCTCTTCCGGCGCGGAGCGGCTCCGGCCGTCCCGGCTCAGGGGGCGATCTCGAAATTGATGCTGACGCTGACGCGGTATTCGTTCTCGCCCGCGGCCATCGGCACGGAGGAGTCCGAGCGCATGGCCGACTTGGCGAACTGCGCCTCCATCATCGGCATTGGCGGCTGGCTCGAGGACTGCTCGGAGATCTGGGTGATGCGGCCGAGCTTGACGCCCGCGGCATCGGCCAGCTGCTGCGCCTTGGCCATGGCGCGGCTGACCGCGTCGCGGCGGGCCTCCTCGATGGCGGTGTCGGGATTGTCGTTGGTGAAGCGGACGTCGCCGCCCTGGTTGACGCCCAGCGTCACCGAGGCGTCGAGGATGGCGCCGAGCCGGTCGAGGTCGCGGATGCGCACCGACAGCGTGTTCTGCACCTGGTAGCCGATGATCGAGGGCGGAACCTGCTGGCCGTCCTTGGGCTCGGGATAGAGCCAGCGCGGCTGGATTGAGAAGCCGGCGGTCTGCAGGTCGCGCTCGGCGATGGATTCGGCCTTCAGCGCCGCCATCAGCTTGTCCATGGTGGCGTTGTTGGCGTCAAGCGCCGCGCGCGCCGTCTCGGCCTCGTTGAGCACGGTGAGCGTCGTCACCGCCATGTCGGGCGCCATTGCTGCGCTGCCTTCAGCGGAGACGGAGATCATCGGCGGCGCCGGCGGCTCGGCAAGGGCCGGCACGGCGGCGAAGGCGAAGAGGGATCCGGCGAGCAGAAGCCCGCGGGCCGAAAGGTCAAATGCACTCATGAAATGGCTCCGTTTGGTCATGTCCCGACATCCGCCGTGATGACCGGGGATTGTGGGCGGATTGCGGCGACGGCTTGTGAAGCCCCGCTTTATGGTCTACATGCCGGACGTCCCCGAGCCGATGCCAGCCGCATCGCCCGGCACGACCCGGCAGTCCTGCCGCGACCCGTGTCCTCCGGTGGCCGGGCCTGTAGCTCAATGGTAGAGCCGGCGGCTCATAACCGCTTGGTTGGGGGTTCGAGTCCCTCCGGGCCCACCAGATCTTGCGGCGCTTGTCGCGAGTGTAGCTTGTCGCGCGGTTTTGCATTTTTTGTCACCGGGTTTTGCCACACGCGTATTTTAGCGCGCTTCGAAAAAGGCTATTGAGGAATGCTATCTTTGGGCCCTGGCTTGATCCGGGGACGACGCTTCCGAGCACGAAATGGAGAGGATTCTGGTAGCTTTGCTGGCCGTTCAACTGCCTTCTGGAATGCCCCAATTCGTTGGGTGTCATGCCGCAGAATCAGAGACAGCAAATTCAGGAGGTCTGGACCAATCTGTTCGTCATCAAGGGTCGGGCTACTCTGCCCGTAGTAAGCGTCGACATTGTATCCGATACCCACACCATAAAGTTCGACGTCATCCAGAGACCTTATCCAGCCAGCGCTTGATTGGAGGTGATCGTGCAGGAACGAACCTGCGTTAACTGATAGGGTTGAATCGTCGACAGGAGCTCCGTCGCTCAACACGACGAGAATTTTGCGTGCGGCATGACGGCGCTGCAAACGGGTATAAGCCCATAAGAGGGCCTCGCCGTCGATGTTTTCCTTCAGGAGACCGTCCCTGATCATGAGCGAGAAATTAATATCTGCTTCCTGAAACGTTTCGTCGAAGCTCTTGTAGACAATGTGTCGGAGGTCGTTCAAACGTCCAGGAGATCCGGCTTTATTGTCAGAGAGCCACATTTCCCTCGACTGACCACCCTTCCAAGCCTTGGTGGTGAACCCTAAGATCTCGTTGCTGAGACCAGCGCCCGACATGATCGAGGACGCGATCGATGTCCAAGTGGCAACGTTTCGGATCTTGTCTCCGCGCATGCTTCCCGAATTGTCAATCAGTATGGACAGCGAAATGTCTTGGTCGTTTGCGACGCCAGCGATATGGGCAGCTCCATTTTCAATCGCGTCTTCAAATTGCAGGGATTGCTCACGAATGGTTTTAAGGAGAGCTTGGTGTAGCGCAAGACTTTCGTCAGATGACATCAGCTGGCGCGGGCTGATCACCTCGTCAAACTTCGTCGTGTATGCGTAGTAAGGCTGCTCCTGCGCACGTTTTAATGTGCTGGCCGAAGCTTTTTCGTCCCGTGCTACGGGGATCGCAAGCGGATTCGCAGCAATAACAGTTGCCGGAGCGGTCACCTCGGCCGGAGGTGGCGGTGGACGCAAACTCTGGGTTAGATTCAGCTTGCTTTGAGTTGCAGCCTCAAGCTGCGCGCGCAGATTGACCATAGTTTCCTTAATCGTCGTCGCAAGTGTCGCGATCTGTTTGCGGATGATCGAATCGTCGAGCTCGGTAAATCTCAGTTCACGCCAGTCCGACCAATTTCGTTCCCGGAGGGTCGCTGCCATATCGTCCGGGTGCTTCGCTGAGTCGTCAATTTCGTCGGCCGTGACGTAGTAGATCGGCAGAATCAAGCGAGGAAGGCCAAGCGCACGCTCTCGAAGGATAAACGCCTCGAACTCTTCCCGGCACATATGGCTACGAAAATAACTAGGTGTGATGATCGGGATGAGGAATGAGATGCTGTCTATTGCCTCCTTGATCCGCTCCCTCCATCGCTCACCCCAATCTATGTCATTGCGGTCCTGGAAGATCGGAAAGGGAAAACCTGTTTGTATGCGGACTTCGCCTTCAAGGCGCGTTCTGAGATCAGATATCCGGCCACGATCGTGCGCATCATCATCTCGGACATAACTTAGGAATGCCAGTGGATCTTTATTCTGCATGAACCGTCTCGATTGTGAAATCTGATCGCCACAACATATGCGAAAATAGACAATTGTCATCTTGCCCAGAATGCCGGCAGGTCTCGACGACCGACACGGAGGCACGCAGCCGTCGAAGCTGCTTACAAACTGATTGGCAGCTTCCCGTACTTGCCACACAAAACCTGACCATTCGCTTATCAACCCATGTCGCATGGATTGGGTCGCGGCTTACCGCTGCTTTCAAGGTTCGATCGCACCAAACCTCAACGGCCGTTGTGCGAGCAAAGCATCCATTACACTGAGCATGGCTTAACGGCGGCAATACGCCGACACTATTTTGATCGCCATTTTTGGATGAATCGGGAAATGTCGGGACCAGCACTAAGGCCCCATATGGCACCGATAGCCATGAAAATTGAAGCGCCGGCGACCGCACCGAAGACACCCCCAACGATACCTGTGCCGCTCCCAACCAGCGCCCCGAGAAGCATACCTCCGATGGATCCGAAAATTCTTGCTTTCATAGTGGTTTCCCGTTTCGACGTTGGATGTGAACGTGCGCAATAGCGGTGATGCACCGCAGCATCAAGAATAGTGGGTAAGGTCGGCTATGGGTCGTAATTGTCACGATCAAAGACGCTTTTCTTGATCACCCCGAAATGATCACCTCTTTCACCTTCTGCCCAACGCCACCGGCGATCGAGTAGGTGCAGTCGATCCGATCGATCTCGAAGCCTTTGAATATTTCCCGCACCTCTGGACGGTCGTTCAAAGACAATTTGAAGCGGCCTTGAATGGCTCTCAAAGCGGTCGCCATGTCGCTGAAATCCTCCCTCGAAAACTGCCCGACGCCATAATCGTCCTCGTTCCCGAAGTAGGGCGGGTCGAGATAGAACAGCATGCCCGGCCGGTCCCAGCGCCGGAGGAAGTCACGCCAGTCGAGCTGCTCGATGACGACGCCGGCCATGCGCTCGTGAATGTCTTCGAGCAGCGGCCCCAGGCGGGTGACGTTGAAGTGGCCGCCGCCATTCCTGTTGATACCGAAGTTCTGGCCCGTGACCTTACCGCCGAAGCTCAGACGCTGGAGATAGAGGAACCGGGCGGCGCGTTCGAGATCGGTGAGGGTGCCGGGATCGCTGCTCGCCAGGCGCTGAAACTCGCGCCGGGACGTGATCTGGAATTTGAGCGTCTCCATGAACTGCGGATAGTGCCGCTGCAGGATCCGGAAGAGATTGGCGACGTCGCCGTTCCTGTCGTTGATCACCTCCGTCTTCGGCTTCTGGGTGCGCCTCAGGAATACGCCGCCCATGCCGACGAACGGCTCGGCATAGCCGGTGTGCGGCGTGGCATTGATGCGCTCGATGATCGCCTTGGCGAGCACGCGCTTGCCGCCAATGTAGGCGGCTGGCGGGGAAACCGGATTGACCGGGGAAAAGTCGTTCATTGCTATCGCACTTTCAGAGAATCAGACACCGTTTGGCTGCTCGCGAAAGCGAGCCGGGTGAGACGTTATCTTTGGGTGCGTCTGACGGGTCCTGACGCCAATCCTGGCCCGTCGCTTGGAGCGTTTGCGCGCTCCGGCCGCCCGGAAAAATTCGAGCAGGCGAATATGCGGGAGCAAGCTCCCCCGACTGTCGTCAGGCCTTCTCCTTCGCAGTCAGGTTGATGGTGGTGATCCAGCCGGGATCCGGCGTGAACTCGTGCTCCACGCTTTCGGCCTCCCATTCGATCGCGTCGACGTCGGCTCCGAATCCGGAAACATTGACCGGCGCTCCGCCCGTGGCGGCAGCGTTGCCGGCGATCTCGATCATGCCTGAGCCGGTGTTGCGGGAGAGCTGCTGGGCCATGGCCTTTCCGCCGCGCCTGGCTTCATCCTCGCTGGCGAAGGGGTGCATGGCGTTAAAGAGCGACGCGGCCTTGCCGGTCGCGGCCTCGACGGTTTTCACCAGGCCTTTCGCGGGATCGAAATAGGGCGTCTCGACCGTTCTGAAGCCAGAGCGAGGCTCGATCTGGAACTCGTAGCTGTAGGCCTGCATGCGATCGACCGAGATCGCCGGGAGCGCCTGGCCGGAGGCGGAAGCGGCCGCGCCGCGCTCGCGCACCACGAGCTTCCCGGCCTGGGGTTTGACGGTGGCGCCGATGTCGTCTGCGAGATCGCTGAGGAAGTCGATGGCTGACTGGTTCCAGCGCAGCCGGTAGGGGATCTTGATGTCGCGTAGCGCGGAGGCGACGACGGCCGAGACGCCCATTTCACTGGCAAGCGCGTCGATGATCTTGCCGGCCGTGCCATGGCCGGTGGTCTCGTCATAATGGCCGCGCCCGGCCTTCTTGTCCTTGTCGAGGAAGTCGGCCGCACGACAGGTCAATTCGATCTCGTCGCCGTCGTCCGGAGAGCCACGCACCGACGCGCTCTGATATTCGAAGATGCCGAGCGTGGTGAGATCCAGGGCGCTCCATCCGGCGATCACGGTGTAGCGGGCACCCTTTGCAGGCAGCGTCAGGAATGGCGGCCGCGCGGTCGTCCGGATGGTCAGCGCATCGCTCTCATAGCCTTCCTGATCGGTCACCGTCGCGCCCAGGAATGCCGGGCCGAGGACCGGCACGATGTTGCGACCTGAGGGGCCGATGATGCGGATGATCGGTTTTCGCAAAGTCACGCCATTACTCCCACGGCCGGATGGTCTCGCGAATGGATTCGGCCGTGATGTTCGGCACGCTCAGAGCCAGCCCGCCGGGCAGTTCGCCACCATAGTCCGCAAGCCCGGGATTGGCAGCGAGCAGTGCCTCGACGCCGCCCGTCGTTTCATCTCCGTAGATGCGCCTGGCCAGCCGATCGATCCGCTCTCCAGGCGCAAGCGTGGCCACTGTCTGCTCGATCGCCATGTCAAAGCCCTCCGACATGAATGAGCTCGGCCGAGAGATCGACGCGCCGGCCGATGCCGGTGAAGGGATGGAGGCGATCCTCGTCGATCGACAGATTGCGGATGACGACCAGGCCCATCATCTCGCCGAGATAGTTGGGGCCGAGCCTGATGAAGGGCGCCGGCACCTGGGATTCGTGAAGGCGGATGATCCAGCCGACCGCATCCATGCCGCCGATAACATGGGGATGGGTGACCGCCTCGATCGTCGTCACCTTCTCGCCCATGCCGGTGAGCTGATAGTCCATGCCCCGGAAGGTGGGCTTGCCTGGAACACGGCTCTCCGAGGCGCGGCCGAATCCTTGCGGATTGAGGCCGATGACCTTGAGCTGCGCCGCACCGATTGCCGCAAGCGACCTCATGCCAAGCTCCCCATGTCATGGAGCGCGCCGGCGCGCGCCGTTCTGATTGCACGATCCTGCCGGCGGGAGGCAGCGGCCGCCACGCGTTCCGGGTTGCCCGTGCCCGAGATGTGCTGCGTCAAAGACAGCCCGGCAGGCTGTGCCGCGGCAGGGCTTCCGGACGAGCCGCCGAAGCGGGGAGAGATCGTCGGGGTGGCCGTGAAACTGAACGCCGCCTTGAGCTGCGCCGCCTTCTCCTTGGCGATCCCGATCGCGGCGTCACCCTCGATCGAGATCTTCTCCTTGTAGTCCTGCATGCTCTTCTCAGCGGCAGGGCCAAGGCTCTGGCCAAGAGCCGCGCCCGATTGGGACTTGAGCGCCGAAATTGCTGTCTCCAGGCGCGATATCTCTGCCTTCAGATCGGCGATCTGGAAGTCGGCGCCGGGATAGTTCGAGGGATTGGCTTCGATCTGGCTCTTGGTGGCGCGGGCTTCCTCTATCCGCTTCTGGTAGGTACTGATCTGGGCGTCGCGGTCCTCATTGGTCCGGAGTTTGTCGAACTCGTCACTGAGCATCCGGGAGAAGAAGTCTGCAAAGGGTGCCGAAACGCCGCCCCAGACCTCGCCGAGCTTGCGCCAGCCCTCGTTGCGGGCCGCTTCGCGCCGGCGTTCCTTTTCGATCGGCAGCTCCTGGACCGTCTGCAAGTCCTTGTCGACCACGCCGTTCGCACCCGAGATCTGCCCGAGCATCTCCTTGTAGAGATCGCCATTCATCTTGAGCGCTTCCAGGGCCGCGCGTGCATTGGTGTCCTGGACGAGGCCGGCCAGGTCGAACTTGTCACCAAGCCCATTCTTCTCGATCGCCTCGATGACGACATCGACCAGCGGCCGGTTTTCCGCCGTGGCCTTCTTGTTCAGGCTCTCCATGTTCATGCCGCTCTCGGCAAAGTTCTTGATCACCTCGGGCGAGAACAGCTTGTTGAGGATCTCGCGCTGCGCGGTCGCCGCCTCAGAAGAGGAGCCGAAGCCGCGCCGGATGATCTGCGCCTGCGCAACCATCTCGGCGACAGCATCCAGACCCTCGCGGCCTGTCGATTTGGTGACCGCTGCGATCTGAGGAAAGTTGCGCGCCATGTCCTCGGCCGAGAACGCGCCGAGCTTGTCGCCCTTGACCATCATGTCGAAGGCCTTGGGTCTATATCCCGTTCGCCGAGCCCGATCGGCCGCCCATCTGTCCCCACGTCTCCGCATGCACTTCATTGGCCTCGACAAACCACATCAGCAGCTTGTCCCACTCCATCGCGAAGACCTGGTCGAGTGGCGTCGAGAACATCGAGGCGACCCGGCCGGCGACTTTCCGCCAGTGCCGCGGATCGGCTACGACCCGCTCTCCGCCCGGAAGACGGGGGGCAAAAAATCGTATGCCGCATCGGTGACACGCGCCCCGTCCTCGTCGATCAGGCCGCGCAGAATTGGCACCGAGAGACCGGTCATGCGGGCATAGAGAATGAAGTTGGAAAACTCGCCGTCGAGCGCGCCGGCGATGGCGTCTTCCATCTCGCTGGTCAGAAGACGGCGGATCGTGATCTCAGTCACCGGCTTGCCGGTCTCCGGATGGTGGAACGGATGCTTTAAGGGGATGGTCAGGAAATGACCGGTGCCGATGAAATCGAGCTTTGCCGGCTCGACCGGTGCCCGCTTCACCTCGGTCCTGGACTGGCTCGGAGCACTCTTCGAATCGGGCTGGTTCTCCAGGCCCTCCCACTGGTCCTCGGGGGGCAGCGGGATGTCGGAGATCGCGACATGGGTGTCAGAGGGTTTTGTCATTTGGGCCGGCTCCTGATGATGACCCGCCTCAGGCGGCGATGATCTCGTTGTGGCTGTTGGAGTAGTTCACGCCATCAATGACGAGGTGATTGTTGAACACGTCGAAGCGGTGGATTTCCTTGCCGTCAACGATGTCGCGGTACTCGATGATCGAGCCCACCTTGTAGCCGGTGGCGTCACCCTTCTTGCCCGTGACCTTGGCCTGGGTGACCTCGTTGACCAGGCCTTTGAGGATGACGACGCGGCCCTTGTTCTCGCCTTTGACGATGTCGCGCAGGCGCTCGTAGTAGTAGAACGTGGTCCAGTCCCCGGGCTCCCGGCCGAAGAGGCCGCGAATGTCCTCATGGGCGCCGTTGAGCGAAAACGGCGCTTCGAGCTCCTCGATCTCGTAGGGGATGGCGAGATTGAAAAAGCCGCCGCCGAGCTGCAGGGTTTCCTTGGCGCGGTTGAGCGCCGGCAGGGTGATGTCGGCCAGCCGCAGGCGCTGATTGAGCGTGTCGACATACCAGTTTGCGCCATGAATGATGCGGTCCATGTCAGTCTCCTCAGGCGATCACGCGGATGTTGGGATTGCCGAGCGCATTGAGCGCGTGGGCGATGCGGCCGGCCAGGATGTCGAAGGCTTCCGGCTGCGGCTCGGTGTAGATCTGCAGGTCGGTGAGATCCGGCGTTTCCTCGAAGCGGAGTTTGACGCGGAGCCCGCCGTCACGCAGCACGGTGTTGGGGTTGAGCTTGCGGTCCCAGACCAGCTCGTAGTCGATCAGGGCACCGAGATTGACGCGCTCCATGCAGGCCTCGGCCACCGACTGATAGATCAGGGTGACCGTGTGCGGGCCAAGATCGGCGGCATTGAAGGTCCTGAGCGCGCGCAGCAAGGCCTTCTCGATCGAGCGGCGGGTGCGGATGCGCTTGATCGACCGGTAGGCGCGCGTCGTCGGGTCGGTGGCGGTCGAATAGGGTGCCCAGAGGAGCTTGTTTTCGATGACGGTGCCGACGCCGTTCTGGACGAGGAAGTTGGCGTCGTGATCGGTGCGGCCGTCCTGGTAGGAGACGCGCTGCGAGACGCCACGGATGCCCTTGAGCGGGCGGTTCCAGGCGGCCTTGTAGGGATTGCCCACTTCCGCGTCACGACGAATCATGGCGGCTGCCATATGCGGGGAAAGCGGCCGGGTGACGTTCTGGCCGTCGATCGTCACCAGCGCCGAGGGGTACATGGCGATCATGTTGAGCGAGGTGGCGAAATCGTTCGCGTTCAGCGCTGCTGTTGCCCGATCGGTCTCCACCGTATCGGTGATGCCCATGCAGTCGATGATCAGGTCGCAGATGGCATCGAAGGCGGTGGCGACCGGGTTGGCGGCATCGCCCAGGCGCTGCGAGGTGAAGCCCGGCGCGATGATCAATCCCGGCTCGAGCCCGATCTCGCTCTTGGCTTCGAGCAGCGCCCAGGCTCCGGTCTTGTCGACTGCTGAACCGGCGATCATCCCGATCTGGGTTTCGATGTCCTCGTCGTCATCCGTGCGCACGAAGATGATGTCGGTGGAAATGCCCTCGGAGGCGATCTGCGTGATGGTATCGCGCGCGGCACCCGCGCCGAGTTTCGTTATGAGTTCGCTGTCGGAGGTGTTGATTGCGATGGGCCGGTGTTTCTCGATCGAGACGTCGCCGTCGGGGCACGGCAGCGCCACGCCGATGTAGCTCACCCGCGCGTCGATGGCGGCAATCGTGGGCGAGAGATCGGAGAAGACGCGGACGCCGACATTGGGGGTGGTTGCGGACATGGCAAGGCCTCAAGCTAGGGTCAATTGAACTGACCGGAGGCTAGTGGCGGAAATCGAAAACACCCCACTGACAGATGTCAGCGGGGTGTTTGGGAGGCCTTGAACGCGGTCTAAATCTACCTCAAAAGGCGTGTGACGCAACCAGATGGGATGCTGAATTGACCCTCAGTCTAGGCCAGTGCCGCAGAAATCCAAAAGAAAATTCCACCAACGAGGATCCACGGTAGGATTGACACCGTCAGCATCCATGGGAAGACATCTAAGCGCCCTTGTCGATTTGCATCCATAATGATTTCGTATGCAGGACCATTTACGAGGGTGAATGCGCCTGCAAGAAACGCCGGTAGTAGTACCCACCAGAAGGTAAAATATCCGATGCCTGCTGCAATCGCTGTCGCAACAACTGCGATTTTCGCGGAAATTCTAAACATTAGTTCCCCTCAGATTCGCTGATCTACACCGCCCCCGAATGCAGCAGGCAGGTAGGAAGAATGCACCGCAATCTTATTCAGCATGTACAGCGCCCATTCCCAAATTGATACATTGCCTGACGGAAATTGCCCATCAAGGCCAGTTCGCATCGTCGGAGAAATTAAGTGGGATCGGCGCCATCGCCTTGATCGCCCAGGACGCCGCATAGATCGCCGACACATAGGCGCTCGCCTGCGACCACATCTCGATGAATTGAGGTGGCGTAAGATCATGATCGACGTTGTCACGGTCTCGGAACACGCTTGTCGTGGTGACGTCGCCGGCGCCGATCCGGAGCGAGGCTGCGAAGGCGAGATCGGACAGGTTGGATCGGTCTTCTTCGCGTCCCTGAAGCGGCACGTCACCGTAACCGTCTATGGTGACGGCGGTGCCTGTCAGGATTCGGCGCTCGCGTTCGCGGTTGACATCATCGCCGCTCGGCGGCGGCTTGGCGGAAACCGTGTAGGTCTTTGTCGCGGTGGTCTCACTGAGGATCCAGTCCTCGATCGGGTCGAGGCTGATGATCTGCGTGGCGGGATCGTAGGCCGGTGGCTCGTCTATGATCGGCAGGCCGTCGTAGTCGTCGCGTGCGAGGAGTTGCTCAGCCGTGAGAAGCCCTCCGGTTTCGGGAAGGATCCACCCAGGGTGCGCGCGGATACAGCGAACCCCATTTTCAATGGTCAGAAAGAGCATGGCAGTCTCCTAGTCGAAAGCCAGAGCCACTGCGGCGATGGCATCGCAGGTGCTTGAGTTGGGAAAGGTAATCGTCTTGGGGCCTGCAGCGGGGTTCACCTCGCCTGCATAAAGCGCCCACTCGCCTGAATTGGTGTCGGGGGCAAAGTAGGAAGTCAGCCCGCCGGTCACCGAGAAGGTCCCGCCGTTGTAGCAGTGTGCCACACCGGCAGTCAGACGGCCGCCACTCGCAAGCGAGAGGCTGGCCCCAGCGGATGAGGTGGCGGCGAAGCCATCGTTGGCGATCGGTGTCACACTCCCGATGTCATAGATCGGGATGAACGAGATCGAGGCTCCGCGTGTTGTCCTCGGTGGGGTGTAGGAGAAGGCGTGGGACTCTCCCGTTGGAAGCTCCACGAGATAGGCGGCTGCATAGGCAGCGCTCACGTCGGTGATTTGCTCCCGCGCAATCAGGAGCGCTGCGGCCACCCCGCCAACCGACAGGCTGGCAGTTCTTGAGTTGTTCGAGATGAGGGGCATCGCCACCATGCAGAGAATATGGCGGGTGTGCCCTGCAGTTGGCGCTGCACCGGTTGCGGCCGTGCCTGTGTACGAGCCGCCGATGTCGGCAGTGGTGGAGAACGAGCTTGGAGCGCCCGCTGTCAGCGGATAGCGGAGAGCCGGCTTCCAGACTCCTGCCACGTTTACCCAGCCACCGATCACCGGTTTGATGACGCCGGCGTGTCTGACGCTGGTGCCGATGATCGGCTTGATGATGCCCGCATGTCTCGCTGACGCTGGCATGGTCTACACCTTGAACCAGACGTCGCCATCGACACCGCCGGACGGATCTGCGGTGGAGATGGTGAGCGTGCGATTGGCCATGGTGCCTACTGCATTGAGCCTGGTCTTGTCGGCGCCGGTCATGAAGCCTGATGCACCGCCGGCGACCACAGCGGCGTGGACATGGCCGGTTGCGGCCTTGCCGGCGAGCGCCGCTGTGATGGTCGCGGCAAAGCTGTCATTGTCGGCGAGTGCTGCAGCCAGCTCATTGAGCGTGTCGAGAGTGCCGGGCGCGCCGTCGACCAGGGCGTCGATCGCCGACACGATGGCCGCATCGGTCTCGCTTGATGAGTAGACCTCCAGAAGGCCGCGCATCGCGGCATGGCTCAAAGCCGCGACCAAGGCCTTGCCATCGGCCGACATGAGGAATGACAGCCGGGCGTCATCGAGCGTGCCGGTCATGTTGACCAGGTCCAGATAGTAGGCCGGCAGCTGCCCACCCAGCTTGAGCGCATCCGGAGCCGATCCACCGTCGAGGAGGGCTGCGATTTGATCGCTGGCCTCGGCGATATCCTCCTGGAGTGCGACAAGCTGCGGGGCGACATTGACGGCGATCATGCTCAGTGCCGCCGATGTCCCCTCGGCAATCAGCGACTCGAAGCTCGCTTCCAGCGCCTCGCGTTCCGTCATCCGCTCATGCAGATCGCCGAGGGCAGCATTGAGCACCGCCGCCGATCGCTGCATGTCGGGTGTGATCAGATAGCCGTTTTCACGACTTGGCAGTTGCTCGGTCAATGATCGCCTCCCCATTCTCCGCAATGATCCGGTTGACCATTTTGCCGGTCATCTCGTAGCTGCCGGCCGGCTGGTATTTGAGCGGGCCGACTGTCGCGAGCGCGGACAGGCGAACCTCGTAGATCGTTGCATTCTCGTATGTGGCTTCCGCCATGTCGGTCTCCTCAAAGTGCCGCGATGAAACAGTCCTGGATGAAGGGCACCTCGGCCACGTTCGATGCCGTCATCACCGGCCGCATGCGCGCCGATGTCGTCGCGGCCCCGAGCACATAGGTCGAGGTGATGGTGCGCCGTTCGGCGTTGTCCGGATCAATCTTGACCTGCGTGGTGTCGGCCGCGACCACGGCGCCTCCCACCATGATGGTCGGCGTGAGCGTGTGCTCGGCGGCAATCCAGGCATCGACCGTGAACACTGTGACGATCGAACTGGATGAGATCCCGAACTCGAACTGCTTCGAGATGGCGACCATGTCGCCCCGGTGCCGGGCGGTCGTGCCGACCGCAAACTGATCCATGACGATCATCGGAGCCAGGTCCGGGGTGCCGAGCATGACGATGCGGATCTCGGTCAGCGCCGGCAGGCCGATGAGCGGATGGGTGGCCGTCGTCTCCTCCTTGAAGGGCACCCAGGTGGTGGCGCCCGAGGGCTTGAGCTCGAACTCCAGAGCGGTGCCGCCAGGCACCCAGGATTTGAACAGCAGGTCGATGTCGGTCATGCCGTTCTCAAGCGTCAGCGGCTGCAGCGGGATGATGGTGCGGACATCGCGGAAGCGGGCGGCATTGACCTTGAAGGCGAAGTCGCCCTCGACATCGCCCTGCGCCCAGGCGCCATCGCTCATCAGGAACAGCGAGCCGCCCGTGTATTTGTTCTGCTCGGTGGTGTTGAGGGCATGGTTGCCGGTGGTCACGGTGAACCAGGCGTAGCGCTTGCCGCTCTGCAGGAGGGTCAAGTCAATGTCGAAGCGGTTCCATCCGATCGCCAGATCCGGCTGGTTGATCTGCCCGTGCGCGAGCACCTTCTCGACCACCGGCTGGCCGGTCTCGTTGGTCTCGCAGACAAAGAGATAGAGCGTGCCGTCATTGCCCACGCGTGCGACCGAGAGGTCGATCGAGGTGGCGATCATCGGCTGGGAGACGAGGAAGGTCTGGCCGTAGATCGAACCGTTGATGCCGATCTCTTCCGTTTCATAGGTCCAGTAGACCTCGTTGTAGGTCTCGCGGCGGATTCGAGTGATCTCGTAGAGGTGATGGCCGGCCCAGGTCTTGTTGGCGACGATCTCGCCGACCTCCCATTCCTCGCCATCCTTGGTGAAGACCTCACCGGTTCGAAGGTCGCCCAGGAACGACCATCCGCTCGCGTTCTCGCACTGGTTCTTTGAGGTGCCGTAGACGATCCGCTCGCGGGAAACCTCTTGGCGGATGGCAGTCGTTACCGTGTGAGTGAGCTGCGAGATATTGCGGGTGGCATCAGTGCCGACATTGGAGATGCGGGTGACCTCGTCATAGGCCGGCACCACGCGGCCGGCCTTGATCATGATCCGCGGATCATCCGAGTTGGTCAGTTGCAGCTGCGCCTGGCGCTCATTGGCCCAGGCAAAGCGGATGCCGTGGTTGATGCGCGCCAGCCAGTCGCCATGGGCGGTGTCCCATTGGTCGCTGACCAGGCCATAGTCGAAGACATAGGCACGCTGATTTTCGGGCAGCTCAATGAGCCTCCTGGCAGCCCCGATATCGCGCTGCATCTGCCGGATGATCGCCGGCCGGGGAATGTCGGAGATCCGAGCTGCAATGTTGGCGATGTCGGTCTCGATCGAGACTGTGCGTTCGAACAGCGCGTCGAGATTGATCTCAAGGCTGGTGACGCGGCCTTCGACTTCGAAGAGGGTTTTGGCGCGCGAGCTTTCCGCCGGCTCGATGAGCTGGATGCCGGTGGACTTCAAGAGCACGAAGGCGATTGCCGCATCGGTCTCGGCGACGACCGGCTTGACCGCCGGCGCCGGCGCCTTGTTGCCCTGCTGGACAACGAGCGACACCTTGCGGCCGATCGTCTTCGGCGTCGAGCGGTTGACCGGGATCGAGGTCTCCGGATCCTGACTGGTCTCGAAGGTGCGGTTGGCGGTCAGCGTTTCCTCGCTGCCGCGCAGGATAATGGCGACCCAGACTTCGTCGGTGGCGACGATCGGGAGATAGGTCTGCAGGCTCAGCGTGATCTCGGCGGCATTGGCATAGGCGATGCGACCATTGAGGAACCGCCCCGGAGAGACCGTGATCTCCTGTGCGGAGGCCTGGGCTACCGTGAAAGCCGCCCAGTGGTTCGGATAGCCCACGGCATCGTTGAGCAGATCGTCGACGGCCGACTGGCTGAAGATGCCGATGTTGTCGAAGTCGGTGTGTTCGGCGATCTCGGCGGAATCGAATACGACGCGGTTGCTCATGGTGTCCTCACAGTCTGGTGCGGTTGATAAAGCCGCCGAAAAGTTGGGTTTCCTCGTCGGGCAGGATGTCGGCGAAGATCGCGCGCCGGCGCCAGGCGAAGGTGACCGAATATTGGGTCTCGGGTGCCTTGGCGGTGGCCATGGCGATCTTGGCGCGGCGGATGGGTTCGAGATCCACGGATTTGAGCGGTGCCGCGCCGATGACGGCCTTGCCGAATTCGAACACGTTGACCGGCCGTGTCAGGCTCAGCCGGACCAGATAGTGAGCGACGAACGGCTTGTGGCCGACCGGCGTTATGCCGATGACGGCGCGGCCAAAGGCGAACCGCGCCGGGTGGGCGATGACGTCCACGATCTCGGCATCGACATAGGCGAGGTATCGCCTGAGGCCTGCGCGGGTGCCCTTGAGGCTTGCGAGTTCGGCTGCCTCGGAGACCATCTGGCGCTTGCGCGCGAGCGGCCAGTCCTCAAACCAGAGATCGACACTTTCGTGGGCGGCGAGGAAGGGCAGCATTGCGGCCGGCGCTGTGGCCGGGTCCATAGTTTCAGTGAACGGCACCGGCAGTTCGTCGAAGGTGGCGGCAAACAGCGCCTGCTCGAAGACACCGGCATTTGCAGGCAGGATCGAGGGGACGCTCATGCCCGGATCTCCAGCGTGATGGCGATGCTGGTCAGAACCGGCACGGTGTAGGGGTCGGCGGCGATCTCGACAGGCGCCAGGTCACGGACCTTGATCACGTTGGGACCGTAAGCCGCACCTGAGAGCAGGCCCGCCGGGATCTCGCCGCCGATCAGCATGCGGGCGGCACCGGCTGAACGCACGCGCTCGATGACTTCGCTCCGGATGATCTCGGCATCAGGTCCCGGCGGCACCTCGATCACCATCTCGACGCTGTATTCGAGCGGCGTCGCATCGATGACGGCGACGCTCACGGCTTCCGGTTTGACGTGGTCGGCCAGCACAGCGGCCGTCACCAGCGCGCGCTCGGCAGGCGATGGGATTGCACCCATTGGCCCGATGATGACGACGTCGGTGTCGCCGCGCCGGCCGTGGATGGCATGGCCATTGACGCGGGCATCATGCATCTGCGGCCAGGCAGTGAAGGCCTGGTAGAGATAGCAGTCGCGCGAGCCGGCCGCGGCGCGGTCAAACGAGAGCAGATATCGGCGCAACAGCGATGCATCATTCTCCATCACAGCCGGCGTCGAGCCGTTGGCGGGCGTGATTGTCAGCCGTTCGACATTCTGCCTGGCAACCACCGCATCAAGGTTCGTGCCCTTCGCCTCTGTCGCAAGCAGCGCCTTGATCCCGTCATTGACGCGCTGCCGATCGAGAAGGCGCAGAAACGCGAAGGCCTGGCCGACGATGATGACCGGGTCGGTTTCGAGCTGCTCGACATCGTAGGCCGGGAGCGTTGGATTGTCAGCGCGCGCGTCCTCCCAGATCGCGGTGAACCGGGCGATGAACTGGGCAATCAGCGACTGAGCGTTCAGCGGCTCGATGATCGCCGGTACCGGCACGCGGGAGAGGTCGATGGATATCGGGGCGTAAGTCATCAATTGACACCCAGCTGAGAGGTGAGCGTCATCGGCACGAGCGCCTGGTCGTCGTCGGAGACATCGTAGTTGCCGAAGCGGCCCTCGGGGAAATAGGTGCCGGCATAGCGCACCCCCAAAGTGCCATCGCGTTCGAGCTTGACGAACTGCAGGCTGGAAATCCGATATTCCGGCTCATAGCGGTGGGCGGCCTCGACCATCGAGACATAGATGTCGAGCGCCAGCGCCGGCGTGATGTCGTCGCCAAGGTGGCCGCGCAAACGGGATCCGAATTCCAGACGCATGATCCGGGTGCCGATCACGGTTACCCAGATGACCGCGAGCGACTGGCGCAGATGCGCGATGCCGCGCAGGATTTCCCCTGTCTCGCGGTCGACGCCCGTGCGGTATCGGATTGCGTTTGCCACCCTCTCAACTCCTCTCAATCGGCCTTTGAAGACGCTTCACGTGCGACCTCGATTGCGCCGATGCGCAGTTCGTGGGCGGCCTCAACTGGGCGCAGGTGCACCAGGTCGCCTGGCTTGACCGGGCGGCCGGCGACACGCGGTCCCGCAAGCGCCGTGACCTTGTAAGCGCCACCGTGATCGGCGGGCTTCGGGGTGACCTCTGCTCTCAGCTTTGATTTCGCACTTCTGGCCATGGCGGCGGTTCCTTTCCTCATGTTGCGCTGACCACGCCCGAGCCGGTGATGATGGGCCATTGTCCCGCGCTCGATCCGGCTCCGACCTGGACCAGGTCGCCGACGCGCGCCACGGCCTTGCCGCCTTCGCCGCCCAGCGTGACCGTCTCGGCATCGACATGGACGTTTCGTGCGGCCACTCGCGTGGTCTCCTTTTCGAGCGTGATGCGGGAGCCGTCGGCAAACTCGATCACGGCCTCGGTCGACTTGTTGGACGGCGGAGCGTGGTCATCGTCATAGGTCGACCAATGGGCGACGGAGCCCGAGCCGATGGTGCCGGATGGCGAGAGCATGATCATCTGCTCGTTGTCGGCCGGCGGGGCGTGAACCTTCAGCGTTCCCGCGCCTGGCTGCTGCCACCGCACGGGTGGAGACAGGACCTCTTCGCCGTCCGGCGTCTTGCCCAGGATGAGGCGCACGGTGCGGTCTTCGAAGTTCTGGCTTCCGGGTTTGACCTTGCCGGGCAGCACGGCGGAGGCGACCCGGCGTTCAACTCGCTGGATCTTGCGGTGAAGCGTCCGGATCTCGGAAGCGACGAGCCGGCTCATGACTGGTCCCTCTCGATGAGCGCCCGGATCTCGTCCGGAATGCCGTCGTCAAACAGGACCTGCTCGTCCTCGGTCTCGGAGACCTGAGGCGTTTCGGTCGAGAATGGAGAGGCGCCGTGTTCGAACACCGTCTGCGTCCAGGTCACCACATAGTAGGCCATGCCCCGGGCGAAGCTCCTGGCGGTAAACAGCGGCCGGAACTCGGCCGGCGGTGTGGTCAGCGGCAGGCCGATATAGGTCAGTCCCCAGGACGCCGCATCTTCGTCGCCAAGGAGCTGCAGCAGAAACCCGCCAATCGCGTGGCCCACGACCTCGCGGTCGACCCGGCGCTTGAGGCCGATATCAGCCAGATCTTCAACGACGATGTAGGCCGCGAACTCGACCATGAGGCCATGGCTTGCCGAGACGTCTTCGACGGCGCGGATCCGCGTCCAGCCGATGGCAATGCCGGGCGCCTTGACGATGTCATTCTCGACCACGTCCGAGATATCGAGCTTGCCAGGATGCGAGAGGACGGTGACACCGCTCAGGTGCGATGTGATGGTTTGAACGATGGCCGTTTTCACCGCTTCGATGCGATTGTCCAGGATCAGGCCTGAGAGGGTCTTAGCTTCGATCATCGGATCAGGCTCCCGAGATAATCGGTCACCACGTCGCGGATCTCCGTCTCGTTGTCGGTGGAGAGACCAACGAAGGGCCGGGCGGGAATGGTGACCTTCTTGGCACGGACGGTCTTGCCGCCGACCTTGAAGACGAGGAACTCAGCGCCCTTGGGGACGATCTCGGCTCCCTCCTGGTGAACATGGGCGTACTGCCATGCCGCACCCCATTCGGCCTCTGCCGAGGACGACTGCGAGGCGACGCTGTCGAGCAGGTTGCGGCCGGTCTTGAGCAGGATCGAGGTTCCTTCCGCATTCGGAAGCCAGGCCGTCCCGTCCGGCCCGGTCTTCTCCTCGGAGATCCGGCGGCGGGTCTGGCTTTCGCCGATCGCAGCAATCGCATCCATCAACGGCCCGGTCGGGAAGTCGGCGAGCGAGGCGAAGTCGGTGATGACTTTTTCCAAATTGCCGGTTTCGAAAACGAGGGAAATGCTCATCAGAGCCCCCGCAGTCGGTCGCGGGTGAAGATGCGGGCGGGCGCTTCGATCAGGACCTGATTGGGCGAGCTTGAGCTGGCGCCGCCGGCCGGAACACCACCGGCCTCGCCGTTGATGAACGACAGGCCGCCGCGGCCCGCAGAGATCGCTTCGAGACGCTTGATGGCGGCATTGTAGCGATCTTCCAGCCGCTCGCTTGAGCGCGAGAACGCAATCGCGACCCGGTAGAGCGCGATGTCGATCGTATAGAGGCGCAGAGTGCCGAGGCTGTCTTCATCAAGCCGGGTGAGTTCGTCCAGGCCGTAGCGCGCCTTGAGCACGCCACGCACCTCCGACGACGCATCGCGAAGTGCGGCCTCGATCCGGGCGTCGTCGCGCTGGCCGGTGTCTTCGTCGGCCGCCAGCACGATCAGCTCGCGCGGATAGCGGGCTTCCATGTCGCTGAGCGTTGCGTAATCGGTCATCGGGGGTTCCAAACGCTAGTGGGTGAGGCCGGCATCTTTGAGTTCATCGAGAAGCTCGATGCCGACGCTCACCGTGGACCCGGCCTTGCGGATCCTGCCATTGACCATCGCCTGGCGGGTGAGCATGGCGGTGTAGAGGATCGGGCCGGTGGGCAGCGGCTCCGGAGCGGCGGCTGTCGCTGTCGCCGGTATCGCCTGAGTGATCGGCGCCGAGGCGGCGCCACCGGTCTCGGCGCCGGGATTGGCAGCGGTCAAGCCTGCGTCGGCGTTGGCTGTGTCGGCGGGCTTCTGGGTCTGCTTGGCCATTGGGATCTCCAGTGTTTGAAGCTTTGAGGTGAGCTGCGGGGGAGAGCCAGAATGCTCTCCCCCTTTCACGGTCCTTCGCTCGGGGGATATTTCTAGTCGGCGACGACGCCGGTGAGCTGGTAGCCAACATCCTTGGCGCAGATCAGCTCCTTGACCCGCTCGCCGACGCGGATGACGGTACCGCCGCCAAGGCCGACATTGGGGTCTTCGATGCGGCCGGAGACGCGGTTTCCATACTCGGCGGTGTAGCCGAAGGTGATGCCGCCTTCGGGCCGGGCGATCGGGTTGATGTGCAGCGCCTGGATGGAGTTGCCCCAGACGCGGTCGAGGACCGGCGCCTGACCCTTCCGCGCCGTGTTGACATATCCTTCGCCGACCAGGATCTCGCGGATCTCCAGGAGGCGCGCCAGTTCCTCGCGGCTGATGATGCCCTTGTTGGTGAAGCTGCCGCGGATCGCGTTGACCAGGTGCGGGTGCGAACTCAGCGTCTGCCAGACCTTGTTGCCCATCACGAGCGTATTGGCGCGGTAGATCAGCGTCCCGTTGATGGCTTCCTTGAGCACTTCGAGCGGGTTGGAATTGTCGTAGTCGGAGAACTTGTCGGTGCCGGTCAGTGCCAGCCGGCGGGCGGCGTCATAGGAATTGGTATCCTGGATCATCTTGGCGACGCGGACTTCGCGGTCGAGCAAGGTGAGGTCGGTCAGCATCATGGTGGCGTAGGTTTCGGGATTGAAGGACGAACGGTTTTCCGCCCGCGCCCGCTCGGCCTCCACGATGTCGGAATTGGGAATCGGATCCTCGAGCCCGAAGTCTTCGACGCTCTCGGTCTTCTCGGTGGATTCGAACTCCACCCGGTTGACCCGGCCGGTGCGGCCGACCCGCGTGTCGGGAACGGAGAACGCCTGGCCGAGCGGGTATTCGAGCCATTTGAACTTCTCGCCGGCGACGGGCTGGCGCGGCAGCACGCGATCGGCGATCAGCGTCTGCGCGTCATTGCTGTAGCCGATGGCGATCGCGGAGAGCGTCGGGTCGACCACAAAGGGGCGATTGGGAGCCATGGTAGTTTCCTTCGGTTCAGTTGCAGCGGTCAGCCCGCGTCTTCAGGGTTGGGGCCAGGGTTGGGAAAGGCCGGTCAGGGGGCCGGATGGGAGATGATGGAGGGCGCGAGCAAGATCGGGATGATGTCGCCGGCGAACCCGTCGCTCTGCGCAAAGCACACGACGCGGATCGCCGACCCGGCCACAGGCAGCGCCTTGATGCCTTTTCCGTTGGCGTCGGCCGTCAGCGGATCACCGGCGGTCACTGTGCCGCCAAGCTCAAGCTCGTATCCGCCGACCTGAACCACATCGACCATGCCGCCGATCGGAGCGCCCATGCGCTCGGACACGCCGATGGAGGGCGATGTGGCGGACGTTGCCGTGGTCACGTTGGCGGCGGTGCCCGAAAAGGCGACGATGCGGTAGCCGGCGATGGCAGCACTTGCGAAGAAGGATTTGATCAGGATCGGCGTCATGGTCTTTTCTTTCCGGTTGTCGAGCAGCTTTCGGTCAGGGCTCGGAGTGGGCAGCTTCAGGCGGTCTTGGCGGAGCTGGTTGCTTGCGCCTGGACGGCGGCGACAGCCTGGTCGAAGGGAATGTTGACGCCCTTGGCCTTCAGGGACGCCTGGTAGCCGCGCGCTTCAGCCGCGAGATTGACGGGATCAACTGCGGTCGCGGTCGGCTCCGGGGGAGAGGCGGGCTGCAGGCTCAGACTGGAGGCGCCGAGCTTTTCCGGGGTGATGTCGAGGAGCTCCGCCACCTGCGCAAATCCGTCATCGGTGGCGCAGAGCTTGGCGTAATGGTCCTTCTGAGCCGGCAGGATCTTCTTGGCCGTGAGTGCAGCCGACAGCAGGGCTGCGACCTTCTCGTCGCGTGCGGTCTTCTGGAGCGCTGAGAGTTCGGAGTTCACGGCCGCGAGCCTTGCGAGCGCTTCGTCGTGAACCGCCTTATCGACCTTCGAGGTGGACAATGCGGCCAGGGCGGCAAGGCAGGCGTCCTCATTGGCGTCAGTTGAAAGGCCGAGGGCAGTGGCGATAGCTTTCATGGATCTGGTCTCCGTGGTGAGGGATGCGGCGGCAAGCGCCGGCATGGAAAGGGCGGGGGCCGCAACGAGGGCTACGGAATGAAGCCAGGTGGCCTTGCCGAACTCGTCGTGGCGGAATGTGGGGGAGAGGTAGCGATGGGTGCGCGCACCAAGCGCCTGGCGTCCGGCATCAAGCCAGTCGACCTCGCCATAGAGCCCATCGGGTTCCGAGGTCAGGCTCTTGATCCAGCCAATCGCGCCGGCGTCGCCGCCAAAGATGCTGGCGGAAATCTGATGATTGAGATCGACCGGGATCTCGATGCCGTCTGCCGCAAAGCGCTGCACCAGGATCTCGGGGGTGAATTCATAGGCGCGGCCGTCGCGGGTTTCGATCCGGCCGCGCGGCGCGATCTTGACGCGCATGGGCTTGGTGTCGGTCGCGGCCGAGAGCTGCCCCAGCTCGATGGTCAGGGCACCGCGCGCGAAATTGGCGCTGACGTCATCGTCTGACTTGGGGGCTGCCTTGGGGGCTGATTTGGTGATTGCTTTGCTCATGGCGAATTGAATGCCATGGCGGACAGAGAGACGGCCGCTGACACCTGTCAGCGGAACTGTCTGTCATTCGGATTTGATGGAGCTGGGGAGTCCCTCGAAGCGGGCAGATGGACCATTGCCCATTTGAGGTGCGGATGCAAACCCCGGACCCCATTCAGGATCAAATTTGAAACGGCTTCAAAGCCCGTACAGCGCGTTTGTCGGTCAGCGGGGACATCGGGGCCGGCCACCGGTTCGTCGCGCCAGCGTCGGCCCCTATGAAGCGAGCTCTTCAGGTGAGCTGTCGATCCTCCCGAAGCCTCTGCTTCATTTCTTCCACACCGCTCATGCCCCGTTCAAAAAGGAAGACGATGCGCCTGGCTATCTCGTCACGGGTCTCCCCGTCCTGCGCGCTGACGCCGAACTCTACGCAAAGCTCTTCCAGCGTCCTTCTGAGGAGCGCCAACTGGTCTGGGTTCGCGATATTCCGGAAAGGCATGGCAATCTCCCGGCAAACGAAGTCTGTTTCGTCTTCATAAGTGGGCTTTCCATTCGGAACAAAACTTATGCTTTCGCGCGCAGATCCGCAATCGAGGATCTCAATCGGCTGCCGTCCCAAAGTGGGGCAAGACAGATGTTGAAATCTGGATCGCGTGCCGCTAGATTCATGGCAGGGAAACAGCCCAAAGTCGGGTAGGCCGGTACTGCACCGTTGGGGGTTTGCGTCCTCCTGTTTCCCCCTCATTCCAGCCCCGCCTTCTTGAGCGCCTTTGTCACATCGGCGGCGCGGACCTTGTGCAAGGTCTGGATCCGCAGGAAGCCGTTGGCGGAGCGCACCAGCACGATTTCCCACCAGACCGGACCGATCGCGAAGAACACCGTCCTGGCGTTCCCCCTGCCTTCGTCGATGAGCTGCCCCGTATCGATCATCTCCTGGACGGAGGCCAACGTGTCGAAGCGGACGCTTGAGTGCTTCGTCATCTTCTTGCGCAATGTCGCGGTGTCGATGATGAGGAGCGGTGACGCGGCGTTGAGCTCGGACGCAGCGGTTTCGGCAACTGCGACGGGGATCCGGACCCGTTCAGACAGATTGGCGAGCACTGCCGTCTCGCGGCTGTTGACGATCTCGGCGATGGCCTTCCGGGCAAGCTCCGGGCCGGCCTGGTCGAGCGTCTCGGTCAAGCGCGCCACCAACGTCCTGGCGCGCGCCAAGCCCGGGTTGGTTTGCCAGCCGGGATCGATTCCTTCCGGCACCTTGACCAGCTCGCCAGTGCGCTTGTTGAGATACTGTCTCCAGACGATCTGAGGACCGCCATCATCGAGCTTGTATCCGAGCCTTGTCGCTTCGCGTGCGCTGATCTGGCGAACCGAGCATTTGCAGCCCCAACCGTTGGGCGGAAAATGCGTCCGCCAGAAGGCGTCATCGACCGGAAGGATGATCCCCTCGAAAGCCAGATGCTCGGGCCGTGGTTCAATCGAAGCGGTCCGGACATAGAGGATGTAGGGCAAGGCCTGCTTGGTCCGCTCGATGCGCTGCCACTGGCCTGCAGCGCGGGCGGCGCGCATGTTCGACCAGTAGCTGGTTTGGAGTCGGCGCGGCGAGGAGAAGTCGACGGCGCGATCCGGAAGCCGCCCGGTGGGATCGGACACCAGCCGCGGCCCCCACCATCCGAGCCGCTTCAACTCGGGCTCGAGCCGGGCCTTCCAGTTTTCGATCGTCTCGCCTTCTGCCAGGCTCTCAGCGATCGTGGACTGGAATGCGCCAAGGAGTTCGATTTCCAGTGCCTTGGCGACAGTGAAGGCGTGGGCATGCTCTTCGCCAAAAACGTCCTGCCAGGAGAATGCCGGCCGCAACGACTTCTGGTCGAAGTAGTCGGTGATCTCCGCCGGCGCTCGAAACCCGCGCTTCGCTTGAGCCATGGTCAGGCGCCGGTCGGTTCTGGCAGTTCGTCGCCGACATCACCCAGGCCGCGCGCAATGCTGGTCAGGCGCGCCAATGCTTCCACGAGTGGCCCGCTGTCCGGCCTGGCTTTGGCCATGAGCTGCACGGCTTCCTCAAGCGTGGTCGCCTTGGCAAGCACCTCGCGCAATGGCCCCAGGAGCGGATCGGTGATGTCCTGCCAGTCAACGAGCGCATCGGCTGCGAGCCGGTCGAGTTCGTCAGTTGTTGGGGCAGATCCCGGTTCGGCCGAGAGCGAGGCTGCAGAGGTCGCGGGCCGGCACGCCTGGCACTGGCAACCGCTGACATGCGCGGCGAGCTTCGCCTTGTCCTCGGCCTTCACCGCTTGCTCCTGGACGGGGACCGCCGGCTCGACTTTCGGTGCGATCAGCAGGTCATCATCATCGCTCGGTTCGGACAGGCCGATCTTCTCCCGCATCTCGCGCTGCGAGACCCTTAGGCCGAACGGCACCATGCGGGCCACCGCCTCGGTCAACAGCTCGACGTCTTCGGGTTCTGGAACCGGAAACTCCACCTGCGGGTAGACTGCCTGCGGGCCGAAGTTCATCGACACGAAATAGGGGATGAGATCGCGGTTGATGGTCTGGGCCAGTTGCTTGCAATCGGCCCGCAGGATGTCGATGCGGACTTCGTTGTGTACCTTGGCTTGGGCCATGGAGGCGCCATCGTCCGACGTCATGGTCTGGCCGACGATCAGCTTGGACACCTGCTTGTCGACGTAATCCATCAGGCCGCCGAAGACGGCAGCGCCATGCTGACCTTCGACCTTGTGGAATTCGATATCCATGCCCTGGGGGATGATCGCTGCGGCATCGTTCGAAATCATTCGCACGGCCCGGAGCAGACTGCGCTTGTCATCGTCGGACGCATTGGTGCCGTAGCGTCCGACCCGAAACGGGATGCCATAGATCTCGGAGAACGCGGCCCAATCCTTGAGGCCAAAGGACTGGATCAGATAGGCCCAGGCTGCCGGCCGTGCGAGACCCGCGCGCAACGGAATGCCGGCCTTGGTCTTGGGCATGTGACAGAGGAACTTGGCGAGAGGCAGCTCCTCGCCTTCGAAGTCGCGGTCGACGGCGAGCCGCAATTGTTTGAGCGACAGCCGGTCAAACACGAACCATCGCGGATCGCGCCATATGTACTCGACAGGGCGCAGCGCCTGATCCTGGTACTCCCACATGATCTCGATTGCCGAGTAGCCCTTCGAAATGCCGTCGAGCATGTCGCCGATCATTGCGTCAAAGCGGCTTTCAGTCACCAGGCCCTTGACCGCCTCGGTGATTTTACCCGGCACGGCTTCTGCGGCCTCGACAACCGGGTCGATGCCCTGGATGGCAAGCCGCCTGGTTTGGAGCTGGCTTGCATAGTGGGCGTAGCGTTCCTCCATCTCCTCGGCGAGCGTGAGGTACCGCCTGGCATTGCCGACCGACGCCTCGCGCAGGATCATTGCGAGCTGCTCGGGCCTCATGTCGATCGACACCCGATCCTCAATGGTCCGACGAACGCCAATCAGGGTGGGAGGGGCCACTTCATGTGACAGGCCCTTGGTGTCCATTGCCTGGCCGAGCGGGCCTTTGGGCTTTACCATCTCCAGCCTCCGGTCTGTGTTTGAGTGAAGGGGCTGTCACTGTCGAGCGCGGATGCCGGGGTGTAGTCGTATTCAAGCCCCTCGCTGCGGGAGGCAAACCAGGCCAGCGCTCCGGCAATCGCGGTGTCGCCGTGGCGGCCGAGACCGTTGGAGCCCTTGTAGGTGAAGCCGTCAGGGACCTTGATGTAGCCGTTGACGAACTGCAGCGCCTGGTGATCGCGCAGGATGTCATCGTCCTGGGGGAGAACGATGTCGCCATCGGCGAAGGCAGAAATGTAGGGCGGCATCTGGGTCCGGTACCATTCGGGTGTGAACTTCACCTCGTGGATGATCGAGCCGTAGCGCTGCGCCGTCACTTCCGCGAGATAGGCGCCATTGCCGCCGGCATCGAGCGCGCCGGCGTGAAGTTTTGGAAGCCGGTCGACGATGTAGAACAGGATCGTCTTCTGCTGCTCGAAGGGGATGTTGTGCAACTCGACCACCAAGCGGCAGCGCCGCACCAGGTCGCGACCCAAGGCCAGAACCTTGATGGCAGTAGCGTCTCCGGAGCGCGCAAAATCCTCGCCGAAAGCATGGCGCTCGCGTTGATCGAGAATGGCGAGCACCGGCCGCAGATGCTGGTCGCACCAATCCTTGATGTCGGCCTCGCGGATATGGGCGGGTGCATTTTTGAAATCGTCCGGCTTTGCCAGCCGGACCACCGGGATGTCCTTGACCATCACGTTTTCGATCTGGACGCGGGTGAGTGCGGCGCCTTCGGCGTCCGAAGGGATCGCATCGAGCTCCTGGCGCATGGCCGACACCCGAACGCCGTAGGAGCCGCGGATGCGCGCCTCCCATTGCCGCTCGCCTTCCTCGCTCCACTGAGTGCCCTTGATCAGGCAGACCCGCCTGTAGAGGCCATTGCTGATGGCGAGAGCAAACGGGATGTCGTGAATGGAGAAGGGGATCTTGCCGGCGCGCGCCTCCTCGACCAGCTCATTGAACGGGTTGAGCGTGCCGTTGTGGGTGGAGATCACCCGGACCTTGCCGCCCCAGATGAGGAGCGCGTTGACGGCATCGAGCACCTCGCGGACGTTCTTGTGAAACGCCGCCTCGTCAATGACCACGATGCCCTGGAGGCCGCGAATGTTGGCGGGGTTGGATGACAGCGCCTCGACACGGAAGCCGCTGGCAAAGCGGATCCGGTAAGCGCTGATGAATTTCGAGGTGCCGTCGGGCTGCTCGTCCTCGAAGAGGAACTCCTCGATCTCGCAGAGTTCCTTGCCGACGATCCTGGCAAAATGGGCGACATAGCCGATGAACTCGCGGCCCTTGTCCTTGGTGTCGCCGATATAGAAGATGTTGTCGCCACCGGCTTCCCGGCTGGAGGCGGCTGTGATGGTGTCGTCGAGCGCTTCGGCATAGGTGATGCCGGTGCGCCGGCCCTTTGCCCCGAGCTTGAGATCCGACTTGTCCTCGATCCAGTCGAGCTGGTGCTGCATCAGGATGCCTTCGGCCAACGGATCGTGATCGGCAGCGAGATCTCCACCCCGCGTGAAGTCGATGGGGAGGGATGCGGGGCTTCGGGTCAGCACCGTTGGGTTGGGCGTGACGGTGCTCACTTTCGGACCCCGAGCACCTGGTTGCGGATCTCGGCGGCGCGCTCGGCCGACAGACCGGTTTCCCTGACCATCGCTTCGGCGACGGCCTCGACCTTGCCTGCCATTTCCTTCTCCAGCTTGAGAATGCGGTCGGTCGACGCCCGTTGGGCCTGCGCGAAAGACCGCGCGGCCATGGCGAGTTCCTTGGCGTCTTTCGGCGAGAAGCCGGCGTGGCCCGCATCCTGCAGCAATTCGAACACCAGGATCTTGCCGAGATCGGCAATCATCATGGTCAGATCGTCCGAAGCCGCGGGGTCGATCCTGTCGCCGAGTGCTGCGACGATGCGATGGGTTTCCTCGACGCGTCGCGTCGTCAATGACAGCTGGGTCGAGTAGCGATTGAAGGCCGTAGCGGACACGGGGGACAATCCCCGATCGGCGATGCGCGCATTGAACTCGGCGAGAATATCCTTCTGCAGCCGTTCGCGCTTTCTCAGCTCCTCGGCAGCCCAGACGATATCGGGCTGCGCTTCATCGGGAAGCATGTCGATCGATGACAGCCGCCCGCGTCCTTTCGCCCGATCGCCGGCCATCGTTAAGCGCTCCGGGAAGGGCTAGGCCGCTTGACGCCATCAAGGATGCGGCGGAATTCGACGTGATCGAGCCCGGCTTCGGTCAGCTCTGCGATCAAGGCAGTGCCGGCTTCCGTCACCCGGATTGCTCCGGCGCTGTTGTGAAGCCAGCGCAGTTGATTGCGCACATACTCCCGGCCGCGTTTGATGGCGAAGGCTTCGAGCATTGTCACAAGCATGCTGTCGGACAGGCGATAGTCGATCTCGCCCGCGAGCGCCTTGAGAATGACAAGGCGGGCCTCTGCATCGTAGTGGTCTGAAAAGCCCTCAAACATCACGTCCCCTTTCCTGAAATCGCCAGCAATATGTTCTCGATGCGGGTGACGCCGATGCCGGTGGTCTCTACCGTCTTGGAAAGTGCCGCCATGCGCTCGTCCATCCGGACCATCGACATCTCGATGCGGTGGACATCCTGACGCGTTGGCCGCGAGGCCAGATCGTGCTCGACCTCCTTGATGCGGGCATCGAAGGAGCCGAGCCTGGTATTGATCGACCGCAGCTCCGACATGACGTCGCCATTCGCCTCGGGCTTGCGGTCCTTCGCATCCGTCTGGGAGCTGAAGCCCAGCCAGCCCTTCGCCCTGGCGAGCACGGCGCCTGCTGCCAGGATCACGACACCAAGCGCTGCCCCCACCGGACCGGCCTGTTCGATCAGTCTGTTGCCCAACTCGTCCATTTACCGGTTCCGTTCAAAGCTCTGCTGACACTCAATGCAGCGTTCCGCGAAGGGAGCGGCACTGCGGCGTTCGGACGGGATCTGGGTCCCGCAATCCCTGCACTCGATTAGGCCCTTGGCCGCGACCTGGAGGGCCACCTGGCCGAGCTTGCGGTCGCGTTCGCGCGCGACCCGCTCTTCGGCCTGCTCGATCATGAAGTCGGTGTTGCTCACGCCTTGCCCCGCTTGAGCACGGCGTCGATCACGTTCTTGCCGAAGTCCTTGATGGTGTGGCCGCCCATGTAGAGCGCCATGAACCAGGAGGTGAGAGTGAGCAGGGTCGCCAGATCGATCATGTCGATCAGGGCGCCGCCGCCACTGATGATTTGCTGATTGACGATCGGGCCGATGAGGATGCGCCAGATCCAGAAGATCGCGAGCAAGTACATCCAGCCGTAGCGCCAGGCGGACGGCCAGAAGCCCTCCCGGGTCTCGGACGCCAGGAGCTTGAACTGCCCCTCCAGCCCGGCCGCATAGAGTGCTATCAGTTCAGGCGCTTCCGCCTCGGTTTCCCGGACGGCCTTCTCAAGCTCGCTTGGCTCGATCTCCGGCAGGGTTTCTGGCTCCACCCCGGCCTTCTCGGCAATCGTCTTGATGACGGTTTCGGCAAGCGCACCGCCTGCCGCTCCGATCTTCGGCTCAAGGATCTTTCTGATGAGCGGTGCGCCGACCTCGGCGGCAATGCCTGCAAGAATGGCTGCAAGTGCGCTCATGTCCGATCTCCTTTGCGCAGCGTGCCCGTTGCTCTGAGTGCGAGGGCGAGTTCGTCGCGGTACTTCCAGATGAGCCAGATGCCTCCGACCACGAAAACCGTGAGGCTCGCGTAGAGGATGAGATCGCCGTAACCGGTGGCAGCCGACGTCTGGTCGGCAACGCCAGTTGCAGCTCCCGCCGCTGTGCCGGCAGAGCCTTTGGCCGATTTGCTCTTGAGATCGATGACCCGCTGCAACTGGTCGAGCGTGGCGCGCCCCAGCACCCCGTCCGTGTCGAGCTGCGGGTGGGCCTGCTGAAAGCGCCGTGTGGCCGACGAGATGAGGGCGCGGTCGGAGCGTCCCGAATCGGCGAGGTAGCCAAGCTTCACGAGCCAGCTTACCCCTTGCGCGAAGTCATCGGCGCCAAGCTGCCAGGCCGGCATGACCGCCTTGATCTCCTTGGAAGCGAAAGTGCGCGGCGCCTTCACCCATGCCGGCCAGCGGTCGAATTCCATGATTGCCGCAGCCTCAGTGCGCCGGCGCACCAGCCCTGGCAGACGTCGCCCCTTGGCCGTGGTGGCTGTTACCTTGAGGTGTCGTGCGGCGTCGCGGACATCACCCCGGACCAGTGCCTTGAACCAGGTCCACTTCTGAGCGCCGAGCCCGCAATTGAACAGCATGTCGATGGAGGCGGCTTTCGCATGCGGTGTGGCGCTGGGCGCATGCTTGACGACCGGCTGAGCATATTCGGCATCGATCATCAGCTTGAGCAAATAGAGCGCGTCTGCCTGCTCGATCGTGTCGCTGGGCTGGAGCGCCCGGCCATGGCGGCTCGTCCACCAATCGCGAAACACCTTTGAGCCCCAGGTGAAGCCATAGCCGATCGTCAATGCGCCGGCCGGGCACCGATAGGCGCGGCGGACAAAGCCCTCATGCTGGCCGGTGAAAGGAATAAGTCGCGGATCGTAGCTCATGGGCTTCCCCGTGTTTGCACAACGCGCGACTGAAACGCCGCGCGATATGGCTCACTGTGGGATGCTTGGGGAATGATACTCCGCTGACAGGTGTCAGCGTTCGGGATCGGAGGGGGATTTTAGGAGGTCGAGCAGCGAGAGCTGGTTTCCGTGCTTCTGATCCGACAGCAGCCGGAACGCGGTTCGCTCATGCAGACCGGAGCGGCGGCACGCAACCGCGACACTCGCACCGTTTTCGATCTCAAGCAAGAACTGGCGCTTAGCGCGCGCCATCACCCCATGAGGGCCTTGCGGTATCAACACGTCGGACAGGCCATGGGCGCGGCCGTCCGGATCGAGAATTCGGAAATGGTCGCAGATCAGGGCCGCCTGCTTTGCACCGACGAGGTCAGTCAGCCAATGCTCCTCGCCCTTGGCGTAGGCCGGGATCTGCACGCGTGTTCCACCAACAGCGCCGGCAACGGCCAGCGCTGTTTCGACCCCGGCGACATCGGCGATCTGACCAAGGATACCGGGGAGGGTGGAGGGAACGTGCTTCATCGGCGCGGGGGCTCCCGCCTGATCGCAGAGCCGAGGTGGTTCATGAGAGCCTGCCAATCCTGGCCTTCAAAGCGGCCGTATCCTTCGGGCAGCCCCAATCGGGATGCAGCTTCCGCAAGCCCCTGTAGGACGGATCGATTGGGCGCCCCTTCGACCAAGGGATGAGCCGGATCAAGATTGTTCAGCTTCTCCCACTGAGCGAGCGCGATGCGATATTGCGGCAGGTTGATGTGGTCACCGGTGTAGCGGGTGGGCCGGCGTGCCCAGTCCACTCCGCCATCGCGGGCCAGCCAGCCCTTCAGCGCTTCGATCGCCTTGGCGGCGTCCTGGGGGTATCGCAGGAACCGGACGTGGTCGATGCCGGTCTGGCGCTTGACGAAGGCGAGCAGCGCCTTGTCCTCCCGGTTGGCGACCACGCCGAGATTCCAGGCGGCAATCCAGAGCGCCTGTAGCTTCTTTGCAAATGGGCCATCTAGCAGCCGACGATACTTCGGTGCAGTTCGGCCGAATCCCAGGCGACGAAACTCGGAGACTACGGCCTCTTGTTGTTGGCACGACATGGCACGCAGTGACCGTTCTCCGGTGACACGTTCATAGAGGTCGCGCATCGTGTTCTCGTCCAGACCAAGCTGCTTGCGGCCCGCATGGATTGCGGCGATGCTGGTCATGGTTGCATTGCCTGAGTCTTGGTTCGCTTTGGCAATCCACTCACGCTGGCAAGATCGAGGAGAAATCGTCCATGGCGTCGGAAGAAAATGGGCCCCATGATTACAGCGGGCGACTTCGCGGGCTGGTACCGACCGTTTTCATAGGAATGGTGGTGCTGATTGCTGTTCTTGGAAACCCAGGCGACCCCTGGTTCGAATTCCTCAAGGAGTGGCAGACGCTGATTACCGGAGCGCTGGCAGTTATTGCAGCTTGGTTGACGATCGGTCAAATGGCGCGCGTTGATAGAGAACAAGCTCGCCGGCATGAGGAACTCATGTCGATATCGCTGCGAAAAGACGCGCTCAAATTGGATCGCTTCTTGGTTGTTCTTCGATCCAATATCGCGACGATTTCGAATGCAATCGCGCCGATTGAAAGTCATTTCAGTGAACGGAATATGCCGACCTTCCCCTATCGCACAGCTGTTAGCGATACGATAAGAGCGGTTGAAATTATTGACGGCCAGCAATTGATAGACGAGATCGATGTCTACAAGGATTGTAAGGATCTGTGGTCTGGCGAGTTTCTCAATCTTGTCACGAGAGTTCGTAAATCTCGGGCCCTTTGCCGAAGCAAGATTGACCGCTTCCGTGAGCTCCCTCCTGGCGCAAAAGCTGAAGACGAAACGTCCCGCACAAATGTGAAGATTGATCCGATCAATGAGAGCATTGCGGAATTGAGATCCTCCCACGAAGACATTGTCAATCACGTTACCGAACTGAGACGCAAGTACCTGAAAGTGACTGGGCTTCCTCTCAAATAGTCTCAGAGCGTAAGGAATCGCACGTGCATTGTTTCCGAAACTCATGAGATGGTTGCCTTCGCCAGATCAATGGTCACGGCCTGCCAGCCATCCGTAATCCGGGCGCGTTGATAAAACCGCACATACTCCTTCGAGCCCGTCACCCGCATGGCGTCTCGGATCGCCTCCATGGCGCTCAGCCACCGTTCGTCTTCGATCTGCATGCGCAGCAGCATGAAGATCTCGGAGCGGTTGATCTGGCCCTCTTTGTCGGTGTTGAAGGCACGCGTGACGATCGCGCGGATCTCGGGCCGGCTGTCGGCCGACCATTCATTGAGGCACTCGTCGATCAGGGTCTTCGCGATCTGCAGCTGGGGACCGAAATCGACAAAGTCTGCGACCGAGACGATCACCTTCATCAGGCCGTCGAACGTCTGATAGGTCCGGTTGCCCTTCTTGCCGCCTTTCCGGGTGTTGTATTCCTGCTCAAGGAGCGCATCGAACTCGCCCAGGTCCGTCATGGTGTGGCCGCGAAAGCGGGTGATCTGGCCGGACAGGTCGCTCGCAAAACCCATGATCTTGCGGACCGTCTCGTCCTCCAGCTTGTCGGCCGGCTTGACCAGTTCGAGCGGCACCAGGCTCCCCTTGGCGTCTGCCATGTAGGATTTGCCGTTGATCCGGATAGGGCCCTCCTGGGGGTGTTCTTCGATGATGACTGCGTGCGTCATGACTTTGACCTTTGCTTTGGATTGAGTGGATAGATGGCGGGCCTTGGTGGAGTGCTTCTCATGCCGCGTCACCTCCGCCGGGCGGCGGCGGACGTCGGACCGGGCGAGGCTGCAGGACGATGACGTTGCCAGCTCGACCGATCAGCTGGTCCAGCCGATGGGTCTCCATCGACTGATGGCGCGCGAGGTCCCGCTCCAGTTCCTTGGACATGACGATCAACTCATCGAGCTGCCAGATGAGGGCGATGATCTCGTCGGCGGAAAAGGTCTTGCCGCCATGCACGTGGCTTTTGAAGGCGTCGCGGGTGGCCTTCAGGCGGCAGGAGAGGGACGGGCTCATGAGCGCTTCCCCCTGCTGAAATCCGGATAGACCACCGGGCTCTCCTTGGCGGCTTCCAGGACGCCCTCCTGGAGGACCTCCATGCAAAGGTCGCCAAGAATTGCGGCTGCCGCTTGGCCATTTTCGGCCGCGCGATAGGCACCGAGTTCATGTTCGAGATTGGCGATGCGCCGCTTAATGAGGTTCAGGCGACGCAGGAGGACCTCGGCCTTGGCGGTCGAAAGCACAAGGCCGTCGCTGGTGATGTGTTGCGAGACCAGCTCGGCTGCCAGGCCCATTTCGCGGCTGATGGGTGAAGTCCGGGAAAGTGCTGCGCTCATCTCACATGCCCTCGACATCGCGGTTGGACCAGGCGGCGCGAACCATTGCGGCATTAACTGCCTGGCCGGTTGCGGCGGCAGTCATCGAGGCAAGCTTCAGGGTCTTGTCGATCTGCCCGAGTGCGCCGTCCTTCATGCCGATGCCGGTGAGCACCTTGCGCGTGTCCGGCTCGCTGATCCCCCAGGCGTCGAGAAGCGCGTTGATGTCCTCCGCCCTCGGCTTGGCCAGTCGAACGCGCTTTCCGATCCTCCGCTTGATCTGGGCATAGGACGGGCCATCGGTGCTCCGGCTGAAGCGCGAGTAGATTTCTTCGTTGCCGACCAGAGCCACGCCACAGGAGTAGATGTCGACAAAGTGCCGGAGCTGGTCGACCGCGCTGTCGACCAGGTTCTGCGCCTCATCGACGATCAGCAGCGATCCGCCGCCACTGTTGAGAAGCCTGCGCCCAACCGCGCGCACAAGCTTGGCGGGATTGTGCTGGGTGATGTCGAGCGCCGTCGCCAGTTCGACCAGCATGCCATGCACGGTCTTTGTGTGCGGGCTCATGGTGACCATGAACACATTGGGCCGCGTGACCGCAAACTGCTTGCAGGCGAATGTCTTGCCGGTGCCGGCTGCCGCGGTGATGGTGACGAAGTCCGGCATCATCTGTGCGAAGACGAGCGTGTCGGTGATCTCGCCGGCGGTTCGGGTCTTGATGAAGCCTGGACTGACAGGGACCGTGGCAGCCAGACCTGCCATTTCATCGACCGATACGATCCAGCGTTCGACCTTTTCGTTCTGGGTATCAAGTCGGCCGTCATACTTGCCGGAGAACCACTGATTGAATGTGCCGTCGGGCATGCCGATGCGAGCGGCCGCGTCAGATTTGGTCCAGCCGTTCTGCTCTCCGATCGCAGCGACCCGGGAGGTGAGAGCGATCCAGAGGGAAAGATCGGCTGCAGACCGGCCGGGCCGGTTTGCGGAGACGTCCGGGTGAGAGGTCGGGAGTGTCCAACTGCCTTGTCCGATTGCGGCGGGGCTTGTGCTTGTCGTGATGTTCATCTAGTTCTGTCCTTGCTAAATTTGTCGGGCGGGGTTTTCCCCGCCCATTTTTTTGGGCCGTACACGACACTCAACGGCCCGGTTTTTCCCCTTTTCCGGGGAATTCGATGACGTTCTCCTCGATCATCCGCATGGCGCGAGAAAAGGCCTGCTCCGACTGCTCATCCCATTCGGCTCTGGCTTCCGGCTCAGCCCGGATGCCGCCATTGGCGATGCGCTTGAATCGGGGAGGTTCCGGCTTCGGCTGGGGCGCGGATTTGCCGGCGCCATAGATCTCGGCAAGCGTGTCGGGTGCGAGCGCTGTATGGAGCCGCGCGCTTTCGCGGATCGCCTTTGTCAACTGATTGCGCTTTGCCGCGTGATCGCGGGCGGCACCCGTGTCAAAGAAGCCGGTGTCGGCGATGCACTCGGCGACGCAGATCAGGTTGTCGTTGGCGTCATAGACATGAATGGGCTGGGTCAGATGATCGGGGTCGAACCGCACAGTGACCCGCGTTCCGGAATGGGCGTTGAGCGCGGCATTCCAATAGCGGTTGCCATAGATCTCGATCTCGCCCGAGCCCTTCTTGGAGCGGATGCGCTCTGCAGCGAGCAGCCAAAGTGAGCGCTGGTTTTCCGTGGGCCAGCGGACAAGCGTCGCCGGATCCTGCAGGGAGGCCGAGAAGGTCTCATCAAATGAGCGGCCATGCGCGTTACCGGCCTTGCGGCCCGGTCGGGCATTGTGCTCGGCTATCATGCGATCGACATGCTCGGAGAAAGCGGCGAACGGGATGGCGCGGGAGGCGTAATTCTCGGGCTTGGCGTCCGGCGTGTTGCCGGTATAGGCGCCGGCGCAGAAGGGGTGCTTGGCAATGTTCTCTGCCAGATCGCGGAAGGCGCGCTCGATCGGCTTGGACTGTCCTGAATAGGGCGTTGCCCAGATGATCTCGACGCCCAGCGTGGTCAGCAGCCCCCGCGGATCTTCATCACGGACCTTGAACCGGTAACGATTGGCCGCACCGCCGGTGATCCATTTGGATGCAAACGCCCGGCCGTTGTCGAGCAGGATCTTGTCTGGAATTCCGTGGCGGCTGACCATATCGCCGATAACCAGCCGGACAGTGTCCTTGTTCTCGGACGGGGA
This sequence comes from Hoeflea marina, assembly GCF_003182275.1. Lineage (GTDB taxonomy): Bacteria > Pseudomonadota > Alphaproteobacteria > Rhizobiales > Rhizobiaceae > Hoeflea > Hoeflea marina. The sequence goes on from NZ_QGTR01000006.1 coordinate 253,300, forward strand.
CAGCCGCCAGGCGACCATCTTGCCGGAATAGAGATCCTGGAGGGCAAGCAGCATGACGCGTGTCGGCGTGGTCTGGCCGGGCAGGAGGACGAACACATCGAACTTGTGGCCGTCCATGTTGACGGCCTCCATGGCGTGCAGCATCGAACGGTCGCGCCGTTGCGCCGGGTAGAGGTTCTTGACCTGGTCGCGCTTCTGGCGCGCCGCAGTCTGGACGGCCTTCGGCACCTCGATCGCAAGCCGGCGGCGCAGCGCGCGCTCTTCTGCGACAGGTGCCCAGCCCTGCTCGCTTGCGGCTTCCCTCATCCGACGATAGCAAGCGGAAAATGCCGGGCGCTCGGGCCTGAGAAAGTCGCTCTTGAGTGCCGCCCATGCACGCTCATCGCATTCGGCCGCGGATGACGTTGCGTGGTACTGATCGGCAAGGGCTGCCAGCCAGTCCTGCCGCTCGATACCGGCGACGCGTGTGCGCCAATTGCGGACCGCCCGGGGGCTCACCTGGTGGTGTTTGGCAGCGATGGCGATTGCGGCCGTTTCCGACAGTCCGCCGTTGATGAATGTCGCAACCTCCGCCACCACCTTGAGGCGCGCTTCGCAGGCCGCTTTCCGGTCCTTCGACAGGGCCTCATAGTCAGCCCAGAGCTTCGAACGGGCCTCTGCGGTCTTGTTGACGTTGGCATTGGCGGGCGCACTATGGACCACCATCAGGCGTGCCTGGGCTGCCTGCGGCAGGAGCGACACATGGTATTCCCAGCCGCCGCCGCGCCCGTCGCGTTTGCGTGCCTTCATGTCCAGGTGCCGCCAGCGGGATTTGGCGGCCATCTGATTGATGGAGCGTTCCGAGACACCGGCCGCTTTGGCGATCTCCTTAGGGGTGAAGAATTGCTTCATGGCCGACGCCTCCACTCTTTCGGCGCCACGGGGCGGGCGCGCAGTTTCTTGAGCTCGGCATTGATGGACCGACGGTCCTGATCAAGTCGCGCAATCTCGGCGAGCTTGGCCTCTGAGCCCTCAAGCACGGTCATTCCGGCCTTGGAGACCACGACGTCGAACAACCACTTGGCCCCGGTGGCATGCACGAAGGCGGAAAAGCGCAGGAGGCTGATGTCGTGGCCCTCCTTGCTCTCGGCCGTATAAGCGTCGAGCGTGGTCTTCGCGAGGTTCGGCAGGCCCAGATATTGCGCCATCCGCAACGCGATTGTCTGGCGGTCATATCCGCTTTCGCGGATGGCCTGCGACATGGCGCGTTTGATTTCGGAGCGGAACCGGTCGAGGTCGACAGAGCCGACCTCGATGCGCTCGGGATAGACGCGGGTCTCAAACAGGCCCAGCTGATCGGGGTGAAACTTGCTCATGATGCGCCACCTTTCGGAGCAGCGACCAGGCCGGCGTGGGTCAGGAACTTCTTGCGCGTCGCGGGCTTGGCTCGCTCCCAGCTGTCGATGAGCCGCGAGAGGATCTGCAGCTCCGGGTCGGTCTTCTTGGCCGGCGGCTCCAGCAGGTCGATAGCGACCTTGAAGTCACCCTTGGCCTCGCGGATGGCCACATGGGCCTTGGCCCGCTTTTCCGGGTCGAGTTTTGCCAGTTTGAGGAGCTGGCTTTGATTGTCGGCGATAGCGGTTCCGCTGATCGCCTGGCGGACGTCACGCGGCAGGTTTTGTGCGATGCGATTGAGGCGCATGATCGATTTCGGGGAAATGCCAAGCCGATCCGCGCAAGCGACTGAGAAGCCATTTGATGCCTCTTGAGCAATCAGATCGACAGGCGAATTCCCTAATAGGGACAACTTGTCCCTATTAGGGAGATTGTTCTTGCCAGGCCGGATCTCGCCTCGGGTCTTCTCCCAGACATCCCGGTAGGTCTGCACGAACACAGCCCTGTCGAGCACAGAAAGATCGTTGCGAAAGAGGTTCTCCTCGATCTCGATCAGCACCGCCTCATCGGCATTTGCCGTGACCACGACCGCGTCGATTTCGGCTTCGTCCAGGAGCTCGATGGCCCGCAGGCGATGAGCGCCAGCGACCAGGCAATAGCCGCGTTCCCCATTTGGGGTTCGCCGGAGGGTAATGGGGTTGAGGAGACCGTGTTCGACGATGGAAGCCTGGATCGCGAGCGCATGATCCTCATCGACAGCGCGCAAGCGTTCCGGCACGTGTATGTCGGCGAGGGGAATGGACTTGGAGACCGCCATCACGCCGCCTCCCGCATCTTGTCGTCGAACATGGCGACCGCGCGATCTGCGATGATCCGGTACTGATTTTCGAAATCAGGCTCATCGAGCCGAACGTCGATGGCCTCAAGCGCTCGGTTGACGGATTCCCTTGATCGGCCGACCAGGATGCCGGCTCGAAGCTTGGGCACCCCGAACCTGGCAACCAGCACATGCAGCGCAATCTGCCGGGCGAGCACCGCATCAAATTGGCTGCGCGGCGGGTCGATGATGTTCTCCATCGGGATGTGGGGAAAGGCTTGCTTCACCGACGCGACGCAGACCCGGAATGTGAGTTCCTGCAGCTCGGTTTCATTGAAGTAGTTCATGATGTCGCTCCTACAGAAACAAAAGGGCGAAGCCCGCCAGCGCCAGGCCGGTGACCAGCGAGCCGAAGATCAGGATGATGGACGGCGGGATGGGCCGATCGGCGTCCAGATTTGGGATGAACGGGTTGCGATCCATGTCTAAGCGGCCTGGTCGTTTCGGCGTTGCCTCAGCGTCGGAACCCGTGTCCAATCCTGGGGCGATCGTCGCTGACCGGACGGCCTGTAACGGGTCTTCCAGAGCAAATGCGGTCTGGTGCCGAGAGCAGCGGCGATCGCACATTCACCTCGGGTGTTGGGCTCGCGCATCGTGTTGCGCGCGGTTCCATCCGAAAGGCCGTATTTGCGGTCGATGTCAGCGAGGGTGATCCCGGCTTCGAGCAGCCGCGCCTTGATGGCGCTTTGCTCTTTGACCTTCGGATCGACTCTGGAAGTCGTGCCGTGCATAGTGAGCTCCGGTTTCGGAAGCAGGGGCGATTCAGGCCCCTTTTTCCGGGGAAAGATAACTGCGAATGAGGGGAGATTATATACGAATGAAGTTTATGTAAACCCCATTCGTAGTTTATCATGGCTAGACCTCGGAAAATTGCTCCCGGTATCGGGCAGCGCATTTTGTCGCTCGTGGCGGAAGGAAGGACGAACGCGGATTTCGCGAGCGAGATCGGCGTGGCCGAGGCCACCCTTGCAAACTATATTCGCGGTGAACGGGAGCCGAGCTACGACTTCCTGCGGCGGCTGCGCGAACTCCGAGGCATTGATATAAATTGGCTGATCACGGGCGGAGACGGCGCCAACCAGACGGAGGCGCCCCGCCAGGGGGCGTTGGTGTCATCCTACGATCCCGATGCTGACGAGAACGACGAAGGCTATTCGCACGAGACTTGGAAGCCACGGATCCCTGGTGCCCGCCCGGAAATCGATGCCCGCCTGGGAGCGGGCGAAGGATCCGTTGGCCAGATGCTCACCATCGGCTCAAATGGTGGAACGAGCGGTCACCGGGTGGTCGCGGAATGGCTCTTGCCCGAATCGTTTCTCGTGGGTGAGATGAAGGCCAGCGCCTCGACGACCATCGTCATGGAGGTGGTCGGCGACTCTATGGTCCCTTCATATCAGCCTGGCGACAGGGTGCTGGTAGATCTCGCGCAGACGAGAATGGTGGCTGATACAGTCTATGCGATTTCCGATGGTTTCTCAGAGCCGCAGATCAAGCGGTTGCAGCGGATCCCGTTCTCGGACCCGCCGCGAGTGAGCATCATTTCGGACAATCCAGCACTCGCGAATTTCGATGTGGATCTTGAGAAGCTCCATATCATCGGCAGAATCTGCGGCGTGATCGCGAGGCGGTAGAGGCAGAAGCCTGTGTTGTGTACGGCGGCTCAAATCGCACTCGCCGCGAACATGGCAGATTCGGCCCCAAGCAGACGTTTGCCTTGAGCTATTCGCCGCGGTGCATTTTCTCAAAGCGGGCACAGGCGGGGGCTGGCCCCTCGGCGATGGAACAACCGCTGGGTGGACGGAGCGTGAGTTCGATACGAGCGCAACTCGGACTGGCCTCAATGACGAAGATGTGAAGCACGGATTGAAATTGCCGAAACACCGTGCAAAATCCTACCCTTCTGACACAAAACTTGGGAAAGTTTCTTGGGATGGCCTTAGATTATGTTCGTCCCAACACACGCTTGGCCCGGGAGTTGGGGCAAGTTGCGAAGGAATCCACCCGCGTAGCTGATACTTTGCGTGGGATCAATTTGATGCCACAAAATTTTCCGGTGGAGGCGCTTGAAGAAATCTGCATCTCCCTTCTCTACTTAGAAGAGGGAACAGCCGAAGGCTGTATTCAGCCCCTCAATTTCGCACGGCATATGTTGCCATTGGTGCGCCGAGACCATTTCTACATTAGCGGCGATGAGCCTGAACTGAGTGACGAAGAAGATACATATTTCACTCGCGAACACCCGCTCGACCAAGCCATAATGCGGTTATATGTTGCAGTCGGCACAGCGCTTGATGAGTATCGCTCTCAAGCTCAGGACAGATACGATGATCATATCGGTGCCGAGGAAACATTGGAGTTCGGGAAGGACGGAACCTTTGCGGAAATCGACCAAAGGTCGCGCGACGTCTCCCAAGATGCCGAACAGAGTATCCAAGCTCTGTCCAGATGGGTTGATCCAAACTCCATAATTGCCGATAATCTGCGGAGACAACTTCGAGACAGTTCAAACGTTGCGCATTCAGTTCAATCACAGATTCGTATCCGGCCTATTGTTGCACGCTGGTATGAAGCCGCAGGCATGGCGCTGGGGAAACTGCCCGATGTCCTTATTAAAACTGCGGATCGGCTCAGGCTCGGGACCGATATTGCGAAGATTTGGATAGAAGAGTGGAGTGCATTCAAAAAACGTCTGCGGAGTCTGGGCTTTGATCAAATACGCGGTCTTGCCGATGCACTGGAAGCGACGGGGGAACGCCTAAAGCGAAGCGCCGGGCGCGATCGGACAAATGTCGATAGGCAGCGAGACCCAGAGATTGTCGAAGCCGAGCGCCGCGTTAGAGAAATGCTCTTGTCCGGGACCGAAATTCCGGCAGAGCTTGGGGGAAAGGTTGAATCAGTCATTTTCAAACATGGCGAAGGAAAGATAAGGCGTTTCGATGACTTGCTTCAATTAAGAAATTTGCAGTCACTTAGCCTGCTAAATATTTGGCTTGATTCCGGAAAGCTAGAAAGTCTAGGGCAACTTTCGAACTTGACCAGCCTCTCAGCGAGGGCGAAAGACATTTCAACGCTGGCGCAACTCTCGAACCTGACCAATCTCACATTGGTTGCAAACTCGGCCAGCGACCTATCGGCTCTGGGGGGACTGTCGAAGCTGACCAGACTCTCGGTGATTGCAAACGGGGCCAGCGACCTTTCGGCACTGGGGCGACTATCTAACCTCACCAGCCTCTCGGTGCAGGCAGACTTGGCTAGCGACCTTTCGGCACTGGGGCGACTATCCAACCTGACCAGCCTCGCAGTGCAAGCAAACTCGGCTAGTGACCTTTCAACGCTGGGGCGACTATCTAACCTGACCAGCCTTTCGGTGCAGGCAGACTCGGCTAGCGACCTTTCGGCACTGGGGCGACTATCCAACCTGACCAGCCTCGCAGTGCAGGTAAACTCGGCTAGCGACCTTTCAGCGTTGGGGCGACTATCTAACCTGACCAGCCTTTCGGTGCATGCAAACGAGGCCCACGACCTTTCGGCGCTGGGGCAACTCTCGAACCTGACCAAGCTCTCGGTGAGTGCAAACAAAGCCCGCGACCTTTCGGCGCTGGGGCGACTATCTAACCTGACCCGCCTGAATTTGCAGGCAGCCAAGGTAAGGGACCTTGCGGGACTGGGGCGGCTCACAAACCTGACCAGCCTCCATGTGCAGGCTACTATGGTCAGCAGCCTTTCGGAGCTGGGGCGGCTCTCAAACCTGACAAGCCTCTCGGTGCATACAAACGAGGCCAGCGACATTTCGGAGCTGGGGCAACTCTCGAACCTGACCAGCCTATCGGTGCAGGCAGGCAAGGTGAACTTGGCAGGTATTCAAGAATTGGGAAAGTTAGCACACCTTAGGATCATGGCTGCGCGCGATCTAGATCTGGCGCCGGCCGCAAGTGTCGCAACGTTGGAGAAATTGACTTTGTCAAACGTTACATTCCGAAATTCAGCTTTGCTAGAAAAGGTTGAGATCGAACTCGTTGGCGAAAGCTGGGAAATCTGAGTTTCGCAATATGTGACGCATTAACTTTGTGACCGCACAGATCTTATTCCGTTGAAAAACTCGGGCACAAATATTTCCGGCAGTTTTTAGAAAACCGTTCCGATAGTGGGATATTTGCGCAACGAAAATTTTCTTGGCTTAGTTGGTTAGAAACAGACTCTACGATTTCAGTTGTGATGCATGAAACGGCGAGCTTTTGAACAGAATAGGCTTTGTGCTGACTTTCCGTAGTGCATGGTAGAGTCCGGTTTTGCTATAGCTTGAAAATCCACAAGATACCGAGGAGCACGGTCGACTCGCCGTTGCGGAGAATGTCCGAAAACCGCCCATTGCGGCCTTCTGCTGCATTGCGCGAAATGCCTCTGACGGGCAAGCAATAGGCATCCAACGGTTGCATAAGTTGTCATCTGAACCTGGGACTGGATTGCCGCACCAGCACACAAACGACCGCCTGAATAGCAATTTAGCGGCTAGGTCAGGAGGTCAACGCGCAGAATGGCCACGAATGCGTCTAATCGAGTTCATAGTCATAGACCTTAAAAAACATAAACCGACCGGACTCTGTCTCGCTCCCAATCGCCAATTCTGATTTGATCTGGGGGACACTCACACCACCCCGTACCTCGAATATTTGCTTAACAACGATCTTGCCGTATAGGCCGGCGATCAATTGGAATTTTCTTCGCCCATCGGCTTTCGGCAACAGCTTGGTCCGGCATTCGGAGCCAGCCAATAAGCGAGATCGCATAATCTTAGCGTCCTGCAAATTGATCTGACGTGCTCGAACATCTGAAACCTCGATGTCGAATACGTATTTCGCTTCCGCATTGGCCGAAATCCCGAACACCGATAGGAGTTCAACATCCGTATTGCCGCTCAGTTCCAGACGGCGCCTTTCGCGAGAATAAATCGTTGGCTGTTCGGTCGTGACCACTTCGTCGAGTTTATGTCCGTCCACAGTTGCGCAAAGCTTCTGAATAACCTTGCCGTCGCTCTCTTCGCTGTTCCGCGCAGGCAAATAGTAGAGGGCTCCGAATTCCATCGCCGGATTGATCCGCCCGCCAACGATTGAACGCCTGATCTGATCGCCAAGCTTCATCTGTGTTTCGGTTCGCCCCGCGACCATCGGAAACTCGCCCACGCTTGGCAATTGCTCCTCGGGATAGGCGTTCTTATCGATGATCGCCACGAGCAAAAACCCACCCTTAGGTCCGATCTGTTGGAGCGGACTGGTACTCACGTCAGAAAAAGTGGTGAGTGCGGGAGCATTTGTATCTGCTTTTGTTTGGCAACCGACGAGGAATATCGCTCCTATCATAAGAGAGACGATTGAATTTCTTTCGCAGCGTTGCCTGTCCATCACTTGTTACTCCGTAAAGACGGTGACGACCGGTTTGTGATCACTCCCATAGAAAGCCGTGCCGGACGTCGCTTTAGTGAACCGGTCAGCCACTGTGTCCGGAACGACAAGGTGATCGATCGCAGCGTCGTAGAACACGTCATCGTCATAGGTCGACTTAAGATCCCGCGTTAGGAAGTGGTAGCGGCCAGTACCAACTAGCCCACGCTCCAAAATTGCCAACGTATCATCAAAACCATCACCTGGTTCACATGCATTCGTAGGAAAAGGTCCTCGTTCGCAGGAAAAATTTGCTAAGGCGCAATCCTCAAATGAAGTGCCGGCTTTCCCGGGCTCAAAAGAAGCATTGAAGTCACCGCCGATCAGCACAGGATGGCCCGCTGCTATATCTTGGTCTGCCAGTAGCTTCACAGCCGCAATCACCGCCTCCCGTTTCAGGGCATTGCTGCGATGCGTCTCGGTGGCTTTGTCAAAGCCTATGTCGTAGGCGGCTTGCATATTCGGTGGCACGGGTTCTCCAATCATCTTGAATGCACTGATCGCTCCAGAAATATTGCTGCATCGCGAATTTGAGTTTGATTTTAGATGCACCGGGTAGAGAATAAGTCCGTTCTTTAGCTCTACGCGCAAGGTACCGCGTTGGTTGCCATCCACCTTGCTCACACTCGGGATTCCAGCCGTTTCCAGTTTCTCCTCGCCAGCCTTCATCTGGCCAAAGGTCCCCAGTACCTGGCCGACACCGTCGCCAGGTGAAACGTCATATTCTGTAACTGCGGCAAATGGGATTTTTGAGATCACCGCGACTTCCAAACCCTGAAAAGCCTGATCCCGTACCACGCCAAGGTCACTGATAACTGCTTGATACTCGGACCATCCTAATGCGCTGACTATACGTTCCAACTCTTCTAGCCCGGGGACTTCAACCAAGAGGAGCACGTCAGGTGCAATATCGTGATCCAAAGCTACGAAATCATCATGGCGGCGTTCAATCTGCTCGTAAATTGAAGCCTTAATATTCCAGGCTGCAACTGTCAGCTGTTCGGCATGCGCTGAGGCAGCACACGCGAGAGTCCCAAATATAATCGCGTATCTCATAAGAGTGTCCATGGAGGCCTCGCATCATTTGTAAGAGATAAAACTCATGAAATAACCCGCTCTATCATGTATCCGGCTACAGAAAGCAAACTTAATAGGGTAAGAATAGTTGTTGCATTTAGGCAAAATTTGTAGAGTCTATCACGATAGCATGTTTCTTCATTGTATATTCTTACCATGTACTCGACATGCGCACCTTTTTTTTCAGATTCTTCTGAGGCGATTTCATTCGGATCGACATTGTCGAAGCCTTCTGCCCAAAATCTCAACAATCGCAGGGTTAATAGAGCTATAATCATAAAGCAGAGGACAAGAGTAATTGATGTGATATCAAGAATATTAGCTGAATTTACGGAGAGCAATACCGCGTTTGTCGCAATCATGATGGATATATGTGTCAGTAAAGTTGAAGCTTTTCCATCAATTACACCAAAAATATCATAGTAATCCTTTGATATTGACGGAAACCGCCTACCTATAAGGTGCCCGGATATATCATTCTTTATCTCTTCATGCCTATTTTTTCCTTTTGGAACGATTGCCTTTTTCAAGAATGAGTCAATGTGCGTTTCTTTCAAAATGATTCTCCTGTATGGGCAAGGTTCTTACTGTGTTCTACAGTTCTACGGTTGGATTTAGATATCAAGTCAAATAAGAGCATTTCCAACAAATTCTGCGATGGCCGTATCTCGGATGATAGGTTCCGCTAAGAATATAGGAAGCCGGATAGGATTCAAATTTGGAATGGATCGAGCGAGCGTTGTCATGCGGCCGCGGTGGCACCGCTTCCAACTTCCGCAGACGTCACGTGCGCCGGTCGCCGGCAGACTTGGAAGCGCTAGTGCATTGTTTTTCTTGTTTCTAGCGGCTCGGTAGGGGCTTGCGCATGAAAGGAGGAAGCGGCTTCCGAGTTCGGATTTGTTTTTGTCGCCAATCCAGCGTCAACGACCGCCGTTGCGCCAGGCCTTCGAATCCACGTGGGCCTTAGATCCGCGGGCTTTTGAGGCTATTGAAACGTCTCTCACTGCGGTTTTGAAGATGGATCACATCTGGTCCGCACAATGCCCGGCCGATGGAGATTTCCGCTCAGCGCTCAAAAGCGAGTGACAAACTGATCGGGGGCGGCAATGGCGCAAACTACCCCGCAGCCCCTTGAAAATACGCGCTATTCCGCGAAATCCCGCTTATTCCCGCATAATCCCGGATACGGGCAGAACCGGGTGACAAACTACAGCGAGGGAACGGCATGGGGGCCGGCTTTCCTTCACGGTCGGTGGTCCAAGCCTGGCTATATACACAAGGTCAGAGGCCTTTACGCCATTTGAAGACATGGCCAGTGCCAGCTTTTCTGTACTCAACAACCTCAATGCCGAGGCTGTCAACAAGCTCTCGATACAGGTCGGGAACAATCTCGGGAAGCACCATCACTTTGTGATATGACTGTCCCAGCACTTTTTCGTAGACGAACAACTGACCAACGGCCTTCATAACATCAGAAGCTCCGTTTGTGATTTGATCTCGAAGAGATGCTGCTTGCCTTGACCCACGGTAAATAAGTCTGGCCCGAGAGTTCGACCTTTTCGTTGGCGATGACCTGAGACCCGAGTCCAAAAGGAACCAGAAACGACGAGCGAAGACGTCTAGGAAACTCGGGGCTTTTCAGTTCGTTTCGAGATTATTCTTTCGGAGCTCGGCAGCCGAAGACCGCATCGTAGGCTAGAAAATCGGATATGTAGACATCTGTGTGGCAAGGACGAAATGCGCCCAGTCCCTCAGGTAATCGGGGTCGATGGAGCAGAGGCCGGGCTGATTGAAGACGTTGAAACATTGCTCGACCTCATTGTTGGTCATGGCGATGCCGACGAAGGAGCCGCCGCGCGCCATGAGGGTTTCAAACTGGTGGATGGCAAGAACCCTACCCGGTCCCAGATTTTCCTTCCCCACGAACACGGCTTTGCGATTCACTACCAGCCCATCCTGCCGCGTGGTCGGCAGCCCTTGGGTCAGGACGTTGTCGGGATACCATCCGATGTTCGGCGTGGCTTGGGGCTGCATCACCGCCAACTCAAAATTTGTGGAAATCTGCCGTATGTCGAGCGGCGTGGCGGCGGGATCCGCCTTGACGACCTGCTGGAAAACTCCGTCGTCCGATTGCGCCATGCACGTGTCCCCGTCTTCAAAGAGATCAACATTGTCGGGGATCACGACGGTGGCACCGCTTTCTGGATGGATCCAAGTTTGGAAGTGAAAGGCTTCAATCTCGTTGCGTGGCACGCCGGAAAAGCCGGTGGTCATCTGAAGCCTTGCGATGTCATCGGACGTCGCAGCCGCCTCGGCAAAAGAGAGCGTTTTGCCCTTCACGAATATCAGACTTCCGCAGGTGAGACTTTCCGCATCCCCTTGGTCTGTTGTCGCGAAGGCGAAAGTCGTTCCGGTGACGCTGGCGTTCCGGTCGGGGGTCTCCTTTGACTGGCGGAGGGCTACGACCAGCGTCGCCGGCCAGCCCCAGCTGGAGGAAACCGCGCCGTTCTTGAGACCTCCGGCGACCACCGCCACGACCTCACCGTTCGCATCGAAAATCGGACCGCCGGACATGCCCGGCATCAGCGGACGCGAAAACCGGATGATCGTCTGGGAGGTGTCGATCGAGGTACGCGCCAAATCCCGCATGTTTTCAGTTGGCAGCATCTGGCTCAAACGAGCGCTGCCGAACGCCACCCGCAAATCGAGGTCACTTAGCGAAGGAGAGCCGAGGCCATAGCCCAGCGCCTTGAGGTCCTTGTCGGGGTCCAATGCGCCGGCAATGGTGAAATAGGCGTTCGTGGGTGGATTGCTCACGGTGAGCAGCGCCAGATCATGGCGCTTTAGGACCCGTGAAAGGGAGGAGGTGCGCGACGGCGTGCCACTCGCATATTCGTACCAAAGCTCGATTTCGTCACAACCTGCCACGACATGATAAGCTGTGACCACTTCGCTGCTGTTGTCGACCGCAAATCCGGTGCCGTTGCGGGACGGCGTGTCGCCGCTGCATTTCCGGGCTTGGACCAGAACTACCGCCGGCGCCACGTTATTCGTCACACTGGTGGGGACCTGCGCGGTAGCGCCGAGCGGATCCAGCGTGCACGCCAGAAATGCAAACAGGGAGAGAAGGCGGCGAGACAGGCTCATTCGTTGATCCCGCAGAGATAAAACATGGCCTGTCGTGCGACCTCTGCGCGGCGCTCGGCCGGCAGATTGGCCATTCGCAAGGCGATGTCACGGGCCTCTTCCTGTCCCTGGAGCCAAGCCACCTGGTTATCGACTGGCTGGCTCTGACGGCGGCGGAAGTCATCACACCAGGAAGGAGCGTCATTGAACAGCGTGCCTTTCAAGCTGGTGACGATCGCCGCTTGGTCACCGACGGCAACGGTGGCACCGGCCGGCACCAGACCGAACTTCACGAACCGCACGACATCCTTGGCTTCGGCCGGCGTGAATTCTGCGGTCCTCAGCTCAATGAAAAGGTCTTCGGTGCTTGGCGAGAGCGTCTGATGCGTTCTCATCGAAATCCCGGCCAAAAGTGCGCACGCCATGGCCCCGGCAAAGCTGGCAACACGGGCATGATTGACCACCCCGTCCAGAAACTTCGCCTCGCCAGCAAGCCCGATGAAGGCGGTGGCCACAGCAAGGATAGACGCCAGTACTGTGGTCGTGACGCTGGCGGTGGTCAGGCCGACAAGAAGGCCCGTCAAAGCCCCCAGGCAAAGCCCGGCGGCCACATCAATCGCCGTCGTTCTTTTCGGCGGGATTTCGCTCATCTCTCCCCCTCCAGATTGAGCCGCCACTACTATGGCAGGCTTTTTCGCAAATACAACTTGAGGGAGTCTACTGCGCCGCGCGTTGGTCTGCCCTGCTTCGAAATGAACGCCTTCTGTGTGTCCGAGAACTTAGATGCCTTCATGCTTCCGCTCCTTTTCCAAACCGAAAAGTTATAGCGGAAAACTCCAGTCATAAACGGTCCAGTTTTTGGTGCTGAGAGCAATTGGTGATCACCCCAATCTGTGAGTCCGAAAGGTAGAGCGAGCTGCTAAATTTCGCTACCCGCGAGCCCGGCGCCTCCGCGATCCCTTCAATGATATGTTGGTCGCGACATGCATGTCGGACGATGCGGTTGTAGTGATCGACATAGGAAATCTGCCGCAATTTTCCGGGCTGGTCGCGTCTTTAGGCAATCGCTTGCGTTTCGGCCAATTCCATCAGTTTGCGATTCAGGTCCGTTATCCATACGAATGGCGAACGGTTTGCCGTGCCATTCGATGATCTGGTTCAGGCCCCGATGACGAGTTCTCCAGGCAGCGAAACGCTCGGACTTCAGGTGATTTTTTCTTTGTTCGTTTTAACTCCACTTTCTCACGAGTTGGAGCCTCCTACAAACCCGGTGTGGTTCAGTTATCCTTGTTCCCGCAATACGACGTGTCGAGATGGAGGAGCATGCCCGTCCGGTCCCGACGCCGGAGGAAGTCGCCCCTGTCCCGCTGCCAGATGACGACGCCGGTTTTTTCATTCTGCAGCCCAATCGCACGCGTCGCGATCCACAGCCATTTCTTGCCCCGAACGGACACCCGGCGCCCACTCCAGCCCACATCCCGCTTCCGAGCCCAGACCGCATGATCCGGCCTATCCCTCAGGACTCCCTCCTGCGCCAATATCGCCGAGGCGATTCCCCGTAGATCCGCTTGAACGCATGTCCGAATGCGCTCTCCGAGGAATAGCCGACCTCGGCGGCGGCGGCGGCGACGGTCGAGCCGCGGCGCAGCGCGGCGCGCGCCAGGCGCATGCGCCAGCGGAGCAGATAATCGAGCGGGGCGACGCCGACCAGCGACCTGAAGCGCTTGGCGAAGGCCGAGCGCGACATCGCCACCGATTGGGCCAACTGATCAAGGCTCCACGGATGGGCGGCGTCGCCATGCATCAGGCCGATGGCCTTGCCGATGCGGGCATCCGTGAGCGCGCCGATCCAGCCGAAGCTCTCGCCGCTGTCCTGGTTGAGCGCCGCCCGAAGCACCTGGACAAGAAGGACATCCACCAGCCGGTCGGTGAGCACGGCGGCGCCGATCTGCGTTCCCCGGATTTCGTGGTCGAGAATGGCGAGCGTGGAGCGGACAACGGCCGCCGAGCTGTTGTGCGACGGGATCAGCAGGAAGCGCGGCAGCGACCCCAGCAGCAGTTCGGCATCGGATGCCTCGAAACTGAAGGCGCCGGCGATGACAACGGTCTCGTCTCCCCCATGCCGCGCCACGTCCGATCGCCCCCAGTCGAAGGCGGCGATCCCGTCTTCCGGCGGGCTTTGGTCGTCGTTCCCCAAAACGTAGCCCGGCGCGTTGGCGAGAAGGAAACAGTCGCCCGCCGCAAGCTGATGGCGCTGCCCGTCGCCAAAGTCGATCCAGCAATCGCCATGGATCACCGCGCCGAACTTGAAGGCGGGCTTGGCGGGAAAGCGGTAGGACCAGCGTCCGCTCGCCTCAAAGCGCGTGCAGCGTGCGGCCCGGATGTCGAGCAGGGAGAAGACTTCCGACAGGGGGTCCATGGCTTTGATCCGATCGCGACGATTTACCGGCCGATCTAGCATGGATCGTCCCGGATTGACATGGCAAGGTCGGTCTTCAGCACAGTCGGCACGAAAGGCCAGGCCATGATCGGTATCGAAGGAAAAGTTGTCGCCATCACCGGGGCAAGCAGCGGAATCGGCGAGGCCACGGCCCGGCATCTGGCCGAACGTGGAGCCGTTCTCGTCCTGGGCGCGCGGCGCGGCGACAGGCTCGCGGCGCTCTCGGAATCCATTGCGTCGAAGGGTGGAGCCGCATCCCATGTCGTCACCGATGTCACAAGTCGTGAGGACGTCGAGCGACTTGTGGCGCATGCCGTCGAACGGCACGGCAAGCTCGATGTCCTGGTGAGCAATGCCGGCATAGCGCCGATCTCGCCGCTGGACGAGCTGAGGGTGGAAGACTGGGAGGCGATGATCGACGTCAATGTGAAGGGCGTGCTCTACGGGATCGCCGCCGCCTTGCCGGTGTTTCGCCGCCAGGGCTTCGGCCACTTCGTCAACACCCTGTCGACCGCCGGCATCAAGATCGTTCCGACGATGGCTGTCTATGCTGGGTCGAAGAACGCGGTGAGGACCATCACTGAAGCACTTCGCCAGGAGGCCGGACCGTCGCTGCGGGTCACGGGCATCTCGCCCGGTTATGTCGACACGGAGCTCCCGTCCTCGATGACGGATCCGGCGATGCGGGCGCAGGGGGAAGCGGCCATGAAGGCCATGGCGATCCCCGCATCCGCCATAGCGGAAGCGATCGCCTTCGCCATTGCCCAGCCGTCGACTGTCGATGTCGGAGAGATCGTGCTGCGACCGACGACCCAGGGATAGCGGGGAGGCGCCGCTTGATCGTCGGCAGGACCGTTCAAGGCCGGCGCGCCGCCCACGAGATGAGCGTCGCGCGGGACGTGGCCGACTGTTCGCCGATGCCCATTCTCGGTACGCCGACGCGGATGCGTCCCTGAAGGCGCCCTCGTCGTCATGGCCGCCGGCCGCCCGCCGGCAGGCCGCCGGCCGCGGTCAACCATCGCTGCCGCTCCGCCAAGTCTCAAAATCCTGCTGTTCCCGCATCATCCGCTCCCCGGGAAGCACACCGGCCAGGTTGCATCACGAATGCTCGAAAAATGCATGTATTCCGATATGTTAAACTGCATTCGCCATTTGACTGGAAGTAACATTCGTCATAAATAGACGGCAGGGTTGTTCCAGGACTTCGATTGAGCTTCGTCCGTCAGGGCGACAGGGGTTGGCGGCGGGACGTGAAAGCGATCCAACTGAGCATTCGCGATGGCGCGAACCGGGGGGCGGTTGGCGGGCGGCTCTCCGGGCCGTCGCGCAGGTTCGCGCCATCGCTGGCGTCATTCCCTCAGCCGCTCGCCGCCGCTGCGGCGCGGGCCGCGCGGCATTGCCGGCTTGGCCTTGCTTCGGCGGGACGGCTGGCCGCGGGCGCACTGCTCCTGTCTGGCCTGTTCGCGACCACTCCCGCCCATGCGCAGGGGGTGCCGGCCTGCACCATGACCGCGGACCAGATTCCATCGCTCCGGGTGGTCAGGGGCAGCAGCAACAACGTCATCATCGACACCACAAATGGCACGGCCGCCAACACGGCCATGACGGCCGCCTGCACCACCGGCGACCAGGGCATCCCCTGGGTCAGCATCAGGGACGTCTATGTCGAGGACAACACCTTCGCTGACCCGGGCACATTCCTCGGCAATCCCACCGTGACGCTTGCGGGCTCCGGATCGACGTTCAGCTTCGGCGGCAGCAACGGTCGGCAGATCACCTATACGCCGGGGCCGAGCGTGGGGACGACCGAACGCGTGTTCTACGCCGAAGCCAGCAGCTACACGGCGGTCGTCCCGGCCGGCACCGTCAACGAACCGCGCCAGCTGCGACTTTATTCAGGCGGGTCTGTCGGCCCCAACATCTGGATCATCGTCACCATCGATTCGCCCGAGGCGCCGACATCGGCGGTCACGAGCGTCAGTCCCTCCACCGTCTACGCCGGGCAGTCCAGCACCGCCATCGTCACCCTGACCAATCCCAATGCCGGCGCCGCGCTGGCCGGAGTGGCCGACACGATCACCCTGCCTGCCGGCGTCACACTCGCCAGCGCGCCGACGGCCAGCCAGTGCGGCGGCACCGTCGCGGGCGTTGCCGGCGGCAGTTCGGTCGCGCTGACCGGTGGTTCGCTTGCGGCGGGCGCGACCTGCGACCTCACTTTCGCGGTCGCCGCGACGACCGTCGCCACCCACGCGATTCCGGCCGGAACGCCGTCGGCGACAGCCGCCAATGCCGGCGCCGAGGGCACCGCCGGCAGCCTTGTCGTGCAGGCGGCGCCGAGCCCGCCGGTCTACGCCACGCTCGCCTTCTCCAGCGGCGCGGTGAATGTCGGCACCAGCAACACGATCCAGATCACCATCCAGAATCCGAGCGGCAATTCGGCCTCGCTGACCAGTCTCGCGATCGCGTCGAACACGCTTGGCGGCCTGACCGCGAGCTCGCTCGCCTCCAACGGCTGCGGCGGCACTGCAACGTTCGGCACCAGCTTCTCCTATTCCGGCGGCATGACGCTCGCCCCGAACGCGTTCTGCACGATCCAGCTCGTCGTCAGCACCACCACCGCCGGCAGCTACCAGCCCACCATCGGGGCACCCTCCGCCAGCGTGGTGGGCGCGCCCGGGCTGACCGTCACCGGCAGCTCGCAGGCGGTCGCCGCCGCTTCGACATGGCGGGCCTTTCCGACCGCGGCGCTGACCTCGCTCAACCCGGCCAGCATCGTCTCGGGCGGCACCAGCACCGTGACGGTGACGCTGACCAATCCGAACACCGGCGCGATCTCGAATGTCGGCCACGCCATCACCCTTCCGGCCGGCGTGACGCTCGCCGCAGCACCAGCCGCCAGCCAATGCGGCGGCACGGTCAGCGGAACGTCGGGCGGCAACACGGTCACGCTGGGCGATGGCGGGGTCGGTTCGGGATCGATCGCCGGGGGCGGAACCTGCACGCTTCAGTTCCAGGTGACGTCGACCAGCCTGGCCAGCCACAGCATCGCGTCCGGCACGCCGAGCCTCGCCGGCGCATCGTCCGGCGTCGCCGGAACCACGGCGACCCTCACGGTGACCGATCCTCCGGTTCTCGCCTTGTCGCTCGCCGCGGGCGGCACCCCGGTCCAGGGCGGCAGCTTCACGCTGACGCCGACGATCACCAACTCGGGCGGCTCGGCGACCTCGGGCAATCTGACGCTGACCTCCGCGCTGCCCACCGGGCTGACCTTTTCCAGCAGCACCGCCGGTGCCTGGGACTGCGCCGGCTCCAGCGGCGCGGCGCTCAACTGCGTCTATTCCGGCGTGGTGGCGAGCGGCGGGGGCCTCGCCGACCCGCTGACCATCACGGTCGACGTGGCGGCCGCGTCGCCCATATCGGTTTCGCCCAGCTTCACCATTGCCGGTGGCGGTTCCGCCAACGCCACCGGCAGCACCAGTGTCACTGTCTTGCAGATCCCGGCCTCGGTGACGGTCGCCAGTGGCGATGGCCAGTCGGGGCCCTTGAGCACGGCGTTCGCCACGGCGCTGTCCGTCACCGTCCGCGATGCGGGCAGTGTCCTCATCGCCAACACCGCGGTCACCTTCGCCGCCCCGGCCTCGGGCGCCAGCGGCACGTTCCAGGCTTCGGGCACCGATGCGGCGACGGTGAACACGGATGGCTCGGGCGTCGCGAGCGCCGGCGCCTTCACGGCCAATGCAACAGCGGGCGGCTATGCCGTCACAGCGACCGCCGGCGCGGCGTCGGCGAGCTTCAACCTGACCAACGTGGCGCCGCCCCCTGCGCCGGTCATGATCACGCCGGCGGATGGCGCGACGACCGGCGACACCACGCCGGCCTATTCCGGCACGGCCGAGGCGCTCTCGACGATCGATGTGATCGTCGACGGCGCCTCGATCGGCACGACCGCGGCGGATGCCTCCGGAGACTGGACGACAACCGGCTCGACGCCGCTTGCCGACGGCGCACACGACGTCCAGGCGACCGCGACCAATGCTGGCGGCACGTCAGCCGCGTCCGCCACGAACAGCTTCGTCGTGGACGCCACACCGCCTCCGGCGCCCGTCATCCTCGCGCCCGCGAACGGCTCGACGTCCGCCGACACCACGCCGACCTACACCGGAACCGCTGAGCCCTTCTCGATCGTCGATATCGTGGTGGACGGATCATCCATCGGCACGACGCCTGCGGACAGCTCTGGAAACTGGAGCCTCGTCCATCCGACCGCCCTGGCTGACGGTCCTCACGGCGTTGCGGTCACCGCGGCCGATGCGGTCGGCAACGTTTCGCCGGCCTCCAGCACCAACAGCTTCACGGTCGACGGGGCTGCGCCGCAGCCGCCCGTGGTCGCCGCCCCGGCCGACGGCTCGACCGCCAATGACTCCACCCCGACCTTCGCCGGCACCGCCGAGGCGAACTCGACGGTCAGGGTCTATATAGACGGAGCGTTCTCCGGCATCGCGTCGCTGACCGGGACCAGTTGGACCTATACGCCGACCGCCCTGCCGGACGGCACGATATCGATGTGGGCAACGGCGACGGATCTCGCCGACAATCTGTCGGCTCCATCGGCCACGATCACCGTGACGATCGACACCACGCCGCCGCCGGCGCCGGTGCTGGCCGCGCCGACGGACGGCGCGCTCGTCGGAACCACGACGCCGAGCTATTCGGGCACGGCCGAGCCGGCATCGACCGTCAGCGTGATCGTGGACGGCGCCGGCGTCGGCACGACCACGACCGACGGATCGGGGAACTGGAGCTTCGTGCAACCGGCGGCCCTTTCGGACGGGACGCACACCGCGAGCGCGACGGCCATGGACGCCGCCGCCAACGTCTCGGTCAGCTCGACCACCAACAGCTTCACCGTTGACGCCACGCCGCCGCCGGCGCCACTGGTCAGCTCGCCCGCCAACGGCGCGACGATTGCCGACAACCTGCCGAATTATTCGGGTACGGCCGAAGCCTTCTCGACAGTCAGCGTGAGCGTGGACGGCTCCCCCATCGGGACGACCACAGCCGATGGAGGCGGCAACTGGACGCTGACCCAGTCGCCCGGCCTCGGCGACGGGCCGCACGCCGTCCTGGCCACCGCCACGGATGCGGCGGGCAACGTTTCGGCGGATTCAGCCAGCAACGCCTTCACGGTGGACGCCACCGCGCCGCCGGCCCCGGTGGTGACCGCCCCGGCGGACGGCACCTTCACCACCAACCTGCTGCCGGTCTATGCCGGCACGGCGGAACCTCTGGCGACCGTGGAGGTGATCGTCGACGGTGCCTCGATCGGCACCACGTCGGCGGATGGATCGGGCAGCTGGAGTCTGGCGCAGCCGACGGCGCTCAGCCTCGCCACCCACACGGTAGCGGCGAATGCAAGCGATGCGCTGGGCAACACCTCCCCGGATTCCGCCACCAACAGCTTCGAGGTGCGGCCTTTCCCGCCGGTCGCCAGCGACGTGTCGGGCGTCGTCGTCCCCTACGACAGCAGCGGCTTCGACATCGATCTGGCCGGTTCGGTCACCGGCGTCTACGACAGCCTGACGATCGAGACCAACCCCGCGCATGGCACGCTCGAGCTGACCGGCTTCGTGGTCACCTATACACCCGCGCCCGGCTACTATGGCGCCGACAGCTTCGTCTATACGGCCACCGGCGCAGGCGGACCATCGAACACGGCGACGGTCTCGCTGACCGTGGAGACGCCGGGGGCGCCGACAGCCGCGCCGACCTCGGCCAACGTGCCTTACGACACGCCCACGCAAATCGACCTGAGCGGCTCGATCACCGGCGTGCACAGCGCCGTTTCGGTGGCCACCCCGCCCGTCCATGGCACGACGAGTGTCGCGGGCGACGTCGTGACCTACACGCCGCAGACCGGTTATTCCGGTGCCGACAGCTTCACCTATGCGGCGACAGGCCCCGGCGGCGCCTCGGCGGAGGCCCTGGTGAGCCTAACAGTGGCCGGGCCGAGCTTCGTCTTCACGCCTGCCACGGGAAGCGCGCTGCCGGACGGCGAGGTCGATGTCCCATACGACTTTGCCATCAGCGTCACCGGCGGTGCGACGCCTTACCAGTTCGCGGTCGTTGACGCCTTGCCGGACGGCCTGAATCTCGCCGCCGATACCGGCCGCATCACCGGGACGCCGACCACGGCAGGATTTTTCGCCTTCGACATCACCCTGACGGACGACAATGGCGCCGTGGGCATGGCCAGCTACTCGATCACGATCGACTCGGCCCCGCTGCGCCCCGATCCGACCCAGGACGCCGACGTGCTTGGCCTCCTCGATGCCCAGGCGAGCAGCGCCGAGGGTTTCGCCAGCGCCCAGATCGGCAATTTCCGCGATCGCCTGGAAAATCTGCGCGACGAGCAGGGGCGTGCCGGCAACTCGATCAATATCACGGTGAATTCGGCCGGGGAGGACGCTCCGATGGCCTACGCGCTCTCGTTCGCCAATCCGGCCGTTGATGCCATCGGCCGCGCGGTCGCAGGATCGGACGGCGGTGTCCGGGACCGGATGTTCCCGGACACCTCGTTCTGGGTGACCGGCTCTCTCACGCTCGGAACGGCGGACAATGGCGTGATCGATCTTGGACGCACCCTTGTCGGGGTAAGCGGCGGCATGGACCATCGCTTTTCCTCCGACCTGGTCGCCGGCATCGGCTTCGGTTACGGGCGGGATGTCGTCGATATCGGCAGCCAAGGTTCCAGCAGCGAAGGCCAGGCGCTCAGCGCCTCGCTCTATGGCAGCTACCATCCGGGCGACGCCATGTTCATCGACGGCCAGATCGGCGTCGGTCATCTCGATTTCGAGGGCCGCCGCTTCGTCTCCTCGACCGACGATTTCGCGACCAGCAGCCGTGACGGCGCGCAGGTCTTCGGCTCGCTGACCGCGGGCTACCAATACCGGCATGATGGCTTCGTGCTGGAGCCCTACGGGCGGGCCGAGGCGGCCTGGACAAGGCTCGGCGGCGCGACCGAGACCGGCGCCGGGCAAATGAACCTCGCCTTCGGCGAGCAGGACCTGAACATGCTGGCGGGCGTCGCCGGACTGCGCGTCAACTATGCCATGCCCATGGGCTGGGGTGTGCTGACGCCGCAGGCACGGCTCGAATACAGCCATGACTTCGCGGGCGGCAGCCAGGCCAGCATTGGCTACGCCGACCTTGGCGGCGCGCTGCCGTTCACGACGACGCTCGATACGCTCAGTCGGTCGACAGTCTCACTCAGCCTCGGCACCGAGCTGGAATTCGAGGACGGGCTGATGCTGCGCTTCGACTACGACATGATGCTGGGCGTCGACAACGACACGCAGCAGCACGGTGTCCTGGTCCATGTCGGCGGCCGTTTCTGACGCGTTCCAGGCGACGTGCGTGGCACCTGGTCGGTCGCGGGGCGAGGCGACCCGCCGGTCTCGCGGGCGCCCGCCGCCGCCGCTCTCGCCGCCCCCCGCCTAGGCCGCCAGCTTCGCGGCGTTCATGGTCACCGTGACGATGATGCCGTCGTCGGACCAGTCGGTCTCGATTGTGCCGCCGAGCTGGCCCGTGACGCTGCGCCGGATGAGCTTGCTGCCATAGCCTTCCTCGCCGCTGCGGGCGACGGCCGGGCCGCCGCGTTCGGTCCAGACGATGCAGACCTCCTCGGGCGTGGAGCTGCCGGAGATGTCGAGCGTTCCCGTCGACGCCGACAGCGCCCCGTATTTGAGCGAGTTGGTCGCCAGCTCGTGCACCACCAGCGCCAGCGTGGTGGCCGACTGCTCGCCGATGCCCATCCGCGGCACGGCGACGCGGATGCGTCCCATGAAGGCGCCTTCCTCGTCATAGGGCGCCAGCAGCACCGCCAGGAGGTCGCCGAGCAGCGCCGCCCGGCCCTGGTCGCCCGCCAGCGGCCGCACCAGGTCGTGCGCCCGGCCGAGCGCGGTCAGTCGCTGGGTGAGCTCGCGGGCCATCTCGTCGACCGTGGCCACCGAGCGCGAGGTGATCGTGGTCAGGCCGGCGGCGATGGCGAGCAGGTTCTTGACCCGGTGGCTCATTTCGCCGGCGAGCAGCTCATGGCCTTCCTCGGCCTGCTTGCGGCCGGTGACATCGAGGAAGACGCCCGACAGCCGACCCTGGTGCAGCCCCTCGTCATTGCCCAGTCCGCGGGCCGAGATCCAGCGGATCTCCTGCTCGATCAGGATGCGGAAATCGATCTCGTAGGCGCCGACCAGGGCCCGTGTCGCGGCGAAGGCGGCGCGCACCCGGTCGCGGTCGGCGGGATGGATGCGGGAGGAGAGATCCTCGAACGTCACCGATTCCCGCCGCTCCAGTCCCCACAGCACAAAGGCCTGGTCGTCCATGGCGAAGGCGTCGGTCTCCACGGTCCAGGACCACAGCGCCACGCCCGCCGCATGCAGCGCGCGCTTGAGATGCGCAACCTCGCCAAGGGGGTGGTCTGCGTCGCTGAAGGGCATGGAGATCCTGTCATTTCGAGGAATGCAGCCAACCCATAGGGCGTCCGTCCCCGGATGACAACGCCGGCAGCGGAGCAGGGGCCGGGATTGCCGCTAACCCCGGGCCCGGCCATTTCCGGAGCCCGACGCGGCGAGCAGGATGAACTTCGGCCCCGCGTGGATCGGCCATCGGCGCTTCGCCGGCAGAATTGGAACAATCTGCCTTGTGTTGCTGAAATTTGAGGCACATAAGCACGAAATTGTGCAATTCCGGGCCCGCAGATATCCCATGTCAGACAACAGACCCGCGGCCGCACAGGATTTGGGCGGCCGGATCAGATCCTTCCTCTTCGCCCCGGTGCTGCCCGGCGCCACGCTCGGCCAACGGCTCATCGGCTGCCTGGGCGCGCTGGCCGGGATCTGCGTGACCGGCTTCGCCTCGGCGCTGCTCTACGCCCACCATCCTCAGCTGCCGCTGATCGTGGCGCCGATCGGGGCCTCGGCGGTGCTGCTGTTCGCCGTTCCCGCCAGCCCGCTGGCGCAGCCCTGGCCGATCATCGGCGGCAACACCATCTCGGCCATCGTCGGGGTCGGGGTGGGCTACTATGTCGAGCAGCCGATGATCGCCATCGGCCTGGCGGTGGGGCTGGCGATCCTGGCGATGTCGCTCACGCTATCGCTGCATCCGCCGGGTGGCGCGGCGGCGCTGACCGCGGTCCTTGGCGGGACGGCCATGCAGCATTCGGGCCTGTGGTTTCCCTTCGTCCCGGTCGCCATCAACTCGATCCTGCTTGTGGGCACCGGGATCGTCTTCCACCGGTTCTCCGGCAAGTCCTATCCGCACCGCCCGGCCGCGGCGGTCGTCAATGCGCACAGCACCGCCGATCCGCCGCCGGCGCTCAGGGCGGGCTTCAATTCCGCCGACATCGACGCGGCGATCGCCGGTCTCAACGAGACGCTCGACATCAGCCGCGCCGACATCGGCACCTTGCTGCGCGAGGTCGAGCTGCAGGCGCTGCTGCGCCAGCGCGGCGAGGTGAGCTGCGCCGACATCATGTCGCGCAACATCGTCGCGGTCACGACCGCGGACCGGCCGGAGGAGGCGCGGCGGCTGCTGCTCGCCCATGACATCCGCACCCTGCCGGTGCTCGACGCCGAGGGGCGGCTCGCCGGCATCGTCGGGCTGCGCGAGCTTGCGGCGCTGCCGACATCGGGCGCGCTGCCAGTGGCTGCGGCCGCCACGGCGCGGCCGTTGGATCCCGCCATCGGCCTGCTGCCGCGCCTCACCGATGGCGTCAGCCATGCCGTCGTCGTCGTCGGCGACGACCGCCGCGTCATCGGCATCATCTCCCAGACCGACCTGCTGGCGACGCTGGCCCGGCCCGGCGCGGTTTCCGCTCCGGGGCTTTCAGGCTAGAGCGCGCCACCCGCCTGGAATCGCTGGGCCGCTCCGAGATGTCGGTCTCTCGCCCTGTCCTGCAACGAAGTCGCCTTCGTCTGCCAATGCCCTGCTTGTGACGCCAGCTGGCGCGCGCGGGTCAATTGCGCCGACCGTCTATTCGGGGCCGGGCCCCGCTGGCGCGGACGGCCGGGTGGGGCTCGACCGTGCGCTTTCAGTCCAGACCGCTTCCTCGACCAGTATTCTTCCGATGACATCGCAGTCTTCGACCGAGAAGCTCAGCGGCAAGCGCATGTCGAAGAGGCCGGAGAGGATCCGATCCGTGCGCGGCAGGTCCTGACGATCCAGATACCCCCAATCGTGGTGCGTCGAGGTGAAGCCCGTCGCGGTGGGGCGGCCGAACCATTTGACCTCGACTCCCCGGCATTTCCATCGCTCCAGGAGATGCTCGGCGCGCGGGCCGTCTGTCTGCGGAATGCGGAACTGGATCGAACTGCCGACAAACCTGCCCTGCGGCGGACGGGTGGGGAGAACCAGCGCCGTGCAGCCGGCAAGATGACGCGCCACGGCATCGTAGCGCAGATTCCAGGCCAGGATCGACGATTCGAGGCTGGCAAGCTGGGGACGCAGGATCGCCGCCCGCAGATTGTCCATGCGTGCCGACATGTTGGGCATGTCCAGTCTGGGCGCTTCAAAGGCTTGCTCCGCCGGGGCTGCTCCGTGGCGGTCGTAGAGCATGTAGGACCCGGACAGGATGATGGCCCGGGCCATGAAATCCGGATCATTCGACGTCAGAAGCCCGCCTTCGCCGGAATTGATGTGCTTGTAGGTCTGGGTCGAGAAGCATCCGGCGAGGCCGAAATTCCCGCTTCTTGTGCCTGCCCACGTGGCGCCCATCGTGTGCGCGCAGTCCTCGATCACGATCAGCCCCAGGCGGGCGGCCATGTCCGTCAGCCGGTCCATGTCGGCAAGATGGCCACGCATATGCGACAGCAGCAGGTATCGGGCGCCGGACTGCGCCTGCTTGCGCTCGAGATCGGCGAGGTCGATGACCAGATCTTCCGTGATCTCGACCAGGACCGACTGTCCGCCGACGGCCGCAATCGCGCCGGGCACCGGGGCGAGGGTGAAGGCGTTGGTCAGCACCGTGTCCCCGGGCGACACGCCTGCGGCGCGAAGGGCGATCTGCATGGCCTGTCCGCCGGAGGCGCAGGCGAGGCAAAACTCCGCCCCCTGCCATTCGGCGTAGTCTTTTTCCAGCAGGGCGGTTTCGCTCGGCTCGTCGCCCAGCGTGTTGTAGCGGTGGATCCGCCCGCTTCGCAGAACGGCCAGCGCCGCAGTGATGCCCTCTTCGGGAATCGCCGCCTGCTGCGTGAAAATGCCCTTGAAAACTGGAGCGTCCAATTCTTCCAATCCGATCTTGTGCGCGGGATCCGCAGCCTGTGGACGGCCGCGGCCGGAACCGTGATGTCGTCAGCCTATGAAAGGCTCCGCTGCACGACATTTTCAAGCAGCCGGGAGACATTGTTGTCAAAATCGTTCCAGGGCAAGCTGCCGCAGAAGGTGATGGAGCCGGTGGCGAACACCGATCCTCCCCCCGGCACGCTGAAATGGATCATGTCGGCATGCATGATGTCTTCCGCGGGGCCGCCGCTGAGATTGGTCAGATGGGTGAGCATCTCTTCGGGAACCAGCATGAACCGGCCGTCGCGGGTCACGGATCTGGCCAGCAGAACCGCATTGCCGGGTGTGCCGAGATGCTTGTCCATGTGATCGAGTTCGAAGCCGGAGGCGCCGTTGCCGGAAAAGCCGAAATCGCCGATCAGATCGTCAGTGATCCCCTCGAACACCGGGGCCATCTGTCAGGCCGGCGCGCCGGTAGCCGCCTCGGTCGCGAAGGCTGCGCTGAGATGGGCGAGGAAGGCGCGGACGGCCGGATTGGCGCGGCGGCTTTCCGGCCAGAGCGCGGTAACGGTGTGCCGCTCGACGGCGAAATCGGCGAGCACCGGAACGAGGGCGCCGCGGGCCACATGGGGGGCGGCGATGAAGCTGGCGCTGATGCCGATGCCGCCGCCGGCGGCCAGCATCGCCACCAGCGCGTCGCTGACATCGACGACCATGCCCGAGGGCGGCACGAGCTCGATCTCGCGGCCGCCGATCCGGAACGGCCAGCGCAGCATCCGGCCGGTGTTCTGATAGCGCAGGCTGACGGTGTCGTGCCCCGTCAGTTCGTCGGGGTGCGCCGGCGTGCCGCGTTCCGCCAGATAGGCCGGCGAGGCAAAGCAGCACAATCGGTGCGGCGCCAGCCGGCGTGACAGCAGCCGCGAATCGACCGGATCGCCGATGCGCACGGCGATGTCGATTCCCTCTGCGACCAGATCGACCACATGGTCGCTCAGGCGCAGATCCACCGTCACCCTGGGGTGGAGCCTGCGGAAGGCCGGCAGAGCGGGGGCGATCAGATGAATGCCGATCGGCAGGGGTGCTGCGATCCTGAGCGGGCCGGAGGGCTCCGAGCGGGCCGCCATCGCCATCTGCTCGATCTCCTCGGCGGCGCGCAGCAGGCCGAGCGCGCGCTCGTGCAGCTCGCGGCCCTCCGGGGTGAGCACCAGCGACCGTGTCGTGCGGGTGAACAGCGACACGCCCAGCTGCCGTTCGAGCCGCTGCACGCTCTTGCTGACGGCGGAGGGTGAAATCGACAGCGACTTTGCCGCCGCTGTGTAGCTGCCAAGCGATCCCGCGCGCGCAAACGCGATCAGTCCCGTCAATCGTTCCAGTCCGATCTGTTCCGCCATGGCATGATTAAAGCGCCTTGCGACATGATTATCAATCCCGCGGCGGAGATATACATGCGGGATCCCGAGACACGATGGAGACAGAGATGCCCGAGATGATGAAGGCGATCCGCCAGCACGGATTCGGCGGCCCCGAGCTGCTCATGTATGAAGATGCGCCGATGCCTGAGCCGGCGGCCGGGGAGGTGCGCATCCGCGTCCATGCCATCGGCCTCAATCCGCCGGACTGGTATCTGCGCGAGGGCTACGGCATGCTCCCACCGGAATGGCGGCCGCAGGTCACGTTCCCGCTCATCCTCGGAACCGACATCTCGGGCACGGTCGAGAAGGTCGCGGCCGGCGTCGAGGGCTTTTCCGCGGGCGACGAGGTGTTTGCCATGGTCCGCTTTCCGCAGGGCCTGGCGGGCGGCAGCAGGGCCTACGCCGAATACGTCACCGCGCCGGCGTCAGGCGTGGCGCTGAAGCCCGCCGGCATCGATCACATCCACGCCGCCGCGGCGCCGATGTCGCTGCTGACCGCCTGGCAGTTCCTGATCGCGCTCGGGCATGACGAACCCAATCCGCTGCAGGCCGCCCGGCATCAGCCGGTGCCGCTCGGGGGGAGGACCGTGCTTGTCAACGGCGCGGCGGGCGGCGTCGGCCACCTTGCCCTCCAGATCGCCCGGTGGAGGGGCGCGCGCGTCATCGGCGTGGCCTCCGGCAGGCATGAGGCGCTGATGCGGCAGCTCGGCGCCGACGACTTCATCGACTACACCGCCGCCACGCCCGAGGATCTGGTGCGCGACGCCGACCTCGTCGTCGACGCCGTCGGCGGACCCGGCAGCCGGCGGTTCCTGAAAACGCTCCGGCGCGGCGGGGCGCTGTTTCCGATCTTTCCGCTCGGCTTTTCGGACGACGGGGAGGCGGCAAGGCTCGGCGTGACGGTATCGGCCACCCAGGTGCGGTCGAACGGCGCCCAGTTGCGGGAGGCAGGACAACTGCTCGACGACGGCACGCTCGGCACCGTCATCGACAGCACCTTCCCGCTCGCAGAGGCACGCCGGGCCCACGAACGCGCCACCCGCGGCCATATCCAGGGCAAGATCGTGCTGACCGTCTGATGCGGCCATCTCCTCCCGCCCCCTGAGGGGTCCTTGGCGGCAGCGGGCGGGGGGAGGAGGTGCGAGCCCATTCCGCTGCCACGGCCCCTTCAGCCCCGCCCCCGAGTCAAGGCTACAGGAACGGAGAGAGCATCGCGACTGCCTCAATGTCGATCGCCGGACAGTGGCAGCAGGCCCGCGCCAAGCGGCAGTTCGGACGGTGCCGCGGCGCGTAATTCCGCTCGCGGGTTTGATTTCCAGTTGCTGCAATACTAGGTAGTCACCATCAGCCAGCGCGGCGCATGTCGCGGACAACTGTGCAGATCGGGAAATCTATCTTCGGTCGCACCAACAATCACCGAGGATGCAAGCGAACATGTGTGGAATTGCCGGGGAAATCCGTCTCGATGGCGCCTTTGCCGATACCCAAGCCGTCGCGCGGATGACCGACGCCATGGCGCCGCGCGGGCCCGACGGAAGCGGTATCGTCGCCCAGGGTCGCGTGGCGCTGGGGCACCGGCGGCTCAAGATAATCGACCTGTCGGACAAGGCCGCCCAGCCGATGGCGGATCCGGCGCTGGGCCTGACGGTCGTCTTCAACGGCTGCATCTACAATTATCCCGAGCTGCGCGCGGAACTGGTCGCCGAGGGCTACAGCTTCTTCTCCCACGGCGACACCGAGGTGGTGCTCAAGGCCTATCACAAGTGGGGAGAGGCCTGTGTCGAGCGCTTCAACGGCATGTTCGCCTTTGCGATCCATGACCGCGACAGCGGCGACGTGGTGCTGGCGCGCGACCGCTTCGGCATCAAGCCGCTGTACTATGCCCAGGATGCGGCCTGCATCCGCTTCGCCTCCTTTCTGCCGGCGCTGCTCAGGGCCGGCGGCATCGACACCGGCATCGACCGCGAGGCGCTGCACCACTACATGAGCTTCCACGCCGTGGTGCCGCCGCCGCGCACCATCCTAAAGGGTGTGCGGAAGCTCAAGCCGGCCACGACCCGGCGGATCGCCGCCGACGGCACGACCACCGACCGGCTCTACTGGTCGCCGCCCTACCGGCGGCTGAGCCGGGACGCCGGTCTCACGCGCGAGGACTGGCGTGACCGCGTCCACGACGCGCTCAGGCTTGCGGTGCGGCGGCGCATGGTCGCCGATGTGCCGGTCGGCGTGCTGCTGTCGGGCGGCGTCGATTCGAGCCTCATCGTCGGCCTGCTGGCGGAAGAGGGACAGAAGGATCTGATGACCTTCTCCATCGGCTTTGAGGAGGCCCACGGCGAGAAGGGCGACGAGTTCACCTATTCCGACCTGATCGCCAAGACCTTCGACACCGACCATCACAAGATCTTCGTGCCGTCGGCCGATCTCATCAGCCATCTTCCCGACACCATCGCCGCCATGTCGGAGCCGATGGTCTCCTACGACAACATCGGCTTCTTCCTTCTGAGCCGCGAAGTCTCCAAGCACATCAAGGTGGTGCAGTCCGGGCAGGGCGCAGACGAGGTCTTCGGCGGCTATCACTGGTATCCGCCGCTGGCCGGGTCCGACGATGTGGTCGGCGACTACGCCCGGGTGTTCTTCGACCGCACCCACGAAACGCTTTCAGGCCA
Source organism: Hoeflea marina (assembly GCF_003182275.1). Classification (GTDB taxonomy): domain Bacteria; phylum Pseudomonadota; class Alphaproteobacteria; order Rhizobiales; family Rhizobiaceae; genus Hoeflea; species Hoeflea marina. Next base: position 282,984 of record NZ_QGTR01000006.1, read on the forward strand.
ACTCGGCGCGCAGTGGATCGCCGGCAGCGATGTCAGCCGGTCGCTCGTCAGCGACCACCTTCTCGCGGACGGCGCCGACACGCCGGTCGACCGCGCCTTGCGGCTTGATTCCCATGTCATGCTGGTGGACGATCCGGTCAAGCGCGTCGACACCATGACCATGGCCTGGGGGCTGGAGGCGCGCGTGCCCTTCCTCGATCACGAACTTGTCGAGCTCGCGGCAACGATCCCGCCGGAGTTCAAGCTCGCCGACCACGGCAAGGGCGTGCTCAAGGATGCGGCCAGGCTGGTGGTGCCGCACGAGGTGATCGACCGCAAGAAGGGCTACTTCCCGGTGCCGCAGCTCAAATACATCCAGGGCGAATATCTTGACATGGTCAGGGACGCGCTCGGCTCGCAGGCCGCCCGCGACCGCGGCCTGTTCCGGCAGGACTATCTCGACACGCTGTTTGCCGATCCGGCGGGCCACATCACGCCGCTTCGCGGTTCGGAACTTTGGCAGGTGGCGCTTCTCGAAATGTGGCTGCAGACCCACGGAGTGTAAGAGCCTCATGACCGACAATCGCAAGGCCGGCGGCAGGAACGGAAGCGGTGCCCGCGAGCGGCAGGGGCGCGAAGCCTATGCGCACCGGCTCAAGCGCATGCGCGAACAGGGCCTCAAGCCGCCGGTTCCGCCCCATGGCGGCGACGCCGGGCGAATGACGCCGGAATTCGCGCTCGACTGCGGCTGGGGACGCCTGGTCTTCGCCCAGACCTTCGACAATCCCGCCTCGATGATCGCGGCGCTCAGCGGTGAGCAGCCCGACAGGCGCGACATCGCCGTCTATGTGCGCGACCCGCATGTGCTGCTCGCCAATGCGCCGCAGGAGCTGTTCCTCGATCCTTCCCACACCTATCGGCTCGACCTGTCGCGCTACCGCCCCTCGCGCAGTTCGCCCAAGGGCTTCTTCATCCGCCGTCTGACGTCGCAGTCGGACGCCGACGCCATCAACCGCATCTATGCCGCCCGCGCGATGGTTCCGGTGCCGCCGGAGTTCTTCTGGGCCAAGCGGGACGCGCGCTCGATCATCTATTTCGTCGCCGAGGACGAAGAGACCGGCGAAATCCTCGGGACCGTGACCGGCGTCGACCACATGCGCGCCTTCAATGACCCGGAACAGGGCTCCTCGCTGTGGTGCCTGGCCGTCGATCCGACGGCGCGGCACCCCGGCATCGGCGAGGCGCTGGTGCGGCGGCTGGCCGAGTATTTCACGCCGCGCCGCGCCGCCTTTCTCGACCTGTCGGTGCTGCATCACAACGAGCAGGCGATCGCGCTCTACGAGAAGCTCGGCTTCCAGCGGGTCTCGTTCTTCTCGGTCAAGCGCAAGAACCCGATCAACGAGGTGCTGTTCACCGGGCCCGAGACCGACGCGGCGCTCAATCCCTATGCGGGCATCATCGTCCGGGAAGCGCGGCGGCGGGGCATCCGCGTCGAGATCGTCGATGCGGAGGCCGGCTATTTCCGGCTCATGCATGGCGGGCGGACGGTGCTGTGCCGCGAGAGCCTGTCGGACCTGACCTCGGCGGTGGCGATGTCGATCTGCGACGACAAGTCGATCACCCGGCGCGTCGTGCAGTCGGCCGGCGTGCGCGTCCCGGCGCAGCTCGACGGCGCCTCCAGCCCCGGCGAGATCGCCGAATTCGTCCGGCGCTGCGGCAGGATCGTCGTCAAGCCGGCCCGCGGCGAGCAGGGCCGGGGCATTTCCGTCGGCCTGAGCGATCGGGCGGAGGTGGAAGCGGCGATCGCTCAGGCGGCGGCGGTGTCTAAGACCGTGCTGCTGGAGGAATATGTCGAGGGCGAGGACCTGCGGCTCGTCGTCATCAATTACCGCGTCGTCGCCGCGGCGATCCGGCGTCCGCCCTCGATCGTCGGCGACGGCCGGCGCACCGTGCGGCAGCTGATCGAGGCCCAGAGCCGCCGGCGGGCGGCGGCGACGGGCGGCGAGTCCCGCATCCCGCTGGACGCGGAGACGGAACGCAGCCTGAGGGAAGCGGGCTGCGGCCTCGACGACGTGCTGTCGGCCGATACAAGGGTGGCGGTGCGCAAGACGGCCAACCTGCACACCGGCGGCACCATCCATGACGTCACCGATGTCGTCGATCCGACGCTGGTGGAGGCGGCGGTGGCGGCCGCTCGCGCCATCGAGATTCCGGTGACCGGCATCGACCTGATGGTCAAGTCGCCGAGCGGTCCGGAGTATGCCTTCATCGAGGCCAACGAGCGGCCGGGTCTCGCCAACCACGAGCCGCAGCCGACGGCCGAACGCTTCATCGACCTGCTGTTTCCGCTGTCGATGCCGGCGGGTGCGCGCCAGACCCTGCAGAAGGACCGGGAGGCGGGCAGCTGATGCCGAGGTTGGCGATCGATCACCGGTACATGCTCTCCAGTCTCGGCAGGCTGCTCGCGATTCCGAGCCCGACCGGCTACACCGACACCGTCGTCCGCTTCCTCACCGGCGAACTCGAGGCGCTCGGTCTCGCCGTGGAGCTGACCCGGCGAGGCGCCATCCGCGCCATCCGCCCGGGCCGCCGCGAGGAGGGCGCGCGCGCCATCGTATCCCATCTCGACACGCTCGGCGCCCAGGTCAAGCTGCCCAAGGACAACGGCCGGCTCGAACTGGTGCCGATCGGCCACTGGTCGGCCCGGTTCGCCGAAGGCGCCCGCGCCACGGTGTTCACCGAGCGCGGCAGCTACAGCGGCACCATCCTGCCGCTCAAGGCTTCGGGCCACACCTTCAACGACGAGGTCGATGCGGCCCCGGTCGGCTGGCAGCATGTGGAGCTGCGCATCGACGCGCTGTCGCGCAACCGCGACGATATCAGGCGGCTCGGCATCGAGACCGGCGACATCGTCGCCATCGACCCGCAGCCGGAGTTCCTCGACAACGGCTTGATCGTCTCCCGCCACCTCGACGACAAGGCCGGCGTGGCCGTCATGCTGGCGGCGCTGAAGGCGCTGCAGGACGCCGAGGCGGAGACGCCAGTCGACATCCATTTCCTGTTCACGATCGCCGAGGAGGTGGGCGTCGGCGCCTCCTCGGTGCTCAGCCACGCCGTCGCCTCCATGATCGCGGTCGACAACGGCACGACGGCGCCGGGACAGAATTCCGACGAGTTCGGCGTCACCATCGCCATGGCCGACCAGACCGGCCCGTTCGACTACCATCTGACGCGGAAGCTGGTGGCGCTGTGCCGGGACAACGAGATCCGCTTCCAGAAGGATGTGTTCCGCTACTACCGCTCGGATTCGGCCAGCGCCATCGAGGCCGGTGCCGACGTGCGCACGGCGCTCATCACCTTCGGGGTCGATGCCTCGCACGGCTACGAGCGCGTCCACACCCATGCGCTGCGCTCGCTGGCCGAGCTGATCACCGCCTATGCGGTCAGTCCGGTGGAGATCAAGCGCGACTTCAAGGAAACCTCCGGCGTCCGCGGCTTCACCCGCCAGCCGAGCGGCGAGGCCGAACAGGAGCTCTCGCCGGCCATCGAGGACGAGGACCTCAAGCGGTGAGGCGGGGCGAGTCTGCGGCTGGCAATGTTGTACAACGGCAAGAGCAAACTGTTCCCCCATCCGTCACCGTCCCCACCTCCGCCCAGGACGCACGCGGCTTGCCGTCGCTCGCCCGCCGGTGCCGGCTTGGAGGCCGGCAAAGCCGCGCCGCGAATGCCTAAAGCACATCGCGTGAATTCGCATTCCCGCGATTTGCTTAAGCTCTTTGTAATTCTGCATGTCGTGATCCCGAAACCGCCGCACACTTTCGGGCGACATGCATTAAGCTGCCGCGATGAACTCCGCCTCGACCACAGCGCCGGAGCCGAAGCGGCCCCGTGCCGCCAGAGCCGGCCGAAGCGGCGTCACGCCCGTGCAGGTGCCGGTCAGGATGAAGTCGCCCTTTGCGAGCGAGCGCGGCGGCAGGCGGGGATGGTTGGCGAGCCAGGCGACCGCGTCGAAGATGTGGGGCCAGAGCAGTCCGGCGGCGGTGCCGCGGGCAGTCTCGACGCCCGCAAGCTCCAGTGTGACGTCAATCCGATCGAAGGATAGGGGATCGCCGCAAGGGATCTCCGGCCCGATCACCACGGCCTGGTTGACCCCTCCATCGGCGATGGCAAGCAGTCCCGACTGGGCCACGCCGCCCTCGAACCGGGTGGCCACGACCTCGAAGGCCGCGTGCACCGATGCCGTCGCCAGGGCGATGTCGTCCCGGCCGTAGGGCGTGCCGCGGGCCGGCAGGTCGCGGCCCATGCAGACGGCGAACTCGGTTTCGAGGAGCGGCGCATGGGCCGCGCGCACCGCCATCACCGCCGCACCGAGATGCATGTTCGGCCGCTTCACCGGCGCGAAGAACGGCTCGTCGAGCCCGATCGCCGCCAGCGCAGCCGGGCTGGTGGCGCCGATCTTCCACGCCGCGACCGGTCCGGGATCCATGGCCGCCAACTGCTGCTGGATCAGGTAGGCCTCGTCGAGACCCGCGATGCCGGCGAGAGCCGAACGGGGGAGAAGCGGGCCCGACCCGCGGGCGGTCCACAGGGTGTCGGCCAGGAAGTGCGTCATGTCGGTCGCTCCGGGCGGGGGCAGGGATTGGCGCCGCCGGATAAGCGGCGGCGGCGTGGCGGCGGCGCGGCTTGATCAGTCCGCGATCAGCGTCTGCTCGGCGAGCTCAGCGTCGAGAGCCAGCCCGAGCCCGGGGCCCTCGGGCGCCGTCAGGAACATGCCCTCCGGGGTGACCTGCTCGCGGATGGTGGGCCCGGAGAACAGCCGGGTCTGGATTCCCAGGAGCGCGTTGTCGGGCATGAAATACTCGACCCATTTGACGTTGGGCAGTCCGGCCGCCACGTGCAGATGGATCATCTGCAGGTTCCAGGGCGAGACCGGCACGCCGCGCGCGGTGGCATAGGCGTGGATCCTGAGCCAGTCGGTGATGCCGCCGGTCAGCGCCGCGTTGGGCTGGATCATGTCGATGTTGGCGTGATCGATGAGCGCGCGGAACTCGGCCAGGCCGGCATTCTGCTCGCCGCCCACGATATAGGTGCGGCCGGCATTCGCCTTGACCCGCTGGTAGCCCTGGAAGTCCTCCGGGGCGACCGGCTCCTCGAGCCAGTAGACATCGTGGGGCTCCCATGCCTTGAGCTGCTGGATGGCCGTGTCGACATCCCAGGTACCGTTGACGTCGACCATCAGCTTGACGTCGGGACCGATGGCCTCGCGCACCGCGCAGACCCGCGCGGTCGCTTCCGCGATGCTGACATGGGTGAGCGATCCGCGGATCTTGAGCGCCCTGTGTCCGCTGGCGACATACTCGGCGGCACGCCGGGCGAGGGCGTCGGGAGCGAGGTGATGGGCGCAGTTCGCATAGGTGGGGATGAGCGGCCTGTGGCCGCCGAACAGCGTCGACACCGGTGCGTCGATGAGCTTGCCCTTGATGTCCCAGAGGGCGAAGTCGATGGCCGACATGCACAGGCGGACGAAGCCCTCGCCGCCGCGGCGCGGAATGACCCGGAACATCTTCTCCCAAAGGTCGGCATGCAGCCGCGGATCTTCGCCGATCACGGCTTCGGCGAGAATGGTGCGGATGACATCGACGAACATGCGTCCCATGCCCTTGGGCGCGCTGCTGAAGCCGATGCCGGTGATCTCCCGGTCTGTGTGGACGTGAACGATGAGAATTTCGCCGATGTAGGTTCCCTCGACGTCGCCGCCGTAGCGGGTGACGCGGATGTCAGTGATGCGCATGGATGATATTCCCGGTTCTGGATGTTGATGTGGACTTCACTCGGCCGCTTTCGACGCGGGCTGCTCCAGCGGCACGCGGTAGACTTCCGCTGCCGTGCGCCAGAACAGGTCTTCGCGTTCCGATGCGGTCAGCGACCCGGTGATGCGGTCGAAACCCGAATAGATCTCGCGGTAGGTGGCAACCAGCGAATCGACCGGGAAGTTGGAGGCGAACATCGCCCGGCCGGTGCCGAACAGCTCGATGGCGTCGAGCACCACCGGGCGATTGGCCTCGACCGGCCAGGCCGAGCCGGGCACGCCGATGCCGGAGATCTTGATGAGCGTGTTCGGCGCGCCGGCAAACAGGGCCAGGGCCTCCCGCCAGCCCTTCAGGCCCTCGGGCGAGCGGTCGGAAGGAAGCCCGGTGTGGTTGAGGATGATCACCGTGTCGCCGTGATCGTCGGCGAGCTGCCGGGCTTCGGCCAGATGCCACCAGGGCGTCTGCAGGTCGAAGGAGAGGCCGTTCGGCGCCAGATGCCGGAAGCCGCGCCGCCAGGCCGGATCGCCCATGCTGCCCGGCGCGCCGGGCTCGACCGCTTCCGGGCGACCGACGGCGCGCGGCTTGTGGCGGATGCCGCGCAGGAAGCCGTCGGCGCCATAGGCTGCAAGAAGCTCCGGCGCGTCGCCTCGGTCGAGCCAGGCCTGGCCGACGGCGACCGACGGCAGCGCTTCCCGCGCGGCGAGGTTCTTGACCCAGGCGATTTCGCCGAGCGGGTCGCCGGGGTCCCACTCGGTCTCGACGAAGACACCGCCGATGACCTCGAAACCCTCCGAGTCGCGACGGTAATCGGCAGGCATGTAATTGCGCCGCAATGCCGAATAGTCACCATAGCGGAAGTTGGGCAGCGGCTCTGCGTCGCATAGCCAAGGCAGGTAGTTGCTGGTGATGTCCCAGAAATGCTGATGCGCATCGATGATTTTCATTGTTCCCGTCCCTGCTCAGTGATCGCCCGTGGTGGTTGCCGCAAGCGCCTTGCCCTGCAGCCGGCTCCTGACCATCATAACCAGCGGAATGCACCAAATGAGAATCGTCACGATCCCGAGTCCGAGGGATATGGGCCGCTGGAGGAACGCCAGCAGTTCGCCATCGGATTTCAGCATCGAGGTGATGAAATTGCTTTCGACCAGTTCGCCTAGCACGAGACCCAGAATGCACGGGGCAATCGGGATGCCGTTTTCCTCCATCAGGTAGCCGAGGATCCCGAAGGCCAGCATCACGCCGACGTCGAACATGCCGTTGTTGCTGGCGTAGGCGCCGGTGATGCAGAAGACCAGGATGATCGGCATCAGCACGTTGCGCGGCACGGTCAGGATCCGCTTGGCGATCGAGATTGCCGTCCAGCCGAAGCCGATCATCAGGACGTTGGCGGCGATGAAGATCAGGAACACCGCGTAGATGTTCTCGGGATTCTGCAGGAACAGCGTCGGGCCGGGATTCATGCCCTTCATGTAGAGGACGCCGATGACGATGGCGGTGATGGAATCGCCGGGCACGCCGAAGACCAGCGCCGGAACCCAGGCGCCGCCGAGCGCGGCGTTGTTGGCGGATGTGCTTTCGACGATCCCCTCGAGGTGGCCCGTCCCGAATTTCTTCGGGTCCCTGGAGAAGCGGCGGCTGACCGCATAGGCCATCCAGGAGGCGATGTCGGCCCCGGCCCCCGGCAAGGCGCCGATGACGACTCCAAGGGAACTTCCGCGGAGCTGCTGGCGCCAGTAGCGGCGGATGAGCTGTCCCCATTCACGCACCGGGTTGCCGATCCGGATCTGGTCGAGCTTGGGCGCGACCAGCCCGCCATTGATGACATTGCGCAGCACTTCGGAAACCGCGAACAGGCCGATGAGAGCGGCGATGAAGTTGACGCCGGCCAGAAGTTCGATGCTGCCGAAATTGAACCGGGGCTGGCCCGAGGGGTTCTCCAGCCCGATCGTTGCGACGCCGAGACCGATCATCAGGCTGATGAGCGCCTTGGGCGCGTCCTTGGAGGCGATGAAGACCGCGCTGGTGAGGCCCAGAAGGGCAAGCCAGAAATACTCGTAGGACGAAAATTCCAGCGCCACCTCCGCCAGCATGGGCGCGGCGATCATCAGCACCACGGTCCCGAACAGGCCGCCGATGGCGGAAAACAGCAGGCCGGCGCCGAGCGCCCGCTCGGCTTCGCCGCGAAGCGTCATCCGGTAGCCTTCATCGGCATAGGCGGCCGAAGCGGGCGTGCCGGGCATGCGCAGCAGCATCGCCGGGATGTCGCCGGCGAAGATCGCCATCGCCGAGCAGCTGACCATGGCTCCGACGGCCGGTATCGGATCGAGATAGAAGGTGATCGGGACCAGAACGGCCATGGCCATGGTGGCGGTGAGCCCCGGTATGGCGCCCACGAAGAGCCCGAATATGGCGGCCAGACCGACGCTGATCACCACATCCCATTGAGCTACCAAATTGAAGGCCAGTTCAAGAGAGGACATTCGAATCTCCTAGAAGTTCATCCAGCGCAGGAAGGAAGGGCCATTCGGCAGTGGCACGAGAAGATAGGTTCCGAAAATCAGCTGGATTGCGAATGTCGCCAGGATCGAAATCAGCACCGCAACCCGGATCCGGACGCCCAGCATGCAAAAAATCAGAAACAGGATCGGGCATATCGTCAGCGCGAAGCCGAGGATGGGCATGACGAACACGACGGCCAGGATCGCCGCGCAGATGGCCGCGCCCTGGAGCCAGTTCCGCGGCTCGCGCACGGCGGGCATGCTGGCGGCGCGACGGGCCCGAAGACCGCGAAAGACGAGCGACAGGCTGGCGGCCGCCGTCAGGGTGGAGATCAGCAGCGGGAAGACTTCCGGGCCGTAGTCGCCCGGCGCGCCTCCCGGCAGCGCCAGCGCCATGGCGGCGTAGCCGCCCGCAACAACAAGCAGAAGCATTCCGAGAACGTCATCGGGCAGGCGCAAGGCACTCTCCTTCGCACGGCAATTGGCCATCAGTCTTCGATGCGCGGGCAGGTGCATCGTCTTGCGACATGCTGCACCTGCCCGCGCGAAGCGAAGGCTCTACTTGGCCAGTCCGATTGCCTTGAGAACCGCGCCGAGCTCCTTGTCGCTCTCGGCAAGGTAGGTCGCGAAGCCGGGACCGTCCATCCAGCGAAGCCCGAAGCCGCGGCTGTTCATGAACTCGACATATTCCGGATCGTTGTAGACCTTCTCGAGCGCCGCCATCAGCGTCTGGCGGATCTCGGCGTCGACGCCTGCCGGCGTCACCATTCCGCGCCAGACACCCTGGTTCCAGGAGACCCCGATGGCTTCCTCGACGGTGGGCACGTCCGGGAAGTTCTTGGCGCGTTCGCCCGCCATGATGGCGAGTGTCTTGAGCTTTCCTGCCTCGACCAGCGAGGTGGCTTCGGGCAGGGACACGGGGGCGACATCGGCCCCGCCCGCGACAACGTCGAGGAGCCCGGTCGCCGCGCCCTTGCTCGGAATCCAGGGCATGGCGTCGGCCGAGATGTCGAGCTTGTTGAGAAGGCCTGCAAGCGCAAGATGCCAGCTGCCGCCGAGGCCTGTGCCCGTTCCCTTGAACTTGCCCGGATTGGCCCGAATGTCCTCGATCATGGACTTGAGATCGTTCCACTCGGAATCGGCCTTGACATGGACGCCCGCAGGATCCTCGTTCATCATCGCCAGCGGCTCATAGGCCTCGTAGGTCAGGTCGGTGAGGCCCATCCAGTGCATCATGTTGATTTCGCTGGTGATGAGACCGAGCGTGTAGCCATCGGGGGCCGCGTTGGCGATCGCCGAATGTCCGACGACGCCGGAACCGCCGGTGCGGTTGATCACCTTCACCGGCTGGCCCAGATCGCGTTCGAGCAGGCTGCCGATCATGCGGGCGGCTGCGTCGGTTCCGCCGCCGGCGCTCCAGGGCACGATGATGGTCAGCGGCTGTTCAGGATATTGCGCCCAGGCTGCCGGCGTCATTGCGGCGACGGCCACGACCGCCGCGCTCATCAGTTTTGCAATTCTCATGTCTTCCTCCCGTACGGTTTGAATGAATGACGTCCGCCCCCTCCGGCGGACGTCGGCACACGTGTCAGCGAACCTGCAGGATGTTCGCCTGGATGACCGGATCGATCTCCCTCTCGAGCCGCTTGTCATGTCGCAGAATGGTGATCTCCATGGACCCTGTGCCCACTTCGAGATCAAGGATGTGCCCGCCGGTGGCCAGGTAATCGGCGCCGGTGGTGGTGCCGTGGGCGTGGATCGACGGCTTGCCCTTCTGCCAGGCGATGCTGCCGGTCAGGTTGGCCAACTCCATGTTGTGGTAGGTCTTGGGGACAAAGACCTTGTCGTCGAAATCATAGAAGCCGAAGGTGGCGACACCGGCAAAGCCCAGACCGAAGAATGTCGCCGAGGGGATCTCCTCCCGTTCGGCCAAAGCGGAGAGCGCTTCGATCACATTGTCCTTGTGGATAAGCACCATCAGGTAGCCGGTCGGCGTCTTGACGTACTTGTTCTCGATATTCTTCACAGAAAATGCTCCATTCTTTCAGTTCGGCACGACGGGGCATCCGGGCTGTCCGGCTGCCTTCCGATCCTGCATGGTTCCCCGGCCCGCAACCGCCACCCGATCCTGATCGGCTGTTCGGGGCGCTGTCGGCACGGTGGACTGCGGAAAACCTACGACAACGGGGGGCCGGCGGTTTGCGAAGATTTGGAAAAACGGTTTTGCCGTTATTTCGATCCAGGGCGCGGCGGGCTTCGATGCATACTCGGCCGTGCCGGACTGGACGGATGGCAAAGGTCCGGTCTCGGCAAGTCTCGGGCCGGCTGCGGGCCGGGCGGGACGGGCAGACCGGACACCATGAATGCGGCCATCGCGCGCGCGGTGAGGCAAGGCGCCCCACGGGCATGGCGGCGGGACAAATCAGGCGGCCAGCAGGGCCGCCCTAGCAAGGGAGCGAGACGTGATGTCCGACATCATCAATTATCTGACGACGATCCGGTTCGGATACGGTGCGATCGACGAACTGGCCGAGGGCCTGGCGGGGCTGGGGGCCAGGCGTCCGCTCTTCGTCACCGATGCCGGGATTGTCTCGGCCGGCCTGCTGGAGCAGGCCCTGGGGGCGGCCGGAATGCAGGGCGCGCCCGTCTACGACCGGACGCCGCCCAATCCCACCGCGGACGCGGTCTATGCCGCTCTGGACGTCTACCGGAGCGAGGGGTGCGACAGCGTGGTCGCGGTCGGCGGCGGTTCGCCCATCGACCTGGGCAAGGCCGTGGCGCTGCTCGTCAATCACACCGAGCCGCTGCACCGCTACGCAGTGATCGAGGGCGGCCTCGGCAGGATCACCAATGCGGTGCCGCCGCTGGTCGCGATTCCGACCACCTCCGGCACCGGCAGCGAAGTCGGGCGCGGCGCCATCATCTCCTTTGCCGACGGCCGCAAGCTGGGGCTGATATCGCCCAAGCTGATTCCGGCGCTGGCGATCTGCGATCCGGGACTGACGCTCGGCCTGCCGCCCGTGCAGACGGCCGCCACCGGCATGGATGCGCTCACCCATTGCATCGAGACCTATCTCAGTCCGAAGTTCAATCCGCCCGCCGACGCGATCGCACTCGACGGCCTCGGGCGGGCGGCCCGCCACATCCGCCGCGCGTATCGGGACGGATCGGACCGGGAGGCGCGGCAGGAGATGATGATTGCCGCGCTCGAGGGCGGCATGACCTTCCAGAAGGGACTCGGCGCGGTCCATGCGCTGTCGCATCCGCTGGGCGGGCTGCGCAATGTCAGCCTGCACCACGGCACGCTCAACGCGGCGATCCTGCCCATCGTGCTGCGCTATTGCAAGGATGCGGCGCCGGCGAAATTCGCGGTGCTGCGACAGACGATCGGGCTCGAGGCCGACGCAGATCTCGCCGCCTGGGTCACCGGCCTCAACACCGACCTCGGACTGCCGCACAGCATCGGAGAGATGGGCGTGGGGCTGGATGTCGTTGCCGACATCGCGCAGGCGGCGATGCGGGATCATTCCCATGCCAGCAATGTGCGTCCGATGACGCTCGAGGAGTATGAGAGCATCCTCGCAGAGGTGATCTCCGGCCGGGCGTGATGCGGCCCGGCGCGCCGCCGCAGGGCGGCGCGGTTTCAGGCTGGCGCGCCCGAAAGGGCCTGGCGCTGGTACTTCGCGCCGAGAAATGGACGTTCGTCGCCCAGGTTCTCGATCAGGAAATCCACGTAGGACCTCACCCGGGAGGAGACGAAGCGATGGCTGAAGAAGATCGCGTAGATTCCCTGGATGTCATTGGGATGGAACTCCTCGAGAAGGGCCACGAGCCGGCCCTCGACGATGTCGTTTCCAACCTGGAACCAGGCGAGGCGGGCGATGCCCACTGCCGACAGCGCCAGATGCCGGATGGTCTCGCCGTTGTTGGCGGAGTATTTGCCGCCCGAGGCGATCGATTGCACGGCGCCGTTGATCAGGAAGGGCCACTCGTTGAGGGCGCCGTTCATGTTGAACTGCAGGCAGTCGTGGCTGACGAGATCGTGCGGTGTCCGGGGCATGCCCTTGCGGGCGATGTAGTCGGGACTGGCGACCAGGACACGTCGGCTGTTGCACAGCTTGCGCGCAATCAGCGAGGAATCCTGCAGCTTTCCGACTCGGATGGCGATGTCGATGCGCTGGTCGACCATGTCGACGACATCGTCGGCGAGGCTGAGATCGATGTCGACGTCCGGAAAGCAGCTGTTGAACTTCGGGACCAGCGGCTGGATGTGGCGGACGCCGATGGGAACCGAGCTGGTGATCCTCAACCGCCCGCTCGGAACCGACTTCAGGTCCTTGATCTGTCGTTCGGTCTCCTCCAGGTCAGACAGGATCCGCACGCAGCAGTCGAGATAGGTCTCGCCTTCAAAGGTCAGCGTCAGCGTCTTGGTGGAGCGGTCGAACAGGGCAATGCCGAGAGTCTCCTCCAGGCGGTTGATCATCTTGCTGACCGCCGAGGGCGTCAGGTTGATCTGCCTGGCGGCGGCCGAAAACGAGCGCGTGCGCGCGACGATGACGAAAACTTCCAGTTTGTCGGTCTTGTCCATTCAGGCTCCGGCCTCCGTCCTTCCCGGAACACTAGGCCCGGCAATATTCCGATGCAACTCAAGAAACCCAAGGATAATCAAGCGCCATGACCCAGTACATCGATCTCTCCGTGGCCATCCGCCCGCATTTCCGCTGGGGCATGGAACGCGGCCTGGCCAAGGACTACGAAAAGGGCGACGCCTTCCAGACGACCTGGATCAAGCTCATCGTCCATGGCTACACCCATATCGATTCCCCGCGCCACATGGTCCGCGACGGCCTGACGTCGAGCGACGTGCCGCTTTCGACAACCATCGGCGAGGCGTCGGTGATCGACCTGTCCGACATCGCGCCGAACGAGGAAATCACCGCCGCGCGGCTGGCCGCGCGCGGCGGCCATGTGCGCCCCGGCGACATCGTGCTGATCAAGACCTGCTGGGACCTCAAGCGCGATCTCGACACCGCCGAATTCTGGACCGACGCGCCCTATCTGTCGCGGGACGCCTGCGAATGGCTGCTGTCGACCGGACTGAAGGCGCTGGCGCCGGATTTTCCGCAGGACTACCCCATCCGGCAGCTGCTGACCGGCGAGGTGGCGCCCATGGAGGAGTTTGTCTCCCATGACGTGCTGCTCCGCAACGGCGTGATCCTGATCGAATATGTCGGGAATTTCGCAGCCCTGAAAAATCCCAGGACCTTCATCTACGCGCTGCCGCTCAGGCTGCCCGACTCCGACGGATCCCCGGCGCGCGTCATCGCCGTGGAAGAGGACGGCTGACGCGCGGCCGCACCGACGCGCTCCGCCGCTCAGCGGCCTTGCGGCAGTTCGGCCTCCGTGCAGATGCACAGGATCTCCGCGTCGGTGTCACTGGTGCTGAGATAGGCATGGCCCATGGTGCTGTCGAGATAGACGCCTTCGCCGCGGGCAAGCGCGATGGGAGCGTAGAACTCGCTGTGCACCTCCACCGCGCCCTCGAGCACATAGAGGAACTCCTCGCCGCCGTGGCGGAAGAGCGGGCCGAACTGCTGCATCGAGCGGGCCTTCAGCCGCGCCCGGATCGGCACCATTCGCTTGTTCTTGAGCTCCGAGCACAGATACAGATAGTCGTAGTTCGCGGTGTCGATGAGCACGCCTTCATCGCGGCGTGCCGGGGAGAAGCGGCCGTTGGGCGCGGTCGAGCCGCCCGCCGTCTCGTCGCTCTCGGACACGAGCTGGCTGATGGAGACATTGAGCCCCTCGCAGAGCTTGAGAATCAGGTCCAGCGTCGGCGACAGGGCCCCGTTCTCGATCTTGGATATGGTCGAGGCGGACACGTGCGACAGCGCGGCAAGTTCCATCAGCGTGAGCGTGCGCGCCTTCCTGAGGGTCTTCAGCCGTATTCCGAGTTGGCTCTTGATCGACATGGTTGCGGCGCTCCGGACATGATCTGCACAGGATGAATTACACGATAAAGCTCCCCCAGATACAGATGAAAAGAAAAATTTTCCGATAGGAAAATTATATGTTGATATTGGAAATATTTTCCCTACGATCTGGAGGCGCTGAAGTCAAAGGCCGGCGCGAAATCGGAGAGGAACCCTGCATGCCCAATCCCGCTCACGGCCAGAGCTTCGACATCGTCGTCATCGGCGCAGGCATCGCCGGCGCCTCGGCGGCGGCCGAACTGGCCTCGGGCGCCCGGGTGGCGCTGATCGAGATGGAACAGCAGCCGGGCTACCACACCACCGGCCGGTCCGCCGCCGTCTTCGCCCCCAGCTACGGCCCGCCGGCGATCCGCGCGCTCACCCGCGCCTCGCGCGCCTTCTTCGAGAATCCGCCAGCCGGCTTTGCCGGCGCGCCGCTGTTCTCGCCGCGCGGCATCCTGATGATCGCGCGCCGCGACCAGCTTGGCGCGCTGGACGCGCTGATCGAGGCCGTCTCCGCCGATTCCGGCACCCGGCGCGTCGAGGGCGATGTGCTCGACAGCATCCAGCCGCTGCTGCGCCCGGGCTACGCCGCCGCCGGAATGCACGATGCCGGCGGCCAGGACATCGACGTCAACGCCCTGCACCAGGGCTATCTCCGCAGCTTCCGGGCGGCCGGCGGCACGGTCATCACCAGCGCCGCGGTCACGGGCCTCGGCCGCACCGGCGAGGGCTGGGAGATCGAGACCAGGCAGGGAGCGCTGAACGCGGCCGTGATCATCAATGCCGCCGGGGCCTGGGCGGACGAAATCGGCACTCTTGCCGGCGCCGGACGGATCGGACTGACGCCAAAGCGGCGCACCGCCATGGTGGTGGCCGAACCCGCCGGCACCGACTGCGCGCATCTGCCGATCACCATCGACGTCGAGGAGGAATTCTACCTCAAGCCGGACGCCGGGCGGCTCCTGATTTCGCCGGCCGACGAGACGCCCTCCGAGCCCTGCGACGCCCAGCCGGAGGAGCTCGATGTCGCCATCGGCGTTGACCGGATCATCACTGCCTTCGCGCTCGACATCCGCCGCATCGACAACAAATGGGCGGGACTGCGCAGCTTCGTGGCCGACGGCTCGCCGGTGATCGGCTATTCCGGCTTGGTGCCGGGCTTCTACTGGCTGGCGGGGCAGGGCGGCTACGGCATCCAGAGCGCGCCGGCCATTTCGCAGTTCGTCGCCGCCCAGGTGCTCGGCCGCGCCCTGCCGGATTTCCTCCACGACCATGGATTCGATCCGGCCAGCACCGCGCCGGTCCGGCCGGGAGTGGCTGCATGATCTGGCTCGTCCCCCTTGCTGCCGCCGCCTTCCTCGGCTCCGGCCTGGCGCTCGCCTATGTCATCGGCGGCGCGGCGGTGCTGACGTTCGTGGCCAGCGACAACACCCGCTACCTTGCCGTGCTGCCGCAGAAGGTGTTCTCGCAGATCAGCGTCTTTTCGCTGCTGGCCATGCCGCTGTTCATCCTGGCGGGAGAGCTGATGAACCGCGGCGGCGTGACCAAATCGCTCATCGACCTGTCGATGTCGCTCGTCGGCCGGCTGCGCGGCGGCCTGGGCCACGTCAACATCATGACCAGCGTCTTCTTCGCCGGCATCTCCGGCTCGGCCATCGCCGATGCGGCCGCCCTCTCCAACACGCTGGTGCCGGCGATGAAGGAACGCGGCTACACCGACGCCTATGCCGGGGCCATTACCGCCGCCTCGTCGATCATCGGACCGATCGTGCCGCCGTCCATCATCCTCATCTTCTACGGTTCGCTGATGCAGACCTCGGTGGCGGCGCTGTTCGTGGCCGGCATCCTGCCCGGTCTGCTGCTGGCCCTCGCGCTGTTCGGCATGAATGCGTGGTATGCCTGGAAGGAAGACCATCCGCGGGTCGAGAAGGCTGACGCGCCCCGGATCCTGCCGTCCATCGGCGCGGCACTGCCGGCGCTGTCGCTGCCGCTGATCATCGTCGGCGGAATCATCTTCGGCTGGATGACGCCCACCGAGGCCGCCGCCGTCGCCGTCTTCGCCGCCTGCCTCGCCGCCTTCTTCTACACCGGGCTCAGCTGGTCGGACATCTCCGAGAGCCTGAGCCGGACCGCGGTGCTGACCGGTTCGATCTTCATGATCCTGTGCGCGGTCGCGGCCTTCGGCCATCTTGCAGCGCTGGAGCGGATCCCGCAGGCGGTGGCCGCCATCGTCGAGCGCATGGGGCTTGGTCCGATCGGCTTCATGGTGGCCATGAACGTGATCTTCATCCTGGCCGGCATGGTGCTCGACATCACCGTCGCGCTGGCGCTGCTGGTGCCGCTGCTGGCGCCGGTGGCGCTCGCCAACGGCGCCGACCCCGTGCATCTCGGCATCGTCATCTGTTTCAACCTGTCCATCGGGCTGGTCTCGCCGCCGCTCGGGGGCTGCCTGCTGATCGTCTCGTCGGTCACCGGCGTGCGCTACTGGGATCTGGCGCGGAAGGTCATTCCCTTCGTCATCGCCGAGATCGCGGTGCTGGCCGTTCTCGTGGCATTCCCCGAGATCAGCATCTGGTTACCCCGTGCCATGGGTCTATGGCACTAGACGTCACAACAAGAGAAGAGGGAAGAACATGAAGTTTTCAAAATGCCTCGCGGCGCCGCTGACGGCGATCGCCCTCGTGCTGGCCGCCCCGGCCCTGGCCGCGCCCATCAAGATCGCGCTGGACACACCGGCCGACCTGCAGCAGTCGGGCACCTATGTCTGGGCCCACACCTTCGCCGAGTATCTCAAGCAGCACGGAATGGAAGCGGAGGAGTACGAACGCAACGCGCTGGGAGAGGAAGCCGAGCGGCTCGACCAGGTCAGCCAGGGCCTGCTCGAGGTCTCGATGTCGGACGCCAAGTCGGCCGGCACGCTCGACGGCACCATCATGGGCACGATGATGCCCTATTTCTTCGCCGACATTCCCGAACTCGACAAGGCGCTGGGCGAGGGCGGCATGCTCGCCCGCATCAACGAGGGCACGATCCCCAAGGGCGTCCGGGTGATGGACGCGGTCTATCTCGGCCTGCCCTCCGGCATCCACACCACCAGCAAGCCGGTCGCGACGCTCGCCGACATGGCCGACCTGCGCATGCGCGCGCTCGACGAGGTGCAGATCCAGACCTTCGAGGCCTGGGGGTCCAAGGGCACGATCGTCTCCTGGTCGGAAGTGCCCAACGCGCTGCAGACCGGTGTGGCCGACGGCTACATCAATCCGCCCTCCATCCCGCTGGTCTTCGGCCACACCGGCTTCATCCGCCATTTCACCGATGCCAAGATGAGCGCCTCGGTGCGCGTCGCGCTGGTGTCCGAGGACTGGTACCAGGGTCTTTCCGACGAGGAGCGCAAGACCGTCGACGAGGCCGCCGCGGAAGCCCACAAGGCCAACCGGGCCTGGCTCAATTCCCAGACCACGATTCTCGATGACCTCAAGGCCGCCGGCATCGAGGTGATCGAGCTCAGCGAGGAGGAGCGCGCCAAGTTCCGCGAAGCCTCGCAGCCGCTCTACAAGCAGGTCGTCATGCCCGAGGGCGCGCTCGAGGCATGGTCCAAGGCAATCGGGAAATAACGTCATGCGGGCGATCGCCAATCTCATGGACGCGCTGTCGGCGCTGCTCAACCGGGTGGCCCTCGCGGTGGCAGTCGCCGCGGTGGCGGTGATGCTCGGCGCGGCCGGCTGGCAGGTGATCGCCCGCTATCTCCTCTCCCAGCCTCCGGCCTGGACGGAGGAGCTGGCGCGCTTCTCCATGGTCTGGGGCGGACTGATGGGCGCCTCCTGCGCCTTCCGCACCAAGGTGGACCCGACGCTGTTTCCGGAGGCGCTGGTCATGACCGGCAACCGCGGCCGTCTGCTGCTGGTGGTCCGCAGCCTGGGCGTGCTCGCCTTCGTGCTGCCCACGCTCTGGTTCTGCGTCTTCGGCCCGGGCGCCAATCCAGCCCGGGGCTACATCGCCCGGCTGGCGGGCAGGCAGGCCGAGACGATGGATCTGCCGATGATGGTCTTCGGCATCGCGATCCCGATCGCCTTCGCGGTCATCCTCGTCCATGTGCTGGCCGAACTGGCGCGCGGTTTCGCGCCGGCGGCAGGCGGGGAGAGCCGGCGATGAAGATGTTCATGGCCGCGATGGCCACGGAAACCAACTCGTTTGCGCCCATTCCCACCGGCTGGAGCTCTTTCCGGGAAGGGCTCTACACCAAGGAGGCTTCGCGCCATCCGCCCAGTTCCTTCGCCATTCCGCTGGTGGTCTGGCGCGAGCGCGCCGAGGCGGAGGGCTGGGAGGTGGTCGAGGGTCTCGCCACCTACGCGCAGCCGGCGGGACCGACGATCCGGCAGGTCTACGAGAGCATGCGCGACGACATCCTTGCCGATCTCGAATCCGCGATGCCGGTGGATGTGGTGCTGCTGTCGATGCACGGCGCGATGATCGCCGAGGGCTACGACGACTGCGAAGGCGACCTGATGCAGAGGGCGCGGGGGATCGTCGGCGCCGATGCGGTGATCGGCCTCGAGATCGATCCGCACTGCCACCTGACCGAAGCAATGCTGGAGGCGGCCGACATCATCGTCTGCTTCAAGGAATATCCGCATGTGGACATCGGCGAGCGCGCCGAGGAGGTGTTCTCGCTCTGCGCGGCGACCGTGGCCGGGTCGATCAGGCCGGTGATGCGCGACCACGATTGCCGCATGATGGCCATGTACCACACGCCGTTCGAGCCGATGCGAACCTATGTCGACGCCATGACGGCGATGGAGGGGCAGGGCGGAATCCTGTCGGTGTCGCTGGCACACGGCTTTCCGTGGGGCGACAGTCCGCGCTGCGGCACCCGCACACTGGTGATTGCCGATGGCGATGCCGACGTGGCTGCCGCTGCTGCCCGCGAACTCGGCGACAGGCTCTGGGGCCTGCGCGAGCGCCTGCGCATCCGCTATCCCGACATCGAAACCGGCCTCGACCGGGCCATGGCTGCCGACGCCGGGCCGGTGGTGCTGGCCGATTTTGCCGACAATGCCGGCGGCGGCGCGCCGTCGGATTCGACCTTCGTGCTCCGCGCGGTGCTCGACCGCGGGCTCAAGGACGTGGCGATGAGCCTGTTCTGGGATCCGGTGCTCACCCGCATGTGCATCGATGCCGGCGTCGGCGCGGTGATGCGGATCCGCCTCGGCGGCAAGATCGGACCGATGTCCGGCGATCCGGTCGATCTCGATGTGACGGTCCGCGGCATCCGGCTCGACGCCACCCAGCTCTTCGGCAAGGGACTTCAGCGCCTTGGCGACAGCGTGTGGCTGGAGGCCGACGGCGTGCATCTGGTCATCAACTCGGTGCGCAGCCAGACGTTTCATCCGCAGGTCTTCACCGATCTCGGCATCGATCTCGCCGCCATGAAGGTGATCGTGGTCAAGTCGTCGCAGCATTTCCATGCAGCCTTCGCGCCGATCGCCTCGGAGGTGATTCATCTCGCCACCCCCGGCGCCATAACCCCGGATTTCACCATCATCCCCTTCACGCGGCGCGATGATGATTACTGGCCCAAGACCGAAAATCCGACGTCCGAAAAGGTACGACCATGACCCAGTCCTTCGACATTCTCATTCGCAACGGCCGGGTGATCGATCCGGAAACCGGTTTTGACGAAGTCTGCGACGTCGGCATTTCCGGCCACACCATCGTGGCGATCGGCACCGATATCGGCGGCGGCATCCGGGAAATCGACGCCACCGGGTTGATCGTCTCGCCCGGCTTCATCGACCTGCACGGGCACGGCCAGTCGGTGGCGGCGGACCGGATGCAGGCCTTCGACGGCGTGACGACGTCGCTGGAACTGGAGGTGGGGGCGCTGCCGGTGGCCGGCTGGTACGAGGAACAGGCAAAGACGCCGCGCGTGCTCAACTACGGCACGTCTGCTGCATGGATCTTCGCCCGCAAGGCGACGCTCGGCGTCATCGAGCTCGACGCCTCGGTGCATCCGATCGACCAGATGGGCAAGGGCTCGCAGGACATGCGCTGGTCGACGGAAGCCACAGACGCCGGCCAGACCGCGGAGATCGTCGGGCATCTGCGCCGCGGCCTCGACGAGGGCGCCATCGGCATCGGCATTCCCAACGGCTACGCGCCCGGCGCGGGCGTCAAGGAACTGAGCTGCGTCTGCGACCTCGCCTTCGAATACGGCACGCCGACCTTCACCCACATCGCCTATATGAGCAACATCGATCCTCAGAGCTCGGTCGACAGCTATGTGCAACTGATCGGGCTGGCCGGAGCGACCGGCGCGCACATGCACATCTGCCACCTCAACTCCACCAGCCTGATGGACATCGAGCGCGTGGTCGAGCTGGTCGCCAGGGCGCAGGCGCAAGGCCTGCCGGTGACCACCGAAGCCTATCCCTACGGCACCGGCGCCACCGTGGTCAGCGCCGGCTTCTTTACCGACCCCGACTTCAGCAAGCGGACAGGCAGCCCGTATGATGCCATCGAGCTGATCCGCAACCATCATCGGTTCAC
Source organism: Hoeflea marina (assembly GCF_003182275.1). Classification (GTDB taxonomy): domain Bacteria; phylum Pseudomonadota; class Alphaproteobacteria; order Rhizobiales; family Rhizobiaceae; genus Hoeflea; species Hoeflea marina. Next base: position 303,792 of record NZ_QGTR01000006.1, read on the forward strand.
CGATGTCGAGGACATCAAGCGGGCGCGCGACGAGGCGCCAGCCGACCTGGTGATGTGGCATTTCCTAGATGTCGACGTGAACGCCGAGCACCGCCGGCTTCTCGACCTGTCGGTGACCTATCCGGGCGGCTCCATCGCCTCCGACGCCATGCCCTGGATCGAGCCCGACGGCCGCATCTACACGGGAACCGAATGGCCGCTGCCCGAGAACCTCTCGGCGCATCCGCGCTCGTCGGGCACGTTCACCCGCTTCCTGCGCGACCATGTGCGCGAGCGGCGGACGCTGCCGCTGGTCGAGGCGCTGGCCAAGTGCACCATCCATCCCGCCCGGGTGATCGAGGGCTGCGCGCCGCAGATCCGCCGGAAGGCCCGCCTGCAGGTGGGATGCGACGCCGACGTGGTGGTCTTCGACCTCGAGAGGATCACCGACCGCGCCACCTTCACCGACATGAACCGGACGTCGGAAGGGGTCGTGCATCTTCTGGTCAACGGCGCGCCCGCCATCAGCGACGGCGAACTCGACATCGCCGCCCGCGGCGGCCGCCCGCTGCGCAGCGCGGCGGGATGAGCGTCCCCATCCTGCTCGTCACCGGCTTTCTCGGCGCCGGCAAGACCAGCTTCGTCAATCGGCTGCTGCAGGCCGAGCACGGCCGGCGCATCGCCACCATCGTCAACGACTTCGGCGCCATCAACATTGATGCGATGCTGATCGGCGAGGCGGACGACACGGTGATCGGGCTCAAGAACGGCTGCATCTGCTGTTCGCTGCAGGGCGACCTGCTGCGGACGCTGCGCCAGATCCTTGGCCGGCCCGAGAGCTTCGACCTGATCGTGGTCGAGGCCAGCGGCGTTGCCGACCCGGCGGGCATCGTCCAGGCGCTGATGGATCCGGTGATCTGGCAGAGTGCGGCGCTCGACACCATCGTCTGCGTCGTCGATGCCGAGGATGCCGGGTCGCGGCGGGGCGACCCGTTATGGCAGGCGCAGCTGCGGCAGGCCGATCTCGTCTGCCTGTCGAAGACCGAGGCATTGGATGCCGAGGCTGCCGCTGCAGTCCGGCAGCTGCTTGCCGCTGCGGGCAAGACCAGGGTCTTCGACGCCGGTGATCCGCTGCTGCCGCTGACCGCGATTCTGGGGCAGGCGAGATCCAGCCGCATCAGTTGCAGCGAGCCGGGCAGCATTTCCGACGACCGCTTCGCCTCGCTGGAGTGGGATCATCCCGGTTCCCTGCCGCTGGCGGGGTTCCAGGCCGTCATCGGCCGGCTGTCGCCGTCCCTGCTCAGGGTGAAGGGCTTCCTGCGGCTTGACGAGCATGGTGACCGGACGCTGGTCTTCCAGATGGCCGGGCAGCGGGCGACGCTGGCACCGGCGGGGACCGTGCAGGCCGCGGGATGCCGGCTGGTGCTGATCGGCGAGCGCGACAGCTTCGACCCGGCCGCCGCCCGCGACATGCTCGATGCCGCGGCGCGCGGGAGCCTTGCACCGTAAGCCAGCCATCTGCCATGCAGCATCATTCGTGACGTTCAGGATTCGGGAAAGCCGCCCAGTTCGTACAGGCGCTCGCGGTCGTCGACCTCGATGTTGATGTCGAAGACGACGCCGTCCGTCCGGTAGACCAGCTGTGCGAGGCAGATCACCTGTCCGCGCGGGTTCTGGAAGATGCGGCGCACGCGGACGACGGGCTCGTGCATCTGGATGTCGAGCTCTGCGGCCTCGTGCGGCATCGAGGAGACCACCCGAAAGGTCTGGCGCACCCTGCTCAGTCCGATCTCCTTGGTGTCGTAGAGCAGCGTGCTGACCAGCTCGGTTGCCCAGAGGCGCTCCGGCACGGCCGCGTAGGCGTGCGTGGCGATGAGGTATTCCCCGACGATGAAGGGACGATCGTTCCGCGAAAAGCTGCGCTTCATGTAGTGGTAGGACCCGAACGCCTCACCCTCGTCCTCGGAGATGCGCAGTTCCTGGTTGGCGGGCCGCGAGGCCAGGACCCGGAAGTTGAGGCCGTCGCCCCGCCTGGCCGGCGAGCGGGTCAGCAGGTAGGGAACCGCGCCGGGCATCTCCGGCTTCGCGGTGACAAAGGTTCCGCGCCCACGCTCGGCGCGGATCAGCCCTTCCTTCTCGAGACCGTTGATGGCGTGCCGCACGGTCATGGCCGAAACGCCGAACGTCGCCACCAACTGCTTGAGCGTCGGCAGCCTGTCGCCGATGGTCAGCGCCTCGTCAGCGATCTGCCGCCGGATGATGGCGGCCAGCTGCACGTAATAGGGCGTGCCGTCCTCCCGGAGCAACTGCTTCTGTTCGGGCGCACTGTGCAAGATCACGCTTCCTTCCGATGATGGGCCGCCGGTTATGACATCCCGGTGCGGGACAGACAACGGCTGCGATTTCGGTTCCGGCCGCGAGAAACCGTTTGAGCTGCCGCCATGATAGTGATAAAGTGCTATATGTAAATCACAATGCGAGGAGGTGGAGCTCTCCGCGTGTGACGGGCGCTTTCTGTCTGCGCCGCCAACTCAGGCTGGGAGGGCCGAGATGCGAAACTGGATCACCACACCCGTAATGTCGCTTGCCTTTGCGACGGTTCTGTCGGTCGGAGCCGCGATGGCGGCTGCCGACGGTCCGGCAGGCACCTTCAAATATGCCGAGCAGGTCAAGCTCATCACCATGGACCCGCAGCAGCAGAGCGGCAGCGGCGTGCCGTATCTGCGGCCGGTCTATGAATCACTGTTTGAAATGTCGCCCGACGGCAAGCCCGTGCCGCTCTTGGCCACCGGCTACAAGATCGACGGCCTCACAGTGCTGATCACGCTGCGCGAAGGCGTCAGCTTTAGCAACGGCGAGGCTTTCAATGCCGAGGTCGCTGCGGCCAACATCAATCGCGGCGTCAAGCTCGGCATCATCGAAGGCCTCAAGACCGTCGAGAGCGCCGATGCCGCCGACCCGTACACGCTGCGGATCAAGCTCAGCGAAGCGGATCCGGCCATTATCGACAGCCTCTGCTTCACGGGCGGCATGATGCTGGCGCCCGCGGCGATGGCCGACCCGGCGATCGACCGCAACCCGGTCGGCACCGGTCCCTATGTCCACAGCAAGGACCAGTCGCGCGAGGGCGAGGTCCAGGTCTACACGCCGAACCCGACCTACTGGGACAAGGACCAGATCGGACTTGCCCGCTACGAGGTCTGGGAGATTCCGGACGACACGGCGCGCCTCAACGCGCTCAAGACCGGCCAGATCGACGCCGGCAACTGGCTCGCCAACCCGCAATCGGCCATCATCGAGCGCACCGCGGGGCTCAAACTCATCCGCAACACCGGCGGCCTCAACTACCACGTCATCATTTCCGACCGCGAGGGAACCGTCGTGCCCGCCTTCGCCGACCGGAATGTCCGCCTGGCCATGGCCCACTCGATCGACCGCGCGGCATTCGGCAAGGCCGTGCTGTTCGGCCTGGCCGACGATTCCTACCAGCCCTACGCCAAGGGCAACTGGGCCTACGACCCCGCGCTCGAGGGGGTTTATGCCTTCGATCTCGCCAAGGCCCGCGAACTGATGGCCCAGTCGAAATTTCCAGACGGCTTCGCGTTCGACATGCCCTCGATCCCGATCTACCAGTCACGGCTCGAGGCGCTGGCCGGGTTCTTCAAGGAAATCAACATTACCATGAACATCGTGCCGCTGGAGCCGGGAACCCTTGCCCGCCGCAGCCGGACGACGGATTTCCCTGCGACCAACCTGGTCTGGAACACCAACACCGATCCGAAGTTCCTCGCGCTCCGCTACATCTACGAGGACGGCGCCTACAATCCATTCAAGGCCAAGCCGAGCGACGAACTGCTGTCGCTGGCAAAGGCCGGTCTGGAGTCGGTGGAGACCGACCAGCGCGGGCCGATCTACCGGAAGATGGCGGCGAGGCTGGCGGAGGAGGCATTCCTGATCTTCGTCGCCAATTCTCCGATCCTCATCGGCACAAGCGAGAAGACGGCCGCCAACCCGACGGTGGTCTACCGCTACGGCGAGGATTCGATCAATCTTCGCGGCCTCAAGTCCAACGACTGAATCGCGGTCCCCATGCTGAAGCTCATCGTCCAGCGGCTTCTCGCGCTGGTGCCCCTGCTGTTCATCGTCTCGGTGCTGACGTTCTCGTTCACGTCGCTGCTTCCGAGCGATCCGGTCGACCTGATCATCGGCGACGCCGGCACCCAGGAGCAGTACGAAATGGTCCGCCACCGGCTCGGCCTCGATGAACCCGTCCACCTGCGCTACCTTCAGTGGCTCGGGCGGGCGGTGCAGGGGGACCTCGGGACCTCCTTCTTCAACAGCGTCAGCGTGACGGGGGCCGTCATGCAGCGGCTCCCCGTCACGCTGTCGCTGACGGTCATGTCGGCGATCATCGCCATCGTCATCGGTGTCGCCGCCGGCGTGGCGGCGGCGCTGCGCCCGCGGTCCTGGATCGACCGCTTCGCCACCCTCGGCGCCACCTTCGGCCAGGCGGTCCCGAATTTCTGGTTCGGGCTGATCCTGGTCGCCATCTTCGCGGTCAATCTGCGCTGGTTTCCCGCCACCGGTTTCACGCCCCTGACCCAGTCCCCCTGGGAGTGGCTGCGCAGCGTCATCCTGCCGTCGATCGCGCTCGGAACCTCATCGAGCGCGGCGATCGCCCGCCAGGTCCGCTCAGCCATGGTCGGAGTTCTGCAGCAGGACTACATCCGCGCCGCCCGAGCCCAGGGGCTGCCGTTCCGGCGCGTCATCTTCCGCCACGCATTGACCAACGCCATGGTGCCGGTGGTCGCGGTCCTGTCGTTCCAGATCACCGTGCTCCTCGGCGGCGCGCTGATCGTCGAGCAGGTCTTCGCCATCAACGGTCTCGGCACGCTCGCCATCGGCGCGGTGCGCCAGCAGGACATTCCCATGCTGCAGGGCCTGGTGCTGGTGATGGTCGCGCTGGTGGTCGCCGTCCAGCTCGCCACGGACGTCATCTATGGCCTCATCAACCCCAAAGCGAGGCCTTCGTGAGCATCGACACCAAGACCATGCCTCAAGCCCTGCCCAGCGGCCGCCGGCGGCCGGGCGGAGCACCCGTCCTCATCGGCATCGCCGTGGCCGTGCTCCTGCTGCTCGCCTTGCTCGCCGTTTTTGCCGAGTGGGTCGCGCCCTACGATCCGCTCAGGCAGAGCCTGATGGAGGCCCTGCAGGGACCGTCGACCGCTCACTGGCTGGGGACCGACGATCTCGGACGCGATGTCCTCAGCCGGCTGATCTACGGCTGCCGCATCGCGGTCATCGCCGCGGCCGAGGCCACGACGATCGCGGTCCTGCTCGGCGTGCCCATCGGCCTCTTCATCGGCTACCGCGGCGGACTGTGGGACTGGATCGTGATGCGCATCGTCGAGGCGGTGGTCTCGATTCCGGGTATCATGGTGGCGATCGTCATCATCGCCATTCTCGGCGCCGGACTGCACCGGGCGATGATCGCGCTCGGCATCCTGTTTTCCACCTCGTTCCTGCGGCTCGCCCGCGGCGTCGTGCTGGCCGAGCGCGAGGAGGTCTATGTCCGCTCGGCCCGCGTGGTCGGCGCCTCCGACAGCCGCATCCTGATGCGCCACATCTTCCCCAACATCGCCCCGCCGCTGATCGTGCAGGTGACCCTGACCGTCGGCGCGGTGCTTTTGGCCGAGGCCGGGCTCAGCTTCATCGGCCTGGGCGTCCAACCGCCGCAGGCCAGCTGGGGAACTATGCTCAACACCGCGGCGGCCTTCATGGACTTCAACTGGTTCCTGTCGGTGCCGCCGGGCATCGCCATCATCCTCACCGTGCTGTCGGTCAACCTGCTGGGCGACGTGCTGCGCGATTCGATCGGGCGCGGCATCGCCGTCGATGCGGATCCGCGGGCGCCGGCCGCCCGCTATGCGGCGGAACTTCCGGCCACCGCCGCATCGGCGCCGGTTCCCCGTCGCGACGACGAGATCCTCAGGGTGGAACACCTCCAGGTGATGGTGCCCGGCCGCGCCGGCGGCGAGGTGCCGGTTATCACCGACCTGTCGCTGAGCATCGGCCGCGGCGAGACGCTCGGGCTGGTGGGTGAATCGGGTTCCGGCAAGACGCTGACCGGACTCGCCATCCTCGGCCTGCTCGGCGCCGGGGTCCGCGCCACCCACGGCTCCATCGAACTCAACGGCCGCGACCTGCGCACGCTTCCGCGCAGCGGGCTCGAAGAGGTGCGCGGCAACGAGGTGGCCATGGTGTTCCAGGACCCGACCACCAGCCTCAACCCCGCCTTCACGGTCGGCAGCCAGATCGCCGAGGTGCTGCGCGTCAAGCAGGGCCTCGGCCGCCGCCAGGCTTGGGCGCGCTCGGTCGAGCTCATCGACCGGGTCGGCATTCCCCGGCCGGCCGAGCGCGCCGGCGCCTACCCTCACGAGCTCTCCGGCGGCATGGCGCAGCGCGTCGCCATCGCCCGGGCGCTGAGCTGCAATCCGTCGCTGCTGATCGCCGACGAGCCGACCACCGCCCTCGACGTCACCGTGCAGCAGGAGATCCTCGATCTCTTCCGCGACCTGCAGGACGAGTTCGGCATGGCGATCCTGTTCGTCACCCACGACCTGGCGGTAGCCGCCGACATCTGCGACCGCGTCGGCGTCATGTATGCCGGCGAGATGGTGGAGATGGCCGGCGTCGACGCGCTGTTCGCCGATCCGCGCCACCCCTACACAAGCGGCCTGCTCAGTGCCATGCCGCACGCCTCCGACCGCAATCCGCCGCTGCCGACCATTCGCGGCAACGTCCCGCGGCCGGGAACGTGGCCTTTGGGCTGCCGCTTCGCCGACCGCTGCGATTTCCGGATCGCGGCATGCGACCGGCGCATCCCGCTCACCGGCAGCCGGCGGCAGGTGCGCTGCGTGCGGGCAGGCGAACCGGAGTTGGAGGCCGCGTCGTGACCGACAAGCCGCTTCTCGAGATCACCGACCTGGATGTCACCTATCGGGACCGCTCGCTCCTGGGCTTCGGCGGCCGGACCTTTCATGCGGTCAAGGGGGCCAACCTCGTCATCCGCGCAGGCGAGACGCTCGGCCTTGTGGGCGAGTCGGGCTCCGGCAAATCCTCCATCGCCAACACCGTGCTCGGCCTGGTCCCCGCGTCGGGCGGCTCGATCCGCTTCGGCGACGTCGATCTGGCGGCGATGAAGACGCGCTACCCGCCGGCGGTGCGCAGCCGGATCCAGGCAGTGTTCCAGGACCCCTATTCCTCGCTCAACGCGTCGATGACGGTGGAGGCCATCGTCACCGAACCTTTGCGTGTCCACACCGCCATGAACCGGGCCGAGCGCCGGGACCGGGCAGTCGAGCTGCTGAAGCTGGTCTCGCTCTCCGAGGAGCATCTCACCCGGCATCCGCACCAGTTCTCGGGCGGCCAGCGGCAGCGAATCGCCATCGCCTCGGCGCTGGCGCTTCAGCCGAAGCTCATCGTGCTCGACGAGCCGGTGAGCGCGCTCGACGTCTCGACCCAGAACCAGATCATCAACCTGCTCTACGAGCGGCGCGAGGAACTTGGCATCGCCTATCTGCTGATCGCCCACGACCTGGCGCTGGTGCACCACATCTCGGACCGGATCGCGGTGATGTATCTGGGCCATATCGTCGAGGAGGGGCCGTCCGACCGGGTCTACCGCGCGCCGGCCCATCCCTACACGAAGGCGCTGCTGGATGCAGTGCCGCTGCTGGACCCGGCGGCCCAGCGCCGGCGACGCGCGGCGCGGAAGATCGCGCCGGCCCAGGACGCGACCCGCGTGGCGGAGACGGGCTGTCCCTACAGGAACCGGTGCCCGAGCGCCATGGCGCGCTGCGCGCAGCACATGCCTCCGGCCTATCCGGTGGAGGGTGGCGGAACCGCCAGCTGCTTCCTGCTTGCACCCGATACCGGCGGCGAAACACCCGGGGAGGCGGCCTGATGAGCACCGTGCCCTACCGGTCCGCCGCCGCCGAAAACGGGATCCTGGAAGCCCACGATATCCTGGCCGGTGGTCCGGACCTCGAGCGGCCGCTCACCTGCCGGTGGCCGGCGGAACGGCCGCCGCTCGGTGTTGTCGTCTTCTGCCACGGGCTCGGCTCGGGTCCGCGGCATTACGGGGCGCTGTCACGCCACTGGGCCTCGAACGGCTACCTGGTGGTGCATCCCGGCTTCGACGATGCCATCGAGGTGGTGGCCCGCGCCGAGCCCGAACTCGGACTTGATCCGCAAGCCGACCTTTCGAACTGGTCGACAGTCGAACCGGTGCGCGCCCGCATGCACGAGATCCTGCACGCGCCCGACCGCTGGATGGGGCGGCTGGCGGTCGTCCGCGCCACAGCCCGCGCGCTGCCGGAGATCCTCGAGGCCACGGCAGGGGCGTTGCGCCAGCCGGTCCCGCGCGCGATTGCGGGTCATTCGTTCGGCGCCTACACCGCGCAGCTGCTGGCGGGCGCCGAAATCGACCTACCCGGCCTGTCCGCGCAGCGTTTCAGCGAGCCGGGATTTGCCGCCGCCATCCTTCTGAGCGCCCAGGGCCGCGCGCAGCAGGGACTGCGCGACGGATCCTGGGCGCACATCGACGGTCCGCTGCTCAACGTCACCGGCACCCTCGACCGCGGCGCCAATGGCGGCGACTGGCGCTGGAAATGCGAGCCCTACGATCTTGCGCCCGATGGCGGCAAGTATCTCGCGGTCCTCGAGGGCGCCGATCACTTTCTCGGCGGCTTCACCGAGACCGCGGCGCGAGGCGCCGGCAGTCCCGCCCAGAGCGACGCCGTCCGGCAGCTGACACTGGCCTTTCTCGACGCCCATCTGCCTGGTCGCCCGGCCGCGCGCGACTGGCTCGCCTCCGTCACCGATCGCATCGGCGACTGCCCCGTTCTCTACAAGAGGAAATAGCCGTGGAATCCCCGAATCAAGTTCTCATCGCAGGGCATCGGAATGCCGGCCGGCCGCGGCGGGCCATGAAGACGGCGGCAGGATCTGCTGTCGTGCGGGGAGACATCTGATGTTCCAGCCACTCTCCGGTCTTCGTGTCATCGATCTCACGCAGGTGCTCGCCGGGCCCTATGCGGCCTATCAGCTCGGTCTGATGGGGGCGGAGGTGCTGAAGGTCGAGGCGCCCGGGATCGGTGACTGGTCGCGTGACAAGGGGCTTATTGCCGACCTCAACGCCGAAGGCATGGGCCTGACCTATCTCACCCAGAACGCCAACAAGAAATCGGTCACGCTCAACCTCAAGAGCGCCGAGGGTGTCGACATCTTCAAGCAGCTGCTGGGCGACGCCGACGTCTTCATCGAGAACTTCCGGCCGGGCACCGTCGCCGGCCTCGGCCTGTCCTTCGATGCGGTGCGCGCGATCAATCCGAAGATCGTCTACTGTTCGATTTCCGCCTTCGGGCAGGACGGCGCTATGAGCCATCGTCCTGCCTATGACCACGTCATCCAGGGCATGTGCGGCATCATGAAGACCACGGGCACGGTCGAGACCGGCCCGCAGAAGGTGGGCGCGCCCTACATCGATTACGCCACGGGGCTCAATGCGGCCTTCGCGATCGTCTCCGCCCTGCACGAGACGAAGCGCACCGGCGCCGCGCTGCATCTCGACGTCGCCATGCTCGACACGTCGATGCTGCTGATGGCGTCGCTGCTCACCAGTCACCTGACGGCCGGCTGGATGCCGAAACCGTCCGGCAACGAGGCCTGGAGCCAGAGCCCGTCGTCCGGCGCCTTCGAAACCTCCGACGGGCTGCTGATGGTCGCCGCCAACAACGACAAGCAGTTCCGGGCGCTGTGCCGTGGTCTTGGACGATCCGACATCCTCGCCGACGTGCGTTGGGGCGATCCCGAGGCGCGCGGGCGAAATGCCGCCGGCCTGAGGGCCGAACTCGTCGCCATCTTTCTGGAGCGGCCGGCGATCGAATGGGAAGGGCTGCTCGATGTCGCGGGAGTCCCGGCGGCCAAGGTGCGGTCGCTCGACGAGGTGCTGGCCGAGGACCATGCCGCGAGCCGGGCCTTCACCCGCCCGATGGCCTGGCCGGCCGCGCCGCACGCGGTCCATCTTCCGACGCTCGGCTTCAAGGTCAACTGCGAGGTCATCGCGGCGACGGCGCCGCCGCCCGAGCTCGGTGGCAGCACCCGCGAGGTGCTCGCGGGTCTGGGCTACAGCGAGGCCGACCTGGTCCGGCTGGCCGAAGAGGGAACCATCTGATCCGGCGGAGGACCAAATGCTGCAGCCATCATCCGGTCCCGCCCGGTTCGCCGCCACCTTCCAGCAGCACGCCGAGCCTGAGCGCGATGTGCAGTTCGAGCGCGCGAGTCGGATCGTCCCAGCCGCCGGTGATGTGGCGCAGGCTTTCGAGCCGTTGCCGGACCGTGTTGACATGCAGGCCGAGCGTGTCGGCGGTGCGCTTGATGTTGTGCTGGCCGTCGAGATAGCACAGCAAAGTCCGCTTCAGCTCTTCAGCCTGGCGCGGCGGCCGCTCATCGATCGGCCGCAGGACGCGCTGCATGTAGGCGGCAAGGGCCGCCGCGTCCCCGGTCTCGAACATCCTGGCGAAGAAATCCATCTGCGATTGCGCCACGAAATGCTCGAGCGGCCGCATTTTCGTCATCACCTGCAGACCCTTGTTGAGCTGCTGGTAGCGGGTCGACGCGGTCGTCAGGTCGCCGAAGGGCTCGGACAGGATGCCGCCGGCCGTCCAGTCCTGGGCGGCCTTCTTGAGCAGCTGCAGGAAGTCGCGCAGCGAGCCTTCCGGGCCAAGGCCGACATAGGCATCGTCAAGCAGGTCGATGAGAATGTTGGTCTTCGCCGCGCAGTCGCGGATGGTGGCGGTCTGCGCCACGCGGTCATGCCGCGAGACGACGATGAGCGCCAGCATCACCGTTTCGTCATTGTGGAGCCCCAGCCGGTCCCGTATCGCCGAGACGGTCGCCGGATCGGGCAGGGTGACGAGCACCAGGTGCCGCACCAGCGTCGAGGAGGCGGTCAGCTTCTCCGTTTCCCGTTTCTCGTTCCACAGCTTGGCGATCGAGAGGGCAACGGCGCTGCGCTCCAGATTGCGGATCTCGATGGCGTCGAGCTCGCCCTGGTGGCAGATCAGCAGGCACTCGCCGCTGCCGATCCAGCCGTGCAGGGCGATCACCCGGCACTGTTCGTCGCCATTGTGGGCCATCACCACCGACCGGCCGGTCTGGCGGGACTGCGAGGTGGCGTTGATCAGCGGCGCGATGTCGAAGCGGCCGGACGAGAACAGCGCGGCACTGCTGCCGCGATAGCCGGAGGAGATGAATTCGTTGCGCACACCGTGCTCGTCATCGAAGAGGAAGATCGCCGCCCCGATCTGGTTGGCCATCGCCTGGAGGAACTTCTGCAATTCACCTCCCGATGCCAGCAGCGAGGTCATGTCGTCGTGCGCGGCGGCCGATGCCTCGACCCGCTGGATGTAGTCGATGAGGGCGTTCCGGTTGCGCTGCGCCTCGTCGAGGGCCTCGGAGAGCAGCCGGAATGCGCGGGCGTTGCGCATGGCCACGCCCGCATGCAGCGCGAAGGACCCGAGCACCGAGAGATTGCGGCCGCTGAGCTTGCGCGCATAGCGGTCGGCGACGAAGAGAAAGCCGTGAACCTCGCCGTCGGCCAGGATCGGGAATCCCGCAAGCGAGACGATGTTCTCGATCCGGAAGGCCTTGTCCAGCTCCGGCAGATGCCTGAAGCGGGTGTCGTTGAGATAGTCCTGGGTGTCGAAAAAGCTCTTCGACTGCATGATCAGGCTGACGGCGCCGTATTCGAAGGAGCTGGTCATGACGGCGGTGGAGGGGGAGACATAGCCTTCCGAAGCGACCGACCGGAACAGCCCGCTGTCCTCGTCCAGGATCGTCACCCAGGCCAGGTTGGCGCCGACGAGGCTTCGCGCCCGCGACACGATGGTGCGGAACAGGCTCTGAAGCTCCAGGGTCTTGGACAGGTCGTGGGTCGTCTCGATGAGCAGGTTCAGGCTTCGCTCGGCCAGCGCGCTGTCGCGCAGCGACTGGCTGATCTGCTTGACGCTTGCCTGCAACTCCCGGAAGCGGTCGGTCTTCCCCTCCGCCAGGGCGGCACCCGCCATCTCCGCAAGAACTGCCTCGATCTCTGCTTCGCTCGCATCCCGGCGGATGCGGTCGAGAATGCCGACGGTGAGGGCTTCGAGAGTGTCCACCAGATCGCCTCCTTGCGGACAGATCTCCGCGGTCTGCCGGCTTTCGGGGCCGCATCGGCAATCGGGTTATATGAAAACCACATCCAAGTCGAGAAAACTAGGATCGAGCATACATATACTCGCCGCGCGCCCGGCACTAGCCTGCGCTCATCCACATGGGAGGATCGTGTGGCCGGAGGGGATCATGAGCAATGCTGGACACTGCGGCCTGTTGGCGGCCGCCGAAGGTCTGTCGCCGGCCCGGACGCCCGCCCGGGCGTTCGCACTGCGCGGCCGCGGCGTCGGCGCATGGTCCGTCGGATCCAGGCCATGAAGGCCGGCAAGCGCAAGGTCATCATCTCCTGTGCCGTGACCGGATTCGCGCACACGCCGTCGATGTCCGAGTTCCTGCCCGTCACGCCCGAGCAGATCACCGGCCAGGCGGTAGAGGCGGCGCGCGCCGGCGCATCGATCCTGCACCTGCACGCGCGCAATCCTGTTGACGGCAGGCCGACCTTCGATGCCGCCGTCTACGACCTCTTCGTGCCCGCGATATCGGCGCAGACCGACGCCGTCATCAACATCCCGCTGGGCGGTGGCGCGCGGGCCACCCTGGACGAGCGGCTTGCCTACCCGCTCCGCCGCAAGCCCGAGCTCTGCACGATCGACATCGGCTCGACCAATTATGCGTTCCAGAAATCCGGACGCGGCATCACCGAGTGGAAGTTCTCCTGGGAGCGGCCCTACATCGAGCAGTCGGAGGATTTCGTCCTCGGCAACACCAGCCGCGAGACCAGGGCCCTGCTCGCCGCGCTCGGCGGCGGCTACGGCACGCGGCTGGAATTCGTCTGCCACGAACCGGGCCACCTGCATCATCTCGCGCAGTTTCTCGACGAGGGCCTGATCCGCGGGCCGCTGTTCATCCAGTGCGCCCTGGCCGGACCGGACGGCCTGAACGCCGATCCGGAAGCACTCTTCGTCATGCGCGCCGCCGCCGACCGGCTCTTCGGGCGCGGAGGCTACGAATTCTCCGTCCTGGCCAGCGGACGGCACCAGATCGCCCACGCGACCATGGGCGCCATCATGGGCGGGCATGTCCGCGTCGGGCTGGGCGACAGCCTGTACCTCGGCAAGGGACTGCTGGCGGCAAGCTGCGCGGCGCAGGTGCTGAAAATGCGCCGGATCCTCGAGGAGCTGTCATTCGAAGTGGCGAGCCCCGACGAGGCGCGCGAAATCCTTCACATCGGCGCGGCAACCAGGGCCTTCGAAGGCCAGACCAGGGAGGCCGGAGCGAATGGCTGATTGGAAGACGATGATCAATCGGGGCGGTCCGAACACCAAGCTGCTGGAATATGTGGTCATGGCGGTGACCGTGGCGCTCGTCGTGGTGTTCTCGCTGACCGTCGACGGCTTTGCGACGCTCGGAAACGCCGGCGTCATCCTGTCGAACTCGGCCTCGCTGGTGATCCTGAGCTGCGGCATGGCGGTCGTCATCATCTCGCGCGGCCTCGACCTGTCGCTGATCGCGGTGATGGTGGCGGGAGCGACGACCTTCAGCGTCTTCATCAACGCCGATTATCCGGCGTCCATGGCCTTCCTGGTCACCCTGGCCGCCATGGCACTGGTCGGCCTCGCCAATGCCTGGCTGATCGCCTATGTCGAGATACCGGCGATGCTGGCGACGCTGGCCTCGGCGATGCTGGTGACGGGACTGTTCCGCTTCACCATCCTGCGCGGCGAATTCATGCTGCTGCTGTCCAAGTCCAGCCCGGCGGTGGTCTTCCTCTCGGGCAACATCATGCCGGGGCTGTCCACGCCGGTGGCGCTGATGCTCGTCACCCTGGCCGCCACCATGCTGCTGCTTCGCGCCATGTCGGCCGGCCGGACGATTTATGCCATGGGCGACAATTTCCAGGCCGCGCGGCTCTCCGGGCTGCCGGTGCGCACGACGACGATCGTCGTCTATGTGTTTGCCGCCTTCACCGCACTCTGCGCCGGCCTCGTCAGCTCGGCCGCCAGCGGCGCCGTCGATTTCCGCACCGTCACCAACGGGACCCTGCTGTTCGAGGTCATCCTGGTCGTCGTGCTGGGCGGCATACCGCTGCGCGGCGGGCGCGGCAGCGTCCGCAACATCATCGTCGGCGTCGCGCTGATCGCCGTGCTCAGGAACGGCATGACGCTGATGAATTTCACATCACAGATGCAGGACCTGCTCAAGGGGCTCGTGCTGATCATCGCCATCGTCGCCGACAACTATCTCAATCCAAGAGACACCGAAACCGACACGGTCGGCGATCTATGACATCAACGGAGGAGGAAAGCATGCTGCACACACTCAATAGCAAGATGAAGACCGCCATCGGCGGGGCGCTGGTCGGCGCCTTCGCGCTGCTGGCGCCGGCAACCCAGGCGTCCGCCGACGCCGACCTGACCGGCAAGAAGGTGATCTTCGTGCCGATCACGATGGGGATTTCGCTGACGGAAGGCTGGGCGCGCCGCATGCGCGAGCACGCGGAGACCAGCGGCTACACCGTCGACATCCGCGATGCCGCCTTCAACACCGGCGCCATGGCGGAACTGCTGGCCAAGGCCATCAGCGACAAGCCGGACGTGATCGTCGTCCACAATCCCACCGTCCAGCTGCTCGCCCGCCAGATCAAGCAGGCCGAGGCCGAAGGCATCAAGGTTCTGCAGCTCAACCTGCAGTCCAACCAGCCGTCCTCGGCCTTTGTCGGCGCCAACTGGGACCGCATCGGCCGGGAAATCGCCGAGGACATCGTCAAGGAATGCGGCGAGGGAAGCGGCAAGTCAGGCAAGGTGGCCATCATTCCCGGCCAGCTGACCGCGGCCGACAGCGTGATGATGAACGCCGCGGCGATGAAGGTGTTCGAGGGCCACAAGATCGAGGTGGTTTCCAACCAGGCCTCGGACTGGGAGCCTGAGAAGGCCCGCCAGATCACCGCCACGGTGCTGCAGCAGCATCCCGATCTCTGCGCCATCTTCGGGCACTGGGACGTCCACACCATGGGTGCGGGCAATGCGGTCAAGGACGCCGGGCTGGCCGACAATGTCATGGTCTACGCCACCGGCGGCGGCGACGACGTGGCCTGCAAGGCGGTCGAGGACAAGGTGCTCGACCGGGTCTGGAGCTACGACGCCGATGGCCAGGGCCGCGACGCCGGCACGATGATCGATCTGCTGCTGCAGGGCGCGGTGACGGCGGACGGCTCGATGCTGTCGGTCGAATCGCCGATGAAGATCATCAAGGCGGGCGACTCCTACGACGCCAGCCTCTGCTGGAAGATGTAACCGCACTCCCGAGGCACCTCTGCCCGCGGGGTTTCGCCCCGCGGGCCTTCACACTGGAGTTCCGCCATGTCCGCCGACATCGAATTCGCCGCCCGGCCGAAACAGCGGGTTCCGCTCTTCGTTCTTTCGCCCCGCCGCATCCTGGCGGACATGCTGTCGAGCGGCTGGGTGGAAAGCGCGATCCCGTTTCTGGCCTTCGTCTGCGTCGTCATCGGCGTGGTGGCGACCACGCAGGACTATTTCGGCGCTGCCAATGTGCGCAATCTCGCGCAATACGCCGCCGACGGCGGGCTGATCGTGCTGGCGGTGCTGATCGTCGTGGCGGTGGGCGGCATCGACCTGTCGGTGGGATCGAACTTCGCCATGTCGGCCTTCGTGTCGCTCTACTGCTTTCACATTCTCGGGCTGCCGGTGCCGGCGGTGCTGGTGGCCAGCCTCGCCTGCGGCGCGCTGGTCGGCGCCGTCAATGGTATTCTCGCCGGGCTGATCGGATGTGGCGCGCTGCTCACCACGCTCGGCACCATGATCACCATCCGCGGCATCTTCACGCTCGCCTCCCAGGCCAGCATCGTCGACATCTCGACCAGCGCCCGCATTGACGATCTGTGGGACTGGGTCGGATTCGAGAAATTCCTCACCATGCCAATCGGCTTCTGGGTGCTGCTGGCCGTGGCGGCGCTGGTGTTCGTCATGTTCCGTCAGTCGCGCTACGGCTGGCACGTGCTGGCCGTCGGCGGCAACCGAAAGGCGGCAAGGCACGGCGGCATCCGCGTCAAGCTGACGATCTTCCTCGCCTACCTGCTGGCCGGGCTGATTGTCGGGCTTGCCGGATTCCTGTTCGCGGCGCGCCAGAACAGCATCAGCGCCGACACCGGCATCGGCATGGAGTTCTTCGCGCTGACCGCCCTCGTGGTCGGCCTGGGCGGCTTCGTGCCCGGTCGCGGCGCCGTGGTTCCGGTGCTCGTCGGCTTCGCCACGATCTACATTCTCAACAATGCGATGATCAATTCCGGCTTTCGCGGCGACTTCGTCCAGTTCACCATGGGAGGGATCATCATCCTCATCCTGGCGATCGACGTGAAGTTCCGCAAGAACCGGCACCGGCTGCTGGCGTCGACCTATCTGGATCCGGTTTCGGTGGATCTCGGCGCGGTGAAGGGAATGACCGGGCTGATGCCCGGCGAACTCCCGCCCCGGCTGGCGCAGGCAGAGATCCTGGCGGCCGGACGGCTCGACGGTCCCGAGGACGTGATCCTGGACGACGAGGGCAATCTCTACTGCGGCAACCGCGACGGCCGCCTGCTGAGGCTCTCGGCACCCGACTACACCGAGATCACCGTGGTGGCCAAGATCGGCGGCCGGCCGCTGGGCCTGGCCTTCGATGCCGAGGGCCGCATCGTCACTTGCGTGGCCGGCATGGGTCTGCTCAGGGTCGGGATGGACGGCGGCGTCGAGCTCCTCACCGACCAGACCGAGCGCAGCCTGCTCAGCGTCCAGGACGACACCACCATCCGGATGGCCGACGACCTCGACATCGCCCCCGACGGGGTGATCTATTTCACCGACGCCACCAAGCGCTACGACATCGACAACTGGGGCCTCGACCTGCTCGAGGGCCGGCCCAACGGCCGCCTGCTGAGCTACGATCCAAGAACGCGCAGGACCCGGACGGTGTGCGACCACCTGGTCTTCCCCAACGGCGTGTGCGTGACCCATGACGGCGGGTACCTGCTCGTTGCCAGCACCTGGGGCTGCTCGATCCTGATCTTCGATCTGGCCGATCTCGCCGCCGGGCCGCGTATCTTCGCCGACGGACTGCCAGGCTATCCCGACAACATCAACCGGGCTTCGGACGGCGGCTACTGGGTCGCGCTGGCCGGCATGCGCAACCCGATCATGGACCAGGCCATGCGCTATCCCAAGCTCCGGCAGCGGATGACGCGGCGCGTGCCGCCGAACAACTGGCTGTTCGGAAATCTCAACATCGGCGGCGTGCTCAAGCTCGATGCGGCCGGCGTCGTCACCGACGCGCTGTGGGATGCTCCGGACGGTCCGCTCTACATGATCACCTCGATGCGCGAGCATGAGGGGTCGCTGTTCCTGGGCGGCGTGACCAATGACAAGATCGGGCGGATCACCGTTGCCGGCGCCGACACGGACTGGACCGGGCCGAAGAGCTACCAGGGAAGAGGCTAGTCATGTTTTTCAGATCCAGACGCCAGGAACTGCCCGGCATGACGCTGGAAGGCGTGCTAGGCCCCAACACGCGGCTCGATGACGCCGCGGGCAGGGCGGTGCCGCTGCCGCGCGCGCTGGTGGTGCTCGAGGACGGACGCCTGCTGTTCAGTTCCGGCAACGATGTCCTGGCGCTCGCCGCGTGGGACGGGGAGCCGGAAGCCTGGGCCCGGTTCGATGTCCCGGTCACCGCGCTCGGCGCGCGCGGCGATCTTGTCGCCGTGGGCCTTGCCGACGGCGGGCTTGCGGCCTGCGACCGCACCGGCCGGCGCCTGGTGGGCTGGGCCACGCCCACGGGGCTCGGCTCGATCTCCGACTGCATGGTTCTCTCCGACGACGAGGTCGCCCTCGTCGACAGCGGCTACCGCGCCGACGAGACCCTGCTTTCCCTGGCCGCCTGGGCGGATGCGGGTCGGGGCATGGTCGTGGCCGTCGGCCGAAGCGGCTCTCGCCGGGAACTGGCGAGCGGCCTGAACTGCCCGATGGGGATCGCTCCGGACGGAAAGGGGTCGGTGATCGTGTCGCTGCTGGAGCACGCCTCGGTGGTCGAGCTCTCCGGCACGGTCAGGCAATCGGGCTTCCCCGGCTATCTCGGGCGGATCCGCGCCACCGGATCTGGCTATCTGATATGCTGCCTGTCGCGGCGGGATCCGCTCATCGAGTTCCTCAAGACCGAAAAGGCCTTCGTGGCCGAAATGAAGGCGCGGATCAGCCCCGATCACTGGCTGTCGCCGCGCGCGCGGCCGGAATTCAGCCATGACTTTCCCATCGAACTCGGAGCCACGCGATTGTTCGGAGAGGTCAAGCCCTGGGCGCCCTCCTTCTCCTATGGCCTGGTCATCGAGACCGACCACCAACTCGTGCCGACCGGCTCGGCCCATTCGCGCGCCAACGGCACGCGCCATGCGATCGCCGATGCGGTGTCGTGGAACGGCGCCACGGTCGCCGTCAGCATGGCCAGCGGCGAACTGCTGCGTTTTCCGGGGAGTGAGGCATGAGCCGTCAACCGATCGTCAGCCTGGAGACCGTCACCAAGAGCTATGGCGGCATTAACGCGCTCGAGAGCGTCTCATTCGAACTCTATCCGGGGGAAATTCACGCGCTGGTCGGCGAGAACGGCGCCGGGAAGTCCACCCTGTGCAAGCTGATCGCCGGCGTGGTGGCGCCGAGCGACGGCGTGCTCCGGATCAACGGTGAGGTGGTGAAATTCCAGGCGCCCAAGGATGCGAGCCGGCACGGCATCTCCATGGTCTACCAGGAGACCAGCCTGGTGCCGCAACTGAGCGTGGCGCAGAACATGATGCTCGGCCAGGAGCGCACATTCAATTCTGTCCGGAAGGTCCGCAACGCCGCGCGCCAGGTGCTGCAGCGGCTCAACTTCAAGGTCGACCCGTCGCAGCTCGCCGGCTCGCTGTCGACGGCCAAGCGGCAGATGGTGGAGATCGCCCGCGCCGTGCTCAACCAGGCGAGGGTGATCATCCTCGACGAGCCGACGGCAGCGCTCACGCCAGAGGAGACCGAGCATCTCTTCGACCTGATGAAGTCGCTGCAGGCCAAGGGCGTCGCGATGATCTTCATCTCCCATGCACTGGAGGAGGCACTCAATCACTCCGACCGGATCACCGTGCTGCGCAACGGTCGTCTGATGGCCACGGGTCCCGCGACCGACTTCGACCGCGGCGGCCTGATCCGGCACATGATCGGCGAGGAGCTCAACGAGCAGTCGATGGTGCCGGCAACGGGACGCGCCGCCCTGTCGGCGCTGCCGGTGCTCAGGGTTGAGAGCATCCGCATGGGCAGCATGGTCAACAACATGTCGTTCTCGATCTTTCCCGGCCAGATCACCGGCATCGCCGGACTGATCGGCTCGGGTCGCAGCGAGGTCGCCAAGGTGATCATGGGCCATACCAAGCGCAATTTCGGCGGTGGGCGGATCTGGCTCGAAGGGCGCGAGGTGCGCTACAGCCTGCCGGCGCAGGCCGTGGCCGACGGCATCGCCTATGTCAG
The DNA here is from genome assembly GCF_003182275.1 of Hoeflea marina. Classification (GTDB taxonomy): domain Bacteria; phylum Pseudomonadota; class Alphaproteobacteria; order Rhizobiales; family Rhizobiaceae; genus Hoeflea; species Hoeflea marina. The sequence goes on from NZ_QGTR01000006.1 coordinate 323,522, forward strand.
CGAGGACCGCAAGCTCGACGGCTTCTTCGAATCGCTGAGCGTGTCGGACAATATCGGGCTGGGATGGCTGGCGAAGTTCGGCCGGCGGAGATGGTTTGCGCCGCTGCGCAAGATGCGGCAACTCTCGCGGGAATGGGAGCAACGCCTGTCGATTCGCAGCATCGGCGCGGACCAGTCGGTGCTGTATCTGTCGGGGGGCAACCAGCAGAAGGTGGTCATCGCCAAGTCGCTGGTGCAGGAGCCGAAACTGGTGATATTCGATGAGCCGACGCGCGGCGTCGATGTCGGGGCGATCGCGGAAATCCGGCAGATCGTGCGCAAATTCGCCGAAAGCGGCGCCGGGGTGATCCTGATTTCCTCCTATCTGCCGGAAATCCTCGATCTCTCGGACCGCATCCTCGTCGCCAAGAGCGGCACGATCGTCGCCGAATTCGCTCGCGGCGACGCGACGGCGGAAAAAATTCTGCATGCGGCCATCCACTGAGGCACTCTGGGGACAGACGGGCCGCGCTGAGAGGACTACACATGCACCGACCCGGCCTCCCGGGTCCGGCATCGATACAGCAGTGAAAGATGGAGAAAGACATTGAGAGAAGCAGTCATCGTCAGCACGGCGCGCACCGCAATCGGCAAGGCCTATCGCGGCAGCCTGAACGCCACCAAGTCGCCGACGCTCGCCGGCCACGCGCTCCGGCACGCCATTGAGCGCGCCGGCATTGACGCCGGCGAGATCGAGGATTTCGTTCTCGGCACGGTGCTCGGCGCCGGCACGGCCGGAATGAACCTCGCCCGCAACGCGGTTTTCGCCGCTGGCGTGCCGACGACCGTTTCCGGACAGACGATGGACCGCCAGTGCGCCAGCGGGTTGATGGCGATCGCCACCGCGGCCAAGCAGATCATGGTCGACGGCATGGATGTCGTGGCCGCCGGCGGCCAGGACAACATTTCCGCCGTGCAGGACCGCTATTTCCAGTGGGTACAGGAAGAGACGGATCCGGCGGTCGTGGCCCGGGTCGAGCACGCCTACATGCCGATGCTGAAAACCGCGGAGTTCGTCGCGAAAAAATACGGTGTCGGCCGCGATGCGCAGGATGCCTATGCGCTCCTGTCCCAGCAGCGCACAGCCCGGGCGCAGGCCGCCGGCCTGCTCGACGATGAGATCGTCGCCTTTTCCACCACCATGAAGGTTGCCGACAAGGCCACGGGCGAGATTTCGGAGCGCGAGGTGGTTCTGGACCGAGACGAGGGCAATCGTCCGCAGACGACGCTCAAGATGCTCGCCGGCCTCAAGCCGGTGCTGGACGGCGGCGTGATCACCGCGGGGAACGCCAGCCAGCTCTCCGACGGCGCCTCGGCCTGCGTGCTGATGGATGCGAAACTTGCCGAGACGCGCGGGCTGAGGCCGCTCGGCATCTATCGCGGCATGGCGGTGGCCGGCTGTCCGCCCGAGGAGATGGGCATCGGTCCAATCCATGCTGTTCCCAGGCTGCTCAGGCAGCACGGGCTGAAGGTCGAGGACATCGGCCTGTGGGAGCTCAACGAAGCCTTTGCGGTCCAGGCGCTCTATTGCCGCGACCATCTCGGCATCGACCCCGAGATTTACAATGTCAACGGCGGCGCGATCTCCATCGGTCATCCCTACGGCATGACCGGCGCCCGACTCGTCGGCCATGCGCTGATCGAGGGTCGCCGTCGCGGCGTGCGCTATGTCGTGGTCACGATGTGCGTGGGCGGCGGCATGGGTGCCGCCGGCCTGTTCGAGGTCAACGCCTGATCGGAGCGGGACCGGTCCTGCAGGGCCGGTTCCCCGGGAGCCGGGGCCGGCGCGCCGGTTCCTGCGGGAGAACGGGAGTTCTGACCGCGGCGGGGGGCGCCGGGATCGGATAAATGCGTCGGGCCGGCCAGCGGAGGTGTGGCATGCCTCCCGCTGCCGGTTGGCAGCGCTTCATCGACTGCGAACACCATCGATCCCTGCAGGCGGGCTTGACGAAACAGGCCATTCGTTGTTTCTGCCAATATTCATTCACCAGCGAGTGAATGAATATTGGCATGTGAGGATGGACCGGGCGGCTGGCTGGCCGCCGGTCCGGAGGAGAGGCGGGACGACGTGACAATTCAACAGAGCGGCGAGAAGGCGACGGAGACCGGATCTCCGGCCGTGTGGGACGAGGTGATTCGGGACGAGGTGATGGCAGACGGGGCGATGCAGCATTTCGGCCTCACCCTGGACAAGTTCCTCGATCATGCCGCGCACTGGCATCCCGATGCCGAGGTGGTCTCGGCCAATCTCGATGGCACCATCAGCCGCGCCGGCTACGGCGCGATCAGGGCGCGCGCGCTCGAAGTGTCCGGGCTGCTCGCCGGTCTGGGCGTTACCGTCGGCTCCCGCGTTGCCACGCTGGCCTGGAACGGCCAGGCCCATTTCGAGGCCTGGTACGGCATCATGGGGCTCGGCGCCACGTGCCACACCCTCAATCCGCGGCTGACCGCCGAGCAGAGCGGCGCCATGCTGCGCCAGTCCGGCGCCGCGATCCTCATCGTCAGCGCCGACCTGCTGCCGCTCGCCGGCAAGATCGCCGACCATGCGCCGGCGCTCAGTCGCGTCTATGTCATCGACCGGGGGGCCGGCGGCTCGACGGCGATGCGCCCGGGTGTGACCGTGGAGCGCCTCGCCCCGGGCGGCGGTGATCCGGCCAACCCGGTCGTCTGGGGCGAGTTCGACGAGACCACCGCCTCCGGCCTCTGCTTCACTTCGGGCACCACCGGCGCGCCCAAGGGAGTCACCTACACCCACCGCTCCAGCTACCTGCACACGCTGCGACTGCTGCAGGCCGATGTGCTGGGCATCACCGCGGCGGATTCGATCCTTGCCGTGGTGCCGATGTTTCACGCCAGTGCCTGGGGACTGCCATTTGCCGCGCCCGCCGTCGGTGCCAGGCTGGTGCTGCCCGGACGCCAGGCCGATGGCGCCAGCCTGGCGCGTCTGATCGCCTCCGAGGGGGTGACGCTCGGTGTCGGGGTCCCGACCGTCTGGCTCGGACTGGTCGAACATCTCGAGCAGAACGGCGGCGAACTGCCGTCGCTCAAGCGCATCCTTGTCGGTGGCGCGCCGTTGCCGCCGGCGCTGATGCAGCGGATCGAGCAGCGGCTGGGCGTCACCGTGCAGACCAGCTGGGGCATGACCGAACTGTCGCCTTCGGGAACCATGGCCGTTCCGGGCGACCCCGCGCGCCGCGCCTCGGTCTCGGGCCGCCCGGCGGTGGGGGTGGATCTGCAGCTTTGTGATCCCGGCGGCAACCCGCTGCCCGGGCAGCGCGGCGTCGAGGGACACCTGCATGTGCGGGGCGCGGCCGTGATCGAGCGCTATCTCGGCGACGCCGGCCCGGCGGTCAATGCCGCGGGATGGTTCGACACCGGCGACCTGGCGCGGATCGATGAAGCGGGAAACCTGATCATCACCGGACGGGCCAAGGACCTCATCAAGTCGGGCGGCGAGTGGATCAATCCGGCCGAGATCGAAGCCGTCATCGGCGCCCTGCCGGAGGTTTCGCTGGCCGCCGTCATCGCCCGGCCGGACGCAAAGTGGGGCGAACAGCCCGTGCTGCTGGTCGAGGTGAGGGCGGGCCAGGAGATCAGCGACGAGGAACTGCTGGCGTCACTGCAGGGGCGGGTGGCCAGCTGGTGGATCCCGCGCACCGTCATCCGGACCAAGATGCCGATGGCTTCGACAGGCAAGATCGATAAGATGCGCTTGAAAGCGGACTACGGTCATGCATAACCGGGGAGATGCGGTCGCCCGGCCGCAAGAGACGGAACCGAAAGACCGAATTTTGACAGCTGAGACGAAGCCCGTTACTCCCCGGCCCGCGGCCAAGCGGGCCGCCCGCGGCAGGGCCACCAAGGCCGAACAGCGCGCCGACATGATCGAGCAGATTCTCGATGTCGCCGAATTGCTGTTTTCCAAGCACGGCCTGCATGGCGTCACGCTCAAGGACGTGGCCAAGAGCGTCGGGGTCCACCACACGCTGATCAACTACTATTTCGACGACAAGAAGAAGCTGTTCGACGCGGTCTTCGGCCGTCGCGCCATGGTCAGCATCGAACGCCGGATGCGGGTCCTGGACGAATATGAGCTGGCCTGTGCAGGAAAGCCCACGGTCAAGGGCGCGTTGCACGTGTTTCTCGACACCGATCTCGATCTCTACAGCATGCACGGCGAGGGCTGGAAGAACTATGCCGCGCTCGCCTCCCAGGTGGCCAACACGCCGGAATGGGGGGCAGATCTGATGGATACGCATTTTGACCCCGTGGTCCTGCGTCTGATCGGCCTGCTGAAGAAGGCCATGCCGGACACGCCCGAGGAGGATCTATTCTGGGGCTACCATTTCGTCACCGGCGCCCTGATGCTGACGCTCGCCCGCACGGGGCGCATCGACAAGCTGTCTGGCGGGCTGTGCAAGTCGGATGATTTCGCGGCCATCAAGCAGCGCATGGCGGATTTTATGGCGGCCGGCTTCCTGTCCTTCTGCGACGGCAGGGCGGATGCCGATCGCGAACGGGATGCCTCGAGGCCGTAAGCACGATCCACGCGGGAAACAGCAGATGTCCGGAGAAGAATCTGTTGCGTCCATCACATTAATTCTCTAGTGAGTGAATGAGTTGAGACGATGATCAAGGAATATGGAATGACGCTGAACGGCCGCATTGCAATCGTTACCGGAGCCGGTGGAGGCCTCGGCCGCTGCCATGCGCTGATGCTTGCCCGCCTAGGCGCCCGCGTCGCCGTCAACGACATGAACGGCGAGAGCGCCGAGCGCGTGGCCGAAGAGATCCGCGGGCAGGGCGGCGAGGCGATCGGCATCGCCGCCTCGGTGACCGATGAAGGCCAGGTGGCGGCGATGGTCGAGCAGGTGATGACTGCCTGGGGCCGGGTCGACATCCTTATCAACAATGCCGGGTTCCTGCGCGACAAGAGCTTCGCCAAGATGGACCTCGCCGATTTCCGGTCCATCATCGATGTCCACCTGATGGGCGCGGCAATCTGCACCAAGGCGGTCTGGGAGATCATGCGGCAGCAGAATCATGGCCGCATCGTCATGACCACCTCGTCCTCGGGGCTCTACGGCAATTTCGGCCAGTCGAACTACGGCGCTGCCAAGATGGCGCTGGTCGGACTGATGCAGACCCTGTCGATCGAGGGCGCAAAGCAGAACATCAAGGTCAACTGCCTGGCGCCCACGGCCGCCACGCAGATGACCGACGGCGTCCTTGCTCCGGACGTGCTGGCAAGGCTCGCACCGGAGCTGGTCAGCAACGGGCTGCTGGCGCTGGTGGGCGACGACGCGCCGACGCGCGCGATTCTCTGCGCTGGCGCGGGGCATTTTGCCCGCGCCCACGTGACGCTGACGGAAGGCATTCAAATCGGCGGCGGCGAGGATGCCCCGGGCCGCGTGATCGCCGCCTGGGAGCAGATCGGCGATCGCTCGGGCGAGATCGTGCCGAACTACGGATTCACCCAGTTCGAGCGCGAGCTGGCCAGCGTCGAACAGGACAGCGCGGCGATGGCCGCGGCGAAATAGGCGTCTGCCCGGTCTGGCTTCGGGAGGAAGCGGGGCGCGGCGCCAATCACACAGCAGCACGCTGTAAGGGAGAGGTCGGGAATTCCGATCCGCATTGAGGAGGACTATCATGAGGAAGCTATTTGCAACGACAGCCGTCGCGCTGACCGTCTTTGGCGCGGCCGCCGTGCCGGCCAGTGCCGATACCGTCAAGATCGCCTTTGTCGATCCGCTGTCGGGCGGTGCCGCCAGCGTCGGCCAGATGGGACTGAACCACCTGAAATTCATTGCCGACACGGTCAATGCGGCCGGCGGCGTCAACGGCGACATGCTCGAGGTCACGGGCTATGACAACCAGGTCAATGCCCAGACCAGCCTGGTGCAGGTCCAGAAGGCCATCGACGAGGGTGCCAAGATCATCTTCCAGGGCAACGGCTCTTCGGTCGGCATCGCCATCGAGGAGTTCGTCACCAAGTACAACAGCCGCAATCCCGGCGCGCATATTCTCTACATGAACTATGCGGCCGTCGACCCGGCGATGACCAACGAGAAGTGCAGCTACTGGCACTTTGCCTTCGATGCCAACGTCACCATCAAGATGGAGGCGATGACCAACTTCATCAAGGACCAGCCCGAGGTGAAGAAGGTCTACCTGATCGACCAGGATTATTCCTTCGGACATGCCGTCGCCGACACGGCCGTCAGCATGCTCAAGGAAAAGCGTCCCGACATCGAGATCGTCGGCAACGAGTTTCACCCGCTGGTCAAGATCACCGATTTCGCGCCCTATGTCGCCAAGATCAAGGCGTCGGGTGCCGACACGGTCATCACCGGCAACTGGGGCCAGGACTTCGCCCTGCTGATCAAGGCTGCCGGCCAGGCCGGCCTCGACGTCAAGTGGTTCACCTACTATGCCGGCGCCGCCGGCGGTCCGACCGCCATCAAGCAGGCGGGCCTGGACGGCAAGGTCTTCCAGGTCAACGAGGGCATCGCCAATCTGAACTATGGTCCCGCCATGGAAACGACCAAGGCCTACACCGAACGCTACAAGGATGCTCCGACCATGTTCCCGCGCGTGTTCAACGCGATGGACATGATGGTCAAGGCAATGGAAGAGGCCAAGTCTTCGGACCCGGCGGATTTCGCCCCCAAGCTTGAGGGCATGACTTTCCAGTCCTTCTCCAACGGCGGCGAGATGTTCATGCGCGCCGACGACCACCAGCTCTTCCAGCCGATCATCATCTCTGCCATCGGACCGGTCGAATCCGGCCAGGTGGACGAGGAGAACACCGGCTGGGGCTGGAAGAGCGTCGGCGAGATCGCGGCCAAGGACACCATTGTTCCCACCACCTGCGACATGAAGCGCCCCGGCTGACGATCCGGACTGCGGCGCCGGGGCGATGTCCCGGCGCCGCTTTCGCCGGGCTGTGCCCATTCCTTCCGATGCCAGCAGTGGGGTGACCTGATTGTGGCCGAGATCCTGTTCTTTTCAGCCGTCAACGGCATAACCTACGGCATGCTCCTGTTCCTGATGGCCAGCGGCCTGACGGTCATCTTCTCGATGATGGGTGTGCTCAATCTCGCCCATGCGAGCTTCTACATGCTGGGTGCCTTCTTCGGCTTCGAGATCAGCCGGCATCTGGGCTTCTGGCCCGGGCTGGTGCTGGCGCCACTCATCGTCGCGGTCATCGGCATGGGCGTCGAACGCTACGGCCTGCGCACCGTGCACAAGCACGGCCATGTCGCCGAACTGCTGTTCACCTTCGGCCTCACTTTCGTCATCCAGAAGCTGGTGGAGATGGTGTGGGGCAAGCTGCCGGTAGACTATCTGGTGCCGCCGTCGCTGGACTTTCCCGCCTTCACCATCTTCGCCACCGAATATCCGGCTTTCAAGCTGTTCGGGCTGCTGGCCTCCATCGCCATCTTCCTGGCGCTGATGCTGGTCATCAAGCGCACCCGCATCGGCCTCATCGTCCAGGCGGCGCTGACCCATCCTGAAATGGTCGGCATGCTCGGGCACAATGTCGACCGCATCTTCATGCTGGTCTTCGGCGTCGGCGTGGGCCTGGCGGCCGTTGCCGGCGTCATCGCCGGACCGGCGCTCGTCACCCAGTCGAACATGGCCGGACTGCTCGGCCCGATCCTGTTCGTGGTGGTCGTCGTCGGCGGGCTGGGCTCGCTCGGCGGCGCCTTCGTCGCCTCCCTGCTCATCGGCCTGGTGCAGACCTTCGCCGTCGCCTTCAACATCTCGCTGGCGGATGTCTTCGGTCCCGTCGCCGCCGACAGCGGCCTCGCCCTTTATCTCGACGACATCTGGTCGGTGACGGTGGCGCAGGTGGCGCCGGTGCTGCCTTACCTGCTGCTGGTGCTGATCCTGATCTTCCGGCCGCGCGGACTTATGGGGAACCGTGAATCATGAGCGACACATCCGACACCGTCGTCCGGCCGGCCGGCTTCCCGTCCGGCGCAGCACCCGGCCCGCTCAGGCGCTACGGCCCCTGGATCGTGCTCGCCCTGCTGCTTCTCGTGCTGCCCAGGGTGTTCAGCTCGGGGCTGTCGATCTCGACCATGTGCGTCATGGGCACGATGATCATCTTTGCGCTGTCCTACAACATGCTGCTCGGACAGTCCGGCCTGCTGTCCTTCGGTCACGCCGTGTTCTTCGGCCTTGGCGGGTTCCTCACGGCCCAGATGATGAACATGATGGCCGGCGGCGAGGGGCCGCTGCCGCTGATGGTCTATCCGCTCGTGGGTGGCCTCGCCGGCCTGGTCTTCGGCGTCATCTTCGGCGCAGTGGCGACCCGCCGCGCCGGCACCGCCTTTGCCATGATCACGCTCGGTATCGGCGAACTGGTCACCTCCAGCGCGCTGATCCTGCGCGGCTTCTTCGGCGGGGAGACGGGCATCACCGTTGACCGGACCGAGATCCACCAGGTGTTCGGACTGTCCTTCGGTCCCCAGGTCCAGGTCTATTACCTGATCGCCGGCTGGTGCCTGGTCTCGGTGATTGCCATGTACGCGATCACCCGCACGCCGTTCGGCCGCATCTGCAACGCGGTGCGCGACAACCCGCAGCGGGTGAACTTCGTCGGCTACAACACCACCGTGGTGCGCTTTATCGCCTTCAGCCTGGCGGGTCTGTTCGCGGGCATCGCCGGCGGGCTGGCGTCAATCAATTTCGAGATCATGAATTCGGCCCAGATGGGGGCGGCGGAATCGGGCTCGGTGATCCTGATGGCCTATATCGGCGGGGTCGGGAACTTCGCCGGACCGATCATCGGCGCCATCGTCGTCACCTATCTGCATCTGATGCTCAGCGACCTCTCCGATGTCTGGGAGCTCTATTTCGGGCTGCTGTTCATCTCCATGGTGATGTATGCGCCCAACGGCATCGCCGGCGTCATCATGATGCAGAGGCCGCTGATCCGGCGAGGGCAGTTGCTCCGGGTCGCGCCCTATTACGTGCTGGCGCTCATCCCCGGGCTGGTCGCCCTGGCGGGACTGAGCATGATCATCGAGATGACGCATCAGCTCTCCATCTCGGCCTCCGAAGGTCTCGGGATGACGATGATGGGGATTGCATTCAATGCCGATGCGCTGCTGCCCTGGCTGACGGCTGTCGTGCTTCTGGGCGGCGGAGGCTGGCTCGGCGTGCGCGCGGCGCGGCTGGCGCGCGAGGCGTATGGGGCCGCCATGGTCCGGGGGAGGGTGCAATGAGCAACGCAGACCAAGGCGGTACCGCCGCGCTGGAACTGGAAGGGCTCGAGAAGAGCTTCGGTCCGACCCGGATCATCCGCGGCGTCGACCTGACGATCGTCAGGGGCGAGCGCCACGCTGTCATCGGCCCCAACGGCGCCGGCAAGTCGACGCTGTTCCACCTGATCAGCGGACACTACCGGCCGACGTCCGGCCGCATCCGGCTCGATGGTCGGGACATCACCGGGCTGTCGCCCGAACAGATCAACCGCAGGGGCCTGGCGCGCAGCTTCCAGATCACCAACATCTTCCCGCAGCTCAGCGTCTGGGAGAATGTTCGCTGCGCCACGCTGTGGGCGATGGGATACCGCTACAACTTCTGGCGCGACATCGACGGGCTCGATGACGTCCGGCTCCGGACCGAGGAGATCCTCGGCCAGATCAACCTGATCGAGCGGTGGGATATGCCGGCGGGGATGCTCGCCTATGCGGAGCAGCGGGCGCTCGAGATCGGGCTGGCGCTGGCCAGCGATGCCGACATCCTGCTGCTCGACGAGCCGATGGCGGGCATGAGCCATGCCGAAAGCCAGCACATGGTGGAACTGATCCGAAAGGTCAGCGAGAACAGGACGCTTCTGATGATCGAACACGACATGGGGGTGGTGTTCAACCTCGCCGACCGCATCTCGGTGTTGGTCTACGGCGAGATCATCGCGTCGGACACGCCCGAGCGCATCAAGGCCAATGCCGACGTGCAGCGGGCCTATCTCGGCACGGAGGTGGCGTGATGCTCGAAGTTCGTGACCTTCATGCCTATTACGGCAAGAGCCATATCCTGCAGGGCGTCGATCTGAGCGTCGGCGCCAGGGAGATCGTGTCCATCCTGGGCCGCAACGGCGTCGGCCGCTCGACCACGCTCAAGACCATCATGGGAAACCCCGCGCCGCACGGCTCGGTCGTTTTCAAGGGCAGCGAGATCGCCGGCAAGGCGCCGCACCAGATCGCGCGCCTCGGCATCGGCTACGTTCCCGAGGAGCGCGCCATCTTTCCGGGCCTGACGGTGGAGCAGAACCTGGTGCTCGGCCTCAAGCCGGGACAGCCGGAGGGCGTCTGGAGCGTCGAGGACACCTTCCGGCTGTTCCCGCAGTTGCGGGAACGGGCCCATGCGCCCGGCGGGGCGCTGTCGGGCGGCGAGCAGCAGATGCTGACCATCTGCCGCACGCTGATGGGCAATCCGGACCTGATCATGATCGACGAGCCGACCGAAGGGCTCTCGCCGCAGATGGTGGAGCGCATCGGGGAGCTGCTGCAGGAGGTGGCGAGCCGCGGCATCTCGATCCTGCTGGTCGAGCAGAAGCTGGCGGTGGCCATGCGCATCTCGCACCGGGTCTATGTGATGGGGCACGGCCGCATGGTCTTCTCCGGCACGCCAGCCGAACTCACCGCCAACAGGGCCGTGCGCGAAGAGTGGCTCGAGGTCTGAGCCATGCGCCGCGCCGGGACGCGCGGCAGCAGGGGATCGCGACCGCCGTCGGCGGCCGGTCTCAGCGGGTGCCGATCCGCAGGCCGAAGACCTTCGGAATTGCGGCGGCTGCGCGCATGGGCCAGGGCGCGATGCTCTCACGCTCTTCAGCCTCCTCGCAGGCCATGATTCCCCTGCGGACCAGGCGGCCTCCGATGGTGCGGAAGGGTTCGGGCGGAAATCTGGGAAGCTCGCGGGTGCACAGCGGCAGCGAGGTCCATTCGTCTTTGTGCCCGAGCGCCAGCGACGCCAGGCACTGGCCGCCGATATAGGTCGGGTTGACGCCATGGCCCGAATAGCCGCTGGCATAGTGGACCCGCGTTCCCGGGCGGGTCCGGAAGAAGGGCAGCCGGTCGGATGAAACGTCGATTCCGCCGCCCCACACCTTGGCGACGCCGGTCGAAGCCAGGCCGGGAAGCAGGCGGCGAAGCGCTCTGACAGCCCGCTGGCCGGAGGCGAGGTCCCCGGTCAGGCTGGGCGCGGTGGCGTCGCCGTTGAAGCTGATCGGCCCCGAGCCGGATCCCATCAGCACGCGGCCGTCGACGGTCTTGCGGAAGTAGTGCACGAACATGCGCAGGTCGGCCATGCCGACATTGCCGCGCCAGCCCATTTCCTCAAGCGCCTCCGGCGCTGGCTCTGTCATCAGCGCGTAGCTGGAAAACACAGTCACGAACGGCTTGATGTCGCTGTCAGCGGCCAGGGCCGTGTTCGTCGCCAGGATCACCTCCCGTGCGATGATCTCGCCGGCCGGGGTTCGAACCCGGTTGGGTGTTCCAGTCTCCAGGGCGGTCATCGGGGTGTTTTCGTGGATGGTCACGCCCAGGTCGAGGGCGGCGCGGCGCAGGGCCCGCGCCAGCCGCGCCGGCTGAACATTGGCGCCCTCGGGCAGATACAGACCTGAACGGAACGCCGGAGACCGGCAATAGCTTGCCACCTCCGCGGCCGACAGCGGCTGGGCCGTGTCGGGCACCCCGAGCGCCTGCGCCGTCTCGACGTAACGGGCGATCTTCTTGTCCTGGGCAGGGGCGGCGGAAACCCGGACATTCCCGTCTTCCCGCCACCAGATGTCACGCCCGGGGGCGGTTGCGAATTCCCGGATCCCGTCCTGCGCCCTGGTCCCGGCTCGGGCCACCGCCAGCGCCGAATCCGGCCCGATGCTGTCGGCCATGCCTGGAAGGCTTGCCCAGTAGCCATGCACCTTGCCGCCGTTCTTGCCGCTGGCGCCGGCGCCGCAGATCGCGGCCTCTATCAGCACGATGCGGGTGTCGGGGGCCCGCTGCTTGATGGCCAGCGCTGTCCAGAGACCCGTGAACCCGCCGCCGACAATTGCCACGTCCGTGGTCACCGACCCCGAAAGCGCGCTGGCGGGAAGCGGATTGCCCTCTGCCTGCAGGGCCTCGGTCAGCCACCAGGAAGGGTCTCCGGGAGTCTCGGATTTGTCGGTCATGCTTGCTGGCTTTCTAAGGTTGTGGGCGGGTTCGGACGGTCGGGCCTACACCAGGGCCTGCACCTGGATTTCCACCAGGATGTCGTCATGGGCCAGGCGGGCCTCGACCGTGGCGCGGGCGGGGGCGGCGTCGGGGTCGACCCAAGCTTCCCAGGCAGAGTTCATCTCGCTGAAGGTGCCGACGTCCTTGAGCCAGACATTGCCAGTCACGATCCGGCTCTTGTTCGTGCCCGCCATGGCGAGATACCCGTCGATCTGGGCAAGGATGTCGGTCGTCTGCTCGGCCACGGTGCCGTTGCGGTCCTTGGCCGTCAGGCCGGAAAGAAAGGCAAAGCCGTTGGCGACAAGAACCTTGCTCAGGCGGCCGGTGGATTCATAACGCGTAATCATGGGTAGTCCTCTGGGTGGGGATGGAAGGCCTGATCGGAAGATCTGCGCCGGACATCACGGATTAAAGATGCGCCTCGCGGATGCTGATGATCCACAGGATGCGGGCTGTCTCGGCTGAGGTGTTTTCGAGATGGTGCGGGATGGAACTGCTGAACTGAAAGCTGTCGCCGGGATCGAGCCTGGCGACTTCGTCGCCCACGGTCAGGTCGACGCGGCCTTCCAGCACATATCCGCCCTTGTCCCCGGGCCCGTTCAGCGTCTCGTTGCTGCGTGCTCCCGCAGGCAGTGTCAGGATCATGAAGCGGAGTTCGTTGTTGTTGCGGGGGGAGAGCAGTTCCTTGCTGAAGCCGTAGGTGCCGACGACGATCTTCGGCCGGTTTGTCGCGCGGCGGACAAAGGCGGGCTCGGTCGACGGCTTCGGCGCCTCCCGGAACTCCCAGACATTGGCGCCAAGGGCGTGCCGCAGCTTTTCGAGCGTGCCGATCGACGGGTTGGAATTGCCGCGTTCGATCTGGCTGATCAATCCCGACGAAATTCCGGCCGCCGCGGCCAGCCCGGAAATCGTCATGCCGCGTTCCGTGCGCAGGGCCTTCAGGCGCTGTCCGATCCGCCGGCTTTGGCTGCTCTCGCCGTTGTCCGGCATGGAGGCACTGTTCGGCGTGTCGGTCACTTGTGCTTATCCATTGCGCTTCTGTTTATTCAAAATAATGAAGATATGCATATTGGATTGCGGTTTGGCGTTCAAGCAGAAATCGTCGCCTCGTGCTGAATTCTTGCATGAGGGTCGTCGCTTCGCAACTGAGGGAGGCGGCGATACGCACCGATTTCGGGTGTCTTTGCCTGGTATTTGGCGCCGTTGAAGGTGTCCGGTCGCATTCGGTATGGTTTTGGCGACGGGTTCCGGACGCGTGGGTACGGCCGTGGTCCCGTCACTGAAATGAATTCACTTGACACAATCTTCACTATACTAAATGTTTCGACCAGTGGCGCAGGCTGTGCTCGCGGCGGGCACGCGACAAAGCGCCAGGGAACTTCACAAGAGGGCATGGTGCCCTGAGCAAACGCGGGAGCAAATGATGTCACACGATAAGACCATGCAGCCGAAGTCCGGCAAGTTCGATCTGGGTGCCATTGGCCGCCGCGACATGCTGGGCCTTGGGCTCGGTTTCGGCCTGACCACCATGGCGGCGTCGACATTCGGCTTTCCCGCCTGGGCGCAGACGGATGCGGCTGCCACGCCGCCCTCCAAGCCTACGGGCGTGGTCGTGGTAGGCCTGTCGCAGGAGCCGGTCTCGTTTCATCCGCTGATGCCGGGCGTCGAAGTTGATGAAATCATCTGGACGAACATCTTCAGCTCGCTCTGGGTCGCGCAGCCCGACGGCAGCTTGAAGCCGGACCTGGCGATCGAGGTCCCCAGCGTCGAGAACGGCGGAATTGCCGAGGGTGGACTGCTCTGGACCGTCCGTCTTCGCGATGACGTGACCTGGCATGACGGCAAGCCGTTCACGGCCGAGGACGTGAAGTATTCGCTGGAGCTGATCAATCAAGAGGGCTTCCGTTCGCGCACCCGCGTCGGCCACAGCCTTCTGGGTGAAATCACCGTCGTCGGGCCGCACGAGATTTCATGGCGTATGACGGAGGCGTTCTCGCCGTATCTGGCGCTGCTTGCCAACACGCACATGGTGCCCAGGCACCTGCTGGAAGGCGAAGCCGATCAGAACAGCACGGCATTCGGCGGTCAGCCTGTGGGCACCGGACCGTTCAAATGGGACACGCGCACGCCCGGCGACAACATCACTCTGGCGGCAAACGAGACTTATCACGGAGACGGTCCCTATCTCGATCAGGCGGTGCTGAAATATGTGCCGGACATGACGTCCCTCTATGCCCAGTTCCAGACCGGGCAGGTCGACATGGTCATCATCTCCGGCATTCCGCAGAATTTCTACGCCGAGGCGAAGAACCTGCCCGACAGGGAGGTGTTCATCGCGCCAAGCGGCAACATCGAGCTTGTGATGCCGAACCTCGATCATCCGGCTCTGCGCGAAAAGCCGGTCAGGCAGGCGCTCTATTACGCGATGAACAAGCAGGTCATCATCGACGCGATCTACTATGGCGTTCCCACGGTGACGGAATCGTTCTCGCCGCGCGAGTCCTGGGCCTACAATCCGAATCTTCCGGCACATGTCTATGATCCGGAAAAGGCCAATGCTCTGCTTGACGAGGCAGGCTGGGTCCGTGGCGACGGAGGCATGCGCAGCAAGGACGGCGTGCCGCTCGCCTTCCAGATCTCGACAACGACCGGCAACCAGCTCCGCGAACAGGTTCAGCAGTTCCTGATGCAGGACTGGGCCGCGATCGGCGTCGCGTTGAGCATCAACAACATGCCGGCAGCCGTCATCTGGGGCGATTTCTATGTGCGCTCCCAGTTCGAGAGCCTGCTCGTGGGCACGTCCTTCCGGACCGGCGTCGATCCCGATCCGGCGGCGCGGTTCGCCAGCACGGCCATTCCGCTCAAGGGTGGCAGCGGCGGCAACTACATGCAGTGGCAGAACGCCGAGGCCGACGCGCTGATGAAGGAGGGGCAGGCGAGCTTCGACCAGGAGCGCCGGCGGGAGATCTATCACCGGCTGCAGGAGATCGTTCGCGAGGAACTGCCCATTCTGCCGATCTGGCAGTATGCGCCCGTGGAGGGCTACAAGAAGGGGCTGGTGGGCTTTGCGCCCAACATCAATCAGCGCCAGAACGCCTGGAACATGGGCAGCTGGTTCTGGGGCTCCTGATCCTTCGCCGAACAATAACCTAGAGGTCCCCTTCCTTGGCAACATTTCTGCTCCGCAGATTCGCGCAGGCTGCCCTGTTGCTTGTCATCGTGTCGATGATCGGCTTCGCCATCCTGCACCTGGCTCCCGGGGGCCCGCTGTCGCAATATGCGGTGGACGGAAACATGACGCAGGCCGATCTCGATCGGCTTGCGGAGCAACTGGGGCTCAACCGGCCCTTGCCGATACAGTATGCGGAGTGGTTCTTCCGCATGCTGCAGGGCGACTGGGGCCTGTCCTACCGGGATCAGCAGCCTGTTCTTCACATCATCCTGTCCCACCTGGGCGCGACGCTTGAGCTGATGCTCACCGCCACGGTGCTGGCGATGATCCTGGGCGTATGGGTCGGCACCCTCGGCGCGGTCCGGCGCTATTCGCTTTTCGACAGCCTCGCCACCATCGGCGCCATGGTTGCGCTCTCGATTCCGACCTTCTGGTTCGGCCTGGTCATCATCTATGTCTTCTCGGTGGGGCTGGACTGGCTGCCTTCGGGAAACCGCTACACGATCGGCGACGGTTCGTTTCTCAACAGGATCCATCATCTCATCGGGCCCAGCCTGGTTCTCGCCCTGGTCTCCACCGCGGTGTGGAGCCGCTACATGCGCTCATCGATGCTGGATGTCATCAATCAGGACTACATCCGCACCGCCCGGGCCAAGGGCGTGAGCGAGCGCAACATCCTGTTCAGGCATGCGATGCGCAATGCGCTGCTGCCGATGATCACGATCGCGGGGGTGCAGATCCCGACGCTGCTCTCGGGCGCACTGGTCACCGAGACCGTGTTCACCTGGCCGGGCATGGGCCGGCTGTTCCTGGATTCGATCAGCTACCGCGATTATCCGGTGGTCATGGGGATTCTCATGTTCTCGGCCGTGCTCGTGCTGTTGGGCAGCCTGCTCGCCGACATCCTCTACAGCGTCGCGGATCCGCGCATTTCAAGGCAGGGCTGATGGCCACCATCCAAGCAATCCCGATCAGCCGCTCCTTCCTCGAAGGCGCAGTCGTCAAGCGCTTCCTCAGCCACCGGCTCGCGACCTTCGGGCTGGCGACAATCCTGCTGCTGACGCTGGCCTGCATCGTCGGGCCGTGGCTGCTGCCCTTCACCGACGTCTACATCGACATGATGCAGCGCTTCGCCGCCCCGTTCAGCGGCTGGCATGTGCTGGGCACAGACGCCATGGGTCGCGACACGCTGGCAAGGCTGCTGATGGCCGGGCGCATTTCCCTGTCCATCGGCTTCTCGGCAATGGTCGTCAGCATGATCATCGGCCTGTGCGTGGGTCTCATCGCCGGTTTCTACGGAGGGATCCTCGGGACAGTCCTGATGCGGTTCGTCGACGCGATGCTCTGCTTTCCTTCGATCTTCCTGCTGTTGGCCATATCGGCGCTGATCTCTCCATCCGTGCCGGCGATCGTCCTGCTGATCGCCATGACCTCCTGGATGGAGGTGGCGCGCGTCGTCGAGGCGCAGACGCGATCCCTCAAAACCCGGGAATTCACCCTGGCCGCGCAATCCTACGGCGCGGGCGGATTCCGGCTGATGCTCCGCGAAATCCTCCCCAACGCAGTGGCTCCCATCGTCGTGGCGGCAACGCTCAATGTGGCCAACGCGATCCTTGCGGAAAGCTACATCAGCTTCCTTGGCTTTGGTATCCAGCCTCCCACTCCCAGTTGGGGCAACATGCTCAACAGTGCACAGACGTATCTCACAAGCGCGCCCTGGCTCGCCATCGTTCCGGGGCTGGCGATCACCCTGGCGGTGACCTCCTTCAATTTCCTCGGCGACGGTCTGCGCGACGCGCTCGATCCGCGGGCGGACCAGCCATGAAGCCGAGCGTCCCGAATCCCTCCGCAAGCTCCGACCCGCTGCTCCTGATCGACGACCGGACGGTGTCCTTCGCTGCCGGGAAGGGCTGGAATACCGTCGTGCACGGCGTCTCGCTCGATGTGGGTCCGGGCGAGACCGTGGCCCTGGTGGGGGAGTCGGGCTCTGGCAAGAGCGTCACCGCCATGTCGATCCTCGGCCTGCTGTCGGCGAGGCAGGCGCGGACGACGGGGCGTGTCGTCTTCAAGGACCGGGATCTCTCGCTGTTGAATGCCGACGAGATGCGGGCCCTGCGCGGCAGCGACATCGCCATGATCTTCCAGGAGCCGATGACATCGCTCAATCCGGTGATGACCTGCGGCGCGCAGATTGCCGAATCGTTGACGATCCATCGCGGCCTGAACCGGAGCGAAGCGCACACGGAGACATTGCAGCTCTTCGACCGGGTTCGGATATCGGATGCCGCGCGCCGATTTGACGAATATCCCCACAGCCTTTCGGGCGGCATGCGCCAGCGCATCATGATCGCCATGGCGCTGGCCTGTAAACCATCCCTGCTCATCGCAGACGAGCCGACGACGGCGCTGGATGTGACCATCCAGGCGCAGATCCTGGCACTGATCAAGGAACTGCAGGACGAAGAAGGAATGGCCGTCCTGTTCATCACCCATGACATGGGCGTGGTGGCGGAGATTTCCGACCGGACCGTGGTCATGAACAAGGGCCGGGTGGTCGAGGCAGGCCCGACCGCCGCGATCTTCTCCGATCCGGCGCAGGGCTATACACGGTCGCTTCTGTCAGCCGTGCCCCGCCTCGGATCCATGAAGGATCGGGCGCTGCCCGAGCGCTTTCCCGTCTTTGACCGCGAAACCGGTGTGGTGCAGGCCTCCGCCGACATGCCCGACACGGTCGTGCGGGAAAAGCCGCTCCTGGAGGTCGAGGGCCTAACGACACGCTTTACGCTACGGCAGGGTTTCCTGGGCCGCGTGAGCGGCCGGGTTCATGCCGTCGAGAATGTCGCGTTCACGGTTCGCGCCGGGGAGACCCTGTCGCTCGTCGGCGAATCCGGCTGCGGGAAGTCGACCACCGGGCGCTCGATCCTGAGACTGACCGAGCCGGACGCGGGAAGCGTGGTGCTCGACGGGACCGACATAACCGCGCTCGACAGCAAGGGGCTCCGCTCCCACCGTCGTCACATGCAGATGATCTTCCAGGATCCGTATTCAAGCCTGAACCCGCGGCGGAGCGTGGGCGACTCGATCCTGGAGCCGCTTCTGGTCAACCGGCTGGCCGACCGGTCGGATGCTCAGGGGATGGTGCGCGAGCTCTTGCAGCAGGTCGGACTGGACCCGGAGTCGCGGGATCGCTATCCGCACGAGTTTTCCGGCGGCCAGCGGCAGCGCATCTGCATCGCCCGCGCGCTCGCGGTCGAGCCCAAGCTCATCGTCGCCGACGAATCCGTGTCCGCCCTGGATGTCTCCGTCAAGGCGCAGGTGATCAATCTCATGCTCGACCTGCAGGCCAGGATGGGCGTTGCGTATCTGTTCATTTCCCACGACATGGCGGTTGTCGAACGGGTCAGCCATCGCGTGGCAGTGATGTATCTGGGCGAAATCGTTGAAATCGGATCGAGGCAGGCGGTGTTCGGCAACCCCCAGCATCCCTATACCAAAAGGCTCCTGAGTGCGGTGCCGGTGGCCGATCCCTCCCGGCGCCGGATCAAACGGATCCTCGACAGCCGGGAGATCCAGAGCCCGATCCGCGATCCCGGTTATCGCCCGCCGCAGCGCCGTTTCATCGACGCCGGCCCCGACCACAGATACATGGAGTGGAACGACAGCTGGGCATGAGCGCCAGCTCCGCGCCGTCGCAGCGCCTGCCCTGGCCGATGAGCTTGCCAGGAATCCGGCGATCGACGATAGTCTTCCTGCGCGGCACCACCCGTGCCGGAGACTTGGGAGGGTCGAGTGGGGGAAGCTGGTCAGGATGCCTTGAACGGCCCCGCGGCGGGGGCGCCGGCGCTCAGGCGGGCAACATTTGCGGACATCGGCGCCGCGCTCGCGCAGGGGTGGTCGGATTTCCGGGCCTTTCCGCTGTTCGGCGTGTTTTTCGGCGGGATCTTTGCCTTCGGCGGACTTTTCATATTCGTCGTCCTCAAGCTCTATGGCGCGCCCTGGATGGTGATACCGCTGGCCATCGGCTTCCCGCTGCTCGGCCCGTTCGTGGCCGTCGGCATCTACGAGGTCAGCCGGCGCCGCATGGCCGGACAGCCGGTAACCTGGTCGGCCGTGCTGCTGAGGGTGTTTGACCAGCGGGAACGGCAGCTGGGCTGGATGGCCTTCGTCGTGCTGTTCATATTCTGGATCTGGGTCTACCAGGTCCGCCTGCTGCTCGCCCTCTTCCTGGGCTTCAGGATGCCGCACAGCCTGGATGGCTTCGTCACCGTGATCGCGTCGACCCCGGAAGGGCTCGGATTCATCGTGGTGGGAACCCTGGTCGGCGCGGCGCTCTCGGCGGTGCTGTTCTCGACCACGGTCTTCGCGCTGCCGATGCTGATGGAACGCGAGATCGATTTCGTCACCGCGATGGTCACCAGCGTGGCCGCGGTGATGAAGGCGCCGCTGCCGATGCTCCTGTTCGGCTCTGTCATCGGCGCGGCCACCCTGTCGGCGCTGCTGCCGCTGTTCCTGGGGCTGGTAGTGGTCCTGCCGGTCATGGGACATGCGACCTGGCGGCTGTATGCAATGCTGAGCCGGCCCGGCTGACCAAACCGGGCGCCGGCTCTGTGGAACAGCGGGGACTCGGCCTCCCGGCGCCGCCCGCATGCCGCGCCGGTTGCGATGCCGGCCGGACCCGGAGCATCCACATGCCTGCCGGGACAAGTCTGGTGACGATCCCGCCGAATCCGGGCATAGCGGTGGGCCGGGATCGCCGAGATGCGCGACAACAGCTAGAAAGAGTGCCTGCCATGGACGACAATGTCATCAAGTTCAAGAGACCCGAACCGGTCAAGCCGCCGCGCCGGACGCCGCCATGGTTGCGCCGATACGGCGTGGCGATCGTGCTGGTTCTCGGCTTCGCCGCGACCTACGCCTATTTCGCCATGACGGGACCGCAATAGGCCGACCCGTCACGATCTGGCGGGTCGGTTCGTTGACAGGCTGCTGAGTTCCGATTAAAATATGACAATTATTGTCAAGTATTATGGAATATCAGAGCCTTACAACAATGGAGCCTTGCATGACCCGTCCCGCCGCCCGCTCACTGGCGCTGCTTTGCGCCGCCTCTACCTTTGCACTGATGACGCTGTCCGCGCATGCGGAGGGCGAGGTCAACATCTATTCCGCCCGTCACTACGATGTCGATGAGCAGCTCTATTCCGGCTTCGAGAAGGCAACCGGCGTCAAGGTCAATCTGATCGAAGGCAAGGAAGACGAGTTGATCGAGCGGATGAAGGCCGAGGGCGCCAACAGCCCGGCCGACATCTTCATCACCGCCGATGCGGGCCGCCTGTGGCGCGCCGATCAGGCCGGACTTCTGGCGGCGGTGCAATCACCCGAGCTCACCTCGCGCATTCCGGAGCATCTGCGCCAGCCCGACGGACACTGGTTCGGCATTTCCACCCGTGCGCGGGTGATCTTCTACGACAAGACCAAGCTCACCGATCCACCGCAGACCTATGCGGCGCTGGCCGACCCGAAATACAAGGGCATGATCTGCGTGCGCTCGGGCACCAACATCTACATGCTGTCGCTGCTCGCCTCCTACATCGCCCACAACGGCGAGGAGGCGGCGAAGTCCTGGGCCGAGGGCCTGAAGGCCAATCTGGCGCGTGACCCGCAGGGCGGCGACACCGACCAGCTCAAGGGTCTTGTGTCGGGCGAGTGCCAGATTGCGGTCGCCAACACCTATTATTTCGCCCGCGGCCTCACCGACACGGTTGAGGGCCTGTCCGACGGCATCGACCGCATCGGCATCGTATTTCCCGACCAGGACGGCAACGGCACGCACGTCAACATTTCCGGCGCCGGCCTGACGGTGAATGCGCCCAACCGCGACAATGGGCTCAAGTTCCTCGAATACATGACCACCGACGATGCCCAGAGCTTCTTCGCCAAGGGCAACAACGAGTATCCGGTGGTGGAGGGAGTTGCGGCGTCCTCGGTGGTCGTCGGCCTTGGCCAGTTCAAGTCCGATACTCTCAATCTCGATGAACTGGGCAAGAACCAGCCGCGGGCCCAGGAAATCTACAACGAAGTCGGCTTCAAGTAGGCTGCGGCCTGCCGGCCCCCGCGGCCAGGCAATTTGACGGGACCCGGGCCACGCTGCCCGGGTTTCGCCGTTTCCGGAGGCGCGGCGAGGCCCGGTCTTGTCCGGTCCGGTCAGGCCGAGGGCAGGTAGGCCATCGAGCGGGTGCGCAGCGGCGTCGCCGCGCGGCCGGAGCGTCCGATCGTGTGGCAGAGCAGGACCACCGGCAGCAGCCCGAACGCCAGGATCATCAGTGAGGGCAGCGCCGCCTCGTTGAGCCGCTCGTCGGACGCCAGCCGGTAGGCCTGGACGGCGAGCGTGTCGAAATTGAACGGTCGCATGATCAGCGTCGCCGGCAGTTCCTTCATCACGTCGACGAAGACTATCAGCAATGCGGTGAGCAGGCTGGGGCGCAGCAGCGGCAGATGCACCTCGATCAGCATGCGGCCGGAGGAACGGCCGAGCGTGCGGGCGGCGGCGTCGATGTTGGGCTTGATTCCGGATATGCCGGTGTCGAAAGCCCCCAATGCCGAGGCAATGAAGCGCACCGCGTAGGCCACGATCAGAAGGCCGATCGAGCCGGTGAAGAACAGGCCGGTGGACAGGCCGAGATGGCCGCGGGCCCAGGCGTCGATGGCGTTGTCGAGGGCGGCGAAGGGCACCAGCAGTCCAACGGCGATGACGCCGCCGGGGATGGCGTAGCCGATGCCGGCGCTGGCGGCGGCGAAGCGGGCAGCGCGGCTGGGCGCGATACGGGCGCAGAAACCGACGGCGATTGCCGCCGCCACGGTGATGACGCCGGCGATCGAGGCCAGCGTGAGCGAGTTTGCCACATAGTCCAGATAGCGCGCGGTGAACGGCGACTTGCCCGATACGATGGCCATGTGCATCAGCACGATCAGCGGGACGACGAAGCCGACGGCGACGGGAAGCGCGCAGGCGAGGAACGCGGCCGCGCCCCGCCAGCCGCCGAGCGTGTGGCGGACCATGGTCTCGTTGCGCGATCCGGCCGGATGCCGCCTGGCGAGCCCCCGCTGCGCCCGTTCCAGCAGCGCGAAGACCAGTGCTACGGTCAGCAGGCACATGGCCAGCTGCGAGGCGGCCATGCGGTCGCCCATGGAAAACCAGGCCGAATAGATACCGGTGGCGAAGGTCTGCACGCCGAAATGCGCCACGGTGCCGAAATCGGCGATCGTTTCCATCAGCGCCAGGATGACGCCGCCGGCGATGGCCGGCCGGGCCATCGGCATGGAAACCCTGATAAAGGCCTGCCAGGGCGTGTGGCCGAGGGTGCGGGCGGCGAAATAGGCGGTCGGCGACTGCCGGATGAAGGCGGCGCGGGCCAGCAGGTAGACATAGGGGTAGAGCACACAGATCAGCATCGCCGCCGCACCGCCGAGCGAGCGCACCTCCGGGAACCAGTAGTCCTGCGGGCCCCATCCGGTGAGCGAGCGCAGCCAGGTCTGCAGCGGTCCCGGAAAGTCCAGCAGATCGGTGTAGGCATAGGCCAGCACATAGGCCGGAAAGGCCAGCGGCAGCGCAAGCGTGATCTCGAAAGTGCGACGGAACGGGAAAGCGCAGGTGGTCACCAGCCAAGCCGTCGACGTGCCGATCAGCGCGGTGCCGATGCCGACGATGATGACCAGCTGAAGCGTGGTCAGGGCATAGCGAGGAAGCACCGTGGCCATCAGGCTGTTCCAGGTGTCGAGATTGCCGGAAAGGGCTGCGAGCGCAACCGCGGCGATCGGTGCAAGACAGATCATCGTGACCGTCCAGGCTGCAATTTTGAGTGCGCGTTCGCCCAATTCGGGTCGGTTCCTTTTGACAGCCGGGACTGGCTCGTCCATTGATAGTTGACTATTCGATACAGGTTTTAGCGTCAACATGCAGGACGCGTGCTGTGGAGCTTTCGGCATGATCGTGTGCCAATGCAACATTCTGTCGGACCGGGAGATCGAAGCGGCGGTGGAGCGACTGCTCAGGGACGATCCTTGGCAGTTGATCGTGCCGTCCAAGGTCTACCATGCGATGGGCATCCGCGGTCGCTGCTGCGGATGCTTCGGGGATGTGATCGCGATCATCGGCCGGATGACCGCTGAACTGGGTCCCGAGCGGGACGGCGAGAAATCGGGCGACCGCCGGGACAGTTGGCGCAATTGACGCGCGTCCGGCGCCGAATTAAACCGTCGGGCCGGGCCGGCCTTGCGTCAGACCCTCAAGGAAGTCCAGGATAAGCGGACGCGGCCGCTGTTTAAACCGCGCCAGACATTTTCCGAAAGCAGGTCCTGATCCGGTGGAAGCGGATCTGCTCCAGGCAACAATTCGAGCACAGGAGAAGCAGGCCCATGGACCTCCGCCCGATCACCCAGGACTACTCCGTTGCCGGCCAGATCACCGTCGAGGATCTGCCGGCCATCAAGGCTGCCGGATTCAAGTCCGTGGTCTGCCACCGGCCGGATGGCGAGGCGGCGGACCAGCCGAGCTTCGCCAGCATCAAGGCGGCTGCCGCCGATCTCGGCCTGGAAGCCCGGCAGATCCCGATCGGTCCGATGGGCGTCACCGCCGAAGCGGTCAGCGGCATGGTCGATGCGCTGGAGGAGTTGCCGCTGCCGATGCTCGGCTATTGCCGCTCCGGTGCACGCTCCACAGCCGCCTTCCAGCAGGCGGCGCGTCTGCGCGGCTGAACCCCTCGCACATGGCAGATCCGGGTCGGCGCTCGCGCCGGCCAGTCCCGGCGCGTCCCCGTTTTGGCAGCGCCTCCTGCCGGCGCCCGCTCGGCCATCCGCCCATCCGGCGGCCCGTTGGACCGGGCGAACGCAATTTCAATCCCCTGACAGTCACGGATTGTGTCAGGGCGGGGAACCTTTCACGGCATAGCGGAGTTTAACCCGCGCCCCCAAATTTCCGGGGCAAGCTGATGATGAAAGGAATTCTCATGCGTGGAATCGGACTCTGGCTGCTTGGTGTTCCCATCTGGATCATCATCCTCCTCGCCATATTCACAAACTGGGTTTGATTGCGGCACGCATCCGCGGGCTTCGGCCCTCGTTGCCCTGATCCCAAATATTGGAGAAGCAAAATGAACGGAATTATCTACCTGGTCGGTCTTGTTGTCGTCGTCATGGCCATCCTGTCTTTCCTCGGACTTCACTAAGGAGAATGACCATGGCCAATCTTGACGAGGTAACAATGATCTCCACCGCGCCGATGGACCAAGAATATCACGGCTCCTATGTCGATTGGCCCGCCATTATCGGCGGTATCGTGCTGGCATCCGGCGTCTCCGTCGTCCTGTTGTCGTTCGGCGCGGCGCTGGGGCTCAGCTTCACCGCAGTGGCCGATCGGCCAAGCTCGCATCTTGTCGGCATGGGCATCGGTGTCGGGCTGTGGTTCATCTGGGTTCAGGTTTCCAGCTTCATGGCCGGTGCCTATCTGACCGGACGCCTGCGCCGACGCTTCCACGATTCCACCGAGCATGAGTCCGACGTCCGCGACGGTGCCCACGGCCTTCTGGTCTGGGCAGGCGCCATCGTGGTCGGTGCGCTGATTGCCACGACGGGTGTCGGCGCCGTCACCGGTGCGGTCACCTCGGCCGCTGGCACTGCGGTCACGGCGGCTTCCCAGGCGGCGGATCCGAACGGCTATTTCGCCGACACGCTGCTGCGTCCGGCGCCCGGCGCCACGACGACGGCACCCGGCGCCACGGCTCCGGGCGGCGACGTCAACGCCGAAGTGCTGCGCATTCTCGGCAATGCAGGGGCAGACGACGTATCGGCCGATGACAAGGCCTATCTCGGCCAGGTTGTCGCTGCCCGCACCGGTCTGAGCGAGGCTGATGCCAACGCCCGGGTCGATACGGTCCTCAACAGCTACTACGAGGCCCGTACTGCTGCTGCCGAAGCTGCAGAAACAGCCCGCCGCGTGGGCATCATCTCGGCCTTCCTGATCGCCGCCTCGCTGCTGGTCAGCGGCGCCGGTGCCTACTGGGCCGCCACCGCCGGCGGCAATCACCGTGACGAGGAAGTCGAGTTCGACCACTTCTTCCGCCGCATCGGCTGAGACTGAGACTGAGACGTTGAACGGGGCGCGGGAGAGATCCCGCGCCCCGTTTCGCGTTGCGGCGGCGCAGAGTTGACCGCATGAAATGGGGCGCGACCCACCGGATCGCGCCCCATTTCACTTGACCTCGGAGGGGATCCGAGTTTTTGATCACTTCGTCTGGAAATGCTCTAGCCGGCGGCGTCCAGCTTGTCCTGGGTTCTTGTGTCGAAATCGGCGGCGTCGTGGCGTTCGCGCAACTGCATTGCCGGATCACCGGAAGTGCGGTTGACCATGCGGCCGCGCCTGACGCCGGGACGCGAAGCCACCTGCTTCTGCCAGCGCACCACGTTCTTGTAGGTCTCGACCTCGAGGAAGGGACCTGAATCGGCGTAGCTGTCGCCGGTGACAAGATTGCCGTACCAGGGCCAGATCGCCATGTCGGCGATCGAGTATTCGTCGCCTGCCATGAAGGTGTTGTCGGCGAGATGCCGGTCCAGCACGTCGAGCTGGCGCTTGACCTCCATGGCGAAGCGGTCGATGGCATACTCGATCTTGGTGGGCGCATAGGCGAAGAAATGGCCGAAACCCCCGCCGAGATAGGGCGCCGACCCCATCTGCCAGAACAGCCAGTTGAGCGCCTCCGTGCGCTTGGCCGGGTCCTTGGGCAGGAAGGCGCCGAATTTCTCCGCGAGATACAGCAGGATAGAGCCGGATTCGAACACCCGCGTCGGCGGCGTGGTGGAATGGTCAAGCAGCGCAGGTATCTTCGAATTCGGGTTGATGTCAACGAAGCCGCTGCCGAACTGGTCGCCCTCGCCGATGTTGATGAGCCAGGCGTCGTATTCGGCGCCGCTGTGGCCTGCCTCGAGCAGTTCCTCGAGCATGATGGTGACCTTCTGGCCGTTGGGCGTGCCCAGCGAATAGAGCTGCAGCGGGTGCTTGCCGATTTCGAGCACCTTGTCATGGGTGGAACCGGCGATCGGCCTGTTGATGCTGGCGAACCGGCCGCCATTTTCCTTGTTCCAGGTCCAGACCTTCGGGGGCGTGTAATCTGTCTGATCGCTCATCTGAGTTTCCCGTCTGTTGGGCCGGCGGCGATCTCCGGGAGGACCGCGGGCCATGGTCGCGTCATCGGGCTGCCGCCCGGCCGGAATGGCGGCGCGCAGCCCGCATCAAACCGTCGGACAGTCCGGCTTGTTTGATACTTGTTGAACATAGGCATATCGCACCAGGATTGCGCCCCCGTCCTGCGTTGAATTTTCTTGATCCCGGCAATCTGATCGCCGGCGGCCGTGCCGGGAGTCGGTTGCCGCCACCAATCACCCCCACCCTCGATCCCTCCGCTCAAGGACTACGCCATTCACACATTTCGGATAGGCCCGGGGGGCTTGCGGAGCCCACTCTCCCCCCTTGTGTCGGCGCCAGCCGACACAAGGGGTATGTTTCGATTCATTCCAGCTGTTCCGTTTGCTCGGCTGCCTACCCCCTCTGTCACCTTCGGTGACGGGGCGAGCCACGGGTCTCGCCCGTCCCGCGGACCCCGCCGCAAGGGGGAGAATGGCATCATGCCCGCGTCCCCTCCACCCACGCCGAAACGCCGCGCGTGACATTGTCACCGACGGTTTGGGGCATTCCAGTTCTTCCGCCTGTTTCCAGACGGAATGCGGGGCGCGCGGGACCAGCCCGCAAATGGTGTAACCGGGGATGGAATTGGCATGGTCGCCCACGCCCCGCCGGTGTCGGACCCGATGCCTTCCGGACACCGGGCACTCCAGATCGACGC
>NZ_QGTR01000007.1 GCF_003182275.1 Hoeflea marina
CCTGGCTTGTCGCGGGGTGGAGCAGCCCGGTAGCTCGTCAGGCTCATAACCTGAAGGTCGCAGGTTCAAATCCTGCCCCCGCAACCAAATCAATCCAAAACCGCTCCCGCAAACCGGGGGCGGTTTTTGCGTTCAGGCGCCAAAGCACGCCCGGAACGCCGCATGCAGACAACTGCTGCGATGTCGCCAATCAGCCTGCGATCCCAAGGCCTTCCCGTCAGCCTGCCGCCCTCCCCAGCCTCCTGAATGGCGCGATACCGTTCCTCCGTCTTGGGGCGCGCGCGTGGCCGTAAGCCGTGCCGTGAATTGGTCGCGGAGCAGGAGTTGGTCGATCGGTATCCACCGGCACGCAGGCGACGGCTTCTCAGTCAGTTCGATCTGTCTTGACAGGTTTTCCCGTTGCGCGAGTATCACGCATTGCCGCCTTCGTTCTATTTCGCAGACGATCGCCCTTTGGACATCTCAAAGAGCCGAACCGTGTACGCCATCTCGATCCTCCGGCTGGGGCCGGCCCATTTTCAGAATCTGGTCTACATCGTTTACGATGTGCGGACGAGGCATGCAGTCATCGTCGATCCTGCGTGGGACGAGCCGGCGATCACTGCCGCCTGTCATTCGCTCGGGCTAACGCTCCGCGGCATCCTTGTGACCCATTCGCATAGCGACCATGTCAGCGCGTTGACCGGATGCATCGGCGAACGGTCTGTCCCTGTGCTGATGTCGCGGAGTGAGGCCGAAAGAATTGGTTTGGCCGCCTCGTCCTTTCTGGATGTTCAGAACGCGGCCGAATACCGCCTCGGCAGCTTGCGGGTCAAAGCGATAATGACTCCCGGCCATACGTCCGGTTCGATATGTTATCTGACCGATCAGGCCTTGTTCACCGGCGATACCCTCTTCATTGAGGGATGCGGCGACTGTTCTTCGGAGGAGGGGTCTGTCCACGATATGTGGGAATCCATCCAGCGTCTCAAGGCTTGCATAGACGGAGACGTTCTCGTCTATCCGGGACACCAGTACGAAAGCGGGCCCGGCGCCCGATTTTCATCGCTGCTCGAGAACAACATCTATTTGAGAATGAAGAACAGGGACACGTTTGCCGCCTTTGCAGGCAGGAAGAGCCTCAGAGGCGAAAACGGCTAGGACGAGATCTTCTCCCGATGAACAGGGCATCTTGAGATCGACGTGCAGGTCGTGTGGCGGAAGGTTACCGGCCGCTGCACTCCCTCTGCCGATTCCATTGTGAAATCTCCGGGCACGAAGGTCATCAGTTTTTCCAGGTAGAGCTTCAACTCAGCCTTGGCGAGATTGCTTCCAGGACAACGGTGCCTGCCACGCCCCCAGACTAGATGATTGTCAGCCGTCAGCCGGGATGACTCACCCCGGGCATTCTCGTTTCGGTGCGATTTCATGATGTCGACATGCACGATGTCGCCCCGGCTGATCTCGATGTCCGCGAGCTTCATGTCTTTCGAACAATGGCGGGTTGCCAGCCCGAGGGGAACATCGTCGATCAAGATCCGCAGGATTGCTCCATCCATCCCGTGGTCGGCAATGAGCCGTTCAAGCTCCTGATGCCGGCTATGCCAAACGCCGCACAGGATCTTCATGGCTATGCCGGTTGTTTCCACGGCGCCGATGAGAAGGAGCGAAAGCTCGTTGATCCTATCCTTTGCAGAGGGCAATTCCCGGAAGATGTCACATGCCCGTTCGAATTTGGGATCATGCGCATAGGCAAAGGCGGCCTTGCTGGCTTCCGTGTGGATGCCGTCTTCGAAATAGGTGACGATCGCCTTGATGTTCTGGTGATGGACCAGGGGATCGGTGTCCGGCAGGTTCATAAGCCTCAGCAGGATCCTGTTC
Organism: Hoeflea marina; assembly: GCF_003182275.1. Taxonomy (GTDB): domain Bacteria; phylum Pseudomonadota; class Alphaproteobacteria; order Rhizobiales; family Rhizobiaceae; genus Hoeflea; species Hoeflea marina. The sequence continues at coordinate 1,861 of NZ_QGTR01000007.1, forward strand.
GGAATGAAGGAGGTGGTCAGCAGGAGGTCATTGCGCTCCTCAGCCAGTCGGAAGCCCTCCACCATCGACGTTTCGATGATCTCCCGGTATTTTCGCTCGACATTGGTCCTGCTGAAGGCGCTCCGCCAGATTCGCTTGGACTCCAGGTGATAGGGGCGTTCGGTGTCCAGCGCCGTGGCGCCGAGGATTTGGCGCGACAGACGCACCGGATAATCAGCCCGGAATACCGGATTGTCGAGCACGAGGCACCCTTCGTGAAAGTCGTTAATATAGATTACCTTGTTCCTCACCGCGTGCTCCTCCTATCGTAGATCGCATCTATCTGAGCCGATTTATCTATTCCATACGTCAAGATGAATATTGGATTGGATACGATTGATGTTTGTCAGAATACCATTTATTGTATATATCGCCATTACAAAATTGGTTTGCTGAGCTGCCTGCAGGGGGTTCTTTTGACCGAGATATATTTTTCGCAGATCAAGGAGGATTCGTGGGTCGAGAAAGACCTGCTCTCCACCCACCCGAGCAGGCGGATCGTTGCCATCGGTTCTGGCGGATGCACGGCGTTCTCCCTGCTTGTGGACGATGTGGAGCGCCTGTACGCGGTGGATGCAAATCCGGCGCAATGCGCACTGATTGACCTGAAGAAGGCTGCCATCCGGGCGCTCTGCCGGGAAGACTACCTGTCCTTTGTGGGGGAAGGGGACCGGATCGATCGCATGGAAGTCTATCGACGTCTTGTCGCCGACCTCCCGAGTTATGCGGCAGCGTTCTGGAACAGGCATCCCGGCAGAATTATCAAGGGCATCAACTATTCCGGAATGACCGAACGCTTCTATCGCTTCATCGGCGATAATCTCCGATTGAACGTATGTTCTCCGGGCGCTTTGCAGGAACTGCTTGGCTGTGATGACGTGAATGAGCAAAGGGCACTTTATGCCCGAAGCGTCAGGACGGAGAGCTGGCTGCTGGCTCTCCGCCTCATGTTCAGCAGGACCTCCCATGTTCCGTTCTATCCCGGCTTCTGGTTTACCGGACGGGAAGAGACCATGTTTTCTGACTTCTTCATCGAACGCTTCGAGCACGAGATCGAAACGCGTCCGTTGCGGGGCAACTACTTCTTCTCGCAACTGATGTTCGGCACATTCGTCTTCGACGAACCCCGCGGCGTGCCGCCCTATATGTCGGCGGAACACTATGATGTCACGCGGCGCAACATCGACAAGCTGACGGTCGAGAACAAGCCGTTGCAGCATCTTATGATGGGGCTCGATGAAATCGACGGCTTCTATTTTTCCAATGTCTTTGACTGGGGCAAGGACAAGGACGCGGCCGACGTGTGCCGAGGCATCCTGCATTGCAAGGCACAAGGCACGGCACGTTTCTTCTTCAGGAACATGTATCGCCCGACGTCTCTGCCCGACTTCTTTGCCGAGCGCTTCGATCGGAACGAGGAGCAGTCCCTGATCTCCTTCGCCAAGGAGCGCTCCATGCTCTACCGCCATGCCACGACCGGAACGATCAACTGACAAGGGGGCAGTCGGATGAAATCAACGACTTTTTCACAGGACATGCTGGCTTACATTGCAGGAAATTCCGCCGTTCCGAACATGCATTTCGATGAAGCCACGGACCTGATCGAGACTGGCATCATCGACAGCTTCTCGATTATGTCTCTTCTGGCCTTCATTGCGGAAAAGACAGGCGTCAGGGTCGAACTCGAGGATCTCGTGCTTGATACGATCCGTTCCGTCAGGGCCATGAACGAATCATTCAATCTGGGCGCTTCCTAGATGATCGGGCAGCACTCATTCTGCGTGACGCCGGCGCAGGAAGCGCTTTTCGATAGCGAACTGTCCAAGCTGGCGTGCTTTCGCAATGCCACGGCCGTTCGGCTGTCGCCTCTGCTCTCGGAGGAGTTCGTTCTTGCCGCCAATTACATGAAGTCGTTCCCGCAGCATGCTTTTCGGGTCACGAACGGTCTGCACGAAGACTCCGGCTACCTGCTTTCGCCCACATGCTGCTATCCGGTGTTCTCGCACCTGAGCGGCCAGACGGTGACGCAAGGACGCATCTTTACCCACAAGAACCAGTGCTACCGCCGTGAGGACTACATCAGGATCGGCGAGCGGCAGTCCGCATTCCTCATGCGCGAATATATTGCCTTCAATCCGGATCTCGAGCTCATAAGAGCCTGGATAGACGACGTGAAGCTTCGCGTCAGCGGTCTTCTGGAACGGTTCGGATTGGCACCGTCGCTGGATGTGGCAAGCGATCCCTTCTTCAATCCTGATGATTACAAGCACAAGATCCAGAAAGCGGAGAGGCTGAAGACGGAGTTCGTCATCGACGGGCTGGCCATCGGATCCGTCAACCTCCACTTACGCTCGTTTACCAACGCATGTTCGATTCGGGATCCGCAGGGACAACCGCCCCATAGCGCTTGCTTCGGGCTTGGTTATGACCGGCTTGCGCATGTCCTGAACAAACATGGATCCGGCGAAGTGGCGCTCGGCGAGGAAGCTGGCCGGGAGGCGGACGCTTGAACCAAAACACCCGGCCTGCGGCCCTTTCCCGGTCGAGCGGCGTACCGTTCATCAAGATGCACGGGGCCGGCAACGACTTCGTGGTGATCGACAGCCGCGGTTGCGTGCATGACGTTCAACGCGAACTCGTCGTGTTGATGGGCGATCGGCGACGCGGCGTGGGATTCGACCAGTTGGCCGAGCTTCTGGACTCTGACGCTACCGGCGTCGATCTTCGACTGCGCTTCTGGAATGCGGACGGCAGCCTGGCGGAGGCTTGTGGCAATGCCACCAGATGTGTGGCCTCGCTGCTATTCGAAGAGGACGCTTCGCGTGCCGGGCTGAAGATCCAGACACCGCGCGGCATTCTATCGGCAGAAAGGCGCGAGGACCAGATCTGGGTGGATATGGGCGCGCCGCTGTTCGGCTGGGAGGAGATTCCGTTGGCCCGGCCCCTCGATGCGCGCGCCTTGCCGATTGCCGGTCAGCCGGATGCGGTCAGCATCGGCAATCCCCATTGCGTCTTCTTCGTTGAGGATGCCGACTGCGCCAGAGTGGAGGAACTCGGCCCGTTGATGGAAAACGACGGCTTGTTTCCCGCCAGAACCAATGTCGAATTCGTCAGCCTTGTCTCGGAGAATGTGCTGAGGATGCGGGTATGGGAGCGCGGGACAGGGGTTACCCTTGCCTGCGGATCTGGTGCCTGTGCGGCAGCTGTCTGTGCCTATCATCGTGGACTGACGGATCACAGGACCAAGCTGCTGGTGGATGGAGGCGAACTGGAAGTCGATTGGTGTCATGACAGCCTGTGGTTGACGGGGCCGGTATGCAAGGTCTTTTCCGGCATGTTTCTCCCATGATGTTTCAAAGTGGAGCCGATGCGCCGTGACGACGGCCGCCGGTTCGACAAGACACTTACCAGCAGCCGGCGGACAGACAGCAACAGGAGGCGGACATTTCGATCAATTTCCTTGCGCTCATGGGTGTGACGCTGGTTGCGACAATCAGCCCCGGACCCGGGACCATGACAATCGCCAACGCCTCCATGCAGAACGGCAGGCCGTTCGGGCTGGCGACGGCGAGCGGCATCCTGACGGGATCAGTCCTGTGGTCCTGCGGGGCGGCTTTTGGACTGGCTGCGATCATGGCGGCCAGTCCATGGACGTTCGAGCTGATGCGCTATGTCGGCGCCAGCTATCTCCTCTATCTGGCCTTCAAGGCCGCCCGGTCGGTTTTCGCAGAGGTGGCTGCCGGGCGTGATGTGCGAGGCAGACGATCGCTGAAGGCCGCCTATCTGCAAGGCATTGCCATTCACCTCACCAATCCGAAGGTCATCTTGTCATTCGGATCGGTCTATTCGGTCTTCACGCCTCCCGGTACAGACGTCGGCACGCTGTTGCTCGCGGTGCTCTTTCTCGGTCTGCAGAGTGCGACCGTCTTCTTCGCCTATGCCATTCTGTTCTCGATCAAGGGTGTGGTGGGCTTCTACAAGCGCATGTACCGCTGGTTCGAAGGCGCGTTCGGCCTGGTTTACGCAGCCGCGGGCCTTGCTCTCTTCCTCCATGCGTTCTGAAGGACAGACGTTCATGCTGGCAGACCCAGGTCAAGACAATCGGCAGGTTTACGTGAACGGCGCCTTTGTGCCGGCGGGCGAGGCGACGATTTCCGTCTTCGACCGAGGTTTCCTGATGGCCGACGCGGTGTACGAGGTGACTGCAGTGGTGGGCGGCAAGCTTGTCGACCTGACCTGCCATATGAACCGCCTGCATCAGTCGCTGGAGGCACTTGAGATTCCCGATCCGCATTCGCTGGATGCCTGGAGAGAGCTTCACAGAGCAGTCGTGGCGAGAAACAGCCTCGCCGAAGGCCTGGTTTATGTCCAGGTCAGCAGGGGTTCCACAGGTGAGCGCGACATCGCACGACCTGAAGTGGATCCTTCGCCGACGGTCGTGCTGTTCTCAAGATCAATCCCGGGGTTCATGACTCCGCTGTCCATGCACACCGGCCTGAAGATCATGTCCGTTCCCGATCTTCGCTGGGGCCGCTGCGACATCAAGAGCGTGCAACTCATCTACACCTCCATGGCCAAGCTGATCGCCAAGAGGTCGGGGGTCAACGATGTCTGGTATGTGGACAATGGCATCGTGACGGAGGGGACATCGCACAATGCGGGCATCGTGGTCGGACGCGAGATCATCACGCATCCCGCCGACGCCGGCATCTTGCCCGGCGTCACCAGGGCGGCCTTGATCCGGCTCGCTCGGGAAGAGGGGTATCAGGTCAGTGAGCGAGGCTTTGCGCTGGAGGAGGCCTATGCCGCTTCCGAGGCTTTTGCCACCGCAGCGATGTCCTATTTCCTGCCGATCGTGCAAATTGACGGCCGGCGAATCGGGACTGGCACACCGGGAGAGACCGTCCGCAAGCTCAGGAGGATCTACGCGGAAGAGGCGTTGAGACATGCCGAATGAGGTGGGAACGCGGCTTCGATCATTGCCGGGAGGACCTTGGCCACCTCCTCGACGGCACCGCTGCGGTCAACGCGAAACCTGAAGCTACGGCCCGATCTCCACGGCGATCACCCTGCGGGTAGGCCCTACCCGGGCGCGGCGCCGGTTCGCGGGTTCCATCCTGACCGTCACCAGATCGCGCCGGACAAACGCACAGAGTCTCCCGTTCGGAAGCGGCTTCTTGCGTTCCGGCCCATATCCCGGCTTCATCAAGCCGATCATGCCGCCCATGCCCTTTCCATTCATCCCGACGTCATCGGGCTGGAAGCAATCCCGCGCGACCGCGACCGGGTCGCGATCGCGCGGGTAGGGTGCTACCAGTTGACCGCGATGTACTTGGTCTCGCAGAATTCGAGAATGCCGTGATGGGCGCCCTCGCGGCCGAGGCCGGACTGCTTGACGCCGCCGAAGGGGGCTGCTGGGTCTGACGCCAAGCCCCGGTTGAGTCCGATCATGCCGCTTTCCAGCCGCTCCGAGACGCGGAAGCCACGCCCGAGATCTCGGGTGTAGACATAGGCGATCAGGCCGTATTCCGTGTCGTTGGCGGCCGCGATGACCTCGTCCTCGGTGCCGAACGTGGTAATGGCAGCGATCGGCCCGAAAATCTCCTCGCGGGTGATGGCGGCATCGGCCGCGACATTGCTGATGACGGTGGGCGGGAAGTAGAAGCCGTCGCCCGACTGCTGCCTGCCGCCGGTGCGCAACGTGGCGCCGCGGCTCACGGCTTCATCGACCAGCCCGGAGACGCGCTCGACGGCGTCCCGGTTGATCAGCGGTCCGCACTGCGTCGCCCTGTCATAGCCGGGGCCCACCTTCATGGCGCCCATGCGCTCGGAGAGTTTCACTGAAAAGGCCTCGGCGATCCCCTCCTGCACATAGAAGCGGTTGGCCGCCGTGCAGGCCTCGCCGCCATTGCGCATCTTGGCAATCATCGCGCCTTCGATGGCCGCGTCGAGATCGGCGTCGTCGAAGACGATGAAGGGCGCATTGCCGCCAAGCTCCATCGAGCAGGAGATCACGGTGTCGGCGGCTTCGTGCAGCAGCTTGCGGCCGACCTCTGTCGAGCCGGTGAACGAGAGTTTGCGCACCCGCGGATCATGCAGCATGGCGCTCACGGCAGCACCGGATCGGCTGGTGGTGATGACGTTGACGACTCCGTCCGGAACCCCGGCCTCGGCATAGAGGGCCGCCAGCGCATAGGCCGTCAGCGGCGTCTCGGTGGCGGGCTTGAGCACGCAGGTGCACCCGGCGGCGAGCGCCGGGCCGATCTTGCGCGTGGCCATGGCAGCCGGGAAGTTCCATGGCGTCACCAGCACGGCGACACCGATGGGCTGCTGCTGGACGACGATCCGGTTGGCGCCCGACGGCGCCGTGGCGATCTCGCCGTTGAGCCGCACCGCCTCCTCGGAGAACCAGCGGAAGAACTCGGCCGCGTAGGCGACCTCGCCTTGCGCATCGCTCAGCGCCTTGCCGTTTTCCAGACTGATGAGTTCGGCCAGCATGTCCTTGCGCTCGATCATCAGTTCGAAGCAGCGGCGCAGGATTTCCGAGCGCTTCCGCGGCGCGGTCGCGGCCCAGGCCGGGCCTGCGCGGTGCGCGGCCGCGACGGCCGCCATGGCGTCATCGATACCGGCGTCGGCCACCGAGGTGATGACGGCGCCGGTTGAGGGGTCGATGACGTCGATGCGCTTTCCGGTCGAGCCCTCGACCCACTGGCCGCCGATATGGAGATCGGTCGGCAGCGAGCCGATGTCGAAGCTTATCTGCGAGGCGAATGTCGGTTTGATGGTCATGTCAGTTGGCCTTTCGGTCTGTCCGGGAGGGGCGAAGGCTGGCGCGGTCGCCGCTGAAGGCGGCTGCCACCAGGGTCGCCATGGTGTCGAGTTCGATGGGGCGGGGATTGTTCTTGATCAGCCGTGCCGCGCCCATGGCCTGCTCGGCAATCTGCGGCAGTTGCGAGGACACGACGCCCAGATCGGCGATGGTCTTCGGGATGCCGATGGCGGCGAAAAGCTGCTCGACCGCGTCGATCGTGTCGCCCGCCTGCTCGGTGATCGTCCGCCCGGCTCCGTCGAGGCCCATGGCCTGGCCGATCTCGGCAAGCTCCGTCTCGCAATGCGAGCGGTTGAACTCCATCACATAGGGCATCATGACAGCCACGCCTGCGCCATGCGGCGTGTGGGTGAGCGCGCCGATCGGATATTGAATGGCATGCGCGGCGGCGGTGCCGGCGGTGCCGAAGGCGAGGCCGGCCGCGGTGGCGCCGAGCATCATGCGTTCGCGCGCCTCGCTGTCGCCACCGTTGTCGCAGGCCCGCTTGAGGCTGGCGGCGATGTGGCCGATGGCAAGCAGGGCATAATGATCGCTGAGCGCGTTCTTGCCGAGGAAGACATGGTCGTGGACGATCGTGCCGGTGGGCTGGCGCCGAATGGTGGTGTACGCCTCGATGGCATGGGTCAGCGCATCGGCGCCCGAGACCGCGGTCAGGCCGCGCGGGCAGGACCAGGTCAGTTCCGGATCGCAGATGGCGGTGTGGCAGATGAGGTGCGGGCTGGCGATGCCGACCTTCACCGCCCGGTCCGGATCGGTGACGACCGCCACCGGGGTGACCTCCGAGCCGGTGCCCGAGGTGGTGGGCATCAGGATGAGCGGCAGCACGGGGCCGGGAACCTTGAACTCGCCGTAATAGTCCTGGATCCGGCCGCCATGGGCAAGCAGCAGGGCTGCGACCTTGGCGGCATCGAGACAGCTGCCGCCGCCGATGCCGATGACCAGATCGGCGTCCATCGCCTTGCCCGCCTGCACGGCGGCGGCGATGCACTCGATCGGCAGTTCGGCGATGGTGCCGTCAAAGACGCGGGCCTCGACGCCTGCCTGCCGCACCGCTTCCACCAGCCGGAGAAATTCCGGGTCGGCGCCCAGCCGCTCGTCGGTGACGATCAGGGCGCGACGTCCGAGTGATGCGGCGTAGCCTGCGAGCGCATCGCGCTGGCCGGTTCCGAAGACGAGATTGCGCGGGGTGCGCAGTGTTCCAAACAACGACAAATGATGTCCTCCCGATGTGAAGTTATGCGGCTGCCTTGACGCCGGCAAGGCGCTGGACGGTTTCCCAGACTTCGTCGGCGAGCGGCACGCCGTCGCGGAGCCGCTCGGCGCGGCAGGTCCGCCCGCGCTCGCCCGGGATCATCACGCCGCCGAAGCCGGCGGCCGGTTCCATGGCGCGGATCTCGCTGAGATAGGCCTGCAGGTCGCGGCGCGGTCCCTTGATGACGATGAAGACGTCGCCCTTGTTGCAGATCTCGGTGTCGTCGAGCGTGCCGTGCACCTGCCGGCCGATGGCCGCGCCCGTGAGGCTGCTGACCATGAGCTCGAAGGCAAGCCCGAGCGCGTAGCCCTTGGCGCCGCCAAAAGGCGCGATGGCGCCGGACTTGGCCGCTTCCGCGTCGGTGGTTGGATTGCCATCGGCATCGAGCGCCCAGTGCGTCGGAATGGCTGCCTTGCGGTGCGCGTGATCGTGGATCTCACCCATCGAGACGACGCTGGTGGCGGTGTCCATCATGAAGGGCTCGCCGCCAGTCGGAATGCCGATGGCGACCGGATTGGTGCCGATCATCGCCCGTCGCGCGCCCCAGGGGTGCACGAGCGCCTCGCTGGTCGACAGCGCGATCACGGTGAAACCACGCGCGGCGACGCGCTCGGCGTACCAGCCGAGCATGCCGATGTGGTTGGAATTGGTGATGGCCGCGACCGCCGTGCCGCTGTCCTCGGCCCTTGCCATCAGCGTCTCCAGCGCTGCATTGGCGACCACGGGACCGAGGCCGGTCTCGCCGTCGACGGCCAGGAAGGCCGCGCCGCGCCAGTCCTGCCGGCCGCTGGCGCGCGGGTCGGTGACGCCGTTGCCGATTCGCCGGACGATGCGCTCGAGCCTCAGCAGGCCGTGCGACGGCACGCCCCGCAGATCGGCCTCGACAAGGAGTTCAAGCTGCGTGTCGGCGTGGTCCGGCGGTACGCCGGCGCGTTCGAGCGCTCGCTTTGCCAGCTTTTCTAGAGTAGAAACGTCGATGACAGCCAAGAATAAAATCCGATCGGATATACGATTTGGCGATGACTATGCTGGCAAGTGCATGCCGCGTCAAGGGAGAAGGCCGGATGGCAAGAGAGATCACAGGGGCGGCCGAAGCCGCGGGCGGGCTGCTGCGACGGCCGACGCGGCTCGGCGAGGAGGTCTACGGCGCCATCTATGCCCAGTTGATGTCGCTGAAGATCCCGCCGGGGGGGCGGATCTCGGTCGACAGCCTGGTGCGCGAGTTCGGGGTCTCGCAGACGCCGATCCGCGAGGCGCTCTCGCGGCTCGAGGCCCAGGGGCTGGTGGTCAAGACCCACCTGATCGGCTACAGCGCCGCCGACCAGATCGGCCGCGACCGGCTGCACCAGCTCTATGAGCTGCGACTGCTGCTGGAGCCTTTCGCCGCGCGCCGTGCAGCCATTGCCGTCACTGACGAGACCATCGCTTCGCTCGAGGCCGTGGACCGCGACATGCACGAGAAGAACCACGAGGACGCGCGTCTGGCCTATGGCGAATTCGCCCGCAGCGACGGTGCGTTTCATGACATGATCGCGCTCGTCTCCGGCAATGCCCTGGTGCACGAAACACTTGCCCGGCTGCATGTGCATGTGCATCTGTTCCGGCTGTATTTCCACGCCCGAGCGACCACGGACGCCAACGAGGAGCACGCCCGCATCCTCGCCGCGATGAGGCGCCGCGACCCCGATGGCGCCGAAGAGGCGATGCGCGAGCACATCGAGCGTTCGCGCGCCCGGTTCATGACGATCTTCGACCGCGACTGACCCAACCGCCGGTTCAGCCCGGACGATCGTGCCTGAAGGCGAGACGGGGCGGCGTTGCACAGCGTCGGCGCCCCATGTCAAGCCGCCGTCCAGATGCCCGCGCACCGGGGCTGTCCGACTGTCTTGTCCTGCCATTCCTCCCCGACTCCGCGCTGCGGCCCCGCCGCCGGTCATGCCGGATGCTGCCTATTGACAGCTTTCAAAAAACCCGCAATGTATCGCTTACAAGAAGATTGTTCTGCACAGCGGAACATAGGAGGACGCGTGAACGGATCGGACTTCAGCACTTTCAGGTCGCGCTTCAGAAACGGAGAGCCGCTTTTCGGCACGTTCCTGAAGACCCCGACCACGCATGCCAGCGAGATCATGGGCTCGGTGGGCTTCGATTTCGTCGTCATCGACGAGGAACATGCCCCCTTCAATCCGGAAACCACCGACCAGATGCTGCTGGCGTGCAGGGCATCCGGGGTGGCGGGAATCGTCAGGGTCCGCGGTTCGGAGGCCTGCCACATCCTTCCGGTGCTTGATGGCGGCGCGACAGGCGTGCTCGTCCCGCATGTCGACAGCGTGGCCAAGGCAAAGGCGGTCGTCGATGCCTGCCGCTATGCCACCGGTACCCGCGGTTTTTCCAACACCACGCGCGCTGGCGGCTTCGGCAGGGCGGGCTTCGCCGGGCATGTGTCCGAGCAGGACAACGGCGTCACTGTCATCGCCATGATCGAGGATCCGCACGCCATCGACCTGGTCGACCAGATCCTCGCCGTCGACGGAATTGATGGCGTCTTCATCGGCCGTGGCGATCTGACGATTGCCTACCGGCAGTGGGACGGCGGATCGCCTGCCGTGCGCGAGGCCACCGACACCATTCTGGCCGCCGCCCGCAAGGCCGGAAAGCCGGTCTGCATCCTGGCCGGGTCGCTTGACGATGCCGCCGAGCTCACGGCCAAGGGCGCGTCCGCATTCATCCTCTCCTCCGACCAGGGCCTGATGCGTCAGGCGGCAATCAAGACGCTGGCCGATTTTTCCGAGCGGGTGGCGCAGTCGCTGGAGAAGGCCGATGCCTGACGGGCGCTGCGGGGCCCGACGCGGCAGCACGGCCGCGCCGACTCCATGCGCCAATGTCGCATCATCCGAATGCCGCGGCAGGACCGCGGCGCTGATCACACGCCGATGCGCTGCGGAGCGGCGGCAGGAAGGATTGCTCAATGAACACGCTATCTGAGACGCGCAAAACGGAAGTGGCCGAGCTGCTGGTCGGCGCCATCGACCTGCATTGCCACAGCGGACCGGCGGCGATGCCGCGGATTCTCGATCACCACGAGGCGCTGATGGATGCGGCCGGCGCCGGTTTCCGTGCGGTGCTCTACAAGGATCACTTCTATCTTGGCGTCGCCCATGCGGTGATGCTGGAGAAGCTGTTTCCGGAGACCGGCGTGCGGCTGTATTCGGGCGTCGCGCTTAACAACGCCTCGGGCGGCATCAATCCGCATGCGGTCAATCACGCCGCCAACATCGGCGCCAAGATCGTCTGGCTGCCGACGCTTTCGGCGGCCAATCACATCGCCCAGACGGAGGGTGCCGCCAAGAATTTCCCGAAAACCGCCAGGCGTATGCTGCCGCCGATTCCGCTCAGTGCGCTGGACGCCAACGGGAATATCACCGACGACACCAAGATGGTGCTCGATCTTGTCGCTGAAGCCGACATGATTCTTGCCGGTGGCCATCTGCCCGCATCCGAGCTCATCCAGGTGTTCGAGGAGGCAGGCAGGCGCGGCGTCAAGCGCATGCTGGTCAACCATCCCACCTATGTGGTCGGATGCACCGATGACGACATGCGCGAACTGGTCCGGCTGGGCGCCTATCTGGAACATTCCATCTGCATGTTCATCGAGGGCAAGGCCCTCGAATTCACGCCGCAGGATCTCGCCCACTACATCGAGATCGCCGGCGCGGACCGCACTGTGCTCTCCTCCGATCTCGGCCTGCAGGGCTCGCCGCGTCCGATCGAGGGCTTCCGCCAGATCGTCGCGCTGCTGCTCGACCTGCAGATCTCCAAGGCCGATATCCGGAAGATGATCGGAGACAATGCCGCCTGGCTGCTCGACATCAGCTAGCCGGTGCGGAAAGACCAATCCATGTTGCACTGAAAAGGGAGGAAAACCAATGTTCACACGTCGTAATATGCTCAAGACCGGTCTCGCCGCAGGCGTGGCGCTTTCAATGCCGTGGGTGGCGCGTGCCGCCACCCGGACGCTTCGCTTCGCGCACGCGGCCAACGAGATCCATCCGGGTCACAAGATCGCCACCAGCTTCGCCGAGGCGCTCGAGAAGCTCGTTCCGGGCGCCTTCGACATCCAGATCTTTCCGAACCGTCAGCTCGGCGACGACAAGCAGAACCTCGAATCGGTGATGGCCGGAACGCTCGACATCTGCAACGCCAGCGGCGTGCAGTTTCCGCTGGTCACCGGCCGGCCGGCGCTCGACGCCTACCAGCTGCCGTTCCTGATCCGCGACTACGACCATTTTGCCGAGATCTCCAAGACCGAGATCGCCCAGAAGATCCATGACGATCTGGAGCCCGCCGGCCTCATCGGCCTTGCCACCGCCGACATCGGCCAGCGCCACTTCCTGTCGGTCGCCAGCCCGGTGACCAGCATCGACCAGTTCGTGGGGCTCAAGACCCGCATCGTTCCCGTGCCGCTGCACAAGGCGATCTGGGAAGCCGTCGGTGTCTCGCCCGTGGGTCTTCCCTACGGCGAAGTCTACGGCGCGCTTGAAACCAAGGTCATCGACGCCGTCGAGATCAACGTCTCCTCGATGCTCGGCGAGAACCTCTGGGAAGTTGGCAAGCACTTCACGCTGACCGGCCACTATCCATGGCATTCGACGACGGCCATTGCCAAGAGCGTCTTCGATTCGCTCGACGCCGACATGCAGGGCGCCATGCGCGAGGCGGGCCGGGAGTCGGTCGTCGCCACGCTGGCCTATGCCAAGGAGCAGGATCTCACCGGCCGCGACGAACTGAAGAAGAAGGGCGTCGAGATCGTCACGCTCGAAGGCCTCGACAAGGTCAGGGAAAAGGTATCCCCTATCGTCGGCCAGTGGAGCGAGAAATCGCCGCTGATCGCCGAGTTCGTGGCTGCCGCCCGCGCCTGAGATCGAGAACGGCGGACACTGTCCCGTCGGGCCCCTCCGGCCCGGCGGGACAGTGTCGCATGAACGGCCCGTGTGGACGAGGGAGAGACAGCATGCAAGCGAGCGAGGCAAGGCCAGGCCTGGGATATGCAATCGTCAGCGCCTATGAGCGGGCGATGCGGTTTGCCGCAGGCAGCATGATGGCGACGATCGTCATCATCATGATCACCCAGGTGACCGCGCGCTACGTGTTCAACTCGTCGCTCATCTGGGCGGAGGAACTGTGCCGCTACATTCTGATCTGGATGACCTTCCTGCTGCTTGGCATGTCCTATCAGAAGGGCGAGTTCATTTCGCTCGAGATGCTGCCAGAGACCTTGTCCCTGACGGCACGCCGTGTCACCCGCATCGTCATGTCGGTGCCGACCCTCTTCTTTCTTGCGCTGATGACCTGGGCCGGCTGGACCTACGCCGCCCGCTTCGACAACCAGACGATTCCGGCGCTGGACTTCATCTGGGAGAGCATCGCCGGCGGAACGCTGAACATCTCGATCCGCTGGGTCTATGTGTCGGTCTCGGTCGGCTCGGCGCTGCTCTTCCTTCATATCTTCGTGGACCTGCTGCTGCGGGCCGGAAGGCTCTGGCGGGGTGAACCCGACAGCACGAAAACTCCCCCCGATTCCGGAGAAATCGCCTGATGGCCGGCTTTCTTGCAGTCTTCGCCGTGCTCGTTGCCACGGGCGTTCCCATCGCGCTCGTGCTCGGGGTGGCCGGCACCGTCTATCTCTACATCTCCGGCAACGGGGCTCTGGTGCTGGCCCTGCCGCAGCGCATGATGGCCGGTGTCGACCAGTTCGTGCTGCTCACCATTCCCCTGTTTCTGCTGGCCGGCAACCTGATGAATGTCGGCGGAGTCACCGACCGCATCGTCCATTTCGCCCGCGCCATGGTCGGTCACCGGCAGGGCGGAATGTCGGCGGTCACGGTGCTGTCGTCCGGCTTCTTCGCCGGCATCTCCGGCAGCGCCACCGCCGAGGCCTCGGCGCTGGGCTCGATCCTCATTCCCACCATGAGCAAGCAGGGCATGCCGCCGGCCTATGCCGCGGCGCTTGTCGGGGTGAGTTCGGTGATGGGGCCGATCATCCCGCCGTCGATCACCATGATCATCTACGGCGTGCTGTCCGGCGCCTCCATCGGCCAGCTGTTTCTGGCCGGCGTGGCGCCCGGCATCGGCATCGGCGCCGGGCTGCTGATCTATGCCACCTGGCGTGCCCGCCGCGACGGCTTTCCCACCACGCCGAAACTCGCCTGGGGCGAGCGGATGTCCGCCACCCGACGCACCCTGCCGGCGCTGATCCTGCCGCTGATCATCCTGGTCGGCATCAAGGGCGGCATTTTCACCCCGACGGAGGCCGCAGCGGTGGCGGTGGCCTACGCCCTGGTCATCGGCCTCATCTATCGGGACCTGACGCCCGCCCGGATCTGGGAATCGCTCATCGCCACGGCCCTGGTGACCGCGTCGATCCTGTTCATTACCTCGATGGCTTCCATCGTCTCCTTCGTGCTGACGCTCGAGCGCGCGCCGACGATGATCGCCAATCTGGTGCTCGAGATCACCGAGAACAAGTATCTCATCCTGCTGATGCTCAATGTCTTCCTGCTGCTGCTTGGCATGTTCCTCGAGCCGATCTCGATCCTCATCCTGACGATGCCGATCCTGATCAAGCTCGCCGCCATTATCGGAATGGACCCGGTGCAGTTCGGCACCATGGCGGTGCTCAACGTTGTCATCGGGCTGGCCACGCCACCGGTGGGGATCCTCCTGTTCATCGTGTCGGCGACGTCGGGCCAGCCGCTGTCGGCGGTGATCCGGGAAGCGGTTCCGCTGATCGGGATCTGCCTCGTGGTGCTGGCGCTCGTCGCCCTGGTGCCGGCATTCTCGCTCTTCATTCCCACCGCATTGCTTGCGGGCCACTGATCCAATTTCATTCGAGGAGACTTCCATGACCAGGCAAGCGCGCAAAGTCATCATCACCTGTGCCGTGACGGGCTCGATCCACACGCCGTCGATGTCGCCGCATCTGCCCGTCACCGCGCAGGAGATTGCCGATGCCGCGGTCGGCGCGGCTGAGGCCGGAGCCGCCATCGTTCACCTGCACGCGCGCAATCCGGACAATGGCGAGCCGGTGCAGTCGCCGGAAGCCTTCGAACCGTTCCTGCGCGTCATCAAGCAGCGCTCCGACTGCGTGATCAACATCACCACCGGCGGCGCGGCGACGATGACCATCGAGGAGCGTCTCTCGCCGGTGGCTGCGTTCAAGCCCGAGGTCGCCTCCCTCAACATGGGCAGCATGAATTTCGGTCTGTTCCCGATGCTCGGCCGTTTCCCCGACCTGAAGCACGAATGGGAGCACAGCTATCTCGAGGGGTCGCGCTCGCGCGTCTTCCGCAACACCTTTGCCGACATCGAGAAGATCCTCACCACCTGCGCTGAGAACGGCACCCGCTTCGAGATCGAATGCTATGACATCGGCCATCTCTACACCTGCGCCCATTTCGTCGAGCGCGGGCTGATCAAGGCGCCGATCTTTATCCAGTCTGTGTTCGGCATTCTCGGCGGCATCGGTGCGCATCCGGAGGATGTCATGCACATGCGGCGCACCGCCGATCGGCTGTTCGGGGACACTTACCAGTGGTCGGTGCTGGGGGCCGGACGCAACCAGATGAGCGTCGGCCTGCAGTCGATGCTGATGGGCGGACACATGCGCGTCGGGCTCGAGGACTCGATCTGGGCTGGCCCGGGCAAGCTTGCCACCAGCAATGCCGAGCAGGTGGAAAAGGCGGTCCGCATGGTGCACGAAGCCGGCCTCGAGGTCGCCACGCCCGCCGAGGCGCGCGCCATCCTCGGCCTCAAGGGCGGCGACCAGGTCGGCTTCTGATGAGCCGCCGCACAGTCCTCTTCGTCCTCGCCAATCCCGAGCCCGGCTCGTTCTGCCACGCGCTGGTGGATGCCGGACGCGTGGCGCTCGAGACCGCCGGGCACGATGTCCAGGTGAGCGACCTGTATACCCTCGGGTTCAACCCCGTGGCCGGGCGCCATGATTTTGTCGGCGCGGCCGATCCTGGCCGCTTTCACTACCAGTCCGAGCAGGCGAGGGCTGCGCGCCTCGGTGCCTTCTCCGCCGACATCGCGGCCGAGCAGCAGAAGGTCGCCGCCGCAGACATTCTCGTTCCTGTCTTCCCGCTCTGGTGGGGCGGGCCGCCGGCGATGCTCAAGGGATGGTTCGAGCGGGTGCTGGCCTACGGCTTTGCCTATGTCGACGGATACCGCTTCGAGAGCGGACTGTTCCGCGGCCGGCGGGCGGTCTTTGCCGTCACCACCGGCGGCACGCCGGCGCGATTCTCCGTCGACGGCGTCTATGGGCCGATCGAGGACGTGCTGATGCCGGTGCGGCGGCTCGGCCTCGAATATATGGGCTATGAGGTTTCCGAGGCCTTTGTCGCCTACGCGGCCCCGCGGGTCGAGCCGGAGGTCCGCAGCGAGTACCTGGCCGACTTCGCGGCCCGGCTCATGGAGGTGGCCGCGCTGCCCGTGGCGCCGGTGCGCAGCGACATCCATCCGCTTGACCTGGGTCCGGAGGCGGCATGGACCCGATCCGGCTGAAGGCGCGGCCTGGTGGCAGCGGAGCTGCGTTGACATGCAACTCAAATCTTTCTAATGTATCGCTGTACGAAACAGCATTTTGCAATTCTGGCGTTTCCGATGTTTTTCCTGGTTGAAGGATCGTTGCGACGCTGCCGGCGACAGGCGGCGGGGCAGGCTACGGTCCTGCTGCCCGCCTCCTGCGGCGTGACGCGCCAAGAGGCAATCGGCGAAGGGAAAGACAATGCCGCGGATTGAAGGCAAGAGCGGAGACGGCGTGCAGGCCGTCAACCTGGCCCTGAGCATCATAGAACATCTTGCCCGCGAGCAGCGCGCCGTCGGCGTGACTACCCTGGCACAGGCGCTGGGTACCACCAAGAGCCGCATCCACCGCCACCTGCAGACGCTGGTCCAGGAGGGCTACATCGTCCAGCCCGTCGATTCCGACCGATACGCCTGTGGCCCGCGGCTGGTGGCGCTCGGGCGTGCGGTCAGCGACAGTCTCGATCTCGCCCACGTGGCAGCCGACCCGCTGCTGGAACTGCGCGATGCGCTGGGCCACTCGGCGGTCGTTTCGCAGATCACGCCGGACGGCATGCGGGTGCTGGCTACGGTTCCAGGCCGATCGGCCATCGAAATCGGCGTCCGCTCCGGCTCCATGCTGAGCTTCCACAGCTCCGCGCAGGGCAAGGCGGCGCTTGCCTTCTCCTCGGCGGAATTCCGCGCCCGCGTGCTCCGGTCCAAGCTCCAGGTCTTCACGCAACACACCATCGTCAGCCCGGAGGCGCTTGCCGCGGAACTCGACAAGGTGCGTGCCCAGGGCTGGGCCACGGCGCCAAACGAGACCGGAATCGGGCTCAACACACTGGCCGCGCCGATCTTCGATTCGACCGGCGCCGTCTGCGGCACGGTCGGCATCGTCGACATGGTGCAGTTCATCGCCGGAACACCCTCCGAAGACCAGCGCGCGCGCACCATGGCCGCCGCCCAGCGGGTTTCCCGGGCACTTGGCCACGGCGCCCTCTGATCCCAAAACATGCCGTCCGGCGGGCCGTCCATCTTGACAACGGCATTGTCGTGGCTATCGTCAAAAACGGAACGATGTTATGCAGACAAGAACAGGTCGGATGTGTTCCAACCTGTCATGGAGGTGGGAATGTACAACAGCACTGATCCGCGCGCGTCACTTGCGACCGCCAAGGCGGGGCCTGCGGCCAGCGAATTCGCGGCTGCGGAATACCTGAAATTCTACGAGAGCGCGCCGCAACTGGATGACGCCAGCGGCAGGACCTGGCTGGGGCGGGGACAAAATTTCGTCATCGCCTACAGCGAGGCCAGGCCGGGCGCGACCTTCTCGCGGACCGCGCAGATCGATGAATATGTCGTGCTGCTGCAGGATCCGGAGGCGTCGGCAACGATCAGCTGGCAGGGCAGCACTCAAACCGTTCCGGGGTACTCGATCGCCTTTGTGCCGCCGGGCGACAGCACCGTGACGATGCCCGCCGGCGGCAGGCTGGTGCGCATGTTCACCACCCGCTCCGACGATCTCTCGGCAGCCTGCGCCAATGCCGATGCCTACTCCGAGCCGCATCCGAACATCCCGCCTTTCGTCGCCTGGCCGGAGCCGCGCGACGGACACAGGGTGCGCAGCTATTCGCTCGACGTGCCGGCCGAGCCGGGCCGCTTCGGCCGGATTTTCCGTTGCACCACCTTCATGGTCAACTGCCTTCCCGCGGAGCCTAAACCGCGCGACATCACCAAGCTGTCGCCTCACTATCATGACGATTTCGAACAGTGCTCGCTGGCGCTCACGGGCTCGTTCACCCATCACATCCGCTGGCCGTGGACGCCTAATCTCAACGCCTGGCGCGCCGACGACCACGAACTGTGCGGTTCGCCGTCGATCGCGGTCATCCCGCCTCCTGCGATCCACACCTCGCGGGCCATGGAGGACAGCGGCAATCAGCTCATCGACATCTTCTCGCCGCCGCGCGTGGACTTTTCCGAGAAGCCCGGATGGGTGCTCAATGCCGACGACTACCCGATGCCCGGTGCGGCGGCATGACGACGCTCACAGGCCTGCAAGGCAAGGTGGCTCTGGTCACCGGTGGATCGCGCGGGATCGGTGCGGCTGTCTCACGCCACCTCGTCTCCCTCGGGTGCCGGGTCGTCATCGCGTACCGTTCCGACCACGAGGCGGCGGACAGGCTCGCCGTCGAGCTTGCGGGTGACAGCGGCGCCTGCACCGCGGTGCAGGCCGACGTGGCCGACCCGGAGGCGGTCACCGCGCTGATGGCGCGCGCCGTCGAGGTGTTTGGCGGGCTCGACATCCTGGTCAATTGCGCCGCCCTCGGGCATTACCGCGCGCTCGGCAAGATGGACGCGGCCTTCATCCGGTCGATCCTCGACACCAACGTCATGGGAACCGTGCTGATGACCGAGGCGGCGCTGCCGCATCTGCCATCGCCCGGCGGACGCATCATCAATTTCGCCTCGGCGCTCGCCTACCGCCCCATTCCCACGAGCTCCGTCTATTCCGCCTCCAAGGCGGCGGTGGTCACCCTGACGCACGCCTTCGCCAAGGAACTGGGTCCCCGCGGCATCACCGTCAACGCGGTAGCGCCGGGCGTGATCGAGACCGACATGACGACGAAGATCATCGAGGAGCGCGGCGAGCAGATCATCGCGATGACGCCGCTCGCCCGCATCGGCCAGCCCGGCGACATCGCCGGCATCGTCGGTTTCCTGGCCTCGACGGAGGCGGGATGGGTCACCGGCCGCACCATCATCGCCGATGGCGGGGTCACCTGACAAGCGGCCGGGTGGGCTGCCGCGCTTGTGCCGTCATGAAAAACCCGCGCCGATCGGTCATGATCGGCGCGGGCTTGGCTATGCCGTCGGCGGATTGGTCGATCAGCTGCGCGGCTTGAGGTTCTCCGGATCGTAGAGCGGCTTGTAACCGACCGCCGCCACCTCGACCGGGTAGGCCTCGCTGAAATACTCGACCTGCAGCTTGCGTCCGACCTGGCAGTAATCCCAGGGCAGATAGGCGAGCGCGATGTTGCTGCCGATGGTCGGACCAAAAGCGACCGACGTGGTGTAGGAAATCCGCCCGAGCTCATCGACGAGCGTCCTGCCGGTCTCGGGGTCCATCACCGGCATGGCGCCGACCGGATAGCGCTTGACGCCCGCCGAATCCGTGTTCCCGGTCATCACCAGGGTGCAGAGCATGGCCGGCTGGTGGTCGCGCGCCTTGTATTCGAGATGTTTCGCCTTGCCGCGGAAGTCGGCTTCCTTGACCTTGGGCCGCGCCAGGTCGGCTTCGATCAGATTGTACTGGGTGAGCAGGTCGCCGTTCTGCAGCCGCAGGCTCTTTTCCATTCGCCGCGAATTGGCATAGGTCTCGACGCCGAAGGCCATCACGCCGGTGGCGCGCAGTGCGTCCCAGACGGCGAGGCCATCCTCGTACTTCATGTGCAGTTCCCAACCCTGCTCACCGACATAGGAGAGGCGGAAGGCCGACACCGTCCTGCCAGCGATGTCGATGGGCTTGATGGCGGCAAAGGCGAAGTTCTCCACATCCAGACCGGCCGGATCGGCGACCACCTTCTTCAGCGTATCGCGGGCGTTCGGGCCCCAGATGCCGATGGTGATGAACTTCTCGGTGACGTCGGTGATGGTGACGTCGAACCCCTTGTCCTCGGCGACGCGGCGCACGTAGTGCAGGTCGCGCGGGCCGGCATCGGCGCCGTTGATCAGGCGGCAGCGGTCGGCCATGCGGATGACCGTGAAATCGGCGCGCACCATGCCCTCGTCGTCGAGGAAGTGGGTGTAGATGCCCTTGCCGATGTTGGCGTCTCCGCCGATCTTGGCGGCGCACAGCCATTCGAGCAGATCGACATGGTCCGGCCCCTCGATGTCGACCATGTGGAAATGGCTGAGATTGACGATGCCGCAATCCTCGCTCATCGCCAGGTGCTCGGCATTGGAGACGCGCCAGAAATGGCGGTTGTCCCATTCCGCCGCGCGGACCGGGACCCTTTCGCCATATTTCTCCAAGAGGTGCTCGTTGGCGCTGTAGCCGTGGGCACGCTCCCAGCCGCCGAGTTCCATGAAGTGGCCGCCGAGTTCGACCTCGCGCTCATAGAAGGGCGAGCGCTTGACGTTGCGGCCCGAGGCATAGGGCTCGCGCGGATGGATGGCGGGGAAATAGATCTTCTGGGCGGCCTCGCGGCTGCGGCCCTCGATGAACTCCTCGGTCATCTGGTGCGGGTAGAAACGGGCGTAATCGATGGAGTTGTGGTCGATTTCTGTGCGGCCATCGGTCATCCAGTCGGCGATCAGCTTGCCGTAGCCGGGGGCGTCCTTGACCCAGATGGCGACGCAATACCAGAGGCCGCGGACCTTCTGGCTCTCGCCGCAGGAGGCGCCGCCTGCTGCAGAGACCTGCAGCAGGCCGTTGAAGGAATGGCTTTCGTTGTAGCCGAGTTCGCCCAGGATCGGGGTCAGTTCCATGGCGCGCTCCAGCGGGCCGATGATCTGCTCCATGTCGAGGTCGCGCTGCGAGGGCGAAAGCCGCGCCTCGTGCTTTTCCAGGATCTCGCGCGGATGGCACAGGCGCGGATTGTCGGTCTCGTAGTAGCCCCACTCGATCTGGCCGCCCTCGGCGGTCTTCGGATCACCGGTGTCGCGCATATAGGCGGAGTTGCCCTGGTCGCGCAGCAGCGGAAAGCCGATGTCCTTGCCGGTTCCCTCGAACTCGTTGTACGGGCCGAAGAAAGTGAGTGGATGGTCGACCGGCATGACCGGCAGGTCCTCGCCCACCATGTCGGCAATCAGCCGGCCCCAGATGCCGGCGCAGACGATGACACGATCGGCCATGATGGTGCCGCGATGGGTGACGACACCCTTGATGTGGCCATTCTCGACGATCAGCGACTGGGCGGCGGTGTTGCCGAAGATGGCGAGCTTGCCGCTCTTTTCCGCTGCGTCCACCAGCTTGCCGGCAACCGTCTGCGACCGCGGTATGACAAGTCCGGCATCGGGGTCGAACAGGCCGCCCTGAACCATGTCCTCCTCGATCAGCGGAAACTTCTGTTTGATTTCGGCGGGACCGACAAAATGCGCGCGCGTGCCGAACGCCTTGGCCGATGACAGCTTGCGCTTGATCTCGAGCATCCAGGCGTCGTCGCCGGCCCGGGCCACTTCCAGCCCGCCGATGCGGGCGTAGTGCCCCATCTTCTCGTAGAAATCGATCGAGTACTGCGTGGTCCAGACCGAGAGATAGTCGTGGGACGTTGTGTAGCAGAAGTCAGAAGCATGAGCGGTGGAACCGATGTCGGTCGGAATGCCGGACTTGTCGATGCCGACAATGTCATCCCATCCCCGCTCGATGAGATGGTGAGCGATGGAGGCGCCCACGATTCCACCCAGTCCGATGATTACGACCTTCGCCTTCTGCGGAAACTCTGCCATTGCGTTCGACCCTGATTGTGCGTGAAGGCAGAATTTAGGATCTGCGGCTGCGAGACTAGAGCCTGTCTACGACATTCTCGGCGTGCTGCACGACGGGTGCCGCGAGCGCAGGTGATTCCGCAGGGCGGTGCAGGCCGGGAATTGCCGATGTCATCCAGCCCTCGGCAGGGGCCTGATGACCGGGTGATGTCCCGCCAGCATCGAGCCTATGACATCGGGGGCGACAGGCCGGCTGAAATGGAAGCCCTGAACCTCGTCGCAGCCATTGCGCCGCAGGATCTCGAGCTGCTCGCCCGTCTCGACGCCTTCGGCGATGACCTTCATGCGCAGATTCTGGCCAAGCGAGATAATGGCGGCAACGATGCCGAGGTCGCTGTCGTCGCTGGCGAGGTTGCTGATGAAGCACTTGTCGATTTTCAGCCGGGCAACGGGAAAGGACTTGAGCGCGCTAAGGTTGGAGTAGCCGGTTCCGAAATCATCGATGGCGAAGCGGACACCCAGCTCGCGCAGGTCGTTCATGGTGGCAATGGCCTGGTCCATGTTCTGCATCAGCAGGCTCTCGGTCAGTTCAAGCTCCAGGCAGCCGGCATCAAGGCCACTGAGATCAAGGGCATGCTTGACCCGGCAGACCCAGGTCCTGTCGGAGAACTGGCGCGCGGACACGTTCACGCAGACGGTGAGCGGCGCGAGCCCGGCGTCCTGCCAGGACTTGTTCTGGCGGCAGGCCTCCTGCAGTACCCAGTCGCCCAGTGGCACGATCAGGCCGGAGGATTCGGCCAGGGGAATGAAGTCCGCCGGCGAGATCAGCCCCTTGACCGGGTGGTCCCAGCGCACGAGCGCCTCGATGCTGACCATCCTGCCGGAGGCAAGGTCGATCTGGGGCTGATAGCGAAGATGGAATTCGCCACCGGAAATTGCCGTTCTCAGTTCTTCGATCTGGTTGAGCCGGCCATGGACCCTGGAATTCATCTCGGTGGTGTAGAACTGGAAATTGTCGCGGCCAGCCTCCTTCGCCTTGTACATCGCGGCGTCCGCGTTGATCAGCAAGGTCTCCGTCGATCTGCCATCGGCCGGATAGGTCGCCACGCCCATGGAGCAGGTGATGTGAAACGCATGGCCATCGACCATGAATGGCTTGCTGATCTCGGCGCGGATGCGTTCCAGGACTTCCAGGTTCGCGGCGGGATCGTCGGCCTGGCCGGCGAGCAGGATAACGAATTCGTCGCCGCCGATCCGGACAATCGTGTTGCCGGGGCCGACACAGCTCTGCATCCGCCGCGCCACGGTGCTCAACACGGTGTCGCCTGCGGTGTGGCCGAGGCTGTCATTGACCAGCTTGAAGTTGTCGAGGTCAAGAAAGACAAGCGAGAGGCACGTTCTTTCCGGTCTCGCCTCGCCAATGGCCCGGTCGATGCGCTCCTCCAGAAGGGTCCGGTTGAGCAGACCTGTGAGGGCATCGTGATGGGCCAGATGGTTGATCTGGTCCTCGGCATGCTTGCGCTCGATCGCGATGGCCGCCAGCCGCACGGCATCATGGGTGAGTTCGAGTTCGGCCGCCCCCGGGCTTGCCACCCTGCCGGTGTACATGGCGAAGGTCCCGAGCACCGTGCCTTGATGCGAGAGGATCGGATTGGACCAGCAGGAGCGCAGGCCATGGAGCTCGGCAAGCTCCTGAAATCCTTCCCACCGCGGGTCGTTGGCGATGTCGGATACAACCACCGGCATGCCGTGATAGGCCGCGGTTCCGCAGGAGCCGACGCTTGCGCCGATCGTCACGCCGTCGATGGCATCGACATAGGCGGGCGGCAGGCTTGGTGCCGCGCCATGGTGGAGTTGCCTGGTCCTCGCGTCGTAGAGCAGCACGGAGCAGAATACACCCTCCATCTGGTGCTCGATCACCTGAACCAGGGAATTGAGCACGTCGAAGACCGAATCGTTCCTGGCGATCATCTCCAGCACTCGCGTCTGTCCCTCAAGCAGAATGTCCGAGCGCTTGCGCTTGGTGATGTCGCGGGAGACGCCGACAATGCCGATGATCTCTCCTGCCGCGTTGTGCAAGGGCAATTTCGAGGTCGACAGCCATCGCCGCGTTCCCGAAGAGAGCTGCACATGCTCCTCGCTGTCGAGCATCGGCTTGCCGGTCTGGAGAATTCGAAGCTCATCGTCGTGAAGCTTCCTGGCCCGTTCAACGGGCTGAAGATCGGCATCCGTCTTGCCGCACAGGTCCGAAGGGTCGGCAAAGCCGAGATCAACCGCGATCGTCCGATTGGCGATCAGGTAACGGTGCTGCATGTCCTTGACGAAGAGATAGTCCGGCACGTGGTCGATCATGGCCCTGAGCGAGGTCAGCTCGGAGAACAGCGGATGCTTCGCTGTTCCGGCAACGCGGCCGGGGTGTCTCAGTTCGACCGCAGCGGATCTGAGCGCCTCAACAATATCATCGCTGGTTGCGCCAGCTACCGGGCCAAATGCGGATCTGCTTGTCGCCAATTTCCATCCCCGATTGGTTTCAGTTTGGGGTGCTCAGCCGCGAGTTATACTCAGAACTCATAATCAACTACTAAACGCGTGCACGTGAGATTCCGGTATCAAAAACTGAACTCATCGAAAGAACTGGTTAAGAAAAGTCTGCGTTCTCGGGATGGCTCGGTCTGCCGCGCCCGGGCTTTCGCAGGCGTTGACGGCGTTCTAGCGGTAGATCCGATCGTCCATCGGCGTGCGGTCGATCAGATCGGTGATGGCCCTGAGCATGGCCGTTTCCGCGCGGTTGGGCTTGGAATGCGGGTTCCAGACCACATGCACATCGATTGCCGGAGGATTGTCGTATGGCGGCAGCCGCCACAACCGGCCGCGCTCGACGTCCTCGCGCACCACATGGAGCGGAAGCGGGCCGATACCGAGGCCGGCAATGATCATGCGGCGGACCTCCTCGAGGTTCGGCGAGGTGCCGACGATGCGCGCATCCAGCTTCGCCTCTGCGCGCATTTCGGCAACCGGACGGAGGGCGTCACCCATCTGGTCGGTGACGAAGCTGACCGAGGAATGGCCCTCCAGATCCGCGACCGCGACTCCCTCGCGGCCGAAGAGCGGATGGGTGGGACCGCAGAAGAGCCCGAAATACTCCCGGAACAGGCGCCGGTATTCGAGCTGCGGGCTGCGATCCATCACCAGGCAGATCGCCAGCGAGGCGCGGCGGGCGGCGATGGCGGAGAGCGCGCTGCGGCTGGCCATGATCTCGATGGAAAGCGTGGCGCGGGGGTGGTCAATGTGGAAGCGGTTCAGCATCGCGTCGACCAGCGGGCTGACCACATGGCTGGCCATGACGATGCGGACATGGCCGCTGACCTCGTCCTCGACATCGCGAATGACGGTACCGAGCCTGAGGATGGCGCTGTGGATGTCGATGGCCTCGTCATAGAGCAGCCTGCCGGCGGCGGTGAGCTCGAACCTGCCGGGCTTGCGGTTGATGAGACGCTTGCCGAGGCGATCCTCAAGACGCTTGAGGGCGCTGGAAACCGTGGGCTGCTTCAGGCTGAGCCGTTCGGCGGCGTCGGTCACCGAGCGCGATCCGGCGAGCACCAGAAAAGTGCGCAGCAGGTTCCAGTCCAGATCTCGGGCCAGACGTTCGGGCGGGGTGAGACTGCTCATCTCATTATCAATATCATCAATGATGACAATATCAATTATCTATTTGATCAATATGTCGAGGGCTCCCATCATGGGTCAACGACAAAAGCGCCGGGGAGCGCTCTGGATCATGAGCATTGAGGCACGAGAGGCGCGGCAGCCGTGGATTCTGCTGGCGCCGGCACTGACGGCGATCTGCCTGCTGCTGATCGTGCCGCTGATGTTCATCGTGGTCTACTCCTTCTGGCTCAAGAGCGCGCAGGGCGCCGACACGCCGGGCTTCTTCCTCGACAACTGGCAGGAGGTGCTGACAGACGGTTTCTATCGCGACATCCTCTTCAACACGCTGAAGATCTCGGCCATCACCACGATCGCCTGCGCCTTGCTCGGCTATCCCGCCGCCTATTTCATAGCGCGCTCCAAAGGCAACAAGCTGATCCTGCTGGTGCTGCTGATGCTGCCGTTCTGGATCAGCTACATCATCCGGACCATGAGCTGGATCAACATTCTCGGAGTGTCCGGCGCGCTCAATTCGGCGCTCATCTGGCTCGGCATCATCGGCGAGCCGATCCAGATGCTCTACAATGAAACCACGGTGATCCTGGGTCTCGTGCATTTTCTGCTGCCGTTCATGGTGCTCAACATTTTCGTCAGCCTCGACGGCATCGACACCAATCTGGAAGACGCAGCGGCTTCGCTGGGCGCGACGCGCTGGCAGGGATTCCTGCAGGTGACGCTGCCGCTGTCGCTGCCCGGACTGGCCGCGGGCGGGCTGCTTTGCTTCGTGCTCGCCGCCGGCACCTACATCACCCCGGTCATCCTCGGCGGACCGCGGGACGCGATGTTCGCAAACCTGGTCTACGAGGCGATCATCCGGCAGCTCAACTGGCCGCTTGGCTCGGCGCTGTCGCTGCTGCTGCTCATCGTGCTGGGCGCGCTGGTGCTCATCTACAACCGCTATCTCGGCATGGCGCAACTGGCGAAGGGGCTTGGCTGATGGGCTGGCGTCTGATCCGCACCTACACGGTCCTGGTCTATCTGTTCATGTTCCTGCCGATCGCGGTGGTGGTGCTGCTGTCGTTCAATGCCAACCAGTTCGGCAGCTTCCCGATGACGGGGCTTTCCACCCGCTGGTTCGAGGTGCTCTGGAACAACGATGCGATCATGCGGGCCTTCCGAACCTCGATCGTGCTGGGGTTGATGACGGCGGTGATCTCCACCGTTCTTGGCGTGCTGGCCAGCCTGGCGCTGGTGCGGTACGCCATCCCGGGGCGCAACCTGATCACAACGCTGCTGATCGCGCCGATCCTGGTGCCGGAAGTGGTGCTTGCGGTGGCGTTGCTGCTGTTCCTGAACTTCCTCAATATCGGCAAGAGCTTCACGCTGCTTCTGATGGGCCACGTCATCTTCACTCTGCCCTTCGTCATTCTGGTGGTGCAGGCAAGGCTGGTGAGCATCCGCCGCGATGTCGAGGAGGCGGCGCTCAGTCTCGGCGCTTCGCCGATGCAGACATTCTTCGCCATCACCCTTCCGCTGCTGATGCCGGCGGTGGCGGCCGGCGGCCTGTTCGCCTTCACCATCAGCTTTGATGACATCACCGGAACCCTGTTCTGGAAGCCGGGCGGTATCGAGACCGTGCCGACGCAGATCTTCTCGATGCTGCGCAATTCGATCTCTCCGGAGATCAACGCCCTTGGCACGGTCATCATCGTGCTGACCGTCGGGCTGCCGCTGATGGGCGCGGCCATTGCCCGGAAACTCTCAACCAGAAGCGGCGGATGAACCGCCCGATCGACCTTGAACCACGGATGGAGAACCAGATGGACGATACAAGACGCTACGAACGACTGCGCGAGCGGTTCCAGAACGGCGACATCAGCCGCCGCAATTTCTTCGGCCTTCTCGGCGCCGCGGGCGCCGCCTATGGCCTGCAGATGCCCTTCGCCCGGCAGGCATTCGCCGCCGGAGACGTCAGCCAGGTCCGTTTTGACGGCTGGGGCGGGGTCGTCTCGGAGGCCTTCCGCAAATATGCCTTCGATCCCTACACTGCCAAGACCGGCATCAAGGTCGTGGACGGAACGTTCCCCGGCGGCGATGAATACCTCGCGCAGGTGCGAGCCAGTCAGCCCGGCGAGTACAACATCGCCCATCTGTCGGGCGTGTTCGATTACGCCCGCTATCACAGCTTCGAACTGAACAGCGAGCTCAACCTCGACAACATCCCGAACATGACCAATGTCATGCCGGCGCTGATGAATGCATTCAAGTCGATCACGCCCGACAGCCTCAGCGCGGCGCCCTACAACTACGGCACGACAGGCCTCGCCTACAACCGCAAGCATATCAGCGACGAGGAAATGAAGGAGAAGGGCGCCAAGATCCTCATCGACGAGAAGTACAAGGGCAAGATCGGCGGCTGGAGCGACTGGCGCACGCGCCTCTGGTACGCGGCGTTGCAGACGGGTCAGAGCCCCAATGACATCCAGGACATGGATGCGGCCTGGGATGCCGTGCGCAAGCATCGCGATCTGGCGCTGAAATACTGGGCCTCGGGCGCCGAACTGATGAGCCTGCTGGCGGAAGAGGAAATCTACGTCACCGAAGGCTGGTCGGGCCGCATCTACGCCCTGCAGGAGCAAGGCCACGACATCGGCTATTTCGATCCGCCGCAGAGCTTCGGATGGCAGGAGTGCCTGTTCGTGATCAAGGGCAGCCCGATGGCGGCCTGCGAAGAGCTGATCAACTTCATGCTCGACAAGGAGACCTCGATCGCGGTGGCGGAGGGCCAGAGCTATCCGCCCGCGCTCGACCCGACCAAGGTCGATCTCGGCGAGAAGATCCCGAAGCTGCCGGCCTTCGATCCGACCGGCACGCTGTCCGGCCTGACATTTGCCAATCCGAACTACTGGAACGGCAACGAGGCAGACTGGTCGAAAGAGTTCGCCCGCGTCCAGCGCGGCTACTGATCGATGCCCGGCCCCGCCGCCACGGTGGGGCCGGATCCTTCCCCAATCCGGAGGCCTGATGCCGTGAGCGCCGTTTCCCTGACCAAAATCGTCAAGCGATTTGGCGAGTACACCGCCGTGCATCCGATGTCGCTCGACATCGCCCAAGGCAGTTTCATCACCTTGCTGGGACCGTCCGGTTGCGGCAAGACCACGACGCTGCGGATGATCGCCGGCCTGCTCGATCCGAGCGAGGGCGAGATCGCCATCAATGGCAGGCGTGTCAACGACGTGCCGATCCACAAGCGCAATCTCGGGCTGGTGTTCCAGAACTACGCCCTGTTTCCGCACAAGACGGTTGCCGAGAATGTCGCCTTCGGTCTCAACTACCGCAATGTCGGCAAGGAGGAGGCCAGGCGGAAGGTCGCGGCCGCGCTTGACCTGGTGCAGCTGCCCGATGTCGGCGGCCGCTACCCGAAGCAATTGTCCGGCGGCCAGCAGCAGCGCATCGCGCTGGCGCGCGCCATCGTCATCGAACCCGACGTGCTGCTGCTCGACGAGCCGCTGTCGGCGCTCGACGCCAATCTGCGCGAGGACATGCGCGTCGAGCTCAAACGCATCCAGCAGCGCATCGGCGTGACCACCATCTTCGTCACCCATGATCAGACCGAAGCGCTTGCAATGTCCGACCAGATCATCGTCATGTCCGAGGGCCGGGTGGAGCAGGTCGGCGCGCCGGAAGCGGTCTACAACACGCCGGCGACCGAATTCGTCGCCCAGTTTCTGGGCGCCTCCAACATTCTGCCCGCCCAGTGCACCACTGTCTCCGGGAACGAACTCGCGCTGGAACTGCCGGACTTCCCCCGCTTCGCGATCCCGCGGGAGCGCGGGCCGGATATTTCGCAGTCCGGCCCCGTGCGGCTGGTCATCCGGGCGGAAAAGTTGCATCTGATGCCGGCCGGGACATCTGCGGACGGGATCCTGTCCGTCGCCGCCACGGTCGAGAACGTCGACTACCAGGGCCAGTCTGCCCGCTACTTCCTGCGGGTGGGCGACCAGCATCTGCAGGCGATCAACATGATTGAAGACCATCCCTTCACCACCGGTGCCCAGGTGGTCTTGCGGTTCCGGGCGAAGGATTGCGCGGCGCTGCCGCTGGAGAAACATTCGTGAAACCCAAGAGCCACCTGTTCTATCAGACCCGCTCCCGCAGGCCGATGCTGGCGGAGGCGCGCGGCGTCTACATGTGGGATGTCGACGGCAAGCGCTACCTCGACGGATCGTCGGGGGCGATGGTCAGCAATATCGGCCACTCCAATCCGCGCGTGCTCGACGCCATGCGGCGGCAGATGGAGAAATCGACCTTCGGCTACCGGCTGCATTTCGAGACGGAGCCCGCCGAACTGCTCGCAGCTCGCGTGGCCTCGCTCTCGCCCGAAGGCATGGAGAAGGTGTTCTTCGTTTCCGGCGGCTCGGAGGCGGTGGAGAGCGCCATCAAGCTGGCACGGCAATATGCCGTGACCGTGGGGCAGGGATCGCGCTGGAAGGTGATTTCGCGCACTCCGAGCTATCACGGCTCCACGCTGGGCGCGCTGGCGCTCACCGGCTATGCGCCGCTCGCCGATCCATTCCTGCCGATGATGCAGGCCATGCCGAAGGTTCCCGCCCCGCGCGCCTATCTCGACGGCCTGGCGATGGACGATCCCGCCACTGGCGCCCATTACGCGGCGATGCTGGAGGCAAAGATCATCGAGGAAGGCCCCGACACGGTGCTGGCCTTCATCCAGGAACCGATCGGGGGAGCCTCCACCGGCGCCCTGGTGCCGCCGGCGGGCTACATGCAGGCGGTGCGCGAGATCTGCGACAGGCACGGCGTGCTCCTGATCCATGACGAGGTCATGTCGGGCGGCGGACGCACCGGCAAGTTCATGGGCGCCGAGCACTGGGGCGTCGAGCCCGACATCATCGCCATATCCAAGGGGTTCGGCGCCGGCTACGCGCCGCTGGGCGCGATGATTGCCCATGACCGGCTGATCGATCCGGTGCTCGACGCCGGCGGCTTCCAGCACGGCCACACCTATGCCGGCAATCCGCTGGCCTGTGCGGCGGGCCTGGCGGTCCTCGAGGAGATCGAGACCGGCGGGCTGATGCAGAACGCCGCCCATGTCGGCGGCCTCTTGAAGGCGCGGCTCGAGGCACTGATGCAGCGCTTCTCCTTCATCGGCGATGTGCGCGGCGAGGGGCTGCTGCTGGCGTTCGAACTCGTGTCCGATCGCCAGACGATGCAGCCGTTGCCGAAAGCGCTCAACGCCTATCTGGAACTGGTGGAACTTGCCTATGAGGAGGGCCTGATCATCTATTCGCGCCGGACGCGCGGCGGCATCGAGGGCGATCATTTCCTGGTCTGTCCGCCGATGATCATCACCGAGGGCCAGGTCGACGAGATCATCGACATGCTGACGACCGCACTCGACAAGTTCGCCGCCCGGGCCGGGCTTGCCATGGCGACGGCCTGACAGGAAGCAGCATGTCCAAGATCATCATATCCTGCGCCGTCACCGGCTCTATCCACACGCCGTCGATGTCGCCCTACCTGCCCGTGACCCCCGAGGCGATTGCCGGACAGGCGATCGCCGCCGCCGAAGCGGGCGCCGCAATCCTGCACCTGCATGCGCGCGATCCCGGCACGGGACGGCCGTCGGCGTCGCCCGAGCACTACAGGGCGTTCCTCCCAGTCATCGCCGCAGCCACCGATGCCGTGATCAACCTGACCACCGGCGGCAGCGCGGTGATGACGCTCGACCAGCGCCTTGCCGCGCCGCTGGCCATGAAGCCGGAGATGTGCTCGCTCAACATGGGGACGATGAATTTCGCCCTCTATCCAATGCTCGGCAAGCGCACTGAATGGCTTCACGACTGGGAGGAGCCGTTCCTGCGCGAGTCCGACGATCTGGTGTTCAAGAACACGCCGCGCGACATCGAGGGCGTGCTCAGGCTGATGGGCGAGCAGCGCGGAGCCCGCTTCGAATTCGAATGCTACGATGTGAGCCATCTCTACATGCTCAGGCATTTCGCCGACCGCGGGCTCATCCGCACGCCGATGTTCATCCAGTTCGTCATGGGCGTGCTGGGCGGCATCGCCGCCGAGCCGGAGCATCTGGCCCATCTCAGGCAGACGGCGGACAGCCTGTTCGGCGAAGATTATATGTTCTCGGTGCTGGCCGCCGGCCGCCAGCAGATGGCGCTGGCCAGGCTCGGCGCCGCGATGGGCGGCCATGTTCGGGTCGGCCTCGAGGACAATCTCTACATCGCCCGCGGCCAGCTGGCGAAATCCAATGCCGAGCAGGTGGCGCTGGTGCGTGAAATCGTCGAAAATCTCGGACGTGCGGTGGCAACGCCCGACGAGGCGCGGACAATGCTCGGACTGAAGGGCAAGGCAGGGGTGGCGTTTTGAGCATGACCGAAATCAGCATCCGACCGGCCGTCATCGAGGATGCGGCGAGATTGAACGCAGCGCTGCGCCAGTTGTCGCTGGACATGGATGATGTGCACCGCGCCAGCGACGCCGACATCGTCAGATTCTGCTTCGGTCCGTCACCGGTCATGCATGCGCTGCTGGCCGAGACGGACGACGGACAAGTCGCCGGCGTCGCCGCCTACTCGCCCTTCTTCTCGACCACGCTTGGCGCCGTCGGGCTTTACGTCTCGGATCTCTGGGTGGCCGAGTCGGGACGCGGCCGGCAATTCGGTGTCAGGCTGCTGTCGGCCGTGCGCGCGGCCGGACGGCGGGCCTGGGAGGCGGAGTTCATCCGGCTCAATGTCTACCACACCAATCCGCGGGCGCTGGCCTTCTACGAGCGCATCGGCTTCGTCCACAACACCGAAACACAGTTCGTGACCCTCAGGGGCGCCGCCTATGACAGACTGGGAGATGCCCAATGAAGGCGATTTTCGACGCGCGCCAATCGGCGCATGACCCCAAGCACTTCATGGCCAACGGCCGGCTCTCGCCCAACCCGGAACAGCCGCAGCGCATCGCCGAGCTCACGCGCGGGGCGGACGCGGCGGGCTGCAGGTTCATCAAGCCCAGCGATCACGGCGCGGGGCCGATCGCCGAGATCCACTCGCCGGAATATCTGGTCTTTCTCGAGACGATTCACGGCCGCTGGATCCGCACCGAGGGCGCCTCGGAAGAGGTAATCCCCAACATCCATCCCGACCGGCGCACGGCAAGCTATCCACGTTCCGCCTCCGGACAGGCCGGCTTTCACCAGGCTGACACATCCTGTCCGATTGCCGCCGGCACCTGGCAGTCGGCCTATTGGTCGGCGCAATCGGCGCTGAGCGCGGTGGACACGGTGCTGGCGGGCGAACCCGCCGCCTATGCCCTCTGCAGACCTCCTGGCCATCATGCCTTCTCCGATCTCGCCGGCGGGTTCTGCTTTCTCAACAATTCGGCGATCGCGGCGCAGGCGCTCAGGCGCGCCGGCCGCCGGCCCGCCATCCTCGATGTCGACGTGCATCATGGCAACGGCACGCAGGGCATTTTCTACGGCAGCCGCGATGTGCTGACCGTCTCGATCCATGCCGATCCGGCGCGCTTCTATCCCTTCTTCTGGGGCCATGCCGAGGAGCGCGGCGAGGGCGAGGGGCTGGGCTACAATCTCAACCTGCCGCTGCCGCGCGGCAGCGACGACGGCGAATTCCTGGCCGCGCTGGAGATCGCACTGGCGCGAATCCGCGCATTCGGCGCCGATGCGCTGGTGGTGGCCCTTGGTCTCGATGCCCACGAGAATGATCCCTTCCACGGCTTCAAGGTGACGACCCCGGGCTTCGGCCGCATCGCGGCGGCGATCGCCGGACTTGGATTGCCATCCGTCATCGTCCAGGAAGGCGGTTACCTGTCCGCCGATCTCGGCGACAATCTGACCAGCTTCCTCAACGGGTATGAGAACGCATGACGGGCCGCGCAGGCCATGTATAAGGAAAGGAAAATTCGCCAGCGCCACGCATCCGCGTGCCCCTCTTCAGGAAATGACAATGCAAGCAGCAAGCCAGCGCCCCGCCGGGAAGTTCGCCTTTGAGCTGTTTGTGGCCGTCGCCGTCATAGGGCTCGTCTGCGCGCTCGGGCCGTGGTGGGCCGTGTATGAGTTCAACCCCGACGAGGGCTTCAACCTGCAGAAGGCGGTGCTGGTTTCACAGGGGCATGCGCTCTACTCCGAGATCTGGAGCGATCAACCACCGCTGCTGACCTACTGGCTGGCTGTGGTCCACGACCTCTTTCCATTTTCAGTCGTGGCGGCACGCGCGACAGTGCTGCTGTTTGCAGCGGTGCTTGCGGTCAGCCTGTTCAGGGTGGTGGCCAGGTTCGAAGGCCTCTTCGCTGCAGCGGTCAGTGTGATCCTGTTGGCTTCGAGCAGCCTGTTTCTCGAACTCGGCGTTTCCGTGATGATCGGGTTGCCCGCCGTGACCCTGGCGCTGGTTGCAATCGATGTCGCCACCAGCGGCACACCGCGCAGCCGCGCCTTTCATGCCGCCGCCGCCGGCGGTGTGTTCGCCCTCGCATTGCTCACCAAGATGTTCGTGTTCATCATGGTGCCGGCCGTTCTGGTCGCCCTCTGGTTTGGCGTGCCGCGTCAGGTCAGCAACAGCATGCGCGCCACGGCTCTTTCGCTTGTCCTCTTCCTGATTTTCGCAGCGTCGGTGATGGCTGTCGTGCTTGCCATGCTGGGATTGTCGGCGGAGCAACTGGTCGGCACTCATCTGGCGGCGAGGCAGTCCGACGAGTTCGCGGGCATCGGCGGGTTCAGGGACCTTTTCAGCCTGTTGCGGCACGGTGCATTGATCCCGCACTGGTTTGTGGTTCTCTTTGGCCTGGCGGCATTCTGGGTACGACCCCGTTCACCGCTGTTGATCCCGATGCTGTGGCTGGTTTCCGGCGTGGCTGTCCTTGGCTTCCACCGGCCTCTCTGGAACCATCAGGCGTTGATCCTGGTGCCGCCGCTTTGCTGGCTTGGCGCCGCCGGCTTCAAGAGCCTCTTTGTTCCCGGTGAGCGGCTTGGTTTTGCCGAGATGCTGTTGGAGAAGTCCGGTCCCCGGATGCGGATGTCCGCTCTGGCGGGGGTGATGGTCCTCATTGGAGTGATCGCAGCCCATGCGGTCAGGGAAGTCCGCCATGTTCGCGAGCTCTTCAGTTCCGGCCCTTCTATAGCCGAAGCGGCGGCGCAGACCCGATTGGCCTTGTACGACCGCGGCGCAGGGTCCCTGATCGTCGATCACCCGATTGACGCCTATTACCTTCACCGGGGCGTACCAGCCAATCTGGCGGTATGGTCCGCCAAGCGGGTGGCGATCGGCCAAATGCCGGAGGCTGAAGTCCTTGAAGACATCAAGGCACATCCCGGCAGTCCGGTCCTGCTGCGGCGGCACAGCTTCACGCAGGGCTTTCTCAATCGCGTGGCCGATCACGTTCCAGCCGTTGCCGTATCCACCCAACGCTATGGGGGTCCGGATATCCACTTCTTTGCCCCTGCAGGGCCGGCTTCCGATCTCGAAACCCGGTTGCTAGCGCAACTGCCTGCCGTCGTGGCCGGCAGCATGGGTGGAGTGGCCGGGCCAAATGCCGGGGAACGGTTGGCGCGGCCGCAATCCATGAATGTTCTCCCGGACAGGTCGGTTGTCGCCAGACCGCCGGGCTCGGCACAGGAACTGGGTGCCTGCCTCGTCGCCGCATCCCGGATTGCGCAGAGCAGGCGGCTGTTTCTGGAGGCGGCCGGCGTCGGAAACGCGCTCGCCTGCGTCCAGACCAGGAATGGCGGGTGGGCGGAGCATGCGTCCACGATGGCTGGTTGCACCGGCAATGTCGGCCACGCGAGCGCGGACGAGGTCGAGACCCTGGATGACGGGACAATGCCATCCATTCTCTATTTCAGCTTCGACCTGGCGGACAGATTCGGCGAGCTGTCGCTCGACAAGCCGGCATGGCTGACCGGCATGATCGAGCGGGCGCTTTCGTTCTCGGTCCAATCCCAGCTGGCGGATGGCAGCTGGCCCCAGACCATCGGCGGAAACCGCTATCACAAGCTCGCCACCCTCAATGACGACACGATGACCGGAATGATCCGCGTCCTGCTGGTCGGCTACCAGCGTTACCATGATCCCGCCTATCTTGCCGCGGCGCGCCGGGGTGGAGACTTCCTGTTGCGGGCGCAACACAAAGCCGGGCAAACCGGTTTCGCGCAGCAATATGCAGAGTCGCTGGAGATCGAACCCGCGCGCAAGTTCGAACCGCCTGCGTTTTCGTCGCTTGAAACCGGCTATGCGATCAACGCCCTGATCGACCTGCATCTAGTAACCGGTGACAAGCGTTTCCTTGTTGCCGCCGAGGCGGCCGCAGACTGGTTGAGGTCGAGCCAGATTGCGCCTGAGACATGGGCCCGACTGTATGAAGTCGGGATCAACAGGCCGGTCTACGCCGATCGATCCGGGGCGGTCACCTACAGGCTCGAGGACCTGTCGGTCAGCGAGCAGCGCTCGTACCGCTGGATCGGCGGACGGGAGGTTTTTCCGGAGATCGGTGTGGCGCTCGATCGCATGGACAAGCTTCGGCTCGGCACGAAGAACCTCCGGGACCATGACGCAACCGTTGCGGCGGCGAGCCTGCTTGCGGCCACTCCGACTGCGCGCCTGCCATTGACGGCTGCAGGCGGCATGGCTGTCGCCGACGACCTGGGCTCAACCCGGGGATTTGCGGTGTATTGCGCTGGTCTGGTGGCCTCGGCCATGCAGGCGGACGCAGCGGTCCAGGATGGGACAGATCCATGATCACACGGCGGGGAGTCCAGGGCGCGTCGGTGCATGCCCGCCTGCTGCCATGGGAGCGGGAATTGCGCCGGCCAGCCCGAAATCCCCGCAGCAAAGCCGTACCCGGCTTGCATCACGCCAAAATCGCGGTTCGCGCATTTGCGGACAATCTGACTGCAACCGGACACGGTTCCCCGAAGGGACATGAGACCCAATGAGCATGACATCGGACATTCTGGTCATCGGCGGCGGCATCGCCGGCATCAGCGCGGCGGCACGGCTGGCAGCCGATGCCAGGGTGACGGTGCTGGAGACCGAAGCGATGATCGGCCACCATTCCACCGGGCGGTCGGCGGCCATCTTCATCCGCAATTACGGCAATGCGACGCTGCGCGCCCTCAATGCCGCCTCGGCGCCGTTCCTGGCCGATCCGCAGGGCATCGCGGAGTCGAGCCTGTTGTCGCCGCGCGGCGAGATGCTGGTGGCGACGGAGGAGGACCTGCCGAAGCTCGAAGCCTATCTCGACGGCAGCGACGGCCTGGAGCGGCTGTCGCCGGCGCAGGCGCTGGAACTGGTGCCGATCCTGCGCGTGGAGGCCATTGCCGCCGCGGCCATCGAATGGGACGCGCAGGACATCGATGTCGACCGCATGCTGCAGGGCTTCGCCCGCCGGCTCAGGGCGCATGGCGGCAGCATCGTCACCGGCGCGCCGGTCGGGTCCATCGTGCGCCGCGACGGTCTCTGGACGGTCTCGACGCCCGCCGGCGAGTTCAGCGCGCCGATCGTCATCAATGCTGCGGGCGGCTGGGCCGACCTGGTGGCGCAGATGGCCGGAGTGCGGACGGTCGGACTGAAGGCGCTCAGGCGCTCGGCGGCGCTGATCCCGGCGCCCGACGGGTTTGACATCGGCAAATGGCCGTTGTTCGGCAACGCCGGCGACCAGTGGTACGCCAAGCCGGAAGCCGGCAAGCTGATGATTTCCCCCGCCGAGGAGGATCCGGTCGAGCCGCACGACGTCTGGGCCGACGACATGGTGATCGCCGAGGGCCTCTATCGCTTCGAGCAGGCGGTGACGATTCCGGTGACCCGGGTCGAGCATTCCTGGGCCGGGATGCGGACATTTGCGCCGGACCGCACGCCGGTGGTGGGCTTCGCGCCGGAGGCGGAGGGGTTCTTCTGGCTCGCCGGCCAGGGCGGCTACGGCATGCAGACGGCGCCGGCGCTGTCCGCGCTGGCGGCCGATCTCTGCCTCGGACGGGTATCGGCGCTGGCCCCGGCTGTGGTAGAGGCGCTTAGCCCCGGACGGGACTCACTGAAAATTCAACAAGGAAACTAGCCATGAGTGATATCAAACGCATCGAAACCGGTCCGCGCATGAGCCAGGCTGTCGTCCACGGCAATGTCGCCTATCTGGCTGGCCAGGTGGGCACGGCCGGCGCCAGCGTCACGGTGCAGACCCAGGACATTCTCGCCAATATCGACCGTCTGCTGGCCTCCGTCGGCTCCGACAAGAGCAAGATCCTGCAGACCACAATCTGGATGGCCTCGATGGACGATTTCGCCGAGATGAACGCCGTCTGGGACGGTTGGGTCTCGCAGGGCAACGCGCCGGCGCGCGCAACCGGCGAAGCCAGGCTGGCGACACCCGACTACAAGGTCGAGATCATCGTCATCGCCGCGATCTGAAGCCAAACGGCTGACGCGTTGCAAGGCCCCTCGCCGGGCAATGAGAGTTGACGGGACACCCGCCGGAACCAACCGGCGGGTGTTGTCGTTTCGGCAGATGCGTCCGTCGAGACCGCCCGCCCGGGCGCAGGGCCGCATCTGGAGACCTGCCATGAGCACTCAGTCGATCACCATCGATCTTCCGATCAATCGTCCCCGGAACGAGGTGTGGGATGCCATCACCACGCCCGGAGGCATCGCCGGATGGTGGGTGGCCGGCAACATCGCCCCGGTGGTGGGACATCGCTTCACGCTCGACATGGGCAACTGGGGACTTGTGGAATGCGTGGTCATCGAGGCCACCCC
Source organism: Hoeflea marina (assembly GCF_003182275.1). Taxonomy (GTDB): domain Bacteria; phylum Pseudomonadota; class Alphaproteobacteria; order Rhizobiales; family Rhizobiaceae; genus Hoeflea; species Hoeflea marina. Next base: position 40,403 of record NZ_QGTR01000007.1, read on the forward strand.
GCTCGAGCGCCTGGTCTACGCGTTTGCCGACTGGAAGCTCAGCTGGATCCTGGCGGAGGAGGACGGCGCGACCCGGCTGACGCTCGAGCATTCCGGTTTCAATCTCGACAATCCGCGCCACCAGCTGGCCTTCGACGCGATGAGCAAAGGCTGGCGCGAGAGCCTTCTGCCCAGGCTGGCCTCGACGCTTTACGCCGAACCCGCCTGAGGCGGAACCGCACCGGAGCCGGAATGCGAACCGGTCGGCCCGGCAGGACGTGGCGGCCAGGCGCGACGCTTGTTTAGTAATTTTGGCGCAATGCGGGATGAATACTCAACGCGCCGGATTAGTTCGCCCTGCTTGTTCCTTGTAAGATTTCACAAAAAAATCAATTGTTGCAATGCAAAATCGCTGATCCTCCCGATCAGGCCGGCATCAACGGACGCTCTTGCAATGTTTAGTGATTTCTGTCTTACTAAACATCAAGCTGAACATCGGCGGTGGGGATACTGTCTTTCAGCTGTGCAGGATTGAGGAATGTCTGCGGAAGGGGCGGCGACGGGTCGTCCCGGATTTGGGAGGATAGCATGCACCGTATCAAGACGATGGCGCTTGGCGTCAGCTCGGCCGCCCTGTTGACCGGGATGGCCGCCACCGGCGCGCAAGCCGAAGAACTCACCCTCTGCTGGGCGGCCTGGGATCCGGCCAATGCGCTGGTCGAGCTCAGCAAGGATTTCACCGCCGAATCCGGCATCGGCATGAAGTTCGAATTCGTGCCCTGGACCAACTATGCCGACCGGTTCCTGAACGAACTCAACTCCAAGGGCCAGCTCTGCGACCTGATCATCGGCGACAGCCAGTGGATCGGCGGCTCGGCCGAGAACGGCCACTATGTCAAGCTGAACGACTTCTTCGACAAGGAAGGCATCAGCATGGACGACTTCGTGCCGGCCACAGTGGTCGGCTACTCCGAGTGGCCGAAGAACAGCCCGAACTACTGGGCGCTGCCGGCCATGGGTGACGTGGTCGGCTGGACCTACCGCAGGGACTGGTTCGAGAAGCCCGAACTGCAGGCGGAGTTCAAGGAAAAGTTCGGCCGGGACCTGGCGCCGCCGACAACCTTTGAAGAGCTCCGGCAGATCGGCGAGTTCTTCCAGAAGCGCGAGATCGACGGCAAGACGGTCTATGGCGCCTCGATCTACACCGAGCGCGGCTCGGAGGGCATCACCATGGGCGCGATGGACGTGCTCTATTCCTTCGGCTTCAAATACGAGAACCCCGATCAGCCCTACGACATGGAAGGCTTCGTCAACTCGGAGGATTCGGTCAAGGGGCTCGAATTCTACAAGGCGCTGTATGATTGCTGCACGCCGCCCGGATCATCCAACAGCTACATGGGCGAGGGCATCGACGCCTTCAAATCCGGCCAGGTGGCCATGCACATGAACTTCGCCTTCACCTGGCCCGGCCTCTACAAGGACGAAGCAGTGGGCGGCGACAAGGTCGGCTTCTTCGTCAATCCGAAGGGTCCCGGCGGCGACCAGTATGCCCAACTCGGCGGCCAGGGCATCTCGGTGGTGTCCTACTCGCAGCACCAGGAGGCGGCGCTCAAATACATCAAGTGGTTCGCCGACAAGGACGTGCAGGCCAAGTGGTGGTCGCTCGGCGGATATTCCTGCCTGAAGGCGGTGGTCGAGGACCCGGGATTCCCAGCCAGCCAGCCCTATGCGCAGACCTTCCTCGATTCGATGGCGATCGTGAAGGACTTCTGGGCCGAGCCCAGCTACGCCTCGCTGCTGCAGGCATCGCAGAAGCGCTTCCATGACTATGTGGTCGCCGGCAATGGCACCGCCAAGGAAGCCCTCGACAATCTGGTCAAGGACTGGACCGAGGTCTTCGAGGACGACGGCAAGCTCTGAGCATCCTCCCCGGGCCCGTCCCGCGCCGCCTGGTCCGGCGCGGGACGGATTTTCTTCCATGCTGCTTTGGACTGACCCCGTGACATTGATCTCAAGGTTACATCTGGCCGCTGCCGCCGCTTCAGGCAGGCCCCGTTGCGGCGGGGCGCGGATCGCAGGCCCGGCGCGGACCGGGATAGGCTCCCGCCGCGGCTCGGCCAATCCGGGCGGAGCGCGCCGGTGACCGACAGCCAATCCAGCGTACTCGACCGCACTGCCGAACGGCTTGCCGCCGCCACTCCGGTGCCCCTGGCGCGCAAGGTGCGGGGCTTGAGCGACAAGGGCCTTGCCTGGCTCTTCATCACGCCGACCATGCTGCTGCTGCTGGCCATCAACATCTTTCCTCTGATCTGGGCGATCTATCTCTCCTTCACCAACTACCGCGCCAACCGGCCCAACGAGATCGTCAAGAATGTCGGGCTGTCCAATTACCAGCGCATCCTCGGTGACCAGGACATCTGGATCGCCATGCAGGCCACCGCGCATTTCGTCTTCTGGACCATCGCGCTGCAAACCCTGATCGGCTTCACGCTCGCCTACCTCATCGACCGCAAGTTCCGCGGGCATGCCTTCTGGACCACGGTCATCCTGGTGCCGATGATGCTGTCGCCGGCGGTGGTGGGCAATTTCTGGCGCTTTCTCTACCAGCCGCAGATCGGCCTGTTCGCCTATGCGGTGTCATTCTTCACCGGCATTTCGCCGACAGAGATCGAGATGCTGTCCAACGTGCATCTGGCGCCGTGGGCGATCATCATCGTCGATACCTGGATGTGGACGCCCTATGTGATGCTGATCTGCCTGGCCGGCCTGCGCTCGATCCCGGACTACATCTACGAGGCGGCGGAGGTCGACCGCGCCTCGCACTGGCGGCAGCTCTGGTCGATCACGCTGCCGATGGCGCTGCCCTTCATCATGCTGGCGGTGCTGTTCCGCGGCATCGAGAACTTCAAAATGTTCGACATGGTCAATCTGCTCACCGGCGGCGGACCCGGCTCGACGACGGAGGTGGCCTCGATCACGCTCAAGCGCGAGGCATTCGAGAAATGGCGCACCGGCTATTCCTCCGCCTTCGCCATCATCCTGTTCGTCGCCGTCTTCGGCCTCGCCAACATCTATGTCAAAGTCTTGAACCGGGTGAAGAACCGATGAGCGCCGCCGCCCACTCCGTCGTCGAACCGGGCCTGACCTCGAAGCGGGTCGCCGGCGCCATCGTCATCCTCTACGCGGTCATCACCATGGTGCCGTTGTTCTGGATCTTTGCCACCAGTTTCAAGACGCCGCCCGATTCGATCGCCTATCCGCCGAAGATCCTGTTCGAGCCCAGCATCGAGGGCTACTGCAACCTGTTCACGACGCGCACCCGGCAGACGGCCGAGTACATCGCCTCGCTGCCCCCGGCGACGAGCTTCTGCGACGAGACCACGCGCAAGCGCAACATGGTGATCGCCGGGCAGTCGAACTTCCTGCCGCGCTTCGTCAATTCGCTGATCATCGCCTTCGGATCCACGTTCTGCGCGGTGTTCCTGGGCACGCTGGCCGCCTACGGGTTCTCGCGATTCAAGGTGCCGCTTGCCGACGACCTGCTGTTCTTCATCCTGTCGACGCGGATGATGCCGCCGATCGCGGTGGCGATCCCGATCTACCTGATGTACCGCGAGCTCGGCCTCTCCGACACGGCGCTCGGCATGATCCTTCTCTACACCGCGGTCAATGTCTCGCTCGCCGTCTGGTTGCTCAAGGGGTTCATCGACGAGATCCCGCGCGAATACGAGGAGGCGGCGATGATCGACGGCTACACCCGCATGGGCGCCTTCTTCAAGGTGGTGCTGCCGCAGGCCACCACCGGGATCGCCGCCACCGCCATCTTCTGCCTGATCTTCGCCTGGAACGAATATGCGTTTGCGGCGCTGCTGACCTCGGGCACGGCGCAGACGGCGCCGCCCTTCATCCCGACGATCATCGGCGAGGGCGGCCAGGACTGGCCGGCGGTAGCCGCCGGCACCACCATCTTCCTGGTGCCGATCCTGGTCTTCACCATCCTTCTGCGCAAGCAGCTCCTGCGCGGGATCACCTTCGGGGCGGTGCGCAAATGAGCGGCAAGACAATCGCCAAGAGGCAAGGCCGATGGCCGGTCTATCTCCGGCGCGGCATCCTGGAGAACATTGCCATCGGTCTCATCGGCCTCGGTTTCCTGATGCTGTTCCAGCCCTTCGCGCTGGTGCTCTACACCTTTTCCTTCATCACCATGCTGGTCGGAACGGTGATGTTCATCGTCGTCTCCAAGTTCCCGGAGTAGATGGATGGCCGAGATCCGCATCGAGAACCTCAACAAGAAATTCGGCGACTTCGTCGCGCTCAAGGACTCGAGCTTCACTGTCGAGGACGGAGAGTTTCTGGCGCTGCTGGGCCCCTCGGGTTGCGGCAAGACGACGACGCTGAGGATGATCGCCGGGCTGGAACTGCCGACCGCCGGTCGCATCCTGCTCGACGGCGAGGACGTCACCTTCAACCGGGCTCGCGACCGCGACATCGCCTTCGTCTTCCAGTTGTTCGCGCTCTATCCGCACATGAACGTGCGCCGGAACATCGGCTTTCCGCTGCTGGCCCAGGGCGTGTCGCGATCCGAGATCAAGCGGCAGGTCGAGGCCACGGCCCGGCTTCTGCAGATCGACCATATCCTCGAGAAACCGGTCTCTGGCCTGGCCGGTGGCGACCGGCAGCGGGTGGCGCTCGGGCGCGCCATCGTGCGACGGCCGAAATGCTTCCTGATGGACGAGCCGCTGGGCACGCTCGATGCGGAGTTCCGCAATGTCATGGTGCGCGAATTGCGGGAGCTGCATACGCGGATCCATGCGACGACGGTCTATGTCACCCACGACCAACTGGAAGCCATGGCGATGGCAGACAAGATCGCGGTGATGAATCATGGCGTCATCGAGCAGTTCGGCACGCCGCAGGAGATCTACGACCGACCCGCCTCGATGTATGTCGCCGATTTCATCGGTTCGCCACCGATGAATTTCCTTGCCGTTACCAGCGCTCTCACAAAGGGCAGCCGCAGCGTCGCCATCGGTGCGGCGGAGGTGGCGGTCCCCGAGGTGGTCGAGGACCTCGACGGCGGAGCGGTGGCGCTCGGCGTCCGGCCGGAGCACATCCGTTTCAATGACAGCGCGACGCTGCGCGGTTCGGTCTACGGCGTCGAATATCTCGGCACCACGCAGATCGTCGTGGTCGAGACGGCCGACGGATTCTGCAAGGCGCGGGTGTCCGCCGGGCTGCGTGTGACCCGCGGCGAAACCGTCGGACTGGATCTCGATACACCCAAGCTGACGCTGTTTCGCCGGCAGGGCGGCAAGGCTATCCGCACGGCGCCCGCTCCGGAGGTCCACCATGGCTGAAGTCAGGCTTTCGCGACTGAGCAAGAGCTTCGGCGCCGCGGCGGCGGTGAGCGGGCTGGACCTCACCATTGCCGACGGCGAGTTCGTGGTGCTGCTGGGTCCGACCGGCGCCGGCAAGACGACCACGCTGAGGCTGATCGCCGGCCTGGAGCGCCCGGATGCGGGGTCGGTGACCATCGGGGGCGAGGAGGTCACCGCGCGCTCTCCGGCGGAGCGCGACGTCGCCTTCGTGTTCCAGCAGTATTCGCTCTATCCGCATCTCTCGGTCTACGACAACCTGGCCTTCCCGCTGCGCTCCCCCGCCCGGCGTCTGCCGGCCGCGGAGGTCGACGCCCGGGTGCGGGAGATCGCAGGGCTGGTGCGCATCGACCACAAGCTCGACAGCCGCTCGACCAGATTGTCGGGCGGCGAAATGCAGCGGGTGGCGATCGGCCGGGCGTTGGTGCGCAAGCCATCGATCTTTCTGATGGACGAGCCGCTGTCCTCGCTGGACGCCAAGTTACGCGCCGATCTCCGGCTCGAGCTCAAGCGCATCCAGAGCGATGTCGGCTCGACACTGCTCTATGTCACCCACGACCAGATCGAGGCGATGACCATGGCCGACCGCATCGGCATTCTCTCCGGCGGCGAACTGGTCCAGCTCGGCACCCCGCGCGACATCTACACCAGTCCCGCCAACCTGCATGTGGCGGCGAGGCTCGGCAATCCGCAGATCAATCTGGTCGAGCCGGGCCTGATCCCGTGCCAATCGGTGCCGCGGGGCACACGGACGATCGGCGCCCGAACGGAGCATGTGGAAGTCGAGAAGGCCGCTGCCGGGGCCGCCGCCAATGCGAGGATCGACTGGATCGAGCATCTGGGCGACCAGAACCACCTGCACATTGCGGTGGACGGTCGGAGAATCACGTTGCTCGCCGACCCCTATTCGGGCTTCAAAGCTGGGGACGCGGTGGCGATCCGGCTCAGGGAGCCGCTGTTCTTCGGCGCCGACGACAGGAGGATTTCCCATGGCTGAGCTGGTCGGGAGGACGCGATGACACGGCTGTCGAGCGATGATTTCCGGGCTCTCGTCACCGCCATGGCGAGCGCGGTTGCGGACAATGCCGAACGGCTGACAGAGCTGGACCGGGCCATCGGCGACGGCGATCACGGTGCCAACATGCAGCGCGGCTTCGACGCGGTGGCGGCAGATCTCGACACACTGGCAGCCAAGCCATTGCCCGAAGCCCTCAAGGCGGCCGGCATGAAGCTGGTGATGACCGTGGGCGGGGCGTCCGGGCCGCTTGTCGGCACCTTCTTCATGACGCTCGGCAAGGAACTGCCCGAGGAGTTCGACCGGGCGGGCTTCACTGAAGCCTTTTCGAAGGCGGTGGCGGCGGTAGCCGCGCGCGGAAAGTCGCATCAGGGCCAGAAGACGCTGCTCGACGTGCTCTTCCCGATGCAGGCGGCGCTCGAGGACGGCAAGTCCGTCGGCGAGATCGCAACCATTGCGGGGCAGGCTGCGGAGGCGACGATACCGATTCTGGCCACGCGCGGCCGGGCCTCCTTCCTGGGCGAGCGGTCTATCGGCCATATGGATCCCGGGGCGGCCTCGGTGGCGCTGCTGGCCTCGGTGGCAGCGAGCATGCTGGAACAACAGCCATGAAGGAGAGTTGCGCATGAATGTCGGCATTGTCATTGTTTCGCATTCGCCGCTGGTGGCCGAGGGTGCTGCGCAGATGGTGCGCCAGATGGTCGGAGACGAGGTGCCGCTCGCCTGGTGCGGCGGCGACCCCTCGGGCGGGCTCGGCACCAGCGTCGAGGCGATCACCAATGCCATCGAGTCCGTCTGGTCGGAGGCCGGCGTCGCCGTGCTGGTTGATCTCGGCGGTGCGGAAACCAATTCGGAAATGGCGATCGAGTTCATCGGCGAGCCGCGGGCATCGCGGATCGTCATCTGCAACGCACCGATCGTGGAAGGCGCCATCATGGCGGCGACCGAGGCCTCCGGTGGCGCTGCGCTCAGCAGCGTGGTAGCCACGGCGGAGGAACTGTCTCCGCTATGAGCAGGACGAAAGGACCATATTCATGACCGGCTTTGCGACCGCGGAAGTCATCATCAGCAACGATGTCGGGTTGCATGCACGGCCGTCGGTCAAGTTCACCAAGCTTGCCAAGCTCTATCCCTGCTCGGTCGAGATCGCCCTGAGCTCGGAGGGGCCGTGGCTCAATGCCAAGAGCATCGTCAAGGTCATGGGCGCCAAGGCGCCGAAGGGCACGCGCATCCTGCTGCGGGCTTCGGGCGACCAGTCCGGCGAGGCGGTTGCCGCGCTGCGCGCGCTGGTCGAGCGGCATTTCGATGAAGGCCAGGGCGATGCCGGACCTGATCAGGCTTAGCGGCAGGACCGCCAGTCCCGGATTTGCGGCGGGGCCGATCCACATCGTCGGTGAAGCGCGCACGTCCTATCGGCCGCTGGGTTCGGCCGAGGCAGAAGAGGCGGCCCTGCGCCAGGCGGTCGCGGCTGCCGCCGAAGCGACCGCGGACAGCATGAGGGGGCTCGACGAGGAGGCCGCCTCCATCATCGAGTTCCAGCTGGCGATGCTCGAGGACGACACATTCGTCGACGCCAGCCTGGCGCGGATCCAGAGCGGCGTGACGGCATTCAATGCCTGGGCCAAAGTGCTTGATCTCGAGGTCGAGGACTACCGCGCGTCGGATGACCCGTATTTCCAGGCCAGGTCGGCCGATCTCGCCGACATCCGCGACCGGGTGCTCGATATCCTCACCGGCGCGGTGCAGCAGCCGGTGCCGCCCGGCGCCATCCAGGTGGCGACCGACATGTCGCCCAGCCATTTCCTGGCGCAGGACTGGGACAAGGGCGGAGGGCTGGCGCTGAGGGCGGGCAGCGTCAGCAGCCATGTGTCGATGCTGGCGCGGTCGCGCGGCATACCGGCACTGGTCGGCATCGGATTCGGAGCCGTGCCCGACCTGGCGGCGGCGCTGCTGGATGCGGAAAGCGGCGTGCTGCTGATCCATCCCGACGAGATCAGCCGGACGCAGTTTGACGAGACCCGGGGTGCAAGCCGCGCGGCCGCGACCGCCGCCGGCAGAGATGTGGACCGCCCGGCGTCCACCGCCGACGGCGAGGCCGTGGCGGTGATGGTCAACATCGCCCAGCCCGGCGATGTCGGCCGCATTCCGATCGGCCACTGCGACGGGGTCGGGCTGATGCGGACCGAATTCCTGTTCGGCGGCACCCACGGACTGCCCGACGAGGCCACGCAACTCGATGCCTATCTCAAGGTGCTGGTATGGGCGGCCGGCAAGCCGGTCACCATCCGCAGCATCGACGCCGGCGGCGACAAGCCGGTGGAGGGCCTGACCATCGCCGAGGACAATCCGTTCCTGGGCATGCGGGGCATCCGGCTGTCGCTGGCCAAGCCGGAGATCTTCCGGGTGCAGATCAGGGCGCTGCTGCGCGCCGCGCCGCGGGGCGCGCTCAAGGTCATGCTGCCGATGGTTTCGGTGCCCGGCGAGATCGACAGCGCCCTGGCGCTGTTTGCCGAGGAGGCCGAGGGACTGGCGGGACGCGGCATCGCCCATGCCATGCCGGAGATCGGCATCATGGTCGAAGTGCCGTCGGTCGCGGTGACACCCGAGCGCTTTTTCCGGGCGGCGTTCCTCTCCATTGGCTCGAATGACCTGACCCAGTATGTGCTGGCTGCCTCGCGCGACAATGCGGCCCTGGGCGCGCTGTCCAGCGCGGCCGATCCGGCGGTTCTCAGACTGATCGGCACTGTCGCGGCCCATGGTGCGGCGGCCGGAATCGAGGTCAGCCTTTGCGGCGACGCGGCAAGCGATCCGAAGCTGGTTCCGCTGCTGCTCGCCGCCGGGCTGCGGCGGCTGTCGGTCGCCCCGGCCCAGCTGGCGGCGGTGAAGGCCGCGGTCCGCGCCTGGTCGAGGACGAGCGCGGTGGTCACCGAGGGGGAAAGCTAGTCATGGCCAGCCCGACCGGCGAAGAGACGATCCGCGCCTACAAGCTCATCCTGGCGCGGGTGGTGGACAAGCGGCCCTCGGGCACGCGGCAGCGGCTGGCCGACGCACTGGGCAAGCACCGCAGCTTCGTCACCCAGATCACGTCGGCCGCCTATGCCACGCCGCTGCCGGCGCCGCATCTGCCGATCGTGTTCTCGGTCTGCCATTTCAGCCCGGCCGAGCAGCAGGAATTCCTCGCCGCCTATCGCCTCGCCCATCCCGGGCGGCTGGCGAAGCCGGTCACGGGCAAGCGCCTGCGGCATCTGTCGATCATGGTGCCGGACATGGGCGACGAGGAGAAGAACCGGATGTTCGACCAGGCCATCGTCGAGTTCGCGCACAAGATCAGCCTGATCACCGGCGAAACCGAGAATTGAAGCGTCCGCAGGGGCGAGGGGGGACGAGATGAAGAAACTGATGAATGGCGCCGACACGATCCTGTCTGAAAGCCTTGCGGGGTTCACGCAGGCCCATGCGGATATCGTCACACTCGACGGCTCGGGCAAGTTCGTCCGCCGGCGCGAGCTCAGGCCCGGCAAGGTGGCGCTGGTCTCCGGCGGCGGTTCGGGTCACGAGCCGCTGCATGCGGGCTTCGTCGGCATCGGCATGCTCGACGCCGCCTGTCCCGGGCAGGTCTTCACGTCGCCGACGCCCGACCAGATGGTGGAGGCGGCGCAGGCCGTCGATACCGGCGCGGGCGTGCTCTTCATCGTCAAGAACTACGAGGGCGACGTGATGAATTTCGACATGGCCGCCGAGATGATGGCGGACATGACCGGCGCCCAGGTGCAGCAACTGATCACCAACGACGACATCGCGGTGGAGGATTCCCTGTTCACCACCGGTCGGCGCGGAGTGGCCGGGACGCTGGTGGTCGAGAAGATCGTCGGCGCCGCCGCCGAGCAGGGCATGGATCTGGCCGGGCTCAAGGCGCTGGGCGAACGCGTCAACCGCGCCTGCCGGTCCTTCGGCGTGGCCCTGTCCAGTTGCACCGTTCCCGCGGCCGGCAAGCCGACCTTCGACATCGGCGAGGGGGAGATGGAGTTCGGGGTCGGCATTCATGGCGAGCCCGGACGGCGGCGGGCGCCACTGGCAACAGCCGACGCGATTGCCGCGGAGATGTGCGAGGGCATCGTCAAGGACCTCGGCCAGGTGGCGGGCCGCAATGCGCTGCTGTTCGTCAACGGCTTCGGCGGCACGCCGCTGATGGAGCTCTATCTGATGCATCACAGCGCCCGCCGGCTGTTCGAGGGGCACGGGGTGCAGATCGCCCGCTCGCTCACCGGGTCCTATGTCACGGCGCTCGACATGGCCGGCTGCTCGATCACCCTGGCGCTGCTCGACGACGATCTGCTCGCGCTCTGGGATGCGCCGGTGCGGACAGCGGCATTGCGCTGGGGCGTTTGAAGCGGTTCGGCCGACGTGTCCGGAGGCGTGCGGGCTGGTCTGCGCGCCGCGCATATGAGAGCTCGCTGATGCCGGCGCGGCCGCTTAACACTTGTGAAAGGCTGAGCCCTTAGACTTTGACGCTCGTAGTGCGTAAGGGTTTTTTGGGTCATGGCCGCTGCCAAGCGCCGACTGTTCAGCGCGTTTCATCTGTCGCGCAAGCTGGCCGTCCTGGCCGGAGGCTTCCTGGTCATCCTGGGCGCTTCGGGGACGGCTGCGGTGATGTTCGCCGCGCCGGGCGGCCTGATCCCGGGTCTCGGCGAGCCCGCCGGCGGCCACTGCGACACCATCTATCACGCAGCCTTCAAGCGCGCCGGCGAGGTGCGGCTGTTTTCGGTCATCCGCACCGATGACCAGGATCCGGCGATGCGCGTCCGGACCGGCCTGCGGCTTGCCCGGGTGCTGACGGAGTCCCGCCATGCGGATCTGGTCACGGTGCTGGTCACCGATGTCCACGGCCCGCAGCAGCGAACGGACCTGCGCGGTCCGGCCGTCGGCGTCGAAGTCGTCCATGCCCCGGATCTCAACCGCACCCGCGCCACCACCCGGTCCTGGGAGGTGCGCTACATCGACACCCAGCCGACGTCCGCCGGCCTGTATTTCGGCGACAGGATCGACATGAGCGTGACCGACATCGAGAAGTCGATGGCCTCGATCGACAAGATCGAGGGCTGCGATGGCGATCTCGCCAAGGCCGAGGCGGAAGCCGCAACGGCGGCCAAGGCCGGTGGTCATGGAAAACCGGCGGCCGGCCACGACAAGCCCGCCGAGCACGCAGCCGCCCCGGACGCGCACGCCAAACCTGCCGCACACTGATCTGGGCGACGGTCCGCCGTCCGGTCGATGCCGCCGGAGCCTGAGCCAGCCGCTCGGGCCGGCGATGCCGGGCGCGAAAGTCGTTACTCGGCGCGGTTCTTCTGGGCCGGAAACAGGATGACGTCCCGGATCGACGGCGAATTGGTCAGCAGCATGATCAGCCGGTCGACGCCGATGCCGAGCCCGCCGGCGGGCGGCATGCCCTGATCGATGGCGGAGAGGAATTCCTCGTCAAGCTGCTTGTCCTTCTCGCCGCGGGCATGGGACTGCTCGAGCTGCTCGACCATGCGCTTGCGCTGCTCCTCCGGATCGTTGAGCTCCGAGAAGGCGTTGCCCAGTTCCCAGGCGTTGCAGTAGGTCTCGAACCGCTCGACCAGCCGCGGTTCGCCGGGAACCTCCTTGGCAAACGGCGAGATGTCCTTCGGAAAATGCGTGACATGGGCAGGCTGGATCAGTGTCGCCTCGACCTTCTCCTCGAAGATGAAGGCCAGGCACTCGCCCCAGGTCCAGTCCTTCTCGACCTCGAAACCGGCAGCCTTTGCCGCCGCGCGGGCCTCCTCGTCGGTCTTCATGGCGAGGAAGTCGATTCCGGTGACCTCCTTGACGGCGTCGGGCATCGGCACCCGCCGGAACGGGCCCTTGAAGGACATCTCGGTCTCGCCGAAGGGGAACTCCGTCTTGCCGTGAATGGCGATGGCCAGCCGCTCGAACAGCCGTTCGACGAGGTCCATGATGTCCTCGTAGTCGGCATAGGCCCAGTAGCACTCCATCATGGTGAATTCCGGATTGTGCCGGGTGGAAACGCCTTCGTTGCGGAAATTGCGGTTGATCTCGAAGACCTTGTCGCTCAGGCCGGAAACCAGCGTGCGCTTCAGGAACAGTTCCGGCGCGATGCGCAGATACATGTCCAGCTTGAGGGTGTTGTGGTGGGTCTTGAACGGCTCGGCGGTGGCGCCGCCATACACCGAATGCAGCATCGGGGTCTCGACTTCCATGAAGCCGTCGTCCTCCATGAAGCGGCGGATACCGGAAACGATCCTCGAGCGCTGCTGGAAGCGCAGCTTGGAATCCTCATTGGTCATGATGTCCAGATGGCGCTTGCGGTAGCGCATCTCGATGTCGGTCAGCCCGTGCCACTTTTCGGGCATCGGCAGCAACGCCTTGGTCAGCATGGTGATATCATGGGCATTGATGGTCAGTTCGCCGCGCTTGGTGCGCCGGACCATGCCGGTCACGCCGATGATGTCGCCGAGATCGATGAGCGGCAGCAGCGAGCGCGCCTCTTCAGGCGTCGTGTCCTTGTGCGAGAAGATCTGGATCTTGCCCGAGGCGTCGTGGATGTCCATGAACATGCCGGAGTTGCGCGACGAATGCACGCGGCCCGCCACGGTGACGATGTCTCCGGATTCCGTGTCCAGCTCGAGGTCGGCATATTTGTCCGCCAGCTCGACATTGGTCATCGAGCGGTGAAAATGCGCCGGGTAGACGGTGTCGAGCTTCTCGCGCAGAAGCGCCAGCTTCTGGGCGCGCACCTCGGTGACATCGGAAGACAGGGCGGCGGTGGTCGTGTCGGTCATCTCGTGTCTCTCTTCAGTCAGGCGGGCTCGACCATCGAAGCGACCACTGCGGCCGCCACCTTGAGGCGCTGGCGGACGACCGAACGGCCGAGCAGTGCCATGGAATCAAACACCGGCAGCGAGCGGGAACTGCCGGAAACGGCGACGAACAGCGGCGGCGTGACGACCCGCAGCTTCTTGCCCATCCGTTCGGACATCGCGCGCAGTTCCTCCTCGATGGTGGCGACGTTCCATTCCAGGATCTTTTCCAGATCGGTCTGGACGGTGGTGAGGATCTCCAGCGTTTCCGCCGGCGAGGTCTTCAGCCTGGCAAAGGAGTCCGGAGTCAGTCCGACGTCGCTGGCCAGCATGAAGCCCGCCAGTTGCGGCAATTCGCCCAGCTTCGAGATGCGGCTCTGCGCCAGCTTGAGGCCCTCGGTCAGGCGGCCGTTCTCCGACGCCCAGTCGAGCACGCGGGCGATGAACTCCTCCGGCGTCAGTTTCTCGCGCAGCCAGCGGCCGTTGAGCCAGTCAAGCTTCTGCACATCGAAGATGGCGCCGGCCTTGGACAGGTTGTCGGGGTCGAACTTGCCGGTGAGCTCGTCCATCGACATCAGCTCCTCGCCCTCGCCGATCTGCACGAAGAACAGGCCGAGGAAGTTCATCAGCGCTTCCGGCATGTAGCCGAGCGCCGAATAATACGAGATCGATGTCGGGTTCTTGCGCTTGGAGAGCTTCGACTTGTCGGCATTGCGCATCAGCGACAGGTGCATGAAAACCGGCGGCTCGAGGTCGAGATACTGGTAGAGCAGGATGTGCTTGGGCACAGAGGACAGCCATTCCTCGCCGCGCGCCACGTGGGTAATCTTCATCATGTGATCGTCGACCACATTGGCCATGTGGTAGGTCGGCATGCCGTCCGCCTTGAGCAGCACCTGCATGTCGACGGCGTCCCACGGAATCTCGACTTCGCCGTAGACGCCGTCGGTGAACTTGCACACGCCCTCGGTCGGGATCTTCATGCGCACCACATTCGGCTCGCCGGCGGCAAGCCGGGTGCCGACCTCCTCGGCCGACAGACCAAGGCAGTGACCATCGTATTTCGGTGGCTTTCCGCTGGCGCGCTGCGCCTCGCGCATGGCCGTCAGCCGCTCGGGCGTGCAGAAGCAGTGGAAGCCGTGGCCGCCGGCGACGATCCTGTCGACATATGGACGGTAGATATCCTTGCGCTCGCTCTGGCGATAGGGGCCATAGGGGCCGCCGACATCAGGGCCTTCCGACCAGGTCAGGCCGCACCACTTCAGCGCGTCGAGCACCTTCTGTTCGAATTCGGGGGTCGAACGCTGTGCGTCCGTGTCCTCGATGCGGAGAATGAACTCGCCGCCCATCTTCTTGGCGAAGAGATAATTGAAAAGGGCGATGTAGGCCGTGCCCACATGCGGTTCGCCGGTCGGAGACGGTGCAATCCGCACCCGCGTCGCAGTGTTTGCCATGATGATCGTCGCTCGATTGTCAGTCCGGTCGCAGCAGATGCATGCGCGGGCGTTTCGCCGCGCCGGTCACACGGCCCCGTCAACACCCGGAGGCCGCCCCGGCATGGGCCGCGTTAGGCCATATTGCATCGGCGCCGTCAAGTATCGCCGCCGTTGCGGGTTGACGGCCCGGTCGCTGATGGCGGAATTCCGGTCGCCGATGAGGCGCGCGAACAAAATGATTTACGTACCTCAGGAACTCGGCTAAACAGCCGACCGGATGAGGCTGCGGGGCCTCAAGGAGGCGGCGTGTCCGGGGAGGACTGCATGCGACCCACTGTGCACGACATCGCCACCATCGCGGGCGTCAGCCTGGCCACCGTCGACCGTGTGCTCAACGGCCGCCCCGGGGTGCGCCGGCAGACCATCGCCAAGGTCGAGACGGCGGTGCAGTCACTGGGTTATGTCCGCGACGTGACGGCCGCCAACCTGGCCCGGAGACGCGTCTATCCGCTGGTCTTCATCCTTCCCGAAGGTCCCAACAGCTTCATGCGCAATCTGGAGCGCGAGGTTCACGCAGCCAGCGAGCGGTCGTCGGATGAGCGGACCTCCATCCGCCTGGTCACCGTGCCGGCCTTCGACGCCAAGGCGATGGCGGCGGCATTGGACAGGCTTTCCGCCGACGAGGTGGCCGGGGTGGCGCTGGTGGCGACCGACACCACCAGCGTCGTGGCATCCGTCGACCGGCTGGTCTCCGACGGCGTGCCGGTGGTCACGCTGGTCTCCGATCTGCCCGGCTCGCGCCGCTCGCATTTCTGCGGCATCGACAATGTGGCGGCCGGGCGCACCGCCGCCGGCCTGATCGGCCGCTTTGCCTCCCGGCCCTCCGGAAAGGTGCTGGTGGTCGCGGGCTCGATGCGGCTGTCGGACCACACGGGTCGGGCCAGCGGCTTTGCCGAGGTGATGGCACGCGAGTTTCCGCAGCTTTCGATCATGGGACCTGTGGAGGGCCGCGACGATTCCAACATGGTGCGCAAGGTCGTCAGCGTGGCGCTCGACGCCCATCCGGAGATCACGGCCATCTACAATCTGGGCGCCGGAAATCGCGGCCTGGTGGAGGCGCTGAGCGGCCATCGCGGCGCGAGACCCGCCGTGGTCGCGCATGAGGTCACCGAGCACTCGCGCCGGGCACTGGCCGACGGCCTGATCGACGCGGTCATCAACCAGGATTGCGGCCACGAGGTGCGCAGCGCGATCCGGGTGCTGAAGGCGCGCGCCGACGGGCTCGACCCGGTCGCTGCCCAGGAGCGCATCCGCATCGACATATTCCTGCGCGACAATCTTCCCTGACGGGCATGTCGCGCCGGCCCGACACCCGACCTCACTGCATCACAAGGAAGCCCCACATGTATCTCGGACTGGATCTCGGAACCTCCTCGGTCAAGGCGATGCTCATCGACGACCGGCAGCGGGTGATCGGCACGGCCAGCGGCGCACTGACGGTGGAACGGCCGCATCCGGGATGGTCGGAGCAGGATCCGGCAAGCTGGATCGAGGCAACCCGATCGGCTCTCGGCCAGTTGCGCCGAAACCATGCCGACGCGCTGAGCGCGGTGCGCGGCATCGGATTGTCCGGCCACATGCACGGCGCCACCGCCATCGACGCATCCGGCGCGGTGCTGCGCCCCTGCATCCTGTGGAACGACACCCGCAGCCATGCCGAGGCAGCAGAACTCGACGCCAATCCGATCTTCCGGGCGCTCACCGGCAACATCGTCTTCCCCGGTTTCACGGCCCCGAAGCTGAAATGGATGCAGAGCCACGAGCCGGAGCTGTTCTCGCGCGTCGCCACGGTGCTGTTGCCGAAGGACTATCTGCGGCTGTGGCTGACCGGCGAGAAGATCTCCGAGATGTCGGATGCGGCGGGCACCTCCTGGCTCGACACCGGCCGGCGTGCCTGGAACAGCGATCTGCTGGCCGCCACCGGACTGACGATGAGCCAGATGCCGTCGCTGGTGGAAGGAACCGAGCGGGCCGGTGCGCTGCGCCGCGAGGCTGCGGCTGAGCTTGGCCTGCCCGCCGGCATTCCGGTTGCGGGCGGGGCCGGCGACAATGCGGCCTCGGCCTGCGGCATGGGCACCGTGGCCGACGGCCATGCCTTTGCCTCGCTCGGCACCTCCGGGGTGCTGTTTGCGGCCAATGGCAGCTATCTGCCGAACCCCGCCAGCGCCGTGCATGCCTTCTGCCACGCCCTGCCGGGCACATGGCACCAGATGGGCGTGATCCTGTCGGCAACGGATTCGCTCAACTGGCTTTCGGGCGTGACCGGCACAGATCCGTCGGTGCTGACCGGAGAACTGGGCGAGACGCTGCAGGCGCCGGGATCCGTCACCTTCCTGCCCTACCTCTCGGGCGAGCGGACGCCGCACAACGATGCCCGCATTCGCGGCTCCTTCACCGGTCTCGGGCACGAATCGGACCGGCCGGCGCTGACCCGCGCCGTGGTCGAGGGCGTGGCCTTCGCCTTCCGCGACAGCCTCGAGGCGCTGCGCCAGGCCGGCACCACGCTCGAGCGGGTCACGGCCATCGGCGGCGGATCGCGGTCGCGC
This sequence comes from Hoeflea marina, assembly GCF_003182275.1. GTDB lineage: Bacteria > Pseudomonadota > Alphaproteobacteria > Rhizobiales > Rhizobiaceae > Hoeflea > Hoeflea marina. The sequence continues at coordinate 57,653 of NZ_QGTR01000007.1, forward strand.
TACTGGCTGGAGGTGCTGGCCACGGTGCTCGACCTGCCGGTCGACATCCCCGCCGACGGCGACTTCGGCGCCGCCTACGGCGCGGCCCGGCTGGGCCTGATCGCCACCGAAAACGCCGATCCGCTGGCCGTCTGCACGCAGCCGGAGACGGCCGGCACCATTCTTCCCGATCGCGACCACGCGGCATCCTTCGATGCGGCCTATCAGCGTTATCGCGCCCTCTATCCCGCCATCAAAGGAGCAACAGCATGAGCACGGGTTTTTTCGGCAATCTGACCTCAATCCCGTTCGAGGGCCCCGACAGCAGGAACCCGCTGGCGTTCCGCCACTACAATCCCGAGGAGATGGTGATGGGCAAGCGGATGGAGGACCATCTGCGCTTCGCCGTCGCCTATTGGCACTCCTTCACCTGGCCGGGCGGCGACCCGTTCGGCGGCCAGACCTTCGAGCGGCCCTGGTTCGGTGACACGATGGACAAGGCGCGGCTCAAGGCCGACGTCGCCTTCGAGATGTTCAGCCTGCTCAAGGCGCCGTATTTCTGCTTCCACGATCTCGATGTCCGGCCGGAAGGCGATACCTTCGCCGAGAGCAGAAAGAACCTCGAGACCATCGCCGACCATTTCGAGACACGGATGGCCGAAACTGGCGTCAAGCTGCTCTGGGGCACGGCGAACCTGTTCTCGCACCGCCGCTTCATGGCGGGAGCCTCGACCAATCCGGATCCGGACGTGTTCGCCTATTCGGCGGCAACCGTGAAGGCCTGCATGGACGTGACCAAGCGGCTCAAGGGCGAGAACTACGTGCTCTGGGGCGGCCGCGAGGGCTACGAGACGCTGCTCAACACCGATATGGGCCGCGAACTCGACCAGATGGGCCGGTTTCTCAATCTCGTCGTCGAGTACAAGCACAAGATCGGCTTCACCGGCACAATCCTGATCGAGCCGAAGCCGCAGGAGCCGACCAAGCACCAGTACGACTATGACGTTGCCACGGTCTATGGCTTCCTCAAGCGCTACGGGCTTGAGAACGAGGTCCGGGTCAACATCGAGCAGGGCCATGCCATCCTCGCCGGCCATTCCTTCGAGCATGAACTGGCGACCGCGCGCGCGCTCGGCATCTTCGGTTCCATCGACATGAACCGCAACGACTACCAGTCCGGCTGGGACACCGACCAGTTCCCCAACAATGTGCCGGAAATGGCGCTGGCCTACTACCAGGTGCTGCTGGCGGGTGGCTTCACCACCGGCGGCACCAATTTCGACGCCAAGCTCAGGCGCCAGTCGCTGGATGCGGAAGACCTGCTGATCGCCCATATCGGCGGCATGGACTGCTGCGCCCGCGGCCTCAAGGCAGCCGCAGCGATGGTCGAGGACAAGGCGCTGTCGGGTCCGCTCGATCAGCGCTACGCCGGCTGGGACAAGCCGCAGGCGCAGGCGATGCTGAAGGGACCGGAAACGCTGGATTCGATTGCGGCCCGCGTCGAGGCCGACGGCATCGATCCGCAGCCGCGTTCGGGCAGGCAGGAATATCTCGAAAACATCGTCAACCGCTACGTCTGACGATCCCCTCTCCGGCGGCGGCAGATGTCGCCGCCGGTTTGCATTCGACCCTGATGCGCGGTAATCCGGGCGCAATATTCCTTCGGGAACCCGTGTCTGGAGAATGAAATGCAGTTTGCCCGCCTCAACGGTGTCACCCTTCACCACCAGGTCATCGGCGCGGCGCCGGGCCGGCCCACCATCGTGTTCGCCAATTCGCTCGGCACCGACTTCCGCATCTGGCGCGACGTGATCGTCCGGCTCGCCGGCGACTATGGCCTCATCACCTACGACAAGCGCGGCCATGGTCTCTCCGAAACGGGCAATTCGCCCTACACGATGGACGACCATGTCGGCGATCTCGCGGCTCTGCTCGACCACTACCAGGCAAGCCAGGTGATCGTCTGCGGCGTCTCGGTCGGCGGCATGATCGCGCAGGGGCTGGCGGCAAGCCGGCCGGACCTGGTCCGGGCGCTGATCCTTTGCGACACCGGCCACAAGATCGGCACGCCCGAGATGTGGGACGCCCGCATCGCCGCCTGCCGGGAGGGGGGCCTCGCCTCGATGTCGGACGCCATTCTCGAGCGCTGGTTCACCAAGGAGTTCCGCAAGCCGGAGAATGCCGAATTCACCGGCTACCGGATGATGCTGGAGCGCACGCCGCTGGACGGCTACATCGGCACCTGCGCCGCCATCCGCGACGCCGATTACACCATGCATGCCGGCCTGATCGAGGTGCCGACGATCTGCGTGGTCGGCACGGAAGACGGCTCGACGCCGCCGTCGCTGGTGGGCGAACTCGCCCGTCTGATCCCCGGTGCGCTGTACCAGGAAATTCCACACGCGGCGCATCTGCCCAGCATCGAGGCGCCGGTGGTGCTTGCCGACGTGATCCGCGCATTTGTTGATCGCCTGCCGACCGCCGAGTAGCTCCGCCCTTCAAGGAGGTTCCCATGCCCATGATCCGTTCGCCCAAGGCACTGGCCCACCGGTTTCCCGGGGATTTCGTTTTCGGCGTGGCCACGGCCGCCTACCAGATCGAGGGCGCCGTGCGCGCCGACGGCCGCAGGCCGTCGATCTGGGATGCGTTCTCGCACATGCCTGGCCGGGTCCGCGACGGCGACACCGGCGACGTCGCCTGTGACCACTACAACCGGCTCGAGGCCGATCTCGACCTGATGGCCTCGCTCGGCGTCGGCGCCTATCGCTTTTCCATCGCCTGGCCGCGGGTGCTCCCCGACGGGGAAGGCGGGGTCAACGAGGCGGGACTGGATTTCTACGATCGGCTGATCGACGGCTGCAAGGCCCGCGGCATCCAGACCTTCGCGACGCTCTATCACTGGGACCTGCCGCTGCAGATCGCCGGCTTCGGCGGCTGGACCAACCGTGACACGGCCCATGCGTTCGCCCGCTATGCCGGACTGGTGGCAAGGCGATTGGGCGACCGGCTCGACAGTGTCGCCACCTTCAACGAGCCATGGTGCTCGGTCTATCTCGGCCATCTGATGGGCGTGCATGCGCCCGGAGAACGCTCGATGCAGGCGGCGATGGCGGCCCTGCACACAACCAATCTGGCGCACGGACTCGGCGTGCAGGCGATCCGCGCCGAGCGCGGCGGGCTTGCGACGGGCATCGTGCTCAATGCCATGGCGGTGATCCCGGCCAGCGACAGGTCGGCGGACCTGGATGCCGCCGAACGCGCCAGCGACTTTCACAACGGCGCCTTCTTCGGCCCGCTGTTCGCCGGCCGCTATCCGGACGCGATGCTCGCCGCCTGCGCCGACCTGGCGCCGCTGATCCGTGACGGCGACATGGCGAAGATCCGGCAGCCACTCGATTTCTGGGGCCTGAACTACTACACGCCCATGCGGGTGGCTCACGACAGCGATCCCAAGGCAGTCTTCCCGCGGACCGTGGCCGCGCCCTTCGTCCACCCGGAGAAGACCGACATCGGCTGGGAAATCGACCCGACGGGACTGAGCCACGTGGTGCGCGACCTCTACGGACGCTACAAGCTGCCGCAGTTCTACATCACCGAGAACGGTGCGGCCGACAACACCGGCATCGAGAACGGCGCCGTCAGCGACACGATGCGGCTCGACTATCTCACCGAGCATCTCAATGTGGCCGCCGACCTGATCGCCGAGGGATTTGCGCTCAAGGGTTACTTCGCCTGGAGCCTGATGGACAATTTCGAGTGGGCCGAGGGCTACGCCATGCGCTTCGGGTTGATCCATGTCGATTACGGGACGCAGATCCGCACCATCAAGCAGTCCGGCCACTGGTACCGGGACCTGGTCACCGTGCACCGGTCCGCCGACGCTTCGGCCTAATGCATGTCGCCCGAAAGTGTGCAGCGGTTTCGGGATCACGACATGCATCATTACAAAGAGCTAAAGCGCATCGCGTGAATCTGAATTCATGCGATGCGCTTTAGCGCACCACGAAGCCGTGGGCGAAGGGATCCTCGTCGTCATCGATGACGATGGAGTTGCGTCCGGTTTCCACCGCCCAGCCGGCGATCGACGGAATGATGGCGGGCTTGCCGCCGACTTCCGCCGCCGCTTCCACCCGGCCGTGGAACAGCGAGCCGATGATGCTCTCATGGACGAAATCGTCGCCCGGCTTGAGCTTGCCCTTTGCCGCCCACTGCGCCATGCGCGCCGATGTGCCGGTGCCGCAGGGCGAGCGGTCGATGGCCTTGTCGCCATAGAACACCGCGTTGCGGGCGCTGGCTTCCGGCCGGGTCGGCGCTCCGGTCCAGAGGATGTGGCTGAGCCCCCGGATCTCCGGCTTTTCGGGATGGACGAATGTGTGGTCGCGGTTGAGCGCGTCGCGCAATGCCGGGCTGAGCCGGACCAGATCGCCGGCCGTCATGTCGGCCATGTCGCGGAAATTGTCCTGGGCGTCGACGATGGCGTAGAAATTGCCGCCATAGGCGACGTCGACGATGAGATCGCCGAGACCCGGACAGTGGGTCCTGAGGCCGGTCGAATGCAGGAAGGCCGGCACATTGGTGAGCCGCACCTCGGTGACCTTGCGGCCGGTCTGGGTGTAGCGGGCGACGATGCGGCCGGCCGGCGTGTCGATGGCCAGCACGCCCGGCTCGCGCGGTCGCACCAGGCCGTTCTCGATCGCCATGGTCACCGTGCCGATGGTGCCGTGGCCGCACATCGGCAGGCAGCCGGAGGTCTCGATGAACAGGAAGCCGATGTCGCAGTCGTCGCGGGTCGGCGGATACAGGATGGAGCCCGACATCATGTCGTGGCCGCGCGGCTCGAACATCAGCCCGGTGCGGATCCAGTCGAACTCGGCCAGGAAATGCGCCCGCCGCTCCAGCATGGTGGCGCCTTCGAGCAGCGGCCCGCCGCCGGCCACCAGCCGGACCGGATTGCCGCAGGTGTGGCCGTCAATGCAGAAGAACGTGTTGCGCGCCATGGAGTCCTCGGAGACGGATAGGGGTCAGAAACGGTCGGGCCGGAAAGGCCGAATGTCAATGGACGGCGCCTTGCCCGCCACTAGATCGGCGGCTAGCCGGCCCATGGCGGCCGACTGGGTCAGTCCCAGATGACCGTTGCCGAAGGCGAGAATCACGCCCGGTGCGCCGGGCAGTTCACCCATCACCGGCAGGCTGTCGGGCAAGGAGGGCCGATAGCCCATCCATTGCGTGCCGCCTTCCGGCTTGAGGCCGGGCAGAAATCTCGATGCCTTGTCGAGAATGGTCCTGGCGCGGTCGAAATTGGGCGGCAGGTCGAGGCCTGCGAGTTCGACGGTTCCGGCGACCCGCAATCCGGTCTCGAGCGGCGTGATGACGAAGCCGTGGCCGCCGAAGATCAACTGGCGGCGGACATCGAAGGCGCCCACCGGCAGGGTGGTGGCGTAGCCGCGCTCGGTCTCGAGCGGAATCCGGGGCCCGGTCAGGGAGCCGAGCAGCCGGGTCGACCATGCGCCGGCGGCGACGACGATGCGCGCGGCGGCGCGGCGGCTGCCATCCTCCATCACCAGCCGCGTGCCATAGCCGTCCCGTTCGAGCGCGCGAACGCCTGCGCGCTCGAAACGGGCTCCATGCCGCTCGGCATGATCCCAGAGCCTGAGCGCGAGGCTGTGGGGATCGGAGACGGTCTTCCAGCCCGGCACGAAGGTGCCGGCGACAAAGCTCGGGGCCAGTCCCGGCTGCAGATCCGCCAGTTCGCCGCCGCGCAGATGCGCGATGGCGATGCCGGCCTTCTCGCGGCGCTGCCAGCCGGGCGCCGCGGCGCGGAATTCCGTCTCGGATTCATAGAGCTCCAGCGATCCGTCATGACGGATCATCGAGGACAGGCCGGCACGCTCATAGAGGGCGAGAGCCTCACGTTCCGCCAGCTGCATCAGGGACGCCTGCGCAAGGATGCTGGCCTCGACCCGCGACGGCTGGGAAGCGCGCCAGAACTGCCACAGCCAGGGGGTCAGCTTCGGCAGATAGGCAGGGCGGATGGCCAGCGGGCCCAACGGGTCGAGCAGCCAGCGCGGCGCCCTGCGCATGATCTTCGGCGAGGCCAGCGGCATGATGTCGGAAAAGGCGAGCGCAGCGGCGTTGCCCCGGCTGGTCTCCTCGGCGATGCCCGAACGGTCGAGCACCGTGACCTTGTGGCCGGCCTCGGCGAGCAGGGCCGCGGCGCTGACGCCAACTATGCCCGCGCCGATGACGATGACGTCACGCCCGTCGCTCATCGGACCTCGCCTGACTTGCGCGCCGCCAGCATCTGCCGGTGGCGGATGCGGTAGCGGGCGCGGTCCTCCTCGCTGCGGCTGGCATGGCAGTGCGGGCAGGAGGCGCCTTCCTCGTAGAGCGGCGAGGCACGGTCCTTGGCGGTCTGCGGCGTCCTGCAGGCGCGGCACAGCGTGTCGTCGCCGATGCGCAGACCATGGGTGACGGAGACCCGCTCGTCAAAGACGAAGCAGGATCCCTCCCACAGGCTCTCCTCTTCAGGAACCTCCTCGAGATATTTGAGGATGCCACCCTTGAGATGGAAGACATTGTCGAAGCCCCTCGAGCGCATGAAGGCGGTGGCCTTCTCGCAGCGGATGCCGCCGGTGCAGAACATGGCGATGCGCTTGGGCGCGGTCTCGCTTTCGGGATCCAGTCCCGCCTGCTCGACCCAGGCGGGGAACTCGCGGAAGCTCTTCGTCTCCGGATCCACGGCGCGGGCAAACGAGCCGATGGCGACCTCATAGTCGTTGCGGGTGTCGATGACGAGCGTGTCGGGATCGGCGATCAGCGCATTCCAGTCGCGCGGATCGACATAGGCGCCGACATTGACCAGTGGGTCGATGCCCTCGACGCCCATCGTGACGATCTCCTTCTTCAGCCGCACTTTCATGCGTCGGAACGGCATTCTCGGCGCGTGGCTTTCCTTGTGCTCGAGATGCTCCAGTCCCGGAATGGAGCGGATATGGGCAAGCACCGCGTCGATGCCGGCGCGGTCGCCGGCGATGGTGCCGTTGATGCCTTCGGCCGCCAGCAGGATCGACCCCTTCACCCCCAGGCCGCAGCAGAGTTGGGCCAGTGGCGCCTGCAGCGCCGGATGATCGGCGAGCCGGGCAAAGTGATAGAGCGCCGCCACGGTGACGGGCATGGTGGTGGTGGTGGTGGCGTCGGACATGGTCATGGCAAGCCGCAATAGCGCGTCTCATGTTGTCAGGCAATCGGTTGCGGCATCCTGCCGCCGGACGGATGGGAGCGGGCGATGCCGGCGGGCGGCGCCGGCATGGACAATCCCGGGGCAAAGGTCTATGCGAAACGCCATCCCAATCGATTGAAAGGAACTGCACCGTGGCTGACAAGACCAATGCCCTGCTGTCCATCCTGAAACTGCAGCCTGTCGTGCCGGTGCTGGTCATCGATGATGTCGCCACGGCCGTTCCGCTGGCACGGGCGCTCGTCGCGGGAGGCCTGAAGGCCATCGAGATCACCTTGCGGACACCTGCGGCCCTCGATGCCATCCGCGCCGTCGCCAATGAGGTCGAGGGCGCGGTGCCCGGCGCCGGCACCATCCTCAATGCCCGCCAGTACGAAGAGGCGGTCGACGCCGGTTCTCGCTTCATCGTGTCGCCCGGCACAACGCTGGAAATCCTCGAAGCCGCCCGCAAGTCGCGCGTGCCGCTGCTTCCGGGCGCGGCCACGGCCAGCGAAGTGATGGCGCTGCGCGAGGAAGGCTATACGGTCATGAAGTTCTTTCCCGCCGAACAGGCGGGCGGCGCAGCCTATCTCAAGTCGCTCTCCTCGCCGCTTGCAGGGTCCGTCTTCTGTCCCACCGGCGGCATCACGGCACAGAATGCCGGCGATTACCTCTCGCTGCCCAACGTCATCTGCGTCGGCGGATCCTGGGTCGCGCCGAAGGCGATGGTCGAGGCCGGCGACTGGGACGGCATCACCCGTCTGGCGATGGAAGCCTGCAAGCTCGCCCGCTGATCGACACCCCGGTGTGGTCCGTGCATTTGCATGCGCGGACCGGCGTTCCTATCTGATGGGAAGGGTGGACCCCGTCCGCCGCCATCCAACAGGAGGATTGCCAGCCATGTTCGACCCAAAAGCACTCTTGGACCAGTTTTTCGGAGCGCAGGTTCCCGGCACTCAAGGCACTGTCGGCGAGAAGGCCGGACAGGGGCTGCAGATGGCCAAGGACAATCCGCTCGCCACCGGGGCCATCGCCGCGGTGCTGCTGGGCACGGGTGCCGGACGGTCGCTGACCGGCTCGGCGCTGAAGCTGGGCGGCCTGGCCGTCGTCGCGGGCCTGGGATACCAGGCCTGGAAAAGCTACCAGGCCGGCGGCTCGCCGCAGCCCGCAGGTCCGGTCGCCGAGGCTCCAATCGCATTGCCGCCGAAGGATTCGGACTTCGCCGCCTCGACAGCTGGCGTGAACGCGACCTTCACCACGGCGCTGCTGCGGGTGATGCTGGCGGCGGCGCGGGCCGACGGCCATGTCGATGACGCGGAGCGGTCCCGGATCATCAGCCGTTTGTCCCTGGCGGGACTGGGCCCGGACGCAATGAGCTTTATCGAGGACGAATTGACCCTGCCTGTCGATCTCGACGGCATCGTCGCCCAGGCCGGCAACGAGGCCGAAAAAGTGGAGCTGTACACAGCTGCCCGGCTGGCGATTGATCCCGACACCCCTGCCGAGCATGTCTTTCTCAACCACCTGTCCGGGCGGCTCGGACTGTCCGAGGGTCTGATCGAGCATATCGAGGCCACGGTCTCGAGCGCGAAGGTCTGATCCCCCGCTCCGCCTGGCCTGATGGCGGGCGGACGGGCCGGGATCGGCTCTTTCTGCCCATCGGGCACGCGCCGTCCGAAGGTATCTCGGACCAGCGGGCTGAACCTTTGGCGACCCGATGAGGCAAACGGAAGGCCCGAGCGTTTTTGCGATTTCCCGGGACGCGGAAGCGCTCTAAGGTCCGGCAATGCAGTCGCGCGCCTCCATTGAACGCCGGTTTCGCCTCGCCCGCTCGACGCTCTTCATCGTCTGGGCCCTGGCGTCGATGGCCGTTGTCTTCTGGTCCGTGCGCGCGGCCCATGACCGGGCCACGGTCGATGTGCTGCAGAAGGCGGGTGAAACGCTGTCCGTCCAGACGGAGACGCTGACCGGGGTTCTCGACAAATACCGGCTGATGTCGCCGCTGCTGTCGCGCCAGTCCTCGGTCGCTTCTCTGTTCATCCGCGATGGCGACGGCAATCCGCAGGCGCTCGACGCGCGACACATGGCGCTGGAACTGGCCGGAATGTCGGCGGCCAAGGACGTGGCATTCCTCTTCCCCGACGGCGAGATCCTGGGGCATGCGCATGGCGCCTTTGTCGAAGACGGAGTCGGGCTGCATGAGTTGCTCGAGGCTGCACGGCAGGGGAGGCTGGGCCGCATGGCGCTGGCGCTGCCGGATGGCGAGCGAAGCTATGCGTTTTCCTCGGGCGTTCGCCGCAACGGCAGGCTCGTCGGGGTGGTCATCGTCTATGTGGATTTCTATCGGGTCGAGGCAGCCTGGGCGCTGTCGGCCTATCCGATTTTCGTCACCGACCGGGGCGGCACGGTGCTGCTGTCAAACCAGCCGGACTGGCTGCTGAAGCCAATCGGCCGGTTCAAGTCTGCCGCCGGCACGGAACCGGCGTTCAGATTCGGCGAGGGTCTGCAGAGCCGGATCGATCTGACGCGCAACCTGCCTTTGCTGGGCTGGGACCTGCACGTGCTCGCAGATCCGGCGCCGGTCTTCGCCGCAAGGCTGTCGGCCGGCACCATCGCCACGCTTGCCTGTCTGATTGCCGGCTTGCTGGCACTCATTGTGATGCGGCGCAACGAGAATGCCATCTTTCGCGCCCGCAGCGACCGCGCGACGGCGTTGCGGCTGGAGCGGCTGGTTCGCGACCGGACGCGCGCCCTGTCTGTGACCAACCAGTCGCTGTCGCGCGAGGTGGAGGTGCGGCGCACAGCCGAGACGCGCCTGCGCAAGACCCAGGCGGAGCTCATCCAGGCGGCGAAGCTGGCGGCGCTGGGACAGATGTCGGCGGCGCTGAGCCACGAATTCAACCAGCCGCTGGCAGCCATCCGGTCCTATGCCGACAATGCGGTCCGGTTTCTCGACCGTGGCGACACCGGGGAGGTGGCGGGGAATCTGGGTCGCATCAACAGCCTGATCGACCGCATGGCGGAACTGTCCAGAACGCTGCTGGCCTTCGCGCGCAAGCCTGGCATCATCACCGGCCCGGTGCCGCTCGGCCATGTTGTCGACGAGGCGCTGCTGCTTGCCCGGCCAAGCGCCCGGGCCGCGGGCGTGATGATCGAGACGGCCGAAAGCCTCGCCCGGTTCCACGTCGAAGGCGGCCGCATCCGCCTGAGCCAGGTGTTCGTCAACCTGGTCAACAATGCCGTCGATGCGCTCACGGGTCGCGGCGACGGATGCGTGCGGATCGAGGCGCGGGCCGATGGCGACATGGTGCTGGTCACGGTCAGCGACAACGGTCCGGGCATCGCGGCCGACGAAATCGGCCAGGTCTTCGATCCGTTCTTCACCACCAAGGGCGTCGGCGAGGGCATCGGCATCGGTCTTTCGATCGTCGACAACATCATCCGGGATTTCGGCGGATCGATACGGGTCTTCAACCGCGACGAGGGCGGCGCCTGTTTCGAGATCCGGCTGCGCGCAGCCGAAACGGACTCCGGAACCGACAAGGGAGCGGTTGCCGCCGGTGCGGGCTGACGCTGGACAAGCGGCGTTGTGCATGGTTTCAAGCACCACGGCGCCGGCACGGGCCGGCGGTCACTGGCGGATGGGGAGGACGGGATGGTTGGATCGGTTGAATTGCGGCGGGAAGACCGCGTCGTTCATCTCATCGATGACGATGCCGACCTGCGCCATGCCCTGACCCAGTCACTGGAGCTGGAATCGCTGTGTGTCGTCAGTCATTCCAACGGCGACGACATCGCGGATCTGCCGTTGCGCTCGCTCTACGGCGTCATCGTCTCCGACATCCGCATGCCCGGCGCCAGCGGCCTCGATGTGATGCGAAATGTGCTGGCGGTTGACCCGACCATGCCTGTGATCCTGATCACCGGCCACGGCGACGTGCAGATGGCTGTGGATGCGATGCGGGCGGGCGCCTATGATTTCATCGAGAAGCCGTTTGCAGCCAACCGGCTGTTCTCGGTGGTGGAGCGGGCTCTGGAAAAGCGCCGGCTGGTGCTCGAAAACCGGTCGCTGAGGAGCGCGCTCGAAGGCGCGGACGAACTTTCGGCACGGCTGGTTGGCCGCAATCCCGCAATCCAGCACCTCCGTGCCCAGATCGCGGCCGTCGCGGGCACGGATGTCGATGTGCTGATCACCGGCGAGACCGGCGTCGGCAAGGAAGTGGTGGCGCGCGCGCTGCATGACTTCGGCCCGCGCAGCAAAGGCAATTTCGTCGCCATCAACTGCGCGGCGCTGCCGGCAGAGATCTTCGAATCCGAGTTGTTCGGTCATGAGGCGGGCGCCTTCACAGGGGCGCAGAAACTGCGCGTGGGCAAGCTGGAGCACGCCAATGGCGGCACCATCTTCCTCGACGAGATCGAATCCATGCCGATCGACCTGCAGGCCAAGCTGCTGCGCGCCATCGAGCAGCGCTCCGTCGAACGGCTGGGATCGAACCGATCGGTGACGCTCGACGTGCGCTTCGTCGCCGCGACCAAGGCGGATCTCGCCCGCGATCCGGGCCGGTTCCGCGCCGACCTCTATTACCGGCTCAACGTGGTCACGCTGATGATTCCGGCCCTGCGGGAGCGCAAGGACGACATTCCGGTGCTGTTCTTTCACATGTGCCGCGAGGCCCGAGCCCGCTACCGGCGCGAAATCCCCGAAGTGACGCCGGCGCTGGAGGCCGGATTGGTGGCGCATGACTGGCCTGGGAACGTCCGCGAACTGCGCAATGCGGCCGATCGGTTCGTCCTCGGCATGTGGAGCGGCTTCGGACCGCTGACCGGTGAGCAGGCAGCGCCCGGCACGGGGCGGCTGTCGGAGCAGATGGACAGCTTCGAACGGTCGATCATCCAGGCGGAGATCGGCCGCAACGGCGGGGCCCTGAAGCCTACTTACGAGGCGCTGGGCATCTCCCGCAAGGGGCTCTACGAGAAGATGCGCCGGCTGGGACTGTCTGCGGCCGAGACGTCCGACGGGTCGGCCGCTGCCCAATAGCCAGGGCGCAATGGGTCGAATTCGACCCATTGATTCTCCGGTCTGCCCTCACCGTTCCCGCCCTGGCCCGTTTCAGGCCGAACATCTGCAAGACTCCGCGACCAATCGCATGCCCGGATGCAACTGGCACAGGCCTTGCAAAGGTCTCCCGTGAACGCGATGGACGGGAGGACATCGGCGGAGGGTGGTCCGGATTCAGATCCGGGTTGTTCGGCTGGTTTCTCCCCGGTCGCTTCAGCAACCGTTCCGGGCCTTTCGGCCCACAGTGGAGGACTTCCTATGAAAAACATTCTTCTCGGCGCAGTGTCCGCCGCCGCCCTGATGCTCGGCGCCAACGGCGCAATGGCTTCCGAAGGCTGCGATGACGGCGAAATGGTCATCAAGTTCAGCCATGTGGTGGCTGCCACCGGTCACCCCAAGGGCGACGCCGCGACAATGCTTGCCGCCCGCGTCAACAAGGAGATGGACGGCAAGGCCTGCATGGAGGTCTTCCCGAACTCCACCCTGTTCGATGACGACAAGGTGCTCGAGGCTCTGCTTTTGGGCGACGTTCAGCTCGCCGCGCCTTCGCTGTCGAAGTTCGAGGCCTACACCCTCAAGTACCGCCTGTTCGACCTGCCGTTCCTGTTCTCGAGCCTGAACGCCGTCGATACCTTCATCCAGAGCGATGACGGCAAGGGCCTGCTCACGGTGATGGAAGACGTCGGTTACACCGGTCTCGGCTACTGGTCGTCGGGTCTCAAGCAGTTCTCGGCCAACAAGCCGCTGCTGCTTCCTTCCGATGCCAACGGCCTCAAGTTCCGCATCCAGACCTCCGACGTGGCCGAAGCCATGATCGAGGCGATGGGCGGCTCGGCCCAGAAGCTGGCCTTCAAGGAAGTCTACGGCGCACTGCAGACGGGCGTCGTCGATGGTCAGGAGAACTCCTGGTCCAACATCTACACCCAGAAGTTCTTCGAGGTGCAGGACGGCGTGACCGAGACGAACCACCAGTTGCTCGCCTATCTGCTGGTCACTTCGACGGAATGGCTCAACGGCCTCGAGCCGGAATTCCGCGACCAGTTCATGAAGATCGTCGACGAGGTGACGATGGAAGCCAACGCCAGCGTTGCCGCCACCGAAACCAAGAACCGCCAGAACATCATCGATGCCGGCGGCAAGATCGTCGAACTGACCCCTGAACAGCGTCAGGCCTGGGTCAACGCGATGAAGCCGGTGTGGAGCAAGTTCGAAGCCGATATCGGCCAGGACCTGATCGACGCGGCCGTGGCCTCCAACAACTAGGCTCAAAGCAACCGGGTCCGGCCTGATGGCCGGGCCCGGTTCATCAAATGGCCAGGCGTCCATTCGGACGCGACAGCCGGAGGGGATGCGCCGATCCGCGCGCGCGTCGGAAGAGGCAGGGGAGACGGTCATGGCCGGATATTGGCCCTATGTGGGCATGCTCATCGTCATTGGAATTGTTTATCTCGCCGAGCGGCGCAGCCCCGAGGCGGTGACGCGCTTCGAGGAGAATGTGCTGGCGACACTGCTGGCGCTGATCACGTTGATCTCGTTTTCGCAAGTGGTGGCGCGCTATGGCTTCAACAGCGGCTGGACCGGAGCACTGGAACTGACCCGCATCCTGTTTGCCTGGATGATCCTGTTCGGCATGAGCTACGGGCTCAAGCAGGGCATGCATCTCGGGGTCGACGCCTTGATCCGGCTTTTTCCGAAGCCTGTGTTCAAGGTCTTTGCCATCTTCGGCGCCTTCTGCTGTTTCTTGTACGCCATGATCCTGATCTCGTCGGGCTGGCTCACCTTTTTCGGCGCCGACACCAAGGGCGGCGCGGTGGCCTATTGGTCGACCATGTACAAGATCGGCATCGGGCTCGATGACGTGCGCTATCCGGAATGGGTGCAGGAGACCTTCGGCACCAAGGAGCGGGTGCAGCGCTGGATCGCCTATCTGATCCTGCCGATCGGGCTGGGGCTGTTCGCCTACCGCTCGCTGCAGGCCATGGCCGCCATCTGGCGCGGCGACCGTGACATGGTCATCGCCGGACACGAAGCCGAAGAGCTCGTAGCCGAAAACCGCGACATCTTGAAGGACTGACGCGCCATGGAAACCATGATCCTGTTCATACTGGTGCTCGGACTTCTTTTCCTTGGAGTGCCGGTCGCCATCTCGCTGGGCCTGTCGTCGATCCTGCTGATCGCCTTCTTCTCCACCGATTCGATGTCCTCGGTGACGCTGCAGCTGTTCACCGCAGCCCAGAACTACACGTTGCTGGCCATTCCCTTCTTCGTGCTGGCATCGGCCTTCATGTCGACGGGCGGGGTGGCCAAGCGGCTGATCCGCTTCGCCATTGCCACCGTGGGTCATTTTCGCGGCGGCCTCGCCATGGCCAGCGTGCTGGCCTGCATGCTGTTTGCGGCGCTGTCGGGCTCGTCGCCCGCCACCGTGGTCGCCATCGGGACCATCGCCATCGCCGGCATGCGCCAGGTGGGCTACTCGAAGGAATTTGCCGCCGGCATCATCGCCAATGCCGGAACGCTCGGCATTCTCATCCCGCCCTCCATCGTCATGGTGGTCTATGCGGCTGCGACCAATGTGTCTGTCGGGCGCATGTTCCTTGCCGGTGTGATTCCCGGCCTGGTAGCCGGGCTGATGCTGATGGGCGCCATCTACATCGTCGCCCGGATCAAGAACCTGCCGGCCGAGCCCTGGCGCGGCTTCGGCGAGATCATCGCCGGCGGCAAGGAAGCCGGCTGGGGGCTGTTCCTGATCATCATCATCCTCGGCGGCATCTATGGCGGCGTCTTCACGCCGACCGAGGCGGCGGCGGTGGCGGCGGTCTATTCCTTCTTCATCGCCATCTTCATCTACCGCGACATGGGACCGATGAAGGGGATCAACTGGGCGACGGACGATGACAGCCGCCTGGCGCGCGCCGGCTTTTCCGCCGTCGTCTATGCGGTCGGCTTCTTCTTCGTCTGGATGATCCTCACCTTCTTCATCACCTCCGACTGGGAGAGCGTCACATTCGGCCAGCGCGCCGGGCTCGGCGGCATGATCTCGGTGCTGATCGTGCTCGCCTACGGCACCTGGCGGGGCGGCGGCGGGCTCGGCGCCGTGCCGGGAAGCCTGATCGCCGGCCTGTCGATCTGGAGCCGCAATCTCCGACTGATGGCCCGGAATTTCGGCCGTGCCTTCTTCAACGAGGACACCCGCAAGGTCATGGTCGACGCGTCGAAGACGACCATCATGCTGATGTTCATCATCGTCAATGCGCTGCTGTTTGCCCATGTGCTGACGTCGGAACGGATTCCGGACGCGATCACCAGCCTGATGCTCGGCTACGGCTTCAACTGGTTCACCTTCCTGATCGCCGTCAACGTCCTGCTGTTGATCGGCGGCCAGTTCATGGAGCCGTCGGGGTTGCTCTTGATCGTTGCGCCGGTGGTCTTTCCTATCGCGATGGAACTCGGGGTCGACCCCGTGCATCTGGGCATCATCATGGTTGTGAACATGGAAATCGGCATGATCACCCCGCCGATCGGGCTCAATCTGTTCGTCACTTCCGGTATCACCGGAATGAGCCTGGTGCAGGTGGTCAAGGCCGCCATGCCGTTCGTCGGCGTGCTGTTCCTGTTCCTGATCATCGTCACCTATGTGCCGGCGCTGTCCACCTGGCTGCCCTATAGCCTGATGGGGCCGGAGATCATGACACGCTGATGCATGTCGCCCGAAAGTGTACAGCGGCTTCGGGATCACGACCTGCACGATCACAGGATCTAAGGCCCATCGCGTGAACCTGGATTCACGCGATGGGCCTTAGATATGTATGCGCCGAACTCCGCACGCACGCATAAGCATGCGTGCGGTCTTCCCTGTGCCGTTGGCGCCTTCGCGCCGGATCACGGCCTTCACTCCGGCACGCTCAATCCATCAATTTTTGTGGAGCCAGCAGCAATCGATCTGATTTGCTTCCGTTTCCTGCGGGTGCCAGTGTCGCCGGCATGATCGAGTCCCTTCACCTGCCCCTCATCCTTGCCGCCGCATTCCTTGCCAGCGCCAGCCCCGGCCCCTCGACCATGGCGATCGCGGGCACCTCGATGAATGTCGGGCGCCGCGCCGGACTGGTGCTTGCTCTGGGAATTGCCTCCGGATCGCTGGCCTGGTCCACCATGGCGGCGCTGGGCATGAGCGCGGTGATGATGGCCAATGCCTGGACGTTCGAGGTGCTTCGCTATGCCGGCGCAGGGTACCTCATCTATCTGGCGATCAGGGCCGGCCGAAGCGCCCTGTCCAGCAGGGCTGCCGAGACGCGAAATCCGGGCGCCGCCTCCTTTGCATCGACCTTCGGGCGCGGCATCGCCATGCATCTGACCAATCCCAAGGCGATCCTGTTCTTCAGCGCGCTCTATTCGGTGGGCATGCCGGCAAACGCCACGCCGGCCCAGCTTGCTCTTGTGATCGGCTGTGTAGGGCTGCAGAGCCTGAGCATCTTCGTCTGTTACGCGATGCTGTTTTCCAATCCGCGCATGGTCAGGATCTATGGCCGGCTCAGGCGCGGATTCGAGGCCACCTTCGCGCTGGCCTTCGGCTATGCCGGCTTCAGGTTGCTGACTGCGCGGTTGACCGGCTAGCATTTCAAGGGCTTGCGCTGCCGGATCGCGAGGGCCGGCCGCCGAAATGCAATCATGTCGTGTCTCTTGGGGCGACGTAATGCATGGGTAGAAGTCACGCTGTCCGATTAAGGTTTCGTTAACCTTTCGGGCGCAATCTGATTGTCAGACAAGCCAAGTTCACTCCTCCCAAGCAAGGCTTTTCCAAAGGGCGGCGCAAGCCGCCCTTTCTTCGTGTCATGGTCTGCGGCGGGCAAGGAACTCGCCCATCCGTGACACCGCCTTCTCGATGTTCTCGTCGGAACTGGCGCATGAGACGCGCAAATATCCCTCGCCATACTCGCCGAAATCCGGCCCGCCGATGAGTGCGACGCCGACATCGTCGAGAATGGCCGTTGCCAGCGGTTTTGCCTTCCAGCCGGTCCCGCTGATGTTGGGGAATGCGTAGAAGGCGCCCTTCGGCACGATGCAGGAAACCCCCGGCAGGCCGTTGAGCAGGTCGGTGACGAGCAGCCGTCGCCGGTCGAAGGCGACGAGCATGTCGTCCACCGCATCCTGCGGCCCGTCGATGGCGGCTATGCCCGCCCACTGCGCCGGCGCGTTGACGCAGGACCAGCAATTGACCGCCAGCTTGCGCACGAGATCGATCAGGCTGTCGGGCCAGATCGACCAGCCCAGCCGCCAGCCGGTCATTGCCCAGGTCTTCGACCAGCCGTTGAGCACGATCAGACGGTCGCGCAGTTCGGGAAACGCCAGCAGCGATGTGTGGCTCTCGCCGTCATAGGTCATGACGTCGTAGATCTCGTCGGACAGGATTGCCACCTGCGGATGATCGGCCAGACCCGCCACCAGCTTCTCAATTTCGGCGCGCGGGGTGATTCCCCCTGTCGGATTGGCCGGCGAATTGAGAATAAGAAGCCGTGTCTCGGGCGTGATCAGCGACAGCGTCTCCTCGGCCGAGAAGGCAAAACCGTTTTCCTCGCGCATCGGCACGGGGATGGCACGGGCGCCGGTGTAGTCGATCATCGACCGGTAGATCGGAAATCCAGGATCGGGATAGAGAATGTCGACGCCGGGCTCGCCGAACAGGGTGATGGCCGCATACATGGCCGGCTTGCCGCCGGGCGTGATCATCACATTGTCGGGGGAGACCTCGGCGCCGGTCATGGCAAGCGTGCGGCGGCAGACGGCCTCTCGCGCCGGCAGCAGGCCGTTGGCGGGCGTATAGCCGTGATGGCCGTCCCGGAGCGCCTTGACCGCCGCCTCGACGATGTGCGGCGGCGTCTTGAAATCGGGCTGGCCGATGCCGAGATTGATGATGTCGCGGCCCTGGGCGGCAAGCGCTGTGGCGCGGGCGAGAACGGCAAAGGCATTCTCCTCGCCCAGGCGGTCGAAAGCGGCAATTGTGGTCAGCATCAGGTGAATTCCATCCTCGGGCAGTTGTCTTGCGGGGGCGATTCATGTCCTATCGCGCCGAAAAGTCAAATCGGGGAGTTCGATGCAGGATCTGAGCCAGTGGACGCCGCGTCCCGCACCCAAGCCGGTCACTCTCACCGGCAAATACGCCATGGTCGAACCCTATCTGCGCGACGTGCACGAACAGGCGCTCTGGGATGCCTTCGGCGGCGAGGCCGTCAACGACCTGATCCGCTATTTCCCGAACGGGCCCTACGAGGGCCCGGCGGGACTGGCCGACTGGCTGGACCATATCCGGTCCACCGGCATCATCACCAATGTCATTCGGTCGCGTCGCAGCGGCGATGTCGTCGGCATGGCGAGCTACATGCGGCCCGATCCGGCCAACGGAGTCATCGAAGTGGGGTCCGTGGCCCATGGCGCGGCGATGGCGCGCTCGCCGATCTCGACCGACGCCCATTATCTCATGGCCCGGCATGTGTTCGAGGATCTGGGTTACCGCCGCTATGAATGGAAATGCCACAATCTCAATGAGCCGTCGAAAGTGACGGCGCGGCGGCTCGGCTTCACCTTCGAGGGCGTGTTCCGCCAGCATATCGTCGCCAAGGGAATGAACCGCGACACCGCCTGGTTCTCGATGATCGACAGCGAGTGGCCGTTGCTCCGCAAGGCCTTCGAGGCCTGGCTCGACGAATCGAATTTTGACGAGGGCGGCAGGCAGAAGCGCAGGCTGGAAGACATCCGGGCGGATCTGGCGCAGCCATGATGCCGGCCGGCCACAGACAAATGGAGGGCTTTGCCCATGACTGAAGGCCAATCCTCGGCGCTTGCCGCCGCCATCATCCTCGGTGTGACCGGCCTGGGGTTCTACTACATGCCGGCCATGGTGATGTCCCTGTCGGAGACTTCGCCGATCCTGTCCTATGCGCTGGCGATCGGTTTCGTGCTGGCGTTCTTTGCCGTCTTCTGGCTTAGGGGTCGCTGGGTCGCGCGCCGCAAGGACGACTGAGCGCGGCCACGCACCGGTCAGGCCTGCAGGGCGGCCGCGAAGAGAACGAGACCCAGCACCAGCACCAGTGTCGCGCCGGCGATCTCGATGCTCGAGCCGACCGCTCCGGCGCGCGAACTTCCGGCCAGCCGCACGGCGAAGCCCTTTGCCGTCACCGCCAGCGTCGCCAGTGCCGACACGGTGATGGCGGTGCCGAGCGCCATGGCGAACACCGACAGCACGCCACCCAGATAGAGCCCGTTGAGAAGCGAAAAAGTCAGCACCAGCAGTGCGCCGGAACAGGGCCTGAGGCCGACGGCGACGACCGCCGACCAGGCTTCGCGAAGCCCCAGATCCTTGCCCGACAGCAGCGCCGGGTCTGGGGCATGGGAATGGCCGCAGCTGGAGCAGACTTCGCCCGGGCCATGGGCATGCGGGTGATGGGCATGGGAGTGGCTGTGCGCGTGCCCGTGGGAGTGCTGATGGTCATGATGGCCATGACCGTGGTCACCGGCAGCCGCCACGGCCAAAGCGGGCGCCAGGCCGGCGACCCGCGCAGGCAGCAGCGCCGCCAGCTTCTTCCACAGGAGCCAGCCGCCAAAAGCCGCGATCAGCAGGTAGCTCGCCTTTTCGAGATAGCCGGTCGCATCGGTCATGGACACGGTGGTGCCGCGCAGCACCACATAGGCGAGCGCCACGACGCCGATGGCCATCAGCCCCTGCATCATCGAGGACAGGAACGACAGCGCCACGCCGCGCCGCAACGCCACTTCGTTGGCGATCATGTAGGAGGAAATCACCGCCTTGCCGTGGCCCGGGCCGACGGCATGGAAGACACCGTAGGCGAAGGACAGGCCGACGAGGGTCCAGAGCTGCCAAGGGTCGCTCCGCATCGCCTTCAGCGATCCGGTGAGCGCCCGGTAGAATGCCTGCTGCTCGCTGTTGACCCAGGACAAGAGCGGCCAGCCGGGATTGCCCGGCATCAGCGAGGGTTCGGCCGCGCCGATGCCGAGCGAGGACTGGGCGTGCGCCGCGCCGGCCGCCATGACCATGAGCGCAGCAATGGTGAGGAGCTTGCAAGCCGGATTGGTGGTCATTTGCAGGTGAGCTCGATCCGGGTTGCGAACAGCTTGGAGAGGTCGTTGCCGCCGGGATTTTCGAAGAAGGCCTCGGTCAGCGAGGCCTGGTTCTCCGCGATCACCTGGTCCGGGTCGGGACGTATGACCTTGTGCGTGCAGCCGGCGGCGCCGGACCCGGTGACCACCATGTCGGAGTCGTTGAGGAAATCGATCGCGGCGTACATGGTCGGGTCATAGACGCCGAAGTCCAGCTTGCCGGTCAAGGCCACCGGCTTTGACGGACGGACAGCAAAGAACATCAGCAATTGCCCGTCCCGGTAGTCGACGTTGATGCTGTCGGGCGGCGTCACGCCGATGTCGGCGCCGTTGTCGATGATGGTGGTGTAGTAGTCGAAGTCCATCAGCGAGTCCTTCACCAACTGGCTGACGCTCGCCAGTTCATCGGGATCGAGCACCAGGTTCTTGTTGGCGTCGAAATCGATGACGACGCTGGAGGAAAAGACCTCGTCGAACCGCCAGACGTGACGCAATTCCGAGATCGTGTGATCGGACGCCGTGTCCACTTCCAGTCGGGCCTCCGCGAAGATGTGCGGATGGGCGCGGGCAACCGCCGGCAGGGCGAGCACAAGGCAACATGCCAGCACCGAACCCCGTATGAGATTGCGACTATCCATCATTCCGATCCCCGACCGTTCCGTCTTCAGGTCCGTCCCGACCGCGGCGGCCGCGTCCCCGATTCCATGCAACCTGTCCTGTCCGTCCATGCGGGCAAATCACGACGCGGCCGATACCTGCCATCCAATATGGACCGAATTTCGGCAGCCGCCATCCCGCTGCTATTCGACGGCCTTGAACCATTGCGACAGGAAGTCGACAAAGGCACGCACCTTGGCAGGCAGATAGCGGCGGTGCGGATACACCGCGTAGATGCCGCGATCATTGGAAATGAAGCCGTCGAGGACCTGCACCAGCGAGCCGTTGGCGATGGCCTCGCGGGCGATGAAATCGGGCAGGATGGCCACGCCGACGCCGGATTGGGCGGCGCGCATTGCCGCCAGAGGACTGTTGACCTCCAGTCGGCCCTGCACCGAGACAGCAAAGGCGGAGCCGTCCGGATTCTCGAAGCGCCAGTTGTTGAGGAAGCGACCGTTCGTGTCGATGATGCAGGGCAGCTTGGCCAGGTCGGCCGGATGGGTGAGGGGACCGTTTCTCTCCAGGAACTCCGGCGACGCGCAGACAATCAGCCTGAAAGCGGACAGCTTGCGGGCAATCAGCCCGCTGTCCTCGAGCCGGGTGATGCGGATGGCGACGTCGAAACCTTCCTCGACCAGATCGATGAAACGGTCATCGGAAATCACCTCCAGCGTGACATCCGGATGGGCCACGACGAAATCGATCAGCGACTGGCCGATGGCGGCATCGGCGAAGGTGCGCGGGGCGGTCACCCGGATGCGGCCCTTGATGTCGGTGTTGTTCTCCCGGACCAGATCGGCGAGGTTGTCGATCTCCTTGAGGATGTCCGAGGCGGTGCGGTAATAGGTGTGCCCCGCCTCTGTCAGGGAAAACTGCCGCGTCGTGCGATTGAGCAGCAGGGCGCCAAGCTCGTCCTCGAGCTCGCGGACATATTTCGACAGCAGCGCCTTGGAACGGCCGACCTTGCGGGATGCCGAGGAAAACCCCTCGGCTTCGACGACATCGATGAAGGCCCTGATGCGGGTGAGTGTATCCATGGCAAATTCCTGAATCCCTGGGCGCCGAACCTGCGCCGCAATCGCATCCATATGAAGCCGAAGGCACATGTTTGTCCAACAAAGTGTTTTTTCGCGCCAGGACGAGAAAACACTTGATTGTGTCAGGCCAACTTCATATCTGACGCCTTGCCCAAAGTCGCACGTGCCTGTGGGTGTCCGCCGACCCTCGATATGGTGAGGAATCGGTAAGGTACCTGGAACTAACCCCTCCAGTCGTTTCTCCGGCCTACTGGAAGAGCGAGGACATCTTGAAGCAACGACGGTGCGGGCCTTTCTAGTCTCCTCCGGCATTCCAACCGCCGGAATTACTTCAGAGGCACACCATCCTTGCCGAACGTGCGGTCGGGTTTTCCCTCCCAATCGAAGGCAGAATTGAGCGAACCGACGCCCGAATGGCGCTGGTTCTTCGACGCATCTGGCGTCCCGAGACCGACCGGCTGATCCAAAGGCCGGTGTTCGCCGGGAAGCCATCGATGTCCTGTATTTGTTGCGGCCGGTCGTTCCGGCCCGGGGAGAATCGCATGCCTGTCACTGTTGTCGAGCACTGCATCGTCGCGCCGGTCTCCGGATCCGCCGCCGCACGCGGATACTGCATTGTCGCCGAGACGCCCGAACTGGCGCCGGCGCGAGAGCGTCTGCTCGACCGCGCCATGGGTGCGGACCGCAAGCGCAAGTCCTCCGAGCGCCTGCGGCGCGGCCGCCTGCCATCGGAAGGACTGGCTTTCGCGGCGCTTGACGAGACCGGCCGGATCATCGGGACCGTGCGCCTGTGGGATGTGACGGCGGGCACGGACAGGGCCGGGTCGCGGGTGCGCGCGCTGCTGCTCGGGCCGCTGGCGGTCGATCCCTCGGCCGAGGGCATGGGCGTGGGCTCGGAACTGATGCGGGCCGCCGTCTCCGCCGCGACAGCCGCCGGTCACGGCGCCATCATCCTGGTCGGCGATGCGCCCTACTATGCGCGTTTCGGCTTCCTGGCGGACCTCACATCCACGCTGGCGATGCCCGGACCGGTCGAACGCTCGCGCTTCCTCGCGCTGGAACTCAAGCCGGGGCATCTGGATGGCGCCGCGGGCGTTCTGGTCGCCTCGGGCCGCCGCGTCGCGGCCGGCAGGGCCATGCGGCTGGCTGCCTGAGCGGATCCCATGACGCCGAACGCCGGGACTGTCGCAGCCCCGGCGTTTTGCGTTTCGGCAGGAGATGGAAGCCGGGGTCAGAACCAGACGCCGCTGCCCATGTTGACGGGACCGTCCGGGTACTTGCTGGCCTTCGACGGCTCGCGCTGGTCCCGTTCGCCGGTCGAATGGGTGACGGTGCAATCGACGCCCTCGACGCTGTCGGACTGGGTACAGGCGGGCTGCTCCCTGGCCGGCGTTCCGGCGGCCAGGGCGGTGGAGAGGGTGAGGGGGGAGATCACGGCTGCTGCGATCAGGAGTGCGGCAGTGCGGTTGATGCGGGTCATTGGAGTGTCCTTTCGGGATCATGGTT
Source organism: Hoeflea marina (assembly GCF_003182275.1). GTDB lineage: Bacteria > Pseudomonadota > Alphaproteobacteria > Rhizobiales > Rhizobiaceae > Hoeflea > Hoeflea marina. The sequence continues at coordinate 81,216 of NZ_QGTR01000007.1, forward strand.
GATGTCGGGCCGGGCGGTCCGGCGATGGCCTCAACCTGGGTCCGGACGGCATCAGGCGCCGCGCGAAGTTGAAAATCGCCGCGGTTTTTTCGGAATTGATCGCAGATTTTCGAAATCGATTGGACGCGCGCGCCGATCGTGCCTATCTCAGGCCTCGCATCTCATGAGCGATCGCGAGGCGGCGTTGCGGGCGGCGCGGGATCGCCCAGAAGGTGGACCCCCATGGCGATTGTGCTTACGGCCTCGGACCTGATCGATCTATTCCTGCGCGGCGGAACCATCGGCATTCTTTTGCTCGTGGTGGTGCATCTCCTCAACAAGCCGGCGACCGGCCCCATCAGGCTCACGGGCATCGCGTTCTGTCTCACGGGCATCGCCGAGGCGATCGTCCACACGCCGCTATTGGCGCAGGTCGCGCCGCTGCCGCTCCAGTTGATGCTGCCGCTGGAGCAGGCGCATTTCATCTGCATGTGGTGGTTCGTTCGCAGCCTCTTCGACGACCGGTTCGAATGGCGGCTGCCCTGCTTCATCCCGGCGGCGATCGCCACGCCCATCGTGCTGGCGGCGATCCTGCTCGAGGGGCCTGCGGTGTTCGTCCTTCGCGGCGCGCTGGTGGCGCTCAACGTGGTGCTGTTGGGACTGATCGTCAGCGACGCGTTGCGTGACCGCGCCACGGACCTGGTCAACGAGCGACGGGCCTTTCGCCGCGCGCTGGCGCTCTCTGTGCCGCCCTTCACGCTCTTCGTCTCGATCGTCAGCCTGCTCAACATGTGGGCCGCGCTCAATCCGGTCGTCTGCAACATCTATGCCGCCATCTATTTCCTCATGTCGCTCGGATTTTCCTACTGGCTGACCAGCCTGAAGGGCGGCATGTTCGCCCGGAGCGAAACCGGCCAGGAGGGCACTCCGGAGGATGCACCGCTGACCGGCGCGGACCGGCTGGAGCTCGACCGGGTGGTCAAGGCGATGGATGGCGGACTGTATCTGGAACCTGGGCTGACCATCGGCGGCCTGGGCGACCTGATGCACATTCCCGAGCACCGGCTGCGGCGGCTGATCAACAGGGGCCTGGGCTACCGGAACTTCGCGGCCTTCGTGAACGACTACCGGATCAACGAGGCAAAGCGGCGGCTCGCCGACCCGGCAATGGCCCGCGAGCAGATCATCCAGCATGCTTTCTCCCTCGGCTATGCCTCCCTGGCGCCCTTCAACCGCGCCTTCCGCGAGCGCGTCGGCGTCAGCCCCAGCGAATTTCGCGAGGGCGCCCTGAACCGGACGGCCGCGGAATAGGCCGCCCGACGCCGGCCTGGCCGCGGCGGCGTTGACTTTGGCGAGCGGCGGACCTATCTCCGCTGCCACGGGTCTGGAGCCCCGGCCGTCCGCGAGCAGGTTGCTTGGGTGAAGTCTCCGGTTTTCGAGCAGTCACCTCTATCGATGACATGCAGACAGCGGAATGCGGACACCCCTCTCACGGTCATGTCGTTCATGGAGCACTGCCATGCGTGATCTCACGCCCGTACCCACTCTTTCCGCCCTCAAGGACCAGGCCAGACGGCTTCGCGCCCGGCTTGAATCGCAAGGCGGGCCCATCAGCCATTCGCAGGCGCTGGAGCTTGTCGCCGCCCAGCACGGCTTTGCCGACTGGAACACCTTGCATGCCGCCGCCGGAAACCGGCCCGGCATCGATCGGCTGACGCCGGGCGCCAGGGTCACGGGAGCCTATCTCGGCCAGCCGTTCACGGCCCGGGTGGTCGGCGTCCAGACACTGACATCCGCGGCCGGTCTGCTGCGCGTCTCGCTCGACCTCGACGAGGCCGTCGACGTCGTCAGCTTCGACAGCTTCTCGGCTTTCCGCAAACGGGTGAACGGGGTTATCGGCGAGGACGGTCAGAGCCGCGAGAAGACCTCGAACGGCCGGCCGCAGCTGCAGCTGTCCTGGCTCTAATGCATGTCGCCCGAAAGTGTGCAGCGGTTTCGGGATCACGACATGCATGATTAAAAAGAGCTAAAGCACATCGCGTGAATCGGAATTCCCGCGATGTGCCTTAGCGCATTTCCAGAGGACGGGATTCCCGTCGACCGGAAATGCGGCAGCGCAAGAGCTTAGAGCGCTTCTGCGATTCATTGAAATGCAGAAGCGCTCGAGCGCCGGTTCAGCCGGCGATGTCGATGACGCCGCAGTCGCCGGTCTCCGAACCGAAGGCCAGCAGGCGGCCGTCGGCGCGCCAGGACAGGCTGGAGATCGGGCCCTTGCCGGGACGGCGCAGCAGTGCCTCCCGGCTGTCGGCCAGGCGGACGGCCAGCACCATGCCGTCGGCAAAGCCGATGGCCACCAGTTCCTCGGCGGGATGGCAGGCAACGCAGGTGACCATGGTGTCGCTGCGCAGCCCGAGCTCGAGCGGCGGCTTGCCCATCGGCCCGTCCTTGCCGGAGAACGGCCAGACGATGGCCGAGATGGCGCCGGACGAGGCCAGCCAGCGGCCCTTCACCGACCAGGACAGCGACTTGATCTTGGCCGGGTAGCCGGTCATGCGCATGTGCTTGGGCTCGTCGCCGGGCTTGCCGTCGATCTTCCACCCATGCAGGGCGTTTTCCTGCATGGCGGTGACGACAAAGCGGCCGTCGGGGCTGAAGGTGACGGCCGAGTGCGCCCCCTTCCATTCAAGATCGACCGGCCGGGCCGAACCGGCAACCCAGTGCAGCGACACGCCGTTGTAACGCGCCAGCGCCACGCGCATCCCCTTGGGCGCAAAGCCGATGGCTTCGACGGTGCGGTCCTCGGTCAGTTCCCGGGTGGTCCCGTCGGCCAGCCGGACCGTGGCCTGGCGGCCCTCGGCCCAGGCAACTGCGCCCTGCGGACCCGATGCGACGACGCTCACCCATTTGCGTGCCGGCCCCCGGATCTCGGTGATCGTTCCGTCGCGGTCGATCCGCATCACCTTGCCGTCCTCGCCGCCGCTGAGGAGGCTCAGGCCGTCCTGGCTGCGGGCGGCGGTCAGCAGGCCGTCGTGGAGTTCGTGCGCGTGGGTTCCATGGTCGAGGCGGTGGACCATGCCGGAAGCCAGGGCGAACACCGGGACATCGCCGAGAAACGCCGCGGCCATGCAGTGACCATCGAGATCAAGCGGAGCAACGGTCGGCATCAGGCTTCACAGGCCTTGAAGGTGCGCTCGAGCTTCTCGCGATCCAGTTCGCGGCCGATGAAGACCAGCCGGCTTTCGTGCTTCTCGCCCTCCTTCCAGGCGCGCTGATGGTCGCCCTCGACGATCATGTGCACGCCCTGGATGACATAGCGGTCTGCGTCGTCGGCAAAGGCAATGATGCCCTTCAGCCGCAGGATGTTGGGGCCTTCCATCTGGGTGATCTTCTCGATCCAGGGGAAGAACCGCTTCGGGTCCATCTCGCCGCCGCGCAGCGACACCGACTGGACCGTGACGTCATGAATGGCGGCCGGCTCGGCGTGGTCATGATGGTGATGGTCATGACCATGATCGTGCCCATGGTGATCATGCCCATGGTGCTCATGTCCATGATGGTCATGGTCGTGGTCGCAATCGGGACCGCAGGCGTGGTCGGGATGGTCGTGATCGAGGAAATGCGGATCGTTCTCGAGCGCGCGGGACAGATCGAAGGCGCCGCGATCGAGCACGGCGTCGAGCGGCAGTACGGCGCGGCTGGTGCGATGGATGCGTGCGGACGGGTTGATGGCGCGCACGGTGCGCTCGATGCGGTCGAGCTCATCCGGTGTGACCAGATCGGTCTTGTTGAGCAGCACCACATCGGCGAAGGCGATCTGGTCCTCGGCTTCGCGGCTGTCTTTCAGCCGCAGCGGCAGGTGCTTGGCATCGACCAGGGCCACGACGGCATCGAGTCTGGTCTTGGCGCGGACGTCCTCGTCCATGAAGAACGTCTGGGCGACCGGCGCCGGATCGGCAAGCCCGGTGGTCTCGACGATGATGGCGTCGAACCGGCCGGGACGGCGCATCAGGCCCTCGACGACGCGCACCAGATCGCCGCGCACGGTGCAGCAGACGCAGCCATTGTTCATCTCGTAGATTTCCTCGTCGGATTCGACGATGAGATCGTTGTCGATGCCGATCTCGCCGAACTCGTTGACGATGACGGCGTAGCGCTTGCCATGGTTCTCCGAGAGGATGCGGTTGAGCAGCGTGGTCTTGCCGGAGCCGAGATAGCCGGTCAGGACGGTGACGGGGATGGGTGCGGGCGCTTCGCTCATGGGGTAGCCTCGGTCTCGATGGATTGTGTCGACCCCATATAGGCGCTCATGCCGCCGCGCGCCACACATGCCGAGGGGAATTTGCCGTCATCGCGGGCCGCCCGTCAGTCCAGTTCATCCACGTCGAATGCGGCCATGTCAGCGAGCAGTTCGGCAAGGCCCCCGACCGCGTGGTCGAGAAAGGCCTCGCCCCTTTCCGCGGTGGCGCGGCTGGCGCGGCCCGCGGCGCCATCCCGGTTGAGATCCGACATCTTCCAGCCGAAGGCATGGGGGCCATAGGCGCGCAAATGCCGGAAGCGGGCGGCAAAGTCGGCCTGGCGCGAGGGGAAGTCGCCAAGCCGGTCCATGCGGACGAGGTCGGGACGGATCGCCAGCATGACCGAGGTCTCGATGTCGCCGGCATGGATGTCGAGCGCCTTGTCTTCGGGCGAGATGAGGCCGGCCGGAACCCCGAAACGGGTCCAGCTCGTCGCCACCGCCAGCATGCGGAAGCGAATCCGCGCCTCGGTGGCGACGATGGTCAGCAGCGGCGAGTTGCCGCCATGGGCATTGAGCAGCATCAATCGCCGCGTGCCCGACCGGGAGACCGTTTCGGCTATGGCCAGCCAGCGGGCGATGGCCGCCTCTGGCGTCAGGCTGCGGGTGCCCTCCACATGCAGATGCTCGACCGAGTAGCCGACCGGCTCGACGGGAAGGACCGTGAGCACCACGCCGCGTGGGGCGAGCGCGGCAAGCCGGTCGGCAACGGCCTGCGCGATCAGCGTGTCGGTCTCGAACGGCAGATGCGGTCCGTGCTGCTCGTGCGCGCCGAGCGGCAGAATCGCGATTGATGTGGGGTCGTGGGTCATGCTGTGGTTTTTCAAACTTTTTTGACTATGGTGCAGGCTTGGCGATTTTGTAGCATGCCGACGGCGGGTTGGGCCGCAGGCGATCGCTGGAGGATGGGACCGTGGCGGGCAAGAGCAAAAAAGGCAAGTCCAGGGACGTCCCGATCGGGGCGGTGGTGACGCTGCTCGGGCAGGTGGCGCGCAATTCACGCACGGTCCTGTCCCGGAACCTGCTCGACCTTGGCCTGTATGCCGGCCAGGACGGCGTCATGCTGGCGCTCGACCGGCAGGACGGGCAAACGCCGGGGATGATCGCCTCCGAGCTCGGCGTCAAGGCGCCGACCATTACCAAGACCATCTCCCGGCTTGCCGTGCAGGGTTTTGTGCGGCGCGAGGATTCCACCACCGACGGGCGGATGTCGCTGGTCTTTCTCACCGATGCGGGCCGCAGCCAGATCAGGGCCATTGGCAAGGCGCAGCGGCGGACGGAGAAGACCGCGCTGGCCGGTCTGAAGGGCAAGCAGGTGCGTCAGCTGCTGGACCTCCTGCAACTGGTTGACGGCAACCTCGCGCAGTCGTCTTCGCCGGCGGCACCGCTGCGGCCGCAGACCGATATGCTGTCGCCCTCCAAAGAGGCCGACATCGACGATCTGCAAACTGATTGATTGCCTCTGCGGTTCAAAGCTTTTAGATCTGACTGGGTGGATGAGCGGGCGGGCGAGCCCGACGGGGAAGGGGACTGGATTGGCGCAAAAGGTAAAGCTCTCGACGATCGCCGAGGCACTGGGCCTGTCGACGGCGACCGTGTCGCTGGCATTGCGCGACAGTCCGCTGGTGGCGGATGCGACGCGCGACAGCATCAAGAGCAAGGCGATCGAGCTTGGCTATATCTACAACAGGCGCGCGGCGAGCCTGCGGACGTCGCGCTCCGGCATCATCGGCGTCGTGGTGCATGACATCATGAACCCGTTCTATGCCGAGATCCTGCGGGCGATCGAGACCGAGCTCGACCGCAACCGCCAGACCTTCATCCTGTCCAACCATTACGATTCCGTCGAGAAGCAGCGCAATTTCATCGAAACGCTGCTGCAACTGGGCGGCGACGGCGTCATCATGTCGCCCGCCATCGGCACTCCGGCCGCCGACATCCGCCTGGCCGAGGACAACGGCATGCCGGCCATCCTCATCGCCCGGTCCGTGCCCGGCATCGACGTGCCGACCTTCCGTGGCGACGACGCCTACGGCATCGCGCTTGCCACCAATCACCTGATCAGCTTCGGGCACAGCTGCATTGCGATGATCGGCGGCACCGACCAGACCTCGACCGGGCGCGACCGCTATCAGGGTTACGCCAACGCGCTGCAGAAGGCGGGGATCGACGTGGATCCGGCGTTGCGGATCCCCGGACCCCGCACCAAGCAGGGCGGCTTCGAGGCGGCGGTGAATTTTCTTGCCATGCCGCAAAAGCCGACAGCCGCGGTGTGCTGGAACGACCTCGTCGCCATCGGCCTGATGAATGGCATCGCTCGAGCCGGCCTGGTGCCGGGAAGGGATATTTCCGTGACCGGCTATGACGATCTCGAGGAAGCGGCCATCGCCACGCCGGCGCTGACCACCGTGTGGAACGGACAGTCGGAAGTGGGCCGGCTGGCCGCCCGGGCGCTGCTCGACAAGCTCAACGGCTCCACCGAGGCTGACGGGCTGCACCTGATCAAGCCGGAAATGCGAATCCGGCAATCGACAATGCCAATGAAAAGGGACCAAGCATGACCGAAACGCGCCCAGTGATCCTGCTGCCGGGAAACATCAACCCGCATGTGCGCGCCCGTGTGGAGGCCGAGTTCGACAGCGTGTCGATCAGCGCCGCCGACCCGGCGCTTGTCAGCGAGGCCGATGCTGCGCGCGTGCAGGGGATCGCGGCGATGACCGGCATTTCCGCCGCCTTCATCGACCGCTTTCCCAATCTCGGAATCATCGCCAATTTCGGGGTGGGCTATGACGCGGTTGACGCCAAGCATGCGGCCACGCGCGGCATCGTGGTCACCAACACGCCGGATGTGCTGTCCGACGAGGTGGCCGACACGACTCTTGGCCTGATCCTCAACACGCTTCGCGAACTTCCGCGGGCCGAGGCCTATCTCCGCGCAGGCCGCTGGACCGCCGAGGGCCCCTATCCGTTGACGCGTCTGACCCTGCGCGGCCGCACGGCCGGCATCTACGGGCTTGGACGCATCGGCATGGCCATCGCCGAACGCCTTGCCGCGTTCGGGCTCCCGATCCACTATCACACCCGCAACCGCCGTACCGATGTCGATTGGCCCTGGCACGACACGCTGTCCGGGCTCGCCGGCGCCGTCGATCTGCTGGTCGTTGTCGTTCCCGGCGGTGCGGCGACCGAGAACGCGGTCTCGACCGAAGTGCTCAAGGCGCTCGGCCCGGATGGCGTGCTCATCAGCGTCGGCCGCGGCTCCACCGTGGACGAGCCGGCGCTGATCGCCGCGCTGTCATCAGGCACGATTGCGGCGGCCGGCATGGACGTGTTTGCCAGGGAGCCGCATGTCCCGCAGGCCCTGCTCGACATGCCCAATGTCTGCCTGCTGCCACATGTGGCGTCCGCGTCGGTTGCGACGCGCAAGGCCATGGCCGATCTGGTGGTCGACAACCTGAGCGCCTGGTTTGCCGGCAAGCCGGCACTGACATCGGTTCCCGAGACCGTGCAGCACAATTCGGCCGCCGACCGGAGTTCCTGAGGCGCGTTTGACGGTCGACGGCCGATCGTTCACCGACCGTTAACCCTATCGAAACGGCTTGGGGCCAGACTTTCCGTCATCGATTCACCGGCGAGGTCTCTTCATGCGCGGAATCATCCTTACGGCGCTGATGTCATCGGGCCTGCTTGCCGGAGCGGTCTGGCTCGCACCCGAGGGCAGGGATGTCGACGGAGACCTGATTGTCGGCTCGATCGGCAGGGCCGCTGACGCCGCCGCAGGCGTCGAGATGATGATGGCGTCGAATGCCGAAAGCGGCGAGATCTGCCTGCTCGAGCGCGCGCACGATGCCTCGTCGCCGCTCGATCTTCTCAGCCCGGGCAGCGACTGCGATGCCGTATGGCCCGGTTTGGGCGGAGCCCAGCGCTGGCGCCTGACTGCCGGCGGCGGAATTGATCTCATCGAGCGGAACGGTCGGCCGGTTCTGACGCTCGCGCGTCCGGACGGCGCAGCGTTTCGCGGCACTGGCTCGGGCCAGTCGGTGGTCACGCTGACGATCCTCGAATAGGATTGCTGCCGCTCCTCGGCGCTACTCGGCTGCCACCCGGCCAAGCCCGGAATGGCGTGCGCGCACCGCGTCGCCGAAGGCCGCGAAGATCCGGTCCGAGATGGCATCGCTTCCGACCCAGTATTCCGGGTGCCATTGGACGCCCAGCGCAAAGCCCGGAGCGTCGATGACGCTGACGGCTTCGACGGTTCCGTCCTCGGCGGCCGCTTCCACGGCCAGGCGAGGAGCCAGCCGGGAGATGGCCTGCCGGTGCAGGGAGTTCACCTTCACCTCGCCGGCGCCCACGATTCCCGCCAGGCAGCTGCCTTCGCGCACATGGATGGCATGACGGATGGCAAAGGCCTCGTCCCGGTCCTGGGTGTCGGGCTTGCGGTGGTCGATCCGGCCGGGAAGCTCCTGGATCTCGGTGGCGAGCGATCCGCCGAGCGCGACGTTGAGTTCCTGGATGCCGCGGCAGATGGCAAGCAGCGGTATTCCGCGCTCGATGGCGCGCCGGATCAACTGCATGCTGGTGTGGTCGCGCAAGCGGTCGAAGGGGCCGTGCCCCTCGGTCTCGGCTTCGCCATAAAGCGCCGGATGGACATTGGTGCGCGAACCGGAGATGAGCACGCCATCGACACGGTCGAGCACCATGTCGACGTCGCCCGCGTCGCCGAGGGCGGGAAGAATGAGCGGCAGCACACCCGAACCGCGCACCGCCGCCTGGACATACTGGTCGGGAGCGGCATGCCAGGTGTAGCCTTCGAAGACGCGAATGTCCGCCGGAATGGCAACAAGTCCACCGCTCATGTCACAGGTCCTTCCACGGTCTGTTAGGTCGCCGGCTGACTGCGCGGCGCTGATGTCGATCGGGTCGCCGCAGGATTGACGGTGCTGCAAAAGAGAAAGGCAACTCCGGCGACTGCGAACAACTATAGCAATCTGGCCCCAAAACAATATCCCGTTTGCATGCGGAAATCCTCAATTCGATCGAAATGGCAACTGGCCAAATAAATTGACCAATGAGCTTCGAAAAACCGGCGAAATGCTTGAAAGGCATGCGGCAACATGGTTAGGTCGCGAGAGGCTGCGGGAATGTGAGGGGCGATGCTCCTGTCTTGCGGTTGTGATTCAACTGGGAGGTACAAAATGGATCGTCGTTCCTTTATCAAGAAGGCGGGCGTCGCCGGTGCCGGTGCTGCAGCCGCAACCGCGCTGGCCGCGCCGGCAATCGCACAGGAAAATCCGAAATTCACCTGGCGTCTGACGTCATCGTTTCCGAAGTCGCTCGACACCATCTACGGCGCGGCCGAAACGATGGCGGCGCGTGTGAAGGAGGCCACCGGCGGCAATTTTGAAATCCAGGTGTTCGCCGCGGGCGAGATCGTGCCTGGCCTGCAGGCCGTCGATGCCGTTTCCGACGGCACCGTGGAAATGTGCCACACCGCCTCCTACTATTTCTGGGGCAAGGATGCGACGTTCCAGCTCGGCACCGCCACGCCCTTCCTGATGAACTCGCGCATGCAGAATGCCTGGTTCATCGAGGGCGGCGGCACCGACATGCTGAATGAATTCTACAACACCCAGGGCCTGCAGGCCTATCCGTGCGGGAACACCGGCGCGCAGATGGGTGGCTGGTTCCGCAAGGAAATCAACACGATCGAAGATCTCAACGGCCTGAAGATGCGGATCGGCGGCTTTGCCGGAAAGATTCTCGCCAAGCTCGGCGTAGCCCCGCAGCAGATCGCGGGCGGCGACATCTATGCCGCGCTCGAAAAGGGCACCATCGACGCCACCGAATGGGTCGGCCCCTACGACGACCAGAAGCTCGGCTTCAACAAGGTCGCCAAGTACTACTACTATCCGGGCTGGTGGGAAGGCGGCGCGGCGCTGCACGCCATGACCAATCTGGGCAAGTACAACGAGCTGCCGGAGCACTACAAGACCATCCTGCAGGACGCCTGCTATTTCGGCAACGCCTCGATGCAGGCGCGCTACGACATGAAGAACCCGGCGGCGCTGAAGCAGCTGGTGGCCGACGGCGCCGTCCTGCGTCCGTTCAACCAGGACGTTCTTGATGCCTGCTATGCCGCGACCCAGGAAGTCTACGCCGAAGTCAACGCCGCGAATCCCGCCTTCAAGAAGATCTACGATTCGCAGCTGGCCTACGCCAAGGATGCCTATCTCTGGCAGCAGCTGTCGGAGTACACCTTCGATACCTACATGATGATCCAGCAGCGTTCGGGCAAGCTCTAGGCCTCCCGCATCCGAGGATCCTGAACCCGGGGATGGCAGCATCCCCGGGTTTTTTGTATCCGGAGCCGGCGGTAGGCCGAAGGCGGATGGAAAGGGAGGCGGCCCCCGGCTCTCGCACGGTGCGGACAGCGTCGGCGGACGCTTGGACGAACGGCTGGCGCCCGGCCCGGCCAAGGCCGGTCATCAATGTGAGGATGGTCCGGCCAGGGGCCGCCGACCGGTCTTCGTCGGTTGCGTCCGATGGCTGGCCCGCAGGTTGCGCCGATCTCTCGCTGCCCGGCAGGGTCCGCAAACGGGATTCCCGGGCCCTGCCGTTCGGTGCGGCGGATCAGTTGATCTTGGGTGGCTGCCCCAGATCCATGCCGGAGGCCGGTGCCGGATCCGTGGGCTTGGCCGGTTCGGCGCCAGGCAGTCCGAGACCCGGAAGCGTCAAGCCGGGCAGCCCGTTTCCGCCGTTGCCGCCCAGCGGCGGCAGCGCCATGCCGGGCAGGCCGCCATCGAGCGCATTGCCGTTGAAGCCGGGCACCTCGATCTTCATGTCGGGATCCCGCGCCACATGTTCGTCCTTGTAATGGGTGACAAGCTGCGGAAAGGCGATGACGATCATGATGACGATGAACTGGATGATGATGTAGGGCAGCGCCCCCTTGTAGATCTCGGTCGTCTTGACGCCCGGCAGCATCCGCCCTGACGGCCCGTCCTTCCAGGCGGCGGTCGGCGCAATCGAGCGAAGATAGAACAGCGCGAAACCGAACGGCGGCGTCAGGAACGAGGTCTGCAGGTTGATGCCGATGATAATGCCGAACCAGATGAGATCGATGCCGAGCTTGTCCGCCACCGGCGCCAGCAGCGGCACCATGATGAAGGCGATCTCGAAGAAATCGAGAAAGCAGCCGAGCACGAAGATCAGGATGGTGACCACGATGAGGAAGCCGGTGGCTCCGCCGGGCAGGCCGAGCAGCAGTTCCTCGATCCAGATGTTGCCGTTGACGCCATAGAAGGTCAGGCCAAAGACGCGGGCGCCGATCAGGATGAACATCACGAATGCCGACAGCCGGGTCGTCGAATCAAGAGCCTGCTTGAGCGTGGTCACGCTCATGCGGCGCTTGATGACAGCAAGCACCAGCGCGCCGGTGGCGCCCATGGCGCCGCCCTCGGTGGGCGTGGCGATCCCCAGGAAGATGGTGCCGAGCACCAGGAAGATCAGCGCCAGCGGCGGGATCAGCACGATGACGACCTGCTCGGCCAGACGCGACATCAGTCCGAGCTGGAAGCGGCGGTTGACCATCGAGGCGGCGAGCGCAAGCCCAGCGGCGCTGGTGGCCGACCAGACGAACCGGGTCTCGTAGCGCAGACCGTCAAAGATGAAGTGGTAGGCGATGAAATGCACGGCAATGGAAATCGCCAGGATGGCAATCAGCGAGGTGACGCCACGACCGAGCGTGCGGGCTTCGATGGGCAGCGCGGGCGCCCAGTGTGGTTTGATCAGGGTGACGGCGAAGATGTAGAGACAGTAGCTGGTGACGATGATCAGCGCCGGATAGAGCGCGCCGATATACATGTCGCCGACCGAACGGCCCAACTGGTCCGCCATGACGATGAGGACCAGGGACGGAGGCACGATCTGCGCCAGCGTGCCGGCGGCGGTGATCGTGCCCGTCGCCAGGGACCGGTTGTAGCCGTAGCGCATCATGATCGGGAGCGAGATCAGGCCCATGGCAATCACCGACGCGGCGACGACCCCGGTGGTCGCCGCCAGCAGCGCGCCGACCAGAATGACCGCATAGGCGAGGCCGCCGCGAATGGGGCCGAAGAGCTGGCCGATCGTCTCGAGCAGATCCTCGGCCATGCCGGAACGCTCGAGGATGAGCCCCATGAAGGTGAAGAACGGAATCGCCAGCAATGTGTCGTTGTACATGATGCCGTAGATGCGCTCGGGATGCGCCTGCAACAGCGGCCAGAACAGGCGGATCTCGGGGGAGATGCTCGACATCTCGACGCCGATGACGAAGAAGATCAGTCCGCCGGCGGCCAGCGTGAAGGCGACCGGATAGCCGATCATCAGCATCGCCATCACGGAAACGAACATGATCGGAGCGAGATTGTGCGCGATGATGTCGATCATTTGCCCTGCTCCCTGGGCATGCCGGCCAGCATTTCCTCGACCGATGGAGGGTTGATGTGGGTTTCCATCGGATCATCGATCCTGCCGATGATCACGGCCCATCGCTTGATGATCTCCGAAAAGCCCTGCAGCGTCAGCAGCGTGAAGCCGATGAGCACCATGATCTTGGCGGGCCAGAGAATGAGGCCGCCGGCATTGGCGGATATCTCGCCGGAGTTCATCGACTTGAGCACCCAGGGAACAGCCAGGTAGGTGATAAGAAAGGTGAAGGGCAGCAGGAACACGATGTGGCAGATCAGGTCGACCCAGTCCCGCGTCCGCTTGGTCAGCATGTTGGAGATGAAGTCGATTCGGACATGCTCGTTCTTCTGCAGCGTGTAGGCGGCAGCCAGCAGGAAGACGGTGCCGTAGAGGTACCATTGCACTTCCAGCCAGGCATTGGATGATATGTCGAAGGTCTTGCGGATGACCGCATTGCCGGCGCTGATGAGAACGGAGGCCAGGATCAGCCACGAAACGCTCTTGCCGATGACCTCGTTGATGCGGTCGACAAACCGGCTCAGTGCCAGCAGAATATCCATTCGTTCCTCCCGCACAGGCCACCCCTGGAAAGGGCCTGATAAAGCTTCGACAGCCCCGCCGCTGTTGCGGTCGGTTTTGAGTTCCCTCGATTCCCCTAGCAGGAAAAGGCTCTGCTGTGCAACGACTGGTGCACTTTTCTGACCAGTGAGGATGGCATCCCGATACGCCCGGGAAGGTGGCGTTCCGTGGCTTATAATGCCGGCATCGCAAGCCCGTGCGGCTTTCGCCATGGCCCTCCCGATTGTGACGGACAATGAAGCGGGCACGGGGGCGGTCGCCGAACGAAAGAATATTGCGCCACGCGCCTGGTTGCGGACGAAGCCTTGCAAAGCCCGGCAATGACAGCGAAATCGATTGACCGGTCGTCGTTCCGGTTCAAGTATCTGTCCGGAGGAAGCGCCTGCCGCGCTTGCGGCCGGCCGGCCATGCCGAACTGGCGCCATCGGCAGGCAATGGAGGATGAAGATGACCGTGCATGATGTGTCGCTGGATGACAAGTTTGACCTGAACAGGGAGCGGATCTTTGTCACCGGATCGCAGGCGGTCGTCCGAATGCTGCTGATGCAGCACGAGCGGGACCGGCGCGCCGGACTGAATACGGCAGGCTTCATCTCGGGTTACCGCGGCTCGCCGCTGGGCGGCCTGGACCAGCAGATCGAGCGTGCAAGGCGGCAGCTGGCGCCGCGCAACATCGTCTTCCAGCCGGGCCTCAACGAGGAACTGGCGGCGACCGCCTGCTGGGGATCGCAACAGACCGGGCTCGACGGAAAAGGCAAGTTCGACGGCGTGTTCGCGCTCTGGTACGGCAAGGGGCCGGGCGTCGACAGGGCGGGAGACGTATTCCGGCATGCCAATCTGGCCGGGTCGGCCACCCATGGCGGTGTGCTGGCGCTGATGGGCGACGACCACACCGCCGAATCCTCCACCAACGCGCATCAGACCGAGTTCAACTTCATCGACACGATGATTCCGGTTCTCAATCCGGCCGGCGTGCAGGAGATCATTGACTACGGGCTCTACGGCTTCGCCCTGTCGCGCTTCGCCGGCACGTGGGCCGCCCTCAAATGCGTCAAGGACAATGTCGAGTCCACCGCCTCGGTCGATGCGGCGCTCGAACGGCTGTCGGTTGTCATCCCCGAGTTCGCCATGCCGCCGGGCGGTCTCAACAGCCGCCATGGGGAGCTCGATTTCCTCGGGCAGGAGGCGCGCCTGCACGAATACAAGCGCGGCGCCGCCAGCGCGTTCATTCGCGCCAACGGGCTCAACCGCATCATCTATTCCGGTGGCGCCAACGCCAGGATCGGCATCCTGACCGTCGGCAAGAACTATCTCGACGTGCGCCAGGCGCTGGACGATCTCGGCATCGACGAACGGCGCGCCAACGAACTGGGCATCCGCCTGTTCAAGGTCGCCTGCCCCTGGCCCTTCGACCGGGAGGACATGCAGCCCTTCGTCGAGGGGCTCGACATGGTGATCGTGGTGGAGGAAAAGCGGTCGTTGCTCGAGAGCCAGTTGCGCGAAGCGCTCTACGGCACGGCCAACCAGCCAGTGGTGGTGGGCAAGCGGGACGAGCGCGGCGACTGGCTGTTCCCGGCCAAGGGGGCGCTGGACCCGAATGACATCGCGGTTGCCATCGGCGAGCGTATCCTGCGCGTGGTCGGCCATGTCGAGGACATCGACGCCAAGGTGAAGCGGATCCGGCAGTTCCAGTCCATGCTGGGCGAGATGACCGACGTGGCCTCGCGCACACCCTATTTCTGCTCCGGCTGCCCGCACAACTCATCGACCAAGGTGCCCGAAGGGTCCATCGCCGCCGCCGGGATCGGTTGCCATTTCATGTCGCTGTGGATGGACCGCGACACTGTCGGCTTCACCCAGATGGGCGGCGAGGGCGCGCAATGGGTGGGCCAGGCGCCGTTCAGCGAGCGAACCCACATTTTCCAGAACCTTGGCGACGGAACCTACAATCACTCAGGTGTGCTGGCGCTTCGCTTCGCCGTGGCCTCGGGCGTCAACATCACCTACAAGATCCTGTACAACGATGCCGTCGCCATGACCGGAGGCCAGACCCATGAGGGAGGGCTGAGCGTCGACGCGATCGCCCGTCAGGTGCGGGCGGAGGGCGTGGAGCGGGTTGCCCTGGTGTCCGACGACCCTTCACGCTACGGGACGGCTATGAACTGGCCGTCCGGCATGACGATCAGTCACCGCGCCGACATGGATGAAGTCCAGCGCGAACTGCGAGACATTCCCGGCACCACCGTGCTGATCTACGACCAGACCTGTGCCGCGGAAAAGCGCCGCCGCCGCAAGCGGGGCAACTATCCCGATCCCGACCGGCGCGTCATCATCAACGAGCTTGTCTGCGAAGGCTGTGGCGATTGCGGCGTGAAGTCCAATTGTGTTTCGGTGCAGCCGGTGGAGACAGAATTCGGGCGCAAGCGTCGCATCGACCAATCCAGCTGCAACAAGGATTTCTCCTGCCTCGACGGATTCTGCCCCTCCTTCGTCACCGTTCACGGCGGACGCATCCGCAGGGCCGACACCAGTGCGGCGCGCGGCGCGGTCGATCCGCTCGAGGGCGTGCCGGAGGCGCCCCTGCTGCCGCTCGACGCCGGGTGGGCGGCGATCATCGACGGGATCGGCGGCACCGGAGTGGTGACCATCGGTGCGATTCTCGGCATGGCCGCGCATCTGGACGGCAAGGGCTGCGGCATGATCGACATGGCAGGGCTTGCACAGAAGGGCGGCGCCGTCTTCAGCCATGTCCGCATCGCAGCGTCACCCGCCGACATCACCGCCATCCGGATCAGTGCCGGAAAGGCGGACCTGGTGCTCGGTTGCGATCTCGTGGTCTCCGGGTCACGCAAGGTGCTGGCGGCCGTGAGGGAGGGCGAGACCCGGGTGCTCGTCAACACCAATGAAGTCATGCCCGGCGAATTCACCCGCAACGCCGATTTCTCGCTGCCGACCGAACGCATAAAGCGGGCGATCGTCGCCGCGGCCGGACCGGCGCAGTCGACCTTCTTCGACGCAAGCCTGGCGGCCACCCGGCTTTTTGGCAACGCACTGGCGGCCAACATGCTGATGCTCGGCATGGCGTGCCAGAAGGGTGCGCTTCCCTTATCGTCCGGGTCGATCGAGGCGGCAGTCCGCCTCAATGGCCAGGCCGTCGAGATGAACATCGAAGCCTTTCGCTGGGGGCGCAGCGCGGCGCATGATCCGGAGGCGGTTCTTGCGCGAATCGGAGCAAGGGCGACCGAAGGGGAGCCGGCGCCGGAACCGGTGGCGGACCTCATCGACAAGCGGGCGAGCTTTCTTGCCTCCTATCAGAACGCTCGATACGCTCTGCGTTATCGGGCCCTGCTGGAGCCCGTGGTTGCGGCCGAAATCCGGCTGACCGGCGCGCCGGGAGCGGTTTCGCGCGCCGCCGCCCGCTCGCTGTTCAAGCTGATGGCTATCAAGGACGAATATGAGGTCGCCCGGCTTTATTCGGACGGCAGTTTCAATCGGCAGATCCTGGCTCAATTCGAGAGCTATGATCGCATCGAGTATCACCTGGCGCCACCGTTCCTTGGGCGCAGGAACTCGGCGGGGCATCCGGTGAAGTCCTCTTTCGGCCCCAGGATGGGAGTTCTGTTCTCCGTCCTGGCGCGATTGCGGGTGCTGCGGGGGACGGCTTTCGATGTGTTCGGTTATGCAACCGAAAGGCGCATGGAGCGGAAGCTGCTTGTGGATTTTGAAACCGAATTGCAAGAAATTCCCGCGGCATTGTCGTCGCATAACATGAAAGCGGCATCTGACTTCCTTTGCTACCCGCTTCAGATCAGAGGATACGGGCACGTCAAAACCAAGAGTAAGCAAATTTCAGATGAAAATAAGAAAAAACTTTGGGATTCTTTCGTAACAGACGCCTATGTTCCAGATCTGTCGGCGGCAGAATAGTACAATATATAATTTTACTACTTACGTTTCTTCTTGAAGTGTATCTTCTAGTGAGAAGGTCAGGCTATACGACAATTGCAATCGCAGGTAATGCTTTTGGTGAACCCATTCTTAATGAACCCCGTGTAGAGTGGGGGCCTGATTCAATAGGTCCCAAAATGCAGCCAATGGGCAACACTGTGCTAGCGGCCGACGTCCGGCTCTCCTTCGTCGAGTCGCTCTACCAGAAGCGGGAAACGCTGTTTGCCGGCATGATCGTGCATGTCATCGTGGCGATGGCGGTGTATCTGCGCCTCAACGATCCGTTCTACCTCTTCTGCGCCCTGGCGGTGTTCTGCATCTGGTTTTGCCGCGTGCTCGGAATGCGCGCCTTCGACCGCTGCGACAGCAGCAAGTTCACGCTGGCCGAAACGCTCTTGTGGGAGCGGTGGTATGTCGCGGGTTCGCTCAGCATCGCTTTCACACTGGGCTCCATGAGCGCCTACGCCCTGGTGGTGGCGAACGATCCCTTCGCGGAACTGGCGACGATTTCGGTGACCATGGCGACAATGATTTCCGTCGTCGGGCGCAATTTCGGCTCGCGTCTGAACGCGGACATGATCATTCTGGCTGCATGCCTGCCCTTGATGGCCGGTTTCATGCTCGCCGGCGACCCATTCATGATCGTGCTGGCAATCATGCTGCTGCCGTTCTTCCTGACCACACGCTCGATGGCCAACGGGGTGCGCGATTTCCTGTTCAACACGGTGACCGCCGAACGCGAGACAGCCCAGATCGCTGAACGCTTCGACACGGCGCTCAACAACATGTCGCATGGGCTGTTCATGCTGGACGGCGACGGCCGGATAGAGGTCGCCAACCACAAGGCCCGCGAGATCTTCAATATCGAAGACGGGCTGGATCTGCGCGGACGCTCGTTCAAGGCGGCACTCAGGCTCGGCACACGCAACGGCAAGATCGATCGCGGCAACCTGGCACAGATCACCAGCCAGCTGGAACGGCTGACGAGCGGCGGCGAAGCACGCACGCTGATCAAGTTCGACCGAAAGACATGGCTGGAATTCACCTCGCGGAGACGGGGCGAAAACGGCGTCGTGCTGATATTCGAGGATGTGACCTCGCGGATCGAGCAGGATGACCGGATCCTGCACATGGCCCGGTTCGAC
The DNA here is from genome assembly GCF_003182275.1 of Hoeflea marina. Lineage (GTDB taxonomy): Bacteria > Pseudomonadota > Alphaproteobacteria > Rhizobiales > Rhizobiaceae > Hoeflea > Hoeflea marina. Next base: position 99,609 of record NZ_QGTR01000007.1, read on the forward strand.
AGCCTGACCGAACTGCCCAACCGCAACTGGTTCGGCGAACTGGTGGCCGAGAAGCTCTCCAGGGTCGACGGCGACCACAAGGTGGCCCTGGCAGTGCTGGATATCGATGACTTCAAGCACGTCAACGATACCCGCGGCCATGTGTCCGGCGACAAGCTGCTGTGCGCGATCTCGGCACGGTTGAGGTCGATGGCGCGGCACAAATTTGTCGTTTCGCGTTTCGGCGGCGATGAGTTCGTCCTGTTCTTCCCCGATGCTCCCGACGCGGCGCGGCTGACGCAACTGATGAACAAGGTGATCGACACGGTGCGCGGCACCTACCTCATCGACGGAAACAAGATCTATGTCAGCCTCAGCGCAGGCGTGGCCCTGGCTCCGGCCCGGGAGGCAATTCTCGAGGATCTGCAGATCCGTGCGGATCTGGCGCTCTACGACGCCAAGCGGCGTGACAAGAATCGCTGGTCGCTGTTCGTCGAATCGATGGACGCCAAGTATTCCGCGCGCCAGCGCCTTAAGGCGGATCTCCGCGAAGCCATTCGCGGCGAAACGATGGGCATCGTGTATCAGCCGATGTTCGAACCCACGGGCACCCGGATCGTCGGCGCGGAAGCGCTTTCGCGCTGGAACCATCCGGATCTTGGACCCATCTCGCCGGCCGTCTACATTCCCCTGGCCGAAGAGCTGGGCATCATCAGCGATCTCACCCACGGCATGATCAACAAGGCGGCGCGGGATTGCGCCACCTGGCCGGATCACCTGTTCGTCTCGGTCAACCTCTCCGCGCACGACGTTCGAAGCCGGGAAATCGTCTCCGTCGTGGCCGACACGCTGGATCGCCACAATCTGGATGCGAAGCGCCTGCACCTCGAGATCACCGAAAGCGCGCTGATGGATGATCTCGCAAGCGTGAGGACCATCCTGCAGGAATTGCGCTCGATGGGTGTCACGATGGCCATCGATGACTTCGGGACCGGCTATTCCAGCCTGAGCTATCTCGACATGCTGCCCATCAACAAGGTGAAGATCGACCGCGCCTTCGTGATGAACATCACCGAGGACGAGCGCAAGCTGAAACTGCTGCGCGGTGTCGTGCATCTGTCGCGCGAACTCGGTCTCGACATCGTGGTCGAGGGCGTGGAGACCGAGGCGCAGTTGAAGCTGATCCAGGACAACAATTGTGCCGATCTCATCCAGGGCTTCATCTTCGGAATGCCGATGCCGAACAGCGCTCTTGTCGAACTCATGAACAAGCTTGGAAACGGTCCCTACCGCAGGCAGCCGGTCAGCATGGCCAGCCACCGGGACGCCGGACGGAACTGATCCGGACCGGCGCGGGCGTCCCGCACATCCGGCGTGGGCAAATCGGGACCATTTTGCAGGCTGCGCGCGGCTGTCCGCCGCCTGCTTTTCACCAGAGGAAGTTGCAGGTGCTTTTTGACAGCCGGGCCGGCCGAAGCCCCCTAACCATTGAGTTTATTAACCATAACTGAATTTCCGGACTTCGAAATCATTCAATTTTGATTGATTAACCTCCTATTAAGGATAAGCTCCACTCATCGGATATCCACCGGGGGCTGTGATGCTAGATAGGACTGTCGAGAAACCGGTTGCGTCCCGGTTTGGCGCAAATGTGATGCGCTTCCTGAACAACATCGAGTATCGACGCATCGAATCCACCGAGGATCTCGAGGACATCGCGAGGATCCGCTACCGGGCCATGTCCTCCGTCGGCCTGGCACCGCCGGACGGGACAATCCTGATCGACGATCTCGATTTCAAGCCGAATGCCCATATCCTGGGCATCTATTTCGACGAGCGGCTGGTGTCGACGCTTCGCATCCATCACGTTACATCCAGCGAGCGCGATTCGGTGGCCGTGGCCCACTTTCCCGACGTCATGAATCCGCTGCTCGACGCGGGGCACACCTTCATCGACCCGGTGCGCTTTGCCGCTGATCCTGCAATCATGCGGGAATATCCGATGCTGCCCTATCTGACATTGCGGATCGTCACCATGGCGACAGACTATTTCCAGACCGATTACTGCCTGTCGGTGATCAAGCCCAACCACCGAGCGTTCTACAAGCGTATCTTCAATTTCAAGCCGATGGTCGAGCCCCGCTACTTTCCGAAGTACGGCAGCAATATCGAGCTGCACTGGTCCGACAGGATTGCCGATCTGCAGAACATCTATGACCGCTTCCCCTTCTTCAATTCCAAGCCCATAGAGCGGCGCCTGATGTTTGCGCCGCAGGCCCAGCTGGGTATGCCGTCACTGACCGTGCGACCGACCGCCCAGTATGCATTCGAACGGCTGAACTGACCGGCTCGACCCGGCGGAGCTGCGCTGGGTGACGCAATTGAACGATGACGATGGCGCCGGGGCGCCCTTCTCCATTGCACATCGAGATGCGTTTGTGTAAGCCGTCTGTATCTGGATCAATGGGAGAACACCATGTCTGAACATGTTGGCGGTGCAGCCGAAACCGGCGCGGCAATGGATTATTCCGAACACGACAAGACCTATGGCGGCTTTCTGGCCATGGCAAAATACGGCACGATCCACATCATCGCGCTGCTGATCGCAATGGCGGTCTTCTTCTTCACCGGCGCAGGCGCCATCGTCAGCTTCCTGACCTTCGTGGTTCTGGCTGCCGGCATCAGCTATCTGATGCGTTGAGCTGAATTGCTGAAGCCGTAGCGCTGCCTGGCCCGGCCCGAGCAGATGATTGCCAGCAAATGGAGGGGCTTGTTGTGGGTGATACTGTCTACATAGCCAAGGAATCCGACGCGCTCGAACCGCGAGTCGCCGCGTCACCGGATACCGTGAAGAGAATGACGGCGCTGGGCCTGGACGTGATCGTCCAGAAAGGCGCGGGGGCAGGATCGCAGATATCCGACGAGGCCTTCCAGGCGGCGGGAGCCCGGATCGGAACCGCGGCCGACGCCAAGAAGGCCGATGTGGTGCTGCGCGTGCGCCGCCCGTCCGACACCGACATCAAGTCGCTCAAGGCAGGCGCCATCGTGTTGGCGCAGATGGATCCCTATGGCAACGAACCGGCACTGGCCGCCCTTGCCAAGGCCGGCGTGACCGCCTTTGCCATGGAGCTGATGCCGCGCATTACCCGGGCGCAGTCGATGGATGTGCTGTCGTCCCAGGCAAACCTGGCCGGATACCAGGCGGTCATCGAGGCGGCGCACAGCTTCGGCCGCGCCATGCCGATGATGATGACGGCGGCCGGCACGGTGGCGGCCGCCAAGGTGTTCGTGATGGGCGCCGGCGTCGCCGGACTTCAGGCCATCGCCACCGCCCGCCGGCTCGGCGCCGCGGTTTCGGCCACCGATGTTCGCCCCGCGGCCAAGGAGCAGGTTGCCTCGCTCGGCGCCAAGTTCATCGCGGTCGAGGACGACGAGTTCAAGGCGGCCGAGACCGCCGGCGGCTACGCCAAGGAAATGTCGAAGGAATACCAGGCCAAGCAGGCCGCCCTCGTCGCCGACCACATCTCCAAGCAGGACATCGTGGTGACCACGGCGCTCATCCCCGGACGTCCGGCGCCGAGGCTGATATCGCGCGACATGCTCAAGGGCATGAAGCCGGGCTCCGTGGCCGTCGATCTGGCCGTCGAGCGCGGCGGCAACATCGAGGGCGCCAGGCCCGGCGAGACGGTCGTCATCGACGGCGTCACGGTCATCGGACTGCTGAACCTGCCGGGCCGCATCGCCGCCAGTGCGTCGCTGCTCTACGCCAAGAACCTGTACACATTCCTGGAAACCATGGTCGACAAGGAATCCGGGTCGGTCAAAGTCAACATGGATGACGAGCTGGTCAAGGCCACGGCGCTCACCCATGCCGGCGCCATCGTCCATCCCGCCTTTGGCGGCCAGACCAGCAAGGGAGCAGAGTGATGGCCGGAACCGTGCTCGACACAGCCCTCGAAAACCTCGACCAGGCGCTTGAGGCGGTTCGCACCGCCGCCCAGTCGCAGGCAGTCGCCGACGGCGCCGCCGCCGCCGCCCATGTGGCCACCGGAGGAGTGATCGATCCCTTCATCTTCCGCTTCGCCATCTTCATCCTGGCGATCTTCGTCGGCTACTACGTCGTCTGGTCGGTGACTCCGGCCCTGCATACCCCGCTCATGGCCGTGACCAATGCGATCTCGTCGGTCATCGTCGTCGGCGCGCTGCTGGCCGTCGGCGCCTCGGCGACAGGGATGGCGACCGGATTTGGCTTTGTCGCGCTGGTGCTTGCCTCGGTGAACATCTTCGGCGGCTTCCTCGTGACCCAGCGCATGCTGGCCATGTACAAGAAAAAAGAGAAGTGAGGGAAAGCTGATGTCCGAGAACCTTGCAGCTTTCCTCTATCTTGTCTCCGGCGTGCTGTTCATCATGGCGCTGCGCGGGCTTTCGCATCCGACCACCAGCCGGCAGGGCAACACCTACGGAATGGTCGGCATGGGAATTGCCATCGTCACCACGCTGCTTCTGGCCAAGCCGTCGCTGAGCAGCCTCGGGCTGATCCTCGTCGGCATCGCGGCCGGCGGTGGCGCGGGCGCCTGGATCGCGCGCAAGATCCCGATGACCTCGATGCCGCAGCTGGTGGCCGGCTTCCATTCGCTGGTCGGCCTGGCCGCCGTGCTGGTGGCCGCCGCCGCGCTCTATTCGCCGCACGCCTTCGGCATCGGCGAGGTGGGGCAGATCCACGGTCAGGCTCTGGTGGAAATGTCGCTCGGCGTCGCCATCGGCGCGGTGACCTTCACCGGCTCGATCATCGCCTTCCTCAAGCTCGACGGCCGCATGTCCGGCAAGCCGATCATGCTGCCGATGCGCCATGTGCTCAATGCCGGGCTGGCGATCGCCATCGTCGTCTTCATCGCCATCCTGGTCGCCACCGAAAGCCACACCGTGTTCTGGCTGATCGTTCTCTGCGCGCTGGCCCTCGGCGTGCTGCTGATCATTCCGATCGGCGGCGCCGACATGCCGGTGGTGGTCTCGATGCTCAACTCCTATTCAGGATGGGCAGCCGCGGGCATCGGCTTCACGTTGGGCAACCTGGCGCTGATCATCACCGGTGCCCTGGTGGGATCGTCGGGCGCGATCCTGTCCTACATCATGTGCAAGGCGATGAACCGCTCCTTCATTTCGGTCATTCTCGGCGGCTTCGGCGGTGAAGCCGCCGCCGCCGGCGGCGACGACATCGACCGCAGCGTCAAGCTTGGATCGGCCGACGACGCGGCCTTCCTGATGATGAACGCCTCCAAGGTCATCATCGTGCCCGGCTACGGAATGGCGGTGGCCCAGGCGCAGCACGCGGTGCGCGAGCTGGCAGACAAGCTCAAGGCAAACGGTGTCGAGGTCAAATACGCCATCCACCCGGTCGCTGGCCGCATGCCCGGCCACATGAACGTGCTCCTGGCGGAAGCCAACGTGCCCTACGACGAGGTGTTCGAACTCGAGGACATCAACTCGGAATTCGCCCAGGCAGACGTCGCCTACGTGATCGGTGCCAACGACGTCACCAACCCGGCGGCGCGCGACGACAAGACGTCGCCGATCTACGGCATGCCGATCCTCGATGTCGACAAGGCCAAGACCTGCCTCTTCGTCAAGCGCTCGCTCGGCTCCGGTTATGCCGGGATCGACAACACGCTGTTCTACAAGGACGGCACCATGATGCTGCTCGGCGACGCCAAGAAGATGACCGACGATATCGTCAAGGCGATGGATCACTGATCCTCAACATTGGGATCACATCGGCCCGCACGCTATGGCCTGCGGGCCTTTTCGGTCAGTGGCAGCCATCCGGCCGCGCGCTGCGAAGAGTGGCTATTGGCCACCGATTGACTGCCAGGGGAATGATCGCGCCGTGCGGACAGCCAGCGCAACGGGTCGGGAGTGCGGTCGTCCAGCCACGGTAACAAGACTGACCTGGCGATAGACCTCCGGCTCGACCACCAGACGGGTTTGAATCCCGTTCTGCATCGGCAGGAATTCCGGCATGACGGTAATGCCGAGGGCGGCATTCACCATCGCCTGAACCCAGTCCTCACGTTCGCCGACATATCGGATCTCCACGGTCTGATAGGGTCTTGCTATGTCAAGGCGCGCAAAGTTGCTGGGAAACTCGCAGTGCAGCCGTTTGACATAGGCTTCGCCTTCGAATTCTGAGAGGGGTACCGCGTTCATTTGCTCAAAGCGATGACCGGGCGGGAATGCCACCATGTAGCGCTCGCGAAACAATGGGGTCGGCCGCATCCAGTCATCGAAATTTGCTGCGGTGCTTATGGCGATGTCAATTTCGCCATGCCGGAGCGCTTCAGTCAGTTCCTCGCAGTTGGCCTCCCAGACATGAAGACGCAATTCCGAGGCGGCTTCTCCAAGGGTCCGCAGATACCCTGTCAGATGACGTGCGGGCATTGTTGCGACAACGCCTAGCTTCAAAGCCGTGTCAGCATCCGCATAGCGGCGGGCATCGCGTCGCGCGGCCTCCGTCGCTTCCCGTGCGGCACCCAGATGCTGGCGCATAAGACGCCCGAGATCGGTGAGATGGGTGAGGCTGCGTTCGCGGCGAAAAAGCTGGCCACCAAATTCATCTTCCAAGGCTTGTATGGCGCGCGTCAGCGACGGCACCGAAACTTCGCAACGTTGCGCCGCGCGGGTGAAATTCAGTGTCTCGCAGGCCATCAGAAAATAGCGGATCTGGTGCATTTCCATGTCGGTCTCCTGGCGAATTCGCATTGAGAGGCATGCAGCTTCTGCTCCTTCCCACAACCCGGGAGGGCATAATCTCATGAATGCATGCGGCGGACAATCTGCGGATTAGCGGCGTTGCGCGGAGCGTAACGTCTCGTTAGTCGCAGGTGTCTGGTCGGTTCCAGCGTTTTCCTTCAGGCTTTTGGTTGGGCCTCTGTCGCAGGCGGGCCCATGCAGAATGGCTTCAACAGGAAAGGAAAGACCATGCCCTTCATCATGACCACACCACCTCCAGCGCCCACGAATATCAACGAAATCCCGCCGTCAGTGGGCGATCGAGTGCTGCTCAACGACCCCAAGCAGGATCCCATTCCTGATGTCATCGCGGAACCGCTCTATGCCTTCATACGACAGGACGGGCAATTTCTGAACTTCGACCGCCGGGCAATGAACCTGCAGGTCTATGGCCAGTGGAATCTGGTGTTTGCCACAACGATCAGCAGGGATACGCCCATCACGCAGCAGTTGACTGAAGAAATGGGGATCGTCACCAGTAGCGAAGAGGAGCGTTCCTTCGCCGCAACCATCGGAGTAGATCTCGGCGTGCCGAGTCTCAACCTTGGCGCAATGATTTCGACGACCCTGTCGGCCGTGACGCGGCAGTCAATTCAGACGAGCAGCAAGACGACGTTGTCGACAACCTTCGACGCAACCACTGACAAGCCGGAATCGACGATCTGGTATTGGCAACTCAGGCTGAGCTATGAGGTCGACGGTACGGTTGTCGCCTTCGCGCCGCGCGATGCAAAGGCAGCGGCGCTACTGACCCAAAATGTCAATACAAATGCTGGACCTGGCAAGCAACGATCTGGCGGCGGCGCGATCCCGGTCCGGCGTTTTCCCGGCCGGGAATTCACCCAGACGCTAATGGTGGCGGATCAGATTTTCCGCACCACACAGTTCCCGCGCAGCAGCGCCGAGGTTGTGGTCGCCGATGCAGTCGGAAACAAGAGCAGCGTCCCCGAATTCGACAGCCAGGTCAGTGCCGGCGATCGTCAGGCGGCCTGAAACTGCACCATTTGTAGATACCGCATCTGCAATTGGCCCAGATGCTTATGCCAGCAGTCTTCAGGGGGTCTCACTGAGCGCTGCAGGCATAGGCCAGAGGCTTATCCGTCTCTATGCATCAAGTGGAATGTGCGTGGGGCAGGCGCCGTTAAAGGCCCAAGCCCCTGGGATAAAATGTATGGGCAGGTTCCGCGGTTGCTTGCCCAATGGGCCTAATGCATGTCGCCCGAAAGTGTGCAGCGGTTTCGGGACCACGACATGCAAAATCATAGAGCTAAAGCACATCGCGTGAATCTGAGCTCATGCGATGGGCTTTAGCGGACCCTTGCCAGGCCGTCGGTCGCCGGCTTGTACTTCGGATCCAGCTGCACCGCATGGGAGTAGGAGCGGATCGCCTTGGCCTTCTCGCCACGGCGCTCATAGATCAGGGCCTGGTTGGCCCAGGATTCCGCAACCTTGGCATTGAGATCGATGGCCCGGTTGAAATCCGCGAAGGCATTGTCGTCGTCGTTGAGCGCCACATAGGAAATTCCCCTGCCATTGTAGGGCTCGGGGGAGTTGGGCGCCAGCGAGATGGAGTTGGAGAAATCCTCGATCGCCTTCTCGTGCTGGCCGCGCAGCTGGAAGATCAGGCCGCGGTTGTGGTAGGCGCGCGGGTCGGTGGTGTCGAGGTCAATTGCGCGGTCGTAGTCGGCAGCCGCCTCGTTGATGCGCCCGGCCTGACGGTAGAGGTTGCCGCGACCGATATAGGCGACATCGTAGCGCGGATTGATCTGCAGGGCCCGGTTGTAGTCGTTGGCGGCTTCGGCGACATTTCCGGTGTTGCGCTGGATCAGCGCGCGGTTGGCGTAGGCCTGGTAGAAGCCCGGCTTGAGCTTGATGGCCATGTCGAAATCGGCGAGCGCATTGCTGAACTGGCCGCTGCGGCCATAGGCAGCACCGCGGACATTGTAGCCCTCGGGGTCGCTCGGATTGCGCCGGATCACATCCGTCAGCGACGAGATGTTCTCGCTGGTGCCCTGGGCGCTGTCGAGCTGGATGGCGTCGACCGGAGTGCTCGTGGTGGCGCAGCCCGACAGGGCCAGACCGAGTGCCGCCATGGCGGCGAGCATGGCAATCTGATGACCGCCCAATCGGGCGTCGCGCCGGTTTGTCATGTCTGCCACGCCATACCTCATTCCGCCGCCAGCATCGCAACTGACAAAATTCCATGAAAAAGGCGGCAACGAATGAATCGTCCCCGCCTCGTCTCTTATCATTGCCCAATCAGGCAAAAAAACGGCAAGTTCAGCGTGCGGGCGCCGCGACCGGACGGCCACCGCCGATGAGGCCTTCGCGCTGGGCGCGCTTGCGGGCAAGCTTGCGCACGCGGCGCACGGCTTCTGCCTTCTCACGGGCGCGCTTCTGGGAAGGCTTCTCGTAAAAATCGCGCATCTTCATTTCGCGGAAAATGCCTTCGCGCTGCATCTTCTTTTTCAGAGCGCGGAGCGCCTGATCGACATTGTTATCGCGGACAAGTACCTGCACGTTGATCCCGTTCCTTCGAGTTTTTCGTTGGCTGAAAATTGCTTTCGGACAAACAAACAATTGTTCGTTCGGCCGGGTAGCGTTACGATTGACGTGGCGGATACCAGTTTTGGTTTCCCGAGTCCAGTGGGTTTTCGATTTCCGGACCCGGTCGCGGCACCTTTGGTGCGGGTTTTTGCCGCATTTGGTGGTTCGCAAGGGTTAACGGGCGGCCGCGCAGGGCGAATTGATCCAGGCTCGAAATCGTGCGACGTCTCTGCGGCTTCCGGAGTCGCAAAGGGGCCTTTGCCGCGACACGGAATTTGCTTTTCATGCCTGAATTGTCCCGGATTGTTGGAGCTGACGCCATGCGCAAATATTCGATCTTCGCCGTCGCCCGGGAGGCGATGCGTGGACACAAGGGGTGGGACAAGCAGTGGACTTCGCCGGAGCCGAAGAAGGAGTACGACGTCATCATCGTCGGCGCCGGCGGCCACGGTCTCGGCACCGCTTACTATCTGGCCAAGGAGCACGGCATCACCAACATCGCGGTGATCGAGAAGGGCTGGCTTGGCGGCGGCAACACCGGACGCAACACCACCATCATCCGCTCGAACTATCTCTATGACGAGAGCGCCGGGCTGTACAATCACGCGCTCAATCTCTGGGAGGGCCTGTCGCAGGACCTCAATTACAATGTGATGTATTCGGCCCGCGGCGTGATGATGCTCTCGCACAATGTCCATGACGTGCAGGGTGCGAAGCGCCACATCCACGCCAACCGACTCAACGGCGTCGACAACGAATGGATGACGCCGGAACAGGCGAAGGCGTTCTGCCCGCCGCTCAACATCTCGCAGACGGCCCGCTATCCGGTCATGGGCGCCGCCCTGCAGCGCCGCGGCGGGGTCGCCCGCCACGACGCGGTGGCCTGGGGCTATGCCCGCGGCGCCGCCGACCGCGGCGTGCATGTGATCCAGAACTGCGAAGTCACCGGCGTGCGCCGCGGCGCGGACGGAGCTGTCGAGGGCGTCGACACGACGCGCGGCTTCATCGGCGCCAGGAAAGTCGGCGTTGTTGCCGCGGGCCACACATCGGTGATCATGGAGATGGCCGGCGTGCGCATGCCGCTCGAAAGCTTTCCGCTGCAGGCGCTCGTTTCCGAGCCGGTCAAGCCGATCTTTCCCTGCGTGGTGATGTCGAACACCGTGCATGCCTACATTTCCCAGTCCGACAAGGGCGAACTGGTCATCGGCGCCGGCACCGACCAGTACACGTCCTATTCGCAGACCGGCGGGCTGCACATCCTCAGTCACACGCTCGACGCCATCTGCGAGATGTTCCCGATCTTCAACCGCATGAAGATGCTGCGCTCCTGGGGCGGCATCGTCGATGTGACGCCGGACCGCTCGCCGATCGTCGGCAAGACGCCGGTGCCGGGGCTTTTCGTCAATTGCGGCTGGGGCACCGGCGGTTTCAAGGCGACTCCGGGCTCGGCGCATGTCTTTGCCCACACCATCGCCCGCGACGAGCCGCACAGGATCAACGCCGGCTTCACGCTCGACCGGTTCCGCTCCGGTCGCCTCATCGACGAGGCCGCGGCCGCGGCCGTGGCGCATTGAGCATGGCGAACCCTGATCGTTTCATTTCGCTGCGACGCGCCCCTGCGGGAACCCCGAACACGGGCGATCCGGCGACAGCCGCACTCAAAACCAAGATCTGACCGAGGCCAATCCCATGCTTTTGATCCACTGCCCCTACTGCCAGGAAGAGCGCCCGGAGCTTGAGTTTCGCAACACCGGCGAGGCCCATATCGCCCGTCCCGCCGACATTGCCAATATCAGCGACGAGGCCTTCGAGGTGTTCTTCTTCCTGCGTGACAACCCCAAGGGCCTGACCTACGAGCGCTGGCGCCACATCCACGGCTGCGGGCGCTTCTTCAATGCGGTGCGGGACACGGTCTCCGACAAGTTCGTGACCACCTACAAGGCCGGCCTGCCGAAGGTGGCCGTGGTTCGTGCTGACGATGGTTCGGTCAGGGTTTCCGACCGTGTCGAAGGAGCAGGTCTATGAGCGGCGCCAACCGGATTGCAGGCAAGGGACGGCTGACGCCGGCCAGGACTGTCCGCTTCACCTTCGACGGCCAGGCGCTGACGGCGGTCGAAGGCGACACCCTCGCCTCGGCGCTGATTGCCAACGGCATCCACCTCACCGGCCGTTCGTTCAAGTATCACCGTCCGCGCGGCATGCTTTCGGCCGGTCCGGAGGAGCCCAATGCGCTGATGGACATCGGTCGCGACAGCGCGCGCCGCACTCCCAATGTGCGCGCCACGGTCCAGGAAGTCTTTGACGGCATGCAGGCCAAGTCGCAGAACCGCTGGCCTTCGCTGTCCTTCGACATCGGCGCGGTCAACAATCTCGCCTCGCCGATGTTTGCCGCGGGCTTCTACTACAAGACCTTCATGTGGCCGAAGGCCGCCTGGAAGAAGCTCTATGAGCCGGTGATCCGCAACGCCGCCGGTCTCGGCGTCTCGCCCTCGGAGCGCGACCCGGACCACTATGCCAATCATCACGCCCATTGCGACGTGCTGGTCATCGGCGGCGGCGTCGCCGGGCTTGCCGCGGCGCTGTCGGCCGCGCATGCGGGCGCCGAGGTCATCATCTGTGACGAACAGCCGGAGATGGGCGGCGCGTTCCGCCACGAAACCGACACGACGATCGCCGGCAAATCCGGTTTTGACTGGGCCCAGGCCGTCGTGGCCGAGCTCCGCGCCATGGACAATGTCCGGGTGCTCACCCGCACCACCGCTTTCGGCTACCAGGCACAGAACCATGTCGGACTGGTCGAGCGCGTCACCGAGCATCTGGCCGCGCCCGATGCGCGGTTGCCGCGCGAGCGGATGTGGCAGGTGCGCGCCAGGCAGGTGGTGATCGCCACCGGCGCCATCGAGCGGCACATGGTATTCGCCAACAACGACCGTCCCGGCATCATGCTGGCCTCGGCGGCGCGCACCTTCCTCAACCATTTCGGCGTCGCTGTCGGCGCCAGGGTCGGCGTCTACACCGCCAATGATTCGGCCTACAACGCGGCGTTCGACCTGAAGCGGGCCGGCGTTTCCATTCCGGTGATCGTCGATGTGCGTCCCCAGGTCGATGCGGCGCTTCTCGCCCGCGCGGCAGACCTCGGCATCGAGGTGCTGACCGGTCACGCGGTGGTCGACACCAAGGGCTCGCTCCGCGTCAGGTCGATGAAGGTGGCCCGCATCGGCGGCGGGGGCGGCAAGGACTACGCCATCGATGCGCTGATCATGTCGTCGGGCTGGACGCCGTCGGTGCACATGTATTCGCAGTCGCGCGGCAAGGTGGTCTGGGACGAGGCGTCGGAACGCTTCCTGCCGGGCGTGCATCCGCAGGCCAGCATGAGCATCGGCGCCTGCAACGGCACCGATGATCTCAACGAGACCATCGCCGAAGCCGTCCGCGCCGGCCGCGAATCGGCCGAGAAGGCCGGCGTCGCCTCGGGCGGCGGCTGGGCGCCTCCGGCAGCTGTGGCCGGCACCAGCTGGGCCGGCAACATGATGGGCAGCGGCGAGGGCGCCGGACCGGACACCACGGTCAAGGCCTTCGTCGACTTCCAGAACGACGTCACCGCCAAGGACATCCGTCTGGCTGTGCGCGAGGGCATGGAGTCGATCGAGCACGTCAAGCGCTTCACCACCAACGGCATGGCCACCGACCAGGGCAAGACCTCCAACATCCACGGCCTGGCGATCGCCGCCGAGATGCTGGACCGGCCGCTGCCGAAGGTGGGGCTGACCACCTTCCGCTCGCCCTACACCCCGGTGACCTTCGGCGCCATCGTCAACCATTCCCGCGGCGCGCTGTTCGATCCGACGCGGAAGACGCCGATGCACGACTGGGAAGCTGCACATGGCGCGGTGTTCGAGGATGTCGGCCAGTGGAAGCGGGCCTGGTATTATCCGCGCACCGGCGAAGACATGCATCAGGCCGTCAACCGCGAGTGCCGCACCGTCCGCGAGGCCGCCGGGCTGTTCGACGCCTCGACGCTCGGCAAGATCGAGGTGGTCGGCCCCGACGCGGCCGCCTTCCTCAACCTGCTCTACACCAACAGCTGGGACAAGCTGGAGCCGGGCCGCTGTAAATACGGCATCATGCTGCGCGAGGACGGCTTCATCTATGATGACGGCGTCGTCGGCCGGATGGCCGAGGACCGCTTCCATGTCACCACCACCACCGGCGGCGCGCCGCGGGTGATGCACCACATGGAGGACTACCTGCAGACCGAATTCCCGCACCTGAAGGTGTGGCTGACATCGACCAGCGAGCAGTGGGCTGTGATCGCCGTCCAGGGTCCGAAGGCGCGCGAGATCATCGCGCCGCTGGTCGAAGGCATCGACATGTCCAGCGAGGCGATGCCGCATATGAGCGTCCGCGAGGGCCGGATCTGCGGCGTGCCGACGCGGCTGTTCCGCATGTCGTTCACCGGCGAGGCCGGCTTCGAAGTCAACGTGCCCGCCGATTACGGCAAGGCCGTCTGGGAGGCCATCTGGGCCCGGGCGGAGCCGATGGGCGCCTGCGCCTACGGCACCGAGGCCATGCATGTGCTGCGCGCCGAGAAGGGCTACATCATCGTCGGCCAGGACACCGACGGCACGGTGACGCCCGATGACGCGGGTCTCAACTGGGCGGTGGCGAAGAAGAAGCCGGACTTTGTCGGCATTCGCGGCATGAAGCGCCCCGATCTGGTGCGCGAGGGCCGTAAGCAGCTCGTGGGCCTGCAGACGCGCGATCCGAAGATCGTGCTGGAGGAGGGCGCACAGATCGTCGCCGATCCAAACCAGACCGTGCCGATGAAAATGCTGGGCCACGTCACGTCGTCCTACTGGTCCGAGAATTGCGGCCGCTCCATCGCCATGGGCGTGGTCGCCGGCGGCCGATCGCTGATGGGCCAGACACTCTATGTGCCGATGCCGGACCGGACCATCGAGGTCACGGTCACCGACACGGTCTTCATCGACAAGCAGGGAGAACGCCTCAATGGCTGATATCGCGCACGCCCACCGTTCCGAGCCATTGTCCGGGCGCGTCGCCGGCGCCGCTGGTGTCACGGTCACGCCGGCGCCTGCCGCCGGCCGCGTGGCGCTCCGGGTCAATCCGTCCGAAGCCGGACAGCTGTCGTCGATCCTCGGCCTCGCGCTGCCGCTCAGTCCGAAGACATCGGTCACGACCGAGACCGGACGCATGGCACTGTGGCTCGGTCCCGATGAATGGCTGCTGATCGATGCGTCGGTCGACGCCGGCCCGCACTTGACCTCGGCGCTGTGCGAGGCCGGCGTGCTGGTCTCGGCGGTCGATGTGTCCCACCGCAACACCGCGATATTGGTCGAAGGCGCAGGCGCGCAGGCGACGCTCGAATCGGGCTGCCCGCAGAACCTGTCGCTGACGGCGTTTCCGGTCGGCGCCTGTTCGCGCACGGTTCTCGGCAAGATCGAGGTGGTGATCCTGCGCACCGGCGCTGAGGCGTTCCGGGTCGAGTGCTGGCGCTCGTTCTCCGATTACGCCTTCACCTTCCTCGCCGACGCGGCAGGCGACGCGCTCGCCTGAGCCAGGCTTCGGCCGGGTGGCGGACGACAGCGACCGATTCCGCCGACAGCGGGTTTCGGCGCGGTCGGCGGATGAAGCGCCGCTGGCTCCCGATCCGGCGTCGTCAGACGGTCGCGGGGCGGTCCTTGGGGTCGAACTGGATGATGGTCAGCCACTTGGCGACCAACGCCGGCTTCGTCTGGCTCTCGATCTCGATCGTAACGTCATAGGTGACCATCACCATTCCGGCGCCGCGAAACCGTGCATCGGCCAGCACGAAGCGGCCGCGAATGCGGGCACCCGCCGGGACCGGAGCCATGAAGCGGACCTTGTCGAAGCCGTAATTGATGCCCATCGTCTGCTCGCGCACCTTGGGCAGGCAGTCGTAATTCATCGCCGAGAGCATCGACAGGGTGAGAAAGCCGTGGGCGATGGTGCCGCCGAACGGCGTTTCGGCCGCCCTGGCAGGATCGACATGGATGAACTGATGGTCGTCCGTGGCGGCGGCAAACTGGTCAATCCGCGATTGCGGCATCGCCATCCATTCGGAAATTCCCTGTTCGCTTCCGATCAGGCCGATGATATCGGCCAATGCTATTTCGCGCGGCGCCATGGAGTGTGTCCTGCAGTTGAAACGGGTTCAAGGTCTTCATCTAAAGCACATCGCGTGGATTCAGATTCGCGCGATGTGCCTTAGCTCTTTGCTTATGCATGTCGCCCGAAACCGCTGCACACTTTCGGGCGACATGCATTAGAACGCTTTTGCTCCTCATGGAATCGCAAAAGCGCCCAACTCATCGACTTGTCGCATTGTTCGGCCAGGAAGTGAAACCCGCCTCTCAACGTCATGCGCTGCAGGCCTCTGCCTGCCGTTGGCTCACTCCGCCCGCTCGATCCAGCAGGCGACGCAACGGGCGGGAACCCGTGACATCTCGTCCAATCCGGGTGCTGCCGGTCGCCAATGGCCGTCCGTCGGCGGCAGGGTGATCGGGATGGCGTCGCGCCCGCGATTGAACGCCAATGCCAGTCGGCCGGCACCATCGCCCAGAATCATGACAAGCAGATGGGTGTGCGGATCTTCCCATTCGTCCACCGTCAGGCGGCCGCCATGGGCGGCGAGCCATTCCACCCGGTCCGCGCCGTCCGCTCCCTCGCCCTGATGCAGGAACGCGGCGCGCATGAGCGGCGGCAGTTCGGCCCTGAGCCTGGCCCAGGCGCGGGTGAAGTCCAGCCTGCGCTCGTCGATCCGCGACCAATCGCGCCAGGTGATCGCGTTGTCCTGGGCATAGGCATTGTTGTTTCCGCCCTGGCTGTGGCCGAACTCGTCGCCGGCGGTCATGAGGATGGTGCCGCGGCTGGCAAACAGGGTGGCGATCAGCGCTTCGGCATCCTGGCTGCGGGCGGCGAGTATGCCGGCGTCGGCGGTGTCGCCCTCGACGCCGGCGTTCCATGACAGGTTTTCGCCGTGCCCGTCGCGGTTTTCCTCGCCGTTGGCCTCGTTGTGCTTGTGCTCGAAGCGGACGAGATCGCCGAGCGGGAAGCCGTCATGGGCGGCAATGAAGTTGACGGTGCGGGTCCCGGTGGC
This sequence comes from Hoeflea marina, assembly GCF_003182275.1. GTDB lineage: Bacteria > Pseudomonadota > Alphaproteobacteria > Rhizobiales > Rhizobiaceae > Hoeflea > Hoeflea marina. Next base: position 116,062 of record NZ_QGTR01000007.1, read on the forward strand.
GCCGTCGCCGGCGAAGACATCGGACGAGCCCGCAAGCCGGGTTGCGAGCGCGCCAAGCATCTGCGCGTCGCCGCGCCAGAACCGGCGGATGTCGTCGCGCGCCCGGTCGTTCCATTCGAGCCAGGGCCGGCGGAATTTTCCGAGCTGGTAGCCGCCCGGGCCGATGTCCCAGGGTTCGGCGTGCAGCACCCGGTCCGAGAGCACGGAATCCTGCGCGATTCGGCGCAGAAGCGCCGCGTCCGGGTTGAAGCCGGCGTCGTCGCGGCCGAGGATGGGCGCCAGATCGAAGCGGAAGCCGTCGACACCGCCCTGCTCGACCAGAAACCGCATGGCGCTCAGCACCAGTTCCTGCACCACCAGGCGGTCGCAGGCGAGCGTGTTGCCGCAGCCGGTGTCGTTGACGAGGATGCCGGCATTGTCGGCCTGGTGCCGGTAGTAGGCGGCGTTACCCAGCCCGCGCAGCGAGAGTGTCGGCCCCTCCAGATCGCTTTCCCCGGTGTGATTGTAGACCACATCGACGAGCACGCCGATGCCGGCCTCGTGCAGGGCGTCCACCGCCAGGCGCAGATCGGCCACGCCGCTGGGCGCCAGCCGCGGGTCGAGCGCCAGCATGGTCACGGGGTTGTAGCCCCAGGCATTGGAAAGGCCCAGCGGCGGCAGGTGCCGTTCGTCGATCCAGGCGGCGATCGGCATCAGTTCGACGGCGCAGACATGCAGCGACCTGAGATGGGCGATGATGGCCGGATGGGCGAGAGCACTGAGTGTGCCGCGGATTTCCGCGGGCACGTCCGGATGCAGCATGGTGAAGGCGCGGACGGGCAGTTCGTAGATCAGGCCGCCGGGGGTGAACAGCGGCGGGGCAACGCTGCGCGCCGGCAGCGGCGCCTCGATGACCGCCTTGGGGACGATGTCGGCGGTGTCCACGCCACGCTGGCCGAGCCGGGAATCATGCACGAAGGGTCGGTCGAGCCGCACCGCATAGGGATCGATCAGCAGCTTGGTCCGATCGAAGCGATGGCCCTGTTCCGGCTGCCAGGGCCCGTCGGCGCGCAGCCCGTAGCGGTCGCCGGCTTTCACGCCGGCGATCAGGCCGGAGAACAGGTCATCATCGGTCTGTGGCAGCGCATGGCGGCCGGTTTCCCTGTCATCGGCATCAAACAGGCAGACCGAGACAGCCGTGGCCGCCGGGGCGCGGACCGTGAAGCGGACGCCGCCCGGCGCCAGTTCGGCGCCGGGTCCGGAGAGTGTCTGGGATTGCGCCGGGCTGCCTGGCAAGTGCTGCCCTCAGGTGATCACGGTCGGCGCATCGCGACCGGTGAGCGCGCGGATCGAGGCCAGTTCCTCGGCGGCGGCGATCAGGTCGGAGAGCGCCTCCTGGGTGTCGCGGTTGTGGCGGGCCGGGTCGGGCTCGTAGAATTCCATGTAGACGCGCAGCGTGGCGCCCGATGTTCCGGTGCCGGAGAGCCGGAAGACGATGCGTGCGCCGCCCTCGAAGTGGATGCGGATGCCCTGGTTCCGGCTCACCGACAGGTCGACGGGGTCGTGGTAGGAAAAATTGTCGGCGCGCGCCACGGTCAGCGGCCCGAGCTTCGTTCCCGGCAGCGCGCCGAACCTCTCCTCGATCCGCGCCATCAGGGTGTTGGCGGCATCGGTGTCGACGGCCTCGTAGTCGTGGCGGGAGTAATAGGTGCGGCCGTAGGTGGCCCAGTGGTCCTCAACGATTTCGAGCACCGATTGGCGGCGGACGGCGAGGATGTTGAGCCACAGCAGCACCGCCCAGAGACCGTCCTTCTCGCGCACATGGGTCGAACCGGTGCCCGCGCTTTCCTCGCCGCAGATCGTCACCCTGCCGGCATCGAGCAGGTTGCCGAAGAACTTCCAGCCGGTCGGGGTCTCGTAGAGTTGCACTTCCATCTTCGCCGCGACCCGGTCGGCGGCTCCGCTCGTCGGCATCGAGCGGGCGATGCCGGCGATCCCGGCCTTGTAGCCCGGAGCGAGATGGGCGTTGGCGGCCAGCATGGCGAGCGAATCCGACGGGGTGACGAAGATCGACCTGCCGATGATCAGGTTGCGGTCGCCATCGCCATCCGACGCGGCGCCGAAATCCGGCGCGTCCGGTGCCATCATGGTATCGTAGAGTTCCCTGGCGTGCACCAGGTTCGGATCCGGGTGGTGGCCGCCGAAATCCTCGAGCGGCACGTCGTTGCGGATGAGCGCCGGGTCGGCGCCGAGGCGGTTGACGAGGATCTCGCGCGCATAGGGACCGGTGACCGCATGCATGGCGTCGAAGGTCACCCTGAAGCCGCCGGCGATCAGGTCGCGGATAGCGCCGAAGTCGAACAGATGCTCCATCAACTCGGCATAGTCGTCGACGGGATCGATCACCTCGATCATCAGCCCGCCCGCGTTCAGGCTGCCGATGCTGTCGAGATTGACGTCCGGGAAATCCGCCGTGAGATAGCGGTCGATCACCCTGGAGCGGGCGAAGATGGCATCGGTCAGCGATTCGGGTGCCGGCCCGCCATTGGAGGCGTTGTACTTGATGCCGAAGTCCTCGTTCGGCCCGCCCGGATTGTGGCTGGCCGACAGGATGATGCCGCCGAAGGCCTTGTGCTTGCGAATCACATGCGAGACCGCCGGCGTTGACATGATGCCGCCCTGACCGACGAGAACGCGGCCGAAGCCGTTGGCCGCCGCCATGCGCAGGGCGATCTGGATGACCTCGCGATTGTAGTAACGGCCGTCGCCGCCGATCACCAGCGTCTCCCCCTTGAACCCCTGCAGGCTGTCGAAGATCGACTGGATGAAGTTCTCGGTGTAATTCTGCTGCTGGAACACCGGCACTTTCTTGCGCAGGCCGGACGTGCCGGGCTTCTGGTCGGAATAGGGCGTGGAGGAGACGGTCCGGATCATGGCGTGGCGGTCCTTGGCTGTGTCAGGCTTGTGTAAAGATCGGCATAGCGGGCGGCGCTGCGATCCCAGGAGACGTCGGCCTTCATGCCCTGATTCTGCAGCCGGGCCCAGACCTGCGGATCGGCATAGGCGCGAATGGTGCGCCGGATGGCTTCGCGCACGGCGTCGGCGGAGACCGGCGAAAACTGGAAGCCGGTGGCGACCCGGGCAGCCAGTGCGGCTTCGTTGGCATCGATGACGGTGTCGGCGAGCCCGCCGGTGCGGCTGACAACCGGGATGCAGCCGTAGCGCAGGCCGTAGAGCTGGGTCAGGCCGCACGGCTCGAATCGCGACGGGATCAGGATCGCATCGCCGCCGGCCTGCATCAGGTGCGACAGCGGCTCGTCGTAGCCCTTGACCATGCCGATGCGGCCGCGGTGCCGGGCGGCGGCTGCCAGCAGGGCGCCTTCGAGCGCCTGGTCTCCGGAGCCGAGCACCGCCAGCTTGCCACCCATGGCGACAAGGTCGTCGGCAATCCCGGCCAGGATATCCATGCCCTTCTGCCAGGTCAGGCGGCTGATGACGATGAAGATCGGACCGGGGGCGTCGTCGAGGCCGAAGCGGCTCACCAGCGCGGCCCGGTTGATGGCGCGCCTGCGGCGGCTGCCGCGGCCGTAATTGGCGGGGATCAGCGGATCCGTCTCCGGATTCCAGACTTCCGTGTCGATGCCGTTGACGATGCCGTGCAGGTCGTCGGTCCGGGCGCGGACCAGCCCGTCAAGTCCCATCCCGAACTCCTGAGTGCGGATCTCCTGGGCATAGGTCGGGCTGACGGTGGATATCGCCGAGGCCATCTGCATCCCGCCCTTGAGGAAGCTGACGTCGCCGTAATATTCGAGTCCGTCCATGGCAAAGACCGACACCGGCAGGCCGAGGCCGGCGAAGATCTCCGGGCCGAACTGGCCCTGGAAGGCGAGGTTGTGGATGGTCAGCACGGTGGGCGTGCCGGCCGCGCGGCCCTGGGCCATGTAGACCGGCACCAGCCCGGTCTGCCAGTCGTGGACATGGACCAGATCGGGGGTCCAGCCGGCAATGGAGCCCTCGGCGATGTCGGCGGCAACCCGGCTCAGCGCCGCAAACCGCTTCCAGTTGTCGGGGTAGTCCTTGCCGGATGCATCCGTATAGGGCCCGCCGGCACGCTCGAAGAGCTCGGGCGCGTCGAGCACCAGACAGTCGACCTGACCGACGCGCACCGCCAGCACGCTGGCGCGGACCCCGAACAGATCGTCGAGATGCATCACCGCTTTCGGCCGCTTGATCTGCGCCTTGACCGCCGGGTATCCGGGCAGCAGCACCCGCATGTGGATGCCGAGGAGCGCCAGCGCGGAGGGCAGGGCGCCCGTCACATCGGCGAGGCCCCCGGTCTTGATCAGCGGGTACATCTCGGAGGCGACCGACAGCACTTTCATCAGGTGACGGTTCCCAGCCGGTCGATCATGGACTGGGTGACCAGGCAGATCCCGGACTCAGTGCGCCGGAAGCGCCTGCCGTCGAGCTCCGGATCCTCGCCGACCACCAGCCCTTCCGGGATTTCGACGCCCCGGTCGATGATCACCTTGGTCAGCCGCGCATGACGGCCGATGATGCAGTCGGGCAGCACCACCGCGTCCTCGAGATGGGAGTAGGAGTTGGCGCGCACGCCGGTGAAGATCAGCGAGCGGTTGAGGGAGGAGCCGGAGATGATGCAATCCCCCGACACCAGCGAGGAGACGGCCGAGCCGCGGCGGTTCTCCTCGTCGTGCACGAATTTCGCCGGCGGCTTGATCTCGGCATAGGTCCAGATCGGCCAGGACCGGTCATAGAGATCGAGTTCCGGAACGATGTGGGTCAGGTCGATATTGGCCTGCCAGTAGGCATCGACGGTGCCGACATCGCGCCAGTAGGCTTCCGCCTCCATGTTGGCGCGCACGCAGGAATCGGAAAAGCGGTGGGCGACGGCTTTACCGTTCTTGACGATGTGGGGGATGATGTCCTTGCCGAAATCGCGGCTGGAGCCGGGCGTCGCGGCGTCGCGGCGCAGTTCATCCATCAGGAACTTGGTGTTGAAGACATAGATGCCCATCGAGGCCAGCGCCCTGTCGGGCTTGTCGGGCATTCCCGGCGGATCGGCGGGCTTCTCGACGAAGGCGATGATCTCGTCCTTGGCGTTGATATGCATGACGCCGAAACCGACGGCTTCCATGCGCGGCACTTCGAGACAGCCGACCGTGACGTCGGCGGCCGAATCGACGTGCTGGCGCAGCATCAGTTCGTAGTCCATCTTGTAGATGTGGTCGCCGGCGAGAATGACCATGTATTCCGGCCCGTAGCTCTCGATGATGTCGATGTTCTGGAACACCGCGTCGGCGGTGCCGTCATACCACTGGGTCTCGGAGACCCGCTGGCTGGCGGGCAGGATATCGAAGCTCTCGTTGCGCTCTGGGCGCAGGAAGTTCCATCCGCGCTGCAGGTGCCGGATCATCGAATGCGCCTTGTACTGGGTCGCGACCCCGATGCGGCGGATGCCGGAATTGAGCGCGTTGGAAAGGGCAAAGTCGATGATCCGGGTCTTGCCGCCGAAATAGACGGCCGGCTTGGCGCGCCGGTCGGTCAACTCCTTCAGGCGGCTGCCGCGGCCCCCGGCCAGCACATAGGCCATTGCGTCACGAGCCAGCGGTTGCGGCCTCGGTGTCTTGTCCATTGTCTGTTCCTCCCCATTCCAAGCATTGCTAGATTTAGCCGGGCATCAGCATCACGGTCGCCAAGGGCGGCAGGGTTAGCTCGAGATGTGTCGCACCGTCGGCCTTCAACGCGGTCACGCTGCCAAGGTTGCCTTGTCCGGATCCGCCATAAACCGTGGCGTCGGAATTGAAGATCTCGCGCCAGACGCCCCCGTGCGGCACCGGAACCCTGTAGGCGTTGCGCACCACCGGGGTGAAGTTGGTCACTACCACCACCGGCGGCGTGCCGGGTGCGCGGCGCTCCCAGGCGAAGACCGAGTTGGCGCTGTCGTCGGCGATGAGCCAGCCGAACCCCTCCGGCTCGCAGTCGCGCGCATGCAGCGCCGGGTGGGCGACATAGAGCCGGTTGAGATCGCGCACCAGCAACTGGACGCCGTGATGGCGCGGGTCGTCGAGATGATCCCAGTCGAGCGCGCGCGCCTCGCTCCATTCTCCGCGCTGGGCGAATTCCTGGCCCATGAACAGGAGCTTCTTGCCGGGATAGCCCCACATGAACGAATAGTAGGCGCGCAGATTGGCGAATTTCTGCCATTCGTCGCCGGGCATCTTGGTCAGCAGCGATCCCTTGCCGTGGACCACCTCGTCGTGGGACAGCGGCAGGACGAAATTCTCGCTGAAGGCGTAGAGCAGGCCGAAGGTGAGTTCGTCGTGATGGTGCTGGCGGTAGACCGGCTCACGCTGCATGTAGGCGAGCGTGTCGTGCATGAAACCCATGTTCCATTTGAAACCGAAGCCGAGGCCGCCATCGAAGACGGGCGCCGATACCTTCGGCCAGGAGGTCGATTCCTCGGCGATGGTGACGATGCCGGGATGGCTGGCATAGACGGCCTTGTTCATCTCGCGAAGGAAGTGGACCGATTCGAGGTTTTCGCGCCCGCCCTCGGCGTTGGGAATCCATTCGCCCTGCTTGCGCGAGTAATCCAGATACAGCATCGAGGCCACCGCATCGACCCGCAGCCCGTCGATGTGGAAGACCTCGGCCCAGTACAGCGCATTGTTGATCAGGTAAGAGAGCACTTCCTTGCGGCCGAAATTGTAGATCGCCGTGTTCCAGTCGGGGTGAAAACCCTGACGCGGATCGGCATGCTCGTAGAGCGCGGTGCCGTCGAAGCGCGCCAGCCCATGGGCATCGGTGGGGAAATGCGCCGGGACCCAGTCGAGAATGACGCCGAGCCCGGCGCGGTGGGCGCCGTCGACGAAGCGGGCGAAACCCTCGGGCTCGCCGAAGCGGGCGCTGGGCGCATAGAGCCCGGTCGTCTGGTAACCCCAGGACGGGTCGTAGGGATACTCGCTGATCGGCATGAATTCGATGTGGGTGAACGCCATCTCGACACAGTAGGGGATGAGCCGGTCGGCCAGTTCGTCCCAACTGAGGAAGCCGCCGTCGTGGTGTCGGTTCCAGGAGCCCGCATGCACCTCGTAGGTCGTCATCGGCTGGCGGCGGCTGTCGACCTTGCTCCAGTGGGCGCGATGAGCGGCGTCGCCCCATTCGTGCCTGATGTCGGCGGCGACGACGGACGCGGTCGCAGGCCGGAATTCGGCGCGCCGGGCGAAGGGATCGGCCTTCAGCAGCCGCTCGCCGCCGGCGCCGAGGATCTCGAACTTGTAGGTGTGGCCGGCATCGAGGCCGGGAATGAAAATTTCCCAGATGCCGCTGTCAACCCGGTGACGCATGGCGTGGCGCCGGCCGTCCCATGCGTTGAAGTCACCGACGACGGAGACACGGCTGGCGCTCGGCGCCCAGACGGCGAAATGCACCCCCTCGACGCCCTCATGGGTGACGAGATGGGCGCCCATCTTGTCGAACAGCCTGAGATGCGAGCCTTCGCCGATGAAGTAGTCGTCCATAGGACCGAGCACCGGGCCGAAGCAGTAGGGATCGACAAACTCCCATTCCGACTGATCGTTGCGCGCCTTGTAGCGGAGCGGCTGCCGGCCGGACAGGCGGACCGCGCCCTCGAACAGGCCCGGAGCCGCACCGGCCTGCAGTTCCCCGACCGGGGCTCCGTCCAGCGTGAGGGCGGCGACCGCGGCGGCGTCGGGAATGAAGGTGCGGGCGACGAGGCCCGTGCCCAGCGGATGGACTCCAAGGACGGCAAAAGGGTCACCATGCGTGCCGGAGGCGATGGCAGAAGCCTCATCGACCGGGAGGTGAACGGATCCCCCGGCCGTGCGCGCGGTTCCCTCTTGTGTCATGGGCCGGCTTTCCAGATATCTTTCGCATACTGGCGGATCGTCCGGTCCGAGGAGAACCAGCCCATGCGCGCCGTGTTCCTGATTGTACGGCTATACCATGCCTCCTCGTCAAGCCACAAAGCATCGACCGAGCGCTGTGCCCGGGCATAGGCATCGAAATCGGCGGCGACCATGAACCAATCGTGCTCGTAGATGCCGTTGGTCAGGTCGGCAAAGCGGTCCTCGTCATTCTGCGAAAACACGCCGGAGGCGATGGCCGTCAGCGCCTGTGAGAGTTCGCGCGAGCCTTCGATCACCTCGCGCGGGACATAGCCGTTTGCCCGGCGCTCGGCGACCTCGGCGGTGGTCATGCCGAAGATGACGATGTTCTCCGCGCCGACGCAGTCCTGCATCTCGACATTGGCGCCGTCGAGCGTGCCGATGGTGAGCGCGCCGTTGAGCGCCATCTTCATGTTGCCCGTGCCCGACGCTTCCATGCCGGCGGTCGATATCTGCTCGGACAGATCGGCGGCGGGAACCATCACCTCGGCCAGCGAGACATTGTAGTTGGGGATGAAGACGATCTTCAGCAGCCCGCGGACGGAGGGGTCGTTGTTGATCACCCGGGCGACGTCGTTGGCGAGCTTGATGATCAGCTTGGCGTTGTGGTAGCTCGGCGCCGCCTTGCCGGCAAAGAACTTGACCCGCGGCACCCAGTCCCGCTCCGGATGCGAGCGGATCTGATCGTAGAGCGCAACGGTCTCGATGATGTTGAGCAGCTGCCGCTTGTATTCGTGAATGCGCTTGATCTGTACGTCGAACATGGCCGAAGGGTCGACCTTGATGCCCATGCGGCGGGCCACGAGGTTTGACAGCCGCACCTTGTTGGCGTGCTTGACGGCGGCGAAACGGGCGCGGAACTCGCTGTCGCCGGTGTGGCTGTCAAGACCCTTCAGCCGTTCCGCGTCGTCCATGAAGGCGTCGCCGATGGTCTCGCGCAGCAGCGAGAACAGGCCGGGATTGCACTGCATCAGCCATCGCCGCGGGGTGATGCCGTTGGTCTTGTTGTTGATGCGGTCGGGATAGAGCCCGTGCAGGTCGGCGAACACGGTCTGCTTCATCAGGTCGGTGTGCAGGGCCGAGACGCCGTTGGTTGAATGGGAGCCGAGGAAGGCCAGGTTGCCCATGCGGACGCGGCGGTCGCCGCCCTCATCGATCAGCGAGACCGAGCGGATCTTCTCGTCGTCATACTTCTTTTCAAGCCGCGCGAAGCGCAGGATCTTGGCATTGATGGCGTAGACGAGCTGCATGTGCCGCGGCAGCAATTTCTCGAACAGCGGCACGGGCCAGCTTTCCAGCGCTTCCGGCAGCAGCGTGTGGTTGGTGTAGCTGAACACCTTGCGGGTAATGTCCCAGGCCTGATCGAAATCCATGCGATGCACATCGATGAGCAGCCGCATCATCTCGGCCACGGAGACCGCCGGATGGGTGTCATTGAGCTGGATGGCCACCTTGTCGGGCAGCGTGCGCAGGTCGCCATACTGCTGAAGATGCCGGCGCAAAATGTCCTGCAGCGATGCGGAGGAGAAGAAATATTCCTGGCGCAGCCGCAATTCCTGCCCGGCAGGCGTGCCGTCGGCCGGATAGAGCACGCGGGCGAGCGCCTCGGCCTTGTTGCTCTCCTTCAGCGCGCCGATGTGGTCCCCGGCATTGAAGGCGTCGAGCAGGATCGGGTCGATGGGCTGGGCCGTCCAGAGGCGAAGCGTGTTGACGCGCTTGGCGCGCCAGCCGACCACCGGCGTGTCATAGGCGGTGGCGATGACACGCTCCTGAGGCCGCCAGATGCAGCGCTGCGTGTCCGAACTGGCGTCGCCCACGGTGTCGACGATGCCGCCAAAACCGATTTCGTAAGCGCTTTCGCGGCGTTCGAATTCCCAGGGGTTGCCGTGGGCAAGCCAGGTTTCGGGGAGTTCCACCTGCCAGCCATCGCTGACCTGCTGGCGGAACAGGCCGTGGACATAGCGGATGCCGTAGCCATAGGCGGGGACCCCGACGGTGGCCATCGATTCCATGAAGCAGGCGGCGAGCCGGCCGAGGCCGCCATTGCCGAGCGCGGCGTCGGGCTCGAGCGCGGCGATCACGTCGAAATCGACACCAAGGGAGCCGAGGGCGGTTCTCACCTCTTCCAGCAGTCCGAGGTTGGAGACCGCGTCGCGGGTGAGGCGGCCGATCAGGAACTCGAGCGACAGGTAGTAGACCCGCTTGCCGCTGGTTTCGTAGGTCTCCCGGGTGGAGGCCATCCATCGGTCAATGATGCGGTCGCGAACGACCAGGATGGTGGCCGTCATCCAGTCGTGCGGCTTGGCGACCTTGGCGTCCTTGCCGATGGAATAGGTCAGCCGCTCGATAATCTCGGCGGCGAGGGTTTCCGGCGTGGAGACGCGCGGCGGCGGAGAAGGAAGCGCGGCGGATGCAGCCTTGTTCATCATCACAATGTTCCTGGGTTCATGTCAGGCCAAGCCTGGTTTCGGACACTTCCTCCAGCCCGAGTGAAGCAGTCCGCGCGTCCATATGCAATGAATGATTTCGTGCTGTCCATCCACCAGTTAAATCAATTAGATTGGCATTTTTCGAGGAGTAAACCGCAGATTCCGCTGGCGCAACGGCGATCCGGCGGGGGCAGGACAGACCGATTCGAGGCTGCCGACGGCTGCCGGAAGAGGGGCCGCGGCCGGTCGCAATGCGGTGGCCGCCGCCGGCCGCTGGGTGTAGAAGCGAAGCCCGGTCCCTCGGGAATGGCGGAGACGGCAGATGGAACCAGTCACGGCGCATGATGGCAGTGCCGAACACCGGCAGCAGGTGATGCGGTGGCGCAAGCTCGAACGCGCGCGACTGCTGGCCGTGCGCATGTCGGTCGGTGCCGACCTGCGCCTGCAATGGTCGAAAAGCCTGGTGGCCCTTGTCGCCGACAGCGCCGACCTTGCCGACAGGACGGTCAGTTTCTACTGGCCGTTCCGGGGCGAACCGGATCTGCGGCCGCTGGCCGCAATCGTGCTGGCGCGGGGCGGACGATGCGCGCTGCCGGTGGTGGTGGAGAAGGGCAAGCCGCTGGAGTTCTGGTCGTGGCAGCCCGGCGACGCGCTTGCCCCAGGCGTCTGGAACATCCCGATTCCGATAATCCGCGACACGGTCATTCCCGACATCGTGCTGTCGCCGGTGGTTGGCTTTGACGCCGACCGCTACCGGCTGGGCTATGGCGGCGGCTTCTTCGACCGCACGCTCGCGGCGATGGCTGCCAGTCCGCTCGTCATCGGTGTCGGCTACGATCTGGCGCGGATGGACACCATCCACCCGCTGCCCCACGACATCGCCATGAGCCTGATCGTCACCGAATCGGGGGTGCGGCCGATCCCCGCCGGCCGACAGAACGGATAGCGCCGCCAGGCTTGCTCCCGTGCACGGGTGGCCGGGACGCCAGCGGTGCGGTGCGGACACGCGCCGCGCGCCGTGGCACGCGGCGGGAAGGGGGCAGGCGTCAACGCGGCAGGTCGGTCGCGCCCATCAGCTTGAGATCGATTTCGCGGGCCGCCTGGCGACCCTCGCGGATCGCCCAGACCACCAGCGACTGGCCGCGGCGGACGTCGCCGGCCGCCCACAGCTTCGGCACCGAGGTTTCGTAGTCCTGTTCGTTGGCAACCACGTTGGCCGAGCCGCGGCGGTCGGTGTTCATGGTCAGCCTGCCGTCGAGTTCCTTGATGACGCTGCTGTCATCTGGACCGCGGAAGCCGATGGCGACGAACACCAGGTCGGCCTTGATGATGAATTCGGATCCGGCGATCGGCTTGCGGTGTTCATCGACCTGGCAGCACTTGACGCCGGTGAGGATGCCGTTCTCGCCGACAAGCGCCAGGGTACCGACCTGGAATTCCCGCACCACGCCTTCGGCCTGGGAGGAGGAGGTCCGCATCTTGGTGGCCCAATAGGGCCAGACGGCGAGCTTGTCCTCCTTTTCCGGAGGCTGCGGGCGGATGTCGAGCTGCGACACGCGCACGGCACCCTGGCGGAAGGCGGTGCCGACGCAGTCGGACGCCGTGTCGCCGCCGCCGATGACGACCACATGCTTGCCGCCGGCGATCACCGGCTCGGACGCCCAGAGCACGCTGTCGCCGCGCTCGCGGCCGACCCGCTTGTTCTGCTGGACGAGATAGGGCATGGCGTCATGGACGCCGATCAGTTCGACGCCGGGTATGCCGACATCGCGCGGCTTCTCCGAGCCGCCGCAATAGAGCACCGCATCGTAACTGGACAGCAGCTCCTCGGCGGTCTTGTCGACGCCGACATTGACGTTGCAGAAGAAGGTGACGCCTTCGCCTTCCATCTGCTCGACCCGGCGGTCGATGAAGTGCTTCTCCATCTTGAAATCGGGAATGCCGAAGCGCAGCAGACCGCCGGGGCGGCTTTCACGCTCGTAGACATGCACCGCATGACCGGCGCGGGCCAGCTGCTGGGCGGCGGCAAGCCCGGCGGGTCCCGAACCGATGATGGCCACCTGCTTGCCGGTCTTGCGCAGCACCGGCTGCGGCACGATGAAGCCCATTTCATAGGCCTTGTCGGCAATCGCCTGCTCGACCGTCTTGATGGCGACGGGCGCATCCTCGAGGTTGAGGGTGCAGGCCTCCTCGCAGGGCGCCGGGCAGATGCGCCCGGTGAATTCGGGGAAGTTGTTGGTCGAATGCAGGTTGCGGATCGCCTCTTCCCACTTGTTGTTGTAGACGAGGTCGTTCCAGTCGGGGATCTGGTTGTGCACCGGGCAGCCTGTCGGGCCATGGCAGTAGGGGATGCCGCAATCCATGCAGCGCGCCGCCTGCTTGACGACCTCCTGGTCGGTCATGCGGATGGTGAACTCGCGGAAATGGCGGATGCGGTCGGACGCCGGCTGATACTTCGCCGTCTGCCGGTCGATCTCCATGAAACCTGTAACTTTACCCATGATCGTATCTTACTCCGCTGCCATGCCCATGCGATTGCGCTCCATATCCTCGAGCGCGCGGCGGTATTCCACCGGCATCACCTTGCGGAATTTCGGACGATAGTCGGCCCAGTTGTCGAGAATGGCCTTGGCCCGCTCGGAGCCGGTGTAGTGCATGTGGTTGGAGATCAGCTGGAACAGCCGCTCCTCGTCATGCCGGGTCATGTCGCCGGACACGTCGACGCGGCCCATGTGCTGCAGGTCGCCGCCGTGATGATGCAGCTTTTCGAGGATGTCGTCTTCCTCGGGAACCGGCTCGAGTTCGACCATGGCCATGTTGCAGCGGCTGGCGAAATCGCCGGCTTCGTCGAGCACATAGGCGACGCCCCCCGACATGCCGGCGGCGAAATTGCGCCCCGTCTCGCCGATGACGACGACGAGGCCGCCGGTCATGTACTCGCAGCCGTGGTCGCCGACGCCTTCGACGACCGCAATGGCACCGGAGTTGCGCACCGCGAAGCGTTCGCCGGCGACGCCGCGGAAATAGCATTCGCCCTCGATGGCGCCGTAGAGCACGGTGTTGCCGACGATGATCGACTGCTCGGCCTTGACCACCGAATTGGCGGGCGGACGGACGATGATGCGGCCGCCGGAAAGGCCCTTGCCGACATAGTCGTTGGCGTCACCGGCGAGGTCGAAGGTGATGCCGTGGGCAAGGAAGGCGCCGAAGGACTGTCCCGCAGTGCCCTTCAGCTTCACCGTGATGGTGTCGTCGGGAAGGCCCTTGTGGCCGAAGCGCTTGGCGACCTCGCCCGAGAGCATGGCGCCCACCGAGCGGTTGACGTTGCCGATGTCCGATCCGACCACGGTCGGGGTGCGCGATTCCAGCGCCGGCATCGCGTCGGCGATCAGCCTGCGGTCGAGCACGTCGGCGATCGGGTGGTTCTGCCGCTCGGTCCAGTGGGTGGCCGCCTTCGGGGCGTCCGGCTTGTGGAAGATGCGGCTGAAATCCAGGCCCTTGGCCTTCCAGTGATCGATCATCCCGTCCTTGGCCAGCAGCTCCGACTGGCCGATGATTTCGTCCAGCCTGCGGTACCCCATGGCCGCCAGCATTTCGCGCACTTCCTCGGCGACGAAGAAGAAATAGTTGATCACGTGCTCGGGTGTTCCCTTGAACCGCTTGCGCAGCACCGGGTCCTGCGTGGCGACGCCGACCGGGCAGGTGTTGAGATGGCACTTGCGCATCATGATGCAGCCCGCCGCGATCAGCGGCGCGGTCGAGAAGCCGAATTCGTCGGCGCCGAGAAGGGCGCCGACAATGATGTCGCGGCCGGTCTTGAGACCGCCGTCGACCTGCAGGGCGACGCGGGAGCGCAAGCCGTTGAGAACCAGTGTCTGGTGGGTCTCGGCGAGGCCGATCTCCCAGGGGCTGCCTGCGTGCTTGAGCGAGGTCAGCGGCGAGGCGCCGGTGCCGCCGTCATAGCCGGAAATGGTGATGTGGTCGGCGCGCGCCTTGGCGACGCCGGCGGCAACCGTGCCGACGCCGACCTCGGAGACGAGCTTGACCGAGATGTCTGCCTGCGGATTGACGTTCTTCAGGTCGTAGATGAGCTGCGCCAGATCCTCGATCGAATAGATGTCATGGTGCGGCGGCGGCGAGATCAGGCCGACGCCGGGCGTCGAGTGCCGGGTCTTGGCGATGGTGGCGTCGACCTTGTGGCCGGGCAGCTGGCCGCCTTCGCCGGGCTTGGCGCCCTGGGCCACCTTGATCTGGATCATGTCGGCGTTGACGAGATATTCCGCCGTCACGCCGAAGCGGCCCGAGGCCACCTGCTTGATGGCCGAGCGCTCCGGATTGGCGCTGCCATCGTACAGCGGCAGGTAGCGGTCGGGCTCTTCGCCGCCTTCGCCGGTGTTGGACTTGCCGCCGATGCGGTTCATGGCGACGGCGAGCGTCGAATGCGCCTCGCGGCTGATCGAGCCGAAGGACATGGCGCCGGTGGAAAAGCGGCGGACGATATCGACGGCCGGCTCCACCTCGCCGAGCGGCACCGGCGTCCGGCCGGTGGCGGCAGCCAGACGGATGTCGAACAGACCGCGGATGGCGTTCATGCGCTGCGTCGCGTTGTTGACGATGGAAGCGAACTCGCGGTAGCGATCAAGCGCATTGCCGCGCACGGCGTGCTGCAGCGTGGCCACCGCGTCGGGGGTCCAGACATGCTCTTCGCCGCGCATGCGGTAGGCATATTCGCCGCCGATCTCCAGCGTGGAGGCAAGCACGGGGTCGTTGGAGAAGGCGGAGCGATGCCGCTCGGCGGTCTCGCGGGCGACCTCGGCCAGGTCGACTCCCTCGATGGTCGTCGCCGTGCCGGTGAAGTAGGCGTCGACGAACGGGGTCGCCAGTCCGATGGCGTCGAAGATCTGCGCGCCGCAATAGGACTGGTAGGTGGAAATGCCCATCTTCGACATCACCTTGAGAATGCCCTTGCCGATGGCCTTGATGTAGCGCGACACCACCTCGTAGCGATCGACTTCCGGCGGGAACTCGCCGCGCTGATGCATGTCGAGCAGCGTGTCGAAGGCGAGATAGGGGTTGATGGCTTCGGCGCCGTAGCCTGCCAGGCAGGCGAAGTGATGCACCTCGCGCGGCTCGCCGGTCTCCACCACCAGACCGACCGAGGTGCGCAGGCCCTTGCGGATCAGGTGATGATGCACGGCGGCGGTGGCGAGCAGCGCCGGAATGGCGATCCGGTCCGGACCGACCTGGCGGTCGGACAGGATGATGATGTTGTAGCCGCCGGTGACGGCCTCCTCGGCGCGGTCGCACAGCCGTTCAAGGGCGGGCTGCATGCCCTCCGCGCCCTTCTCCGAGGCATAGGTGAAGTCGAGTGTCTTGGTGTCGAAGCGGTCCTCGGTGTGGCCGATGGACCGGATCTTCTCGAGATCGCCATTGGTCAGGATCGGCTGACGGACCTCGAGCCGCTTCTTCTTGGCGGCGCCCTTGTGGTCGAGAATGTTGGGCCGCGGGCCGATGAAGGAGACCAGGCTCATGACCAGTTCCTCGCGGATCGGGTCGATGGGCGGATTGGTGACCTGGGCGAAGTTCTGCTTGAAATAGGTGTAGAGCAGCTTGGACTTCGACGACATCGCCGAAATCGGCGTGTCGGTGCCCATGGAGCCGATCGCCTCCTGGCCGGTGGTGGCCATCGGCGCCATCAGGATGCGGGTGTCCTCGAGGCTGTAGCCGAAGGCCTGCTGGCGGTCGAGCAGCGAGACGTCGCGACGCAAGGCGCGCGGTTCGACCGGCTTGAGGTCCTCCAGGATGAGCTGCGTGCGCTCCAGCCACTCCTTGTAGGGGTGGTTGGAGGCCAGCCCCGACTTCAGCTCCTCGTCCGAGATGATGCGGCCTTCGGTCATGTCGATCAGCAGCATCTTGCCGGGTTGCAGCCGCCACTTGGTGAGGATGGTGGATTCGTCGACAGGCAGCACGCCGGATTCCGAGGCCAGGATGACGCGGTCGTCACTGGTGACGATGTAGCGCGCAGGCCGCAGGCCGTTGCGGTCGAGCGTCGCGCCGATCTGGCGACCGTCGGTGAAGGCGACGGCGGCCGGGCCGTCCCACGGCTCCATCAGGGCCGCGTGGTATTCGTAGAAGGCCTTGCGCTCGGCGGCCATCGACTGGTTGCCGGCCCAGGCTTCCGGGATGAGCATCATCATGGCGTGCGACAGCGAGTACCCGCCCTGGACCAGGAACTCGAGCGCATTGTCGAAGCACGCGGTGTCCGACTGACCCTCGTAGGAGATCGGCCAGAGCTTGGAGATGTCGTCGCCGAACAGGGGCGAGGTCACCGAAGCCTGGCGCGCCGCCATCCAGTTGACGTTGCCGCGCAGCGTGTTGATCTCGCCGTTGTGGGCGACCATCCGGTAAGGATGGGCGAGCCGCCAAGAGGGGAAGGTGTTGGTGGAAAACCGCTGGTGAACCAGCGCCACGGCGGATTCGAATCGCGGGTCCTGCAGGTCCTTGTAGTAGGCAGCCACTTGATAGGCCAGGAACATGCCCTTGTAGACCACCGTCTGGGTCGACAGCGAGACGAAGTAGAAGCCGCGGTCGTTGCCGTCGTTCTCGCGGTAGACCCGGCCGGAGATCACCTTCCGCAACACGAAAAGCCGCCGCTCGAACACGTCCGGATCGGTGCTTTCGCCGCGGCCGATGAAGACCTGGACATGGATCGGCTCGGTGGCGGCGATTTCGGGCGCCTTGGACAGCGAGGAATTGTCGACGGGCACGTCGCGGAAGCCGAGCAGGACCTGGCCTTCGTCGGCAATGACCTCGGCGATAAGCTGCTTGAGGTGGATGCACAGCGCCTCGTCACGGGGCATGAAGACAAAGCCGACCGCATAGTCGCCAACCGCCGGCAGGTCGATTCCGTCAGCCGCCAGTTCCTCGCGGAAGAAGCGGTCGGGAATCTGCACGGTGATTCCGGCGCCGTCGCCCATCAGCGGGTCGGCGCCCACCGCACCGCGGTGGGTGAGGTTTTCGAGCATGAACAGCCCGTCGCGCACGATCTGGTGCGACTTTTCGCCCTTCATGTGGGCAATGAAGCCGACGCCGCAGGCGTCATGCTCGTTGCGCGGATCGTAGAGGCCCTGTTTGGGAGGCAGGCCGTGGGCGCCAGCGGTGACACGCACCGCGGCGGTCTCCCTGCGGCTGTCGATGGCTGCCTTCTGTGATGGTGACATGTCAGTCATCCTCATTCCCCCTCTGGACGCCCGCTGGGCGATCCCGGCGCACCGCAGCCCGCAAGGGCGGAGGTGCGGCAATCCGGATGGCATTTCGTCTGGTCACGTGCTGCGCCGGTGACTGGTTATCACCCGGTCGACGCTGCCGTATTCATATCACGGCAGGGCCTGCCGGTCACGGACGACCGGGCGGACCCTGGGCCATTTCCCTCCTTCCGCCGGTGCGGCAGTTGCTGCCGTGGCCGCCGGAGGCAAATAGGACAGTAAGGCTGTCCTATTTCCAATGCTCTATGACAGAATGCCGACCGCAAGGCAAGGGCGGGACTGCAATTTTCACCAGTCTTAAGACCGGATATGGCGCAAAATTGCGTGTAGGCGAATTATAATTGCGTATCGAAGCACTATTCGGATTTATTGCGAGCCAAAGCGACTATTCCCCGCGCCCGGAATGCGCGGAGAGCCAGCCCGTCTCGGTCCGGCTGCGAGAGGGCCAGAATTTCCGAGCTTTGCTCAAGCCGGAATCTGCGATAGGCGGGAGGGCAGTTTCCGCTCAACGCACGAGGCCGACATGATCTTCACATCCGACAACTGGGCCGGCGCGCATCCCGCCATTTCCCGCGGTCTGGAGGCAAATGCATCCGGCTTCGCGGCCGCATACGGAACCAGCGAACTGGACCGCAAGGTGGAAGCGACGTTCAACCGCATTTTCGGGCGCGAGGTGGCGGTGTTCTTCGTCGGAACCGGAACGGCGGCCAACTCGCTGGCCCTGTCGAGCATCAACCGTCCCGGCGGTGTCAGCTTCTGCCACCGGGAGGCGCATGTGATCGAGGACGAGTGCGGCGCGCCGGAATACTTCACCCATGGTGCCCGTCTGGTGCCGGTGGATGGGGCCTACGGCAAGATCGATCCGGAAACGCTGGAATCGGAGATCGGACGCTTCCCCCCGGGCTTCGTCCACGCCGGACAGCCGATGGCCATCACCATCACCCAGTCCACGGAGATCGGCACGGTCTACAGCGCCGATGAAATCCGGGCGATCTCGGCCATCGCGAAGGCGCACGGGTTGCCGTTGCACATGGATGGGGCCCGATTCGCCAACGCCCTGGTGGCGCTCGATCTGTCGCCGGACGAGATGACCGCCGACCTCGGCATCGACATCGTTTCCTTCGGCGGCACCAAGAACGGCTGCTGGTGTGCGGAGGCACTGGTGTTCATGGACCCGGCGATGGCGCGGGATCTGCCCTTCATCCGCAAGCGAGCCGCACAGCTCTTCTCCAAGAGCCGGTTCATCGCCGCGCAGTTCGAGGCCTATTTCGAGGGCGATCTCTGGCTTGACCTGGCCCGTCACGCCAATGCCATGTCGGCGCGACTGCAGGCCGGCATCAAGGCCTCGTCCGGCGCACGGCTCGGATGGGAAGGTCCCGCCAACGAGACCTTCGCGGTGATGGGCAAGGCCAAGGCCGCGCATCTGAGGGAGCTCGGAGCGATGTTCTATGACTGGAACCTGCCGCGCTCCAATCGCGGACTGACCACCCCGGATGAGACGCTGGCCCGGCTGGTGACGAGCTTTGCCACCACCGCCGATGATGTCGACCGCTTCATCGAGGCCCTGGGCTGAGAGCCGGCCCTGCGCCGCGCTGACCTGTCCCGACTGCCGCCTCGCTGTTCGCGCTGTCAGGACACGCGCCGTCGAAGACTCACATCGTCATCACGCCGGCCTCACGTGCAAGTGACCCCGGATAACGGCGGCTTGATTTCCAGTTGATTGCGCAATTGGCGATGCTTCAACTGCCGGAGACGGAAGTCGCGGCACGAAAGTTTCAACAGATCATCCAGGAGAACAGCATGTCCAGCAAAACAGCACTCGGCGCATCCGCCCTCGCAGGCGCCGTCGCCATGGCGCTTTCCGGCGCAACCTTCTTCAACTCGGCGGATCATGCCGTTGCCGCCGACGGCAAGGAAAAATGCTACGGTGTGGCGCTCGCCGGCAAGAACGATTGCGCCGCCGGCGCCGGCACCACATGCGCAGGCACCTCGAAAGTCGACTATCAGGCCAATGCCTGGTCCTATGTCGACGCAGGCACCTGCGGCAAGATGGACTTCGGCAACGGCCACATGGGCACGACGGAAGCCATGTAAGCCCAAGGTCGGGGCCTGACGCAAGCAATCGAAACGGGAGTACGGACATGACGCGCAAGGACATCCGGATCCAGACCGTCGGTGGCACCCGTTTCCCTGAGGCTCCGCTCCCGCCACGTGCGGGGGCGGGACTGAAGGGCGACCATGTCGACCAGATCCTCGCAGACGATTACCGCATCGGCTTTCTCGAGGTCCATGCCGAAAACTACATGGGGGATGGCGGCCCGGCGCACCGGGCGCTCTCGGCGATCCGGAGGGAGTTTCCGCTCTCCGTCCATGGCGTCGGCCTGTCGATCGGCTCGGAACGAGGGCTCGATCCCGCTCATCTCGATCGCCTGGCGCGGGTGGTCGAACGCTACGAGCCGGCGCTGGTCTCGGAACATCTCGCCTGGTCGAGCCATGATGCCGGATATCTCAACGACCTGCTGCCGGTGCCCTATGACCGGTCGACGCTCGACCGGGTGGTCGCGCACATCTCTGAGGTGCAGGGCCGGCTGAAGCGCAGGATCCTGCTTGAAAATCCCTC
Source organism: Hoeflea marina (assembly GCF_003182275.1). Lineage (GTDB taxonomy): Bacteria > Pseudomonadota > Alphaproteobacteria > Rhizobiales > Rhizobiaceae > Hoeflea > Hoeflea marina. The sequence goes on from NZ_QGTR01000007.1 coordinate 136,283, forward strand.
CACCTATGTCGCCTTCGAGGGCTCGACCATGGGCGAAACCGAATTCATCGCCGAGGTGGCCCGCCGCTCGGGGTGCGGCCTGCTGCTCGACATCAACAATGTCTATGTTTCCGCCACCAATCACGGCTGGAAACCGATGAACTATCTGCGCGACTTTCCGCTCGAACTGGTGGAAGAAATCCACCTCGCCGGCCATTCGGAGGATGTCGACGACGAGGGCGACCGGCTGCTGATCGACGCCCATGACCGACCGGTCTCGAGCGATGTCTGGAGCCTCTACGATGTGGTCATCAGCCAGATCGGGCCTGTGCCGACGCTGATCGAATGGGACAATGACGTGCCGGACTGGCCGGTTTTGCGGCGCGAGGCGCAAGCCGCCGACGCCATCCTCGCTGCCCGCGGCCCCGCGTCGCTCTTGGGGTCGCGCCATGCCAGCGCCTGATCGGGCCGCCGCGGCCGGCGGAATGCAGGCCGGCTTCGCCGCGTCGCTGCTGGCGCCGGATCTGCCCGTTCCCGCCGGTGTCGTGGGCCCGCGCGGAAAGAAGGCCGGGAAGCGCTTCGCAGTCTACCGCAACAATGTCGCCGTCGGGCTCGCCGGCGCGCTCGGCGACATCTTTCCTGTTGTGCGCAAACTGGTGGGCGACGGCTTCTTCCGGGCCATGGCCCTGGTCTATGTCGCCCAGGAGCCGCCGGGCTCGCCTCTGATGTTTGAATACGGGCAGGGCTTCGCCGCCTTTCTGGAGGATTTCGAGCCGGTGTCTCAACTGCTCTATCTGCCGGACGTCGCCCGGCTGGAACGGGCCTGGCTCGATGCTTTCCATGCCGCCGATGTCGAGCCGCTGGATCCGGGCGCGCTGGGCCGGGTCGCGCCGGAAGCGCTGGCCGAGCTGACCTTCACGGTCCATCCAGCAACCCGGATCATCGACAGCGATTTCGCCATCGTATCGATTTTCTCGGCCAGTCGCGAAGATCAGGACATCAGCGGCATCAGGCCGCGCCAGGCCCAGTCGGCGCTGGTGACGCGACCCGGGGACTGGGTCGAGGTCCGCGGCCTGCCGCCGGGCGCCTCCACCCTGTTCAAGGCGCTGATCGCCGGCGTTCGTCTCGGCGAGGCTGCCGGGGACGCGCTTGCCGCCCATCCGCAGTTCGACCTCCCCGCCGCGCTCGCCGCGATGCTGGAGGCAGGAGTTTTCATCAGATGCGCCGCCCGCGCGCCAGCAGGGAGCCTTTCGGCATGACCCGTCTCTCGACCTTCATCGTCGCCCTTCACCACCGCTTCTTCACCACGCTTGAACGGCTGCTCGAGGGCTGGTTCATGGGCCTGCTCTCGCGTTTCGTCTTCGCCGCGGTACTGTGGGGTTATTTCCTCAGCTCCGCCGGCACCAAGGTCGGCGAGGGGTTGTCGGGATTCTTCCAGATATCGCCCGGCGCCTACTACCAGATCGCGCTTCCGGCGGTGGAGGCCGCCGGCGGAGACGTCGAAGCCGTGGCCTTCCTGCCCTGGGGCCTGATCGTCACGCTCGGAACCTACGCCGAGTTCATCCTGCCGGTGCTGATCATCGCCGGCCTTTTCGCGCGGGTCGCGTCGCTGGGGATGCTCATCTTCATCGGGGTGCAGACGCTGGTCGACGTCACCGTCCACATGGTGGGCCCCGAGACGGTGGGCGCGCTGTTCGACCGCTTCCCCGACGGACTGGTGGCCGACCAGCGATTGTTGTGGGCCGTGCCGCTCGTCTATGTGGCGGTCAAGGGCCCGGGGATGATCTCGCTGGATCATCTGCTCGCCCGCTCGCGGCTGGCGCCGCTCCGCGGCGGCCCCGTCGCTGCCTGACTGGTTCCAAAGACAGAACGGCGCCCGGTCGCCCGGACGCCGCCCTTCATAACCCTCTCGGGCCTCAGGCCGTCTTGGCTTCGATCTGCTGCGGCTTGGCGCCGGCATCCTTGCGGATCTCGATCCGGCGCGGCTTCATCGCTTCGGGCAGCTCGCGCACCAGGTCGATATGCAGGAGCCCGTTGCGCAGGCTGGCGCCGGTCACTTCCACGTGGTCGGCCAGCTGGAAGCGGCGTTCGAAGGTGCGCTTGGCAATACCGCGATACAGATACTCGGTCTTGTCGGCGTCCTTCTCATCGGCCTTCTCGCCCTTGACGGTCAGCGCATGTTCACGCGCCTCGATCGAGATTTCCGATTCGTCGAAACCGGCCACCGCCATGGTGATGCGGTAGGCGTTTTCTCCGGTCAGCTCGATGTTGTAGGGCGGGTAGGTCTGCGCCTGCTCGGGCGCGGCCAGGCTGTCGAGCATGGTGGCAAGGCGGTCGAAGCCGACCGTCGAACGGTAGAGGGGTGAAAAGTCAACGTGACGCATGGTGTCCTCCTTCAGAGCAACATTGGGTGCGTTGGTGGTCCGTCGAACATCCCGCGAATGGGCGATGGTCTGGACCAGCAGGCCCGGTATGGCGCCTGCACGACCAATGTGGGAACTGCTTTTCCGCGGTTCAAGAGCCTGCGTCCGAACATTGCCGCGTCCATGAACGCCGGATGAACGAACAGTTCGGACTGTGTTCAGACGCCGCCGGGCATGATCGGGTCATCAGGTGCTCATCCACCTGATCGGCCGGAGCATCCCGTCCCTTCAGTTCCGGTCGCTTACAGCCGGAGTCGCCTGTGCGGCTCCGGCTCCTTTTTGCCTTGAGCACGGCCGTCCGACAGGCGGTGGCACGCTTTTCCTTTTGACCTGCCCCCGGCGAAGCTTTAATCGAATGGCCATGGAACAATCAGACCCAGGCGTGCTGTTCTCGACGGCGGACAATCCGACGCCGGGGAATCATGTTTCGGGTTATTTCACCACCTTCGACCGGCGGCGCTTGCGCTATGCGATCTTCAAGACCGAGAAGACCGTGGCGCGCGGGACGATCGTGCTGCTGCAGGGCCGCAACGAAACCATCGAGAAATATTACGAGACCATCCGCCATTTCACCGCCCGCGGCCTTTGGGTTGCCACCTTCGACTGGCGCGGGCAGGGCGGCTCGCCGCGGCTGCTGAAGAACCCGCTGCGCGGCCATGTCCGCCGGTTCGCCGATTTCGAACGCGATCTGACCGTCTTTCTCGAAACCATCGTCCTTCCCGAGACCCGGCTGCCGTTCTTTCTGGTGGCCCATTCGATGGGATCGCTCGTCGCCCTGTCAGCAGCGCCGAAGCTTGCCAACCGGATCGAGCGGATGGCGCTGGTGGCGCCATTCGTCGCCATGTCGGGGCTGCCGGTCAGCGCCGGCACGCTCGGAGTGATGGCGCGCATGCTCAGCAGCATCGGTCTTGGCTGGCTCAGGCTCAGCCGGGACGGGTTTCCCAGGCCATTCGCCGACAACGCGCTGACCAGCGATCGGCAGCGGTTCGAGCGCAATCAGGGAATCATTCTGACGCATCCCGGGCTGCGGCAGGGCCCGGCGACGGTGAGATGGGTGCTGGAAATGAGCCGCGCCATCCGCCGCGTCAATCGCTTCGATCACCTCGACCGCATAAGGGTGCCGACGCTCCTGATCGCCGCAGGAAACGACAGCATCGTCGATGTGCGCGCCGTCACCGGGCTGGCCAATCGCTTCCGGGCGGGCAGCGCAATCACCATCGATGGGGCCAGGCACGAACTGCTGCAGGAAGCCGACCGCTACCGGCTGCCAACCCTGGCGGCGATCGATGCCTTCATTCCGGTCGACCAGTCCGACGAACCCGCGGCCAAGTCCCGCGATGCCGCCGCGGCTGGAGCGTTCGCAGACGAAGCGAGCCGCACTTCGTCCCGGGACAATGAGACAGGCCAAGAACTCTAAAGCACTTCGCGGAATTCGGATTCACGCGATGTGCTTTGGCTCTTTGGGGTTATGCGTCGTGATCCCGAAGCCGCTGCACACGTTCGGGCGACATGGATCAGACTGGTCGGTTGAGGATTTCCAGCGCCGCCGCGTGCAGCTCGCCGGTGGCGGCGGCAACCACATTGCCGCCGAATTCCGCCCTGCCGCCCTGCCAGTCGGTGAAGACCCCGCCCGCCTGTTCGACCAGCGCGATCAGTCCACCGACATCGTAGGGCTTGAGGCCGGAATCGACGCACAGATCGATGTGTCCGGCCGCCACCATGGCAAAGGCGTAGCAGTCGCAGCCGTAGCGGGTGAGCTGCACCGCGCCTTCCAGCGCCTGGTAGGGCGCCTGGGTGGCGCCGGCATACAGAAACGGCGAGGTGGTCATCAGCGTGGCCTCGGCCAGCGTGCGGCCGGTCCGGGTGCGGATCGGGCGTCGCTGCCCGCGATGCGCCAGGAAAGCCCCCTCCGGTCCCGCCACGAAGCGTTCGCCGGTGAACGGCTGGTCCATCATGCTCATGATCGCCCGGCCATGATGATAGAGACCGACCAAGGTGCCCCAGACAGGCAGGCCGGAGATGAAGGCGCGCGTGCCGTCGATCGGGTCGATGACCCAGACATAGTCGCGGTCTAGGCCGACATCGCCATATTCCTCGCCGAGGATGCCGTGGTCCGGAAAGCGATCGGTGATCAGCGCGCGGATGGCGCGCTCGGCTTCGCGATCGGCTTCGGTGACCGGATCAAAGCCGGTGCTCCACTTGTTGTCGACGGAACCCGCCGCCCGGAAGCGCGGCAGGGTTTCGCGCGCGGCGGCATCGGCAATCTCATCGAAAAACGCCAGGTCGGGCAGCATCATCGTTCTCCAGGGGCCAGAGCCCGTGGGTTTGCCGTCAATAGCGCACCGCGTCAACCGCATTGCGTCCGACGGCGGCAGACCGAAGCCTTGGTCCGGGTCGCCCGCCGCTCAGCGGAACGCCTGGAGAATGCTCTGCGCCATGGGAGTGAGTTCGCGCGAGACGGCATCCTGCCCCGGCTTGTAGACGCGGAATGTGCTCTTGCCGGCGGCCTTGGCGGCATAGAGGGCGATGTCGGCCATGGTGAAGAGATCGCTGCTGGCGCAATCCGCCGTGAACGCCACGCCGACGGACGCCCCGAGCCCCAGACTATGGCCCTTCTGCTCTATGGGACGTCCCAGCGCCTCGACGATCTCGCGGGCGACGCCAGCCACGTCCGCGCGATCGTGGCCCGCGCCGATGAGAACGGCAAATTCGTCGCCGCCGATCCGCGCGACCAGTTCCGCCTTGCTGCAGGCGATTCTCAGCCGTTCGGCGGAGCGGATCAGGCAGGCATCGCCCACCGCGTGGCCGAAGGTATCGTTGACTGATTTGAAGCCGTCCAGATCGACCAGCATCAGGGCGGCGATCCTGTTGTCCCCGGTCGCTGCCTCATCGAGCTGATCGAGCCTTGATTGGAACTGGCTGCGGTTGGCAAGTCCGGTCATGACGTCGAACTCCGCCAGATAGCGGGTCCGGTCGGCCAGGATCTTTTCCTCGGTGATGTCCTGCTTCATGCCGAAGATGCGGACCGGGACGCCGTCTTCGCATTCGACGGTCGCGGTGATCCGGATCCACCGCCGGTTGCCCAACGCAGTCGTGATCTCGGCGTCCATGCTGAAGCCGCCGCAATCCTGGATCGCGCGGTCGCGAAGGCGTCGCAGTTGCTCGGCCGATTCCGGGGTGTAACAGCCAAGCGTCCGGGTTCGGTCCAGCGAAGTGCCGCGGGGGAGGTCGAAAATGTCATAGACCATGTCGGTCCATTCCAGCGTCTCGCAGGGAAGCCGGCACTGCCAGACCCCGATTTTCGCGGCCGCCGACGCACGGTCGAAGATCTTCCGGCTCTGTTCCAGCGATGCGGCCTGGGACGCGATCACGGCGGCCTGGGCCAGCAGATCCGCCTGCAGCCGTGCGATCTGCCGCGGTGTCCGGACCTGCATCATCTTCACAGCCAGCGACAGCAGTCTCTCGACCATGCGGCTGCCGGTCACCGTCAGCGGAGATGTGCGTCTGAACTCAGGCATGAATGATTGAAGCACCTTGTGGCTATGGTCCCTGCAAGGTCGCATAGCGCGATTAACAGAATCTCTAGACCACCCGCCGGAGTCGCCAAAGACGCATCGTCGGCGGCTTTCTGCCTAGGTTATCCACAGAAACGCCTTTCCGCCCTTTCACGGGCAATTGAAATATCTGCAATAAATTTAAGCAGGGAGGGTTGACAATGTTGCAACGCAACATTAATTTGATCGTGCAGTCTATGACTGCGAATGCCCTCCTTGGGCGTTTCCTCCCTAGACTTTAACCGCGCTCAATGGCGCGGTTTTTTTTGGGTTGTGATGGACGGCGCTGCGGCGAACGGCGGCACCGATCAGGCTGCCGGCTTGGGGGCTTCGATTCCGTCCGCTATTCGGCTGCCAGGCGCCTGCCGGCGAGATCGTCGCGCACATAGGCCATCAGGCGATCGCAGAATTCAGCCAGATTGATGCGGAGAGCGGTGAAGCCGGAGTTCTTCACAAGGCTGCTCTCGTCGATGTAGAGGCCTCGGTTGATCTCGATCTGCAGGGCATGGAAGCCGCGCGCGGGACGGCCATAATGCTCGGTGATGAAGCCGCCGGCATAGGGCTTGTTGCGCGCCACCTGATAGCCCAGTTCGGCAAGGATGCAGACGGCGGCGTGGGAGATGTCGTGGGCGGCGCTTGAGCCGTAGCGGTCACCGACGATGAAGTCCGGCTTGGGGCCGTTGCTCGACGAGCGGACGCTTGCCGGCATGGAATGGCAATCGACCAGAACCGCGCGTCCGAACTGGACATGGGTCTGCGCCAGAAGCTTCCGCAGGCAGGCGTGATACGGCAGATAGGCCGTATCGATGCGGGAAAGCGCCTCGGCGACGGGCAGCCTAGCGCGATAGATATCCATGTTCTCGGCCACAAGGCGCGGAATCGTCCCCAGTCCGCCTGCAACCCGCAGCGAGCCGATATTGGCAAACGGCGGCAACGGACCATCGAACATCCGCGGGTCGAGTTCATAGGGCTCGCGGTTGACGTCGAGCCAGGCGCGCGGAAAGTTCGCCTGCAGCAACGGCGCTCCGAGCACCGGCGCGACGGAGAACAGCTCATCGACAAAGAGGTCTTCCGAACGGCGGATGGCGTCGCGGTCGAGCCGCGACGATTCCATGAATGATTCGGAATAGACGCGGCCGGAATGGGGCGAGTTGAAGACGAACGGCTCGGTCTGCCGGCGCGGCTGCCGGACTTCGAACAGGGGGGACGACGTCGGGAAAAGCGGCTCGGCGTCGTGTTCCTGCATGTCCTGTCTTCCGCCCTGTCGCTGCGTTGTCAAATCCATGTTGCCAGTTGCCTGCAAACCTGTCCAGTATGGCGGCTGGGCAGTGATTTCGTCGCTCCGCATTCACTGGATGTTTACTGGAGTGAGGCATTTGTGGTGGCATCAAGAAGCCACAACCGCCATGACAGGTCTGGATACTCGAATGATGCCGAAAATTCTCCTTGCAGAAGATGACAACGACATGCGCCGGTTCCTGGTCAAGGCTCTCGAGAAGGCCGGCTACGAGGTTCGTTCGTTCGACAACGGCGCCAGTGCCTATGACCGGCTGCGCGAAGAACCGTTCACACTGCTGCTGACCGACATCGTCATGCCGGAGATGGACGGCATCGAACTGGCGCGCCGCGCCACGGAACTCGATCCGGACCTGAAAGTCATGTTCATCACCGGTTTTGCGGCGGTGGCGCTCAATCCCGATTCGAAGGCACCGCGCAACGCCAAGGTGCTTTCGAAGCCGTTTCACCTGCGCGATCTGGTCGATGAGGTCAACAAGCTGCTCAACGCGGCCTGAGGACGGAGCGCCTGGCGACCGGAGCAGCGAAATAGCTCCGATTTTCTGTTGACGGGGCGGGCCAATGTGTGGTGTATGCGCCCAATCGGATGGGCGTATAGCTCAGCGGGAGAGCACTACATTGACATTGTAGGGGTCACAGGTTCAATCCCTGTTACGCCCACCATCCGATCCTCTTTCAAGTCTTTCAAATTTGAAGCCCGTCACCGCTACTGCGGGCTGCATGGGCCGAGGCGCCCTCGGCAATCGGCTTCATCCACCATGCGGGCTCGTCTGCTCGACCAGCGCTGCCGGCGGGCTATTTCACCGCGGTGGCCGGCTTGCGCGGCCAGCTGAAATCATCGGCGCGGCCCTCCGGGGCCGGCGCGATCTCGCCCTTTTCCACCAACAGGTCGCGCGGCGACGGGATGAAGGCCGCCTGCGTCGTCGATCCGCCAAGCAGTTCGCCGCCGCCATCGAGGTCCGGGTCGGTCATGCTGACGGGAACGGTGCGCAGGATGTTGACCGACTCGGCGGGCGCAGAGGGAAAATTGAGTTCGGGCAGGTTGTCCTCGCCCAGCGTGGCGATGTCGGCGTCGGCGGCATCGCCGAGCAGTCGCCGGACGGATTTCTCCACGTAGAAGGCGACCTTGCGCCTTCCGGCCTTGGTCAGGTTGATGCCATCCGAGCCGCGCAGCCGCACCTGCTGGCCGTTGATGTCGGAGCCGGTGAAGACGAACTTGCCATCCTCGTCGACGAATCCGTCCCATATGTCGATGAACTCGCCGCCCACGCGTTCGACGCGGCTGCGATAGATCGCATTCAGGGCCACCATGTCGGCGGTCATGGACGAAGACTTGAAGGCCGGCAGCCCGACCCAGAGCACCGGGATCTTCGGTGCGGCGAGCGTCGCGAGCAGTCCGTCAAGACGCCGCTGGTACTCAGCCAGCCAGTTGGCGGACCGGACCGCTTCCCGCGTTCCATTGACGAGCATCTGCTGCCTGTCGTTGGACCCGAGCTGCATGACAATGACCGCAGGCGCGACGTCGCTGATGATGCCTGCCGCCTCGGCCGGCCAGTCGTAGTAGTCGTCCCGGACCAGGCCGGACGATCCGTTGCTGCGATCGATCACCACCACGCCTGGCGACTCGGCGAAGCCGGTCGTCAGTCCCTCGGCGACGCCGTTGGCCAGGAAATCCCCCATGACCAGGATCTTACGGGCGTTCTCCAGCTTGGTGACTTCCGGCGCCGGCGCGGCCGCCTGCACGGCGCTGCGCGTCACGGTCTTCGGACGGCTGGTGCGCGCCGGCCTGGTCGGCTCGGGCTCCGGCGTGCTGGCATTGCCGCCGCCGCCGCCGAACAGCAGCTGCAGGATCGACTTGCGCTCCGTGCGCTGCTGGGCGGAGGCGGTGCCGGCCATGGTGGCCACGAGCGCCAATGCCAGAACCATCGCAAGCGCGGCGAAGAATGCCGGACGTCTTGGCTGATGGGGCAATGGCATCGCTTGGCTCCTGCCGTGACGCGGCGCCGGACGGCCGCCGCCGATGGACGCTGCAGATTGCGGACCCGAAGGACAGGCCTTCCAGTGCGCTGGACCAAGCCTGCCTGCGGCAAGGCCGAGCCGCGTCGCGATGCTCAGCGGTCCCGGATCTTCTCGAGCACCTTTTGCGACGGATTGCCGTCCTGGGTCAAGCCGGCGCGCGACTGGAATGCGGCAATGGCGGCCTTGGATCCCGAGCCGAAGTTGCCGTCGATCTCGCCGTCATAATATCCCAACTGCTTGAGCCGGGTCTGCAACTCGAACTTCTCGGTGATGTCGAGCGTGCCGGCCGGGCGCGGCCAGCGCTGGTCGATACCGCCATAGCCGGCGATCTGGTCGGCAAGCACGCCGACCGACAGGGCATAGAGGTCGGAATTGTTGTAGCGCTTGATCATGAAGAAGTTGCGCGTCATCAGGAATGCCGGTCCATTTCCGCCCGCCGGCATCTTCAGTTCCGCCCGCTCGGAGCCGCGTGGAAAGCTCTTGCCGCCCGGGCGGGTGAAGCCGAGCGAAGCCCACTGGTTGAGCGTCTTCGTGGCGCCGGCATATTTGCTGCCTCCGGACGGGGCCACAGCCTCATATCCCCAGGTCTTGCCGGTCTGCCAGCCGTTCTTGTGCAGGAGATTGGCAGCGGTCGCCAGGGCGTCCGGAATCGAGTTCCAGATATCGCGATGTCCGTTGCCGTCGGCATCGACCGCGAAGGCCAGGTAACTGGTGGGGATGAACTGGGTGTGGCCCATGGCGCCGGCCCAGGAGCCGGTCATGCTGCTTGGCTCGATGTCGCCGGCCTGCAGGATCTTGAGTGCCGCAACCAGCTGCGTTCGTGCGAATTTCGCACGGCGCTTGTCGCCATAGGCAAGGGTTGCGAGCGCCTGCGGCACGTAGTGCAGACGATCAGTCTTCTCGAGAATGTCGCCGTAGTTGGATTCCATCGACCAGATGGCAAGCAGCACCGACCTGTCGACGCCGAAATGACGCTCGATGGCCGACAGGGTCGAGGCATGGCGCTTGGCCAGCTCGCGGCCCTTGGCCACGGTGTAGGGGTTGACCCGCGAATCGAGATAGTCCCAGACCTCGGTGGTGAATTCCGGCTGATAGCGAGCCTTCTCCAGGACCGATGCGTCTGGCGTGCGGACGCCGGAAAAAGCCCGCTGATAGGTGCTCTTGCTGATGCCGCTCTTGGCGGCGGTGGCATAGAAGCTGGCGATCCATCCCTGGAAGCCGGCATCGGCATACGCCGCGGTCGAAAACATGCTGAGGGCTACGGCAAGGCCAATGGTCGAGGCGCCGAGAATTTTCCGGGGTGCGCGGAACATAATACAGCCATCCTTTGTTTGCGTAGGTGATCAATGGGCGAGAAGCGGTGATCATGGCACACAGGAGTCAACAAATCGTTTACCATATTGGACGTCAGTTTGCAGCCTTTGCCGAGTGTTAAGACACAGTCGGCAGGAAATTGCCGCCGAAGCTGATATGTTGCCCGTTGCATGTTTCATGAGGAATTGGACCCAAAGATGACCACCCGCCGCAAGATCAGAAAAGCCATCCTTCCCGTTGCCGGTCTCGGCACGCGCTTCCTTCCCGCCACCAAGGCAGTGCCCAAGGAAATGCTGACCATCGTCGACAAGCCGGTGGTGCAATATGTGGTCGAGGAAGCCATGGCCGCGGGAATCGAGCATTTCGTCTTCGTCACCGGCCGCAACAAGGGCGTCATCGAGGACCATTTCGACATTCAGGTGGAACTTGACGCGACGCTGCGCGAACGCGGCAAGACGGCGGAGCTCAAGGCGCTCGACGACATGCTGCCCAAGGCCGGACAGACCAGCTTCACCCGCCAGCAGGCTCCGCTGGGCCTCGGCCACGCCGTCTGGTGCGCGCGCGACATCATCGGCGACGAACCGTTCGCGCTGCTGCTGCCGGACATGATCATGCGTGACACGATCGGCTGCATGTCGGGCATGGTCGAGCTCTACAACCGGGTCGGCGGCAACATCGTCGCCGTCGGGGAATGCGATCCGGACATGGCGCACAAATACGGCATCGTCGGGCGCGGCGAGGACCTGTCGGGCGGCTTCCGGATCACCGAGATGGTGGAAAAGCCGGCCAGGGGCACGGCGCCGTCGAACTATTTCATCAATGGCCGCTACATCCTGCAGCCGGAGATCTTCGACATCCTGGCGCATCAGGAGCGGGGCGCCGGCAACGAGATCCAGGTGACCGACGCCATGCTCACGCTGGCCAGGTCGCAGGAGTTCTCCGCCTATGTCTTCGGTGGCGAGACCTTCGACTGCGGTTCCAAGGATGGCTTCATTCTCGCCAACATGGCTTTTGCGCTGGAGCGTGACGACATCAGGCCGCTGGTGGCCGACCGCATCCGTGCGATGCTGGGCTGAGGCGGGAGCCGCCACCTGCCACCTGCCGCCCTGTGTGTCTCAGCGTTTGAGCTTCAGCCCGAGTCCCACGCGCGCGGTGTCCGAATCGGGACTGCCCGGCTGGGTGGTGCGCTCGAAGCCGACATCGGCATCCAGGCTGAGATATCTGTTGAGCGACCAGCTCAATCCCATCGTGGCGCCGAACAGCACCTGGTCGGGGCTCAGGCTGTCTGAGGCGTAGTCGCGGTAGGTGATGCTCGAGCCCAACCGGGCGACCACGGACCGCCGCAGTTCGCGGGTGAGGCCTGTGGTCAGCGCGTAGACCACCGATCCGCTCTCGCCTGCGGCGGTCGCGGCCTCCACGCTGGTGGCAAGCCCTGCCGTGAGCATGGTGCCGCGCATCGGCGACCAGTTGAGCGTGCCGTCGACGGTGACGGCGCCGATGTCGGTGAGGGTGGCGTCGTCGATGTCGCGCAGCACATAGCCCGCGGCCAGTTCGCCGTTGAGCTTTTCGCCCAGATCGATTTCCGCGCCGATCTTCGCCGCATAGGCCGTCGAGGAACGGGCAAAGCCGTTGTCATCCAGCGTCTGGTCGTAGCGGGTGCGCTGCACCGAGGCCTGCAGGAAGGGGATCAGCGCCGGCGACAGCACGTAGCCGATGCGGCCGCTCACCGTGCCGGCGAGCGTGTCGCGGTCGGCGCCGGAAAGGACCGAGGAATCGGCCAGCACCACGTCGCCATAGACCGAGCGGGTGACTTCCGTGGCTACCGTGCCGCGCAGGTTGCCGATGCTTTTTTCCACCGCCGCCCCGGCGCTGAACACCTCCACCGTCGCCTGGGTCACGGCACCGCTGACCGCGTTGGGATCGGTGCGGTCTTCCCGGCTGAAGTCATACCCCGCCTTCAGCGTCGCCTGGAGGTCGCGGGAGAGATCGAGCAGGAGAACGGCGTCGAGAGTCGCCCTTGGCTGCTCCGACCCGGTCCCCGACAGGTTCTTCTGCAGGGTCGCGACGCCGTCCACCGTCAGTCTGTGGCGTGACCAGTCGGATTCGAGAGTGCCGGTCAGGGTGGTCTCGCTGAAGGTCCGGCCGGTCGTGCCCGACCCGTCGCGCCTGGTCTCGTGGACGATCTTCTCCGAAACCGTGGGCCTTAGCACCAATGTCCCGATCGCAAATCCGGGAACCGCGTCCGGATCGGCGGCAGGACCGGGCTTGAGATCGTCGACGGGCGCGGCGCGGTCGTTCTGGCGGCCGAAACCGGCCTCGGTGTCGGCTGCCTTGTCCTCGGTCGCATCGAGCGTGTCCACCGATGCGGCGCGGGCATTCAACGGCTCGATCCGCGTCGCGGGAACAGTGCCTGTGGCAGGTTCGTCGGGATCGGCGGTGTCCGCAGCTTCATCATTGCCGGTCGGGTCGCGGCGCTGCGCCGGGCTGCCTGCGGCCGCCCCGATTGGGGTGCCGTTCGCCGGCTCCACCAGGGTGCTGCGCAGGGGGGTGTCGGAATCAAGAGCCCCAGAAGCGGACTGGGCCGAAGCCTGCCCTGTCTGGACCGTCAAGGCGGCCATCGCGACGCCAAGCATCAGCAGGCGGCCTCGGCCGCTGCGGAGTCGTGAACTGTGTCGGCGGTCCGGAAACAACATGCCTGGCTCGGAATCCCTGAATTCTTTGCAAACCGTAAACACTTGTGGTTAACGCTTGGTTTCCATTCCGGCGATGGCTGCGGGAACGGCAAATGATGGACAGCGTCCGGCGAAGGCGATATGCGGACAGCATGAAAACCATACGCCCCGGACTTGTTGCCGCCGACATCATGCAGTCGGCCGCCCGCACCCTCACCATCGAGCGCAACGGCCTGGATGCGCTGGCAAATGCCGTCGCAAACGGTCTCTCCGACGCGTTCGTGCGCGCGGTCGAGGCGATGAGCGGGATCACCGGCCGGGTGATCATCACCGGCGTGGGCAAGAGCGGCCATATCGGGGCGAAGATCGCGGCCACTCTCGCCTCGACGGGCACGCCCGCCTATTTCGTCCATCCCGCCGAGGCAAATCACGGCGATCTGGGCATGATCGCCCGCGATGATGCCATCCTGGTGCTGTCCTGGTCGGGCGAGACCGCCGAACTCAAGGGCATCGTCGCCTATTCCAGGCGCTTCCAGATCCCGCTGCTGGCCTTCACCTCAGGCGCTGACTCCACCCTGGCGCGGGAGGCCGACATCGTGCTGCTGCTGCCGCGCGAGCAGGAGGCCTGTCCGCACGGACTGGCGCCGACCACCTCGACGCTGATGCAGCTGGCGCTAGGCGATGCGCTGGCCGTGGCGCTGCTGGAGGCAAAGGGGTTCACGGCGGGCGACTTCCACACTTTCCATCCCGGCGGCCAGCTGGGCGCCAATCTCGCCCATGTCAGCGAGATCATGCATGTCGGCGAGGCCATGCCGCTGGTGCCGAGCGGAACCAGCGCGCAGCGGGCGATCATGACGCTGTCGGAGAAGAAGTTCGGCTGTGTCGGCGTGCTCGATCATGCGGGCGTTCTGATCGGCATCGTCACCGATGGCGACGTGGCGCGCAATCTCGGCCGCAATCTGGTCGAGCTGCCGATCGATGCCATCATGACCGCCAATCCCAAGACGATCGCGCCGACAGCGCTCGCCAGCACGGCGATGGGCATTCTCAACAAGCACAATATCGGCGCGCTGGTGGTCACCAATGCCGAGCGGGTGCCGGTGGGAATCGTGCACTTCCACGATCTGCTTCGCATCGGCGTGGCCTGACGGCGCAGGCCCGCCCGGACCCGTTCAGGCCTGCGTGACCGTCAGGTTGCGGGCGTCGTGCGCCACGACGCGCACCCTGGCCCCGGACGGCAGGTCCGGTCCCTGGACCACCCAGAACGTGTCGTCGAGACGGATGCGGCCGCGGCCTTCGAGGATCGGCTCCTCCAGCGTGGCGGTGCGGCCGACGAGGCCTTCCATCCGCCGGTTGAGCATCGGCTGGTCGGACTGGCTGCCGCGACCGGCCATCACCCTGCGGCCGACAAGGGCAGATGCGACCGACAGCACTGCAAACAGCACGAACTGCAGCTGCCAGCTCCAGACCGCCGTGTCCCAGAGGGGAAACGAGAGCGCGCCGATGGCGATGGCCGCCAGGCCGATCCAGAGCAGGAAGATGCCCGGGACAACGATTTCGGCCGCCAGCAGCACCAGGCCGCCGATCCACCAGCTCCAGGGACCGAGTTCGATGACGAGCGCGCGGATCACTGGCCCTGGCCTTCAGGCGTGTCGGCGGGGCGGTTGCGCCGGCCCGGCTGCGAAGGCACGGAGCTCGGTCGCGTGGGCAACGGGGTGTCGGGGCCGCCGAAGACTTCACGGGCGATGGCGCCGATTCCACCCAGCGACCCGATCAGCGCCGAGGATTCGAGCGGCATCAGGATGACCTTCTGGTTGTTGGCCGAGGCGATGGATCCGAGAGCCTCGGTGTATTTCTGGGCGATGAAGTAGTTGAGCGCGTGCACGTCGCCCTCGGCGATGGCGATCGACACCAGCTGTGTCGCCTTGGCCTCGGCCTCAGCAAGCCGCTCGCGCGCCTCGGCGTCCCGGAAGGCGGCCTCGCGGCGCCCTTCGGCCTGCAGGATGGCGGACTGCTTGGCGCCTTCGGCGCGCAGGATCTGCGCATTGCGGGACCCCTCCGCCTCCAGCACCTCGGCCCGCTTCTCGCGTTCGGCCTTCATCTGCCGGCCCATCGATTCGACGAGGTCGCGGGGAGGGGCAATGTCCTTGATCTCGATGCGGGTGATCTTGATCCCCCAGGGGGTGACCGCCTGGTCGACGACGCGCAGCAGCCGGTCGTTGATCGAATCGCGGTTCGAGAGCAGTTCGTCGAGATCCATCGAGCCCATCACCGAGCGGATGTTGGTCATGGTCAGATTGAGCAGCGCCTGCTGAAGGTTGGACACCTGGTACGCGGCCTCGGCCGCGTTGAGCACCTGGTAGAAGGCCACGGCGTCGGCCGACACGCTGGCATTGTCACGGGTGATGACTTCCTGGGTGGGGACGTCGAGCACCTGTTCCATGATGTTCATCCGGGCGCCGATGCGGTCGATGAAGGGAACAATGATGTTGAGGCCGGGCGTCAGCGTCCGGGTGTAGCGGCCGAAGCGTTCCACCGTGTAGGCATAGCCCTGCGGAATGGTCTTGATGCCCGCGAACAGGATCAGGATGACGATGACTACGAATGCAATGACTGTGATGTCGAGACCGGTCATGGCGGGCACTCCCCTGGCGCGTGGCCGGCAATTCGCGCCACGAATGTGAGTTAGATCTTTCGGACCGGACTTGCAATGCCGGGGCGCCTCCGGACGCCCCCCGGCATGTCAGACCCAGCCCTGCAGCTCGCGCCGGACGACCGCCTCGATGACGTCCATGCCGCCCGTGGAATCGTTCAGGCACGGTATGTGGGTGAAGTGCTCGCCCCCATTGTGGTGAAAGATCTCCGCGGCTTCGCCGGCGATTTCCTCAAGCGTTTCCAGGCAGTCGGAGACGAATCCCGGATTGATCACGGCGATGCGCTTCACCCCCTCTTTGGCAAGCTTCTCCACCGTCTTGTCGGTGTAGGGCTGCAGCCATTCCTCGGGACCGAAGCGGGACTGGAAGGTGGGCATGAAGCGCTCCTTCGACCAGCCCAGCCGCTCGCGCACCAGGCGCGCCGTCTTCATGCAATGGCAATGATAGGGGTCGCCCTTGTCGAAGTAGGATTGCGGGATGCCGTGGAAGGAGGACAGCACGATCTCGGGCTCCCAGTCGAGGGTCGCCAGATGGGCTTCGATCGAGGCAGCGATGGCCTCGATATAGGCGGGATCGTCATGATAGGGCGGAACCGTGCGCAGCGCCGGCTGCCAGCGCATCTTCATCAGCGCCTGGAACGCCTTGTCGTTGACCGTGGCCGTGGTGGCGGCGGCGTATTGGGGGTAGAGCGGAAACAGCACGATGCGGTCGCAGCCGGCGGCCTTGAGCGCCTCGAGCTTGTCGGCGATCGAGGGTTGGCCGTAGCGCATGGCCCAGTCGACCTTGACGGTCGGGTGGTCGCCGAGCGCTTCGGCCAGCCGGTCCGACTGGTTGCGGGTGTAGGTGCGCAGGTAGCTCTCGTCGAGATCCTTGTTCCAGATCGTCTGATAGGCCTTGCCGACACGGCCCGGGCGGGTGTTGAGAACGATGCCGTAGAGGATCGGCAGCCAGATCGCCCTGGGTGTCTCGATGACACGCCGGTCGGAGAGGAATTCGCGCAGATAGCGGCGCATGGATCTGAAATCGGTGGCGTCGGGCGTGCCGAGATTGACAAGCAGCACGCCGACCTTGCGCGCCTCGACCCTCGGATGCCCGACGGGCAGCGGCCCGAGCGGGCGGGCGGTTTCTTCCGAGAGGGGCGCAGGTGTGTTCAAGGGGAGTTCCACTTCGTTTGCTGCTTGGCCGGGCGGTCCGGAGCCGTGACAGGCGGTGGCGCGAAAGTAAGCGCTCTGGCGTGCAAATCAACCGCCATGGGGTCGCAGGGCAGCACAAAGGGCCCGGTTTGACCCGGGCCCTTCGACAACTGGTGGCTGTGGGTGCCTATTTGGCCGGAATGGCCAGCGTTTCGCCGATCGTCAGGCCGCGGATTTCCGCATCCGGATTGGCCTCGGCAATCTTCCTCCACATCGTCGGGTCGCCGTAGACAGCCCCGGCAATGTCCCACAGCGTGTCGCCGGAGGCGATCACATGGGAGGACTTGTCCATGGCCATGTCGGTCTTGGGCGCTTCGGTCGCGGGCGCAGCCATGTCGGTCTTGGGCGCTTCGGCAGCCGGCGCGGGGGCTTCCGCGGCCGGAGCCGGTTGCGCGGAGGGTTCTGCGGCAATCGTCGGCGCCGTGTTCATGATGTCGGTGGATCCCGCCATGGGCTCCGGCACCTTGACGGGCTCGCTTGCAGCGGGAGCCGCGGCAGTTGCGGGCACTTCGGCCGCCGGCGCTGCTGCAGGTGCCTCGGCTGCCGGAGCTGCCGCTGGAGCTGCTGCAGGTGCTTCGGCTGCAGGAGCGGCCGGAGTTGCTGCCGGTGCCTCGGCAGCCGGAGCTGTCGCTGGCACCTCTGCGGCCGGAGCCGCGGCGGCCGTCTCGGCGGCCTTGATGCGGCCGTCGGTGTAGGGCGTGTAGGGCGTGTTGGCGGCCACGTAATCGGCCACCACCTGATCCAGCCCCGGGCCGTAGTCATAGGCGTTCACGCCGGCTGTCTCGAAGATCGAATACCCGTCGCCGCCGCCGCGCATGAAGTTGTTGGTGGCCACGCCGTACATCTTGTCGGGGTCGATCGGCTGATAGGCGTCCCCTTCCTTGACCATGACATCGGAGACCCGCTCGCCCGCGGGCTTGGAGGCGTCGAAGCTGTAGGAGAGGCCGGAGACCTGCGGGAAGCGGCCCGCGCCCTCCTCGATCTTGCTGAGCCCGCTTTCCAGAGCAGCCACCACGTCGGAGCCCTTGAGCTCAAAGGTGGCGAGCGTGTTCTGGAACGGCAGCACGGTGAGAACTTCGCCCATGGTCACCGGACCCGCGTCGATGGAGGCACGCAATCCGCCGCCATTGGTGATTGCCATGGTCACGCCCTGGTCCTTGACGCGATCGACCATGGCGTCGGCCACCAGGTTGCCCATCGAGCATTCCATGGCGCGACAGACATCGCGCGAGCCCTCGATGGCCGCGGTGGATTCGCCGATGGTCTTGCTGCGCAGTTCCTCGATCGGACCGGCAAGCTCCGTGATCCGGGCAACCGCGGCCTCGTCCGGCTTGAACTTGGCGTCGACCAGGATCGGATCGCCGGAGGCTTCCTTGACCACGCCGCTGTCATCGAAGACGACCTTCAGGTCGCCGAGATACTTGCTGTAGGAGCCGGCCTGGACCACCGGGACCTTGTAGCCGCCGGGATTGTCGACCATCGTCGGATAGGGGCCTTCGGCCTTCTCGTCGGTGTTGGACAGAAGACTGTGGGAATGGCCGCCGACCACCACGTCGACATCGGCGATCTTGGCAATGGCCTCGAGGTCGCGCGGATAGCCGACATGGGTGAGCGCGATGATCTTGTCGATCCCGTCCGCCTTCAGCTTGGCGACCTCGGCCGTGATGGCCTCGACATCCTCGGCGATCATCACGTTTGGTCCGGGCGACGACAGCTCTTCGGTGTCGTTGGCCACCGCGCCGACAATTCCGATCTTCTGGCCGCCGACTTCCAGCACGATCGACGGCTTGACGCGGTCGCCGAGCTTGGAGGAGTGGCTGGCCAGCACATTCGCCGTGACGACGGGGAACTCGACCTTGTCGAGGAAGCCCGCCAGGCCGTCCTCGCTGTCGTCGAACTCGTGATTGCCGACGGTCATGGCGTCGAACTTCATCAGGTTGAGGAATTCCGCTTCCGCCAGCCCCTTGTAGGTGGTGTAGAACAGCGATCCCTGGAAATTGTCGCCGGCGTTGAGCAGCAGCACATTCTGGCCGTCGAGCGCCTTGCGCGTCTCGCCGATTGCGGTGATCAGCCGCGCCACGCCGCCGAAGCACTCGCCCTTGCCCTCCTCTTCGGCCGAACAGGTGGAGTCATACTTGTTGATGGCCTCGATGCGGCTGTGCAGATCGTTGATGTGGAGAATGTTGAGGCTGTAGTCGGCGAGTGCGGTGACGGTGGAAATGCCGAATACCACGGTACTCAACAGCACGGCCCTGATGGCAGCGTTCATGTGATGACTCCCTCTCTCTGTTCCATCCATGCAATGCCATCCAACCACGTCAGGTTGATGACCCCATGACTGAAAGAATGGTTTCATCAACGATGCGAAAGTTCAAGCACTTCGTCAGGAGCGGTCGGAGATTAGGGAAATCTCAGGCGCGGTCAGGCCGTATAGTCACGCTCATCCGAGATCACCTTGCCATCGTTGGGGAGGCTGCCTGGGGCTGCAAGGCTGACCGTGCCGCGCAGTTTTGTCAGCGCCGTCAGAGTCGCCGCCACCGCCTCGGTGTCCGGGCTGGCGCCGTCGCGCGGCTCGATCAGGAGCGCCATGGCGTCGCCGTCATTGACGCGGGTGACGCTCAGCCGGGCGCGGAAAATGTCCGGATGGGCCGCCACCAGTTCGGCCACCTGCTTCGGATCGACGAACATGCCCTTGATCTTGGTGCGCTGGTCGGCGCGGCCCATCCAACCCCTGATCCGCGGCGCGGTGCGGCCGCAGGGCGACTGACCGGGCAGGATGGCCGAAAGGTCGCCGGTGCCGAAGCGAACCAGCGGATAGGCGGGATTGAGCGTGGTGACCACCAGTTCGCCGACTTCGCCATCGGGCACCGGGTCGGACGTTCCGGGGCGCACGATCTCGACGATCCGATCCTCGTTGACGATCATGCCGGGATGCGGTCGGCCGTCGCTGTCGGCACTCTCGTAGGCGATGATTCCCAGATCGGCGGTGGCATAGGCCTGCAGCACCGAGATTCCCCTGCTAGCGTAATATTGCCTCAGCGCCGGAAACAGCGCGCCGCCCGATACCAGCGCTCGCCGGATCGAGCCAAGGTCGTGACCCATCTCGTCCGCCTTCTCTAGGATGATCTTGAGATAGTCCGGGGTTCCGGTGTAGCCGCCGGGCCTGAGCTGCCGGATGGCGTCGACCTGCTGATCGGTGTTGCCGGTGCCCGCGGGAAAGACAAGGCAGCCGAGCGCGCGACCGCCCTCATCCAGGATGAAACCGCCCGGGGTCATGTGATAGCTGAAGGCATTGTGGATGATGTCGCCCTTGCGGAAACCCGCGGCGAACAGCGCGCGGGCGGCCGACCAGGGATCGATGCCGATCCCCTGCGGCTCCCAGACCGGCCCGGGCGACAGGAAGACCCGGTTGCCGGCGAGGGCATCCGGATCGGCCAGGCCGCCGAAGGGCGGATTCTCGGCCTGCATCGCCATCAGGTCGGGTTTTCGCAGCACCGGCAACCGCGCCAGCGCGGCGCGATCGGAAAGAGCGTCGGGATCAGGATGGCCCAGCCAGGCGGCAAGCGCAGGCAGGCGCGGCAGGGCCGTGCGCAACAGGCTCGAGAGCGCCGTGAAGGCATCCGTCTCGCGCGCTGCGGTGTCGCGGGTTTCAAGCGCGTCGAAATGTCCTGTCATCCCTGCCCCTCCCAAGGCGCGGCAGAGGTGAGGTCAGGCGCGGCGCGCCAGCGAGAACTGGGCACCCGTCGAAGACGTGCAATTGAGCTGTGACGGGGTGACCATGGCGCAGTTGACCCGCGAGGTGGTGTTGCGCAACAGCGATGTCAGCTCGATCTCGACCGTCCGCGGCGAGATCTGACGGTAGTTGCCCTCGGCCAGCAGCGAGTTCGAATCCGTGGTGCGCGTCTCGAACCGACCGTTGTAGAAGCTTGAAATGATGCCGTTCGGGTCCACCCACTGGCCTTCGATGGTGTCCTGGCGGGGCGCCGGCTCACGATAGCTGTAGGTTTCGGTCTGGCAGGCGGCCAGCGTCAGGGCGAGGGTCGCGATGGCGACAATGCGGGTGGTGTTCATGGTTCGGTTCTATCCCTTTATGTCGTCTTGCTGGCGATTCTGGATAAAACCATGCCGTGCGGACGCGGCGAAAGCAAGGCGCAAGGGGGACCGGACGGAAATCCGGCCCCGTTTGCTTCGTTCAGTGGACGAGGACGTTGCGGAACTGCCAGGGATCGGACTCGTCGATGTCTTCCGGAAACAGGCCCGGCCGGCCGGTGAGCGGCGTCCAGTCGGTGTAGTGACCCTCGACGGGGCCGAGATAGGGCATCTGCACTTCCAGGCAGCGCTTGTAGTCGACCTCGTCGGCCTCGACTATGCCGGCCTTGGGGTTTTCCAGGGCCCAGACCATTCCGGCGAGCACGGCCGAGGTCACCTGCATGCCGGTGGCGTTCTGATAGGGAGCGATCTTGCGGGTTTCCTCGAGCGACAGGCGCGAGCCGTACCAGTAGGCGTTCTTGTCGTGGCCGTAGAGCAGCACGCCGAGTTCGTCGAGACCCTCGACCAGTTCGTTCTCGTCGAGCACGTGCAGCACCGGCTGGGCCGTGCCGCCATTGCCGAACATTTCGTGCAGCGACAGCACCGCGTCATTGGCCGGATGATAGGCGTAATGACAGGTGGGACGGAAGGTGACGTCGCCGTCCTTGTCCTTGACGGTGAAGTAATCCGCGATCGAGATCGATTCGTTGTGGGTGACGAGGAAGCCATACTGCGCCCCCGGCGTCGGGCACCAGGTGCGCACGCGGGTGTTGGCGCCGGGCTGCTCGAGATAGATCGCTGCCTTGCAGCCCTTCTTGTGCTTCTTGGCGTTCTTCGGCATCCATTTCTCATGCGTGCCCCAGCCGAGTTCGGCGGGCTGCAGTCCTTCGGAAATGAAGCCCTCGACCGACCAGGTGTTCCAGAACACGTTGAGCGGCTTGGGCTTCTTGGTCAGCTGCGTGTCGCGCTCGGCAATGTGCACGCCCTTGACTCCGACCTTCTTCATCAGCTTGGCCCAGCCTTCGCGGTCATGCTGATCGGGCTCGTCGAACTTGACGTCCAGGTCTTTGGCAAGGTTGACCAGCGCCTGCTTGACGAACCACGACACCATGCCGGGATTGGCGCCGCAGGTGGAGACCGCCGTGGTGCCGCCGGGGTTCTTCTTCTTCTCGTGGCGAAGCGTCTCGCGCAGCGCGTAGTTGGTGCGCTCGGAGTTCTTCATGTTCTTGTCGAAGTAGAAGCCCAGCCACGGCTCGACCACGGTGTCGATGTAGAGCACATCGAGCTTGCGGCAGAGCCTGATCAGGTCGACCGAGCCGGTGTCGACCGACAGATTGACGCAGAAGCCCTGGCCTCCGCCTTCGCTCAGCAGGGGCTTGAGCAGGTCCTTGTAGTTTTCCTTGGTGACATGAGCCTTAATGTGGCGGATGCCTGCGTCGGCAAGGATCTTCATGTCGGCGGCGTCGTCGCGCGGATCGATGACGACCATCCGGCTCTTGTCGAAGCGGAAATGGCGCTCGATCAGCGGCAAGGTGCCGCGGCCGATCGATCCGAAGCCGATCATCACGATCGGTCCGGTGATGTCGCCGTAGACTGGGAAATCCTGTTTGGCCATCTCATGCTCCATGAATTCGGGCGCCGGGAAAACCGCAGCGCAACAGCGGCGGCGTAAACCACATTTCGGCGTCACAATAAAGCGGATTCGGGATTTGCCCTCCCTGGCGCGTCGGCGGTTATGGGGGTGACCCCGACCTCAATCGCGCCTGCCGTCACGGCGGCCGCATAAGATTTTCCACATCAGCTCGCCAAGGCCAAGGCGTCGATCAGGGCGTCTTCCCGCATGGTGCTGGCATCAATCACCGCAGAATCGGTCAGACGGCGGGCGAAACCGGCATTCGAAGCGCGAGAGGAATCCGGCATGACCGCCACAATGTGTTTTCCCAGTGCCCGTGCCGCGCCCAACTCGGCAAGCGCATTTTTTCCGTCGCCCTCGCGGGCGGGGACGATGAAGATCATGCTACGGGCGTTCTCAAGGTCGCGGAAAATGGTGTCCTGACTATCCGCGCCGTGCTCGATGGCCGATTCCCAGTCAATCACCGCAAGTCCGCGCTGCCGGAGGAGCTTGGAAATATGATGAGCGAATGCCCTGTCGGCGTGGCTGTAGGAAAGGAAGTAGCCCTTGTCCGGAAACCTGCTCTGGTCCTTCATGGCCGAACCTTTTCAAGTCGATCCTTAAGCTCGTCAAAATAAGATTCGAGATCGTTGATGTCCACTGCATTCTTGGCTTTGAGAAAGGCCAAGCCTCCGCGCTCCGCATCGATCGTGGACAACGCCACCGAATAGAGTGCGGTCACGATACGCAGCCCAAGCCCTCGCGCCGCGCCGATTTCGACCCATAGCCAGTTTCGGTCGATGGCCCATGGCGTGAAGAGGGCAAACAATTCGTCGCATTTCGGCAGTTCGGTGAAGATACGATCCTCAATATCGTCGCCCTTCTCGATATCATTTGTGTCCATGAAGGTCTCCGCGCCAAGAGCGCGGACGCGACGTTCGATCTGAGACGCCAGCCATCGGTCTGCCCAAGCGTGCGAAATGAAGATCTTGTAGCCCATGCTGCCCCCTTGAGGACAGGATTCCATGACCGGAGGTGACAGTCCAGCTCTTCGGGGCACGCCTGTGACTATCGCTGCTTCTCATGGGCCACAGCGATCGCTTCGGCCCTCGTCTGCTCCTCGATGAACTCGGCGCGGATCAATCCGCGCAGGGAGTTGCCGACATAGAGCGGTCGGCCGACGAGATCGGCGGGCAGCAGCACCCGGCTCATGGCCTTGCGCTCGCGGATCATCTCGGCCCGCAGCACGCCGGGCAGCAGACCGCTGGACAGAGCCGGCGTCAGAAAAGTGCCGTCGCCGCATCCGACGAAGAGGTTGGTGATGGTGCCCTCGCAGAGTTCGCCGCGCTCGTTGAGCATGAGCACCTCGTCGGCCTCCTCCGGCTTGAACTCGGCGCGTGCCGCTTCGTAGGGTTCCCGGCGCGAGGTCTTGTGGCGGTAGAGCGAATCCTCGGAGTTGAGGCGAGCGGAAGCGAGGCGGAGCTTCCAGACGGTTCCCTCCGGCAGCGGCGCGAAAGGGCTGGTGGTGATCTCGATCCTGCCGCGGAAGTTCATCGACATCCGCACGCGCAGGGGCGTGTCGCCGGTCTCCAGCGCGTCGAGCAGGGCAGGGGCGTCGGTCGGCTGGCGAAAGCCCAGCGCATCGGCTGACCGGGACAGGCGCCGCAGATGCTGGTCGAGGCGGACAAAGCCGGTCTGCGGCTCCCAGCGAAACGTTTCAATCAAGGTGAATTGCATCGCGTTCCACCGCAAAACGGGCCTTCAGAAGGCATTCCTCGTATTCGGCCTCGGCACTTGAATCGAAGACGATGCCGCCGCCGACATTGAATACGGCCCGGGCGTCGTTGAAAAGGGTCAGCGTGCGGATCGCCACAGAGAAGGCCATCGGACCGGCGGGGTCGATCCAGCCGATGGCGCCGCAATAGGCGTCGCGCGGCCCGGTCTCGAGGTCATGGAGGATCTGCATGGCGCGCAGCTTCGGCGCTCCGGTGATCGAGCCGCAGGGAAAGAGGGCGGCGAGGATATTCGGAACGGAGACGCCGGGTGACAGCCTGGCGCGGACGTGGCTCACCATCTGGTGCACCGTCGGATAGGTCTCGATGTCGAACAGGCGGGGCACGGACACGCTGCCGACCTCGGCGATGCGCGAGATATCGTTGCGCAGCAGATCCACGATCATGCGGTTTTCGACCTGGGTCTTCTCGTCACCGCGCATGGCCGCGATGATGGCGATGTCTTCTTCGACCGTGGCGCCGCGGGCGGCCGTGCCCTTCATCGGGTGGGTTTCGATGACACCATGGTCATCGACGGAGAAGAACAGTTCCGGCGACCGCGACAGGACAACCGGGCCGCCGAGTTCGATCAGGGCGCCGTGGCGAACGGGCTGGCGCTCGATGAGCGACCAGAAGGCGGAGCGGGCGTCGCCGTGCCAGGTTGCGGTGATCGGCATCGTCAGATTGGCCTGATAGCAGTCGCCGCGGCGCAGATGCCCGTGCAGGCGGTCAAAGCGGATCCGGTAGGCTTCGAGATCCCAGGCGGCCCGGACATCGGTCAGGAAAGGGCGGGCGGCAGGCTCCGCCGGCGGCTGGGCCAGCGGATGTTCGTTTCCGGCCGGAGCGTCGAAGACCCCGAAGCAGGCCAGCGGCGTTTCGCGATGATCCCGGATCAGCGGCCTGAGCTTGTCCTCGAAGTCGAAGCCCGCCTCGTAGGACAGGTAGCCCGCCAGCCATCGCCCGTCCGCCCGGGCATTCTCCAGGCGCGCCAGAGCAACCGGAAGCTCGTCCGCGGTGCGTGCCATGATCAGATCCCGCGGCCTGGTGAAAACCATGCAGTGGCCGGAGATGTCGTTGCGAAAGAGGGCTCGGGAACGGTCCATTGCCATGGCCGGGATGCCGCGGTCAGCCGGCCTCCATCGCCTCGAGCTCGTCGATCAGGCCTTCCAGCATCGACAGGCCGCGGGCCCAGAATCCGGGATCGGAGGCATCCAGACCGAAGGGCGCCAGCAGCTCGGAATGATGCTTGCTGCCGCCGGCCCTGAGCATGTCGAAATAGCGCTGATGAAAGCCCTCTGGTGCGTTCTGGTAGACGGCGTAGAGCGAATTGACCAGGCAATCGCCGAAGGCATAGGCGTAGACATAGAAGGGCGAATGGATGAAATGCGGGATATAGGCCCAGAAGGTCTCGTAGCCCTCCGAAAGATTGACGGATGGGCCGATGCTCTCGGCCTGCACGTCGAGCCAGAGCTGGCCCAGCTGCTCAGAGGTCAGTTCCCCTTCGCGGCGGGCGGTGTGGACCCGGCGCTCGAACTCGTAGAAGGCGATCTGGCGCACGACCGTGTTGATCATGTCCTCGACCTTCTGCGCCAGCATGGCCTTGCGCTCGCGCTTGTCGCGGGTGGCGGCAAGCAGCGCCCGGAAGGTGAGCATCTCACCGAACACCGAGGCGGTTTCGGCCAGCGTCAGGGGAGTGGAGGCCATCAGCGCGCCCTGCGAGCCTGCCAGCACCTGATGGACGCCGTGGCCGAGCTCATGGGCGAGCGTCATGACGTCGCGCGGCTTGCCCATGTAGTTGACGAGCACATAGGGATGGGCCGAGGGGACTGTGGGGTGGGCAAAGGCACCGGGTGCCTTGCCCGGCCGGACGGGCGCATCGATCCAGTTCCGGTCGAAGAACTGGCGCGCAATGTCGGCCATTTCCGGCGCGAATCCGTGATAGGCCGACAGCACCGTGTCGCGGGCCTGGTCCCAGGGAATGATCCGGTCGGAGGTCTCGGGCAGGGGCGCATTGCGATCCCAGAACTCGAGCTTTTCGAGGCCGAGCCACCGGGCCTTCATGGCGTAGTAGCGGTGCGCCAGCCGGGGGCTGGCCTCACGCACGGCCTGGGCCAGGGCATCGACCACGGACCGCTCGACCCGGTTGGCCAGATGGCGGCTGTCGGCGATGTCCTCGAAGCCGCGCCAGCGATCGGAAATCTCCTTGTCCTTGGCCAGCGTGTTGGTGATCAGCGTGAAGGTCCGGATATTGGTCCTGAAGGTCGCGGCCAGAGCCATGGCGGCGCTTTTCCGCTTGTTCCGGTCGGCGTCCTGAAGCATCGACAGAGCCGGCTCCAGCGACAGCTTCTCGCCGTCGATCTCGAACTGCAGCGCGCTCATGGTCTCGTCGAACAGCCGGTTCCAGGCGCCGTGACCGGTCATGGACTTTTCGTGAAACAGCTGCTCGATGCGGTCTTCCAGCTGGTAGGGCTTGTCGAGACGGAGGTCGATCACCCAGGGCTTGTAGTGGGCCGCAAGCGCGTCATGGGAAAAGCTCGTTTCCACCAGTGCGTCGTCGAGCCGGTTGAGTTCCAGCGAGAAGAACAGCAGATGGGCGGTCGCGTCGGTGATGGCTCCCTGCACGTCGCCGTAAACCTTGGCGGCCGCGGTGTCCGAGGTGTCGGCGAAATAGTTCAGCCCGGCATAGGAGATGATGCGGCCCATCAGTTCTTCCAGGGCTTCGTAGTCGGCGATCGCGGCGCCCAACCCGTCGGCGCCGGAGGTTGCGGCGGCGTCGGCGAGCTTGCCCTTCCAACGGCTCTCGAAGGCCTTGGACCGGGACAGGGAAGCCGCAAGATCGCGCTTGAATTCCGGCGTGGCCGCGCCGGGATAGAGATCGGCCAGGTTCCAGGACGGCAGGGCGCCAAGGGTGGGGCGGGTGCCGGCTTCCGCTGCGGCAGCCCGGGACATGGTCGTGGCAGGGCGATGTCTCAACATGATCCAATTCCTCGTTGGGAACGCGGTCGAAACCGCGGATTCGGCGTCCATGGGGTTTTGCGGCAAGGGTCCCTAAAATGCAATCTTTTCCCGAAATGCGATTTTCAGCCTTTGCTGGCATCGTGCAACGCGGTGGCCGAGCCTGCTGCCATGCCGATTCACGCTACGGGGTGCCCATGTCTGTTACCAGTCGAATTCTCATCGTCGATGACGACCCGGTCCAACGCCGCCTGCTCAAGGCGGCCGTGGAGCGCGCCGGATATGTGGCGGTTCTGGCATTCGACGGAGCGGCGGCGCTGGAGCTGCTCTCCGACACCGCGCAGCCGGTCGAGGCGGTGGTGCTCGACCTGATGATGCCGGGAATGGACGGCATCGAGGTGATGGCCGCCATGACCGCCGCCGGGCTGAGGCAGCCGGTCGTCGTCCAGACCGGGCAGGGCGGCATCGACACGGTCGTCCGGGCCATGCGCGCCGGCGCCTTCGATTTCGTCGTCAAGCCGGTCTCGCCGGAGCGGCTGGCCCATGCGCTGGCGATCGCGCTGCGATCGACCCAGGCCGAGCCGGTGCGGCCCGGTGTCGCCAAGGAAGGCTTCGGCACCATCATCGCCGCCAGCCCGGCGATGGAGCGCGTGCTGCAGCTGGCGCGGCGGGCGGCGAACTCCGATATTCCCGTGGTGCTGGAAGGCGAGTCCGGCGTCGGCAAGGAAATGATCGCCCGCGCCATTCAGTCCGAAAGCAACCGGCGGTCCAAGGCCTTCGTCACGGTCAATTGCGGGGCCATCCCGGCCAATCTGGTGGAAAGCATCCTGTTCGGCCATGAGAAGGGCGCGTTCACGGGTGCGGCGGAGAAGCACCAGGGCAAATTCGTGGAGGCGGACCGCGGGACACTGTTCCTTGATGAAATCGGCGATCTTCCCGCCGACATCCAGGTCAAGCTGCTGCGCGCGGTGCAACTTGGGGAGATCGAGACCGTCGGCGCACGGCTGCCGAGGAAGGTCGACATCCGGCTGATCTCGGCGACCAACAAGGACCTGATCGAAGAGGTGAAGGCGGAGCGCTTCCGGGAGGATCTCTATTACCGCCTCAATGTGTTCCCGATCCACGTGCCGGCCCTGCGTCGCCGCAAGGAAGACATACCGCAACTGGTTCGGCATTTTGCGATGCGTTTCTCCGAGATGACCGGCCGGACCGGATCCGTCGGCGTCAGCGCCGAAACCCTGGCGATGCTCACAGGCTACGACTGGCCCGGCAACATCCGGGAGCTCGAGAACGCCATCCACCGGGCGGTGGTGCTGTGCGATACCGGCATGCTGACGCCCGACCTGTTTCCGCAGATTGCCGCGCAGAGGCCGGGCTACGACCTGAGACTTGATCCGGCCGTGGCGGAGAGCTTTGCCAAGCTTGCGTCCTTCGCCCAGGCCGAGGATGTCCCGGGAGGCAGCCCGGCCGATATCTCCTCGCCCGTCGGAGGCGCCCGCGATGTCGTTTCCATCGAGCCCGAGAGGCCGGGATCCGGCCATGACGGGCCGGATCTGGGTCAGGCCGTGCTGGCCACCAGTCCGGACGGCGAAGTGAGAGCGCTGGCAGAGGTGGAGGAGGAACTGATCCGCTTCGCACTGGCCTTCTACAACGGGCAGATGAGCGAGGTCGCCCGCCGCCTCGGAATCGGCCGCTCGACCCTCTACCGCAAGCTGAAGGACTATTCGATCGATCCGGAGAATCCGGTGCGAACCGCAGCCTGACCAAAAGACGCCGCTGACGAGATTCCTGTGGCCGGATTGATCTGGTTCATTCCTTGTTAGTGTTTGATTCACTATAAATGGTTCTGTTCGATGCCATGGCGGCGTAATGCGGGTTCGTGTGACCTTTTTGCCATGGTGTCACCGCATTTGTCTCTCATCTGGAGACAAAGGCGGATCATTCCGATACTCGGGGACAGAATTGGCAATAGCAGCGACAATCCAGCGATCCATCGCCGTGGCCCAAGCGGCCCCGATCTCTCGCGCGTTTCGGGTAGCCGGGGCGCGTGTGATGCGTGCGGGCCTGCTTGTGATGCTGCTCTTGGCCGGCCTGACCACAATTGGCACAGTCACCGTCGGCTCGGCGATGGCCGAAACGCGGTCTCTCAAGCTCTACTACCTGCACACGAAAGAGAAGGCAGAGATCGTCTACAAGCGCAACGGCAGATACGATCAGGCCGGGCTGCAGAAGCTGAACCGTTTCCTGCGCGACTGGCGTCGCAACGAACCGACCAAGATGGATCCCCGGCTGTTTGACCTGCTCTGGGAAACCTACCGCCAGAGCGGCGCGCGTGGATATATCAATGTCGTCTCCGCTTATCGCTCGCCGGCCACCAATGACATGCTGCGCCGCACCCGCGGCGGCCAGGCCAAGAAGAGCCAGCACATGCTCGGCAAGGCGATGGACTTCTACATTCCCGGCGTCAAGCTGTCGCGGATTCGCGAAATCGGCATGAAGCTCCAGGGCGGCGGCGTTGGCTACTATCCCAAGTCCGGTTCGCCTTTCGTGCACCTCGATGTCGGCGGCGTGCGCGCATGGCCGCGCATGAGCCGCGACGAACTGGTGCGGCTGTTTCCCAACGGCAAGACCATGCATCTTCCTCCGGACGGCAAGCCGCTGCCGGGCTATCAGGTCGCCGTCGCCGACTACAAGCGCCGCAATGGCGCCGTGGCCTCCGTCGCTTCGAGCGCCGACAGCGGGTCGGACAAGAAGTCCGGCGGACTGCTGGCGGCGCTGTTCGGCGGTGGCGATGAGGATGAAGTCGCCGATACGGGCGAATCCGCGCCCACACCCACACGGGCGCCGGTCCCCCCCGCCGAGGTGGAAGTGGCCGCCCTGCCGGGTGTGCCGGCAGGCGACGGCGTGACCGAGGCGCAGTCCGTGGGCGGCGTTGTGGTGCTGCCGTCGACGGCACCGATCCCGCTGTCTCGTCCGGCAACTGAGCCGCAGATCCGTGCGGCGGCGCTGGTGGCGCCGATCCCGCAGGTTCCTGCGCAGGCGGAAATCGACGCCTTTGCCAGTGCGGCCGCCGCGGCCGCCACCGTCCCACCCGCGACTGCCACGATACGCGACCTGAGCGAGATCCAGGCGCCGATTCCGCTGTTGCTTGCGGAACGCGCCGCCAAGCCGCAGGTCGAACCGGCCGCGAGCGTTCCGGAAACCGAGATTGCCGCCCTGGCGGCGCCTGCCACCGGGGTGACGGCACTGGCCGCTCTCCCCGTGCCGGCCGAAGCACCCGAACCGGGAAGCGCATCGGCGACGATTGCCGCGCTGGCGTCGATGGAGTCGTTCGTGCCGCTGCCGATCCGACGGCCGGGCGATGCGCAGGTGCCTGCGGCCGAACCCGCCCTCGCGGTCGCCGCGCTTGCGCCTCAGCCGGACAGCCCGGTTGCCTCCGCCTTCGATGCGTCCGTGGCTGTCGCGCACAAGGGTGACCGTCCCAGTGCACGGGATGCCTCGGCGGGACGGCGGGCGTCCGTCCGCATCGCGCCGAAGCTGACCGAGACGATCATCTCGCGCTGGGCGCTGGCTCGCGACACCGCTGCGCCGCTGGCAGCGACCTCCGCGCACGGTCAGCGTTTCGTCGCCTCGCAGCTGCGCGCGGCTCCGGAGGAGGTCTATGCCGCAGGTTTCGCGCCGAATGCCGGCGACCTGCCGCATGCCGCCTTCACCGGCCCGGCCGTCAACTTCGTCACCATGGCAAAGTTCTCAACCGGCGGCTGACAGCGGCGCAGGGTTTGGCATGGGGCGCCTGAACGGGCAAGGCATCACGGCTCCGAAGCGCCGACATTTTGGCATCACCACATCGGTCGAGCGGATGGGCGCGGCATTTCGCGCGGTCCAACGACAGTCATGGCTTGCCAGCACTTCGGGACGATTCGAGCCGGTCCGCTGCCGGGTGCTCCGGCCTCGCGCCCGACAGCAAAACCCCCGCGCAATTGCTTGCGCAGGGGTCGGGTCCAGCAAAGGCCTGCGGATTATTCGACACCTTCCGGCTCGGGCGCCATGCCCAGCGCGTGGAGATAGGTGTCGAGAATGGCTTCCTGCTCGAGACGGTCATTGGCGTCCTGCTTGCGGATGGCGATCACCTTGCGCAGCACCTTGGCGTCGTAGCCGGTCGACTTGGCTTCGCCATAGACATCCTTGATGTCGTCGGAGATGGTTTTCTTCTCCTCTTCGAGGCGCTCGATACGCTCGACAAAGGAACGAAGCTGGTCGCGTGCGACAGCACCTGCATCGGACATGGAGTACTCCTCGTTGGTCGGTTGGAGCCAGTCAACTGCCCAACCCGCGCGCCGCGGTCAAGGGCCGAGTTGGATTTCCCCGACATTTCCATCCGAGTGCGGCAAAATGAATGCCGGTTCGGTTTGCAGCGGGTGTCAGTCCACGAGCGAACCGTAGTGGCGCACCTCGTGCAGGTCGGCCAGCGCGTTGATGCCTTCGAGAATCGGGGCAAGCCGGTCGACCCAGGCCTCGATGCCGGCATCGTCGCCGATCAGATCCTGACGGATCTCCAGAAGCGCATGGGCGCGTCCTGCCGAGGTTCCGTGACGGTAAATGGTGTCACCCTCCAGAGCGCCCTCATAGGGTTCGTTGTCGCCCACGACCAGGGCGGGATCGGCGCGCAGGGCGTCGAGGAACGGCGCGACCGCGCGGGGGTCCTTGTCCCAGAGAACAGCCGCGTGCCATGGTCGGGCAGCCCCCTTCCAGATGGGCGTAAAGGAATGGATCGAGATCACCACAGGCGCGCGCCCGGTGGTTCGGGTGCTGTCCTCGATCGTGGCGGCGACGGCGGCGTGGTAGGGGCGGTGAAAGGCATCGAGCCGGTGCTGGCGCTCCGCGTCGCCGAGCGGATGATTGGCGGGAATGACGGCGCCGTCCGAGAGCTTCATGATCAGCGTCGGGTCGTCCTCGCCGCGATTGGGGTCAATCAGCAGGCGGGAGAAGCAGCTCAGGACCGCCGGCATTCCCAATCGGTGGGCCAATCGCCTCGTCAATTGCTCGACGCCGATGTCATAGGCGATGTGACGGTCAAAGGCGCTGGCGGGCAGGCCCAGATCGCCGTATTCGGCGGGCAGCCGGTTCATTGCGTGATCGGCGAGCAGCACCATCGTCTGGCGGGGGTCGCCCGGGATGATCTCGAATGGCTGGAAATCGGTCATGGCTGTGTCCGGGTTGGG
Source organism: Hoeflea marina (assembly GCF_003182275.1). Classification (GTDB taxonomy): domain Bacteria; phylum Pseudomonadota; class Alphaproteobacteria; order Rhizobiales; family Rhizobiaceae; genus Hoeflea; species Hoeflea marina. The sequence continues at coordinate 168,977 of NZ_QGTR01000007.1, forward strand.
CTGGAGAACGCCGCGAAGCGCCGACTGCTCCATCGCACGGGGTGTCTCGAGCTGCAACCAGCAGTGCGAGGGGAACATTCCGGTGATGCCGCGATGCTTGGTCTTTCGTTGACTTTCGTCCCACTGCGGCGCAAAAAGCGCATGTCAAAGTCATTGCGGAGACTGTCCGATATCCATGTTTGGAAAGTTGTTTCTATCGTGCCGGGGATCGTTGTGCAGTGTCGCGGCGGCCACGGCGATCGCGGCTGTCGCCCTGCTTGCCGGATCCGGGGTTGCCCGCGCTGATTTTCGCGTCTGCAACGGCACCCAGTCCCTCGTGGGAGGGGCCATCGGGTACCGGACGGCCGAGGGCTGGGTGACCGAGGGATGGTGGCAGATCCCCGCCAATTCCTGTGCAACCCTGATCGAGGGGCAGCTGGAATCGCGTTATTATTATCTCTACGCCGAGGACGCCGGGGGTGGCGGCCGCTGGGCGGGCGACGTCAACATGTGCGTCGCCGACAACGAGTTCAAGGTTGTCGGAGTGCAGGACTGTTTTGCCCGCGGCTTCCAGCGCGCAGGGTTCAAGGAATATGACACCGGGCGACAAGGCAGCTGGATGGTCCAACTGTCCGACGCGCCGGCAACAGCTCAAGAAAGCCCGAATTGATGAAGCGGCTACGCAAGGTCAAGATCCTCGCCACACTCGGACCGGCCTCCTCGGAAGAGGGCATGATCCGCAAACTGCATGAGGCGGGCGCGGATCTGTTCCGGATCAATATGAGCCATACCAATCACGAGATGCTGCGCACCCTTGTCACGCGGATCCGGGCGGTGGAATCGCAATGCGGTCGTCCGATCGGCATTCTTGCGGATTTGCAGGGACCCAAGCTGCGCGTGGGCAAGTTCGCCGACGGCGCTGTCGAGCTCAAGGCAGGCCAGTCCTTCACGCTGGACGGCAAGGATGTTCCCGGCGACAGCAACCGTGTCTATCTTCCGCACCCCGAAATCCTCGAATCGGTCAAGCCGGGCGATCGCCTGCTCATCGATGACGGCCGCCTGCAGCTGAAGGCCGAGAAGTGCGATGGCAAGTCCATCGTCTGCGTCGTCGTCAACGGCAACAAGATCTCCGACCGCAAGGGCGTGAGCCTGCCTGACACGATCCTTCACACCGGTGCCATGACGGAGAAGGATCACAAGGACCTCGAGGCCGTGCTGGCCATCAACGATGTCGACTGGGTGGCGCTGTCGTTTATCCAGCGGCCGGAGGATCTGGCCGAAGTGCGCAAGATCACCCGCGGCCGGGTTGCGCTGATGTCGAAGATCGAGAAGCCGCAGGCGCTCGAGCGGATCGACGAGATCATCGAGCTTTCCGACGCGCTGATGGTGGCGCGCGGCGATCTCGGAGTGGAAATGCCGATCGAATCCGTGCCCGGTACCCAGAAGCATCTGATCCGCCTCTGCCGCCGCGCCGGCAAGCCGGTGGTGGTCGCCACCCAGATGCTGGAATCGATGATCTCGGCTGCGGTGCCGACCCGCGCAGAAGTCTCCGATGTGGCCACCGCCGTCTTCGAAGGCGCCGATGCGGTGATGCTGTCGGCGGAATCGGCGGCCGGCGACTATCCGGTGGAGGCCGTGGCGATGATGGGCGCCATCGCCCGCAGCATCGAGCGCGACCAGAATTACCCGGGCATCATCTATGCCCAGCGACCGCAGCCGGAGCCGACGGGCGCCGACGCGATTTCGCTCGCCTCGCGGCAGATTGCCGAGACGCTGAATCTTGCCGCCATCGTCTGCTATACCTCGTCAGGCACCACCGGGCTGCGCTCGGCGCGCGAGCGGCCGCAAGTGCCGATCATCGCCCTGTCGCCCGTCATCCAGACCGCCCGGCGCCTCTCCGTTGTCTGGGGGCTGCACTGCGTGGTGACCGAGGATGCGACCGATCTGGACGACATGGTCGATCGTGCCTGCCGGATCGCCTTCCGCGAGGAACTGGCCAAGCCCGGCGACCGGGTGATCATATCCGCAGGCGTGCCGCTCGGGACGCCCGGATCGACCAACATGCTCCGCATCGCCTATATCGGCTCGGACGGCCTCACCGGTCACTGATACCGGCGCCGTGCCGACAGGCAGAAGCTGAGGCGCGTCACTCGCAGTTATCGGTTGCAACGCGCTGCGGCCGACGGCCGGTTGGCGCCGCGCCGCCGACCATCCGGCGCATGGGACCGTCGGTTCCCGTTGGGCGACATGACCAATCGCCGAGGCGTTCCAGGCTACTGCTTGCCGCATTTCCGGACGAAGTGACATTCACCTCGTCGGGAAATGCTCTAGCCCTGAGCGGCCGCGATCAGCCCCAGTTCGCGCAGGCATGCGTCGATCATCGATTCGACGTAGGGCTTGGTCAGGATCTTCGTCCGGCCGAGCATTTCCGAGCCGGGAACTTCGGTGTGACCGGTGGCAAAGATGACGGGCAGGTCGGGAAGGGTCTCGCGCAGCCGGAGCGCGAGCTCGAGGCCGGAGAAGTCAGGCAGGCCGACATCGGTGACGAGAACATCGATCGGATTGGCCAGGATGGCCTGAAGCGCTTCTGCGCCCGAGCCTGCCTCCACCACGGTCATTCCCATGTCCGCCAGCATGTCGGAGGTGCTCATCCGAATGAGAATGTCGTCTTCACACAGGAGCACCACCAGGCCCGCGGCGGTTGCGGGAACCGCGGCCGTTCCCGGCTGCGGACTGGCGGCAATGGCGGCCTCGGCGGCCGCTGTGTCGGCGGCGGCCTTTTCGAGCACCTGCCGCACTTTGCGGGCCATTGCATCGCTGGTGTAGGGCTTGCTCAGCAGATGGACGCCGGAATCGAGCCGACCTTCGTGGACGATGGAATTCTCCGTGTACCCGGAGGTGAACAGGATCGCCATGCCGGGCCGCTGGCGGGCGGCCTCCCGGGCAAGCTCGGTGCTCTTCATCGAGCCTGGCATGACCACGTCGGTGAAGAGCAGGTCGATCGGCACACCGGTTTCGATGACATCGAGGGCCTTGCGGGCATTTTCGGCGGTCAGCACCCTGTATCCGAGGTCGGTCAGCAGCGCCACCGCGGTCTGCCGCACGGCGTCGTCGTCTTCGGCGACCAGCACGGTCTCGCCCCTGCCACGCGGCGTGCCATGCTGCGCCGCCTCGACGCGGTCCTCCTCGCGCAGGGCGCGCGGCAGGTAGATCTTGATCGATGTGCCCAGTCCCGGCTCGCTGTAGATCTTGATGTGGCCGCCGGACTGCTTGACGAAGCCATACACCATGGAGAGGCCGAGCCCGGTGCCCTTGCCTTCGGTCTTGGTGGTGAAGAATGGTTCGAACACCTTGGCGATGATGTCGCTGCTCATGCCCGTCCCGGTGTCGCTCACCGCGATCATCACGTACTGGCCGGGCACGACTTCATCGTGCAGGCGGGAATAATCGTCATCGAGAAACGCATTGCCGGCCTCGATCGTCAGCTTGCCGCGCCCGTCCATCGCGTCCCGGGCGTTGATGGCGAGGTTGAGGAGCGCATTCTCGACATTGCCGGGATCGGCAAGCGTGTTCCACAGTCCGCCACCGATGACGGTCTCGATCTCCACCGCCTCGCCGAGGCTGCGACGCATGATTTCGTCCATGTCGCGGATGAGCCGGCCGACATTGATGACCTTCGGCGCCAGCGGCTGGCGCCGGCTGAAGGCGAGCAGTTGCTGCGCCAGCCGGGCGCCGCGGGTGACACCCCCCAGAGCGTTGCCGATCCGGGCCTGTATCTCTTCGTTGCCGGCGACGTCGCGGGCAAGCATCTGCAGATTGCCGCTGATGACCTGCAGTAGATTGTTGAAATCATGGGCAATGCCGCCGGCGAGCGTTCCGATTGCCTCCATCTTCTGGGATTGCCGCAACACGTCCTGGGTCCGGACCAGTTCGCGCGTCCGCTCATCGACGCGCGCTTCCAAGACTTCGTTGAGGTCTGCGAGCCAGGCCTCTGTCTGCTTTTGATCCTCGATGTCGGTGTTCGATCCCACCCATCGGATGACCTCGCCCGCATCATCGCGCACGGGCACGGCGCGGGCGATGTGCCAGCGGTACTGGCCGTCATGACGGCGAAGGCGGAACTCGGTCTGGTACTCGTCACCGGCGGCGACCGCCGCCTGCCAGGCCTTGCCGACATCGCCGACATCGTCCTCATGGACCATCCGGGCCCAGCCGGTGCCGGCGAGTTCGGCCTCGCCAAGGCCGCTGTATTCGTAAACCCGCGCGTTGAACCAGTCCAGGCTGCCGTCGGCGAGCGCGGTCCATGCATGGTTGGGCATGGACTGCGCCAGCGAGCGGAAACGGCTTTCGCTTTCGCGCGCGGCCTCTTCGGCACGCTTCTGGTCGGTGACGTCGTAACCCTGCACCAGGATGCCGGTGACATTGGCGGAGGAGTCGGCCAGCGGCTGGAAAATGAAATCCACGTAGCGCTCCTCGGCCTGTGCGGCCGACTTGCGCTTGAACGACACCTTGGCGCCGCTGTCGCGGTAGGATTCGCCAGAGCGGTAGACCTGGTCGAGGAGTTCGATGAATCCCTGGCCGCTGATCTCGGGCAGGGCATCGCGAACACTGGAGCCGAGAACGTCGCGCTGGCCGATCAACTGCCGGAAAGCGGCGTTCGTCACCGAGAAGACGTGTTCGGGACCGGTCAGGACGGCCATGAAGCTGGGCGCGCGCTCGAACAGGTCGCGCAGGTGACCGCTCTCCTTGCCGAGCGCGGCATTCTCGATCACCACCGCATCGGCGCGGCGCAGGACGTCGGACTGGATGTGCAGCGACGACCCGGCGGAGTTCTGCCTGAGAAGATGCAGCTCGGTCACGTCGACGGTGTGCTGGAGGACGAATTCGACGCGGCCCTCAGGGCCGAAGAGCGGCGTGTGGGTGGCGCTCCAGAACCGATCCTCCATGGTGCCGTCTGGCCGGGCGATGGGATAGGGGATCAGGGGCAGATTGTCGGGGGCACCGGTTTCCAGCACGCGCGCCAGCGAGTTGCGCAGCAATCGGCCTGCGTCCGAAACGGGGTCGCTCGGGAAGGCGTCGAACATGTTGCGCCCGATGACCTCATCATGGTTGCGCATGGTGACGGCTTCATAGGCCGAATTCAGACCGACAATGACGAGATCCCGGTCAAGGATGACATAGGGATTTGGCGCCGCGTTGAAGACCTGGAGAATGTCGACACCGCTCAACATTGCCTTGCGTAACATTGGCCTGCGCCCTTCGTCGGATATGCGATGGCAATGCAGCCAATGCGCTGGATTGATTGCGGGCGGACGCTAGTTCGCTTTTCAACCACTGACAAGAGCCGTGGGGCGATGTGCAGGACTTCATCGTCAGCTATTGCGGAAGCCGGCCTTTGCCGCCGGGCCGCAGCGGACGTCATCAGCGGCGATGCGCCGACCGACCGCTCGGGCCATGGCCTGGAGGTCGCGCGGGCGTCCCGCGACCTTTTCGATGGCCGCAATGGCGAGATCGGTGGCGACGTAATCGGGTTTGTGTCCCATATTCTCGACCCAGACCAGTTCCGAATCGGCAATGTCGCGGTCGAGGCCGGTCGAATGGATATCGGCCAGCACCACCGGGTCGCTGTCGCCGGTGATGATCACCGTCGGTGCGGCAATCTCCGTGTAGCGCGACGCCACGCCGGCGACATAGGCCTTAAGCCCGTCGACATCGATGGCGTTGGCGCGAAACTCTCCGGGCCGCAGGACCAGCGCGGGCGCCGTTTCCTCGAGATAGCTCGCGGGCAGCGGATTGGGCGCGAACACGCATTTCACGCCGGTCTGCAGGGCCATGAGCCCGGCGGGCAGCGCCAGGGTGTTGGCGAAGATCTGGCCGATGACCGGCGTGGCGGTGAGGCCGTAATACCAGGCGAGGCCTCCGGGCCAGGGATGGGTGGCGGGAGCGAGAAACACCAGCCCCGCCGTCATCTCCGGCTCTTCCAGCGCAAAGCTCGCGGTGATGGCGCCGCCGAAGGAGTGGCCCACCAGGATGGCGCGATCGATGCCGAGCTTGCGCATCGCCGCCGCGATGGATCGGGCCTGCCCGCCGGGGGTGTCGTTGTCGCTGCCGCCGCGCTCCGAATAGCCGTGTCCGGGCCGATCGACGAACAGCATCTCCGCCCGTCCCGCAAGCGGCTTGAGAAACGCCGCCATCTGGTCGCGCAGGTTGCCGCTGGCGCCGTGGACGAAGACCAGCGGCGGCAGATCGGCGCCGGCGGGCGCGGCCACATGGACGACATGCAGCGCGTAGCCGCCGACATCCACCATCCGGCCGATCGGCGGATACCGCGCTTCGATCTGCCTGACCTTGAGGCGTGTGAAGACGAACAGCGCGGCCATCAGCATGAAGAGGAGGGAAAGCAGGATGATCATGGATAATCGAAAAGGTCTCAAGGGGATATCGGGAGCTGGGATGGAAGGACGCCCGAAGGCGGGAAGGAACTCATCTCATGGACGGCGCGGCTGCCCCGAAAGTCTCAGGCGCTCATCAGGTTCGGCTGCCGGCAAGCTTGTCGGCCAGTTCGCCGACCTTGGTCTGGGCTTCGCGGTTGGCAGGGTAGATGGCCAGCATCTGCTCCCACGCCCTGAGCGCCAGTTCATCATTGCCATTGGCGGTGAAGATGGCCGCCATTCCGGCAAGAGCCCCGAAATGCCGGGGTTCGAGCGTCAGGACGCGGTTTATGTCGGACATCGACTTGGCATAGTTGCCCCTCACATAGTGCAGCGTGGCGCGCTGGTTCCACGCCTCGGCATAGTCGGGCATCAGCACGATGAGCTGGTCGAGGAAATCCAGCGAAAGTCCGAACTTCTTGTCGTTGAGCGCCGTATTGGCCCATTGCAGCAGCAGATTGCCGGTGGCGCTGCCCGAGTCGCGCCAGCGCGCCCAGATGCGATCGGAAATGCGCTTTGCCTCTTTCGGGTCCGCCTCCGCCTTCAATTCCTCGAAGAGGCTGTCAAGGCTCTCGGCCTTGCGGGCGACCGGCTTTTCCGGCGTGTCCTGGGCATGCGCCGGGAGCGGAGCCGTGGCGAGAGCGGGCATCATGACCCAGGCGGCGAGGATCACTAGGCGGGGGGGCAGGGTATGAAACCGAAAAAGGCGCATGCAGGAAACTAGTCCGGCATGCGCCAAATATCAAAAGCAAATTTCAGTGATGACCGCGCCGTGCGCAGATCAGCCCTGGCGTGCCTTGAAGCGGGGATTGAGCTTGTTGATGATGTAGACGCGACCCTTGCGGCGCACCAGACGGTTGTCGCGGTGACGTGCCTTGAGGGACTTGAGCGAATTCTTGATCTTCATTGTTCTGATCCGCGTGTTATCGGGCGGCAAGGCCGCGCTTATCAATCAAAAGCGCGCCAAAAACGGGCGCGCTCGTCGGTTGGCCGTGATGTAGCCGTTCAGCCATTTACTGTCAACACTGGCATCCGGGTTTTCCGGACCAGCGCAGCCCGAATCAGGCCGCCGGGACGGACCTGAGCGGCCATATGCGGGTGAAGTGTCCCATCTTGCGGCCGGGCCTGGCCTCCGCCTTGCCGTAGAGGTGGATGACGGTGCCGGCCTGCGCGGCGATTTCCGGCACCCGGTCCACTTCGTTGCCGATGAGATTTTCCATCACGCAGTCGGAATGGCGCGAGGGATCGCCCAGCGGCAGGCCGGTGATGGCGCGGATGTGCTGTTCGAACTGGGAAATGGCGCAGGCGGCTTCCGTCCAGTGGCCTGAATTGTGCACCCGCGGAGCGATCTCGTTGACCAGCAGCCTGTGGCTTTCGCCATCGCGCACGGCAAAGAACTCGACGGCGAAGATGCCGACATAGCCGAGATGGTCCGCAATCCGGGCGGCAACGGCCATGGCCTCGGCGCAGACGGCGGCATCGAGCCGCGAGGGCACCGTCGAGCGGTGAAGGATATGGTTCCGGTGCTCGTTCTCGGCGACATCGAAGGCGGAAAAGGCTCCGGCGATGCTGCGCGCGGCAACCACCGAGATCTCGCATTCGAAGTCCACGAAGGATTCAAGGATCGCGGCCTGGCGGCTCATGGAGGCGAAGGCGGCGTCCGCATCGTCCGGCGTCATGATCTTCGCCTGGCCCTTGCCGTCATAGCCCAGTCTGGTGGTCTTCAGCACCGCCGGGAGGCCGGTCACGGCCATGGCGCGATCCAGGTCGGCGCGGGAATTGACTGCGGCGAAAAGCGCGGTCTCGGCGCCCAGCTGCTGCGCCATGGCTTTTTCCGACAGCCGGTCCTGAGCCACCTTCAGGGCCACCGATCCGGGGCGGACCGGATGGGTCGCCTCCAGATGTTCCACGGTGGAGACGGGCACGTTCTCGAATTCGTAGGTGATGACATCGGCCATCATCGCGAGTTGGTCGAGGGCTTCCGGATCGTCATAGGCGGCGACGATCTGGTTGTTGGCCACCTGGGCCGCGGGCGCGAAGGCATCGGGTTCCAGCACGACCGTCCGGTAGCCAAGCCGTGCGGCCGCCATGGCCAGCATGCGGGCCAGTTGCCCGCCGCCGATGATGCCGATGACCGAACCGGGCGCGAGGGGAGCCGCGCTCATGCCGGGTCGACCGGGCGCTCGGCGACGCTGTCGCTCTGGGTTGCGCGCCACCGGTCGAGGCGGTCCGCCAGGGCAGGGTCCGAGAGGGCCAGAACGGCGGCCGCAAGCAGCGCCGCGTTGACGGCGCCGGCGCGGCCGATGGCCAGGGTTCCGACCGGAATGCCCGCCGGCATCTGCACGATCGACAGCAGGCTGTCCTGGCCGGAGAGCGCCTTGGATTCGACGGGCACGCCGAACACCGGCAGCGCCGTCATGGACGCGGTCATGCCGGGCAGGTGCGCCGCGCCGCCGGCGCCGGCGATGATCACCTTGAAGCCTTCGTCGCGCGCGCCCTTGGCGAAGGACACCAGCCTGTCGGGGGTGCGGTGAGCGGAAATGATTCGCGAATCATGGCCGACGCCGAGCGTGTCGAGCGTGTCGGCCGCATGCTTCATGGTCTGCCAGTCTGACTGACTGCCCATGATGATGGCAACCGGCGTCTTGGTCTTGGTCACGGCGCGCTCCGGGTCAGGCGATGATGTCGGGAATGATCTGGTCTTCCAGGTCTGTCAGCCTGTCCTTGATCGCCAGCTTCTTCTTTTTCATTCGCTGGACGCGGAGCTGATCGCAGCCCACCGTGATCATGGCATTGATGGCAATGTCGAAATCCTCGTGCTCGTTGCGCAACCGCGCCACCAGCATTCGAAGCTCCGCCTGTTCCTGGTTGGGCATGCGTCGTTCCCCGTTCATGCAGGTGAGGTTCCGCCAGGGACGCTGCACCCAATCAAGGGCGCTCCTATCATGAAAACGGGGGTAACGGGAAGTTACCTAATTCACAAGATTGGCCTTCGACAAATCGATTCATGCATGACACACTCACACTGTCCATGAACCTGCCGTACCGGTGCACTGGCGTCGGCGCGGTTCTCAAACGAGGAGCTGTACATGTCGATTGACGCACACCTTGCATCCCTTGAAAAGAAGCACGGCGACCTGGAGGCCGAACTCCGTTCGGTGGCCGGTCAACCGTCGGTCCATGACGAAGCCATCGTTGACATCAAGCGCCGCAAGCTGCGCCTCAAGGATGAGATCGAGCGATTGCGCTCGACCCATTCGACGCATTAGCAATTCCGCATGACACTCATGTGACGTCAATTTGAGACGGGCGCGGCTTTCAAGCCGCGCCCGTCCTGATTCAGTCGGTTCACGACCAGAACTGGTCGAGCCACAGATTGAGCCGCATGAAGCCGTCGGTGTTGACCGAATATACCCGCCTGGTTCCCTTGCTGGTCACCGAAACCAGGCGGTTGTCGAGCAGCGCCTTGAGATGCTGGGAGACGGCGGGCCGGCTGATGGTGAGACCTTCGGCCAGTTCGTTGACCGTGCGAGGACGCCGCCGCAGTTCTTCGAGAAGATAGCGCCGATTTGGATCCGCAATGGCATCAAAGGCGTCAAGGGTCATGGCGGGGAGGCTAAGTCATTCCCGCGAAACGGGCAAGTCCCTGCGATGCGCGGGACGGCCCTGCTCGGCGGAGCGGCGCCTCACTCCTGGCCAAGCTTCCTCGCCTCGTCGCGAAGCAGGAACTTCTGGATCTTGCCGGTCGATGTCTTGGGCACCTCGCAGAAGATCACCGTGCGCGGACATTTGAACCGTGCCAGCAGAGTCCGGCAATGGGCGATCACCTCCGCCTCGGTCAGCGTCCTGCCCGGCTTGAGCTGGACGAAGGCACAGGGGGTCTCGCCCCATTTGTCGTCCGGCCTGGCAACGACCGCCACCGACTGGATGGCGGGATGCTTGTAGAGCGCGTCCTCGACCTCGATGGAGGAGATGTTCTCGCCGCCGGAGATGATGATGTCCTTGGAGCGGTCCTTGAGCTGCAGATAGCCGTCCGGGTGCATGACGCCGAGATCGCCGGAATGGAACCAGCCGCCGCGGAAGGCCTCCTCGGTCGCCTCCCTGTTCTTGAGATAGCCCTTCATGACGATGTTGCCGCGGAACATCACCTCTCCGATGGTCTGGCCATCGGCCAGCACCGGCTGCATCGTCTCGGGGTCCATCACGGAGAGATTTTCGAGGGCGGGATAGCGCACGCCCTGGCGCGCCTTCATGGTGGTTCGCGGACCCGATTCGAGCGCGTCCCAGCCGGTTTTCCACTCGTTGACCACGGCGGGGCCGTAGGTCTCGGTGAGGCCGTAGAGATGGACGACCTGGAAGCCGGCTTCGGCCATGCCGGCGAGCACGGATTCCGGCGGCGGTGCCGCTGCGGTGTTGAAGGTGACGAGGTGGTCAAAGGCGCGCTTGTCCTCCTCGGCGGCGTCGATGAGGAGCGACATCACGATGGGGGCGCCGCAGAGATGGGTGACGCCATGATCGGCGATGGCGTCATACATGGCCCTGGCGCGGACCCAGCGCAGGCAGACATGGGTGCCGCCGACGACGCCGAGTGTCCAGGGGAAGCACCAGCCGTTGCAATGGAACATCGGCAGGGTCCACAGATAGACCGGATGCCGCCCCATGCCGGAGGCGATGACATTGGCGTAGCCCATCATCGCCGCGCCGCGGTGGTGGTAGACGACACCCTTCGGGTTGCCGGTGGTGCCGGAGGTGTAGTTGAGCGCGATCGAATCCCATTCGTCGTCGGGTGCGCTGCGCTCGAAATCGGTGCCGGCGGCGGAAACGAAGGCGTCGAAGTCGAGCGTGCCGATTCGCGGACCCTTGGGAAGCGGCGCGTCGTCGGGATATTCGGAATCGTCGAAGTCGATCACCAGCGGCTTGACCGTCGCCAGCTTCAGCGCCTCGGCCATCACCGGGGAGAATTCGCGGTCCACGATGAGAACCCTGGTTGCGGCATGATCGAGCTGGAAGGCGATTACGGCCGCATCAAGCCGGGTGTTGATCGAGTGCAGCACGGCGCCGGTCATCGGCACGCCGTGGTGAGCCTCGAGCATCGCCGGGGTGTTGGACAGCATCACCGAGACCGTGTCGCCCTTGCCGATGCCGATCTCTGCCAGCGCATTGCCAAGCTGCCTGGAGCGCTCGAGGAATTCCCGGTAGCTGAAGCGCTGGCGGCCGTGAATGATGGCGGTGTGATCGGGGTGGATGAGGGCGGCGCGCTCGAGATGGGCCAGCGGCGTCAGCGGCTGGTAGTTGGCCGCATTGCGGTCCAGACCGGTTTCGTAGGCGTTGGTGCTGTCCATCGAGTTCCCCTCCCGTTGCGCTGGCCGGCATGAAATCACCGCCGGCGGCCGATGTCATCCCATCATGACGTGCCGCAGTCCGTCACCGATCAGCTTGAGTGCGGTGAGTAGCACCATTCCATACATGAAGGGATAGAAGATCTCCGGCTTCATGCGCCTGACGATGAAGGCGCCGGCCAGCGTCGCCACGGGCGCAATCGGCGCCAGGGCCAGAGACGTCTTCAGATTGGCGGCATCGAACTGGCCCAGCATGAAATAGGGTGCCAGCTTGAGCGCGTTGACGACGGTGAAGTAGCGCACGCTGGTACCGGTGTAGGTCTTCGGGTCCTGCCTGAGCGGCAGGGCGTAGATCTGGTAGGGCGGGCCGCCGGCATGGGAGACGAAGCTGGTGAATCCCGACAGGGTCCCCCAGATCAGGCCGCGCACCGGCTGATGGCCGCGCGGCGGCGCTTCGCCGGCGCCCCGCGCCAGATAGCGCTGCGCGACGTAGCGCCAGACGAACCAGAGGGCGACGGCGCCGACGATGAGCTTGATCAGGTCCGCGGTCACCAGGCTCGCGGTGGCCCAGCCGATGCCGATGCCGACAACCGCGCCCGGCAGCATGATCCTGAGGGTCCGGGCATCGGAATGGGAGCGCCAGCTCCACAGGCTGACCATGTCCATAAGCACCAGAATCGGCAGCATGATCGCGGCTGCCTGGACCGGCGGAATGGCAAGCGCCATCAGCGGAACGCCCAGCAGGGCCATGGCGCCGCCGAAACCGCCCTTTGACAAACCGACCAGAATGACAGCAGGAATGGCGACAACATAGAACAGCGGGTCGGTCATCATGGGGTGGTTGATCCTAATGTGGAGCCGGTCTATCCCGTTTCCATTGTATTGGCCATATCTCGGCAATCGCGCCCGGCCCCAGATCACAGGATCAACCATGAGCACCCATCAGAACCGTTGCCGCCTGGTGCTGATCGCCCCGGATATCGCCGATGCGGACCAACTGGCAGGCATCCTGAAGGCGGCCCTTGCCGGCGGCGATGTGGCGACCGTCATCCTGGCGCAGCGCAAGATGGACGAGCAGAGCTTCCAGAAGGCCTGCGAGGCGGCCATGCCGGTGATCCATGCCGCGGGTGCCGCCGTGCTGGTGGCCGGGGATTCGCGCATTGTCGGACGCGTGCGCGCCGACGGGCTGCATGTCGAGGGCAATGCCGCCGCTGTCGCCGAAGCCGTCGAGCGCTATGCGCCGGGCATCATGGTCGGCGGCGGCAATGCGCGCGACCGGCATACGGCGCTGGCGATCGGTGAATCCCAGCCCGACTATGTCTTCTTCGGCGGTCTCGACGGCGACATCAAGCCGGAGCCGCATTCCAAGAATCTGGCCCTGGCCGAATGGTGGGCGGACATCATCGCCATACCCTGCGTGCTGATGGGTGGCTCGGATCCGTCGCATGCGCTGGAGATGGCGGAAACCGGCGCAGAGTTCATCGCCTTCGGCAAGGCGGTCTTCGACACGCCCGAGGAGGCGGGCCGTATCGTCGCCGAAATAAACGCGGCGCTTGACGAAAAAGCGCCACGGTTCGACCGATAATGCGCCCAATGACTGAGCCTCTTCCCATGTGTCCCGCCGTCCTGCGACGTCTCGTCCCGCTGCTGCTGGCGATGGTGCTGGCGGGCATGGGCGGACCGACGGCGCTGGCCCAGACGACGCCCGTGATCGGCGCCGAAGCCGCCGCCAGGCTTGGGGCCGCGGCCGAGGCAGCTGTGGGCGAAGCTCCCGCGGCCGGCGGCGAGGGCCAGGCGCAGGCGGCACCGGCAGCCGGTGAGCCGCAGGCCGCCGCCATCGCCCCGGACGATTCCGCCGGGCAGGGCGACATCGACGCGACCACCCGCGCCTATGGAGCGTTTCAGCGCGGCTACTATCTGACGGCGATGGACCTGGCGCTGGGCAGGGCGCAACTCGGCGACCCGGTCGCGCAGACCCTGGTAGCGGAGCTGTTCGCCGAGGGACTGGGCGTGGCCCGGGACATGGACGACGCCGCCTTCTGGTACAAGCAGGCGGCCGAGGCCGGCGATGCGGCCGCGCAGTTCAAGTATGCCATCATGCTGCTCGAGGGCAAATATGTTCCGCGCGACTCCGCCAGGTCGGCCGAGCTGATGACCAAGGCGGCCGATGCCGGCAATGCGTTCGCGCAGTTCAATCACGCCCAGAGCCTGGTGGCCGCCAAGCCCGGACCGAACGGCATCAGGCAGGCATTGCCCTATTTCGAGAAATCGGCCGAGCAGGGCGTGGCCGACGCCCAGTACGCGCTGGCGCTGATCTACAACAACACCGACGGCATTCCCGAGGACAAGCGGGCGGCGGCGCGTGATTGGCTCGCAAAGGCCGCGCGCGCCGGCTACGATACGGCGCAACTCGACCTTGCCATCTGGCTTATCGACGGCATCGGCGGGGCCAAGGATTACGAACAGGGGTTCCGCTGGATGCAGGTGGCGGCCGCGGGCGGCAATGTGGTGGCGCAGAACCGGCTGGCCGTGCTCTACATCAATGCCATCGGGACCCGCGGCGATCCGGTCACGGCGGCCAAGTGGTACATCGTCTCCAAGCGGGCCGGATACAATGACCGCGACCTTGACGATTTCTATCAGGGACTGACCAGCGAAGAGCAGAAGGCCGCCATCGATGCGGCCAACAAGTTCACGCCGCAGTGATTTCGTCGCTCTGCGCGGCGTCCTGCGCATCGGGCAGATCGCGTGAATCCGGATTCGCGCTATGTGCTCTTGCTCCCGAAATTGTGCATGTTGTGATCGCGAAACCGCTGCACAGTTAACGGCGACATGCATTAGGCTGCCTCACAAACCGCGGCGAGACTTGAAAACCTGCCGCTTTTGTGGTCTTGAGGCCGCCAGCGGGAGCCTGACGTGTTCCCATCCCAAAGCTTCAGCGGAAAGCTCCCATGAAAATCAACGGAAATGAAATTCGCCCCGGCAACGTGCTCGAACACAATGGCGGCCTCTGGGCAGTGATCAAGACCCAGGCCGTCAAGCCCGGCAAGGGCGGCGCCTTCAACCAGGTCGAGCTCAAGAACCTGATCGACGGCACCAAGCTCAACGAACGGTTCCGCTCCTCGGAGACGGTGGAGCGCATCCGCCTCGAGCAGAAGGACTTCCAGTTCCTGTACGAACAGGGAGAGGCTCTGGTCTTCATGGACACCGAAAGCTACGAACAGCTCGAACTGCAGAAGGATTTCGTCGGCGACCGCCGCGCCTTCCTGCAGGACGGAATGATGGTGACGGTGGAGTTGTACGAAGAGCGGCCGATCGGCATCGCGCTGCCCGACTACGTGACGCTGACGATCTCCGAAGCGGACCCGGTGGTCAAGGGCCAGACGGCGGCCTCGTCCTACAAGCCCGCGATCCTGGAGAACGGCGTGCGGATCCTGGTGCCTCCCTTCGTCTCGGCCGGCGAGCGCGTGATCGTCGACACCAACGAACTGACCTATCTGCGCCGCGCGGAATAGGATCGGACTGATCGATCCGGGCAGGATAGCGGTCCTGCCCGACCTTATTCAGACTAGACCGGATCGAGCGACATCCCTCTCCGGCGTTCAAGGAAAATCGCCATGGCGCGTTCGGCCCTACTCAATGTGATGGTGCAGTCTGCGCTGAAAGCCGGCCGTTCTCTGGCGCGCGATTTCGGCGAGGTGCAGAACCTGCAGGTGTCGATGAAGGGGCCTGCGGATTTCGTCAGCCAGGCCGACCTCAAGGCCGAGGAGATCATTCGCACGGAACTGATGCGGGCGCGGCCGACCTACGGCTTTCTTGGCGAGGAGAGCGCAGAGATCATCGGCTCGGACGGGGCGCACCGCTGGATCGTCGATCCCCTCGACGGCACGACCAATTTCCTGCACGGCATTCCGCAGTTCGCCGTCTCCGTGGCGCTTGAGCGCAACAATGAACTCGTCGCCGGCGTCATCTACAACCCGGCCAGCGACGAACTGTTCACCGCAGAACGCGGCGGCGGTGCCTTCCTCAACGATCGCCGGCTGCGCGTGGCGGCGCGGAAGGCAATTTCGGACGCCGTCATCGGCACCGGCGTGCCGCATCTCGGTCATGGCCATCACGGCACCTATCTGGTGGAACTGCGCAATGTCATGGGCGAATGCGCCGGCGTGCGGCGGATGGGTGCGGCGGCACTGGATCTGGCCTATGTGGCCGCGGGTCGTTTCGACGGTTTCTGGGAACGCCCGCTGCAGCCCTGGGACATGGCCGCCGGAATCGTGCTGATCCGGGAGGCAGGCGGCTACGTGTCGGACATGGCGGGCGGCACGCAGATGCTCGAGACCAAGTCGATCGCGGCCGGCAACGAGCAGATTCTCAAGGGCCTGATGGAACTGCTGCAGCGGCCGATCAAGCCGGCCTGATCAAGACGTCGAAATTTCGCCGCAAGTCATCGCTTTCAATTGCGTACCGGTTTCGGGTAGTCTCCGCGCAGACCCGATGATTTGGAACGGAACAAGCATGGCAAAACTGACATTGTCTGGGTGGGGAATCTCGGAAGACGGAAGCGGAGCCGATCCCCACAAGCTGTCGAGCCCGCTGGTTTTCTTCTGGAGCATGCTGATCTTCCTGATCATCACCGGCTTCATCGCCGCCATCCTGTACCGGCAGATCCACACCGCCTTCATCTCCAATCCCGGCCTCAACGGGCTTATCCTGGGCGTTCTGGCCGTCGGCATCCTGCTGGTGTTCACCCAGGTCATCCGGCTCCGGCCGGAAGTCCGATGGGTCAATTCGTTCCGCGCCGCCGGCAATGCCGACAAGGTCGGTCGCGAGCCGGTCCTGCTGGCGCCGATGCGGGCGCTGATCGGCAAACGCCAGGAAATGGCGCTGTCGACCTCGTCGCTGCGCTCGATCCTTGATTCGATCGCCATGCGGCTTGACGAATCCCGGGACACCTCGCGCTACCTTATCGGGCTGCTGGTTTTTCTGGGCCTGCTCGGCACCTTCTGGGGATTGCTGGGCACGATCAGTTCGATCAATGCGGTCATCCAGTCGCTCGATCCGGGAACGGGCGGCACCGAGGACGTGCTCTCGACGCTGAAGAGCGGCCTGTCGGCGCCGCTGGCCGGCATGGGCACGGCCTTTTCGTCATCGCTGTTCGGTCTCTCCGGATCGCTGGTGCTCGGCTTTCTGGACCTGCAGGCCGGCAAGGCGCAGAACCGCTTCTACACTGAACTTGAAAACTGGCTGTCCACCGTCACGGACGTGGATTCCGACGTGGGCGCTGCGGGCGTGTCGGATGGCACCAGCGAGGAAATCAGGCTGATGTCGGAGAGGATGCGGACGCTGGCGCAGGATGGCGGCGCAACACAGCGCACCACCCAGGCGATGGCCAATCTGGCGGAAGGAATCCAGGGCCTGGTCAAGAACATGCGCAACGAACAACAGATGCTGCGCGACTGGATCGAGGCCCAGCAGGTGGAGGCCAAATCGCTGCGCGAAACGCTCGACAAGCTTTCCGACTCCGTGGGAAAGCACTGAGGAATGGCGCTGGCACGAAACCGCCGCAGGGAACGCGGTATCGATTACTGGCCCGGCTTCGTCGATGCGTTGTCGACGCTGTTGCTGGCGATCATGTTCCTGCTCACCGTGTTCGTGCTGGCGCAGTTCTTCCTCAGCCGTGAAATCAGCGGCCGTGACGAGGTCCTCAACCGGCTCAACGGCCAGATCAACGAGCTGACACAGCTGCTGGCGCTGGAGCGGTCGGGCAAGCAGGATCTCGAGGATACGCTGGCAAATCTGCAGGCCTCGCTGTCGGATTCCGAAACCGAGCGCTCGCGTCTGCAGGAACTCTTGTCCAGCGGCTCCGGCGCGACCGAGGCGGCGCAGTCGAAGATCGGCGAATTGTCGGATTCGCTCGACACCGAGCGGCAGGTTTCGAGACGGGCCTTGAGCCAGGTCGAACTTCTCAACCAGCAGATCGCCGCGCTGCGCAGCCAGCTGGCTTCCCTGGAAGGCGCGCTGGAACTCTCCGAGAGCAAGGACACCGAAGCCCAGGCCAGGATCGCCGATCTCGGCAAACGCCTCAATGTGGCGCTCGCCCAGCGGGTCCAGGAACTCAACCGCTACCGGTCGGATTTCTTTGGCAGGCTGCGTGAAATTCTGTCCGGCCGCGAAGACGTCCGCGTCGTCGGCGACCGCTTCGTGTTCCAGTCCGAGGTGTTGTTTCCCTCGGGCGGCAATGTGCTCAATCCGGCCGGCCAGACGGCCATGACGCAGCTGGCGACGGCGATCAAGGAACTGGCGCGCGAAATTCCCGACGAGATCAACTGGGTGCTGCGTGTCGACGGCCACACCGACAATGTGCCGTTGTCGGGAAGCGGCCGCTATGCGGACAACTGGGAACTGTCGACGGCGCGCGCCACGTCGGTGGTCAAGTATCTGATCTCGGAAGGCGTGCCCGCCAATCGTCTGGTCGCCGCAGGTTTCGGCGAGTTCCAGCCGATCGCCGAGGGCGACAGCGACGAGGCGCGCGCCACCAACCGCCGCATCGAACTCAAGCTCACCGAACGCTGATCCTTCCGATGCGCCGGCGTCTATCAGTCGGGCAGGCCCGGCAGGGCGCGGCGCGGATCGAAAGCGGCCGCGAGCGGACGGTAGTCGTCCGGCGTCGCCTCCTCGAAGCCGGTGAGCAGCAGTGCGTCGCGGTCTGCCGCGGGCAGGGCTGCGATGGCGGTTCGCCAGGCCTCGGCCATCGCCCGGACGTGGCCGGCGCGGGAGAGCCTGGTGATCACCGGCAGGGCCGCAGTCTCCGGCGTGCGGGCGAACACCGCCAGGCCGGATGTCGCCGGCTCGTGGCGAAGCGCCAGTTGCCATGTCACCGCATCGATGGCGGCCCAGTCGGCGCGACCCTCTGCCACGGCGCGGATGGATGCGCGGTGGGCGCCGGTTTCCAGGGGCTCGGGGAGCGACCGCACCCCTTCCGCGATCATCATCCGCAGCGCCGAGGCATAACCGGACTGGGAGTTGCGCGCATTGTAGGCGAGGCGCCGGTCTGTCACGTCCGCAAGAGAGCTGATGCCTTCTCCCGAGCGCGTCACCAGCACGCTGAAATAGCGGCCCGGTGCGGCGCCGGTGGCCGCATGGGACGGAACTCCGACCAGCGCCACCTCGCCCATCAGCGCCGTGGCGTAGGGCCGGCCGCAGGTCTGCGACATCAGCAGGTCCGGATGGAGCCATTCGGCTTCGGGATCGGAGTCGCGGCTGAGCCGGGGCGGCGCGTCGATGCCGCGGTCGCGCAGATAATAGCCGATTGCCTGCCAAAGCCGGTCATTGGCGTCCTGAAGCTCCGGCCAGTCGTACATCGGCAGCGAGGCACGCAGCGGCGGCGCCTCGGGGCTGCGGCGGCTCACGGCTGGTCGCGGCGGCGGCGCAGCCTGGCTCGGTCGAGAGGCCAGGCAACCGGCTCCTTCGGGGTGAGCGCGTAGCGGCGGAAGACCTCGAAATAGCTGCGGAACCTATAGCCGCCGTTCATCCGCATGAAGCGGTCGCGGTTGAGCTGGAAGAAGGCGGGCAGCCGGTACCAGGCGAGCGACGGATAGGCATGGTGGACGGAATGCAGGTTGTTGTTGAGGAACAGCATCGCCAGCGGACCGCGGGTCTCGATGATCACCGAGCGCGCATTGGTCTTGTCGACCGCCTGGTGCTCGAGGAAGGAGCGGACCATCAACAGGCCCATGCCGAAATAGGCGGCCATGAAATAGCCCGCGGCGCTGAGGCTGCCGAAGCGGCTGATCAGGACCAGGATCAGGCTGACGCCGGCCAGGTGGCGCACCCAGATGCCGCCGAGTTGCCTGTCGCCGGCGCGGATCTTGCTCCATTCGGCGCGCGCGAAGCCGATGGTGGCCAGCGCCGGGCCCAGGGTGACGCGGCCGACAAGCGTGTTGTTGAGCGTCAGCAGCGCCTTGAGCCAGGCGGATTTCCGGTTCCAGACCTCGGGATCCAGATAGTAGCTCTCCGGATCGTCATAGGGGTCGGTGATGGTCTCGTTGATGTGGTGCGCCAGGTGGCAGGCCTTGAAACGCTGGTAAGGCACCAGGATGCCGATGGGCGGCGTCATCATCAGATCGTTGAGCATCTGGTTGCGGAACGGATGACCGTGCAGGACTTCATGCTGCAGCGACGAGTGAAGGGTGATGACCGGTATCAGCAAAAGAACCTGTGCAGCAAACGGAAGGTCGCGCAGACCAAACGTCAAGGCCAACCACACAGCATAACAAACGCCCGCCAGAAGCAGGGTTCGCCACTCCGCGTTATCTCGCATTGTGTGAACTTCCCAGAAGCGACTGCGATGCGCGCGCCTCAAGGTTCCCGTCCCGGCGTCGCACCCAGTCTCTTACTTTTGAATAGCCTGATTTGCGCCGGATCACAAGATTGTGACAATGGGTGTCAGCATCGTTTGCCAAATTATTTTGCAGATACAAGCCGCCGGCCCGGCCGTCGCAGCCGGGCGGATCCGGCGCGAGGCGGCTATTTCGCCATGCCGAGCGACAGCGCCTCGGCGCCGAGTTCGAACTGCAGCCGCGCCAGTTTCGCATAAAGGCCGTTCCTGGCGACCAGGGAGGCGTGCGTGCCTTCCTCGACGATGGCGCCCTTGTCCATGACCAGGATGCGGTCGGCCTTCAGCACGGTGGCCAGCCGGTGGGCGATGACGATGGTGGTGCGGTCGGTCATCAGCCCCTCGAGCGCCTTCTGCACCAGCGTCTCGTTTTCCGCGTCGAGCGCCGACGTGGCTTCATCGAGCAGCAGGATCGGCGCGTCGCGCAGGATGGCGCGGGCGATTGCCACGCGCTGGCGCTGGCCGCCCGAGAGGGTGACGCCGCGCTCGCCGACGGCGGTGTCGTAGCCGTGGTCGAGAGCCAGGATGAAGTCGTGGGCCTGCGCGGCCCGGGCGGCCGCCTCGATTTCGGCCCGGGTGGCGCCGATACGGCCATAGGCGATGTTGTCGCCGACGCTGCCTGCGAAGATGGTCACGTCCTGCGGCACCACCGCGATGCGGGCGCGCACCTCCGACGGATCGGCCTTGCGCACATCGATCCCATCGACCAGCACATGGCCGGACCCGGCGTCATAGAACCGGAGGATGAGCGCGAACAGGGTGCTCTTGCCGGCGCCTGACGGGCCGACAATGGCCACCGTTTCGCCCGGGCGGACGTGAAAATCCAGATTCCGCAGGGTCGGCATCTCCGGCCGCGCCGGATAGGAGAAGCGGACATGATCGAAGCGGATATCGCCGCGCGGCGGCAGCGGCATCGCCACGGGGCTGGCAGGCGCGCGGATCTGCGGCACCTCGTCGAGGAGCTCGCCCAGCCGCTCGGCGGCGCCTGCGGCCTGGGACAGCTCACCCCACACCTCGGAGAGGGCTCCCAGGCTGCCGGCGGCAAACACGGAATAGAGCAGGAACTGCCCCAGCCGTCCCGGCGACAGGTCGCCGGTCAGAACCGACTGGGCGCCGTACCAGAGCACCGCAACCACGCTGCCGAACGCCATGGCGATGGCAAAGCCGGTCAGGATCGACCGGGCAAGGATCGAACTGCGGGCCGCGTCGAAGGCCGCGTCGACGGCATGGGAGAAGCGCGACCGGGCGGCCTTCTCGGTGTTGAAGGCCTGCAGCGTGCGGGTTGCGGCGATCGCCTCGCCGGCAAATGTCATGGCCTCGGCCAGGGTGTCCTGGGCCAGGCGGGAGCGGCGGCGCACCTTGCGGCCGAAGCCCACCATCGGGAAGACGATCAGCGGGATGGCGGCCAGCACCAGTCCCGAGAGCTTCGGAGAGGTGATGAACATCATCACCCCGGCGCCCAGGCAGAGAATGAGATTGCGCAGCGCAACCGAAGTGGTGGCGCCGACAGCCGACTTGATCTGCGTGGTGTCGGCGGTCAGCCGCGAAATGATCTCGCCCGACCTGTTGGCGTCATAGAACGAAGCGGACAGGCCGGTGACATGGGCGAAGACATCCCGCCTGATGTCGGCGACGACCCGTTCGCCAAGCGTGATGACGAAATAGTAGCGGCAGGCGCTGGCCACGGCCAGAATGGCTGCGATGGCGAACAGCATCGAGAAATAGGTGTTGATGAAGCCCGCGTCCTGGCCGGAAAATCCGTTGTCGATCATGCGCCTGACGGCGGTCGGCAGCGTCAGAGTTGTGACGGCTGCCAGCGACAGAAACACGACGGCGCCGATGACCAGATGCGGATAGCGCCTGACATAGGGGATCAGCCGCTTGAGGGGACGCACCGACCTGGATGTCGGGACCGGCTCTTCAATGATATCGGGCACTCGATCTCCTGGCAAAATGGTTCGTCGGGCCGCGCAAAATCCGATGCGGCCCTTGTTATCACGAAAGCCATCCTGTATAGGCTCGCCATCGAATTGGGAAGCCGTGGCCCACCCGGACTACGGCTTCTATCATGCGTCAGGCCAAATTGCCGCAGTTCATTGCAGTGCATGGGCCATAACCGTCAGGACAGACCGATGAAGGCAGACATCCATCCCGACTACCACATGATCAAAGTGGTCATGACCGATGGTACCGAATACGTGACCCAGTCGACCTGGGGTTCGGAAGGCGAAACCATGAACCTGGAAATCGACCCCAAGTCGCATCCGGCATGGACCGGCGGCAACCAGCACATGCTGGACCGCGGCGGCCGCCTTTCGAAGTTCAAGAAGCGTTTCGAAGGCCTCAGCCTCTCCTGATCGGATCTGCATCGCACAGGAAAACCCGCGCACGTCGCGGGTTTTTCCGTTTGACGGCACCGGATGCCGACGATGGGGGAGAGCGGCCGTCGGCAAATGCTCGGTCCGCGGCCCGTGCATCGAGCACCCCCGACATGTCCGGGCATCCCCCGACTCATCGATGCCCAGCGCACAACGAAAATCCGGCACATCGCTGGGACATGCCGGACAAGTCATCCTGACAACCGTCATCTGTCGTCTGCGGGGGCCGGCAGTCCCGGCACCCGGTTCAGCGCTTGCCGAAGACCGTCTGCAGCAACTGCTGCTGGGCCTGGACGGCGTTCTCGTTGTCGGGCTTGATGCTGGCGCTTTCGTCCGGGCGGTAGATTTCGCGGTCCAGAATGGCGACACGGTTCTGCAGCCGAAGCGAACGCTCGACCAGGTCGCGGAAGGCTTCCGGCAGATCCGTCCAGCCGGCAGCGGACCGGTCGCAGTTGAAGCCGTCGAGGCGGACCTTGTTCTTCTCCGCCATCACCTGGTCGCGGCTCATCTCGCCATTGTTGACGGCGCGCTGCAACAGCAGCCAGGATGCCATCTGCATGAGGCGGGTGGTCAGGCGCATGGATTCGGCGGCATAGAGCACGGCGGCCATCCGCGGCAGCGTCTTGGACACGGTGCGGCCGGTGGAGTCGAGATAGCTCGCGGTTTCCTCCACCAGCCCCATGCCCTCGGCATACAAGGCCTTGAACTGGCCCGAATTGGCCATGTGATCGGCGAGGCTGATGGTGTTGCGCTTGGTCTCAGACATGGGCCGGGATCCTGATTACGAAATACATTCTTGAACCGAAACTGCATAGGGGCTCTGGCGCCGTATTGCCATTTCACATTGGCTCGCCAGGCAGCGAGCAGCAAGTGTATTCTTAAAAAAGGGTTAATGCCAAGGGGGACTGCAAGCTTTGGATCGACACAGGCCGGCAAACGGTTGCCACCGGGTCCGAACTTTCGACATCCGGAACAAAAAAAGAGCCGCGGAGGCGGCTCTCAAGAGTTTAACAGGGAGGCGTAAAACAGAATGACAAGGGGTCAATCTGCGAATCCAGATCAACTGGATATCCCAGATTAGGACGCGAATGCTTAATCAATGGTTAATAAAGCCAGGAAAGACTACAGGAAATCGCCCGATTTCCTCTATTTCTGCCTGAAAAAGCCTTCAGCAGCGCCCCGGCTGGCCGTCTTGGCCTGCCGCTCGGAGTCCAGTCGCTCGATCTCCACCTTCAGCAGATCGATCCGCTGTGACAGTTCGCCTGCCGACAGCAGGGTCAGATCGCAGCCGATCTCGTGCACTGGTTTCGGCTTCGGCCGGTCATCATCAAACAGCATCGTCATCTCCCGTCGCTCGAGCATTGCCGACAGCTTACCCCGACCTTATGTGTTGGCAAAGCCCGGCGGTCCTGCCGGGGTCCGGCCGGCTGCCGGCCCTTGCGCCGGTTCGGCGCGACACCATGAGAGGATTCAGTCATGCGCGCGATCGAAATCAGGGAGCCGGGCGGGCCGGAAGTGCTGGCGGTGGTGGACCGTCCGATGCCCGAGGCGAAGCCGGGCGACTTGCTGGTCCGGGTCAGGGCTGCGGGCGTGAACCGTCCGGATTGCCTGCAGCGGCAGGGGTTCTATCCGCCTCCGCCGGGCGCCTCCGACATCCCGGGGCTGGAGATCGCCGGCGAGGTGGTTGGCCTCGGCAGCCGCGTCAGCGGCTTTTCGATCGGTGATCTGGTCTGCGGGCTGGTGCCGGGCGGGGGCTATGCCGAATACTGCGTGCTGGACCAGGGCAGTGCGCTGCCGGTCCCCGGCGGCCTGACGATGAACGAAGCGGCCGCAGTTCCGGAAACCTTCTTCACCGTCTGGCACAATGTGTTCCAGCGGGGCGGACTGAAGTCCGGCGAGAGCTTTCTGGTGCACGGCGGCACCTCGGGAATCGGCACCACGGCAATCCAGCTGGCAAAGAGCTTCGGGGCCAGAGTGCTTGCCACCGCGGGTTCGGACGCGAAATGCGAGGCGATGCGGGCGCTGGGCGCCGATGTGGTGATCAACTACCGGGACCAGGATTTCGTCGCCGCGGTCGGGGACGCAACCGACGGCGCCGGCGTGAACCTGATCCTCGACATGGTCGGAGGCGACTACGTCAACCGGAACTACCAGGCAGCTTCCATCGACGGGCGGATCGTGCAGATCGCCTTTCTGACCGGGCGAAAGACGGAGGTGGATCTGTCCCTGCTGATGACCAAGCGGCTGACCCACACCGGCTCGACGCTCAGAGCGCGCAGTCCCGACTTCAAGGCCGGGATTGCCGCCGAATTGCGCAGCCGCGTCTGGCCGCTGTTCAAGGACCGCAAGATCCTGCCGGTGATGGATTCGATCTATTCGCTCGACCAGGGGCCGGCGGCGCATTCGCGCATCGAGGATGGCGCCCATATCGGAAAGATCGTCATCGAGGTCGGCTGACCGGCCGGGTCAGCCGTCGCTGCTGGCGCGCGGGTCCAGTTCGATGGAGGCCGGCGTCGCGTTGCGCGATCCCGGCACGGACGAGAAGACCTCGCGTTCGCCGATGGGAACGGCGGCGCGACGGCGCGAGCGGAACACGGCGTAGCCGGCCACGCCCAGATGGGCGATCGCCGTGATGGCGAAGAGCCGATAGGGATGGTCGCCCGCCATGGCCAGGCCGCCGAGCGTCGGTCCGATGATGGTGCCGATGCCGTAAAGCAGCAGCAGGCCGCTGGAGATCGTCACGAACTGATCGGAGGCGGCAAAGTCGTTGGCGTGGGCCACGACGATGGAATAGAGCGTGTAGGACATGGCGCCGTACAGCGCGATCAGCCCGAAGAGGATGCCGATGTCGGACGGCGCGCCGATCAGGATGGCAAGGCCGGCGAAGCCGGCTATGGCGGCCAGGGCGGCGAGAACGTAGCGCCGGTCCATGCGGTCGGACATGCGCCCGGCCGGCAATTGCATCAGCGCGCCGGAAAAGATCGTCACCGACATCATCACGGCGATGGTTCCCGTCGCCAGTCCCACCTTGTTGGCGAAGACCGGCGCCAGGGTCCCGAAGGCGCCGTTGGCAATCCCGATGAGCAGCATGCCGATGAACGAGACCGGCGAATTGCGGTAGATCGCCTTGAGGTCGGGCCTGATTTCCTTGAGCGGCGCCGGACTCGAGGCGGTCGATACGGCGGTCGGAAGCAGCGCGAGGCAATATAGAACCCCCGACGCCATGAACAGCATGGGCGTGGTGATGTCGCCGAAGACGATGCTCATCTGGCCGAAGACAATGGCCACATAGGTGACCGTCATGTAGAGCGAGAAGATGATGCCGCGGGTCTCGTTGGTGGCGCGCTCGTTGAGCCAGCTCTCGATGATCATGAAGGCCGCAGCGATCGAGAATCCGGTGATGACGCGCAGGACGATCCAGGCCCAGGGATCGATGATCATGCCGGTGAGCAGCGCGATGATGGCGATCATCGCCGCGAAGGCGGAGAAGGCGCGGACATGGCCGATGCGGCGCACGAGGCGCTGCGAAAACAGGCAGCCGAGGACGAAACCCGTTGCCCAGGCCGTGCCGAGCAGGCCCAGTTCGTTGGACGAGAATCCTTCCTCGGATCCCCGCATCGGCAGAAGCAGGCCGTGCAGGCCGTTGCCGGCGAGGAGAAATGCCGTGCCGAGAAGCAGGGCGATGATCGGGAGGAGATTTCGGCGCATGGGCTCATTTTCTGACGGTGGATATGTGAGCCTAACCGGAAACACCCAGCGCGACAAAGAGAAGATGGCGGTAGGCGGCAAATAGGGCGACAACAGGGCTGGCCGCGGCCCGATCACTCCGGTAATGCAGGGCGGTCCGCCACGCGGAGATTGCCGCGATCCGGGTGCGGCGATCGCGACTTCAGGCGGCTTGTTGAACGGGTGGTGCGCGCATGGTCAAGCTATTGGGGCTTCTGGTGGTGATCACCATGGTCCTGCACCTGATCAAGCCCATCGGCCTGCCGGGCCTGAGGCGCCGTCGCGACGCCTGGAAGATCGCCATGATCCTCATCGTGTCGATGATGGTGGCGGTGGTGGTGCGTCCAGGATGATCGCCCCGACATGGTCGGCCCAGTGGGCGTAGCCGGGCGCATCGGCATGAAATCCGTCGCTGGCAAAGCCCAGCGTGCCGTTGAGCGGAAGCGGTTCGGCGGCAATCGCATGGCGTTCGGCGCAGAGCGCCAGTCCCGTGGCGTTGATGATCCGGGCGCGCAGCGACAGGATGAAGGCCAGCGCCGGCGGCAGGGCGGGCACACGCCGCATGTCGACGATCGGGGACCAGATGATGGTCGCCTCCGGCCAGCGCGCATGGGTGGCATAGAGCAGTCCCCCGAAACCCCGCTTGAACTGCGACTTGGTCCGGAAGTTCTTCATGTCGTTGGTGCCGACGGCGAGCACCACATGGGTGAAACCCCGTTCCTCGATGTGGGGAAGTACGTGGTCGCGGACCTGCGCGGCGATGGCCGAGTTGGCCCCGGCATTGCGCCAGCCGACACTGTCGCCGGTGCGGGCGTGAATGTGGCGGGCCAGTCCGGGCCCGAGCGTGTCCTCGACCCGCCCGGCGCCGACGCCGGCCGCCGACGAATCACCGAGAACCAGGATGTTCCACGCCGGCGGGCCGCTGCCGATCTGTCCGGAATGGCGGCCGCGCGGCGGCGGCAGGCGCTTCGTCCTGCGGCGCACGCCAACGGCCTGGATGGCGGCGACGGGCAGCAGCAGCCAGCTGAGCAGGGAGGCGGAAAAGAGGTTCATGGCGCCTGTCTTAGCTCCGGTCTGAAACATCACGCCTTAGACTATACGATCACCATGAAAAGCAACCCGCCGCATTGCCGCGGCGGGTTGAACGAAGGCGGTTTCGGCGATGTCCGCTCAGCGTGCGCGGCACGCCTCGAAGATGCTGTCGATCGTCGCCGCAAGCGTCGCGTCGAATTCGGCATCGCTCTGGTCGTGCGACAGGCCCTCGGTCAGGGCACGCGAGAACGAGGCGATAACACCGTCATTGATGCGGAGCAGGCTGTTGGCCTCATCGCGCGAATAGCCGCCCGATAGGGCCACCACGCGCATGATGCGCGGATCGTCGACCAGCGGCTTGTAGAGATTGGCGACCGTCGGCAGCGACAGCTTGACCATGATCCGCTGGCCGGCGGGCGCCGCGTCGAGGTGGCGGCGGATCGCCGCCAGCAGCAGCTCTTCGGCTTCGGCCTTGTCGGTGATCCGGATGTTCACTTCCGGCTCCAGGATCGGCATCAGCCCATGCCCGAGGATCTGTCGTCCGATCTCGAACTGCTGGGCGACGATCGCCTCGATCCCGTCCTTGTCGGCGACATTGATCACCGAGCGCATCTTGGTGCCGAAGATGTTCCTGGCGACAGCCCGTTCGAGCAACCCATCGAGGCCGCCCATCGGCTTCATCAGCTGCACGCCCTGCTCTTCCGCCATCAGGCCCTGGTCGACCTTCAGAAACGGCACGATGCCGCGCTTGGTCCAGAGATAGTCGGCGGTCGGCATGCCGTCGATCTCGCCATCCATGGTGCGTTCGAACAGGATCGCGCCGATCACCTTCGCGCCGGTGAAGGCAGGGGACTTGATGATGCGGGCGCGCATGGCGTGGATGGCGGCGAACATCTCCGCGTCATTGGAATAGGCATCCTCCGACACGCCGTAGAGTTTCAGCGCCTTGGGCGTCGAGCCGCCCGACTGGTCGAGGGCGGCGATGAAGCCGTCCTTGTTCGTCATCTGTTGCGCCATGGTCGCGTTCATCATGCCTTCACCTCGGTTTGCTGCATCCTGGGGCTGCTTTAACAGATGCTGCAGCGCAATGAGAATAGGGCCAAGCGGCTTGAATCGATTGAAAAAAATTCAATCGTTTGAATGCGCGTCGGTGTCCGCGGCGACTTTAGGACCGGCTTTGGCGCATCCGGCGATCGGAGCGGCGCGGGCCCCGCGCGAGCTGATGACCGCGCGGGACGCCGTTGATGTGGTGACTGGCGCAACGATCCCGACGCGGGCACACGGACGGTTCTCCTCGCCGGATCCGGCCGGGATCACCCCTTGAGCGCGTCGACGCCCGGCAGCGGCTTGCCTTCCATCCATTCGAGGAATGCACCGCCGGCAGTGGAGACATAGGTGAAATCATCGGCGACGCCGGCATGGTTGAGGGCGGAGACGGTGTCGCCGCCGCCCGCCACCGAGACCAGCAGGCCCTCGCCGGTGCGCAGGGCAGCGTGGCGGGCGGCGGCCACCGTGGCGCGGTCGAACGGGCTGATCTCGAAGGCGCCGAGCGGCCCGTTCCAGACCAGCGTGTCGGCCTTGGAAATCCAGGCATTGACCGATTCGATCGACTTCGGCCCGACATCGAGCATCATCGCGTCGGCCGGGATGGCGTCGACGTCGATGGTCTCGTTCTCCGCGTCGGCCTTGAACTCGCGGGCCACGACGCCGTCGACCGGCAGCACGATGGCGCAGCCCGACGCCAGGGCGGCGGCCTCGATCTCGCGGACGGTGCCGGCCAGGTCATGCTCGCACAACGACCTGCCGACATCGATGCCGCGGGCGGCCAGGAAGGTGTTGGCCATGCCGCCGCCGATGACCAGCGCATCGACCTTGCCGACGAGGTTCTTCAAGAGGTCGATCTTGGAGGAGACCTTTGCACCGCCGACAATGGCCACGACAGGACGGGCGGGATTGCCCAGCCCCTTCTCGAGCGCCACCAGTTCCGCCTGCATGGTCCGCCCGGCATAGGCCGGCAGCAGGCGGGCGAGCCCCTCGGTGGAGGCATGGGCGCGGTGTGCCGCCGAGAAGGCGTCGTTGACATAGATGTCGCCATTGGCGGCAAGCGCGCTTGCGAAGGCCGGATCGTTGGACTCCTCGCCGGCATGGAAGCGCGTGTTCTCCAGCACCAGGATGTCGCCGTCGACCATTGCGTCCACGGCGGCCTTCGCCGCCTCTCCGACGCAGTCGGCGGCGAAATGCACGCGGTGATCGAGAACGGCTTCCACAGTGCCGACGATGGGCCGCAGCGACATGCCTTCGGTGGGCTTGCCCTTGGGCCGGCCGAAATGCGCCAGCAGGATGACGCGGGCGCCCTTGCCGGACAGTTCCTGCAGGGTGGGGGCAACGCGCTCGATCCGGGTCGCGTCGGTGACCTTGCCATCCTTGACGGGGACGTTGAGGTCGACCCGGACCAGCACGCGCTTGCCCGAGAGGTCGCCGAGGTCGTCGAGTGTCTTGAATGCCGGCATTGTCGTTTCCATTCGTCGGGGTGAAGTCTGCAGCGGATTTTCCGGGACCTTACACCGCTCGTTTTCGGGTGCAAGGCGCACATCGGCAGTTTTTGGGCGTGTGCGGGTGTGCCGGCAGTCTGGCTTCGGCTGGCGCCGCGGCTGGGGAGGCAGGCCCATTCTCCCCCTTGCGGGGGAGATGTCGGCGCCAGCCGACAGGGGGGGGCGGGTTCAACAGTGTCGGATGGCGAAGTGTTCGTGGTCGCTTACCCCCCTCTGTCACCTTCGGTGACGGGGCGAGCCACGGGTCTCGCCCGTCCTGCGGACCCCGCCACATGGGGGGAGAATGGCATCGTGCGCGCGGCCCCGCCCACGCCGAAAATCCGCGCATGGCTCGGGCCATCGACGGTCTGGGCATTCAATGCTTCCCTCCGCCGAGGCGGACGGAATGCGGGGCGCGCGGGACCAGCCCGCAATGGTGTAACCGGGGATGGAATTGGCATGGTCGCCCACGCCCCGCCGGTGTCGGACCCGATGCCTTCCGGACACCGGGCACTCCAGATCGACGC
>NZ_QGTR01000008.1:0-102481 GCF_003182275.1 Hoeflea marina
AAAATTGCCCTGGGACATACCGGCCTGGATCCGGTGACGGTGATCACGCTTCATGCATCCCGGTCTAATGGCATTGCCCGCCGACCGGTTCACCGCTGGTTACTGAGTTCTAAAGATCTATGGTTAATCCATGGTTAATGCAAACACCAATCATTCGCAGTCCGCCTGTGTGACATTTCGCCCACCTCTGGTTCTGGGCGGATGGAGCGAGGCTGGAACATTTCCGGACGAAGTGAATTTCACTTCGCCGCAGGACAGCGCGACCAAGCAGAAGCTTTGGGCGCGTCTGCGATTCAATGAATGGCAGGAGCGCTCTGAGCGGCCGCCGCATCGGCCCGTGACGGGCAGCGGCGGCGCGGCGCGCATCGTCGGGCCGCAAGGCGGCGGGCTCGGGTAAGGGGACCGGCGCCGAGCGTCGGGGACCGCGGGCAATCGGTTCCGGGAGCGTCGACCGCAGCGGCTGGCCGGTTGCTCAACGCAGAAGCCCCGCCGTGATGGGCGGGGCTCGATTGGCGGGCGGTGCGGATCCTGCGCCGGGATTACCGGCGAAGGATGGACCGGTTACAGATTTTCGAGGTTGATGCCAATGGTGATGGCGCCGATGGCCTCGCCGGTGGCCGGATCGACGATGGTCTCGCTGACCTGCGACTGCAGCGCCTGGGTCGATTCGTCCGTCTCCACCTCATCGACGAAGACTGCACCGGGACCCATGGCGAAGGTCTTCTGCCATTTGGCTTCGTCGCCCTGCCAATAGTCCGAGGTCACATCGCTCTGGCCCACATTGAGACCGTGCGCATCGGTCACGAACACTTCGGTGATCATGTCGCCGGACGCCGCCTTCTTCTCGCTGAGGAACTTCGACAGCGCATTTCCGAGGACCGCATCGACCATCGGCTTGCTGCCGGCTGTCGCCTGGGCGCGCCAGTCCTGGTCGAGCTTGTCGATGTCGGCCTGGGTGATGCTGGCATTGGCGGCATTCTGGGCCTTGATGGCGTCAACGACGGTCGCGTCCGAGAGCCACGGATCGATGTTGGCGGCGACATACTCCTTGATCGGCGCGACATGCGCCTCTTCGGCGAGCGCCACACCCGCTGTGAAACAGTAAAGGCCGGCAGCGGCGATGGATGTGGCAAGCTTCATGTTCAGCATAGTGATATGTCCTTTTGATAGGTTTCTAGGGAGTTCGGCATGCTTGTAGAGTTCAGAATTCGCTCCATGCGTTGCTGTCCTCGGCCAGCGCGGTGTTGCCCGCGACCGACAGCCTGGGCGCGGCGGCGCGGCGTGTTGCCGGCGTCGCTGCGGACGCCGTCGCGACTGCAGCGGGTCGCACCGGTGCGGTGGCGACGACCGGCCTAGGAGCGTTGGAGGATGCAACGGTGAAGCTCTGGACGATCTGCGACAGGCGCTGGCATTCGGCGCCCAGACCCTGGGAGGCGCGGTGGCTTTCCTGAACCATCCCGGCATTCTGCTGGGTCATCACATCCATCTGGTTGATGGCCGTGTTGATGTGGGAGAGGGCCACGGCCTGTTCACGGGCCGAGGTGCTGATGGCATCGATCGTCGAGGAGACCTCGATCACCTGTGTATCGATCAGGGTAATGGCCTCGCCGGTCCGGTTGACCAGCGACACGCCGTTCTTCACCTGCTTGTCGGATTCCTCGATCAGCTGCTTGATTTCCTTGGCGGCATTGGCGGAGCGGCCGGCAAGTTCGCGGACTTCCTGCGCCACCACGGCGAAGCCACGGCCGGCCTCTCCGGCGCGGGCCGCCTCGACCCCGGCATTGAGCGCCAGAAGGTTGGTCTGGAAGGCGATCTCGTCGATGACATTGAGGATCTGCGCGATCTTGATCGAGGACTGCTCGATGCGGCTCATCGCATCGATGGCCTGCCGCACCACGTCGCTCGACATCTCGGTGCTCTTGCGGGTCGACCCGACCAGTCCGCCGGCTTCGACTGCCTTGGTGCTGGCAGCCTGCACCGTGGCGGTGATCTGGTCCAGCGCGGCGGCGGTCTCCTCGAGCGACGCGGCCTGCTGTTCGGTGCGCCTTGCCAGCTGGTCCGTGGATTGTTCGATGTCGCTCGACGAGCGGGAAACCGAGCGCTGCGCGTCGTCGATGGTGGCAACGGTGTCGGAAAGGGCGACGATGGCCCGGTTGAAATCGTCGCTCAGCTTCTGGAAGTCCGCGCCGAGATCCGGCACGCGCACCGTCAGGTCGCCCGAAGCCAGGCCTTCGAGGGCCCGGCCCAGTTCGGCCACGACGGACTGCTGCGCCCGCATCGCGCCCTGGGTCGATTCGGCGTTCGAGAGCCGTTCGCTGTCGAGCTGCACGCGCTGATGCTCCATCTCGATGTCTGCCTGCTCCTTGGCCTTGGCCGCATCGCAGAAACCGGTGAGAGCACGGGCGATGACGCCGACCTCGTCCCCTTTGCCGGCATGCGGAACAGCGCTGTCAAAGTCGCCCTGCTGCAGGCCGATGATGCGGCGATTGATGTCGGCCAGCGGCCTGCCGACGAAGCGGCTCATGGCAAACAGCAGCAGCGCCACGGACACGGCAAGAATGGCGACCTGGAAGCCGATGCTCTTGAAGGCGAATGTCATTGCCGAGGCTGAAATCGCATCGGTTGTCCAGACGGTGCGGATCTGGCCGAGCGAGGCGCCGTCCTTGTCGGCCGGAAGCGGGGCGGCAACGTGAATGTGCCCGTCAAGCTCGCTCACCTCGGCGGCCTCGCCGGCGAGTGCCGCGGGCGCGGCGATCGAGCCGGAGACTTGCTCGCGGAAATCCCCGTCCCGCGCCCAGCTGTCGACCAGCACCCCGTCCTTGTTGAAGGCGGAAAATCCGATCAGGGCCAGTCGTGGATCGCTTTCATAGACCTGATAGGCGGCGCGGATCGCATCGACTTTGCCCCACTTGACGCCGCCGGACGCCTGCGCGCCTATCAGCACGGTGTCCTTCGACCAGTTGCGGATCGCGGTGGTCTTCTGCAGCGACTCCGACATCCCGCTGGTCACCAGCCCCATCACCAGCAGGCCGATGAAATTCACCACCACGATGGCGATGGCCACCTTCTTGGTGATGCTGATGCTGCTGCCGGCTCCCGCCGCCTGTGTCGAAACTTTCTTGGTCATCTGTCAGTCCCTGGAATATAGGCCGGAACCCCGACCTGTCGCCTCTTGCAAGCCCCTCGCCCGCGGGTTGGATTTCCCGCGGCTTGAACAGAACGGCCATCTTTTCGCGTTCAGGTTCACATCGGGTTGCTTAAGGAACTCATAAAGGCCGATGGCGAGATCGAACCACCAATTCATCTGTCGGACAGCAGGGTGCATCGGGTGACGTGTCAGCCACCCTTTGGTCGTTGATCGACAGGACTTTTCATCCTAATGTTTTAATTGATGATTTTCGAGCGGTGAGGGGAAAGGTCGACGCCGCCTCAGCGGCAGGCGGCCGTGCGGGATCACCGCAGGAAACGACTCCGGAGCCGCCATGCGGCTCCTCGATGGCAGGACGCAATCACTGGAATCGGGGTGCCCTCATCATGAGGCGACCACCGATCTCACCTTGAAGAGCGGCCAGCTGCCGCTTCAGGCATGCGCCGAAACCGTCATGTCGGCGAGAATGTCGGCGGCGATCCGGAACGATCTGAGCCTTGCGTCGTGATCATGGATCTGGCCTGTGAGGATGAGCTCGTCGGGCGAATACCGGTCGATCAGCTGCGCCAGTTGGGTCCGCACTGTGCCCGGGGACCCGACCGCCGAAATCCGCAGCGCCTCGTTGACGCCGGCGCGCATATGCGGCCCGATCTCCGCATCGATGTCATCGACCGGGCGCGGCAGCTTGCCGGGCATTCCGCTGCGTAGCCGCGCGAAGGCGAGCTGCATGGTTGTGCGCAGATAGGCGCCCTCCGCGTCCGTGTCGGCGGCGAAGACATTGACCGCCAGCATGAAGTGCGGCTGGTCGAGATGCACCGACGGCTTGAAATAGCGCCGGTAGATCTCGGAGGCTTCCTCCAGCGCCGCCGGAGCGAAATGCGAGGCGAACGCGTAAGGCAGGCCGAGATGGGCGGCCAGTTGCGCCCCATAGAGCGACGAGCCGAGGATCCAGATCGGAACCTTGGTACCTTCGCCGGGATGGGCGCGGACAGCCGCGCCCGGCTGCCGGTCACCGAGGTAGCCCATCAGTTCCACCACGTCCTGCGGAAAGCCGTCCGCCTCCTGCAGACCGCGGCGGAGAGCCCGCGCCACCGCCATGTCGCCGCCGGGCGCCCGGCCGAGACCGAGATCGATGCGTCCCGGATGGATGGTGGCAAGCGTCCCGAACTGCTCGGCGATCACATAGGGCGAATGGTTGGGCAGCATGACGCCGCCGGCGCCGACGCGGATCGTTCTGGTGGCAGAGGCGATGTGGCCGATGAGCACCGATGTGGCGGCGCTGGCAATTCCAGGCATGTTGTGGTGCTCCGCCAGCCAGTAGCGGAAATAGCCCCATTCCTCGGCGTGGCGGGCCAGATCGACCGAATTGGCGATCGCGCCGCCGGCATCGGTACCTTCCGGCACCGGGGCCAGATCGAGAATGGAATAGCGCATCGGAATGTCCTCACTGGGCCGCGCGAGCCACGCCCGGCCTGACATGCCGGGGTGACATGCCGGGGGGCGCCTGCGGTTGATGATCCTGGCGGCGGAGATGCCGGGCCGGCCTCCGTCGCGTCTCGGTCATAGATAAGATGCCGCGCGCCGATTGAAAGACCCGGTTGCCGCGCGGCTGGATTTATCCGTTGATCATCATGGATTTGCCCCGGTGCCGCCCACCGGCGCCAACGGGAGGGGTGCTGGGCGGCTCCGCTCCGGCCGACCGCGGTCGCGGCTGCAGGGCGCCCTCTCAGGCGCCGCCGGCATATTGATCGTCGTTGACCTGCTCGAGCCAGTCGACGGGCTTTCCGTCCAGTGCCTCCTGGATGGCGATGTGGGTCATGGCCGTGTTGGGCGACGCGCCGTGCCAGTGCTTTTCGTGCGGCGGAATCCAGATCACGTCGCCGGGATTGATGGCCACCAGCGGTCCGCCCCAGGTCTGCGCCAGACCCGACCCCCCAGTGACGATCAGGGTCTGGCCCAGCGGATGCGTGTGCCAGGCGGTGCGGGCGCCCGGCTCGAAGCTGACGCTCGCCGCGCGCACGCGCGCCGGCTCCGGCGCCTCGATCAGCGGATCCTGGCGCACCTGCCCGGTGAAGTATTCCGCCGGCGGCGTCACCGACGCGCGCGAACCGTTGCGCTTGATATCCATGGGGGCTCCTCCGTGTCTGGGCGCGGGGTCCATCCTCCGCGCCAGGCCCATCCTGTCACATCCGGAGCCGTCCTCAACCCCTCAACCGTACCAGGCGGTCCGCGGCGCGGACGCCGCGATCGCTGGAGCATCCGGACGAAGTGAATGCCACGTCGTCGCGAGACAATGCGACAGATCAGGAACGCGGAGCGCCTCTGCGATTTCAGCGAGAATCAGAGCCGCTCAGGTTCCTAGATCGCCAGGTAATCATGCCTGAGCTGCTCGTTGTGCAGCACCTCGTCGGCGGTGCCGTCGAAAACCACTTCGCCCGATTCCAGAATCACCGCGCGATCTGCAAGCTTGAGGGCCCGAACCGCATTCTGCTCCACCAGGATGGTGGTGATGCCCTGTCGCTTGATGATGTTGAGCGTCTTTTCGATCTCGTCGACGATGACCGGGGCAAGACCCTCGTAGGGCTCGTCGAGAAGCAGGACCTTGATGTCCCGCGCCAATGCCCGGCCGATCGACAGCATCTGCTGTTCGCCCCCCGAAAGGGTGACGCCTTCCTGCTTGCGGCGCTCTCCCAGCCGCGGGAACAACTCGTAGATCCGCTCCACCGACCAGCCGATCGGCGGGGCGATCTGCGCCAGCTGGATGTTTTCCTCCACCGTCAGCCCGGGGATGATGCGGCGGTCCTCCGGCACCAGCGCCAGGCCGGCGCGGGAGGCCTCGTGCGAGCTCATCAGGTGAAGCGCCTGATGATCGAGCCAGACTTCGCCGCTGGTCATCAGCGGCGAGCCGATCTGCGCGATGGCGCGCAGCGTCGAGGTCTTGCCGGCGCCGTTTCGTCCGAGCAGCGCCAGGATCTCGCCCTCGTGCACGTTAAAGCTGACGCCCTGGACGATGTAGCTCTCGCCGTAATAGGCGTGAATGTCATGGACCGACAGAAACGCCGGCGCGGTAGCCGCATGGTTGGCGTCCCTGGAAAAGTCCGGACGCGCAGTCTGCTTGCTCTTGTCGAGTTCGATCTGGCTCATGCTGCGGCCTCTCCCAGATAGGCTTCCTTCACTTTCGGATGACCCTTGATGTTCTCGGGCGTGTCCTCGACCAGCGGCGAGCCCTGCGCCAGCACCGTGATCCGCTTGGCCAGCGAGAACACCACATGCATGTCGTGCTCGATGATCACCATGGTGATGTCGCGGCTTTCGTGGATGTGGTTGAGCAATTCGATCGTGTTGTTGGTGTCCGCCCTGGCCATCCCGGCGGTCGGCTCGTCGAGCAACAGGAGCTTCGGCTCCTGGACAAGGCACATGGCCATCTCCAGGCGCCGCTTGTCGCCGCGCGAAAGCGAACTGGCCGTCATGCCGCGCTTGTCGATCATCGCCACATCGGAGAGCATCTGCTCCGCCTTTTCGATGATGCCTTTTTCGCTGGCGATCGATTCAAGCGCATGCAGCCGGAACGTCCCGTCGCGCTTGGCAAAGCAGGGAATCAGCATGTTCTCGAAGACAGTGAGATCGCCGAAGATCTCCGGCGTCTGGAACACCCGTGAAATCCCCATCTGGTTGATTTCGTAGGGCTTGCGGCCGAGCACCGACTTGCCGTCGAACATCACGGTTCCCGTGTCGGGGACCAGCTTGCCGATCAGCACGTTCAACAGGGTCGACTTGCCGGCGCCGTTGGGGCCGATGATCGCATGCACCGTGCCCTGGGCGATATCGAGATTGACGTCGCCCAGCGCCTGCAGGCCGCCGAACCGCTTGTTGACATTAGAGACTTCGAGAATTCCCATATCTGATATCTCCGCCGATCAGTTGACGTGCGCTGTCGGCTTCGGATGATGCTGCGCATCCTTGCCGGGCGTGTTGCGGTTCCTGCTCCTGCCGGTGACCAGCCGCCAGATCCGGTTGCCGCCTTCGATCAGCCCGCCGGGCAGGAAGATCACCACCATCATGAACAGCAGGCCGAGCGTCAGCGACCAGCCCTTGCCGATGAAGGGGTGCACCATGAAGACGATCGCGTCTTCCAGCCCGTCCGGCAGGGCCGCGAACCATGTGTGCAGGATGTCATCGTTGATCTTGGAGAAGATGTTCTCGAAATACTTGATGAAGCCCGCTCCCAGGATCGGCCCCATCAGCGTGCCGGCGCCGCCGAGGATGGTCATCAGCACCACTTCGCCCGATGCCGTCCACTGCATGCGTTCGGCGCCGGCGAGCGGGTCCATCGAGGCCAGCAGTCCGCCGGCGAGCCCGGCATACATGCCCGAGATCACGAAGGCGGCCAGCGTGTAGGGACGCGGGTTGAGTCCGGTATAGGTCATCCGCGTCTGGTTGGTCTTGATCGCCCGCAGCATGATGCCGAAGGGTGACCGGAAGATCCTCAGCGACAGGTAGAACACGATGATGGCGATGATGGCGCAGAAATAATAGCCGTTGTTGAAGGTGAACTGCCAGCCGCCGACATCGATCTTGGCGCTCTCGTTCATGACGATGCCGAAGAAGTGCGGGCTGTTGGGGCTGCCGGCGCCCATCAGGATCTGCGGATCGTCGGTGTAGACCTGCAGGCCGGTCTCGCCGTTGGTCAGCGGCGTGAGCACGGAATAGGCCAGATTGAATGACATCTGGGCGAAAGCCAGCGTCAGGATCGAGAAGTAGATGCCCGACCGGCGCAGCGAGATGTAGCCTATGAGAAGTGCGAACAGCCCCGCCGTGACCACCGCGAGCAGCAGGCCGGGCACCACGTTGTAGCCGAGCAGCTTGTACATCCACACGACGGAGTAGGAGCCGACGCCGAGGAAGGCTGCGTGGCCGAAGGAGAGGTATCCGGTCAGTCCGAACAGGATGTTGAAGCCGATCGCGAAGATTCCGTAGATCGCGAAGCGCTGCATGAGGTCCGGATAGCCGGCGTTGAACTGCGCCAGGACCGACCCTTCCGGGAACGGCTGCAGCAGGATCGGCGTCATCAACGTCAGAAAGATGACGACGACAAGGAAGGTGGTGTCTTTCTTGCTCAGTCCCAGCATGGATTATTCCTCCATCACGCCTTTGCGACCCATCAGACCGCGGGGGCGGGTCAAAAGGATGATGATTGCAATGAGATAAATGATGATCTGGTCGATGCCGGGGATCAATGACTTGACTTCGTTCATCGAGGCAAAGCTCTCGACGACGCCGAGCAGGAAGCCTGCCAGCACCGCGCCCGGCAGCGACCCCATGCCGCCGACCACGACGACGACGAAGGACAGCACCAGGAAGTCCATTCCCATGTGATAGTTGGGCGAGTTGATCGGCGCATACATGGCGCCGGCCATGCCGGCCACCGCTGCGGCTATGCCGAACATAATGGTGAAGCGCTTGTCGATGTTGATGCCGAGCAGGCCGACCGTCTCCCGGTCCGCCATGCCGGCGCGGACGACCATGCCGAAGGTGGTGAACTGCAGGAAGGCGAACACTGCGGCGATGATGACGGCCGAGAAGGTGAAGTAGACCAGCCGCCATGCCGGGTAGATGATGGTGTTCTGGGCATAGCCGATCAGCACGCCGAAATCGATCGAGCCGCGGAAGGCGTCCGGCGCGGGCGTCGGGATCGGATTGGCGCCGTAGAAATACTTGATGATCTCCTGCAGCACGATCGCCAGTCCGAAGGTGACGAGGATCTGGTCGGCATGCGGGCGCTTGTAGAAATGCTTGATCAGGCCGCGTTCCATGATGAAGCCGAGTGCCAGCATCACCGGAATGGCAAGCAGGATGGAGAGCGGCACCGACCAGTTGATGATCGAACCTCCGAGCTCCGGACCGAACAGGGATTCCACCATCGGCGTCCGGATCTGCGCCGGATTGCCGAGAAAGTCGAGTTTCGTCGGGTCCAGCGTGACCTTCGAGATGTTGAGCATCGACTGCATCGCCACCGCGCAGAAGGCGCCGATCATGAACATCGCGCCATGGGCGAAGTTGACCACGCCGAGGGTGCCGAAAATGAGCGTCAGGCCGAGCGCGATCAGCGCATAGGCGCTGCCCTTGTCGAGCCCGTTGAGAAATTGGAGAATGAGAGCGTCCATGGTGCCAACCGATCGATCAAGCGTAACCAGCGAAGACTTGAAGGCAGGGTAAAGACCGCCGCGCCGGTCCCGAGGGGCCAGCGCGGCAATTCATGCCTCGATACAGACCGCTTACGCGCCCGAATTGCACTTGCCGAGGTTACCGCCGGCAAACATTTCGTTTTCTGGTTCGTAGGTCACCTGGGCGACCGGCGTGACTTCGACGATGTCCACGAGGTGGAATTCGTCCTGGGGATTTTCCGCGCCGCGCACGACGAGAACATCCTTGAAGCACTGGTGGTCTTCCTTGCGGTAGAGCGTCTTGCCGTTGCCCAGTCCGTCGAATTCGAAGCCTTCCAGCGCCTCGACCACACCGCAGGGGTCGAATGTGCCGGCGCGTTCGACGGCATCGGCATAGAGCAGCGTCTGGGCATAGCAGGTCTGGGCGGCCTGCGACGGCGGGAAGCCGTACTTCTCGCCGAACGACTTGACGAACGACTTCGTGCCTTCGTCCTCGAGCTTCCAGTCCCAGTTCTGCGAACCGACGATGCCTGCAATGTTCTTGCCCGCACCCTTGGCCATCAGCTCCGAATAGAGCGGAACGACGATTTCGAAGTTCTTGCCGTTGACCTGCTTGTCGCGCAGGCCGAACTGCACGGCCTGGGTCAGCGAGTTGACCATGTTGCCGCCGTAGTGGTTGAGCACCAGCACGTCGGCGCCCGAGTTGAGCACGGGCGCGATGTAGGACGAGAAGTCGGTCGCGGCCAGCGGGGTGAGCACCTTGTTGACCGTCTTCCAGCCGAGGGCTTCGGTGGCGGCGATCATCGAGGCTTCCTGGGTCCAGCCCCAGGTGTAGTCGGCGGTCAGGTGATAGGCCGAGCGGTCTGTGCCGTAGAGGCTCTTGAGCACGGGTCCGAGCGCTGCCGCCGACATGTAGGCGTTGAAGAAATGGCGGAAGCCATTGGCCTTCTTGTCCTTGCCGGTGGTGTCGTTGGAGTGGGTCAGGCCGGCCATGAAGATGACGCCGGCTTCCTGGCAGAGGCCCTGCACGGCGACGGCCACGCCGGAGGACGAACCGCCGGAGATCATGATGGCGCCGTCCTTCTCGATCATCGACTTTGCCGATGCGCGGGCTGCGTCGGACTTGGTCTGCGTGTCGCCCGACACATAGGCGACCTTCTTGCCCAGGATGCCGTTGCCCTTGAGCATCTTCGAGGAGAAGGTGCCGATCATGCCGCCGTCGCCCTCGCCGTTGAGGTGCTCGACCGCCAGCTGGAAAGCACGCAGTTCATCGGCGCCTTCGTCGGCATAGGGACCGGACTGCGGCACGTTGAAGCCGAGCGTCACGGTGGCGCCCTTCGGTTCATTGACATAGGCGTAGGCGTTGCGCGTGAAAATGGTCGGCAGCGCCAGGCCGGCGCCGATGGCCGCACCGGACTTGATCAGGCCGCGGCGGTTGATTTCAAACTTGGACATTCGATCCTCCCTCTTGAGAACGCTGCAAGGCTCCCGACCCCACAGAGATGCTGTGACTAGCCCACGCACACCAACATGAGTTTTGGTCTTCACGCTATGCAACTATGGTATATTTCGCGCGACCAGCGGAGACTTGCGGCAAGCCGGAGCAATGCGCTGCTTCAAAGCTGGCGCGTGAAGGCGCAACTCTTCGCACTGCTCCGAAGTATCCGGTCAATCCTCGTCGGTGTCCTCCCGGATGCGCGGCGGCCGCGCGGTGGAGCGCCGGGCAGGCCGCTGCCTGGCCATGCTCAGGCTCTCGGAGTTTTCGGCTTCCTCGGCCACCAGCTTGCGCCAGCGCTCAAGCCGTTCGGCATCCATCTCCCCGGCGGCGATGGCCGCGCGCACGGCGCAATCGGGCTCGTCGCCATGCTGGCAGTCGGTGAAGCGGCAGGACTTCGCCAGATCGGTGATCTCGGCGAACACCCTTCCCAGGCCTTCCTTCACATTGGTCAGCTGCAACTCGCGCATGCCCGGCGTGTCCAGAAGCCAGCCGCCGCTCGACAGGCGA
The DNA here is from genome assembly GCF_003182275.1 of Hoeflea marina. GTDB lineage: Bacteria > Pseudomonadota > Alphaproteobacteria > Rhizobiales > Rhizobiaceae > Hoeflea > Hoeflea marina. The sequence goes on from NZ_QGTR01000008.1 coordinate 11,318, forward strand.
TAGAGCTCACGTCGTGTCGTCGTGTGCTGGCCCTTGTCGTCGTTCTCGCGGATCCCCCTGGTGGCCGCCCGTTCGGACCCGATGAGCGAGTTGATCAGCGTCGACTTGCCGACGCCCGACGATCCGACAAAGGCGACCGTGCGGCCATGGCTGCACCAGGGCAGCAGCCGCCTGGCCGATTCGGGATCGCGGGCATCGAGCACCTCGACCTCGAGCCCGGGCATCAATTTCGCCGCGGTCTCGACGAACGGCGCCACGTCGTCGACCAGATCCGCCTTGGTCAGCACGATCACCGGGGTCACGTCGGCCTCGCGGGCGACGGCGAGATAGCGCTCGAGCCGGGCGACATTGAAATCGAGATTGCAGGAGGTGACCACGAACAGCGTGTCGATGTTGGCGGCGATCAGTTGCACCATGCGTCCCTTGCCGGGCGCCCAACGCTTGAACAGGCTCAGCCGCGACAGCAACCGCTCCGGTCTCATGGTGTCGGGATCGACGAGCAGCCAGTCGCCGACGGTGGCCTGCGCGGTCTCGCTGCCCTCGATGCTGAGATAGGGCGGGACGGTGGTTTCGACCGCGGCGCCGGAGACGAGCAGCCCGTTGCGGTTGACCGCCATCACCCGGACCGGAATCAGCTCGGCTTCGGTCTCATCCGCAATCTGGGCGGTGAAGAATGTCCGCCAGCCCAGGTCGGCGAGCGCCTGCGGATCGCCGCCGGTGGTGCCTTCGGTGGACATGGCGCCGGTCGTCGGTCCCGCATCCTTTTCCGGACGCTTCATCGCATGGGTCTCATGGGCACGAACCACTCCTGTTGACAGCGCCCAGAGACGGAATCGGCACCGGCCTGTCAAGGGCAATGGCGCCATTGATCGCCATCGACTTGCCGGACCGTCAGACACTGAAGACCGCGTTGGGCGCTTGCGGAGATCCTTATGAACGGGCCATACATGATTCCGGGATGGCCGGGGCTCGCCGTCGCCTGGCGTCGGGCAGCAACATCTGGTCAAGGAGACGCCGCCGTGAGTGCAAGCAAGCCTTTCAGAAAGCCTCTTCGCAAGGCGAAGAATTCTCTGCGCCGGCTCGTCGGATTGCCGCCGCGCCGCGACGAGTACTATATCGATTTCATCATTCGGCGCGGCGCGAACCTCGAGTTCCAGTACAACGATGCCCACCAGTCCCGGCAGGAGGCGATGATGCATCTCCTGCTGGAAGCCCTCAAGACGATCAAGTACGAGGCGCGGACCAACAGGAGACTGACCTGCTAAACCTCCGATCGCCCGCCCGCTGAGTCGTCACGGCCGGCGATGAGTTTCTCGGCGGTTCAGGGATCGGAGACCATCATCGCCGTCCCCGACTTCAGCTTCTGGAACTGGCCTGAAGTGGGGATCGATGATTACACGCGATTGATTGGGGAAATGGCCATGGCGGGAGACCAGCCGCCCGCCGACCAGCGCCTGTTCTGGATCGGCAACAGCGCAACCAGCCCTGTTCGCGAACGGTTGATGGAGATAGCGCTCGGCGATCCGCGCATCCACGCCATCGACATCACCTGGATCAAGCAGGAAGGACCGGAGCGCTGGGCCAGCGACCGGAGGATGGACACCCAGGCGGCGCAATATGTCAGCCTGCCGGACCACTGCCGCTACAGGTACCTGCTCGACATCGAGGGCATCGGCTATTCGGCGCGGCTGAAGATCCTGCTGTTTTCCGGGCGCCCGGTGTTCATCCAGGACAGGCCCTGGAAGGATTTCTTCTTCGACTGGATGGAGCCTTTCCAGCATTACATCCCCGTCGCCGGCGACCTCTCCGATCTCGGCAGGCAACTGGACTGGGCCGAGGCCCATCCGGAGGAGTGCGCGAGGATCGCGGCCAACGCTCTCGAATTTGCACACCGCCATCTGACCCGGGAGGCGGCCATCCTCCATCTGCGCAAGGTCATCACGGATCTGTTGCGCTGATTTTTTGCCGCCCCTGCCGCATCAGTCTCTGATGACGCGGGCGGCAAATTTCTGGAACTGCTTGAGGATGAACGAGCCAGGCCCCCTGCTGGTCCTGGCGTCATGGATGCGGCGTGCGCCCCTGACCCGCGTCAGGTGCTTTTCGACAGACCGGCTGTCGACGAGTTCGTCGGCCGCCGGGAAGACAAAGGCCATCGCATCGGTGCGATTGCGGAAGCGGCTGAGATCCTTTCCATGCATGCCGCGGGAGTAGGGAATCAGAAACGCCTCGTCCTTGCCGACGCTGTAGGAAGATGTCCCGGCGCCGACGGCGCGGCTGTGGATGGCCGCGATCTCATCGAGCACGAAACTGCGCGCCGGGCGATGCTGGATCACCTCCGCGAACCGGGCGATCAGCGGCTCGAGGCCCCAGCCGACCGTGATGTAGCCGTGAATGTGCAGCAGCGGCAGGACGCACCGTTCGAAGATCTCGCCGCTGTAGCAGGGCATCATGATTTCCACGACGCTCGTGGCATGGCAGACGGCATCATAGAGGCGATGCGTGTGCTCCCACCCGGGCGAGAAATTCTCGTTGGCCACCGCCGGCTGGAATATGTCGGCGCCGATGTCCCGCGCCAGCGCGAAGGCCCTGGCGATGTCGGTCGCCCCGCCGGGAAATTCGAGGTCGTCATCGGGAAGGAAGACATAGTCATAGCTCGAAAACGCGGGCAACCGCTGCTCGCGCGCGATCCGTCCGAGTTCGCGCACCAGCGCCCATTTCTGCCCCTGCATCGGGAAGAACCGGTCGCAGGTCTGCCGGAAGCGGGCGGCCGTGCCCGCGTCGCGGCCCCAGTGACACACCCACAGCTCGAAATCCCGCTCCGAGGCATAATGCTCATGCAGCGAATCGTCGCCGGCCATGACGATGACGAGATTTTTCATGCCAGTCCTCCTCACCGACGCGGTTCCTGGAGCATGTCCAGACGAATCGGATTTCACTTCGTCGTGGGACAATGCGACAGATCAGAAGCCTGGAACGCCGCTGCGATTCAATGAAAAGCAGAAGCGCTCCAGCTTCGCTTCCGACGCGGTCCCGCCTGTCTCCGAACCGCTACTATCGCGTTCACGGCAAAGCAACAGCCATGACTCGCCATTGCGGCCTCCGTCCGCCCATGCTCCGCCGCGCGGCCGGAAGCGGGCCGGGGCGCGGTCGAATTCCGGGCACCCCGTACCCGAACCTTCCGACCTAGAGCCGCGCTTTGATCTTCGCCAGCAGCCGCGAGATCCTGGAATGCATCCGCCAATAGGTCGCGCCGAAGCGGCGGACCCGATTCAGCTCGGCGAACTGGCGCAGTTTCTGTCCGACGCCGTCGGCTCCGACCGTGCAGTTCGCATGATAGGCCACGATGTCGGTGGCGGGCGGCCAGCCCTGGGATCTGGCGGCAAACTGCAGCGGCAGATAGGCCCATTTGCCGGCTGCCTGCTTGCGGATGAGACGGTTGATGGCATCCTGATCATTGAGTCCGGGGGTCGACCGCATCATCGCCAGGGCATCCCGGAAGAGCTGCTCCACCGCCGCATTGCAGCGCATGAGAATGAGCCCCGCATTGACGTCATCGCTTCCGCCGACATGCTCTTTCTGGAACCAGATATCGATGTCCTGGTCAGTCAGAAGCCCGGCGATGATTGGGAGCGGGTCGCCGAAATAGACGATGTCGACATCGCTCCAGATGATGGCTTGGCCGGCGTTGGCGGCAATGCTGTCGAGCACCAGCCCGATCTTCGCCTCGATGCTGCGAAGAAAATCCGGCGCGCCGAAATCACCGCTCCCGACGATTTCGAAACGGGTGGAATGGTCTTCGAACTGTACGGGCAGCGACGGCAGAAAGTACTCGCGATACAGCATCTCGTGAGACGGTGTATAGCAGGAATATATCTTCATCGCGCCCCCCCGGAATGCAGTCAGGCGCATGCCTGTCAGCCCCATCGCCATCGCCTATACAGACTTGGTTCTGGAATCAAGGATGAAGCTTCTGGCCGACGGCGTTGCAGCGGGCCGGCGGTCGCCGCGCGCCCTGACCCGTGGGCGGCGGTCAGGCATGCATCCGTGCATGCCATTCGGCCGCCGTTTCGATGATCCGCGCAAGTTCTGTGAACCGCGGCGTCCATCCGAGCTCTGTCCGGGCCCGCGTCGCATCGGCGACCAGCACGGCCGGATCGCCCTCTCGCCGGGGCCCTTCGACGACAGGGACCTTGCGGCCCGTCGCCGTCTCCACTGCCGCGATGACGGCGCGGACCGAATGGCCGCGATTGGTGCCGAGATTGTAGGCCCCCGATCCACCGCCGCCCGCCAGCCTCGCCAGCGCCTTGACATGGGCCTCGGCGAGGTCGCCCACATGCACATAGTCGCGAACGCAGGTGCCGTCCTCCGTGTCGTAATCGGTGCCGCAGATCGTCACCGCCTCGCGGAGCCCGCGCGCGGCATCGAGAACAAGCGGAATGAGGTGGGTCTCCGGTGTGTGGCACTCTCCGAGCCCGGCTTGCGGACAGGCGCCCGCCGCGTTGAAATAGCGCAGGGCGGTCCAGCCGATCCCGTGCGCGCGGGAGAAGTCGGCCAGCATCTGCTCGACCATCAGCTTCGACCGCCCGTACGGATTGATCGGATTCTGCGGCGTCGCCTCCGTGATGGGCAGCGACCGCGGGATGCCGTAGGTCGCGCAGCTGCTCGAAAACACCATGCGGGGAATGCCATTGTCGCGCATCGCCTCGAGCAGCGTCAGCGTTCCGGCGACATTGTTGCGATAGTACCGGCCGGGATCGGCCACCGACTCTCCCACATAGGCGAAGGCGGCGAAATGCAGCACGGCCTCGGGCCGGTGCTGACGGATGACGGCGTCGAGGCGATCGCGGTCGCCGATGTCGCCGCGCTCCAGCGGTCCCCATTTGACGGCCCACTCATGGCCGAAGACGAGATTGTCGTAGACAATCGGAAGCAAGCCCGCCTCGGCAAGCGCCCTGCAGGCATGCGATCCGATGTAGCCGGCGCCGCCGGTGACAAGCACCCGCGCACTGCCTGCAGGTGCTTTGACCGGTTGGGCTTTGCTCATAAGGGGTCCGATCCGCCGCGATGGCGTTGGGGTGGGACCGAAGGAGCCTGATTCGCCCGCCCGGTGACGCTTGGTCGTCCAGATTGCGCGATACCGCGGGGGGAAAGCAAGCAGGCGCACACAATGGAAATGCGGGACAACCGCCCCTGCCTGCCGATCAGCCGAGATATCGTCTGGCGCTGGTTTTCTCCCTCCTTTATGGTCCGCCCGCGGGCTGACGCCGACCGGGTCCACGGTTTCGAAGCCGGCTTTCGCGGAACGGAGTTTGCATGGACATCCTCGACAAGGCCGATCTCGTGATCGTCGGAGCCGGATTCTACGGCGCCACCATCGCCGAGCGCGCCGCCAACGAGCACGGCCTCAAGGTGGTCATCGTCGAACGCCGCGGCCACATCGGCGGCAATGCCTATTCCGAGACCGATCCGGACACGGGAATCGAGGTGCACCGCTACGGACCGCACATCTTCCACACGCCGAATGACGCCGTCTGGTCCTACCTCAACCGCTTCACCTCGTTCACCGACTACACCCACAGGCCGTTTTCCGTCTTCCGCGGCCAAGCCTATTCGCTGCCGATCAACCTGGCGACGATCTGTCAGTTCTTCCGGAGGCAGTTGTCCCCCGACGAGGCCCGGGCGCTGATTGCCGGACAGGCGGCCGAAATGGCGGGACGGGAGCCGGACAATCTCGAGGAGAAGGCGATCTCGCTGATCGGCCGTCCGCTCTACGAGGCCTTCATTCGCGGCTACACGAAGAAGCAGTGGCAGACCGATCCGCGCGACCTGCCGGCATCGATCATCTCACGCCTGCCGGTGCGCTACACATTCGACAACCGCTACTTCTCCGATCCGCATCAGGGCATGCCGCTGAGCGGCTACACCGCAATCTTCGATCGCATGCTCGATCACGAGAACATCCATGTGCTTCTCGATTGCGACTGGTTCGAGCTTCGCGATTCGATCCCCAGGGCGGTTCCGACGGTCTACACCGGCCCGATCGATGCCTATTTCGGATTCAGTGAAGGCCGTCTGGGATGGCGCACCTGCGATTTCAGCCGTTCCGTCGTTGCCACCGGCGATTACCAGGGCACGGCGATGATGAACTATGCCGATGAGGAGACCGCGCACACGCGCATCGTCGAGTACCGCCACTTCCATCCCGAGCGCGATTACCCCGTCGACCGCAGCGTCATCGTGCATGAATATGCCCGCAGCGCCGGAGCGGGCGACGAACCCTACTATCCGATCGACACGCTCGCCGACAAAGCCCTCTACCTGCGCTACCGCGCGCTCGCCGACCGGGAGCCGAACGTGCATTTCGGCGGCCGGCTCGGCACCTACCGCTATCTCGACATGCACCAGGCCATCGGCGCCGCGCTCAAGGAGTGGGAGCGCTTGAGAACCTCCGAGTTCGCTCACGGCCGGAAGGCTCCGGCCTGACCGGTGCCTTCCGGCCGGTCAGGCAGGCGGCCGGGCTCGATGGTCAGGCGCCGTAGCCGACGATGCCCTTGATCTCGAGGAAGTCGTGGATGGCCCAGTCGGCGTATTCGCGGCCGTTGCCCGATTGCTTGTAGCCGCCGAAGGGAGCGAACGTGTCCCAGTCGGGATAGTTGAGATAGACCGAGCCGGCCCGCATGCGCGTGGCGACCCGGCGGGCATGCTCCAGGTCCTGCGACTGGATGTAGGCGGCGAGGCCGTAGACCGTGTCGTTGGCGATCTCGATGGCCTGCTCCTCGTCGTCATAGGGCAGGATCGACAGCACCGGCCCGAAGATCTCCTCTCTGGCAATCCGCATGTCATTGCTGACATTGCCGAAGATCGTCGGCCGCACATAATAGCCGCGGTTGAGATGCTCCGGCCGGCCCGGCCCGCCGGTGACCAGCGTCGCCCCCTCCTGGATGCCCGCATCGATCAGCGCCTGGATCTTGTCGAACTGCAGCCGGCTGACGACGGGTCCGAGAACGGTCTCGGTCGAACGCGGATCGCCGACGACGAAGCCTTCCGCCGTCTTCCTGGCGATTGCCAGGGCCTCGTCGTGCTGGCCGCGGCTGACCAGCATCCGGGTCGGCGCATCGCAGGACTGGCCGGAATTGCCGAAGCAGCCCTCCACACCCTTGCGGACGGCAATCTCGAGATCGGCGTCGGGCAGGATGATGTTGGCGGACTTGCCGCCCAGTTCCTGCGCCACGCGCTTGACCGTGTCGGCCGCCGTCTTGGCGACGATGATGCCGGCGCGGGTCGAACCGGTGAAGGAGACCATGTCGACATCCGGATGGCCGGCCATCACCTGTCCGACATCGGGACCGTTGCCGTTGACCATGTTGAACACGCCCTTCGGCGTGCCGGCAGCCTCCATCACCTCGGCAAAGACGATCCCGCTGATCGGGGCGATCTCGGACGGCTTGAGCACCACGGTGCATCCGGCGGCGAGCGCGGGCGCCACCTTGCAGACGATCTGGTTGAGCGGCCAGTTCCACGGCGTGATCAGGGCGCAGACGCCGATCGCCTCCTTGACCACCATGGTCGTGCCGCGCAGCTCGGAAAACGAATAGTCCTCGAGCGCCTTGATGGCGGCCTCCATATGCGCCCGGCCGGCCCAGGCCTGCGCGTCGCGCGCCCAGCTGATCGGCGCGCCCATCTCCTGGCTGACGGCCTGCGCGATGTCCTCGAACCGGTCGTTGTAGACCTCGAGGATCCGCCTGAGCAGCGTCAGGCGCTCGGTTCTGGTGGTCACCGAAAAGGCCGGAAAGGCCGCCCGGGCGGCCGCCACGGCGCGGTTGACGTCGGCGGCCGAGCCCAGCGATATCCGCGTGTAGGCCTCTTCCGTCGAGGGATCGATGACATCGAGCAGTGCCGGCACCGCCGGGTCGACCCACTCGCCGTTGATGTAGAATTTGGTGTGGTTGCTCATGCGATGCTCCTGGATTGAATTCGGGAATGCGGATCTGGCTCGGCCCGCGGGACCGCGGCGGACCGCAGCGGCCGCGCCGCGCGCCTTGCCTCGTCTGCCCCGGGTCGACTGCCGCCGTCCGGGGTGTTCGCCGCGCAGTCTAGGGCATCGGCGGCGAAAGACCATGCCGGCAAGCCATCTTGCTGCGGAAAACCATGGGCGCCCCGGTCCGGCGGCGGCAACCGCACGGCCGTCGTGGGGCCATGCGGTTGCCGCGGTGGCCGAAGGATCGCGAAGCGGTGGAACTTTATAAATGACTCATGCTAGCCTGACGCCATGATTGAGCAACCGACATGCCTGCCCGGCGGGACCAGCCCGTGATCTCCATGCATCACAACCTCTATCTGGTCGCGCTGTCGATTCTGGTCGCCATCCAGGCGAGTTATGTCGGGTTGAACCTGGCGCTTCGGATACCCGCGGCCTTCGCCATTGATCGCCGGCTGCTGATTGCCGCCTCCGCGATCACGCTGTCGGTCGGCATCTGGAGCATGCATTTCATCGGCATGCTGTCCATGGGGATGGCCTCGAAGGTCGACTATCTCGTGCTTCCGACCCTGCTGTCGCTGCTGCTCTGCGTTCTGGTCACCGGCATTGCCGTCTATCTGGCCAGCCTGCGTTCCCGGCACCTGCTGGCGGTCGCCGCCGGCGTGATGGGTCTGGGCATCACCACGATGCATTATGTCGGCATGATCGCGCTCAACTCCAGCGCCCGCATGACCTACGATCCCGCCTATGTCGTGGTGAGCTTCGCCATCGCCGTTACGGCATCGGGCCTGGCGCTGTGGCTGGCGTTCTCGGCGGAGCGCCGGCCGCCGCTGTTTCTCTGCGCCACCTTTCTGGGCTGCGCCGTTTCTGGAATGCACTACACCGCGATGGCAGGCACCGCGTTCGACTTCTCGATCGCCGGCCAGACGGTGCCGACCTCCTTCATCTCCAGCGACACGCTGGCCGTCATCGTCAGTTTCGTGGCCTTTGCGATCTCCGGCATCTTCATGCTGACGCTGGTGCCGATGCGAGCGGCGGCAGACAGGGGAAATCCGACCCCCAGGACGCCGCAGGACGGCGCCGACGATTTCCACGACGCCGGGCTCCCGGGCGGCGCCGCTGCCGATCCCCGCGCCGGCAACCCCGCCGGCCTGCTCGATGCCGCAGCGTCCGGTCTTCTGCCGATCGAGAAGAACGGCAACCGGTTTCACATCGCCGCCAATGAAGTGGTCTCCGTGCACGCCAATGCCCATTACACCTATGTCTTCAACGGACGCGACGACCTCTTCTGCCCGCTCTCGATCACGGAGATCTTCGAGCGGCTTCCCAAGCCGGCCTTCTACCGCACCCATCGCAGCTACATCGTCAATCTCGAGCATGTCGGCCGAGTGAAGAAATCCGGCGACGCCGCGGTGGCGGAACTCGATTCGCCGGTGCGGCGGACGGTGCCGATCAGCCGTGCCCGCGTCGCCGATCTCAGGCAGGAACTCGCCGCCCATCAGTCGCGCCGGCACTCCGGAGTCCTCTGAGTTACGTCAACACTGTTGACGCAGTTCGTGCAGCCCGACCGTATTTCATGCATATATGCGGTGTTCGTGCGCCGGCGGCTGGCCCGCGCCGACGCAATACCCTCTCATCTTGTCACTGGTGAAGACCGAACGCGCTCCCGCTCCGGCGGAGGGACGGGCAGCGTCGCTTCATCTGCCAAGCTTTGGGAGGAGCGAGAATGATACCTGGCGCATTCGACTATCATCGACCCGCAACCATCGAAGATGCCGTTACCCTGCTGGCCAGCCTTGGCGAGGAGGCGAGCATCCTCGCGGGCGGCCACAGCCTGATCCCGCTGATGAAGACCCGGCTGGCCTCGCCCGATCACCTCGTCGATCTTTCCGGGATCGGCAATCTCAAGGGCATCACCGTCGCGGGCGGCGACATCGTCATCGGCGCCATGACGACGCAGTTCGAGCTGATCGCGTCGGAGGACCTCGCCCGGCACATCCCGATCATCGCCGAAACCTCGCGGCTGATCGCCGATCCGCAGATACGCTACAAGGGGACATTCGGCGGCAATGTCGCCAATGGCGATCCGGGCAACGACATGCCGGCGCTGATGATGGCCCTCGGCGCGACCTATCGCGTCCACGGCCCGGATGGCGGCCGCGACGTCGCCGCGCGCGAGTTCTACCATGGCGCCTATTACACCGCCCTCGAGCACGGGGAGATCCTGACCTCGGTGCGCATCCCCGTCCCCCCGGCGGGACACGGCTACGCCTACGAGAAGCTCAAGCGCAAGGTCGGCGACTATGCCACCGCCGCCGCCGCCGTCGTCATCACCATGGCGGGCGGCACCTGCACCAGCGCATCCATCGGCCTGACCAACGTCTCGGAAACCCCGCTCTGGGCCTCGGAGGCCTCCGCGCTGCTCGTCGGCACCCGCCTCGACAAGCCCTCGGTGGACGCCGCCCTGGCCGCGGCCGAAGCGATCACCAACCCTGCCTCCGACATGCGGGGGCCGGCGGAATATCGCACCAAGATGGCCGGCATCATGCTCAGACGCGCACTTGAGCGGGCCCGGTCCCGCACCGAAGCTTGAGGGGGAACTCCGATGACGAAATCGCATATCGAACTGACGATCAACGGCAGGACGGTGGAGGCGCTGGTTGAACCGCGCACGCTGCTCATCCATTTCCTGCGCGAACAGCAGAACCTGACCGGCGCCCATATCGGCTGCGACACCGGTCATTGCGGCGCCTGCACCGTCGACATGGACGACATGTCGGTGAAGAGCTGCATGACCTTCGCTGTCCAGGCCCACGGCGCCAGCATCACCACCATCGAGGGTGTCGCCAACGCCGATGGCACGCTCAGCGCCCTGCAGGAAGGTTTTCGCATGATGCACGGCCTGCAATGCGGCTTCTGCACGCCCGGCATGATCCTGCGGGCGCACCGGCTGCTGCAGGAAAATCCCGCGCCCACCGAAGACGAAATCCGCCACGGCATTTCCGGCAATCTCTGCCGCTGCACCGGCTACGTCAACATCGTCAAATCCATCCAGTATGCCGCCGCGAAGATCAACGGCACCCCGTTCCAGGAGGCTGCAGAATGAACGACCAGACCAGGATTGACCAGGACCGCGCCGAGCGCACCGAAAAACTCCAGGGCATGGGCTGCAAGCGCAAGCGCGTCGAGGACATCCGCTTCACCCAGGGCAAGGGCAGCTATGTCGACGACCTGAAGCTGCCCGGCATGCTGTTCGGCGACTTTGTCCGTTCGCCGCACGCCCATGCGCGCATCAAGAGCATCGACACCAGCCGCGCCAAGGCCTTGCCGGGCGTCATCGCCGTGCTCACCGCCGCCGACCTCAAGCCGCTGGGGCTGCATTACATGCCGACGCTCGCCGGCGACGTGCAGGCGGTGCTGGCCGAGGAGAAGGTGCTGTTCCAGAACCAGGAAGTGGCCTTCGTCATCGCCGTGGATCGCTACATCGCCTCCGACGCCACCGAGCTCGTCGACGTGGAATACGAAGCGCTGCCCTGCATCGTCGATCCGTTCAAGTCGATGCTGCCCGACGCGCCGATCCTGCGCGAGGACATTCAGGACAAGATGACGGGCGCCCACGGCCCCCGCAAGCACCCAAACCACATCTTCGAATGGATGATCGGCGACAAGGAGGCCACCGACGCGGTCTTCGCCAATGCCGATGTCACCATCAAGGAAATGCTGGTCGACCACCGCACCCATCCCTCGCCGCTCGAGACCTGCCAGTCGGTGGCGTCCTTCGACAAGGTGAAGGGGGAACTGACGCTGTGGGGCACGTTCCAGGCGCCGCACGTCATCCGCACCGTCGTCTCGCTGATCTCGGGGCTTCCCGAGCACAAGATCCACGTGATTGCGCCCGACATCGGCGGCGGCTTCGGCAACAAGGTCGGTGCCTATGCCGGCTATGTCTGCTCGGTGGTCGGCTCCATCGTGCTCGGCGTGCCGGTCAAGTGGGTCGAGGACCGGATGGAGAACCTCTCCACCACGTCGTTTGCCCGCGACTACCACATGACCACCGAGCTTGCCGCCACGAAGGAAGGCAAGATCCTCGCCATGCGCGTGCACGTGCTCGCCGACCACGGCGCCTTCGACGCCTGCGCCGACCCGTCGAAATGGCCTGCCGGTTTCATGAATATCTGCACCGGCTCCTACGACATTCCGGTGGCCCATCTCGCCGTCGACGGTGTCTACACCAACAAGGCGTCGGGCGGCGTGGCCTACCGCTGCTCGTTCCGGGTCACGGAAGCCGTCTTCGCCATCGAACGGGCGGTCGAACTGCTCGCCCACAAGCTCGGCATGGACGCCGCCGAACTGCGCATCAAGAACTTCATCAAGGCCGAGCAGTTCCCCTACCAGTCCGCGCTCGGCTGGGAATATGACAGCGGCGACTATCACACCGCCATGAAGAAGGCGATGGACACCATAGGCTACAAGGAGCTGCGCGAAGAGCAGGCCAGGAAGCGCGAGGCCTTCACCCGCGGCGAAACCCGCGAGCTGATGGGCATCGGCATCTCCTTCTTCACCGAGATCGTCGGCGCGGGTCCGGCCAAGAACTGCGATATTCTCGGCATCGCCATGTTCGATTCGGCGGAAATCCGCATCCACCCCACCGGATCGGTGATCGCCCGCATGGGCACCAAGAGCCAGGGACAGGGCCACGAGACCACCTACGCCCAGATCATCGCCACCGAGATCGGCATTCCGGCCGACGACATCATGATCGAGGAAGGCAACACCGACACCGCCCCCTACGGTCTGGGCACCTACGGCTCGCGCTCCACGCCGGTGGCGGGTGCAGCAACCGCCGTGGCCGCCCGCAAGATCAAGGCCAAGGCGCAGATGATCGCCGCCCACATGCTGGAAGTGCATGAAGGCGACCTGGAATGGGACGTCGACCGTTTCCGGGTGAAGGGGCTTCCGGAGAAGTTCAAGACGATGAAGGAAATCGCCTGGGCCGCCTACAACAGCCCACCCCCGAACATGGAGCCGGGCCTGGAGGCGGTCAATTACTACGAACCGCCGAACATGACCTATCCCTTCGGCGCCTATTTCTGCGTCATGGACATCGACGTCGACACCGGTGTCGCCAAGACGCGGCGCTTCTACGCGCTCGACGACTGCGGCACCCGCATCAACCCGATGATCATCGAGGGCCAGGTGCATGGCGGGCTGACCGAAGCGTTTGCCTGCGCCATGGGCCAGGAAATCCGCTACGACGAGCAGGGCAATGTCATGGGCGCGTCGTTCATGGATTTCTTCCTGCCCACCGCGGTGGAGACCCCGCACTGGGAAACCGACCACACCGTCACACCCTCGCCGCATCACCCCATCGGCGCCAAGGGCGTGGGCGAAAGCCCGCATGTGGGCGGGGTGCCGTGCTTCTCCAACGCCGTCAACGACGCCTATGCGTTCCTCGGCGCCGGGCACATCCAGATGCCGCACGATGCCTGGCGTCTGTGGAAGGTCGGCGAGAAACTGAACCTGCACCAATAGGATCAGCAAACCGGTGAAAATTCCACAGGAAGAGATTGCCATGCAACTGGCAGCGGTCGGGTACATTCCCGACCGCGACCTGGCCACGGCGTTGTGGCTGATGGAGAGCCTCCGGCGACCGCTGCTGCTCGAGGGCGAAGCCGGAGTCGGCAAGACCGAGGTGGCGCGCGCCCTGGCGCTGGCCCACGACACAAGGCTGATCCGCCTGCAATGCTACGAGGGCCTCGACCAGAGCGCGGCGCTCTACGAGTGGAACTACCAGCGCCAGTTGCTGGCCATCAAGGCGCGCGAGGGCAGCGACGCCTCGGCGGTCGAGGAGCACATCTTCAGCGAGGCCTATCTCCTGGAACGGCCGCTGCTGGCCGCCATCCGGCAGGCGAAGCCCGCCGTCCTGCTCATCGACGAGGTCGACCGCGCCGACGAGGAGTTCGAGGCGTTCCTGCTCGAGCTGCTCTCCGACTTCCAGGTGTCGATTCCCGAACTGGGGACGATCACGGCCACCACCATTCCCCGCGTCATCCTGACGTCGAACGGCACCCGCGAACTCAGCGACGCGCTGCGCCGCCGCTGCCTCTATCATTATGTCGATTATCCAGATGTCGACCGGGAGGCCCGGATCATCCTGTCGCGGCTGCCCGGCATCGACACCGATCTGGCATTGCAGATCGCCACCATGGTCGGTCTCATCCGCAAGGAGGACCTGCGCAAGTCGCCGGGCGTCGCCGAAACGCTCGACTGGGCGGCGACGCTTGCCGGGCTGGAGGTCCGCCATCTCCGCGATGAGCCGGAAACGGTGCACGAGACGCTGATGTGCCTGATCAAGACGGCCGAGGACAAGTCGCGCATGACCCGCGAAGTCTCCGACCGCCTCATCGGCAGGGTGGCCTGAGATGAGTCTGGCGATCGCCGCGGAAAACCCCCTTGGCGCCGGCGTCCGGACGAAGCTCAACGGCTTTGCCCATATCCTGCGCGACAACGGCTTCGTCATCGGGCTGGCCGAGACCCGGGATGCCCTGGCGATGCTGAGCGGACACGACGCGGCCCGGCCCTCGCGCCTGCGCCCCGCTCTGAAGGCGCTGTTCTGCGGCCGGCAATCGGACTGGCAGAAATTCGACGAGATCTTCGACGCCTATTGGCTGAGCCGCGGCATGAAGTCGGCGACCCGCATCTCCGGCGCGCCGCAGACAACGCCGCAGGGCCTGCAGTCGCTGGCGGCGGGGCAACGCGGCCTGGGTGACAGCGATCAAGCCGACCATGTCGAGCGCGGCGAAGGCAGCGAGGTTTCCGAGACCGGCCGGTCCAGGCGCGAAGGTGCCTCCCGCACCGAGCTTTTGTCGCGGACCGATTTCCGCCACCTCACCCAGCCCGAGGATCTGGCCGCAGCCCACGAGCTTGCCGGGCGCCTTGCCATGAGCATGCGCGCCCGGCTGACGCGCCGGATGCATGCGCGCCGCTCCGGCCAGAGGCTCGACCTCAGGCGAACCATCCACAAGAGCATCGCCCATGGCGGCACCCCGATCGAGCTCGTCCGCCGCAGGCGCAAGGACAAGCCGTTGCGGCTCGTGGTGCTGCTCGACGCCTCCGGCTCGATGAGCCTGTATTCGGCCGTCTTCCTGCGCTTCATGCATGGCGTGCTCGACAGTTTTCGCGAGGCCGAGGCGTTCGTCTTCCACACCCGCCTGATCCACATCTCGCCGGCTCTCAAGGAACGCAATCCGCAGCGCGCCATGGAACGGATGTCACTCTTGGCCCAGGGCACCGGCGGCGGAACACGGATCGGGGAGAGCCTCGCCACCTTCAATCGCTGGCATGCCAAACGCTGCATCCATTCGCGCACCTGCGTGATGATCGTCTCGGACGGCTACGACACCGGACCGGCGGAGAATCTGGGGGCGGAGATGCAGGCCCTGCGTCGCCGCTGCCGCCGCATCGCCTGGCTCAATCCGATGATCGGCTGGCAGGGCTATCAGCCCGAGGCCGCCGGCATGAAGGCGGCGCTGCCCTATGTCGATCTGTTTGCGCCGGCCCACGATCTCGACAGTCTCAAAGCTCTTGAACCCTATCTGGCGAAGATATGACCATGCCGCGGCAGTCCGACATTCTCGATCTGATCAGCAACTACAGATCGAAGGGCGAGCCCTTCGCGCTGGCCACCGTGGTGCGCACCGTATCGGTCACCGCGGCGAAGGCCGGCGCCAAGGCGGTGATCCTGGCCGATGGCAGCATCACCGAAGGCTGGATCGGCGGAGGCTGCGCCCGCGGCGCGGTGCTCAAGGCCGCGCGCGAGGCGCTGGCCGACGGGCAGTCGCGGCTTGTCAGCATCCAGCCCGACGAGCAATTGTCGGAGCACCGGGTCAAGGCCGGCGAGATCCGCGACGGCGTCGTCTATGCCAAGAACATGTGCCCGAGCCAGGGAACCATGGATGTGTTTGTCGAGCCGGTGCTGCCGCGGCCGCACCTGACGGTCTGCGGCGCCTCCCCGGTGGCGGTGGCACTCGCCGACCTCGCCCGCCGCATGGGGTTCTTCGTCACCGTCTGCGCCCCCGCGCCCGAGCACGCCGGCTTCGGCGAAGCCGACCGGCTGGTCGACGGCTACGCCATTCCCGTCGACGGCAGCGAGCGCGACTATGTGGTGATCGCCACCCAGGGCCGCGGCGACAGCCTGGCGCTGAAGGCGGCCGTGCAGGCGCCCTGCAAGTACCTGGCCTTTGTCGGCTCGCGCAAGAAGGCAGCCGCGCTCAAGGCCGACCTGACGGCATCCGGGGTCGCATCCGAGCGGCTCGAGCACATCCATGCCCCGGCGGGCCTCAACATCGGCGCCATCACGCCCGACGAGATCGCGTTCTCGATCGTCGCCGAAATGATCGAGATCCGCCGTCGCGGCCAACGCACACTCTGACAAGGACATATCAAGATGGAAATGAACGGCTCCCAGCGCATCGAGGCTTCCCGCGAGCAGGTCTACGCCGCATTGAACGACGTCGAGGTGCTCAGGCAATGCATTCCCGGTTGCGATTCGATCGAGAAGACGTCGGACACCGAGATGAACGCCAAGGTGACCTTGCGGGTCGGGCCGGTAAAGGCGAGCTTCACCGGAAAGGTGACGCTGTCCGATCTCGATCCGCCGAACGGCTACACGATCAGCGGCGAGGGTTCGGGCGGCATGGCGGGCTTTGCCAAGGGCGGCGCCAGGGTGGTGCTGGTCCCCGACGGCGAGGCGACCATGCTCAACTATGCGGTCTCGGCCGAGATCGGCGGCAAGATCGCCCAGCTGGGCAGCCGGCTGATCGACGGAACGGCCAAGAAGCTGGCTGGCGATTTCTTCTCGAAGTTCAGCCAGATCGTCGGCCCGCAGCCGGCCGGCGACGACGCGCCGGCTGCGGAGGTCGCCGAAAAGAAGGGCTGGGTCGGTCGCCTGCGCGATTCGCTTTAGATCATCTCCGGACGACGTGAATGTCACTTCGTCGCGGGACAATGCCCCTATCAAGAACCGGGAGCGCGTCTGCGGTTCAACGAAAATGGAAGCGCCCTAGTCTGAATGCAGCTTCTGCCGCAGCTCGGTCTTGAGGATCTTGCCGTAATTGTTCTTGGGCAGCGCCTCCTCGAACCGATAGGTCCTGGGCCGCTTGAAGCCGGCGATATGGGCACGGCAATGGGCGTCCAGCTCCGCCTCGCTCACCGAACCGGGCTCGGTCAGCACGACGAAGGCCACCACCTCCTCGCCCCATTCCGGGTTCGGCCGGCCCACCACCGAAACCTCGGTCACGCCGGGATGCGAGAGCAGCGCGTCCTCGACCTCGCGCGGATAGATGTTGGTGCCGCCCGAGATGATGACGTCCTTGGAGCGGTCGCGCAGCGTGAGATAGCCGTCGGCGTCGAGGCTGCCCATGTCGCCGGTCCACAGCCATCCATCGCGCAGGGTGGTTGCGGTGGCCTGCGGGTTGTCCCAGTAGCCGGCCATCACCGGCGAGCCCTCGGCGATGATCTCGCCGATCTCTCCCGCTGCCCGGTCATTGCCCTCAGGGTCGACGATGCGGATGCGCACGCAGGATTGAGCGGTTCCCACCGAGCCCAGCCGTTCCTTCCACGCGGGATGGCTCCGATCGACGATCGCTCCACGCGGCAGCGCGCTCAGCGCCATCGGGCATTCGCCCTGGCCGTAGATCTGCACGAAGCGGTCGCCGAACTGATCGGTGGCCGTCTGGATGTCGCTGAGATACATCGGCCCGCCGCCATAGACGATGGTGCGGATACCGTCGCCGCGATAGCCGCTCTGGCGCGCGAAGCTCAACAGCCGGCTGATCATCGTCGGGGCGGCGAACATCGTCACGCTCTTGAGCCGTGGCGCCAGGTCGCAGAGTTCGGCGGCATCGAAGCCGCCCGATTCCGGCACCACGTGGCGGCTGCCGCGCAGCACATGCATGAAATTGTAGAGCCCTGCCCCGTGCGAGATCGGCGCCGCGTAGACGGCGGCGTCTTCGGCAAGCACGTCGTCGACGTCGACGAAATAGGCATAGGTCATCGCTTGCAGATTGGCGAAGCTCAGCATCACGCCCTTGGGCTTGCCGGTGGTGCCGGAGGTGTAGAACAGCCAGGCGAGGTCCGTGCCTGCCCTCGGCTCCGGCGAGGCGAGCGGCGCAATGAATGCGTCAGCCAGCGGGCCGTCATGCGTATCGACGATCAGGCATTCGGATTCCAGCACTGCGGCCAGTTCAGCTTCACCGCCGGAAACGAAGACCATGCGGCTGCCGGAATTGGCGAGAATGAAGGCTGCCTCGCGCACATGCAGCTTGGCATTGACCGGAACGGCCACGGCGCCGCAGAACCAGATGCCGTAGAGCAGTTCGAGATAGTCCGGCGCATTCTTCATGAACAGCGCCACCCGGTCTCCCGGCCTGATGCCGTGGCCGGACCTGAGCGTGGCGCCGATGCGCGCCGCCCGCTCGGCGAACTCAGCATAGGTGGCGACGACGCGCTCGCCCGAGAGCAGCGCCGGCGCTTCGGGAGATCGGCGCGCGGTCCGCACCAGCCATTCGGAAACATTCATGCCGCGCCCTTTCAATGTTGCTGGCGGAGCTGTGGCGCCAGGCCTTGCCCGGCCCCGTCGGACAGGCAACAGGCGGACAGCTCGTTATCGATCCATCGACTTTGCCCGTTTCACGAGCCCCGGCGCAACACGCCGAGGCGCTCTTTCTGCATGTCAGACGGCTCCGTAGCCGCCGCCGCCCGGGGTGATCATGAACACCTCGTCGTCGGGCTGCATCTGCCGCTTGCGGGTGTCGACGATGTTTTCGCCATTGATCTGGAACACCCCGGCAGCACCGTCCCCGCCGCCGAACAGGCCCTCCGGCGCATTCGACAGCCGGCTCGGAATGGTGTTGAGCAGCCACGGCGAGTTGGTCCGCATGCGGTAGCCGATGCGCTGGCCGTCGCCGCCCGGCTGCCTGCCGGTGCCGCCGGTGCCGCGTTCGAGTTCCTTGCAGGTGAACGCGATCGGATAGGAGGCTTCGAGCACCTCGACCGGCACGGCGGACACGCCGGTCGGATAGCAGATGGCAGACAGGCCCGGCTTGGTGGCGCGTGCGCCCATGCCGCCCGAATAGTTGAACATCGAACTTGTGAAGGGCTTGCCCGCCGCATCGCGTCCCTGCACCTGGATGGTCCAGACCGCGCCGGAGCCTTCGGCAATCACCGCGTCGGGCACCACCTGCGCCAGCGCCTTGAGGATCGGGAACGGCACATACATGCCGACCACGTGGCGGGCATTGACCGGCGACGGATAGCGCGCGTTGACGACGCAGTCGTCAGGCAGCTTGATCCGGATCGGCGCCAGCGAGCCGGCATTGTTGGGCAGGTCGGGATTGAGCGTCGAGCGGATGGCGAAGGTGGCATAGGCGTGGGTGTAGGCCGGCACCACATTGATGCCCATGGCGCTCGGTCCCGACGAGCCCTCGAAATCGATGGTGATCTCGCCGGCTTCCGCGTCCACCGTCACCGCGGTCTTGAGGTCGATGACCTCGCCGCCGGGCACATCGAACTTGGAGGCGCCGTGATAGGTGCCGCTCGGCAACTTGCGGATGGCTTCGCGGGTGGCCTTCTCGGACCGCTCGATGATCTCCTGAGACAACTCGGCAATGTCGTCGAGGCCGTAGCGGTCGCAGAGCGCGTTGAGCCGCTCGGACGCGATCAGGCCGCTGGAGACCTGGGCGCCGAGATCACCCATCAAGGCATCGGGCGTGCGCACGTTGCGCTTGATGATGTCGAACAGGGTCTTGTTCGGCCGTCCCTGCTCGTAGAGCTTCATCACCGGGATCCAGAGCCCCTCCTCATGGATGTCGCGGGCGCCCGAGCCGATGCCGTAGCCGCCGATGTCGGAGTGGTGAATGGTCGAGCCGGCATAGGCGATGATGCGGTCGCCGCGAAAGATCGGCGACAGGATGGTGATGTCGAAGAAGTGGCCCGCCGACATCCACGGATCATTGGTGATCAGCACGTCGCCGGGCTTGAGCTCAGTCATGTCGGTATGGGCGAGCAGATTGCTCGCCGCCGCTGCGAGCGAGTTGATGTGCCCCGGCGTGCCGGTGACGGCCTGCGCCACCATCCGCGCCTTTTCGTCGAACAGGCCGTTGGCGAGGTCGCCGGCTTCCCGCACGATCGGGCTGAAGGCGATGCGCTGCAAGGCGCGCGCCTGCTCGCTGACGATGCCGATGAGATTGCTCCACAGGATCTGAAGTTCCACGCCGTCCATCAGAGGGCTCCCTTTGTCTTGTCTGCCACGATGCTGCCGCTCTCGTGCAGCGTCGCGGTCCAGTTCTTGAGAATGAAGATTGTCGTCTCGCGCTCCTCGATGATCGCGGGACCGGCAATGCGGTCGGACGCCGTCACGGCGGAGCGCTGGTAGACCTGCACCTCCTCCGGCTTTCCGTGAATGTGGACGATGCGGCTGGAGCGATTGGGCACCGACGCGCTCGTCGCCTGCTTTGCCGCAGGCCGGTCGGGCTGCAGGCCGCTGGCTGTCACCAGCCAGTTGACCATCTCGATGCCCATGCCGGCGAGCTTGAGCCCGTACTGGCGGTGGTACTCGGCCTCGAACAGGTCGTGGATGGCCGCGGTGTCGCGGCTCTTGCGGACATCGTCGGGCAGGCTGATGCGGACTTCCGACTGCTGGCCCATATAACGCATCTCGACGGAGTAGCCGAAGCTCGCGTCCGCTTTCGGAATGCCGGCCTCGGAGAGCGCGGCGCCCCCCTCCTCCACCATGGCCGCCAGCACGACGTCGACCTTGTCCCAGTCGAGATCGGCCAGCGGCGAGACCAGGCTGCGCACCAGATCGATCTGCGCCGGGGTCACCAGCGTGCCGAAGGCGGAGAGCACGCTCGCGAGCGGCGGGTAGATCACCTTGGTGGAATCGGTGAGATTGGCGACCATGCAGGCATGCACCGGGCCGGCGCCCCCGAAGGCCAGCAGCGGCAGGCCTCGATAGTCGATGCCCCGTTCGGTTGCATGGGTGCGGGTTGCAGCCGCCATCTGCTCGCAGACGACTTCGAACACGCCCCAGGCAGACTGGGTGCGGCTGAGACCGAGTTTGGCGCCGAGCCGGTCGAAGGCCTGTCCCGCGGCCTCGGCATCGAGCTTCATGTCGCCGCCGAGGAAGCGGTCCGGATTGAGGATGCCGAGCATCACGTCGGCGTCGGTGACGCAGGCATGGGTGCCGCCGCGGCCATAGCAGGCCGGTCCGGGCATGGAGCCGGCGCTTTCCGGCCCGATCTTGAGCAGGCCGAGATCATCGACCGAGGCGATGGAGCCGCCGCCGGCGCCGATCTCGATCATGTCGATCGACGGCACGGTGATCGGCATGCCGCTGCCCGGCTTGAAGCGGTAGCGGCGGTCGACCTCGAAGGTGCTGGTGACCAGCGGCTCGTGGCCCTGCACCATGCAGGCCTTGGCGGTGGTGCCGCCCATGTCGAACGAGATCAGGTCGGGAATGCCGAAGATGCGCGAGAAATGGCAGGCGACGAGCGCTCCGGCGGCGGGGCCCGATTCGATCATGCGGACCGGAAAGCTGCTGGCGCGCTCGGCGCCGATGACACCGCCGTTCGACAGCATGATCAGTGGCTGCTGGACGAAGCCGCGATTGCCGAGTTCGGCGATCAGCGCCGAGAGGTAGGGCCGGGTCATGGGCACGGTGTAGGCGTTGATGGCGACGGTGGAGGCGCGGGGATATTCACGCATCTGCGGGGCAATCACGCTGGAGAGCGAGACATAGATGTCGGGCGCCTCCTCGGCGAAGATCCGGCCTACTTCTTCCTCGTTGGCGCCGTTGCGGTAGGAGTTGAGAAAGCAGACGGCAACCGACACCACACCCTTGGCGCGACACTTGGCAATCACCTCGAGCACTTCGGTGCGGTTGATCGGCGTGCCGATGCTGCCGTCGGCAAAGGCGCGCTCGCGCAGCGTGAAGGTGCGCTCGGCGGGCACCAGCGGCTCGGCGAACTCGATCTGCGGATCGTACATGTCGTAGCGGTGTTCCTCGCGGATGTAGAGGATGTCGCGGAACCCCTCGGTCAGCAGCAACGCCACCGGCGGTCCCTTGCGTTCTATGAGCGCGTTGGTGACGATGGTGGTGGCGTGGACGACAACGTCGTCGACGTCGGCCGGGCCGATGCCCGCCTTGCCCAGCACCAGGTCGACGCCGCGGAAAAAACCCTCCAGCAGGTCGTTGTGGGTGGTCAGCGTCTTGTCGACGAAGCTGCGGCCGTCGGATGCCAGCAGCACGGCGTCGGTAAAGGTGCCGCCGATGTCGATGGCAAGCGCGTAACGTGTCATATCGGGTACTCCGTGCATCCCAGATCGGCGGAGATCGCTCTCGCCGCGTGTGTAACGGCCGCGCATTGCGCTGCCGAAGGTTCAGGCTTGATGTCTTGCACCGAGCCGGCGATGGTGATGGTGGCGACGAACTGGTTCTGCAGGTCGAAGATCGGCGCCGAGACGGCGTTGACGCCGCGCAGCGTCTCCTCGGGCGCCACCGCCCAGCCGGTCAGGCGGGCGCGTTCGATTTCCTTGCGGAGCCGGTCGATGCTGGTGTTGGTCAGCGACGAGAAGGCTTCGAGTGGCTGGTCCTTGATGCCATCCCAAAATTCCGGTTTCCCAAAGGCGAGAGCCAGTTTTCCCTGCGCCGAGGCGTGGAAGGTCAGCAGAGCTCCCGGCTTGGTGATGATCTGCACCGGCGAATCCATGCGCACGATATCGACCACGCGCATGCCGCCGTCCTCCGGGATCGACAGCGTCGTCGTGTGTCCGGTCTTGTCGCGCAACTGCATCATCACCGGGCGGGCGACGCTGGTCAGTTGCGTGCCGTCGGCGATCGCCTGGCCGACATGAAACAGCTTCAGCGTCAGCCGGTAGCGCTCGGTCGCGGGGTCCTGGCGGACATAGCCGAGGCTGACGAGCGTCTGCAGGTAGCGGTAGATCCGGGTCCGCGGCATGCCGAGCCGCTTGGCGAGGTCGGTGACGCGGACGCTCTCGCTCATCGGCGCCATCTCCTCGATGATGCGGAAGGCGGCCTCGGTGGACTGGTTGGTCGTCTTGCTGTCGGTCATGAGCTCAGCCTTTGAAGAACAGTGGCAGGGCAAGCGTGAGGAACGGCACGAAGGCCACGAGGGTGAGAATGATCAGGCAGATGCCGATCATCGGCAGCACTGCGCGCGCCACCTTCTCCAGCGACACCTGGCCGATGGCCGAGACGATGAACAGGCACAGTCCCACCGGCGGCGTGATCATTCCGATCATCAGGTTGAGCACCACCATGATCCCGAACTGCACCGGGTCGATGTGCAGCAGCGGGAAGATCTCGTTGAGGATCGGCATTGCCAGCACCAGGGCCGCAAGCGGCTCCAGAAACAGGCCGAGCACCAGCAGCACGCCGTTGAGCAGCAGGATCAGCACCCAGGGCGAAGAGCTGATCTGCAGCAGCTGCGCGGCGATCGCCTGCGGGATGTTCTCGATGCCGAGGATGAAGGAGGTCATGCTGGCCATGGCGACGATGAGCATGACGCCGGCGGTCATGGTTGCGGTCTCGTAGAACGCTGCCAGGATCTTCCTGAGGCTGAGCGTCCGGTACAGCATCGTCCCGACGGCCAGCGCATAGACGGCGGCGACGGCTGCGGCCTCGGTCGGCGTGAAGATGCCGCTGCGGATGCCGCCGACGATGATCACCGGCAGCAGCAGCGCCGGCAGCGCCTTGAGCGCCAGTCCGCGCCGTTCCTCCTTGGAGACTTCCGGCGGCAGCGGATGCCCCTCGCGACGCGCCTTGACCAGCACATAGACGATGAGCAGTCCACAGAGCAGGAAGGCGGGCACGATGCCGGCCAGGAACAGGTCGGCGATCGAGGTGCCGGTGAGCACCCCGTAAAGGATCAGCGACAGCGACGGCGGCACCAGCGGCCCGAGGATCGACCCGGCGGCCGTCAGCGCTGCGGCGTATTCGGGTGCATAGCCGTCGCGGCGCATCGAGGGGATCATGACGCTGCCGATGGCCGAGGCTTCGGCGGTGGCCGCGCCGCTGACGCCGGAGAACATCATGCTGGCGACCACGTTGACCGCCGCCAGTCCGCCCTGCACCCGGCCGACCAGCAACTGCGCGAAGCGGACGATCTGCCGCGTCAGGTCGGCGGAGTTCATCAGGTTGCCGGCGAGGATGAAGAAGGGAATGGTCAGCAGCACGAAATTGTCGATGCCGGCGATCATCTTCTGTGGGAAGCCGATCAGCAGATGGGTCTGGTCGTTGATGACGAGATAGGTCAGCGACGCCAGGCCGAGGCTGAAGGCCACCGGGATGCCGATGACCATGAAGCCGAGAAAGGCGATCAGGTAGAGGGTCATTGCGCGGCACTCCCGGTGCGAAATGTCACATCGCCGAGCGTTTCGCCTCGGACGATGGCCCGGCCGTAGAGGCCGATGTCGATGAGAATGCGCAGGCCGAGAAGTCCCATCCCCAGCGGCAGCGCGAAGTAGACCCAGAACACGCTCGGCGCGACCGGTGCGGACGGTCCGAAGATGTCCTCGTAGATGAAGCGCAGCGCCGGGATCGGCTGGCCGCCGGCCAAACCGGCGTAGATGTAGCCGTAGTAGACCAGCGTGAAGCACAGCACGACCGCGAACAGGCCGCCGACAATGGCCAGCACCAGCGCGCCGACCCGCGGCAGCGAGGTGGACAGGAAGGACAGCGCCGCGATCTCGCCGCGCTCATAGGCGAAGATGACGGCGAGGAACGAGACCCAGATCAGCATGTAGCGGCAGAGCTCCTCCGACCAGAGCAGCGAGGAATTCAGACCGTAGCGCCAGATGATCTGGGCGCTCATCACCGCGAGCAACCCGATCATCAGCGCGGCCAGAACCGCCTGCAGGCCGGTTCGGAAGACGCGGTGGAAGAGTGTGACAGTCACGGCGGCGACTCCGGTTTCCGCGTCAGACTCGCGGCATGCTTCATCCGATCGCCAGGCAGGGCGTGCCGGGCAGGTGAAAATTCATCGAACTTGAACAGACTTGGCTACAGGAAATCGGGTTCCTGGTATTCGGTCAGGTGCAGGTAATCGGCCCGCACCGGTGCGAAGACATCGAGATTGACCGCGACCTCGTCGCCGATCGCCTCGCCGCAATGGATGACATCGGGCGGAATGCGCACCACTTCGCCGGGGCCGACTTCGACCACGTCGTCGCCGATCTCGAAGCGAACGCGGCCCGAGAGAATGAAGGCGAGCTGCTCGAAGGGGTGGGAATGGGGTTTCTTCTCCATGCCCGGCTCGAGCCAGTTCATCACCATCATCGCGCTGTCTCCCCGGAAGGCGGTTCGCGAGACACCCTCGCGAACCTTTTCCCTGGGCAGACGGCTCCACTGGTAAACCTTGGTCGCCGTCGCCATCGGATCATTCTCCCTTGGCGTAGGCGTCGAGGAACTTGGCAATCAACGGGTCCTTGCCCTTCCAGCTCTCGACCACCGGGGCGGTCAGTTCCTTCATCTTGTCGAGATCGCTCAACTCGGTGATGGTGACGCCATTGTCCTTGAGGAAGGTGATGGTGTCGGCTTCCTGGGTGGCGGCCAGCGCGTAGGCTTCGGTCGTGGTCTCGCGACCGGCTTCCTCGACGGCCTTCTTGTCGGCGTCGCTGAGCTTGCCCCACGCCTGGGACGACAGCATGACGGCGCCGGGCCAGAAATAGTGCCCGGTCAGCGTCACCTTCTTGGCGGCGTTGTAGAGGCTCTCGGACTGGATCGAGGACAGGTTGATCTCGACGGCGTCGATGGTGCCGGTCTCGAGCGCCGAATAGACCTCGCCATAGGCCATGCCGATCGGATTGACGCCGATGGCTTCCCAGATCGCCTTGTGCAGCGGGATCGGGACGATGCGGGTCTTCAGGCCGGCGAAATCGGCGACGCTGGAGACATCCTTGTCCTTGGCCAGGAAGTGGCGCAGGCCGGCGTCGACGAAGCCGACGCCCTTGATCGACTTGGCGTCGAGGGTGGCGAGCAGTTCGTCACCGAGCTCGGACGTGAGCACGGCAGAGAGCTGCTCGTAGCTCTTGACCGCGAAGGGCTGCTGCAAGGCGTCGAAGGATCCGGCGCCGACCACCAGCGGCAGCGTCGCGGTCGAGACCAGCGCGCCGTCGATCAGGCCGATCTGCAGACCTTCGAGCAGTTGCTTGTCGTCGCCGAGCTGGCGATCGCCATAGACTTCGACCTTGACGTTGCCGTTTGTCTTCTCGGCGACCTTCTTGGCGAAGATCTCGAGTCCGGTCTGGAAAATGTGCTTGGACGAGGCGGCGTGCCCCATCTTCAGGGTGACTTCCTGCGCGGACGCGGAAAGTGAAAACGCCAGCAACGCGCTGCCCGCAAATACGGCCAATCTCTTCATGGTGACTCCTCCCATTCTGTTTCGCTATTCGAAACAGTCATGCACAGAGTGAAACAAGTTTGAAACCTTGTCAATATCCGCCTGGGGCGGAAACCGAATCCCGCACTCCGCGGCGTGCCAAGGGCGGCGGCGTGCGGATCCCGACGCACCGTTTCGGGATCCAGCCCCCCGCGAAAGAGCGATCCTTCAAAGTGTGGCGGTGGCGCGGCCGGGGATGCAGGCGCTGCAGCCCAGCCTGCCCCCACCGCCGGAGGCAGGTCCCCTGCCCCTCAGGCCGTGGACTGGGGCGCATCAAGGATCGGGAACAAACCGGGCGCCCGCCGATTGGGGACCATCGAACGGCTCTCGAGCCGCAAGGAAGGAATGAGATGGAAAACGTGCTCTGGGTCTTCGCCGTCGCCGTCGGGCCGTTGCTGCTCGGCGCCCCGATCATCAACGCCCTGATGCGGCAGCGGCTCCTGACCCGCCGCGAACAGGCGGCGCAGGACGAGAAGGTCCACGAATTCTACGACGAGGACCACCCGGACCGGTGGGAGCGGTTGTGCCGCGCGGGATGACGGCCGATCAGGCGTGCAGCGGACGGACAGACGAAGGAATCATTCCCAACGAAGTGCCGCACGGAGCCGTCGCCATCGCGGCAGCCGCCATTGCCGGCTGTTTTTCGCGTTCCTGTGGCTGGCCGAGGAGCAGACGATGGCGCCGGCGAGCGTCGACGAGACCCAGCCCAGCGCCACCGGCGGCATCAGCGGCGGATGATGATGACGCAGCTTTCCGGGCTCTCGCATGGCCGGACGTCGGCAGTCGCACCTCTGCCCAGCGCTTGAGCGACGGCAGACCGGGAGACGATCAATCCTCGCGTCCGCTCGACGCGCACGTCCGGACAATCGGAAGGCATGCCGTCCTGGTCGGGAAGGATCTCGGGGTCGGGGCCCGGCGGGGAGCGGATATCACTCAGCTGACCCGGTCGCTGAACATTTCCCGGAGCGCGACCTTGTTGATCTTGCCGGTGGCCGTGTGCGGGATTTCATCGACGAAGGCGACCTCGTCCGGGATCCACCATTTGGCGATCTTGCCCTCCATGAAGGAAAGGATCGGCGCCGCCTCCCGCTCCGCCCCCGCCCGCGCCACGACGATCAGAAGCGGGCGTTCGTCCCATTTCGGATCCGCGATGCCGATGACGGCTGCCTCGGCGACATCGGGATGAGCCACGGCCAGGTTTTCCAGATCGATGGTCGAGATCCATTCGCCGCCCGACTTGATGACGTCCTTGGCCCGGTCGGTGATCTGCATGTAGCCGAGTTGATCGATATGCGCGACATCCCCGGTCTCGAACCAGCCCTGGCTGTCGAAACTGTCGGCGCCCGTGCCACCGTAATAGGACGAGGCAACCGCCATTCCGCGCACCTTGAGCCGGCCGAAGGTCTTGCCGTCCCAATCAAGTTGGCGTTCCTCGTCGTCGACGAGCTTCATCTCGACACCGAACGGCGCAAATCCCTGCTTCTGCTTGAGGTCGTAGAGCTGATCGCCCGCGAGACCGCTGTTCTCGGGCTTGAGCGTGGTCAGGGATCCCACCGGCGACATTTCGGTCATTCCCCAGGCATGGATCACCTCGACATCGTAGTCCTTCTCGAAGGCCATCGTCATCGCCCGCGGCGATGCCGATCCGCCGATGACCACGCGCTTGAGCCAGGGCAGCGTCTTGCCGGTCTGGCGCAGATACTCGAGCAGCATCAGCCAGACGGTGGGAACGGCGGCCGTCAGCGTCACCCGCTCGCTGTCGAGCAGTTCCCAGATTGCCTCGCCATCCATGCGCCCGCCCGGCATCACCAGCTTCGCGCCGGCCATCGGCGCGGCATGGGCGATGCCCCAGGCATTGGCATGAAACATCGGCACCACCGGCATGACCGTGTCGCGGGAGGAAATCTCCATGGCGTCGGGCCGCGTCACCATCATCGCATGCAGCACATTGGAGCGGTGCGAATAGAGCACGCCCTTGGGATTGCCGGTGGTGCCCGAGGTGTAGCACAGCGCCACCGCGTCGGTCTCCTCGGCCGGCAGCCAGTCCAGCCCGACCGTTGCCTCCGCGATCCAGTCCTCGTAGGCGACGGCGCCGGACAACGACGTCCGGGGCATGTGGGCGGCATCCGTCAGCACCACGATCCGCCGCAGGCCAGGAACCAGCGGCGCGATCTTTTCCATCAGCGGCACGAAGGTGAGATCGACGAACACCATGCGGTCGTCTGCATCGTTCATGATCCAGGCCAGCTGTTCGGGAAACAGCCGCGGATTGAGCGTGTGGCAGATCATGCCCGCGCCCATGACGCCGTACCAGGCTTCGACATGGCGGCTGGTGTTCCAGGCGAGCGTCGCTATTCGGTCGTCACGGTTGAAGCCGTCGGCCGCCAGACGGGTCCTGACCTTGAGCGCGCGGGCGCGGATGGCGGCATAGCTGGTGCGGACGATGGGACCTTCGACCGAGCGCGAGACGACCTCGCGGGCGCCGTGCTGGATGGCCGCGTAGTCGATAATCCTGTGGCAAAGCAAGGGCCATTCCTGGATCAAAGCGCGCATGGGACCTCCGGTATGAACTGCAACTGACAGGGGTGGCGACCGGACCCTCCACCGGGGGCCGGTCAGCTTCCAATGAGGTTCGGAAGGGCCGTAACCAGCCCCGGAAAGGCGATCATCAGCCCGACGACGACGAAATCGATCACCAGGAACCACCAGATTCCCCGGAAGATCTGGGTGGTGGACACCTGGTTGCCCACCACGCTCTTGACCACGAAGACGTTCAGCCCCACCGGAGGGGTGATCATGCCCATTTCCAGGAGCTTGACGATCAGCACCCCGTACCAGATGAAGCTGGCTTCCGAGGCCGCCATCACCGGCAGCACGACCGGCAGCGTCAGCAGCATGGCGCCGATGGGCTCCAGGATCAGGCCGAGCAGCATGTAGAGGCAGGTCAGGCCGATGGCGAGCATCCACGGCTCGGCGCCGAAACCGACAATGGTCTCGGAAAGCACGCCGGCCACATCGCTCAGCGACAGAAACCGTGTCAGCAGGTTTGCGCCGATGGTGATGACGAAGATGCTGGCCGTGGTGACCGTGGTTTCGACGATGGAATTCCAGATCACTCCGCGGTTGAGGGTGCGGTTCATCGCGGCGACCGCGAAGGAGGCCATGGCGCCGACAGCGCCGGCTTCGGTAGCGGTGAACAGGCCGCTGAACAGGCCGCCGAACACGATCCCGATCAAGAGCAGCGTCGGCCAGGTCTCCCGCATGGCGTCGCGCCGCTCCTGGCGGGTGATCGGCGTGGCGGAACTCGGGGCCAGCGAGGGATCGAGCTTCACCCGGACGATGATGACAAAGATGTAGGAGATCGCGGTCAGAAGTCCCGCGCCGACTCCGCCGAGGAACAGCAGGCTCACCGGCGTCTGGGTGAACACCCCGAACAGAATCAGCAGGATGCTGGGCGGTATCAGCGCCCCTATGGTGCCCGCGGCGGCGATGCAGCCGGTGGCGAGCTCGGGCTTGTATCCCAGCCGCAGCATTTCCGGGACCGCGATCCGGCCCATCGCCGCCGCGCAGGCCACCGAGGAACCGGTGACCGTGGCAAAGCCGGCCGCGCCCACCACCGAGGTGATGGCCAGGCCTCCGGGCAGCCCCGACAGCCAGACACGGCAGGCATTGAACAATCCCTTGGTCAGGCCGGCATGGAAGCAGATGAAGCCCATCAGGAGGAACATCGGAATGGATGTCAGCGTCCAGTTGGCGACGAAATCGTACACCACGGCCGACAGAATGCCATAGGCCGCCCGCTCTCCGAGCAGCACGAGGATGCCCACGAAGGACACCGACGCCAGTGCGACGGCGATCGGAATGCGGGCAAGAATGAGCAGGACGGCCACCGCCACGCCCGAGAAACCGATCATCAGGTCAGTCATGATAATGCTCTGGGGAAGTGTAGAGGGGATCGGCCGCGCCCAGCCCGTCGCTTCCAGGTCGGAAGAGCGCAAGAAGCCTGTAGACGAGAGCGAGCACCATCAGCCCGAAGCCGATGGGCAGCATGAAATAGCACGGCCAGGTGAACAGCCGGACGCCCTGGCTGAAGATGAAGGCGCCGATGCGCTGCTTTTCCAGCGCATCCAGGAATGTCTGATGCGCGAGCACCGAATAGGTGATGATGGACAGGATCCATGCCAGCACGAGGAGCCCGCGCTGCACCGGCAGCGGCAGGATCGAGGTCACCACCTCCACAGAGATATGGGCATTCTGCTTCTCGGCCAGCGCCAGCGGCAGGAAGGCCAGTCCCACCAGGTAGTAGTTGGAGACGATCTCGACCGTGGCCGGAAAGCCGTTGGAGATCGCATATTTCAGGACAACGTCCAGAACCACGTGCAGCATCATCGCCATGACGAGGATTGCGGCAATCACCTGCGTGGCGTCGAGCGTGCGGGAAAGCAGGCGACCAAGCCTGAAAAACAGGGAGTGTGGACCGGACATACGGCTGACCTTTATGACAGATGGCCGGCGAGCCGCGGATGCGGCCCGCCGAAACCGTGATCTACATGCCGTAGGTCGCCTTATCGATGCTTCCGAAGACATTCTCGCGGTAGAGATCGGCCACCTGGTCCTGATTGGCGGGGTCGATCTTGGCGACCAGCCCTTCCCACTTGGCAACCAGTTCCTGGAACCGGGCGATCTTGGGCGCGGCGCCAGTGACGCCGAATGTTTCTTCGTTCAGCGCCGCGATGGCGGGAACGTCCTTTTCGACGAATGCCTTCGTCGCATCGACAACATCCGGGTCGGGGGTGACGACTTCGACGCCGAGCTTGGCGACACCGCCATTGGCGAAGGCCAGATCTTCGCTGTAGGTCGCAGCCGCCGCGCGGCCGATCCCCTCGACTGCCGTGTCCATCACCGCGACGCGGGTCTCGGCATCCCATTTGCGCCAGAGGTCGAGATTGGTGTCAAACAGAGCGTTGATGTAGAACGTGCCGAGCGGCAGATCCGTGACATATTTCGCCACATCCTTCAGGCTCAGCGTCACCAGCGCCTCGTAGGGATGCATGTTGGCGTCGATCGTGCCCTGCGAGAACCCCTGGTAGATGTCGCCCGCGGGAAGGTTGACCTGCACGCCGTCCATGGCCTCGGCCCAGCGTCCATAGGCCGAGAAGCTGCGGATCCGCTTTCCCTTCAGATCGGCGAGCGACTTGAGCGGGGTCTTCGAGATCACCCGGTAGGGCGGGGTCGAACCGAAGCCCAGGAACACCTGCCCCTGATTGACATACTCCGCCGCGCATTCGGGATCGGTGAAGCAGTATTCGCTTGCCGCACCGGCCATCACCACCAGGTTCGATCCGAGCATGCCGAGATCACCGATGAGATTGGATTCCTTGAGCTCGGCGCGGTGATAGGCCGCCACAACATAGCCCATGTCCGCAATCCCGTCCCGCACGCCGGAAAAGGTCTCGGTGAAGTTGAGCAGCGACGAGCCGGTGAACAGCTTCGCGTCGAGCTTGCCGTCCGTGCGCTCCGGGATCTTTTCGGCGAAATACTTCATCGCCGAGACGACCGTGAAATTCTCCGGCACGCCGATGGCGAAGCGCAGCGTCTCGGCCCCCACGGAGCCTGTCATCAGTGCCGCGCACGCACAGCCAAGCGCAATCCTCTTGAGATTCCTGAGCATTCCATCTTCCTCCCTGGCCGCGATCGGCGGCTTCCTCACTCAAATTCAGGTAACCACAAATGTCGGGGGCAGACAAGCAAAAAGTTATCTGACGAATATCATTTCATCTGATGAACCAAATCTGCAGCCCGGCCGCAGGCAACCCCTCACCATGTGTCGATCCGCGACCCGGTCCGCGGAGCCCGGCCGACGCCGGCGGCGCTGAGTACGGAGCGGATGCGGCTGCGCGTCTCGGCCGGGTCGATCACGTCATCGATCTCCAGGGTGCTGGCGACGTTGAGCGCCTTGCCCTTCTGATACATCTGGTCAACGAGCTTGCGGAACAGCGCGTCGCGCTGTTCGCCTTCCGCTGCGGCGGCAAGATCGGCCCGGTAGGCAAGCCTGACCGCTCCCTCCAGCCCCATGCCGCCGAACTCACCGGTCGGCCAGGACAGCGAAGCCGCGGGGGCATGAAAGCTGCCGCCTGCCATCGCCATCGCACCCAGGCCATAGGCCTTGCGAAGCACGATCGTCACCATCGGCACGGTGAGCGCCGCGGCGGTGACGAACATCCGCGACACGTGCCTGACGAGCGCGGTTTCCTCTGCCCTGGGCCCGACCATGAAGCCCGGCGTGTCGCACAAGGTGACGATGGGAAGCCCGAAGGCCTCGCACACTTGCATGAACCGCGTCGCCTTGTCGGCGCAGTCGGCATCGATGGCGCCGCCGAGGGCCAGCGAATTGTTGGCGATCACGCCGATGGCTCGTCCCTCGATGCGGATGAGCGTGGTGACCAGGCTCGGCGCGAAGCCGCGCCGCAGTTCCATCGTCGTGCCTTCGTCGGCCAGCAGCTCGATGACCTTGCGCACCTCATAGGCGCGAAGCCGGTTTTCGGGCACGACCTGCCGCAGCGCTGTCTGATCCGGGGCCGTCCACTCGGGCAGCGTTCCCTGGAAGTAGCCGAGATAGCGGCGGGCGGCCGCCACGGCTTCCGCCTCGTCCTCGACCAGCACGTCGATCACGCCGTTCGGGCCCTGGACGGATGTGGGTCCGACCTCTTCGGGCCTGAACACGCCGAGACCGCCACCTTCGATCATCGCCGGACCGGCCATGCCAATGTTGGAATCGCGCGTCGCGATGATGACGTCGCAGCATCCCAGCAGGGCGGCGTTGCCGGCAAAGCAGCGGCCGGTCACCACTCCCACCAGCGGCACAAGCCCGTTGAGCTTCGCCAGCCGCCGGAAGGTCATGGAATCCAGTCCGCTGACGCCCGTATAGTCGGTGTCGCCGGGCCTTCCGCCGCCGCCTTCGGCAAACAGCATCACCGGAATGCGCCACTGCTCCGCCAGCTGCAGCATGCGGTCCTTCTTGTGATGCGAATTGATTCCCTGGGTTCCGGCCAGCACGGTGTAGTCATAGGCAAGCGCCATGCACCGCGCCGCCTGCTCCGCGAAGACGTCGCCGTTGACCTGGCCCACGGCGGCGAGCAGCCCGTCCGCCGGACTGATCCGCAGCAGCTCCTCGACGCTGCGGCGCGACTTCTGCGCCGCGTAGGTCAGGCTGCCATACTCCTCGTAGCGGCCGCCGTCGAAGAAGCCGGCGAGGTTCTCGCGCACCATCCGCTTGCCCGATCGGGTCCGGCGCTCGACGGCCTCGGGACGGGCGGCGTCGAGAAGTCCGTCCTTCCTCTTGAGGAGCTCGGCCAGTTCCGGACGGATGGCGGCGGGATCGCCGGCCGCAACGGCCACACTGCCGGCCATCCAGTCGTCTTCAGGATCGAGATAGGCCATGACGGCGCCGAGTTCGATGCTGTCGCCGACCGCGCACCCGATATGGCAGACGCGGCCCGCAAGCGGGGTCAGCACCGGCATCTCCATCTTCATCGCCTCGATGATGCCAATCTGCGAGCCGGCGGACACCAGCTCGCCCATGCCGACATCGATCCGGACCACCAGTCCCTGCATCGGCGCGCCGATGGCGAGGGCATCGGGGGAGAGATCCGGCGGAATCTCGGCATGGCCCGACGGGGCTGCCGCGCCGGCCTCCCTGTCAAGGGCTGCCGGACGCCGCGCATCGGAGACGTCCGTCGCCAGGATCCGTGCCAAGTGCGTCTCGATGAAGCGCGTGTGGAAGTCGCCCGCCCGGATTTCCGGCTGCGCCAGCAACTGGCGCAGGAACCCGGCATTGGTCTTCACCCCCTCGATTCGGGTGTCGCTGAGGGCGCGGTCGGCCCTGGCGACGGCGTCGGCGAAATCGCCGGTGCGGGAGCGGACGATGATCTTCGCCAGCAGGGAATCGAACGCCGGATTGGTGCGGTAGCCGGTGTAGCCGAAACTGTCGACCCGGATGCCGGGACCGGACGGCAGGTCGAAGGCGCTGAGCACGCCGCCCGAAGGAAGCACGGACCCGTCAGCCTGCAATTGCTCCATGTTGACCCGCAACTGGATGGCATAGCCCCGGGGCTCCGGGATGCGATCCTGAACCAGTCCGAGATCGTCGAGGCTCGCGCCCATGGCGACCCTCAGCTGCGCCTCGACGAGATCGTGGCCGGTGACTTCCTCGGTGACCGTGTGTTCGACCTGGATGCGCGGATTGGCTTCCATGAAATGGAACCGAGGCGGCGCAGTGTCGGTCTCGACCAGGAATTCGAAGGTGGCGAGCCCGCGATAACGGGTCTGCCGCGCCAGCCGCAGCGCCGCATCGAGAATCGCCTGCCGCAGCCCCGGCTCCACCACCAGCGACGGCGCGATCTCGACCAGCTTCTGGTGACGGCGCTGCAGGCTGCATTCGCGGTCCCAGAAGTGAACGGCATTGCCGCTCCCGTCGCCCAGAACCTGAACCTCCACATGCCGGGCGCTGGCGATGAATTCCTCCACATAGACCGCATCGTTGCCGAAGGCCGCCTGCGCCTCCGAGCGGCAGCGCTCATGCGCCTCGGGCAGCTCCGCGGCGGAGCGCACGACGCGCATGCCGCGTCCGCCGCCGCCGGCCACCGCCTTGATCATCGCCACGCCGCCCTCGCCAAGCGAGGCGAAGAAGGCCCGGGCCTGCTCCAGCGTGGTCGCGCCCTCGGTGCCGAGCGGGATCCTGACGTCGAGCGAGGCGGCCAGAGTGCGGGCCGAGACCTTGTCGCCGAACAGCCGCAGCACCTCGGAGGACGGTCCGACGAACGTGATGCCCCTGTCCTCGCACAGCCGGGCGAAATCCGGGTTTTCGCTCAGGAACCCGTAGCCGGGGTGAATCATGTCGCAGGTCTCGGCCTCCGCGGCGGCCATGACCGCCTCCATGTCCAGATAGGCGGCCGGGCCGCGCCCGGGCAGGACCACGCAGGCGTCTGCCTTGAGCACATGCAGGCTGGTCTGGTCGTCGACCGAACAGACGGCGACGCTGCGCATGCCCAGCGACGCGGCGGCGCCGGCAATCCGGATCGCGATTTCGCCGCGGTTGGCGATGAGCAATGACTTGCGATGTGACATCGTTCGGTCTCCAGAGGCGCGCGGCATGAACCGCC
The DNA here is from genome assembly GCF_003182275.1 of Hoeflea marina. Classification (GTDB taxonomy): domain Bacteria; phylum Pseudomonadota; class Alphaproteobacteria; order Rhizobiales; family Rhizobiaceae; genus Hoeflea; species Hoeflea marina. The sequence goes on from NZ_QGTR01000008.1 coordinate 46,915, forward strand.
GCCCGATTGTTCAGATCAGTCGAAGGTGCCGGTTGTGCCGGCGCGCTCGACCAGCAGCGCCGCGGGCTCCCAGCCGGGAAACCGTGACTCCGAGTGAAATCCGCGGATCCGCTCGAGGATCGGCGCCAGCCCCACCCGCTCGGCGTAATGCATCGGTCCGCCCTTCAGGTCCGGGAAGCCGTAGCCGCGGGCATAGACCAGGTCGATGTCGGAGGCGCGCTGGGCATGGCCCTCCTCGAGGATTTTCGCACCTTCATTGACCAGCGCATAGACGCAGCGCTCGACGATCTCCCGGGCGTCGATGGGCCGCTTGCGGACGCCCGCGCCCGCCCGCATCTCCTCGAGCAGGCCCGCAAGCTCGGGCGAATCCCGGCCCTGCCGCTCGCCCTCGGCATAGAGATACCAGCCCCTGCCGGTTTTCTGGCCGAACCAGCCGCGCTCGGCCGCCGCGTCGGCGATCTCCGGAAACCGGAAGGACGGGTCGGCGGCAAGGTGACGCTTGCGGTTGAGCCAGGCGATGTCGTTGCCGGCCATGTCGGACATCTCGAACGGGCCCATGGCGAAGCCGAAGCCGCGCAACGCCTCGTCCACCTGGCGCGGCGTGGCGCCTTCCATCAGCAGTTCGTTGGCGCGCAGAAAATACTGGTCGATCATCCGGTTGCCGATGAAGCCGTCGCAGTTGCCGGCCACCACGCCGATCTTGCCGAGCTTCTTGGTCACGGCCATGGCTGTCAGCAGCGCGGAGGCGGACGTGGACGGCGTGCGCACCACCTCGACCAGCCGCATGATGTGGGCGGGCGAAAAGAAGTGCATGCCGAGAACACGACTTGAATCGCGCGTCACCGAGGCGATCTCGGCAATGTCCAGGAACGAGGTGTTGGAGGCAAGGATGGCGTCCGGCCCGACAAGCGAGTCGAGTTCGGTGAAGACGGCCTTCTTGACCGCCATGTCCTCGATCACCGCCTCGATCACCAGATCCGCGTCGGCCAGTTCCGCGAGTGCGGCGGCGGGCACGATGCGCGCCTGCGCGGCTCCAGAGGCGGCGCTGTCCATCTTGCCCCTGCGCTCGGCCGACGCATAGGCCTTGGCCCGAGCCGTTTGGCTGCGGGCGAGCGACTCCGCGCTCGGATCGTAGAGGCGCACCCGGTAGCCCGAATTGGCAAACGCCATGGCGATTCCGGTCCCCATGGTGCCGGCGCCGACCACGCCGACCGTGCCGACGGCGCGCGCGGCGGCGGTCGAATCCACGCCCTGCACCCGCCCCGCGGCGCGCTCGGCGAAGAACAGGTGCTGCAGCGCGATCGCCTCGGGCGATGCCGCCAGCTCGAGGAACGCAGCATGGTCGCCGGCCTCGGCCTCGGCGGCGGATGCTGTGATCGAGCGGGCGACGCTCTCGACGATCGCCTGCGGTGCCGGGCCGCGCGCCACGGCGCGGGCCCGTTCCATCGCTGTGGCCAGGGCGGCGTCCGCATCTCCGTCAAACCGCACCGGCCTGTCACGGAGCCGCGGCAAGGGATCGCCGGCCTTGAGAAGATCCGCCGCCACCTCGATCGCGCGCGCCGACGGCTCGCCGTCCGTGACGGCATCGGCCAGACCGAGTGCGGCCGCCTCCGTGCCGGTGATGAACCGCCCGTCCATCATCAGTTCCAGCGCCTTGCCGGCCTCGATCAGCCGCGGCAGCCGCAGCGTCCCGTGCGCGCCGGGCATGACCCCAAGCTTGACCTCCGGAAGGCCGAGAAGCGCCTGGCTCGAGGCGACGCGTGCATGGCAGAACAGCGCCAGTTCCAGACCGCCGCCGAGCGCCACGCCCTCGATCGCCGCCACCGAGGGTTTTGCCGCCGCCTCCAGCAGCCGGCCGATGTCGATGATGCTCGGAAACGCCGTGGCGTCCTCGGTGTTGAACTCGCGCACGTCCGCCCCGCCGCTGAAGCGGCCTCCCTCGCCCGACAGCACCAGACAATCGATCCGGTCATCGGCAAGCGCTGCCGAGACCGCCGCGTGGATGTGCTTGCGCATGGCCAGCGACAGAGCGTTGACGGGCGGATTGGACCAGGTGATGCGGGCGGCGTTCGGCGTGGTCTGGGACTGGGTCATGATCTGGCCTTGATGCAGTGGCGTGCGGTTTCGGGCGACGGAGTCTTGCCGCGCGGGGTCAATTGCGCTGGATGCGGAGCCCCGCCGCCTCCCGGTCCCAGACGTCGCCCCGGGAGCGTCCGACGCTGCGCAGGATGTGCTTCTCGATCTTCTGGGTCGGCGTCTTGGGCAGGTCGGGGAGAATCCGCACGTAGCGCGGTATCATGAAATAGGTGAGGTTCTTGGACAGGAACCTGATCAGGTCGGCCGGATCCAGCGAGGCGTTGTCCCTGAGCGAGACCACGACCATGACCTCGCTTTCGCTGATTTCGCTCTCGGTGGCCACCGCCGCCGCTTCGCGGATGGCGGGATGGGCCATCACCGCGGCCTCGACCTCGAAGGACGAGATGTTCTCGCCCCGCCGCCGGATCGCGTCCTTGAGCCTGTCGACGAAGAAATAGTAGCCGTCCTCGTTCCTGCGGAACACATCGCCGGTGTGGAACCAGCCGTTGCGCCAGGCCCGCGCGGTGGCTTCCGGGTCGTTGTAGTAGCCGTGCATCATCGCCCAGGGCCGATCGGTCCGGATGATCAGCTCGCCGGTGTCGCCCGTGGGGACTTCGCAGTCATGGGCGTCGACGATCCTGAGCTCGACCCCGTCGCGCGCCCTGCCGCAGGTGCCCGCCACCGGCGGATTGGCCTCCGACACGATCGGCAGGGAGACTTCCGTCATGTTGAAGGAGGTGTAGATGTCGATGTTGAAGCGCTCCCTGAGCGCCGGCGCATCGTCGTCGAAGGGCTGCTGGATGATGTAGCGCAAGTGGCCCGCCTTCTCCGCGGGCACCTCCGGCTGCGACAGCAGATAGCGCGTCATCACGCCGAGCAGGATGGCGAACGTCGCCCGGGTCGCGGCGATGGTTGCCCAGAACTGGTCCGTCTTGAAGCGCTCGATGACCGCCACCGAGCCGCCGAGCGAGAGCATCAGCATGCAGGGCAGGATTCCGGCGATGTGATAGATGGGCAGGTTGACCAGATACCGGTCACTGGCATCAAGGAAATAGACCGCCCTTCCGGCGGTGACGACATGCAGGTAGGAGCACATCACCCCTTTCGACGGGCCGGTGGTGCCGGAGGTGTAGATGATGCATTGCAGGTCGAAGGGAAGAATGGCGCGCGCCGGCGCGTCCGGCGTCTCGCCGGCGCCGTCGAGCACGCGGGCGTCGAGCAGCCTCACGCCGTCAACGATCGCCGGCGGCTGCCCGAAGGTCACGATCGTCTTGAGGCCGCCGGTGGAGACATGCGTGAGCGGCTCGACCATGTCGGCGGCGCAGACGAGGACCTCGGCGCCGGAATTGGAGATGACGCGTTCCAGCAGTCCGCCGCGATAGGCCGGGTTCACATGCACGGCCACCGCGCCGATATAGTTGGCGCCGAACCACACGCGCAGCGCGTCCGGCCCGTTCGGCAACGCGATCAGCACCCGGTCGTCCTGCCGGACCCCCAGCGCCTGCAGGCCGGCCGCCGCCCGCCGCGTCTGCCGCAGGGTTTCGGCGAAGCTCCATTCCGAGCCGTCCTGGAAGACGGCGTAGACCGCATCGGGGGTCCGCTCGGCGTTTCGCTCGAGCATGGCGCTCAGCACGCAGTCCTCCGGCGGCAGGATGCGCGGGTCAGTGGTGGTGTGGGTCTGCATGACGGTTCGCTTCCACGCTTGATGATCCGGACGGTCTGGACCGGTCGCCGGCTACTCGGCGACGATGACGGCCGGTTCGAACATGGGCACCCGATGGCCGCCGTCCGACTCGACGAACACGACGCTCACCGGCATTCCGATCCGGATGTCGTCGGCGGCGCAGCCGACGATGTTGGTCATCATCGTCGGGCCTTCACTGAGCGTCACATAGGCGATCGCATAGGGCACCTTCGCCCGCCGCATGATGCTGTAGGAATAGACGGTGCCCGCCCCCTCCGCCTGCTCGAGCACGGTGTCGGCGGACAGGCAGCGCGGGCAGCGCGCCCGCGGGTAGAAATGGGCTTCGCCGCAGGTCCGGCAGCGGCCGATCATCAGCCTGTGGCTGTCGGCCGCCTGCCAGTAGCCGACCGTCTCGACGGTCGGTTCAGGGGCTGCGGGAATGCGGTCTCCGAGACGGTCGGTCATGTCAGTGGCGCTCCAGAATGAGGGTGGCAGCCGCATGGCGCGTGCCGAGCGAACCGCCCATTGCCTGCGCGAGCGCCAGGCGGCAGTCCTTCACCTGCACCTGCGGCGCGGCCTCGCCGCGCAACTGGCGCACGGCCTCGATGATCTTGGTCATGCCGCCGCGATAGCCCGGATGATTGTTGCACAGTCCGCCGCCATCGGTGTTGACCGGCAGCCGCCCGACGCCCGAGATCAGCCCGCCGTCGGCGACGAACCGGCCGCCCTGCCCCTTGGCGCAGAAGCCCAGATCTTCGAGCTGGGTGATCACGGTGATGGTGAAGCTGTCATAGATCGATGCGTAGTCGATGTCGGACGGGACGATGCCGGCTTCCGCGAAGGCGTCGGCGCCCGAGAAGGCGGCCGCGGAGAAGGTCAGGTCGATGCGGCCGCCGTTCTGGTGCTTGACCGCCTCGCCGTGGCCGAGAACCTTGACCACCGGCCGCTTGAGCCCGGCCGCGATGTCGGGGCTGACGACGACGATCGCGCCGCCGCCGTCGCTGACGATGCAGCAATCCATGCGGTGCAGCGGATCGGCGATCATCGGCGAGCCCAGCACCTCCTCGACGGTCACCACCTTGGGCAGCATCGCATGGGGATTGTGCTGGGCGTGGTGCGAGGCGGCGACCTTGACCCAGGCCAGTTGCTCGGCGGTGGTGCCGAAATCATGCATGTGCCGCATGGCGGCGAGCGCGTATTCGTTGACGAGTTCGGCGCCATAGGGAAGCTCGAACTGCAGGTCGGGCGTCGACGGCGGGAAAGGCCGGGGCGCCACGCCGCCGGCGGCCGCATCGGCGCGCGGCCGGCCCGCCATGGAAATCACCGCCACCTTCATCTTTCCCGCTGCGATCGCCTCTGCCGCATGCGCGACCTGGGAGAGATAGGTGGCGCCGCCGCTTTCGGACGCTTCAACGTGCCGGACGCTGAGGCCGAGATAGTCCAGCATCGACAGCGCACCCAGCCCGGGGGCGTCGCTGTCGCAGAAGAAGCCGTCGACGTCGTCCTTGCCGAGACCCGCATCGGCCAGCGCCCCGGCGATCACGTCACCGTGCAGCGCAGCCAGGGAAATGTCCTTGGCATTGCGGGTGGGATGCTCGTAGATGCCTGCGATGCAGGCCTGGTTGCGAATGCTCATCGGGTGTTCCTTGCGCACCGGGCGGGAGGGAACACGGCTGACGCCGACGCCGCAAGACACCCCTCCCGTCGTGTCTTGCCGGCACGATAGAATGCCGGATCTTTTCGTGTCAACAGACAAAATGAGTTGTGTCACGCAATACGCACGGGCCGATGCGGCCCTCATGCCGTCCCCGCGACAGAGCCCCGACAATCCCCCTGTATGTTATCTCATGAAACTACTTTTGCGTATTGACACATTTTTGCGGCTTGGCTATCTCTTGGGAGAGGATACGGGGAGGAGAAATTGATGACAACTTTCAGGGTTGGCAATGTCACCGTCCGCCGGATCGAGGAGGTTCTCGAGCTCGGTTACCCTCCCGAATTCATGCTGGTCGGCTTCGATCCCGCCATGCTGGCGCGCTATCCCGTCGCCGCGGACAGCCGGTTCTACGATTCCGCCAGCGGCCGCTCCTTGAGCAGCATCCATTCCTGGCTTGTCGAGATCGACGGCAAGACCATCCTGATCGACACCTGCTCGGGCAACGGCAAGGCCCGCGCGCTGCCGATCTTCCAGCGCTTCCACATGCTTGACCTGCCCTATCTGGACAATCTCGCCGCCGCGGGCGTTTCGGTCGAGGATGTCGACATCGTCTTCTGCACGCATCTGCACATCGATCATGTCGGCTGGAACACCCGCCGCGATGGCGACCGCTGGGTGCCGACCTTCCCCAATGCGCGCTACATCTTCGGCCGCGCCGAATACGAACACTGGACCGGCGACGGCAAGGGGCCGCTGGTGTTTCCGGACAACGCCGCCGTCATCGAGGACAGCGTGCTGCCGGTTGCCGAAGCCGGCATGATGGAGCTCATCAATGCCGGCCAGGAGATCGTTCCGGGCCTGCGCGTGGAAGCAGCACCTGGCCACACCATGGATCAGCTGATCGTCAAATACGAATCCGCCGACGGCTGCTTCGTCATCTCGGCCGATGTCCTCCACCACCCGGTGCAGGTCTACGAGCCCTTCATCACCAGCCGGTTCTGCGAATATCCGGACCTGGCCGAAAAGACCCGGCGCGACCTGCTGGCCTATTGCGCCGACCGCGATGCCCTGCTGCTGCCGATGCATTTCGGCGCGCCGCATGCCGGTCGCGTCGCACGCACCGCGACCGGATACGAGTTCCGGCCGGAGACGGCGGAAGCCGCACCGGCCGGCCTGGAGATCATGCAGTCCTGACCGCCGGGTGACCGCGCCAGCGCGCCGGACCGGGAACGCAGACTGCCAAGAGAGGAAGTAAGGACCATGGGCTATACAATCACCGAGAAGATCCTCGCGCGGGTATCGGGTCTGGATCATGTCAAGGCAGGCGACGAGGTCATGGCCAAGCCCGACTTCATCACCGCCTATGATTTTCCCGGATACACCGATGTCTACTTCAAGCAGATGAAGGAGGACTTCGGCATCGAGCGCGTGGCCGAGCCCGAGCGCATCGCCATGTTCATCGACCACATGGTGCCCGCAGCCACCCCCAAGGAGGAAGAGCTCCACATCGGCACCCGCAAATGGTGCGCCGAAAACAACGTGCCGCTGTTCGAGCGCAAGGGCATCGGCCACCAGGTGGCCTCGGAAGTCGGCTACGCGGTCCCCGGCGCCTTCGTCGTCCATTTCGACGGCCACATCAGCCAGCTCGGCACCTTCGGAACGCTCGCCATGGGCATCCGCCGCAACCTGCTGGAAGCGCTGGTCAACGAGAAGATCTCGATCAAGGTCCCCCACACCGTCCGCGTCAACCTCACCGGCACGCTGTCGAAGGGCGTTCTCGCCCGCGATGTGTTTCACCATCTGGTGCGCGAGATGGGGCCTGCCTCCTGCCGGTTCCAGGTGCTGGAGCTCGGCGGCCCGGGCCTTTCGCAGCTGACCACCGAGGGACTGCAGACCATCACCGGACTTGCCATGTTCACCGGCGCCGTCACCGCCATCGTCAACCCGGACGAGCCGCGCCTGGCCTATGCGCTGCCGCGCGCGCGCAAGAAGCTCGACCCGGTCTACAGCGATCCGGACGCGGACTACGCCAAGGTCTACGAGATCGACCTCACCGCGCTCGAGCCGCTGATCGTGATCCCGCCCACCCCGGCCAATTCGCGCAACCTCACCGAATTCCTCGGGCTCGAGCTGACCAACGGCTATCTCGGCTCCTGCGCCTCGGGCCGGCTCGAGGATCTCGAGATCGCCGCGCGGATCCTTGAGGGCAAGCAGGTGGCGCCGGGCTTCCAGCTCAATATCGTGCCCACCAGCAACGAGATCATGGTGGCGGCCGGCCGTGCCGGCTATCTCGCCACCCTGACGGAGGCCGGAGCCTTCGTCTCGGCGCCGAGCTGCGACTACTGCTTCGGCCGCATGGGAGCCATGTCGGCCAACCAGCGCGCGGTGTCGACCGGCACGCTGAACGTGCGCGGCCGCATGGGCAGCCCGGATTCCGAAATCTATCTGTGCAGCGCGGCGACCGTCGCCGCATCGGCGCTGGAAGGCAAGATTGCCGACCCGCGCAAGTATCTGTGAGGACACGGACATGGCGTTGGAAAATCTGCGCGGGCGTGTGGCCTTCATCTTCGAGGAAGTCAATTTCGACGTCGACCAGATCGTCGGGGTGAAGAACATCAAGATCACCGACATCGACGAACTGGCCGCCGCCGCCATGCAGTCCTACGATCCGGACTTCCGCACCGCCGTGCGGCCGGGCGATATCCTCGTCGGCGCCGACAATTTCGGCTACGGCCATCCACACTATCCCCCGATGCGCGCCATGCGCCACATCGGCATCGCCGGCGTGCTGGCCGAATCCTTCTCCCCGGGCTACTGGCGCGGAGAGATCTCGATGGGGTTTCCGCAGGCCACCTGCCCCGGAATTCTCGGCATGGTCGAGCGCTGGGACGAGATCGAGATCGACTGGGCGGCCAACGAGGTGCGCAACCTCACCCGCGGCGGCAGCCTTCCCATCGACCCGCTTTCCAATGCGGACCGCGCCATGCTCGATGCCGGCGGATTGATCGGCTACCTCCAGGGCAAGCGGCAACCCGCGGCCTGAACCATCTCAAGAACAGGAAGATCCCATGTCCCACGGTCCAAGCAACGACTATCGTGAACGCGTCCTGGCCCAGAAAACCGTCTGGGCCGCCGGCGCCTATGATGCCTTCTCGGCCAAGATGATCGAGCGCGCCGGCTTCGACGCGGTCATGACCAGCGGTTTCGGCGTCTCCGCCTCGCTGCTCGGCATGCCCGACGCCGAACTCTACACCATGACCGAGAACGCCGGCGTCGTCCGCAATGTCGCCAACGCGGTCAAGATCCCGGTGATCGCCGACATGGACACGGGCTACGGCAACGCCATCAACGTCATGCGCTCGGTGCGGGAATTCGAGGGCGCCGGCACCTCGGCCATCATCATGGAAGACCAGGTCGCGCCCAAGCGCTGCCCGATCTGTGTGAGCGGCGTGGAAACCATCGGCCTTGAGGAGGCCGTCAAGAAGATCGAGGCGGCGGTCGAGGCCCGCCGCAATCCCAACATGCTGATCATCGCCCGCACCGATGTCGATTCGGTTCCCGAGGCCATCCGCCGCGCCAAGGCCTATGTCGCCGCCGGCGCCGACGTCATCCAGCCGATCAGCAACACCTTCAAGGATCTGGCCGGGCTCAAGACGCTCCGCGCCGAGGCCGGCGTGCCGCTGTCGCTGCAGATTCTCGGCTGGCTTGAGCGCGACCTGACGCCGGACGAGATCGCCAGCGTCGCCGGAATGGCGACCTTCGCGCTCGTGCCGCTGATGACCGCCGCCGCCGCACTTGAGAAGAACCTGGCCCAGCTGGCCCGCGACAAGACGTCGAGGAACCTGCCGCTCGCGCGCATGGACCATCACGAGTTCATCGGCCTGATCGGTTTCCCCGAGATCGAGCAGCTGCAGCTCCGGTTTCTCGAGCAGGCCTGACTTCCCCGGCGTGCAGGGTCCGTCCAGTCGGCGTCAGGCCGGGCGGATCCGGCATTGCCGCCTGCCGAAACTCGCTCTGTCGCTGCACGATGCGACAGAGCGGGACCGCCGAACGCCTCCATCAAAGGCGGGGTCGCTGCAGGCGCCGAGTGAAGTTCCGTGTGAAGCTCTGGAAATTGGCTGGGTCACGGGGCCGGCCGGAACGGCCCCCGGTCTGCGCCCACAGATCCACCCATTTCGGAGGTGGCCCCGAGTGACCCCTTCGAGACTGGGAAACGGCAACCTCCAGAGGCGTCATCGCACCGGGTATTTGCCGGTTGGGCCGGAAAGCGGGCCGGGTGCCGGCCTTCATCGGCGCTCGGCAGGCCCGAGCGGGGCGCTCTTCAGCCGAGATAGGCTTCGAGCACTTCCGGGTTTTCGCGCAGCGCCTGCGGTGTTCCCTCGACGACGATCTCGCCGCGCTTGATGACATAGCCGTAGTCGCAGACCGACAGCGCGATGGCCGCATTCTGCTCCACCACCAGGATGGTCTGGCCCTGCCGGTTCAGCGCCACGATGGCTTCGAACACCACATCGACGATCGACGGCGCCAGTCCCATCGACGGCTCGTCGAGCAGCAGCACGCGCGGCTCGGTCATCAGCGCCCGGCCGATCGCCAGCATCTGCTGCTCGCCGCCGCTGAGCAGGCCGGAGGGCTGGGTCCGCCGCTCCTTGAGGCGCGGGAACAGGTCGAAGACGCGCGCCAGCGTGTCGCCCGTCCCCTTGCGGCCGGAGAACCGGCTCAGCAGCAGGTTTTCCTCCACCGTGAGCGGAGCGACCACCATGCGGCCTTCCGGCACCAGCGCCAGCCCCGCCCTGACGACATTGTGCAGCGCCAGCCTGGCGATGTTGCTGCCGTCGAGCATGACGCTGCCGCCGATCGGGCGGTGCAGGCCGGCGATGCTGCGAAGCGTGGTGGACTTGCCGGCGCCGTTCGACCCCAGGATGACGCTGAGCGACCCCGACGCCACGGTGAAGCTGATGCCCCGGACGGCGCGGATTGCGCCATAGCTGGCAGTGAGATCAGAGACCGAGAGCATCGCGCTTCTTTCCGAAATAGGCAGTCTGGACGTCGGGATTGTCGATGCAGGTCCTGGGTGTTCCCTCGGCCAGCAGCTGCCCGAAATTGATCACCGTGCAGGTCTCGCAGAATTCGGTCACCAGGCTGATATTGTGCTCGACCATCAGGATGGTCAGCCCGCTGTCGCGCAGTTCATGCACGAGCTTGCCTATCTCGCTCGCCTCGGCGTGGTTCATGCCCGCCGTCGGCTCGTCGAGCAACAGCATCTTGGGATCGGACCCCAGCGCGCGGGCGATCTCGATGCGCCTCTGTTCGCCGTAGGACAGCGTTTCCGCCAGTTCGCCGGCGCGATCGGCCATGCCGACGCGCTCGAGAAGGTGCATCGCGGTCTCGCGGGACGCCTTCCATTTCCGGCGCGCGTCCGGCGTGCCGAGGAAGGAGGCGAAAAGGCTGGTCCCGCGCCCGAGATAGCAGCCGGTCAGCACCTGTTCGAGCACCGACATGCCGCTGAACAGGCGGACATTCTGATAGGTCCGGCTGATGCCGAGGGCCGCGATCCGGTGCGGCTCGAGCGTGTCCGTGCGCTGCCCCTGAAACAGGATGCTGCCGCTGCTGACATCGAACAGTCCGGTGATCAGGTTGATGACCGTGGTCTTGCCGGCGCCATTGGGGCCGATCAGGCCGTGCACGGTGCCCCTGTTGACGGTCATCGAGAGGTCGTTGACCGCCGTGACGCCGCCGAACCGCTTGACCACGTTGCGGAGTTCGTGAAGCACTGGGGTGTCGGAGCTAGTCATGGGCGTGTCCTGCCGTGCTGCTGCCCGGTCGCGCCTCGACCGCGTCGGAGCCGTTCAGCGCCGATTGCTGGCGCTGGCGGGCGGCCTTCCGCAATCCGCGCGCCCGCGGATCGATCAGCCCGCGCGGCAGGTAGATCATGATCACCAGCAGGACCACGCCCTTGGCGATGTCCTGGATCTCCGGCAGCACCGCCTGGGTGATGGTGGGAAGGGCCGTGAACACGAAGGCGCCGACGATCGGGCCGAACCAGAAGAAGGAGCCGCCGAGCACGGTCGAGGCGATCATGGTGAAGGCCACGCCGAGATAGAAGGTGTCGGCCGAGATGTACTGCAGCGTGGTGGCCATCGCCGCCCCTGCAAGGCCGCCGACCACGCCGCTGATCAGGAAGGCGATCATCTGGATCTGGCGCGCGCTCACCCCCATCGTCGAGGCGGCGGCGGCATCCTCGCGCACGGCGCGGATCGCCAGCCCGTACCAGGACTTGTGCAGCCTGAAGAACACCAGCGAGACGATGGCGAGCAGCACGGCGAGTTCCAGCACCGACGCCCGCACCGGCACCACCATTCCCATCACGCCGCCCGTCAGCGAGGGCGTGTTGAGCACCACGACCCGCGAGATCAGGATCAGCGCAAGGCTGGCGAGCGCCATCCAGTGGGTTTCGAGCTTGAGGAAGAGGGCGGCGATGATCGCCGAGGCAAGCCCGCCGAGCAGGCCGGCGATGACGACGGCGAGCCACAGCGGCAGGCCGAACGTACCCATCATCTGCGCGGCGGCAAAGCCGCCGACGGCCGCGAACACCACCGTGGTGAAGCTCAGGATCCCCGCCGACAGCACCGAATACATGCTCAGCGCAAACAGCGAGTTGACGAGGCCGAAGGCGAGCGTCGCCGAGTAGGCGTACCAGAAATCGAGAAGTGCTTCCATGGATCAGGCTCTCATGAAATCACGGCTGCCGAACAGGCCGCGTGGCCGCGCCACCAGGAATGTCAGCAGCAGAACATAGGTGAATCCGTCCCGGTAGGTGGTGGACAGATACTGGGCGACGAAGACCTCGCAGATTCCGAGCAGGATGCCGGCGATGACGGTGCCGCGCACATCGTCGAAGCCCCCGACCACGACGGCGGCAAAGCCCTTGAGCAGCAGGCCCTCTCCGAGCATGTAGGAAATGTTCGAGGTGGCAGCGCCGCCGAGCACGCCGGCGAGCCCCGAGGTGGCGCCCGCCAGGAAGGCGGTCAGCAGGATGACGATCCGCGGATTGACGCCGCTCAGCGCCGCGGCCTCGGCATTCCAGCCCACGGCGCGCATCGCCGCACCGATCCCCGTCTTCTGGATCAGCGCATAGATGCCGCCGCCGCAGACCAGCGTCGCGACGATGATGATGATCTGCATCTCGGGGATGCGGATCAGGCCGAGGTCGACCATCCCGGAGGGAAAGCTCGACGACGGGAAGGCCCAGCTCTGGTGGTTGGTCGCCATCCCCGCCAGGCTGTCGAGAATGATGAGAAAGGCGATGCTGGTGATCAATGCCCCCAGCATCCCCGTCTTTCGTCCCCTGAGCGGCTGGAAGCCGATCTGGTCGACGGTGACGGCGATCAGGCCGCCACCGAGAACCCCGATCGCAACGGCCGCCGGAAACGGCACGCCGAAATAATCGACGCTGAAATATCCCAGGATGGCCGCCCAGCTCGCATAGGCGCCATGGGCGACATTGAGCACGCCGAGCGTCGCGAAGACGAGCCCGAACCCGATGCCGAACAGGGCATAGAGCGACCCGAGGGAAATGCCGTTCACCAGCTGCTCAAGGAACAGGGTCATGTTATGGCTTCTCCCACAACTTGACTTCGCCATCCTTGGTCCAGTTGACGATCAGCGTGTTGGGCGTGCGGGCCTGGCCGCTCTCCATCGGCTGGCCGCCATAGGGATTGACCGCGATGTCGCTGGTGCCCCACATCGCCTTGGCCAGATCCTGGCGCGTCGGCTTGCCGCTGAGCGTCTTCAGCCCCTGGGCGATGAACTGGATGGCCATGTAGCCCTGCGCTGCATAGACGTCCGGCAGGGCATTGTACTGAGCCTTGTAGGCGTCGATGAAGGCCACGGCGGCCTCGCTGTCCGAGACGCCCGGCTGGAACGACAGGGCGAAGGGAATGCCGGTGATGGTCTCGCCGGATTTCTTGAAGATCGCCGGCGGCGACAGCACTTCCGAGGTCACGATGGTGCCTTCGTAGCCGCGCTGGCGCAGCGCCGTGATGATGCCGACCGTCGGCTGCTGCGTGGTCATGACGACGATGAGGTCGGGATCGGTGGCGATGCCCTGCGTCGCCGGGCCGGTGAAATCGGTGTCCGCGCTCAGCGTCGAGATTTCGGCCACGGTGGCCGCGCCCGACTTCTCGATGACCTCCTTCATCGCCATGGCCCGCGCCTTGAAGATGTCGTTGTCGCCCGAGAGGAAATACGCGACCTTCTGCGGCTTGAGCTCGGCGGCGAGCCGCTCGGACATCGCCACTTCCTGCGGACCGGGCAGGGCCACGACCGAGGTGACATAGGGCTCCTGCGGCAGCGAGGCGCGGGTGGCGCCGTAGATGACCAGCGGCACTTCGTTGCTCATGGCAATCGGGCTCACCGCGGCGGCAATGGCGCTGAGGATGCAGCAGGTGGTGGCCAGAATGCCGCGGTCGGACCCGAACTGGGTCATCGCCTGCACGGCGCGGGCGGCGTCCGAGCCGCTGTCCTTGATGTCGAGCGCCAGGGTGACGCCCTCGCCCGCCAGGCCCTTGCTGTTGATTTCGGCCACCGCGATGTCGGCGCCCTGATGGTAGGACTGGCCGGCGGAGGCGATCGGGCCGCTGTCGTCGGAAATCATGCCGATGCGGTACTCGCCCGCGTCCGGATCGGCGTGGGCCGGCGCGGCAATGCCGAGCGCGACCGCCATGTAGACAGCAGACAGCAATGTCCGCTTACTGGTTTCAAGCATGTTCATAGTGACCTCCCAAGCTCCTGTGCGATGGTCTCAGGAGGAAGTCTCACATGAATGTCGGGCGGGCGTGCCGGTGCGGCAGCCTGCGAACCGACACCGAAGTCCCCTCCCGAAGCCTCCCGTGCATGCTGATGCAATGCCTGCACAGACTAGGCAGGCAGCCACCCACAAGTCAATCCACAAAATTTGGTTCACCTAGTGAAACGTCGATGGAGCCCGTTTTGCGACCCGCCTACGCCTCGATGCCGGCGCGCACCGCATCCGCCGCGGCCTGCAGCCGGCGCAGGTAGACCGGCTTGCCGCGTTCCACCATCTGCGGCGTCAGCCCGGCCATGCTGACGCAGCATGTCACCCGGCCCTCGGCGTCGAAAACCGGGACGGCAAGCGCGGTGATGCCGACGGCGACGTCGTCGATCGCGCACTCCCAGCCGCGCTTGCGGATGGTGCGCAGCTGGCCGCGCAGCACGTCCGGATCGGTGATCGACTTGGCGTTGAGCTTCTCCAGCGGACCCGAGAGGATCTGCTCGATCACCTCCTCGGGCTGATAGGCGAGGAACACCTTGGGCGCGCCGCCGCAATTGAGCGGCAGCGTGCCGCCGATCGCCCACCAGTGCACCTCGATGCCGCGCATGTCATGGACGCGATCGAGGCACACGGCGCTGTTGTCCTGGAAGACCGAAATGAAGGCCGTCACGCCGAGCTCGTTGGCCAGTTGCAACAGGATCGGCTGGGCGATGGCGCGCAGGTCCAGGCTGTCCTCGACATTTGCCGCCAGCTTGCGGATGGCCGCACCCAGCCGGTAATGCTGCGTGACCGGGTCCTGGCTGATGAAGTCGCTGTGCATCAGGGTGAGCAGCAGCCGGCGCGTCGTCCCCTTGTCGAGCCGCGTCGCGGCGCTCACCTGCGCCAGCGACTGCAGGCCCTTGCCCGCAAACGAATTGAGCACGGAGAGCGCGCGGGTCACGGCTCGGACATTCTGCACCGCCGCCACCTTGGTGTCTGCTTCTTCCATCACGATGAATTCGCTCCCAGATTGTAGTCCGCCCGTCGGGCCGCGTCATGATCAGCTTGTCTGATACCCGATTGGCCCGCTTTGGCCAAGATGCCGCGGCGTTGCCGGAGTATAGGCGAAAATATCACCACGTGAAATAAAAATTGCCTGTTGACATGCTGCGGGCGCCGCGATTTGCTGCGCGGGAAATCGAGCACCGTGGAGGAGACCAGGCATGTCGATCAGTGAACACATCCGTGCCGACGATCTGATGGCGCTCGAGACCCTCCGGCAGGCGCTCGGCGACGGCATGGTTCGCCACGACGTCGAGACCCGCACCTATTACGCCAACGACGTCTTCTGGCAGCCCGGCATCGCGCCGCTGGCGGTCGTGCTGCCCGGGACGGCGGCGGAGACCGCGCTCGCCGTGCGCACGGCCACCGACTGCGGCCTTTCGGTGGTGCCGCGCGGCGGCGGCATGTCCTACACCAAGGGCTACATTCCGGACCGGACCGACTCGGTCATCATCGACACCCGCAAGCTCAACGCGGTCATCGAGGTCAACGCGGCCGACCGCTATGTCACCGTCGAGGCTGGCGCCACCTGGAATGAGGTCAACGCCGCGCTCGAGGGCACCGGCCTGCGCACCGGCTACTGGGGGCCGCTGTCGGGCATCAACGCCACAGTCGGCGGCGCGCTGTCGCAGAACAGCGCGTTTTTCGGCTCGGCGCTCAACGGCACCGTCGCCGACAGCGTGCTGGGCGTCACCGTCGTGCTGGCGGACGGCCGCATCGTCACCACCGGGTCGGGCAACCGCAAGGGCGCCAGGCCGTTCACCCGCTACGGCGGGCCGGATCTGACCGGCATGTTCCTCGGCGACAACGGCGCCTTCGGCATCAAGGTCTCGGCCACGCTCAGCCTCTGGCCCCGGCCGGAGGAGGTGGAGTTCCTGTCCTTCGGCTTCGCCAAGTTCAGCGACATGGCGCTGGTCCAGGCCAGGATGGCCGAGACCCGGCTGGTCTCGGAGGGGTTCGGCATCGACCGCACCAAGGTCGAGCACTCGGCCAGCGTCAACAAGCTCTCCGACGGGCTGCAGGCGCTCGGCAATGTCGCGACCTCCGCCAAATCGCTCCTCTCCGGCGTGCGGCAGGCGGTCAATGTCGCCACCTCCGGCACCGCGTTCCTGAAGGACCATGCCTTCACATTGCACATCGTCACCGAGGCGCGCTCGCCGGCCGCGCTCAGCGACAATGTCGCCAGGCTGCGCGCCATCGCCAGGAACACCGGTGTCGAGTTGCCCAACAGCGTGCCGAAGGTGATGCGCTCCAAGCCCTTCGGTCCGGTCCGCGGCATGCTCGGGCGCAACGGCGAGCGCTGGGTTCCCATCCACGCAGTCTTCCCGCTCGGCGAAGCCGTCAGGATCGCGGAGGCAAATCAGGCCTTCTTCGCCGGCGAGGCCGGATTCCTCGAGCGCCACGGCATCGTCTATTCGGTGATGACGATGACGGTGGGCAACGAGTTCTTCATCGAGCCTGCCTTCTACTGGATGGACGAGATCACGCCGCTGCACGCGCGCAGCGTCGGCGAGGCGACCGTGGCGCCCTGGATGGACCGGCCCGCCAACGCCGCCACGCGCCAGGCCGTGGCCGAACTGCGGCGGCGGACACAGGAATTCTACGCCTCGATGGGCGGCATCAGCTGGCAGGTGGCCGGCGACTATCCCTTCCGCGAGACCATGGATCCCGACAGCTACGCCATGCTCGAGGCGGTCAAGTCGGCGCTCGATCCGCGGCGGCTGATGAATCCCGGCATGCTCGGCCTCGACACCGTCCCGCGGCGCTGAGCGGCGCCCCGAGCGCGCGGGTCAGAGCCCCGCTCGGCCGCCCTCCGGTCAGCCGGACGTCCCGGCCCTGAGCGTGGCGATGCCGCGCTGGCGGCAGTCCTTGAGGATTGAGCGCGTGCTCGCCGCCACGTCCTGGGCGACGAACAGCTTTGCCCGTTCATCGTCGAGAAAGTCGGTGCCGAAATTCTTCGTCAGGTGCACCGACACGTAGGACTCGCCGTCGAAATCCTCGCGGCTGAAGTACCACGACTGCTGGTAGCCGTTGATGTCCACATAGCGGCCGATCGCCCATTGCAGGTCGGCCTTCAGCGGCGCGAGCCGGTCATCGCCCTCGGCGGGAAAATAATAGGAAATGGTGATCTCCCCGACATTTACCTGGCAGCGCAGCCGGATCGCCGCCTCGGTGGTCCTGATGAGGTAGGAGGCGGCGTTCTCCCCGGGATTGTGGCTCATGCTGATCTCGGTGGGTGAAGCGCGGATGGTCCGGGCGATATGCCGGAGGCCGAGATCGACCTCCTTCCAGGGGCGCATTCCGGCCCGCGGCACATCGATATAGGCCATCATCCGCGGCAGCGTGCGGCACAGAAAGCGGTCGGCCTTGAGCTGCAGTCCGATGGCGCCGACATCGCGCGCCGAAAAGAAGATCACCAGGGCGACGACCAGCCCGGAGGCGGCGATCTGCGCCAGCGAGAGACCGAGCAGCATCCAGTCGGACCGGTCCTGGCCGAGATAGTACCAGACCACGGCGAGGGCGAAGACCAGCGTGATGCCGAGCACGGCGAGCGCGGTGATCCGCACCCAGAGCGGCGCATGCAGAAAATTGTTGCCGTCCAAAATGACCTCCTCGTCTGGCGATGCGCCGGCTCGAGCCTGTCCGGACGAAGTCGATTCCCCTTCGTCGCGGGACAATGCGACAGGACCGACAATCCGGAGCGCTTGCGCGATTCCCCCGGAAAGCAGAACCGCTCTACCCCATCCGCGGCGCCCGGACCACCCTGCCCCTTCCCTCATCCTGAGGAGCGACCCTGAGCCTGTCGAAGGGGAGCCTGCCGAAGGGGAGCCTGCCGAAGGGGAGCCTAGAAGGGCGAGGGAAGGCCCGTTCGGCGGATGGCCATTGCGGCAGGTCCGGTGGCTTCACCCTCGCCCTTCGAGGGTGGCTCGCGCGGCCGCCTTAGGATGAGGGTGAAGAAGTGGCGCGGATGCCCACGTCCGCCATCATACCGGGCTTGACCCGGCATCCAGCGGGCTCGCGTCCGCGAGCCGGGGGACCCGTTGCGGAGGTGGGGGACAGTTTACGTCTGGCGCTGTGCCCGCTCGCCTGGTGCGGTGCCGAAAGTAAACTGTCCCGGGCATCCCGAATCCCGTGCGCCAAACACGACGGCGCAGCATCCCCTCCCCGCGCCGCCTCATCCGGCGCGGGCAGCTACAGCGAACCGGCCTCCATCACCTGCAGCGCGATGGCCGCGAAGAAGCAGGCCGAGGCGGCGATGACGAAGCCGTGCCAGATGGCGGTGGAAAACCGCATCCGCTCGGCCGCATGGAAGATCACGCCGACGGTGTAGAGCAGGCCGCCGGCGACGATCAGGCCGGTCGGCAGCTCCGACCAGGACGACCAGATCAGCACGACGCTCATCCAGCCCATGACCAGATACAGGGCGGGGCCGGCGCGGCCCGGCGTGCGCCAGAACGCCACCTTGAGCGTCATGCCGACGAGCGCCAGCGCCCAGACGATGCCGAGCACCACATAGGCAAGCCCGCTGCCGACCATCACCACCAGCGGCGTGTAGGTGCCGGCGATCTTGAGATAGATCGCCGCATGATCGATCCGGCGCAGCACCGGCCGCAGGCCCTCCCAGGGCGCCAGGTGATAGACGGCCGAGGCCGAGAAGGTGGCAATCAGCGTCACCGCATAGATCGCCACCGCGGTGATCTCCCAGGGCGAGTCGAGCCGCGCCGACCACATCAGCATGAGCGCCGCCCCCGACAGGGCGCCGATGACGCCGATCACATGCATGCCGCCATCGGCGACCCGCTCTGATGGCGTGTGGACAGGGTACATTGCGACCTCCCGGTTTGGGTCGTTGTGGCGTCAAGCGGGACAGGCCGCAGTGGTGCAGGGAATATGGGGGCGGATTGCCGGGCCCGCCAGTGACACGCGGTCGCGGGCGGGGAAATGATGGAGGGAGGTGGGTGGCGGGGCTCGGGATGGGCGGTAATGCTGGTGACATTATGAGCAGGGAAAGGTGATGAGCAAATCGTCCGAGCATTCTCAATTCGCTGCCGTGGATTTATCAAATCTTTAGACGGCAAGGATAATTTTTGCGGCGTCTTCAGAGGGTTAGCGTATGCGTGCAGTTCAACAATTCACCTATCCGACTTTCATCGGCGTTTGCTCGATACTCGCAGCATTTGCCGACATTCTGCAAAATCAGGCAATTTTCTACAGTGTACTCGTGATCCTTGTCATGCTGGGGGGCCTCACAGCCCTTCTCTCCTGGAATGTTGTGGCAAGCAAAGTGCCGGAGAAGTGGCTGTCGGAAGACTTGCTTCGGAGTTATGGCGTCGATCCCTCAATCAAGAAGGCTCTTCTTCCGTTTTCCTGTTCCTGCCTGATTCTGGCGGCGGGGATTTATGCGTTTTCGGCAATATCTGCAAAAGCCTCGGAAGACGGTGGGGAAGGCGCGCTGACCAGTGTATTCCCGATCCTTCAGGAGGTTCAGGTAACGATGGGACGCATCGAGCGGGATGTCGCTGAAGTCAAACAGCAGTCCGCTGCAATAAAGCAGGATACAGGGCAACTGGTGGAGACGGTGGTCAAATGGATCAGTATTGACGTCAACCTTGGCAGCTATGAGCGAACCACGACCGCTGGTGAAAAACACCATTTCCAAAGAGGAATTTACGCCAATTTCTCAAACGAAACGGGCCAAATTTTCGAGGACGTATCCTTCCTGGTCACCGATGGCAGCAGGGAACTCATTGCTGAAACCGTGAGAATATTGCCGCAGAACGGCTACAAGCATAATTCCCATGATGACGGCGAACCCTACGACAAAATCAGCGTGTGCTTGACTGCCAAGCGCCGGGGCCGTGATGAATGGGTGCAGGAATACCGCGTTTACAAAGCCAAACAGGCGCGGCTGACCGACGAACCGCAGTTTGAATTGATTGATGCTACCGGACAGAGGGTGCTGGAGCAGAAGCCGAGTTGCTCCATTTGATGTCGCAACGCGTGTTGCTGCAGAGGACAGCTCGTGGGCAGAAAGAGCGCAGATCGCAGGGACCAGCCGGCACCGGCACCGAACATTTTCAAGTCCTGTCGTTGTGAACGAGAGACAACTGCGAGGCAGACCAGGACTGTCAGTTGTTTGTTTGTGGCCGGTCTGTTGAGCATCACGCCGCCGTGGTTCGGATGAAGCGCTCGCCGAAGATAACGTCGGGCTGGGCTTGAGCCATTGATCACTCGCGTGGCGGCATTTCCACTCTTTCTCTCCCCGTTTCAAGATCAGGTTTGTGGCGGCATCGCCGACATCCGGGCGTGTGCCGACAAGGCCTCGGCTCCGCGGCCGCAAGCTCTCAATGATCACCCGCCAGCAGGCGCCTGGCTGTGGCCTCATCGGTGACGAGAGTGTTTGGCTTCACCGATTTCAAGGTTGCCTGGATGATGTGCGTTTTCTCTATACCGCCGGAAATCAACACCTTGTTCGAAAGGCGCGACAGGCGATCGACGGAAACGGAGATGCAGCGCTCATTGACCGGGTGGGGAACCGGCTGTCCGTCCTTGTCAAGAAAGTTGTACAGGACATCCCCCACCGCCCCTGCCTCGATGAGAGACATGCGTTCGGCTTCCGAAACATGGCCGGTTCGGTAGGATGTTGTCAAAGTCGAGATTCCGCCGCAGGACAATAGAACGACATCGCAGGTTTCGGCCATGCCCATGATGTGGTCGAGGCCACAATGTTCAAGCAGAGCATGCTTGGTCTGGGGGGAATCGACGATCGCCGGCGCGGGGATCAGAAAGCCCTCTGCGTCAAACAGCTCAGCAAACTGCCAGGCGAATTCTGCCGGATTGAAGCGGCGTGCCTGAGCGATCCCGCCAAGCAGCGACACCACCTTGGCGCCCTCGAGGCTGCGGCCCTCGACATAGGGGAGCATGGTGTGGAGCGTTCGCCCCCATCCGACGCCAATGGTTACGTTGTTGCGCATCAGACTCGAAATATATTCGCCTGCAGCCGCAGCGATGACCCGTGTCGGATCGCCGTCGTCATCAGGGAATGGCGCAACAATTGCCTTGGCCAGTCCAAACGCTTCCTCGAGCTGGATCTGGGCTTCGACCAAGGGTCCGAGTTTCGATTTGATCCTGATCACGACTTCGCCGCGTTTGCGGGCTTCTGACAGCAGCCGAGTGACCATGATGCGGTTGACCCCGAGCCGATCCGCCACGTCCGACTGGGTCAGGCCCTCAATATAGTAGAGCCACGCAGCCCGGACCCGCAATTGGCCTTGCGGATCGGTCACCGGTTTGCCGCGGCCGGCTGCTGCATTTGTCGGTGAGACTGATGACATGAAAAATTCCCGCACTGATAATCGTATTTCTCAGCCATCATAGATGGGCGCGCAGGAGTTTTCCAACCTCGTCGGGAATTTCGAATTGCGGAATGTGCCCGACATTGTCGAACAGGTGCAGGCTGACCCGGCCCGGAGCCCTCAGCGCGTGCTGCCAGGGAATGATCCGGTCTTGCTTGCCCCAGACGATTCGCGTCGGCACCTCGATCCGGTCCAATGCGGATTTCAGGTCAAAAGCCTGCACGCCATCGGGAAAGACCGCATCCGCGAGAGCGCTTTGAGCACTGCGCAAGCCGGCATCGGCACGCGCGGACATTGCCGCGCGGACATATCCGTCCGAGATCAACCGCTCATTACAAACCATCAGCTTCAGCCAGGGCCCCAGGCTTTCGGGGCGCGTGGCGTTGCCGAGTCCGGCAAGCGCCGCACCATTGATATCGGGGCCAAGGCCGGCGGGAGCCAGAAGTGTCAGGGAGGACACAGTTTTGGGCCGGGTGTCGGCGATGGCGAGGGCAACGGCGGCGCCAAGACTATGGCCAATCAGGTGCGCCGAGCCGAGATCGAGCTTGTCGAAGGCGCGCCGCACTTCACACACGAGATCGGCAAACCCGGATATGCGAAGCTTGGGAGACTTTCCGTGGGCCGGCAGTTCGATGCGTATGATGGGATGGTCGCCAAGGTGGCGTTCCAGAGGCCCCCAGGATTTTGCATCACTGGCAAAGCCATGAAGCAGGATGATCGGCGTTCCGGCCCCACCTATGCTCCGGGAGACTGCCAAGGGCCCGTTCTCTGCGGTGAAGCCCGCCGGTGCCGCACCCTTCGAAGGCGGAGGCTGGTGCAGCTCGCCACGCACATCCTCGGCCTGAACCCGGCCGCGAGGTCCACTGCCCGCAATTTCACCGATGTCGAGCCCGGCCTTGGCGGCCAGATGGCGGGCCAATGGCGTGGCGCGGGTTTTCGCGTGCGGCTCCGGCGCAGGAACTGTCTCTGCTGCCCGCTCGGATGCAGGTCCCGGCCCCGCTTCGGCTGCCGTGCCGGCGGCCGACCGTGCCGCAGCTTCGGGCGGGGCGCCGACATCCTCGCCCTCGGCATAGATCCAGGCCACCGGCTGACCGATTGGTACATCGGTGCCTTCGGCAACCCGATGATGCAGATATCCGCTCGCGGCGGCTTCGACCTCCATGGCAGCCTTGTCCGTCTCGATATCGAAGAGCGGATCACCCTGGCCAACCCTGTCGCCCGCCGCGACATGCCAAACGGTGATCTTGCCGCTGGCCATATCCATGTCGACTTTGGGCATGATGACTTCAACAGGCATCAGACACGGCCTTTTGCGATGTTGCGAGCGGCTTCCAGAATGTCAGGCACCTGCGGCACCACAGCCTTCTCCAGCTCGGGATTGTAGGGAATTGGGCTTTCCGCCCCGCCCAGACGAAGGATGGGCGCCTCGAGGAAATCGAAGGCGTCGCTCTCGGCAACCATGGCCGATATTTCTGCGCCCACACCCAAAGTCTTGACGCCCTCATAGACGCAGATCAATTTTCCGGTTTTGCGCACGGACGCCAGAATTGTCTCGCGGTCCATCGGCCGCACGGTGCGAAGATCGATCACTTCGACATCAATGCCCTCGCCGGCGAGCGTTTCCGCCGCGGCCAATGCCTTGTGCACCATCAAGGACGTGGCAACGATGGAGACATCGGTGCCAGGCCGGCGGATCGCGGCCTTGCCGATCGGCGTTGTATAGTAACCCTCGGGAACATGGCCCTTCATCTTGTAGAGGATCTTGTGCTCGAAGATCATCACCGGATCGGGGTCCTCCAGGGCCGCCAGCAGCATGCCCTTGGCATCTTCCGGCGTCGACGGCTGAATGACCTTGAGGCCGGGAACATGACCAAACCACGCCTCAAGGCTTTGCGAATGCTGCGCAGCGGCCCCGGTTCCCGATCCGGCAGGAAACCGCATCACCAGCGGAACCGAAACGGCGCCGCCAAGCATGTAGCGGATCTTGGCCGCCTGATTGACGATCTGCTCCATCGCCAGGGCGGCGAAATCCGAGAACTGAAATTCGAAGATCGGCCTCAGCCCAGTCAGGGCAGCCCCGACGGCCACGCCGGCGCCGCCAAGCTCGGAGATCGGCGTGTCCATTACCCGGTCCGTGCCGTATTTCTCGACCAGATTGCCGGTCACCTGGAAGGCACCGCCATATACCCCGATGTCTTCGCCCATCAGAATTACGCGCTCGTCGCGCCCAAGAGCGATGTCCATCGCCTCGCGGATAGCCTCCGCGTAGGAGAGTTCCCGCAGTTCCTCT
This sequence comes from Hoeflea marina, assembly GCF_003182275.1. GTDB lineage: Bacteria > Pseudomonadota > Alphaproteobacteria > Rhizobiales > Rhizobiaceae > Hoeflea > Hoeflea marina. Next base: position 70,813 of record NZ_QGTR01000008.1, read on the forward strand.
CTGCTGTCAGCGCTCATGCCGCGGTCCCTTCGTTGTAGACGAAACGGATGGCATCCTCGATTTCCGGCGCCGGACTTGCTGCCGCGAACTCGATCGCGTCCTTGATCACTTGCGTGGTTTCGGCCTGCAGCGTCTCGACCTCGGCTTCCGAGATGACCTTGTGGGAGAGAAGCAATTCGGTCATTTGCAGGATCGGATCGCGTTCCATCCAGTCGCTGATTTCCTCCTTGGTGCGGTAGCGATTGCGGTCGGACTTGGAATGTCCCCGCCACCGATAGGTCAGGTTTTCGACAAGACTCGGACCGTTGCCGGCCCGTGCATGAGTCACGGCGGTGTCGACGGCTTCACTCACGGCAGAGAAGTCATTGCCGTCGACCGTCACGCCCGGCATGGAATAGGCAGCCGCTCGCTCGGCTATGTTCTTGACCGCCGTCGATCTTTCCGTGGAGGTCGACATGCCGTATTTGTTGTTCTCGCAGACAAAGACCACCGGAAGCTTCCAGACCGCAGCCATGTTCAACGCTTCATGGAAAGCCCCCTCATTGTTGGCGCCGTCGCCAAAGAAACAGATCGTCACTGCTCCCGTCCCCAGGCGTTTGGCCGACAGAGCTGCGCCCACGGCGATCGGAAGACCCCCGCCGACAATGCCGTTGGCGCCGAGATTGCCCTTCGCCACGTCGGCGATGTGCATCGAGCCGCCCCGCCCCCGGCAATAGCCGGTATCCTTGCCAAAGAACTCGGCGAACATCTTTCCAAGATCGGCATTCTTGGCAATGCAGTGGCCATGGCCGCGGTGGGTCGAGGTGATCTTGTCCTCATCGCTCAGCGACATGCACGATCCGACCGCGGAGGCTTCCTGCCCGATCGACAGATGCATGGTTCCGTGGATCAGACCGCGGGTATAGCAGTCTTCCGCGCCCTCCTCGAATTTGCGGATCAGGATCATCTTGCGCAACGCGGCTTTCAGGGCCTCCGGGCTGTAGGCACGGATGGCATAGGGGATGTTGACTTCAGACATTGGCCGCGACTTTTCCATAGAGCATCTCATCCTGGCGGCGGCGGAGCTCGACAATCTTTGCGTTTGGCAGGGTTACGTTAAGAGCCGTGATCAATTCACCCTTGCGGATCGGCGCAATCACCGTTGCGCCGGTCAGAAGTCCGGCCGGGTGCGCGAGCGCCGCCCGCGCGCGGGAAACTTCCATCGCCCATGCGCGATAGGTGTATTCGCCGATCTGATCGAGCCTTTCGCCCGGCTTGAGATCGCGCTTGGCCACTGCCGCCACCTCGGCGACAGGCCTGTCGAGTGGAACCATGTCGGCCTTGCCGTAAAGCACGGCGCGGGCGCAGGTCAGCGGCACTTCCAGCGAGGTCAGATGATAGGGACGTATGAATTCGAAATAGGGCCCATCGCCCATCTTCAGGTCGGTCAGGCGCTCGCGGATGCGCGGGTGCTCCGCTTCGATAATGACGAACACACCGGGAGAAACGCCTTTGCCGATCGAATAGTCGACCCGGCCGACCCCTTTCAGCAGCCCGCCGTCCTTTTCAGGGATCAGCATCTTGGCCAGATCTTTCGGACCCGCGGCAGGGCCATGCATGCCATCGCAATCCGGTATCAGGCCGGTGGCGTTGGCGATGGCGGACATTTCCACCATGGTCTTCGAACCGTCGACGAACTCGACCAGCAGGCGCGGATTCATATGGCGCTGCAGGGCTTCGGCCTCATAGGCATCAGGGGTCGCATCGATGTTGAGCGGGTTGTTCTTGCCCTTCCCGGCGCAGATGATCTTGTGACCCATGGCCGAAACGAATTCGATCAACTCCATGCAGGACGACGGCTCGTCGCCGGCACCCAGGCTGTAAACCACTCCCAGCCGCTCTGCCTCGCGCCGTAGATAGGATCCGATGGTGACATCGGCCTCAACATTCATCATCACCAGATGCTTGCCGTGCTCCATGGCGCGCAAGCCGATTTCGGCGCCAACCGCCGGTACGCCGGTCGCGTCGATGACGACGTCGATCAGGCCCGACTGCAAGATTGCCTCGGCGTTGTCGGCGATCGCGATCTTGCCGCTCTCGATTGCCGCATTCAGAGCGTCGGCCGTGTTTGCGTCCTGGCTGTACCCTTCCGCTCGTCGTGCAATCGCCACCGCCCGGTGCGCCGCCGCGGGATTGATCTCAGCAATTGCCGCAACGTCGACCCCGTCCATCATGGATGCACGCGTGACGATATCGGTTCCCATTTCGCCTGAACCAATCAGGCCAATTCGCACAGGCTTGCCGCTGCTTGCCCGCACCGCGAGATCCCTGGCCAGTCCCGTCAGTGCTATGTTTGACCCCATTTCATTCACCTTCCGCTGTGCAATTGCTGCGCGGAGCATCGTGAACTTTCGTTCAAGTGTCAACTCAATTGTACATATTGATCGGCGCTTTTTGGTTGACTTGCCGAAAAAAATGAACAAACTTAAATTTATGAACTCAAATGTTCTGGCATTGCCAAAAGACCGCAACTGCCTAATACGTAATCCCGGGGAGATTGCGATCCGGGCACTCAAGCGAAAACTAGGGAGGAGAACCTAATGGAATTCAGAGGCAAGCTCTCACGACGCACTTTTCTGCGAAACAGCACAGCGACTGGAATTGCGATCGCCGGCACCACGTGGGGCACTCCACTGCTCGCGGCGTCCAATCTTCCAGATCCGCAAAGCGTGCTCGACGATATTTCCATCTCGAAATACGTGCGCAAGGACTATCAGAAACTCTACGGAATGTCTGACGACAAGCCGATCTGGGACAACAGCAAGGACTGGATCCGGACCGTAGACTGGGAAGCCGTCCGCAGCGAGCTTTCGGGCACCACCGTTCGCTTCGCAGTTGGCGCCGCCGACGCGGAATCCGCGGCTGAGGGCCTTGTGCCGTTCGAGAAACTTTCCGGCATCAAGGTCGAGCTGGTTCCGATCCCGGATGACAGCTTCTACGACAAGGCGCTGGCCGAATTCATCTCCGGCAACGCGTCCTTCGACGCGCTGCAGTTCTTCTCTCCCTGGCTCGGAGATTTTGCCGCGCCCGGCTTCCTCCACGAACTGGATGGTTTCGCCGACAAGTGGAAGTTGCCGCTCGACGATTTCTATGACACCTACCGGATGAATTACGGCTTCTTCAACGGCAAGATGTACGGCATCCCGTTCGACTGCGACGTTCAGATGGTTCATGTCCGCAAGGGCTACATGGAGAAGCTCCTGGGCGGCGAAGTCGACCGCGTGAATTCGATCCCCACCTACGACGAACTCATCCGTGTTTCGCGCGAGCTCAACAAGGTTGAGCCGGGCGTCTCCGGCATCGGTCTGATGGCGGCACCTGGCTTCTGGTCGACCTACACCTGGGAGCATGTATCGGCCCAGGCCGGCATGATGCTGTTCAACGAAAACTGGGAGCCGATCTTCAACGGCGATGCCGGCATGAAGGGCCTCGAGATCATTCTCGAACTCTCCAAGAACGCCAATGAAGGCTTTGCGGGCGCAGGATGGCCGGAGAACCGTGCCGCCTGGCTGGGTGGTCAGGTCGCCACCAACATCAGTTGGCAGGATTCGGGCACACAGGCCATGCGTCCGGACCAGTCGCAGATCGTCGACGACTTCGTCACCATCTACGAGCCCCGCATCGCCGGTGGCCGCTTCGCGCCGCCGAACATCGCAGGATCCACCTCCTGTGTCGCTGCATCAGCCCAGAACGCGGAAGGAGCATTTCTCATGCTCGCCTTCCTCACCACGGGCTCGATCATGGCCATGAACGAAGCCAATGCCAACGGCGTCGCGCCGGGATACAAGTCGGTGCTGCAGAACCCGAACCTGCAAGCCGTTTCCCAGCCAGCCAAAGTCTGGGCCGATTCGCTTGAGCACGCATGGTGTTCGCCGCGTTTGCCGGGAGCTTTTCCGATCGAGCAGGCCATCGGCAACGAAATCAACCGGGCCGTCGTCGGCCAGATCACGGCCAAGGAAGCCCTCGACAACGCCGCAACGGCCGTCAAGGCGATCATGGCGAGCAACGGCTTCTATCAGGGCAAGGATCCGGTCGACTACGCCGAAGCCGCACCCGGGCTCTATGTCGGCGAGGGCAAAGCCCTTCCGTTCTGACCGGACCAACAACAGACAGACAGGATCTCACTGTGAGCAAATCCTCCCTGTCGGACACCGGGGCGACCATGGTCGCCCCGGGAGCGCCGACGCATCAGAGAGCAAGGCGGCGAAGCAAGCGCCTCAAGGCGTGGTTCCCCTATCTGCTGGTGGCGCCCGCGGTCCTTTACCTCATGCTGATCACGCTCTATCCCGGCGTATATGCTGTCATACAGAGCTTCCATCAGGTGAAGTTCGGACCATGGCAGCCTGTCGGTCTGGCCAACTACGCACGCCTGTTCCAGGATCACCAATTCTGGGGAGCAATCTGGAACACCCTGGTGATCGGCTCGTTTTCACTGGTCCTCCAATGCGTTCTGGCTCTTGCGGTTGCGTTCTATGCCTATCGCGACCCCTGGGTCAAAGGATGGCGGATCATCTTCCTGGTTCCGATGCTGTTCATGCCATCGGCAGTGGCATTCATCTACAAATTGTCGTTTCTCGACGCCCGCGTCTTTGCCGATCTTCTGATGAGGGTCGGCCTGATTGACGGCAACATTGCCTATCAGTCGTCAATCTGGATGAGCCGCGGGATCCTGATTCTGGCCGATGTCTGGCAATGGACGCCGTTCCTCTTCATCATCTTCGTCGCCGCCCTGCAGGGTCAGGACGAAGAGGTCGAGGAAGCTGCACGGCTCGACGGCGCATCCTGGTATGCCATTTTCTGGAACATATCACTGCCGATGATGAAGCCGGTGATTGCGGTTGCTCTCATCCTGCGCGCCATCGACATCACCACCATGTTCACCAATGTCTTCATCATCACCAAGGGCGGACCAGCCTTCGGCACGGAAACCATCAGCTATTTCATCTACCGAACCGGCTTCAAGTTCTTTGATTTCGGCTATGCCTCTTCCGCCTCGGTGGTCATGCTGGTGATCACCGTCATTGTTGCGCAGCTTGTCGTGAAGCGCGCCTTTATCTCGGCGAGGAGCTGACCCATGGCCTCCCAACGCAAGAATTCCCGAGGCGAAAGCCTGCTGCTGCGTTATGCGATCCTCGGAGCCTGGGCCTTGTTCTGCCTGGCTCCGGTGCTGTGGTTCCTGTCCATCGGGCTTCGTCCTCGAACGGAAATCATCACACCGCAACCCATCTACTGGCCGAGTTTCTCGCTTGATGCCTGGCATATGATCTGGGAAGACTGGCCGATGGCGAAGTACCTGCGCAACTCGGTCGCGGCTATCTTCGGCTCGGTGATCATCGATCTCGTCCTCGCAATTCCAGCGGCCTATTCGCTGGCTCGCTACACCTACCGGGGCAGAGACGATATCGGCTTCTACATTCTGTCGACGCGCATGATGGCCCCGGCAATCGTCGCAATCCCGATCTTCTTCCTGTTCAGGAATGTCGGCTTGCTGGACACGGTCTGGGCATTGATGCTGGTCTATGCCGCAATCAACCTGTCCTTTGTGACGTGGATCATCCGTTCCTACATGCTCGACATTCCCAAGGAGCTTGAGGACGCCGCACGGACCGACGGCGCCGGCGATCTGCGGATTTTATGGGAAATCATCATTCCGGCGATCCTGCCGGGAATCATTACAGCTTCGGTGATCGCCATGATTTTCGCGATCAACGAGTTTCTCTTCACGCTTCTGATCGCGTCGACGCCCAAGGCCTACACCATGTCGGTAGCGCTGGCGAATTTCACCGGCGGATCGGATGGCTTGATTTACAACGCAATCGCACTTGTTGCCTTCCTCGCCTTTGTGCCGGTTTTCCTGGTGGTTGTCGCCATACAGAAACACCTGTCGCGCGGTCTGACCATGGGCGCAGTGAAAGGATAGAAAATGGCGAGAATTGAACTTACGGGCATTCAGAAAAGGTGGGGCGCGATCTGGGGCGTGAGGGATGTCAACATAGACATCGCGGATGAGGAATTCATCGTCTTCCTCGGACCTTCTGGCTGCGGCAAGACGACGACGATGCGGATGATCGCGGGTCTGGAGGATCCGAGCGAAGGCGAAATCCGCATGGACGGCGAACTCATGAACGGAATCGATGCCCGGGACCGGGATGTGGCGATGGTCTTTCAGGGATATGCGCTCTATCCCAACATGTCGATCTACGAGAATATACGGTTTCCCCTGCGGATGCGGGGAGTCGACAAGGCCGAGCATGACACATTGGTCAGGCGTGCTGCGGATCTGGTCGAACTGAGCGACTATCTCGACCGCAAGCCGGGCGCCCTGTCGGGTGGTCAGCGCCAGCGCGCCGCTCTCGCGCGTGCCATCGTCCGCCAGCCGCAGGTCTTCCTGATGGATGAGCCCTTGTCCAATCTCGACGCAAAGCTCCGTCAGGCCATGCGGGTCCAGATCAAGCACATTCAGCGGCAGTTGCGGATCACCACGGTTTACGTCACGCACGACCAGATCGAAGCCATGACCCTGGCGGACAGGATCGTCATCATGCAGGCAGGCCTGATCCAGCAGATCGGCACGCCCGACGAGATCTACAATGATCCGGCCAACACCTTTGTGGCAGGCTTTATCGGCTCTCCGCCGATGAACCTGGTCGAGGGTGATCTGCAGGACGGCAGGTTCACGGCGCCCGGGATCGACATCGCCGGACTGACATTGCCGCGAAACGGCAAGGTTACGCTCGGAATCCGCCCGGAGGACTGCACCGTGGGCGGCCACAGCACGCAGCTCAAGGGCGACGTCTACGGTGTTGAGCCAACCGGTGACATCACCTATCTGACAATCAAGGCGGGCGAGAAACTGATCGAGGTAAAGGCGGATCGAAGCTACCGCTCGGAACTGGGCGTGCCGGAAACGGTGGCATTTGACCCGGCGCGCATTTACCTCTTCGATTCCGAAACCGGTCAACGCCTTCGCTGACCGGCGCCGCGCTTGCCTTGCGAGGACCAGATGACGTTCGATTACACTGCCGTGGGGTTCTACACCTTTGACGCGCTCTGTCGGCCGGTGAATGACCTGCCCCCCGGCGGCGGTACACTGTTCGTCGACGACTTCGCCCTGGCCGTCTCCGGCGCGGCCGGGTCCGCCTCCATTGTGGCGGCGAAGCATGGTCTGAGTGTGCAGGCGGTCGGTGGCGTTGGCCATGACCTCATGGGTGACTGGGTTCTGCGACGGCTAGACGATTTTGGCGTGGACCGCGTCCTGGTCCAGCGCTGCGAAGGATTCGCGACCTCGTCGAGCATAGTCACGACTCGGCCGGACGGCGCGCGGCCGGCGCTGCACAAGCGTGGAGCGACCGCCGGCTTCTATGTCGACGATGCCCAGATGGACCGCGTTCTCGACACGAAGATCCTGCACATCGGCGGAGTCGGGCTGATGGACGCGATGGATCAGGGCAGGAATGCCGAGATCCTCAGGGAAGCCAGGAGACGCGGCTCCACCACGACGCTGGATGTGTTCGCCTCGACCGCTGCCGATCTGGCCTTGATCAAGCCGCTTCTGCCCCATACCGACTTCTTCATGCCTTCGGAGGAGGAGGCCGCTGCGCTGTCGGGCCTGTCTGATTTCGAGGACATTGCGAGCTTTCTGCTCGATCATGGCGTCGGCGCTGTGATCCTGACGCTCGGCGCCGACGGCGCAATGTATCGGGACGCCAGGGGAAACAGAATCGACATACCATCCTATGACATCGACCCGGTCTGCACCTGCGGCTGCGGCGACTGTTTCAATGCTGGTTTTGCGACGGGGCTTCACCTGGGCAAATCCATCGAGGACTGTATCCGGCTCGGCCAGGCCAGCTCTGCCCAGAATGCGTTGGGGCTGGGATCGCAGGCCGTGCTCAGGGATCTCGAAACCACACTTTCATTCATGGAAAAGACGCGAGTTCGCGCCTATGATGGGTTCTCACGAAAGAAGGGCCCTTGAAGATGTCTGTTCCGCATCCCGACCCACGAGAACTGGAGTTGCCTTTGCGCGACCTCGTCAGGGGCTTGCGCCAGAAGACCTCCCTCCCGCGTGCCATTCTCGCTCCCGCTCTGGCGTTTCTGCCCGGTCCTTTGCGCGATGCATTGAAGGACATGGGTCAGGCAGGCCGATCGAGCTGGCCCGCGTCGTTGAAAGGGCGAGCGCCCGAAAGGACGGTCATACTCAGGTCCGCGGCGGCGCTGCGTGGCGCGGATGCATCCGCGCTGGACATCGCCGCGGCTGCGCATTTTTGTACACGGGTTTTGCTTGACGCCGTCCAGAAGAGCGATCTCCTGGTCAGCGAGACGATGCTCGCGATGTGCTGGCACGATGCGGAGCCTCAACCGTTTCGAGCCGCAGCTCTTTTGCATGCTCTCTTTGATCGGGCGCCGTTTGGCGTGGCTCCGGGGCTTGTGCAGAGCGGCGATGATCTGTCGAGTGACGAACGCCTCCGGATCTGCGTGGCTGTGATGGTCTGGCTTCTCGCCGATCACCAGGAGGACGGGATTTCGGAAGCCGAACTGGTGAAGATCGCCGGCTGGCTCGCTGCCGATTGTCTCGCGGCCTGTCAGTCCCATTGGCGGGATCAGCAAAAGCTCGAATCCGTTCTGCTGGCGACAGCGGAGAGGATCTGAGATGAAGGACGCACTGCATGTCCTGGAAAAGCGCGATCTTCCTGTGCGCAAGACAATTCGCCGGGCACGCTGGTTCGTTGCCGCCTTTCGGGATTTTCTTGGCACGGTCGAAGATGAAACGAAGCGGAGTTTCATCCTCAACGAGGCACACTTGATGTCGGCTTTCACCGCCTGGTTCCGCGCATTTGAAGCGCAGAAATACAAGGCCAAGGAGCACAGGCTGGAATATGTGACCTTTGCCGCCGGACTGATGCTGCGCGAGCTGGTGCGGTACGCTCCGGTGTCGGTCGCTCCGGTTGCCAGTCCCTCCGATCAGACTGTGCCGGCAAAATTCTGGCCAGAGGGCTATTTGTACGTCACCTTCTGCCTCGCGGTCCGGGAGGCCGTCATTGAGCAGGACTTTTCACTGGTCAAGGACACAACCCCTGAGCTCGCCGACCTGCGGACCTGGTGGTCCTTTCGAGAGAACACTCAAGAGGACATCGACATGGCCGTGGGTTTCTTCGAGCGCTTCGCGGGCGAGACGCCCAACTGGTCCATGCCGGGGCTCTTTCTGCCAAAGGACGACGAGACGCGGTTGCCGAACTCACGTCAGTAACAGGTTGAACATGGTGATGCGTACCCGCCGCAAACAACGCGCGCTGCCGGTCTCGACCTGAATTCCACCGGTGTTTCAGATTCGCGACGACCTGTCCGTGAGCAAATCGCTTCAGGCTCGGTGATGATCGATCTGCTGGTCTTCAGGGCGAAGAACCGCGCTAAGCTGTCGATTTCTTGCACATTTCCGCGACACAATGAAAGTCACGTCCTCTGGAAATCTCTAGAAGCGGATGGCATAACTCGCCGAGATCTGACTGATTGTTGTGTCCGCAAGAGCATCGCCACTGGAAATTTCGAGGGAAAACAATCCCTGCCCGAGCGCACCGGCAAGGCCCAAGGCTCCCCGGGCCGTGCCGAAAGACTGCTTGCCTTCCAGGGTGGACCTTTGGCCGGCCCTGCCACCCGCAATTTGCAGATAGGGTTTGAGATCGGTATTGCCTATCCCGGCGTTTGCCGAAGCGCGCATGCTCGCCTCGACGGACCAGTACTGCCTGTCGTCGGCTTCAAAGCTGTTTGAACCTTCGCTGTGCGCGGGGAGGGTTTCGTCATACCCACTGATCCTGACGCCCGGCGCAAACGTGACCATCTCCGTTTCCCATGAACCGGAGAAGCCAACCGAGCCCATCATTCGCTCGCTGTCGAATGACGAGCCCGCGACCTCGTAGTCGGGTCTCGCAACGCCGAAATGGGCATCCAGAACAAAACGGTCGGCCAGTCTGGCGCCCAGGTAGACACCAACCGCAGGGGCCCTGGCGGTGCTGTCTTGCCCGCCTTCGATGAGCTTGGTCCAGTCATAGGCCACGTAGAAACCGGCCACAGCGTTGGCGCTGATGCTGGTATCCGCGCCCAGAGTGACATTGCCGCCGTTTCCGTCATCGTCTCCGGAGAACCGGAGGGCGGAGGAACTTGCCCAGACAACCCAATCGGTCTCGGCATCCGAACTGGAAACCGACGCTGGGTCGGCGACGGGCGTCGCTCCGATTCGCGACACGACTCTCGCCCCGACCGCGCTTGTAACCGACTGCAGTTGCGCCACTGCGCTTGCGTCGGCAATGCCGCTCGAGCTTGCAGCAGGGGCCAGGAGCAAGTGCAGCGTCGACTCCTTCTGGATGTTGTAGTCGGCCAATGTGCGGCCGTCTTCCAGTTGCTCACCGGCAAAGATCAGCAGCTGTTGGTCCGGAGGAATGCCGTCCTTTTCCTGGATTTTGGATTTGACGGACTGAATGCTGTCCGACCCCTCGACATCCAGGGTTATCGTCTTGCCCGTCGGCGTCTTGACGAAAATCTGCATGGCATGGGCCGGCACAACGGAAACCACAGCTATGGCGGCACTCGCCAGGAACGTGCGAATCATCATTTCGAGCCTATTGAGACGACATTCCCCAATCGGCCCGCCGTGTGAGGGCAAGCTCGCCTAACGAGGCATTTAAATCAAGCGCTTTCTGGGTGCGGCAGCTGAGGCCCATTGATTTCGGCGTCGACTGCCGCCCGACCTCGGCATCCCCCGCTTGCTCGCGGACTGCATCATGCGGTGTGAGGAGGCTGAACGATAGGCAATCTTTTCTGGGCAGGCGCGACTCAGTTGCCGACGGTTCGGAGAACCGACGCATCGACGTAATCGAGTTCATCGCATTTGCGCGGGCTATCGGTGCCGATCCAGCAAGACTGCTTGCGTCTGTGTCCGAGGCAACCGAATGATCTAGGATTTTCCCTGACAAGCCCTTTGTGGTCGTCTTATTGGATAGATCGTCCAACTAAAAGGAGACGATCATGTCCGACATCATCACCCTCAAGCAGCTTTGCACCGAACTGAAGATTGACCCGCGCGAGGCCCGCGAACGCCTGCGTGCTGCTGCCCGTGACCCAAAGAAGCACCCCGAACTGGCAAAGCTGCACAAGCCCCGCGCACCGTGGAGCTGGGTTAAGGGTTCGGCTGGGGAAAAGGAGGTCCGCTCTATTTTTAGTTGAAATATGTGATATGTACCAGCGGCCTTGTACGAACTCTTTATGACCTGCTACCGTGACAGAAGAATAGGAATTCTTTGACGCAAAATGAACGTGGCAAGCAAAACTTCAACGCACAAGGCCGCCGGACAGTATCTTGGATACTCCGAGCAAGAAGCTCGTTTTTGCTATCACCTGCTCGTTTCCGCCGACGACGCTCAAGTCGTTATGGAAGGCGAGGACGATGTTTCTGTTCGCTTTGCAAATGGTGACAAAATTCTTGAACAGGTCAAAAGCGCGACAAAACACAATGCGCTTTCCGACTGGTCCAACGATCTCTGGAAAACGATTGGAAACTGGATAGCCGACATTGAAAGCGGTGCCATTGATCTACATCGCACACAATTTCGACTATACGTAACACCGTCTCAATCTGGCGAGATCGCAGTTTCCATTCACACAACGAACGACGAACAGAGCGCCAAGGAATTAGAGAAACTGGTCCGCGAAAGAAGGGATGCGCTAACACGGCAACCCAATTGCAATAAGTACGTCGAAGCCTTTTTAGGGCTCGATGAAAAAGAGTTTTCTGAATTTGTGGCTAGGGTGTCGATAGAGAGTGTCCACGCGCGCCCCGAGCATTCAGTAGAGAATCTTTGGGGACCAACCTACAGTAAAGAAACCAAGCAAAGGCTAACAAACTACGCCATAGGTCTCGCGCGTGAAAAGGCCAATGCACTCATCAAGTCGGGCGGTGAAGGTATCGTCGACGCAAACTCTTTCAGGAAGGAAATCCAGCTCTTTGCTGCTCGCCTGAATCTTCCAAATTACTTGGCAAGCGTATCCGCGGAACCCACTACTGCGGCTGTGGTCAGCGTTCACTCGCAGCGCCCAGTTTTTGTTCGCCAACTTGAGATCATCGGCATCGGTCAAGACCAAGAAGTCCGCGCAGTAGCAGACTACCTTAGGGCGTCTGCAGATAAGACTATCTGGGCGGAAGAGGGTGACATCGTGCAAAGTGATCTATTTGATTGGGAAACGACATTGGTCCGCACCTTCGATTTGAACAGAGGTGAGATAGAAGACGTACTTTCGGCCTCTCCAGCTGAGGCCAAAGGGAGACAGTTACTAAGACTTTGCCTTCGGACCAAGACGAAACTCGCTGGCCAAGATGTACCTGACCACTTCGCACCGGGTTCCTTCCATGACCTATCGGATCAGCTTCGGATCGGTTGGCATCCCGACCACAAGTCCATCTTGGAAGAAGGTAAGTAATTGCTTGAATTTGATCAACACTATTCAGAGCTCGAGATCACCCAGAATCCCGCTTTGGGGGCATACGCGCTTTGGCAGTTTGGCTTGGGTCACCAAGAGGGCGATGCCGACCTAGCTCCGATCCCTCTGGTCTTCTTGGTTATACCAATGGTCTTTCATGCAAGAACTCTAGCGCGCATTTCTTCGACATTCGAAAGTTCCGGCCTGGGGAAGCTTGTGCAAAAAATCAGTGAGAACCGCGAAGAGTTGCTTTCTATTCATCAACGAGCATTGGCCATGCGGGAACTCAGCTTGAACTCTCTCGTGCTCGGCATTTCCAGAGGACTGATCACGCCATATTACGAAGCTGCGACTATCCGTTCGACGTCTCCTGACTTACTCCCAAAAGTCAAAGTGCCTGACAGAGCAAAGAAGGTAGGGACAGCTTCGCGAAAACTCGGAATATGGTTTTCACAGTTTGATACCACCGATGTGGTGCGCGCTCTCAACGTGAGTCTATGAAATGTATTTTCAAATTTCCAAACTGATTATCTGGCCTAAATCGGGAGCGACTCCTCGCGAGCTCAATTTTCAAGTAGGAAAAATCAATGTTATTACAGGAGCGTCAAAGACAGGCAAGTCGGCGATTATTCCGATTGTAGACTACTGCCTTGGCTCCGATGGCTGTTCCATTCCAGTCGGAGTCATTCGAAAATCTTCGGCTTGGTTTGGGGTTGTGGTGAACACAGTCCAAGGTCAAATATTGATCGCCAGACGAGAGCCAGGAGAGCAAAAGAGCACAGATGACTTCTTCGTCCTTGAAGGTTCTTATGTAGAGATTCCACATGCAGTACCCGGCAAGAACAGGGATAGATCCCACTTAAAACGAGACCTAGATCGGTTGGCCGGGCTTTCCAACCTTGGTTTCGAGCCGGGAAGTGAGAATTCGTTCAAGACGAGACCATCATTTCGTGACCTAATGGCTTTTACGTTTCAACCACAAAACGTCGTTGCGAACCCTGACGTACTGTTTTTCAAAGCAGATACAACTGAGCACCGAGAGAAGCTTAAGACCATGTTTCCCTATGTGCTAGGGGCGGTGACAGTGGACGTTCTGTTAGCCAGGTACGAAATCGATCGGCTCACGAAAGAACTGCGCCGGAAAGAAGCACGGCTCTTAGCGGAGTCCAGTTCAACCGATGCATGGCGAGCCGAAGTGAGTGCATGGTTTAGACAAGCGCAAGAATTCGGGCTGTTATCACCTGACCAGGAAGTACCTTCCGACTGGAACAGCACCGTTGAAATCCTTAGGTCAGTAAGCGAACAGCGAGAATCGGCAGCAAGGCCAGACCTACGGGGAATGTCACAAGCACTGGAACACCTTGAAGTTCTGAGACGCGAAGAGACTGATTCCTCAAAGCGCCTGTTCAAACATCGCAGTAATCTGAACGAAATGCGGCGCCTGATTGAGAGTAGCGAGCATTACGGGGACGCTTTGCGTATTCAGCGTGATCGCCTTTCCTTGTCCACCTGGCTTAGAACCCTCGGCAACCCAAGCGGCGAGGACGAACTTGCCAAACTGGAGGCAAGTCAACGATGGCAGATAGAGACGCTTTGCAAAGCACTAGAAAAAGTTGAAATCCAAGCCTCTTCTCAGCCGTTATTATCGGACCGTATGGATAAGGAATTGATCCGTGAAAGGGCAGCCGCTGAGGCCGAGTTTAGTCGACTGAATGAAACCCGACAAGAAATACGTGAACTCGAGAAGAGGTCTGAGGAAGTACATGCTGAACTAAAGCGCAGCGAAGATATTTCGCGTTTCCTTGGGCGACTAACTCAAGCGTTGACCGTCTACGACCGCGCTGATCAGACTGGCCCGCTGCGCGAGGAGGTTAACTCCCTGAAGGAACGCATCGAAGAATTACGAGGGGGAGTCTCTGACAGCGAGATAGCACGCAGATTACGCAACGCACTTTCAGAAGTCGACGCTGAGGCGATGAGGCTGGTAAAATACCTAGACGCTGAGAATCCAGATAATCCTATTCGTCTGATGATCCGCGAGCTCACGGTGCAAGTCGTCGACGATGGGAAAGAAGCATATCTCTGGGAAATCGGTAGCGGTGCGAATTGGCTAGCTTACCACGTCGCTACTCTGCTTGCGCTGCACGTGTTCTTCTTGAAGACCCCACATCACCCGGTCCCATCATTCCTTGTGTTCGACCAGCCAAGCCAAGTCTACTTTCCACGCGCACTCGTTGAGCGGGATGATTTGGCGACAGACTTCGAGTGGAGGGATGAGGATATCCGAGCTGTTCGGAAGATCTTTCACGCCCTCTCAAGCGTCATGGCTAAGGCCACGCAAAGGATCCAAATCATTGTTCTCGACCATGCTGGCGAAGACGTCTGGGGTGACTTTGAGCATGTGTACAAAGTGGCCGAGTGGCGTGACGGTGAAAAGCTTATTCCCGAAAGTTGGCTAGGATGAAGCGCTCGCCTAACAATAAGCGGGCCAAGAATCGCCGGTAACCAACAACTGAAGCCCCGCGGTTTCGGTCCATTGCAAATATTTGTATTTCACCCTGTAAATCGGTTCGGTTGCGTAACTAGCCTCCAAAAAGGGGAATTTCAGCCCAAAGAGCTAGTAACTCCACCCCAGGCCCTCGCATCCAAGCCCAAGCCTTTGTCACCCAGAATGATACCCCGGGCGCTTCACGTGCAAGTTGCCCCGCGACGCGCGAGACCTAACTATCTGCAATACTTAAGAAATTTTGGTAGCGGGAGAGGGACTCGAACCCCCGACACGCGGATTATGATTCCGCTGCTCTAACCAGCTGAGCTACCCCGCCGCAACCGCCCGGCGCACGAGCGCCCGACCGATTTCGCGGCATATAAGGGTGGGGTGCCGGGGGTGTCAAGCGCCCTTTGGCGAAAAGCCGCACAATCGCCCGGCCCCCGGGATCGTTGCCGCCCGGGCCGCGACCCGGCGCGGGATCGGCGGGTTGAAGGGCTGCGGCGCGGCCGCCTCGATGCGGGCGCGGTCCGCCCTTCTCATTTGATCCGTGCGACCCGCCCTCGCCGGGCCAATCCCCGGATATCCAGCGCTGCCTCCTCATGCCCTGCCCCGGCCGCTCGGCGGCCTTCGCACATCGTTGGGTGGCCCATCGGCGAAGATGAAAGGACGCGATTTCAGCGCCATAGTGCAACTGCGCAGCAGCAGGCAAGCGATGTTTCGGATGCCTCCGACCCCCTCACCAACAAAATCTACAGCTTGGCAAGCCCCCTCTCCGGCGTCATCGTCGGCCCTCTCCGGCATTTTCCACCGCCCCCATCGGCGTCATCCTCGGGCTTGTCCCGAGGATCTGCTGAACCGTCGGTTTTCCCGCTGGTCCATTGGTTTCGGGGCGGGCTCCTCCGGATCCTCGGGACAAGCCCGAGGATGACGAAAATGAAGCACAGCCGGAACCCGCGCGCGCCCCTCTCCCTGCTGGGAGAGGAAGCAATTTCAGCGTCTTAACGCAGTTAAGCGCTAGAAATTGCAGGTGAGGGGGTTGTTCGCGCGCCGCCCGGACCTGCAGTCGTGCTCCGCACATTCGCTCGGGCGCCACGCTGTCAAGCATGCGCAGCCCGCCCCCGCCCCCTCCCGCACATCCCGGCCCGGCCGGGGCCGCGGTTTGTCGCAGTCGGCGCTTGCCTCCGCCGGCCGCGGCTTGTACTCCTCGCCCATCCCCGCGGGGACGGCAGGCGCGGCTCTCAGCCGCCGGCCGGCCGCGCGCAGTCTTTCCCCGGAGCCGCGGCGCTGCCGCCGCGCGCCCGCCAGCAACGGACCCGCCTGACATGAGCCAGACCAAAATTCCCTTGATCGGCGTCGTCGGCTGCGGCTACTGGGGCTCCAACCATGCCCGCACGCTGTCGGGCCTCGGCGCGCTCGCCGCCGTCGGCGACCGCCACGCCGACCGCGCCGCGACCCTCGCCGCAACCCATCAGGTGCCCGTGCTCAGCCTTGAGGAGATGATCGCCGACCCGGCCATCGACGGCATCGTGCTGGCGCTGCCGCCGCACCATCACGCCGATGCGGCCATCGAGGCGCTGGAGGGCGGCAAGCATGTGCTGGTCGAAAAGCCGATCGCGCTCTCGGTCTCCGACGCCCGCCGGGTGGTGGACGCCGCAGCCCGCGCCGGCGTCGTCGCCATGACCGGCCACGTGCTGCGCTTCCACCCCGCCTTCGAGCGGCTGATGGAACTCATCGGCGCAGGCGAACTCGGCGCCGTGCGCTATATCCATTCCCACCGCGTCGGGCTCGGCAAGTTCCACGCCGAGAACGATGCGCTGTGGGACATCGCCCCCCACGACCTGTCGCTCATTCTCGCCATCACCGGCGAGCGGCCCGACCAGGTCCATGGCGAGGGCTCGGCGATGCTCAACCGGCTGAGCGATTTCGCCCATCTGCACCTGCAGTTTCCCGGCGGCATCCGCGGCCATGTCTTCACCTCGCGGCTCAATCCCTATCGCGAGCGACGGCTCACCGTCATCGGCTCGAAGGCGATGGCGGTGTTCGACGACATGGCGCCGTGGGCCGAGAAGCTCGCGCTCTACCGCCACAAGCTGTGGGAGGACGAGGCCGGCTGGCAGTCGGAGATGGTCGATCCCGACTATGTCGGCATCGAGGATGGCATGCCGCTCACCCGCGAGTGCCGGCATTTTCTCGATTGCATCGCCACGGGTGCGGCGCCCCGCACACCGGTTTCGGAAGGCCTGGCGGTGATCGAGATCCTGTCGCAGGGCACCGTGCGCCACGACTGACGCGCGGCTTCCATTCCGATCGACGAAAACCGCGGCCGCGCCGCTCAGGCGGCGGCGGGCCGGAGCAGCCGGGTCAGCATCGCTTGCGCCTCGGGCGAGCGCTCGGTGCGGTAGATGAAGCCGCCGCCATAGACACGGGCCTCCTCGCCGTCCGACGAGTAGAGCACGCAGGCCTGGCCCGGTGCGACGCCCATCTCGCCCTCGAGCAACTCGACGCTGACGACGCCGTCGCGGGCGCGCAGCACGGCGGGCGCCGGCGGCCGCGTCGAGCGCACCTTGGCAAAGCAGGCCAGGCCTTCCGCGCCGATGGCGCCGAGTTCCGCGTCGCCCAGCCAGTTGACGTCGCGCAGCACCAGCTGCCTGGTGTCCAGCGCCTCGCGCGGGCCGACGATGACGCGGCGCGAGCGGGCGTCGAGATGCACCACATAGAGCGGGTCGCCGACGGCGACGCCGATGCCGCGGCGCTGGCCGATCGTGTAGTGGACGATGCCCTCGTGCTCGCCCAGCACGCGGCCGTCGATGTGGACGATCTCGCCGCTCAACGCCGAATTCGGCCGGATCTTCTCGATCACCGCGGCATATTTGCCCTGCGGCACGAAGCAGATGTCCTGGCTGTCGGCCTTCTGCGCCACCACCAGGCCCATCTCCTCGGCCAGCTCGCGGGTGCGCGCCTTGGAGAGGTCGCCGAGCGGAAAGCGCAGATAGTCGAGCTGGTCCTGGGTGGTGGCGAAGAGGAAGTAGCTCTGGTCGCGCGCCGCATCCACCGGGCGGTAGAGCGCGCGTCGGCCGGGATGGCCCGGCGCCGGATTGGGCCGCGAGCGGATGTAGTGGCCGGTGGCGAGCGCATCGGCGCCGAGATCGCGCGCGGTCGCCAGCAGGTCGGCGAACTTGACCGTCTGGTTGCAGGCCACGCAGGGAATCGGGGTTTCGCCCGCGACATAGCTCTCGGCGAAGGGGTTGATCACCGCCTCGCGGAACCGCTGTTCGTAATCGAGCACATAATGCGGAATGCCGAGCGTCTCCGAGACGCGGCGCGCATCGTCGATGTCCTGGCCGGCGCAGCAGGACCCGGCCCGGTGCACGGCGGCGCCATGGTCGTAGAGCTGCAGCGTCACGCCGAGCACGTCGTAGCCCTCGCGCTTGAGCAGGCCGGCGACGACCGAGCTGTCGACCCCGCCGGACATGGCGACGACGACGCGGGTGTCGCGCGGCGACTTATCGATATCGAGACTGTTCACTGTGTTCCCCGTCATTCAACAGCGTTCAAGGCGCTGATCAAGCGGTTGATGGACTGCCCTTGCAGTGCGGCAATTATAGGGAGTTTGCCGGGCGACAACAAGGCCGGTCGACATCCGCGGTCGCAAGCGCCAAGCTGTCCGGCTGAAATCGGCAAGCTGTGCCAAATCCTTACTGAAACCTTAGGAGGTCCTTAGGCAAATTTTAAATCCCACGCGCTAGTCTGCCTGCAATAGGTCTTGAGTATGTAAGAGAGTCCAATGACCGAGATGGTACGACCACGCGTCAAATATGTAATCGGCCCCGACGGGAGCCCGCTGACCATTGCTGATCTTCCGCCCCCCAACACCCGCCGTTGGGTCATTCGCCGCAAGGCCGAAGTCGTCGCCGCCGTCCGCGGCGGGCTTCTGAGCCTCGAGGAGGCCTGCGACCGCTACACGCTGACGGTCGAGGAGTTCCTGTCCTGGCAGTCCTCCATTTCCGATCACGGTCTCGCCGGCCTGCGCACCACGCGCATCCAGCAATACCGCCACTGAGACTTCCCCCCACAATCAATCACGTCGCCCGAACTCGGCAGCGGTTTCGGGATCGCGACATGCGTCACGGCCCGGAGCGAAAGCACGTCGCCCGTTCCAAGCAAGGAACATATCATGCGGCCCCGCCCGCATGACCGGGTGATTGCGCCCGCGCCGTCCGGCCGCGCGCCTGAAACCCGTCAGTCCGCCGGGCGATCCGGCGCGACCGCCTGTGGGGCGAGGCGGGCCGGGTCCCGCGGCGTCCGCGATGCCGCCGGGCCGACCCGGTCAAGCAGCGTATGGGCAATGACGGCCAGCACGGCCGATCCGGCGTAGAACCACAAACCCGATTGCGACAGCGCGCTGGCGATGCCGCCGGTCTTGGCGGCGACGATGACGATGGCCACCAGCAGCACATCCATCAGCGACCACCGCGCCAGATGCGGCAGCGCCCTGCCCGCCCGCCCCCCTGCCGGCACCATGTCGAGGGCACGGGCCACCATCACCAGCATTTTCAACAGCGGAAAAATGATCGACACCACGAGAACGATTGCCGCCAGCACCCAGTCCTGATCGCTCGCCAGATTGACGATGATGGCCACGAGAGACGGCGACTGGTCAAACACATACAGCGTTTCGAAGCGGGCCAGCGGCAGCACGATTCCGAGCGCCAGGCAGAACGGCGCCAGAACCAGCGAAATCAACAGAAGCAGCTTCAAGACAAACACTCCGGAACAGGCGACGGTGTGACCGGCATGACTGAACCGCACCGGCGAGGCGGGCCGGTCCGGTTCCTGGCGCGGACCGATCCCCATGAGTTGAAACCCTGCGGTTTCCTGCATAGCTTGGGCGGAAGGCCAACGCAAACGGAGCCGGCGATGACGATTCAAACCGAAGACGGGCCGACGGGCGGGCGTTACTCCCTGCAGAAGGATGGGGCGATGGCCGAAATGACGTTTTCGCGCGCCTCGCCGGACTTGATCATCATCGACCACACCGGCGTGCCTGATTCGATGCGTGGCCAGGGCGCCGGCCAGGCGCTGGCCGAATTCGCCGTCGCCGCCGCCCGCGCCGGCGGCTGGAAGATCTTTCCGCTGTGCCCGTTCTTCCGCGCCCAGAGCCAGCGCAATCCCGAATGGCGCGACGTGCTGTCGGGCTGAGCTGGCCCTCGCCCTTCGGCGGCGGCCCCAGCCGCACGCCGGCGCCTGATCTCTGACGACGCCCTCTCCTCCGTCATGCCGGGCTCGACCCGGCATCCAGCGGCTCGCGTCCGCGAGCCGGGAGACCCTTTCGGACCGTCGGCAAGCAGCGAGTCTCTCCCCGCGCGGACGCGCGGGTCTCTGGACCCCGGCTCGGGGGCCGGGGTGACGGTGTGGAGGGTGCGGCATATGCAATCCTGCTGCGCATCTTCACTCAGGCCCGCGCGGTCAACACGCGCGGCCACCTCGGAAATGCGTGACTGTCGCAGCCCCTCAAGCGGAGCGGGAACCGGCCGCGTTGGCGGTTCGCCCCATAGATCCGCTCCTTGAATCTGTCACGGATGCCGCCCCGCACGCGGAGCAACCTCCCTCGCCCTCGAGGGGGTCCGAACGACGGCGAGCGACCCGCGGCGCGAGCCAGATTGAGGGTGCGGGTACTTTGACAGCGACCCGTGGCGCGAGCCGGGTCGAGGGTGCCGGGCCGCCCCGACGCAACGCGACGCCGGATGAAACCTTCATCCGGCGTTCCGTTGTCGCATGGTCAGGTTCGGGCCGGCCGGAGCCTGCCCGCGCGGCCGGTCAGCCGACCCTGCCGGTGCGATGGCCGATGTCGCGCTCCTCGAGCGCGGCAGCCTTGGTGTGTTCCGCCTGGGCTTCCTCAAGCGCCAGTTCCGCCGCATCGAGCTGCACCTTCAGCTCCTTGATCGAATGCTGCAGGTTGTCGGCGCGCTGGCGCGCGGCCTTGGCGAAGGTCGGATAGGCGAAATGGGCGACGTCGCTGATTCCGGCCTTCTTCTCCTCGACCGCGATCTGGTATTCCAGCTCGGCCGACATCTTCTCCATTTCCGCCATCATCAGCTGAATCTGGCTGAGTTGGCGGGTCTTCTCGTTGACCTGAAACAGCTTCAGGCGAACGTGGCTCTCACGTGACTTCATACGCAATACTCCCGTGATGCGAGACCCCGGTTGGAACACAAGGCCGGACGAACTGCCGGCACCTGGCGAATGAAAAGTGACCGGGCGTTAACTTTTGCGCGCCGCGGTAACCATTCATTTA
Source organism: Hoeflea marina (assembly GCF_003182275.1). Taxonomy (GTDB): domain Bacteria; phylum Pseudomonadota; class Alphaproteobacteria; order Rhizobiales; family Rhizobiaceae; genus Hoeflea; species Hoeflea marina. The sequence continues at coordinate 92,109 of NZ_QGTR01000008.1, forward strand.
CAGGCTTCGTTAATAATAGCTCACATGGTTTAAGGGCGGGTAAACGGAAACGACGATTTTTCCGGATGCCTTTCCGGAGTCAGCGGAGTCACTTGCGCCGGATTGCTAAGGCAGTACCTTAACAGGATGGAGAAGAATTTTCGGTTAAAAATCATGGGTCTGCCGACGAAAACTAACATAAGATGAATGGTTGCCTAACCCACTCAGAATTTGTTAACCATTGCGTGGCAACCTCCAAATCAGGCAACGACTGGATCCGTATTGCGTAGAGGGAACACAGTGGCTCTGCGGCGGCGGAAAAGGGGACTAATATGCGGGTATTATTGATTGAGGACGACAGCGCGACAGCGCAGAGCATCGAACTGATGCTGAAGTCCGAGAGTTTCAACGTCTACACGACCGATCTTGGGGAAGAGGGCGTCGATCTCGGCAAGCTCTATGATTACGACATCATCCTGCTCGACCTCAACCTTCCCGACATGTCGGGCTACGAGGTTCTCAGGACGCTCAGGCTGTCCAAGGTCAAGACGCCGATCCTGATTCTCTCCGGCATGGCCGGGATAGAGGACAAAGTCCGCGGCCTCGGCTTCGGCGCCGACGACTACATGACCAAGCCGTTCCACAAGGACGAGCTGGTCGCACGCATCCACGCCATTGTCCGCCGCTCGAAAGGTCATGCCCAGTCGGTCATCACCACCGGCGACCTGGTGGTCAATCTGGACGCCAAGACGGTCGAAGTCGGCGCCCAGCGCGTCCACCTCACCGGCAAGGAATACCAGATGCTGGAGCTGCTCTCGCTTCGCAAGGGCACGACGCTGACCAAGGAAATGTTCCTCAACCATCTCTACGGCGGCATGGACGAACCGGAACTCAAGATCATCGACGTCTTCATCTGCAAGCTGCGCAAGAAGCTCGCCACCGCGGCAGGCGGCAAGAACTACATCGAAACCGTCTGGGGCCGCGGCTACGTTCTGCGCGAGCCGGACGAGAGCGAGATCCGCGAAAGCGCCTGACCTCTTGAACACCGCCTGAGCATTCCCGCGCGCATCCGAGAACCCGCCCTCCCCGGCGGGTTTTTCGGTTCCGCCGGCAGGCCGACGACGGCGTGCCGGAACGGGGCGGTCAGGCAGCCAGCGCGTGCGGGGCGAAGGCGGCCGTGAGAATCCGGCGGTCGAAGGGCTTGAGCAGGAATTCGTCGGCGCCGGCGCGGCGGCCGATCATCATCTGCTTGAGATCGTTCTCGATGAGGCAGTAGAAGATCCGCACCTCCTTGCCGCCGTTCATGGCGCGCACCGAGGTGATGAGATCGAGCGCCCCCGGCATGCCGGCATCGACCACCATGATTTCCGGCAGTTGCGCCTGGCACATGATCATCGCCTCGCCGGTGTTGGACGTCTCCACGACGAGAAAATCCATCCCCGACAGGATGCGCTTGGCAACCTTGCAGATCACGGCGGAATCGTCGGCGATCATCAAACGGCGCATGCCAGGTCTCCCTCTCTTGCCGGCGCGCCCGGGGGCGCGCGCGTTGGTAGAGGGAAACCTATCAGGCTGCTGCGAAGATTTGGTAAGCAGACACGCTTAACAATCGGTTGCCGCTCAGATTGTGGTGGCTGTAAAGACAACCTCGTCGGCATTGGCGCTGCAGGCGAGCTCGAGCCCGGCCTCGTCGGCGAGCAGCACCGTGTAGTAGGGCTGGATCGAGTGCGCGTCGACCGCCTCCTCCATCACGCCGGAATGGATTTCGAGGAACTTCGGCGGCACCCGCACCATGCGGCCCTTGCAGACCATCCGGAAGAAGGTGGTGGTTTCGGGATTCTCGATGGTCACGTCGATCGAGCCGCCGCGCGGGATGGCGCCATAGGCGACCAGGAACAGGTTGAGCAGCAGCTTGACCTTGTTCTTCGGGATGATCGCCCGCGGACCGGACCAGGTCACCGTCGTCTTCTTGTCGGCGGAGACGAAATCCAGCACCGCCTTCTCGGCCTCGCCGGTGTCGATGGAGGCGCCGACGGAGCCCGAGGCGCCGAAGGCCAGCCGGGCGAATTTCAGCCGCACCGAGGCGTTCATCGCGCTGGTGCGGATGAGATCCATGGCGTCGGCGTCGGCGCCGCCCTCGTCGAGCAGCTCGAGCCCGTTGTTGATCGCGCCCACCGGGGAGATGATGTCGTGGCAGACCCTGCTGCAGAGCAGGGACGCGAGGTCGGGTCCCGAGAGGGTGAGATTGGGGTTCTTCGGCATATCGTGTCTCCTGTGCCTTCCGGCAACGAATCTTGGATGGTGACGTTGCACCCGCAGCGGTGGGATCGCAAGCGCCGGAAGCCCGCGCAGGCAGCAAGACGGCCTGGCGCGGGACCTCATGAATGAGCCCGGCCATAATGACACCATATTTGGTAAACCGCTTATTAAGATCATCAGCCCACAATGGCCTGATTGAACATTGCAGCCGGGCCGGCCCCGGCGGCCACGAAGGGAGTCATGTCATGGCACACGCAACGTTGCGCCTCCGCCCATTGGTCCAGCTGATGCTGGCGGTCTCGCTGCTCGTCGGCCTGTCGGGCCTTGCCCGTGCGCAGGCGACCGGCAACGCCAACTACACCGCCCAGGAGATCGTCGACGCCGGTCACGGCTTCTTCGGCTCCACCTCCGGGGGGCTCGCCAAGATCGTCGAGAAGGCGTTCAACGCCTACGGGCTGCCCAACGGCTACATTCTCGGCCAGGAAGCCTCGGGCGCCTTCATCGGCGGCCTCACCTATGGCGAGGGCGACCTCTACACCAAGAACGCCGGCCAGAGCTCGGTCTACTGGCAGGGCCCGTCGATCGGCTGGGACTACGGCGCCGATGGCAACCGCACGATGATGCTGGTCTACAACCTGCCCAGCGTCGACGGCGTCTACGGCCGCTTCGGCGGCATCAGCGGCAAGGCCTATGTGTTTGCCGGCCTCGGCATGACGGTGCTGCAGCGCAACAACGTGATCATGGTGCCGATCCGCACCGGCGTCGGCGCCCGCCTCGGCATCAACGCCGGCTATCTCAAGATGACGCCGAAGCCGACCTGGAACCCGTTCTGACCCGGCCCACCCCCCGCAATGGTGGCAAAAGCGGCGCATGCGCCGCTTTTTTCATGGCCCGCCGCCGGCGCGGCGATGCCCGCGTCTTGCCCGTTTTCCCCGCCCGTGCTTTATGCATCGCGACCGGCAGATGCCGGCCCGACTGCGCCACAGTGGGATCGATGTGATAGAATTTCTGCTCCTCTTTGCCTTCGGCTTTCTTGTCGCCGCGCTGATCGCACTCATCGTCGCCCCGGTGATTCGCGGCAGGGTCGTGACGCTGACCGAGCGCCGCATGCGCGCCAGCGTGCCGCTGTCGACGGCCGAGATCCGGGCCGAGAAGGACCTCGCCCGCGCCGCCTTCGCCGCGGAGAACGCCCGCCTCAGCGTCGACCTGCGCGACAACCGCGCCAGATTGTCGGAGCAGAGCGCCAATCTGGTGCGGGTGACCAACAATCTGGTCGCCATGCGCGCGGCCAAGGAGGAACTCGACGCAGCGCTCGAACAGAGCGGCCTCGAATCGGGCCAGCTGCGCTCCGAGCTGCGCGACCGCGAGGCCGCGATCGAGACCCTGCGCTCCGATCTCGGCGCCGCCATCCGGCTTGCCGGCGCGCGCGAGCGCGAGATCGCCAGGCTCAACGACCGCCTCAACCAGCTGGGCTCGGATGTCGAGGAACTCAAGATCGATCTCGCCACCCGCGAGACCGAGATCGACAATCTGCAGGTGACCATCCAGGCGCTGCACGACGAACGCAAGCTGCTGCGCGACGAGCTGCGCGCGGCCATCAGCAGCGAGCGCGAGGCCGAGATCCGGCTCGACAACGAGGAGAAGCGCTCCACCGAGCTCGAGCAGCGGCTGGCCCGCACGCAATCCACCCTGTCGGACCGCGATCAGTCCCTCGAGCAGCGCCAGCGCGAGGTCGAGCGGCTCAAGAGCCGGCAGGCCGAGCTCAACGATGACCTGCAGCAGGCCCTCGGCCAGCTGAAGGCGGCTGGGACGGGCCAGCGGCAGCCGACCGTTCCCGCAGCGCGGCCGACCGCCCCCGCCGCGCGCCCGACGGCGACCCAGCCCGCCGTGCCTGTGCGCGGCAAGGGCGCCGAGTCCGCCGCCCCGCCGGCGCGTGCGGCGCGAAGCAGCGACGAGCGGGTGGAACGGCTGCGCGCCCGCCAGGCCGCCCTGGTCGAGCGGCTGGCCAAGGCCGGCAATGGCAAGAACGACGCGGCCCTGCGCACGGAACTGGTCGAGGTCGCCGCCATGATGGTGGAGCTGACCGCGCAGACCGAAGGCGAGACCTCGCCGATCCGCAAGATCCTGTCGAGCGGCGGCACCAGGCGGCCCGCCGGCGCGCCGGTCAGTCTCGCCGAGCGCGCGCGCCAGCTGATATCCGCCGGCAAATAGCCGGCAGCCGAAGCGTATTCACACATCTGGTGGCCCATGGCGCTGGGGAAACTCTTCTGCTGCTTCGGCATTTCGGTTTCCTTTCAACTCAAGAAAGTCTCTCCACTTTTTGATGCCGTCCAAGGCCATTTCCCGTTTGTGCAACCGGTGACACCCCCACCCCTAACCCCTCCCCTCAAGGGCTACGCGATTCACACATTTCGGAAAGGCCCGGGGGTCTTGCGGAGCCCATTCTCCCCCCTTGCGGGGGAGATGTCGGCGCCAGCCGACAGAGGGGGGTGTGTTTCCATCCATTCCAGCCGTTCCGTTTGCGCGGCGGCCTACCCCCCTCTGTCACCTTCGGTGACATCTCCCCCACAAAGGGGGAGAATGGCATCGTGCCCGCGGCAGTCCCGGCAAGCCGCATGAGCCTTCGCGCGGCGCAGCGCTCAGGCTCGGCGCCTGTATCGACGGGTAGGGGGTCTTGCGGTGCCCATTCTCCCCCCTTTCGGGCTACGTGATTCACACATTTCGGAGGTGGCTGGGCATGTTGACAGCGTGGGGCTCAATGACAAGAGCCAGGCGGCGGGCGGCAACAACCCCTTCACCTGCAATTTCTAGCGCTTAACTGCGTTAAGACGCTGAAATTGCTTCCTCTCCCACCAAGGGAGAGGGGGTGCGCCGCGGGTTCCGCGTTTCCACCTCTCCCCTGGTGGGAGAGGCTTCGGAGCGGTGGCCGCAGGCCAGAAATCGACGAAGTCGATTCAGCGAGCGAAGGCCTGAGCGCGACGCCGCGCGAAGGCAGGCACAGCCTTGGACCGAAGGGCCAAGCTGTAGATTTTGTTGGTGAGGGGGTCGGAGGCATCCGCAACGTTTCTCGCCTGCGATTTCCGGCGCGCGAGTGGATCAGCACGCTGAAGTCGCGTCCTTTCAGCTTCGCCGATGGGCCACCACAACGATGTGTGAATTCCGTAGCCTCAAGGGGGAGGGGGACAAGGCTGCGTTGCGGGCCTTGCGCTTGCATCCCTGTTCGTCCTGCCGATTGGAATTGGACCGGATGCCGCCAGGCACGCGGAGCAAAGCCTCCCTCCCCCTTGAGGGGGTCCGAAGGACGGCGAGCGACCCGTGGCGCGAGCCAGATTGAGGGTGGGGGTACTTTGGCAGTCGCGATGGCGCGAGCCAGATCGGGGGTGGGGTGCGTTCGCGGTCGCGATGGCGCCAGCCAATGCGTGCCGGGGGGAAACCATCGCGCCCGCGACCGTTTCCCATCCTCCGGTCCGGGTGCATGTCGCCCGGAAGTCTGCGGCGGTTTCCGGATCACGGCACGCACAGGTCCGACGAGCCGAGGCAAATCCCCGGCTGAATCAGGGCAGTCGCCCCATGGCGCCTGCCACGCGCCACAGCGCGATGCCGGTGGCCGTGGCGACATTGAGGCTGTCGAGGCCGGGCGCCTGGGCGATCCGCACGCTGGTCACGCGGTCGAGCACCGCCTGCGGCAGGCCGGCGCCCTCGGTGCCGAGCAGCAGCGCCACCCGCCCCGGCGGCCGGTAGTCCTCGAGCGCCACGGTTCCCCTGGGCGACAGGCCGATGAGGTCGAAGCCGCTGCCGACGATGGCGCTGGCCATCGCCTCCACCGAGCCCGAGCGGCAGAACGGCACATGCAGCGCCGCACCCACCGACACCCGGATCGCCTTGCGGTAGAGCGGGCTGCACGAGGTGGCGTCGAGCGCCACGCCGTCGGCGCCGAAGACGCCGGCATTGCGGAAGATCGAGCCCATGTTGTCGTGGTTGGAGATGCCGCAGCAGGCCACCACGAGCGCCTGGTCGGGCAGGCCGGCGAGGAAGCTTGCGAGATCGGCAGGTGGGCGGCGCACGCCGAGCGCCAGCACGCCGCGATGCATGGCGAAGCCGACGACGGCGTCCAGCACCGGCGCGGCCGCCACATGCACCGGCACGGCGGGGTCGAGGCGGGCGATGAGATCGGCCAGCCCCCCGACCCGGTTCTCGAGCAGCAGCAGCTTGACGATGTCAAAGTGGCCGCGCTCGCGGGCGTCAAGCAGTGCCTGCAGCACCACCGTTCCCTCGGCGATGAACTGCTCCCCCCTGCCCGCCAGGTCCCGCTCGCGCATCGAGACGAATTCGGCGATGCGCGGATCGCCGGGATCGTCGATGCGGATCAGGCGGGCCGCATCCATCTCAGGGACGGTTGATCACGGCGATGTCGGCGACGATGCGCGAGGTGGTGATGTCGTAGAGCATCACCCGGAGCTTGCCGTCGGCCATGCGGCCGTTGAAGGCGATGCGGTTGCCGTCGAGCGCGATGCCGGCGATGGTGAAGCCGGCCGGCAGCGCCGCCACCGCCTCGACCGGCGCGTCCGAGGGAACCGCCTGCGAGGCGGCCACCACGGGCTGCTGCGGCGAGGGCCGCGTGAATTTGTAGACAATTGCGCCCAGCACCGCCATAACACCGACAAACATGATGCCGATCGACACGGCCAGCAGCCGCACCATCTTGCGGCGGACCTTTTCCATTTCCGGATCCAGCGGCTTGTCGTCCTGATCGTCCTCTGGTGCATTCGACATGAAAATTCCTCTCAAGGCAGGTCAGGCAGTTTGAACACCGCGACACCCTTTAACGAAGCCGGCGGCGATAGGAAAGCCTTGAGCGTCGATGAGCATGGCGAAGGCCGCCTCGACGCCTGGCTCGCCCGTGAGCTGGCGCCCGATTTCTCCCGCAGCCGCATCAAGGCGCTCATCGAGGCCGGCGCCGTCACGGTCAATGCGCTGACCGTCACCGAGGCCAAGCGCAAGGTGCAGCCGGGCGACGAGATCGCGGTCGTGCTGCCCGAACCCGAGGATCCGGAGCCGATGGGCGAGGACATCCCGCTCAGCATCCTCTACGAGGACAGCGACCTGATCGTCGTCGACAAGCAGGCGGGGCTGGTGGTCCATCCCGGCGCCGGCAACTGGACCGGCACGCTGGTCAACGCGCTCATCCACCATTGCGGCGCGAGCCTTTCGGGCATCGGCGGCGTCCGGCGTCCGGGCATCGTCCACCGGCTCGACAAGGAGACCTCCGGGGTCATGGTCGTGGCCAAGAACGATCATGCCCACCGGCATCTCGCCGACCAGTTCGCCGACCACGGCCTCACCGGCCCGCTCGAGCGCGCCTACAAGGCCTTCGTCTGGGGCCAGCCGGCCATTCTCAACGGCACCATCGATGCCCCCCTCGGCCGCAGCCGCGACCGCACCCGGCGCGCCGTGCGCACCGACGACGGCGACGATGTCCGCCATGCCGTCACCCACTACACCGTGCTCGAGCGCTACGGCGCCAGGGAAGACGGCACGTCGGACGCCACGCTGGTGGAGTGCCGGCTGGAGACCGGCCGCACCCACCAGATCCGCGTCCACATGGCGCACATCTCCCATCCGCTGCTCGGCGACCCCGAATATGGCGGCGCCTTCCGCACCAAGGCCAACCGCCTGCCTGACGCCGTCCGCGCCGTGGTCAACGCCTTTCCGCGCCAGGCGCTGCATGCCTATCTGCTCAAGATCGAGCATCCCGTCACCGGCGAGACGCTGCGCTTCGAGGCGCCGCTGCCCGCGGACATGGAGGATCTGCGCACGGCGCTGGCGCAGGTTTGAGTTGCGCGGCAAGGCGGGTCACGGCACTGTGAACGGGTCGAAGCCTTGATACCGGCTTTCGCCACAATTAAGTGACAATCTGCAGGGGCCCGGATGCGCGTGCCGATCCGGGGCTGGGGCTCGCCGTCAGGGAGCCAGGGATCAAAAAGGGGTGCTCACATGGCCCGAGCTAGTTTGCCGACCGTCTCCAGCGGGGAGAACGGTCTCAACCGCTATCTCGCCGAAATCCGACGATTTCCGATGCTTGAACCGCAGGAAGAGTACATGCTCGCCAAGCGGTTCCTCGAGCATGAGGACCGCACCGCCGCCCACAAGCTGGTGACCAGCCATCTCCGGCTCGTCGCCAAGATCGCCATGGGCTATCGCGGCTACGGCCTGCCGATCGGCGAGGTGATCTCCGAGGGCAATGTCGGACTGATGCAGGCGGTGAAGAAATTCGACCCCGAGCGCGGCTTCCGGCTTGCCACCTACGCCATGTGGTGGATCAAGGCCTCGATCCAGGAATACATCCTGCGCTCCTGGTCGCTGGTCAAGATGGGCACGACCGCCAACCAGAAGCGGCTGTTCTTCAACCTGCGCAAGGTCAAGAGCCGCATCCAGGCGCTGGAGGACGGCGACCTCAAGCCCGACCAGGTGGCCGAGATCGCCACCAAGCTCAACGTGTCGGAGGCGGAGGTGATCTCGATGAACCGCCGGCTCTCCGGCGACGCCTCGCTCAATGCGCCGATCAAGGCCAGCGAAGGCGAATCCGGCCAGTGGCAGGACTGGCTGGTCGACGATTCCGACAGCCAGGAAGACATGCTCATCGAGCAGGACGAGATGGAGACCCGCCGCTCGATGCTGACCCAGGCGCTGGGCGTTCTCAACGAGCGCGAGCGCCGGATCTTCGAGGCGCGGCGCCTGCGCGACGATCCGATCACGCTGGAGGACCTCTCGAGCGAGTTCGACATCAGCCGCGAGCGCGTCCGCCAGATCGAGGTCCGAGCCTTCGAGAAGGTGCAGGACGCCGTCCAGAAGGCGGCGCTGGCGCGCCGGGAAGCGCTGGTCCCCGTCAGCTGACGGCCGCCGGGGAGGATCTTGGCCGCCGCAGGATGAGGGGAGAGGGACGCGCCGCACCCTCCACCCGTCACCCCGCCCCCCGAGCCGGGGTCCAGAGACCCGCGCGTCCGCGCGGTGAGAGACTCCCCCGAACACGCATCAAATAGTCTCCCGGCTCGCCGACGCGAGCCCGCTGGATGCCGGGTCGAACCCGGCATGACGGCGAAAAGGGTGGCGCCACCCTTCACCCTCATCCTGAGGCGGCCGCGTCAGCCGCCCTCGAAGGGCGAGGGAGAAGCCACCCGTCTTGCCGCAATGTCCAGGCGCCGCACAGTATTTCGGTAGAGCGCGCCGCACCCTCCACCCGTCACCCCGGCCCCCGAGCCGGGGTCCAGAGACCCGCGCGTCCGCGCGGTGAGAGACTCCCCCGCACATACGTCAAGGAGTATCCCGGCTCGCGGACGCGAGCCGCTGGATGCCGGATCAGGTCCGGCATGACGGCGAAATGGGCGACGCCCGGCCTGAGGAATCGACGGATGCGGCATAGTCCCCAAAGCCCCAGGACTTTCCGGGAGGCGGACCTCATGCCATCATCGACGGATGCGGAAGGGCTATGTCTATATCCTTGCATCCAGACGCAATGGCACCCTGTACACCGGCGTGACCAGCGACCTGCCAGGCCGCTTGTATGAGCACCAGAACGATCTGACGCCGGGCTTCACTTCTAAATACGGTGTGAAGACCCTGGTCTGGTTCGAAGAGCATGATCTGGTCACGGACGCGATCGCACGGGAGAAAGCCATCAAGAACTGGCCGCGGCGATGGAAGATCGACCTGATCGAGGCCATGAACCCGGACTGGGACGACATCGCCCACTATCTCCACGGATTGTGAGCAAGCCGCCGGCAGCACACCCTCCACCCGTCACCCCGGCCCCCGAGCCGGGGTCCAGCCACCGCGCGTCCGCGCGGTGAGAGACTCCTCCCGCAGAGGCGTGAAGGGGTCTCCCGGCTCGCAGACGCAAGCCGCTGGATGCCGGATCAAGTCCGGCATGACGGTGGAGAGCCACCCTTCACCCTCATCCTGAGGCGGCCGCGTCAGCGGCCCTCGAAGGGCGCGGGTGAAGCCATCCGTCTTGCCGCAATGTCCAGGCGCCGCACAGTATTTCGGTAGAGCGCGCCGCACCCTCCACCCGTCACCCCGGCCCCCGAGCCGGGGTCCAGAGACCCGCGCGTCCGCGCGGTGAGAGACTCCCCCGCACA
>NZ_QGTR01000008.1:102580-102864 GCF_003182275.1 Hoeflea marina
TCGGTAGAGCGCGCCGCACCCTCCACCCGTCACCCCGGCCCCCGAGCCGGGGTCCAGAGACCCGCGCGTCCGCGCGGTGAGAGACTCCCCCGCACACGCATCAAAGAGTCCCCCGGCTCGCGGACGCTCGCCTGCTGGATGCCGGATCAAGTCCGGCATGACGGTGGAAAGGGCGGCCTCACCCTTCACCCTCATCCTTGTACGTTGCCGAAGGTGTATGATTGTCTCCAGCGGCGGAGGTGCGTGTCATCCCCGAACCTTGAGTTCGTACCTCAGCGAGTGCC
>NZ_QGTR01000009.1 GCF_003182275.1 Hoeflea marina
CGCACCATCCTGGTGACGCTCAAGGACCCGATCCCGGACGGCATCACCAAGGTGCGGAACCGCGTCGTCAACGACTGCATCATCACCGATGCGGTCACCGGCGCGCCCTGCGAGGTCAACCCGCCGACACCGCCGAAGGTCACTGTGGCCAAGACGCTGAGCGGCGAGAGCAATTTGCCCGCCGACGGCATCGTCCAGGCCGGCGAGACGCTGACCTACGATATGGTGCTGACCAACAGCGGCGGCAGTGATGTCACCGGCTATGTGGTCACCGACCGGTTCGACGCCAACACCAGCTTTGTTGCAGCCAGCGACAATGGCGCCGGAGGCAGCTTCGACACCTCCAACACCGCCGACCACGAGCTGGTCTGGACCGGCACGGTGCCGGCGGGCGGCACGGTGACGCTCACCATCACGGTCAAGGCCGCCGACAGCTTCCCCGACGGCGTGACCGAAGTGGTCAATCTCTGCCTGGTCGACAGCATCGAGCGCTGCCGGGTGAGCAATCCGCCGCAGGGATCGGTCGTTCCGACAAAGGAGCTTGTCGACGAGATCGGCGCCGTCAAGGACGAAGTTGCCCAGCCTGGCGAGACGCTCGTCTACGAGGTCACCGTGACACACACGGGCGGAGCGGCGGTGAACGATTACCGTCTCACCGACCGGTTCCTCCAGGTCGATGCCATCGCTTCGATCAGCAGCAGCGACGGCGGCGTGTCCGATGCATCTACAGGCATCACCACCTGGACGATCGACACGATCCCGGTCGGCGGCGTGGTGACAAGACAGGTCTCCGTGACCCTGAAGGCCGCGCTGCCGGTGGGACTGACCGAGGTCGTGAACCTGACGTTCGAAACGCCACAGGATCCGGACAATCCACCGCCACCCTGCGACCCCTTCAATCCCCCGCCCTATTGCGTCATCACGCCGATCAATCCGCCGGGAGATGCCGATGTGACGGTGCGCAAGCGGGCTGAAATGCACCAGGTTCAGCGCGGCGACGCAGTTCCCTACGTGATCACGGTGACCAACAACGCGGCGAATTCCGGTGTCACGCTGACCGTGACTGACCGGATACCCGCCGGGTTCCGATACATCGCCGACACTGCCACAATAGATGGCGTCGCAGCGACGCCGACCATTGCCGGCCGCACCCTGTCATTCCCCGGCGTCGTCTTTGCCCCTGGCCAGGAGCGGGAAATCCGGCTGCGGCTGCTTGTCCTGAGCACTGTCACGCCCGGAACCCACGTGAACTATGCCAATGCGCTGGATCCTGACGGTGACCCGGTGGGGCCGGATGCGCCAGCGGAAGTGGTCGTCCTTGCAGAAGCGATCTTCGATTGTTCGGAAGTCATCGGCAAGGTTTTCGATGACAGCAACCACAATGGCTACCAGGATCCCGGCGAACTGGGTCTGCCGGGAGTGCGTCTGGCGACTGTCAACGGCAATCTGATCATCACCGACAAGCATGGCCGCTATCACGTGCCCTGCGCCATGCTGCCCGACCAGCGCATCGGATCGAACTTCATCCTGAAGCTGGACACACGGACGCTGCCGACGGGATACCGGCTGACCACCGAGAATCCGAGGGTGGTTCGGCTGACCGCCGGCAACATGACCAAACTGAATTTCGGGGCGGCCATCGGGCGCGTGGTCCGGCTTGATCTCAATGACCAGGCATTCGAGGGCACCAGCCTGAAGTTGAAGCCGCAATGGCTGAGCCAGTTGCCGCAGCTGATCAGGATTCTGACCGAAGAGCCCTCACTGGTCCGTCTTAGCTACATCGATAGCCATGCGGACAAGACACTCGCCACCCAAAGACTTCGGGCTCTCCAAAAGGAGATCTCGTCGCTCTGGGCACGGAAGGGCGGACCGTATCGCCTGGAATTCGAGAAAATTGTGGAGATTGGCCAATGACCATCATTGTGAGCAGCGGTGTGGATTTGAGATCCCTGTCGAATTGCCGGAGAAGACCACAATTGCTTCTGCTCGGTGTGGCGATCGGTGCCGCTCTGGCGGGTGGTTCGTCCGCTTCGGCTCAGTCCGCCGTTACGTCTGCCAGCTGTGCCGGTGTGGGGTGTGGCTGGAACGTCCGCGGCAAGGCACTCGACAATTCGGCGGTCGGCAACATTGCTGTGGGCGAGAACACCGAGCATGAGAGCGCCGCTGACGAGGGGAGCATCCCTTTTCAAATCAGCGTCGACGGGGAGGTGGTTGACGAAAGCGGCCGCCGCGGGCCGCCGGCCCTCGGAACCGCCCAATCGGCCAAGCCGGTCGATCGGCAACGCAAGACGGATGTCGACCTCAGTGCCGTCGATATTCAGGTCAAGTTCGACGGCCTGGACCAGACGACATTGCTCAATGTCTCGACAACACCGATACGCCGGACCTATCAGACCGGCGAAACCGTCCGGTTTCTGGCGACATCGAACTATCCGGCATTCATTGATCGAGCCGAAATTCGCATCCGGAATTCGAGCCGCGTCAACCCGGTCGAACCCGTCTTCGTCTTGCCGGTGTCCGTCAATGGTGAAGCCAGTTGGGTGATGCCCGAATCCACAGTCTCGGACTTCGACTATGTTCTGCGGGTTTACGATGCTCAGGGACGCTACGACGAAACGCAACCCTTGACGATTGCGCGCAGCAGCCAGGCATTCGATGCGGCGGCGAAGACCGTGGCCGTGGCACCCGGGATGGCGGGGGATCGCACCGCCCTGCGCAACATTCCGGTATATGGCGGCGCCGTGACGGTTTTCGGCCGGAACGTTCCTGTCGGCTATTCGATCGAAGCATTCGGCGAGACGATCCCGCTTGATCCCGAGCAGTCCTTCGTGGTGCAACGGATCCTTCCGCCAGGCGATCATGCAGTCGACGTGGCGTTGAAGGGTGCCTCGAAAAGCGGCGGGCTTGCCTTCTCGCGGGACATCAACATTCCGAAGAATGACTGGTTCTATGTGGCCATCGCCGATCTGACGATCGGCAAGCGTTTCGCGGACAGCGGCATCGAGGCGGTGCGTGATGGCGACTATGACAGTGTCTACACCAAGGGCAGGCTGGCCTTCTATCTGAAGGGAAAGATCAAGGGGCGGTATCTTCTCACCGCCTCCGGCGACACCCGCGAGGATAAGATCGGAAACCTGTTCAAGGGGCTTGATTCCAAGGACGCCGAACAGGTCCTCAACCGGATTGATCCGGAAGATTACTATCCGGTCTACGGCGACGATTCCACCGCCTCGCAGGATGCGCCCACCGATGGCAAGTTCTATGTCCGGCTCGAGCGCGGCGACAGCCATGTCATGTGGGGCAATTTCAGGACAGCAGTCACCGATCCCACGTTCATCGGATCCAGCCGCAGCCTCTATGGGGCAAGCGCCGTCTATCGGTCCGAGGAGGTCACCTCCTATGGAGAGCGGCGCAGTGAGGCGAGCGTCTATGCCGCGCAGGGCGGCACGCTTCCGCAGAAGGATCAGTTCCTGGCTACAGGCGGTTCAGCCTATTTCCTCAAGCGCCAGGACGTCGCCATCGATTCGGAGACGGTTACCGTTGAGATCCGCGACAAGCTGACGGGCAACCTGCTGCAGACAACCACGCTGGTTGCCGGCGACGACTACACGGTGAACTACAGCCAGGGCCTGGTGATGCTGGCTCACGCCTTGTCCTCATCAACGATGACGACCGAAGCGGTGCGCAAGAGTGCGCTGGGCGGCCTCGATGTCTATCTGGTGGTGCAGTACGAATACACCCCTCTGGTGTCGGACACCGACAGCTATGCCTATGGCGGCAGGGCCCAGCATTGGCTTGGCGAGCATGTCCGCATCGGGGTTACCGGCATGACAGATACGACCGGCGACAGCGACTATGAAGCCATGGGTGCGGATCTTCGCCTCCAGCTTTCGAAAAAGTCCTTTCTGGAAGCCGAAATCGCGCGCTCCAAGGGATTTGGGTTCACCAGCACGACGTCAACCGACGGCGGGCTTTCGAGTTCTGCTGGCGATCAGATCGGCACACTGGACGAGGCAGTCGGCGCGTGGCGCCTGAAGGGAACCATTGATCTTGAGGATATCGGGGTGAAGCGGATCAAGGGGTCCGTCTCAGGCTATTACGAAGACAGGCCGAAGGGCTTTTCCACTGAGAGCCAACAGACGACGGATGACCGGAAGAGCTGGGGACTGCGCGGTCAGTTCGATATAACCGACAAGATCGGCATATCCATCGGCCATGACCAACTTCGGGTTGGCGATGGCCAGCTTCGAGATGACACGAACGCCGGGGTGAGCTGGGCGCTCAGCGAAAAGCTGAAGCTGACGGCGGGCGCCGCCCGTACCGCGATCGTATCGCCGTCGGCGATCCTGGCAGGCAAGTCCGGCTATGACGGTTCGAGAATGGATGGCGGCCTGCGAGCCGACTATCGAATTGACGACGACCGCTCCGTCTACGCGTTTGCGCAGGCAACAGTGCAGCAGAACGGGGATATTGCGCGAAACGACAGGGCCGGGGTCGGCGGCAAGATCCAGCTGACCGAAAAGGTCGGGGCATCCGCTGAGATTTCCGGTGGCACGAGCGGCATGGGCGGACTTGCCGGGCTTGAATACAAGCCCACTGCCGATGACAGCTATTCCGTCGGCTATCGCCTTGATCCCGATCGCGCCTCCAGCCTTGATGCCGCCAACGAGTTGTCCGGAACGGACGGGGGCGCCATTGTTTTCGGCGCCCGCAAGAAGGTCACCGAGCTCGCATCGGCATACACCGGCAGCAGCCTCGATCTGTACGGGCGTCGGCGGTCACTGACGCAAACCTACGGCATCACGTATACGCCGGACACTGTATGGACGATCGATGGCGGAGTGCAGACAGGCTCGATCCACGACACGACGATCGATCCGACCACAGCAAAGGAACGTTCGGATTTCACCCGCCAGGGTATTTCCGGCTCGGTCAGCTATAACAATGAAGCGACCGGTTTTCGGGGCCATGTCCGGACCGAATTGCGGCATGAGGACTCGCAGGACGATACGCGTGACGGAAACACCTATCTTCTGGCATCTGGCTTCACCATCAACAGCAGCCCGAACTGGCGACTGCTGGGGGGCCTGGATCTCATGGCCTCTCAATCAAAATCCGGCACGTATGATGACGGCACCTATCTCAAGCTGACGACCGGTGCGGCTTACAGGCCGGTCGACAATGACCGCTTCAACGGGCTATTCAAATACATCTATCTCTACGACGTGCCGGGCTCGAACCAGATATCCTCGGCAACCACGACAGGCGAGACGCTGCAACAGCGGAGCCATATCCTGTCGGCCGATCTTTCCTATGACCTCTATCCGTGGCTCACTGTCGGGACGAAGCACGGATTGCGCGTTGGCGAGGTCCGCGGGGGCGATGTCTATCCGGACTGGCAGGCCTCGATTGCCTATCTGGCGACTGCGCGAGCAGATCTTCACATTGTCAGGAACTGGGATGCGTTGGTTGAGGGGAGGGTCCTCTACATGCCGAGCGCCAAGACCGCCGACTATGGCGCTCTGGCAGCAATCTACCGCCACATAGGGGACAATTTCAAAGTCGGGGCGGGTTACAACTTCGGTCGCTTCAGCGATGACCTCAGTGATCTGACGCTTGATGACGGCGGAGTTTTCACAAACGTTGTCGGCAAATTCTGATGGCGGCCGTCGCGACGGCGGACGAACGGGCCGCCGACGGACAGGAAGGCCGGCAGCGGCCGTCGACTGTTCTTCGCCGGCCCGCGCACACCATTGAATTCACGCAGCGCGATTTGACAGGAACTGGGAAATCGACATGGCACAACCGCTTCAATTGAATCCATTCCTTTCTGTTCTCAGGCGGATCATTGATCATGGCTGGAGGTTTGTCCTGCCGTCGGATGAGCAACCTGGCCTGCCGATGGAAAGGGGAAGCCCGCCCCTGCCTGAGCGCAGCTGCATCGATGTGCTGATCGTCGAAACGGATGAAGTCGACCTGATCATCCTGTCTTATGCATGCGCATGCATGGGTTACAGTTTCCGGGTCGCGCGTTCGGGAAACGAGTCGGCTGCGTTGTGCGAACTGTTTCAGCCGAGATTGGTGCTGGTGGATCTCAGCCTGCCGACCCATGAGGTCATGAAGGCCTGCCGAACCTTCCGTGCGCTGTGGCGGGATCCGTCGGACGAGATCGCAATTATCGGGATGTTGTGCCCGGCTGCGGAAGGGGAGGCCATCCTGCTCCAGGAGACGGGAATAGGTCACGTTCTGTCCAAACCGGTGAGCGCAGTCCGCGTGCGGGAGGTTCTGCAGGGCAGGATCACCGCAGGCGTCATTGACATCGCAGCATGACCCGGTGTCCAGGCGCGCCAATGCAGTGGCTGGCAGAGTGCGATCGCCGCCGGTTTCTGCGCGTCGCCGTCGCCGCTGCGGCGCAAGGGCTGGTCTGCGGCGCAAGGTCGGCCAGCGCGGAAAGCCGGCAGCGAGACGGACAGCCAGATCTCGATGCGGCATTTGATCCGCGCCTGGTCTATGCGGCAACCCAAGACAATGGAATCCACGTTCCGGCAGTCAATTTCGGCAGGTTGAAGCCGCAATTTCATCGAACGCTGGTTCGTGCATCGGAGGACATGCCGGAAAACACCATCGTGATCCGGCTCGCGGAGCATCACCTCTATTTCGTCCGATCCGACAGATTGGCCTTCCGATATGGGATTGGCGTCGGACGCGACGGGTTCAGCTGGACCGGGGCGGGCATCATCAGCCATCAGAAGGCGTGGCCAAGCTGGACGCCGCCGGGGGACATGATCGAGCGGCTGCCGGAATTGCAACGCTACAGCAAGGGCATGCCCGGTGGACTGGGCAACCCGCTCGGCGCGCGCGCTCTTTACATCTATCAGGGTGGCGCCGACACGCTCTATCGTGTCCACGGGACGCCGGAATGGTGGAGCATAGGAAAATCGATGTCCTCCGGCTGTATCCGGATGATCAATCAGGATGCCATTCACCTTGGCCGGCACGTGGAAAATGGCACTCCCATTATCGTGTCGTGAGAGGTTCGCCTGCGAGTTCTGGTCTGCAGCGTGGCTCGATCTTGGAGTCGGGAGTTGGGGTCCGGTCGGGCCGGACAGGCAGCCGCGCGGGGCTCGCCGGAGATATAAATTGCCCCCGCCTTGATCCCGGTCGAAGTCACCGGATCAAGACGAGGGCAGCGCTGCTTGAAAAATTGATAGAGTAAATCTTTCAATCATTTATTGGTCATCAAAATCTTGGCGATCACGCCGGTCTCGGTTGGCGTGGCCGCTGTCGTTGTTGGCGACGGTCAGATGATCGACGATTTTCAGGTCAAGCGGAATTGCACTCCGGGCAGATGGCTTGTCGTTTTGTGCAATTGTGTCCGCATCTCGAATGGCATGGCCGCAGCTGCCGCCGCTGCCGGCAGCTGCGCAGCTGTATGCCGCTGAAGCGGGCAGAGACCTCTCCTCTCACAGCTTTCAAATGCGGGCCTGATCGAAAGTTGCACATCCCGACAAGCGGACAGCACCCTCAGCCCTTCCGTTGCCGGGTGCTTCCATCGAAACTGCCGGCCAGTGGCTGGTGATCTCGAAGGGAAGTCGATCATGGATGACAA
This sequence comes from Hoeflea marina, assembly GCF_003182275.1. Lineage (GTDB taxonomy): Bacteria > Pseudomonadota > Alphaproteobacteria > Rhizobiales > Rhizobiaceae > Hoeflea > Hoeflea marina. Next base: position 7,610 of record NZ_QGTR01000009.1, read on the forward strand.
TGTCCTCAACCCTACGGAAGACGTCATCGAAGATTCCTATCGCGGCGATGTGATCATCGCCATGTGCATTGCTGCGATTTCCGGTGCGGTTGTCGGATTTATGGCGCGCGGCGAGTTCATGGGCACAGTCGCGGTGGTACTCGGCAGCGTTGCCGGCGCCTGTGTCGGCTGGAAGATACGGCCCGGCCGATGAACAGGCCCACCGTGATCCAGGGCAGATTTGGTCGCCGGAAAAAGGGCGAAGCGGACCAGATGTCGGCTCAGCCACGGCCATGCCGGAGTGCCAATGAGGAACAGTCGCCAGACTGTGCAAGACTTGATGCTCTCGCCGCCGAACTCATCAGACTTTATGGTGAGCCGCCCCTCGACGGAAGAATCCAGATCGAAACCTGCAAGAGCGCCAGATCGCCCAAGCTGCTCATCCAGAGCAGCAGCGGAGTGCTGCTGACCGTGCAGATAAATCCCGAATCGGGATATTTCATCATGTGTGAGTGCCTGGCCTCCGATGATTGTGTGGTCATGACCGCCAGCATCGACCGGCTGATCGACCATATTGTCTGCCAGATTTCCCGTCGCCTCGACGATCTCGCCCCGCGGGTCCTCGACAATGCGGTCGATGTCCTGGTGGGTTGCTCGGTGGCTGAAACCGAAAAGCGGCTGATCTTGAGGACATTGCAGTTCTACAAGGGCGATCGCAGGCAATCGGCATTTGCGCTGGATATCCCGATGGAAGATCTGGCCGACAAGTTGAGGGGCTACCTTATATCTGTCGTCCATCTGCGCTCGATGCGTTGAAGGCAGCTGCGGGCACCGGGCCGTTCCAGCATGGATTGTGCCCCTGGAATGACATGCGGACTTGGCCGGTCTAGGCCGCAGCGGCCTGACCGGGAAGACGTTCTGGTCCGCCAGTCTGCGGGAGACCGACGATTGCTTGGCCCGGGCGTTTGCTGGCAGCTCCGCCGCGGTTGCCTGGAGAATATGGACCTCCTGCACAAAATGAACCTCCGGGTGCATTCCACGACAACGGCAAGCGAAGAGGCGCGTTGTAGTATGAGCGAAGATGCATGGACCGGAGAAGCGGGTGTGACGCCGGCATTGGATCCCATCGTTGCTGCAATTGAATTGAAGCCGCTGCAATCGCCCCAAAGGCTGCCGCGAAATGCTTCAAAGGGGTGCAAATCTTGAGGAAACCGATCTCTGTCCTGACCTGCCTGCTGTCCGCCGGCTTGGCGGTGCCTGCTCTGGCGCAAGACGCTGGCTCCTTGCTGCACCAGCAGCAACAGCGTCAGTCGGCGCTGGCGCCATCGCGGTTGCCTGCAACCGAAGAGGCGTCGCCCAAGTCCGACGGGATTGTCATTGCCGGCACCGAGAGCGGCCGGACCATCGTGGTCAAGCATTTGCGCTTCTCAGGCAAGCTCGCGCTGCTGCCCGAAGCCGGGCGGGCGCGCATCCGGGCTGCCGTCGAGGGCAAGCGGCTGGGCATCGCCGGCATCAGGGCGATTTCCGATGCGGTCACCATGGCTATCCAGCAGCAGGGCCGAATGCTCGGTTACGCCGTGCTGCCGCCCCAGGACATCACCGAGGGTGTCGTCACGGTCGAGATCGCCGAGGGCGTGCTTGAGGCGAGCGACTTCGAGCGCCACGGCACCGTGCGCGCCCGCGGCGAGCGGCTTGCAGCCATCCTCGCGGGCCGCGTCGATCCCGAAAGCGTCACCAAGCCGGACCTGGAGGCGGCCCTGCTGCGGATGAACGACCATGCCGGCGTCACCGCGCGGGCACGTCTGATGTCGGGCGCCGCGCCGCATTCGAGCCGGCTGGTGATCGGCGTCGAGCAGGCGCCGCTGTTGTCGGCAAGCCTCTGGGGCGACAATGCGGGTTCCGCCTCTACCGGTCGGGCCGAGGCCAGCGCCATGGTGACGATCACCGATCTCAGCGGCTATGGCGACCGGACGCAGCTGACATCAACCGTGTCTGAAGGCCAGCGTTTCGGCCAGCTCGGCTTCAGCCTGCCCATCGGCACAACGGACTTCACCATCAACGCCAATTACGGCTATCTAGACTATGCCAACATCGATGATGTCGGAAAGGCATTGGGGCTGGAAGGCTACGCCCACTATGCCGGATTGGAACTGTCCTACAGCCTCGTCCGCTCGCGTGATCTCAATGTCTGGCTCTCCACCGCGCTTAACGGCAAGGCGCTCGTCGATGACAGCCTGCTTGGCCGGTTGCAGGACAAGCGCCTAGTCTCCGGCCGGCTCGGCATCGACGGCGAACGCCGTGACGCAATGTTTGGCGGCGGGCTTGGCAACTGGTCGCTGGGCTGGACCTATGGCGATCTCGACCTGTCGGGCGAGCCCAGCGCGCTCGCCATCGATCAGGCAAGCCTGAAGACGCAGGGTGACTTTCATGTGCTCGACGCGCGAGTCTCGCGGCTGCAGCAACTGCCCGGCGCCTTCTCGCTGTTCGGCAGCGTCTCGGGCCAGTGGGCAAGCACGAATCTCGACAGTTCGCAGGATCTCTCGCTTGGCGGCCCCGGCGGCGTCCGCGGCTATCCGGTGGGCGAGGGACGCGGCGACATGGGCGCGGTCGGAACGCTGGAGCTGCGCTACGACACGCCGTTGCCCGAGGCCTGGGGAGAGCTGCAACTGGCCGGCTTCCTCGACGCCGGCCATGTCTGGCTCAACCGCAACGCCGGCAGCGTGGCGAGCGTCAATGCCTGCGGCTGCAACGACTACTCGCTTGCCAGCGCCGGCCTGTCGGCACGCTGGGCCCGCGATGCCATGAACCTTTCGGTCTCCTGGGCCGCGGGACTCGGCGACAATCCCGGCCGCTCCGCGCTCACCGGCGAGAACGCCGACGGCGGCACCAGCAGCCAGCAGTTCTGGCTGCAGGGCTCCATCAAATTCTGAGGATACGGACATGAACAGACTTTATCGTCACATCTGGTCGAAGATCCTCGGGCGCCTCGTGGTGGTGCCGGAATGCGCCCGCGGCGGCGGTGGCGGCAAGAGTGGGCGGCGCAGGAACCGGCAGCGGCCGGGAGCGCTCACATCAGGCACGATGAGTTCCGGGCCTGGGTCGGCCTGCCACACTGTTCCCGACTTCTCGCTGACCCGGGCGGTCAACACCCTGCTCGCGGTGCTGGTCAGCAGTTCGATGCTGACGCAGCCGCTGCATGCCCAGGACCTGCTGCCGACCGGCGGCCAGGTGGTGTCGGGAGCGGCCACCATCGCCTCGAGCGGCGGCGCCATGGTGATCAACCAGTCCTCCGACCGGATGATCGCCAACTGGCAGGGCTTTTCCATCGGCGCCGGCAACTCCGTCACCTTCAACCAGCCCGGCTCGTCCTCGGTGGCGCTCAACCGCGTCACCGGGCAGTCGGCGAGCCAGATTCTCGGCAGCCTCAACGCCAATGGCCAGGTCTTCCTGATCAATCCCAACGGCATTGCCATCGGCGCCGGCGGCAGCGTGCAGACCGGCGCCTTCGTCGCCGCGACGCTGGGGCTGGGCGACGCGGACTTCCTGTCCGGCGACTATAAGTTCTCGGGCACCGGCGGCGCGATCAGCAATGCGGGCGCCATCGAGGGCACAACCGTGGCGCTGATTGCCCCCAATGTCTCCAACACCGGCACGATCCGCGGCAACACGGCGCTGGCGGCCGGCACCGGCGTGCTGCTCGATTTCGATGGAGACGGCCTGCTCTCGGTCGAGGTCACGGAGTCGACCATGGCGACGCTGGTCGAGAACAAGGGCGTGATCGCCGCCGATGGCGGCGTGGCGATCCTCACGGCCAAGGGCGCCTCGGCGGCCAGGAAGGGCGTGGTCAACACCACCGGCACGATCGAGGCAAGTTCGATCGGCACGAGGGATGGCCGCATCCTGCTGCTTGCCGACATGGACACAGGCGAGGTCAAGGCTGGCGGCAGGCTCAGGGCCCGATCCGTGGAGACCTCGGCGGCGAAGGTGACGCTCGACAGGGATCTCAAGGTCGACACCGATGGCGGCCACTGGCTGATCGATCCGATCGACATTCTCATCGACGCGGCGTCTGCCGCAGCGATTGAGACCGGCCTTGCCAGCGGCAACGTCACGGTCTCGACCTACAATGGCGGCGCCGGCGCGGAACCCGGCAACATCACCGTCGACGCGGCGATGTCGTGGGACGCCCATGTGCTGACGCTGCGCGCCGACAACGACATCGCCATCAATGCCAGCCTGACCTCAAGCGGCACGACCGCAAGCGACGGTCTGGTGCTGCAATACGGCCAGACAACGGGCACCGGCAGCTACACCATCAACGCGCCGGTCAATCTCGCCTCGGGCAGCCTGTTTCAGACAAAGAGCGGCACCGATGCGGCCGTCACCTGGACGGTGCTCACCGGGCTTGGCGCCGAAGGCAGCACCAGCGGCGCCGACCTGCAGGGCATCAGCGGCAATCTCTCCGGGCATTTCGTGCTCGGCGCCGACATCGACGCGTCCGCCACAGCAGGCTGGAACGGCGGCGCCGGCTTTGATCCGCTCGGCAATGCGGGGGCTATCATTTTGGGGGATCCGTCAACGAACTTCACGGGCAGTCTTGACGGGCTCGGCCACACGATCAGCGGCCTGACCATCAACCGGCCCGGCGAAGGATTTGTCGGATTGTTCGGCGTCGCCAATGGTGCGCCGATCCGCAACCTTGGCCTGGTCGGCAGCTCTATTGTTGGAAACTACGATGTCGGCGGGCTAGCAGGCCATCTTTCTGACACCGAAATCAGCAATGTCTATTCAATCGGCACCGTCAGCGGCATCTCGAGAGTTGGCGGGCTGGTTGGCTTTGGCCGAAGTACCTTCAGCAATGTCCACTCCGCCGGCTCGGTAACAGCGGCCAACTGGGATGCCGGCGGGCTGATCGGCGCTGCCGATTCAGGCACCCGGGTCATCAATTCCCATAGCACGGCTGCGGTGACGGCCGGGGTTAGCACAGCGGGCGGCCTGATCGGAGAAACGCAAGCTACCGAGATTGTCAATTCCTACGCTACGGGAGCCGTGAGTGGAGCGGTCTCGACCGGAGGCCTGGTGGGCCACGCGCACAATGCGACCAGCATAGATGGTTCCTATGCTTCCGGCACGGTTGCCGGGAGTGAAAACGTTGGCGGTCTGGTCGGCTGGCTGGAAAATTCGAGGATCACCCAATCCTATGCGACAGGCTCCGTCAGCGGTGACACCATTGTCGGAGGCCTCGTCGGGCGTGCAGAAGATCATGGCACCAACGTTACAGGTATTGCCAACGCCTATGCCACCGGCCTGGTGAGCGGCACCGAGTCGGGTGGATTGATTGGGCAAGTTTATGTGTCCGATCCGACATCCTCGGTCGAGATCGCAGATAGTTTCTGGGACATGGACACGACCGGTCAGTCTGCCGGTTGCGGTTCGGGCGATTGCACCGGTGCCACCGGTCTCTCCACCGCCGGCGCTCTGACCCAGGCCGCCTATGCGGGCTTCGACTTCACCAATGACTGGTTCATGATCGAGGGTTCGACGCGGCCGTTCCTGCGCTCGGAATATTCCACCACCATCACCAACACGCATCAGCTGCAGCTGATGGCGATGGACCTGTCGGCGAGCTATCTGCTCGGCAACGACATCGACTTCGGCAACGATTTCAGCGATGGCAGCCGTTCCGACATGTGGGCGACTTCGGCCGGTGCCGGCAGCGGCTTCGATCCCGTCGGCGATCTGGCAGCCAGATTCACCGGCGGCTTCGATGGCCGGGACCACACCATCTCCAACCTCGGCATCAATCGGGCCGGCGACGGCTTCGTGGGCCTGTTCGGCTATGCCTCGGGTGCCAGCATCGGCCATGTCGGCCTGGTCGGCGGCTCGATCCTTGGCAGTTCCAAGGTCGGTGCGCTGCTCGGCCGCGCCGATGACAGCGACATCATCGATGCCTATGCCACAACCTCGGTCACCTCCATAGCCAACAAGGCGGGCGGGCTGATCGGCTATGCCGTCGGCGGCTCGATCACCGGTTCCCACGCCGGCGGCGCGGTTGGCGGTGTGGACAATGTTGGCGGTCTTGTCGGGCAAGCGGATGAGGTCACGATCACCGATGCCCATGCCAGCGGCACCGTCAGCGGCCGAGCGACAGTCGGTGGCCTGGTCGGCTACGGCGCCAACCTCACGGTCGACGATGCCTATGCCGAGGGGGCGGTTGACGGGACCGGCGACTATGTCGGCGGCCTGATTGGCGTCGTTGCCACGGGCGGTACGCTGACCCGAACCCATGCCACGGGCGACGTCACCGGCAACGCCCAGGTCGGCGGGCTTGTCGGCGGAACCAGCGGTGTCACCATCAGCGATGGCTATGCCACTGGAACGGTCTCTTCCGTGAGCGGCGCCAGCATCGGCGGCCTCATCGGCTATGCCGAAGGCGGGTCGATCACCGGTTCGCATGCCAGCGGCGACGTTTCCGGCGAGGACCAGGTCGGTGGACTTGTCGGCGGTGCAGCCCTTGTCACGATCAGCGATGTACATGCGGAAGGCAGTGTTGGCGGCAACCAGGGTATCGGCGGGCTGGTTGGCCGCGCCTTTGACAGCGCCATCAGCGCTGCATACGCGACGGGTGCCGTTGTTGCCACTGGCGTGAGCGGCAGCAGCAGCCAGATTGGCGGACTGGTTGGCCTGGTTTTCGGTGGCACGCTGACCAGCTCGCATGCCGGCGGTGATGTCACCGGCGACACCCAGGTCGGCGGGTTGGCCGGTTATGCCGATAGCGTCGCAATCAGCGACGTCTACGCCGAAGGCGCGGTCACCGGCACCGGCTCGAGCGTCGGCGGCCTGGTGGGCTACGCCAATGGCGGGTCGATCAGCGATGCGCACGCCACCGGCGCGGTCGGAGGCAGCACACAGGTTGGCGGTCTGGTCGGCTTTGCCCAGGCGAATGAAATCAGCGACGCTTATGCCAGCGGTGCGGTCAGCTCGAGCGGGCACAATGATGCCGGCGGGTTGGTCGGATATGCCGAGGAGGCCACGATTACCGACGCCTATGCCACAGGTACGGTCGGCGGCCATCAGGCTGTTGGCGGTCTGGTCGGATATGCCTATGACAGCATCATCAGCAGGGCTTTTGCCAGCGGTACGGTCACGGGCAGCGGAATTTATGTCGGCGGACTGGCCGGTGTCGCCAATGCAGGCGCGATCAGCGATGCCTATGCCAGCGGCGCGGTCAGCGGCAGCGATTACGTCGGCGGGTTGACCGGGTTTGCCCGCGACGGAACGATCAGCAAGACCTATGCCAGCGGCCTGGTCAGCAGCGGCGGCACGAATGTCGGCGGGCTGTCCGGCTATCTGCTCGACGGCAGCATCGACTTGAGCTTCTGGGATCTGGAAACCACCGGCCAGGCACAGGCCTGCGGATTCGGGGTTTGCGGCGCCACCGGCCTGACCACGGCAGCGATGAACAATCCCTTCAGCTTCATGGACGCCGGTTGGGATTTCTCTTCGGTGTGGGGCAAGCTCAAGTCCGGCGGTGCGCCGGTGCTGCGCACGCTCGCCGCGGATCCGGTCTATGATTATTATGTCCGGCTGTCGGGCAACGTTATCAGCACGTATGGCGACGTGGCGCCGACCGACGGCGTCACGCTCGACGGCATAGGCGTCGACAATGTCGGCCTCGCCTTCTCCACCGGCACCAATGCCGGCAGCCACGCTTTCAGCGAAAGCGGCGTTGTCACACTGAGCTACGCGACCGGCACGGCCGCGGACTATTATGTCGACTATGGCAGCGGCGCCGTCACCGTCAACAAGCGGGTGCTGGATCTCTCCGGCGGCCGCGCCTATGACGGCACCACCACGGTGGGCGCGGGCGCGCTGACGCTCGGCAACCTCGCCAATGGCGAGGCGCTGATCCTGTCGGGCGCCGGATCGGTGGCCGACAGGAATGTGGGCACCGGCAAGGAGATTGCGCTGGGTACGCTCGGGCTTGCCGACGGCACCGGGCTCGCCTCGAACTACACGCTCACCGGCGGCACCGCCACGCTCGACATCGCCAGGGCGCTTCTGACGCTGGCAGGCTTCACCGCGGACAACAAGACCTATGACGGGACCACAGCGGCGACAATCGCTGAGACGGGCACGTTGTCCGGGCTGATCTCGGGCGACGACGTCTCGTTCTCCGGCACAGGGGCGAGCTTCGCCGACAAGAATGCCGGCAGTGGCAAGACAGTGACGCTTGTCGGCATCGGGCTGTCGGGTGCGGATTCGGCCAATTATTCGATCTCCGCCACCGCCACCACCACGGCCGACATCGCCAAGGCGCTGCTGACGCTGGCGGGCTTTACCGCAGACAACAAGACCTATGACGGCACCAAATCGGCGACCATCGCCGATGCGGGTGCCTTGACGGGGCTCATCTCCGGCGACGACGTGTCCTTTGCCGGCACCGGCGCAAGCTTTGACGACAGGAACGCCGGCAGCGGCAAGACCGTGACGCTCGGCGGTATTTCGCTTTCGGGAGCTGACGCCTCAAACTACTCGGTCGCCGCCACTGCTGTGACGACGGCCGACATTGCCCGGGCGGTGATCTCCGCCGTAACCGGCATCGTTGCCTCGAACAGGACCTATGATGGCACCACGGCAGCGACGCTGGACACTTCCACCGCAGGCTTCACCGGCATCATCTCGGGCGACGAGCTGACGGTGGCGAGCGCCAGCGGCGCATTCGACGACAAGAACGCCGCCAGCGGCAAGACGGTGCGGATCACCGGGCTCGGCCTCGGCGGCGGCGATGCCGGCAACTATACGCTGGCCTCGAGCGTCGCCACCACGACAGCCGACATCGCCAGGGCGGTGATCTCTGCGATCACCGGGATCGCGGCCTTGGACAAGACCTATGACGGCACCACCGATGCGACGCTGGACGCCGCCTCTGCGGGTTTCACCGGCATGATCTCGGGCGACGATCTCGCCGTAACCGGCGCGACCGGCGCGTTCAACGACAAGAACGCGGGGACAGGCAAGAGCGTGGCGATCTCCGGGCTCAGCCTCGGCGGTGCCGATGCAGGCAACTACACGCTGGCTTCGACCACGGCCACCGCGACCGCCGATATCGCCAGGGCGCTGCTGACGCTGGCGGGCTTCACGGTCGAGAACAAGACCTATGACGGCACCACCGATGCAACCATCGCCGACGCCGGAACGCTGTCCGGACTGGTCTCGGGGGACGACGTGACCTTCGCCGGCACCGAGGCGAGCTTCGCGGACAGAAATGCCGGCACGGGCAAGACCGTCACGCTCGCCGGGGTTTCGCTGTCGGGCGCGGACGCCGCCAATTATGCGATCGCCGCCACGGCCACCACGACCGCCGACATCGCCCGCGCGGTAATCTCTGCCATCACCGGTATCGTCGCCTCGAACAGGACCTATGACGGCACCACGGCAGCGACGCTGGACACTTCCACCGCAGGCTTCACCGGCATCATCTCGGGCGACGAGCTGACGGTGGCAGGCGGCACGGGCGCGTTCGAGGACAAGAATGCCGGAGCCGGCAAGACGGTGGGGATCACCGGGCTCGGCCTCGGCGGCGGCGATGCCGGCAACTACACGCTGGCCTCGAGCCTCGCCACCACGACCGCCGACATCGCCCGGGCGGTGATCTCGGCGATCAGCGGCATCATCGCCTCGGACAGGACCTATGACGGAACCACCGACGCAACGCTGGACACCGCTTCCGCCGGCTTCGCCGGCATCATCTCGGGTGACGAGCTGACGGTGGCAGGCGGCACGGGCGCGTTCGAGGACAAGAATGCCGGAACCGGCAAGAGCGTTGACATCACCGGACTGACATTGGGCGGCGCCGACGCAGGCAACTACACGCTCGGCTCGACGGTTGCGTCCACCACGGCCGATATCGCCAAGGCGGTGATTTCTGCCATCAGCGGGATCGCGGCCTCGGGCAAGACCTATGACGGCACCACCGAAGCGACGCTGGATACCGCCTCTGCGGGCTTCAGCGGCATGATCTCGGGCGACGATCTCGCGGTAGCCGGGGCCACCGGCGCGTTCAACGACAAGAACGCCGGGACAGGAAAGAGCGTGGCGATCTCCGGGCTCGGCCTCGGCGGGGCCGACGCAGGCAACTACACGCTGGCTTCGACCACGGCCGCCACGACCGCCGACATCGCCCGGGCGGTGATCTCGGCGATCACCGGCATCGTCGCATTCGATAAAGCCTATGACGGCACGACGGCGGCGACGCTGGATACTGCTTCGGCGAGCTTCACTCAAGTGATCCCTGGCGATGTGCTGACGGTAGCGACGGGTTCTGGCACCTTCTCAGATGGCAGCGCCGGTAGTGGCAAGACAGTGCGGATCACCGGCCTGTCGCTTGGTGGCGTTGACGCTGGAAATTACACACTTGCCGATACGACTGCGTCAGCGCTCGCTACCATCAGTGGTCAAACGCAGGTGCCAGAACCCCAAGCGCTGCCACTCTTGAGACCAGAACTTGAAAGTGCATCGGCTGAAACCAGTGACTTTGACCGATGTATTTCATCTGAATTTCTATTGACGCCCGCACCGCTCATAAGCTTCGTCACATCCCAATTGTCGGCCGAAACTGCCGGCCCCAATTCTCCTTGCAAAGGAGACCCTGTTCAGTGACAGCCACCGGCCATTTTGCCGAGTTCTCTCGTATCGGAGCGAAAGCCATTGCGTTTGCCGTCGCCATTTGTGCCGCATCTGTTGCGGTCTCCATGCCCTTGGCCGGAGGTCTGGGTTCGCTTGTTCGCCAGACGTAGCAGCGTGCAGTTGTGAAGCTGCGGTCCCGAGCAAGATCAGACTCTATCCATTCAGTGGACATTGGCGCCGCTTCAGATCCCATCAAGGGCGAAGCAACTAACAAGCCTCTGTGCAATCAGGCCCCCGCAGCCAGACCAAACCAAACAAGTCACCGCAAACGCCTCCCGCAGGGAGGCTTTCTGTGTTCAAGACATCTGAAAGCGGGATTCAGACGACTGCCGAAAGGTCGCCAATCCCCCGCGAAGCCCCGGGCGTAAGAGGAGTCGCGATCGGCACGATAAGGTCAAGGCCAGAATCGCTTCCGAGAGCCTGCGGTTAACGCGCGGCAGGGCAAGCTCGTTTTGCCCCCACCCGATAACGGAATAGAATTCACAGCTGTGCTCATCGAGCCCCTGCCTCCTGACCGCCGATGAAAGAACCCAGCCGCGCCAAGATGACAGTCTGTCACGATTCGTCTTGCCGGCCCTGATTCGGCTTCGTCCCACCCGGTGCGGAACGACCGCGCCGCCGCTGTCGCCGTGCGACGAACCGGACGCGTGGAGGGGTTGCGCGCCCAGGACTCTGCGTTCGCACGAATCAATCTCGGCGAACGCTGCACTTTCCGTGGCGCCGAGGCGGACTGCCGTGACGTCCCACATGTTCGACCCTCTGCGGGATCCCAGGCCGCAGCGCCTGTTGTCAGGGTGCCAGTTCGGAGAGCAGTCGCACCCAGCTTCGAATGCCCTTGCGCAGGCGCTCGGTATCGAACCTCTCGTTGGGCGCGTGGATGGCATCGCCGGCCAGGATGAAGCCGAAGCTCACGCAGTCGATCCCGAGCGCCGCCGACAACCAACCGACGACGGGAACGGTTCCGCCGGTTCCCTTGATCAGTGCGGGCTCGGACCACTCGGCATCGAGCGCCCGCCGCGCGGCGCCTATATAGGGACCGGTTTCCTTCATCGAGACCGGCGCCGTTCCATATTCACCCTCGAACTCCGCCCGGCATCCTGCAGGGAGCTGGTCCTCGACAAATGCGCGGAACAGTAGACGCAAGCGTTCGGGCTGCTGCCTGCCGACGAGGCGAAACGTCAGCCTGGCCGATGCGGTGCCCGGCAGCACCGAGCGCTCCGTCGGACCGGTATTGCCGCCCCAGATGCCGTTGATGTCGATCCCTGGACGGCCCCACATCAATTCGATCGGCCCGAGGCCGCCTTCATCGGGGCCACCCTCTATCGATACGCCGGCGAGCGCCTCTGTGACGTCAAGCGTTTCCCACTGGGCGCGCAATTCGGGCGAAACCGACTCGACGCCGTGGTAAAATCCGTCGATCGACACGACGCCGTCGTCATCATGGATCGCGCCGAGAATTTTCGTGAGAATGCGCAGCGGATTGGCCGCCACATTGCCGAAATGGCCGGAGTGGAGGTCGCCGTGCGGGGTGACGATGGTGACTTTCTCGTGAACAAGGCCCTTGAGGCTGGTGGTGATCGCCGGTCGCGTGGGAGACCACATCTCGCTGTCGCTGTTGAAGGCCACGTCGCAGGCAAGGGTCTGCCTGTGGGATTCGATGAAGGCCGGAAGGCTCGACGAACCGAACTCTTCTTCCCCTTCGAGCATCACGGTGACATTGACCGGCCAACCGCCGCGGGCTTCTTTCCAGGTCCGCAAGGCTTCGATCACGGTCCAGAGCTGCCCTTTGCTGTCGGAAGCGCCGCGGGCGTAGATCCGGGTCAGGCCATCCTCTTGTTTGAGCGCCGGCTCGAAGGGGGGCGTATCCCAGTCCGCCAACGGCTCAGGGGGCTGGACATCGTAATGCCCGTAGAAAAGCACCGTGGGACGGTCCGGCTTGCGCTCGGATCGCGCCATGACGATGGGGTGACACTCGGTTGCGACGACATCCGCCTGAAGCCCGATGTCCCGGAGCTGGTGGGCGAGCCAGTCAGCGCAGGCGGCGATGGCCGCGCTTCCCGCGGGTTCGCTGGAGACGGAGGGTATCTGCAGAAGCGCGATCAGGCGGTCGATGGAGCCGCCCAGACCGTCCTCCACCTGCTGGAGAACGTCGTCGATTGAAGCCTTGTCTTCCATGCCTGTCACAGGACCTTCGAGAGAAATGCCTGCGTCCGCTGTTCCCGGGCATTGCCGAGGAGCTCCGAGGGCCTGCCTTCCTCGACGATCACGCCCTCATCCATGAAGATGACATGATCGGCGACTTCCCGCGCAAAGCCGATCTCATGGGTGACGAGCATCATCGTCATTCCGGCGCTCACCAGTGACTTGATGACCTCGAGCACCTCGCCCACCAGCTCCGGATCGAGCGCCGAGGTCGGTTCATCGAACAGCATGACTTCCGGCTCCATCGCCAGCGCCCGTGCAATGGCCACGCGCTGCTGCTGGCCACCCGAGAGCTGGGCGGGATATCTGTCGCCCAGACCGGCCAATCCGACGCGGTCCAGCAAGGCAAGACCCCGCTGGCGCGCCTCCGCCTTCCGTTCCCCGTTGACGTGCACCGGCCCTTCGATGACGTTCTGCAGGGCGGTCATGTGCGGAAACAGGTTGAAACGCTGGAACACCATTCCGGTCCGCCGCCGTTGGCGGGAAACCTGCCCCGGCGAAAGCGGATAAAAGCTGCCGTCGCGTTCCCGGTAGCCCTGGAGCTCGCCGTTTATTTTCACGCGGCCGCCGGAAATCGATTCGAGCTGGTTGACGCATCGAAGCAGGGTCGATTTGCCGGAGCCGGATGGGCCGATCGCTACACAAATCTCACCCTTGGCGACCTTCAGGTCGACCCCGCGCAAGGCATGGTATTGGCCATAGTGTTTGTGAACGCTGTCCATCTCGACGCTGAGCGTGTGTGTGCTGTTGCTCATCATCTTACACCCTCCTTCGGCATGTCGTGGCCGCGGCCGTAATGGCGTTCAAGGTAGTATTGGCCGACCATCAGGATGGAGGTGATGAAAAGGTACCAGGTCGCCGCCACCAGCAGGAGCGGAACCGGGAGATAGGTGCGGTTGGCGATCGCATTGGTGGCGAAAGTCAGATCCAGCGTGAAGGGAACTGCAAGGACCAGCGAAGTCAGCTTCAGCACGCCGATGGTCTCGTTGCCCGTGGGAGGGATGATGATTCGCATCGCCTGGGGGATGAGGATGCGGGTCCATATCTTCGGCTTCGTCATGCCGATCGCCTGGGCGGCCTCTGTCTGGCCCCGATCGATGGCGCGGAACCCCGCGCGAAAGATTTCGCTCAGATAGGCGGTTTCATTGAAGCTCAGGCCGGCGATGGCCGCCACGGCCGGGGTGACGACCCAGCGGCTGTCGACCGAGAGAAGCTCAGGTCCGAAAGGGACCGCGACAGAGATCCTCGGAAACAGCACCGCGAACAGCCCCCAGAAGGCAAGCTGCGTATAGATCGGTGTGCCGCGGAAGAACCAGACCCAGAACCAGGCTACGCCCTGAAGGATCGGATTTTCGTTCTCGCGCATGATGACGAGGGCGAGGGCGAGGGGGATCGAAATCGCCATCGAGACGACGGTCAGCAGCAGCGTCCAGCCCACCCCGCGCAACACGAAGGGGGAGAACAGGTAAGTGAAATAGGTATCCCAATGGAAATTGGGGTTGTTTGCCATGCCCTGGCCGGCTTGCAGAGCGATGATCACGATCAGGATGGCGACCAGCCAGCGTCCCGGGTGGCGCCTTTGCACCACCCGGTTCTGCACGACATCGACATTGCAGGGTGCCGCCGCGTTCGGTCGGCGCCCATCCTGCAGCTCATTGATGTCGTCTTTTGTCACGTCAATGCTCCGGATCGGGGTTGATCTCGATCTTCTTGATGCCGACGCCGCTCATGCCCCAGGCGTCGAGAATGGCGCCATAGGTCCCGTCCTCGATCATCGCGGTCAACGTATCGGCGATCAGTTCGGTCAGTTCCATGTCTGCCTTGGCCACCGGAATGCCGTTCAGGCCCCGGAAGTTGAGCGTGTCGCCCACAGGGGTCACGGTTTCAAGCACGCCATCCGACTTGAATGCGGCATAGTAGGCTGTCGCGCTGCCGGTCATGGTGGCGTCTGCTCCGCCCGCCGCCACCCGGGTCACCGCTTCTGTCTGGTTCTGGAAGGGCAGGAATTCCATTTCCGGCTTTCCGGACGCCACGCAATCCTCATTGACGATGTGCAGCTTCTTTTCATGGTCGGTTCCGCTTTGGACGGCAATCTTGCGGCCGCAGATGTCGACCGGATCAAAGCCGTCCGGATTGCCGGCGCGGATGACCCATTCATTGCCGGTTTCGGTGTAGGAGACGAAGTTGACGACCTTCATCCTCTCGGCGGTGATCGAGAACGCGTTGAGGCCGATATCGTAATTGGCTCCGAGCGCGGGAATGATGGTGGTGAACTGGGCGGTGCGCGATTCGTATGTCAGTCCCAGCTTGGCGGCGATCGCATTGCCGATGTCGATGTCGATCCCTTCGGGCGTCTGGCCATCGTCGCCGGCCATGTATTCCCAGGGGGCGTAGTTGTTGTCCGATCCGCCCACGAGCACGCCCGCCTGGCGAATGCGTTCGGGGACGCGGGCGGCAAGTTCTTTGTCCACCTTGATGCCCGAGGTGTCGTACCCCTCTGCGCCTGCCGGACCGGAGAGGCTTGTCATCATGAAAATCGCGATTGCCGATGCAGCGGTCATCCATTTATGTCGAGTTGTCATTGTCATTCCCCTTACATGATTTGGTGGCCACAGGATCTGAAGTCCTCCCTTTGCAGGACGGGAGGAGGCCACGTCGCCCCCCGCCTGAATGAGCCTGCCGTCGGGGTGACCGGTCGTTGGGTGCCGGATCATCCCTTCCAAGCCGCAATCAAATTCCCACGGCGATGCCTCCGCTCGAATCCGGTGCTGAGAGCGCGCGGAAAAACCGTTCGAGGTCGGCGCGGATATCGTCCGGATGCTCCATGCCGAGGCTAATCCGCAGAAGGTGATCGGCGCCGGTCCAGGGCACGGCCGTTCGCTGGCTCTTCACCGACGCGGGCGCGATCAGGCTGCGGGTGCCGCCCCACGATGCGCCGATCGAGAGCAGTTCGAAGGCGTCAAGCGCGGCGAAAATCCGCCCGGCGACGGAGGAGTCGACGGTGAAGGTGAAGACGCCGCAGGCGCCCTTGAAGTCGCGCTGCCAGATCGCATGGCCGGGGTCCGATGGCAGTGGCGGATAGAACACCCTGTCTACCAAGGGATGGTCCGCCAGCCATTCGGCGATCGCAAGGGCCGAAGAGGAGGCGCGGGCAAGGCGGACGGCGAGCGTTTCTATCCCCCTGAGAACCAGAACGCAGTCGTCGGGGGAGACGCCGATGCCAAGGCGTCCAAAGGCCGCCTTCAAGCGACGGCCCAGCTCCTCGTCGCGGACGGTGACCGAGCCCATCAGAATATCGGAATGCCCGCCGAAATGCTTGCTGAGAGCCTCGACTGCGATATCCGCGCCATTCTCGAGTGGGCGAAAATTGAGCGGCGAAGCCCAGGTGTTGTCGCATCCCAGCAGCGCCCCGGCGTTATGGGCGAGCTCCGCGATCCGCGGCATATCCTGCATTTCCATGGTGATGGAGCCGGGAGATTCGACCCAGACAAGCCGCGTCCTGTGCTCGAGATGACCGGCGAGCGCGCCGAGATCCATCGGGTCGTAGAAGACCGCCTCAATGCCGAGCGACCTGGCCTCATTGACCGCGAAATCCCGCACAGGACCATAGGTGGCGTCCGGGATGAGAATGCGGTCGCCGTGGCAGAGGATCGACAGCAGCGTCATGGTGATCGCTGCCTGGCCCGAAGGGGCGAGGACCGTGCGCGCACCGCCATGCAGTTCGCTGATCTTGAACTCGAGATGACGATGGGTCGGCGTGCCGTAGAGGCCATAAACATAGCTGTCGGCGTCGCGTTCGAAGCGGGAGGCGAAAGCTGTCGCGTCGGGGTAACGGATGGTTGACGCCCGGTAGATCGGCACTGTCAGGCTGTCGAAGCCGTCCAGGCTGACCGGGGAAGGGACCACGCAACGCGTTTCGTCATGCATGCGGACATTCTCCTTGATTGAGGAGAAAGTTGACATGCCCATACCTATTCTGTCTAACATTAATGAATAGGCATTCTATTCGGTTTGGTTATAGGATTGAAAATGGATGTTCGACAGATCGAGACCTACCAGGCGGTGATGACCTTCGGCACCACGTCGAAGGCGGCGGAGGTGCTCGGCATGTCGCAACCGGCGGTCAGCAAGGCCATCATGACGCTGGAGCGGTCGATCGGATTCAAGCTCTTCGATCGCGAGAAGGGACGGCTGACGCCGTCCGCCGAGGGACAGCTGTTCTACCGCGAGGTGCAGGCCTCGCTGGCGGGGATCGCCAAGCTGAGGAGTTCGGCTGCGCGCATTCGTGACTATGGGTCGGGTGATATCCGGGTCGCCTGCCTGTCGGCCTTCAGCACGAACATCACGCCGCGCGCCATCGCCAGCTTCCGCAAGCGGCATCCAGACATCGCGGTCACGCTCACGGTGGCGGCTTCCTCCGTCATCCGGGACATGGTCGCCGCCAATCAGGTCGATATCGCCATCACGGCCGACGAGGTCGAGACCACCGGTATCGAGGTGGCCCCGTTCGTGAATGTACCGGCAGCCATCGCGCTGCCGCCGCACCACCCGTTGATCGCCAAGCAGCTCATCAGGCCCGAGGATCTTGACAGTATCGACTTCGTCGCGCTTGCGCCCGAGGATACGACGCGGCAGGAGGCCGAAGCCATTTTCGCCCAGCATGGCGTTGCGCCGAAGGTGATCGTTGAAACCGCCTATTCGTCGGTGGTCTGCGCGCTCGTGCTCGAAGGCGTCGGCTGCGGGATCGCCGATCCGGTCACGGCAGTCGGATACGTGGAACGCGGCCTGGTCATCCGGCCGTTCGAACCTGCGATCAGCTTTCGGACCCTGCTTCTGTTTCCGCCGCGAAAGAAATCACGTCTGGTACAGGAAATGGCGGATATGCTCCGGGCCGAAGCCGCGAAGATGACATGAGGAGACGGCGTGGCAGTCAGGCGGGCGCCGCGGCCAGCACGCTTTGCCGAAAGCGGCGGGCGACGCCGGAGAGCGTCTCCAGGCCCAGGTGCGCCACGACGATCTTCTGGCTATCCTCGCGCGTGGCCAGTGGCCGGCAGACAAGCACCGAGCCATCGTAACTGTGATCTGACATTGGCCGGACGCAGGAAAGCCCGACCCCCCAGCCGCTGGCCACGAGGCCGCGTTGCATCTCGAAGCTGGAAACCTTCTGGACATTGTCGGGCTCGATCTGGTGTGCCCGGAAAATGCCGAGAAAATAGTCGAGCGTGATCGGAAAATCCTCGATGATCACCCGCTCGCCGCGCAGCGCCTCGAGTGGGATCGTGCCTTGGTCGACGAGCGGATGCGCTTCTGCCATCATTGCATAGGGCTCGAGCGCGTCAATCGGCTCCAACTCGATCTCGCTGCCCGCAAGGCCGGTGGCGTAGGTAATGGCGATCTCGCTTCTACCATCAAGCAACTGGGCGCGGATTTCCGCCAGGTCGCCCTCGATCATCCGATATTCGACGCCGGGATTGGTCTTTGCAAAGCGCGTCAGCAATCTGGGCAGATACATCGGCCCTATATCGCGAAAGCAGCTGATCGAAAGGCGATTGCTCTCGAGCCAGCGCCCGTCCTCGCCGGCAATGTCCGCGGCCTGGGCCAGCATGCTCCGCGCCCGCAACAGGAGGCGACGGCCGGCTTCGCTGATCGCCAGACGTTGTCCGGCTCGGCGCAGGAACAGCTTTTGACCGATGACTTCCTCGAGATCGGAAATCGCGACGGAGATGGAGGGTTGGGAGACATGCCGCGCCGCTGCGGCGGCGGTGACGCTGCCGTGCTCCACGACCGAGATGAAATATTCGAGCTGGCGAAGAGTGAAGGGTATAGGCATTGTCTATGCAACTTTCGGAAAGTTTTAATTTTCACCTATAGGTTAACAGCCTAGGCTTCCGCTCATCAACCACGCAGAGGAGACAAACGGTGCCTGTCATGACCGCCGAACATGCAACCGAACGGGCCAAAGCGCTCGTCGGCCCCAAGGAACTCGAAGCCTACCGCCGCGACGGCGCGGTCTGCGTTCGCCAGCTCTTCACGCCGCAGCAAGTCGAGACCGGCCGAATGGGGATCGATGAGAATATGGCCGTGCCGAGCGAAAGGGCCAATGTCGCCAGTTCTCCCGACGATCCGGGCTACTTCATCGAAGATTTCTGCAACTGGCGGACCAATCGCCACTATCACGACTTCATCTTCAATTCCGCTGCGGCTGCCGTGGCGGGGCTCTTGATGGAGACCGCTCAGGTTCGTCTTTACCACGACCATCTTCTCGTCAAGGAGCCCAACACGCGGCAGAAGACACCCTGGCATCAGGACCAGCCCTACTACAACATCGAAGGCCGGCAGAACTGCAGCATGTGGGCGCCCATGGATCCGGTGGCCCGGGCCGCGACACTCGAATTCGTGGCCGGTACGCATGAAGGCCCCTGGCTCATGCCGCGGTCGTTCCTGTCCAACGAGGCGAAATGGTTTCCCGATGGCGCGCTCGCCGAGCTTCCGGATATCGATGCCGATCGGAGCGACCATAATATTCTCGGATGGGATCTCGAGCCAGGCGACGCGGTGTTCTTCCACATGCTGACGCTGCATGCGGCCGCGGGCGCCGGCGCCGGACGGCGGCGGGTCCTTTCCGTCCGCTTCCTCGGCGACGATATCCGTCACGCCCCGCGCCAGTGGAAGACTTCGCCCGCGTTTCCCGGACTGGAGGATGCCCTGCCTGCCGGCGCGCCGATGGATCATCCGCTCTTTCCGGTGCTCTGGACGAGGGAAAAGGACGCGGCTTAGGTCAGCCGGCTGCGAAGCTACGTCGTCTGAGATCGCAATCGCGGCTGTCCCATCCGGCCGGCACATCACCGATCGGCGGCCCGATGGCAAGGCCGCACGGTGGGTTCCCTCGGCAAAGTTGCGCGCGGTGCGCTGACCTACGCGTCAGCCGAGCCTCATTCAGGGGTTCCCGCCCGGAGCGCGGCGTTTCAGTTAGCGAAGCGCTCTGTATTTCTGATTCACTGTTTTTCGGCCGGAGGTGAAGCCCGCTCCCGCCGGAAATACTCTATGCCGCGGCTTCCGCCACGGCATGACCAAGGCCTCCGCGGCTCCATGTCCAGCGCAGCATCAGCCCGATCGCCACCAGCACGGCCGCGATCTGCACCGCGAAAACCGCCTGATAGGCATGGGTTGTTTCCAGCCCCGCCAGCTTGCTCGACTGGAAGACCACTTCAAGGATTTCGATTCCCGCTTCGGTGCCGAACATGATGATGAAGGCGGGCGCGAGTGCGATGATCCTGTTCTGCGCCGCCATGCCGGCGACGATGCCGATCACGGAGGCTGTCGCCATGCCGATGCCGATGCTCGAGAGCACCTTGGAGACGTAGAACAGGCTGACATTGATGTCCTGGTAGGGGTAAAAATAGATCGCGACCATCCCGGCGAGCAGGAGCGGCAGCGACAGCGCCAGCATGTTGATGCCCCAGTTCGGATTGCGCACCAGCACCGCGCCCGTGCCAAAGACCGCAAGGATCTGGCTGGCAGCGGCCAGCGTGGCACGGTTGTCGATCAGGTCCGATGAACACAGATGCCGTACCAGATAGGCGGTGTCGTAGAAGCCAGTTGTCGGTATTTCCAGAACAAAGAGCATGCCCAACAGAAACACCGCCAGTGGCGGGACGGCCGCCGCGCCGCGGGTGAGATGCTTTTGCCTTGAATAGAGTGCCACACAGATGAGGATGAACAGGCCGAGAAATGCCAGGCTGATCGGGCTGGCGATGCCGACAAATGAATTGGATGCGGTCCACGCCTCGAAGGCCAAGATGGCAATCACCAGCGGCAGGACGCGCTTCCATGCGGGCGCTGCTTCCGGCGGGGCGGATGACGCAATTGCGGTAGCCTCGGCCCTGCCGAAGACGAAGGGAATGAAGAGGAGAAAGACCATCGGCATCGCCGCCAGGATGAGGAAGTAATTGCCGGTGCCGATATCGAAGGCGACATACTTGACCAGTTGTGGGGTCAGCAGGAAGGCGATCGGCTGGGCCGATATCCAGACAGTCGTCAGCCGGGCGCGCGTGGCCGGATCCTCCTCACCGTTGATGGCGAGCTGCGCCAGCGGGGCGAAGAAGGCGACCGAAAATCCGCTGAAGGCGAAGCTGGCGATGACGACGATCTCGCGCACATCGAGTGCCGGGTCGAGCAGCATGGTGATGCCGACCATGGCGTAGCAGATCGTGGTGATGATGGCGAAGATCACCGCCACCTTCCTGGCATTGCGCACAGTCAGCACGAAGGGCGCCACAGCAAGCGCGATCACCGCGCCGCCGAGCAGGAGTTCGATGAGCACGTCGGTTTTCTCGACCGAGATGTTGAGAAAACTCGCGAATTCACTTTGCGACACCGATACGGTGGTGGTGCTGATCGATCGCAACCCGTTCCCGAGAAGCACGAAGACCGCCAGGATCAGACCCTGGAGCGCTAATAACCGTTTCATGCTGGTCTCATTTCCCGAGGTTGTTGATCATGCGGCCGGCGGCGCGGATGGCGAGTGCCGCGATCGTCAGCGACGGTGCATTGACCGGGGCGGTGACGTGGGCGCTGGATCCGAGAATGTAGAGATTGCGGTGGTCGTGGGCGACGAGATCGGTGTCGACGACCGATGTCTTGGGATCCGTTCCCATCCGCGCCGTGCCGCCGATGATGGCGTTGGAGAGATAGGGATCGTTGCTTTCGACGTCGCTTGCGGCCATCGCCGAGAAGATCTGGCGATTGACCTCCATCGCCTTGGCAAGCCCGTTCCTTGTGTAGTCGTCCATCCGGAAGGTCACCTTCGGCTTGGGCACGCCCGAACTGTCGGCGACGTCGGCCAGTTCGATCCGGTTGTTCCAGTCCGGCAGCACCTCGGCCGAGGAATTGAGCCGGAGATGGCGGGCAACCTGATGGTTGACCTGGCGCGCCAGTTCCGCTCCGGTCATGCCCTTGGCGATCAGCTTCCTGGCAAGCCCCGTGGCGTCGGAATTGCCTGACCAGCCGCTGTTCATGAACGATGTTCCGGCCGCCGCATATTCGCTGCGGAATTCGCCGTCGCGGAGTTCGAGAAGTCCGCCCGTCTGCTGCGGGCCGCGATAGGGATAGACCGGCTCGGGCATCATCGCCCAGACGTCCTGATTGGCCTGGGTCAGCAGGTACCGGCCGACCGCGCCCGATGAATTGGCAACGCCGTTCTGGGCGCCGTCCTGCTTCGAGTTCAGAAGCAGTCTCGGATTCTCGATCGCATGGCAGCACAGCGCAAAGACATCGCCTTCGACCCAGAAGGTCTCGCCATCGGGACGCCGAACCTTGACGCGGCTGACATTGCCGTCCGCTGCAAGTTCGATGAAGGTGACGAGCGAATCGGTGATGAAGCGCGCTCCCGCGGCCTCGGCCTTCTCCGCGTGCACCGACGCATCATATTTGGCGCCGATCGGGCAGATCGGCACGCAGGTGTTGTTGCCACAGCAGGCGGGACGGCTGTCGAATACTTCTGAATTGCGCGCATGCGAAAACCGGCCGGCATGCAGGCCCAACTTGTCGAGCGCCTTGATCACCTGGTGATCCATGTAGCTGTGGGGGATCGGCGGCATCTGGTAGGGCGTCTCGCCGCGCGGCGCGCCCCAGTCGAAAGCAGGATCGCCGGCCACGCCCCAGCGCTTCTCGGCTTCCTCGTAGAAACCGACGAGCGACTGGTAGTCAATCGGCCAGTCCTCGGCCACGCCGTAGTCGGATTTCATGCGGAAGTCGGCCGGGCGCAGGCGGTCGGCAAAGCCGGTCCAGTGCCAGCTGGTGCCGCCATAGAGCCGCAGATAGGCGCCGATGAATTTGTCGGCGCCGCCCTGGACGTAGAAATCGTCATACTTGCCGTCTTCCGGATGCGGCGCGGAGGCGACACTGGGATAAGGCGATTGCGGCCCCTTGACCGGATTGTCGTAGAAAGTTCGCACATTGCTGGCGCGATCGCGGCGCGGACCGGCCTCGAGCACCAGCACATCGACGCCCTTCAGTGCCAATGTATAGGCCAGATGGGCGCCGGCCATGCCGGAGCCGATGACGACGACGGAAGCGCGCATCACATGGCTCCCGGCTGGGGAGCGTTTTCCCAATGGCCGAAGCCCGGGCCGCCGCAGGCCCCGGGCGCCGTTGCAAAGGTCACCGCCTGCCAGGACAGGCACCAGGGATAGTATTTCGCGCTGACAACGCCGTCGCGCGTCACTTCGCCGGTGTAGAGAAACAGCGCCACAAAGGCAGCCTGCGCCTTCAGTGCCGGATTGGCCTGGTCCAACCTGTCTCCGAGCGCGCCGCTGCCGAATGCGCGGACAAATTCGACCTTGGCGGCCTGCCCGTAGGCCAGGTCGAACTCGTACTCTGCTGCCTCTATCAGGTAGGGGGACACTGAGGAAACGCCACCGATCTGGCGGGCGATCTCGGCGAAGGCTTCATCCTGTCCGCCGAGCACCCGCGCCCGTGCAGCCCCCGGCAGCAGCGGCATCGCCGCCATGAAGATGCGGCGGCTGATGTTCATCGCGTCACCACCACAAGGCCGCGCAGCTTGTTGGAACCGGTGTCCGTGGTCGCCATCGCCTTGTAGAGATCGGCAATGGTCATCCAGACGGGCGGATATTTGTATTTGGCGACATCGAGCACCAGCACCCGGTCGGTGTCCGCATCGTAGGCGGCGACCGGCGAGATATGGCCGTCACCCTTCTGGCCGATCGGCTTGCGCGAATAATTGATCACCAGCCGCTTCGCAGGATCGGCGAGTACCTTCTTCACCGTATCGCGAAGACCTGCTTCGTCGAATTCATCGGCATGCCTGAACTCGGCGGAGACGCCGAGATTGGTGAAGAATTGGGCAAGCTGGCTCAGCACCAGGCCTTCATGCTCGACCATCGGATAGGACTTCACCTTCTCATTTTCCGCGCTGAAGATGTTCTCCTGGTTGAAGAACGGCCAGGGATAGAGCCGCTGCGCCACCGGGCGGTCGCCGCCGAGGCTGTTCATAACAGCTGCAATGGTTGCGGGTCCGCAAAACGTGAGGATGTGCTCGCTGTCGAGATAGCTGGCCAGCGAGAAATAGGGCGCGTCGAGCTCTGCGCCCTTGAACAGTTCCATGCCCCCGGCGTCGGGCAAATAGATCAGCTCGTCGGCGAAGGCGGCCACGGGTGCCAGGGCCAGCAGGCCAAAGCACACCGAATTCTTGAGAAATCGCTTCATTTCTGATCTCCAAACCAGGCCGACAGTGCGGCTATGTCATCATCGCTCAGATCCTTGGCGATCTCTTGCATGACGATGGCACGCCCGCCGCCGCGCAGGCCGCTGCGATAGGCGTTGAGGGTGTCCTGCAGATATTCCGGCTGCTGACCGGCGATGATGGGCACGGCAGACAGGCTCGGATTGCCGTCGGCGCCGTGACACGAAAAGCATTGCGACGCCCGGTCGGGCGGCGAGGCTGGGCCGTCCGCTCGTGCCGGCAGGGCGGAGCCTGCAATGAGAAACGTCAGCACCAGCCGGCGGACGGCGGTGGCGGAAATCCGATGCATGCTCAATCCTCGATGTTCACATTGATCATCATGCCGGTGTCTTCATGCGGCAGGATGTGACAGTGCATGACGTAGCGACCGGAAAAATCGGTAAACCGTGTGCGAAACCTGACCGTGCCCGCGGCAGGCACGGGAACAGTGTCCAGCCAGGGCTTGCGCGGATCGGGCACGCCGTTGACATCCATCAGCTGGAACGGATTGACGTGGATATGCAGCGGATGCGGGAAGGGCGTGGTGTTGACCAGCGTCCACTCTTCCACGGCTCCGACCTTCGAGACCACGTCGTCGCGGCGCGGATCGAAGGGCTTGCCGTTGATGGTGAATTCGGTGTCGTGGAAGAACCCCTTGACCTCGGACACACCAAGAATGAACTGCCGGCGTCCGGTTATCTCCTCATCGGTGATGTCGGTCAGGATGCTGTTCTTCGGCAACGGCCCGGTCGGCAGGTCGCGCCCGAACGGCACGTCGGCTGCAACCCGGCTGTCATCGGCGGCCAAAACAATGACTTCGGCCAGAAGAATATCGGGAAGCGGCTGCTTGCCCTGGCTGAAGGCCGGGCGATGCAATTCGTAGGTGCCGACTTTCGGCGCCTTGACCAGCAGATTGACGCGGTTGCCCGGCGCCAGTTCGACCTTATCGACCTGGGCCGCCTCGGGCAGCGGATTGCCGTCGCGGCCGACTTCGTGCAGTTCCAGGCCCTCCGCGGTCAGCGGCAGGAATTGCGCGTCGCCGGCGTGCAGCACCCGCCAGTGCTGGATCTCGCCCTCGCGCATGTAGATGCGCGGGCGGTAATTGCCGTTGATGAGGAAGTTGCGTTCTGCATCCAATGCCCAGATCGGCTCTTCGCTGGTCAGCAGCTTTTCGAGACCGGGAACAGGGGCCTGCACGACCATGACGCGTTCGACCATGGCTGCGATTTCCGGCACGCTGTCGAGTGCGCCGCCAATGATCGCCATGCCTGCCGCACCCGAGGCTACCTGGGCCGCCACCGATCCGTGCCGATGCGGGTGGTACCAGTAATTGCCTGCGGGATGATCCTGTGGGATCTTGACCACGTAATTGAAATGCTGGCCGGGATCGATGTTCAGATAGACATTGTCGCTGTTGCCGCGCGGGCTGACATGAAAGCCGTGATAATGGACATTGGTGGTGTTGAAGCGGTTGGGGGTGTTCGTGACCACCTGGTCTGTGTCCGGGTTTGGGGGCATCCGGTTCTCGAAGGCGACTTCGAGTGTGTCGCCGGGGGACAGGCGCAAGGTCGGGCCGGGCAACTGGCCGTTGAAGATGCGCAGCTTCGCCGGCCCCGAAGGCAGTTCCACCTCCGTCACCGCCATGTGGAGTTTTGCTCTCAGGCGGCCGGAAACGCTGCGCAGTTCGGCGGGATTGGCGAGATCGTCATCCAGGCCAAGCGGCGAGACCGCCGGCGTGACTTCGCTGGTGGCGGCGAATGCCGTGCGTGGAGAGGACAGGGAAAGCCCACCGCCGCCAAGGAGGGCAACCGTCGCGGACCGTTGCAGGAAAATTCGTCGTGAAAGAGCGTGCATGATGCCTCCATTACAACCCTACAAGAGCATCGCGAATCATTAAAGCATTGTTAATTTTTCATATTTCAATGACTGTTGAACACAGTTTCCACCTGCATGCGCGGACGCAATCCACACCCGCCCCGCCCAGCGGCATCAGCCCAATCTCAGGGTCATGAGCAGATTGGAGAGCAGCGCGGTGCGCGGCGCCAGGCTTGAGACGAGGACATGCTCTTTGAAAGTATGCGCGCCGGCGCCGTCCGCGCCGAGGCCATCGAGCGTCGGCACGCCGAGCGCGGCGGTGAAATTGCCGTCCGAGCCGCCGCCGGTGGCGACCCCCTTGAGTTCCATGTCGAGATCGGAGGCAAGCTGTCGCGCGTGCTCGAAGAGCTGCCGGCCGGCCTCGGATGGCGGGAAGGGCGGCCGGTTGAGACCACCGGAGATCTCCAGTCGGATGTCCGGGTCGCCGGAGCCCAGCGCCTCGATCCGCCCGAGAATGTC
Source organism: Hoeflea marina (assembly GCF_003182275.1). Taxonomy (GTDB): domain Bacteria; phylum Pseudomonadota; class Alphaproteobacteria; order Rhizobiales; family Rhizobiaceae; genus Hoeflea; species Hoeflea marina. The sequence continues at coordinate 34,056 of NZ_QGTR01000009.1, forward strand.
GTCGGCTGCGGCTGCGTCGGGAAGCCGGACATCGACCAGCATGCGGCATTCGGCCGGGATCACGTTGCGCCCGGTGCCGCCCTGAATGGTGCCGACCGTCACTGTGACGCCGCGGTCGGGATCGTTCATATCCTCGAGCGCCAGCACCAGCCGGGCAGCCTCGCGGATGGCGCTGCGCCCGTCCCCGGGGCGCATGCCGGCATGGGACGCACGGCCATGGACTGCAATGTCGTACATCGCCACACCCTTGCGGGCGGTGACGATGCTGCCGCCGTCGCGGGCGGGCTCCATCACGAGCGCGAAGCCGGCGCTGCGGGCAAGTGCGTCGATCACCGGGCGCGAGCTTTTGCTGCCCATCTCCTCGTCGGGGACGAAGAGGATCTCCACGGGCAGCATGCCTGCCGGTTCGCGCGCCTGGGCCAGTCCGAGCGCGGTGAGCGCCATCAGCGCCCCGGATTTCATGTCGTAGACGCCCGGCCCGTACAGCCGGTCGGCTTCGCGACGGAGCGGCAGCTCCGCACTGAGCGTGCCGGCGGCGTGCACGGTGTCGAGATGGGCGAGGACGAGGATGCCCTTCCTCTCCGGCGTCGACCGGGCCCCGCCGCGCACGATGAGCGTGTCGCCGAAGCCCATCGTGCCGGCGATGCGCTCGCTTGCAAGCCCCAGGCCTGCGGCGGCGACCTGGACATGAGCGACCATGCGGTTGACCGCGGCGGCGTCCGGCGTGGGACTCTCGATACCGACCCAGACCTTCAGATCGGCAATGAGCGCGGATTCGTCGATGTCCGCAGCCGTCAGCAGGCCGGTCAAGATGCGGGACCGCCTGCGGCACGATTCGAAGCAGGCAGCAGCCGGATGCGAGTGACGGTTTGCGCCTCGATCAAAGCGTTGCTGTAGAGCATCGGGACATAGGTCCCGCCGGACCAACCCGCGGCGAGATCGGCATAGTGCGGCGAGCGCGGGTCGCCGGACTGTCCCGGGGTGTTGATGCAGACGGAATTGTCCCAGTCGCCGACATCCATCACCAGCCGCACGGAGGCGCCGGCGGTGACGCGGAAATCGCCGAGCCGATAGCCGGCATGCATCACAGTCGAGCGGCTGCCGCCCATCGGCAGCGGACCGACGTCCCAATCCGCGGCCCCGGCCTCGCCGCGACTCGCGCGAACCCGGCTGGTGGCGTGTTCGAATGTGGCCTGGTGCAGCTTGCCCCAGGCCCAATCCTCCGGATCGGCGCCGAGCCGCTTGAGGCAGTCGGCAAAGCCGGCTTCCAGCGTGGCCAGAAGCAGTGCGTCGCGCTCGATCGGGGTCCAGTGAAGGGCGCTCGCTTCCGGCGCCGAAAGAAGGTCGAGCAGCGTGTCGACATCGCCCGGCAGGAGCAGCGGCCGCACTTTTTCATCAGCGAAGCGGGCGAGCAGCGCCGGGCGCAGATGCTTCATCCACCAGACCTCGAACAGCGCCGCGGCGCCGCTGCCTGCCGCCAGGCAATGGTCCCAGCCGTCCAGCAGGGCGGCGGCGCGAGCCTGATGTCCGGCGAGACCGGAGCGCCCGGCCAGCGTTTCGGCAAGCACGAAACAGATGACCTGGGCCGGACGGGAATGCACATCCGTCTGCAGCGCGCAGGCCGCGGCCACCGAATGCCTTTCGTCGGCGGCGAGCACCGCCTTGATTCGCTCCGCCCGACTGGGCTCGGTCCATTCATGGCCGATGGTCGGTGCATCGGCGGGCCGATCGGTGGGCAGGTTCATCTCGTTGGCGGTGGCCACGAAGCCTGCCTCGGGATTGATGCTGCGCGGCAGTTGGTCGGCAGGCAGGAAGCCCTGCCATTCGTGGCTGCCGTCGCCCGGAACGGGCAGCAGGCCCTGCCAGCCGTCGCGCATCGGCGTGAAGCCGGCGGTGAACCAGCCGGTGTTGCCTGCGGTGTCGGCGCAGACATGATTGACCGACGGCGAGCCCCAGGCGCCGAGTGCCTCGCCGAACTCGGCGACACTGCCGGCGCGCATCGCGCTCAGGCTGCCGAGATAGGCAGCCGATCCGGGAAAGGCCCAGACCGATCGCAGCGCGATGACCGTGCGCTTCTCCGCATCCTCGTGCAGCACCGGGCCATGGCGGGTGTAGGAGAGCGTGAGCGTCTGCTGCGCATAGCCCCTGACCTCGAAAGGCTCCTCAACGCGCCGGATCGCCTCCCAGCCGTCGAGATGGCGGTAGAGGTCCGGTTCGCCGGGCTTGGTCTCGTAGACATAGACGTCTTCCTGGTCCATGCCGAAAATGGTGAGGCCGAACGCGGTGGTGCCGTTGTGGCCGAGCGAGACGCCCGGCGCGGTGGGCTCGCCGGTGCCGATGGCGTTGAAGCCGGGCGCTTCGAGATGGACGAGGTAGCGCAGCGACGGCACGGCGTGGGCGCGGTGCGGGTCGCTCGCCAGGATCGGCCGGCCGGTCTGCGTGCGGGCGCCGCCGACCACCCAGTTGTTGGAGCCTTCCTCGCTGACGGCGCGGACCACATCGCCCAGATCGGTGACGTCGACCCAGTCCCATGCCTTATCAAGGGTAGCCTCGAGCCGCTCCGGCTCGAATGTGACGGGAGCGGTGGCGAGCTTGAACAGCCTGAGTGCCGCGATCGGAATGTCGGCAAGCACCACGCCATCGGCCACCTCGAGATCAACCGGCGGCTCGATCTTGGTGCGCAGCAGATCGGTGTCGGCGCCGGCGAGCGCCATCACGTTCGCGCGCAGGATCTCGGAGACGCCGTTGCGGGTCAGAGCGTGGCTACGGATGCGCACAACGTCCTCGGGCTTCCAGCGCGAGGGCGCGGTACCGAAGACGGAAAATTCCGGCGGCAGGCGTTCGGGCTCTGCCTCGCAGAGCGCCAGATAGGCATTGATGCCGGCGGCAAACGCGCTGCAGATCTCTTCGGTGTCGGGGGCATAGGACGCCCATTCCGGCGCCATCCGGCCCTGGTAGAGGAAATGCCGGGCCGCATGGTCCTGCGCCAGGTAGCCGGGACCGAAATCGGCGGACAGCAGACCCAGGCCGCGCTTGCGCCAGAGGTCGATCTGCCAGAGCCGGTCGCGGGCCGCGTTGAAGCCCTGGGTGAAGAACAGGTCTGCCTCGCTGCCGGCGCGGATGTGCGGAATGCCCCAGCGGTCGATTCGGATTTCGGTGGGAGACTGGAGGCCGTCGACGGTCAGGGTCTCGTTGGCGATGGTCTCGGTCATGGGGGTACTCTCAGACATGGTGGCAGGCGACTGTCGATCCATCGGCGCGCGACGTCAATTCCGGTCGCACGCGCGAGCAGATTTCCGTGGCCAGCGGGCAGCGGGTGTGGAAGGCGCAGCCTGGGGGAATGTTGGACGGGCTCGGAAGCTCGCCAGTGAGGATGAGGCGTTCGCGGGAGCGCTGCAGCCTCGGATCGGCTTCCGGCACCGCCGACATCAGCGCTTTCGTATAGGGGTGCTTCGGATTGGCAAAGAAGGTGTCGCGGTCGGCGATCTCGACGAAGCGGCCCAGATACATCACCACGACGCGGTCGCAGATGTGACGGACGACGGAGAGATCGTGGGAGACGAAGAGATAGGCCACGCCGGTACGCTTCTGCAGCGCCACCAGAAGGTTGAGGATCTGCGCGCGGACCGAGACGTCCAGCGCCGAAACCGGTTCGTCGCAGACCACCAGTGCCGGCTCCAGCGCAAGCGCCCGGGCAATCACCACGCGCTGTCGCTGGCCGCCGGAGAACTGGTGCGGGTAGCGATCGGCATGTTCGGGGCGAAGGCCGACCTCGGTCAGCAGCTTGGCGATGCGGCTCTTCAGCGCCTCGCCGCGGGCGATGCCGCGAACGATCAGCGGCTCGGCAATCGCGGCGCCGATTGTCGAGCGCGGATCGAGCGAGAGAGCGGGATCCTGGAAGATCATCTGCACCTTGCGGCGGATGTCGTTGAGCGCCTTGCCGCGGGCGCCGACAACCTCCTCGCCGGCGATGCGGATGCTGCCCTCGACCGGCTGCTGCAGCCCGACGATGGTGTTGGAAAGGGTCGACTTGCCGCAGCCCGATTCGCCGACCAGCGCCACGGTCTCGCCGGCGGCGATGTCGAGCGAGACACCGTTGACCGCCTTGACGACGAATTGCGAGCGGCCGAACAGTCCGGACCGGCCGTTGAAGTGGACCGCGACATCGCGGATTTCGAGGACCTGGTGCGTGTCGCTCATGGCAGCATCCCCGTGATTTCGGCAATCCGGTCGATATGCCAGCAGGCCGAGCGGTGCCCGTAGCCCTGCGCAAACAGCGGTGGCTGTTCGACACGGCACTTGTCGGTGACCAGTGGACAGCGGCTGGCGAAATGGCAGCCGGGTCCAAATTCCTGCGGCGTGGGCACCGATCCCTCGATGGTGGCCAGATCCGCCTTCGGCGCCACGTCGAGACGCGGCACGCTGGCCAGAAGCAGCGCCGTGTAGGGATGGGCCGGGTGGTCGAACAGGTCCTGCACCGGCGCGATCTCGGCGATACGGCCGGCATACATCACCGCCACATGGTCGGCGATGTCGGCGACCACGCCCATGTCGTGGGTGATCAGCACGATGGAGGTGCCGTGGTCGGCCACGAGTTTCTTCATCAGGTCGAGGATCTGCGCCTGGATGGTGACGTCGAGGGCGGTGGTGGGCTCGTCGGCCACCAGCACGCGCGGTCCGCAGATCAGGGCGATGGCGATCATGATGCGCTGGCACATCCCGCCGGAGAGCTCGAAGGGGAACTGGTCGAGCCGCCGGTCGGGATCCGGAATGCCGACATCGACCAGCATCTGCCGGGCCTTCTCGAAGGCATCGGCGCGGCTGGCGCCGGTGTGGATGCGGTAGGCGTCGGCGATCTGCGAGCCGACGCTGGCCAGCGGATCGAGCGAGGCGCTCGGCTCCTGGAAGATGATCGAGATGTCCTTGCCGCGGGCCTTGCGCAGCTGGCGTTCGCTGAAGGTCGCCAGATCTCGGTCCCCGAGCAGGATCCGCCCCTCGGTCCGCCGCGCCACCGAGGGCAGCAGTCCCAGCATGGCGAAGGCGGTCAGCGACTTGCCGCAGCCCGATTCGCCAACCAGCGCCATCACCTCGCCGGGCGCCACGGTGAAGGATACCCCGTCGACCACCCTGGCGCCGTCGATGTCCACGGTGAGGTCGCTCACGTCGAGCAGCGGGCGGATCGGTTCATGCATGGCGGTCCTGCCTGTCATCGGATCGCGGCGGTTCCGGGCGTCGCCCCGAGCTGGCCGCTCTCGAACGTGCCGATGGAATTGCCGCCGTCGACGCTGAGCACCGCGCCGGTGATGAAGCTCGCCTTGTCGGAGCACAGAAAGCCGATGGCGTTCGGCGCATCGTCCGGGCCGCTGGAGCGGCCAAGCGGAATTCGCTTGAGCATGCTTGCGACATAGTCGTCCGACAGCGTGCTGACCGAGCTGCCGGGGGCGAAGCCGGGCTCGACCACGTTGACGCGGATGCCGTGCGGCGCGAGCTCGAGCGCAAACCCCTTCGACAGCCGCTCGAGAGCCGACTTGGAGGTGCAGTAGGGCACCGAGCCGTTGCGCATCTGGCGCGCCGCACCCGAGGAGATGTTGATGATCGAGCCCCTGCGGTTCTCGGCGATCATCAGCTTCGCCATTTCCCGCGTCAGCACGAAGGGCGCGCGGAAATTGACGTCATTGACCCGGTCCCAGTCCTCGAAGCTCATCTCCAGCAAGCCGAACTTGGTGTAGATGCCAGCATTGTTGACAAGAATGTCGGGCGCCTTCCATTTCATGCGCACCAGCTCGATGAGTTCGAGGAGTGAGGCGTGATCGGTCAATTCCGTGACGTGCCGCAGCGTATTGTCCGCATCCAGCCCGAGCTCGCCGACCACCGCCTCAAGCGCGTCGCCGCGCCGATCGGAGAGGCAGAGCGTGGCGCCTTCTGCGGCGAAATGGGCGGCGATCCAGCGGCCGAAGACGCCGGCGGCGCCGGTGATGACGACAGTCTTGTCTGCAAATTGCATTTGGGCCTCAGCGGGTACGGGAGCGCGGGTCGAGCTGGTCGCGAAGCCAGTCCCCGAGCAGATTGACGGAAAAGACGAGGAAGAAGAGCGACAGGCCGGGGAACAGCACGATCCACCAGGCGCGTTCGACATATTCGCGACCGACGCTCATGATCGATCCCCAGCTGGGCGTGGGAGGCTGGATGCCGAGACCGAGGAAGGACAGGCCAGCTTCGGTGAGGATCATCAGACCGAATTCGGCGGTCGCCACCACCAGAACCGGGCCGGCAATGTTGGGCAGGACGTGGTGGAACAGGATCCGCGCGGCGCCGGCGCCGGCCAGTTCGGAGGCCTTGATGAACGGGAGGTTGGCCACCTGCAGCGTCTGGCCGTAGGCGACGCGGGTGTAGCGCGGCCAGCGGGTGAGGCCCAGCACCAGCACCAGCTTGAGAAATCCCGGCCCGAGAACCGCCACGGTGAGCACCGCCAGCAGCACGGCGGGAATAGACATCATGATGTCGACCAGCCGCATGATCACCACCTCGACCCAGCCGCGGAACCAGCCGGCGATCATGCCGAGCGACACCCCGACGAGCGTGGAGACGATGACGGACAGGAGCGCCACGCCGAGCGACACGCCGGCGCCATAGAGCACGCGCGAAAGCAGGTCGCGGCCGAGATCGTCGGTGCCGAACCAGTAGGTGATGCCGCTGCGGCCGACGAAGCCCGGTGGCTTGAGGCGGGCAAACAGGTCCTGCCGGGACGGATCGGCCGGTGCGATCCAGGGCGCAAGCGCCGCCAGCAGCACCATGGTGATCAGGATCGCGATCACCGCGAGGATCGGCAGGGGAATGCGTCGGAAGCGGGCACTGAGCGATGTCGAGAGGGTTGCCAGGGTCATCTCCTCACCGGGCCAGACGGATGCGTGGGTCGACGATGGCGTAGATGAAGTCCGCCAGCACCGCGGTGATCACGTAGACGAAGGAGATCAGCAGCACGATGACCTGGACAATGAGGAAGTCGCGCGCCTGGATCGACTGGATCGCCAGCTGACCGATGCCCGGCCAGGCAAAGACCGTCTCGATGATGACGGCTCCGGCGAGCAGGTTGCCGATCTCCAGCGCCGCGATCGAGATTACCGGGATCGAGGCATTGCGCAGCACGTGACGGACGATGATCTTTGGCATCGGCAACCCGCGGGCGCGGGCGGCGCGGACATAGTCCTTGCTCAGCTCGTCGGCGACCGAAATCCGGGTCATGCGGGCGAAGGTCGACATCGACAGGGCGCCGAGCGCGATGGACGGCATCACCAGATTGGAGAGGCCGCCGATGCCCGAGGCCGGAAGCCAGCCAAGCGTGACGGCGAAGACGAAGATCAGCAGGATGGCGGAGAGGAAAGTGGGCACGCTCTGGCCGGTGACCACGACCGCGGTCAGCACCCGGTCAAGCCACCCGCCGCGCCGGGTGGCCATCAGGATGCCCGCCGGAATGCCGACGCCGATGGCCACCGTGAGCGCGCCGGCGGCGAGCTGGATCGTGTAGGGCAGGCGGGACGCGACAATGTCGATCGCCGGCACACGCTGCACCACCGATTCGCCGAAATCGAGATGGATGAGATCGTTGAGATAACCGACATACTGCACCCAGAGCGGCCGGTCGAACCCCAGCTCGCGACGCAGATCGGCAATCATCTCCGCCGACGCGCCCTGCGGCACGAGCAGCAGGGTCGGGTCGCCGGAGAGATGCATCACGATGAAGACGATCGTCAGCACGCCGAAGATCGCAATCATCGCCTGGAGAAGCCGCTCACCCACATATCTCAGCATGACGGCCTCTCCAGATCAGGGGTTACTGCTGCCAGCTCATGTCCATGATGAACATGGATTCGTTGGCCGTCGGTTCCCAGTTGAGTTTCGCATTCGCGCCATAGACCGCAAACGCCTGGTAGAGGCCGAGGCCGGGCACGTCTTCGCGCAGGATCTCATAGGCCTTCTTGTAGTCGGCCATGCGCTGGTCCTTGTCCAGCGTCGAGCGGGCGGAATCCACCAGCGCGTCGTAGTCCGGATTGGCGTATTTCGCCCACTGGCTGCCGCTGCGGAACAACGGGAAGATGATGCCGTCGGCGTCCTGGCAGGCGCACGACCAGGCGCCGAAGGCCAGCGAGCCGGCATTTTCCGGATTACCCTGGCGGCGCTTGAGGAAGGTGGCCTGGTCGCTGGCCGAAATCGAGACATCGAAGCCGACATCGTTGAGCATCTGCTGGATGGCCTCGACCAGGGCGCGGCTGTAGGAGGGCGAGGTCAGGAATTCGAGCTTGGCGCCCTCGGCGCCGGCTTCCTTGATCAGTTCGCGCGCCTTGTCGGGGTCGTAGTCATAGCCGGCAACCTCGTCGGTGTAGCCGAACACCGGCGGCGCGCCGATGATGTTGACCTGGGCGCCGTAGCCCTGCAGCAGCGCCTCGATGAGGGCGCTGCGGTCGATGGCATAGGCGATGGCCTGGCGCACGCGGACGTCGGTCGTCGGACCGGCCTGGGCATTGATGTACATGTATCCGACTCGTTCGGTGGCAACCGAGAGCACCTTGGTGTTCTCGGTCTCCTTGATGCTGTCGGTCTGGTCAGGCGAGAGGTCGCGGATCAGGTCGGCCTTGCCGGTCTTCAGGTCGGCAATGCGGGTGGAGACATCCGGCACGGCGCGGAAGACGACGGTCTCGAACGGCGGCTTGGCGCGCCAGTAGCCGTCATTGGCCTTGAGCTCGGTCTGCACGCCCTTCTGCCATTCGCCCAGCGCATAGGGGCCACTGCCGATCGGCTTGACGTTGAATTCCTGGGCTCCGACCTTTTCCATGTAGGCCTTGGGAACGATCGACAGCTTGACGAGCTGCGCCAGCAGCGCCGGGTAGGGAGACTTGGTGGTCATCTTGACGGTCGTGGCGTCGGTCGCCACCGCGGTGTCGATCTGGTTGAACTGCGACAGCTGCGGGCTTTTCAGCGCCGGGTCGATGATGCGCAGGATCGAGTAGGCGACGTCCTCGGCGGTGAGCTTGGTGCCATCCTGGAAGCTCACGTCGTCGCGGATCTTGAACTCGATGGTGGTGTCGTCGAGATAGGTCCACTCGGTGGCGATCTGGCCGACGATCTCGCCGGAGACGTCGCGCGTCAGCAGATTGTCGAAGATGTTGCGGTAGACCGAGTAGCTGTCGGTGTTCCACTGCAGATGCGGATCGAGTGTTGCCGGCTCGTTGGGCAGGTCGATGGTCAGCGTGGTCTTGGCCGACTGCGCCAGGGCGGTGGAGGCCAGCAGCGCGAAGGCCAGTGCGGTGAGCGTGGTTCTTACAGCGGTCATGTTCGTTCCCTCATTCTCTTGATTTTACGATTGAAAGTCAGGGGTCTGCGGTGTCGTGAGTCCGGCTTCCGCCGCACAGTAGGCTGCCAGTTCGGCATGCGTCGTGAACCAGACATCCTGTTTCGACTGCGCCAGGCGAATAATCTCCTCCAGGATGAAGATCCGCGACCGGTGTCCGATGTGGTGCGGATGCATGGTCAGCTGGAACAGGCCGCCTTCCTCGTAAGCGAGCTCCAGTTCGCGCCGGAATATGTCGAGCAGCATGGTCGGCGCGCCATAGGGGCGGGCGCCGGTCATGCGGTCCATGTTGACATAGGGTGCGTCGTCGCGGATCCATTCGACCGGAATTTCCACGATGCCCGTCGGCTGGTCGTCCTCGAGCAGTTCGTAGGGCTCGTCGTCGGCCATCAGCGATGAATCATAGATCAGGCCCATCTCGCGCGCGATCTTCAGCGTGCTGGGGCTGAAATCCCAGGATGCGGTGCGCATGCCGACGGGACGGATGCCGGACACACGTTCCAACGCATCGGCCGCTCGCAGCGCCAGGTCGCGCTCTGTACCCTCGTCGAGCGTCGAATTGAACTCGTGAATCCAGCTGTGGATGGCGAGCTCGTGGCCGGCGCCGACAACGGTCCTGACCTCTTCGGGGTGGATCATCGCGGCCACCGCCGGCATGAACACCGATGCGGGCACCGCGTATCGGTCGAGCAGGGACAGGATGCGCGGCATTCCGGCGCGCGCGCCGTATTCGCCCTGGCTCATGCGGCCGATGGACCGCGCGCCGTTGCGCAGTTCTATGGTTTCGTGGTCGGCGTCAAACGAAAGGGCCACTGCCATGCGGGCCCCGTTCTTCCAGATCCCGGGCTTGAGCGACCGGCCGGCGCGCACCTTGCCGATGCTTTTGCGCCAGGCCTTTTCGGGCCAGAGCCACGGTTTGTCGGGAGACGCATCTGTCATCGGGGCCGGTGCTCGCAATTCGCTATGGGCAAAGGAGAGACCCGCAATGGAACGGGAAACCGCTTCACGTCTGGCTACAATCTAGGCAGGATGGTATGAGCATAAATACCGGGCAACAATGGGGAGTTTGTTCACGTATATGAACCACGAGGTCAAGAGCGCCGGCCGAATCCTGGATATCCTTGAATACATGACGACGCTGCGCGACGGGGTCTCGCTGTCGCAGGTGATGCGCGATCTGGGATTTCCCAAGAGCAGCACCCATGGCCTGCTCCAGACGCTGATGGCGCGCGGGCACGTGGTCCAGAACAGTGCCGGCAAATACATTCTCGTGGAAGCAAGCCGCCGCGGGTTTCCGTTCCGGCGCAACGAGGAGCCGCTGGTGGTGCTGGCGATGCCGTTCATGCAGCAACTGCGCGACCGATGCGGCGAGACCGTGCTGCTGGCCACCATGAACGCCAATTGCGACATCCGACGGCTGGCCAAGTGCGTGAGCCACCATCCAGTGCGCTACGATGTCAACATGGACTCGGCCATCGTGCCCTACTGCACGGCCATCGGGCGCGTCCTGCTTGCCCACGGCGCGGAGGAAGCGGTCGAGGCATATCTGGCCCGCACCACCTTCCTGTCCTACACGCGGTTCACCGTGACCAACCGTGATCAGATCCGCAGGCTGCTCATAAAGGTCCGCCGCGACGGCTACGCCGTCAACGACCAAGAGTTCGTCACAGGCTCAACCGGCCTCGCCGCACCGCTTTTCGACGCCGGCGGGGAGGCGGTCGCTGCGGTCAATCTGGGCACGCTCACCAGTCGTTACCTTGCCCGCCGCGAGGAACTGTTGCTGATGCTTCGCGACACCGCCGACCAGATCAGCCAGTCGCTCGGCAGTCTGTCGGAGGATCCGCGGCGCGATCCTGTGGCAGGCCGAGAGCAGGAGCCCCGCCGGGAACCCGATCGGCGCTGATGTTCCGATCGGACACCCGAGCCACTGCATATCGACGGACGCGCGCAGCGGTCTCGGTCCAGGACATGCATGCTGACACAGGGTGTGCAAAACGCCGTTCCGCGCGGCCGCAACGGTCGGGGTTGCACCCCCGCCGCGGCGCCGCACCGATCGATTTGCAATGTCGGGACTGCTGCGCTAATAAAACATGATAAATAGACACCAGTTTAATCTTTCGGGATCGTCTCCCGGGAGCCACGCTCCATGGCAGCTGCCGCAATGACATTCCAGCCGCGAATGAACAACGACATCAGGGGGTTTTCGGTGATCGGCGATCTTCATCGGCGAAGCTGGAACGGCATCGTCGCCGATGTCTGGAGCGTGGATTGCGCCCCGTCCGCCGGTGGTCGCTATATCTCGGCCGACCCGCGCCTTTTCGTCATGCTCGAGGCGCGCGGCGGCCGAAACTGCAACATCCGCATATCTCCCAAAGACATCGGCACGGTGCAGGACTACAGCCGGCAGGCGATTTCCTATGTTCCGGCCGAGATGGAGCTGTGGGCCGAGGCGCTCGACATCGAGTTCGCCCGCCATCTCGACGTTCATTTCAATGTCGATCATCTCGGCGCCCGCCTGCAGCAGGATCTCGATGCACGCCGGCTTTCCACGCCGCGGCTCATGTTTTCCGATCCGCGGCTTCTCGGCCTGGCGCATCTGATCGCCGCCGAATGCGCCAATCCGCAGCCGCTCCATGACCTCTATGGCGACGGACTGGCGGTGGCCCTGTTCATCGACCTGATGCAACTGGCGCCGCCGCCGCCGCGGCGCCGCGGCGGGCTTGCCGGCTGGCAGTTGCGCCGCGCCACCGGCCACATCGAGGAGCATTGCCTGCGCAACATCCGGCTCGGTGAGCTCGCCGCGCTCGCCGGCCTGTCGCCATCCCATTTCAGCCACGCCTTCAAGGCCTCGACCGGCATGGCCCCGCATCAATGGCAGATGCAGGCTCGTATCGAACGCGCCAAGACGATGCTGATGAAGGCGGATCTGCCGCTGACCGGGATCGCCGCCGAGACCGGATTTTCCGATCAGGCGCATTTCACCCGCGTCTTCCGCAAGACCGTCGGCACCACGCCGGCAAACTGGAAGAAGTCGCGCACCGACTGAAGCAAGGCGCTGTCTTGGCGGCGCTACCAAAAACGCCCGAAAGACGAAGAATCGCCAAGAATGTTCAATTTCCGGGGATCGCGACAAGCCGAAGCTATAAACTTGACATAGATACTCATCTTCTAAGTCAGACACACGGTTCGGGCCGCCTTGCGGCGGTTCGCACCCTTGGGCCGGGGAAGACAGATCAATGCAGCAAACCACCACACAACCGCGGATGAGGGCGATGCTGATGGCCGGCGTCGCAATCGCCACGCTTGCCTTGCCCATGTGGGCCGCGGCGCAGGACGCCGGCGTCACCCGGCTTGACCGCATTGCCGTCGAGGGTGGCGTGGCGGCGGAGCAGGACGGCGCCGGGCCGGTCGAGGGCTACGTCGCCAAGGCCACCGCCACCGGTTCCAAGGCGGCAACGCCGCTCAAGCTGGTGCCGCAATCGGTCTCCGTCGTCGGCGGCGAGGAACTCTCCGACCGCGGCGTGGTCAACAAGGTCGATGAGGCGCTGCGTTACACGCCCGGGGTCACGGCCGAGCCCTTCGGCACCGATCCGGACACGGACTGGTTCTACATCCGCGGCTTCGACGCCACCCAGACCGGCGTGTTCCTCGATGGTCTCAACCTTTTCAGCTACGGCTTCGGGGGCTTCCAGATCGATCCGCTGGCGCTCGAACGCATCGAGGTGCTGAAAGGCCCGGCTTCGGTTCTCTATGGCGGCGCCAATCCAGGCGGCATCGTCAACATGGTGCGCAAGCGGCCCTCCGGAGAGCCCTATTTCTACACCGAGATCGGCGTCAACAGCGATTTCAACGCGTTCACCGGATTCGATGCCTCAGGCAGGCTCAACGAGGAGGGCACGCTGACCTACCGGCTCACCGGCAAGGTCAGCGGCGGCGACAACTATAGCGATTTCTCCGAGGACCTGCGCGGCTTCGTCATGCCGCAGGTCACCTACTCGCCCGACGCCGCCACCAGCCTGACCGTCTACGGCTATTTCTCGGGACTCGACCAGGTTCACGTCGGCAACGGCTTCTTTCCCTATGAAGGCACTGTCGTCGACGCCAGTTTCGGCCGCATCGACCGGGACGCCTTCTACGGCGAGCCCGACATCGACAGCGGCAAGGTGACCCAGAAGATGGTCGGCTACGAGTTCGAGCATGAATTCGACAACGGCATCAAGTTCAGCCAGTCCGCCCGCTACGGCACGCTGCACAAGACCGAGTCCGGGCCTTACACCTACGGCTACACGGACGACACGCAAACGGAATTCAACCGCATCGGTTTCGATGCGACAAGCGACGTCGACAGCATTGCCGTCGACAACCGCGCCGAGACCGGGTTCGATCTCGGCGCCACCAGCCACACGCTTCTTGCCGGCATCGACTACAGGTACTACCGCCTCGACCATGTCCAGGCCTGCTGCGGCGCCACCCCGATCAGTGTCACTGACCCGGTCTATGGCGAGCCGCAGGGTGCCAATTTCGTCTATCTCGACCAGACGCTGACCCAGCAGCAGATCGGCGCCTATGTCCAGGACCAGATCCGCTTCGGCGGCGGCTGGCTGGCGACGCTGAACGGCCGCTATGACTATGTCGACACGGAATCAGACTCGCAACCGGGCCTTGGGGTCAGCTACACGTCCAACGATTCAGCCCTGAGCGGCCGCGCCGGCCTGGCCTATGAATTCGACAATGGCGTGACCCCCTATCTGAGCGCCGCCACCTTCTTCAATCCGATCATCGGCGTCAGCGCCACCACCGCCTTCGTCCCCGAGACCGGCCACCAGTTCGAGGCCGGGGTGAAATATGAGCCGTCGGGCTTCGACGGGATGGTCACGGCATCCGCGTTCCAGATCACCAAGCAGAATGTCGTCGTCACGGTCGCAGGGCCGCCTTCCAGCCAGGAGCAGCTCGGCGAGGTCCGTTCCACGGGGCTGGAACTGGAAGCCAAGGCCAATCTGACGAGCAACTGGAAGATCCTCGCTGCTGCCTCCTACACTGACATGGAAGTGACCCGGGACACCAACGCCAGCCTCATCGGCAAGTCGCCGGTGCTGATCCCCGGACTGCAGGCCTCGCTGTGGCTCGACTATTCGGTGACCCAGGGCAATCTCGAGGGGCTCAGCCTCGGCGCGGGCATCCGCCATCAGGGCGAATCCTGGGCCGACGTCGACAACACCGCCAAGGTGCCGTCGGCCACGCTGGTCGATGCCGCCATTCGCTTCGAAAAGAACGACTGGACCGCCGCGCTCAACGTCGCCAATGTCTTCGACACCGTCTACGTCAAGGGCTGCCAGGGACTGCTGACATGCGGCTATGGCGAAAGCCGCACCGTCACGCTGAAGCTGTCGAAGAAATGGTAACTTGACACCTGTAATCATCTTATAGTCAACCAGGGCAACGGGAGCGGCGCGAGCCGCTCCCCGCTTTTTGCAGCGGCAGACAATCGCGTGGCCATCGCGCAACAGTCGGAGGGCTGGTATGACGGGCTGTCTCGAAGCGGTCATCCGCACGTGACGCGCCCGACGACCGCGGCATCCGGATGGCCGGCGAGCGGGACGAGGCCGCCGCGATCCGGCAGAAGCGGCGCGAGGACCGCGGCTTCGGCGGCAAGAATCACGTGATTGCAACCTGCTGGCGCCGCTTGACCACCAACGAGCCGGGCCTGCACTGATCCCGGCTGCCGTTGCAGGCAAACCTGATGAAAGCTACCTGATGCGCGCGCTTGTCTCCCGATTCTTTGCCTATTATCGGCCGCACCGACGGCTGTTCCTTCTCGACTTCGGCTCGGCGGTCACGTCGGGCCTGCTGGAGCTCGGCTTTCCCATCGCGGTCAAGCTGTTCATCGACGTGCTGCTGCCGACCGGCCAGTGGGGCGTGGTGGCCATGGCGTCGGCCGGGCTGATGCTGATCTATCTGGTCAATGGCGGGCTGATGGCGGTGGTCACCTATTGGGGCCACATGCTCGGCATCAACATCGAGACCGAGATGCGCCGCAAGGCCTTCGATCACCTGCAGAAGCTGTCCTTCGGCTACTTCGACAACCAGAAGACCGGCCACCTGGTCGGCCGGCTGACCAAGGACCTCGAGGAGATCGGCGAAGTCGCCCACCATGGGCCGGAAGATCTGTTCATCGCCATCATGACCCTGATCGGTGCGCTCCTGCTGATGCTGTCGGTCAACACCGAACTGGCGCTGATCACCGTGCTGGTGCTGCCGCTGACGGCGTGGCTGACCACCCGCTATGGCGGCCGCATGACCCGCAACTGGCACGCCCTTTACGGCCGGGTCGGCGATTTCAACGCGCGCATAGAGGAAAATGTCGGCGGCATCCGCGTCGTCCAGGCCTTCGGAAACGAGGATCACGAGCGCGGGCTGTTCGACCTGGACAACCAGCGCTACCGCTCCACCAAGCTCGACGCCTACCGCATCATGGCGGCCTCGACGACGCTGAGCTACCTCTCGATGCGCTTCGTGCAGATGGTGGTGCTGGTCGCCGGCAGCTATTTCGTCATGCAGGAGGAGCTCAGTGCCGGCGGCTTCGTCGGTTTCCTGCTGCTGGTCAATGTCTTCTTCCGGCCGGTCGACAAGATCAACTCGGTGATCGAGAGCTATCCCAAGGGCATCGCCGGCTTTCGCCGCTATGTCGAGTTCCTCGACACCCATCCCGACATCGCCGACGGCCCCGACGCCCGACCCTGCGGCGATCTCCGCGGCGCCATCCGCTACGACCATGTGCGCTTCGGCTACAGGGCGGGGCAGTCGATTCTCGAAGATCTCGACCTGTCGATCGAGCCGGGCGAGACGGTGGCCTTTGTCGGTCCCTCGGGCGCGGGCAAGACCACTCTCTGCGCCATGCTGCCGCGCTTCTATGATGTCACCGGCGGCTCGATCCGCATCGACGGCACCGACATCCGCGCCATGACGCTGAACTCCTTGCGCGGCCAGATCGGCATCGTCAGCCAGGACGTGTTCCTGTTTTCGGGCTCGGTGCGCGAGAACATCGCCTATGGCCGCATCGGTGCCTCGGAGGCCGAGATCGTCGAGGCGGCGCGGCGGGCGCGGCTGGAGGATGTCATTGCCGCGCTGCCCGACGGCATCGACACCATCGTCGGCGAGCGCGGCGCCAAGCTTTCGGGCGGACAGAAGCAGCGGCTGGCAATCGCCCGCATCTTTCTCAAGAACCCGCCGATCCTGATCCTTGATGAGGCCACCTCGGCGCTCGACACCGAGACCGAGAAGGCGATCCAGCTGTCGCTCGCGGAATTGTCGAAGGGGCGCACCACGCTGGTCATCGCCCACCGGCTCGCCACCATCGCCAAGGCCGACCGCATCATCGTGCTCAACAACGGCCGCATCGTCGAGGATGGCCGGCATGAGGAGCTGATGAGCCGGAACGGCGCCTACCGGCGGCTCAACCAGGTCTAGGATGAAGGACTGACTTCGTCTGGAGATGCTGTGGCGACGGCACTGCCGTCACGGACAGCTTTGTCCGGCGCAGGGAGCCGCCCCGCCTGCCGGGCCGCTGTCCGGAGCCGTCCTACCGCGTCCGGCGCAGGAGCGTCGCGACGACGAAGAACGCGCCGATGGAACTCGTCACCACGCCGACAGGCAGTTCCTGAGGCGGCAGCAGCGTGCGGGCCAGCAGATCGCTGCCGAGCAGCAGGGCTGCGCCGAGGAGTGCGCAGGCCACCGTCAGGCGGGCGTGCAGCGGTCCGGCGAAGGCGCGGGCCATGTGCGGAATCATCAGGCCGATAAAGCCGATCACGCCGGTGATGGAGACCAGCAGCGCGGTGGAGAAGCTGGCGACGAGGAAGGTCATGTTGCGAAGGCGTGCGACGGAGATGCCGAGGCTTTCGGCCGTCTGTTCACCGCCGAGCAGCGCATCGAGCCGGCGGTGACGCAGCAGGGCATAGCCGATGACGAATACCGCGCCGACAATGCCGATGGCGATGTTCTGCCAGGTGGCAAGGCCAAGCCCGCCCATCGTCCAGAACAGCACCGAATGGGCCGCCCTCTGGTCGCCGGAAAAGACCAGGTAATTGGTCAGCGCGGTGAACAGAAAGGAGACCGCAAGCCCCGCAAGCACGAGGCGCTCGGGCCCGTAGCCCTGCGCGCGGCGGATCAGGACCAGGACCACCGCGGTTGCGCACATGCCGCCGGCGAAGGCGGCAATCGGCAGTGTGAGCACTCCGAGGCGATCGCCGATGCGGGTGATGACGGCGACGGCTCCGGCCGCCGCGCCCGCCGAGAGGCCGAACAGGAAGGGATCGGCAAGGTCATTGCGCGTCACCGTCTGCAGCAGCAGGCCGATGACGCCGAGGCCCGCCCCGACGGCGATCGCCAGGATGGCGCGGGGCAGCCTGAGGTCCACGACGATCCGGTCGACGGGGGTGATCACCCCGTCCTCAATCCAGCCGACCGCCCGGGCGATGGATTGCACGACCTGCGAGAGGGGAATGACGGTCGGGCCATAGGCGACAGAGGCACAGGCCAGAACCGTCACGGCGGCAATGGCCGCCGTGACTCCGAGAGCAAAGCGGCGGTCCACGCTCAGAAGGCTTCCGGGTGCAGGGCCCTGGCGATCTTGCCGATGGCCGCGACATTGTCCGGACCGGGGGTCAGTTCCTCGTAGCGCAGCGCCACGAAGCGCTCGTTCTTGACCGCGTCGGTTTCCTTCATCGCCGGATGGGACTTGAGAAAGTTCAGGAGCTTCAGGTAGCCGGTGTCGTCCTGGTAATCGAGAAGCACCAGGAATTCCGGGTTGCGCGTCGCCACCGTCTCCCAGTCGGTCGTCCCCCAGCTCGTCTCCATGTCGGCCATGATGTTGTGGCCGCCGGCGGCTGCGATCATGGCGGTGGGAATGGCGAACTTGCCGGCGGTGAAGGGCTTGTCCTCACCCGAATCGAAGAGAAACACCCGGCTGCCCGTGTCCTTGCCCACTTTCTCCTCAATGCTTGCGAGTTCGGCCTTCCAGCCCTCGATCAGCTTTGCTGCTTCAGCTTCCCTGCCGAAGATCCTGCCGAGCTTGTCGATGTCGCCGAACAGCAGCTCCATGGAAGCGGCCGGCCGGGCCTTGTCGAGATGCACGCAGCTTTCGGTCAGCACGAGTGTCTTGATGCCGTGGGGGGCGAGCGTGTCGGGAGTCACGTCGCCGCCGGGCTTCATGCCGTAGTACCAGCCGGCGAAGAAGAAATCGGGATTGGCCGCCAGCAGGTTCTCCATGGTCGGGTATTTCGGCGCAAGTTCCGGGATGGAGCCCTGCAGACGCTTGAATTCGTCATCCAGCTTGTACCAGCCGCTGATGCCGGTGACGCCGACCATCGACGGCTGCAGCCCGAGCGCGAACGCCATTTTCGACATGTTGATGTCCTGGACCACCGCTCTCGTCGGAGCGCTGTCGAAGGTCAGCGGCGTGCCGCAATTGTCGACCGTCACCGGGAAAGCAAGGGCGGAGGTGGCTCCGAGCGAAAGGAACAAGGCAAGGATCCTGGTCTTCATGGGTGATTGGCTCCGATGTCAGTGGTGAGTGGAATGTCAAAAACGGTGATCTCGCGGTCCTCGTGGGGATGGGGAAGCCGCAGCAGGTCGATGCCGAAGACGGATCGGACGGTGGCGCGCGAGAGAGCTTCGGGTGCCGGCCCGTAGGCGACGAGGCCGCCATGCTGCAGCACCGCGACCTGGGTGGCGAAACGCGGCACGAGGTGCAGGTCATGCAGCACCGCAATCACCGTCAGGTCCAGTTCGGCCACCAGTTCCAGGAGCGTGCCTCGGGCGCGCGGATCGAGGTGATTGGTCGGCTCGTCGAGAAACAGGATGCGGGGCTCCTGGGCGAGCGCCCGGGCGATCTGGGCGCGCTGGCGCTCGCCGCCCGACAGCGACCCCATCTCGCGGTTTGCCAGGGCGACAAGCCCGGTGCGCTCCAGCGCTTCCGAAACGAGTGCGGCATGGGCGCTGCGGGAGAGTCGGCCGGCATGCGGGATGCGGCCCAGTTCGACATAATCGCGCACCTCGATGCGGCGATCAGGCTGGTCGGACTGGCCGACAACGGCGACGATGCGCGCCCGCTCGGAGGGAGGCATGGCGGCGATCGGCCGGCCCAGCAGGCTGACCGAGCCGGCGCCGGGCAGGGCCATGCCGCTCAGGAGCCGCAGCAGGGTCGTCTTGCCTGCGCCGTTCGGCCCGATGATCGCCAGCCGGTCGCCGACGGAAATGTCGAGCGAAATGTCCTGGAGGATCGGCTCGCCGGCCGCGGTGGAAAACCCCAGGGCACTTGCGGACAGAAGGGGGACGGTCATTGGCCGAGCCCGGCGATGAAGGGAATCCGCGCCAGGGTCTTGCCGCGAAGTCCCGCGGGCCTTTCGCTTTCCCGGCACCAGCCGTCATCCAGCCCGCGGTACAGTTCGGCGAACGACAGCAATGCCGGGACATCCTCGATCGGATCGATGTCGCCGAACAGGAAGGAGGCCTTGCCCGGCGCGGTGAAGGCGACGGCAAGCGGCCGCTCGCATCCGGCGAAGCAGGCGACGCTCTCGACGCGGAATCCCTTGCCGGCGCCGGGTGACGCAAGGCGGGCGGCGAGTTCGGCGCCCGGACGGGTGCCTGATCCGCAGCGGCTGCAGATCGCGATGGCAAAACTTGATTCGGTCATGTCACCCCTCGGCAGGCGGAGCTGGAGAAGGATGAGAGCTGGCGCAGGGGACAGGCCGCGGGAACGCTTCTCAACGCTTCCCGAAACACCCCGTCCGGTTGCTGCATCTGGTGACGGCAGGTCTCCTGGCTCGCGGGTCGAAGGTGCTGCCGGCCTTCCCGGTCTTTCGACCAGTGGCATGGATGGCAGAACCTCACCGCTTACAGTTGCGGGGGCAGCCACGGTTTCGGCCCCATTCGGGTCGTCCTCACCGTGTTCCCTATTAATCCCTCCGGCTTGGCCTCGGGAACCGTCACCCGCAATTAGGAGGCGTGCGGCTCGTCTGTCAAGCAGCGACGCGCCCGGTCCGACATTTCGGTTCATTCCATCCCCTGTTGCAAAGGCCCGGGTCATGCCGCCTTGCGGTCCCAGCTTGCGAAGGGATCTGGCAGATCGCGCCAGAGTTCGGGGGTGAAGACTGGACTGTCGATCAGGCAGGCGTCGAGATCGGCGCGGATCCTGACCTCGTCCATCGGATCGGCACCGATGAAGACGATCTCCTGGCGGCGGTCGCCCCAGACGGGATCAAGATACGGTCGCATCATGTCGAGAAATCCCTGGTCCTGCGGCCATTGTGCGGGCGGCATGGAAGCCCACCAGAGTCCGGTCTTGCCGGTTCTCACCAACGCGCCCGCCTGACTGATCTCGCCCACATGATGCGGCCGCGTCGCCAGCCAGAAAAAGCCCTTGGCCCGAATCACGCCAGGCCAGGAGCTGTCGACGAAGGCCTGAAAGCGCATCGGGTCAAACGGCTTCCTGGCGCGATAGACGAAGGAGCGAATGCCGTAGTCCTCGGTTTCCGGGACGTGGTCCCTGAAGCCGTGCAGTTCCTTGAACCAGAGCGGATGCGTCTCGGCCCTTGCGAAATCGAATCGGCCGGTGCCCAGAACCTCCTTCAAGTCGACCTTGCCGAAGTCGGTCTCGATGAGCCTTGCGTCCGGGTTGAGACCGAAGATGATCTTGCGGGCGGCATCGCGCTCACCGGGCGTGGCGGTGCCCACCTTGTTGAGGACGACGACGTCGGCGAACTCGATCTGTTCGACGAGGAGATCGACAAGGGTGCGGGTGTCGCCGTCGCCCGCTGTTTCACCGCGGTCCGAGAGGAAATCGGCCGAGCTGTAATCCTTCAGGAGATTGGCGGCATCGACGACCGTGACCATCGTGTCGAGCCTGGACACGTCGGCCAGGCTGCGGCCGCTCTCGTCGCGGAAGTCGAAGGTTGCCGCCACGGGCAGCGGTTCGGCGATGCCGGTGGATTCGATGAGCAGGTAATCGAAGCGGTCCTGCTCGGCCAGGGCCCGGACTTCCTTCAGGAGATCGTCGCGCAGGGTGCAGCAGATGCAGCCATTGGTCATCTCGACGAGCTGCTCCTCTGTCCGCGACAGGTTGGCATCGCCGTCGCGCACCAGCGCGGCATCGATGTTGATCTCGCTCATGTCGTTGACGATGAGCGCCACCCGCAGGCCTTCGCGGTTGGCGAGAATGTGATTGAGCAGTGTCGTCTTGCCGGCGCCGAGGAAGCCGGAAAGGACGGTGACGGGGAGCTTCTTCATGCGCGTGGTCCTGTTCGTGAACAGTTGGGGTGTCGGGGTCAAGGCGACCATGGGCGGGGCGCGCGCGATAGGTCGTGCTCAATCGCAGTTGGCGCAGGCCCCCGGATGCCGATGAACTGCGCCACCGCCGGGGGGTGTTCGCCCTGCTCCGGAACCGCGGCGGCAATTCCGGAGCAGGATGTCATCGCGTCAGTGCACGGCGCCGGAGCCGCCGACGGCGACGATCGAGAAGGGCTGGCCTTCGACCGAAATGGTGCGTGTCTCCTCAAGGGTATCGGCGTCGATGATCCGGACCAGGGAATGGCGCGGATCGGTGATCGCGACCTGCCCGTCGGCGACGGCGAGGCGCGGGCGCGGATCGCGCCAGTGGCCATCCTTGCTGTAGGGTTCGGTGACCCTGGCGCTGCGCACGATGGCGCCCTTGATGACATCAAGGACATGCAGGTTGCCGTCTTCGGTCAGGATGTAGGCATTGCGGGGTGTTGCCGGATCGAGGAGAAAGTCGACGCGGCGGGTCGGAAGCTCGATCAGGCGGAAGGGCACGTCGGCATCCGCGTCGACAAGGACGACCCTGTCTTCGCCGTAGTTGCCGAGAAAGAACTGCATTGCCTTGCCGCCAAGAAGCGTGCCGGTGTCGCCCTTCGGGAATTCCGCGGGGTAGGCAAGCATCTCCAGTTCGGGTCCGTCGATGCCGCCCGGCCGCGCGACGAGGATCCCTTCCTTGCAGCCGAAAGCAACCAGACGCGCCGAAGTGGCCTCGCCGTGCAGGTCTGTGCAGGTCGATACCTCGCCTATCTGTCGGCCGGTTTCATCGACAACCCGAAGGCCGACACGGGGCGGCAGTTCGTCCGGCTTGGTCTCGATCGCCGTGTCGGGCACCGATACCAGGACATGACGACCCATCGTCACGGCCACGCCGTGATGGGGCATTGTGGTGTTGATCGTCTTCACGACGGCCCTGCCCTCGAGAAGCGACGCCTCGTCGATGAGGTCGGCCTTGCCGCCACGGTCATAGAAGAGAATGACATGGTCATCGTGCGGCACGACGTGAAAGGGACGCTTGCCTTCGAAGGTGAGCGGCAGCAGCCCGACGTCCGAGACGCCAAGGTCGCGATGGTCGCCATGATCCGAAAAGTCGATCCCGGTCCTGATGACATGGACGATGTCATGCTCGGACTGGGTGGCGAACACGGTGCGACCCGACGCGCTGGCGGTCAGGGCCGCATGGCCCTTGACATCGTAGCGCGCGAGTTCGGTGCCGTCGACAAAGTCGATGGCACGAACGAGCGGCTGCGCATGATCGGCGATGAAGAGGCGCCAGGCCTGCTTCGTGTCGCGATCGTTGTCAGCCATCGCGCCGGGAGCGAAAAGAAGCACCATGGCGGCGGCGGCCGCGGTGATGCGGTTGGGTGTCTGCGACGAAGTCATTGGAAATCCTTCTTGACGAACTGTCTGTCTTGTGGAGTTGGGCTGATCACTCGGCCGCCTGCCGAATGGCGCGGCATTTCAGAAAGCCGTCACTGATGATGTCCCTGGGCAGATCGCGTCCGATGAAGACCATGCGCGTGACGCGGTCCTCACCCTCTTTCCATGGTCGCTGGTGGTCGCCTTCCAGCAGCATGTGCACGGCCTGGACTACGAACCGGTCGTCGTCGTCGGAAAAGGCGATGATCCCCTTCATCCGCAGCATGTCCATGCCGAACGCCTGGACCGTCATTTGCAACCAGTCGAGGAACTTGCCGGGGTCCATGGGCCCGCGTTCGACCAGCGAAAAGCTGGTGACGTGGTCATCATGCTCGTGATCGTGTTCCTCCTCGAGAAAGCCGGGCTCAACCTCTAGGATGCGGTCGAGATCGAATGCCTTGCGGTCCAGCAGGCTGGCGATGTCGATGTCGCAACGCTGGGATCTCAGGATGCTGGCGGTGGGATTGATCCGCCGGATGCGCTGCTCCACCGCGGCGATCTCCTCGCCACTGACCAGATCGATCTTGTTGAGGATGATCGTGTCCGCAAAGGCAAGCTGCTCCTGCGCTTCATGCGCCCTGTCGATTTCGCCGAGAAGATGCATGGCGTCGACCACGGTGATGATCGAATCCAGCCGGGTTTTCGACCTGACGTCCGCGTCAACGAAAAAGGTCTGGGCCACGGGCGCCGGGTCGGCAAGCCCGGTGGTCTCGATCAGGATGCCGTCGAAGCGATGGGGGCGGCGCATCAGCCCCTCGATGATGCGGATCAGATCGCCGCGCACCGTGCAGCAGATGCAGCCGTTGTTCATTTCGAACACGTCCTCGTCGGATTCGACGATCAGGTCGTTGTCGATGCCGACTTCGCCGAATTCGTTGACGATGACGGCATATCTCCTGCCGTGCGGCTCGGTCAGGATGCGGTTGAGGAGCGTTGTCTTGCCTGCGCCTAGGTAGCCTGTCAGCACCGTCACGGGTGTCGGATTGCTTTGTTTGGACATGATGGGTTCCTCCATTGGCGAGCCCGCCGGGTTGGGATTGATTATGTTATTACGTAACATTTCGTTTGACGAACGTAATAACATTACATATGCAGTCCCTGTCAATCCCCGAGGACGCAATGAACGACACCTGTCTCGAATTCAGAAATCTGACGCTCGGCTACGACGGCCACGCCGCGGTCCATCACCTCAACGGGGCGGTGGAGCGCGGTTCTCTGACCGCGGTTCTGGGCGCGAACGGGTCGGGAAAGTCGACCTTGATGAAAGGGATCGCCGGCATTCTCAAACCGCTCGGCGGCGGCTGCGTTTCCTCGGCCAGGCGGCTTGCCTATCTCCCGCAGCTGTCCGAACTCGATCGCAGCTTTCCGGCCCGCGTGGTCGATCTGGTGTCGCTGGGCTTCTGGCAGCAAAGGGGGCTGTTCGGCCGCGTCACCCGGGACGACAAGGGCAGGCTTTCCGGCTGTCTCGATGCCGTGGGGCTTTCGGGTTTTGAAGCGCGGCCGCTTGACAGTCTCTCCGGCGGGCAGATGCAGCGGGCGCTGTTCGCCCGCACCATGCTGCAGGACGCGGATCTGATCCTGCTCGATGAGCCCTTCAATGCGGTGGACGATGAGACCATGCGCGATCTCCTGGCCGTGGTCGCGCAATGGGCCGGGGAAGGCCGCACGGTCTTCTGCGTGCTGCATGACCATGCGCTGGCGCGCGCGCATTTCCCGCAGGCGCTGCTGATGGCCCGAAAGCAGGTGGCCTGGGGTCGCACGGAAGAGGTGATGACGTCGGACAATCTTTCGCGTGCGCGCAGCTTTCAGGAGGCCTGGGACGACACGGCGGGCTGGTGCGAAGAGCCGCGGGGCTTGCAGCGCCACCTGCATGGCGATGGCGCGGGTCCGGATGCTTCAGTCCGGAAAGCAGCCGCCCATGGTTGAGTGGCTGGTCTCCCCCTTCCTTGAATATGGCTTCATGCAGCGGGCGCTGTTCGGATCCGTCGTCCTGTCGGTGAGCTGCGCGCCGGTGGGCGTGTTCCTGATGCTGCGTCGCATGAGCCTGACCGGCGATGCGATGTCGCATGCCATCCTTCCCGGGGCGGCGCTCGGCTTTCTGCTGTTCGGTCTCGAGATCCTGCCGATGACAATCGGCGGACTGGTCGTCGGACTGCTCGTGGCACTCGGGTCCGGCTTGGTGTCGCGCTTTACCGTGCAGAAGGAGGATGCCTCCATGGCCGCCTTCTATCTCATCTCGCTTGCCGTCGGCGTGCTGCTGGTCTCCTGGCGCGGCTCAAGCGTCGACCTGATGCATGTCCTGTTCGGCTCGGTGCTCGCCCTCAACAACGAAGCCCTGGGCGTCATTCTCGGCATCGCCGTCGCGACCTTCATCGCCCTGGGCCTGTTCTGGCGCGCGCTGGTGGCGGAATGCCTCGATCCGCTGTTTTTGCGCTCCGTCAGCCGCATCGGCGGACCGGCGCACTTCCTGTTCCTGGTGCTCGTCGTCCTCAACCTGGTCGGCGGCTTCCAGGCGCTGGGCACGCTGCTTTCGGTCGGGCTGATGATGCTGCCGGCCGCTGCCTCCCGCTTCTGGTCCAACGATGTCCGGGCGCTGTGCCTGATCGCCATTGCGATCGCCGTCGCCTCGTCGCTGAGCGGCCTGCTGCTGTCCTATCACGCCTCCATGCCGTCCGGCCCGGCGATCATCATGGTCGCCGGCGTCGCCTACATGTTTTCCGCTCTGTTCGGCCGAAGGGGCGTGCTGGCCAGTGCGCTTCCCTCGCGCCGTCACAAGGCCGCCTGATCACCAAAGGAGATTCCCATGTTCAGGACACTACGTTTCGCAACCTGTGCAAGTCTTGTCGCCCTCGCCGCCTCCGCTTCCAGCGTGTCCGCGGCGGAACTCAAGGTCGTCGCAAGCTTTTCCATCATCGCCGATCTCGCCAGCAATGTGGGAGGGGACCGCGTGGAGATCTCCACCCTCGTGCCCGTCGACGGCGACGCCCATGTCTATGACCCGCGGCCGGCCGATGCGGCCGCGCTCGAAGCGGCCCAGGTCGTTCTCGTCAACGGCCTCGAGTTCGAAGGCTTCATGTCGCGCCTGATCGAGACCAGCGGCACCAAGGCTGCGATCGTCGAAGTCAGCAAGGGCGTCGAGCCTCTGAAGACAGCCGAGGAGGAGCATGGGCACCAGAGTGAGGCCCACAAGGAGGCCGCGCATGATGAAGACGCGGGGGAAAAGGCCGAGGCCGGCGACGACCACGGTCATGAAGGCCACCATCACGGCGAATTCGATCCGCATGCCTGGCAGTCGATTGAGAACGCGGAGATCTATGTGAAGAACATCGCCGCCGCATTCTGCGATGCGGAACCGGCGGGCTGCGCAACCTACACGGCCAACTCAGAGGCCTATCTGGCCAAGCTCGATGAGCTGGAGAACGAGGTGAAGGCGGCTGTCGCCTCCATTCCGGAAGGCAGGCGCACCATCATCACCTCCCATGATGCCTTCGGCTATTTCGAGCATGCCTACGGACTGAAGTTCATCGCGCCGGAGGGCGTCTCGACGGAAGCGGAAGCCTCCGCGGCGGACGTGGCGAGACTGATCGATCAGGCGAAGGAGGACAAGGCCTCGGCCATTTTCGTCGAGAACATCACCAATCCGCGCCTTGCCGAGCAGATCGCCCGGGAAGCCGGCCTGACCGTCGGCGGCACGCTCTATTCCGACGCGCTCTCCGGCGAGGGCGGCCCGGCGGCCACCTATATCGACATGGTCCGCTACAATGTGACCACGATCACGAAAGCCGTTCTCGGCAGCTGATCCGGCGGCGCCCGCCCGACACCGTCCGGGCGGGACCGTTCCACGGCCCACCAAACGAGAGTGATTGCGACATGATCGGCAGATTGTTCAAGCGGCGAGCCCGGATGCCCGAGGCGCCGGAGCCAGAGATGGACGACGTCCACGGCTCCGTCCCGGTCACCCTCCTGACCGGCTTTCTCGGTTCGGGAAAGACGACGCTGCTCAACGCATTGCTCGCCGATCCGCGCATGGCGGGCACGGCGGTGATCGTCAACGAGTTCGGCACGGTCGCCATCGATCATGGCCTGGTCAGCACAGGCGCCGAGACAGTCCTCCGGACGACGACCGGCTGCATCTGCTGCACGGCGACCAGCGATATTCGGCAATCGCTCCATGATCTGCATGAGGCGGGCATCGATGCCGGGAAACCGGCCATTTCCCGCGTGGTGATCGAGACCACCGGTCTCGCCGATCCGGCGCCGGTCATCAACAGCCTCATTGCCGGCGGCGCGCCGGTCACAAGCCTGCGCGACCAGGTCGTGGCGCGCCATTTCCGCCTCGCCGGCGTCATCACCGCCTTCGATGTCATCAACGGTCGGGCCAGCCTCGACAGCTTCCTCGAAGGCTGGAAGCAGTTGGCCTTCGCCGATCATGTGGTGCTGACCAAGACCGACATGGCCGACGGCCCGCATGACTGGGCGGCGGAGCTTGCGCCGCTCAACCCGGCGGCCCGGTTTCACGACAGCCACAAGGCGGGATTCGACCTCCATGCCCTGGTGGGCGCCGGAAGCTATTCGACAGCCGGAAAGGCCGAGGACGTGCCGGGCTGGCTCGCCATGGAAGCACTGGTCCGTCATGGCGACCATGCCCACGACCCCAGCCGGCACGGCGACGGGATCGGGGCCTTCAGCCTCGCCCATGACGTGCCGCTCCGGCCGGAGGCTGCCGAGACTTTTCTCCGTATCGTCACCAGCACCATCGGATCAGGTCTTCTGCGACTGAAGGGCCTGTTCTGCCTTGCGGACGATCCGGAGCGGCCGCTGGCAGCCCACGCGGTGCAGAACCGGCTCTACCCGCTTCAGCGCCTTGACGCCTGGCCCGATGGCGACCGGCGCAGCCGCGTCGTCCTGATCGGACGGGACATGCCCGAAAAGCCGATCCGCGACCTCTTCGCGGTGCTTGTGCCGCGTCCGGCGAGACCGCCGCGGAGACCGGCATGATCGGCGCCTTCGTCAATCCGCTGGCGCGCGGTGCGCACGGCGTTGCGGGCAGGGCCCGCGCCATCAAGGACTGGACCCGTGCCGCGCTCGGCCTTGCCGAGGAGGCTGTGGTGTCGGTGAATGAACTTTCCTGCCATCTGCCGGGCTGTCCACCGAAGGAAACGGTCATCCTGGTGATGCACCAGGGCGAGACAAGGCAGGCGTCGATCCACAAGTCCATGCTCGAAGTCACGCAGGACGACATCGTCCCAGCCTTCCACGGTTGCACAGACGGAGCGAACTGAGACTTCCACACCCATTCATCAGACGGGAGATTGCAAGGCGTATCATGAAAGCGTTTTCCTCACACTGGCGCTCGGCGGTTCCATCCAGGCCAGCGCCGTCCACGCCGAGAGCCTCAATGTCGCGGGCCCGTGGGAAATCACCGGTGTCGACTCGGAGGCGCCCATGACAATGCCGCCTGTGAACACCGCAGGATCCTCTCCAGGACTGGCCTTGACCGGTCTTGACTGGCAGAAGTCCGGCCTTGACTGGCCGCGGGCTTCTGCTCTAACTGGCCGTGACGGTTCCCCTACCCAAGAAGTGGAGGGGAATAATAGGGAACACGGTGCGGATGACCCGAATGGGGCCAAAACCGTGGCTGCCCCCGCAACTGTAAGCGGATTGCCGTCCATCCTCGTGGCGCGAATGCGTCATGCCACTGCACCAGCTGGTGCGGGAAGGCAGATGGACAGCAGATATTCGTGAGCCAGGAGACCTGCCGTCACCCATCGATCCACAGTCACAGGCGGGGATGCCTGGAACAGGAGCATTGTATGAAGATCACCAGCGCCTTGCTGCGCGAATTGACGCTGCTTTTCCCGAATCCTGCCGATTGTCCGATCGCGCGGATGGCTTGACCGCCGTCCGTGTCGTTCCTCCATGCCGTCTTGCGCGGCCTCCAGTCCTATTCGGGGATTTTCCATGACATCGTTTTTTAGAATACCGCTCAAGGCGGCCCTCCTTCTCGCGTGCCTTGCGCCAGCCGGCTTCGCCGCCTGGGACGCCCAGGCCGCGGAGACCAGCTATCCGCTGACACTCGAAAACTGCGGCCGGCAGGTGACAATTCAGACTGCGCCGGCGCGGACCGTCTCGATCGGCCAGAGCAGCACCGAA
Source organism: Hoeflea marina (assembly GCF_003182275.1). Classification (GTDB taxonomy): domain Bacteria; phylum Pseudomonadota; class Alphaproteobacteria; order Rhizobiales; family Rhizobiaceae; genus Hoeflea; species Hoeflea marina. Next base: position 63,301 of record NZ_QGTR01000009.1, read on the forward strand.
ATCCTCTATCTCCTGGGGCTGGCCGACAAGGTCGTCGGCACCGCGCGCTGGGTTGGTCCGGTCCTGAAAGGCTTTGAGGAGGTCAATGCCAGGGTCGAGCGCCTGGCAGACAACGATCCAAGCTTCGAGAGCGTGCTCGCCAGGAAGCCGGACATCATCGCCGTTCAGTTCCAGGGGCAGGTCGGCCCCGAGGGTGCGGTGGCCAAGCCCGAGCAATTCGAGGAGCTGGGAATCCCGGTCTACACGTCTCCGTCCGATTGCGTCGGAAAGGAAAACGCCAATGCCGGCGACGGGGTGCGCCATCAGGTCTTCACCATGGATCTTGTCCATCAGGAGATCCGCGATCTTGCGCAAATCTACAATGTCCAGGACAAGGGCGAAGACGTCGTCGCGGATCTGAAGACGCGGGAGGAAGCCGCCCGCGCCAGGATCGCGTCAGCCGAGGGCAAGCTGTCGGCGGTCTTCTGGTTTTCCAGCGCCGCCGACGCCGATCCCTATGTGGCGGGAAAGAACGGTGCGTCAGGCTACATCATGTCGGCGCTGGGCATCCAGAACATCATCACCACCGAGGAGGAATGGCCGACGGTGGGCTGGGAGACCATCGCCAAGTCTGCGCCAACCATGATTGTCGCCGGCTCCATGGAGCGCCGCCGCCATCCGCAGGACAGCCTTGAGGCAAAGCTCGCCTTCCTCAAATCCGATCCGGTTGCAAGCCTGATGCCGGCTGTCACCGCCGGCTATGTGTTCGAGATGGATGCGCAAGCGATGAACCCGACGATCCGCACGATCGAGGGCATCGAGGTCCTGGCTGCCAGCATCGCCAAAGCCGGCCTGGCCAAGTGAACCGGGCATTGCAAACGACGGGACGAACGGGCGCGGCTTTCGCCGCGCTCGCCGTTCTTCTGTCAGCGCTCTGGATGGGCGCATCGATCGGCGAAACGTCAATCCCGTTCTCAACCGTCGCGCAGACCGTTGCAAACCGGCTGTGGAACGCCGGCTACCCGCTGGAGCCGATCGACGAAGGCATTGTCTGGAGCTACCGGCTGAGCCGCTCGGTGATCGCGGCTTCCTGCGGCGCCGCCCTGGCGCTTTCCGGCGTGGTTCTGCAGTCCTTGCTGCGCAACCCGCTTGCGGACCCCTATCTGCTGGGTATTTCCGCGGGCGCCTCCACCGGCGCCGTGAGCGTCGCCATCCTCGGCGTCGGCGCCGGGTACCTGACGCTGCCGATCGGCGCCTTCATCGGCGCAATACTGGCTTTCGCCCTTGTCAGCGTGCTGGCGCTGAAGGCCGGGCGGGGGACGGCGGCCATCATCCTGGCGGGCGTCGCCGGTTCGCAGCTGTTCAACGCGCTCACTTCGTTCATCGTCACCAAGGCCGCAACAGCCGAGCAGGCCCGCGGCATCATGTTCTGGCTGCTGGGCAACCTCTCTGGCGTGCGCTGGCCGGACGCGTGGCTGGCGGTGCCGGCAGCACTCCTTGGCCTTGTCGTGTGCATCTGGCACGCCCGCGCGCTCGATGCCTTCACCTTTGGCTCCGAATCCGCGGCATCGCTCGGGATATCGGTCCGCCGCACCTATTTCGTCCTCGTCGGCGTCTCGGCAATGATGACCGCAGCCATGGTTTCGATCGTCGGATCGATCGGTTTCGTCGGTCTCGTCATTCCCCATGCCGCGCGCATGCTTGTGGGTGTCCGCCACGGGATCCTGCTGCCGGCATCTGCCCTGATCGGCGCGGTCTTCATGATCATTGCTGATATCCTGTCGCGGACCATCATCACCGGGCAGGTGCTGCCGATCGGCGTGATTACCGCGCTGGTCGGCGCACCGGCCTTCGCCCTCATCCTGGCGCAACGCAGGGAGCGCGCATGACACTTTCGGTGAGCCATGTTTCGTGGTCGGCGGGCGGGACCGAGATTCTCAGGGACATCTCGCTCACGGTTGAAACCGGCGAGTTTCTTGGGATCATCGGTCCCAACGGTTCGGGCAAGACAAGTTTGATGTCGTTGTTTGCCGGCCTTCGCAAGCCGAGGTCCGGCGTGGTGCTGCTCGATGGTGCCCCGATCGGTTCGCTCAGCAGGCGTGATGTCGCGCAACGCCTGGCACTGGTCGAGCAGCAGGCGGACACCGGCGAGCGGATCACCGCGCGGCAGGCCGTCGAAATCGGCCGCACACCTTATCTCGGACCGCTCTTGCCTTGGTCGCCGGACGATGACCGGATTGTTGATGCCGCCCTCGACAACGTCGACATGACGCATCTTGCCGGGCGAAGCTGGCATACCTTGTCCGGTGGCGAGCGCCAGAGGCTGCATATCGCCCGCGCCATTGCCCAGCAGCCGGAGATCCTGCTGCTCGATGAGCCGACAAATCATCTCGATATCGGCCACCAGATCAGCCTGCTCGACCTGGTGCAGCGCCAGGAGCTTACGGTGGTGGCGGCGTTGCATGACCTCAACCACGCGGCCATGTACTGCGACAGGATCGCGGTGATGCAGGTCGGCTGCCTGGTTGCGCTCGGCCGGCCCCGCGACGTGCTGACCGAGGAACGGATCCGCGACGTGTTCGGCGTCGACGCCGAAATCGACGTCGATGGTGGCGGCCTGTGCCACCTGCGCTTCCGGACCCAGCGGTCGCACGCGCGCGTCACCGCCGTGCGACCGGCAAATCTTTCCGCCACTGGAGGCCGATGACCATGCGCAATCACGGACTCAAGGAAGACATCCGGGACTACTGGTCGAAGCGATCATCGACCTTCGATCTGGCTTTCGGTCACCGCATTCCTCCGGGGCCGGAACTGGAAGCCTGGGCGACAACGGTGCGCGTGGCCGTCGGACCGAAGCCGTTGAAGGTGCTGGAGCTTGCCTGCGGCACGGGCGAGGTGACGAATGTCCTGCTCGGCCTTGGCCACGAGGTGACTGCGCTGGACTTTTCCGAAGCCATGCTGGGTGTCGCGCGCGCCAAGCATGCAGGCAACGGGCGGGCGCGGTTCATTCTGGCCGATGCCGAACGCACGATGGAGCCCGACGAAACCTATGACGCGGTGATCTGTCGCCACCTTGTATGGACGCTGACGGACCCTGAACAGGCGCTTGCCGACTGGCTTCGGGTGTTGAAACCCGGCGGCAGGCTGCTCGTCTTCGATGGCGACTGGGCCAAGCCCACACCCGTGGGCCGGGTCGCCGGCCTGGCTGTCCGGGTGCTCGAGAGCTTCATGGGCCATGATCCCTACTATGACGGCGCGATGAGCCAGATGCATGGCGACATCATGAGGCGGCTTCCGTTCAGTCAGGGGTTGACTGTCGAACGCCTCGAACCGCTGGTGCGGGAGACGGGTTTCGTTGACATTGCTTGTCCATCTCACGATCCATCGGCAAGGCACAGCGCAGAACCGCGGACATCAGGAACCGGCTGAGAACGCTTCTATACCGCCGCTTTATCCTCACGGCCTTGCGTCCTGCAACGAGCCAGGCCGCTGGCCAGGTCTAGGCCTCAATCCGACAGGGTCCTCATATGTCTGGGTCATGTCCCAGCACGGGGTGTGGCCGGTGTTTCGAAGGCGCGTTGACCCAAGCCGATTGTGCGGGGGGCAAGGCGGATGGTAGGTCAGCGTGTCTGACCGACCATCGGCGATTCGGCCGAACGAACCGAACGGGCACGGCAAGTGGCCGTGGTCCGCTTGCCCGATCGCGCCACTCGCGAGAGCATCGACATGGCGGGAAATCGCCGCAAGAATACCGAGCGCATCGGCTGACGAGCCGGTGCAGGCCTCAATCCCCGGAGTCCCGCATGCAAAGCCACGCCGAAGCCAAGTTCGAGCCTCAGGCCTATGGCACCGATCCGACCCGCATCCTCAAGCAGATCTGGGGATATCCCAGTTTCCGCGGCCAGCAGCAGGCCGTCATCGAAACCGTGCTGGCCGGACGGGATGCGCTGGTGCTGTTTCCGACAGGGAAGGGGAAGTCGCTTTGCTTCCAGATCCCCGCGCTCTGCCTGGAGGGCACGGCGATCGTGGTGTCCCCGCTGGTGGCGCTGATGCGCGACCAGGTGGAGGACATGAAGGCGCTCGGGATCGCCGCCGAATGCATCTGGTCCGAGCAGCCCGAGGACGAGGCCATGGATGTGCGGCGGCGGCTGGCAGCGGGCGAGCTGAAGCTGATCTATGTGACGCCGGAGCGTGCCGTCCTTCCGGGCTTTGCCAGAATGTTCGGCCGGACGCGGATATCGATGGTCTGCATCGACGAGTGTCACTGTGTGAGCACCTGGGGCAACAATTTCCGCAAGGACTACCTTTCGCTGGGCAGGCTGAAGGAGCTTTATCCCGGCGTGCCGCGGATCGCCCTGACGGCGACCGCCGATCCGCACACCCGTCTGGACATCGTGCGGCTGCTGGATCTCGACGATGCGGAGACCTTCGTCGACAGTTTCGATCGACCCAATATCAGCTATGAAATCGTCGAGAGGAACAACGCCAGGAGCCAGTTGCTGCAGTTCCTGAAGCGTCACTCGGGGTCAAGCGGCATCGTCTACTGCCTCTCGCGCAAGAAGGTCGAGGAGACCTGCGGCTGGCTCAACGACAATGGCATCCGGGCCAAGTACTACCATGCCCGGATGGATCCGCAGACCAAGCGTGACACCCAGGACGCCTTCCGAATGGAGGAAGGCCTGTGCCTCGTGGCCACCGTTGCCTTCGGCATGGGCATCAACAAGCCGAATGTCCGCTATGTGGCCCATCTCGATCTGCCGTCCTCGGTGGAGGGATACTATCAGGAGACCGGCCGCGCCGGCCGCGACGGGCTGCCCTCCGAAGCCTTCATGACCTACGGCATGCAGGACATCGTGCAGCGACAACGGATGATCGACCAGGGCGAGGCGACCGACGAGGTCAAGCGCATCGAGCGGGCCAAGCTCAATGCGCTCGTCGGGATCTGCGAGACGGCGGGCTGCCGACGGCGGGTGATCCTGTCGCATTTCGGCGAAACCTATCCGGCCGACTGCGGCAATTGCGACACCTGCACCAATCCGGTCGAGCAGTGGGACGGAACGGAGGCGGCGATCATGGGGCTGGCCGCGGTCTATCGGACCGGCCAGCGATTCGGCGTCGGCCATCTCATCGACGTGCTGACCGGCAAGGTCACCGACAAGACGGAGCGTTTCGGCCATACCGAACTGCCGGTCTTCGGGGTCGGCAAGGCGATCGCGCCGAGCGTCTGGCAATCGGTGTTCCGGCAGTTGCTCGCCTTCAGCCTGATCGAGGTGGATCACGACAATTTCGGCGCCATCCTGCTGCGCGACGAAGCTTCGGACGTGTTCAAGAAACGCCGCACCGTGATGTTCCGCAAGGACCGGCTGGTCTCGGGACGCAAGGCCTCCGGCGCAGCCAGGCCGGCGGCCGGGGGGCGCCTGGCCTTGTCCGGTGAGGATCAGGAACTGTTCGACCGGCTGCGCGCTATGCGCATGGGCCTTTCCAGGGAACTGGGCGTGGCGCCCTACATGGTGTTTCCGGACACGACGCTGGTGGCATTCGCGACCAGGCGGCCGCGCACGGCCGAGGCGATGCTCAGCATTTCCGGAGTCGGCGAGACCAAGCTGGCGCGGTTTGGCGCAAGTTTCCTTGAGGTGATCAACGAGACCGGCCTCTGAAGGCGGGCGGACCATTCGCTGGATGAAGTGCGCCCGCCTTCAGAGGCCACGGCAAAGGGGCGGGTCCGTGGCTGGGCAGGGGTGACTCCCATGGCTCAACCGGCGCCGTTCGAGGGCGGGAAGAGCGGCGTCGGACTCCGCGGGGTGAGCCATCCGACCGGAGAGGATCGCCCGGACCGGCGCTCTCACCACTCCGGCGATGCAGGATGCCGCCAGCTGGAAAGGGCGGACAAAGCCGAATTCCGATCTTTTCTCGTTGCGTGGAATGCCTGCCTGTCTTGCGTTGAAGACCATGATGACAAGGGGCGCGAGCCCGTTGCCTGAGCTGATCCGGCCGTATGACCCATAGGATCGGAGGGGTTTGGAACCGCGGGCGGGCTCGCGGTGTTGCAATGCGTGGCCAGCCCGGCATTCCGGGCCGCTGCAATCGGCCTTTGTCACCAAACTGTCTTTTTGTTTGAGATTCGTGAAATTGGTTGTTGACAGTTTGGGAGGGTGGGGCCTATAAACCGCTCAGACAACGAGGGCGGGGCGCCGCTGGCGGCCAAGAAGTTCG
>NZ_QGTR01000010.1:0-40777 GCF_003182275.1 Hoeflea marina
CCACCGCCTTCCGCCGTCCCGGGGTCCGTAGCCCCGGAACATCCGTTCTGGCGGAAGATGCGGCAAGTATGGCACGGGGGCGCGAGGGGTGGACGCCAAGGGGCGAAAATTTCCGCAAGGGACTGGAATTGCTGGAGGGGCTTTGCGGATCCGTCCAACAGTTCCGGCCGGGTGCTGACCCCAGTCTCCCCGTGCGGGGGAGATGTCGGCGCCCGCCGACAGAGGGGGTATGCGGCCACGGATCCGGCGGGCGCGGGAATCGCAGCGGCCTACCCCCCTCTGTCACCTTCGGTGACGGGGCGAGCCACGGGTCTCGCCCGTCCTGCGGACCCCTCCACAAGGGGGGAGAATGGCATCGTGCGCGCACCCGCCACCCACGCCGAAATCCCGCGCATGGCTTTGGCCATCGACCGTCCCGGCAGGCAGCATGAGCCTTCGCGCGGCGTCGCGCTCAGGCCTTCGATCGCTGACATCGATTTCTGGCCTGCGGACACCGCTCCGAAGCCCCCGCAAGGGGGGAATGGCATCGGGCGCGTGGCGTCGGGCGGTCAGCGGACGGGGTCAGCGCCGATGCCTGCGACCGAAGTCGCGCAACGCCTCGATGAGTTCGCGCAGGTTGAGGAACAGCGGCAGGCGGGTGACGGGGGCGACCGGCTCGAGCGAAATGCCGACCATCGACATGTGCCCGTGTTCGTCGGTCTGGCGGACGATGAGCACCATGCGGCCGATCCTGACCCGGTCCGCATAATCCGGCCTGCCGCCCAGGCGCTGCTCCATCAGCTCGGCAATGGTCAGGTCCTTGTCGGCATCGCTGATCAGGCCCGGGCCGTAGGCGACGTCAAGCTCCTCGGCCTTGCGCGAGGGCAGGATGGTGAAGGTGCCGAAGAACTCGTTGTCATTCTCGGTCAGCACCGCCTTGGAGGCGAACAGACGGTCGAGCAGGCGCGAAAAACCGGGCGCGATGAAGAGATAGACATGGTCGTTTTCCCGCAGGCGCCCCGCATACTGATAGCGCATCGACCTGTCGTCGCGGATGACCAGCGACGGCCGCGCCCAGCGGGGAATGCGCTCGCCGCGCAGCACCGGACTGTCGGCCACCACGCGATAGACCAGCAGTTCGTGGTTGGCGGCGCCCGGCAGGTCGAGTTCGACCTTGTCGATGGCGCCGATCTGCGGCGGCACGATCAGGCCCAGCCAGCGCGCCATCGGCTTGACGGTCCAGCCCTGGATGGCGAGCGAGACCATCACCACGATGAAGGTGGCGTTGAAAAACAGCTGGCCATTGTCGAGATTTCCCAGGATCGGCAGGATCGCCAAGAGGATCGAGACCGCGCCACGCAGACCGACCCAGGAGATGAACGCCGTTTCCCGCTGGCTGTAGTCGAACGGCAGCAGGCAGAGCCAGACGGCAAAGGGGCGGGCGACGAAGACCAGCAGGAACGCCAGCGCGACCGCCGGAACGGCGATCTGCGGGAACTGCGAGGGGGTGGCGAGCAGGCCGAGGACGAGAAACATCACGATCTGCGCCAGCCAGGTCATGCCCTCCTGGAAGCGGATGATGGAGGCCTTGGCCTGGATCCTGCGATTGCCCGCATAGATGCCGGCCACATAGACGGCGAGGAAGCCGCTGCCGCCGATGGCGGAGGTGAAGGCAAAGACCATGAGCGCCAGGGTCAGCACGAAGATCGGAGCCAGGCCGCGCTCGACCTTCATGCGGCGGATCACCTGAACGATGAGCACGCCGCCGAGAAGGCCGAGGATCAGGCCAAGTCCGATCTGGCGGGCGAACTGGATGAGAAGATCAAGGCCGACGGAGTCGAGGCTTTCGCCCGCTGCCATGATGTTGACCAGCGCCAGGGTGAGGAAGATCGCCATCGGGTCGTTGGTCCCGGACTCGACTTCCAGCGTCGAGCGGACCCTGTCGCGGATGTTGATGCCGCCAATGCGCAGCAGGAAGAAGACCGCGGCCGCATCCGTCGACGCGACGATCGAGCCGAGCAGAAATCCCTCCAGCCATGAAAAGCCCAGCAGGTAGCGCGCGGCGAGCCCGAATCCCATCGCCGTGATCAGCACGCCGATGGTGGCGAGCGTCAGCGCCGGGGCTGCCGCCTGGCGGAAGGACTGCAGCGATGTGCCAAATCCAGAATCGAACAGGATGATGGCCAGCGCGATCGAGCCGACCATGTAGGCGGCGGAATTGTTGGAAAAATCGATGCCGAGGCCGTCGACGCCCGCCAGCAGGCCGATGAGGAGGAACAGCAGCAGCAGCGGCGCGCCAAATCGCCGGGCCAGCAGGCTGGAGAATGCGGCAATCAGTATGAGCGAGGTCGAGGCCAGCACGACTATATAAAATGCATCCAACCGCTGTCCCTTTGAAAAATCGTCAGTCGATGAATGGCCGGAGCCGGGATGCCTGAATCGACCCGGCGGCGCATTGCGCCGCCCTGTCCGGAATCAAACGAGGTGTTGGGTCGGGCACTATCGCGCGGAAACCCCTATATGCCCAATGTGGCGGCAATGAAGGCGGGCGGCAAGGGCCAAGCCCTGCAAATGCCTCCGATTGCTGGTCTTTCGCGTTTCGGCATGGCGCAACCGGCGGTGATCCGGCCTCGGCAGCAAAAGGCCGGCCCGCGATGATCGCAGGCCGGCCCTGTCGGCGTCCGGAGGTGTTTCGGCGTCCGGAAGGCTGAAGCCCATCGCGTGAATTCAGATTCACGTGATGGGCTTCAGCTCTTTGATTTTGCATGTCGTGGTCCCGAAACCGCTGCACAGTTTCGGGCGACATGCATTAGATCAGCTTTGCCATCGCCAGGGCCGTGTCGGCCATGCGGTTGGAGAAGCCCCATTCGTTGTCGTACCAGGCCATGACCCGGACCAGCGTGCCTTCCATGACCTTGGTCTGGTCCATGTGGAAGGTGGCGGAGTTCGGGTTGTGGTTGAAGTCGATGGAGACATTCGGGTCGTTGGTGTAACCGAGAATTCCGTGCAACGGCCCGCTGTCCGCCGCAGCCTTGATGGCGGCGTTGACCTCCTCGACCGTGGTCTCGCGCCTGGGCACGAATTTCAGGTCGATGACGGAAACATTCGGCGTCGGCACGCGAATCGAGACGCCGTCGAGGCGGCCCTTGAGCTCGGGCAGCACCAGGCCGACGGCCTTGGCGGCGCCCGTCGAGGTCGGAATCATCGACAGGGCGGCGGCGCGGGCGCGGTAGAGATCCTTGTGCATGGTGTCCAGCGTCGGCTGGTCGCCGGTGTAGGAGTGGATCGTGGTCATGAAGCCCTTGTCGATGCCGATGGCATCGTTGAGGACCTTGGCCACGGGCGCCAGGCAGTTGGTGGTGCACGATGCGTTGGAAACGACGAGGTGCTCGGCGCTCAGCTTGTCATGGTTGACACCATAGACGACCGTGAGATCGGCGCCGTCGGCGGGCGCCGAGACGAGCACGCGCTTGGCGCCGGCCTTCAGATGCAGGGCGGCCTTGTCGCGGGCGGTGAAGATGCCGGTGCACTCCATGACGATGTCGATGCCGAGATCGCCCCAGGGCAGGTTGGCCGGGTCGCGTTCGGCAAACACCTTGAAGCTGTCGTCACCGACGCGGATGACATCGCCCTCGACCTTGACGTCGAGCGGGAAACGACCGTGAACCGAGTCATAGCGCATCAGATGCGCGTTGGTTTCCACCGGGCCGAGGTCATTGATGGCGACGATATCGATGTCGGTGCGGCCCGACTCGAAAATCGCCCGTACGACATTGCGTCCAATACGGCCAAACCCGTTGATGGCAATCCTGGTCTTCATATCGAAAATCCTTCAGCGTCAGGAATGGCCTGTCTTGATGATCAGGCCTGGTCGTTGATACGTGCCTCGACGGCCGCGACGGTCGCCTCGGCGGTGATACCGAAATGCTTGTAGAGCTCCTTGTAGGGGCCGGAGGCGCCGAAGGTGTTCATGCCGATGAAGATGCCGTCGGAGCCGATGAAGCGGTCCCAGCCCTGGCGGATGCCGGCCTCGATGGCGACCTTGATCCGCGACGTGCCGATGATGGCTGCCTTGTACTGCTCGGTCTGGTCCTCGAACAGCTCGAAGCTCGGAACCGAGACGACGCGGGTCGAGTGGCCGTTGGTCTCGAGCTGGGCGCGGGCGGCCAGTGCGATCTCGATTTCGGAGCCGGTGGCGAAGATGGTCACATCCGCGTCGCTGGCCGAGACGAGATCGTAGGCGCCATAGGCGCAGAGGTTCTCCTCGGTGAACTCGGTGCGCACGGTGGGCAGGTTCTGCCGGGTGAGCGCCAGGCCGCTTGGCCGGGTTTCCGACATCAGCGCCAGATGCCAGCACTCGGCCACTTCGACGGCGTCGGCGGGACGGTACATGACAAGGTTCGGGATCGCCCTGAGTGCCGCCATGTGTTCGACCGGCTGGTGGGTCGGGCCATCCTCGCCCAGACCGATGGAATCGTGGGTGAGCACGTGGATGACGCGAATGCCCATCAGCGCGGCCAGCCGGATCGACGGGCGGCAGTAATCCGAGAAGATCAGGAAGCCGCCCGAATAGGGGATCAGACCTCCATGCAGGGCGATGCCGTTCATCATCGCCGCCATGCCGTGTTCGCGGATGCCGTAGTGGATGTAGCGGCCCGAGAAATCGGTGGGCGTGATCGCCTTGGTCTGGCTGGTGCGGGTGTTGTTCGAACCCGTCAGGTCGGCCGAGCCGCCGAGCGTTTCGGGAACGACGCCGTTGATCACTTCCAGCGCCATCTCCGAGGACTTGCGGGTGGCGACCGCCGGCTTGTCTTCGGACAGCTTGCGCTTGTAGGCGATGATGGCGGGTTCCAGCGCGCCGGGCAGTTCGCCGCTCATGCGGCGATCGAGCGCCACGCGCCTGTCGGAATCGGCTGCGGCCAGCCGGTCTTCCCAGGCCTTGCGGTCCTTGACCGACCGCAGGCCGGCCAGACGCCAGGCGTCGAGGATGTCGGAAGGAACCACGAAGGGCTCGGAGGTCCAGCCGAGCGCCTTGCGGGTGGCGGCGATCTCCTCGGCACCGAGCGGCGAGCCGTGGGCGTCCTTGCTGCCGGCCTTCTTCGGCGCGCCGAAGCCGATGGTGGTCTTGCAGGCGATCATCGTCGGCTTGTCGGATTTCTGCGCCGCTTCGATGGCCGAAGCGATCGCCTCGGGATCATGGCCGTCGATCTCGATCGTGTTCCAGCCCGAGGCGCGGAAGCGCATCGGCTGGTCGGTGGAATCGGCCATCGATACCGGTCCATCGATGGAAATGCCGTTGTTGTCCCAGAACAGGATCAGCTTGTTGAGCTTGAGGTGGCCGGCCAGCGAAATCGCTTCCTGGCTGATACCTTCCATCAGGCAGCCGTCGCCGGCGAGCACATAGGTGTAATGGTCGACCAGGTCGGCGCCGAATTCTGTGGCGAGATGCCGTTCGGCCATCGCCATGCCGACGGCGTTGCCGATGCCCTGGCCGAGCGGGCCGGTGGTGGTCTCGATGCCGGCGGCGTGGCCGTATTCCGGGTGGCCGGCGGTTGGCGCTCCCAACTGGCGGAAGTTCTTGATGTCATCGATCGAGATGTCGTCGTAGCCGAGCAGATAGAGCAGCGAGTAGATCAGCATCGAGCCGTGGCCGGCCGAGAGCACGAACCGGTCGCGGTCCGCCCAGCCGGGCTTCTTCGGGTCGAAGGACAGGAAACGGGAGAACAGCACCGTCACCACATCGGCGGCGCCCATGGGCAGCCCGGGATGGCCGGATTTCGCTTTCTCGACGGCATCCATGGACAGGAACCGGATCGCATTTGCCATCCGGTCGTGTTTTTCGCGTGCGTTCATGACGGTTAGGCCTTCTTGCGTTCGGGTCTGACATGGCCCGTTTCCGGGCCGGTTGAAGGGCGGCGAACTCATAGCAGTTGCGCCGCCGGTGTCAACAAACAGGCGTTTGACCCCGGCGATTTGCCTCGCTGTCCGGTCCGGATGCAGAAGCCTGGGGAGGGAGCTCCGGCTTTGTTGACGGCCCGTTGCGCTGATGGATAAACTCACCGCAGCAAGCCTCGGGGATTGCAGCGATTCGGCCGATCCCCTGCTGTCCGGGATACCCATGACGAACACTGAAAGAACAGTGAAATCAACACTCGAGGCGCTGCATCAGGCGCTGAAGAAGCTTGACCACGCGGTGGATCGGAAAGTCGAGACCGGCCGCAATGCCGAAGCCGCGGAGGCCGAACTGGGGCGGATGATCGAAGATCGGTCCCGACTCGCCCAGGAACTCGATCGGTCCGAGGACCGGGCAAACCGGCTCGAGGAAGCCAATCGCGAGGTGTCGCGCCGGCTGGTGACGGCGATGGAGACCATTCGTGCCGTGCTCGACCGCTGACACGCGACGGTCGTGATGCCATGGTGCCTGGCGCGAGAGGGACGAGGCGGATGGATCCGATGACATCCTCGATGCTGCATCCGGCCGGGGCGGCTCCGTGCGGGTGCTGGCCGGGCGCTTCACTCCTATATGCATTCATATCCACACGCGCATGACAGGGACTGCTCCATGGCTCAGGTAACGGTTTCCATTGACGGCAAGGCCTATCGAATGGCCTGCGAGGAGGGGCAGGAAGATCATCTGACCGAACTCGCCGGCAAGCTCGACCGCTATGTCGGACATCTCAAGGGGCAGTTCGGCGAGATCGGCGATCTCAGGCTGACGGTGATGGCCGGCATCATGATCATGGACGAACTGCACGAGATCCAGAGCCGGACCCGCGGCCTCGAGGCGGAACTCGAGACACTGAAGAAGACGCGCGACAACGCGCTGACGAAGATCGAGAGGACCGACAGTGACCTGTCGGAGGCGCTGATGCAGGTCACCAGCCAGATCGAGGCCATCGCCGGAAAGCTCAACGGCCAGCCGACGTGAATTTCCATCGAGCCGGGCACTGGCGCTTTGGCCGCCGGGAGCCTATATCCGGAGTGCGGTCTGCGCCTCACGACAGGATACACAATCCCCGGGGCCTTACTCGATCCTAAGGGAGCTGTCCCTGACTCGACCCGTGGGTTTGGTCACACGGCGCCCACCTACGTTGTAGGCACCCGGGATCGACCTTTCCATCGGTTGTCGTGGATCGCACTCATTTCCCCCTGATCAGCACCCCGACCGCCTGGCGATGATGGCCGCGTCGATGACGGTGGGTGCGGCGAACTTGTCGCGCGCCGCCATGAGATGGACGAGCACCATGGCGGCGCTGCAGCCGAGCAGGCGGGCGATGTCGGGCACCGAATTGCCTTCGGTGACCAGCATCAGGCATCGCCGTTCGACCGACGTCATCTCAGGTTCTGGTAGGGTCATGGGTCCTCGCTTGATCGGCCGGATTGCCAGCGGCATTGGTGGGGTTAACGAGAGCTGCCGAATTGAGTTGCACGTGGAGTTGGTTGCGTTCCACCATGGTGAACAAAGCCTGCAGGAGAGTGGGCGCCGGGATCAATCCGGCACACACCGCCGGCCGGCCGGCGGGCGATCATTGACAGCGGAGCGCTTGGGTCCTATCGGCTGAGCAACAGGCAGGGACGGACGCCACTTGGAAACCAAGGCAGATATCCGCAAGGCGATGCTGGCGCGGCGCAATGCGATTGCGGTCGAGGACCGCATCGAGATGAGCCTGGCGATGGCGGACGCCGGCGAAGCGCTCGACTTTGTCCCCGGCACGGTGATCTCCGGCTACATGCCGATCCGTTCGGAGCCCGATCTCAGGCCGCTGATGGCGCGGCTGCGCGAGCGCGGCGCGCGGCTGTGCCTGCCGGTGGTGCTCGACGCCGAGACGATCGCATTCCGCGATTTCGTGCGCGAGGCGGCGCAGGTGGACACCGGGTTCGGAACCACGGGGCCGGGAGAGGGCGCCGAGGTGCTTGACCCCGACATCGTGCTGCTGCCGCTGTCGGCGTTCGACGGGGCGGGAAACCGGCTCGGATACGGTGCCGGCCATTACGACCGGGCGATCGCGCGCCTGCTGGCACGGGGCCGCAAGCCGGTGCTGATCGGCACCGCTTTCTCCCTGCAGCAGGTTGAGCATCTGCCGGCGGAGGCCCATGATGTGCCGCTCGATTTCATTCTCACCGAAGGCGGCCTCAAGCCGTTCGCAAAGCCCCGATAGGATACTCCATGCGCCTGCTGTTCCTCGGAGACATGTGCGGCCGGACCGGCCGTACGGCGGTCTTCAACCGCCTGCCCGGGCTGATCCGCGACCTGAAGCTCGATTTCGTCATCGTCAACGGCGAGAACGCGGCGGGCGGCTTCGGCATCACCGAGGACATCCTCACGGAAACGCTGGATGCCGGCGCCGACGTGGTGACGACCGGCAACCATGTCTGGGACCAGCGCGAGGCGATCGCCTTCGCCGACCGGCAGGACCGGTTCCTCAGGCCCGCCAACTATCCGGCCGGCACGCCGGGCCGCGGCTCCAATCTCTACATCGCCCGCAACGGCGCGCGGGTGCTGGTCGCCAACATCATGGGGCGCGTGTTCATGCATCCCGATCTCGACGACCCGTTCGGCGCCGGCGAATCCATTCTCGCCGCCTGTCCGCTCGGCGAGCAGGCGGACGCCATCGTGTTCGATTTTCACGCCGAAGCCACGAGCGAGAAGATCTGCTTCGGCCATTTCGTCGACGGACGGGCAAGTCTCGTCGTCGGCACCCACACCCATGTACCCACCGCCGACTGCCAGATCCTCAACGGCGGTACCGCCTACATGTCGGATGCCGGCATGTGCGGCGATTATGATTCCTCGCTCGGCATGGAGAAGGAGGAGCCGATCAACCGCTTCATCTCGCGCATGCCGAAGGGGCGGTTCGAGGCCGCGTCCGGGCCGGCGACGATCTGCGGCGTGGGCGTCGAGATCTCCGACCGAACCGGACTGGCGGAAAAGATCGCGCCGCTCCGGATCGGGCCGCGGCTGTCGGAGACGGTGCCGGAATTCTGGCGCTGAGCGCCCTCGGGCGATTGCTGCTCAGAGTTCCTGCTGGGTGCCCCTGACCGCCGGCCGCCTGGCGTCGGGGTCGGGCGGCAGCATGCCGCGCTCCTTGAGCCAGGGATGGATGGTGACGGCGCGCGACAGCGCGGCCACCGCACTCTCCGTCCGCCCGATGCGCATGAGGACGTGGTACATGCCCGACCAGGCGGCGAAATGGTCGGGATCAAGGTCCACGGCCGTCTCCAGATCCGACAGCGATCCGTCAATGTCGTCGCGCAGGAAGCGGACGAAGGCGCGCTGGCTCCAACCCTCCGCATAGGCCGGCGCCTCGCGCACGGCGATGTCGAAGGCGGCTTCGGCTGCCTCAAAATCATAGCTTTCCCGGCGCTCCATGCCGCGGTCGATGGCCTCGCGCACCCGGGCCGTCGGCGCCTGGTCGAGCCACCAGTGCCAGATGGCGTTCTCGGCCATCCGACCCTCGGTCTCGGTTGCGGCGGATTTCAGCGCGGCAAACAGCCGCGTCCGTTCGCCCGGGGTGTCGGCGAGCAGGGACGAAGGCTGCCCGACGACCACGGCGAGGGCGATCGCGGCGGCGATGAAGCGGCGGCGGCGCATGGTCATATTCCCTTCAGCACCATGATCGTCGGCCGCCGGGGCAGGGAGCGCGCGGAGACGGTGACGGCCTCGTCGTTGACGTAGTCGGTGGCGAAGCTGTCGCCCATCATGGTGATGAAGCCGGAGATGGCCGCGCCGCGACGGTGCATCGGCAAGAGGATGGAAGACTGCAGCCGTCGGGCGATGGCGGTCATGGCGCCGTGGCTCAGCGTCAGGCCGCCATCGACCGGAACCATGACGATGTCGAGCCGGCCGATCTTCGCATAATGCCGGTCCTCGAGCGGGTGGTGCAGATGGCCGAGATGGCCGATGCACAGGTCCGCCACCTCGAAGATGAAGATCGAGTTGCCGTCCGGCTCCATGCCGCCGAAATTGCGGATGTCGGTGGTGACGTTGCGGACATAGACATCCTCGACCACCAGATGATGCTCGGCCGGCATGCCGTCGTCGCGCCAGCCGGGGAGCACGTGCCCGATGCGCGGATCTGGCGAGCGGGTGAAATGCGAGCCGTGCGCCTTGTTCATGGTGACGACGCGCGGGACCTCCACCGGGCCGGCATAGCCGTTGTAGTCGGTGGCGATGGTGACGCCCGCAGGCGTGGTGATGACATAGGTGGCGTGGGCGGCGAAGCGGATCTCGACCTCGCCCGGATTGCCGCCCGCCACCGGCAGTGCATCCGGCGCGAGATTGACATAGGTGGCCTGAGGCAGCGCCTCGGCCACAGCCATGCACTGGCTGAAGGGACGGGCCGCGTCCTCAGCCAGGGCGGGGACCGACAGGGCGGCAAGCAGAACGGCGACGAGGGCAAGGATTGGCATCAGCTCACTCCATGGTCGTTGTTCCGTCCAATCTAACGGCCGATGGCCGCAGGTAAAGTGCCGCCGGCCGATCCGGGGGCCGCGGCGGATCACACTTGCGTCATCTCCCGCCAGCGCCGTGCGAGCGCCGCGTAGCCGTCGTCGGGCTGCCTGTCATAGACGAGCTCGTCCTCCCCGAAAGCGATGAAGCGCTGCCTGGATCGGGTCCAGATGTGGCCGGCGGGAACCAGCCAGGAGGTGTCGTTGAGCGTGCCGGCCTTGATGTTGATCTCCGGGCTCGCCGTCGAGCCGTGCCAGATGCGCACGCCGCAGTCCGGGCAGAACCAGCCCTGGCGGCGGGCGCCGCTTTCGGACAGCCGTTCGACAAGCCTGAGTTCGCCCTCGATCTCCATGTCGGGGCGGCGGAAGCGCAGGCTTTCGCCATAGGCGGACGAGGTCTGGCGCTGGCATTCCGTGCAATGGCAGAGATAGAAGACCAGCGGCGCGCCGCGCATGCGGTAGCGCACTCGGCCGCACTGGCAAGCGCCGGTGATGGGCAGCGGCGGGACGGCGGTCCTGAACATGGTTGCGTTCCTTCTGGACGAAACAGGGCAACATCCTTATAAGGCGGCCATTCCAAAACCAAAACCGTTCAGGGGTGCCATGGCCGGCCATTCACAATTCAAGAACATCATGCACCGCAAGGGGCGCCAGGACGCCGTGCGCTCGAAGATGTTTTCCAAGCTTTCGCGCGAGATCACCGTCGCCGCCAAGATGGGGACGCCCGACCCGGCGATGAACCCGCGGCTGAGGCTGGCGATCCAGAACGCCAAGGCGGTCTCGCTGCCCAAGGACAACATCCAGCGCGCCATCAACAAGGCGTCGGGCGGCGACAGCGAGAACTACGAGGAAGTGCGCTACGAGGGCTACGGCCCCGGCGGCGTCGCCGTCATCGTCGAGGCGCTGACCGACAACCGCAACCGCACGGCTTCGAATGTGCGCGCCGCCTTCACCAAGTCCGGCGGCGCATTGGGCGAGACCGGGTCGGTGGGCTTCATGTTCGCCCGCGTCGGCGAGATCGTCTATCCGGCCGACGCCGGCTCGGCCGACGCGGTGATGGAAGCGGCCATCATGGCCGGCGCCGAGGATGTGACCAGCGACGAGAGCGGCCACACCATCCTTTGCGCCTTCGAGGACATCGGCGATGTCTCCAAGGGCCTCGAGGAGGCGCTCGGCGAGGCGACATCGGTGAAGGCGATCTGGAAGCCGGCGACCACCGCGCCGGTGGACGAGGACAAGGCGCTGTCGGTGCTCAGGCTGATCTCGACGCTCGACGACGATGACGACGTGCAGAATGTCTACGCCAATTTCGAGGTCTCCGACGAGGTGATGGCCAAGCTTTCGGCCTGATCCGGGCGGTCGCGACGATCAAAGGCGCTCCGCCTGGCGGGGCGCCTTTTGCGTGCGCCAGGCGGAGCTGCCAGCGGCTTTGTTTTTGGTTTGTTCACATTTGCGGTGGCAAGCTCGACCCGACAAAGCTAGGGTTTTTACATGGCAGACATGATTCGCATCATCGGCATCGATCCAGGGCTGCGCGCCACCGGCTGGGGCATCGTCGACTCGCTCGGCAACAATCTGCGCTTCATCGCCTCGGGCACCATCAAGTCGGACGCGACGCTGGATCTCGCCTCGCGATTGAACCAGCTCTATGACGGGCTGGAAGAGGTGGTGCACTCCTACCAGCCGTTCGAGGCGGCGGTGGAGAACACCTTCGTCAACAAGGACGCCACCGCGACGCTGAAGCTCGGCCAGGCCCGCGGCATCGCCATGGTGGTGCCGGCGAGGGCCGGGCTGAAGGTGGCGGAGTATGCGCCCAACGCGGTCAAGAAGACGGTGATCGGCGTCGGCCACGGCGACAAGAAGCAGATCCACATGATGGTCAGGGTGCTGATGCCGAAGGCGACCTTCGACAGCGAGCACGCAGCCGACGCGCTGGCGATTGCCATCTGCCATTCGCATCACCGCACCTCAATGGTCTACAGGATCGCGGCGGAGTGAATGTTCTTGACTTGTTCTGCTGTTCAGACTAGGTAATACCGCAGAGGTATTACCTATGCGGGTTACGGAAAAGGGCCAGGTTACGATCCCGAAGCGGATCCGCGACAAGCTGGGCATCAAGATCGGCAGCGAGGTCGAGTTCGTGGAATCCGCCGATGGCGGTGTCGATCTCGTGCTCGCCAGTCGCGCCGACGAGAAGGATCTGGCTGCCCGCCGCTTCGCGCGCTGGATCGACAAGATCGCCGGCACAGGCGACAGCGGCCTGTCGGCCGAGGACGTGATGGCCGCCACCAGGGATCGCGATGTCCGCGACCCTGGTTGATTCCAACATCCTGATCGACCTGCTGGACGCAAATTCGCCCTGGCGGGACTGGTCGCGCACCCATCTGATCGCGGCCGGTTCGACGGGCGACGTGGTGTTCAACATCGTCATAGCCTCCGAGGTGTCCTACAGCTTTCTGAGCGAGCAAGGTTTCCGGTCGTTCTTCGAGCGAACGCCTCTGAGCTTCGAGGATATTCCGCTGGAATGCGCGATCAAGGCGGGGTGGGCGCATCGCGCTTACCGGGCTCGGGGCGGAGCGCGTGAGAAGGTGCTGCCGGATTTCCTGATCGGGGCCCATGCGCTTGTCCGCGGCCATGCGATCCTCACCCGTGATCCGGCTGGCTACCGGACCTATTTTCCCGATGTCGAGATCATCGCGCCCGATACGCATCCATGACGCGTTGCGAAGCCAGCACAATGTTCTTGACTTGTTCTGTACGGTCAGAATAAGTTGGAATCATTCAAACTGCGGAGCCGGTCATGCGCGTCTCGGACAAAGGCCAGATCACCATTCCGAAGACCCTGCGCGAACTGGCTGGAATTCACCCCAACAGCGAGGTCTCGGTGCAGTTCGAGGGCGGGAGGCTGTTCATCGAGGCCGTCGACCGGCAGGAGTCGCTTGCCAACCGGGAGCGTCTGGAGCGGTTCATGGTGGCGTTGAAGAAGCTCGAGGGCACCGGTGATCCGGAGATCCGCGCCGAGGACGTCATGCGCGAAACCCGGGACCGGTGAGATGGCGGTGCTGGTCGACACCAATGTGCTCATCGACGTGGCGGCGCTCGATCCGTCCTGGCATCCCTGGTCGCGGGAGCAACTGGCGCTCAACCATGGCAACGGGCTGGTCATCAATCCGGTGATCTTCGCCGAGTTCAGCTATCGCTACGACAGTCTCGACGAAGCCGAGGCGGCGCTTGACGCCACACAGGTCCAGCGCGAGCACCTGCCCTGGGAGGCGGCATTCGCGGCGGGGCAGGCGTTTCGGGTCTACCGCAGCCTCGGCGGCGCGCGCGACAAGGTGATGCCGGATTTCCTGATCGGCGCGCATGCCGCGGTGCGCGGCTATGCCATTCTCACCCGCGACCCGGGCGGGTATCGGCGCTACTTCCCGGGCGTCGCCGTCATCGCGCCCGACACCCATCCATGACCCACTCACCCACGAGGCAGACGCCATGATCGGCAAGCTCAAAGGCACCATCGAGGAAATCGACGAGGATCATGCGCTCATCGACGTGCACGGCGTGTGCTACATCGTGTTCTGCTCGACGCGGACGCTGGGCCGGCTCGGCTCGCCCGGCGAGGCGGCGGTGCTCCACATCGAGACCTATGTGCGGGAGGACCAGCTCAAGCTGTTCGGCTTCTCCTCGCATCTCGAGCGCGAATGGTTCCGGCTGCTGCAGGGTGTGATGGGAGTCGGCGCCAAGGTGGCGCTGGCCGTGCTGTCGACGCTGAGCCCGTCGGAAATCGCCAACGCCATCGCGCTGCGCGACATCGCCATGGTCAGCCGGGCGCCGGGCGTCGGCAAGAAGGTGGCCGAGCGCATCGTCACGGAACTCAAGAACAAGGCGCCGGCCTTTGCCGGCGAGGCGGCAGGCACGATCGGTCTCAAGCAGGAGCTCGGCGAGGGCGTGGCGCCGGCGCCGGTGACAGACGCGGTCTCGGCGCTGACCAATCTCGGCTATTCCCGCGACCAGGCCGCCAACGCGGTGGCAGCGGCGCTGAAGACGGCTGGCGAGGGGGCGGATTCAGCCAGGCTGATCCGGTTCGGGTTGAAGGAATTGTCGCGGTAAGGCATTCCTTGCGCAATGAGAAATTCCTTACTTGAGCCTGAGATCACAGCTTCCCGTCCGGCCCGGCCAGTGTTCTGAAAGCGAGTTCGTTGCGGCAGATTGGAATTCCTACTATTCTGTTTGGTAGGAAAAAAAAGATCGGTAAGAAAATGGGCTCGTTTACCACCATGTCATCAAAGGGGCAGTTGACGATCCCCAAGGATGTGCGCGACGAACTGAATCTGAAAGCCGGTACGCGGTTCTACGTGACTGTCCGCGATGGCGAAGTTGTCGCACTGCCCAAGAACCTCTCGGTCCAGGATCTTGCCGGCTTTCTGGGCAAGCCGCCCCGCGGGCTCGGGGCGACGCTTGAGGATTTCGATGAGGCCATAGAAGCGGCGGTTGCCGAGGACGATGAGCGCATACGCCGGGAATGGCCAGAGGGCGAGGGCGGTCAAGAGTGATTGCCGTCGATACCAATGTCCTGCTGCGCTATTTCGTACATGACGATCACGCGCAGTTCGAGAGTGCCAAGCGGTTCTTCAACGAGCGCACCAGCACGGAGCCGGCGTATATCAGCCTCGTCGTCCTTGCCGAATTTGCATGGGTGCTCAGGCGACGTTACCGATATTCATCGGCTCAGGTCCTGGGTTTGCTGCAAGCCCTGCTCGATACGGCAGAGCTTTCGTTTGAACTGGAAGATGTCCTCGCTCCCTATTTTTCCGGAATGAAGGAGCTGAAGGGCGATGTGGCGGACCATCTTGTCGCCTTGAGCTCGATGAGAGCAGCTTGCAGCCACTCAGTCACTTTTGACAGGGCCGCCTCCAAGGCGGTCCACGGCATGGAGCTTCTGGCATGACGCCGTTGCGCTCCGCCACCAATGATGGGAATAGCCTGGCATGAGCGATTCTGACCGACTGATCGACGCGGAGAAGCGCGGCGAGGACGTGGACACGACGCTGCGGCCGCAGTCGCTCGACGAGTTCACCGGCCAGGCCGAGGCGCGGGCCAACCTCAAGGTATTCATCGAGGCGGCGAAAAACCGAGGCGAGGCGCTCGACCATGTGCTCTTCGTCGGCCCGCCAGGGCTCGGCAAGACGACGCTGGCGCAGATCATGGCCAAGGAGCTGGGCGTCAATTTCCGCTCCACCTCCGGGCCGGTGATCGCCAAGGCCGGCGATCTGGCCGCCCTTCTGACCAATCTCGAGGACCGCGACGTGCTGTTCATCGACGAGATCCATCGGCTGAGCCCCGCGGTGGAGGAGATCCTCTATCCGGCGATGGAGGATTTCCAGCTCGACCTGATCATCGGCGAGGGGCCGGCGGCACGCTCGGTGAAGATCGACCTGTCGCGCTTCACGCTGGTGGCGGCGACGACGCGGCTCGGGCTGCTCACCAACCCGCTGCGCGACCGCTTCGGCATTCCGGTCCGGCTGCAGTTCTATTCGGTGGAGGAGCTGGAACTGATCGTGCGCCGCGGCGCCCGCATCATGGGACTCGGCATGACCGACGAGGGGGCGGTCGAGATCGCGCGTCGCTCGCGCGGCACGCCGCGCATCGCCGGCCGGTTATTGAGGCGCGTGCGTGACTTCGCCGAGGTGGCGCGCGCGGAAGCCGTGACCAAGATCATCGCCGACGAGGCGCTGACGCGATTGTCAGTGGATTCGATCGGCCTCGACCAGCTCGACCGGCGCTACCTCACCATGATCGCCGGCAATTTCGGCGGCGGGCCGGTGGGAATCGAGACCATCGCAGCCGGCCTGTCCGAGCCGCGCGACGCCATCGAGGACATCATCGAGCCCTATCTGATCCAGCAGGGATTTTTGCAGCGCACGCCGCGCGGCCGGGTGCTGACGGCGCGCGCCTGGGGCCATATGGGGCTTGCCATGCCGAAAGATCTCGCCGCGATGCAGGCGAGCCTGTTCGAGGACGATTGATTGATCACGCGACGTGGTCTTCTCAAGCTGCTCGGAGCTGGCTTTCTCA
Organism: Hoeflea marina; assembly: GCF_003182275.1. Taxonomy (GTDB): domain Bacteria; phylum Pseudomonadota; class Alphaproteobacteria; order Rhizobiales; family Rhizobiaceae; genus Hoeflea; species Hoeflea marina. Next base: position 16,501 of record NZ_QGTR01000010.1, read on the forward strand.
CGCTGGTGGCGACCGCAGCCTATCCATTCTCCGAGGTTCTTGGAAAGCCACGCGTTACGAAATACGCTCTAACCCCTCGCCGCTGGCCGGCGGACCTCAAACTGCGCGCGGCTGTGATCGCCGACATTCATGCCTGTGATCCTTGGATGACGGTTTCGCGGATCGAGGCCATCTGCCGCCAGGCGATGGAACTGGATCCCGATATCATTCTGCTCTTGGGAGACTACGTCTCGGGCACGAAGATTGTCACGGGAAACGTGGATTCTTCGGAATGGTCGGCGGCGCTTGGCGCTTTGCATGCGCCTCTTGGTGTTCACGCCATACTCGGCAATCACGATTATTGGCACGACCGGACCTATCAGCGAGACCAGAGTGTGGCTCCATTCGTCGTGGACGCCTTGCAGCTCGTCGGAATTGCGACCTATGTGAACGAGGCCGTGCGCATCGAGAAGGGTGTTCATGGATTTTGGCTTGCCGGGCTCGGTGATCAACTGGCGTTGTTGCCGGGCGCAGCCTATGGCCGCCACAGCATGCGGGGCATTGATGATCTTGATGCAACGCTCGCCGGTATTCCCGATGGCGAAGCTGTTGTTCTGATGGCCCACGAACCGGATATATTCGCCTCTGTCGATGATCGGGTGAGCCTGACCTTGAGCGGACATACGCATGGCGGTCAGTTCAACCTGTTCGGATGGCGTCCGATTTCGGCATCCAGAGGCTCTGCGAGATTTCCGGCCGGTCACTTCGACGTCGACGGTCGCGAGCTCATTGTTTCCCGCGGGCTTGGATGCTCCGTTCTGCCGCTGCGCGTCGGCTCCCATCCTGAAATCCTCCTGATCGAATTGGGCTGAGCCATGCCCCCACGCATCGGCGTCCGCGTCAAGCCGGCGAAGGACTCCGTCTTCCAGATGCGGATAGCGGGCCTCAGCTTAATCGCCGCTCATTGATGGGCAGAAGACTTCCCCTGCGGAGAGCGGGGGAAGTCTTGATCGCGGATATGGGAGGCACAGAGCGATCGAATCGTCTTTTCCAAGAGAACCTTGCCGCCCGGCTTCCATCCCAGCGCCTGCAGACGGTCGGTGATCATCAGCCATTGACTGGTATCGGAGGCTTTGGCCGGCAGGGGATGCGGGCAATCAGTGGCCCCCTGCAGGCCTGCCAGCAGGTCATGGCGATCAACGAGCAGGTCGGAGACATTGAAGACCCGGCCGTTGACCGCCTCCGGCGGCAGCTCCAGCATCAGCCGGACGGCGCGGGCGACATCGCGGCCGTGCACCTCGGAGCCGGCGCGCGGCTCGATCGGGCGTCCCGCCAGATAGTCCGCGAACAATCCGTCCCATTTCTGCGGCTGGCCGGGCAGGGCGGCGCCATAGACGCCGGTGACGCGCAGGCTGACGGCGACGAAGTCCGGCCGTGTCATCGCGGCCAGAGCCTGCTCGGCAAGCAGCTTGACCTTGCCGTACAGCGTATCGGGGTGGGGTGTCGTCTCCTCGGTCAGCACCGAGCCAGGGGGCTGGACGCCATACACCGCCCGGCTCGAGAGAAAGATGCAGCGCCGGACGCCTTCCCGCCTGGCGGTCTCGAACAGCCGGATCGTGCCGTCCCGGTTGCGGGCGCGAAACCCGTCCGGATCGCCGCCTTCGCCGCCGCGGTACCTGCCGGGCACGTGGTCGAAGGCGGCGTGGACGAAGTGATCGACGCCCTCGAAGGCGCGGGACTGGTCGATGTCGGGATCGAGGCTGAGCGGCACGTAGCGCACCGGACGGGAGAAGGCGCCGGCACCGGGCCGGGTCCTGCCCCCTGTCGTCACCTCATAGCCCTGGCCGATCAGGTCCTCGACGATGAAGCGGCCGACCTGGCCGGTGCCGCCGGACACCAGCACGCGGCTCATGGGCCCGTGGCGGCCGCCGGGGCTGCGACGGCCTCGCCCGCGCGCTGCAGCGGACCGTGCAGGGCGGCGATGTCGGGAATGGCCTCGCCGGAGAAATAGGCCTGCCAGAGATCGATCAGCGGCTGCAACTCGGCGGCCCGCGGGTGATCGGCTTCCCAGGGTTTCTCATACTGGTAGTGCAGCACCGCGATCGACCGCCAGTCCCACAATTCGGGCAGGTTGAACCAGACATATTGCAGCATGTTCATGGTCACCGGCAGGCCATGCCAGTCCGGGAAGAAAGTCTGCAGGAAGGTCTGGTCGGTGCGCGGCCAGAAGGCGCCCGGCGTGTCGAGCCGCGCGAGCATGGCGGTGAAGGTGAACAGCGACGGACGGGCGACGAAGACGCCGGAATTGAGCCGGTGGAAGTCGGCCAGGCTCTCGTAGACATTGGGTGCGGCGGAAAACTCAGGATAATCGAACAGCCTGTCGATGTTGCGCAGCACGATGGCGTCCGCGTCGATGAAGACGCAGGATTCGTATTCGGTCAGCTGCCACAGGCGCAGCTTGCAGAAATTGTCGAGCGGCGAATGGAAATCCGGTTTGCGGCCTTTGTTGAACGGTGCCTGCTGGTGAAGGGCCTTGCGCGCGTGGCGGGCGTTGAAGGCGTCGGAAACGTCGAGCAGTTCGGTGTGCACCAGGCGGCAGCCGAATTCGGCGAGCGGCGCCAGGTCCTGTGCCGCCACGCCACCGGTGTGCAGCACGGCGATGTCCGCCTTGCTGCCGGACAGCCGGATCGAGCGCGCCAGAGCGCGGGCGCCGAGCGCGTAGTCGGCGTTGGTGACCAAGGTCACATAGGCCGCCCGCGCAGCGGCCGGCGCCGCGGCGACAAGACCATCATGCTGGGGCGAGAAGCGGCTCATGACACCGATTTCAGCCGCTTGCCTTCCGGATCGGCGTTAAGCCGCGGCGCGATCTCCTTTGTCCAGGCAGACATGGCCGGGATGCGCGAACGGTCGACACGGAAGGCGAATTTGCGCGCCACCTCGACGACCTCGTCGAGCAGTCCGTCGGCGAGCTTGATCGGGTCGAGGCCGAGCGCCAGGAACTTGGCGTTCTCGACGACCAGGTCGTTCTCGGGTGCTTCCTTGCGCGGATTGGGGAGATTGACCACCTCGGCGCCGGTGAGGCCCGACACCAGCCTTGCCAGGTCGGCCACCCGGTGGGTCTCGGTCATCTGGTTGAAGATCTCGACCCGGCTGCCGCGCGCCGGCGGATTCTTCAGCGCCAGCTCGATGCAGCGCACCGAATCCTGGATGTGGATGAAGGCGCGGGTCTGGCCGCCGCTGCCGTGAACGGTGAGCGGATAGCCGATGGCCGCCTGGATCAGAAAGCGGTTGAGCACGGTGCCGTAGTCGCCGTCATAGTCGAAGCGGTTGATCAGCTGCGCGTGGCGCCGGGTCTGTTCGGTGTGGGTGCCCCAGACGATGCCCTGGTGCAGGTCGGTGATCCTGAGCCCGTCGTTCTTGGCGTAGAACTGGAACAGCAGCTGATCGAGGCACTTGGTCATGTGGTAGATCGAGCCCGGATTGGCCGGGTAGAGGATCTCCTGCCTGACCGTCTCGCCACCCATCGTGTCGATGCCGACGGGCAGATAGCCCTCGGGAATGGCAGCACCCACCGTCGAGTAGCCGTAGACGCCCATGGTGCCTAGATGCACCAGATGCGCGTCGATGCCGGTCTCGACGATGGCGTTGAGCACGTTGTGGGTGGCGTTGACGTTGTTGTTGACCGTGTAGTTCTTGTGCCGGTCGGACTTCATCGAATAGGGAGCGGCGCGCTGCTCGGCGAAATGGATGATGGCCTCGGGCCGGTTGGCCGACAGCCACTGCTTGAAGACCTCGTAGTCGCGGGCGAGATCGATGAGATGGAAATGGATCCGGCGCCCGGTCTCCTGGTGCCAGATGCGCGTGCGCTCCTGGATCGAGTCCATCGGGGTCAGCGACTGCACGCCGAGTTCGGTGTCGATCCAGCGGCGCGACAGGTTGTCGATGATGTGGATCTCATGGCCCGCGTCCGACAGATGCAGGGCCGTCGGCCACCCTATGAACCCGTCACCACCCAAAATCGCTATCTTCATATGATCGTTCCCCACTTCAAACAGACATCATTCAACCCTGATAGGGTAGAATTGTGACAGGGTTGCAATGCTTGCCAAGCCCATTTCGTTCCTGCACACAGATTTGGAGGAAAGGGAAAGCGATGGACCAGGCGATACTGTCGGGCGTGCTCACAGAGGCGGGCCACGAGCTCATGCAGCGGGTATACTACGAAGACACGGATTTTTCCGGACTGGTCTACCATGCGCGCTACCTGCATTTCCTCGAACGCGGGCGGACCGACTTCATCCGGCTGCTGGGCGTCACCCAGGGCGCCCTGCACGGAGACCGGGATCCGGCCGACGCGGTGGCCTTCGTGGTGCGGCACATGGAGATCGACTTCCGGCAGCCGGCGCGGATGGACGACATCCTCACCATCGCCACCAGCACCACCGAGGTCCGCGGCGCCCGCATGCGGCTCGACCAGACGATCAGCCGCGACGGCGCGGTGCTGGTGACCGCGCGGGTGACGGTGGCGGTCATCAACGGCCACGGCCGCGCCCGGAGACTGCCGGAGGATCTGGCGCGCAGGTTCGGCATCGACCCGGCTTCCGAATCCTAACCAAGCCTTAACCATAACGGTGTATGAATCAGGCAAGAGGGGCGGCAGGCCCGGTGTCGCGCCATCCTTTGACCAAATTTGACCGCAAGAAGACCAGCAAGGACATGGCGGCAACCGTGCAGTCTGGTTTTCAGGCAGTCGTGACGACTTGGCCGCCCGGTACCACGCCGGGCGTTTGGATTCGAGGGTTATCGAAATGGAACAGGTAGGATTGGCAGCGACGAGCGACGTGACGCTCTGGTCGCTCTTCATGCAGGCGGGCTTTGTCGTCAAGCTCGTCATGCTCGGACTCATCGGTGCATCGATCTGGACCTGGGCCATCGTCGTCGACAAGTATGTCTCCTTTGCCCGGGTGCGGCGCCAGCTCGACCAGTTCGAACAGGTGTTCTGGTCGGGTCAGTCGCTCGAGGAGCTCTACCGCACCTTGTCGGACCGCAAATCCTCCGGCATGGCCGCGATCTTCGTCTCGGCGATGCGGGAGTGGAAGAAGTCCTTCGAGCGCGGCGCGAAATCGCCCATCGGCCTGCAGATGCGGATCGACAAGGCGATGGACGTGACGCTGGCGCGGGAAGCCGAAACGCTGGAAGCGCGGCTCGGCTCGCTCGCCACCATCGGCTCATCCGCCCCGTTCATCGGCCTGTTCGGCACCGTCATCGGCATCATGACCTCGTTCCAGGCCATCGCCGGCTCGAAATCGACCAATCTCGCCGTCGTCGCGCCCGGCATCGCCGAGGCGCTGCTGGCCACTGCCATCGGCCTGCTCGCCGCCATCCCGGCGGTCATCGCCTACAACAAGTTCTCCGCCGATGCCGGCAAGATCACCTCGCGGCTCGAAGGCTTCACCGACGAGTTCTCGGGCATCCTGTCGCGTCAGATCGACGAGCGCCTGACACCGCGCCAGGCAGCTGAATAGGGTGGATTGAACCATGGGCATGGCAACATCAGGCGGCGGATCCGGCGGCAGGCGCCGCGGCCGCGGCCGCAACCGCAAGCAGCTGGTCAGCGAAATCAACGTCACGCCGTTCGTCGACGTCATGCTCGTGCTGCTCATCATCTTCATGGTGGCGGCGCCGCTGATGACCGTCGGCGTGCCCATCGACCTGCCGGAAACGCAGGCCAAGGCGCTCAATTCCGATACCCAGCCGATCACCGTCTCGGTCAATTCCGAGGGCAAGGTGTTCCTGCAGGAAACCGAGATCCCGCTCGAGGAAGTGGTCGCCAAGCTCGAGGCGATCGCCACCACGGGCTACAGCGAACGCATCTATGTGCGCGGCGACACCAATGCCGACTACGGCACCGTCATGAAGGTGATGGCGCGCATCTCCGCCGCCGGGTTCAAGAATCTGGGCCTGGTGACACTCCAGGAACAGGACAGCTAGGGGCCGATGAAAGGGAGTCTGGTCGCATCAACGGTTTTCCACGCGCTGATCATCGGATTTGCGGTGTCGAGCTTCACCGCGCCCAGAACCCTTGAAGTCACAGATATGGAAGCACTGCCGGTCGATATCGTGCCGGTGGAATCCATCACCCAGATCCAGCGCGGCGACAAGAAGGCCCCCATGGCCGAGAAGTCGGCGCCGACGCCGACCAAGCGGCCCGATCCGGTCGCCGATGCCGAGAATGTCGGCGAGAACGACGCCGACCTCAAGCCGGTGGAGGCGGCCAAGGCCAGCCCGAGGGAAGTGACGTCGCAGGCGCCGCCGAAGGCCGTCGAGACCCCCGTGCCCGCTCCGGAGCCGGAGCCGAAGCCGGCCCAAGAGGTGGCCAAGGCCGAACCCGCGCCCGAGCCGGACCCGGTGACGCCGCCGAAGCCTGCGGAAAAGCCCGCAGCCGAGGTCGAGCCGGCGCCGGAAGCCAAGCCGGAGCCTGCAAAGCCAACGGAAACAGCATCGCCGCCCGCCGAGACGACTCCGGATCCGGTGGCCGAAGCCATCGAGCAGGCAGCGCCGGCCGAGCCCGATTTCACCGCACTGCCGACGGCCGGACCGGTTCCCGCCGCGCGGCCGAAGCCGGAGAAGCCGGTCGAGACCGCCTCGGCCGAGCCCGCCAGGGAAACGCCGAAGCCGGCCAAGCCCGCCAAGCCGGCGCAGGCCGCCGGCGGCTCGTCGAAAAAGAGCGATTTCAACGCCGACGAGGTGGCCGCGCTCCTCAACAAGCAGGACTCCTCCGGCGGCGGCGCCAAGCGCTCCACCGAAACGGCCTCGCTGGGCGGTTCGAAGACGACGTCGGGCGAGACGCTGAGCCAGAGCGAGATGGACGCGCTGCGCGGCCAGATCCAGAAGTTCTGGAACATCATCCCCGGCATGGCCGATGGCGGCGATGTCCGGGTCATCGTGAAAATGCGGCTCGACCCCTCGGGCAACATCATCGGCGATCCGGAAGTCAGCGCCACGGGTGGTGCTGCCGGGACCCGCGGCACGCTGGCGGGCAGCGCCAAGCGCGCCGTGCTCAGGGCGCAGCCCTACCAGCTGCCTGCCGAGAAATACGATACCTGGTCGGAAGTCGTCGTGAACTTCGACCCGAGCCAGATGTTTTGAAAGTGAAAGGCCGAACCATGAAAAAGCTGAGCCGCCTGTCTCTCCTGTCCATGGCCCTGATTGCCGCGTTCGCCGTCATGGCGTCCGGACCGGCGCGGGCCCTGGTCGAGATCGATATCAACAAGGCCAATGTCGAGCCGCTGCCGGTGGCGATCACCGATTTCATTTCCGGCGACGAGCTCGGAGCCCAGATCTCGGGTGTGATCGCGGCCGACCTGAAGCGGTCGGGGCTGTTTGCGCCGGTGGACAAGGGCGCCTTCATCGAGAAGATCTCCAATCCCGACGCCGCGCCCCGCTTCGAGGACTGGCGGGTGATCAATGCCCAGGCGCTGGTCACCGGCCGGGTGGTCAAGGAAGCCGACGGCCGGCTGCGCGCCGAATTCCGGCTTTGGGACACCTTCGCCAACCAGCAGCTCTCGGGCGAGCAGTTCTTCACCCAGCCGGAAAACTGGCGCCGGGTGGCCCATATCATCGCCGACGCGATCTATGAGCGGCTGACCGGCGAGAAGGGCTATTTCGATACCCGCGTGGTCTTCGTCGCCGAATCGGGACCGAAGACCGATCGCAAGAAGCAGCTGGCGATCATGGACCAGGACGGCGCCAATGTGCGCACGCTGACCGACGCCAACAGCCTGGTGCTGACGCCGCGGTTCTCGCCCTCGCGCCAGGAGGTCACCTACATGTCGTTCGAGGGCGGCCAGCCGCGGGTGTACCTGCTGCAGCTGGAAACCGGCCAGCGCGAGCTGGTGGGCAACTTCCCGGGCATGACCTTCTCGCCGCGGTTCTCGCCGGACGGCCAGCGCGTGATCATGAGCCTCGAGCAGGACGGCAACGCCAACATCTACACGATGGACCTGCGGTCGCGGGCCACCACCCGGCTGACCAGCACGGCGGCGATCGACACCTCGCCCTCCTATTCTCCCGACAACAGCCAGATCGTGTTCGAAAGCGACCGCGGCGGGCGCCAGCAGCTCTATGTGATGAATGCCGACGGCACCAACCAGCGCCGGATCTCCTTCGGCGACGGTTCCTACTCGACGCCGGTGTGGTCGCCGCGCGGCGACCTGATCGCGTTTACCAAGCAGTCGGGCGGCAAGTTCTCGATCGGCGTCATGAAGACCGACGGATCGGGCGAGCGGATTCTCACCTCGGGCTTCCACAATGAAGGCCCGACCTGGGCGCCGAACGGCCGGGTGCTGATGTTCTTCCGCCAGCCGGCCGGCTCGGGCGGTCCGCAGATCTATTCGATCGACCTCACCGGCTACAACGAGCAGCAGGTGTCGACGCCGAGCTATGCCTCGGATCCGGCCTGGTCGCCGCTGCTGGAATAGTTTCGCCGGAATTTGGCCGCTATAGCGCCGCAATTGCGGTTCAAATCGCGCTCAAAACCCGGGAAAACATGATTTGTTAACCCTGTCTGTTCAATGCGGATTAACCGCGACCGGTTAGATTTGGTCAACCACACTTTCAAGGAGATCGGTCATGGGCCGCATGCAAGCACTTGCCCGCAACCCGGCAATTTTGGCGCTCTTCGTCGCGCTGGCAGTTACCGGATGCGCGTCGAAGAAGAACAACCTTCCCAACAACGCGTCCGACCTCGGCCTCGGCGCGGGCGCCGCGACCCCGGGATCGCAGCAGGATTTCACCGTCAATGTCGGCGACCGCATCTTCTTCGACACCGACTCCTCGGTGATCCGGGCCGACGCCGCCGCCACGCTCGACCGCCAGGCGCAGTGGCTGGGCCAGTACGGCAACTACCAGATCACCATCGAAGGCCATGCCGACGAGCGCGGCACACGGGAATACAACCTGGCCCTCGGCGCCCGCCGCGCCGCCGCCACCCGCGACTATCTGGCCTCGCATGGCGTGCCGGCCAACCGCATACGCACGCTCTCCTACGGCAAGGAGCGGCCGGTGGCCGTCTGCGACGACATCTCCTGCTGGTCGCAGAACCGCCGCGCGGTCACCGCACTGGCCGGCGCGGGAAGCTGAGCCTGACGCCCTGAATGCAGCAGGCGGGCGGTCTTCGGGCCGCCCGTTTTGCATTTCTCCTTATTTTAGCCGATTTGTGCGTTGATTCACTCTTCGAGCCTGCGATAATCGAGGCACGCCGGGCGGGCCAGCCTGGGCCGGCGATCAGGCAAGAAGGCAGTTTCATGCATCATCTTCGTTCACTCTTCATCGCCGTCGCCGTCGTCGCGCTGGCCGCCCCGGCTTCGGCCGGCGGCATCTTCTCCGTCCTGAGCCCGCAGCGCGCGCTTCCGCCCGCCGCGGTGGGCCAGTCCGGGGCAACCGTCCAGAACGTGCAGGTCTCGGGCGACGACGTCTTCCGCATCGGCCAGCTCGAGGAGCAGGTGCGGGGCCTCAACGGCCGCATCGAGGAACTGGGCTTCCAGCTGCTGCAGATGCAGGAGCAGATGCGGCAGATGCAGGAGGACAACGAGTTCCGCTTCCAGCAGCTCGAAGGCGGCGGCACGGCCAAGCGGAGCGATGCCGGTCCGGCGGTGACGGAGCCCGCCACCAAGCAGGCCGATTCCTCCGCGCTCCCCGGCGTCGAGGACACAGCCACGGCCTCGACCAATCCGGGCGCCGGCGCGCCGCCCAAGGACATCGGCCAGATCATCTTCGACGACAGCGGCAATCTCGTCGCGCCGTCGGGCACGGCTCCGGCGACGGGCAGCCAGACGGCGTCGCTCGGCTCGCCCGAAGAGCTCTACCAGACGGGATACAACCACGTTCTGGCCGGCGACTACCCGCTCGCCGAGCAGGTGTTCCAGGACTACCTCGCCGCCTATCCCGAGGGTCCGCAGGCCTCCGACGCGATGTTCTGGATGGGCGAGGCGCAGTTTTCGCAGGCCCGGTTCAACGAGGCGGCCAAGACATTCCTCGACGCCCACAAGCTGTTTCCGAAGGCCGACAAGGGACCGGAGACACTGCTGAAGCTCGGCATGTCGCTGGCAGCCCTCAACAACCGCGACACCGCCTGCGCCACCTACCGCGAAGTGCTGGTGAGCTATCCGGGTTCATCCAAGGTGATCCGCGACAAGGTCGCCCGCGAACAGAAGCTGAGCAGCTGCTGACTCCGCCGTCCCCGGCGGCGGCCAGCCGCGGCATACCCAGCGAGCGACCCGATGGCAGGCCCGACGATGGCCTCTCGAAGACGCTGCGCGATTTCCTCACCCACATCACCGCGCCCGGACCTCTCGGCATCGCCGTCTCCGGCGGCAGCGATTCGACCGGCCTGCTGCTGGCGCTCGACGCGGTCAACCGGGCGCTGCCGTCGCCGCGCAGGCTGGTGGGGCTGACCGTCGACCACGGACTGCGCGCCGCATCGGCCGCCGAGGCAGCCGGGGTCGGGGTGCTCTGCCTGCGCTTCGGCCTCGCGCACGAGACGCTGGCCTGGACCGGACCGAAGCCCGCCACCGGCCTTCAGGCCGCGGCGCGGGAAGCCCGCTACCGGCTGATGGAAGCGGCCGCCGACCGGCTCGGCCTCGTCGGCGTCGCCACCGGACACACCGCAGACGACCAGGCCGAGACGGTGGCGATGCGCCGGCTGCGCTCGGCCGACGCCGCCGCGGCAGGCCTCGCCGGCATTCCGCCGGCGACGCTGTTCGATGGTCGCCTCTGGGTGCTGCGGCCGCTGCTTGCCACCCGCCGCGACACCATCCGGCAATGGCTCACGCGCGCGGGGCAGGGCTGGATCGACGATCCCAGCAATGCCGACAGCCGGTTCGAGCGGGTGAGGATGCGCCGGCAGCTCTCGGACGGCGTCGCGCCGGCTGACGCGGCCGACATTGCCGGAGCCCGGCTGGCGCAGGCAGATGCGGTGGCGGCACTCATCGAGGCGGCAGGAACAAGGCTCGCCGACGGCCGGTTCCGTCTGGAGCCCGGTCAGGCCCCCGCCGCCGTCGTGCTCGCCGCGGCGGAGGCGATGATCGGGCTAGCCGGCGGACGGCGCCGGGCGATGGATCGCGCCGGGCGCGCGCTGCTGGCCGATTTCATCCTCGGCGGGACCACGGGGGCCTGCACGCTCGGCCGCGCGGTGATGACGCGGAGCGGCGGCGCGCTCATCCTGCAGCGCGAGCGCCGCGACCTGCCGGAAATCAGTGTGGCGCCGCTGGAGAGCTGCGACTGGGACGGGCGGTTCCGCATCACCAACCGGGATGCGCGGACCCCGCTGCTCGTCCGCGCCGGACCGACGCCGGGCCTGCTGCCGGTGGTGCTGCGGCAGGGGGACGGGAGCGGCGACCCGGCGGCTGCCACCGGGCTGTCCGGGGCCGGTTTCGACGTCGAGCCGCTGTGCGGCCGTGCGTCGCGGCTCCTGCCGGTTTTCGAGCTGCCGGTGGCCCGGTCACTGGCGAATCTGGCCGGCGCCAGGCCATTTCCCGACTGCCCGTGGGCATCGGCGTTAAACTAGTCATGCAATGGTCGCTCTCGCGCCTTGGCAACGGCGCATTCGAAACCTATGTTACGAGCACACAATGGCGTCACGACGCATATTTGGCCCATCAGGCGCCAGGACCCCCGGGGAAAAGAATGAACCCTAATTTTCGCAATATCGCCCTCTGGGCAATCATCGCCCTCCTGCTGGTTGCGCTGTTCAACATGTTCCAGGCACCGACCGAGCGCACGGCGGGACGGGACATTGCCTATTCGCAGTTCCTCAGCGACATCGATGCCGGGCGCGTGCGCGACGTGACGATCATCGGCGAGCGGATCAGCGGCACCTATTCCGACACCAGCGGAACCTTCCAGACCTATTCGCCGGGCGACGCCAACCTGATCGACCGGCTCAACACCCACAATGTCGCCATCACCGCCAAGCCGGAGGTCGACAGTTCCAACACGCTGATCGGCTATCTGATCTCGTGGCTGCCGATCCTGCTCATCCTCGGCGTGTGGATCTTCTTCATGCGCCAGATGCAGGGCGGCTCGCGCGGCGCGATGGGCTTCGGCAAGTCGAAGGCGAAGCTTCTGACCGAGGCGCACGGCCGCGTCACCTTCGCCGACGTGGCGGGCGTCGACGAGGCCAAGCAGGATCTCGAGGAGATCGTCGAATTCCTGCGCGACCCGCAGAAGTTCCAGCGGCTGGGCGGCAAGATCCCCCGCGGCGTGCTGCTGGTGGGCCCTCCCGGTACCGGCAAGACGCTGACGGCGCGCGCGGTGGCCGGCGAGGCCAATGTGCCCTTCTTCACCATTTCCGGCTCGGACTTCGTCGAGATGTTCGTCGGCGTCGGCGCGTCCCGCGTCCGCGACATGTTCGAACAGGCCAAGAAGAACGCTCCCTGCATCATCTTCATCGATGAAATCGACGCCGTCGGCCGGCATCGCGGCGCCGGTCTGGGCGGCGGCAACGACGAGCGCGAGCAGACGCTCAACCAGCTGCTGGTCGAGATGGACGGCTTCGAGGCCAATGAGGGCATCATCCTGATCGCCGCCACCAACCGTCCCGACGTGCTCGACCCGGCGCTGATGCGCCCGGGCCGCTTCGACCGCCAGGTGGTGGTGCCGCTGCCGGACGTCTCGGGCCGCGAGAAGATCCTCAAGGTGCATGTGCGCAACGTGCCGATCGCGCCGAACGTCAATCTCAACACGCTCGCCCGCGGCACCCCCGGCTTCTCCGGCGCCGATCTGATGAACCTCGTCAACGAGGCAGCCCTGATGGCCGCCCGCCGCAACAAGCGCATGGTCACCATGCAGGAGTTCGAGGACGCCAAGGACAAGGTGATGATGGGGGCCGAGCGCCGCTCCACCGCCATGACCCAGGACGAGAAGAAGCTGACCGCCTATCACGAGGCCGGCCACGCCATCGTGGCGATGAACGTCGCCATGGCCGACCCGGTGCACAAGGCCACCATCATTCCGCGCGGCCGCGCGCTCGGCATGGTGATGCAGCTGCCGGAAGGCGACCGCTACTCGATGAGCTTCAAGTGGATGGTCTCGCGGCTCGCCATCATGATGGGCGGCCGCGTCGCCGAGGAGCTGACCTTCGGCAAGGAGAACATCACCTCGGGCGCCTCCTCGGACATCGAGCAGGCCACCAAGCTGGCGCGCGCCATGGTCACCCAGTGGGGCTTCTCCGACGAACTCGGCCAGGTCGCCTACGGCGAGAACCAGCAGGAGGTCTTCCTCGGCCATTCCGTGGCGCAGCAGAAGAACGTCTCGGAATCCACCGCGCAGAAGATCGACAGCGAGATCCGCCGCCTGATCGACCAGGCCTATACCGAGGCGCGCTCGATCCTGACCAAGAAGAAGAAGGATTTCGTCATCCTCGCCGAAGGGCTGCTGGAATACGAGACCCTGTCGGGCGAGGAGATCAAGTCGCTGGTGCGCGGCGAGAAGCCCGCGCGCGATCTCGGCGACGACACGCCGCCAAGCCGCGGCACCGCGGTTCCGACCGCCGGCGTCAAGGGCAAGGGCAAGAAGGGCGACGAGCCCGAGGCGGGCCTCGAGCCGCAGCCGCAATAGCTGGCAACCGGCAGGCGGTTCATCCGCCGGCCCCTGTTGACTGACGAGATGCCGCAGGATCCCCGGATGCTGCGGCATCCTGCTTTCTGGAGCCGAAGCGGCGCCGGAGGCCGCTCTGGCTCTCTGTCACGATGCATGTCGTGATCGCGAAACCGCCGCACATTTTCGGGCGACATGCATGGATGCGCTTCTGCTTTTCATTCAATCGCCGACGTGCTCTCAGTTTCCGATCTGTCGCATTGTCCTTTGACGACGTGACATTCACTTCGTCCGGGAATGCTCCGGGCGACGGCCGGAACAGTCATGGCCTGTTAACCGCACAGCCATGGTCTGTTTACCATGGAGCTGAAAACGCCGCGCCCAATGCCGCCGACGGCCCCGTTTCGTGTCAATTGCTACGATTTGTAATCAAAACTGACTTTATTCTCGTGAGGGAATATAAGACATCAGGGCGACGGGAATCAGCGCGGGACTCATTGATACCGCAGCACCGGCAAGGGGGCTTCATGAGCAAACGTTATTTCGGGACCGACGGCATCCGCGGTCAATCGAACATGGCGCCGATGACTCCGGACATCGCGATGCGGGTGGGACTGGCGGTCGGCAACCTGTTCAAGCGCGGCGAGCACCGCCACCGGGTCGTCATCGGCAAGGACACGCGCCTGTCGGGCTACATGATCGAGAACGCCATGGTGGCAGGCTTCACCGCCGCCGGCGTCGACGTCTTCCTGCTGGGACCGATCCCCACGCCGGCGGTGGCCATGCTGACGCGGTCGCTGCGCGCCGACATCGGCGTGATGATCTCGGCCTCGCACAACCCCTACCAGGACAACGGCATCAAGCTGTTCGGTCCCGACGGCTTCAAGCTGTCGGACGAGATCGAGATGCGCATCGAGGCGCTGCTTGACGAGGACATCCATCTGCAGCTCGCCCGCTCCGAGGCGATCGGCCGGGCCAAGCGCGTGGACGGCGTCCACGACCGCTACATCGAGTTCGCCAAGCGCACCATGCCCAAGGACATCACGCTGTCGGGCATGCGCGTGGCGATCGACTGCGCCAATGGCGCCGGCTACAAGGTGGCGCCGGCGGCGCTGTGGGAACTGGGCGCCGAAGTGGTGACGATCGGCAACGAGCCGAACGGCACCAACATCAATCTCAATTGCGGCTCGACCCATCCGGTGGCGCTGGCGCGCAAGGTGCACGAGGTGCGCGCCGACATCGGCATCGCGCTCGACGGAGACGCCGACCGGGTGCTCATCGTCGACGAAAACGGCGCCATTGTCGACGGCGACCAGCTGATGGCGCTGATCGCCGAATCCTGGGCCGCCGACAACCTGCTGCGCGGCAACGGCATCGTCGCCACCATCATGTCAAATCTCGGGCTCGAGCGCTTCCTCGGCGACAAGGGGCTCAATCTCGCCCGCACCCAGGTGGGCGACCGCTACGTGGTCGAGCACATGCGCGCCCACGACTACAATGTCGGCGGCGAGCAGTCCGGCCACATCGTGCTGTCGGATTTCGCCACCACCGGCGACGGCCTGGTGGCGGCCCTCCAGGTGCTGGCCTGCGTGCAGCGGATGGGCCGACCGGTCTCTGAGGTCTGCCGCCGCTTCGAGCCGGTGCCGCAGGTGCTCAAGAATGTGCGCTATTCGGGCGGCAAGCCGCTGGAGGACAAGCGCGTGCGCCAGGCCATCGGCGACGCCGAGAGCGAGCTGAGCAAGACCGGCCGGCTGGTCATCCGCGCCTCGGGCACCGAGCCGCTGATCCGGGTCATGGCCGAAGGCGACGACAGGGCCCAGATCGAGGGCATCGTCGACAACCTGGTCACCGTGATCTCGGATGTGCGCAACGCCGCCTGATCTCCATGGTTAACCAAATCTAAAAATGCAAAAATGGCGGCTTCGGCCGCCATTTCTATTGTCGCAAAATATTTTTGTTTCGATTCCTGGTAAACGAACGTGGTTAAGCCAGATTTAACCTTTGCTGCCCATTATCCATCTCGAAACAACGGTGTGAAGCATTCCGCTCGGGGCATGCAGCGCCAGATTCGACGATGGAGCAGATCATGAAGAAATTCCTCCTGGCGGGTGCGGCCATGGCGCTGTTTGGCGCGGTAACAGCACAAGCAGCAGACATCATCCCTCAGTTGCCTGAGGAACCCATCTACCAGCAGCCGGAACAGCCGGTGGTGGCCTCGGCTTCGGGCTGGTACATCCGCGGCGACGTCGGCTATGCCTGGAACCGCAGCAAGGGCGTCGACTTCTTCCAGGGCGACCTCAACACCTACACCGCCTTTTCCAGCTCCAAGCTGCGCGGCTCCTACTCGGTGGGCGGCGGCGTCGGCTACCAGGCCACCGACCGGCTTCGCGGCGACGTGACGCTCGACTATTTCGGCAAGGCCAAGTTCAATGGCTCGACCATCGGCACCTGCGGCGCCGGCCCTGTCGCCTGTACCTCGACCGACCTGTCGTCGATGACGGCCTACAGCCTGCTCGCCAACGCCTATGTCGATCTCTACAAGTGGGGCCGCTTCACCGCCTATGCCGGCGGCGGTCTCGGCGGCACCTATGTCAAGTGGAACGGCCTGAACAACGTGGCCTGCGAAGACGCGAGCGGCGACTGCTACGAGGACAACCATGGCGGCGGGGCCAAGTGGCGCTTCACCTACGCGCTGATGGCCGGCGCATCGGTCGACCTGACCTGCAACCTCAAGGGCGATCTCGGCTACCGCTACCGCCATGTCAGCGGCGGCGGCATGTTCCGCGCGCTGGGCAGCTCCGGCTACCAGGGCTACGACCGCGGCTTTGACTCGCACGAGGTCCGCGGCGGCCTGCGCTACAGCTTCGGCGGCTGCGAAACCCAGGCAGCCTATGTCGAGCCGGCGCCGATCTACTCCCAGCCGGTCTACAAGTAACCAGATCCGACCTTCGATCGAGCCGCCCGGTGGAGACACCGGGCGGCTTTCTGCTGTCCAAATGCGGGCGGCGGGCGCGACAGGGTTAATCGACGGCAAACAAACACGGTTAAGAAACATGCTTAACCTCGACTTAACCACTCGCCCTCATACTCGGCCGCAATGAACTGCACGGACGGCGCCGAGCCTTCCATGCCCATCGAAGGAAAGGGCTGACCATGCTCAAGCGAATCGCGTTGTCCTCATGTCTGGTGCTGCTGGCGGGCGCGGCGTCGCCGGCGCTGGCCGCCGACATCGACCAGATCATCTACGCACCGGAACTGCCGACGACGCAGATGGTCGAGGTCGGCTCCGGCTGGTACCTGCGCGGCGACATCGGCTATTCGCTGCAGAGCAAGGGGGCGGCGACGTCCTACAATGTCTTCGATGCCGGCCCGCCGGCAAGCTACACCGCCACGGCGTTCGATTCCTCGGACCTGACCTCGGATTTTTCCGGGGCCATCGGCTTCGGCTACGCCTTCACCGACTACTTCCGCTCCGACCTGACGGTCGACTTCAGCCGCGGACGCTTTGACGGCTCGAGCAGCGCCGCCGGAGACTGCGTCGGCGGCACGCCGGCCAACACCACCTGCAGCTCGACCGGCCGCCAGGACTTCGAGAGCTACGGCTTCATGGCCAACGGCTATGTCGATCTCGGCACCGTGGTTGGCTTCACCCCCTATCTCGGCGCCGGCGCGGGCATCACCCGGGTCAAGTGGGACGACCTGAATTCGACCAATCGATGCGTCGATCTCGGCGGCGCCTGCGGCACGACCGAGACCGCGCAGGCGGGCGCCGACAGCTGGCGCTTCACCTATGCGCTGATGGCCGGCATGTCCTACGACATCTCCGAGAGCCTCAAGCTGGATCTCGGCTACCGCTACCAGAAGACCGCCTCCGGCCCGATGTTCCAGTATGACGCCGCCACCGCGCTGGCCGGCGCCAGCGGCGCCCAGGCCCGCGACAACGGCTTCGAGAAGCACGAGGTCCGCGTCGGCCTGCGCTATGAACTCTGGTAGGCGAAAGCGCCCGATGACCACGATCCGAGGCGGGGGAAACCCCGCCTTTTTCGTGCCCTCCGAGCATTCCGCTTGACTTCGCAGCGCGGCAAATATACCTCCGCCAGTGGGCCACCCCTCCCCAACGAGGGGCCACTATCTGGAAGGATAGCCGAATGACTGGTATCGCCAAGCCGGACAACCGTCCGCAAAATCCCAATTTTTCCTCGGGTCCCTGCTCGAAGCGTCCTGGCTGGTCGCTCGAAGCCCTTGCCGATGCGCCGCTGGGCCGCTCCCACCGCGCCAAGGTCGGCAAGGCCAAGCTCAAGCAGGCGATCGAGCTTACCCGCGACATCCTCAAGGTTCCCGCCGACTACCGCATCGGCATCGTGCCGGCGTCGGACACCGGCGCCGTCGAGATGGCGCTGTGGTCGCTGCTCGGCGAGCGCGGCGTCGACATGGTCGCCTGG
The DNA here is from genome assembly GCF_003182275.1 of Hoeflea marina. GTDB lineage: Bacteria > Pseudomonadota > Alphaproteobacteria > Rhizobiales > Rhizobiaceae > Hoeflea > Hoeflea marina. The sequence continues at coordinate 34,518 of NZ_QGTR01000010.1, forward strand.
GAGAGTTTTGGCTCCGGCTGGGTCACCGACGTGGTCAAGCAGCTCAAGCTCAAGGACGTCCGCAAGATCGAGGCGCCATACGGCGAACTGCCGGATCTTTCGACCATCGATTTCGACCGCGACGTGGTCTTCACCTGGAACGGCACCACCTCCGGCGTGCGGGTGCCCAACGCCGATTTCATTCCCGCCGACCGAAAGGGGCTGACCATCTGCGACGCCACCTCGGCGGCCTTCGCCCAGGAGATGGATTTCTCCAGGCTCGACGTCGTCACCTTCTCCTGGCAGAAGGTGCTGGGCGGCGAGGGCGCGCACGGCATGCTCATTCTCAGCCCGCGCGCCGTTGAGCGGCTTCTGACCTATGTGCCGGCCTGGCCGCTGCCGAAGATCTTCCGGCTAACCTCCGGCGGCAAGCTGATCGAGGGCATCTTCTCGGGCGAGACCATCAACACGCCGTCGATGCTTTGCGTCGAGGACTATCTCGACGCGCTCAATTGGGCGCAGTCGATCGGCGGGCTCGACGCGCTGATCGCGCGCGCCGACGCCAACGCCCAAGTGCTGTTCGATTTCGCCGCCTCGACGACCTGGCTCGGCAATCTCGCCCGGGTCGACGAAACCCGGTCGAACACCTCGGTCTGCCTGACGATCATCGACCCGGACGTGGCGGCGCTCGACGCGGACGCCCAGGCGGCCTTCGCCAAGGGCGTGGCGGGCCTCTTAGAGAAGGAAGGCGTCGCCTTCGACATCGGCGCCTATCGCGACGCGCCGTCGGGCCTTCGCATCTGGTGCGGCGCCACCGTCGAGACCGCCGATCTCAAGGCGCTGACGCCGTGGCTCGCCTGGGCTTTCGAGACCCAGAAGGCGACGCTTTCCAGGGCGGCGGCCTGAGACCCAGTCCGGCCTCGCCCGAGGGCGGGGCCGCCCATTTCCTTTATAGACCTGAACCCCATTCAAGGAGGCCATCATGGCACCTCGCGTTCTCGTATCCGACGAACTCTCCGAAACCGCCGTCCAGATTTTTCGCGATCGCGGTGTGGAGGTCGATTTTCAGCCGCTGCTCGGCAAGGACAAGGAAAAGCTTGCCGCCATCATCGGCAATTATGACGGGCTGGCGATCCGCTCGGCCACCAAGGCCACCGAAAAGCTGATCGCGGCGGCCACCAATCTCAAGGTCATCGGCCGCGCCGGCATCGGCGTCGACAATGTCGACATTCCGGCAGCCTCGCGCCGCGGCATCATTGTCATGAACACGCCGTTCGGCAACTCGATCACCACCGCCGAGCACGCCATCGCGCTGATGTTCGCGGTGGCCCGGCAGCTGCCCGCCGCCGACGCCTCGACCCAGGCCGGCAAGTGGGAGAAGTCGAAGTTCATGGGCGTCGAGATCACCGGCAAGACGCTCGGCGTCATCGGCGCCGGCAACATCGGCTCGATCGTCATATCGCGCGCGCTGGGCCTGAAGATGCATGTGCTCGCCTACGACCCGTTCCTCTCGGCCGAGCGCGCCCAGGAGATGGGCGTGACCAAGGTCGAGCTCGACGAGTTGCTGGCGCAGGCCGATTTCATCACGCTGCACGTGCCGATGACCGACAAGACCCGCGGCATTCTGAGCCGCGAGGCGCTGGCGAAGACCAAGCCCGGCGTGCGCATCATCAACTGCGCCCGCGGCGGCCTGGTCGACGAGGCGGCCCTTGCCGAGGCGCTGAAGTCCGGCCATGTCGCCGGCGCCGGCTTCGACGTCTTCGAAGTGGAGCCCGCAACCGAGAGCCCGCTGTTCGGCCTGCCCAATGTCGTCTGCACCCCGCATCTGGGGGCCGCCACCACCGAGGCGCAGGAGAATGTCGCGCTGCAGGTGGCCGAGCAGATGTCGGACTACCTCGTCAAGGGCGCGGTCTCCAATGCCATCAACATGCCCTCGATCACGGCCGAGGAGGCGCCAAGGCTAAAACCCTTCATCCGGCTCGCCGACGTGCTCGGCGCCTTTGTCGGCCAGGTGACCGAAAGCGCCATCAAGGAAATCGAGATCCTCTATGACGGCTCGACCGCCGAGATGAACACCAAGGCGCTGACCTCGGCGCTGCTGGCGGGCCTGATCCGCAGCCAGGTGGCCGACGTCAACATGGTCTCGGCCCCGATCATGATCAAGGAAAAGGGCATCGTGCTCTCCGAGGTCAAGCGCGACAAGACCGGCGTCTATGACGGCTACATCAAGCTGACGGTGACCACCGGCAACCAGACCCGCTCGATCGCCGGCACGGTGTTTTCCGACGGCAAGCCGCGCTTCATCCAGATCAAGGGCATCAACATGGACGCCGATGTCGGCGCCCACATGATCTACATCGCCAACACCGACGTGCCCGGCATGATCGGCTTCATGGGCACGACGCTCGGCGACGCCGGCGTCAACATCGCCAATTTCCAGCTCGGCCGCGAGAAGGAAAAGGGCGAGGCGATCGCGCTGCTCTATGTCGACGGCGGCGTCGAGCAGGCGGTGCTCGACACGCTCACCGCCCATCCGGCGATCAAGCAGGCCAAGCCGCTGAGCTTCAACGTGGATTGAGGTGGGGGGAAGATGGCGCCTCCCGGGATGGTGGTTTCGGGGGGGAATTTGGGGGTGGGGGTTGGCAGCTTCTGGGCAGGCGCAACCGCTGAGGCTTGGACTTGCGTCAGACAACCTCTCCAGTTTTGCGAGGCAAGTCAAAGCTCAGACGTTAGTGGGGTGCACCCCAGAGCCCAAGCTGTTTCTTCAGCTCTGCAAGACGCTGCGTAGATTCCTCCGGGCGCTCCCGGATGTGCTTCTTTGGGTCGGGATCAGAGAGCGCTCGAGACATGGCGTGGAATCCAAGTGCCCGATAGGCCTCCATCTGCTCTTCAGAGAAGAACTGGTCGCCAGTGGATTCATGAGGGAACGATGGATAGCGGCGTTCGTAGTCCAGAACGTAGTCCGGTTCATCCCCGGTGACAGCGGCTTTGACGTATAGCAGAATTCCTTTCTTCCCTTCACCATAGTCGATGTCGCCGATCGCAAAGTGGCAATCATGTAACTCAGAATCCTCGGGGACATCTTGTTCGAGGTTTTCCTTTCTCTTGAGTGCTGCGGCGCGGATCGGCGCCCACTTGATGTTGATCCGCACGCCGAGGTCGATGCGGGCGAAGCGCTCGGCATCGACCAGAGCGCCGAACGTCATTGCGGGATCTGCCTCCGCGTCGGCGACGATGATGATGCGGCACTCCCGCTTCAGGAGCTGGTAGAGGCCGATATTGTCGATGTGTCCACCGTCAGTAAGATAAACCTTTGCCGCATCGTCAGAGAGTAATCCAAATGACTCCGCGATCAGATAGGCGCGGAAAAAATCATACCAGCGAGTGTATTCCAATGCCGGTCGACCGCTGGGGTTTTCATACGATACCGGCTTTACGAAGCGTGGGTTCGGCATCCAATAGCCGAGGCGTAGATTCAGGAGTGCCATCGTTGGACGCAGAAGACCGATCCGCACACGACCCATGCTTGAGGAGACCGCTGCACCCGAAATCGCAACTGCCGTTGCGAGGTCGAGTTGCTTCAAGTTGTCCTGCATCAGTGTCGACCTCACGTAACCCGTCAGGTCACTGCCGACGAAACTCCCTGAGAAAATGAAGAACTCAGCATTGCGTCCTCGCTTCACAGGATCTGTTTCGCGCAAGCGCGTGTCACCGTGTTCGACGGCCTTGGTGGTCGCCGCGCGATCTTCAGCTTCGTTTTGGAGCGACATCGTATCGGCTGCCGGCCCCAACGCCGATCGTTGACGAGCATTCAATGTGGCATTGACCAGGAGGTAGGGCGCGTTCGCCTGATCAATATTGGAAAGCAGAAGCGGCCCTGGTCCCACAATGTCTGCGCCCAGGCGAAACGCAGCACTCAGGCGCTCGCGATAAAGTCGATGGAGGCCGTTGGCGTTTTCAGAGAAATTGATCGTCAGCATGAGGACGATCGCGGTGACGAGCAGATAGATATTCACCATCTCGCTTCCATTGCTCCCGGTTCGGGTAATCAATACCGCGCAGATGAGGAACGCAGCAAAGGCGGCGACAGCCAGCATTCCCTTTCCGAAGGTGTTCTTGTCGGTTGTAACAAGAGCCCCAAAGATGCGGAGCATCTCCCGTCCCTGTCTGCGAACCACGAAGATCCAGCATTCCCAAAGCACGAGAACACCCGCAATGATGGCAAGCCAGAAGGTGAGTGTCGGGCTAAAAAGAAAGGAGGGGGCCATAGGATAATCCACGACATCGAATCGATACTCATCCTTGGACGAAATGCCCCACAACGTCAGCGCCAGGTAGGCGGCATAGATCAGGACCGGGACGATCAGGCCGGCGGCCATAAAGATCGCCTTCGAGGCGATGGCACGCAGCTTGATCGCCACTGTGGCGTTCTTCATCGCCTTCTGGATCCAATCGGCCAATGTGCCCCGCAACCCGGCGGTCGCAGTGGCGAAAGCGATAAGGACGGCGGCAATGGATGGGATTGTGCGTCTGTTTTCCTCTGAGCTTGCTGCGTAGTTGAACAGAAATTCCAGGATCGGCCCCTGGACTTCGGTAAGGAGGGCCAGGATCGTCATTGCAGACAACGTGCCGGTTACCCACGTCCCCTGGCTGGTCAACTCCTTGTCGGTCTTGGTGCGATTCAGGCCATGGCGCTCAGGCAAGGACCTCCAGAGCCCCCAGGCAACGAGATAGACAACTGTGATTGCGGCGAGCACGCCCGTCGCAAGGAAAGGAAAGTCGCACAGACCCCCTGTGGTCCGGCAATCGATTCCGGCGATAGGAAAGAGGCCGCTGAAGACCTGAACGAGGATGCTCTTCTTGAGGTCTGCCGCGGTTGGGTTCGCGATGACGGTAATCGTCGCGAGTGGAACGATCAGGGCGAGAATGAGAAAGGCGTTGACTGCAAGCCCACGAGCCAGGACTGCGAAAGACGGCAGGATATCGGACATCCCGTTCGGGATTAAGTACCGGCTGTGATCTCTGATGTGGCTGACTGGCTCGCTGTCGCGCACGTCATCCCTGCTCGCTTTGTCGCTGTCGGGCAGCACGGCATGATCGGGCCTCTTCCTTGGATCGCCCGCGAACGGGAATTGTCCGCGCTCCGCTCCGCGGGACATTGCAGCCACCATGCTGGCGCCGATATGCCCGCCTCCGGAGACCGTCGACAGATAGTCGAGGCGGCTTATGAGTCCCTGTGTGTGCAAAGACTGCAGCACGCCGAGGCAAAAACTCGATGAGCGAATGCCGCCACCGGAAAGGCCGATGCCGAAAAGGCCTTCCGGAACATTTCCCATCCGACCGGCGGGGCCTCTTCCGTCTTTCGCGGCGCGGCGTTTGATAACGGCGTCGTACTCTTCGTTACGAATCTGCGCGAAGTCGTAGTTATGGTTCTCCCCCTGCCGCATGACGTCTACCCCCTGCATGCCTGTTTAAAAATAAGTGTAACTCATTAATGGTCTACAGGTATAGCGTGCGCTGTCTAGATAGCCTATTTTCACATAGACTTTGTTCGGCGATAAATTCTATTGATTATTGTTATGCGATGAATTGGCCGGAGTGGCTATTTTTTTACCTATCTAAATCAAGTAAACCCATATCCTGTTGGCCTAAACATCTGGTGGATCGCCGAGCGTCTGCGAGGGCGAACGTCGACAGGGCGGAGGCGAAGAAACTGGCTCGATGGCGTTGGCTGTCTCATCGCGGCAACTCTATTTTTTGAGAAGGCCCACACAGGCTGACTTCATTTCGGTGTCCTCGGTAAAGACCTGTCGACAGAGCTTCGCCCGTTCCAGGACTATCTTGATCTCGTTGTGGTCGGCCGTGTCCCTATCGGCCTGTCGCGCGGTCGCATCTTCTCGCATCAAGGACAGGACGCGCAGATAGGAAGCCTGATGAGCCCCGAAGGCTGCGCCCAGCACGAGGGCGCACAGCATCGGTGCCAGAACGGCGAGCTTCATATCAGGCCGTTCATGCTGCGTGCGTTCACAAAAGAAAACCGCGAGATCAGTGTGATTGATACCGGAAGCATCGTCGCAGTGCCAAGCTCCCGGCTGGCACCCGTGAACATGCCGAGAAACGTTCCAATAAAAATGAAGGCCACGACCTTGAAGAACTCGCCGGCACGGTGTTTTCCGACGGCAAGCCGCGCTTCATCCAGATCAAGGGCATCAACATGGACGCCGATGTCGGCGCCCACATGATCTACATCGCCAACACCGACGTGCCCGGCATGATCGGTT
>NZ_QGTR01000010.1:40872-52711 GCF_003182275.1 Hoeflea marina
AAGCCGCGCTTCATCCAGATCAAGGGCATCAACATGGACGCCGATGTCGGCGCCCACATGATCTACATCGCCAACACCGACGTGCCCGGCATGATCGGTTTCATGGGCACGACACTGGGCGACGCCGGCGTCAACATCGCCAATTTCCAGCTCGGCCGCGAGAAGGAAAAGGGTGAGGCGATCGCGCTTCTGTATGTCGACGGCGTGGTCGAACAGTCGGTGCTCGACAAGCTGACGGCCCATCCGGCGATCAAGCAGGCCAAGCCGCTGGTCTTCAACGTGGATTGAGACGGGGGCATTGCGTGCCTGAATTTGCCGCCTCCCGGGACGAAAGTTTCGGGGGGCGGTTTTGGTATTGGAGGGAGGCCTGACCTGAGACGGTAGCTGCGACATGACCTGAGACCCGAGTTCCCTGCAGTTTTTGGGGATCAGAGCATCCCAACTCACCCCCCCCGCTCCGCCCACCAGATCCCTCCCAGCACCAGCACCAGCACCAGCACCAGCACCAGCCCCAGCGCCACCACGTGATACACCTGCATCCTCTCCCCCAAAATCATCACCGAGAGGATCGTTGCGAAGATCGGGACCAGGTTGATGAAGATGCCGGTGCGGCTCGAGCCGATCAGCTCGTTGCCCGTGATGAACAGCACCTGCGAGACGAGCGAGGGCATGACGGCGGTGAAACCCGCCACCACCGCCGGCGGGGCCGGATCGGCAGGGCGGTTCGATCGGGTCCGGTCCCGCGCCCGAGAAAAACGCCGTCCGATGTCACATTCGCCCGCGCCGGCTCGTCTTGTTCATGAAGCATCCCAAAGGAGCCATGAACATGAAAATAGTCATCATCGGAGGAACCGGCCTTATCGGATCCAAGACCGTTGCGAAGCTGCGCGAACGCGGCCATGAAGCGATTGCCGCCGCACCGTCAACGGGGGTCGACACGATCACCGGGGCGGGGCTGGAGGTGGCGCTCGCGGGCGCGTCGATCGTCATCGACCTCGCCAACTCGCCGTCCTTCGAGGATGCGGCGGCCATGGAGTTCTTTGAGACCTCCGGCCGCAACCTGCTTGCCGCTGGGAAGAAGGCGGGCGTCGCCCACCACGTCGCCCTCTCGGTGGTGGGCACCGCCAAGCTCCAGGCCAGCGGCTACTTCCGCGCCAAGCAGGCACAGGAAGAGCTGATCGCGGCCTCCGGCCTTCCCTACACGATCATCCACTCCACCCAGTTCTTCGAATTCATGGGCGCGATCGCGCGCGCGGCGACCCTGGGCAACGAGGTGCGGTTGTCGTCGGCGCTGATCCAGCCGATCATCTCCGACGACGTGGCCGAAGCGGTGGCCGACATCGCGCTCGGCGCGCCGGTGAACGGGATGGTCGAGATCGCCGGGCCGGACCGCGAGCCGATGGACCGCATGGTCGCGCGCTTCCTGTCGGCAGCACAGGATCCGCGCGTCGTCGTCACCGATCCCGCGTCGACCTATTTCGGCGTCGTGCTCGACGAGACCTCGCTCGTGCCGGCAGGCCCGGCCAGGATCGCTGCGACCCCGTTCGACACGTTCCTCGGCCGCGGCGAGTTGCGGACATGAGCCGGTTGAAGCTCTATTATGCCCCAGGCGCCTGCAGCCTGGCCGACCACATCGCGCTGCACGAGGCAAGCGAACCGTTCGACATCGAGCGCGTCGATATCCGCACGCACATGACAGAGCACGGCGTCGACTTCAGGACGGTCAGCGCCAAGGGCTACGTCCCCGCGCTGATCCTCATCGACGGTGAGATGCTGACCGAGAACATCGCCGTGCTCGACTATCTGGCGACGATCCATCCGCAGCTTGCGCCTGCCGGCCCGCTCGGCCGCAGCCGGCTGATCGAGGCGCTCGCCTTCATCTCGACCGAACTGCATCGCGCCTTCAAGCCCATGTGGCACGGAGGCTCCGAACGCGACGTCGCGCGCGCGGCGAAGACGGTCACCGGCCTGCTGGACCTGATGGCCGGCGGCCTGAAAGGCCCGTTCCTGTTCGGTGAACAGCCGACGGTCGCGGACTTCTATCTGTTCGTCATGCTGCTCTGGGCCGAGCGCTTCGACGTCGCGGTGCCGGCGTCCATGTCCACTCTGCGGCAGAAGATGCGCGAGCGGCCGGCTGTGCGCACAGCGATGGCTGCCGAAGGCCTCAACTGAAACCAAACCTGATACTATGTGCAAAGGAGACCACCATGATACCTCGCATCCACGAACCTTTTTCAATGGCGCCCGCCGGCATCAAGGCCATGTTTGCCGTCGAGGCATCGATTGCCAACAGCGGCCTTGAGAAGAGCCTGCTGCACCTGGTCAAGCTGCGGGCGTCGCAGATCAACCGCTGCGCCTTCTGCCTTCACATGCACGCGACCGACGCCCGCGCTGACGGGGAAACCGAAATGCGCATCTTCCTTCTCGACGCGTGGCGCGAATCGAGCCTCTACACCGCGCGCGAGCGCGCAGCCCTGGCCTGGACGGAAGCGTTGACGAACGTTGCGCAGACGGGAGCGCCGGACGAGGATTATGCCCTGGTCGAGGCGGCGTTCAGCGAGGCCGAGCGTGTCAACCTCACCCTTGCGATAGGCTCGATCAATCTGTGGAACAGGCTTCAGATCGGCTTGCGGGCCATGCACCCCGAACCAGAGGCAAAGGCTGATGCAGCCTGAAACACCAGATCTTTTCGAGGCGCAGCGGCCACGGCTGCTGCGTCTCGCCTACCGGATGCTGAGTTCCGTCTCCGATGCGCAGGACGTCGTCCAGGATGCCTGGCTGCGCTGGCAGCGCGCGGATGTGTCCGAGGTCCAGAATGCACCGGCATTCCTGAGCCGGATCGTCACCCGGCTCTGCCTCGACGCGATGAAGTCCGCCCGGGTCCGGCGAGAGACCTATATCGGAAGCTGGCTGCCGGACCCCATGCCGGAGCCGGACGACGACCTCAGGGCCGACAATCTGACCCTCACCCTGATGCTGGCCCTGGAGCGGCTGTCACCACTCGAACGCGCGGCGTTCCTGCTGCATGACGTCTTCGACATGCCGATGGACGAGATCGCCGCGACGCTGGACCGCGACGTCGCGGCCGTCCGGCAACTGGCCTCGCGCGCCCGGCGCAATGTGCAGGCCGACAAGCCAAGATACTCCGTCTCTCGCGATGAGGGCGACAGGATCGCCAGGGCATTCCTCGACGCCACGCGAACGGGCAATGTTGGTGTTCTCCAGACGATCCTTGCCGATGGCGTGCGGATCGTGTCCGACGGCGGCGGCAAAGTGCTGGCCTTTCCCAACGCAATCGTCGGTCTCGACAAGGCGCTTCGCCTTTACGAAGGCCTGTTCCGCAAATACGGCGACGTGGAAACCATCGTTCGCCTGGTCTGGATCGACGGACTTCCGGGCTATATCAGCAGGTACAACGGCACGCTGCAGACCACGTCCTTCGAAATCGAGGACGGCCGGATCCTTGCTATCTACAAGACACGGAACCCGGAAAAGCTGCAGCACGTGACGGGAACCGGCGGCGCAATCCACTGACGCGCCGGACAGGCCCGGATTTCACCTTTTCCACCGCTCCGCCAGCCAAATCCCCCCCAGCACCAGCACCAGCACCAGCCCCAGCGCCACCACGTGATACAGCTCCAGCATCTCCCCCAGGATCATCACAGACAGGATCGTGCCGAAGATCGGCACCAGGTTCATGACCAGGCCGGCGCGGTTGGAGCCGATCATGTCGTTGGCGCGGATGAACAGCACCTGCGAGACGAGCGAGGGGAAGAGGGCTGCGAAGAGCATCAGTTCCCAGCCCGAAGGCCTGCCGGCTGATCTGCTGCTCACGTTAAAGCATTGTACAGAATGGACGATTGCCCCTAATCATGACGGATGCCCGCTTCCTTCAAAGCACAAGCTTTTGACCCAACCGGTGCTGCAGCGTCGATCAGTCCGGAACGTCGAGCGATGCTCCGAGGTGATCTACGATCGCCCGCACTTTCGCCGATGGCCTTGGACCTGCCGGGAAAACAGCATAGACTTCGGCCGGATCGAGCCGGTAGGGCTCCAGCAGATGCTTGAGCTGGCCGGTGCGCAGTTCCTCTCCTGCCATGACGCGGGTCACCAGTGCGATGCCCAGCCCCGCCACAGCAGCCGCCAGAATGCCCGGCGCCGAATTGATCCAGAGTCTTGCGGAAACATTGAGGGAGGTGACGGTCTGATTGTGCGTGAAGCGCCAGCTCTCGCGACCAAACAGGCCATGCTGAACGATACAATCGTGTCTGGCGAGCTCTGCCGGATTGGTGGGGGCGCCATGTGCTGAGAGATAGGCCGGTGCGGCGACCACCAGTCGCTCGACCAGCGCCAGCCTGCGGGCGCCGAAGGTGGAATCCTCCAGCGGTCCGACCCCCAGGCGAATGGCGACATCGACCCCATCCGTGATAAGGTTCTGGCGCGCGTCGCTCATGATCATCTCGACCCGAAGATCCGGATGCCGGGCCAGGAACGTTGCCAGCGCCGGAATGATCACGCGCGTTCCGTAGAGCACGGGCATCGCGAGGCGGATCACGCCGTGCAGCGAGTCCACGCCCCGAGTTGCCTGTTCCGCCTCCTCCATCTCCGCGAGCAGGTGTTTCGCTCGTTCCAGATATAAGGTGCCAGCTTCCGTCAGGGAGATGCTGCGGGTGGTGCGCAGCAGCAGCGTCGTGCCCAGCCGCGCCTCCAGCGTACCGACGATACGCGATATCGAGGGCTGCGAGAGCTTCAGTTCGCGCGCCGCACGCGAAAGACTGCCGCTCTCCGCCACACGGACGAACACAACCATTTCCTGCCAGCGATCACTCATTCGAAATCCGGATATATGTTGTTCGCATCGAATGGATACACCTTCTTCCCCGGATAACCTAATTCCTGGCTCACAGCGACTTCACAGCAATCCGGAGAATGACAATGAAACTTCAGGACAAGCTCGACGCGATGCGCGAGGATTTCGAGAGCGGACGCTTTCCGCTGGTGCCGACCCGCGACCAGCTCGACACGATGCAGCGGGCGACCCGGTTGCTGGCCGACAGTGGCCAAGCCGATTGCGCCCTGAAGGCCGGCGATACCGCGCCCGACTTTTCGCTCGAGGACGCGGACGGCAACAGCGTGGATTCGCGTGCGCTGCTGGCGCGGGGGCCGCTGGTCGCAACCTTCTATCGCGGCGTCTGGTGCCCATATTGCAACTACGACCTTCAGGCGCTGGAGGAAATCCGGCCCGCCATCGAAGAGCATGGCGCGAGCCTCGTCGCAATCTCTCCCCAGACGCCGGCCAACTGCCGCAAGTCGCAGCGCGACAACAAGCTCGGCTTTCCGATCCTGAGCGATGCCGGCACGGCCGTCGCCGCGGAGTTCGGCCTGCGCTTTTCGCTGCCGGATGATCTCATCGAGGTCTACAGACAGTTCGGCAACGATCTTCAGAGGATCAACGACGACCCGGCCTGGGTGCTGCCGATGCCGGCACGCTATGTGATCGGGACCGATGGCGTCATCGCATATGCCGAGGTCAATCCCGACTATACGCGGCGCCCCGATCCGTCCGATCTGTTGCCGGTGCTTGACCGCCTGCGGGCCGGTTACCCGGCCTGAACCTGCCCATCCTCACAAGACCAGCCCAGCCGCGCCATTCGATCACACTCCGGCCGGTCTGACCTCTCATTCAAAGGAGCATTCTTTAATGTCAATCAAGATTTATGGCGATCCCGGCTCTGGCAGCCGGCGCCGCGTCGTCTCCGCAGCAGCGATCATGGGCGTCGAGATCGAGCTTGTGACCGTCGATCTCTTCAAAGGCGAGAGCCATACGCCCGAATTCCTGAAGCTTAACCCTCATGGGCTGACGCCCGTGATGGTGGACGGCGACGTCGTTCTCTACGAGGCGTCGGCGATCAACATTTACCTGGCCGAGAAAGCCGGCTCGGACCTGCTCGGCAGTTCGCCCGCTGAACGTTACCAGATATTGCAGTGGATGTTCTGGTCGGGTGAGCAGTGGCGGACATTCGCGACGCTCACGTTCGATGAACGGATCACGAAGCGCTTCATGGGTCAGCCGGAGGACAGAAGCATCGTCCAGTTGGCGGCCGACAAGATCCGAGCGGCCGCCGCCGTGCTTGACGCCCACCTGGCGGAGCATCGGTTCATCGTCGGTGATCACCTGACGCTCGCAGACATCGATATTGCCGCTCCCTTTTCGCAGAACGCTCGTACCAAGGTGCCATTCTCGGAGTTCCCGAACCTTGTCGCATGGCAGCAGCGGCTGCTCGAGACCGTGCCGGTCTGGGCGGAGACGAAGCGGGAAGTGGATGACCGTATCGACACCGCGTTGGCTGGTGCAGGGATAGAACTATGAACGCGGATTACGAACTCTTCTGGGTCAGCGGCAGCCCCTACGCCTGGCGGGTGCAACTGGCGCTCGGATACAAGGGCGTGCCCTATATCTCCCGCCGTATGGACTCGGCCCAGTTGGCGGAACGCTCGCCCGCTTTCCTCCACCTCAATCCGCGCGGCAAGGTGCCGGTGCTGAAGACTGGCGACGCGGCGCTCTACGAATCCGTGGCGATCATCGCCTTCCTGGATCGGGCCCATCCCGCCGTACCGCTGTTCGGGCAGACGGCGCAGGAGCACGGCCGCATCTGGCAGCGGGTGAGCGAATTCGAGAACTACACGCGAGACCTCTTCGACGTGGAGATCATCCGGCCGCTGTTGCGCGGTCATGCGAAAGACGATCCAGAGGTCATGCGCGTGTCCGCTGCCCGGGCGTATGATGCGCTTGGCTGGATGGAGCGGGCGCTGTCAGAAGCGCCTTATCTGGCGGGAGACGAGCTCACTGCAGCGGATATCGTTGCGCTGCCCAACATACAGATGCTGCGTCGGGTTGCGGCGCGTCCGGAAGCCATCGAAATGGTGCTTGGCCTCGAAGACCTCGGCGCGCGCCTGCCGGCATTGGGCGCGTGGCTGTCGCGGATGGAATCCATGCGCGGCTATGACGCTGCTTACCCACCGCACTGGCGGAGTTGAACGGGAGCAGGCAGCGCGCACGCGATGTGACGTCTGCCTGCCACAACTCTCTGATGCCAACACCACTCCGGATGAGTCATCGCTTTCGGCACAGCTTCTGCAGAACGCCAGCGGCAGCATCCTGCTCATCCACTCCGCAAAACCGGTTCAATTTCATAGTGACCCAATAATGGGATAAAAGAAATATTACCCCGAAATTGGGTCAGTTCCGCGGCTGTTCCGCCCGCTTCCCCCGTTCGGCCAGCCAGATGCCGCCGATGACCAGCGTCAGCGCGAGCACATGGTAGATGTGCAGCGCCTCGCCGAGGATCAGCACGCTCATCAGCGTGCCGAAGATCGGCACCAGGTTCATGAACAGGCCGGCGCGGTTGGAGCCGATCATGTCGTTGGCGCGGATGAACAGCACCTGCGAGACGAGCGAGGGGAAGAGGGCGGCGAAGAGTACCAGTTCCCAGCCGCGCAGGTCCGGCCAGATGACGTCGCCATAGCCAATCTCCCAGGCGGTGAAGGGCAGCGAGGTGATCAGCGCCGCGCCGGAGAGCACGGTGATCATGCTCTGCCAGCTGATCGCCGGCTTGTAGCGCAGCGCCACCGAATATCCGCCATAGAGCACGACGGCTGCAAGCATCAGCGCGTCGCCGACATTGAGGTCGAGCGCCAGCAGCCGCGACAGACTGCCGCCCGAGGCGGTGAGGATGACGCCCGCCACGGTGAGCAGAAAGCCGAGCATCTGGGCGCCCGTGGCGCGGATGCGGAAGATGAGGAAATTGGCGAGGAAGATCACCATCGGCATGCCTGCCTGCTCGATGACGACGTTGATGGCCGTCGTGTGATGCAGCGCCGAATAGAGCAGCACGTTGAAGCAGGTGAAGCCGAGCGCGCCATAGGCAAACAGGAGCGGCAGGTTGGCGCGGATCAGCGCGCGCTCGCGGGCGATGTGGCGGAAGCCGAAGGGCAGCATGATGACGAAGGCCACCGCCCAGCGCAGCGAAGTCAGCATCATCGGCGAGATGTGGCCGACGGCGAGCTTGCCGGCAATGGCATTGCCGCCCCAGGCGAGCGCGGTGAGAACGAGAAACAGGTAGGCGCGCAGAACCAAATCTCTATCCTGACATGATTGGCGGCTAAAGCGCATCGCATGAATTCAGATTCACGCGATGCGCTTTAGCTCTGTGCAATGATGCATGTCGTGATCCCGAAACCGCTGCAGACTTTCGGGCGACATGCATTAAGGCCGTCGCGTGACTTTCGCTCCGGGCTTGGGGGCCCGGCTCTTCGTGACGTGCATGCCGCGATCGGCAAACCGCTGCAGGCGTTCGGGCCGTCGCGCCGGGGGGGGGCGCGGCCATTGATTCGGGTGCCGGTCGGGCTTTTCGGCGGTTCGAGGGCGCGGGATCGCCCGCCATGCAAGCCTGTTTGCCAATCGAAGGCCGTTTTGTCACGCAAAAAGCAGGGACCGGGCCCGCGCAAGGGTCGATTTCCGCCGGGCAAGCCTCTATAGATGCGCGGGTTTGATAAGGGGTCCCTGTCGGGGCCGAGACATGAGGGTACCATGGCAAATGTCGTAGTCGTCGGTTCGCAATGGGGCGACGAAGGAAAAGGCAAGATCGTTGACTGGCTGTCGGAGCGCGCCGATGTGGTTGTGCGCTTCCAGGGCGGCCACAATGCCGGCCATACCCTGGTCATCGACGGCGTGAGCTACAAGCTGTCGCTGCTGCCGTCGGGCGTGGTGCGCCCGGGCAAGCTCGCCGTCATCGGCAACGGCGTGGTCATCGACCCGCATGCGCTGCTGGCCGAGATCGAGCGGCTCGGCAAGCAGGGCGTCGTCGTCAATGCCGACAATCTGCGCATCGCCGACAACGCGACGCTGATCCTGTCGCTGCACCGCGAACTCGACGGCATCCGCGAGGACGCGGCGTCCAATTCCGGCACCAAGATCGGCACCACGCGGCGCGGCATCGGCCCGGCCTACGAGGACAAGGTCGGCCGCCGCGCCATCCGGGTGATGGATCTCGCCAATCTCGACACGCTGCCGGCCAAGATCGACCGGCTGCTCACGCACCACAACGCGCTGCGCCGCGGCCTCGGCCAGCCGGAAGTGTCGGTGGACACCATCCTTGCGGAGCTCACCTCGGTGGCGGCCCAGATCCTGCCGTTCCGCGAAACCGTATGGCTGCTGCTCGACAAGGCGCGGCGGCGCGGCAACCGGATCCTGTTCGAGGGCGCGCAGGGCACGCTGCTCGACGTCGACCACGGCACCTACCCCTTCGTCACCTCGTCCAACACGGTGGCGGGCCAGGCGGCCGCCGGATCCGGCCTCGGGCCGGGCTCGGTCGGCTATGTGCTCGGCATCACCAAGGCCTACACGACGCGGGTGGGCGAAGGGCCGTTCCCGACCGAACTGTTCGACGAGACCGGCCAGTTCCTCGGCGAGCGCGGCCACGAATTCGGCACGGTGACGGGGCGCAAGCGCCGCTGCGGCTGGTTCGACGCGGCGCTGGTGCGCCAGTCGGTCGCCGTCAACGGCATCACCGGCATCGCGCTCACCAAGCTCGACGTGCTCGACGGACTGAAGGAACTGAAGATCTGCGTCGGCTACGACCTCGACGGCGAGCGCATCGACCATCTGCCGGCCAGCCAGGGCGCGCAGGCGCGGGTGACGCCGGTCTACGAGACGATCGAGGGCTGGGACGGCACGACGGTCGGCGCCCGCAGCTGGGCCGAGCTACCGGCGCAGGCGATCAAGTATGTGCGCCGCATCGAGGAGCTGATCAGCGCGCCGGTGGCGCTGTTGTCGACGAGCCCCGAGCGCGACGACACCATACTTGTGACCGACCCGTTTGAAGACTAGTTTGAAGCCCAACACGAAACTACCGCGCAAGCGGGGATCAGGAACCCAAGGCACACGATGGCGGATTTTGTAGCAGTCATCCGGAAGGCAGTCGGCAACCTTTCGGAGAATACGCCCGAAAACCGGGCCAAGGTCTTCGAGAAGGCGCGGGCCGCCATCCGTCGGCAGCTCGAGGCGATCAATCCGCCGCCCTCCGAAGAGGTGATGAAGCGCCAGCTCGACAAGCTCGATGCGGCCATCGCCGAGGTGGAAAGCGAGCACGCCGAGGCGCTGCCGGTCGAGCATGACGCCGACGCGCTGATGGCGGAGCTCGAGGCGCTGGTGGAGAAGAGCGAGCAGGCCCGGCCCGCTCCGGCCGCTCCGGACGCGCCGGTGATGCCGGCGGCCGCGCCGCCCCGCGCCACCCCGCACGCCGCCCCCACGCACGCCGCAACCCCGCCCGTTGCCCCGCCGAAGCCGGCCGCGCCGGTTGCAGCCCCTGCACCGCAATGGCAGCCGGAGGCGCCGGTTGCGCGTCCGCCGGAACCGGAGATGTCGGCCAACCGGCTGCGCCCGATCAGCGGCGACGAGCATGACGACGCCTTCGGGCTCAACGAGCCGCGCGAGGCCCCGCGCCGGCAGCCGCGCGAGACCCTGCGGCGGCCGAATGCCGCCCGTCCGGCCGCGTCCGGCAGACCCTCACGCCGCGGCGCCGCAAGGCTCGCGGCCATCGTCGCGGTGCTGGTGCTGCTTGTCGCCGGCGCCTATGCTGCCTGGAGCCAGCGCAGCGCGCTCGAGGCGTTTCTCGGTCTCGGCGCCAGCCAGACCGAGACGGCGGCCGACCAGCCGGCCGATGCGGCCCAGACGCCGGTCGCAGAGCCGGCGGCCGAACCGGTGCCCGAGGTCGAGCCGGAAGATCCCGCCGACACCGAGGTGGCGCTGGCCACGCCCGCCGAGTCCACCCCGGCCGTGCCCGCCGCCGGCGAGGCCGCGCCGGGCGGCAAGTTCACCCAGCGGCTCAACGCCGACGGCACCGAGACCGATCCCGGCCCGGCCCCCGAAGCCGAGGACCAGACCGCGGTCGAGGGACGCTCGGTGGCGGCGCTGACCGAGACGGCTGCGGGCGAGGGCGGCGTGCAATCGGGCGAGACGGCCGCGCCGGTCGGCGAACAGCCGCCGGCCGAGGCGGCGCCCGTCACCGACCAGCAGCAGACCGCGCCGGCCTCGCAGCCGATCGGCGTGGCGCAGAAGATGTTCCTCTACGAGGAGCGGCTCGACCAGCAGTCGCCGACGGTGACCGAGGGAACCGTGGTCTGGTCGCTGGTCACCCAGCCCGACGAGACCGGCAAGAACGATGTCGCCGTCCGCGGCGAGATCAACGACCCGGACAACGGCCTCTCCGCGCTCATCACCATCAAGCGCAACACCGACACCTCGCTGCCCGCCAGCCACATCATCGAGGTGGTCTTCGCCGTGCCTGGGGATTTCGCCGGCGGCTCCATCGACCAGGTGCAGAGGGTGGCGCTCAAGCAGACCGAGCAGGACCAGGGCGACCCGCTGATCGCGGTCTCGGCCAAGATCACGCAGGACTTCTACATGATCGCGCTCAACGACCTGGCGTCTGCCGTCGATCAGAACACGACGCTGCTGCGCCAGCGCAACTGGATCGACATCCCGGTCATCTACACCAATGGCCGCCGGGCGCTGATCACGCTGGAAAAGGGCACGAGCGGCGTCGAGGTGTTCAGCCAGGCGCTGGACGCCTGGGCGCGCCCGTAACGGCGCTGCGGCTGGCCTGAAGCCTCCGCGGATGGACATTGCGGCAAGATGGGTGGCTTCTCCCTCGCCCTTCGAGGGCCGCTGGCGCGGCCACCTAAGCAACCGTGTTTTTGGTTTTCCCAGAACACCTGTCTTTTGACGATTGTGTTGATCATTGTGATGAGCTTTCGCATGGCGGCGACGATGGCGACC
>NZ_QGTR01000011.1 GCF_003182275.1 Hoeflea marina
AGCCGGGGCGGAAATCGCGTCAAGGGATTGAAATTGCTGAATGGGAGTTGTGGAATCGTCCAACAGTTTCGGCCGGATAGGCTCGCCGCTTGCGCTGAGCCCACTCTCCCCCCTTGTGGGGGAGATGTCGGCGCAAGCCGACAGAGGGGGGCATGCCGCCACGCATCCGGACCATCGGGATATGCGGCGACCGCCCCCTCTGTCACCTTCGGTGACATCTCCCCCGCAAGGCTCCGTGATTCACACATTTCGGAGGTGGCTGGGCATGTTGACAGCGTGGGGCTCAATGACAAGAGCCAGGCGGCGGGCGGCAACAACCCCCTCACCTGCAATTTCTAGCGCTTAACTGCGTTAAGACGCTGAAATTGCTTCCTCTCCCACCAAGGGAGAGGGGGGTGCGCCGCGGCTTCCGCGTTTCCACCTCTCCCCTGGTGGGAGAGGACACAAAATCACAGCCTTGGACCGCAGGGCCAAGCTGTAGATTTTGTTGGTGAGGGGGTCGGAGGCATCCACAACGTTTCTTGCCTGCAAGCCGTAATCTCCGCGGCCCCGTCACCCCGACCCTTCCTGAGGTGCTTGCGTAGCGAGCTCGAAGGGCCGAGGTCCAGCAGCGCCGCGTCGGCGCGCGGGATGTCGGGGACAGTTTACTTTTGGCAGCGGATCAGGCCTCGGGCACAGTTTCCACAAGTAAACTGTCCCCACCTCTCATCCGCCGCACCGGCCTTCCCTCGCCCTTCGAGGCTCCCTGCGCTGCGGTCGCTCCTCAGGATGAGGGAAGGGGCAGCGCACCCTCCACACCGTCACGCATCACCTCAACTCCACAGCCATGGGCCACCACACCGCTGTGTGAATGCCGTCGACCGCCTATCCGAGCCGCAGCCGCGCCGCGATTGCCCAGTCCTCGATCGGGATCTCCTGGCCGGAGGCGGCCACGACGATGCTATCAAACCGGATCGTCCGACCGGCGAGTTCGGCGTTGAGGCGGGCGATCGCCGGCGGCTTCTTCTCTTCCGTGACGCCGTAGGCGAGCGAGATGTGCGGCAGGAAGCTGTCGATATCGCCGCGGCCGAACGTGGTCACCGCCGTGCGCTTGAGCTCGAGCAGCGGCCCCTCTGCGGCAAAGGCCGCAAACAGCGAGCGGAAGAACAGCGGCAGGCCACTCACCGCCGCGACCGGCGCCTCGAAGGCGGCGCGGCCGGAAAAATCGCGATCGAGCAGTGCCGCGAGCTCGTCGGCCGGCCGCCCCATGTCCTCGACCAGCGTCAGATGCGGGCTGAAGCGCTGCGTGCCGAATTCGTCCGCCAGCCGCCCGACGATACGGGAGAGCATGGCGTGGTCGGGGTCCGATGGCATCAGCCAGATGGAGTGACAGTGTTTCATTTGCCGGTCCGGGTTCGGGTGTTCAATGCATTTGGCCCGAAAGTCCTGCAGCTGCAATGGCCGGGCGCCGCGGCAGGCGCGTCAGGCCGCATCATGCGCTCTCGATCGGCCTGACGGTGTCGCGCACCACCAGCGGCAGTTCGAGTTCGGCGATGATCGGCGGCGCGCCCGGCGAGGACAGCCGCTGCTCGAGCACGCGCATGATCTCGGCTGCCTGCTGTTCGGCGTCCTGGCGGAAGGTGGTCAGCCGGTAGGCGCCCCACTCGGCTTCCGGGACGTCGTCGAGCCCGATCACCGACAGGTCGGCCGGGATCGAGATGCCCAGCATGTGGCGCGCATAGTCCATCAGCCCGAAGGCCATCAGGTCATTGACGCAGAACACGCCCTCGATGCCCTTCGACCGCGCCAGCAGCAGCGAGGCGGCGAAGGTGCCGCCCTGGTAGTCGGTGCGCTCGCCGCGCTCGACCGTCACCTCGAGCCCCATCTGCCCGGCGTGCCGCATGTAGGCCTGTTCGCGCTCCACCAGGTTGGGGCTGCCGACCCTGGAGGTGATCAGCCCGATCCGGCGCATGCCGCGCGCGGCGAAGATCCGCACCGCCGTTTCCGCCGCGCGGATGTTGTTGATCCTGATGTGGTCGGGTCCCTCCTCGCTGCGGCCCACCGCGATCAGCGGCTGGCCGTTGCGCTGCGCGAGATCGACGAAGGCCTTCGACGGCATGCCCGAGAGCATGATCGTCGCCTCGGCCCGGTAGCGCAGCAGCGTGGCATGCGAGGCGCGCGAGGCGGTCTCGCTCTTGTCTGTCGGGATCAGCACCGGCACCCGGCCGCTCGCCACCAGAAGACGCGAGATCGCCGAGATCTGCAGCGTCCGGAACGGCGTCTCGGAATCCGCCGCGATCATGCCGACGAGCTTGCTGCGGTTGGCAAGCAGCCCGCGGGCGAGATCGTTGACCTGGTAGCCGAGTTCCTCGGCGGCCTTCGTCACCTTCGCGCGCGTCGCCTCCGACACGCTCGCCCCGCGGGTGAAGGTGCGCGACACTGCCGAGCGCGACACGCCGGCTTTCCTCGCCACTTCGTAGGCGCTGATGTAGCGCGGCAGCCCGATGTCGAATGCGTCGTCCTTCTCCGCCATCAGCGCCCCACCTTGGACAGCACGTCGGCGCGAAGGAACTTCTCGATGACGAACATGAACGCGATCGAGGGCACCAGCAGCACGAGGGCCGTGATCGAGGCGATCTGGTAATTGCCGCCCGAACCCGCCGTATAAAGCAGCAGCGGCAGCGTGGAAACATCCGGCGCGCCGACGAAATAGGTACCGGTGAACTCGTCGAGCGATTCCAGGAACACGAAGATCGAGCTTGCCAGCAGCCCGGGTGCGGCGATCGGCAGCGTGACGTCGACGAAGGTCCGCATCGCCGAGGCGCCGATCGAGCGCGCCGCCTCCTCGAGTTCCCCATCGACCGCGGAGAATGCGGCAGTGGCGATCCACACCGCGTAGACCAGGCCGTGGGTGACATGCACCAGGACCACGCCGAGAATTGTCCCGTTGAGCCCGAACTGGTAGAAGATGCGGGCGATGTTGACATAGACCGGCAGGTTCGGAAACGCCTGCGGGATCAAGAGCAGCAGCAGGATCACCCCGCGCAGCGGCAGCTTCAGCCGCGCCAGCGCATAGCCCGCCGGAATGGCAAGCCCCACCGACACCACCACCGTCAGGCAGGCGATCATCACGCTGGTCAGCAGCGAGACCGTGGCGTTGCCGCGCGGCGAAAACACCTTGGCCCAGTAGGTAAAGCCGTATTCGAGCGGCAGCGCGTGCGGAAAGTACCAGCGCTCCGTGACCGCCCACAGCACCAGATTGGTCAGCGGCCCGAAGATGGCGAAGGCCAGCAGGCCAAGGCAGAGTCCGCGCGGGATCCATTTGAGGTCGTTCAAAGTCAACGGTGTTCCCTCATGGTCTGGCGCAGATGGATCCAGGCCACCACGCTGGTGGTCATGAGCGAAATGACGCCAAGCGCGTTGGCGACGCCGTAGTCGCCATAGGCGTTGATGCGGAATGCCATGCTGGCGGTGATCATGGTCGGCGACTGGGCGTTGATCATCAGCGGCACCGACAGCACCGACATCATGGTGACGAAGCTCAGGATCAGGCCGACCAGCAGCGTCGGCAGCACCTGCGGCAGGATGATCTCGACCAGGATGCGCAGCCGGCTGGCGCCGAGATTGCGTGCCGATTCGATCATCGCCCGGTCGAGCGAGGCCATGGCGCCGGCGATGAGCAGCGTGACGAACGGGGTCTGCTTCCAGACGAAGGCGATGACAATGCCGCGCCAGTCGAGAAAGCTGATCGTCTGGGCGGCGGTCAGGATTCCGCTTTCCATCAGCATCGAGTTCATCAGCCCGTTCTTGGCCAGGAAGGTGCGCAGGATCTGGCCGACGACGATGAAGGGAATGAACAGAGGCCAGCGGTAGAGCCATTTCAGGATCGACACCGCGCGCGGATTGTTGCCGAGCGTCAGGTAGCCGCCGATGGCGATCGAACAGAGCCCGATCAGCACGGACGACAGCAGCACGATGACGATCGTGAAGACGATGTCGGAGCTGTAGAGTTCGAAGGCCTTCTGGAAATTGCCGATGCCGAAATTCCCGTCGACATCAAACGCCCCCGTGATCGAACTCGCCAGAGGCACGATGAACAGCAGCGTCACCACCAGCAAAGCCGGCGTGACGAGAAGAAGGCCGAGAAACGGAACCGGCATGGTGATCACCCGAATGCGGTTGGACGGGACAGCCCGCGACCGGCGCGGGATGGGATGCGCCGCGCCCCGAAGGCCGCGGCGCTGTTGCTGTCAGTTGCCGACCTGGCGCTCATAGGCCTCCAGGATCGCGGTGTTGTAGGGCGCGATCGGGAAGGACTTGCCGTTCTTCGCCAGATCCTCGGGCGAGATGTCGGTGAACAGCTTGTCCCATGTCGCGGCATCAAGCTTCGACTGCACCAGCTGCGCATCGATGCCCGGATACCAGTTGAAGCGCTTGACGATGCCTTCGGCCTGCACTTCCGGGCTGGTGGCAAGGTTGACGAACTTCTCCGCCAGGTCCTTGTGGCCGCTCTTTTCCGGAATGACATAATGCATCGGCTGGCCGGGCATGCCGGGTGCCGGCAGCACCAGTTTCATCTCCGGCGGCAGCTTGCCGTCGGCCTTCCAGGAATAGAACATGTCGACCCAGACCGGCCCCATGGAGATCTCGCCGCGGCTGAGCATGTCGAGCGTGCCGGCGTTGCCGGGCGTCAGCGTGGCGTTGGTGGTGAAGTCCTTGAGGCTGGCGAAGGCGTCGGACCACTTGGCGGTCTCGGCCTCCTCGAAGGGACCGTTCATCAGCTTGTCGGCGTCGCCGGCGAAGGCATAGATCCAGCCCATGACGAAGCTCACGCCGGAGGCGCCGCCCTTGATGCCGTTGTAGCCGAACTGCTTGGGATTTTCCTTGGCCCAGGTCGCCAGTTCCTCGTAGCTCCTGGGCGGAGTGGGGACCAGCGCCGGGTTGTAGGCGAGCGCCGTCTGGCTGGAGAACATCGGCATCACATAGCCGTCGACATTGGTGCCGAGCGCCATCTTCGAATTGGCGCCGGTGGCAAGCTTGCCGTTCTCGATGTCGCCGCGATAGGCGTCGAGATAGCCCTTTTCGACCATCGGTCCGGCGAACTTCTCGTGCACCACGGCGACGTCGGCGTCCCAGGTGCCGACATTGGCCTGGGCCTGGGCGTCGAAGCGCTCGAGGATCTTCTGCGAGCCCGCATCGCCGGGGCCGGTGCCGACGGCGCGAACGGTGGTTCCCGGGTTCTGGGATTCAAACAGCGGGCCGAGATATTCGTTGACGTAGTCGACCATGTTCTGGTCGCCGGCGGTCAGCACCGTCAGTTCCTCGGCCAGAACCGGCGATGTGGTCAGTGCAAGCGCGACAAGCGGATAACAGACTTTTCTCATCACAAAACTCCCTTTGTGGTTGCCCAATGGCAGATGCAGCGCGTCGGTCAGGGTCTGACCGCCGTTGACGGCGAGAGCCCTTGCGGGCGCTCACCAGAGTGTGAAATCGGCCGAAAGGCCGCTTCCAGGGCGGTTCCGCCCGCTTCCCTCCCCGCCCTACGAACGGGGAAACAGATAGAGCCGGTCGTCCCGGATGCGCAGATGCACCGCCGTGCCGGCCTCGAAACAGTGCTCGGCGTCGACCATGACGGTGCGCTCGCCGAGATGGATGACATGGCGCCAGAGACCGCCGGGATAGCTCACCTGGCCGACCACGCCCTCGAGCTGCAGCACGCCCGGGCCCGGCTCGCCATCGCTCCCGCGCGCATCGACGAGGCTGATGGCCTCGCTGCGGAAGCGCGCCATGGCGGAACCGCTCGCCAGGTCGCGGCCCTGGCGGCTCAGCGCGGCGCGGCGGTTGTGCGGCCCTT
The DNA here is from genome assembly GCF_003182275.1 of Hoeflea marina. Taxonomy (GTDB): domain Bacteria; phylum Pseudomonadota; class Alphaproteobacteria; order Rhizobiales; family Rhizobiaceae; genus Hoeflea; species Hoeflea marina. The sequence goes on from NZ_QGTR01000011.1 coordinate 5,834, forward strand.
CGGCGACAATCAACGTTTCTCCACCGGCAAGGACGTCGAGATCGATGACGTTCTCCGCCCCCATGAAGGCTGCGACGAAGTCCGAGGCCGGCTGGTTGTAGACCTGCTGCGGCGTGCCGACCTGGGCGATCTCGCCGCCATTGAGGATGACGATCCGGTCGGCCATCACCATTGCCTCCTCGCGATCATGGGTGACATGCACCGCGGTGATGCCGAGCCGGCGCTGCAGCGCGCTGATCTCGTGGCGGACGGTCAGCCGGATGCGCGCGTCGAGATTGGACAGCGGCTCGTCGAGCAGCAGGATGTCCGGATTGATCGCCAGCGCCCGGCCGAGCGCCACCCGCTGCCGCTGGCCGCCCGAGAGTTCGCCCGGCTTGCGCCGGCCGAGCGCGTCGAGCCCCAGCAGCGCCCTGACCTCGGCGATGCGCGCCGCGGCGGCGCCCGCGCCGACCCGGCGGATCTTGAGCCCGTAGCCGATGTTCTGGTCCACCGTCATGTGCGGCCAGAGCGCATAGGACTGGAACACCAGCGCCATGCCGCGCCTGTCCGGCGGCTCGCGGGTGACGTCGCGGCCGTCGATGCGGATGGCGCCGTGGCTCGGCGTGTGAAAGCCGGCAATGGTGCGCAAAAGTGTCGTCTTGCCGCAGCCCGACGAGCCCAGCAGGGCCACGAACTCGCCCTTGGCCACCGACAGGTCGACGCCCTTGAGCACCTCCAGCTCGCCGTAACTCACCCGTGCGCCCGCAACCTCAAGATAACCGCCCAACAATCTGCTCCCTGCCTGATTTCACGGCTGCACAGCTGTGCATCGCGAGCCAGAAGCGCTTTCGCGCCACAGGCATTTCCCCACCTCAATCCGCCGATTGAAGCGATATTCCCGTCGCACGACTGACAAGATCCGCCAGTCCAGGGGCCGCGGCCAGAACGGCGCCGCCCGATTCGAGGCTGCCGTCCCCGAGAAACGCGCAGACCCCGCCGCCCGCTTCCTCGACCAATAGCAGGCCAATAAGACAGTCCCATGAATTCATGTGGCTTTCCGCATAGGCCTCGTTTCGGCCGTCGGCGACATAGGCAAGACCGAGCGCGCCGGAGCCCGCGCGGCGCACGTTGAAGCCCTGGTCGATCAGCGTCTCGAGAGTGCGGAGATAGGTAGCCTTGGCAATTCGCGTCGACCAGCCGAGTTCGACTGTCGCCGATTGCGCCGAAACGGCGGATGACACCCGGATCGGCTCGCCGTTCAGCGTTGCGCCCTGCCCCCGGCGGGCGAAATAGAGATCGCCGGCCGCCGGGTTGCAGATCGCACCGAGCTCGGTCCGGCCATCGTGGACAAAGGCGATGGCCACGCAGAAATGGGGGATGCCGCGGGCAAAGTTGGCAGTTCCGTCAATCGGATCGACCACCCAGACATCGCCGGATGCGGCGCCGCCGCTCTCCTCGCCGAAGAATCCGTCCTCGGGAAAGGCCGCAACAATGCGCTGGCGGATGAAGGCCTCGCACAGGCCGTCGGTTTCGGTCAGGTAGTCCTGCGGACCCTTCATGTCGAAGGGCCGGGCACGGCCAAAGCCGCGCATCACCAGCGCGCCTGCCTCCACGGCCAGGCCGCGACAGAACGCAGCTCTCTCCTCAAGCCGAGCCATTCTCACTCCCCGCAGTCTCCTCGGCTTCAGGATTGCACAGCTGTGCAAATCCGTCAACGTTGAACCAGTCCCGGGATGCTCGCTGCCTCGGCCGGAGCACCTGACCGATAGTCGCTTGGTCGAAATGCGCGCTCGCGCCGCGTGTTCCGCGAGCGGAATGCTTACAACCGCACCGGAACTGGATCTCGAAAAATGGCCGACGATCGGCTGCTTCGCGTTGCCGTCAATCCTTCGCAACCGCCCCGCGCAGGCCGAAGCGGCTGAGCTTCTCGTTCAGCGTCCGCCGCGGAATGCCGAGCCGTTCGGCGGCCATCGCGCAGCGCCCGTCGCAGGCGTCCATGGCGGCGCGGATCTCGGCGATCTCGAAGGCGGCAAGCCGGTCGGGAAGGCTGCTTCCCGCCGTCCCGCCGGAAGAGGCCGGCATGCCTGCCAGTTCATCGAGGCCGAGCGCGAAGCGCTCCGCCCGGGCTTTCAGTTCGCGCACATTGCCGGGCCAGTCACCGGCGCAAATCGTCGTCTGGATCGCCGCACCGATTTCCGGATCGGGCCGGCCGTGGCGCTGCGCCGCCATCCGGGCAAAATGCGTGAACAGCAGCGGGATGTCGTCCTTGCGGTGGCGGAGCGGCGGGATCCGGATCTCGGTGCCCGCCAGCCTGTAGAACAGGTCCTGGCGAAAGCCGCCGCCGGCAATCGCCTCGCCCAGATCGGTCTTGGCAGCCGTCACCACGCGGATGTCCACCCGGCGGGGCACGTTGTCGCCCAGCCGCTCGATCTGCCGCTCCTGCAGCACCCTCAGGATCTTGGCCTGCAGCCCGGCCGGCATCGATTCGATCTCGTCGAGAAAGATGGTGCCGCCGTCGGCATATTCGAACTTGCCCTTGCGCTCGGCCTGCGCCCCGGTGAACGCTCCCCTGGCGTGACCGAAGACCTCGCTTTCGAAGATGCTCTCGGGGATGGCCGCGCAATTGACCGCCACGAACGGCCCCGCGCGCCGCGGACTGCCGTCATGCAGCGCGCGCGCCACCAGTTCCTTGCCGGTGCCGGTCTCGCCGATGATCAGCACGTCGATGTCGATGGCGGCGAGCGTGGCAATGCGGTCGCGCATCAGCCGCATGGCGGAACTGTCGCCGATGATGCCGCCGCTGTCACCGGCCGCCACCAGCCGCTTGAGCCTGGCGATCTCGCGGCCCATCCGCCGCTTGCCAACGGCGCGGTCGAGCACGCTCACCAGGTGGTCTGCGTCATAGGGCTTTTCGATGAAATCCTCGGCGCCCTGCCGCATCGCGCTGACGGCAAGCGCCACGTCGCCATGGCCGGTCATCAGCACCACCGGCAGATCGGGGCGGCCCGCGGTGATGTCGGAGAGCAGCGCCATCCCGTCCCGGCCCGGCATGCGGATGTCGGTGACCACCACGTCGGGATCGGTCTCGTCGATGCGGCCTGCCACCCGATGCGGATCGGCCACCGCCGTGACCTCGAAGCCGGAGACCTGCAGCCAGTCGCTGGCGGCCGCCAGAAGGTCGGCGTCGTCGTCGACCAGCAGCACCCTGCCGCGCCCGCTCATTCTGCGGCCACCCGCTGCGGTGGGGCGACGGGCATGCTGACCGTCGCCACCGTTCCGCCGCCGGGTGCGGACGAGAAGACGATGTCGCCGCCGAACTCAGCCATGATGGCATTGGAGATCGACAGGCCGAGACCGAGGCCCCCGCCGGAGATCTTGGTGGTGAAGAACGGCTCGGAGATCCGCGGCATCAGCTCGCGCGAGATGCCCGGCCCGTTGTCGCTCACCCGCACCGTCAGTCGCGCGCCGGCGCTCTCCCGCTCGACCGTCACCGCGCCCTGGGCTGCGCCCTCGACCGCATCGAGCGCATTGACGATCAGGTTGATCAGCACCTGCTCCAGCTTCACCGCCACCGCCGGCACGAAGGGCGGCGAGCCCTCCGGCGCGAAATGCGGCGTCACGCCGACGCTGCGGGCGCGCGCCGAGACGACCTCGAGCGCGTTGCGGACCGCCTCGTCGATGTCGACCAGCGTCAGTTCGGCGGCATCCCTGCGGCCGAAGCTCTTGAGGTGCTTGACCGTGCGCTGCATGCGGCGGATCAGCGCCCGCGCCGCCTTGAGCCTCTCGCCCACCGGCCCGGCATCGATCTGCCGCGCCAGCGCGTCGGCTGTGGCGAGCGTCGTCTCGAGCGCGGCCAGCGGCTGGGCCACCTCGTGCACGATTGCCGCCGACATGCGCCCCAGCGCCGCCATCTTCTCGGAATGGATCAACCCCTCCTGGGCGGCGCGCAGGTCGGCCTCGGTGCGGCGGCGGATCTCGTTCTCGCGCGCCAGTTCGCGGGTGCGCTCGCCCACCATCCGCTCCAGCATGTCGGTCTGTCTCAGTCTGAGCTGGGTGAGCACCCGGCGCTGCCCGAGGTAATGCACGCCGCCGGCGGCAAGCAGCCCCGAGAGCCCGGCCACCAGCGCCCAGAAGCCGGCCCGGTCGCGCGCCGCGGCGGTGTCGGTGGCCGAGAGGATCAGCCAGCCGTCCGGATCGACCGGACGAAACCGCGCCAGCAGCCCGGAGCCGCCGGCGCCCGGCGCAAATTCCGTCCCGCCCGCGCCGGCCGGCGCTGCCGCGCTGCCGCCCTCGAGCAGCGGCCGGGCGCTCGCGAGCTCGATCCCCTCATAGGTGCGCTCCTCGGCGATGCGCGCCTGCGCCTGCGCCGTCAGCGGCGACAGCGGTCGGTATTTCCAGTCCGGATTGCCCGACAGGAACACCACGCCGTTGCGGTCGGCGATCGCCGTCTGCGCGCCGGCCGCCTGCCATGCTGTTTCCAGCGGCTCCAGATCGACCTTGGCCACCACGACGCCGATGATGCCGTCCCGGGTCAGGAGCCGCGAGGACAGGAAGTAGCCGGGCCGGCCGGTGGTCACGCCGATGGCGTAGTAGCGGCCTTCGCCGCCGGCCATGGCGTCGCGGTAATAGGGCCGGAAACTGTAGCTGTTGCCGACGAAGCTGCCGGGCTCGTCGTGGTTGCTGGCCGCCAGCGTCAGGCCGGCATCGTTGAGCACGTAGAGCTGCGCGGCCCCCGACTGGCCGGCCACCGTCCTGAGATAGGCATTGGCAGCCTCCACCGCGTCCCCGTCGCCCGGCCGCGCGATCAGCTGCCGGATGCGGGCGTCCTCGCCCAGCACCCGCGGCAGGTAGCGGAAGCGCTCGACCTCGCTCTCGATCGCCCGCTTGGTGACGATCAGGTTCTGCTCCAGCCCCGCCTGCAGCGCCGAGATGGCGGCGCCATGGGCCACGTACCAGGCAGCCAGCGAAGCGATCCCCGCTGCCGCCAGCATCAGCAGCGTCAGTCTGCCGTCGCGTCTGTGCATCCGCATCTCCGCCGCCTCTCCCTCGCCAGCCTCCGCAAGACTAGCCGATCGCCGCGGCCTGGCAAATCCGTCCCCGGCACACCGTCTGCTCATGGGTCGCAGGGCCGGAGCGTGATGCCGTCGCCGGCGAGCGCGCCGAGATCGGTGCACGCCCCGTCATGACAGAGATGCCAGGCCGACACCGTGGCGCCGGATTGCGCCAGCGACAGGCTCTCGACCGGGGCGAGCCGCGGCGTCCAGACCCACCATCCGTCCCGCAGCACCGCGCCCTCGCCCGGATCCATGCCGGCGCCGGAGCCCTTGACCGAGGCCTCTGTCAGCGCCAGCCGATCGCCCTCGATCGCCCAGCTCTCGCGCCATTCGGTCTTTTCCACCGAATGGGTCCAGGACAGGGTGAAGGCGGTGAGCGCGATCGCCGTCATCTTGCCGGCGGCGATCACGCAGAGCGCCGCCGCCATCAGGCCGGCTCCGCCACCGCCCGCATCTGCCGCCAGCACAGGAAGGAGAACACCGCCGCCAGCGCGAAGCCGATCTCGTCGGTCACCGGCAGCGACGCCACCAGCGTGAACGAGGCCGCCAGCGCCAGCAGCCGGAGCGGCCAGCCGAGCGGGCTGCCGAGATAGCCGATCACCACCGCGCCCCACAGCCCGATCGCCAGCACGGTCTTGGCAACGACATAGATCACCGCCGGGATGTAGCCGATCTCGGCCGCCAGCGGCCCGCCGTCCTGCAGCATCAGCGCCGGCGTGTAGACCGCCATGAACGGGATGACGAAGCCCGCCGCCGCCACCTTGATCGCCTCCATCGAGATCTTCAGTCCGCTCTCCCTGGCGATCGGTGCCGCGGCGAAACAGGCCAGCGCCACCGGCGGCGTCAGGTCGGCGAGGATGCCGAAATAGAAGACGAACATGTGGCTGACCATCAGCGGCACGCCGAGCTTGAGCAGCGCCGGTCCGGCGATCGACGAGGTGATGATGTAGTTGGGGATGGTCGGAATCCCCATGCCGAGCACGATGCAGGTGATCATGGTCAGCACCAGCGACAGGAACAGGCTCTGCTCGCCCACAGAGACGATGAACTGGCCGAAGGTGTTGGCGGCCCCCGTCAGCGTCATGGTGCCGATGATGATGCCGACGATGGCGCAGGCGACGCCGACCGGCAGCGCCGTCTTGGCGCCCTCGGCCAGTGAATCCCGGCAGATGATCAGCGTCTCGCGCCCGCCCTTCGACAGCGCGTTCCAGGCAATCAGCGCCGCCACCGCCGCCAGGATGACCATGATCCCGACCTTGAAGAACGTGGCAGCGACCACGCCGAGGCAGATCCAGAAGATCACCCTGAGCGCCGGCTGCGAGAAGCCGAGCGCGATCGAGCCGCCGAGGATCAGCAGCACCGTCAGCGCCAGCCCGACCGTGCCGGCAAACAGCGGCGTGTAGCCGGAGAACAGCAGATAGACCAGCACGCCGAGCGGCAAGAGCAGGTACCAGCGCTCGCGCAGCGCCTTGACCGGCGACGGCAGCTCGCTTTTCGCCAGCCCCACCAGATTGTACTTGCCGGCCTCCAGATGCACCATCCAGAAGGCCGAGGCGAAATAGAGGATGGCCGGGATCAGCGCCGCCTTGACCACCTCGTGGTATTCGACGCCGAGCGTCTCCGCCATGATGAAGGCCACCGCCCCCATCACCGGCGGCATGATCTGCCCGCCCATCGAGGCCGTGGCCTCGACCCCGCCGGCAAAGGCCGGGCGGTAGCCGAATTTCTTCATCAGCGGGATCGTGAACTGCCCGGTGGTCACCACATTGGCGACGCCGGAGCCGGAAATCGTGCCCATCAGCCCCGACGAGATCACCGCCACCTTGGCCGCACCGCCGCGCTTGTGGCCGACGAGACCGAGCGAGACATCGGTGAACAGGCCGATCATGCCGGCCTTCTCCAGGAACGAGCCGAACAGGATGAACAGGAAGATGTAGCTCGACGACACGAAGATCGGGATGCCGTAGATGCCTTCGGTGCCGTAGGCCATCTGGTCGATGACCTGGGAAAAATCGTAGCCGCGGTGGTTGAGCGGCGACGGCAGGTGCTGGCCGAACAGGCAGTAGGCGAGAAACAGGCCGGATATGATCGGCAGCGCCGGGCCCATGATCATCCAGCCGGCCAGAAACACCGTCGCCAGCGCGATCACGCCCATCACCATGTCGCGCGGCAGCGGATCGCCGGCGCGCAGCAGGAGCGGCGTGAACTCGACATACTGGTAGAGCGCCACCGCGACGCCGAGCCCGGCGAGCGTCCAGCAGGCGGCCTTGGCGGCGATGCCGTAATGGCGAACCGCGCCGATCAGCGGGAAGGTCAGCAGCATCAGGAAGCCGACATGGAAGGCGCGCACGATCTGGCTCGAGAAATTGACCAGATGCGCCGCCGTGGCGATCTGGAACAGCGAGAAGGCGACGGCGATCCAGAACAGGATCCGGCCTTCGACGCTCGCCGGAAAGCTGGCCGCGAGCGGGTCGTGCAGGTCGAGGTCCGGGGTGTTGGCAGGCTTGGTCTGGGCGGAGTCATGCAGCATGTGTTGTCTCCCGAAACGCTGCAGCAGGGACATCGCGACGGAACCCGGTCAGGGCTCCGTCACTGATGATGCAGGTCAGTCCGGCCGGGGGCGGCGAGCGACTGAGTGCCGCCCGCCGCGCCCTGGCCGAAGCTGTTACATGATGCCCTTTTCCTTGTAGTAGCGCTCGGCGCCGGGATGCAGCGGGATCGGCATGCCGTCCATGGCCTTCTCGAGCTTGATCTGCGCCGCTGCCTTGTGGGCGGATTCCAGGTCCGGAAGGTTCTCGAACAGCTGCTTGGTCATCTCGTAGGCGAGATCGTCGCTGACATCGGAATGGGTGACGAGGAAGTTGACCACCGCCACGGTGCCGACATCGGCATCCTGGCCGGTATAGGTGCCGGACGGGATCGTTGCCGAGATGTAGGGCGCGCCGAGTTTGGCCACGATTTCTTCCGGCACGGCCACCATCTGGATCTCCACCGAAGTGGACAGGTCTTTGATCGAGGAGACCCCGAGACCGGCCGACTGCAGCGTCGCGTCGAGCTGCCGGTTCTTGATCAGCTCCACCGATTCGGCGAACGGCAGGTATTCGGTCTTCGACAGGTCGTCATAGGACATGCCGGCGGCGGCGAAGATCGCCCGGGCGTTGAGTTCGGTGCCGGACTTGGCGGCACCCACCGAGACGCTCTTGCCCTTGAGGTCGGCCAGCGTCTTGATGCCGCTTTCCTTGGAGGCGACGATCTGGATGTAGTTCGGATAGACGGCGGCGATGCCGCGCAGCTTGTCGAGCGGCGCCTTGAAGCCGGCATCGGCATTGCCTTCGGCTGCGAGCTTGACCGAATCGCCCAGCGCAAACGCCAGTTCGCCCTTGCCCTGCTGCAAGAGGTTGAGGTTTTCGACCGACGCCTTGGTCGACTGCACCTGGGTGCGGGCGCCTTCGATCTTCTCGCCGTAGATCGTCGACAGGCCGACGCCGAGCGGATAGTACACGCCGGACGTGCCGCCGGTCAGGATGTTGATGAACTGGTCCTCTGCCTGCGCCGGAGCCTGGACCAGGCCCATGGCGCCCGCGGCCAGCATTCCGACAAAAGTTCTGCGTTTGAAAGACGTCATGGAATTCTCCTCAGGTTCAGTGACGTTGAATGGCACGGCGCTCCTCCGCGCCATTTCGTGCCCAGTCAGTCTAGCAATTGGCGTGCCAGAAAGCCAAACCCTTGCGTTCCGGGGCTATGTGCAGAACCGCGTCATAATGTTGGCAATATTTTGCCCAAACACAACGATGACCTGGCAACATCTTGCCAATAGCGAAATATTGCAGCCGCATTGTCCGCACTGCCGCCCGAACCTGTCTTCGAAATCCCAGGATAAGCTAGAAGCCAATTAGACCTAACGAGATAGTAGGTCTGCTTCCTCTTCTGCCCCACTTCGTGCCTTAACGACGAGAACGACACGAGCGCCATAGTTTGGAGATGTCCGTGGCTTAAAATAGCGGCGGACGACTTCGTATACGGTGTGGTTTTCAGCTAACATTCGATCCGCGCCTCTTGCGACGCCGGGATTCACAATATAATCGCCGATCACAGGAATAGTACCAGCCAGTTCTGGCAGATCGTAGCCTTCTCTATCATATTCAAAACCACGCTCTGTCTCATGATAGATGACAATGTAGGGTTCAGACATGTCCATATTCACTACCTCCATTAGGCGATCTACTGTCATCACGATCTGACGTCAGAAAAAATGCAAACCTAAGGCTGTATTTATAGAAGTGCTTTACGACCCACCTAAACGCATCGAGGCGGTATCTGATCAACCCTTATGCCGTCCGCCGCTGCCGCTTCCATTTGGTCTTCGGCACCTCGCCCGAGGCTTTCAGCACCGGATAGGCGATCGAGGTCAGGTGGCTGTTGATGCGCTTGAGGTCACGCAAAATGTCGAGATGCACCGAGGAGGTGCCGATGGTCTCGGGATTGCCCTCGCCGAGGCGACCGAGATGGGTTTCCACCGAGCGCCGCTCGAGGTCGCGCACCTCCGCCTTGGCCGAGTAGAGCATGCGGGCGAGATCGACATCGTCGGTGACGAAGGTGTTGACCGCCAGCTCGAAATTCGCCGACACCGCTTCGTGCAGAGAGCAGATCTCGGCGAAGCCCTGGTCCGAAAAGCTGATCCGCGCCGCCAGCTTCTTGCCCGCCAGGTCCATCAGCCCGCCGTCGATGATGTCGCCGATATGCTCCATGTTGGCGGTGAAGGCGAGGATGTCGAGCGCCCGCTGCGTCTCCTCGGCGGAGAGCTGTTGCTGCATCACCCGGGCGATGTAGAGCTTGATGGCGTCGAACAGCCTGTCGACCTTGTCGTCGTTGGCGATCGTCGTCCGCCGCAGCATGTCGTCGTTGTTGCGCAGCACCGGCAGAACGGCGCGCATCATGCCTTGCGTGATGTCGGCCATGTTGAGCGCCTCGCGCTTGGCCAGCGCCAGCGCCTTGACCGGATTGTCGATCAGATCCTGGTCGAGATATTTCGGTTCGAACAGCCCCTCGTCGGCAGCATTGGCAGGCAGCGTCAACCGCGCCAGCCTGACGAGCGCCGGCGCCGCGATCAGGCCTGCCAGCGAGACGGCCAGGTTGAGCCCGAGATGGAACAGCGCCGGGAACACGGCCATCCCGGCGTAGCTGCCGGCGGCCTCGACGATGATGCCGACCAGCGGGAAGGCGATCGCCACGCCGAGCACGCGCACCATCAGATTGGCAGTCACCGGCACCCGCGCCTCCAGCCTGGCGCCCCAGTTGGCCACCGCCGGCAGCAGCCCGCTGCCGATATTGGCGCCCAGCACCATGTAGAGGCCGCTCTCGAGGCCGAGCAGGCCTGAGCCGACGAAGCCGATCGTCAGCAGCACGATGGCGAGGCTGGAATGCGCGAGATAGCTCATCACCAGCGCCAGCAGCACCAGCAGGAAGGGCTGTCCGGCGAGAATTTCCAGCACGGTGACGAAGCCCTGCTCGTGGCCGAGCACGGCGGCGGTGCGCGCGATCAGGCTCAGCGCCAGCAGGATCAGGCCGAGCCCGGTCACCGCGCGCATCAGGCTGCGCTTCTTCGTGTCCTCGGTCGACATGAAGCCGAAGACGCCGACGGCCATGAGCAGCGGCGAGAGAAAGGTGATTTTCTGCGAGGCCACCAGCACCGCCAGCGCGGTGCCGATGTCGGCGCCGAGGATCGTCACCAGCGCCGTCGTCGCCCCCAGCACGCCCCTGCCCGCGAAGGTCGCGACGATCATTGCCGTGGCCGCGCTGCTCTGCAGCAGCACCGCCACGCCGATCCCGGCGCCGAAGGCCGGAAGGATGCGCCCCTCGGCACGGCCGGCCCACTTTTGCACCTGGACGCCGAAGGCCCGCATCACCCCGGTGCGCACCATCCGGAGCCCCCACAACAGGAGGGCGATGGCGCCGATGAGCTCTGCGAGAAAAGACATGGAATGATTGAGCCATTGCTGAAGGGAAAGGAATGTTCATCCTATCACCGCCGATTCATCCACCGCAACGGCTCTGTCACAAAACTGTCATAAATATCTCGGACGACGACACAAGCCGCTCATATTGTTGGAATAATATAATCGGGGACGATGCCGGAGCGCTCGATGTAGCGGGCGGGATCGAGCCCCTTGAACAGGCCATGATCCGAAACCAGCACCGTCGACCATCCGGCCGCCGCCCCCCCCAGCACATCGGTGTGCAGCGTGTCGCCGATCATGCAGATCCGCCGGCGGTCGGCGTGCTGCGGCAGGGCCGCCATCACCAGCTCATAGACCGAGCCGAACGGCTTGCCGTGAAACTCGACATCGAGGCCCAGATGCTGCGCCAGGCGATGGCCGCAATAGCCCGGTTCCGTCGAGAAGCCGGTCTCGCGCGGCGCCACGATATCCGGATTGGCGACGATCACCGGCCTTGGGCGCGCCTTCAGCGACGCCTCCAGCAGGGCCTGCCGCTCCGCGGTCCACACCAGCGTCGACAGCAGCAGGAACGCCTCCGCCCGCTCGTAGGCGGCGGGGTCGTCCTCGAGCGCGATGGCGTCCGGCGCGAGCTCGGCGGGATCGAAGCCGGGCGGCGGCATCACGCACCAGACGCCGCCGCAGCGCTCCGCCATCACCGTCTCTGCCGCCATGCGGCTGGAGATGATCTCGTCAGGCGAGAAATCGAAACCGAGCTTCCTGAACTTCTCCGGCGCCTTCGCCGCCGTCAGCGAGGCGCCGTTGGTGACGACGAAGAGCCGCTTGCCCATGGCCCTGAGCCGCGCCACCGCTTCCACGGCCCCGGGAATGGGCTGATCGCCGACATTGAGCACACCGAAGGCATCGAAGACGAACACGTCGAAGCGGCCGGCCAGCGACACAAGGTCGTCGGCGCCGGCCGCCAGCGCCGGATGGCGCGCACCGGGCAGTCGGTGGCGCACATGCTCATAGGCCAGGAACGCCATCTCGCCGTCGAACCGCGGAAAAAGCTCGCCCAGCGGATCGCCGGAGGTCAAATGATCGCTCCGCGCACCTTTGCCGAGACCCATTCGCCGACGACGACGGCAAACAGGATGACGAGGAGAATCAGCGTCACCTGCGGCCAGGCCAGCGTGTTGAGCGAAGACTGCAGCTGCAGCCCGATGCCGCCGGCGCCGACCAGGCCGAGGACCGTGCTCTCGCGGATGTTGATGTCCCAGCGAAAGACGCTGATGCCGGCAAAGGCGGGCAGGATCTGCGGCACGATGGCATAGGTCATCACCTGCCAGCGGCTGGCTCCGGTGGCGGTGATCGCCTCCACCTGCTTCTCGTCGATCTCCTCGATCGCCTCATAGAGCAGCTTGGCGCAGAAGCCGATCGAGCGCAGCGCGATCGCCATCAGCCCGGCAAAGACGCCGGGGCCGACGATGGCCACCAGCAGCAGCGCCCAGATCAGCGAATTGATCGAGCGGGTGGCGACGATGATGAACAGCGCCACCGGCCTGATGAACAGCGTACTCGGCGTGGTGTTGCGCGCCGCCAGAAACGCCACCGGAACCGCCAGGAACAAGGCCATGACGGTGCCGAGCGTCGCCATGTTGAACGTGTCCCACAGCGGCCCCCAGAGCTTGTCCATATAGGACCAGCGCGGCGGCCAGGCGCGGCCGCCGATGTCGGCTGCAATGCGCGGCGCGTCCCAGACGAAGAACCAGGTGGTGGCCTCGGAGATGCGCTGCCAGCACCACATGAAGATGGCGACGGCGGCAAGATAGCTGCCCCAGCGGATGAGCGTCTGGTTGCGGTTGCGCAACTGCCAGACCTTGGCGCCCTTGATGTCAGTTGAAACCGGCATTACTGCACCTTTGCCCTGATGATGCCGGAGAGATATTCCAGCGCCATGACGGTGACGATGATGATCAGGAGGATCGCCGCCGCCGTGTCGTATTCGTAGCGGTCGAACGCCGTGTTCAGCGTCGCGCCGATGCCACCGGCGCCGACCAGGCCGAGAACCGCCGATTCGCGGAAATTGATGTCGAGCCGGTACATCGACAGCCCGATCAGCCGCGGCATCACCTGCGGCTGCACGCCGTAATTGATCCATTGCAGCCAAGAGGAGCCGGTGGCGCGGATGGCCTCGGCCTGCGCCTTGCTCATCTCCTCGATGTCCTCGGCAAGCAGTTTCGACATGAAGCCGATGGTGGCAAACGACAGGGTGAGGAAGCCCGCCAGCGGCCCGAAGCCGAAGATCGCCACCAGCAGGATGGCGACGATGATCTCGTTGAGCGCGCGCGACAGCGAGACGATGGCGCGGCAGACGAGATAGACCGGCAGCGGCGCGATGTTGCGCGCGGCCCCGAGCCCGATCGGGACCGACAGGCCGATACCGACCACGGTCGAGGTGATGGTGATGATGACGCTCTCCAGAATGCCGGCCCAGATGTCACCGCCGCGGGAGACGAAATCCGGCGTGAAGAACGCGGTGACAAAGGCCCAGCCGCGGCTCAGGCCCTCGGCAACGCGCGACCAGTTGACGTCGATCGAGGCGACGGCCAGCACGACATAGGCCAGCGCGCCGATGAACAGGGTCCAGCGCAGCGCCGGGTTGGCAATCAGAGGCGGCTTTTTCCAGGCTTTGCCGATCCTGTCGTCAAGGGCAACCGCGGTCATGACGCCGCCACGTCCGCTTCGGCGTCTTCCTCGTCATCGACATTGCGGATGGTCGCCTGCCAGTCTTCCTCGCCATAGATGCTGGTCAGCACCTCTTCGGACATCTCGGTGGGTTTGCCGTCGAAGGCCAGTTCGCCCGCCTTCAGCCCGACGATGCGTTCGACGAACATCTGCGCCAGCGCCACATCGTGGATGTTGATGACGGCGGCGAGATCGCGCTCGGCGCACAATTCGCAGATCAGCCGCATGATCTGCCGCGAGGTCTTGGGGTCGAGCGAGGCGGTGGGCTCGTCGACCAGCAGCAGCCGGGGATTCTGGATCAGCGCGCGGGCGATGCCGACGCGCTGGCGCTGGCCGCCGGAGAGTTCGTCGGCGCGCTTGTCGGCCATCGCCATCAGGCCGACGCGATCCAGCAGCCGGAACGCCTCATCGACATCCGATTGCGGATACTTGCGCAGGAAGGAGCGCCAGAAGCCGACATAGCCGAGCCGCCCGGAGAGCACGTTCTCCATCACGGTGAGCCGCTCCACCAGCGCGTATTCCTGAAAGATCATGCCCATCTGGCGGCGCATCTTGCGCAGTCCGCCGGTGCCGAGAGCGGTGATGTCGGTGCCGTCCAGGATGACGCTGCCCGAAGTGGGTTCAACGAGCCGGTTGATGCAGCGGATCAGCGTCGACTTGCCGGCGCCGGATGGTCCGATCAGAGCCATGACCTGTCCCTTGGGAATGGTCAGCGTGACGTCCTGAAGCGCCTTGTCGCCGGTGCGATAGGTCTTGGTGAGTTTCTTGAGTTCGAGCATGGGGCCCCGTGGTCGGCAGGAAAGAGGCGCCGCGGAGTGCCGCGGCGCCAGACAGGAAACGACGCAGCGCCGCATACGGCGCTGCGTCCCGGAACCGGATCAGCCGCAGGTGTATTTCACGTCGTTGGCGGTGTCGATCTTGCGCACCACCTCCCAGAAATCCTTGTAGTTCATTTCCAGGAACTGGCCTTCGTTGGACTTCTCGAATTCCTTCTGCAGCGACGAGCCTTCCCAGGGGAAGGTCAGGAACGCTTCCTTGATCTTGGCCTGCAGTTCGGGCTTGAGGTTGTAGACCACGCCGAATCCGGTGGTCGGGAAGGTCTGCGACTTGTAGATCGACTTGACCTGCTCCGGCTTGATCACCTCGCGCTCGATCATCCGCGACATGACCGAGTTGGCGATGGCCGCCGCCGGATAGTCCTTGTTGGCCACGCCGAGGATCGAATTGTCGTGCTTGCCGGAGAAGGCCGGCTCATAGTCGGTCCCCGCGACCATGCCGTATTCGGACTTGAGCAGCGCCGAGGGAGCCTTGAAGCCGGAATTCGAGGTTTCCGCCGTGAAGGCCAGCGTCTTGCCCTTGATGTCCTCGACCTTGTCGATGCCGGAGCCCGGATAGGTGATGATCTCCATCTCGTAGCCGAACGAGCCGTCGAGCGACGCCATGATGGTGAAGGGCCGGAATCCGGCGCAGTTGACCGCCAGCGGATTGGAACCGGTGTTGAAGCCGGAAATGTGCAGGCGGCCCGAGCGCATCGCTTCGATCTGCGCCGCATTCGACTGCACCGGGAAGAACACTGCCTTCTTGCCGGTGGTCTTTTCCAGATAGGTCAGGAAATCGGCCCAGGCTTCCTTGTAGACCGCGGGGTCCTCCACCGGCGTATAGGCGAAGATCAGCGTGTCCGGATCAAGCAACTGCGATTCGTCCGTCGGAACATCGGCGATGAGGTCGCCGTCAACGTCACAATAGCGTGTATCAAGCGTGCCACGCGGGCAGTCCTGTGCCGCGGCCGTACCAACGCTGAACGCCGAGATCGTCACAATGGCTGCGGCAGACAGCAACAAGTTTTTGATTTTCATGAGTTTTCCTCCCTCAGTTCGTGTCTCCGCCCGGATCGTACATTTATGACACTTTTGTGACAACCGCCAAAATGTTCCATTTTCTGTGGAGAACGAAACAAATCTGCCACTGCCCCCGGCATGCCGCATCGGGCGTGCGGGTCGGAGGCTTCATCGGCGCATCCCCATACCCTGGCTGCGGGCCGAGCGGAGCGGCTCAGACGACGGCGGATTCGAGTATCGGCGAGAGGTCGATGTCCGCCTCGAAGCTGCAGCAGATCGCGTGGATCCGGTCGCGCAGCTGCGGCGTGATCGGGCTTGCGCCGACGGCCGGCCGGCGAAGCTCGTCGGCCGGCTCCAGCAGCGCGTCGGTCAGCAGATCGGCCACGATCGCCTCGTGGCCGATCTGGCCGGCAATGCGCCGGGCCAGCTGCAGCGGCTGCGCCAGCATCTCTCCGTCCCCGGAAACCCATACCGGCTCCACCAGCCCCGTCGACTCGCAGCTTTTCCACGAAACGAAGAAACGCAGCAGCCAGCCGAGACGCAGGTCCGTGAGCATCTCAAGCCGCTCCGCGTCGTCGAGCAGATGGTAATTGCAGGGCAGTCCGTCGGGAACCGCCGGCGCGTCATCCGCCCTGCCCGCGCGCGCCGCCACGGCGCCGGCGTCGAGCAGCACCAGCTGATCGAGCAGGTTGCGCGTCATCAACACCGGCCGCACATTGAACAGCCGCATCTGCCCGCACAGATAGGGCGTGCACACCAGCGCGTGGCGGGCGACATAGCCGAGCCCGTTCATGCCGCCGCGGATCAGGGCCAGTTCGTCCGTCTGCTGCTCGATCTGGAACTGGCCGAGGGCGAGGCTCGCCGCGGGGGACAGCGTCGAGGCCGAGAGGTCTGCTTCCGGAAGTCCGATGCCCTTTCGCAAGGCGCCTGCGAGGAAATCAGCCGCCGGGTCCGGCGCGGCGGCGACGAGCAGGTTGAGCTGGGTCGAATAGCGGCAGCTGAGCTTGGCCCGCATCACCAATTCCGAAAACTGGGTCGGTTCCGGCCTCAGCCGGGCCGCGTTCTCGGCACCGATCGGCGGCAGGTAGAACGGGTGCGCCTGCGCCAGCGCCGCCGCCACCTCCAGCCCGAGGCTTGGCGGAATGCTGAGCATGAACTCGCGGCAGCGCCGGTCGAGCTCGTCGGTGTCGCTCAACAGGGCAATCTGCCGCATGAAATTGGTAACGTCGCTCTGCACGATCTGTCCTTCGGATGGGGAGGCCGACATTAGGCCCGCGAACTGGCGCGGAGCTTCCCTTGCAGCGCCTTGCCGCCACCGCCGTCGGGATGACGCGGCTCGCGCTCGCCCTGCGTGGGGGCCGCCGGCGCCATCGGCAGCGCCGTCCGGTCAGGCTGCGCCGGCCTCAGCCCCTGGCCAAGGCGCTTGACACCGCATGCGCCACCATGATGTCGAGATGGGCGCCGCCGCCGTTCTTGAACACCGTGATCTCGTCGTCCGACTGCCGGCCGATGCTGCCCTGCACCAGCGCGTGCATGTCGCCGAGAATGTCGGCGCGGCTGATGGCGCCGCTCCTGAGCGGGATCTCCACCTCGCCGATATGGCCGATGGTGGTGGCGAAGCTGTCGACGAACAGCCGCCCGCGCCGGAGCGTCGTGTCGTCGGCCTCGCGCATCGCCGGCGTGTAGGCGCCGACCAGGTCGACATGGGCGCCCGGCCTGATCAGCTCGCCCCTGATCAGCGGCTCGGTTGCCATCGTCGCCGACGAGATCAGGTCCGCCTGCGGCAAGGCCGCATCGAGATCGGCGGCGAATTCCGCGCTGACGCCGCCGGCACTGATCTCGGCTGCCAGTTCCTCGCCGCGGGCGGCGCTGCGATTCCAGATCAGCACCCGGTCGATGCCCGGCCGCACGGTCCGGTGGGCGGCGATCAGCTGCCCCGCCATGGCGCCGGCGCCGACCATCAGCATGGTGCGCATGTCCTTTCGGGCCAGGCAGTCGGCGCCGAGCGCCGAATCGCCCGCCGTCTTCCAGGCGGTCAGATCGACCCCTTCGAGCACCGCCACGACGTCGCCGCGCGCCTCGTCGAACAGCAGCACCTGACCCTGCACCGAAGGCAGCGCCGGGGTCTGCGACGGATTGTCCGGATAGATCGTCACCGCCTTGGTGCCCGAGGCCAGGCCGGGAATCCAGGCCGTGCGCACCAGCATCTTGCGGCCGCCATCCTCGACCAGTGCGTCGGCGAGCTTCGCCGGCGCCAGCCGGTGGCCCTGGCGCAACGCCTCGATGATCATCGGCCATGAGCAGACCGATGCGATGTCCTTGCCAGTTATGATGCGCATGCCGGATATGTCCTCGCTGGCGCGGCCGCCGTGCCTGCCATTGGACTACCGGCAGGGGCTGACCGCTGTTGATCCCGTCCGGGTTAGCGGAAAGCCTGCCGTCTTGTCCACCGCTTCGGACAGACGGGCGTTCCAGGCGGCAGATGCCGCGGGGACCTCGGGCAGCTCAGGACTTCGGCCTGGTCATGATCTCGCGCAAGTCGGCCAGCGTCTGCTGCATCGAGTCCTGCAGCACCTTGAAGGTGTCCAGTCCCGACTTCTGCGCCATCTCGGCGATCTCGCTGGTGTTGCGCAGCGTCGCCTCGAAGGTCTTGCGGGCGAAATCGCTCTGCGCCGCCATCACCGATTTCGGCGTCGAATCCTGACGCAGCCGTTCGGCCATGGTGGAGATCTCGTCGAGCGTCTCCTGCATCATGCCGCGCTGGCGCTTGAGAATCTCGCCTGCCCCGGAGCCGGCCTTGCGGGCCGCCTCGTCCAGCGCCGCCAGGTTCTTGCGGTGGCGGTCCACAAGTGCTTCCAGTTCCGGGGTCGGCAGTTTCAGGTCCCTGCCGAAATCCATGAAGATCGAAGCAAAGTCCGGTGCCGGTTCTGTCTTGGCCATGGTGCTCTCCCATTGGTGCGGGCCCACGCCGGCAGCAGGCGGGAATGCCCGCGCCTCGGAGCCTGCGGACAACATAGCGCGCCCGACCCGAGGTTCAATCGCCGCAGGCAAGCGGCGGCAACCGAAAGATCAGGCATCGGGCGAGGGTGAAGCCACCGCGTTGCCGCCTTTGCGCCTTATCCGAAAAACGCCGCCCCCACCCCTTGAAATTCCATATTGCAATGCACAATTATATTGCAGTGCACAACGAAATGTGCCATTTCCACCCTGCCCCGGGTCAATCGAACGGGGCGTGACATTGCTCCAATGAGGATGACCGACATGACCAGGACCACGAAGACCACCAACGACGCCACCTCCGCCATCAAGAACATCTTTGACAGCGTCGAGAAGAAGATTGCCGTTCCGGCCGAGACCCGCGAATTCGTCGCCCGTCAGGCCGCTGCCGCCAAGGCCCACGCCGAGACGGCCCATGCGGGCGCGGCAAGGATGAACGCGGATGCCGAAAAGGCAGCCGTGACGATGTTCTCCCAGTATGCCGCCTTCACCAAGGGCCTGCTCGACCTGACCCACGCCAACGTCACCCATGCGCTGGCCACCGTCGAGAAGATGTCCGCCGCTTCGTCGGTCAATGACGCCGTCCAGATCCAGGCCGAATATGTCCGCGACGCCGCCAAGGCGAATTTCGAACACGCCCGCTCGACCGCCGAGATGGCCCAGAAGCAGGCAGCCGAAGCCGCCGCATCGGTTCGCGACGAAGCCACCAAGGCTTTCGAACTGGCCCGCAAGGCCGCCTGACCGTCAGACCCGGCATGAATTGAAGGCCCGGAAGGCATCAGCCTCTCGGGCCTTTTGCCGTCCCGCACCCACCACCCGGACGGGCGGCGCCGGTTGCCAGAAAACCTGCAGCGGCAGGTAGCAAACACGTTTGATTTCAAGGCACTGCGGTCAATTTTGGAATCATGGCCGCAAGCGGTTGACTCAAAATCTCAACCCCATCTTGGCGGGATTTGTCGCCGCTGTCGTTTCGACCGCGTCCCCTGTCATCCGCGCCTGGGCGCGCTCCAGGCCATGCGGCACCTCGATGCGGCCGACGGAGCGATTGCCGGAAAACCGCATCTCGGCGCCATGCCGGCGCGCCAGGGCCTTCATGGCGAGATTGTTCGATCCGGTCTCCACCAGCATGGCGCCAAGGCCGACGGTTTCCGCCTGCTTCAGCAGTTCCCGGATCAGTGCCGATCCAACGCCCTTGCGGCGCCACTCGGCGGCCACCGAGAAGGCCGTCTCGCCCTCGCCGTTCGCCGCGGCGTCGCCGCGGTGCAGTTCCGCGACCGCCACCAGACGTCGGCCGTCGAAGGCGCCGACAATGATGGCCGCCTTCAGGGATCGCTCGATGTAGCCGTCAAGCCAGTGGTCGGAGGTCGTGCCGTTGAAGCGGTCGCGACGGGCGTCGGGGTCCAGCTGATGCAGGTGAGCCGCAAACGCGGATGCGTCCGCCGGCCGAAGCCGCCGATAGCGCAATGGGTGCGGAACTGAAGCTGCAGGGGTCCAGGGACCAGAAGACAGGTTGCAGAGCATGGTCGACTTTCACGGTCATCTCCCGCCGAATCCTCACGCCGAATATTGTGCATTGCAGCAATATTTTCAAGGCAAAGTTTTGTGACAGTCTGTCACGCGGCGGCATTGATCGAAGCGGGCCGCCCGCGTCCCTCCCGCACGCCCTCGGCCACCCTGGTCGGTCGCCTCGCATCTCATCGCGACCTCGTCCCCCAGTTGGGGGATGCCGCCTGCCGGATCCATCCCTAGGGTCCGATCACGCAGCACTGCACTGACGCCGCCAAGCCTGGCGTCACCGTGATCCACACCTGTCCAGACCGATGACCATCGGGGACGCCAGCCACCGGAGCCTTCCATGAAAAAGTTGTTCGTATCCTCCACCGTCCTCGCAGGTCTTGCCATGCTGGCCGGCTGCTCCCCGTCAGCGGGTGGCGGTGGTGGCGGCGGCACGGCCGTCACCGGAACCCTGCCCATTACCGCCAGCGGCAGGATGCTGGCCTTTCAGGCAACGGCGGACACCACGCTCTACGACACCGCTGAACCAGGCGTGCAGAACGCCTACACACAGCTCACAGGGACGACGATGCTCGACAAGTCCGCGCCCGCCGGCATGGCGATCTCTGGGTCGGCGGAGGAGGACCCCACGCCCTACGCCAGCCAGGGACCCAACGCGGCGCTGATCACCGCGACATCGGCGGACACCATGGCCGGCGGCACGGCGCTCAAGGGCATCACCAACGGCAAGGGCAACGTCTATTTCGAGGCAGGCGCCTTCGGGGATCCCCAGGTCGGCACGACCGACGCCAACCTGTCCGCGGTCGGTGTCTACAACATCTACGAGAACAACCAGCTGGTCGACACCATCGTCATGCAGCACGGCACAACGATCCGCTACGCCGACAGCGGCTCCGGCGGCAACGGCAATTTCGGCGTGGGCTATATCGGCAACAACACCACCACCATGCCCGGCTCCGGAACCGCCACCTACAAGGGCTTCTGGGAAGGCGGCGTCGGCGCCTACGACACCGGCGCGGGCACCGCGCAGATGGGCCTGTCCGGAAAGGTCGCCCTCGCCGCCAATTTCCAGACCGGCAAGGTCTCGGGCGGCGTGACCGACGCCAGGCTCGAAACCTATGATTCGGGAACGCAGCAACTGGTCAATCTCAACTCTTCGATCACCGGTCTGAAGGTCGACGCCGACATCACCGGCTCCGAATATGCCGGCACGGCGACGCTGGTCGATTCCGGCGGCAATGCGGTGGGCACCACGACATCGAACAATCTCATCGGCGCCTTCCTCGGCGACAACGCGGCCGAAACCGTTGCCGCCACAGCCATAGAGGGCAGCGCCGAGCTCGGCGGCACGACGCGCAACTACATCCTGACCGGCGTCATCGGCGGCCAGAAGAACTGACCCGGCCGATCCTGCCGATACCGGTGCATTGATGTTGAACATGTCTATCCGCCTCCCAAGGCGTTGTCGGACCGCCGCTCTCGCCCTGGTCCTGGCGGGAGCGGCGGCTTTTTCCCCGGCTTTCGCCGCCGTCCCACTGGGCGATCAGGCCACCTATCTTACCGGCGTCGAGCGGCTGATCGCGTCCGGCGATCTCGCCACGGCGGAAAAGGCGCTGCTTGGCCACCGCTTCGACGGCGAAGACAACGCCTTCCGTGCCGCCTTCCTGCTCGCCATGGTCAAGGGCCGCACGGGCAGGCTCGTCGAGGCCGAAAAGCTGTTGCGCCAAATGCTGGCGCAGCGGCCGAACCTGGAGCGGGTCCAACTGGAACTCGCACACGTGCTGGCTGCCCAGGGCCGCAGGGAGGCCGCCGCTTACCAGTTGCGCAGGCTCGCCGACGCCAGCGGCAACGACCTTGCCCGCAGCGAACTCGAGGGCCTGATCGACCGGATCAATCCGCGCGGCGGCTGGAGCGCCAACGTGTTCATGACGCTCGCGCCGTCGACCAACGTCAACAACGGCTCGAGAAACACCACCATCCTGGTCGGCGGCCTGCCATTCGCCATCGCCGATGACGGCCGTGCGCAATCCGGCATCGGCGCCACCAGCGGCGTCTCCCTCTCCTACGCCCGACCGTTGAGCGAAAAGCTGACGGCCTTCGTCGCCGGCTCCGCCTCGTTCACGAATTACTCCGGCGGACCCTACGACAAGCCGCTCATCGAACTGCAGGCCGGACTGCGCCATCGCGGCCTGAAGCATTTCCTCTCCGCCGAACTGCTCGTCGACAAGGTCTGGCTCGGCGGCGACGCCAACAGCCACGGGCTCGGCGGCCGCATCACCGGGCGCTGGAGCGTGGCGCCGAAATGGCTGCTGTCGGCCGACACCACTTTCATGAGCCGCTTCGCCGACACTCCCGCCGGCGCCGACGCCAACACCTGGCGCAGCAACACCGCGCTGAGGTTTTCTCCGAGCATCGCCATGTCCTTCTGGGCCGGTGGCGGATACGAGACCGAGGAGGTCAGGGGGCGACGCTTCTCCTCCTACCGCCAGTGGAGCGGCACGCTCGGTCACAGCCGCGAGCTCAGCCACGGCATTTCGGTCTCCGCGCAGTTGACCCTCGGCAGCCGCGGCTTTGAGGCCGACTTTCCCGGCATGGGCGAGCCGCGCCGGGACGAGTTCTACGAACTGCGAGCCACGGTGATGAAGCGCGATTTCCAGATCTTCGGGGTCACGCCGCGCTTCGGCATCAGCTACCTCGACCAGACCAGCAACGTCGCGCTCTACGACTTCGACCGATGGAGCGGCGACGTCACCCTGACCCGCGAGTTCTGACGGCGGACGCCATCAGACGCTTGCACCCGCCCGCGAGAGGCTTTCGGCCAGATCCCGCGCATAGGTGGAGAACACCATCACCTCATAGCTGTCGGCACCGGACGCCGTCAGTTGCACCGGCACATGGCCGAACAGCGTCGGGGCGCTCGCTCCAGGGCCGAAGACGTCGAGATCGATGGCCGAATGCTGGGCGATGACCCCGCGTGCCCCCGCCCCCGACAGGCCGATCCGCACCCGCGCACCTCCCAGATCGAGGAGCCGTGCACCGGCCGGCAGGTCGGCGGCCAGCCGCTCCCCAAGGTCGGCAAAGCTCTCCCCCGCCCTGCCCACGGCCAGCACCTGCCCCGGCGCAACGACGCGTGCGGTGCCGTCGCCAAGCGCCCCCGCCTTTGCCAGGGCGGCAAGCCTGGCCGCCGGACTCCTGACGCCGTGCAGCAGCGCCACCGGCGCGCTCGGCAGCAGCTCCATCCGCGCCGGCGCCTCGATGGACGACGGCAGGTCCTTGAGCAGCATGGAAACGGCCGGCGTGACCGCCATCACCGGCGCCAGCCGCCGTTCGGGTTCGATGCCGGCATCCGCGACCGGCAGGAACACCGGATCGACGACGCGCGCCTCGGTCTCCAGCCCGCGCACCGCGTCCCAGACGACGATGGTCTCGCCGTGGCGATCACGCCCGCGCTTGAGCATGGCAAGCCCGATCGGGCTTTGCAGATGCGGCGACCAGCAGGCGGACGCCACATGGCCCTGATCGTTGGCCATCGATGGCGTGGCATTGACCTCGAGCAGATGCGCGCCGGCGAGAATCCGCTGCGTCGGCTTGAGCGGAACAAGCCCGACCAGTTGCCCCCGGTCCTCGCGCTGCATGCCCTCGCGCGCAAGCATCGCGCGACCGATGAAATCCGCTTTCTTGGCCGACACCATCTTGCCGAGTCCGAGATCGCCCGGCGTCACCCGTCCATCGATTTCCGCATGCGTGAGAAACCCCTTCTCGATGCGGAGCACATTGAGCGCTTCCAGCCCGTAGGGCGCCGCCCCGAACGGCTCGCCGGCCGCAAGCAGCGCATCGGCCACCGCCTCGCCGTGCTGGAACGGCACCGCCAGCTCGTAGCCCAGTTCGCCCGAAAACGAGATCCGGAACAGGCGGGCCTCGAGACCCGAATGCAGCGTCACCGGCCGCGCCGTCATGAACGGGAACGACGCGTCGGAGACATCCTCGGCCACGACGCGGGCCACCACCTCGCGGGCGCGCGGCCCGGCGATGGTGATCTGCGCCCACTGGTCGGTCACCGACGCCAGATTGACGTCCATTTCCGGCCACAGCGCCTGCGAACAGAATTCCAGATGCGCCATGACTTCGCCGGCCGCCGCCGTCGTCGTCGTCACCAGATAGTGGTCCTCGGCGAGCCGGCTCGCCGTGCCGTCGTCCATCAGCATGCCGTCCTCGCGCAGCATCAGCCCGTAGCGCGCGCGGCCGACGGCGAGCGTCGACATCGTGCCGGTGTAGACCCGGTCGAGAAACGCCGCCGCGTCCGCGCCGCTGACGTCGATCTTGCCCAGGGTCGAGGCATCGGAAATGCCGACGCCCGCCCGCACGGCCAGCGTCTCGCGGTCGCAGGCGTCCTTCCAGCCGGCGTCGCCCTCGATCGGGAAATGCGAGGCGCGCAGCCACTGCCCGGCCTCGATGAACACCGCGCCGTGCCTCTCGGCCCAGTGGTGCAGCGGCGAGCGCCGCACCGGCGCATAGTGCGAGCCGACATTCTGGCCGGCCAGCGCGCCGATCGACACCGGCGTGTAGAACGGCCGAAATGTCGTGGTGCCCACCTGGTCCGGGGTCGTCCCCCGCGCTTCGGCGAGGATGCCGATGGCGTTGATGTTGCCGGTCTTGCCCTGGTCGGTGGCCATGCCGGTGGTGGTGTAGCGCTTGGCGAGCTCGACATGGCCGTAGCCCTCGCGCACCGCCAGCCCCAGATCGGAGACGGTGACATCGTTCTGGAAGTCGACAAAGGCCTTGGCCTTGGCCTCCTTGACATGCCACAGCGTCGCAAAGCCCGGTGTGCCGCCGCTGGCTTCGCGGACGGCGGGCAGCGCCGTCTTTTTCGGCTTCCGCCCGAGCGCACCCAGCGCCCGTGTCGCCGCCGCCACGCCCTCGGCGAGGCAACCGGCGAGATCGAAGCTGCCGTTGGCCGCACCCGCGGCTTCCAGCCCGTCGCGGGGGGCGGGCGGCAGGAACAGGCCGCGTTCCCCGTCCCAGGCCGGCCGATCGCCGCGCTGGCAGCTCAGATGCACCACCGGGCTCCACCCGCCGGACATGGCGAGGCTGTCAACCGGCACCGTCTCGGTGCGGCCATTGCCGGTGTTGAGGACATGCACCGCCGCCACCGCGCCGCGGCCGCCGACATCGGTGATGAGGTGGCCCGAGAGCACCCTGAGGCCCTCCGAGGCGGCCCGGTCCGCCTCCGGAATGTCCTGCCGGCAATCGATGACCGCCGCCACCTCGACGCCAAGCCGCTTCAGGTCCCGCGCCGTCTCGTGACCGGACGAGCCGGTGGTGAAGATCGCCGCCCGGGCTCCGGGATTGATCGCCTGGCCGTTGGCCAGACCGCGCATCAGCGAGGCGGTCATCACCCCCGGCCGATCGTTGTTGCCGAACACCAGTGGTCGCTCCTCGGCCCCCGTCGCCATCACGGCGCGCCTGGCAATCACCCGCCACACCCGCTCGTTGGCGCCGCCGGCCTCGGCCGGATCGAGCCGCTCGACGGCACCGTAGACGCCGCTGTCATAGGCTCCGAACACCGTCGTGCGCGTGAGCAGCTTCGCCCCCAGCCCCTCGAGCTCGGCCACGGCATCGGCCACGAATCCGGGGCCGTCGGTCTCTCCGATCTCGACCCGGTCGCGGATCAGCCGCCCGCCGGGGGAAGCCATCTCGTCGCACAGCATCACCCGGGCGCCTGCCCGCGCAGCCACCAGCGCCGCCATCAGGCCGGCCGGGCCGGAGCCGATCACGAGGAGGTCGCAATGCGCCCAGCGCTTGTCGAAGCGGGCCGTGTCCGGATCGTGCCCGGCCCGGCCCAGCCCCGCCGCGCGGCGGATCACCGGCTCGTAGAACTTTTCCCAGAGCGCCGCCGGCCACATGAAGGTCTTGTAGTAGAAACCGGCGCCGATGAAGGGCGAGAGCAGCTGGTTGACCGCGCCGACATCCGTCGCCAGCGACGGCCAGCGGTTCTGGCTCTCGGCCGTGAGCCCCTCGCGGAGCTCCACCATCGAGGCGCGCAGATTGGGTTCGCGGCGACCTCCGTCGATGACGGTGACCAGCGCGTTCGGCTCCGACGAGCCGCCGGAGACCAGTCCGCGCGGCCGGTGGTACTTGAACGAGCGGCCCATCAGCCTCACGCCGTTGGCCAGCAGCGCCGAGGCCAGCGTGTCGCCGGCAAAGCCCTCCAGGCGGCGGCCGTCAAACGAGAAGGAAATGGTCCGCGACCGGTCGATGAGCCCGCCGGAGGAGAAACGCGACGAACTCATTGGCCGGTATCCTTCATGCTTTTCGTCTTGCCCTTGGTGGTCCTTGTCGCGGTCGGCCTGGCGGCAGCCTCCACCGGCTTCGCCGCAGCCTTGCCCGCAGCCGCCTTGC
The DNA here is from genome assembly GCF_003182275.1 of Hoeflea marina. Taxonomy (GTDB): domain Bacteria; phylum Pseudomonadota; class Alphaproteobacteria; order Rhizobiales; family Rhizobiaceae; genus Hoeflea; species Hoeflea marina. The sequence goes on from NZ_QGTR01000011.1 coordinate 32,297, forward strand.
TTGCCGCCGGTTTCGCAGCTGCCTGCGCCTGCACCGGCGTCTTCGACGCGTCGCTCACGACGAGCACGTCATGGGAAAACGTATCGCGCTCCACCACCAGCCAGCGGCGGCAACCGCCCGTATGCTGCCAGTGCTCGCGCATCACGCCGCGGACATTGTCGCGCAGATTGACATAGGCGTGCCAGGCTTCGGGCGCTGCGCCCACGGCGGGTCGCATCGGGCCCGCGTCGCCGCGAATGGAAAATTCTTCCTTGGGACGTATGCCGCAATGCGGACAGGTGATCAGGCTTGCCATTGTCGCCCCTCCTCAGTGCTGGTTCGGCTGGGCGCCGTGGCCGGTTTCATCGATCGGATAGCCGCGCGCGAAGCGGTCGAGCCGGTAGGCCCTGGTCAGGTCGTGCGGCGTGCCGGTGGCCAGAAGATGCGCGAAGCACCAGCCCGAGGCGGGCGTCGCCTTGAAGCCGCCATAGCACCAGCCGGCATTGAGATAGAGGTTGTCCACCGGCGTCCGGTCGATGATCGGCGAGCCGTCCATCGACATGTCCACCACCCCGCCCCAGGCGCGCAGCACCTTGACCCGGGAAACCGCCGGCACCATCGCGACGGCCGCCTCCATGACGCTTTCCACCGTCTCCAGATTGCCGCGCTGGGCATAGGAATTGTAGAGGTCGAGCCGGCCGCCGAACACCAGCCCGCCCTTGTCGGACTGCGACATGTAGAACAGCGCCGCCCCGAAGGTCACCACCTGGTCGATGAACGGCTTGATGCCTTCCGAGACGAAGGCCTGCAGCACCTGGCTCTCGATCGGCAGCCGCAAGCCGGCCATTTCCGCCACCCGCGAGGAGTTGCCGGCCGCCGCCAGCCCCAGTTTGGAGCAGCCGATGAAGCCGCGCGTCGTCTCCACGCCCTTGACCACGCCGTTCTCGGTTCGGATTCCGGTCACTTCGCAATTCTGGATGATGTCGACGCCGCGCGTGTCGGCCGCCCGCGCATAGCCCCAGGCGACGCCGTCATGCCGCGCCGTGCCGCCGCGCCGCTGCAAGAGCCCGCCCTGGATCGGAAACCGCGCATTGTCGAAATTCAGGAACGGCACCATCTCGCGCACCTGGGCGCGGTCGAGCAGTTCGGCGTCGTCGCCATGCATCCGCATGGCGTTGCCGCGGCGGGCGAACGCGTCGCGCTGGCCGTCGGAATGGTAGAGATTGAGCACGCCGCGCTGCGACATCATGGCGTTGAAGTTGAGCTCCTGCTCGAGCCCCTCCCACAGTTTGAGCGAATGCGAGAAGAACGGCTCGTTGCCCTCCAGCAGGTAGTTGGCGCGCACGATCGTGGTGTTGCGCCCGACATTGCCCGAGCCGATATAGCCCTTCTCGATCACCGCCACATTGGTGATGCCGTGGTTCTTGGCGAGATAGTAGGCGGTCGCCAGCCCGTGCCCGCCGCCACCGACGATGATGACGTCATAATGCGGCTTCGGCTCCGGCTCGCGCCACGCCGGCTGCCACCCGGTGTTGCCCTTGAGCGCCTGGCGGAAGATGTTGAATGCGGAGTATTTCATGGCCCTGCCCGGTTCGCGGATTCGGCCACAGCAAATGGCCAACCGGCCGGGAAGTCAACGTGCCCCGGGCCGCGCGCACCGCTTTGTTTAACGATTGCGCGGGGAACGACATTTGTTGGGCGAAAGGCGACGCGGGCGCCGACATCTCCCCCGCAAGAGGGAAACTGGGGTCAGCACCCTGCCGGAACTGTTGGACGGATCCGCAAAGCCCCTCCAGCAATTCCAGTCCCTTGCGGAAATTTTCGCCCCTTGCCGTCCACCCCTCGCGCCCCCGTGCCATACTTGCCGCATCTTCCGCCAGAACGGATGTTCCGGGGCTACGGACCCCGGGACGGCGGAAGGCGGTGG
>NZ_QGTR01000012.1 GCF_003182275.1 Hoeflea marina
GGTCGCCATCGTCGCCGCCATGCGAAAGCTCATCACAATGATCAACACAATCGTCAAAAGACAGGTGTTCTGGGAAAACCAAAAACACGGTTGCTGAGGTGGCCGCGCCAGCGGCCCTCGAAGGGCGAGGGTCAAGCCACCGGTCTTGCCGCAATCCCCATCCGCCACACGGCCTTCCCTCGCCCTTCGAGGCTCCCTGCGCTGCGCTGCGGTCGCGCCTCAGGATGAGGGAAGGGGCAGCGCACCCTCCGTCCGTCACCCCGGCCCTCCCGGGGCGGCCGCGCGAGCGGCCCTCGAAGGGCGAGGGGCCGGGCGGCGCGCGCCACACCCGGTCGGCCATCGCCTGTGTAGGTCGCGTTGCGCCCGACACCGCGCACCGCCGAAGCAGCCGACATCGGAAACAAGCCCCGTCAGCCTTCATTTCGCCCGCTTTAAGGGCTTGTTAAGGCTTCATTCCGGCGGAGGTTTCCATGGCGCTTGGCGCATCGCATCGCTTGCAGGACGGCGTCCTTGCCGTCGAGACCATGACGCGCTTTGCGCTCGCTGTGCTCGCTCTCGCCTCCGGCGTCTACACCTATCTCGGCGTCCGCAGCCTGCTTGACGGCTCGCCCACCGCGGTCTTCTTCGCCGCCATCATCTATTCGGCGTCGGTCTCGGTGGCGATCTACGCCTTCTGGTCCTACATGGCGCGCTTCTATCCGCATGTCACGGGTGCTGCGTCGCGCGGCGCCATGATCGGCGTGATGGCGCTCGGCTGCGCCATGATTATCGCCATGTCGAGCTGGCTGAACGCCGCGGCGCTGGCAGGCTCCGCGGCGCTCGAACAGCATCTGGCCGAGACGGTGCAGGACTACACGGCCGATCTCGACCAGGCGCACCAGAACGCGCTCGCCGCGCAAAGCCTGCTGCCGGACATCCAGCGGACATCGGAGCGCTTTTCGCGCCTTGCCGAGGACGAGCGCCAGAACGGCGCGCTGACGGGAACCACCGGGTCGGGCAGCGTCGTCCAGCTGCTGTCGCAGATGTCCTCGCAGCTGAGCGAGCTCGAGACCGGCATCATCGCCTCGCGCGAACGGGTGACGACGCTGTTCGACCAGGGCCGGGCCCATCTGGCCACCATGCGCACGCTGGTCTCGGCGCCGGGCGCCGTGACGCCGCGCAGCGACGAGTTCTCCGCCGAAGTGGTGGCGCTGTCGGGCGTCATCACGTCGCTCGAACAGACCTCGATCGCCCCCTCGGTCAAGCGCGCGGCCGAAGACCTGTCGCTCGGCTTCATCGCCCCGGTCGCCGATGGTAAGGCTGCCGATCTGGCCAATCGCCAGGATGAGGTGATGCAGACGATCCGCGCCTCGGTGTCGGCGCAGTCGCAGGTGCTCTCGCAGGCCGCCGATGAAATTCTCTCGCGGGAGCCGGTGGCGGAGCGCCGCTTCGTGCCGCTGTCCTCGGCGGAAGCCGTGCTGCGCTATGCCGCCGATTTCATTCCGGCCTGGGCCGGCGCCATCTCCATTGATCTGCTGCCGGCCGTCCTCGTCTTCATCCTGGCGGTCGTCCACGGCGCGATCCGCAGCCAGGAGCAGCGGCTGCCCTTCGCCCAGCGGATCACCGCGGCGGAACTGCTGGAGGCGCTCGAGGTGCAGCGCGCGCTGGCCCGCCACGGCATCGAGGTCGAGCAGGCGCTTGAGGCAGCGGAGACCGAGGACGGGCGCGGGCGGGCGGATTCCAACATCACCAGCCTCGACATGTCGGTGAAGGCGCCGCGCAAGGGTCCGCCCGCGTGAGTTCCCCGTCGCCCGGCTCGCGGCTGAAGAGAGCCGTTCTGAGCGCCGACGACGGCCTCATGATGCGCGGCGCCTTCTTCGTGCTGCTCCTGGCGGCGGGCGCCTTCCTGTATGTCGACCTGAGGGAAATGAGTCTCGCAAGTGCCGCGCTTCCCGGCCATGATCCGATGACGACCGACGCCCCCGTGCTGCCGCCGGCGCTGACCGACGGGGTTCCGCACCCGCCGCCGGTGGAGCCGGGGAGTCCGTCCGAAGTCCTGCGCCAGCCGATGCGCTTCGAACTGCTGCCCGGCGGGCAGCTGATGGCGGAAGGATCGATCGACCTCGGCGCCGCCGGCCGCTTCGCCGAGGAGATTGCCGCGCGCGGCGAGTATGTGACCGCGGTGTCGCTGAATTCGCCGGGCGGCTCGGTCGAGGATGCGCTGGCGATGTCGAAGCTGATCCGGGAGAGGGGGCTTAACACCCGCGTGGCGACCAAGGCGCTCTGCGCCTCCTCCTGTCCGCTGATCCTTGCCGGCGGGGTCACGCGCGAGGCGGAAGACGACGCCATTGTCGGCGTCCACCAGGTCTTCAATGCCGGACAGGACAAGCCGTCTCCCGAACAGGCCATGTCCGGTGCCCAGAGCACGACGGCGCGCATCGCCCGCCATCTCGACGAGATGGGCATCGGCAGCGGGCTCTGGATCCACGCGCTCGAAACGCCCCCGGACCGGCTCTACTACCTGACGCCTGGGGAGATGGCGGAGTTCCGGCTGACGACGGAACCGGTGGCGACGGCCAGGCAGGCGAATTAGATTTTCGTCAGGCGCACGCGCGGCATGGTCCTGTTCGATGCAATTTCGGATCGCCGGCTGCGACGTGGATGCGGTTTGTCCGGTCAGAGCGCTTTCAACTTGTCATTGAAGCGCACCGCCGTCTCTGCCGTCATGCCGGATCCCGAGCCGACGTCCGACAAACTCCAACCCGTCCCAAAACCCCAAACCGAGAGAGGGCATTCCGGGCCAGAACTGTAAACCACCCATCCGGTCTGTTTTGTAAATGACCTATCGGCTGGACACGGGCAAGCCCCTCCCCCTTGAGGGGAGGGGTTGGGGTGGGGGTAAGAGACCACCGGGACACTCCGCCCCGCGGTTGCATCGCGACCCCCACCCGGATCAGCTTCGCTGCGCTCGCTTCTCCCTGGGCGAGCCACGGGTCTCGCCCGTCCTACGGACCCCCTCAAGGGGGAGGCGGCAAGCCGCGCCCTCCGCACTTCCCCTCTCCCCTGATGGGAGAGGAAGCAATTTCAGCGTCCTACGCAGTCAAGCGCTGGAAATTGCAGGTGAGCGGGTCGTTCGCACGCCGCTGGCTTTTTCATGTAGCCCCACGCTGTCAACACGCCCAGCCACCTCTGAAATGTGTGAATTTCGTAGGGTGAGGGGAGGGTGCGCTGCCCCTTCCCTCACCCTGACGTGCGACCGCAGCGCAGCGCAGGGAGCCTCGATGGGCGAGGGAAGGCCGTGCGGCGGATGAGAGGTGGGGACAGTTTACTTTTGGAACCGTGTCCGTGGCCTGATCCGCTGCCAAAAGTAAACTGTCCCCGACATCCCGCGCCGCTTGCGCGGCCACCCCAGGATGAGGGTGACGGGTGGATCGCAGGGTCGCAGCGGCCTCGTCAGTAATCGCGCTCCAGGAAGATGCCCACGCTGGAATCGCCGCCGGTGCCGATCGAGCCGCGCGCCTTGACGTCGTCGGTGATGTCGAGATTGATCGTGCCGCGCGTCGTGCCGCCGCTGCCGGCCTCGACGCCGAGATAGATGTTGTCCTGGATGTAGCGGCCGGCGCGCACCGCCGTGCCGCCTTCGCCGTCGGACACCACGTCGAGATCGTCGAGACCGGCCGCGTCGCGCAGGTTGCCGAGCAGGCCGCCGCCCGAGCCGCCGGCGAGTTCCGCCGCCGCCGCGGCCAGGCGGGCGATCTGGAAGGCCGACAGCTCGTTGAGGCTGCGGTCGAAGATCAGCCGCGCCAGCACCTCGTCCTGCGGCAGGTCCGGCTGCGAGGAGAAGGTGATCGACAGGTCGGAGATCGGGCCGCGCACGTTCACGAAGACGGTGATGTCCGAGCCTTCGGTGCGGGCGGTGAAGTCGACGACGGGATCGAGGTCGCCGATCAGCGTGACGGTGCCCTCGTCGAAGGTGATGCGCTGCCCGAGGATCGACAGGCGCCCGCGGATCAGGTTGAAGGCGCCGACCGGCTGGATGTCGGTCAGCGGGCCGGTCAGGCGCACTTCGCCTCCGAGCTCGGCGTCCAGCCCGCGGCCGCGCACGAAGATCCGGTTGGGCGCGCGCACCAGCACGTTGAGCCGCACGACGCTCGGGCGGGAGACCGGTACCGGAATGTTGCTCTCGACGCCGGCCCGACGCAGCGTCGCGGCGACGTCGCGCGGCGGTGCTATGTGAATGACATCGATGGCGGCGGGGCCGCCGGTCAGGCTGCCTGCCACGCTGAGTTCGGCCCGGTCGACGTCGAGCGCGCCGGAAATCACCGGGTCGCGCGTGAGCGGGCCGTTGATCGCGACCGCGCCGGACACCGTGGCGACGACGAAGTTTCCGTCGGCGTAGCGCGCCTGGTCGAGCACGATGCGGATATCGGCCGGGAATCCGGCGGCGGCGTTCAGCGATACCGAGCCGCTGCCGCTCACCGAGCCGCCGCCACCCACGGTGGCCGAGAGCCCGCGGATCGTCACCGCCTGGGCGGAGAGGGATGCGTCGATCGAGATCGCGCTCAGCCGCACCTGGGTGAGGGGATCGACGACCCCCGCGCCCGAGGTGGACAGGGTGCCGCCGAAGTCGGGGTCGGCGATGCTGCCGGTGACATTGGCATTGAGCGACAGGCTGCCCGAGAACTGGGTGCCCCGATCGACCAGGAACCGGTTGGCGAGCGCCATCGGCGCGCTGCCGGTGACCGAGAGCTGCAATCCAGGGCCGGAGAGCGGGATTCGCCCGCTGGCGGAGACGGCAAGCCCCTGCGGGCCGTTGGCCGAGGCGCGGGTCAGCGACACGCCGCCATCCGCGTAACGACCGGACGCCACGACATCGATGGGCGCGGCGCCGGCGGTGGCCAGGGCGGCCGCGGAGACGCCGGCGGCAGTCAGATCGAAGTCCGCGGTCGGATCGGCGAGGGTGCCGCCAATGCGGGCCGTGCCCCTGAGGTCGCCGCGGAGGTCCTGGCCGGGGGCGAGGGCATTCAGCGTCGCCAGCGGAAAGCTCGTCAGCGACACGTCGAGTGCGAGCGCGCCGTCGTCGAGCGGCACGCCGCCGGCGACGCGGGCGCTGAAGCCGCCGCCGTCGTCGACGGACGCCGTCACGTTCAGCCGCTCTCCCGTGGTCGTGCCCTGCGCGGCGATCGTGAGCGGCCCGAGCCCGGCGGTCCGCAGGGCGGCGGCGGCGACCGCGTCGCCGCGGAGGTCGAATTGAGCCTCAGGGGCGGCGCGCGTGCCGGTCACCTCGGCCGTGCCGTTGAGCGTGCCGCCGAGTTCGAGGTCGGGGCGAACGGCATTGGCGATGTCGAGCGGCAGCGCACTGATCGCCACCTTGAGCCCGATCGCCTGGGCAATGCTGCCGGATACGGACAGGCTGCCGTCTCCGATGGCAAGTTCCAGGCTGTCGATGGTGACGTCGCTTCCCTCGACCAGCAGCGACGCGGGCCGGGCGAGCGCGGCCGACAGCCGGCCCTGCGACAGATCGGCCCGATCGAGTGCGAGCCGGTAGCCGTTGCCTTCGGGCGACAGCGCGCCGGACGCCTTGATCGCCGCGCCGTTTTCGAGTTGGGCGTCGGCCGTGAAGTCGGTCGCCTCGCCGCGCCGGCTGGCGGTGGCGTCGAGGCGGTCGACCTCGATGCCGGCCGCAACGAGCGCCGTGGCCTTGATCTGACCGTCAACCGCCGGCACGCCGAAGGCATCGTCCACCTGGGCGCTGAGCTCGGCCGCGCCGATGCGGACCGTGTCGAGGACCAGCGCGTCGATGGTGGCCGAGAGATCGACGGTCTGCCGGTCCTCGTCCACGGCGAGCTTGATGTCGGCATTGATCGCCCCTGACGCATCGGTCAGCAGCAACGCCGCGGCGGTGGAGATGTCGGCTGCGTCCAGCGACAGGGCTCCGGTGAACAGTCCGGCCTTCGTCTGTGTCAGCGCGCCGGTCAATCGGGCGCCGCCGGCGACGAAGGAGAGGTCGCTCAGTCGTCGTTCGCCATCTGCCACGACGATGGATGACGAAAGGTCGACGCGCACGCCGTCGAGGAAGGCGTCGCCCTTGAGGCTGCCGTCGAGATTCTGGTCGACCAGCACCCCGTCGAAACCGATGGTGGCCTGGGTCAGGGTCTTGCCCGCCAGCTTCCCGGAGGGCACGCTGGCGTCGAGCTTGAGATTGATGCGGCCGTCGCTTCCCGTGGCTCGTCCGGTCGCGGTCAGGCGGCCGGATGCCTCGGGCGAGACCAGCGCCAGGTCGGCCAGTGCGAGGTCGAGGTCGAAGTCCGCCGCGCCGGTGGCATAGGTGCCGTCGGCGGTGATCTCGACCTGCGGATTGGCGATGCGAAGCGTGTCGGCGGTCAGCCCTGTCTCGCCGCGGGCCACCCGGCCGGTAATGGTGGTCACGCCGCCGAGCAGATTGTCAGCCGCCTCGTTGGCAACGCGCAGGTCCGTCGAACGGCCGTCGAGCATGAGATCGAAGGCGCCGCTGACCGGGCGGATCTCGCCTTTCGCCGCCAGCGTCAGCGCTCCTGACAGTTCACGCCCCGCCATGGTGGAAAAGGGCGCGATGCTGCTCGTCTCGATCGCGAGATCGCCGCGATAGGCGTAGTCGATGACCTCGCCCGCCAGCGTCAGCGACAAGGCCGCGCCCCGGAGCGACGCGCTGTCGATGGTCAGGGGCGCACCGGCCTGCCAGGAGCCTTCGGCGGCAAGGTCGATCGTGTCTCCCAGCGCTTCGGCCACATCGGCCCGCTCGGCAACGATGCCGGCCGCGCTGCCGTCCATGCGGTAGGTGATGCGCCGTGCGGCGGGGTCGCCCGGGTTCTGCGCCAGGCCGTCGAGCGCCAGCCTGATGGTGTCGGCGCTGAAATTCGTCGTCACCAGACGCTGGAGGTCCAGCAGCGCGGTCCATTCGCCGTCCCGCTTCGCGTCGTAATCGACCTGCAGCCGGCCGGTTTCGATCGTCGTCTCGCCGCCGGGCACCGGCAGGACGACACGGCCGCCTGCCGTCGGCGAGATGCCGGCATCGATGCCAAGCCGCTCGAGGAAACCGTCCGCGGTCGTCTCCGCCTTGGCTGCCAGCGTCAGCGCCGCACTCCGGAGATCGAGACTGTCGATCCGGAATCCGCCGGCTTTCTTGGCGACGCCCGCGACCTGAAGGGCGGTCTCCGCGCCGAAGAAATCGCGATACAGCGGCGCGACGAGTCGCGAGACGGCGCCCTCCAGGTCGGCGGAAAAGGCGGTGCCTTCGCTCGTTCCGTCGAACCGCGCCGAACCGGTCAGCACGCGCTCATCGGCCGCGTCCAGTGTCAGCGCCAGGTCGAGGTCGTCGACAGGACCGCTGCCCGACAGCGCCAGCTCGATCGGCGGCCGGCCGTCGACGTTCAGCAGATTGGCCACAACCCCGTTTTCCGGCTCCGACAATGTCAGGTTCAGGTCGAGCAGACCGGTCTCGTTGGCATAGGTGGCGCCGAGCTTCAGCTGTCCGCCGGAGCCGTCGAGCCGCTGCATGTCGAGCGCGGTGTCCAGCGACCCGTCCTCGAACAGCAGCCGGCCCGTGACGGCAAGCTCGGCGGCCTGTCCGAAAACGGTTTCGCCGAAGGTCACCCGCGCGATGTTGAGATTGCCAAGCTCGATGGCAAGCGGCAGCTCCGGCAGTGCGAAGGGGGCGGCTTCCGGACTGGGCAATCCTTCCTCCGGTAACGGCCGGCGCGTCACTTCGATGAGATCGGCGCCCAGGGTCTCGATGTCGAGCCTGCCCCGAAGCAGGGCGCTGCGGTTCCAGTCGATCCGCGCATTGACGATGCGCATCCAGATCCCGTCGCGGTCGGCAACCGTGATCGTGTCGATCGTCGCTTCCGATGACAGCACGCCCTGAATGCCGCCGATGCGGATCTGGAGGTTCGGGCCGGAGAGGCGACTTTCCACAAAGCCGATGAGCCACGACCGCTCCTCGTCCGGCGTGTCCTGCGCGAACGCCGGACCGGCGAGGAGGAACATCAGCAATGCGATTGTCAACCTGATCAAAATGCCTGACCTATTCCAACATAGAAGGCGACGCTGGGGTCAGCGGGGCCTGGGTTGAGGGGGACGGCGACGTCGAACCGGATGGGGCCGAGCCCGGTGATATAGCGCAGGCCGGCTCCGACGCCGACCTTCAGATCGCCGGATAATCCCGGAAACGAACTTTCGTCGACATAGCCGGCATCGGCGAACACGACGGCGCCGATCGTATCGGTGAAGCGGGCGCGGAGTTCGACCGAGCCCTCGATCAGCGACTTGCCGCCGACAATTTCGTCGCCCGGCGCGATCACGCCGATGTTGCGATAGCCGTAGCCGCGCACCGAGCCGCCGCCACCGGCGAGAAACAGGCGGTCGGGCGCGATCTCGCCAATCGAGGGGCCGACGAGCGACCCGAGCTTCAGGCGTGCGGCGGCAATATACCGGTCGTCTTCGCCGAAGCCGTAATAGGCGCGGCCTTCCAGCGTGAAGCTGGCGGCCGCGTTGCCGTAGGTGAACTCGTAGAAGGGTTCGGCGACGAACTCGGCGAAATAGCCCTCGGTCGCGTCGGCCGGGTTGTCGCGGGTGTCAAAGACCAGGCCGCCGAGCACGCCGGCGCTGACGAATTCGCGCTCGCCGAAGACCGGATCGTCGAACAGGGAATAGCGCCCGGTGGCAAGCACCCGGCCGGTGATGTCGTCCGTCAGGCGGCTGGTCAGACCCGCCTCGAGGGCGACGCCGTTGCGCGTATAGGCATCGAGCACTTCGCGGTCGCCGATCAGCGAGGTCACGAAGTCGGTGTTCGGGTTGAACACGCCGGGCTTGGTGAAGGTCGCGCCAACGCGGTAGGTGTAGTCGCGCGGGTCGGCACCGTTGATTCCGCTCATCCTAGCTTCCAGCCGCAGCCGCTCGGCCCGCCCGAACAGGTTGCGGTGGAGCCAGTAGGTCTCCACGCCCAGACCTTCGATGGTCGAGAAGGTGCCGCCGATGCCGACCCGGCGGAGCGCTCGCTCCTGCACTATGACGCTCAGCGGCAGCTCGCCGGCCGGGCCGATCCTGTCATCTTCCTGGATGCGCAGCGAGCGAAACACGTCGAGGCGCGCGAGGCGGTCGGTGGAGCGCTTGATGTCGTCCGGATCATATTCCTGGCCTTCCGGCAGGTCAGTCATGTAGCGGACGAATTCCGGATCCATCCGCTCGGTGCCGCGAACGCCGGTCGGGCCATAGACGGCGCGGCGGCCGGGTTCGATATGGATGCGGGCATCCACGACGTCGGCATCGTGGGCCGCCGCCACCCGGCGTTCCGCGGCCTCCGCCTTGGCATGGCCCTGCTGCCGCCATGCCTCGACGGACAGCCGTTCGGCGCGCAGGATCGCCCCGGAGCGCGCGATCTCGCCGGACGCGAAACCCTCGTCCCGCGGCAGCGCCACTTCGTCGTCCCGGTCGACCGGTGGCGGTGCCTGGTTGACGATCGCCGCCTCCCGGAGAGTGAAGACCGGTCCGGGCGTGACCGTGATGCGGACGGACGCCGGCTCGGCGAATTCCGAATCGGGGGGAAGATCCGCCGCTTCGCGGCCGTCGATGGTGATGCTGATCGCGCCGCCGTAGCGGCCCTGGGAGTAAAGCGTGGCGAGCAGGCTGCGGTAATCGCCGCGCGCCTTGGCGAGCAGACCGGCCGCGCCGGCGGCGGGCTCGTCGCGGTCCTTCCAGAGCGCGGACGCCCCCTTGAGCGGTCCATCGACATCACGGTCGCCGCTTTCGACGAACACCACATCGTAACGCTGCGGAACGCCGATGACATCCGCGTCATCGTCGCCTTCGCGCTCGAAGAGCTTGATGCCGAACAGCTCGAACGCCGCTGCAGAACCGACTTCCGCGCCCGCGATGGCGAGAGCAAGAACCCCGGCAAGAAGAATTCGACTCCGAAGTGCACAAAATTTCACGTTGCGGACCCGGACCGACAGGGAGTTATCATATCACACACTTTCTGACCCCCCAGACATCATTCACGAACAGGTTCAGGAAATCAACCGTCAACCGGTCCCGGGCAGGCCGCGAACAGGTCTCATCCAGGGATGCTGCAATGTCGACTTATGCCAGATAGAGGGCGGAATGCGAAGTGATTTCCGCCTGGCGGGGCTGTCGTGACCAGGCCGGCCACCCCGCAGATTGGCGTGCCACGCCTGCGCAGCCGAAGAATGTCGGCTTTTCCGGGCCCGGTAAACCGCGCGGCGTGATCCGTGCCGTGATGCAACGGAAGGTCTGGTCCCACTCGTGGTCACGGTGGCGCTGCAGTGCCGCCGTCCGACATCGAGCCCGCCGCACCCGGCTGCCCGCCAGAGCCTTAATCCGCCGCATGCCGCGATCGCATCCGCCCATGCCGCAAACGTGCCTGTCCGCCGCGCCCTTCGGCCCCATCCTGAGCGCGAGCCTTGCCGGCTTCGCATGTGAGGGAGAGACATCATGCCGCCAGTCCTGTCGATATCGCGCCGCACCCGGCGCACCCCGTTCACCGACCGCGTCAGCGCGGCGGGCGTCAGCGGCTACACCGTCTACAATCGCATGCTGCTGCCCACCGTGTTCCGGTCCGTGGTGGAGGACTACCGTCATCTCAAATCCGCCGTCCAGGTCTGGGATGTGGCCTGCGAGCGGCAGGTGGAGGTGAGGGGGCCGCAGGCGGCCGAGCTGGTGCAGATGCTCACCCCGCGCGATCTGTCCGGCATGCAGATCGGCCAGTGCCTCTACACGCCGATGGTCGACGAGACGGGCGGCATGCTCAACGATCCGGTGACGGTCAAGCTCGAGGAGGACCGCTACTGGATCTCGATCGCCGACAGCGACCTGCTCTTGTGGGTCAAGGCGCTGGCGATCGGCTACCGCATGACGGTGGACGTGTTCGAGCCGGACGTCTCGCCGCTCGCCATCCAGGGACCGCGGGCCGACGATCTTGCCGCCCGGGTGTTCGGCGAGGCGGCGCGCTCGATCCGGTTCTTCCGCTACAAGCGGCTGGAATTCGACGGCACGCCCTTCGTGGTGGCGCGCTCGGGCTATTCCAAGCAGGGCGGATTCGAGATCTATGTCGAGGACGGGCGTCACGGCGAGCCGCTTTGGGACGCGCTGTTTTCCGCCGGCAGCGATCTCGATGTGCGCGCCGGCTGCCCCAACCTGATCGAGCGCATCGAGGGCGGCATGCTCTCCTACGGCAACGACATGACGCAGGCCAACACGCCGCATGAATGCGGACTCGGTCGTTTCTGCGACACCCGCTCGGCCATCGGCTGCGTCGGCCGCGACGCTTTGCTCAGGGTGGCCGCCGAAGGGCCGCTCAGGCAGATCCGCCATCTCGAGATCGACGGCGACGCCGTCCCGCCCTGCACCGAGCCCTGGGTCGTCCGTTCGGAGGAGGGCCCGGTCGGGCAGGTCACCTCGGCGGCCTGGTCGCCGGATTTCGGCACCAATGTGTCGATCGGCATGATCGACCGCGAGGCCTGGGTCGAGGGCACGCGGCTCGAGGTGGCGACACCAGCAGGCCCGCGCGGCGCGGTGGTGCGCGAGAAGCCTTGGCTGTAACCCTACGAGATTCACACATTTCGGAGGGCCACCTGTGCTGGACTGATTGTGCTGAGCACGGCAACAGGTCCGGTCGGCGCGCGCGAATACCCCCTCACCTGCAATTTCTAGCGCTTAACTGCGTTAAGACGCTGAAATTGCTTCCTCTCCCACCAAGGGAGAGGGGGGACACGCCGCGGGTTCCGCATTTCTACCTCTCCCTTGGTGGGAGAGGATACAAAATCACAGCCTTGGACCGCAGGGCCAAGCTGTAGATTTTGTTGGTGAGGGGGTCCGGAGGCATCCGCAACATCCCTTGCCTGCAATGTCCGCCGTGCGCGAGTGGATCAGGACGCTGAAATCTGGTCCTTTCATCTTCGCCGATGGGCCACCACAACGATGTGTGAATGCCGTAGCCTCAAGGGGAAGGGGCTTGCCCGTGGCGCCTCCGCAATCGCCGTTCTGCGGCCGGACGCGTTGAGGGCGGCCACAGCCTCCGTTGGGCTTCCCAGTTGCGTCAAGACGCTGAAATCGTAACTTCTCCTCTCCGCTGGTGGTCTACGACAACGATGTGTGAATGACGTAGGCTGTAACCCGGCCGGCGCCGAAGTCCGCGGCGGCGCAACGGGAACCGCCTCTCGGCTCCGGCGAAAGGCGCCGGGCGGAGAGTGCGCGCGGCCGGTCCGCGCCGCGCGAGCGGCAGACGCATGCTGCTGGAAGACCGGCCCGTTCTATGGCTGCGTTGCCTGCGAACCTGAGCGCCGGCCCCGCTGCCGCGATTCCATTCCGCCTGGACCGCGCAGCGCTGCGCGGAACGATCCAGCTTCCAGGACATTGGCGAAGGATGGATCCATCTTGGGTTCAGTTCCTCCAGGCAAAGTCGATTTTGGAAACACCATGACTCTTCTTGTTATCTACGTCGTGCTCGCGGTCGGCATCTCGTTCGTGTGCTCGATTCTCGAGGCGGTTCTGTTGAGCATCACGCCCAGCTATACCGCCACGCTGGAAGAAACCCAGCCGGAGACAGCCCGCAAGGTGAAGATGCTCAAGGATGATGTGGATCGCCCCCTGGCAGCCATTCTCAGCCTGAATACCGTCGCCCACACCGCGGGCGCCGCCGGTGCCGGTGCCCAGGCGGCGAGCGTCTTCGGGGACGCCTCGATCGCCATTTTCTCCGCCGTGCTCACTTTGCTGATCCTCGTGGTGTCCGAGATTATTCCAAAGACAATCGGGGCCATGTACTGGAGAGGCTTCACGCCGCTTGCCGCGCGCATCCTCCCGGTGATGATCTGGTCCATGTGGCCATTGGTGAAGATGTCACAGGTCATCACCCGCATTCTGTCGCGGGGCAGGCCGCAGCCACCCGTCAGTCGCGAGGAGATTGCAGCCATGGCCGATATCGGCCACCGCGAGGGCGTCATCGACAAGGGCGACTCCAAGGTCTTCCGCAATCTTCTCAGGTTCGATCGCCTGACCGTCACGGACATCATGACGCCGCGAACGGTTCTGCTTGCTTTTGAACAGACCTCCACGATCGATGACGCGATCGCTCGCAAGGACGATCTCCGCTTCTCGCGCATCCCGATCTTCCACGGTTCGATCGATCAGGTGACCGGGTTCGTGCTGAAGACGGACATTCTCTATGCAGCCTTGGATGGCAAGGGCGGCACCTCCCTGCAGGAGATCCGGCGGGACCTTCCGACCGTCAAAGAAGCCATGCTGCTGGAAGAACTCTTCGATTTTCTCGTCCACGAGGAACGGCATGTCGCCCTGGTCGTCGACGAGTTCGGCGGGACTTCCGGCATCGTTACGCTGGAGGATCTGATCGAGACGCTGATCGGCGAAGAGATTATTGACGAAGGCGACAGCGTTCCGGACCTGCAGGCCTATGCCCGCCAGAGATGGAGCGAACGTCACGACAAGATCTGATGCATGTCGCCCGACGTGTGCAGTATCGGGATCACGGCAGGCACAGCTGTCAATAACATTGGCAATTTCTAATAGATTCGACGATGCTGACCGCGCGCGGTCTGTCCGCGATGCAGGTTGGTGCCTCTGCGCGCCGATGGGCGACGAGACCAGCGAGGTGCTCAACCATCCGGCCTAGTGCGTGCAACTCTTGACCATTCGCGGCCTGGTGTGCCCAGCACCCGTGCTTCAGGCCCCGCCCTTGAATGAGCGCCCGGCGGCGTGACCGCCGGGCTGGTGGTCGGTGCGGCCCGGATCAGGCGTTGTCGCGGTTCCAGATCGTGTCGTCGATCTTTCCCTTGAGCTCGCCGTAGTCGGCGGCATGGAAGACCGGGGCAAGACCGGCCTTGCGCTGGTCAAAATAGTCCCGCGTCAGTTTCACCACGGTGCCCGACAGGAGCATGATGGCGATCAGGTTGATGGTCGCCATCAGTCCCATCGAGGCGTCGGCGGCATTGAACACCGTGGCGACGCTCTGGATCGATCCCCAGATCACCATCGCCAGCACGCCGAGCCGCATCAGCAGCAGCCCGCTGCGCGAATCCGCGCCGAGAAAGGTCAGCGCGTTCTCGGCATAGGAGTAGTTGCCGATGATCGAGGTGAAGGCGAAGAAGAAGATCGCGATCGCCACGAAATAGATTCCGGCGCCGCCGATATGGGCACTGAGCGCCTGCTGGGTGAGTTCGGTGCCGGTCGTCTCCATGCCCGGCGTGTAGATGCCCGAGAGCAGGATCATGAAGGCCGTGGCGCTGCAGATGAGCAGCGTGTCGATGAACACGCCCAGCGCCTGCACCAGTCCCTGCGAGGAGGGGTGGTGCGGATCGGGGGTGGCGACGGCGGCGATGTTGGGCGCCGAGCCCATGCCCGCCTCGTTGGAGAACAGGCCGCGCTTGACGCCGTTGAGCATGGCGGCGGCCACGCCGCCGGTGATGCCGCCGGCGGCTTCCTCGAAGCCGAAGGCATTGGCGAAGATCATGCCGATGACGCCGGGAACGGCGGTGATGTTGGCGATGATCACATAGACCGCCACCGCCAGATAGGCGATGGCCATGAACGGCACGATGATCTCGGCCACGCGGGCAATCTGGCGGATGCCGCCGAAGATGACGATGGCGGTGAGCGCCGCCAGGATCAGGCCGCAGGCATAGGTCGGAACGCCGAATGCCGTCTCGACCGCGCCGGCGATCGAATTGGCCTGCACCGCGTTGAAGACGAGGCCGAAGGAGATGATCAGGCAGACCGAGAAGATGCCTCCGGCCCATGGCGCGCCGAGGCCCCGGGCGATGTAGAAGGCGGGGCCGCCGCGATAGCGCCCTTCCTCGTTCCTGATCTTGTAGAGCTGCGCCAGGGTGCTCTCGGCATAGGCGGTCGCCATCCCGACCAGGGCCACCATCCACATCCAGAAGATCGCGCCCGGACCGCCCAGGGTGAGGGCCACGGCGACACCGGCGAGGTTGCCGGTGCCGACCCGCGAGGCGAGGCTGACGGTCAGCGCCTGCAGCGGCGTGATGCCGGACTGGTCGGTACTCGAACTGCCGAGGATGACCCGGAAGAATTCGGGAAAGTGCCGGATCTGCACGAAGCCGAGACGAAAGGTGAAAAACAGGCCAACTGCAAGCAGGCCGTAAATGAGCACATAGCCCCAGAAGATGGTGTTGAGAAAGTCTATAACCGTGTTCATCTGATCGTCCCCTCCTGCGTCCTCATGTCGCTGTATCGACTATGAGGCAGAGAATTGCATCTGTCTAACGGGAGACGATGTTTTCCCCCGATCCGTCGGGAGCTGCCGGGCAGGGGGACCACAGCGACATTCGGCCCCGGGCCGGCGAGTTGCGCAAGGCCAACGGGCAAATTGATCCTGATCAAGGCGACTTGCGGTCGTTCCGGGCAATGTGGCGCCATCAACCATGGTAGGTGTCATGAATACCCATATCCCGCCGCAGCCCGTCGATGACCCGCAGGCCATCGAGCGGATCGAAGCCGAATCGGTCAACGCCGCCTGGAAGCGCAAGCCGCTCTACGAGGCGCGCAAGAAGATCTTCCCCAAGCGCGCCGAGGGCGCCTATCGGCGGTTCAAGTGGATCGTGATGCTGATCACGCTCGGCATCTATTATGTGACACCCTGGCTGCGCTGGGACCGCGGCCCCTACGCGCCCGACCAGGCGGTGCTGATCGATCTCGCCAACCGGCGCTTCTACTTCTTCTTCATCGAGATCTGGCCGCAGGAGTTCATCTATGTGGCGGGGCTCCTGGTCATGGCCGGGTTCGGCCTGTTCCTGGTGACCTCGGTGGTCGGCCGCGCCTGGTGCGGCTACACCTGCCCGCAGACGGTCTGGGTCGATCTGTTCCTGGTGGTCGAGCGGGCACTCGAGGGCGACCGCAACGCGCGCATCAAGCTCGATGCCGCGCCCTGGAGCGCCAACAAGGTCGTCCGCAAGGCGGCCAAGCACGCGATCTGGCTGATGATCGGTGTCGCCACCGGCGGCGCCTGGATCTTCTATTTCGCCGACGCGCCGACGCTGCTGATGAATTTTCTCCACGGCAGCGCGGCGCCCGTGGCCTACATCACCGTCGCCGTGCTGACGGCCACCACCTACACCTTCGGCGGGCTGATGCGCGAGCAGGTCTGCATCTACATGTGCCCCTGGCCGCGCATCCAGGCGGCAATGCTCGACGAGAGTTCGCTTGTCGTCACCTACAATGACTGGCGCGGCGAGCCGCGCGGCCGCCATGCCAAGAAGGCGGCGGCCGAGGGACTGGTGCTGGGGGATTGCGTCGACTGCAACGCCTGCGTCGCCGTCTGCCCGATGGGCATCGACATCCGCGACGGCCAGCAACTCGAATGCATCACCTGTGCGCTGTGCATCGACGCCTGCGACAGCGTCATGGACAAGCTCGACCGGCCGCGCGGCCTGATCTCCTATGCGACGCTGTCGGACTATTCCGACAACATGGCGCTGGCGACCGCGGGCGGCACAGCACCGGTCAATCCGGCGCTGGTGCGCACGCCCGACGGCTTCGTCGATACCGTCAAGCATTTCAACTGGAAGATCCTCTTCCGCGCCCGCTCGATCCTCTACATGGGCGTCTGGGCGCTGGTCGGCGTCGGGCTGGTGGTGGCGCTGCTCTCGCGCGACCGGCTCGAGGTCAATGTGCTGCACGACCGCAATCCGCAATATGTGCTCGAATCCAACGGCGACATCCGCAACGGCTACACGGTCAAGATCCTCAACATGATTCCCGAGCCGCGGGTGATTTTCCTGTCGATTTCCGGCCTCCCCGGTGCGACGATGAAGATCCCCGGAATCGACCAGCCGGACGGCGTCTCTTTCGCGGTCAAGGTCGAGCCCGACAGGCTCAGGGAACTCAGGGTCTATGTGCTGCAGCCCAGGCACCTGATCAGCGAGACGACGGCCCAGTTCCGCCTGGTGGTCGAGGACAAGTCCAGCACCGAGCGGGACACCTATCTCGCCAACTTCAATGCCCCGGAGATGAAATGACGATGACGCTCACCGCCTTCTTCCGTCCCAAGCAGTTCACCGGCTACCACATGCTGGCCACCATCGTGACCTTCTTCGCGGTCATCATCGGCGTCAATCTGGTGATGGCGAGCTACGCCATTTCCACCTGGACCGGGCTGGTGGTGCCCAACACCTATATCGCCAGCCAGGAATTCAACGGCAAGGCAGCCGAATCGAGGGCCATCTCGGCGCTTGGCTACCAGGGCGAGATTGCTTCCGGACCCGACGGCTTCACCTTCGCGCTGTCCGACAAGGCCGGCGACCCGGTCACGGCCGACGCCGTCCTTGTCGCCTTCAACCGGCCTGTCGGCGCCGTCGGCGACCACACCATGACGCTGACGCCGCGCGGCGAGGGGGTCTTCGCAGCCCCCGGCAAGCTCGTCGAGGGTGAATGGATCGCCCATGTGTCGGCCGTGCTCGACGGAGCCACCATCTACCGTGCCGCCTACCGCATCCACACGCTGGCCGACGGGAGCCTCAGGCAGTGAGCTGCTGCGCCGCAGGCACGGAAAGCGCCTCCGAGCTCGAGGCGCTGAAGACCGAGGGGCCGTCGGCGGACGAGCTGTGGCTCGCAAGCCGCCCGCTCGGCAACGGGATGAGGCAATGCGACCTGATCGTGCCCGGCGTCCATTGCGGCGTCTGCATCGGGCTGATCGAGCGCGAACTGCCGAAGCTCGCCGGAATCGACCATGCCCGCGTCAACCTGTCGAGCCGCCGCGTCGCGGTGGTGTTCTCCGAACTTGCCGACGGCGCCCGAACCGATCTCGGCGCGATCGCCTCCCGGCTCAAGGCGCTGGGCTATCCCGCCCATCTGCCGGGCCTGTCGGAAGCGGCGGGCGACCCGGCGCTGCGCGAACTGCTCAAGGCGCTGGCGGTGGCGGGCTTTGCGGCTATGAACGTGATGCTGCTGTCGGTGTCGGTCTGGTCGGGGGCGGAGTCGGCCACGCGCGACCTGTTCCACCTGATCTCGGCGCTGATCGCCGCCCCGGCGCTTATCTATTCCGGCCGCGTCTTCTTCGTCTCGGCCTGGACCGCGGTGCGCCACGGCCGCACCAACATGGACGTGCCGATCTCGCTCGGAGTCATCCTCGCCTACGCGATGTCGTTCTACGAGACTCTGACCCATGGCGAGAGCGCCTATTTCGACGCCTCGCTGACGCTGCTGTTCTTTCTTCTCGCCGGCCGCACGCTCGACCATGTGATGCGCGAGCGCGCCCGCTCGGCGGTGCGCAACCTGGCGATGCTCTCGCCGCGCGGCGCCATGGTGCTCGGTGACGCGGGCCGGCGCGACTATCGCAGCCTCGATGAGCTGCAGCCCGGCATGCGCATCGCGCTGGCCGCCGGCGAACGGGTTCCGGTCGACGGCCGGGTGGTCGAGGGCCGCAGCGACATGGACTTCGCCGTCGTCAACGGCGAGAGCGCGCCGGTGACGGTGGAGCCGGGGTCGATGGTGCCGGCGGGCACGCTCAATCTAACCGGTTCGCTGGTGCTGGAGGCGACGAATGCGGCGCGCGATTCGTTCCTCTCCGAGATGGTGACGATGATGGAGGCGGCCGAGAGCGGCCGCGCCGGCTATCGCCGCATCGCCGACCGGGCCTCGGCGATCTATGCCCCCGTTGTGCACCTGATGGCGCTGGCCACCTTCATCGGCTGGATGGCGGTGAGCGGCGACTGGCGCCAGGCGATGCTGACGGCGGTGGCGGTGCTGATCATCACCTGTCCCTGCGCGCTCGGCCTTGCCGTGCCGGTGGTGCAGGTGGTGGCCGCCGGCCGGCTGTTCGAGAACGGCATCATGGTCAAGGACGGCACCGCGATGGAGCGGCTGGCGGAAGCCGACCACGTCGTCTTCGACAAGACCGGAACGCTGACCCGCGGCCTGCCGCGGCTCGTCGACGCGGAGCGGATCGCGCCGGAATGGCTGCGGCTGGCCGGCCGCATCGGCGCCCATTCGCGCCATCCGCTGAGCCATGCGCTGGCGCTGCTGGCCGAGGAGACCTCCAGTGCCGGCGACACGGCGGGGGAGGAGCTGTCGGTGCGCGAACTGGCGGGCGAGGGGCTCGAGGCCACCGCCGCCGACGGCAGCATCTACCGCCTCGGCCACGCCTCCTTCGCCCTGCAGGGCGACGGGGCATCGCCCGCCGACGATGAGGGCTCGGAAGCCGTGCTGTCGCGCGACGGCCGGCTGCTCGCCCGCTTCCATTTCGCCGACGAGCTGCGCCGCGGGGCGGAGCCGGCCATCGCTGAGCTGTCGGCTCTCGGGCTTGACGCGGAAATCCTCTCCGGCGACCGCGAGCAGGCGGTGGCCGGTCTCGCCCGCGAGCTCGGGCTCGGGACCTTCGCGGCCGGGATTCGTCCGGCCGGCAAGGTGGCACGGCTGACCGAACTGGCCGCCGCGGGCCGCAGGACGCTGATGGTCGGCGACGGACTCAACGACGCGCCGGCTCTCGCCGCCGCCCATGTCTCGATGGCGCCGGCAGGTGCCGCCGATGTCGGCCGCCAGGCCGCCGATTTCGTCTTCCTGCACCAGTCGCTCGAGGCGGTTCCGCTGGCGATCTCGGTGTCGCGGCAGGCGGGCAAGCTCATCCGGCAGAATTTCGCGCTCGCCATCCTCTACAACTGCATCGCCGTGCCCGCCGCCGTGCTGGGCCACGCCACGCCGCTGGTTGCGGCGGTTGCCATGTCGTCCTCCTCGATCCTGGTGGTGCTCAACTCGCTCCGGCTGCGGCGAAAGGGTGCGGTCAGGGGACTGGCGGAGGCCCGCAGGCCGGTCGGCTCCACGGCACAGGCGGCACAGCTGTCCGGCGCGACCCCGGTTTCCGTCGGAGCGCGGGTATGAGCAACCTGATCTTCCTCATCCCGATCGCCCTGTTCCTCGGCGCGCTTGGCCTCGGCGCCTTCCTCTGGTCGCTCAAGAGCGGCCAGTACGACGACCTCGACGGCGCCGCCTGGCGCGTCCTCGACGACGGCGACGACAGCCCGGATTGATTCGGTGGGGGGGCGAGTGGCATCGCGCTCGGGGCCCCCATTCTTCGGCACATGCGATAGCGCGCCGCCCTTCCTCCGGCCCCAATCCCCCTGTCGCTCTCTTCAGACTTGCTCCCCCGCCGCTCAGGTGCCAAAACACTCGCCAATTCGAAACAATCGCGGGAGGTCATCATGGCGACGGCGGAAATAGGTGTGATCGGTCTGGCGGTCATGGGCGCAAATCTGGCGCTCAACATTGCCGACAACGGCTACAAGGTCGCCGTCTTCAACCGAACGACCGAGCGGACGCGCGAATTCCTCGCCAGCGCCGGTGAGCTTGCAGACCGGGTCGTGCCCTGCGAGACGATGGAGGACTTCGTCGCCGCCATCCGGCCGCCGCGCCCGGTGATCATCATGGTCAAGGCGGGCGATCCGGTCGACCAGCAGATCGCCATGCTGCGCAAGCTGATGGACAGGGACGACATCATCATCGACGCCGGCAACGCCAATTTCCGCGACACGATGCGCCGCTTCAAGGAGCTCGACGGCACCGGCCTCACCTTCATCGGCATGGGCGTGTCGGGTGGCGAAGAGGGCGCGCGGCACGGTCCCTCGATCATGGTCGGCGGCAAGGAGGCGTCCTGGAAGCGGGTCGAGCCGGTGCTGACGGCGATCTCGGCCAAGTTCAAGGGCGAGGCCTGCGCCGCCTGGCTCGGCGAGAACGGCGCCGGCCATTTCGTCAAGACCATCCACAACGGCATCGAATATGCCGACATGCAGATGATCGCCGAGGTCTACGGCGTCATGCGCGACCATCTCGGCATGGCGGCGTCCGAGATCGGCGACGTGTTCGACCGCTGGAACAAGGGTCCGCTCGATTCCTTCCTGATCGAGATTTCCGCGACCGTGCTCAGGGCCGCCGATCCCGAGACCGGCAAGCCGATGGTCGACATGATCCTCGACGCCGCCGGCCAGAAGGGCACCGGCCGCTGGTCGGTGATCGAGAGCCAGATGATGGGCGTGCCCGCCACCGCCATCGAGGCCGCGGTGGCCGCCCGCAGCCTCTCGGCGATGACAGGCGAGCGCGCCGAGGCCGAGAAACTGCTCGGCCTGCCCGGACCGGGGAAGGCGGGCGACAAGCAGGCGGTGATCGACGATCTCGAACAGGCGCTGCTGGCCGGCAAGGTGGCCGCCTATGCGCAGGGATTCGCGGTGATGGCGGCGGCCTCGACGGAATTCGGCTGGGACCTGCCGATGCCGGTGATCGCCAAGATCTGGCGCGCCGGCTGCATCATCCGCTCGCGCTTCCTCGACGAGATCGCCGGCGCCTTCAGCAAGGACCCGAATGTCTCCAACCTGGCGCTGACCTCGGCGTTCTCGAAGGTGCTGCTCGAGACCGACGGCGCGCTGCGCCGCGTGGTGGCGGGCGCGGTGACCAACGGCCTGCCGATGCCTGCGCTGGCAAGTTCCGTCAGCTATTTTGACACGCTCCGGCGCGCCCGCGGCACCGCCAACCTGATCCAGGCGCAGCGCGATTTCTTCGGCGCGCACGGCTTCAAGCGCATGGACAAGGCCGGCGATTTTCACGGTCCCTGGGGCTCGGGCGCGGTCTGATCAGTCAGCGTCACCGCGCGTGACACGCCCGCGTCGCGGCTGGTCCGGCCCCTGCGATCACAGCTGATCGATGGCCTCCACCGCCGTCAGGCCGCGGTCGAGCGCCGCGGCCCCGGCCGGGCCGAGTTCGGCCGTCAGCCTGGCCTCGAAACCGCGCGCCAGTTCCGCCAGGTCGAGATAGTTCCGCCGCCCCTCCGGGGTGAGCTCGATGTGCTCGATGCGTCGGTCGCGACCGTCGGTGGTGCGTTCGATCCATTTGCGCCGTTCCAGCGAGGCTACCGCGCGGCTGACCTTGGTCTTGTGCATGGCGGCCCTCGCACCGATCGCGGTCGCGGTCATCCGCCCGTGCTGTCCGAGATTGGCAAGCGTGCGCCATTCCGGCCGGGTCAGGCCGTGGCGGTCGCGGTAGAGGGCGGCGAAGCGGCGGCTGACCTGTTCGGCGGCGCGCACCAGGCGGAAGGGCAGGAACGACTCGAGCGCCAACCCGTCGTCCCTTCCGTCGCGCGGCGCAGTTGACGGCTGCCCTTTTTGAACTGTCATCGGCCTGCTCGTTCCCGTTTCTCCGCCCCAATCCCCGGGCCGGCATTTGTTGCATATGCAACCATCCCCGATCAACCGTCCATGATATGGCGAGCTGCCGATTGCATGCGGGCGGCGAAAGCCGTAAATCAGGTGCCGAACAAGCATCGGGCCCAGACGCCCCGGGGGAAAGCATGAATCGCAGCGAGATCAACGACATTCTTCTGGAGAGCGACCGCTTCATCCGGTCCTTCGGCTATGTCATGCCGCCGTTTGCCTACTGGAGCCCGGCCGAACTGAAGGCCCGCACCGCATCGGACGGGGCGGCAATCCGCGCGGCCCGGCTCGGCTGGGACATCACCGACTACGGCCAGGGCAAGTTCGCCGATCTCGGGCTGTTCCTGTTCACGGTTCGCAACGGCTCGGCCGAGGACCTCGCCCGCGGCCAGGGCATGCTCTACGCGGAAAAGATCATGATCTCGCGCGACAAGCAGCTCTCGCCGATGCACCGGCACGCCATCAAGGCAGAGGACATCATCAACCGCGGCGGCGGCAAGCTGGTGCTGGAACTGTTCAATTCCGCCGAGGACGGCTCGGTCGATCCGACATCGAAGGTCCATGTGCCCACCGACGGCGTCATCCGCACGCTTGACGCCGGCGGGCTGCTGTCGCTCGATCCGGGCGAAAGCGTCACACTGATGCCCGGCGTCTGGCACGCCTTCTGGGGCGAGGGCGGCGACGTGCTGATCGGCGAGGTCTCGACCGTCAACGACGATCTCACCGACAATGTCTTCCGCGAGCCGATCGGTCGCTTCTCATCCATCACAGAGGATGTCGATCCGGTGCACCTGCTGGTGTCGGACTACGATCGCTGGCTGTGACGCCTCGGCGCGCTCGTTCGTTTCATTGAAGACGCGCTGCAAGCTTCTGGTTTTGCGTATTGTCCTGTGACCATGGGAAGGTCACCACCTCTGGAAATGCTCTAGTTGCAGGAAATCATGCCCAGCCGCATGGCCTTGCCGATTGCCGCCATCCGGTTGGGCGAGCCGAGCTTGATGACCACGACGTTGAGGACCGCTGTGGTCTCTTCTTTGCTCAGGGTCAGCTCGCGGCCGATTTCCTCTTCGGTGTAGCCTTCGGCGATCATTGTCAGGCACTTCATTTCGGTTCGGGTGAGCGGAACGGTTCCCGGATTGCTGGAAAGATCCATGTCTTCGTGTCCTTTCACACCGGAACGCGGCGCAACCGGCCGCCGTGGGGCGACCGATTGCATGGTTCCGATGCTCGGCAGGCTGGTCGGCTCAGGTCCGGTGTCTCGCCAGTCGGCAAGGCTTGACCGGAAGCGGCTTTGCGCCCGTGTTCGGCCCGGCCTCGCTGAAGCGCGACCGCGGCGGGTGTGGTGATGCCGCTCCTATGAAGCGGTTCGCCGCCAAAGGCATTAACCGGCCGCGCCATTCGATGGTGATTTAGTCAAATGCGCAGGGAGTGGGCGATTGCCCAGCCGTGTCGCCCGGCAGGCCCGGCGCGCAACAAACTTGCGTCAAGCGTTCTGGGCGATGCCGCGCTGCCGGAAGGCGCTCGGCGAAACCCCGAACCAGCGCGTGGCCGAGCGGGTGAAGGCGCTCGGCGCCGAGAAGCCGAGCCTGAAGCCGATCTGCGACAGGCTGAGCGAGGTTTCGCTGAGCAGGCGCTGGGCAAGTTCGCGCCGTCCCTCGTCGATCATGTCCTTCAGGCTGGTGCCTGCTTCGCTCAATCGCCGCTGCAGCGTGCGTTCGCTCAACCCGAGGCTGGCCGCCGTGGTGGAGAGGGAGGGTGGCCGCGTGCCGATGCTGTCGATGATGTGCAGCCGCACCATCGTCATCAGATCCTCGCTCTGCGGCCGCTGCACCGGCACCGCATCCATCTGCTGGGACATGATGGCAAACAGCCGCGCATCGGCATTGGCGTTGGCGCGCGAGAGCAGTTCGCTGGGAAAGACCAGGGCATTGATCGGGGCGCCGAAGACGAGGTTCCTGCACAGGCTTTCCCGATAGATGTATACATTTGTTGGTTTTTCACGTTCGAGCTCCAGGCGTGCACGATCCATGTCCTGGCCGAGGATGCCGCGGAAGCGGGCGAGCGCCATCACCACGCTCATGTCGACATACTGGTCACGCTTGAGGATCAGCGGCGAGAAGGTCCACTCCAGCCGCGCCTCGCGCGGCCCGATCTCCAGCGTGCAGCCGCTGGTCTGGGATATCTTGGTGAGGTTCCTCCCCATGAACACCAGCGCATCGCGCAGCGTCGGGGCGTGCATCAGCGCGTAGCCGAACGGACCCGAGGCGCCCTTCTCGAAGGCCAGCCCCGCCTTGAGGCCGAACTGCGGATCGTTGGCCAGCATGGCGAGCGCCTCGAGCAGGCGGCAGAGCCGGTCGAGGCTGATCATCACGCCGAGCTTGCCGAATTCGTCCGGATCAAGACCGCAGGCGCGTGCGATCGGAGCCACGTCGATGCCGCGGCTCGACGCATAGTGCGCTATCGACGAAGCCAGGCTCGCGGCGACACGCAGGCGATCGACGAGATTCGAATCCACGATGTGGCGTCCAGGGTTAAAAGATCGGCATCTGAGGGTAAGCCCTGGCGGGCGCACTTGTCGAGGGCTTAGTTATGGTCGCCCGACATGAGTGACAATGAGACTGCGCGTTCCCCCGTCTTCGCCAGCGCCGAGGCCATCAACCAGTTTTCGCTTCCCGCCGGCGCGCCGCTCGCCGCCAAAGCGTTCGTGGCGCTGTGGCATGCCAGCCGCGCCCATGACCGTCCGCCACCTGCCGAAAGCTTCGACCTGGCCGATCTCGGCGGCACCTATCCCTATCTTGCCCGGATATGCGAGCGCGGCGGAGACTACGGCCCGGGCGGCGATCTGATCTGGGCGGAGTGCGCCACGATGGCATCATGGCCGTTCGCCCGGCCGGTGATCGGCAAACCGCTGTCGGAAAGCCTGCCGGCGCATTCCGTCCGCCGGGTGCAGGCGGCGTTCCGCGAGGTCATTGCCACCGGCATGCCATCCTATTTCGAGATCACCACCTGGCTCCATGACGGCAGCGAACTGGCGCTGGGTCGGCTCGCGGTGCCGGTTGAGGGAGCCCTCGGTTCGGTCGATCTGCTGGCGCTTTGGGTCCCGCGCGACGACATCCGCTGATGCGGGGGGCCAATTTGCGCTTTGCGGTCAGGGCCGTTTCACGGTATCGAACCTGCACGATTTGAGGGCAGGAGCAATCCTGTCCGGAGATGGAGTCTGCCATGAATGAAGCTTCCGCCGTCCACGCACCCTCCCGTGCCGCCTTCCATTGGGACGATCCGTTCCTGATCTCGGACCAGCTCAGCGACGAGGAGCGGATGATCCGCGACGCCGCCGCGAGCTTCGCCGCCGACCGGCTGGCGCCGAAGGTGACCCGCGCCTATCTCGAGGAAATCACTGACCGCGACATCTTCGCCGAGATGGGCGAGGCGGGTCTTCTGGGCGTGACCATTCCCGAGGCCTATGGCGGCTCCGATGCCGGCTACGTGTCCTACGGACTGGTGGCGCGCGAAGTCGAGCGCATCGATTCGGGCTACCGCTCGATGATGAGCGTGCAGTCCTCGCTGGTGATGTATCCGATCCATGCCTATGGCAGCGAAGAGCAGCGGATGAAGTATCTGCCCAAGCTCGCCAGCGGCGAGTGGGTCGGCTGCTTCGGCCTGACCGAACCCGACGCCGGCTCCGATCCGGGCGGCATGAAGACGCGGGCGAAGAAGACCGACGGCGGCTATGTGCTCAACGGCTCGAAGATGTGGATCTCCAACGCGCCGATCGCCGATGTCTTTGTCGTCTGGGCCAAGTCGGAAGCGCATGACAACCAGATCCGCGGCTTCGTGCTGGAGAAGGGCATGAAGGGGCTTTCGGCGCCCAAGATCGGCGGCAAGCTCAGCTTGCGCGCCTCGGTCACCGGCGAGATCGTGATGGAGAATGTCGAAGTCGGCGAAGAGGCGCTGCTGCCCAACGTCTCGGGCCTCAAGGGTCCGTTCGGCTGCCTCAACCGCGCCCGCTACGGCATCTCCTGGGGCGTGATGGGGGCTGCCGAGGACTGCTGGTTCCGCGCCCGCCAGTACGGTCTCGACCGCAAGCAGTTCGGCAAGCCGCTGGCCGGCACGCAATTGTTCCAGAAGAAGCTCGCCGACATGCAGACCGAGATCGCGCTCGGCCTGCAGGCCTCGTTGCGCGTCGGCCGGCTGATGGATTCGGGCGACATGGCCCCCGAGATGATCTCGCTCATCAAGCGCAACAATTGCGGCAAGGCGCTCGACATCGCGCGGGCCTCGCGCGACATGCATGGCGGCAACGGCATCCAGGCGGAATATCACGTCATGCGGCACGCGCAGAATCTCGAGACCGTCAACACCTATGAGGGCACGCACGACGTGCACGCGCTGATCCTCGGCCGGGCCCAGACCGGCATCCAGGCGTTTTTCTGAGGGATTTCCTTTCGGGACTTGGACAGAGGCGGGCCGGCGGTCCGCCTTTTGTCTGACCGGTCCCCGGCAGGCTCAATCCGGATCATTCCGCCTTGGCCGGGCAGTGCGCCCCGATGCCGCATTCACACAGCGCTCCGGCCCGGCGGCGGCAGGAAATCGGGGCGCCCTGTTTACCTTTCCGCAACCGCTCCGCCGCACATAAGAGTGTGGTGATTTTCGTCAACTCCCGGGCCTCCTGATGCTCACACGCATTCCCAAGACCGCCATCGAGAAGGGCATGTTCGTCGAGGCGGTCGAGTGCTCGGAGGCGCTCTTCGGCAAGCGCCGCTTCGTGCTGAAGTCGGATGCCGATCTCCGGGCGATCCGGCAATGCCCCGCCGATTTCGTGGTGATCAACACGGCGGCAGGCAGCGCCCGCGCAGCCGGCAGTCCGATGGCCGCGGGCAGCCGCGCCGGTGCCGACCCCCATGCGGCCGGCAGCATGGATCGAGCCCGCGCCGCGGTGATCATGTCGGACTCGGTGCGCGCGCTCAGGCAGGGCCTGACCGGCATCGCCACCGGCGGCGAGCTCGACATGAAGCTGCTCGCGCCGATCATCGCCGAGATGGCGGATGCCGACCCGGCCACGACGTCGCTGTTCTTCGAGGTGTCGCGGCTCAAGAGCAAGGACGAGACCACGTTCCAGCACTCGCTGGCGGTCAGCGTGCTGATGGGCAAGCTCGGCGACGCCCTCGGTCTCGACCGCGACACGGTCGAACTGCTGGTGCTGTCGGGCATGCTGCATGATGTCGGCAAGTTGTCGATCTCCAACGGCATCCTGCAGAAGCAGGGCAAGCTGACGGTCGCCGAGCGGGCGACGATCCAGAGCCATCCGCGCCGCGGCCACCAGATCCTGCAGAAACATGCCGACCTGCCGCCCGAGGCGCTGGAGATCTGCCTGCACCACCACGAATATCTTGACGGCAGCGGCTATCCGGCCAGGCTGAGCGGCGCCGAGATCGGCCCGCTGGTGCGCATCGCCACGGTCTGCGACGTGTTCGAGGCGCTGACCTCGGCGCGGCCCTACAAGCGCGGCTGGAAGACCGCCGATGCGCTGGCCTGGATGTTCGATCGCGACCAGCAGTTCGACCGCAAGCTCGTGCTCAGGCTCGGCGCCTGCATCGACGGGTAGGGGCTTAACCCTCCCCCTTGTGGGGAGGTCGGACCGCAGGTCCGGGGAGGGGCCTCTGCATTGCCTGCACCCGCCGGAAAATTCCATAGAAATCAGAACCCCTCCCCAACCTTGCCGGGGCGAGCCACGGGTCTCGCCCGTCCTTCGGACCCCCACAAGGGGGAGGGGCTTACGCGCGGCACCCGCCACCCACGCCGAAAATCCGCGCGTGACTTCGTCACCGACGGTTCTGGGTATTTCGAGTGCTTCCGGCCCAAACCGGAATGCGGGGCGCGCGGGACCAGCCCGCAATGGTGTAACCGGGGATGGAATTGGCATGGTCGCCCACGCCCCGCCGGTGTCGGACCCGATGCCTTCCGGACACCGGGCACTCCAGATCGACGC
>NZ_QGTR01000013.1 GCF_003182275.1 Hoeflea marina
CCACCGCCTTCCGCCGTCCCGGGGTCCGTAGCCCCGGAACATCCGTTCTGGCGGAAGATGCGGCAAGTATGGCACGGGGGCGCGAGGGGTGGACGGCAAGGGGCGAAAATTTCCGCAAGGGACTGGAATTGCTGGAGGGGCTTTGCGGATCCGTCCAACAGTTCCGGCCGAGCTTCCGAACGACGGCTGGACCGAGCCTTGTCAGCGCTTGCCCACCGGCTTCTTGAGGATCTGCTGGAGGTATTGTCCCAGACTGCCGGGCGGGGCCGGGAGACGGCGATTGGTGAGCTTGCACACAGGTGCAATCCTCTTCGCCACGGCCTCCCGGTCGGCGGCGACGGGCGGTTCGTCCAGCGACGCGTGACCGGGTGACAGGTGAAGCCTGTGACGGGCGCTGATATGGTTGACCATCGCCCACGCGTCGCGGAATTCCCGGTCCTTTTCGAGCAGGATCGCGAAGCGGCGGTGCACCCAGTGGAATTCGTCCTGGGCATCCCGACCGTTCCAGTACTCCCAGGATGCATCGAGCCATCTTTCGACAATCAGGTTGCCGGGCTCGGCGGCGAGGAACCAGGTGGCAAGCGCCCGGTCCTGGCCGGGCTTCTCGAATGCAAAGAAGCCGCCGGCCGCATGCACGTCGATCCACTGCGACAGCGGCGTGACGCAGAATGTGGTCGCGTCCGCCCATACGCCGCCGAACCGCTGCAGCAGCGACAGGCGCACCAGGTTGGACAAGGCAGTCGGGGTCATCGTCTCGGGCAGGTCGTGGCGGCGCCAGTCCGGGCCAAGCAGACGCTCGGCTTCCGGCAGGTCGATGTCGCGAAGTGTCCAGCCGGGATTGTTGACCCGCCATGACACGCGCGCGTCCTGACTCAACGCCGGTGCCTGGTCCCAGCCGCTGTCCCAATAGATCCAGATCGTGCGGGGAATGGCGGAACACGCGGTCCCGGTTTCCGGAGCGGCACTGCCCGGCCGGTCCCGCAACGGCCTCCACAGCGGTTGGCGCCACAGACGTTTGATCCAGTCAGTCCGCATTGCATGATCCGCCGAGAACAGAGCTGGACACGAGAATACCAGAGATGTGAAGCTCGGTCAGGCCTTATCGGACAGACGCCGTCATGGCCCTCAAGCCCGTTCACCCCTTCACGCCAGTCCCCGCAATCTGGCTCAGCGTCCGCATCGGGGTGATGGCCTCGGGATCGAGCTTCACCTCGATGATCGAGGGCTTGCCGGAAGCCCGCGCCCGCTCGAAAGCCGGTGCGAAGTCTTCCGTGCGCTCCACGGTCTCGCCGTGGCCGCCGAAGGCCCGGGCATAGGCGGCGAAATCCGGGTTGGTGAGCGCGGTGGCGCTGACGCGGCCGGGATAGTCGCGCTCCTGGTGCATGCGGATGGTGCCGTAGATGCCGTTGTTGACCACCACGGTGATGATCGGCAGCGCGTGGCGGACCATGGTGGCGAATTCCTGGCCATGCATGAGAAAGCAGCCGTCACCGGCAAAACAGACCACAAGCCGGTCCGGGAACGCCTGCTGGGCGCCGACCGCGCCGGGCACGCCGTAGCCCATGCTGCCGGACGTGGGGGCGGCCTGGGTGGCAAAGCCGCGGAAGCGGTGGAAGCGGTGGATCCAGGTGGCGTAGTTGCCGGCGCCGTTGGTCAGGATGGCGTCGTCGGGCAGGTTCTTCTCCAGCCAGTTGACGATCGGGCCCATCCGCACCGGACCGGGCCCGGTTTCCGGCGGCGTCGACCAGGCGAGGTAGGAGTCGTGCATCTTTTCGACCCGGGCGGCGCGGCTGGCAGGCACCGTGTTGCCGATGGTCCTGAGGCTGGCGGCGAAGGAGGCCGGGTCGGCGTTGATGGCAAGCGTGGGCCGGTAGACACGGCCGAGTTCGGCGCTGTCGGCGTGGACATGCACCAGCGGCTGGCTCGGATAGGGAATCTCCATCAGCGTGTAGCCGGACGACGGCATTTCGGAAAAACGCCCGCCGACCAGCAGCACCAGATCCGAATTTCTGATTTCCTCGGCCAATGCCGGGTTGATGCCTATGCCGACATCGCCGGCATAGGCGGGATGCAGGTGGTCGAAGAGCATCTGGCGGCGGAACGAGACGCCCGCCGGCACGCTGGCGCGGGCTGCGAATTCCTCGGTCTCGTGGACGGCGCGCTCTGTCCAGCCGGAGCCGCCGAGGATCATCACCGGGCGTTCCGCCTTCGCCAGCCGGTCATCGAGGTCGCCAAGTTCGACGGTGCCCGGCCGCGTGGAGACGCGGGTGTAGCGCTGCGCGGCAACGGGATTTGCGACCACCTGGCGCAGCACGTCCTCGGGCAGCGACAGGACCACCGGGCCGGGACGGCCAGAGGTGGCGATGGCGAAGGCGCGGGAGACGAATTCCGGAATCCGGGCGGGGTCGTCGATCTCGCCCACCCATTTGGCGAATTCGGTGAACGCCCGGCGGTATTCGACTTCCTGGAAGGCCTCGCGTTCTCGGGCGTCGCGCTGCACCTGGCCGATGAACAGGATCATCGGGGTGGAATCCTGCCGCGCCACATGCAGGCCGGCGGATGCGTTGGTGGCGCCGGGGCCGCGGGTGACGAAGCAGATGCCGGGCTCGCCGGTGAGCTTGCCCCAGGCGTCGGCCATCATCGCCGCCCCGCCTTCCTGGCGGCAGACGGTAACGCCGATGTCGCTGTCGACGAGCGCGTCGAGCACGGCGAGGTAGCTTTCGCCCGGCACGCAATAGATCTGGCGGACGCCGTTGGCCTTGAGCGAATCGACGATGAGCTGGCCGCCGGTGCGGGAGGAGGGTGTCATGAAGTGCGTCCGTTCTGTTTCAGGTCTGCGAGTTCGGCGAGAATCTCGTCGCTGTGTTCGCCGTGGCGCGGGCTGGGGCGGTCGTAGTGGAGGGGCGAGGCGGGCAGCAGGATCGGCGTGCGCACGCCGGGAATATGGGTGCCCACGGCGTCGTCGAGGTCGATGCGCAGCTTGCGGGCGACGATCTGCGGATCGGCGAACATTTCCTCGATGGTGTTGATCGGGCCGGCGGGCACCGCAGCGGCGTCGCAGGCGGCCAGCAGATCGAGCTTCTTCCAGCCGGCAAGTGCCACGATCAGGCCGGCGCGGAGCCGCGCCCGATGCTCGACGCGCAGCGGATTGGTCCGGAATTCCGGATCCATGCCCATCGCCGTTGCGCCGAGCAGCGTGCAGAGGCGCCGGAACTGGCCGTCATTGCCGACCGCGATGATGACATGGCCGTCGGCCACAGGGAAGACTTCGTAGGGCGCGATGTTGAGATGGGCGTTGCCCATGCGCCTGGGCGCCACGCCGGAGACGAGGTAGTTGAGGTTCTGGTTGGCGAGCATGCCGGCCTGGGTGTCGAACAGCGCCATGTCGATCATCTGGCCTTCGCCGGTCCTCTCGGCGTGGCGGAGGGCGGCCTGGATGGCGATGACCGAATAGAGGCCGGTGAACAGGTCGGAAATGGCGACCCCGGCCTTCTGCGGCTCGCCGTCGGGTTCGCCGGTCACCGACATCATGCCGGCCATGGCCTGGATGATGAAATCGTAGCCGGCGCGCGGCGCATAGGGTCCGGTCTGGCCGAAGCCGGTGATCGAACAGTAGACGAGCTTCGGATTGGCGGCCTTGAGGCTGTCGTGGTCGAGGCCGTATTTCCTGAGCCCGCCGACCTTGAAGTTCTCAATGACGACATCGGCTGTGGCGATCAGCTCGCGCACCGTGGCCGCGCCCTCGGGCGTGGCGATGTCAATGGCGATCGACCGCTTGCCGCGGTTGGCCGCATGGTAGTAGGCAGCCGAGAGGTTGACGCCGTCAGCGCCGGTGACGAAGGGCGGACCCCAGGTTCGGGTGTCATCCCCGCCGTCGGGATGCTCGATCTTGATGACGTCGGCACCCAGATCGGCAAGCAACTGGCCGGCCCAGGGGCCGGCCAGGATCCGCGCCAGTTCGATGACGCGGATGCCGTGGAGGGGAGCCTCAGACATGGCCGGAGTCGGTTCCGGCCTTGATCACGGTCAGGTCCTTCTCGTGCATCAGCTTGCGCTGGTAGCGACCCTGGACGATCTCCACCAGCACCATGGTGACAAGGATGAAGTAGAAGGTGGCCTTCGACATCGTCTCGACCTCGTAGCCGAAGAAGGCGAGATGGGCGATGTGGCCGCCCTCGCTCATCAGCATCATGCCGACGAGCAGCAGCACGAACAGGCCCAGGACCTCGTACATACGGTTCTTCTTGAGGAAGTTGGCAACCGTGTCGGCCATCAGCACCATCAGCCCGCCGGAGACGACGATGGCGGCGGTCATGACGATGAAGTTGTCGGTCAGCGCCACGGCCGAAAGCACGGTGTCGAAGGAGAAGATGATGTTCATGGCGGTGATCCAGAACAGCGCCTTGGATATGCTCTTGGTGGCGCGCGCGGCCTTGTCATGCTCGTGCACCTCGAGCGTCATCATGTGGGTGATTTCCTTGAGCGCCGTGTAGATCAGAAACACGCCGCCGGCCAGCACGATGAGCGAGTGGCCGGATACCGACCCCTCGATGAAGGGGACGCCCGTCACGGTGAACAGCGGCTCCTGGAAAGCCTCGATCAGTTGCAGGACCACGAACAGCAGCACGATGCGCAGGCCGATGGCGAGGATGATGCCCCAGCGGCGGACGAAGGCTTGGCGCTCGGGCGCCACCTGCTTGGCCTCGATGGAGATGTAGAGCAGGTTGTCGAAGCCGAGCACGGTCTCGAGCGCGGTGAGCACCAGGAATGTCGTGAGATGTTCGACGGTGAAGATGTCAGCGAGCATGGGCGGGGTTCCGATTTTGTTTGCTGATAACAGAGATGGCCCGGACCTGTCACGTCCGGCGCGAATGGGGCGTTCAGGTGCCGGAGGCGGGTGGCTGGGCCGCGGCGGCGGGCAGGGCGCCGAGCAGCCAGACGGAAAAATCGGCCATGGTCTCCGTCCGGTTGGTCTCGTTGAGGGATTCATGCCGGGTGCCCGGCAGGATGCTCAACGTCACATCGGCCAGTCCGTTCCCGCGCATGCGGCGGGCTAGCCATTCCAGCGCCGCGCCCCTGCCGGTGGAAGGGTCCTCGGCGCCGCCGACGAGATGGATCGGCAGGGCGCGCGGCAGGCGGGAGAGCGCCCGCTTGCTGGCGCCGGCGTAGATGAGACGGAACACCGCCTGCCACATGCCCACTGTCGCGTCCCAGCCGCAGAGCGGGTCGCGGATATAGGCGTCGACCTCGGCGCTGTCATGGCTCAACCAGTCGAACGGGGTCCGGTGGCGGGGTATGGCCCTGCCCCAGGCGGCGAAGGTGAGGCGCGGCAGCATCTGGCTGGGCACGTCCGAGCCCTTCAGCCATGCCTCCGTGGCGAGGATGATCTGGGCGGCGCGGCCCGCCGGTCCGGCATGGAAATTGGAGTTCCACACCGCCAGCGCCGCCGGCCGCCGCGGGTGCCGCTCGGCGAAGTTCAAGGCGATCAGCCCGCCCATCGAGTGGCCGAAGACCACGACCGGCAGGCCGGGATGACGGGCGGCGATATGATCATGGACGGCAAGGACGTCGGCGATCACCTTCTCCGTGCCGCCGGCATGAGCGAACTGGCCGGGAATGGCGTCAGGCGCGCGCGTGCCGCCATGACCGCGATGATCGTGCGCATAGACATGATAACCCTGTCCGGCGAGGAACGCGGCAAAGCGCCTGTAGCGGCCGGAATGCTCGGCCAGGCCGTGGTTGATCTGCACCACCGCCCGCGCCGGACCTTCGGCGGGCATGTGGCGCAAAGCCAGAATGGCGCCGGTGGAACTCGGCAGCGGTGCGGCGGAAAAGCTGGTCATGGCGCATTGATCATTGGTTGGGGGCGGAAATCAAGGCCGGTCCGACGGGATGGCCCGGGCCGGCGCGGGGCAGGGCGCCCCGGCAGGCTTTCGCCGCGCCTCACGGCGACAACGTCGCGTTCTTGACGCCCGACACCGGCCTGGAGGAGAAGCGGCGCTCGCGCCAGATGATGAACAGGCCTGAGCCGACGACGATGGCGATTCCCAGCCACTTGAGCGCGTTGGGAAAATCACCGAAGACGAACCAGGCCACCACCGTGGCAGAGACGATCTCGAGATATTGCAGCGGCGCCAGCACCGAGGCCGGCGCGGCGCGGTAGGCATAGACGCCGAGCATGCCCGAGACCGAGGCGGAGATGCCGACGCCGAGAAGATAGAGCAGGGTCACGCCGTCGGGCACGGCGACCGCGAAGAGCTCGAGGCCGCTGTCGTGTCCTGCCCAGAGCATCAGCACGCACAGCAGCAGCCCCCAGAGGCCGGACTGCACCTGCATGGCCCAGGCGTTCTCGGAGCCCGCGCGCATGCGGGTGAGCAGGATGAAGACGGCAATGGCGAAGGCGCTGACGATCGGCAGCAGCGCGATTGCGCCGACCTCCTCGAAGCTCGGCTGGATGATCAGCAGCGCGCCGCAGAATCCGACGGCGCAGGCCGTGTAGCGGCGCCAGCCGATGGTCTCCTTGAGGAAGACGCTCGACAGCACGGTCAGGATGATCGGCTCAACGAAGAAGATGGCGATGGCGTCGGCCACCGCCATCACCCGGAGCGTGGCGACAAAACAGACCATCGAGATGCAGATGATGGCGCCGCGCAGCGCGTTGGAGCGGGTGTTCGACCAGCTCAGCGCCAGCGGGATGCGGCGCCAGACCAGCACCGGCAGGCCGAAGGCCGCCTGCAGCAGGAAGCGCGCGGCGGTGATCTCCACCGGCGAGATGGTGGCGATGGCAAGCTTGGAGAAGATGTCGATGATCGGCGAGATGGTGACGGCGAGCAGCATCAGCACCAGGCCCCGGGTGACGTGGGGCTCCAGCGCGGGGATGGAGGGACGGCGCGGGACCACGTCCTTCGGGGTACTCATGTCGGGTGGCTCTCGCATTCGCGGGGTCGGGCGGGTTGGATGAATTGGCAGCCGGTCGGTATGCCGTGCGGATTTCCATAGCCCCAAACCGGCAGCATTGCTCGTCAATCCTGCTGATGGATCCATTCATTGCCTCCGATAGGTCCGGACCAACCGCGC
Source organism: Hoeflea marina (assembly GCF_003182275.1). Taxonomy (GTDB): domain Bacteria; phylum Pseudomonadota; class Alphaproteobacteria; order Rhizobiales; family Rhizobiaceae; genus Hoeflea; species Hoeflea marina. The sequence continues at coordinate 7,078 of NZ_QGTR01000013.1, forward strand.
CGGCGCCGGCGGTCCGGTTTCCCCGGACCGGGCGTTGACTTCCTGGCGGGCCATGGGATCGCCATACGGACCGGCGGGTGCGAGGCCCGTCGGAAAAGGCGCGATTTGATGTTTCGGAACCGCTGCCGATCATGTAGAAGCGGCCCAATCATTCCCTCATCCGACAACGGAGCATGCGCATCGTGGCACGGCAGTTCATCTATCACATGGCGGGACTCAACAAGTTCTACGGCGCCAAGAAGGTCCTCGAGAACGTCCACCTGTCCTTCTATCCCGAAGCCAAGATCGGCATTCTCGGCCCCAACGGCGCCGGCAAGTCGACCGTGCTCAGGATCATGGCCGGGCTCGACACCGAATTCACCGGCGAGGCCTGGATTGCCGACGGCGCCACCCGCGGTTACCTGCCGCAGGAGCCGCAGCTCGACGAGAGCCTCAACGTGCTCGGCAACGTCATGCAGGGCGTCGCCGACAAGCAGGCGATCCTCGACAAGTACAACGAACTGATGATGAACTATTCCGACGAAACCGCCGACGAGGGCGCGCGTCTGCAGGACATCATCGACAGCCAGAACCTGTGGGACCTGGAGAGCCAGGTCGAGATGGCGATGGAAGCGCTGCGCTGCCCTCCGGGCGAGGCCAGCATCGACAATCTGTCGGGTGGCGAAAAGCGGCGGGTGGCACTGTGCCAGCTGCTGCTGAGCCAGCCCGACCTGCTGCTGCTCGACGAGCCGACCAACCATCTCGACGCCGAGACCATCGCCTGGCTCGAAAAGCACCTGCGCGAGTATCCCGGCGCCGTCATGATGATCACCCATGACCGCTACTTCCTCGACAACGTCACCGGCTGGATTCTCGAACTCGACCGCGGCAAGGGCATTCCCTACGAGGGCAACTACACAGCCTATCTGCAGGCCAAGGCCAAGCGCATGCACCAGGAAGGCCGCGAGGACGCGGCGCGGCAGAAGTCGATCACCCGCGAACAGGAATGGATCGCCTCCTCGCCGAAGGCGCGCCAGGCAAAGTCGAAGGCCCGTATCCGTGCCTATGACGAGCTGGTCAACGCCGCCGACGACCGCCGTCCCGGCGAGGCCCAGATCATCATCCCGTCGGGCGAGCGCCTCGGCCAGGTGGTCATCGAGGCCGAGAACCTGTCGAAGGGCTATGGCGACACGGTGCTGATCGACAATCTCTCCTTCATGCTGCCGCCCGGCGGCATCGTCGGCGTCATCGGCCCCAACGGCGCCGGCAAGACGACGCTGTTCCGCATGATCACCGGCCAGGAGAAGCCGGATTCGGGCACCATCACCATCGGCGAGACCGTCAATCTCTCCTATGTCGACCAGAGCCGCGACACGCTGACGGCCAACGCCACCGTCTGGGAGGAAATCTCCGGCGGCAACGACATCGTCAAGCTCGGCAAGCACGAGATGAACTCGCGCGCCTATTGCTCGACCTTCAACTTCAAGGGCGGCGACCAGCAGCAGAAGGTCGGCACGCTCTCGGGTGGCCAGCGCAACCGCGTGCATCTGGCCAAACTGCTGAAGTCGAGCGGCAACGTGCTGCTGCTCGATGAGCCCACCAACGATCTCGACACCGAGACGCTGGGCGCGCTCGAGGAGGCGCTGGAGAACTTCGCCGGCTGCGCCGTCATCATCTCGCATGACCGCATGTTCCTTGACCGGCTCGCCACCCACATCCTCGCCTTCGAGGGCGACAGCCACGTGGAATGGTTCGAAGGCAACTTCGAGGACTACGAAAAGGACAAGATCCGCCGCCTCGGCCCCGATTCGGTCAATCCGAAGCGGGTCACCTACAAGCGCCTGACACGGTGAGGGTGATGCTGCGCGCGATCCGCTTCCTGGTCTTCCTCCTCGTCGTGGTGGCGCTCGCGGCATGGATCTCGCGCGTCGCCGCCCCGCCACTGCCGGCGATCGCGGCCACCCTCAGCTGTGATCCTCTGGCCCGCCAGCCGGAGATCGGGCGCTTCGTGGCGTTTGCCCGCAAGCACGACGGCGAGATCGCCTATGTGCAGTTCGGCATCCAGGCGACCGACCACGCCGGCAACTGCGCGCTCGAGGGGGCCGCCGCAAGCGGCGACGGTCCGCCGCCGACCGGCCTGGCTCCGCCGGAGGCGGACAGCAGCTGGGATCGCGACGGCTACGGCCTGGTGCTGTCGGCGGTCGACAACGGCAACCGCGTCGCCGTGGCCCTGCCGGACGCGCGGTCGATGCCCCCGGGCCGCGCCTATCTCAACCGGAAGGACTGGTTCCGCTACTACGCGGCCGGCCTGTTCGTGCTGCGCTACGAGACCGGCAACGGCTTCGAGGGCGCCTCGCTCTATCCGGCGCAGGACAGCACGGTGCTCGCCGCCGGCATCTCCTGCGCCAAGACCCGGCTCGACTGGCCGCCGGAACTGGTTCGAGTGCTGCCCTGCTTCTGAGCAGATCCGAACCGCATGAACGGCCGGCGGGCCGCTTGACTTCGCCGGTGCGGGCGACATGTCCACGCTTTCAACGACAGCTGCGAGCATGGGCAAGGCGACAGCTCTGCCGCCTCGATCCTGACCCGAGGCGGGCACAGCATGACCACCATTCTCATCACCGGCACCAATCGCGGCATCGGCCTGGAGCTTGCCAGGCAGGCGCTCGGCAAGGGCTGGACCGTCTATGGCTCGGCCCGGGCACTGGTCACCGATCCGGAGGCGCATATCTGCGCGCATGGCAATTTTCACGACCTCGTATTCGACGTCACCGACCATGGGGCGGTCCGCGCGGCTGCCGCCAGCATCGATGCGCCGATCGACATCCTGATCAACAATGCGGGCGTGATCGGGCCGGGCCGGCAGTCGACGCTCGAGATGGACTTCGAAGGCTTCGCCCGCACGCTGGCCGTCAACACCATGGCGCCGCTGGCCGTCACTCAGGCCTTTCTGCCACATCTCAAGCGAAGCGACCACGCAAGGGTTCTCAGCATCTCCTCGCTCATGGGCTCGATGAGCCACGCCAGTTCCGACCGGATCGCCTATCGTGCCTCGAAGGCCGGGCTCAACAAGGTCATGCAGGCGCTCGCCACCGATCTCAAGCCGCTCGGCATCGCGGTGGCGACGCTTCACCCTGGCTGGGTGCGGACCGACATGGGCGGCGCCGGGGCTGCAGTCGCACCGGAGGCAAGCGCGGCCGGAATTCTCAGGATCGCCGAAGGACTGACGCTTGGGGGCACCGGGCGGTTCCACACTTGGGATGGGTCCGACGTGGCGTGGTGAGCAGCGGCAGCCCGGCCGCCGGTTCCTCAGGTTCAATTGCGGATGTTAACTAATCAGGGTTGTATTTTCCCACATTGGGTTGTATCTCTTTTCCAGCATTGCCAGGGGGTTGGCTGCTAAGGTGGGTACAGACGGGGGCGATCGCCGTGGCAGGTGATGATTTCGGGCGCGGCGACGCGACCAGAGATATGGGCGTCAATGCGGCATTTTCCAAGAGGCCTCGTCCGGAGCGCTTCTCCTTTACAGGATCGGCGGGAGAGTATTTCCGGATCTGGATCGTCAATCTGTTTCTAAGCATCATCACGATCGGGCTCTACTCGCCCTGGGCGAAAGTGCGGCGGCTCAAATATTTCTACGGCAACACCTGGCTCGACGGGCATAATTTCGATTATGTCGCCGACCCGAAGAAGATCCTCAAAGGCCGCCTGATCGTCGTCGGCGTGCTGATTGTGGTCAATGTGCTGCTCAATATCAGCCCCTTCTTCGCGGTGCTGTTCATTCCCTACATCATCGCTTTCCCGTGGATGCTGAACACATCCATGGCGTTCAATGCGCGCAATACGGTCTACCGCAATGTCTGCTTCGGCTTCCGCGGTACCTATGGCGGTGCGTTCAAGAGTTTCATCCTCTGGCCGATGGGTGCCGCTTTCACGGCCTACCTGCTCTCGCCCTTCATGTTTCAGGCCATCAACCAGTATATCGGGTCGAACACGCGCTGGGGGAGGGCGCAGTTCGAGACGGTCTCCGGAGTGGGTCCCTACTACGCCAATTTCGGACGCACGCTGTTGATGCTTCTCCTGATGCTCATCGCCATGGCGGTGGCGATCCTCGTGCCGGTCCTTCTCATTGAACTTGTGGCAATGCAAAACGGCTCTGACGGCTCGAACGCCGCAGGTGTTTGGGCCGGCGCGGCAAGCGTGATCATCTATCCGGCCATGCTCGGATTGATCTTCTACCACGGAGCCGGGGTGCGCAATATCGCTTTCAATTCAACTCTTCTCGATGGCCGGTATCGGTTGAAATCGCGCCTGGGACGCGGGCGCTATCTGTGGATCATGGTCACCAATCTGATCGCAACCGTGCTGTCGCTGGGATTGTTGAGGGCCTGGGCCGCGACACGGACATGGGCGTATCTCGCAGATCATACGGCGCTGGAGATCGATGGCGATCTTGAGTCGGTCATTGACGCCGCGCAGAGCGAAGGCAATGTCGCGGCCGCCGAGTATTTCGACATCGAGGGCATGGATTTCGGCTTGTGAGGACCGGATGACAAATGGGACGCGGGCCGGGGCTCCACCGATCGAGGGGCGGTATTTCGAGCCCGGTTCGGCGCGTGCCTTTCCCGCGCGGATGACCATTTCCGGCCATCTGGCGACCATCTCTTTCGACAGGGATGGGGCCTCGCACAGCTCGGTTCGTGAAGTCCTCGCCGTGGGCGCACGGCTTGGCAGTGTGCCGCGCCGTATCGAACTTGAAGGCGGCGCCCTGTTCGAAGCCCCTGCCGATGCGCGGATCGATGCGGCGGGAGATCGCGAGAGCCGCATGCTGGCGCGGGTGTTCGATCTCGAGGCAAGCTGGCGCACGGTGGCGATCCTTGTCGTGGCCACGGTTGTATCGGTGGTTTTGCTCCTCCTGTACGGCGTGCCGACTCTGGCCAATGTTGCGGCGCGAATGACTCCCGCGTCGGTGTCGGCGTTGATGGATGCGGGAACGCTGAAGACGGTGGACCAGACACTGCTCTCTCCCAGCCAACTGTCAGTTGAACGGCGGCAGGCGCTTGCAGATCGATTCTCAAGACTCGCAATGCAGGCAGAGACCGGGTCCGTCCCGCTCGCTCTTGTGTTTCGCTCAAGCCCGATCGTGGGCGCCAATGCCTTCGCGTTGCCGGGCGGAACGGTGATCCTGACCGATGAACTGGTGCTGATGGCCAGAACCCCGGACGAGATCGATGGTGTTCTTGCCCATGAAATCGGCCATGTCGAAGCGCGACATACGCTTCAGATGCTCTACCGGGCGGCGGGACTGGCGGTCATGGTCGGGGTGATCGCAGGCGATTCCGGACAAATGGTGGACACGCTGCTCGCCCAGGCAGCCAGTCTGCAGCAGTTGTCCTACAGCCGCGAATTCGAAGCGGCAGCCGACCGGCGAAGTGTGGAACTGATGCTGGCAGCCGGCGAGGGGCGCGATCCGCTTGCCTTTGTCGACCTCCTAGACCGGCTGCTCGAGCAGTTGTCCCCGGGCGCAAGCCATCAAGGCGATAGCTTCTTTTCGACTCATCCCGGCAATCCAGATCGCCGCAACGCCGTGCTCACTCACGCACGTTCGCTGGGGTGGGGCAGCTAGAGCATTTCCAGACGAAGTGATTTTCACTTCGTCGCAGGACAATGCGACAAATCAGGAACTAGAGTTCGCCAACCAGCGCCCGCGTCCCGCGCGCGATGGGGTGGCGCAGCATCTGCCGGCTTCTCACCGTTTCCTGGGCGATGGGGCGGATGTCCTACGCCAGGTCCGACCGGATCGCCAGCCCGGCGTCTAAGGCGGCTGTCAACAAGGTGATGCAGGGGCTGGCGGTCGATCTCAAGCCAACGGGCGTGGCGCTGGTTCATCCGGGCTGGGTCAGCACCGACATGGGCGGGCCGGGGCCGATATCGAGGTCGACACCAGCGCTGCCAAGATTCTAAGGATCGCTGAAGGACTGACGCTCGCGGAAACCGGCGCGAGCTTGAACCACGATGGCATGTGGCTTGCCTGGTGAATGGTCGATGGCCGTCGGATTCCGATTGAGCTAGAGTCTGATTCTGGCGCTGCCCGCGCCTCCTCCCTCCAAGACGGGGAAGCATCATGCATGCGGGGCATTGGTCCAGCGGAACCAACTGGTCGAGCACTGGCATAAGGAGGGATTGCAAGACCTGCTCGCAACAGGAGGTTCGTCCATGAAACTTTCGGCGGCTGTCTATCAGTTGAAACGTCAGGCCCGACGCTTGTCGCGCCAGGAGAAAATACCCCTGCACCAGGCACTCGATCGAGTGGCTGCGCAACAGGGCGTCAATGGGTGGAGTCTGCTCGCGGCACGGCTCTCAGCGCGCAGCCCGGCGCGCAAGCTGTTTGACCGGCTGGCGCCGGGTGATCTTGTTCTCATTGGTGGCCGCCCGGGCCAGGGCAAGACATTGCTGAGCCTGGAACTGGCTGTCGAGGCGGTCAGGGCCGGCCGGCATGCCATGGTCTTCACACTGGAATACACGTCGATTGACCTGCTTGGGCATTTTTGCGCCATTGGCGTGGAGGCGGCGAGCCTTGGCGGTTCGTTCCGGTTCGACGATTCAGATGCGATCAGTGCGGAATACATCATCGACAAGGTCGGCACCGCACCAAGGGGAACCCTTGTGGTTGTCGACTATCTTCAATTGCTTGACCAAAGGCGCGAGACACCATCCCTGACGACCCAAGTGGGATCACTCGCGTCATTTGCACGAGCCCAAGGCCTGGTCATCGTCTTTGCCTCGCAGATTGACCGGTCCTACGATCCGTCGACCAAGGCCTGCCCGGGACTCGAGGATATCCGTCTGCCCAATCCACTGGACTTGCAGCTGTTTACCAAGAGCTGCTTTCTGCAGGGCGGTGAAATCCGGTTTCAGGCGACAGGCCGACCGGTCAACATCTGAAAGGTTGTCGCATGGCCGACTGGTCCGCAGAGCAATATCTCAAGTTCGCCGACGAGCGCACGCGGCCTGCCCGCGACCTCCTGGCCCGGGTGGCGCTCGAGGCGCCACGGCTTGTCGTCGACATCGGCTGCGGCCCGGGCAATTCGACCGAGCTGATCACCGAACGCTGGCCGACGGCCGAGGTGACGGGGATCGACACCTCGCCGGCGATGCTGGCGGATGCGCGCAAGCGCCTGCCGGGCTCGCGCTTCGAACTCGCCGACGCCCGCGACTGGCGACCGCCGGAGGGAGCCGATCTGCTGTTTGCCAATGCGATCTACCAGTGGCTGCCGGACCATGCCAGCGTGATGCAGGCGCAGTTCCAACTGCTCGGGCCCGGCGCCGTCATGGCGGTGCAGATGCCGGACAATCTCGATCAGCCGACACACATGCTGATGAGCGAGACGGCCGCAGCAATGCCCTTTGCCGAAAAGCTGGCAGGAGTCGCCCGGGAGAAGCTGCCTCCGGCGGGCTTCTACCACCAGCTGTTTTCGCCGTTCGCGAGCTCGGTCGACGTCTGGCGCACCACCTATCACCATCCGATGACGGATGCGGCGGCGATCGTCGAGTGGGTCAGGAGCACCGGCTTGCGCCCTTTCCTCGATCCGCTCGATGACGCCGAGCAACGGCAGTTCCTTGATGCCTACGAACGCCAGATCGCCGCGGCCTACCCGGCGCTGGCCGACGGCACGCTGCTCCTGCCGTTTCCCAGGCTGTTCATGGTTGCGGTCATACCGGACCAGTCTGCCGCCCGGTGCCGGGATGCCTGCCGCTGCGGCAGGGCGAACCGGCAGGGCCGCCGCGGATCGTCCGCGTGGGCGTGTCATATCGCTGTCATTTAGCCTGCTTAAGCGTTCCGGGAGCCGCCCCCCCGACAACACCGGAGTGTCCCCATGACCCGCATCATTTCCCTGTCGCTCGGCCTGATGGCCTCGATTTCCGCCATGGCCGGCCCCGCCGGTGCAGTCGACGGCACGCTGACCCTCTACACAAGCCAGCCCAACACCGACGCCCAGCAGTCCGTCGACGCCTTCATGAAGGCCAATCCCGGCGTGCAGGTCACCTTCGTCCGCGACGGAACCACCAAGATCATGGCCAAGCTCGAGGCCGAACTGGCCGCCGGCGCGACGCCGGCCGATGTGCTGCTGATCGCCGACAGCGTGACGATGGAAGGGCTCAAGCAGCGCGACCTGCTGATGGCCTATCCCGAGGCAGACGTTTCGGCCTATCCGGACGGCACCCACGACGCGGAGAAATTCTGGTTCGGCACCAAGCTGATCACCACCGGCATCGTCTACAACACCGCCGCCACGATGGTGCCCACCTCCTGGGCGGATCTGCTCAAGGAGGAGGCCAAGGGTCAGGTGGCGATGCCCTCGCCGCTGACATCGGGCGCGGCGCTGATCCACACCGCCACGCTGGTGGGAAATCTCGAGGCCGGCTGGGGCTTTTACGAAGGGCTCGCGGCCAACGGCGCGCAGGCGGCGGGCGGCAATGGCGGCGTTCTCAAGCAGGTTGCCGGCGGCGAGAAGCTCTACGGCATGATCGTCGATTTCCTGCCGATCCGCGAGAAGGCCAAGGGAGCGCCGGTCGAGTTCGTGTTCCCCATGGAGGGCGTCTCGGCGATCTCCGAGCCGGTGGCGATCCTCGCCTCGACCCAGAACCCGGAGGCAGCCCAAGCCTTCGTCGATTTCCTGATTTCGAAGGAGGGCCAGGAACTGGCGCTCAGCCAGGGCTATCTGCCGGCCCGTCCCGACGTGGCGGTGCCGGAAGGCTTTCCCGACCGCAGCGCCATCAAGGTGATGCCGTTCGATGCCGCCAGGGCGCTCGCCGAGTCCGAGGCCGACACCGCCCGGTTTGCCGGCATCTTCGGCCAGTAAGCGTTGTCGGTGACGGTGGACAGCATTGCCGTTCCGCGCCCTGCCTGGCGCGGACTGGCGCCGGACTGGCGCTGGCGCGAGGGTTCTCGCCTGACGCTGGCGCTGGCGGCTTTCGTGGTGCTGTTCAGCCTCCTGCCCATGGGGCGCCTCATCGCCGCGGCCTTCGGCGGCGGCGTTGTCGCCTTCTGGCAGGTGCTCGACACGCCGGAAGTGTGGCGGGCGGCGCGCAACACGCTCGCGGTCGCCTTCGGCTCCGGCGCGCTGGCGCTGGTGGTCGGGACGGGCTTCGCGCTCGTCCTGTCGGTGACGACGCTGCGCGCCCGCACCCCGCTCGCCTTCATCCTGGTGATGTCGCTGATGATCGCGCCGCAGATCTCGGCGCTGGCCTTCAAGACGCTGGCCGGCCCCGCCTCGCCGCTGCTCAAGCTTGTCGGTCTGGCGCCGTCGCCGGGCACGCCCAATCCGATGCTGGGCGGGTTCGGCATCATCCTGGTCATGGGCCTGCATCATGCGCCGCTGGTCGCCGTCACGCTGGCCTCCGGACTGGCGTCGATCCCGCGCTCGCTCATCGAGGCGGCGCTGATCGAGGGCGCGAGTCCCTGGCAGGTGGTCCGCCTGATCGTGCTGCCGCTGCTGCGGCCATTCATCCTCACCGCCGCGCTTCTGGTGTTTGTCGCGGGTGCCGGCAATTTCGGCATTCCGGCGCTGCTCGGCCTGCCCGTCGGCTACACGACGCTGCCGACGCTGCTCTACCGGAAGCTCGCGAGCTTCGGGCCCGGAACCATCGGCGACGCGGCGGCAATCTCCATGCTGATCGCGCTGATCGCCGGCGCCGGCGTGATTGCCGCCGGCCTGCTCATGGCGCGGGCGCACAGCCGGTTCGAGAACGACCACCGCATCGAGCCGTTCTGGATGCTGGGCCGCTGGCGCCCGGTGGTGGAGATCGCGGTCTGGGGCTTCGTTGCCCTGACCATCCTGCTGCCGCTGGCGTCGCTGGCGGCCACCTCGCTGGTGCCGGCCTACGGCGTGCGGCTGTCGTGGCGGAGCATGACGCTGGCACCCTACGCGGAGGTCTTGTTCCGCCAGGATCTGACGGTGAGGGCGTTCCGCAATTCGCTGGCGCTCTCGGGTGCCACGGCCATCAGCCTCGGCGCGATGACACTCGCCTCCGCCTATGTGCTCGACCGGGCAAGGCCGAAGCTCAGGGCGGCAGCATTCGCGGTGATCGAGCTGCCCTACGCCATTCCCGGCATCGTGCTGGCGATTGCCTGCATCCTGCTGTTCATCCAGCCGTTGCCACTGATCGGCGTGTCGATCTACGCCACGCCGCTGATCATCCTGTTTGCCTATCACGCCCGGTTCTTCGCCGTCGCGCTCAAGCCTGTGCTGGCGGCGATGGCGACGCTCGACCATGCCGTCGAGGAGGCGGCGATCTGCGACGGGGTGCCGCTGCGCCAGCGGCTCTGTCACATCATCCTGCCGCTGGTGTTCCCGGCGGTGTTCGCCGGAATGCTGATGGTCTTCCTGCTGGCCTTCAACGAACTCACCGTGTCGGCGCTGCTGTGGTCGGCGGGAACGGAGACGCTCGGCGTGGCGATGCTCAGCCTCGAGGATTCGGGGCTGGCGGCGGAGGCCGCGGCGGTGGCGGTGAGCGCGACTGCGCTCGCCTGCCTGCTCATGCTCGCCATGCAGATGCTGGCGCGGCGGCTGCCGGACAACGCGCTGCCCTGGCAGGCGCTGGCCGGGCCCCGGACGGGCCGTGCCGGCGGCTGACACGGCAAGACCGAGGCTTTGACCGTTTCGCAGATTTGCTATACATGTATAGCAAAGGAGAACCGCCATGCTTGCCCTTCGCCTGCCGCCCGATCTCGAACGCCGGCTGACCGAGCTTGCCGCCCGGACCGGCCGCACCAAAAGCTTCTATGCCCGCCAGGCGCTGATTGAATATATCGAGGACATGGAAGACCGCTATCTGGCCGAGCAGCGGCTGGCGGAGGACGACGGCATCCGCATTCCACTGGCCGAGGTGCTGCGCGATCAACGCTCCGGGCTGCGTGAGGCGGCGAGCGGAAAGGCTGCGAAGGCATGAACTGGACGGTCGTCTTCACCCGGGCGGCCGAAAGGGATTTTCAAAGGCTGGGTGCGCAAGACCGCAAGCGTGTCGGCGCCTTTCTGGCGGAGCGGCTGGCAAACCACCCCGATCCGCGCGCTCGGCCGACGGCTGGTGGGTGTCGGCGAAGACATCTGGCGCTTTCGAAGCGGCGACATTCGCATTCTCACCCGGCTCCGGGACATGGAACTTGAAATCCTTGTCGTTGAAATCGGCCACCGCCGGGAAATCTATCGTTGACGCGGACCGTTCCGTAATCAACTGCGTCCTTTGCACCATTCCCGCATCTGATGCGGCCTTCACGCATTGTGATTGGTGCGGGCGGACGCAATTGTCTATGAACGGGACCGCGCCTTCGGGCTGCCCACCCACCGCCCCCAGGAGCCTGCGATGACCGCCAGCCTGTTTGCCGACCTGCCCTTGGACATGCCCGACATCGTTCCGGGACGGCGGATCAAGGGCCGCGTCGCCGCCGTGCTGCAGGCGGCCGGCAGCGATTTCGTGTCCGCCCCGGTCGACGGGCTCGATCTGAGCTATGACGGCATCGCCAATGACTTTCACGAGGGAACAACGCGCCGCTCCGGCAGCCGCGAGCCCTGGTATCCGCGCGGCACCGAGATGCGCAACGAGCGGCAGGTCTCCATCGTCGCGGAGGACGAACTGGCGCTTGCGGCGGCCGACATGGGCATCGACCGCATCGAGCCGGGCTGGATCGGCGCCAATCTGGTGCTCGGGGGCATTGCGCTCCTGTCGATGCTGCCGCCGCGCTCGCTGATCTTCTTCGAGGGAGGGGTGACGCTGAAGGTCGACGGCCAGAACGCGCCCTGCCGGCTGGCGGGCGGCACAATCGCGGCCAATTTTCCCGATCGCGACGCCACCAGCCTGGCGCTGTCTTTCAAGGACGCCGCCAGGCGTCGCCGCGGACTGGTGGCCTGGGTGGAAAAGCCGGGGCGCATCGCCACGGGCGAGGGCGTGACCGTCATGCTGCCGGAGCAGTGGATCTACCGCTGACGCACGTCAGGCAAAGGTCTGGCGCAGTATGGGGATCACGACATGCCACCGACAGAGAGCCAAGGCACGTCGCGTCACTCTGAATTCCGGCGATGTGCCTTGCACGGCACGCGCTCCGTCCCACGGTTCCGCACCGGCCGCGGGTGCGCTCGGAGAGACCGCGGGGCGACCGCCCCGCGGCCATTCTCGGGCTGAAACAAGCGCTTGAGCGTCTCCGCATGGAGGGCCGTTCCAGTGCGCGGCGCAAAAGCGACACAATCTTTCACTTGCGCGACCCTCGAAATTGACATAAAGATATCTTTATATCAATTTCGAGGTATCCATGCTGTCGCACTCGCTTCTGACGCTCGATGAAAGCGTTGAAATCCTCAAGACCTCGGGTGAGCCGACCCGCCTGCGGCTGGTGGCCCTGCTCAATCACGGCGATCTGACCGTCAGCGAGATGACCGAGGTTCTGGGGCAGTCGCAGCCGCGCATCTCGCGCCATCTCAAGCTTCTGGGCGAGGCCGGACTGGTGGAACGCTACCAGGAGGGTGCCTGGGCCTATTTCCGGCTGGTGGGCGAGGGACTGCGCGCCTCGCTGGTGGCCAAGATCCTCGATGTCACCTCGCCGACAGACGCCGTGCTGGTGCGCGACGGCGAGCGGCTTCGGAGCGTCAAGCAGGCGCGCGCCGACCGGGCGCAGGCCTATTTCTCGGCCAACGCGGCCAGCTGGGGCGAGTTGCGCCGCCTGCATGTGCCCGAGGCGAAGGTGGAGCGCGCGGTTCTCGACCTGATCGGCAGGACGCCGTTCGACGCGTTGCTCGATCTCGGCACAGGCACCGGCCGCATGCTGGAGCTGCTGGCTCATCACTACCGCCGCGGCATCGGCATCGACGCTAGCCGCGACATGCTGGCGATCGCCCGCAACCAGCTCGACGAGGGCAATGTCAATCATGCCTCGGTGCGCCAGGGCGACATCTTCAATCTGCCGCTCGACCGCGACAGCTTCGATCTCGTCACCATCCACCAGGTGCTCCACTTCCTGCACGATCCGGCGCCGGCGATCGCCGAGGCTGCGCGCATGCTGCGTCCCGGTGGCCGCATTCTGATCGTCGACTTCGCCCCGCACACTCACGAGTCGCTGCGCAGCGAGCACGCCCATGCCCGTCTCGGCTTCTCCCACGAGGTCATCGGCGAATGGCTCGCGCAGAACCATCTCTCGGTCGACCGCGTCGTCGACCTGCCGCCCGAAACCGACGATCCGCGGGCGCTCACCGTCACCATCTGGCTGGCGCGAGATCCGCGGCTGCTGATCGCCGATGCCGAAGCCTCCCTCTCGAAAACTGGAACCGCCTGACATGTCTGCCACAGCCCGCACCACCCAGCCGGCCGCCGCATCGCGGATCAAGGTTTCCTTCGAATTCTTCCCGCCCAAGAACGGCGACATGGAAAGCCAGCTCTGGGAGAGCATCACCCGGCTGGCGCCCTTCGAGCCTGAATTCGTGTCGGTGACCTACGGCGCCGGCGGCTCGACCAAGATGCCGACGCTCAACACCGTTTCGCGCATATCGGCGGAGACGACGCTGTCGCCGGCCGCGCATCTGACCTGCGTCGGCTCCCCGCGCGAGGTGGTCGACGGCGTGGCGCGCGAATTCCGCTCCGTGGGCGTCAAGCATTTCGTGGCGCTGCGCGGCGACCCGCCGGAAGGCGTTGGGTCCGCATACCGCCCGCACGAGGGCGGCTACGCCAATGCCGCCGAACTGGTGGCCGGACTGCGCGGCATCGACGATTTCGAGATCTCGGTGGCAGCCTATCCGGAAAAACATCCGGAAAGCTCCGATTTCGCCACCGACATCGACATGCTCAAGCGCAAGATCGATGCCGGCGCCACCCGGGCGATCACCCAGTTCTTCTTCGACAACGACACCTATGAACGCTATGTCGAGCGGGTCCGTCGGGCCGGCATCTATGTGCCGATCGTGCCGGGCATCCTGCCGATCCACAATTTCGGCCAGGTTGCCCGCTTCGCGGCGCTGTGCGGCACGTCGATGCCCGACTGGCTGGCGCGCCGCTTCGACGGACTGGAAAAGGATCCGGAGACCCGCGCCCTGGTGGCCGTGGCCATGGCCGCCGAGCAGGTCACCGACCTGGTCGAGCGCGGCGTCGACGATTTCCATTTCTACACCATGAACCGGGCGCAGCTGGTCTATGCCATCTGCCATCTTCTCGGCCTGCGCGGCAACGGCGGCACGACCTCGAGCGGCGACAAGCCGGGTTCGGTGGGTGCGGCGGCCTGACGTCGCCCGCGGCCAATGCAGCGGGGGCATTGCCGGAACCGCGGGCAATAAAATGGCGGGAGCGCCGAAACGCTCCCGCCTGAACCCATCATTCTTCGTCTACTCGGCTGGTTCAGATGAACAGCATGGCCCCGACGAAAATGAACGCTGCACAGATCACAAGGGCATTAACCGATTGCGTAAATCCCATCACGGACCTCCTTGCGTTAACCTTTGAATGATAGTCACGCCTTGGCCCGCGTGAAAAGCGAATTCGTTGCTGCATTGCGGCCGTTTGTGGAAAACGAATCTTTTTCGGTTTGGCAACCCGTTGATAGAATAGAGCGAATTGCAATATTAACGATTTGTTAGTATTTTAGTGAGCTTGTGCCCCAACCTCTGTATATGGTGCAGTGCAACATGCCGACGGCGGGTTCGAATGCCTGTCGTCCCGCAGTGGAGCCGTTCTCCGCATCACGACAGGGATCCGGCAAAGGCCAGCGGACAGGGCCCGAATATGAATCCCGCGATGGGCCTCAGCGGGCCTCGGCGAAGGCCTGTTCCAGCCGCGAGGCGACCGACAGCAGCGTCCGGTCATGGCCGAAGCGGGCAACGGCCTGGACGCCGAGCGGCATATGGGCGGCATCGCTGAAGCCCGGAATATTGACCGCCGGCGTGCCCATCAGCGTCCACAGCTTGTTGAAGCGGGGATCGCCGGTGGAGGCGAGGCCCTCGGGCGCGGCGCCGGGCGCCGACGGAGTGAGCAGCACATCGACATCATCGAACAGCGTCCGCGCAGCGCCGCGGCCGCGCTTGGCCAGCCTGCGGGCGTCGTCGTAGTCCTGCGGCGACACCATGAGGCCGGAGCGGATGGCCTCGCGCAGTCGCGGGCTCATCGAGTCGGAAAAACGGTCGAGATCCGGACCGCAGGCAAGCCCCGCCTCGCAGTCCTGGATGAGGCCGTGAGCCTCGCGCGCCAGCATCAGCGGCCGGGGTTCGGCCACGGCGACGACGGTGAAGCCGGCGGCGACCGCGGCTTCCGCCGCCTGTTCCAGCGCCAGCCGCATGGCCTCGTCGGCGCCGTCGAGCTGCGGGCAGAAATACACGCCGACGGTGATGGTCGAGGCGTCGACCGGACCGGCTGCGAGCGCCCGGCCGGTCAGCCGCTCGGCAAACACGGCCACGTCGGCGACGGAGGCGGCAAACAGGCCGGCGGTGTCGAGCGAGGGGGCAAAGTGCTTCATGCCCGTCGTCGGCAGCAGCCGGTAGCTCGGCTTGTAGCCGGCGACGCCGCAGAAGGCAGCCGGGCGGATGACCGAGCCGCCGGTCTGGGTGCCGATGGCGGCCGGAACCATGCCGGACGCCACGGCGGCGGCAGACCCCGAGGACGAGCCGCCCGGCGTGTGGGCGTGGTTGTGCGGATTGACCGTGGGGCCGGGCTCGAAATAGGCGAACTCGGTGGTGACGGTCTTGCCGATGATGGTGGCGCCGGCGCGGCGGGCGAGCGCCACGATGGCAGCGTCAGTGGCGGGCCGGTTTCCCGCATAGGCGGGCGAGCCGTAGCAGGTGGGCTGGTCGTAGGTGTCGAAGATGTCCTTGACGCCGATGGCGATGCCGGCAAGCGGCCCCTCGGCTGAGACGGCGGGGTCCTCGGCGACATGGGCGAAGGCGTGGATGCGGCCGTCGAGCCGGGCAATGGCGTCGCGCGACAGCGCCACCATGTGGTCGGGCCGGGCTCGGCCGGTCTCGCGCGCTTCCACCAGCGCCGCAAGGCGCATCATCGCCGGACCAGCCGTCATATCACGAATCCTTCCGGATCAACCTGTTGCACGCCTTGTTATGGCGAGCCGATTGTCGAGTGACAAGAGCCCGAGCGCAATCAGACCCATGCCACAGGCTTCCAGCAGCGACAGGCTTTCGCCCAGAAACAGCACCCCGAGCAGGATCGCCGAGGGCGGCACCAGCAGCGTCACAAGCGAGGTGGCGGTGGCGCCGGCGCGCGAGAGGATGCGGAAGAAGATGATGTAGGCAAACGCGGTGGAGACGAGCGCCAGTGCCAGCACCGCGCCGATCACCGGCAGCGGCGGCACGGCGAGCTGCCAGGGCTGGTCCCACAGCAGCGCCACCGGCAGCATGATCAGGCTCGAGGCGGTCAGCTGGCCGGTGGCGGTCACCCGCGGCGGCAGGTCGCGGAAGCGCTTGCCCCAGGCGGTGGCGAAACCGTAGGAGATGGCCGCGCCGATGACGGCAAGCTTGGCCCAGAGCGGCGTATCGGCCTGGCCCAGCGCGGCAGGGCCGATGAGCAGCACGGTGCCGGCGATGCCGAGGGCGCAGCCGATCAGCTTGGCGCGCGAGATCTTCTCGTCGGAGGTCAGCACCTGGGTCACCAGCACCGTCCACAGCGGCGTGGTGGCGTTGAGAATCGAGGCGAGGCCGGCGCCGATCTGGGTCTGGCCGGCAAAGATCAGCGTGAAGGGGATGGCGTTGTTGAGCAGGCCCATCAGCAGCAGCGCCCGCCAGCGCGCGGTCAGCAGCGCGTAGAAGCCGGGCATGCGGCCGAAGGCCAGATGCAGGGCGAGGGCGGCGATCGAGACGCGCGCGAGCACCAGCGTGAAGGGCGGGATGTGGGCGACCGCGACGCGGCCGAAGAAGAACGAGGCGCCCCAGATCAGGCCGAGGGCGACGAGCAGGCCCCAGGTGGCGAGGTCCATCGAGCGCGGATGGGCGAGGGCGGTCAGCGGGCTGGGCGTGGGCATCGGCAAACTCCGGTTCGATCGATCTGATCGCATGGCGCCCGGCGGCGCGCCACCCGAAAACGCGCGACCGCCGCTCAGGCCGGCGGCGCGGACGATTGCGGGAGGCAACGATGTCCGGCCCCCGGCGTTGATTGCGACAGTGTTGAATGATGTAAGAGCTTTCCACCATCCGGGAGACAGAGATGCAACGATTCGCCACGGGAACCGAAGCCGCGCTGGCGCTGCGCCCCGATCATCCGCTCTACTGCTTCCGCCCCGAGGTGCTCAAGGAGGATGCGCGGCAGTTCATGGCGCTGTTTCCGGGCGAGACCGCCTATGCGGTCAAGACCAATGGCGAGCCGATGGTGCTGAAAACGCTGGTTGAGGCGGGCGTCAGGATCTTCGACGTCGCCTCGCCCGGCGAATTCGCCGCCGTCCGCGAGGCCTCGCCGGACGCGGAGATGCTCTACATGCATCCGGTCAAGGCGCAGTCCGACATCCGCCTGGCGCTGGAGACATACGGCATCCGCGTCATGTCGCTCGACCACGAGGACGAGATCGCCAAGGTGCTCAGGATCGTGCGTGCCATGGACCTCGATCCGGCCTCCATCACCATCTTCGTGCGGCTGCAGACCAAGGGTCACGCCATGTACGAACTGTCGAAGAAATTCGGCGCCGCCCCCGGCCACGCGGTCGAGCTGGTGCAGCGGCTCGACAAGATCGGCTTCAGGGTCGGGCTCTGCTTCCATGTCGGCAGCCAGGTGGAGGAGGCGGAATCCTACGAGCTGGCGCTCAAATCGGCCGACTGGGTGCGCAACCGCGCCGGCGTCGAGCTGGTCGGCCTCGACGTCGGCGGCGGCTTCCCGGCCACCTACGGCTCGAGCCCCAACCGCAAGCCGGTGCATGTGCCGCCGCTCACCGAGCTGATGGGACAGTTGCGCGACAACATCACCGAATGGGGCTTCGACGACATGCCGCTGGTGGCCGAGCCCGGCCGCGTCGTGGTGGCGCGCGCCTTCTCGCTCATCGTCCGGGTGCTGTTGCGCAAGGGCAAGCGGCTCTACATCAACGACGGCATCTGGGCCTCGCTGTCGGACAGCTGGACCGGCAAGATCACGCTGCCGGCGCGCTTCATCCCCGACCCGGCGCGCAAGACGCGCAAGGGCGACGCCGAGAACATCGTCGCCTTCCGCGTCTGCGGCGCCACCTGCGATTCGGTCGACATTCTCTCGCGCCCGTTCTGGCTGCCGGAGACGGTGGAGACCGGCGACTGGATCGAGATCGGCCACATCGGCGCCTATTCGCTGTCGCTCAGGACCCGCTTCAACGGCTTCTACCCCGACGATTTCGTCGAGGTCACCACCCCCTTCGGCGACGAGGGCGCCCCGGACGGTTTTGCCAGTCTGGAGACGATGGCGGATTGAGGGGGAGGGCTTCAGTCCGGCCAGAAGTGGAGCAGTCGGCCGGTTAGATGTGTGAAATCAGGTTGTTACCAGTGGCGATGTAACTCCCGATTGCATATATCCAAATGCTCGGCTAGCCTGTGATATCTTTGGTAGGGATAACTCGGAATTATGCTTCAAAGTTCCGCCGTCGCTCATGACTTCTTTGGCCAAAACCCGCCAAGCGAGAAGACGGCTGTCCTTATTGCCAAC
>NZ_QGTR01000014.1 GCF_003182275.1 Hoeflea marina
GGCGCTGCAGACCCAGCAGCAGCTCGGCATCCAGTCGCTGTCGATCGCCAACTCCAACTCCCAGAACATCCTCTCGCTCTTCAAGGGCTAAGGCCTGGCCCTCCGGCGCCGTCCAGTCACGGCAGCCCGGAGGGCTGAGATGATCATCCCATTCTGCTGTGCCGCCGGTCATCGGATGCAGCGGATCAGCCGGGTCACGCCGAATTGCCCTCGGCGCGGTCCGGCTTCTTCATGTTCGCGCAAGTTTAGCGCCCTAGCGTGCAAACGGTGCGAACGGGCGGTTCCATGAAATGGTTTCCGTCGGCCGGTTTTGCGGTCATTCGCCATCAAGGACCTGAACGGGATCACCATGAATCCGACTGACGCCAGCCACCAGCCGATCCGGAGCAATCCATGAGCGCGGCGCTTGCGCGGTTCCTGCCGGATTTCGATCTTTCTGTGGCCGGTCGTCTGCCGCGGGTCGAGACTCCCGTGCATCAGCCTGGTCCCCAGTCTGCCGAACTTCCCGACCTTGACGCCATCCGCGAAGCCGCCCGGTCCCGGGCCTGGAGCGAAGCGCGGGCGGAGACCGAGGCCGAGCTCGGCGAACGCCACGCTGCCGCGCTGGCCGAGATCGAATTGCGCCACCGGGCCGAACTCGACGCCTTGCGTGTCGAACTCTCCGCACTTGCGGCCGAAGCCGTGCCGCGCGCGGTCTCCGACCGGGCGGACCGCATTGCCGAGAGTCTTGCCGACGATGTTGCAGCCGTCATCCGGCCGCTGCTCGACCAGGCCCTGGCTGACCGCATGCTTGCGGCGCTCGCAAGCGAGATCAGGGACGCCTGCGCGATCGACGCGCAGACCGCTGTGGAGGTCTCCGGGCCGGCATCCATGCTTCAGGCGTTGGCGAGCCTTCTGGGCGATGAAGGCCCGGTCATGACACTGACGGAGACCCAATCGGTGGATCTGGTGGTCACGATGGATCGCACAAGATGGACCACGCGACTTGACGCCTGGGCCGCGTCCCTGCGGGAGGCGCTGAAATGAGCGACGAAACCATCCATCAGGGCAAGAACGAGATCATCATCGTCAAGCGCCGCCATGGCGATCATGACGAGGGTGGCCACGGCGGCGCATGGAAAATCGCCTATGCCGACTTCATGACCGCGATGATGGCCTTCTTTCTGGTCATGTGGCTGGTCAATGCCGCCAATGAGGAGACCAAGGCTTCGGTTGCCAGCTATTTCAATCCCATCAAGCTGATGGACGAGAAGCCGTCGGAGCGGGGCATCAAGCAGGTGGGCAATTCCGCCGAAGGCGAGGCCACCGCACCGAAATCGGAATCAGTCGGCGAGGCCCCCACGAGCGGTCCAGGTGCGGCCAGCGGCAACAAGGAGAATTCCACCGCCGGCGAAAAGACCGACTACTCGGAAGCAGACTATTTCGAGAACCCCTACGCCGTGCTCGCCGAGATCGCCCAGGAGACCGGCAATCAGAGCAATATCAGCGCCAAGGGCGATGGCGGCGCCGCCACATCCGGACCCGCTACCGGCGCGACGGGCGGGGAGGCCTACCGCGATCCTTTCGATCCGGACTTCTGGTCCAAGAGCGTCGAGGAGGAGCGCAAGCAGCTTGAGGAAGCCCAGACGCTGGTCAAGGCGGAAGGCCAGCCGTTGAATGGTGCAGGTCCGGACAATGCGGCCGCGCAGGCGCCCGACAGCAAGTCCGCCGAGGCGGATCAAAAACCGGCGACCTCCGAGGCCGGCAAGGTCCAGCCGGACACCGTGAAAGCTGGGTCTGAAGCCGACAAGGCCACCGCAGAGGCGGCGGATCTGGCCGCCGAGATCAACCGCGAGGTGGGCCAGGGCGCCATCGGCAAGCTCGCAGAAGGCATTACCGTAACCCCCGCCGAGGGCGGGCTTCTGGTTTCGATCACAGACCAACTTGACATGGCGATGTTCAATGTGGGCTCGGCCGTGCCGGCGCGTGACCTCGTCGTCGCCATGGAGAAGATCGGGGAAGTGCTCGCCAAGCGCCCCGGATCCATAGCCATTCGCGGCCACACCGATGCCCGGCCCTTCGCCAATGCCAGCGACGACAACTGGCGTCTGTCGATGGCGCGCGCCCATTCTGCGCTGTTCATGCTGGTGCGCGGCGGCATTCCCGAGGAACGGATCATCCAGGTCTCCGGCTTTGCCGACAAGCGGCTCAAGGATCCGGCCAATCCGCTCTCCGAGGTCAATCGGCGCATCGAAATTCTGGTCGAGGCCGGGGGAGGCTGACGGGTGCCGCGGACCGGCTTCCATAGTCTCCTGCTTGCCGCCGCCTTGCTGGCGGCGTTCGGCTGTGGACCCGCGCGCAGCAACGATGCCCATGCGCCGGCCAGTCATGAGACGAAGGCCGGCAACCCCGCCGAGGGACACGCCGATGCGGAGCCCGTCGCGCAGCAGGCCCCGCCATCCGAGCCCAGGCAGCGCACATTGGCCGAGCATTTGAAGGCCTTGCAGGAGCTAGACCGGCCGGCGCCGCCGGACGCCGCTGCAGCTCCCGGCACGGAGGGACATGATCCGGCCGCAGATGCACCCGTGGCCTCTGATGCGCAAGGCCCGCATCCCGTCGACCAGGTCCCCGGCCAGCCCGGTCATGTCGAGGAAGAGGCCGGCCATGCGTCCCCAGATGCGGCCCAAGCCCCCACGGATGCCGCCCACGCCCCCGCGGATGCCGCCCACGCCCCCGCGGATGCCGCCCACGCCCCCGCGGATGCGGCCCAAGCCCCCACGGATGCCGCCCACGCCCCCGCGGATGCCGGCCACGCCCCCGCAGAAGCGGGCCATGCACCCGCGCATCCGGCGCAGCCACCTGCGCTCGCAGGTGTCAAGGCGCCCGCCGACCGGCCCGCCGCGGCAGGCGGACCGGAAACCGGCAAGCCGGAGGACCTCGATCCCTACAAGCTGGTCCGCTCGCTGCAGTTCGTCCAGGACGCCGTCGTCCAGGGCGACCATTCGGCCATGGACATGCAGCGCTTCCTGCTCGGCGTCATCGACGCCCGCCTCAGGCAGGCCGACCAGACGGTCTTCGATGATCCGCGAAATGTGGATGCGGCGCTGATCTATGCCATGTCGGGCGGCAATCCGGCGACGCTGGACATGCTCGTCATCCGCGACCGGTTCGGCAATTTCGACAACGAGATCACGACGGTGCTGCGCGCCTACCTCAATGGCCGCGCCGCCGCGACAAAGACGTCGCTGCTGGACCTGGTCAAGATCTACCAGGAGACCACCATCGGGCCCTATCTGGCGCTGGTCGCGGCCAATGTGCTCGCTGGACTGAATGAGGAATCGTCCCTGGGCCTGTTTGACTGGGCCAGGCTGACGGCGCCAGGCACACTGGTCGAGGAAGCCGCACTCCGCCGCTCGCTGTCGGTCGCCCAGCACATGGGAAAGGTCGACAGGGCGATCGAATATGCCGCGCTCTACGCCCGCCGCTTCATACGGTCTCCCTATGCAGGACAGTATGCAGACCTGCTCGTGGATCTTCTCGTCGACAATTACGACCGCGTCGGCGACGCCCGGCTCGACGAGGTGCTGACCGTCATGGACCGGCCGCGAAAGCGCGAAGTCTACCTGCGCATTTCGCGCAAGGCGGTCATCCGCGGCATGCTGCCGCTGGCGAGTTTCGCCGCGGCCAAGGCCGAAGCCCTCATGGATCCTGCCGATTCCGGTCCTGCCGCGATGGCCGATCTCTATTCGAGCATGGCTCAGGTTCCGACAGGCGAGGTGGTCGATGCCATGGCCGCCCTCGATGCAGTTCCCGAACAGCAGCTTTCGCCGCGCGACAAGGCGTTGCGCGCCGCCGCCCGCCAGATTGCCTACGATGTGCTGAGCAAGCCGGATCCGGCCAGCCTCACGCAAGCAACTTCCCCCAGGATTGGTCCGGAAGCCGAGACCGGCGCCGGTGCGGTGCCTGCCGAAGAGCCTGTCGCCGATGCGGGCGGACAATCGCCGTTGGCTGCCGGGGCGGGCGAGGCGCCGCCAAGCGACGGCGACGTCGCCGCCGACAAGGAATTTCAAGGTTATGTCAGCCAGCATCAGAAGTCGCTGGATGAAATCGACAAACTCCTCAAGCAGGGGACAGGAGCGGCAGGAACGTGAATACGCTTGACATGATGCTGACGCGGCAGGTGCCGACAAAGGCGCCCGGGCCGCACGCCGATGCCCCTGCAGGGAGCGGGGACAGCCACAGGGGTGGAAGCTTCGCAACCGCCTTGATGGGCCATATTCAGCAGGCGCAGGGCAAGCCTGCCGACGCCGATGCAGATGCAGACGCCGCCGATGCAGAGAAGACAGCGGGGAATCCGGGCAAGGGAACCGGCCGGTCGCTGCTGTTTGCCGATGAGAAGGCGCTGATTGCCCTCTTCGCGCATCTGCGCGCCAATCCGGATGAGAATGACACCGCGCCGCTTGCCGAGGAGCAGTCGCCGCTCGAGGCCGGCATGGACAACGAGGCGTTGGCCAAGGCGCTCGCCGCCTTGCTCGGCATCAAGGTGCCCGAGGAGGAGACGCCGAAGCTTGGCTCCGTGGCTGCCAACGACAATCCGGAGGGCGCTGATCCCGCATCCGCTCTCGCCAGTGCCAGAAAGCAGCCCAGGGCCTCCGACGCCGAGGCCGGCCCGGTGAGGCCGGACGAGAAGAAGACGGTCACGGTCCTGGCGGTAACGGATGCGGATGATGCGGTCGACGCCGCTGATGCGACGCTCGCCGACGACACCGGTAAGACGAGAGCAGCTCCGGCCGTTCCGGCCACAGCCAGACCTCTGGTCGGGGCGGACATGTCTGCGGTCGCCGCCAATGGCTCCGGAGCGGCTGTCCGGCAGCCGGGAGCCGCCGACGGCAAGGGCCGCGTCAATCCGGATGTCGCCGTGTCCGATGTGGCGGATCCGGCCGGTTCCGATCCGGCGGCGCCCGAGGCTCGAAAGGCGTCGAGTCCGGCGGAGCGCTCCCGGACCTTTCTTCGTGCCGATCCCGAGCATCAGCCTGTCGACGACCGGACCGTCAATGCCGACGCGCGCTCGCCTGCATCCGCTGCGTTGTCGGGCAATGCTGCGATCGTGACCCGCGGCCTGTCGGACCTGGGTCGGGACATCGGCAGTCAGGCCGGGCCGGTCGCGGCCTCGCCCGCAGCGGCCATCCTTGCCGCCGAGCAATCCAGATCGCAGCCGCTGACCATGTTGAAGATCCAGCTCAATCCGCTCTCGCTCGGTCACGTCAACGCCGTCATGAGACTCACCGGTGAAACGCTGACCGTCGATCTGCAGGTGGAAACGGCCGAGGCCTACCGCCAGCTCAACGACGATAGCCAGGCGATCGTCAAGTCGTTGCGTGCTCAAGGTTATGCCGTCGAGCATGTGACGATCCAGCATGTGGTCAGCGATCGTGCCGCGACCCAGAATGGGCAGCCCGGCGGGTTCAGTGCCGGCGCGCAGCAAGGGCAGGGCCAGGAAGCGAGCCACGCGTCCGCCGGCGGCAGCGGCGAGCGCGACACCCGTGGCAACAACCAGTCAAACCAGTCCGGGACATCCGCAAATGAAGCTGCTCCATCATCTGTGTCTGCTGCTGGTCGCAATGATGGTGTCTACCTCTGAACCGTCCTTTGCCAATGCAAGATCCTCGGCCTGCGAAGCGGAGATTCTTCAGGCGGCGAGGGAGTGGAACATACCGGCCGGCATCCTGCACTCCGTCGGCCTGACGGAAACCGGGCGCAAGGGAGCGCTCTATCCCTATGCGCTGAACATCGAGGGTCGGACAGTCTTTGCCGCCAGCAAGCGGGAGGCGCTCGACGAGTTCGCCCGGGCCCGAGCCGGAGGAGCAAAGCTGATCGATGTCGGCTGCATGCAGATCAACCAGCACTATCACGGCGGCGAGTTCCGCTCGGTAGAGGCCATGTTCGACCCGCATGCCAATGTCGAATACGCGGCCAGATTCCTTGCCCGGCTGCATGCGCGCCACGAAACCTGGACGATGGCAGTCGCCCGCTACCATGCCGGTCCCGACAACGACCCCGCGCAGAAGCAGTATGTGTGTCGCGTGATCGGCAATCTTGTGGCGACAGGCTACGGAGCGTGGACTCCCGCGGCATCCGACTTCTGCAGGTGATGCAACCTGAGGGAGAAACTACAAGTTTTTGGTGACTAATTCACCGTGCGGCAGAACTGTGGCGCAGATTAACGATGCAAGCGAAAAATTAACCTTTTGTTAACTTATCCATCATTTTTTTGTGCATAACTGAGGCGTAGGCACAATATCTAGCCAAATCAGCGCGAAACATGGTTAATCAAGCCTTAATTAGCACCCAAGAGTATCTGTAGTTGCCGCTGAATCCCCCGACTCGTACCTATCAGTTGGAAAATGCACCACACTGATTCGGAGGCGGACGAATGATCGTAGTGGTTGATGACAGGCAATTGGTCACGGATGGC
The DNA here is from genome assembly GCF_003182275.1 of Hoeflea marina. Classification (GTDB taxonomy): domain Bacteria; phylum Pseudomonadota; class Alphaproteobacteria; order Rhizobiales; family Rhizobiaceae; genus Hoeflea; species Hoeflea marina. Next base: position 6,455 of record NZ_QGTR01000014.1, read on the forward strand.
TATGCATCGCTCTTTGGGCGCGAAGGCGTACCCTCTGCGAGCTTTGATTCGACGGAATTCGGCGAATGGGTCAGCACCGCGGCTGATGCGGACATCAATGCGGTGGAGGCCTTCCTGATTGGCCAGGGCTCCAACACATTGAGCCTGCCTCGCGCCATTCGGGATCGCTCGCAGGCACCGGTGATCGCCGTGTCCGATACTCCGTCACTGGAATCGACGCTGGCCTTTTATGACAGCGGCGTCGATGACGTTGTGCGCAAGCCGGTGCATCCACGCGAGATTCTTGCCCGTGCGGCAGCCATCCGGCGCCGCCTCAAGGCACTCGCCAACTATGTCGATATCGGACCGATCCGGGTGTTCTCGGATGGTCGTGATCCGGAGGTCGAAGGCAAGACCTTTGCTCTTCCGCGCCGCGAGCGCCGCATCCTGGAATATCTGGTGGCCAATCGGGGTCGTCGGGTCACCAAGCAGCAGATCTTCAGCGCCATCTACGGAATTTTCGATGAGGACGTCGAGGAGAATGTGGTGGAAAGCCACATCAGCAAGCTGCGCAAGAAGCTGCGCATGCGCCTCGATTTCGATCCGATCGATTCCAAGCGGTTCCTCGGTTATCTGATCGACTGGCAGTAGACTGATGTCTTGGGTCGGCATGAGGCCATAAAGACCTGCGGGCGCACGGAAAACAGGTTCACGCAAGGCCTGTCCGTTAGACTGGTTCCTGGTATGAAACGAGGGATGATGCAATGAGCCTGTATGGAATGATGCGAACCGGTGCGTCCGGCATGAATGCCCAGGCAAGTCGGTTGGGCACTGTTGCGGACAACATCGCCAATGCCAATACCACCGGCTACAAGAAGGCATCCACCGAGTTTTCCTCGCTGATCCTTCCAAATGTTTCGGGTCAGTACAATTCGGGCGGCGTCACCACCGACGTGCGCTATTCGATCACCCAGCAGGGCGCTCTCGAATTCACCTCCTCGGGCACCGACCTCGCCATCAACGGCGACGGATTCTTCATCGTCAACGATCCGAACGGACTGCCGTTCCTGACCCGCGCCGGCTCCTTCGTTCCCGACGCCAACGGCAATCTGGTCAATTCCGCCGGTTACACCCTGCTGGGCTATGACTATGCCAGTGGCGAGCCGGCTCCCGTCGTCAACGGCTTCGATGGCCTGGTGCCGGTCAATGTCGCCTCCGGCAGCCTGACCGCGCAGCCCTCGACGGTCGGCATATTCACGGCAAATCTCAACGCGTCCGCCACAGCCATCGCGGCTGCCGACCTGCCCTCGGCGAATGCGGCCACCGCCACTTACAACTCGAAGAGTTCGCTGGTCGTCTATGACAATCTGGGCAAGGAAGTGCTGCTCGATTTCTATTACACGAAGACCGCCGACAACACCTGGGAGGTCGCGGTCTTCGATCGCAACGACGCGGCCGCCAACACGTCCTTTCCCTATGCATCCGGTCCGCTTGCCACCTCCACGCTGGAATTCGACCCGACCAACGGACTGCTGACGGCCGCCAGCGCGTCGGACATCACCCTGGCGGTCCCGGGCGGCACATCGCTCACCGTCGATCTCGCCAAGATGAGTCAGCTCAACTACAATTTCGTCGTCCAGAACGCCAATGTCGACGGCAATGCGCCCAGCGCCGTCACCCGCGTCGAGATCGGCACCGACGGCACGCTCTACGCCCAGTACGAGAACGGCAAGCTCGACCCGCTCTACCGACTGGCGCTCGCCAGCGTGCAGAGCCCCGACCAGCTCCGCCCGATGCCGGGCAATGTCTATGCCCAGGGCGTCGATTCGGGCGTCATCACCACGGGCTTCGCCGGCTCCGGTCAGTTCGGCACCATTGTCTCGGGTGCGCTCGAGGCATCCAACGTCGATATCGCCGAGGAACTGACCACGATGATCGCCTCGCAGCGCAGCTACACGGCGAATTCGAAGGTGTTCCAGACCGGTTCCGACCTGATGGACGTTCTCGTCAACCTCAAGAGATAGGCCCAGTTTCTGGGAATGAGAAGGCAGCCTTATGTCACTTTCTGGCGCGATCAGTTCAGCTCAAGCCTCGTTGTCGAACACATCGACGCAGACGGCTGTGATCTCGCGCAACATTTCCAATGCCAACAATCCCGACTATGCCCGCCGCGATGCCGTTCTGGCGACATCGCTCTACGGCGCCAACGTCGTCACCACGCAGCGCGCGCAGGACACTGTGCTCTTCCGCGCGTCGCTGAAGGGCACGGCGGAATCTAGCGCGCAGACCACGCTGCTCGACGGCCTGTCGCGCATGAAGGACATCTACGGCGGCAATGACTACGAGAGTTCGCCGGCGAGCCTGATTGCCACCATGCGCGACACCCTGGCGACCTTCGCCGCCAAACCGGGAGAGACGACGCTTGCCGCGACGGCGATCGCCGATGCCACGCTGGTGGCGGCCGGCCTGCGCGACGCATCGGCCGCGGTGCAGACCGTGCGTTCGAACGCGGATCAGCAGATCTCCCTGCAGGTCGACAAGCTCAACGACCTGCTCGCCCGCTTCAAGGTCGCCAACGACGGCGTCTTTGCAGGCACCCAGACCGGCCGCGACGTCAACAACGAACTCGACGAACGCGACAATCTCCTCAAGCAGATCTCCGAGATCGTCGGCGTCAGCACGGTCAGCCGCGCCGGCAACGACATGGCGCTCTACACCTCCGATGGCACCGCGCTTTTCGAGACCGTCCCCCGTCCGGTGACATTCGTGGCCTCGGGCGGCTTCTCCGCTTCGATTCCGGGCAACAAGGTCTACATCGACGGCGTCCCGCTGTCGGCGGGGCAGGGCGCCAGCACCACTGCCACGGGCAGCCTGCAGGCGCAGCTGCAGATCCGCGACGACCTGGCCCCGACGATGCAGCGGCAGCTCGATGAAATCGCCCGCGGGCTGGTGGCGACCTTTTCCGAAAAGGACCAGTCGGCGGTTCCCACCCTGCCGGATGCGCCGGGCCTGTTTACCTGGGTTGGCGGCAATGTTCCTGCAGCGGGCACGCTGGTTGCCGGCATGGCCGCCACCATCCAGGTCAATCCGGCACTGCTCAGCAATCCCAACCTGCTGCGCGACGGCGGCATCAACGGCGCCGCCTACACGTCCAACACCACCGGCGCCGCCAGCTATTCGGCGCTGCTGGACTCCTTCGTTTCCGGGATGGATGCCCCGATGACATTCGATGCCTCCGCAGGCATCGGGACCACCGGCAGCCTGACCTCATTCGCCGCCGACAGCGTCGGCTGGCTCGAGCTCAACCGCAGCGATGCATCCTCCTCGGCGGAAATCCGCAGCGCCTATCTGTACCGGGCCAGCGAAGCCCATTCGAGCGCGACCGGCGTTTCGCTGGACGAGGAGATGTCGCTGCTCCTGGATCTCGAGCAGTCCTACAAGGCGGCCGCCCGGCTGCTGACGACTGTGGACACGATGATGCAGGCCCTTCTCGCGGTGGTGAGATAACATCATGAAGACAAGCTTCATTTCCAACATTGCCATTCAGAGCGCCATGCGGCTGACGATCTCGACGTCGCAGAACGAAGTGCAGAACCTGCAGAAGGAAATCGTCACCGGCCGCTACGCCGACATCGGCGTGGCACTCGGCGCCGGCGCCTCGCGCAGCGTCGCGCTCAACCGCGACCTGCTCCGGCTGGACAACATCAAGGATTCCAACGCTTTGGCCACGCAGCGACTGTCGGCCTCGCAGGGCGCGATGACGCTCATGGCGGACAACGCGCAGAGCATGCTCGAGGCGTTCATCACGGTCACGAGCACGGATGATGCCGGGCGCCTGGGCATTGCGAAGCGGGACGTCCAGACGGCGCTGGAGGCGTTCACCGGCGCCATCAACACCTCGTCCAACGGCGAATATGTCTTCTCCGGCATCAACACCGACGCCAGGCCGCTCGCCAACTATTTTGATCCGGCATCGCCGGCCCAGGCCGCCTTCGACTCGACCTTCCAGAGCCATTTCGGTTTTGCCAAGACCGATCCGCTGGTCTCCGGCATAACGCCTGCGCAGATGGAAGACTTCATCACCAACACGCTCGAGCCGTCGTTCACCGGCACCGACTGGACCACGAACTGGTCCTCGGCATCCGACACCAATGTCACCAGCCGGATCACACGCAACGACCTGATCGAAAGCACGACCAACGCCAACACCGCGGGCATGCGCAGTTTCGCGCTCGCGGCGGTCATCGGGCTGGAGCTTCTCGGCATGCCGCTGGCAAGCGACACCCGCGCGGTCGTCAACACCAAGGCGATGGAATATGCCGGCGCGGCGGTTTCGGGAATAGACAACGAGCGCAGCCGGCTGGGTCTGTCAGAGGCCCGCGTGGCCAAGGCAAACGTGTCGCTGGAGGCGCAGATCAAGATCGTCCAGCTGCATGTGAACAGCCTGGAAGAAGTGGACGCCTACGAGGCGTCCACCCGCATGAATTCGCTGCTTGCCCAGGTCGAGACTTCCTACAAGTTGACCTCGAGAATACAGCAACTGAGCCTGTCGAATTATCTGTAAGCGCGTTTCCCGGGGTGACCGGGAATATTGGACAAACATGAAGGGCGTCTGAATGTACCAGTTTTCTTATGCGGATATTCAGGAAGATGGAGTTGCTGAAGCACGCGAACGTGAGCGGGAAGCGATCAATCATTCCATCGCTCTCATGACGCTCGCCATCGAGAAGGGCGCCGAATCGCGCGAGTCGGTGGAGGCTGTCTATTTCGTCAGCCGCCTGTGGGTCCGGTTCGTGGAGGACCTTGCGTCTCCGGAGAACCAGCTCGACAAGGAACTGCGCGCCAACCTGATCTCGATCGGCATCTGGGTGGTCAAGGAAGCGGAGCGCATCCGGCAGCGCGAATCCACCAACTTCAAGGGAATCATCGACATTTCCGCAATCATCAGGGACGGCCTGAAATGAAAAGCTCGCTGCGCATTTCCCTCAAGGCGGGGGAACGGATCTTCATCAATGGTGCCGTGCTGCGGGTCGACCGCAAGGTCGCCGTCGAGTTCCTCAACGACGTGACCTTCCTGCTCGAGAACCACGTCCTGCAGCCCGAACAGGCAACGACGCCGCTCCGGCAGCTCTACTTCATCGTCCAGATGATGCTGATGAACCCCGAGGGCGGGGATCAGGCGATGGTCATGTTCAGGAAATCGGTCGTCATGCTGCTCGCCTGCTTCCGCGACGACGAGGTGCTTTCCGAGCTCAAGCACATCGACGGCATGGTCACCCAGGGTCGTGCTTTCGAGGCGCTCAAGGCCATCCGCGCGCTGTATCCGGCCGAGGATCGGGTTCTCAACACCGGCGACATGCCGGCCGCCACAATCGAACAGATTCGCAAGGAACTCGCCCCATGGTCGTAGATCAGGTCGCAATCAACAAGCAGGCAGTGGCTTCCGGGTCTGCGGCCGACCAGGCGGCCAAGAAATCGGCCGTCGATTATGACACCTTCCTGCGCCTGCTGGTGGCCCAGCTCAAGAACCAGGATCCGACCGAGCCGATGGATTCGACCGACCAGATCGCCCAGCTGGCGACCTTCTCCCAGGTCGAGCAGACCATCGAGACCAACAAGCGGCTGGAAATGCTGTTGACCTCGTCCAATCTCTCGCAGGCCGGCAGCATCATCGGACGCACGTTGACCAACGCCGACGGCACCATTTCCGGCGTGATCCAGGAGGTCCGGGTGACATCCGACGGCGTCACCGCGATTCTCGACAGCGGCAAGGAAGTCGATGTCGCCTCCGGCGTGACGATCGGCTGATCCGATGAATGAGGCCGACGCCCTCGACATCGTCCAGTCGGCAATCTGGACCGTGCTCATCGCCGCAGGTCCCGCCGTGCTCGTCGCCATGGTTGTCGGCGTGTTCATCGCCTTCCTGCAGGCGCTGACCCAGGTCCAGGAGATGACGCTGACCTTCGTGCCGAAGATCGTCAGCGTGCTGATCACGGTCGCGGTGTCGGCGCCCTTCGTGGGCGCGCAGATCTCGACCTTCACCAACGTTGTCTTCCAGCGCATCCAGAGCGGCTTCTGACGCCACGGCCCTGACATTTTCGCGCAAGCTTCGTCCCCTAGGTTCTGCATCAGTATTCGTGACCGGTCCGGCCCGGCCATGGCGCCGCCGGGCCTTTCCGGCACGCCGGGCGGGACATCCGCCCGACACGAACGGATGAGACTGCCGGCATGAGGCCGGCAACGACCGGACCCCGCAGACACTGCGGGATCGGCCCAGGCGGGAACGGTCGAAGGAAGGCGTTGGAGCATCAACCGTGCAGGGCATGGCGCTCTAGATCCGGAGCGAGTGACAATGGCCGAACCCCAGGTACTGGCGATCCCGAAGACCGGCTTTCAGGGCAAGGACATGGGCTTCGCACTCGGCGTCGTCCTGATCCTCTCGATCCTTTTCCTGCCGATCCCGCCCTTCCTGATCGACATCGGCCTGGCGTTGTCCATCGCCTTTTCTGTGCTGATCCTCATGGTGGCGCTGTGGATCCAGCGGCCGCTCGACTTTTCGTCCTTCCCGACCATCCTGCTGCTGTCGACCATGCTCAGGCTGTCGCTCAACATCGCCACCACCCGGGTCATCCTCTCCGAGGGCCACCTCGGAACCAATGCCGCGGGTAGCGTGATCGGCGGCTTCTCCGAAATGGTCATGGCGGGCGATTTCGTCATCGGACTGATCGTCTTCCTCATTCTGGTGACCGTCAATTTCATCGTCATCACCAAGGGCGCCACCCGCATTGCCGAGGTGGGCGCCCGCTTCACCCTCGACGCCATTCCCGGCAAGCAGATGGCCATCGACGCCGATCTCTCCGCCGGCCTGATCGATGAAAAGCAGGCCCAGCTCAGGCGCAAGGAGCTGGAGCAGGAAAGCTCTTTCTTCGGCTCCATGGACGGCGCCTCGAAATTCGTGCGCGGCGACGCCATCGCCGGCCTGCTGATCACCGGCATCAACATGTTCGGCGGCGTCATCATCGGCTATGCCCGTCATGACATGGCGATCGGCGAGGCGGCCGACGTCTTCGTGCGCCTCTCCGTCGGTGACGGCCTTGTCTCGCAGATTCCGGCGCTGATCGTTTCGCTCGCCGCCGGCCTGCTGGTGTCGCGCGGCGGCCAGCTCGGCTCCACCGACGAGGCGGTGATCGACCAGCTCGGCGGTTATCCGCGGGCGCTGTTTGCCGCCTCCGGCCTGCTGTTCCTGCTGGCCATCATGCCCGGCCTGCCATTCGTTCCCTTCTTCCTGCTCGGCGCCGGAATGGCCTTCGGCAGCTGGGCAATACCCCGCCGCCGCGACGCCGCCAAGCGCGCCGAGGCGCAGGACCTGCACCGCAGCCAGCAGGATGAGAAGGACAAGGAAAAGGATTCGGTCAAATCCATCCTGAAGACCGCCGAAATCGAACTTGTGCTCGGCAAGCAGGTCGCCACGAAGCTGCTCGGATCCCACGAGGAACTGGCGTTCCGGGTTTCCAAGATGCGGAAAAAATTCGCGACCCAGTACGGCTTCGTTGTCCCCGAGATCAAGGTCACCGACGACATCGGCATCAAGGACAAGTCCTACCAGATCCGCATCCACGGCACCACGGTGTCGGCCAACGACCTTCGCGTCGGCGAGGTCATGGTTGTCCTCGGCGGCACCCGCAGGCCCTCCATTCCCGGCGACGAGCTGCGCGAGCCGGCTTTCGGCCTGCCGGCCATGTCGATGGCGGAAAACTTCGCCGATGATCTCAAGCGCGAGGGCTTCCAGCCCATCGACAATGTCTCCGTCGTGCTAACCCATCTCAGCGAGGTCATCCGCAACAACCTGCCGCAGCTCCTGTCCTACAAGGACATGAAGATTCTCATCGACCGGCTCGACCCGGAATACCGCAAGCTGGCCGACGAGATCTGCACCTCGCACATGACCTATTCCGGCTTCCAGGCGGTGCTCAAGCTGCTGCTGGCCGAACGGGTCTCGATCCGCAACCTGCACCTGATCCTCGAGGCGGTGGCCGAACTGGCGCCGCATGTGCGCAAGAGCGAGCAGATCGTCGAGCATGTCCGCATCCGCATGGCCCAGCAACTGTGCGGCGACATCGCCCGCAACGGTGTGCTCAACGTGCTCAGGCTCGGCAACCGCTGGGACATGGCCTTCCACCAGGCGCTCAAGCGCGACACCAAGGGCGAGGTCATCGAATTCGACATCGACCCGCGCCAGCTTGAGGAATTCACCGACGAGGCCACCAGGGTCATTCGCGGCCACATGGACAAGGGCGTGCCGTTCGTTCTGGTCACCTCGCCGGACTCGCGCTCCTATGTGCGGATGATCGTCGAGCGCATCTTCGCCACGCTGCCCGTGCTCTCGCATGTCGAGATCGCCAAGGGCATCGAGATCAAGATCATGGGCGCGATCGGATGATCGACGACCCGCAGGGGAGCATTCTGGTCGCCTTCGCCGCCTTCTGCCGGATCGGCGGCTGCATGATGGTGCTGCCCGGCTTTTCCAGCTTCCGGCTGCCGATGCAGGTTCGCCTGTTCATGGCGGTGGCTCTGTCGCTTGCGCTGATGCCGATGCTCTGGGACACCATCTATCCGCGTATTCAGGGCGGCCGGACCGAGTATCTTTTCCTCGTCGGCAGCGAACTTTTGATCGGCATCGTGCTGGGAATGATCGCCCGCTTCATCGTGCTCGGACTGCAGTTCGCCGGCACCACCGTATCCATGGCGATCGGCTTCAACACCTCACCGATCAACGCGATCTTCGAATCCGAACCGGAAGGGCAGGTGACAGCGGTCATCACCACCACGGGGTTGCTGTTGCTGTTCATGACCGATTTTCATCACATGATCATCAGCGCGCTGGTTCGGTCCTACGATTTCATGCCGATGGGCGCCGGCTTCGAGGCGCGCATGGCGCTGGTCACGCTGTCCGACACCCTGTCGGCCACCTTCTACGTCATGCTCCGCCTGGCGAGCCCGTTCCTGATGTTCGGATTCATCTTCAATCTCGCCATCGGCATGGTCAACAAGCTGGCGCCGCAGATTCCGGTCTACTTCATATCGACGCCGTTCCTGCTGGCAGGCGGGTTGATCCTGTTCTTCCTGGCCGTCAACGATTTCTTCCAGCAGTTCGTCGCAGCCTTCGAGCCGCTGTTCCTGGGGGCGCGCTGAGATGGCCGAAAGCAGGTCGCGCAAGTTGGGGCGGCTGGTCCGCGTGCAGCGACAGCTCGAGCGCATGGCCGAGAACGAGCTGGCCCACACATTGCGCGAGCGCATGATCGCGGAATCCTCCCAGGAGGCACTGATCGGCGCGCTGGGATCGCTCGATACCGTCCACCGCGCCATGGCGGGTTCCTATGCCGTCCGGTTCTCGCCGCTGGAGGGCCGCATCCGCCAGCTCTCCGGTGTGCAGGTCATGCAGGAGCGGCGGGTGCTGACCGAAAAGACCAAGGCCGACCGGCTGGCCGAGACCGCCGCCCGTGCCGTGGAAAGCGAGGAGCGCGAGGCCGCCGACGAGAGCCTGCTCGATCTCCTTGACTCCACGATGGCGGGGCCGGACCCGTCCACCAGCCCAGCGTAAGCTTCATCGGGCACATTGCTCCGGCAGGAAATTGAACCACGGAGTGGGCGCTTGGCCATACAGACCGCGACCGATCTCATTCTCGACGTGGTGCGGGCAGCCGATCCCGCCGCCGCGGCGAAGGCCGAATCCGTGCTGGCCACCGCGGCCAGCCAGAAGGCGGGAGCGGCCGCCCGAACCACCGGCTTCGCCGTCGAGCTTGCCTCCGCCGGTCCGGACCTGTCGGGTCTGCGCGATGCGCCCGGGCTCGCCGGGGCGGCCGCCTCGCGCAAGGAAGGCTACCAGAAGTTCGAGGCCATGATGCTGCAGAACTTCGTCAAGTCCATGCTGCCCGCCGAGAACGAGGAAATGTTCGGCAAGGGCACCGCCGGCGAAATCTGGAAGGGCATGATGGCCGAGCAGATCGGCAATGTCATGGCCAAGGGCGGCGGTATCGGCATCGCAGACCGCATGGAACAGTTGCAGGCCAATCCGCGCATTCCTGCCGACGAGGTGGCCGGCAATGTCGTCAACCAGGCCAACACCATGGTCAATGAAATGCAGATGGCGATTCTCGGCGATCTCGTCGGCATCGACCGCAAGTCTGACAAATCCGGTTCCAACCAGGCATGAGCGCGATGACCCAGACCCTATCCGATGACATTCGCGTCCGCACCGTCCTCGGCCGGCTTGAGGAGGTTCTTGACATCGAGAACGAAAGCATCGGCAGCGATGACAGCTTCGACCTGACTCGGTCCAACGTGCTCAAGGGGCGCTGTCTCTACGACATGACGCTGCTGGTGCGCGATGCCGGCACGCGCGGTTTCAACGCGGTCCATGCCGCGCAGCTCAAGGCGGTCAGCGAGAAGCTCGCCGCCAACAGCGCCAAGGTCAAGGCGCACATGGACGCCGTCCGCGAAGTCACCGACCTGCTCAAGGACGTGGTGAGCGAGGCGGAAGCCGACGGAACCTATTCGATCGACCAGTTCCGGTCCTACGACCTGTCATGATCAAGCTGATCGGCACCGGCATCTGGATCTGCGTGGTCGCCCTGGTCTCGGTGTATTTTTCCATCCAGATGGCCAACAAGAAGGAAAGCACAGAGCCGGCCGCTCCCCTCCTCGGGGGGCTGGAAACCATCCGCGGCGAGATCGTGTCGCTGCCGGTCATCGCCCACGGGGCGGTCGAGGGCTATTTCCTCACCCGGCTCTCCTACACGGTCGATCCGGCCAAGAGCAAGCTGATGACGGTCGATCCGACCGCGCTGGTCACCGACGTGCTCTACACCGAACTGGTCGGCAACCAGGTCATCGACATTGCCAATCTCAAGCAGTTCGACCTCATCTCGTTCAAGGAGAACGTCAAGCAGGCCCTCAACAAGCGGCTGGGCGAAGAGGTCTTCCACGACGTCATCATCGAGCAGATCGACTTCCTGTCGAAGAATGACATCCGCGCCAACATGCGCCAGGGCCAGGTCACCTTCAAGAACGGCGATCCGGTCGGCGCCGGAACCACCGTCGATCCGGCGGCACCTGTCGCAGAGGCGGCGCCTGCCCACTGACGGCGCCGTCCCTCCGTGACCGGCGGCAACCGTCGAATGCCTGCGCGGGAGCAAAAACCGTCCGGCGGCCGGCATGGTTAACCGACGGTTAACGAAAGCCTTAACCGCATTCCCGCTTCGCGCATGCAAGCAAAAATGAAAGATGCTAGCAGGGAACGTCTACCGGGCATCATGCCCGGGCCGCCACTGGAGCAGTTGCCGGATCATGGGTGCGTTCAAAGCCATCGCCGATCGGGATATTCTCGGCATCCGGGTCAAGTCGCTCGGGTGGACCGAAGCGCTCGACGAGCTCGAGCGCGGACTGGCCGGCGACGAGCCGCAGCGCATCGTCAATTTCCTCAACGCCAACAACGCCAACATGGCCATGCGTGATCCGACCTACCGATCGGGTCTGTCGCGGTCGCAGGTCCTGCCCGACGGCATCGGCATCGACATCGCCTCCAGGGCGCTGCACGGACGGCCGTTCCCGGCCAATCTGAACGGCACCGACCTCGTGCCGGCGCTGCTGGTGCGTGTCTCCCGGCCGCTGAGGGTGGCGCTTGTCGGCGCCCGTCCCGACGTGCTGGCGCGGGCGACGGCAAATTTCAGCGTCCTCATGCCATGGCATCACTTCACCGCTGTCAGCGACGGCTATTTCGACCGCGCGGAGTCCGCGCGGGTGCTCGAGCGGCTGGCGGAGCTTGCGCCCGACATCACCCTGGTGGCGATGGGAAGTCCGGCGCAGGAAATCTGGATCGACGGCCATATCGGCGCCGGGCACGGCAGGCTGGTCGTCGGGGTGGGCGCGCTGTTCGATTTCATCTCCGGCGGCGTGCCCCGCGCTCCCGACCTGGTGCGCGAGATGCGGCTGGAATGGCTCTACCGGCTCAGCCGCGAGCCGGGACGGCTGTGGCGCCGCTACGTCCTGGGCAATCCGCTCTTTCTCTTCCATGTGCTGCGCTACAAGCTCGGCGGCCATGTCAGCAGCTCTTCACCTGCATCCTGACCCAGGGCCCGGCTCCGACCGGCCGGCAGTGGACTGAGGCGAACGGGCCTTGCGCGTCCGCCTTCCGCCGTCCTCAGCCCGCCCTTCGCTGAATTCGGGGCGCCGCCACTCCGAAAATTAACCATTTGTTACCCATGTTTGCATAGGTTGCGTTAACGAAGCCGCAATCTATGGAAAGGTGGTTCGGGCAGTCATGTCGGACTTTCGCAAAGACCGGATGAAGCCTGGCGCAAGACGGTCACTGCTCGACCACGCGCCGGCCGATGCATCGGGAACGCCCGGGCGTTCCGCGCCGCGCGCGGTCGCCGCCCGCCAGCCGGATCGGCTGTCTCTCGGCGACCGCATCGCCGATCTGGTCCGCACCCAGGCCGCACCCCAACAAGCGCCGGGCCGCACCGTGCGGGACATTGGGCCTGAGCGCCCGCTGCAGTCCCCGCGCCGGCCGTCCGATGCGCGGGCACGGATCGCGCCGCCGCAGGCGGTCGCTGATGTCGCTGCGGCCGACCGGGATCCGGTCGTCCCAACCACCATGCCGGGGAGTGCGGTCGGCGTTTCGCCGGTTGCGGTCTCCCTGTCGGCCTCGGTCTGGCGCCATCGCCGGCGCATTGCCATGGCGAGTGTCGCGGGGGCGGGGGCAGGTCTCCTGCTGTCCCTGGCGAGCCCGCAGACATTCCATGCCGAGGCGCGCATCTTCATCGATCCGCGCGACGCCGGGCTTTCGGCCGCGGGTGGTGACACTCCGCAGATGTCGACCCAGGCCATGCTGGCGATCACCGACGGCCAGATGCGGATCCTGGCTTCGACCAGTCTGCTGTCGACAATCGTCGACGAACTGGGACTGGCGCGGGACGAGGAGTTCAACGGACGGACCGCCGGCGGCGGCATCCTTGCCGGTGCGGCGCTGATCAGCGACATTCTCACCAACAGCGATTCCGGCTCCGATGCCGCACGCGAGGCGCTCGAGCGCCTGCGTTCGGCCGTGTCGGTGTCGCGGGATCCTGAAACCTCCGTCATCACCGTGGCGGTCGACAGCATCGACGCCGAGAAGGCGGCGCTGATCGCCAACCGCATCGTCGAGGCCTATCTCGACGGCGCGGGTCCGATGCCGGCGACCACGAAGGCCGAGACGACCGGCGACTCCGGCGCCCGCATCGAGGCTGCCCGTGCCGATCTCGAGGCGGCGGAAGCCGAGGTCGCCCGCTTCAAGGCTGAAAGCGACGGCCTTGGCGGGCCCGACGCGGACAGCCGGCTGCTGGCGCTCGGCGACGAACTGGCCGCCGTCAGGAGCCGCAAGGACCTGGTCCGGGAGAGGGCGGAGGCCCTTGCCCGCGCCGATCTCGAGGCGGTCATCGCGGGCGCCTTTCCGCAGGAACATCTGTCGCCGGCCATCCTCGATCTGCGCCGGCGCTATTCCCAGGCCCGGACCGCCGCCGATGCGCTCGCCAGCAGCCTCGGCCCGCTGCATCCGCAGTATGTGTCGGCCAAGGCCTCGCTCGAGGCGGTCCGCGGGGAAATCCGCAGCGAGCTGCGCGGCAGCGCCGCCGCTGCCCAGGCCGAACTGCAGCGCACCATCCAGGCCGAGCAGGAGCTCGCGCAGCAGCAGGCGGTGGCCAGGGTTCAAACCATCGACAGCTCCGCCGACCATGCCGCGCTGCGTGAACTCGAACGCCAGGCGGCGGTGAAGCGGGACATCTACGAGGCCATGACGAGGCGGTCGCCGACGGCCGCGGCGACCGGCGATCCTTCGACGCGCAACGCCACGGTGATCGCTGCGGCCGAACCGCCGACCGATCCCGCCGGGGTCCCCCGCGCAGTGCTCGCGGCGGCGGGCGCAATCGCCGGCCTGGTTGCAGCCCTCGGGACGGCGCTGGTTGCCGGCGCGGCCGGCGGCCTTCCGGCCTACAATTCAGCCGTGCCGCTTGCCCGGCTGCAGCCTCCGCCCTTCGCCTCCTATCCGGTCGCTCCATCTGTTCCCGCACCCCCGCCCGCACCACCACCTGCGCCGGCAGCGGCCGAGGCGGGCGCGCGCCGCCGCGACGATGAATCCGTGGCCGATGTCGGCCGGCGCGGCATCAATGCGGCGGAGGCGGCCCTGATCCGCACCGAGGTCCTGCACGCGGCCGCGGCAGTGGCGCGGAAGGCCGCCGAGGTCGCCGAGCTGCATTTCGGCAAAGCGGCACCGCCCGCGGTTCCGGATCCCGGACCCTCGATTCCCGCAGCTCCCGCGCGCGCGGAACCTCCGGCGCCGGGCCCGTCGCGGGCCGCCGCAGCGGCGGCTTCGCCTGACGCGGTCATCCACGCGCTGCGCGATCCCGAACCCGATCCTGCCGGTCCGCTGCTTGCCGGCGGTCCGGAGACCCTCGCATCGCCACCGGCGGGAACTCCGTCGCCCCGCGTTTCCGGCGAGCCATACCCGTCGTCCGCCGCGATGCAGGATTCCCGACATCCGCAAGCGCAGCCTTACCTTCAGTCGGACGGCATCGCGGATCCGTTCGTCTTTCGGAGCCGGGAGCATCCCCGGGAGCAGGGACAGCACCCGGCGCGCCAAGTGGGTCCGTATCCGCCGCAACTGCCGCCGCAGCAATTCTGGCCGCAGTTCCAGCCCGGCTGGATGAGCCCGCAGGGTTTCGTCCCGCACCACCCGGCGCTCCACCCGATGTGGAGGCAGCCGCCGCAATGGCCGTCTTACCCGCAATGGCCGCCGCATCCGCAGGCGGCCTGGATGGAGCCGCCCCATCCGCCCGCCTGGCCGCTTCCCGATGCCGGCGTCCAGGCGCAACCCGCCCCCGCGCCGCTCGCCCCCGCGGCCGCGCCGGCTGCGGATGCCGGAGCGAGATCCGCGGAAGCGGCGACTGCCGCCGCAACCGCTGACTTCGACAGCAATGTCCAGGCCTTCGACGATATCCGTCGCGACCTTGAGCGCCTCAGGAGCCGGATGGTGCCTGACCGCAAGAGCGCCTGATCGAAGAACACTGTTTACCGGCCTTCCGGATTTTGCCACAGAAGGACGCAACTAGGCCAACCGTGCGGGATCCGATCCCGTAGGTCTGTGCGAGCACGGGGAGAGCATCGATGAGCAAGGTGATTGACGGCAAGGCAGTGGCCGCAGCGGTCGTGGAAGACGTCAAGGCTGCGAGCGTCAGGCTCACGGCCGAGACCGGCGTGCGCCCGGGACTCGCCGTGGTGATCGTCGGCAACGACCCCGCCTCTCATGTCTATGTCTCGTCGAAGAGCCGCATGGCCAAGGAATGCGGCTTTGCCTCCATCCAGCACACGCTGCCCGAGACCACCAGCCAGGCCGATCTCGAGGCCCTGGTGGCCGATCTCAATGCCGACCCCGCCGTCCATGGCATCCTGGTGCAACTGCCGCTGCCCAGGGGCTTCGACTCCGATGTGGTCATCCAGTCGATCCTGCCGGAAAAGGACGTGGACGGGCTGCATGTCGTCAACGCCGGCAAGCTGATGACCGGCGACCTGGAGGGCGGGCTGGTGTCGTGCACGCCGGCGGGCGCGATGCTGTTCGTGCGCCAGACCCACGGCGACGATCTGTCCGGCCTGAATGCCGTTGTCATCGGCCGGTCCAACCTGTTCGGCAAGCCGATGGCCGCACTGCTCCTGGCCGCCAACGCCACCGTCACCATCGCTCATTCCCGCACCCGCGACCTCGCCGGCATTGCCGCCCGCGCCGACATTCTGGTGGCGGCCGTCGGCCGGCCGGAAATGGTCAGGGCGGACTGGGTCAAGCCCGGTGCGACCGTCATCGACGTCGGCATCAACCGCATCGATGCGCCGGAGCGCGGCGAGGGCAGGTCCCGTCTGGTCGGCGACGTCGCCTTCGCCGAATGCGCCGAGAAGGCCGCCGTCATCACCCCGGTGCCCGGCGGCGTCGGCCCCATGACCATCGCCATGCTGATGGCCAACACGGTCATCGCCGCCTGCCGCGCCAACGGCGTCGAAGCACCGCGTTTCTGAGGCGGGCCCCCCTCTGTCCCGGCAAGCCGCATGAGCCTTCGCGCGGCGTCGTGCTCAGGCCTTCGATCGCTGAAATCGATTCCATCGATTTCTGACCTGCGGCCACCGCTCCGAAGCCCCGCAAGGGGGGAGAGTGGCATCGTGCGCGCGGCCCCACCCACGCCGAAAATCCGCGCGTGACTTTCGTCACCGACGGCCTGGGGCATTTCGCGTGCTTCCGACCAGAGGA
>NZ_QGTR01000015.1 GCF_003182275.1 Hoeflea marina
CCTGGCTTGTCGCGGGGTGGAGCAGCCCGGTAGCTCGTCAGGCTCATAACCTGAAGGTCGCAGGTTCAAATCCTGCCCCCGCAACCAAATCAATCAAAACCGCTCCCGCAAACCGGGGGCGGTTTTTGCGTTCACGCGCCAAAGCACGCCCGGAACGCCGCATGCGCCGGTCTCAGGTCAGCGGACGCAGCGTTGTCTCCGCTTTCATTGCCACCTCCTTCGCCCAGGACACGCAGTAGGCCGCAATCGCCCGGTGGCGCAATCGCGCCGACCAGATCAGGTCAAAGTTGCCGAAGCTCGCCGATCTCACGGACGGCGCCGAACGGGACGTGCTCGACTACATGACCTTTCCCAAGTCGCACTGGATCAAGCTTCACAGCACCAACCGCATCGAGCGATCGAATGGCGAGTTCAAGCGACGAATCGAGGTTGCGGGCATTTTCCGGAATGATGACGCCATCGTCAGACTGGCCGGTGCGCTCCTGCTCGAACAGAACGACGAAATGGGCGGTCCAGCGATCCCGTTACATGACGCCAGAAACAATCGGACAAATGGGTTGATGATTCTGCAGGCTCCCAGCGGCGGCACGCTGATCCAGTCCGGCTCTGCCCTGAGGGCATGGCAGCCCCCGGATCCACACCACGTCCTGGGACACGATATTTTTTTGTCCCCATGCACTGAATGACATTTCGCGTGCACCCGGCGCCGTTCAAGAAAGCTTGCGCCCTGCCTACCCTGGCTCTGATCGGAACCATTGACCAATCCTCCTCTCCATCTCGTAGATCAGAAAAGCGGTGTCATGCAGATTGTCAGAAAGACAGAACCGGATTGGCGGCAATGGGCTGCCAAGGCACTGTGCCCGGGTTGTCATCCATGCTGCCGCTCAGGACCCGGGATTCCTGTGGCTCGCAACCTGTTGCTAGGATCAGTGGCGTTGCTGACGCTGATGCGGCTGCTTGAGCCCGCCGCGGCCGAGGTGATTTATACACCCGGCGGCATCACCGTCACCGATGGCAGCATCTCGACAGATTTACTGGCAATTCAGGGCGACGAGACGTTTCGTGCCCAGGGCCTCGTCACCGGCGAGGGTTCTGCATGGCTGTTGGGTGGCAATTGGCTCCGTGTCGATCACGGTGATCTTGCGGTTTCCGAGGGTGCGGCGCTGACAAGCGGGGATGCGCTACTCAATCATTTTGCAGAAACGGACGGCGACGCCACGATGACGGTCACCGGCGCCGGTTCGACCTGGACCGTCGAGGGCGGGATCAGCCTGGCAGGTAATAAAGCAGACCCGGGCACCATGCCGGGCCATGCCCGGCTGAGCATTCTGGATGGCGCTGGCGTGGCAAGCGGCGGCGCCATGCTGGGCCACGCAGCCGGCGGCACCGGAGTCGTCGAGGTCAGCGGAGCGGGTTCGAAATGGGTCGTGAGCACTCTGCAGGGTTGGTTCAGCCATCTGATTTTCGCTGGGCTTCCGGGCGACATCTATGTCGGCTATCACGGCACCGGGTTCCTGACCGTTTCCGATGGCGGCGCGGTTGAAAGCGTCGACGGGAACATTGGCCACGACCGGGATGCCCACGGCACGGTGATGGTCACCGGCGCCGGCTCGACATGGGATGTCGCCGGCACTCTGCGTGTCGGACGCTGGGGCGAGGGCAAGCTGACGATCGCCGACGGCGGCAGGATTGCCAGCGTCAACGCCAATGTCGGCGGCCTGGATGTCGCCGTCGGCAGGGCGCTTGTCACCGGCGCCGGATCGGCGCTGCTCGTCAGCGGGGAGTCGGTGTCTATCGGCAACCAGGGCCACGGCACGATGACGATCGCCGATGGCGGGCTGGTGCAGGTCGGGGCGGGGGTCGATGGCGGCGGCCACGGCGGCATCCTCACCGTGGCGGCCGAGGCGACGGCGGTCGGCGTGTTGAATTTCGGCGCGGCGGCTGGGGAGCAGGCGGTGGCGGCGGGAACTCTGGACGTCGGGACGCTGAAATTCGGTGCCGGGACCGGAACCGTGGTGTTCAATCACACCGGCGCCACCTATGACTTCTCTTCCGCCATAACCGGCACGGGCAGGATCGAGAGCTATTCCGGGGTCACCAGGCTTTCCGGCGACCTGTCGGACTACACCGGCGCCGTCGACATTCGTGGCGGCACGCTGGCGTTCAACACTGCTTTCGCCGGCGCCGTCTCGGTTCTTGATGGCGGCGCGCTGGGCGGCAGCGGCACGCTGAGCAATGTCACGCTCGAGTCGGGCGCCACCGTCGCGCCGGGCAATTCGATCGGAACTCTGACCGTCAGCGGCGATTTCGGTTTCGTCGCCGGCACCACCTATGCGGTGGAAGTCGACAGCGCCGGCAATTCCGACCTCGTCCATGTCACCGGCGCAGCAATCATAGACAGCGGCGCCACGGTCACGGTGAAGGCGGAGAGCGGCAACCCGTCCGGGGCGACCTATGCGCCAGACACCGTCTACACGATTCTCACCGCCGACACCGGGGTGACAGGCAGTTTCGGCGCGGTCAGCGACGGTTTTGCCTTTCTCGATGCTGCGCTCGGCTATGATGCCCACAACGTCTATCTGACCCTGACGCGCAACGGTGTTGATTTCGCCGATCTGGCGGGGACGCCCAACCAGGTGGCCACCGCAGGCGGGCTGCAATCGCCGGGAGATGGAGATCTGGTCGATGCCGTGGCGGCCTTGCCGGAGGGAGAGCCGGCCCAGGCATTCGACCAGCTTTCCGGGGAAGTGCACGCCGCCCTCGCCCAGGGCCTGATCGACCGCAGCCGTCTCATCCGCGATACGGTCGAGGCACGCATTGCCGGGTCCTTCGAGGAACCGGCTCCCAGGCTGCTGTTCAATACAGATGACATGGGATCGGTTCTCCTCACCCTGGCGCCTGCACAGGCCGCCAGCGTCTGGGGGTCGTCGTTCGGCGACTGGAGCGGCTATTCCGGCGACGGCAACGGTCATGATTTCTCGATCCACGGCAGCGGCTTGATATTCGGCGCCGATGCGCACACGGACAATGGCTGGCTCGTCGGCCTGGCCGCCGGATACGGCCGCGATCGCCTGGCGGAACCCGCCCTCGGATCGTCCGCCGGCATCGACGGCTACCATGTGTCCGGCTATGCCGCCGGAGCGGTCGGCGCGGCGCGGCTGAGCTTCGGCGCCGCCTACGGCCGCCACGAGATCGAGACAAGCAGGCAGCCGGCCTTCACCGGATTTGATGACAGCCTTTCCGCCGACTACAGCGCCGCCACCACCCAGGTCTTCGCCGAGATATCCTCCCGCATCGGCAGCCGGTTTGGCATGATCGAACACTTCATCAACCTGGCCCATGTCAACCTTCAGGTCGATGGGTTCGCCGAACAGGGTGGGGTGGCGGCGCTGACGGGCGGCGCGCAGGACTATGCGAGATGGCTTTCAACCGCAGGCATTCGCGCCAGCCGCGATCTGCAATTGGCAGGAAAGCCCGCGCGCCTGTCCGCCGATCTTGGCTGGCGCCACGGTTATGGCGACAGGTCTGCGGATGCCGTACTGGCCTTCGCCGGCGGGGAACGGTTCCAGATCTCCGCAGCCGCCATATCGCGCGAAGCGGTGCTTGCCGGCCTCGGGTTGGAGCTGAATCTTGGCGCCAGCGCCGCCATCTCCTTCTCCGCCTCGGGGGCACTCGGGCAGGGCACTAACGAACAGAGCATTCGCGGCCAGCTTGCCGTTCGCTTTTAGCCAGCTTTGGTCTTCTGTCTGGCCGATAGGCAGGCGACGGCGCGGGCTGCTCGCCTGCCATCCCAAGGATGCCTGTCTGTTCCATGCTCACCGAACGTCAACAGGGCGTGTATCGGAAACAGCTCCCCGTGTGGTCCTGCCCGAGGCGGTGGACATGGTTTGCCGCGGGCATCCTCATGTGGTTTTGCACAAAACTGCATTGTGTATGCACGATTTGCCATTTCGCCGAATCGTGTATTAGCTGATCTATGAGGGGTAGATTTCGCTTAGGCTATTCTTTGAACGAATTGTCATATTGAAATTATATGCATAATATCAAGGCACAATAAGTATGCTTGTTGAACACATCCACATAAAATATATTATTAACTAGCAGGAAAATCTTTTCTGTTGTTTGCAGTGGATTTATCATCCGCAACTCGATCTATTTTTGATTACTCGCGGTTTCAACACGGCTTTGGCGTGCCCTGATCCTTCTTGAGGGGCCGGGGATGATTAGGTCAGTCTATGTCTTTGATACGAATGGAATTCCGGTAAGGGATCAGTTTAACGCATTTCGCAGCGAGCTTTCGCTGCTCGGATTGTCCGGGCCGGAGCAGACAGGCGATGGCAGACGTGGATTTTCCGCGCGACTGGACGGCCATGATATCGGCGAGCTCAAGATCGTTCACAGCGTGACGGACGGGTATACGTTCTCGATGCCGGAATACAGGGCACGGGATGTCGGGCTGGACTACTGGCTGATCATGTTGCGGGTTCGCGGTTGCGCGGAGGTCGAAATCAATGGCGACCGGGTGCGTTTTGAAGGCAACCTCATAGAAGTGCGCGACTTGAAGCGGGCGCGCAGCGGCCAGGTGAGCAAGAACCGCTCGATGGCTGTCTATGTTCCCCGCCACAAGCTCGAAGGGATGGAGAGCGTCTTGAACCAACTCGCGGCAATGGACAGCTCAGCCTGCCTGCATCCGTTGCTCAGCCACTACCTTGCTTCCATGGCGGGGATGCTTCCGGACCTTGATGTCAATGAATACAGTGTGATCGCTGATACGACCTTGTCGATGATCCGAGCTTGCGTCAGTCTGTCGAGGGACGCTATTGCTGCGGCGCAAGAGGTGATCATGGCCACGCGACTTGAGATGGCGAAGAGGATAGTCAACTCCAATCTCAAGTCTCCGTACCTGTCGGCGGAAAGCCTGGGCGCCGAGCTGAATGTCTCGCGTCGCCAGCTCTACAAGATCTTCGACGGGGTCGGGGGCGTTGATCGTTATCTGCGGTCATGTCGCCTTGAAGCCTGCCACAAGGCCATCCTGGAGAAAGGTGGAGCACAGCCGATAAACGCACTTGCGGAAGAGTACGGGTTCCCGGATGCCGCAACGTTCAGCCGCCAGTTTCGGGCGGAGTTCGGATGCAGCCCGAGCGAGGTGCGGGAGAGGGCGTGCTGTTCAGTGGCGAAAAGCGGGTTCGCGGCATGGCTGGTCGGCGGCCAGGCATCGGCCGGACCGGTCATCCCGCCTTTCAAGGAGCACGAATGGGGGCGCGGCCCAACCCGGTCGCGGACCAGATGGGACCACCATGGAACTGCCTGACACTCGATTGCCGAATAGGGACGGCTCCGACAGTCGGGATCGGTTGCGCAAGGACCGGTTCACGACGTCAACGCAGCCTGCGGGTGATCAATTCGCCTATTGGAAAAGCTTTGTGTCGCCGCTCGTTGACGTCACGCAAGCGACATCGCGCCAGGGCTTTCTTGCCCGCGGCACTGCGTATGATCTGGGAAAGCTGCACTATGTCTCGGCCGTTGTTGATCCGCTGTCTTATCAGCGAACCCAGGCGCAGATCCGGGATTCGGACATGGATCATTGGGCTCTGGTCCTGCTGCAAGAGGGCCGCCTCCGATGGCACAGTGGTGGCAAAGTGATGGATCAGCCGGTAGGCTCGGCGGTCCTTCGCTCGTTTGCCTTTCCTTTCGAAGCCAACGCGGATACGACGCGGTCTGTGACCCTGTTCTTGAGCCGCGACAACTTCATGGGCATGGCTGAGATGCTTGACGGCTCCATCGACAGGCCGGTGCCCGGAACGATGAACAACATAATCAGTGAATTCGTGCTTTCGTTGAGCCGATACATCGGCCGGCTGACGATGGCCGAGATTCCGATCGTCGCCAACTCCCTGTCAGTTCTTCTCAAGGCAGCGATGGCGCCGACGGTTGAAAATCTGGAGGCCGGCGCCCTGCCGATTTCCTCCAGCCTTTTTGACATGGCCCGGCGCAATGTAATCAAGAATCTCAGCAATCCGGAGCTCGGTCCGGCGAGCCTTTGCCGGGCGCTCGGCGTATCGCGCAGGCAGCTCTATTATGTCTTCGAGCGCCGCGGCGGGATCGCAAAATACATCCGGCAACGCCGCCTTGCCGCCTGTCACGAAGCATTCGAAGATCTCACTGACCATCGACTGATAAGCACGATAGCCTACGGCAACGGATTCACAAATCCGGGCCAATTCAGCCGACATTTTCACGCCGCTTATGGCTACAGCCCCTCCGAAGCGCGCGAAGCCCGGCTTTTTGGATACACACCTCACAAGACGGCTCCGGCGAGCTTCTCTGAATGGCTGTTGCAGGTGCGCGCAGGCGAATGAGAGATCCGAACTCACGGTTGGGGGCACCCGTCGGCGACCGATTTCGGTCGATCCGGCCGGCAACGGCGGCCGCATTTTGTGCTGGCTGGTCTTGTGCAGTGAATGCAACGGGCACTTTCGATCAGGTATTGCGTGCCGCGGTTTCCGTTGTAAGTCCGAGCCAGACCCTTCTGGATTGGACTTGTGTTGCGGCGGGCAAGGTCTATCTGCCCGCCGCACTTGCCCGTGGATCTGGGATGGCAGCCTTCAAGGGCCACCTCCCGCGCTGCTGAAGAGGCCATCTTTCGCCAGAGCCGACTGGCCGCTTGCCCACATGGCCAGAGTTTCCGGTCCGGGAGACTGGTCGGCCGCACCCCTTATCTCGCCGGGACTCAGCCCGAACTGCGCCCGGAACTGCTTGCCGAAGCTCGGCAGATCTCGAAATCCCAATTGCTCCGCGATCTCGCCGATGCGCCGCTGTTGTCCTGCGGTCGAGATATTGCGGAAGCTCTCTTCAAGTCGTCGGGTCCGGATATAGTGCTCCACGCCGCCTTCGGTCTCGAAGATCTTGTAGAGCTGGCGGCGAGACATCGCCATGTGCGCCGCTATCGCTTCTATGTTCAGTCGCGATGACCAAAGGTTCGCGGCGATCAACCGTTTGGCGGCTTCCAACTGTGTGGCGACGATCGCCGACGATGCGGCCTCAATCGCCTCGGGCGACCGGAGAATGCAGGCGCGCACCATCGAGAGCGTCGCTTCTTCTACGGCGCTCTGGTTCGTTCCTGGTGAAAAAGGGACATTTTTCGCCAGGATCCTGAGATATTCGTTGAGGAGCGGGTGAAACGCATTGGCGCTGTCGACCTTGCAGATGCCGTCGAGGGCCGACTCCAGTCCCTTCAGACTGTCGCGGGGCAGCATCACATAGAAAATGTCATGCATTGAATAAAGGCCGTCATGCACCCGATGGATCTGTTGCAACTGCAATTGTCCCTGCTCGGTCCGGACACTTTGGCCGCCGATATCAAAATCGCCTGAGCCGACGAGCCAGAGGCCCAAAAGCCAGTGGTCGATGTTCGGGGATGTCTGGCTCTTTTTGTCTCGTTTGACGAGGAACCCCTCGGTTTCAACATTCATGGCCACGGTCGATCCGCAGGCATGCCCGGTGATTTTCAGGTGAAAGCCCTCGCTCTCCGGACGCACGACGGCGTGGCTCTCCACTCCGAATTCGGCCATCTCTCTTCGGAAGCTGTAAAACTGTTCACTCTTCTCAAGTCCGTCTGTCGTCTTCGAAAAATGCGGATTGTCCATTCTCTTGAAATCTCCGAAAAATATGGCGCGGGTGAGCAATGTCCGTCGCTGGAAGATAGGCAGGCATTGCTGTCGTCAAAAAACTCATGCTTAAATCTCGGCTATCGTGCCCGGTTGCCCCATAAATTGCGGCCGCCCGTTCCGCCGGGCGGCCGGAGAGATTACCTCGCCGGGTGCCATCAACTTGGCAGCCGACCCTTAGCCCATTCTGCGAATCTTTCGGGTCCCGGTGGGGTGACGCCCAGCCCCTTGACCTCACTGGGAGAGAGCCCGAACTGGGAGCGGAATTGGCGGCCGAAGCTCGCCATATTGTCAAACCCGAGGGCATTGGCGATGGAAACTATGGTCTGGTCGTTGCCCGCCGCAGCGATCTTGCTGCGGCAGACCTTGAGGCGTGAGGCGCGGATGAACCTGTCGACGCCGCCTTCGGGCTCGAAGATCGTACAGAGCTGCCGCCGCGACATCGCCAGCTGGTTGGCGACGGTTTGCGCGTTCAGCGCGGGGGACTCCAACTGCGCGGCGATCAGCTTCTTGGCGAGGGCCAGTTGGGTGGCGATGATAGGCGCGTTGGCGGCAGCGATAAAGTCCGGTGATTTCATCATGCAGGCCCGAACCATTGCCAGGGTCGCGTCCCCGATCGCCGCGAAATCGCCGGGCAGGGCGTCAGGCAACTTGTCCCACAAAATACGGATATATTCGTGCAGCAGCGGGTGAAAAGCATTGCTGCTGTCTGTCTTGCACCTCAGGTCAAGTGGGGCCTCCAGCCCCTTCAGAGCATCTCGCGGCAGAAGCAGAAAGGTGATCTCCTGGCCGTTGTAGCGGCCCTCATGCGAATTGAGCACCGATTGCAGATGCAACTGTCCTGCCTGCGCGCGAATGCTTCTGCCGTCGATATCGAAGTCGCCGGATCCGCGCCGCCACAACCCGATCATCCAGTGGTCGAGTTCCGAAGTCCTTGCGGCTGCGTCTTGCCTCTGCAGGTATGCCTCGGTCTGGAAGCTCATTACGACGCAGGGACCAGCGGCGTAACCAGACACCCTTCGGGCAAACCCTTCATCCTCCCGACCATTCAAGGTGGAGCATCTGACGCCGAAGACTTCGGCTTCCCGGCGGAAATCGGCAAACTGCTCGCTTCGGGGAAGATTTTCGGTTGTGTTTGCGAAATGCGGTCCTGCCATCTGCCCTGCGCCCTCAGCTGTTTGCAGTCGGGGAAGAAAAGGCGATTTCGGCAGAGCGCGCAAGGTATGAGAGATAAGAAAATTAACATTTACACATATTTAGCCGAGGGGTCCGGATGGGGAGATGAGCAGAGAGGCGCTGTGGCACCGCTCCAGCGGCCACGGTTATGGACCAGCTGTGGTTGCAGGGCATCGCTTTTCCATGTGAGGGCTATGGCGCACAAAGCGGGATGAAGCGGCCGCTATGCACAAAACTGCATGGCCCCGGCACCTCCCGCCATTCCGGCGCTCCAGAAAAGCACAGATTCTCGCCAGTATTGATTCGAAGAATACATGGCCTGAAAGATTAACCGGAATTTCATATTTGTTAACAAATAGTTAACGCCGCATTCCGGCTTCGTCGGCTCTGTTGTCATCGATGGATTTTGGTTCCGCGGATCTCTGCGGAAGCTGGATTGATGGATTTTCAAGATGCATGCTCGCCCCGCCTTCCCCGTCAGCCGCCCGGCAATCGCATGGCAGGCCCCGAAGATGAGGCGGTTCGCCGGACTGCTGTTTGCGGTGCTGCTCTGTTGCGGCGCGGGCGGCCAGGCGCGGGCGCAATCGGCAAGCTGCACGCCGGACATGTATCAGTCCGACGGGCAAAGCTCGCTGCAACCGACATTTCTGCGCAAGGGAGTGGAAGGGCTAGGCACGTTTGACTTTGCGCTTGTCCCGGGCACCAACAACTCGCAGACCGCAGCTGGCGAGCCCGTGACCTACAACGCGCTCGGCTACAATCCCGTCGATGACAAGCTCTATGCCATCCGCGGCGGCGACGAGGGCAGAACCAATGTCGATCCCGGCGACAATGGCAAGAATGCCAACGCGAAGCTCGGCCAATTGCTGATCATATCGAAGACCGACGGATCGGTGACAGTGGTTGATGCACGCGCCGCGGCGGGTGATCAACGTCTCGAGAATCTTCATGCCACCGACGGCTGGGTCCACCCCATCGTCGGCGGCGCTTTCGATCCTGCCGGCACCTACTACCTTAGCTATGCCACCTCATCGCATGATTCCGGCGGGCGCGTGACCAAGCTGATGCGGATTGTCGATCTTGCCGGCAAGGTCGCAGACCGTCAGGCAGGTGGAGCAAACCTTGGCGTCGTGGAATCCAAGGCGGTGGTGCTGCCGAGCAATCTCGACGAGCTGCATATCGCGGACATGGCCTGGAGCAACGGCAGCCTGCTGGCTGTGACGGTATCCGAAGCCAACAAGAGGGCGTTTCTCATCAAGATCGATCCCCGCGGCTGGGATACGGGACTGGCGCCGCTGGTGACCATTCTGGGGCCGTCAGGCAGCAGCGACAATGGCAGCAATCCGCTGCATTTCGGCGCCCTGTACGGTTTCGCCAACGGACTGTACGGCTCGGACAATTCCGAGCGAGGCTTCTTCCGCATCCACACGCAGGATGAAACCATTGGCGAAAGGTCTTATGTGGCCGGCGAGGTTGAACGACGCTCGTCCTCAAACGACGTCAAGGTCAACGATGGTGCCAACTGTCTGTTTGCCAACGCCGTCTTTCATGCCGATATCGAGGTGACAAAGACCAACACGCCCGGTCAGAACGGCGACGTCGACCTGCCTTCCGACACCTATTCGCCCGGCCTCCGAACCTACACGATGGAGATCAGCAATCTGGGGCCGAGCCGTGCCAGCGATGTGCAGGTTGTCGACACGCTTCCGGTGGGTGTCCCGCTCGATTCAGCCCTTCAGTGGACATGCGCTCCCGCCCAGGGGGCCGGCAACACGACGGAAGGAACCATCCCGTCCTGCGGCAGCGTCACCAGCGGCAGCGGAGTTATCGATCACACCATCGACCTGCCGGCCGGCACATCGGTCAAGTTTACCCAGACCATGAGGGTTCCCGTGGACTACGCGGGCGATCTGACCAATACGGTCACGGCGACCATCCTGTCGAGCGATCTCGTCGATCCGGTTCTTTCAAACAACACAGCCGTTGATACCGACCAGCCGCTGGTGGGCATCCGGAAGCAGCTGACGGGCGAAACCGGTGGCCTGACCGCCGGAGTGGCCGAACCGGGCGAGGATCTGACCTATCAGATCACGCTGACCAACGCCGGCTCTGCGGCCGTCACCGGCTACAATCTGACCGACGTGCTCGACAAGAACCTGACGCTGCAGGGGCCAACCGTGCCTGCCGCCAGTTCGGTCACTGCCGGACCGGGCGTCGGTGAGACGACGATCCTCTGGACGGGCCTGACAATTCCGGCGGCGATCAACGCCACAACGCCGGGAACGCTGGTCCTCTCGGTCACCGCGCGCGTGGACAATCCTGTCGACTCCGGCGTCAACGAGGTCATCAATTACACCCACAGGACCGAGGATCCTTCGCCCGATTGCATCGGCGCTGGTCGCGACGGTCCCCTCTGCGTGATCACGCCAACCCAACAATCGCGCCTCAGCAAGGTGTTTGTCAGCGACACGGGCATTGCGAACCTTGCCGAGCCCGGCGATGTGCTGACCTACAACGTCTCGGTGATCAACGACGGTGATACCGAGATCAACGGCTTCGTGCTGCGCGACGTCTTCTTCCCCGCCTCGGCCGTTGCGTCCATCAATGCGCCCGGCGGCACCTCGGTCATCGATGTCTCCGGCGCCAACACCGCCGTCACCACCTGGACGATCGCTTCCGTACCTGCCCATACCACGGCCACGCGCACCATCGCCGTCACGCTCACCGACCCGCTCATCGGCGCGGGACCGAACGGCGAGGATATCGGCAAGGTCGGCAATCTGGTCGGCGAATTGCCCTGCGTCCCCGGCAGCGAGAAATGCCCCGAGCCTATTCCGACGGAGCCGCACATCACCCCCGTCAAGACTCTCACTGCCGAGAGCATTGCCCGCAACAATGTCGCCCAGGCCGGGGAGACACTCACCTACACCATCACCCTGACCAACCGCGGCGGCAAGGCCGACACCGATTACACGCTTGTCGACGTTCTCGGTCCAAACCTGACTTTCGTCCCCGGCAGCGTCACCATCGGTGGCGCCGCCGCCGGCGGGGGGCAGGTCAATGTCTCCGGCCAGACAATCACCGTCGGCCCGCTGACCGTGCCGGCCGCCGCCGTGGACGCCCAGGGCCTCGTCACCCAGCCCGCCGTCGTTGTCCTCACACTGCAGGCAACCGTCGCCGATCCTATCCCCGATGGCGTCAGCCATGTGCTGAACCATACCTTCCACTCCACCGATACCCCTCCCACATGCCTGCCTGCAGGCACGAGCACCGATCTCTGCGTCTATACGCCCACGCCGCCCAAGATCTCGACCTCGAAGGCGCTGACCGGAGAAAGCATCACCGTCAACAACATCGCCCAGGTCGGCGAGACGCTGACCTATACTCTGACGGTCATCAACAATGGCGGCACTGGCGCGACAAACTATGTGCTCAGGGACCTGTTCACCCCGGTGAGCGCCATTGCCGCCATGACCTCGCCGGATGCGGATTTCGACTTTGCCTACACAGGCACCGGGGAAGCGGCCTGGACGATCGCCACCATCCCTGCCGGAGGCAGCGTCACCCGGACGATCTCGGTCACCTTGACCGCCCCGCTGCCCGCCGGCCTCGTCGAGGTCAGGAACAGCGTCACCACCGACTGCACGGTCACCAATGCCGCCACTGGCGAGCCTTGCGACGTCGTCACGCCGACAGAAGCCTCGATCTCGACATCGAAGCTGCTGACCAGCGACGCGATCAACAATGACGGCATCGCCGATCCCGGCGACACGCTGACCTACACGATCAGCATTACCAATACCGGCGGCAGCGCCGCGCTGAACTACATGCTCAAGGACGTCTTTTCGCCGGTCGCCGCCGTCAGCGGCATTGCATCGACCGATCCGGATTTCGTCAGCGGCAACATCGCGACCGGCGAATCCGTCTGGACCATTGGCTCCATCGCGGCGGGCGCCACCGTGACGCGAACGGTCTCGATCACCCTGAAGGCACCGCTTCCTGCCGGCCTGACGCGGGTCAGGAACAGCGTCACCACCGATTGCACGGTGACCAATGCCGTCACCGGTGAGCCTTGCGACGTCTTCACCCCGACACCGGCCAGGATCTCGACCGCCAAGCTGCTGACAGGCGAAAGCAACCTGCCCGCCAACAACATCGCCGAGCCCGGCGAAACGCTCACCTACACCATCAGCGTCACCAATTCGGGCGGCGACGAGGTGTCGAGCTACGAACTCAAGGACGTCTTCTCGCCGCTGAGCGCGCTCGCGGGCCTCGCCTCTCCGGATGCCGACTTTGTCGGCGGCAGCGTCGCCACAGGTCAATCCACCTGGCTGATCGCCTCGGTGCCCGCCAACAGCACGGTCACCCGGACGATCTCGGTCACGCTCAAGACGCCACTTCCCGCCGGACTCGTCGCTGTCCGCAACAGCGTCACCACCGACTGCACGGTCACAGATGTCGCCACCGGCGTACCCTGCGACGTGGTTACCCCCACTCCGCCCATGGTGACGTTCGGAAAGGTGCTGGAGAGGGAGGAGGACGGGCATATTTTCGGTGTTGCCGAGCCGGACGAGCAGCTCGACTACGTCATCACGCTGACCAATACCGGCGGAACACCGGCCACCAATTACTCCATTTCGGACCGCTTCTACCCGTTCTCGTTGCAGACTTTCGCCGACTCGCAAATTACCGGTGTCTATGACCCGGCGACAGGAACATACACCTGGACGGGGCTGACCGTTCCGGCGCAGGTCGGCAACATTCCGGGGGAACTCAGGCTGACGCTCTACTCAGGGCTGAAGAGTGCGTTTCCCGCCAATCTGGCCAAGGTGAAGAACCTGGTGTTCGACCCCAGCCAGCCCCCGGTTTCGGAGCCGCTCTGTCCGACCACCGATGTCCTGGTCTGCACCCCGACCCCGCCGGTGATCTCGACCACCAAGGCGCTCCTCGCCGAGAGCAACGCGCCGGCAAACGGTGTTGCCGAACCCGGCGAGACGCTGACCTACCAGATCACGGTAAGCAATTCCGGCGGCACGGCCAAGGCCGACTACAGCCTCGTCGATGTGCTCGGACCCAACCTCGCCTTCGTGCCGGGCAGCGTCACCATCGGCGGCGTCGCAGCCGCGCCCGGCCAGGTCAGTGTGTCGGGCCAGACAATTACCGTCGAGCCTTTTGCGGTCCCTGTCGGTACCATTGTCGATCGGACGGTCACGGTCCCGGGTCAGATCGTGGTCACTCTGCAGGCGAAAGTGGCCGCTCCAATTCCCGCCAATGTCACCGAGGTCCGAAACACCGTCGTCACCGACTGCGCGGTCACCGATACGGCGACCGGGGTGCCCTGCGTCGTGGTGCTCCCGACGACCGGCCAGATCCAGACCTCGAAGCTGCTGACCGGCGAGAGCAATCTGCCTGCAAACGGCATTGCCGAACCCGGCGAGACGCTCACCTTCACATTGACAGTAACCAACACCGGCGGCAGCACGGTCAGCGGATACGTGCTGGAAGATGCCTTTACCCCGGTGGAAGCCATTGCCTCAATTTCCTCGCCGGATGTCAATTTTGACGGCGGCGACACAGCCACCGGCCTGTCGCACTGGACGATGACGCTGCCGGCCGGCACCACCAAGACGCGAACGATCCTGATAACCCTGAAAGACCCGTTGCCCGCCGGTCTGCGGGCGGTCAAGAACACCGTTACAACGGACTGCATCATCACCGATGCGGTGACCGGCGCGCCCTGCGAGGTCAATCCGCCGACACCGCCGAAGGTGTCGACGACCAAGGTGCTGACCAGCGA
>NZ_QGTR01000017.1 GCF_003182275.1 Hoeflea marina
GATAACTCGGAATTATGAGCGCTAGCGAAAAGCTCTCCAACAGCCTCTCTGGCAATATCGTTTTTCTGGCGGCCAACCAGCCGGACGGATTCCCCTCCAGTCTATATTACAACATATACCCGTCAGCGGTCATCGAAGGATATCGGACGGCTCTAGAAGAACTTGGGGCAACTGTCATTACCTGTACCCTCGGTCAGGCATTGGAGCGATTTTCCAAATTTCAAAAATTTGAAGGTTTTAGCATCGTGAATATTTGTATTGCGTTCAATGCTTTAGAGTGTGAAGGGATCATTCAGGCGGTGGCCGCTCTCTCCAGCGTACCGTGCTTCCCGTGTCGAGGCGATATTGCTGTTATCACAGAGGAGAAAATTATCTCGAAGCATTTGGCGGCAGCTTCCGGATTTCTAGTCGTCGATACATATCATTCCTTGGACGCGTTGGAGGTAGGCAAGAGATACATCCGAAAATTAATTAATTCGGGCGACAGCAAGGGGTTGCGCATAATTGAAGATATTAAGAATGAATCCCCGTTATCAGAACGCGAGTTCGCGGAACCATTTGTCCGCGGATTGGACATCGAGCTTTATTGCATCTTTGATCCAATCGAAAAGAAATCTGTGCTGCTGAATACGCGGGTCGCTGACTGGGGAAAACTCAACGGAACCGACTTCATTCACTCTTCGGAAATGAAACCAAGCTCGGATATCTACCAGAAAGGTAACGAACCCGTATTTCGATGGAAGAAAATCAAAGTAACGAGGGAGATCGAAGAATGTGTCGAGAGACTCGGAGTTCTGCTCCACAACACATTTATTTTCCGCATTGACGGAAGGCTGGCGCCTAACGCGGAAGTTAACGAGCCTATCGCGCTAGAGCAGTTCACTTTTCTGGAGGTCAATGCGCTCCCAACAATTCCCGGCGACGACGGTTGGTATTCTCCTCGCCTCATCAAAATTGCTGGATTATCGGATAATGATCCTCATGCAGAAAACCAGCCCGGTTCTGCTGAACTCGCGTTAAAGCTTCTTCTGTCAATTTGGCACAAGTACTACGTCCAATCAAAATCAGCTGATGGAAACATTCCACTCTTATAAAGAAAATCGCCCATTTGACCACTCAATACGCCGTTTTTGGTATGTTCACTGAAATCGTTGCTTACTAATCTTTTTTGATGAGCCATAATGTCACCGCGCGGCAAACCAGAAAAATATCCGGAGTTCTCGATGAATAACCATAATTCTGCGGAAACGCTTCGATGGGTATCAACGCCGATGAGATTTAGGGCAAATCTGTACAGGTGATATTTCCAAACATTGCTAACCTTTGCACTCAACACGATTTCTGTAAGTTCTAGAAGGCTGCGATCATCGACTTCCCCGAACGCCTGGTACATAGAAACCAATCGGTTACTCAATATGCTCCATCTGTCTAAGGTGTCCCCGGCATTTTCAATTTTTAATTCTTCATATAGTTGGAATGCTCGGCTTGGGTCCCCGCTGGTAAGGTGGCCCAGTGCAGCCGTATTCCCTAGCATTGCCAAGTTTGTGAAATAGGGGCCTTCATCTTTTACAAATCTGTAAGTTGCCTCAGCGGCACCAGGATCGGCAGGCTGTACCTGATACAATTCAGTCGCATGCAGATTTTGCAGCAGCCCAAAATAGCTTGGCTCATACATCTTCTTATCGAACGCCGATCCCGGTATTTCTTCAAACATCTTCTTACCATTTCTCAGGTAAGCCAGCGCGTCAGGTGATGTTCCGAGCACTTGATTCACAAACCGCAAGACGTGCACTGACAAGCCTTGAACAGGGATCATCTTTAGCATTGCCAGCGCGGTCTGAACCTCAAGTTGAGCGTAGTCCTGTACGTAAGCTCTCTCAATTAGTGAATGAATCCAAGCGGTTGCCCAAAAGTCTCTGTTTTCGTTATTTGCGCGGTTCAGCTTTCCGCTTGCGTAATCGCTGAGCGACTTAAATTGAGGAAGAAGATCGCTGGGATCCAGCGTAACTTTCTTTGACCTCAGCATCATCAGCCTGTTGATGAAGTCGATCCGCATGTCATCCGTCTCGGGCAACACCGCTATTGCAGCGGATTGATGATTGTCATACCGTGTGAAATATAGACGCTCATATTCGTTGGCTGCCTTGTCTGGCAAATCAAAGCGACTAACGCCAGTTGGTGTTGGTGAGAACAAGCAACTCGCCGAATTCATCTTTGAAAAGATATCCAGAGCTTTCTGCCGGTCTTCAACGACAAATACAATTTTCGGGCGCAGGTCATTTGACGCTGGCCTGAACTGGGATTGTAGATTGGCGAGTGTTTGTGCCTCGACTTTGTTTTGCCGAATTTCGATGTAGCTATTTTGAAATCCATGAAACGGGTCGCCAGATCTTGAGAAAAGCGGCACCACTGGTGCGTGTTCACCAGTGGGCGGCAGTTGGTTTTGAATAAGGCCGTTGGTTATAGCGTCTAACGTCGTGGCAAGAAGATGGCTTCGATTTCTGTTCCTAATACCGGCCACAAAAGTTTGTACGTCAGCGTTATTAAGAAGCCGGATGGGCTTTCTTCTTGAGCGCTCCCTTATTTCGAAAGCTTGCGCCTCGTTGGCAATAAGGACAGCCGTCTTCTCGCTTGGCGGGTTTTGGCCAAAGAAGTCATGAGCGACGGCGGAACTTTGAAGCATAATTCCGAGTTATC
>NZ_QGTR01000018.1 GCF_003182275.1 Hoeflea marina
CCGGCCGCGGCGGTCGAGGTGTTGTTGAGCCAGTTCTCGCCGGAGAACGACGCCGAGGTGGCGATGCTCTTGAGCTGGTTCTTGAGCTCGGTGAGTTCCTTGTCGATCTTGGTCTTGTCGACGCCCGGCTCGCGGGCGGCCACCAGCTTGGCCTTGATCTCGGAGACCACTTCGAGCGAGGCGTTCATGCCGGTATAGGCGACGTCGACCTTGGCGGCGCCGAGGCCGAGAGCGTCCTTTACCGTCGACAGCGCCTTGTTGTCGGAGCGCATGGTGGTGGCGATCGACCAGTAGGCAGCGTCGTCGGCCGCGGACTCGACGCGGTATCCCGAGGAAATTCGCGACTGGGTGGTTTCCATGTCGCTGTTGATGGAGCGCAGTGTCTGCAGCGCAGACATTGCAGAGGTGTTCGTCATGATGCTTGTCATAGGTGTGCCCCTAAAACTGAGTACGGAGGGGATACCGGGCTACAAATACCGGCAACAACGGCAAGGCATCATGCCCGTCGTTGCCAGCTTCAGCTGCGCTCAACGACCCGTCATTTCTTGAAATGGAGATTGCCGGATTATGGTTACGGAACACTTAAATGCGAGTTGTAATATTTATCCATAATTATAAAAAAACCGCACCGAAATATATATTTCGATGCGGCTCTGTATATATTATGGTTTTGTTAGTTTTTTACCTGAACAGCGACAGAATGTTCTGCGAGTTCGAGTTGGCGATCGTCAACGCCTGGATACCCAACTGCTGCTGGGTCTGCAGCGCCTTGAGCCGGGTCGATTCTTCGTTCATGTCGGCGTCAACCAGCCGGCCGATGCCCTGATCGACCGAGTCCATCAGGTTGGAGACGAAGTCTTCCTGCATCGAGATGCGCTTGTTGACCGCACCCAGGTTGGAGGCGGCGTCGGTCATCTGGCTGAACATCGAATCCACGGCCCGGATCATGTCGTCGACCTGGGCATCCGTGGTGGTGCCGGACAGCGAAATCTCGGTGCCAGAGGCGGCCGTGCCGGTGGTGGCGCCGGTGTCGATCAGGAAGTAGTTGCGCGCCGTCGTCGAGGTCGAATTGGCATCCAGCGCGTTGGCGTCGATGTCCTTGGTCAGGATGCCGAGGCTTTCGTTCTTGGCGCCGATCAGCGTCGTCGAACTGGTGTTGACGTCGAGCGTGGTGATCGAGACCTTGCCGCCGGAATCGCGGTTGAAGCCGCCGACGACCTGCTTGGTGCCCGCCGCGGCGGTCGAGGTGTTGTTGAGCCAGTTCTCGCCGGAGAACGACGCCGAGGTGGCGATGCTCTTGAGCTGGTTCTTGAGCTCGGTCAATTCCTTGTTGATCTTGGTCTTGTCGACGCCCGGCTCGCGGGCGGCCACCAGCTTGGCCTTGATCTCGGAGACGACCTCGATGGAGGAATTGATACCGGTATAGGCGACATCGACCTTGGCGGCGCCGAGGCCGAGGGCATCCTTGACCGTAGACATGGCCTTGTTGTCCGAACGCATGGTGGTGGCAATCGACCAGTAGGCGGCGTCGTCGGCCGCTGATTCGACCCGGTATCCGGAGGAAATGCGCGACTGGGTCGTCTCCATGTCGCTGTTGATGGAGCGCAGCGTCTGCAGCGCGGACATGGCGGAGGTGTTTGTCATGATGCTTGTCATGGGTGTGCCCGTATAATTGAGAAAGAGGGCATACCGGGCTGGGAATACCGGCAACGGTGGCAAGGCATCATACCCGTCGCCATCAGCTTCCGCTGATCGTGCGACCCACCATTTCGTTAACCCAAGATGATCGATCGTGGTTACCGAAGACTTAACCGAATTCCTAATTATTCATATTTTTCAAATACTAACGAAACCTTAACGGCATCGCGCAGCGCGGGCGCCTTGTTTCAGGCGCCCCAACGAAGAGCGGCGCCGGGAGTTTCAACTCCCGGCGCCGCGACTGTCACCGGCCGATGGGCCGGCTGATCGAGAGGCTTTAGCGGAACAGCGCCAGCACGTTCTGCGAGTTCGAGTTGGCGATCGACAGCGACTGGATGCCCAGCTGCTGCTGGGTCTGAAGCGCCTTCAGCCGGGTCGATTCCTCGTTCATGTCGGCGTCGACCAGCCGGCCGATGCCCTTGCTGATGGAGTCGCTCAGGTTGGACACGAAATCCTCCTGCATCGAAATGCGCTTGTTGACCGCACCCAGATTGGACGCGGCATCGGTCATCTGGCTGAACATCGAATCC
>NZ_QGTR01000019.1 GCF_003182275.1 Hoeflea marina
GAGATTGCAGAGACCGCCGCTTCGTTGACGTCGGTGACGGCCAGCGTGAAGCTCTGCGTCGATGTCGAGCCATCCTCGGAGGTGGCCGTGACGACGATGTCGATCGAGGCTTCTGTCTCGTAATCGAAGCCTGCCCCCGCGGCGACGCGGACGGTGCCGTCGGCATCGATGGTGAAACGGGCATCGTCAACGGAGTAGCTGACGGTGTTGCCGGTCGCATCGGCATCGGCGGCGTGGGCCACGATGCCGACGGCCGTGCCTGCAGCAACATCCTCGGCCAGGCTGTCGGTTGCCCCGTCCGTATCCGTGACAGCCGAGACAGCGAATTCGTTCACATCGTTGAGCGCGATGGTGTAGCTGGCGACCGAGGTGGAGCCGTCAGTCGAGGTGGCGGTGACCTGGATGGCGTAGCCGGCAGCCGTCTCGCGGTCGAGCGGACCCGCCACGGTGACCTCGCCGGTGGCGGCATCGATGGCAAAGCGGCCGCCGGCATCGTCGGAGAGCGAATAGCTCACCGTCGCGGTGCCGTCCGTATCGCTGGCGAAGGCGATGATGCCCACCGACGAACCTATCACGGCATTCTCGTCGACGGCGTTGCTTGCGGCATCACTGTCGGAGATTGCAGAGACCGCCGCTTCGTTGACGTCGGTGACGGCCAGCGTGAAGCTCTGCGTCGATGTCGAGCCATCCTCGGAGGTGGCCGTGACGACCATGTCGATCGAGGCTTCTGTCTCGTGGTCAAAGGCAGCACCTGAGGCGACACGCACGGTGCCATCGGCATCGACGGTGAAACGGGCATCGTCAACGGAGTAGCTTATCCCATTGCCGGTGGCATCGGCATCGGCGGCGTGGGCCACGATGCCGACGGCCGTGCCTGATGCCGCATTCTCGGCCAGGCTGTCGATTGCCCCGTCCGTATCCGTGACAGCCGAGACAGCGAATTCGTTCACATCGTTGAGCGCGATGGTGTGGCCGGCAACCGAGGTGGAGCCGTCGCTGGAGGTGGCGGTGACCTCTATCTGGTAGCTGGCAGCCGTCTCGCGGTCGAGCGGACCCGCCACGGTGACCTCGCCGGTGGCGGCATCGATGGCAAAGCGTCCGCCGGCATCGTCGGAGAGCGAATAGCTCACCGTCGCGGTGCCGTCCGTATCGCTTGCAAAGGCGGTGATGCCGACCAAGGTGCCGATGGCGGCATTCTCGTCGACGGAATTGGCGGCGGCGTCACTGTCGGAGACAGCGGAGACCGGGGCCTCGTTGACGTCGCTGACGGCCAGCGTGAAGCTCTGCGTCGATGTCGAGCCATCCTCGGAGGTGGCCGTGACGACGATGTTGATCGAGGCTTCTGTCTCGTAATCGAAGCCTGCCCCCGCGGCGACGCGGACGGTGCCGTCGGCATCGATGGTGAAACGGGCGTCATCGACGGAGTAGCTCACCCCATTGCCGGTCGCATCGGCATCGGCGGCGTGGGCCACGATGCCGACGGCCGTGCCTGCAGCAGCATCCTCGGCCAGGCTGTCGATTGCCCCGTCCGTATCCGTTACCGCCGATATGTCGAACTCATCGAGATCGTTGAGCGCGATGGTGTAGCTGGCAACCGAGGTGGAGCCGTCGCTGGAGGTGGCCGTGACTTCGATCGTGTAGCTTGCGGCACTCTCGCGGTCGAGCGGACCCGCCACCGTGACCTCGCCGGTGGCGGCATCGATGGCAAAGCGTCCGCCGGCATCATCGGAGAGCGAATAGCTCACCGTCGCGGTGCCGTCCGTATCGGAGGCGAAGGCGGTAATGCCGACCGAGGTGCCGATGGCGGCATTCTCGTCGACGGAATTGGCGGCGGCGTCACTGTCGGAGACGGCGGAGACCGGGGCCTCGTTGACGTCGCTGACGGCCAGCGTGAAGGTCTGCGTCGATGTCGAGCCGTCCTGAGACGTTGCCGTGACGACGATGTCGATCGAGGCTTCCGTCTCGTAATCGAAGG
>NZ_QGTR01000020.1 GCF_003182275.1 Hoeflea marina
CCTCATCCTTGTACGTTGCCGAAGGTGTATGATTGTCTCCAGCGGCGGAGGTGCGTGTCATCCCCGAACCTTGAGTTCGTACCTCAGCGAGTGCCTTCGCCGCATTGAATCCGCTCGAACGGTTGAACGGGTTTCGAACCCGCGTAGCAAGGAGGAGCATGCGATGAATGCGATAGATGTAGCCTGCCCGGTCATGGCCGGGATCGATGTTTCGAAGGCCTGGCTCGATGTGGCGGTCAGCGATAGTGACAGGGTCGATCGCTTTGCCAACGACGCAGCAGGTTGTGCGGCATTGTCCGAGCGCCTCGGCAATGCCGAACTGGTGGCCCTTGAGGCGACCGGCGGATACGAGATGCGCATGGTGCGGTCTCTTCTGGCGGTCGGTGTTCCCGTCGCCGTGATCAATCCCCGACAGGTGCGCCATTTCGCCCTAGCCAGTGGGCGCCTGGCTAAGACGGATCGGCTGGATGCCCACGTAATCCTGCACTTCGCTCGGGTGTTTCGACCAGCGCCGATGCCCGATCTCGGCGAGCGGCACGCCTCCTTGACCGCGCTCGTCGCCAGACGGCGCCAACTGATCGACATGGCGGTCGCGGAGAAGAACCGCCTCGAACATGCGCCGCAAGCGCTCGTCCCTCTGATCAACCAGGTCCAAGCCCTCCTCAAGGCCCAACTGACCACGGTCGATGCCGCCATCGCGACGACCATCGATCAGCAGCCGGACCTTGCCGCAAGGCGTGATATCCTTCTCTCCGTGCCAGGGATCGGCGACGTCGCAGCCGCTGTGATTATTGCGGAACTTCCCGAACTCGGGGCCATCGATGACAAGAAGCTCTCCGCTCTCGTCGGCGTCGCACCCATTGTCCGTGACAGCGGAACCCTGTGCGGACAGCGCCATATCGGCGGTGGTCGCCCAACCGTCCGATGTGCCCTGTACATGGCAACCCTGTCCGCCATCCGATGCAATGCCCCCATCAAAGCCTTCTACACCCGCCTGAGAGATGCAGGAAGACCACCAAAGGTCGCCATCGTCGCCGCCATGCGAAAGCTCATCACAATGATCAACACAATCGTCAAAAGACAGGTGTTCTGGGAAAACCAAAAACACGGTTGCT
>NZ_QGTR01000021.1 GCF_003182275.1 Hoeflea marina
GGCCTTAGCCCTTGAAGAGCGAGAGGATGTTCTGGGAGTTGGAGTTGGCGATCGACAGCGACTGGATGCCGAGCTGCTGCTGGGTCTGCAGCGCCTTGAGCCGCGTCGATTCGTCGTTCATGTCGGCGTCGACCAGCCGGCCGATGCCCTTGTCGACCGAATCCATCAGATTGGCGACGAAGTCCTCCTGCATGGCGATGCGCTTGTTGATCGCACCCAGGTTGGAGGCCGCATCCGTCATCTGGCTGAAGATCGAATCCACCACCCGGACCATGTCGTCGACTTCGGCGTCGGTGGTCGTCGCCGAGAGCGTGATGGCGCTGCCCGAGGCCGCCGTGCCGGTCGTCGAGCCGGTGTCGATGAGGAAGTAGTTGCGCGCCGTCGTCGAAGTGGTGTTGGCGTCGAGCGCGTTGGCGTCGACGTCCCGCGTCAGCAGCCCCAGGCTCTCGTTCTTGGCGCCGATCAGCGTCAGGCTGGTCACCGAGATGTCGAGCGTGGTGATGGCCACCTTGCCGTTGACGTCGCGGTTGAAGCCGCCGACGATCGACTTGGTGCCCGCCGCAGCCGTGGTGGTGTTGGACAGCCAGTTCTCGCCCGAGAACGACGCCGAGGTGGCGATGGACTGCAACTGGTTCTTGAGCTCGGTGAGCTCCTTGTTGATCTTGGTCTTGTCGACGCCCGGCTCGCGGGCGGCCACCAGCTTGGCCTTGATCTCGGAGACCACGTCGATGGCCGAGTTGAGGCCGGTATAGGCGATGTCCACCTTGGCGGCACCCAGGCCGAGGGCGTCCTCCACCGTCGACATCGCCTTGTTGTCCGACCGCATCGTGGTGGCGATCGACCAGTAGGCGGCGTTGTCGGCGGCTGATTCAACCCGGTATCCAGAGGAAATCCGGCTCTGGGCCGTTTCCATGTCGGAAT
This sequence comes from Hoeflea marina, assembly GCF_003182275.1. GTDB lineage: Bacteria > Pseudomonadota > Alphaproteobacteria > Rhizobiales > Rhizobiaceae > Hoeflea > Hoeflea marina. The sequence continues at coordinate 922 of NZ_QGTR01000021.1, forward strand.
TGATCGAGCGAAGTGTCTGCAGCGCAGCCATGGCTGCGGTGTTGGTCATGATGCTGCTCATCGGAGATGTCCCCTAAAATTGCCCTGGGACATACCGGCCTGGATCCGGTGACGGTGATCACGCTTCATGCATCCCGGTCTAATGGCATTGCCCGCCGACCGGTTCACCG